>NZ_CP068437.1 GCF_016757755.1 Shewanella sp. KX20019 | reverse complement strand
GTACTTATCCCCAAAAGATCATACAAAAGAGGTGTATTCTATAGTGAGATCACGCTGATCGCTATCCTTTAAATATATTTATCCCCAGATAGAACAGAGAAGCGATAAGATCTCGATCTTAAGCGATCGGTTGCGATCAAAAATAGTGCGAAAACCCTCAAATCCAGCTTTATAAAGCGATCCAGATCGATCTATAATAGTTCAACTTCGATCTGCTTTTTGATCGGCTTAACCACTAGATATAGTGGTAACTCACAGAGTTATCCACAATTTATAGTAGCCTTTAACTATCGAAGATAATACTGAGATGGCATTATTTCATCACTTAAGTCGATTGCGTATTGACGTGCATAACTAAAGTGATTACAATTCGGCCTCTTTTTTGCCCTTACCTCTAATTTCTAGAGACTAAGGTTTATTAACCTAACAAAGACGGATTGCCATAATGAGTAAACGTACTTTTCAACCTAGCAACCTGAAGCGCAAGCGTTCTCACGGCTTTCGCGCTCGCATGGCAACTGTAGGTGGCCGCAAGGTTATCCAACGTCGTCGTGCTAAAGGTCGCGCTCGTCTTTCTGCTTAATAAGTAGAGATGCAAGTGACCAGCTATACCTTTACGCGGGAGTTACGTTTGTTAACTCCCGCGCAATTTAAATCTGTCTTTACCAAACCTATCAAAGCGTCTTCCGCTGAAATAACTTTACTTGCGATTCCAAATTCTGAACAACATCCACGTTTAGGACTCACAGTTGCCAAGCGTTATGTAAAGAAAGCTCATCAACGAAATCGAATTAAACGTATTATTAGAGATAATTTTCGTTTACACCAGCATGATCTTCCCGCTGTGGACATCGTTGTACTAGTCAGAAATGGCGTGCTTGATATGGAAAGTGCAGAACTCAAAAAATTGGTAGAAAAGCTATGGCGAAAACTCTCTCGCCGTTACAATGGCTAGCAACTACGATTATTCGTGGCTACCAAGTACTCATAAGTCCCATGCTGGGACCTCGTTGTAGGTTCAATCCAACATGTTCACACTATGCAATTGAAGCTATTCGTTTGCATGGATTTGTGAAAGGATGTTGGTTTGCAGCGAAACGCATATTAAAATGTCACCCTTTACATCCGGGTGGTGAAGACCCCGTCCCTCACAAAAAAAATAGGTGCGATAAATAGGCTATGGAATCTCAACGCAATATATTGCTTATCGGTCTGCTTTTTGTCAGCTTTTTACTGTGGCAACAATGGCAAACGGATAATGCTCCTCAACCGGTTGTAGCGCAAACTCAATCTTCAGTAGCAGCGTCTACTGTTGCCGATGCGCATAGTTCAGACGTTCCGGATGCTGATTCAGCATTACCAGAAGTGATTACCGCTTCTAAAGAACTGATCACTGTGACCACTGACCAACTTGAAATCAAAATTGATCCAATTGGCGGTGACATCGTTTATTCAGCTTTGCTTTCTCATAAGCTTGAGCTAGATGGTGATGACCCATTTGTTCTGCTAGAGCAAACTAATGACATCTATTACATCGCTCAAAGTGGTCTAATCGGTCGTGATGGTATTGATAGCAGCACTACTGGTCGCGCTCATTTCGATAGCACTGCCCGCGATTATGATTTAGCAGCAGGCCAAGACACATTAAATGTGCCATTAACCTATGTTGCAGCTAACGGCGTAACTTACACTAAATTATTTACCTTCTATCGTGGTAAATACAATGTTGATGTTGATTACAAAATCAACAACACCTCTAGTGCTCAGCTACAAGTTCAGATGTATGGTCAAATCAAGCACAGCATCAAAAAAAGCGAAAGCAGCATGATGATGCCGACTTATCGTGGTGGCGCATTCTCAACAGCAGATACACGCTACGAGAAATACAGCTTCGACGATATGGCTGATAAGAACCTAGACAAGGCAACGTTGGGTGGTTGGGCTGCAATGCTACAACACTATTTCGTGTCTGCTTGGGTACCACCAGCAACCGATAAAAACATTATCTTCTCAAGCGTAAGCGCGGGTGGATTAGCGAATATCGGTTTCCGTGGCGCACTATATGACATTGCACCTGGTAGCGAACAAAACATTAGAGCTCAGTTCTATGTTGGTCCTAAAGATCAAGAAGCGCTGTCAGCCATCTCTGACTCTTTAAACCTAGTTGTTGATTACGGCTTCCTTTGGTGGATTGCAGTTCCAATTTACAAACTACTGATGTTCTTCCAGTCGTTAGTGACCAACTGGGGTATCGCAATTATCCTTATTACACTGACGGTCCGTGGTATGTTGTATCCGCTGACTAAAGCGCAATACACCTCTATGGCGAAGATGCGTAACCTTCAGCCAAAACTAGCGGAAATGAAAGAGCGCTTAGGTGATGACCGTCAGAAGATGGGTCAAGCGATGATGGAGCTGTACAAGAAAGAGAAAGTTAACCCTATGGGTGGCTGTCTACCAATCTTGCTACAGATGCCTATTTTCATCGCACTATACTGGGTGTTGCTTGAAAGCGTTGAGCTACGTCATGCACCATTCATGTTATGGATCACCGACTTGTCAGTACAGGATCCATACTATGTAATGCCTATCTTGATGGGTATCTCAATGTTTGTGATGCAGAAGATGCAGCCAATGGCACCGACAATGGATCCAATGCAAGTTAAGATGATGCAGTGGATGCCAGTTATCTTTACCGTATTCTTCCTATGGTTCCCAGCAGGTCTGGTTCTATACTGGTTGGTAGGTAACTTAGTCGCGATTACACAGCAAAAGATTATCTATGCTGGTCTGGAGAAGAAAGGGTTAAAATAACGCTTAGCTCCGACTAATAAAAAGCGGTCTAATACTGAGTATTGACCGCTTTTTTGCTATCTATGTAAAGACAATATTTTTAACTTCACAGCTAACTGCTGAAAATGAGATTAGGAAACACAGTAATGACAACAGATACTATCGTGGCACAAGCGACCGCTCCAGGTCGTGGCGGTGTAGGTATTATTCGCGTATCTGGCGACTTAGCTAGCAATGTAGCTATGGCGGTACTTGGGCACATACCTAAAACCCGTTATGCCGATTACTGTGACTTTAAAAGCAATCAGGGCGATGTTATCGACCAAGGTATCGCTTTATACTTTAAAGGTCCCAACTCGTTTACCGGTGAAGATGTATTAGAGCTGCAAGGTCACGGCGGCCAAATTGTGCTTGATATGCTGATTAAGCGCGTGATGGAAACTGAAGGTTTGCGCATCGCCAAGCCAGGTGAGTTCAGCGAACAGGCTTTTATGAACGACAAGCTCGACCTAACGCAGGCAGAGGCCATTGCTGACCTGATTGATGCCACCAGTGAACAAGCCGCTAGAAGCGCCTTAAACTCGCTACAGGGCGAATTCTCTACTCAGGTACATGAACTGGTCGAACAGGTCACCAACCTGCGCTTATACGTTGAGGCAGCTATAGACTTTCCAGATGAAGAGGTAGACTTCCTATCCGATGGTAAAATCTCTGGCTCGTTAAATCGCATTATCACTCAACTCACCTCCGTGCAGGCCAGTGCCAAGCAGGGATCTATCATCCGAGAAGGGATGAAAGTGGTTATTGCTGGCCGTCCTAACGCAGGAAAATCAAGCTTACTTAATGCCCTTGCCGGTAAAGAGTCTGCCATTGTTACCGAAATAGCGGGTACCACTCGCGATGTACTGCGCGAACATATCCATCTCGACGGCATGCCACTGCATATCATTGACACCGCAGGCCTACGCGATACTGCCGATACTGTTGAAAAAATTGGTATTGAACGCGCATGGGACGAGATAACAAGCGCAGATCAAGTGTTGTTTATGGTTGATGGCACCACGACTAATGCTGTTGATCCACACGAAATCTGGCCAGACTTTATCGATCGATTACCTAAAAACTTGGGCATTACTGTGGTGCGAAATAAAGCCGATCTCACCGGTGAAACACTCGATATTACCGAAGAAGCAGGCCACCCTGTGCACCGTATCTCCGCTAAAACGGGTTTAGGCGTAGCAGCACTGCAGCAACACCTAAAATCATTAATGGGTTACCAGAGCAATCTAGAGGGTGGCTTTATTGCCCGTCGTCGCCATTTAGAAGCGCTCGACCTGGCCAGCAGCCATTTAGATATCGGTAAAGAGCAGCTAGAGGTTTATCAAGCCGGCGAGTTGCTGGCAGAAGAGTTGAGAATGGCGCAATTGGCGTTATCGGAGATCACCGGTAAGTTCACTTCAGACGATCTGCTTGGCAAGATTTTCAGCTCTTTTTGTATTGGTAAGTAATACTTTTACAAACATTGCTAAACCATACGCTACACAGTTAAAAAGCTATTAGTCTAGATCTTGCCATCAAGATCTAGACCAATAACAAGCCCTCAATGTAAGCCTATATTTACAGCGCGATCGCTATAGATCGTCAACTGTAAACCTCACCTCATATGCCCGCTAAATTAAGATCGTAAAATACAAGTATCAACAGAGATATCAACAAGCAAACTCGATCTGTGGATAGATCTAAACACTTAATTCAATCTAGATGTAAGCTACTGTTATTAAACACTTAAAAACGTAAAGGAACAGTTTAAGATCTAAAAAAACAGTGCTAAAAATAGATCTTTCTTGATAAGTTATACTCAGAAAAAAAATACTTCCAAATTAAACCTGTGCAAAAGTGTATTTCCTGTGGTTAAAATCAATGATTAGTGCTATCGATCCTTAGTACTAGATCTACTTAACATCAACCACACGGCTAGCTTTGCGGTATTGGATCTTCCAGCCGACCCAGCGCGGTAACTCCCAGCGTTTAGGCCCCTGTTTACGGCCACCGTTAACGTAATCTAAAATCACCAGCTTGCGTTTAGGTTCATAGCTAACAGTGAGTTTAAGCTCAGGCAGCTGTAATGCTGCCGGATAAAGCTGATCAAACTCCTCACGTTGCCACTCGGGTATACCGTCAAACAGTAAATCATCACCCTCAAGTAAGCCTAAATCCTCAAAGCTCTCTACCCCTAACTGCACCAGCTTGTCTTTAAGGTAGGTATCAAGCGCTAAAGGCTGCTTAATCTCACTTTCAAACTCAGCCGTTTTACCCAGCGCAAACCATATATTCCATGCGGCAATATCCGCAGCTAAACGCTTAGCGACACCCGACAACTCCCGCCCCTGAATAATACTGCGAGCAATAGCCTCAGTAGCCTGCTCACCTGATGCTCGTTCAAAACGAGAATCTATTACTCTGCCAGCATATAAACACTCAATAAGCACTTTACGGCTAGCAGAACGCTCTTTGTTTTCAGCTAACCTATCTTCGCCTAATCCCGCTTGGCAAAGTAGTTGAGTCGAAATGGGCGCCATGACTGCAGCCAAGTTCAATGTCTGCTTAACCCCTTTACCCGCTATAGAGTGTTGATCAAACACCACAGCCGCTATTGCAGCTTCTTTGCCGGCAAAATCTTTAAGCTCTGGACTAAAGCGGCTATCACGGCCAATTTGCACCTCACTAAAACCATTGCCTAATGCTTGTACCCGTTTAATACGCCTAACAAACGCCAGTTCAGGCAGCGCCTTAATCACCGCCAATAACCAACGGTTTCGCAACGGCTCAGATTGTCGGTCTAGCACCGTAGCCCTGTTCAGCTTATGCAGACCTAACCCTTGCCTAATTTGGTTAGCCAGCCTGCGGGCCTCTTTAATCGCGTTATGTTCAATATTCAGAAAATCGACAGCCGGCTCTCGTAGCAGTTTTACCAATGTAAAAGCATCACAACCCAGCGGTTCCCAGTCATGTAGCGACTTAATATCGTATTCCGCTGCTGGTTGCTGATACAAACGCTGTGGCACACTAATCGCCGCGGCCAAATCCACCATTAACTCGGTACATTCATCATCAGGCATAGCACTAATCAGATGGGCAAACTGAGTGTCTATCGGTAATGGGAATAACTTTCTGCCATGGGCGGTCACTTTACCCTGTTGATCAATCGCGCCCATCGCCAATAAACGATTTTCAGCAATCGCCAATGGTTTACTGTTAATAGCATCAACAAACCCGAGTTCAGCTAAACGCATGCCGCTGCATGCTGCTGCCAACATAGGTTCAACGAGTTCTTCACGCTGTAATTCTGGCGGTGTCATCGCCTCTAATGGCGCGTGTTCTCCCCACAAGCGCACACACTGGCCAGCTTGTGTTCGGCCCGCACGGCCTTTTCGCTGTTCACTACTCGCTCTTGATATTCGCGCCAACGACAATACGGTTCGGCCATTGCGCTGATGAGTGCGCCGCTCTAGCCCAGAATCAATCACCGCCGTCACCCCTGGAATAGTCAAAGAGGTTTCAGCGATATTGGTGGAGAAAATAACCCGTTGTTTAGCCGCGCTGGCCAGTAATGACTGCTGCTCAGCGGCAGATATGCCACCATGTAGTGCGACTAAATCAATATTAGCCGTGCTATCGCTTGATTCAGATGCTGGCTTAGCTTGAGAAAGAGACTGACAAGCCTGTAAACAAGATTGAATTTCACGCTTACCAGGTAAAAACACTAAAACATCGCCAGATGTTTTGCTCAGCAATGATGTCACTGCCGTTTTTACTTTTTGCTCTATGCTCGATATATCTGGTAACTGCTGACTATCAGTTGACTGGTACGTTAGTTCCACGTGAAACATTTTACCTTTCGCCAACAATCTTTTTGAACTAACTCCAATAGAATCAGATAGGTACTCATTGAGTCTTGCACCGTCAATGGTTGCCGAAGTCAATATTAACCGATGTTGGACACGCTTTTTAAGTAAAGCTAACAGCAGATCGGTATCCCAACGGCGCTCATGAAACTCATCAATAATCACCGTATCAAAACACGCTAAGCCCGCCTTTTCATCTTGTCCTTCCTGATCCATCGAAAGCCACCGCAACGCAATACCCGGCGTCACAAAGGCAATATCAGTGTGTTCATCAACCGTTGAATCAAAACGGATGGCATGGCCTACGTTTAAAGGTTCTTGGCTATTTTTAGCCAATGAACCAACAAAAGATGCCAACGCCAAACAAGCTACCCGCCGTGGTTCAACCACCAATACACGGCGTTTTTTGCCATTTTCATCAGGCTCTACACACCAGAGCGGTAAACGAGTTGACTTGCCCGAGCCTGTATCAGACTCAACCACTAAATGATTGTCTTTAAAAGCAGACTTAAACTCTTGATAGAGGGCGTCTATGGGTAGTGTAGTTTTATTGGTGGGCATTATTTCTACTTAATACATATTTAGAGCTAAAAGAGCAGCTTGGGAGAACGATGAGGTAGTTTTCAAGGTAAAAGCTAGTCACCATGTAGGGATAATTGGCATGGACTATATTAATTTAAAAATAGATGAGCTAATAGCAAGTAAAGCTTAAAAATTCAAAATTTCTTCCGCTTGTCTTTGTTTTAGTCGCGCTGGATAGTCCTTATCCATAGCGACTAAAAAGCTGTTCACGTCACTAAACTCTTCACTTTCATAGACAATTTTAGCGACTTCTTCAGCAACTCTTAGTCCATGGATCAAAATGATGGGGTACTTGTCTTCAATCACTTCTCGTTGAACCGAATCAGAGAAATAGCTAGTTGTAACATATACACCTAACCAACCACGCTTAAGGCGGGCAACTGTTCGCGCAATATGGTTACCACCTGTAGGACTATTTAATGCTTCGCACTTAGCTTGGCCTAATACAATCAGTTCAACTTTGGAAAAGCCACTGCCTAATATGACTTTACCAATAAAGTCTGCGCCACCATCGCTGGAACCTTGAGTTACCCAACCTTTCTGGTAAATACCGTATTCCCTATCTATCACCCGAGCGGCAATCACTTCTGCAAGCGCCTCGAATCTATGTTTTTTGTTGGTGTAATAGGTATAGATCTCGTTCAGTACTCGATCTAATTCTGAACCAGGAATAGGCTTTTGATTAACAGTTTTTTCAAGACTTAATTTTGAAACACGACGACGGAGTTTATTGAGAGAATTACTTCCCTCAGCTAGCCATCGGCACCAACTTTTAGGTGCAGCTTTATTAGTGTTAACCAGTGAAAACCCTTTTTTACGCCGGTCATTGATCCAATCCCACTCAAACTGCTCATGTTCAGTCGCTATGCAAAGAACTGTGAAATCAAAAGCATAATTGGTAAATGAGCGCTCCAATTTATTATCCCACTGAGTCACAAGCTCAACACTATTAATAATCCCTAAGCCGTGGAATTGCGGATAACCTTTTGCGACACCATTAATCACGGTGCGCTTAAAGAACAATATCGGTGGAGTTAACAATCTCTCCTCAACAGAATGAGAATGTGATAACCGGAAAGCTTCCAGCAAAGCCTTATTTCCTGGTGCATTAGCAGGGTCTTTACCTGGTTCTTTGTTGTCACCAAAATAGCGAATATGGCCGTTATCGACATCATAGAAATCTTCCCATGGTGTCTCTACAGTGCCTTTTTTATTTGGGCTACTAGAAACGAGTATGGTGGGTCGAACCATCTCACCACAACTAGTTTTTATTCTAGCCGAAGGATTTATACCTTTCTCGAGCTGGAGCTTTTTTGCTTCTAAAGATTTAGTCAAAAAGTGGAAGTTTAGGTGACCATCTTCATAAGGGTTTGCAGCACATACAGGTTTTTTATATCTGAGTACATCGCCAATTTGAATTTCCATATATGACAACTCGTACGAAAGTAGTACCAGCAACAGTAACATAGAGACTAGGCAACAACACAATGTTATTGTTGGGATTTATTGATTTGTAATCAACTATAAAAATCAGTAAAGGAAGTGAATAATGAATAAAAGAGAAGCAATAGATTTAGCTAATAATCAATATAATGCCTCATTAACTACTAGCAATACTCACTTCTCAAACATCAATCAGACTAAGTCAGTGTGGTGGTTAGAGATCCCCATAAGTAAGATTAAGCTAGACACATTAACTGATATCAATTTGCTCCTTAAAGATAAACAAGCTCTACACTGGCTAAAAGTCAGCACTGCATTTCTAAAAGGCAATCTGCAAGGCTTCAAAGTAAGAGATAATAAAGGGGTTATATGCCTAGAGCTCGATATTAATACCTTTTATAACATCGTAGGCCCAGCAAGAGTTTCTTTTAAACCATTCATACAATAACGACTAATCAAAGAAACCATCTGCTTTGTAGAGACGAGGTGTAGATGCGGCTATGGCCGTTGGTAGCATGGATGCTACCGCCGAGCTTACATGGATGTACTTGCAGCGTGTCATAGAAGTGTCAACACATAGTCAGCGACTATGCCCCCCGCTGGAGGCGATAAACACTACAAAGGCTATGGTTCCCCATAGCCCTATCAATCAGTTAGATGAACAAAAGCTCCTTTAATCTTGTGAGCAGGCAAGGAATTCAATTAGTTTACTGACAAGGTTCATCTCTTGATTTACGAGCAACCTAATTCAAGCAGCACTTCTTGTATTTCTTGCCACTACCACAAGGACAGGGATCATTGCGGCCGGCTTGAATATCGGCAATAAAAGGTTGCTTAGGATCAAGGTTTTCAAAATAACTATCGTCTAGTTCCTTTGGCATATTCATCAAATCATCAAAAACCGCCATGAGGTCATCATCATTCATATCAGATTCAGCATTAAAACCTGCCCACTGACTCAATGAGTCGATAACATCATAATCGCCGCTTATTAGGCCACTTTCCCACTCTGAATAACCGATAGACTGATTATCCCAATCGATGATGCATTTATTCTCGGCAGGGCCTTCATCGATTAATTTACTCTCAACATAACCAATAAACTGGTTGTGATATTGATTAAACTCATTAGAAATTAACAGATTAATCAGTTCAAAAAGTGCTATTGAGTTATTATTTTTGAGTAGATTTTCGATAAAGCTAGGCACACCTTGATTAAGTGTTTCTCTATCAATTTGGCCTGTATGCAGTTGAGTAAACAGTGCACTTAAGGCTGCCATTTTAATAATTTCGCCCGCTTGATCAGAGTTAACCAAAAAGCACAGCTGCTCAGGTTGCCCTTGGGCCAAAATATAGTAAGCGGTAGAAAGATCTGAAGCGATAAAGTCACCAAGCAGGGCTTCTAGCGGACTATTACAGTCATCTTTATTGGTGAGATTAATCAAAGAATCAAAACTGCTGTACTGCTTACGATCGATAATAAGGCAGATACCAAAGAATAGTAGGTTAGACTCGGTATCAGACAAGGCATCTTCAGCAATAAACCTTTGCATCAATTCATCGATAACCGGCAGTAACTCAGACCATTGCAATCTGGCCGCCTGCAAAGCACCAATAGGGAGTTCTGTTAAGTCGCCACGACTCAGAGTGGTAATTATCTCGTCTAATTTCATATTACATTCAAGGTATAAAGGTGATGTTGCCTCATAGAGTAGCAAAAGAGCACGCTAAAACCCCAAGTAAAATGGCTCTAACAACGGATAGGCCTATATTCAACATAAAGAGATGGGTAAAAAACTCAAATAATCTAACTTCACGTTCCTCAATATAAAGCTATGTATCAGCCCTCCCGCGTAAACAAACCCTGCCAACCTCAGCTCTCATTTAAACACAACATGACTTTCATTCATGTTGGATAACTGTAGAATCCGCGCCTTGTTTGATTCTTTCCCTATATATAGTGCATTAATGATGATCGATCTAGCGTTACTTCCTTTATACCTCACTACCGTGGTTGCCCTACTCTTGATCCCTGGGCCTGACATGTTACTTATCGCCAGCTCAAGCCTAAGTTATGGCAAAAAAGTTGGTGTTTATGCTAGCTTTGGAAATGCCACTTCGGGCTTAATTTTGACAATACTTGCAGCAATGGGTGTTTCTGCTTTAGTCGCGATGAACCCAATGGCATTAGAGTTATTGCGTATTTTAGGTGCTGCATATTTACTTAAAATGGGCTGGGACTGCATCCGTAGTTCTGCCGCTGAAGCGCCTGAGATTGAGCAGCAAAATAATCTAGCTAAACTGTTATATCGCCGCGCAGTAATGAGTAACTTGTTAAACCCAAAAGCACTGATCTTCTTTGTACTATTCTTGCCGCAATTCGTTTCAACTCAGCTTAGTGCAAGCTCTGGCGAGCAGATGTTAGCGTTAGGTTTGCTGCTTAATGTTATGGGGTTAAGCTTTAATCTTCTGTTGGTGGCATTAGTCGGTACTTTAGGTAAACCATTGCTGAAAAATGAAAAATTTCGCACTTACCAGAATAAATTTATGGGCGTGATATTTTTTGCATTGGCCATCTGGTTATTAGCCTCGCAGGTTCAGTCGGTAGCTTAGCCTATTGATGACGAGTTACTGTCACCGCTATACCTACTAAAAAGAGAAAGGCTCTGCTAATAGCAGAGCCTTTTTTCGTTAAACGCTAAAACCACTTTTTCCGAATTAGCCTTTAACAGAATAACCAAAGCAGTTAATAACAGTGTGCTAACTCCCCTATTTTTCAGATAGTTGTTCAAGCACTTCTGGCTCCCTTTTAGATTGCTTTAGCTTTAATCGCGCAAAATAATCATCAGCAGCAGCTTTAACTTTTGGTGCTAATAATAGTGCCGATACCATGGTAGGAATGGCCATTAGAGCGTAAGCGCCGTCGATAAGATTGATGATCTCGTCTAATGTAGCGGTCGCTGCAAACAAGATAGTCAACAAATATACGTACTGGTATTTTCGCAGCCGCTTTACCCCAAACAGAAAACTAAAGCATTGGCCGCCATAAAATGCCTGAGTGAAGATAGTGCTTATACTAAAAAAGAAAACGCACAATATCAGTAAGTATGGACCAACACCGGGCATAGTTAACGCAAAAGCTTGCGCCGATAAATTAACTCCAGCTGCCTCGCTACCTTGCCAAACACCTGAAATTAGGATGATCATTGCGGTGGCCGTACAAACCAACAAGGTATCAATGGCAGGGCCTAACATAGCCACCAATCCTTCTTTTACTGGCTCATTTGTTTTAGCACTACCATGCGCCATTACCTCGGTACCTATTCCCGCTTCATTCGAAAATGCAGCACGACGAATACCAATCAGCATGGTCCCTAAGATCCCGCCGCCGACAGAATCTAGTGAAAATGCCTCCGTAACGATTAAGGCCATATAAGTAGGGATCTCGCTAATATGGTTGCCAATAACATATAAAGCACAGCCCATATAGATGAAGATCATTAACGGCACTACACTTTGTGCCACGCTGGCGATCCGCTTAATACCGCCTAATATAACGCTACCAACCACGATCATAACCACCACACCCATACTTAGATCAAGCCAAAATGTGTTTTGATCAGCCCCATAAAAACCGGGTTTGATGATTAACCACTCTCTTAAAATCTGCACCAGTTGGTTAGTATTAAACAGTGGGAAATTACCAACAAGACCGACTAAACAGAAAAACACCGCCAAAAATCGCCATTTAGGGCCTAAACCTTCGGTAATAATGTACATAGGTCCGCCTTGTAGCTGACCATTTTCGTCTTTACCGCGGTACATAATCGCCAACGTACAGGTGAAGAACTTGGTTGCCATTCCTACAATGGCGCTGATCCACATCCAAAAAATTGCACCGGGACCACCAACCATAATAGCGACGGCCACACTGCCGATATTGCCCATTCCTACAGTACCGGCCATCGCACTTGATAGCGCACCCGCGTGACTAATTTGCCCTTTAGCCCCCTTATCTGGGTGCTTTCCACGCAAAATAGCGATTGCGTGGCCTATGTATCTAAAGGGAGCAAAGCGGGAATATATAAGGAAGAACAGACCACCACCAACCAATAGAACCAGCATGTGTGGTCCCCAAGCTAGATCAGCAAACTGACCTGTAACTGAAGCTAACGTCATAAAAATACTCATTATTATTGTTATACCTAACAACTACAAATCACAATTGTTAAGTTAATGTTATAACGACATAAGCTATCAGTAATGAGTTAGAACGCAAGGTGCTATTGCTCTAAAAGGTTGTCTATTAATATCTATATAAGGTGGTGTAGACGGCATAAAGCCTAGGCTGTAACTGCTATCTTTACAGTTTAAATAGCCAAGATCGCTTAGCTTACATAGTGGTTTTCACCTATCATGCACAGCATAAACGTAGTTAAAAGCAGCTCAATATTAGGAAGTAACATGGCAAAAGTAGAACTATTAGTAGGCACAACGTTAGGTAGTGCAGAATACGTAGCTGATGAAATATCGGCACAATTGAATGATCTAGGCCATGAAACCATCATACATTTAGCCCCTAATTTGGAGGATCTGGACCCCAATTCGCTATGGTTAATTAGCAGTTCTACTCATGGCGCAGGCGATCTTCCAGACAATATAGTGCCATTTTTGGACGAGATCTTAGCTAAAAAACCGGATCTGGCGAACACCCAATTTGCATTATGTGCCATTGGTGATTCAAGCTACGATACTTTTTGCCAAGGCCCAGAAAAACTGGTGGATGCGCTGGCCTTATGCGGTGCACAAGTTTTTGTGGATAAGATCCAGATCGATGTTCAATACGATCCAATTCCAGAAGAAGCCGCTCTGGCTTGGTTAAGCGGCTGGCAAGATCAACTTTAAGATCCTTTTAATGATCGCTTTCATCTATTAACTTTTAAACAACTCACAGTTTAGATCGTAGTTATCCACATATTAAGTCAAAAAAGGACAAAGATGTGGATAACGTATTATTTAGATCTGATCAACCTCTGTATTAATCGACACCCGATCTGCTCAATGATCCACCTTGTGGATAACTAGCCGATCTATCCCCAAGCTTACGCGAGTTTGATCGCGATCTGATCACAGGTTTGATCGTTTGTTAACTCATGATTTTAATAATGAATTTGGGTTATCCACCGAAAAAGTTTCCCTTAATAATAAACATAATAAGAGATCTATTTAAAGATCTTAAGATCTATTAAGCAGATCGGTGTTGATCAAAACAGGCAAAATAGATCGTTCACCTTAGGCAAAGCAAATGCTAAAATGAGCGGCTCAGAAACAGAATTTTATCCTTTTAACAATCGAAGGCAGTCGAATGCATTTTCATGAACGGTTTGATGTAATCGTTGTTGGTGGTGGTCATGCTGGAACAGAAGCTGCGTTAGCTTCTGCCAGAATGGGTTCCAAAACACTTTTGCTAACCCATAACATAGATACCTTGGGACAGATGTCCTGTAATCCTGCTATCGGCGGCATCGGAAAAGGACACCTGGTTAAAGAAATTGATGCTTTAGGCGGAGCGATGGCCGTTGCCACGGATTACGCAGGTATTCAATTTAGAACATTAAACTCGAGCAAAGGTCCTGCAGTACGAGCGACTCGTGCTCAAGCAGATAGAGCCCTTTATCGACATAAGATCCAAGAGATCTTACAACACCAACCCAATTTACGTATTTTCCAACAAGCGGTAGACGATCTTGTTGTTGAAAATGAAACTGTAGTCGGTGTAGTAACTCAAATGGGTTTAGCCTTCGAAGCACCCGCTGTTGTGTTAACAACCGGTACTTTTTTGAGTGGCAAGATCCATATAGGATTAGAGAATTACAGCGGTGGCCGAGCAGGCGATCCTCCAGCGATAGCATTGGCTCATCGTCTACGTGAATTACCAATTCGAGTTGGCCGCTTAAAAACCGGAACACCACCACGCATTGACGCAAACACTATTGATTTTTCTCAAATGACAGAGCAAAAAGGTGATGATCCATTGCCAGTAATGTCGTTTGTTGGTGATGTAAGCCAGCATCCTGAGCAGGTGTCATGCCATATCACTCATACCAATGAGCGTACCCACGATATTATTCGTGCAGGATTAGATCGTAGCCCAATGTATTCGGGTGTGATCGAAGGTATTGGCCCACGCTACTGCCCCTCTATCGAAGACAAAATTAACCGTTTTGCCGATAAAAATTCGCATCAAATTTTTATTGAACCTGAAGGGTTAAATACCACTGAAATTTATCCTAACGGTATTTCAACCAGCCTACCTTTTGACGTGCAGCTCAATTTAGTTCGTTCAATTAAGGGGATGGAAAACGCAGAGATCATGCGTCCTGGTTATGCGATTGAATATGATTATTTTGACCCTCGGGATCTTAAAAACTCATTAGAGACTAAAACCATTAATGGTTTGTTCTTTGCTGGGCAAATTAATGGCACCACTGGCTACGAAGAAGCCGGTGCCCAAGGCTTGTTAGCGGGGATGAACGCCTCATTGCAAGTTCAAGGAAAAGAGACTTGGTGTCCTCGTCGCGACCAAGCTTACCTTGGGGTATTGGTAGATGATCTATCGACACTAGGCACTAAAGAACCATACCGCATGTTTACTAGCCGTGCGGAATATCGCTTATTGTTACGTGAAGATAATGCCGACCTGCGTTTAACCGAGAAAGGCCGTGAACTTGGTTTAATTGATGATGATCGTTGGGCGAAGTTTAGTGAGAAAAAAGAGTCGATCGAACTTGAGCTTCAGCGTTTACGAAGCCAGTGGATCCACCCTAAATCGCCACTTGTTGATGTGCTGAATCCACATTTAAGAACCCCAATAGCACGCGAAGCCACTTTTGAAGATCTATTGCGTCGTCCTGAGCTCGATTATCCAACATTGATGTCGATTGATGGCTTTGGCCCTGGTATTGACGATCAACGTGCCGCTGAGCAGGTGCAGATCCAAGTTAAATACTCGGGGTATATTCAGCGCCAACAAGATGAGATCGACAAAGCGATTCGAAATGAAACAACTGGATTGCCGCTCGATCTTGATTACCAAGAGGTTCCGGGGTTGTCTAACGAAGTCATTGCAAAGATGAATGAGCACAAACCTGAAACTGTGGGTCAAGCTTCTCGTATCTCAGGCATGACGCCTGCTGCTATCTCAATTTTGTTAGTTCATTTGAAAAAACGCGGTTTATTGAGAAAAAGCGCTTAAATAACGCAATATAACGCCGTTATGCACGATAAAGGGAAGCTTTGAGGCTTCCTTTCATCTTTTCTGCGCTTCATAATACCGATGAATATTTGATTTACATTGTTTCGAGGACACTACCAGTGTTATTTGCCCAGTTAAATGAATACATGGCTGAAGTTGGTCTAGAGGCTACCGAGCAGCAAAAAAAGCAACTTGTTGACTTTGTTGGCATGCTCAATAAGTGGAATAAGGCATTTAACCTGACTTCTGTGCGTGATCCTGAGCAGATGCTCATTCGGCACATAATGGACAGTTTGGTGGTTTCGCCACATCTTCAAGGATCGCGTTTTATTGATGTTGGCACCGGTCCTGGTTTACCGGGGATCCCGTTAGCGATCTTAAATCCTGATAAAGAGTTTGTGTTACTCGACAGTTTAGGTAAACGCATTCGCTTTCAAAAACAGGTTCAATTTGAACTTGGGATCAATAACATTTCGTCGATTGAAAGTCGCGTAGAAGCTTACCAACCAGAAGAGCTGTTTGATGGTGTGTTAAGCCGCGCGTTTGCGTCTATTCAAGATATGCTGCAGTGGTGCCACCATTTACCAAAAGCCGATGGCTGTTTTTATGCGCTAAAAGGTCAGCTAAGTGAAGACGAGTTGGCGAACATGCCTGCTGGATTTTTGGTGACTGATACCATAGAACTGGTTGTGCCAAAGCTAGATGAACAGCGTCATTTGCTGCGTGTGGTTAAGCAAAGTTAATTTGAGGTGTATCTCTAAATTGGAAATACACTCGCTTGTTGTCATGGTTTAGTTGGTCTTTAACGACTAATTTTTGAACCATTGCAGATAAAGCGTACTGAACGGTTGCAATCTTTCAGCGCTTCAAGCAATTTGGTAAAACATTCCCCCTCATTTTTTTAAGACAGCCAATGAGAGAGGGCCGGAATACAATAAAAGTGACTTACAGGGTGATATTGTGGGTAAAGTGATCGCCGTAGCCAACCAGAAAGGTGGCGTCGGAAAAACAACAACTTGTGTTAATTTAGCGGCTTCTTTAGCTGCAACCAAACGTCGTGTGCTGCTGATCGATCTTGATCCGCAAGGTAACGCTACAATGGGCAGTGGGATCGACAAATATACCGTCGAAAATACCGCCTATGAGCTCTTGGTTGAAGAGAAGTCATTCGAAGATGTTGTTTGCCGAAACACTAGCGGAAAATATGATCTTATTGCCGGCAATGGTGACGTTACAGCGGCTGAAATTAAGCTGATGGAGTTTTTCGCTAGAGAAGTTCGCCTGCGTAATGCAATAGCACCGATTAAAGATGACTACGATTACATCTTTATCGACTGCCCGCCTTCGCTCAATATGCTAACCGTTAATGCTATGTCTGCGGCTGATTCAATATTGGTACCTATGCAGTGTGAGTATTATGCATTAGAGGGCTTAACTGCACTGATGGATACCATCACTAAATTAGGTTCCATGGTCAACTCTGGCCTGCATATCGAAGGGATTTTACGGACGATGTATGATCCTCGTAACCGTTTGTCTAACGATGTATCTGACCAACTAAAGCAACATTTTGGAGATAAAGTTTATCGCACTGTGATCCCAAGGAACGTTCGTCTTGCTGAAGCGCCAAGTTTTGGGGCACCAGCTATGTATTACGACAAATCGAGCGCGGGAGCAAAAGCCTACCTCGCATTGGCGGGTGAAATCATTCGCCGAGCAGAGCAATTAGAACTGGCTGAGCAGGATTAAGGAAGTAACAATGACATTGAAGAAAAGAGGCTTAGGAAAAGGCCTTGACGCCCTATTGAGTACTAGCCATGCAGCCAGTAAACGACTAGAACCTAAAGCGGATGAAGCTGAGCAAGATGGCAAAAGTAATGATCTGATTACTTTGGATATCGATAGGCTTCAACCAGGTAAGTATCAGCCTCGTAAAGACATGTCGACCGAAGCATTAGAAGAGCTTGCTGAATCTATTCGTGCTCAAGGAATTATCCAACCTATTGTGGTTCGTAAAGTATCTGCTGACCAATTTGAAATTATTGCCGGTGAACGTCGCTGGCGCGCATCACAGCTTGCTGGGCTGACGAAGATACCTTGTATTGTTAAACAGGTCGCTGATGAAGCTGCTGTGGCAATAGCGTTGATTGAAAACATTCAGCGTGAAGACTTGAATGCGATGGAAGAAGCGATTGCATTAAATCGTTTGATTGAAGAGTTTGAGCTTACCCATCAACAGATTGCTGATGCGGTGGGTAAATCACGTGCAACGGTATCCAATTTATTGCGTTTAAATGGCCTTAATGAGCCGGTTAAACGTATGCTTGAGTATGGCGATATTGACATGGGTCATGGTCGTGCACTGCTTGCAATTGATGGTGACGAGCAGACAAATTTGGCTCGATTAGTCGTTTCTAAAGAATTGACTGTTCGTGAAACTGAACGATTAGTGAATAAAACCTTAAATCAAACTGAAATCGTCGAAAAACCAGCTAAAGATCACGATGTAGTCCGTCTAGAGAGTCAATTAATTGAAAGGCTAGGTGCCAAGGTTTCCCTTACCCACAATAAGAAGGGTAAAGGGAAAATGGTAATTAACTATCAAAATTTGGCTGAATTAGAGGGTATTATCAGCAAAATCCGCTAAAAAACCGAAGTTAACACAATATTATGTAACTTTGTGACATCTGTTAATCTTACACTTTTAGACTTTTGGCCTAGATCACGCTAAAAGTCTCCTTTTTCTAGCTGTTAAACTTGCTTTGAAACACTGAAACGGTATACTTTCGCAAGCTTTTTGTACCTCGGGTTTATACGGATATATTTAGTCCGGTCATCGAAACAGGAAGTGATAATGCGGAGAAGATAAATTGAGCAAGGTTTTAGCACGTCGTGGCCGTTGGTCAGCCTATAAGTTGGTTTTGATACAGGCGGCGGTGGCTGGAAGTGTGTCAGTTTTCTTTTTCGCCATGTGGGGAGCTCAGTATGGTATATCTGCTTTAGCAGGTGGTGCTATTGCTGTACTCCCTAATTTTGTATTCGCAACCCTCGCTTTTTCCCATACGGGAGCAAGCTCCGCAGCTAAAGTTGTTAAGACTTTTTACTGGGGGGAAGCGGTAAAGATGCTGTTAACCATAGCAATGTTTTCGTTGGTGTTTATCTATATTGAAATTGGCTTTATGCCACTTTTTGTTTGTTACACACTGGCGTTAGTAATGCATTGGACAGCCCCTTTATATTTCAAGCAAAGTTAAGTGGGATGAATCATGGCTGCAACTGGTGAAGCGTTAACACCGCAGGGCTATATCCAGCACCACCTTACCAACCTAAGTGTTGGCGAAGGCTTCTGGACATGGCACATTGATTCGTTGTTCTTTTCGGTTGGGCTTGGTGTTTTGTTCTTGTGGCTATTCCGTAGCGTTGGCAAGAAAGCAACTACAGGTGTTCCCGGTAAGCTTCAGTGCTTTATCGAGATGATAGTTGAGTTCGTTGACAGTAGCGTTAAGGAAACCTTCCATGGCCGCAATCCTGTTATTGCTCCGTTGGCATTAACGATTTTTGTATGGGTATTCATGATGAACTTCATGGATATGGTTCCAGTTGACTGGATCCCTTCACTAGCAGCTGCTGCTGGTATCCCTTACATGAAAGTTGTACCAACGACTGACTTAAACATAACCTTTAGTATGGCTTTAGGTGTGTTTGTGCTGATTATTTACTACAGCATTAAAGTCAAAGGCATTTCAGGTTTTGTTAAAGAACTGACCATGCAGCCTTTTAACCATTGGGCAATGATACCCGTCAACTTCCTGCTAGAAACAGTTACTTTGATCGCTAAGCCAATCTCATTGGCACTGCGTTTGTTTGGTAACTTGTATGCGGGTGAGTTGATTTTCATCCTTATTGCGTTGATGTACGGTGCTAACTGGGCGTTATCTACTCTAGGTGTAACACTACAACTAGGTTGGTTAATCTTCCATATTATGGTTATCACTTTACAAGCGTTTATCTTCATGATGTTGACCATTGTTTACTTAAGCATGGCGCATGAAGATCATTAAGGACTGCTGTAGAAATTTTAAACTAAATCATTAATAACAACGATTTAGAATATTGGAGATAGAGATGGAAACTGTATTAGGCATGACAGCTATTGCTGTTGCTCTGTTGATTGGTATGGGTGCATTAGGTACTGCTATCGGTTTCGGCCTACTAGGTGGTAAGTTCTTGGAAGGCGCTGCGCGTCAACCAGAAATGGCTCCTATGCTACAAGTTAAAATGTTCATCGTCGCGGGTCTATTGGACGCCGTTACTATGATCGGTGTTGGTATTGCATTATTTATGCTATTTACTAACCCTCTTGGTGCAATGCTTTAATAAACGCTTCTGTCTTTAAACTTAATAGGAGGCTGTTGTGAATATCAACGCTACCCTACTCGGTCAGACGGTTGCCTTTTTACTCTTCGTGTGGTTTTGCATGAAGTTTGTTTGGCCCCCTTTGATGAATGCCATCGAAGAGCGTCAAAAAAGGATTGCCGACGGTCTAGCCGATGCTGACCGTGCCGTGAAAGACCTTGAGTTGGCACAGGCGAAAGCCACTGACCAGCTAAAAGATGCAAAAGCGACTGCTAACGAAATTATTGAGTCTGCGAATAAACGTAAAGCTCAAATCGTTGATGAAGCTAAAGCCGAAGCTGACACTGAGCGCGCTAAAATTATCGCTCAAGGTCAAGCAGAAATTGAAGCTGAACGTAATCGCGTAAAAGAAGACTTGCGTAAGCAAGTTGCTGTACTAGCTATTGCTGGCGCAGAAAAAATTCTTGAACGTTCGATTGATGAAGCCGCCCACAGTGACATAGTTAATAAACTAGTTGCTGAACTTTAAATAAGGAGTTTGAGTTATGGCTGAAATAACCACCATCGCTCGTCCTTACGCAAAGGCAGCGTTTGACTTTGCTCTTGAACAAAACGCAATAGAAAGTTGGGTAGAAATGCTTAACTTCGCTGCAATGGTTAGTGAAAACGAATCCATGCAGCCTCTATTGTCTGGCTCTTTAGCCAGTAGCCAGCTTTCTGAACTCTTTATTAGAGTTTGTGGAGAGCAGGTCAACGAGCAAGCTCAAAACCTGTTAAAGGTAATGGCTGAAAACGGTCGTTTAGTAGTGCTACCAGCTGTTGCTCAACAATTTGTTGAGATGCAACATGAGTATGCGAAAGAAGTTGAAGCGTTTGTCGTTTCAGCAACCGAGCTGACCTCTGAGCAACAACAGGAAATGAGCGCTTCTTTAGAGAAACGTCTAGCACGCAAAGTTAAGCTGAATTGCAGCATAGATACCAGCCTTATTGCTGGTGTAATTATCACGGCAGGAGACTTAGTCATTGATGGCTCGGTCCGCGGAAAAATTTCGCGTCTGTCTGATACGCTGCAGTCGTAATTGGGAGTTTGAGCATGCAACTGAATTCCACTGAAATCAGCGATCTGATTAAACAGCGGATCGAGCAGTTCGAAGTCGTTAGTGAAGCTCGCAACGAAGGTACTATCGTTGCAGTAAGTGACGGCATCATCCGCATCCACGGCCTAGCCGATGTGATGCAGGGTGAAATGATCGAGCTGCCTGGTAACCGTTTCGCAATCGCGTTGAACTTAGAACGCGATTCTGTCGGTGCCGTAGTAATGGGTCCTTATGCCACTTTGGCAGAAGGCGATAAAGTTAAAACAACTGGTCGTATTCTGGAAGTCCCAGTTGGCCGTGGTCTTTTAGGCCGCGTAGTCAACACATTGGGTGAGCCAATCGACGGAAAAGGACCTATCGACAACGATGGTTTCTCTCCTGTTGAAGTAATCGCACCAGGTGTTATTGAACGTCAGTCTGTCGATGAGCCAGTGCAAACTGGTTATAAAGCCGTTGACTCTATGATCCCAATCGGTCGTGGACAACGTGAATTGATTATTGGTGACCGTCAGATCGGTAAAACCGCTCTTGCGATCGATGCAATTATCA
Source organism: Shewanella sp. KX20019 (assembly GCF_016757755.1). NCBI lineage: Bacteria > Pseudomonadati > Pseudomonadota > Gammaproteobacteria > Alteromonadales > Shewanellaceae > Shewanella > Shewanella sp. KX20019. The sequence continues at coordinate 5,284,529 of NZ_CP068437.1, read as the reverse complement.
ATCAAAAAGACACTGGCATTAAGTGTGTATACGTAGCTGTAGGCCAAAAGGCTTCTACAATTGCTAACGTGGTACGCAAGCTAGAAGAACATGGCGCTTTGGCGAACACCATTGTTGTTGTTGCTACAGCTTCTGAAGCTGCTGCACTACAATACTTGGCTCCATACTCTGGTTGTTCAATGGGTGAATATTTCCGTGACCGCGGTGAAGATTCACTGATTGTCTATGATGATCTGTCTAAGCAAGCAGTTGCTTACCGTCAGATCTCATTGCTACTTAAGCGTCCACCAGGACGTGAAGCATACCCAGGTGATGTATTCTATCTTCACTCTCGTCTGTTAGAACGTGCTTCACGTGTTAACGCCGAGTATGTTGAGAAGTTCACTAAAGGCGAAGTTAAAGGCCAAACTGGTTCTTTGACAGCATTGCCGATTATTGAAACTCAAGCGGGTGACGTATCTGCATTCGTACCGACTAACGTAATTTCGATTACCGATGGTCAAATCTTCCTTGAAACTGACCTATTTAACTCAGGACTACGTCCTGCTGTTAACCCAGGGATTTCGGTTTCTCGTGTTGGTGGTGCGGCGCAGACTAAGATCATCAAGAAACTGTCAGGCGGTATTCGTAGCGCACTTGCACAGTATCGAGAGCTTGCAGCGTTCTCACAGTTTGCATCTGACTTAGATGATGCAACTCGTGCTCAACTTGAGCATGGTGAGCGTGTTACCGAACTTATGAAGCAAAAGCAATACGCCCCTATGAGCGTAGCTGATCAGTCTGTGTCTATTTTCTCAGCTGAAAAAGGTTACCTAAAGAGCGTTGAGCTTAATAAGATTGGTGATTTCGAAGCGTCTTTGCTCTCTTTCATGAACAGCGAGCATGCTGACCTTATGAAGACCATCAACGAGACTGGCAAATATAATGCCGACATCGAAGGTGAGTTGAAGGCCGGCCTCGATAAGTTCGTCGAAACCCAAACCTGGTAATCGAACGAGGTGTCGTAAGGCACCTCAGGTCCAGATTGGAGAGTTAAGATGGCCAACGCTAAAGAGATTAAAACCAAGATCGCGAGTGTTCAAAACACTCAGAAGATCACATCTGCTATGGAAATGGTTGCAGCTAGCAAAATGCGCAGAGCGCAGGAACGCATGGCAGCAAGCCGTCCATATGCAGAAAATATGCGTAAGGTGATCGGTCACGTAGCGCAAGGTTCTCTCGAGTATAAACACCCCTATTTAGAGGTGAGAGAGGCTAAGCGTGTTGGTTACATTGTAGTGTCAACCGACCGTGGTCTTTGTGGTGGTCTGAACGTTAACCTTTTCAAAAAGGTTGTCGCAGACGTGAAGAAGCAACGTGCAGATGGAGTAGAAGTTGAATTCTGCCCAATCGGTGCGCGAAGCGTACAATTCTTCGCTAGCTTTGGTGGACAAGTTTCTGCTCACGCTTCAGGTTTAGGCGATGCTCCAAAGCTCGCTGACTTGATCGGAACAGTACGTGTCATGCTTGAAGCATACAACGAAGGCAAGCTGGATCGTTTATATGTAGTGTTTAACAAATTTGTTAATACTATGTCTCAAACACCAGTGATCGAGCAGCTGCTACCTTTGCCAAAGTCTGAAGAGGATGAGATTTCTCATCATTGGGACTACCTATACGAGCCAGATCCAAAAGAACTTTTGGATACGTTATTGGTCCGTTATGTGGAGTCGCAAGTTTACCAAGGTGTTGTCGAAAACATTGCATCCGAACAAGCAGCCCGTATGGTTGCTATGAAGTCTGCAACTGACAATGCTGGTGATCTTATTAGTGACTTGCAGTTAGTTTACAACAAGGCTCGTCAGGCTGCGATTACGCAGGAACTGTCGGAAATTGTTGCTGGCGCTGCAGCCGTTTAGGCTAGGTAACGAATACAAGTTTTAGAGGATTTATAATGAGCACAGGTACTGTTGTCCAAGTCATTGGCGCGGTTGTGGACGTTGAGTTTCCACATGATGCCGTACCTCAGATATATGACGCTCTAAAGATCGAAAGTGAAGGCTTGGTGCTGGAAGTTCAGCAGCAACTAGGTGGTGGTGTAGTTCGTACCATCGCTATGGGTTCTTCAGATGGTCTGCGTCGTGGTCTTGAGGTTGTAAACTCTGGTTCACCTATTTCTGTTCCGGTTGGGGAAAAGACCCTTGGCCGTATCATGAATGTATTAGGTCAACCTATTGATGAATGTGGTGAAATCGGTGAAGAAGATCGCTATGTGATCCATCGTGAAGCTCCTTCATACGAAGACCAATCAAGCTCTACTGAACTTTTAGAAACTGGTATCAAGGTTATTGACCTTGTTTGTCCGTTTGCTAAAGGTGGTAAAGTAGGTTTGTTTGGTGGTGCTGGTGTTGGTAAGACCGTCAACATGATGGAACTTATTAACAACATCGCTAAAGCACACTCAGGTTTATCTGTATTTGCTGGTGTAGGTGAGCGTACTCGTGAGGGTAACGACTTCTACTACGAGATGAAAGATTCTGGTGTTCTCGACAAAGTGGCCATGGTTTATGGTCAGATGAACGAGCCTCCAGGAAACCGTCTACGTGTGGCACTTACCGGTCTTACTATGGCTGAGAAGTTCCGTGACGAAGGAAAAGATGTTCTTTTCTTCGTTGATAACATCTATCGTTACACCTTGGCAGGTACTGAAGTATCTGCACTGCTAGGCCGTATGCCATCAGCAGTAGGTTACCAGCCAACATTGGCTGAAGAGATGGGTGTTCTTCAGGAGCGTATTACATCGACTAAGACAGGGTCAATTACCTCTGTTCAAGCCGTATACGTACCTGCGGATGATTTAACGGATCCGTCACCAGCAACAACCTTCGCTCACTTAGATGCGACTGTTGTATTGTCACGTAATATTGCTTCTATGGGTATTTACCCAGCGGTTGACCCATTGGACTCGACTTCACGTCAGTTAGATCCATTGGTTGTTGGTCAAGAGCATTATGATGTTGCTAACGGTGTTCAAACCGTACTTCAGCGCTACAAAGAGCTGAAAGATATTATTGCGATCCTAGGTATGGATGAATTATCTGATGAAGATAAGACAACTGTATTCCGTGCTCGTAAGATTGAAAAATATCTTTCTCAGCCTTTCTTCGTTGCAGAAGTATTCACCGGTTCTCCAGGTAAGTACGTTTCTCTAAAAGACACTATTCGTGGCTTTAAGGGTATTCTAGAGGGTGAATTTGATCACCTTCCAGAGCAAGCGTTCTACATGGTTGGTTCAATCGACGAAGCCGTTGAGAAAGCTAACAAAAAATAACTCAGTAATCTGCACTGATGTGAAAGTGTTAGTGTAGAAAACTAGTTTAAGGAGAACGGATGGCAGCCATGACAGTACAGCTTGATATTGTAAGTGCAGAAAGTAGCATCTTTTCTGGTCTTGTAGCACACCTACAGGTAACCGGTTCAGAAGGTGATCTAGGCGTTATGCCTGGTCACGCGCCTCTGCTTACACATATCAAGCCTGGCATGGCGCGCATCGTCAAGCAAGATGGAAAAGAAGAAGTGTTTTATCTTTCAGGTGGTATCCTGGAAGTTCAACCTTTTTCAGTTTCTGTATTGGCTGACGTCGTTATGCGTGCCGATGATATTGACGAGAAAGCCGCTGCAGAAGCGAAGCGTCGTGCAGAAACCGCTATGGCGGATGCTGGCGCCGACTTCAACTATGCAGCCGCTGCGATTGAGCTAGCTCAAGCAGTTGCTCAGCTTCGCGTTGTCGAGACCATCAAGAAGAACATTGCCAGATAAGGTTATTGTTTGTGATAAAAGGCGTTTACCGAAAGGTAAGCGCCTTTTTTGTGCCTAAAGAAAGGTAAAAGCTAAGAAAGGTTCGAGGAAGAGCCGCTGAAGAACTAAGATGGGAAAGCGGGTAAAGCAAAATATAAAGCGTAAAAAGTGAATAAACAATTTGAAACGGGTCAATTAACCGCTACATTCCCCACCTAGCACCTAGCACCTAGCACCTAGCACCTAGCACCTAGCACCTAGCACCTAGCACCTAGCACCTAGCACCTAGCACCTAGCACCTAGCACCTAGCACCTAGCACCTAGCACCTAGCACCTAGCACCTAGCACCTAGCACCTAGCACCTAGCACCTAGCACTCAAGCCCATAAGCTTCGTTGTAGGTCGGCATTTATGCCGTCTCATATCTGACAATCTTAGAACGTGATCTAAGTAAGACCGCTTAGCCAACTTGAGTGTTACCATCTGGCGATTAAATGCCTGAGACCCCTTCTATGCAACACATTCTAATTATCGTTAATGATGCTCCTTATGGCTCAGAAAGACTGTTCAATGCTCTGCGCTTAGCAATCCAGCTCAATGAGCAAGACAGCCCACCAGCAAAGCTGAGTCTGTTCTTATTGTCTGATGCAATTACAGCCGTTTTACCCAAGCAAAACCCCACCGAAGGCTATAATATCCAGCAAATGCTAGAGATTGTTATTGCGCAAAATACCCAAGTGAAGTTTTGCGGCTCATGTATGCATGCGCGTGGATTAACAAAATTAGCGGTTATTGATGGATGTGAAGTGGCGACGATGGATGATCTTGCTCAATGGGTGTTAATGGCAGATAAAACTGTGACCTTTTAATGTTCGTACGCTGACACTAAAGTCGCTTTTAGGACCCATTTAGCTTAAAATCAGCGTTCAAAAAAATTTATAAACAAGCAACACCTTAAGGATCTAGTAATGGCACTGAATGTAGTGATTTTGGCAGCAGGCAAGGGAACCCGCATGCGCTCAGATCTTCCCAAAGTACTTCACCCTATCGCCCATAAAAGCATGGTTCAGCATGTGATTGATACAGCGCAGCAAGTGGGCAGCGATGCTATTCAACTTGTTTATGGTTATGGTGCTGATAAGCTGCAAGCTAAACTTGGTGAACAACAGCTTAATTGGGTACTGCAAGCAGAGCAGTTAGGTACGGGCCATGCCGTTGCACAAGCTAATGATAATATTAGTGACGATGACACTGTGCTTATTCTCTACGGTGACGTCCCACTTATTCAAGCTTCTACACTTGAGTCATTATTGGCTGCCCATGAAAAAGGTGGTTTAGCTATTCTTACGGTAAACTTACCTAACCCAATGGGCTACGGTCGCATTATGCGTGAGGCTGGAAAAGTTGTCGGCATTATTGAGCAAAAAGATGCTAATGCTGAGCAGTTAGCTATTAATGAAGTGAATACTGGCATTATGGCTGCGCCCGGTAAGCAGCTTAAGTCTTGGTTAGGCCAATTGTCATCAGACAATGCCCAGGGCGAATACTATCTTACTGACATTGTAGCCATGGCTCACAAAGAGGGCGTAGCTATTACGACTGCGCAGCCTGAATCCGCTGTTGAAGTTGAAGGTGCTAATAATCGTGTACAGCTGGCTCAGCTAGAACGTGCATACCAAGCTCGTGCTGCTGAAAAATTGATGCTTGAAGGCGCAAACTTGCGTGATCCGGCCCGTATTGATATTCGTGGTGATGTTACTGTCGGTATGGATGTAATGATCGATATTAACGTCATTATCGAAGGTAAAGTGACTATTGGGAATAACGTCACTATTGGCGCAGGTGCAATTCTTATCGATTGTGATATTAGTGACAATGCTGTTATTAAGCCTTACTCGATTATTGAGAATGCCAAAGTCGGCGTTGATGCGAGTGCGGGTCCTTTTGCGCGTTTACGTCCCGGCGCAGAGCTTAAAGAAGATGCCCATGTAGGTAATTTTGTCGAGATCAAGAAAGCGGTATTAGGTAAAGGTTCTAAAGCGGGTCACTTGGCCTATATTGGTGACGCACAGATAGGCAGTGGTGTAAATATTGGCGCAGGTACTATTACTTGCAACTATGATGGCGCAAATAAGTTTTTAACGGTTATCGAAGACAACGTATTTGTTGGCAGTGATACGCAGCTGATTGCACCAGTTACCATTGGCAAAGGCGCTACGTTAGGGGCTGGTTCTACAATTACCAAAGATGTAGCAGCTGACGAACTTGTTATTACTCGTGTTAAGCAGCGTCATATATCAGCTTGGGTAAGACCGGTAAAGCTACCGAAGAAGTAACTCATTAGCTGCAGTAAAAAAGCGACCAAGTAAGGTCGCTTTTTTGCTTTATAGCTCTAATATATGAAAGTAACACCAGCCTTATATCTTACTGTTCTGCTACACCAAATCTAGATATATCCCATTAGAACAACGGTGATACATACCGTCTCGTTTGTTTGTTTTTTGTTTTCTTTTGTTTCTGTTTTGTTTGTTTCTTGCGCCGGTTCACGTTGACAATGTAAAAACAGGTAAAGAGCTATAAATAAAAACGATTCTCATTTATATTACTGCCAATTATTACATTTCGGTTTCATTTTTGGGGTTGGCTATGTCTTTTCAGGCGTCTTTTAAGTTTTCTCGTATCGGTCTTGCAGTTGTTGCAGCTTTAGCATCATCAACCGCTTTTGCTGAAGATGTTGCAGCAGAATCCAATGTTGTCGTTAACAGTGACATCGAACGTATTACTGTTACAGGACGTAGTTTTAACGACTATAAAATTGGTTCATCTTCAGGTGCAATGCGTGGTGATATCGACATTCTTGATACGCCGCAATCAGTCGCTGTGATCCCAGACTTTATTACTGACGAGCAATTAGCAACCAACCTTGGTGAAGTTTTAGTTAACGACTCAAGTGTGACTGGTGGTAGTGAAAAGTGGAACCGTCAAGTCTTTAGTATCCGTGGGTTTGAGTTATCATCAGGTTCAGGCTATTTGATCAATGGCCAGCAACAATGGTCTCACTATGTTCAGCCAATCGAAACGCTGCAGCAAGTTGAAGTGCTGAAAGGCCCTTCAAGCATGCTTTATGGTCAATCAGGCCCAGGCGGACTGATTAACATGGTAACCAAAAAACCAACAGCTGAAACTATGTTAGACATTGGTTTTGATACCGATGAGCACGGCTCAACACGCTTTCAATTAGATGCCGGTGGTAGCTTAAATGAATCAGAAACTATTCGTTACCGTACCGTGCTTGTAAAGCAAGACACTCAATACTGGCGCGAATATCAAGATGGTTCAAACCAAGAGCGTGATCGCTGGTTGGGCTATCTAAACCTTGAGTTTGATATCACTGATGACTTATTACTTTCACTTAAATACGACTATACCCAAGATAAAACCGGTATTGATCGTGGTGGTTGGTTAGATAGCAGCGGTGACTTGATTGGTGGTAGCGACATTATTTGGGATCAGCCTTGGGCATTTACCGATAATACTATCTCAAATATGGGTGCCGATTTAACTTACCACCTATCTGATGAGTGGCAAGTGAAGGCGGGTTATAACGATCAGCAGTTTAACCGCCAACGTTTAGATTCATCTCCATCACTGATCAGTGGCTCAGAAGATCCATTCACCGATGGTTATTATGTTAGCCCATTCGATCGTTATGATGATTGGCAGCATAAAACAGGTTATGTTGATTTCACAGGTAATATCTATACGGGCGATATTGAGCACCAGCTGCTTATTGGTGCAAACATGCTTGATTACTACTATGGACAGTTAAAAGAATCAGGTCCAAAGAAACAACTAGTTATGCCTGGCCAACCGTTACCTAAGCCAGATCTTGATTATAACCGTGATGAAACCCTTTACGAAAGCAGCTATAAGCATTATGGCTTCTACGTTCAAGATCTAGTGACCATTACTGATGAATGGCAAGTACTTGCAGGCGTTCGTTACGATGAACAAAAGAAAGATGCTGACGGTGGTAACAGTTACGCCGTATCTCCTAAATTTGGTGCAATCTACTCTCCTGCAGAGAATGGTAGCATCTATGTGAACTATTCTAAGAGTTTCACACCGCAAGGCATTGTTAATGATGATAATGATATTAATGATGGCACTAACTTAGACCCTGAGTATGGTGAGCAGTACGAAATAGGTACTAAATGGGAACTATTTGATGGCAGCTTGCTACTAACAGGCGCAATATTTGATATCACAGTGTCAAACGTTACTGTTAAAGAAGAGATTGAAGGCAGCGAAGAAACTAAGACGACTCAAAGTGGTGAGCAGCGTCATACTGGTTTCGAAATGGGGGCTCAAGGCCAGGTTAGTGACAAGTGGTTTATGACTGGTTCTATGATGTACCTCGATGCTGAATATGTCCGTCCTGAAAGCGATAACTTGAATGGTATGACACCAGTCGATGCTCCTGAGTGGTCAGCTAACGTATGGACTCGCTATGAGATGACTGAAGAGCTGGCGATTAACTTCGGTGCTATCTATGTTGGTGAGCGTTTTGCTAATACTAGTAATACAATTGCTAAAGATGGTTATGTTCGTTTTGATATGGGCGCGGCATACACTATGGATGTAATGGGTAGCGATGTTAGCGTACGTGTTAACGTTAAAAACCTATTCGATGTAGATTATCTAGCGGGTGGTACTAACACTGATGTTACCGTTGGTGAAGGTCGTCACTTTAGCTTGGCATTAGAAGCTAAGTTCTAAACTGATAAGCAAAATAGTTAGCCTCTATTGAAAGATAGAGGCTTTTTTTTGGCTAAAATTTGACTAATAACCGCTTTGTAAGTTTCAAAACTAGCTTTTAAGTTTCGTTTGGCTATAATCTATCTTTCGAAACGAAACTTAAATGTGGTTTATGAATAAACGCAACACTCAACAACGACGTCACAGCATTATTAGCCTGCTTAATGAGCAAGGCGAGGTGAGTGTTGAAGAGTTGTCCTTACGTTTCGAAACATCTGAAGTGACCATTCGTAAAGATCTAGCCACCTTAGAAAAAACTGGCCTGTTACTGAGGCGATATGGTGGTGCTGTCGCGGTACCAGATGAAGTAACTCGGCAGTTTAGCGCTAAAATAGCGCCTAACAAGCTTGCTATCGCCAAGGCCGCAGCAGAGCTTATTAACGACCACAACCGCATAATCATCGATAGTGGCAGTACAACATCAGGCATTGTTGCTCAACTTAATGCCAAGCGTGGCTTACTGGTTATGACTAATTCATTAGCGCTGGCGAATGCAATTCATGAGCTTGAGAATGAGCCAACACTGCTAATGACAGGCGGTACTTGGGATCCGCACTCTGAATCCTTTCAAGGACAAATCGCAGAGCAGGTTTTACGTTCATATAATTTTGACCAACTGTTTATTGGTGCCGATGGTATTGATCTTGAGCGTGGCACGACGACCTTTAATGAGCTGACGGGACTGAGTAAGGTGATGGCTGAAGTATCACGTGAAGTGGTGGTGATGCTTGAATCGGAAAAACTAGGTCGACGCATTCCGAATTTAGAACTGCCTTGGAGTAATATCAGCGTGCTTGTTTCTGATGACAAGCTCCCTGCTGAGGCGGTTGAGAGTATTTCAAAACATGGCGTGAGAGTCATTCTCGCACCGTATATCGAATAACTGAATAGACGTTATTTAATAGCAATATCAACTTCATTTTTAATTTCAAATTAACTCTTAATTAGAGAGTCCAGGTAATCAATATGTGTGGAATAGTAGGCGCAGTAGCGCAAAGGGATGTTGCAGAAATTCTAGTTGAAGGATTAAGACGACTTGAATACCGTGGTTATGACTCGGCAGGTGTTGCTGTACTTAATAATGGTCAATTAAGCCGTACTCGTCGTGTTGGTAAGGTCCAGGAGTTGTCATCAGCACTTGAAGTACAGCCGCTTATTGGTGGTACTGGTATTGCACATACTCGTTGGGCTACCCACGGTGAGCCAAATGAGCGCAATGCGCATCCACATCAGTCAGAAGGTGATATTGCCGTGGTACATAACGGTATTATCGAAAACCATAATAAGCTACGTACTATGCTTAAAGGCTTAGGTTATACCTTTGCATCAGACACTGATACCGAAGTTATTTGTCACTTGGTCCATCATGAGCTTAAAACTCACGACACTTTACTAGCTGCAGTTCAAGTGGCAGTTAAACAGTTAGAAGGTGCTTACGGTACTGTGGTTATCGACCGTACGGATAGCCAACGTATGATCGTTGCACGTAGTGGCAGCCCATTAGTGATTGGTTATGGCTTGGGTGAAAACTTTGTTGCTTCCGATCAGTTAGCGTTACTACCAGTGACTCGCTCTTTTGCTTTTCTTGAGGAGGGTGATGTTGCAGAAGTGACTCGTCGTGAAGTTAATATCTTTGATGTTGATGGCAATGCCGTTGAGCGTGAAATGAAAGAGTCTGAAGTCACCCATGATGCCGGTGATAAAGGTGAATATCGTCACTATATGCTCAAGGAGATCTATGAGCAGCCAACTGCGATAGCACATACCCTTGAAGGCCGAATCGCGGGTGGTAAAGTTCTAGATTCAGCTTTTGGTGAAAATGCAGCTGAATTCTTAAAAGACATTAAGCACGTACAGATCATCGCCTGTGGTACTAGTTATCACGCAGGTATGGCGGCGCGTTATTGGTTAGAAGATTGGGCGGGGGTTTCTTGTAACGTCGAAATAGCATCTGAGTTCCGCTACCGTAAGTCGCATCTTTTCCCAAATAGCTTGTTAGTGACAATTTCACAGTCAGGTGAAACAGCTGACACCTTAGCAGCAATGCGTTTAGCAAAAGAGATGGGCTACAAAGCCACGTTGACTATCTGTAATGCTCCCGGCTCATCGTTAGTCCGTGAGTCTGATATGGCTTACATGATGAAAGCGGGTGTCGAAATTGGTGTTGCCTCTACTAAAGCGTTTACTGTGCAACTTGCGGGCTTACTAATGTTAACCACTGTGATTGGTCGCCATAATGGTATGTCTGCAGAGATGGAAGCTGATATTACCCAGAGCTTGCAGTCTATGCCCGCTAAAGTTGAACAAGCATTAGGTTTAGACGATGCCATCGCAGAACTTGCAGAAGACTTTGCTGATAAGCACCATGCTCTGTTCTTGGGTCGTGGGGATCAATACCCTATTGCGATGGAAGGTGCGTTGAAGCTAAAAGAGATCTCTTATATTCACGCCGAAGCATATGCATCGGGTGAGCTTAAGCATGGTCCACTGGCACTGATTGATGCTGATATGCCTGTTATCGTTGTAGCCCCAAATAATGAGCTACTTGAAAAGCTTAAATCTAACGTTGAAGAAGTACGCGCTCGTGGTGGTTTAATGTATGTGTTTGCGGATGTAGATGCTGAGTTTGAGTCAGATGACACCATGAAAGTGATCCCTGTGCCTCATTGTGATGAGTTTATGGCACCGCTTATCTACACTATCCCTCTGCAACTGTTGTCATACCATGTGGCTTTGATTAAAGGTACTGATGTAGACCAACCCCGTAACTTAGCTAAATCAGTAACGGTAGAATAAACATTATTTAAGTGCTAAAAAACAAAAAAGCCTCCTAAATATAGGGGGCTTTTTTAATGCAGTTCAAAAGCGCCGAGCTACTTCTCGGCTGCCCCTTTTTCTTTTGCTATTTTAATATCGAAATTATCCAGTAGTAACAGGGTGTCTGCAATTGCCGCTTTGAGTTTTCCTGCGGGTGGCGAGCTGAGTTTTTTAGCTTGTTTTAATGTTTCTCGCCGAGTGACAAACTCCAGCATGGTTTCGAGCTTTTCCGGGCAATCAATATCAAGAGGAGGGAGCTTTTTAGCCGCGGCATTATTATAGATTTCGAACTCACTTATTAAGTGATCTTGAGCTTCTCTGATTCTTTCCATATAAGTAGTATCCCCTGTATATGATTAACCCATAGTTCGAAGCTAACTTATTAACAAAATTTAAACAAGTTAGCAGGTCAAAGTTAGCTCATTCGAGGGGGAGTACATATTAATACGTTACCCTTTTGTATTATCTTTTTATGGCCTTAGGCTTTTCTTGTGTAGGCGAATAATATACGCATTTTTAAATTCGAATTCGTCGCCAGCCAATATTAATTCCTTGACTTGAGGGAGCTCATCTAAAGGGAGTCCTTTAGAAAGCAAGATGAGTAACGCCTGAGATATGTGCTTGGTTTCGGAACAAAGTGACCTGTTATTATAGATTTCGACCTGCATATACGCCCTAAAGACAATGTGTTGACTCTATTGATATCAACTTTGGCTGAAAAGAAGTGCTTGTTGACAGTCGTCACAAGCTGAGAGACAGAATTTACAATAATCGATTAATTTATCAAGTGTTAGCTTTTTAGCACGTTAAGTAGATCTTTATCTATAGGTAAATAAGCTATTTAGACAGTGTAAAGCGGGGAAGTGATAGGCGCCCACGTAGACTGTGGGCGCTGAAATTGGAAATGTGATGTTAGCCGAACTCTCCGCTAACATAACCCTGAGTACGTTTATCAACAGGTTGGTTAAATATCTGGCTTGTTTCGCCATGCTCCACTAGCTCGCCCATCCAGAAAAATGCTGTTTTGTCGGAGATGCGTTTGGCTTGATTCATCGAGTGAGTCACTATCACTATGGTGAACTTCTTACGTAGTTCATCCATAAGCTCTTCAATCTTATGAGTCGCAATAGGATCCAGTGCGCTGGTGGGTTCATCCATCAAAATCACCTCTGGCTTCATCGCTATGGTGCGGGCGATACAGAGCCTTTGTTGTTGGCCACCCGATAAGCCCTGGCCAGGTGAATCTAGTCTGTCTCTCACTTCATCCCAAAGAGCCGCGCTGCGTAGCGCCTCCTCTACTGCTTCATCCAATAACCGCTTATCCTTTACGCCTTGGGCTTTAAGACCAAAAGCAACATTCTCGTAGATACTCATTGGAAACGGGTTTGGCTTTTGGAAAACCATGCCTACACGCATTCTTAGCTGCTTAACATCGACATCTTGGTAGATGTTGTTTCCCTCAAACATCACATCACCATCTATGCTCACCCCTGCGACCAGATCGTTCATGCGATTTAGTGTGCGCAGCAGTGTTGATTTTCCACAGCCAGAGGGACCGATAAGAGCGGTTACTTGGCGTGATGGTATTGCCATTGAGATATCTTTTAGCGCGTGGTTATCGCCGTAAAATAGGTTTAAGTTGTTCACTTCTAGCTTATTCATAGGGATAGCCTTTTAAGATTTGCTCATACGGGTAGCAATGAATTTGGTGGTCATGTTGAGTAGTAGAACTAATACAATTAGCACTGTTGCGGTGGCATAAGCCTGATCCCACTCGTGTTGAGTAAAGAGCTCTTGTGTGAGCTTATACAGATGCACAGTTAAAGTGCGGCCTGAATCAAGCACTGATTGCGGTATTTGGGTCACCATACCCGCCGTTAAAAATACTGGTGCAGATTCACCAATGACCCTACCAGTGCTTAAGATAATTGAGGTGACAATACCCGGTAGTGCGCTCGGTAAAATAAGCCGGTAGATGGTATAGATTTTTGAGCTGCCAAGGGCGTAACCGCCTTCACGGTAGCTCATAGGGACAGCAATAAGCGCTTCTTCTGTGGTACGGATAATCACTGGTAAAATCAGCATCGCCAATGTTAACGAACCTGAAAGGATAGAAAAGCCCAAACCTAAGGTGGTGACGAAGAAGGTCATACCAAATAAGCCATACACAATAGATGGGATCCCAGCAAGTGATTCTGTGCAAAAGCGGATGGTTTTAACCACGTTGCTGCCCGGTGCCGCATACTCGGTCAAATATATGGCCGTCATTATGCCGATGGGTGCCGCGATGGCGAGTGACAGACCAACCATATACACGGTTGACACTATCATGGCCCAAATACCAGACGCTTCACCGATACGGGTGTAGGAGCTGGTAATGAACTCCCAACTAACATAGGCCAAGCCGTTGCTTAAAATGTGCCACACAACCCAAAGTAAAAATAAAATAGTAATGGCGGCTGCGGCCCAAATGGCGCCAAACAACAGTTTGTCTTGAAGGTCTCGATTAAAAATACGTTTATCCTGAAGCATTAGTAGCTCCTCTTACGGTTTAGAAATAACAAACTCGCATTGAGTAAAATGATAAACACCAATAACACGATGCCCGTTGAGTAAAGAGCGCTGGAGTGAATACCTGTGGCGTAAGACATCTCCATTGCGATATTAGCCGTTAATGTTCTAGCGGGCTCAAGTACCGACCCTGGCATAGCAGGCGCGTTACCCATTACCATTATGATGGCCATTGTCTCGCCAATGGCACGAGCAACACCGAGTGCTACACCGGTAAAGATACCGCTGCGGGCAGCAGGAATAAGCACTTTAAAAACAGTATAAATATGTGATGCGCCAAGCGCTAAAGCCCCCTCTTTATAAACGGGAGGTAGCGCCCTTAGGGAGGTTTCAGAGATGGTTATCACGGTTGGCAATATCATAATTGCCAATACAATTATTCCCGCAAGAATAGTGTTCCCTGCTGGGATATTAAAGATGGTTTCGATTGCTGGGACGATAATAACGAGTCCAAAGAAGCCGTATACAACCGATGGGATCCCAGCTAATAGCTCGACTGCTGGGCGGACTGTATCGGCCAACCATTTTGGTGCCAGCTCCGCTAAAAAAACAGCCGTTAAGATAGCAATGGGTACACCAATGATGACCGCTCCAGCTGTTGATATGAGGGTCGATATTATCATTGGGAAGATGCCGTAAAGTGCTGGTGGCAGCCATTCACGACCAAAAACTAAGTTAAGTACACCAGCTTCTTTAAAGGCGGGAAGTCCCTCTTGAAATACAAACCAACCTATAGTGGCGACGGAGACTACACCTATCATGGCACTGGCTAGAAATAACAGATGAAAAAAGTGTTCTTTCCAATCATAGTTCTTTGCTGGGGCGAGTTGCAGTCCTTGCGCTCGGGCCTTACTGGCTGTGCTCATCACTTTGCCTCGAAATCTTACGGTTAAATATAACTGTTGATAAATTAACTAAGTAAAGAGGAGCGCGTAGCTCCCCTTTTATCTATTACTGCTAGCTTACTGAACGCGGATATAACCTTCGTTAGCGACAATGCTTTGCCCATCGTCAGACAAGATGTATTCAATAAAGTCTTGGGCATTACGCGGTGCGTCCTTGTCCATTAACACAATAAATGGACGCGCAATTTGATAGTCACCAGTAGCAATGTTGTCATCTGAAGCGGCAATACCGTCAACATCAATTGCACGTAGGCTGCTATCGACACTGCCTAACGAGATATAACCGATGGCATATGGATTGTTAGCCACAATGGTCTTGATCATGCCATTGCCATTACCCACTTGGGCTCTAGGGGTGATAGCGGTAACTTTGTGACCATTGACGGTACGCTGTAGCTTCATTATTTCTTCGAAAGCACCACGAGTTCCTGAGCCATTTTCCCGGGTAACAACCACTATTGGGCGTGACTCTCCGCCAACTTCACTCCAGTTTTTGATTTCACCGCGATAGATCTTTGAGATCTGCTCTTGGGTTAAGTTTTTTACTGGATTAGCGTTGTTGACTGCCGCAGCTATACCATCACGTGCGATAACAATCTCTTTGGTGTCACTGTTAAGCTCACTCTGCTTAACGTTGCGCGATGACATGCCTATCATGCTGGTGCCATCTTTAGCGGCGCGAATACCGGCTGAAGAACCCGTGCTCTGCACTTCAACACTCTTCTTAGCGGTGTTTTGGTAATTCTCGGCAAGTACTTCCATCACGTGTGCGACGGAAGTTGAACCTGATACGGTAACAGTGCCAGCTTGAACCAGCGGCGATACCATCAAACCAACTGCGGTTAATAAGCCAATAACTTTTTTCATTACTTTTCCTACTCTGTTGTAATACCAATTGCATTTAGTATTTAGTCAATTCAGAAACGCTCACGCTTTTCAATTCAAAGCGCATTGACGAGAGAATGGTTATTCCCTTGTGAGCCAATGCAAAGCAGAAGTGGAATGCGTGAGCTTTTCCCGTCGGGTGGCTTTCAAAGCGCCGTATGCTGCGTCGAAAACTCTCGATATAGAATAACTATTAGCTTCATGTTTCCGACTTGCCTTCAGCGCTTTGAATTCCCACTGAATGAACAGATACTTAATGCAATTGGTATAGTCTAAATACGAAACCAAATTAGTGCCTCACTGAAGGCGGTTGCATTAAGACAGAGATATATGACAGTTAGGTGACAGTGTTTTGTAGCTTCTAAAGCGCAGATTAAAATCCCCATGGGTTTTACTTGAGTAAAATGTAGGGGCTTTATTAGATTAATAATCTTTAAGACGACTTTTCTTAAATGCTTTTTCTGAATCAACTTCTAGGATCAGTGATGTGTTGCTGCTGGTTTAAGTGGCTTAACTTAGCGGAGAGTATTGCGGGGTTAATTTAGCCTTAAGGTTAATTTAATAGTCAACCTAGTGATTTGTAGTATATTTAACGTTGAAGAATGCTAAATAAATTTATTGTTAAACTTTTATGACAGTATTCAATTGTATGCTCTAGCGCTAATCTCCCCATTCGGCCAATTTACTAAAGGAAGTTCTATGACGACTGAAATGATCATGATTGGTATGTCTATTTTGATCTTAGTCGGAATATTACTGCATCACCCTTCAAGAACCCTGGGGATCCCATCACTGCTTATATTTATGGGCGTCGGCCTAGTGCTTGGTAATGGTGAATTTAACTTTGTTTATGATGACTTGAGTCAAACTGCTTGGATTGGTGGTTTAGCACTGAACATGATTGTATTTGTTGGTGGCATAAACACATCAACGGATAAGATAAAAGTGGCCTATAAAGAAGGCGGAGTACTGGCTTCTTTTGGAGTATTGTTTACCACCATGTTTTTTTCGGTCATTTTATATTGGCTGCTTGATTTCGATTTCATCACCTGTCTGCTATTCGCGGCGATTGTGTCATCTACCGATGCCGCCGCTGTATTCTCTATCTTAGAATCTAAAAAATTAAAGCTAAAAGAGCAAACTGACACCGTATTGGAGTTTGAATCAGCAACCAATGACCCTGTTGCTATGCTATTGGTGATTTTTTTAACTGATATGGCACTGTCTGCTAGTAAAACGGTAGTTGCCTCGGAGATAGCACTTGAGCTAGTGACACAGATATCTGTGGCGATAATAGTGGGCGGGCTGGTGGCTAAGGTTGCAGTTTCACTACTTAATCGAATTCATCTGTCTGAGTTTGGGCTGATCCCGGTTTTTGTTCTCGCAAGCTTTGTGGTGGCAACCTATGGTGCTGAGATGCTCGGGGGAAATATTCTGTTAGCGTCTTATATAGCAGGTGTGGTGATTGGTAACGGTATTAAGCGTGGGCAAGCGGTTAATCAACACTTCTTAAATAGCTTGTCTTGGTTAGCTCAAGCGTTGATGTTTATAGTATTGGGTTTACAGATTTTCCCGCAGTCATTAGCAGCGGTATTTACGAGCTCTTTATTACCTGCCATTTTACTCATATTGGTAGCAAGGCCGCTGGCAGTACAGCTTTGTTATCTGCCATTTGTAAAAGCGAGCTGGAAGAAGCGATTGTTTATTTCGGCCATTGGCTTAAAGGGGGCAACTCCTATTGTATTTGCATTAATTCCTGCCGCGGCTGGTGTGCCTGGATCACTTGAAATCGTGCATATGGTGTTCTTTATTGTATTGTTCTCTGTGTTTATTCAGGGAGGGGCTATTGCACCTCTAGCCAACAAACTCGGTTTGAACAATTCAGATAAGGACTAAAGTGGCGCTGGAACCGAACTCAGTTATGCTATGGCACTTTGTAAAGCATTCCTAGACTCAATTCCTTTCCAAATTTTTTCATGGAAATAGAATACGACAGTATTAACAGCTGGTTCTATTAAGGCTATTGCACCACCAATGATAGCGCTGCCCGTTAGTAAATAGGTCACAGTGAAAGCGACGCTAAAATGAAGAATCGCAAAAGTTATAGTCTTGGTCATGATGGTACTCCTCTAAAAGTTAACTAAATGATAATGGTTATCATTTGCAATTAAAAGAGGTTTATATAGATAAGTTTGATAGGATTAATAGATTGGAAGGGTAAATTGGGTATAAACCCATCAACATCTTTAATGTATTGATGAGTTTACAACCAATTCAATTAGAGGCGAAAACTGTAAATTAGTAGTGCCACGGGAAAGATGAGAAGTCTTGATCACGCTTCTCTAAGAATGCATCACGCCCCTCTTGTGCTTCAGCCGTACCGTAAGCTAAGCGCGTTGCTTCACCAGCAAAAAGTTGCTGCCCCACTAAGCCATCATCCGGAAGGTTAAAGCCGTATTTAAGCATACGCATCGCCGTTGGTGACTTAGAGTTTATCTCTTTCGCCCAGCTTAATGCTTCTGTTTCAAGCTCAGCATGGGGAATGGCACGGTTGACCATCCCCATATCGAATGCTTCTTCTGCGCTGTAGTTAAAACCAAGAAAGAAGATCTCACGCGCTCGCTTTTGACCAATCATCTTGGCTAAATAGGCACTACCATAACCAGAGTCAAAGCTACCAACGTCAGGATCTGTCTGTTTAAAGACAGCATGCTCCTTTGATGCCAAAGTTAAATCACAGACCACGTGCAAGCTATGACCACCACCAACAGCCCAACCAGGAACGACAGCAATAACAACTTTAGGCATAAAGCGGATTAGCCGCTGTACTTCAAGAATATGTAAACGGCCCATACGAGCAACATCTGCGGTACCCTCTTCAGCACCTTCATATTTGTAACCATCTTTGCCACGAATTCTTTGGTCGCCGCCAGCACAGAAGGAGTGCTGCCCTTTAGCTGATGGGCCATTACCAGTGATCAACACGCAGCCGACATCTGACCATTGGCGAGCATGATCGAGTGCAGTATAGAGTTCATCTACGGTTTTTGGTCGGAATGAGTTGAGACAGTCTGGACGATTTATCGCTACGCGAACGGTTCCCTGATCTTTAGCTCTGTGGTAGGTAATATCTTCGAAATTAAATCCAGGAACGACATCCCATAATGCGGGGTCAAAAATATCAGACACTTTTTCAGTCATGAGCAGCTAGCCTTTTCATTTCGTTATATAACAGTAATGAGTAAAGGCTAGGCGGAATCAGATCTCAGGTCAATTAACATTAATCGCGAATGCGTGAACTGAGACCTATCGCAATGACCTATTAGCAAGGCTATTGTTGCCTAATTCAGTTTGTCACATATATAAGTTTGGTTCTCTTTACTAAAGCTAGTGTGTTTATCCGCACCATTGCCACAGTAGCGCTCTTTATAGTCATCGAGTTTTACCTGTGACTGGCTGATGAGTCTTAATGCTTGTTGCTCTGTAGCCGATAGTCGTTCTGCTATATCCGTAGTTAACAGGTCGACTTTATCATCGATACGCTTCATTTGGGTCCCTGTCATGCTATCAAGCTTATCTTCAGCTTGTTGATAAATAGCTTGAACCTCAGCAATTGGTTCATCAAGTGTATTTGTTTTGGTATAGAGGTAATAAAGGATACCGCCTATTAGCGCTATTAAAATCCAGCCTTTCATCAATTAGTCCTATATAGGTGAATAACTTGTATTATAAGCGTTATAATAAGCTAGTTTTCTAGCAATATTAAAGCTGTAAGGCTACAAAATGAACGCAGAGCAAAATAAAAAAGATTTTTCAAAAGTAGAAAGAATCAAAATTCATCAACCTGACGCTAATAAAGCGGATAGGTTTAACCCTCGAAATCGAATCTATGTACGCGCAGTGGAAGGCTTGTGGAGCACGCTGCGTCGACGTTTAGGTTGGATCGCTATGCTGTTCTTTTTACTATTGCCATGGATCCCATGGGGAGACAGACAAGCTGTATGGTTTAACTTGGCTGAGCAGAAGTTTCATGTATTCGGCTTAACCATTTGGCCACAAGATTTTACCTTACTCGCAGCACTACTGATGATTGCTGCCTTTGGTTTGTTCTTTATAACCACCTATCTCGGACGAGTTTGGTGTGGCTATACCTGCCCGCAAACAGTTTGGACCTTTATCTTTATATGGTTTGAAGAGAAGCTTGAGGGTGCTCGTAATAAACGTATAAAGCTCGATCAGATGCCATGGAGCTTTAATAAGCTTTGGCGTAAATCGGCAAAACATGGCGCCTGGTTGCTGATATCGTTATTAACCGCAATGACCTTTGTGTCCTACTTTGTGCCCACCAGAGAGGTCTACCTAGAGGTGTTCAGCTTAAGCGCCAGTGGTGGAGTCTACTTTTGGGTGATTTTCTTTACCTTTGCCACATACGGTAATGCAGGTTGGATGCGCGAAATCATGTGTATCCATATGTGCCCCTATGCACGTTTCCAAGCGGCTATGTTTGATAAGAACACTTATATAGTGGGTTACGATACCCAGCGTGGTGAAACTCGCGGACCAAGATCACGCAAAGCAGACCATAAAGCGATGGGCTTGGGTGATTGCATTGATTGTGACCTTTGCGTTCAGGTGTGCCCAACAGGTATTGATATACGTAACGGCTTACAATACGAATGCATCAACTGCGGTGCCTGTATAGATGCTTGCGATACCACTATGCAACGCATGGGATATGATAAAGGCTTAATAAGCTATACCACCGAAAATAAGCTAGAAGGAGTACAAGAGAAAGTCTTGCGTCCTAAGCTTATTGGTTACGGTGTTATTCTATCGGTAATGATTTTAGTGTTTATCTACGCAACAGCGACAATTGCACCGATCCGCATAGATGTTATCCGTGACCGTAATCTTTTATTCAGAGAAACAGACCAAGGTTTAATTGAGAATACCTTTACCCTAAAGATTCTTAATAAAACAGAAAGTACTCATGTCTATAATATGAGTGTGGAAGGTTTAACTAACTATGAATGGATTGGTCCACAGCAAGTGACCTTAAAAGGTGGTGAGGTACTAACATTGCCTATTAGTATTGCTGTTGACCCTGTTGACCTCTCTAGAGCGATGACGCATATCAATTTTGAAGTAGAAACTAATGATGGTGCTATAGAAGCGAAACAAGAATCCCGCTTCTTTGGTAACTGATTTAATGGTTTAAACAAACTAGAAGGGGCTTTTAGCCCCTTTTTTGTACGTATCGATTGAGAAGTATCCGCTTAAGCAACTTATTTCATTTTTATTGCACTTTTTAGTATTTAGCCCCTTGTGCTCTCCCTGAGTTTCCCTATAATACGCATCCACTGACACGGCACAGCAGGCCAACAGCTTAGGTTGTACGGGACTTGCAGCAGTGTTAGAGAGTTAAACTTCTTCGGAGATTTGATTCAGGTGACAAGCGCTTTAAGGGCTTCGGGTAATGATTGATTTCACGAGAGTGATTAAGAAATCATCGCTTGAAAAACTTCTTAAAATAAGCCCTTGACGCCGACACTGGAGAGTGTAGAATACGCCTCCTCAAGCCAACGACCTAGCGTCTTCGGCGACATCTGAAAGATTGATGTCACGCTCTTTAACAATATGACAAGCAAATCTGTGTGGGCACTCACAGGTGTTGAGTTATTCGAAATTGCCTTCTGTTCTTCGGAATGTCGGCAATCAAAAATATTAACTCAATGAACCACTGAGTGACCATAGCAATATGTAAACTTCGAATATCTTCGGATATTTGAAAAACAGTATAATTCATTGAGCCGCTTTGCTCTTAACGGGGTAAAGCAAAAAACTTTAATTGAAGAGTTTGATCATGGCTCAGATTGAACGCTGGCGGCAGGCCTAACACATGCAAGTCGAGCGGAAACACAAGGGAGCTTGCTCCTGAGGTGTCGAGCGGCGGACGGGTGAGTAATACCTAGGTATCTGCCCAATCGAGGGGGATAACAGTTGGAAACGACTGCTAATACCGCATACGCCCTACGGGGGAAAGGAGGGGACCTTCGGGCCTTCCGCGATTGGATGAACCTAGGCGGGATTAGCTAGTTGGTGAGGTAATGGCTCACCAAGGCGACGATCCCTAGCTGGTCTGAGAGGATGATCAGCCACACTGGAACTGAGACACGGTCCAGACTCCTACGGGAGGCAGCAGTGGGGAATATTGCACAATGGGCGAAAGCCTGATGCAGCCATGCCGCGTGTATGAAGAAGGCCTTCGGGTTGTAAAGTACTTTCAGCGAGGAGGAAAGGTTGTTGGTTAATAACCAGTAGCTGTGACGTTACTCGCAGAAGAAGCACCGGCTAACTTCGTGCCAGCAGCCGCGGTAATACGAGGGGTGCAAGCGTTAATCGGAATTACTGGGCGTAAAGCGTACGCAGGCGGTTTGTTAAGCGAGATGTGAAAGCCCCGGGCTCAACCTGGGAACTGCATTTCGAACTGGCAAACTAGAGTCTTGTAGAGGGGGGTAGAATTTCAGGTGTAGCGGTGAAATGCGTAGAGATCTGAAGGAATACCGGTGGCGAAGGCGGCCCCCTGGACAAAGACTGACGCTCATGTACGAAAGCGTGGGGAGCAAACAGGATTAGATACCCTGGTAGTCCACGCCGTAAACGATGTCTACTCGGAATTTGGTGTCTTGAACACTGGGTTCTCAAGCTAACGCATTAAGTAGACCGCCTGGGGAGTACGGCCGCAAGGTTAAAACTCAAATGAATTGACGGGGGCCCGCACAAGCGGTGGAGCATGTGGTTTAATTCGATGCAACGCGAAGAACCTTACCTACTCTTGACATCCATAGAAGCCGAAAGAGATTTTGGTGTGCCTTCGGGAACTATGAGACAGGTGCTGCATGGCTGTCGTCAGCTCGTGTTGTGAAATGTTGGGTTAAGTCCCGCAACGAGCGCAACCCTTATCCTTATTTGCCAGCACGTAATGGTGGGAACTTTAGGGAGACTGCCGGTGATAAACCGGAGGAAGGTGGGGACGACGTCAAGTCATCATGGCCCTTACGAGTAGGGCTACACACGTGCTACAATGGCCGGTACAGAGGGTTGCAAAGCCGCGAGGTGGAGCTAATCTCACAAAGCCGGTCGTAGTCCGGATCGGAGTCTGCAACTCGACTCCGTGAAGTCGGAATCGCTAGTAATCGTAGATCAGAATGCTACGGTGAATACGTTCCCGGGCCTTGTACACACCGCCCGTCACACCATGGGAGTGGGCTGCACCAGAAGTAGATAGCTTAACCTTCGGGAGGGCGTTTACCACGGTGTGGTTCATGACTGGGGTGAAGTCGTAACAAGGTAGCCCTAGGGGAACCTGGGGCTGGATCACCTCCTTACCTATACGACTAACTCGCATCTGAAGTATGCAAATACGTTTGAGTGTCCACACAGATTGCTTGTTCTCCTTATCTCTTAATTGAGTTGAGGTGAGCGACAAAATATCCTGCCTTGTTGCAGTGATATCGTTCTTTAAAAATTTGGAAAGCTGATAGTGTTAATCTGAAAGGGATAGCAGCTACGATTTATCGTATTGTTATTTATAGGATTAGCGCGAAATTAAAAAATTGAGTTCTAAACACTTAAACATTAAGTGTCTTGGCTTGTGACTTAACGGTTACGAGTTAAAAATTCTAATTTTGGCGAAAGTAGAAACCATTAGTTACGATACGACTGTTTTGAGCTTACCCGCTTGAAACAACGATTATTTCTCATAGAGACTTATTTGGGTTGTATGGTTAAGTGACTAAGCGTATATGGTGGATGCCTTGGCAGTCAGAGGCGATGAAGGACGTAGTAACTTGCGAAAAGCGTTGGCGAGCTAGTAACAAGCATTTGAGCTAACGATGTCCGAATGGGGAAACCCACTCACATAAGTGAGTATCACAACATGAATACATAGTGTTGTGAGGCAAACCCGGGGAACTGAAACATCTAAGTACCCGGAGGAAAAGAAATCAACCGAGATTCCCCTAGTAGCGGCGAGCGAACGGGGATTAGCCCTTAAGCGTAGAGGGTGTTAGTGGAATGTGTTGGAAAGCACAGCGGCACAGGGTGATAGCCCCGTACATGAAAACTAACTTTACGTGAAAACGAGTAGGACGGGACACGTGACATCTTGTCTGAACATGGGGGGACCATCCTCCAAGGCTAAATACTCCTGACTGACCGATAGTGAACCAGTACCGTGAGGGAAAGGCGAAAAGAACCCCTGTGAGGGGAGTGAAATAGAACCTGAAACCGTATACGTACAAGCAGTGGGAGCGGTTCTTGAGACCGTGACTGCGTACCTTTTGTATAATGGGTCAGCGACTTACATTTTGTAGCGAGGTTAAGCGAATAGCGGAGCCGTAGGGAAACCGAGTGTTAACTGCGCGTTTAGTTGCAAGGTGTAGACCCGAAACCCGGTGATCTAGCCATGGGCAGGTTGAAGGTTGAGTAACATCAACTGGAGGACCGAACCGACTTATGTTGAAAAATGAGCGGATGACTTGTGGCTGGGGGTGAAAGGCCAATCAAACCGGGAGATATCTGGTTCTCCTCGAAAGCTATTTAGGTAGCGCCTCGTACGAATACCATTGGGGGTAGAGCACTGTTAAGGCTAGGGGGTCATCCCGACTTACCAACCCTTTGCAAACTCCGAATACCAATGAGTACTATACGGGAGACACACGGCGGGTGCTAACGTCCGTCGTGAAAAGGGAAACAACCCAGACCATCAGCTAAGGTCCCAAAGTTATTGCTAAGTGGGAAACGATGTGGGAAGGCTTAGACAGCTAGGATGTTGGCTTAGAAGCAGCCATCATTTAAAGAAAGCGTAATAGCTCACTAGTCGAGTCGGCCTGCGCGGAAGATTTAACGGGGCTAAGCAATACACCGAAGCTATGGGTTTGCTAGTTTACTAGCAAGCGGTAGAGGAGCGTTCTGTAAGCGGTTGAAGGTGAAGGGGTAACCCACACTGGACGTATCAGAAGTGCGAATGCTGACATGAGTAACGATAAAGGGAGTGAAAAACTCCCTCGCCGAAAGACCAAGGGTTCCTGTCCAATGTTAATCAGGGCAGGGTGAGTCGACCCCTAAGGCGAGGCCGAAAGGCGTAGTCGATGGGAAACAGGTTAATATTCCTGTACTTCTGCTAACTGCGATGGAGAGACGGAGAAGGCTAGGCTAGCGCGGCGTTGGTTGTCCGCGTTTAAGGCTGTAGGCAGTATTCTTAGGCAAATCCGGGAATACGCATTAAATTGCAATGCTGAGAGTTGATGACGAGGTCCTAAGGGACTGAAGTAGTTGATGCCATGCTTCCAGGAAAATCTTCTAAGCTTCAGGTTAGTAGGAATCGTACCCCAAACCGACACAGGTGGTTGGGTAGAGAATACCAAGGCGCTTGAGAGAACTCGGCTGAAGGAACTAGGCAAAATGGTACCGTAACTTCGGGAGAAGGTACGCTGCCGACGGTGATGGAACTTGCTTCCTAAGCTGTTGGCAGTCGCAGATACCAGGTGGCTGCAACTGTTTATCAAAAACACAGTACTGTGCAAACTCGCAAGAGGAAGTATACGGTATGACGCCTGCCCGGTGCCGGAAGGTTAATTGATTGGGTTATCTTCGGAGAAGCTCATGATCGAAGCCCCGGTAAACGGCGGCCGTAACTATAACGGTCCTAAGGTAGCGAAATTCCTTGTCGGGTAAGTTCCGACCTGCACGAATGGCGTAATGATGGCCACGCTGTCTCCAGCCGAGACTCAGTGAAGTTGAAATTGCGGTGAAGATGCCGTATACCCGCGGCTAGACGGAAAGACCCCGTGCACCTTTACTATAGCTTGGCACTGAACATTGAACCTACATGTGTAGGATAGGTGGGAGACTTTGAAGCTTTGTCGCTAGATGAAGTGGAGTCAACCTTGAAATACCACCCTTGTAGTTTTGATGTTCTAACCGCGGCCCCTGAATCGGGGTTCGGGACAGTGCCTGGTGGGTAGTTTGACTGGGGCGGTCTCCTCCCAAAGAGTAACGGAGGAGCACGAAGGTTGGCTAAGTACGGTCGGACATCGTACGGTTAGTGCAATGGCATAAGCCAGCTTAACTGCGAGACATACACGTCGAGCAGGTACGAAAGTAGGTCATAGTGATCCGGTGGTTCTGTATGGAAGGGCCATCGCTCAACGGATAAAAGGTACGCCGGGGATAACAGGCTGATACCGCCCAAGAGTTCATATCGACGGCGGTGTTTGGCACCTCGATGTCGGCTCATCACATCCTGGGGCTGAAGTCGGTCCCAAGGGTATGGCTGTTCGCCATTTAAAGTGGTACGCGAGCTGGGTTCAGAACGTCGTGAGACAGTTCGGTCCCTATCTGCCGTGGGCGTTGGATGATTGAAGGAAGCTGCTCCTAGTACGAGAGGACCGGAGTGGACGAACCGCTGGTGTTCGGGTTGTTATGCCAATAGCATTGCCCGGTAGCTACGTTCGGAATCGATAACCGCTGAAAGCATCTAAGCGGGAAGCGAGTCCTAAGATGAGTCATCCCTAGGAATTTAATTCCTCTAAAGAGCCGTTCGAGACTAGGACGTTGATAGGCAGGGTGTGTAAGCGTTGTGAGGCGTTGAGCTAACCTGTACTAATGACTCGTGAGGCTTAACCATACAACCCTGATGGGTTTTGTATGAGACTGATGTTTCGACAGAAACCAGAATTAGAAGCACTTAATGTGTGTGTTGACTCAATAATTTAATATTACTTGCGGTAGCGAGTAACAGCTTTCTAAACTTTTACCTTTAGCTTTTTTAAAGCTGAAAGTAATAACCAAATTTGTCTGGAAACCATAGAGCTGTGGTCCCACCTGATCCCATTCCGAACTCAGAAGTGAAACACAGTATCGCCGATGGTAGTGTGGGGTTTCCCCATGTGAGAGTAGGTCATTTCCAGGCGCCTAATTTGATTTTCACTTTCTAGAAAGTGAAGTTAAAGTCTACTGATAGTGACATATCAGAGACTATAAAGAATTTAGTGAAATGCTTCGGCAATTTGCTAAAGGAGTGGTAGTTCAGTTGGTTAGAATACCGGCCTGTCACGCCGGGGGTCGCGGGTTCGAGTCCCGTCCACTCCGCCAACACAAAGACGAAAGCCTCTACAGCAATGTAGGGGCTTTTTTCGTTTGGATAAGATAAAGCTAAAGGAGCCGTAGTTCAGTTGGTTAGCTTCTTTATTAAACGGAAAGTGGCCTGTCTCGCATGCCGAAGGCACACGGGCTCGAGTCCCGTCCACTCCGCCAACACAAAGACGAAAGCCTCTACAGCAATGTAGGGGCTTTTTTCGTTTTATCTGAAGTAAAAAGTTGGCTAATAATGGTTATTTTTGATCTCTCTTATACATTGGCGAGTGTCCCTTGATATCTGCAAGTTTGCTCTTACCATATTGCTATCAGCCTTAACTGTTGTTGCGGTGTTTCTTCATGCTGTAATTATGAGTAGCAAAAATTGTCTATAGCTGCTAAATAGTATGCCGTGATCACTATTAGGGTAAGATATTGACTTGCTGCTGAGCAGTATGTGATGTGATACAAATCAATTATGTTTAATCGCGGTATAATGAGCATTGCTAATTTAAGGTATTAAGATGAATTGTCGACTAGGTTGTGGTGCTTGCTGCATTGCGCCTTCTATAACCACTCCTATTCCTGGTATGCCTCACGGTAAACCTGCAGGAGTTAGGTGTATTCAGTTGAATGATGGTAATTTATGTAGGCTTTTTGGCAAATCAGATCGACCAGCTGTTTGTGGTCAATTTGCAGCAATTGAAGATGTTTGTGGCACTAATAATGAAGAAGCTTTATGGCTTATCAGCTCGCTGGAACAAGCAACAAACATCTAGAAACTTAAGTTTGATAGTCAATATATGGATTGATAAGCAATGCAGTTAACTCGTTACACTGATTTTGGATTGAGAACACTTATGTATCTGGCTTTGCATCCAGAGCGTGAGACGCTTTTTCGTATCTCAGAAATTACAGATGTGTTTAACTTGTCAGCTAACCATATTTCTAAAGTTGTACATCATCTTGGGAAATTGGGCTATTTAAAAACAGTAAGAGGCAAGAGTGGTGGTTTTAAGTTGGCTATACCTGCTAACGAAATCAACGTAGGTCAAGTTGTACGTGCTCTCGAAAACTCCCTATCTCCGATAGATTGTAGTAAGCCATACTGCATAATGACGCCAGCTTGTAAGTTAAAAAGTGTACTTGCTGAAGCGGTTAATGCCTATTTAGCGGTGCTTGATGGCTATACCTTAGATGTGATTGTAAGTAACAATAAAGAGCTAAAATCATTACTACCTGACCTTTCTATCTCAATCTTACAGTAGGATTTTTTACAGCTTCCTCTTTAGTTGCCACACTGAATGGTAATAGCCTTGATGGTGGCACCAAGGCGATATTTGCCTCTGCTAATCGATGAAGATTATTGTTCAAAAACTCCAGTGTCTCTGGATACGGGTGAGCAATAACAACGATATTATCCAGCGTTTTAGCAAGTTCTATTGCTTTTTGAAATTGAAATTCTAATCCCGCGTTTGATTTGTCGTTATCGAGAAATATTGTTCTCTTTAACAAGGGTACGCCAACCTCTTCTGCTATCGCCCCAGCTTGACTATATTTAGTGGTCACACTGTCTATAAAATAGATATCTCGTTCAATTAGGGTATCCATTACCCAGTGCATCGGTTCGCTAAGTTGGGTTAGTAAGCTTCCCATATGGTTATTAGCACCAATAGCAAAAGGTACGCTATCTATGGCGTGTTCGAGTTGCTGTTTAAAGTCTTGCTCTGACATTATGTTAGTTAATGCACCTGGCCCTATCGTTTTGCCATTGAGCGCTTGCATTGGTAGATGTACTAAAATCTCACTACCTTGCTGGTATGCTTGGATGGCGACTGTTTTGCCTAAAGGCGTGAGTGGTAACACCGAGAGAGTGACATTTGAGGGTAATGCCAGCACAGCCTTATCTGATTGGCGATATCCAATATCGTCAATAATGATGGCAATCCTTGCGGCAAAAACATTCGAACTAAATAATAAAAAGCAAAATAGTAAATAGCGCACTGTATAGGTTATTTTTCTGTTTTAATCCAGGCAATTGCTGAGTTTACTAGTTTATCTTCAGCAATATCACCCGTGAGTGAGTTTGCATTGATTATAGGCATATTTTGATCACTTGTTACAGTCTCTAATGCCACTTTAATATCGGGGACTATGCCTTTGGAGTGAATGTCTTTGCCATTGGGAGTGGTGTATTTGGCAATGGTTAGCTTAATGGCATTTCCTTCTGTAAGTGTAGGGATCAGACTTTGAACTGTGCCTTTGCCAAAACTTGTTTGACCGATAAGTTTAGCTCTGCCATTTTCTTGTAGAGCAGCAGCAAGCACCTCCGATGCTGATGCTGATCCTTTATTGATTAAAACCAACATTGGTACGCTTTTTACCATGGTTTGAGGTGAGGCGTAGTAATCAGAATTAGCGTCAAAGAAGCGCCCTTCAGTTGCAACTATTCTTCCTTGATCTAAAAAAACATCTGCGATTTGAATTGCTTGATCCAGCAGCCCGCCAGGATTATTTCGAAGGTCAAGAATAAGCCCATTTAGAGGTTTTGTTTGCCATAATGCGAGCTGCTTAACCAGATCTTGAGTCGAGTTTTCTTGAAAGCTCGACAGCCTTATATAACCTATTTGGTTGTCTAGTAACTGTGCTTCTACAGAGTTAATGGTGATAAGGCTAGGGCTGATAGTGACGCTGTAAGTTGTTTCGGAGTTTGCCCTAATTAGCTCTAAGTTTATCGCTTTCTTGTCGTAGCTATGCTGCTTTATTTCATCGAGTAGGGTTGCTAGTTTATCAGCGGTAACTAATTGTTGATTAAGCTTTACAACCCTGTCACCGGGCATAATGCCGGCTAATTCTGCCGGTGATTGGGGGAAGGGAGTCACAATGGTAATTTGATCATTGTCTGTCGCTATCTCTACGCCAAAGCCAAAATATTCACCGTCGTTACTCTCTTGGATATTGGTGAAGGCCTGTTTATCTAGAAAGCTGGAATAGGGATCGAGTTTGGAAAAAATCCCCTCAATAGCCGCTTCAATGAGCTCTTCTTCAGTGAACTTTTTTACATAATAGGTTTCAATTGTATCGATGACATCGAGTAATACGGGATAATCGACGCGTGTTTTATATTGCTGCGTATGCTCTTGGCCAAATAAGGTAAGTGACAGACCTAATACTAAACCCGCGGAGGCATAACTAAGGTTACGGATAATTCCTGACATATAAACCCCTTGTATAAGAAAGGGATTTTGTGTCTACCGCTTACAATATCGAGCTGGATCGACAGCTTGCCCTTTATGTCTTACTTCAAAGTATAGGCCAGACTCAGTCTGTCCACCTGAACGACCGACTAATGCAATGTATTCGCCCTTGTTAACGGTGTCTCCCGCTGCTTTTAGCAGGGTTTGTGCATGTCCATATAAGCTCATGAATCCTTTGCCGTGATCGACAACTAATACCATGCCAAAGCCACGCAACCAGTCTGCATAGATCACTTGTCCGCCAGCAATAGCTTCGATATTTTGTCCTTCTGCGGCGGAAATTGTCACGCCTTTCCATTTCACTTGGCCTGAGCGTTTACTGCCGAAACCTGATTTGATTCGACCCTTAGTAGGCCACTTTAATTTACGTTTGCTGGATAAGCCTTCGAACGCCGGATTATTTTTCATCGCCAATAGGGCTTGCTCGACCACACGTTTTAAACTGGCTTCCTCTATTTGTAGCTGCTCCAGTTTTGCACCACTGTTACTGAGTGTTCTTTGCAATTGAGTTAAGGTTTGTTGGCGTTGAGACTGTTCTTGGTTTAAGCGTTTAGCTTGCTGCTGTTGCTCAAGAGCTAACTTA
Source organism: Shewanella sp. KX20019 (assembly GCF_016757755.1). Classification (NCBI taxonomy): domain Bacteria; kingdom Pseudomonadati; phylum Pseudomonadota; class Gammaproteobacteria; order Alteromonadales; family Shewanellaceae; genus Shewanella; species Shewanella sp. KX20019. The sequence continues at coordinate 5,253,778 of NZ_CP068437.1, read as the reverse complement.
TTCAGTCTATTTTGATTTTCTTGCTGCTTTAGCTTTATTTCATCAAGTTCAACAATGGTCGTTTGTAGCTGTTTTATCGACGCGATACGGGCATTGTTTAAATATTGGTAGTAAGCAAGCAGGCGTTCAATACTGGCTGGAGATTGTTGATTGAGCAACATTTTACTGTAGTCGTGGTTACCCGCCAAATAGGCACTAGCAAGTTGATTCGATAAGGTTTTCTGTTGGATCGTTTTCAGTTTATCTAACTGAATATACTTGCTGCTGAGTTCTGTTAACGTTTTGTCTATTTGGACTAACTCTTGTTTGGTTTTATTGACTTTTTTTGCAGCCACTGCGATGGCTTGCTCATCTTTCTTCAGCAAAGAGATTAAGCGTTCTCTCTGTTTATGGGTATTTTTAACTGCAGATTGCTGCTTGTTAATCTGTGCCTGAATCGACTTAAGCTCAGATTGTCGCCGATCGAGATCCGTCGCATTTACCGATATAGGAAGTGATATAAAGCCAGCAATAATGCTGGCTTTGATAAAAAGTCGAATGTTCACGTGTTATACCAATTCCATTAAATAGTTGTTCATTCAGCGGGAATTAAAATCACTTTAGACAAGCAAGTGGCTTGTAGCTAATCGTTATTCTATATCGAAAGCCACATGTGCTGTATTAAGTGATTTTAAACCCTCACAACGTGAGCTTCTCAGGACTTTCACTGCTGCGTTGCATTGCCTCAAAAGGGAATAACCATTTCTTCCACAATGCGCCTGGAATTGAAAGCCCTGAGAAAGCTCTGAATCGATCACATCTTTAGTGGAGTTGGTATATTACTCTTTGAGTTTAATTATCGCTCGGCCTGTCATCTCTTCAGGCACTTCTCGTCCCATCAAGGTTAACATAGTCGGCGCTAAATCACTCAAACGACCGCCTTTTTCTATATCTGCATCACGCCCAACATAGATCAGTGGTACCAGTTCGCTGGTGTGAGCAGTATGTGCCTGCCCAGTCGTTTCATCTGTCATTTGTTCAGCATTACCATGATCTGCTGTGATTAAACACTCACCGCCAACCTTGTCTAATGCTTCTACTACTCGACCTAAACAGCTATCGACCGCTTCACAGGCTTGAACCGCAGCATCAAAATTACCAGTGTGACCAACCATATCGCCGTTCGGATAGTTACATATAATCACGTCATAATCGGTTGATTCTATTGCTGCAACGAGCTTATCAGTGAGCTCTGTTGAACTCATTTCTGGCTGCAGGTCATAAGTAGCGATTTTGGGTGATTGGATTAAGATGCGATCTTCGCCTTCGAAAGGCTCCTCTTTACCACCGTTAAAGAAGAAAGTGACGTGAGCGTATTTTTCGGTTTCCGAAATGCGCAGCTGTGTCATGTTCTGATCTTGTAGTGTTTCGCCTAAAGTGTTGACCAGATCTGTTGACGGGTAAGCAATGGCGGCATCAATGTTAGCTGCATACTCTGTTAGCATAACAAAGTGCGCTTTAGGTGTTACGGCGCGTTCAAAACCATCAAAGTCAGCATCAACAAAGCTACGAGTGATTTGGCGGGCACGGTCAGCACGGAAGTTCATGAAAATCAGTGCATCATTGTCTTCTAGCTTGGCAATGTTACCTTCAGCATCAGGTATTGCAGTACTCGCTACAAACTCATCATTTTCATCGCGAGCGTAAGCGGATTCAATCGCTGCTGTAGCGCTTTCTGCTTGATGTAAGCCCTTGCCTTCAGTGATCAGTTCATAAGCTTGTGAAACGCGGTCCCAGCGGTTATCTCGGTCCATTGCATAGTAGCGACCAATAACTGAAGCTACTTGGCCAGTGCCTAGGGTGTTAAACATCTCTTCGAAATGCCCCAAACCTGCTTTAGCGCTGCGTGGTGGAGTATCACGACCATCCAAAAAGGCATGTAGATAGACCTTAGTGGCACCACGTTTTACAGCAAGGCGACACATGGCTTCGATATGATCTTGGTGACTATGCACACCGCCTGGTGAGAGCAGTCCCATAATATGAACTGCGCCATTGGCTTTGACTGCGCCATCAACTGCAGCGGTGAGTGCTGGATTGGTATCGAACTCACCATCATCGATAGCTTTACCGATGCGAGTTAACTCTTGATAGACAATACGGCCTGAACCAATATTGATGTGGCCAACTTCAGAGTTGCCCATTTGGCCGTCTGGTAGACCAACATCAAGGCCGGAACCTGAAATTAAACTATTTGGATATTGCGCATTTAGCTTGTCGAGAACAGGAGTATTTGCATGAAAAACAGCATTTTTTTGCGTGTTTTCACGGTGACCCCAGCCATCGAGGATCAGCAATGCCAGCGGGCGTTTGCGAGTCGTCATGGTAGTACCTTTAAGTTTGAAAAAATAAGATTAAAATTTGAATTGGTTAAATATTACTACCAATTGGTACTTGGCATAAAGAAATTTACCTAGATTGAGGTTATCGATTGTGATTCAAAGCCTGTTGTCGTGTGCGTTACGTGACTAACATTCTGTATTCTGCCAGCGCAATGGTATACTCTGTGCCCTCATTATATTTGGGCCAATTAAAAGTAGGCAGTAAAGCATGCAAGAATATATGGAATTTTTTAAAGCTAACCCAATGTTAAGTCTGGCTTGGGTTGGTTTGTTCGTCGGTCTTATCGTTATGGTGTTTAAGTCTAGCGTATCAAAAGTTAAAAACGTTAATCATCAAGAAGCCACTTTGCTGATGAACAAGCAAGAAGCAAAAGTGGTTGATGTGCGCGGAAAAGAGGAATTTAAGAAGGGCCATATCGTTGGCGCTGTTAACCTTCCGCTAGCTGAGATAAAAAATAATCAGCTTGGCGCCCTTGAAAACTCAAAAGGCAGTCCCATTATAATGGTATGCAACGCTGGCATGACTTCGTCTCAAGCGGCCCAACTGATGGTTAAGCATGGTTTTGAAAACGTGAATAATTTGAAAGGTGGTATGGGTGAATGGCAGTCAAGTAACTTGCCTGTTTCAAAAAGCAAAAGATAGAAGTGTCGGTGTAGCCATTGCATTATTGTTAAGTAATTGATTAAAGTGTCACGGCTTAGCATTAATGGTTACCGGCATTGAATTGAGGGATACCCCTCCAAAAAAGCGTCTGTTGACTAAATAAATCAAATACTGGGACAGCTGATTGGGTTGTTACCCATGAAGGCAAAAACCCTGAGACTGGCTCTTTTGAAGTAGCCTCATTAAACATTTAAGGTAGGAAATTATGGCTGAAGTAGCTAACAACGAAGAACAAGCACCGCAATTCAATATCCAACGTGTTTACACAAAAGATATCTCTTTTGAAACGCCAAACAGCCCAGCTGTTTTTCAGAAAGAGTGGACTCCAGAAGTTAAGCTAGACCTTGATACTCGCAGCAATAAATTGTCTGATGACGTATATGAAGTTGTGCTTTCTCTAACAGTGACAGCTAAGAACGGTGAAGAAACAGCGTTTCTTTGTGAAGTTCAACAAGCTGGTATCTTCGCGATTACTGGTCTTACTGAACAGCAACTAGCTCACTCTTTAGGTGCATACTGCCCTAACGTTCTTTTCCCATATGCTCGTGAAGCAATTGGTAGCCTAGTTAGCCGTGGTACTTTCCCACAACTAAACCTTGCTCCAGTTAACTTCGACGCGCTATTCGCTCAGTACGTTCAACAGCGTCAAGCTGCTGCCGCTGATGCGCCTGCAGAAGAAGCTAACGCTTAATCGCATGGAAAATACTGCCGATATTACGGTACTGGGGGCGGGCTCTTATGGCACCGCCCTTGCCATTTCTCTAGCGAGTAATGGCCACAGAACCCTGCTTTGGGGACATGAACCAGAGCATATAGAAAACCTAAAGAACGACAAGTGTAATCAAGAGTTCTTACCCGGTATTCCGCTTCCAGATTTACTTATCCCTGAATCAGATCTAGCCACAGCACTTGCTGCTTCCAACAACGTATTAGTTGTTGTACCTAGCCACGTATTTGGATTGGTGGTAGCGCAAGCTAAGCCACTTTTACGCAAAGATGCACGTATTGTGTGGGCGACGAAGGGCCTTGAGCCTGAAACGGGTCGACTGATACAAGATGTGGCGCGAGAAGTACTCGGCGACGATTTTCCTCTTGCAGTTCTATCTGGCCCTACGTTTGCTAAAGAGCTTGCTGCTGGCATGCCAACGGCTATCTCTATTGCAGGTACTGATCCGCAATTTACTAATGATTTAGTTGAATTGTTACATAGCCCTAAGCGCTTACGCGTTTACGCCAACGATGACTTTATCGGCCTCCAATTAGGTGGTGCGGTTAAGAATGTTATTGCTATCGGCGCCGGTCTATCTGATGGTATCGGCTTTGGTGCTAATGCGCGTACTGCATTAATCACCCGGGGTTTAGTTGAATTAACACGTCTCGGTGAAGCGATGGGTGCACAAGCATCGACCTTTATGGGGATGGCAGGTTTAGGCGATTTAGTGCTGACTTGTACCGACAATCAATCCCGTAACCGTCGCTTCGGTTTGGCGCTTGGCAAGGGCTGTGATGTTGAAGCTGCGCAAGTGGAGATAGGCCAAGTTGTCGAAGGTTACCGCAATACTAAAGAGGTTTACACGCTCGCAAAACGTTTAGGCGTTGAAATGCCGATCACTGAGCAGGTTTACCAAGTATTGTATCAAGGCAAAGCACCTCATGACGCAGCTAAAGAGTTGTTAAGTCGTGATAAGAAGTCCGAAACATCGGCAGAATAAAACCTGCTAGCTATTGCCATTAATATGGTGATGGTACAAATATAAATAAGGGTGCTAAAATAGCGCCCTTTTTTGTGCCTAGCGAAAAGTACTGGTACAGCGCAGTAAACAAAAATACTTAGGAGTAAGCGAGTGGAACATCATGACGTAATTATTATCGGAGCTGGAGCTGCAGGGCTGATGTGCGCTGCAACAGCGGGCTACCGTGGTCGTGATGTGCTAGTACTCGATAATGCCAAACAAGCGGGTAAAAAAATTCTTATCAGTGGTGGTGGTCGCTGTAACTTCACTAATCAGAAAGTAGAACCTGCTAACTTCCTATGCAGTAACAGCCATTTTGTAAAGTCAGCATTAGCACGTTACCGATCAAGTGACTTTATAGAGTTAGTTGAGCGCCACGGCATTGAATACCACGAGCGCGATCATGGTCAGCTATTTTGCAATGACTCAGCTAAAGAGATCGTTAGCATGTTACTCACCGAATGCGAGTGGGCGGGAGCTGCCGTTAAGTTACGAACTGAAATTCGCCAAGTGACTAAAAATTCAGATGGTCAGTTTGAAGTGCATACGGATAAAGCGCAGTTCACTTGCCAGTCTCTTGTTATTGCGACTGGCGGACTATCGATGCCAAAGTTGGGCGCATCACCTTACGGCTACCATGTCGCCGAACAGTTCGGCCTTAAAGTGTTGCCAACTCACGCCGGCCTCGTGCCTTTTACTTGGCATAGCGACCAGAAGCAACGCTTTGAGCCACTGTCGGGTATTGCCGTCCCAAGCACCATTACCGCTAAAGACGGCACTCAATTTAGCGAAGCACTGCTGTTTACTCATCGTGGCCTATCAGGCCCCGCAATTTTGCAGATCTCTAACTATTGGAACCCAGGTGAGGCGATAAGCATTAACTTGTTACCCGGTAAAGACGCCAGAGTCGAGATTGAGCAGCAGCTAAATAACAGCCCCAAGCAAAGTTTGCGAAATGCGCTTTCATTGTGGCTGCCAAAGCGATTAGTCGAAGTCCTATTTGAAGAGACTCTACTCAATAAGGCTCTTAATCAGTTAGTCCATGCAGAGCGAGAGCAACTTGCTGTTGATCTAGAAGCTTGGAGCATAGTGATGAATGGTACAGAGGGTTATCGCACCGCAGAAGTGACCTTAGGTGGTGTTGATACCGATGAACTGTCGTCTAAAACTATGGAGGCAAAATCAGTCACTGGTCTATTTTTTGTCGGTGAAGTGATGGATGTAAGTGGTTGGCTAGGGGGCTTTAATTTCCAGTGGGCTTGGAGCTCAGGCGTGGCTGCAGGGCAAGCGGTTTAGTTTTAATTAAAAATAAGGCTTCGCATGACGAAGCCCTATTTTTTACTGTTATTTTAGAAAGCTAATTTAGAACGTATAGCCTATATCTAAGCTAAATGAGCGGCCTGGTGCTGGAACCTTACCTGCAGGTGATACATCCAACCCTCTAAAGAAGTACTCATTATCAAACAGGTTATTAACTGATAAGCCTAGTTTTAAGCCTCGATTGTTCTGTTTAAATAGCTCTGTTCCAATATTGAAGTTAACCACGGTATATTCTGGTATTTCACCGGCTGTGCCAGATATGTTTTCCTCAACACTGTTGGCCAAATCGGCAAATGATTCGCTGTAATAGAAAGCCATTAGTCCCAAATCAATATCTTTAACGCTGTAAAGAGCGCTAACTGAAAGCTGATGCTTTGAAGCGAAAGGTAATTGATTTCCCGCATACTCCCCTTCGAGTTGCTCAGTATCTAGGTAGTTATAAGCACCTGTTAACGTCAAATCTGGCACCGACATTGGCGAGTAGGTGCCCTCTAGCTCAATACCTTGGTTTTGCGTTTTACCGATATTGATAAACATGCTGATATCTCGGCTGTACTCTGCTTTGTTTTCAAAGTCGATTCGGTAAGCTGCTAAGTTCAGGTTACTGCGCTCTGTTGGCGTAAAGCGTACACCTGCTTCATAGTTCCATGATAACTCTGATTCCAGTGTTTGCCCTTTAGGCCACAGTTGTGAAATTTGTGGGGTACGCAGTGAGCGCTGTGCATTGGCATAACCAAACCAAGTGTCGGTGAACTCATAGCCGACGGTAATACCCGGTAGCCACTCTTGTACGTGGTTGTCTTGGCTGTAGTCTTGTCCGACGTTGGTGAACGTCATGCGTACATCTTCATAGCGGATCCCCGGTGTAACTGACAGCCTATCGTCAAGAAAGCCAATCTTATCGCTGATGTAATATGCCATCGCGTTAGTGTCCATCTGCCAGTCACGGGGCCGGACAGCGACTTGGGTCGTTTTGTCAATTTGGTTCAGTTGGTAGCTAATATCTTCATTGACATAACGAACGCCTGCGATGATGTGCTGGGAAATATCGCCATCAAGCAGTAGGCTGGCTTTGGGCTCTATGCCGAAAACGGCAAACTCACGGGGTGAGTTGCGTAAATGTGTTGCGTCTTGAGTGGTGTCGGCCCAATGTGAACCTAGGTTGCCGTCGGTGTCGCTATTCTTGTTATAGAAATCCCATTGAAAATTGCGCTTACTTTTATTGCCAAACACGATTAGATCGAGTTCACCGTAGTCAATGGTTTTTGAGTCATCAAGTACGTGGTTGTAGTTAACTGAAACGCGTTTGGTATCTGCTTTAAACTCATCATTAGGACGTAATGACTGATTGCGGTCTTCATCGTATGCCGCTGAGTTTAGAGCGCCGGGAAGTTCGGAGAAAGCATCGTAATATTGCAGCGTAGCATCGAGGCTATTTTGTTCGTCAATATTCCAAACTGTTTTTAGCATGACGTTGGTCACGTCAGTATCAGAGTGATCTCTAAAAGACTCACCCTTGATAAAGTTGCCATCCAAACGCATCGAAAAATCATCGTTAACGGCGCCGCCGGTACTGATATTAGTGTCATACAGGTTGCGGCTATCGCCGAAAAAGGTGATGCGCTCGTTGAGATTGGTTTCCCAATCCTCGGAGATGGGCTTGGATACCAAATTAATCACACCACCGACATTGTTTGGGCCATACTGAATAGAGGCTCCACCACGAGCGACATCGATCCTATCTATCATAAATAGCGTCGCCGGAAACAGCGACTGTCCTGTATGCCCGTACGGAGCAAGAGTCATTGGAATGCCATCGAGTAAGATCTGCGCATAGCCACTACGACTGCTATCTAAGCCACGCACAGAAATATTGGGTAGCACGCCAGTGCCACTTTCATCTTTAATTTTTATGCCTGGTACTTGCTGCAGAGCGGTATCAATTGAACGTACCGCGGTACGCTCTAGTTGCTCTTGAGTGATGATAGAGCGGTTACCTGTGTAGGTTTTGAGATCTGCGACCTCTGAATCACCAAGTAAACTACCCGTAACAACTATGACTTCGGGTTTTTGTTCACTTGCCTCAGCAAAGACTGTTGAGCAATACAAGCTGCTTGAGATCGCGACTGCAATCGTGCTCAAGTTGAATAATTTTTTACGGTTTAACATAAGTGTCCCTACGATTTATTTTGTATTTTTAAGTGTTTCGAGCTGTTGTTTAAAGTGTTTAAAAATCATTCCTCGATCTTCGCCGAGTAAAAATGCCTGAGTGCCTTTTTTATGCCAGCTAGCTAGCTGCTGAGCTGTTCTTGGAATTGCACAGAAAGGCATATTATTTTCATTGCAAATTTGCGCCATTTTGTGGATTTGTGCTTGGACGTCTGGGTGAGTGACTTGGGTGCCATAGCCAAGAGATAGGCTCAGATCTAAGGCACCCTCTAGGATCATATCGACATGATCTAAAGCAACGATTTCAGGCAGGGATGCCATACCATCGGCGTCTTCGATCATAAGGCAAACAAAGGTTTCATCATTGGCTTGGTCAATATAGTTCTGCAGCGCTAGGGTGCCGAAACCCGTATTGCGGCCACCGGTTATTCCACGGGTGCCTATTGGTGGGTACTTGCTAGCTTTAATTACATTTTTAGCCATCGCCAGGCTGGATACTCGTGACACAACAATGCCCGCTGCACCAGCATCTAATACTTTCGCTATTGTAAGTGGATTATCGTCAGCAACTCTTACTAAGAGAGGTAGACCTGAGCAGTCTGCTGCACGAATACAATGTGCCAGCGTTTCATCTGAAATTAGTACATGTTCGGTGTCGAGAATAGCAAAATCAAAACCTGCATAAGCAAACATTTCGCAAATAACGGGTGAGGGAACGGAGTTTAAGATCCCATAGATAGCATCTTGTTTCGCAAGCTTTGATTTCAGCACATTGGAGAATGGCATTGTACTCTTCCTTAAATACAAATGAGGATGCCAATTGTTCTCATTTGCGGTTAAAGGTCAAGTTATTTGTCTATCTAAGTTGGATTTTTGGTTTGTTGCTTAGAATCTTTACAATTTGATATCTAAGTAAATCAGTCGTTTGCATGAATTGTTTATTTTAAATTCCTTATTTTTGCAAAAGCACTAAATGGTAATAATTATCATTTACATTTGGTGTTTTAAGTGTTTCTATGTCGCGGTTATTGCTTGAACTTGATAATCATTCAGCTATTTATTAGGAAGAAAGGATTCTTATGATGCCTAAATTAGTGCTCATTACACATGTTGAAAATCGGGCTGTGGTGGAGGGGTTTGTGCCCGCGGCGAATAGGCTAGGCTATGAAATATGGCTGTTAACAGATCATAAGCTAGCCCATAAACAATACTTTTCAGATCGGGAAGCTTGCCCTAATCATATTGTTGAATGTGATGTTTTTAATCCATTAGCTGTGATTGAGCAGCTGCATAATCTTGATATTACCCCGGATATTGTGTTTTCAAATAGCGACCATTTACAAGCTGCAACAGCGCTTGTTGCTGACTACTTTTCGTGTCCAGCAAAGGATTGGCGCTTGTGCTATCAAGCAAAAAATAAGGCTGCCATGCGGACCAAGCTGTTACAGGCTGAGCTACCGAATACTTGGTCTTTAAGTTGGGCAATGTGCGATGAATTGCCTGATAACATACCATTCCCTATCGTGGTTAAACCGCGGTCTGGCGTGGCAAGCATGGATGTCGCCTTGTGCAATAGTGCTGAGGAACTGGATGATTATGCAGCCAGCTTAGGTCGACCAGATAATGTATTTTTACTCGAGTCTTATTTAGAAGGGCCACTATTTACCTTAGAAACCCTAGGTGATGGCAAGCAATTATGCGCTATTGGTGGTTTTGATGTTTCCTTGTCTCCACTTCCCTACTTTGTTGAAACTCAGGCTTGTTGGAATGGCGCTGTCAGTCTACAGCAACGTGAGATCGCGTTGGCACAGGTTGCTGCATTTGGAGTGAATTTCGGCGTATGCCATAGCGAGTTTATCTTAACGAAAAACGGCCCGGTGCTGGTGGAAATTAACTATCGCAGTATTGGTGATGGTCGCGAATTCTTGCTGAATGAGTTGCTCAGTTTTGACTGGTTTGAAGCTATCCTGTTACTGCATTCAGGTAAACGTTTACCGATACTTGATACGCAAACATCAGCGGCATTAATCCGCTATTTCCCAGCTAGCGAAGAGGGGCATATTAATACTTGTCCTGCCGCTTTTTCGATAGAGAACCAAGGTCATCAACTTAGGTTCCAACCGCTTAAATCCGTTGGCGATAACATACACATCAATCATTCAAATAAGGACTATCTAGGCGAACTTACCCTGATAGGCTCAGATGCTGCAAAGCTTGATGCTAAAGCCGATATCATCTCGCAAGAGCTACTGTGGGAGTTGAGTTAATGTCTACTGCTAAACAGTATATAAGCCAGCGTATTATTGATGCATGCCTCAGAGAGAATGTCTGTGAACTGGTCACAAAAGGGGAAGTCATTAGCTCATTACCGCAGGAATTAATGCGACATTGGCGTGGTGCGATTCCTGAGTCATGGTTGAAGGTGAGCCATCTGAGCTCGCAAATTATGTATGTGCCAATTGCTGCGAGTCATTACATGCAGTCATGGCGAGCCGAATCTGACGCTTGGATAAGTCATGATGTGAGCAATAAAGAAGCCATTCTCTATGGTCAGGGTTACAAAGCTTGGCTTACTGTACTTTCAACTAAGTTACCGCCTGGATCTAAGAGGTTATTTCTAAATTACATTCAAGAAGCCGATTGCGCTACGACGCATCATGTCAGCTGTAAACAGGTATATAACGCCAAGCGGAGTGAGTTAGCTGCTCCGTTTGGTGAACTTGAAAGTTGGCATCAAAGCCTGATGTTTAGCGACCAAATTGCCTCCTACTTGGATCACCCTTATTACCCTACAGCACGGGCAAAAGTTGGCTTTGATACTGATGCATTAGCATTATATGCCCCTGAGTTTGCGGCTAAATTTGAGCTTAATTGGTGTGCTGCTCCAGCCAATTTGGTGACTCTGACCTCAGTCGTGCCAACATGCTGGCCAAGTATGAGTGATGTTGGACTTGAAGAGTTTTTGGCTGTGACGCATAAGTTATTTCCAGTGCACCCTTTAACGGCGAAGAGTTTAGAGTGTCTGCCCGAAGGCGTTGTTATCGCTCCCAAAACGGCATTAACCGTACAAGCGAGTCTCTCTGTTCGCACCTTGGCATTAGCTGACTTTCCAAGCTTGCACATTAAAGTTCCACTATTGATGGCCACGTTGGGAGCCAAAAATATTCGTTCAATTAAGCCCAGCACCTTGTACGACGGTCATTGGTTTGAGCGGATGTTGTCGATGCTTGCTAAGCGGGACAAGGTATTGGCGACCCGCATAGAGCATGTCGATGAGCAACATGGCGGGCACCTTGGTGATAGTAAGCTTTTTGCTTATATCGTTCGCGGCTACTCTGCGAATATGCAATGTAAGCAGCTGGTTCCAGTGGCGGCATTGGCTAGCCCAATGCCTGATGGCCGTCTGTATTTGCAACATTTAGTCGATCAATACTATCAGGGACAGTGGCAGCGCTGGTTCGGTGAGTATCTGGATCTTATGTTAAAGGTGCATCTGCGTCTTTGGCTCAAGTACGGTGTAGCGCTAGAGTCTAATCAACAAAATGCCATTCTTGCTTACAAAGATGGTGAACGTTTGTCTTTAGTCATGAAAGACAACGATTCAGCAAGGCTGCTGGTGAACCGTTATGAGGCGAGTTTATCTGCTGCCGAGTTGGCGCAACATAGAGTGGATAAGCTTATCGATCAAAGAATTTTTGTCGCTGACGATGAAGCGTTGGCGCAGATGTTCACCACCATCACCTTGCAGCTTGATATCGCAGCCATCATCGAAGCAATGGCAACAAACGGGATGGCTCCAGTACCGGAGTTGTATTATCAACTGAGGAGTCATTTAGTCGGTGAACTGGATGCATTGCAGCAGGACGGCGTTGAGACAGACTATGCGCGTCACTACTTATTAAGCCAGCCCTATTTACCGGTTAAATACCTACTCAGCTCCGGCAGCTTGCTCAGTAAAGCGGATTCAGGTGCCACTGACGTGAATAAGTTTTACGGCCAAAGCGCGCCTAATTTTTTACTGGCGGCATTTTGCGAACCTGCAACGGAAGCACTCCTTGTCAAAGAGATCGCGGTCAAAGATATGCCAGATAAAGAGATAGCCGATAGCGAGGTAATGGCATGAGAGTGATTGCAGTGGTGCTATTTTGTCATTTTTTAGCGGCATTTACCGCGTTAGGCATGCCACTATTTTTACCTAGAATGATGGTAAGTTTAGGCGGCAGTGAATCCGACTACCTCATCGGGTTAATGTTCATTGTACCAACGCTATGTACTGCTTTTTCTGCGCCGTGGTGGGGACGTTTTGCCGATAAATATGGCAAGAAGACCTCATTGCTGAGAGCGCAATTCGGCTTAGGGTTAGGATTTCTTCTGTCTGGTTTTGCAGATTCAGTGCCCATGTTCGCTTTAGGTTTGATGGTACAAGGAGTTTGCGGTGGCACCATGGCCGCATCCAACGCCTATTTGAGTCGTTTTTACCAAGGAAAGGCATTAGCTAGTAACTTAAATCTAACGCAAAGTTCGGCGCGACTGGCCTTAGTCAGTGCGCCTGTCATTTTGGGTTTTTTCTCCCATATTGATGACCCTTTAACACTTTATCGATTGTTAGCATTACTGCCGCTGATGGCGTTTGGTCTATGCCTATTCTTGCCACGTGATAACGCTGAAGGTAGCGTGAAAATAAGCTCTGTTGCTCGTCAATCCGTGGCGGTGAATGAGGCTACAACCCCAGGTTTTTCGCAGGTGCTTTGGCTACAATTCTTCTTCTGCTTTTCTATGGTGGTTACCTTTCCTTACTTCTTGCCCTACAGCGAACAGCTCGGTGTCAATTCGGATGCCTTAAGCGGTTTTTACTACAGCCTGCCACACCTAGTGTACTTATTGTTTTCTTTTAATATCAAATCGCTATCTATGCCTGCAAAGTTGCAATCGCAAATAGGGTTTTCATTATTATGTCTTGCATGTGTTGGGCAGTTTTTACTGGTTAATAGCGTGGGGTTATTGATTTTTAGAGTGTTGTTTGGTTTTGGAATGTTGCTGATATTCAATGGTTTACATCTGATTGTGAGTCGTCAAATTCAGCAGCGTGATGCGGGTTTATCTTTCGGAAGGTTCGATGCTTGGGGGAAGTGGGCCGGCGTCGCAGCGGGTATTTGTGCCAGTAGTGCAATTCAAGTCACAGGATTAAATTTCCCCTTCTTGCTGGCTGCATTAAGTTGCGGCTGTGCGTTAGTCGGGTTAGTGCTTTTTTACAAGGAGGTAGAACAGGATGTTGATCCAATCAAAGAGTAAGGCTCGACAAGTTAGCAACCAATATGGAGTAGAGGTTTATCGAGACCAAGCCGAATCCAATGCGATAGGTTGTTTGCTTAATTGTTATTTGAGAGAGTTCGCCATCGTGCGGAAACAGGTCAACTTTAACGACAATCAGCCTGATTGTCCGCTATCGTTGTCGCAACGCTTAACGCAAGGCCAGCAAAAAATACGTATTAAGTTACCTGAGTCAGCTGCGATATTGTTATTAGTGGCTGATAGAGTCAGTTTGTTAGGACGTGTGCGTTTTTCAAGTCAACTTTACGTTAAAAAGTCTGCTTCAGTTTGGCAGTTATATAGTGCAGAACAGCTCATTAAGTTGTTGCTGCAACATCTGTCTAAGCTAACGAATACTGCGTTTAATGATGAGTTACTGGCTCAAATAGACAATAGTATTGCTGTGACTCAGGCATTCTTGCAGCGGTTGGATAGCAAAGTATTTTCAGGCTCAAGCATGGGGAGCGACAGTGCGGCGATGAGTTTAATTAACTCAGAGCAGAGCCTAATTTGGGGCCATGCTATGCACCCTAGCCCTAAGAGTCGCCACGGGGTGTCGTTTGACGATATGTTGGCCTGTTCCCCTGAAATTAAAGCGAATTTTCCGCTCTACTGGTTTAAAGTCGACCCTAGCCTGATTAGGCAGATGCACTGTACTGCTGTGCAACCCATGGATTGGATCAATAAGCTTAAACCCGATAACGCTAACCTCTATCCCTGTCACCCTTGGGAGGTGAAAACAATTCTAGCGCAACCTCTGGTGCAGCAAGCAATAGCATTAGGATTAATTGAACCCATGGGGCAAATGGGCAGCGATATATACCCAACGTCTTCGGTAAGAACCACCTATTCAGCCGATATCAATCAGTTCATTAAGTTCTCTATTCATGTTCGTTTGACTAACTGTGTGCGTAAAAATGCCTGGTATGAGCTTGAAAGCGCAGTGGCCTTGAGTCGAGTGTTAATGGCGGTTGCCAGTGATGTTCAGCAGCATTACCCACACTTCTCTTTGATGGCGGAACCAGCTGCTAGCACACTCGATCTTAGTCGCTTAGAGGGGGAGCAATCTTCCGCTTCCTCTCAAAGTCAGATGGTATCTGAGTGTTTCGGTATTCTATACCGTGAGGGGATACCGTTGGCGCAACTAGAGCTGTATCAACCTGAAGTTGCCGGAGCGTTATTTGGCTGGGATCACCAAGGCAATAGTGTTTGTGAGGCTAGACTTCGCGCAATAGCAAAGCGTCGCCAGCAAAGTTACCAGCAGACAGCCAGCCAATGGTTTGCGGCTTATGTGCAACTTCTGTTGCCTGCAGTATTCCACTTCTTTTTTAAACGTGGGGTTGCGTTTGAGCCACACCTTCAAAATACCGTTATTGGATTTGAAAATGATCTGCCGGCCTATATCTGGTTGAGGGATCTAGAGGGGACGAAGTTACTGCCAGAATTCTGGCCGCAACAGCTATTAAGTGAGTTATCAGAGGAGGCGATGAACTCGGTTTACTATAGCCGAGAACAGGGGTGGAATAGAGTGGCTTATTGCAGCCTGATTAATAATGTCAGCGAGGCGATGTTCCATTTAGCCGCTGGCGATCAGGTGTTAGAAACAGAGCTTTGGCTAATCGCAGCCCGTGTTGTCGAGCAATGGCAACAGGTAGAGGGGCAGCAACCAGAGCTTGCAGGATTCCTTCAGGGAGAGAGTATTCCATCGAAGAATAATTTGAGCACCCGCTTGTTTAAAAAATCTGATCGGTTGTCGAGTTATACCCAACTGGCGAATCCTCTTAGTGATTTACAAGATCAGCGTGGATTTAAAAACAATCAACCATTAGCCACTTACACACCCCTTGTGAGTGATGTCGATGCTCTTGGGAGTTTATGATGCAAAAAATTGCTAATGCCATTGCCAATTTGGCCTCGGAGCAAGATCCACAAGCGCCACTGTGTGCCTATATTTATGATCTTGAGCAGCTAAAAAATCATGCAAGTGCAATGATGGCCGCGCTGCCGAGTAACTGTGAGCTGTATTATGCTGCTAAGGCTAACCCTGAAGCCGAAGTGCTACAGGTATTAGCGCCGATAGTTGATGGCGTTGAAGCCGCTTCAGGAGGTGAACTTAACTGGATCCACCAATGCCAACCACAAGTACCATTGATCTTTGGTGGACCCGGAAAGTTAGTCTCTGAGTTATCACAAGCGATTGATCTCAATGTGGATGCTATCCATGTGGAAAGCTTAACTGAACTACAGCGGATCACCGCGTTATGCATACAGAAACAGCGTCATTGCCGCATTCTATTGCGGATGAATATCTCCTTGGAGGGGATAGCCGAAACGCGGCTGACGATGGGAGGCAAGCCAACTCCTTTTGGTATTGATGCTTGTGAACTCGATACGGCAATTACCATGGTGAGAGATATACCCACGGTAGCAGGTAATCCGCTGGTGGAACTGATAGGTTTTCATTTTCATTTGATGTCGCATCAGCTCGATGCTGAGCGTCACCTTGCGCTAATGAAGCTGTATTTTTCAACTTTTAAAAACTGGTGCCAGAAATACAGTTTGAATCTGCCGATGCTAAATGTCGGGGGCGGTGTGGGGGTTAACTATAGCGATCCGCAGCAGGTATTCGACTGGGCATGTTTTTGTACGGAGCTGGGGACTTTAATTAAGCAAAACCAGATGGAAGCGGTGAATATTCGCTTCGAGTGTGGTCGATTTGTGACGGCGGCGATGGGGTACTATGTTATGCAGGTACTGGATATTAAAAAAAATCATGGTCAATGGTTTGCCATCGGTCATGGTGGCACTCATCACTTTAGAACGCCTGCGGCGCAAGCTCACGACCACCCCTTTTTTGTGTTAGCAGCAAAAGACATTGGCATCGAGTTGGAACAAGCTGAAACTAAGATTACCACGGCTAACCTCAAGTCGGAATTAGTCACCATGGTTGGGCAGTTGTGCACCCCAAAAGATGTGTTGGCGACGCAGCAATATGTAGAGCAGCTTGCAGTGGGTGATTACTTGGTATTCTCCCATGCGGGGGCATATGCATGGAATATTTCGCATCAGAATTTCTTAATGCACGCTCCACCCCAGCGGTTTTTTATCAGAGAATAACCTGCTTTTGGTTTATTCATTTTGATAAGTAAAGCAGCTTTGAGATTAAAGCCTAGTCTACTTTAGAGTAGACCAGGCTTTAATCTCAGTTATCTCTTCAGTGGTACAGCCTAAAGATTCTAAAAAGTCGGTATGGACCTCTGGCAGATCCTTCTCAAATTCGATATGCCACTTATGCATGGCCTGCTCATCCATACCTGATGCCTTGAGAATATTGACTCATTGCTCCTTATTCATGGTTTTGGCGGTTCTGATCAGAGAATTATGACCTAGCATCTCTACAACTCGTTGCTGCTGGCGCAGCTGACTAATCTCTTTGTTTAGGTTTATGAGCCTTTCTTCGAGTACAGTTGCCGACTCTGATTCGTTTGAGTCAAGGATATCGGCAATGGACTCAAGAGATAGTCCAGCTTCTCTATAGGAGGCAATTTTTTCTATTCTCTGCACGTCTTTACTCGAGTAAAGTCGATAGTTAGAGTCGGAGCGTGCAGAAGGTTTTAATAGGCCTATTTTCTTTTTAATGAAATGCCTAATAGCATCGCGCTAATTGGTGTTGTATTGGTGATTTTAAGTGCCCTTTGGCCATACCTGAACAAGCGGTTAAAGACGCAAGATGGCTGTCGGTGAGAAAACGCTATTAGGATTAGTTAACGTGGCTCAACCAATATTTAAATTGGCTGGGGAGTTGTCCGGTCCAACGCTTAAATGAACGCCTAAAGTTATTGCTGTCAGCAAAGTGCAACTGCTTGGCGATGGTTAAATTACTTTCGCCTGATACGGCTAACAGGAAGATAGCTTGTTGCATATTAGCTTGATCTTGCAGCTGCTGAAAGCTGATGTCGTACGCCTTGAGTCGACGTTTTAATGTTGCTGGGCTGAGGTTTAAGTGTTCTGCAATTTGCGGAAGTGTGTAGCAGCGTGTTTTAGCTCTAGTGAGCAGTAAGCGGATAGCAGCGGGAAGTCCTATTTGATATTCGGCAGCTTGCCTTTGTTGATGCAGCTGTTGCCGTGCGAGTTTTAAGCCCTGTGAATTTGCCAGTTCGAATGAGGACTGTGCTGTTATTGCATCGTAGCTAATGACGCAGATAGGTTGGTTAAATGATAAGTCTTGGCCTAAGTATTTATAATACTGATCGAGTAACTTAGGTTCGGCATAAGGTAAGGAAAAATGACCTTGCCATGCTTTATGGGTCAGCTTTTTATAGGTTGAAACTAAGCTTGAAAGACTCAGTTCAGTAAAGAACTGTTGCTGGCGCTGGGCACCTATATCTAGCTGTAGCAATAGGTGTTGCACGCTTTTCGTGCGCCAGTGCCACCCTTGCAACCAAGGTTGGCTGAACCAGTGATATTGGTGCCAAAAGCGTTGCATTTGAGCAAGGCTGTTGCAGCAAAAAAGGCCATTAGTGATAGCTCCACTTTGTACTGGTAACCACTGCTGGCCGATTAAAAACGCTAAGTCCTCTCCGGGCCATAGCATTAAAGCGTTGTCGATTAAGCTCATGAGCTGCAAGGGGCTAATCTTATGGTCTGTGAGCTGCAAATCCTGCCTGAAAATCCCGGTACCTTTCAATAAGCGCTCAACATCGAGCTGTCTATGCTCAAACGTTGCCACGATATTGGCTATAAGTAGCTGGCTATCAATACATTTATCTTGAGCATAAGCTATGGATTGCATTTAAACGGCCTGGGGCCAAGTTCTTGCTTGTTTGACGCGCTCCATCTCTTTATTTATTTGACTGATTAAGCTATCGACATCCAGTGATTGCTTTTCTGTTTGTGGGTTGTAATGAATATGAGCACTGCTAGCTTGGCAGCCCAAATGCACGATTGCACGTTGCAGTTCAGCCGCCATAGCATACGTGAATGGCGCTGAACAATTGGGGAGTAAAATAATGAAACGGTCGCCTGCAAAGCGGCAGACAAGATCTTGGGAACGAAGTTGGCAAGTGAGCATCTGCGCAATATTGGCGAGCAATTTATCCCCTTGATTAAAGCCGTCACGCTGATTTATCTCTGAAAAATTGTCGATATCTATCATGATCAAGCTTAATGCGTTATTGCCGTTGAGTGCTATTTGGTGACGTATCGCCCGGGCATCATAAATCTTAGTGACCCTGTCAACGAGTTTATGCTGGCGGAAAAACTGCTCTCGAGTGCGTAACTGCTCATTAATAGTGAACTGCTCTTCTCGCCACAGCCATAAGCCGCAAGTTAGCGTAAGTAAGCCGATAGGTGTGGGCAATTTTTCAAGAAAAGCAAACCAAGTGGGGAGGCTGTGGTTTATGAAAAACTCATCGAGCAGATCCATATAGCAGCCCAAGCTATAGCCCAGTAGACCGAAGATAAGCAGCTGAGTGACTATACCACCAGGCCGAGCCTGTAATACTAATGCAAGCCAACTCAATCCAAGTAGCAATAAAGCGCCCTCTGCAGCTACATCAAGCCAATCAATGTTACTGCTAACTTTGGTATCGGCCTGTAATAGACAAAGGCTGAGCAATATTCCGCTAAATAGCGCGATGCCGAGGGTAAACTTTGATCTAACAAATTTATGCATACTGTATCTGTTTATGAGCTGAGTATTACGTCTAACGTACTGCTATTTTATGACGATTGTATGATCCTTTAAGTAGTCAAATTGGCTCAATGGATGTTCAGCGTTGGGGAGTTTTTTTTAATATTTAGGTCATTTTCAGACAAGGTTAAGTGTGTATTTTTGAGTATATTTCTTTTTATACAGTAGCTTAACCGATATTGGCTCGGCCTTTTAATTGATTAAGGGTTAAAGCTAACAGCTGTAACGGGTAGTCAAAATAGCTCATTCACGGTCAAAGTTGTTGAAAAACAGCCTTTTTCTGCTAGTTCAAATCTCGACGTCACCTTACTGTCATCTATCTATTTTAGTTTTGCCTGCATATCAGCCATATAACGCAAACTAAAATAGGAAATTAACAACATGAAGCAGCTCGGTTCGCTTTCACCGCTCTACCTTGCACTTTTTGCCGCTAGTCTCGCTTTTCCATCCACTTCATGGGCTGGCAAAGTCGAAGGGGCGATTACCGATGGGGCGACGAAAATGCCTTTAGAAGGCGCACTCATCAGCATTAAGGAGCTAAACCTTAAACAGGAATCGAGCCGAGATGGGCGTTTCTTTTTTCAGGAAGTGCCTGAGGGTGAGTACACATTAGTGGCGCAGTATCTAGGAGGAGCAACGTACACTCAGCAGATCAAAGTGGGTGAAGTCAGTCTCATCAACACGCAAATCGAATTGAAAGGGCAAGGCCTTGAGCATATACAGGTGGTCGGCCAACGTGGTTCGCTGAGTAAATCTTTAAATCGCCAACGTGCTGCAGATAATCTTGTCAGTGTCTTGAGCGCTGATGCCTTGGGTAACTTCCCGGATACCAATATTAGTGAGGCGTTGCAGAGGGTTCCTGGGATTTCAATCGAACGTGACCAAGGCGAAGGTCGCTTTGTGCGTATTAGAGGCATGGCGCCTGACTATAACGCGGTATCGATGAATGGCACCCGACTACCGTCACCTGATAGTGATCGCCGCGCTGTGGCGCTAGATGTTGTGCCTGCTGACTTACTGCAATCCGTTGAGGTGACGAAAACATTAACACCGGACATGGATGCTGATTCACTGGGTGGGGCAATTGAAGTTAAGAGCTTATCGGCTTTTGATCGTGATGACACCTATGTCAATGTTAGTGCTGAAGGTAGCTATGACGGAATGACAGACAGTGTTAATCCTAAGCTTGCGGGTAGTTATAGTGATATTTTTCAAGACAACATCGGCGTAGCCATTGCCGCAAGCTGGTATAACCGTGATTTTGGCTCCGATAATGTTGAAACGGGTGGTAAATGGAGCTTCGATGAGCCTACTAAATTAGAAGAGGTTGAGCAGCGTGACTACCAGATTAATCGAGAGCGTGTCGGCCTTGGCGCGAATCTAGATTTTAGACCTAACGATGACAATGACCTGTTTATTCGAACCCTCTATAGCAGCTTTGTCGATACCGAAACCCGCAACGGTAATGAGATAAAATGGGACGATGGCGCCTTGCCTGATGACCCCACAACCGCAGAAGCGACCCGTTCATTAAAATCCCGAGAGGAAGATCAGGCGATTTTTTCCCTTGTCTTAGGCGGCGAGTCTCGGCTCGATACTTGGACTGTTAATTACCTGACGAGTTGGAGCCGCGCAGAAGCTGATAAACCGCGCTATATCGGTGGTGCGGACTTCGAAGGTGAGTTTGATGAAGTTGCTTATCAAAATAGCCAAGTGCCAAAAATATCCGCAAGTGACGATTTTTACAATGCAGATAACTACTTGCTAGATAAAGTTGAAATTGCCGAATCAAATACCGTCGACACTATGGTGTCGGCTAAGTTTGATTTAAGTAAAACTTGGTTGCTAGCTGATAGGCCTGTCGCGCTTAAGTTTGGCGCAAAGTACAGCGCTCGCGCTAAGGAGAATCGAGAAGACATCTGGATCTTTGAAGATTTCGACGAGCAAGGTATTACGGAGTCTCAGCTGTTAATGAGTCAATTTTCAGCAGCTGAACCAGACTACAACCTAGGACGATTTGGCCCCTCTATTGCGGCTGCCCCCGTTTGGGATTTGGTCAACCGCATGGACAGCGCTGCAGCAAAAGACGAGATTGAATCGCGGATCAATGACTTTGATATCGATGAAGATATTACCGCGGCTTATTTTATGGGACACATCGATATTGATAGTTTGCGTCTGCTGGCTGGGGTACGTTTTGAACACACTGCAATGCAGTCACAAGGTTCTGGTTTTGATGAAAGTAAGGATGAATTCTTTACCAATAATACCGACCGTGACTATCAGCACTGGCTGCCAGGTTTGCATCTTAACTATAAGTGGAGTGATAAAACCGTGGTGCGAGCATCTTGGACCAATACCATTGTGCGGCCGACTTTTGGACAGCTAGCGCCAGGGTTTTTGATTGAGCAAGATGATGACGAGCTTGAAGCAAGCTTTGGTAATCCCGATTTAGAAGCGTTAGAGGCGATGAATTGGGATGTCAGTATTGAGCATTATATGGGTGGGTTAGGTGTTATTTCTGCCAGTGGTTTTTATAAAGATATTACTAACTTTATCTATGAAGCAGATCTTGGCGGACGCGGTAAGTACCAAAATTTTGATAAAGCCGAGACGTTTGTTAATGGTGATGATGCCAATATTTTGGGGTTGGAGCTTGCCTATGTGCAGGAATTTGGCTTTATGCCTGAAGGCTGGCGTGGGTTAATCTTTACTAGCAACTTGACACTAAGTGACTCAACGGCGCATATCAATTGGCAAGATGATGGTTTACAGGGGCGTGATATTCCCCTGCCTAGTCAGTCAGAGCTTACCGCTAATGCTTCATTTGGCTATGAAAATCCCTATGTGAGCTTTCGGCTAGCCGCTGCTTATAAGTCGGAATATTTGGTTGAGATTGGTGAGCTAGATGATGCTAATTTTGATATTTACCAAGATGCACATACCCAGTGGGACTTCGTCGCTAAAAGCTATATTACCGAAGATATTACAGTCTACTTCAAAGCGATAAATATTACTGATGAACCTTTCTATACCTATACCGGACAGAGCCGTTACAACGCCCAATACGAAGAGTATGGCCGTACATTTCAGCTAGGTATTCAATTCATCAACTATTAAGGCCTGAGACTTTCATGATTAATCAAAAATATGTAATGGCGTTAGCCTTTGCGACACTTTTTAGTTGTCAGCTAGCAGCACAAGATAACCGAGATCCACAGCAGGGTCGAACCATTTTGCAGGGACCTGTAGCGGCGAGCGAAATGGCAATCTGGGAGCAACGGGCTCTGTTTGCCAGTGAGCGATTAGGGCTAGTATTGGCAGATAAACAGCAATTAAACGTTATCGTTCCCGGCCAGTTTGAATATTTAGCGGTGTATAACAATATTGCACTGACCTACGATACTCAGGTTGACCAAGTGCAGGGGATTAAGTTGAACCTGAATAACATGCAACGCTTGTCACTGCTACCCAAGCGGGCCTTTCAGGTGGAGTGGTTATGTTTGCAGCCTCGGCGTGCAGATAACAATCTTTATGCTTGGATTGGGGATGATGCCGGCCATTCTGAGCAGTGGTTGTTGTCGTCGGGTGGACAGTGGCAACCTCAACTGGTACGTAGCTTGGCGGTATCAATGGGGGCGTTAAAGTGTGCCGTGGATGATAACGAGCAGCTTCATGTTCTCGATAATCATCAAGGGCTGTGGCGTTACCCTGCTGCCCCGCATATGGCTGATGAATCAGAGCTTGTTGTCTCAATGCCCAATAATGAGTTATCTGGATTAACCATTAAAGCGGGTCAAATTACTATGATTGATGAAAGTGGCCAGGTTTTCGATACCCAAGGAGATAAAGTCGCAGCGCCCTTTAAAGATGGTCAAGCATTCGAAAGCTTGTATGTGGCAGAGACACAGCTTTGGGCTTATTCGGACGACAAGGATCAATTTTATCAAGCACAATGGCAGCCTAAAAAAATCAAGGCTACCAATGCAACTGCACAAATAAAAGAGATCCCCACAGCCGTTGAGAGTGATATTTCTGACAGAGCTGGCGATACCATGGATGACCCCGCGATATGGGTTCATCCTACTATGCCGGAGAAAAGCCGCGTTTTAGGCACTAACAAGCGCTGGGGGTTATTGAGTTTTTCTATGCAAGGTGAGCAGCTGCAAGCCATTGCTGCTGGGCGGGTTAATAATGTCGATATTAGGCAGCAAGTATTACTAGGTGGTGAATATCGTGACATTGCCGTTGCCAGTAATCGCGATCGTAATAGCCTAAGCATTTTTAGTATTGATGCTCAAGGCTCATTGACCCAATTACCTGAACAGACTACAACTTTGACTGATATCTACGGCCTGTGCATGTATCAACCTAATGAAGGTGAATTGCATGTATTTGCCAATGAGAAATCGGGGCTGGTGAGTCAAATCGAACTGAAATGGCAAGATAACCATTTAAAAGCAACTGAAGTTCGGCAGTTTAGTGTGCCCAGTCAACCAGAGGGGTGTGTGGTTGATGATGTCAACAACAAGCTATTCCTAGGTGAAGAGAATGTCGGTATCTGGGCATTCAATCTCGATGATAAATCAGCGAATTTGAGTGGCAAGATGATTATTAAAGCGGGGGAGGCGCTGGTGGCCGATATCGAGGGAATATCACTTTATCAAGCAGACAGTGAGACTGGTTATTTAGTGGTCTCTAGCCAGGGAAATGATAGTTACCTGCTGTATAACAGCACTGCGCCTTATGCTTACATAGATCGTTTTAGGATAGGGGTTAATGCCAGCTTAGGTTATGACGGTAGCGCTGAGACCGACGGACTGGATGTCACCTCAAGCTCGGTAGGTCGTGGAGCTTGGTCGCAAGGGATGATGGTGGTGCAAGATGGCCGTAATCGTATGCCGGATCAGAATCAAAACTTTAAATGGGTGCCTTGGAGTGCGATTAGCCAAACACTGCAGTTAAATAAGGAGTAGGGCTAAGCCTGTTGAGTTGTCAGCGTATATACCATTGAAACGAAAACACTGAGTCTAACTTTGACTCAGTGTTTTCACCCTTCCTATATAGCCCCACTAAGTTTAAATTCTCGATAATAATATGACCAATATTTGATGAGGTTGTGCGGATTTTACTTGCAGACTTGTGCTTTGAGGCATAACGTTAATCTGTTGATAATTTGAGCTTTAACTACTGTGGCGAAATAAGGATGGTTAATGTGCGCGTACTCCTTTTTATACTCATTCTAAGTACTATCTCGGCTTGTGATAGACGTGACAAACAAGTCGCGCTAGGCAGTTTAGAGCGCGAGCGTATCGCCCATACTGCCACTATCAATGAGGTTGTTGTTGGCCTGCCTGTCGCACAAGGGAGTACGGTTCGCAAAGGGGAGGTGCTAGTCCAATTAGATGACACCTTTCAAAAATCACAGCAGTTAAAGGCGCAGGCTGAGGTTGCTCAAGCCACTGCTAACTACGATAAGTTGCGAAAAGGTGCGCGTGAAGAGGAGATAGCCGCAGCCAGCGCCAATGTCGCAGGCGCAAAGGCAACACTACTGGAAAGTGAAGCCAATTACCGCCGCATGCAGACCATGGTGAAAAATAATCTAGCCAGCAAGGCGAATCTTGATCGCGCTCTCGCCAGCCGTGATTCTGGTATCGCCAATCTAGAAAATGCCCAAGAGCAGTTACGAGAATTAACCTCTGGCACTAGAGAGGAGGATATTCGATTTGCTAAAGCTAATCTCGATGCAGCTAAAGCGGTGTTGGCAGGGGAGAATAAGCGCTTAGCAGATCTCACCATTAGAGCCACCCGCGACGGCATTTTGGATAACTTACCGTGGAATCTGGGTGAGCGAGTGACTCAAGGCAGTCCTTTAGCAATTTTGCTGGCGGGTAAAGCGCCTTATGCGAGAGTTTATATCCCTGAGCCATATCGGGTGAAAGTGAAGATTGATGATAACCTGCTGGTGTATGTTGATGGAATTGATGACCCCATTATGGGGCACGTAAGGTGGGTATCTAATGAACCAGCGTTCACACCCTATTACGCGCTCAACCAGGAAGAGCGAGCAAGGCTAATGTACCTCGCAGAGGTACAACTCCCAGACAGCGCGTCTAATTTACCCAATGGAGTCCCCGCTCAAGTGGAGTTGCCATGAGTGAAACTGTGATTCGGGCAACGCAGTTATGTCGTCATTTTGGTAGTTTAAAAGCGATCCAAGATCTAAATTTTGAAGTAGAAAAAGGCGAGATATATGGCTTTCTAGGGCCCAATGGCTGCGGAAAAACCACCGCCATTCGTATGTTGACGGGATTATTGTTACCTACTTCGGGAGAGGTTGAGGTACTAGGCTTAACGCTACCTGCTGATGCTGAAAAACTACGTTTAAAAATGGGTTATATGACGCAGAAGTTTTCTTTGTACGATGATTTAACCGTAAAAGAAAATCTGCAGTTTATCGCTAAAATATATGGCTTATCACGCCATGAAAGGCGTTTGCGAATTGATGAGCTGCTCAGCACATATGGGCTGAATCAACGGGCGAGTCAGTTAGCAGGCAGCATGAGTGGCGGCCAAAAACAACGCTTAGCATTGGCTGCTGCCACAATACATAAACCTGAATTACTGTTTCTCGATGAACCCACATCCGCCGTAGACCCTGAGAACCGACGAGATTTCTGGGAAAAGCTATTCGACTTAAGTGATCAAGGCACCAGCATTATTGTTTCTACCCACTATATGGATGAAGCAGAACGTTGCCACAAGTTGGCTATATTGGAAGCGGGTGTAAAGCGTGTTGATGGCTCTCCAGATCAACTGATGCAAGATATGGGCGCACATGTGGTTGAAGTTGAGTCAAATGACTTACGTCAACTTAAACTGCAACTCACGGCACTGCCTGAGGTGATCACTGCTGCACAGCTAGGTTCTCGTTTACGGGTGTTGGTAAGTCATAGCTGCCCAGATCCCATCGCATTCTTAGCACTGCATGAGCTACTGGATAAACAACAGTTACATATCGTCAGACCCAGTCTTGAAGATGTGTTTGTTACCTGTACAGGGAAGGGACGCCAATGAAAACACTGTCCCGCATCCAAGCCATTGTCAGTAAAGAATTGATCCAGCTTAAGCGAGATAGAATGACGTTTGGCATGGTCATAATGATCCCGCTTATCCAGTTGATGCTATTTGGCTATGCTATCAATACCAATATTCGTGATATCCCAGTGGGGGTGGTTGATCAAAGCCAAACCGCGCTGAGTCGAGTATTAGTGCAAACAGTGCGAGCTACGCAAGTGGTGGAGTTCACTCAACACTTCAATGATATTGAAGCAGCCCATTCGGCTATTGCAACGGGAGAGGTGCGAGCCGTTTTAGTGATCCCTAAAGATGTTGCCCAGAGACTCGTTCGCCATAGTGCCGTCGGCCTAGCAAGCCCGCCTTCGAGTGATGAAGAGACAAGCCGCCCTGTGGCACAGTGGATTGTCGATGGCTCCGATACCATGATCTCGGCGGCTATAAAGGGGTTGCGGAATATGCCGTTAACTGAATTGTTAAGCTTACCGAGCAACCGCTCAACTCCCACCTTTGAGGTGGCACTGTTTTACAACCCTGAACAACGAACGGTAGTTAATATAGTGCCAGGGTTAGTGGGTGTTATCCTCACAATGACGATGATCATGTTTACGTCAGCCGCGATAGTGCGGGAGCGTGAACGGGGAAATCTGGAGATGCTTATTACGACTCCAATACGTTCAATGGAGTTAATGATAGGAAAAATAATCCCTTACATGTTTATTGGTATGCTGCAGGTAACTATTATTTTAGGTATAGGTTACAGCCTATTCAATGTCCCAATGAATGGCAGTTTAGTGCAGCTTTTTAGTGCTACTTTATTGTTTATTATGGCAAGTTTAACTTTGGGGTTGGTTATTTCGACGATAGCAAAAAGCCAACTACAATCAATGCAGATGACCATCTTTGTATTATTGCCCTCGATCTTGCTATCAGGTTTTATGTTCCCTTATGAAGGAATGCCAATTGCGGCGCAGTATATTGCAGAAGCATTGCCTGCAACGCATTTTATGCGGTTAATTCGAGGGGTGATATTACGCGATGTGGATATCATTGATATGTCTTATGATGTTAGCTGGCTAGCGATATTTACACTAGTTGGTTTGATAATAGCGTCACTTAGATTTAAAAAAAATCTAGAGTAGTTTTATTGGTGATGCATATATATTTATATGTTCTACATAAATATTGATGATGTTTAAAGCGTCGATTTTGATTATATTTTAATGATGGCTTAATCTATGACGAGTAATCTAAAGCAGAAGTGTTGAAGTGAAGAGATAAAATAAACAGCTGTTTTAATACCGCTCCAATAGTTAATATTTGGAGCGGTATTTGATCAATTGTAACCCAGAATATAACTCGGTGTTTCATCCTCCTGTTCGTAGGTGTATAGCTGACTTTCGCACAGCACGGAGTCATCTTCTGTTGCTTTTGAATGTTCAAATTCACCCTGTTTATAGTTATTAATGATATATTTTTCCATTACAACGTCCTTTAATTTAACTAGCGCTCTCTTTATATATAGTTTAATTTTTTTGCAATGAAAGCTTACTCGCTAATTAATTTCACTTTTACTAATTTAAAATACTCTTACTGTGTAATGTTACCGTTTGCAAGACGGTATATTT
Source organism: Shewanella sp. KX20019 (assembly GCF_016757755.1). Classification (NCBI taxonomy): domain Bacteria; kingdom Pseudomonadati; phylum Pseudomonadota; class Gammaproteobacteria; order Alteromonadales; family Shewanellaceae; genus Shewanella; species Shewanella sp. KX20019. The sequence continues at coordinate 5,225,804 of NZ_CP068437.1, read as the reverse complement.
AGAGCTAATAAATCTGAAAGAATAAATTTCAACTGACTTAATTTACTCGAATATCGACACTATGGACTCATATGAAAGCTGTTTTTGTTTTCGTTTTTATTTTACTAGTAAGCGCTTGTTCAAGTACCCCGAATCGAGGCACTAATAATCCAACTGAAAAGGTAGCGTTAGATAATACGACAGCAGTAAAAAATCAATTAATGCAATTGCATAGCGAGTGGAAAGGTACTCCCTACCGCTTCGGAGGCATGAGTAAGCGTGGCGTTGATTGTTCAGGGTTTGTGGCGCTAGGCTTTAATGACAAGTTTGGCATTAAGCTGCCTCGAACTACTGATGAGCAAAGGAGCGTAGGTAAGAGTGTCAGCAAAAGTCAGCTTAGAGAGGGCGATTTGGTTTTCTTCAAAACAGGCTGGAGTACACGCCATGTTGGCATCTATATCGGCAATAATCAGTTCTTACATGCTTCGACGAGCCAAGGGGTGATGATCTCCAGCTTGAACAATAGCTATTGGAAACAAAAGTATTGGTTGTCTAGAAGACTCTAACGGCTTGGTATTTTCAGTGGTTGTAGCGCATATATTAGATATTTATCAAATCCTGCTAGTTAACTTTATGCTACTTTATGCGCTATCAACAGGTTTTGGCATTCGATGGCTGTTAGCCGCGGGTATACAAGCAACAGATTAAAGTGAAAGGATTAAGCAATGAGCAAAGCAAAAATTGGTATTGTGACTGTAAGTGACCGTGCTAGTGCTGGTGTCTACGAAGATCTATCCGGTAAGGCAATTATCGATGTGCTAAACGAGTACCTTACATCAGAGTGGGAGCCCGTTTATAAGGTGATCCCGGATGAAACTGACGCGATTGAAGCGACGCTAATTGATATGGCTGATGTTCAGAACTGCAGTTTAATTGTCACTACTGGTGGTACAGGTCCAGCTAAGCGCGATGTAACGCCTGAAGCAACAGAAGCGGTATGTGATCGCATGATGCCAGGCTTTGGTGAGCTGATGCGTGCTGAATCGTTGAAGTTTGTTGCTACGGCGATTTTGTCGCGCCAAACTGCAGGCCTACGTGGCGACTCGTTGATAGTTAACTTGCCAGGCAAGCCAAAATCAATTCGCGAGTGTTTGGATGCAGTATTCCCAGCCATTCCATACTGTATCGATCTGATGGATGGTCCATTTTTAGAGTGTGACGAAGCGGTTATTAAACCTTTTAGGCCGAAAGCAAAGTAAGTTATTAGCAGTGATCGTGTCTAGATGCACTCTATTTCCCCCTGTAATTCCATACTGTATCGATCTGATGGATGGCCAATTTTTAGAGTGCGACGAAGCGGTTATTAAACCTTTTAGGCCGAAAGCAAAGTCGTTCGCTTAAGCTAGCTCGCTTAAAATGTTCGAAAGCCCGAATCAATTCGGGCTTTTTTGTGTCTGGAACACTTATGCCAAAACCCATGGATGGGTAGTTTTGGTATTTGTGTCTGGCCATAAATGTTCCATACATTTATTGGCATTCCCTCCGTCCTTGGAGGTCATAACACTTATGCCAAAACCCATGGATGGGTAGTTTTGGTATTTGTGTCTTGCCATAAATGTTCCATACATTTATTGGCATTTCCTCCGTCCTTGGAGGTCAGCACATAAATATTCTCTCGGTAACTGCGTCCTGCGTTACTCTACCTCCTGAATCCATTCAGTTGTACATTTATTGGCATTCCCTCTATCCCTGGAGGTTAGAACGCTTATGCAAAAAATGCTTACGGGAATCCATTTCTAGGGGAGTGCTGGTATATTCAACGTAAGTAACAGACATTTACTTTACTAGCATTTTTTATTGCATAGGCTAGCGGCATTTAGGCCTGTGATCAGCAGCAATGCTGGGAGCACGACAAAATGCACCATGGCATTTGGCTCAATACTAAAATTGAGCCAGACCAGTAAGGCCCAACTTAATAACCAGTAGCTTATGCTGAATAGATGTTTGGTCGAAAATGCTTTCATAACTGACTCCTTGCTCTTAGCTAATCTAATGTCGGCTAGAACTTATCGGTAGTAACAACGTAGAGATAGTTTAAATTGTGGACAATTTGTAAATAAGTGGCATTATTGACAAAATAAGGGTGACTAGTGACAGGTGGCGACAGTGAAAAGAATCGTTATTTTGGCCGCAGATAATGCTGTTGCGGGGGGCATCATCAGTTTTATGGATGTCTTTAGCTTCTGCAATACCTATTGGAAGGTAACGCAAGCCAACGCAGAAGATGATCTGTTTGAGTGTAAGATAATCTCCCCAAATGGTGAGCCGATTAAAAGCAACTATGGCTTATCCTTGCCTGTTATTGCTCATGCTGATGCCGAGCACTATTTATCCCATGCCGATGCCGTAGTGGTAGCCGCTTCAACGATTACTAATCGCAAAGAGCTCGACAGCTACCTTAGGGCTTTTAGTCCGCATATGCCGACTCTGCATCAGTTTGCTGAAACCGGAAAACCAATAGCTGCGTATTGTGCAGGCACGCTTGTTCTGGCTGCTAGCGGTTTGCTAGACGGACGTACTGCTACCTGCGTTTGGTGGCTGGCGGAACTTTTTAAGCGCAGGTTTCCAAAGGTGAACCTGTGTATGGAACACTTAGTCATGAGTGATGGACCCATGTACACCGCTGGGGCGACAACCGCTAACCTAAGCTTAGCGCTACAGCTGGTTAAGCTGCTGGTGGGGGAGCAGATAGCGACACAAATGGCTAAAGTTTTGCTAATCGATCCTAACCGTATCTCGCAACAACCATTTATGACATTGGATAGTGAACAACGGCATAAAGATGAGCTTGTGAGGCGAATTCAAGATTGGATGCAGCTGCATTTAACTCAGAGTTTTCTGCTCGACGATATTGCCGATAAGTTTGCGGTAGGCAAGCGCACCTTGATCCGCCGCTTTAAAAAGGCATTGAATGAAACGCCAGCGAGTTACATGCAGCGCTTAAGAGTGGATGAAGCTAAGCGGTTACTGGAAACTACCGAGTTAGCATTAGAGCAAATTGTCGAGCAGGTGGGTTATGAAGATGTTAGCTCCTTTAGAAAGCTGTTTATCCAACTCACCAGTTTATCGCCCAGAGCATATCGGCAAAAATTTAATACTCACAGTTGCTGTGAGTATTAGATGTTCTTTGTGGGTTAGTGAACCTTACCTCTGTTGAAACAGAGCCTCTTAAGCGATTAACTTTAAGAGGCTTCTTTCTCGGTATGGTTATAAGCCAAAGACAATCTTTTCGCTTTTAAGAGATTTTTGCATACCAAAGGCTAGTACTACTGAGATGGCTAGGGTGATAAATGACGAAATCGCTAACTGCATTCCAGGTAGCTCTCGGCCTTTAATGAACTCTATTAACGCTTGTAACTGGCCTGATACTGGTAACCATTGCAAAGTCTCTGGCGCGATATCGTAGCTGGCCGCCATCGCGAGCATCATAGGTAAAATCAATACAATCGTGAGATATGATTGGGCTTCTTTAAAACTCTTGGCAAGAAACGATACAAATAACTGCAAGCACGCTGCCATGATGGCTACGGGGAGACCTATAAGCATCATCATGCCAATAAAGCGGCTGTTAACGCTGACGCTAAATCCAAGCTCTTGCCAAGGCACAAAGCTGTAGGCAAATTTGGACACTATGAGTGTTAATAACAGACCTACCATTCCAAATAGAGTAACGGCGATAATTTTAGATATCACGATCTGACTAGTTGATACTGGGTGGCTCAGCAGTAGCGCCAGTGAGTTGCGTTCGCGTTCTCCTGCGCTGGTATCAATGGCGAGGTTCATTCCAGAGATAAATACGGCGTAGATCATCGTCATAGTGGCTATGCCTAAGATCATGCCTGCTTTTGAATCTGGTGTTGCTTGGTCCTCCACATTGAGCTTGATAGGCTGCATAACTCTTGGGTCGATGCCACGGGCTATCAAACGTAAGCTGCCCATCTCAGAGTTGTAGTGCTGCAGATGTTTTTCAAGACGACGAATCGACTTTTGCAGTTTTTCATTTGAGGCATCGGCAACTAAAGTGACGTCGGCGCTGATCCCTTTCGCCATATTGCTGGCGTAATCATCGCTAATCACCAACAAAATATCTTTGTTTTTATCGGCATCACCTTGGGTAATTCCTTTGCTCGAAAGGTACTTAACCAGATCGGGGGCGCCTTGAGGATTGTTAATATTGATATTTAAATCTTCAGGGCTGGTTAGCTGGCCGATCAACATAAAAAACATACCGCACATCAGTAGTGGAGCACCTACTGCGTAGTAGAGCCCAGCCATCACTGAGCGCTTATCGCGAGCGGCATCAATCAGTTCCTTGCGGATCATGGTGATTGTTTTATTACTCATTTTTAAATCCTTTTGTCGCTATTCGCTAGCGTGATCTTGCAGAGTTTGGTGACCAATCTCTGACTTATTTACGACAGAGTTATGCGGCTATCCCTTCATCGGTACCGATAAGCTGAATAAAGGCGTCCTCAAGTGAGGCTTTACCTGTTTGTTGGCACAGTCCATCAGGGCTACCGACAGCAACGACTCTGCCCTCCGCCATGACTATCACCTGATCGCAAAGTGCGGCTACCTCTTGCATTACATGACTTGAGAACAATACACAGTGACCTTGGTTTTTAAGGTCGCGCAATATGTCACGCAACACCCGTGTACTCATAACATCGAGGCCACGTGTCGGCTCATCGAGCACAATATTGGTGGGCTGGTGGACGATGGCTTGCGCCAGTGCCGTTTTCATTCTCTGACCTTGGGAAAAGCCCTTACATTGTCTGTCGGCAATATCGGCTAGGTGCAGTTTTTCAATCACACTGCTGGTGGCGTGTTTAGCATCACTACGTGATAGGCCATTTAGCTCGGCAAAATAGCTGATGTATTCACGCGGCGTTAAACGCTCATATAGCCCAAACGGATCGGGAAACAGTCCCAATTGCTGCTTGGCGGCAACTGGTGATTTAGCAATGTTAATCCCATCGATTTCAGCAAAGCCATTATCGGGTTTGAGTAAACCAAACACCGTTCGTAAGCACGTTGTTTTACCTGCGCCATTGGGACCAAGTAGTCCGGTTATTTGGCCATCGAGAGCTGAAAAGCTTAAATTATTCAGCGCCTGCACATCTCCGATGCGTTTTGACAAATTTGATACTTGTATCATGAGTGTTTCCTTACTGGTTCAGGGCTTTTTCGGGCTCAAGGCTGTTTCTTGACTGAGGGAACTCTCTTCGCTCAGGGCTGTTTGTTCTTGTTCAGTGTCGCTGGGTATCGCCTCAACCGTACTGGCATTTAGGTAGAAGTTGCGGCGAATATCTTTATTTAAGCATTCACCATCAATGTCACTCACGGCGCCTTTTTCAACGAGTTCGGCAATTAGGTTGTTACCGCAAGACTGGTAAGCAACACCATGTGTGGCATAAGGAGCGACAAAATGTTTGGCATTGGTGAGTTTTTCCATTGCCATCTCGCCCCAGCTTGGTGGGGTGGCCGGATCAAGCTCACCCGATAACAGCAGCGTCGGAATGTCACTAGCAATAGCTTGGCTAAAGCTGCTATCTACCGCAGGCATATTCCACACGGCACAGGATTGCTCGAAGGTTTTTAGCATTTCTCGGCCGAAATAGTTGTTATTGGTGCTGGCGCGCAGCTGCGGCGTTAGGCGTTGCCAATCTTCAGCACACACTACCGAGGCGTGCATTCCCATTGCAATTCCGGCTCCATCCATCGACATGGCATACAGTCCAGTAATTGGCTGGAAGTTGCCTTTCGAGGCTTGGTGAATGGCATGAGGGATTAGCGCTCGTACACTGGGCGAGTACAATGCCATACGCAGTGAGCCTTTGAATTTACTGCGGGTCATTGTCAGTTGAGTGGCTTCACCAGTGGTAGGGTCGGCAATGGTACTGATCTTTGCTGCATGGGTCAGTTCAGAGTCGACTTGTGCAAGCTCTGCTGCCAGTTCAGGGAATTGGTTATGGCAAAGTGTGTTGTTGCTGCAGTCCTGAATAACGAGATCAAAAGCACGGGCGATAGCATCACCGATGGCCAATACACTTTGCTGCATTGGTACCACACCGTCTAAGGTGACAGTGGCTACATGTTCAGGGTAATCACGCATATATAGCTGTGCCATGCGGGTACCATAGGATACGCCGTATAAGTGCAATTTTTGATAGCCTAGATGCTGTCTTACTGCTTCAAAATCTCTAAGGGCAGATAAGCTATCGTATTGGGTGACATCGGCATCAAGCTCATCTAAACACTTCTGAGTTTCGACTCGGGTATCAAAGTCACTTTCGTTAATGGCAAGTGGACTTTCAAACCCATCACCAATACATTGCAGTGGGTTCGATTGGCCAGTACCACGTTGATCTATCAAGATGACATCGTGGCTTTGGCGTACCTTGGTCAGCATCTGGTTAAAGCCTTGAGCATTCTCAATCGCTGATTGCCCCGGACCGCCTGCAATCGCCAGTAGCGCTTCACTTTTACCGCTATTCTTAATCGCTGGCATAACGACGTAATGGATCTGAATCTGTTTACCTTCTGCTAGGTCATGATTCTCAGGCACACTGATGGAACCACAATTCATTCGCTCTGAAAGGCCGTCAACATAGCAGCTATTATCTGTGGTATTTACCGAAGTGGGTGCGCTGAGAGTTAGGGGCAGAGCATGAACTGAAGGGATCAGTACTGCAGCCCAAATAACCACTGCTAGAGCGACTTTTTTACGAAGCGTAAGAGTAGGTTCCACTCTCATTTTTCGTGGTGAATACATTCCATGATGCATGATACTTCTTCCTTTTTTGCAATTTAGCGTATCCATACCCGCTCCACTTCAGGCTGCTCTGAAACATGCACTTTGCAGTGGAGCGGGTATATGTTAACTTGTTACTGTATCGGTGTATCAATGTATTAATACAGTGGCTAAAGGCTAATGTTAGAACAACTAAATGTCAACCCCAGTAGTGGTGAGCCAATTTATAAACAGTTAAGCGAACAGATTGTACGTTTGATTGTGGGTGGCCAATTACAAAGTGAGCAAGTATTGCCGTCGGTGCGGCAGATGGCAGAGCATTTAACGGTAAACCCGATGACGGTTAGCCGCGCTGTGCAGCAGCTGGTTGAGCAAGGTTGGCTTGAGCGTCGTCGTGGCCAGCCAACTCGCGTGGCGTTGCGAGAACAGAGCGACCCCACTTCAAATGGACAACTGTTACATCCGCAAATTGATGCGGTTATTGAGCAAGCAAAACAACTGGGCATGAGTTTAGATGCCTTACAAACACTGCTCGGTGATCGCTGGCAGAATTAAAGGATTTTTTTCGATGGATATGAATGAAGCACCGATCTTGGTATGTAAGCAGCTGACAAAACGGTTCGATGATAAAGTAGCATTAAATGCACTAGATATGGCGCTATACCCTGGAATGGTCGTTGGCCTACTAGGTCAAAATGGCGCTGGAAAATCAACGCTTATGCGCTGTGCTCTGGGAATAATGCAAACCAGTTCAGGCTGCATTGAGGTGCTTGACTCTCCCGTTGAGCAGATGACCTCCGAGATAAAAACTCAAATAGGTTATGTGCCGCAACAACCCTTTGGCTACGAAGGCTTTAGTGTACTAAAAGCATTGGAATTGCACCGTAGCTTCTATCCGCAGTGGGATATGAGTTTAGAGACTGAATGGTTGCAGCGCTTCGACCTTGATCTTAAGCAACAGGTGCAGCGGTTATCGGTGGGGCAACGCCAATCATTAGCGTTAATTATGGCGATGGCTTACCGCCCTAAGCTGCTTATTCTTGATGAACCCGTTGCCAGCTTAGATCCAATCGCTCGACGCAAGTTTATGGCAGATCTGTTTGAGCTAGCACTTGAATCTGGCTCTTGTGTGTTGTTCTCCTCGCATATCACCTCCGATCTTGAACGAGTTGCCAGCCACCTTGCATTAATAAAGCACGGTGAGCTGATTATTTTTAAAGAGATAGATGATCTAAGAGAGCAGGTAAAATTGCTGAGGCTATCTGAGACCGCAACACTGCCCGGTGAACTCAATATACTGCACCGTAATGGTAACAAAGTCGTGGTTGATAATTACCAAGGGCAGCAGTTTGAGGGGCTTATTAGTGCTGATTCACTTAATTTGGAACAGCTATTTATGGAACTGCACTCATGAATAGCAGCTTTATCACCTCAGGCAAATGGTTAAAGGGTTCTGTTCGCCTATGGTTATTTGATCTTGGTTGCGCTAGTTTTCTTGGGGTCGGATTGCTGGGGTTGGTCATGGCTTTGGGGATGCCTTTTTTACTTCCTGATGACGCAGAGCGGAAAATCGATACACTACTGCTATTGATGAATATGTTTGTTGCCTCTACTTGTGTGGCGATAGGCTGGCAAATGAACCGACTAGCAGCTACTGAGTGGGCCGAGATAGTGCCGCAGTATCGCCAAAGTGTGCTGTTACAGGCGCTTGCTTTATTGGTTACTAGCCTTGTAATAGCAATGATATTTTTGCTGGCGCATAATGCTTTAGATAAAGTGGATGAACTGTTACTGACGTTGTTATTCGGTTTTGGCTTTCTTTACTTCAGTTTGAAAAATAGCAGTGCATTCCACCTGTCATTTGTACTGTATGTTTCCCTGCCTATGCAACCCTATTTAGCTGAGCTTTTACCACAAGCTGGCACCCTTCTGTTACTTTTTGTCGATCTGATTTTGGCGATGGTTTTAGGGCGTAAACTGTCCAGTTGTGGCTGGAATAGTAAGGCACGTGTTGTCTATCTTAACGGTCTAGAGATGGGCTGGTTCTGGTTGCCGACGCTAACGTCTTCGAACCTGCTTAATCGCCTCGAACGCTTCTTGCACCCTGCTAACTACTTTATAGGCCCGATGCTGACAATGATGTTGTTGGCTATGCCTGTAGTGACTTTACTATTAGCCCTCGGGGCTTATTTGCTTGATGTACAACTGCCAGTGTTATTTCTGCTGATACAGTTTAGTGGTATCACTTGTGCCATGCTGCACTGGAGCCGCATTCAACGTTGGCGTGCGGTTGAAAGCTTATTTGTACTGCCTGGTTTTGATGGTAAGAGAGGGATGGTTAATGCCTTCATGTTGGCGCAGTATCGTTTACTGGCAATACTGACAGTTACTATGATGGTGACGGCTACGTTGGTCAGCTTGCTATCACCCTTGGTTAGCTTGTCGGTTTGGTTACACTTGGTTCTCAGTAATGTTATTGGTTGTGCCTTCATCTTAGGTTTAGGGTCGATGTGCCGTACTTCAATGCAGATTTCCGCCACGATATTTTTAGTCGCTTTGTTATCTGGTTGGGTATCGTCCTCACTGTCGACAGTGCAAAGTGGCGGCGATATTTGGCACTGGATTGCCTGGGATATTCCGTTGCTGATTTTGGCCCTATTATGCCTTTGGTATGCTAAATACCGCTTGTGGCGTGGTGATTTATTGTCTAGCTAACGGTGGGGATATATGCGCGAGTGGGTAACTTAGTTGTTTCTGTTTTAATTGAACTGCTTAGTGAATTTTTATGTTAATAGAAGACTGTTTATCACCTTGAACGGTCTTTTTTTGTGTTTGACTTAACATAAATAGAGCAAAAGCTCTTAGTTTTTAGGAGAACTTCGAGTAAACTTAGGTAAAAGCGGAACACTTGTAAGCTAAAAGGTAGTTATTTTATGTCACTCGAGTCATTTCACGTTATACGTCTCATACAGCAGCAGAGCCAAGCACTTGGCGATGCGATAGCACTCGAAGGATTCGAAATGGCCGCGCCTTGGCATCAAGTTAGCTGGAGCAAATTTGATGTTATCACCTCAAAAATAGCACGGGTGTTAATCCAGTTCGGCATTGAGTCGCAAGACCGCGCCGTGATCCTATCGCAGAATTGCCCTCAGTGGACCTGCGCAGACTTAGGCTTACTAAAGGCTAAAGCGGTGGTTGTGCCAATCTATCCAACAAGTACTTTAGAGCAAGCTGCTTATATGGTTAACGATGCACAGGCTAAGCTTGTTTTTGCTGGTGACGCAGAGCAATATGCAATGGCATGTGAACTTGTTAGTCAATGTGACAGCCTGACTCGTGTTGTAGTATTCGACAGAACAGTTGAGTTGCAAGACCTACAAAATCATTGTCATTTGGATGAACTGCTCGAACGTGAACTTGATAGTGAGGCCGATAGCGAGCTTGAAAGACGTTTAGCAGATTTAAATCTTGATGATCTATTAACGCTTATTTACACCTCTGGCACCACGGGTGATCCTAAAGGGGTCATGCTGGAACATCGAAATATTGCGTCCATGGTGCGTCAGCATGATCAATTGTTGCCATTTACACCCGGCGATGTTTCTTTAGCATTCTTACCACTAAGCCATGTCTTTGAGCGTGGTTGGAGTTTTTACGTCCTATGTCGTGGTGGACGTAACGTTTATCTTGCCAATCCGATGGCGGTGAAAGAGGCGATTGTGCAAGTGCGACCACATACTTTATGTGTCGTACCGAGATTTTTAGAGAAGGTGTACAGCGCGGTACAAGATAAGGTGATTAAAGCGCCACAAGCGAGACAGAGGATGTTTACCTGGGCGATGTCGGTCGGGCATAAACAGTCTGAGGTGGGTCAAGGACGCCACAAGGCATCGTTAGGCTTGAGCTTGCAGTGGAAACTTGCTAATAAGTTAGTTTTTGGCAAGTTAAAGCAGGTGTTGGGCGGTCGTTTGAAGTTTATGCCTTGCGGTGGTGCGGCGTTGGATCCCAATGTAAGTGCTTTCTTTCAAGGCATCGATGTACCTGTGCTTTGTGGTTACGGCATGACAGAAACTACCGCAACTGCAACCTGTAACACCTTAGCTAACCGAGTGCCTGGCTCCAATGGTCAGGTATTGCCTGAAGTTGAAATTAAGCTAGGTAAAGATAACGAAATTTTAGTGCGCGGTGACACCGTGATGCGCGGTTACTATAATCGCCCACAAGAAACCGCTGACACCTTTGAAGATGGCTGGTTAAAAACTGGGGATGCGGGTCGGATCGACGCAGATGGCAATCTGTTTATTACCGATCGCATTAAAGAGCTAATGAAAACCTCTAATGGCAAGTATATTGCGCCGCAACGGGTTGAAGGTAAGGTCGGCTGTTGTCCGTTTATCGAGCAGGTCGCCATTGTCGCTGATGCGCGTAACTACGTGACTGCCTTGATAGTACCCGCATTTGAGTCGTTAGAGTGCTGGGCTAAAGAGAAGGGCTTACATTACGATAGCCCGCTTGAGTTACTGCGTCACTCACATGTGATAGAGCATTTTGAGGAGCGCTTAAAGGCGCTACAAACTGAGTTAGCTGGGTTTGAGAAGATTAAAAAGTTCACCCTACTGCCGGATGCTTTTTCAATGGAAGCGGGCTTAATCACCCCTACCATGAAGCTGCGCCGTAAGGTGATTTACCAGAAGTATTCGCAAGAGATCAACGCTATGTATGGTCGTTAACTAGCCGTAGATAGAAGTTTGGTAACGATAAAAGGGTGCAGAGGCATCCTTTTTTGTATCTGGCTAATCTGTTGTTAATAACAACCAGTGTTCAGCCTCGTTGACGCACTGCACCGATATAAAGACACAGGCTTTACCGTATTGGTTGTTTTATCGGTAGAATGGCGGCAATGTTTTAGATAATAATAAATAAAGGATAGAACACAGTGAAGGAAAGTGAATTCAGCTTAACCATACAGCCACGTTTTTGTGAAACGGATGCCTTAGGTCATATAAACAATACCGTGTTCCCGGTGTGGTTCGAAGCGGCACGTGAACCAATATTCAAGATATTTAACCCAACTCAAGATCTATCGAAATGGAATCTGATCATTGCTGGTTTTAGCGTAAACTTTAATGCTCCAACCTACTTTGCTAGCGATGTAACGGTGAAAACCTGGGTCAGCCGCATCGGTAATAGTAGCTTTGAGTTGACCCAGAGTTGCTGGCAAAACGGCAAGAAAACCGTCGAAGCACAAACATCGGTAGTGCATTACGATTACGCGGCAGAAAAAAGCGCGCCCTTGAGTGACGAGATCCGTGCGCAGCTTGCGCTACTCACTGGTGCCTAGCCTCAAATGATAAGAGCTGCCTATGTTGAGGTTAAAAACTTCTGTACATACCAGCAGCTCGCTTCAATTTGTAAGTTTTGTGATTTAGCCCAATTAAGCCCATGGCGAACTAACTTTTCAGCGAGTCCTCTTCCTCGTAACTCATTTGGTACAAAGGTACTGTCGAAATTGCATCGTCCAGCTGATGTTTTGCTAGGGTCGATAATGATCTCATAGGACTGCATGGCTTGAACCTTATCGATATTGATAACAAATCTATTTTCATCAACTATATGGATGATTTTCTCACTCATAGATTATTCCCGATGATCGAAGCCGCTCATTTCATCAATGGCTAAAAGTATTAGGCCTGCTGATAGGTTTTCAAGGCATCTAACAGTGGTGCTGTTAACGTGGCTTTTTGACCAGTTTTAAAGTTAAACATAACCACTTGAGACGAGCCAATGGTGGTGACTGCTTGCTGAGCTTTACTGAAAACAGTGTAGTGCATCATGAACCGGTCATCTTTAATGTCACTAATGCTCACGCCGACGACTATGGCATCTGGAAAGGTCACAGGGCGTTTATAACGAGCTTGGTTTTCGCTAATCACCGGACCGACTGAGGTGACTTGTAGATCTTCTAACAAGTTAATCTGATTAAAAAAATCAATTCTGGCGGTTTCGAAATAGCGAAAATAAACTACGTTATTAACGTGCTGCAGTGCATCCATTTCGCCCCACGCGACGTTTATTGCGGTATTAATTGGGTACTGCTTGAGAAACTTATCCATAATGATCTCTTATCGTTGGTGTTTTTTATTATTCAAACGGTTGTTTGATTTTTAGCCAGCATAACAGCATGCTGAAGTGACGACAAGACGTGGTCTAATGCTCATTCATGTATTAGGTACTGCCATCAATGAATTTAAGCCATAAAAAAAGGCATTCATTGAATGCCTTTTAAAGTTAGCGGCTAGCGCTTAGAGCTCAATATCAGCAAAGCTACTAATCTGCTTAAAGTCGCCTGTACGTTGCTTATCATCACGTACCATCTGCATAACGTTTAAGCCTGCTTCATCTGCGGCTTTTAACTCCTCCAGCACATCAGAAACAAATAAAATCTGCTTCGGGCTCAGGCTGATGGTGTTTAGGATATTGCAGTAAGCCTGTTTAAAGCGTTTATTGCCGGTGCGAGTGTCGAAATGACCATTAAATTTATCAGTTAAATCGCCAGCATCGCTATTGCCGAACAGGAGTTTTTGCGCATCAACTGAACCTGATGAAAAGCTATAAACGCGTAAGCCTTTTTGCTTGTAGCCATCAAGGGCTTCGATAAAGTCAGGAAAGATATGGCCTTTAAACTCACCATTGGCATAACCCTGTTTCCAGATTAGGCCTTGAATGGTTTTTAATGGTGTAGCTTTACGGTCTTCGCTAATCCACTGCAGCAGAATTTCAGTCACGCGAGCAAGGTTAGCGTTTGGCTCAAGTGCAATATCTTGTACATCACAAATGCAGTTTTCAACTAACACATTATTTTGATTTTCTTCAAGAAAAGCGGGTAATGCCTTAGCTGAATAAGGAAAAAGAACATCCTCAATAAAGTTAAGATCGGTAGTTGTACCGGCTGTATCTACGACAATGGCTCTGATACCCATGATGTTTGGTTACTCCGCAATGTGCAATTGATCTGTTTATTGTTCAGATCCTAAGCTGAAACGCACTTTTTGGCTAGTCTATTCGCGCTGCAAACTGTAGTTAATTTTCAGTTTTAGCGGCTGTTTGGGTTTAGTGAGAAATAACGGTGTGTTATCTGCGAATAAGTTGCTGTAGGTATATTGGGTTTACTGAATGAATTATGCTTACTTAGCTAATGCTAAGTGATTATTTAACCTTGGATTTTGTGTTGTTTGTTACCCTTAAGCATGAGCGGAAGGATTTTATAAAATGAAAATGCATGCAACCAAAGTTTGATCAAAAGGGTTCAGCGTTCTATCCCATAATCGCTAAGAATAAAGCGATGTTATGGATACCATTGACCCCTTTGTTAGCGGCAATTCCCTCGTATCTGGCATCCGTCATGAATAGTAGGTTGAATCACATGAGTACGTGCTTGGCGTCATACTAAATGATGACGGCCTGTATGAATTATCAACTAAAAGCGTAATAGATAAGCCGAGTTAAACCGATAATATTATTGATGGCATTACGCCATAGAAAATTTAAGGGATAAATAATGAATATAAAAAAAGGACTTGTAGCACTCATTACAACAGCTGCAATATCAACCGCAGTGCAAGCCGCTTATTGGGAGTTTTCGATTTACGCTTATTTGGACGGTAACGGTGTTCAAGTTGGAACACAATATATACCCTGTTTTAATCGAGCTGGCGTAACTCAAGGTACCGTGACGAATAATAAAGTCTTGGTGGAGCGTGGTACTTGTAAGTAAGAGTCAAAAAATCGCCCGTAGTATCGGCGATTTTTGATAGTAGAGAACTAGTTACCTCCTTTGCTGATAACTCTCCTTGTTTGTTATAACCATCTATTTAAATAGTGAGTTGCCTTAAATTGTGTTGTTTTTTCTTCTGGCGTTAGAATTAGGCCTGTTCTCATGGATATATAATTCCCAGTAAAGTCGTTTTTAGTCACTTTACTGGTAATCTCAACAGCATAATTACTGGCTTTTAGTTGTGTTTCAATAGAGCATCATTCGGTAATAAAACCGAAGAAACTGAGCAGTTTTGCGGTATCTTGTCTTACGCTGAGAGTGACTGAATAATCATCTAGATCATCCGGACCTAAGTTCGCCTTAAAGCCTAATAAAAATGGCTTGTCGGCGACAAGTTGATATTGAGCTTGAACCACCCAAAGGTTAACGCCTGTCATTGCACCATGGTTTGATGTTCTAACGAAATAACCTCCAATTCGTGCTCTCGGAAGTGCATTGTTATCTTTTTCTACTCCTTGATTATAGAGGTTAAATTCTAATCCTCCGCCGTAATATCTGGCGAGTTCATTTCCTGGTGTAGCTTCATCTAAGCTTCTAATACCGGCTAATGCGGCAAAGCTAAGGACAGAGTCTCCATTTTGGGTTGCCATGATATGCCCTGGTGAATACAAAAATTTCATGTAACCATCAATAGTATCGGTGACATCGTTAAACCCAGCAGCATCGGGATCAGACTTTTCTTCATTTACAGTCGGGTTCTGGCCAAATGCCACTCCAACTTCAAAGTTAGTTACCGCATCACTCCACCCCCAGCTATTTCTCCAGCGACCATTGAGTTTTAGTGAGCCAGTAATCCCGCCTTGATCAAATCCAGTGCGCTTGCCATCGTCGTCATAACCATTTTGTTGTTTATAGCCTAGCTCGAATGAGCTGATCCAGCGGTTACTAGTATTGTTCAGTGTTTTAGTTGGTTTCTCATCTGCGGTTGGGTTCGCGCTTGCAATTTTTGTTGCCGTTAATTGAGTTAACACAGCTGTGTCTTGCGAGGTAAATGCAGTACCTGAGCTTTCTATTTCAGCGAGGCAACTCGCGAAAAGAATAACAGCAAGACCATCATTCTTGAGTTTAGCTTTATCGATGCCGTCAATATCGACATTGTTTGACGATGGACAGCTAATGATGACTTGTTTGGCTGGGTCTTTAGTGAGTAAGAGGCAAGTATCTATCGTGGTTGTGCTGTTTAGTGCACTAATGCTTGGTTTTAGTTGCATTAGAGAGCTGTAACAGAATTGAGTTTGTGTCGCGCCCACTGTGTTTAGGGTTTGCCCTGCAAATGCCAATGGCATAAATCCAGCAACAAGCAGCGGAGTAATTTTTAGAAGGTTCATCATCAGTCCTTGTGTTTGCGTCTATTTTTATTAAATAAACCAAGACTACTGGAGAGCTCTCCACTTCGGCACGGATAACTTACACCTGAAAAGAACCCAGTAAAGCGGAGAATGATCTTTCATCGAAAAATCAACCTTTAGCGCTACTTTAATGCAGGTTTAGCGCTACTTTAGTGCCTAGTGGTGCACTGTTGTTAGATAGTATTTATCTATTATCGCCGTCATTTGATTCTAGTTCTTTATACAGTGGTGTTTCGTCTATCTTAGAGGGGCACTTCCGCTGTTGCGGTACTGGTGGTTTATTGGATGAGAAAGGCGTTTGGGGAGCAGTCTAAAGTTTCTGTTTGATGTAAGAGGTGGCTTTGTCCACACAGGCTGCGCCTGAGCGTGAACCATCATCCATAATATTTCTACAGCATTTTTGTCTACGTATTTCGGCAACTTCGATGAGGTTGGTATTTTTTGTGGACCTGAGTTAATAGGGCGGAAGCTTAATTAATTTGTACCTCTTTCCAACCTCGCAATAGTAATGCCCATTTATTTGGGAATTACAGTTATTTTCTCTTATCTCTTTGGTAGATATCTAAGATATGTAGGTATTTTTAGTTGACAGGGTTCATCGGAAATATGTTTGTTTTATTTTTGTATATTCGTGATAATATTCGATTTATAACAGTCATTTACATGGAAGGGGATATTTGGTAAGCCCCCAGTTTTCTAGACACTTTCTAGGTTTTCATAATACTGCTTCTCGAACTTGATCGGAGACAGTCCATTATTACTACCATGATGCCGCACTGGATTATAGAAATATTCGATATAGTTAAATACTTCTGAGCGTGCTTCATCTCTGGTTTTATAGACTTTTCGCTTAACCCTGTCTTTTTTCAGCAGCGAGAAGAAACTCTCAGCGACAGCATTATCATGGCAGTTTCCTCTTCGGCTCATACTGGCTTCAAGGTTGTGTTCTTTTAGAAAACTACGCCAATCTGAGCAGGTATATTGCACTCCTTGATCGGAATGTATTAGCACCTTTTCTGTAGGTGAGCGTCTCCATATAGCCATTAATAGAGCATCTATAACTAACTCTGCCTTCGGTGTACTTTTCATCGTCCATCCTACGACTTGTCTTGAAAAAAGGTCTATCACAACGGTGAGATACAGCCAGCCTTCATGGGTACGAATATAAGTGAAATCGGTCACCCAAATCATATTGGGTTTGACGACATCAAAGCCTCGATTTAATGTATTAGGTGCCGTATGGTTAACATCGCCTCCGCCAAAGGTTGGATTGCGTTTATAACCTCGTACAGCTTTAATTTCAGCCTGTTTCATGATTCGATATACACGGTTTTTACCAACAACTTCACCATCATCTTTAAGGTCCAAGGTGATATTTCGATAGCCATAAACGCAACCACTTTCCAGCCAAAACTGTTTAATCTTACCCAGCAAGCGTTTGTCTTCAGTCGCTCTTCGACTCTGAGGTTCCTTCAGCCAGGCATAGAAACCACTACGATGGACTCCAAGTATTTCGCATAAGATTTTCACAGGATACTGCTTGAGCCTAGACTTTATGAACGTGTACTTTTCTTTGACTCGCTTGCAAAGTACACGGCGGCCTCCTTTAGGATGTTTCGCTCTTCGGTTACACGGCGAAGCTCCGCCTTGAGCTTACGTATTTCGTCTTGCTGATTATCAATGGTGATGTGCTGCTTTTCTGGCTTATCAAACTTGTTAATCCAGTTGTGCAAACTTTTGGAAGTAACCCCTAATCTGTCAGCAACATCTGCTATTTTATAGCCACGTTCAGTGACCTGTTTAACGGCTTCAATTTTGAACTCATCGGGATATCGTTTTCCGCGCATGTAACACCTCATATTTTTGGTTAAGTATAACTCTATGAAGTGTCTACTGTTCTAGGGGCTTACCAATCTCAAGCTTATGATTTAATAAAAGATAACGTTGAAAAGCTGTCTACTGAATATCAAGGCACTAAAGAGGACATAAATAGTTCTCTAGATAATATTTCTGTAGAAGCACGTAAGAGTTTTAATGAACATATAGAATCTTGCGATAGAGCTCACAATGATTCATTAAATAAAATTCGTAAGCTTCTTCCTGATGCGTTAACAGCAGGGCTAGCTTCTGCTTATGAGGCTAAAACTAAAGCTGAAGAGGAGGATTTAAAAAAGCATAATAGTACATTTAGCAAATCTATCATTGTGCTAGTTATTATTTCGATAATTCCGTTTGTGTTAAATGCGGTAAGGCTGTTTCAAGGTGATAATCTTGTTACTACAATCAAAGATACCCCATATCTAGTCTTTGCAATGATGCCACTTTATATCCCTGTATTGTGGATGGCGTACTCCGCAAATAAAAGTTTTAAGCTTTCTAAAAGACTGATCGAAGAATACACGCATAAAGGTGTTATCAGTAAAACGTTTGAAGGACTATCTACACAAGTCAATGAAATAGAAGACTCGCCTATTTCTCAGGAGCTCAAACTCAAATTATTATTCAACCTTGTTAGTGTGAACTCAGAGAATCCGGGCAAATTAATCTCCGATTATAACAAAAGCGATCATCCATTAATGGATGCATTAGATAAGAGTTCTCAAATGGCTGATGCTGTTGTCAAATTAGCAAAAATCCCCGGCTTTTCAAGGATGGCTAGACATTTAGATGAGAAAGCTAGTAAGGTCTTAGCGGACGAAAATCAAAAAATATCAGCTGCCATTGATATACAGGAACATGGTGAAGTTGATGAAAAGCAACAGAAGCAGTTGCAATAAGGCTCTGTCTGCCCAAACGATGAGATTACCTCATCGCTCAGGCATCCTGCTTTACTGATGTACCAAGCGGCCATTCTTCACCACGTCGATACACGAGCCAACGCCGTAGGTGTAAGCCAGTTCCGCTGGAGTCGTGATATTCCACAAGCAGAAATCAGCTGTCATGCCGGCTTCTAACACACCTACTTCGGCTTCAATGCCTAACGCTTTAGCCGCATTGCGGGTCATGCCCGCGAGTGCTTCTTCTGGCGTTAAACGCATTAAAGTACAAGCCATATTGAGCATTAGCAGACTTGAGCACAGTGGTGATGAACCTGGGTTGTAGTCGCTGGCAACCACCATAGGGACTTTGTACTGACGTAGCAGATCGATAGGCGGTAACTGGGTTTCGCGCAAAAAGTAGAATGCACCGGGCAATAGGGTGGCGCAAGTGCCACTTTCGCTGAGGGCTTTAACCCCGTCTTCATCTAAATACTCGATATGATCAACTGATTTTGCCCCTAGTTTGGCTGCCATGGCTGAGCCGCCCAAATTTGACAACTGCTCGGCGTGTAGCTTGATATCGAGGCCAGCATTTTTAGCGGCCGTTAGCACTCGTTCGGTCTGTTCTAGGCTGAAGGCGATATTCTCGCAAAACACATCGACGGCATCGGCAAGGTTTTCCTCTATCACTCGTGGCAACATTTCGTTGATCACTAGGTCGACATAGGCGTCGCTATCATTTTTGTATTCTGGCGGAATAGCGTGGGCGCCTAAAAAAGTGGTTTTAACATCAACGTGATGATGCTTGCCTAGCTCGCGAGCAACCCGCAGTATTTTGAGCTCAGTTTCAATATCTAAACCGTAACCAGACTTTATCTCAACCGTGGTAACGCCCTCTTTGGCGAGTGCGTTAAGGCGCTGGCGCCCCAGCTCAAATAGCTCTGCTGCATCGGCTTCGCGGCAAGCTTTAACCGTCGAGATAATGCCACCGCCGCAGCGGGCGATCTCTTCGTAACTAGCGCCTTGCAGGCGCAGTTCAAATTCGTTGGCACGGTTACCCGCAAACACTAAATGAGTGTGGGCATCAATGAGCCCAGGGGTTAGCCAGCCGCCCTTGCCTTTGTAAAGTGGTGTGCCGAGTACGTCAAATTCAGGAAGGTCTGCGCGCTTGCCTAGCCAAGCTATTTTGCCGTCTTTCACCGCCAGAGCGGCATCTTTAATCGCACCGTAAGGCTCTGCAATATTGGGCGACATAGTAGCAATATTGATATCAATCCACACTTGATCCCACGACATGATGCACTCTCTTTTTTAACGTTTTCGGTAGAGGTTGAATACTAACACTAAGGGCACCACTAAAAATAATTTGTGAGCTAGCTTGTGTTTACTTGTATATACAAGCTAGGATTGTAGCCGAGTTTTTGATCATTATAAATAGCTGTATTGAGTAAACGACCAGACTCATCGGTCATCAAAAGTGCAGTGCAAAACACAGGATAACCAATGGCAACGCCAAAGTTTGCAGAGATTAAACACTATATTCGCGCTCAAATTGAATCAGGACAATGGGCTGAGAACAGCCGTGTGCCATCAGAAAATCAATTAGCTGAACTGTTTAACTGCAGCCGTATGACGGCGCGCCGTAGCTTAACTGAGTTAACCGAATCTGGGCTATTAGAGCGCTCGCAGGGCTTAGGGACTTTTGTCGCAGGGCTCAAATCGCAGTCATCGATGATGGCAATTCGTAATATTGCCGATGAAATTAAAGATCGTGGCCATGGTTACAGCGTGCAGCAAGTATCGCTCAGGCAAACTATCGCAACAGGGGCAATCGCCATTGCGTTGGGGCTGGAAGAGGGTGGCGCAGTATTTTTATCGGTGTTAGTCCATTGCGAACAAGACACGCCACTGCAGTTAGAGGAGCGTTTTGTGAATCCTAAATTAGTGCCTGAATACCTAGCACAAGACTTTAGTAAACAAACTCCCCATGAATACTTATCGATGGTGGCGCCGCTGACTGAAGCTAAGCACACCATTGAAGCCAAACTGGCGGACGATACCCAGTTAGCACTATTACAAATTGAGGCAACAGAGCCTTGTTTACAGATCTCTCGCCGAACATGGTCGCGTCAAGGTGTGGTGAGTTTCGCCCGTCTAATACACCCCGGTAGTAGATTTAGATTGGGTGGTCATCTGACGTTTAGTTAGCCGCTGAATAAAACGATTTAGTAACAAAAATGACGTTGTCACTGGCCAAATTTACCACTGTAACGTTAGCAAGAAAACAATAAGACAGTAGATAAAAAGCAAATATAAAAACCAATTATAAAAAACAGATTGAACGAGGTAGACCCATGGATAAAAGACACGATCCAAGTCGTCGCATCATAGCGCCGCATGGAACTAAACTGAGCTGTAAAAGCTGGATGACCGAAGCACCGATGCGTATGTTGATGAACAACTTACATCCCGATGTTGCCGAGCGTCCTGAAGATCTAGTCGTTTACGGCGGCATAGGCCGTGCAGCCCGCGATTGGCAGTGCTACGACAAGATTGTTGAAGTACTGCAGCGTCTTGAAGATGACGAAACCTTAATGGTGCAATCGGGCAAACCAGTGGGCGTATTTAAAACCCACAGCAATGCACCACGGGTGATTATCGCCAACTCTAACCTGGTGCCACATTGGGCGAACTGGGAACATTTTAACGAACTCGATAAGAAAGGTTTGGCTATGTATGGCCAGATGACGGCGGGTTCGTGGATATACATCGGCTCACAAGGCATTGTGCAAGGCACATACGAGACCTTTGTGGCGATGGCTAAGCAGCACTTTGGTGGTTCGTCGCAGGGTAAGTGGATCTTAACCGGCGGCCTTGGTGGCATGGGCGGCGCACAGCCACTCGCTGGCACCATGGCGGGTTACTCAGTACTGACCTGTGAAGTCGATGAAACACGTATCGATTTCCGTCTTCGTACTCAATATGTCGACAAGAAAGCCACTTCACTCGATGAAGCATTGGCGATGATTGAAGAGGCTAACACTAGCGGCAAACCGGTATCGGTTGGTCTACTCGGTAATGCGGCAGACATATTTGCCGAGCTGGTCGAGCGTGGAGTGACACCTGATGTGGTGACCGACCAAACCTCAGCACACGATCCGCTCAACGGCTACCTGCCACAAGGCTGGACATTAGAGCAAGCTATTGAGATGCGTAAAACCGATGAAGCGGCCGTCGTTAAAGCGGCTAAGCAGTCAATGGCAGTTCAAGTCAAAGCGATGCTAGCACTACAGGCGGCTGGTGCGGCGACAACGGACTACGGTAACAACATTCGTCAAATGGCGTTTGAAGAGGGTGTCGAAAATGCATTCGACTTCCCAGGCTTTGTTCCTGCTTACGTGCGCCCACTGTTCTGTGAAGGTATTGGTCCATTCCGTTGGGTGGCACTTTCTGGCGACCCTGAAGATATCTATAAGACCGACGCTAAAGTTAAAGAGCTTATTCCAGACAACCCACATCTGCATAACTGGCTAGATATGGCGCGCGAGCGTATCGCCTTCCAAGGTCTGCCTTCACGCATCTGCTGGGTTGGCCTTAAGGACCGTGCGCGTTTGGCACTAGCCTTTAACGAAATGGTTAAAAATGGCGAACTGTCAGCACCGATAGTTATCGGTCGTGATCACTTAGATTCAGGTTCAGTCGCTAGCCCTAACCGTGAAACCGAATCTATGCTTGATGGTTCAGACGCGGTATCGGATTGGCCACTAATGAATGCATTGCTTAATACGGCAAGTGGTGCCACTTGGGTGTCGCTGCACCATGGTGGTGGCGTTGGCATGGGCTTTAGCCAACACTCTGGCGTGGTAATTGTTGCCGACGGCAGCGATGATGCAGCCGCGCGCCTAGGTCGAGTACTGTGGAATGACCCTGCAACCGGTGTGATGCGTCACGCTGATGCTGGATATGAGCTTGCTAAAAATTGTGCAAAAGAGCAGAACTTAGATCTGCCGATGCTAGACACAGCCACGACTGAGGGAAAGTAGACATGAACCATTTAGTATTAACGCCGGGTAGCTTAACGCTGCAGCAAATTCGTCAAATCAGTCGTGGAAAAATCACCCTTGAGCTGGCTGAGAGTGCCATAGCCGACATCAACACTAGTGCCGGTCTAGTACAGCAAGTATTAGATGAAGGCCGCACTGTTTACGGTATCAATACCGGCTTTGGCTTGCTGGCTAACACCAAAATTGCCGCTGAGGACTTGCAACTGCTGCAACGCTCTATCGTGTTGTCACACGCCGCTGGCACAGGCCAATACATGCAAGACGCCACTGTGCGCTTAATGATGGTGCTGAAAATCAACTCACTCAGCCGGGGTTTCTCCGGTATTCGTTTAGAGGTGATCAACTTCCTTATTGCCCTGGTGAACGCTGAAGTGTACCCGTGCATACCTGAGAAAGGTTCGGTTGGTGCATCGGGCGACTTAGCGCCACTATCGCATATGAGTTTACCCTTGCTGGCCGAAGGTGAGATGAGCTATAAAGGTCAACTGATCACTGCCGCTGAAGGGCTAGAGATCGCCGGACTTAAGCCACTTGAACTTGCCGCCAAAGAGGGCCTAGCCTTACTTAATGGCACCCAAGCTTCTACCGCATTAGCATTAGAAGGTTTATTCAACGCAGAAGACCTGTTTGCGGCCAGCTCAGTGATTGGCGCAATGAGCGTTGAAGCAGCGATGGGCAGTCGTAGCCCGTTCGATGCCCGTATTCATGCTGCTCGTGGCCAAAAAGGCCAGATTGACTCGGCTGCTTTATTCCGTCACTTGTTAGCGGACGAATCTGAGATCAGTCTTGACCATGCAAACTGTGAAAAGGTGCAAGATCCCTATTCACTGCGTTGTCAGCCACAGGTATTGGGCGCATGTTTAACGCAAATTCGCCATGCAGCAGAGGTGTTAGGCACTGAAGCTAACGGTGTCACTGATAACCCATTAGTGTTCCAAGATACTGGTGACATCATCTCAGGCGGTAACTTTCACGCTGAGCCAGTAGCGATGGCAGCCGATAACTTGGCGATAGCGATTGCCGAACTTGGTTCAATTGCCGAGCGTCGTATTGCGCTGCTAATCGATCCTAACTTGTCTAAGCTGCCGCCTTTCTTAGTGGAAAATGGCGGAGTAAACTCAGGCTTTATGATTGCGCAGGTAACTGCTGCAGCACTTGCTTCAGAGAATAAGACCTACGCTCACCCAGCGTCAGTGGATAGCTTACCAACGTCTGCCAACCAAGAAGATCATGTGTCTATGGCCACCTTTGCGGCGCGCCGTTTGCGCGATATGTCGGAAAATACTCGTGGTGTGTTAGCGATTGAGTTATTAGCGTCAGCGCAAGGTTTGGACTTCCGTCGTCCACTGCAACCTAGTGCAGCAGTGGCCAAGGCGAAAGCGGAGATCCGTGAATTGGTGACTTATTATGATAAGGACCGTTTCTTCGGCCCAGATATCGAAGCGGCCACCGATCTGCTTCTGACCGCTAGCTTCAACGGCTACCTGCCAACAGGTGTTTTACCAAGCTTGTAAATTCATAGTTATCTATAGCTATAAAGGGAAGTTAAAGCCATATGCAAGATAATATGGCTTTATATTGGTACGGTTAAGGTGGTGTAGAGATACAGAAGTCACCTTGAGGGTTACAAATGTCAGGGCCGCAACCGCAGGCTGGTTGGCAGTTTGGATTACAAAGCTGCCCAGGGAATCCTGGTTGCCCTGGTAATATTGGATAACCTCCACCGCCTACATTCTTAAGGAGTGCAGTTTCAATAATTTCATTCTTTTCTAAATCTACAGCCCGCATAGGTTTGTTTTTTTTCATGTTCTAGTCCTTCGTTTTTATTTCAATTTTATAACCGTATCTATTACAAGTTATAGTTTTTTATAGTTCTTGTGCGAGCCATTTTTTCACTTTTGTTAAGACTTCATTATTAAACTCTATAAGCGTATGACTTCCATTTTTATATTCTTCTAACTCTACCTTTACATCGTTATTTTCTAATGCTTTGACATAGTTTCTAATGCTGTCAACTTTAACTCTCTGATCATTTGTTCCATGTAACATTAAAACAGAGGTAGACTTTGGGATTTTTTCAGGCCAATAGATGGCAGACCTCTTTTTTAGTGCCTCGACTTTGTTCTCTTCATAATTTGGTATAAGCTTTTTAAAGACAAAGCGTTCCAAGTCAGGGCGGTATGTTTTCGATGAAAGTAGGTCTACAGGCGTCCCACCGAGTATTAACGTGTTAATTCGGTTTGACTTAGTGGCAGATATTAAAGACATCATTCCACCGCGACTCCAGCCCATCATGGCCACTTTATTCGGGTCTGTTATTGGCAAGTTATCGAGTATAGGTAGTAACGCTAATACATCTCCTACCTCGCTACCTCCATACTCATCCACCCCGGTATTACCTTTATATGACGGCGGCCAAACTCTGGCGCCACCATACTGGCTAGAGATAACGACATAGCCTTCTAAGGCGATAGGGAAATGCGTTAAAAATAGATTGCCAAACTTCAGGGTATGACGAGGTATATTGTTACCACCACGATTGTAAATTACAGAAGGTAACCGGCTTGGGTAAGATAGTTTTGGGTATAACAAATAACCTCTTACCTTATGTTCATCGACTTGATAGATGAACGAATAGCAGTTTACCTTTTCCCGGTATAAGTCATATTTTCGTTGCGGAAATCGCTGATAAAACTCATCTTTAGCAACCTTGCCAGTGGCGATAAGTTGTTTACTCCAGCCCTCATATGATGACATAACACCAGTAAAGCAACTTTTAGGCCTAATAATGTTTTCATGATTAAAAACAATGGGTTTATTATCTCTTTCTAATGCTGAAGCGTAGGTGTTGAATGACATGACGAATATAAATATGGCAAGAATAATTTTCAATTTATTTGGTTCTCATTGAAATGATGTTGGTTGCGGAGTATTTGTCAGGGTACGTTTGATACCAATTTAAAAAAACATCCTTTCCGAGAAGGTCATAAACTAATTCATATTGAGTTCTTTTTATCTCTAGTACTTCCTTTCTTGTTTGCTTATTGAACTCTACAGCATCTGATTTTTTGGTAGGACTATGGTGTAAGTAGTAACCTAAGTATTCATGGCAGAAGTTGTGGTATTCTTTAGTGTATAAAATAAAAGTATGCCACATTTCATCAATTATAATGAGGGAGGAGTCGATTGAGCGAGATCCAACACTTCGTGGTGAAGTGCAGTACCATATTCACCTTAACATTTCATTGAATATTTCTTGGGAATCTTTATGGGATAAATTAAATGATTTCATAAATCCATCAATAACATCATCACACTTATATGAAAGTATATAATCTAAGCTAGGATGCTTATCTGCGCCTTTGACTGTTTCCAATGTCAGCTCCATTATTAAATGTGGTGGGGGAGGCTATATGGCCAGGCATCCGTATGAGTGTTTTATTTTTGTTCGCGTCCCCACTCAGATACTAAATTTATTTTAAATCAATAAATAGTAAGCTACTTACCGAACATTACCAGTGTTAATAGTACACCGCGGTTGTTTAAAAATTCCGAGTCCTTGCTCTGCATTTTTTATAACGCTAACGAAGTAGCATGTAAGGTTCAATTGTTATTGATTTTTATTATTTAATTTCAATTTCTGGTTGGCTATATCGGTCAAAAGTGACAGTTTTGTTTCGGCAGCAAGGTTTGTTTAATGCAGAAATTCTGTTTGCTGTAAGTTCCGTCACTTATTAGCTGATGAGTCTGAGATCAGTCTTGATCACCTGAACTGTGAAAAGGTGCAAGATCCCTATTCACTGCGTTGTCAGCCTCAGGTATTGGGCGCATCAGGGTTGGTGCTTGAGGTGCTAACAGTGCTGCATGAGTCATAATTTGTTGATAGCTGAATGGGTTATTTAATCTAAGCTTGATGCAGCCAAACCTGCAATTCGATAGTGGATCTCCTTTAGTCTTAAGGCTTATGTCGGTATTGCTGAAACGGTGAAACCGTAATAGCGTAGTGGCTGACTATTTTTGTAGATCTTATTGAGCGCATGGGGCAACAAATGACGATTATGGCATTTCAAGATTTGTATCCAGAAGATCTCAGCCATTGTTATGGCTGTGGTAAAAATAATCCTCACGGTCACCAGTTAAAGAGTTATTGGGATGACGATGAAACCATCGCGCTATTTATGCCAAAGCCATTTCACACAGCTATCCCGGGTTTTGTTTATGGTGGGCTCATTGCCTCCTTAATCGATTGTCATGGCACGGGTAGCGCCAGCGCGGCAGCTCAACGAGCATTTGGTAGTCGTGACCAACTGCCACCTCGGTTTGTCACCGCCGCGCTTAATATTGATTTTCTAGCGCCGACGCCAATGGGTGTTGAGCTGGAGTTACGCGGCGTTATTCGTGAGATAAAGCCCAAAAAAGTGGTGTTAGATATTACGCTTTCTGCAAATGGTGTGACTTGTGCCAAAGGGCATATGGTAGCGGTGAAGATGCCAGAGAGTATGATGGGTTGAACGGTTTTGTCGGATGAAGTTTTAAATTTTCGACTTATTTTTGGGTAACACTGATTTTCATTCAACCAAATGTGGTTCCAATATCCTCCAGTTGATACAAAAAGACCCAGCTGAATCAGCTAGGTCTCTAAAAGGGGGGGGTCGGCCAATGAATGGCTACATACGAGAATCCATCTCTTTCATCTTCAGGCTCATTAACTGCTTAGTCCACTGCGCTTTGTCGATATCTTCAATCCACAGAACACGACTCTCGCGAGTCTGACCTTTACGTAGGTATGTGTCTGGCATTCTAAATACAGCTTGCCATACTTTTACCGTTTCTCTCTTAATGAGTGCGCCAGAATCTGCAAATAAACTGATCTCTAATTCGATCATCACATAATGCTCACTGCTGTTGCTTGATAGCTCGAAGGTCAAGCCAAGGCGGCCGTCATCGTCCCACTGCTCATTCAAAAAGCTAACTTTCACGCCACTTTTACCCGTTGATTTAAGCAGGGCTGCTTGAGCAATCGCACTTGAAGTCAGGTTGTCGGCATTGGCGGGTAAAGTGGTCGCCACTGCAGGTGTTGTATTAGTGGCTGTGCTGGCGTCGGTTGCTACTTCGGCAGAAGTTGCAGCGACGGTGGCTGGCAGAGTGACTGCGGTGGCTGTGCTATCTTGAACCTGACTTTCTAGGATCACATATTCCCAAGTGAAGTCATCATTGAGCTTTACTGTAGCGCCATTTTCTAGAGTGACACGGGCTACTTCGTCGGCAAAGGCTGGAATCGACAGTGAGAATAGTGCAATGCAGGCAAATGCCATTAGGGTCTTATACATGATTGTTAACCTTTTAAAGGAGATTGCCCTAGCATAGACAAACTATAATCAGATTAACACTGACAAGATCAAAAATATCGTAGTTGTGGCGCGCTAATTACATGGTGTAGCCGATGCTAAATACCGCGGATTCGGTGGCCGAGTTATAGCCAGCGGCTAAAGTAAAATTTTCGCCCAGTACATAACGTAACCCAGCCTCAGCTCCCCAAGTAGTCTCTTTCTCGGTTTCCCATACGGGTTCGCCGCCAACGATTAAAGGGGTAATGTTATTGGTTGAAGACAGTTCATGGCTATAAGCTGCTGCGCCGCCATAAAAACTTAGGCCTGCTGCGATAGGGTAGCTTAAACCAAAGCGCCAAAGTGAGCTTTTAGTGTAAGCTTCACCGGGTTCTTCAATGGGGTAATCATCTTTTTTACTCTGGGCATAACCGATGTAATAACCCCAGTTGGCGTAATCGGTGTCGTGATGACTAGGGGTAATCGTAACACCGTATAGATCGTCGATGGCCGGAATATAGTCTAGGGTTATTCCGATAGTCGCTTTTGGTAAAATGGGTTCATCTTGGCTGTAATCATTCGCTAGCGCATTGAAGCTGCACAGGGTAATAAAACACGTAAGCAAGTATTTGGTCATGATGATCTCGATTGAGCTATTCAACAATAGAAAATGGATTGTTGTGAATCTTTAGATTACAGTCAACTGACTTAGCTCAAATAGCTGTTAAACTTGATGTTTGTAACGTCATTGTTCGTTAAATGACTCGAGCTTGTTACCCGTGCTTTGCAAGATTGAATGGATTAATTGATCCATTCACTAACTGGAGATTTAGATTTTGGATCAGGAATTACGAGCAACTATTACGCAATGGTTAGCCAGTGCGGGTATCGACAGCCAGCCTGCCGATGGGGTTTCAACCAGCATTTTGGTGCTGGCCTGTTTCATTGTGGCGTTTATCGGCTATGTTGTTGTTAAGCGCGGTGTGGTTAGCACCATGAATATGGTTATCCAGCGTTCTCGCGTGACGTGGGATGATATCTTCATGCGTTATCGCGTACTGGAGAAAATGGCCAAGCTAGTGCCTGCGCTGATCCTCAATATTATCTTGCCGCTAGCGTTAACCGAACACGCTGTATTGGCCAGTTTGGCTGACAGACTGTTAGACGTCACTATCATTATCTTGTTTGTACGCGCGGTTTATAGCGGGCTTGATGCTGCCAATGAAATCGCAGACGTGAACTTGGTTAGCCGTCGATTGCCGATCAAAAGCTTTGTACAACTGTTTAAGTTATTCATGTTTTTCGTCGCCATTATCATCTCTATTTCAGTGCTTGCCGACCAATCGCCAGTCTATTTCTTGAGTGGTTTAGGTGTCGCGACCGGTTTAGTGATGTTGGTCTTTAGGGACACCATATTAGGTTTTGTGGCGGGTATTCAGCTGGCGGCTAACAGAATGGTGAGCCCTACCGATTGGATTCAAATGGATAAGTATGGCGCCGACGGGGCGGTAGAAGAGGTGTCGCTGACCACAGTTAAAGTGCGTAATTGGGATCAGACGATTACCATGATCCCAGCTTATGCATTGGTGTCTGATGCCTTTAAAAACTGGCGCGGCATGTCTGAATCTGGTGGCCGCAGAATCAAACGTTCGGTACAAATTGATATCGGTTCAATCGGATTTTTATCTGAAGAAGATAAACTACGGTTAGCCAAGATTAATCACCTTAAGCCCTATTTTGCGACTAAAGCGCAGGAGTTAGGCTCATTTAATGCTCAAGTTGTTGATGCCGATATGCCGGTCAATAGTCGCCACCTAACCAATGTGGGTACCTTTAGGGCTTACATGTTGGCCTACCTGAAACAGCACGAGCAGCTCCATAAGGACATGACATTGATGGTTCGCCAGCTTGCGCCGACATCATCGGGGGTGCCAATTGAGATCTATATCTTCACCAACGACACTCGCTGGACGGTATATGAAGATATTCAGGCCGATATATTTGATCATGTGTTTGCCATATTGCCAGAGTTTGGCTTAAGGGTGTTCCAGGGGCCAACAGGCGCGGATGTTCGTAGCTTGCAAAGCCATTAATGTGACTGAACAGTATCTGTCAGTAAGATGAATCATTAGGCTGCGGCGCTAACAATTTACCAAGAAGGCACGCTATTAAGTGTGCCTTTTTTTATGGGTTTTTTAGGCTAATTTTTGGCTAGACTAAGTGCCGCCCGCCATCAATCTTCAATGTTTGGCCGGTGACATATTGGCTCTGCAGTAGATAATTTACCGCATTTAAGATCTCAACCTCGCCTCCCTCTTTGGCTATTAGCGCCTTTTTGAGAGCCTTTTGCTGGTACTGCTCGTCATCATCGGGGTTAAACATCAGCAGAGCGGGAGCGATACTGTTGACCTTAACCTTGGGTGCTAGCTTGGCGGCAAACGACAGGGTTAAGTTGTGCAGTGCTGCTTTACTGGCGGCATAGGCTGCATGTTTTTTACTGCCTTTTTCTGCTACGTAATCGGTGATATGGATAATATCAGCCATGCTGTTGTTGGCTTTGAGCTGCTCAGTCAGGGCGAGGTTGATGGCATAAGGTATGCTGACATGAATGCGCATCATCTTGTCTATAATGGCTATCGCAGTATCTGCATCGCCGTCGGGTAACCAATCGGACGCATTATGGATAACAGCTCTGATGGCAGGTTGCTGTTTTAGTGTGGTTAATAGCTCATTGAGCTGTGACGCATGGTTAAAGTCACATTGGTGCAGTTCGACACCTAAGGCGTCAAGCTGTTGTAGCTGCGGGTATTGGCGACGATAAGTGCCAATGACTCTTTGTCCCTGCTGAGCTAAATGTTGAGCAAGATAAAAGCCGACACGCTTGCCGACTCCGGTAATTAATATTGGGGCTGTCATTAAATTCCTTTTTGTGTCGATAGCAGGGTTAACTGCCGAGTGAATTTATCTTAGAAACTCTGCTCGGGTGGCGGCATTGGATTTAAAATTTCCGCCCAATGCCGTCGTTTGAGTTTTAGATTGGGTGTCCATCACTCCGCGGGATTTAACACAGTAATGCGTTGCATCGATACTTACTGCCACATTGTCGGTACCGAGCAATGTTTGCAGTGCGACTAAAATCTGCTTGGTTAAGCGCTCTTGAACTTGGGGGCGCTGCGCAAAAAAGCGCACGATACGATTAATCTTTGATAGCCCGATAATAGTGTTAGCGGGGATGTAGGCCACTTTTGCGAGGCCATCGATAGTCACAAAATGGTGTTCGCAGGTGCTCACTACACTAATGTCGCTGATCCGTACCATCTCGTCGACGCCCATCTTGTTCTCAATTAGGGCTATTTTTGGAAAGTTCGCATAATCTAAGCCAGCAAATATCTCGTCGACATACATCTTGGCAATACGGTGTGGGGTCTCCTGCAAACTATCATCATTAAGATCTAAGCCCAAGGTTGCTACGACTTCAGTCATTAAGCCTTTAATACGTTCATATTTTTGTTCGGCGGTCATGTCCGAAGGCGTTAATGGCGTTTCGAGTCCTTGGGTAATCAATGCTTCTCTTACCTGTTCAGCGAGTGATACATCCATAGTTGACTCCTGCTGTGAATGAATAATTTGCCATTAAGATTTGCGGTACTCCAGTGACAATGATACTGAATCTGCAAACCTTAATGCGTGGGGCTTATCAATGGTGACACGGGCATACTGCACCCATGGATGTTGGCTGCTGATGTCGAGTACGTCGGCAACGAGTTTTTCTAATAGCAAAAAACGTCCCTCCTCTACATGTTGGATAACAGCCTTGGTCACTTTCTTGTAGTTGAGTGCTTCATCTACATTATCTTCGCGAATAGCATTACTTGCGGGGTAGTGGATCTCGATGTTTATCACCACATCCTGCATCTTCTCGCGCTCCTCAATATTGAAGCCAATATAGGTGCGCAAGCGCAGGTTGGTCACTTTAATAATTGCATTGCTAGTCGTCATTTAGAGTCCTTTTAAATTAACTATAGGCAAGAATAGGGAAAATTCAGCTATTTGGATCAGTTGTTAACTACTCATTTACAGCAAGTGGAGATCTAAAAGTCAACTGAGATAGTGCAGATTGTTAAGGTTTAGCTTTGATGGTAGTTGCACTATGGGTGAAAAATAGCGGGTTTAATAGGTGCTTGCAAACTTGTTTTCCTATTGGTGATTACCGTTCTTGCCGATCGTTTAAGCGATTATTTCCGCTTCAACTAAAATTACTTTTGTGCATTATGCAATCAAACCTGTAGCTCACTCGTTATAGGGTTTGAATGTGTTATCTATTAAAAGGAATAATCGATATGAAATCTTCAACAACAGCACTTGGTGTAACAGTGGCAGGTATCTTGGCTGCGAGTCTGTCTTTAGGCGCGCAAGCGGTGCCTGATCAGCCCAAAGAGTGGGAAAAATGTGCCGGGATCGCCAAAGCGGGCGCTAATGATTGTGGCGCGCTGGATGGTAGCCATGGTTGCGCGGGCAAAGCCAAAGCTGACAACCTGCCAACTGAGTGGGTGTATGTCCCTGCTGGCACCTGCGATAAAATAGCCGGCGGCGAAGTTAAAGCGGTTAAACCGGCTAAAAGCTAGTGTTAGCGACAGCTATTGCGGGCGCAGGCATTGGCCTGCGTACTCCTCACGTGCAACAGATCTTGGCTGACGATAGCCTTGAGATCCCGTGGCTCGAAGTCTTGGTCGATAACTGGCTGGTGGAGGGCGGCTTAAACCAGCATCTGCTCAATCGCATTAGTGAACGTTTTCCACTGGTGTTCCATAGCGTGGGGTTGTCATTGGGCGGCGCCAACACACTCGACGTTGACTACCTCAACAAGATCAAGTCACTTAAGCAAGCTTGCGGCGGGCATTGGTATTCGGAGCATGCGAGCTTTTCTGGCAATGACGACTTTAAGGTGGCCGATCTGCTGCCACTCCCCTATACCGCGGAAGCGGTGATGCATATCAGCAACAGGATAAAGCAAACTCAAGACATTATGGGTGAAAGAATATTGCTGGAAAATGTGTCTACCTATATGAGTTGCCGCCATAATGAACTGAGTGAGGGGGAGTTTATCGCCGCTATTGCCGAGGAGGCGGATTGCTATCTGCTGCTGGATATCAACAATGCCTTTGTCACCAGCGTAAATTTGGAACAGCAGCTACAGTCATTTTTAGATGCAGTGCCGGCAAAGCGTGTGAAACAGATCCATTTGGCGGGGTTTCATCAAAAAGGCGATTATCTGCTTGATGCCCATAACCACCCTGTCGATCCTCAAGTATGGATCGCTTATCAGCGCTATATACAGCTTAATGGCAATATCCCTACCATGATTGAGTGGGACAGCGAGATCCCGTCATTAAATCGACTGCTGCAAGAGCGGCAAATTGCCGCCGATATGATGCAGCTCAATGCTAAAGCTGGTGTTGACCGATGCGCTTAGTTGACTGGCAAGGCGCATTTATTAAAGCGTTACAAGCTGATGGCGATGATAGTGTTTTGCTTAGCATGGTTAACGAGCGTGAACAGTCTCGTTTGAGTGTCTATCGAAACAATGCGTTTCAGGCGCTGTTAAACGGCCTACAGACGAGCTTTCCTGTGTGCCAAACCGTGCTCGGCGAGGGCTGCTTCACTCAGCTAGCGCAACGATATGGCATTGCCTACCCACTCAATGACGCTAATTTAAATCATTATGGTGCTCAGTTTCCGCAGCTGCTCGCTCGAGAGATAGAGCAACATCAAGCATTTGAGGGGCTGGAGTATCTTCCTGAGTTAGCGGCGTTAGAGTGGTCACTGCAACAGGGCTACTATGCCCAGGACCGCAAGGCATTTTTACAACTGCCACAGGTGTATGGCTTGGAAGCGTTGGGCCGACTCAGTGAAGCACAGCAACAGCAAGCTGTTTTGCTACTACAACCCGATATTGAACTGCTGACCTGTCAGTATCCAGTGCAGCAAATATGGTTAAAGTATCAAGCTGCGGTCGACAGTGTCGAATCTTCGCCACAGCATAGCGACGCCAATCTATCCTACCTAGTGATATTCCGCGACCACTTTAAGGCAACGTTTACATTAGTGGCAGCCGCCGAGGCGCAGCTATTACAGTCGATAAAGCAAGGCTTGCCACTCGGGGCTCTGACGGCGGCGGATGTTGACTTGAGTTTGTTGCCCAAGCTAATCCAGAAGGGATGGCTTGCGGGTTACCAGCTATCAGTAACAGATCATGGATAGAGAGTTATTGCAGTGCTTATACCGCTATTGTTTATGTCTCACTCGGCATGGTGCGGCAGCGGAAGATCTACTGCAAACGGCCATTGAGCGTTGGTTAAAGAGTGGGGCGACACCTGCACACCCTAGGGCATATTTACGCACCATGATCCGCAATCAATTTATTGATGATTGCAGACGCTTAAAAATAGTCGATTTTGAGCCTATAGATGATCATGCTCCCGCGCTACTCGATGAAACTTGTCTGGAAGAGGTCACGTTGCAACATGATCTCATCGAGTATCTGTTTTCACAGCTAAATGCGGCGGAGAGAGAGGTGCTGTATCTATGGGCTGTAGAGGGGTATAGCGCAGCTGAGATTGCCAGCGATCTAGGGCAACCACGAGGTACCATTTTATCGAGATTACACCGCATTAAATTAAAGGCAGTCGATATATTGGAAAATGAGGCTACAAACGCCAACAGAACAGGTCAGGGGGGCTAACTGTATTATGGGTAACAAAGATAAAGCCGCTGACAAGGGTTTCAGATCATCAGTGAAACAGTATGTTGAGGCGCAGCAGCTGTCAGAGGATGGTTTAGCACGTATCGAAGCGCTGCTTGCTGGCAAGGTGGTTGATGAGCGGATAAGAAGTGATGAGCCACCACAGACAGCGATAGCCGGTTCGGCTAACACCGTAAGCGCACGTAGCGGTATAACCAAGGCGCTATATGCCATTGCTGCGAGTGTATTACTGCTGGTGGCTGGGTATCAGCTGTCGTCTCATATAGATTTACAGCGCTTATTTAATGGCGACTCAAACACCCTCGCGGCGCACAGCATGAGCTGGAAAATTGCTGACGAGGTTGCCCGTAATCATGTGAAAATGAAACCGCTTGAAGTGCAAACTCGACAGCTGAGCGAGTTGCGAGCTTACTTCACTCAGCTTGATTTCACTCCGGTTAATTCGAGTTTTCTCAATAATAGCGCCAGTAAGATGCTCGGCGGACGCTACTGCTCTATACAAGGGCTGACAGCAGCGCAAATACGCTTTAGCGACAACGATAAGCAGCATGTCACCCTATACGAGGTGCAATATGATCCCAGCCTCTACGGCGTGCTACCGATATTAGAGCGCGGAGAGCAACCGACAGAGCTGGTGGTGCGCGGCGTTGCAGTTTCGATTTGGGTCGAAAAAGGGCTGTTGATGGCAACCGCCCGTTCTGTTGACTAACTGGCTTTGGTGCTGTTCCTAGCCAAGCTCAGTTCGACATTAATTTATGTTTTTTAGGAGCAGTAGCCATTGCTCGAGCTCCTCTCCACTTGGCAAGGTGCAACTGCCATCAGCAACACCGCCTATCTCTAAACAATATAGAGTTGCTGGACAAGCTGTTTGCAGTATTTCAATGATCCTCTGCAGATTGTTGAAGATCACGCTTATACAGTTGCCACTGATCAATAGCATCACCATTGGGTAGCGTACATATACCACCGACTAAACTGACTGTGCCATTAAGCTGGTTGCAATACTCGGCAGCCGGATTGGGTTTACTGACTGGCGCTGTAATAGGAGTTTGCTTGCTTGAGCGATACAGTTGCCACTCTTCGATACGTTGCCCATCGGGCAGAATGCAGTAGCCCACTTGACCCGCATCTTCTGTTTGTATATCTAAAGTGCCGCCTTGAGAAATACAGTAGGTAGAGGCAGGGTTGGCTAGACCAATCTTATTTGCGGTTGGTTTTTCTTTGGCTGGTGTAACTTGCTCTTTTGACTGTGGCTCACAAGCATTGAGTAGTAAAGCCAACGCAATAACGAGACTTAGTTTTATGTTGTTCATGGGGCAATCTCTCCTATGGATATTATTACCCGTAATAACGTTAAAAACTCCAAAAAGGGTTATATACGGGCTAAATATATAAGGTAACTATAGGCAAATTTCTAGCAGAGGCTGAGTTGGGATAATAAGACAATTAAGCCAGAAGTATTCAGTGATGACTAAATACTTCGGCTTGGATGCCTGTGGATGGTACTAAAGCTAGCTACAGATTTTACAGCTTGGCTGCTTAGGTAGTTTCATTTCACGAAACTCCATGGTCATGGCATCGATCATCAATACGCGTCCGGCTAAAGTGCGGCCCATAGCGGTAATCACTTTTACCGCTTCAACGGCTTGCAAGCAACCTATCATGCCGACTACTGGCGCGAGAATACCTGACTCAACACAACTTAACTGTTGCTCACCAAACAGCTGGCTAAAGCAGTGGTAGCAAGGAGTGTCGGTTTGATAGTCAAATACCGTCACCATGCCTTCCATTCTAATGGCTGCGGCTGAGATTAAAGGCACTTTATGGGTAAAGCAGCTTTGGTTAAGTTGCTCACGTACGGCGACATTGTCGGTGCAGTCCATCACGATTGAGTGCTGTTTAACCAACGCTTCAATCTCATGATCATCTAACACGGCATTAATCGTATCAACCTGAATGTGTGGGTTTAAGCCGGTTAACGTCTCTTTAGCAGAGTCGACTTTGGCTTGGCCTACATTGGCGTCTTGATGCAATACTTGCCGCTGTAAGTTAGAGACTTCAACCGTATCAAAATCGACGAGTGTGATTAAGCCAGCCCCTGCTACCGCCAAGTATTGGCTGGCAGCGCAGCCCAAACCGCCGGCACCGATGATCAGTACCTTGGCTTGCTTGAGTTTTTCTTGCCCTTCGAAATCCATCGCCTTAATGGATATTTGCCGGCTATAACGCAATATTTCCGCGTCAGTTAATATCTCGTCCGTGTCAGTTGGTTCAATTGACATCAAAATGCTCTCTTCAATCTGTTGCTTGCGGCCATTAGCGTGAGTTAACCAAGTACACTGTTGAATGGTTCAACGGTGACCTTGCTGCCTGCCGTTACGCCATCACAGTCTTGCTCTAAGATGATAAAGCAGTTGGCTAAGGTCATTGATGTCAGCATGCCAGAGCCTTGTCCGCCAGTGACGGCGACTTGTGCTTCACCCTGTTCGTTATAGCTAAGTACCGCTCGTTGATATTCTACTCGGCCCGGGAACTTACGAATGTTGTGGGTTAGCGTGGCATTGAATGTCACTGGTTTAACTTGCGGTAACCCCTGCATTTTTTGCAGTAATGGCCAAACAAGCTTATAAAACGTCACCATTGAAGACACTGGATTTCCGGGTAAACCACAGAACACAGCATCCCCTAAGTGACCAAACGCAAATGGCTTACCCGGTTTAATCGCCAGCTTCCAGAAGGTGATCTCACCCTCTTCATCGAGGATTTGTTTGGTATAGTCGGCATCGCCAACAGAGACACCGCCTGATGTTAGTACCATGTCGGCCTGGGTTGAAGCTGTTTTAAAGGCTTGGCGGATGGCTTCTTTGTCATCTTCAATAACGCCAAGGTCGATCCACTCTACGTTAGCGCGGCTAAGTAATCCTTGAATGCTGTAGCGGTTAGAGTCGTATATTTGGCCTGGGCCAAGCTCGCTGCCCACGGGGCGTAATTCGTCGCCCGTTGAGAAGAAAGCGACCTTTAGCGGACGAAAAACTCGTAATTGGCTGGCGCCAATGGTAGCGAGAACCCCCATCTCTGCAGCACCGATAAGTGTACCCGTCGTGAGGACTTTAGTGCCTGTTGTTAGCTCTTCTGCGCGGTAGCGGACGTTTGCCCCTTTTGCTTTTGGCGCCTCAATGCTGATCTTTTTACCTTCCACAGTGACTTTTTCTTGCATCTGCACGGTGTCGTAACCAGCGGGAACGGGTGCACCGGTCATTATGCGGATACAACCACCTTTAACGCATTGGCCTGTATACGGATGACCCGCAAAAGAGTCGCCAATTAGTGTTAACGGCTTAGTGATGTCAAGATCATCAAAGTTAAAAGCGTAACCGTCCATTGCTGAGTTGTCGAAAGGAGGCAAGTCGACATGAGAAGCGAGGTCTTCGGCTAAGACGCGCCCTAAGGCTTGTGTCAGCGTGACAATTTCTGAATCTGTGACGGGTTGCACTTGCTCGAGTAATTTAACAATCGCTAGCGTGGGATGCATTAGGCTAGGTTGAGTACATGGGTCTGCATTAGTCTGCATCTATCTATCCTTGAGGCTGAATAAGGGTACGTTAAGTAAAAACGAATATAGCGCATTATGCCACGGTGATTACAGATGACTATGATCTGCATGGCAGTTTTAACAGCCGGTCGCGGCTTTATGATTATTTTTCCTATAGCAGGGCAAATATACCAGCGCTTGATTAGACTTTATATCGATAGTTTGCTCAGGTACAAGCTTAAGTTAAGGGCTGATTCTTTTGAGGTTTTTAGTCATGTATCGGTAATGTTAGCAATTGCTTTACCTGTGTAAATGAAAACCATTACTATCTATTAAACAACCACTTAAGTAAATTTTATTGCATTTACAAGCCAGCTTGATAACAATAGCGCCTATAAATGGAATACCCTGAGGAATTAATATGTTGGCCCAGAAGATGATTGACCAGTTAAACGACCAGATCAACATGGAGTTTTTCTCCTCTAACCTGTACTTACAGATGAGTGCATGGTGTGAAGATAAAGGTTTTGAAGGCGCGGCTAAATTTATGCGTGCCCATGCAACTGAAGAGATGGGGCATATGCATCGTTTGTTCACTTATGTCAGCGAAACAGGTGGCATGCCGCTGTTGGGGACGATTGAAGCGCCGCAAGCTGACTTTCCTTCGTTACTGGCGCTATTCGAATACACTTATGAGCACGAGCAGTTGATCACTAAAAAGATTAACGAACTTGCTCACGCAGCATTCAGTAACCAAGATTATTCCACCTTCAACTTCCTGCAGTGGTATGTTTCAGAGCAGCATGAAGAAGAGAAGCTATTCAAATCAATCGTAGATAAAATTCGTTTGGTAGGTGAAGACGGTAAAGCACTATTCTTCGTCGATAAAGATTTAGCACAAATGGCGGTTGAAGAATCTGCTAGCGTGATGACAAGCGTTGCTTAATAAGTAAGTGAGCAGATAAAAAAGAGCAGCTAGTCTGCTCTTTTTTTATGGGGATAGTTTACGATTTAATGAGTGTTCTTAAGTCGCCAGATCTACTTTACCGCTGTTAGTGCTTTACGGTTAATGATGCGATTAATAGCTGTTTCATTTTCAAGAAAGGTGACCAGTCTTTCACTGGATAACGGCTTGGACATTAAATAACCCTGAGCGTAGTCGCAGCCGAGCGCTTGTAAGAAGTCCCACTGCTCTTCGGTTTCTATGCCTTCTGCAACCAGTGGCATTTCTAGGCTCTGCCCCATCATTACTACGGCTTTAACGAGCTTGGCATCAGACTGGTTAACCGTGGCGTTGTCGATGAAGCTCTTATCAATTTTTATGACGGATATCGGGAACTGGTTAAGATAGCTAAGTGCTGAATAGCCTGTACCAAAATCGTCGAGATAAATATCAACTCCCAATTGCCTTATGGATTCAAGAATTTGTAAGCTGTAAGGTTTATCCTCAATGAGCATGCTTTCCGTTATTTCTACATGTAGATACAGCGGCGCAATACCATGACGCTCAAGTGCTTCCTTGAGAATCTCATAAAAACTGCGACCATGAGAGTTGATACATTGGCGGCCAGACACGTTAATGGCGATTTTAAGCATATGACCTTGTGAGTGCCACTGTGCCAGATCGGTAAGGGCTTGCTCTAAAATCCACTCCCCTAAAGGTTCAATAAGTCCTGTCTCTTCAGCGATGGGAATAAATAGCGCTGGAGAGATAATGCCAAACTCAGGATCTCGCCAACGAATAAGCGCTTCAACACTTGAAACGGTGCCGTGCTGCATATCAACGACAGGTTGATACTCCAAGTAAAACTCAGACTGTTTTACTGCTTTTCGTAATCGCTGTTCGAGTCGCATCCGTTCTAACATTTCGACGTTCATCTCAGGTGAGAAGTACTGGAAATGTGCTCGGCCATCTCGTTTGGCTTGATACATGGCGGTTTCTGCATTTCTCAGTAACATCTCTATGTCTTGACCATCTTCTGGATAGAAGGCCACGCCGACGCTAGCAGAAATATTGCTTTCAATCGCACCCAATTTTATCGGATGTACCAACACTTCAGTCAGCTTTTGTGCCAGTTGCTCAGCCGTTTCGTTGGTATTTAGTTGCGGTGAAATGATTGCAAATTCATCGCCACCAAAACGGGCAATAGAATCTTCAGGCCCGAGCACGTCGGCAAGGCGCAGGGCTGATTGCTTGAGAATATCGTTACCTGCAGCATGGCCATGCAGTTCATTAATAAATTTGAAACGATCTAAATCGATAAAGAAAACCGCGACTTGAGCTTGATGCTGGCTAGCAGTATTAATCGCATGCTGTAATCGTGATGAAAATAGATGACGATTTGGCAACTTAGTTAGTGAATCGTAATTAGTCTTGTACCACAGGTCTTGTTCATACTGCTTGTGGTTACTCACGTCCAGAAACAAACCTATGTGCTGGCAAATATTATCTTGGGCATCTTTTACTGCTGTGATCGACAGATATTCTGGATAGACGTTACCATCTTTTCGTTTATTCCAGATCTCGCCTTCCCAATGGTTAGTGTCAGCCAATGACTGCCAAAGCGCACGGTAAAACTCCGGACGATGGTGATTAGAGCTTAAAATGCTTGGTTTATGGCCTTTAACTTCGTCAAGGGTATAGCCGGTGATTTTGGTAAAAGCGGGGTTAACCAATTCGATACAGTTATCCGCATCGGTCACCATAATGCCTTCAGATGAGTGTTCAAATACTGCTGATGCTTGCAGCATTGAGTTTTTGGCCAGCATGCGCTCGCTTAGCATCTGATTCAGTGCGGTGGATATTTGCGCTAGCTCGCCGCTGCCTTTTATGTCGATTTGTAGCTGTAGACTAGGATCTTTAGCCATCTCTTCGACATCTTGCACTATGGTAGTGATCAAATCGATAAGGTGATTGCAGATGTACTTGCCTAAGATAAAGAGAATGTAAAAAAACAACATGCCAGTGAGTAGGCTGATATACAGAGAGGACAAAATTTGTTGCTTCTCGATATCACTTTGGCGCGCAATTTTTTCTGTCAGTTGAATGTTCATTTGATACATCAACTCAACACCTGCACTCGCCGTTGACCACCAATGTGCACTGCTAATCAGCGGAGCTTGGTGTTGCAATTGCAGTAATGCTTGATGCATGACTTCATATTTGCCTGCCAGCGTAGTCATTGGTGGCAAAGGCTGCTTACTGCTTTTAATCTGTTGCAGATAGTCAGCGTAACTATCGACAGTACGTTTAATGACTGCAATAAGTTCTAGCTGCTGTTCAGTTAAGTTCGGCTGACGTTCAATCTCTGTTAGTGCAACCCCAATTTCAAAATAATGTTGCTCAAAACTGATGCTATGCTGAGGAGAAGCGGACATCAAATAGCTATTGAAGTCGTGCATTAAGCCATCATAGCCCACGAGTTTACTAACACGATACGCATGTTCGATGAGGGCTATTTGTTGCTGTAATTGCCGTCGAAGCGCTTCGATCTCTTGCTGTTCAAGGCTATCCCCAAATGCACTGAACTTGGCACGATTCTCTTTGGTCATCACCGAGCTTGCGTTGTTGACAGTATTGGTGAGCTGCTCGGTGATATCTGAAATCGCATCGAATGAGTCAAGGTTAATCGTTGCTGCTGCGAGGAGTTGGTTGACTAAACCCCGCTCTTGTCCCGCGAGTTCTTGGATTTTTAAGGCGTTTACAAGATCGGATTGAACTATGACCAGATAGGAGCTTTCACTTTTAAAGCGCAGTTGCGAAATAAAACTGATCAGCTTTTGGTTGAGTTGCGAGTAATAGTTAAAATATCGGTTACTGTCTAGGCTGAGCACCTGGTGACGAAATTGTGTTAGTCGTTCTCGTTCAGCGCTGCTGCGGCCAATTCGCTCCTGTAACGCAATAAATAACGGGTAGTCATCTTGGGTGCCTGCTAATACCTTTTTTAGTGCTCCGTTTTGCAGCAAGCTTTGCAATGCTTGATCGGTTGTTTGCCATTGCTGTTGCAGCTCTGCGCTAAACTCTTCGCCGTCACTACTCACATAGCCCGCTGATAAGCCGCGCTCTTTTTGTAGTTCGAAAATAACCTTCTCGACGCCGAGTGTGACTTGAGTGGTTAACGCATTAGCGGAGGCATTTTGATACTGCTTAGATAGTGATATTGAATGCAGCACTGCAAACACCACCAATATTAGCATTGGCAATGAGGCAAATAAGAATAGCTTTTGTTTTAAGCTCAAATGGCTTAACAGGCTTAACATTCGGCGACAACCCTTTAGCGTAACAATCTCATTGTTAACATTGTTGGTTTAATCTTAAAAGTGAAGATAGAAGATTAAAAAATTGCGCCAAATAATAACCATATCAAGATTGTGGTGTCTCAGTTAATTAACCAAAGTCTAATCTAGGTCACGAATTTAGCGACTAGTGTCAAAAGTGTGACTAAAACTATCTTCTTATTAGGTTTTTTTTGACGCTGTCAATCACCTGAAATAGTGATAAATGCGTTTTTGCTAAATAACATCATTGTAGCTTTGGCTTAGTGGCTATTGCTTACTCGGCATTTATTTATTCTTAGAGGTAAAGCGGGTATAAACAAAAAGGCCGCATATAAAATGTGGCCTGTTGACTTTTTTCTGACTCAATTGCCTTACTGCGAATTACGGTAAGCCACAATATCTTCAATCGTTAGCACTGGCATATCATGCTGCTGCCCAAAGCTGACGATTTCAGGCAGGCGTGCCATTGTGCCATCGGGTAACGTCACTTCACACAGAACGCCAAAAGGTTTCAATCCTGCCAGCTTCATTAAGTCGACAGTGCCTTCGGTATGGCCGCGACGCTCCAATACTCCCCCCGGGCGAGCACGTAGAGGATAGACATGTCCTGGGCGGGCAAGGTCATTAGCAACGGCGCCATCTGCAATGGCCGCTTTTACCGTGGTCACTCTATCTGCTGCCGATACGCCAGTGGTAACACCCACTTTAGCTTCGATGCTGACGGTAAAGGCGGTGCCGTATTGGCTGTTGTTATCAACGACCATAGGCGGCAGCTCTAGCTGCGCAATTCGCTCATCAGTAAGGCACAAGCAAACGATACCGCTACATTCGCGAATAAGTAGCGCCATCTGCTCATTGGTAAGGGTTTCGGCGCTATAGATAAGATCGCCTTCGTTTTCTCTATCTTCATCATCAACAACTAACACCCCTTTCCCTTGTCGAAGGGCAGTAAGTGCGGCATTGACGCGTTCGATAGCATTGCCATAAGGCGCGAGTAAAGACTGATTCATGGTTAACATCCTTAAATAAACTACATTGGGTTGCCAGAATCAGGGCGTACAGAAAATGACACTTACATTCATGATGAATGCAGGTGCTTAATAAGAGCTGAAATCAATGGTGGCATAACAGGCAGTATTAGGTGCTTAGCACTCGGCAAAACACTATGATACTGCTGCGCAGGCAGCATTGTTCAATCTTATATTCTCTTTCATCCGGACTCAGTACACGCCGCACACATAGTACGCAGCAGTAATCATTACCGTCGGCTCTGGAATAGGTGCAACCTCAATATGACGGGCGTCATCATTAAGGCGTGTTTACCAGATCTGCTTGACCCTACCAGTGGACATCTTGTTGTATCGGTAGGCGCTCGCGGGCTTTTATGACGATGTAAAACGACATCATGCATAACTTACCGCCGGTGGGGAGTTACACCCCGCCCTGAGAATTAAGCTTATCTAACGTTTGTTGACGAGATAAGCGCCGCTATGTTGCGTCAATTTGATTAAAATGACAAGCTGCAGCATACAGAAATGTGGCCATGGCGATGAACCGTCTCGCCGCTATATTTTTGCTCATAAGGATATGCAAAATGAAACTACTTTTCGCCTTCACACTAAGCAGCGTAATGCTACTCGGATGTACTAATATGACCGCAACAACGCAAATTGAGCCACCTAAAGCTGACAAAATTCCTCACATTATGGAGCTGCATGGTGAAACTCGTATCGATGACTATTACTGGATGCGTGATGACGAGCGTAAAGACCCTAAGATCATTGCTCACCTTAATGCTGAAAATGACTATACCAAGGTGCAATTTCAGCCTTACGACGCACTTAAAAAGCAGCTATTTGAAGAGCTGATCGGCAGACTTGATAAGGATGAATCGAGCGTGCCCTATTTTTGGCATAATCATTGG
Source organism: Shewanella sp. KX20019 (assembly GCF_016757755.1). Lineage (NCBI taxonomy): Bacteria > Pseudomonadati > Pseudomonadota > Gammaproteobacteria > Alteromonadales > Shewanellaceae > Shewanella > Shewanella sp. KX20019. Next base: position 5,181,181 of record NZ_CP068437.1, on the reverse strand, counting down.
TATTACCGCTACTACAAAGCGGGCTTTGAATATCCGGTAGTGGCTAGGAAAACTGAGTTAAAAAGTAGCGATGAGTTAGTGCTACTTGACGTCAACGATCGCGCTAAAGGTCATGACTTTTACGGTTTAGGGGGCATATCGGTCAGCCCTGATGAAAGTAAATTAGTCTTTGGTGAGGACCTACTCAGTCGCCGGATCTATACCCTCTACTTTAAAGATCTTAATACAGGTGAGCTAATCGAAGATCAGCTTGAAGGTACTGACGGTCACGTCGTATGGGCCAATGATAATCAACATCTATTCTATATCGCTAAAGATCCCAAAACCTTGCTCGGTTATCAGGTGTTTCGCCATCAACTGGGGACAGCACAAACTGAAGATGTACTGGTGTATGAAGAAAAAGATGACACCTTTTATATTGGCCTGGGTAAATCACTCGACGAAACCTCAATCGCCCTGTACGCAGAAAGTACCATTACCAGTGAGGTATCAATGCTGGATGCTAATGCGGCGTTAGGCGAGTTTAAGCCAATATTGGCACGAGAAGAGGGGCATGAGTATTCGGTCTCTAAATTGGCTGGCAGCTATTACATCTTAACCAACTGGCAGGCGAGTAACTTTCGCTTAATGAAAGTCGCGGTAGATAAAGCTGCTGACAAGCAAGCTTGGCAAGATGTTATTGGCCACGATGAACAATCAAGAATTGAAGATGTACTGTTACTAGACCAATACATGGTGGTGCAAACCCGTGAACGTGGCATCAGTCGTATTCATGTGTATCCATTGCAGGGGCAAGATTTTGATATGGCTGCGGGTTTTGAACTTGAGTTCAATGATCCCGCTTATGTGGTTGGCTTTGATGTGAATGCTAGCCAGCATAGCGACAAACTCAGAGTGTATTACTCTAGCCCGACCACGCCAGAGTCTGTCTACGAGTATGATTTGGCAAAGCCCAATCAACGTGAGCTGCTGAAGCAAGAAAAAGTGCTCGGTGGCTTTGATGCCACGCTTTACCAAGCAGAGCGATTATTTGTCAAAGCGCGTGATGGTGAAGAGGTTCCTGTGACTCTGGTTTACCGCAAAGACATGTTCAACAAAGATGGGACTAACCCGTTGTACCAATATGGCTATGGCTCATATGGCTACACGGTTGATCCTGACTTTAGCTCCTCTATCTTGAGCTTGCTGGATCGTGGCTTTATCTATTCGATTGCCCATGTACGTGGCTCGGAAATGCTTGGACGTGGTTGGTATGACGATGGGCGTATGCTCAATAAACAAAATAGCTTCAATGACTTTGTCGACGTAACCCAGGAACTAGTTGCACAAGGCTATGGAGATAAAGACAAGGTTGTCGCGGCAGGTGGTAGTGCTGGTGGGTTGCTGATGGGCGGGGTGATAAACCAAGCACCACAAAGCTACTTTGCCGTTGCAGCGCACGTGCCGTTTGTTGATGTGGTAACGACTATGTTGGATGAATCAATCCCGCTCACGACTAACGAGTATGACGAATGGGGCAACCCGAACGAGCAAGTCTATTTTGACTACATGCTAAGTTATTCGCCATATGATCAAGTTAAAGCGCAAGAGTACCCGCATTTGCTAGTCACTACCGGCTTACACGATTCACAAGTTCAATACTTTGAACCTGCTAAGTGGGTCGCTAAGCTGCGCGATATGAAGACCGACAATAATGTACTGCTGTTTGATACCGATATGGAAGCGGGGCACGGTGGTAAGAGTGGCCGTTATCGCCGCTATGAAGACAAAGCGCAAGAGTACGCCTTCTTCATCGGCTTGCTTGGCTTAGATAGTGGCTTGGCTAAAAGTGTAGATAAGGTAACTGCCAAATAGTGGCAACTGAGTCAATCTGGTTTTTGTATATGGTGCGCTGTGCCAACGGCCACCTATACACAGGCGTCACCACCGATGTGACCCGGCGCTTTAAAGAGCATCAGAGTAATAGTGCCAAGTCAGCCAAGTTTCTGCGGGGTAAAGGCCCACTGACGTTAGCCTATTCGGAAACGGTAGGCAGCCGCAGTGATGCGCTTAAGCGTGAGATCGCGTTAAAGAAGTGGCCAAGGATTAAGAAACTGGCGTTGATAGCAGGGGAGTTGGCCTAGTGGTTCCAATTGCCTGCGGTGGTGCTGGACAGAATGTCCGAATGTCGTGATCACACGGATGTGAATGAACGACCGTATGTGCAGACACTGCTGAGACTCGCCGCAAGCACATCTGACCTCCAAGGACGGAGGAAATGCCAAATTCTGTCTGGAACATAATTGGCCTTGTGGTCTCAACCGTATCTACACAAGGTTGGAAAATGCATTAATTCGGCATATGAGTTTGAAATAGAGACTCGATAGAAAGATACGGCCGCCCTGCCTTTTTTTCTTATGCAAAGACTATCTTAAGAAATTTTAAATTAGGCGCTCACAATGAACCGCCCTCGGTAACCGCTTCTCCGTTTCTCTGTCTCCTGAATCCATTCAGTCGTGCGCGGAACCGTATGCAGGGTGGGGCTGGAGGTTAGATACCTCCGGCTACCCGATTAGGCATGCATCAGCACATCATTCACTGGAATTACTCTTATATCTTCAAGTAACTTGGGATTTAAATCTTGTAGCTCGGATATATCTTTACTTAAAACCCATGCAACAGCTTCTCTCATGTCGGTAACAGCGCCACTTTTGATTTTACGATGCAGCTCATCAATTCGATAAAACAATGCATTAGCCTTATGCCTACTTTTGTTTCTATCATTTATATAGCAAATATCGAAGTCATTTCCTCTTAAACCTCGTTCCTGCTTAGAGATCGTAGTCATTAGAAACTCCCTAACTAAATCTTGCTGAGCAAGGTTTGCATCGTTAAGCACTCTGATCAGAGTATTCTCGATCCCAAAAACATTGATGAGAAATGACAGTTCAAGGTATATACCAACGACTTCCTTGCATATATTCAATTCCTTAAACTGAGTTTTCGTTCTGTTATCATCCCATAGGTGTACAAAAAGTTCATGGTTCATAAAGCCATCTTGCTCTGTAATATACAAGGCTGTCGTTAACCAAGAATCATTGGATTTGTTGGTGTCAATTAATAAACAAGCCTTTTTTTCAAAGCTAGTCTTTTCTCTAGGATGACTTGAGAGACTGTATGCACGCTTATTCTTTGTACCAGTTTGATTTTTTCGGACATCAATTTCAACTCTCTTATTTCTTACTTTTTTTTCAGAAATATTTATTTCGGCTCTTAAGATTCCACCAAATTTAAAAAGATCAGATTCTTTGTTGAATAGATATTCGAACTCACTGAAATCCAATTCCAAATCTTCATCCATCGCTTTTCCTCCGACCTATAGATTGCTACTTAACGTCTTAGTATTTATGTGTTGTGTTATCTGCAAGGTGTAAATCGCTTGTTGGACTTGGCTGCTGCCACAGCCACATTAATTTATGTGCCTTTTCTCAAATGTTACAGAATTATCTGTGGCTAAGCTCCGTGGGTACTTTTTGTGTACGATTCAGTGCAGAGTACTCTGTTATATCTAATGGTTCCAATTGCCTGCGGTGGTACTGGACAGGATGTCCGAATGTCGTGATCAAATTGAACGACCTTATGTGCAGACGTTATCGAGGCTCGCTGCTAGTATGTCTGACCTCCAGGGATGGAGGAAATGCCAGATTCTGAATAGAACATATTTGGGCTTGTAAGTTCAACAAAAACAAATAATATCCTTATTTAAAGGCCAGTTCGGCATCCATGCCTCTCGTTCGAAAGCTTGATCACTGCGCTATCTCTCACCTTGTTTTCAACGGCCTCAGCCGTATCTGTACTGAATTATTAAAGCGTAAACTATCTGTGTTTGAAGTTACCAGTAAAAGCTTTTGAGATTATGTACATCTCACTTCAGTGAATATCGATAGTAAAACCTAATTAGCCAAACTTGCAGGCAGTAATCTTCCCCGTTGGAAGTTTCGTTTCTCAGAAATTTCGCCGGGGCGCTGAGGGATTGCCAAGGGGCGCAAGCGCTTTGCCCCTTGGCTCTGGTGTGGGCGAAGCACCACGACTTTGACTTTGGTTTATAAAAATGAAATCGCAACTATAAAACTACGGGGATGAGCGCCAATTCAAGGAAATTGGAACCACCAATATTGAAGTTAACTTCGGATGACAGAGTAACGATAAAAAGGAAGGAAATTGTCGAAACTCAGCTGATAATCCAGCTGATAATCCAGCTGAGATCCTGAAAGGGTGGGCAGGACGCTGCTGTACTCTAGTGTGCTTAAGGTCAGCATAACTGACCGTTAGCACATTAATCGACAACAGCACCTGCGCCGGGAAGGATTACTCATCCTTGAGTTAATTTTAGAATAAATTTTATAAATGGGTTAAAAAAGTGAATTTGAGTGATTTACTTGCACAAGCAACTCGACTCAATGCCAGGCTAGTTCATGCTCACTGAACCATTGATATTGTCGACACTCAGATCGCCGCTACCTGAATCGACAATGCTAAGTCCTTTGGTGTTGTCGACTTCGATGTCGCCTGAACCATCATCAATCACTACGTGACCATTGACGTTGGTTACTGTCATGTCGCCAGAACCGTCATCGATGTTGGTATCGCCGCCGATGCCGTTTAAGTTGATTGAACCAGAACCATCTTCAAGGGTCAGTGTGCCTGTGGTGTTGCTAATCGATACCGAGCCTGAGCCATCGATGATGTTGAGGTTATTACCGCCTTGAATCGAAAGGTCACCTGAGCCATCTTCAAGCTGGATATTTGCAGTGACATTGCTAATCTCAATATCACCAGAGCCATCTTCAAGCTTTAGCATCATATCGGCAGGAACTTGAATGGTTAGATCGATGTAAGGAGAGCGGCTGAAATTGATATTGCTGTCAAACTCAGCAACCAATTTTGCGTTACTGCCCTTTTTATCTAAGGTTAAATCAGCTTTGATATCGCCGTAAGTATATATGTCGGCAATAACGGTGATTTGAGTCAGCCCTACAACGCCTTGGATCTTCAAGTCTCCAGCACCGGTGTCAGCAACAAGTGTGTCGATGCCAGCGGCTTCAATCTTAATGGTCTTCTTCTGGTGATCCATAGGTCCTGCATGGGCACCATTAACATTGATGATGCAACCAGAGAGAGTGAGTGCAATCGCTGCAGCAAAAAGGCTAGAGAGTAGTTTCATTATACGGTGTCCTTGTTATTGTTTTGTTTTCTATTTTTGTGACCAATATTGAGTCGTACTGCTTTGCTTCTAATGTTTGCAGGTAACGTGCCAAGTGGTTATCTAGTTGTTTTAATTATGATGTTTTATTGTTACCTTAATCTTTAGTGGTGAATTCGCTCATCAATTTGGCCAGAATCGACATTATTAGTGATTTTACTCAAGGGTTTGATAGCGAATAGCCAAATCAGTTGGCGCAATTGGAATGGAAGCAAGCTTATGGATTATTTATCAGTTAACCAACAGGGTTGGGATCGCCGTGTGAAAACCCATGTCACTTCAGACTTCTACGATGTGACTGGTTTTTTAAAGGGTAACAGCTCTTTGCAAGAGATAGAGCTTGCGGCGTTGAATGTAGCAGGCAAAAGTCTATTACACCTACAATGCCATTTTGGTTTAGATACATTGTCATGGGCGAGACTTGGAGCCAAGGTCACTGGTGTGGATCTCTCTATTGCGGCTATTGAACAAGCTGATTCATTGGCAACCCAAGCAGGTTTGGATGCTGATTTTGTTTGTACCGATGTCTATAAGGTGACAGAGCAGGTAGCGGGGCAGTTCGATATTGTATTCACCTCTTATGGCGCCATCGTATGGCTACCTGATTTAGACAAGTGGGCACAGACTATAGCGAGTAAACTCAAGGCTGGTGGTCAGTTTTATATGGTGGAGTTTCATCCTGCACAAGCAGTATTTGAAGGCTATAGCTACTTCCACCAAGATGAACCCGATGTTGAAGATGAACCGACTTACACCGAGAACGCCGGTGATGAGACTGAGACCTTTATCAGTTGGTCGCATTCTCTGTCTGATGTGCTTAATGCATTGATCCGTGCAGGCATCGAAATAGAGTCATTCAATGAGTACCCTTTTAGCCCATATGACTGTTTTGACGGACTCACTAAAGAGGTTGTTGAGGTTGAACTCGCGACAGGCAACACCCAATGTGAGCGTTATTTTGTTGAGCAGCAAGGCCAACGTCTACCGCTAACCTATGCAATATCCGGGATCAAAAAGGCTTAAGAGCAATATCATGCCGTCATCACAAAAAACAGCGCCTTTTGGCGCTGTTTTTTGTTCATGAAGCGCAACTGTTTTTAGTTGCTTCTTAGCACGGGGTACATCTGGTATTGGTTATCATAATACGGGCTACGCTCATAGAACCAACGTAGGCGCGCTTGAGGATTAGCGGCAAAGTCCTTATCTTTTAGCGCTTCATTGAATGTGGCTTGCAGTGCAGGATCCGCTTTTAGCATCTGTGCTGCCAACGGTTCAACTGCATAGTTTTCAATATATTCGGTGCGAGTGAAAATAGGGTTAAAGAAACCCCACTGAAATAGTGAATCGGGCGATTGCGGCTCAAGCAGCAGTATGGCGAGATCGCCTAGTGGTTGATCGGTATCGATACGCACTGTACCGACAGCTAAAGTGGTATCGATTCGCTGGCTGCTGATATCAGCGCTAACACGTTGCCGGCCTTCATAATCAGCTGTCGAAAATTTAGGTTCGGAAAACTGATACTGCTGTAGTTTCTGCTCTCTTGGCTTGCTGATTGTCGTCATGCGTATGCCATGCACACTTAAGCGTTCAATCACGTCTGTCCACTGCGGCGGGATAAAGTAGGCCGTTGGGCGATTCACTTTAATATCTGCTTTAGTACCACCGATCACGGGGAGGTTCGGGTATAGCTTAGCTTCGCCATTCCAACGGACAATCTCGTTGCCACTTATCGGACTTTGATCCATCGAGTAACCGATGCCTTTAAAGTCCCAACCTTGAGCTTGTTGCTCCTGTTTCCAGGTCAGTGTTAGTCGTGATGAGTAGCGGTATTTATCTTGTTGGATCGCCGACTTAAGCTTGGTTGCATCTTTGCCAATAGTCTTCAAAGTGGCTTCGAGCATCACATAAGTGCCGAGTACGCGCTGCTTAAACGGCTTTAGACTGTGGTTTTCAATTAGAATAGTCGGCAAGTGACGGGCATCGCCGTAACCATTGGAGAAGCGTGGGCCAGCATTCCATAACGACATGCCCTTGGTGATATCAGTATTATCGATGGCGAAAACTAATGGCCCTGGGATATGTCCTTCATCGGTGAGTGCGGATTCAATTGCGGGGCGATAGCTGTGCTCTAACCACTTATAGCTTGCCGGACTAAGACCTTGAGCGAGGTTGTAGCCAAAGGTGACGTCATACTGATAGTCAATGCCGTCGGTAACATGCACATCAATGTATAGGTCGGGTTGCCAGATATTGATGGCGCGCAGCATGTGTTGCATCTCGAGGGTGTCTGCTTTGGCGTAATCACGATTGAGGTTGAGGTTGTTGGCGGTAGTACGCCAGCCCATATTAACCGGCCCTCTTTGATTGACGCGATTAAATTGAGTTGAACGCTCATGGGCGTCAACGCTGAAAATCGGTACAAACAGTAAGTTGGCATTATCAAGCAATGCTGATTTATTGCCAAATACCATGTCGCGTAGCAGCATCATGCCCGCGTCTTTACCATCGATCTCGCCTGAATGGATCCCTGCTTGCACCAATACACTTGGCTTATTACCCTTAAGTAGAGTCGTAGCGTCTTCGGCACCCTCTTTAGAGGCCACAATCATCCAAATATCGCGTCCCTGTGGACTCTTACCTATGCTGACTTTTTTGAGCATATTACTTTGAGCAATAAGCTTATCTAACCAGATGAATGTTTCGTCATAGTTTGGACTTGTTTTAAGGCCGTTCTTTTCAAAAGGAGTCGCCCACTCACTGTCCGGTGCGGCCAATAGCGATTCGCTTTTGCCGTGCCATTCAATCATCGGCGGCAAAATGGCGTCATTCACGTATGTGGTCGCCAATTGAGGTGTGGCATCGTGTTCTGTGGCAATGGTGTTCAAGCTGGTGGCACTGGTCGCAAGAGCAACTAGAGCTGTAAGGGCTGCTCTCCGAGTCAATATAGGTGTTAGGCGCATGATAGATTGTCCATCTTTTATATAAATTTAGAATTATTATAAGGGTTATACTTCATCAAAATGCTAACAAGTGCAACTAGATAACTGTGTCGAATTATGCGGACAGATTCGACTGAATCTGTCCGCATTTTCATTGGTATTACGCTGCTAAAGATGGACGATTACTGGTAGATATTCTGTGTATGGCTTTACTGCAGTTTATATAAACGTCGCTCTAAGCCAAAGCCGACAATGCCAGCAGCAAAAAACAGCACTCCCAATAGCTGCAGCCATGCATTTATTGCTCGTGGTACTGACACCTCTTTATCGAGGGAGTACATCCTTTTTCCCCCATCAACGTCAATATTAAATCTTTGGCTTCTGTTGTCAGTCGTTAGCAGGTAGTGGTCATCTCTGCGCTTAGCAATTTCAACCCTTTTCTGCTCTCTAATAGAGTGGCTATTTTCAACTGTGGCATCCAAAGTGCGGCTCCAAGATGAATAGATATCGAGTGGTTCACCTGACTGTACTACACCAAGAGATTGATACTGATATTGGTTTTCTGAGAAGACCTGCTTACTGAAACCCGTATAGAAGAAAGTGATACCAAGTATGAGTAATGCACAGGCGGCATAGAGGAAGCGGCGTAGTGAGCGGATTTTTAGATTATCCCTATTAGACAATAAGGCTTCTATGTCGGCAATCTGGTTTAATTGTTGGCGGTATTTTTGGGTATCAATACCGCGAAGAAACTCAGAAGAACTCATTGATAAGGCGCTAAGTAGACTACGAAACACATCATTGGAGGGGGCGGACTTATCGTTCTCTAGTTTTGATAGATAGGATTGCTCAATTCCCGCCATTTCAGCCAGCTCCGGCTGACTGAAGCCTCGAGCTGTACGGCACTGTTTAATTTGATTACCTAATGTCATAAACCCGTTCTACCTCAAGATGCGTGATTTCAGTGGGAATTAAAAGTGGTTTAGACGAGGCCTAGACCGATGTGTAATAGCTGGCCTATTATCAAGGTCTGTAACGTCGTATAAACCACTTTTAAGCCCACCCAGCGGGAGCTCCTGAGCGTATCCACTTCTGTGTTGCATTGTCTTATAAGGGAACGACCATTGTTAAAACTATGCGCCTTGAATTGAATTCGCTCAGGCTGCTCTGAAACATGCACTTTGAAGTAGAGCGGGTATATAATCCTTTGTTATCCATATCAAGTGATTTAGTTAGTGAAACAGTGACTACTCTTGGCTATTCATGGATAAATATGAAGTGGAATATTACAGCATAACAAGGAATATTAGCTAAATCTTGTTTGAGGCTTGGTTGAATTTTGGCGCTCGCGTTATTAATGAGGAATTCGGTGCTTTCTAATCCTATCCAGCACCACAGCAGGTCATTGGAACCATAAATACACGCTTGAACTAGGTCTCGCCCAACATAAGGGGAAAAGCGAGATATCTTCAGCTAAAGAGTGAGACATCCATGGCCTCAATGAATAAGTCCTCCAATTAAGAGGACTTATTGACTTAGCCCACTTCGACTTCTATTTCATCTTCGAAGATGGCCTCAATCGGGATCTCAAATAGACGGGCGACTTTAAACGCGAGAGGCAAACTGGGGTCGTATTTCCCCTTCTCTATCGCATTGATGGTTTGCCGTGACACTTCAAGCTTGTCTGCCAGATCTGCTTGGGTCCAGTCTCTTTCGGCTCGGAGTACTTTTAAGCGATTTTTCATCGGTAAGCCAACCTTCCTTTAATAATACCAACGATATAGGCTAAGGCCATAAGCGCTATAAGGTAAGAGGTTTGTAAAGGCGGTAGAGTCGTTGCGCTTTCTAAAATTGAATAGCTGGAAAAGCTAATGATGGCCACGCCGACAGCAAGTGCTAATGCTCCTAGCTGTACTTTACGTTCCATTTCATCGAGTTGGATTAGAAAGCGCTTATAAGATAGCAGCATGGCGATGCCGATGATGGTATGTGTTCCAAAGGCGATAGCTATGGTGATAGGGCTATCTAGTACTCCTTCTTCAGCAAGGTAGGTGCCAATCAAAAGGGAGACGGCCCACAGCAGTGCTAATAAGTTAACCAGATTAGCATTTTTAATATCACGTTTTGGCAACCCTTTGACGCAGATTGTGTCTAATATTTTTTTCATCGCTACAGTTCCTTTTCTGATTTCAATGTAAAGCAGGCTTGACTTAAAGTTAGGCTTGTTTGATATCAAAGTCAAGCTTGCTTTACTTAAAGTTCGCTAAGCTTTACTTATTGGGACTGTCATTAGCTGTTAAGTAAGGGAGATCTAGAGTAAAAAAAATCCCAATTTAGCTGAGCTAAACTGGGATTTTTAAGTACTTATACTAGAGGCTAGCGTTAAGCATTTGGTCCTGCATTCTTGATAGAATCAGGCACTTGGTACTTTTCAAAGTTCTTTTGGAAACTTTCAGCTAGGTGCTGTGCAAACTCTGCATACTGCTGCTTATCTTCCCATGTATTAACTGGGTTGAGTAAGTTGCTGTCTACACCAGGAATAGCGACTGGTACATGTAGGTTTAGTTTTTCAAGATACTCAGTTTCAACATCCTTTAGCTCACCACTGACGATCGCATCGACAATGGCACGAGTCGTCGGGATATCAAAGCGCTTACCGATACCATGTGGACCACCTGTCCAGCCGGTATTAACCAAGTAAACTTGGCTACCGAAGGATTCGATACGCTTCATTAACAGCTCTGCGTATACGCCAGCAGGACGTGGAAAGAATGGTGCACCGAAACAAGTTGAGAACGTTGACTGAATGGCTGCTGTTGAGCCCATTTCAGTAGAGCCGACTTTAGCGGTATAGCCTGACAAGAAGTGGTATGCAGCTTGCTCTTTAGTCAGCTTAGACACTGGCGGTAACACGCCTGACACATCGCAAGTTAGGAACACTACGGCATGAGGTTCTGCACCGCAGTTCTCCTCTTTACGTTGAGCGATGTGCTCAAGCGGGTAGGCAGCGCGAGTATTTTCTGTCAATGAAGAGTTAGTGTAATCAGGTACACGGTTCTCATCAGTCACGACGTTTTCCAGCACAGTACCAAAACGAATCGCATCCCAAATAACCGGCTCGTTCTTCTCGCTAAGGTCGATACATTTAGCGTAGCAACCGCCTTCAATGTTGAAGACGCCACCGGGTGCCCAGCCGTGCTCATCGTCACCGATAAGGAAGCGTTTAGGATCGGCAGAAAGTGTGGTTTTACCTGTGCCAGATAGACCGAAAAACAGCGTGGTATCGCCGTCAGTGCCTACGTTAGCCGAACAGTGCATTGGTAATACACCTTTCGCTGGTAGAAGGAAGTTTTGCACTGAGAACATAGATTTTTTCATTTCACCAGCGTATTTAAGGCCTGCAAGCAGTACCTTACGCTCAGCAAAGTTCAAAATAACGGTTGCATCAGAATGGGTGCCATCGCGCTCAGGAACACACTCAAACCCCGGTGCATTGATGATCTGCCAAGTCGGCTTATCTGCCGCATTAAACTCTTCTGGAATGATGAAAAGATTGCGGGCGAATAGCTGGTGCCATGCATATTCAGTCGTTACAGTCACAGGCTGATAGTGCTCTTTGCTTGCACCAACTTCTAGATTCGATACAAAGGTGTCTTTATCCGCTAGATATGCTTCAACACGATTCCAAAGGGCTGTAAATGCGTCAGCTGCAAATGGTTTGTTGACTGCTCCCCACTCTATATCAGCTTCTGAACTAGATTCTTTGACGATAAAACGGTCATTGGGTGAACGACCAGATCGCTCGCCAGTTTTTGCAACTAAAGCACCGTTTGCCGTTAATTCACCTTCGCCACGCGCTAGCGCAAGCTCGACTAATTGGCCTGTAGAAAGGTTAAGGTACTCGCGGTTAGATCCATCCGCCATGTGTAAGGTCTCCATCTGTAGGGTCGTTTGGGTATGCCGGTCTATGGCGCCAGCTATTTTGTTTGAAGCGATTGTAACGTATGCGCAATTGAATATGTGCACAAGATCAAAAAAAAGCTCAAAAAGTGATGGGGGGACGACTAATGCTGCATTTTTCGATAAAGAGATATAAGAGTTTAATCATAAAAAAGGCGCTCAATGAGCGCCTTAATAGATTTAATACTTACTGAGTGACGTCACTGCTTGCTGCATTGGCAAAAATTGCTTCAACATCTATGGCGTCAAAAATGTATTTACTGTTACAGTACTCGCAACCCATTTCGATTTTACCTTGCTCGGCAATAATCGAATCAATCTCTTCTTTAGCGACGGTGCGAATCGCTTGCGCGCTACGCTCTTTTGAGCAAGTACAACTAAATGTAATTGCAACCGGGTCAAATAGTAGTACTTCCTCTTCGTGATAGAGGCGATGCAGTACCTCTTCTGCTTCAAGCGAAAAGAGCTCATCTTGTTTAACAGTTTCAGTTAATACAGATAAGTGTTCGAACTCTTCATTATGGTCACCGTCAGTAGGTAACACCTGCAGGAACATTCCCGCTGCTTGCTGGGTATCGGCAAACAGCTTTATTTTAGTTGGTAACTGCTCTGATTGTTCGAAGTATGTTTCTAAGCATTCGGCTAGTGTTTCTTTATCGAGTGCTACCACACCTTGATAACGCTCGCCGTCATCTGGCGTTAAGGTGATAACCATGTGTCCTTTGCCAAACAGGGTTTGTATTGGTGTGTCATTAGCAATGTTGCCAGTCCAGCGAGACACGCCTCGCAACTGCTGCAGGTTATTACCATTGATTACGGCTAACGATACTGGGCCATCACCTTGCAATTGAATGCTAATATCGCCACTGAACTTCAAGGTCGCCGTTAGTAGTGATGTTGCTGCCATCAATTCGCCCAGCAGAAGTTGAATTGCCAACGGATAGTCATGGGCGGCAATCACTTCTTGGTAGCTCTTTTCTAGTTGTACCAGTTCACCACGCACGCTGGCGTTTTCAAACAGGTAGCGATATAAATTGTCTTTAGTCATTTCGGTATTCCAGTGTTAACTTTCTTTAAAGCGCATTATTTGGCGACGCTGTTTCTTATCCGGTTTCTGGTCGGGTGCCGGATTATGAAGAATATTCAAGCGTCTTTGTTCGGCGTATGTCTCACGTTTCGCTATACTTTGCGGTGTCTCTTCATAAAGGGTTTGCGCGATTAACCCTTTCTGGCGATGTTCGGATATTTTTACTATGACGATCTCTTTTTCGTCATACCCTTGCCTTAATCTAATGGTGGCGCCAACCTCGGCATATCTGCTCGATTTTGTACGTTGGCCGTTGTAGTGTACTTTACCACCATTAATCATCTCTTTTGAGATGGCACGAGTCTTATAAAAGCGTGCAGCCCATAACCATTTGTCTAAGCGGACTTTTAATGCTTGTTGCTCGTTGCCGTTCATGAGCGACTCCAGTGGTAGATTAACCTTTATTAAAGTAGGGGGAAGTTCACAAGCTGAGTATTAATATACAAATCTTTACGCCTCTACTCGCAAAAGAGTGGCAAGCTTCACACCCTTTTAAGGCGCGTAAAGTTAGCATATTTGGCCTAATACCGCCAACATTGCTGCTGTTATGGGCTTGTTGCAGGGTGCAGTGTGGGTTAGCATGAGTCAGGATTTGCTAAATTATCATAATCAGAACAGAGGCCTGTGCAGAGGGTCCACATAAATATGGATTTATTAGATAAGTTTTTAACCAAAGCGGCGGGTGTGCCTCAAAAACCCGTTAGCTCAGCGATATTTGGTCTAGGTGTTGTGCTAGTGCTGTTGCTATTGGCACAGATCACATGGAAGTTAGTTCCTGATAATTCAGCAGTTTCTCGCTGGACGCCGACGCCTGCCTCTTCGACTTCCTCGGGTGCGGTAAATATTTCTGCTTTGCAACAATTAGGGTTGTTTGGGCGCGCCGATAGTGCTTCAACCAAACCTAAAGTGGCTCCTAAAGTAGAAGTGATTACCGATGCACCTAAAACCTCACTGTCAATTCAGTTGACTGGTGTCGTCGCGTCAACGACTGAGCAAAAGGGCTTAGCGGTCATTGCATCTGGTGGTAGTCAAGATACCTACGGCTTAGGCGATAAAATTAAAGGCACATCGGCTTCATTAAAAGAGGTCTATGCCGATCGTATTATCATCACTAACAGTGGACGATACGAAACCCTTATGTTGGATGGATTTGAGTACAACACCAACAGCAACGCTAATCAGCAACTGCAAGAAGCCAAGAGCTTACCTAAGGGTAAAAGGATAGATCAACGCCAAAACCGTGAAGTGGCCCGTGAGTTAGGTGCATCACGCGAGCAGATCTTGGCTGATCCCAGCAAAATTACCGATTATTTATCGATCTCTCCAGTTAAAAGTGGTGGAGAGCTTGCGGGCTATCGACTCAACCCTGGTAAAGACAGAAAATTATTTATCGAGGCAGGATTCAAACCCAATGATTTGGCAAAGTCGATTAATGGTTACGACTTGACTAATATGAGTCAGGCGTTAGAGGTTATGGGGCAACTACCAGAAATGACTGAAGTTGCCTTAATGGTTGAGCGTGAAGGTCAACTGATTGAAATTATGTTTAGCTTGCCGCAATAAAAGAGTAGCAACCAATAACAATAAAGGCTGCTGCAATAATTAATTGAGCTTGCCGCAATTAAAGGTTTTAGGGGACGTATTACAATGAATAATAAAAGGATTAGACGCAGACTAATCGCCGGTATGGTTATGGGAGCGTCATTATTAGCGCCACAGCTTGCCTGGTCTGAGCAATATGCGGCTAACTTTAAGGGCACAGATATTCAAGAGTTTATCAACATTGTTGGTAAGAATTTGAATCGCACTATTATTGTCGATCCTACCGTTCGCGGCAAAATTAATGTTAGAAGTTATGATCTTTTAGATGACGATCAATACTATCAATTTTTCCTCAACGTACTGCAAGTCTATGGTTATGCCGTTGTTGAAATGGACAACAACATCATCAAGGTCATCAAAGATAAAGATGCTAAAACAGCATCTATTCGAGTCGCAGATGATAATGCACCTGGCTTGGGTGATGAGATGGTCACCCGCATCGTTGCACTTTATAACACAGAAGCAAAGCAGCTCGCACCACTCCTGCGTCAGCTGAATGATAATGCCGGCGGTGGTAATGTTGTCAACTACGACCCATCAAACGTATTGATGATCTCAGGTCGTGCCGCTGTTGTTAATAAGTTAGTTGAAATTGTACGTCGGGTCGACAAGCAAGGTGATACCGCAGTTGAAGTGGTCAAACTAGAATTTGCTTCAGCGGGCGAAATTGTCCGTATAATCGACACCCTTTATCGTTCAACGGCTAATCAAGCACAAATGCCTGGTCAGGCGCCTAAAGTTGTTGCTGATGAACGTACCAACGGCGTGATCGTCAGTGGCGACGAAAAGAGTCGTCAACGTGTGGTTAAACTCATTAAACAATTGGATGCCGAGCAAGCAAGTACCGGCAATACTAAAGTTCGCTATTTGCGTTACGCCAAAGCGGAAGATTTGGTTGAAGTGCTAACCGGTTTTGCCGATCAACTCGTTGCAGAGAAAGGCGGCTCAGCTCAAAGTGGTAGCAAGCGTCGTAATGAAATCAATATCATGGCGCATAACGATACCAATGCACTGGTTATTAGTGCTGAACCTGATCAGATGCGGACCATCGAGAGTGTGATCAATCAATTAGATATCCGCCGTGCGCAAGTATTGGTTGAAGCGATTATTGTTGAAGTCGGCGAAGGTGATGATGTTGGTTTCGGTGTGCAGTGGGCAACAGCCGCCGGCGGTGGAACACAGTTTAACAACTTAGGCCCAACCATTGGTGAGATTGGCGCCGGTGTGTGGCAGGCGCAGCCTGAAAAAGCATCGCAAACATGTACAGGCTCTGGTGATACTCAAACCTGTACTGATAACCCAGATACACAAGGTGATATTACCCTGCTGGCACAAGCGTTAGGTAAAGTGAATGGTATGGCTTGGGGCGTGGCAATGGGCGACTTTGGTGCACTGGTTCAAGCTGTGTCGAGTGATACCAAGTCCAATGTACTCGCTACACCGTCAATTACTACTCTTGATAACCAAGAAGCCTCATTCATTGTCGGTGATGAGGTGCCGATCCTTACGGGCAGCCAAAACTCTAGTAATGGCAACAGTAACCCATTCCAAACCGTTGAGCGTAAAGAGGTCGGTGTTAAGCTAAAGGTGATCCCTCAAGTTAACGAAGGTAATGCGGTTAAGCTCACCATCGAACAAGAGGTCTCAGGTATTAACGGTAAAACAGGTGTCGATGTAACGTTTGCTACTCGCCGCTTAACCACTACCGTAATGGCTGATTCTGGCCAGATAGTGGTACTGGGTGGTTTGATTAAAGAAGAGGTACAAGAGTCGGTGCAAAAAGTGCCATTCTTGGGCGATATCCCTATTATTGGTCATCTATTTAAGTCATCTTCAAGTGGCAAGAAAAAGACCAACTTAATGGTGTTTATTAAGCCAACGATTATTCGTGACGGTATCACCATGGAAGGCATCGCAGGCCGTAAGTATAACTACTTCCGTGCGCTGCAACTTGAACAGCAAGCACGTGGTGTTAACTTAATGCCAAATACCGATGTACCAATTCTAGAAGAGTGGGATCAAGAGGCGTATCTACCTGAAGAGGTGAATGAAGTGCTGAATCGCTATAAAGCAGGCAAGGGGCTAGATACTAAAATGCGTGAAACCGACCCTGCCTTAAAGCGTATCTCTGAGAGCAAAGATGCTGACGCAGAGAAAGCCGAAACCACAGACGAGGCAGCTGAAGTAGAACAAACTACTGATGAAGATTCAGCAGATGAGTGAGAATAATATCCAAGCGGCTGATGAGCTAGCACAAGTATCAAATGAACTTGGATTGGTGTCTGAAGCGGAAGCTGACGAAGTTTTTCATTCGACCAGCAAGGAGCGGCTGCCTTTTGCATTTGCGCATCGATTTAATGCCGCATTAGATAAAGATGAGAATGGTGTTTTATCGCTCTACCATACAACAGGTACGCCTTTATCGGCGCTGTTGGAAGCTCGTCGATACAGCGGCAAGTCGTTACCACTGATCAAGCTAGAGGAGGCAGCGTTTGAAACACGCTTAACCCAAGCTTATCAAGCCAATTCATCAGAAGCGCAGCAGATGATGGAAGATATTGGTAACGAGATGGACCTGTTTACCCTGGCTGAAGAGTTACCTCAAACAGAGGACTTGCTAGAGGGTGACGATGATGCACCGATCATTAAACTGATTAACGCACTTCTGTCGGAAGCCATTAAAGAAGAAGCTTCCGATATCCATATCGAAACCTATGAAAAGCAGCTGGTCGTGCGTTTCCGTGTCGACGGTATCTTAAAAGAGGTCCTAAAGCCAAATCGCAAACTATCGTCACTGTTAGTATCGCGTATTAAGGTCATGGCACGATTAGATATTGCTGAAAAACGGGTACCACAAGATGGTCGTATTTCACTGCGTATCGCAGGCCGTGCAGTCGATGTTCGTGTATCGACCATGCCATCAAGCCATGGTGAGCGTGTGGTGCTGCGTCTACTCGATAAAAATGCCGGTAATTTAGATCTGGTTCAGCTGGGTATGACTGAAGATGTCCGAGTGCAGTTCGATGAACTTATCCGCAAACCCCACGGTATTATCTTGGTCACAGGGCCTACAGGTTCGGGTAAAAGTACCACCCTGTATGCAGGCCTAACTGAACTCAATTCCATTGATACCAATATTCTAACTGTCGAAGATCCTATTGAGTACGAGTTAGAGGGTATTGGTCAAACGCAGGTCAACACCAAAGTTGATATGACATTTGCTCGCGGTCTGCGTGCTATCTTGCGTCAAGATCCCGATGTGGTGATGATTGGTGAAATTCGAGATTTAGAGACGGCACAAATTGCAGTACAAGCTTCGTTGACCGGTCACATGGTGATATCAACACTGCATACCAATACTGCTTCAGGTTCTATTACACGTTTACAAGATATGGGTGTTGAGCCTTTTCTTGTGTCGTCGAGCTTGCTGGGCGTACTCGCGCAGCGACTGATTAGAACCTTATGTAAGCACTGTAAAGAGGAGCATGTACCTGACGAGCGTGAAAGAGAGCTGCTGGGTATTGCACTTGATGACCCACGCACCATTTGCCGCGCTAAAGGTTGTAAAGAGTGTGGTCATAATGGTTATCGCGGTCGTACGGGGATCCATGAACTGCTCACTGTCGATGATAGTGTGCGTGAATTGATCCATACCGGTCGCGGCGAGTTAGCGATTGAGAAGCATATTCGCAAAACGGTACCAAGTATTCGTCATGATGGTATGAGTAAAGTACTGCTAGGGAAAACGACCCTTGAAGAAGTGCTGCGTGTTACTCGCGAGGAATAACCGATGCCAGCATTTGAATATAAAGCATTAGATAAGGCCGGCAAGCAACAAAAAGGTGTTGTTGAAGCTGATACCGCGAGGCATGCCCGAGGCCAACTAAGAGAGTTACGTTTGATGCCGCTGGAAATAACACCAGTGGTAGAAAAAGAGAGTAAAGCTAAATCTGCTGGCGCGAGCTTTTTTAAACGCGGCATATCTGTGTCTGAATTGGCCCTGCTTACCCGTCAAATTGCCACCTTGGTCGCCGCGGGTTTGCCGATAGAAGAGGCGCTTAAAGCGGTTGGTCAACAATGTGAAAAAGATCGTTTAGCCAGCATGATTATGGCGGTTCGTTCACGTGTTGTTGAGGGTTACAGCCTAGCCGACTCCATGGCGGAGTTTCCGCATATTTTTGATGAACTCTATCGCGCTATGGTGGCATCAGGCGAAAAATCGGGTCACTTAGAAGTGGTCTTAAACCGCCTTGCTGACTATACCGAACGTCGTCAACAACTGAAAAGTAAGATGACTCAAGCGATGATCTACCCGGTCGTGTTAACGGTTGTTGCGGTTGGCGTGATCGCCATTTTACTCGCGGCCGTGGTGCCACAGGTCGTTGGTCAGTTCGAGCATATGGGGCAAGAGCTACCGTGGACCACTGAGTTACTCATTAGTGCGTCAGATTTCATCCGAGATTACGGCTTGCTGGTTCTTGGGCTGCTTATCGGAATGTTTGTGTTATTGAAGCGCTTACTCGTGGTACCAGCCAATAGAATGAAATACGATACGCTATTATTGCGCTTGCCTGTGATCAGTAAAGTCAGTAAGAGTTTAAATACCGCTCGTTTTGCGCGTACCTTAAGTATTTTAGCCGCGAGTTCGGTGCCACTGCTTGATGCCATGCGTATTGCGAGTGATGTATTGGTTAATGTAAGAGTAAAAGCCGCCGTCGAAGAAGCCACTCTGCGGGTGCGCGAGGGCACGAGTTTGGGTACTGCCTTAGCAAATACTAAACTTTTCCCGCCAATGATGCTCTATATGATTACCTCGGGTGAAAAAAGTGGCCAACTCGAACAGATGTTGGAGCGAGCTGCAGATAACCAAGATCGTGAGTTTGAGTCAAATGTTACCATTGCTCTTGGTGTCTTTGAGCCTATGTTGGTTGTTAGCATGGCAGCGGTAGTTCTATTTATTGTGTTAGCGATTCTTCAGCCGATTTTAGCGCTGAATAATCTTATCGGTGGTTAACGTAAATTTTCGATGTTGGCATTGCCATATCGCGAGATATTTAAGTCATTCAGTTAAAGGACATTTTTTAATGCAAACTCGTAGTAAACAAAAAGGTTTTACGCTTTTAGAAGTGATGGTGGTTATCGTTATTCTAGGTATTTTGGCCTCAATGGTTGTGCCTAACTTGATGGGCAACAAAGATAAAGCCGATCAACAAAAAGCAGTTTCAGACATTATCGCGCTGGAAAATGCGCTAGATATGTATCGATTAGATAACAGTATCTATCCATCGACAGAGCAAGGTCTTGAAGCATTAGTGCAGAAGCCAAATATGTCGCCAGAGCCACGTAACTACCGTGAAGATGGCTATGTTAAGCGTTTACCACAAGATCCATGGCGCAATGACTACCTGCTTCTAAGTCCGGGTGAAAATGGTAAGTTAGATATCTTCAGTGTAGGACCTGATGGTCAGGCCGGTACAGAAGATGATATTGGTAACTGGAATCTGCAGAACTTCCAATAATATGACATTGCCACGCGTTGCTCGAGCACGTCAAGCGGGCTTCACCTTAATGGAGGTGTTGCTCGTTGTGTTACTGATGGGGTTAGCGGCGTCAGCTGTGACCTTAAGTATGGGCGGCGCCAGCCAACAGAAAGGGCTCGAACGTCTGGCGGTGCAATTTATGATGTCAGCAGAGATGGTGCTAGATGAAACAGTACTCAGTGGCCAATTCATCGGCATTGTGGTCGAAAAAGACAGTTATGAATATGTCTATTACGACGAAGAGGGTAAATGGAAACGCTTAGAGCAAGACCGACTTTTATCTGCAAAACAGATGGAGCCTGGGATTGAGTTGCATCTTGTACTGGATGGTTTACCGCTAGTGCAAGACGACGAAGAGGATGACAGCTGGTTTGATGAACCTCTGATTGAAAAGTCAGCTGACGATAAAAAGAAATATCCGGAGCCGCAAATCTTGCTGTTCCCAAGTGGCGAAATGAGTGCCTTTGAGCTGTCATTTGTGACTAAGAATGAAATGGATAAAGAGATCGAAGTGGTTGTGGTCGGCGATGTGTTGGGGAGATTAAAATTGGATCATGAAGATGATGAACTCTAGCTATTCACTGCAATTTACAAACACTAGCAATAGCATAAGTGCTTATGTTTAATAAGCAGCGCGGTATGACCCTGCTTGAAGTCATTGTCGCTTTGGCGGTTTTTTCTATTGCCGCGGTATCAATTACCAAGAGTTTAGGCGAGCAGATGGCCAATATGCCGATCTTGGAAGAGCGCACCATGGCACAGTGGGTAGCGCATAACCAAATGGTTGAAGCTCGTTTAGAGCCAACGTTTCCTGATATTGGTCGTAAAGATGGTCAAGAACAGTTAGCGGGCAAAGATTGGTACTGGCGCAAACAGGTTGTTAAGACAACCGATGATAATTTTAGAATGATACGAATAACCATCAGTGACGATGAGCGTTTTGATCGTGTCATTGCTGAGGTGAGCAGTTATGTCCTTAAATCAGACTAGATCTAATCGTGGCTTTACGCTGCTAGAGATGCTGATCGCCATTGCAATTTTTGCCATGTTAGGGCTTGCCGCAAATACGGTATTGCACACGGTATTACAAAACGACGTTGTGACTCGCGAGTTCGCGGGCAAATTAAAAGCGATGCAACAAGGTTTTGGGATCATTGAGCGCGATCTAAATCAGATGGTGGCTCGTACGCCAAGACTGCTCGAAGGGGGGCGTGCTACCACAGTATTTCAGGCCGGTGACAATATGCTCGACTCCGAATCTGAGTCATTGGTTTTCTTCCGGTTGGGCTGGCTCAACCCAGATGGAATGTTGCCTCGAGGCAGCTTGCAGTCAGTTGCTTATGTGGTGATTGACGAGCAACTGCAGCGTTGGTATTACCCCTACCCAGAACCTGAAGTAGGTGCAGAACCGATTAAAACCGTAATAATGGAAAAGGTTATCTCTGTGGAGTACGCTTTTTTCACTGAAGATAAGTGGGAGCGCAAGACAGACGCTACCAATCTGCCCAAGGCGATAGCCATGGAAATTGAGTTTGAAGACCTAGGCAAGGTGCAGCGTAAGTTTTTGCTGCCGTTAGGTGCGCCTGCAGGTAGTGGTTCTAGTGGCTCTAATGGTAACAGCGGTGGAAATAATGGCAGCAACGGCGATGACAGTTCCGAAGAGGGCAAAAAAGGTTGATTAGGTCATCTACTATGCCGACTAAACAAGGTGGCGTTGCACTCATTGTGGTGTTATTGATTGTGGCTATGGTGGCAATTATTGCCACCAATATCACCTCTCGCAACCAGTTGTCTGTCAGACGCACGATAAATTTAGCGCAATACGATCAAGCGTTTTGGTACGCCATATCCGCCGAAGAGATAGCCAAGAAAGTACTGAAACAAGATTTGGACGATTCAGATACTGTGCATATGCAGCAGTATTGGGCGCAAGCCGATGTGATTTTCCCCGCTGAAAAGGGTGAGATAGCCGGTAAAATTAGTGATATGCAGTCATGTTTTAACCTAAATGCGTTGTCACAAATGACCAAGAAAGTAGAAAATGGTCAACCCAAAATGCCTTTGCCTGCGGTGCAGTTTAAGGGCTTGTTAGTCGCATTGGGTATGGATGATTTTGCCGCCGAGCGCTTAGCGCACACCTTGAAAGATTATATCGATGAGGATATGACTGCTGGGCCATACGGTGCTGAAGATGCCGAGTATGAGTCGCGTAATGTCCCTTATCGCGCGGCTAATACCTTGATGAGCCACAAGAGTGAACTGCGCGCCGTGATGGGCTTTACTCAAGATATCTATCTGAAAATAGCGCCTTACGTTTGTGCTGTACCGGGTAATAACACCCAGGTGCTAAATGTTAATACTGTGCCTGTCGAGCACGCCGCTTTAATTGCTGGCATGCTCGATAATAAAATTTCGGTGGGTGAAGCCGAAAGCATCATTAACCAGCGCCCTGGTGACGGTTTTGAAACAATAGATGAGTTTTGGGAAAACTCCTCTATCACCAGTTTAGCCAGTGATGCACAGCTAAAATCAAGCTTTGGCGTGACCAGTAGTTATTTTTTGCTGGAAGCGGGGGCCAAGGTTGATAGCGCGGTATTTAGGCTTGAAAGTGTGCTCAAAGGCGATAGCAAAAAATTAGAAGTGTTATCCCGGCAGTTTGGCGGACAAAAATAACAACAGTCCTTTAATGAGTTAAAGAGACTCGTGGAGACAGAACAGTGAGTGAAAGACTATTCATCCGTTTAGGACAATCATTTGAGCAACCATGTTCGTGGCTCATTTGGTCTGAACAGGAGCAAGAAATTATAGGTTCTGGCGAGCTCAGTGATGCCAGTGCGCTGTCAACGCTTACTGAAAGAGCGGGTAACCGTGCGGTTGACGTTTTAGTCCCAGCATCTAGCATCACATTAACCACGGTAAACCTGCCGGAAAAGGGGCAGCGTCAAGCGATTAAAGCATTACCTTTTATGCTGGAAGAAAATTTGGCACAAGATGTTGATGAACTGCATTTTGTTGTCGGGCCACGTCAAGGTGATGCTCTCAGTATTGCGGTTGTCGCCCATGAGCAGATGCAAAATTGGATTGAATGGCTAGCCGACGCAGGCCTTAAAGCCAAATGTATCGTACCTGATTGCTTAGCACTGCCGCTGGCGGAATGTAACTGGGCCGCGATTACCTTTGGCCAAGATATTTTGCTTAGAACGGGAGAGGGTAGCGGTGTCAGTCTAAACAAAGACTGGTTAGATTTGGCTTTGCCACTATTGTTAGCCGATAGTGCAGAGGCAACCACAGTTGCTGGTTATACCGAATTGGCGTTGACAGGAGCCGAGGTTAAAGAGCAGCCGCTCGATCTGCCTATGCTGGTGCTCGCTCGAGGTATACTCAATGCGCCAATGAACCTATTGTCTGGCGTTTATCAACCTAAGCGCGAATATGGCAAGCACTTGAGTCTATGGCGCAATGCCGTCGTGGTATTTGCTGTTGTGGTGGTGCTGGCGCTGGTCAATAAAGGGCTCAATATCCATCAGATGAATACTAAAGCTGATGCGGTAAAGGTGCAGAGCGAACAGATCTATAAACAGGTTATTCCGGGCAGTTCTCGCGTCGTTAACCTGCGTGCTCAAATGGAAAGCTATGTACGTAAGATGCAAGGTGGCGGCAGTGGTAGTGAATTTTTTGCGATGCTGGAAGGAACAAAAACAGCATTTTCTCAAGTCACGGATTTAAAACCAACCTCATTACGCTTTGACAGTGGTCGTAGCGAGATCCGCATGCAGGTTAAGGCTAAGAGTTACGATCAGATTGAAAAGTTTAAAGAGATAATTTCCCGCTCATACAAGCTCGATGGCGGTGCAATGAATAGCGGTGAATCAGAAGTCACTAGCACCTTAACCATAAGGAGCAAATAAGATGGATAACATTAAAGTATGGTGGGCTGGACTGGTTCTGCGTGAAAAACAGATGGTCAGTGCGTGTGGCGTAGTGTTATTGATCGGCATTTTGTATTGGGGTATTTGGACCCCAATCGCTAACGCCGAAACTGAGGCGCAGCGTAATCTTGAAGGGCAACTTAGTACTCTCAATTATGTAAAGCAAACAGCTAACCGTATCGAAGGCTTGAAACAGACTGGTCAAGCTAGCGCTTTTAAGGGCAGCTTAAGTGCCGCGGTTAACCAAACTGCAGGCAGTTTTGGTTTGACCATTACCCGGATGCAGCCGCAAGGAAATAAAATCCAAGTATGGATGGACGAAGTTCCTTTCGACACCTTGCTTAGCTACCTTAGTGAGTTGGTTCAAAATCAGGGGTTGTCTCTAGAGAGTCTCGATTTGGCTGAGTCTGATACGCCTGGTTTTGTAAATGTTCGCCGAATTCAGTTATCCAAGTAGGATGTAGTTGTGAAATTAGTTAAAAAAATAGTGCTAGGTTTTTTCATCTATTTGGTGTTCCTAGTGGTCTTGTTTCCTGCGAGTATGGCAGTTAAGTTGGCACCAATCCCTGCAAACATTGTTATCAGCGGGGTGTCGGGTACAGTTTGGTCTGGTAGCATTGATATGCTTAGCGTGAAAAAGCGCCAAGTTGAACTGATTCATTGGGATTTAAGTATCGCGTCATTATTGACTGGAGCGATTAAGGCAGACATTAGTATCGGTACCCGTAGCAGTGCTGTTAACGGCAAAGCTGTTGTCGCTTATTCGTTTGGCGGGCTTGATGTCAGTGGTTTACGTTTTGAAGCGCCAAGTAATTTTTTACTTGGTAATACACGTTTACCGTTTAAAACCAAGATCAATGGTGATGTTAGTGCGTTAGTTGATACTTTTGGTCAAGGATTACCTTGGTGCGAGCAGTTAGTTGGTAAGCTGTTTTTAAATAAGGTAAAAGTAACCAATCAGTTTGGTAATTACCCACTCGGTGACATCGCATTAGGCTTAAGTTGCATCGATGGCAATGTGCAGTTAGCCACAGATGAAAAGCTTAATGGGTTGGGGTTAGATGGCACCATCGTATTAGCTGATAATAAGATGATGCAGGTAAATGCCAAGATACGAGAAGTGAATACTCAGCCGGATGATTTGAAAAAAGCACTGGGGTTTTTAGGTAAAAAAGATAGCCAAGGCTACTACCCAATAACTTATCAAGGTCGGTTACCTATCTAAACAGTATTGTTAATGATTAAAAAGGCACTTTTAAGTGCCTTTTTTTGATCGGATAAGCCCACTTAATTAAGGTTTTCAGCGGCAAGTAAATCGTCTAACAGATGGTGGTAGTCTGCTATGGCCGGAAAGTCGCTAAACTGTTTGTTGGGCTTGTTACTATCTGGATTGGCAACACCCAATTGATAACCCACTCCAGCTAGTTTAGCGGCCGCCAGAATCGCTTCATTGTCATCAATGAATAAGCAACGACTTGGATCTAAGTTGAAACGGCTAAATAGTTGCTGCCAGAACAGCGGATGCTCTTTTGGGTAACCCGTATCATGGCTAGAGATCATCTCATCGAGCCCTAGTGCTAAGTCGGTATGCTGCAGTTTTAGCGCTAAGCCCTTAGGATGAGCATTGGTGACCAAAATACGGTTTTTACCCGCTCGTTTTAAAGCATACAGAAACGGTAAGCTATCTTGGCGCAGTTGGATCCTATCTACGAGTGTTTCATGTAGGGTCATAATATCTAACCCCATCTTCTGCTCCCAGTAGTCTAAGCAGTACCAGTCTAAGGTACCCTCTACGTTTTGGTAATTTTTCTCAACCCATTCCATTGCGGTTTTCTCGGAGATATTGCGCTGTTCACTGAGTGCTTTGGGGATCAAGCTTAGCCAAAAATGGTTATCGAAATGGAGGTCAAGCAGGGTGCCATCCATATCGAGTAGTACGGTATCAATTTCGCGCCATGGGAACATAGTTTGCTGATCCTAAAAATTCAGGTTGTAGATTGGGGATAGAATAGTAATATTGTCATACCAATTCCAATAAATAGTTGGTCATTCAGCGGGAATTTAAATCACAGTAGGCAAGCAAGTGGATTGTTGTTAATAGTTATTCTATTTCGAAAGCCACTTGCGCAGCATAAAGAGATTTAAAACCCGCACGATGTGAGCTTCTCAGGACGTCCACTCCAGCGTTGCATTGTCTCAAAAGGAAGTAACCATTTCTTCAGCAATGCGCCTAGTATTGAAAGCCCTGAGAAAGCTCTGAATTGGCCACATACTTATTGGAATTGGTATCGCTGATCTCGCTAATTTATCTGCATCAACACTGGGATGTGTATGACTCAAAAGAACGTTAAACCAGAAATATTGCATGCTGAAGTCGTCGCCAAGAGCAGACTATTTCAAATTGAACAGGTGCATTTAAGGTTTTCTAACCAAGTCGAACGTCAGTACGAGCGGATGAAAGGAAATAACCGTGGTGCGGTCATGGTGGTCCCAGTGCTGGATCAAGAGCAGCTGTTGCTAGGGCGAGAGTATGCCGCGGGTACGCACAGTTACGAGCTTGGTTTTCCTAAAGGACTCATCGACCCGGGTGAAACCGCTGCGGAGGCTGCCAACCGAGAGTTGCAGGAAGAGATTGGTTTTGGATCAAAAAAACTGACTCATTTGATGGAGTTAAGCTTAGCGCCTGGATATTTTGCCAGTAAAATGCAGATATTTCTGGCTGAAGATCTTTATCAAAATGAGCTAGAAGGGGATGAACCCGAGCCGATAGAGTTGGTCAAATGGCCACTTGAGCAGTGGTTGAGTTTATTACAAGAGCAGGATTTTTCTGAGTCACGTAGTGTAAGTGCTTTATTTTTGGCGCAAAAGCATCTACAACTAAAGTAGTTCAACAAACATATCCAGGTAGTGAGGCTGTTGGAGTAGTTATGAAGCCAGAGAGTTACATCGATCAAGTTATTGAAATCGCCACTATGGCGGGTAAGAAAATCCGTGATATTTACCAGCAAGGTGATTATGAACGCGAGATAAAGTCAGATAACACTCCAGTTACTTCGGCTGATATTGCAGCGCATAATATTATTATCAAAGCGTTGAACCAGCTCACCCCTGATATCCCGGTGCTATCGGAAGAGGATGCGGATATCTCTTTTACAGAGCGCTGTGACTGGCAACGATATTGGTTGGTTGATCCACTCGATGGTACCGGTGAATTTATTGCGGGCAGTGGTGATTTCTCGGTCATCATCGCACTGGTCGAGCACAACCGTCCAATTGTTGGCGTGGTGTATGCGCCGATGACTGAGGTGTGTTATTACGCTATCGCCGGATTAGGTGCTTATAAGCGGGTCAAAGGTAATGATCTACGTATCAGTAGTCGTCAGATCAACAAAGATGATAATAGCCCGTTGCGATTAGCGGTAAGTCGGCGCCAAGATCCTCAATCAGTCATTAAGTTGTTTAACCAAAATAAACACTGTGAGCTTGTGGTGCTTGGCGGAGCTGCATTGAAGAGTTGCTTGGTGGCAGAAGGCCGCGCTGATAGTTATGTTCGTATTGGCCCCACTGGAGAGTGGGACACAGGTGCTGCGCAGATTATTGTGGAGGAAGCGGGCGGACAGATTATGGATCTTGAGCTGCAGCCCCTTAGCTATAATGAGCGTGAAAGTTTAGAAAATCCAAATTTTATTGTTGTGGGTTCACCGAATTTAGCCTGGGACGAGATCCTAACTGCTGAGAGCTAAGTCAGCAGTAGCCTAAAGCCATCACAGTGTGATGGCTTTTTTATTGGAAGCGTTCTATTTGAGCTTAAAATAGCGCCAGTCTTTTCAAAAGGAACGTTATGTTATTTAGTCGCCGATTTTTGCCCTATTTTATGACTCAGTGCTTAGGGGCACTAAATGACAACGTATTTAAAAATGTGCTGTTACTGATGGTGAGTTACTCGCAAGTGGAGGCTCTACCGATAGATGTTCATCTATTTGTAAACCTTGCTGCGGGTTTGTTTATTCTGCCATTTTTACTATTTTCCGCTCATGCGGGCCAGGTTGCCGATAGTGTTGATAAAGCGGTACTTATTCGTCGCCTTAAGGCTCTCGAATTTTTGATTATGTCGGCGGCTGTGTTCGCCATACTCTCCCATAGTTTTCTTATTATGTTGCTTTTGCTGTTTCTTATGGGAACGCAGTCGGCATACTTCGGCCCCGTTAAGTACTCATTACTGCCACGTGTCCTGCAAGAAAATGAGCTTGTTTCGGGCAATGCTTGGGTAGAGATGGGCACGTTTTTAGCCATCTTAAGCGGCACGTTGTCAGCGGGGCTGATTGTTGCGAGTGATCATGCTACTTATTGGGCAGCTGGCAGCGTCTTGATGCTGGCTCTGCTTGGTATGCTTGCCAGTTGGATGATCCCAAATGTGCCGACGCACAATAGTGTAAAACCCAAATTTTCGATCATCTCGGCGACAGTTGCTAGCATTCGTAAGGTGAGAAAAAACAAAGATATCTGGTTTGCAATCTTGGCTATTAGTTGGTTTTGGTTTGTGGGGGCAACCTATTTAACCCAGATCCCCAACTTTAGCAGAATCACGCTTAATGCAGATCCAACCGTGGTGTCTCTGTTACTACTACTGTTCTCCGTAGGCATAGGCATCGGCTCTTTTGTTTGTGAGCGTTTGTCATTTAAGCGGGTCGAATTAGGTGTCGCCCCTATCGGTATTATTATGCTGGGCTACTTTGGTATTGATCTGTATAGCGCGTTACCCGTGGTTTTAGCGTCAGATCCGGTATTTGATATCAGCGCCTTTATCGCCGAGGTTAGCCATTACCGCCTCATGTTTGATCTATTCATGATAGGCATTGGCGGTGGTCTGTTTATTGTGCCCTTATATACCTATATTCAAGCTCGTGCTGACGAAACAGAGTGCGCGCAAGCTATTGCCAGTAACAACATCATCAATGCACTCTTTATGGTGACATCAGCCATTTTTGCGATGCTAGTCTTAAATGTATTGCAGTGGAATATAGAGCAACTATTTTTACTGCTTGCCTGGGGTAATATGTTGGTGCTTTTGCTGTTTTTTGTTTGTTGGCCTGAGCTTGTGGTCAGCGCAATGAGTTATGTTGTGCGCCGCGTGTTGAATCGGGTGACAGTGTTTAATAAGGCTCAAGTTACCCCGTTACTGCAGGATAAAAGCATTCCGTTAGTTGTCGAATCAGTCTCACTCAATTGGCAAAGTTTACTCGCTATTCACGGCATGTTTAATCGATCTGTGTACTTCGTGATCGAACCACAAAACCCACCACAAACCGGTTTGCTGGGCTACATTATTAATCAGCGTCCGTGGGAAGGTGCTGTATGCTCAGGAGTTGCACCAGTATTGGTCTGCATCGCGGGCGTCCAAGCTCAGCCCTCCATAGAAAACGCTAAAACAATTAAGTGTAGTATCGAACATAAGTCAGGCAGTGGGCTAAGAGGAGAAATAGAAGTGAGCTTTTCGGTATGAGCAATCGGTTACCTGCAATCTTTGGCTGATAACCGATTGATGCTTTTTAGATTGCATCTAACCACTGGTGAACTTCAGCGTGGTTGCCTTTAAATAGAATACGCTGCGCTTTTTTATCAATTTGATATTGATACATAGGGTCATAATACTTATTTAGCAGCAATTCAATCCATTCAAGATGCGCAGTGCTATCGCCACGGCTTTGTTGAATGTTAAGTGCGTTAGTGATGATGGCTTGGAATTCATCATGCTGTTTTCCGCCAAGGCGTTTTTTAATACCACTAATACTTAATGCAAGGTATTCTGCGAATGCATTAAATCCCGCTTCTTCACCTAAACGCTCAATATAGCCGCTATGCATCTTATGTACATACTCGTTAAGCAAGCGTTGTAGTCTGGCTTCTAATGGCTCATCTAACACCACAATGCTAGCTGCTTGCATCCCATGATAGAAAGGCTTTGGCAGTGCGGAGCGACCAATAAGAAAACTTTCATCTTCAAGTAGCAGATGTTTGGCATCGCTATCTTGATGTTTTAGCAGTGCTACCCCAAGTGCGTTCTCAAAATTAATTTGTGTTGGCTGAGGTTCATGGTAACGGCCAAAGCTTGAGCCACGATGGTGGGCAATACCCTCTAGATCGACGGCATCATTGCGTTGCAATAAAAAATCAGTCTTGCCGCTGCCGGTGATCCCACTTAGGATTAACATCGGCTTTTGGCTTGGTGCATTATCTATGGTTTCAATCAAAAACTGACGCATCGCTTTGTAGCCCCCTTCAATAAAGGGGACATCAATGCCTGCCTCTTTCAACCATTGCTGGGTTAATTTAGATCGCAGGCCACCACGAAAGCAGTACAGGTAAGCATTAGGGTTTTGGCTAAAATAGCTCAGCCAAGCATCAAGCCTGTGCTGTTTAACCGCTCCGGTTACTAGCGAGTGGCCAAGCGCAATGGCAGCTTCTTGGCCTTTAGCTTTATAACAGGTGCCAACAAGTTTTCGCTCCTCATCTTCCATTAGCGGATGGTTGCTACTGGCTGGAAAAGCGCCCTTGTC
Source organism: Shewanella sp. KX20019 (assembly GCF_016757755.1). Taxonomy (NCBI): domain Bacteria; kingdom Pseudomonadati; phylum Pseudomonadota; class Gammaproteobacteria; order Alteromonadales; family Shewanellaceae; genus Shewanella; species Shewanella sp. KX20019. Next base: position 5,150,325 of record NZ_CP068437.1, on the reverse strand, counting down.
AAATTCAACAGGTGCTCGCGCATCCATTATAGGATGATCACTGACGAGTATTCGTCGGTATTCAGTTGCGCTCACAATGTTGAGTGGCATTAGATAAGCTCCACAGTCGTTGCTGTTTTTTCGACAAGTTGGCCGATGCAGATAGGTTCTACGCCGTTATCGCCAAGTAATTTTTGTAGCTCGGCTTCGCCGTCAGCTGAAACTGAAATCAGTAAGCCGCCACTTGTCTGAGGATCGCAAATAATCGCTTTCTGCTCATCCGTTAACGGAGGTAGGTGCTCAGCATAACTATCGAAGTTTCTGTGGGTTCCTCCAGGGATACAGCCCATTGCTAAATATTGTTGTGCATTCGGTAATAGTGGCAGCAGGCTGATATCAATTTTGGCACCAAGATCTGCACCGTGACACATCTCTAGAAGATGTCCAGCTAATCCAAACCCGGTAACATCAGTCAATGCGTTGACCTGAGGGATCTTGGCGATAGCAGGGCCAAGAATATTGAGCTGGCACATAGCATCTGCAGCGGTATTAAGATCTGCATCTGCCAGCTTCTTCTGCTTTTGCGCAGTCGTTAGAATGCCAATACCAAGCGGTTTAGTTAGATATAACTTGTCTCCAACCTTAGCGGTATTGTTCTTTTTAAGCTCTTCCAGCGGTATCTGTCCGGTGACGGCCAAGCCAAAAATAGGCTCTGGCGAATCGATACTGTGACCACCTGCCAGCATAATACCTGCATCTGCGCAGGCTTGTCTGCCACCATCCACTACTTGTTGTGCGACTTCAGCGGGTAATTTATTGACTGGCCAGCCCAAGATAGCAATTGCCATCATCGGTGTTCCGCCCATCGCATAGATGTCGCTGATTGCATTGGTCGCAGCGATGCGCCCGAACGTGAATGGATCATCTACAATCGGCATAAAGAAATCTGTGGTGCTAATAATGCCAGTAGTTTCATTCAGTTGGTAAACGGCGGCATCATCACGAGTCTGGTTACCGACAAGCAGTTTAGGATCGTCAAATACTGGCAATTGAGTTGCTAGTATTGTGCCAAGCACTTTAGGAGAAATTTTGCAGCCACAACCTGCGCCGTGACTATACTCGGTAAGTTTGATTTGTTGATCTGACATGAGCTTGAAACGCCCTAAAAGAAGCTAATTAGCCGATCATCATAGACCCATCACCCGATGACTTCAATGAAGTCGCTAGGGAAGTTGATGCTGAGGGGGTATCTTGCTCATAAGTGTAATAAAAAGCCACTCGATAGAGTGGCTTCAATGTTAACCAAAGCTTGCGGTAAGGTTGTGCCAACTCTTCTGTTGTTGTTTAAATTGAAGTTTGAGGGCTTTGACTTCCGCCATAAGGTCTCTATTAGCCAATTGTTTACGCTTGGCTTCGAGTAATACCTTTTTGGCATCGTAATATTCAGCTAAATGGGCTTTAAGTGTTTCATATTCAGCTTGTAGCTTTTCGACTATTTCGTCGCTATTTGGTAGATGAGCGACCTTATTTTGAGTGCGCTTTAACTGCATCTGTAAGCGAGCACTTTCAATGCGCTCTTGCGGCACAACACGTCGACTATGGGTCAGGCCAGCTAATGCTAGGCCATCAATTAACCACTTGGTTGGATCATACTGCCACCAGTGAATACCGTTACGGTAGTCGTTCTCAAAAATATGATGGTAGTTATGGTAACCCTCGCCGTAGGTTAGTAGGGCGATAAAGCCGTTATCACGTGCAGTATTTTTATCGGTATAAGGCTGTGACCCCCAAATGTGGGCAAGCGAGTTGATAAAGAAAGTGCAATGATGCACCACCACTAAGCGCAGCAAACCCGCGAGGAGTAACATGCCGAGGATGTCGCCATTTAACCAACCAAGTAAAATAGGCAGGCCAAAATTCATGATGATCAGTAACGGTAGGTAGTATTTATGCTGCCACATCACAATTTTGTCATTCTGTAGATCGCGCACATTTTTGTAGTCATGGTAACGCTGAGATTGATATTCACGTAGCATCCAGCCGATATGACTATACCAAAACCCCATTTTAGCGGAATAGGGGTCTTTGTCATTGTTATCGACATGCTTATGGTGAACTCGATGATCTGATGACCAATGTAGCGCACTATTTTGTAGCGCCAAAGCGCCTCCAAGGGCATAGAGGAAGCGTACTGAAGCATGGGCTTTGTATGTGCGGTGAGACCAGAGTCTATGGTAGCCGCCAGTGATCGACAAGCCACTAGCAAAAGCCAGTGCGATAAAGGCTACCCACTCTATGGCATCAAAACCATGGGCGATCCCATACCAAGGAACGAATATTACAGCGCTGGCGAATGTGATGCTAAATAGACTCACATTCATCCAAATTAGAGGAGGTTTTTTCATTATTGTTTATAATCTCAAGTTGAGCGTACAGCTGTACGCTAATTTAACTTGGATAACATCTGGGGTCAAGTTTGTTGATGCTGCGTTTTATCTGAAAAAGCGTTACTATTCGAAACATAATTTTTGTGAGTAGGTTCAACATGGGCATAAGAGCACAACAGAAAGAGAAGACTCGACGCGCACTTGTCGATGCAGCGTTTAATCAGTTGAGTGCTGAACGTAGCTTTTCTAGCCTGAGTTTGCGCGAAGTCGCGCGCGAAGCCAATATTGCTCCGACCTCATTTTATCGTCACTTTAAAGATATGAATGAGCTTGGTTTAACCATGGTTGATGAGGGTGGACTTACTTTACGACAAATGATGCGTAAAGGCCGTCAACGAGCAGAGGCGGGTGGCAGTGTCATCCGTATTTCGGTTGAGACCTTTATGGAAGTGATGGAATCGAACCCAAACGTGTTTCGCATTCTTTTGCATGAGCGCTCTGGTACTTCAGCTCCATTTAGAGGCGCGGTGGCGAGAGAGATAGAGCACTTTATTTCTGAATTAGCGCACTACACCGAAGCAACAGCCAATAGAGCGCCTGACTTAGCGCATGCGCAAGCCGAAGCATTGGTTACCTTGGTTTTTAATGCTGGAGCTGCAGCACTAGATATGAAACGCACAGACCGCAAAGTGTTGGCTGACCGATTAGTGATTCAACTGCATATGATTGCTAAAGGTGCAGATGCGCTACAGAGTAAAAGAGAGCATAAGTAGCGAGCACAATAACAAAAACGGCATCCAATTGGGTGCCGTTTTTTGTTAGGGGTATTATCTCTTTTCTAGAAAAACACCAGACTCCATATGATCGGTATACGGGAACTGATCAAATAGGGCGAATCGAGTGATTTTGTGCGTTTTACTCAACTCTTTTAGATTCTCTAACAGTGTATTTGGATTACATGAGATATAAACGATACGCTCATAACCCTGTACTAATTTAACCGTATTGTCATCCAGTCCTGCGCGAGGTGGGTCAACGAAAATAGTATTACAGTTGTAACCATCAAGATCGATACCTGCTAGGCGTCGATAGCTACGCTTTTTCGCCATAGCGTCAGTAAAGTCTTCCGCAGACATTCGAATAATCTGCAAATTTTCAACATTGTTCATTTTGATATTGTATTGCGCCGACTCCACCGATGGTTTGGCGAGTTCAGTTGCTAGTACTCGATCAAAGTTTTGTGCCAGTGCGATAGAGAAGTTGCCGTTACCGCAATAAAGCTCTAGGAGATCACCGCTACTGTTCTTCGTTGCATCAATCGCCCATTCAAGCATCTTGACTGATACTTTGCCGTTAGGCTGGGTAAAGCTATTTTCAATTTGATGATACTGCAACTGCTCGCCAGCAACGGTAAGAGATTCGATGACAAAGTCTTTATCAAAAACTAGCTTTTGCTTACGAGCGCGACCAATTAAGTTAACGTTAAACTGACTACTTAGTGTGTGCTTTAAAATTTTAGCTTGCTCTTCCCACTCGCTATCGAGTTGTTTGTGATAAAGCAGTGATACTAAGATTTCGCCACTGAGAGTCGACAGGAAGTCAATTTGGAACAAGCGATGACGCAAGATAGTGTTAGGCTTTAATAGTTCAACCAAAACAGGCATCATTTTGTTGATAAGTTCACTGGCGGGTAGGAACTGATCGCAACGCACTTTACTATTAAGCTCTTTATCGAACATATAGTAGTAGAGGTCTTCACCTTCATGCCACATTCTAAACTCAGCACGCATACGATAATGGGCAGGCTCAGAACCAAACGATTCTAGTTCTGGAGTATCAAAATCGGCAAATAGCTGCTTTAGCTTGACGCGCTTGGCTTCGAGTTGCACATCATAGGTTGAAGGATTCATTGCTGCTAAATTCATATTTTGATCACCGTGAGCATTAAATTAGGGGCGGAATATTATACTAGATAGCAGGGATGTCCAGTTTCTCGCTTCCGATTTAGCCAAGCTTGTGGGAAAATTCTAACCAATATAGCCAATTCTGCCGAAACTGACCCTACTTGGCAGTGATATGAACGCATTTACATATATAGTGGAGAACGCATTTGTCTGGACCTATTCTTATTTTTGACTCTGGAATTGGTGGATTATCCATTCTGGATGAGATCAGAAAAGTGATACCTGATCATGACTGCTGCTACCTATTTGATAATGCGCGTCTGCCTTATGGCGAGTTAGAAGAGTCAGAACTTATCACTGGCTGTGTGTCGCTTATCTGCGAACAAGCAAAGCAGATTAACGCGGCTATAGTCGTCGTTGCATGTAACTCTGCTAGTACCCTAGTGCTTCCCATACTAAGGAAACAGTTATCTATTCCTATTGTTGGCGTGGTTCCGGCAATTAAACCAGCTGCAAAAATGTCAAAACAGCGACATATCGGATTGCTTGCTACGCCAGGTACGATTAAACGTCCTTATACTAAGGAGCTAATTGAAGCATTTGCTGAGGAGTGCAGAGTTGATCTATTCGGTTCGTCCGAACTGGTCATGTTGGCGGAAGCTAAATTAGCTGGAGCAAGGGTCGATATGGCAAAGCTTGCTTTACTACTCGGGCCTATCCGAGAGTCTGCACTCGACACCTTGGTGTTAGGCTGTACTCACTTTCCAATACTGGCGCCGGAAATTAGACAGGTGTTGGGTAATCACATTGCTTTGCTAGATTCGGGTAAAGCGGTAGCAGATCGGGTCGCGTATTTACTAGTAGATGTAAGGGCTAGTAAATCAAAGGGTAATAGGGATACGGATTACAGAGCGGTGTATACAGCGGACGATATTGCGCTGGGGCTGAGATCAAGGTTAGTTGAAGAGGGGTTCACTAAAGTCGAACCTCGCTCCTCAACACGCCTTAGCTAGGCTATGCCTGGCTTTCTGCTTTATCTGAATCTTGAGATTTAGCTTCACGAACTTTTAGTGTTCTTTCTTGAAAATCATATTCGTTTAACTTAGACATAGCTTTCTTAGCGCCAGCTTCTGACATCTCGATAAAACCGAAGCCTTTACGGCGACCTGTTTTACGATCTCGGACTAAGCGAACAGAGTTGACCGGACCATACTCACCAAATAAAGCTTTCACTTCACCTTCATGAACACGGTATGGCAGGTTACCTACATATAAAGTCATAGTAGGGCCAGTGTAAGGTTCGTTACTGGTAGCAGCAGACGTCCCTGATTTAGATTGAATAGAAAAGATAACGCTTGCGATGATAGCGCCAGTAAAGAAAGCAATGGCAGCGTTTAGATCTGGAGCGATCTGAAAAATAGCTAATGCACCAATAATGGCAACGGCTAAAACGATAAAGAATGACTTCTGCATATATATAGTCTCTGAAGTGTAAATGAATGAATCGATAACTTACTGTTAATAACTTGCTTATGGTAATGAATTATTAACCAATACACTAGTGTGTTGCTGAAAAAATGAACTTTATCTACATTCTTCTCCTTTATAGGCGCAATTATCATCATAAAAAGCACGATTTATACACATAAATGGACGTCTTGGTGAAAAGATCGGCAAGCGATCATTTTCTTTTAAAAAAGCCCTTGCGCTTGCTCAGGAATTCCCTATAATTCGCACCCACTGACACGGCACAGCAGGCCAACAGCTTAGGTTGTACGGGACTTGCAGCAGTGTTAGAGAGTTAAACTTCTTCGGAGATTTGATTCAGGTGACAAGCGCTTTAAGGGCTTCGGGTTATGACTTCTGATTAAGAAATCATCGCTTGAAAAACTTCTTAAAATAAGCTCTTGACGCCGACACTGGAGAGTGTAGAATACGCCTCCTCAAGCCAACGACCTAGCGTCTTCGGCGACATCTGAAAGATTGATGTCACGCTCTTTAACAATATGACAAGCAAATCTGTGTGGGCACTCACAGGTGTTGAGTTATTCGAAATTGCCTTCTGTTCTTCGGAATGTCGGCAATCAAAAATATTAACTCAATGAACCACTGAGTGACCATAGCAATATGTAAACTTCGAATATCTTCGGATATTTGAAAAACAGTATAATTCATTGAGCCGCTTTGCTCTTAACCGAGTAAAGCAAAAAACTTTAATTGAAGAGTTTGATCATGGCTCAGATTGAACGCTGGCGGCAGGCCTAACACATGCAAGTCGAGCGGAAACACAAGGGAGCTTGCTCCTGAGGTGTCGAGCGGCGGACGGGTGAGTAATACCTAGGTATCTGCCCAATCGAGGGGGATAACAGTTGGAAACGACTGCTAATACCGCATACGCCCTACGGGGGAAAGGAGGGGACCTTCGGGCCTTCCGCGATTGGATGAACCTAGGCGGGATTAGCTAGTTGGTGAGGTAATGGCTCACCAAGGCGACGATCCCTAGCTGGTCTGAGAGGATGATCAGCCACACTGGAACTGAGACACGGTCCAGACTCCTACGGGAGGCAGCAGTGGGGAATATTGCACAATGGGCGAAAGCCTGATGCAGCCATGCCGCGTGTATGAAGAAGGCCTTCGGGTTGTAAAGTACTTTCAGCGAGGAGGAAAGGTTGTTGGTTAATAACCAGTAGCTGTGACGTTACTCGCAGAAGAAGCACCGGCTAACTTCGTGCCAGCAGCCGCGGTAATACGAGGGGTGCAAGCGTTAATCGGAATTACTGGGCGTAAAGCGTACGCAGGCGGTTTGTTAAGCGAGATGTGAAAGCCCCGGGCTCAACCTGGGAACTGCATTTCGAACTGGCAAACTAGAGTCTTGTAGAGGGGGGTAGAATTTCAGGTGTAGCGGTGAAATGCGTAGAGATCTGAAGGAATACCGGTGGCGAAGGCGGCCCCCTGGACAAAGACTGACGCTCATGTACGAAAGCGTGGGGAGCAAACAGGATTAGATACCCTGGTAGTCCACGCCGTAAACGATGTCTACTCGGAATTTGGTGTCTTGAACACTGGGTTCTCAAGCTAACGCATTAAGTAGACCGCCTGGGGAGTACGGCCGCAAGGTTAAAACTCAAATGAATTGACGGGGGCCCGCACAAGCGGTGGAGCATGTGGTTTAATTCGATGCAACGCGAAGAACCTTACCTACTCTTGACATCCATAGAAGCCGAAAGAGATTTTGGTGTGCCTTCGGGAACTATGAGACAGGTGCTGCATGGCTGTCGTCAGCTCGTGTTGTGAAATGTTGGGTTAAGTCCCGCAACGAGCGCAACCCTTATCCTTATTTGCCAGCACGTAATGGTGGGAACTTTAGGGAGACTGCCGGTGATAAACCGGAGGAAGGTGGGGACGACGTCAAGTCATCATGGCCCTTACGAGTAGGGCTACACACGTGCTACAATGGCCGGTACAGAGGGTTGCAAAGCCGCGAGGTGGAGCTAATCTCACAAAGCCGGTCGTAGTCCGGATCGGAGTCTGCAACTCGACTCCGTGAAGTCGGAATCGCTAGTAATCGTAGATCAGAATGCTACGGTGAATACGTTCCCGGGCCTTGTACACACCGCCCGTCACACCATGGGAGTGGGCTGCACCAGAAGTAGATAGCTTAACCTTCGGGAGGGCGTTTACCACGGTGTGGTTCATGACTGGGGTGAAGTCGTAACAAGGTAGCCCTAGGGGAACCTGGGGCTGGATCACCTCCTTACCTATACGACTAACTCACATCTGAAGTATGCAAATACGTTTGAGTGTTCACACAGATATGCTTGTTATAAAGAAAGAGCAATATACGTTGGGTCTGTAGCTCAGCTGGTTAGAGCGCACCCCTGATAAGGGTGAGGTCGGTGGTTCAAGTCCACTCTGACCCACCAAAATCTTTTGTTTCTCCTAAATGAAGATTTTGTATTAACGTATTTTGTTTGACTGCATGTAAATGGGGCTATAGCTCAGCTGGGAGAGCGCCTGCCTTGCACGCAGGAGGTCTGCGGTTCGATCCCGCATAGCTCCACCATTTACTTTGCTAATTATCATTTGATGATTTAGTAGACTTACTTTTCTAGCTGATAAGTGAGGCATGCATTGGATAGAGATGCCAAAGATAAACGAAAACTTTATCTTTGGCTTTTTTAAGCCCGTTCTTTAAAAATTTGGAAAGCTGATAGTGTTAATCTGAAAGGGATAGCAGCTACGATTTATCGTATTGTTATTTATAGGATTAGCGCGAAATTAAAAATTGAGTTCTAAACACTTAAACATTAAGTGTCTTGGCTTGTGACTTAACGGTTACGAGTTAAAAATTCTAATTTTGGCGAAAGTAGAAACCATTAGTTACGATACGACTGTTTTAAGCTTACCCGCTTGAAGCAACGATTATTTCTCATAGAGACTTATTTGGGTTGTATGGTTAAGTGACTAAGCGTATATGGTGGATGCCTTGGCAGTCAGAGGCGATGAAGGACGTAGTAACTTGCGAAAAGCGTTGGCGAGCTAGTAACAAGCATTTGAGCTAACGATGTCCGAATGGGGAAACCCACTCACATAAGTGAGTATCACAACATGAATACATAGTGTTGTGAGGCAAACCCGGGGAACTGAAACATCTAAGTACCCGGAGGAAAAGAAATCAACCGAGATTCCCCTAGTAGCGGCGAGCGAACGGGGATTAGCCCTTAAGCGTAGAGGGTGTTAGTGGAATGTGTTGGAAAGCACAGCGGCACAGGGTGATAGCCCCGTACATGAAAACTAACTTTACGTGAAAACGAGTAGGACGGGACACGTGACATCTTGTCTGAACATGGGGGGACCATCCTCCAAGGCTAAATACTCCTGACTGACCGATAGTGAACCAGTACCGTGAGGGAAAGGCGAAAAGAACCCCTGTGAGGGGAGTGAAATAGAACCTGAAACCGTATACGTACAAGCAGTGGGAGCGGTTCTTGAGACCGTGACTGCGTACCTTTTGTATAATGGGTCAGCGACTTACATTTTGTAGCGAGGTTAAGCGAATAGCGGAGCCGTAGGGAAACCGAGTGTTAACTGCGCGTTTAGTTGCAAGGTGTAGACCCGAAACCCGGTGATCTAGCCATGGGCAGGTTGAAGGTTGAGTAACATCAACTGGAGGACCGAACCGACTTATGTTGAAAAATGAGCGGATGACTTGTGGCTGGGGGTGAAAGGCCAATCAAACCGGGAGATATCTGGTTCTCCTCGAAAGCTATTTAGGTAGCGCCTCGTACGAATACCATTGGGGGTAGAGCACTGTTAAGGCTAGGGGGTCATCCCGACTTACCAACCCTTTGCAAACTCCGAATACCAATGAGTACTATACGGGAGACACACGGCGGGTGCTAACGTCCGTCGTGAAAAGGGAAACAACCCAGACCATCAGCTAAGGTCCCAAAGTTATTGCTAAGTGGGAAACGATGTGGGAAGGCTTAGACAGCTAGGATGTTGGCTTAGAAGCAGCCATCATTTAAAGAAAGCGTAATAGCTCACTAGTCGAGTCGGCCTGCGCGGAAGATTTAACGGGGCTAAGCAATACACCGAAGCTATGGGTTTGCTAGTTTACTAGCAAGCGGTAGAGGAGCGTTCTGTAAGCGGTTGAAGGTGAAGGGGTAACCCACACTGGACGTATCAGAAGTGCGAATGCTGACATGAGTAACGATAAAGGGAGTGAAAAACTCCCTCGCCGAAAGACCAAGGGTTCCTGTCCAATGTTAATCAGGGCAGGGTGAGTCGACCCCTAAGGCGAGGCCGAAAGGCGTAGTCGATGGGAAACAGGTTAATATTCCTGTACTTCTGCTAACTGCGATGGAGAGACGGAGAAGGCTAGGCTAGCGCGGCGTTGGTTGTCCGCGTTTAAGGCTGTAGGCAGTATTCTTAGGCAAATCCGGGAATACGCATTAAATTGCAATGCTGAGAGTTGATGACGAGGTCCTAAGGGACTGAAGTAGTTGATGCCATGCTTCCAGGAAAATCTTCTAAGCTTCAGGTTAGTAGGAATCGTACCCCAAACCGACACAGGTGGTTGGGTAGAGAATACCAAGGCGCTTGAGAGAACTCGGCTGAAGGAACTAGGCAAAATGGTACCGTAACTTCGGGAGAAGGTACGCTGCCGACGGTGATGGGACTTGCTCCCTAAGCTGTTGGCAGTCGCAGATACCAGGTGGCTGCAACTGTTTATCAAAAACACAGTACTGTGCAAACTCGCAAGAGGAAGTATACGGTATGACGCCTGCCCGGTGCCGGAAGGTTAATTGATTGGGTTATCTTCGGAGAAGCTCATGATCGAAGCCCCGGTAAACGGCGGCCGTAACTATAACGGTCCTAAGGTAGCGAAATTCCTTGTCGGGTAAGTTCCGACCTGCACGAATGGCGTAATGATGGCCACGCTGTCTCCAGCCGAGACTCAGTGAAGTTGAAATTGCGGTGAAGATGCCGTATACCCGCGGCTAGACGGAAAGACCCCGTGCACCTTTACTATAGCTTGGCACTGAACATTGAACCTACATGTGTAGGATAGGTGGGAGACTTTGAAGCTTTGTCGCTAGATGAAGTGGAGTCAACCTTGAAATACCACCCTTGTAGTTTTGATGTTCTAACCGCGGCCCCTGAATCGGGGTTCGGGACAGTGCCTGGTGGGTAGTTTGACTGGGGCGGTCTCCTCCCAAAGAGTAACGGAGGAGCACGAAGGTTGGCTAAGTACGGTCGGACATCGTACGGTTAGTGCAATGGCATAAGCCAGCTTAACTGCGAGACATACACGTCGAGCAGGTACGAAAGTAGGTCATAGTGATCCGGTGGTTCTGTATGGAAGGGCCATCGCTCAACGGATAAAAGGTACGCCGGGGATAACAGGCTGATACCGCCCAAGAGTTCATATCGACGGCGGTGTTTGGCACCTCGATGTCGGCTCATCACATCCTGGGGCTGAAGTCGGTCCCAAGGGTATGGCTGTTCGCCATTTAAAGTGGTACGCGAGCTGGGTTCAGAACGTCGTGAGACAGTTCGGTCCCTATCTGCCGTGGGCGTTGGATGATTGAAGGAAGCTGCTCCTAGTACGAGAGGACCGGAGTGGACGAACCGCTGGTGTTCGGGTTGTTATGCCAATAGCATTGCCCGGTAGCTACGTTCGGAATCGATAACCGCTGAAAGCATCTAAGCGGGAAGCGAGTCCTAAGATGAGTCATCCCTAGGAATTTAATTCCTCTAAAGAGCCGTTCGAGACTAGGACGTTGATAGGCAGGGTGTGTAAGCGTTGTGAGGCGTTGAGCTAACCTGTACTAATGACTCGTGAGGCTTAACCATACAACCCTGATGGGTTTTGTATGAGACTGATGTTTCGACAGAAACCAGAATTAGAAGCACTTAATGTGTGTGTAAGACTCAATAATTTAATATTACTTGCGGTAGCGAGTAACAGCTTTCTAAACTTTTTACCTTTAGCTTTTTAAAAGCTGAAAGTAATAACCAAATTTGTCTGGAAACCATAGAGCTGTGGTCCCACCTGATCCCATTCCGAACTCAGAAGTGAAACACAGTATCGCCGATGGTAGTGTGGGGTTTCCCCATGTGAGAGTAGGTCATTTCCAGGCGCCTAATTTGATTTCCACTTTCTAGAAAGTGAAGTCAAAGTCTACTGATAGTGACATATCAGAGACTATAAAGAATTTAGTGAAATGCTTCGGCAATTTGCTAAAGGAGTGGTAGTTCAGTTGGTTAGAATACCGGCCTGTCACGCCGGGGGTCGCGGGTTCGAGTCCCGTCCACTCCGCCAACACAAAGACGAAAGCCTCTGCAGAAATGTAGGGGTTTTTTTCGTTTGGATAAGATAAAGCTAAAGGAGCCGTAGTTCAGTTGGTTAGCTTCTTTATTAAACGGAAAGCGGCCTGTCTCGCGTGCCGAAGGCACACGGGTTCGAGTCCCGTCCACTCCGCCAACACAAAGACGAAAGCCTCTACAGCAATGTAGGGGCTTTTTTCGTTTGGATAAGATAAAGCTAAAGGAGCCGTAGTTCAGTTGGTTAGCTTCTTTATTAAGCGGAAAGTGGCCTGTCTCGCGTGCCGAAGGCACACGGGTTCGAGTCCCGTCTACTCCGCCAACACAAAGACGAAAGCCTCTACGGCAGTGTAGGGGATTTTTTGTGGCGAATTTTAAAAGTGCCTGAGCATTTTATTCGGGTTTTTAGCAAGGTGGTTTTAATTATGTAGAGGACAACATTATAAACCTAGGGTCTAGGGTATTTTTACTGCCATATCTAACTGAAGTTGATTGAATCGACGAAAATAGACAGAGAAAATACTATTTTTATCCTATTTATCAGTTTCCAATCGGTGTTTGTAGTGCTTTTAATGTACAAATCAACGTCTAATTATTTATCTATTTGAGATGTAGCTCTGATCTGCGATGTGACTTATTTGATTTAAATCAAGCTAACCCATTGTTAGTTTTGTCAATATACGATCCTAACAATAAAGGAAGGTATCGCAATGCGCCAGCAGTCCGAATCTAATATTGAACAACCGATGACCAAAGATTGCATTTTGTTATCGACTACAGACCTAAAAGGCAATATAAAATATGCTAATGAAGTCTTTGCTAGCATGTCAGAGTGTGAGGCAAGTGAGCTACGAGGCAAGCCGCATAATATTGTTCGACATCCAGATATGCCAGCGGCGGTTTTTCAATCGCTTTGGCAACGTGTTAATGCCGGTAAGACTTGGATGGGGCTGGTAAAAAACCGGACCATAACAGGTAAATATTACTGGACTAATGCGTACATTTCGCCAGTATTTGAAAAAGGGCAGTTGCACGAATTCCAATCTATCAGACGAAAACCGACTACTGAACAAATTGCGTCAGCAGAAAAGATATACACAAAACTGAATCAAAGTCCTAATGTTGCAGAACTTGAAATGCCATTAGTCGGGTTTGTGGCTAGGTTGAGTATATGGTGCGCTTTGACTGCAATAACCTGTGCGTTCGCGACCATAATATTACCAACTGTGGTTGTCGCTGTTCTGGGGACTTTGATTGGTGGTTTTGGTATTTACGCTTTGACTAAGCCGTTGCGAAACCTTGTGGATAAATCCACTGAAATAATGGATGACCCGATCGCACGCAGCATTTTTTGTGGACGCCAAGATGAAATCGGTAAACTGGATCTGGCACTTAATTACTTGATCACCGAAACCGGTGGGGTTGTTGGCAGGATGGCTGATTCTGCATCGTCGATAAGCACCGAAAGTGAGTCGTTGATGCAAACAATTGTTGAAACACACGATCGTGCTGATAGCCAGAGTCTTCAGACTAATCAGGTTGCAGCGGCCATGGAGGAGATGAGTGCAAGTTTTGCAGAGGTAAATGACAATACTCAACAGGCTGCACAAGAGATTAACACCAGCCTTGAATCTGCAGAGTTAGGCCATGACCATCTATTAAAAGTCGTGACTTCAATTGGTGAACTTCGCAAGGAAGTCGTGCATTTTTCTACTGTTGTCGATTCTATAGAGCAAGATAGCCATGCTATAGCCTCCGTTTTAAGTGAAATTAAGGGGATCGCAGAGCAAACTAACTTATTGGCGTTAAATGCAGCGATTGAAGCCGCACGAGCTGGTGAGTCCGGTCGCGGATTTGCCGTTGTGGCTGATGAGGTTCGACAGCTCTCTATACGCACCAGTGAATCAACAGCGCAAATTAGTAGCATCGTTACCAAGTTCCAAAAGAGTACTCAAATCGCTGCAAATGCGATGGATGCCGGACAAAGGAAAGCGGATCTTTCCGTGGCGTTAGCTGGGGATGCAGATAGCGCGTTTGACAAATTACGTGACTCTATAGGGCGGATCCATGAGATGTCAGAGTTAAATGCTGCAGCAATGAGTCAACAAACTTCGGTAGCTGCTGATATTAGTCAATCGATTGTGACTATCAATGACCTGTCTAATGTTAACTTGCAACGCACCGAAGAGGCACAGATAAAATGCGATCAAATGAATCGATTAGCGAATAAGACAAGCTTTTTGTCTCGACAGTTTTGGGAGAAAACGATAAATCGTAATAACTAATGGCAATGCGTCAGTCCTATCTCTCATTGGAAGAATTTAACTTGAGAGGTAGGGGCTTCTGAGTGCTACCCGTTTACGTTACAATGCTCCTTTCCTCCGATAAAAAGACTGCCTCCGTGACTCATTCCGTCTCCCTAAAATCGCATAATTCCTTTGGCCTTGAACATACTTGCCGAGAGCTTATTGTTGTTAAAACTACTGAGCAGTTAATCTCCTGCTGCTTAGCACTTTACCAAGCGAAAGAGCCTATGCTGGTCCTTGGTGGCGGTAGCAATGTCATTTTTTGTGATGATTTCGAGGGCACTGTGGTGCTGGTCAACACGAGAGGAGTTGAAGTGACTACCATTGAAGGTTATTACCTTCTATCGGTCGCAGCCGGTGAAGATTGGCATGAATTGATTTGCTTTTGCTTAGAACAAGGTATCGCAGGATTCGAAAACCTTGCGCTTATACCGGGTAAGGTAGGCGCCGCACCGATTCAAAATATTGGTGCTTACGGTGTTGAGCTAAATGATCTATGTGAGTGGGTTGAGTACATAGACCTCTCTAATGGTGAGTGTATCCGACTCAATGCACAAGATTGTGAGTTTGCTTATCGAGATTCAATATTTAAGCAACAATTACTAGGTAAAGCTGTGATCACTCAAGTGGGATTTAAGGTTGCTAAAGCATGGCAGCCTAAATTGGATTACGGGCCTCTTAAAGCACTGAAAAATACCGATGTGACACCGAAAGAAGTCTTCGACTGTATATGCCAAACACGAATGGCGAAGTTACCGGACCCTAAAAAGGTGGGGAATGCTGGTAGTTTCTTTAAAAATCCGGTGATTACTAACGAACAATTTAGTGTTCTAGTTGATAAGTTCCCAGGTATTGTAGGATATCCACAAGGGATGGTTCATACAAAAATCGCTGCCGGTTGGTTAATCGAGGCTGCAGGCTTAAAAGGGTATCAAATTGGCGGTGCGGCTGTTCACCAAAATCAAGCTCTGGTATTAATAAACAGAGATGATGCGACTAGTGATGATATCTTAGCGTTGGCGAAGCATATTGTTAATTGCGTTGAAGCGCTATTTGGTGTGAAGTTAGAAGTTGAACCTAGAATAATCGCCGCGACTGGAGAAAGGAGTTTATAGTATGGCAGAGCAATGGAATCGTAAACGCAGCATCTTAGCGGAACTTTCTAATGGGTGTTTTGTGTCGGGTGAAGCGTTGGCTGTAAAACTTGGAGTGTCGAGAACGGCGGTCGCTAACCATATCAGTGGATTGGAAGAGTATGGCGTTGATATTTTTAGTGTAAAGGGAAAGGGTTACAAGTTAAGCAGTCCACTCTCTTTAGTTGATGAAAGCACGCTAAAAAACGCGATAAAGCAGCGATGTTTCTATTTTGATGAGATCACAAGTACCAATGGTTTCATCCTAAAGCATGCCGATGAACTCGATTCTGGTGATATTTGTGTTGCCGAATATCAGTCCGCAGGCCGAGGTAGAAGAGGGCGTGTTTGGGTGTCTCCATATGGTTGTCATCTTTACTTTTCCATGTATTGGCAGTTCCCACAGGGTATGGCTCAGGCGATGGGGCTCAGTTTGGTGGTTGCATGCTCAATAGTGTCAGTGCTTAAGCAATTAAATGTTGCCAACATAGGAGTTAAGTGGCCAAACGATATCTACTTGGCTGGTAAGAAGTTAGCTGGAGTGCTGATCGAGATGAGTGGCCAGACCGATAGTGAGTGTAATCTTGTTATCGGAATTGGTTTGAACATGGCGATGAGCGAACAGCAAGGAAAATCGATTGATCAACCCTGGAGTGATCTGAGCTCACTTGAAAGTATGCCAAATAAAACCGCTTTGTTAGCCCTATTACAGAAGCAACTGCAGCAAGACTTATGCAAATTTCAACACGAGGGGTTAGTGCCATTTCAAGCTCGCTGGGGAGAGGCTGATCTCTTTAACGGTCAAGAGATTAGGTTAATCATAGGCGCGGATGAGGTTCATGGTATTTGTAGAGGCATTGATCGTCAGGGTGCCGTAGTGCTGGAGACAGCAGCGGGATTAAAAAGCTATATTGGCGGTGAAATCAGTCTGCGAAAGCTTAATTAACCCGCTTTACTTTCTCAATAGGACTTGATCCATTAGGTGATCTTGTCCTTTTTGCAAAATAAGATGGGCTCTTTCGCGCGTAGGTTGGATATTCAGGGTTAGGTTGGGGCCGTTAATACTGTCCCATATTTTCGATGCAATGGCAGTCGCTTCGGCATCACTTAGTTGAGAGTAATGGTGAAAGTAAGAGCTTTCTTCATTAAATGCACCAGTTCTAAATTGTAAAAACCGTTCGATATACCATTTCTTTAGTAATTCCTCTTCTGCATCAACATAGATACTAAAGTCGACAAAGTCAGATACAAAGGGGCGTCTAGTGTCTACCGCAGAGTCTTGCCCGGTCTGCAATACATTTAAACCTTCGATGATGAGGATATCGGGTTGGCGGACCCATTGGAATTGATTGGGTATTCTGTCGTAAGTGATATGAGAGTATATCGGTGCGCTTACAGCCGCTTCCCCTGCTTTAACTGCGGAGATAAACTCAACTAAGCCCTTCATATCATAACTCTCAGGAAACCCCTTACGCTGCATTAAGCCACGGCGTTTAAGTTCCGCCAACGGATGTAAGAAACCATCAGTCGTCATCAAATCCACTTTTGGGTGCTCGGGCCAATGGCTTAGCAGGGCCTGCAAAATACGAGCTGTTGTGCTTTTCCCTACGGCAACACTGCCAGCAATGCTGATAATGTAAGGCCTTTTTGGTGGAACACGACCTAGAAACTCATTAAGTGCCAAGCCGCGTTGCTGTTTAGCACCAACATTGAGGTTTAGCAATCTGCTCAGAGGGAGATAAATGTCAGTGACTTCTGACAGTGATATTTTCTCGTTGATACCGCGTAAGTCAGCTAAATCATTTTCACTGAGCGTTAAAGGCACCGACTCTCTCAATTCAGCCCACTGCTGGCGCTCAAAAGGTAGATAAAGTGCTTTATGAATTTGATTGTTTTGCATCATTGCGAAGTTCTCCATTAAGGGGGCACATTACACTATGAATTTATTATCGACAACCGCAACAGGGGAGTCCTTTAGCCAATGTTAATCAAATTAATTTGATCGCTTTAAAAGTAAACGTTACGGCGGTAATGAGCATAAAAAAACGCCGTTTGACGTTTTTTATGAAAAAAAAACGATTTTGCTATTGCACTTGTGCTCATACTTCCATAATATCCGCTACCGAAATGATACGCCGGCATAGCTCAGTTGGTAGAGCAACTGACTTGTAATCAGTAGGTCCCGAGTTCGACTCTTGGTGCCGGCACCATTTTCTCTGGAGGGGTTCCCGAGTGGCCAAAGGGATCAGACTGTAAATCTGACGGCTCAGCCTTCGAAGGTTCGAATCCTTCTCCCTCCACCATTTTCTAGGTAGTTAGGTAACCTGAAGTAGGTTGCGCGGATGTCGTATAATGGTATTACTCCAGCCTTCCAAGCTGATAACGCGGGTTCGATTCCCGCCATCCGCTCCAAATTCTTGCTGATAATACTTAATCAGTAGAAAGCACTCGATAGCGAGTGCTTTTTCCAGTTTAAGACTACCTGTCAGCACGCCTCCTGCTTCTTATATATCTCAACTATCTTACTCACTGATTCGGTAGCATTTATGCATCGGATTTTTTGCTATATGCAGTTTCATCACCAGTACTTTGGATTGGGGCAATACCATGGCTAAAGAAAAATTTGAACGTAATAAACCGCATGTTAACGTTGGTACTATTGGACACGTCGACCATGGTAAAACAACGCTAACAGCTGCTATCTCGTCAGTCTTAACTAAGACTTACGGTGGTGAAGTTAAAGATTTCGCACAGATCGATAACGCTCCTGAAGAGCGTGAGCGCGGTATTACAATTAATACTTCTCACATCGAATATGACACACCTGCACGTCACTACGCACACGTAGATTGTCCTGGTCACGCCGATTATGTTAAAAACATGATTACTGGTGCTGCTCAAATGGACGGCGCGATTCTAGTAGTTGCTTCTACAGATGGTCCAATGCCACAAACACGTGAGCACATCCTGCTTTCACGTCAGGTTGGCGTACCATTCATCATCGTATTCATGAACAAGTGTGACATGGTAGATGACGAAGAGCTTCTTGAGCTTGTAGAGATGGAAGTTCGTGAACTTCTTTCTGAATATGACTTCCCAGGTGATGACTTACCAGTTATCCAAGGTTCTGCGCTTAAAGCCCTTGAAGGCGAGCCAGAGTGGGAAGCTAAGATCCTTGAGCTTGCTGAAGCTCTAGATACTTATATTCCAGAGCCAGAGCGTGCAATTGATGGTGCATTCATTCTTCCAATCGAAGATGTTTTCTCAATCTCAGGCCGTGGTACAGTAGTAACTGGTCGTGTAGAGCGCGGTATCATCAAAGTTGGTGAAGAAGTAGAAATTATTGGTATCCGTGATACTACTAAGACTACTTGTACTGGTGTTGAAATGTTCCGTAAGCTTCTTGACGAAGGTCGTGCTGGCGAGAACTGTGGTGTTCTTCTACGTGGTACTAAGCGTGAAGATGTTGAACGTGGTCAGGTTCTTGCTGCTCCTGGTTCAATCACTCCACACACAACATTCAAGTCAGAAATCTATGTTCTGTCAAAAGAAGAAGGCGGACGTCACACTCCATTCTTCAAAGGCTATCGTCCACAGTTCTACTTCCGTACTACGGATGTGACTGGTACTATCGAATTGCCAGAAGGCGTAGAGATGGTAATGCCTGGTGATAACGTTGCTATGACAGTAACGCTTATCTGCCCAATCGCGATGGACGAAGGTTTACGCTTCGCTATCCGTGAAGGTGGCCGTACAGTTGGTGCTGGTGTTGTAGCTGAGATTGTTGCTTAATAGCGACGAATCTTAACTCGATATCAAAAAAAGGCAGCTTAGGCTGCCTTTTTTGTTTCTATTGTAAGCCTATGCTAATTTTGTTAGCTATGCTGGGCTATGTATTCTTGCCAAATACGTGGAATAAGAATACAATCTATGGCCGATTTTTGACTCGCTGGATATACTTTTGGTGAGTGTATTGAGCAGTCGTCAGTTTGGATTGAAAGCCTGACTGATTTTTTCGCTGAGTAAAATGCTATTTTAAAGTAGTAATAGTCTCAGTTCGTAGTAAGTAACGGAATTAACCGATGACAACAAATACTGAAAGCCAGGGTAATTCTCTGGATATTATAAAGTGGGGCCTAGTTATAATCTTGTTGGCTGCCGCTGTTATTGGCAATCATTATTTCGCTGAAGCTAGTGTTCTAGTTCGCGCTATAAGTGTTGTAATCGCTTTTGCTATTGCTGGTCTTATTGCGTCGCAAACAGAGAAAGGCAAGCAAGCATTAACGTTTGCTCGTGAATCACAGATTGAAGTTCGTAAAGTGGTTTGGCCTACGCGTCAAGAAGCACTTAATACAACTTTTATTGTATTAGCTGCAACTGCCGTTTTAGGATTAATCCTTTGGGGCATGGACGCAGTATTGCTTAGAATTGTTAATTTTATTACAGGCGTATAGGCATCTCGAATGACTGAAGCAACTGAAGCTAAAAAAAGATGGTATGTAGTACAAGCGTTTTCAGGCTATGAAGGCCGCGTTTGTAAGTCTTTGAACGAACATATCCAAATGCATAACATGGAAGATTACTTCGGTGAGGTACTAGTACCAACTGAAGAAGTCGTTGAAATGCGTGCAGGCCAACGTCGTAAGAGCGAACGTAAATTTTTCCCTGGCTATGTATTAGTTCAGATGGAAATGAATGACGAAAGCTGGCACCTAGTGAAGAGCATCCCTCGTGTAATGGGCTTCATTGGTGGTACATCAGATCGTCCAGCTCCAATTTCTGATAAAGAAGCTGATGCAATTCTTCAGCGTCTGCAGGACACTACTGAGTCTCCAACGCATCGCGTGATGTTTGAGGCTGGTGAAGTAGTTCGCGTTACTGACGGACCTTTTGCTGACTTCAACGGTACTGTTGAAGAGGTGGATTATGAGAAGAACCGCGTTAAGGTTTCTGTGATGATCTTCGGTCGCTCAACACCTGTAGAACTTGATTTTAGTCAGATTGAAAAAAGCTGATTAAATAAAGCACAAATATTGATTGGAAATGGGTGTGAATTTATATATAATTCGCACCCATATTTTTCGGGGAGCTTTTCAACATAGTGTTGATGGCGTTTGAACCCAAACTTGAGGAAAATGTCTCATGGCAAAGAAAGTTGATGGTTACATCAAACTACAAGTTGCAGCCGGTGCTGCAAACCCGTCGCCACCAGTTGGCCCAGCATTGGGTCAGAAAGGTGTTAACATCATGGAATTCTGTAAAGCATTCAACGCTCGTACTGAAAAGTTCGACAAAGGTATGCCGATTCCAGTAGTTATCACTGTATATACTGATCGCTCTTTCACTTTCGAAACTAAGACGCCACCTGCATCTTTCCTACTGCTTAAAGCAGCTGGTTTGAAATCTGGTTCTGGCCGTCCGAACACTGAAAAAGTGGGAACTATCAAGCGTAGCGCTGTCCAGGAAATTGCTGAGACTAAAGCCGCTGATATGACTGGTGCTGATATTGAAGCGATGACTCGCTCAATTGAAGGTACTGCGCGTTCAATGGGTTTGGTAGTAGAGGACTAATATAATGGCAAAGCTAACTAAACGCGCTCGTTTGATCCGCGAAAAAGTTGAAGTGACTAAGAACTACGACATCAATGAAGCTGTTGCACTACTTAAGGAACTAGCTACTGCTAAGTTCGTTGAAAGTGTTGACGTTGCTGTAAATCTTGGTGTTGATCCACGTAAATCTGACCAAAACGTTCGTGGCGCTACTGTGCTACCACACGGTACTGGTCGTGACGTACGTGTAGCTGTATTCACTCAAGGTGCTAACGCTGAAGCTGCTACTGCTGCTGGCGCTGAGCTAGTCGGTATGGACGAGCTTGCTGCACAAGTTAAAGCGGGTGAAATGAACTTTGACGTTGTTATCGCATCACCAGATGCAATGCGCGTTGTTGGTCAATTAGGTCAAATCTTAGGCCCACGTGGTCTTATGCCTAACCCTAAAACTGGTACTGTAACGCCAAACGTTGCTGAAGCAGTTAAGAACGCTAAAGCTGGTCAAGTTCGCTATCGTAATGATAAGAACGGCATCATCCACACTACTATCGGTAAAGTGGATTTTGAACCAGCTCAACTTAAAGAAAACTTAGAAGCTCTACTTGTTGCTCTTAAAAAAGCCAAGCCAGCAGCTGCTAAAGGTGTTTTCCTTAAGAAAGTAAGCATCTCTACCACTATGGGTGCAGGTGTTGCTGTCGACCAGGGTACTCTGGACGACGGTAAGTAAATTTACAAAGCTCGCGCATTAGTCTATAATGCGCGCACTTTGTAGGGTTGGGGCTATGATTTAATCTAATAGATTAGAAAGTAGTCTCCGTCCAAGACCGTAGGTGTTAGTTGAATAACTAACTTAATCTCCTACGTAGACGGTGTCGGACCCCAGATAGATTTTATTCTGCTGGATCTTTTCGCGCCGTAAGTCGCTAGATATCATTAGATGTTTAGCATGGTAATTGCTAGGGAGTTTCCCTAGATAGAATCCAGGAGTAAAGCCAATGGCATTAGGACTCGAAGACAAAAAAGCGATTGTTGCTGAAGTCGCCGAAGCTGCCAAAGGTGCTTTATCTGCAGTTGTAGCCGATTCACGCGGTGTAACTGTAGGTGATATGACCGGTCTTCGTAAAGCAGCTCGCGAAGCTGGTGTATACGTTAAAGTTGTACGTAATACACTAGTAAAACGCGCTGTCGCTGGTACTGATTTTGAGTGCTTAAGCGATACGTTCACTGGTCCTACTTTGATTGCATTCTCTAATGAGCACCCAGGTGCAGCAGCGCGTCTTCTTAAAGATTTCGCGAAGTCACAAGAGAAGTTTGAAATCAAAGCAGCAGCCTTTGAAGGGGAGTTAATCCCTGCAGAAAATATCGATCGTTTAGCAAAACTACCAACATACGAAGAAGCACTAGCTCAGTTCATGATGACTCTAAAAGAAGCATCTGCTGGCAAGTTGGTTCGTACATTGGCCGCTCTACGCGATCAGAAAGAAGCTGCTTAATAATTTTATTAGCCGCTTAATTAAATTGAATTCAGTACAATTAGGAATTTTTTGTTATGTCTATCACAAAAGACCAAATCTTAGAAGCTATTGCAGAAATGTCTGTAATGGAAGTTGTTGAACTAATCGAGTCAATGGAAGAGAAGTTCGGCGTATCAGCTGCAGCTGCTGTTGTTTCTGGTGGTGGCGATTCAGCTTCTGCTGAAGAGCAAACAGAATTTGACGTAATTCTTACTTCTTTCGGTGAGAACAAAGTTAAAGTAATTAAAGCTCTTCGTGGCGCTACAGGTCTAGGCCTGAAAGAAGCTAAAGCTATGGCTGAAGCTGCTCCAACTCCAGTTAAAGAAGCTATCACTAAAGAAGAAGCTGAAGCTCTTAAAACTGATCTAGAAGAAGCTGGTGCTTCTGTAGAGATTAAGTAAGTTATACTTTAACTTACTACCCCCGAGAAATCGGGCGGAGGCTGGCGGTTTTTTAACCGTCGGCCTTTTTTGCGCTGTAAGCGTAGGCGATTTTTTTTTCACCGTTTGTCGCCAGATTTCGCAGTTCCTAACAGAGATTACTGGTTGGGTTCTTGCTTTCAACGGTGATGGGCAAACGCGCTGTTTCAATCATGATGATTGTTTCAGTCTTGGTCACATCTCGCAATCAGAGGAAACCCATGGTTTACTCCTATTCTGAAAAGAAGCGTATTCGCAAAGACTTCGGTAAACGTCCACAAGTTCTGGACATCCCTTACCTTTTGTCAATCCAGTTGGACTCTTTTAAGAAGTTCACCGATCAAGATCCTACAGGTGAGCGTGGTTTTGAAGCCGCTTTCCGTAGCGTTTTTCCCATCAAGAGCTTTTCTGGTAACTCGGAGCTGCAATATGTCAGCTACAAACTAGGCGAGCCAGTTTTTGATGTGAAAGAGTGTCAAATCCGCGGTATTACATATTCTGCTCCACTGCGCGTTAAATTGCGTATGGTGCTTTATGACCGTGAAGCTGCACCTGGCACTGTGAAAGACATTAAAGAACAAGAAGTTTATATGGGGGATATCCCTCTTATGACTGACAACGGTACCTTTGTAATTAATGGTACTGAGCGTGTTATCGTATCTCAGCTACACCGTAGCCCGGGCGTATTCTTCGATCATGACCGTGGTAAAACCCACTCTTCAGGTAAGGTGCTGTATAACGCACGTATTATTCCTTACCGTGGTTCTTGGTTAGACTTTGAATTCGATCCTAAAGATGCATTGTTTGTTCGTATTGACCGCCGTCGTAAATTGGCTGCATCGATCATTCTTCGCGCATTAGATTATTCGACTCAAGATATTCTTGACCTGTTCTTCGATCGCGTAAACTTTAAGATCAAAAATGATTCATTAGTAATGGATTTGGTTGCTGATCGTCTGCGTGGCGAAACTGCAAGCTATGATATTAAAGAAGCCGATGGCACTGTTCTTGTTGAGAAAGGACGTCGCATTACTGCACGTCATATTCGTCAACTTGAAAAGACTAAGACTACTGAGCTTGAAGTACCTGTTGAGTACATCGTAGGCAAGATTTCTGGTCAAGACTATATTGATCCAGATACAGGTGAAGTTTTGGTTTCTGCAAACGCAGAAATTGGCCTAGAAGATCTCGCTAAGCTTTCGCTTGCTGGCGTTAAAGAAGTAAGCACACTGTATATCAACGAGCTTGATAACGGTGCTTATATCTCTGACACTCTACGTATCGATTCAACAACAAACCGCTTAGAAGCGCTTGTTGAAATCTACCGTATGATGCGCCCAGGCGAGCCACCAACTAAAGATGCTGCAGAAGCGTTATTTAATAACCTTTTCTTCAGCGAAGAGCGCTATGACCTTTCTAAAGTAGGTCGTATGAAGTTCAATCGTCGTCTAAGTATTGATGATGATGAAGGTACGGGTATCCTTTCTAAAGAAGATATCGTTGCCGTGATGAAGAACATCATCGCCATCCGTAATGGATTTGACGAAGTTGATGATATCGATCACCTAGGTAACCGTCGTATCCGTAGTGTTGGCGAAATGGCTGAAAACCAGTTCCGTGTTGGTCTAGTTCGTGTTGAACGTGCCGTACGTGAGCGTTTGAGCCTTGGCGATCTGAATGAGCTAATGCCTCAGGATTTGATCAACGCTAAGCCAATCTCTGCAGCTGTTAAAGAATTCTTTGGCTCTTCACAGCTTTCGCAATTCATGGATCAAAACAACCCGCTTTCAGAAGTGACGCATAAGCGTCGTATTTCTGCGCTTGGCCCTGGTGGTTTGACTCGTGAACGTGCTGGTTTTGAGGTTCGAGATGTACACCCGACGCACTACGGTCGTCTATGTCCAATCGAAACTCCTGAAGGTCCAAACATTGGTTTGATCAACTCGTTGTCAACCTTTGCTCGTACTAACAACTATGGTTTCCTTGAAACACCTTACCGCAAGGTAATTGATGGTGTAGTAACTGACGAAGTAGATTACTTGTCAGCTATTGAAGAGGGCCGTTACGTTATTGCACAGGCAATCGTTCAGCTTGATGAAACCGGTCGCATGATGGATGAGCTTATTGCTTGTCGTCATAAAGGTGATTCTACCTTTATGGGTGCTGCTGATATCCAATATATGGATGTTTCACCACAACAGATTATTTCTGTTGCGGCATCGCTAATTCCGTTCCTAGAACACGATGATGCGAACCGTGCATTGATGGGTGCAAACATGCAACGTCAAGCCGTACCAACACTAAAGGCTGATAAGCCGTTAGTAGGTACTGGTATTGAGCGTACTCTTGCTGTTGACTCTGGTGTTGTTGTTGTTGCTAAGCGTGGCGGTTATATCGACTACGTAGATGCAAGTCGCATCGTTGTTAAGGTAAACGAATCTGAGCTACACCCAGGTGAAGCCGGTATCGATATCTACAACTTGACTAAATACACGCGTTCTAACCAGAACACTTGTATTAACCAGCGTCCTTGTTGTTCTATGGGCGATCCAGTTGTTACTGGTGATGTACTTGCTGATGGTCCATCTACCGATTTGGGTGATTTGGCTCTCGGTCAGAACATGCGTATCGCGTTCATGCCTTGGAACGGTTACAACTTTGAGGATTCAATCCTTATCTCTGAGCGCGTGGCTATGGAAGATCGTTTCACGACTATCCATATTCAAGAACTTTCTTGTATCGCTCGTGATACTAAGTTGGGTAGCGAAGAGATCACTGCTGATATTCCAAACGTTGGTGAGTCTGCGCTTTCTAAGCTAGATGAATCAGGTATCGTTTATATCGGTGCTGAAGTTAAGGGTGGCGACATCCTAGTTGGTAAAGTGACACCTAAGGGTGAAACACAGCTGACTCCAGAAGAGAAACTCCTCCGAGCTATTTTCGGTGAAAAAGCCTCTGACGTTAAAGACAGTTCATTGCGTGTACCTAACTCTGTTAAAGGTACTATCATCGACGTTCAAGTGTTTACTCGTGACGGCGTTGATAAAGATAAGCGTGCTGTTGAGATTGAAGAGTTGCACATCGCGGAAGCGAAGAAGGATTTGACTGAAGAGTTCCAAATTCTTGAAGAGGGTGTTCTTGGTCGTGCCCGCAACCTATTATTAGGTGCAGGTTTCACCGAAGAGCAACTTAATGCGATTCCACGTTCACAGTTGTTGGTTCAAACCATCGATGATGAAGGTAAGCAAACTGAGCTAGAGCAATTAGCTGAGCAAGCGGAAGAGCTAAAAGCAGATTTCGATAAGAAGTTTGAAGTTAAGCGTCGTAAGATCACTCAAGGTGATGATTTAGCACCTGGCGTACTGAAGATTGTTAAGGTTTACCTTGCAGTTAAACGTACTATCCAGCCTGGTGATAAGATGGCGGGTCGTCACGGTAACAAGGGTGTAATCTCTAAGATTTGTCCTGTTGAAGACATGCCTTACGATGACAAAGGTAACCCAGTGGATATCGTATTGAACCCACTAGGTGTACCGTCACGTATGAACATCGGTCAAGTACTTGAAGTTCATATGGGTGCTGCAGCTAAAGGTATCGGTAATCGTATTACTGAAATGCTTGAAGAGCAGCGCGAATTGGCAGAAGTTCGCGGATACATTAAAGAAGTTTATGAATTAGGTGACGAAGTGCAGCAGCGCGTCGATATCGATTCATTTACTGATGATGAAGTCTTGCGTCTAGCTAAAAACCTTAAAGGCGGTGTACCAACAGCTACACCTGCGTTTGATGGTGCCAAAGAGAAAGAGATCAAGCAGATGCTTGCTCTTGCAGGCCTACCGACATCAGGTCAGCTAACGCTATGTGATGGTCGTACTGGTAACGAATTTGAGCGTCAAGTAACCGTTGGTTACATGTACATGCTCAAGCTTAACCACTTGGTTGACGATAAGATGCACGCCCGTTCTACCGGTTCGTACAGTCTTGTTACTCAGCAGCCATTGGGTGGTAAAGCACAGTTCGGTGGTCAGCGTTTCGGTGAGATGGAAGTATGGGCACTTGAAGCTTACGGTGCAGCATATACCCTTCAGGAAATGCTAACTGTTAAGTCAGATGATGTGAACGGTCGTACTCAGATGTATAAGAACATCGTCGACGGTAACTATCAGATGCAACCAGGTATGCCTGAATCTTTCAACGTATTGTTGAAAGAGATCCGTTCACTCGGTATCAACATTGAGTTGGATACCAAGTAAAACTGGTTCCCGCCTCTATTTGGCAAAATCGGTGCTTTGCATTAGCAGGGCACCCGGTTTAACTCCTTCAGGAGAGAAACGTGAAAGACTTATTAAAGTTTCTGAAACAGCAAAGCAAGACTGAAGAATTTGATGGAATCAAGATTGGCCTAGCGTCACCTGATTTGATCCGTTCTTGGTCTTTTGGTGAAGTTAAGAAGCCAGAAACCATTAACTACCGTACATTCAAGCCTGAGCGTGAAGGTCTGTTTTGTGCGCGTATTTTTGGTCCAGTAAAAGATTACGAATGTTTATGCGGTAAGTATAAGCGTCTTAAGCACCGTGGTGTGATCTGTGAAAAGTGTGGCGTAGAAGTTACACAGACTAAAGTACGTCGTGAGCGTATGGGTCACATCGATCTTGCAAGCCCAGTGGCACACATTTGGTTCTTGAAGTCACTTCCGTCTCGCATCGGTTTGATGCTAGATATGACACTTCGTGATATCGAACGTGTACTTTACTTCGAATCTTTCGTCGTAATCGAGCCTGGCATGACCAGTCTTGAACGCGGCCAAATGCTGACAGAAGAAAACTATCTGGATGCATTGGAAGAGTACGGTGATGAATTCGAAGCTAAGATGGGTGCTGAAGCAGTTCTAGAATTGCTACGTGCTATCGAGCTTGAGAAAGAGATTGAGATGATGCGCGAAGAGTTGCCATCAATCAACTCTGAGACTCGTCGTAAGAAGATCACTAAGCGTCTTAAGCTTGTTGAGGCATTCTTCCAATCAGGTAACAAGCCTGAGTGGATGATCCTTAAAGTGCTGCCAGTACTGCCACCTGATCTACGCCCTCTAGTTCCACTAGATGGTGGACGTTTTGCTACGTCTGATTTGAACGACCTTTACCGTCGTGTCATCAACCGTAACAACCGTCTAAAGCGTCTGTTAGATCTAGCTGCTCCAGATATCATCGTACGTAACGAAAAGCGTATGTTGCAAGAATCTGTTGATGCGCTATTGGATAACGGTCGTCGTGGTCGTGCTATTACAGGTTCTAACAAGCGTCCGCTTAAATCTTTGGCCGATATGATCAAAGGTAAGCAAGGTCGTTTCCGTCAGAACTTGCTAGGTAAGCGTGTTGATTATTCTGGTCGTTCGGTAATTACCGTAGGTCCAACTCTTCGCTTACACCAGTGTGGTCTTCCTAAGAAGATGGCACTAGAGCTATTTAAGCCATTCATCTATGGCAAGTTAGAAGGTCGTGGCTTAGCTACTACCATTAAAGCTGCTAAGAAGATGGTTGAGCGTGAAGTACCTGAAGTTTGGGATGTTCTAGACGATGTTATTCGTGAACACCCAGTGATGCTTAACCGTGCACCAACATTGCACAGATTGGGTATCCAGGCATTTGAGCCAGTACTAATCGAAGGTAAAGCGATCCAGCTTCACCCATTGGTTTGTGCGGCATACAACGCCGATTTCGATGGTGACCAAATGGCTGTTCACGTGCCGCTAACGCTGGAAGCTCAGCTAGAAGCACGTTCACTAATGATGTCTACCAACAACATTCTATCGCCTGCAAACGGTGAGCCGGTTATCACACCGTCACAAGATGTTGTATTGGGTCTGTACTACACCAGCCGTGAGCGTATTAACGGCAAGGGTGAAGGCATGGCATTCTCTGATGTGGCTGAAGCTGAAAAAGCTTACCGCACCGGATTTGTTGAATTGCATGCACGCGTTAAGGTTCGTA
This sequence comes from Shewanella sp. KX20019, assembly GCF_016757755.1. Taxonomy (NCBI): domain Bacteria; kingdom Pseudomonadati; phylum Pseudomonadota; class Gammaproteobacteria; order Alteromonadales; family Shewanellaceae; genus Shewanella; species Shewanella sp. KX20019. Next base: position 5,121,316 of record NZ_CP068437.1, on the reverse strand, counting down.
TTACCGAAACCAAGATTAACGAAGCTGGCGAAAAAGTTAAGACTCGTCGTGTCGTAGATACTACAGTCGGTCGCGCATTGCTTTCAACGATCCTGCCTAAAGGCTTATCTTATGATCTGGTTAACCAGAACATGGGTAAGAAGCAGATCTCTAAGCTATTGAACACTTGTTACCGTCAACTAGGTCTTAAAGATACAGTTATCTTTGCTGACCAATTGATGTATACCGGTTTCCATTTTGCTACTGTGTCTGGTGCCTCTGTTGGTATCAATGACATGGTTATTCCAGATGAGAAATATACGCTAGTTGCTGATGCTGAAGCGGAAGTTCTTGAAATTCAAGAGCAGTTCCAATCAGGTCTAGTAACAGCTGGTGAGCGTTACAACAAGGTCATCGATATCTGGGCAAGCGCGAACGAGAAAGTGTCGAAAGCGATGATGGATAACTTGTCTTCTGAAACCGTGATTAACCGTGACGGTGTAGAAGAGCAGCAAGAATCTTTCAACAGTATTTACATGATGGCCGACTCTGGTGCTCGTGGTAGTGCTGCACAGATTCGTCAGCTAGCGGGTATGCGTGGTCTGATGGCTAAGCCTGATGGCTCAATCATCGAAACACCAATTACCGCTAACTTCCGTGAAGGTCTAAACGTATCTCAATACTTTATTTCTACTCACGGTGCGCGTAAAGGTCTAGCGGATACGGCATTGAAGACAGCTAACTCTGGTTACCTGACTCGTCGTCTAGTAGACGTTGCACAAGATTTAGTTGTCATTGAAGAAGATTGTGGCACGTTCGAAGGTCTAACAATGAAACCGCTTATTGAAGGTGGTGATGTTGTTGAACCGTTACGTGAACGTGTTCTAGGTCGTGTTGTTGCTCAAGATGTATTTAAGCCTGGTACTGAAGATGTACTTGTGCCACGTAATACACTGCTTGATGAAGCTTGGTGTGACATCGTCGAAGATAACTCTATCGATGAAATGATTGTTCGCTCAGTGATTAGCTGTGATACAGACTTCGGTGTTTGTGCGGCTTGTTATGGTCGTGATTTGGCTCGTGGTCATATCATCAACCAAGGTGAAGCAATCGGTGTTGTTGCGGCTCAGTCAATTGGTGAGCCTGGTACACAGCTTACGATGCGTACCTTCCACATTGGTGGTGCAGCATCTCGTGCGTCAGCAGAGAACAACGTTCAAGTTAAGAACGCGGGTACTCTAAAGCTGCACAATGCTAAGCATGTAACAAACAGCAATGGTAAGTTGGTTATCGTATCGCGTTCATCTGAGCTAGCCATCATTGATGAGCTAGGTCGTGAGAAAGAGCGTTATAAGGTGCCATACGGTACTATTCTAGAAAAATTAGAAGACGCACCTGTTGCAGCTGGCGAAATTATCGCTAACTGGGATCCACATACTCACCCGATTGTCACAGAAGTGGCGGGTAGTACTAAGTTCGTAGATATGATTGAAGGTGTCACTATGACACGTCAAACAGACGAGCTTACGGGTCTATCATCTATCGTAGTATTAGATGTTGCACAACGTCCAACAGCCGGTAAAGAGATGCGTCCGATGATTCGTCTAGTTGCTGCTGATGGTGGCGACTTGAAGATCCCTGGTACTGAAGTACCAGCGCAATACTTCTTGCCTGGTAACGCGATTGTCAACCTTGACGATAACGCACCAATTAACGTTGGTGATGCATTAGCTCGTATTCCTCAAGAATCGTCTAAGACTCGTGATATTACCGGTGGTCTACCGCGCGTAGCCGACTTGTTCGAAGCGCGTAAGCCAAAAGAGCCTGCTATTCTTGCTGAAGTTTCGGGAACTATCTCGTTTGGTAAAGAAACTAAAGGTAAGCGTCGTCTAGTGATTACACCTGCTGAAGGTGGCGATCACTATGAAGAGATGATCCCTAAGTGGCGTAACCTTAACGTGTTCGAAGGTGAAAAAGTCGAACGTGGTGAAGTTATTGCTGATGGTGCAGAAGCTGCACACGACATTCTACGTCTACGTGGTATCCACAATGTGGCAAACTACATCGTAAATGAAGTGCAAGATGTTTACCGCCTACAGGGTGTTAAGATCAACGATAAGCACATCGAGGTGATTATTCGCCAGATGCTGCGTAAGTGTGAGATTACTAATGCCGGTGACAGTGAATTCCTAGCGGGTGAGCAAGCTGAAGTATCACGTGTTAAGATCGCTAACCGCGAACTTGAAGCACAAGGTAAGCAGCTAGTGACCTTTGAGCGCGAACTTCTTGGTATTACCAAGGCGTCTCTAGCAACAGAATCTTTCATCTCAGCAGCATCGTTCCAGGAGACCACTCGTGTTCTTACTGAAGCAGCTGTTGGTGGTAAGAAAGATAAATTGCGCGGTCTTAAAGAGAACGTAATTGTGGGTCGATTGATCCCTGCTGGTACGGGTTACTCATACCATCAGAAGCGTGCGGCAGAAGCGGCGAAACCTACGTCGACTGAAGCACCAACAATTAGTGCTAGCGAAGCTGAGCAGAACCTTGCAGATCTACTAAATTTAGCTGGAAGTTCTGATTAATTCAGTCTGAAAAGTAAATAGATTGTAAAAAAGGCGCCTTTGGCGCCTTTTTTTTACTTTAAATCGGTTAAAAGTTGTCTATTTCTTGACACTAACGCCATACACTTCTAAAATTTCGCGTCCCACACCTGTGGGATATAGATTTTTCACACCTTACTGTTGATTTAGTCAACTGATTCGGAGCTATACATGGCAACTGTAAACCAGTTGGTACGTAAGCCACGCGCACCTAAAGTCGATAAGACTAATGTGCCAGCGTTGGAAGCGTGTCCACAAAAACGTGGTGTTTGTACTCGCGTATACACAACCACACCAAAAAAACCTAACTCTGCACTACGTAAAGTAGCTCGTGTGCGTCTAACTAACGGTTTCGAAGTTACTTCGTACATCGGCGGTGAAGGCCACAACCTGCAGGAACACAGTGTAATTCTAATCCGTGGCGGTCGTGTAAAAGACTTACCGGGTGTGCGTTACCACACTGTACGTGGCGCTTTAGATTGTGCTGGCGTAAGTGAACGTCGTCAAGGTCGTTCAAAGTACGGTGCTAAGCGTCCTAAGTCTTAACGTTTTCCGTTAAGTAAGGCCAAGCTAGTTTTTATTGAGATTCCAGTTTTGGGGTCCCTGAAGCATACGGAGAAATTGTTATGCCAAGACGTCGCGTTGTAGGACAACGTAAAATCCTACCAGATCCAAAGTTCAACAGTGAGTTGCTGGCTAAGTTCATCAACGTCATTATGCAGGACGGCAAAAAGTCGACTGCAGAAAAAATTATTTACAAGGCACTAGATACCGCTTTCGAAAAGAAAGGCGAAGATCATCTAGTTATCCTTGAAGCAGCCCTGGACAATGTACGTCCATCAGTCGAGGTTAAGTCTCGTCGTGTTGGTGGTTCTACATACCAGGTACCATGTGAAGTTCGTCCAGTGCGTCGTAACGCACTAGCGATGCGCTGGTTGGTTGAAGCTGCACGTAAGCGTGGTGAAAAATCTATGGCGTTACGTCTAGCCGGTGAAATGCTAGACGCATCAGAAAACAAAGGTACTGCTGTTAAGAAGCGCGAAGACGTGCATCGTATGGCAGAAGCAAACAAAGCGTTTGCTCATTACCGCTGGTAATATCTTGGCGTGGGCAATGTCCCACGCCTTACTTGCATTGCTAACACTCAGGTTTTAGCTAAGAGGGTATAAATCGTGGCTCGTACAACTCCAATTGAGCGCTACCGAAATATCGGTATTGTCGCTCATGTTGACGCTGGTAAAACCACCACAACTGAACGTGTTCTATTCTACACCGGTATGTCTCATAAGATCGGTGAAGTCCATGATGGCGCAGCCACTATGGATTGGATGGAACAGGAGCAGGAGCGTGGGATTACCATCACATCAGCCGCAACGACTACTTTCTGGCGCGGAATGGATGCGCAGTTTACTGAACACCGTATCAACATCATCGATACTCCTGGTCACGTTGACTTCACTATTGAAGTAGAACGTTCACTACGAGTCTTAGATGGTGCTGTGGTGGTATTCTGTGGTTCATCTGGGGTAGAACCTCAATCCGAGACTGTTTGGCGTCAAGCTGATAAGTATCACGTCCCTCGTTTGGTATTCATTAATAAGATGGACCGAGCAGGCGCAGACTTTGATAGCGTAGTCGAACAGATCCGTAACCGTCTTGGAGCAACTTGTGTACCTATTCAATTGAATATCGGTGCAGAAGAGGAGTTCAAAGGTGTAGTCGATTTGATCAAGATGAAAGCGATTAACTGGTCTGAAGAAGATCAGGGAATGTCTTTCAGTTATGAAGCAATTCCAGCCCATTTAGCCGATAAAGCAGCAGAGATGCGTGAGTATTTGGTTGAGAGTGCCGCGGAAGCTACTGACGAACTGATGGAAAAGTACCTTGAAGAAGGTGAGCTTACCGAAGTTGAGATCAAAGAGGCATTACGTAAACGTACCTTAAATAACGAAATCGTCTTGGTCACCTGTGGTTCTGCTTTTAAGAACAAAGGTGTGCAAGCGGTGCTCGATGCAGTGGTAGATTTTCTACCATCACCAGTCGAAGTTCCTGCAATTACGGGAATAGATGACAATGAGAAAGAAACTGATCGTCCTGCGGATGATAATGCGCCTTTCGCTGCCTTAGCATTTAAGATTGCAACAGACCCATTCGTGGGAACTTTAACCTTTATGCGTGTTTATTCAGGTGTATTGGAAACCGGTTCTGGCGTTTATAACTCTGTTAAGCAAAAACGTGAACGTATTGGTCGTATGGTGCAGATGCACGCTAATGACCGTCAAGAGATTAAAGAAGTACGCGCTGGCGACATCGCTGCTGCTATTGGTCTTAAAGACGTGACGACTGGCGATACATTGTGCGATAGCGATCATAAAGTAATTTTGGAGCGCATGGAGTTTCCTGAGCCCGTAATTACTATTGCTGTTGAACCAAGAACCAAGGCAGACCAGGATAAGATGGGGATGGCGTTGCAAAAACTTGCAGCGGAAGATCCGTCGTTCCGTGTTGAAACTGATGAAGAATCGGGTCAAACACTGATCTCTGGTATGGGTGAGCTACACTTAGATATCATCGTTGACCGTATGCGTCGCGAGTTTGGTGTTGACTGTAATGTAGGTAAACCTCAAGTTGCATATCGTGAGACTATCCGCGCAACCGTGGAAGTTGAAGGTAAGTTCATACGCCAATCGGGTGGTCGAGGTCAATTCGGTCATGTTTGGTTAAAGCTAGAACCTCAAGAAGAGGGTTTTGGTTATGAGTTTGTCAACGAAATTGTTGGTGGTAGTGTTCCAAAAGAATATATCCCAGCAGTAGATAAAGGCATTCAAGAACAGATGAACAGCGGCGTATTAGCCGGGTTCCCTATTCTAGACGTAAAAGTTACTTTGTTTGATGGTTCATATCATGATGTGGATTCGAACGAAATGGCCTTTAAAGTCGCCGGTTCAATGGGCTTTAGAAAGGGTGCTCTCGAAGCAGACCCTGCCTTGCTTGAACCTTGTATGAAAGTTGAAGTGACAACACCTGAAAATCATATGGGTGATGTTGTTGGAGACTTAAACCGTCGTCGTGGCCTCATTGAAGGTATGGATGATGGTATCGCAGGCGTTAAACTTGTGCATGCAACAGTGCCGTTGTCTGAAATGTTCGGTTATGCAACCGATTTGCGCTCTGCGACTCAGGGTCGTGCTTCATACTCTATGGAGTTTTTGAAGTACTCCGATGCACCGCAAAATGTTACTAAAGCAATAATAGAAGCTCGCGGCTAAACAGTCCGACTCTATTGTTGATATAATTAATTGCTATTGCTCGGTTAATTGAACCGAGCATTTTCTGAAAAGAAAGGAATATATCGTGGCTAAAGAAAAATTTGAACGTAATAAACCGCATGTCAACGTTGGTACTATTGGACACGTCGATCATGGTAAAACAACGCTAACAGCTGCTATCTCGTCAGTCTTAACTAAGACTTACGGTGGTGAAGTTAAAGATTTCGCACAGATCGATAACGCTCCTGAAGAGCGTGAGCGCGGTATTACAATTAATACTTCTCACATCGAATATGACACACCTGCACGTCACTACGCACACGTAGATTGTCCTGGTCACGCCGATTATGTTAAAAACATGATTACTGGTGCTGCTCAAATGGACGGCGCGATTCTAGTAGTTGCTTCTACAGATGGTCCAATGCCACAAACACGTGAGCACATCCTGCTTTCACGTCAGGTTGGCGTACCATTCATCATCGTATTCATGAACAAGTGTGACATGGTAGATGACGAAGAGCTTCTTGAGCTTGTAGAGATGGAAGTTCGTGAACTTCTTTCTGAATATGACTTCCCAGGTGATGACTTACCAGTTATCCAAGGTTCTGCGCTTAAAGCCCTTGAAGGCGAGCCAGAGTGGGAAGCTAAGATCCTTGAGCTTGCTGAAGCTCTAGATACTTATATTCCAGAGCCAGAGCGTGCAATTGATGGTGCATTCATTCTTCCAATCGAAGATGTTTTCTCAATCTCAGGCCGTGGTACAGTAGTAACTGGTCGTGTAGAGCGCGGTATCATCAAAGTTGGTGAAGAAGTAGAAATTATTGGTATCCGTGATACTACTAAGACTACTTGTACTGGTGTTGAAATGTTCCGTAAGCTTCTTGACGAAGGTCGTGCTGGCGAGAACTGTGGTGTTCTTCTACGTGGTACTAAGCGTGAAGATGTTGAACGTGGTCAGGTTCTTGCTGCTCCTGGTTCAATCACTCCACACACAACATTCAAGTCAGAAATCTACGTTCTGTCAAAAGAAGAAGGCGGACGTCACACTCCATTCTTCAAAGGCTATCGTCCACAGTTCTACTTCCGTACTACGGATGTGACTGGTACTATCGAATTGCCAGAAGGCGTAGAGATGGTAATGCCTGGTGATAACGTTGCTATGACAGTAACGCTTATCTGCCCAATCGCGATGGACGAAGGTTTACGCTTCGCTATCCGTGAAGGTGGCCGTACAGTTGGTGCTGGTGTTGTAGCTGAGATTGTTGCTTAATAGCGACGAATCTTAACTCGATATCAAAAAAAGGCAGCTTAGGCTGCCTTTTTTATTTGCTCGAGAAAAGTTATTGAGGCTAGTAATCTCGATCTGGCTCGGTATAATAGCGGCCACTTTGTTGGAACCTGTCTATTTGACGGTATTTCAAACAGTGGGGTTGATCTGAGAGCAAATATCAGTATAATACCCCCTCGCCTTAACCATTAGGCGAATGAAATTAGTCTACCCTTGAGGTTGACGTAAAAAAAACAGCGGCTCCGATTGTGAGTCGAACGGTTAAATCATCTCGCTCTGCTTTTCCAAATGGAAGAAGCTAGAGGGTGATTTTTTATGTGTACATTTTAGGAGCTCTGGTCAATGCAGAACCAAAGAATCCGTATCCGCTTAAAAGGATTTGATCATCGTTTGATTGATCAGTCTACTGCGGAAATCGTTGAAACTGCTAAGCGTACAGGCGCACAGGTTCGTGGTCCAATTCCACTACCTACGCGTAAAGAACGTTATACCATTTTGACTTCTCCACACGTTAATAAAGATGCGCGTGATCAGTACGAACTTCGTACTCACAAGCGTCTTGTTGATATCGTTGAGCCGACTGAAAAGACTGTAGACGCACTTATGCGTTTAGATCTTGCAGCGGGTGTTGACGTTCAAATTAGCTTGGGTTAATTGAGCTTAAAAGAGGTTTGAGAGATGGCTATCGGTCTTATCGGTCGTAAAGTAGGTATGACACGTATCTTCAATGAAGATGGCGCGTCGGTACCTGTAACAGTAATTGAAATTGCTGCTAACCGTGTAACCCAAGTGAGAACTTTGGCTACAGACGGTTACCGCGCACTTCAAGTAACTACTGGTACCAAAAAAGCTAATCGCATCACTAAACCAGAAGCAGGTCACTTTGCTAAGGCAGGCGTTGAAGCCGGTCGTGGTTTATGGGAAATGCGTTTGGCAGATGATGAAGGTGAAGGCATTGAAGTTGGTGCTGAGCTTAATGTAGATATTTTCGCTGAAATTGCGAAAGTAGATGTAACTGGTCAATCAAAAGGTAAAGGTTTCCAAGGCGGTATTAAGCGTTGGAACTTCCATGCCCAAGATATGACACATGGTAACTCTTTGGCTCATAGATCTAACGGTTCTATTGGTCAAAACCAGACACCTGGTCGCGTTTTCAAAGGTAAGAAAATGTCAGGCCACATGGGTGCAGAGCGTGTTACTACGCAGAATCTAGACGTTATTCGTGTAGATGCTGAGCGTAACTTGCTACTGGTTAAGGGTGCAGTTCCAGGCGCTACTAATGGCGACCTGATCATCAAACCAGCTGTTAAAGCTTAAGGTCTGAGGAGATAGTAATGGAATTGGTATTGAAAGACGCACAGAGTGCTCTTGAAGTTTCCGAAACTACCTTCGGCCGTGACTTTAATGAAGCACTGGTTCATCAGGTAGTTGTAGCTTACGCTGCAAACGCGCGTCAGGGCACTCGTGCTCAAAAGACTCGCGCAGAAGTAGTTGGCTCTGGCAAGAAGCCATGGCGCCAAAAAGGTACTGGCCGTGCACGTGCCGGTACTGTTAAAGGCCCAATCTGGCGTGGCGGTGGCGTAACATTCGCTGCTAAACCACAAGATCACAGCCAAAAAGTTAACAAGAAGATGTACCGCGGAGCGCTGAAAAGCATATTCTCTGAATTGGTACGTCAAGACCGTCTTATCGTTGTTGAGTCGTTTAGTGTTGATGCTCCTAAAACTAAAGAGCTGAAAGCTAAACTTGCTGAAATGCAACTAGAAGACGTGTTGATTGTTACTCCAGAAGTTGACGAGAACTTGTTCTTAGCTGCTCGTAACTTGTACAAAGTTGATGTTCGTGATGTTGCTGGTATTGATCCAGTTAGCCTTATCGCATTCAACAAAGTACTCGTAACTGCTGAAGCTATTAAGCAAATCGAGGAGATGCTGGGATGATAAGCGAAGAACGTTTGTTGAAAGTTATTCTTGCTCCACATGTATCTGAAAAGAGCACTGTGAATGCAGAGAAAAACAATACAGTTGTTTTCCGTGTAGCTATCGATGCCACTAAAGCTGAAGTTAAAGCTGCAGTAGCACAGCTATTCGAAGTTGAAGTCGATTCAGTTCGCACTTTAGTTAACAAAGGTAAAACTAAGCGTCACGGTGCCCGTACAGGCCGTCGTAGCGATTGGAAAAAAGCCTATGTTACTCTAGCTGAAGGTGCTGACATCGATTTCGTCGGCGGCGCTGAATAAGCAAAGGAGAATTATCATGGCAGTTATTAAGTGTAAGCCAACCTCTCCAGGTCGTCGCCACGTAGTTAAAGTGGTGAACAGCGATTTGCATAAAGGTAAACCTTTTGCAGGCCTGTTGGCGAAAAAATCAAAAAGTGGTGGCCGTAACAATACTGGTCGTATCACTGTCCGCCACATTGGTGGTGGTCATAAGCAACATTATCGTCTAATCGACTTTAAGCGTAATAAAGATAGCATCCCTGCGAAGGTTGAGCGTTTGGAATATGATCCAAACCGCACAGCAAACATCGCATTGGTACTTTACGCTGACGGTGAGCGTCGTTACATCATTGCCGCTAAAGGCATGAAAGCTGGTGATTCAATCCAGTCTGGTATCGATGCAGAGATTAAGACCGGTAACGCAATGCCTCTACGTAATATCCCTGTGGGTAGCGTAGTGCACGCAGTCGAAATGAAGCCTGGTAAAGGTGCTCAAATCGCGCGTTCTGCTGGTGCTTATGTACAAGTTATTGCTCGTGATGGCGCATACGCCACTCTACGTCTTCGCTCTGGCGAAATGCGTAAAGTGCCGGTTGATTGCCGTGCGACATTAGGTGAAGTTGGAAACGCCGAGCACATGCTACGCCAGTTAGGTAAAGCAGGTGCTAAACGCTGGAGAGGCGTACGCCCGACAGTTCGTGGTGTTGCAATGAACCCAGTAGATCACCCACATGGTGGTGGTGAAGGCCGTACTTCTGGTGGCCGTCACCCTGTTTCACCTTGGGGTACTCCAGCTAAGGGTTATAAGACTCGTAGTAACAAACGCACCGACAAGTACATTGTACGTCGTCGCAATAAAAAGTAAGAGGATTCGCCATGCCACGTTCTCTCAAGAAAGGTCCATTCATTGACCTACACTTGCTGAAGAAGGTAGAGAAAGCGATGGAAGCGGGAGATAAAAAACCAATTAAGACTTGGTCTCGCCGCTCTATGATCATCCCTAACATGATTGGGTTGACCATCGCTGTCCATAATGGTCGTCAGCACGTACCTGTGTTCGTAACTGACGAAATGATCGGCCACAAGCTTGGTGAATTTTCACCAACACGCACTTATCGCGGCCATGCTGCAGATAAGAAAGCGAAGAAGCGATAATACGGGAGGAATAAGATGGAAGTTTTAGCTAAACATCGTTTTGCCCGTACGTCGCCTCAAAAGTGTCGTTTGGTTGCAGATCAAATCCGTGGACTGCCTGTTGCTAAGGCTCTCGAAATTCTAACTTTCAGCCCTAAGAAAGCTGCCGTACTTGTTAAAAAAGTACTGGACTCTGCAATCGCTAATGCTGAGCACAATGAAGGTGCTGACATTGACGAATTGAGAGTTGGAGCGATAATGATCGATGAAGGTCCAACTATGAAGCGTATCATGCCACGTGCCAAAGGCCGTGCTGATCGCATAATCAAGCGTACCAGCCACATTACTGTGGTTGTATCAGATCGCTAGGAGTTAGCAATGGGACAGAAAGTACATCCTAATGGTATCCGTCTGGGTATCACTAAGCCTTGGATCTCGACATGGTACGCTGACAAGTCAGACTATGCCAATAACTTGAGTAGTGACTGGGAAGTGCGTAAGTTTCTTGAAAAGAAACTTAAGCAAGCATCAGTTTCTAAGATTGTTATCGAGCGTCCAGCTAAAAGTGTTCGTGTTACTATCCACACAGCCCGTCCAGGTGTTGTGATTGGTAAGAAAGGCGAAGATGTTGAAAAGCTACGCAATGCAGTTGCTAAATTGACTGGTATTCCAGCTCAAATCAACATTGCTGAGATCCGTAAGCCTGAGCTAGATGCTAAGCTTGTTGCCGATGGCATCGCTTCGCAGCTAGAGCGTCGTGTTATGTTCCGTCGTGCTATGAAGCGCGCAGTTCAAAACGCAATGCGTCTTGGCGCAAAGGGTATCAAAGTTGAAGTTAGCGGCCGTCTAGGCGGCGCTGAGATTGCGCGTTCGGAATGGTATCGTGAAGGTCGTGTACCTTTGCATACTCTTCGTGCTGATATCGACTATTCTACTTCTGAGAGTCACACTCAATACGGTGTGATTGGCGTTAAAGTTTGGGTCTTCAAAGGTGAAGTTCTAGACGGTATCGTTCCTCAGCATGAAGAGCCGAAACAGCAGCCGAAGCGTAAGCCTCGCGGTAAATAGGAGAGCTGGCAATGCTGCAACCAAAAAGAACAAAGTTCCGCAAAATGTTCAAAGGCCGTAACCGCGGTCTAGCGAACGGCACTGAAGTTAGCTTCGGTGAATTCGGTTTGAAAGCTGTTGGACGTGGTCGTCTAACTGCTCGTCAAATCGAAGCTGCGCGTCGTGCTATGACACGTCATATTAAACGTCAAGGTCAAATCTGGATCCGCGTTTTCCCTGATAAGCCAATTACCTCTAAGCCTCTTGAAGTGCGTATGGGTAAAGGTAAGGGTAACGTTGAATACTGGGTTGCCCAGATTCAACCAGGTAAGGTTCTTTATGAGATGAATGGTGTATCAGAGGAGTTAGCTCGTGAAGCTTTCACCCTTGCTGCTGCCAAGTTACCTCTGAAGACTACCTTCGTAACTAAGACGGTGATGTAATGAAAGCGAGCGAACTAACAGAAAAGAGCGTTGAAGAATTGAACGCTGAACTGCTTGGTCTGCTGCGTGAGCAGTTTAATCTGCGTATGCAACACGCCACTGGTCAGTTGACTCAGACTCATCAGCTTAAAATCGTGCGTCGCAACATTGCGCGCGTTAAGACCATTATTACTTCTAAGGCGGGTGCATAATGTCTGATAATATCCGTACTTTGCAGGGTCGAGTACTTAGCAACAAGATGGACAAGTCTATCACTGTAGCTATTGAGCGTAAGGTTAAGCATCCTTTATACGGGAAGTTCCTTAAGCGTACTACCAAGATCCACGCACATGACGAACAAAATCAGTGTAATGCTGGCGATGTCGTGACTATTCGCGAATGCCGTCCGCTGTCTAAGACTAAGTCTTGGACGCTGGTTGAAGTAGTAACAAAAGCCTAGGTTTATTAGGCATTTAGTTAAACGGCTCCAGTTGTTGGAGCCGTTTGTATTTTTAGTACTATCTATTCCTATAATTGGGTGTTACACTTGCGCGCCATTTTTGACTAAATTAAAGTCGAAAATCGGGCAAAAAATATACCCCCTTTGTGGGATTGTGAAGTAACGATAGCGGAGCACTTAAAATGATCCAAATGCAATCGACTCTAGAAGTCGCCTGTAACAGTGGCGCTCGAAGAGTTCAGTGTATTAAGGTCTTGGGTGGCTCTCATCGTCGTTATGCCGGAATCGGCGACGTCATCAAGGTTTCTGTAAAGGAAGCTATTCCTCGCGGTAAAGCGAAGAAAGGTGATGTATATAACGCGGTGGTAGTCCGTACTAAGAAAGGCGTACGTCGTCCAGACGGTTCTGTCATTCGCTTCGATCGGAACGCAGCGGTTTTGCTTAATGCAAACCTTGCACCGATTGGTACTCGTATCTTTGGACCAGTGACACGTGAATTGCGTACAGAGCAATTTATGAAAATTGTCTCGCTGGCACCAGAAGTACTGTAAGGAGCTTCAAAATGGCAGCAAAAATACGTCGTCAAGACGAAGTAATTGTACTAGCTGGTAAAGACCAGGGGAAACGCGGTAAGGTTTCTCAGGTTCTTACTACTGGTAAATTAATTGTAGAAGGTCTTAACCTTGTCAAGAAACACCAAAAGCCAAACCCACAATTGGGCGTAGCTGGCGGTATTGTTGAGCAAGAAGCACCGATACAAGCATCAAACGTAGCGATTTTTAACTCTGCCACTGGCAAAGCTGATCGCGTTGGTTTCCGATTTGAAGACGGCAAAAAAGTCCGTTTCTTTAAGTCGAACAGTGAACTCGTTAAGTAATTGGAGTAAACGATGGCGAAACTGCATGATAAATATAAAGAGACTGTTAGTCCTGGACTTGTAACCAAGTTTGGTTTTACCAGTGTCATGCAAGTCCCTCGGATTGAAAAGATCACCCTTAATATGGGTGTAGGCGAAGCAGTAGCAGATAAGAAAGTTATGGAGCATGCGCTTCGTGACATGACTGCTATCGCTGGTCAGAAGCCAGTAGTGACTGTAGCTCGTAAGTCAGTTGCTGGTTTTAAAATCCGTGAAGGCTACCCAATAGGCTGTAAGGTTACACTGCGCGGTGAGCGTATGTGGGAATTCTTAGAGCGTTTAGTTGATATCGCAATCCCGCGTATTCGCGACTTCCGTGGTATGAGTGTTAAATCATTCGACGGTCGTGGTAACTACGCAATGGGTGTACGTGAGCAAATCATCTTTCCAGAGATCGAATACGATAAAATCGATAAGATCCGCGGCATGGATATTGTAATCACTACTTCTGCGAAGAATGACGAAGAAGGCCGAGCTTTGCTCGAAGGCTTTAACTTCCCATTCAAGAAATAAGGGTAGCGTAATGGCAAAAAGTTCAATGAAAGCACGTGAAGCAAAACGTGCCAAGCTCGTAGCTAAGTTCGCTGAAAAGCGTCTAGCTCTTAAAGCTATCATTAGCAGCTCAACTAGTTCTGATGAAGAACGTTGGGATGCCGTACTTAAGTTACAAGCTCTACCACGTGACTCTAGCGCAGCGCGTCAGCGCAATCGCTGTAGTCAAACTGGTCGCCCACATGGTTTCCTACGTAAATTCGGCCTTAGCCGTATTAAATTACGTGAAGCAACTATGCGCGGTGAAGTTCCTGGCCTACGAAAAGCCAGCTGGTAAGCACTTGTCACGGAGTAAGCTAATATGAGCATGCAAGATCCTATTGCGGATATGTTAACACGTATTCGTAACGGCCAAGCTGCTAAACACGTATCTGTGAAGATGCCTTCTGCTAAGCTAAAAATCGCTATTGCGAAAATGCTAAAAGAAGAAGGTTATATCACTGACTACGCCGTAGCAGATGAAGCCAAGCCTGAATTGGAAATTACGCTTAAGTATTTCCAAGGTCAGCCAGTCGTTGAGACTATCCAGCGCGTTAGCCGTCCTGGTCTTCGTATTTACAAAAGTAAAAACGAACTTCCAAAGGTTATGGGCGGACTGGGTGTCGCTATCGTGTCCACTTCTAAAGGTTTGATGACTGATCGTACTGCCCGCCAAAATGGCATGGGCGGGGAAGTTATCTGCTACGTAGCATAAGGAGCTAGCAATGTCTCGTGTCGCAAAAGCACCAGTCGCTATTCCTGCAGGCGTAGAAGTGACTTTAAACGAACAAACTATCACCGTAAAAGGTACTAAAGGTAGTTTGACTCGAGTAATAAACGCTGACGTTTCTGTTGTTGTTGAAGACAATGAAATTAAGTGTAGCCCAATTGAAGGCGTGAAAACTGCCGCTCAAGCGGGTACAGCTCGAGCTTTAATCAACAATATGGTTGTTGGTGTTACTGCTGGTTTTGAAAAGAAACTTCAGTTAATTGGTGTCGGTTACCGTGCGAAAATCGCTGGTAAAGGCGTTGATTTAACTTTAGGTTTTTCTCACCCACTAGTACATGAACTTCCTGACGGCGTAACAGCAGAATGTCCTAGCCAAACTGAAATCGTACTTAAGGGTACTGATAAGCAGTTAATTGGTCAGGTTGCTGCTGAGATTCGCGGCTACCGTCCACCAGAGCCTTATAAGGGCAAAGGTGTTCGTTATGCTGATGAACAAGTACGCCGTAAAGAGGCTAAGAAGAAGTAGGTAACGCGATATGGATAAGAAAACATCTCGCTTACGCCGCGCACTACGCGCCCGTAAGAAGATCCAAGAGCTGGGCGTTAATCGTCTGGTTGTACATCGTACACCACGTCACACTTACGCTCAGGTCATTAGCCCTGAAAACGTAGTGTTGGCGGCAGCTTCTACTGCTGAAAAAGCGGTATCAGAGCAGCTAAAGTACACAGGTAACGTAGATGCAGCTAAAGTAGTGGGTAAAACCGTTGCTGAACGCGCCATCGAAAAAGGCGTAGCCGTAGTTGCATTCGATCGTTCCGGCTTCAAGTATCACGGACGCGTTGCTGCATTAGCAGATGCCGCTCGTGAAGCTGGCCTCAAGTTCTAAGGAATGATGAAAAATGGCTAAATTTGAAGCTCAACAAAAAGACGATCTGCAAGAGAAGTTAGTTGCAGTTAATCGTGTTTCTAAAGTAGTTAAAGGCGGACGTATCTTTAGCTTCACTGCACTAACTGTAGTCGGTGATGGTAATGGTAAAGTTGGCTTTGGCTATGGTAAAGCGCGTGAAGTACCAGCAGCAATTCAGAAAGCGATGGAAAAGGCTCGACGCAACATCGTAACTGTTGAATTGAACAACGGTACTTTACACCACCCTGTAAAGGGTCGTCATACTGGTTCTCGTGTTTACATGCAGCCAGCCTCTGACGGTACCGGTATTATTGCCGGTGGCGCAATGCGTGCCGTATTGGAAGTAGCAGGCGTTCATAACGTTCTGTCTAAAGCATACGGTTCTACTAACCCGATTAACATCGTTCGCGCAACTGTAGATGCGTTGGTGCACATGAAGTCACCATCACAAATTGCAGCTAAGCGTGGCCTGAATGTTAAAGAAATTCGAGGTTAAGCACCATGGCTACTAAAACAATTAAAGTAACTCAGACTAAGAGTTCAATTGGACGTTTGCCTAAGCATCGTGCAACTTTGACTGGTCTAGGTCTACGCCGTATTAATCACACTGTTGAAGTAGAAGATACTCCTTCTGTTCGCGGTATGATTAACAAGGTTTACTACATGGTTTCGGTGGAGGAAGTATAAGATGCGTCTAAATACTCTATCACCTGCTGCAGGTGCTAAATCAGCAGCTAAGCGTGTAGGTCGCGGTATCGGTTCAGGCCTAGGTAAAACTGCAGGTCGCGGTCACAAAGGTCAGAAGTCTCGTTCTGGCGGCGGTGTCCGTGTCGGTTTCGAAGGTGGTCAAATGCCACTTAAGATCCGTCTACCTAAATTCGGTTTTACCTCGCGTCGAGCGTTGGTATCAGCAGAAGTTCGCATTAGCGAACTAGCTAAAGTTAACGGTGATGTTATCGACCTAAATGCGCTGAAAGATGCGAATCTAGTTACTCGCAACATACAGTTTGCTAAAATCGTTCTTTCAGGTACCATTGAGCGCCCTGTGACCGTTAAAGGTCTAAAGGTAACCAAAGGTGCACGTGCAGCTATTGAAGCTGCCGGTGGCAAGATCGAGGAATAATACGTCGATGGCAAAACCAGGACTTGATTTAAAAAGCGCGAAGGGCGGTTTATCTGAACTGAAAACCCGTCTGTTGTTCGTGATTGGTGCAATTATCGTCTTTAGAGCCGGTTCGTTTGTACCAATTCCTGGTATTGACGCTGCTGTACTAGCAGAGCTGTTTAATCAGCAAAAGGGTACCATCTTAGGCATGTTTAACATGTTCTCTGGTGGCGCCCTTGAACGTGCCTCTATTTTTGCATTAGGTATCATGCCGTATATTTCGGCATCGATTATCATGCAGTTATTGACTGTCGTTCATCCTGCTCTCGCTGAACTTAAAAAGGAAGGCGAGTCAGGGCGAAAGAAGATCAGCCAATACACTAGATACGGCACGTTGGTTCTGGGTACATTCCAGGCAATCGGTATCGCAACAGGTCTTCCGAACTTAGTTCCAGGTTTAGTAGTAAACCTAGGATTCGGATTCTACTTTGTAGCGGTTGTGAGCTTAGTGACAGGAACAATGTTCCTAATGTGGCTAGGTGAGCAAATTACCGAAAGAGGCATTGGTAATGGTATCTCGATATTAATTTTCGCAGGTATTGTTGCAGGTCTACCATCTGCTATCGGCCAAACGGCTGAGCAAGCGCGTCAAGGCGACATAAGTGTACTAGTATTGTTGTTGCTGGCAGTAATCGTTTTTGCTGTCACATATTTTGTGGTATTTGTAGAGCGTGGGCAACGTCGTATTGTTGTCAACTATGCTAAACGTCAGCAGGGCCGTAAGGTCTTTGCAGCGCAAAGCACACATCTACCGCTTAAGATAAATATGGCTGGTGTTATACCGCCTATTTTTGCGTCCAGCATCATTTTGTTTCCAGGCACACTGGCTCAGTGGTTTGGTCAAAATGAGTCCATGTCATGGTTAAGTGATTTTTCACTTGCTGTGTCACCGGGACAACCGCTGTACTCATTGTTATATGCAACAGCGATTATCTTTTTCTGTTTCTTCTATACTGCGTTGGTATTTAACCCTCGCGAAACAGCTGATAACTTGAAGAAGAGTGGTGCGTTTATTCCCGGGATTCGTCCTGGAGAACAGACTTCGCGTTACATAGATAAAGTAATGACCCGCCTAACATTAGCTGGCGCGTTATATATTACCTTTATCTGCTTAATTCCGGAGTTCATGTTAATTGCGTGGCAAGTACAGTTCTATTTTGGCGGTACTTCACTACTAATTATGGTAGTCGTAATCATGGACTTCATGGCTCAAGTTCAGACCCATATGATGTCTCATCAGTATGAGTCTGTAATGAAGAAAGCTAACTTGGTAAACAAAGCGAATTTAGATCGCTTTGGTCGCTAAGCTAGTAATCTCGGAGTATTGAAATGAAAGTTCGAGCTTCCGTGAAGAAGATCTGCCGTAACTGCAAGATCGTAAAGCGTAATGGCGTTGTTCGCGTACTTTGTGTTGAACCTAAACACAAACAGCGTCAAGGCTAAAAGAAAGATTTGACCAGCCCAGTCGGGGCTGGTCAAAATATTATTTGCTAAATTGTCGTCTGTCGAGTATCCTACCGGGCTTTTCACAGATGACCTTTAACTTGAGGAGTGCATAGTGGCCCGTATCGCTGGCATTAACATTCCTGATCAAAAGCACACAGTCATTGCATTGACTGCTATTTTTGGTATTGGCCGTACTCGCGCACAAGCAATTTGCGCGGCTACTTCAATTGCTGAAGATGCTAAGATCAAGGAATTGAGCGAAGCTCAAATAGATACTCTACGCGAAGAAGTTGCTAACTACATTGTAGAAGGTGATTTACGTCGCGAAGTTTCCATGAACATCAAGCGTCTTATGGACCTTGGTTGTTACCGTGGCCTTCGCCATCGTCGTAGCCTTCCCCTTCGTGGGCAACGTACTAAGACCAATGCGCGTACGCGTAAAGGTCCACGTAAACCAATTAGAAAGTAACGGGGTAATCCACAATGGCTAAAGTTCCGTCACGTTCTCCGCGTAAGCGTGTACGTAAACAGGTTGCTGATGGTATGGCGCATATCCATGCGTCTTTCAACAACACTATTATTACCATTACAGATCGTCAAGGTAACGCACTATCTTGGGCAACTTCTGGTGGTTCAGGTTTCCGTGGTTCACGTAAATCTACCCCATTTGCTGCACAGGTTGCTGCTGAGCGTGCAGGTACTGCTGCTCAGGATTACGGTGTTAAGAACCTTGAAGTTTTTGTGAAGGGTCCAGGTCCAGGGCGCGAATCAGCGATTCGTGCACTAAATTCGGTTGGGTATAAAATTACCAACATTACCGATGTGACGCCTATCCCTCATAATGGTTGTCGTCCTCCTAAGAAACGTCGCGTTTAATTCGTCGTTTTTAATAGGATAGTTGGAGAAAGAACATGGCAAGATACTTGGGTCCAAAGCTCAAGCTCAGCCGCAGAGAAGGTACAGACCTTTTCCTAAAAAGCGGCGTGAGAGCAATCGATTCGAAGTGTAAGCTAGAAACTGCACCTGGACAACACGGCGCTCGTAAGACCCGTCTGTCTGAGTATGGCGTACAGCTACGCGAGAAACAAAAAGTTCGTCGTATTTATGGTGTGCTAGAGAAGCAATTCCGTAACTACTACAAAGATGCTGCACGTACTAAAGGTAACACTGGTGAAAACCTACTTACTCTTTTAGAAACCCGTCTTGATAACGTAGTTTATCGTATGGGCTTTGGTGCAACACGCGCTGAATCACGTCAGCTAATTAGTCATAAGTCTATTATGGTTAATGGTAGCGTCGTTAACATTCCATCATTCAAAGTGTCTGCGAATGATGTAGTGAGCGTTCGCGAGAAGTCACGTACTCAAGCTCGTATTAAAGCGGCTTTAGAAGTGTCGGCTCAACGCGAAAAGCCAACATGGGTTGAAGTTGACAGCACTAAGATGGAAGGTGCTTTCAAGCGTCTACCTGAGCGTAGTGATTTGTCTGCGGAAATTAACGAACAGCTGATCGTCGAACTTTACTCTAAGTAAAGTTAAAACAAAAGAGAGGACACAATGCAGGGTTCTGTTACAGAATTTCTTAAACCGCGTCTCGTTGATATCGAGCAGGTTAATCCAACACGTGCCAAGGTTACACTGGAGCCGCTTGAGCGTGGTTTTGGTCACACTTTAGGTAACGCGTTGCGTCGTATCCTATTGTCGTCTATGCCAGGCTGCGCGGTTACCGAAGTAGAGATCGATGGTGTACTGCATGAATACAGTAGCAAGGAAGGCGTGCAAGAAGATATCCTTGAGATATTGCTTAACCTAAAAGGTTTAGCTGTTGTTATCGAAGGGAAAGACGAAGCTATGCTTACGCTTAGTAAGTCAGGCGCAGGCCCTGTTACTGCAGCAGATATCACGCATGATGGTGATGTTACTATCATGAATCCTGACCATGTTATCTGTCATTTGACAGGTAATAATGACGTCAGCATGCGTATCCGCGTAGAGCGTGGTCGTGGTTATGTACCGGCTTCTGCCCGTGCACAAACTGAAGACGATGATCGCCCTATCGGCCGTTTGTTGGTTGATTCTTCATTCTCACCTGTAGCTCGCATTGCTTATAATGTTGAAGCCGCTCGTGTTGAACAGCGTACAGACTTGGATAAACTCGTTATTGATATGACCACAAACGGTACTATCGATCCTGAGGAAGCAATTCGTCGCTCTGCAACCATTTTAGCTGAACAGCTAGATGCGTTTGTTGAGTTACGTGATGTAACTGAGGCTGCACCAGTTGAAGAGAAGCCGGAGTTCGATCCGATATTGTTGCGTCCTGTCGACGATTTAGAGCTAACTGTACGTTCAGCCAACTGTTTGAAGGCTGAAGCGATTCATTACATCGGCGATCTGGTACAACGCACTGAAGTTGAGTTGTTGAAAACACCTAACTTGGGTAAGAAATCTCTTACCGAAATTAAGGATGTTCTTGCATCTCGCGGACTGTCGTTAGGTATGCGTCTTGAAAACTGGCCTCCAGCTAGTTTAGCAGACGACCTTTAAGTCCAGATTAGTACAGATATAGGTAATAAGGATTAGGTCATGCGCCATCGTAAGAGTGGTCGTCAACTAAACCGTAACAGCAGTCATCGTCAAGCTATGTTTCGTAACATGGCATGCTCAATAGTTCGTCACGAAGTGATCCGAACTACTGTAGCTAAAGCGAAAGAACTGCGTCGCGTAGTTGAACCTCTGATAACACTTGCTAAGAGTGATAGTGTTGCAAACCGCCGTTTGGCATTTGCACGTACTCGCGACGCTGAAGTCGTGGGTAAATTATTTACAGAATTGGGTCCACGCTTCCAGGAACGTCCTGGCGGTTACACTCGTATTCTTAAGTGCGGTCTACGTACTGGTGATAAAGCGCCTATGGCGTATATTGAACTAGTAGGTCGTCCTGAAGCAGCTGAAGCTGTTGAAGACACTGCTGAGTAAATAAGTCTTAGTTATAAAAGGCCGAACAATATGTTCGGCCTTTTTTATGTCTGATGTATTAATGACTTGACTCGTTCAACTGTTTATTTTTATCTGCACAGCCACAGCCACAGCCACAGCCACAGCCACAGCCACAGCCACAGCCACAGCCACAGCCACAGCCACAGCCACAGCGTTAACTAATTGCAAAGATTATGAATTATATACTGCGGCCGGTTGTTAGCTGCTTTAATGGGGATGTGGGCTCGCTCTGTCTCTCGATTGGTGCTAAAACTGCATTTCCGCTATGCCACTTACAGTGGGTTAAGAGGGGGCTAAGTGTTGGAAAAGTCATTTTTACGTTGCGCTTGTGAATCGCAAGCAAATAACCAAGGCTGTTCAATAGTCATTAGAGCAGAGTTCAATGGACGAGTATGGTAGTGGGGCGGGTCAAGTCTGTTAAGAGAATTTGTTCTAATTATAGTGGGAGAAGACGGAAATAAGGCTGCTAAGTTTATCGTTAGACTCAAAAGTGAATATATCATACCGCCTCAGGCGATGCGTTCAGAGTTCCCTAGTGCAACGTACACGGTCACATCGGTTTGTATTCATCATTGAGAATGCTAAATTCCTACTCTCTGATCTACTTTTACCCTACAAAATAGGATATTTCGAGCCGCTATAGAGCTAGATTAAGCTGGTAGAGTAGCGCATGGAGGAGTACCTATGATATGAGAATAGGTGGCAGTTTAATTCTCAAGTAGCTATAGAGTACAGCAAAGAAAAAAGCCTCCAATTAATGGAGGCTTTATAGGTTAACAGTGTTTTAGCTATTAATAACCACCGGTCTTAGACTGGTTTTCATCATACTCGAGCTTTTCATGGGTTTGTCCCATCGCTTCTGCAACCTCTGGGGGCATGTAGTTCTCGTCATGCTTAGCTAGAACTTCAGTTGCTTGCAGCGTACCTGGTGCTGAAAGAACGCCCTGAGCAACGATCCCTTGTCCTTCGCGGAACAAATCTGGTAATAAGTCATCAAAAGTAACAATAATTTCGCCACCAAGTGAGTCATGAATAGCAAACTCAACATGTAGGCTGTTGGGGTCTCTGACCATAGAACCAATGGTTACCATGCCACCGACGCGGATGCGTTGCCCTATTTCAGGCATTACACCGGTATCTTTTTTACCCTGTACAATTTCAGTTGGAGTGTAAAATAGATTTAGGTTTGAATTTAGGGCATATAAAAGCAATGATCCTATTGCCGCGACACCACCGATTAAAGCAACTGCTAGGGTTAAACGTTTTTTCCGTCTTGGGTTCACTATTTAGTACTCCGCGTTTCTTTGAGGCGTTCTTCTCGTTGAATCTTCTTTGCGATTTCAACTAACACTTTACGTTTCTGTCTGACACTTAAAACGATTAGCGTTCCAAGAGAGAAGAAGGTTACTCCGTAAGCTAGCCATACATAAAAAGCATAGCCGCCCATGTTTAAAAATTCACTAATTGAGTCGAATTGCATTATTTGACCCCTTCTGCTTTAGCAAGTTCACGCACCCATGGACGCATTCCATTTCGTGCCAAAATTTCTGATCTAAATCTCACAATACTAATCGCTGCGATCATAAGCCCAAAACCAAAGATATTGATAAGTAGTGGATATAGCATATCTGTCGACATAGTCGATTTCTCTGTAATACGGATAGTAGACGGCTGATGTAATGAGCTCCACCAGTCTACAGAGTACTTAATGATAGGGATATTGATGACCCCTACAATAGCCAGAATACCTGACGCTCTCGCGGCAAGAACTTTATCTTCAAATGAAGCGTAAAGTGATATCACCCCCAAATAAAGGAAGAGTAGTACTAGCTCGGATGTTAAACGCGCATCCCATACCCACCATGTACCCCACATTGGTTTGCCCCAGGTTGCACCAGTAACAAGCGCAATAAAGGTGATCACCGCACCAATAGGCGCTATTGAGGCTGCAGCCCAGTCAGCAGATTTTATTTGCCAAACAAGACCGATGAACGAACATGTCGCCATACCCATATAAGCCGCCATCGACATAGATGCCGCTGGTACATGAATAAAGATAATTCTGTAACTATCACCTTGCTGGTAGTCTGTAGGGGCAAAACCTAACCCCCAGATAGTGCCTATACCGATAAAAGCGATTGCAAGTGTTGCAAACCAAGGTAATAGGGTGCTTGAAAGCTTATATGCGCGTTCAGGATCCGCGTATGAATGTAACCATTTCCACATTTTAGTTAGTACTCACTCGTAAGGAAGCACCAATAGCGAATGGTGCTAACGTTAATGAACCGATCAACATTGCGCCGATTATAGCGAGTTGACCATCATAAGGTAAATTCATACCAGCAGCATCTATGGCGCTGGTAGCAAAAATTAGAACGGGGATATATAAAGGTAAAATGAGTAAACTTAACAACACACCGCCCTTATGTAGTCCGACCGTTAACGCAACGCCAATAGCACCTAGAAGACTCAATACTGGTGTTCCG
The DNA here is from genome assembly GCF_016757755.1 of Shewanella sp. KX20019. Lineage (NCBI taxonomy): Bacteria > Pseudomonadati > Pseudomonadota > Gammaproteobacteria > Alteromonadales > Shewanellaceae > Shewanella > Shewanella sp. KX20019. Next base: position 5,097,718 of record NZ_CP068437.1, on the reverse strand, counting down.
AGTGCGAGTGTCGCGATGAGTGCCCCATAGCTATTGCTTTCAAGATGCAACAACACTGCCAATAAAGGAGCCACTAAAATTAACGGTACGCCAGTTAATATCCAGTGTGCCAGAACTTTAGCCAAAACCATTAATGGTAAAGGTTGCGGGCTTAACAGCATTTGCTCTAGGCTTCCGTCTACATAATCTGCTTTAAATAAACGTTCTAAAGACAACATAGAGGCTAGAAGTGCCGCCACCCATATAATACCAGGTGCAACTCGCGTTAACACTTGTGGTTCTGGTCCAATTCCTAACGGGAATAGGGTAACAACAAGTACAAAAAACAGTAGTGGATTGAATATATCACCGCGATGACGTATTGCAATCTGTAGGTCTCGTTTCAATACCGTGCCAAAAGCTTGTGTATAACTAATGCCTTTTTTCATTACTAACCTCTATACAAAGCGATAATCGAGACGGATTTTACGTAAAATATCATCGCTAATTACACCCATATCTTGGTGAGTTGTTAGGATGACACAGCCGCCGCGTTTAGCATGAGCAAGAAACAGATGTTCCAGCTCCTCTACGCCTTTTTTATCGATTGCAGTAAACGGTTCATCAAGAAGCCAAATTTTGCAGTTCGTATGCCAAAGCCTCGCTAATGCGGTACGCCTATGTTGGCCTGCCGATAGGTGGCCTGCTAGCGCTTCTTCAAAACCGGACAAATTTACTTTTGAAAGGATTTCACGAGAGTCAAAACCATCATACCCGCAGAGTCTTAAATTGAAATTAAGATTCTCTTCTGCAGTGAGTTCGCTTTTAACCCCTGCGAGGTGGCCAAGATACAATAACTCATCATTGTACTCATCTCGACAACGGGTAATGTCTTCACCTTTGAAATTTATATTGCCAGCATATGGACGAGACAAACCGGCGATGATCCGCAACAGGCTTGTTTTACCTGCACCGTTAGGCCCTTCAATCTGAACAATTTCACCTTCTGTAATCTCAAAGGAAAGTTCGTCAAAAAGAATACGCTCTTCTCTTATGCAGGTTAAGTTACTAGCTGATACCAGTGTTGTTGCTTTTAATTGTTCTACCACTGAGTCCTCTATATCATGCTGTATAAAAACACAAGTAATACTAACACATAGACTTTCAAGCGTTTAGTGTGGCGTGGTGTTAAGTGTCAGCAATATGATGTAGTTCCAATATTAGAAACTTTTTAGGAACTTTTTAAACATTTGCTAATATATTAACGTTTTTGAGATTGATGTCTTGTTAAACAGTCTTTAACGCGATTTAAATCACAAATAGATGCCATTTGGTGAAGTTTGTAGTAATCTAGCCGAGCTAAAATAAGTCTGCCGCATTCTATAAGGGCAGCGTGAGCCTTGTTAGAATTTGCATTAGGAACCTATAAAATGAAAAAATTATTAGCACTGACTGCAGTCGCAGCGTTAACTTTGTCAACAAGTGCATTTGCCCAAGACGGCAAAGCAGTCTATGACAAGGCATGTCAAGTTTGTCACAGCATGGGTGTTGCTGGTGCTCCAAAAGCACATGATGCTGCTGCATGGGAGCCTCGTTTGGCTAAGGGTGCTGACGCGCTAGTATCAAGCGTTAAATCTGGACTAAACGCAATGCCACCAGGTGGAATGTGTACTGATTGTTCAGATGAAGATTACAAGAAAGCAATTGAGTTTATGTCAAAGTAAGCTTTTTGCTGATATAAAAAAACCGGCTTAAGCCGGTTTTTTTATGCGTGAAATTTGTGATTATTGAACTTGGGTATCAAGAATAAGTTGCCCAGTATCACCTACCTTCACCATTGAAAGCTTACCTTGAATGTCACCCGCTTGCGGCTTAACACTACCATGCTTAGATAGCACTGCAATGACTTCAACCGCTTTAGCATCACTTAACTTAACGTTACCGCCCATGTTAGTGCTGTCATCAAGTGTAATCGTTGCTGGCAATGATTCAGCAGAGACTTTTGTTGCTGCTAAAGGAACCTTTGGCCCCTCTGTAGAGCGAGCGAAGATGAATAACATATCGGTGCTAGCCACTTGAGCTTGAAGGTCTGGAGAGATTGAAACTTCAATGGTGACAGTCTTGGCGATTGATTTAGGCTTCACATTCTTATGCGCATCATCATTAGGCATAGTGCCATCAGATTCCATTCTCATCTTAGCGCTGTCGATAGCATTGATGATGGCACTACGGTCAACATCTTTACGTTCGCTGTCTAAAATTAGTTGCCATGCATCGATAGCTGTTTGATATTCTGCTGAGAAGAAAGAATCCATACCTACAAGCAGTAATGTTGAAGGGTCAGACTCATCTAGCGCCAGAGATTGATCAATCAACGCTTGAACCGCGGGAGTCATCTGCTGATTAGAGCGGTAGTATAAAGCGGTTGCTTTAGGCCCCAATAGCTCAGCATGTACGCCAACCAACTCCATTGTTTTGTCGAAGGCTCTTATAGCATCGTCATAACGGTTAGCTGAGATATATGTGTGGCCAAGACTAAACCATAGCTGACTATTATCGGGTTCAGCTTGGGCCTGAGCTTCCATCATCTGCACACGCTGTGACATTATTTGAGCTGTATCCATGCCTGCGTGTGGTTGATTAGCTGTCATAGGTTTGTCTAAGTTTTCATAAGCACCCAATGTTGAATACATATAACCACTGATGCCAAGTATTACCGCAGACATCACTGCCGGCCATACTATTCCCTTAGGCTTAACTTTATTGACAAGAGATTCGTCATCACCCTGCTTCATATCTTGAAGTAGGCTTATTTCAAGCTCTTTCTTAAGTGCATCGAATTCAGCTTGATCAAGTAACTCTTCGCTGACTTCTTTCTCTAATACAGAGAGACGCTCGGTAAATAATTCTAAGTTAGTGCTTCTACGAACACCGGCTTCTTCCGTCTGCAGCATTTGTTGCTGACGAAAATGTGGAAACCAAATCAGCGCTAGGCTGACCAACACAAATAAGGCTATCAAGATCCAGAATGTGGTCATTATGTCTATTTCACTTTAGTTTGCGAAAAAGCGGATTCACCGCTGAACTAGGGGTAAGATTATACGTAAAGATTATTCATTGAACAGTAATATAACCTGAAATGGTCATAGTTGCGTACTTGTTCACAGATTGATTTTATTTGCAAAAGAACTCGAAACTTAGTGGAACTTTCTGAGTCAGACTTAAAAATCACACTCAATCAGCTCAGTTAGTGGTGGTTTTTTTGATCAACTGTTTATGTGTTGCTCGTACTAAGATAGGGGAAGAATGAGACAGGTCACCCATATTTGTACGAAATAGGCAGACAGGAACAATAGCAAACACTAAACTGAGCTAAATTTGTACCCTTTTTAGTAGTGTTAACTACGGACTCGTATGTAATGATATTAGCGTATGCTTATCAATACATGATTTAGGACTGAGGAAAACCAATGATCCCAGAATTAGGACACTTTTCGCTGATTATAGGCTTGGCATTTGCCATGCTTCTAGCCATCGTCCCATTAGTAGGTGTAGCTCGCAAAGACCAGTATTTGGTGCGCTATGCTTGGCCATTAACATACGGAATGTTTTTCTTTATTCTATTTTCCGTTGTCGTGCTCGGTTACAGTTTTGCCGTCGACGATTTTTCTATCGCTTATGTAGCGCATCATTCAAACTCTGAACTGCCAATCTTCTTTAAGATTGCTGCAGTTTGGGGTGGCCATGAAGGTTCATTGCTGTTTTGGGTTTTCTCATTATCAGCTTGGGCTGCCGCAGTCGCATTGTTTAGTAAAGGCTTAGAAGAGGTCTTTACCGCACGCGTACTTGCCGTATTAGCCATGATATTGATTGGCTTCACGCTATTTATGTTGTTGACATCTAGTCCGTTTGAACGATTATTCCCTATCCCTATGGAGGGGCGTGACCTTAATCCAATGCTGCAGGATGTAGGCTTAATCTTCCACCCGCCAATGTTGTATCTAGGTTATGTTGGCTTCTCAGTTAGCTTTGCATTTGCAATTGCTGCACTAATGAGTGGGCGTTTGGATTCTGCATGGGCTCGCTGGAGTCGTCCATGGACATTGGCTGCTTGGGTATTCCTTACTGGTGGTATCGCACTCGGTTCTTGGTGGGCATATTATGAGCTTGGTTGGGGTGGTTGGTGGTTCTGGGATCCAGTCGAGAACGCATCATTTATGCCTTGGTTGATAGGTACAGCGCTTGTTCACTCGCTTATTGTGACTGAAAAGCGTGGCGCATTCCGTAACTGGACCGTTCTATTATCGATTTTTGCTTTCTCACTGAGTTTACTCGGTACCTTTATTGTACGTTCAGGCGTACTAACATCTGTGCACTCATTTGCGGCAGATCCAAGTCGAGGTATGTTCATCCTGCTACTACTAGGGTTGGCAGTGGGTGGTTCACTCACGTTGTTTGCCTTCCGAGCAAGTGAGATGAAAAGCCCCGCGCGTTTCCAGCTTAAGTCAAAAGAGACCATGCTGTTGGTCTGTAACCTATTGCTCACCGTAGCTTGTGGTACTGTTTTACTAGGTACTCTTTATCCGCTACTTATCGATGCTTTAGGTATGGGTAAGATCTCAGTTGGACCTCCATATTTCAACGCAGTATTCGTTCCAATTGTACTAGTACTGTTTGGTTTCATGGGTATTGGCCCAGTGATCCGTTGGAAGAAGTCAAAAGATGGTGAGTTGAAACGTCAACTTATGATCCCTGCTGTCGTCGCTGCAGTTGTTGGTTTAGCTGCACCGTTCATCGCTGATGGTCAGTTTAATATCTGGGTAGTGTTAGGTACCGGTACTGCAACTTGGGTAACGCTTATGACATTTAGAGCGGCCTACAATATGGTTAAGACCAAAGAAGGTGCTGTTGATATGACGCGCTTAGGTCGTAGCCAGATGGGTATGCTTATTGCCCATTTAGGTATCGCAGTGTCAGTTATGGGTGCAACTATGGTCTCTAACTACTCTATTGAGAAGAGTGTGCGCATGGGGCCTGGTATTTCTCAAGAGCTTGCGGGATATACCTTCAAGTATGTTGAGACCAAAAACGTAGTGGGTCCGAACTATACTGCGCAACAAGGCCAGATCGAAGTTTACCAAGGTGACGATTACGTCACATTATTGAAACCTGATCGCCGTCAATATAATGTTCGTACAATGGACATGACTGAGGCAGGTATCGATTGGGGCTTATTCCGCGACCTTTATGTCACTATGGGCGACCCTATCAGTCGCACAGAGTTTGCGGTTCGTCTTAACTATAAGCCGTTTGTTCGCTGGTTATGGTTCGGATCTATCTTTATGATGGTTGGCGGTTTCTTTGCTGCATCAGATAAGCGTTACCGAGTTAAAGCTGGTAGTACTGATAAAAACGCTGCAGAAAAAAGTGACAAATTAGCAACTGCATAATTGGAATTAAGGTAAGTATGAAAAAGCTAGTTTTATTTATTCCACTAGTTGTGTTTTTAGGTATGGGAGTGTTCCTTTATAAGGGACTCTTCCTTAACCCTCAAAAACTCGATTCAGCTCTAGAGGGAAAGCCTATCCCGGCTTTCCAATTAGAGGTTCTGGAAAAGTCAGGGGAAACTTTGACTAATGAGACACTTAAAGGGAAAGTATCGCTACTTAACGTATGGGCGACTTGGTGTCCCTCATGTAAGTATGAGCATCCTTTTTTAATGACATTGGCGCGCAAAAATATTTTACCTATATATGGTATCAACTATCGTGATGAACGAGCATTGGCCATTCGCGAGTTAAGCCGCGAAGGTAATCCATATACTATCAATATATATGACCACAATGGCCGTCTTGGGTTAGACCTCGGTGTCTACGGTGCTCCAGAAAGCTTCCTTGTCGACCATAAAGGGATTATTCGCTACCGATATGCGGGTCCTATCGACTCTCGTATTTGGAAAGAAACGCTATATCCTATGGTTCAAGAGTTACAAGCAGAAGCAGCAAAGGATGGTGCATCATGATAAAGACATTAATTAAGGGTCTATCAGCTTTTGTTTTATTGCTGAGCATGGCATCAGTTGCTAATGCTACACCAGTGGATACTTATGAATTTAAGTCTCCCGAAAACCAAAAACGTGCACTATCTTTAGCACATTCACTACGCTGTCCCCAGTGTCAAAATCAAAACTTGGTTGATTCGAACTCACCAGTTGCCCAAGATCTTCGTTTAGAAGTATACGAAATGGTCGATGAAGGTAAAGGTGATGACGAGATTGTAGAGTTTATGACAAGTCGTTATGGCGAGTTTGTGCTTTATAAGCCAAGAATGGAAGCCAAGACCTATGTTCTTTGGTTAGGCCCTATTGGTTTATTACTATTTGGTGGTTTAATTGGTTTCCTATTTATACGCAAACAGCGTATTGCAGAAGCCAATACCGATGAGCTAACTTCGGAAGATCAGCAAGAGCTTGATCGTCTTTTGAAGCGAGAGAATAAATGAAAAACATAGTATCTGGATTCTTTGTCGCCACACTTATGTTTGCAGGGCATGCGCAAGCTTATCCTGGTATGCAAAAGCAAGGCGAAAAGGAAATTCAATCAAGTGTTGATCAAATTAGCGTGCTGCCAAAGCCATTCCCAATAGAAGCCGTTCCTTTTAAAGACAAGCAGGGAAAACCTGTCGATTTTAGTCAGTACAAAGGAAAGGTTATTATGGTTAACATGTGGGCCACTTGGTGTCCTCCATGTGTCAGAGAACTTCCAGCGATTAGCCGCTTCTCTGATAAGATCGGTTCAGCGGAGTTCGAAGTACTTCCAGTTTCGATAGATCTAGATGGTAATAAGCAAGTAGAGCCCTTCCTTAAATCATTAGGAATGGAAAGCTTCACTACCTATTATGATAAAGAGCAGAGCTTAAGTGATGTATTCCCATTGGATACAATACCTGCCACATTTATTCTTAATAGAGAAGGTGAGTTAATCGCATTTGTTCGTACCTTTGTTGATTGGGACGACGACAAAGCCGTAACGTTAATCAAAGGCTTCTTGGAACAAACCCAGTAATAGAGACTGAGTGAGTATCAATTGACTATAAGAAGGGGCTTTTGGCCCCTTTTTTGTACGTATCGTTTGAGAAGTATCCGCTTGGTCAGCTTATTCCATTTTTATTGCACTTTTTAGTATTTAACCCCTTGTGCTCTTGTTAGATTTCCCTATAATGCGCATCCACTGACACGGCACAGCAGGCCAGCAGCTTAGGTTGTACGGGACTTGCAGCAGTGTTAGAGAGATTAACTTCTTCGGAAATTAGCCTCAGGTGACAAGCGCTTTAAAGGCTTCGGGTAATGATTGATTTCACGAGGGTGATTAAGAAATCATCGCTTGGAAAACTTCTTTAAATAAGCTCTTGACGCCGACACTGGAGAGTGTAGAATACGCCTCCTCAAGCCAACGACCTAGCGTCTTCGGCGACATCTGAAAGATTGATGTCACGCTCTTTAACAATATGACAAGCAAATCTGTGTGGGCACTCACAGGTGTTGAGTTATTCGAAATTGCCTTCTGTTCTTCGGAATGTCGGCAATCAAAAATATTAACTCAATGAACCACTGAGTGACCATAGCAATATGTAAACTTCGAATATCTTCGGATATTTGAAAAACAGTATAATTCATTGAGCCGCTTTGCTCTTAACGGGGTAAAGCAAAAAACTTTAATTGAAGAGTTTGATCATGGCTCAGATTGAACGCTGGCGGCAGGCCTAACACATGCAAGTCGAGCGGAAACACAAGGGAGCTTGCTCCTGAGGTGTCGAGCGGCGGACGGGTGAGTAATACCTAGGTATCTGCCCAATCGAGGGGGATAACAGTTGGAAACGACTGCTAATACCGCATACGCCCTACGGGGGAAAGGAGGGGACCTTCGGGCCTTCCGCGATTGGATGAACCTAGGCGGGATTAGCTAGTTGGTGAGGTAATGGCTCACCAAGGCGACGATCCCTAGCTGGTCTGAGAGGATGATCAGCCACACTGGAACTGAGACACGGTCCAGACTCCTACGGGAGGCAGCAGTGGGGAATATTGCACAATGGGCGAAAGCCTGATGCAGCCATGCCGCGTGTATGAAGAAGGCCTTCGGGTTGTAAAGTACTTTCAGCGAGGAGGAAAGGTTGTTGGTTAATAACCAGTAGCTGTGACGTTACTCGCAGAAGAAGCACCGGCTAACTTCGTGCCAGCAGCCGCGGTAATACGAGGGGTGCAAGCGTTAATCGGAATTACTGGGCGTAAAGCGTACGCAGGCGGTTTGTTAAGCGAGATGTGAAAGCCCCGGGCTCAACCTGGGAACTGCATTTCGAACTGGCAAACTAGAGTCTTGTAGAGGGGGGTAGAATTTCAGGTGTAGCGGTGAAATGCGTAGAGATCTGAAGGAATACCGGTGGCGAAGGCGGCCCCCTGGACAAAGACTGACGCTCATGTACGAAAGCGTGGGGAGCAAACAGGATTAGATACCCTGGTAGTCCACGCCGTAAACGATGTCTACTCGGAATTTGGTGTCTTGAACACTGGGTTCTCAAGCTAACGCATTAAGTAGACCGCCTGGGGAGTACGGCCGCAAGGTTAAAACTCAAATGAATTGACGGGGGCCCGCACAAGCGGTGGAGCATGTGGTTTAATTCGATGCAACGCGAAGAACCTTACCTACTCTTGACATCCATAGAAGCCGAAAGAGATTTTGGTGTGCCTTCGGGAACTATGAGACAGGTGCTGCATGGCTGTCGTCAGCTCGTGTTGTGAAATGTTGGGTTAAGTCCCGCAACGAGCGCAACCCTTATCCTTATTTGCCAGCACGTAATGGTGGGAACTTTAGGGAGACTGCCGGTGATAAACCGGAGGAAGGTGGGGACGACGTCAAGTCATCATGGCCCTTACGAGTAGGGCTACACACGTGCTACAATGGCCGGTACAGAGGGTTGCAAAGCCGCGAGGTGGAGCTAATCTCACAAAGCCGGTCGTAGTCCGGATCGGAGTCTGCAACTCGACTCCGTGAAGTCGGAATCGCTAGTAATCGTAGATCAGAATGCTACGGTGAATACGTTCCCGGGCCTTGTACACACCGCCCGTCACACCATGGGAGTGGGCTGCACCAGAAGTAGATAGCTTAACCTTCGGGAGGGCGTTTACCACGGTGTGGTTCATGACTGGGGTGAAGTCGTAACAAGGTAGCCCTAGGGGAACCTGGGGCTGGATCACCTCCTTACCTATACGACTAACTCGCATCTGAAGTATGCAAATACGTTTGAGTGTCCACACAGATTGCTTGTTCTCCTTATCTCTTAATTGAGTTGAGGTGAGCGACAAAATATCCTGCCTTGTTGCAGTGATATCGTTCTTTAAAAATTTGGAAAGCTGATAGTGTTAATCTGAAAGGGATAGCAGCTACGATTTATCGTATTGTTATTTATAGGATTAGCGCGAAATTAAAAAATTGAGTTCTAAACACTTAAACATTAAGTGTCTTGGCTTGTGACTTAACGGTTACGAGTTAAAAATTCTAATTTTGGCGAAAGTAGAAACCATTAGTTACGATACGACTGTTTTGAGCTTACCCGCTTGAAACAACGATTATTTCTCATAGAGACTTATTTGGGTTGTATGGTTAAGTGACTAAGCGTATATGGTGGATGCCTTGGCAGTCAGAGGCGATGAAGGACGTAGTAACTTGCGAAAAGCGTTGGCGAGCTAGTAACAAGCATTTGAGCTAACGATGTCCGAATGGGGAAACCCACTCACATAAGTGAGTATCACAACATGAATACATAGTGTTGTGAGGCAAACCCGGGGAACTGAAACATCTAAGTACCCGGAGGAAAAGAAATCAACCGAGATTCCCCTAGTAGCGGCGAGCGAACGGGGATTAGCCCTTAAGCGTAGAGGGTGTTAGTGGAATGTGTTGGAAAGCACAGCGGCACAGGGTGATAGCCCCGTACATGAAAACTAACTTTACGTGAAAACGAGTAGGACGGGACACGTGACATCTTGTCTGAACATGGGGGGACCATCCTCCAAGGCTAAATACTCCTGACTGACCGATAGTGAACCAGTACCGTGAGGGAAAGGCGAAAAGAACCCCTGTGAGGGGAGTGAAATAGAACCTGAAACCGTATACGTACAAGCAGTGGGAGCGGTTCTTGAGACCGTGACTGCGTACCTTTTGTATAATGGGTCAGCGACTTACATTTTGTAGCGAGGTTAAGCGAATAGCGGAGCCGTAGGGAAACCGAGTGTTAACTGCGCGTTTAGTTGCAAGGTGTAGACCCGAAACCCGGTGATCTAGCCATGGGCAGGTTGAAGGTTGAGTAACATCAACTGGAGGACCGAACCGACTTATGTTGAAAAATGAGCGGATGACTTGTGGCTGGGGGTGAAAGGCCAATCAAACCGGGAGATATCTGGTTCTCCTCGAAAGCTATTTAGGTAGCGCCTCGTACGAATACCATTGGGGGTAGAGCACTGTTAAGGCTAGGGGGTCATCCCGACTTACCAACCCTTTGCAAACTCCGAATACCAATGAGTACTATACGGGAGACACACGGCGGGTGCTAACGTCCGTCGTGAAAAGGGAAACAACCCAGACCATCAGCTAAGGTCCCAAAGTTATTGCTAAGTGGGAAACGATGTGGGAAGGCTTAGACAGCTAGGATGTTGGCTTAGAAGCAGCCATCATTTAAAGAAAGCGTAATAGCTCACTAGTCGAGTCGGCCTGCGCGGAAGATTTAACGGGGCTAAGCAATACACCGAAGCTATGGGTTTGCTAGTTTACTAGCAAGCGGTAGAGGAGCGTTCTGTAAGCGGTTGAAGGTGAAGGGGTAACCCACACTGGACGTATCAGAAGTGCGAATGCTGACATGAGTAACGATAAAGGGAGTGAAAAACTCCCTCGCCGAAAGACCAAGGGTTCCTGTCCAATGTTAATCAGGGCAGGGTGAGTCGACCCCTAAGGCGAGGCCGAAAGGCGTAGTCGATGGGAAACAGGTTAATATTCCTGTACTTCTGCTAACTGCGATGGAGAGACGGAGAAGGCTAGGCTAGCGCGGCGTTGGTTGTCCGCGTTTAAGGCTGTAGGCAGTATTCTTAGGCAAATCCGGGAATACGCATTAAATTGCAATGCTGAGAGTTGATGACGAGGTCCTAAGGGACTGAAGTAGTTGATGCCATGCTTCCAGGAAAATCTTCTAAGCTTCAGGTTAGTAGGAATCGTACCCCAAACCGACACAGGTGGTTGGGTAGAGAATACCAAGGCGCTTGAGAGAACTCGGCTGAAGGAACTAGGCAAAATGGTACCGTAACTTCGGGAGAAGGTACGCTGCCGACGGTGATGGAACTTGCTTCCTAAGCTGTTGGCAGTCGCAGATACCAGGTGGCTGCAACTGTTTATCAAAAACACAGTACTGTGCAAACTCGCAAGAGGAAGTATACGGTATGACGCCTGCCCGGTGCCGGAAGGTTAATTGATTGGGTTATCTTCGGAGAAGCTCATGATCGAAGCCCCGGTAAACGGCGGCCGTAACTATAACGGTCCTAAGGTAGCGAAATTCCTTGTCGGGTAAGTTCCGACCTGCACGAATGGCGTAATGATGGCCACGCTGTCTCCAGCCGAGACTCAGTGAAGTTGAAATTGCGGTGAAGATGCCGTATACCCGCGGCTAGACGGAAAGACCCCGTGCACCTTTACTATAGCTTGGCACTGAACATTGAACCTACATGTGTAGGATAGGTGGGAGACTTTGAAGCTTTGTCGCTAGATGAAGTGGAGTCAACCTTGAAATACCACCCTTGTAGTTTTGATGTTCTAACCGCGGCCCCTGAATCGGGGTTCGGGACAGTGCCTGGTGGGTAGTTTGACTGGGGCGGTCTCCTCCCAAAGAGTAACGGAGGAGCACGAAGGTTGGCTAAGTACGGTCGGACATCGTACGGTTAGTGCAATGGCATAAGCCAGCTTAACTGCGAGACATACACGTCGAGCAGGTACGAAAGTAGGTCATAGTGATCCGGTGGTTCTGTATGGAAGGGCCATCGCTCAACGGATAAAAGGTACGCCGGGGATAACAGGCTGATACCGCCCAAGAGTTCATATCGACGGCGGTGTTTGGCACCTCGATGTCGGCTCATCACATCCTGGGGCTGAAGTCGGTCCCAAGGGTATGGCTGTTCGCCATTTAAAGTGGTACGCGAGCTGGGTTCAGAACGTCGTGAGACAGTTCGGTCCCTATCTGCCGTGGGCGTTGGATGATTGAAGGAAGCTGCTCCTAGTACGAGAGGACCGGAGTGGACGAACCGCTGGTGTTCGGGTTGTTATGCCAATAGCATTGCCCGGTAGCTACGTTCGGAATCGATAACCGCTGAAAGCATCTAAGCGGGAAGCGAGTCCTAAGATGAGTCATCCCTAGGAATTTAATTCCTCTAAAGAGCCGTTCGAGACTAGGACGTTGATAGGCAGGGTGTGTAAGCGTTGTGAGGCGTTGAGCTAACCTGTACTAATGACTCGTGAGGCTTAACCATACAACCCTGATGGGTTTTGTATGAGACTGATGTTTCGACAGAAACCAGAATTAGAAGCACTTAATGTGTGTGTAAGACTCAATAATTTAATATTACTTGCGGTAGCGAGTATCAGCTTTCTAAACTTTTTACCTTTAGCTTTTTAAAAGCTGAAAGTAATAGCCAAATTTGTCTGGAAACCATAGAGCTGTGGTCCCACCTGATCCCATTCCGAACTCAGAAGTGAAACACAGTATCGCCGATGGTAGTGTGGGGTTTCCCCATGTGAGAGTAGGTCATTTCCAGGCGCCTAATTTCTCGAAAGAGAGTATTAAGCCCGTTGCTAACGCAACGGGCTTTTTTACGTCTGCGATTTGTGGTTTTGAGCCATTACATGCAGGGTTTAATGACTCTGAGTATTGGCATTTATAGCTATGTGGTCAATATGCCCATGTGCCCACTTTGAGGAGGATAATAAGGAGTAGCTCATTTCCTGACGCGACTTTTTCTAATATCGGTCTCGAAAGAGAGTATTAAGCCCGTTGCTAACGCTACGGGCTTTTTTTACGTCTGCGATTTATGGTTTACCTCCACTCAAGAATAATCGTCTGTGTGGGAGCTAATATCTTTGATCCCCCCACCTTGCTAGCTAAAACAGCTTTACGATTTAACTAGATCTAGTAGAGCGCTAGCATGACCGTGATGTGCCACTTTTTGTGTCCCTCTATCTAGTGTTTTTTAATTCTAAGCCTACGTATAAACCCAGTTGTTAATTAGTGGATATTACTACTCATGCAGCTGGAAGGTGAGTTTTACAAGGATAAACGTACAGTTCATTGGTTTGTGTTCTCCTGTAATTGAGTCACAGGCTCTAGATCTTAACTGCGCAGGGCACACTTAAGGTGTGAACGGCTACTTCTCTTTCCCTTTCTATAAGCAACAGTCGTTTTATACTCCTTTGAATACTGGATCCTACTTTTGCTGGAGCTTATGAGGTTCATATTTTCCTATCTGACTTTAGACATCTTAGATCTAATTAAAATATAGGGTGGATCTGGCTGATTATTCACATGGTGTCTTGGTGGTTTGTCTGGTGTTAGCTGTAAAATTAAGTCAGGTAAAAATCAAGGTGGGCTACAGTCGGCCTGTGGAGTGTAAGACTCTCTTTCTGAGGATTAATCGCTTAAAAATAAAGCGTAAACTATTCAGTTATGGAGCGTGCAAGTTGCTCATTATGGACTAAGATATATATCCCATCTCAATGTGTTTTCTGTGGTTCGCCTACTATTGTGGATAACCTTGGGGGTAAGTGGTGGGTAGGTTGTGGTTATTCTGTGTCTTTTAAAAAAGGTTGTTTTAATTGATAAAAGCGCTTGCGCTTGGTCAGGAACTGCCTATAATGCGCATCCACTGACACGGCACAGCAGGCCAATCGCTCTTAGCAAAAGCTAGATAGCACGGGACTTGCAGCAGTGTTAGAGAGATTAACTTCTTCGGAAATTAGCCTCAGGGGACAAGCGCTTTAAGGGCTTCGGGTAATGATTGATTTCACGAGAGTGATTAAGAAATCATCGCTTGAAAAACTTCTTAAAATAAGCTCTTGACGCCGACACTGGAGAGTGTAGAATACGCCTCCTCAAGCCAACGACCTAGCGTCTTCGGCGACATCTGAAAGATTGATGTCACGCTCTTTAACAATATGACAAGCAAATCTGTGTGGGCACTCACAGGTGTTGAGTTATTCGAAATTGCCTTCTGTTCTTCGGAATGTCGGCAATCAAAATATTAACTCAATGAACCACTGAGTGACCATAGCAATATGTAAACTTCGAATATCTTCGGATATTTGAAAAACAGTATAATTCATTGAGCCGCTTTGCTCTTAACGGGGTAAAGCAAAAAACTTTAATTGAAGAGTTTGATCATGGCTCAGATTGAACGCTGGCGGCAGGCCTAACACATGCAAGTCGAGCGGAAACACAAGGGAGCTTGCTCCTGAGGTGTCGAGCGGCGGACGGGTGAGTAATACCTAGGTATCTGCCCAATCGAGGGGGATAACAGTTGGAAACGACTGCTAATACCGCATACGCCCTACGGGGGAAAGGAGGGGACCTTCGGGCCTTCCGCGATTGGATGAACCTAGGCGGGATTAGCTAGTTGGTGAGGTAATGGCTCACCAAGGCGACGATCCCTAGCTGGTCTGAGAGGATGATCAGCCACACTGGAACTGAGACACGGTCCAGACTCCTACGGGAGGCAGCAGTGGGGAATATTGCACAATGGGCGAAAGCCTGATGCAGCCATGCCGCGTGTATGAAGAAGGCCTTCGGGTTGTAAAGTACTTTCAGCGAGGAGGAAAGGTTGTTGGTTAATAACCAACAGCTGTGACGTTACTCGCAGAAGAAGCACCGGCTAACTTCGTGCCAGCAGCCGCGGTAATACGAGGGGTGCAAGCGTTAATCGGAATTACTGGGCGTAAAGCGTACGCAGGCGGTTTGTTAAGCGAGATGTGAAAGCCCCGGGCTCAACCTGGGAACTGCATTTCGAACTGGCAAACTAGAGTCTTGTAGAGGGGGGTAGAATTTCAGGTGTAGCGGTGAAATGCGTAGAGATCTGAAGGAATACCGGTGGCGAAGGCGGCCCCCTGGACAAAGACTGACGCTCATGTACGAAAGCGTGGGGAGCAAACAGGATTAGATACCCTGGTAGTCCACGCCGTAAACGATGTCTACTCGGAATTTGGTGTCTTGAACACTGGGTTCTCAAGCTAACGCATTAAGTAGACCGCCTGGGGAGTACGGCCGCAAGGTTAAAACTCAAATGAATTGACGGGGGCCCGCACAAGCGGTGGAGCATGTGGTTTAATTCGATGCAACGCGAAGAACCTTACCTACTCTTGACATCCATAGAAGCCGAAAGAGATTTTGGTGTGCCTTCGGGAACTATGAGACAGGTGCTGCATGGCTGTCGTCAGCTCGTGTTGTGAAATGTTGGGTTAAGTCCCGCAACGAGCGCAACCCTTATCCTTATTTGCCAGCACGTAATGGTGGGAACTTTAGGGAGACTGCCGGTGATAAACCGGAGGAAGGTGGGGACGACGTCAAGTCATCATGGCCCTTACGAGTAGGGCTACACACGTGCTACAATGGCCGGTACAGAGGGTTGCAAAGCCGCGAGGTGGAGCTAATCTCACAAAGCCGGTCGTAGTCCGGATCGGAGTCTGCAACTCGACTCCGTGAAGTCGGAATCGCTAGTAATCGTAGATCAGAATGCTACGGTGAATACGTTCCCGGGCCTTGTACACACCGCCCGTCACACCATGGGAGTGGGCTGCACCAGAAGTAGATAGCTTAACCTTCGGGAGGGCGTTTACCACGGTGTGGTTCATGACTGGGGTGAAGTCGTAACAAGGTAGCCCTAGGGGAACCTGGGGCTGGATCACCTCCTTACCTATACGACTAACTCGCATCTGAAGTATGCAAATACGTTTGAGTGTCCACACAGATTGCTTGTTCTCCTTATCTCTTAATTGAGTTGAGGTGAGCGACAAAATATCCTGCCTTGTTGCAGTGATATCGTTCTTTAAAAATTTGGAAAGCTGATAGTGTTAATCTGAAAGGGATAGCAGTTACGATTTATCGTATTGTTATTTATAGGATTAGCGCGAAATTAAAAAATTGAGTTCTAAACACTTAAACATTAAGTGTCTTGGCTTGTGACTTAACGGTTACGAGTTAAAAATTCTAATTTTGGCGAAAGTAGAAACCATTAGTTACGATACGACTGTTTTGAGCTTACCCGCTTGAAACAACGATTATTTCTCATAGAGACTTATTTGGGTTGTATGGTTAAGTGACTAAGCGTATATGGTGGATGCCTTGGCAGTCAGAGGCGATGAAGGACGTAGTAACTTGCGAAAAGCGTTGGCGAGCTAGTAACAAGCATTTGAGCTAACGATGTCCGAATGGGGAAACCCACTCACATAAGTGAGTATTACAACATGAATACATAGTGTTGTGAGGCAAACCCGGGGAACTGAAACATCTAAGTACCCGGAGGAAAAGAAATCAACCGAGATTCCCCTAGTAGCGGCGAGCGAACGGGGATTAGCCCTTAAGCGTAGAGGGTGTTAGTGGAATGTGTTGGAAAGCACAGCGGCACAGGGTGATAGCCCCGTACATGAAAACTAACTTTACGTGAAAACGAGTAGGACGGGACACGTGACATCTTGTCTGAACATGGGGGGACCATCCTCCAAGGCTAAATACTCCTGACTGACCGATAGTGAACCAGTACCGTGAGGGAAAGGCGAAAAGAACCCCTGTGAGGGGAGTGAAATAGAACCTGAAACCGTATACGTACAAGCAGTGGGAGCGGTTCTTGAGACCGTGACTGCGTACCTTTTGTATAATGGGTCAGCGACTTACATTTTGTAGCGAGGTTAAGCGAATAGCGGAGCCGTAGGGAAACCGAGTGTTAACTGCGCGTTTAGTTGCAAGGTGTAGACCCGAAACCCGGTGATCTAGCCATGGGCAGGTTGAAGGTTGAGTAACATCAACTGGAGGACCGAACCGACTTATGTTGAAAAATGAGCGGATGACTTGTGGCTGGGGGTGAAAGGCCAATCAAACCGGGAGATATCTGGTTCTCCTCGAAAGCTATTTAGGTAGCGCCTCGTACGAATACCATTGGGGGTAGAGCACTGTTAAGGCTAGGGGGTCATCCCGACTTACCAACCCTTTGCAAACTCCGAATACCAATGAGTACTATACGGGAGACACACGGCGGGTGCTAACGTCCGTCGTGAAAAGGGAAACAACCCAGACCATCAGCTAAGGTCCCAAAGTTATTGCTAAGTGGGAAACGATGTGGGAAGGCTTAGACAGCTAGGATGTTGGCTTAGAAGCAGCCATCATTTAAAGAAAGCGTAATAGCTCACTAGTCGAGTCGGCCTGCGCGGAAGATTTAACGGGGCTAAGCAATACACCGAAGCTATGGGTTTGCTAGTTTACTAGCAAGCGGTAGAGGAGCGTTCTGTAAGCGGTTGAAGGTGAAGGGGTAACCCACACTGGACGTATCAGAAGTGCGAATGCTGACATGAGTAACGATAAAGGGAGTGAAAAACTCCCTCGCCGAAAGACCAAGGGTTCCTGTCCAATGTTAATCAGGGCAGGGTGAGTCGACCCCTAAGGCGAGGCCGAAAGGCGTAGTCGATGGGAAACAGGTTAATATTCCTGTACTTCTGCTAACTGCGATGGAGAGACGGAGAAGGCTAGGCTAGCGCGGCGTTGGTTGTCCGCGTTTAAGGCTGTAGGCAGTATTCTTAGGCAAATCCGGGAATACGCATTAAATTGCAATGCTGAGAGTTGATGACGAGGTCCTAAGGGACTGAAGTAGTTGATGCCATGCTTCCAGGAAAATCTTCTAAGCTTCAGGTTAGTAGGAATCGTACCCCAAACCGACACAGGTGGTTGGGTAGAGAATACCAAGGCGCTTGAGAGAACTCGGCTGAAGGAACTAGGCAAAATGGTACCGTAACTTCGGGAGAAGGTACGCTGCCGACGGTGATGGGACTTGCTCCCTAAGCTGTTGGCAGTCGCAGATACCAGGTGGCTGCAACTGTTTATCAAAAACACAGTACTGTGCAAACTCGCAAGAGGAAGTATACGGTATGACGCCTGCCCGGTGCCGGAAGGTTAATTGATTGGGTTATCTTCGGAGAAGCTCATGATCGAAGCCCCGGTAAACGGCGGCCGTAACTATAACGGTCCTAAGGTAGCGAAATTCCTTGTCGGGTAAGTTCCGACCTGCACGAATGGCGTAATGATGGCCACGCTGTCTCCAGCCGAGACTCAGTGAAGTTGAAATTGCGGTGAAGATGCCGTATACCCGCGGCTAGACGGAAAGACCCCGTGCACCTTTACTATAGCTTGGCACTGAACATTGAACCTACATGTGTAGGATAGGTGGGAGACTTTGAAGCTTTGTCGCTAGATGAAGTGGAGTCAACCTTGAAATACCACCCTTGTAGTTTTGATGTTCTAACCGCGGCCCCTGAATCGGGGTTCGGGACAGTGCCTGGTGGGTAGTTTGACTGGGGCGGTCTCCTCCCAAAGAGTAACGGAGGAGCACGAAGGTTGGCTAAGTACGGTCGGACATCGTACGGTTAGTGCAATGGCATAAGCCAGCTTAACTGCGAGACATACACGTCGAGCAGGTACGAAAGTAGGTCATAGTGATCCGGTGGTTCTGTATGGAAGGGCCATCGCTCAACGGATAAAAGGTACGCCGGGGATAACAGGCTGATACCGCCCAAGAGTTCATATCGACGGCGGTGTTTGGCACCTCGATGTCGGCTCATCACATCCTGGGGCTGAAGTCGGTCCCAAGGGTATGGCTGTTCGCCATTTAAAGTGGTACGCGAGCTGGGTTCAGAACGTCGTGAGACAGTTCGGTCCCTATCTGCCGTGGGCGTTGGATGATTGAAGGAAGCTGCTCCTAGTACGAGAGGACCGGAGTGGACGAACCGCTGGTGTTCGGGTTGTTATGCCAATAGCATTGCCCGGTAGCTACGTTCGGAATCGATAACCGCTGAAAGCATCTAAGCGGGAAGCGAGTCCTAAGATGAGTCATCCCTAGGAATTTAATTCCTCTAAAGAGCCGTTCGAGACTAGGACGTTGATAGGCAGGGTGTGTAAGCGTTGTGAGGCGTTGAGCTAACCTGTACTAATGACTCGTGAGGCTTAACCATACAACCCTGATGGGTTTTGTATGAGACTGATGTTTCGACAGAAACCAGAATTAGAAGCACTTAATGTGTGTGTAAGACTCAATAATTTAATATTACTTGCGGTAGCGAGTATCAGCTTTCTAAACTTTTTACCTTTAGCTTTTTAAAAGCTGAAAGTAATAGCCAAATTTGTCTGGAAACCATAGAGCTGTGGTCCCACCTGATCCCATTCCGAACTCAGAAGTGAAACACAGTATCGCCGATGGTAGTGTGGGGTTTCCCCATGTGAGAGTAGGTCATTTCCAGGCGCCTAATTTCTCGAAAGAGAGTATTAAGCCCGTTGCTAACGCAACGGGCTTTTTTACGTCTGCGATTTGTGGTTTTGAGCCATTACATGCAGGGTTTAATGACTCTGAGTATTGGCATTTATAGCTATGTGGTCAATATGCCCATGTGTCCACTTTGAGGAGGATAATAAGGAGTAGCTCATTTCCAGACGCGACTCTTTCTAAGATCGGTCTCGTAAGAGAGTGAATAGCCTGTTGCTAGCGCAACGGGCTATTTTATGTCTCCGATTTGTGATTTTGAGTCGTTATGTGCATGGATTAATGACTCTGAGTTTTGGCATTTATAGCAGTGTGGGTGACTTAATGATTCTGAGTATTGCTATTGACGGTAGTGTGTCTGATATGAACATGTACCCCCAGCAGAATGATAAATAGTAATTTATCTCCGCACCGACTCTTTCCTATATTGGTCTCGCAAGAGATGAATAACACGCTGCAATGCAATGGTTTTTGCATAACTTAAGAAAGTTAGAAGATAATTTGAAACCTAAGAATTTCGATTGCGTCGATCCTTTTTCTATTTTGCCGCGTAAAGCCATATTCACGTTAATAAAGCTAATTAATCTCAATTGGTTATTGCTATTACTGCTGACCTCTCCTAATTTAACTGCAATTAATCGCTAGGGATTGTCCAATGAAATTAGAAATGATTTGTACAGGTGAAGAAGTATTAGCGGGTCAGATTGTTGATACCAATGCAGCATGGTTTGCAAACACTTTGATGGAACATGGTGTCGAGTGCCAACGTCGGATTACTGTAGGTGATCGACTTGAAGATTTAGTCGCTGTTTTCAAGGAGCGAAGTACGGAAGCTGACGTCATTGTTGTCAATGGCGGCTTAGGCCCAACAAGTGATGACTTGTCCTCTGAGGCGATGGCATTAGCTAAAGGTGAACCGTTAGTGGAGAACTGCCTATGGCGCGAACGTTTAGAGGATTGGTTTACTCGTAATGGACGAGTTATGGCTGAGAGTAACCTTAAACAAGCATTATTGCCTGAGTCTGCAATTATGATTGATAACCCTGTCGGAACGGCATGTGGGTTTGCAGTTAAGCTTAATCGGGCTTGGTTGTTTTTTACCCCTGGGGTGCCATTCGAATTTAAGCAGATGGTTAAAGAGCAGTTTGTACCGTTTATTAAAGAAAGGTTTGAGATCGCCGGCGATGTTTCGCTACGTAAGTACTTAACGTTAGGGCAAGGGGAATCATCCCTAGCTGATGCGCTAGAAACCATTATTTTGCCGGAGGGAATAACCATTGGTTATCGCAGTTCAATGCCACATATTGAGATTAAGTTGTTTGCGCGTGGTAAATCAGCAATAAGCGAGTTGGATAAGGTCGAAGCACAGATCCGCTTTTTGTTAGGTACTGCGATTGTGGCCGATAATAAAAAGAGCTTAGCGGAAGAGATCCATTCGTTATTAGTTAGTTCTGGAAAGAGTCTTAGTGCTGCCGAGTCTTGCACGGGGGGAATGATTGCTAGCCAGTTGGTCTCGTTTGCAGGAAGTTCATCCTATTTTGATCAAGGGCTTGTGACTTATAGCAATGAGTCAAAAGTCAGGGTATTGGGTGTCAATGCAGAAACCTTGGACGATCATGGCGCAGTATCTATAGCGACAGTGGAGGAGATGGCCAAAGGGGCAAGAGGCATACTCGATAGCGACTATGCGTTAGCCACTAGCGGCGTAGCAGGCCCTACTGGCGGTACTGATGATAAGCCTGTAGGAACAGTTGCCATAGCGTTGGCTACCAAGGGTGGGGTTTATAGCCAGATGATTAAACTACCGAGACGTTCGCGTGATTTGGTTCGCAGCTTAAGTACTGCTGTTGCGTTTGATATGCTGCGCAGAGAGTTACTAGGTGAAGCGGTAATTGTTGACTACGGTTCAATCACTAGATTCAATAAATAGAGAAAACGGCAGCGATGAAAAACTCATTGCTGCCGTAATCAGGATCTATTCGTCAAACACTAACACTAGTTTACCCGGCTTAACTTCAATACGCTTTGTCATTTCAGCGATAAGGGCCTGATTTGATTCTTTTGTATCGAGTACATAAACAGGTTGAGTCTCTAAAAATTGAGTTAAAAATCCCATTAGTTGAGGCGCTATTGAGCCAATCGCTTTCTCAATATCTTTAGGCTGAGACTCTACTTTTACCAAATTTAGGTTCCGCAGGTAAACACTATTGTTACTTGCATCGTACCAAGGTTGTGCTTCAAATTTTGCAGTTATATCGGCACTAATGGGTAACATTGGATTACGCACCTTGACGCGAGTTGAAGCCATTACTGCCATAGTGTCTGGCTTCTCACCTAAAGTGACATCAATATCATTAACCTTGAGATCAATACCAAATATTTGATTACCCTGCTTGATCTCAAAATGCATTTCGTCACTAAGATAACCTTCTAATTCCTTTTCGGTAATACTGTATTGACTGACACAGCCAGTCAATAATAGTAATAAACCGCATAGAGCAATATTGAGTAATTTCATTAGCCAGTGTTTCTCATTCCTGCTGCCACCCCTGCAATTGTTAACATGAGTGCTAGCTGTACATTTTTAGACGTTTCCTCCTCACGGCGAGTACGGGCTAATAGTTCTGCTTGCAGGAAGTTGAGAGGATCAATATAGGGATTCCTTAATTCGACTGATTCTCTATTCCAAGGGGTGTGTGCCATTAAGCTTTCAGATTGAGTAAGCTCAAGCACTGCTTCTACACCAATCGCTAGACGTTCACGTAATTGAACGCCTAGATGGTGTAGTTCTTCGGGGACTAAGCAGGCCTCATAATATTTTGCCAAGTTAGGTTCGGCTTTGGCGTAAACCATTTCAAGCATGGAGATACGTGTTTTAAAGAAAGGCCACTGTTGCTCCATCTCTTGCAATAGAGGCAGTTCACCTCGTTGTGAGGCGGCTTTCAAGGCTTCGCCTGCACCTAGCCAGGCTGGCAACATTAAGCGATTTTGAGACCAGGCAAATATCCAAGGGATAGCACGTAAACTTTCAATCCCACCATCAACTCGACGCTTGGCTGGTCGGCTACCTAAAGGTAGTTTACCTAACTCTACTTCTGGCGTAGCTGCGCGGAAGTAAGATACAAAATCTGGCTCATCTCTAACGATGGCACGATAAGCCAGTACAGATTCGTCAGCAAGTTGCTCCATACAGCGACGCCACTCTGGTTTAGGCTCTGGTGGTGGGAGTAAAGTCGCTTCCATTACAGCTGATGTATACAAGGCTAGGCTCTGTACTGCCAACTTAGGCAGACCAAACTTAAAGCGGATCATCTCACCCTGCTCTGTGACGCGAATACGGCCGTCTACAGAACCAGGAGGTTGAGATAAAATAGCCTCATGTGCTGGTCCGCCTCCACGGCCGATAGTGCCGCCACGTCCATGGAATAGTGTTAGCTTAATATCGGCATCTTGGCTCACAGCAAGCAGCTTTTCTTGTGCGCTATATTGTGCCCAAGCTGCTGCCATCACCCCTGCATCTTTTGCGGAGTCAGAATAACCAATCATGACCTCTTGGATCCCCTTAGTGTATCCGCGATACCAATCAATGCTAAAGAGTGAAGACATGCATTGAGAGGCATTATTTAGGTCATCTAAGGTTTCAAACAGTGGCACCACTCGCATCGGATGAGGGCAACCGGTTTCTTTAAGCAATAGTAATACGGTGAGTACGTCTGACGGCTGGCTGGCCATCGATATAACGTAAGAGCCCATTGCTCGTGCTGGTTGTGTAGCGATTAAGCGACAGGTCCTGAGTACTTCTGCTACATCATCAGACCCTTGCCATGTCGCCGGGATCAATGGGCGCTTGCTGGTGAGCTCTCTTAGTAGAAAGGACTGTTTTTCTGCCTCTCCCCAATGTGCGTAATCACCCAAGCCTAAATATCGCGTTAACTCTGCAATGACATCTGCGTGACGCTGCGCATCTTGACGGATATCGAGCCTGAGCATGTGTATACCAAAACAGGCGATGCGGCGCAGCATATCGAGGAGTAGACCATTGGCAATCAGGCTCATACCGCTATCACTTAGACTCTTATAAAGCATCATCAGTGGTTCTTTAAGATCTTTCTCTTCCCAGATGATGTCATTTAAGTCAACTTCAGGGTGATGACCTTCAAGTCTGGCATTGAGGTAATCGATGGTTTTTCTTAGCTTCTGTCGCAGGCATTTGAGTACGTCACGATAGGGTTCGTTACTGTTGTTAGTGTATGCAAGCAACTCGTTATTTGCGGTTTCCATCGACAGATCATTGACCAGAAGTACCACGTCTTTAAGGTAAAGTCTGGCGGCAGTATGACGGTTTCTATCAAGAACTTCTTGAGTAACCACGGAAGTAACAAATGGATTACCATCACGATCGCCACCCATCCAACTGGAGAATCTTACTGGCGCAATATCAATGGGAAGTTGAGTATTTGTACGCTCTTCTACCTGCTGGTTTAATTGCCTTAAAAAGTCGGGGATAGCTTGCCATAACGACACTTCAATAGTGCTTAAGCCCCAGCGAGCTTCATCAACGGGGGTTGGTCGCTCATTGCGGATCTCATTGGTATGCCAAATTTGCGCGATAAGTTGACGTAAACGCAGATGGTGTTGTTTCTTCTCTTGCTCAGTTAATTGGGTGTTCTCTAACGCGGTGAGTGAATCAACGACAGCGGAATACTTCTGGATCAGTGTGCGTCGTGAAATCTCAGTAGGGTGGGCGGTTAGCACCAAATCGATATCGAGGCTCTTTAAGCAGTCGAGCATCTTCTCTTGATCGATATTACCACCTAGCATTCTCCCTAGCAGCTGCTCTACTGGGTCTGGAACACACACTAGTTCATCACAGTTACGGCTAATGGTGTGAAACTGCTCGGCAATATTGGCCAAGTTTAGGAATTGGTTAAAAGCTTTGGCAAATGGTACAAGTTCATCATCACTCAAAGAGGAGAGTAGGGTAAGCATCTCTTCGCGGGCGGCATCGTTACCCTGGCGTGAACTTTTAGAGAGATGGCGGATCTGTTCGATTTTGTCTAGGAAAGTGTCATCGAGATCGGTGCGAATAGTGTCACCTAAAATCTGTCCTAAGGTGCCAACGTTCGACCTTAGCGACGCATACATATCAACCATACGTGCTCCATTATTAGTAAGCTAATCGATCACAATACCTAGCGACTGTGCACTAGGCAATGATCTGGTTTGGGTTATCGTGTCTGAATGTGCTCTACCTCACCTTTCAATCCATTAATTATGGCGCTTAGAATTAGTTTGGACTAAATATCTGCCTTAACAACATGAGTTATTTTATACAGGCATGATATATCAGTTCTTTTAATAGCTGTTTAGTGCGATTGATATAATGCAGGTCAAGATACTCGTCTGGCTGGTGGGCTTGCTCGATACTGCCTGGACCGAGTACTAAAGTTTGACAACCAAGTTGGCGAATATAGGGAGCCTCAGTTGCATAGTTGACGACTTCAAGTTCATTATCTGACAGTTGCGCAACGAGCTTACTCCAACTAGCCTCTTTATTCTCTGCAAATGGCTCCGAGCCAGGGTATAGCGGTGCAACGCTAATGCAACCAGGGTACTGACTAGAGACTGGTGCCAAGTAGTTAGCAACCATTAGCTCTAAATCCTCAAGTGCCAGGCCTGGAATTGGACGAAGATCGATATGTAGATCGCAGCAGCCGCAAATTCTATTGGCAGCATCACCGCCGTGAATATGGCCAAAGTTCATGGTTGGGTAGGGGACGCTAAAAGCATTTTCGCGATAGTTATCTGCTAAGTGCTGTTTGAGTTTTAGCAATTGCCCAGTAACTAAATGCATAACCTCGATAGCGTTTAAGCCTTTAGCAGGATCAGATGAATGGCCACTACGACCTGTTACTCTTATGCCTTGAGTAAAATGACCTTTATGCATATAAACAGGCTTTAGACTGGTAGGTTCGCCAATAATGGCGTAATCGGGGCTGATGGATTTAGCGGCGGCAAAAGCCTTAGCACCATTCATAGTGGTTTCTTCATCCGCGCTAGCCAATATATGCAAGGGGCGTTTGAACTTATCCATTGGCAGCTCTTTTAAGGCTTCTAACACTAAAGCAAAAAAACCCTTCATATCGCAAGTGCCTAAACCGTACCAACGGTCATTCTTTTCAACTAGTTGGAAAGGGTCTTGACTCCAGCGCCCCTCATCAAACGGTACTGTATCGGTGTGCCCAGCCAGTAATAATCCACCTTTACCGCTGCCAAAAGAGGCAACAAAGTTGTGCTTATCACGGGTGTTGGCAACGGGCTGTGCTTGGCAGTTCATGCCTAAATCGGTAAACCAACTATGTAATAGCGCAATGACGGCTTTGTTGCTCATGTCATGCTGCACTTCTAATGCACTTATTGAAGGTGCTGCGATTAGCTGAGTGAAGCTACTCTTTATATCAGGTAATGTAGTCATTAAATAATACTCAAATATATATTCAATTATATTGCATAATTAATTTTGTGTGTTAGTCTATCAAACAGCTAAGATAAGTACCATATTTTGATGGCCTATAAATGAGAGTATATATGTTTAACCTAGTTCAATTATTAAATATTAAGGTCAATCCTACCCAATTCCTGCGACGATAAACTTGTCTTTAATGGTGTTAAGCCAGGGCTTAAGTTGTGCCCACTCTTTTTTTCGTTTTGTCATCTAAATTCAAGATAAAGGTTTTAAAGTCATAGACTATGAAAAATATAGCCATTATTGGTGCTAGCGGGTATACCGGCGCACAAATCACTGCTCTCATAAATGCTGAAGCGGACTTATCCATTCAAGGCCTTTATGTATCTGAAAACAGCTTAGATAAAGGTAAACCTCTTGCTGAACTTTACCCTAGCTACAGTCATATAAATTTTTGTTTAAGCCCATTAACCGATGATGCTAAAGCAGTCATAGTTGCACAGGCGGATGCTGTAGTATTAGCGACTGACCACGTGGTCAGTCTGCACCTTGCAGCTTGGTTCTATCAACAAGGGCTGGTGGTCTTCGACCTGAGTGGCGCATATCGTTTCGAAGCATTAGATAAATACCCTAAGTGGTATGGTTTTACTCATGAATACCCACAAGTTCTTGCTGATGCGGTTTATGGTTTAGCGGAATGGAATGCAGACAAAATTGCTAGCAGTAAAATGATTGCGGTACCGGGTTGTTATCCAACGGCATCACTTACAGCGTTAAAGCCCTTATCTCATTTACTGACAGATGTTTTCCCGGTGATTAATGCTATCAGCGGTGTGACGGGTGCGGGTAGAAAAGCACAGCTACATACTAGTTTTTGTGAAGTCAGCTTAACGCCATATGGTGTGCTGGGTCATCGACATCAACCTGAGATTGCAACGCAGCTCGGGCAGGAAGTCATCTTTACGCCTCATCTAGGCAATTTCAAACGCGGCATTCTTGCCACTATTACGGTGAAGTTAGCTCAAGGCACAACAGCCAAAGATATTGAGGCTGCCTACCAGTGCTATGACGATGCGCCACTTGTGACAGTAAAGCAGAACCAATTTCCTAAGATTGATGATGTGGTACAAACACCAAATTGCCTTATCGGTTGGAAGTATGACGCCGAAACAAATTATCTAGTGGTATCTAGCGCAATAGATAACTTAATGAAGGGTGCCGCGAGCCAAGCCTTGCAGTGCATAAAGATTCATTTTAAAAGGTTGTTAAATTAACCGGTTTGGAGTCAGATATGGCAACATTAAATACAGATAGCAATACAAAATCCAAACCTGTGATGGTATTAAAAGTGGGTGGTGCATTATTGCAGTGTGACATGGGCATGGCTCGTTTAATGGAAACGGCTGCAAAAATTATCGCTGATGGTCAACCGCTGATTATGGTGCATGGCGGAGGTTGCTTAGTCGATGAGCAGCTTAAAGCCAATAACATGGTGACCGAAAAACTGGATGGACTACGTGTGACACCTGCTGAACAAGTCCCTGTCATTGTCGGTGCACTTGCTGGAACATCAAATAAAATACTGCAAGCAGCTGCGATTAAGGCGGGCATTACTTGCTTAGGCATGAGCTTAGCGGATGCGGATATGATGACGGCAAGTATTAAAGACCCACAGCTGGGACTCGTCGGTGAAGTAGAACCCAATGATGCGAGCTATCTTGAGTTTGTACTGACGAAAGGTTGGATGCCCATTGTTAGTTCCATCGCTATTAGTGCTAAGGGCGAGATGCTTAATGTCAATGCAGACCAAGCAGCCACATCTTTGGCTAAACTTGTTGGCGGAAATCTTGTATTGCTGTCTGATGTGTCGGGCGTACTCGATGGCAAAGGACAATTGATCAGCAGTTTGAATCGAGCTGAGATTGCCGCACTCACTAAGATTGGTGTGATTGAGAAGGGCATGAAAGTAAAAGTCGAAGCAGCACTCGAAGTCGCTGAGTCGATGGGGCAAGCGGTGCAAATTGCATCTTGGCGTCATGCCGAACAACTTATTGCATTAAGCAACGGTGAAACCGTTGGTACTCAGATTCAACCTTAGGAGAGCGGTTTCATGGACCATTTATTATCAATTAAAGATCTATCCCAGCAGCAACTTTTGGACCTGCTAACACTAGCAAAAAATATCAAGGCCAATCCTGCCGATTATAGAAAAGCATTAGACGGCAAGAGTGTCGTCATGCTGTTCGAGAAGCCATCATTAAGAACCCGAGTCAGCTTTGATATCGGTATTAATAAGTTGGGCGGTCATTGTCTATATCTTGACCAACAAAATGGTGCATTAGGAAAACGTGAACCCGTATCTGATTTTGCAGCAAACATCTCCTGCTGGGCTGATGCCATCGTGGCGCGTACGTTTTTGCACTCAACCATAGAGCAGTTAGCTGAACATGGCACTGTACCAGTCGTAAATGCACTGTCCGATCTTTACCATCCGTGTCAGGGCTTGGCAGACTTTTTGACGTTGTCAGAGCAATATGAAGACGTGAGTAAAGTAAGGCTAGCCTATGTCGGTGATGGTAATAATGTGACCCATTCATTGATGTTTGGCGCTGCGATTCTTGGTGCTCATATGACGGTCTTGTGCCCACCTGGGCATTTCCCTGATGGCAAGGTTGTTTGTGAAGCACAAGCATTAGCCGCAAAACATGGCGGAACCTTAGTACTGAGTTCTGACGTTGAAGCTATCGCTGGCCATGATGCTATCTATACTGATACATGGATCTCTATGGGGGACAGCGCTTCAATGGAAGAGATTGAAGCGAAGTTTAAACCTTACCAAGTGAACGCCGAATTGATGGCTGCGGCAGGTGCAAAACACTTTATGCATTGCCTACCTGCTTATCGAGAAGTTGAAGCAACAACTGAGATTGTCGATGGCGCAGGATCGTTAATACTGCATCAAGCAGAGAACCGTATGCATGCACAAAATGCAGTACTGGTGACCTTATTAGGTCAGTAACAGCAAGTTAATGAATTTATATTTCGTTGAGTCTTCGACGAAAAAATATCAAGAATTAGGAAGTAGATATGTCAATCAAAGCTACGAAAACAGATGTTAAAAAAGTCGTGCTAGCGTATTCAGGCGGCCTCGACACCTCAGCCATTATTCCTTGGCTTAAAGAGACCTATGATAACTGTGAAATTATTGCCTTTTGTGCCGATGTTGGCCAAGGTGACGCAGAACTTGAAGGTTTGCACGAAAAGGCGATTAAATCGGGCGCATCAGAGTGCCATATCGTCGATTTAAAAGAGGAGCTGGTGGCTGATTATATCTACCCGACCATCGCGACAGGGGCGATTTATGAAGGGACCTATCTCCTAGGGACGTCTATGGCAAGACCGATTATTGCAAAGGCACAGGTCGAGGTCGCACGTAAAGTTGGCGCTGATGCTGTTTGTCACGGCTGCACTGGCAAGGGTAACGATCAGGTGCGTTTCGAAGGTTGTTTTGCTGCGCTAGCACCAGACTTAAAGGTCATTGCTCCATGGCGTGAATGGGAGATGGTTAGCCGGGAAGATCTGCTCGATTATCTTGCCGAGCGTAATATCGAAACGACCTCTTCAGTGACTAAGATTTATAGTCGTGATGCCAATGCCTGGCATATTTCTCATGAAGGTGGCGAGCTAGAAGATCCATGGAACGAGCCAACTAAGGGTGTGTGGACCATGACAGTTGCACCTGAAGATGCGCCAAATGCGCCTGAGTATGTCGCAATAGAAATTGAACAAGGCAAGATCACCAAGGTGAACGGTGAAGCACTTTCACCTTACAAAGCACTCATGGTACTGAATGAAGTTGCTGGTGCTCATGGTGTTGGCAGAATTGATATTACCGAGAATAGACTTGTTGGAATGAAGTCCCGTGGTTGTTATGAAACCCCTGGTGGCACGGTAATGTACGCTGCACTGCGTGCCATTGAAGAATTAGTACTTGATAAAACAAGCCGTGAATGGCGTGAACAAGTTGGCGCACAAATGGCACACCTCGTCTATGACGGTCGTTGGTTTACACCGCTTTGTGAGTCACTGCTTGGAGCATCGAAACCACTCGCGGATCTCGTTAACGGCGAAGTTATTATTAAGCTCTACAAAGGCCAAGCTAGCGCAGTGAAAAAACGTTCGCCTAACAGCCTATATTCAGAAGAGTTTGCCACTTTTGGCGACGATGATGTTTATAACCAGAAAGATGCTGAAGGCTTTATCCGTTTGTATTCGCTTTCGAGCCGGATCAGAGCGTTACACAATCACAATAAATAGCGTCGACATTGATAGATTAGTGATTTTAAATTTTTAGAACTATTCGGCGGACAGAGATGTCCGCCCAGCATTTAAGAGGAAGCCAAAATGGCACTATGGGGCGGTAGATTTAGCCAAGAGAGCAGTGCGCTGTTCAAACTTTTTAACGACTCTTTGCCAGTGGACTTCCGACTCATAGAGCAAGATGTTCAAGGTTCAATCGCTTGGGCCAGTGCTATTACACAAGTGGGTATTTTAACTGCCGATGAGTGTACGCAGCTGCATGCTGCGCTCAATGAGCTATTGCTAGAAACGTCAGATAATCCACAGTTGATTATTGCTTCTGGCGCTGAAGATATTCATAGTTTTGTTGAGCAGTCACTTATCGCTAAAGTGGGTGATTTAGGCAAGAAGTTACATACTGGGCGTTCACGTAATGATCAGGTCGCTACCGATCTTAAGCTTTGGTGTAAAAAAGAGGGTCAACAACAACTTGAGCTACTGGCTAAGCTCAGATCGGCGCTTATTGCGCTAGCAGAACGTGAAATCGATGCAGTTATGCCTGGTTATACTCATCTGCAAAGAGCACAGCCGGTGTTATTCGGTCACTGGTGTCTTGCCTATGTTGAGATGTTTGAGCGTGATATAAGCCGTTTACAAGATGCATTGAAACGTGCTGACACTTGCCCATTAGGTACAGGGGCATTGGCGGGAACCGCTTATCCTATGGATAGAGTTAAGCTTGCAGAGTCATTAGGCTTTGCTGGACCAACACTTAATAGCCTCGATACAGTATCTGACAGAGATCATGTGGTTGAGATCTGCAGTGATGCATCAATAAGCATGATGCACCTGAGCCGAATGGCAGAAGACTTGATTTTCTTTAACAGCGGTGAAGCAGGCTTTATCGAATTGGATGACGAGGTCACCTCTGGTTCTTCATTGATGCCGCAGAAGAAAAACCCCGACGCGCTTGAGCTTATTAGAGGCAAAACAGGTCGGGTCTATGGCAGCTTAGTGGGTATTCTCACGACAATGAAAGCATTACCGTTGGCATACAACAAAGATATGCAAGAGGACAAAGAGGGGTTATTTGATGTAATGGATAGCTGGGGGATCTGTTTAGAGATGGCGGCACTAGTGCTTAGTGGATTGCAAGTGAATCGCGCAAGAACACTGATTGCCGCGCAGCAAGGCTATGCTAACTCTACTGAATTGGCTGATTACCTCGTCGCGAAAGGAATGCCATTTAGAGAAGCGCACCACGTTGTCGGTGAGGCAGTTGTAACAGCCATTGCTAAGCAAACACCGCTTGAAGATCTGCCATTAGCAGAGTTGCAAGGCTTTAGCGACATCATTGAAGCCGATGTTTATGAGTGTCTAACGATTGAATCATGCTTGGCGAAGCGTGAAGCCTTAGGTGGAACATCGCTAGTGCAGGTTAAGTCGGCATTAACGGTAAAGCAGTCGAGCTAATGATCGCTTAACTCTAGTTTAGGTTAGTTAAATCAACGCTCAAAAAGGCGGCTATTTCTCAATGAAATAGCCGCCTTTTTGAGCGTTGTTACTTTATTGAAACAGATCTTCTTCCTCAGACTTATCGATAAAGATATCGCTATTATCTTCCTCTTGCTCGGTGACATATTCAGTTGGCTCAGTGCCAGCAATAAAGTACTCAAATTTGCTGGTGTAGTCTGTCTTACGCGTCAATTTACCAGTGGCTAAATCGATTCGAGCAGAAACAATCCCCTCTGGTGGAGTCGTTGGTACTACAGGCGTGCCTGCTAAGGCATCTTTCATAAACTCATTCCAAGCTGGCCCAGCTGTTTTAGCGCCAGCTTCAGCGAGTGATATTTGATCTTTGGCACCGTTAGCGTTCCAGCTAGTGCGACCTAACTCTTGACCGTGATCATCAAAGCCCACCCAAACTGTAGTGGCGAGCTTAGGGTTAAAGCCACTAAACCAGGTATCGCGTGATTCGTTGGTAGTACCTGTTTTACCGGCAATATCACGACGTTTTACCACTCGTGCTGCACGCCATGCGGTGCCATTCCAGCCGGTACCCTTGCTCCAATTTCCACCGCCCCAAATAACACTTTTTAGCGATTCAGTAATAAGGAAGGCGGTTTGCTCTGAAATGATTCTTGGTGCAAAGCGTGAGTCATCGCTGCCACATTGAATCGGGTTGGTAGTGACTTCCGATTCTTGCTTGGTGTCTATGTCAGTTTGGAATTCATTTGCCATCGCAGCAAATGGATCTTCTGCTAACGGTTGCTCAGGGATAACTGGAGTACAGGCTAACGTCGGATTAGCAGCTTCAAATAGATCGCCATTAGCAGACTCTATTTTTTCAATAAAATAGGGCTCAACCAGATAGCCACCATTAGCAAATGTTGAAAATGCAGTCACCACTTGTAGCGGTGTCACCGAAGGTGAGCCTAGCGCAATTGATTCATTACGAGGAAGATCTGCAGGATCAAAACCAAATTTAACAAGTTGTGCAATGGTGGCATCAAGCCCGCTATAACGCATGGCTCGCACTGACATAACATTGATAGATTGTGCTAAACCAACACGTAGCCTTGTTGGGCCACCATAGACATCTGGAGAGTTCTTTGGACGCCATGCCGTGCCTTGTCGAGTATCGGGCTTATTTATTGGTGCATTGTTGATAAGTGTCGACAAGGTGTAGCCTTTCTCTAATGCGGCGGTATAGATAAACGGCTTAATGTTAGAGCCCAATTGGCGCTTAGCTTGTGTGACACGGTTATATTGACTGGTATAAAAGCTAAAGCCACCCACTAAATTTTTGATAGCGCCGTTTTGAGGATCTATCGATACAATCGCACTGGCTACCAGTGGCACCTGGCTCAATTGCCAAATATCACCATTATTGCGGATCCATACTTGCTGACCTGCAGTTAATACATCGGATGCAAGTTTAGGCGCTTTGCCTTGGCGTTTATTGGTGATGAACTTACGGGCCCACTTAATGCCGTCCCAAGGGAGATCGTAAATGTCTCCTTTCGCTGTCATTACTTTCGCGGTTTGCCCCTCGATAGACATTACAGCCGCGGGATACATGCCTTGGAATGAGCCCGTTTGCTTTAACTTAGTTTTTATCTCTTCGACTTCTAAAGGCGTTTCACTCCAAAGTACTTTGGTGCGTCCGCGGTAGCCATGGCGTTCATCGTAGGAATAAACGTTATGACGCAGGGCTTTTTGAGCATCAAGCTGTAGTTTTGAGTCAACAGTGGTATAGATATCGTAGCCACCAGTATAGGCTTCCTCTTCACCATATTTTTCAACTAAGTAGTCACGGGCCATTTCTGAGATATAAGGTGCATACAAATCGATGACTGCGCCGTGGTACTTAGCGGTGATAGGTGCTTGTATCGCTTCCTCATACTGAGCTTGAGTGATATTACGTTTTTCAAGCATGCGGCTGAGCACCCAGTTACGACGGTTAAGTGCGCGGCTAGCGTTTCTAATTGGGTTTGCTGCAGATGGTGATTGAGGCAAACCTGCAATCATTGCCATTTCTGGCAAGGTTAATTCGCTTAACTCTTTGCCGTAATAAACTTGAGCGGCGGCTCCAACACCATAAGCACGGTTTCCTAAGAAAGAGCGGTTAAGGTAAAGCGTTAAAATCTCTTGTTTGTTGAGCGCCTTTTCAATTTTCAATGCCAGAAAAATTTCTTTGGTCTTACGTATGTAGGTTTTATCTCGGGTTAAAAAGAAACCACGGGCGACCTGTTGAGTGATGGTACTCGCTCCCTGACTCTTTTTGCCTGTAGTGACCAAGATAACTGCGGCGCGGATGATACCAATAGGATCAATGCCTCGATGCTCAAAGAAACGAGCGTCTTCGGTATCGAGTACAGCATTTATTAACTGTTCTGGAACATCATCATAATGGACTGGAATTCGACGTTTCTCACCAAACTGGGAGATCAGCTTGCCGTCGCTACTATAAATTCTAAGTGGCGTTTGCAGTTTTACCGTCTTAAGTGTGGTGACATCGGGCAGGTCTGGAAGCACATAAAAATATGCCGCCACAATGGCACCGATGCCAAGTAGCCCTAGGCTAAAAAAAGCAATAACAAGACGTTTTAACCACTTCAAAGGAAGATTCCATGAATATAAATAAGACCCGTAGTATATAAGCCGTTGGAGGAATGGTGAAGTAAAAGACTAAGTATTAATGCTTTGATTAATACAATGGGCATTTATAGCTGTCTAACCCACTTATAAAAACACTTATAGGGCGATGGTTTAAGTAGAAGCTACGGCGCCTTCGGATCTAGCTGCTAAGTTTTTGAATAGCTGGTTTTGTAAGCGCTGTGAAACCCTTGCTATGAGCGACTCTGATGCTCATGTTTTACTCGAGCACACCGGCTGAGTGGCATTTTATTATGTGTTGTACTCGATGTTATTGGAAATAAATTCGCCTGAAAAATAGCCGCCGTCAGAACTGTGACGGCAGATTTAAATGCTGCTAGTAGTGACATTGCTAGTTTTTATTACTACATTTTACTTAAAATTAGTGTAGATACTAAAAAATGAACTGTGTTTTTAGTTTGACGCGTCACAGAGGGATATAAGTAGTTATTAAAAGTCAATAAAATGGCAATTGTAAAATCTAGAAACATTTTGTACAAATAGCTATAACGCGTAGATTGTGTGCTAATCTATTTTTGAAAATAATAAAAAAGTGACGTTGGACTATGCTTTCGAATATATGGAAGCGTCAGGCTCCGCAGATGGTTGGGATTGATATTGGTTCCCATGAAGTTAAAGCAATACTGCTGAGTAAGACTGCTGATGGATATAAAATACTAAGCCATGCTGCGATCCCGCTGAAGAAAGGGGCTGTCAATGATCATGAAATTCGAGACAGTGAAGCGGTTGTCGAGGCGTTAAAGCAAGTTAAGCGCACACTTCCTAAAACCACAAAATTTGCAGCGGTTGCGGTATCTGGTTCCGCTGTAATGACTAAAGTCATCTATATGGATGCCTCTCTGAGTGAAGAGGAGATGGAAGCTCAAATAGAAATTGAAGCTGACAATCTTATCCCTTATTCGCTAGATGAAGTTAATATCGATTTTGAAACCCTCAGTGCCAATCAAACAGATCCTAGCAAGGTGGATGTATTACTGAGTGCTTGTCGCTCTGAAAATATTGATAGTCGTATCGATGCGCTGGATGACGTTAACCTCGAGGTCAAAGTTGTCGATGTCGAAGGATATGCATTGGGCCGTGCATTTGAAGTCATTTCTGCGCAATTGCCAGAAGGTGCAGCAAGCAAAATTATCGCACTGGTCGATATTGGCGCCAGTATTACTACTTTTTCAGTTGTTGAAAATGGTGAAACCACCTTTGTGAGGGAGCAGGCATTTGGTGGAGAGCAATTTACCCAATCAATACTCTCTTTCTACGGTATGACCTATGAGCAGGCTGAAAAAGCTAAGTTAGCGGGTGAGCTTCCACGGAACTATATGTTTGAAGTGTTATCTCCTTTTCAAACTCAGCTACTGCAGCAGATCAAACGTACCCTACAGATTTACTGCACTTCTAGTGGTAAAGACAGAGTGGACCACATTGTACTCTGTGGCGGCACTGCTAGGCTTGAAGGTATGACTAACCTTATGGTCAATGAGTTAGGTGTTAATACCATTGTTGGCGACCCTTTTAAAGGTTGCTTGCATGCCGATGACGCCGTTAGGCAGCAACTCCAGCCAGACATAGGTAAATACATGTTGGCATGTGGACTGGCATTAAGGAGTTATGCTGAATGGCGAACATAAACCTCTTACCTTGGCGTGAAGATGCGAGAGAAAAACAAAAAAGAGATTATACCGGTGTACTTGCACTGGTTTTCTTAGTTTCTGGCCTTATCGTTTATCTATCTCTTATGGCGATCGATGTAATATCTGACGATCAAAAAGGGCGTAACGCCTATTTACAATCAGAAATTCAATTACTTGAAGCGCAAATCGCGGAAATCACAGTAATTAGAACGCGTAAAAAGGACATTGAGCGTCGTACCGAAATCATTTTAGGGCTTCAGCAATCTAGAAATTTGCCGACACATGTTCTAGATGAACTCGTGCGTATTGTGCCTGCAGGGATCTATCTTTCCAGTATAGAGAAAAAGGGCAGTATGTTATGGATAGAGGGGCGCAGTGAGTCTAATAATAATGTCGCCAATATGATGCGCAAGGTTAAGACCTCTGCTTGGCTGCAAGATCCTAATATGCAATCTATCATTGCTCAAAATGCTGAGCTAAGACAACTGCAACGATTTACGCTCCGAGTGACCATCGCAGATAGTGAAATGGCAGAACTGAGCATGGCAAAAGGAGCGAGTCAATGAATCTCGACCTAAGTCAATTTAACGATATCGATTTTGAGAATATTGGCGCTTGGCCCAAGTTGGTTAAAATCGTGTTTGCCGCACTGCTGGCTATTTGCGTATTCGTTGCGAGTTATTTTTTGTTTGTATCGGATGCGCTCGATGCATTAAATGCCGAACAGCAAAAAGAGCAGCAGTTAAAAACGGATTTTAAATCAAAATATCAATTAGCCGCAAACCTTAAACTGTATCGAGAGCAGTTAGCTGTGATGGAGTTGCAGTTTTCCGAGCTGTTAAAAATGCTACCGTCGCAAAACGAAATGCCAGGGTTACTTGATGATGTTACTTTTGTTGCGACTGATGCAGGGCTTAAAATTAAGAGTTTAGATTGGGACTCAGAGATAGTTAGAGAGTTTTATATCGAGTTCCCGATCAAAATTGCTGTCAGCGGAGATTATCATCAGCTTGGTCACCTTGTTAGTGGTGTCGCAAAGTTACCGCGTATTGTTAGCTTGCATGATTTCGTGATTAAGCGAGATGACAGTGGTTCACTGGCCATGGATATTTTAGCTAAGACTTATCGCTTTAAAGAGGGTACTGAGTTGCCAGCAACAGAGGGAGCAGCTAAATGATGAAAATATTCCCGGTAATCTTTGCTGCAATGCTACTTTCAGGCTGTGTCGGGGACA
The DNA here is from genome assembly GCF_016757755.1 of Shewanella sp. KX20019. NCBI lineage: Bacteria > Pseudomonadati > Pseudomonadota > Gammaproteobacteria > Alteromonadales > Shewanellaceae > Shewanella > Shewanella sp. KX20019. The sequence continues at coordinate 5,060,339 of NZ_CP068437.1, read as the reverse complement.
GAAGTGATCTTGAGCTATTTGTCACGACGACCAAAGCCCAGCATGTTGCACATATCAAACCTTTAAAAGAAACGCCCAAGTTTAAACATTTCGCTTATCAAGCAGACCTTATACGTAGCCCGTACATTCCTCCGTCTAGAGAGTTGACCGAAGAGGTTATTGATACCAGCAAGGACTGTTTACAACCTGATCTTAAACGTCGTAAAGGGCGATTAGAAACATACGCGCTGGATAATTTGAAAATGCGTGGCACCTTAAGTGAAGTTGATACTATTTGGGCTCTGCTTGAAACAAGTGATGGCAGCGTTTATCGCTTGGGAACTGGCCAATATCTTGGGCTTTACCATGGCAAAATCGCCAAAGTAACGCCGCAAACAATCGACATTATAGAGTTAATTCCAGACGGATCTGGCTGCTGGACGGAACGAAATAGCAGCATGGAACTAACAGGAGAATAATAAGAATGACTGAGGGGATCATGAGACTGTCTATCACGCACCGTGCCTTCGCAATGGCCGCGTCTTTTATCAAGGTTAGCTTTAGCCTTGCGCTCCTATTGGGAATGGCTCCGCTAGCAAATGCGGCGAATAAATTAATCGATGTCAAATATCATGCGGTAGTTGATCACCAATTAGAGTTACAGTTGGTATTCGAAAATGATATTGATGCCCCCGAAATTGAACTGAACGCTAATCCAGCACAGATCATCTTAGGCTTTGCAGATAGCCTTTCTGGACTTGAAAAACAAACGCTTCCCATTGAAATAGTGGGTGTTGAAACTGTCAGCACAGTACAAAGCGGTACGAGCATGCAAGTGTTTGTAGGGCTAGAAAGTGTTAAAGCATATCAAGGACGAATCGTCGGTAATACTTATAGGCTGACTATCAATGATGAGGTAGTGAATCGTCATGATACAGAGAATAACCCTTTTACAAATGGGATTGAAAGTATCGACTTTAAACGTACATCAGATGGCGGTGGTCAATTACTGGTTAAGCTAGAAAACAACTCAGTCGCGGCAAATGTAGAACAAGTCGGCGCTAAGCTTGAGCTTAAACTGTATAACACCGATATCCGCTCTGAGCTACTTTATGTCATGGATGTTCATGATTTCGCAACGCCAGTTAAGAGCTTTGAAACCTTTAAAGAGGAGCTCACTAGTCGCTTTCTAATTGATATCGAGGGTATGTATGAGTATGACTACCAACAAGATGGTCGTCTATTTAAGCTCAGCATGAAAAAGGCAAAACGCCTTGATATTGTCAAAGAAGAAAAAAAATATGATGGGCGCTCACTCTCTTTAAATTTCCAAAATATGTCCGTTAGGACTGTGTTGCAGATTATTGCTGACTACAACGATTTCAATTTAGTCGTTAGCGATACTGTTGAAGGTGATATAACACTGCGACTCGACGATGTGCCCTGGGATCAGGCGCTCGACCTTATCTTGCAAACCAAAGGGCTGGATAAGCGAATTGAAGGCAATATCTTGATGATTGCGCCTAGTGAAGAGATTGCAATCAGAGAGAGCCAAGAGCTTAAAAATTTACAAGAAGTTAAAGAGTTAGCACCATTATATTCTGAATTTTTGCAAATTAACTACGCTAAAGCCGTTGATATTGCAGCGCTGCTAAAAGGTGAAGATTCAAGCTTATTATCAACTCGCGGCAGTGTCGCAGTAGATGAGCGAACCAATACGTTATTAGTAAAAGATACAGAAGAAACATTGGAAAGCATCCACCGTTTAATAGAAGTGCTTGATATTCCTATTAAGCAGGTATTAATTGAAGCGCGAATGGTTACGGTTAAAGACGACGTAGCAGAGGACTTAGGTGTACGTTGGGGGATAACAGACCAGCAAGGTACTAAGGGAACGTCGGGAAGTCTTGAGGGCGCGAATAGCATTGCTAATGGCATCATTCCGAGCCTAGACGATAGATTGAACGTTAATTTGCCAGCGGCGGCAGCTAACGCAACCAGTATTGCATTTTCCGTAGCCAAACTTGCCGATGGTACGGTACTCGATCTTGAGTTGAGTGCACTGGAGCAGGAAAATAAAGGGGAGATTATTGCAAGCCCACGGATTACGACTTCAAATCAGAAGTCGGCTTACATTGAGCAGGGTGTTGAGATCCCTTATGTAGAGGCTAGCTCCAGTGGTGCTACAACAGTGACTTTCAAAAAAGCAGTCTTATCGCTTAGAGTGACGCCGCAGATCACCCCTGATAATCGCGTGATCCTTGATTTGGAGATAACCCAAGACTCGCAAGGTAAAGTGGTTGCCACGCCAACGGGAGAAGCAGTCTCTATCGATACACAGCGCATTGGTACACAGGTGCTGGTGGATCATGGTGAGACGATTGTATTGGGCGGTATATATCAACAACAATTGATTAGTCGCGTAAGTAAAGTTCCTATTTTGGGCGACATCCCCTACCTTGGATTTATGTTTAGAAGTACATCGGATAAGAATGAGCGACAAGAGCTGCTTATCTTTGTGACCCCTAAAATTATTTCCGAATCACTGTAATCGCAATAAACCAATAAAAAGCCAGTGTTTAACACTGGCTTTTTACAAGATGAAATAGATTTTTGATAGAAATGTGTTACTTCGCTTGCCATCAATAGCGGTTAGCTGAGATAATCAGCGGTCAAGTCTCAATAGAGCAAGGTAACATTTAAGGTCAACTCTCGTTTTCGGGTTGGCGTAGGCAAACTTCAAATAAGATTCAGACATATATCGCAATGGCCGAAAAACGTAATATTTTCCTAGTAGGTCCTATGGGGGCTGGTAAAAGCACTATAGGCCGTCATCTGGCACAGATGCTGCACTTAGAGTTCCACGATTCAGATCAAGAAATTGAAAGCCGTACAGGCGCTGATATTGCGTGGGTTTTTGATGTCGAAGGCGAAGAGGGCTTCCGCGTTCGCGAAACACAAGTTGTTGCTGATTTAACCGAGAAGCAGGGTATCGTGTTAGCAACTGGTGGTGGTTCAATTCAGAGCAAAGAGATCCGTAATAATCTTTCTGCTCGTGGGATTGTTGTCTACCTCGAGACCACAATCGACAAACAAGTAGCGCGCACGCAAAGAGATAAGCGTCGTCCACTACTTCAAGTAGATGATCCAAGAGAAGTGCTAGAAACTCTAGCCGAGGCGCGTAACCCTCTTTATGAAGAGATCGCTGATGTTATCGTTAAAACCGATGAGCAAAGTGCGAAAGTAGTTGCAAACCACATAATTGAGCAATTAGGTTTTTAAGATATGACTAAGCAGGTTCTGGTTGAACTCGGTGAACGTAGTTACCCAATCGTAATTGGCCAGAATTTGTTAAGTAATGGCGAGCCCTTGGCTCGCTATCTTAAAGACAAAAATATCCTCATTGTCACCAATGAAACGATAGCGCCACTGTACCTTGAAAAAGTACAAGCCATGCTGTCCGATTTCAGCTGTGTTACTCCCGTGATTTTACCTGATGGCGAACAATATAAAACGCTGAGCCAGATGGATTCAATTTTCACCTCTTTGCTGCAACAAAATTTGGGCCGTGATACGGTACTTATTGCATTGGGCGGAGGCGTAATTGGAGATATGACAGGGTTTGCTGCGGCTAGTTATCAGCGCGGTATCGACTTTATCCAATTCCCGACCACGCTGTTGTCTCAAGTAGATTCATCAGTAGGTGGAAAAACAGCTGTTAATCACCCTTTGGGTAAGAATATGATCGGTGCTTTTTATCAGCCGAAATATGTTTTGATTGATACTGACTGTTTGAACACCTTGCCTAAAAGAGAATTTGCTGCTGGTATGGCAGAGGTTATCAAGTACGGCATTATGTGGGATGCAGAGTTTTTTAGCTGGTTGGAAAACAATGTTGACGCATTGAAGGCACTTGATACTCAAGCGCTTGAATATGCTATTGGCCGTTGCTGTGAAATCAAAGCGGATGTTGTTGAAAAGGATGAAACAGAGCAAGCAGTAAGAGCGCTGCTTAATTTGGGACATACTTTTGGGCATGCCATTGAGGCTGAAATGGGTTATGGCGTGTGGTTACACGGCGAAGCTGTTGCTGCTGGCACAGTCCTTGCTGCAATTACCTCATATAAGCTGGGGCTAGTAGAAGAGTCAATTGTTTGTCGTGTTACGGCACTGTTTAAAGCATTTGATCTGCCTATTACAGCACCAGAAACAATGAAGTTTGAACAATTCATTAAACATATGCGCCGAGATAAGAAAGTACTTAAAGGACAATTGCGTTTAGTGTTACCGGAAGGCTTAGGCCGGGCGGGCGTTTATAGCAATGTTACTGATGAGCTACTTCAAGAGGTTATCGACTGCGCATAAATTATGTAGCAGGTATTCGGTGAAATCTAAATATAGTCCTCCAAGTTTTATTACGGGTAAAGACCCTATGTTTATCAAGCATAGGCCATTTTTGCTACGTCATTTTCAGCCATGGATTGAGCTTTCTCTTGTGGGAGCGAAGATCTAAATGTCCTTAACAGGTTCAATTTTACTGCCTAGCCAAGAAGCCCTGCTAAATCGACTACAGCATATAAGCTTGTATGGTCAGCAGCTTATCGTGCTCACCGGCGAAAATGGTGCCGGGAAAACCACGCTTGTCACTGCGTTGCTAAATGAGCTTGAAGGCTTTAGTTCTGCATTGGTCATTTGCCCTAAACATTGCGACAGCGCTGAAATTAGACGCAAAATATTAGTGCAGTTGTTAGCTGAGCCAGTATTTGACGATGAACTGCCTTTGCCTGAAACCATATTGAGAGTCGCTTCAGCCCTGCCGTCAGCAAGTTGTATCGTACTCGATGATGCCCACTATATACCGTTAGAGATCTGGGCTGAATGTATCGTCTTAAGTCAGATGTCTTTTGCAGGAAAAACAGTCAATGTGACGATGACATCCCCGGTCGATTTTTTAAATGATGTTCTACAGCAGTTACCCATCGACCAGCGTCAGCTGCTACTCCCATTAGATATTGAACCTATCGATTGCGCCGAAAGAGAAGGACTCTATTACACGTTGTTAAGCCGTAGTGAGGCACAGCCTTTTACGCCGAGAGATATCGTAAAAGATAGATTAGAGGCGCAAAACGGCAGTCCGAAAGAGGTGGTAACCTTACTTGAGTTGGCGCTTAATGGAGGGGCTGAAGAGCCTGCCGAAAAATCTAAAGCCAAGCTATTTATCGTCGGAGCGTTCGTTCTTTTAACGTTAACATTACTGGCTTGGCTCTTAATGGATACCGAGGAACAGACTGTAGAACAAGCTAGTGCGGTCATTTTTGCTGGAAAGCCAGTATTGAACTCCCCCTTTTTGGCTGAATATGGTGAACGGCTTTTGGCTGGCTATCTCGTGCCTCAGTCTATCGCTGCGTCGCAAAATGAGTCAGAAAGTCGTCAGAGACTGCTGATTGACGGCGTTGATGACAAATTGCGAGTTGAGCCTGATCTGATAGACAGCCAGCAACTGCAGGCGGTTGATGACTCATTTGAGGACGTTGCACAAGTTAGCACTGAGGTTAGCAAACCTTTAACGGCAACCCACATTGAAACGTTTTCAGCTAATTCTAAGGCAAACCCTAGCAGTGTTAATGATGGAAAAGTTGTAGCCAAAGTAGTGCAAAAGCCTGTTCAAGGCTACACCCTACAATTAGCCAGTGTTAAGCGTTTAGATTCTTTAGCAAGAATGTTAGACAGTGTAAAAGCGGAAAAGGGCGTAATGGTTGCACGCTATAAAAGCCGTTGGGTGGTATTCATGGGTGAGTTTGGCTCGGTAAAGCAAGCGAGAGAGCAATCGTTGAAATTAACAGCAAACGCCAAAATTTCTGCACCTTGGATTAGAAAGTGGCAAGATCTTAGCCAATATGAGTTACAAGATAGGCTTCCAATTCGTGAAATTAAAGAATAAACATAGTACAATCACCAGCTGTCTTTTTATTAGATTCAATCAATTTAAATGATTAAAAAACAAAGGGCCTTCTTAAAGTGGGCTGGCGGAAAATTTAAACTGATTGAGTTGCTAAAAGAACACCTTCCGCAGGGGGATAGGCTGGTTGAACCTTTTGTGGGCGCAGGTTCAGTATTCCTTAATACAGACTATGACCGCTACCTATTGTGCGACATTAATCAAGATTTGATTAACTTGTATAAGATAGTGCAGTCCGATCCTGAAAAGTATATTAAGGCTGCCAAAGCACTGTTCGTCCCAGAGATGAATCAAAAGGAAGCGTACTATAAGGTTCGCACCAGCTTTAACGAGACTAAAGACCCTTTTAAACGTTCTGTTTATTTTCTTTATATGAATCGTCATGGTTTTAACGGTCTTTGCCGTTATAACCGTAAAGGTGGCTTTAACGTGCCATTCGGTTCGTATAAAAAGCCTTACTTCCCAGAAAATGAAATTCGTGCATTTTCGATAAAAGCTCAACGTGCTGAGTTCCGCTGTATTGGCTACGAGCAAGCCATTGATATGACCGAAAATGGTGATGTGGTTTACTGCGATCCGCCTTATGCACCACTGTCATCAACAGCGAGTTTTACCACCTATGTCGGTTCTGGTTTTTCATTAGATGACCAAGCGTTGCTGGCTAGAAAGTCACGCCATACGGCAATTGAACGTGGCATTCCGGTGCTGATCAGTAACCATGATATACCACTGACCAGAGAGCTTTATCACGGTGCGATGTTTGACTCGATTAAAGTGCAGCGTAATATTAGCCAGAAAGGCAGCAGTCGTAAGAAAGTTGATGAGCTGATGGCGTTATACGATGATTCGTATCATAGCGAGAATGATTAGCCTACAACTTGACTGACAATCAATAACAGGCTTAATACAAATGCGATAGCGAGCAGAATTCCCATTACAATAAAGGGGACTGGCGAGGATGTTTGAAAGTCTTTAAGTCGGTTTTGCTCTGTCTGCACACCAATAAAGGCAGCTAAAGTACTCAATAGCACTTGCCACCATTGTTTTAGCATAGCGCTCTTATTCGCCCTTCATCGGTGAGCCATTACTCATTGGCGCACTTTGGTGACCATGGAGCAGTTCCAATAGGTCGATGAAATGTAATTGATTGTTCTGACTTTTACCCGATAACCAACTTTTCCAACTCAAATCATCAGATTGAGAAGCGCAGCGGTTATTCGGATGACTTGCAGGTAGGCCTGGGTTATAGCTGCTGGTTGCGGTATCGCAAACACAAGCGCTAGAGGCTAAATCTGAAGATTGAGATGTTAAGCTAATAGTTCCAACAGCTGCAGTAACGACAGCAAGAATAACAGTCGCTCTAAATGTTGCTGTTTTCTTGAGTAATCCCTTCACGTCGCCCTCCTATTATTGCATGCAGTCGAAACATTATAGCAAAGAAGGTCATATTTTAAACATATTTTACATTTAAATTCTGTTTTGCCATGGCAATGAATTTTTTTAAGCCACCAATTTGGTTAAATAAGCTTACAGGTATAGAGCGCATGCGCTGCAAAAGGTAGAATAGTGCACTTCTTAAACATACTGGTGGGTTTGTTATGCGTCCATTTTTGATTGCTCCTTCTATTTTATCAGCAGATTTTGCTCGTCTAGGTGAAGACGTTGACGCGGTACTGAACGCGGGGGCCGATGTTGTTCATTTTGATGTAATGGATAACCACTATGTGCCAAATTTAACGATTGGACCTATGGTCTGCAAAGCATTGCGTGATTATGGTGTAACAGCTGATATTGACGTGCACTTAATGGTTAAACCGGTCGATAGCCTTATTCCTGATTTTGCTAAGGCGGGCGCCTCAATTATTACGTTTCACCCTGAAGCGAGTGAGCATTTAGATCGTAGTTTGCAGCTGATCAAAGAATCAGGTTGTAAAGCGGGTCTGGTGTTTAACCCTGGAACGCCGCTACATTACTTAGATCATGTCATGGATAAGCTCGATGTCATCCTATTGATGTCGGTTAACCCAGGTTTTGGTGGTCAGTCATTTATTCCATCAACCTTAGATAAGCTACGCCAAGTGCGTAAGCTGATTGATGACAGCGGCTATGATATTCGCCTGCAAGTTGATGGTGGCGTTAAAGTCGACAACATCGCTGAAATTGCTGCTGCGGGCGCAGATATGTTCGTCGCCGGTTCGGCTATTTTCAATAAGCCTGACTATAAAGTCGTTATCGACCAAATGCGTACTGAATTAGCAAGTATTGAGGCTTAACTGATGGCTGACTTTAGTCAAATTAAAGCGGTAGCATTTGACTTAGATGGGACGCTTATTGATAGCGTTCCTGATCTTGCGGCGGCGACCAATGCTACGCTGCAGGAGCTGGGTTTACCTTTATGTACTCAAGAGCAGGTGCGTAGCTGGGTCGGTAATGGCGCCGAAATGCTGATGCGTCGAGCACTCTGTTTTGCGCTGGAGCTCGAAGTCAGTGACGAAAAACTAGCGGCCTGTATGCCAAGGTTTATGCATTTCTATCAGCAGAATCTGCAGCAGCATAGTCGCTTATATGACAAGGTCGAATTAGTGTTGCAGCAGCTTTATGCCGCGGGCTATCAGTTGGCGATCGTCACGAATAAACCTTATGAATTTACGGTGCCCTTGCTTGAAGCGTTTAAGCTAGACAGTTACTTTTCGATAGTCTTGGGTGGAGATTCATTGTCAAAAATGAAACCAGACCCTATGCCGTTAACGCATATATTGCAGCAATGGCAGCTTGAGCCCGCACACCTCTTAATGGTCGGAGACTCGAAAAATGACATATTAGCCGCAAAAGCCGCCGGGATTGCGTCAATAGGCTTGACCTATGGCTACAACTACGGTGAAGATATTGGGCTGAGCAGCCCTGCTGCGGTATGTGAACAATTTAATGAAATTTCAGCGCTATTAAATATCACCGCTGAATCAATGGAGCAATAAAAGAATGACTGCAAAACCTATCGTGTTTAGTGGTGCTCAACCATCTGGTGAGCTGAGTATTGGTAATTACATGGGTGCACTACGTCAGTGGGTTGGTTTACAAGACACTCACGACTGTATTTATTGTGTTGTTGATTTACATGCGATTACCGTAAGGCAGGATCCAGCCAAGTTGCGCGAAGCGTGTTTAGACACCTTAGCGATCTATCTTGCCTGTGGTATAGACCCTGATAAGAGCACCGTATTTCTACAGTCTCAAGTACCACAGCACACACAGCTTAGCTGGGCATTGAACTGTTACACCCAGATGGGTGAGCTTAACCGTATGACGCAGTTCAAAGATAAGTCGCAAAAACACGCTAATAATATCAATGTTGGCTTGTTCGGTTATCCTGTATTAATGGCGGCCGATATTCTTCTATATCAAACCAATGAAGTGCCTGTTGGCCAAGATCAGAAACAACATTTAGAGCTAACGCGTGATATTGCAACTCGCTTCAACAATGCTTACGGCGAAACATTTGTGGTACCTGAGCCATTTATCCCTGAAATGGGTGCCAAGGTGATGTCACTGCAAGACCCGACAAAGAAAATGTCTAAGTCAGATGATAACCGTAACAATGTCATTGGTTTACTTGATGATCCTAAAGCGATTATGAAGAAGATCAAAAAGGCGATGACCGATGGGCAAGAGCCACCAGTGGTGCGTTTTGACGTTGAGGAAAAGCCGGGTGTGTCTAACTTAATGAGTTTGATGTCTGGCTGTAACGGTCAATCACTAGCAGCGATTGAGAAAGATTTTGAAGGCAAGATGTATGGCCACTTAAAGGTCGCCACAGGCGAAGCCGTTGTTGCTATGCTTGAGCCTCTACAAGCTCGCTTTAAAAAATTCAGAGCAGACGAAGCTTATCTCGATTCTGTCTTTAAAGCGGGGGCGGAAAAAGCTAAAGCCCGTGCTGAAGTGACCATAAAGCAGGTGTACGAAAAAATCGGCATGATTGTCTAGTTATCAGTAACTAAGTTCAGCATGCAATAAAAGCCAGCGTAATACGCTGGCTTTTTTGTGGGCTAGGACTGCAGATTAAGCCAATTCACAAATGCATCAATTGCTGGCTCTTTTAAACGACGCTGCTTACAGCTGAAATAGAATTCAAACCCCGTCAATATGTCGGGTAGTGCTAACTCTACTAACAGCGCTTTTTCAATATCAGCCTGCACCATAAAGTCAGAAGCCAGCGCTATCCCTTGGCCTGCAATTGCGGCTTCAATGGCCAGTAATACATGGCTAAAGAGGTGTTGCTGTTGCTCTGGCGGCAAAATCATATCATTGGCGACAAACCAACGGTCCCAGTCTAGCCCTAAAGGCCCTTCATCGACCGTGAGTAATGGATGTGAGCCTAACTCATCCACTGGCAGGTAATCGGGTGTCATCAAGCTGGGGCTGATCACCGGCACTAAGCGTTCCTTATGTAGCAACTGATGATAGTAACCTGGTTGTCCGCTCTGGCCGGTAATAAACATATCTGCCACACCATCACTAAGCTCGGGGTCGTCGGTGATCATATCGAGGCGGATTTTTATTTCAGGATGTTGTCTTCTAAAGCTGCTTAGCCTAGGGATTAACCATTTAATGGCAAATGAGCTATAAACCGCTAGCCGTAGTTGATCGTTGCTATCGCCGCTGATCTGCATACTGAGATCGCTGAGTTCATTAAAGATCCGCTCCAATGACTCGTACAGATGCTTGCCCTTGGTTGTTAAGCGTAGCTGGCGTCCCTCTCGGGTAAATAATCGCTCACCAAAGTGCTCCTCCAATTGCCTGACTTGATGTGAAACCGCGCTTTGGGTTATGCATAGCTCAGCGGCTGCTTTGGAAAAATGCGCTTGTCTTGCTGCAGCTTCAAACACCTGCAAGGCTCTGAGTGGTGGTAGTTTTCTCATTGTTTTATCTTAGATGGTATGAGTTAAATAAGTGATCTTGTTCATAGTATTAGTTTAATTCATGCTTGAGTAAAAAACATCATTTCATGTCGTGATTTAAGCGCTATATCATCCGCAAATATAGAGTTAGCTGGTGGAAGTAAAGATGAGGTCAAATGTCACGATTGGCATTGGGTTGCTGGTGTTCGGCAATCTTTTTAGTGCGCTGTACGATGTGTCGATTAAATGGATGCCAGAGGGCAGTAACGCGGCAACTTTTTTGTTGTTGCGGCAAGTGCTGTCGGTATTGATGTTACTACCGATATGGTTTATCGCCCGTCGTCCAACAACCTCTCACCTTAAATTACACCTTTTTAGGGCTAACACCGGTGCTATGGGGGCTGTGTGCCTCATCATGGGATTGATGGCGCTACCCATCGCTACGGTGAGTTCACTATTTTTCTCGGCACCGCTAATCATAGTGCTGTTGGGGTGCGTGTTTTTAAAAGAGCGGGTGACCCCATGGCAATGGCTGGCAACCATCTTCGGATTTATTGGCATCTTAATTCTACTAAGGCCGAGTGAGATAAATTGGTTTGGCGTTGCGGTACTTATTTCGGCATCTACCTTTGCGATCAATCAGCTGGCATTGCGAAAGTTGCCGGATACAGAAGATCCAACAGTGACATTGATGCTTTATAACGCGCTGAGTATTCCGCTAGTGATAGTGATGGTTGCTGTACAAGGGTTAGAGGGGCTAAGTTGGTCGTTAGTGGCCATAGCTGGCTTAAGCAGTGGCTTTTTGTTGGCATATCATTGGTTTTGTGTATTGGCTTATCGACGTGCACAAGCGAGCCAGATAGCGATTGCGGAGTACGCTGGACTTCTATTTTGTGTGTTCTTTGGTTGGTTGTTATTTGGGGAGTGGCTGGATGCATTAAGCTGGGTTGGCGCAGGTTTTATTGTACTGCCGTCGTTATTCATTCCTTGGTTAAGCCATAAAATACTGAATAGCAGCGCAAAAAAAATCATCGAGCACAATGCGCGATGATCTCTTAAACGGTCGCAGGGCTGATTAAGGTTACGAGTCGGTGTACTCAAATACCTTAATCACTTTGCGCACGCCGGCTGTATTTCGGGCAACGTCCACAGCAAGATCGGCTTGCTGGCGCTCCACTAACCCAATGAGAAATACCTCACCATTCTCAGTGACCACTTTAATGTTAGTGACATCGAGATTATCTTCACTGAGCATGCGACTTTTCACCTTGGTGGTTATCCAAGTGTCATTACTACGAGTGGTAAAGGAGGTGGGGTTGCCGATCCGAATTTGATTATGGATCTTGCCACCAATTTTAAGCTCTTGTACTGTGCGAATCGCTTTATCTCGCAGCATTGAGTTGGGCGCTTGACCAATCATCAATACATTTGAGTTCATCACAATCCCGCTGACATTGGCTTGGTTTTTTAGGTCATCATGAGATGATAGCGCACTAGAGATGTTGAAATCGGCGTTAGTGTCATCAAGCTGAGTTTGAAAACTACGCTCATCATTGACCATCATGACGCCACCAACAGCCCCCACCATTACTGCGCCCGCACAGCCTTGCAGCATGAGCAGTATGGCAATTAACGGTAGCAGCTTTATCATGCTGATTCGTCCTGCGGGAATAGCGTGCGGTCAATGTTGTCACACAAGCAGTGAATCGCCAGTAAGTGTACTTCTTGGATGCGGGCTGTCACTTTTGACGGCACACGGATCTCAACGTCGTTGACACTCAATAGCCCTGCCATTGCGCCACCGTCTTTACCGGTTAACGACACTATGGTCATATCGCGGCTAAGTGCTGCTTCCATCGCCTTAATCACGTTTCCAGAGTTACCGCTGGTTGAAATGGCGAGCAGAATATCACCGGGCTGACCGAGTGCCATTATTTGCTTGGAGAAAATTTCATCATAACTGTAGTCGTTCGCAATCGCGGTGATCGTTGATGTGTCACAGCTCAATGCGATAGCAGGTAAAGGTGGACGTTCTATTTCATAACGATTCAATAACTCGGCAGAAAAATGCTGCGCATCACCAGCGCTACCGCCATTACCACAAGCTAAGATCTTATTGCCGCTTAACAAACAATGCACCATCATCTCTGCCGCTTTGGCAATTGACTCTGGCAATGCTTCAGAAGCATCAATTTTGGTTTGAATAGATTCAGTAAAGCTGTCTTTAATGCGCTCTAACATGGAGTTACCTTATGTCTGTATATAGCGTTTTAGCAAACGCGCAAATTAAAATTAAATCGGTTTAAAAAGCGTCGCGGATCCATTGTATGCCTGAGGGATCGGCGGCGATAACATCGAATCGACAGATAGCGTCGATTCGGTTCAATTGAATGTAATGGCTCGCGGCTTTTCTTAAGCGTTGCGTTTGAGCAAGGCTTAATGCGTTAACCGCGCCGCCGTATTGGGTATGGGTGCGATACTTAACTTCAATGAATACCCAATCTTTACCGTCGCGCATAATAATATCGATTTCACCAAAACGATAGCGCACGTTTCGTTCGACAAACTTAAGTCCGTGTTGTTCCAAATATTGCCGCGCGGCATTTTCAGCAGCTTGTCCTTTCACGGCTGTTCTCTCTTTCAAATTCGCTGCATCCTTGTGGCGGTATTTGAATATAACGCTATGTCGTTATCGAGCGTTAAACATTTACATGTCAGTTTAAAGAATTTTCTTAAAGTGGGCGCAAGTTACCTCGTTGATAACGACCCCAGCTCAACTGGCGGTTAATCGTTCCGTCACCTTGAACTGATAGTGTGCCACTACGGCCGGAAAACTGGTAGCCGGGTAGTGCGCGCATTTGTGCAAGTTTACCGACTAAATCGAGTGCGTCATAGCCCATAATGTACAAGCGTTTACGACTGTTACTCCAGTTCGGCCATAGCTCATTCACCATACGAGTTTCAGTGTTAGGGGTTATTAACCAAGGAATGTCACTAATAGTCAGATGATTCAATTCGGTTGCCGTTTCACGGGTATTGCTTTCAATTCGGCTGCGGCTGGTGGTGTAAAGCGGCACTGGCTGTGCAAATACACTGAAGTTGACGTCAATAAACGGTTTTAATAGCAGCAAATCGCGGCTAGCCGAGATCATGTAAATAGCATCAATATCACGGCGAGAGCGGAAGTCAGCCTCTATTTTGGGTGTTAAGATCGCTTTAATGCGTGCAATGCGCTCTTTACTGTCAATAACACCCAATGCTTTTTGTACCGTGACCTTCATTTTGTCACCGCCATCATAGTAATGAATTTCGGCGGGTTTTTGAGTCAATTGCTGCCAAGCCTCGCTAAAACTCTCAGCCATGCGGTGGCCAACAGCATCATTACTCACAAGTAATAATGGCTGCTCTATGCCGTCGTTATAGAGTCGTTGCGCGGCATCGATAGCCTCATCTGTTGGTGATAGTGCAAAGAAAAATTTGTCATCTTGTGGCGTAAAATCATCGATATGATTTAGATACAGCTGCGGAATACTCTTTTTCGCTACAGGTGTTGTAGTTGTCGGTGTGATCGCTCGCGTTGCTGTGGTGCTTGAGCCCCGTTGCTCTGTTGTCGTGGGAGCACTATCCATATTCTGTAACTGCTCCACCTCTGACTGTAGTAGCGGCCCAATAATAAACTCAGCACCAGCAGTTACCGCCTGTTGATAAGCAAGTTGTGCTCCAAGTGCTGTGTCAAAAAAGTTAACAGCAACACTGTCATCACCCGTTGCCATGTAATTGGCAATAATGCCCTGTTTAACGGTGTTTGCAACAACGGCTCGTGGGCCCGTTAGTGGTAATAGTACCGCAATGTTTTTAGGTTGATAGGGCTTAGTATTGAGCGCTTTCTCTAGATCCGTAGGCAATTTAGCTGCCGCTGGATGGTTGGGGTTTAGCTGTTGCCAGCTGCCGAGTTGACGAACCAAATCATTGGGATTAATCGCGTAATGTTTAGCGATATAGGCTAATTGTACCCAACCTTGAAAAGTGGGGTTACTACGGTCATCGCGAAAACTGAGTAGCGTTTTTTCGCTAATGGGCTGCAAGGACCGCCAGATTTCATCATTGACCTCAAAAGCCTGTGTAGTGGGTAAGTACTGGCTCAATAAGCTTAGCTGTCTTACTTGCTCTATCGGCTGGTTGATATGTTGATAGAGGCGCGCCTTGAATTGGTAATAGCTCACCCATTGCCAATTCGGTAGTGTCCAAGTGCTAGGGTAGTCGAGTGTTTTCAGTGCATGGTCATAGGTCGAAATTACCTCTAAAACACGTGCGCTCAGATATTTGTGCTCTGCTAGCAGCTCAGGTTTTTGTGTGATTTCTTGCGCAATAGACGTTAATGTTTTGTCTGCAGCGTTGGCGTTACCTTCATTGAGAAGTGCATGTGCCGCCAATAAAACATACTTATCACGAGTTTCACGGTTTTTTTCGTTGGCCGCCAGCGCCAAGTACTGTGATGACGCCATTGTCACAGCAGACAAAGAAACTTGTGTCTTTTCAGTCTTTACGGGAGCCGTAGGAGTTCCACAACCGAATAAAACTGCAGATAAAATCGCGATTGAGATAAATTTAGTTGAATTCAGTCTTTTTAACACAGGTCTTCACTCTGGTAAGATGCTGTCAATAGTTTAACCTGCTCTTACGCTTGGCGAAAGTCTTGTTAAAAACTCTTGCTATAAGTCAATACTGAGGTAGATATGGACCTGTCGGTCGCGCTTTACATTGTTCCCACGCCAATCGGGAATTTAGGGGATATAAGTAGCCGTGCAATTGAGGTGCTTAATCAAGTGTCGCTCATCGCCTGCGAAGATACACGTCATAGTGGTAAGTTGTTGAGCCACTTTGGTATTGAAACGCGTAAAACCGCGTTGCATGATCATAACGAACGCGATAGAGCGCAGTGGATCATTCAAAAGTTAGGCTATGGTGAGTCAGTCGCACTTATCTCTGATGCTGGCACGCCACTGATATCTGACCCAGGTTATCACTTGGTGAAGCAGGTACGTGAAGCGGGCTTTAATGTGATCCCACTGCCAGGCCCTTGCGCAGCCATTACCGCATTGAGCGCTTCAGGTTTACCCTCAGACCGTTTCACTTTTGAAGGTTTTCTCCCCTCTAAAGAGAAAGGCCGCTTAGATAAACTCAGCGCGCTTAAAGAAGATCCACGCACCTTGATTTTTTATGAATCACCGCACCGTATCGTCCACAGTTTAGAGTCGATTGCAGCTGCACTCGGCGAAGACCGTGAAATTGTGATGGCGCGAGAAGTGACCAAAACATTTGAGACCTTCTTGTCGGGCCCTGTAGGCGAAGTTTTGCAAACGGTTAAAGACGATCCAAACCAGCAACGTGGTGAAATAGTATTGATGTGTCATGGCCACCGCAGTGATGAAGAGTCAGAGTTCTCTACTGTGGTGATTGAAACGCTAAAGTTATTGTGTGAAGAGCTGCCATTAAAAAAGGCATCAGCGATTGCTGGGCAGATCTACGGCATTAAAAAGAACGCACTTTATAAGCACGGATTAGCGATCGGTCTCTAATATTACTTTAATCGTAAGCATCAAAGGTGAAAGTCCTTGGTTTGTTGCTTGAGCTTAGGCTATAATCCGCGCCGAGTTGGCTAGACAGTTGCCGCGTTCGCAAGAACGGGGAGGAAAGTCCGGGCTTCAAAGAGCAGGGTACCAGGTAACGCCTGGGCGGTGTGAACCGACGACAAGTGCAGCAGAGAGGAGACCGCCAACTTCGGTTGGTAAGGGTGAAAGGGTGCGGTAAGAGCGCACCGGGCGGCTAGTAATAGTCCGTTGCAAGGTAAACTCTACCCGAAGCAAGACCAAATAGGGTCCCGTATGGCGCTGCTCGCGTTGGGACCGGGTAGGTCGCTTGAGCCTGTGAGCAATTGCAGGCCTAGATGAATAACTGTCCACGACAGGACCCGGCTTATCGGCCAACTCACCTATTAACGTAAAAGGCCTCGCAGCAATGTGAGGCCTTTTGCATTTATGGCATTATTCAAAGAGCTGTTGCTAGCGCTATTATTAGACTTAGCTATAAATTTACTTGCCAGTAGAATTGGCCATTTATATTTATTGGCATCTATTTCCCTTCGAAAACTCATCGTGTTTGTTAAACTTTCGATGTTTTAATCCTCTGCCTAGAGCTTTACTTTGCAAATTTATCATTGGATTTTTTAGGAAAAGAACATCTTTAACAGCATATAGTAAAACAAAGTTAATTTTTTAGTCATTGTTAATGTTCAATTTTTTATCCAGCCGCTATTTTTACATCGGCGCTTTTTGTCCCATCCAAAATCATTCGTTTACCGTATTTACATTACAGTTTTGTAAACTTTGTTGTTAATAGGAATTGTTCTCATTAGCATCTGCATGTTTTTAACGAATAGAGATAAACAGATGTATCACAACAAGAGCTCATTGCTGCCTTACCTTATTACAACTTTGTCACTTTCTATTTTAACTGCCTGTGGTGGCAGCAGTAGTGGCAACAGTGCTCCAATTTTTTCAGAGTCATCAATGGCTGTTAGTTTAGCGGAAGATAGCACGCAAACTATTTCGACTAGCGCTACAGATGCCGATGGAGATCTACTCACTTACTCTGTAGGCAATGCTCCTGCTCGCGGCGCATTGCAGCTTAATCCTCAAACTGGAGTGGCAAGTTATACACCTAATAGCAACTATTTTGGCAGTGATAGCTTTGAAGTGCTTGTGAGTGATGGCAGTAAAGACAGCAGTTTAACTGTGTCGCTAACCATCACTGCGGTGAATGATGCACCTGTGTTTAATGGCGATACACTGTTAGTCAGTGGTAATGAAATTAAAGCCGGCTCGGTGAGTGCTACTGATGTTGATGAAGATACATTGAGCTATGCCTTAGTGAAGGCACCTGAAAATGGTCAGTTAACGCTGGACGCAACCACTGGAGAGGTCAGTTATCAACTCGAACAGCTGCTTGAGGTCGACGATGTGGTAATTATTAGCGTCTCTGATGGCATTGAAGAGGTGCAAAAGCGTTTTCAAATTACCACTAATCTTGCCAGCAATGCTGATAGAGCTTACTACTACTATACCTCTGAGTTATCACACTTAAAGCAAGCTGCCGCAATCAGTGAAAACCTCAATGATGATATCAATCAGTCTGTTATTAATCGCAGTTTAGCGATTGGCTACGCCACTGCTGAGCTAACGACACAAGTGGATGAGCTGCTTAACGCCAGTAAAATAATTTCAGCTCCCGTTTTTGCCGATACAAAACTACGAGTCGCCAATGAATATCAGCAGCTTGGAAAAGTTGATGAGGCGGAAACGCTAAGGGGTGAAGCTAAGTCTATTTATAATCAATATCTCGCATCTAAAGGTGTTAATAGCTTTAACGGTGATGATGTGAGCTTTTATATCGATCTCTCTAAGTCATATAGAGCGGCAGGTGATGAGATCTCGGCAACGGGCATTTTTGATATCGTTGATCTGCTGTTTTCATCCGTATTAAGTCAAGAGTATAACCGAGCGGCTTTAGTCGCATTTTTTGGTTACAGCCGACAAATTGAAGAGCTCATTAAAATTTGGGAACAAACTAATAGCGATAACGACATAGCGTTTGCTTTGCTTAACCTCGACAAGCTCTACGATTACGCTAACCGTATCGGTTATCAGAATGTCTCTAATGACCGTAATGGCAACCTAGGTAAGCCGTTTCACAGTGTTCGCCAAGTGGCATTAGTCCAAATAATAGAGTTCTACACTCGTCTTAATGCTAGGGATAAAGCCAAAGCCGCGGCTGCCGACCTGTTAGCTCTGCATGGGGTTGTTAACTACGATCCGCTATATCCACGAGAGGCCAGCTTGTACAGCGCGGTCAGTATGGTTGAGTATCCTGCGGGGGTCGCTTTTAACATCCAACCGATTGTGGTGCTTTATCCTGAAATTGACCCAGCAATTTTTATAGAGGGGATCCCAGAAGCCAGCTGGATGCGAGCATATGCAGCATCGGAGGCTGCTGATGCCAAACTGATGGCACTTGCGCAAATAGAGCCTGATGGAAACAAAGCCTTAGCATTGGTGCTCGACAGTCGAGATGAAGCGCAACTAAGAAATCATTTCACCAACTTAGTTAACTATGGCTCAAGTACTCCAGGTTTGGCTATCTATCGTTTGCGTATGGCAGATTATGCTGGTGCAGTATTAGCGCTAGAAGAGGCTGAAACCTTGGTTTCCTCTGCAGAATACGTACAGCAAAATCTTTTTAGGCAGGGTTTTGTTACAGGTAATGTCGGATGCCAAAAGCTAATTGAAGTCTATGATGAGCTAGCGCTTGATGACAGTGACAATGCCGCGCAATATCAACAAGCTACCGTCCGTGTCGCTAAAATGTGTGTCGCGCTCGCGAAGCAATATTATGCCGATGGCGTTGACGGCACTGATGTGAGTATAGAGGATGCAGTTCAAGCAAATTCGCAGCTTATTGAGTTTCTCTATCCGCGTGGATTAGAGGCTGAAATAGAGCAAGTTTTAGCTGTAGCCGAAACCAACCTAGCTAAGTATGACACTGATTCATCGGTAAGAATTGATCTACTGAAGCAGATTGCGGGCTCCGCTTTTAAAGGTGGCGATTATGCCCGGGCCAACATTTACTATGATCGTACTATTGATTTGATCATTGCGCTTGAAAAGCGCGCTGCTGACAGCTTTTTAAGTGCAATCACAGAGCGCTTCTTAGATCAAAGAGGTAGTGAGAATAACTATCCGCTATTTATCGAGAAAATTGACCAAAAAGCAGGATTGCATGCCGACTATGCAGCGCTATATAGCCACGCAAGAGCGCAGTTGAAAAAGTTGATCGATGCGAACTTAGCCTTATTAAACACCGCTTCTAATCAAACCCAAATCAATTATGTGCCCTTCTTTGCGACTCAGTTAGCCGGTGCTGCTTTTTATCAAGAAGCACAAGCATTAATGCAAAACCAGCATTTGGGACCCGTTGAAAAAGCGGCGATCCAAACCAAGGTTGCTACGGCATTAGCGAATCAAAATCACTTCCCTGTGCAATCGGTGGCAACAGTTGATACCGATCATGACGGTTTACCTAACTTCTTTAGTGCATCAGCTACTGAAGCGCAGATCCAAGCATCTGGCCTTGTCTTAGATAGCGACAGTGACAACGATGGCTATAGTGATTTAGATGACAGTAAGCCTCTAGATCCTGCAGTACATTAAGTGAGTGAATAGAAGTAGTAATGACTAAACACTCTCACAAAATTAACACAATCAGCACTATGCTGATTGTGTTTGCGAGCACATTATCAACAGCTGTTAGCGCTGAAAATGACGTGCAAACGTTAGTTAAGTCTAAAGTGCAGCCAGCACTTTCACCAAAGAAGGACGCAGCAACCGGTAAGCAAAAAAATTCAGCGCCAGAGCAAGCGGCAATGGAAGTGATTGAGGTGGTAGGTCGACGACCAACCCCGATTTCAAGCCAAAGTACGGGTAGCTACACACTCAATCAGCAACTCATTGAGGACTATCAATTTGGTAATGGTAACCTGAATGATATTCTAGGTTTATTGCCGGGTGTGCAGTACTCAGAAGAAAGCTACAGTGCTGAGCAGGCCAGTAATATTAGGCCTGCGGAAGTATCACTGTCTGGCAGTGATGGTTATCAATCAGGCTATTTTATTAACGGCATGAATAACAACTCTCGTCTCAGTACCGGTAATGCATCTTTAGATAAAAACTTACTGCAAGATGTCTCTGGTCATAGTCAAGCAAGCTTTATCAACTTGCAGTTGTTAGAGGAAATTGAAGTCTATGACTCCAATGTCCCTGCCAAATATGGTCAGTTCTCTGGCGGAGTGGTTAGCGTTACCACTAAACAAGCAACGGATGCACCAAGTTGGTCGCTTAGTTATCGGCAAACCTCGGATAGCTTTGTGACTTACAATCAGTTTTACGCGCCTGATTTTTCAGGAGAGGAGACGATTTATCAGCCGAGTTTCTCTAAACAAGATATGTCGGCCTCGTTTTCTACGCCTATAGGTGAGAACGCCGGTCTTTTGGGCCAACTGCAAATGCTAAAGTCATCAGAAACCAAGTTACAACTGGGTGTGCTTAAGCCTCAAAAACAGACTAATTATAATGGGCTGATTAAGTATCACCATGATATTAGCGCCAACGATGAGCTGGAAGTCACTGCTATTTACGCGCCGTATCAAGGTCAATATTTTGATACCTATGCCTTGAATAGTAACTTTGATATCAATGGCGGCTCACAGAGTATCTTATTGGATTGGAATAATAGTAATCCATGGGCTGACATTGAAACCAGTCTGTCTTGGCATCAAAGTCTCAATAGTAAAACCGCACCGAGTTATTGGTTTAATTGGGTTAACTTGAAAGGTAAAGATTGGGGGAGCTATGACGGCAGTCAGGCTAGCGCTGAAGGTGGTTATGGCAGTATCGATAAAACCCAGCAAAACATTACGTTAAAGCAGGACTATCTGCTCAATGAGCAGTCATTTTCATGGGGTGAAACTCAAACAAGCTTTGGCGGAGAAATTAAGCAGCAAACCACTGAGTTTGACCGCCTTGTCGATGCCGTTTTATACAATGGTGCAGTGGTTAACCCTAATGTTGACTGCGCTGGCTACACCTTAGATTGTGTCGAAACCGTGTTGGCTAAAACTATTTCAGAGCTAGAGCGAGATTTAGGCCGCCCGTTAGACTTAACCAACCTAGATGATCTGCTGCTCTATCAAAATAACGTATTGCAAACGGGTCAGTACTTTCAGAGCCGACAGGTTTCACCTATGGCCAGCACTAAAGTCGACTTATGGGCTGCTGCGTTATATGCAGAGCAAACGTTCAACTGGAAGTCATTAAATGCCACCTTAGGTCTGCGTTATGATTACAACGACTTTATTCAGCAACACAATATTGCACCTCGTTTTAGAGCTGCATACGATCTGTTTGATAGTGGCAACAGTGTGCTGGTATTGGGTGTTAATCGCTATTATGAAGCCGATCTTTCTCACCATAAATTAAATGAAGCAGTACAACCTAGTTATAAAGAGGTGAGGCGAGCCTATCAAAATCAACCACAGCAGTGGCAACGCGAGGTTTCTTCAAACGGTTACCGTACTGTCTACCAAGACACCAAAACACCTTTTAGCGATGAATTGACCTTAGCATTTAGGCAGTCTCTTTTTGGAGGAACGCTTGAAGCTAAATGGCTTGCGCGTAGAAGCCAAGATCAAATTAATCGAGTTAAAGGTGTCAACAGTCAAGGAGAGGCGATTTTATTTGCTGAAAATAGTGGTAGTAGTAAATACCAAAGATACTCCTTATCTTGGATGGCAAGCTTTGCCAGTCAGCATGTAGAGTTCAATATCTCCCATGTAAAAAATGAAACTGATAAAGCAAGTTTTGATGGCGAAACGATAGTAAGTGACGCACAACGAAACGAAAAACTAAACTTTAACTATGATGAAAGTGAACTGGTTTACTTACAGCAAATAGTGCCAGACCCCGATAAACCCGGTCAAACAAAGGTTATCAATGATCTCATCACTCAGCATGATTTGGATTTAGCCAAGCAGGATTACAACCGTCCGTTTATAGCGAACTTAAGTTGGGGTGGAGGCTGGGGTAATTGGCGCCTATCAGCTTATGCCCGCTATAGCTCTAAACAAGATGTGGCCTTTGCTACAGGTAAGTATTTGTCATTACGGCAATCGACCAGTATTTGTGAGGGCTGTGTGACTAGCCGTACTGAGTACCCACTTTATATTAAAGGTGAACAACCAGCTTTTTGGTTACTCAGTGGCAGTATTAAATATGACCTTGAAATAGCTAAAAACCATCGTATTACATTCAGTTTTGACGGTGAAAACCTCACTAATAGCCGTACCTATCAAGTTAACCCATATGCAACTGGCACAGAGCTGGGTCGCCGCTTCTGGCTAGGCGTTGCATACCAACATTAGATTATAAAATTAAGGAGTTTCACATGAAAATTTTAAACACTGTTTTTCTATTAAGTCTGCTAGCTAGCACTGCAGTACAAGCCCACCAAGCGCCTATTATTAGTGATGGTAGTCAACAGCTGTGTTATATCTCGAGCAATGATATTGGCTCCCATGAGTGGTTAAAAAAGGCGAGCCTATTTCATTCTGTTTTAGCATCAGCCAGCAGTGAAAGAGTTGATGCGTGCTGGAATCTAGATAGCGATGCTAAAGCGAAAGAGGCTCGTTTGCTGGTGGCGATTGATGCTACGCAAACCACACTGGTCATTAAGTAACCACTACAAATAGCTTTATCGAGAAGCTGTTGCATTAACAGCTTCAATTTTTTACTAGCTTGAGTCGTTCTAGTGATAACAATTATCCCTTTCAGTGCTTTTCAGTTCACATATTATCGCAAACACAATGCATTCATGCTTACTCTTATATGTATGATTTTTAGTTGCTTTCACTATGCTGCGGCCGCGGAGGAGCCAACGAATATTCGATGTTTGCCGAGCATAATTATGGGGCTGGAGGCGCCTAATATTGACGAGTTAAGGGCCTTGTATATGCAAGCGCCTAAGTGCTGGCCTGCACCCTTACTAGATGTAGGCATTGCAAAAAGAGAGTTAGGTTTGTTGCCGGCTCCCATTTTCCCTGCAGACAATCCATTTAGCCAACTTAAGCTGCGTTTAGGTGACAAGCTATTTCATGATCCCCAGCTTTCGCGGTCAGGCCATATCGCTTGCGCCTCTTGCCACGATAGGAATTTAGGTTGGGCTGATGGTAGGCAAGTGTCTTTTGGTCATCATAGATTAAAAGGCAAACGTAATGCCCCCAGTATTGAGAATAGCGCTTTTTACAGCAGCCTTTTTTGGGATGGTAGGGCGGCAAGTTTAGAAGAACAAGCGCTGATGCCGATTACCGATAGTGTTGAAATGAACTTTACTCTTGATGAGCTAGAGGAAAGGCTCAGTAATGATCCGCAGTATGTGCAGCTCTTTAAATTAACTTTCGGCAGTGAAGAGGTGACTCGAGAACGAATTGCACAAGCCATTGCCACTTTTGAGCGAACCATTCTATCGCGCCGAAGTCGATTTGATATTTTCCTGATGGCAAGTGAAATTGAGGAAGAAAGCCAAAAGCAAAGGTTAAGTGCCGCTTTTTCTGATGAATCAGTCAGAGGTCTACACCTATTTAGAACTAAAGCCAGATGTATGAATTGTCATAATGGTCCTGAAATGAGTGATAGCCAATTTCATAACATCGGGCTGACTTACTATAAAAGGTTTTATCAAGATCTAGGTTTGTATAATCAAACGCGTAACTATGATGATGTGGGCAAGTTCAGAACGCCTGGGCTGAGAGGAGTTATGAATACCAAACCTTGGATGCATAATGGCTTATTCGTCAACATGGAAGGCTTGTTGAATTTTTATAATATGGGCGGTGTAGCGAGCCAAAAAACACGTGAGGATCCGCTAGCACCACAAACTTCAATCCACTTAAAGCCGCTTAAATTGACTCAAAATGAGATCAAAGATCTAATGGCATTTCTAGAATCGATATCGGGTCACCCTGCAAGAGGGCCACATATGCGTTACATGCCAGAGCCATAATTGGATTCATGGTTATTTACATGTTGAGAAAAGCCCGTGTATCTTTCGATAAGCGGGCTTTATAGGATGAGTGAAATGAGCTGTAGCTCATTCCGTTCTTTAAGCAGCTTTAAAAATAGTAACCGAAGTTAATATTAAAACGTTTGTTGGTATCACCATCACCGACCATAGTGCCGCCGATAAAGGGTTGGTTCTTGCCGACAACAAAGTCGACGTAGGTATAGAGTCCGCCAGCAGTAATAGCCATGCCTGTAACATTCATAAAGGTATCATCTAGATCCGCAGACTTATCAGTAACCACTGAGTAGTCGTTATAGAAGGTTAGGTTTGATATTGGCCCAATATCAACAGGTAGGCTGTATGCTACGTTGGCGATATAAGTCGTCGCTTCTGCTGGAATAGAGTCATAGAAGTGGTAAGCGGCCACAACAATGCGCTCAACATCCATGCCATCAACGTCATACTTGTAATCGGTCATTTGCAATTTAACATTCCAGCGGTCGTAGTTAACCACACCGTGGATTGCTGCTGCAACGTTGTCGCCATCGGTACCGTTGGCAATTTCAAGCTGGCCAGCTTGAATGGATGCACCGAGCTCAACATCAACATCATTGAATGCCAAGTTATGGGCATAACGCGCGTTGAAGGTGTTTAGTTCTGCGGCGTCGTAGCCGTCAGTTGGAGCGGCATAGGCATCTTCACCCTCTAAACGAATACCGACAACATCGTAAGCATAACGATCGGTACGGTCTGAGACATAACCATCAAGGCCACCTTGCTCATCATTCTTGTAGAAGGCGAGATCGAGTCGGTTTTTATCACCAGTGTAGGTATAATTTAAGCCCATGTCGTAGTCATCTTCTAAGCCTAAATAGAAGTTAGAGCTGAAGAAGTAGCTGTTTGATGCGTAAGTTAGCATACCGAATGGTACTTGAGTTACACCAATTTTACCCTGCTGTTGTTCAGTAAAGTTGTAACCAATCCATGCGTGCTGAATGACATTCATGTATTCAAACCAGCGATACTGAGCAGAGTAGCTCAAGTCTTCGTAACTGCCTGAAACGTCGATGCGGAATAGATCGAAATCAAAATCGCCACCGCGGTCAGCATTATCATCGTCAAAATCTTCATAGGAGTAATTGACACGAACGGCACCGCCAAACTTGACGGCATTGTCTTTTTTCTTCTCTTCGGCGACTAGCGGCTCAGATTCCTTCTGCTGTTGGGATTCTAGTTGCTCGATTCGGGCTTTTAACGCCTCTAGTTCTTCATCTACTGGGGTGGCATTTGCATTAGCAGTTAACGCAAGGGCTATACAGGAAGCAGCAAGTGTATAACGGATCATCATTTATCCTTGTTTTTTAGTTTGATTTTTGTGAGTCGCTGTTGTCGGCATCATCAGTGTAGAAGTCAGATAGCACGTCAGCTAGGTGGGCTCGCGAAAGCTCTCCTTGCAAATCACCTTCTGAATCGACAACCGGCAGTGGAAAGTCAGATTCCATAGTGGCCGGAATAATACTTTCGAGCAGCGCGTCCTGTGAGATTGGGCTCATCTCTTCGACTTTGAAGTCTTCCATGAGCGCATCTTTATCTGTTTTTACGGCGTCTTCTAATGCTTCTTGGCACACAACACCTTGGAAGCCCTCGTCGGTAACGTAGTAGGCATAATCTGCCGGAATACGCTTCATTTGTTTAAGTGCTTCACCGATGGTTTCGGCGGTAAGGCGATTTGCGGGTGGCTTCATCACGGTTTCGACGGTTAAGGCTCGTGGACGGTTGACGTCTTTGACGAAGGCCTCAACATAATCGTCGGCAGGGTTGAGCAAGATATCCACCGGCTGTCCTACTTGAACCAGATTGCCATCCTTGAGGATCGCGATTCTGTCGCCAATACGCAGCGCTTCATCGAGATCATGGGTAATAAAGATAATCGTTTTGTGGAGATCTTTTTGCAGTTCAATCAGTTGGTCTTGCATCTCACTACGTATCAATGGATCGAGAGCCGAGAAAGCTTCATCCATCAGCAGGATTTCGGCATCGGTACACAAGGCTCTTGCTAGGCCAACACGTTGTTGCTGACCACCAGAAAGTTGTGCAGGGTACTGCGCTTCATACCCGCTCAGGCCGACAGTCTCCAGCCACTCTTTGGCTTTGGCATTTCTAATGGCTTTGTCTACCCCCTGTACGCTTAGGCCGTAAGCCACATTTTCCAGCACACTTTTATGGGGCATTAAGCCAAAGCGTTGGAATACCATGGCCATTTTATTACGACGAAACTGCTCCAACTCTTTGGTATTGAGCTGCATCACGTCGATGCCTTCAACCAGAATTTGCCCTTCGGTAGGATCAATTAACCGATTGAAATGACGAATCAAAGTCGACTTACCTGAACCTGACAGCCCCATAATCACAAAGATCTCGCCCTTTTGAATATCGAGATTAATGGCTTTAAGGCCGACCGTATGACCGGTTTTAGCTAAGATGTCATCCTTAGATAAACCTTCTTTTACTAAAGGCATAACCTTGTTTGGCTTTTTGCCAAAGACCTTATACAGATCTCTAATTTGAATGAGTGGCTCTTTAGGCGAGGCGTTATTCATGATGTCCACTCCGGGTATGTTTTTGCGAACGTTTGGCATAGGCTTGAGAAGCTCTATCAAAAATAATGGCTAGTGCAACAATGGCTAAACCGTTAAACAGCCCGAGGGTGAAATATTGGTTGGTGATCGACTTAAGCACCGGTTGACCTAGCCCCGTAACGCCAATCATTGACGCGATAACGACCATGCCTAACGCCATCATAATGGTCTGGTTAATACCCGCCATTATGGTGGGTGAGGCCAGTGGCAACTGCACCCCCAACAGACGTTGCATTGGGTTAGCACCATAGGCAGTAGCGGCTTCAAGCACCTCTTTATCGACTAGGCGGATCCCCAGGTTAGTCAATCGAATAACGGGCGGAATAGCGTATATAACCACGGCGATAACGCCGGGTACCTTGCCAATGCCAAGTAACATGACCACGGGGATCAAGTAGACGAAAGCGGGCATGGTTTGCATCACATCCAGAATTGGTGTTATCACGGCTTGGGTTCGGTTACTGCGCGCCATTAAGATACCAATAGGTACGCCTAGTGCAATGGCCACTAGCGTACATACGGTAATGATGCTTAGCGTACGCATCGTATCTTCCCACATACCGAAATAGCCAATCAGCAGGAAGGAAACCACCACGCCTAAAGACAATTTCCATGAACGACTAGCAGCGTAAACCAACGCCGTAATCGACAGCAGTACCGCCCACCATGGAGATTGTACTAATAGCTTTTCAAACCAGATAAGAAAGCTGAGCAGTGGATCGAAAAAAGACTCGATGAGATCGCCATATTCGCGGGAAAAGTCCCGAAAGGTGCCATCCAAATATTTGCGGATTTCCAGCAAGGTGGCACGGTCCATCTTAGGGAATTTGCTGAGCCAAGAAAAGTCAGCCATTTCTACCTCTTTATTTTTTATATGAATAATTTAGACGGGGAGCAAAATAGCGAGGTTTTGTAGGCCTCGCATTATGGTGTGACTTATAGATCTGCTAGTGCGGATTTCACCTTTGCGGCGACGTCAGCAGGAATCCAAGTAAGCCAAATGTCTTGATGGGTTAGGAGGAAGTGCTCAGCGGCAATATTGCCATCCGCTTGATTGTCTTCCATCCAAGCTAGAAGATCGTTCATCTGTGCATTGGTGATAGAGCGTTTAGCAAGGTACTCAAACTGAATTGTTGATTTTTCAGCGAAAGCCATTGTTGTGACCGTTTGTACGACTGAAGTGGGGTACATGGTGACCTGTGGCTCGGCGCACTCAGCTTGAGAGATGCAGTCGCGGAAATGCTCCTCATCAATACCTGTACCAAAGTCGACCTTGGACATTTTGTACTTGCCCAAAACTGAGGTCGGTGCCCAGTAATAACCAAACCAAGGTTTTCCACGCTCGTAGGCACGGGCGATAGAACCTGAAAGACCCGCTCCTGAACCTGGATCAATAAGATCAAAACCGGCATCACTCAGTTTTAGTGCGCGAAATAGATTTTCTGCAGAAAGCTGACAGCCCCAGCCCGCTGGGCAGCCATAGAAGGCACCACGATCAGGGTCTTCTGGGTGTTTAAAGGTTTTAACTTTGGCGATAATGCCTGCAATCGTTTTTAGGCTTGGGTCTTTGTCGACCATATATTGCGGTACCCAAAAGCCTTCTTCACCACCATCGGAGAGTGAATAGCCTGCGATGGCCAAGCGTTTGTCACTAACGGCTTGCTCGATAAGCTCTTTGACTGTATTGGTCCACATTTCTGGCGCGATGTCAGGCTCACCTTTTTCGATCATTGAGGTGCTGGTAGGCATAGTATCGCCAGGGATTAACTCGGCGTCACAGCCATAGCCATGCTCGAGGATAAAACGGTCGACGTTAGCGATTAATGAAGCTGAGCTCCAATTCATATCAGCGATAGTGACCTTGCCGCATTGCTCTTCGGCAAGGGCTTGATGAGCGGCACTACTAAGCAGCAGAGTACCAATCATAAGTATACGTTTCATAAAAACTCCGTATGTGAGGTTAGAGATTTTTCGCATGTGCCTTTTCTAACAATTGTTAGAGTTCAAACTAGGGACTGCGCTTCGGATGTTGCGGGTAACGACGCCGTGACAACTTTATTACCAAAAGTGTGGCTGACATAAGGAAATTAACGAAATAAATTAACACGACTGGCATCGACTTAACAGTTTTCCCGCCCTAGCTTGTGATCTCCATCAATTAACACACCACCGAAATAGTTTGAACTCGAATTAATAATCACTCTGGGTTGTGGTTTACATATAGTAGTAGCTAAGTGATGAAGATGCCGCTTTACTCGCAGTTCATGAGGCGTGATGCCTCTAGCTGGAGTAGTGCACACTCAGTGCTATTGTATGATCCGAATTAGCCGCCGTAGCCCTAATCGAAATAATGTGCTTATCACAACTCAAATTTTCATATCTTAACCTGTTGTAAATTAGCGTGATATTTTTGACTGCAGTATATTGTCTCTCTATTCGAGACAATAAAACTCACAACCGGCACTTAATGAGTCAATCACTTACATCTTAAAATAGCCGCTCTATTTTCGTGATGGTGTAATGGGTTTGAGTCATTATTTAGCTAGCGCAGGTGTTTTACTTATGACGGCAGTAGTGCTGAATTCAGCGGCCGTGTCTGCTCGTGAGCAAGAACCGCTGCTGCACGCTGATATGGGAGAGTCTAAGCCGGTTCTCGGAAAAATTGGTCTGGCGTTGAGTGGTGGTGGCGCAAAAGGGGCGGCGCATGTGGGCGTGCTGCGTTATCTGGAATCGCAGCATATACGGGTCGATTATATTGCTGGCACCAGTATTGGTGCCTATGTTGGTGGACTATACGCGCTTGGCTACAGTGTCGATGATATCGAGCGGATTATGCTTGAGCTCGATTGGGTCAGTGGCTTTGATGATACGGTGCCGAGAACGGCATTGAATTATCATGATAAACAAGATTTTGACCGCTTTAATTTACCCTTTGAGTTTGGCTCGCTAGATGGTGAAATTCTATTGCCGCAAGGCGTCTTGCGCGGCCAAACTATGGCGAACCTTTATATTCTGTCTACAGGCATGGTGCCGCGACAAACTTCATTTGATGATTTAGCTATCCCCTTTAAAGCGATCAGCACTGACATTGCCACTGGGCACGCTGTCGTTTTAGATTCAGGCAACTTGCTGGCTGCGATGCAGGCTTCTGCATCGGTGCCAGGTATTTTGCAGCCGATAGAGATTGATGGTAAATACCTAACCGACGGCGGCATGGTGAGCAATATGCCGGCAGATACAGTGCGCGAAATGGGCGCTGATATTGTCATTGCAGTTGATATTGGTGCCGAATTGGCGCCGAAAGAGGAGTTGCAAGATAGCTTTGCGATATTGTCGCAGCTATCCACCATGATGACGCGAGCTAATGCCGTTGAGCAGGTGCAGAATTTACAGCCGCAAGATATTCTTATTCGTCCCGATATCAGTTTGCTAGGCACCACCGATTTTAGCAGCATGCCACTGGGTTTTGAAAAAGGAGAACAGGCGGCACTTGCCCATGCCGACAGGCTTATTCCATTGCAAAGCAGCGCCGAGGAGTTTGCGTTATATGTTGATAATCGACAGCGCTATAAGCAAGCTCTAGAGGCTTTTCAACGGCGAGCGATTGATAACGTTATCGTAGTTAATAATAGTCGTGAGACGCCAGAGAAAATAAGCGCCGCTCTAGACATTAACGCTGGCGATAGCGTTGATGCAGACGAAATAGTGGAGGCGGTGGATCGTGTTTATGCGCTTAATAGCTTTGAGCGAATTGCAGCTGAAGTTGTGACGGATGAAGACTCTCAAAAAACACTACAGATCACTGCCAATGAGAAAAGTTGGGGGCCTAACTTTTTTGATATCGGGTTTTCATTGGAAGAGGACTTTAGCGAAATATCTGACGTTAAGCTCGATCTCGCTTATACGATGCATCATGTCGGAGATAGCCAAGGACTGCTGCGTTTTGAGTTATCTTCAGGCAAAGAGAAGCGTCTTGCGACCGAGTATCGTCTACATCTCGATCCGTTAGAGCATTATTATTGGAAAAATCGTTATCAATACTCCCAAGATGAACAGTTGTATTTTTGGGATAACCAGCGCAGTTTAAAAACGTTGACTAAGGCACACAGTATCAGCTCCTCGATTGGGGTTAATCTGAGTAACGATATGATCGTTGAACTGGGGATAGCTGCTGAAATCGGCAATATAGAAGGCCCATCAATGATTGATCTTGATATTGATTATCAGAGTTACTCCGGATTTATCATTATTAGTTTTGATAGTTTAGACAGTTATAGCTTTCCGAACCGCGGTACCCAGCTCTATTTCAAGGGGGCTTATAACGACGATAAATTGGACTCGCTTGTTTTACCCATTGTCGGTGATGTATTTGGTGATACTGCACTTTTCAATTATGAGTTTTCCCTCAAGCATGCCCGTAGCCTCAAACAGCACACGCTGATCAGTAAGCTCAAAGTTAGCGGCACAGATAGTGATGAGGTGAGCTTAATACATACTCATAAACTTGGGGGCTTTTTAAACCTATCTGGCTTACATAAAAATGCGCTGGTGGGTTCACAGCTCGCGTATGGGTCACTGGTGTATCAGTATCGTATTAACTGGCAGGGATTCGGTGGCATGAACAAACCACTTTACTTGGGCGTTTCTGCCGAAGCGGGTAATGTTTGGCAATATAAAGATCAGCGCGGGCTTGACGATCTGATCTACGCCAGCAGTATATTTATCGGCACCGAAACTGAGTTTGGCCCAGCAGTACTTGGCTTTGGTATTGACGACCTGCAACATAAAACCCTTTACCTAACCTTAGGTAAAACCTTTTAGTGGCTAGTCGCAACTAAAAGCCTGCGACTAAGTCAGGTATTCATTGTGAATAGTGGAGTAGAGCGCCCAATTATCCTGCTGCAGCATCACGCTGGGCAGAACCTTTGAGCTGCGTTAGTTTCAATCTCTAAACTATTTTTTCATTTAAGAAATCGAGTAACATACGTACTTTAGGCGATAGGTGTCTTTCGTTAAGAGTGGGGTAGAGCGCCCAATTATCCTGCGGCAGCCTCACACTGGGCAGAACCTTTGAGCTGCGTTAGTTTCAATCTCTAAACTATTTTTTCATTTAAGAAATCGAGTAACATACGTACTTTAGGCGATAGATGTCTTTCGTGAATAGTGGGGTAGAGCGCGCAATTATCCTGCCGCAGCCTCACGCTGGGCAGAACCTTTGAGCTGTGTTAGTTTCAATCTCTAAACTATTTTTTCATTTAAGAAATCGAGTAACATACGTACTTTAGGAGATAGATGTCTATTGTGAGGGTAGAGCGCCCAAATTCCCTCAACCGCTTGGCGGTTGTTTTCCAGCAGTGGTACTAGTTTTCCGGACTCAATAAATTCGCTAACGTAATAATCGGGTAGCTGGATGATGCCCAGCCCTTTTATAGCAGCATCGACCAAGGCATGACCGCTATTACAGCTTAAGTTACCTTTGATGCGTACATTACGGGCTTTACCTTTTTCTTGAAAGCGCCAGTAGTCCATGGTGCCCACTAAACAGTTGTGTTGTTCAAGTTCAGACAATGAATGTGGTAAGCCGTAGGTAGACAGATAGCTGGGTGAGGCGCAGACATATTGCGTGCGAGAACCCAAGCGTTTTGCCATCATGCTTGAGTCTTCTAGCTGGCCTAAGCGGATGGCGAGATCGTAGCCTTCATCAATCAGGTCTACTTTCAAATTGGTGAGGTTTATCTGTACTTCAAGCTCTGGGTATTGAGTAATAAAATCGTTAATGAGTGGTGCAATCATGCCCTCACCATAGGTTACCGGCGCGGTGATTTTGAGTAAGCCTCTAGGGGTGGTCTGTAAATTGGTGATCGCCCTTTCTGCTTCATCTAAACCATCTAAGACTTGGCGACAGTGCTGATAGTAGATCCTGCCAACTTCAGTTACCGATACCTTGCGGGTAGTACGGTGAAACAACTTAGCAGCAAGTCGTGTTTCTAGTGCGCTCACTTGACGACTGACTTGAGCCGTCGATATTCCTAGGCGTGCGGCAGCCTTAGTAAAGCTCTCAGCTTCTGCTACTGCAACAAACTCACTGACACCTTCCCAATTGAACATATACGCTCTCTACTATTTGTCACTCTCTAATGGCGTCAATTATTACTAACTCTGGTTGAAATGCAAAGTGATCTTCCTTGTTCGTGGCAAATTATTACTGTGCAGTAAAAGAAATTTTCGCTTTAGTGGGATTATCATTCTTACCTCGCTGGGTATAATTTAACCAATCAAAGGAACGTGGTAATTCGCCCATGTTCTTCTAAACTTTAACTCTGCCACGTAACCAGCGTGCTAGATAAAGGAGTCCTTATGGCTGGTGGATGGGCCCGTGATGGAGCGGTGCAAGATCAGATTGATAATAGTGTCGCCGATGGCGTAGCTCAAATTCGTAGCGGATTATCATCGGAAGCCAGCTTACTATTTTGTGAGGAGTGCGATAGTCCGATCCCAGAGGCGCGTCGCAAGGCGATTCAAGGTGTTCGCTATTGTGTTAGTTGCCAAAGTGAGCTGGATGAGAAAAGTAAAAAAGTCACCTTGTTTAACAGACGAGGTAGTAAAGATAGTCAGTTGCGCTAACAACAGTAAGCGCATTGGCTAATTAGGTAATGATAAAAGCGGTAAATTAGCCACTATTATTACCATACGGTAAAAGTTAATTGCATAATGGTGGGATTATCATTTTATGAGTCCTCGCTATAATGCTCGCATATTCATTACGGCATTGAACAGAATAAGACCGTTTTTTAACTCTATATAAAGTAGGAATTACACATGACAGCACAGACTATTAAATCTAAAGCCGCAGTTGCTTGGGCCGTTGGCAAACCACTGACGATGGAAATCGTTGATGTTATGCCGCCGCAAAAAGGCGAAGTTCGAGTCAAGATGATTGCTACGGGTGTTTGCCATACCGATGCGTTCACACTATCTGGCGATGACCCAGAAGGGATCTTCCCTTGTATTTTAGGTCACGAAGGTGGCGGTATCGTTGAGTCAATTGGTGAAGGCGTAACCAGTGTTCAAGTCGGTGATCATGTTATTCCTTTATACACGCCAGAGTGTGGCGAGTGTAAGTTCTGTAAGTCTGGTAAGACTAACTTATGCCAGAAGATCCGTGAAACTCAAGGTAAAGGCCTAATGCCAGACGGCACTACGCGTTTCTCTAAAGATGGTGTCGATATTTTCCACTACATGGGATGTTCAACCTTTTCTGAATACACAGTATTACCTGAAATCTCACTTGCCAAAGTTAACCCTGAAGCACCTCTCGAAGAAGTATGCTTATTGGGTTGTGGTGTTACAACTGGTATGGGCGCAGTGATGAATACTGCCAAGGTTGAAGAGGGAGCTACTGTTGCTGTATTTGGTATGGGCGGTATTGGTCTATCTGCAGTGATTGGTGCAGCGATGGCTAAAGCTTCACGTATCATCGCTATCGACATTAACGAAAGCAAGTTCGAATTAGCTCGTCAATTGGGTGCAACAGATTGCATCAACCCAAAAGATTACGACAAGCCAATTCAAGATGTGATTGTTGAGCTGACTGATGGCGGCGTTGATTACTCATTTGAGTGTATCGGTAACGTCAACGTAATGCGCAGCGCACTTGAGTGTTGTCATAAAGGTTGGGGCGAATCAGTGGTTATTGGTGTGGCTGGTGCAGGTCAAGAGATCTCAACTCGTCCATTCCAGCTAGTGACTGGCCGAGTATGGAAAGGTAGTGCTTTTGGTGGTGTTAAAGGCCGCTCTGAGCTACCTGAGTACGTTGAGCGTTATTTGGCAGGTGAGTTTAAGTTAAGTGACTTTATTACTCACACAATGGCCCTAGAGCAAGTTAACGAAGCATTTGACCTAATGCACGAAGGTAAGAGTATTCGTACTGTTATCCATTTCGATAAGTAAGTTAACACTGCCACTCGAAAGATAATCTAAACCCATTCAGTCGCTTTCTTATTGCTTCCAGCTAAGGTGGAAGTAATAAGGGGGCGCGACAAGAGATGTATGTATGACAATTGAAAATATTAGTGTGAATAAGAGTTTTGGGGGTTGGCACAAGCAATATACTCACCAATCAGAATCGTTAAACTGTGCCATGCGATTTGCTATTTATTTACCGCCTCAAGCGTCAAATGGCCAGAAAGTTCCCGTGCTTTATTGGTTGTCAGGTTTAACTTGTACTGACGAAAACTTCATGCAAAAAGCGGGTGTTCAAGCATTAGCGGCTGAATTGGGTATTGCCATCGTGGCGCCAGACACTAGCCCTCGTGGTGAAGGTGTCGCGGATGATGCAGGCTATGATTTAGGCCAAGGCGCGGGTTTCTATGTGAACGCGACTCAAGCGCCTTGGAGTCGTCATTATCAAATGTATGATTATGTGGTCAGTGAACTGCCAAAGCTAGTCGAGTCAATGTTCCCAGTATCAGACAAGCGTTCAATCGCCGGTCATTCAATGGGTGGACATGGCGCTTTAGTTATTGCCATGCGTAATAGCGACGCTTATCAGTCTGTTTCTGCCTTTAGCCCGATCAGTAACCCGGTTAATTGCCCTTGGGGCAAAAAAGCACTGACAGCATACCTTGGTCGTGACACTAATGCTTGGGCTGACTACGATGCGAGTCTATTAATGCGTAAAGCCACAAGCTTTGTACCGGCGTTAGTTGATCAAGGTGAAGCTGATAACTTTTTAGTTGAGCAACTTAAACCTGAAATGTTGCAGGCTGCGGCTAAAGTGAGCGGTTATCCGTTAACGCTTAATATGCATGAAGGTTATGATCATAGTTACTACTTTATCGCCAGCTTTATTGAGCAGCATATGCGTTTTCATGCAGCGCATTTAAGCGACTAGTTTTACTCTGTCATATTTTAAAAATGCCGCTCTGTAGCGGCATTTTTTATGGGCGGAAATTGCCTCTGCTGCGCAGAACACCGTATTTATGTGGTTCAGCTATTGTCGTTATGTGAGGGAGTGTAGAGTGCTAGTGCTATAGGGTCATTTTGTGGTTAACTCATCGAGGATGACGAGTATTGGCACTCTGCTGTTTTCACGCTAGAGTTAAGTTAGCTCATATCATTGATAACAATACATTAGGGAGATAGCAATGAAGATATGGAACATCCTAGCACTTAGCTTTGCAATATTTTTAGCGGGTTGCGCATCATCAGAGGCCTCGAAAGAACGATCTGCACTGTATACTTTTCCTGAATTAGAGCAGGTTAATTCTATCGATAACTTTAGAATGGATGGTTGGGAGAATGTCGATAAATATACGGTAATCGTTAACTCTAAACCGCGACAGAGTTACTTGTTGGTGTTGAATGGTGGCTTGAATAATTTGAAGTTTGCCCAAGGGCTGTTGATTACTTCAACCTTGGGAAAGGTTGAGGTCGGGTTCGATTCAGTAGCGACTCCACAGGAGCCAATGCAGAAGTCGCAGATAAAGCGCATCTACCGTTTAAAAGATAAGGCTGAGAAAGAGGCGATTAAGCAAAAAATTATCGCTTTTGCTGCTGTTGAGGAAAAAGAAGCCGATAAGGGCAACGCCGAATAAAAGCGTTTGCTAAATCACCAAAAAAGCCCGCTCACTTATAAATAGTGAGCGGGCTTTTTTGTTACTTAAATTTTACCTTTAATAAGATCTGAGGCTGATCTGGTAAGTGTGACAATGAAGGGGTGATTGGCTTTGCGTCCAATGCAGGCTATTACGTGAACAAGGTTGAGAACATTATTTTTATTACAAAATAGGCAAAGAGTATGGGGTCACTGCTCGCAGTAAGCTTTCCGTAAGGTTGGTTTTGAATCTATGGTCTAGGATTGTGTTGTTGGTTTTTAAATGCTGTAACTGAACCACAGACCTAATTCATGGTGTATGAATTTATTAATAGTGGGATAGGTGTATTCCATTAGCTGAACTCAATAACAAGGAAGTCAAAACATGTCGAATCAAAGCCGCTTTATGCTCTCTGAAGATCAATTTAACCAAATGTTTCCTGAGCGAGATAGTGTTTATAGCTATGCCGCGCTGGTTGCCGCATATCAGCAGTTTGAAAGTGAAATGCTGGGGACTACGGTGGCGTTAACACTGACCAATCTATTGGCCTTCTTGGCGAATGCTAGCCATGAAACGACAGGCGATGGTTACAATAGCGATACCTTTAATAAAGGGTTGTTTTTTGTTATCGAAGGCGGCGCGGCAACGCAGGAGCGGTGTGCGATCAATCCGGGTCAAACTCCATGGTGTGCCGCTTATGGATTAACGCCAGATGGATCTCAATCGTATTATGGCCGTGGTGCATTGCAGCTGTCATACGAATCAAACTACCAAGCTGCAAGCCAAGGGATCCCCAATAATGAGCAAGATATTTTTAATGATCCTAAATTAGTGGCTGAAACGCCTTATCTTGCCTGGGCTACGGCACTTTGGTTCTGGTGCACCCCGCAATGGAATAAACCATCGTGTGCAGCGGTAATCAATGGCTTATGGCAACCCAATGAAAATGATATAGCTAAAGGGCGGGTTAATCATACTTTTGCTAACAGAATGGGAGTTGTAACCGACATCATCAATGGGGGAATCGAAGCTGGGAGTTGGGATGCCAACAACAATACGGTTGTCCCTTTAACACCTGCGGACAGCCAGCCTAATAAGCAAGCAATTGATCGTCAACAATATTATCAATACTTTGTTGAGAACTTCTTCCCACAAGGCTCCGCCGAGACGATGAGTCTTGAACAGTACAATACGAATCAAGCCAGCCATATGGCCAACTTTAACCATTAAGAGCTAATTATAGGCATTTTAGGTGTAACCTATTTCACTGTAATAGTCTTAATTATTAGTATTTAAATCCCGCTCACTTATTACTAGTAAGCGGGATTTTTTGTCATTGAATCTAACCCTTAATCAGATAAGCGCCTTTAGTGGTTAACGTGACCGTAATTGGCGCACTGGTTTTGTTTTTCCAGTACCAGCCGTGAGATCCTGCAAAAGGTGTTGTAAGCGTGCCCTTCACTTGATCGGATGTGGTGATGGTAAAGCTTTCAAAAAAGCCGGTCGTATCACCTTGAGGTTCACCGTGAAAGTCAAAATACAATGGAGCGCCATCGGTGTGCCATTCATACTCTAAATGTTCGTTTTCATTTATCAGTAGCTTGTATTCTAAGCCCTTGCCTGCCGCAATCACTATGTCGACCGTATCTTGGCGCAGTCCAAGTACCTCTGCTCTAACTTGCTTTATCTCTGCCACTGACGGTGCATTTATTATCACAATGGAATCAGTACTTTTCATTACGTTGGTCGCGGCTTTAGCGCTTGGAATAATCGCAGCTGTCGCTGCCGTGGCTATTTTTGTTAGCCCGAGTGATTTTCCGATCCCAGTTGGGTCAATATTGTACTCGGCGGGCAAAATAGCCGTGACCAATACCACAGCAGCGATGACGGTGGCGACGATACTCGCTTTCAGTAAAGTGGCATTAGAGTGGACGGGTACGCTAATGGTACTGCTTATGGTGTCAGTTGCTTGATTGTTAGTTTGGTTTTTCATTGTTGTTCCTAAAAGGGTAATTACGCATGCGTATTGAGCTGTATTTTGCCGTTGAACGCGGCTATCTTGTTAAGCGTTAACTGGTAAAGTAACCAGTGAGTTGGTAGCCAACTAACATCAATCCACCACTCATTAGCAGTGTGTTGGCAGTCGTTGCAAACTTAAGATAGCTCTGATGTCTACGCCAAAAACTCATGACAATAAGTACCACGCCTAACGCTAAGAACTGCCCAATTTCTACGCCGACATTAAACCCAATAATATTGGCTAATAACCCCTCTTGTGGCAGGTTAAACTCTTGGATTTTAGTGGCAAGGCCAAAGCCATGGAATAGGCCAAAGATCATCACTGCGACTTTGGTGTTGGGCTGAAAACCAAACATGCGCTTAAATCCGCCTAAGTTATCAAAACCTTTATAAACGATTGAAAACCCAATAATGGCATCGATCAGATAAGCATTGACCTGAATGTCATAAAACACGCCGTACAACA
Source organism: Shewanella sp. KX20019 (assembly GCF_016757755.1). NCBI lineage: Bacteria > Pseudomonadati > Pseudomonadota > Gammaproteobacteria > Alteromonadales > Shewanellaceae > Shewanella > Shewanella sp. KX20019. The sequence goes on along the minus strand of NZ_CP068437.1, from coordinate 5,021,118 downwards.
AGGTAATGCTGTGGCCAATAGTGAAAAGGCTGACATACAGCAATACATCTTTGGTGCGATAGAGAAAGAAAATCACCCCCACTAAAAACAGTAGGTGATCATATCCGGTGACCATGTGTTTAGCGCCGATATAGATAAAGGGCAGAATTGATACCCCTTGGTTAGCGGCTAAAAACTGCCGAGTCCCCTCATCTACGCCGTGAGCGAACAGAGAGAAAGAGGCAAATAGCCCCAAAAAAATCACCACTAGCTTCGTGGTGGTAGCCATGGCTTTCGCCAAAGGTTGGCTCATTACAGATACTCCAATTATTCATTTCTGTCATACGCAGATATCCCGCAACAATTTCAATCGGTTACTGGTGCGTATTAACGATGTTGTGCGTTTCACTTATCGCACAATAGAAAAATAATTAGCTGTGTGGAGGTGGGTTGGGTGGTGCGTATCTATGGTTACTAAACAACACATCAGCATCACTTAAGGTACCGGCTTGATAGAAGTCGCTATTAAAATGTGACTCGATTGGCAGGTGCGATGGTGTATGTGAATGGTTGCTGTGATCATGCTCACCACTGTCGGCCGATAAGCCGCTATCGCGCTCAACAATATCGATAATCGATTCGGTAGCATTAAAAGCGGAAATATTATCACTGTCGTGATGGGCCGTTAAGGGATGGTTATTTTCGTGGCTATGGTGGTGACTAACATTGCTGCCCATAGGGTGCTTACCATTGGGGTACTGCACCGAATAAGCTGAACTCATCACAAACAACTGGCACAGCAACAGCACTAGCATGATCGCTAATGTTATTTTTGACTGCTGGGGAGGCGTATTGAGTCGCCTTGCCTGAATGTTTGTTGTGTTGATAATTGTTATCTTCGATTATCGGCTAAGGCAACGATTAAATCAGATCGGTGTTTGAGTGGCAAGACTTGGAGAGCGTTGTTATCACCTCGCGACTAACAATAAGATAAGCTGTTGTGCCCAATTAAGCGTGGCACAACAGTGTCCTAGACGGTAGGGGACGAAACAACAGGGGAGACAGCAATAATGTAAGCATTAAGATGTAAATAGCCTCGCTAGCTCAACATTAGATTGATTGTTTTCACCGCCCCAAAAAGCACTCGAGTGAGGTTGCATTTGGCCATCAGCAAAGGTAAAGCCGTTATCTCTATCTTTAGCAATGAGCAGTGGTCCATCAAGATCGACAAAAGAGGATGCACCAGAGAGAAGGTAGGCGGGGGCCATCGCCAACGATGTGCCGACCATACAACCTGTCATAATGATAAAACCTTGTTCAGTCGCAGCTTGCATTAGTTTTACCGCTTCAGTTAAGCCACCGGATTTATCCAGTTTGATGTTTATCGCTTGGTACTTTCCTTTTAATTTGGCTAGATCAGCACTGACATGACAGGATTCATCGGCGCAAATCGGTATCGGTGAAGATAGAGTCGCTAAGTCGCTGTCGTTGTTGCTGGGTAACGGTTGCTCAATGAGTGCCACATTGAGCTTTGCGAGTGCAGGTAATACCTGGATTAAGGTTTCAAAACTCCAGGCTTCATTGGCATCGATAATGAATTGGCTTTGCGGCGCAGCAAGGTGGATCTGCTCCATTTTTGCGATGATGTCATGCTCATCTAGCTTAATTTTTATCAGTTGAGCATTGCCAATCGTTCGGGCTTCAGCCGCCATGCGCTCTTTGGTGTCTATGCTGAGGGTCTGTGCGGTGATCACTGTTGATGCGGGTGTTAGCCCCAGCAATGTCGCTACAGAGGCGTTAGCTTTTTTAGCGCGTAAATCCCAAAGCGCGCAATCGACTAAGTTACGTGCTGCGCCCGCAGGCATCATCTGGCTTAATTGTTCGCCACTCGTTTGGCTCGACAGAAGCGGCATGATGCGCTCAATTTGCTGCGAAACCGAAGTGAGTGTTTCACCGTAACGAGCATAGGGAACCGATTCTCCCCACGCAAGATGTTCACCATCTGAGAGCGCGAGTAGTAGCACGTTGGCCTGTGTCTTGGCGCCGCGAGAGATCCTAAACTCTTTCGCCAACGGCCATGATTGTTCAACTAATTGATAGGATAGCTTCATGATAAGCGCTCGATAATCATATCCACGCCGTGGCGCAGTGGGTCGACACAAGGCAGTTTAAACTCAGCAGTGATACGTTCACAGATCAGCAAGGCTTCCTCTTCATCAACACTTGACGTGTTAATCGCTATGCCTGCAATGGAGCAGTCAGGGTTGGTAAGCTTAGCCGCCGCTAAGTTCATCGCGATGGTGTCGCTAATTGATGGAGGTAAACAGTGGTTTAGGCCACGCATTGAACTTCTACCTAAGGCATGACAAATGACCAGTGCGTCGGGTTGAGCGCCATGAAGTAAGCCTAAACTAACACCAGCAAATGCAGGGTGTGACAGTGAACCTTGGCCTTCAATAATATCCCAATGCAGAGGCTTATTCGCTGGACTCAAGCTTTCACTGGCGCCAGCGATGAAATCTGCAACGACGCAGTCAATTGCAACCCCGCTACCAGCAATTAAGATCCCGCATTGACCAGTAGCCCTGAAATCAACATCAAAACCATGCTGTTTCATCGCTTTATCTAGGGCTAGGGAGGTATACATTTTACCCACCGAGCAGTCAGTACCAACGGTGAGTAACCGTTTTCCTGGGCGACTTACGCCATTAGCGGTTTTGAATTTTTGCTGAGGGTGACGTATATCGGTAAGTTGCAGCCCTTTTGCTGCGGCTGCTTGCCTAATTTCAGCGATATCCGTCAATTTATCATGTAGGCCACTAACGATATTAAGCCCTGCATTGAGCGCTTCAATAATGTAGGGAACCCAACTCGGGTCGATAGTGCCGCCACTGTTAGCAAATCCGAGTACAAAGGTCTTTGCCCCTTTTGCATGGGCATCTTGAATGCTCATATCGGGCAAGTTTGTAGACACCTCGCAACCAGGAAGTCTAAGCTGACCAACACACAAATCAGGACGCCAATCGGCGACTCCTTGAGCCATTTTGATCGAGAGCTTATCGGTTGCATCGCCCAAGAAGAGTAGATACGGCGCAGTTATATTCATGGTAGCCTTAAGTGTGTTTTAGTACATAACTTAAAGCTAAGCGATCCTTGTTTGAGTTGAAAATACCAACAATTACCAGCAACATAACTAAAGGTTATACCTATGCTTTTTCGGCTGTTTTCCTCAGCTGTTCAAGAAAAGCGGTTGCGACGTTCGACAGTGCTTTATTCTCTAAGTGAAGAGCCGATAATTTGAAGTTAAGTGGAGGTTCAAAGTTGGCCATCGACACTTCATCATTCAGGTTTCCGGCAGCTGTATATTCGTCCACTACACATACTCCCATCTTTTGTGCCACCAATCTGGCTGCAATGAAATAGGTCTGTACCTGAATATTGCTGTTAACTGATATTGCTTCTTGGTTTATGCGATTCCATAAAATGTCGCCAAGAGGGCCACTATCCCAAATTCCAATGAGCTCTTTGTTTTCTAAGGCTTGAATGGGAACGGTTGCCGCAAATGAGTGCTCGGATCCGGTTGGATACATCAGCACCAACTCTGAATTACAAATAACATGTTGGCTAACTCCAGCGAGTGGCGGTGGAGAGAACACCAGTGCGAAATCAATTCGGTGCTCAAGCAAGGCTTGTAGCACATCTTCATTGTGTATGGTTTCTAGATTGATGTTGATGTCGGGGTGTGATTTCCGGTATGCAGCCACGGTTTCGGGTAAGTAATCAAAGCCTAGTGCAGGGGTGACGCCAATGCTTATACTGCCACTGCGACTTTTTCTGATATTTTCTGCCGTATTACGCACCGAGTGGATCTGCTTATATACCTTGTCGACCTCGCTAAATAGCATTTGTGCTTCGCTGGTGGGCGTGAGCCGTCCCTTCTGTCGTTGAAATAGTGAGAACCCCAGCTGCATTTCAGCATGGGCTAACACCTTACTCACCGAAGGTTGTGACACATGTAAAAACTGCGCGGCATTGGTTATCGAGCCGGTGGTATAAATCGCGTGAAAAATCTCTATATGACGTAATCTCATAAAGCCTCAGTAAAAGTTAGGCGAAAATCAGTGCAGACAGAGTCCACAAAATTGCTGCAAGCACAGCTGCTAGGCTGGCGGGGTAAATTTGTGATTTAACATGATCCATTAAATCGCAACCGGTCGTCATCGAACTTAATATCGTGGTATCTGAGATCGGCGAACATTGATCGCCACAAACACTGCCATTGAGCACAGTGGCAAAGCAGATCATCATATAGATCTCTGGATTATCAATTCCACTACTCATGGCAATAGACCAAGCGAGCGGCATGGCTAATGGAAAGGCAATGGCGTAGGTGCCCCAGCTTGTGCCTGTCGAAAATGCGATAACCATGGTTAACACTTGCAAGAAAATGGGTAGACACCAATAGGGCATTCCTTCACCGAGAAAATCGATAAGGTACAGCCCGCCGCCCACTTGCCTGCTTAGTAATCCAATAATAACGGCGAGCATTAAGATAACAGACCCGAGTACGACTCCTTTTACGCCTTGATTGAAACCGTCGATAAGATCGTGAATGGACATATTTTTAGCTAAGGCGATCAAGACACTCAATAGGAGTGCAGCGGCAAATGCCCATGCGACCTTGGGGGAACCAAGTGTTAGAAATGTGGTTATTGCGATGCCAATTAACAGCAGTAATGGCAATATGAATTCCAGCATACTCGATTTATATCCTGCGGGAACACTGGGTTTAGACAGCTCTTCTGCGCTCATTGGTCGAGCCGTTGGGGCATCAAGCTGGCCAGTCGTTATCGCGCGGAGTCGTGCTTGGCGCAGCCTTTTCCCTGAAAAGGTCATGATATTCAGGCTCAAAAGTAAGGTACCCAATACCGCGATAATGCCATAAAAGCTAAAAGGGATACTGGAAAAGAAGAAGTTGATCCTATCTTGTGCTGTCGCTAAAAAGGCCACACCGGGTACAAAAATAAGCGCTTGAACATAAGCAGGCCAAGCGTTGAAGGCGATAACCGAAGCAATCGGCGACGCCGTAGAGTCGACGATATACGCCATCTCTTCATGGCTCACATTAGCCTTATCGGCAAGTGGCTTAACGGTAGTACCGACTAACACAGTGCTGACGGTTCCGCCTTGAAAGAAGATCACGCCTAAAAACCAAGCGACTAATTTGGCTGATCTGGGCCCGCTAACATAATGCTCTGTCATATGGTCGGCAAACGCTTGCGCCGCCCCAGTTTTTGACCACACCCCCATCAAGCCACCTAGTAACCATAGATATAACAACAAGATACCTGCAGCGCTCTCGGTTGCCAGACTCGGTATTATGATGGCGTCGATAAGGTCAAACTTACCCAGTAATAGGGCGCCAGATATAATACCGCTCATTAACGCGATAAGAGGTTCTTTGGTGACAAGGCATAGAAAGATAGCCAGAAATGCCGGGAATATCGACCAAAACCCGAGATGAAAGCTCGGTTTGGAAAGGTAGATTGAAGCGTCCTTTGTTACCCATTGTTGGTCTAAATCGACTGGCTTAGAGTAGAGGTTGAGTGCCACTTGTGTTAACGGTGAGTTTGCATAGGGAGTGAGTGATTCAATGCGTTTTTTTACCCCGTCCTCTTCATAAAAAAGTGCTCCAGCTTCATTTTCATGGGTAGCAAAAGAATAGAGCTGCTCTTTCCATGTCGGTTCTACATTGAAGTGAACATAAGCGCAGAGTGCAAAGCTCAGTAAGGTGAATAGTAACACCACAGGTTTTTTCAAACTGTCCATTGGAATATATCTCTTTTTATTATCTGCCAAACAATCTAGCATCATTTTATGTGCTTGTATTAAACATAAATTTTACACGGTATAAACAAAGGTTATACGATGGTTATAAAATGTAAATTGTATGTGCCAGCAGAAACTGTCATCACTATAGTCCCGAATTGAATGGCGTTTTGCGGTAGCCGAATAATAAGAAATAATTAATGGTGATATGATGAAAAATAAGGATATTCGCAACTTTGCGCTTAACTCTATAACCCTAGGTTTACTAACTACTTTGGCAGCTCCTGTACTTGCAGAAGAGACCCCGCCAGCAACAGAGGAAACGGTTGAACGTATTCAGGTTTTAGGTTCAAACATTAAGCGAGCTGAGGCGGAAGGGACTTTACCCGTCACGGTATTGAGTGAAGATGATATTGAAGCTACAGGCGCCGCGACAATTGATGAGTTATTGCGATCAATACCTCAAGTTGGTGAGGTCGCTTTTAATAATGAGCGAGCCGTTGGTGGAGTGAATGATGCGCGTGGTGATGTATCGTCAATTAACTTAAGAGGCCTAGGAACGGGTAATACATTAACCCTATTGAACGGTCGCCGGCTAGTGTTACACCCAGGAACCCAGACTGAAAACTATGTCCCTGTTGCAACAGTGAACGCGAATACACTACCTGTGAAAGGGCTTAAGCGTTTAGAAGTGTTGCGCGATGGTGCCGCTGCTGTTTATGGTTCTGATGCGGTAGCAGGCGTGGTTAACTATGTCTTGAAAAGTGATTTTGAAGGCACCAATGTGAGTGTTAACTATGGTAGCTCTGAGGGAACTGATCTAGATCAGGTGACTATCAATGGTGCAACAGGCTTTAGTTTTAACGAAGATAAAACGCACATGACTATGTCACTAGGCTATTACGATCGTAATGGTATGGATGCAAGTGAGCGTGATTATTCTAAGTCGCAAGATAGACGTGAGTATCCGGGATTACCAGAAGAGTTTGTCGGTGACACTCAACTCGATAACAGAAGTAGCAGCACACCTTGGGGCTCATTTTCCTCTAGCTCTTTAGGCAAATTTCATATTCAACCAGACACTATGGATGGTTGTGTTCAGCAGTTAGAAAATGGCCTTTGTGCCGATAAAGGCAGCCTTCCGCGAGACATGAGATATGACAGGGCGGCAGATCAATCGATGACGTCCGATGTAAAACGCCTTAACTTCTACAGTTATCTAACCCATGAAATAAATGAAGATTTAGAACTTTTTGGCGAGGCTATCTACTACAAAGCGGACTCAAACCGTGTTCGTGAACAATCGGGTAATTTAACTGCACAGCGTTTCACCATTGCTGAAGACGCTTATTACAATCCATTCGGAGAAGAGGTGACTGTACGTAGTTACCGTCCAATCGATGCGGGTGGCAGAGACATTGAAGTAGAAGATACTAGCTTTAGATTACTAACGGGTTTAACCGGATACGCGGGAGATTGGGACTGGGAAACCGGACTACTATATTCAGAAGCCAATACCTTAGATACCGCGCGCAATCGTATTGATGCCAACAAATTTGTTAGAGCCGTTAATAGCACTGAAATGAGCAGTGCGTATGACATTTTTAATGGTGGTGATATTAATAATATCAATAGTGGTGATGGCACACCTAACCCACAAGAGGTGATTGATCTATTCACAACAGATGTTACTCGAGAGAGTGAAACATCATTGGCGCTAGCCGACTTTAAGGTCTCGACAGCAGAGCTGTTTGAGTTACCCGCAGGTGATGTTGGCTTTGCCAGTGGTATAGAGTGGCGACGTGAAACTTACAGTGATGACCGTGACCCTCTACTTGATGGTAGTCATCCGCTAACAGATCCAAATAGCGGCGAAGTGCTATCGGGTAGTAGTGTGCTGGGCTCGAGTCCAACACCTGATGCTGATGGTAGTCGTAATGTATTTTCGGCATACGGCGAAGTGATAGCGCCAATCCTAGCGGATATGTCCTGGGCGCAGAGTTTAGAGCTACAGTTAGCATTACGTTATGAAAACTTCTCTGATGTGGGTGATGTGCTAAAACCTAAGGTGGCGCTATCTTGGGTACCTGTGGATGGTTTACAGCTTCGTGGCGCATACTCTGGTGGGTTTAGAGCCCCCAACCTGCCCCAAGTTGTTGAGCAAGGAGTTTCACGTTCAAATACACGATATGACCCCGTCACGGATTCATCCTATGCAATGACCGAGATCCGTTCTGGTAATGCTAACCTGGAACCGGAAGACGATATTAACAAGTCACTTGGTTTGGTCATCTCTCCCCTTGATAACCTAACCTTTACTTTTGATTGGTGGAATATCGAACAAGAGGGCGTTGTTGGCATATTACCTAGTCAGACTCATCTACTTTATGACTCATTAAAGCGCTCTCAAGGCTCAACCAATACCGCGGTTATCCGTGGAGCTGACGGTGAAGTGATTGAGATCCAAAACCAGTATCAAAACCTTAGCCCAAGAGAGATCGAGGGTATAGATTTTAGTGTTTTTTATGGTTTAGAGACTGCCATCGGTGAATTTGATTTTAATCTTAATGCCGCGCACCTCATCAAGTTTGATCAAGAACCTGACGCAATTACAGCTGAAGTCTTGGCGGCACAAGAAGCGGGTGACCCTTCGGTACCACAATCACAAGTGGTAGCAGGCGCCAATGATTTGATAAAGCAAAATGGTAGACCTGAATGGCGTGCATATACGTCTGTGCGTTGGAAGTTCCAGCCTTGGAGCGCCGGTGTAACGGCTAACTATGTTAGCGATTTTGTTGATACGAGTACCGCGACCAGCGAGGGTGAACCTCTGCCTATCGACAGTATGATTACTGTCAATATGTACGCTGATTACACCTTTAATGATGCCGGTTTATTAGATGATACTCGGATCCGACTCGGAGTGAAAAACATTGCAGATGAGCAGCCACCAATAGCAGATGAAAGCTTTGGTTACTTCTCTAGTGTCCATTCAAATCGTGGTCGTTATTTCTATATCGATATTCGTAAATCATTCTAAATCTACCTCTTAAAACACAATAAACCATAGAGAGCAAACGCTCTCTATGGTTAAGGTTTTTGAATATGTTGTATAAAATCAGTTTTATTATTCTCAGCTTTGTGGTTATTGCCTGCAGTTCAGTCCAGCCGATAACGCGTTGTGACGGGCCAGATCTTAAGGTCAGCAGTAACTTTGAAAATGCACGAGTTAACGATTGCAAGATTGTCGATGGTAAAATCAAGCTCAGCATTACCCCAGAAAATGAGCCTATTAATGATAGCCCTTGGTACGCTTTTAAGATCACCTCTACGACAGAGAAGGAGGTTGAGGTATCAATCAGTTATCAAGGTGGGCATCAAAGATATACCCCTAAAGCCAGTCAAAACCGCATTAACTGGCAGCCTTTAAAGTATCGAGTGCGTAATAATGTGCTGCACTTTAAGGTTGCAGTAAGCCCAACGCCTACGTTTATTGCAGGCCAAGAGTTAATCACTAATAAAGACTATGACATATGGATGAAAAGCTTAGCTAAACAGCCAAATGTGCGTCATTACACTCTGGGCCAATCAACACAACTCCGAGATATTGGTGCGCTTGAGGTCACAGGCGGGGGAGATGAGTGGATAGTTGTTCTCGGGCGTCAACACCCGCCTGAAGTCACCGGTGCTTTAGCGCTATTTCCATTCGTTAATAACTTGATTGCTGATAGCCAATTATCAGCCCGCTTTATGCAGCGATTCAATATATTGATCGTGCCAGACTTAAACCCAGACGGTGTGGCGTTAGGCAATTGGAGACACAATGCAAATGGTGTGGATCTTAACCGTGATTGGAAAGCATTTAAGCAGGTAGAGTCGAGATTGGTGCGCGATAAGCTTAAGGGCATCACTCAGAGCGGTGGCAAGATCGTATTTGCCGTCGATTTCCATTCAACCAAGAAAGATATTTTTTACACCATGCCTTCTGATTATGGTTTAAACCCGCCGTTGTTGGTTGAAAGCTGGCTTGCGGAGTTGAGAGAGACCGTGTCGCCTTTTGTGATCCGCGAGCAGCCTGGACACAATTCAGACAAGGGGATCTTTAAGCAGTTTATTGCTGATGAATATGGGGTTCATGGGATCACCTATGAGATGGGTGATAATACCGATAGAGCGGTAATTAAGAAGCTTGCAGTGGTCGCTAGCGATGGTTTGATGCAAAAAATGCTAGCCACAACGCCGAGTGAGTTTAAAGGGAAGTCGCTGAAATGAAACAATTGTCATTAGTTGTGAGTTTACTGTGCGTGTCGCTTAGTTCCATTGCTGTAGAACCACAAGAGGTCGATCTATTGATCAGTGGTAAGCGCGTGCATATTGGTGATGGTTCGGCGCAAAGAGCGTTAGATATAGCCATTTGCGGCGATAAAATTTGTGGTATCAGTCCGCTGGGCGAAGTGAAGTATGTCGCTAAGCAAAGGATTGATGCTAAAAACTCTGTCGTGAGTCCTGGGTTTATTGATCCACATACCCATAGCATTGAACAGTTACTGAGTGAGGATAAAAAGGCCAACCTCAACTATCTCTATCAAGGTGTTACAACTGTGGTAAACGGTAACGACGGCGATGGTCGTGCCGACATTCAACGATTAAGCATGCAGCTTGCTAAAAATGGTATCGGTACCAATACCGCATTACTTGCGGGCCATGGCTATATTCGTAGGGCAGTAATGAGTTTAGCTGAGCGCTATGCCACTAAGGCTGAGATAGCTCAAATGCAAATGTTGTTAACGCAAGCGATGGAACAGGGGGCGGTGGGGCTATCGAGCGGATTGTATTATGTTCCGGGTGTGTATGCAGATGCCGAAGAAGTGATTGCATTGGCGAAAGTCGCAGCAAAATATGATGGCATTTACGATACCCACTTACGGGATGAAAGTACCTTTAATATCGGTTTTACAGCGGCTATAGAGGAAGCGATTAAGATTGCCAACGCTGCGGATATCCATCTACATATTGCCCATATAAAAGCCTTAGGAAAAGATGTTTGGGGGCAAAGTAAAGATGTCATCAAATTGATTAATGCGGCGCAGCAATCGGGTAGCAGTATCTCGGCTGACCAATATCCATGGCGAGCCTCAGGTACCAACCTTAAGAGTGCTGTGGTGCCAAAGTGGGTGATGGCTGATTCACGTTCTCATTTTTTAAGTCGCCTCGAAGACCCTTCAAAGCGAGCGCGAATTATCAGTGAAATTGAAGAGAATATTAGGCGTAGAGGTGGACCCGACTCACTGCTTATCACCGCAGCAGAAGATGAGTCTTTAGAGGGGGAAACGCTAAAAGAGATCGCTGCTAAGTATCAAAAAACGGCGGCAGATACTGTGCTGGAATTGGTCAAAGGTAGCCGAATTCGAGTGGCATCTTTTAACATGTCACCGGCAGATATAGAGCGATTTATGGTGCAACCTTGGGTCGTTACCTCATCGGATGGCACCGATGGTCATCCTCGAAAGTATGCCAGCTTCCCTAAGAAATATCGTGAGTATGTGCAGCAAAAATCTTTGCTAACCTTGCCGCAGTTTATTCAGCAAAGTAGCAGTAAGACAGCCGCAATATTGAAGCTGGATAAGCGAGGCTTATTACAAACCGGCTATTTTGCAGATATCGTTATTTTTGATTCTGAGCGATTACGCGATGAGGCTGACTTTGCTCACTGGAACCGCTTGTCTAGTGGGGTTGATTACGTTGTTATAAATGGAAAATTGGCCATCAATCAAGGCCATTATACTGGCTTGCTTGGGGGCCGAGTTGTTAAATAGCGCCTTTCTTTAAAGGCGTTGATTTTAGTGTTGGTTATTTAGGGGCTGTTAGGCGCTAGTTGTAACCGAGCACATAGCAAGACTCATCGGCTAAATACTCGTTAGTCCAAGTATCCGTTGGCTTTTTATCGCTATTAACCTCGTCCAATGCTAATTGCTGCTCGTTTTTATCTACACTGAAATGCTGTAATTGATGTTCCATGTCGGCTGCCTCATTCGTCTAGTTTGTTTACGTTAGCAAGTTTTATATTGCTTGGCTAAGACAGAAGATTGCTTAAACTATAGACAGTGTCTATAGCGTGATATTTCCCTTTTTACTTCATAACCTAACGTTATGATTTTGGCTGATTATTTGCGGTGTGTAGCGCGCTTTAATCGGATATATTTAACGATTCATTTACCTTTGGGTGACTAACATATGACCTTCAAACTGATCTGCTGCAGCGTATTTCTGCTCTCGGCCAATGTCGCAACTGCGGCAGACTTGATAACCCTAAAAGGGCGAGTGTTTACTGAGGCTGATATGCCGATTGCACGGGCGCAGGTATCGGTCGGTCAACAACTTGTGCAAACGGATAATGAAGGACGCTATGAGCTTAAGGTCGCGGCGGCGGAATCTTACTTGTTAAAGTTGCAGGCGAAAGGTCACTATCAGGGGCTGCAAACATTCAGCCATTATGAGTTAGGCGCAAGTCATAACACTATCGGTGATATCCAATTGGTGGCGGAAAAAGCAGGTCGTACGCTGCTCACCTTTGGTGGCGATGTGATGATGGGTCGTCGTTATGCTAAACCGCGTTTTAATAACGCAGTGATTATTAACGCAGAGAGTAAAACTGAAGACACGAGATCGATAGTTCAACATGTTAAGCCCTATTTAAGTTTGGCCGATCTCGCCTCGGTGAATTTGGAAACGCAGATCGCCGCTCATAAGCCTGCAGAGCGCGCGCCAAAATCAGTAACCTTCTATTCGCCCCCGGAAACCCTCGCGGCATTAGAATGGGCCGGGGTCGATTTTGTCACCTTAGGTAACAATCATACTTATGACTATCTAGATGAAGGGCTGGATTCAACACTTGCTTATCTTGCACAAAGCCCTCTGGCTTATGCTGGTGCAGGCAAAGATCAAGCTGACGCATTAGCCGCTCACCGAACCACGCTCAACGGTAACCCGTTTTCATTTTTAGGCTACGTGGGTTGGCAGGGGAATTTCACGCCAAATCAAACCGCTTCGCTTAAAAAAGGTGGCGCCGCTTTCGGTTCTGAGGACAATATTCAAGCGTCAGTCGCGAAAGAGGCTTCGGCAAGCAGAGCGACCGTGGTGCAGTATCATGGTGGATTGGAATATAGCGCTGAGCCGACAATGGTTTTGGAGCAAAAACTAAAGTTAGCCATAGATAGCGGTGCGGATTTAGCCGTTGGGCATCATCCCCATGTCACTCAAGGTTTTGAGATCTACAATGACAAATTAATTGCTTACTCAATGGGGAATTTTATCTTCGATCAGTATTTTTACGCGACGCCCTATTCTTTTATGTTAAATGTGTGGATGGACGGTGATGTTTTTCACCGTGCTGAAATTGTCCCTGTTTATTTGAAAGGCTATAAGCCGACGCCTGCGACGGGCGCGCAGCGCTATACGGTACTAAAACGCTTGAGTACACTATCTAAAAAGCGCGGTGTGGACATTCAAGTCTCAGGTGGGCATGGGGTGATTACGCGTCACTCTCCATCGAGCGAACCTGGGATGTTAACGATAAAGCCGTTGGCAGAGCAGAGTGTATTTGATCTCTATAACAGTGATTGGAGTCAGCAACTTAAGCATGTCGAAAGCAACAAGGCGGGAATAAAGTATCGCGTTGGCAAAAATCTGGTTAATGGTTCTGATTTTGAAAGCTTTGCGCTGTTTAATACCGCAGAACGTGGTTGGGATCTCGACCAGTCACCGTTTGAAATAACCACTGCTGAGGCAAGTAGTGGCCAATATGCGCTCGAAGCAAGATTACCTGCCAAGGCGACTGCAACCATAGGTATGACTAATTTTCGTCGAGTTTATAACTCTAGCAGCCCGATGACCTTAGCCTTGAATATCAAAGCGCCTCAATATACTAAGGTGAATCTTTATTGGCAGGGGCGCAAGACGCGAGAAAAATTAGACACGGCATTACAGCAGGGTGAAAAACACTTGATAAGTAGTCAGCTTCTATCTGGCGGAAATGCACAATGGCAAAACATTGAGGCACAATTTAACTCACCTCGGATTGGTTATCGTAGTATCCGGGTATTAGTTGAATTTGAAAACCTCAGTCAATCAAGTGAGTCGATTTATGTTGATGACATAAACCTGATCGAGTGGCAGTCAGCATTTTCGAGTCAACCGAACTTCAAACCCATGTCTGATGATGCCGCAGCTGCATCGCATATTGGTTTCGATCGTCCTCTGGCAGCCAACGAGCAGGTGACACTTAGCTTTTAATATGGATAGCGTTTAACGTCATTAAGCATAAAAAGGAGGCGCTAGCCTCCTTTTTGTATGTTTAATGCTCCCCTGACCTGAAGCACCTTTCGAGTCAGGGGATATTGCGTAGTTTAAGCTGGCTTAAACATACATTTTAAGCGCTTGATGATAATCAGTCGTGACATGGTAAATAGGCCACTGACCGTTTTTTGATGCAGGCGGAAAATCGTATCGTACAGGCGGCGAACTAAGCGGCCTTTTAACACTAATCTGTCATTCATCAGGGTGCTGATGGCAAAGTTATGCCCAATTGCAACGACCATTCCGCCATCCTTGTAGACGAAAGGTTTCAGCGCTTTGCCCTCTAAATGCGCCACCAAGTTCTTGGCTAGATGCACTGCGGCGCGATTAGCAGCCTGTGCTTTTGGTGGCACTTGAGTACCGTCTGCCTGAGGGATCGCGGCGCAATCACCTAGGGAGAAAATTGATGCATCTGCTGTTGTAGCCAGTGTTTGCTCAACGATCAACTGATTCGCGTTATTACTCTGCAAACCACCGATGTTTTTAAGCCAATCGGGCGCTTTAATTCCAGCAGCCCAAAACTGGACATCAGCGGTTAATATTTTGCCATCGATGGTGGTCATGCGAGAAGCTTCAACATTGGCGATACGGGTGTTGAGCATGATGTTGACCTGGTACTGCTCAAGTCGTGATTGAGCTAGATCTGACATTTTCTGTGGACTGTTAGGTAACACCCTATCAGCAGCTTCTATCAGGTTGATGTTTAGTTTGGCGGCATAAGGGTTTTTCGTTAATTTTGCACTTACTTTAGCTAACTCAGCAGCGAGTTCAAGACCGGTAGCGCCTGCACCGACGATATTAATGGTGCGCTCTTGGCCTGAGCGTAACAGGGTGCTTATCTGGTGCCAGCTATCTCGAGCTTGCTCTGGAGTGTCGAGAAACAGGCAGTGCTCTTTAGCACCTTGAGTCGCAAAATCGTTGCTAATGGCGCCGATAGCAATCACTAAGTAATCATATTCAATAGTATCTGCTTCTCCGTTAGGTTTACGCACCACGAGCTGTTTATCTTGTCGGTTGATGTCTGTCATCCACGCTTGATAATGCATGTAACCATTCTTAGCGCCATGACTAAAATAGCAAAGGCTGTCGAGGTCGCTATCAAAGGTACCAGCGGCAATCTCATGGAAACGAGGCTTCCAGTAATGGTGAGTCTCCCCTTCGACAAGGACGACTTCATCTTGACGATTGACAGAACGTCCTAAAAGGCTAGCGATTTCAAGACCAGCTGCGCCGCCACCAACAATAACAATACGAGACATAATAGTTCCTCTGTGCACCGTAATCGGTGCTGTAATACTTTTGACAATTGCCTTAGGGCTTGTGCGTTCCGAAAGGGAAGCGCTCGTCCTCAGGACTTAAGATGGGCTCATTATAGTTACCATCGTATTTGGAACAATTGGCCAAAAAGGTAAATTACTTTTACCACCTGGTAATAGTAGTGTTGTGAGTAATAGCAAGCATATGAATACATTGTTTTATTAGTTGCTAGAGGCGAGGTGATAGCTTGTTGCAGGTCAGTGCAGGGACATTAAAAACTTATTTGAGGGCTGTGGTGAGGTAGTCGAGCAACATACGCACCTTGGGTGATAAGTGGCGGTTTTGCGGATAGATGGCCCAAATACCCTCTTCGGGTTGGCGGTTGTGCTCGAGCAGTGTCACTAGCTGCTTACTTTCTAGGAAATTGGAAACATAAAAATCAGGAAGTTGAACGATACCGATACCTTTTATAGCGGCATCGACCAAAGCATGGCCACTGCTGCAGCTGAGTGTGCCGCTGACGCGAACATTTGTTGTCTTGCCTTTAACTTGAAAACGCCAATAATCCATTGTACCTAATAAGCAATTATGCTGTTCTAACTCTGACAACGAGTGGGGGATACCGTAAGTAGTAATATAAGCAGGCGATGCGCAAACGTATTGTGTTCGTGTGCTTAACTTTTTGGCCATCATGCTAGAGTCTGCTAATTGTCCGAGCCGAATGGCGAGATCATATCCTTCATCAATTAGGTCCACTTGTTGATTAGTGAGCACCAGCTTTACCTCCAGTTCTGGATATAATACGGTAAAGTCGTTGATCAAGGGGGCAATATATTTTTCGCCATAACTGACTGGGGCGGTGATTTTTAACAATCCCCTAGGAATGGTTTGCAAATTAGTGATAGCTCGCTCTGCTTCATCTAGCCCATCAAGAAGCTGCCGACAATGTTGATAATAGATCTGGCCTACTTCGGTTACAGACACTTTTCTGGTGGTGCGTAGAAATAACTTTGCCGCAAGCCGAGATTCCAGTGCGCTGATCTGTCTGCTAACTTGGGCAGTGGAGATCCCTAAGCGTTGTGACGCCTTGGTAAAGCTTTCGGTTTCAGCTACTGCAACGAATTCACACAGGCCTTCCCATTTAAACATAATGGCTCTCAAGAGGTTATTTCTGTTGAGTATCCCCTAATTATTATCCAATCCTCTCTAAATGCAATCTCCTGTTTTATTTGAGTCTCTTCGCGATCTTTTCTATCACTAAAATAGCTATTCTGCTTAGATTTATTATTACTCAGTGTAAAAAGTAATTTGCTGAAAGTGGGGATTATCAACTCGTGAGTAAGGAATATAATTACTGCCATCGAATGACCTTGAGTCATCCAGCCTCGACTTTCAGTGGTTCCATTTTATCTAAAGAGGCTGCCTGTTTTTATATTAATTAAGGAAATTAAAATGAGCACAACATTCTATATGCCACCAATGTCGATGATGGGACCCAATGCCATCAAACAATTAGGTAGTGAACTACAAGCAAGAAATTTTAATAAAGCCTTGGTTGTGACAGATAAGGCGCTGGTTGACATTAAACTCGTCGATAAGCTTACCGAAGAGTTGACTGCACACGATATCGCTTTCACCATCTTCGATGGTGTACAACCTAACCCGACAGAGAACAACATCGAGCAAGGCCTTGAGATCCTCAAAGCTGAGGATTGTGACTTTGTGATCTCATTTGGGGGCGGTTCCCCTCATGACTGTGCCAAAGGCATCGCCTTAGTGGCAACAAATGGTGGCCATATTCGTGATTACTCTAAGGGAGTACATTTATCGGCTAAACCGCAGTTACCTCTGGTTACAGTGAATACTACAGCGGGCACCGCTGCTGAAATGACCATATTTGCGGTTGTTGCCAACGAAGAAGACCAGACCAAGTATCCGGTTGTCGATAAAAACCTGACACCGATTATTGCTGTGAATGACTCAGAACTTATGGTGGCAATGCCAAAGTCACTTACCGCTGCAACCGGTATGGATGCGTTGACCCATGCAGTAGAAGCTTATGTCTCTACCGCAGCAACGCCAATAACCGATGCCTCGGCGATTAAGGCTATTGAGCTAATTGCGCAAAACCTGAAAAAGGCTGTCGATAATGGGGAAGACCGTCAAGCGCGTGATGGCATGCAATACGGCGAATATCTTGCTGGCATGGCGTTTTCTAATGCGTCGTTAGGCTACTCCCACTCTATCGCACATCAACTTGGTGGTGTGTATGACCTAGTACACGGCTTATGTAATGCCATCTTGCTACCTAAGGTTTCACGTTACAACGCTGTGGTTAGCAGTGAGCGCTTTGCCGATATTGCTAAAGCGATGGGAGTCGATACTAGAGATATGACGACTGCCGATGCAGCAGAAGCTGGCATTGTTGAAATCGAACGACTTTCAGCCTCTGTGGGAACCGCACAAAAGCTTGCCGATCTTGGTGTCACAGAGGACAAACTTGAGTTTATGGCGATTAATGCCTTAAACGATGCGTGCTCTTTAACCAACCCAAGAAAAGCCACCACTGAAGACATTATCAATATTTTTAAACAAGCTATGTAATACCAACTTACATAAATATTTGATCATTCTTACTGGTCAAAATCGCTGATAACTACGTTATGAGTTTTGTAATTAGAATAATTAGTTACCAGCAACTCATGCCTTGTTCTAAGCGGTTTTTCCTGCGTAATGTTATGAACACTTAACTTATCCAGATTGGTATAACTAGCAGGCTAAGCCCTGTTGAACAGAGCTTAGCCACATTTTTGGAGTAATCATTTTGACAACATTAATTCACCCACAGGTCGATAACGGCATTGTAGCAACAGCGGAAGGTTTTACTGGCGGTTCATTACAGTGCCAATGTTCAAGCAATCCGGTAGAAGTTGCCGTAGCAGCGCAAACGGCACATAACCACGTATGTGGTTGTAGCAAGTGCTGGAAGCCCGAAGGCGCTCTGTTTGCCCAGATCGCTGTGGTTTCAAAAGAGATGGTTAGCGTGACTGCCAACGCTGATAAATTACAGGTCATCGATGAATCAGCGGCAATTCAGCGTCATGCTTGTAAAGAGTGCGGTACTCATATGTATGGTCGTATCGAAAACACTGGCCACCCTTTCTATGGTTTAGACTTTGTACATACAGAGCTATCTAAGCAACAAGGTTGGTCTGCACCTGAGTTTGCAGCTTTTGTCTCTTCAATCATTGAGTCTGGCACTGCACCTGAAGCTATGGCAGATGTTCGCAATACATTAACAGATCTAGGATTGGCGCCATATGATTGCCTATCCCCAGTATTGATGGATGCCATCGCAGCTCATGTTGCAAATAACGGCTAAAACAGACTGATATATTGATGTCACTATTATTGGACATGATAAAAAGCGCTTCGGCGCTTTTTTTATGACTAACATTAGGGTAGCGCTCGCACGAAAAGTTGTACTTTGGCGCCATTGTCATCGGAGAGCTAAAGCCATTTGAGTAGACGGACGCTTTTATGGGAACACGTGGGTATTAATTATTTCTGTCTGGTAAAAGATAATTGTATTTCAGGTGGATTATCATCTCTGCGTAAATGAATATAATACCTCCACCAAAGCGGAGTTGGTCTAACAGTATGAATAACCGCTTAAAATACTTTATCTGATTAATACCGGAGCGCTAGATGGAAAAAATAGAGAAAGAGCCACTGATTAATAAGTTGGGTCAAGTTGTGCACTATGCGGTGCGGATATTAGCGGTGTTGATGACATTGGTCATTCTATGGAGTGTGATTGATGTCGGGCGGGTGTTGTTTATTGAAATCATGACGCCACCCTACGGCTTGATCGATATGAAGGACATACTGGTTATTTTCGGCTCTTTCCTCGCGGTGCTAATTGCGATTGAAATTTTCCAAAATATTACCATCTATCTGAAAGAGGAGGTGATCCATGTGCAGATTGTAATAGCGACTGCATTGATGGCGATCTCCCGAAAAATTATCGTCTTAGACTTTAAAGAGGTGGAGCCTGAATATGTATGGGCCTCAGCGGCAGTCATTATCGCGCTAGGGGTAACTTATTGGCTGGTATCACCCAAACAGCGTCATTGATACTGCGATCTGTTGGCTTATTTTTCAATTCGACCACATTACTTTATTACTACCTAGTAAAAGTGATTTGCTGTTTCAGTAGATTATCATCTTATTGATTACCAATATAATAGCTGCAATAAAACCACTATCCCAATCTTTGTAGCGGGCTTTGCCTGCCGAACAGTTTAAAATTTAAGGCTTACATTATGAGTTGGATCTTTCTATTACTAGGTGTCATGGCTGAAGCTTTATCTCATGTGGCGCTTAAGGCGACTGATGGCTTTAGCAAGCCGTTGCCAGCTGCAATGGTCATACTGGGGCATTTGACGGCATTTATCTTTCTAGGCCAAGCGATGAAAGGCATGCCTGTCGGTGTGGTGCATGCGCTTTGGGCGGGCCTTGCTATCGTCACTGTCACCTTGCTATCCGCGTTATTCTATCGTCAACATTTGGATTTAACCACTTGGGTGGGTATGGGTCTTGTGGCCGCAGGCGTGATTATGATCAATCTATCCCAAGGGCATAGCCATTAATAGCCAATTAGAGTGGGTTCGGCTTAGATAAGTTTACGTTTCTCCAAAGCTAATTAACATCTCTTCTGAGTTTATTCTCTAGCAGCATAGGAGTTGTACTTGACTGCGCAGTAAATGCCTTTAGGCGCAGTAGATTGTCTTGAATATAAAGGAGCAGTACCACTCAGCTGAGTGAAGATTGAAACGCTGGCTGCTGATAACCCCCTTGTTAAGGGATTAAAAACAGTACGTTAATGGATGTTGACGGTTTATTGACTGTCACATTATTCAATACAAACTGGCTGGCGATAGGCACTTTTTTATTGTTAATCTTACGGTTAATCTGTTCTCAATGTCGATTACGACACGAAACAGATAAGTCATTAGTGAGGTTTGTTATGAAAATTAAAACAATGCTAGCAGGTGTTCTATGTTCAGGGTTACTGGTCGGTAGCGCTAATGCAGTTGAAGTTGAATTCTTCGTTGGTGCGGCTGCGGGTTATCAAACAGACAAGGTTGATGGCAAGATACAGCATGATACTGAAGATATGTCGTGGCAAGGAAGAGCGGGCGTGTTGATTGAACAACAGCACCGGATCACAGGTACTTTTGGCTATATGGAAGATGAGTTTTCCCAAGCGGGTAGTGACTATAAACAGGAGCAATACAGCTGGCTGATCTCATACGATTATCTCATCCCAGTGCATAAAGACGTTAACTTATTTGCCGGTGTTACTGCCGGCGTTAACGATAATAAAATAGCAGGGCGTGCAGATACTGCGCCTGTCTGGGGTGGCCAGGTAGGCATGCAATATCAATGGAGCGAACACTTTTCGTCAGATCTCGGTTATCGCTATCTAGAGCAAGATTACGAACGTCATGGGATCACTATTGATAACAGCCAGCAAGTGTATTTGACGCTTGATTATAAGTTCTAACACGATTTGTAAGAGGTAGAAAAAAGCCGACTGCAATGCAGTCGGCAAAAGTATTAACCCTAAAAGATCCTCTATTAGCGATCTTAATTGACAAGAAACCTTACGTTTTGGGCGTTACCACTTCAAAATAACGCCCCCCTTTATGACTAGATTTACGACCTCTTTGAACGACGACGTAAACCTAATACTCCTAACAACAGGACTGATAGTCCCATGGCACCACCGCTAGAGTCACTTGGCTCAGGTGTCGGTACTGGAGCTGGTGCAACATCAGCTGTGATGGCGATACTGGCTGTTGCTGCAATAGCGGTTTTCATCCCATTACTCACCGTCAGCTCAAGTTCTACAGTGGTATCAGCATCAACATCAGGTAGCGTTACCGCGATATCCATCATCGTTGCATCATCTATTGTTACAGCAGGTCCTGAAGTTTGTACCCAGGCGTAGCTCAGCGTATCTGTACTGTTGGGTGCAGTGCTGTCGCTAGCCGATAGGTTGACTACTGTTTGCTCATCAGCACTGGTAGTCGATGTTGACTCACCATTGATTTTGGCTACAGGGATCCCCTCTAAATGTACCGGCGCTAATGTCTCAGTTACACTGTCATTGTTCACTGTGTGACTAACATAAAAATTGAGCTCGGTAGACATCACCACATCTGTTGTCGCCAGCGTTAGTACAATGACTTGTGCGTCGCTATTGGCAGCTTGAGTGACTTGCCACGTTAGAGTTTCGCCATCAACAACACCACTATGAGAGTCACTAGCAATAGTTAATCCAGCGGGGATAGAAGTTTGAATCTCAAACTGCATATCCTCATTAGCAGAATTAGCAGCTAGCTCAATACTCATGGTTAACATGTCGCCGGCATCGATTGCTGTCGCATCTAAACTGCTGCTGACATAAGTTGCTGAGCGATATAACTCTACTGGCATTAGACCTATGTTATCGGGTGCATCTGGGCCGGTCCCTATCTCGAGAACCGTCATGTAAAGCGTGTCAGGTTGTAGCTCTTTATTCCAGTTCATCACCAAACCAATATCTTCATTGGCATCAACCTGAGCGTTATAGTCAACGGTAATGCTTGAGTCGTCTTTACCTATAGTGGTTAGCTCAATAGTGATGTCATCGATGGTGTCTGACGGTGCAGAGGTGTCACCAAAGTTATGCACAGCGACATAGTATGTTCCTGGTTGCGGGTCATTAACTTCACAGTTCTCGAATGCGGTTTCGGTCGCACTCATACAGAGTAATTCAGCCATCTCGTAGTAATCGTCAGGCTTACCGTTGTAGTTTGCATCGCGGCCAATGTAGAGATCGAGATCTGGCGAGCTGGTATCCTTAATACGCGCAACAATACGCTTGGTATTCGGGGTAATATTGATAAGCTGTGAGTAGAAATAGCTGCTGTCATTGTAGACATTCGTTGGCCATGAAGCACCGTCGCTGTCATCGCGGGGAATGCTTACTGTGATGGTCTCAACTTCTGCAAGTTCAAACACGCCGACATGGACATTATCAGAACCTACCGTGGTAATGCCTTCAATCGCCATTCCAGCAATGTTTTTGCTGGTCTCAAGTCGTGTTTTGGATGGGTAACCACCTGCTACAAACGTCCCAATCACCGGCATAGCTGATGGCGTTAGGCTAGAATCTGACGGTGTCAGTAACAACCTACCCATGCCATATTCAGAATCAAAACCACTTGAGATAGTAGCGTTAACATCAAGAGTAATACTTTCACCTGCAGCAAGGGTGAAAGTGCTAGGTGAAGCGCTAACGGTCAAGCCATCAACACTTGCATCACCGCTAGTGGTCCAAGTAGATGCTGCCGTTGCCGTAAAAGTACGGCTCCAGTTACAGCTGATCATACAATCACTTTGTATTGCTGATGGCATGTTCATCTCTTCTGGCTTGCCGCCCAAGTCGGGGTTAGCATCGAGGTATTCTTGATATGTTACATCCATGATCAATCCGCTATTGAGCGCATTGTTAATACGGATACTACCGGCACCTGAGTCGAAAAAATCTGACGGCGTGACGCCATCATCTTTACGAGTATTAAACTCGGCAGTTAACATTAGTGCCGACTGCAGCTCTGCTGGGGTCCACTCTGGCTTAAGCGCGGCGATTAATGCCATCGCGCCAGCAACATGTGGGCTAGACATTGAGGTACCATCCATAAAGGTATATGGAGATTCGGTTTTCTCTTCACGCCATGGCTGGTATTCAGAGTTTGCTGCGTAAATGGCAACACCTGGCGCTGCAACATGCGGCGTTAACCAACGGTTCATGATGGGTTCTGGCCCGCGTGAGGTGAAGACTGCTGCGATATCGGCATTGTCTGGGTTGCTCTCCATCGTTGAGCTGTCAATAGTCGCAGTGTGGTCGCTACCCATAGACAACCAAGTGGTTAACTCATTACCTTGAGCCGCATCGACATGGATGGCTGGCAGTACATGGAAGTCGGCATTGACGGTTTCAGCCCCACCATCGATATTAATCAAGATCATGCCGCCGGCGCCGCCAGCTAAAACGTTGGTTCCCTTAGAGACTCGTGCTATATCACCACGTTGGCAAATAACAATTTCACCATTAAAGGTGTCACTTGCAAAAGGTTCAAGGCAGTCTGCATCGCCAAAGTCAGCGGCGTGAACTACGTTAGCGGTTATGCCGCCAGTAGCGGCTTTACCTGAGAGAGATGCTAGTGAGCTATCACCACCGGTAAAGCTGACGTCCTTATCGGTAAAGCTACGATCATGGGTGTAAGCCGCTACTGTGGTGATCCATGGTGCATTACCTGGAGATCCTACGGTTCCAGCCTCAGGTCCAGAGTTACCTGCTGATGTGGCAACATGGATCCCCGCTTCGCGTGCTGACAGAAATGCTGCCGCATCGGTATCATACCAAGGGTTGCTAGCGCCACCACCGACAGAATAGTTGAGTACTTGCACACCATTTTCAATAGCATGCTCCACAGCGAGTGCGGTGACATCTGTCCAGCAACCAGCATCGGCTGCACAAACTTGATAAGAGATAATATTTGCGTGGGGTGCTACGCCGCTAATCTGACCAAAAGTAAATTCTGCCTCGTCACCCATCACATTATATATAGGGACGTTTTTAACAACGTTACCCGCGGTCGTAGATGCGGTATGTGAACCATGACCATTATGATCAATACCGATAACATCATCACCCTCAGGAATGTAGTCGGCAAGCACTCCATCGTGCGCCCAAATACCAATTAACTTATCGTTACAGTAATGTGCTAGTTCTGAATCTGCGCAGTGGCCCAAATATACCCCTTCGCCTAGAGGGTTAGTATGGTCATAGCCATCACCACCAACATCTGCAAATGATGGGTTAAATGCACTGATGCCAGTATCGATAATACCGACAATAATGCCTTCACCTTGAGTTGCCATACCTGTGGCTGTGCCATCCCATGCGGACGGTGCTTGTATATGTTTTGGGCCTGAATCAGTAGTTAGGTGGCGGCGTTGCACTTTCTGCACCAGCTTTACGCCTGCAACATTTTGTAGTTGCATTGCTTCTTGCTCACTTAGAGTGGTGCTAAAACCATTGAGTGCTATTTGGTATTGGCTATCAACCGTTAACTGTCTGTTTAGGCTCGCTTGGGCGCGCTTTAGCGTAGAATTTGTTTGTTGGCTAAGATATTTTAAGTAGCTCTGACTCGCAGCACTTTGCACATTAAGTGTGCCTTTATGCTGGGTTTTATTGGCACTGTTAGTTAATACGCTAGTGGCTTGTAAGTTGGCGATGCCGCCTTTATAAGTTGCTAGAGGTTGGTCATCGAGTAGTACCATATAAAGATTATCGGTATTACGTTTACTTGGTTGGATTTTGTTACTACGTTGGCCGCTATCAGCATCTAAGCCACGGCTATCGAGCATGCTCGCCTGTGATACTGGACTTAAGGCTAATCCGAGCGCCGCTGCGATGAGGCTTTTTTTATAGATTAATTTCACTTGGTCTTCCTCTTTTTTAATTATTATTCTATTTTTCTATCATCACGACTTAATTGCCGCGATCTATAAATGGGTGAGAATTGTTAATTCGACGTAAACTTGATACCCCATCGAAACCGTATTGAGCAAATTGCTCGCTACTATTTGACTTCACTTATCCTTCATTTCTTTTTCATTTCCTATTTAAACAATGGCTTACAAATGCTTGTTGTATCGAAATGTATCTGCTTTTTAGTGGTTTCTCATCTACTGAACGCCTATTTGTAGCTGGCTTATTTATTGCTGACATTTAGCTTGTAACCCGCTGTAAGCCAATGCAGCAAAGGCTTTGGAGGTGGGCGGCGATACTGGCATTGGTATGGGAGTTGGTTTGATGGCGCGAAACAACAGGTTTGACATTGAATATTGCTGTATTTGATTTAGGGTTAGATTTTTTAACGCTAAATGGTGTCGGTGTAAGTTGTTGTATCTAAAAGAAGTGAAGACTAATAGAAAGAGAAAAGAAATAAAATAAAAGGCTGAATGCTTGTTGTTTGGCTGCAATTGACAGAAAACCATAGGGGTGGAGAGTTAATGAGCTGTTAATCAATTGTGACTGCGCGGCTGGTTAGCCTTAAACGATTCGACTTAGACAATAATAATAATGTCGCAACTTCTTAGGGAAAAAATATGTCATTTAAAAAATCCAAATTGGCAACCTGTATAGCCTTAGCAGCTATGGTGCCGGCAACGATAGCGGTTGCACAAAGTACTGACACTTTATCGGTATACAGTGCGACAGCAAAGAAAGAGCAAATCGTCACTTTTAATGTTTATCTTTCAGATGTCGGCTCACTCACTAAGGCCACGGTTAATAACAAAAAGAAATTTGCCGCCAACCTGAAGCAGGTAAGTGCCAAGCAAAAAACAGTTCTTAGTGAAATTATGGCACTTGATGGCAATATCAAGTCACTGCCTGGCGCAAAAATATTTGGTAATTTTGTGCGGGTGCAGGCTGATGCATCATATGCTGAGCAGATAAAGAGCATCGCTGGCGTTAAAGCCGTGGTTGCTGAGATCACAACAGCTGTGATGCCAGTTAATGCGATGACCCAGTCAGTAGATAGAACAATGACAGGGACCTTAGCGACAGCAGCTAAAGCACCTGCATTGGTTGATGACGCAACGGCGGGTGAAGGCGTTAAAGTCGCCATTATTGGTTCGGGTGTCGATTACACTCACGTCGGACTAGGTGGTGACGGCGAAGCGGCAAGCTACGGCGCTGCGATGGAAAATGCAGTCAATGCATTTGATGGCTTCCCGACCGATGTTGTGGTTGAAGGTATGGATCTGAGCAGTGATGCCGGTTGGGGGTTAGATCCAAACCCAATCGATCAGAATATCTATTATACCCGTGATTACGATGGTGCAACTCACAATACGGGTCATGGTACTAGACTCGCCAGCGTGGTTCATTCACTCGCACCAGGGGCAAAAATTGCCGCCTATAAAACATCAAATGTATCTGACCCTTACGGCAGTGGATACAGAATAAGTGCAGAGTCAAGCAGCAAATTCATGTTGGCATTGGAGTATGCACTCGATCCAAACCAAGACGGCAGCTTCGATGACCGAGCCGACATCATCGTCGTCGATGCACTTGGTGGCAGCGCCTTCTATGCCCCTTCAGATGATGGTATTTCAGGTTCAGTTGCAGAGGCTCATGCGATTGAGATGGCTTCAGGGCTCGGCGCCTTGGTTGTGGTTAATGCCGGAACGGGTGGCGAGTGGTTTGATAATCGCTTCAATATGACATGGCGTGGAGCTGCACCGAGTGCGTTGACGGTGGGTGGTATGACTACCGATACAGCAGACAAGATGATGGTCACTGAGAGTACCCCACATGGACCTGTTCGCGGTGCCAATGGATACTCTAAACCTGACATGGTCAGTTACGCTGAAAATATCGATGTTGCAGTTGTTGGTGGTGGCGATCAAACAGATACCGAGTCACACACTGTGATGGCGGCTGCACGTGTTGCCGCGGCCGCGGCGGTGCTTAAATCAAAGCGTCCAGCATTGTCGATGGTTGAGATTAAAGCACTGTTGATGAATACCGCAGATAACAATGTCATGAATCTCGCTAATGAGCAGGCCGATCTTGTATTGATTGGTAACGGTGTTGAAAATATAGATGCTGCGATCAACTCGTCAGTGGTTGCTTGGGAGAAAAATAGCTACCAGCCTAACTTGAGTTTTGGTTTCGAAGAGGGTGTCGGTGTACAGCGTTTTGTTAAGGAGGTGCAGCTTAAGAACTTATCTGATGCCACAGTAACCTATGAAGTGGCGATGAGCTCTATGGGTAAGTCCGGTGATGCAGCGCTAACATGGGATGTGCCAGCAAGCGTAAGTGTTCCTGCGGGGCAGACTGTTGAGTTCCCGGTGGTACTAGAGATTGATTTTACGAAACTTGAGAACTGGCCAATTAAGATGGCGAGCGACTTCAGCTCGATAAATTGGTCAAAGGTAGAGCTAACAGGTCAGCTGCAATTGACTGCAGAAGAGAAGCCGACAGTGAACATGAGCTGGTTAGTTAAACCAAGGGTAAGCAGCGAAATTACTCGAGATTTTAGTACATTTGAAGAGCAATACGGTTCTGAGCTAAGCAACAAATTTAGCCCAGAAGCCGGTGCTTATGTACAGCAATTTACCAATGCCAGTGCCACAGAGACTACATTTGCGGTGTTTCCTGCAATGCATCATCAGAAACAGCTTCCTGAAGGAAAAGAGAACACCCAAGGCAATATGCCGAATGTAGTCGGTGGTGGTGTTTATGATGAAGCAATGTGCACTGTTTCAGGTAAGAAACTAGTGGTTGCGGGGCGTTTCTTTAAGCCGAATGATGCAGGTATGGCGAATCACTTTGATAAGGGGGGGGCTGCGCTAATTTGGTGGAACGTTTATCAAGAGCAGTTTGTGCTCGATATGGAGCTGGATAAAGGGGTGAACGGTGACCCGAACGCATGGGATGAAGCTACTCAAGTGGTGATGGGAGGCTTTATTGAGCCAGATGAAAACGGTGCGCCAGCATCATGGTTTATCGACCACAACCAAGAGTATGATTGGACCCAACCACGCAAGCGTTACACCAAGTCTAAGTTACCAACTTACATGACAGGTCACGGGCAGAATTTTGTTTCTCAGTATTGTCTAGAAGATCTCTACCATGGTGACAACATGGCTAGTGTAGCTGACTTTGATCAAAACCACGGCTGGATCTTTGCTACTGACCGTGACGCAATTGCCAATCTGGGTGAGCCTATTATTCAGTTTAACCCTGTTAAATTCGGCAAGATACAGACCAGCACTTACTTTGACTGGATGACAGGTGAAGAGAAGGAAGTGGAAAGTAACTCTGGTGGTCTACCATTGATTTCACGTCTCGTTGAAGAGGGGGAGGTCAAAGAGTACAGCCCTATGGTGACCTTGGCTGCCGGTGAGACCGCTGAGCTAGGTATGGCAAGTGTCTGTAACTTTAGCTTCAACATCGGTGGTGGCGGTTGTGATAACCACGGCATGATGTTGATCAGCCTTGAGGATAACTGGGGCATGACCTCGGCGATGGGACAGGGCAGTTATGGCTTGATGGCTCACCCATTAGATGGTCAAAGCCACAGTGTCGATGAAGATGCAGAAATGGGCACCGTCATTGGCCAAGTGAAGCTTGATTCTGAAACCTTCTTCGCTGCAGCAAACTTTGATTCTTCGTGGTCACCGTATACGCTAAGCCTAGCCAATGCGATACCAGGCGATCCATTCTCAATGAGTGCAAAGGGTGAGATCATCGTCAATAATCCAGCCGCTCTAGACTATGATGCTGGCAACATGAGCTATAACTTGGAAGTTATAGGCCGCGCGGGTAATGCGTTTACAGCAGTGTCTAACGTCACAGTGACGATTAACAACGTTAATGATATCGCTCCTGAGCTTGTGGATGTAATACCTGCAGTATCTTTGGCGGAGACGGACGCTGTAGAGATTGATGCAGCTATGTACTTTAGCGAAGCGGAAGGTGATGCATTGACCTTTAGCGCGACAGGCTTACCAGATGGTATGAGCATCGACAGTGTTAGTGGTGTGATCACTGGTAGTGCTGCAGCGGGCGCCGCAGGTGAATACACTGTGATGGTGACAGCTGATGATAGCGTAAATAAAACAGCAACGACTTTTGTAATGACGCTGAATGCGCCAGTTGCTGAAGAGCCAACCAATGACAGCGATAGCGGTGGTAGCTTAGGTGTTAGCCTGCTTAGCTTATTTGCACTGCTTGGTTTACGCCGTAGAGTACGCCGTTAAACGCTAGTTTATGAAAAGGAGCTTAGCTTCCACTTAAAAAGAGAGCACATTAGGTGCTCTCTTTTTTGCATTGCTGATTGTACAAATTGATACAGCTAACGAGGTTGAAGATGAATTATTTTCAAGTCGCTGATTATTATTGTCAAAATGTAAATCTACACCGCCTTGAATTTTCAATAATTGTGAATAAGGTCGCTTTTTAGTTGGGAAATGTAGGTTAGGAGTTGGATTGCTGAGCAGGCACAGATAAGATGCATGTTACGTAAAAGTTAACCTTAAGCTGATTATTAGCTTTAAAACTCTTGTTTTATAAGTCCTTATGGGAGTATCGACAATAAATATGATCTCGTTACCACATCAAAAATATCAGATTGGTCAATGTATCGTAAATTGTCACGACATGACGATAAGTAAAGGCGAGCGTATCGTTACTTTGCCTGCAAAAGTATTTGAATTTCTAAAGTTGTTAATTCTTCATGCGGAAGAAACAGTCACTAAAGAGGTTGCGATTGAGCAGGTGTGGCTAGGAAATATTGAGGTAGGAAAACGCGGCACCGGTAATGCAATTTGGCAGCTAAGAAAAACCATTAGCGAGCTTGATGAAGAGCCTGAATTCTACTTTAAGACCATCACTAAAATTGGCTACCAGCTGTTATTTACCCCGGTCGTGCTCGATGAAAAAACTAATCAAGCTATCGTTCTGAAACCGCATGTAATTCCACAGCATTCGTCATCGTTGCTCAAGCCTATCGTCGCGTTATTTAGCGTTGCACTACTCTCCTTGCTTGGGTTTCTCTTGCACTCGCTTTATGCCCCTATAACGGTTGAAGAGCCGCTAGCCGTGAAGCGAATTACCAACTTTGAAGGGGTGGAGGAGCAAGCAGCCATCTCTCCCGACGGTCGTTTTATGGCTTTTCAATGGCGACGAGAGCAGAAAAAAGCCCAGATTTATATTAAAGATTTGAGCGATGCTAAGGCACCGTTGAGACAAGTGTCTATGAGTGAAGATAAGGAAACGTCGCCGACTTGGTCGCCAGACGGTCAAGCATTGGCTTATCTGCGCTTCAGCGCGAATGGTCGCTGCGAGTTGCATGTTCGAGAGCTCATTACTAATCAAGACCGGCTTATCGACACGGGCTGCACTAGTCGTGGCTATCTGCACAGTCTTGATTGGTCTCCAGATGGTGAGTTACTTGCCTATGCCAAATCGATTGACGATAGTGTTGCAGTATTTACCTACCATTTTGCCTCATCAGATATCAGCCAGTTTTCTTATCCCGCCTCTGGAGAAGAAGATCTGTTAATGAGCTGGTCTGCGAATAGTGAAGAGTTAGCGCTGGTACGCTCGGCTGCGATGGATGCCAAAATTATTATACTATCGCAGCTAAACGATGACGTAGTTAGCATCATTGAAGGCGAGAGTATGGTGATCGCTCTTGAGTGGGAACAAGCAAGTAATATGCTGTATTTTAATGCTCTGCGTGATGGGGCGTTTGTGATTGAGCGATATAGTTTTGCCACTCAATCGATTACTGATTTTCATCAGGATAATACCATTAGCAGCATAGCCATTAACGAAAAAAGCAATAGTCTGTATTACTCTCGTCATCTATCCCAAGAGCATATTACCGTGCGTTCATTAACGGACGGACAGATAAAACGTCAGTTAGCGTCGTCTTCGCGTGACATGTTTGGACAGTTCGTGGCGAGCTCGCAAGAGGTGTTGTTTTTGTCTAATCGTAGCGGTGCTTGGGAGCTATGGGTTAATCAAGATACAGGCAGTAAACAGCTAACTCATTCGCAGGGGATAGTTGGCGTACCTGCAGCCTCGCCAGTTGATAAACACTATGTATTGCCGATGAAACCCAAAGGGGCCAAGAACTACGACCTCTACTTAGGTTTGGTGGGTAGCGAAGCGCCAAGTAAAATCAATGGTATTAAAGGTGATGTTAGAAATCCGTCATTTTCCAATGATGGCCGTAAGATCTACTACTCCTCAAATGTCGATGGTCATTGGAGTCTCTATGTCTATCATCTCGATAGTCAGCAGTCCGAGTTTGTCGTGGCTCATGCTGCGAAATATGGCGTAGAGGATAACGCGGGTGGCGTATATTACAGCCGTGATAACCAAGCTGGCATCTTCTACCATCCAAATGATGGTGGCGAAGAGCAGTTGATCACAGCCGAACTGTCGACTGGTGATTGGGGCAGCTTCTTTTATCAAAATGAGGCGCTGTATTTTTTAAAGCGTTCTGATATCAGCGATCAAATTATTGAGATGACAGCAGATAATCAACAGCAGTTGCTATTTACTTTACCTGCGGTGAGTATTCGTGGTCAGCGTGCATTGGCGAAAGCAGATGACGATACCATTGTGGTTAGTATGTTGGGTATTAATGATGCCGATATTTACAGTGTTTCGTTAGCTGCTCGCCCCTAGCATCTCAGCAGCTAGAATCGATTCTTCACTAAGAAACGCCATTCCCAGCTATTCACTTCGGCCCCCGTGGTAAAGGGGACACTAAAATCAATATGGGCGACGTTGCCATAACTTGATTTAGAGGAGTAGATCCTCGCGCCAATCCCGACACTGCCAATAACGCCGGAAACTTCGTTGTTGGCATCGTTTCCGCCAGTTGCTTGACCCACATCGCTAAAGACAGCCCAACCGAGCTCTGCTAATTGATAAAGGTTAATATTGGGGTAATTACGTACTTCTGCGGTAAATGCCCATTGATTGTCACCATATTGATAGTTATTTGGGTAGCCACGGATCCCAGTGTCATCGCCCAGGGCAAAAGGCTTATCAATATAATTGTTTTGAGAACTGCTGAATCTTAGCTTGGAGTAGGCAGTCCATTTAGGCGTAATGTGGTAGAAGTATTCTGCGGCAACATTGACCTGATAGTAATCTTTTTGAGTGGTGGCAAATACGCCCTCGCCATCCATCTCCAGCAGTAGCAAATGATCTTCGGCCTGAAAACCACGGCTAGATTGCCAGTTGATGTGATAGCCAACGGGTGAGTCGTCATCGGTATCTCGAGTCTCAAGCCCCAATTTAACGTAGTGCTGCCAACCTAGATTAAAGTCCTCGTTGTAGTTAATGAGGTGGACGTTATTAAGAACCTTAAAGTCATCTTGCAGGTATTGATAGGCGACCCAAGGGTAGAGGAAATCACGATCCTGCGGCAGCTCTGATATGGGGTACTCTGCTATATTACTGAATTCGTGCTTGTCTTGAGTCAGTCCCGTTATTATGCGAGAAAGCTCATCACTGCTGCGATTCAATAACCAGCCGTATCGGGCGCTGTTGTAGGTGACCCCATGTTCAAACTCATTAAACTCTTGGCCATTTTGCTTTAAGGTATCGACACGCAGATCATCTAAATACTCGGCCGAATACATATTACTAGCATCAAGCGTATAGAAGGGTTTCTCAAAATATAGATGGGTTGCTTGGCCGTCACTGTTGTCGTAAAAATCAGCCGCTATGGTGGCATGTTCAATAAAGTTGATGGGGGCTTCAATGGCAAATTTGTAGCCGGTACGGTCGGCATTCGATTGGTACTTGAAACGAGTCCGGATCCCTAACCCGAGCAAGTTATCTTCTTTGATGCCGATAGAGAACTTACTTTCACCACCGCTGCGGCCGACACTGACAGTGGGGAGTAATGACCAATTATCCCAGGTCTCTACTAAAATGTTCTCGCTATTGTCACTGGCTAGATCAGCATCTGGTGCAGGCGTAGCAAACTCAATATTAGCGTCACGAATATAGGGCTCTGCCCGCAGTATGCGCTGTACTTCATCGAGATCTTTCTGGCTTACAGTTTCATTTTCTTTAAAGCTGAGCTTGTCACGAATGACTGAATCACGAGTATTGATATGCAGGTAATTAGCCCAGCGATGAATGAAAAAGGTCTCGGGATCAGACAGATCAAAGATGTCATTACTTTTGACAATTATGTTTTTTATCTGTTTTTTTTGCTGGTAATCTTCGGCTTTAGCTGCTGTTTTTTCCGTCGTTACCTCTTCAGCACTAACGGCACTGGTTAGTGCGTAAGTTAACAAGGCTAACGTCGAACAGCTAAATCGAGTCATAGGCAGGATGGAGTCCTAATAAGTAACAGCTCTTACAATTGCTTTACATAGCTATAACACACGGAACGCGCGGGTTAGTCAAGGATAAGATGATGATTTTACTTGAGGAGAATTGAATATAACGCAGAGGATGCGAGCGCGCTGAGGCGCCCGCATGTGTTAAATTGTAACTCGTAAACGGTTACAAGGTTCGGCGTGGAGGCACGGCCACATTGGCAAAGATCAACCCAGCGACAATGGACATAAAGATAAGAAATACCTGCGTGCCAAGGTGTGACTGATTAAAAATGGTTTCACCTAAAATTAAGGTATTGAGACCAATATAAGTTTTGCTACCGGGCACTAAGATTACGATGCCTTGTAACAGCGCAATAGTTGCTGGTGCTTTCATCCAGCGAGCAAACAGATTTGAATATACGCCTACTGCTAAAGCGCCAAAGAAAATACCAATAGAGTCTCCAAAGTAAATGCCGCCGATCATAGCGGAGAAAAATGCCACAATACCAGCAAGAACTCCCCAAGGAGAGTCTTTCATACGCGCTTTGAAGATAATCACTAGCGCCATAGATAGAATCGGAACAGCAGCCCAAATAGCCCATTCAGGCAGTGATTCAGGCGGTACATAAGTGGTTTCACCAAATAGTGTTTCACCTATTGTCATGCCTAGAATAACCCCGAAATAGAGCTTAAACAGCAGCATGAACGCATCCATCACCCTTGCTGTGCCAGAGATTAGATCTCTTGCGGCTAACTCTGCTAAGCCGAGTGTTAATGCTAAACCTGGAATAAAGATGATGATACCAGAGAGTATGACCACCGGAATATTCATACTGGGATCAAATTTTGCAATACCGCTCGCGGCAATTGCGCACAAAATCGCGGCTAGGGGTTCGAGCATCTCGGCCATACGCTTAGAGCGTTCGGCGCGATAGACCAACCCATAAACCATCAAGCCTAAAATCGCTGACCAGAATACATCATTCCAACTGGTGCCCATTAACATGG
Organism: Shewanella sp. KX20019; assembly: GCF_016757755.1. Taxonomy (NCBI): domain Bacteria; kingdom Pseudomonadati; phylum Pseudomonadota; class Gammaproteobacteria; order Alteromonadales; family Shewanellaceae; genus Shewanella; species Shewanella sp. KX20019. The sequence continues at coordinate 4,986,696 of NZ_CP068437.1, read as the reverse complement.
CAAAGGCACCTGCTGAACTGCCAAAAGCCAATAGCGTTAGGCCTGTGCCATAAGGGTTAGGCTTATTGGAAATCTCCTCTAAACGTTCAAGAGCTTCGGTTAATGTCCGTTTGCCAGACATCAGCTCTTCAACGAGTTCGTCGGTTCGTGCTAAGGAGCCTAAATCTAGTTCACCAGGGTTGACCCGCGCCACGTGGTTATACTCTTGATCTTCATCGTGTTGCAGTACGAAAGTCATTGCCGTTGGCGACACCAAGAAATAACCCTCGATGCCGAGCAGCTTTGATACCGCTTGCAGGTGTGCTTCAAGCCGATAGGCTGGGGTACCAAATTTATGCAGTGCTTTACCGAGTCGAATGATAAAACGTCGCTTTTCTAGAAACTCTTGATTGTTCACAATAGTTGTTCGCTATTTATATCTTAGTTGTAAGGCTTAATTATTATCAATAAGCAGCTGTTAATTTAGCTTGCTTGTCACTGCTATTCGACACTGCTTATTGGCATATTATTGACGAGCGCATCTTACCTGATTTGTTCAAAAAAAGTTGTGATTTATTTACTTCATGTTCGTAAATTGTAATGCTGTGCAGTTGATAGTAATCACAAATAGGAAGTTCCATGCTACTCGCGATATCAGGTCTGTATATTAGCCTAACAGCACTGCTCATTATTACTTTAGCTTATAGAGTGATAAAACTCAGAAGAGTGCATAAAATTGGCATTGGTTCTTCTGGCAACGAAACACTAAGCTTAGCGCGTCGAGTACATGAAAATTTGCTCGAGAACGCACCGATTGCGATGTTGCTATTTGTGGTTGCAGAGAGCAATGGCACCAGCGCTGCGGTACTGCATTGCTTTGGTACGCTTTGGCTTGTATCACGCTTGATGCATGCCATAGGGTTAACCCAAGGCAAAGGCGGTTATCATTTCGGCCGTTTCTGGGGGGTATTGATGACATGGGCGGTTATTGTGGGTTTAGTGGTGGTTAATCTAATTGCATATGTGACTAACCTTTAATCTTGGTTATTGTGATGTGTTGGTTTTTTCAATCAGCCTCTGTGTCGTAACAATCCCAAGCACAGCAATACCCACAGCGAAGAAGAGGGTATATCGACTATACTAAAAAAAGCATCAATCTGATGCTTTTTTAGTCACACCTGCGGAGCGGAGCCTGTTATACTCCGCGTCCCCGATATGAGCTGACACCGGGGCGTGTAACCCGTATTTTTTGTTTCTAAGTTAGGCAGTCTAATCAATGCAAGTAGAATCCACATTATTTACTCATTCCAAGTATCGCTCTGAGCTTACTCGCCCAGCGCCATTTTTACCTATGTCTCGTAAAGAGATGAATAAGTTAGGTTGGGATAGCTGTGACATCATCATAGTTACAGGTGATGCTTATGTGGATCATCCAAGTTTTGGCATGGCCATCATTGGTCGCATGCTCGAAGCTCAAGGCTTTAGAGTGGGGATAATCTCACAGCCTGACTGGTCTAATAAAGATGATTTTATGAAGCTAGGCAAACCTAACCTCTACTTTGGGGTCACTGCCGGCAATATGGATTCGATGATCAACCGTTATACCGCAGAGCGACGAATGCGCCATGATGATGCCTATACGCCGGGCAATATTGGTGGCAAGCGCCCCGATCGTGCGGTAACCGTTTATACTCAGCGCTGTAAAGAGGCCTTTAAACAAGTACCGGTAGTGATTGGCGGTATTGAGGCGAGTCTGCGCCGTACGGCCCATTATGATTATTGGTCAGATAAGGTTCGCCGTTCAGTCATTTTAGATGCTAAGGCCGACATTCTGGTCTACGGTAACGCTGAACGACCCTTGGTCGAGATCTCCCATCGGCTGGGCGCCGGTGAATTGATGGCAGATATGCATGATATTCGTGGTACCACGGTGATCCGTAAGGAGCCACTATCTGGGTGGAGCGGAATCGATTCACGTAAAATCGATCAGCAACATAAGATTGATGCTATTCCCAACCCTTATGGCGCCGATGATGTCGGCTGTAAAAATCTTTCTGGCCCAACCGATGAGAAAATATTCGATAACGACGCCCCTAAGGTTATCACTGTTCAACCGCCCAAGCCTAAGCCTTGGGAGAAGAGTTATATTCAGCTGCCTAGCTATGAAAAGGTCGCAAGCGATAAGTTTCTCTATGCCCATGCTTCGCGTATTTTGCATCAGGAGCAAAACCCGGGTTGTGCTCGAGCGCTATTTCAAGTTCATGCTGAGCGCGCTATCTGGGTCAATCCTCCCGCTTTGCCGCTAAATACCGATGAGATGGATGGTGTGTTTGATCTGGCGTATCAGCGTGTCGCTCACCCTTCGTATGGTAGCGAGAAGATCCCAGCCTATGACATGATTAAGACCTCAATTAATATCATGCGTGGTTGTTTCGGTGGTTGCTCTTTTTGTTCGATCACCGAACATGAGGGCCGCATTATCCAGAGTCGCTCTCAAGACTCGGTGGTGAAAGAGATTAAAGATATTCAAGGCAAAGTCCCAGGTTTTACTGGAGTGATTTCAGACCTTGGTGGCCCCACAGCCAACATGTATCACTTGGGATGTAAGAGTGAAAAGGCGGAGCAAACCTGCCGTCGACTCTCCTGTATCTTCCCCGATATTTGTGGTCATATGGATACCGATCATCAGCCAACGATAGACCTATATCGTGCCGCTAGAGAAATTCCAGGTATTAAAAAAATCTTGATTGCCTCAGGAGTCCGTTATGATTTAGCGACAGAAGATCCTCGCTATGTCAAAGAGTTAGCGACCCATCACGTGGGTGGCTACCTGAAGATTGCACCAGAACATACCGAGAAAGGTCCTCTCGATATGATGATGAAGCCTGGGATGGGGAGCTATGACAAATTCAAAGAGTTATTCGACAAATATTCGCAGCAAGCGGGTAAGAAGCAGTATCTGATCCCCTACTTTATCTCGGCGCATCCAGGAACAACCAATGAAGATATGGTTAACCTCGCGCTATGGTTAAAGGCTGAAAAGTTTAAACTCGATCAGGTGCAGAACTTCTATCCATCACCGATGGCCAATGCAACAACTGTTTACCATACTGAACTGAACTCACTGAAAAATGTGAAACATACTAGTGAGCAAATATCTGTTCCTAAGAAGGGGCGACAGCGAAAATTGCATAAAGCTCTGCTGCGATATCACGATGAAGCTGGCTGGCCAATGATCCGTGAAGCGCTAATAGAGATGGGCAGAGAGAAGCTTATTGGTAACAGTCCATCATGCTTGGTGCCAGCAGAATCGCGTCAAGAGCGAGAAGCGCTGCGTAGTAAAAAGAAGCTCACAAGCAAAGATGATGGTAAAGGTAAGAAGGCGTTCACCCGATTCTCAGCCGATCAGTTTGATGACAGAAAGCAAGCAGATGGCAACAAGGGCGGCGCAGCTAAGAAAGCTGGTGGTAATGCTGGTGGATCGGGAAATCGTCAATCAGGGCATGCTAAACCTGGCCAGTCAAAAGGTGCTCACTCGAAAACTCAATCGGGTAGCCAGCGTCCTGTAAAGAAAAATGCCTGGGGCACCACGCCTAAGCACCAAAGGTAGTTAATTTAAAGATGAGACGAATGCTTGATTTCGTCGAGAATAAAATGACGATGGGTGTAAATCATTTGAGTTACCCCCATCGATTTTTATCTAACTAGCAGCCAAATGGCGAACCTGGGCCATCAGTATCACCGGCTAGGCATCGTTGTAAATCTTCGGCGTACGCCGCTTCACATTCGGCGCGAGTGTTATATCTATCGTAACGCACGCCATCGATTACCACTGGGTTTGTGGTTTGCATGCAGGCACTTATATCGCGATCATTTTGATAACCGCACCTAGCACTACTGCCACATTCCGGTGCCGAGATAGCATAGAATGAGCTTAACCCTAGGCCTATACTTGCCGCTAATACTGCTAGTTTTTTATTAATCATGATACTTCCCTTTAATTAAATGTTAAATGATTATGGTTTGTTTTAAATAAGCTATTGTTTAGTTTCATTAAGCATAAATAGGTGTTTTTTACTAAATAGAGCCGATTATTGGTTTGTTGATGCTGAGATTTAAATATTTTCTAAAGTAAATTTTGAGACTTTAGTTCTTTTGATAATAATGATTCATTAAACCCATTTATTATTTTGCTGCCTACGACTATCTTTGGAACTCCTGGGTAGCCTATAGATTCATATAGTTCAATGGTTTCTTTATTACCTGATTCAATATCCCTTTCAATATAATCAATGTTATGTTTTGTTAAGTATTGTTTGGCTTTTTTACAGAAAGGACACCACTGAGTGGTGTAGATTATCACCTTGCTATCAATATCTTGGTAATGATTACTAGTGTTTGTTTGAATTACGTTTGGTTGCTGATTGTATAGATCAAAACCGTACTTCGTCCCAATGCCAATGCTAAATCCAGCAGTAATAATAAAGATATAACCAATAATGTTTCTTGTCCTATTTAGTATTTTTGATTTCACTCTACTTTCTCTATAGGTTTTATAATTTCGATATTATCGAACGTTGAATTTTATTAATTATGGAAGCTAACAGTTGATATAATTGATAGCAATGTGGATTTTGTATATCGTCTTCATATCAGTCAAAAGTATGCCGGTAACTAGTTCATTTTCACTAGCTGTTCCCCCCTGTTTATTGGAGTGAATTATGTGTTTACTCTGCTTAAGTTAAAATTTATCTCTTTATGATAGAGTTAGTCACAAATCATTGGAGATAATAATGAAAACAACAAAATACTCACAGATTGGCCTGTTAACGGCTGCGACTTTTACCTTGCCAGCGGCGGCTGTCACCACCGAACAAACAACCTTTTTCGATAGTATCGCAGCGCATTGTGGCAAAGCATTTGAAGGTACAGTGACGGCGGGTAATAGCGCTGATTCGGCGTTCAGCGGTAAGAAACTGGTTATGCATGTACGCGAATGCAGTGACACCGTGCTTAAGGTGCCATTTCACGTCGGTGACGATCACTCTCGCACTTGGGTGATCACTAAAACACAATACGGTTTGCATCTAGCGCACGATCATCGCCATCAAGATGGCAGTGAGGATAAGGTCACTATGTACGGCGGTATGACGGCAAGTATGGGCAGCGCTACTGAGCAATCCTTTCCTGTGGATGCATATTCAATTAACAACTTTAGAGACAACGGTCTAGATGTTTCGATCACCAATGTTTGGCATATGTACAGTAACCCTGAAGAGTTTACCTATCGCTTAACTCGTGAAGAGCGAGATTTTCGAGTCGACTTTGATCTGACAAAACCTGTTGATTTGCCTCCTGTACCTTGGGGACATAAGTAAGACAATCTGTTTAAGTGAACGGGTGTGATGCATCTAGATTTTAGCTTTCAATTGCTAGAACCTAGAACCTAGAACCTAGAACCTAGAACCTAGAACCTAGAACCTAGAACCTCTAATACTCGAGCCTAGAACCAAGAACCTAGAACCTCTAATACTCGAGCCTAGAACCAAGAACTGTTGTCCGGTTCTTGCCTTCTTAGCTTATCTAGAAGCGACGAAGTCACACCCTCGTCGCTGCGTTCCCTTAAGGCTATTTCTCTTCAAAAGTGAAGGATTGGCCTGCCAATGCGGCTTCAAACATTAAGCCACCCTTGGCCACGGTAAAGACTGCCATGCCGTTAATATAAGACGCTGTCGCCGCTTTCTTTCCTGCTCCAGCTGAATTACCTGTAGTACCTGCTTGTGCATTGGCACCAATGTTAATCGCTACTGCAGAAGCCTGTGCACCGAACTCAAAGCTGCCACTGGTGAAATCTTGATAAGCGGCTTTATCTTTAAAGAATATAACTTCGCTATAGGCTTGGCCGCCAAGCTGAAAACCAAAAGAGACTTGAGTCAGGCTGGTGTCACCTTGGTAATTGCCACCTTGATAGACGCGCCCCTTGCCATAAGCTGCACCTATACCTATTCCGCCTTTACCGACGGTCGGAAATAATGCGTAACCGTATGCGGTATCGAAGAACTTTTTGGTTTGGTTCGCTTGCTGGAAAGTATTTTTGGCTTGGGTGTAGCCATCTTCAGCTAAAGCTTGTGGCGCGATCATCATGCTGGCGAGTAAGCATAAACTGGCGGTGATTCGTTTGATGAAGCTTGTCATTGAATTATCCTTATCGAGCAAACTGGACTTATACTGGATGGTATCAACCTTAGCATAGCTATCCTGAACGGAAAGTGAATGACTTTTATACTGATGTTTGTTTCTCATTAAAAAAGCGCCTAATGAGGCGCTTCTATTAATAGCTACTTGTTAACTTATTCGACTGGCTTGCCTAAAACATAGTGCTCGAACCATTTCTGGTCCCACTCCATCTTGGCTTTTCGGTGCTGATACTTGCTCAGTCCATGACCTTCGCCAGGATAAACAATGAGCTCAACAGGTACGTTTAGGTAGTGTTTAAGGGCGCGATATAGACCTTGTGCATGACCTGCAGGAACTCGTTGGTCATTTTCACCGATATGGATAAGAGTGGGCGTTTTGATTTTGTCAGCATGGCTGAGTGATGAGCCATGGGTGTAAGCCTCTGGCTTTTCCCAAGGTAGGCCTTCCATAAAGTTAACTACGTGACCCGGTGTGTCTTCGAGCATCCACTGTAGACGCTGGTCGAAAACACCTGCGCCGGAGCTTGCCGCTTTAAAGCGTTCAGTGGTGCTGATTAAAGCATTAGTCAGGTAACCCCCGTTACTCCAGCCCATCACTGCCATTTTGTCTCCATCAACAATACCGTCGCTAATAAGTTGATCGACACCAGCGATAATGTCTTTAACTTCGATGTCATGCTCTTTACCAACTAAATCAGTTAAGAACTTATCACCATAACCGGTAGAACCACGATAGTTAGGCGACAGCAGTGCCCAGCCTTTGGCTGTAAATGTTGAGCGTCCATAAGAGCGGTGTTGTAAAGCGTATGGTGTTGCTGATGTTGGTCCGCCGTGAATTTGCACTACTAATGGTAACGGACCATCAGACTTTTTATAGTCAGCGGGTAGATCCAATATACCTTCCACAACACTACCGTCAGGTGCCTTCCAGCTAACGATAGACACTTGAGGGAGCTTCCAGCTATCAACTTGCGGGTTGATGTTGCTCAGGCGTTTTGCTTTAGCGCGGCTGCTATTGGCATCGGCAATAAACATATCTGAAAAATGATCTAAACCGTTGTGGCTAAAGGCGACGCGTTTACCATTTTGGCTAAAGCTGTAGCTACCAATGACCATATCGCCATTAACAACAGCACGAGTATCTCCCTGTTCGCCATCATCAATTTCGGTACAAAATAGCTTTACTCGAGCATGTTCAGCGCCGCGATAACAGATCTCATCACTATCTGGTCGCCACTTTATGTCGCCGGAGTTTAAGGTAACATCTCCGCCACGGGTCACTTCGAGTGATGGCGCGTCGGTTGTTTGCGCATTGGCGATAAAGAGCTTACCTGGGTGACCGTCAAAATCGATTCTAAAGGCGAGTTGGTTACCGTTTTCTTGCCAATCTAGGCCTAATAACCAGCCATACGGGGAAGGAGCTTGGTCGCGCCATTGCTTATCTGCGAGGGTCGTATTGATTTTTGTTTTGGTATCGAAGACTTCAACATCAGACCAACCTTCTAGCCTAACCAGCTCATTGTCGTCCGTGGTTATACGGGCAACTTTACTGCCATCGTCATTGACCTTGAACTCCCAAACTACTTTGTCGTCATCTAACAATAATTGTTGCTTAAAGTGTTGTAGATCCAGTTGGTATAAAGGGTTTGTTTTACGCTCGCCATGGCCATATTGAGGCGCAGAGTGACCAGCTCGCATTGAGGCCCAATCATCTTTGTCTTTCACTGTTTTAGTCGCTAAGAAATATACACTTTTGCCGTCATTGCTGAGTTGAAAACCGTTAACACCTTCAACCTCTTTAGTCATCGGTTGCATGTCACCGCCAGCGACTGCAATGCGGAAAACTTGTGTCTTGCCATTGTATGGAGCCTTGGCTGATTCTTGTTTTACCTTACCTAAAAAATAGATATGTTGCCCGTCAGGACTCCATTGTGGGCTTGATTCACTTTCGTTAGTGAATGTAAGGCGTTTGGCGTCACCACTTTTGGTGTCGAGTAGCCATAGATCTCGCTGGCTTTTATCCAGCTCTTTGTCCCAGCGGGATTCTAGCCAAAGTGCTTTCTTGCCATTAGGACTTAATGTCACTGAGCTCATGCCGCCAAGATCAAAAAAATCATCGATAATGATGTCGTGAGTTCTTTCTGCTGCCGAGGTGCCCATACTGGTACCGAGCAATGTTGCCATTGCAGTAGCAAGCAGGGTTAGCTTGTTGAAGTTTTTCATGTTGTTCCTACCCTTCAGGTATTTCTGTAATTTTTATAATGAGATAAGCGCTAATACACTAGCGCAAGTGGTGTTATAAAATCCATGAAATATGTCAGCTATTAAGGTTATTTTTTCTCGTCTTGCATTAACTTTTGCAGGTAGGCAAGCTCTTCTGAACTGAGCAGTTGTTGGCTGGATTTCATCGGTGACTTTTGCTGAGGTTGAGCTAACCTGCCACGTAAGAATGCGGCATAGGTGATCTGTTTTAAGCCATAAATGGCAAGGATATATACGGTGAGTAACAGTACAAGTTTAGTGGCAGCATGGTTAATGCCAATTAATTGTTCGCCGAAATAAAAAGGTAAGATAACCAGTACCGCTCTGATAATCCAATTACTCATTAGCGCGAGGGTAAGTACCAGCAACCAGCGAAACTTTATGTCCTTAAGGCTTTCTTGATGTAGTCGGGAAGTGCGGCCAGGATAGTGGCTAAGCATCTTTAAAATAATGTAAAAATAGAACGCTGTCTGGATAAATAACAGCGCAGGCAGTGCCGCACCGAGTAGATTTAGGTGGCTGAAACCCAAGTTGAGGCTCAATGGTATTTCGGGCAGTACCCCTTGGTTCAATACGTGGTAAGTTGCAGCGGTCAATACGGTAATAGCGACTATGGTACCGAGATAGAAGTGAGCGGAAAAACCTATGGGAGTTTTTGTGTCATTTAAACTGCGATGACAGTATAAATAGAGCATCGGCATTAATAAGAAGTAGATTGGAATAATTAAAATAACGATAAAGTGGATGGGAGCGGGCGCATTTTCTTTGGTGAGTAGGCCGGTAAAAAAATATAGCGCCATTAGGCTAAATATACCGCCTAAAATCTTATGGTTACCATTTTTTTCATGATAGATATAGCGGATGTATAAGCCTAGGCCTAAGCAGTGAAGACCGCCAAGCAAAGAGAGCCACCAATATCCTTGTGATACAAGGTCACTAAATTCATTCATATTGCTGTCATTTCATACTATTAAACTCCAATATGCAAGTTCAAGATTTAACCAAAACAACGCAGTTTTGCAGTTTGGGAGCGGTATTAGTTTTTGACTCATATTGAAATTGTAGTTGCTGGCGGTGATCACCGCCGTGGGGAGGGGGTTAGCTGGCAAGCTTAGAGACTAGCTTTAGTTTGTCGAGTAACACATCCTTTTTAAAGGGTTTCGCCAAATAGTCATCCATACCCGACTCAAAGCATTTCTCGATATCTTGATCTAATACACTGGCGGTGAGTGCAATGATAGGTAAGCGCTGTTCAGAGTTTAGCTTTTCCCATTCCCTGATTTTTTCGGTTGCGGTGAAGCCATCCATAATGGGCATCATACAATCCATCAGAATAGCGTTAATGACTTCGCCTTTGGTAATGAACTCGAATGCCTCGAGTCCATTATTGGCAATGATAAAGTCAAATCCAGCTTGTTTCACCAGTAGAGATGCCACTTTCTGGTTTACCAGATTGTCTTCGACAATCAGAATTACAACTTTTATTTTATCCTCAGCGATGTTGCTGTTCGCTATCTGCTCCGTTTCAGATACCACTTTTGTGCGTAGTTCTCTATTTTCTAAACCGTTGTGAATGGCGTTGTTAAAGCGTCTGCCTAGTAATGGCAGAGTGATAGTGGAATCTATATTATCAAGGGTACGTTGCTCTGAGAGTGTGTTGATGGCAATTGTAAAGATATCTTGTTGAGACAATAACTCAGGTAACGTCGCTAAAGCCTCTCTAGTGATTGAGGAATTATCAACAAAAAGGACATCGAACGATTGTTTATCTTGTAGAAGGTCAAAGCTGGATGGATAACGATAATTGAGCTTGAATCCCTGCCTGATGCAAGCGCCATCAAGGGTTTCTATAATGTCATTATTATTGGATATTAGTGCTGAGGTAAGGTGTTTAAACTCATCCTGTTCTGGTGCTTCGTGGGCAATAATACGCGTTTTAAATTCAACAGAGAAACAACTGCCTTTACCTTTTTCTGAGCTGATCTTTATGTCACCACCCATTAGCTCGATTAGTTGTTTACAGATAGCAAGCCCTAGACCTGTGCCACCAAATTCGCGGGTAATAGAGCCATCTTCTTGAATAAACGGAGAAAAGATCTGTTGTTGCTTGTCCTCTTCGATACCAATGCCGCTATCATAAATTTTAATCTGCATGTTGGCATACGGTTTTTCATCAAACTGACTACATACAGCGACCTTGATAAAACCTTCAGCGGTAAATTTGACCGCATTTGACAGTAGATTCATCAGTACTTGACGCATACGATGTTCATCAATCGAAACGAGGTAAGGCGTATTTTTTGGGATATCAATTTGCAGGTCGAGATTTTTCTCAACCACCTTAGCTAGCACCATTGTTAACGTGTCGTAGACGACCTCTGAAATATTTGTGTCGGTGTTGGCAATTGTAAGATTACCAGACTCAATTTTTGACAGGTCCAATATATCGTTAATCAGTAACAGTAAAGTGTGCGACGATGTTTCTATGGTTTCCAAATACTCATTTTGTACTGGGGTCAGTTTGGTGCCTGCAAGAATCTCAGACATACCGATAATACCATTCAATGGGGTTCTGATTTCATGGGACATATTAGCGAGAAATGAGCTTTTGGCTTTATTGGCATTTTCTGCATCAGATTTAGCGCGTAAAATTTTCTCATCATTTAAGTAGCGCTCATGGATCAGGTTGTTGAGCTTTTTGGAAAACAAGCTAAATTCGTCGTTGCCATTTTCATTTATTTTATTTGAGTAGTCATGTGTTTCCTCAATTTTTGACATGGTTTTAATCACGTGGTTTAGGTAATTGAGTATTCGGCGGTAAAGGTTGGCACCAATCGTTCCAATGATGAGTAGTGATGCAAATAAGGCGCTACAGAAAATGATGATCAAATTTTTTGATTGTGCTATTTCACTGTGAATTTTACCGGTCAATTGTTCTGAAAATGTGGTTACAACAAACTGAATAAGGCTTAGGCGTTGACTAAAGGCTTTTAAATTGGATTCGGGGCTATCGACTAAAATATTGCCCCGTAAAATATCGCTGCGCAGTTGATAACTTTGCTCAAATGCCTTGTCTGAAAATGTCGCCAGCAGCAGATCGACTTGTTCTGGTTTGGCATTGATATTGATAAAGCGTTCAACGTAGAGCTGCTGTCTTTCAGCGCTCATGTTTAATTGAGTGAGTAGATCTGTGTTGCTCCTATTTGTGAGTAGTTGATTAATAAGCCACTTCTCTTCTGCTGACCAAAGTGACAACCATTGCAACTGAAATAGTATGGTTAGATTTTGGTTAATCTGCGCAGGCACATCTAGCTTATCTTTTTCTAAAACAACTAGCGCTTGCGCTTGCAGTTCACTCATCCAAGCAGACCAATCAACAACACCCTCTCTTGTTAGTTCTGGCGATTCAGTTAAAGCATCTTTAGTGCTATCAAACCAGGCTTGGATATCATCGCTGTTTTGGGTGGTGAACGCTTTGGGAAGTAACTGTGGAAATTCAGCGATAATAGGGGTGAAGTCTGCCAATAAGAAAGGGCGGCCCTGAGCGTAGAGTTGTTCTCGAGCTTGATTTATTTTGATATTCAGTGCTGAAAAAGACTCTAAAAAGGTAATTTTGTGGTTGAGAGTATTGAGTGCTCGCACATTATTGGTTTGCTTTTTTATCTCCAGTGCCGATAAAAATGCAGCGAACAATAACGGTAGTAACACTAATGCCAACATCCTTGTTTTTATTGAAATACGATTCAATAAGTTCATTCCTGCTCCTTGAATTGAACGGTTCAATCATAAAGTTGTGAATCTCACAACTCTTGACTATATTCAGCATAGTACAAAAAACTATCTAGGATTGAAGGTTTTATATGTTTAATGGATTAAACTTTAGTAGCTTGTTTTTTTATACAAGGTTAGTCGTTTTGATGACGGCTCTCTCCCTATCCTCATCACTCTGGGCTTTAGAAGCTGACACGGATGAAGGCACTGATGTTGAGTTCGCAATTTTTAGCCTTAATGAGTCACTCCCCCCCCTAAGTAAAAGCAAAGCTAGAATGTTATATCGAGGCAAGTCTAAAAAAATAGACGGTAGCCTTAAAATTGTTTTGGTCGATCTACCCGAAACTTCCATGCATCGTGAAGAGTTCTACAGCATGTTGTTGGGAAAATCAGTATCACAGATGAACGGTTATTGGGCGGGGCTAGCCTTCTCTGGCAAAGGTTCACCACCCGAAGAGCTAGATGGTGATGATATAAAACAGATCCTAAAGTGGCTAAATGACAACCCTAATGGTATCGCATATGCTCCGATTGAATCGGTTCCGGAAGAAGTGAATATCTTAATTACCGTGCCACAAGGAGAGTAGCCATGTTATTAAGCCGTCAGTACATATTTTTGATATTGAGCTTAGGTATCACCGCAAATGTAGAAGCTGGAGTCGAACTCACAGATGACATTATGTTGAGTGGTTTCGGTACGACATCCATCAGTAAAACAGATAATAAGACACCGCTATTTATCAACCGAGAAATCTCCGATGACATCTGTTATGACTGTGATACCTTATTTGGATTGCAGCTCGATATCGATGTTTTTGAAGGGTTTAATGCGTCAGCTCAAGTCGTCAAACGTACTCAAGATAACTGGAGCGAACCCGAACTGGAGTGGGCCTATTTGGGCTACGAGTTTGGTGATTTTGAATTGCGGACAGGGCGACTGCGCTTACCGTTGTTTCTAGTTTCTGAATTTTACTATGTTGGTCAAGCCTATACATGGGCTAGACCACCAGAAGAGGTTTACGATGCCATTTTAGGTTTTACCTCTTATGACGGTATTTCTCTGGCTTGGGATTATGAAATATCTGACGAAATATCACTAACTATCTCTCCATATTACGGGTTTGACCGACTTAATGAAGTGCAGCTCGGGGCCAACCTACTTAAATTTGACACCGAGTATATGGCGGGGATATACGTAGATTTGGTAGGATTTAACTATCGGATCCATACTGGTTTTATGCAGGCCAAATATACTCAGCGTCCATTTCCAGCGACACAGAAACTGGATATTTATACTTTGGGGGCTGAGTACAGTTTGGATGCTTGGCAGTGGATGGTTGAAGTTGAGTACGATAAGTTTCAAACCAACTGGTACGCCAGTGCTGCCTATGCTCTTGATGACTTCACACCTTACCTTGTCTATGCCGAGAGCCATGAGTTAAGGAAGAGCAAAGGCGTTACAGTGGGGGTTCGCTATGATGTGACTTCGACAATATCGCTTAATGCTGAGTTCCAATCTATATTCTCACAAGAAAAGGGTAATCGTGCTCAGTTTGTCACCTCGCCACTCTTATACGGCGAGAAAGATGATGTCGACATACTCAGCCTGACTTTGAACTTTGTCTTTTGATTATGGATAATATTGTATTTTGGCTTGGCTTTTATCTGCTGATGTTACTTGCCTCTATTATCATTGGTTATCGCAAAGGCAACATCGTTGCTGGAGCATTGTTGGGTTATGTATTAGGGCCCATTGGCGTGTTAATTTTACTGCTTAGCAAGGATAGGAAAATGCTGCCATGCCCCGAGTGTGGCAGTAAAATTCATCGACACTCTTATAAGTGCCCAAAGTGCCATCAGAAAGTGCTTAATCGCTTAGAGTCATAGCAAGAGTGGCTTATAACATAAAGTTAAATGTTAGAAGTTGAATGAATAACTGATACTCAAGGAGCCATCCTTAAACCGACCAGTATCGGGCCCTCTATCGGCACTATTCCAGCGGTTACCAGAGTAGTTGTTATATTGAATGGTTATTGTTCCAGGATGCCAATCAAAGTAACCGAATCCATAAGTGAAATCAGGGTTCCACGGCTGTTTCTGGCTACTGTCTAAATAGTAAAAGGCAGTTGCATTGACATACCAATTGCCGATGATTGAGTATTTGCACCCTAAGCTTATTGTTTGATGGCTGGTCTTATATTCGATGCTAGCTAAATCGAAGTATTCTGGTGTGTAGTTATAATCAAATTGACAACCAATGGCACCTTCGTCAGTAAACGAAAGCCAATCGACAAAAGGTTTGTTGATTGGAAATTTCCAACCTAACGCCCATGTTCCTTGCGAAAACTCAGTGTGTTTGCCTCCAGGGTCGGGAGAGAAACGGTTACCGCCGTAATTGGAGTAGAGCAGGCTAAAGGTATACGGTCGCCAATCACTGTAACCAAATACATAGGTAAAATCGGGATTCCACGCTTGCTGAAGCTCTTTATCAAAATAGTGATATGCGGTAGCAGAGATAAACCAATTACCGATAATCGAATACTTAAGTGACAAGCTTGCTGTTAAATTTTGATTACTTGGGCCTGTGGTGGCATTTGCGGGTAGAACGGCGGCAGTATCGACCAAAGGGTAGCCAATGCTGATACTGGCGCTCCAGCGTTTGTACCAAGGAGCATCGGAGTCCCAACCTTCAAATGGCAGCATAAATGAGCTGGTTGCACCATTCCAGATGAGATCAGCTTCTGTTTTTGGCTCTATTTCTTTGGTGACAGCTTGATTGATTACGGTTGTCTCTTCTGTTCTGGGCGCGTGTTTTGCCATCTCAGTTTGGTGTTCATTTGCCTGACAATTAGCCACTGTACTGCTTAGGGTTATTACCCATAAGGTCGTGCTAACAGTCCATTCATGGTGCTTTCTCAAATGAGTCATCCCTAACAGATCTATGTATTATAGCGTATGAGTATTACCAATTTTTCACTCTTCAAAAATTGCCCGTCTATTGCGAGCCTTATACCAAAGGCTGACTAAAATCAGTGAGTTAGTGTTTATATTGTAGGCGGTGTTTGTTTTGCCATCACGGTAAAGTCCAGTAGGGATTTCTGTATGCTGAGCACTATTAGTTATTACCTGTGTCGCTAAGCTTTGGCTGTACTCGCTTTGATAAATAACACTCAGAGCAAAAGCGGCTTTATTGCTGAAGCTTTGCGATTCGCCAAGAGGCTTACCTGAATGAGAAACGCTATGCCAAGCTTTGCCCTGGTAGTAGATGTTGTTATATAAAAACCAAGGGGACTTACTCAATGAATCTTCAGCGTAGGCGGTTAACCTGTTATTGAGGTTGTACTTGGCTTCATGCAGTTGGTAGAGCTTATTAAGCTGATTCCAGCAAGAGGGGTCATTGCTGACCTCGATGGTGTAGAGCAGAAAAGGGTCAAGTGTTAGAAAGGGCAGATTGCGCGGGTCAATTTGTAGCTTGATGTTATCAAGCGTCACTTTATCTAACTTATTACACATAAAAGCATTATCGACATCTAGATTCATCAGGCGATAACCCGTTGCTGCATATTGCAGGTAACCCAGTCGTCCTTCCTGGCGGAAATACTCATTTTTAGACGTTAGCTTGGTGCCATATAGTGTTTTTTTATGTACCGCAGTACTAAGCTGCCACTTTTTCTTGATGAGCTCAATATCGGCGGCGAGGTGAGGCTTTTTTTTGGCGACAATCGCTAACCAAATATAGAGCCTACCTAGATCTAAAGCAGACCATCCATTACCGTGGGACGAGGTTTGACTAAATCGACCAGAGGGTTGTCCTGTTACGGTATTGTACTGTCGATTGGGGAGCTTGCCTTTGTAAAGTGGCAATTGATGTAGGGTCGAAAGTAATTTCCCTAGTCGTAACTCTGTGACTTGTTGGTTGCTGACTCCCAATGCCTCCAAGGCCATAATAGCAGCGATACCACTGGCAATATCCCACATGGTGGCGTGCGTATACCCTTGAACGGAATCGATGAGGCCGGTGCTTTCGTTCCAGTTCTTATCTATGTATCGCTGTGCTTTGCTTATCAGTAACTTCTCGTAGCGAGTTAGAGAAACCTGCATTGCTTTATCGGCAAGTTTCTCTGGGGGATCTGAATATTGAGGGGCAGTCTCTTGTGCTACCGGGATACTCACATTTTTAGGTTTTACTTGTGGGATAACCGCTCGACGCTGAAATTGGATAGTCGTTTGATTAGAGTTCTCAGAGCCCAATATCACTCTTGACACCCTTTGTGATTCGGGGGAATGTAACTGCGACTTCTGTTGCTCGGGCTGTATTTGTATTGCAGCGTCATTTTGCGTGGTATTTCCCCACGCAAAATGATTTCCTACCGTACTGAGTATAGCGAAAGAGCACACTGCGATATTGAGTGTGCTCTTATCTAGCATGGTTTTTTGCAATTGGCGGCCTATTGCAAAATCCCTTCTATTTGTTGGTTAATCTCTTTTATTTTGCCACAAAGATCGTTGATAGCCGTTTGATTTGGCAAAGAGCCAGCTTGGGAGCTTGATTCTACTGCTTGGGCTAATGTCATAGCCTCTTTGGCGCATAAATTACTGAACATACCTTTAAGTTCATGAGATATTTGAAATAAGCCGTCGACATCATCACTGGAAAAGCGATGTTGGATGATGCTATCACTTTCGCCATACTCTTCTAAGTATATGGTAAGCAACATTTTTACCATGGAATCATCATCGCCACACAGTGCTTTTAATTCATTAACTTCTATCATGATTACGTCCTTTGCTCTATACCTGTTTACTGACGCCTGATATTCATCTGGGACGTCTGCGATGAAAATATTGGCTGATACACGGTATATTTTGATTGAATTCGTTTATTAGGCGGTTGCGGTGAGTTGCCCCGCTTTAACCTTGGTTAACCAAGTTGCTAATGCTTTAGGAGTCATAAGTTGCATATCACCGAGCTCAGCGTCTTTTGCATGCATAAGTTCATCTGGGAGCAGATCAATAATGCGCTCTAAATCTTCAGCGGTTTGTATTTCTCTATCAATTAACTGAGCCATCTCTTTGTTGTAATCAGCACCTCTGGCTCGCAACGCTTTAACTAGGCCTTGTAATAATGTTAACCAAGTGCTCATTGGTCCCTGGGTTATTGAAGCTGATTCGGCAGCTGAATCAATAAAGGCGAAAGGAACCGTGGCAATACTTTGCTGATGCTGCATGGCAGCTAAGATCCAATCGGTATCGAATGAAAAATCAAATACGCTTGGTTTAGCTAGAATATGCTGTAGTGCATCACGACTAAAGAGTTTGTAAGCGGCCTGAGTATCGTGAATACCCTTTGAAAAAATAGCTGCACCGACCATTCTTTGCATGTGTCTGAGGGTCTTAATACCGATCCCCCAGCGCTGCTCTTGTTTAACTAAAATAGAGAGTGGATCTTTGCGATTTCCCAGTACGACTTGAGCATGATTTGCCACAAAAGGTGCCAGTATGAGCCCAAGTTGTCCCATATGAACAGAGTTATCAGCGTCGGTATAAATAACGGCATCAACACCGTCAGAGAGGGCTTGCATGCAACCATGAATTATAGCGCCACCTTTTCTGGAGTCATCAACATCATTGAGCTTGGCTAAAGGGCCCTGTTTTGCACTGATCCCATCTTTTAGGTCGAGTACCGATATTTTTTCGGGCTGTGAGCTTCTATTGGCAATGCGGTTGGCAATGTCGAAACTGCTGTGAGGGCAGCCATCGTCAACGGGATACAAATGCCAGTCCACTTTAGTCCCTTTGCATGCCCATTGAAGCTGAGTGACTTTGGTTAGCAGTGAGTTTTCACCATTGATATTAGTGGCGCTTTTTTCTAGCAAGCGATGATGCTCTCCCCACATAGCAAAGACAACGCCAATGGAGATAGGTGTGGTTATTTGTCGCAAGTATTTGCGTGATTGCACTAGCTTAACGGCTAATTTAAAGGCAAGGGGGCAATCCTCTCTTCGTGCCAATGAGGCAAGTTGCGCAGGAGAGGTGCGTTTTAGCTCCAATAAGGAGTCCGCGAGCTCAAGTAGACTGATTTGGTGCGAAGATTCAGTTAAATCAAATTGGTTGCTAGCCGCGCGATAAATTTGTTGGAGATCTTCTTTGTGCATATTCATAATGAATCCTTTCATTGATTAACTCATCCTGAGCGCCCGCAATATTGACGCTGCATCAACATTGGACATGCTTAAAATGTAGTAATAGATCGACAAAACAGCAAGGAGATACCTTTCTCCGTTTACGGCTATTTAGGTATTATGAAGTCGTTGGCTCCTGTCGCTCAGTTAGCTATTTATTTTAAAAGCTTAATATGGTGGTTCTCTGTCATTTTCTTTGAGATCAATTATCTCTATATTTTCAGGTTTTGCTGTTGCTGGAATAGGTTCAATTTGCCGTTTTTGTAGCGACTCTACTTTTATCTCTTGTGCTTGATTAATACCTCCCTTACCCAGTAAATTGGTTGTATTTGCCTCTTCAGTCGGCAGGATGACGGCGGTACTTTTACTGTCCTTTGTCTGAGACTGAGCTGCAGAAGCAAGCGCCGCGTCAGAAGCATCGATGACCCTATTTTCCGCTGCCTTTTCTAATTGTGCTTCGGCGGTTTTTGTAGATTGTGGTGTTGGGGTAAAGGAGGGAGAGTGGGAAAAATTAGAATCATAGCCTGAGAGTTTCTTCCCCGAAGTAGGCTGTTGTGATTGCACTGTGCTGGGAGTGTAGATCTGGGTAGGTTGGTCTACATTGTAATTGATGTTTAAGTCATATCGGTTCAGACCTAGCTTGGGGGTGGTGAAGGAGAAAAGGTTTAGTTTCTCTTGCCACAACTGCAGTGCCGTGAGTTCAATGTCGAGGTTCTCGTCTATACCACTGGTAACATCACTGACCTGCATAGCCACCGATAGCTGAGTATTCGCAGTTTCTAAACGTTGATGTAGTTTTTGCTGTATTTGCGACCAATTAGTCCCCCCTGTTAAGAGGTAGCGAGTGCTGTCTGACCAATATTGGTACGCTACCGGATCTTCTGCTTTATCTGCTGCAATAGCAGCAAGTGATGCCGCCAGTCCTGCCGATTGCCACATCTCTTGTTGAGACACTTTGTTGGGGTTACTTAACAGCACCGCACTTAGCTGATGCCAATGCGCCGCAGCTTGTTGATAGCGGCCTTTTGCAAGTAGATAGTTTCCTTTGCTAAAGGGGCGTAATTCAAGGTTTAGCGCTTCTGCAAATGAGGGCTTGCTTGCAGATAGCACCATAAGAGACAGGGCTACTATAAATCGATACTTATGACTCATCGAACGTCTCCACTAAGCATTTACCTGGATGATTGAAGCGTGAGTTAAAGCGTACATCACGATATTCCTTGTTTTCTTTGGCTTGATAAAGCTTGCCGTTGACCTTGTAGAGCAAAGCTTCGAGCACTCCTGCATTAGTCTTTAAAGTGATGCTTTTTTCATAGGCACTTGATACTTCATAGCGCCCTTCATACCAACCCCGTTGTGGATGATATAACTCTTGCACCAGTGTTATTAGGCGTTCGGTGTAATAGGTTTTCCAAAGTGCCCACATTTGAAACGCGACTCGGGTAGAGATAAGAGCAAGCTGATCGTGGCTACTGCCATCTTCGGCGACGGTGATCCAAGGGGTGCCTAATGCATAGATAGCATCATAAACGAAATAGGGTTCGCCGGAGACCACATGTTCTGCTCTTGCGGTGTAAATCCGTTCAATATCCCAGCGACTCTGCTGTACTTGATAGATGGAGTCCGCCATTGCTGCTAACGGCACATTGGTATGTTGTGCGTCGAGTGAATGTAGGTCGTCTATATCATCCCAATTAAATTCAAGTCCTAGCCATAGGTAGGGGGTGCTAAAAACCGGCCTTAGCACATCAAAATAGCGCGGATCTCTGCCATCAAAAAGTAGGTCGATTCCATTGATTGTCGCCACTTCATAGGGCTCAAGTTTCATGGTTTTTTTAGGGATTATCTGCCAGTCTAAATAACCATATGCAGCATATTCCTCGATACCTAAGCGTCCCTCTTTATAGCTATTAACCTGTCCATCACTGATATTTCCACCATATAGCTCGCCTTTGTCAGAGACCAAGGCGCAAAAATTCCAACGTAGAACAGCTTTATCAATATATTCAGAAAATTCAGGGTTGTGTTGTTTTGTAATGGCTAATGCAATAAGTAGTCTACCTATATCAATGGCAGACCAACCTAATTCAGCTGGCTGATTGGCGTAGTTAACCATGCTGCCATAGTTGGTGGAGTAGACTTTATTTGGTACACCTTGACGCGTTAAAGGCATTTTCACCAGAAAATCAATCACCATAGTGAGTCTTTCGTCATGAGCTTTGGTTGAAATTAACTCGAACTGCAGCGCAGCTTGCAGCGCGATAAGATAATCGGCCAACGAGGTCATATCCATCGTCGGATAATTGTCTATGGAGTTAACTAGGCCTGAAGATAGCTGAGTATTATTGGCGAAATACTGCCACGCTGTGTTTGCCCAACTAAGCTCTTTTTCGGTCAGTTCACCGTGTCTACCTTGTCTTATGAACTGAGATTCATTAACGCCAGATACGCCAGACTGAACTCCTTGGTAGACAAGACCACAAGCTTGAAGGCAAAACAGCAGTAACAGCAGAACACATTGTCGTAGCATATGACTCCAGTCAGAAAGCTGAATTAGTTTGCTGCAGTCTTTCTCGGTAAGCATTGCCCTTCATATCCAAATGGGCTTTGTAATGCTTTCTCCCAAAGGCTAGGAGCGGTAGTCGCTTGATACTGTAGTAACTTACCCTGTTTTTTATACAGTAAGATTTCGAGCAAAATACCGTTGTTGTTTGAGGTGAATGTATTAATGAGTCCGGTACCATTCTCAAATATGCCCTCATAAAAGCCTTTTTCACGGTCATAAACATGGCTCACGTGGTCAAAAAGAAGATCGGTATATTCTGTGTCCCACAGTACCCACATCCCCATTGCCCCTTTGATCGCAACGGCGGAGTATTGCGGTAAAAAAGCACCTACTTCAGAAATCGTATTCCAAGCAAAACCATCGGTGTAAATAGTGTCATAGACGAAGTAGGGCGCTCCGTCGAGTTGATGTTCAGTCCTGGCAGTGATGATACCGGTTTCTTGATAGCGTTTTTCTTGAACTCGATAGATCTGCAATGCAAACTCAGCTACCCAAGCGTGGCTGTAATTGTTGTCGTGTGCACTATGGTCCGCAGTAACATCCCAACCGAACTCAACACCATCTAGCACATAACTTTCGGTGACTACGTAGCTATGAGCTTTGAGCTTGCGCGGATCTCGCGTGTCATAGGGTATGTCGTAACCATACATATTGATGGTGGCGTAGGGTTCAGGCATTAATGCTTGCTTAGTATTAAATCCCCAAAGTTCAAAGCCTTTGGCGGCGTATTCTTCATAACCCAATCGGCCCTCTTGTAAGTACTGCACGGGTTTATCGGCCTCCAAAAGCGCGCCAAACATGGTGCCAGTTTCATCGACAACATTGCAAAAATTCCATCGTAATACCGCTGAATCAATGGCACTGCCAAACTGAGGAAAGCGATGTTTAATAATATGCAGCCAAATGAGCAACCGGCCTAAATCCAAAGCAGAATAGCCAATCTCGCCAGGTTGGTTTGCATAATCCACTTTTGCGGCATTTTGGGTGTTATACGCCTTGTTGGGTAGCTCACCCATAAATAGATCAATGGTATTGAGTGTGGCAATGAAACGAATAAAACGGCGATCGAACTCCTCTTTCTCAATAATGCCAAACTCTAACGCACTGACCATTCCCGCTAAATAGGATGAGGCGTCCCACCAAGTAACTGAGGGGTAGTCATTTACAGCATTAACGAGCCCGGTTGACTCTTGATAGTTGTTAACAAAATACTGCCAAGCGATAGTCGCCATTTCCATCTCTTGCTCAGTAAGTTCTCCTGAGCGTGGCTTAGGAACCTCCCAATGTGTATGACGTTCGACAATATCGTTAGAAAAGCCTTGATAGCTATTACCACATGCAACAAGCAGTAGAGCTAGGCATATGGTTAAAGTAAGTTGCATACGCATCCCCTATAGTTGTTCTTCTACACCGACATTAAGCAAGGCGCCATTTTGAATGTAAGCCAGCGACTCTAAAACAATACCGTTGGTATTGGCGGTAATTGCTTTATTGGCTTCTCCGGTTTTCTCATATACTCCTGAGTACCAGCCTTTACTGTCGGAATACAGTTCATCGACACCCGCTATCAGAACGTCTGCATAGGCGGTGTCATATAGGGCGTACCAGCCGAAAGCCGCTTTCGTTGAAAGGGTCTTAAATTCAGAGGCATCTGCACCAGTATCTGTGATGGTGTTCCACTCCTTGCCATCAGAGAAAACGGTGTTGTAAACAAAGTAGGGGGCTTGGTCTATATTATCCTCACTAACGGCGGTGATAATGCCTGAACGTTCATAGCGCTGTTCTTGCGCTTTATAAACACGAAAAGCAAAAATTTTGGACACACTGTCAGCGCCAAATTCGATACTATCGAGAATGTATGACTCACTAACAACATAGTTATGTGCATGGTACTTGGCTGGATCTCGACTATCGGTTGGAACTTCGACGCCATCAATCGTTATCAGCTTCAAATAGTCAGCGTACTTCAACGCGTTGAATACATCTCGCCCCATCAAGCTGAGTGCTTTTGCTGCATACTCTTCGTAACCAATACGCCCCTCTTGTACTAGCTCAAGACCTTTACCTGACTTAGCGGGTCTGGAGCCAAATAAATAACCATCTTTGGTCATTACACCCACCTGCCAGTGCTGCAATACACTGTTGACCTGTTTGTTAAACTTGGGGTATTGCCAAACCAAAATGTTCATCGGCACTAAAATTCGGCCGATATCGATAGCTGACCAACCAATACCATTTTCATCTTCGACAGGTTTATTGGTGTAGTCCACCATCTGTAATGTTTGGGTGTCGTAAGCTTTATTGGGTAATTGGTCTTTCACCAGCGGCAAGCGGGATAGAGTGACTAAAGCTTTTTCTATCTTGAGATTGAACTCTTCATAGCTAATCACATTGAGCCTATGGGCAGAAATGAGCGCCATAAGGTAGGAGGCTGTATCCCACATCGTCGTAGAGGGATAGCCATCTACTGAGTTCACCAAGCCAGTATTATCTTGATAGTTGTTTTCGAAGTACTGCCAAGCTGTTTTTGCCCACTGAAACTCTTGTTCGGTTAATACTCGGGTCTCTCTAAAAGGGATGGGCTCTGAAGGAGCAAATGAAAGGTTGCCCATTACTTGGTTGTATTCGCGGGTTTCAATAGTGAAAGCGACAGCTAGAGCAGTAAACAGCCCCGCTAAGAATACGATGTGATGACGAGCTTTAACGAATGAGCTACTCGATTCCATATTCCAACTCCTTGGTGGTTTCTATCGTGGTGGATACATCGTGAGAGGGTGGTGACCAGCATGCTGCGGCAATCATGCCCCACATGGCCATCATGTTATTAATGGTCCAAAAACTATTGAGAATTAACCCGCCAAGTGAATAATTGCCAAATGTGTGGCTGCTGTATGCGTACCACGCAAAAGCCATACTGCCTAGGCTCAGAGTAAACACTGCTATTTGCGGAATCACTAAATGGAGGAAGAAACCTTGTTGACGGCTTTTAGGGGTGGTGGGGAAACTGATTTTTTTACCGCGCAGAACCGTCCACAAAGCGCGTAAGTTAACCGGAAAAAAGGACAAGAAGTTAGTTTTGCCTTGGTAGCCAGCAATGCCCCAGGTACCGACCATCATCGCAAGCTCTGCGGTAATCACAAAAGGGAGGAAGTGCATGTAGAAAGTGGTGTCATAGGCGCTAACGGGCGCAATGCTGGTAAGAAAGTACACAATAGGGCAGGCAAGGAAGATAATATTCCAAATAGCCGATAAGTTTGACCAAAAGCTGGCGCCGTACATGAGTTTCTGCTTCAGACTCATGCCTTTTTTAAACAGAGGGTTATCGTTCATAAAGATGTCAATTGCACCACCTGAGTATTTAAAGCGTTGTACGGTCCAGCTTTGCAGGTCTTGTGGTGACAGCATTTTACTTTCTACTTGCGTATGTTGAATTGAGCGCCACTCACGTTCGGTATCACTGTGAAGAATGAGTGAGGTATAGATATCTTCTGAAACATGGAATTTATAGGGGGTAAACTCAGTATCAAAGATGATCTCTTGGCGTAAGTTCGCGGAGATATCATTATCGACGCTCTTCTCTTTGGTGAGTTTACGGATTTGCTTTTCAACCTCTTCATGCTCTTGGCTGATCTGGTGGCTATAGCTTCGTAACGCCGCTTCCATGACTGCTTCTCGGCGATGTATCGATCCTGCTCCGCAACAAAACGACGCATTGGCCCAATTACGACGTCGCTGAATGACGTCATAAAACATTTGTGGATCATTCGCGTAGGGGTCGCGGCCTAACGTGACAGGGCCATAAATTTTCTCAAAAGCACTGCCAAGCCAGCCTACTGGAGTGCCTAAGCGTTTCTTTAACCAAGCGGGGAGTCTTTCACCGGCGGGAAGGTCAAAAAACCACTGTGGTGTTTGTACCCAAGCCACATCAGGGTCCTTAAAGTATCCTAAGGTATTTTCTAAGATACTAGGGAAGGGGCGAGTATCGGCATCGCAAATAACAATAAAGTCGCCATAGGTTTGCTCTAACGCATTGCGTAAATTCCCCGCTTTATAGCCGACGTTATTATCGCGAGTGATATATTCAACCCCCATGTCGGCGGCTAACTGTGCCATCTCTGGGCGTCTGCCGTCATCGAGTATAAAGATCCTCATCTCTATTTCATGAGGGTAGCGTACCTTTAGCGCGTCTCGAATGCTCAAAGCGACGAGCTCTGGCTCCTCATCATATGTGGGAAACATGATGTCCACGCCAATAGGTCTGTCGTCCAGCGGATCATTAATGCACTCATTAATGCTGGCTGGTGGGCTTTTGATGGACTCATCTGCGGTTTTCCATAAATTGAAGGCAAATAGGACGGAACCAACAAATGCGCAAGATTCGGCGAAGGCCAAAGGCAGTGAAAACCACATTGCATCGTAGTTGAGCGCAAAGCCCCAACGCCAAACCAAATACCATACACCAAGCGCAATGTTACAGGTCGCCAAGTATTGATACAGTAATTCTCGCGAAGGGCTATAGCTTGCAGGTTGAGGTGGAGTGCGTTTCTCAAACTCATTGAAGTAAAAATCCATTTTCTTATCTCCGTGCACTTATTTGTAAGGCACATATCCATCTTCCTAGCTGCATCGAGTCGGGCTTTGTCGACTGAACGGTTATAGTTTATTCAGTTAGCTGGCACTACGTTGTAGCCTTAATGTGTTACGATTTTGGTGCGAAAAATATTCTAATTTATCGGATAGTTGTTGAATGATCTTCAATCCTCTTCGGCTTTGCAGCCACGTTTCAGGATCATCCGCTATGGGTTCAACGAAGTCTGTGCTGAGTAAATCTTCCAGCAAATCATCAGACATGGATTGACCAAAGTCCGATATTTCAACGATGAGAACATTGGCACTACTCATGTACGATGTAGCTTCGAACTTGTCACCTTCCCTGTTGCCATAGGCATGCTCAAAAACATTGTTAACAACTTCAACTAAGCAAAGCTCCATCTGTCCGACTATCGACTCATTAAGTCCTAGACTATTCCAGTAGGGCACAATGTCTTCAGCGACCTCTCTAGATGCTTCAAGGCTACTGAGATATTGTTTGTGAAACGTCCCCGTGCTCACATCCATAAATTAGCCCTATTTAACCTGCTGTAGCGGCACCGGATCTGCCTTTGGTGCCTGCAGAGTGCTATAGATTTCGTTGATGCTCGCCTTACCCGTCAATGGCCTAGAAACGTTACGATTTTTCAGAATATGTACGTATTGGCAATCTGCCAGCAGTTGGGTGTAACCATCGTGACCTAGCAGGTAATCACCAAACATGGTTTTATTGGCAATGTAGGCGTCATCAGCGAGATGAATGTAATCACAAATTAGAGTGTTGCTGACTAAGCTTTTGGCATCTACTCTACAGTTAGCACCGACAACTGCAGGGCCGATAATGGTTGCACCGTTCTGGATTTCACAGCCACTGCTTATAATGACAGGGGGAGTTATTTTACATTTAGAGATATCGATTTGGGTATTAATGCCCACCCAAACACCAGGCGATAGTTGTGTGCCAGGAATGGGGTACCCCTTTACTTTTCCGTTTAAAATATCGCTCGTCACTTCCCAAACATCTTTGACTTTACCGACATCTAGCCACTGAAAGTCCATATTCACCGCATAAAAATGCGCTTTTCTTTCAACAAGAAGTGGGAACAGGTCGCTGCCGATATCGAACTCGACACCTTTAGGGATAAAATCAAAAATAGCAGGTTCGAAGATATAGATCCCAGTATTAATCTTGTTAGATAGCGCCTCTGACTCCAGTGGTTTTTCTTGGAAGCTAACCACCTGTTCATATTTGTCTGTAACAACAACACCGTATTTACAGACCTCTGATGAGGGAACTTCACGGGTGATAATTGTAGCCAGCCCCCCGTGGCTTTTATGCTGTTCGACTGCTTGCTTAAGATCGAGATCAATCCATGCATCGCCACATACAACGACAAATGTTTCATCAAAAAAACCTGAGAAATCTTGCACTTTTCGCATGCCGCCAGCTGAGCCGAGTGCTTGACTGACAAATTTACCATCGACCTCTTTTGCTTCATATGAATAGGACAGCTGCACATTGAAATGGTGGCCATCACCAAAGTAATTTTCGATGATTTCGGCTAGATGACTGGTATTGATCACTATCTTATCTATGCCATTTTTAGCGAATAATTGGATCATTGACTCCATTACTGGCTTACCCAGTATGGGAACCATCGGCTTTGGAATTGCATAAGATATTGGCTTAATACGAGTGCCTTTCCCTGCGGCTAGAATCATTCCTTTCATAACATCTACCTCTTTTAAGCGGTTGGAGCCAGTGCTTCTTCAACTGTTGGGTGGCTCAAAATGAGCTTGTCCATACGCGTTAGCTTGAGAAGATCTGTGACTGGTTTTTGCGGGTTAACAATACTAATTTTGGTGTTGCGCAGCATCTTGTAGGCGCCCATTACAGCCCCGAGACCACTGCTATCCATAAAGCGAACTTCACCTAAATCAAGCACCAAGTGCGTGCGGATATTGCCTTTAATTTGCTCTAACTGCTCTCTAAATGCCGGAGCAAGTTTTGCGTCAAACCTACCTTCGTTAACTTGAACTATGGTGTATTGGCCTTTCTCAATAATATCAAATTGCATAATAGTTCCTCTTTATTTGCCTTGCCATTCAAGGGCAAGGAGGCTTATGTCATCATCAAACTGCGCAGCACTGCACCACGCACTTACGGCTGTGACTATGCTGTCGGTCTGCGTATCGCTGGGCTGATTACTCAACGCTAGAACGAGTTGTTTTAGTCCAAGCTCAGAGAACTGGTTTTTTTGTTGGTCTTCCGCTTCTGTTATGCCATCTGAATAGAGAAATACCCTATCACCAGGCTTTAGTTGTACTTGCTCTGTTTGGTATTCAGCAAAGTCGAACATGCCGGCGACAAAGCTATCTTGCTCAATAAAATCACAACAAGCTTCTGACTTTTTCAGCCAAATCATTGGTGGGTGACCTGCAAATGAGTAGCTCAGTAAGCCACTTTTGGTGTTCAATACGGCGTACACCATAGTGAAGTAAAGATTGTTTTGATCTTGGCTTATGTAGCTTTGATTAAGATGTGAAATGACTTCACTGGGTTCGATAAGACTATAAAAAGGGTCGGTATCTTTCTTGCGTTTTACATTCGAGGCAGTACCTGAATTTGAACTGATGCTTTGTTGAATTGAGAAAGACATTAAAGCAGAGGCGACGCCGTGACCCGCGACGTCAAATAGGTATATGGCAATATGTTCCTCATCTAGCTGCATACAGCCAAGCATATCGCCGCCAATCTGTGCACTAGGAATATGGGTGTAGTTAATTTCAGCGCCCATAAAGCTGGTTTGGTTAGGCAGCATGCGCTGGATTAGTTCGCTGGCTGACTCTAAATCTTGTTTAATTGTCGCATAAGCACAATCGAGTTCGATGTTCTTGGCAACGAGTTGGTTGTGCAGCTCTAATGTTCTGAATCCGGCTTTGATTCTTGCATCCAGCTCATTGATATTGGTGTCTTTTGCAACGAAGTCGTCGGCACCAGCGTTAATACCTTCAACAATGGAATCCTTATCATCACGACCGGAGAGTAATACGAAAAATATGTAGCGGTTATATTTGGGGGATTTTAGTTGATAGCATAGTTCGATGCCGTTTAATTCTGGCATCATCCAATCACTGAGGACGAATTGAATATTAGGGTGCGAGTCTAGTTGGGTTAATGCGTCCAAACCATGCTTAGCGGTCACGACTTGATATCCACGAGAAGATAACATCTGTGACATCATCATCAACATGACTTTGTTATCTTCTACGAGTAGGATCTCTTTGGTCAAAGCGGCAGCCTCCATGCTGATAGTTCCCAACGAGCGGCATCTTTTAATGCGCTGCTGTTCTAATAATTCCGTTTACTTCCCAAAAGTCTAGACGTGAAATTCAGATACAACAAGGAAGCGCACGATACTATTTAAAGTTATCGTGCGTTCTATTGTTTTTCTTTTTTAAATTAGGCGATTACAGAGGGGGGGATCTCGATGAGTTTAATTGTAAGTGCCTAAATAGCGATTAATCTTTAATGTTAACTTTGATTCTAAGGTGCCGATTTGAACATTCTGCTGGTGGTTTTCCAGGGGCGTCTTTACGTTCTGATAAAAGATGCCTTATTGCCATAATCGGATGAGGTAGCAACATTCTAGGGCCCGCATAGATCATTATCTCTCGAGCTTTGGCTTTCATATGGGGCTTATAACAATGCACCGGACACTTATTACAAGTTGGCTTATCTTGTCCGTATGGGCATCTATCTAACCGGGTATGAGCATACTCAGTGAAATCTTGGCAATCTTGGCAATCTTGGCACAAGCCATCAGCACCGCTTTCATGGTGTGCTTTGCAGTATATTTCCACCATAGCAAAGATGGTTCTAAACTCGCTAAGCAATTTTCCACTTAAAAGTTGTTCGAAAGCCATGGTATACCTTAGTAAGTTACTGGGTTATTGGCATCATAAAAGTCTAGAGCGTGACAAACAAAGTTCATGTTTGAAAGTTTGAAGATGCGCACAAAATAGTGCTTTGTCGGACTATTTGTTCTCGGTTATCCGTTTTAATCAAAATAGACTGAATGTTTGCTAATTAAGGTGCATTTTGGCTAAATTTAGCCAATATAGTGCACTATTTTTGATACCCGGTTAAAAATGAGATATAAATACTTGATTTTATGAAAGAGAATGCATTAATAATAACGTTCTATTTTCGCGCGTTTTTTTAATGCATAAAAAGACTCACATATTGAGTCTCTGGCTAACCACTGGTGGAACATAATGAAAGTAATTGCCATTATTTTGCTCGTTATCATTGGCGTTTATCTCTATAAGCGTACTCAGCGACTAGCAAATGAAGAAAATGAGAAAAGAGCTCAGGATGAACAAGCCGCGAATGAAGCGGTTGAGCCAGAAGTAAAAGATGTTACTCCAGATACGGCGGGTGAGGTATCGAGCCCATCAGATGAAGGGGTGAGCTTTGATAAAAAGCTTGATATTGAAGGTGAGGTTGTTGAAATCATGCCAGAGCCAGAGCCAGAGCCAGAGCCAGAGCCAGAGCCAGAGCCAGAGCCAGAGCCAGAGCCAGAGCCAGAGCCAGAGCCAGAGCCAGAGCCAGAGCCAGAGCCAGAGCCAGAGCCAGAGCCAGAGCCAGAGCCAAAAGCCGCAGAGGTTGATTTAGCTTGGGCCAATCCCAAGTTAACTCAAGCCATTGCTGATACGGCCGCTGCAATCGGAACGGCGGCACAATATACGGCTATGTCTGCGGTCGTGACAGAGTGTTATAAGCAGCGTAAACAAGTTGAATATGTTGAGTATGGTGCGAGTCTATCTAAGCGTTATACGGCATTCTTTACTATTTATGCCGCCGAAACTAAAGCCGATAGTCCGGAGACTGAAATCAAAGGTATTGGCCTAATGCATATGTCGACCTTACTTAACGACAATGGTGAATTCGATGCTGCTATCGCTATTTGCAAAACTGCCATCAAGCAGGGTGTTAGCGATGGTACAGTGACAGGCTTTGAAGGCCGTATTACCCGTATAGAAAAGGCTAAAGCAAAAGCAAATAAATAAAACGATAGCTGTAAAGTTCATACTCCGCTGTTGAAGCGGTGTAGAATAAGCTGAGTTGCTTACTAAAAGGCGAACATTTGTTCGCCTTTTTTATTTAGAGGACCTTTAGCATGAAACTCCGACTAGTCTGCTTTATTTCAATATTATCTCTTGGTTTAACGGCGTGTACAGATTCACCCGAGTGGACGCTGCTCTATTATCCTGACGCGGCAGCAAAGCCGAGCATCGAGCAATCTGGTGAGTTTATTAGTGGTTACTATGCATCGGTTGAACAATGCCATGCTAAAGGTAAAGGCTTATTGCGCTTAAGTGACGATAAAAATGCAGAATATGTTTGCGGCCATCAGTGTGTTGCCGAAGAAACTGCATTGGTTTGTCAAAACCTAGTATCATCTGCCCAATAACTGGCTGTCGATGAAGGTCACAGGTCGTCATAATATAAAAGAGTCGTGAGTGTCAGCTAGATGAAACTAAATGCTATTAAGCTAGAACGTGAAACCTTGAGTTTGTCAGTGCAAGCAGATATTGATTTTGAACTGTTTGCCGACTTTGCAGAACCTTTTGCAAAAGCGATAGATTGCAGAGTGGTAGAGAGGCAATGGGGAGCCGACAGGCATCAATGGTTATTAGAGTTTGAAGGTACCCTCCTACAACTGCACTATGAGTTCTATGGCGATATATGTTGGCTATCAACTGAGAGAGAAGACGAGTTCGATGTGCTGGTCTATTTAGCTGAGCTAATGAAGCCACTCATCGTGGCTGCACTTGATACACCTAGTCACCTATATAGCTAGAGCATTTATAAATGAATAGAATAGAACCCACTAAGACAGCTATAGTCACTGCTGATGAAGATTCAGCATTTCACTACCAAGCGTTGACGCCGGATCTTATATTGACCGCCATTGAAACGTTAGGCATCTACCCTGAAACGGGGTTACTGGCACTCAATAGTTACGAAAACCGAGTCTATCAATTCCGCTGTGATAGAGGATTGCGTTATGTGGTGAAATTTTACCGGCCTGAGCGTTGGTCAGATCAACAGATCCAAGAGGAGCATGACTTTTCTGCCGCGTTGATGGAGGAAGAAGTGCCAATTGCCACCCCTGTTATTGTTGATGGGCGATCTCTGCACCAATATCAAGGCTTTAGGTTTGCGCTATTCCCCTCTATTGGTGGCCGAGCGTTCGAGGTCGATAACCTCGAGCAGTTAGAGTCAGTTGGTCGTTTTATTGGTCGTATTCACCAGTTCTCGAAACAGGCAGACTTTGTCTATCGCGATACTATGTCACCGCAGTTACTGGGTGATGACTCACTTAAGTGGCTAAAAGAGTCAGGTCATATCCCAAGAAGTTTAGCCTTACCTTATTTTACTGTGGTTGAGCAAATCTTGGAAAAATCTAGCGCGATGTGGCAGCCAAAGAGATACGACAATATTCGACTTCATGGTGACCTGCACCCAAGTAATATATTGTGGACACCAGATGGCCCTGGCTTTGTCGATTTAGATGACGCTAAAATGGGGCCTGCAGTACAAGATATATGGATGATGCTAGCAGGTGATAGACCGCAACAGACTTTGCAACTAGAAGTACTGTTAGAGTCTTACGAAGAGTTTTGTGAGTTTGATATCCGAGAGTTGCAGCTCATTGAGCCTTTAAGAGCGATGAGAATGTTACATTACAATGCATGGTTAAGCCGTCGCTGGGCCGACCCCGCGTTTCCAATGAATTTTCCATGGTTTGCTGAAGACAAGTACTGGGAACAGCAAATTTTAGCTTTCAAAGAGCAGCTGGCTGCACTAGATGAGCCACCCTTAAGTTTGATGCCGCAATATTAAACTTTGTTAGAACTCTCATTTTGTAACAGAAAAATGAACTTATGTGCTTGAGGTCGACTCGAAAGAGCATTATGTTATGCTGAAAATTATTAAAGATGCATTAAGCATCACCAAGGAATCCACATGAAAAAAGCATTATTGGTCGCATTAGCATTTATAGCTGCGCCTATGGCTGCAATGGCAGCAGATTACAAAGAGGGTGTTCATTACACAGTTGTTAATCAAGGCCCTGCAACGGCAAAGCCTGAAATTACCGAGTTTTTCTCTTTTTACTGTGGGCATTGCTATAACTTTTCAAAGGTACAAGTACCACAAATAAAAGCGACTTTGCCAGAAGGGGTGACTTTTAAGCAAAACCACGTTGAGTTTATCGGGAGCGAGATGGGCGTTGAGATGTCACGTGCGTTTGCCGTTGCTCATCAGCTTAAAGTGGATGAAAAAATGGAATCAGCCATTTTCTCAGCAATTCATGAAAAAAAGCAGCATTTCACTAATCGTGA
The DNA here is from genome assembly GCF_016757755.1 of Shewanella sp. KX20019. Lineage (NCBI taxonomy): Bacteria > Pseudomonadati > Pseudomonadota > Gammaproteobacteria > Alteromonadales > Shewanellaceae > Shewanella > Shewanella sp. KX20019. The sequence continues at coordinate 4,953,736 of NZ_CP068437.1, read as the reverse complement.
TGATGTAAGAGCGATTTTTGTGGCCAATGGCGTAGATGGTAAAGCATTCGATGCTGCTGCAAACTCATTCATGGTGAACGCTCAAATGTCGAAAATGAAGCGCGCTACTCAGAATGCCAAGATTTCAGGCGTACCAGCACTAGTGGTCAATGGTAAGTACCGTGTAGAAACGGGTGCAATCAAGTCATACGACGAGCTACTCGATATTGCGTATTACCTCACCACAATGAAGTAAATGCGTCCTCGCGAGTATTGATGCCAATTGCATTAAGTATCTGTTCATTCAGTGGGAATTCAAAGCGCTGAAGGCAAGTCGGAAACATGAAGCTAATAGTTATTCTATATCGAGAGTTTTCGGCGCAGCATATAGGGCTTTGAAACCCACCCTGCGGGAAGCTCTCATGCATTCCACTTCTGCTTTGCATTTACTTACAAGGGAATAACCATTCTCTCGTCAATGCGCATTGAATTGAAAAGCGTGAGCGCTTCTGAATTGACTAAATACTTAATGCAATTGGTATAAGGAGCCTAGGGCTCCTTTTTTGTGCCTGGGATAAATTGAAGCTATAAAAAAACCGTGCTTCCTGGTCGCAAGAAGCACGGTTACGGAGCTAAAAAGCTCAACGTTACCCTGAGTAACTCCTAGACGGTAACAGGGTGTCAAAAAATTGGCAAGAGACAATTTTATGATGATTGTATTTAGGTGTTTGATTGGGAAAAAGAAATTGCAGTTTGCTTAAATTAGATTCAAACTTTTACAATTTATTTTCGATCTGATGAAACCTTCATGGTAAAACATCTGTCCAACTAAAACATATAACAACAAACAAAAAGTTGTCGGGAGGTCTTGTGAGAGTTTTTCCTGTCTATGCACCGAAACTAATCGTTAAACATGCGCGTATCTTTTTAACTGGAGTGATCTGGGTAAAAGACTTAGGTCGAATTGAATTTGATAAAGGGCGATTTTTATTGCCAAGGAAGAGCTTACCAAAAGTTAAGCAAGCTATATTGGAGCTCAATGAGTTAATTGAGATGCAAAATAGTGATATGCAAACCGCATAACAACGGCTTAATGCATTTGTAAATCGGTGCAATAACAGCATGGTTTTATCGCGAGTAGTAGATTTGAAACATCGAAGTAGATGCTCTCAGCTCCATGCAATATACCGAAAGGCTGAGCTTATTTGCTCAGATCTACGTTATGGGTAGTAATCATTTTCGCAGGTGTCGCTATGTGAACATATTTAGCGACACAGCTGCAAAAATAACGATTACGTAAACTCACCTAAAAAGGTTAGCTAACCTCTTCGTTAAGCAAGCCAACCAAACCGGTTACTTTTTCGTTCCAAGAATTCAATTCTTGTTGTAACTGTTGGTTTTGTTCTGTCAAACTGCTGCTCGACTGTTTCTCTTCTTCAAGCTCCATTTTAAGTAGCTCAATCGTTTCAAGCGCAGCTTGGATTTTTGTTTCCAATTTTGACAATAGTTCAAGGCTCATGGCGAGTCCCTTTGGTAGCATGATGATAGCTCCGATTCTAGCAGCGACGGGGTCTTGGTGAATAGTTAATTATGCTAAATGGACCAAAATCTTATGATAATAGTTGTGAGATTGGCTTTTTTTTGTACTTGTTACTAAGTCGTTAGTAGTCTTCCCTTTATTTCTACAGGAATTGCAGCTATGTCGGGCAATATCTTAATGCTTACTCCGTTGGTGTTAACCTTAGTGTTAGCCCTAGTTTTACGACGCACCCTTGTCGCGCTAGGTGTTGGTATTATCTCTGGCGCGCTTATTATCAGTGAGTTTAATCCTGTTAATACGACGGTGTATTTATCGTCAAAAGCTTGGATGCAATTTTACGCTAATGGCCAGTGGCAAGCTTGGCATCTTAATGTGCTGGCCGCGATGGTACTGCTGGGTGTGATGACACAGCTGCTAGCCCGAGGTGGAGCGGTAAAATCATTTGCTGATTGGTTATATCATCGTATTCAAAGTGGCCGGCAAGCGCGGGTTGGGGTGGTAGTGCTTGGTTGGGTTGTATTTATTGATGGCATCTTTAGTTGTCTTGCTGTGGGGCATGTATGTCAGCCACTCAGCCAACGATATAATATGAGTAAGGAACAGATCGCTTACCTTGTCGATTCCAATGCTTCACCCTTGTGTGCTTTACTACCATTTTCTAGTTGGGGGCCTTATGTTATGGCCATTTTGGCCAGCGTCACACTATTGCCTCTCTCACCGCTGGAATCTTTTATTGAGATAGCAAAACTTAATTTTTACGCCATTACGGTAATTATACTGTCACTATTGATAGCTTGGTTTGGCATTGGTTTTAGTTACACCGCTGCGACAGAGCAAGACATTACTGAAGTAGAAGCCGGCAACCCATGGTTATTAGGAGTCCCCATGGCAAGTTTGTTGGTTGCGTCCGTGGGCTTTACCTTATGGTCTGGGGCGGCTAACTCGGAATCAGTTGATATCACTCAGTGGGTCACTTCGGCTGATATTGGTGCCGCCATGCGTGATGCGTGTATTTTGGCGACGACTATCGCGGTATTGATGTTGAAATTTTCTGGAAGAACAGCTTTGCAGCTCATGGCTGACATGTTCGTCGGCATTAAGATCATTAGTTTTGCTATCTCAATCTTGCTATTCACCTGGATGATTGGTGCTGTGATTGCTGACTTAGGCGTGGCTAAGCTATTGGCAGATTGGGCGGAGCGGTTTATCTCAAGCGATATGCTCGTCGCTGGTACATTTATTCTTTGCGCTGTAATGGCCTTTACCACTGGCTCAAGTTGGGGCACGTTTGCGATTATGATCCCTATCGGTGCTGAAATCGCTGCTGCTGTCGATATCGCGTTAATGCTGCCGGTGTTAAGTGCGGTGATGGCTGGTTCTGTATTTGGTGACCATTGCTCTCCGATATCTGACACCAGTGTCATTAGCGCGACCAGCTCAGGTTGCGAGCCGCATGCACATGTAGTGACTCAGCTTCCCTTTGCAATGATCGCGGCATTAAGTGCGCTTATCGGTTTTCAGCTAATTAACCTCGGTGTTGCTGCTATATGGAGTTGGTTGGCGGTGTTACTTAGCGCTGCAACGCTGCTTGGCTTATATCATAAACTCAGTAATTATGAGGCTAATATTGCCGTTAAAGCGCAATCTTAATGTATTGACAGCTTGCATCACAGTCGGCCGGCGTGATGGCAAAAAATTGCTCTAATCTAATGGAATCGAGCTTGTCTCTATGCTCGATTAGCAACTACTTTCTTTTATCGCCCTGGACTCAATTGGTTTAACCGTAAAGTTTTAGCTGGTAGTGATGAGTGCTGCATCGAATATCATTCGCGCTCAGCATCAAAAATTAGTAAATCTTAAACTTTAAATCTGTGATAAATGCCCCTTGATAATGCTGTTAAACATGATCAATTATATATATAAATAATTATATATATAAATAATTATATATATAGATAAGTGTATGTATTCGTTTCTATGGATATATCGCAATGTTTGCAATGGGTCTGTTAAGGGGTGTTGAGATGAGTGATAAAATTAATACAGGCAGGAGAACCCTGTTAAAAACTAGCGTCGCCGCTGCTGCACTTTCGGGTGTAGGCTGCAGTAGTTCGATGGAGCCTGTTATTAAAGGCATAGAGAATGAACTGCCGAGTAAAGATCGGCTGACTGGAACCGGTAAATGGGTAGGTACAACTTGCCAAGGGTGTACCTCTTGGTGTGCCAAGCAAGTCTATGTCATGGACGGCAGAGCGATAAAGCTAAGGGGTAACGTTAATTCAAAAGTGCATGGCGAAGCGAGTTGCCCAAGGCAGCATTTAAGCCTACAGCAAGTGTACGACCCAGATAGAGTTCGCACCCCTTTGATACGGACCAACTCTAAAAAAGGTAAACAGCATGATCCCATGTTTAAACCTATCTCTTGGGACGAAGCAATTGACCTATTAGCAGATAAGATTCTAGCGCTACGTGAGACTGATGAGGCTCACAAATACGCATTGATCCGTGGTCGCTACTCCCATATCAATGAATTCATGTACAAACATATGACTCAAATGATTGGCTCACCGAATAATATTTCCCACAGTTCTATCTGTGCAGAGGCCCATAAAATGGGGCCTTACTATCAGGATGGCAACTGGGGCTACAACCAATACGATCTTGAAAACACCAAATTTGTACTGTCTTTTGGCGCCGATCCTATAGCCAGTAACCGCCAAGTTTCCTACTACTCCAAGACTTGGGGCGATGCGTTAGATCGTGCCAAAGTGGTTGTGGTTGATCCGCGTTTATCGGTGTCGGCAAGTAAAGCGCATAAATGGATCCCGATCGAACCTTCGCAAGATAGTGTCTTGGCACTCGCCATTGCACATGTCGCATTAATTGAAGGTCTTTGGCATAAGCCGTTCGTGGGAGACTTTAAATCTGGCAAGAATCAATTCATAGCAGGTCAAGATGTTGATAGCAGCGCATTTGCTGACAAGCACACCCATGGCCTTGTTGACTGGTGGAACTTAACACTTAAAGACTGTACTCCTGAGTGGGCCGAATCAATCAGTAAAATCCCAGCGGCAACGATTGTGCAAATTGCTAAAGATATGGGCCAAGCAGCACCCGCGGTGCAAGTATGGACATCTCGCGGTGCTGTTATGCACACCCGCGGCACTTATACCTCTTTGGCTTGCCATGCTCTAAATGGTCTGTTTGGCGGTATCGACAGTAAGGGGGGAGTATTCCCTGCAAATAAAATTAAGCTCAACAAAAAATTCCCGGACTCGAAGCCGTACTTAGATGACGTTGCCAAGAAAGGTGTCAAGCATCCGAAGATCGATCAACGTGGAACGTTAGCCTTCCCCGCGCTTAAAAAAGGCAAGCCAGGTGGTGGTGTCGTGACCAGCAATACGCCTAACGGCATGCTCAGCGCAGATCCTTATGACATTAAAGTCATACTGGCCTACTTTAACAATTTCAACTTCTCTTCCCCTGAAGGACAGCGTTGGAATGATGCACTAAGCCAAGTCGAATTTATGGCCCACGTGACCACTAACATCTCGGAGTTCACCTGGTTTGCCGATCTTGTTCTACCGGCTAATCATCATATGTTCGAGAAATGGGGCGTACTAGACTCTATTGGCAATGGGGTGCATCAAGTATCAGTTCAACAGCCATCAATTAAACGGTTGTGGGATACTAAAGATGATGAATCCGAAGTGCCTTATTTGTTGGCTAAGAAGCTAGCCGAGAAAGGTTTTGATAAGCCGTGGCGCTATATCAATGAACAGTTACTCGACCCAGAAACCAAACTGCCTGCTGAAAATGAACAGCAACTCGGTAAGTTATTGGTCCGTTATGTCACTTCACCTTTGTGGCTTAATGCATCTAATAAGTATGGTGAGCCGATGAGTTCTTGGCAGCAATTTATAGATGACGGTGTGTGGAATAGCCACCCTTACAAATTGGAATCACGCTGGGGTAAGTTTAAAACCGAGACCCATAAGTTTGAGTTCTACAGTAAAACGCTAGAAAAGGCGCTCGCTAAGCATGCTAAAAATCACCACGTCAGTATCGATGAGGTGATGGAGGTTTGCGACTACCAAGCAAGAGGAAAGCTGGCTTTTGTACCTCATTACGAAGAGCCATACCGTTTTGGTGATAAAGATAAGTACCCTTTGCTATTAGTTGACCACAAATCTCGCTTAAGCAAAGAGGGTCGCAGTGCCAACACATCTTGGTTTTATGAGTTTAAAAATGTCGACCCTGGCGATCTTGCCCAAGAAGATACTGCAAAGATAAACCCGATTGACGCGGCTAGGTTTGGCGTAAAAACAGGGGACAAAATTGTCATCAGTAGCCCGGTAGGTCAAATCACTTGTACCGCTGCACTATGGGAAGGCGTTCGTCCTGGCACTGTAGCCAAGTGTTTTGGTCAGGGTCACTGGGCCTATGGTCGCACTGCGAGCACTCAGTTTGGCGTAGAGGCAAGAGGGGGCAACAATAATGACATTATTGCCGATAGGTATGACAGGCTAAGCGGTGCGTCAGCATTCTACGGTCATATTCGCATTCAAATAGCAAAAGTCTGAGGTAAGAGATTATGAGACTCGGAATGGTAATCGATCTACAAAAATGTGTAGGTTGCGGTGGTTGTGATTTAGCCTGTAAAACAGAAAACAACACAGCCGATGGAATTCAATGGTCAAGCCACCTAAATGTCACTGAGGGGCGTTTTCCTGACGTTAAATATAGCTATATTCCAACTTTATGTAACCATTGTAGCGATGCGGCTTGCGTAAAAGTGTGCCCTACAGGGGCCATGTATAAAGATAAGCGTGGCCTCACGTTACAAGAAAACGATAAGTGCATCGGTTGTCGCAAGTGTATGCGCGCCTGCCCTTACGGTGTTATCAGCTATAACAAGCAAAAACCGCATCGTAAATGGCAAGATGACCAAGCGCTTATCGAAGGCGCTACAGCATCGCCTTACGCGCTACTCAAGCGAGTGGACAATAAAGTACTGCCTTACTTAAATCCTGAGCGCGGTGACACTTATCCGGTAACAAGATCAAGACGAACCACCGAGAAGTGTACTTTCTGCGATCATCGGTTGGATCAAGGTTTAAAGCCTGCTTGTGTATCGGCTTGCCCATCGAATGCGCGGGTATTTGGTGACTTGAATGATCCAACGAGCGAGGCGGCTAGATTGATTAGTATGCATAAAACTCAGCAGCTGAATTTGGATGCTAATACTAATCCAAATGTGTACTACATTCGTAGTTTTAACGTAAAAACAATCTACTAGTTTTTTCAAATATACGGTTAAGTGAGTCGCTCCCTTTAGGGCGGCTCACCTTTTTATGGCGTGCCATTTTTACATAAAATCAGCGGGCGTTCTTTGTTAGCACCGATCAGATTTAGTTTTGCAAGCGGTGCGGCAATAAGCTCGTTATTGCCGCTATAGGTTTCAAGTAGTACTTGCCTAGCCCACTGTGGCAGCTGCTTGTTGATCGAGTAGTAAATCCATTGCCCTTGGCGACGGTTAACCACTAAACCCACTTTTTTAAGCAAAGCCAGATTGCGTGAGATCTTGGGCTGGATCTCGTCCAGAGCCTCACAAAACTCGCATACGCACAGCTCTTCTTCAGCCTGCAGCAATAACAGAATAGATAAACGAATATTGTCAGATAACGACTTAAACAAACTTATGGGTTCTACTTGAATAGACATGGGATATTTCGCTATAAATTTGGGGCTACATTATGAGTTTTAAGCGCTTGAGTCAATTCCAAGTAGGTTATAGTTGCATACTTTAACGCAGCAAGGATACACGCTTACCTATGAAGCTGTCGTATAGGTAAATGGATAGCCTTGCTGTTTGTCGCGTTAAGATATTGAGGGTTTTTCTGGCTTTATTTCCCCCAAGCCCTTCAATTTTTGAAAGCTATTATTCTGTGGCTGTGAATACGGCTTCGACATTGTCAAAATGTGCGAATAGGCGTTTTGCTATCGCTTCTATCAGAGTGTGTGGGCTGAAGGTGCGACGTTGGCGGATTAAGCGGTGGCTATTTAATCTGTGGCGAAAAGTTATTTACTATAAGTGATAATATGTTGATCCTTCAAGGAATTAATCAGATGATGGCGCTGTTCTTAATCCTATCCAAGCCAATGTGTAGAATGCTTAAGCAGCCCATTGAGCGAATGACAGACGTCGATGGCAACAATCCAGGCGTGAACCCGTTAGTACTAACGCCAATCGTGTGAGTTGGCTGGGGCGGGTTATACACTTGTCGGATCGTCAATGGCAGCCCTACGATGATGGTAGCTGGGTGGTGGTCTCTATGGAGTCTTATAGTCGTTACTGCATGCTGCTTCACTACCCATTCAAGCCCAGATGGGAGCTGCTAGAGATAGATTTTTATAACCATTGGAGATTACATGCTGTTGGCTGATTTCGAGCCGAAGGGATCATAAAGAACGATGATGAAGGGATGCAGGTGCTCGATAATATTGAGCATTATTTTGAGCAAACCAAACAGCATTGTTTTCGTAATTTAGATCGTAGCATCGGCGCTCATATCGCAGAGGTGCAGTACTATTTAAAATCATTGTTTGCAGATCATCAACCACGCTATTTTGATAGCGAGGAGGCATGGGAACTGAGCATGTATATCAATCAGCAGCCGCGAAAGGTCAACGGCCAGCGCAGTAAAAAGCATCAGTTCTTTCCAGTGGAACGTTTTATCGAAGATTGTTTATATCGCTTCGCCAGTGGAGTCAGCGCCAGTACATACCCGAATGTTGAGCCGGGCAATTTCCCTTGCCCTTACCAAGAGAAACCGCAGCTTCGAATATTGAAGTGATGCAAGATAGCTACAAGTTTATGGTATTAATATTTCACGGATTTTTCTAGCCTTCCCTAGTCCAATCCCTTCAATTTTTATGAGTTCATCAGTAGATGCGGTCATTACGGCTTCGATGCTATCAAAGTGACTCAACAGTCGTTTTGCTAATCGAGGTCCGATTTCGGGGAGACTTTGAAGAATAAAGAGTTGGCGGTTTTTTCTGCGTTTCGGCTTTCTTCCGTGGAGTTTTAACTCTGTTTCTCTACAGTTTAATTGCGTGGCGCAAAAGTAAATGATTTTAGCCGATTCATACTGGGACAAACTACGTAAAATGGGAATATTGAAGTTGACTGAAATAGAGCAAAGCGCACCAATCAGGGCTTCTCGTGTAATGTCGTAAGATGCAATATCACGTGATGAACCTTCGATGAGTAGTGCTGCATTGTTTGAGGAGTCAGATAATCGTGAGATCTGTGAAAAAAGTCGACCGTTACAGAGGGAGAGGACGAGATCGGGGAGAGTCTTTCTTTCAATAAGCCAGTTGCCTACTTGATAATCACCGAGATCCATACGTTTTCTGACCAGACACAGATCTGTGTGGAGTGACAGTTGTTCTAGTAATATCTCCGCGTGTTCCCTATCGTCATAGCTTATCTCAACTAGAGTTTTATTCATCCTGAATACTTAATCAATCCATCGAGTATTATTGAGTCTAGTTTAAATTGTGTAGGGCGAAGTAAGCGTATTTGCAAATAAAACAAAAAGCCCCATTAATAGGGGCTTGGTCATGTTTTATTATCGAGGGTTAACCCTGGATTACGTTACGCGATTTTAGTCACCACTTCTCTTCATTTTTAAGTTGTTTTCTATACGGATTTAGTACTGTGCTTCCATATTATCGTCACACCTTTATGTCGTGATAACAGTTAGAGTATGTTGCTGTTGTTCTAACGCCTTTAGCGTGTAATTATTGTTTTAACGCCTCTAGCGTGTAAATACCATTTCAACGCCTGTAGCGTGTAAAACTTGATTTACCCGCTTTAGCGTGTAAAGTGGATTTAGGAATTGTTTCTAATAGGTAAAACCATCATGAAGGTGACTAACTCAAAGCAGCTTAGCGCGTATCTCAAAGATGCACGATTGAACATGAAACTGTCGCAAAGCAAAGTGGCACATAAGGTAGGCATTCGTCAGGATACGGTTTCAAGCTTTGAGCAAAACCCTGGTTCCACCAAATTAGAAACGCTATTTAAGATTTTATCAGCTTTAAATCTTGAGCTAGACATTAAGGTTAGAAATCCAGAGCTGGCGAGTAAGTTACTGGACGATAGAACCATGAGCTCTGACCGTGAATGGAAAGAGGAGTGGTAATGGCTGTTCTAGATGTTTATATGAATGGCTATCTCGTCGGAGGTTTCACTAAATCCACTACGGGTTTCCATCTGTTTCAGTATGCTGCTCAATGGTTAAGTACACCGAATAGTCGCCCAATCTCTTTGTCTATGCCGCTGCGAAAAAAAGCGTATAAAGGCGATGAGGTTTATAACTTCTTTGATAATTTACTGCCAGATAATATTGAGGTGAGAAACAGAATTGTTGCTCGCCACAATGCGCAATCGACACAAGCATTCGATCTATTAGCTAAAATCGGACAAGACAGTGTAGGGGCGTTACAGTTAGTAGCATGCGGACAAAAAGCTTTTGATATTAAAAAAATTGAATCTAAGCCCTTATCTGATACGGCATTGGAAAAAGTACTAAAGGGCTATCAGTCAGGTATTCCGTTAGGTATGTTAGCGGAAGAAGATGATTTTCGAATTTCTATTGCGGGCGCCCAAGAAAAAACAGCTTTACTCAATCTAGATGGACAATGGCGCCTTCCTATCAAGGCTACTCCAACAACGCATATTATTAAGCTGCCAATCGGTGAGATCCAGAGTCATTCACACACCATTGATATGCCAGACAGCGTTGAAAATGAATACCTGTGCATGATGATAGTCAGGGAGTTTGGCTTAGATGTACCGCACTGCTCAATAATTAGGGTCGGCGATATTAAGGCGCTCGCGGTTGAGAGGTTTGATCGCAGGTTATCAAGTGATGGCAAATGGATCATGCGATTACCTCAAGAGGATTTCTGTCAGACATTAAATATTCCAGCAGCCAAAAAATATGAAAGTCATGGCGGCCCAGGTATTGAAAAAATAATGCCGTACCTACTGGGTTCTAGGAATGCAGAGCAAGATAGATACGACTTCATGAAGTCTCAGGTACTGTTTTGGTTATTAGCAGCTACAGATGGTCATGCAAAAAACTTCTCACTCTTCATTGAGGCCGGTGCCGGGTATCGATTGACTCCCTTTTACGATATTTTGTCCATGTACCCCGTGATTGGTGGTAAGGGCTTAAATATTCGTGATGCTAAGTTGGCTATGGGACTTAAGGCTACTAAAGGTAAGAAGTATCAGGTTGCACAGATCTTCCCGCGGCATTTTATGCAAACTGCAAAAGCAGTCGGTTTTGACGTTGCCGCTATGTCCGCTATCATGCGCGAGATAGCCAGCTCCGTTGATTTGGTGATGGAAAAAGTACAAGCGCAGTTACCCGATAGCTTCCCTGTTTATATTCGCGATGCAATACTTGATGGGCTAAAAATAAGATCGAAGAGGCTGGTCGATAAGGAGGGTTGCTGAGTAAAGTAGCAACCCTTCGAGACCTGAAGCGTTGCTCATAACAAGTGAGAGTAAACCCTATTCAACGTTCTGGATCTGAATGTAGCGAGCTGGTATTAATGTATTTAATTACAGTTGCTTAATGTTGTTGTCATGGTTTGATTTTAGTTTTAGTCACCACTTTAGTCCCGTAAATGCAGTCTGTATTGGGTAAATGTTGTTACTCGAAACACATTAGGAATACTAACTGAGATCATTTTATGTCTGGCGAAACCTATTTTTAATAGTTAAGTATATTTACCAAAAATTAAGCTAATAAATGGGTATGAGTAAATACCGTCTTCATCAAGCGCTAACCAGTCATCGATTAATTCACCAACATTATCAGCATCAATCGCAAATGCTTTATTAAATTCACTTCTCAGAGAACTCGCTAGTGCCAACCTTGCATCTCTTAACCTTTGACTGTCTAAATTCAATCTCGTCAAATGGCTAGTTCCTAATTCAACTGGTATGTTTTGAGAAGTACAAGCTTCTTCGTTTAAGGATATAGAGCCATCAGCTTCATTGAACAAATAAATAGGATTTTGATTGTTTAGCTTTAATGGGGAAATGAAAACACCATCTGGATCTGTTTCTCCTTTCTTCTGCCCACATGTTAGCCTGTTTTTATTCCTTTTATTCGCGCCAGTCCGAAAATCTATATCTTGCTTAATAGTGAAGTGTGATGCTTGAGCTGTGCCACCTAAGCAACCAGGATACAAGTTTGCCCATTCTATAGCTCTGTTAGGCACTCCATCGCCAAATTCATAGTTGTCGTTTCCATTTTTCGGATAAAAATGTTCTAACTGAGAATCATTCTTGGCTATTAATCTATGCTCACAATACACACATAAACCACCCGTTTTCTTTATCGCCGTAATCTTTACCGTATTATTTACATTGGAATTTGCTCTTAACTGATTCCAAGTGGCATTAGGGGTTTCAATCCTGAAATCTCGGAGCAATTCAGGTTCTTCAATATCTTGAATTGACATTATTTACTCTTTCTAGATTTCATCCAACTAACACGTTTTATGGCCAAGTCAGCTTCCATTAGCATTGGTTCAGTACCATCTGTTAACTGGACCAGCTCTTCTCTTAGTTCAAGTGCTTTGGCTTTCTCCCCGTCACCAGTTTCAATCAAAGAGAAGTACTCTTTGAGCTTTTCCGATACCACAGTGTCTGGTCTCGGGTTAACAAACAAAATCTGCTGCATTACACGGCTATTTTCTCCTCCAAATGGAGAATCAACCATCTCTGCTTCCTTCATTGAGCTAGATACAGCCCTAATAGACTCACCTCTAACAGTGGTTAACACTTGTGGACTATGTGTTGTGACAATAAACTGTAGATTACGGAATAGTGCAGTTAAGTCATCAAGTACCCTTTGTTGCCAACGAGGGTGTAAGTGAAGTTCGATTTCATCAATTAAAACAACACCTGAAACATCTAGAGGGGAATCTGACTTAGGGTTTAAAAGATAGGCTCTTCTAACAAGATCAATGGTGAGCGCCACCATATTCCGGTAGCCTTCACTTAGCTGTTCAAGGCCTAATAAAATGAGCCGATTTTGTTCATTTTTCCAAGATACAACTACGTCGTTAGAGTTTTTATCGAAAGTTACATCATGAACCCTTTCGACAATTTGTTTAACCGCGCGAGATATCAACTGCTTTGCAGGGTGAGTGAAAGTGTGCTTCTTCTTTTCATCCCTGAGCTTTAGCTCATCGACCTCAATTTTAGAAAACCAATTTTTTAATATGCCATAATTAATCTTGGCATCTAATGCTGAATCATACCCTTCGCCACGTTGAACCTTCTCAAACGGACTGATAGAAACCTTTCCACTTGATGTGGATAATGCTCTATTAGTTCCATAATAGGCGATTAGCGGATATTCCTTATTGGTATCCACTATTTGATTCGCAAAGTCGGAAAGAGCCAGCGTCCCAATTTTTGCTAAAGTGTTTCTGTCAGAACCTTTAGTCGCTAAATCCCAACTCAGACTTGATGCTGTATCCATTGATATGCGAGCTGAATCAGCAATTCCATTAGGACCAACATGAATATCAGATCTGCGTATCAATTTACCTTTAGCATCAGGCATAGCTGTTAAAAATGGGCCTAAACCACATGCAATAGCTTCTAATATTGATGTTTTACCAGCTCCATTTTCACCAACTAAAACAGTTAGAGAGTCATGCAAAGGTATTGTAAAGTTGGTATATCCACGGAAGTTGGTTAATTGTACTTGGCTAACTTTTATTGTTTTTTCAATATATAAACTAGGGTCTAAATTGTAATTGTTGTGAGCAATTTCTTCATGAGGAATTGTGGCGCTAAAGCGTCCATCGGAATGGCAAGACTCTACTATTTTTTTAATATTGTCATTAGATAGCGTATTTCTACCTCTGCGGGGCTCGTAGAAGAGTGAGGCATCGATAAAGCGAATGCCCTCTTGGCTTTGTTGATGGTTCGCATCCAGAACCAATAAAACAGTTGATATATTGGTAGAGTAATGAATTCCTTTAGGGAGCAAAATGATTTTTTCAATTACTTTTTCAGAAGTTAATACTTGCCTAATATGACTTTCTGCTCCAGCTCTCGTTAACGAACTCAACGACATGCCAATAATGAGCTTTCCTTGGTTTTTTAAAGCTGACAACATTGATAAGCATACAAACCAATCACTTCTGGATTCTGGCAGTCCCCAAGCAAGATCAAGCCATGGGTTATTTGAGCTACTAATAATATCTTGTCTAGTTGACTTTGGGATCTTCAACCCAAATGGGGGGAATGAAACAATTAGGTCATAACTATTCCTTGTATATTCGGGTCGAGTAATCGAATCTCCTATGAAATCATTACCATGGACACCTCTTAAAATTCGACTAACAATAATTTGGAAATGAACGTCACTGTTCATTTCCTGAGTATCAATTGTTACTTCTCCTTCAAGGGCTTCATGAAATGAAAATGCGGTGCTACCGCCACCAGCAAATGGGTCACAAATTGTCTTGGGAGAATAGGTCAGGCCTAAAGTTGTAACAAGCCTATTAACGTCTCTAGGTGTATAAAACTCGCTACCAGATTTTGACTCATTTTCAGCAAAAAGGGTATTTAACTCACTTAAAGTAAATCTAGTTACTGCTTTACTTCTGTTATCAACATTACTACGGAGAGCAATCCTTACATATTCTTCATCTATGTTATTGTTCTTTATTAAAATTTCTAAAATATGATGACTAGTAATATGACCTAACTCTTCAGAGAATAGACCTAAATCTGAACAAAATTTTGTGAGATGATCAATATGCTCTCTAATAGCATTAAAAGAATTAAACCTTGGGGCTTCGAAATGTTGGCCACTATTGTCCTGCATGTATCGAATAAACAAGAGAGCGTAAGCAAGCGAACGATAATCAGAGATTGGTGAAGCGCCACGGATATACTCAAGCAGCTTCCAGATCTCTTTCGCCTGTGCTTTAGCGGCACTATTAACTTTTTCAGAATAATCCATCAATAACTCCAATCTTCATATGCTAGCGGTAAGCTGTTAAGTAGGTTTCTTCGTTCTTTCCAATCAGGCATATGTTTATCCATAATGGCTCTAAAACGGTCGTTGTGATGACGTTCGATGAGATGAGTTAGCTCATGTACCAAAATATATTCCATGCATTCAGGAGGCTTTTTGGCGAGCTCTAGGTTGAGCCACAATCTCTTTGCTTGAATGTTACAGCTACCCCACTTGGTTTTCATCTTCTTAATACAAACACTGCTAGATTGAACGTCTAGTTTTTGTTGCCAATGAGGGAGTAGTTTTATCAGTGAGTCCTGCATCTGTTTTCTATAAAAGTCGTTTAGTAATTTCAAACGGTTATCTGTGGTCGTTGTATTGGCCACTGATATCTCCAACTTAGTATTCCCTTTTATTGTCACAACATGCTTGCTAGAAGCCTCAACAATACTGAGACGGTAACGCTGGCCCCAAAGATAATGGCTCTCACCGCGAACCATCTCTCTGCTTGATTGGCGAGGTTGAGCAGCGAAATCTTTCTGCTGCCTCTTGATCCAGGCTAGCTTGGTAATAATCGCAAGGCGAATGGCTTGCTCGCTTGTGGTGTGCGGTACTGATAAGCGGACACGACCATTAGGAGGCAATACACTTAGGTGTAAGTTTTTAATGTCCTTTCGGTTGACCTGAACTTGAATGCCACTAATTTCAATGTGGTCGCTATCATTTGATGGCATTAATGATATTCCTTCTGAGCTTTAACAAGCCCCATAACTTCTACGATATCAACTTTATAGCTCGCTGTTTCTTGGCGAATTGCATTTGCTATTTCACGCTCTTTGAATCGGTCACCTAACCATTCCGCTTTTTTTGTATACCTTACAGCGGTATCAATTTTAGTTGTTAGAACTTCATCATTACCTAAATTATCGTATAAGGATTGCTTTGCCGCCGTATCGACAGATTCTGGATAACTAGCGCTGCGATTACCGCTAGGATTAACAACTTTCTTGGCCAACTCTCGAATCCTTTCTAGGTATTCTTGATAGTTAAGTGCTTTTTCACGACGTTGCTGGATAATCTCATCGAGTAGTGATGACATTTGTTCGAAGTATTTTGGATTGATTGGGTTTTCATCGACAATGGTTTTACGGACGTTATTTTCGATAGACTCAGCCATGGCTTCTTCATTTTCGCGCAAGTCTTTTGGTAAAGAGTCTAATCCTTCACCGTTGTTATTCACGACCAAATCGATAAGGCCTAGCTCCTCGAAATCGATCAGTTGTTCGCTATCATCAGCCCGAATATACATATCTAAAAGGTGACGCATAGCGGGCTCAAAACGCTTCATTTCAAGCAAGTCACCACTAGCCAATTTGATTTCATCACGTACTTTTTCGTAGTAAATGACTTCTTGTTTAATTTTTTCTGCCTCAGATGCAGAGTACCCAGCTTGCTCCATCTCATTAGCTATATTGGCAAAAGCTCTTAATAACTTAGCTGTGGCTTGATATAGCGTGAGTCGTAGTGCTTCTTTCTCGGTTCGTTCATCGGGATCATTTGGCTCAACGCCAGATTCACCGCAAAAATAGTGAATAAAATCTTTAGTATCACGCGGCGCTTTAACGGGTTCACAAAGAGCGCGAACAGTTTCCAATGCAATATCTAAATCTTCCTTAGATTGCACTAAACGGTCTTTTAGTAGGCCTGCCACATCATCTTGGTCGTAACCATCAAAAGCCTCTGCGGTGTAATCTTTAATTGCTTTATCTAGGGAGCGAAACAAATCTTTATAGTCGATGATATAGCCGTACTCTTTATCTTCACCGTCTAAACGGTTTACCCTACATATAGCTTGGAATAGATTGTGATCTGCCATGCTCTTATCTATGTACAGGTAGGTAGCAGAAGGTGCATCAAAACCAGTTAACAGCTTATCAACCACGATAAGCAGACGCATTTGCCCAGGTTCATCAATAAAGCGCTGCTTAACTGCTTCTTCAAACTCTTCAACTCGTTTTGCGGCATCGGTTTCATTCTGTTCAAAATAATCAGCTAGCATCTTGCGATAGGTATCGTACTTGAATAGCTTTTCAGTTAAGCCTTCACCAGACTCTTCACCTTTTATGGTACTGGCATGAGGTAGGTAGCTGGTCACAATCGCGCATTTACCCGCTAAATCAGTTTTACTAAATAGGTCATATACAACACAGGCTTGGTGAACACTGGCGCATACCAACATGGCATTGCCGCGACCATCCATCAGTCTAGGTTTTATTTCCATATCCATGAGGATGTCGCTTACTATCTGCTCTAGGCGAGACCTGCTAGAGAGCACCTTTTGCATGGTGCCCCATTTTTGTTTGAGCTGCATTCTGGCTAGATTAGAAATGCCTTTGGTCTTGGCTTCAAACCATTGGTCTACTTTCTTCTGTGATGTTAAGTGCTGATCGATATCTCGGGCTTCATAACGCAAGTCTAAAACCACACCATCAATGACAGCTTCGTTAAATTTGTAGGTATGAATATAGGGACCAAATACTTCTAAGGATTTTTTCTTATCCTTTTTCATTAATGGCGTGCCTGTAAAGCCGATAAACATTGCTTCAGGCAAGATGACCTTCATTGCAGTGTGCAATTTCCCTGATTGAGTTCGATGACACTCATCCACAAAAACAAACAACTTACCTTTTGCGCTGAAGTCACTCGGAATGCTTTTCGTTAAGGCTTCAATATAGTCAGTCGTTGCTTCGTCTTTATCCTCTTCTTTTGTTATTTCACCATTGCGACCAAATTTATGAACAATCGAACACATTAACCAAGGGTTAGGGTTATTCAGTGTTGCAACGAGATCTTGGCCACTTTTGGTTCGATAGATCTGTTCATCGACGCCAGAGAAAACTTTTTTAATCTGTTTATCTAGCTCTGTACGGTCAGTAACAATAAGTACGCGTGAGTCCGTGACATTTTCACGGATCCACTTAGCTAACCACACCATGGTTAAGCTTTTACCCGAGCCTTGGGTGTGCCAAATTATGCCACCTTGCTTGTTAGTAGAGTGGGAGGCGACATGCTTTTTAGCTGCTTGAATACCAAAGAACTGATTATGCCTGCAGGTTTTTTTTACTCCGGCATCAAACACGATGAATTCATGGATCAATTGTAAAAATCTTTTTTTATCACATAACTGAGCTAAGTGAGTATCGAGTAGCGTCTCACACTGAACATCTGATTGTGGCAGAGAATGATCACCTTCAGGTTCTTTCCACTCAAGATAGTATTTTTCTGTGGTTTCGATGGTACCGTAGCGAATGCCTTGGGTATCATTACCAGCCATAACTAATTGCATGGTGGTAAAGAAGTTGCGGATAAATGACTTTTTCTGGTTATCGAGGTTTTGTCGAATGCCTTCGCTCACCGATACAGATGAACGTTTTAGTTCGATCACCCCAAGAGCAATACCGTTTACATAAAGCACTATGTCAGGGCGCTTTTTATTCTCTCCTTTTACAGATACTTCTTCCGCTATAGTGAAATTATTGGCTTCAACATTTTCCCAGTCGATTAACCAAACAGTTTTATTCTGCTCACCAGTACCTTCTTTCTCTTTGACACCATAACGTAATAGGCGATAGACCTCTTTGTTAGCGTCATAGAGGTTTTTGCCTTCACCGAGGGCAGTCGCAATATCTAGTTTGCGCAATGTACGCTTTATCAAGGCTTCAGATACACCACGGTGACTAAGCCATTTGATGAGTTGACCAGTTTCAATGTTGCGATTATCTTCGCGATATTCCCAGTTACCTAAATAGTCATAACCCAGTTGATCACGGAAAAATCTGACAACGCGCTCTTGGGTGGCACGCTCTTTTTGGCCTACGGTACTCATCAATTAATTCCTTTCAATCAAACCTTTGCTATCAAGCAACGATCAAACAAATTTAAGTTCTTAAAATCAGCAGGTTAAAGTTCAATCCAGCTAATTAGTATCAAATTACACGCATTCAATCAAGCAACTATCAAGCAAATTAGCTCCAGTGTGGAACGTAGCGCATAGCTTTGGTGCCAGCATCTGCGTCATAGGGCTTAACCAGTCCAGCACTCACAGCATCTTTTATTACTCGCTCACCGTGGCGCTGTTTTTCCCTTCGATACCGAAGCGCTCTCTTAGCGAAGCATTGTTCATGTGTTCACGGCCTATGTACCGCAAACAATAATGTTGGTAACAAGTGCGAATGCGATCCTCTTTATCTATGGCCTACAGTGCTCATTTCGTACTGCCTTCATTGAGTATTTTATCTTCTAATTGTGATTTGTACTTAGGTGAATCAGTGAGTCCAGCTGCTTCTGTAAGTAATGTTATATAATCATTTAAACCGGTTTCTCGATGAATATCGCTCTTAACTTCCAAGAATGCAGCTTTAAAGGTTTCTGGGTAACTTTCTAGTTTCTCAATCCCTGTATCAATATTCGCTAATGCCTCAGGTATCCTACTTAATCCAATTAGCGATTTTGATAACCAGAAGTAAACAAAAGGATCTTTCTGACTTTGATTCAGAAGAGATAGGCATATTGATTCTGAAGTGTCATAACGTTTTTTTAAACAATATGTTTCAGCTATTCTGCGCAAGTTAAAAGGACTTTGGCTCGGTACTGACTCGTAAAAATCTATAGCTAAACTTAAGTATGCATCGGCTTTTGGTTCGTCAGCTCTCAAACAAATTTTTCCTGCTTCACGATATAAATCACCAATAGAGTTTTTGGTATAATTATCAGGAATAGATGACAAGTGGGGTAATGGTAAATAATTGAATATATCTAAAAATTTTTCAGGGTGGTTATAGGCCCAATCACCAGAAAAAACTCCAAAAGCTCTATATGAGTGATCATAACCAAATGCCATAGCTTCTTTTATTATTAACGCTACAAGGTCTGAGTATTTGCTATTCAACTCACTCTTAAATGCTTTCATTGAACTGCGAGAAACTAGTTCAAAAGAAGCTAGAGCGACAGATATAGATGGACGACTTTCGGTATCCCAAGCGTCTAATATTTCTTCTATTTGTGTTTTTGTATCATCTGCTCTATCTGTTCTAGCATAGATTCGAGCCAATTGGAGTTTGGCTTCATACATGGAAGGGTGTTCTTGGCTTAAAGTAAAAAACTCGATTTCAGCCTCAGGCTCTTGGTTTAACCTAAGTAAACATTTAGCGTAGTGATGCCTAATTAATTTCAGTAATTCCGTATTGCCAACGACAAGGCTTATTAACTCTAAAAATATCGGTAGTATCGGTTCTAACTGATCTTTTGCTAAATCTTCGGATGTTTCTTTATCCAATAAATATAGGTTCTCTATCGATTCGATTAGTGCAGCAACTTGGATTCGATCAATTTCAGGTAAATTATTTTTAACTGCTTCAAATTGTACTGAAGGAGAAGTGATTTCCTCTTTAACTAAAGTTGCCGGGACACTGGCAATCAAATACGAATATAGGTAGATACTCTTCCCTGTTGACTTATAAAGGCTATAAATCAGCTCGTTGTGTCTGTGTGAAACCCGTAAGAAGGAGGACCAGTTTACAGCTTCACTGTTTTCGAGATAGCCTTGTAATAGGTCTGCAATATCTGTCTGACCTGCGTCAATATTTGCTAATGCTGCAAATATGACATCATGAATTTTAAAAAAACCAAGACTTGGTTTGGTTATAATTGTTGATTTGATGAGCTTCTTTATTCCGATTGATTTGATTGAGGCTTTTGCAAAATCATGATCAATAACCTTAGTCTTACATGCCTTTAAAAATGAAAGTTGAGTGGATAAATGTCCTAAGAGATGGCCAAGTAACCGCTCAGTTAGTAACTGGTTTCTATCATCTTCATATTCAGAAATGGCATCGCAGTCACTTTCAATGTCGCTCCAGTCATAGTCATCAGAATGCATATTTGTATTCATTAATGCATAGATGAGCGGGTAGCCACCAACGATATCGTATACTTTGTTAAACAGTTTATCTGGGCAGGGAGTTTCTATTTCATATTCTAATATTTGCTTTGCTACTTCGGTGCTTAGAAGTGGAAGCAGCCAATCTTTTTTATCAATATTATCTCTTCGAGTAACTAGAATTGTAGAACCATTTTCACATAAAGCTTCAAGTTGATTTTGAGATACGGGGGCAAGTAAATCATCAAGCACTAAAAGCACTTTCTTCGAACGTAAAAGCCCAAGAATATTTAAATGGTGACCATTTCTAAACACATCGTAAGTACCAAGATTATTGATGTCCCATAATTCTGAAGCGTCTAACCAAAGAGATATATCAAACTCATTTTTTATTGAGTTAGCAATAGCTGCTGATAGATTAGATTTTCCTGTCCCACTAAACCCAACAATAACTACTGAGTTACCAGCAAGTAATTGGCTTGATAATTCACCTTCTATTGTCTCTCTTGCTTGGTAAGAGGCTTCTATTTTTGGAAGAGTTAAGTTAATAGCAGATTCATTACGGATGGTTTGGACCGATGGGAGGAAATGAGCTAGACGTTCAGTAACAGTCTCATCGAATAACAAGTCATCGACGATATACTCGGCTGTTTTACGTGCATCCCAAATTATCAGCTCAACAACGTTGTTAGATGCAGTATTTGATATCAACTCGGTGACTTGTCGCTGTCTGATTGGTGGACACACTCGATTGCTTAATAAAAATAAAGTTTCTAAGGTTGCGGAGTAGTGATTGAGAGCATGAGTTTTATCATTTTCTATTTTACTAAAATCGCTGAAGTAATTGGCATCGGAACTATATTCACAAACTAGCTTTCCACATGTAGAAAATGTATCAACTACGTGACCTACAGGAGCCCCTGATAAATTAGTGCCCCTATGATTTAACTCATAATCACCAAAATAATGTTCTACGATAATGTAACCGAACTGCTCAAACCTAGCACCAGTTAACACTTCGGCCATTTCAGTCGTTATCCTAGCAATATACGCATTTCTCAATTCTTGCTTCATGTACTACTCCATGTATCAGCCAATTTATGAAAACAGAAGGTTCTAACTTTTGGTTGAACGACATAAAGTGCTCAACATCTCTTTACCATGACTAACAATTTCAGTCTCGCCCCAATTGCCTTTGTCTTCAACTAACTTAATCATTTGATAAAGTTTTAAGCTATCAATGCGCTTCTGTTTTATATTCGCGGCAAAGTGAGCGAGTTTAGCCTTAGGGGGAAAGTTGCTTAAGCGTGAGTTTTTACTGTGGCTAATTAGACACAAGTTACCGAACTCGTGAAGAGCATCGGTTTCTAAAGGTAGAAAACCATCCATCGGATGTTGAGGGTAGAAGTGCTCTACAGAGCTACGAAAGGTAAATTCAAATTCAGTTACCACCGCATCTTGGCCTTTCCCTTTACGCCAAAGTAGAAAATCCAAATAATTGAAGACGAAATTGTTTTCAATTTCCCCAAAGCGAAGCTTATCGACATTAATATCTTCAGTTGTAATGTTTCTAGGGAAAACATTTTTCTTGGTTTTATAGATCATCTCGTAATATGACTTACTCTCGCCAACAGCCAAAAAGCGATCAAAGACAAAACGCTTAGCGGTTCTTCTTAGATGTTTTAAATACTTTGTGGCATCAACAGACTCTTGCTGATAAAGAAAGTACAGTGCGGCGTTTAACCAATGTTTGTACACCAACGTTGGTGTTGACACATGAAAAGCCGCTAACAACATTAAACACTGGCGATTAATACCGTCGTAACCATCTTCACTGTCTTCAAATTCATTTCCAGTATCGTCATCAAGGCTATTGATAAAGCTTTGGCTTTCTTTCGAGTACCACTTTAACCGCTTAAGGCTCCAACCATCCTTACCTTGGCTATACTCGCGTTTAATGATGTATTGGTCGAACAAATATTTGCATTTAAGCAAAGCAAATATGAATGCTTTAACCTGTTCAATCGGTTCCTCAGTTTTTAATAAGTGGCTATCAAATTGTGCTATGAGCTGTTTATCATCTAAGGCAATATCTTGCTGGGTATACACTCTTAGCACATGCAGTAAAAAGTTAGAAAAGTTAATAACACTATTGAATCTATCTGGCACATCTTCTTTATTGCTTGCTTTTGTACTGCTATTTGCTAAAGGCTTTTTAACTATTTCGGCTAGAGAAAAGGCATTGGTATTATTGATGTCAGCATCATGGGTTAAACTGCTCACTAAGTCATCAAAATCTACCGCTGAAAATTGCCCCCAATCATCTTTACCAAATAAGGTATGGCGTTCATTGGGTGAAAAACCATATTGAATATAGCGTTCCATATTCGCGCAGCCTTCCCATACCTTTTGCAGTGTATTGATGCTTTGCTGCTTATCCACTTTATCTTCTATGGTATTCAGTACCGACATCATTTTTGCTTTAAGCACTTCATGCTTTTCTAATTGCTCGCCGCGATTGTTCATCACTTCGAAATAGTGATTTAAGTCGGTGTCTTTGGGCACATCAACACGCATAATTTGCACGTTGTGAAAAAGATAGTAGGTAAAATCATTTAAGGAGATGGTCGTTAATTGCTTTAACGCTTTTTTGATCAGCGAATAGCCGTTAACTATGCCTTCGTTATACTCTTCTCCATTGAGTAAATGTATGGCCTTACGTTGTGATAAGGCTAAAAAGGTATCAGTGGATTTAGGTCGGCTTTCAAAAGCAATATTGAGTTGCTGGTACCATTCCATGCTCACGCTAGCAGTAGAATCAAGAGCCGAGCTTTTAAGATACGTTGCGATAAGCGATAAAGTGGTAAAGCGCTGCTGACCATCAATGATTTCAAAGCTACCGTCTGTACGTTCAAATACAACTAAGGTGCCAATGTAATAGCGAGCATTACCTTTTTGCTGATAATCAACGACATCTTGAATAAGCTGATTGATTTCACCCTCACCCCAGGCATAGTTCCTTTGATACATGGGAACAATATAGGTCGCGCTATCACTGAGTAACTGTTTAATCGAGAGCTCTTTAATCTCATCGCAATCATTGTTTAGGCTTGTGACATTACTCATAGTAGTTCATCCCTTTAAACAGCTTCACCAGAGGATCTTTAGCTGCGTTCCCTTTTCGTGCATTATTCTTATTATCGGCATCGGTTAAGGTACTAAGCGCAATCGTCAGTACATCAGAAGGCGTTGTTGCATCTTTTATCGTACGAAATAAATTACGCGACAATACATAGTTATCCATGGTTGCTAACTGCAATACTTGCTGTTTTATGCGTAGTGAATACGCCCAGATAAAGATTTTTTCAATGGCCGTTGAAAGTGAGGCATCACCAAACTTATCAATGTAAAATATCAGCGCACAATCAAACATAGATCTTACGTAGCCATCGCCAGTACGTGTGCGAGCTGAATAGCTATTTAAGGTGTTCAAAATATCCTGTGCATGGTCAGTTAGTTTATGCCCTGACAAATACTCAGATGCACCGTGCTCCTCACTCACAATTGCACTGACTTGGTTTTGGTAATGCGCAGCCATTTCAAAAAAACGACGGCCGTTAATAATCATCTGATCGAGATGAAATGGGAAGGTTTTATACTGACCATCAATTTTTCTATGATACTGCTGGTTATATTCATCAACATAGTGATGAGTAATACGCAGCGATTCTACATAGGGGAAGTGGTCAATGCGGTCTATATTGACTCCTTTAAACAGCACTACTTCATTTTTGCCAAAGTAACGCGCGGAATGACCCAATGCCCATTGGCGAATACGATATAAATACTCAGCAAATAACGCGGCAAGCTCATCGCTTTCTAGCGCTTCCCAACTAGCAACAGTTGTGCCTTTTAGCTCATTTTCAGCATCACTAAATTCACGTAAGTGAAAAGCTTTGAGTAAATCATGTGGCTCTAAATCTCTACCTCGGGCATTTTGTGAATCAAAAAACTGAAAAGCTTCAGAAATGTCGGTAAGGGTAAAAACCACCACTTCACACTTGTTTAATAAAAATTCGATATGACTTTCAGTAAACTCATGGCGGCTGACTAAGCGTTTAACCTCTAGATAATTTTGATGCAGATTACGCTGGCTTATTTCGCTTTCGAACTGCTGGTTTTGCATAAAGTCATCGACACACTCTTTTAAGGTTGTCAGTTTTTCAGCTAAGTCTTGCCGCTCAAGCGTATCTAACCGCTGCTCAATAATGGCATGTACTGCCAGCACCAAGGTTAATGTGCGTTGTTGACCATCAACAATATTTAGGGTGACAGCATTGTCATGCTCTTGTTGAGAGTCTTGGTGAAATACCACAGTACCTAAACGATAAGCCGACTGCCGTTGATGGACGTCAAAATCTTGAAACAGCTGATTAATATTACGTGCGGTCCATTTATAGGGACGCTGGTAAGTCGGAATTGTTAAGTTAGCCAATTGCAATAACTGGCTAACATTGATGATGTCCTTATCTAAAGCTTCAGCCATTTATGCCTCTCCGACCTGTACAGCTTGTTTATCAAACGGCAAGCGGGTTCTGCCTGTTAGCAGCTCTTGCATCATGCCTTGTTTGATTTGGCGGGTTTTGCTTAGGCGTTGGCTTAAGGCTTGAAGCTCTTCATCCATATCTGAGAGGATGGCGGCGATGGCGGTTTGTTCTTTAAGTTTAGGAAAAGGTATTCTATATTTCCTCAAACTACTTACCAACACACTAGGCTGACTAGTTGTGGCAGTAAACCGTTCAACTTCTTTCAGTGCCATCTCACTCATCAGGTAATAACATAGATATTCTGGATGAAGTTTCGATGATATAGGTGAGATTCGAGCAATATTTTGTTGTATGTGATATTTATTATCTTCATAAATAACTGCCGCATTACCAATAGAGCCAACACACGGATATATAACATCACCTTTGGTTAGTTTCGAACGTTTTAATTTTTTTGATAATGAATCAGTAATCCTGGTTAAATCACGATTGATTAAGGTGTTTTTACCTATATTAAAACCTCTCAGAGCAATGATTCCCCCCTTTGGATCTTCTTTCCACATACTTGTGTATTCAGCGCCAGCTAATCTAGAGATAATTGATAGTTCATCAAGTAATTTAACCTCCCAATCCTCAGGTATCCCACCGAGTTCGCTGGATTTGGTGCCTTTCAGTTGGCCTTTAACTGTATCTTCTAGTTCGCCTTCAGAATCAGCAGATTCTTGATGATAACCGAAGGCCGGTAAGCGGGTCTTGCCTGTGAGCAGTTGCTGCATAGTGGCAGTTTTAATCGCCTGTTTTTTAGCGATGTGTTTTTCTAACTCGCTCAGCAAGGCATCTACATCCGACAGGGCATTGGCTATTGCGGTTTGTTCTTCAATTGATGGAATTGCTGTTCTAATCTTTCGTATAGCCTCAAGGTTCATACCTGCTTTTGCACCTTGATCAGCGGAACCTTTAAACAGCTTTTGTACGTTTTCAGATGACAAAAAATGTGCAACAAATTGTGAGTTAACTTCTAGCTTATCGAACCGAACAAGTGCAATATGCTGATTAATGAATGCAGGTTTAGCTAACTTTTCATTTATATAGCTGCAAATTCCGATATCTGCAGTAATAGAGATCAGAATATCCCCATTTTCAAGAGATGTACGTTTTCCTTCGGATGACTGCTCAGGTAATAAAACAAACTTCGTATTTGTCATATCTAGATCGACAGATTCACGCGACATGTTTGTTATTCTTACAAAAGGGTCACCATGTGCTGAATAGAAAGTAGCCCAACCTCTTGAACCGCTTGTCACAAATGGGCGTAGCTCACCAATCGAAAGACATTGCCAGTCCACGGGTATCACCCCAACGTCAGTCTGCTGATACCCATCAGGTATTACTTGGTTTGAAGCTAATTGACTCATAACGTCCACTCCAAACCCATTGCTTTCAGGTGGATTGAAACTTTGTCACTCAAGTCATCTATCGATTGAGTTAATGCTGGAAGTGGTGCGCTGTAACGTTCTTCTAACTGTTTAACGCGGTTAGCCATTTGCTGCGTGACACGCTCAATTTCAGCGATGATGTTGTGTTGTAGCTTGGCGAGCCATTTATCTTCAACAATCAGATTTTTCACTTCATTAATATTGAGTTTTGGGTATTGGTTAAATACGGCTAAATCGAGCGCTTCTTGAGCTTCTTTGACCATTTTTTTAGCTGCTGTATCTGCATTAAATAACTTGGTGGCCTGCTTAAGTCCTTTTAGTTCTTCAATATCAGTTGCGCGCTTAGTACGTGCCGCTACGCTCGCTTTGGTGATTTTGTCTTTGTCGTTAATGGCTTCGACTAATAATCCCTCTTCAGCACCATGTTCTTCAAGATAGTTTTCAAGGGCTTGGGTCGCTGCATCTTGTTTAGCTTGTAGCTCGTCAATGGCGCTTTGTTGTTTGGCAAAGTAACGCGCTACGATTAGGTTAGGTGGAATAAGCTCGGCTTTGTACTTCTTCTTAGCAATCACTAAATCTGGTATTTCTTTACTCTTGTTGCTAGATGTCTCGCCTTTAATGGCCACCAGCTCACGCAAAACTTTTCCTGCTTTCCAATCGTCTTGAATGAGCACGTAGACGTCGTCTTGCATGGTATCGCCCCAGTAATCCATCAATATCTGATAGATATCGTACTTACTCAGTAAATCACTGTTGGCGTAACTTGCTAATAAGCTCTCTGAGATTTCATTAATCAGTTCTTTAGGGCTGTCGTCTTGCGCTATTTCTGGTAGTGCTGCGTTTGTTAACCAAGCTTTAAATGGCAGTAGGCTACGGCTAGCAAAGTGTTTAAATTCGGCGTGGGCCAGAATAATGGGTTTCACTTTGTTGGCCGCTATTAAGCCATAGCTATAGCCCTCACGTTCTGGCTTAAATAACGTAGCGCGAATGTTTGGAAATACCTGCCAGTAATGTTCAAGTGCATCGATATCTTTATTAGGAATGCCGCCTTGCAGGTGAGCACTTAGGTCGTGCAAGTCTTCTGGCTCGCTTGAATCAATATAACGGGGAATATTAAGGTTGTAGTCGTTGCTGGCAATTTCATCAATGGTGACTAAGCGGCTAAAGCGTTCTAACTCGAGCCCTTTATTAAACACATCGACGACTTTGTGAATATCTTGGCTGCGTAAGCGGTTTTTATTACCGTCTTTAATAAACCCTTTGCTGGCATCGATCATAAAGATTGAACGGCCTTCGATATGACCATCTGCTGATGCTGCGGCTTTTTGTGAGTGTTCTTTATCAATCACAATAATACAAGCAGGAATGCCCGTGCCGTAGAACAAGTTAGCAGGTAGGCCTATTATACCTTTAATGTAGCCTTGCTTAATAAGGTTCTCACGAATGTCAGATTCTGCATTGCCACGGAATAACACCCCATGTGGCAAAATCACCGCACCTTTACCAGTGCTTTTTAAGCTGGTGATAATGTGCAGTAAGAAGGTGTAATCACCGTTCTTCTCTGGTGGAGTACCCCAGATGAAGCGTTTATATAAATCTTCTTTTGGGTTTAAACCACTGGTCCAGTTTTTATTAGAAAACGGCGGGTTAGCGACTGCAAAGTCAAAGGTCTTTAGCTTATCGGCAGCGTCTTTCCATTGAGGGTTGGCGAGTGTATTTCCTTGGGTAATTTTTGCAGTAGCATTGTTATGCAAAATCATGTTCATTCGCGCTAATGCGCTGGTGGCATTGTCCATCTCTTGCCCGAAGATAGACAGCCCGCGTGGGGCTTCATCGCTGGCTTTTAGTAGCAGAGAGCCAGAACCACAGGTCGGGTCGTAAACGGTTGCATCTTGCTGTGTGTCTTTTCTAATGCCAACGACTTTAGCTAGAATTTGAGAGACTTCTGAAGGTGTATAGAACTGGCCTTTAGATTTGCCAGACTCTGTTGCAAAGTGGCGCATTAAATATTCATAAGCGTCACCGAGTAAATCGTCACCATCGGCATGATTGTCTGATAGGTCTAAGCCTTGGAAGATACCCACTAGCTTAGTGAGACGGTCAACCATCTCTTTACCCTTGCCTAACTTATCTTCATCGTTGAAATCGGCAACATCTATAACGCCTTTGAGATCATTCTCTTCAGCAAGGCTTGCGATGATTTTATTGATACCGTCGCCAATCTCTTTATCACTCTTAAGCTCTACCATGTCATCAAAGCTAGCGCCCGTTGGTACGACAATCATGCCATATGGGTCGCCTTTAAATTTGTCTGAAACGTACTTCATAAACAACATAGTGAGTACGTAATCTTTGTATTGACTGGCGTCCATACCGCCGCGCAGTTCGTCACAACTTGCCCAAAGAGAGGAATAGAGTTCTGTTTTTTTAATGGCCATGTTTAATAAACCTTAGAGGAAACTTTAATAAGAGTTGGGCTGTTATAAATTGTCGGTGTTTAAGCCTGCAGCTTTAAGGCGTGCCGTTAAGTTACGCATTTTGCTGAATTCAGTACCAAAGCTGCTTTTAAGGCCGACACCTTCGCAGAACTCCTTGGCTGTGATGCTTTTGAGCTCATCTGCATACTTGATCATTTGTAGGTGCATCTCAGCAGTATATTGGTTGCGAGGGGCTTCATCGAGTGCATGCTTGATGCTGTCGAAGATGGCTTGTTCAGTCATGTTATAGCGCCTTTGATATACACGTTATTACGTTTGTATTAGCTAATTTATATAAATTATATAATTAAGCAATACGTATCTTCCATTAATTGTTTAGCCTGTGTTTAAGGTCAATCTAGGCGTCATTCTAAAAGTGTCTATGAGTTGTATGTAGTTGATGATTAGCAGGCATTACAAGAGCTTTCTGATTTCTTTGAGTTGTTTCTTGAATGCTTTTTGTTCAGGACTTGGATAATCCCGTCCTGAGTAAAAAGCGCCTTTCTTACTTGTAGTCCTTGCGAGCATTTGAATCTCATTATCGTGCTCGGCTTTTGAACCTGAATATCTATGGTAATTAGGGGCTGGGTAGATGGGTGTGTAAATATGAAATTTTAGGTGTTGGGCGGCTGTATCTTTGTAGTAATGGTCTAGTGCTGATTGGACGGTAAGTAGTGCATCTGCACCATCATGCTTAGCTATATAGTATTTGCTCATCTCTAGCTCTACTCGATACTCTTTAACAATGTTTATCACTTCGTCATTGAGTTCAGTTGATGTGATATTACTGAGATCAATTAAGCGAAAGTAAGCTGAGATGGCGTTTTCAATATCTGTCTTTTTGATTTTCATCTCGAAGTGATTGTTAAAGTACCAGGTAAAGCTATTGAGTAATGCGTTAACGCGCACAGCAAGCTTTCCTTCTTTGGTCTTTGCACCAGTAGAGCGCCCACCATGTAGCTTACAGCGGCCATTTGTCTTATTGCCGTAGCGTTGGCATGGCTGTCCACTTCTGGTCTTAGCACCGCATTTTGGCAGGCTCTCTAGGTTGAATTTAGCCATTACAGCTCCTGTTTTTAGTGACCATTTAAGTGATCACCTTTTATTATTTCTTCGGTTCATGGGCTTTGTTTTGCATTCTGATAAAACTGGTAAGGCTTTGAGCACTCTATTTTCACAAGCCCCCGGTGTAACTTGTTTCATGCTGTTTATATGTGCTGAATGCCTTCGCTATTGATGACCTATCTGATCAAGTTAATTGTGATCACTCTTCGGTTCATGGAGTGCTACTAGAGTGATCACTATTAGATTTAATAGTGATCACGTCCTCAGACAGTTCATTGACCAATGCATTCTTGTATCGATAAGTTTGCCTGTTCTGTATTGTGGAAGAGGGAGTAGTCAGATGGTTTAAACTGGTGGTTTTTGAGGCGATACACTCTTTTAGCCGCTGAGAGTGAGGCTTGGTATTAAACCAAGCATATTTTGATGACTTACTAGTCTTGGTTCTAGACTCTGACTCTGTTGTTTGAGTAACCTCAAATGCCTGCTTTCGTCTATTTATCTCTAATGTGATGTATGGGTCCACCAGCATTAAGTCATTGGTAGGATCAAAGGTCTTTGCTGGTGGGAGCTTATTACTTAAGAAGCCTTTAGCATTACCATTGAGTTCTTTGGTGTGTTCTTTAGCCAGATAGCTTGATCGGTAAATAGCATGTTTGAGCGAGGTTTTATTGCCTCTATGCACTATGCAGAAAGGATTGTCGACAAATGACACGGTGCCATTAGCATGCATCTCCCACATAGCTTTAACTAATGAGAGTATTCGGTTGGAATGGTTAATTTTATGAGCGCTAAGCATGAGTTCGAGATGGTAATGCTCTAGATCTGAAGTTTCTTGTTCTCTGGCACAATGATAAATAACCTTACTTTCGTATTCGCCAGATAGGAATGTTATTAGTCGCTCTAAGAACAGCCTAATGACTTTGTTGTCTGCCGAGTAAGTATTCGGGTGCAGCTCAATTCTGACAACGAATACTCGACTGTAATGACTAAGCATAATTTCGTAATCAGAGATAATGGTGTTGACCATCTTTTTGTTTAAGGACTTTTGTTTAGGCTTGAAGACATGATAAGCATGGTCCTTGTAAGCGGCTAAACTTGAGTTGTGTTGATTGATACAAAAAAAGCGCTTGGATGACTTAGCGAAAGGTTTGTATAAATTACGTTGTTTGGTTTTAATCGACATCATTAGTATTCTTAAAGTTAGACATTTGGTTGGTATGGTGACGGTATATTATTTAATATCCGCCGTACTGAGTTGTCGGTTTAAGCCTGGACTATGCACCATGTCTGGGTTTTAAGGCTTTTCAGTTTGCAGCCACGTGTGTGGTCATTAGTTCAAAGTGTGTCAGCTACTTTGATAAAAAAAGCAGGTGTTAACCTGCTTCTAAAGCCTATAGATGACTTAAGATGTAAGCCATTTATCTATGTCAGATAACTTCCAGTAGTTCGTACCTTTATGAGTGAACCATGCTGGTGGCAAGCTCCCACTTATAACTAATCGATGCAGAGTGGTAATACTTACATTTAGATAGTGATAAATATCTGATAGCGTTAATAATGGCTCATAGGCTATAGCTGTTGATTTCATGATCTCTCCCTAACCGCTGATTGCTGATTTTTTATTAGATAAAGGTGGTGAGCTTTTTTAATATCTTTGAAAATCCAGTAAGACTTATTGCCCTGCTTAGTGACTGGAGAGGGGTACTCACCCGAACTCACTCTACGGTATAGTGTTGAGCGGCTTATATCACCGAGCAGCCGAAGAACCTGAGCCCTATTTACTTGTCGGTTCTCATCAATATACATTTCAAGATGGTCAATGTGATTTTGAGTCATATAGTTCACTACCTTAAATTTGTAGACGGACGGGAAGATACCCATTCATTTAGCTCTGATAATAGCCAACCTACTAGGTTACTTTGTGGGTATAACTGGCGACGCTTTGGGAAAAGGCCTCTACGCTCAAGCCTCCAAGCAGTGCATCGTGAAATTGAAGTGATGCTTTTGCGCTCGGCTTCGCGAATGATGCGGTCTGGCGATTTGGTTTGTGATGTTGAACTTGATATTTTCATGGTCACTCCTGTTTAAGATTATCTCTGTATGTTTCAGGAGTGACTTTGCTGTTTTGAGGATGACTAATAGATAGCTCTCTGTGAGCCCTTTGCTTATTTTGTAATTAATTGCTTTATGTAAGGCTTATATGTTTTATTGAACGATCTTCTATCTATATGTTTATAATCATGTTTTGTCGAGCCTGACCAGTTTGTATGAGGTGTGATAGCTTTGAGGCAAATGTTTATAAAATCTTTAAATATTTCTGACTTTCTATCCTTGGGGTAGCCGATCTTGTGTTCATTGCACAGCATTTCAATATAATCTATCAGTAAACTAGGCTTAAAAGGATGGTTACTTTCAACACTATAGAAATGTGAAAGCACTTTTTGTGTTAGTTCGAGTGCCTTGGCATATTTTTGATTATATTTATTAATCGACTTTAGCTGTTCAGCCTGCATTTTTGCTTTACCTGCCTCGTTAAAATAAGAGTTATTCATCTCTTGATTATGAGCACCAACAAGCAAGCCTAGCGTAAATTTAGCCTGCTCTGATTTTTCATGGGATTGACTTAAGGCTTTGATATCGTCGAGTTGAAATTTGTTTTCTTGAGGGAAATTAATGAGCTTATTTTGAAGTCGTTCTAATTCCTCATATAAGAACTGTATGTATGCTAGTTGGTGTTTTATCTTTTGAAAACTTGTTGGGTATTCTGTCGGTGTTGGTATTCCATTGATGTTTTCAATGTGATGTACGGTTAATGGAATAGAGAGTCTATTCAATCTTGAAAATTCACTTACAAATTGATTAAGAAAATCACGTCCAACAGGTTCAATGTTTAGCTGATCTTGGCTAGTGAATTGTTCAAAATTAAAAACTTTATCGAAATTTTTAGCTATTCTATTCTCAAGTTTTTTTGACATTTTTTGATCTCTGCAAGTTTAGTGTTGTTGGAATAATCACGCTTAATAAAAGGGGTTATGTTTTTATGAGTGTCATTGATAAGAGGCGACTAATAGAACCGCCAATTCGCATAAAGCCTCTCTTCGTTCCTCTAAGTAGTCATGCGGGTTAATAACTTCTCTATACCTTTTAGTTTGAGATTGGGGTAGCGCTCAAGCTATATGAGGAAGTACTAATAGGTGGATTCACGAATATAGGATGAAGTGAAAGGGCAAGTTAATTAGGTTAAAATTATCCGCTTTTCTCACTTAGCTCTATTTTTTACAGAAAGAGTTGAGAGAGGTATCTCTACACCAAATGAGGAGGGCTTCTCATTTTCATTTTTATAACAAGACCATTTACCACCAATAATCAGTAAATTGTAGAAAGCTGAAGACTGACCATCATCTTTTGTAGCATAGACCCCAGATGTATCCTCAAGGAGTTCACAACCTCGGAGATTGTTAACTCTGCAAAGTTTCAGGTTGCCTTGATATCCAAGAGAAATTAGTTGTTCTGCAATGTGTCTTAGATATCCAACAACGTAATCACCAAACCACTGTCTTCTCGCTATACTGTTACCTTTTAAAGGGTGATCAAATTGGAAGTCGAATTCTCGGATGACAATATCCACGAATTTATTGTTAAAATGATAAGTGCCGTAGACTTTCAATCCAAGAGCGGTTGGTTTAATCCAAGGGTTGGCATAATTACGCGAATCTGGCTTATTAGACCTTTGCAGGAGAACGGTAGAAACCGAGTCATCAAGGAATTCAATAAGCTTAATAACAGAAGCTGAATCTGACCAGTCAGCTTCAGTATCTTTGCAAAGCATACCTGAGACAACATCACGAGAGAGCCGGTAAAGTTTTCCTTTTGCTATTTTGGATAATACCGAAGACTCTAGGTGAATAATTGGATTGATGTGCTCACGTATTGCTTGTATATGTGGTTCTAGAAGTGGAACAAGCTTCTGTAAATCACTGACACTTGGAGTTGATATGTACTTACCTAGCTCTTCTGTAATTTCTAAGCCGGACTTATCGCAAAGCTCACGGAAATCGAAACAGCTATACATGTAGGCAACAGACTCTTTTGCATGAGAAAGCTTGATATTTAGAGTTCTTGATATGTACTTTGCATGAGCCTTTGCTTGGCTCACTGAAGGGTATTTGGTCATAATAAAGCATCCGATTAATACTGCGTGCTCACATTCCGCAGTGGAAGATACTAAATTATTTTGTGAAGTGGTTTTATTACTTCGTGCTGCATTTCGCTTTGTCCGTGAGCTGACAGGTCGCACATAACCTTACGATAATTAACTTACAGTCACGTCCAAATTATGTCAACACCATTTCAGAAAAAAGCAGTATGGGAATGAAGTCCAGTTTAGTTTTAGGCATAGTTTTGTTTATGCAGAAGAACGGATTGCATATCATGACTTAGCGAATTATCACTACGAAAACAGCACTCAAATGAGTGCTGTTTTCGTTTAGGATTTTTATTAGCGGTACTGAGTTTTGCGGTACTTTTTCCAGTTTCGCTGCTCTTTCGTTAGGTAACTGTTTGACGTATCAATACCGTGTGGGAAGCAGTGGGAACACCCCATATCTTCACCAACACAGATACGTGAAATATGTCTACCTGAAACTTTACGGGGTAATGTTGCCAGTCCAGCTTCATTGATACCGTAAAAACGGATAAGTCGAACTTCTTTTTTCATCTCTCTCTCCTAGGTGATACCTAGAACAGAGCCCCTTTTTTAAATCGAATTAGCATTAATGCTCCCATGTCGGTAGTTCATTAAGTTTGCTTAGATTACTATAATCACAATCGTCATAACACCAAAACTGTAACTCTGTGTAATTGAATTTCATCATGATAATTAGTATTAATACTTTAGTTAGAATTTTTGAGTGATCACTTTTTTGATTAGTTTAGTTTTATGATCACTTCCAATTAAACTGTATGCGATTAACTATATGATTAGTATGGGATTGGTAGAGAGTGTAGAGCTGTGGGTGTCATTGACAAGAGGAGCTAATAGACCCGCTAATAGGCGTAAAGCCTCTCTGCGTTCTTCTAAATAGTCATGCTGATTGTAGACACCTTCAATACCTTTTAATTTGTGGTTGAGGCAACGTTCAGCAATATGAGGGGGGACTTTGATCTCAGCTAACAAGCTACGACAGGTTCTACGTAAGTCATGGATGGTGAAGTGTTCAATACCTGCTTGTCCTAGTAAGTTGTCATAGGGTTGTTTATTGCTGTCGACCTTTTTTCCGAAGAGCTTTGCTAAGGCATGGTTTAGTGTGTCGCTAGAGATATAACCACGGCGTTTACTTGCACGTCGTGATGGGAAAACAAACTCCGAACCACCAGCTCTAGCATGAAGTTCTTGAAACCAGTCGATAGTTGGAGGAGGTAGGGGGATAGTAATAGCTACGCCAGTTTTACTTCGTTCTTTTGGCATATGCCAAAGCTGATTGTTAAAATCCAATTCACGCCACTGAGCCGCGATTAGCTCCCCTTTTCGAACGCCTAATGAGAGTAATAAAGCAACTGCTAAGTAGTTGTCTCTTGTAAATATTTGGTGGTTGTCTCTTAATACTTTGAATAAACTAACGAGCTCTGAAACTTTTAGTGCTCTTGTTCTACTTTTTTCTACACCACCAGCATCAATAGGTTTAAAAGCTGTGGCTGGGTTACCAACGATAAGATTAAGTTTACAGGCATGATTAAATAGCTGTTTACAACACAGCAAGGTCTTATTAGAAACGGTAGGGCGGTTACTGGTAGCGACCTTATGAATGATAGTCCTAATATCTAGTGCGTTTACATCTGCAATCCGCAGTGGACCGATGGTTGGTTTAATATCTTTGGTGTACATACGCATTGGAATTTCTGGGTGCTTTAAACGTGAAGCGGTTGTTTGATACCAATCGTCGAAAAGGTCATTGACGGTAATGATGGTCTCTTCTTGTTGACGCTCTCGTTCAGCAAGTGAATCTATACCTTGCTTAGCTAATAACTTAATCTTTGCGGCTTCAGCTCTCGCCTCTACTAAAGGCATCGCTGGGTATACACCACCTTGTAACATCATAGAGCGGCGCTTACCGTTAATGCTGTAACGAACCTCCCAGTAAGCGACGCCTTCAGTCTGTACTCGGATATAGAGTCCATCACCTACAGCCTTACGTCCTAGCTCTTTGCTTTTTAAAAAAGACTTTATCTGCTTATCGTTCATTTGCTCAAGTCCAAATTGGTGACTAACTTATTTTAAAGTGGTGACTAATCTATTTAGTCACCATTTTAGTCCCACTTATGGTGAAACAATAGCAAACAATCTGAAACAAGTAAAAACAAGGTAGAAATAAAAAACCCTACCAAAACAAGTGTTACAGCAGGGTTAAAGGTAGAGCTAGCAGGGCATTCAGAGCTTACTCGACGTTTTGGATCTGCTCGCGCATCTGCTCGATAAGCACTTTTAAATCAACTGCTGCAGAAGTGACTTCTGCACTGATAGATTTAGAAGCTAACGTGTTTGATTCACGGTTAAACTCTTGCATCATAAAGTCGAGTCTGCGGCCTTGTGCGCCACCTTTTTTGAGTATGCGACGAGTCTCGGCTACGTGAGCGTCTAGTCTGTCCATCTCTTCGGCAACGTCCATCTTTTGCGCCATCAATACCATCTCTTGCTCCATACGTGCAGGATCAAGTTCGCCGGTGATTTCTGCTAAACGGTTGGTTAGCTTATCTCGTTGCCACTGCATAACAACAGGCATGTGAGAACGAACCACTGCAACGAGATCAACGATTTGATCAAGGCGAGTTTGCAACATAACGTTGATGGCTTCGCCTTCTCGGCCACGTGCTTCAATAAACTGGTCGACAGCTGAATCGAATGCCACTAGCAGCTCTTTACCTAAAGAGTCCATGTCCTGCTCTGAGCTAGACATCACGCCAGGCCAGCGCAGTACGTCAACAACATTGAGCTCGCCTTGGCCTGCTTCATCTTTTACCCAGTTAGCGGCATTGATGATCTGTTTGGCCAAATCTTGATTCAATTGCAGTTCGCTACTGGTGCTGTCTGCTAAGTCATAACGCAGATTGACTTCAACTTTACCGCGGTTTAAACGTTTACGAAGACGATCTCTTAGCACTGGCTCTAAGCTGCGGAAATGTTCTGGCAGACGCAGGTATGTTTCTAGGTAGCGCTGGTTAACTGAACGGATTTCCCAAGAGGCGGTGCCCCAGTCTGCTTTGTGCTCAATGCGAGCATAGGCTGTCATGCTTTGGATCATGGATAATTTCCAGTGTAGTTCGTCTAAGTGAGCTGTGATTATATACTCAATTGGCACGAAGGTGCAGGATATAGCCATAATTTACTGACGTGCTTTTGAGATGAGTTTTATTATTCAGATAGCATACTGGCTCACATATCCCTATAATATGCAGCCAAATTACCCCAATGTTTTCAAATACAGGAATTCACTATGCGCCCAAGCGACAGAACTCCAGCACAATCTCGTCCAGTGACTATCACACGTCAATTTACCGCTCATGCCGAAGGTTCGGTTTTAGTTGAGTTTGGTGATACTAAAGTGCTGTGTACCGCCAGTTTTGAAGAGGGTGTACCGCGTTTTCTTAAAGGCCAGGGCCAAGGTTGGGTTACCGCTGAATATGGTATGTTGCCACGTTCAACCCATAGCCGCATGAACCGTGAAGCAGCTCGTGGTAAGCAGTCTGGTCGTACTCAAGAGATCCAGCGTTTAATCGGTCGTTCATTACGTGCGGCTGTTGATATGAAGCTTTTGGGCGAAAACACTATCGTTATCGATTGTGATGTTATCCAAGCTGACGGCGGTACGCGTACTGCTGCTATTACTGGTGCTTGTGTTGCTTTGGTTGACGCGCTTAACTGGGCACGTGGTAAAGGTATTTTAAAAACTAACCCACTTAAGTTCCTTATTGCTGCTGTTAGTGTTGGTATCTATAAAGGCGAGCCTATCTGCGATTTAGAATATATCGAAGACAGTGCTGCTGAAACCGACATGAATGTTGTAATGACTGAAACCGGTAAGATGATTGAAATTCAAGGCACAGCTGAAGGCGAGCCGTTCAGTCATGAAGAGCTATTAAGCTTATTAGATTTGGCTAAGCACGGTATCCGAGAGATCGTTGATATTCAAAAAGCGTCTTTAAGCTAAATTATGTTTTTGTTATTAGGGCCCTACGGGGTCCTTTTTGTAAGTGCTTTTTGTCAGCGTTTATAATCAGTAAAGTGATTAAAATAAATAGAGTTGCCCCTACATTTTTTAAGGAGATATTGTGAAAGCCTATCAACGTGAGTTTATTGAGTTTGCCCTTGAACGTCAGGTACTTAGATTTGGCGAGTTTACGTTAAAATCAGGCCGCACTAGCCCTTACTTTTTCAATGCAGGCTTGTTTAATACTGGTCGTGATTTATCGCGTCTTGGTCGCTTCTATGCGGCGGCATTGGTCGATTCTGAGATTGAACATGACTTGTTGTTTGGGCCTGCATACAAGGGTATTCCTATCGCTACTACCACGGCGGTTGCCTTGTGTGATCATCACGATATCGATATGCCTTACTGCTTTAACCGTAAAGAGAAAAAACAGCACGGTGAAGGCGGCAGCTTAGTCGGTAGCGAGCTAAAAGGCCGCGTGATGTTAGTTGATGATGTGATTACTGCAGGCACTGCTATTCGCGAATCAATGGAAATCATAGCAGCGCATAATGCGAAGCTTGCGGGCGTGTTGATTGCACTTGATCGCCAAGAAAAAGGTGCTGGTGAGTTATCTGCGATTCAAGAAGTTGAACGCGATTTCGGTTGTGAAATAGTGTCAATTGTTAAGCTTGAAGACTTGATTAACTACTTGTCAGAAAAACCGGGTATGGAAACAGAGCTTGCATCAGTGAGTGCTTACCGTGAACAATACGGGATCTAAAAGATAAGTTCAGATTACTAGAGCGTTCGCAGACTCACTTCTAGGAAAAAGCAAAAGCTATTAGGTTGGCTTTTGCTTTTTTGTTTTCAGTTTCTCGCAGTGGTTTGCTGCGTTCTAGAAGAGCCGAAGGCTCGTTCTCTAATCTGCTTAAATATTTTAGAACCTAGAACCTAGAACCTAGTTACTAAGAAACTCGGCGCGGGTGGCCGGATTAGATTTAAAAATACCGCCCAATGCTGTGGTGGTGGTTGAGCTGGTTGAGTCCATCACCCCACGGGATTTAACACAGTAATGTACAGCATCCATTTTCACAGCAACATCTTTGGTTTCAAGCAAGGTTTGTAGTGCGACTAGAACTTGTTGAGTCAGGCGCTCTTGTACCTGTGGACGCTGCGCGAAGAAGCGTACAATGCGGTTAATTTTCGACAGGCCAATAATGTTTTTACGCGGCAAATAAGCCACTCGTGCTAGGCCATCAATAGTGACAAGGTGGTGTTCGCAGGTACTGGTAAGGCTAATGTCGTTAACCTTGACCATCTCATCGAAGCCCATCTTGTTTTCAATCACGGTAATTTTGGGAAAGTTGGCGTAATCAAGACCTGAAAAGATTTCATCCACGTACATTTTGGCTATGCGACGCGGAGTATCGGCCAAACTGTCATCTCGCAGATCTAACGACATTAACGTTAAGACTTCGCGCATATGATGCTCAATTTTGTCTTTACGCTCTTCAGGAGTAAATTCGCATGGCAGCATCGGGGTTTCAAGCCCGCGCTCAAGTAGTGCAGCTTGTACTAATTGTGCTGATTCACTGAGGATAGCTTCTTTTGATGTCATAAGTTCCTCCACTGTAACGGGTCGTGGTACTGTCTCTGGTTTTCTTCGTTGCGACTCACAATCTGACTGGTGTCGTTAAACAATAATAGTAGAGTGTTAACGCTTTGCTTTGACTATAAGAGCAGGGAGGATACAGCGATTTGCTGCAAATATACACCAAAAAACCAGCTTGCGATAAGAAAAACCGACTAAATTAGTCGGTTTTTCGATGTGATGAATTACAACTTAAGATTTGTTTTCAGGAAGGTCAGCATTTCGCTGTAATATTTTGCTCTATGGCTGTCGTTATAAAAATTATGGCCTTCATCATCCATGACTAACTTTTTGTAGGGATAATCTATTTTATTGAGGCTAATTTCTAACGATTCAAGTTGCTCGATGGGAACGCGTTTATCATCACCACCGTGCACTAGCATTAACGATGCTTTTAGCTTGCTGACATTGTACGCTGGAGACATGGCTTTAAGCTGGGCGATGTTAGTACCAAGGGCTTGATCTTGATAGCTTTGACCTGAATCTGAATCTGCTACATCGCTGTCATCTTTCCAAAGCGGTAAGTCGTACACACCGGCAATGCCGATGGCGCATTTAAATAACTCGGGCTCGATAATGGCGCTTTGCAACGCGCTATAGCCGCCGAAACTACTTCCCGCAATACAGATGCGATTTTTGTCGACGTAGCCTTGCTCTATGACGTAGCGCGTTGCATCAATAATGTCATATTGAATGTCGGTGCCCCATTTTTGGTAGCCAGCTTGTTCAAAAGCACTACCGTAACCACCTGAGCCACGGAAGTTGACTTGCAATACCGCCATGCCTTCACTGGCGATCATTTGATTCTGTGCGTTAAACTCCCACCAATCTCTGGTGTTATAGGGTCCCCCATGAGGATTTACCACCAAGGGTAAGTTTTTAGCTTCTTTAGCATGAGGTAATGTCAAATAACCATGGATCAGTATCCCATCACGACTGGTAAAACTGATGGGTTTTACCTCTGCCATAAGATCTGGGTCAAGCCAGTCTTTTTGCGATGCTAGGTATTCCAACTTTACTTTTTTTGCATCAAAAATGTAGTAATCGCCAGGGTTACGGTCATTAGAAGCCTTTATAATGAGTACGTTGGAGTCTCTATCTTGACTTACGATATGGACTTGGTGGCCCGGTAAGGCGTCAATCAGTTGCTTTAACACTTTAGAGTGTTGTTCTTTCGGGTTAACAAATGCGTAGTTTGGGTAGCCATTTTCGAACTCTACCGCATACAGTTGTTTGGTTTTTCTATTGATCCAAAAATTACTAGGATCGACCACCTTGTCTTGAATTATTTTCTTTTTATTGCCCGTCTCAAGATCAATTCTATATACGCCTACGGTTTGACCCTCTTCTCGCCCTGCCGCATAAATACTATCTTTTTGTTCAGTAAAAGAGATAGGGCTAAAATCAGTTAGTCCCAGAGTGAGCTTATCGCTATTGATCCATTCACCATCTTTGCGGTAAAACACTTTAGTGGTGTTGCTCTTATCTTCACCAACAGCAAAGCGAACTTCACCTTCATAATCGGTCAAGAAGCGAGAGTACCCTATGGGGGCGCGCATTAATTTTTTACGCTTGCCTCGATAGACATCAACCCGGTAAACATCCTGCTTAAGCTCATAGTCAACCAAGTTTGAGTTGGTCCATCGCACGGCGTTAACGAGCATATGACGGTCATCATTGGGCAGAGGATCCAAAATATGGGCGGTGGCTCGGATGGGCGTATTTTTCTTAATATACGAGCCCGTTTGCTGCTCGCCGCTGTTATAGCCAAATAGATAAGTAGCTTTGGAACCATCTGCGTTGACTGCGAATAATTCGCCATAATAGATGGGGTGTTCTTGCCAACCTTTCAGATATTCTTTTTGCAATACCAGGCGGTTGTTATTTACCCATTGATAATTACCCACTTGAGCATTACCTGGGAAAAATACTGCATGGTGTAGTTGTTTGGTTTCAGCATCCAATATTAGTAGCTTATTTTTACCTTCGTGTTTGGTGATAGCACCAATATAGTCGCCGGCCGGAGATATTTTTAGATTACTAAACTCGGCGCCGCGACTGAATTGTTGCGCAATGGGCAGGGTATCTTCAGCAAAAGCTGACAGTGTTGTGCTCATAAGCACAACGAGGGTGATGAGAGATGGGATCCTCATATTACTTCCTTGTTTTATTTGAGAGTGTTCTATTTTCGAACAGCAACAGGGAGAGAATAGGGGAAAATAATTTACGGTTCAATAGATTAATAAGTAGTAAGGTTAAGTGGCTTTATATTCGACACTTAACCCCATGATTCGTTAACTTTGCAGTAGTTGCTGCTGCACAAATGCCCATTGTTCATTGAAGTGTTTGGTCGGCTTCATCTTGAATTCACTACGTACAAACTGGGCTATTCTACCCTCTGCGATAGCCAGCAGTAAGTTAGCCAGCACGGCTTCGTCGATGCTAAAGCCTTGGCCTTCACGCAAGCTTTTTTCGCGTAGAATTTGCTTAAGGTGAGTTTCAATTTTTGAAAATAGTTGGCTAATACGACTACGTAAACGCTCATTTTCACCGAGCAGGGCATCACCGTTTAATACTCGAGAAATACCGGGATTACGCTCAGCGAAAACCAGTAGCAGTTGTAACAACTGTTGGCAGCGCTTCATGGTGTCTTTCTCTTCATCCATGATGAGATT
The DNA here is from genome assembly GCF_016757755.1 of Shewanella sp. KX20019. Classification (NCBI taxonomy): domain Bacteria; kingdom Pseudomonadati; phylum Pseudomonadota; class Gammaproteobacteria; order Alteromonadales; family Shewanellaceae; genus Shewanella; species Shewanella sp. KX20019. The sequence goes on along the minus strand of NZ_CP068437.1, from coordinate 4,911,172 downwards.
GATACGAGAAAGCAGCGACTCTTCGATAAACTCAATCAGGCCCTCAAACATCCGTGCTTTGCTCGGAAAGTGACGATAGAGGGCTGCCTCTGATACGCCAACTTCAGCGGCTAATTTTGCCGTGGTTATACGTTGTCCTGGGTTTGTTTCTAGCATGGTCGCCAAACATTGAAGAATATGTTCGCGGCGATTTATTTTTGGGCTTGCAGCCATTTATCAGTCCTTCACTCGAATACTACTGAGCGAGACAGCAAGAAAACGTAGCTCCGTGCTATCTATAAAATATAGTGATGCGTTTAACGCGATAGTTTCTTATTTTGTACCTGAATGACCAAACCCGCCTGCACCGCGATCTGAGCTATCAAATTCATCAACAAGTTTAAATTCTGCTTGTACGACTGGAACAAAGACTAACTGCGCCAGACGATCACCAATTTCAATAGTGAAGGGCTCGCTACCACGATTCCAGCAAGAGACCATTAATGGCCCTTGGTAATCAGAGTCAATTAATCCAACTAGGTTGCCGAGTACGATACCGTGTTTATGGCCTAGGCCTGAACGAGGTAATATTATGGCAGCTAAGCTTGGGTCTGCCACATGGACTGCAATACCAGTCGGGATCAGCACTGTTTCACCTGGGAGTATGGTGAGCTGAGTGTCAGTGATGGCGCGCAAGTCCATTCCAGCGCTACCAGGCGTCGCATAGGCTGGCAGTGGAAACTGGCTGCCAATACGAGAGTCTAGAATCTTTAATTCAATCGGTGTTTTCATTTATTTTTTTACTTTTTCTGCGATTAGGGTGAGTAATTGCTTGGCTAACGTTTGTTTGTCGACAGCGGGGAGATGTGTTTTCCCACCGTGCCAAAATACGCTGAGCGCATTATTGTCGCTATTAAAGCCAATGCTACTGTTAGAAACATCATTGGCGGCGATCATATCGAGTTTCTTACGCTCAAGTTTACCTTTGGCGTATTGTTCTACATCATTGGTTTCTGCTGCAAAACCAACCGTAAACGGTCGCTTAGCATGGCTGGCAACGGTGGCTAAGATATCAGGATTTCGAACCAGTGCAAGCTGCATCTCCTGCGCAGATTTTTTGATTTTACTCTCGGCAATATCCGCGATTCGATAATCGGCTACTGCAGCGCAACCGATAAAAATTTGATGGTTTTCAACTTCGGGGAGCACAGCATCAAGCATCTCTTGTGCTGATTCTACATCAATGCGGGTGACATTTTCTGGGGTGGCTAAATTAACAGGCCCTGTAACAAGCGTCACTTTCGCGCCCATTTCAGCAGCGGCATTAGCAAGTGAAAAGCCCATCTTGCCTGAGCTGTGATTTGAGATATACCTTACTGGATCGATGGCTTCACGGGTCGGCCCTGCGGTTAGCAATAATGAGACTCCCGCTAATAGCTTTGGACCAAAGAACCGCTCGGTTCGCTCAGCAATGGCAACAGGCTCTAACATTCTACCTGGACCAACCTCACCACAAGCCTGTGAACCAGAATCAGGGCCCCAGACGGCGATCCCGCGTTGCGTTACGGTCTTTAAATTGGCTTGTGTTGCGGCATTGCGATACATCTGTTGATTCATTGCCGGACAAAGCACTATAGGGGCTTCTGTAGCTAAGCATGTGGTGGTGATGAGCTCATCAGCCATGCCGCAACTCATGCGGGCAATTAAGTTTGCCGTGGCGGGTGCTATGATGACTAAGTCAGCCCAGCGGGCTAATTCAATATGTCCCATAGACGCTTCTGCGCTCGGGTCGAGTAGATCGGTAGACACCGGGTAACCAGATAAAGCTTGTAGGGTGAGAGGCGTGATGAACTCCTGTGCGCTTCGGCTCATAACGACTCTAACGTCTGCGCCTCGATCTTTCAGCTTGCGCACTAAATCAGCAGATTTGTAGGCTGCAATGCCACCGCCGATCCCTAAAAGGACTTTCTTGTTTTTCAAACCCATACGTCTATTTCCATAATCATTTTGACGGATTTTAATGCTATCCGTGCAGTCGATGTTGCGGCCTAAGATATCACAATCCTAATCGAGTTGATGAACAAGTTAGTAAATTCTCGACCATACTTAATTATAAGTAATGACAAGGAGGTTACTGTGGGAATTAAAGACTGGCCGCAAGGTGAAGGGCCAAGAGAAAAATTACTGCTTAATGGTGCGCAGCAGCTATCGGATGCGGAGTTGCTGGCTGTATTACTCAGAGTCGGTCTTAAGGGGTTAAGTGCTGTTGAGTTAGCTCGTATGATGATAACGGAATTCGGAGGGCTTAGAAGCTTGCTGACAGCCTCTCAAGCACAAGTGTGTCGCTTGGATGGAATCGGCCCGGTTAAGTTTGCTCAATTGCAAGCTGCAGTTGAGATCGGTAACCGAATTTCTAAAGAAAATCTAAAAAGAGGCAAAATTTTATCGGATCCTGATTTAACTCGAGACTATTTAATGAGACAATTAGCAGATCGTGCCTACGAAGTGTTTGCTGTTTTACTATTAGATAGCCAGCATAGAGTCATTCAATTTGTTGAATTATTCAGGGGCACAATAAATTCGGCATCTGTTTATCCACGAGATGTGGTGAGCTTGGTGCTTGAAAAAAAAGCTGCGGCTGTGATCGTGTGTCACAATCATCCCTCTGGAATTGCAGAGCCAAGTACAGCCGATAGACGAATTACTGAGCGATTGAAACAAGCACTACAAACCATCGATGTTTCCCTGTTGGACCATATGGTTGTAGGCGATCGAGAGATAGTTTCTTTCGCCGAACGAGGGTGGATAGATTAATCTAACCCTTGATCTTTGATTTTAGATCCTGTATAAAATGCGCCCTCTGTTGTGTGCCTCAGGCGACGGCCGTGTTCGAGGTACATTAATGCTCGAGCGTTATATATATTGTTTTGGAGAAGTTTGACATGTCAAGAGTATGCCAAGTAACTGGCAAGAAACCAATGGTTGGTAACAACCGTTCGCACGCAAAGAATTCTACGCGTCGTCGTTTTTTACCTAACCTACAGAATCACAGATTCTGGTTAGAAACTGAAAAACGTTTCGTTAAGTTACGTATCTCTACTAAGGGTATGCGTATCGTTGATAAGAAAGGTATCGAAGTAGTTATTGCTGAACTTCGTGCCCGTGGCGAGAAGGTATAATAAACCATGGCTAAATCTAAAGGTAATCGTGAGAAGATCAAGCTAGTATCTAGCGCTAAAACTGGTCACTTCTATACGACTGAAAAGAACAAGCGTAACATGCCTGAAAAAATGGAAATCAAGAAATTTGATCCAGTTATTCGTCAGCACGTTATGTACAAAGAAGCTAAAATCAAGTAATAACTTGTTTTAAGCATCTTTAAAAGCCTCTATTTTTAGAGGCTTTTTTTTGGCTAAAATTCAACATATATCACCCGTCATCCCTTTTGCTGCGACAACGACTGAATATTCAATCTCATCATTATTAACATTAATCCTATCAACCTTTTAAATTTACTTGTTTAGTTGTAGTATTTTTTACTCTCGCAAAGTGAAAATAAATGCTGTTTTAGTGAATTAAAATGCAGTATCATCGGTAGGTGTTATCAATAAAACCAATTGTTGCGACTGTCTATTTAGACTAAAAGGTGGATTCAGCGTGCGTACTACAGAACTTGTCGATGGTTTTCGTCACTCAGCTTCCTATGTCAACGCACATAGAGGCAAAACATTTGTCGTTATGCTGGGGGGCGAAGCATTAGCGCAGCCACAGTTTAAAGCCATTATTAACGACATTGCCCTGCTACATAGCCTTGGGATAAAGATTGTTCTTGTACATGGTGCAAGACCTCAAATTGATGAAGCATTGGCACGATACAGTCTAACGCCGGAATATTACAATGGCGTGAGGATCACTGACGAAGATACTTTTAAATTGATCAAGCAAGTGGTGGGCGCGTTGCAGCTCGACATAACAGCAAGGTTGTCGATGAGTTTGAGTAATACCCCAATGCAGGGCGCACAAATTAATGTGGTCAGCGGCAATTTTGTTATTGCGCAGCCACTTGGGGTTGAAGATGGTGTGGATTACAGCCTTAGCGGCAGAGTGAGGCGGATTGACAGCCAAGGGCTTAAGCGGCAGCTAGATAGCGGTGGCATCGTTTTACTAGGCCCTGTGGCGGCTTCTGTTACTGGAGAGAGCTTTAACCTAACGGCTGAAGAGGTTGCAACGCAAATAGCGGTTAAGTTGAAGGCTGACAAGATGATTGGCTTTAGTGCACACAAAGGGATTATGGATGAACATGGCGAGGTACTAGCGGAACTGATGCCGACTGATGCACAAAGCATCCTCAATAACTTGCCTGAACAAGCGCCGCTCTGTTTAGGGACTAAAGCTTTTTTACAGGCCAGTATTGATGCCTGCCGTAATGGGGTGAGTCGTTGTCATTTTGTCAGTTATTTAGATGATGGTGCGCTATTGCAAGAGTTGTTCTCTCGGGACGGTATCGGAACGCAAATTGTAACTGAAAGTGCGGAGCGCTTACGTCGTGCTTCTATCAAGGATATCGGCGGTATTTTGGATCTGATTAGGCCGCTCGAGGAGAAGGGCATTTTAGTACGCCGCTCCCGTGAGCAACTCGAAGTGGAAATTGAACAGTTTATGTTGATTGAGCGGGATAGTTTAGTGATCGGCTGTGCTGCCTTCTATCCTTTTGAAGAGGACAATGCGGGCGAGTTCGCCTGTTTGGTGGTGCATCCAGAATATCGAGATGCAGACCGTGGTAGCTTGCTGCTGAAAAATATCATAAGTCAGGCAAGTGTAAGAGGCTACTCAAGGCTATTTGCACTAACGACTCGTAGTATTCATTGGTTCTTAGAGCACGGCTTTAAGATTGTTGAAGTTGATGAGTTACCGGGGACAAAGAAACAGCTGTATAACTATCAACGTAAATCTAAGATTTTGGCCTTGGACCTATAATGCAGCTTCTGTCCTAAACATAAAAAGCGAACCTATTGAGGTTCGCTTTTTACGTTCTATCTGTCGGTTATCTTTTTTGTTTTCGCTTATAGAACATATCGATGGTAAACAGGACTAATGCAGCCCAAATAAAAGCGAAGGTAATGCCTTTTTCCATATCAAAGGGCTCATTAAACAAGTTTACTGCGAGGATAAACATGATGCTGGGCCCTATGTACTGAAAAAAGCCGAGCATAGTGAAGGGGATCCGTACTGCAGCTGCGGCAAAACATAACAAGGGTACCGTGGTCACGATACCCGCTGCCAACAACAATAGGTTGAGATGCATATCGTTGTTCAGCAGATGTGTCATTGAATCACCCATATTGCTCAGTAGGTAAATCAGTGCTATCGGCATCAAAATGGCTGTTTCAACGAGCAGGCCTGTTTTAGCGTCAACGTTGACCTTTTTACGCAGTAAGCCGTAACAAGCAAAAGATCCCGCTAAAGCAAGCGATACGAACGGTATAGAGCCAAATGATATGAGTTGCACCGACACACCAATGGCGGCTAAAGAAACCGCAGCCCACTGTAGTTTACGTAAGCGCTCACCGAGGAATAACATGGCCAGAAACACATTCACCAGCGGGTTAATAAAATAACCTAAACTGGCATCTAGCATATGGTCATTATTTACCGCCCATATAAATAACAGCCAGTTGGCGGCGATAAGTAGTGAGGTGACACATAGAACAGCTAATTGTTTGGGATTTCTCAACAGCTGCCTGACACGGCTAAAGCCCCCAAACAGGCTCATTAACAGCCCCATGAAAACAAATGACCAAAGTACACGGTGCAGCAAAATTTCAGCCGCAGACACATCGGTGAGCAGTTTAAAGTATAGGGGAGCGAAGCCCCATAGTGTGTATGCGCAAATGGCAAATGCTATGCCATTACGGTGTTCTGTATCTTGCATTGGAATGTGCTAAAAAGAGGGCGTAGCGGCAAGTGTAATCCTGTCGCTGCATAGACTCAAGCGAGTCTTAGTGTTTATACCCATCTTGCATCTTCAGATTGGATGGGTATATATCCGCTATAGCTCAAGATACGTGCTAGCGTGTTAGCAAACAGTGACAGTGAGAAAATAAATACTTCCGTATCAGCACCGTGTCAGACCGAAGAATCATCTAACCCATCGCTGTTGTAGGTTTTTGGCGTTGAGAAGGTGATTTTGATAGCGTAAAAGCCATGGGTTAGATGGCAAGCATCGCTGTCATACTTTGATTAGCCCACCATGTATGTGCCCGTACCGAAAGCAATATGATCACCCTGTTCATTATGTAGCTCCATTCTGGAGACTGACACTCGATTGCCGGCGCGAATGACCGTACCGGTACCGGTAAAGATCTCGCCTCGCCCTGGACGCAAATAGTCGATTCTAAGATCGATAGTGCCTAAAGTTTTAATACGCTTTTCCAGCTCTTCAATACTCCAATCGTCGCGGCTGGCAACTAGGCCTGAAAAAGCAGTTAACCCGCCTACCACGTCCAGTACGGTGGCCGTGACGCCGCCATGGAGTATTTGCTGATGGATGTTACCAATTAATTCTGGCTTCATTTTTACGACGACTTCAATGCCATCGACATCATAACGTTTAATGTCCATGCCGAGTAGGTTGTGAAAAGGCACGTGTTTGTCAAAAACTTCAGCGACCCTGCGTAATGTTTCTTGTTGAATTATATTACTCATATAGCTCCCTGCTAGTTCCTTTTAGGAACAATCGCTTAAATTAGAGCATTTAATCTATCGCTAATGGAGCCTATGTTGCAAGTTTAAATTTTAATCGATAAAACGTTTGGGGAGAGACAACAGCAGTTCGCTCCATTAGAATGGTCGGCCTTATATTTAACACAGGTTTACTATGGATCAGGCGGCAATCGAACAACCAGTCGAACAGTTATCTGCAAGCCTTCAGTCTGTCTTTGGATATCGCACCTTTAGAGAGGGGCAGCGTGAGGTCGTTGAACAGATCTGCGCTGGACAAGACTGCTTAGTGATCATGCCGACTGGCGGTGGTAAAAGCCTGTGTTATCAGCTGCCCGCATTGCAACTGTCAGGTTTAACGATAGTGGTATCGCCACTGATCTCGTTAATGAAAGATCAAGTCGATAGTCTTATTCAGACCGGAGTGGCGGCGGCTTATCTTAACTCGTCTCAACCTCGAGAAGTGAGCCAGCAGATTTTGCAGCAGATGCATTATGGTGAGCTTAAGTTGCTTTACGTTTCACCAGAGCGATTACTGCAAGCCAGTTTTATTGATCGACTGCATGAGTTGAATATCTCCTTATTCGCTATTGATGAAGCGCATTGTATTTCACAGTGGGGCCATGATTTTAGGCCTGAATATGCCGCGCTTGGTCGCTTACGGCAGCAGTTTCCGCAAGTGCCGATCATGGCATTAACCGCGACGGCAGATAACGCCACGCGGGTGGATATCTGTGATCGACTGACAATCAAGCCATTCTCGCTATTGACCAGTTTTGATAGGCCTAATATTCGCTATACCGTTGCTGAAAAGCTCAATGCCGCCAACCAATTAAGGCAGTTTATAGATGCGCAAAATGGTAACAGTGGCATCGTTTACTGCAGTAGTCGCCGCAGAGTCGACGAAGTCGCTGAGCGTTTGCGTCTGCAGGGGCACCAGGCCGAAGCGTACCATGCCGGTCGAACTCAAGAAGAGCGCGCCGATGTACAAGATAGGTTCCTAAAAGATCAACTGGATATAGTGGTCGCAACCGTGGCGTTCGGCATGGGGATCAACAAGTCCAATGTGCGTTACGTGGTGCATTACGACATTCCAAAAAGTGTTGAAGCTTATTACCAAGAAACCGGCCGAGCTGGCCGAGACGGTCTCGATTCCGAAGCTCTGCTGTTGTTTGACCCTGCGGATATCGGCAGGGTTAGGCATCTTATTGAGCAATCGGAACCTGGGCCACAGCAGCAGGTTGAGTTTCATAAACTCAACACCATGGCTGCCTTCGCCGAGGCGCAGACATGTCGCCGCCAAGTGTTGCTGCACTATTTTGATGAAAGTGCATTAGAACCCTGCGGTAACTGCGACATATGCTTGGACCCGCCTAAAAAATATAATGGTATTCAAGATGCGCAAAAAGTGCTGTCGTGCATCTATCGACTAGGGCAACGTTTTGGTGTGAATCACCTTATCGAAGTGCTCAGAGGCTCTAAAGCAGCCACTGTGATGGAGCGAGGACACAACAAGCTATCGACTTGGGGAATAGGAAAAGAGAAGAGTCATGAGCACTGGCTAAGCGTTATACGTCAGCTTATTCATCTAGGGCTAGCTAACCAAGATATCACTCGAGGCTCATCAGTGACCCTTAATCCTTCAGCACGAATGGTATTGAAAGGGGAGGTTGAGTTATTACTGGCTGAACCACGAATCGTTATCCAAACCACTAAGCGTCGTGGGCATAACCCTAAAGCACCAATCAATTATGATCGTAAACTCTTTGCCAGACTAAAGTTATTAAGACGAACCTTGGCTGAGGAACTAGATGTGCCGCCGTATCTGGTATTTAACGATGCCACTTTAGCCGAGATGGCGTCTATTTTACCTACCAGCCCAGGTGAGCTGCTTGCGGTTAATGGAGTTGGTGAGCGCAAATTGGAGCGCTTCGGTGGCGAGTTTTTAGATGAGATCGAAAATTACTTAGCCGAAGGCTAATGAGTGTTGTTTTAGCTGGTTTTTAGTTTCCGCAGTTGGCTAATATTGGCGCGCTTGATCATCGATTGTAGATTATCGAATTGCTGCATACACGATAGACCAATATTCACTTTATTGTTTTCTTGCCACACCGAAATAGTGCTCGAGAGCTGATTGATTACATTAATGGCACCCTGTTCTGACGTATGCGGTAGCATGATGATGATCTGCTGATCTGCTTGCTGTAACAGCACATCCTGTTCTCTTAATTTGGTATTTAGCTGCTCTATAACAATGGGCAGATCGGCAGCAAAGATATGCTTGGGGTTGAAGACTAATAGCGACAAGGGATAACCCGCTTGCTTGCTGACATTTAACAGATTTTCAAGTGCATTTTTGTTATCGGTCCTTGTTGCAAAATTAACAATGACGGGGTCTGCAGGTTGCTGTTGTGGCGCCCTTTTTTGATACCAGGTAACAAATATAATTAGGCCGATGATTGCTATTGCGATCGGAAACAAAGAACTGGGTATCATCCCATTGGGTATTGCCGCCGCGATAACCGGAATTTTTGCGGGGGTGATTTGCTCTTGTCGGCTTAAATCTGCCTTTAGCTGTGATAGCCAAATATTCTTAATAGAACGAGTTTCATTTTCTAGTGCATCTAATTGTTTTAACTGATATTGATATGCCAATGAGAAATTGCCTTGTGCTGCAAAGTAAGTTGCCAATGTGGCATAGCAACTCTTTAAGTCTGAGTAGCGAGCATTTTCTTTTGCCAATGATATGGCTTGCTCCATTAGCGTCAAACCCATAGTTTCATTGTGCTGTTTTAGCTTAATTTGTGCATTTAGCCATAAAACACTAATGGTGCTAATCGCATCCGCTTCCTTACGAAATGTATTTAAACTTAGATTGATGAGCTGCTCGGCACTGCTATATTTTCCACTGTTAAAGTCAATCAGCGCAATTGCTTTATAAGCAATCGCAAGCTCCAGTGGTGTACCCAGTTCGGCGAGTTTAGCTCTGGCTAGCTGCGTATACTTATCTCGCAGGTTTGGCTGCAGGTTTTTCTGAGCAAATTTAGCCATATCAAGAGCAATAAAAAGGTGTACCTTTCCTTGTGTTGTATCTTCACTCAAGGCCTTTTTAAGCTTGATCTCCGCCTCTTTTGGCTCACCTATCGCTGCTAACTGTTTGGCCATTGATGAGTACAAGTAACCTTTAGGTGGCCAGGTCCATTTTTGCTTTTGTTGACTAATGTCAGGGTAGATGTCGAGGGCTAATCGCAGATCTTCAATAGCCGCGTTGTTGTGGTTAACATCGGCATTAAGCTGACTTCTTAGCCATAGACCACTGATCAAAGCTTGCGGTTGCTTTAGTTGGCGTGACAACGAAATTGAAGAGTATAGCAGCGGTAATGCTTGTTGATAGTCACCGAAATTAGCATAAGCTTGCGCCATGCAGTTTAAAAAGTAGGGACGAGCTTGTTCAAGCTTTAACTGTTTTGCTTTAGCTTCGCTTAAACGTGCGAGATTGATTGCCGCTGAATTTTCGCCAAGCTGAATGTAGGATTCGCATTTTAGTGCACTCAAACGCATTAATGTCGAGTCAGATCTTGGCATACCGACAAAATTACTTTCAAGCGCATTAATCTCCGACAGTGCTTGACTTGGATATTGAAATACCAGGGTATTTAATTGCTCAAGTTGTTCCAACGTACTCGCCAATACTGGCGAAATCCAGAATGCGAGACAAAGTACGATGATCCTAAAATCCATTTTTAGCTCCGGTGGTGACTCTTTAATCCGCTTTCCATTAGCAGAACGGCGTCATTATAACTATTTTATATAAAAATATGCATAAAAAAGCTAAACAGTTGAGAATATTGCGACATAAGTCTATTTCGAGTACAGCATAGCAATAATATTGCGTGCTTTTATTGTTTGGCGACTTTAAAGTCTAAGGTTGAGTTTTTTTCAAGCAATGTTCGGCTTGATAAATGCTAAAGTTGAGCAATTTAGACTTGACACTGGTCGCTGCTCGCGTTAAAAATTAACCCAAGCAGCAACTCATGCTGGAATAATTATTTAATAAAGATGAATAATAAACAATGAAACATACAAGCACACTATTCCGACTCCTCATTCTCACTCTCGCAGTTACTGCGCGGCGGATATAGTGCTACACGCTTGAGAAAGTCTGCATTTATAAACCCCGCGCATAATACGCGGGGTTTTTTGTATTTAAATTGCCTGAAAGAATAACTGAACGCTTGAAGTTCAATGGAGATAATAGATGTCTGACCGCGTGATTATATTTGACACGACGCTACGTGATGGCGAACAAGCATTAGCAGCCAGTTTAACGGTTAAAGAGAAGCTTCAAATTGCCTTGGCATTGGAACGTCTTGGCGTTGATGTTATGGAAGTGGGCTTTCCGGTGTCATCACCGGGTGACTTTGAGTCGGTACAGACCATTGCTAGAACCGTAAAAAATAGCCGAGTTTGTGCGCTATCACGAGCCCTAGAGAAAGATATAGACGCGGCGGCACAGGCATTATCGGTGGCCGATCAGTTCCGTATCCACACCTTTATATCAACCTCAACAATTCATGTTGAAAATAAGCTTAAGCGCTCTTTTGACCAGGTGTTGGAAATGGCTGTGAGTGCTGTTAAGTATGCGCGCCGATTTACCGATGATGTTGAGTTTTCCTGTGAAGATGCCGGCCGTACGCCGATTGATAACCTTTGTAGAATGGTTGAAGAGGCGATTAAAGCTGGTGCTCGCACGATTAATATTCCTGACACTGTCGGTTATACGGTACCGAGTGAATTTGGTGGCATTATTCAGACTCTGTTTAATCGTGTACCGAATATTGACCAAGCTGTTATTTCAGTTCACTGTCATGATGACCTTGGTTTGTCGGTGGCCAACTCTATTACTGCGGTGCAACATGGTGCCCGCCAAATTGAGTGTACCGTCAATGGTATTGGTGAACGTGCAGGTAACTGTTCGTTAGAAGAGATCGCGATGATCCTATCAACTCGTAAAGGCGCGTTGGGATTAGAGACTGGCATTAATGCCAAAGAGATCCATCGTACCTCGAGTTTGGTCAGTCAGCTTTGTAATATGCCGGTGCAGGCAAACAAGGCGATAGTGGGGGCTAACGCTTTTACTCACTCTTCCGGTATTCATCAAGATGGCATGTTAAAGGCACAGAATACTTACGAGATCATGACGCCAGAAAGTATCGGTTTGAACCGTAGCAACCTGAATATGACGTCACGCTCTGGAAGACACGTGATTAAGCACCGCATGAGCGAACTTGGCTATGGTGAGCAAGATTACGATATGGATGTGTTGTATAACGATTTCTTGGTGTTAGCGGACAAAAAAGGCCAGGTATTTGATTACGATCTTGAAGCGCTAGCCTTTATGGAAGCACAAGCCGAAGATGATGATCATTTTAAATTACAGCAGTTAGTGGTGCATTCAGATTCTACCGAAGGCAGCGCAACAGCCACGGTTAAAGTTGAAGTTAATGGTGAGACCGTTACCGAAGCCGCTATTGGTAATGGCCCTGTCGATGCTGCTTATAAAGCCGTTGCACGTGCGAGTGGTTGTGAGATTGATATTACTAGCTACCAACTTGGCGCAAAAGGCGAAGGGCAAAATGCGCTGGGTCAGGTTGACATTACCGCCAGTTATCATCAGCAGAATTTTCATGGTGTAGGGCTTGCGACCGACGTTGTAGAGGCCTCTGTTAAAGCATTAGTTCATGTGATGAACCTAACGTGGCGAGCCGATAAAGTCGCTGATTGTAAGCAGAAAATTAAGCAGAATAAACAAGAGCTAGGCTGTGTTTAGAGGTTAAACACAGTAATGATTAGATGTAGCCGAATTTAGAAAAATTAAAGGAGTTAATTGTCGTATGAGTTATCAAATAGCAGTGTTGGCTGGAGATGGTATTGGTCCTGAAGTCATGGCAGAGGCCCGTAAAGTGCTAACGGCTATAGAGGAACGCTTCGCGCTTTCTATTGAATATACGGATTATGATGTTGGCGGCGCCGCTATTGATAATCAAGGTTGCCCTTTACCTGACGCAACTCTAAAAGGCTGTGAAGCCGCAGACGCTATTCTTTTTGGCTCTGTCGGCGGTCCTAAGTGGGAACATTTAGCGCCAAATGATCAGCCAGAACGCGGAGCCTTGTTGCCTCTGCGTGGTCACTTTGAACTGTTTTGTAATATGCGCCCGGCTAAATTGCATGCTGGGCTTGAGCATATGTCACCGCTACGCAGCGATATTTCATCGCGTGGTTTTGACGTACTTTGTGTACGCGAGCTCACCAGTGGTATCTATTTTGGTAAGCCTAAAGGTCGTCAAGGTGAGGGCGAAAACGAAGAAGCTTTTGATACCATGCGCTATAGCCGCAAAGAGATCACGCGTATCGCGAAGATTGCCTTCGAGACTGCTCAAGGGCGCCGTAAAAAAGTCACCTCTGTCGATAAGGCAAATGTGTTGGCTTGTTCGGTGCTATGGCGTGAAGTGGTTGAAACGGTCGCCAAAGACTATCCAGATGTTGAGCTTGAACATATCTATATTGATAACGCGACCATGCAGCTATTACGTCGTCCAGATGAGTTCGATGTGATGCTTTGTTCGAACCTATTTGGCGATATTATCTCAGATGAAATTGCCATGCTAACCGGTTCTATGGGCCTGTTATCATCTATCAGCATGAACAGCGCAGGTTTTGGCTTATATGAGCCAGCCGGTGGCAGTGCGCCAGATATTGCAGGTCAAGGTATTGCTAATCCAGTGGCGCAGATTTTGTCTGCTGCACTATTACTACGTCATAGCTTAAAGCAAGATGCAGCCGCTACAGCGATTGAATCTGCGGTAGGTAAAGCACTAAGCGATGGTTATTTAACGGGTGAGCTACTGTCGAGTGAAGAGCGTCATAATGCGAAATCAACCCGTGAAATGGGCGATTATATTGCTCAACTTGTAAGAGAAGGTGTTTAACAATGGCTAAGACGTTATATGAAAAGGTATGGGATGACCATATTGTGGTTGCTGCCGAAGGTGAAGCGCCAATTATCTATGTCGATAGACATCTAGTCCATGAAGTGACATCGCCGCAGGCATTTAGTGGTTTGCAAGTAGCGGGTCGCAAAATGCGCGCCCCAGAAAAGACCTTCGCCACTATGGATCACAATACTTCTACCACTAGTGCTAGCTTAGATGCCTTAAGCATTATGGCGCGCACCCAGGTGCAGACATTGGAGCGCAACTGTAAAGAGTTTGGTGTGCGTCTTTACGATATTCACCATAAAAACCAAGGTATTGTGCATGTTATGGGTCCTGAGTTGGGTATTACCCTACCGGGCACCGTGATTGTATGTGGCGATTCTCATACTGCAACCCACGGTGCTTTTGGTGCATTAGCTTTTGGTATTGGCACTTCGGAAGTTGAACATGTAATGGCAACGCAGACATTACGTCAGCTAAAGGCCAAGACCATGAAGATTGAGGTGCGTGGTCACGTCGCTGATGGCATTACCGCAAAGGATATCGTATTAGCCATTATCGGTAAGATTGGTATGGATGGCGGTACTGGCTACGTGGTCGAGTTTTGTGGTGAAGCTATTGAAGATCTTACCATGGAAGGCCGCATGACCGTGTGTAATATGGCTATCGAGATGGGCGCCAAAGCAGGCATGATTGCACCTGACTCAACCACCGCTGCGTACTTAAAGGGTCGCGAATTCGCCCCGAAAGGCGACAATTGGGAACAAGCCGTAGCGGCTTGGGCAGAATTAAAAACAGACGCTGATGCAGTATTTGATGCGACTGTGACACTTGAAGCGGCGGATATCGCTCCACAGCTAACCTGGGGTACCAACCCTGGGCAAGTCGTCGCGATTGACCAATTGGTGCCTAATCCAATTGATGCCAGTAATTCAACTGTTCGTTCGAGTATTGAGAAAGCACTTGAATATGTTGATTTGAGTGCAGGCACTTTAATGACAGATGTAGGTATTAATAAGGTCTTTATTGGCTCATGTACTAACTCTCGTATTGAGGATCTTCGCGCTGCAGCGGTTCATGCTAAAGGGCGTCAAGTAGCCCAAGGGGTGACTGCGATAGTGGTGCCAGGTTCTGGACTGGTGAAAGAGCAAGCTGAAGCAGAGGGTTTAGATAAGATATTTTTGGATGCAGGCTTTGAGTGGCGTTTGCCTGGTTGCTCTATGTGTCTGGCCATGAATGACGATAAGTTAGAAGCTGGCGATCGCTGCGCCTCGACCAGTAACCGTAACTTTGAAGGTCGACAAGGGCGAGGTAGCCGTACTCACTTGGTGAGTCCCGCTATGGCCGCTGCAGCAGCTGTTGCAGGCCATTTTGTTGATATCCGTAAACCTTACTAGAGAGTTAAGTTATGCAACCATTTATTGCACACACAGGGCTTGCGGTTATCATTGAAAGCGCAAATATTGATACCGACCAGATTATTCCAAAGCAGTTCTTGTCAAAAGTGACTCGTGATGGCTTTGGTATTCACCTATTCCATGACTGGCGTTATCTTGACGACGCTGGCGATCAACCTAATCCCGATTTTAGTCTAAACAAACCCCGCTATAAGGGGGCTTCGATCTTGGTATCGCAAGAGAACTTTGGCTGTGGTTCTAGTCGAGAGCACGCCCCATGGGCACTGGCTGACTTTGGCCTAAAAGTCATTATAGCTCCGAGCTTTGCCGACATTTTTTATGGTAACTCAATCAATAATGGTTTGTTGCCGGTGCGTTTAACGGCAGCGCAGGTCGATCAGTTAATCACCGAGATTGAAGCGCAGCCAGGCGCCGAGGTTAATGTTGATCTGCAAGCATTAACCGTAACATCACCGTCAGGGGCGGTGTTTAGCTTTCAAATAGCAGGTTCTGCCAGACATAATTTGTTGAATGGTTTGGATGCGATTGGATTGACGTTAGCGCAATCGGATGCAATTGCGAGTTATGAAGCAAACCTCCCCGCTTGGCGAGTTTGATCTATGGCTTAAGATGTAAACTTTAAGCGTACATCTGTACCAGGCTATTGTTTCAAGGAAGCCATTTAGGTTTAAACCTAAATGGCTTTTGTTTTAAATGTAACCCTGCAATAGTTAAGGTGTTGTAATTAAGTAGTAAATTGATATTTTATGTAGATTGCAGAGTACTGCATTATTTAGGCTAGTGATTTGTGCTGCTGAAAGCCTACTTTTTTAGTGAACATTTGTTCTTTTGTTTTTGCGTTTGTATCTTTTTGTATTTACTGATTTTGTTTTCTAACTTTCTATTTTGCAATATCTATTTCAGCGACGTTTTTTACCTGTTTGTATCCTGTTTTCAATATTAGAACGTGACCTGTGATTCGTTCTCACTGTGATGCGCTTCTTTGTGTGGTGTTTTATGCTGTTTTTCTTAAAGCGCTTGTAAAGATATTCTGTGCTTGTAAAATCCGCTGCACTTTTAAGTGGAGTGATTACTCTACTTGTTGTAATTACATAATTAGAGAATACAAATGAATAAGCGTTTATTAACACTTGCCGTTAGCTCGGTACTTTTGGGGAATGTGACACAGGTTCAAGCAGCTGGATTTCAGCTAGCAGAATACTCGGCTACGGGCCTTGGTCGTGCATTTGCTGGTGAAGCGGCAATGGCTGATAACGCTGCGGCGCAGTTTCGTAATCCAGCGATGCTTACCTATTTAACAGGTACCCAAATGACGGCTGGCGCCATTTTGGTTATGCCGAATATTGATATCAATGGCGAAGTGACCTATACCGATGGTACTAACCCTACCTCGGCAATGGATATTGCTGACGATGCTGTTATTCCAAACTTCTATGTTTCGCATCAGATAAACCAGCAGTGGTTTGTCGGTTTAGCGCTTGGCAGTAACTTTGGCATGGCGACCGAGCTTGATGATGATTTCCGCGGTACTCAATTTGGTAATGAAGCGTCAGTGACCACAATCGAAATTAACCCGAATGTGGCTTACCGTATTAATGAGCAATTTAGCATAGGTGCTGGAGTACGTTTTGTTATTGGCGAAGGTAGCATTGGTGCTAAAAGTTCTGCTGATACCGTTCTACCGACGCCAGTCGGTAACTTGCCAGTGCCGAAGGGAACAACGCTTAAGTACATGGAAGGCGATGACACCGCTTGGGGCTGGCAGTTAGGTGGTGCGTGGCAGGTCAATGCCGATAACCGTATCGGATTTAACTACCGCTCAGCGGTCGATCAAAATCTTGAAGGTGATGCTAAAGGTTTAGCGTTTAACCCTATGGATCCAAATATGAACATGGCAGGCTCTATGGAGCTGTCATTGCCAGCAACTGCTGAAATTGCGTCATTCCATCAATTAAGTGAGAAGTTAGCGATCCATGCCAGCATCAACTGGACTGATTGGAGTTCGTTTGACAAGCTTGAAGCCGTTATTCCTGCGCTATCTGAGCCGACTCAGCTAGTGAAGCAAGAGAATTGGGAAGATAACTATCGTTTTGCACTGGGTACAACCTACCAGCTAAACGATACTCTTAGCATGAGAGCGGGTATTGCTCTTGATAAGTCTGCTGTGTCAGATGCAAACCGCACTTTAACGATTCCTGAAATGGATCGTCTCTGGTTGAGTGCCGGTATGGGTTACCGCATTAGCGAAAACTTCGATATGGATTTTGGCCTGACTTACATTTTTGCTGATGAATCTCCAGTGGTTGAGCCCCGTCCAGGTATCCCATCAGATGATTCATCTGCACATTTTGGTGGTACTTTTACCGGCACGACCAGCGGTAATATTTTGTTAGTCGGTATTCAAACTAGTTACCGTTTCTAAACTGATCATATTGTTAGCGGGATGACATTATCTAAACGATAATGTTATCTGTTAAAAAGTAAAAGCCTCGCCATTGCGAGGCTTTTTGCTTTCTAAGGGCGTTGGATTATTAGCTGGGTTTTGTGGTAAAAAAGAGTAGGAGTTAGTCTGGGTGCCGACTCCGAGCAAGCTCAAACTAATAACAATAATATGAGGAACACTATGAGTGCCAAAACGTTGATATTGTCATTTAACGCATTGCTTATCGTTTTATACCCTTTATATTCAATTGCTGAGAGCGATGTGCCAATTAAAGCGACCACAACTGCCCCTGTGGCGGTTGTCGAAAAATTTGTCCAAGCGTTTAACGACCATAGTGTCGAGAGACTGTTGTCGTACACTACCGATTCAGTGCATTGGTTTAATCTCTCCGGTACAAAAATGCTGACCGAGACCTCGTCAAAAAATGAACTCGGTGCGGCGATGGCAGATTATTTTGCAACACTCGCCGATGCTAAAGCGACACTGACTCAAGTGGTTAGCTCCGCTAATTATGTCAGCACGGTTGAGAGAGTTACCTGGAGTGATGAAGGTGAATTGAATAGCCAATGTAGTATAGGGGTATATGAATTGCAGCAAGAAAAAATTAATGCTGTGTGGTATTACCCTGCACATGTATGTGAACCGTCAGTAGATAACGGCGCTAGCGTGCAAGCAGAATTACTACAAGATACACGTCAATAAGGAAGTTTTTGTGTCAAAGAAATATGTCATAGCGCTTGATCAAGGCACTACCAGCTCTAGAACCATCGTGTTTGATCATGAGGCCAACATAGTTGCGAGCTCTCAACGAGAGTTTGGCCAAATTTATCCTAAACCGGGTTGGGTAGAGCATGATGCCATGGAGATATGGGCTTCCCAAAGCTCAACGCTAATAGAAGCACTGGCAAGGGCCGATATCCATAGTGAGGATGTAGCAGGAATAGGGATCACCAATCAGCGCGAGACTACCGTTATTTGGGATAAAGTCACAGGTAAGCCAGTTTATAACGCCATTGTGTGGCAATGTAGAAGAAGCAAAGAGATATGTGATGAATTGAAAACCCAAGGGCTGGAAGATTACGTTAAAGATGCTACTGGCTTGCTGTTAGATCCTTACTTTTCTGGCACCAAAATTAAGTGGATATTAGACAATGTTGATGGCGTAAGAGCACGCGCTGAAAGAGGCGAGTTACTATTTGGCACCATTGATACTTGGCTTGTTTGGAAACTGACCGAAGGTAAAGTCCATGTCACCGATCCGACCAATGCCTCACGTACACTATTATTTAATATCCATCGGCAAGAGTGGGATGAAAAGCTACTGAAGGCAATGAATATCCCACGCGCAATTCTTCCTGAAGTTAAACCGTCGTCAGCTATTTATGGTCATACCCGTATTGCAGGCGAGGGTGGCCGTATTGCCATTGCGGGGATTGCGGGCGATCAGCAAGCAGCGCTGTTTGGCCAACTATGCATTGATGAAGGAATGGCAAAAAATACCTATGGTACCGGCTGTTTTTTATTAATGAATACCGGCACTGAAGCGGTGAAGTCTAAACATGGTTTGCTCACCACTATTGCGGTAGGGGCTAAAGGCGAAGTTAATTATGCGCTCGAAGGTTCAGTCTTTATGGGCGGCGCGACCATTCAATGGCTGCGTGATGAGTTAGGTCTTATTCGAGACGCGCAAGATACTGAGTACTTTGCCTCGAAAGTCGATGACACCAATGGAGTGTATCTAGTGCCCGCATTTGTTGGATTAGGTGCCCCTTATTGGGATCCTGAGGCCCGCGGTGCATTAGTTGGGCTGACACGCGGCGCCAATCGAAATCATATTATTCGTGCAGCGCTGGAAGCTATTGCCTATCAGAGTCGAGATCTGCTCGATGCAATGAGCAAAGACAGTGGTGTGCAACTTAAGCAAATTAAGGTCGATGGTGGCGCAGTAGCTAATGACTTTTTAATGCAGTTTCAAGCAGATATTACCAATGTTGAAGTATTGCGTCCTGAGTTAACTGAAACCACGGCTATGGGGGCTGCATTCTTGGCTGGCTTAGCGGTTGGTTTTTGGAATTCAACAGTAGAACTAAAGCATAAAGCAGGAATAGATCGTCGCTTTAAACCGCAATTAAATGATGATGCTAGGGCCGTCTTATATGATGGTTGGCAAGAGGCAGTGGCTAGAACACGTTAAATGTTAACGTCTATATGCGGAAAGGGCGAATCATCTTCATTATCCGATGAAGTACGTCGCTCTTCATCATCACGCCTATCTTCGACATCGTTTTTTCGTCTTTCTAATGTGGGGTCTAATTGATAAAGGTCCGCTGAATTTTTGCGTCGATCTTCTCGGGATTGACGTCTCTCTAAATTCGGCGGTAGCTGTGTTTGCGGTTGTTCATGACTATCCGCCGCAATCGCGGCACTGTTATCCACCGGCTTAACGCCATTTTTCTGTTTAATCTCACGCATCTGTGGCCGCGCAAGCATGGCATAAACACTGTCTAAACTGATCATATAGCCCCCCTTTATAAGTTATTGATAGCTAATATATCGGCCGTTATCGATTAAAATTTAGTCTATTTTGGCGATTTATTGAAATTGGTGGTTAAAATCGAAGATTAATGCTCTTTAGTGCATTAAGGGTTAAGTGTTCGCGTAGGCTTGCTGATGATTAGATTGCGACTCAGTGCTTAGCGCTGTAAATGGGTTAAATATCGTTAACCTTATCTTGTCATTTTTTTTTGAGAACGGCTTTTTTTCAAATAATCAGCCTAATTTAGACTTCATTAATGCAGCGGTGATGGGCAAAAACACCACTAGAGTGCTACAGAAGATCCACTATATGACTCTCTACTGTCTGTTTTTCCTACTTATTAGAATCTTTGAATGACCTTGCTCCCACAAAAATCCCTATTTGTGCACTCGATTGCAATTAGATTAAAACTGGCTGCTAACCCGCTTGGTTACTGGAGTTTAAATAGAGGCGAGCCCTTGACAATTCTTGTGTTCTGTCCATAAACTTAGCTGTTGTGGGGAATTGTGGATATTTGTGGATATTTGTGGATATTAAAGAATTAACAAGGATGACTTAGGGTGTTTTCTGGGGCGAGCGCTATCAACTTAGATGCTAAAGGACGAATCGCGATGCCGAAGCGGTACCGTGAGCCTTTGCACGCCCATCATAACAGCCAATTAGTGATTACTGTCGATATTAAATCACCTTGTTTACTGCTCTATCCAATACAAGAGTGGCAGCAAGTTGCCGCTAAACTATCCCAACTATCAGATACTCAGCCAACTGAGCGCGCGATCAAGCGCATGTTGCTTGGCTATGCCCATGAATGTGAATTAGACGGCAATGGCCGCGTTCTGCTGCCGACACCATTGCGCCGATATGCCAATTTGGAAAAACGCGCGATGCTAGTCGGTCAGCTCAATAAATTTGAGTTGTGGGACGAAGCTGCATGGCAGCAACAGATTGAAGAGAGTCGCATTGCGATTCTTAATGAAGATTTAGCAGCTAACCCACGTTTAGCTGACTTTTCGCTCTAACGAGTGATATCAACCAATAGAAGATGAACATGACACAATCATTTGAACACCTATCAGTCTTGCTGACAGAAACAGTCGCAGGACTCAATATACGGGAAGATGGCATCTACATTGATGGTACCTTTGGCCGCGGTGGTCATTCAAGGAAAGTACTTGAACAGTTAGGCCCTAACGGTCGTTTAATCGCTATCGATAGAGATCCGCAAGCGATTGCGGCTGCCGAGCAGTTTAAAGACGACAGTCGCTTCCAGATCGTGCATGGCGGTTTCGGCCAGTTAGCACAATATGTAGAGGAGCTGGGTCTTAAAGGCAAAATTGATGGTGTGTTACTTGATTTTGGTGTGTCTTCACCGCAATTAGATGACGCTGAGCGCGGTTTTAGTTTCTTACGCGATGGCCCGCTTGATATGCGTATGGATAATTCACAAGGCCAAACTGCAGCTCAATGGATAGCCCGCGCTGAGATTGAAGATATGGCATGGGTGTTTAAGACCTATGGTGAGGAGAAAAACTCGCGACATATTGCCCGCTGTATTGCGGCAGACCGAGAGAAAGAGCCATTTTTACGTACCAAAGAATTAGCCGATCTTATCGCGCGTATAACCAAGAACAAAGAACGTAATAAGCACCCCGCAACACGGGTGTTTCAGGCTATTCGAATTTATATCAACAGTGAGTTAGAACAAATTGATCAAGCGCTTGAAGGGGCATTGAAAGTGCTTGCGCCAGAGGGACGTTTGTCTGTGATCAGCTTCCACTCGCTAGAAGATCGCATGGTTAAACGCTTTATTCGTCGCCATAGCCAAGGGGAAAGTGTGCCACATGGCCTGCCTATTACCGAAGCTGAAATTAATAAGACACGCAAGTTGAAAGGCATAGGCAAAGCGATTAAACCATCAGCGGAAGAGATAGAACGTAATGCTAGAGCGCGCAGTTCAGTACTGCGTATTGGCGAGCGCTTACCTTACGATCTTGAGTCACTGTAGAGCCTGGGGTGAGTAAATCGCAGTTGAACCTAACCCGAATTGTGCTGCTAGATTTGTGGCACCACAAATGGGTCATGGTTGTCGCGTTGTTAGTCATGCTCAATGCGGTTGCTGTGGTGTATACCAGCTATGAAGGCCGCAAATACACCAGTCAATGGGAGCAGTTGTTACAAGAACGAGACCGATTAGATATTGAATGGCGAAACCTGCTACTTGAAGAGCAGTCTCGCTCAGAACATAGCAGGGTAACCCGAATGGCGACAAAAGAGCTCAATATGAGGCGTCCATTACCTAGAGAAGAGGTGGTAGTCAGAGTCCCATGAATAAACAGGCGAAGCGGAAACAAAAACCACAGTTAATTCAATGGCGTTTATACGTTGTTGTGGCGTTTGTTTGCCTGTTATTTACTAGTCTGATTGGCCGAGCGGCCTATATTCAGATCATTGAGCCCGAAAAGCTGCGTCATGAAAGCGATATGCGCACCTTAAGAACCACTAGCCGTGAAGTGCAGCGTGGTTTAATTACCGACCGCAATGGTGAAATGCTAGCCGTCAGTGTACCCGTTAAGGCGGTTTATGCCGATCCTAAAGTGGTGCACGATGAAAACGGTTTTGTCGACATGCGTCGCTGGCAAGCATTAGCCGATGTATTGCATGAACCGAAAGATAAAATCCTCAAGCGGGTGCAAGCTAATCCGCGTAAACGCTTCACCTATTTGAAGCGCCAAGTGACCCCGGCTGTTGCTGACTATATCAAAAAACTTAAACTGCCCGGTGTCTATCTAAGGCCTGAATCACGTCGTTACTATCCAACCAGCGAAATATCGGCACAGTTAGTGGGTATTACCAATATTGATGATCTTGGTATCGAAGGGATTGAGAATGCCTACGATGATTGGCTAACGGGCACGCCGAGTAAGCAGAAGGTACGAAAATCTCGCGATGGCCACGTAGTTGAACGTTTGGACATGGTGCAAGAGGGTGAAAGCCCGAATGATCTGGTACTGAGTATTGATCAACGTATTCAGCAG
The DNA here is from genome assembly GCF_016757755.1 of Shewanella sp. KX20019. Lineage (NCBI taxonomy): Bacteria > Pseudomonadati > Pseudomonadota > Gammaproteobacteria > Alteromonadales > Shewanellaceae > Shewanella > Shewanella sp. KX20019. The sequence goes on along the minus strand of NZ_CP068437.1, from coordinate 4,888,046 downwards.
TTGGCATATAGAGAGATAAAAAAAGCCACTGAAGCTAACCAAGCAACATCAGCCTCAATTGTGGTGCTCGATGTCAATACTGGTGAAGTGCTGGCGATGGCCAATACGCCATCATACAACCCAAATTCCCGTGAAAACTTACAAAGCTATCGGATGCGAAATCGTGCGCTGACTGATGCCTATGAGCCTGGTTCTACTATCAAGCCATTTGTGGTTGCAGCAGCGCTTGAAGCTGGCACGATTAAAATTGATGACATTATTAAAACCGGCCCTGGTCGCATGCGTATCGGTGGCAAAATAGTGCGTGATACCCGCAATTATGGTGATCTTTCACTCAGTGGAATTCTGGTTCACTCAAGTAACGTTGGCATGAGTAAAATTGCCTTATCAATGCCAGTGCAAGAGCTATTAGGTTCTTATCAAGCGATGGGGTTAGGTAATTATTCTGGGATTAACCTCGGGGGCGAGAGTTCAGGTTTAATCCATGACCGCAGACGATGGTCAGAGTTTGAGCGCGCGACCCTGTCTTTTGGCTATGGCTTAATGGCAACCCCTTTGCAGATAGCTAGACTGTACGCCACGCTCGGCAGTAAAGGTGTGCTGTATCCTGTTTCAATTTTAAAGCTCAAACAAAAACCAGAAGGCACTCAAGTCATATCTGCTGAAGTAGCGCAGAGCGTGATGGAGATGCTTGTTGGTGTAACCGAGAAAGGCGGTACAGCGCGCAAAGCACATATCGAGGGCTACCCTGTTGCAGGCAAAACGGGCACAGCACGTAAAGCCGTTGCAGGTGGTTATGGTGAAGATTACGTCGCAATTTTTGCGGGCGTGGCGCCAGTACATAACCCAAAGCTTGCCATTGTTGTTGTGGTTAATGAACCTAAAGGCGACCGGTATTATGGTGGCGACATCGCCGCCCCGGTGTTTGCATCAGTGATGTCAGCTGCATTGCAAATGTTGAATGTAGAACCCATTTCTAGTCGCGAGAAAGTTCGTTTAGCGGCTTTATCTAGGAGTGCAGAATAATGTTAATTCGAGATCTACTTGCTCCTTGGTTCCACTATTCAGGAGTAGAAGTATTTAATGATCTAACGCTTGATAGCCGTGCGCTAAAAGCGGGAGACCTATTTGTTGCTGTACCTGGTTACCAGGTCGATGGACGACAGTATATTAAGGCTGCCTTTGAAAAGGGAGCTGTGGCTGTGTTGGTACATACTGACTCGCCGGAAGAGCATGGCTGCATCACCTCAGAAGCTGGATTACAAATTGCTTTCTTTCAGTTAAATCGACAAGTTTCAGCGCTTGCTGCTCAGGCTTACCCAATGTCGAGTCAACGCCCGCGCATTATCGGCGTGACGGGAACGAATGGAAAAACATCGGTAACCCAGCTCATTGCTCAGTTACAACAGCTTCAATCTAAGCAAACTGCCGTTATGGGAACGTTAGGTAATGGCTTGTGGGGCCAACTGGTCGACAGTGGCAATACTACAGCGGATGCGATTACCCTCATTAAGCAGTTACAAGGCTTTGAACATCGCCATGCTGATACCTGTGCGATGGAGGTTTCTAGCCACGGGTTAGTGCAGGGCCGTGTCGAAGCGGTGCCTTTTGACGTGGCGGTATTTACCAACCTGAGTCGAGACCACCTTGATTATCATCACACGATGGAAGCTTATGGTGCAGCAAAGCAGCGACTATTTCATTTTAGCTCTTTGCGGGCAGGGTTGATCAATTGCGATGACGCAACGGGCGCATCGTGGTTAGCACAAACCTCTGCTGCTAAAACGCTAGGGTTCAGCATTAAAGGTGATACCAAGGCCGATATTTATGCCAAACAGTGCCTATATCATGATGGTGGAGTGTCATGCACCTTAGTATGGCCTGAGGGAGAAGCCAAGTTGGAATCGCCATTGCTGGGCGACTTTAACCTGTCTAATTTAGTGGCGGCGTTAGGTGCGCTATATCTGGTCGGTGAAGACATGGCCACGCTGATTAAATCAGCCCATGAGCTAATCCCGGTTGCTGGACGGATGGAACGTTTTACGACGACTAATAACGTCACTTTAGTTGTTGATTACGCACATACCCCCGATGCGATTGAGCAGGCATTGCAGGCATTGAGAGTGCATTGTAAAGGGCAGCTTTGGTGTTTGTTTGGTTGTGGCGGCGACCGAGATTCAGGTAAACGTCCGATGATGGCTCGCAGTGCGGAGCAGTTCGCAGACCGGGTAATGGTTACCAGTGATAATGCTCGCAGCGAAAACCCTGAAGATATTATCGCGGATGTATTTGGCGGATTTACCGAGCCACATAAAGCATTGTCACAAGTTAATCGAAAAACAGCGATCAGAGAGGTCGTTGCGCAGGCTAAAGCGGGTGATATGGTATTACTGGCTGGTAAAGGGCATGAAACTTACCAAGAAGTTAATGGTGAAAAATTAAATTATGACGAACGCGCCTTTACTCAGGCGATAGCGGCAGGTAACACGTGATAACACTATCGTTGGCTGAATTAGCTCGCCACATCGGCGGTAAGCTTCATGGCGAAGATATGTCGATTGAAGAGGTGTCTAGTGATAGCCGAGCGGTGGATGGCAAGACTCTTTTTGTTGCATTGAAAGGCGATAACTTTGATGGGCACAACTTTGTTGCGTCTGCGATAGATAATGGCGCAAAAGCGGTGTTGGTTGAGCGTATTCTGCCAGTGGCTGCTGCGCAGATTGTTGTTGATAGCAGTCAGCGAGCAATGGGCGAGATAGGCGCGTATGTGCGTCAAAAGCTAGCGCCCGTTTGTGTGGCATTGACCGGTTCAAATGGCAAGACCAGTGTTAAAGAGATGGTGGCGACAATTTTGTCTCAGCATCATCAAGTACTTTATACCGCGGGCAACTTTAATAATGAGATTGGCGTACCGCTGACGCTATTGCGTTTGCAGGCTGGCGATCGGTTTGGTGTTTTTGAGTTAGGCGCTAATCACGCTGGTGAAATCGATTACACATCTAGCTTAGTAAAGCCTAGTGTTGCGATGGTTAATAATGTGGCTTCGGCGCATCTTGAAGGATTTGGTTCTTTAGCCGGTGTCGCCAAGGCAAAATCAGAAATATTCAACCACGTGGCAGCAGATGGCACAGCGATTATCAACGCTGATGATGAATTTGTCGCTGTAATGTTAGATGCGTCAAAGCATTTAGCGCAAATAACGTTCGCTATTAGTGCAGATGCCAACGTTAAAGCGACAGAATTAAAAGCGGATAAAGGCGGTAGATACAGCTTCAATATCGCATACGCAGAGCAAAAAGAGTCAGTGGTGTTACCGCTTGTAGGGCGTCATCAAGTTCTTAATGCATTAGCAGCCTCAAGCATATGTTTGGCGCTAAATCTGACATTAAATGATATCTGCCAAGGGTTAAGCTTACTTCAACCAGTAAAAGGAAGAATGTTGCCAACGAGTCTAGGCCGCGTAACTGTTATTGATGATAGTTACAATGCTAACCCAGCCTCGGTCGGTGCTGCGATTGACTGGTTGCAAAAAATTCAGGGGAATCGGTGTTTAGTGCTGGGCGATTTAGGGGAATTAGGCGACAATGCCGCCCTTTTGCACGCTGAACTAGGCGAAGAAGCTAAAACAAGAGGTGTTGATGCACTGTTTTGTGTTGGTGAGCTAAGTGAAGCTGCAAGTATTGCTTTTGGTGCTACACACTATAAAGATATCAAGGAATTAGTAGAAGAATTAATAGTTTATATTAATAATCTTGCTGGAGATATCACCATATTAGTCAAAGGTTCTCGTAGTGCGAGAATGGAACGTGTAGTTGACGCTTTAACAATGGCCTTTGGTCGCGGGGAGTTTGTTTAATGCTGGTTTACCTGGCGGAGTATTTAACCCAATTTTACAGTGGGTTTAACGTATTTTCTTATGTCACATTTAGAGCCATTCTAGGCTTGATGACAGCATTGGTGTTTAGTCTTTGGTGGGGACCAAAGATGATCGAACGTTTGCAGTTATTGCAAATTGGTCAAGTTGTGCGTAACGATGGTCCAGAGTCACACTTTAGTAAGCGTGGAACGCCGACAATGGGCGGTTTACTTATTCTTGCTGGTGTCTTCATCAGCGTATTGCTATGGGGTGATTTGGGTAGCCGCTACGTTTGGGTTGTGCTGTTTGTGTTAGCCAGCTTCGGCACCATTGGTTTTATTGATGATTACCGTAAAGTTGTTCGCAAAGATACTAAAGGCTTGATAGCAAGATGGAAATATCTGCTGCAGTCCTTGGCTGCCATTTTGATTGCATTTTACCTCTATGCTTCGGCTGAAACAGCAGGTGAAACCCAGTTAGTAGTACCTTTCTTTAAAGATGTGATGCCACAACTTGGTGGTTTCTTTATCGTACTGGTGTATTTCACTATCGTAGGTTCTAGTAACGCGGTGAATTTAACCGACGGACTCGATGGCTTAGCAATTATGCCAACGGTGATGGTCGCTGCTGCATTTGCATTGATCGCTTATCTTTCTGGCCACGTGCAATTCGCAAGCTATCTTCATATCCCTTATCTCCCCGGGGCGGGTGAACTGGTGATTGTCTGCACTGCGATAGTGGGCGCAGGGTTAGGGTTTCTATGGTTTAACACCTACCCAGCCCAAGTCTTTATGGGCGATGTTGGCTCGTTATCTCTTGGTGCTGCACTCGGCGCGATAGCTGTATTAGTACGTCAAGAGATCTTACTGGTCATCATGGGCGGCGTTTTCGTCATGGAGACTGTATCGGTTATTTTGCAGGTGGGCTCATATAAGTTAAGGGGCCAACGTATTTTCCGTATGGCACCGATACATCACCATTATGAGTTGAAAGGTTGGCCTGAACCACGAGTTATCGTGCGTTTTTGGATCATATCCTTGTTCCTAGTTCTGTTAGGACTAGCAACATTGAAGCTTAGATAATACGGACATATAACATGGCGCAGCAGTATTCACACATCGTTTTAGGTTTGGGTGCAACAGGATTATCTGTTGTGCGCTACTTGTGTGAGCAAGGGATAACCCCCTTGGTGATGGACAGTCGAATGCAGCCTCCTGGAGCTGACAAGCTCGCGGCTAACTATCCGCAGGTGAAGTTGATTACAGGTGGCTTTGATTGCCGTTATTTAGTCCAGGCATCGCAGATTGTTATTAGCCCAGGTATTTCGGTTGAAACGCCAGAAGTGCGTGCGGCATTTGATATGGGTATTGAGGTCATTGGTGATGTTGAGCTATTTGCGAGGGCTTTAGCGGCCAGCTCCGCTTGTGTTATTGCAATAACGGGATCCAATGGTAAATCGACGGTCACCACCTTAGTGGGAGAGATGGCTGCAGCTGCAGGACTGTCTTACGCTATGGGGGGGAATATCGGTATTCCGGTGTTGGATCTGCTACTCGAGCCGAAAGCGCTGTATGTACTTGAACTGTCGAGTTTCCAACTGGAAACAACCCATAGTCTCAACTGCATTGCAGCGACATGTTTGAATATTAGCGAAGATCATATGGATCGCTATAGTGATTTGGAATCTTATCGCCAAGCCAAATTGAATCTTTATGATCAAAGTAAGAGCGTGCTGTTTAATCGAGAAGATCTGCTGACGTTACCCAATAGCCCAATGAACCAGAATAGCTTCGGTTTAGATATTCCTGAAGTTGATGCTTGGGGAGTGGTAGAGGGGCAAATTGTACATGGAAGTAGTCAGATTATGGCGATTGCTGATGTTGCCTTAGTGGGGAGTCATAACCATGCCAATTTAATAGCGGCAATGTCATTGGCGACAGCGGCAGGCATCGAACGTCAATATCTTATCGATGTGGCAAAGCAATTTAATGGGCTCACCCATCGCTGTGAAGTGGTTGCTGATATCGCTGGCGTGACCTATGTCAATGACTCAAAAGCCACCAATGTCGGTGCTACCGTTGCAGCTATTGATGGATTAAGTGAGCATTTAGGAGAGTTGATTCTTATCGCTGGCGGTGATGGTAAAGGCGCTGATTTTTCGGCGTTGGCAAGTGCATTAGATAAAGTCAGTACTTTAATTACCCTTGGCCAAGATGGTGACAAAATTGCGGCTTTGAAAGAGGGAGCATTGACCGTTGCAACCATGGCTGAAGCCGTCACTTTAGCGAATAAGGTCTCAACCGCGGGTGATATTGTAATTCTGTCCCCGGCGTGTGCCAGCTTAGACATGTACAGCAATTTTATGGTTCGTGGTGATGATTTTCGTGCCGAAGTTGGCAAGTTAAATGCCTAGCTCGGAAAAGCAGCTTAGTCTGTTTAGCAACCGCTTTAAATGGTCGCTATCAAACTTGTTTGCAGATAGATCTGCGCCGGGAATGCAATTGTATGATCGTGCATTACTGTTTGCTGTGTTGTCGTTGATCTGCTTTGGGTTTGTGATGGTTATGTCGGCTTCGATGCCTGAAGCGCAGAGCCTAACCGGTAATCCATTTCATTTTGTTTGGCGCCACGGCGCCTACTTGGTGGGTTGCGGTATCATTGCTGCCGTCGTCTTACAAATAGAGATGCGTCATTGGCAAAGTTTCAGCCCGTTTTTACTGCTCATTGTCGGCATCATGCTAGTTGCAGTGTTATTTGTCGGAACGACGGTAAATGGCGCGACGCGGTGGTTATCTGTCGGTCCGATTAGAATACAGGTTGCAGAGATAGCCAAGTTTGTTTTTGCAATATATATGGCGGGCTATTTAGTTAGGCGCCACCAAGAGATTAGAGAGAATGCTAAAGGGTTTTATAAACCAATAGCAGTATTTGCGGTGTATGCATTTCTTATTTTGATGCAGCCAGACTTGGGCACCGTAGTGGTGCTGTTTGTCGGAACCGTTGGGTTGTTATTCTTAGCCGGTGCACGACTACTCGACTTTTTCGCGTTAATTTTGACTGGGATACTCGCGTTCGTGGCCTTGGTCGCACTAGAGCCTTACCGTATGCGCCGAGTTACTTCCTTTTTAGATCCGTGGCAAGATCCATTTGGCAGCGGCTATCAGTTAACACAGTCGCTAATGGCATATGGTCGTGGTGATTGGTTTGGTCAAGGGCTAGGTAATAGTATTCAGAAACTTGAGTACCTACCTGAGGCTCATACCGATTTTATCTTTGCTGTTATCGGTGAAGAACTTGGGTTTGTTGGCATTATTATCGTGCTTGCCGTACTGCTCTTTGTTGCACTGAGGGCGATAAAGTTGGGCAATATGTGCCTTGCTCTAGAGCGAGCATTCGATGGGTATCTTGCCTACGGTATTGGTATCTGGATCTGTTTTCAGACGGTGGTCAATGTCGGCGCGAGTATCGGTATGTTGCCCACTAAAGGGTTAACCTTGCCATTTATCAGTTATGGCGGCAGTAGCCTATGGGTAATGACCGCAGCGGCAATGATGTTGATACGAATTGATTATGAAAGAAGATTAAGTGTGATCCAAGCTGTAGAGGGCCGAGGTCTAAAACAATGAGTGAATTAATGACTGAGCAAGCACGAGAAAAGCGCATTTTAATTATGGCAGGCGGCACTGGCGGTCATGTCTTTCCGGCGCTCGCGGTTGCTAAATATTTAAGCCAGCAAGGCTGGAAAGTGCGCTGGTTAGGCACAGCAGACAGAATGGAAGCAAGGTTGGTACCTCAACATGGTTTTGATATCGATTTTATCGATATTAAGGGAGTGAGGGGCAATGGTTTACTGCGTAAATTAGCTGCGCCGTTCAAAGTGTTGCGCTCTGTTATGCAGGCTCGCGCAGTGATCAAAGACTTTAGTCCTGATGTGGTCATGGGCATGGGCGGCTTTGCCAGCGGTCCAGGTGGTGTTGCTGCCAAACTGTCTGGGATCCCTTTGGTACTGCATGAGCAAAATGCGATTCCAGGGATGACCAACAAATTATTATCAAAGGTGGCTAGCGAGGTGCTATGTGCATTTCCAGGTACCTTTACCGATGTGACGGCAGAGACTGTTGGTAACCCTATCCGTAAAGAGTTAATCGCTCTTGGTGGCAATCGGGATTCAGCGTGCGAAGAGGATGCGCTTAAAGTCTTAGTTGTTGGTGGTAGTCTCGGTGCAAAAGTATTTAATGAGGTGATGCCAAGTGTTCTTGAGGGAGTGAGTAAAACACACTCTATGACGGTATGGCATCAAGTTGGACGCAATAATTTAGCGTCGGTGAAAAGTGAATACCAGCATCTAGGGCAAGATGGCAGCGTGAAAGTGGCTGAATTTATTGATGATATGGAATCAGCATATCGCTGGGCAGATGTTGTTGTTTGTCGCTCTGGCGCACTGACGGTTTCAGAGCTAGCGGCCGTAGGGTTACCGAGCTTATTGGTGCCATACCCCCACGCGGTTGATGATCACCAAACTAAGAATGCGCAAGTATTAGTTGAGGCTGGAGCAGCATTTCTGCTACCTCAACCATTGGTTGATAGCAGCAAACTGATCAGCAAACTGTCAATGCTCGCATCGGACAGAACAGAGTTATGCAAGATGGGCGAGCGCGCCCGAGATGTGGCGGTGCTTGATGCAACACAAAGAGTCGCCGACGTCTGTATTAAATTAGCGGAAAAGGGTTGAGATGAGTAACAAAGCAGAGAAGTATTCGCAGCTAAGAACCATGATCCCTGAAATGCGTCGGGTCAAGCATATCTATTTTGTTGGAATAGGTGGTGCTGGTATGGGTGGCATAGCGGAAGTGCTTGTTAACGAGGGATATAAGCTGAGTGGCTCGGATATTGCTGAAAATGCGGTCACAGCACGATTAGCGCAGTTAGGTGTAGTTATTCATATTGGCCATGATGCCAGTCAAGTTAAAGATGTAGATGTTGTGGTGGTTTCGACGGCGATTAGTGCCGATAACCCAGAGCTGGTTGCTGCCAAAGAGTTACGTATTCCCGTAGTACAGCGTGCTGAAATGTTAGCCGAATTGATGCGTTATCGTCATGGTGTGGCAGTCGCTGGTACTCATGGTAAGACCACGACCACAAGCTTAATTGCGAGTGTATATGGCGAGGCTGATCGCGATCCGACCTTCGTCATCGGTGGCTTGTTAAATAGCGCGGGCACTAATGCTCGCCTAGGCCATAGTCGCTATTTAATTGCCGAAGCAGATGAAAGTGATGCGAGCTTTTTACACCTGCAACCTATGGTCAGTGTGGTGACCAACATAGAAGCTGACCACATGGATACCTATGGTGGTGATATTGAAAAGTTAAAGACGACATTTGTCGACTTTATCCATAACCTGCCTTTCTATGGGGTGGCGATAGTGTGTATCGATGATCCTATCGTACGTGAGCTATTACCGCGTTTTAGCCGAAAAATCGTAACCTATGGTTTCAGTGAAGAAGCTGATGTGCAAGCAACTGACTTCTCGCAAACAGGTTATAGCAGCCAGTTTACCGTTAAGCGTAATGGTGTTGAAGATCTGCAGCTGTCGGTAAACCTGCCTGGGGAGCATAACGTCCTCAATGCACTAGCGGCAATTGCAGTGGCAAGTGAAGATGACATAGAAGATGAAGCAATTATAAAAGCATTGGCAGAGTTTCAAGGCATTGGGCGCCGTTTTCAGCAAGTTGGTGATTTTGAAACCAGTAAAGGTGAGATTAAACTCGTCGATGATTACGGACACCATCCAAGTGAGGTAGCAGCCACCATTAAGGCTGCTAGACAGGGATGGCCGGAGCGAAGATTAGTTATGATTTATCAGCCACATCGTTACAGCCGTACTCGCGATCTTTACGAAGACTTTGTCGAGGTACTGTCTCAAGTTGATTGCTTGTTATTACTTGATGTATATGCCGCTGGCGAAGCGCCTATCCCCGGCGCTGATAGTCGTGCATTATGTCGCTCTATCCGCGTCCGGGGTCAGCTTGAACCTGTATTTGTAGCCAGCGCAGAACAGTTGCAGACAGTGTTGCCGGAAATACTTCAAAACGGTGATCTACTTCTCACTCAAGGCGCCGGCAACATTGGCTTGTTATCACGAAATTTGGCACAGTCAAATTTGGGCTTTGATTTAAAAGAAGCAGATGAGAAAAATGCGTAACTTAGAAAGATATACAGTGAGTTATGCGGCAAATTTTGACCCTCAGAATAAGGTCTATATAATGGCTGGCTTTCTGTCTTTGCGACTTCAAAAGAGGGTGTGAAGATGTCTTGGAGCGATAAAGGCCAACGTGTTCGAGTTTTATTGTTAAAAACGGACTGGTATTTATGCTTTGGGTTAGTGTTTTTATTGTGTGTTTTAATCGGGCTTTCAGCTGCGGCTTATAAGCTCAATACCGTATTGAATGATGCGGATGCGTTGCCGATAGAAGCTGTTGCGATTAAGGGCGAGCGGCGTTACACCGCAGATAGAGATATTCAAGTTGCACTACAAGATTTAATGCAACGAAGCTTTTTTTCTGCAGATGTTAATCAAGTGCAACAAGCATTGGAAGCGCTGCCATGGGTTTATCGAGCATCGGTTAGGCGAGAGTGGCCCGCTAAGTTAAAAGTGTATTTAGTCGAACAAATCCCCGTTGCCCAATGGAACGGCGATGCTTGGCTCAATACTTATGGCGAGGTATTTGACGCTCCAATAAGAGAAGGTATACCGAGCTTGCCTTCGCTCTCGGGACCTGAATCGCAAGGTAAATCAGTGTTAACAACCTACCAACAGCTGGGAGAGTTATTAACCATCAATGGATTTAGTTTGCAGAGTTTAAGCTTAAGTGCAAGGCATGCATGGCATGCAGAGTTAAATAACGGTATCAAGCTCGAGCTTGGCCGCGAAGATAGTATGGCAAGGATACAACGATTTATTTATGTCTACCCCAGGCTTGCAGCGCAAGACAAAAAGGTAGGGATGGTGGATTTGCGCTACGACACAGGACTGGCCGTAGATTGGGATGATGCACAAACAGAGAGCCGTTAATTAATGACTAAGAATCTAGATAGAAATCTGATCGTTGCTTTGGACATAGGAACTTCGAAAGTTGCTGTGATCATTGGCGAAGTATTGCCTGACGGTGAGATCAGTATTGTCGGCCTAGGCAATCATCCTTCGAGAGGTATGGATAAAGGTGGTGTAAACGATCTTGATTCTATTGTACGCAGCGTGCAACGAGCACTCGATCAAGCGGAATTAATGGCAGATTGCCAGGTATCTTCTGTCTACCTGAGTATTTCAGGCAAGCATATCGAATGTCAGAACGAAAATGGCATGGTATCGATTAATGATGAAGAGGTGACCCAAGAAGATGTCGACAACGTTATCCATACGGCACGCTCAGTAAAAATTCCAACGGAAAGACGTATTTTACACGTGTTACCGCAAGAGTATGCCATCGATGTCCAAGATAGTATCAAGAGCCCTATTGGCATGTCTGGTATGCGTATGGAGGCCAAAGTGCATATCGTTACCTGTGCTAATGATATGGCAAAAAATATTACTAAGAGTGTTGAACGGTGCGGTCTAAAAGTCGATGACTTAGTGTTTTCAGCCATCGCATCAGCAGATTCAGTGTTAACTGACGACGAAAAAGACCTAGGTGTCTGCTTAGTCGATATGGGCGGCGGTACAACGGATATAGCGGTTTATACCAATGGTGCATTACGCCATTGTGCAGTGGTACCAGTTGCAGGTAATCAGGTGACTAACGACATTGCAAAAATTTTCCGCACACCGTTATCCCATGCTGAACAAATTAAGGTGCAGCATGCAAGTGCGCGCAGCTCTATGGTTAGCCGAGAGGACAGCATTGAAGTCCCGTCCGTTGGCGGGCGCCCATCTCGTAGCATGTCACGACATACTCTGGCTGAAGTGGTTGAGCCAAGATACCAAGAGCTATTTGAATTGATTTTAAAGCAGTTACGCGATTGTGGACTTGAAGACCAAGTGGCTGCAGGCATCGTACTAACAGGCGGAACGGCATCAATAGAAGGGGCGGTTGATATCGCTGAAGCAACATTTGGCATGCCAGTACGAATGGCAAAGCCATTGCCAGTCAAAGGATTATATGAATATGTGGATCAGCCTATTTACTCAACTGGAGTCGGGCTGCTTCATTATGGAGCACGCAGAGTCATTGAGCGTCAATTTGAGCGTCCTGAGCGGCAAGGGGTAACCAGTCTTTGGAATCGGGTCCAAAGTTGGTTTAAAGGCGAATTTTAATTTAGTAACGCAGGCAAACGGAGAAAAGACCATGTTTGAGATCATGGATAGTCATACAGATGAAGCGGTGATTAAGGTCATCGGTGTTGGTGGCGGTGGCGGTAATGCTATCGAACATATGGTTAAGCACAATATTGAAGGTGTTGAATTCGTAGCGACAAATACGGATGCGCAAGCATTACGTAAGTCATCAGCAGGCACCACTATTCAGCTAGGTCGTGATGTGACCAAGGGTTTAGGCGCTGGTGCTAACCCTGAAATAGGTCGTTTAGCAGCTGAAGAAGACAGAGAAAGCATTCGTAATGCAATTAAGGGATCTGACATGATCTTTATTGCAGCGGGTATGGGCGGAGGAACAGGTACCGGCGCCGCGCCTGTGGTTGCTGAAGTCGCTCGTGAAGAGGGGATACTAACGGTCGCTGTAGTCACCAAACCTTTTCCATTTGAAGGGAAAAAGCGTATGACCTACGCTGAACAAGGTATTGAGCAGCTTGCTAAGAACGTAGACTCGTTGATCACCATTCCAAACGAGAAGCTACTGAAGGTACTGGGTCGTGGTACATCGCTGCTTGATGCTTTTGCTGCTGCTAACAATGTACTGCTGGGCGCTGTGCAAGGTATCGCTGAGTTGATCACTCGTCCTGGTCTGATTAACGTCGATTTCGCCGATGTGAAAACCGTGATGTCAGAAATGGGTAATGCCATGATGGGAACTGGTGTAGCAAGTGGTGAAGATCGTGCTGAAGAAGCCGCTGAAGCCGCTGTAGCCAGTCCACTATTGGAAGATATTGATCTAGCTGGCGCACGTGGCGTACTAGTTAATATCACCGCTGGTATGGATATGAGTATCGAAGAGTTTGAAACCGTGGGTAACCACGTGAAAGCCTACGCTTCTGATAATGCGACAGTGGTAGTAGGGGCAGTAATTGACCCTGAAATGTCAGATGAATTGCGCGTAACAGTAGTAGCAACAGGTATTGGTGCTGAGAAAAAGCCTGATATTCAGCTAGTAACCAAACCCGTTTCACGTCCTGAGCCGATAGTGCCAGTGGAAAAGCTAGATGCGGAAGATCCTATTTCGCCTACGTTAACGCACGGCAATACAGCAGCGGCAACCCAACCTGCTGTAGCACCAGCGGTTGAGAAAAAGAACGACCTTGATTACTTAGATATTCCAGCTTTTTTGCGTAAACAAGCAGATTAAAGTGAATGTTAATAGAGTGTTGCGCGGTATAAGGTTGTACTAATGTATTGCCTGAAAGCGGAGTCGTTTTTGGTGAATTGGCAAATATATGCTAATATCTGCAACCAGCAATGTCCATACATGGTTAAAAAGTGTGTGGTTCATGCTCTTTTGTTGAGCGAATAAACGGGTAAATACATGATTTTTCAAAGAACAGTCAAAGAAATAGTTAAAACTACTGGTGTTGGATTGCATTCCGGCAACAAGGTAACTTTGATCGTTAAACCCGCACCAGTTAATACAGGCATTATTCTTGTTCGTACCGATCTGACTCCTGCTGTTGAAATTCCAGCTGTAGCCGATCAAGTTCGTGAAACGACAATGTGTACTGCGCTGGTTAATGATGATGGTGTTCGTATATCCACTATTGAGCATCTGTTTGCGGCACTCGCTGGCTTGGGCATTGACAATGCAATTATTGAAGTTGATGCACCTGAAATACCGATTATGGATGGTAGCGCGAGTCCTTTTGTATTCCTACTGCAATCAGTAGGTATTCAAGAGCAAGCAGCTGCTAAGAAATACATCAAGATTACTAAACCTATCCGTGTTGAAGATGGTGATAAATGGGCTGAATTGAAACCTTTTAAAGGTTTTAGAGTTGATTTTGCAATTGACTTTGATCATCCAGAAATTGCCCGTAGTCAGCAGCACATGGTAATGGATTTTTCATCATCTGCTTTTATCAAAGATATTAGTCGTGCTAGAACCTTTGGTTTTATGCGAGACATTGAATATTTAAGAGCGAATAATCTTGCTCTTGGTGGCAGTATGGAAAACGCCGTAGTGCTTGACGAATATCGAGTTCTCAATCCCGATGGCCTGCGTTATGAGGATGAGTTCGTTAAGCATAAGATACTAGATGCATTTGGTGATCTTTATGTAGCTGGTCACGCTATAGTTGGTGAGTTCTGTGCGTATAAGACGGGTCATGCATTAAACAACCAGTTAGTACGTGCAATGCTTGCTCAGCAAGAGGCATGGGAAATCGTAAGCTTCGAGACAGAGGCAGACGCTCCAGTAAGCTTCTCAGTACCTGCGGGTGCAGTATTCGCTTAAATGTGAATTAAGATTGCCTTGAACGGCTGGCTAATGCAGCCAGCCGTTTTAGTTTTACCGCTAGTGTTCCTTCTGCATGTTCCGCTAATGCTTCAATGTGAGCCGCCGCCGTTTCGCTGATATGGTTGTGAGCGGGTTTGGGTTTTGTTGCATACATTAACAAGCTTGGGTTGACTTTGACTTCGATAGCGGTAAGCATGGGTAGCGTTTCGGCTTGCAGTGTTTGCAGTATCTTGGGTTTTTGGAAGTTTATTCTAGCAGCCCAAGCAGCCGTTGTTGTTTCAATAACCAAGGTACCTTGGCGTAGATTGGCAACTTTTAGCTGCTCTATCACTGGACCAGTAAGCACTTTTTTTACGTAGTGATCTAAGTGTAATAGCAGTTCTGCTTTTTCAGCTAAGTTGGGCATGTTCCCTTGCTGATGCAGTAATTGACTGAGATCCTGTGGGGGCTTTTTCATATGATAATAAAATGGCTTAATTAGGCTATGAGTGTAACAGTTTTTATTCAAGGTCGAAACGGTGCCACACGCTGGCAACCGGGAAAGCGTTGGCTGCTTTTACCCATCTTGCTCATTGCAGCAAGCACGGGTCTTTATCAGCACAATGCCAAGCAGCTTATAGAGCAACAGACTAATACTGATAATGAACGCTTAGCTCGTGAAGAGCAAAAGAGCGAGTTGATCTCTTTAAAGAGCGCAACTGAAACTCAATTGTCAATGTTAGTCGCCCACGTTGCACGTATGCAAGCTAAGCTCACTCGTTTAGAAGCGTTGGGTCAGCAAGTTGCTTTAAATAATCAATTAGAAGAACAATTTGATTTCTCTTCAGAAGTTGGTGTTGGTGGTATCAGTGAATTAGGTACTAACATCGAACTCGATCAGCTCATTGCCGATATGGATGCGCTGGTGTCAAGAATGGATAATAATAATGTTCAGCTCTCACTACTTGAAACGGTGGCATCTAATCTCCATATAGATGAAGAACGTTATATATCTGGGCGACCAATTAAAAAAGGTTGGTTATCCTCGCCCTATGGTTTACGAAATGATCCTTTTAACGGTAAGCGAACGATGCATAAAGGCATCGACTTTGCTGGAGAAGAGGGCGTCGACGTAATCGCTACTGCAGGTGGTGTTGTTACGTGGGCGGAGAAGATGTTTGGTTATGGTGAGCTCGTTGAAATTGATCATGGTAATGGTCTTCGAACACGCTATGGCCACAATAAAGCTTTGTCAGTAACTGTAGGCGACGTGGTCGCTAAAGGCGAGAGAATCGCTGTAATGGGAAGTACAGGGCGCTCAACCGGGCCTCATGTGCACTATGAAGTGTTGCGTGGTGGGCGGCAAATTGATCCGCAAAAATATGTCTACCGCAAGGCAGGTTAATCTAAATTAGGCTTTCAGGTTCTCAAAGGGACTTGGCCAACAACATAGAAGTGGTTCAGATGTTTGGTAAATTACTGACAAAAGTATTTGGTAGTCGCAACGATCGTACGCTTAAAGCTTTCGGAAAAGTCGTTAATAAAATTAATGGTTTCGAAGAAGAGTACGCACAACTATCAGATGAAGACTTAAAAGCAAAAACAATACATTTCCGTGAACGGCTTGATGCAGGAGAAACGCTAGATTCTGTTTTGCCTGAAGCGTTCGCAACTGTGCGTGAAGCATCAAAGCGTGTGTTCGAAATGCGTCATTTCGATGTGCAGATGATTGGCGGCATGATCCTAGATAGTAACCGTATTGCAGAGATGCGTACCGGTGAAGGTAAAACGTTAACCGCAACTTTGCCTGCATACCTAAATGGCCTGACGGGTAAAGGCGTTCATGTCATTACCGTGAACGATTACCTCGCTGGACGTGATGCAGAGAATAACCGTCCTCTATTTGAGTTTTTAGGGTTAACCGTTGGTATTAACGTAGCGGGTCTCGGTCAGGTAGAGAAAAAAGCGGCCTACGATGCTGACATTACTTACGGAACCAATAACGAATTTGGTTTTGATTACCTTCGTGACAACATGGCTTTCTCGCCAGCTGAACGAGTGCAGCGTCCTTTGCACTACGCACTTATCGATGAAGTCGATTCAATCCTTATCGATGAAGCGCGTACACCACTGATTATTTCAGGTGCAGCCGAAGATAGTTCAGAGCTTTACACTAAGATTAATACCCTTATCCCAAATCTGATCCAGCAAGAGAAAGAAGATACTGAAGATGAGATTGGTGAAGGTGATTACTCTATCGATGAAAAAGCAAAACAAGTTCATATGACAGAGCGTGGCCAAGAAAAGGTCGAAGTATTGTTGACTGAGCGTGGCATGTTAGGCGACGGTGACTCACTGTATTCTGCAGCGAATATCTCGTTGCTGCACCATGTCAATGCAGCGCTACGTGCTCATACGCTATTTGAAAAAGACGTTGATTATATTGTTCAAGATAATGAAGTTATCATTGTCGATGAACATACTGGCCGTACTATGCCTGGTCGTCGTTGGTCTGAAGGTTTACATCAAGCGGTAGAAGCGAAAGAAGGGGTTCATATTCAAAATGAAAACCAAACTTTAGCATCGATCACTTTTCAGAACTTCTTCCGTCAATATAAGAAATTGGCTGGTATGACGGGTACTGCCGATACTGAAGCATTCGAATTTCAGCATATTTATGGGCTTGATACAGTAGTTGTACCGACTAACCGTCCTATGGTACGTATCGATAATCCAGATTTGGTTTATCTTACTGCTGACGAAAAGTATGCCGCTATTGTTAAAGATATCATTGGCTGCCGCGAGCGCGGGCAACCGGTATTAGTGGGTACAGTATCAATCGAGCAATCAGAACTACTTCACAGCTTATTGAAGAAGCAAAAGATCCCACATGAGATCCTGAATGCTAAATTCCATGAACGTGAAGCTGATATCGTAGCTCAGGCTGGTCGTACTGGTGCTGTAACTGTTGCAACTAATATGGCAGGTCGTGGTACGGATATTGTGTTAGGCGGCAATTGGAATATGGAAATTGAAGCCATTGCTAACCCTACAAGTGAACAGAAAGCGGCAATCAAAGCTGATTGGCAAATTCGTCATGATGAAGTGGTTGATGCTGGCGGTTTACATATCCTAGGTACAGAACGTCATGAATCTCGCCGTATCGATAATCAGCTTCGTGGTCGTTCTGGTCGTCAAGGTGATGCTGGTTCATCTCGTTTCTATCTATCTATGGAAGATAGCTTGATGCGTATCTTTGCTTCTGACCGCGTTTCTTCAATGATGAAGAAGCTTGGTATGGAAGAGGGTGAGGCTATTGAGCATCCATGGGTATCTCGCGCTATTGAAAACGCACAGCGTAAAGTAGAAGCGCGTAATTTTGATATTCGTAAGCAACTTCTTGAGTTTGATGATGTTGCAAATGATCAGCGTCAAGTTGTTTATGCTCAGCGTAATGAGCTTATGGATGCTGAAAGTATTAAAGATACTATCACTAACATTCAGACCGACGTCATTAATGAATTGATGGACCAATATATTCCACCTCAGTCAGTAGAGGAATTATGGGATGTGCCAGGTCTAGAGCAGCGCTTGCAGCAAGAGTACTCAATGAGTCTACCTGTTCAGGAGTGGTTAGATAAAGAAGATGATCTTCATGAGGAGACATTACGTGAGCGTATTGTTGATACATGGATTAACGCATACAAAGCTAAAGAAGAGATGGTAGGTGAGTCTGTACTGCGTCAATTTGAAAAAGCCGTGATGTTGCAAACCTTGGATGGACTATGGAAAGAACACCTTTCTGCCATGGATCATCTTCGTCAAGGGATTCATTTGCGCGGCTACGCACAAAAGAACCCTAAGCAAGAGTATAAGCGTGAGTCATTTGAATTGTTCCAGCAGATGCTAGAATCACTTAAACATGACGTGATCAGTATTTTGTCTAAAGTGCAGGTACAAGCGCAATCTGATGTCGAAGAGATGGAAGAGCGTCGTCGTCAAGAAGATGCAAAGATCCGTCGTGACTATCAACATGCAGCAGCCGAAGCACTCGTTGGAGCAGAAGAAAGTGCTGCATTAGCTGCGACACAACCACAAGTGCGTGACGGCGAGAAAGTCGGCCGAAACGATCCTTGCCCTTGCGGTTCAGGCAAGAAGTATAAACAGTGCCACGGTAAACTAACTTAAGAGTACTAGCTGTATTAAGTAATAGAAGGGTGACTGAGAAGTCGCCCTTTTTTATTGTCTGAATTTTTATGCTAGTCCTGTATCACCATAGCAACGTACTTCATTAGGTCGGCTCATGACGATAGTGAGAGTTTAAGCCCAGTTCTCTGGAGCAAGGAGCCTAAATTACATATCTACTACTATATTGCCCATGTTGGAAACCGAATTTTATATGCGGTGTTGTATGTTAAATCGGCGTTCCATCTAACTTTTGTGGATAACTCTGAGGGTAAGTGGTGGCTAAAGTGTGTTTAAGTAAAAACATTGAAAAAAGGGCTTTTTTTCTTTAAAAATCACTTGCGCTTGCTCAGTAATTCCCTATAATTCGCACCCACTGACACGGCACAGCAGGCCAACAGCTTAGGTTGTACGGGACTTGCAGCAGTGTTAGAGAGTTAAACTTCTTCGGAGATTTGATTCAGGTGACAAGCGCTTTAAGGGCTTCGGGTTATGACTTCTGATTAAGAAATCATCGCTTGAAAAACTTCTTAAAATAAGCCCTTGACGCCGACACTGGAGAGTGTAGAATACGCCTCCTCAAGCCAACGACCTAGCGTCTTCGGCGACATCTGAAAGATTGATGTCACGCTCTTTAACAATATGACAAGCAAATCTGTGTGGGCACTCACAGGTGTTGAGTTATTCGAAATTGCCTTCTGTTCTTCGGAATGTCGGCAATCAAAAATATTAACTCAATGAACCACTGAGTGACCATAGCAATATGTAAACTTCGAATATCTTCGGATATTTGAAAAACAGTATAATTCATTGAGCCGTTTCACTCTTAACCGAGTGGGGCAAAAAACTTTAATTGAAGAGTTTGATCATGGCTCAGATTGAACGCTGGCGGCAGGCCTAACACATGCAAGTCGAGCGGAAACACAAGGGAGCTTGCTCCTGAGGTGTCGAGCGGCGGACGGGTGAGTAATACCTAGGTATCTGCCCAATCGAGGGGGATAACAGTTGGAAACGACTGCTAATACCGCATACGCCCTACGGGGGAAAGGAGGGGACCTTCGGGCCTTCCGCGATTGGATGAACCTAGGCGGGATTAGCTAGTTGGTGAGGTAATGGCTCACCAAGGCGACGAT
Organism: Shewanella sp. KX20019; assembly: GCF_016757755.1. Classification (NCBI taxonomy): domain Bacteria; kingdom Pseudomonadati; phylum Pseudomonadota; class Gammaproteobacteria; order Alteromonadales; family Shewanellaceae; genus Shewanella; species Shewanella sp. KX20019. Next base: position 4,868,276 of record NZ_CP068437.1, on the reverse strand, counting down.
CCCTAGCTGGTCTGAGAGGATGATCAGCCACACTGGAACTGAGACACGGTCCAGACTCCTACGGGAGGCAGCAGTGGGGAATATTGCACAATGGGCGAAAGCCTGATGCAGCCATGCCGCGTGTATGAAGAAGGCCTTCGGGTTGTAAAGTACTTTCAGCGAGGAGGAAAGGTTGTTGGTTAATAACCAACAGCTGTGACGTTACTCGCAGAAGAAGCACCGGCTAACTTCGTGCCAGCAGCCGCGGTAATACGAGGGGTGCAAGCGTTAATCGGAATTACTGGGCGTAAAGCGTACGCAGGCGGTTTGTTAAGCGAGATGTGAAAGCCCCGGGCTCAACCTGGGAACTGCATTTCGAACTGGCAAACTAGAGTCTTGTAGAGGGGGGTAGAATTTCAGGTGTAGCGGTGAAATGCGTAGAGATCTGAAGGAATACCGGTGGCGAAGGCGGCCCCCTGGACAAAGACTGACGCTCATGTACGAAAGCGTGGGGAGCAAACAGGATTAGATACCCTGGTAGTCCACGCCGTAAACGATGTCTACTCGGAATTTGGTGTCTTGAACACTGGGTTCTCAAGCTAACGCATTAAGTAGACCGCCTGGGGAGTACGGCCGCAAGGTTAAAACTCAAATGAATTGACGGGGGCCCGCACAAGCGGTGGAGCATGTGGTTTAATTCGATGCAACGCGAAGAACCTTACCTACTCTTGACATCCATAGAAGCCGAAAGAGATTTTGGTGTGCCTTCGGGAACTATGAGACAGGTGCTGCATGGCTGTCGTCAGCTCGTGTTGTGAAATGTTGGGTTAAGTCCCGCAACGAGCGCAACCCTTATCCTTATTTGCCAGCACGTAATGGTGGGAACTTTAGGGAGACTGCCGGTGATAAACCGGAGGAAGGTGGGGACGACGTCAAGTCATCATGGCCCTTACGAGTAGGGCTACACACGTGCTACAATGGCCGGTACAGAGGGTTGCAAAGCCGCGAGGTGGAGCTAATCTCACAAAGCCGGTCGTAGTCCGGATCGGAGTCTGCAACTCGACTCCGTGAAGTCGGAATCGCTAGTAATCGTAGATCAGAATGCTACGGTGAATACGTTCCCGGGCCTTGTACACACCGCCCGTCACACCATGGGAGTGGGCTGCACCAGAAGTAGATAGCTTAACCTTCGGGAGGGCGTTTACCACGGTGTGGTTCATGACTGGGGTGAAGTCGTAACAAGGTAGCCCTAGGGGAACCTGGGGCTGGATCACCTCCTTACCTATACGACTAACTCGCATCTGAAGTATGCAAATACGTTTGAGTGTTCACACAGATATGCTTGTTATAAAGAAAGAGCAATATACGTTGGGTCTGTAGCTCAGCTGGTTAGAGCGCACCCCTGATAAGGGTGAGGTCGGTGGTTCAAGTCCACTCTGACCCACCAAAATCTTTTGTTTCTCCTAAATGAAGATTTTGTATTAACGTATTTTGTTTGACTGCATGTAAATGGGGCTATAGCTCAGCTGGGAGAGCGCCTGCCTTGCACGCAGGAGGTCTGCGGTTCGATCCCGCATAGCTCCACCATTTACTTTGCTAATTATCATTTGATGATTTAGTAGACTTACTTTTCTAGCTGATAAGTGAGGCATGCATTGGATAGAGATGCCAAAGATAAACGAAAACTTTATCTTTGGCTTTTTTAAGCCCGTTCTTTAAAAATTTGGAAAGCTGATAGTGTTAATCTGAAAGGGATAGCAGCTACGATTTATCGTATTGTTATTTATAGGATTAGCGCGAAATTAAAAAATTGAGTTCTAAACACTTAAACATTAAGTGTCTTGGCTTGTGACTTAACGGTTACGAGTTAAAAATTCTAATTTTGGCGAAAGTAGAAACCATTAGTTACGATACGACTGTTTTGAGCTTACCCGCTTGAAACAACGATTATTTCTCATAGAGACTTATTTGGGTTGTATGGTTAAGTGACTAAGCGTATATGGTGGATGCCTTGGCAGTCAGAGGCGATGAAGGACGTAGTAACTTGCGAAAAGCGTTGGCGAGCTAGTAACAAGCATTTGAGCTAACGATGTCCGAATGGGGAAACCCACTCACATAAGTGAGTATCACAACATGAATACATAGTGTTGTGAGGCAAACCCGGGGAACTGAAACATCTAAGTACCCGGAGGAAAAGAAATCAACCGAGATTCCCCTAGTAGCGGCGAGCGAACGGGGATTAGCCCTTAAGCGTAGAGGGTGTTAGTGGAATGTGTTGGAAAGCACAGCGGCACAGGGTGATAGCCCCGTACATGAAAACTAACTTTACGTGAAAACGAGTAGGACGGGACACGTGACATCTTGTCTGAACATGGGGGGACCATCCTCCAAGGCTAAATACTCCTGACTGACCGATAGTGAACCAGTACCGTGAGGGAAAGGCGAAAAGAACCCCTGTGAGGGGAGTGAAATAGAACCTGAAACCGTATACGTACAAGCAGTGGGAGCGGTTCTTGAGACCGTGACTGCGTACCTTTTGTATAATGGGTCAGCGACTTACATTTTGTAGCGAGGTTAAGCGAATAGCGGAGCCGTAGGGAAACCGAGTGTTAACTGCGCGTTTAGTTGCAAGGTGTAGACCCGAAACCCGGTGATCTAGCCATGGGCAGGTTGAAGGTTGAGTAACATCAACTGGAGGACCGAACCGACTTATGTTGAAAAATGAGCGGATGACTTGTGGCTGGGGGTGAAAGGCCAATCAAACCGGGAGATATCTGGTTCTCCTCGAAAGCTATTTAGGTAGCGCCTCGTACGAATACCATTGGGGGTAGAGCACTGTTAAGGCTAGGGGGTCATCCCGACTTACCAACCCTTTGCAAACTCCGAATACCAATGAGTACTATACGGGAGACACACGGCGGGTGCTAACGTCCGTCGTGAAAAGGGAAACAACCCAGACCATCAGCTAAGGTCCCAAAGTTATTGCTAAGTGGGAAACGATGTGGGAAGGCTTAGACAGCTAGGATGTTGGCTTAGAAGCAGCCATCATTTAAAGAAAGCGTAATAGCTCACTAGTCGAGTCGGCCTGCGCGGAAGATTTAACGGGGCTAAGCAATACACCGAAGCTATGGGTTTGCTAGTTTACTAGCAAGCGGTAGAGGAGCGTTCTGTAAGCGGTTGAAGGTGAAGGGGTAACCCACACTGGACGTATCAGAAGTGCGAATGCTGACATGAGTAACGATAAAGGGAGTGAAAAACTCCCTCGCCGAAAGACCAAGGGTTCCTGTCCAATGTTAATCAGGGCAGGGTGAGTCGACCCCTAAGGCGAGGCCGAAAGGCGTAGTCGATGGGAAACAGGTTAATATTCCTGTACTTCTGCTAACTGCGATGGAGAGACGGAGAAGGCTAGGCTAGCGCGGCGTTGGTTGTCCGCGTTTAAGGCTGTAGGCAGTATTCTTAGGCAAATCCGGGAATACGCATTAAATTGCAATGCTGAGAGTTGACGACGAGGTCCTAAGGGACTGAAGTAGTTGATGCCATGCTTCCAGGAAAATCTTCTAAGCTTCAGGTTAGTAGGAATCGTACCCCAAACCGACACAGGTGGTTGGGTAGAGAATACCAAGGCGCTTGAGAGAACTCGGCTGAAGGAACTAGGCAAAATGGTACCGTAACTTCGGGAGAAGGTACGCTGCCGACGGTGATGGGACTTGCTCCCTAAGCTGTTGGCAGTCGCAGATACCAGGTGGCTGCAACTGTTTATCAAAAACACAGTACTGTGCAAACTCGCAAGAGGAAGTATACGGTATGACGCCTGCCCGGTGCCGGAAGGTTAATTGATTGGGTTATCTTCGGAGAAGCTCATGATCGAAGCCCCGGTAAACGGCGGCCGTAACTATAACGGTCCTAAGGTAGCGAAATTCCTTGTCGGGTAAGTTCCGACCTGCACGAATGGCGTAATGATGGCCACGCTGTCTCCAGCCGAGACTCAGTGAAGTTGAAATTGCGGTGAAGATGCCGTATACCCGCGGCTAGACGGAAAGACCCCGTGCACCTTTACTATAGCTTGGCACTGAACATTGAACCTACATGTGTAGGATAGGTGGGAGACTTTGAAGCTTTGTCGCTAGATGAAGTGGAGTCAACCTTGAAATACCACCCTTGTAGTTTTGATGTTCTAACCGCGGCCCCTGAATCGGGGTTCGGGACAGTGCCTGGTGGGTAGTTTGACTGGGGCGGTCTCCTCCCAAAGAGTAACGGAGGAGCACGAAGGTTGGCTAAGTACGGTCGGACATCGTACGGTTAGTGCAATGGCATAAGCCAGCTTAACTGCGAGACATACACGTCGAGCAGGTACGAAAGTAGGTCATAGTGATCCGGTGGTTCTGTATGGAAGGGCCATCGCTCAACGGATAAAAGGTACGCCGGGGATAACAGGCTGATACCGCCCAAGAGTTCATATCGACGGCGGTGTTTGGCACCTCGATGTCGGCTCATCACATCCTGGGGCTGAAGTCGGTCCCAAGGGTATGGCTGTTCGCCATTTAAAGTGGTACGCGAGCTGGGTTCAGAACGTCGTGAGACAGTTCGGTCCCTATCTGCCGTGGGCGTTGGATGATTGAAGGAAGCTGCTCCTAGTACGAGAGGACCGGAGTGGACGAACCGCTGGTGTTCGGGTTGTTATGCCAATAGCATTGCCCGGTAGCTACGTTCGGAATCGATAACCGCTGAAAGCATCTAAGCGGGAAGCGAGTCCTAAGATGAGTCATCCCTAGGAATTTAATTCCTCTAAAGAGCCGTTCGAGACTAGGACGTTGATAGGCAGGGTGTGTAAGCGTTGTGAGGCGTTGAGCTAACCTGTACTAATGACTCGTGAGGCTTAACCATACAACCCTGATGGGTTTTGTATGAGACTGATGTTTCGACAGAAACCAGAATTAGAAGCACTTAATGTGTGTGTAAGAGTCAATAATTTAATATTACTTGCGGTAGCGAGTAACAGCTTTCTAAACTTTTTACCTTTAGCTTTTTAAAAGCTGAAAGTAATAGCCAAATTTGTCTGGAAACCATAGAGCTGTGGTCCCACCTGATCCCATTCCGAACTCAGAAGTGAAACACAGTATCGCCGATGGTAGTGTGGGGTTTCCCCATGTGAGAGTAGGTCATTTCCAGGCGCCTAATTTAAGTCGTTTATTTAAATGCAGTGATATTTCACATAAGACAAATAGATTAACGCACGATATTGCTGATATGGCTCAGTCGGTAGAGCGCATCCTTGGTAAGGATGAGGTCCCCAGTTCGATTCTGGGTATCAGCACCATTTTGAAAGAATTTGTCTGGAAACCATAGAGCTGTGGTCCCACCTGATCCCATTCCGAACTCAGAAGTGAAACACAGTATCGCCGATGGTAGTGTGGGGTTTCCCCATGTGAGAGTAGGTCATTTCCAGGCGCCTAATAACGATGAATCCCTAGCGCTCTGCGCTAGGGATTTTTTCGTTTACCCATGTGGAGTAGGGTGAAGAGGCAGTGCTTATCAAGCGAAGCTTGATGCGGACGATGAACGCGAAGAGCTAGTGACCTACAGGAAGTAGGAAATGCCATTGATGCATATAAATGGTCTCAAAGCTGGCCATGACAGGCGCCTAGGTTTATTAGAATCAGTCTCGAAAGAGAGTATTAAGCCCGTTGCTAATGCAACGGGCTTTTTTCCGTCTGCGATTTGTGGTTTTGAACATCGAATACCATAGCATCTTAACATTCAGTCACTATTGCCCATTCCCTTCTGTAAGGCGACATAACTCTATTTGAGTCATTGATAAACTATTCCAAGCAATCCACTATATCCTGGTACCCTTTAAAGCTGCGATTAGTTAGATGCTGATGTCGTAACCAGCTCCAGACTTGTTCGATAGGATTGAGGTCTGTAGAGTGCGAGGTAACTTGATAATATTGAGATTGTTAAATTTATCTGCGATATTATCGGTATAGGAACTTGCACCATCCATAACAATAGCCTGGTGTTGACCAGGATTTGTTCTTCGGGATATCAGTGATAGATGTTGGTGTACCGATCTCGGGCGCGCGCCTTTTCTTGCCCACAAACGTATCGTTGTGTTTTGTTGAACAAAGCGAGTCTTATCCTGAAGCTAAATATCCACGCGCTCGAACGCTACGCTACCTGGGGGGAAGTAGCGTTTCTAGTTGGAACTTTTTTAAAAGCCACTTGTGCCTCAAGTGATTGTTTAGGGTGCTTGGAACGGCTGGTTATCCAGCTAAACCTTAACTGCGATAGTAGTTTGTAAATGGAATTTTGGTGGTAATTGGCATTAAAATGTAGCTGAGTATATTGTTGAATAGTGTCCCAAGTCAGCCCTTCACCAGAGGCCTTGATGCATTATGCTTTATATAGCCTCTAAGTTGCCTTAGCATAAAGTGAGATAGCTATGCCCTTTGTTATTTTTGGCATTCAGCACTTTGAGGTGGTAAGCCAGATAATTTGCAATCCATGTATTAACACTTCCACGGGTAACTTTAAGTCTATTATTGACTTCTTTTTGGCTGTGCCCTTTAAGAAATAGAGATGCTACCAGTAGTCTGATCCGTCTGCGGGGGCTTCACATGTACTTAGTTTCTTGCGAGTGCCAATTATGGTTACTAAGGTAATGAGCCATACATAGTCTATGCTTTTTGAGCGGGAGTTATACGCTCACTAATAACGGCTCTTTGTATTACTCTATTATCAGTACCTATTCAATCATGCTTTAGTACATTCGAGGTTCATTGCTGCAGAGCACCTAGGCTAGCCAACGCCTGTCTCCGAGTCTGATTTTAGAACCGCATATATTGGTCATAGATGTTTCTAAGGGCTACATAAGGCAGCATGTAAGAAAAACTAATATAGTTGTAGTTTTGTTGTCATCATCATTGTTCAATTTTCCTATCTTCACTTGTCATAGCAGCACTAGCTACTTTCTAGTAAGTTAGCTTGTTTCGTCAGTTAGTGGGAACTGTTTAAGGTCAGGGTAATAGTCCCCCGCGTGGTCATAAAACCGAGAATGACGTAAGTGACTAAGTTTAGGTTGAGGCAGCTCAGAGCTAGGTAGTTAACTTATTCTATATAGGAAGATCGGACGATTAGGTAAAAGTATCATTTTCTAAGCCGTGCAAGTTTACACATCTGTACTAGAATGTATATCCCGGCCCGAGGTTAGCTTACTCGTTTATCCGACTATTGTGGATAACTTTGGGGGTAAGTGGTGTGTAGGTTGTGGTTATTCTGTGTCTTTTAAAAAATGTTGTTTTAATTGATAAAAGCGCTTGCGCTTGGTCAGGAACTGCCTATAATGCGCATCCACTGACACGGCACAGCAGGCCAATCGCTCTTAGCAAAAGCTAGGTAGCACGGGACTTGCAGCAGTGTTAGAGAGTTAAACTTCTTCGGAGATTTGATTCAGGTGACAAGCGCTTTAAGGGCTTCGGGTAATGATTGATTTCACGAGAGTGATTAAGAAATCATCGCTTGAAAAACTTCTTAAAATAAGCTCTTGACGCCGACACTGGAGAGTGTAGAATACGCCTCCTCAAGCCAACGACCTAGCGTCTTCGGCGACATCTGAAAGATTGATGTCACGCTCTTTAACAATCTGACAAGCAAATCTGTGTGGGCACTCACAGGTGTTGAGTTATTCGAAATTGCTTCGCTCTCTCTAGTAGAGGACGAGCAATCAAAAATATTAACTCAATGAACCACTGAGTGACCATAGCAATATGTAAACTTCGAATATCTTCGGATATTTGAAAAACAGTATAATTCATTGAGCCGCTTTGCTCTTAACGGGGTAAAGCAAAAAACTTTAATTGAAGAGTTTGATCATGGCTCAGATTGAACGCTGGCGGCAGGCCTAACACATGCAAGTCGAGCGGAAACACAAGGGAGCTTGCTCCTGAGGTGTCGAGCGGCGGACGGGTGAGTAATACCTAGGTATCTGCCCAATCGAGGGGGATAACAGTTGGAAACGACTGCTAATACCGCATACGCCCTACGGGGGAAAGGAGGGGACCTTCGGGCCTTCCGCGATTGGATGAACCTAGGCGGGATTAGCTAGTTGGTGAGGTAATGGCTCACCAAGGCGACGATCCCTAGCTGGTCTGAGAGGATGATCAGCCACACTGGAACTGAGACACGGTCCAGACTCCTACGGGAGGCAGCAGTGGGGAATATTGCACAATGGGCGAAAGCCTGATGCAGCCATGCCGCGTGTATGAAGAAGGCCTTCGGGTTGTAAAGTACTTTCAGCGAGGAGGAAAGGTTGTTGGTTAATAACCAACAGCTGTGACGTTACTCGCAGAAGAAGCACCGGCTAACTTCGTGCCAGCAGCCGCGGTAATACGAGGGGTGCAAGCGTTAATCGGAATTACTGGGCGTAAAGCGTACGCAGGCGGTTTGTTAAGCGAGATGTGAAAGCCCCGGGCTCAACCTGGGAACTGCATTTCGAACTGGCAAACTAGAGTCTTGTAGAGGGGGGTAGAATTTCAGGTGTAGCGGTGAAATGCGTAGAGATCTGAAGGAATACCGGTGGCGAAGGCGGCCCCCTGGACAAAGACTGACGCTCATGTACGAAAGCGTGGGGAGCAAACAGGATTAGATACCCTGGTAGTCCACGCCGTAAACGATGTCTACTCGGAATTTGGTGTCTTGAACACTGGGTTCTCAAGCTAACGCATTAAGTAGACCGCCTGGGGAGTACGGCCGCAAGGTTAAAACTCAAATGAATTGACGGGGGCCCGCACAAGCGGTGGAGCATGTGGTTTAATTCGATGCAACGCGAAGAACCTTACCTACTCTTGACATCCATAGAAGCCGAAAGAGATTTTGGTGTGCCTTCGGGAACTATGAGACAGGTGCTGCATGGCTGTCGTCAGCTCGTGTTGTGAAATGTTGGGTTAAGTCCCGCAACGAGCGCAACCCTTATCCTTATTTGCCAGCACGTAATGGTGGGAACTTTAGGGAGACTGCCGGTGATAAACCGGAGGAAGGTGGGGACGACGTCAAGTCATCATGGCCCTTACGAGTAGGGCTACACACGTGCTACAATGGCCGGTACAGAGGGTTGCAAAGCCGCGAGGTGGAGCTAATCTCACAAAGCCGGTCGTAGTCCGGATCGGAGTCTGCAACTCGACTCCGTGAAGTCGGAATCGCTAGTAATCGTAGATCAGAATGCTACGGTGAATACGTTCCCGGGCCTTGTACACACCGCCCGTCACACCATGGGAGTGGGCTGCACCAGAAGTAGATAGCTTAACCTTCGGGAGGGCGTTTACCACGGTGTGGTTCATGACTGGGGTGAAGTCGTAACAAGGTAGCCCTAGGGGAACCTGGGGCTGGATCACCTCCTTACCTATACGACTAACTCGCATCTGAAGTATGCAAATACGTTTGAGTGTCCACACAGATTGCTTGTTCTCCTTATCTCTTAATTGAGTTGAGGTGAGCGACAAAATATCCTGCCTTGTTGCAGTGATATCGTTCTTTAAAAATTTGGAAAGCTGATAGTGTTAATCTGAAAGGGATAGCAGTTACGATTTATCGTATTGTTATTTATAGGATTAGCGCGAAATTAAAAAATTGAGTTCTAAACACTTAAACATTAAGTGTCTTGGCTTGTGACTTAACGGTTACGAGTTAAAAATTCTAATTTTGGCGAAAGTAGAAACCATTAGTTACGATACGACTGTTTTGAGCTTACCCGCTTGAAACAACGATTATTTCTCATAGAGACTTATTTGGGTTGTATGGTTAAGTGACTAAGCGTATATGGTGGATGCCTTGGCAGTCAGAGGCGATGAAGGACGTAGTAACTTGCGAAAAGCGTTGGCGAGCTAGTAACAAGCATTTGAGCTAACGATGTCCGAATGGGGAAACCCACTCACATAAGTGAGTATTACAACATGAATACATAGTGTTGTGAGGCAAACCCGGGGAACTGAAACATCTAAGTACCCGGAGGAAAAGAAATCAACCGAGATTCCCCTAGTAGCGGCGAGCGAACGGGGATTAGCCCTTAAGCGTAGAGGGTGTTAGTGGAATGTGTTGGAAAGCACAGCGGCACAGGGTGATAGCCCCGTACATGAAAACTAACTTTACGTGAAAACGAGTAGGACGGGACACGTGACATCTTGTCTGAACATGGGGGGACCATCCTCCAAGGCTAAATACTCCTGACTGACCGATAGTGAACCAGTACCGTGAGGGAAAGGCGAAAAGAACCCCTGTGAGGGGAGTGAAATAGAACCTGAAACCGTATACGTACAAGCAGTGGGAGCGGTTCTTGAGACCGTGACTGCGTACCTTTTGTATAATGGGTCAGCGACTTACATTTTGTAGCGAGGTTAAGCGAATAGCGGAGCCGTAGGGAAACCGAGTGTTAACTGCGCGTTTAGTTGCAAGGTGTAGACCCGAAACCCGGTGATCTAGCCATGGGCAGGTTGAAGGTTGAGTAACATCAACTGGAGGACCGAACCGACTTATGTTGAAAAATGAGCGGATGACTTGTGGCTGGGGGTGAAAGGCCAATCAAACCGGGAGATATCTGGTTCTCCTCGAAAGCTATTTAGGTAGCGCCTCGTACGAATACCATTGGGGGTAGAGCACTGTTAAGGCTAGGGGGTCATCCCGACTTACCAACCCTTTGCAAACTCCGAATACCAATGAGTACTATACGGGAGACACACGGCGGGTGCTAACGTCCGTCGTGAAAAGGGAAACAACCCAGACCATCAGCTAAGGTCCCAAAGTTATTGCTAAGTGGGAAACGATGTGGGAAGGCTTAGACAGCTAGGATGTTGGCTTAGAAGCAGCCATCATTTAAAGAAAGCGTAATAGCTCACTAGTCGAGTCGGCCTGCGCGGAAGATTTAACGGGGCTAAGCAATACACCGAAGCTATGGGTTTGCTAGTTTACTAGCAAGCGGTAGAGGAGCGTTCTGTAAGCGGTTGAAGGTGAAGGGGTAACCCACACTGGACGTATCAGAAGTGCGAATGCTGACATGAGTAACGATAAAGGGAGTGAAAAACTCCCTCGCCGAAAGACCAAGGGTTCCTGTCCAATGTTAATCAGGGCAGGGTGAGTCGACCCCTAAGGCGAGGCCGAAAGGCGTAGTCGATGGGAAACAGGTTAATATTCCTGTACTTCTGCTAACTGCGATGGAGAGACGGAGAAGGCTAGGCTAGCGCGGCGTTGGTTGTCCGCGTTTAAGGCTGTAGGCAGTATTCTTAGGCAAATCCGGGAATACGCATTAAATTGCAATGCTGAGAGTTGATGACGAGGTCCTAAGGGACTGAAGTAGTTGATGCCATGCTTCCAGGAAAATCTTCTAAGCTTCAGGTTAGTAGGAATCGTACCCCAAACCGACACAGGTGGTTGGGTAGAGAATACCAAGGCGCTTGAGAGAACTCGGCTGAAGGAACTAGGCAAAATGGTACCGTAACTTCGGGAGAAGGTACGCTGCCGACGGTGATGGGACTTGCTCCCTAAGCTGTTGGCAGTCGCAGATACCAGGTGGCTGCAACTGTTTATCAAAAACACAGTACTGTGCAAACTCGCAAGAGGAAGTATACGGTATGACGCCTGCCCGGTGCCGGAAGGTTAATTGATTGGGTTATCTTCGGAGAAGCTCATGATCGAAGCCCCGGTAAACGGCGGCCGTAACTATAACGGTCCTAAGGTAGCGAAATTCCTTGTCGGGTAAGTTCCGACCTGCACGAATGGCGTAATGATGGCCACGCTGTCTCCAGCCGAGACTCAGTGAAGTTGAAATTGCGGTGAAGATGCCGTATACCCGCGGCTAGACGGAAAGACCCCGTGCACCTTTACTATAGCTTGGCACTGAACATTGAACCTACATGTGTAGGATAGGTGGGAGACTTTGAAGCTTTGTCGCTAGATGAAGTGGAGTCAACCTTGAAATACCACCCTTGTAGTTTTGATGTTCTAACCGCGGCCCCTGAATCGGGGTTCGGGACAGTGCCTGGTGGGTAGTTTGACTGGGGCGGTCTCCTCCCAAAGAGTAACGGAGGAGCACGAAGGTTGGCTAAGTACGGTCGGACATCGTACGGTTAGTGCAATGGCATAAGCCAGCTTAACTGCGAGACATACACGTCGAGCAGGTACGAAAGTAGGTCATAGTGATCCGGTGGTTCTGTATGGAAGGGCCATCGCTCAACGGATAAAAGGTACGCCGGGGATAACAGGCTGATACCGCCCAAGAGTTCATATCGACGGCGGTGTTTGGCACCTCGATGTCGGCTCATCACATCCTGGGGCTGAAGTCGGTCCCAAGGGTATGGCTGTTCGCCATTTAAAGTGGTACGCGAGCTGGGTTCAGAACGTCGTGAGACAGTTCGGTCCCTATCTGCCGTGGGCGTTGGATGATTGAAGGAAGCTGCTCCTAGTACGAGAGGACCGGAGTGGACGAACCGCTGGTGTTCGGGTTGTTATGCCAATAGCATTGCCCGGTAGCTACGTTCGGAATCGATAACCGCTGAAAGCATCTAAGCGGGAAGCGAGTCCTAAGATGAGTCATCCCTAGGAATTTAATTCCTCTAAAGAGCCGTTCGAGACTAGGACGTTGATAGGCAGGGTGTGTAAGCGTTGTGAGGCGTTGAGCTAACCTGTACTAATGACTCGTGAGGCTTAACCATACAACCCTGATGGGTTTTGTATGAGGCTGATGTTTCGACAGAAACCAGAATTAGAAGCACTTAATGTGTGTGTAAGACTCAATAATTTAATATTACTTGCGGTAGCGAGTAACAGCTTTCTAAACTTTTTACCTTTAGCTTTTTAAAAGCTGAAAGTAATAACCAAATTTGTCTGGAAACCATAGAGCTGTGGTCCCACCTGATCCCATTCCGAACTCAGAAGTGAAACACAGTATCGCCGATGGTAGTGTGGGGTTTCCCCATGTGAGAGTAGGTCATTTCCAGGCGCCTAATTTCTCGAAAGAGAGTATTAAGCCCGTTGCTAACGCAACGGGCTTTTTTACGTCTGCGATTTGTGGTTTTGAGTCGTTATGAGTATGGATTAACGGCATTTTTCCCCACTCTAAAACGAGAGTAGCAGTGTGGTCGATATGCCCATGCGGCACCCGCGAGGATAATAAAGAGTAGGTCATTTCCAGACGCGGCTCTTTCTAATATCGGTCTCGAAAGAGAGTGAATAGCCTGTGTGGGAGCTAATATCTTTGATCCCCCCACCTTGCTAGCTAAAACAGCTTTACGATTTAACTAGATCTAGTAGAACGCTAGCGTGACCGTGATGTGCCACTTTTTGTGTCCCTCTATCTAGTGTTTTTTAATTCTAAGCCTACGTATAAACCCAGTTGTTAATTAGTGGATATTACTACTCATGCAGCTGGAAGGTGAGTTTTACAAGGATAAACGTACAGTTCATTGGTTTGTGTTCTCCTGTAATTGAGTCACAGGCTCTAGATCTTAACTGCGCAGGGCACACTTAAGGTGTGAACGGCTACTTCTCTTTCCCTTTCTATAAGCAACAGTCGTTTTATACTCCTTTGAATACTGGATCCTACTTTTGCTGGAGCTTATGAGGTTCATATTTTCCTATCTGACTTTAGACATCTTAGATCTAATTAAAATATAGGGTGGATCTGGCTGATTATTCACATGGTGTCTTGGTGGTTTGTCTGGTGTTAGCTGTAAAATTAAGTCAGGTAAAAATCAAGGTGGGCTACAGTCGGCCTGTGGAGTGTAAGAACTCTCCTTCTGTGGTTGCGGGGTAGAGGATTAATCGCTTAAAAATAAAGCGTAAACTATTCAGTTATGGAGCGTGCAAGTTGCTCATTATGGACTAAGATATATATCCCATCTCAATGTGTTTTCTGTGGTTCGCCTACTATTGTGGATAACCTTGGGGGTAAGTGGTGTGTAGGTTGTGGTTATTCTGTGTCTTTTAAAAAAGGTTGTTTTAATTGATAAAAGCGCTTGCGCTTGGTCAGGAACTGCCTATAATGCGCATCCACTGACACGGCACAGCAGGCCAATCGCTCTTAGCAAAAGCTAGGTAGTACGGGACTTGCAGCAGTGCTAGAGAGATTAACTTCTTCGGAAATTAGCCTCAGGTGACAAGCGCTTTAAGGGCTTCGGGTAATGATTGATTTCACGAGAGTGATTAAGAAATCATCGCTTGAAAAACTTCTTAAAATAAGCTCTTGACGCCGACACTGGAGAGTGTAGAATACGCCTCCTCAAGCCAACGACCTAGCGTCTTCGGCGACATCTGAAAGATTGATGTCACGCTCTTTAACAATATGACAAGCAAATCTGTGTGGGCACTCACAGGTGTTGAGTTATTCGAAATTGCTTCGCTCTCTCTAGTAGAGGACGAGCAATCAAAAATATTAACTCAATGAACCACTGAGTGACCATAGCAATATGTAAACTTCGAATATCTTCGGATATTTGAAAAACAGTATAATTCATTGAGCCGCTTTGCTCTTAACGGGGTAAAGCAAAAAACTTTAATTGAAGAGTTTGATCATGGCTCAGATTGAACGCTGGCGGCAGGCCTAACACATGCAAGTCGAGCGGAAACACAAGGGAGCTTGCTCCTGAGGTGTCGAGCGGCGGACGGGTGAGTAATACCTAGGTATCTGCCCAATCGAGGGGGATAACAGTTGGAAACGACTGCTAATACCGCATACGCCCTACGGGGGAAAGGAGGGGACCTTCGGGCCTTCCGCGATTGGATGAACCTAGGCGGGATTAGCTAGTTGGTGAGGTAATGGCTCACCAAGGCGACGATCCCTAGCTGGTCTGAGAGGATGATCAGCCACACTGGAACTGAGACACGGTCCAGACTCCTACGGGAGGCAGCAGTGGGGAATATTGCACAATGGGCGAAAGCCTGATGCAGCCATGCCGCGTGTATGAAGAAGGCCTTCGGGTTGTAAAGTACTTTCAGCGAGGAGGAAAGGTTGTTGGTTAATAACCAACAGCTGTGACGTTACTCGCAGAAGAAGCACCGGCTAACTTCGTGCCAGCAGCCGCGGTAATACGAGGGGTGCAAGCGTTAATCGGAATTACTGGGCGTAAAGCGTACGCAGGCGGTTTGTTAAGCGAGATGTGAAAGCCCCGGGCTCAACCTGGGAACTGCATTTCGAACTGGCAAACTAGAGTCTTGTAGAGGGGGGTAGAATTTCAGGTGTAGCGGTGAAATGCGTAGAGATCTGAAGGAATACCGGTGGCGAAGGCGGCCCCCTGGACAAAGACTGACGCTCATGTACGAAAGCGTGGGGAGCAAACAGGATTAGATACCCTGGTAGTCCACGCCGTAAACGATGTCTACTCGGAATTTGGTGTCTTGAACACTGGGTTCTCAAGCTAACGCATTAAGTAGACCGCCTGGGGAGTACGGCCGCAAGGTTAAAACTCAAATGAATTGACGGGGGCCCGCACAAGCGGTGGAGCATGTGGTTTAATTCGATGCAACGCGAAGAACCTTACCTACTCTTGACATCCATAGAAGCCGAAAGAGATTTTGGTGTGCCTTCGGGAACTATGAGACAGGTGCTGCATGGCTGTCGTCAGCTCGTGTTGTGAAATGTTGGGTTAAGTCCCGCAACGAGCGCAACCCTTATCCTTATTTGCCAGCACGTAATGGTGGGAACTTTAGGGAGACTGCCGGTGATAAACCGGAGGAAGGTGGGGACGACGTCAAGTCATCATGGCCCTTACGAGTAGGGCTACACACGTGCTACAATGGCCGGTACAGAGGGTTGCAAAGCCGCGAGGTGGAGCTAATCTCACAAAGCCGGTCGTAGTCCGGATCGGAGTCTGCAACTCGACTCCGTGAAGTCGGAATCGCTAGTAATCGTAGATCAGAATGCTACGGTGAATACGTTCCCGGGCCTTGTACACACCGCCCGTCACACCATGGGAGTGGGCTGCACCAGAAGTAGATAGCTTAACCTTCGGGAGGGCGTTTACCACGGTGTGGTTCATGACTGGGGTGAAGTCGTAACAAGGTAGCCCTAGGGGAACCTGGGGCTGGATCACCTCCTTACCTATACGACTAACTCGCATCTGAAGTATGCAAATACGTTTGAGTGTCCACACAGATTGCTTGTTCTCCTTATCTCTTAATTGAGTTGAGGCGAGCGACAAAATATCCTGCCTTGTTGCAGTGATATCGTTCTTTAAAAATTTGGAAAGCTGATAGTGTTAATCTGAAAGGGATAGCAGCTACGATTTATCGTATTGTTATTTATAGGATTAGCGCGAAATTAAAAAATTGAGTTCTAAACACTTAAACATTAAGTGTCTTGGCTTGTGACTTAACGGTTACGAGTTAAAAATTCTAATTTTGGCGAAAGTAGAAACCATTAGTTACGATACGACTGTTTTGAGCTTACCCGCTTGAAACAACGATTATTTCTCATAGAGACTTATTTGGGTTGTATGGTTAAGTGACTAAGCGTATATGGTGGATGCCTTGGCAGTCAGAGGCGATGAAGGACGTAGTAACTTGCGAAAAGCGTTGGCGAGCTAGTAACAAGCATTTGAGCTAACGATGTCCGAATGGGGAAACCCACTCACATAAGTGAGTATCACAACATGAATACATAGTGTTGTGAGGCAAACCCGGGGAACTGAAACATCTAAGTACCCGGAGGAAAAGAAATCAACCGAGATTCCCCTAGTAGCGGCGAGCGAACGGGGATTAGCCCTTAAGCGTAGAGGGTGTTAGTGGAATGTGTTGGAAAGCACAGCGGCACAGGGTGATAGCCCCGTACATGAAAACTAACTTTACGTGAAAACGAGTAGGACGGGACACGTGACATCTTGTCTGAACATGGGGGGACCATCCTCCAAGGCTAAATACTCCTGACTGACCGATAGTGAACCAGTACCGTGAGGGAAAGGCGAAAAGAACCCCTGTGAGGGGAGTGAAATAGAACCTGAAACCGTATACGTACAAGCAGTGGGAGCGGTTCTTGAGACCGTGACTGCGTACCTTTTGTATAATGGGTCAGCGACTTACATTTTGTAGCGAGGTTAAGCGAATAGCGGAGCCGTAGGGAAACCGAGTGTTAACTGCGCGTTTAGTTGCAAGGTGTAGACCCGAAACCCGGTGATCTAGCCATGGGCAGGTTGAAGGTTGAGTAACATCAACTGGAGGACCGAACCGACTTATGTTGAAAAATGAGCGGATGACTTGTGGCTGGGGGTGAAAGGCCAATCAAACCGGGAGATATCTGGTTCTCCTCGAAAGCTATTTAGGTAGCGCCTCGTACGAATACCATTGGGGGTAGAGCACTGTTAAGGCTAGGGGGTCATCCCGACTTACCAACCCTTTGCAAACTCCGAATACCAATGAGTACTATACGGGAGACACACGGCGGGTGCTAACGTCCGTCGTGAAAAGGGAAACAACCCAGACCATCAGCTAAGGTCCCAAAGTTATTGCTAAGTGGGAAACGATGTGGGAAGGCTTAGACAGCTAGGATGTTGGCTTAGAAGCAGCCATCATTTAAAGAAAGCGTAATAGCTCACTAGTCGAGTCGGCCTGCGCGGAAGATTTAACGGGGCTAAGCAATACACCGAAGCTATGGGTTTGCTAGTTTACTAGCAAGCGGTAGAGGAGCGTTCTGTAAGCGGTTGAAGGTGAAGGGGTAACCCACACTGGACGTATCAGAAGTGCGAATGCTGACATGAGTAACGATAAAGGGAGTGAAAAACTCCCTCGCCGAAAGACCAAGGGTTCCTGTCCAATGTTAATCAGGGCAGGGTGAGTCGACCCCTAAGGCGAGGCCGAAAGGCGTAGTCGATGGGAAACAGGTTAATATTCCTGTACTTCTGCTAACTGCGATGGAGAGACGGAGAAGGCTAGGCTAGCGCGGCGTTGGTTGTCCGCGTTTAAGGCTGTAGGCAGTATTCTTAGGCAAATCCGGGAATACGCATTAAATTGCAATGCTGAGAGTTGATGACGAGGTCCTAAGGGACTGAAGTAGTTGATGCCATGCTTCCAGGAAAATCTTCTAAGCTTCAGGTTAGTAGGAATCGTACCCCAAACCGACACAGGTGGTTGGGTAGAGAATACCAAGGCGCTTGAGAGAACTCGGCTGAAGGAACTAGGCAAAATGGTACCGTAACTTCGGGAGAAGGTACGCTGCCGACGGTGATGGGACTTGCTCCCTAAGCTGTTGGCAGTCGCAGATACCAGGTGGCTGCAACTGTTTATCAAAAACACAGTACTGTGCAAACTCGCAAGAGGAAGTATACGGTATGACGCCTGCCCGGTGCCGGAAGGTTAATTGATTGGGTTATCTTCGGAGAAGCTCATGATCGAAGCCCCGGTAAACGGCGGCCGTAACTATAACGGTCCTAAGGTAGCGAAATTCCTTGTCGGGTAAGTTCCGACCTGCACGAATGGCGTAATGATGGCCACGCTGTCTCCAGCCGAGACTCAGTGAAGTTGAAATTGCGGTGAAGATGCCGTATACCCGCGGCTAGACGGAAAGACCCCGTGCACCTTTACTATAGCTTGGCACTGAACATTGAACCTACATGTGTAGGATAGGTGGGAGACTTTGAAGCTTTGTCGCTAGATGAAGTGGAGTCAACCTTGAAATACCACCCTTGTAGTTTTGATGTTCTAACCGCGGCCCCTGAATCGGGGTTCGGGACAGTGCCTGGTGGGTAGTTTGACTGGGGCGGTCTCCTCCCAAAGAGTAACGGAGGAGCACGAAGGTTGGCTAAGTACGGTCGGACATCGTACGGTTAGTGCAATGGCATAAGCCAGCTTAACTGCGAGACATACACGTCGAGCAGGTACGAAAGTAGGTCATAGTGATCCGGTGGTTCTGTATGGAAGGGCCATCGCTCAACGGATAAAAGGTACGCCGGGGATAACAGGCTGATACCGCCCAAGAGTTCATATCGACGGCGGTGTTTGGCACCTCGATGTCGGCTCATCACATCCTGGGGCTGAAGTCGGTCCCAAGGGTATGGCTGTTCGCCATTTAAAGTGGTACGCGAGCTGGGTTCAGAACGTCGTGAGACAGTTCGGTCCCTATCTGCCGTGGGCGTTGGATGATTGAAGGAAGCTGCTCCTAGTACGAGAGGACCGGAGTGGACGAACCGCTGGTGTTCGGGTTGTTATGCCAATAGCATTGCCCGGTAGCTACGTTCGGAATCGATAACCGCTGAAAGCATCTAAGCGGGAAGCGAGTCCTAAGATGAGTCATCCCTAGGAATTTAATTCCTCTAAAGAGCCGTTCGAGACTAGGACGTTGATAGGCAGGGTGTGTAAGCGTTGTGAGGCGTTGAGCTAACCTGTACTAATGACTCGTGAGGCTTAACCATACAACCCTGATGGGTTTTGTATGAGACTGATGTTTCGACAGAAACCAGAATTAGAAGCACTTAATGTGTGTGTAAGACTCAATAATTTAATATTACTTGCGGTAGCGAGTATCAGCTTTCTAAACTTTTTACCTTTAGCTTTTTAAAAGCTGAAAGTAATAACCAAATTTGTCTGGAAACCATAGAGCTGTGGTCCCACCTGATCCCATTCCGAACTCAGAAGTGAAACACAGTATCGCCGATGGTAGTGTGGGGTTTCCCCATGTGAGAGTAGGTCATTTCCAGGCGCCTAATTTCTCGAAAGAGAGTATTAAGCCCGTTGCTAACGCAACGGGCTTTTTTACGTCTGCGATTTGTGGTTTTGAGTCGTTATGAGTATGGATTAACGGCATTTTTCCCAGCTTTAAAACGAGAGCCACTATGTGGTCAATATGCCCATGTGTCCACTTTGAGGAGGATAATAAGGAGTAGGTCATTTCCAGACGCGACTCTTTCTAATATCGGTCTCGAAAGAGAGTGAATAGCCTGTTGCTAGCGCAACGGGCTTTTTTATGTCTTCGATTTGTGATTTTGAGTCGTTATGAGTATGGATTAACGGCATTTTTCCCCACTCTAAAACGAGAGTAGCAGTGTGGTCGATATGCCCATGCGGCACCCGCGAGGATAATAAAGAGTAGCTCATTTCCAGACGCGGCTCTTTTTAATATCGGTCTCGTAAGAGAGTGAATAGCCTGTTGCTAACGCAACGGTTTTTTTACGTCTGTAATTTTAGAGACAATCTGAGTGGATTTTAGATCAATAGATTTAGAACTATCAGCGAATGTCATCAATACAGCAGACTGGATAACGATGGAATCGTTGTAATGGTTTCTTCTTGTTTTGCTTGTAGATGTGGCAATAAGCAGAAATGTCGGGTTTTTAGTGGCTAGATATGATGAAGCCTTAAGAGAAAGGCTTTATCGTATTATATGTACATGTAGGCAGAGACCATTTGGGCTGAAGAACGACATAAGCAGGTCTCTAGATCTGCTTGGTGATTACGCACCTTGGTAATCTAGTTGTCGCCAAGCTTCATAACTGATGATAGCGACTGCATTTGAAAGGTTAAGGCTACGGCTCGTCGACATCATAGGAATACGCAGGCGCTGCTCAGTAGGAATTGAATCAATAATATCGGCAGGGAGGCCTCGGCTTTCAGGCCCAAACAGCAATACGTCATCTTGTTTAAAGCTGAGCTCTGAATGTGGGCGGCTACCTTTAGTAGTACACGCCATAATTCGCTTGCCTTGCATTGCTGCAAGAAACGACTCAAAGTTTTTGTGATGAATTACATTGGCCAGATCTGCATAATCTAACCCGGCACGGCGCAGCTTTTTATCTTCTAAATCGAATCCTAATGGTTCAATCAAGTGCAGCTTGCAGCCATTATTAGCGATCAATCTGATGATGTTACCGGTATTTGGAGCTATTTCGGGTTCGTAAAGCGCTATATGAAACATGCTGGCCTGCCTAAAAATGTATGAGCTGAGATTATTTTAATCTGCAAAGAAGAGTTCGAATGCTCTTATTCGATCAAGACTCAATGAATAGTGCATTATACGGTAAAAATTGGTTTGCGGAAAATAGCCATTCAGCGTGAAGGAACTCTAGATTATGGGGATTACTGATATACCTAACGCTTATTTATCTCTATATTTGAGTATCTCTATACACGGTTTACCTTGGGCATTGTTATGGACCTCGCCAAACTCTCACGGATCAGTATGAAACACTTGATCACTTTACATGTGATGCTCGATACGCTGAGTGTGACTGTTAGTGCTGAACGGTTATGCTTAAGTGCTTCGTCGGTAAGTAAAACACTAAGCCAGCTGCGGCAAAGTCTAGGTGACGATCTATTTTACCGGCACGGTAACAAACTCGTCGCTACCCCTCTAGCGCGTCGTTTAGGTCCAAACGTACATCAGATCATCAGTGATATGAACCTGCTAGTGAATCAAGAAGCGTTTAGCCCCGCGGCTTATCGAGGTAGGTTCTCACTAGCGATGAGAGAGAGCACCTTTGAGTTACTCGCAGCTAAATTAACTGCTCATATACTGCTACTAGCTCCTAATATTCGGCTGGATATTTTTGCTAAGGACAGTGTCGGTTTTGACGGATTAGCCAAGGGTAGTTTGGATTTTATCATGTTGCCCCATGATCGCAGCCAGCCGCCTATTGCCCAACATGAATTGGTGTGGGAGAGCTTAATAAATGATGAGATGATATGTTTAATGAATCCAGTTCATCCTTTGGCAAGCCAGACCAGCATCTCTATAGATGACTATCTTGGATATAGCCATATCGGTATTAGTGATACGGATCTGAATCGTCCCTTTTTTGAAATGAAACTGGCACAGCAGGCGCGTAATCGAGCGGTACCTTTGACTGTGGCAGACTTTGGTAGCGCGGCGCTAATGTGCCATCACAGCGAGCTGTTATTTACCTGCTCACGCCATTGGGCCGAAAATGCGATTCAGGCTCAAGGATTAGTGACTAAGGCGCTACCACTCGATTATGGTGAGGTTGCTTACAGTTTAGTGTGGCACAAGCAGAGCATGAACGATCCAGCTCAGCGATGGTTCTATGAACAGCTGGTCGCCTTTACACGGCAGCAGTTCCAGTAATGTCTATAGATAGATGTCAGGTAAAATAAGGTTATTTACGCCACGCCGAGCCAGAGCATTGGCAAGTTGCCGCATTTGCGCCTCAGTGCAAGTTGGCCACATTAATGCCTCTCCTGTAACGCCATGATGTTGAAATGCATTTAGCTTTACGCGTACATTCGACGGAAGTTGAGTTAAATAGCGAGCTACGGCGTCGATTTCACTGTCAAAGTCGCTTACTTCTGGAATGTGCAGTAAGCGCACCTCATACAACTTTTCCTGCTCTGCTAGCATCTTTAATGTGCTGAAAATACGATGGTTACCTCGTCCAGTAATGTAGTTGTGGGTATCTTCTTGCCAAGCTTTAAGGTCAATCATCGCCCCTTTTATGTAGGGTAGAACTTGCTGCCAACCATTGAGGCTTAAACTACCATTGCTATCTATTATGCAGTCTAGGTGTGCTAAATCAGGGCTTGATTGCACAGCTCGAAATAACGAGATAATAAAAGGCAGTTGTAGACTCGCTTCGCCCCCACTGACAGTGACACCGTTAATAAAGTGTACTTGAGAACGTATTAGGTCGATTAGCTGCTCTACGCTGTACTGCCGTATTTTTGGTGTCGACTGCTTAGGGCAAACGGATAGACAAATATCGCACTGGCTGCATAGTTCTTCATCCCAAATAACTTGATTTCTACTGTTATCAGTAATCAGTGTCAGTGCTTTTTCTGGGCACGTCGATACGCAATCGCCGCAACTGTCACACAAGTTTATTGTGTGGGGGTTGTGGCAATTCTTACAGTTAAAATTGCATCCTTGCAGGAAGATGACAAGCCTGCTGCCAGGCCCATCGACACAAGAGAAAGGAATTATTTGATTGACGATTGCGACTTTATTCATATTGGCGTTACTTGGTGTAGCTTGGCGCCATTTCATGGGCAACGACTCGTGGCTGCCGCTCAAGGATCTTAGTGTTTACAGCCGCTTCTGCACCTAATCCTGTGGTATTGGTTCGTGAACCAAGCTCTTTGAATCTGGCAATGTCAGATAGTTTAATCATATAACCTGTGACGCGGACCAAGTCGTTAGAGGCGACGTTAGCGGTAAACTCGCGGAAACCTAGCTTTAATGCGCCTTTACAGAGTTGGAACATCGCCTGTGGATTTGATTTAACCGTTTCATCAATCGTGAGAATATCGCTGATCCCAGAGGTATAATACTGATGATGCTCTGCCAATGCTTTAATGTGGGTTATGGGATTTGGCTCAGTGCCATAAGGAATACGCACTCCTGGCGTGACATCTCTATCTAGGCTGATACCACCCTGAGAATGCAATAAAGCGCGTTCGTTATATCCATAGGCAACAGGCGTTGACTTGACGATGGCATCCAGTGCTTTTGATATTTTATGTCCAAGCTCATTAGCCGCTTGATGATGTCCGTAGTGAGGGCTTGGTTTTTCCGTATGCGATTCAGTTAATTCTGGATTGCCTTGTAGAATATTCACGGCCTCAGCCATGCCGAAAATGCCGAACATAGGGGCAAAGCGAGATTCCTCAATGAGGCCCTCTTTGGTTAAGAAGCTATTGAAGAAGTTAGATTCTTTATGTAAAAACTGACAGCGAGCGTCAATTAACTCATAAGTTAACTGACAGTATTTTGGCAAGATATTGTCAAAGAAATCATTAATGTTTTTTGCTTTCAATGCAACCTCTTTGAGGTTAAGCCTAACTAGGGTGTTAGCGCCGCCAGCAAGAGGTAATGAGTTATAGCAGCTAACAATACCAAAACCTCTTTTATCGTAAGCATTGGCGTGCATTGGGTAGTTGGCAATATGTGGCTTGCTGCACTCACAAATATTAGTCGCTGCCACTTGTAATAATTCGTCGGGCGTCGTTTGTGGGTCGTACATAAATGTTAGGTTGGGGGCGATCTGTTTAAGCTCTGCGTCAATTCTTAAAATCGTGCGGCAGACGATATTATCGGTTGGTCCGATATTAACGTGCATAAAGGCATCAGGAAGGGTGCGATCTAGCATTATCCAGAATAGCTTGAGCTTACGATATAGGCTTTCGCTATCGAGCTCCTGACAGTAGGGCAGTAAAATCTCATCGAGTTGGCCTAGATATACCGGAATATTTGTCACTGATGGGACGTGGTGGTAAATGATGGTTAGCGCATTAAGTGCCTCATCTAGGTTTTTCGCCGGGCTAAGTTCTAAATATTCAGAGCCTTGTTGTAGATATTTTGCATAATCAGGCAAAACATATCGAGGCTTAAACGGTGCATGGCCTTCAAACATATCGCCGATAATGCCAGATACCATAGCCTGTTTAACAAGCTCAGACACTGCAACATATGGCAAGCTCGAATCAGCTTCTAGCGCTAAGAAGTTAGATTTTTGCTTTGGGGAAAGTGTTGGGTCGCGGGTGATCTGAGAGAGTCGCTCTTGTAAGGTCATGGCGTAGTATCCATTAAAATATTATGGGTACTATATTAAGGCTTAGCTGAAGGATTCCTATAGTGAAAAGCGGGCAAGGAGGTTTTTCTATTATGGAAATTCAGTGGGATTGGCCTCACTTTTAACTGTGATAGTAAAGCCAAACATAGCAGCTGTGAAGTCACCCGCTATACTTGGCTTTTGATGTGGCTAAAATACTGATGTTATTTAAAAGAATCCGAGTGGATTAATATCGTAGCTAATAAGGAGATTCTTAGTATTTTGGTAGTGGTCTAGCATCATTTTATGGGTTTCACGACCAATACCAGACCTTTTATACCCGCCAAAGGCTGCATGAGCCGGATATGCATGATAACAGTTGATCCATACGCGGCCCGCTTGAATTCCGCGCCCCATTCTTTGAGCGGTGTTCATATCACGTGTCCATACTCCAGCGCCAAGGCCAAACTGGGTATCATTGGCAATGGCTAAGGCTTCGGCTTCATCCTTAAAGGTGGTGACTGAAATTACCGGGCCGAAGATCTCCTCTTGGAAGATCCGCATGTCATTGGTGCCCTTTAAAATAGTCGGGTTAATATAAAACCCTTGACTATGATCCCCCTCAAGTTGGCAGAGATCGCCACCCACCAGTACCTGTGCACCTTCATCTTTGCCGATCTGCAGATAACTGAGGATTTTATCGAACTGCTCCTGCGACGCCTGAGCACCTACTTGAGTATCAGTGTCGAGTGGATTACTTTGTTTAATGGTTTTGCAGCGTTCGATCACCTTAGCGATAAACTTGTCGTAAATAGACTCTTGGACCAATGCGCGTGATGGACAAGTACAGACTTCACCTTGGTTAAAGAAGGCTAGAAGCATGCCTTCTACGGCTTTATCGAGATACTCATCTTCATGATCCATAACGTCAGCAAAATAGACATTGGGTGACTTGCCACCAAGCTCAACTGTTGATGGGATCAACGACTCCGCAGCACATTTCAAAATGTGATGACCCACCTCGGTTGAGCCGGTAAATGCCAGTTTAGCGATTCGAGTACTGGTAGCGAGGGCTTGTCCCGCTTCCTTGCCGAAACCATTCACCACATTAAGTACACCTTTAGGGAGCAGATCTTCAATTAGCTCAAGCATCACAAGAATCGAGGCTGGGGTCTGCTCTGCGGGCTTTAACACCACACAGTTGCCCGCGGCTAATGCTGGAGCAACTTTCCATGCCGCCATCAAGATAGGGAAGTTCCAAGGAATAATTTGCCCTACAACACCTAACGGCTCCGGAAAATGATAACTAACAGTATTGGCATCAATATCGGCGGCACTGCCTTCTTGGGCACGAATACAACCCGCAAAATATCGGAAGTGGTCGACCACCAAAGGTAGATCAGCAGCTATCGTTTCGCGTACGGCTTTACCGTTATCCCAAGTCTCGGCTACGGCAAGCTGTTCTAGGTTCTGTTCTATACGGTCGGCAATCCGCAATAGGATATTAGCGCGCTCGGTGACTGAGGTCTTGCCCCAGTTATCTTTAGCGTTGTGGGCGGCGTCGAGTGCAAGTTCAATATCGCTAGCATCGGAGCGAGGGATTTGACAGAACACTTTACCGTCGACGGGTGAAGGGTTATCAAAATAGAGACCATTAACGGGGCTAATCCATTCACCACCAATAAAATTTTGATATTGCGATTTGAAATTAATGATGGCGTCAGGTGTTCCTGGTTTGCTATAAATCATACTTATATTCCTTGTACGTTTTTTTTGCGACAACTCAGTGTAGTCTCAAAGTAACCGTTGAGGTATAGGAATAAAGTCGAGTAGTCCGCTGCTAGGTTAATTCGCTATATTACTGCTCGGTAGTTTAAATTTTCGTACTACATGCATTCTGTGCATTGTCTCCATGCAAAATATGCACTTTAGTCATAAAGGTTTATGGCCTATGCTTCTCCCATCAGTTTAAATAGGAATTTGTCATGTTTAACGCACTTGTTTTGACCCAAGAGGAAAAGCTTACCCAAGCTAATGTTTGTCAAATTTCAGAGGCTGACTTGCCAGAAGGTGAGGTGTTAGTCGATGTAGCATGTTCATCACTGAACTACAAAGATGGCTTAGCTGTCACTGGTGTCGGTCGGATTATTCGTAACTTCCCTATGGTGCCGGGGATCGACTTTGCAGGTACAGTGCTTGAATCGAGTGATGAGCGCTATAAAGCGGGTGACAAAGTTATTTTAACGGGTTGGGGGGTTGGTGAAAATCATTGGGGTGGCTTAGCTGAGAAAGCACGTGTTAAAGCTGATTGGCTAGTCCCTATGCCTGCCAATTGCGATGCTGCCAAAGCGATGCAAATTGGCACTGCAGGTTTAACGGCGATGTTGTGTGTACAAGCACTACAGCAAGCAGGCATAAAACCCAATGATGGTGATGTACTCGTTACTGGTGCCAGTGGTGGTGTCGGCAGTGTTGCGGTGACCTTGCTAGCGCAGTTAGGTTATCGCGTCGTGGCAAGCTCTGGTCGTGTTGAGCAAAATGGCACTCTACTGACAAAGCTAGGTGCGAGCGAAGTGATAGAGCGTAGCGAGCTTGAAATTGATTCTAGACCGTTAGAAAAGCAGCGTTGGGCTGGTGTTGTTGATACTGTCGGTAACAAGGTACTCGCTACAGCATTAGCACAAATGCAATATGGCGGTGCTGCTGCCATTTGCGGTCTTGCTGGCGGCTTTGCACTGCCAACTACCGTGATGCCATTTATCCTTCGAGGGGTAAACCTGCTAGGTGTTGATTCTGTATCTTGTCCGTTTGAGAAACGCCAAACAGCTTGGGAAGATGTGCTTAAGTTGCTTCCTGCAAGCTATTATCAAGATGCTTGCGAGACTATCGCACTTGCTCAGGTGCCTGAATTTGCGCAACGCATAATTAAAGGGCAAGTCACAGGTCGAGTATTGGTTAAGCTTTAATTCTTTCGCTATATAAAAAAGCCCAGTTAATAGCTGGGCTTTTTTATCTCAATTTTAGATAGCTATATTGTTTAGCAGTTCTGTGGAGACTGGCTTAACAAGCTTTGAGTTGCAGAGGTAATCTCGTTACGCAGCCATTGCTGCGCTTTATCCTGTTCACTACGAGAATGCCAGAATAAGTTGTAATCCAAACTAGGGAGCTTAAAAGGAAGTGGTTTGACCTTGAGCCTGTGCCGTTGGGCTGCTAGTTCTGCCATGCCTTCAGGTAGCGTAATGATTAGTGGGTTAATTGATTGTAAAGCTAAGGCGGTATCGAGATGAGGTGTCCTCAGCAATTCTGTACGTGCTGGGTACTGGCTTATGGCATCGTCGAGCAAGGCTTTAACACCATCACTTATTGCAATGGTTGCGTGGGGATAATGCAGGTAATCATCGAGAGTGATATCGCTATCTGCCAGTGGATGGTTTGGTGACAATAAACAGCTGACACCGACTTTACCCAATAAGGTATGTTGCAGTTGTCCGCATTGACTTATCGCACGACAAATCGCCATATCTGCTCCCTTCACACTCAGTTGTGCCTGCAATTCCCTATGTTGCACCGGTAATATTTCAATTTTAATATTGGGAGCTTGCTGATAAATGTTTGGCAGAATAAAGGGCACTAAAGCTTGCATGGCATAATCAGTTACAGCAATAGAAAACTGTTGCTCACACTCAAGTGGAATAAATGCCTTTGGGGTTAATAAGCTAATGAGCTGCCCTGTGGGTTGTTGCAGCTGCTGATAGCAATCAAGTGCAAACTGGGTTGGAACAAGATGTTGGCCAACGCGGGAGAATAGCGGGTCATCGAGCATATCTCTAAGGCGTGCAAGAATACGGCTTGTAGCTGATTGGCTTAAGTGTAATCGCTTAGCTGCTTGTGTAACACTGCGCTCTTCAACCAAGATTTGCAGGGCGATTAACAGGCTTAGGTCTTGGCGGTAGATCTCTTCTAATTCCATTATATTCTTTGCCTGCCTTGAGCTGTTTCTTCAAAAGTATGAACGCAATCATGCCATAGAAGCTCCTTGCTCGATAATGTTCTATCTCCTTCCGACACTATTTTAATTAATAGTGTGCAGAAGTAGATACTTTTTACAATAAAGTAACTTCAGCTAGTTTCTCCAAATAGTCATCGAGGCTTCCATATAGTTGTGATTTATGATCGACAGTATAATGCAAGTAAATGCGTCTAAAGCCAGAACTACATTGGCTTTATTCGTTGATAATTAGTGGCTGCGCATTATTTGGAACTCATTCCAAAATACTCCAGAAGTAGTAAAAATCTTAAACATTGGATCTATGCTTGAATTCCTGCATGTTGTCATATTGTTTTAAATAAACATCCGCTTAACTCCCGTTTTGGAACTGGTTCCAGTCATATTATTACTGCGTCTAATAAATCAAATAGGGTGATGACAGATGAGTAATAAAGATCTGCTAGGACGCCGCAATTTCATTAAAGGAATGGGAGCTGCTGCGGGTGTTGCAATGGCTGCGCCAGCAATGGCCATTTCTGAAAAAGCGGACGGTGTTAAATGGGACAAAGAAGTAGAAGTCCTGATTATAGGTTCAGGTTTTGCAGGCTTAGCGGCGGCAATTGAAGCCACGCGTAAAGGCGCAAAAGATGTGCATATCTTCGAGAAGATGTCTTACTTTGGTGGAAACTCAGCCATCAACGGTGGCTTGTTTGCAGCGCCTGTGACGCCGATGCAAAAGCAAGAAGGCGTACAAGACTCTGTAGATAGAATGGTAAATGATCAGATGAAAGCGGGTCGTGGTATTGCTGATGAAGCTTTATTACGTCACGTCGCAGAGCATGCCGTTGAAGCACTGCAAATGACAATGGACGCTGGCTCTGAATTCCATCCATATCTACAACAATTAGGTGGTCATTCTGTTGCTCGTACTTACCAAACAACTGTAAGTTGTGGTGCTGGTATTACTCAGCCCTTACTTAAAGAGTGTCGAAAACTCGGCGTTCATACTCATAATCGTACGAAGTTTGAAGGCTTCTTAGTGAGTGAGAAGGGCGAGGTTGTTGGCGTTAAAATGCGTGAAAATTACCACTTTGGCGAAGAACAACCTGGTGAAGTTACTAATATTCGTGCAAAACGTGGCGTGATTATGGCTACGGGTGGCTTTGCACAGAATGTTGATTTACGCATGGCACAGGATCCTACCCTAACTTCTGAAGTGGGCTGTACTAATGCACCAGGTGCAACGGGCGAAGGTATGTATGAGATGTTCCGCTTAGGGGCAATTCCTGTACATTTAGCTCACATCCAGTCTGGCCCATGGGCATCACCTGATGAAGGTGGGTTTGGTTATGTGTCTAACTACTCTATCTACAATTTCCCTCATTCAATGGCCGTGAACCGTTTAACGGGTAAGCGCTTCATGAACGAAATAGCCGACCGAAAGACTCGTGCTGACGCAGAGCTGGCTTGTCGTGATGAGAAAGGTGAAGCGCTACCTCCTATCTTGATCACTAGCTACAAGGATTCTAAGAAGCATCCGAACACTAAAAAAGTAATTAAGTACAACGTAGGTTGGAAGTTCGACACAATTGAAGAGTTGGCTAAGCATTTTGAAGTACCACTTAAGCCACTGAAAGCTCAGATTACAGAGTACAACGAATATGTAAAATCTGGTGATGATAAGCAGTTTGGCAAGAACATGACTAAGGCCAAAGACAAGTTCATCGAAGCGCCATTTACCGTGGTTCGTTTATGGCCAAAAGTTCACTACTGCCAAGGTGGTGTGCAGATCAATACTAAGGCTGAAGTGAAAGACAGCTTCACTGGTCAGTCAATTAAAGGCCTGTATGCAGCGGGTGAAGTATGCGGTGGTGTTCATGGTGTGAGCCGGTTAGGTAGTTGCTCAATTCCTGAATGCATGGTGATGGGTATGACAGCTGCACGCAGTGTTATGAAAGCCTAATTTTGCCAGATAATAGAAGGAATGAGTGATGATTAAATTAAAAGCCGTATTGGCGCTAACATTCGGTTGCCTATTGACGCTATCAGCTCAAGCGGTTGAGCAACGTGAATACCATAAGGAAGTGATTGGAAAAGACTGTAAAACCTGTCATGACAATGGTATTAAGCAGTTCCCGTCGGATCAGGCTTGTTTACAGTGCCATGATATTGATGACTTAGCCGAGCAAACAGCCCGTAGCGAAGAGGAGCAGTGGCAAAACCCACATAACAACCTTCATTACGGCAAAGAGCTCCCGTGCCAGGAATGTCATGGCGAGCATCAGCCTAAGAAACCAATGTGCAACAACTGTCATACCTTCAAGTTCGACAAGCATAAAGAGTAATAATTACGTTTAGTTGTAATTAGTTTAAACCAACCGTAAATATCCCATCTTTTTACGGTTGGTATTTGATTTATCTCAAATGTTATTCATGTTTACTATTAAGGAATAAATATCCCTGCAAAGATAAAATCCATTTCTTATTAGTTTTCTATGGCCCCCTTCCTTAATGTTATTAGGGGAGGCGGTTTTTTAAAGTTTAAATAAATTCAAATGTTAGCTAGTTAAATGTATTGCTGACGAAATAATGATTAAGCGAATTGCAAAAGAAATTAAAAGTGTGAAGCCAATTCAATATTGTGAAGTTAATTTGAGTTGCTGTGTTAGTTTGAGATGTAAGTTCAGTTTTAAATTTAATGTTGTAATAATATATCTTTAAAGTTTTAAATTGTAGTGCAAGAAGATCTTCATAGTTAAATATAAAAGTTAATTAAATAAATAAGAGATTACTCTTAATATAATACGATATGGTGATGGAACTATTATGAAAAAAAGTGTGATTTTTTTAAGCTTAGCATTGGCTAATAGTGCTTATGCAGTAGAGACTCCAAGTTTTCTCGATAGCAATGATATTAAAGATGCTGAATTTGTGTGCTTGGGTGAAGTGCCAAACTATTCAAAAGCAGATCAGAAGTATGTAGATATTCTATGGGATGAGACACTAACTTACTTAAAAGCCTATGCTCATGCATTAACAAATGGTGAAGAGAGCAACTGTATTAACTCAGATGAGGCGCTATTTGACTCCACCCAAGGTGGTAAGAAAATGTGCATCATGGATCGCCGTGACATGAAGATCATGGTGAAAAATATCCACCAGGTGATCAATAACCCTGAAAAAGCCAAGCAATGTTTTGGTGCCCGAAGAGATGTTAGCTGGATCTACAGCCCTGGTGGCGAACTAGAGAAAAACTCTCCGGTAGCACAGTGGGCTAAGCGTACATCGTTCGAAGAGTTTTTTAATACTAAAGTGACCAATAAAGAGGTCAGAAAGATAGGGCAGAAGTTCACTAAAAACTTCGCCAAGATGGTCACAGGCAACGAGGTGAAAATGCCATCCTCTTTTCCATATGATGTGAGTGCAAATGCACTGCCAAACTTATGGGCGGCTGCCGGTTGGTTCCCTATGTATGGTGAAGAGAGCAAGCGTAACGATAAAAACTTCAACAACATTCGTGGTGGTTACGCTTACGCCGAAATATTTGGCCATTGGGGCTTGTTGCGCATCGATGAAATTAACGGCGAAAAGGTCGGTGCAGAAGTGGGAATGACGGTGCAATCTGTCGATACCCTGTATCCATACCACAACCACGCCATCTCAGAGATCTACTACAACATGCGTAAGCCGGCATGTGCCAAGCAATTCAAGAGCTTTGCGGTAAGAGAAGACTCTCCGTTGGTTAAGACGGTAAAAGAAGATAATAAGATGCGCCGGGTGCAGTTCGATGCCAGCCAGGCCAACGAAGCCTCTATGTGGCAAGCGGGGAGTGCAGAGCAAGATCCTCTGTTGTACTTCCATCAGAATACCATTCATGCGTTTGATGTAGATGGCAGCTGTGAAGCTAAACCGGAAGAGCGTGCAATTGTGTCTGTCTGGGCAAGAAGTAATGCACATGATAAACGTAATGACTATGGCACAACATTGCTTTGTGAGTCGGCTAAAAAACCTGGTACCCCTGCAAACCGCGGTGAAGTTATTCAGTGTGATCTGACTAAAGTAAAATGGTAATAATCAAACTTTGATTATTCCACATTAATATTCCGGTTTATTACGACCAAAATATATGTGCGTAGTAAGCCGGGATTGAAATTTTAAATATAGTTCGGTGTGTATGTTCAGTTTAAGTGCTTGGCTGAAAATAAAAACAAAATAATATAAATGGTGATAATGATGAAAATGAGTAAGTTTCTGCTGTCTATGGTTGCGAGTACTATTGCACTATCTGGAGTTTCGACTTTAGCTCAGGCTGAAGATGGTATTAATATCGGTGGAGCAGTACGTGTAAACTACGCTTATAAAGATTATAGTGAAAGTTCAAAAGATAAAGGCGGCGACTTAACATTCGACATGGCTGCTATTAAGTTTAATGGTAAAACTGGTGATTGGGGACTGTCTGCAGAGTATCGATTCACCTCCGGTACTGATTATATTAAGTATGGTTATGGCTATTATGAACTGAATACAGATTGGCAGCTTCAGTTTGGTATTAACAAGGTGCCATTTGGTAACCCAGGGTTTATATCTAATAGCTTCTGGTTCGGTATTCCTTACTACCTTGGTTTCGAGGACGATCATGATATTGGTGTAAAGGCAGTTTATGAGAAAAATGGCTGGCATACCGATATGGCGTTCTATAAGAATGCCGAATACGGTGCAAGTGAAAATAAACGTTATGCCACCGATCTCTACACCGGCACTATCAATGGCACCGAGTACAATAATGAAGAGACTAACCAGTTAAACCTGCGCCAGACCTACACCATGGAACATGAAGGTGGTTCAACCACATTCGGTGGTTCGGTCGAAGCTGGGCAGATCTACAACAGCAAAACAGGTAATACCGGCGATCGTTATGCCGTAGCGGCACACCTCGATAGCAGCTTCAATGGCTGGAACCTGCAGTTACAAGCTATGCAGTATGAGTATGATGCTGCCGACAGTGCTGATGCCAACAAGATTGGTGTATCAGTAGTGAGCTGGCAGTATGAAATTGCCTCAAAAGGGCAGGCTTATAGTGCGAATATCGCGAAAACAGTTACAACTGATTGGGGAAGCCTGAAGTTCTATAACGACTTTGGCTTGATGACCCCCGATGTAGCTGACAGCAGCTATGATGACAGCCTGCAAAACGTAACTGGTGTCGCCATCTCTGCCGGTGCAACTTATACCATGATCGATTTTATCATGGGTAAGAACATTACCTTCTCAACGGCGAATAATGACCATGTCGGTCTTCCTGAAATGGGCGATGACTGGGATAAGCGAGTTAACATCAACTTCGGTTACTACTTCTAAAGGATTTGGAAGTTAGAGGTATGGATAGGTTACCAAAGCTCCCGGTAGTTTGTTCATAAAGATCTTTTGGCTATGTTGCCGACACCAACCACATACACGTGGTTGGTGTTTTTTGTGTCACTTTGCTGAATTGTTAAGAGCTAAGTTACAGGCTGGGGTTATTTTGGTGATAAATCTGCGTCTATTGTGATGTCGCCAGATTTTCGACATTGGCCTTAATCAAAGTGATTAATTGATTGGTTGCCTTAGTTTGTGTATCAGGATTGAGGTATAGAGACTCATTGAAGACAGGAAGAGGAGGAATGTTGTGCTTAACCGGGTCGAGAATTTCCATCTTGTCGTTGATACGGAACTCTGCGATTGGCGCTATCGCTAAATCGTTCTCAACCGCCATACACAAAGCATTGGGCGAGGGAGTGGAAAGCAGGACATTGATCGGACGCATCGATATCTGGTGGTTGGCAAAGACCTGGGCCCGAATAGGGCAGTTTTCAGGGTAGAGTGCCATAGGTATGCTATCGCGCTTGTGGGCATTGCCGCCCTTTGCCGCTACCCAGTGAAAGCGACGTTCAAATAGCAGTTCACCATGACCTGCTGCGGGAGCTTGCCAGTGAGTGGCAACAATCACATCGAACTCACCGTTATGAAGCCGCTTATAAAGGTTACCGCTGACGTCTGTATCAATCACTAGCTCGATGCAGGTAAACTCACGAATAAACTCCAACAAGCAGCTACCGAGATAACGGTTGATGTAATCCGTTGGTACCCCAAGGCGCATTACCTCACGGTTTTGACAATCTTTTAGCTCATCAATCGCTTGAGAGCTGAGCTGCATCATTTTATAAGCGTAGTTAAGTAGCGTCTTTCCAGACTCTGTTAGAGTGACGCCTTTGTTGTCTCTCAATAACAACGGCTGGCCGACACTTTCTTCTAATTTCTTGATTTGTAAGCTTATAGTTGACTGTGTACGGCACAATTTATCCGCTGCTTTAGACAAATTTCCACATTCAACTACCGCGATAAAGCTTTCCAAAAGTTCTATTTTCAGCATGGGCTATTGAGTTTATTCATGATGCTATCAGTATTACTCAATATCGATGAGACTAATAGGTTGCTACCTTATGGTTGTGAACTGTAAATAGATGAGATGTTAAAACTGTGAAGAGGTCGACATGAGTAATTGGCAACAGCGAGAACGCTACTTAACTGACGTTGCGGAGCGGTGCCTGCGTGGCCATAAAAGTTTTGATCTACGCCGTTCTCATTTGGTTGAAGCGAGTCAGATCTCTAAAGGCACTATCTACAATCATTTTCCAAGCGAAGCGGATTTAATGGTAACGGTGGCTACGGCGCACTTTAGAAGGCGCTTGGAGCGAGCCGTTATCGACCAGAGCCTGTATCAAGACTGTTTAACACGCTTTTTAATGCATCATTGTTGGTCAATTCGTGACGACCTTTTACATGACCGTTTTATTATCTCAAGAGTCATGCCAAACCCTGAACTTCTTGAGCAAGCCACTGAAGAGCATCGTTGTGCTTTCGAGCTAGCGTATGGCGACTATGTTCAATGGAATCATCAGTTAATCAAAGCAGTTGGTATTGTTGAGGGCTTTAATAGATCAGAGCTGGTGGCCAACTATGTACGCGGCGCGCAGATCAACTGTGACGATGCGAGTAAGCACTATAATGATGCTAATTTATACCATCAGTTTAGTTACGCATTGTCACAATTAATGGGCCATTCTGATAAGCGCATCCCCAAGTTGAGCGACTATAAGAACTGGCTTGCGTCATTAGAAGTGACGGCAAGCGCGGCTTAGAAAATGGCAGTCGCAATATAATCAAGGTGAGCCACAGCCCGGACGATATACATTGGGGAAAACTGCGGCAGAAATGCTTGCGCTAAGTCGGCATTTAATCGAAGCTTCTAATCAAGTCACCTAGGCATGAAAACTGAAGCCGCAAAT
This sequence comes from Shewanella sp. KX20019, assembly GCF_016757755.1. Classification (NCBI taxonomy): domain Bacteria; kingdom Pseudomonadati; phylum Pseudomonadota; class Gammaproteobacteria; order Alteromonadales; family Shewanellaceae; genus Shewanella; species Shewanella sp. KX20019. Next base: position 4,832,517 of record NZ_CP068437.1, on the reverse strand, counting down.
TGCGGCTAACGCGGTAGGCTAATCGTCACAATGAGTCCATGGGGTTCGATATTTCCCGCTGCTATCTGACCTTGATGTGCTGTCACCGCCGCTTCAGCAATCGCTAAACCTAATCCCCAGCCGCCAGACTCTCTATCTCTTGCTGATTGCGGACGATAGAAGGGTTTAAATATAGCCTCTAAGTCGCCAGCATCAGGGATCCCTGGTCCGTCATCGATAATTTCAAGTTTGATTAACTCGTCAGTAACCGAAGTCCGAATGATAATCTGTGATTGTGCATATCGAATCGCATTACGCAGTAAATTTTCAACGGCTCTAGACAGTGGTTTTGGGTAAAGTGGCACCCGTATTGATTCATCGATGTCGATGTGTAGTTGTTTGTTTTGTTGCTGAGCCTCAAAATCAGCATCGTCCAACACTTGGCTTAAGGCCTCCGCAAGTTCTAAGTTGCGCTTAGACTCGCTGGCATTGAGCTTAACTCGTGACAGTTCTAGCAGCTCGGCAATCATCTGTTCCAACTGATCCGCTTCGTACTCGATTCGTTGAGTTTCCTGGGTTTCTTGACCTTTTTTACGGCTAAGGGCTAGCGACAGTTTGAGTCGAGTTAGTGGTGTTCTCAGTTCATGAGATATATCACTTATTAACCGCTGCTGGCTTTTAACCATATCTTCAACAGAATCAGCCATGCCGTTAAACGCTAGTGCAAGTTGTCCTATTTCATCATTACGCTTGGCAGTAGCACTGTCGACACGACTGCTTAAATCGCCATTGGCTAAAGCGTCGGCACTGCGCTTAAGGGAGCGTAGTGGCTTGCCGAGATGCCAAGCAAATAATCCACAAAGTAGTCCAGACAATAAGATAGCAATGCTTAAGGTGATTATTTTGTTGTCGATAAAAAATAAAAACCAAGGTCGAGGGTGGTGTTCGGGTAAGCGGCCATATAAAGCGTACTGCTTACCCCTAACTTTGAATTCATAAGGGCCAAATAACAGCTCATCTCTAAATTGGTGTTTTATCGGTTTACCCGCTTCATCTGCCATCAGCATAAACCGACGCAGCGCTCGCGAAGGTTTACGGGTATTGAGCACATTTGAATTTTCATCGACAAGATAGAGCCTCACTGGGCGACCATCTTTCTCTTTGAAGCGACTCCAACGTTTCATACTATCGGGTTGCAGTACTTGTGGTGAATCAATGATTCTCTGTGCCAGCTTTGACAACATGTTCTCGAGATGAGGAGGGAGCTCTGTTTGATCGTGGTTTTGCTGTAGTAGCGGCATCATGCCGATTAAGGCGATGATCAAAGAGCTACACAGCCAAAAACCGAGTAGCAATTTTACAAAAATATTGTTGGGGTTTTTTCTCAATGACATTTAGGGTAACCAGATATAACCTTTGCCACGAATGGTTTTAACGCGTGGACGACCATCATTACGTTCGGGCATTTTTTTACGTAAGTTAGATAGGTGCATGTCTAAACTTCGGTCAAATGGCATCAGCTTCTTGCCGAGGACCTTCTCACTAAGTATCTCTTTAGTGGCTAGTTCACCTGCATTTTGCACTAATTCAAACAGCAGACTAAATTCAGTACCGGTCAGAATGATAAGTTGGTCTTGGCAATGCACTTCTTGACGAGCTGGATCTAAACTGAGATCGCCAAAGGAGTGAACCGTTTGAACATTATCACTGGCTTGTATATGAGTTCGTCTGATGATTGCGCGAATACGCGCGACTAACTCGCGATCATTAAATGGCTTGGGGAGGTAGTCATCTGCGCCAATTTCTAGGCCGACAACTCTGTCTATCTCATCGCCTCGTGCTGTTAGCATCAGCACTGGAGTTTGTTTCTTGGTACGTAACGCACGTAATACCTCAAAACCATTGAGTTTAGGCAGCATTACATCGAGCAAAATAAGATCAAAAGTGTGCTGTAATGCGAGATCGAGTCCAGCTTGGCCGTCATGGGCTAGTGTCAGCTCAAACCCTTCTAGTTCTAGTAGTTGTGCTAGTAATTCCGAAAGACCTAAGTCATCATCTATCAACAGTATACGGCTCATGCTAACCCTTTTTCTTACACTTAATATCAGCAGTATACCCTGTTTGATGTCAATTGCCGTTTAGGAGTGTAATTCAATGTAAAGGGGGGGCATCTCTGTTTCCTGTGAGTAGAGCAAAGTGGCTATTAACGTTTGCTGCGTTTGCTTTACAGAGTTTTACGCAAAAGAAACCCTCACTTACATTGCAATGGCTACACTGGTAACCGTTGAAACTGCTTAGCGTAATGACGCTAAATCGAACTGAGAAGAGGCTACCATATGAAAAAGAATACTTTGAAAGCAAGTCTGCTGGCCATAGTGGCTAGCACTGCGGTATTTACAGCTGCTGTTAGCATGGCTGAAGAGCAGATTGAGCAAGAAAAATCATCGTATCATCAGATGAAAGGTGAGCGCGGCGGACATCATGATAAAATGCGTAAGATGTTTCGCGGATTAGATCTATCGGATGAACAGAAAACACAAGTAAAAGCGATATTGAGCTCGCACCGTGATGAGATGGAGCTAAATCGTCCATCACAAGAGGAGCGAGCAGCTCAAAAAACTCAGATGCTCGAGTTTATCACTGCAGACACCTTCAATGAGACTGAAGTTAAGCAAGCATTAGCGGCTAAACAGGAAGATCGTCAGCAAAAAGTAGTCAATATGATGAAGCTGCAAAACCAAGTTTATCAACTGCTGACACCAGAGCAGCAAGAAAAATTTAAGAAACGTTTTGCTAAGAACAAACACCACAAAAGATAATTTACATAAAATAGACATTAAACATGAGGGGAGTCATCAGTTTTCCCTCCGTTTAATATAAACTTAAGGTCTGGACTTCCCTTACATTGACTCGTAAACAGATCTTATGAATGACACTTCCCAATATGACTTTTGGGTTAAGCTTGCTAGCCGCGCTGCGGTTGCTACAGCCTTAACCCTTATCATTATAAAGTTAGCCGCATGGATGTATTCTGGTTCAGCCAGTATGCTGGCGTCTTTAACAGACTCTTTTGCAGATGCTTTGGCATCTATCGTCAATTTTATTGCTATCCGCTATGCCATCGTACCCGCCGATCAAGATCATCGCTACGGTCATGGTAAAGCTGAGCCGTTAGCTGCACTTGCTCAGTCAGCGTTCATTCTCGGATCTGCATTTCTGCTTTTATTCCATGGTGGTGAGCGGCTCATCAATCCTGTTGAGGTGAAGCATGCCACGCTTGGGGTGATTGTCTCTATTATTGCAATAGTGCTTACCTTTGCCTTGGTTATGCTGCAGAAAAGAGCATTGGCGGCAACCTCCAGCACGATAGTAGAGGCTGATGCGCTGCACTATAAGTCGGACTTGTTCTTGAATGCCGCAGTGTTATTGGCATTGGTGTTATCGCAATATGGATGGTGGTGGGCCGATGGTTTGTTTGCTGTATTGATTGCACTTTTCATTGGTCAGCAAGCCATCGGCTTAGCGTATAAGTCAGTACAATCTTTGTTAGACCGAGAGTTAGATGATGATACCCGACTTAAAATCACCGAGATCGCCATTGCTGATCCGCAGGTTAAGGGGATCCATGATCTAAGAACAAGAGAGTCTGGTAAGACTATGTTTATTCAATTTCATCTAGAGTTAGATGGTTCGCTGAGTTTGGAACTAGCCCATACCATAGCCGTTGATACATCTATTAGGATCCGGCATGAGTTTAGTGATGCAGAGGTGATTATCCATCAAGACCCTGTGTAATTATGATGGTCAACGAGTAAATGTAGAAGGTGGTTTTTGTATTTATTGTTACCCCTCTGTACTTGGTTAGTTTTGAATAAGTAATAAATATAATTGGTTACACATAGTTGTCGCAATTCGTATCTTTGCTGTGCTAAATTCCTGCGCATTAAAAACGATGTAAGGGAATAACCATGAAAAAAGTATCAATTGTTGCGTTAGCAGTATTAGGATTGGCAACTTCCAACATGGCTTCAGCAGAGACGGATCGCGTTGGCGCATACGTTGGTGGCCAAATAGGTGCATTTTCAGCTGATATTGAAAATGAAAGTGATTCAGGCCAAAGCTATGGTGCTTATGGTGGCTATAACTTCAATGAATGGTTTGGCTTAGAAGGTACGCTTTACGTTACCAATAACTTCGTTGATGAAGATTATTTTGATGTTTTTGCTGCTTCATTTTCAGTCACACCTAAGTTTACATGGGTTATTAACGATACATTTTCGTTATACGGTAAAGTAGGTGTTGCTTCAGTTGCTATGGTGATTGACAGCCCGATAAGAGACATCGATTATTCTGGTTTTGGTTTAACTGTGGGTGCTGGTGTTAATGCTGCACTTACTGAAAAATTAACTCTTCGTTTAGGGTATGACTTTACCGCCGCTACGCTTGATTCTGACGATTTTGGTGCCGGCGATATCGATATGGATTTGTCAAACGTAACGCTCGGTATGCATTATCAGTTCTAGTCACAATGACTGAAGCTATGAGTTAACAACCAAAAGGATATCGTTTGATATCCTTTTTTGTTGTTCAGGTTTTGCCTCTACTTAATATGCTTGCCTGCTATTTTTCCAAATAGAATATCCAGCCTTAGCCGCTACCTTTGCCGGCAATATGAAAATTACTAATAATTACAGGGTATTACATATCGAAGGTGAGATTCGTGATAGATTGCCAGCTTCAAAAACGAGGTAAGGGATTAAATCATGAATAGAATAGCTATTGTGGCGATGATGGTCTGTGGACTCACGGCTTCAAGTGTTGCTTCTGCAGAGACGGATCGCGTTGGAGCATATGTAGGCGGTCAAATTGGCGCCTTTTCAGCTGACATTGAAGATCTATCTGAATCAGGCCAAAGCTATGGTCTCTACGGCGGCTACAACTTCAATGAGTGGTTTGGCATAGAAGCTGCGCTATATGGCACAAATGACTTTCTCGAAGAGGATGGTATTAGTGTCAACGCTGGCTCATTTTCGGCTGCGCCCAAGTTCACATGGGTGATAAACGATACGTTTTCTGTATACGGTAAAGTCGGTCTAGCGTCTGCTGCATTGGTTTTTGAGAGCGGGTCTGAAGAGTTGGATTTCTCTGGGATCGGTGTGATAGCTGGTGCCGGCGTTAATGCCGCGCTAACCGAAAAACTAACCATTCGTTTAGGCTATGATTTTACCTCCGCTGCACTTGAAACGGATGATTATGATCTGGATGATTTTGATGCTGAGTACGCAAATGTGACTCTAGGAATACATTACCAGTTCTAGTCAAAAGTTGCGGCTATTACCGTACAAGATTGAAACTAAAAAAGGATATCGTTTGATATCCTTTTTAGTTTCTAGCTTTGGACTTGGGGGCATTTGTTAATGAGATTACTCCATTGCCAACTCTTTTAGCTTACGGGTCAAGGTGTTGCGCCCCCAGCCCAAACGTTTAGCGGCTTCTTGCTTATGGCCATTGGTATGCTTTAGGGCTGTTTCCAGCAAAATGCGCTCGAAAGCGGGCTGGACTTCAGTAAGTAAGTCACTTTCTCCCTCGGCTAGGCGCAGATCTATCCACCGTTTTAGTGCCGTTTCCCAGTCGTTAGTCGCAGTATGTTCATTATGAGATGCTGTGGTTTCTTCTATTAGTTCAGGTGGCAGATCTTGTGGCAAAATCTCCTGTCCTGAGGCCATGACGGTTAACCAGCGACAGGTGTTCTCTAGCTGGCGAACATTGCCGGGCCAGGGCAGTGTTGCAAGTTTATTGGCTGTTTCTTTCGTCAATATTTTTGGCTCTACATCGATCTCTTTTGCTGCGATGATCAAAAAGTGGCGTGCCAGCTGAGCAATGTCTTCTCGTCGTTGCGATAATGGCGGCAGATGCACTCTAATCACATTTAAGCGATGAAACAGATCCTCTCTAAAATCACCTTTACGTACCAGTTGTTCTAGGTCTTGGTGGGTGGCGGCAATAATACGCACATCAACTTGCACCGGAGAGTGGCCGCCGACACGATAAAACTGACCATCGGCTAACACGCGCAATAAGCGAGTTTGCACGTCTAAAGGCATATCGCCAATTTCATCTAAAAACAGCGTGCCACCATTTGCTTGTTCAAACCGGCCTTGGCGAACACTTCCCGCCCCGGTAAAAGCACCTTTCTCATGACCAAACAGCTCAGACTCGATTAAGTCCTTTGGTATTGCAGCCATATTAATCGCAATAAATGACTTACCTTTTCGGGGGCTATGTTTGTGCAGTGCGCTGGCGACAAGCTCTTTACCTGTACCTGACTGACCATTAATCAATACGCTAATTGACGAACGAGATAAGCGGCCGATGGCTCTAAACACCTCTTGCATTGCCGGTGCTTCACCGATGATTTCAGGCGTGGCGATGACAGGTTCTGCTGGCGTACTGCTATTGCTTTGTTCGTTGGCGTGAGTGATAGCGCGTTCAACGAGTGAAATGGCTTCGTCAATATCAAAGGGTTTAGGCAAGTACTCAAAAGCTCCAGCTTGATAAGCACTTACCGCACTATCAAGGTCGGAGTGAGCCGTCATAATAATAACGGGAATGTGGGGATAATGGTTTTGGAGACGCTCTAGCAGCGTTAAGCCATCAGTGCCGGGCATGCGAATATCAGACACAATCACTTTGGGCTCAGAAGTTTCTAGAGCGTCCCACAACGACTCGGCTGCAGCAAAACTTGCACTGCTGAGCTTGGCGCCTTGTAATGATTTTTCAAGTACCCAGCGAATAGAGCTATCGTCATCGAGGACCCATACTTGTTCAGTCATGTTGTTGTTTTCCTCATTTAGCTAATGATGGGTAAAGTAATGGTGAATTCGGTGCGTCCTACAGAGGAGTCACACTCAATGCGACCGCCATGTAATCGAGCAAAATTATGGGCAATCGATAGCCCTAAGCCTGATCCTTGCTCACGTCCTGTGACCATCGGATAAAAGAGCGTATCCATTAAGTCGGGGTTAATGCCGGGTCCGTTATCGATGACTGATAGCATTAATACTAATTTATGCCGTTGTGTGCCAATTGTCACTTGATGCTGAGTACGTGTTTTTATACTAATATTACCGCCCGCAACATCGAGTGCCTGCACTGCATTTTGTACAATATTGAGTACAGCCTGTTGTAGTTGATCTGGATCCATTTCGATATCAGGGATCGATGGATCATAATCTTGGGTCAAGCTGACATTGTCGGGCAGGGTCAAATTAACCAGTTGCAACACCTTGTGGATGACTTCATGGATATTATAAAGACTGTGCTGTGTCGGCTTCTGTGGGCCTAATAGTCTGTCAACTAATCCTCTTAAGCGATCAGCTTGTTCAATAATCAAGTCGGTAAACTCTTTGAGTTCTGGCTCTTCAAGTTCCCGAGATAACAGCTGCGCGGCACCTCTTAATCCCCCTAGTGGATTTTTTATTTCATGAGCGAGATTTCTGACAAGGAATTGAGCTGCTTGCTGCTGCGCATCTTGGGTTAATTGCTGGTGGATACGCCTTTGTTGGTCGACTTGTCGTAGCTCTAACAAGGCCTGTCTGTGCTCTTGTTCTATAGGGGTTAGCGTCACATCAACAGTGTGCTGTTGGCCGTCAAGAGTGACCAGTGAAACAGTATTGACGGTGAGGCCTTGGTTATTTTTAATGGCTAATTGCAACATCGGAAGATCAACGGCCAATGTCTGATAATGTTCAGGCAGACTCAGTTCAAGGAGCTTGTTATTACTCACGCCCAAAAGCTGCTCAGTAGCGACATTAGTGTAAAGCAGCTCTAGCTCGTCATTGATAACGAGCACAGCTGTCACTAGATGATTGAGCAATAAACCTGTATCCATCTGCTACTCCGCTTTAATCAGTTGCACCATGTTGGGGTTCTAACTCGAATGCACCACTATGGTGCACCAAATTGGTGCGGCCTGCAACCAGACTTCATCGGAACAATAATATTAAGTCAACATTGTTAAGTTGATGTATTTAAAGGTGTTATCTTAATATTCTTTAACAGCTGGTAGTGCTATCTTGCTCTGTTCTGTATTGTCCGGTGAAGAAATATTTTTCTTGGAGGAGTTGATGCAAGTAGTTTGCCGTCTTGTGCTAGTGCTTTGATCACAAATGTATGTTCACCACGGTCGACATTTGACACTTGGAACGAACCGCTTTGTTGAGCCTCGCTCTGTTGCTTGCCGTCCATAAACAGCACTAATAGATGCGAAGGAGCAAGTTCAGGTTCAATCTGCAGTGCGATAGCAATATCTCCTTCGTTACTTCTTATTGTTTCCTCTTCGGTAGGGGAGACGACACGCATGCTGTAGTTAATTTTATCGGCAGTGGGCGATAGATTGCGCTCTGATTGATTTTGCGGCGGGGAAAGCTTGACTTGATTCTCTGTATTTTTGTTAAATTCGACAACTTCTGCATTTTTTACTGGCTGATCAGAAAAGTGTATTTTGCCATCTTGATCTACCCATTTATATACAGTCGCATGGATAACAGGGCTGACAAGCAGTATTAAAACCAATAAACCTAGACGCATTGTGAGTTCCTTTGTGGCACATTAACTCACTCAGACTAGCGCCTTTTCAACAATAAATCATGGACTTTGTTTATGGAAATTTGACAATTTGCCCAAACTACAGGGTGTTATTAGAAGGCTGCTCTTTATGTGCTAATGTTGATACTAGGTATGTAGTGCGCAGATAGCTATGTATGTTTTGGAAATGGAATTCAGAGGTAGGGAGTTTAGTGTGAGTAAAATATATCGTGGTTTTACCTTAATAGAACTCGTGGTTGTTATTATTATACTGGGGATATTGGCCGTTATTGCAGCGCCTAAATTCATAGATCTAAGAAGTGATGCTGAACTTTCAGTGCTGAAAGGCATGCAAGGCAGCTTAAAATCCACTCGTGATCTTGTTGCCGCGCAAATAGCTCTTAGGCCGGAAAATCTCAGTAGTAATAACCGATCTTTCACGCTGGACTCGGGTGAGAATATTGAAGTTAGGGGGGAATACCCTGATGGTCGCTGGAGCAGTACTTTCGCTCATATTGTAGACTTTGATAGTGTGACGAACCTTGCGAGTGGTAATGAATGTCCAGAGAGTCATCCTACTGCATGGTGTGTCCGCGAGAAGGGGCGAAATTGGTTTAATAATCGTGGTTATAGCAGCGAGCGGGGGAGAGGTTTTGTCATCTTTCCACAGGGTAATAGTATAGGTAATAATAACGATGAAAAATGCTATTTATATTACTTCACCCCTAACCGCAACAATGTAGTGGGCCTAGGTACGCAACCAATCGTGGAGCTTGATCTAACAGATTGCAGCTAGTTTTATACCCATCTTGCATCTACAGGCTGGATGGGGATAAATTTATGGCAGCCATTGGGCTGCCTTTTTTGTAGTCGTTTAACTATTATCGTACAGCTGCTCAATCTCACCAGCTTTAGTACAATTAGCATGCAGGGCTAATAGCTGTGCGTAAGTCGCAATATTGGGGTATTTCGCTGTCTCCCCGCTAGCAACTAACAACTCTACGATAAACGACATCATGATATCAGCGCCGGTGAGCTTATCCGCCACCAAGTAGCGCTTGCCTGCTAATGCCTGGTCGACATAGCTAAGCACTTTGTCTGTTTCTACCGCGGCGTAGCCTTCCATAAAATTGGTTTGGCATCCGTCTTTGGCAACAAACATTCTAAGCAATAGTGGCAGTATTGCTGAGCTTTCGGCAAAGTGTAGCCATTGCAGATACTCTACATAATCACTACTGCCTTTTTCTGGTGCCAACTTTCCAGCCGCGTGAGTATCAATTAGATACTCAGTAATGGCACCTGACTCCGCTATAACCTGCTGGTTATACTCGATTACCGGTGACTTACCGAGTGGGTGAATGGCTTTAAGCTCTGGTGGTGCTAAGAATGTTTGGCTATCTCGTTGGTAGGCTTTGATTTGATAATCAAGCTCTAACTCTTCGAGTAGCCAGATAATACGTTTAGAGCGAGATTTGTTTAAGTGATGCAAGGTGATCATTGGCTGTCCCTGACAAAAGCGCAGTTAACTAAAGCTCATATAAAGTGGCATACTTAACCATATGCCACAGTCGATTTACTGACTAAATACCAACTTAGCCTAGTTGCTTAATGATCTCATCGGCAACCACTTCAGAAGATGCTGGATTTTGACCTGTGATCAAATTGCCATCAACGGCTAAGTAGCTCGTCCAGTCATCGCCTTTACTGTATAGCGCGCCGTGTTGGAGCATCATATCTTCAACAAGGTAAGGAACGATATCGGTGAGTTGCACGGCAGCTTCTTCAGTGTTAGTAAAGCCTGTTACCTTCTTGCCAGCAACTAACGGAGTACCGTCAGCGGCTTTGACATTTTTTAGTGCGCCAGGAGCATGGCACACGAGACCGACAGGCTTGCTCGCTTGATAGAAGGCTTCAATCAATGCGATAGAGTTGGCATCATTGGTCAGATCCCATAATGGCCCGTGGCCACCAGGATAGAATACGGCGTCGTATTCTGCAGCATTAATGTCAGCAAGTATCTGAGTTGTAGCAAGCAGCTGCTTTGCGTCGCTATCTTTATTGAATCTATCGGTCGCGGCAGTTTGAAAATCAGCTTGTTCGCTGCTTGGATCAAGCGGTGGCTGGCCACCGGCCGGAGAAGCTAGGGTGACGTTAAAACCGCTGTCTTTAAAACGGTAAAAAGGGCTGGCAAACTCCTCTAACCAAAAGCCTGTTTTTAAACCTGTATCGCCCAATTTATCGTGTGAGGTCAGTACCATTAATACGTTCATTTATAATTCCTTGTTCATGCTCAATTGTTTTAGGCTGAGCCCGCTTTGATAAACGGGCGATTACGTTATGTTTATTGGGGAGTGCTTTGAGAGCCGCAGTGTTGCTACAGGTTGCGCTCTAAGATCTTGCGACTCATGGCTAAATCAACATCTTGTTTTTCACCCAATGCAGTCATGCCGTGAGCTTCTAGCTGTACCATTATCTGGTCGATGCTATTAGCGTCCAAACCGTAATCAGAAAGACGGGTTTTAATGCCCATGGCTTCGAAGAACTCACGGGTTTTAGCGATGGCTGCATCGATAATTTCATCGTTAGAGCCTTGGGTTATGCCCCAAACGCGATCCGCATATTGCAGCAATTTCTCTTGCTTACCGTCACGACGGCAATCGAGCATTCCTGGCAGCACAATAGCGATAGTGCGAGCGTGGTCGATGTCATACAGCACAGTCAGCTCATGGCCAATCATATGTGTTGCCCAGTCATGGGGAACGCCGCGACCAATAACGCCACTTAGCGCCATTGTGGCTACCCACATTAGGTTGGCCCTAACGTCAAAGTCTTTTGGCTCGCTGAGGGCTTTTGGTCCAAGCTCGATCAAGGTTTGCAGTAAACCTTCGGCAAATCGGTCCTGTACTGGGGCATTAACTGGGTAGGTTAAGTACTGCTCTGTGATGTGAATAAACGCATCGACAACACCATTGGCGACTTGGCGCTCGGGCAGGGTAAAGGTTTTACTTGGATCTAAAACAGAGAACTTTGGATAGACATGATCGCTCATGAAAGAGAGCTTTGCTTGATACTCTTTACGAGTAACAACACTTGCGCTGTTCATTTCCGAACCTGTGGCTGGCAAGGTTAACACCGTGCCGAATGGCAGAGCTTGAGTCACTTTTGCGCCCCAGCTTAAAAGAATATCCCAAGGTTCACCTTCAAACAGTGCCGCAGCGGCAACAAATTTAGTGCCATCAATCACAGAGCCGCCACCAACGGCTAATAGAAAATCAATATTCTGTTGTTTCACAACATCAACTGCGAGCATTAATGTTTCGTAAGTAGGGTTGGCTTCAATACCACCAAACTCCACAACATTACGTTGTCCAAGTGCTGCTTTTACTTCATCTAAGGTGCCGGTGCTTCTGGCGCTATTGCCGCCAAATAGTATTAATACTTTTGCGTCTTTTGCGACCAAATTGTCGAGTTCTGCGATCTTACCTTCACCAAAGCTGATATGAGTTGGGTTGTAATAGTCAAAGCTGTTCATAATCTTTCCTATCTATCGACACGTGTTATCGAATGAGTATGGTCTGCTTAGTAGACCAGTCGTCTAGTAAGTAGTTAAAAAATACCCGCCTTAAGCGTAGGCGGGATGAGATAAAGCTGTTGGCTATTTCAGCACGGGGATAGGCTGTGCCAACAGGGCTTTGGTTACTTGCAATACGCGTCCAATTGCATCTGGATCACGTGACAGTTTGTTTTTTAAGCTAGCGCCTAACCAAAGCTGATATAAGGTTTCTGCGGTAACGTCAGCTTGCATAGCTGGCAGTGATTGGTCATTGATGCCTGCTTCAATGCAATGGGCAAGACGCGCAATAACGGCCGATGATCCTTTATCGAGCGCAAGGCGCATTGACTCCGATAGATCGGCCACTTCGGCGCTGAGCTTAACCACTAAGCATTTTTGGTCAATACTGCAATCGCTCTGAGTTGTCTGCCAGCGAAGCCAATAGCTCATGAGTCGCTCAAGACCAGAACCGTTTTTGGCGTCAAACAGTTCATCAATACTGTGTAGGTATCCCTTGAAGTAACTGTCAATGATCTCTTCACCAAACTGCTCCTTAGATTTGAAGTAGTGGTAAAAAGAGCCTTTTGGAACATCGGCAAACTTTAAGATCTGTGACAAGCCCACGTTCGAGAAACCTTTACTCGAAATTAAGCTATAACCAGAATCAATAATATGCTGACGTGTTTGCTGAGATTCAATTTTCATAGCTGTTAGCTTAAACCCTATTAGACCGGTCGTCTAGTGAATGTGTGATATTGATATAATTAGGTGTTCCCTATTTGCTTTAGGCTAGGTAGCTCTTGAGTAACTCATTGAATAATAGCTTATTTTAACGGTAAGGTGTTCCTGGAAAAGTTTTGCTTCAGTACCACAGTTGATTCAATTCCGGCTATACAATGTAAACTGCCCAAAGACTTTTTGACGAAGCTTTCGTAGCTGAGGAGATCGCGGGCGACAATTTTTAGAACATAATCATGTGCGCCGGTGACGACTGAGCATTCCATCACTTGCTCTAGATTTTGCATTGCGGTTTCGAACCGTTCAGCGTGGTGATCTGAATTTTCAGTGAGCCGCACAAAGGCATACACCACCACATTGAGCCCGACCTCCTTAGGTTCTATTTGCGCTGCATAACCGCTTATCACTCCAGTTTGTTCGAGCTTCCTGACTCTGCGAAGGCAAGGAGTATCAGACATATTTAGCCTTGCAGCGAGCTCAGAAATAGCAATCCGGCCCTGTTTCTGCAAAATAGCGAGGATATTGAGATCTTTACTGTCCAAGGAAAACTCCAAATTCAGTTCTATGGTTAATTTCAATAATATAAGTTTAATTTATAGTGGATTCCGATCGTAAATGGAAGTTATAGGCAGAAGAATGACGATTTTAACCCTGGAGATGCTGATAGGCTAACTTAACAAAATAATAACAACGATTGGAATTGCTAGATGACATTGAATACTCGGGCTTTTGACCACTGGATCCGTAGCCGTTTTGTCGAGCTTAATACCCAGTTAGAACTGCTGTATGCAGATCAAGTTGATCGCGCCAATGTCGAAGGTATTGGGGAGCCTCTTAAAATGGCATTGGAAGCTGAAGGTCGGGAGATGATTGCGACACTGTTGGCAGAGGGTAACACCGACGAAGGCTTTGATCATGCTTTTGACTTGTTGGGTAACGTGGGGCTATATATGGCCGCGTGTCGCCGCCATGAGATAACAGAACCCTCTCGAGAGAAAGTATCGCCATTAACGGAAGCGTCAGCGCTAGCTATGCATATCGGTGCCTCTATTGGTGTCACACCTCGATTTGCCACTGCCCATTTAACCACCCACAATAGCGCTAAGAATGGCCTATATAAGCGATTTACCAGCTTGCCTGCTGAACAGCTGTTCGTTGATTACAATACTAAAGGCATTCTCGCTTATAAGCGGGCTGCAGATGCATTATTAAAAATACAGCCTTTAGGTATTTCTCATCCCATAACCGCAGATCTACTCAAGGTTGCTAAGCAAGCACTTATAGATGTAAAAGAGTCGAATAAACAGTTATTTAAAAAGCTAGATACCGATGACTTTTTCTATTGTGTTAGACCTTACTACAAACCGTATCGCGTAGGCAGTCAGGTTTACCGTGGCGCAAATGCCGGTGATTTTGCCGGGATCAATGTTATCGATATGCTACTCGGGCTTTGCGCGGCCAATGAACCCGGTTATTCACAAATGTTGGTGGATAAATTTCTCTATATGATGCCTGAAGATCAAAGCATTCTACGTGACTGCATGCGCCGCTCCAGCTTTATGGATGAACTGCTAGCAATGCAGCATTTAAACCATGAAACATGGTTTAAAGAGAACGTAAGGCTGTTTCTTGAGGTGTGTGAACTACATGGTCAAACTGCAATTCAACACCATAATGAGTTAGTGAATAAGTATATTGCTATCCCCTCCCAAACCATGGAGCAACAACATATGGATAAGGTCACAGCAAGTGGTCCGCCGCTGCCTGTGCTGCTTAATGCGTTGGAGAAATTACGCGACAGACGCGCAGCAGCGCAGCGCAGTGATATCAATACTCGCTACGATGATATTAAGTCGCTCACAGCAAGCTTAGAGGCCAGTTAAAGTGGATGATTTAACAAATAACCATAAACAAGATTTTATGCTCGCACCTGGAAGCTACCTGTTAAATCATTCGGTTGGCAGACCACTCAAAACCGCGGAAGCTGCATTTAGGCAGCAGTTTTTTGCGCCATGGCAAGACTCTGGGGTCGAGCCGTGGGGAGACTGGCTCGGCATTATTGAGCGTTTTACCAATGGTTTATCGAAAATGTTTAATGCCCCGGCCAGCGAATTTTGTCCGCAAGTGAATCTTTCGAGTGCGCTCACTAAATTGGTGATGTCTATCGCGTCATTACAACGTGATGATGCAGTGATCTTAATGAGTGAGATTGATTTCCCCAGTATGGGCTTTGCACTGAAAAAAGCGTTGCCAAAAAACTGTGAGCTGCGGTTTATCCCGAAAGCACTGGATATTACCGATGCTAATGTTTGGGATGCTCACCTAACGAAAGATGTTGATATGGTGTTTGTGAGTCATGCCTATTCTAATACTGGACAGTTATCACCAATAAAAGACATTGTTACAGTAGCAAAACCGAGAGGCATTTTAACCTTGATTGATATTGCTCAATCAGCAGGTATTGTTCCGTTGGATTTAAGTTCACTACAGGCAGACTTTATGATTGGCTCTAGTGTCAAATGGTTATGTGGCGGCTCTGGTGCCGCGTACTTATGGGTAAACAGCCTGCATATTGCAGATTGTCAGCCCAAGGATGTCGGTTGGTTCAGTCATGAAAACCCTTTTGAATTCGACATTCATGATTTTAGGTACCATCAAAGTGCGCTTAAGTTTTGGGGCGGAACACCTTCTGTAGCGCCCTATGCGATAGCGGCGCACAGTATTGATTATTTTTGTCAACTAGGCTCAGACAAACTGCGGCAACATAATCAGTATTTAATTGAGCTGGTGGCCAATGAGCTCGATAGTGAGCTGGTATCTCCCCGAGAGCAAGATAAGCGCAGTGGCACGATGATCTTGAATTTTGGTCAGCGTCAGCCACAGGTACTGTCGAGCCTAAAAAGTGCCAACATCAGTGTTGATGCGCGCAGCCAAGGTATAAGAGTGTCACCGCATATATATAATGATGAAGCGGATATCTTGCGGTTATTGGAACTCGTGAGAACAGCAGGCAAGTAATTATTGCTCTTTAGCCAAAGGCAAAAGAGCAAATAGGCTAACTTTTAAATTAATTTTTAACAGCATGAAGGTAGCTTTTACGATAATCAAACCGCTGATTTAAGCGGGTGATTTCACCTAAAGTCATATTGGCAGCGACAGTATTTCCGTTGCTGTCAGAGATATACTTTTTAGCGGTTCTGTTTACAAAATCAACCACATAAACATTGTCACTTTTAAGTGTTTTTGCCGCTTCTAATGCTGCAGTATTAGAGCAATCGTTACATTGTGCTACCGAATTCATTCCTGCGAAGCTTGATGCAGAAAAGAGTAAGCTTGCCATCATTAATGAAGTCGTAAGGTTTTTTCTCATTATGCTACCCCTGATAAAAGTGTGACGTGTGTCACATTTTTATCATCTTGGTTGATTATTGTCCAACTGTTTTTCACATTCCCCCAATATAAAGTATTGTTTAATAAAAGCTTATTTAAACAATGGCTAATGTAGTGGGTGGTGAATGGGTTGGTTTTAAAAGCGCGGAGAAAGCTAAATATTTATTCGAGGTTGCCTATTAAGCATTATTAATTGATAGTTAAATAACTTCAGTTTTACAAGGTGAGTTTAATGAAGATATTCATACTGTTATTGGCCCTATGCAGTGTTAATGCTATGGCGGACGAATGGCAAACACAGCAGATTGATGCGAGTTTATCTTTTCGAGGCAGCGCTGCGGCTGCAGGCATTATGTGGGTTAGTGGCTCCAACAATAGTGTTTTCCTGTCAAAGGACTCAGGTAAAACTTGGCTTGATGTCTCTATTAAGGATCAGCCTTTAACTGATTTTCGCGATATTGAGGTTTTTGATGCTAACACTGCAATCGTGATGGGCGCTGGTGAGGGAGCATTATCTAAACTCTATCTTACCGAAGATCAGGGGGCTTCTTGGCAACTGTTGCTTGAAAACAAGCATGAAATGGGCTTTTTTGATTCAATTGCTTTTTGGGATAGAAACAATGGATTGCTATTAGGGGATCCTGTTGGCGGTTGCTTTGTAATTTTACGTACTCGGGATGGCGGTAAAAGTTGGCAGCGAATTGCTCGAGGTAAGTTACCTGAAATACTGGATCGTGAAGTCGCATTTGCCGCTAGCGGTAACACTCTTATGGTCGGTGAAGCGGGTCAAGCCTGGTTCACCACCGGCGGCTACAGTAGCTCTATTTATACTTCGCAGGATTTTGGCGAATATTGGCAAAGAACGCACATTCCGCTCTATGATGACACACAAACTGCCGGTGGTTACGCTCTGGCGATGAATAGTTTGAATGATGTTTTCGTTGTTGGTGGAGATTACCAGCAGCGTGATAAGCATGACGCCAATATGGTGTATCTGAAAGAGAAAGTCTGGCATAAAACCCGTAAATCGACCTCTGGACTTAGAACCGCCATGGTTTGTCATCAAGCAAGATGTATAGCGAGTGGGAAATTGGCTATGGATATCTCGTTTGACCACGGTTTTAGTTGGCAAGCACTATCAATTAAAGGCCAGACTCAAGGTTATTATACCTTGGCTATTGATGGGGGGACGGTGATCGCAGCTGGGCAAAATGGCCGCGTAGCGGTTTATGTCGTGCCTCAGGTAGACTGATTTTATCGCTGAGACTCTATCCCAATATACAATTAATAAAGCCCAAGTGAGTGACTTGGACTTTATTAATTGTCAGCTAAGCACTAAGAACATAATTAGCGCCCCTATGCAGCCACCACACACAGTTGCGAAAGCGAGCGTTAACGTCTGAGCCCGTAAAGACACTTGTTGCATCTGTTGGTGGCTAGGGCTTGGGATAACAACTAGTGTTTTTTGCTCAATCTCAAATACCGCGCACAAGCCTAATAAAGTTTCATTTGATGCGCTGCCGTCTTTTTCTATTCGTTGCACTGTGCGCAAGCTGATATCGCAGGCATCGGCTAAATGCTGTTGTGTCCAACCTCTTGATAGCCGCAGATCTTTTACGGTTGTAGCACTAATATCCATGTTCTACTCCGCATATCTAAAGATTTTAATATGCATCAGTTTAACCCATAAACTGGAATGTAAGCCAAGCTGAAATTCCGCCAAATAAAATGCCTGCTAAGAAGAACATAAACACTCTTTTGAGCGCAGCTTTGCTGCTCATCTTTAGGTAGGCTTTGGTTTCTGTCGCGACATACTCGCCATTTTTGTAAAGCGTGCAGACTACCGCTGCAGTCAGCAGGTTACTTACTTGGAATGTCACTTCATAATCATTTCCAGCGTAACAAAATTCATGAGAACTCTTCATCCCAAGGTTACGCTTTTCAGCAACAACTTCATCATTGATGTAAATGGTTTCTAGACCTGAAAACCCGGAACCATGGGCAGTAATTCGAACCTTTTCATCATTAAAATAGTACCAATATCCGTTTGTAATTGAGACCTTATCCATTGTTGTATCCAGTTTATGTGGTGTTATTAAGCTTTCCATATTGTGCTCCTTGCTATGTCGATAGTTGAATTTGACTGCAGCAAGTTGAGCATAGAATTGAACTTTAGACGGCGTCATCGATATGACAGTCATACAATCGGCGTATGACATCGTTACTGTCATATTGATAAGGTGTTGAAATATAAAGGTTTCAATTTCTCGCTAACTACAGTCTGAAAATAGATAGTGAGAGATAGTTGTGCTGTTATTTTGTTCTGTAGTTAATCAGCAATTTCACTTTTATAGCGTTTACCATTAATTCGTTCAATGATCTGAGTCGCATTGAGGTCGTGGATCACATTGATCAGTGTGGCGGGAGCATCGGTTACCGCGCCAATAATGACTAAAATAGGAATAACCTCTATCGGTAACCCCAGAGTGGTGACAATAAATATTTCACCTAAAAAGGCACCGCCAGGTACACCACTAATAATAAAGGCTGACAACACTGAAATAAGCACGGTGAGTGCAAACACATCGGCGGTGAAATCTAAGCCCAATATCGAATAGATAAACACAATCTTTAGTGCGGTGGTCATCGAAGCACCACCCTTATTGAGATTGACTAACAAGGGCAGGCAGATATCAGCTATCTCCTCTTTGATGCCCATTTTATTGGCGGCGCGGATATTCACTGGTAACGTGGCAAGAGACGAGCTGGTGCCTAATGCGGTCACAGACGGCGCCACAGCATTTTTCCAAAATTGAGTCACGCCTTTGGTACCGCCGCCTACCCATGCGTAAATAGTCGAGCCAATAGTGAAGTAGATAAGCGCCACAATAAAGAAGAGTCCAATAGCGCGAGCAAACGTACTGAGCAACTCGGTGTCTTGGCTGGCCATGGTTGAGGCAAAATAAGCGCCTAATCCTATGGGCGCCGCTACCATCAATATTGATACAATTTTCATGATAACGGTATTGAGGCTATCGAGCATGGCAGAGACTTTTTCGCCATCTTTTCCTGATTGGCCAATGGCGATACCGGCAATGACCGACATAATGATCAGCGCCAGAATATTAGATTTAGACAGCAAGCCGACAAAATCATTGGTCGTCAACAGACCCACAAAATCCATGCTGCCAGCCCCCGCTTCCACATGCTGATGTAGATCGAGTACCACGCCTTGGGCTGGATCAAAGGCCAACGCCAAGCCAACAATCGATACAGCGGGGATAATCGCCATCACAATGGATACTAGAAAGAGGGTGATGAGAATAACACCTAGTTTCTTAAGATCGGTCATGCGAGCGATAGAGGAGGTCACGCTGATAGCAACGAGCGGCACAATAATCATGAATAGCAAATTAAGAAATATTTGCCCTATAGGCTTTAGCTTAATGGCAAGGTCAGGTAGCACGATACCGATAGCGCCACCCATCAGCAGCGCTGACAGTAAAATAATCGAAGAACGATAGGGCTCAAGTTTTTGCCACATAGATGAAGATCCACTTATTATTTGATGCCAGAACACTGACTTATGATGTGTTTACCCGTTAAGCTATCTAGCCATGTTGGGGGTGTCAACCTAACAATCGATAGGTTGATATACCCATGCTACTGAATCCTACATCTCCAGGTGGGACGGGGGTAAATAGTAAGGCCTGAGGTTAACAGGCCTTAAATATACTCTATTATCGCTTATTAGCGGCCTCTTCGACCTTCGCGTGCCACGCCATGTTGCCTTGCGCTACGGGAACGATTTAGTCCTTCGCGGTCAAAATTGTGATTATTTATTTGTCGATTGATATTAGTAGGTCGACTCATATCAGTATTGGGTCTCGATGGCATAGTGATTGGCTTACTGGTATCACGATTATTGAGTCCTGCTTCAACTCTCTGCTTGGTTTCCGGTGCCGGCGTCCAACTGCCTTTGCTGCGGCTTTGCCATTGGCCATTGTTATCTCGTGCAATATTGCCATTTT
Organism: Shewanella sp. KX20019; assembly: GCF_016757755.1. Classification (NCBI taxonomy): domain Bacteria; kingdom Pseudomonadati; phylum Pseudomonadota; class Gammaproteobacteria; order Alteromonadales; family Shewanellaceae; genus Shewanella; species Shewanella sp. KX20019. The sequence goes on along the minus strand of NZ_CP068437.1, from coordinate 4,812,240 downwards.
TATCGGCAAAGACATTGTTAGTGCGGCTCTTGTTGTGAGTCGCTTGTCTGATATTGTCATTTGCCCTCTTTGGATCGGCATTACGAATACGATTCTCAGGATGGTTGTAGAGGTTATTTTCCCCTACTCTGTTGCCAGAAAGGTTGTTTTTGGCAACCCTATTCGAAATATTAGTGCGATTACCAATACTGACACTATTACCGATATTAATATCTCCAGTGTTGATCACTACCGGGCGACGATAACCTCCCCCGTAATAGCCGCCACAGCATCGGCTGGGATAATGGTGATTGCCCCAGCCAGCATTCCAGCCAACACCAACCCGAAAGAAGCCGTTGCTCCAGCTGACGCCTACATTCCAGCCAGTCCAAGGGTTATAACCAACATGAAGTCCCCAAGTCGGTGGTCTAGGGTAATAGTAACGACCCCAATAAGGCGGATAGTACCAACCTGTTCCATATACTGGCACACCATAATATGGGTAAGACCACATATATCCCGGTGTATAACCCACATAAACAATCTCGGGGGTGGAGTCGTAAATCTCTACATAGGTGGTGTTATATACAGGTGAACTCGGGGGGATCTTTGCTATCTCACCGGTCGGAACGTTATCTGCCACTTTCCACGGCCCTTTAGCTGCTGAAGCGACAAACCAAACCGCGTTATCAACTGCATAGTATTGACCGTTTATTTTCAACACTTGAGTCGCGGTGTTGACCGCATAAGCGACTTTGGTTCCGGGTATTGCATCAAACTTTGGCTCGCCATCGTATTCAACGGTGAGCTTCGCTTCGCTACGCTTAATGGCGGCAGTCTGGGGGATTTGTGCATCTAACATCGCTTGTTCCGCTTCAGTGGTACCTGCTACTGAAACACGTAAGCCACCAATATCGGATTCAGGCGGAATGTCATTAAAGCTCGTGGGCAGTTTATCTGCGCGAATAAAAGCCCAGGGACCAGCTTCTTTCTTGGCTTGAAACCAGCGCCCAGACAGCAGCAAATACATATCACCAGAAGCAACTTCTCTAATCCACGCTGTCTCGGTATTGCTCACATAAAGTAGCTTGCCCGCTGTCAGGCTTTTCCATCTGGGTTTGCCATCCGTTGCAACTAGTTCAGTGGCTGTTTTCACAGCAATTACGGCAGGTGCAGCGCTACTTTTGACCAGCATAGCGTCATCAGACTTTGGGATCATGTTAACCAAATCTTCTGGCGGATACTCGGTCACTTGCCAAGGACCCATAGGGTTGTCGGCGGTATACCAGAATGTGCCACTACTGAGGTATAACTTCTTAGTCAGCTTATTACGTGCAACAGCAAAGGGCGTATTGAGCGCTCGCTCATATGGGCTGTTTTCTATCTCTCTAAATTGCGGCGAGCCGTCGAAAGACAGCAGTACGCTGAGTTGCTGTCGGAAAATAATGTTGGGTGCATCGTTCTTAATGTTTTCTAAGCTTTGCTTTTCCTGTTTTGCATTGGCAAGGCTGGCCGATAGGCGCTCCATCGAGATATTAAAACTACTGCTGCCGAGGGCTTTTTCTACCACTTCAGTAAAGCGTTGTTCATCTGTTGCTGTCGACTCGGGCCAGCGAACCTGAGTGACTTTAACGTCTCTAACCGTAGCGTTGTCAGCATTGGTGTCGATGCGTGCACTAAACCAAAAAGCGCCAAAAATAGGCTCATCTCTATCGATGAGCTCGAGAGACATGGCCGCACGCCCTTGCAGAATATTACCGCTGAGTGATTCAGGCTGCGGTTGATATACAACAATAGTGCCCTCTTTTTCAGCTACCTCTTGTGGCCACTCAATGGCGTTAACATTGACCTGGCCAAGTGAGATCACCATTATTACGGCGAATATTGAGCGGCAATAGGAGTAGATTTTGGCAAGCATAGCATGTCCTTCTATTTCGATAGGTTGGCTAATATTATGGCTTGTTGTCAGTGTGGCACTTTAATAGATAACTATAGCCGTTCATTATAATAATCACAGCAGCTGATAAAAAATATTATTGATTTATAAGCACAAAAAAGCCCTAAACGTTTCCGCTTAGGGCTTTCTAAATGGCGATTAAAATCGCACCATTAACTCAATTGTTTATGTTTACAAGCTGTAGTAAAGCTCGAACTCAACTGGGTGAGTCGTTTGGTTAACACGCTCAACATCAGCAGATTTAAGTGCGATATATGAGTCGATAAAGTCATTACTAAATACATCACCGCGGGTGAGGAAGTCACGGTCAGCATCTAGACACTCAAGTGCATTCTCAAGTGAAGTTGCAACCGTTGGAATTTCAGCCGCTTCTTCTGGTGGAAGATCATATAGATCTTTATCCATTGCTTCACCTGGGTGAATTTTGTTTTGAATACCGTCAAGGCCAGCCATCAACATTGCAGAGAATGCTAAGTATGGGTTAGCCATTGGATCACCGAAACGCAGCTCAATACGACGGCCTTTAGCACTTGGTACTACAGGGATACGAATCGACGCTGAACGGTTTGCTGCAGAGTAAGCAAGCATTACTGGCGCTTCAAAGTGTGGGATAAGACGCTTATAAGAGTTAGTCGCAGGATTCGCAAAGGCATTAATTGCGCGAGCATGCTTAATGATGCCACCAATGTAGAAAAGTGCCATTTCGCTCAATCCGCCGTACTTGTCACCAGCAAATAAGTTTACGCCATCTTTTGCAAGAGATTGATGTACGTGCATACCACTACCGTTGTCACCAACGATTGGTTTTGGCATGAATGTCGCTGTTTTTCCGTATGCATGAGCAACGTTATGAACAACATACTTTAGTACCTGAACTTCATCAGCTTTAAGCGTTAGCGTGTTAAAACGGGTTGCGATCTCGTTCTGACCAGCTGTAGCTACTTCATGGTGATGCGCTTCAACAACTTGGCCCATATCTTCAAGTACAAGACACATAGCTGAACGAAGATCTTGTGATGAATCAACAGGTGCAACAGGGAAGTAACCGCCTTTAACACCAGGACGGTGACCCTTGTTACCGCCATCGTAGCTAGTACCAGAGTTCCAAGCCGCTTCTGCATCGTCAACCTTGTAGAAACAACCCTGCATGCCAGAACTGAACTTAACATCATCAAATAGGAAGAACTCTGGCTCAGGGCCAATCAATACGGTATCGGCAATACCCGTTGAGCGTAAATAGTCTTCGGCTTTCTTAGCAATTGAGCGTGGGTCACGGTTGTAACCTGTCATAGTGCCTGGGTTTAGAATGTCACAACGAATGTTGGCTGTAGTTTCTGCTGTGAACGGGTCAAGTACGAAGCTTGCAGCATCTGGCATCAACACCATGTCTGATTCGTTAATGCCTTTCCAGCCAGAAATTGAAGAACCGTCGAACATTTTGCCGTCTTCGAAAAAGTCTTCATCAACTTGGTGGCTTGGGATTGAAACGTGCTGTTCTTTACCGATAGTGTCGGTAAAACGCAAATCAACAAACTTAACTTCTAATTCTTTTAGTTGTTGTAAAACTGATTCAGCTGACATTCTAAAGTCTCCGAGTAGGGTAAAGGGTGATCCCTTTGTTCTTATCTTAATGTTTAGCGCAATGTGCGATTCTGCTTTTTGTAAAGCTAGAGTCGTGCCAATCATGTAACGTCATGATCTTTATATAGTATCAATTAAAACGAAAACACCATACTCATTTTGATGCACCACATCGGTGCGTTTGATGGATCAAAGTGGTGCACGCGCCATTATTGTGCAGTTGCTTTGTCTTAATATGCGCTAGCCGTTGTTTATTGATAAAATTGAGACAACAGAATAGCTAAGGCCTAGGTATTTATATAGGGAATAAGTCAAAGAAAAATCAACCAAATGTAGATAAGTGTTATTCAGATAAAAGACAGTATATTTTGCTTGTACGGTTAAGCGTTTAAAATAGGCTAAACCACAAACACCTCTAGAGAAGGTATAAAACAGGATGTTTAACAAGAATTGCAACTTAAAATGACGCTAAACGACTCAGAAAGACACTTAAAAAGATCAGCAATATAAATAATGTCATCAAAGGGAATTATAAAAAGTGTATATAAAGCGGGCGTTATGGCGAGAAAAAGCAACGCGCCAACGTTATTTTTAACGATTGGTTAAAAATAATCCTGTGAGATAGTCGCGACCTAGAGTAGAATGTCACGCTTTTTATAGCAACAACTATACTCGTTTGGTTTAGCTGTTGTCAGTACCCCCCTATATATTTATACCGATGGTAAGAGGTTTAGCCGTGTTAGAGAATTTACGTAACATCGCCATTATTGCACACGTTGACCATGGTAAGACTACCTTGGTTGATAAGCTGCTGGCGCAGTCTGGAACCCTTGAGACTCGAGGAGAAGCCGCTGAGCGGGTGATGGATTCAAATGATCTTGAAAAAGAACGTGGTATCACGATTCTGGCCAAGAACACTGCCATCAAGTGGAACGATTACCGTATCAACATCGTTGATACTCCTGGTCACGCCGATTTCGGTGGTGAGGTAGAGCGTGTTCTATCTATGGTTGACTCAGTATTACTACTAGTTGATGCCGTTGATGGCCCAATGCCACAGACTCGCTTCGTGACTAAGAAAGCATTTGCTCAAGGTCTTAAGCCAATCGTTGTTATCAACAAGATTGACCGTCCAGGCGCACGTCCAGATTGGGTTATCGACCAAGTATTTGACTTGTTCGACAACTTAGGCGCAACCGATGAGCAGCTAGATTTCCCAATCGTTTATGCTTCTGCACTAAACGGTTTTGCTTCGCTTGACCCAGAAACATCAGAGGGTGACATGACTCCTCTGTTTGAAACTATCGTTGAAAAAGTTTCATTCCCTGACGCTGACGCTGAAGGCGATTTCCAGATGCAAATCTCGCAAATCGATTACAACTCATACGTGGGTGTTATCGGTATTGGTCGCATCAAGCGTGGTAGTGTTAAAACTAACCAGCAGGTAACTATCGTTGGTGCTGATGGCAAGAAGCGTAATGGTAAGATGGGCCAAGTATTAGGTTACATGGGTCTTGACCGTAATGAAGTTGAAATTGCTAACGCTGGTGACATCGTTGCGATTACCGGTCTTGGTCAGCTGCAAATTTCAGACACTGTTTGTGCGCCTACTACTGTAGAAGCATTACCAGCTTTGTCTGTTGATGAACCAACACTTACAATGACTTTCCAAGTCAACACTTCTCCATTCGCTGGTAAAGAAGGTAAGTACGTAACTTCACGTAACATCCTTGAGCGTCTGCAGCAGGAACTTGTTCATAACGTAGCACTACGTGTTGAAGAAACTGACAGCCCAGATCGTTTCCGCGTATCAGGTCGTGGTGAACTTCACCTTTCAATCTTGATTGAAAACATGCGTCGTGAAGGATACGAGTTAGCAGTTTCTCGTCCAGAAGTTATCGTTAAAGAGATCGACGGCGAGATGTGTGAGCCGTTCGAAAACTTGACTGTTGATGTTGAAGAAGAGCATCAAGGTAGCGTTATCGAGAAACTTGGTATCCGTAAGGGTGACATGAAGGATATGCAGTTAGACGGTAAGGGTCGTGTACGTATCGATTTCGTTATCCCTAGCCGTGGTCTAATCGGTTTCCAAACTGACTTCATGACAGCGACTTCAGGTTCTGGTCTTATTTACCATTCATTCGACCATTACGGTCCAGTGAAAGGCGGCGATATTGGTCAACGTGCTCGTGGCGTATTGATCTCTAACGCAACTGGTAAAGCACTGACATTCGCATTGTTTAACCTTCAGGCTCGTGGTCGTCTATTTATTACCCATGCTGCAGAAGTTTATGAAGGTCAAGTAGTTGGTCTACATGCTCGCGCTAACGATCTTACAGTTAACTGTTTGAAAGGTAAGCAGCTTACCAACATGCGTGCATCGGGTACTGATGAAGCACAAGTACTAACTCCACATATCGACATGACACTTGAGCAAGCGCTTGAGTTCATCGATGATGATGAGCTAGTAGAAGTAACGCCGCTGAACATTCGTGTTCGTAAGCGTTTCTTGAGCGAAAACGAGCGTAAGCGTCATAACCGCAAGTAATCGTTTCGTTTAGCTTCAACCCTGAATAGGGTTAAGTATTAACAAGCCCTGAACATGAAAATGTTCAGGGCTTTTTAATGTCCAGCCAACTATTGATGAATAAGAGTGTTCCATTCATTTATTGGCATTGCCACTTAATGAGCAGATACGCTTTGTTATTGCTATAAAGTCTTCAGAAAAAAAAAGGCAATCCATGTGGATTGCCGAAATCTATGTTCAATTTACAGTGCGCTAGCGTTGAAACTGAATTTTGGCGGCAAACCTAATTAGGAGTGCGCAGTAGGGATGATGAACAAAACAAATATTTAGCAGGGCATTTTAAAGTGGTTAGCTAGTAAAAATGGCTTATAAACATTGGCCTCATATAATCAGAGTGCGAAAGTTTTAGATGGTTCCAACTTTCTCCATTAACAAAAGTTTAGTTTTAAAAATGGGCTATTCATTGTCAATGAGCCTAGCTGAAAGCAGAGAAGGTCCTAGGTATTAGGACGTTCGCCAGCTCACTGCTAGGACGGACTACGTCCTGCTAGGAAATCAACTGAAAACATCCTTTGGCTTTTGATGTTGATTTTATGCTTTGTTAGAACCTAGAACCTATCTGAAAGCAGAGAAGGTCCTAGGTACTAGGACGGACTACGTCCTGCTAGGAGATCAACTGAAAACACCCTTTGGCTTTTGATGTTGATTTTATGCTTTGCTAGTACATCTTTTAAAGTAGGTCGGCATTTATGCCGTCGCTTTTCTCTTTTCTCGTTTTTTACCGTAAGTGAAGCTTGCCGTAAGCCGTTTGTCTAAGATTTTACCGTCTTTGCTAGAGCCTAGAATTTAGAACCTATCTGAAAGCAGAGAAGGTCCAAGGTACTAGGATGTTCGCCAGCTTACTGCTAGGACGGACTACGCCCTGCTAGGAAATCAACAGAAAACACCCTTTGGCTTTTGATGTTGATTTTATGCTTTGCTAGTACCTAGTACCTAGTACCTAGTACCTCTAATGCTCAAACCTTCCCTAATGTCCTATCGAGTTTAAATGCTGGATCAAATACATCCGAGTTTCAGTCGGGGTTTGGCTTACCCAAAATCCACTTAGATAAGCGATAAGCGGAATTAAAAACAACAGCACCATTAAGCCAATCGTTAGGCCTCGTGCTGACAGCTTTATGCCGTTGCGTGTACTGAAATGCAGCGCCTCTTTTTTAGGGCAGGCGGAGACGCAGCGCATGCAGGCTTGGCACTCATCTGAGCGGATGTCCTTCTGCGTATGTACTGAAATATTAGCTGGGCAGGCGCGGCTGCATTTATCACAGTCCATGCCTTTGCTTTCAATTAAGCAATGTTGTGTGCTGCGACGAATTTTAAATGGGCTTAAAAAGCTGACGAGGCCAAGTAAAGCACCATAAGGGCAGATGTAGCGACAAAACCCCTGTCGACGCCAAGCTGACAGGCTGAGAATAAAGCCGAAGCAAAGGAGTGTAACTAAGCCGGGAGTGATAAAAAACAGCGCCATTTTTAGATCGGCTATCTTGTGATAGTTGCCACTGAGGTAATTAGGTATTCCCTGTGCAGGCATGCCCACAATGATATAAAGCAGCGCGAGTAAAAGGAGGTATTTAAGCATTCTTAGCGGCCAATCTAGCCAAGCGGGTGGTAGATATTCAGCTTTTATAAAGCGCTTTCTGAGCTTGTAGAGGTACTCGCCAGCCAAACCGAGTGGACATGCCCAGCCACAAAAAGCACGTTTACAGAGCAAGCCTGTTAATAACACTACGGTTAACATTACCGCAGCTGCTGGGTGAGTTTGATCCCAAATGCCGAGACTGATGATCGCTTTGAGTTCGATACCGCCAGCAATAGGCAGAAAAGCATCGCCGACATCAGGACGCATTAACCATGGGGTAATCCCAGCTTTGAGCAGCGCACTATTCACCGCAAACTGTATTCCGACTAGTAACATCGATAGTGCGAGTAGATGCTGAACTCCATCCCGCAGATTATTGCTCCTCATATCTCCCTGAGCGATTCGAGGTTGAAACTTGCTAACAAGACCTATGATAACGGCTGCAATGGCAAGAGCGACGATTAGAGGCCAATATAGACTAGATATTACTGCGGCGGAAACCAATACTCCGCTTGCAGCTGCCCCCCATTTTTTGCCACTCCAATAAAGCAAGCTAACACTGTAAGTCAGCGCCAAGGTAAGGGTTAATGATTCGATAAAGCTCATAACGGCGTCAGTTCAATAATGATTGATACTATTGTGAAACTTTTTAATGAAAGAAGTTCTTACTGTGCACGTAGGTTGTGGGGAAGATCGTAAACTTAGGATTAAACTATAAAAATTCAGGCTGAAGCTCACAAATTTGGTTCCTAAGCTTCCAGACTTAGGAACCGAACTTTAGTTATCGCTTACTTACCTTCCAGCGAGGCAATAAACTTTGTCGACTCATCAATCGATTTGTTCATCTCTTTGATAAGGCCTGAGCGATTCGAGGCCAATATAGGCTAGATATTACTGCGGCGGAAACCAATACTCCACTTGCCGCTGCCCCTCATTTTTTGCCACTTCAATAAAGCAAGCTGACACTGTAAGTCAGCGCCAAGCTAAGGGTTAATGATTCGATAAAGCTCATAACAGTTTCGTTGAGTAATGATTCGAAGATAAAAGCTAAGAGTGAGTTATTTTAAAATCGTTCAAAGCAAAAGTATAAATGTGTGCGCTAGCTCTAAAAATCTTGATTGATGCAGAAAAGTTAGGATAGTAAATGCAAATGAGAAGCTTTATTAATTATTAATTATTAATTATTAATTATTATTATCATAAAGGTAAGGCGTTGGTTAACATAAAATTAATTTTTATGGCTATAGTTAGCATTACGTAATAATAATATTTTTGATATGCCATTCGGATTTAATTATTTTGAGATAAAATATAGTTTTAAATGAAGTGCGAATGTATGGTTGGTGATAAATTAGTGAGTGATATCATGTGTGATCTTTATGATGAATATTTAAGTTGTAGGTTGTGCCCTAAATTCAATGGCTTAGTGGAGACTGTAGGTATTCACAAAGAAAGTGCTAATAAACTAGTAAATGATTCTAGTCGTTTACTAGTTAGTGATAATGTGATTAGGTTACTTTGTATTTTGTTAAAAAATGAAGCTAAAGTTATATCTAAATCAGACATAATTTATTATGTCTGGCCAGATCAAGTTGTAGGAGTCAATAGTCTACCAGTACTTATTCATCAAGCTAGAACATTAATTAAAGGAAGTCATTGTGAACTTATCACAATTCGCTGTAAAGGGTATGCGATAAAAATGATCAGTTGAACTTGATTTTTAGATGGAATTGTTAGGTTTAATTGAATTTAAGGTGGTATTTTACTTATTTCACCTATGTTTTGTATGTGGTCCCCCTGATCATCTATATTGCTATATATAATTTTGTCTTCTAGGCACTTTAGAAATTCTTTATCTATCTTTACCTTATGGCTAGACTTAGGTTTTACTATTCCACTAAATATAATCGTACTCTTACAGTTTTTATAAGGAGAGATTTTATTGTAAGTTATGACGTAAGGCGTTGGGTTTGTAATGGTTAAGTAACTACCCTTGTGGTTAAGTTTAAATTTTTGTTTTTTGAAGGCAGTAATGCTTGGCTTTACAATGTGTGATGGTCTAACCAGAACTTTATACATAGTTTGCATTGAAAGTAGCATTGCATTCTTGTTTTTAGATAGATTTTTAGTTATTTTTTTTTGTTCTTCTATATTTATCCAAAATAAACTTTCTCTATCTGTTGGGAACTGCTCATTATTGATGCTAATTATATGTAGTGATTTAGTTTGCTTTGCTTTTAATATGATTATAGGTGGGCTTACTATAAAGTTAACAGAGGTTAAGTCGGGTGAATTACTAAAGTCTGACTTACTTACCCATAGTTTGGTGATAACTTCATAATTGTTGTGGTTAGTTACAGTAAATTGTTGTCTAATAGAATCTCTATCATAAATTAACCTGTTTTGTTGATTTAGCACAACACCGGCATTAGCGCGGCACAGTGATAAAATTAACATTCCAATCATTAATATTAGATATATAAACCATTTCATGTTATTGAACTCTGATAAATATTTTTGCTGTTGCATGTATTCGACCAGGTGTAATTGTATTGTCAGGTGTTGGTAATGCCTCAAGCGTCGCTGTATAGTTTTCTACTTGTAACCCTACCGATGTGGATAGTAGAGGGTTCCAGCCATCTTTAACCCCCCCTCCAAATTTATTTTCATCTAACATTAGGTTTAGTGAATTACTGGCAGAATCAACGATGCGAATTCCAACACCTTTTGCAATGCTAGCGTCACCAGAAGAGTATTGGTAATCAAGCAAGTGAGTTACCGAATTGCCGTTGGTTTTCAAACCAAGACTTGTTGCTGCAACTCCAGCTTGAATACTGGGTTTAATTCCTATAGCGTTAGCGTTGCTCCCAGTACCTGATATCGCTCCATTTTCACAGATGTAAGATATACTGAACTGCGCAGTCCTAGTCTGCCCTGCTTGCAACTCTGCAATGGAAATCAATGGAAAGGTTACTACAGGGGTCACTGTATAAAAAACGCATTCATTAGTGCGTCTAATTGTTACATTACCGCTTAGCCCAATGGCCATTGGCCACCCACTAAACCAACCAGTAATTGTGGACGCTGAATTAGCTCCTGAAACTAGAGCTGAGTGTAAGCCTGGCCCACGTATAGTCATATAGCCAGCTGGTTGTGCATAGGCGTAGTTGCCACTGCTGCTATAGCCATATCCATGCTCCATTCGGAGCAGTTCAACTGATATAGGGCTAAAATTCTTGACTTTCACTAGAATACTGCCTGACGTATCAGTGTCTAAGTTTGTCAATTTAAACTCATTCCAGTTTTTTGAAAAATAACGTCCTGAATTAACGTGGGATATTCTAATCGCTAGATCTTGATAGGCGGTAGCATAACTATGTTCGAATCCATATGTTGCACCTGCATCTACAGAGCCACTATAAGCGTTATCACCGTTAGTCGCATAGACTTCAAAAATATCGTTAATATCTCCAGGATCACAACGAAATAGCACTGTTTCTGGATCATAGCCTCCAATTTGGCCAAACTGTTCTGGGGATACAACTCCTGAACTTAGTATTTTTCCATTATCATTCGAATCTGCAGTTATACTAAGGTTTACTACTCTCGGGTTTAGGTTAAGTTGGCCAATATTGCTATCTGTTGCACCAGTCCACCCTGTCACCTTTACACAAGAGGCGTTTGAAGTATTCGCTAAACAAGGTAGTATTAGCAGACTAATAAAAAGGTTTCTAATAGTGGTTTTCATAGACATTCCAGTTTTAGTTTAGCTAATTTTTGAGTATTATTCTGTTCGGGAATTTGGTAATTAGTTTGGCAACTGTATTGGGACTTCCTTCCCCATTTAACAGTCAAATCCCCCTGCAGATCTTCAACTCTAAGGTAGCTATAACCGCCTTGGGCTATCATTCCAAGCAATTGATTATCTTCGTCATACACATAGCTTCCAAGTTCAAGATTTGTTCCATTATTAAATTGAAAGTGTGCCAGTATCGGTTGACCTGCGACGACCTCAAATTCAACTTCAACGCTAGCACCATTTACAGGAATAATAGATGTCCCATTAGATGACAGTTCAATATCATATTGAGTATTGGAAGTGTTTAATGAAATATGGTTTTCATTATAAGGGGTCAAGGAAGGTACTACAGCATATCCGTTATTATCAATTGTAATATTTTGACCATTAACTTGTGCACCATCAGCTCCTTTTGCTTTTACAATTGCAAAGGAGTTGCCTAGCGGCTGACTGAATGTTAGCCCCCCACTATGGATTACTAGGCCACCACGTAAACTAGCATTTGCTTGATAGTTAGCATCACCAACTCCGGCTCCTAAAGACAGATTTAATGCACTAAATTGCTTGTTGAGACTGCCGTTAATAAGGTTATTGGAGTTGTCTTTTGTTAACTGAATACCGTAAGTTACATTTCCCTGCTCTGTGGGCAAATTAGCCATACTTAAAGAGTAGCTTTCACCTGCATGTTTGGTTTTGTTAAAGTTACTATTCCAACGCATATTATCAAATGGAATAGATAATGAAAGCGATATGATATCTTCGTTAAACTGCTGAATACTGTTGTTAGATAATTGCTTTAAATACGATAGATTTAGACTTAAAATACCAAAATCGTTGCTATATCCTAATTGAATCTGTTTGGTTGCAGGCGAGTTTCCACGATAATTAGTCATGGAGGCACTGGTATACAAATTACCAAACGCTGAAAGATTTTGGTTAATTGTTACCGATGATAAATCTCGAATTTTACTGTTAAAATCAAGGGCGTTATTTTCGCTTTGTAGGCGATGTAGCTCGTCATCGACTGAACCTAGTTCGATGAAGTTTTCACTTGAGTACTGATAATTTGCTAATGATACATTGGTGCCTGTTGCAAAGTATTTACTGTAATCGACTCCTAGCTTCCACCCACGACTATGTTGCTCTCCTAAATTGGCTTGTGCGTATACAGCATTAAAACCAAGGGCACCTAAACGTGAGGCTATTATTGCTCCACTACCTACTGAAAAGTAGTTTTTTGAAATACGTAGGCCACCGTTTAATGTCCACATATTATTGATGCCGCGTTCGTAGACCAAATCAACAAAAGCCGGATTTGACTCCAATTCTTCAAGAATTCCAATAGAAACTTCGTATTGACTAGTATTTTCTCGTAAAGAATTACTAGTTGCTACGTAAGGCACGATAAAATGGCTTATTTCACCATTTACATTAGTGACTTCTACTTCAAGATCTCGTCTAACATTTGTTGTCACAATATCTTCAATTGCAAATGGTCCTGCTGGAACTGTTGTTTGGTAGATAACTACATTATTTTGTTTAACTTTTACCTCTGATGTACTGGCAGCAACACCGCGAACAACTGGCGCATAACCTTGTTGCGATCGAGGTTGCATCCTTTTGTCAGATTTCAATTGTGCACCAATGAAGCTCACTGAGCTAAAGGTATTACTTAGTGTAAAAGCATCACCTATTCTAATACTACTGTTAAGTACTGGAAGTATAATATTTGCATAAGTTTGAAATGAATTCCAATTAGCACTGTAACGATCTTTGTTTTGGTTGAAAATATAAGATGTTCGATTTCTGATTTGTAATTTCCCTATGTTAATACCAGAATTTAAACTAAGGTGTCCAGAGAGTGTTGGACTATTTACAGACTGTTCATTACGACCTTTTATTACGAATATGTTGGAGTTGTAGTTTGTAAATACAGCTGTTTGGCCATAGTCCCAACTATCTCTTTTATTATCACCATGCCTTCTTCTCATGTGAATTTGAGGGATGTTCATAGAGACTTTTAGAGCGTTCTTGTTGATTTTGTAATCAATGTCAATGTTTAGTTCTTCTGTTGAAATACAGTCACTTTTTGAATTTATTATTTTGACTATTTTATCTGTTATATTAATCCCACTTAACTTCCAAAACTTTCTATCTAGGCATATTAAAGGTCTGTTAGGTTGGTTGTATATTTTTACCTCTTGATTTTGTCTTACTATTCTATCGTTTATGTAAACGTCCAATAAATAGTTACCATTGTCGAATATGCCATTGGTTATCTGCTTTAAATCTGTATTATATTCTTCGCCAAATACTAATTTACCATCAAAGGAGTATTCGTCTGAATCATGTTTTTCCGAGTCGTCATATTTGTACGAATCGTACATGCTGTAATATTGCTTGTGATTTTCGGCTAACGACATCAGCGGAAATAAAGAGATAGCTAATAATTTTTTCATTTAGTAATTATATGGTTAGATTTTACTAGTCCACCATGATCCCCAACTAATGAAACCTGGTAAGTTACTTTGTTATACTTTTTAAGGTAAGTGGTTTTAGTTAACAATAACTTGTCTTCACCTGGTTTTAGTACCATTATTCTTGAATTCCAAATAGTATTTTTTTGTTGTAATTCATTAACCTTAATGTTTAAAATGTTTGCATAGTACTTACTTGTGTTTTTTATTAAAAAAGCAAGGTTTGAGTCGATATTTTTCGGTGTAACTAACAGGTCGGTATTAATGTTGAAATCAATGTCTTTTAAAGCTTTCGGTCTATAAAATAGTTTTATAGTGTGCTTCTGAGTGATAACCAGTTGGTTTTTACTGTCATTTTTTGTTTTTTTTACTGGTGGAATTTGTAAGAAATGAAAATAGAATAGATTTTCCTCTAAAGGATTGTGCTGTTCTGAGATATATTTTATTTTAAGTTCTTGGCTTTCACTTGGATTTATTTTGAAAATCGGAGGTGTTATGAAAAAGTTACTTAATCCATTTTCAAATGTTCCATCGATATCATTATTTGATGTTACCCATGACTGAATTATATTTGGATGGTTGTCGTTATTTGTAAACAATAGTGCATTTTGATTATTCTCCTCACTAATTATTACTCTAGTTTTATTTAATATTACATTTGCTTCACCCGATAGGGAGTAAGACATTATAAAGATAGCTAAAGCAGCAAATGATTTTCTCATAATTATTCCTGTTAAATAGCTTAGGCTGCAACATTAGTTGGTCGCAGCCTAAGTCATTGGTTTTATCTCTAAAGGTACGTAATGGCGTACTGCACAGATGCAACTACACTACCAGCGGTCGCACTACCTGCGTGAGTGTAATATTCAACGTTATAAGTTGCAGAGCCGGATGTTTCACCCTTAGCAATTGTGATTGCATCGCTATCTGTCACGGGAACAGAAAAGTCTATATAAGTACTACTTCTTTTTATTGCAATTTCAACTTTGTCAGCTGTGCCGGTATTAGTCAGGTTTCCATATTCTGTTGCACGATTTGCAACAAATTTTACTCCAATATTAGTTGGATTAACGGCATCAACGGTGCAGCCGGTAACATTGATATCGAACTCAGTGCCCCCTGCATAGGTTGTTGGATCAGTAAGTTCTGACGTGCTTACTGTAGGCAATAAAACTGTAGGACTATTTTCAAGCCCTTCAACATTAACTACACATGTATTTGCAGTTACTTCGCCAAGAAAAGTAATTTCGTTGGAAGCTTGTGCATTTATTGATGGGGTTAAACCTATTAGTAGTGAGCTTAAAATAACTTTTTTCATGTTTTTCTCTTTTTGTGTTGTGGTTAGAATTTGTGACCTTATTACGATGATATATGGTGAGGCAATGAGACGCCGTTACAAAAAGCAAAGCCTTGCATGCCCCATATGTACTTTTGGTCTATTTTGTATATTTCTTTTTCATTCTCTATTCTTTCGATTATAATCTTATGTGTTTCAGATAAAATTTTTATGAATTCATTCATCTTTTTTAATTCATTCTCATTTGAAGCCATTGTGATTTTTATATATTCATAATAGTTATTCTTTTTGACCTCATCTTCTCTGAAGTCATAGTTTATGTAATCGTAATCATCAACCGCTAAGCTAATGGCACACTGTCTTAGAAACGTTAAACCTTCAGCTATTCTAGGGCAATTACCACATAAATTCCGTTCCGTTATTTCAATGACTAGCTTCACTCCTAGATCACATAAACTAATTGACGCGTCTCTAATGTGAATCAGTGTCTTTATATCGCAAAGATTACGTCGTTCAATATTAATAAATAGTTCTTTTTCAAATGATAGCTTTGATGCTGTATTTAAGGCATTCGCGCAAAGCGAACCAAACCTTAACTTTCGCTCAAGATCGTAGAGGTTACTAGTTAGTTTTAGTCTGTCAATCAGCAATTCTGAGGCTACTCTATCTCCTGAAATATTTACGATGCTTTGTAGTTTATAAAAACATTGTATAGACTTAAGGTCATTTGAGTTACATAAGTTTAGTATTCGACATTTAGACAATTTGTACTCCAAATAACACTGTTAATGATGTGAACTAGTGGTTGCGAAATGTTAGTCACTGTGCGTGATAAGCGTGTTAACTTTTAGTTTTTGTTGAATTTTCAGAATGGATTATACTTGGTGTTAAACTGATACGGACTTTAATAAGCTTTAATAAGCTTTAATAAGCTTTAATAAGCTTTAATAAGCTTTAATAAGCTTTAATAAGCTTTAATAAGCTTTAATGGGCTTTAATGGGGTTTAATGGGGTTTAATGGGGTTTAATGGGGTTTAATGGGGTTTAATGGGGTTTAACAACTAGTTTTTCCCTATCAATAATTGAAATATTTCTTTTGCAGTTTTTTTATCTTGATAGCTAGATAACAGTTTTTTTGTTGGGCACTTTAATTTTGAGTTTTTTAGCATTATACCTATGTTTTTATTTTGAAATTTGTCTTTATTGGTTTCAAAAATACCAAGCATTGCAGCATATATATTGGTCTTCCATCTAGTCTTATATATTGATGCAATAGACCAAAGTGTCATGTTATTATGGTTTTCTATTAGGCAGTTATTAATTGGTTTTCTTTCCATAGGAGATAGGGGGCAAAGGGAGTTCGACTCACTTACAATTTCTTCCATGCTGAATAAAGGTATACTGTATACTGACGTGATGGTTTCTTTGTTTTTGTAAGTCATAGTAACATTTAATGATGATTTCAAATCTGTTATATATTCCCTCCCATTCGCGATTAAAAGGTATTTGCCTAATGGGAAGGTCTGTAACTGTTCTTTTATATGGCTTTGTTGTAAATATAAAGTTATATTAATGTTCTCAATGTCCTTTTTTACTAGATTTAGTTTTATTAGCGGAAGTTGTCCGCATTTAAATAGATGTTGATTTATGCTTATATGGGGTAGTTCTGACGCGGTTAAATTGCTGCTATATAATAACAGTGTGAATATTAACTTTGTTTTGTACATAATTTAATTTCATGTTTTTTATTATGGTATGCTAAAGTATACCTAGATATTGCAAGTAATTATAATTATTATTATTTATTAGTTATTATAATGTCTAAATCTATATCTTCTCTTGTAATTGTAGCTGTAACTGCTGTCATTATGTTTTCAGCTGGAATTAGGCACATGATCCATTGGAATTTATTAAGGTTGTGTTTTACCCCCATATCATCCTCTTGTCCACTAGCAATTACTTTGAACTTATATTGTTCATGGAGCGGTGGTAAACCGATATACATTTTTGCTATTACATAACTAATGTCATTATTATAAACAATGTCAGCTATTATCTTGTGCTTGTAAAGAAATATATCTTTATGAATAGAATAATCAGATAGCAAGTAGAGTATTTTCGAATCTTTATTTATGGTATTTATGTTATGGTTTAACTCATATTCCTCTCTTATAACTGGTTCCAGTAATGACCATTTTGCTTGTGTTACCGCAAAGTGACCAATTGTATTTCCCAGCATGTTGTTAAAGTAATATATGTCAGATTTGTTGTTTTTAGTTAACTCTATTTTACTTGCTGTTAGGTTTCTTGAATACACGCTTTTGTGAAAGTCTTCCATAAAGGAAATATATTCACTGCTAATGCAATTGTGGTGCTCAATATTCACTTTATTTAACAATATCTTGTAGGGAGTGTCAGCTTTTTTATATAATCCAAAACGATTTGAAATGGTCTTTTCTAATGTTGACTTATTATGAGTATAATGGTTGGTAACTAATTGACGTAACTCCGATTTCATTGATAAGTTAATAAGTATTTTAGCTTGCTTAATTAATGAAGGAGTAGTTTTTGCATTTTCCCAGCGAGAATAGGTTGTTTCATCAAGCTTTTCAAAGGAGCTATCTATACTACGCAGTTTTTCAATCACTTCTGCTTGATTGGAAGCATTTGATTGTCGATATTGTCGTAGCAATACTGCAAAGGTCATATGGATTCCTTTATAGACATGAAATATGCTCTATTAACATGCATATAATCCTATAGTTATGCATGTTAATTTTGGCTATAACTTACTTACCTTCCAGCGAGGCAATAAACTTCGTCGACTCATCAATCGATTTGTTCATCTCTTTGATAAGGCCTGAGATGTCTGTTTGTAGACTGGTAAATTCACCCTTAATCGCGCCAATAGCTTGTGCGTTGAGATTATGTTTAAGGTAAAGCATGTTGTCTTTCATCGCTGTGAGCACCGGTGGCATTTTGCTCTCTGCGCGGCGCATGCTTTTGAGCAGTTGTGTGTATGAACGACGAGTTTGTTTCAGTTTTGACTCACTACTACGGCGTAGACTAGCTTTGCTGATTTCGCTAATCTCAGTCTGCCACTCATCGAATAGCGCTTCGGCGACATCTTCAACTTTATCGATACGATTAGTCACGTCATCGGCTGCATCTCGGGCTGACTCATACTCATCTTTGGCTTTGTTGTAGGCACCTTCTAAGTCGCCTCCATCATGATTGAGCAGCGCTTGCATCTCTTCGAGAGCGGAGCTGAACTGCTCCTGTGCTTCCTGTTGAGATTCTTTGGCGTCTTCAACACGGTCAACCATGATGTCACGTTTGTGATAGCCGACTTTTTCCATTGCGCCATAGTAAGCACTTTGGCAACCAGTGAGTAGTAAACTGGTGCTTAAAAGCACAATTGAAAGACCTTTATTCATCCTGAAATCACCTTTTTCTATTCACTCTTTAATATAAGGTTACTAATTAGCTCTTAAATCTCGCAGCATCAATGATGCACCAAATATGCAATGGGATTGCCACAACTAAAAATAGGCCAAGTGTGAAACTTGCAATACCGTATGCGGCATATGTGAACAAGCAGAACAAAATGGCAGTAAGTATACGGCCTTGAACTAGTTGACCTAATCCAGCGATAAAAAAACTTGCGATAGCGGCAATTACATTGCCAGCGGAACCCTGTTGTGACATCAATTCAATCCTTATGCTTGTAAAGAGAAGGTTATAAGCTTTATTGTACCAATATAGAACTAAAACCTTGTACAGATTTGGTACAACTTTAACAGAATCAAGAGTAACAAGTGAAAAATAAGATAGCAGTGAATCAATTTCGGTCTTTTCTGTGGAGTATTTGGGCATTTTTTTTACATTTGCTGCGCCGCTTTAAAGAGGACCAAGTCAATATTAAAGCGGGGCACTTAGCCTACGTCACGTTACTGTCACTAGTACCGATTGTGGCGGTGATGTTTTCTATGTTGTCGGCCTTTCCGGTCTTTGCTGGCATTCGTGAGCAGTTGGAAGGATTCGTGTATGACAATTTCTTACCCGCTGCCGGAGATACGGTACAGATCTACATTAATGAATTTGTGGCTAATGCCTCTAAAGGCACTACCGTCGGAGTCGCCGCTCTTGTGGTGGTGGCGCTAATGTTGATCTCCGCTATCGACAAGTCACTTAACAGTATTTGGCGTACTAAAGAGAAGCGCCAAGTTGCAGTATCATTTTCAATGTATTGGATGGTGCTGACGCTAGGGCCTGTATTGGTGGGGGCGAGCTTAGTTGCGACCTCCTATTTAGTGTCGCTGCAGTTATTTCACGACTCTGAACTGTCTGGCGTGGTGCCGCTGATTATTGAGCGCCTACCAATGATTTTTTCGGTGGCCGCGTTTTTGCTGCTTTATATGGTGGTACCGAACAAAAAAGTTAAGTTTTTTCATGCTCTGCTCGGTGCGATTGTCGCCGCAATGTTGTTTGAACTTGGCAAGAAGGGCTTTGCTTTTTATGTGACTCAGTTTCCGAGCTACGAGGCTATTTACGGAGCATTAGCGGTGATCCCCATTTTGTTTGTTTGGGTGTATGTCTCGTGGGTAATCGTATTGGTTGGTGCAGAGATCACTGCCGCTCTACCGGAATATTTGCGCGAGCGACAACTGGCGCGAGCAACATTATTAGCAGAGGCTGCAGCAATAGAGGCAGCAACGGGCGATAAAGATCCTATAGATACAGTTCAGGTTAAATCGACATCTGACAATGGTACTTAAAGCCGATGCTAAATCAGCCGAAGTTGATAGCACGTGACTGGTTAACCGTTGGTGACGGACATGAATTGTACATCGCACAATACGGTAATATCGACGGTATCCCTTTACTGTATTTGCATGGTGGCCCCGGGGCTGGTTGTTCAGTAGAGGAGTTAAATTTGTTCGATCTATCTGTCTATCAGGTGATAATGATGGATCAGAGAGGTGCGGGGCGTTCGCGGCCAAGAGGAGGGCTTGAGTACAACCAGCTCAGTAATCTATTAACTGATATTGAACTGGTGCGAGAGTGGCTCGGTATCACTAAGTGGGCGCTCGCAGGTGGATCATTTGGTGCAACACTGGCGTTATTGTACGCAGGGCTTTATCCGAATAGAGTGACTAAGCAGGTGCTATGGGGCGCTTTTGTTCCTAGCCCTGAAAGTATCCAGTGGCTGTATGGTCAGCAGGGGGCAGCGCGATTATTTCCAGCAGAGCATCTGGCCTTTAGTGTGGCAGCTGCATCGGGTAAGCAACTACAAGGACTATTCAGCTGTTACCGAGATGGGTTTGAAAATACCTCTACCAGCATTCGGCAGGATTTTGTTAGGCGTTGGTTAAATTGGGAAGTCGCGTTAGCTTACCCCGGGTGTGAGTCATTTGATGACAATACCGTTCTCAGTCAGGCGCTAGCAAGCATTGAGCTATATTATGTGGCTAATAACTACTTTGGTGCTTTTGAGTTACTGTCTGAAGTTGTGATGGATATTCGAGCGGAAACACTCATTATTCAAGGAGAGTTAGACTGGGTTTGTCCGAGTGGTGTTGTACATAATTTTTTGCAAGATAAGGAAAATCATCAGATAAAAGTGATGGAAGTTAACGGCGGCTATCATGCATTGGCAGACGTCAAAATGGCGAATGCAATCATGAACGCCATACGGGAAATGGCCCAAAAAATAGAGAAAGGAATTTATATCCGATGAACAAATTACTAATCGCGAGCTTGGTCTTAAGCCTTTCTGCTTGCGCTGCAACTGAAAACAACACTGACGTTGAAGTGACGACGATTGCAGCAGATAGTGTGACTTTGGGTGACATGACAAATGAACAAGCGTCAACAAAGCTGTTAGAAGCCTTAATTAGCAAAAATTACTTAGCAACTCAAGCTGGGCCTAATGGGGTGGCGGTAAACTTTGATAATAGTCAGTTTATCCTGCAGCCAAGCATCAATCCTGATGGTATCGACCGTATCTTGATGAGCCGTTTTTATGCTATTCACCCTAAATATGTAGGCAGCAAAGAGATCTTGATAATGATCGGTACACTCAATCAAAAGCTTAATTTCGCCAAGTTTGTGGTGAGAGAGCAAGGCGCTGTGATTCAGGTGCAAGGCTCAGCAACGTTTGTTGATACCATAAGCATGGAGGAGATCCGTCGCTTTATACTTTGGACCGATGAAGGTTTGCGTCAGGTTGGAAAATCACTGCCAGAAGGCTCAGAGGATGTGATTAAACCAATCCCTGTGATGCAACAACTCAAATCAATTTAAGTTTAAGTCGGAGAGTGTTAAGTGATAGCCTTGATTCAACGTGTGAGTGAAGCAAATGTGGTCGTTGATGGTGTAACCATTGGAGCAATAGACAAAGGTCTTTTGGTGTTGCTCGGTGTCGAGCGAGAAGATGATATTGCAAAAATGGAAAAACTGGCCACCAAGGTCATGAGTTACCGCGTGTTCTCTGATGAAAATGGCAAGATGAATCTAAATCTTGAGCAGGCGGGCGGTAGTTTACTCATTGTTTCGCAGTTTACCTTGGCCGCAGATACTGGGCGGGGACTGCGTCCGAGCTTTTCCGGGGCGGGCACACCGGATCAAGCGCGACAACTCTATCACGCCTTTGTTGATTTTTGTCAGTCGAAAGGGGTGAATACCCAAACCGGTGAATTTGCCGCAGATATGAAAGTCTCCTTGGTGAATGATGGCCCGGTGACGTTTAACCTGCAGATGTAGTTGGCGATGAAGCAGTCTTATGATGAAACTGCGTTACTGACGCAATTGCAGCAAACATGGTACCAAACCATTCCCGCTAGCCAATTTATGCAGGTTAGGCCGCTGTCGTTTACAGATCAAGAATTTAGTGTCACTGCACCATTAGCACCTAATGTTAATCTGCATCAGACCATGTTTGCGGGCAGTATTTATACGCTGATGACATTAACAGGTTGGGGCATGGTGTGGTTGCAGCAACAGTTGGCCGAAATTGATGGTGATATTGTACTGGCGGACGCGCATATCCGCTATATCGCGCCAATAGACGCGGCGCCTGTGGCTATAACAACATGGGCAGGTGCTGATCTGTCAGTGTTGCAGCGAGGCAAGCGTGCTCGGATTCCATTAACCGTAGAGTTATTTTGCGCCGATAAACTATCTGCCGTGTTCGACGGTGTTTTTATTAGTCTGCCTAAATCTTCTGCATGATCTATTCGAGGCTTACTCGTGGTTTTGATTTGTTCTGCTGGCGAAGTTAGCTGCTAGTTTCTTTCTATTTAATCGAACGGTAAGCCGAACTTTATCCGCTATTTTTGTTTTTTATAGCACTCTAAACTGTCGTTATTCGATTGAGCGATGCAATTCATCTTAGCTTGATCATTATTATATGGAGTGCATTATGTCGAAAGTTTTAGTATTGAAATCGAGTATCTTAGGTGATTACTCGCAATCGTCTCAATTGATTACGCATCTTAGCCAAGAGTATTTGGCTCAAGGAAAGGAAATTACAGTACGTGATCTTGCTGCAGAGCCCATTCCAGTTTTAGATGGTGAAATCGCATCTGCAATGAGAGGTGGGGATGATTTATCTCAACGTCAACAAGATGTAGTCGCATTGTCTAATCAACTAATTCAAGAGCTTAAAGATCACGATACTATTGTGATCGCTGCGCCGATGTACAATTTTTCAATACCGACTCAGCTTAAAAACTGGATTGATCTCATTGCGCGCGCTGGAGAGACATTTACCTATGGCGAAAATGGCCCAGTAGGCTTAATCAAGGGTAAGCAGGCTATCGTCATTAGTACTCGAGGCGGCGTGCACAGAAATACTGTTTCTGATCATATCGTTCCCTATCTTAGCACCGTGCTTGGTTTTATCGGGATCGATGATGTCGAATTCGTCTACGGCGAAGCACTGGCAATGGGGCCTGAAGCAACAGAGCAGGGCTTAGCGCAAGCAAAGCAACAACTGGCATTGCTCGGCGCATAATGACTTTTCACTTAACAACAAAAAGGCCGCTAACATTAGCGGCCTTTTTGTTGTTAAGCGATGCTAGCGCTGTGGCTTACAAGCCAATAGATCTTTAAGGGCACCAGCATTAACGACACTGGCTAAACCGCTGGCGTTAAGTATATCGCAGCCCTTTTGCGCCCGGATCCCTGCGCCGCAGTATAATAGGAAAATCTGCTTTGAATTATCGATACATTCAACCCATCTCGCTAAGGTATCTAGCGGAACATTGATAGCATGGGGTAGATGTCCGCTGGCAAACTCTTGAGGGCTACGAACATCAATGACGGTAGCACCTTGTTCGATAAGCTGCCAACACTTATCTCCAGGTTGGCAGTTAGACAGCTTTGAAAGTATAACTTCAGACATGGATTTTCCTTCCCATAGCAGTTTAAAAAATAGTGTTACTATTAAAACCGTTTATTAGGTTTATTTCAATAAGTTTTTTCTAATGGATTGTTTTCCATTATAGGTATAACGGCTATGTGCACTAACCCGTCTTCTCATTGAATGTGGTTGGTAGCTGTAGATTTGTTATCTAGACCACTTCTTAAAAATAAGCGAAGTATTAATTCCGCCAAAGGCAAAGTTGTTACTCATGACATAATCTGTCTCGAGTAATCTAATATCATCTTTGATGTAATCAAGCTCACCACACTCGGGATCAATCTCAGTGAGGTTAAGTGTTGGCGCAAACCAGCCCTCGTTCATCATCTGTATGCTTGCCCAAGCTTCAAGAGCGCCACAAGCCCCTAAGGTGTGGCCGGTGTAACTTTTTAGTGATGAGATAGGTTGCGATGGGCCAAACACTGCGCTGGTGGCCTGAGTCTCTGCGATATCACCGCGGTCTGTCGCTGTGCCGTGGGCATTGACGTAACCAATAGCACTGGCTTCAATATCTGCATCTTTAAGTGCCAGTCGGATAGATGTTTCCATCGTGGCAGCATTTGGTTGAGTGACGTGCAAACCATCGGAGTTGGTACCAAAACCAATAATTTCGGCATAGATTTTAGCACCACGGGCTTGGGCGTGTTCCAGCTCTTCAAGCACTAAGGTGCAAGCACCTTCACCAATCACTAAGCCATCACGCTGCTTATCAAATGGCTTTGGGTTTTTTGATGGAGCATCATTTTGAGTGCTGGTGGCAAATAGAGTATCGAACACCACTGCTTCAGTTGGGCATAGCTCTTCACCACCGCCTGCTAGCATCAAGTCTTGTTGGCCATATTTTATCGCTTCATAGGAGTAACCAATCCCTTGGCTGCCCGAGGTGCAAGCACTACTTGTGGTATGCACTCGACCTTTTAAGCCAAAAAACACCCCGACATTAACGGCAGTGGTATGAGCCATCATTCGAATGTAACTGGTTGCAGTAACGCCTGACATATCACCGCTTTTGAGCATATCGCCAAAAGCAATAATAGGGTCGGTGCTGCCAGTTGATGAGCCATATGCAATACCCATAGCGCCCGATGTCACCACAGGATCATCAAGCAGGTTGGCATCAATCAAAGCTAATTCACTGGCGCGTGTTGCCATGATGGAAACGCGCCCCATTGAGCGTATTTTCTTGCGAGAATAATGTGCCGGTTTTTCAAAGTCGGTGATCGGCGCGGCTAAACGGGTATTTAATCCCTCAAACTTATCCCATTCATCAAGCCGAACAACGCAGTTTTTCTGTGCCTTTAGATTATTCGCTATCGATGGCCAGTCATGGCCTAAGGCGGAAACTCCACCTATGCCTGTGACGACGACTCTACGTGGTAGATGGCTCATATCATGCCACCATTAACGGAGATCACTTGGCGAGTGATATAAGCGGCATCTTCCGACATTAAAAAGTTAGCCAGTCCTGCTATTTCTGAGGCTTTGCCCATGCGTCTCATCGGAACGATAGTGTTAACCATATCCTTAGGAATATCTGCCACCATATCGGTTTCAATCAGCCCCGGCGCGATACAATTTACAGTGATTTTGCGTTTTGCCAGCTCAAGCGACAAGGCTTTAGTGGCACCTATGATGCCCGCTTTTGAGGCGCTGTAATTGACTTGGCCACGGTTGCCTGCAATACCAGAAACAGAGGCCATGGTGATGATCCTACCACCTTGTCTTGCTTGGACCATTGGCATGACAGTCGGATGGATAACATTGTAGAACCCATCCAAATTAGTGTGCACTACACTGTCCCACTCAGATGCTGTCATCGCAGGGAAGGTGGTATCGCAATTAATGCCGGCGTTTAATACCACGCCGTAATAGGCGCCATGCAGTCCAATGTCTTGTTCGATGGCTTGTTTTACGGCTGCGCGGTCGGCGATATCAAACTTAAGGCAAGATACCGACACACCCAACTGCTCTAAGGCTTGTTTTGTTTCATTGGCAGCGTCGATATTCTGATAATAATGCATGGCAATATCAAAGCCAGCAGCCGCCAGCTTTAATGCAATTGCTTTGCCTATCCCGCGACTTGAACCAGTAATTAGTACTCTTTTAGTCATCTCTTATCCTCAACAGTGGCCTTTTTTATCTGTTTTAATCGGCTAACACTGCTCTCTATAAAGTGGTATTAAATTTGTTGTTAGTCAGTTGCTTCAGTGATATAGGCACTGCTGTCTTGCGGCTGAAATACATTTACATTGGCTTCGGCGACCACTTGCTGCTGGTGCATGATTTTGCAGTCAAAAACTGCTAAGCCAGACTCCTCTTGATACAGTCGAGTGACTTTAGTTTGGTAGATCTCGCCAGCTTTGAAGTGTGGAATATGCATTTTGAGCTTACGGGTCCCCAGTAAAAAACCCACCCTGATAATGTCTTCTCTAAGATGTGCCTCAACCCCAGCTAAGGCTGCAATGCTTTGCGCCATATATTCAATACCAACATAGTTTGCTACTCCTTGCAGCTTGTCATCAAAATAGGGGCTAGTGACCAATATTTGGGTTTGAGTGAGTAAATTATCAGTTTCATACTCTAATAGGTTACTGATCAGCACCATAGGTTGGCGATGGGGAATAAACTGCTCAACATTCTGGCTGGCAAGGGTGGATAGATCAAGCATGTGAGTTAGTCTCATTGGTGGTTTTTCTTTGGCGGCTGAATATGAGGCTGGCATTACTGCCACCAAATGCAAAAGAGTTGCTCATAACGTGGTGCAGCACAGTGGCATCGCCATAGGTAACCAGTGGCAATACTGGGTTGTCAGTGTCTTGCTGTTGATCCCATACCTGTGGTGGCAGCTTGTTATCAAGGTTTAAATCGCTCAGTAACAGGTAGCAAAAGGCCGCTTCGATAGCACCGGCAGCGCCTAAGGTGTGACCGGTTAACGGTTTGGTTGAGCTGCATGGGGGAATTTTATGAGTAAATACTGCGGTGACGGCTCGGCTTTCCATGGCATCATTTTTGGGGGTTGCAGTACCGTGTAAGTTTAAGTAGCTGATCTGCTCAGCGTCCAAGTTTGCCATTTTTAGCGCAGATTGCATGGCCGTGATAGCGCCTGTCCCGTCAGGATGTGGTGCCGAAATATGGTAAGCATCGCTGGATTCACCAACACCACTTACGAGAATGTCGTCCCGCGCTGTAGCTCGCTCTAGGGTGAACAGTGCAGCCCCTTCACCAATGTTAATACCGTCACGGTTGCGACTAAATGGCTGGCAATGGGCACTCGAGATTGACTCTAGTGAGTTGAAACCATTGAGGGTTAATTGGCACAAGGAGTCGACGCCACCAACAATGACCATATCGCAGAGCTCAGCATTAAGTAGTCGTCGCGCACTAGCGAAGGCTTTAGCACTTGAAGAGCAAGCGGTGGATACCGTTAAGCAAGGTCCTGAGAGTCCAAAATAGCATTGTAAGAATTGGCTGCTGTCGCCGAGCTCTTGCTGTGAATAGTCATAACCTGCGGGGAATTCGCCATGTTGACTTTGATGCGCTAACGCCTGCTCGCCAGTGGCGATGCCTGAGGTGCTTGTGCCAATGACCACACCAATACGCTTGGCACTATATTGAGTTTTAGCATCAATAACGTACTGCTCAATCTGCAGTGCAGCCATTAAGGCAAGCTGGTTATTGCGGCTATTAAACTGTCGCCATTGCGGCCCGAGCTCAGGCAGCTTACTTGCGACTTCGCCAACCAGTACAGGGCGTTCAAACATTAAGTCATCACGCCACTGCATCCCCGCTATATTCGCGGCAATGAGATTGTTAAGCACTGATTTGGGCGTGTCACCCAGTGGTGTACATAAACCTATTTGGGTTATTGCTATTGCGCTATTCGACTTCACTATTAATCACCATAATAGGTTTATAACGGAGTGATGATGAGCTCGAAATCAGCTGCATCAATCTGTAATTTGACCTTGGCTTGCCATGGGGCAAGTTGACTATAACGGATTGTAACAATCGGCTGTGGATCTTCCGCGTTATTCATCATGTCATTAGCACTCGGCTTTGCAGCGATGAGCTTGCGACAATAAGCAACATCGCAATTATAGCTCTGTATATAGCCATTTTGTAGATGGCGATTGAGGCTGTCTTCACTCCAATAGATAAGCTGCATAATGGCTAGCAGATACTCGGCTTTAAATTGATCGCCAAGCAAACTACTTTGCTCGCTGATAAGCTTTTCGCCATCATAGGTAAGTGTGAATAGTGGCTGCCCTAAGGGGGCTAAACCAACCAAGGTTAACTGCTGCGGATCTAGCTCCAATTGAGTGAGCAGTTCATGCTGACTCGATTGGGTTTTTAAGATGGTTTTTTGCGTCATACTGCGATCAGTAAACGACTCTGGCTTATTGCCAGCATCTTGACTCGCATCGCTTAGCGGTGCAAGACAGTAACTGACGCTGCTTGGCAGCTCAACACAGGTTTGTCTTTGCAAGGTTTGGCTACATCCTGCCAATAGCGTTAAGCCGAACATGCTTAAGCTCTTTAGAAATGACTTTTGAAAATGAGTTAGCTGCGACATAGCTCTACAACCATATTAAGGCGCCTTTTAGATTCACTGACAAAGGGATTATTTTGATCCCAAGCGTAGCCCGCCAAAATAGAACAGATCATCTGTTTGATGGTCAAATCGGGGTCACTATAGAAGATAGCGTCTTGAAAGCGGCAGTCATACCAAGCTTCGACATAAGTTCTAAAGGTATCAACGCCTTTCATTAATGGTGTAGCGTATTCATCTTGCCAGTCCACCGCCTCACCATCAAGTTGCTTAATAAGTGCTTTAGCCGCTAAAGACGCCGATTGCATGGCGATAGTCACACCTGATGAAAAGACCGGATCTAGAAACTCTCCAGCATTGCCTAGTAGGGCGAACTTATTGGTAGCTAAGGTTTTCACGTTAGCTGAGTATCCTTGCAATAATGCGGAATCATTGACGAGTTCAGCATTGGCGAGTAATTTTTTAAGGCCGGGCTCTTGGTTAATCATATCAAGAAGAACGTCGTCCAAGCTGCCCGTTAAGTTACCCAATTGATGCGGCTCCGCTACTACGCCTATTGAGCAACGACCATTACTAAAAGGGATTAACCAGTACCAGATATCTTTGTTGTCAGGGTGAACGCTGATAAGGATCTTATTACGGTCAAAATCAGTACAAGTAATATTGTCGTTTATATGGTTAAAAACAGCGCTGCGAGTGGGTAAACATGATGGTGTTTCTAAATCGAGTAACCGCGGTAAAACACGGCCAAAACCACTGGCATCTAGGATGAACTTTGCCCTAACTGTGTCAGTGTCCCCCGCTGCATTTTTCACCGTCAGTTCAGGTGCTGAATCTAAGTTTATCGACTCGACTGTCTGGCCATAGCGGATCTCCACCCCTTGCTTACTTGCCTCATCGGCCAGCAGTTTGTCGAATTTGGCGCGTTCGACCTGAAAAGTATTACCAGGCCCTGGAGTGAACTTGTTATTAAAGTCGAAACTGGTGTATTGGTCGCGACATCTAAATGCTGCACCATCTTTATATTGAAAGCCTGCGGCATTCACGGCGTCGAGCATATTGGCTTCGGCTATCACCTGCATACAGCAGGGAAGTAAGCTCTCTCCTATAGAGAAACGTGGGAAATATTGTTTCTCAAGCACCAACACACGCTTGCCTTGAGCATGTAAAAGGCTAGCGGCAATACTCCCGGATGGGCCCGCGCCTATGATGGCAACATCGACCTCTTCAACACCATGAGTAATAGTGTGTTGATGTGCATTGGAGCTTAACATTGGGGTATTTTCCTTGTGAAAATTTGAATAAATGGTGACAGTAAAAACGTAAAGCTAATGCCTATCAATAGGGTTAGACCAAAGGCACTAATGGCGGGCGTCTGGCTAAAAGCAAGCAAACCAAAGGCCAGTAGTGTCGACATAGCTGACATGAGTACAGCCATCATCACGCCACGAGTCTTTTGCTTCGCTTCGGCGAAAAATAGACAATAATCAATGCCAATCCCAAACACCAAAATCAGTGCTAACGCATGAAACAGCGTTAACGGCGCTAGCATCAGCCCCAAAGTGGACAGGGTCAGAATGGCGGAAAGTGCGGGCACACTAACCATTATTGACGCTAACCTGATACCAAACCTAAGGGTAAATATACAAACCGCCGCAATCAAAGCAATGACCAGTAACCCCAGCGTCAGCTGGCGATAGTGGCCCATTAACTTGGATATTTCACAGACTTTATCGACTAACTCTACATTGGGATTGGCTTGGAAAAGTGCCGATAATTTATCGAGTTGTTTTATGCCGCCGAGTAACACAATGGCTGCGTAGCCAGAATCTAAACTAGAATCCTGCTGCGGCATTAACCACATTGAGCTAAACTGCTTCCCTGCCGTCGATAGTAAGAAGTCATCCGCATTAATATAACGCGCTTTAGCTGCGATAAACTCATCTGCTAACGGCAGTTTAATGCTGTCTTCAATCCCTAGGCGTTCAAAAATTTCATCAAGATGTTGCTGATAAATCTGCTGTTGTAACTGGTAGTTATTAGCCTGTTTTTTCTCGCTGGGTAGGAATCTACTTAAACTAAAGTGATTGCCAAGCAACTGCTGTTGTTCTGCCAATTTAAGGACAGGTTCTAGTTGCTCTAGTTGTTGCTTTACCTGCTCTTCTGTCTGCCCTGTAATCAGTAGAAATTGATTATCTGTTCCACCACTGAGCACGGTACGCAGGGTGTCTTCCTGTTGCTGAATCGCAGGCGGCGTGTGTTGTAATTGACGAATATCATCATCACTGCTTAGTTGTGATAGACCGATGCCAATAAATACCATGCAGCCAAGTAGCAACAACCCTGCAAATAACCGTGATGATGGCATCGCGCGGCTGAGCACAAAACCTTGGTATTGGTCAGCAAGTTCAAGTTGGCGTTGGCTGTTATTGAGCTTTGCGCTCGCTAACGCCGGGTAGGCAAATACTAAGGTTAAATAAGCCCCGATCAAACCTGCAGCGCAGAATATAGCGACCTGCTGCATGCCTGGAAAAGGCGCTAATCCCAGTGAACCATAGGCGATAATGCTAGTGAGCAGTGCCAATGAAATCGCTGGCAGAATGGCTAGCGTCGTATGGTTAGCATCATGCTCGGGGTTATTTAAGCGATCGCAATAAAAGTGAAAGCAGTAATCAATGGCGATGCCGATGAGGCTGGTACCAAATACTAGTGTGAGCAGGTGCAGCTCACCAAACACCACAAGGGTAAGCACAATGGCAAACAGTAGGCTTACGCTGAGTGTCATCACGGCGATCATTAACGGCATGATTGAGCGAAAGGAAAACCAGACGAGGGCGATAACCCCAATAAGGGAGATAAGGCCAATGCTTGATACTTCCTTTTTAGCATTGTCAGTGGCAGCAGCTGCATGAAACAGTGCGCCAGCGTGTAAAAAATCAACTGCGGGGAAGTTGCTTGTTACCGTCTGTTTCGCTAACTCAAGCGCAGCCAGTTGCGATTGCTGCGCATCAGGGCTGAAGGCACTTTGAAGCCCTTTTGCCATTACGATGGCGACAAAAGCTGATTCTGTTTTAGCATCATTATTAGTAAGGCGAGCGATGAGCACGCCATTTTCGACACCCAGTGCTTGTTTGGGGGCGAGCGCGAGCAGGTTATCGGGGTAGAGCAGCAGAGGATCATGGCTGATTAAGGCGCTATTAGCATAGCTAAAGGCGCTATAAAGTTTCTGTAAACTTGCTTGTGTTAGCTGCTGCCACTGCTGCTCTGCGAGTTGCTGTTGTTGTTTGTCGGTCAGTAGATTGAATCGGTATGGAAAGTAAAAGGCATTTAGGGCTTCAGCTTGTGATATATCGGCGCTGGATATATCAATGAATACTGCTGAACTGGTGGATTTTAGTTGCTGCATTAACATGGTGGCCGCGCTAACCGCCGTATTCTTGTCTGCGCTAACAACCCCAATATAGAGCCGATTGGCTAACTGCTGCTCAACTTGGGCGATGGCCCGTTGCGTTAGCAAATTTTCACTCACTTTAGGTAGCATAGCCAAAATGTCAGTCTGGATCTTGGCGCCAGATTGCCATTGCACAATACCCAGTACGAGCGTGGTAACTAGCAAAAATAACCAGATAGTTAACTTTTTTGTTGCGGTGAGCTTGGTTAGGAAGCTCAGTACTGCAAGCCGAGGTTTTTTGCTCATTGGCCAGCTCTGGCGCTATCTTCAATTGAGGGAGAAAAGCGAGCTAGATCCTGCTCCGTCAATGGTGCGTCATTGATAGCTGAAAATTCGATACGGCTGCGATCTTGATTATCGCTAAAGAGGATCAAGGTTTGAATATGTTGCTCGCCGATTAACACGAGTCTAGGCATGGCTTTTTTGACTAGAGGGTCGATTGGCGTCAAACCTAACTGCCACTGGGCATCGGTGCTGCTGGTGCTTTGTAAGCTCAATTTAAAATGCTGTTCAAGTGTTGGTAGATCGCCGCTAAGCAGGGCATTGAGCAGGATAGGCATTAACTGAGACAGTTGATTGGCACTGGGCGATTGCTGTGCATCGCTAACCTGTACCTGCCCTTGGCTATCGATTTGGATCAGGCGACCCGCTTGTAGAATTAAGGTGCTTTCGAACGGAGATAGTTGCTGCCAGATCACGCCTTGTTGCTTAGAGAAGACAAAGCTCCCTCGGCTAATCAGCGGCTGTTTTAGTACCTTTAATTGTCGATATTGAGTAAACAAACCCTTAGCTTGTGCGCTTGGCGCTAGCTGCTTGCTGAGCTGCGTTAATTCACTTGGTGACGCATTTTGTGCGAATAAAGCCTCAAAGTTGCTCTCACTATGGGCCGAAAAACTCAGCGTATTACCGATTAAGATCAGGCACATTGATATGAGTTTGCAACAGCGCGATGGATACCTAGCTAATATCATCTGTTTGAGCCTGCGGTGGTTAGCGAAGCACTTGGTTTATCACTTGAACCGATAAGTTTAGCGATTTTATCTTGAAACACTTCAGGCGTAACAAAGCACAGTTCCTGGGTTTGCATATCAACCGCGGCTTGTATGGTATAGCCTTTGGTAATACGTTTCTTAGTGATGGCATCTAATACTTGGTAATTGATTTTAAGACGGTTTTCCCACTCAACGATGGCCGCTTTGATAATTACTTTTTGATCGAACGTACTCGATTGCACATACTTTATCTGCAAATCGACAATCGGCCAGCTATAGCCTGAATCTTGCATGGCTCGGTAGCCATAATCGATAAGATCCAGTAACTGGCAACGAGCCACTTCAAAGTAGCGTAGGTAGTTGCCATGCCAAGTAATACCCATTGAATCCACATCGTGAAAAGGGATAATGACTTCAATCTCGGTGCTTATAATACCTTTCATAAGATCATTATCCTTGTCGGCACGGAAAGGCGCATTAGCATACTTCCCAATAGCCACTTTGGATCTTGTCGACGGTCGAGCGCAGTGCTTGCTCTAACGGTCGGTCTTCGGTGAGCAGTTCAAAATCTTCTTCGACTTGCGCTAAGGTTTTGCCCAGAGAGGGGGTAATAGAACTCGGCACAAGCTCTTGTTGCATTATACGCAAACGAATACCTTGAGACATCGCCAACAAGGCTGCGGCGGCGACTTGTTCGGTAAGCTGCAGCACTCGCATGCAGTCACGGGCTGAAATAGTGCCCATGCTAACTTTATCTTGGTTATGACATTCGGTAGAGCGCGAAAATACGCTGGCAGGCATGGTGTTTTTTAATGCCTCGGCAGTCCATGCTGAAACGCCAATCTGTACCGCTTTAAAACCGTGATTGATGGCTTTGCGTTTACCCATTGCACCAGAAAGATTCGCTGGCAGGCCATTATTAAATTTTTGGTCCATTACCAGTGCCATCTGGCGGTCGATCAAATCAGCAATGTTGGCCACCGCATTTTTCATCGAATCCATCGCAAAGGCGATATGGCCACCATAGAAGTGTCCGCCATGAAGGATATGCTCGCCTTCGGCATCAACAATCGGGTTGTCGTTGGCACTGTTCAGTTCGGTTTCGATAAATTGGCGCATAAAGGGCAGCGCATCTTGTAGCACTCCGATCACGTGTGGCGCACAGCGGATAGAGTATCGGTCTTGTAATCGGTCGGAGTTGCGCGGATGAGTGTGGTGATTGAGATCTTCACGGATCCACGCCGCAATTTGGTTTTGCCCTGGGTGTGGCTTCGCGGCAAACAGGATGTCATCGAAGTGGTTCGAGTTACCCTTTAGTGCCAGTGAAGCCATGGCGGTGATGCGACTTGATAGTCGCGTCATATATTGGGCACGATCATAAGCTAAACAAGCCAGTGCCGTCATGACCGCGGTGCCATTCATCAATGCCAGCCCCTCTTTAGGTCGCAAGGTTAGCGGAACAATATTAAGCTGTTGGTAGACTTCGCTCGTGGGGCGGCGCTGACCTTGGTACATCACATCGCGCTCACCAACAAGTACGGCGGCGAGGTAAGATAATGGGGTTAAATCGCCGCTAGCACCGACAGAACCCTCTTCTGGGATCACCGGGGTGATATCTAGATTCAATAGGGTCTCAATGCGCTCTAGCAGTTCAAAACTGACCCCAGACTTGCCATAAGCGAGCGAGCTTAAGCGGCATGCCATGACTGCACGGGTTTGTGCCACAGATAAAATGTCGCCCAAGCCGCAACCGTGAAAGCGGGTCAAATGCAGTGGTAGCTCATGGACCAGATCGAGTCCTACGGTGACAGTGCAAGAGTCACCGTAGCCGGTTGTTACGCCGTAGACCACGCCTTCCTCTTTGAGCAAACTGTCAATAAACAATGCGCCCTTTTGGATGTAGGCTCGGTATTCTTGCGTCTGGTTTAGCTGTGCGCTTGCTCCTTTTGCGATAGAGACGACATCTTCAAGAGACAGTTTACGGTAACCAAACTCGATGGTTTGCTGCTGGGTATTTAGGGAGTTTGCGTGGGTCATTTGTGTTGTTGTCCTTTACTGCCTTGAACATTGGTACGCTGGATATTCTCGTCCTTGTGCCAAAAATCATAAAAATTAAACCACTGAAGTGGTTGGCGCAGCGCAAAATACTCTAAGCGCTGGCTAAAATCTTGTACCGCATTTTCGAGTCGTTCGGCTCGACCTGCTCGTGGGCCTTTAAGGCTGTTGGCAAAATGCCTGAGGTGCACGTGATAACGTCCCTCTTCACGCAAGCAGAACATGGTAAATACTGGGCAATCTAACAAACCTGCCAAGATAAAGGGTCCTTGTGGGAAGGGCGCTTCCTTACCTAAAAAAGGCTGATAGATAACTCGACCCGCTGTTTGCGATGAGGTTCTATCGCCAGCGATAACCACCAACTCCCCAGCATCGATCTTCTGTTGTAATAAGATCGAGGTGCTTGGGCCAAGCTCAGTCACTTGAATGAGGTTGAGTGCGCTATCTGGGTTGAGTTGCTGCAATACGCGATTAAAGTTTTCGGCATGTTCAGTTAACACCATGACATTAACTTTTACTTTGCGCTGGTGGATCGATATGGCGCGGCAAAGCTCAAGATTTCCCAAATGAGAAACCAGTAAAACGGCGCCCTTGCCGGTTTTAAGCTGATCAACCAGTAATTGTCTATTTGGAAAGTCTACCTCAGCGAGTTTGATACGGTTACACCAGGCATCAATTCGGTCAAGGGCTGCATTGCCAAAGGTAAAAAAGTGTTTGAGATTGTCACGCCAGCTGAGATTTTCACTCAGCAAAGGGTGTTTGGGCTCAGTTGTTTTAACTTGAGTCAAAAACTGCTGTGATGCTTTTCTGGCGGTGGCACCAGTGAGAAAGAAGTAGCAGATAACTGGGTACATAACGGCGCGACATAGCCAGTGGCCACCGTAGCGATAGCTTTCAGCTATTACTTTTATGCCCCAGTAGCTGCCACGCTCTTGTATATTTGACCAATGTTGGCTTTGTTTACTTTGGCTGAACTTGTTCCACAAGCGTTTGGGTTGGCGCAGCAACATGCTGAAAAATAGTTTGCTGTGCATCAAGGAGATCCGCGCATTGTCTTTGATCCCCTGAAAATGGCTAATGCCATCTTCGGGGTAGATAACCCGTGTGGGGATATGGATCACCGGTACGCCTTGCCAATACAGGCGCACTAGCACCTCGATATCAAAGTCCATACGCTCGCCAAGAGCGTGAGTTAAAAACAGCTTTTCAGTCTCTGCTAACGGGTACACCCTAAAGCCGCACATAGAATCTTGGATAT
Organism: Shewanella sp. KX20019; assembly: GCF_016757755.1. Classification (NCBI taxonomy): domain Bacteria; kingdom Pseudomonadati; phylum Pseudomonadota; class Gammaproteobacteria; order Alteromonadales; family Shewanellaceae; genus Shewanella; species Shewanella sp. KX20019. Next base: position 4,776,257 of record NZ_CP068437.1, on the reverse strand, counting down.
CGAAACTTAGGGTTTCGATCCACACCCAGATGTGGGTGAGGTAGCGACCATATAACCGCCCCTTCGGGACTGATTCATCATATTGAGGCAGTCCAGAGATTAAGGATTCTGGCGCAGATTCTGCACGCGCTATCATCGCCGGGATATCATCTAAGTTGTGTTGCCCATCGGCATCAACCTGCAGTGCGTGGCTATAGCCATCTTGATAAGCGGTGCGCAGTCCCGTCATAACGGCCGCGCCTTTGCCACGATTAAAAGGGTGGTGCAGCAGCGTTACCCACGAATACTTTTTGGCAAGTTCAGTGAGTAAAAAACGAGTTTCATCATTACTGCCGTCATTGACCAAATAACAGGGCAAACCAAGTCCGTCGAGTTGCTCAAGCGTCTGTGCAATGGCAGTTTGGTGGTTATAGTTAGGAATGACTAAGGCGATGCGCATTAACTGGCTTCTCCAGCGGTCGCTAGACTATTGGTTACATTGAATGCTATTCGGCCAGATGCAAAGCGCTTATCGCCATCGCTATAGGTAAAAGTAAGCTTGGCTTTCGCGGCATTGTGGCTAATGGTTAAATTGACCTGTGTATTAGGCAACATTAGCTGTTGAAACTTGAGCACCTCAAGCACTGCAACATCACTGGCGTAGCCAAAATGCTGGCAGCCAAGCTTAATCGCCCAATCTAATTGAGTTACGCCTGGCAGCACTGGTTGCTCGGGAAAGTGGCCTTTAAAATACTCAAGCTCAGCCGGGATATCGAGACGCCAACAAATGGAGTCATCATCGATTTTAGTGCTGATAATAGCCGGTAATCTAGATTTAATCATTTACTCTTAAACTTATCGATATCAAATAGAGCTAGCATGGTGTCGTGCACGCATTTACCTTGCAGATCAACGGGTAACTGCTCAGGATAACGCCAGCGACGTGGCAATGTAACCCGTTCAAATTGGGATAGAAGGTGACGCTTCAGCGCATTGTTGAGCGCAAGCTTGCCGTCTATGGCTAATTGCTCAACGCCTTGTGTAGACAGTTCAATCGCTGCACCAAGCTGTGTTCTAGGCTGCTCTAACATAAGTAAAGCTGCTTTGGTGACGTAAGGATGGCTCTCTAAAAGCGACTCCATCTGCACCAGCGATAAGCGTTTTTCTTCGACTTTTACGATGCGATCAAGCCGCCCTTGTAGGCTGAACCTGCCATCACTGGCAATATCGACTTTATCGTCACATCGAAGCCAATCATCATTCTCTAAATAGGGGGATTTGAGCTGCAATGCACCATCGACATCATCTTGTTTAATCTCTATTGCTGCAAATGTTTGCCAAGGCTCAGCGGGAGAGTGTTGCTGGCGGTATGCAATCCCCCCTGTCTCAGTACTACCGAAAACTTCGGTCGGTAGTCGACCGTAGCATTGTTTTATTGCCATTGCAGCTTCAAAGCTGAGTGGGCCACCAGAGCTAAACACTAAGCTTGGCGAGCGCAGTTGCGGCTCATTATCCAGTGCATCAGGCAAACGAGATAACTGAGCAGGACTACTGATTAAACATAAATTTGGAAACAAGTTAGCGTAATAGCTAAGCGTTTCAGGGTATTCGACTAAATCACTTAAAAATGGACGGCTAGCGGCAAGTGGCCACAGAATTTTAAACAGCAGACCATAAATATGCTGGTGTGAAACGGTGGCAATGACGCTGCAATGGGGCAGGTGCTCGGCAAAGGTTCGTTCCAAGACGCTGACTTCAGCGTCGAGTTGGCTAATGGATTTGGCGATGCGTTTGGGTTTGCCACTGCTACCAGAGGTAAATAATACCAGCTCACCCCATTGGGTTAATCTAGGCCATTGCGAAGTCGGTAGATTAAGATCTTTATCTAGGCGTAAAAAAGCTTTGCCTTCACATAGTGGCAGATCAGCAATGACCCCTTCAAATTCATGGGTTAACTGACTCAATGTGCCAGCTTGAGTGTTGGCAGGCAGTATCAATTTCTTACCCGCAAGCAAGCCTGCGCAGAGTCCCACCGCAAACATATCGCTACTCTCACAACTCAAGAGCCAGCGCTTTTCTTTGGAATGAGTTAGCTGCTGGTGCAGATGGGCGACTTGGTTGCTGAACACTGTACCTGTCACAATATTGTGATGGTTGAAGCTGATCAACTGCTGTGCTGCTGGCCCTTGGGATAACCAGGATTTGAGTAATTCAGTCATGTCTTTTTTAACCACAATGTTCTGTATAACCACTCACCAGCGAGCAGTAATCCAATAAGCAAGTAGGCGATTAAGCCGTTATAAAGAGTCCAAGTTTCCAAGCTAGTATAAAGTGCGGTATAGAGCGCAATGCTACCATTGAAAATAAACAGCCCACACCAAAGTAGCGTGACTTTATTGAGATAAGCTACCGCTTCATTGGGAAGCTCGGGTTCTTTCAATCTTGCCAGTTGCTCTATCATGCTAGGGCCACGAACCAATGAGTAACTAAACAGCCCCAACATCGTTAAGTTGATTACTACCGGGTAGAACAGTAAAAACTCATGCTCTTTAGCGATAAAGCTGCCTGCTGTGAGGCCTATGCCAATCAATATCGGTAATATCAATGCTTTTAGTTTTTGCTTTTGCAGCAATAAACGCAGCAAGAGTACGGCGCACAATAGCAGGGCAATAGTGCCCGTTGGCAAATAATGTAATCCGAAATAGACGGCTAATGGATAGGCTATAACCACTAGACTGGTCACTATTTGCAAGATTAAACGCATTAGTCTTTAACTAACCCTTCAATGGCATTGACCACGTCACCGACAGTGCGCACAGCTTTAAACTCTTCAGGCTTAATTTTTTTGCCTGTCATCTGTTGCAGTTTAATCACCAGATCGACAGCATCAATACTGTCTAAATCTAACGCTTCATAAAGTGATGCATCTAAGGTGATATCGTCAGCGTCAACTTCAAACTCATCGACTAAGATGGCGGTTAATGCCTCTAAAATTTGTTCAGCAGTTTGCATATTGCCTCCTACGCTCGTTGTGACTTAACAAAGCTTGCTAAGCTAGCAACGCTGTAAAAGTGCAATTTGGTTGCTTCCGAGTTCGCTTCAATTTTGACATCGAACTGTTTTTTTATCGCTAAGCCAAGTTCAAGTGCATCAATAGAGTCTAGTCCTAATCCTTCACCAAAAAGTGGTGCATCAGCGTCAATATCATCAATATTGACGTCTTCAAGATCAAGACTTTCGATGATCAATTGTTTTATTTCGTTTTCTAAGCTCATAAGTAATTATCTAATTGTTGTTTATAATATTCTTCAAGATCACGGGTCATTTGACGAGCCATTTTAGCATCGCCACCCACTCTGGCATCATAGCGAAGATAGGGCAGTTTTTCGCCTATTTCAATATGCATGCCGATGGTACGTCTGGGTAATTGATACCAAGATTCTTGTTTGCTGAAACCAACACAGTTGGTTTTAAGCAATATAGGTAATAGGTCGCTTTGGGTACGGATGGTGATATTGGCCGCTCCACGTGCAAAACTGTTGACGCGTTTTCCAATGATTGTACGAGTACCTTCAGGGAAAATGATCAAATTATTGCCCCTATTTAATACCTCTTTACAGTCTGCTAATAGCAACTCAGCGCCGCGATTCGGTATGTAACCAGCACTGGATACGACTCCACGCATAAATGGATTACGCCAAATTCCCTGTTTAACAATACAACTGGTATTGGGCATTAGGCTAATCAGTACCACAACATCGACTAAAGTGGGGTGATTTGAGGTAACAATCATGCCCTTGGCGTCTTTTAGTTGTTGCAAATTGCCATGGCTGACCTTGATTAAGCCCGTCCAAGTGAGCATGTAAACAAAGCCTTTGAACATGAGATGAACCGCATGCTGCACTCTCTCTATACGTTGAGTGGGAGTGCCGGGCCAAAACCGAAGAATAGGCAAAATGGTTATCGAGCTCAGCAAGCCACCGAGGCCAAATACGATATAGCAACAGGTGCCCCCTAACCATCGTGGTAGGTAAGCAATACCTGTTAGCCGTGGTGCTCGCTGTTTATTCAAAGCTCAAACTCCAATGCATACCAGAGTAGTTGCCTGAAATGGTCTGTTTTAGTGCGATACTGGATAAGATTTGGCCCAAGCATAATTTCACGGCTTGGGGCTGCTGCTCACAGAGATTTATTTCTGCCAAAGTCTTTTGCTGTGTGGTGCATGGTGCAAGGATAAATGCCACTGCAAGCGGCCATTCGGGCTCACTAGCAAATGGCTTATAAATATCGGGTAAAGTGTCGTCAGCATAGGAAAGCAGTATCGGCTTTGGATCATCCACAAGGAGTCCGTATGCTTCAATGAAAGCCTGAGAAAAAGTCTCTGAACCTGCTGCAATCGATGTAGATGCGGCATGGTTTTGACTAATGATGCTATAGATCCCACTAGCAGTATTGTGCACTGACTGACTAAATGCGGTTGGCGATAATGCAGACTTATCGACGATGTCATTAAGTAAATTGATGGTGCGGTTTATCTCTCCGTGCTGCGAGGCAAAAATACTGCGACATTGCTGCGGTGGTTCAGATTGAAAGACAGCATCCAGAAAAATTTTACTGAGCTTACTGAGGCGACGGCGTTGCATTGCAGGCACTTGTGGTAACTTAGGCACAGCCGTAGCCGCAGTAGATACGTCTAATACTGTTTTGGGCCAAGCCTGCCATTCAGCAATGTGCTGATAATGTGGCGACCATGCGCCCCATGAAAGAATGTGAAACTTCATTGCACTGCCCCACATACGAATATCCGTTCGTAGTGCCTTGGTTTACTGTCATTAATCGCTTAAGCCTATCAATAGAAATCTATTTTTAAGCTATAGCATATCCGGGTTACCTAACTAGCCGATATTGCTTTGTATCATCTGAAGCTGCATCTTCAGGTGGGGTGGGCTTAGTTATACTATTGAAATAACGGAATTAGAGCCGCTATTCTACATCATAAGACAGGTATTCAAAAAGCGTTTTGCGATACGGCTGTGGCGAAAAAGTACTGAAAATTATTAAAGTATGACGCTAAAGTAAAGGCTCTGTTATTTAAGAGCCTTTGAATGGTTTAAAATTTCACTTAGATGGGATTAGTTTAGGTGCTTTTGTAAACGACGTAGTGCCGATTTTACTTTGCGAGCATTTTCAGGACCCATACGAACCATGAGTTTCTGGGCATTTGGTAAAGCCTCTAGTGTTGGATCAACAAATTGGTAGTTAACACTCACGCCATCTAGCTCTATCGGTTGCTCAATAATCGGTGCGTCGAGCATAATGCCAATTGCTTGTTGCATTCTGTCGTCAAACGAGGTGCTGCTGTAGCCTAGCTCGCTGAAAGCTTCGCTTAAAAGCGGTGTCATCTCTTTGTATGTTTTAGCTAACTCTTCTTCATTTAAGCTGGCGAGAAAATCTGCATACAAGTCATATCTGTGGTAACTATCCGGATCTACATAGGTCTTATTAGCAATCTCCGACACGGTAAAACTGTTATTTGGTGCTTTCAGCGGGCTAACTTTTCGGGCTAACTCACCTTGTGCCAAGTTATCAACAAACACCACAAATTGGCGCACTACATTGTCTTCGATAAGCAAAGATTCAATAGCCATTCCATCTGCAACATCAATCGCTTTCTGATGAATATAGGGATCGCTATCAGCAAGTGCTGGCAGTGGTTCCACCTCAGGATCGGGTTCCACTTCGGGTAACTGAACCGGCACCGGCTCGATGATTTCAGGCTCTGGCTCAGGCAGGTTCGCATCGGTTTCGAGTGGCTTTTCTGGGATAGGGTCAGGAATTACAACGGGTGCAATAATTTGCGGCTCTTCGCTCTTATCGTTACCGCTTAGATAGTAGTAACCTCCGGCAGAGATCAGTGCAACGACGGCAATGGCGATAATAGCTAGGCCATTAGTTCCTGAGGACTTCTCCTGAGGTGAAATTCTATCTTCTTGACTGAGTTGCATTTTGATTCCTCTGCTACCGCACGATGATCGTTTTAATGATAAGTATAGCTTTATACCCATTTTGCAAAATTAAACGGGCTTGTCTATAGGTTGAAGCTCTATTAAGAATATTTAATTTTAATCTATACCAATCACCCCCGAAATGCAGGGTTCAGCATGGCGACAAGTCGCTGCTGCGTATACGTTATTGCTACAACTTATGCTTGAACAAACTGTTCTCGATCGCCAAGCCAGCGCTGAATTATGGCATCGACACTGCCCGGCGCTTGCTGCATCACATGTGGAGCAAGCTTTTGTACATGTGGGATTAACGCTTGATCTCGCATTAAGTCGGCAATCTTCATATCGGCTACACCAGTTTGCTTGGTGCCGAGCACTTCACCTGGGCCGCGGATCTCTAAGTCACGCTGGGCGATCACAAAACCGTCGTTACTCTGCCTAAGAACGCCAAGTCTTTTGGTGGCAGTAGCTGAGAGTGGCGGTTTATACATAAGTAGGCAATGGCTGGCAATGGCGCCTCGCCCCACACGTCCTCTAAGCTGATGCAGTTGTGCTAAGCCTAGACGTTCTGGATTTTCAATAATCATCAGGCTGGCATTAGGTACATCAACGCCGACTTCGATCACTGTTGTAGCGACCAGTAGTTGTATGTCTCCAGCCTTAAAACTGGCCATAATCTGCTGTTTTTCTGCGGATTTCATTCGACCATGCACTAGCCCAACGTTTAATTCTGGTAAGGCAATTTTAAGCTCTGCAGCGGTATCTTCTGCCGCTTGGCATTCGAGTGCCTCTGACTCTTCAATTAGCGTACAGACCCAGTAGGCTTGGCGATTGTCATTTACCGCCGCTTGACGCACTCGGCTGATAACCTCTTCTCGACGTTGATCTGATACAGCGACCGTAGTGACGGGTGTGCGTCCAGGTGGTAGTTCATCGATGATAGAGGTATCTAAATCTGCATAGGCGGTCATGGCCAAGGTGCGCGGGATCGGCGTTGCCGTCATAATCAGCTGGTGCGGATGAAAGCCCTGACTAACGCCTTTTTCTCGCAGACCTAGGCGCTGATGTACACCAAATCGATGTTGCTCATCGATGATAATCAATGCGAGCTTATTGAATACCACCTGTTCTTGAAATATAGCATGGGTGCCAATGACCATATTGGCGGCACCAGACTCTATGTCGGCTAAAGACTCTGCTCTGGCTTTGCCTTTTAATTTTCCTGCTAACCAACCCACTTTTAAGCCTAAAGGCTCAAACCAGCTTTTGAAATTAATAACATGCTGCTCCGCGAGTAACTCGGTTGGCGCCATCATGGCAACTTGATAACCGCTTTCGATCGCCTGCAATGCGGCTAGCGCTGCAACTAAGGTTTTACCTGATCCCACGTCGCCCTGAACGAGTCGCATCATCGGCTCAGCTTTTTCAAGATCGAGGGTGATATCAGCGCCGACGCGTTGTTGTGCGCCCGTTGGTTTAAAAGGTAATGATGCCAGAAATGGATTTAACAGCTGACCTGTGGCCGACATGCTAACGGCTTTATCTCGGCGAGTGCGCTGGCGCAGGCGTAGCATACTCAAGTTGTGGGCCAGTAGTTCCTCTTGGATAAGACGTTGCTGTGCTGGGTGTGTACCCTGTTCAAGATCAAACAGTGAGACTTGGTTATTGGGACGATGCAGTAACTGCAACGCCTGTTTGAGTTGCATCTGGTTAGGCTGAAGATTATTAGGCAATAGCTCTGGCAAGCCACCGTCTGCCAACATTATTAATGCTTGCTCGGTTAACTTTATCCAACTCGCCTGCTTAAGGCCCTCAGTGGTCGGGTATACAGGGGTTAACGTGTCGCTTAACGGCGCCGTATCTTCCGGTGATACTAGTTTGTACTCAGGATGAATAATTTCACAAAAATGCTTACTGCGGCGAATTTCACCATAGGCTCGAATAACGGTGCCAGCTTCAAAGCTGTTTCGTTGAGCCGCAGAAAAGTTGAAAAATCGTAGCGTTAAGCTGCCTGTATCATCTCGTACCGTACAGGTCAGCATACGTTTGCGACCTTGGATCACCTGGCTTGATTGGATCACCGCTTCAATGGTGCCGTAACTGCCGGGGTAGAGTGAAGCAATCGGGTAGATCTGAGTACGATCTTCATAACGTAGCGGCAGATGAAACAACAGATCTTGCACTGTTGTAATATCCAGCTTAGCTAATCTCTCGGCCATCTTTTTAGCGACGCCCTTGAGTTCTGTTATAGGTACAAGATCGAGTCTTTGCAAACGTTTAGCACCAAAGTACTGTAAATTTATACATATATTATCAGAGAAATCATTTTTCGCAAATTAGCAGGACTTTTGTTTATTATAACCAACCTTTTTGCTGTGCAATTCTGGCTGCATCAATACGATTAGTCGCATGCAGTTTACTGATAGCCTCTGACAGATAGTTTCTCACGGTGCCTTCAGCGATAAAGAGTAGCTTAGCGATCTCTGCAGTAGATTTTCCATCGCTGGCGAGCCTTAATGCGCGGCGCTCTTTGTCATTGAGTGGATCCACTTCACCTATCGCCATGATTGCTAGCTCGGGATCTATTATCCGTTTACCCTGCATCACTTGGTTGATGGCTTTTATGAGGGTGTTAGACGGGGCATCTTTCAACAGAAACCCCCCGACACCGGCCTCAATGGCGCGTTTTATGTAACCAGCTCTGCCGAAGGTGGTGATAATGACGATTTTAAGACTGGGCCTGTTTTGTTGGCACCAACTGGCGAGTTCCAGTCCGGTGCGCCCTGGCATTTCAATATCGGTGAGCAGCAGGTCAAACTCGGCCTTTTTTAATTGCGCTAACGCTTCATCACCATTGGCGGCTTGGGTTATTTCAAACTCTCCGCCTAAAGACAGTAAGGCGGACAAAGCACCTCTTACCATGGCTTGATCTTCCGCTAACAAAATTCTCATTACTGTTCTGATCCTTATGGCTAGGCTTGTGCTGGTACGCTAATGGTAAATTGGCATTTAGGGGTTAAACTCCAAGACAATACGCCCTGAAATTTGGCTAATCTTTCATTGATACCAATAAGCCCATTGCCTTGCTCTATCTTGCTTGGACAACCATCATCTGTAATGGCAATACGCAGTTCAGTTGTGGTTTGCTCAAACTGTATTTCACAGTGACTGCCCTTACTATGGCGAACAATATTGCTGCAAAGCTCGGTTAAACTTAAAATTAACTGGGTTTCTAACTCGGGTTCAAGCTTGGGGATTTCACCCTCAAGAGTGACAATTAAGCCCTTGTCTCGTAATGTTTGGCACAGCTGAGTCACACTGGCTGAAAGGCCCTTGTGCTTATAGCCTGAGACGGTTTGTCTTATTTGGCTCAAGCTATCTCTAGCAATTGTATTAAGCTCGATTAACTGCTGGCGTGCTTGATCAATATTATTGTTGGCAATCAGTTTTTCGGCTAACTCGGCTTTCAACGAAATGGATGAAAGACTATGCCCCATGATGTCGTGTAGATCGCGAGCAATGCGTTCACGCTCTAGCATGGTAGCAAGTTGTTGGATCTCTGATTGGCTTTTTTGCTGTTGGCATTTATGTTCGACGCGTTTGCGCTCAGCGACCCCAAATAGTCCGACGCCTGCTATGAGGCCTGCACCATAAATGACCCAATAGTAATGGTCAAAATTGAGACCAGCATTGACCAGTGACAGTAGACCTATTAGCGCTAGCAGGCTGTAGATGGCCGTTCTTAGCGGATAGAAAAAACCGATAAAGAAACCAGCAAAGGTGAATAGCGACAATGAACCAGTATTAATCGGCGTGATCAATACGGCGATGGCTATCATTGCCAGAATAGGCTGATAAGCTTTTGCGGTGGTTGAACGGTAAGCCCAGAAATAGCAATAAACAAAAGGGATTAAAGCCGCTAAGCTTAAGGCTATCTGCCAAGGCAGCATTTTTGTAACGAAGATGGGGATAAGATAAAAAACCAAGTTGACTAGGTAAACCCAAGCCAATTTGTCTTCTGTTGATTTGGTTGACTCGGTCATGACAAACTCCTTTTATCTAAGAGAGCCATTATAGTGGCTCTCCAGCTAGCCCTATTGTCGCTTGGCGCTTTGGCTATTTTGCTGCAGTAGAAACTGTGCCCAACTGTAGTCATTTTCAATAACTAAGGCTTGCTGCCAGTCTGCTATTGCCCCATCAACATCGCCTAAATTCTGCTTCGCTAGTCCTCGCCAAGTGTAAGCCTCAGCGTGTCCCCAGCAAATGTTATCACAGGGAATTGTGTAAAGCTCAATGGCTTTGCTGCTTAAATCGACAGCACGCTGTTTGCTGCCACCGTACATCTCTGGGGTGTTAAAGGCGGTGATTGCTTGAACCAGTAGCACTCGAGGATTGCTGGGGTCCAGTGCTTTTGCTTGTGTTATTGCGGCGCCTGCCTTGGCACCATATACGGCACCTTTGCTATTATCTAAGCCGATAAGCATGCCATAAACTGATGATAGCAGGGCGAGGTTGTCGGCGTCGGCGCTCGAGGCCGTTAGTGGTTCAAGTGTGTCTTTTGCTGATTCAAGAGCACTCATTGCAAGCTCACGTTGGCCGAGAATATTGGCACTAATGGCGAGTCTATAGCCTGCGTATGCTTGTAGGTAATCCCCGCCTTGCTGGGTAAGCGACTGGAGGCTTTTAACATCCATGTGGTTAGCTGCCGTATCGATAGCGTTAATACTTGTAGCAGTACTGTCAGCTTGAGCAAATTGGCTAGTGATGGCCATTGTAGTAACCAGTAGTAGTGATTTCATATCAATCTCCTTTTGAGCCCTGTATTGGGTACAGGGCTATTATTGAAGATTGCGAAGTTCTTTTGCAGACACAAACGTCATCAGATAGCGATGACAATTGTCATTATTAATAAGGAGGTAATTATGCTTGAGAGATTAAGTAGCCGATGTAAAGCAAATAACTTAAAACCAAGATGCTACCTTCACGACGACCAATTCGCAGACCTGTATAGGCAAATGGTAGTAGAAGGGCTGCTAGGCCTATCATGACTAACCAATCTAGTGAATTAATGTCGTTGCCAATAATGGGATGAATAACGGCAGTAACGCCCAAGATCCCCAAAATATTGAATAGGTTGGAACCGACGACGTTGCCGATGGCAATATCGCTCTGTCCCTTTAGCGCAGCCACAATGGAGGTCACCAATTCTGGCATGCTAGTGCCAATAGCCACTATTGTTAGCCCGATGATGATTTCGCTGATCCCGAACGATTGAGCCAGTGCAACTGCACCATCAACAAACAAAATACCACCGCCAACCAACATGCTAATACCAACAATGATAAATAGGATGGATAACCACTGACTTTGATTTTCCTCTGTATCTTCAGCAGGAGCTTGTTTTTCGGCTGTGAAATAGCTGTAGCTCAAATAGGCAATGAGTAGCGCTGAAAGAATTGCGCCATCAGTAAAGCTCAATCCACCGTCGAGCAGTAAGCCCCAAAATAGTACTGATGCTGCGATCATAATTGGAATGTCGCGCTTGACCATTTGCGATTCAATCTTAATCGGCCGAATAAGGGCTGTAATGCCGAGGATAAGACCAATGTTGGCAATGTTTGAGCCAATCACATTGCCTAATGCAATACCGCTATTACCCGCAACAGCGGACTTAATGCTTACTGCGAGCTCTGGTGCACTGGTGCCAAAGGCGACAATGGTTAAGCCGATGATTAACGGAGATAGGCCAAGTTTTAAGGCGATGTTACTGGCACCTCTCACTAAAGATTCAGCGCCTACAGTCAAAATGACAAATCCGCCGATAATCGACAACCAAATAAACATAATTAAGCACTACTTATAGATGAAATAAAAGGGAGGCTAGGATAGGTTTTTTTTTAAAGAGCACAACAAAAAAAACAGTAAATGGTCATTAAATATAGTTTATTTAGCTCGAACTTGGGCTAATAGTCATTAGACCCATTTCTCTATCTGATATGGAACAGCACACCAAAAGGTGTGCTGTTAAATGACAAAGATATCCTGCCACTAATTGTTAGATTTCATCTTCCCAGCAGATCTTACCGCCACGAATACCATCGACTTTTTCGCTGAATGCTTTCTCCAACACATGGCGCTTAATCTTTAACGTTGGGGTCAATACATCATTGTCGACATCCCATTTATCGGTGACCACGATAATCGCATCAACCGTTTCGTGGGACTCTAGATGAGGATTAACTGCATCTAAAGTGTTTTTCAGTGATGCTTTTATCTCTTCTCTAGGCTGTAGTGATGCACCTTCAGATAATTGCACCAATGCAATTGGGTGCGGTAGGCCTGAGCCAATGACGCAAATCATCTCGACATGTAGGTCTTGTGCGAGTTTACGCTCAATAGGTACGGGAGCAACGTACTTACCTTTAGAGGTCTTAAAGTTATCTTTCACCCGGCCAGTAATAGTGACACAACCGTCGGCATCAATATTGACTAGATCGCCAGTGTAGAAATAACCCTCTGCGTCAAAACAAGCGGCTGTCTCTTCAGGTTGCTTGTAATAACCTTGCATCAATCCAGGGCTCTTAACCATTAACTCACCAACATCTGTCTGCTTAATGGTGCAGCCTTCAACTGCATGACCAACCGTGCCAATTTTACGGGCGTCAAATGGGTGGTTAATGATTGAATAAGCGCAGTTTTCAGTCATGCCCCAAGCCTCACTAATATTGAGACCAATCTTGTGGTACCAACTCACCAGTGAGGGCGGAATTGGCGCCGAACCAGAGCCGAGTAAATGACAATGCTCAAGACCAAGGCCTGCATGAATTTTGCGCTTTACGATACCGCTGATAATGGGCACTTTAAGTAACAAGTTGAGCTTGCTGGCGCCAATCTTATCGATAATATTCTTCTGAAATAGGCTCCAAAGGCGAGGCACTGAGAAAAAGACAGTGGGTCTGGCACGCTGCACATCGGCGACAAAGCTATCGAGACTCTCAACAAAGGCCACACTGCTACCAGAATAGAATGAAGAGCCTTCCATCGCCACACGCTCAGTGATGTGTGCTAGTGGTAGATATGAAATTAGTCTATCTTCACCATCGGTTTTGAGATCGCGCACTACGGCGTTGCAGGTCCAAGCATAACTGGCAAAAGTTTGAATCGCGCCCTTAGGCTTACCTGTTGAGCCAGAGGTGTAAACCAGCGTCATGATCTGTTCAAGCGTTGGCAGCGGCGCATCAATTAGAGGCTGGCCAAGAGTCAGTAGTTTATCCCAATGATATTGGGCCGGCATGGTGTCGTAAGGCATAGCCATACGTAAAATTTCACCACCAACGCCAGCCTCTTGGTCGGCCCAGTAATCTAACTTACCGATGAATATCGCTTTTGATTCACTGTGCTCAAGCGTGTAGCGGATGGTATCTGCATTGGCCGTTGGATAAATAGGAACGCTAATATAACCGCCATGCATAAGGGCTAGATCAGTGATAAACCACTCGGCACAGTTTTTAGAAAGAATGGCAACTTTGTCACCTGGATTTAGGCCTAGGTGTCTAAGTGCACCAGAAATTTGCTGCATTTTAGTTTGTACATCGCGCCACGTAAAAGTCTTATATTGACCGTCAATAGGCTGCTTTAGATATACTTGATCGCCTTGTTTTTCAACCCAATGTTCAAGCATCTCAATTGGGGTTTTCTTAGAGGGTTCCATGGCAATTCCATATTGATTATCGTTAATTCCAATTCAGTCTGTAGCTCAATACTTGTTTTAATCGTTCGTTTAATAGACTGTTTTATACCAATCAGTATAAACATTTGGTCGCTCAGCGAGAGTTTAGCGATTCTGAGGTAAGGCAACGAGTGAAGAGCATAGTTGTTCTACGGTTAAACTCGTTAACACAACATCAGAATCGCTAAAACTCGCCACCCTGGAGCGTTTTTGGCTGCCTATTTCTGTGTTGAACAACTTCACAAGGGAACAACCATTCTTTCAGTTGTTCGCCTTGAATTAGTTTGCCAAAAACAGCTCTGAGTAGATCAAATTCTTATATTGATTGGTATTAATATCGAGTATGGCGAAAAATGTGATCTATGACAACTTTTTCAAACGCTCGTTACAATTTATCGCAATGATGCTGTTAAAGCGTGCCTTGGATTTATACCAATTGCATTCAGTATCTGTTCATTCAGTGGGAATTCAAAGCGATGAAGGCAAGCCGGGAACTTGAAGCTAATAGTTATTCTATATCAAGATTTTTCGGCGTAGCATGCAGCGCTTTGAAACCCACCCTACGGGAAGCGCTCACGCATTCCATTTCTGCTTTGCATTGGCTCACAAGGGAATAACCATTCTGTCGTCAATGCGTCTTGAATTGAAAAGCTTGAGCGCTTCTGAATTGATTAAATACCTAATGCAATTGGTATTAGAAGAGTGGTAGGTGAATCGAAGGGCTTTATATACCCATCTTCAAGTAGGATGGGTATAGGTAAGTGCTAGCCTGGCTGACCAGCACTTGTTGAATATTTTTGGAGGTGATGCTGCTACGCAGACGGTTCGCGCATTTTTTGCCACCACTGCTCATCAGCCACAATTTGGCCAGTTTCATCAATCGCAGGGTAGGCGAGCTTTTTACGACGGCACGCTTTGGCGTAAATAGGATGGCCTTGTTCAAACAATTTTATTTGGCAGTAGGCATCATCAAGCTTGCGAGTGCCATACATGCCAGCAGCTTCTCGTTGGCGCTGCGCTTCATATACAATAAGTGCGCCTGCAACCGAAACATTTAATGACTGCACCATGCCGATCATTGGAATGATGATATGTTGATCGGCCGCAGCGATACCTTCGGCGCTGACACCATCACGCTCATTACCCAAAATAATGGCCGTCGGACGGGTGTAATCTATTTCGCGAAAATCGACCGCTGTCGGTGAAAACGTAGTGGCTAAAATCTGCATATCTTGGCGACGAAACTCTTCTACCGCATGGTCCATTGTGTGATGAACTTGAGTTTTAACCCACTGTTGACTGCCAGATGCAGTATTGCCAGAGACACGCATCTCTAACTCGGCCCAGACCGCATGAACTTCATGGATCCCGACTGCGTCAGCACTGCGGATCACCGCCGCAATGTTATTGCTTTTATGCACAGTGTCTAGGCAAAGGGTGAGATCGGGTTGGCGATTGTCTAGCATCTGGTTGATGCGGGCGAAGCGTTCAGGACTCATGGGGTTCTTCTTAAATGTGATCAATAAAAAAGGGCGCCGTAGCGCCCGTTTTCTAGTGTAATGGATTAAACTTCCATTACACCATCCATCTCGACTAGCGAACCTTTCGGTAGCTGACTGACGCCGATAGCGGCACGAGCTGGATAAGGTTGCTCAAAATAGCGACCCATAATTTCGTTTACAGTGGCAAAATTGCTTAAGTCGGTCATGAAGATGTTGAGCTTAACAATATCGCTTAATGAACCACCAGCTGCTGCACAGACTGCAGTCAGGTTTTCAAAAACCTGTACTACTTGCGCATCAAACTCGTCACTCACCATCTGCATCGTTTCTGGGTTCAGTGGGATCTGACCCGATAAATAAACGGTGCTGCCTACTTTTACTGCTTGAGAATAGGTGCCGATAGCTTGTGGTGCTTTGTCGGTAGCAATGATGATCTTCTCTGCCATGATTATCCCTTTATCTGTATTAAGTAAACTAATGTTTAGGTTAAATTCGTTAGCGGTTACGCGATGTTCGCAGCACTTCAGGGAGCACCCTAATGCGGCGCATCACGTTGGCTAAATGAATACGATCTCTCACAGAGATGCGCAGGTTGATGAGGAATACCCGCCCATCTCGCTCTTCTGTGGTTAAGTTATGAATATTGGAACCTTCAGCGGCCACAATAGAGGTGATTTTAGCGAGTGCACCTTGGTGGTTTACTATCTCTACGCGTAGGTTTGCCTGGTATTCAACACCCTCGGCACTATCCCACTGCACAGGAATATACTTATCAGGTTCGCCTTGGTAACCACGAATATTGGCGCAGCTTTCCATATGCACCACTAAGCCCTTACCTGGGCTGACGTGAGCTATAACCGCATCACCAGGGATAGGGCGACAACAGTTAGCAAAAGTAACCAACATACCTTCAGCGCCACGAATAGGCATAGTATGGGATTCTTTTGGCACTTGCGCGTCGACTTGGTCGCCACGTAAACGCTGGGCGATCACAATGCTCATCGCATTACCAAGGCCAATATCAGCCAGCAGCTCATCAAGCGTATCGTGCTTGGTATCATTAACCACTTTGTCGATCTGCTCTTTAGACAAATGATCTAACTTGGTTTCGCCTAGCGCATGGTTTAAAAGGCGCTTACCCAGCAAAATAGCGTCTTCCTCTTTGAGGCTTCTAAGTAACTGACGTATTTTAGCGCGCGCCTTACCGGTGACGACAAAGTTGAGCCAGGCCGCATTTGGACGGGCGCCCTTAGCGATAATGATCTCAACAGTTTGACCTGAAATTAGTGGCTGGCTTAATGGATAGGCTTGGCGGTTCACCCGAGCGCCAACGCAAGTGTTACCGACATCGGTATGCACTTCATAGGCAAAATCGACCGCAGTAGCACCAACGGGTAGCTCTAAGATGCGACCTTCTGGGGTAAATACGTAGATCTCTTCTGGGAACAACTCTGTCTTAAAGTTCTCCACAAACTCAAAAGAGGTGCTGGCGCTTTGTTGTAGCTCAAGTAGGCTTTGCATCCACTTACGGGCACGAACTTGCGTCGTCGTCCCTTGGTCTGCAGAGCTACCTTTCTTGTATAACCAATGTGCTGCCACCCCTTTATCTGCCATTTGATCCATATCTTCAGTACGAATTTGGATCTCAACCGGCACGCCGTGAGGACCAAAAAGTGAAGTATGCAATGATTGATAGCCGTTGGCCTTAGGGATAGCGATATAATCTTTGAATCGACCAGGACGCGGCTTATAGAGGCCATGCATGGCGCCCATTACGCGGTAGCAGGTGTCGATTGAGTCAACGATGACTCTGAAGGCATAGATATCCATGACTTCTTGGAACTGCAGTTCTTTATTACGCATCTTGTTGTAGATGGAATAGAGGTTCTTTTCACGGCCTTGAACTGTGCCTTCAATGCCTGTGTCATCTAATCGTGTTGCAACAGCAGCTTCGATACGTTGAATAAGCTCTTTTCGGTTGCCTCGTGCGGCTTTTACCACCTCTTTTAATACACGATAACGCATCGGATAGTAGGCATGAAAACCTAAATCCTCTAACTCACTCTTAATATTATGAATACCAAGACGGTTGGCGATAGGGGCGTAAATCTCGAGGGTTTCACGGGCGATACGACGGCGCTTATCGGGCCGTAGGGCACCTAAGGTGCGCATGTTGTGGGTTCTATCGGCAAGCTTGATTAAGATGACACGTATATCTTGTGTCATTGCCATCATCATTTTGCGGAAGTTTTCGGCCTGGGCTTCTTTCTTATCGCGAAATTTTAGCTTGTCTAGCTTAGATACACCTTCAACCAATTCAGCAATAGACTCACTGAACGTTTCAGCCAGTTCCTCTTTGGTAACAGGGGTGTCTTCGATAGTGTCATGTAAGAGTGCGGCCATAAGCGTCTCATGATCGAGACGCATATCGGCCAGGATGCGGGCGACCGCAACCGGATGGGTAATATAAGGTTCGCCACTCGTGCGCATCTGACCTTCATGGGCATCGCGCGCCACCTGATAGGCCTGCTTGAGTAATTCTACCTGTTCAGGTTCTAAATAACCTGACGCAGACTCCTTGAGACCTTCAAACAGATACAAGTGACTCTACTCCTTATATAGCGTTACGGCCTTCAGCGATGGCAGCAACAGCAGCAATTTCAGCAGCTTCACGTTCACGAACTGTTTGGCGCTCATCGGCATCCAAAGTATCAGCTGTGACTAAACCTAGCTCGATTTCGCGCAGGGCGATAACTGTTGGCTTGTCGTTCTCTTCGTCAACCATAGGGTCTTTACCCTGCACGGCGATTTGGCGAGCACGACGCGCGGCAATCAGAATCATGTCAAAACGGTTGCCGATTTTATTTACGGCATCTTCTACAGTTACGCGAGCCATGTGTGGAAACTCCAGTGGTTTTATCGATTGAAAAAATGACGCAAAATTGTACATGAAGACAGCTAGTCTGCCAACAGATCTTTAATCATATCATTTTGCGTATGAATTTGGCTAGCAGAGGTTAGTCTTTGACTGCGAATGATCGCTAAAAGATCAGCCTGCGCCTTATCAAAATTATCATTTACTAAAACAAAGTCATATTCATTATAGTGTGACATCTCTGAAACAGCTTGTGCCATGCGGCCATCGATCACCTCTTGGCTATCTTGTCCGCGACCCGTAAGGCGACGTTCTAGCTCAGCTTTTGAAGGGGGAAGAATAAATATTCCTATCGATTCAGGCATCAATTTTTTAACTTGCTGAGCACCCTGCCAGTCGATATCGAGAAAAACGTCGATACCTTTCGCAAGTGTTTGTTCTATGGTCACACGCGAAGTACCGTAGTAGTTATTGAAAACTTCGGCCCATTCAAAAAAAACATTTTCAGCGATTAAGCCTTTAAACTCATCTTGATCCACAAAATGATAGTGCAGGCCATTCTCTTCACCTGGACGAGGTTGACGGGTGGTATGCGACACAGATACTTGCATATCAACTGGTTGGTCTTTTAACAGAGCCGATATCAGTGATGATTTACCTGCGCCACTTGGCGCTGAGAGGATAAATAGGTTCCCGCGTGCAGTCATGATTTACGTATCCGGTCTTTAGCCCATTTGGGCGAGTGAAAAGATTTAGCCGGGCATTATACAGTCTAGGGTGATATTTGCGCTAGTGATGCGCTTTAAGCGAGATAATATTTTATGTTTGCCCTCGTTTTTTAGATTAATTTCGCTGTATATGCCTAAAACACTGACATCTTCAGGCAAATTGGGTAGGCTATTTTTTTAGTTTTTATGTTATCGCCTGAACATAAGACAAACGTGATTTGTAGTTAAGCGGGTAAAATCCGCTTATTTAGTCATATTCCATTGAAGAAGGTAGGTATATCAAGGTATGCAGTTCTCGGCACTTTTTTGTTTAATTGGTCGCGACAACGGCCAGCGGTTCGCAAGCATCAGCGGCTTGATTTTCTTTACTTTGCTGTTGGCTATGGTGGTATTTGGCACTGCATCTGTGCAGTATTTAGTTGGCCTGCTGCTTTCGCCAATACTGACATTAACCAGCCTAAGGCGACTACGTGATAGTGGTAAGTCACCTAGGCTGACCGCATTGGTGGTCGCCCCCTTTATCTTAGTGATGCTCACATTGATACATATCGACAGTGTGATGCTGCTGCTCACTTTTATGCTCTTTGCCGCACTGGCTATTGGTTATATCGCTATTTTGCCCGCTACATCAGCCACTCAATACCAGCAAGGCTACTCAGGGCCGATAAAAGTCAGCGCCAATACAAGGGCCAGTAATGCTCGAGTACGAGTGGAGCCGACATTAAGCAATCATAAGTCTGAAGCGGATTTAACCACTTTTACTGAACCAACCGTTGAAGAAAATGATAATGAATTTGCTGATCCGCAAACATCGCGCCCGTCAAACAGGAGCAATGTTCGCTTTACTCAGATGCAAAATTGGTTAATGAGCAATCAAAAGGTAGCATTTTCTGCCGTTGCTTCATTGACGCTCGTTATGCTGTTGCTCAGCATTTGGTCACTTATTCCAACTGATGCTGTGAATGCCACAGAGCAGGATATCGCCGAGGTTAGCAACATTGCTAATACACCGATAATAGAGCGTGAAATTACCACTCTGCCAGATGGATTTAGCTTAGTACTTGAAGATGATGTGCTCATCGTAAGATGGCTGGGTGAAACGGGCTTGCCAACAGAATTATGGTCACTTGCGACCGCTAAGGGCGATAGAAGCTGTTCGGCGCTTAAGTTTAATAACGGCACCGAATATCGCACCGTTGTGGTCGATCTGCTAGCCGATACTGGCACTGAAGCACGCTTTTCCCCGCTAGATACCAAAGCGATTATTGTCGATATGGCGCGTCGAGGAAGTGTGAATTTGTGTGGCTATAACTTTAGTTTGAAAGGTAGCCAAGCGGCGATTGGTAAAGTAGCGGCATTCTCTACTTATTTATAAGCTGCTGTATCGGGTATTAGTGGAAATTAGTGATTAGAGTCATTAAACTGCTTCGCCTTAACTTTATACGCTACGTCGTGTTGTAACAGCGATGATTAGACGCTTGGTAGATAAAATAATGCCAGATTTAACCTTGGTTATTCTAGCGGCGGGTTTAGGTACCCGTTTTGGCGGCGATAAGCAGCTTGCTGCACTCGGCCCTAATGGTGAGACCATGCTGGAGTTATCACTGCAAAGCGCATATCGAGCAGGCTTTACCAAAGCCGTCTTGGTCATTCGACCTGAGTTGGTCGACACGTTAGATACGCTATTAGCGGATAAGTTACCTGCCGATTTCGTGTGCGATTACTGTATGCAGTCGCTCGATGACCTACCTGCAGCGGTTATCAAATACGCTGATTTAGCGTTGCGTAAAAAACCATGGGGTACTGCACACGCTCTATGGAGTGCAAGAAATCAGGTAGCGGGTCCAATGGCGGTGATTAATGCTGACGATTTTTATGGCGATAGCGCGTTTGTATTGCTGGCAGAAGGGCTACTAAATAGCATTGACGATTGGATGATGGTGGCCTATCCGATCAACTTGACCTTGTCTGATAATGGCGGTGTTAATCGGGGTTTATGTCAGGTTGAGGATGGCAAACTGGTTGATGTTGAAGAATGGCTAGACATTCAATCGCACGCCAATGGTTTAGTTGGCACCCTCGAGGGTAAACGGTCAGCAATTGGAAATGATGCGTTGGTGTCGATGACATGTTGGGGCTTTAAAGCTGATATCTTTGCCGCTATCGAAACTGAATTAAGCCGTTTTATTCTACAGCACGGTAGGCTCACTAAAAGTGAGTGTTATCTACCCAGTGTGGTGCAAACTAGCTTACAGCAAGGTAATACTAGCACTGACTCTCGAGATGTTTATGTCAGTGTGGCGCAAGAATCTTGGTATGGAGTGACTTACCCTGAAGACGCCGAGTGGGTTAAACGTAAACTATTGGAAAAATTAGCGGTACCGCAAACATAGCCGCTAATGCATTTGCACCAAAAACCTGACTGATAAACAGGTAGAAGCAACAATATTGACTGAGAACTGGAGTGTTGGGTGATTGACTTTATAAGACAAAACGTTTTGTCGCATTTTGGCGAACAGATGGAAAATGCCAAGGTGTCACCATTGGGTAATGGTCATATAAACCATACTTTTTTGGTACGTTGGCCAGCGGGTGAGCTGGTGCTGCAAAAAATCAATACACAAGTTTTTACTACGCCGGATGCTTTGGTCAATAATGCAGAGCGGATCAGTCGACATTTAGCGGCAAAAAGCCAAGCCGGGCAATACCAGTTACACGTGGTCTCTCCAGAGTTAACTCAAGAGGGCGCATTGTCTTTAGATCTCGGTGAACAAGGTTATTGGCGGGCTATTAATTACCTGCCTAACAGCCGTAGTGTTGACGTTGTTAGCACTGAATCTCACGCCGAGATTGCGGCCAAAGCATTTGGCCATTTTTCCTATTCGCTTAGCGATCTCAACGCCGAATTACTCGAAGATGTGATCCCACATTTTCATCACCTCCCGGGACGGATAGAACAGCTGTCTGACGCCGTTGCAAAAGACGGCAAAGCGCGTTTGCAAGAGTGTCAGCATTGGGTTGATATGGTGATGGGGCAAACTGAGTTACTGCAAGAACTGGTAGAGGTTGAAGCTAATTTACCACAACGTATTTGTCATAATGATACCAAGATCAACAACATGCTGTTTGATAAGCGCGATATGAGCAGTATGGCGATTATCGATCTTGATACCTGCATGAAAGGCTACTTGATGTATGACTTTGGCGACATGGTTCGTACCTTCTGTAGCCCTGAAGAGGAGGACTCGACGACACTGGATAAAGTGATGGTGAGAGAGTCTATTTTTGCTGCTATTTGTAAAGGCTACTTAGTCGAGCTTGCGCCGATTTTATCGGAGCTTGAACGCCGCAGTTTGTGGCTGGGCGCGAAAGTGATGTGTTTGATGATCGGAGTTCGATTCTTAACCGATCATCTCAATGGTGACGTCTATTTCCAAATACACCATCAAGGACATAACCTTGAGCGGGCAGCGAATCAATTTACCTTGTATCAGAGTCTGCTGGAGCAAGAAGATAAGTTGAAATATTATTTAAGGTAATGTTCCCGATATAAAAAGAGCTGAATTGGTCAAATTCGGTTCTAATAATGCTCCTATAGATGGTAAAGCAGTTTGAGCTTCAGCTTGTTACAAGCGCTAAATACTCATCATGAGTAGTAAGGTTAGAACATTAGGCCTCCGATTAGTTTGTAGAGTTTCAGCTAGCGTCCCATGTTTCTTTTTTGAAGCCGCCTCTGCCGATTGAGCATCTCGAGCTGTTCGGTCAGTTTGAGGATCTGTTGTTGTACCTCTCGATATTGAGTCTGGTTGAGTTCATTGCCTGGCTTGTTATCCAACTCTTTTGCTGCCCAGATGTTTGCAAGTTGCATGATCAGGTGTTCGGCCTGGCTTAAATTGTCATGTTCAATTTGTTTGATCATCAATAGCCGAAAACAGTCGCACAGTATGGTGAGTATAAACTCATGGGGGAGCGGCTGCTCTTGAGTCTCTGAGTCGTGAAAGCCGATGGCTGCGATAAGATTGGAGACGGTGGTGATTGTGGTTGCCCCGATAAAAAGAGAGTGGATCTCAGGCTCCAGCATCAGAGCCTGCTCAAGCTGTTGCGCCAGCTTCCCTTTATTCCACTGCATACCCAGCGCTTTAATGAATGTCATATCAACTCACCCGTTATGAAATCTTGTCTATTAACGATATAAGCGTGCCGTCATAGGCAGCAAATTTAATCTTTGAGTCAGTCCCTCTAAATAAGCTTGAGTCAGCAATGCTATACCGCGATAAAAATCAGTTTCGGCATGTTCAATCATGAGTTCGAGGCAGCGGTCTGACCAGGGTAACAAGTGTTGCTGTAGCAGGATCATGCAACTGCGCGTTAGTGGCTCGTTATCTTCAGTTAGAGTCCATTGACTAAACATCTGATCCAACACGGCGAAAAATAGACCGATATGATCCACCGGTTGATTAGTCTCTAGCTTGAAGCTGATCCCGTGTTCTTGATAGAAGGCTTTGAGTGCCAGAGTTGACTTGTCATTGAGGAGTTGCCTCTCGCTCAGATAGACCGACCCCCAAGGCACGGCATTGGGCTCACCCGGTCCATAGAATAGTTGTGCATAGTCCAGTTTTAAGGCTTGTTGTTTTTCGCTAGTCCATTGACCGAGATAAGCTAAGAGCAGTTTCCGACCCGAGGTCTCTCGCTCTGATGCGGTGAACTGTGGCCAGCTTTGGGCTGCATGGTGTTCTATAAAACTTTGGATCAACTCGGGTGTTGGGTCGTTAAAGAGCACATTGTGAAGAATGCGCGCAATGCCTTGATATTCAAGGATCTCATTTTCGCTAAGGAGTGACATGCTAACCTCATTTTTGTAGCTAAAAGGTGTCGTAAATAACAGCAAAAAAGATGCCATTCAAAACGAATGGCACCAAGCAGGGTTAAACTTCTGAGTAGTTCAACACATCTCCATCTGTGGCGCCACTTGGGCGAGAATGGCGGTTAGGCGTGATAAGTAAGTTGGGTGTCGTCACACTGCTTTGTGGCAGCGGGGCTACATCGGGATTGATGGCCGCTGGGTACTTAGCCTTTAACTCTTCCATTGGACCGAAGTCGATGGCACGCATAGGGCAAGACTCGACACATGAAGGCTGCTTACCTTCGGCTAAACGCTCATAGCAACCATCGCATTTGGTCATCACCTTACGTTCTTTGTCTATCTGTGGCGCATCGTATGGGCAGGCTCTCGCGCAGCTTTCACAACCGATACACAGATCCGTTGCTACATGGACTAAGCCATCTTCGCGGCGCTTGTGCATCGCGCCAGTCGGGCAGGCCTTAACACATACTGGTTCGGAGCAGTGGTTACAACCGATAGACATGTAATAAGCAAATACATTTTGGCTGACAGTACCATCACCATGTTCTGTCCATTGTCCTCCACCATATTCATAAACCCGGCGCCAATTGATACCCACGGGAAGGTCTTTACGATCCTTACACGATATCTGGCAGGTTTTGCAGCCAGTACATTTACTTGCGTCGACATGAAAGCCGTATTGGATATTATTACTCATTGTTAACTCCTATCAGACCTTACGGATTTCAACTAGGTTTGTGTGCTGAGGATTACCTTTAGTTACAGGTGTGGTGCGTTGTGTGGTTAGCACGTTCAAACAACCACCTTTATCCACATCGCCGCCGGGTTGGAACCATGCGCCCTGACCCAGTGCTGTTACGCCGACCATGATACGAGGCGTAACCTTTACTTCGACTTCGATGGTGCCACGATCATTGAATATATGGACCTTATCGCCAGTTTTGAGTCCGCGCTTATTCGCATCTAGCGGGTTCATCCATACAGCATCCTGTACAGCTTCGCGTAGCCAGGGAACGTTGTGGAAACTAGAGTGGGCACGGCCCTTGGTGTGATAACCTGTAAGCTGTAATGGATACTTTTTCTTGGTCTCGGTATCTTCATAACCTTCCCTGGTTGGCACATATTTAGGTAGCGCAGATATTACGTCACCCTCTTTGAGCTTCCAGGTACGGGCTTTCTCTGCCAGGCGTGATGAATAGATCTCAATCTTTCCTGATGGCGTGCCTAGGGGATTTGCATCAGGGTCGGTGCGGAAGTCTTCCAGTACAATATAGCCGCCGTTCGGCAAATACTTACGATAGATACCTTGTGTGAGCATCACCTCTTTTTCTGGTAGTTCTGGGGTGGCAGCTTTAGATTCGGCATAGAATTGATCCAGCCAATCTTTGCGGCTCTTACCTTCGGTAAACTCTGCTTCAACACCCATACGTTTAGCAAGATCGACACAGACTTCATAGATAGGACGGCTCTCGAACATAGGTTCAACGCCGCTGCTCATCTGTACCAAAGAGGCTGTATCTCCTGCAGCGTAGCTTTGGTTAACTAAGTCCTCTGATTCAAGCCAGGATACGTCTGGCAGCAAGATATCGGCAAACTTGGCACTGGGTGTCATCCAGTTATCGACGACCAGAATAAATTCACACTTGGTGTCGTCTTTAAGCAAGGTTTCTGTTTTTCGCACGTCTGAATGTTGGTTAATCAGCGCGTTGCCACCGTAATTGATGATTGCTTTGATATCTGTGTCTAGCTTACCGTCACCCTCTTCATCAAGATCGACACCTTGTACCCCATCGGACAGGACGGTCATGTTCTTACCGTCTTCGATGGCCTGAGTGAAGGTAAAGAATGAGATGGCTTTCTTTACTGGGTTTGAGCCTGTAGGCATTGACGGTGCGTGCAGAGAAGAGCCCTTACACAGGCCACCGCAGTTAGTGCCGGGCAGACCCAATTGACCTAACAGAATAGGCAGCATGTAACCGGCTCGGGTGTTGTTTTCACCGGCAGCCTGACGGTTTAATGACGCGGCAATTTGGATGAAAGGTGCTCGAGCTGCAGCCAGCTCGCGGGCCAACTCGACAATGAGGTGGGCTTCGATACCTGTGATCGCAGCTGCCCACTCTGGTGTCTTAGCATTAACACCAGGAGTTGAGTCACCAACCGTCGCATTATCGAGAATATACGCCTTATAGCTCTCTTCGTAGCCAATGCCAGCAGGCATGGTCTTCTCGTCATAACCGACACAGTATTTATCTAAGAAGGCCTGATCAACTGTGTTGGTGGTGATCCATTCATAAGCTAAGGCTTCGAATAGCGCCGCGTCGGTTCCCGGACGGATAGCGAGCCATTGATCTTCCTTACCTACGGCAGAATCGGTATAACGTGGATCGATCAAGATAGTCTTAAACTTATGCTGCTGTTTCTGTACTAGGAAGTCATAGGCTTCACCCGAACCACTCATGCGGATCTCAGATGGGTTGTAGCCGACCATCAGCACTAAGTCTGAATTTTGCATCTCAGAGACGCTGCTTCCCTGCCAACCGGGACCCGCTGAGCCGTATGTTTGCCCAGCAGCTTCATAAATTTGTGACCAGCTATAATCACCATAGGCGTTGAGATAACCACCCTTAAGGTTCATTAGACGGTAGAGACACTGCTTACCAGAAAAGTGATAACGCGCACCTGAGTTATAGGTGAAGTGAATCGATTCATTACCGTACTGATCTATGGTGCCTTGCAGTTTTTCAGCCACCAGATCCAGAGCTTCATCCCAGCTGATCCGCTCAAATTGTCCACTGCCACGAGGACCAACACGCTTCATCGGGTATTTCAGACGATCGGGAGCATAGACACGTTTACGTAGCGATCGACCACGTGGGCAGGCGCGTACGTCGTGGTCACCGTATTTATCTGT
Source organism: Shewanella sp. KX20019 (assembly GCF_016757755.1). NCBI lineage: Bacteria > Pseudomonadati > Pseudomonadota > Gammaproteobacteria > Alteromonadales > Shewanellaceae > Shewanella > Shewanella sp. KX20019. The sequence goes on along the minus strand of NZ_CP068437.1, from coordinate 4,749,664 downwards.
GGTGGTAAATTGAGACTCTACTCGGGTGATCACCCCATCGGTAGAAAAAACCTGTACTGGGCAGTTAGATCCACAATTAACCAGACAAGCCGACCAGTTTAGATTTTCACCAACCACGGGGGGCGTAGGCGGTACTACTTCAACATCTTTAGAGCTTGAGTTACAGCCTGAAACCGTTGCTGCGCAACTTAGTGCGGCACTCATTTTTAAGAAACTTCTGCGTTCCATTATCTTTTCCTCATTGCAGTTATGATTAGCACTGTTTGCATTAGCGCAGCAGGTAGCTAAACGACAACATCACTTGGTGCGCGTTATAGTTATGGTTCAGGTCACCTAAGGTGGTCAGGCCTGGAACAGTATCGACATCAATTTGCGCGTAATTGGTGTCGTAATAGCGCTCATACTGGTAAGCCAGTTTTAACGCCATCTCTTCACTCAATGCGTAGTTCGCATGTAGCTTGAGACTATGGTTGAAAGAGGTGTAATCCCCCTGTGGCGTGGTGGCGTCATAGGTGACTATCGTATCGCTGGTGGAGTTTGTGAATAGGTAATCGCCGCCCAGACTGAGCTTGTCTTTCAGTAGCCCAGTGTAGGTAAAACCCGCGCCCAGGTTGATAAACTCATCTTCGATATCGGCGAACCAATCAGGAGTTGAGAAACTCTGACTGCCGGCTTGTGCAGAGTCGATCCACTGCTGACCGGCAAAGGCATAACCTGACAGGTGCGCATCAAGTTGCAGGCCAAGGTTGATGTCATAACCGTAATCTTCAGATTCGGTCAGGCCCAGTTGAGTCTCATCAAAATCATCTTTGGCATAGCGGGCGGTCATATCTAGGCTGAGCCAAGAGGTCGGGGTGTGATTAAACTTGGCTTCGAAGGCGGTGCGCTTTCGGTCAGCCAGGTAGTATTTCCGTAGCAAAGGGTTAGCTTCAGATGAGGTCAGTTCGCTGGTTTGATATTCGCTGCCGCCACGATTATCGAGGAAGGCCTTAAACTTAAGCTTGAGATTATCCAATGCGCGGACATTGAGCTTGGCCCATAGCACATTATCATTGGTCTGCTCACGGTCGCCATGGCTACGTTCCATCTCTTTACGGTCGTAGCCGGCCTGTAGGCGATAGTCGCCGCTGAAGCGATAACTGGCATTAACCTTGAGGCCGCGACGTTCGGTGTCTAAAGGAACACTTTGCTTAAATGCACCCGTGATGCCGTTAACTTCATATTGAGCGAACTCCCATACCGAGCTCTTGTTGTCGCGCTTGCTGTAATCGACACTGCCGCCGAGTCTGAATTTATTGCTCACAAGCGAGGTGACTGACAGCTTGCCGTCTAAAGTCTCGACCTCTCCGTCCCAGTTTTGTAGTGGGTTACCGGACATCTGGATCAAATCATCGTCCTGGATCATCTTGCCCGATGTCAGGCGGCCGCTTATGACGGTGCGGTTTAACTGATATTGACCCGACAGGCTAAGTTGATGAGCCTGATTGTCAGGAGCAGGTGCAAAGACGTCATACAGGTAGGGTAGACTTAAGGCGCCGATATCGTTGTTATACTGACTGACAAAGTAATTGAAGTCTGTAGACCAACTATCGCCAGACAGTGACAGACCTGTGGTGAGGCTATCTGTGTTGGCATCGACAGGCTGACCGAAATTAACTGGTCGCGGAGTGACAATGCTGCTGCTCTGGTAGCCGGTTTTATTCTCGTGATCATAACGCAGGTAAGCCTGATAGAAATCCCGGCCATAACTCAGACCCAGGCCAGCTTTGTTTCTCTGCAGGGAGAGCTCCTGGGTCTGAGTATGTTCACTCGGGGTCAACACGCCATCTTTGTACCATAACTGACTGTGTGCATCGCCAGACTGATAGCGGGTTTGTTGTTGATAATCAGCAACTAGCTCATAGTGACCTGATTTTCCAGCTTTAAGGTGAGCGAAGCCGTTATCCAGACCTAACCGGTGTGCCTGAAACTTGGCCTTATAGCCTGCATCGTTTCGGTAATTGAGGTCGGCATCTAAACTGGCATTCGGGCCGTCTTTGCCGGTACCGAAAGCATTGCCGGAGTGAATATCATCGCTCTCAATATAGGCGGCATTGATAGCGATTGTGCCGCTATAGCCATCGACTTGAGGGCAACGCTTACATTGAAATGTGCCCTGTTTAACAGTACTGGTATTAGCCCTGTTTACGCCAAAGTCTGCCGCCATTGCTGAGCCCGTTACCGCGCCCGATATGGCGAGAAGTGATAACGTGATGAGGTTAAATTTGAATCTCATTTGAGTTACTCCTGATTAGCGCTGCAGCTTGCTGCCGGCTGGGTGATTGGAGCCATGGATCTGGCTATGGCAGTTGAGGCAGCTCTTACCGGCACCAAAGGCGTCACTTCCGCCTTGCTGTACGGCACGGCTTGCATGGCCATCGTCCATATGGCATTGCTGACATAGTTGTGGTGCTCTGTGAGTGAGCATGGCTTCATTAACGCTGCCATGGGGGTTATGGCAGTTGGCACAATTTTCAGTAACCGGCGCATGTTCCCATAAAACGGGGCCACGTTTCTCGCCATGACAGCTATAGCAGGTGTCATTGACTGTGGTGTGGTTTAGTGCGCTTTCACTCATGGATCCATGTGGGTTATGGCAATCGATACAGGTCATTCGATCCCATTTCATCGGATGGGATGAGCGCTTATTCATGTCAGATTTTTGCTGAGTGTGGCAGGAGGTGCAGGTGTCATTGACCGTGAGCTGATCCATTACCGGATCTTTGTCGGTGTGGATATTATGACAATCGCTGCAGGCCACCTCGTCTAAATTGTGGCTGCTGCTATGCCATGCCATCTGCTTAGGATCGTTATGGCATCCCAGGCAAACACTGTTCTGACTCTGTGCTGGCAGCTTGCTCTCTTTGCCAAAGGCGATCATCGGCTCCTTACCGCCCTTATTGTGCTTGCCTAATGGACCATGACAGGCTTCACACTGCAGACCCGCCATAGGCGAATTCGCTTGGCTTGGGTTGCCGTGTACACCATCGAATATCGCCATGACCTTGTCATTTTTCTTATGACACATCAGGCAGGAGTCGGCACCTTTCTTGGAGTATTTACCCTGAGCAAATTTCTCCGCCAGTTGCTGTTCCAGTTGTTCACCAGTGAGTTGGTTCCAGGGGGCCGCCTGAACTGAGAGAGATAAACACGCGAAAGCGAATATCCCACAAAGTAATTTAGTGAAAATACATTTGTTCATCATCTTGGCCTTACAGTTAAATATTTTATGGTTTGGTGTTTTTTATGTTAATTATTTTGCAGGTGAATTGTAGTTTGAATGTGCAACTATTACTAAATAGGTATGGTTGGAGTTGTGATTTTTGATTTAAAAATAATTTATACGTGATCGTGATCTTTATTTAGTAGTCTCTGTTAGATGGCGGGCTTATTAAATCTGCTGAGTTTTAGGTTTGATATAGCTCTTTGTTTTTATTGTGGTTATTGTTGTTCGTATTGGTTCTGATTATATTTACTTAAATGCTTTGCACTTATTTCATGTGCATTGTTTGAAGTGTGAATTAATATTAATGACTATGGTTTTTGTTCATATGTTTATATATTAAAGTCTATTCGTTAATAACTTTTAATATAACCATTAATAAGTTTTCATAAAAATTAATATTTCTTCAAAAGCTCAATTGATAATCATTACTCTTTGTCTGGTTTAAGGGTTTTTATATGATTTTATTATCGGTCTTCGCCAATCACTAGGTGATCTAATCTCATTTAAATGATGGGCAAATTGCGTTTATTACAACAATGATTAGCCTACATTAGTCTTGTATTGGAGGGTTGTAGATTACAGCGCTAGGCGGAGGTGTTCAGAATGGCCTCCGTTATACATATATGGGCTGAGTTGTTTAAGATCAAACCATCGTTAACTGACATAGCTAATCGCTGTTAATCAACGCTCTAACCTCATACACTGCCGACATAATAATCACATTAGGTATCTTTAATGGCGCCAATTATCTGTAGTACTGCTTTAGAAGCTGTGTCTTTAATTCAGAGTGGTGAGACGCTATGGACTCACTCAATGGGGGCGACTCCGACCCTACTGCTCAACGCACTTGCAGAGCATGCATTAACCAAACAAGACTTGACCCTATTGCAGTTGCACACTGAATGCGCAGAATCGCTGAGCGATGAGAAGCTCAAGGGACACCTGCGGCATCGCTGTTTCTTTGGTGGTTTGCCTACACGCTTGCTATTACAGCAGGGAGATGCGGATTACGTGCCTATTTTTCTGTCTGAAGTCCCCAAGTTATTTAGGTCGGGTGAGCAACCAATAGATACCGCCATCATTCAAGTTTCACCTCCTGATAAACATGGCATCTGTTCTTTAGGGATCTCGGTTGAAGCAACATTGGCCGCTTGTCAGGTGGCGGGTAAAATAATTGCCCATATAAACCCGCAAATGCCGAGAACCCATGGCGATGGTTTTATCCATTATGATAAGTTTGCCGCAGTATACGAGCAGAGTATGCCGCTGCCACAACATCCATTAGCCGCAAGCGATGAGGTTAGTCTCGCGATAGGCCAAAATGTGGCGAAGTTGGTACGTGACGGTGACTGCCTACAGATGGGGATCGGCGCCATTCCTGATGCGGTGCTTTCCTGTTTAACCGAGCATAAAGATCTCGGGGTGCATACCGAGTTGTTTTCAGATGGGGTGCTTAACTTAGTCGAGCTTGGGGTGATCAATAACAGTCGTAAGAAGGTGCATCCAGGTAAACTAGTCACAGGCTTTGCCCTCGGTAGTCAGCGACTCTACGACTATGTCGATGATAATCCATCGGTAATATTTATGGATATCGAGCAGGTCAACGATACGTCTATCATCCGTAAAAATCCCAATGTCATGGCAATTAACTCCGCGCTGCAAGTGGATATCTCTGGACAGATCTGTGCTGATTCCCTGGGTACCAGAATATATTCAGGAGTGGGTGGCCAGATGGACTTTATCCGCGGTGCAGGCCTTTCTGAGGGCGGACGCTCGGTGATAGCGCTACCGAGCACCGCTGCACGCGGTTCAGTTTCGCGGATCAGTACCGTGTTATCTCCCGGAGCGGGAGTGGTGACCACTCGCGCCCACGTGCATTATGTCGTCACCGAGTATGGCATCGTTAATTTAAGAGGCAGGTCATTACGAGAGCGGGCAAGAGACTTGATAGATATCGCCCATCCGGATTTTAGAGAGCAACTTTGCCGAGAGACATTCGACATGTGGGGTCTAACGCTGTAGTGGCTCTTACTCTAACGGCAGCCGTTTTGATTAGTGAATTTGATTATTCAGTGGTGGTGCACTGACTGGCTAGAAAGTCATTGGGGATTAATCTCGATGGCTTGCCGATCGCATTGTGTAGGCTGGGCTTATCTATCTGTTGGGCAATAAAGTCATGCCTAAGGGCGGGCTTTAATAGCTCATCAAACATATCGACCTGTTGATTCTCAGGGCTCAACCAAGCGTCCATCACGGCTTCATCTTTAGGTAAAATCATTGGACTTGCCTTGCTGTGATAAGGCAATAAGTCGGGATGTGGAGGATTAGTAATAATCGAGCAAGATACGCGGCTTTCGCCCGTTCTAGGGTGTTGCCATTCTCGGTATAAACCGCCAAAGGCGATGGCTGCATTTTCCGCGACAAAATCATGATAAATATAGCTACTGCCGTTTTTCTCGGTTTCACCAAAGCCTTTGGCAATCACAATGCAGCGGCTCTCTCTAAAGGCGTTAAAGCCTGCGCTATTGGGTTGATTGAGTTTATCGAAGCGAGTATTGAATGAAGTAAAGCGACTCGGCTTAAAGCCATCATAGGTAGTTTGCTGTAGCAGCCACCAAGAGGCGGTTTGCAAAGAGCGCTCGCCGTTATGTTCTCGGACGATAGAGATATCATTGGTCGGCATTTTAAAACGAGAAAATAGCATCTCGTCGCTATTGTTAATGCGCAGTTCTTCCATCAATGCTTGTACAAATATATCATCGATAACATTCAGTCGACCGCACATCTGTATTCTCGCTTTAGTGATATTTACTATATAAATAGCAGATATGGAGTTAGAAAACATTATGACTCTGCTATTGCTTTAATGGGGACGCTGTTTTCTAGCGGACAGATGAGGCTGAGAATATGATGTTGGTAGTGTCGAAGCATAATGTTGATAAGTATCAACAGATAGCAGATACAAAAAAACCAACGATAGTATATCGCTGGTTTTTTTGTATGCCCCGTGCGCTAGCGTGAGGCAAGGTCTATATAACGACTTGCTTAGAAGCGGTAGTCGATAGATAGGTATAGTTGCTGGCTATCATTGAGTGATGCAGTCTCTGTTACTGTGCTACCAATAGCGCCTTCCATTGGAGGCTGAACTGTCATAGATGCTGATGCATCATAATCCTGCTTAAGGTAACGGTAACCAATTTCTGTGCTTAGACTGTCATTGATCTTGTACATAATACCAGTTTGGCCACCCCAGACAAAGTTGTTGCTTGAGCTAGCAAGTGCAGTTTCTGGGCTGACGTGATTAACACCGGCTGTTGCACCAATAAACCAGTTAACTTTGTTGCTGTCGCCTAGTCCAACTAAGTAATCGTAAGACATCAAGAAACTTTGCTGCTTAGCAAAATCATCTGAGTTGTAAGAATAAGTACCGTATACACGGTTATTGTCATTTAAGTAAACACCCGCTCTTAGTTCGTAAACTGCATTATCTTCAGATGTTGACCAATGTTCAGTTTGGCTGTTAAACCCTGGGTCAACCGTTACTTCAGTCGTAGTTGAACCTTTATATGAGTTTTGCTGTGCGCCAACACCGCCACCAATAAACCAGTCTGCTGCCATTGTTGGTGCTGAAATTACGGTTGCGATTACTGACGCTAAGATAAGTGATTTAGTTTTCATGTTTGTGCTCCCACACTAAAAAATGTTTGATTGTGCTCATCGCCAATCGGGCTGTTTCGTTTCGTTGGAGCTATAGTAGGGGAGGCTAGCTGAATAATAACTGAATGGTATTAGCGATCGCCGAATTTTCTATTTTGGCTATATGTAATGGAACGCAATACTGTTAATTTACTGATATATAGTGGGTTAATATTTTAAGGCGTTATTTTTAATTTGTAGCAGCCGTCGCTTAATGGCAACTTTAATTTAAGGGTTTTAGGCAACAGTTCCCCTTTTATTGCATGCTCAGCTTTAAGTAAATTTAAATATATCCGCTTCATTTTGAGCTAAACGCTTAATTATTCCGCAAGTCACCTATCTACGCTTGAGCGGTTAATCTTGTTCAAAAATGCCACTTTAAAGTTAGACTCTTTACTCTAATGATTTTCTGTAATCGTTTTCACTTCAGATTTGTTTCAGATTAGTGCGCAATAATTACGCTTCGCTAATGTATTGCCTCGTCTTAGTTAATCTATGCGCGACCTTCAATGAAACAACATTTAGTCCATTCTTATCCAGTAAAGGCTCAACCTATACATGCTTAATATTGTAAAAATCATGGCTATATTCGTCATGCTGTATTGTATTACACCGGTTCACGCTATCGAGCGAGAGCCACATACAGTGCGTTACGACCGCACCTTTCCAATTTGGGCACAAGAAGCCATCGATTTGGGTCATGAACTGCCTAAACCGTTTGGCTTTAGCTTCAACTATATGTCGATGGAGCAACCTTTAATTGTCGATTCAGTAGCCTTTTCTGGGCTGGGTGGCCTAGATGATCTGCTCAGCATAACCGGCAGTGAAGCGCTGCAAGATTCAGAAACCATCACCTTTCGAGCGGATGCATGGGTGCTGCCATTTTTAAATTTGTACGGGGTACTAGGGCATACCAAAGGCAGCAGTGTGGCAAATGTGCAGCTTGAAGCTGACTGGTCGTCGTTACTGCCGCCACTGGCATGTACGGTCAATCCCTGCAGTAGCATTAGCGATCCTTTCGATTTTGAACTCAACTTTAAAGGCACGACCTATGGCGTGGGCGGCACGCTAGTGGGAGGCATTGGCAATTGGTTTGCACTGTTGGATGTAAATTACACCAATACTAATTTGGATATTCTAGATGGCGAGATCAGCAGCATCGTCGTCTCGCCTCGCGCAGGCTACAGAACGAGTTATAACCAGCACGATATTCAAGTTTGGGTCGGGGCTATGTACCAAAATGTCGAACAAACGTTTAGCGGTTACCTGCGAGATATCGGTATTCCACTAGGCAATGCCAAATTTGAGGTTAACCAACACCTCGAAGACAAATGGAATGGCCTGATTGGTGGCCAAATAGGGGTGACTAAAAATATCGACCTATTGATGGAGCTGGGATTTGGCACACGAACGAGCTTTATGATGAGCTTAGGTTACCGCTTTTAGGACATTTAATCGGAAGTTTTATAAGGCGTTCCGGGGGAATTATGCGATCTATTTATCTAATGCTCAGCATGCTATTTATCAGTGGTTGCTCAATCGTCGAGATGGTTGATTCAAGTGAAAAAACAGCACTAAAAAAAGTGGGTTTTGTACAGCAGCAACTCACGCTAGCAGAGGGTGGCAAGCTCAATTATTGGCAAGCAGGGCAAGGTAAAACAGTGCTGCTTATCCATGGCTTTGGCGGCACCGCAGTCACTAGTTGGCAGCAAGTGATGCTTGACCTGAGTCAGGATTATCAGGTCATCGCCGCAGATTTAGCCTGGTTTGGTGACTCTGTTAGTGAGGCTACTCCAAGTCTCGCGACTCAGTCGCAAGCAGTTCGCCAGCTTATTGATGCGCTTAATGTTGACAAGGTCAATGTCGTGGGGATCTCCTACGGTGGCTTTGTCACTTTTGACTTGATGATTAACGAGCCTAGGGTCGAAAAGGCCGTGTTGCTAGCCAGCCCTGGGGTGCTGTTTTCTGATGCTGATCTCGAGGAGTTGAATCAACGCTTTGCTGTTGAGAGCGCCACTGACATCTTTGTGCCGAAAAATGCCACCGAGATGCGCCGTTTACTCAATGCGACGTTTATCGACTTTCCTTGGTATCCCGCATTTATCGATGCAGCAATATATGCTCAGTATTTTGCTGGGTATCATAATGAAAAACAGGTGCTTATTGATAGTTTACCGGCCGATAGGGACCGTATAGCCACAACTGTTTCGACAGCGTCGTTACCGCCGAGCATGCTTATCTGGGGCGAGCGTGATCAAGTATTTCCCTTAGCATCGGGGATCCAACTGGCTAACTATCTAAATGCCCCGATTATGGTGATCCCAAAGGGTGCTCATGGACTTAGCAATGATTATCCAGAGCTCATAAGCCAAGCCGTTAGGGCGTTTGTACAATGATGATAGCTAACTTAGCTTTGTTAATGAGGCAAAGTGTTGCCGTGGTGATGAGTGTATTGCTGCTTGGCGCGTGTAGTAGTCCTGACTGGCAAGTACGCGCTTTACCGAGTGATATTGCGATCGCTGCCGCGCTAGATAATGAGCCAGACCCGTTGTTGATGGGGGACGTTGTGTTGCAAGATTTGCCGTTAGTGCGCATGCCTGAAGACGTTCGCCCATGCTGCGCTTTTGGCAATGCACAGAAAGTCCAAGTGGGCTCATTGTCTGTCCCCTTCTTTCGTTATGCTAATACGCTAGCGGTCGACAGTGTTGGACCGCACGCGTTTGAGGCGGGGACCTTTAGCTACCAAAAAGATGCGCCTAATGGTAGCCGTGGTGGCGAGAATAATGGCCAAATTTACACCCTGCGCGGTGGCTTTATCGATCTAGCCCATGTTCGCGATACTGCGGATAATGCTATTGCCCTGTTCTATCGAATCTTTCCGCAACTGGGTTTGCCACAAAGTATCCTGCTGCCTGATGAAATTGGTCCGCGCAGCATAGAGCTCAAAGCCTTTGATACCTCAGGTTTAACAGCCGCTCAGCGCTGGGAACTTGCTGCGGCCATATCGGTGCGCTTGGCTTATTCTATGGCTGAAGCCCATGAAATAGCACAGTGGCACGGCTATCGCAGTTGGGCACCCTGGTCTGAAGCTGTATCGGCCTATTCACCTGAAGATCTTTACTCCAATATGTTGGGCGCCAAAATCGCATTAGCCTTGCTGAACAATAATCTAGCGATGAATAAAGAGCTATATAACCAACATATGACCCAATGGCTCGCAGCGACACTCACTTGGTTAGAGCCTGTTGCTATCGAACAAACCAATGCGCTATTTGACGTCATTGATGGTGTATGGTGGGATTCAAAGCAACCCTTGCCGAGCAAGTTTATGCTACTCAAACGCCATTATGCGTTAGGTGATAAACAGTCCCCTTATCTAGTACCAAAAGCCTTAGCGAGCTCCCATGTTAAATGGAACGAGATTGCCGAACTTTATGAAGCGGATGTTGAGCCGCACCACTTAGCCCTGAGTAACACCCTTCATGGGATAGACATTGATGCTATTGCTCAGCAAAAACTGCTGGTGGCGGATAAATTCACTGCCAGCTTTAGTCATATCCCGGAGTCGCTATGGCGTAATGGATTTACTCAAGCTGATTTTTATCGCATCAGCGAGTACAACCAAATACAAGATTCAATTGAATTACAGCAGCATATTCAGCAGCGGGCTAGCTACCTTACTGAGTTAGAGGTACAACCATGACTGGCGGCAATATCGCTAAAACGCTAATTCTAAGTCTTGTTTTAACGGGTATGCTCAAAGCGCCCTACGTTGCAGCCACGGAGTCGACAGATCCAATAGAGGCTGTCCAAGCACAAGATGATGACGTGTCTCAGGGTTGGTTGGAGGATTTCTTACAAACCCTAGGCGCTGATGGTGAGTTTAACCCCGATAAGCTGATCGATTTTAGCTATCTGCCGGGACCCTTTTATAATCCAGAGATGGATCTCGGGGTGGGGATCTCTGCGGTCGGTTTGTACCAAGTTGATCCCGATGATGAGGTGAGTCAACTGTCATCTTTGGTGATTAATGGTCTGGCCTCAACCAATGGTGCATTAGGGGTTGCGATTGCCAATAAGACCTTTATCAATCAAGACAAGCAGCGCTTCTACCTTAATGCCGAGTTCTATGATGCACCCGATGTGTTTTACGGTGTCGGTTATGACAGTAACCATGCCGACATTAACCGTGTCGAGTATAACCAGCGAATAGTATCGATTAACCCTATGTTGTTACAGCGAATGAGCCCGAGCAGTTTTGTGGGCATTGGCTTTGATTTTAGCTATGCCAGCGCCGATGATATAAACCCGCTGGACTCAACGGTTGATACTGAGGCTCTTGAACATAGTTCGCGTAGTGTCGGGGTTAACCTGCTGCTAAATCATGATACTAGAGACAACGTATTAAACCCGCAATCAGGACGTATTTTAGAAATTGACGCCGCTTTTTATCGACAATATCTTGGCAGTAAAACCGACTTTGATGTGTACAACGCGCTCTATAGCGAATACATGAAAACCGGCCGTGGCGAAGATATCTTAGCCTGGCAGGTTCGAGGCCGTTTTACTTCTGGAGATGTGCCTTGGGATCAGTTATCAAAGGCTGGCGGTGGTGACTTACTGCGTGGCTACACATCTGGGCGCTATCGGGATAAGCAGATGTTGATGACTCAAGTGGAGTATCGACTCAATCTTCCCGGTCGACATGGCATGGTGTTCTGGGGTGGCGCTGGCGTAATCGCAGCTGATGTTAGTGAGTTTGATGCTGGTAAAATATTGCCTAACGGCGGGGTGGGTTATCGCTTTGAAGTTAAACCAAGAGTGAATTTGCGCTTAGATATGGCGTGGGGTGATGGTGACAGCGGTTTTTATTTCAATGTTAATGAGGCATTTTAGCAGCTTGTGGTTTAAGTCAATGTGGGACTCTATTGAGCCCCACACCATAGTCACTTAAACTATTTTTTGAAAACAGCTTCGTTAGTGCCGTATGGGCCTAAATCTAGGTCGCGCTTACGGATCTCATCAACGCGGTCAAATGCTTCTTCTGCAACGCGTAGGTTTTTAACATCTTTACGCCAGTAGTACTTGAAGCCATCGAAATGTGCATTATTTGGATACCAGTACATTACTCCTAAGCCTTTATCGCTCATGATTGGAGTGTTGTGAATAGTAGCGCCTGGAATATAAAAGTATTGGCCTGTTGCTAAGGTTTGGAACTTGTTGTCAGCCAGAGTCTTACCTTCACCGTTTACCACATAGTAACACTCTGGTTGACCGTGGAAGTGCGGTGCATGATCAGACTTTCCACCATCGGTAATACCCATCACCATAGGGCTATCTGAAAGCTCTTTCCAGATATAACCAACCGGTGATTTTGACTTGTCACAGTCTTTAACTTCTAGCACGTTGCCATCGTCATCCAACGTCTTACAGAAACGCTGATCAGCAGCAATACTGCTGTTAGATTGGATGGTGGTGAAATCAATTTTACCCGCTTCCCAGTCGGCAATGTATGCTTCGACCATAGGGTTGCTACACTGAGCTGGCATTGTGTCTTGTGGCGAATACGGCGTGCTGTCATATGGCACTGGTGTCATCTGCTGGTATGGCAGTTGTGCGTGATCGCATTGTGGGCCTTGGGCGAATGCGGCTGCCGATGTTAGCGCTGCCATGCCAAATATCATTTTTAGTTTCATCATTCCTATCCTGTTTTTAGCTGAAGCAGCTTAAGCTGCGATATTGTGCTCGTTTAAACGGGCTTGAACTAACAATAAAGCGATTGTTACGGCGTAAATTTGAATTGGATCACGCCGCGTTTTGAGTAACAAACTTATTCGTGAGCAGGGTCGCGAATATTCTTTTCTTTAGTGACTTTTAAAGATGAAATTGCAAGGTTAACTGTGCGTAATTCGATGAGCCTTGAGCTGCGGGTTGTAAGGTATATGCGGATAAGCCGTCACTAATTTGATAGCGGCCTACTTCAAATCCCAGTGCTAATACAGGGGTTAGGTTGGTAAAGACGTTGGCGCCGATATGGAAGCGGTCAGTTTGTTCCACTTCGGTTATGGTACGGCCATAAAACAGGCTTGAACGAGTGCGTTCTGTCCAAAAGTGGCGATAAGCAAACATGGCTGAAGTGGTTGTTTCTATCTCGTCATTGACGCTGTCGCGGGCGGCATCTGTACCAACATAGCGGCCTAAATTGCCGTAGTGCAACTGCAATCGTAAGTCGTCTTTGCCAAAGGTGTGTAGCTTAGCGGCGACCGAAACTCCAGCCGCCAACTGCGCGTTATCACTGGGGTCTAAATAACGCAATAAACTGGAGACTGAAACATTGCCCCAACCGCCTTGTTGGTCGTAACGGATAATGGCGTCGGGTACGTAGTCATTACTGGTGTCTATCCACTCTGTTCCCGCTGCTGTTTGAACGCTATCGCTTACAGCTTGAGTGCCGTAGGTATAGGGGTTTTCAAGCGCAAATTGCCAATGAGCTGTTCGATAACGGACTAATGCTTGTCGTACCATTGCTTGGCCCACCAATGGCCCACCTAAGTCGGCAGTTTCTGCAAAGGTGCTGCTATTGACCATCGTTGACCAAGTTTGCCCGGCGGTGACGGCTTGATACTCAATAAAGGCATGCCTTAGGCGTGGACTGTATGAGTTAGAAAAAACGGCATTACCTTGTGATGAACCGGCAAAATCGATTTCGGCAAACCCTTTTACATCCCCTTGTGTCACGCTAGCATTAAAACGGCTTTCCGCTGCACTGAACTGACTCCGTTTGGCTGACTCAGTAACGCTGCCGCCTCCGGTCCAACTATCTTGAAAAGCGATGTCGCCATCAATGTAACGCGCATTCGCTTTGATAAATCCACCAAAGTGATACTCGCTAGCTAATAAGGGTGCAGATAGAGTGCCAACCATGCTAATAACAATGGTAGTTTGAATTATTGATTTCATAGTTTTGTCTTGTTGGGAATAGCCGCGAAACCCTACAAGGGCATGGTTAATTGGGCTGGCTAAAAAGGAGTGAGAGCAATATCAAAGTGATATGTCAGTAGGCTAGATAAATAGTATTAGGTGGCAAAAGCAAAGTGGGAGCGACCTTGCTTTTGCCGAGATCTTTAGTTAACTACATCTTCATCCGTTAGAAATAGTAACCAAAGTTAATGTTAACGCGTTTATCCCAGTCATCGCCCATTTCAGGCAAGCCAACATGATCGTTGTTAGCGGTTGAGAAGGTCATGTTTTTACCCATGACGAAATCGACCATTGTGTAAGTTGGGCCTGCTGAAATCGCACAACCAGTCACGTTTTGCATACTGTTGTCGTAATCATCGTCGTCAACATCAGGGGTCATTAAGCCAAAATCGTTGTAGCACTTAACACTGCCCCAGTCGGTGTTGAATGTTTTAGCCAAGTTGACGCTGTATGATTGACCTTTAGAGGCGATCTCATACTGCCAGCTAACCACTGACACACCGATTTTGTTGGGATCTTCAGCATCTGCCGCGTCGTACTCATACTGCATCGCTTGTAGCTGTAGATTCCAATCTTTATAGCTGCTGTCTAAATGCAGTGCCACGGCATAACGGTCACCATTGTTACCGGTTTTGCTGTTATAGATCTGGCCATATTGTACAGAGCCACCAAAGGTTGTCTGGCCGCCTTCGTGCTCAGCGGTATAAGTTTGGCGTACGTTGAACTGGTTAGTCTCTTCGTTGTTATACTCGGTACCATTGATGGTGCCAGTGTACAGATCTGTTGAGTAACGCTTATTCTCGGTTGGGCCATATTCAGCATTCTTGTAGAAGGCTAAATCTGTATGCCAGCCATTACTTTCGTAGATAGCTTTTACGCCCACATCATGGTCATCTTCGAAACCAAGGTAGTAAGGCAGACCAAACCACCAGCTGTTTGAGATAAAATCACGGTTACCAAATGGCACCTTGTTAATACCAAATTGCAGTTGCCAATCAGGATCGACATCGTAAGTAGCGTAACCATATTTGATGTAATTAGTGTTTGAGGTGAAGCGGTATTCCGCCGCTAATCCCCAGTCACCTTTCTTGCCGTCAAACTTAATCGCCGCCATATCAAAGGTTAGGTCGCCGCCCTTGTCTTTTGAGGCTTCACTGTAATCTTTGTAACCATAGTTAACGCGCACTGCGCCGCCTATGTTAATACCATCTTCTTGTTCTTCGGCGTATGCCGCTGAACTTGAAAGCGCGATTGCTGTAGCCACCATAGACAACATAAACTTAGTGGTTTTTTTCATCATCATTCCCCTATCTATATTTAGATTTTTTGTATTTCAATTTGTGGCATTACATCTCTTCAAACCAAGTACGGTGACACTCTGCGCAAACAGGTGCTTTTTTCTCGTGCTCGCCATGACATGCAAGGCAACTTGCGCCTTGGTTGTAATGCAGTGATTTATGCGGATCCGCTTCTGGGATAGCCAGTTTGGTTTCATCAACATCTATGCTGTTGATGTCGCCGTGGCACTCTACGCATGCGGCATCAGTAGCGTTTTTCTTACCTGAACCTTGATGGCAAGATTGACAGCCATCTTGGTAAATAAATTCGTGATTAACCCGGCCTTTAGTACTGCCCTTCATCTTGACCAGTTCACCGGCCACTGCGCCTTGTGACACCACAAAGCTCAGCAGAGCTGTTAGTAATAGCTTGTTCATTAGACGGCTCCCTTAAGATCAGCTTTAATGGTTGTGGAGACGACAATCCCCATTGCGAGGCACTCTAGGCAAGAGGTTGAACTCAGGCGTGCTTCACCGTGGATACCGCCAGTAACTTCACCAATGGCATATAAGTTTTTAATCGGAGCCATTGAGCGACCATCGATGACTCGAGCGGCCAAATCTGTTTTTAATCCACCCATGCAGTAGTGCACCTTTGGCCAAATTCGAGATACCACAAATGGCCCCGTTAGCACCTCCGCGGTATCCATTTTGCGGTTAAACAATGGATCCTTGCGGGCGTTAACATGAGTGTTGTATTCGCTAATGCTACGTTTTAGCTCACTTGCAGGGATATTGAACTGCGCGGCGACATCGTCGAGAGAATCTAGCTTCCATGCCATTTTGTCGCGAATAGCGCGGGTAACACGATGGTCTTCGGCATAGTTGTTGTAGTTAAACAACACGATTGGGTAAGCTGGGCTACCATCTTGGTAGCGGTTTTTCATAATCGCTTCGGAGCAGGTTTTGCGATCGGCGCGCTCATCCATAAAGCGTTTACCGTTAAGTACGCTTATAGCTGCACCTTGATGCCAGCCGATTGAAAGCAGCGCATTAGACCAACCGAACCCGCCTTCATCTGGCGAACCCCAGTGACCCGTTTGGATAAGGTTCATATGCACGGGTAGCGCACCGTGAGCCATTGCGGTAAGGGTGACTTCACCTGTTGCACCTAATGCATTGGTGCAATCGAGTGTTGGATCCAGTGATGGATCAACGACTTCGCGTAGCGCCATGTTACGAGCAAAACCACCGTTAGCTAAGATCACCGCCTTATTGGCTTTGATAAACACACTGCTACCGGTTTTCAGATCGGGGAAGCGGTAGTTTTTACGTACTTTGACACCGATGATCTGCTGACCATCCATGATGAAGTCTTCAATGTAGTGTTGTAGGCGGTAATCAACGCCTTCCTTTACACCCGCTTCATAGAGCTTGGTGGTGATATCGCCGCCGGTACCATGCTGGGTACGGATTGCACGAGCCTTGTTGTGGCCGCCCACTTGAATATTAAAGTCTTTTTTGAATTTAACGCCGGTATCAATACATAGTTCATAGGCATCTAATGCATGGTTAGCAATTTGGCGAAGTGCCGCTTCGTTATGCATACCGCGGCCGGAAATTATCTGATCTTTAATCAGCTCTTCAGGTGAATCATCATTGATCCCCTGGGCTAATTGAGTCGGGTTTTTGGGAATCGCTAACCAACCGCCATTAATGGCTGAGTTGCCACCAATCACCTGCATTTTCTCTAAAACCAGAACAGATCCCAGCCCCTGACGTTTTACATTGAGCGCTGCTGATAAACCAGCAAAGCCAGAACCGACAACCAATGTATCTACGGTTTCGCTCCAGCTAATCTCGCCACACGACTTTGCTTGAACTGTTCCGGGTAACGTTGCCGCTACGCCACCAACAGTTGCACCAGCTGCTAGTTTTAAAAAATTTCTTCTACCTTGCATTCTTGAATCCTCTGAATGGGAATGAGGTAACGATAAACGCAAATTCGGCTGCTAAAGGTGAACTAAGTCACGTCATTTTTTCAGTGACAAATTTATTCGTGAGTCAGTTCTCGAAGATCTTTTCTCTACTCAAAAGTGGTTAGCTAGCGGCAGTGGTGAAATGTGACAGGATTTTATACTGAGTTAATGGTTATGGTTGGAATGTTTGTATGAAGTAACTCACAAAGCCTACTAATAAACAGGTATTAGCGTGAAGTTAGTCCCGATAAATGAAGCAATAGCTAAACCAATAATTGGTAACAGCGCATAATTAGCGCAAATAGATATACAGGTTGTAATGATGAAATGTCCAACTGAAGCATTGCCGATGATGCGTTGCAATCAAATACTTGATGCAGCAGAGATGCTGATTGAATCACAGGGAATTGTGTCATTTAAGTTTTCTCAGCTTGCCAAAGAAGTGGGCTGTTCCACGGGCACGCTGTACAAATTCTTTGAGCGTAAAGAGGATGTTCTAGTCTGCTTATTTCTACGCAGCGCGACCTCCAATCATCTACCTGTATTTATCGATCAAACCCCTGAGCTAACCGCGCAAGAGAAAGTGCTATTGCCGATTTTGTTTACCTTCGAAACCATTAAACGCAGTAAGAGTTTTTTCACCCTACGTTCAGTGTCAGTCAATACCATGGTGTGGCAACTTGCCAGTGATGAGAAGGTGGAACGATTTAAAAAGCGCATCAATGCTTTTTGGGGCTGGTTTACTGATTCGCTCAATGAGGCGGTTGAAAAAGGCGAACTTGATGCGACACCGCTGCAAGTTAAGGAACTGGTACAAGGGATCACTTTTTATTTAACCGGCTCCCTCACTCAATTCGAAAGCCAGTTAGTTGCGCCCGAATACCTATCGAATCGCCGTGAAACCTGTTACCGCCATTTGTCGAAACTGATGGCGCAATACAAATGGTCGAAGCCGCTTAATCAGCAGTTATTTGATTCATTAGAAAGCCAGACGATTCGGTTTTTCGATAAACACTACCGTGATCATATGAGTTGCTCAGCATGCAGCGCATTAGCTTGTGCATCGAGTGTTCCCCATTCAGACTGTTCACGTTTAGAGGCCATCGGGAGATAAAAAAGCCCTCAATAAAAGGGCTGGATCGAATAAAAGCGGTGATGTTTGAGATGATGTCACTGATCCAAAAATGAAAACTCGAGGTAATCGTGTACAAATTGCGGGGAGCAATTACCATGAGTTTAGGTTATTACTTAGAAGTAATAGCCGAAGTTGATATTAACGCGCTTGTCCCAATCATCGCCCATCTCTGGTAAACCGACGTGGTCATTATTGGCTGTAGAGAAGGTCATGTTTTTACCCATGACAAAATCGACCATGGTGTAAGTTGGACCTGCTGAAATCGCACAACCAGTCACGTTTTGCATACTGTTGTCGTAATCATCGTCGTCAACATCAGGGGTCATTAAGCCAAAATCGTTGTAGCACTTAACACTGCCCCAGTCGGTGTTGAATGTTTTAGCCAAGTTGACGCTGTATGATTGACCTTTAGAGGCGATCTCATACTGCCAGCTAACCACTGACACACCGATTTTGTTGGGATCTTCAGCATCTGCCGCGTCGTACTCATACTGCATCGCTTGTAGCTGTAGATTCCAATCTTTATAGCTGCTGTCTAAATGCAGTGCCACGGCATAACGGTCACCATTGTTGCCGGTTTTGCTGTTATAGATCTGGCCATATTGCACTGAGCCACCAAACGTTGTCTGGCCGCCTTCGTGCTCAGCGGTATAAGTTTGACGTACGTTGAACTGGTTAGTCTCTTCGTTGTTATACTCGGTACCATTGATAGTGCCAGTATACAGATCTGTTGAGTAACGTTTGTTCTCGGTTGGGCCATATTCAGCATTCTTGTAGAAGGCTAAGTCTGTATGCCAGCCACTACTTTCGTAGATAGCCTTTACGCCCACATCATGGTCATCTTCGAAACCAAGGTAGTAAGGCAGGCCAAACCACCAGCTGTTTGAGATAAAATCACGGTTACCAAATGGCACCTTGTTAATACCAAATTGCAGTTGCCAATCAGGATCGACATCGTAAGTAGCGTAACCATATTTGATGTAATTAGTGTTTGAGGTAAAGCGGTATTCCGCCGCTAATCCCCAGTCACCTTTCTTACCGTCAAACTTAATCGCCGCCATATCAAAGGTTAGGTCGCCGCCCTTGTCTTTTGAGGCTTCACTGTAATCTTTGTAACCATAGTTAACGCGCACCGCGCCGCCTATGTTAATACCATCTTCTTGTTCTTCTTCAGCAAATGCTGCCGAGCTTGAAAGTGCGATTGCTGTAGTCAGCAGTGAGAGCATAAATTTATTATTTTTCATCATCCTAACCTTGTACTTTGCTTACCTAAACGTTGATTTAGTGTTGGTGCTCTTTAGAGGTACTAACGAGGTTTGTTGGTTCCGGGTAAGGAATAGCCTCAATGCCCTGTAGGTGATAGCCTGTTTTGGCAAATCCTGCTTGCGCATTTTTAACAGTTAAAATACCTGCAACATAGATAGGTTTCTCTAAATCTGTAATTGCGACCGGTACATCAAATGAAACATGGATCAATTGATTTGATGGTGAAGGGGGCTTATGAAAGCAAGCGCCTTGCTGTGGTGTTAACAAAAAATTCTTTACATAACCACTATTTTTGCCATCTAAAGGCACTACAAAACCAGGAATAATAACTTTTTTACCATTGAGAGCCGGGTTGATATTGCTCTCTGCTGGTAGATCAGCTGCGCCGGGGGCTAAATGGTTCCAAAGGATTGACACCGTCTCTGCTGCAGCAAGAGTTGGGCTCAACAGTAAACTGAACACTAGGATAAGTTTTTTCATATTATATAATGAGACCAATTTAACTCGACCTCATTCTCATTGGGAGGTGGGGAAATCAGGAGTTCTAAGTGTATTTACTTAGACTTTTTAACTACATCCCAACCGTAACCACCGTTACCTGAGCGTACTAACTTAGAGTCAGTGTATGGAATGAAATCAAACATCAATTGCTCACCTGGTCCTACATCTTGTGGCCATTGATATTTGAATGTTGAGAACTTGCCATCAAGTGGGAACCAGTACATGTAGATCAAATCTTGGTCATCATAAGTGTTAGGCGTGTAGTGCATCGCTTTACTTGGAATCTCTATGTAGTCTTCAGGACCAAATGGTTGCATACGCTCCTGTGCCCAAGTTAACCCTTGGCCGCTTATGCCGTAGTAGCATTCCATTTCACGGTGGTAATGTGGCGCGGCAGTACCTGGTGCTACACGCACTAAACCAATAACCGTAGGTTCGTCGTTAAGCTCTTTCCAGCACATGCCTACTTCCGTTGCACTTGCGCCGCCTTCAGGACAAGGGATTAGGTTGCTCGGGTCATCTACACGCCAAGTTAACCAACCAGATTCATTGGCACCCTTACCACCATGATCGTTTGACTTGATGTTGTAGATATCTTTGGCGCCAGATTGAAGCTCCTTGAGATAGGCCATAGCTTGTTCTTGCTTACACACCATTGGCATAACCTTGGTTGGTGCATTAATCGTTGATAGCGTTGGCTTATCATTATGCCAAGGTTTATCAGCGGGCTTATCACCTGCAACAGCGCAACCTGTAACTAGAATGGCAGACATCGCGAGTAGTTTTTTCATCATTTATTCCTTTATGTTTTAGATTTTTCAGTTTTTATTGCTTAAATTTGGGGAAATCAAAGTTGTGGCAATCCATGCAGATGGCTTGCTTTGGTTTATGCTCTCCGTGACATTCCATACAAGGTGCTTCTTGGCCGTAATGCATGCTGTCATGTGGGTTTTGTCTTGCTTCATGGCCTTCACGCTTTGTTTGTTCGGCCAGTTCACTCATGTCATGGCATTGCAGGCAAGAATTGTCTGATGGGAAGGCTTTCATACCTTGGTCATGACAGGTTTTACAACCTGAGTCGTAGACCATTTCGTGGTAATCACGTTTGTCGCGAGCTTGTGCAGATAATGCGATACAGCCACCTAGAATAAGCACAAGTAAAGTGTTGATTTTTTTCATCGTAATATTCCTTATGCCTTCATCATTGAACGAGCTGCAGTAACACCGAATGCCATACACTCAGGAGTTGAACAACCACCAAGACGACTTACACCGTGTACGCCACCCGATACTTCACCTGCGGCATATAGGCCTGGAATGTTCTTACCTGTTTTAGCGGCAATGACCTCAGCTTTAGCGTTAATCTGAATGCCGCCTTGGCAGTAGTGCACTTTTGGCCATAAGCGTTGCACAATAAATGGCGCGGTAAGGTAGATGCCAGTGCTCATGTTCATCCGCTTTCCAAACTGAGGATCTTCACCAGTTTTGACATACTTGTTCCAGTCATCTATCTGGGCTTTAAGCTCTTTTTTAGGTAGGTCGAAATGCTTGGCAATGGCTTCCACACTGTCGAACTCCCAAGCCACGTTGTACTTGAGAACATTTGCCATTGACGGATCTTTTTGCGCTTCATGCTTTGGGGCAATAAGCAGTGCGGGATTAGGATTGCCATCTTTATCACGACGCTGAACCTCTAAATCAGCACGAGTCTTACGATCCGCTGTTTCATTCATAAAGCGCCGCCCGGTATTGCGGTCAATCGCGATAGAGTGTGGGAAGTTATATAGGGAGAAGCCAGCGCCGTAGCCAAAGCCGCCTTCATCTGGAGAAGCCCAAGGGCCTGATTGAATGAAGCTCAAATGAATAGGCATAGCGCCTTCTGCCAGCATAGCAATCAGGCCGTCACCGGTAGCGCCGCGAGCATTAGTGCAGCCCACTTCGCTGCCTAGGTTTGGATCAAGCGCTTGGCGGAAACTAACGTTAGCCCCAAAGCCACCTGTGGCAATCAATACACCTTTCTCTGCTTTTACATTGATTAGTTCTCCAGAATCTTCATGTCCGAAGTGATAGCCGCGACGCACTTGAATACCTAGAACTTTACCGTCTTTAGCGGTGATTAGATGTTCAAATTTGTGACGAATTTTGGTTTTAACCCCGTAGCTACGTGCTGTTTTTAGCATAGGGCGAATAAATCCAGCGCCACTACGTTCAACCACTTGGTGACTACGTGTGGCACTAGTGCCGCCCGTGTTGATGATGTGGTCGCGATATACGCAACCACAATCTTTAGTAAGCTGGTAAATATATGGGCCTAGCTCTGCACTGTGCTTTAGTAATTGTTCACTGGCGTAGCCACGACCTGATTTAAGTTGGTCTTGCACCATTAGTTCTGCGCTATCTTCAATACCGAGCTTCTTTTGCAGGTCAGTATTGGCGAAGCAGGCTTGGCCAGCGTTTAAAGTACTATTGCCACCGTATACGCCTAGTTTTTCAAATATGACAATATCTTTTGCGCCTAACTTGCCCGCTTCAACAGCGGCTGCTAACCCAGCAAAACCTGAACCTACAATAATTATTTCGTGTTCTTCATCCCATTTTATATTAGAAGAATTTGCACTTACTGAAAGAGGTGATAATGCACCAATAGCAGCGGCTCCAGCACCAAACTTTAAAAATGAACGTCTTGTTTGCATATTTGAGTCTCCAATTAACTTGAGGTAACAATATGCTTATACTTTGCCGCTGATCATGCTTGAAATCACACTTTGTATTCGTTGGGAAAGTTTTTTGTGTAGCCCATCAAGAAAATGTTTCTTTTCACTATCTATATATATGTGGTTTCGTAATATATTAATATAAGGTATTTATTGGAACTGTGTATGCAATGCCCTAACACTCATGCTGATGCTATTAGGTGTAATCAGTTACTCGATATAGCAGAGTCTCTTGTTGATACTCAAGGTGTTGTATCATTTAGGTTTTCTCAAATATCCAAAGGTGCTGGCTGCTCAACTAATACTCTCTATAAATACTTTGAATCGAAAGAAGATGTATTAGTTTGTTTATTTCTTAGGAATACAACATCAAGCCAGATACCATTATTTTTAAAAGAAAATCCATCAATCACTATTAATGATAAATCTCTGCTGGCGATAATATTCACATTCGAAATAGTGAAGAGAAGCCCAATATTTAATATTTTGAGACTTGTGTCTATTAATAGTATGTTTTGGCAATTAGCAAGCCCAGAAAAAATATCTATTTTAAAAAGTAGAGTTAATTTGTTTTGGAGTAGAATTAAACAACCATTAGAAGATGCTGTTGAATTAGGGGAGCTAAAAGCAACCGATACAGATATTAGTGACTTGAGCCAGGCGATATATTTCTTTTTAGCTGGAGCAACGTCTTCTTATCAGAGCCGTTTGATGGAGGAGGAATACTTTGTTGCGGATGATACTACTTGGTTTAGACATGTCAGTCGCATTATGAATCGATACCAGTGGCGTAAACCAATTACTCAAGAGCAGATGCAAGACTTGTCATTGCGAGTGAAGGGCTTTTTAGAACGCACTGAGGGGAAAATCGGCACCTGTGACACCTGTTTAGCGATTGGTAAACTGTCACATTGTAAAGGGAAAGCGCGCAGCTAAATGCGTTTTTAGCTTTACAGGTTAGGGCTTGAAGATCTTAATGCTAGCCCGCGTTTAGCTTGACTTTTTTGTGACCACTGCATAGTCTGCTCAGTCAGTATTCAAGGTGGTATGCAATGCAAATAAACTATAATTTAAAACCTGCGTTAGAGCGCCGTACAGAGCAGTTCCAACCAAGCACAAATGTTGGTTTCGGTAACCTCAGAACTGACCATATGTTTTTAATGGATTATCGCGATGGTCAGTGGTGTGATCCTAGAGTGGTGCCATACGGCCCATTTCAAGTCGCGCCAGGTGCAATTGCATTGCATTATGGCCAATCTGTGTTTGAGGGCGCTAAAGCATTCCAACATGAAGATGGTGAAATTTACACCTTTCGAATTGATAAAAACGCCGAACGCTTAAACCGTTCTGCTGATATTATCTGTATCCCCGCGATTCCAGAATCACTGCAAATAGAAGCCATTAATGCCTTAATTGATGTCGATAGATTGTGGTTCCCCATGCAGGAAGACGCCTGTCTTTATATTCGCCCTTTTGTGTTTGCGACTGAAGATAGATTGTCGGTGAGCCCGAGCGAGCAGTACACTTTCTGCGTGATGCTTAGCCCGAGTGGTCCTTATTACAGTGATGGCTTTGATAAAGCGATTCGTCTGCTGATCAGTGAACGCTTCCACCGTGCAGTGTCTGGCGGAACTGGCGCCTCTAAAGCGGCTGGCAACTATGCTGCATCATTAAAAGCGGGTAAGGCGGCGGCGGAGTATGGTGCTGCGCAGGTGCTTTATTTAGATGCTAACAACAAGCAGATTGAAGAGGTGGGTGCGATGAACCACTTTCATGTGCTTAAAGATGGCAGCATCATCATCCCTAAGTTCACCGACACCATCTTGAAGTCTATTACTTCACAATCAATTCTCGACCTAGGTGAATTACTTGGTTGCGACGTTCGCCAAGAAACAGTGATGCTGGATCAATTTATTGCCGATATAGAATCAGGCGAAATCATTGAAGCGGGCGGCTTTGGTACAGCAGCAGTTGTATCGCCTGTCGGCTCTTATATCTTTGAAGATAACCGCATCGTCACCGTCGGTGATGGTAATGTGGGAGAGCATACTAAGCGCATCTACAACGTGCTAACAGAGATCCAAAAGGGTCATATAGCAGGGCCTGAAGGCTGGGTTAAACTGGTTGAGCGACGAGTGTAATACTGCTGCGTTGTGCTAAAAACTAAAAGCTCCCAATGGGAGCTTTTTTGTGGCTGCTTTTTACTGCTTGTTACCTAGTTCTATAATCGAAAGCTGGTGCTAATCCGCACAGCTTGATGGCTACTATTTTGCACTGTTGGATGAAACTGTTGTTCAGATGCCTTGGCTGTGCGCGCTTTATCGAGAAGTTCTCCCGTTGTGCTGTTGATTATTTCTAGTTGTTGCATCTGTCCGTCACTATCAACGACGAAGGAGACTAGGTATTGAGTCCCTGTCAACTCAATATCAACTTCTGAGGTCGTATGTAAACTTTTCTGCCAATGAATTAACTTGTCTTTTGCTACCCAATACTTAGCAAAGCTTGTGCTATCAATATCTAGAATACGAGGAGCTGGCTGGTTGGTGATGTTCGTGCAACCTAGTAGCGACGTGGATATCAATAGTAAATACGCCAAAGAGGCATTTTTTAGCTTGGGGGAATTGACAGACATGAAAGATACCTTGTGAAGCGGGTGTTGAGTAAATGTTAAGTTGGCTATCAATATATAGGTCGAAAGTATTGCTGTCTAGGTGCCGAGTTCACAATATCACATGGTTTTTATGATGACATTTGGTGAGATCTATTGGATAAATCACTTATTTAGTGCAAGGTGTTGATTATGTTGGGTAAAGCGTTTGGTTGGTAAGGCTGCTTTTGGATGGGCATTATGATTAAGCAAAAGCTTGTATGAAGAGCCGAGAACGGGAGGCATTATCTATCTACAGCTTCTTTGAGGTTAGTGCTGCATAGCTTCATGATTAGCGTGAATATCAAGCAACAAAAAAGGTGCACTGAGTGCACCTTCGTATTCAACTATAAGCATCTAGTCTGACACTTTCTTCTCTATTATTTGCTCGATTGGTGCACCATGCTTGATCATTAACTGGTGGATCTCTTCATCTTTCTCTAACCAAAGTTGGTTTAACCAGCGTTGAAATTCAACGCGATAACTCGACTCTGAGAAGTAGCGCTTATTATCAACTTCGGGTACAGGAAGGACTTTTACTCGCACTACAATTTTTTTCAAACGACCATGCATGACTTCATGCAAAGCATCTTTCTTAAATACTTCAGGATAGAGTACGGTCACGTTAAGCACGTTAGTAAACTGCTCACCCATAGCCGATAAAGCAAAAGCGATCCCGCCAGCCTTAGGGCGTAATAAATAGCGGTAAGGTGAGCCTTGGCGTCTATGCTTCTCTTCGGTAAAACGACTGCCTTCGACATAGTTGATTATCGAGGTCGGCATAAAGCGAAACTTCTTACAGGCTTTACGAGTGCTCTCTAAATCTTTGCCTTTTAGCTTAGGGTTTTTCTTTAACTTTGCCGGGCTGGTTCGGCTCATAAATGGCATATCGAGTGCCCAGCAACCTAAACCAAGAAAAGGTACATACATGAGTTCACGTTTCAAAAAGAACTTAAGCATAGGGATGTTATTACGCAGAACATAAGTTTGCACTGCAATATCAAATCCACTCAAATGGTTACTAATAAGTAAGTACCAGCTTTTCTGATCGAGGTTTTCTAGGCCTTCAACATCCCATTCAATATCAGCTAGCAGCCTCAAAATGCCGCCATTACAGCTAGCCCATCCCCACATAAAGCGGTTCATAAGGCGGGTGAGTAGCACCCGTGCAGCGGTAAAAGGCAGCAGCAGTTTTATGATCCCGCCAAGTGAGATCAGAGTGGTCCAGACAATGGTGTTGATGATCAGTAAAGTAGTGCTCATAAAATACAAAAGTGAGCCGGGTAAAAAATTCAACATCTTGTGCTAAGCCTCTTCTCTGGATGTTTTAACTTGTGCTAACTCAGTAAGCACTTGATCTTTTTGCTGCCAAATTTGATTCAGCTGGTTTTGGAACTCAATCTTAAACTCACGATCTTTAATATAATCGCCACGTAGCGATTCGCCAATTTCGCGCACTTGAATATGTACCTTGACCTCGTTAACTTGCCCGCTAATAAACTCCCAATAAGTAGGCACTTTGTCGGGGTAGCAAATAGACACATCAACCAACTTGTGGATATGGTCACCCATTGCAGATAGTGCAAAAGCCATACCGCCAGCTTTTGGCTTGAGCAGATGGGTAAAAGGCGAGTTTTGCTTTTGATGTTTACCGGGATGAAAGCGAGTACCCTCAACAAAGTTCATCACGCTCACTGGCTTACTTTTAAATTTAGCGCAGGCTTTACGGGTTATCTCGATATCTTTACCACGCAACTTGGGATTTTTACGCAGCTGTGCATTGCTATAGCGGCGCATAAAAGGAAAATCCAGTGCCCACCAAGCGAGCCCTAAAATCGGCACGAAGATTAATTGCTGTTTCAGGAAAAATTTCAGAAAGGGAATTTTGCCATTTAACACCCGCTGCAAAATTAAAATATCGACCCAAGTTTGGTGATTGGCTATCACCATATACCACTCTTTTGGCGACAGTTGTGCATCACCCTGAACATCAATAGTGACAGGATGGAAAATGTCTTCAACCACCCCGTTGCAACGGATCCATGAACTGGCACAGAAATCGAGGAAATAGGTGCAGGCAGTACGCGTAATAGTGAGAGGAATTAGCTTAAAAATACTGAACGCTAAAATGGGAGTAACCCAAAAGATAGTATTAATGATGTAAAAGAAGAACGCTAAACTTCCCGTAATGCGTGACACAATCGCGCCCATTGAGATCCCCAGGATAAAAAACGGAGACCTATAGTACTCGTTGTAAAGATTTGTCTCAATCTAGATGTTAATTTTTGCAGATAAAACCAGCAAATGAGCTATTTTAGCGAGTCAACTATTGACAGTGGATCTGAAGGTGTCGATCTAAGTACGGTTCCACTAAGTCCATACTGCTTAGTACTGGTTTAAGCTAGTCAGTAAGCGGTCTACGGCTCGGTAACCTAACGCTTGCGCGATATGGCTCCGCGATACATCTTGTTCCTGTTGCAGATCTGCTATGGTGCGAGCAACACGTTGTAGCCGATGGTAACTGCGTACCGATAACCCTAATCGACTGACACTCTCCTCAAGAAATAACAGATCTGCTGCGCTAAATCGCGCCTCATCTTTAAGTTGTTTGCCGCTTAAGTCGCTGTTGAGCGTACCCGAACGTGATAACTGAATCTCTCTTGCTGCATGCACTCGTTGAGCGACAGTTGCACTGGTTTCGGCGTGAGTACCACTGCTATTGAGCGCACCTAGAGGTAGTTTGGGGACATCAATAGTTAAATCAAAGCGGTCGAGAAACGGCCCTGACAACTTAGATAAATAGCGGATGATCTGCTCATTGCTGGCTCTGGCATTATTCACATCCCCGCAGGGGCTGGGGTTCATGGCCGCCACCAGCTGAAAGCGACATAAAAAATTAAGCTTGGCCGCAGCACGAGAAATACTCACCTCACCGGTTTCCATCGGCTCACGCAGACAGTCGAGAACTTTGCGCGGAAATTCAGCCACTTCATCTAGAAAAAGTACCCCGCGATGGGCGAGGGATATTTCCCCCGGTTTTGGCATAGCGCCACCGCCCACTAATGAAACAGCAGAACTGGTATGGTGCGGGCTTCGAAACGGCCGTTGATAGAATTGTTGCGGCTGCATATCGTGTCCGGCAACAGAGTGAATCGAGGCGACTTCGAGTGCCTCTTCATAATTAAGTGGCGGTAGCAGCTGCATCATGCGACTGGCGAGCATTGTCTTGCCAGTACCTGGCGGACCCAGCATCAATAGGTTGTGGTTGCCTGCGGCGGCTATCTCTAATGCTTGTTTCGCATGTTGTTGGCCTATTACTTCACTGAGACAGTTACTGGCGTCGCTAGTGTTGCTCGTTGGGGTGATCCATTCCAGTCCAAGATCAATGCTGGGTAACTCAGATTGACCATGTAAATAAGCAGCGATTGATTGTAGATGGGTGGCAAATAACACTTTATTAAAGCCGACGAGCTCGGCATCGGCTCGATTATCAATCGGCAGTATTAGGCGGTTGTTTGCTTGGCTGGCTGCCACAATGACTGGCAGGATCCCTTGGCAATAACGTACATGACCGGAGAGGGCCAGTTCACCGACAAACTCATGCTGTTCAATCGACTTAGGTGGAATTTGTTTTGAGGCCGCGAGAATGCCAATCGCTATCGGCAGATCATAGCGCCCCCCCTGTTTTGGCAGGTCAGCAGGCGCCAAGTTAACGGTAATGCGGCGCATTGGGAACTCAAACCCCGCGTTAATCAGTGCGCTACGTACCCGCTCTTTGGCTTCTTTTACAGAGGCTTCGGGGAGTCCGACTAAAGAGAATGCAGGCAAGCCATTACTTAAATGGACCTCTACTGTGACAGGAGGGGCGTCGACGCCACAACTGGCGCGGGTTTCAACACAGGCTAATGCCATTAACAAATCCTTTTGTTTTATGAGTTGTAGACTTGTTTAAGCCTAGTCAAAGTTTTGAATTTAAGTGGGTTTTAGGTTGGATCTGATTTTAATTTCATACTTTGGGTTTGTTTTGGGGCTGCTCAAGTTTCACTTGAGCTTGGATAATCAAACTTCGTTTGATAAAAGTCGTGGCGCTTCGCCCACACCCGAGCAAGAAGGACTGCTCGTCCTTATCCTCCTTGCATCCACCATGACGCCCCGACGAAGTTGTCTTCCTCGTACTTATTTGAAATAGCCTAACGCTTTCGATGGGACATCCTGTCTCGCAAAAGCTATGCCCACGTCCGTGTGGGCATTACGGCCCTTTCTTCAACGTACTTCGGCAACTTCGATGGGGATTGGTGTTTCAATTTGCGTTTTATGTAGGACATTAGCTTGTGTTTAATCTCTACAGGAGTTAAACGTGTTGAGTTTGAAAGTTTATTCTGACCCCAATTGTTCACGCTTCATTGAACACTTCGCCCTCGCCAATATGCCCTTCGGCACTCTTGCCAAATTGCTTTTGTTGAGCGAGGCGAAACTGTTCTTCGAGAAAGTTGATTTTCACATCTTTAGCGTGCAACTCTTGCTGTAGTTTCAGCACCAGTAACTGCAATTCGACGAGATCAGTAGGGAGATTTTGATGATTTAATTCCATGCAAAGATTATGCACGGAGTGCTATCTAACTTCTTGTGTTTATTTAGATTAATTGGTGATCAATAAATCCTGCTTATGATCATAGGTTATAAGTCATGATAGTGATAACGAAGCGCGGGATGAGCATGGGGTTGTGTGAGGGGGAGCCCTGCGATAAGCCAATCGAGTTGCTGTGGTGTGATACGCAGACTGAGCTGTTCGTCTTCGATCCCAGACCATTTAAAGGTATTTTTCTCGAGTCGTTTGTAATGTAGCCAGAAGCCATTACTGGCCCACTGCAAAATCTTCAACTTATTGCGCTGACGATTACAAAAGACAAACAGATGTTCATTACAAGGTTCTTGCTGTAATTCGTAGGCAACGATATTGCTCAAACCATCGATTGATTTACGCATATCGGTGATCCCACAGATCAAAGTGACATCAAGCTTAGTGCTGCTGCTAAACATATTGTTCCCCTATCAATTTAGAGAAACAATGATGGCTGCAGGCAACTAAGTTATAAAGGTGTGCTTTGGCAGACGCTTACCTATTAAATTCGTGGGGATCCCTCAGACTTTGACCCCAATAGTTCAACGAATCAATATTAAATGGAGCAACAACAGGCTTACCAATAGGATAAACATCGGGTGATGTTACTATTAGTTTCTTTTAAGCAAAGTAAGTTATTATTTTTAAACACCTCAGCGCGGAAAGTTTTACCCGCCTTGTCTCCCAACACCCCGAATAAGACATTGCGAATAAAGGGCAAAGCTGAATAGTTCAATCCACTCACCTGCTGCCCGTTCAAATCATCGATGTTAAATATGTAGCTATCGCTCCAAAAAACATAAGCGAACTCACCTTTAAATTTGAACATAACCGGACCATCAGGTTGGCCAGTGTCCTTTATAATTCCAAAATGTCGCCCATTATTAATAACCCAAAATAATTTTAAAGTCACATGGCTTTCAGCATCTAGCTTTGCAACTATCTCAGTTCGCACATAACGGCCATTTAACTCATTGAGCTTTTTGGACTTAATCTCACTGCAGGCCAAGGAAAACAACATTAAAACCAGAAAAAAACCGAGACAAATAATTATTTTCTTATTACTCATGACAAGCTCCTGACGCCAGCATTTTAATAACAGCTTGCCCATCAAACGAGATATACGATTCAACTTTATTATCATCGATACAATCTATGATAAATACCCTTTGAACAGTATTAAAAATTACAACCAATTTATATTTATCGACGAGAGACAGTCCCCCCGCACCATCGTTGTCTAATTGGTACAAGTCTGGGAATTGTTCAAGTAATACATCCACAGAAGAGCCATCCGTTATTATAATTAAAACCTTATAATCTGGAGTATGATAAAGCCTCTCTTTTACTTTGGTGTCAAATAGAAATGACACACTCAAAAATGCCAATATAGTAAAGCATGAGAAAAAATATATTTTGTTACTTGGTAAACTACAGAGTCTAATCAGCTCACCCCATATGGGGTTATCATATATACCTGACTCTGAGAGTGAAGGTTTAACTTCACTCTTAAGTGGAAATACTAAAACATCCCCATCTATTTTATAACCTTGCTTAGGTAAGGTTATAATAAACCTACCACTATTACTTACATCAATAACTTTCCTCAAATTAGCAATGGCTACAGTTAATGAATTTTGAGAAATAGCCCTCCCCTCCCAACCAATATATAAAAGTTCATCACGACTAAAAACCCTACCTTTTGACGCGAACATGGATGTTAATATTAACATTTCCGCAGATGACAACTGGTATTCGACACCACTGATTTCAATTGTTCTTTCATTCTTTATAAGTATTTTCATTAGATGTGATGTTTGTATTCAATTATATTAATTTATCCCATAATTATAGCCTAAATAATGGCAAAAGAGTAACCAACAGACCACTGCGCTAACACACTAATTAACAACAGGTTAGACATTATTTCACCCCTTTTTTTCACGCTCTTAATGATTTTATTATTTTTTATTACAACTAAAGTCATGATCATACTGTTAAACTGAGTGAATCTATCTTAGCATTTATGTGAATAAAACCAATTGAATTATAATAACTATATAAACAAACAGATAGCTAAGCATGTCATCTTAATAGTAGCGCCTGTAGCTTTCTTTTTATTGTCTTGTTTAGCTATTAGCAATGATTACAATAAGTTTAAAGCAAAAAAAAACATGATGTCAGAGTTGATCCGACTATCATACGAAATTATTGATAGTACTCAAACAAACTGCAATTCTGTAATCCCCAAGGCTTACGGAATTAAGAAGGAATTCCAAAATATTGAATTTGTAACTTATAAAAACATAACTAATGGTAGCCTAGGAAGCCTAAAAGAAAGAGGATGTTTTTCATTATCAGAACGGCTATACCCTAGCAATGTAAATTGGCCTAGCGGTTTACAAGCTCCTGAATCAGCATTTTTATTAGCAGAGGTTATAGATAAAATAACTAAATCCAAAACCATCAGGGTCATTTTAAAAAACAACACGCATTATGTAGAGATTGGAATAGATCAACAGTTAAGCGACACCATACTGAACAAAAACAATGCAAACTTTATCTTTTTACTTAATTATAATTTTCAAAAATGGTTTGACATTGAATATTTTCAGGATGATTTTAGCACTGCCATTTTTAAACCACTAACCTCTTTTTTGTATATAGATTATAAGAAGCTGACAATTTTACTTTTCATCAGTTTATCCCTGAGTCTATTAATTGCATTTATCACATACAGAGTACTATCAACGAATCAGTATTTTTCAGAGTTATTGAAATATCGACTTATTTACCAATACTTTAGCCGTTATTTAAAGACAAGGGCAATCACGTTCAACTTACAACCAATAGTCAATTCTAGAAATAACTCAGTTTTTTCATTTGAGGTTTTATGTCGTCTTAGTCAATCTGGGACAGCACCACGATGCTTAAAATACCTAGATGCAAAAACAGACTTCTTACTGTTTAAAACAGCCATTATATCTATAAATGAGCTTATTAGAGGTAAGTTGTCTTCGAAAATAATCTATTCATTCAATTTAAAACCAGAAACAATCATCGAGTACCGAGATGATCCATTTTGGTCTGTTATCGAAAACCTCATAAAGTTCAATGGGAAAAAATTTATATTAGAAATAACAGAAGACTCATTAGCACTAAGTGAAAAAGATAACTTACTTTATTCTTTAAAAAAAATCTCGCAACACGGGATTGAATTTTCAATAGATGACTTTGGCGTCGGCCATTCTAATTTGTCAAGAATATCTGAACTCGATATTGATTGCATAAAAATCGATCGTAGTATAATTACCAACATTGAAAAGAACCAACTAATATTATCATCACTGGTTGACTACTGTAATACGAAAGGAATAAGAATTATTGCGGAAGGAGTAGAGTCGAAGTCGTTGATTCACGCTCTAAATAATTCTCATATTTTCTTACATCAAGGCTTTGTATACTCCAAAGCAAAGCCCGCTTCATACTGGGTCGAATATTTCTCCACGCAGAAAATAAAACCAAAAAATAGTCATTCAACAAAAGACATATCAATTTCAGGAATAAGTGGAGAAGAGCCTTAACCAGTTCTCAATAACATCTACAAATTAAATTGATATATAAAACAAGAGGTTAGGGGTGCTGCCGTTAAAGAGATCTAACTGGGCGTTAGTTGTAGAGGCTAAATCAATCAAGCCTATGCCCAATTTGTAATAGAACTATTGAACTATTGAACTATTGAACTATTGAACTATTGAACTATTGAACTATTGGGGTCAGAGTCTGACGAATCCCCACGAAATATTATGAGTAAACAATAAGATAAATTAAAAAAGAAGGGAACATTCATGGCATTTGGTGATCACATTTATCGCCAAACAAAAATAATCACAGGTAAATGCCATGAATGCGAAACAAGTTTTATCAAAATGCCTCTCCCTTGTCACCCCATTAATGCACAGAACTCTCCGACAGAGTTTGTTTTCAGCAATCGAAAGCTCAATGAATGGTGGCTCTCTATCAATTACAGGCCTTGGCCGTGACATTGATAGTAATGCCTTTGAAAAACATAAGATTAAGCGTGTAGGTAGGCTTTGCAGTAACACCAAGTTATATCGTGATATCGAGTTCATCTATACTCGCATGACTTACTTGTTAGTCGGAACAATGAAGCAGCCAATTATCCATATAGATTGGTCAGATCTTGATGACCGCAAGCAACACTTTCTTATCCGAGCATCACTAGCAGCTCAAGGACGCTCGCTTACGCTTTATGAAGCCACAACACTAAACAAAAAAGAGAAGCCCAAAACTCATCTACTCTTTCTGAGAAAACTTAAGGTTATGTTACCTCATGACTGCAAGCCTATCATCGTAACTGATGCGGGCTTTAGGATCCCTTGGTTCAAGCAAATTTTGTCGCTTAACTGGGATTACGTAGGTCGCTTTAGAAATAGAACTCACTGCAAGAAGTGCCCAGAGGATGATTGGTATCCAGTTAAAAAACTCTATGTTCAATCAAGTTGCAGAGCAAAAAATCTCGGCGTCTACTTTTTAGGTGAACAAGTCTCTTTCAAATCTCGTTTAGTCATTTTCAAGCGCAAAGCTAAAGGACGAAAAGATAAAACAGCAATGGGTGATAAAGCCAGGCGAAGTAAGCAGTCTCGTGCAAGTGCGGAACGAGAAAAAGAACCTTGGTTGCTGGCAAGCTCACTGTGTAGCAAGAGCGATAACGCTAAAAGCATTGTTAAGATTTATGCAACAAGAATGCAGATAGAGGAGAGCTTTAGAGACGTGAAAACGGGCTTGAAAATGAATGATAGTGGCTCAAGGCTCCTGCATAAACTAAGCGTTTTACTACTCATAGCCTGTCTATCTCAATTCATGCTTTATTTTCTTGGTTTGGCCGCCAAAGCAGCAGATAAGCATCGGCAATACCAAGCAAACTCAATCAAACACCGGAATGTTTTATCAAACCAGTTTATAGGGTTAAGAGCCTACAAGGACTGGAATTTGAAGCTGCTGAAGTCTCACTGGTGAGTAGGGGTTAAGACACTGTAGGATTTAGTTAGGGAGCCACAAGCATCCTATTAAATTCGTGGGGATCCCTCAGGGTCAGAGTAAACATTAATAAATAGGCACTTTGGTGCTAGATGATTCCGCTTTTCAAACCCAGTGCAGATATGGCTGAGGCCGTCCATGATCTGGTGAGAGATAGCGAAGTTATCAAGTTCTCGAACGAGAGGTATGGGTGCTGAACTGGCTTTTTAACAAGGATAGTATTCGTCATGGCCGAGCTTTCACGGCCAATTCTGTTCCATACAGAATTTGGCATTCCCTCCGTCCTTGGAGGTCAGATGGACTTGCAGCGTGTCACTGCAGTGTCTGCACATGCGATCACGACATTGGCACTTCCGTGTGCTGCACTGACTGCAGACCATTGGAACCACAAATGTCTCGTTTTGCACCTGTACTTGAAGATAAAACTCAAGCTAGAGCAACGTCAGCCCCAACTAAAACTGACATTGTTTCAAAGTCTGATAGCTAAAATCTTTATAGTAACTTTCGCTTGCGCCTAACTCAGGATCAAACTCGCCAGCCCAGGTGGAGATATCCTCATGAGTCGCCCATATATTCATCATCGCCATCAGGGTTGATTCGCTGGTTGTCGGGATGTAAGGGCTCGCCTTTGAGTTAACTTGATGCACTAATAAACCATCGACGTACCACTGAATTTTACCCGATGACCAACGAATGCCGTAACGGTGAAAGTCTAATGCAGCATCGAATTGCAGTGGAATAAGCAGGGCGTTCTCGCCTGATGCTGGCTCGCCATTGCGCCAGAAGTTGATCTGCATGAAGTTGGTGTTATCGCCGAGAAATTCTATATCTATTTCATGGTGCAGGCCATTGCCATTAGGGGCAACATCGTAGGGGCTGGCAAATAAAAAGAAGCTACTGACCACGCCTGCACGTGCGGCAGGCTTCATACTGACTTCATAGCAGCCATAACCTCGGTACTCATGGCTGCGTAACTCGCCCGAGACCCAATCAGGCGCCGCTAATGTTCCTTGGTTACTCAAGGTGAGTTGCATCCCCTCACTACTATGGCTAATGGCATCGGCTTGCCAGCGATTAACAAACGGAAAACCGTTGTGCCAGCCATCACTGGCCCACCAATGGCTGTAATCAAACTGGGTCAGTGCATCAGTAAAACCGCTGCTTTTAGTTGATTTTCCCCTAGGTTCTTTTTTGTTTGATGAACTGGATTTCTGCAAGGAGTCCTCCTTTGCAATACGCTGAGCAGAGACTTGCTGTTGTGACAATTCCATTGATTTACCGCGTATTTTTATCTCTGACTTGTCGTTGGGTTTAGCTTGTAATGCGCTGTGGTAACTCGCGAGCAGGATACAACTGATGTAAAGAATGGAGCGTTTAGTGGGGCAAGAAGAGTGATATGGCATATGGTCTCCAACAGTGTCGATACTTTTGGATGACTAATTATAGTTCGCATAGATGGAAAGTTGAGTTAATTTATGACGTTTTTGAGCGGCTCTAGGTGGGCCTGAATAAAATGATCCAATTTTTAGCCCATGCTTGTGCAGCGCAGGCCAATTCTATTAATAACAGAATTGGCCTTGTTAATATTTGTAGATTACTAACATCCCAAGGTCATCTATTGTTAGCTTTCCAGCACAGGTTTGCGTGTTTGCTTTCTATAAGACTCTTCGGCAGCAATCAATACCGCGAGTAAACAAGCAGTCACGATTAAAGCGAAGCAGTAAGGGAGAAACTGCATATAAACAGCTCCCAATGCAATAGTATTCATAAAACCGCCACCAGACAGCGTAAATACCAGTGTCACCAATATTAATAGCGTTCCGAATGTGCCTAAGATGAAAAATAGACGTGCAATAGTTAGCACTAATCCGAGGTTTTCAGATTGTAGCTTTTTAAATGGTTTCATTTAGCATTGCTCCGTCGGTATATTGCTTCAGCATAAAATAACGTTCTGGACTGCCGGGAAATCCGGGGACAGTACCGACAATTTCAAAACCAAGCTTTTGATAAAACACAGGGGCCTGAAAAGAAAGGGTGTCTAATTGCGCTATTAGGCAGCCGCGCTTTCTAGCTTCCATCTCAGCTTGTTCCATTAACTGACGCCCAAGCCCAGTGCCTCTGGCCTCGGGACTGACCCACACCACTTCTATAAGAAAGTTTCGGTAAATGCTGCGACCTGAGACACCAGCAATGATGTTGTCTGCTTCATCGCGAGCAATGACTGAGAGAGGAGCTGTTTCTTCTGGCCCCATATGCTCATATTTGTGCTGTTTAAGCCCCTCGATAAGCGTATCGAAAACCGCTTTATCATTTTTATTGATGACTTCAATTTTCATTTATGTGACCTATAAATCCGTTTGTTAGCCATTGCCGTTACTGCTGGAGTACTTTGTTGAGAGTAGATTCAACAGCGTCACGGCAACTGTTGTTTAGATTGAAACTTTAGAGGTGTGCTCTCTACAGCCAGTTAATTTATCACTCTTAAGTCACGGCTGTAAATTGACTTATTGCAGCGCGTTTATGAAGCGTTCTTTTTGTTGTTTTTATTATCAATTACGGCACTATATGCTGTGACTAAGGAGAATAAATCCATGGAAGAAAAGCTGCTTTCTCAATTAGATGCCCAGCAACGGGTTGATCAAATTCATGCATTCCAGCAAGAGCTGCATGCATTGGAAATTGATCAGGTTATTGCAGTCTCACCAGCACAGAAAAATAAGCTCGATGATTATCATCAGCAATTATTAAAACGCCTCTCAGAAAGCTATGACGTCGATACCAGCAGTCAATCGAAGCAGCTTTCTCTTGGGATGAGAATAGCCTCAATGCTGGGGGCGCTAGCGATGGCGACCAGTATTTTCTTTCTGTTCTATCAGTTTTGGGGCTACCTGAGTACCGCTGTGCAAGTGAGTATTTTAGTCATCGCACCCATCTCCCTTTTTATCCTGTCGTTGAAATTGGCTCAAGCCGAGAAAAGCGCATATTACTCAAAAATTGCCGCCTTGGTCAGTCTTGCCTGCTTTGTGCTTAACCTGTCTATGTTGGGACAAATATTCAACATCACGCCGTCACCTAATGCCTTTGCGGTGTGGGCGGCTTTTAGTTTTTTACTGGCCTACGCCTGTAATGCGCGTCTTTTACTGTTCTTTGGGATTGTCAGTCTAAGTAGCTTTATCGCGATGAAGATGGGCAGTTGGTCTGGAATGTATTGGATTAGCTTCGGCGAAAGACCTGAGAATTTTCTAGTGCCTAGTTTGTTGATCTTTTTAATACCTCATCTAAGCGATCATCGACGCTTCAATGGCTTTGCTGCGATTTATAAAGTTATGGCAATGATCATGCTGTTTCTACCTATACTCGTTTTGTCTAACTGGGGCGAAATAAGCTATTTAAGCTGGTCAGCGGAGATAATTGAGGGTTGTTATCAACTGATGGGGTTTGCACTTTCAGCTGCGGCTATTTGGCTTGGGGTTAAGCGCCAATGGGGCGAGGTAACCAACACGGGCAATGTGTTCTTTATTTTGTTCCTCTACACCAAGTTCTTCGATTGGTGGTGGGAGTGGATGCCGAAATATGTCTTCTTTTTTATTCTAGGCTTGTCAGCTTTGTTGGCACTGATGGTGTTTAAGCGAGTTCGCCTCAGTAATTTAAATGACTTAAGTAAAGTCGGCAAAATGGGCGGAGGGGCTGGGCAATGAAAAAGTACTTATTGATGGGTCTGCTGATCCTTATCGGCAGTAATGTCATGGCGTTGAGTGGTGTAGCATATAACCGCATGGGCGCACCGACATCAGCACTAAAATTGACTGAAAGAGAGCTGGAATTACCCTATAACAGCAGCGCGCAACAAGAGAATTCCGGCATTCTACTCAGTATTAATTGGCGCACCGCTACCAAGCCTGATAATGCCTATACTCCCTACAACAGTAATGAAACCACAGTGACTCAAGCGCAACTATTAGATCTTGGTTTTGAGCTGCCGGATAACAATTATTACGGAGCGCAGTCTCGTCAATTGTATTGGGCATTTGAGTTTGATGGTGAGCGACATGCCGCTGAAATTGCCAAAGCAGAGCTGCGCTATCAGGAAGCCGTTAAAACTTATACCGAGCAACCCAATGACAATAATAGTCGCTTAAAGGATGACTCTCTTGTTAACTTTAAAAAGGAGAAGCTAACCAACAGTCGACTATTCTTTGTCAAAGTGGCTACTGACTATGAGTCCTTAGCGGCTGAATTTGCTGGCCAAGATAATATGCTGTTTGTTAAGGGGCTAGCTAAGCCTTATTACAACGAAAATAACGACAGTTACCGTTTATTCCTGCAACAGTTATTGATCACTGAAATTATGCTGCCATTAGAATATTCAGAAACTCTTAAGGGGTTGAGCAGGTTGGGTTATCAAGATATTGAAGCCCCTCGTTATACGGTGGATATAAAATGGGGCAGCCGTTTGGAACCGTGGATAACGAAAGTAACTCGCCATGAGTAAAGCCTCGGACTGGATAGGAGGTGGCTGTCAGGGGGGAAGCTGTTTTACCAACCGTAATGCATGTGGTGTGCTGCTCATAACAATTTGGATCTGAGTAAACATTAATAAATAGACACTCTGGTGCTAGATGATTGCGCTTTTCAAACCCTGTGTAGAAATACCTGAGGCCATCGAAAATACCGGGGCTGGAAAAGATAGGGTCTAATTGCGCTGTTTAAGCCCCTCGATAAGCGTATCGAAAACCGCTTTATCTTCTTTTATTAATGATTTCAATTTTCATTTCACTGCCGTTGCCATATAGGCGCTACCGCTAATTAAACAGCTGCCACCAACATAGCCTAGGTACTTTTGTGATTTCTTACGTTGTAAAAACTGACTCGCGCTTGAAGCAAGTAGTGCGTATCCCGCTAAAATAACCGCGACAACAACAGAGGAAGTCAGGATTAATATAGCAAACTGCAAAACCTCATCGCCTTCAGGGGTCATAAATTGCGGCAGGAATGCCATATAGAATGCGATTGCCTTGGGGTTTAAAGAGGAAGCAATAAAGCCAGCTTTCATACTAGCAACGCTGAGGGTTTGATCTTTATCGGTATTGTTATCTGTGGAACTTGTCCTTGCTGCAGCTATTTGGCAATAACCAAGGTAAGCCATATACATCACGCCTAACCATTTAAAAATCATAAACAGGGTTGCAGAGGTTGCCAAGATAGCACCAACACCGATTAAGGAAAGTACCATTAACATTACTCCGCCGAAGACATCTCCCAATATGCACATAAAAGCTGCGCGTATCCCTTTGGTTAAGGACTGACTGATCACCAGTAAAACACAAGGTCCTGGAATAAGAGTGAGTACTGCACTGGCTATGACAAAAGATAACCAAACTTCAATGGACATAATATTCTCAGAAAGATTAATTAACACTATTAATAAAGCCCTCTATACCCATCTTCAAGTAGGATGGGTATAGAGGGCAAACATTGCAATGTTGACTTGTTTTACAGTAATTTTGCGGCGAGATAGTCTTTCACAAAAGCTGACAAAGGTGCTCCGCCACCCATAGGATCTTCGGCATAGCTATTCAATAAGTAGCCAATGTTTTTAGTTTGCTGCTGGTTTAAATAATCAGCTTTAAATACTTCAATTTTCATTAAATACTCAGAATCAAAATTATGCATAATTGAGCGAGGCTAGCATCAGTCGGTCTTTATTGTAAATTCGCTAATTTTCATGATCCAAATCAGAACTGTTGGCATAGGTATGCAGAATGGAGTCAATGCAAGGGTAATTTGTTAATGGCTTTTTTGATCGAAAACAGCACCGCTTCTGCCTGAAAAACACTATCATAGGCCAAGTCAGTTTTGGTGTGTGGAGGGTAACGGGTGAAACAGCTAGATTTTAATTTATTGCGAGTGTTAGAGGTGCTGCTCGAGGAGCAAAGTGTTACTGCTGCTGCATCGAGGCTGCACCTGAGTCAATCTGCGGTCAGCAAGCAGTTAAGTAAGTTACGCGACACCTTCGATGATCAACTTTTCGAGCGTACCGCTTATGGGCTAAAAGCCACCCCACGAGCCTTGCAATTAGCGCCGGAGCTGCGTGAAGTGCTGCAAAGGCTTGAGCAATTTACCCGCCCCAATAGCTTCGAGCCAGCTGATAGCCAACGCAGATTTCGTATGCACCTGGTTGAAACCGCTTATTCGCTAGTATTTCCGCACTTTGTGCCTCAGTTGTTAACGCAAGCGCCGCAAGTGAGTATTAATAGTCAGACGTGGTCGCACGACAGTATGGAGAAGATACTGCGCTGCGAAATTGATCTCGGTATTATCTGCCGCGAGTGGGATAAACGCTCTTTACTGCATATGAATAACTTGCCGGATGAGCTGGCTTACGCTGAACTTATCCGTGACTATCCGGTATGTCTGGTCAGATCCGGACATCCGCTACGCAATGAACCTTGGGATCTCGATACCTTTTTAAAATATCGTCATCTACAGGTGGCATTTGGTGGCTTGGAGCACTGGCTGCTGGATGACGTATTGCGTTTAGAGCATAGAGAGCGTGATATTGCCGTTAATATGACTGACTTTACTAGTGCGCTAGATCTGTGTGAGAACAGCGATCTAATCTTATGTGCGCCGCGAAAGTACGTCATGCATATGTTGCCCGGCCATGACCTTGTTTGCCTTGATGTGCCGGTGCATGTTGAACCTGGTGCCTACGTGCTGGTGTGGCATAAACACTTCAATTTAGATCCAAGCCATCGCTGGTTACGTAATCTAATGATCGATGGTGTTAGTCAGATTGAATCTAAGGATTGAGTAATCAGCTAGTAAAAGCAGTCGTTAAGTGGCTTAAATAGCCTCTAAAAAGGCTTTTATTACCGGCTCGCTAATGCGCTTTTCGCGGCAGCAACAGCCCAGCTCAAAAGGGGGGATAGCAATGGGTGATGACAAAAGTTGAATTCGGTCACGCACAGGGCTGTTATTGAGTACCACTTCGGGGGTGATACTGACGCCACATCCTAGGGCGACCATCGAGGTTATCGCTTCTTGGCCTGAGACTTGCGCATAAATGTTGGGCGTTAAGCCGAGCGCTTTAAACCAGTTGTCGATACGTTTACGCCCCGGCCCATGCTCAGGCACGATAAACGGTAATCGATCCCAGGGGATGTAGGATTCGGTCAGCAATTCTTGCACTTGGCAACGAAAGGTCGGCGCGATGATCGACAGTGGCACGTCATCTATCTTGGCAAAATGCAGGTTGTCAGGAAAAGGATCCGGCAGTGCGGCAATGGCAATATCGGCGCGATTATTGCGAATTTCGTTGACAGCATTAGCGGCATCACCCGTGGTTAAGGCTATTTCGACTAATGGGTGTTCGCGTCTAAAGTGGTCAAGTAAGCCGGGCAGATGACTGTACGCCGCCGTAACCGAGCAGTAGAGGTTAAGTCGACCCCTTAATAGATCTTGCTTAGGGTCTATCTTAGTTTTGAGTTTGCTCCAGTGATCGAGGGTTAGCTCAGCAAAATGACGATATTCCACCCCTGCACTGGTTAAGGTTACGCTACGATTATCACGCTGAAACAGCTGCGCTCCTACCTCCATTTCTAATCTCTGCATGGCGCGACTGAGTGTCGATGGACTAACATGCATCGCCTGCGCAGTGCGAGCAAAGTGCAAACTATCTGACAGGTGCAAGTAGAGTTTGATGGTACGAATATCCAAAATTTTCATCCTCGAGAAATGGCATTTGAGCTGAGCAAATGCTAGGTGGCAGTTATTTCTCCATGTTGCACAAATCGCAATGTCATGTTCCGAATATATCATTTTAAGCAATCAAAAGCTTGCGCTATAGTGATCTCAATCACAGCTTAGCTCGGTACTGAGCAAGCCCGTTTAAATATCCAGAATCAAGGTGGTATATCAGATGGCTAACTATTTTAACTCTCTGAACTTGCGTCAACAATTAGAACAGCTGGCTCAATGCCGCTTTATGGATCGCAGCGAGTTTAGCGAAGGCTGCAGCCACATCAAAGGATGGAATATAGTCATTCTAGGTTGTGGTGCACAAGGTTTGAACCAAGGTTTGAACATGCGAGATTCTGGACTAAACATCTCTTTTGCACTGCGTGCACAAGCGATCACCGAGAAGCGTGAATCATATCAGAAAGCCACTGGCAACGGTTTCCGTGTCGGTACCATTGAAGAGTTAATTCCTGATGCAGACTTGGTGTTAAACCTAACGCCAGACAAGCAACACACTAACGCCGTGACCACCATCATGCCGTTAATGAAGCAAGGTGCGACACTGTCTTATTCGCACGGCTTTAACATTGTTGAAGAGGGCATGCAGGTTCGCCCTGATATCACCGTCATCATGGTTGCTCCTAAATGCCCTGGTACCGAAGTTCGTGAAGAGTACAAGCGTGGTTTCGGTGTGCCTACACTGATTGCAGTCCACCCTGAGAATGATCCAAAGGGTGAAGGTTTTGCTATCGCTAAGGCGTATGCAAGCGCAACTGGCGGCGACAGAGCCGGCGTATTGCACTCATCTTTCATCGCTGAAGTTAAGTCTGACCTGATGGGTGAGCAAACAATTCTTTGTGGCATGCTACAAACTGGCGCGATTTTAGGTTACGAGAAGATGGTTGCCGATGGCGTTGAGCCAGGCTACGCCGCTAAGTTAATTCAGCAAGGTTGGGAAACCACTACCGAGGCGCTTAAGCACGGTGGTATTACCCATATGATGGATAGACTATCTAACCCCGCTAAGATTAAAGCGTTTGAAATGGCTGAGGAGTTGAAAGAGATCCTTAAGCCACTCTTCGAAAAGCACATGGACGATATCATCGGTGGCGAGTTCTCTAAAACCATGATGGCTGACTGGGCTAACGACGATGCTAACCTGCTTAAATGGCGTAGTGAAACGAATGAAACAGCCTTTGAAAATGCACCTCAGTGTGATGAGCAAATTGACGAGCAGGCGTACTTCGATAAAGGTATTTTCCTGGTTGCTATGATCAAAGCGGGCGTTGAGCTTGCGTTCGATACCATGGTTGCAGCAGGTATTGTTGAAGAGTCGGCTTACTATGAATCACTGCATGAAACACCATTGATTGCCAACACGATTGCCCGTAAGCGCCTTTACGAGATGAATGTGGTTATCTCTGATACTGCTGAATATGGTTGCTACCTATTCAACCACGCGGCAGTGCCAATGCTACGTGATTATGTTGAAAACATGTCGGCAGAGTTCTTAGGC
This sequence comes from Shewanella sp. KX20019, assembly GCF_016757755.1. Lineage (NCBI taxonomy): Bacteria > Pseudomonadati > Pseudomonadota > Gammaproteobacteria > Alteromonadales > Shewanellaceae > Shewanella > Shewanella sp. KX20019. The sequence goes on along the minus strand of NZ_CP068437.1, from coordinate 4,705,265 downwards.
GGCGGCCTAAAGGATAGCGGTAACGGCGTGGATAACGTGCGTCTTATCGAAGTTAATGATGAGATCCGTGGCACAGCCGTTGAGTCTATTGGCGCAGAGCTGCGCGGTTACATGACCGAAATGCAACGTATCGTTGAAGAAGGCTAACATTATTTGTGGCTAAGCCTGTGACGCAATTGTGTCGCAGGCAAGGCTGAACTAGCACCGAGTAGAGTAGCTGTTTTATCAGTTAAGTATTTTCAGTAAAACATTAACGAACGATACCAATCAGTATAAGAAGGTGAGCTACTCAGAGTGTGTTTTGGCAATCTATTTCAAGGCGAATGGATGATGAATGGTTGTTCCCTTTTGAATTCATTCAACAGCGAAGTGGGCAGCCAAAAACACTCCTTCTAGGCGAGTTTTAGCGCTTCAGATGCTGTGTTAACGAGCTGAAACGTAGAACGACTATGTTCTTCACTCGTTGCCTTACCTCTGAATCGCTAAATTCTCGCTGAGCGCTCACATCTTTATATTGATTGGTATAACACCTTAGTGACAATAAAGAGAGACGGCAGTCAGTTGTTATTACACCTAGTTATTTAGCCGAGATTAGCGGCTAGAGCTTGAGTGTTACTAATAATGCAAAAGTTTTCATTGTGTTTTTTATTCGCTTTGTGGTAAATCTTAATAGTGGTCTTTTAAAAAGACCGATACCGAATTTAAGCAAAGACCCAAATTTAGGAATACGAGTCGCGTATGTTTAACCAAGCTGCCCAAATTATTATTGTGATTATTACCGTCGTGATTATTAAATCACAGCGGGGGCCGCGTATGCTAAATCGACACACCTAATTAGGTTTAAGATTGCAAACAACCCCCGCTCCGAAAGGAACGGGGGTTTTTTCGTTTAAAGGGCTACTCAAATTATTGAGTATCGCCATTAAGCAGTAACCAAGTTATCGATAAATTGAGTAGTGGAGCAAGTGCAGATGGGATCAGGGCAGATGATACGGGGCGCCGACGCAGTAATAAAAGCCATCGCCGCACACGGTGTAACGACGGTGTTTGGTTATCCAGGCGGTGCAATCATGCCCATCTACGACGCCTTGTATGGTAGCCCTGTAGAGCACCTACTGAGTCGTCATGAGCAGGGCGCTGCATTCGCGGCCGTAGGCTATGCAAGAGCGAGTGGAAAAACCGGTGTATGCTTTGCGACTTCAGGTCCAGGGGCCACCAACCTAATTACCTCGCTTGCTGATGCGCTGCTGGACTCTGTCCCTGTGGTTGCGATTACCGGTCAGGTGTCCACAGCCGTTATCGGTACCGACGCATTCCAAGAGATTGATGTTCTGGGCATGTCCCTGTCGTGCACCAAGCACAGCTTTATGGTCACCAGCGTTGAAGAGTTAGTGCCGACGCTATATCAAGCATTCGAAATTGCAGCATCTGGGCGTCCAGGCCCTGTGTTAGTCGATATCCCTAAAGATATTCAAATAGCGCTAGTGGATTACAAAACGCCGTTACAAGCGGTCATGCCAGAGCCGGAGCATACTCAAGCCCAAATCGATGCTGCAAATGCATTGCTGGCTAACGCTAAGCAGCCAATGTTATATGTCGGTGGCGGCGTCGGTATGGCCAGTGCGGTTGAGCCATTAAGACAGTTTATTGCGGCAACTGGCATCCCCTCTGTTGCAACATTGAAAGGGCTAGGCGCCGTTAGTATCGATACTGCAGGTTATTTAGGCATGCTCGGTATGCATGGCTCGAAAGCGGCCAATCTAGCGGTGCAGCAGTGCGATCTATTGATTGTCGTCGGCGCGCGCTTTGATGACCGCGTAACCGGCCGTTTAGCCTCGTTTGCGGAGAATGCCAAGGTGTTGCATCTTGATATCGATGCCGCAGAACTGGGTAAACTCAGAATGCCGGAGGTCGCCATTGCGGGTGACTTACGACAGATATTACCGGCATTGAGCCAGAGCATGCAGATAGAGGCGTGGCAGTTGGAAATTCAACAGTTAAAGGCGCAGCACCCATGGCGTTACGATCGCCCCGGTGAACTGATCTATGCCCCCGCTATGCTGAATCGTTTAGCGCAAAAACTGCCTGAAGATAGTGTGGTTTCTTGCGATGTAGGCCAGCACCAAATGTGGGTGGCACAGCATATGTATTTTCGTCGTCCTGAAGATCATCTTTCAAGCGCTGGTCTTGGCACCATGGGTTTTGGCTTACCTGCGGCGATTGGTGCAAAAGTCGCACGTCCAAGTGCCACTGTGGTGGCGGTTTCTGGTGATGGTTCATTCATGATGAACGTACAGGAGCTGACAACCATTAAACGCAGACGTTTGCCGGTTAAAATCCTGCTGGTGGATAATCAAAAATTGGGCATGGTTAAGCAGTGGCAACAACTATTCTTTGAAGAGCGTTATAGCGAAACCGATCTGTCGGACAACCCTGACTTTGTCAAAATGGCATCCGCCTTTGATATTCCTGGGCGCAACATAACCTTGGCCAGTGAGGTAGAGGAGGGCTTAGATGAGATGCTAAATAGTGAAGGGCCGTTCCTGCTGCATGTGTCGATAGACGATGCTCACAATGTATGGCCTTTAGTACCGCCGGGTGCGTCAAACCAAGACATGATGGATGAGATGGAGAAGCAAACATGATCGATTACTCAGTAGCAATTAGCGTGCAACAGCAACCTGAAGTATTGGAGCGAGTGCTGCGCGTCGTCCGTCATCGTGGTTTTAAAGTCACTAGCTTAGAGATGCAGCTCAACGACAATAACACCAGCAGTATCGATATGTCGGTTCAAAGCGATAGAGCGATTGCTTTGCTTACTAATCAAATAAACAAGTTAATTGATGTACTGGACTGCCAAGTGTTGGCGGGTCAAATAAACAAGACTACCGCATCTGCAAAAGGATAAAGATATGGCCGCTAAAACAGCTGAGTTAATATGGTTCAATGGTGAAATGATGCCTTGGGGTGACGCTAAGGTACATGTCATGTCGCATGCTTTGCATTACGGTACATCAGTATTTGAGGGCATTCGTGTTTACGATACACCCGCAGGACCGGCAGGCTTTAGATTGACCGAGCATGTGCAGCGTTTGTTTGATTCAGCGAAAATCTATCGCATGCCGATCCCCTATAGCTTCGATGAGCTGATGCAAGCCTGTCGTGATGCGGTTTTGGGCAATGGTTTATCGAGCGCCTATATCCGCCCGTTAGCTTTTTATGGCGATGTCGGCATGGGCATTACACCGCCGAAAGATGCTCAATGTGATGTATTGGTCGCGGGCTTTCCATGGGGTGCTTATTTGGGTGAAGACAGTATGGATGCCGGTGTTGATGTGGCAGTCACTTCATGGAATCGTTTAGCACCAAATACCATTCCAACGGGCGCTAAAGCGGGCGGTAACTACTTGTCATCACTGCAGGTTTCAACCGAAGCCAAACGTAACGGTTATGATGAAGGTATTGCGCTCGACACCAATGGTTTAGTCAGCGAAGCGGCTGGCGCCAACATATTTGTAGTGAAGAAGAATAAGATCTACACACCACCAGCGACTGCCGCTATTCTGATGGGATTGACCCGCGATACCATTATCACCTTAGCCCGCGAGAAAGGTTACCAAGTGGTAGAGGAGAACATGTCGCGTGAATTCCTCTACTTGGCTGATGAAATCTTTATGACTGGCACCGCGGCAGAAATCGTTCCCGTACGCAGCATTGATCGCATCGAAGTGGGTAGTGGCAAGCGCGGTGAAATAACCAAGATAGTGCAAAAGAGCTTCTTTGGTCTTTTTAATGGCGAAACAGAAGATAAATGGGGCTGGTTAGAGCCGTTGAAAGCCGGATAAAGCTGAGATGGTGATAGCCGAAATAGGCTGAGATGGTGAGAGCCGAAATAGTGAAAGCCGGAGAAGAATAAAGTTTTTGTAGGTCGGGCTTTAGCCCGTCAATCAAGGGTTTGATATGGCTTGTAGGTATAAATAGCGACTTACGGGCAAGCTGAAACAAGCTAAGACGGTGAGAGCTGAAACAGGCTGAGACGGACGCTATGCTGACGGATTACGGAATGTTCGCTAGCTCACTGACGGAAAATCCGAAATAGCCTAAGACGGTGAAAGCCGGGAAAGAATAAAGCTAAGAAAAAATATTAAAATCTGAGGCAACAGCCTTAGGTTAAAGAGTTAAAGTAGAAGGTCAGGTTAGGTATTTTAGAACCTCTAATACTCGAGCCTAAAGCCTTCTCTAAAAAAGGATAAAGCAATGCCGAAATTACGTTCAGCAACCAGTACCGAAGGTCGTAACATGGCGGGAGCACGTGCACTTTGGCGTGCGACTGGCGTAAAAGAGGGCGATTTTGGCAAGCCAATCATTGCCATTTCCAACTCATTCACCCAGTTTGTGCCTGGCCACGTCCACCTCAAAGATATGGGGTCTTTAGTTGCTGGTGCGATTGAAGAGGCAGGCGGTATAGCCAAAGAGTTCAACACTATTGCGGTTGATGACGGTATTGCAATGGGTCATGGCGGCATGCTTTACAGCTTGCCATCACGGGAGCTTATTGCCGACAGTGTTGAGTATATGGTAAATGCTCACTGCGCCGACGCGTTAGTGTGTATCTCTAACTGCGACAAGATCACTCCAGGCATGCTAATGGCGGCGCTAAGACTGAATATCCCAGTGATCTTCGTCTCTGGTGGCCCGATGGAAGCGGGTAAGACTAAGTTATCCGACAAAATCATTAAGCTCGATTTAGTTGATGCCATGGTTGCTGGCGCGGACGATCGTGTATCCGATGCAGACAGCGAACAAATTGAGCGCAGCGCCTGCCCAACCTGTGGTTCATGTTCAGGCATGTTTACTGCCAACTCAATGAATTGCTTAACTGAAGCGCTTGGTTTGTCGCTGCCGGGCAATGGTTCAATGTTGGCGACTCACTCTGATCGCCGCGAACTGTTTCTAGAAGCGGGTCGCCGCATTATGGATCTTGCGACGCGTTATTATCGTGATGACGATGAGTCAGCATTACCACGCAATATTGCGAACTTTAATGCCTTTGAAAATGCCATGACCTTAGATATCGCTATGGGTGGTTCGAGCAACACGGTATTGCATTTAGTGGCTGCTGCCCGCGAAGCGGAAGTTGACTTCACCATGGCCGATATTGACCGCTTGTCTCGCTTAGTACCGCACTTGTGTAAGGTTGCACCATCGACACCTAAATACCATATGGAAGATGTGCATCGTGCTGGTGGCGTGATGGGCATTTTGGGTGAGCTCGACCGAGCGGGCCTGTTGCATAACGTTGCTTACCATGTGGCAGGCAAAAATCTTGCTGAAGTACTGGCTAAATACGATATTGCGCAAAGCAAAGATGCTGCGGTACATAAGTTTTTCTCAGCAGGGCCAGCAGGGATCCCTACCACTAAAGCCTTTAGCCAAAGTTGCCGCTGGGACAGTGTTGATATTGACCGCGAAGAGGGTTGTATCCGTACCCGCGAATTTGCCTTTAGCCAAGAGGGTGGATTGGCGGTTTTATCCGGTAACGTTGCCGTCGATGGCTGTATCGTAAAAACCGCTGGCGTTGAAGTGGAAAACCACACCTTTATCGGGAGTGCACGCGTGTATGAGAGTCAAGATGATGCGGTTGCCGCGATCTTAGGCGGCGAGGTAGTTGCTGGTGATGTGGTGGTTATTCGCTATGAAGGCCCTAAAGGTGGTCCTGGAATGCAAGAGATGCTGTATCCAACCAGCTACCTTAAGTCTCGTGGCTTGGGCGCTAAGTGTGCCCTTATCACCGATGGTCGTTTCTCGGGTGGAACCTCTGGTTTGTCAATTGGCCATGTATCGCCAGAAGCGGCGGCGGGTGGCGTTATTGGCTTAGTGCAAACAGGTGACACCATTGAGATTGATATTCCAGCGCGCTCAATAAAATTAGCTATTAGCGATGTTGAACTAGCGGCGCGCCGCACTGCTATGGACGCTCTAGGGGTTGATGCGTGGAAGCCACTTGGACGTGTTAGACAGGTGTCGATGGCGCTAAAAGCGTATGCATTATTAGCGACCAGTGCCGACAAGGGTGCAGTGCGCGATACCAGTAAACTGGTTTAATTGATTTAACGGGCTTAAGAGGTAGTTTATGTTGGCTTTAGCATCACAATCAAAGTTGGACTTAGCGCAATATTATTTGCAGAAGATATTACTGTCTTCTGTTTATGATGTCGCCAAAGTGACGCCGCTTTCTAGCCTAAATAAGCTCTCCGCACGCTTAGGTTGCCAAGTATTTCTTAAACGCGAAGATATGCAGCCTGTGCACTCTTTTAAGTTGCGTGGTGCCTATAACAGGATCTCCCAGCTGACAAAAGCAGAGGGCGAGTGTGGCGTGGTATGTGCGTCGGCAGGTAATCATGCCCAAGGCGTGGCGATGTCTGCTGCGGCGCGCGGTATTAGTGCCGTCATCGTGATGCCTGAAACCACACCCGATATCAAAGTGGATGCGGTAAAGCGTTTAGGCGGTGAAGTGGTGTTGCATGGTCAGGCATTTGATCAAGCCAGTGCCCATGCGCAAAGCTTGGCGAAAAGCGAAGGCCGGGTGTATATCGCACCGTTCGATGATGAAGCGGTTATTGCCGGGCAAGGCACAGTGGCACAAGAGATGGTGCAGCAGCAGCGTGATCTTGAAGTGGTCTTCGTGCCTGTGGGCGGCGGTGGACTAATTGCGGGGATTGCGGCTTATTACAAAGCGGTGATGCCACAAGTGAAGATCATTGGCGTTGAGCCTGAAGATTCAGCCTGCCTAAAGGCGGCACTGGATGCGGGCGAGCGGGTAGTATTGCCGCAAGTGGGCTTGTTCGCCGATGGCGTAGCGGTTAAGCAAATTGGCGCCGAGCCCTTTAGAGTGGCGCGTGAATACGTGGACGACGTTATCACTGTGAGCTCCGATGAAATTTGCGCCGCGGTAAAAGATATTTTTGAAGATACCCGCGCGATAGCGGAGCCTTCTGGCGCACTGTCGTTAGCTGGGCTGAAAAAATATGTTGGCAATAATGGTACTGGCGAAAAGCTCGGCGCCATTTTAAGCGGTGCTAATGTTAACTTTCATGGTTTGCGTTATGTGTCTGAGCGCTGTGAACTGGGTGAGCAAAAAGAAGCGATTCTGGCGGTAAAAGTGCCAGAGCGTCCAGGGATCTTCCTGCGTTTTTGTGAGCTACTAGGTAAGCGAGCAATGACCGAGTTTAACTATCGCTTTAGCAGTCGCGATAAAGCAGTGGTGTTTGCAGGTATTCGCATATCCGAAGGCCAAAGTGAATTGGACGAGATCGTTGCCAACCTTGAAGCTGAAGGTTTTGGAGTACAAGATCTTTCTCAGGATGAAACGGCTAAGTTGCATGTGCGCTATATGGTAGGTGGTCATCCACCAGAGCCATTAGAGGAACGTTTATTTAGCTTTGAATTCCCCGAGCACCCTGGTGCACTGTTTAAGTTTTTGACTACATTGCAAAGTAAGTGGAACATCAGCTTATTTCACTACCGTAACCATGGCGCGGCCTATGGCAGAGTGTTAGCGGGTTTTGAAGTACCAGAGAGTGACAATCTTGCCTTTCAGCAGTTTTTGACTGAGCTGGGTTTCATCTATCAAGAGGAAACTAACAGTCCTGCTTATCGACTCTTCCTCGATAATCGTGCTTAGGAGCTGAAACTACAGTATTCAGCATTTTTGGGCTGTTTTAGAGAGGAGGACGCGAAAGCGTCCTTTTTTTATGAAACTCTCGCAGATTTATGGAGTTAAGTTCCGTTTTGTAATATTGTTCTTAAAGAAAATAAAAATAATAGTGAACCTGAAACTGCAGTCACTAACAGGCTTTTTGTTTCGGAAAAATCATATTCCCATCCCACTGAATCCTGCATCTTCAGGTAGGATGGGTATAAAGGCAGTTCAATCTTAACCACAGCAAAGTATTTAGTTTCTAAGGAAATGTAATGTTAATAGCACCCTATATCGAACCGTTTAATCCACCGCGCAGAGTGCTGATGGGGCCGGGGCCCTCTGATGTTTATCCAGAAGTGTTAGCTGCTCAAGCTAAACCGACGATTGGCCATCTAGACCCTGTATTTGTCGGCATGATGGATGAGCTAAAAGCGCTGATCCAATACGCCTTTCAAACCAAGAATGAGATGACGCTAGCAGTGTCTGCTCCAGGCAGCGCGGGTATGGAAACCTGTTTTGTTAATCTGGTTGAGCCCGGCGAAAAAGTGATTGTCTGCCGTAACGGTGTTTTCGGTGAGCGTATGCGCCAAAATGTCGAGCGTTGCGGTGGCGTTGCGGTGGTGGTTGATAACGAGTGGGGCGAAGCCGTCTCTGTTGATGATGTTGCCAGTGCATTGACGGCCAATCCAGACGCTAAGTTTTTGGCCTTTGTGCATGCAGAAACCTCAACCGGTGCTTTATCAGATGCTCAAGCCTTGTGTGCATTGGCTAAACAACATGATTGTATATCGATTGTCGATGCGGTGACATCACTAGGTGGTGTTGAGCTTAGAGTCGATGAGTGGGGCATAGATGCCATCTATTCAGGTAGCCAGAAATGTCTATCTTGTGTGCCAGGTTTGTCTCCTGTGTCTTTCTCTCCTAAAGCGGTTGAGAAAATGAAAAACCGCAAGACTCAAGTTCAGAGTTGGTTCCTCGATCAAACGTTAGTGATGGGCTATTGGACGGGTGAAAGTGGCGGCAAGCGCAGCTATCACCATACAGCGCCAGTTAATGCACTTTATGCGCTGCATGAGTCATTGCGTTTGTTGTCGCTTGAGGGGTTAGAGCAAGCGTGGCAGAGACACGCTGACATGCATCAAGTGTTGCGTCATGGCCTGCAGCGTTTAGGGCTTAAGTTTGTGGTTGCTGAAGAGGTGCGTTTACCGCAGCTCAATACTGTTTATATTCCAGAAGGAATAGATGACGCTAAAATACGTAAGCAGCTATTGGAAAACTATAATCTTGAAATCGGTGCTGGACTCGGCATCTTAGCTGGCAAAGCATGGCGTATTGGTTTGATGGGCTATGCGGCTCGTCGTGAAAATGTCGCGCTATGTATTAAGGCGTTAGATGAAGTTTTAGTGTAAATATTTGCTCAGTGAGTATGCAGATTTGAAAAGGCCGTACACTTATGGCGAACGGCCTTTTTGTTCTAGTGAGTTTAATCTTAAAGCTCATTGGCTAGCGCAGCCCACCATTGGCTGGTTTCATGGATCTCATTGACTGCGATTAGCTCGCCCATCTTCGGCGTGACAATCTCGATATTAGCATCACTGGCCAGTTGTGTGATTTGATTGAGCGGGTCGTACCAACTGTGAAAGGCCAGATCGAAGGTACCGTTATGGATAGGCATCATCTTCTTCCCTTGCAGATCAATATGCGCTTGCAGACTTTGCTCTGGCGTCATATGGATAGTTGCCCAGTCTTTATCATAAGCCCCAGTTTCAACCATGGTCAGATCAAATGGACCAAAGCGCTCACCAATCTGCTTAAAGCCATCAAAATAGCCTGAATCACCGCTGAAATAGAGGCTACTGTTAGTCGATTGAATCACGTATGACGCCCATAGAGTGTCATTCTTATCAAATAAACTGCGCCCAGAAAAATGTTGAGTCGGTGTCGCGGTAATGGTTACCCCTGAACTATTATGTGCTTGCCACCAGTCGAGGCTGTGGATCTGGTTCGGTTTAACGCCCCAGTCGGTAAGGTGCTTATCAACTCCCAGCGGTACCACGAAATACGCCACACTTTTTGCTAGGTGCTTGATTGAAGCTTTGTCCAAATGGTCATAGTGATCATGGCTAATCATCACCCCATCGATTGACGGTAAGTCTGTTAGTGCAATAGGTGGCTGGTGGAAGCGTTTCGGCCCTGCAAAGCTAAAAGGCGAAGCTCGCTTACTAAAAACCGGATCAATCAACCAGCGTTGGCCGTCGACTTGCAAAAAGATACTCGAATGGCCTAAACGGATCACCGTGTCTTGGTTCTTTGGTAAGTTTCTGAGTAGCTCAGCGGTGACGGTCATTACTGGGATCTCCATCGTAGGAGTAGCGTCGACTCTGGTCTCGGTAATATAACGCTTCAGCAGCGGCAGAATGGCAGTATCGTCAGTAAAGCTTGGGCTAGTATTGATAAAGCCACCCTTTGCCTTGTGGTGCGCGCGTTGCTCACTGACGTTAACGTCGCCTGGATGGTTGGATGATGTTAAAGCTGAAGTTGCCAGCATAATGCCTCCGATAAATACCAATATTGAAATGAGTTTAATTAGCTTCATAGTGATTATTAAAAGTAAACTATACGGTGTAGTTTACTAAAATATTTTGAAAAGTAAACTGCTGAGTGTAAAATGGTGTGGTGTATGGTTGAGCTCCTTGAGTAAGGTTTTGAAAATAATGGATAAAAAGATTACACGTTCAGAAATAAAACGTGCAGCGGTGATCTCTGCTGCGATTACAGAGTTTCGTGCTAAGGGTTTTAAGACAGCAAGCATGGATGATATTGCTAAGCGGGCTGATGTTTCTAAGCGAACGGTGTACAACCATTTCCCCAGTAAAGAAGCCTTGTTCGGCGCGATTATGCAAGAGATGATGTCGATGCTGTGCGCGTTAGAAAGCGTGCCTTACAGTGCGGATGCATCGCTTAAATCGCAGCTTACTTTACTTGCTAATCATGAAATTGCCTTACTAAAAGCGGAAGGATTTATCGCGACCTCAAAAGTGATTATTGCCGAAGCTATTCACTCACCAGAATTGATAGAAGAAGCGATGCTGCAGCTCAGTAAGCAAGAGTCTCCCATGGCCAACTGGTTTGAATCAGCCATTGAGGCTGGAGTGATAAAAGCGAACAGCCCTGAGATGTTAGTAACGCAGTTTTTAGCGGTCATTAAAGCGTTCTGCTTCTGGCCACAGTTGATACAAAACGCCCCATTTCCTGATGATGCAAAAACAGCAGAGGTTGTTGATACCGCAGTAGAGATGATCATTAAACAGTACGCCGTTTAATGATCTGAGGTTGGTTAAGTTATATTTTGAAAAGTGGCTTAGATTTAAAGCTATTGCTATCTTTTCGCCATGGGATGATCGGGATTTAGCTGCAGTAAATCCCAAAGGTTGCCATATAAATCCTCAAAGACTGCTACAGTGCCGTAATCCTGCTCTTTCGGTTCTCGAATGAAGTTGATACCAATTGACTTCATGTGCTTATAGTCACGCCAAAAATCGTCAGTATTTAGGAAGATGAAAACCCGCCCACCGGCTTGATTGCCAATAAAATCGTGCTGTTCAGGTTTAGAAGCCTTAGCAAGTAGCAAAGTTACACCATGTGAGTTTGGTGGCGCGACAACAACCCAGCGTTTATCTTGCTCAGATTGATAAGTATCTTCAATAAGCTCAAACTTTAGCTTGTTCACATAGAAGTCTATCGCTTCGTCGTAGTCTTTGACTACAAGTGCAATATGCACGATATTCTGCTTCATTTTGTTACCTAGAGTGAAAACGGTCTCGGTTACATAGCGCCCATTTCAGCGGGCCATTATATATTTGGCTAAAGTATCTCGCGAATAAAAACGAAGTAAGCTGTTAGCTGCTCAGCTTCAAAATATTGTTAGGTACACTTTATTACCTGAGTTCCAAGGTGATCTTTGGCTTTAAATATATCTTTACCGACAACGAACACACGGTATCTTGGAGCATTGGCGGTATTGAAAGCGGGTATATCATTTCGAATAGAACCAACTCCAAACTTTTTCAGTTTATGTTCTAGTTCTTGAGCTTTTGTTTCTTGTATAAAAAAGCCGACCAAGTGCCAATGCTCTAAATTTAGAATGTAGTCATAGAAGAATCTGCAAGCGTCAATTTCCGAGCTTGACCAATAGATAGGGTTAGCATCTATTCCTCTTTCGGAATAAAAAACAGCCCACGCACCTCCAAGTCTATCCAAGCAATAAGCATCGCTTTGTCGAGACAAAACAGCAAAGCTTTCTGGCGTGCAACCTTCAGCTAATAATTTTTTAGTCAACTCTGATGCGAGCACTTAATCCCCCTAAAGCTTATTCAATAGTAGCTCGATAACGTTGTTGGCTGCGCACTTTTTTTGTCCAACGTTAGCACCGCTAAGCAATTATCGTAAATGGTTTATTTCGTAACCTCACTACTTTGGCCAATCAAAGCTTGATACTCTAACTTTGGTGGTTCCAATGACTTGCTGTGGTGCTGGACAGGATGTCCGAATGTCGTGATCACATGGTCGATGGTGTTCCCGACATCATTATGACATTCCCCATATCTCTATGGGTCAAATATGAATGACCTTATGTGCAGACGCTGCCACATTTACACTTGGTTTGAAAAGCGGAATTATCTAGCACCAGCGTGTCCAGTTAGTATTATTCTCTCTGACCCCAATAATTAGTGAGCCGCACATTAGTGGCTTGTTAAGTGTTATTTTCTTCGGCTTCAGCTTTCCCTCGTATTTTTGATGCCTGAATTCTCACTATCAGAAAGGTAACAACTAGAGGTGCAAAAGCTACCCATGATTGCATTTTAAATGCCCAGAAATATACAAACCAAATTTGAGCAATGATTAGCCCTACTAATTTTAGCCACCGATGAAAGATCATTAGATCGCCCATCGCAGCAAAGGGCAAGCCAAAACACAAAGCTCCAACACCATACAGCCAGAGGTTAAAGTTTTCTGAAGACTCAATTACACCTATATCAATGGCGATTCCAAACAGAAATGGAAATAATACCAAGAACATGACTAGAGTCAGAAAGTGTTCACTGTTCCGGTGCATGTCATGAGTTTTATTTTTGTCAGCAAGTTTCTGTAAAGTATTCATGGGATTTAATTGCTTAATTCAACAGCCGCCGATAATGTTCTTGGCAGCAAAGTTATTATACTCGAAGGTATCACTGTTAAGTCATTGCTGCAAATGGCTTATTTTAAGTTTATACTCAAGGTAGATAGTTTGTGATTTTAAACAACGAGCCTGCTTATTTACGAGGTTTGTGTGTTGCTTTCTCATGTTGCACAGTAGTTTGAAATATAACTTTTTTCAATTGCGACGGAATTATCTGTGGTTAATGAACTCGAGTGCTCTTTTTGTACTATTCAATGCAGAGTCCACGGTGATAGTTAATTGTTCCAATGACCTGCGGCAGGCGTATGTGCAGACGCTACTGAGACTCGCAGCAGCTCTTTATAAAAGAAAGGGTCCATGTGGGCTTAACGAAAACGTCTGACCTCCAAGGATGGAGGAAATACCATATTCTGTATGGAACAGAATAGGCATGTTTTCGAAGGCCTCAGTCGCATCTGCACTGGGTTTGAAAAGCGGAATCATCTAGCACCAGCGTATCCATTTACTAAAGTTTACTCTGACCCCAATAGCTAAATAGCCTAGCTTGCAGAATCAAATCTCCCCCGTTGGAAGTTTCGCTTTTCAGAAATTTCGCCGGGGCGATGAGGGATTGTCAAGGGGCGCAAGCGCTTTGCCCCTTGGCTCTGGTGTGGGCGAAGCACCACGACCTTGATTTAGATTTTATCCAAGCCTAACTTTAATATTAGTGGCTCAAATTAACAGTTTTTTGCCATAGCAGCATAGTGATGTTCATACTTCATAACGACGAGTTTAAACAAAAATCCCCGCATATAGCGGGGATTCAGTAGTTACGATAGTTATAGCAACGTAGTCAGCGTTAACTCGTAAACAACTGCATGATAATAACGATAATCAACAGCGGACAAACAAACTTCACATAGACTGGCCATAACTTCCAAAACAGCCCGTCGGCTTTAACACCGTCTTGCGCTGCGATAGTGCTGATTAACTTATTACGACTCCAGACCCAACCGGTAAATATGGCGATACCTAAGGCGATTAATGGCTGCGCACGCTCGGTGGTCAGGGTGATCATCGCGCCAAACAGGGCACTGAAGTTAAACACCACCAACATAGATAACACCGCAATTAGGGCACCGACTAACAAGGTAGCTTTGTCGCGACCAAGTGAGGTCTTTTCCACTATGTAGCTAGTCGGGACTTCAACAATCGAAATAGCAGAAGTGAGGCCGGCAATGGTCATCAACACAAAGAAGATAATCGCCAGCAGATACTGACTGACACCGCCTAGGGTATCAAATAGCGCTGGTAATACGGTAAACACTAAGGTGTCAGAATTGAGCAGGCTGCCATCTTCTGCGAAGATCTGTACGCCATTATGCTGGGCCACATACATAGCAGGGATCACCATCAATGCGGCTAAAAATGCCACGCTGGTATCGGTTAACGTGACATAGGCGGTTAGCTTGCCTAAGTCCTCCTTTTGGCTTAAATAGGCACCGTAAACCATCATTGCACCGGTACCAATGGTGAGCGAGAAGAAGGTTTGCCCCAGTGCACCGACAAGTACATCGGCTTCGAAAATACGGCTAAAATCAGGTATCAGCAACACTTCAAGACCCTGCATGGCACCTGGCTGTGTCAATATATAACCTACACCAGCGACTAAGATAATCAGCAACATCGGCATTAACCGTTTTGACCAACGCTCGATACCCTGTTGAACACCTTGGCGGATCACTAAAATGACCATGGCGATAAATACTAGGGTAAACACTAGATTACGGGCTAGTGAAAAGTCCATTAACCAAGCAGATATATCGGGTTGACCAGCGACTTGTGCCACAGGCGCTAGGGCAAAACTGACAAACCAGCCTGATAATATGCTGTAAAAAGTACAGATAAGAGTGGCGGTAATAATGGAGGTAAAACCGATGGCTTTGCCTATTTTTTTGCCCATTGAATTATTAGCTATTTTAGCCATAGCATCTGCTGGGTTGGTTTGGCCATGGCGACCAATCATCAACTCAGCAAGTAACATCGGGTAACCAAGCAGCAAGATCAAAATTAGATACACTAATAAAAATGCGCCGCCACCATGAGTTGCTGCCTGAGTGGGAAAGCCCCAAATATTACCCACACCAACAGCGCTTCCAGCTGCAGCCATGATAAAGCCAATTCTAGAGCTGAAATGCCCCTGTTTTACAGTGCTCATAAATGATCTCGAACCAATTAAAGAGCGCGCATGATAGAGCTTTGAAAACGTAGGTCAACGCAAAAAATACGCGCGAATATAACCAATGCCGGCAGCATTGCTTTTAATTTTCATGAAAAACGATACTAATGCTTTGAAATTTAATTTTTAACGAAATTATGTTGCGTAGGCGGCAGTTCGCTACCCTGATCGCGCAATTTAATCATTTTCAGCTTTATAGGAGAAGTGCGACCGAATCCACAGATTATAGTCGCAGTAGCCAAGGTTGGAGTTGGTAGGCGTTATTTAGTCAGCAGATTGTGGTAATGGAATTTGCGTTTGGCTTTTAACCTGTTTAAGTACAAAGCTTGAGTGCACACCGGCGATCTGCTCATTGGTGGTAAGCTTGTCGAGCAAGAATACTTTAAATGCTGGCATGTCCTTAACCAATACTTTTAGTTGGTAATCGGCATCGCTACCAGTCAGTAAACAGCACTCTTGTACTTCATCATAAGAGGCAACTTTGGCTTCAAAGCCCTCTAAAATCTCACTCGAGTGCTTCTCGAGTCGTACTTGGATATAGGCGGTGAGCGCTAAGTCAAAGTGCGCGGGGCTAAGTAAAGTGGCATAGCCAGCAATATAACCCGCTTCTTCTAATGCTTTGACTCTACGAGAGCAAGGTGAAGGAGAGAGACCGACTTTCTCCGCTAGCTCTTGGTTAGACAGCTTTCCATGTTGCTGCACGAGTTTAAGGATATGCAGATCAATTTTGTCTAATTGAAGGTCAGCCATTGGGGTTTCTCTTAAAAGTCAGATAACGTCCTAGGCAGCATACCCTTATTCTGTTGAAGTTCAAGGTGTTGGCAGGAAGCCATTATCCGTTTGCTGATAGTTTCTGCATCCAACTCACTCGTGTTGCTAGCAAGTGCATCACTGCAATGCTGCCACTGGCGATGATACCGCCAATAGCGGTTGAAGCGAGAACATCTTGCGGCCAATGCATGCCTAGCCACATTCGACTGAAGCCCATTGCAATCGCCCAGCTAAAGAGTGCTATTGGCAGTGAAGTTTGGCCCGCCAATAACAGGTAGAAGCTGACAACAAACGCCAAAGTGACGGCAAATAGCGTGTGACCCGAAGGAAAAGAGTAACCCACCTCGTGCTGCCAATGTCCTTTAATGGCTGGGCTTAGGTTTATTTCGCTGCGAGCGAGTTCCAGCTCCTCAACAGCAATACTGATCATCGCTCGCTTATCTGCTTTGTTGTGTTGATAAAATTCATCGGTATTGAGCAGTGACTCCTGCGCTAGCAATGCTGCATAGGGTCTCGCTTCGGCAAAAAAGGGTTTTAAAAAATGATTGAGGCTAAGGGTTGCCGCCATGCTGATGGAAACAGCAAGTATTAGCTGTAAAAACTGAGGCTTAGCGAGGCGGCGATAACAGGCAATAAGAATCACAATACCAGTAGCTATGCCATAGGGAGCAGTGCCGGTGCTGGTTATCCAATACAGCAGTTGTGCAAAGCTAGCGTCAAGCTCGATGCGCGGGAACATGGTGACGGAAAAAATATAGAGGCTGCCAGGAATGAGGAGCAACATCGCCCACCCTATTAGTAGGAGTTTGGAACTGGTTTTGGCGTCACGATGTATAGGGTTCAATTGGGGCCTCGATGAGCAAGATAGTGGCAGTGCTTTTGTATACCAATGTTAGCCAAAGCGATGCTCTGGCTTAAGGGGTAGCACGGCAAGGTTAATGATTAACGGCCGGCTATGCTAGTTCAGTTGCATGAAGTGTAAATTAATCTAACTTAATCATGCTAAATCAATTTATATACCTATCCCACTGAATCCTGCATCTTCAGGTGGGATGGGTATAAAATGTTTGAAAGGCTTTTTGATCTGCGCGGGTCTATTGCAGAAATCAACTATTGAATAAGATTGAGAGCCCTAGATGTTAACTTCATTCAAATCACGCTCATTGTCTATTGCGAGCAGCGTAACAATATCACGTTGGTTGTTAGCCAGCTTCTTGTTGCTAACCGCAATAACCCGCTTTACCGCTACCGATAGCCAGTACTTCACTAAGCAACTGCTTGAGCTCGATTTACCCTCTATGCCTTGGTTAGCAGCTGGCTTAGGTGTGTTGCAACTGATAGTCGTAGTTGCACTGATTATGCCGCAAAAACGTTACAGCCAAATCATGCTCTATGTTTATGCTGCGCTGGCGACAGTGCCGTTGTGGATGTTGCTGACTCATCCTGTGTGGATTGATGCTTTAGGTGGTTTTCCAGCAATTGGTGCTGGACAGGGGCTGATTAAGTATTTGGGAATTTCTGCCGTCTCGTTATATTTGGCATCATATTATGCCAAGCATACACGGGTTAACAGGGTGGCTGTTAAATTGGCACTGGCAGGCATTTTACTGGTAATGGTTTGGATTGGGGCAATGAAGTTTACCCAAATCGAAGCGGACGGCATTGAAGGCCTGATGAGCAGCAGTCCACTGTTTAGCTGGATCTACTCATTGTTTAATGTATTGCACGGCTCTTACTTCATCGGTGTGGTGGAGTTGTTGGCTGTAATGGGGATTGCGTTAGCTAAATGGTCTGATAAAGCCTATGTTTTTGGGCTCGCTGTCGCGGCATTAACATTTGCAGCTACGCAGACCTTTATCATTACACTGCCAGCTTATGAAACTAGTTTGGGCTTGCCGATATTGACGGGCAGCGGGCAGTTTATTGTTAAAGACCTAGTGTTGCTGGCGGCCTGTTTTATTCTATTTTCGCAGCGTAAGCCAAGGCCAAACTCTTAGCTGTGAGGATCTCTGGAAAGAAACTGGCATAAAAAAGCACCCGTTCGCGGGTGCCTTTTTATGGATCAACTAATGTTGATATTAGTCTGCTGCGTTTAGCTTAGCTTCTAATGCATCCACTTGAGCTTGCAGTGCTTCGAGCTTTTCACGTGTTTTGATCAATACATGCTGCTGGACTTCAAACTCTTCGCGGGAAACCACATCCAATTTTTGTAGCTGGTTTTGCAGAACTTGCTTACTACGTTCTTCAAATTCGCCTGCAAACTGCTTTAATCCACTGGGTAGATTTTCGCTAAGCTGCTTGGCAACTTCTTCGATTTTCTTTGGGTTGATCATCTTTTATATCCGCTAGTGCGCCTGTTTCAGTATGGCAGTGATTGTACCTCAGGGGATAGGGATTGCCAAAAAATTCCCCACTTGATGAGAGCCAGATAAAGAAAAGGCCGACCACTGTCACGAGTGGTCGGCCTTTATTTTAGAGAGATAGTTTACGCCTGCGGTTGAACCTCTTCATCGAATACTGGCAGTGGCTGGTGTCTTTCAGCCAAATAGGTATAGATTACAGGCAATACAAACAGGGTGAATATCGTCCCGATGGCAAGCCCCGACACAATGACCAGTCCAATATTGAAACGAGCAACAGCACCAGCACCAACCGCAAACAACAGCGGGATTAAGCCAGCTATCATTGCCGCTGTGGTCATTAAGATTGGGCGTAGACGAATGGTGGCTGCGTGCTTAATAGCATCAACTTTACTTAGGCCGTTATGTAGCTGCTCCTCTTTAGCGACTTCGCACATTAAAATACCGTGCTTGGTAATAAGGCCTACTAAGGTAATGAGCCCGACTTGGGTGTAGATATTCATCGAAGATAGCCCCATCACATGGGTCCAGCCGAGTGCGATTAACGCACCACTAATGGCGAGTGGTACAGAGACCAATATCACCAATGGATCTTTAAGGCTTTCGAACTGGCTTGCGAGTACCAAAAAGATGATAGCGAGGGCTAACGCAAAGGTGGCATATAGCGCTGAACCTTCAGTGACATATTGACGTGCTTCGCCGAGGAAGTCGTAGCTATAACCTTTAGGTAACTCGTTATCTCCAATGTTTTGCAGGAACGCAATCGCGTCACCAATAGCAACACCAGGGGTAGCCACGCCGCCTACAGTAACCGCATTCATTTGATTAAAGTGCGGCAGCGAACGAGGCTCCGATATCATCTCGATGTCGACTAAGCTGGATAGTGGAATCGAGCGGCCATCGGCGGCTGTGACGTAATAACCTGCAAGTGATTCTGGGTTAGCGCGATACTTGCGATCCACCTGAGGGATAACCTCATATGAGCGGCCATCGAGGTTGATACGGTTAACATAACCATCACTCATCATGGTGGTTAGTGTGATACCAATATCTTGCATGGTGATGCCATAGGTACCGGCTAAGTCACGTTTGATGTGAATTTTCATGGTGCCAGAATCAAACTTAAGGTTAATTTCTGAGTAAACAAACAATGGGCTTTGCTGCACTTTTTCAAGTACGCCACTACCAATTTGAAACAGACTCTCAAATGATGCTGAACTGGTGATCACAAACTGTATCGGTAGGCCACCTGATGCCCCCGGAAGTTCAGGCATTTGGAAGGTTGTTACCGCCATACCTGGTACAGTTTTAACTTGATCGCCCAATAGCTTTTGCATCTCTTTCTGGCTTTTATCTCGTTCACTCCAAGGCACGAGTGGTGCGATACCAAATGCTTGGTTGGCATTAGGTACACCGACAAAGGCTAGTGACGCCGCCGCTTCAGGCTGGGCAGTGATCATATCGGTGACAATCGACATGTTGGATTGAATGTAATCCAGATTCGCACTTGAAGGTGCTGTACCCATCATCATCACTACGCTTTTGTCTTCGTTAGGGGCCAGCTCTGAGGGGATAAAGCTAAACATTACCGGTAGAGACGCAAATACAATCACCGCAAATGCAACGATGACAGGACGGTGATTAAGTACCGCGGTTAACATGCGACTGTAACGATTGGTGAGACCATTAAGAAAACGCTCGACTCCACGCTCGAACCTGTTCGGTTCAGAGTGGGCTTTGAGGATCTTAGAGCACATCATTGGCGATAGTGTCAGCGCCACAATACCTGAGATAAATACCGCACCTGCGAGGGTGAGTGCAAACTCTTTAAAGAGAGAGCCTGTTATGCCGCCCATCAACGCGATAGGCGCGTACACGGCGGCTAAGGTAATGGTCATTGAGATAACCGGCACGGCGATTTCACGGGTACCGATAATCGCCGCTCTAAACGGTGTTTCGCCAAGCTTGATGTGGCGGTCGACATTCTCAACCACCACGATGGCGTCATCCACCACCAAGCCAATCGCGAGCACCATGGCAAGCAGAGTCATTAGATTGAGGGTAAAGCCAAACATTTGCATGATGACGGCAACACCAATCAGCGATAGCGGAATGGTGACGATTGGAATGATCACCGCTCTGAATGAACCCAAGAATAGGGTAATGACGATAATCACAATCAGTGCCGCTTCGCCAATGGTCTTGATCACTTCATTGATAGATTCATCAATGGCCAGTGATGAGTCATAAAGGATACGGGCCTTCATTGATACCGGTAGATTGCGAGTAATATCGGGCATCATGCTACGCGCATCTGCCGCCACAATGAGCGGGTTAGCCGTCGGGGTGACATCCAAGCCAATCACCACAGCTTCTTGGCCATCGGCGAGTGCTCGGTAAACGTCATGGCTCTTCTCTAAGCTCACATCGGCAATATCGCCAAGGCGAATAACCAGACCGTCTTTACTGCCAACAACCAGCTTTTCGAGTTCATCAACCGTGGCAACTTGGGTGTCAGCGGTACCATTGAATAGGGTAAAGGTATTGTTTGCTTGGCCAACAGCTGATTGATAGTTGTTAGCCTGCAGTACGTTCATTACGTCAGTTGACGATAGGTTGAAGGCGCCCATGCGTGCGGGATCTAGCCAGATCCGCATGGCGTATTTAATCCCGCCATAGAGGTTTACTTTGGCTACACCATCAATGGTGAATAACTCAGGCTTTACCACGCGCTCAAGGTAGTCGGTGATCTGACTCGAGTTAATCTGCTCACTATAGAATGAGATGTATAACACCGATGTCTGTGAGCCTGTAGACATGTCAACGGTTGGGTCTTCCGCTTCTTTAGGAAGCTGAGACCGTACCGAGTTCACTTTAGCGAGAATGTCTGCCAATGCCCCATTGGGGTCGGTGTTGAGCTTCATGTAAACGGTGATTTTTGAGCTACCCAGAAAACTGTCTGAGGTCATAAAATCAACGTTATCAGCCTGAGCTAAAGCTTGCTCTAGTGGTTGAGTAATAAAGCCTTGAATAAGGTTGGAATCGGCACCGTAGTAACTGGTCGTCACTGTCACCACGGTATTGGTCATTTCAGGGTACTCTCTAACCTGCATACTGTTTAGCGAATAAAAGCCAAGCAGTAGGATTAAAAAGCTAATAGACGCAGCCAGCACGGGTCTGCGTATAAATATGTCAGTAAAGCGCATTGCTCTGATCTCCGCTTATAGCTGTGGCAATGTGGCGGGAGGCGTTAGAGCTTTGTCCTCGCTGACACTGATTTTGCTATTGTTACTCAAGCGAACTTGGCCTGAGGTGACGATCATATCGCCAGGCTTGATTTCGCCAGTGACTAACGCATCGTTAAGACCACGCTCGATTACATTTACGTTGATCTGTTTAACGCGTTTAACTTGCTCACCATCTTCGGTTTGCTCTTCAATGATATAAACCGAGTTGCCATAGAGGGTAAAGCTGATGGCTGTTTGTGGCAGTACAATTTGCTCAACCAGTTCTGGCAATAAAATGTCGACTTTAGCGAACATTCCGCTACGCAATTTTGAATCGGTATTAGGGATTTGCGCCTGCACTTGAATTAAACCACTTTGGTAGAAAACGGCGGGTTCAATTGCCGATATTATGCCTTCAAAGGGTTCGGTCGGATAAGCATCGACATACACATGCACCGTTTGTCCTGTGGCTATATGCGGTAGCTGAGTTTGCGGAATGGTGAAACGGATTTTCATGGTACTAATATCTTCAAGGCGCACAATTTCAGTGCCTGTCTGTAGATACTCACCTAAATTTACGTTACGAATACCGACTAAACCTGCAAATGGCGCGCTGATCTCACGACGCTCAATGGTGGCGCTTAAACTTTCGCTGTCAGCCAGCAGTGCAAGGTATTTAGATTCGCTGTTATCAAGATCTTGTTTTGAAACTGAATTCTGCTTATATAGTTTAGTCAGTCGTTTAAAGTCAGCTTCGGCGGCTGGCAACTGTACCTGTTTACTCCTGAGGTTGGCTTTTTCAACTTTAGAATCGAGCTCAATGAGTTTCTGTCCGGTTTCAACACGGCTTCCGTTTTCAAACTTTATGGCTGACACGACACCTGCAAGCTCATTGGAGATGGTGACCCCTTGATTAGGTTCTACAAAACCAATCGCATTGATGGTTGATTGCCAAGTGTTTGCTGCGATAGTGATAGCGGTCACAGGAGCGACTGGCTCGGGCATATTAGCAATAGCATCGGCAATCTTACCTTTTACAAACAGGTTAAATCCAATGACAGAACCAAATGCCAGTACGGCGATAATTAACATTACCAGGGTCCATTTCTTCATGTCCTGATAGCTCCTTTAATGAGTGGGTTTAATTGGGATTAAAATAGTTTGCCAGCATAGCTCGCAAGCAAGGTTAATTTCATGGGGTTCATATTGGATGAGCCCGCGACGAATTGTTCGAGCGAGCGTCATGGCGGGTTCCATAGAGAGCGCGTACAAAGCGCGCGAGTGCAAAGGTTGCATAATGCCTGCGGCTTTGCCCTCTTCAAAAAGTTGACCCAATGGTGCAAATAGCGTTAATTCAAGATTACGGATCTCATCAGTATTGCTTTCGGGCAGGTGGGCATATTGCTCGTAGCTTAAATTAGCGGGAGAGCGCTCCTTGCCAAAACTATGCATTTTTAGCCATATACGTTTAAACCTTTCCTCTAATGTACCTAGCTGGTGGTCTTCTAATATATAGGCTGCAACGTGGGTGAGAACATCTTTTCGAAGCTCTAATATCAGTTCATTTTTGTCTTTAAAGTAGCGATAGATGGTGCCAGCTGCAACACCAGCTTCATTAGCGACTTGCTGCATCGATAAGCCCTGAATACCACGAGAGGCGATGATCTTTTCTGAAGCTCTTAAAATTAAATCTCGTTTGTTTAGCATAGTATTGCTTGTCAGTGAATGAACGTTCATTCACTAGTCTAGTGATCATGCATAGAATTGGCAAGATATATAAAGTGTATCGGTGACTCTTTACAAACCTTTGCTGATAGGGGCGGGGGATAATGCTCTATTCACTATTAATAGTGTAGCGAGGAAAATTTACTGATCACTTCTCGTTAGAGGTTAGCTTTCTGCTATCATTCGCTTATTAAAACCCATCGCCTCTGAAATGAGCATTTTCAAGTAGGATGGGTATATACCCTCCTTTTATTTACCTTGGTTGTTAAGTACAGATGAAGCTCAATCCCGGACAAAATGATGCCGTCCACTATGTTAGTGGCCCTTGCTTAGTGCTTGCAGGTGCAGGCAGTGGCAAAACCAGAGTGATTATCAACAAGATTGCTTATCTGGTGGAAAAGTGTGGCTATAAGGCTCGCAATATTGCCGCAGTGACCTTTACCAATAAGGCTGCGCGTGAGATGAAAGAGCGTGTGTCAAAGTCTATGGGACGCAAAGAAGCGCGTGGTCTATGGATTTCGACGTTTCATACTCTAGGGCTAGAGATCATCAAGCGTGAACATAAAGTCGTTGGATTAAAGCCCGGTTTCTCGCTGTTTGACGATCAAGACACCCTATCTTTGCTAAAAGAGCTGACCCAAGACGAGCTCGATGAAGATAAAGACCTATTACGATCGTTAGCGACCACTATCTCCAATTGGAAAGGGGACTTGGTGATCCCGGCGCAAGCGTCCAAGATAGCTAAGGATGAACAGCAACAGTTATTTGCCGTACTCTATCATCGCTATGCTCAGCACATGAAAGCGTATAACGCGCTCGATTTCGATGATTTGATCTTACTGCCAACTTTACTACTGAGACAAAATGAAGAGGTAAGAACACGCTGGCAAACGCGGTTCAAATATATGCTGGTGGATGAGTATCAAGACACCAACACCAGCCAATATGAGATGGTTAAATTGCTAGTGGGCGAACGAGCCCGCTTTACCGTGGTGGGCGATGACGATCAATCTATCTACTCTTGGCGTGGGGCTAAACCACAGAACCTAGTTTTGCTTGGCAAAGATTTTCCCAAGCTTAAATTGATCAAACTGGAGCAAAATTACCGCTCTAGTCAGCGTATTCTACGTGCTGCCAACATACTGATTGCCAATAATCCGCATATTTATGAAAAAGCGCTATTTAGTGAACTCGCCTATGGTGAACCTATTCGAGTGTTAATTGCAGCGAATGAGGAGCAGGAAGCCGAGCGAGTGATAGCGGAGATGATCCGCCATAAGTTTGTTGGCCGTACTCAGTATGGTGATTATGCCATCTTGTATCGCGGTAACCATCAGTCGCGCTTGCTTGAGCGCGCGCTAATGACAAACAGGATCCCCTATAAACTTAGCGGTGGAACCTCCTTTTTCGGCCGAGCCGAGATTAAAGACATCATGGCTTACTTGCGTTTAGTGGTGAATCCAGATGACGACAACGCCTTTTTGCGGATTGTTAATCTGCCTAAACGGGGTATCGGTCCGGCAACGTTAGAGCGTTTAGGTAACTTCTCCAATAAGAAGCAGATCTCAATGTTTGCCGCTATTTTTGAAGCCGATCTTAATCACGAACTGCCTCCGGCGGCGATGGCGTCTTTGTATCAGTTTGGCCGTTTTGTGGTTGAAACGGGAGACTGTGCTTTGCGTGGTGAGCCGGTTGAAGCGGTAAAGCAGTTGATCAGAAAGATCAATTACGAAGATTACCTTTACGAAACCAGTACCAGTGCTAAAGCGGCTGAGATGCGGATGAAAAACATTTCGGAGCTTTATCGCTGGGTAACAGAAATGCTTGAAGGTGACGACCTTGATGAGGGAATGACACTGCCTGAAGTTGTGGCTCGGCTAACATTAAGAGACATGATGGAGCGTAATAGCGAAGATGAAGGTGGCGATCAAGTGCAGTTAATGACGTTACATGCGTCAAAAGGCTTGGAGTTCCCCTACGTCTTTATGGTGGGAGCTGAAGAGCGCATCTTGCCACATCAAAGCAGTATCGACGAAGACAATGTCGATGAAGAGCGCCGCTTAGCGTACGTAGGCATCACGCGTGCGCAGAAAGAACTGTGGTTTGTTATCTGTCGTGAGCGTCGTCAATTTGGTGAAACAATACGTTGTGAGCCGAGTCGTTTTTTGATGGAACTACCGCAAGATGACTTGATCTGGGAAAATCGCAAGCCGGTTCAAAGTGCAGAACAGCTGCAGCAAAAAGGAAAGAGCAATATTGCTAACCTTAGAGATATGTTTAAGAAGTAAATATTGCATTTTCGATGGCGCAGCAGAACTGAATAAAGCTACAGACTGCTGCGTTTAAGCACACACTTGACTAGCGACAATGTTGAGTTCAAATACTTTACCTAGTGCAATACCTTGACCCTTTTCAAAGCCTATATCTGACAACACATGGCAATCTGCTTTACTGGACACTCCCACAGCGAATATTTCTAGCTCCAGCGCTCGAGCGGCGCTGTAATAAGCTTTTATAAGCTTGAGATGTTGCTCGCTTTCGAGGTGGGTGGCGTAGCTTGGGTCTAATTTTAATGACTGAATAGGCAAGAAGGTTAAGCTGCTGATGGCGCTATGTGCACTGCCGTAGGCCTCTATCCCTAATTGCACATTTAGGCTGTGGAGTTGCTCAAAAGCATTGATATGGTTGTTAGAGTTTTGGACAAAATCTTTTTCATTGAAAAACAGCGTTAATTTTGTCAGCTCGAAGCTGCACTGTTTCAGCTTATTCTTTAAAGCCCTGAGTGCGTGCTTGTGATTCAAATGCTGGCTTGAAATTGAAACCTGTAAATGAAAGTCGACGCCAAACTGCTGTTCTAATGTATTAAAACCATCATTAATGATGGCCAGGAGGTAATTATCTAACTCAATGAGCATGTTGCAGTGCTCGGCAATATTATTGAGCTGCAGCTGCTTCACTTTTCCTAGGGTTGGATGATGCCAAAATAATCTTGGCTCAAATGCAATGACACGCTCGGTGTCGAGTTCCATTATGGGCAGATAGCTCAGCTGCAATTCGCCTTTTTCAATTGCCATCTTGAGTTCATTTTCGAGCTCAAGCTCTTGTACTTGCTGCTTGTTGCTACCGTGATCAAAGATCACGTAACAGCCTTTACCCTTTGACTTAGCTTGGTACATGGCGTTGTCTGCGTTACGAAGCACTGATTCACTAGTATCGGAATGGCTCTGTCCACTCATGGCAACACCGATACTGGCACTTGAGTTAAGCTGCTGGTTCGCAAGTCTAAAGGGGCGGGACAGCTCTAGTAGTACTCGTTCAGCGACATCTTCAGCATCTTTCTGACTGCCAATGGAGTCTAGCAAGATAACAAACTCATCACCGCCTAAGCGGGCTAACATGTCATTACTGCGTATGCAGAGTTGAAGGCGCTTTGCGGTTTCAATAAGAAAGCGGTCGCCCTCAAGATGACCCAAGGTGTCGTTTAGAAGCTTAAACCTGTCCATGTCAATAAACAGCACTGCGAACTTGTCGAGAGTATGGCGGCGAATATGCTTAATCGATAGCGATAAACGTTCCATAAACATGGCGCGGTTAGGCAACCCTGTCAGGTTATCGTGTTTTGCATCATGTACCAGTTGACGCTCAATGCGCTTACGCTGATGGATCTCTTTTTCAAGATCATCATTTACACAAGCCAGTGCTTGGGTTCGCTCATTGACCTTCTCCTCTAATTGCTCATAGCTGAGTTGTAATGATTCCGCTGAGAGCTTTTTCTCGATTGCTGTCGCGATATGCTGCGAGACAAAGGTAAGTAGATCTAAATCTTTCTCTTGGTAGTTTTGGTTATAGCTGTAACTGTAAATGGTGAGTGAACCACTGACTTTTCCGTGGATCAACAGGGGTAAACCTATCCACTGACTTATCTCCTGCGTGTCATTGAGTTCAGGCGCTTCACAATAGAGCTCTCCTGATTGAATCAATGCATCAATGTCACAGCGTTCTAACAACCTCGGCTTACGATTTAATAAGATATATTCGGTCAATCCATCGCTTATGGCTCTTGGCTTGGGAGATGGCAGATCAAATTGTGAAACAAAGTAGGGAAAGCTTAAAGTGTTTCGCTCTTCGTTAAGAAGAGAGATAAAGCAATTATTAATTGGGATCAGGTGGCTAATGACCCGGTGGAGCTCTTCGTAGAACTCAAGGCTATCGATATTTGATGTCGCTAGATCTGCTATTTCAAACAGTGATTTCTGTAACCGCTCCGCTCTACGTCTTTCATAGACTTCAAGCTTTAGCTTGTTGTAAGCGATACTGAGTTCTTTGGTGCGAGTTTCGATAGCGAGTTCAAGTTGTTCTTGATATTGCAAACGCTCGATAACTGCAGATATGTGGTGGCTAATGAAATTCATTAACTCGAGCTCAATATCGCCATAGTGGATACTGGCGTCATAGCTTTGCACCACGAGCACCCCTGTGGTGCTCTCTGCACTTTTAATGGGGACGCCTACCCATTGATGACAGTTACTGCCTCTAGGAATGATAGCCTTAGAAGCAACGAGTTGTTTATAGGTGTCGTTATCACAAACCAACGCCTGTTCCGTTTTTAGCACGTAGCCTGTTAACCCTTTATAAAGCATCTTGGAGAGATCTTCATCGGGGTAACTATCTTCTGGGTGCAAATCTTTTTCATCGGCAAAAAAGGGAACTTCAATCTTTCCGCTAACAGAATTTAAGGTTGCGATGAAAAAATTGTCAGCAGGAATAAGCTTTTTGAGTGACTGATGCAGGGATGAGTAAAACTCTTCAGGTGTGCTGACGCTGGCGGCGAAGTTGGAAATATCCAACAGAGCGTTTTGGGTTATCTCAGCGCGCTTGTATTTAAGAGCCAATACTTTTAAGCGTGCAATCCTTTTGTTCAATTTCACAGTTTCAGTAGACTGCGATGTTTCTTCCCTAAACATGCGTTTCCGCCAAGTGCTATTTTTATTTTGACTAGGATTTAAGCTAATCAGTATAAATAACATGAAATATGTTTATATCCAAGGCTTTATTTTTGTTCGCCCTGCTATAAAAGCATACAAATAACTCAAATCTTGAGCAAACAAATAAAAAAAGCAAATCAAGTGTAGACGGGGGGGCGTTTTATCCATAATATATGCGGCGCTAACAAGGCAGGCACCCATAGCTCAGCTGGATAGAGCGCACCCCTCCGGAGGGTGAGGCCGAGGGTTCGAATCCTTCTGGGTGCACCAGATTGGAAACGGCGGTTTTGTTAGTAGGAAATAATCAGTGGTGATTGTAGCTCAGTTGGTAGAGCCCCGGATTGTGATTCCGGTTGTCGTGGGTTCGAGCCCCATCAGTCACCCCATTTTTCCTCGTGAAGTTTTAAAGTTTCAAAAGCTCGGTGATTAGCGCATCTTGGTAGTGTATCAGGGTTGTGATAAGAAACGGACCAGAGGGTGAGCCTCTTTAAAATATCTAAATTAAGACTCGGTGATTAGCGCAGCCCGGTAGCGCATCTGGTTTGGGACCAGAGGGTCAGAGGTTCGAATCCTCTATCACCGACCACATTAATAGGTAGCGAGTTTACTCGGTATTTAGCAAGATAAAAGATTTTTGGGAGGCTTAGTAATAAGATACCAACCATCTTTAAAAAAGTTTACGGTGATTAGCGCAGCCCGGTAGCGCATCTGGTTTGGGACCAGAGGGTCAGAGGTTCGAATCCTCTATCACCGACCACTTTACTGAAAGCCCTTCGAGCAATCGAAGGGCTTTTTTGTTGGTTACGATTAAGGTAATAGTTCAAATCCAGCTATTATGGCCGACCACTTTCGATAAGCCTCCTGAGAAATCAGGAGGCTTTTTCGTTTGGATATAAAGAAATTCGAATCCAGCAATTAACGACCGAGCACTTTACAGAAATCTCTTCGAGAAATCGAAGGGCTTTTTTGTTGGTTACGATTAAGGTAATAGTTCAAATCCAGCTATTATGACCGACCACTTTCGATAAGCCCCCTGAGAAATCAGGAGGCTTTTTTGTTTTGGATATAAAAAGATTTGAATCCTGCATTTATGACCGACGATCGAGCACTTCGATAAGGCTTCTGAGAAATTAGGAGGCTTTTTGTTTAGATTAAGAGCGAAAACTTGAGAGCTAGCTAATAACTCCCATATTCAATAAATATGCTCAATAGGAGAATATGATGGGGTAAACGGCAGAGGATTTTGGTTAGTAGCTGGCAAACAAAAGGCCTCTGTTGAGGCCTTTATTAATCTACTGATGTCGTTTTAGCTACAGTTTAATGTCTACCGGCGGTGATACATAGCCCATATAAGCATTGGTTTTTAGAGGGGTAAAGCGATCTAGCTGTGCTTTCTCTTCTATACCGGTAACTATCACTTCAATGTCTAATCCTTTAGCAACATTGATTAAGGCGCGGCAAAGCTCACTGCTATGCTCACTTTCATCATAATATGCAAATGATTGATCCAGTTTTACATAACTTGGTCTTAAGCTCTGTAAGTAGCTCATTGAGCCAAACTGACGTCCAAAGTGATCGATACCAAAATGGGCACCATTATCTCTAATGACGGTGCATAGAGCATCACAAGCCTCTGGACTGCTATACACTGCGGCTTCAGGTATATCAAAACATATACGCTCTCTTAATGCAGATGAGCGCAGTAGTTTGTTGAGCCACTGATGAAATTCAAGGTCATTGATACTTTCAAAGGTGAGGTTGATAGCAATAGGTTCAAAGTTGCGACCTAGCAAGTCCTTTGCACTGATGGTTTCTATTAAACATTTATCGAGCAAGCTCCCCAGTGATAGTAATTCAATGTAAGGCATGAATTGCCCTGCAAAAACCTTTTTATCACCTATTTCTAACTGACAATAAAGCTCCCTTTGAAGTACGCTATCATTGTCATTAAGCAATATGGGTTGCCACTTAAACTTAAACTTACCACCACTAATCGCGGTACTGAGGTGTTCTCGCCATTGCTCACGAGAAAACAGCTGTTTTTCATTGGTCTCAAACCAGTGGAATACTTTATTGTCTTGCAGTGATTTTTGTAGTGCATTATCTGCTTGAGCCAAAATATCACTCACGCTCATTTGACCAATCCGTTGTGCTATACCGAGAGCAAATCCTTCATTTGGCTTGCAACCCGCTTTTGAAACCTCTTGATTGATTGTGCGAATAAGAGTCTGCAAGTATTTGCTTGTTTGTTCATGTTCGGAGCTAGTAATTAGGAACGCAAACTCATAGGCGGCGATACGCGCTATAACAGATGTGGTAACACCATCTAAATGATGCTTCATTTTTTCTGATAACAGCTTTATGGTTTCATCTCTTACTTGGTAACCATATTTACTATGAACCTCTTCAAGCCAGTCCATTTTAGCCATAATAAGCGCACCGTTCTTAGGTTCGCTTAACCAACCATTAAGTCTTCCCATCATGTATTGACGATTAGGAAGGGTAGATACTTGGTCGACTAGATTTTTCTTTCTCAGCTCGCCGACCTCTTCATCCAGAGAGCTAAAGATCTGTTTGAGTTGCTCTGACATACTATTGAAAGCTTGAACCACTGACTTTAGCTCAAGTGTCTTGGGTACTGCCATATCAGGGCCAAATTTTCTATTAGCTATCTCTTTAGCGTGTTCAGCTATTTCATGTAATGGTCTCAATATCCAGGTTAGTCCAACGCGGGCTAAAATAATCGCAATTAAAAATAGTACTGAAAAAACCATAATAGCATTGGTCATCGTTCGCCAAAGTTCATGGTAGCCGAAACCTGGGTGAGCGGTGATCTCCAATCGTGCTAGCTGGATCCAGCCCGAAGTTATAGTGCTTTCTCGTCGAATTCTTTTGAAGAGGTCAAGGTCAATAAACCACTGAGGTACACCATCGATAGTTACCGGGTTTTGCCAAGTTTGCTGTTTTCCATCGACCAGCCAGGTCAATTTTACCTCTTGGTAATAACCCCCTTCGAAGATGACATTGATTAAGGTTTCGGCACCGACAATGTCGCCCGCTTCAAGATCCGGCACCAGCATGATACCGAGTGAATTACTGGTATTATTGAGATCTGACTCCATTTGCTTGGTCAGAAAGCTTTGAGTTTCGGTAAACTGCACATAGCCTAAACTCGCGACCACTAGTAAAAACAGCGCAAACAGTAGTGTGTATATCTGTCGAAACAGTGTCATCTTGTTAACTACTCCAGTTTTAGTTTAGGTTGTTTTAGTCGCTCAACACCTAAACGATGTTTTAGGTCATTCCATTTCGCAAGTTTCGATGATGATCCTGCTAGAACGCCGCGTCCTTTTTCTTTATTTAGCCACAATTGTCGACCGTTAAAACTGTATACCGGTATTAGATCTTTACGCTGTGTTGCTGGTTTTATGGATTTATCAAGATTATCTAAAACGAGGGGGATGGAAGAGGGCGTTTCATAGTAGGCAAGTACCATATGGTATTGGTTTACGCTGGTTGCCTTTACCATAGTAATGCGTAATTTATCTTCTGAAATGCCAAGTTGGAGCAGCGTGAAATACTTTGCGATAGAAAAATCTTCGCAATCGCCACCACTAACACCAATAAACTCCATTGGCGTAGCCCAGTAATTCTTATTTCCCCAAAGTTTTATATCATCGATAAAATGAAATAGGTTAAAAAAGTTATTAACCATCAGTATTTTATCGCTATCTTCTAGGTCCTTAGCTTCATCAAGGATTTTAAACCAAGCTCTAATGCGTTTACCCGCACGCTCTCCATACTGAGATTCTATTGTTTGGGTTATATGTGCATAGTTCAGTTGTGGTATTGGATCCGCACCTAGATAAAGAGAAGGCGCAGCCAAAGCCAAAATCGTCAATTTAAATTGGCAGACTTTTTTGAATTTCTTTAATTTACAAAGTCTGCCATTCATACGACGTTAGTTTGTTTCCTAATTAACAACTTCATCCACGGTATAGATATGCCATTTCATATCTGCAGTGGTGTCATCACCAGTGAGTTCAGCGATGACTCGGCGGTTTACTCTATGCGCAGCAGAGGTATGAGTGGGATCGATTGGACGATCGAAACTATATCCTACAGCACTTAATCGAGATGATTCAATATCAAAACGCTCACTTAGTAATGCGCTTACGGCATTAGCTCTATTTTGCGATAGCTGCTGGTTATGCTCGTGGCTACCGGTTTTACTGCAATGTCCCTCGATAACAGCTTGTGTATTAGGGAACTTTTGCATGAAACTGGCAATAATCTCTACCTGAGTATAATAAATTGGATCTATATAATAAGAGTCATTAGCAAATAAGATTTTTAACTCTTGGCGCTCATTGATCGGTTTGATTTTACCACAGCCATAGTTATCGATAGTGGCTCCGAGTGCGGTTTCATTACAGCGCTCTCTTGCAACGATGACACCATCATGGTCAATATCATTTAAATCGTAAACTTGCTTGGTCGGTGTATCCATCGATACAGTATCACGCATTGAGCAACCGCCTAATATGGCTAAACTCAATATTATTATCAGGGTTTTCATTGCGGTACTCCTCCTTCGTAATCTCGCTCACCTTGCCATACATCTGGGCGAGTCACTCTTAATGAATCAAGTAATTGGCCTGTCGCATTAAGAATGCGGTATCGCGATACTATTTCGTCATACTCAGATTCTAAATAGTCTTTTCTTGCTTCAAACAACTCATTTTCGGTATCGAGCAGATCCAGCAATGTACGTTGGCCCAAATTGAATTGTTGGCTATAGGCAACTTGCGTGTCTTTAGCGGCAATGACATGGTCACGAATATACATTTTTTGCGGTGTTAGCATTTCGTATGCGTTCCAAGCCAAGTTTACGCCTTCAATGACTTGTCTATATGCACGTTGGCGGATCTCTTTAGCTTCACCTATTTTGTAGGCCGCTTCTTTTTCTCGCGCCAAATCACGGCCGCCAGCAAACAGGTTGTATTTTACTCGGATCATGGCGACGAGGTCGTTACTGTGCCCGCCCACATCGGTTTGAAATACGCCTTGTCCAGAAATACCATCTTCACCGTCGAGATCGTTATTCCAGTTACCATCAAGCTCCAAAGTGAACTTAGGGTAATAATTGGATTGAGCAGATTCGCGTTCGTTCTCCGCTGCATGGATATCACTAGCGGCCGATTTAAGAATGGGATGGTTATCTTGCGCCATCATCACGCTGGTGTTGAGGTCACTCGGTAACATATCAGCATCAGGCACTGGCACTATCATATCTTCCGGCTCTTGCTCTACGACGCGAATGAACTGTGATTTTGCATCATAAAAATTATTGCGAGCCGAGATAACATTTGCATTTGCCCGCGCTAAGCGGCCAGTGATCTGAGATAGATCCGCCGTTGAGCCCAATCCTGAATCGGTTCTCTGTTTAATCTGTTCATATATATCTTTGTGGCTTGCAAGGTTTTTTTCGGCCAGAGTGAGTACTTGTTCACTGCGAATGTAGTTGGTGTATACCTTAACCACATCTAGCGCCATATCTTCGGCTGCCGCAAACAGTGCCCACTGCTCAGCACTTGCTTCAAAGCTGTATCTATCGACTTCACTACTGGTATAAAATCCATCAAATAGCATTTGCTTGATACTGAAGCCTGCTTCACCACGCTCAAGTTCAATCACGCCATCACCGTCAACTTCGCCAACACCGGCGCGACGACGAGTCGACGGGCTATTGGTTTGCTCCCAGCCGTATCCACCTGAAATATCGACCGTCGGCATATAGCCTGCGACCGCTTGGTTAACTTGCTCTTCGCGTGCTTTAAAACGGTTAAATGCGATCCGTATTTCAGGATTAGTATCTAATGTGTGCGCAACTGCTTGCTCTAACGTTTGGCTATAAGCCGACGCGGGCAATATCAGCGCGCCAACGGCGAGTGCAATTGCACTACGTCTTACCTGCCGCATTGTGCTGCTGTCCATGTTAACCCCTCCAGGTCGTTTTTTATAAGGCTTCAACGCTCTCTGAGCGCGGTATCTTTAGCCCGTAAGATTGGATTAAGTATGTACTCTAAAACGGATTTCTGCCCAGTAATTACATCAACCGAGGTCAACATCCCTGGTATGATAGGCATTTCCGTGCCATCGTCCTTCGTTAGGCTAGAAAACTCCGTTCTAACTTTTACAATATAGAAACTATTTCCCTCTTCATCTTGGGTGGTATCGGCACTAATATGCTCTACGACCCCATTTAGACCACCATATCGAGTGAAGTCATAAGCGGTGACTTTGACAACGGCAGGCAGCCCAGGATGCAGGAAGGCGATATCTTTGGGCACAATTTTAGTTTCGATAAGTAGTTTGTCTTCTGACGGAACAATTTCGATAATATCAACGCCTGGCTGCACCACGCCGCCGAGCGTATTGATATGAACTGTTTTAATGGTCCCGTTCACGGGAGAGACTATCTCAGCTTTACTCACTTTGTCTTGCGCGCCCACTTGTGCTTCATTCATGCGTGAGAGCTTGGTTTGCATCTCATTTAACTGCGCCCGAGTATCAGCTGCAAACATAAGTACCGTTTCTCGACGCTTCAAAATCGCTTCATCCATTGTCGACTTCACTTTTGGACGCAATAACCTTAATGAGGACAGCTCACCTTGAATGTCGTTTACGACACGTTGAAGCTTGAGCAGTTCAACTTCGGGCACAATCCCTTTGTCTGCTAATGGTCTGGTGAGTTCTAACTCTCTAGAGATCAATTGAAAGCTGGTTGTGAGTGTTTTTATTTTAGAGGCTAACTCTTGGATCTCTTGGTTGCGTTGTTGGATCTGTCTTGCTTGGATCTCCAACTGGTTACTGAGATTATCAATCCGTCCCTGATACTCTTCTCGTTGCCTCTTGGTGAGTTCAGGCTCGTTAGCTTCTAAAGTCTCTGGAAAGACCAGCGCTTGAGCTTGTATTTTTACTTGCTCTCTCCAGTCAGTGCCGATATTAGAAATAGTGATGCTATTTAATTCATTTTTTAAGCGGATAACATTGGACTGCAAGCTATTCACTTCCTGTTCCTGCTGGGCAAAGTCAGATTGGAAGCGGGTTGCATCAATACGAGCCAATGCTTGTCCTTTAGTGACAATTAGCCCCTCTTGTACATACATATCTTGCAATATGCCGCCATCTAAACTCTGTATTATCTGAATTTGTGAAGAGGGAATGACCTTTCCCATTCCGGTGGTGACTTGATCTAATTCAGCAAAGTAGGCCCAAATTAAAAATGTCACCGCGAGCGAGCTCAGTGCCCATATCGTTAATCGATGACTCGTGGGAGCATCGGTCATCATGGCGCCATAGACATCGTCAACCATATCTAAGTCTTGTGAGGTTAAATGCTTACTCATTTATTTACAGCTCCTGCAAGCAAACCTTCATTAAGCTTTTTCAGTACATCTGCCTTGGCGCCATCGGCAACAATGCGGCCGCGATCTAATACGATGATGCGGTCTACTAAATTCAATAAGTGCATCTTGTGAGTAATCAGTAGTAAGGTGCGATCTTTACTGACATTGTGCATCGATTGAATGAACTGCTTTTCGGCTCTAGCATCCAAACTGGCTGTCGGCTCATCCATTAGTAATACCGGGGGATCATTTAGTGTTGCGCGTGCTAAGGCGATGGTCTGTCGTTGGCCACGAGAGAGCTCTCGTCCTCCTTCTCCCACTTGTTGATCGAGCCCTTCGGATTCTAGATTGGTAAACAAGTTAACCCCTGATAACTGTACGGCCCTGATCAGTTGATGCTCGGTTACTTGTCGCGTTCCAAAGAGGATGTTGTCGCGGATAGTGCCGTGAAACAGGGTAATATCCTGCGGCAGATAACCAAAATTACGTCTAAGATCACTTGGGTGTATTTGCGCAGAATCGAGACCATCATAGGTTAGGCTGCCTTTGCTCGGCTGAAAAAGTCCGACAAGTACTTTAGCTAAGGTGCTCTTTCCTGAACCATTACGACCTATTATCGCAACTCGTTCGCCAGGTTCAATTTTTATTGATAATGGATGAAGTATTGGCCGTTCTGAATTTGGATAGCTAAACGCTAAGTGATCCGCATTAATCTGACCTTGTAGTCGCTGCCTGCTGACTAGATGCCCTTTGTTCTCAAACTCACTCTCTTGAGCCATTATTTCATTAAGTTGACGCAGTGCACTGGCAGTTTGGTTACCTCGTGTCATTAATCCTGCTAACTGCGCCATCGGGGATATTGCGCGACTAGATAAGATAACGGCCGCAATGATACCACCCATGGATATCTCATTGTCAGCGACACGGTAAACACCTAATATTACGACAAAAATTACAGATGATTGCACCACAAATGTCGCAACATTAGTCACTGACGTCGAGATCTTTTTCGATTTCAACTGCCAGCTAGCGGTATGGCCAATCATCTGCTGCCAGCTTTTTTGCACTAACCCTTCGGCACCGCTAGATTTGATCGACTCTAATGAAGAAAGTGACTCGATTAAGTGACCATGTTTTAAACCTGAAAACTTATTACTTTCCTCTATTGCAGCTTTTAGTTTTGGCTGCATAATCAAGGTATAAACTATGATAATAAAACCACCTACTAGAGGGATAAGTGCCAGATCGCCAGCGACTAGATAGATAATCGTTAAAAAGAACAGGGCAAAAGGAAGATCTACTAAGGTGGTGATGGTTGCAGACGTCAGGATATCTCGAATGCTGTCAAATTCGCCAAGCTGCTTGGCCATGCCACCAACACTAGGCGAGCGCTTTTCCAATGGGATACCAACGGCTTTTTCGAACAGCTGCGAGGAGACGATAATATCGACTTTCTTGCCGGCGACATCTATCAGGTAACTACGCAATTGACGCATCACTAAGTCAAATATGTAGGCTATTCCGGCACCGATCGCTAATACCCATAAAGAGTCAAATGCTAGGTTTGGCACGACCTTGTCGTACACATTCATGATGAATAATGGCGACACAAGTGCAAACAAATTGACTAATACCGATGCGATTAAGGCGTCGCGATAGATGGGAGCTGAGTCTTTGAGTGTCTGCAATAACCAGTGAGATTTGTTCTCATGAAGATGGACATCAAAGCCCATGTCACCACGATACTCCTGTTTAACCAGAAACAGGTAACCCACATAAATGGCTTCGAGCTCTTCAATGGATAGTATTTCTTCACCACCAGTCTCCGGCAGCTGAATGATGGCTCTATCTTGCTCAATATCAAGCTCTCGAAGTAGGCAGGCCTTTTTATCTTTAAGGAGCAATATGCAAGGCAGTAAGATTGGTGTTATTTCATTCAGCCCCTTACGAGACAGCTTTGCTGCTAATCCCGCTCGGGCAGCTGCTTGAGGTAGCAGCTCAGGTGTCATTACATGGCCTTGCATGGGAAGGCCTGCCGCCAAAGAATCGCAGGAGCAAGGGCTGCCGAAATGTTCAGTAAGTAAAACTAAACTGTCTAACAATGGGTCAACAATTACGCGCTGAGAAGCCGAAATAGTCCATTGCTCAGTTTTCTTAGAAGCTGAAACGGTCACGTGGGATAGCTATCCTTTAGATTTTATTATTATATTAGTATCGGACATGAGGGGCGTGTTTGCCACGCCCCTTAAGATTTAGCCCTATTCACTACAGCGAATTCAATACTCCATTGATATCTAAATCGTGGGGGGACTGGTCACTTGAATCAATAATTAAGGTCTCCCCTTGAGTATTGCTTACAATGAGTGGCCCATCGCCATTGTCGCCTAATAGACTGCTAATAATCTCTTCAGATGTGTCGCCAAGCAGAGAAAGGTCTACACCATCTAGTACTATGTGTTGATCAAAACTGCCATTTTGGTCGGTATCGATATTTATGCTGGTAGAGCCTCCTATATCAGTGAAATTGATATATTGACTCAGTTCATTAGCGTTATCGCCTTGCAGAATATCACTGAGATCTAGTTTATCTTCTGCGATATCGAAGTCGGTAATGTGGTCGGTTGTATCTGCACCATCGACGGAACCTGCACTCCAAACAAATGTATCTTCACCTTCTCCACCCGTCATAGTGTCTTCGCCAAGGCCGCCAATCATGGTGTCTTCACCTGTGCCACCAATCAGTGTGTCGTTGCCGCCTTGGCCAAAGAGGATGTCATTGCCTTCACCGCCGGAGAGCGTATCTGCACCATCATTAACATCAGCATTATCAAATTCATCAACATGAGTGGAAATATAGCTGTGAATATCTTGCAGTGAAATGTTGCCTGTCTCAACTCCAGTTTTAGCTGAAACGTAATTTTGCAGTGCAGTAAATCCTTGGCCGCTGGTGTTTTCTAGTTGAACTAAATCTCCGAAGATAATGTCATTACCTTCTTCGCCCAAAGAGTCATCTTGACCTTGGTTAAGTAATACTTCAGAGCCTAAAATTACGCTGGCCAAATCGCTTACGTCGATAGCGGCTTGAACATTGCCATCGGTATCGTATAGTTCTAAGACTTCAGTGGTTACGCCATTACCGATACCGATAGCGTTGACAATTGAAACCGCATTAAGCAGGCTAAATTGATGTAGAGCTGAATCATTGTCATTATCGTTATATGACAAGTTACCACCTCGCATAACGAGCTGACCAATAGCTTCATGGACATCGGTATAGACTGAATAGACGTTACCATCAGTATCAATGAGGACTTTTCCGTTGAGCGTAACTTCATCACCGTAGCTATATGACTTAGCTGCAAGCACCTCATTTAAAGTCATAAAGTTACCTGTTACGCTATCGTATCCCACGTAAAGCGTGTCTATTTCATTATTGGTGTTAGTAGTTGGTTGACCGTCAGTAATGAAGAAGGTTTGATTTGTCGCGCCGTTACCCGCAATTCCAGCGCTATCAAACCACTCGATAGCACTTTCGAAAGAGGCTTCATAGTTAGTTGTATAGTTAGCAGTAACATTGGCTAAAGCCGCTAGCAGTTGATCGAGTGCAGCCTGTGTGTCGCCGTTTGACAGGTCAACTGAAATACTGGTTTTTGTATTGTGTGCAAAATCAACGAATAGTACATTAACCGTGCCTGCTTGCTCACCGTTAGCACTGTTAAACAGCGTATTAAACACACTGGCTAATTGTAGTTTAGCTTCTGCAATTTGACCGCTCATACTGCCAGATGAATCAAGAATAAAGGCTAGATTATAGTCTTCACCTGGAATAATTTGTAGGCCAGCTGTATCGCTGACAATGATGTCATGATCGTCACCGCCTTGGATGTCATTATCACCGTCGGTTCCTGATACAAAGCTATAATCTCGAGTAGGCAATATATCAAAGTAGACAGTGGCTGTGTCAGTCAAGCCAGCAGGATCTTGAATTGTATACTCATAGCTCGCAGAACCGGTATAGCCAATATCAGGCGTAAACAGTACGTTACCATCAGCGTCTAGAGTAACGGTGCCGTTCTGAGCGTTACCTACGCTTATAATTGATAATATATCGCCATCTGGGTCTGTATCATTTGAAAGAATAGCGTCAGCGTTGAAGGTGAATGGTGTATCCTCTAGTACGACAATACCGTTGGTTGTAATGTGCTCACCTAAAGGTGTGTAGCCACCAATCTGCTGATTACTTTGATCAAATTCACCTAGTTCAATATCAAGTTTGTAGGCTCCCCCCTGATCCCAATAGATAATTTCTATAGAGTGAGCGCCAGCGTCAGTAATATCGAAATAAATATGACCACTTTCACCAGGATAACGGATATTTGAAGATTGATTATAGGAGACCTCTGCAACCACTACCCCATCAATAATAACAGAGTAGCCATCATCAGCCGTTACTTTTAGGCCATAAGTTCCAACATTAAGTAGCACTGTACCTTGCATGTGCAAGATGGCGTCAGAGCTGTCATCTGGGTCGTTACTTAGGCTGGCGGCATCGTCACCTAAGAAGTCTTGCAGGCTTGTTCCCGTCCCGAGGTTTCCGCCCCCCAAAGCATAGCTAAGTGTAGTCGCTACGAATGTCGCATCAGCTGCATTGCTATTAATGAAATTTCGTACTTGAGTGACTGTCGAAAGATTGCCACCGTCTGTATCTTCGTTGTAACTGTAATATTGACTATTAAGACCAATACCAAAGTAATCATCTGTTGCAACGGGTGGCTCGTTTACATTGGTCAGCTCGATATTAACAACAGCAGTATCGGTTAGGTTACTTTCATCTGTGACTAAAACATTAACTGTGTGGTGACTCGTTCCTGCGGAGCTAATGTCCTGGTTGAGTGTTATTTCGCCCGTGGTAGCATCGATCGTAAACTGGCCATTGACTAGAGAGCCATCTGCAAAACTATAGCTAAGGGAGCCTCCAGTGTCGGCATCATGTGCGACTACAGCGCCGACTATGGTGCCTGAGCTTAAGTTGTCTTCACTAACTGAGAATGTATAAATATCTTGATTGATAGCAGAGCTTTCGGTGTCCGTTCCAGATAAAAACTCAGGAGTAAAGTTATGATCGGCAACATTTACAGTCACGCTAGACTGTACAGCTTGACCAGAGCTATCGGTAGCAATGACTTCGATGCCAGTAATCAATAGATTATCAACGTCAATGTTATGAGGCAGCTTACCAAGCAATTCAGCATCGAGAACGACAGCACCTTGTTGACCAGCGGCAATCGAATCCCAATCTAATGCTAACTTTAGAAGATCCCCGCGGCCCTTCATATAACCAATAAGCTTACCGTCCTCAATACGCCATTCCATTGGTTGGCGAATGCCTTGTACTGAAATGTTATTAACATCGCCAAAATTAAAGTTATTAAGCTCATTCTCGCCCGCTTTAAACAACAATGTTTCAGTGTCATTGTCGGCAGCACCGGAAAGAAGGCTTGCTTCATTTAAGCTAGCGTAAGCATAAGGCGTTACAGCATTTAGGGCCGATGGAGCATTTAAAGTAATGCTAAACTCATTATCACTATCTATATCACCATCGCGGTCGATGATATCGACATTAAAATCAAGTGTTGTGCCCAACTCATCGGTAATAATTGTTTCGGTATTTATTGATTTAAGGTTGAAATCAGAACCGTCACTTGCTGTTGAGAGCTCGATAAGGTTTATTTCAACCATTGATGGGTGGCTTGATAGATGATCTGCAAACTCTGCACTGGTACCTGTAAAGGTAAATTCAGTTATGACGCCATTCGCATCTAACCCTGAAACATCGAATGTTGCAGTGCCTGTATATTCATTACCGTTATTAGTACTAAGTGTAAGGTTTAAACTATTAGTTACTGGTTCGCTAAATGTTAAAATTAATGCCTCACCGTCGCCAATATCTTTGCCTGTTCCTACTCCGATCCCATTAGGGCTGGTATTGACGGGAGCTCCTTCGCCATTTTGATCTCTGGCGGTAATAGAGCAATGAACGACATCATCAGCATCGACTTCGCTAACGACGCTACCCTGCAAGAGGATAAATAGATCTTCATCGTTACCGCCAGGTATAGTTCCTGTTAAATCTGCATCTGTAGCAATAACGTTAGTGATAGGCTGTTGAAGATCGAGTGTGTATTCACCAGAGTTTGGATCAATAGACAGAGTAAACACTAAAGACTGCTCTGCACCGTCAGCTCCATACTCAGCGAAGGTATTACTGGTATAAGCAATCATCACATCAGGATTGTCTGGATTGACATAGTAATAAATAGTATCGCCACCAGTAGTAATACCGGAGTCAGCGAAATACATTTCGCTACCAGTAACATCACTCCAGCCTGTGACATTGACAGTTAAATCTGCCGAGTAGTCGCTGTCTGCACCTTGAACAGTAAGGTGACCTGTGTAGTTACCGCTAGTATTCAGAGTTACAAGATTATCAATCTGTGCTTCCGGCGCATCATCTTCAATAATGACATTGAAGTTGCCATCGGTTGTGCCACCATTGCCATCATCAACATCTATCCCGAAGTTCAAAGATAGGTTGTCTTCACTCGTTGTATCCGTGTGGTCGACAGGAGCGAGCAAGGTGACATCGTAACTCCAGTCTCCAGAGTCTCCTCCATCAGGAGGTGAAAGTAGCACTGTCATCACTGCTTGATAAGAATCAGTGCCTGGAGTGCCTATGTATCCGGTTAAGGTTCCTGCTGCTGGAATATCCCATGACCAGTGCACGGTTTCTCCACCAGAGGTAAGACCCGCTGGACCGCTAAGAGCAACAGTGAGTGCATCACTGTCAACATCTTCGATAGTGATTGTACCGCTAGCAGTCACAGAGTCTGTTGTATCTGTATTGCCATCGTCGTCAATGAGGCCATCGGTAAGGCCTTCTTCAGAGACTCGAATGTTGGTAGTTGATGTAATCGTTGGATCGTCATTGGTCCCATTAACCGTAATGGTGACGGTGATCTCCTCGGAGACGTTGCCTTCAGCATCTTTAATGGTGTAAGTGAAGACATCATCAGTGGTTTCGCTGCCATCATGGTGATAAGTGACGGTGCCGTCATCATTGACGGTAATCGTGCCGTTAGCCGGTTGGCTCACGATGACGATACTGGCTAAGTTCAGTCCACTTTCGCTGTCAGAGTCATTGCTGGCGACGTTAATTACTACTTGAGCGCCTTCATCGACTTCGGCGTTATCGTCTTTGCCAATCGGCGCAGTATCATCGATGGCATTCACATCGACGTTGACGGTGATCGGCTCGGAGACGTTGCCTTCAGCATCGTTGATGGTGTAAGTGAAGACATCATCAGTGGTATCGCTGCCATCATGGTTATAAGTGACGGTGCCATCATCATTGACGGTAATTGTGCCGTTAGCCGGTTGGCTAACGATGACGATACTGGTTAAGTCCAGTCCACTTTCACTGTCAGAGTCATTGCTGGCGACGTTAATTAATACTTGAGCGCCTTCATCGACTTCGGCGTTATCGTCTTTCCCAATCGGTGCAGTATCATCGATGGCATTCACATCGACGTTGACGGTGATCGGCTCGGAGACGTTGCCTTCAGCATCGTTGATGGTGTAAGTGAAGACATCATCAGTGGTATCGCTGCCATCATGGTTATAAGTGACGGTGCCATCATCATTGACGGTAATAGTGCCGTTAGCCGGTTGGCTAACGATGACGATACTGGTTAAGTCCAGTCCACTTTCACTGTCAGAGTCATTGCTGGCGACGTTAATTAATACTTGAGCGCCTTCATCGACTTCGGCGTTATCGTCTTTCCCAATCGGTGCAGTATCATCGATGGCATTCACATCGACGTTGACGGTGATCGGTTCGGAGACGTTGCCTTCAGCATCGTTGATGGTGTAAGTGAAGACATCATCAGTGGTATCGCTGCCGTCATGGTTATAAGTGACGGTGCCATCATCATTGACGGTAATTGTGCCGTTAGCCGGTTGGCTAACGATGACGATACTGGTTAAGTCCAGTCCACTTTCACTGTCAGAGTCATTGCTGGCGACGTTAATTAATACTTGAGCGCCTTCATCGACTTCGGCGTTATCGTCTTTCCCAATCGGCGCAGTATCATCGATGGCATTCACATCGACGTTGACGGTGATCGGTTCGGAGACGTTGCCTTCAGCATCGTTGATGGTGTAAGTGAAGACATCATCAGTGGTTTCGCTGCCATCATGGTTATAAGTGACGGTGCCGTCATCATTGACGGTAATTGTGCCGTTAGCCGGTTGGCTAACGATGACGATACTGGTTAAGTCCAGTCCACTTTCACTGTCAGAGTCATTGCTGGCGACGTTAATTAATACTTGAGCGCCTTCATCGACTTCGGCGTTATCGTCTTTCCCAATCGGCGCAGTATCATCGATGGCATTCACATCGACGTTGACGGTGATCGGCTCGGAGACGTTGCCTTCAGCATCGTTGATGGTGTAAGTGAAGACATCATCAGTGGTATCGCTGCCATCATGGTTATAAGTGACGGTGCCATCATCATTGACGGTAATTGTGCCGTTAGCCGGTTGGCTAACGATGACGATACTGGTTAAGTCCAGTCCACTTTCACTGTCAGAGTCATTGCTGGCGACGTTAATTAATACTTGAGCGCCTTCATCGACTTCGGCGTTATCGTCTTTCCCAATCGGTGCAGTATCATCGATGGCATTCACATCGACGTTGACGGTGATCGGTTCGGAGACGTTGCCTTCAGCATCGTTGATGGTGTAAGTGAAGACATCATCAGTGGTTTCGCTGCCATCATGGTTATAAGTGACGGTGCCGTCATCATTGACGGTAATTGTGCCGTTAGCCGGTTGGCTAACGATGACGATACTGGTTAAGTCCAGTCCACTTTCACTGTCAGAGTCATTGCTGGCGACGTTAATT
This sequence comes from Shewanella sp. KX20019, assembly GCF_016757755.1. Lineage (NCBI taxonomy): Bacteria > Pseudomonadati > Pseudomonadota > Gammaproteobacteria > Alteromonadales > Shewanellaceae > Shewanella > Shewanella sp. KX20019. Next base: position 4,660,721 of record NZ_CP068437.1, on the reverse strand, counting down.
AATACTTGAGCGCCTTCATCGACTTCGGCGTTATCGTCTTTCCCAATCGGCGCAGTATCATCGATGGCATTCACATCGACGTTGACGGTGATCGGCTCGGAGACGTTGCCTTCAGCATCGTTGATGGTGTAAGTGAAGACATCATCAGTGGTATCGCTGCCATCATGGTTATAAGTGACGGTGCCATCATCATTGACGGTAATTGTGCCGTTAGCCGGTTGGCTAACGATGACGATACTGGTTAAGTCCAGTCCACTTTCACTGTCAGAGTCATTGCTGGCGACGTTAATTAATACTTGAGCGCCTTCATCGACTTCGGCGTTATCGTCTTTCCCAATCGGTGCAGTATCATCAACTGGATTAACGCTTAAAATTAATGTTGCGCTAGATCCCGTATTAGTGGTGTAGGTGATAACAGGAACGTCGCCGTTCCAGTTGTCATTTGGCGTGAAGGTGTATGAGCCATCTTCATTGATGACCAATAAGCCACCTTCAAGCTCTACACTTGTACCGGCTGTATAGCTTTCGCCGTTAACCTCAAAACGAGTAACGGTAAGGTCGTTGTCGATATCTGAATCGTTGTCTAAAACATTACCAATGGCGACTTCATTTTCATCGATGGTGTTGCTGTCGTTGTTAACAATTGAAGGATCATCTACAGGGGTGACTTCAAGGGTTAATGTGGCGCTAGAGCCCGTATTAGTGGTGTAAGTTATAATAGGAACATCGCCGTTCCAGTTGTCATTTGGCGTGAAGATGTAAGAGCCATCTTCATTGATGATCAGTGTCCCGCCATCCAATTCAACCGTGGTGCCCGCATCAACTATTTCACCATCGACTTCAAAGCTGATAACGCTGAGCTGGTCATCAAGATCGGTATCGTTATCAAGTACATTACCGATTGCTACGGCGTCTTCGGCTATTGTTTGGCTGTCGTTTTGGAGCACAGTCTCTAAATCATAATTCTCTGTTGTGGTTGCTTCGGCTCGTTCTCCATTATCCCCAAACCCGTAAACGATGGCATCAACAATAGTATCAGCATCTAATATAAGTTCAGAACCAGCAACCGTGATTGAGAAGGTGCCATCAGCATTCATCAGAGTCTGATAGTTAGTGCCGTTTATCGTAATAACCACTATGCCAATGGTGATAGCTGCATCGGCTGTAACTGTTCCTGTAATAGTGACAGTTTGTTGGCCTTCATCATTTGTGACTACATTGTCGCCCGTGATGGGGTTCAGATCGATAGTCGCGTTTGCATTGATTGGACTGTCATTATCAAAGATACGTAAAGTACCTTGAGAGTCGGCAAGTGCCGCATTGACAGGATCTGTAAGGTTAATTAATGCAAATTCAGGATTGGGATTATTCTCAACAATCAGATCATCTACAATAGGAACCGTTATATAAGCTGTGGTTTGACCGGGTAAAAACGTTACCGTGCCGGATACGTTGATAAAGTCTTCACCAAATAATGCTGACAGTTCTTCGCTTGAGTAGTTAACGGTAATGGTTTCAGTGCTAGCTTCACTTAAGCTCAGCGTAAAGACGGCGCTTTCCATTCCTTCTACTGCAATAGCATAATCGATATTAATAAGCGGCAAGTCACTTGCTGCAGTGTCGTTGTCGAAAATAGCAAACTGCAAAGTTTCGTCGTAAACATTGTCACCTGAGACTACAGCTCTGAAATATTCAGTCGGTTCAATTTGGGCATCATCAAAAATAGGGATGCGGATCATTACGCTTGAATCACCAGCGCCAAGAACAAAGCCAAATACAGGGCGCGGAATACTGCCACTATAATCGACAGAGGTAACCGTCATAGTTTGCCAGGTGACACCACCGTCATTGGAATATTCAATGGGTACGATATAGTCATCGGCATATTCGGCAATCGGGATCCCGAACTGTTCACTCAATAATTCACTGGTAAAGGTAATTTCAAGCGCAGAGTCTTGGTCAAATACCAATTCGCTGTCTAAGGTAAACTGGTTAAAACCGTCATGCTCAAAGACGTCTGGGATATCTGCAGATAAATGGGATTTATATTGATCTTGAGTCTGGGATGTTATCTCTCTAAAAGCGGTCCAATCTTCTACGCGATAATCTAACGATAGACCCTCTAGGTCATATTGAGTAATACCTTCATTTAAGATGATGGCATAATTACCGTCACCTAAATCGACTAAAGTCCCAATGTCTGCAAACTCAGCATTGAGTTGCACATTTTTAACGACTAGGTTATCAGTCGTCACCTGGTGACCAGTGGCCCCAGCAAGTAAATCGTCAGCCGAAAACGTAATACGGCCTTCAAGTTCATTGTAGTTATAAGTCACTAACCCGCCGGGAACATCAAGAATATCAGCGGTTCTTTCGTCGGTAGCATCGGGTGCGCGGTCACCAGCCAGGTCAGCAATAGTATCAGCAACATGTTCCATTGCTAAACTTTCAAATACGTTCTGTTCATCAGGAGAGCGTTCACTATCTCTGGTAAATACAATACCCAATTCGGCAAGCACCAAGGACAGCATCTCTTTACCCGCGGTAGCAATATTTAGCGGCTCACCAGTCGTCGGATCGATATAATTTGCTAAGGCTTGATGAACAGCTAACACGATATTGATATTGGTCGCGTAGCTAGTATCTAAATTTAACGAACCGCTATTGGTTTGCAGCAAGCCGTCGTTATTTCCGTCCGACAAATCACTGTCTAACGCTTGTAGAAATATCGCCATATTTTCTACATAGTTTAGATTACTATCGGCAAGAGAAGTGCCGGCAATATCTTGCAGAAAGAGGATTGTTCCTTGAATAGCGTCGGCACTAAATGTTGCTACAGTGACATTACCAACGCTAAAAGTAATGGTGTCGCCAGGAAGATAAGCGAATGAACCTGGTGCGCCCATATCTCCGGTAAAACCTGAGATACCAGATGATGTGGTGTACGCTACGCCGTTAACAAAATTATCGGTAAACTGAGCCACCAAAAAGTTGTTTTCAATGTCAGTGTTTTGGGTTTCATTATCAATCGCTAGGCTGGCAATTTGAGTGTCGCTATTTTGCCCTGCGGTATCAAAACCTGAATTTGCCAGAGTTTCTGAACCACCTCGAGCGATTGAAACATGACCAGAGGTTCCTTCACTGCCAGCTTGAGTGCCCGCTGCTGTATCTGGGCCTTCCGTTGGGTCATCATCTGATGCAATAAGTGCTTGTATTTCTTCTATTTCACTTAGGATATCTTGATTGTTAGCTAAGGACTCATCGACTGGAGTGGCTGTGTTTTCGCTATCTGAAGACATTATGCTGCCATCTTCAAGACGGAGCTCTACAAAACTGTTGTCGTCGATTGATAAGTTGGTTCCCGCAGGAATGAATTCGCCATTTACTACATTGTTAACATTGCCATTAATGTTAGCTGTAACCGTACCGGTTATCTTCTGAATATGGCCTGTCTGTGTTGTTAATATTGATTTCATTGCCTAGCTCCCTGCGGCTACATAATTGAACGTTTGTAGCGTGAATACTATATAGTTAACCCATTATTAACATATCTTATAGGAGAAGAAAATATTGGTCAATTTTTTGACGCTTTAATCATATTTAGACATTTAGCACTAAAGTAAACATTTGCCGTGCAATAGTCTTGTGCATAAAAAAAGACCACTATATCTAGTGGCCTTTAAACTGTATTAGTCATTACATCATGTTTGTACAACTTTAGATTGAATTGGTTAAGGGATGATATTTCCTTGCTCAATTTGTTCATAGGGAGGAATAAACGTGCCATTGGGGTCGACAATTAACGCATCGTCAGCGATTAGACCGGCAATAATGTCTGATTCATTGTTACTGCCGTAAACAATAGATAAATCGATGCCATCCAAGACGATAGTTACTCCGTCTAATCCAATGCCTAAACCATCGGCATCTATAAATATGGTGGTATTGCCGCCACTAAAATCAAAGGAGAAGAAGTCTTCCAAATTACCATTTTCCTCACCAACTAATAATCCGCTTAGGTCGAGTACATCGATTTCATTGTTAAAGTTATAAACGTTATCGATGCTATCGTCAGCACTATCGACTTCCCAAACGAAGAAATCTCGCTCACCATCATCAACGCCATTGAGTGCGCCACCGTCCAAACTGTCACCACCTTGGCCTCCTGAGAGGTAATCTCTACCTATCCCTCCAGCTAAAGTGTCACTGCCTGTGCCACCAATAAGGATGTCATTACCTTCACCACCTTCTATATCGTCATTGCCTGCGCCACCAATAAGCTCGTCATTTCCGGCTAGGCCTTTCATTATGTCATTGCCTTCTCGACCAAAAATTCTGTCGTCTAAGTTGGCGCCAGTTAATGAATCAGAGTTGGTACTACCAAAAATGAGATTGTTAACATTGTCGGTACCAACGATAGTAATTGAATCATCAGCAATCTGGTCATGAGTAAAGACCGCTTCAACAAATCGTGCTTGGAAGTTACCACCATTGTCATCTAGATAAGTGATTGTCCAGGTATCGTTGGCTGACAATGGGTTCGCCAGAATATAGTCAGCTAATGAAGTTGCGGTAGGGTCGCCATTACCATCCAGTAGGAAAATGGCACTGTAATCAATTTCGGCTTTCATAAGGCCTGAATCAGCATCAAAAGTCCAAGTAATAATACCATCGGCATCGTTCTCTGGAATGACCTCAAATACAGCACCGCCAATCGTTAACCGTACTGACACCTCGGATTCCCTCGCGGCTCCAGCCGGAGTATTTTCATCTTGTTCATTTAGGGGAACAGGAATATCAAAAGGTGCTTTCTGGAAGTCTGTAAACAGTTGCAATGAGCCACTTTGAGGATCTGAGTTCATTGCATTGGCAAACTGTTCAGTAATAACCAGATCAGCATCCTGATCATTACCGGAGGTTAACGGGCTAGAACCATCACCTATCTGCACAGTTTGCCCCGCCAAGCCATTGGCTGGCACAGAGTGGATGATAAACTCACCATCAACAGAGTCGCTTCCTGAGTTCACTGTGAAAGTGAAAGATAGGTCCATTTGGTAATCGACTTCACCATTGTCTCCTGGGACGTAGACTAATGTTTCCAGTTCACTTGCGCTTAGTACTGGTGGGTTATCAAAGTCAATCAATGTAAGGATATTCCCACCATCCTCCATATAATAAATACTACCTAATTCGACATCGGGATCTAAGTTTGGCGTTAACAGTACAAAGGCTAAGTTGGTGATGGTAAGCATATCATTCACATCGACATCTGATGGTTTTGTCACCAATAATGGGTAACCGCTTAAGTATGGGTCTGTTATTTGACTCATCGCAGCGGGAACCCAAACTTCTTTGGCAAACTCACCCTCAATCACATCATTGACACCATCAATGGTTATGGTGACTACTTCTGTGTCATATGCGCCATTATTGTCGGTAACGGTGACATTAAAGCTGAGTGTAATTGATTCCGTCACCCCCAAAAATTGGATCAATTCATTGGAAATACTAAAGTCCCAACTATCTTCATCAGCACTGAAACCTGCTATTAACTGATCTATCTGATCTTGAGTTAACACTTCTGTTAGCGTTCCGCCGCTCCAGGTGATATCACTATTGTAGAGAGAGGAAACACTTGCGGTATCGCCAGTATCCACATCTGTGAAACTTAATGCTCCGGTATCACTTATCAATTGGTTTACAACATCCTGATCTTCGGTTACCCCGCCAGATGTATCCACAGTGAGCACAGGAATATCGTTAGTACCCTCTATGGTGATGGTGACCTCTTGATCGACATAGGCGCCGTAGTTATCGGTGACGCGCACGGTGTAAGTGAGCTCGATGATTTGGCCTTCATAGAGGCTGTCGGCTAGCGCATCATTGAGGCTGTAGGTCCACAAACCAGTGCCATCGACCGAGAAGCTACCGTAGTCAGTGTTTGGTGTGCCTTCAACTGTCCAAGTCTCGCCATCGCCAGTATCGACATCATCAGCGTTAAATTGACCTGAGACCATGCTAATACCAGCAACCGGGGTGTTACCCTCATCGTTGATATCGACTACACCGGCTTCTTTGACCATGCCGCTGTCGGCTCCTTGCTCGAAGCTAAGCACAGGAATATCGTTGGTGCCCTCTATGGTGATGGTGACCTCTTGATCGACATAGGCGCCGTAGTTATCGGTGACGCGCACGGTGTAGGTGAGCTCAACGATTTGGCCTTCATAGAGACTGTCGGCTAACGCATCGTTTAAGCTGTAGGTCCACAAACCAGTGCCATCGACTGCGAAGCTACCGTAGTCAGTGTTTGGCGTGCCTTCCACTGTCCAAGTTTCGCCATCGCCAGTATCGACATCATCGGCGTTAAACTGACCAGAGACCATGCTAATACCAGCAACCGGGGTGTTACCCTCATCGTTGATATCGACCACACCGGCTTCTTTGACCATGCCGCTGTCGGCCCCTTGCTCGAAGCTAAGCACAGGAATATCGTTGGTACCCTCTATGGTGATGGTGACCTCTTGATCGACATAGGCGCCGTAGTTATCGGTGACGCGCACGGTGTAAGTGAGCTCAACGATTTGGCCTTCATAGAGGCTATCGGCTAACGCATCGTTTAAGCTGTAGGTCCACAAACCGGTGCCATCGACCGCGAAGCTGCCGTAGTCAGTGTTCGGCGTGCCTTCCACTGTCCAAGTCTCGCCATCGCCAGTATCGACATCATCGGCGTTAAACTGACCTGAGACCATGCTAATACCAGTAACCGGGGTGTTACCCTCATCGTTGATATCGACCACACCGGCTTCTTTGACCATGCCGCTGTCGGCCCCTTGCTCGAAGCTAAGCACAGGAATATCGTTGGTACCCTCTATGGTGATGGTGACCTCTTGATCGACATAGGCGCCGTAGTTATCGGTGACGCGCACGGTGTAGGTGAGCTCGACGATTTGGCCTTCATAGAGACTGTCGGCTAACGCATCGTTTAAGCTGTAGGTCCACAAACCGGTGCCATCGACCGAGAAGCTACCGTAGTCAGTGTTTGGTGTGCCTTCCACTGTCCAAGTTTCGCCATCGCCAGTATCGACATCATCGGCGTTAAACTGACCAGAGACCATGCTAATACCAGCAACCGGGGTGTTACCCTCATCGTTGATATCGACCACACCGGCTTCTTTGACCATGCCGCTGTCGGCCCCTTGCTCGAAGCTAAGCACAGGAATATCGTTGGTACCCTCTATGGTGATGGTGACCTCTTGATCGACATAGGCGCCGTAGTTATCGGTGACGCGCACGGTGTAGGTGAGCTCGACGATTTGGCCTTCATAGAGACTGTCGGCTAACGCATCGTTTAAGCTGTAGGTCCACAAACCGGTGCCATCGACCGCGAAGCTACCATAGTCAGTGTTCGGCGTGCCTTCCACTGTCCAAGTCTCGCCATCGCCAGTATCGACATCATCGGCATTAAACTGACCAGAGACCATGCTAATGCCAGCAACCGGGGTGTTACCCTCATCGTTGATATCGACCACACCGGCTTCTTTGACCATGCCGCTGTCGGCCCCTTGCTCGAAGCTCAGCACAGGAATATCGTTGGTGCCTTCTATGGTGATGGTGACCTCTTGATCGACATAGGCGCCGTAGTTATCGGTGACGCGCACGGTGTAAGTGAGCTCGACGATTTGGCCTTCATAGAGGCTGTCGGCTAACGCATCGTTTAAGCTGTAGGTCCACAAACCAGTGCCATCGACCGCGAAGCTGCCATAGTCGGTGTTCGGCGTGCCTTCCACTGTCCAAGTCTCGCCATCGCCAGTATCGACATCATCGGCGTTAAACTGACCAGAGACCATGCTAATGCCGTCGACGGGGGTGTTACCCTCATCGTTGATATCGACCACGCCCGCTTCTTTGACCATGCCGCTGTCGGCCCCTTGCTCGAAGCTCAGCAGCGGAATATCGTTGGTTCCTTCAATGGTGATGGTGACCTCTTGAGTAGCGGTTAAACCATACTCATCAGTCACTATAACGTTAAAGATCTCTGTTCGAATATCGCCAAAGGCTAAGCTATCAGCGAGTTCATTGCTTAGCGTGAAAGACCAGTCTCCTGTGGCAGCGTCTAGAGTGAACAGTCCGTATGGGGTTTGAGCTGAACTGTCTAAACTCCATGTAAGCTCTGCTCCATCATCAACATCAATTGCTGTTAACGTTCCACTTGTTTGAGCAATACCCGCTGTTTCGATATTACCACCGACTAAGACACCCGCCTCAATCACGTTACCGACGGCATCTTCAAATGAGGAGGTCACTTCTGGCGCGTCGTTTTCTCCGGTTATAGTAATGACTAAGGTTAGCGAAACTTCATCACCATCGGCATCAACGAGCAGGTAATTAAACGACTCAAATACTTGTTCACCAAGAGCGAGAGATTGTATATCGGCAGATTGATTATTGAGGATATAGATGTAGCTACCATCGGCTGCTATGGTTAATGAGCCATAACTTCCTGATATCGAGTTTTCTACAGCTAAGTCTACTGAGTTTGTAGTGGTAGAGATCTGAGTCACCAGGGCTAAATCAGCGCCCAATGTGTCGTTAGCTAAAACATTACCAAGGACCCCATCAAGGTTGTCTTCATTGATGGCATTGACATCGTCAAGACCTGATGGAGCATCATCGACTACATTGGCAGTGACAATTGCTGTCGTTGTAACGCCTTGGCTATCAGTTAATTGTACTAAAAATAGCTCAGACAATATGTCTGATTCACTGTGATCTATCGCGCTATTAAGTGTGTAGCTGTAGGTGAGAATAGAGTTAATTGCATCATAGCTAGAGATAACAAATGAACCATGTTCACTGGGGATAGTTACTGGTCCAATAAAATTACCGTCGACAAATACTTGGACACCATTAATCGTTAATGTATGTATTCCGGCTTGAACCGTTACAGAAACACTTTCGGCTTGTGATAATGCTGATATTTGGGGTTCTGATCCTTCAGATAGGTTTTTCTCGAACAGCGTAACAGAACTGGTCGCAACTGTAGGCAGAGCAAGCTGTGCTAAGAAGTTTGGGACCTCATCTATAATAGCGGCTTGTGCTTGCAGAAAACCGTCGGTGTCATGCCCAGCATCGGCAATGGTCTCATCACCAGCACGGCTGACTGATATAAATCCTCCACCTTCATTCCCTGTTGGACTTGCATCGCCGGCGGCGGTATCTGGAAGGCTTTCGGTCGGATCTTCACCGCTTAAAATCATCGCTTGTAATGCTGCGATTTCTGGATCTATCGTTTCGGTTATTTCCTCTGTCGCTTCAACCGCGGAACTTGTTACATCATTGCTGTCATTAAAGTCCGCGTGAGTGACTATGGTGCCGTCGCTGTATTGGAGTTTGAATGTTGCGTCTGCAGCGACACTAAACATAGTATTTTGACGTAAGGTATCACCCACTTTTAGGGGGGCCATCTCACCTTGACTATTTTGGCTGCGAATGGTGCCAGAAAGCTCAACAATGGTGGCATCCTGCTTTGAAATATATGTACCCATCATGATTTACTCTACTGCCTCGTCCATGAGCGAAATGAAGGATAGTCAGTACTTAGTCATTTTTAATTGTTGCACTAACAGTACAAATTTTGTACGCGGTTCAAATGTTGTCAAGTCGGCTAAAGTCAAGGAGAACAGACAATATATTGATGGTTTTTTTGGTTGGATTTTAAAGACTAGTCTTATCAGTTAACTAGCTTGAGAGGAGGATTCGACAACATCTTCTGAAAGTCAAAAAGCCACTATACAGTGGCTTTCATAGACAAAATAGATATAACAATAAGTTACAGCTTAGCGGCATTCCGTCTGGTTTGCAGCGCTCTGTTCAGCTCGCCTTGATGCTCTTGCGCATCGGCTAGTGCATGCAAGTTATTGATATTATCCTGCAGGTAACAGGCTTTTTGCCACCATATTTTGGCATTGTGGTAGTCGTGATTTTGTTGGTATAGCTTGGCTAAACAGATCTGATAATCGACATTGTCTTCAAAGTGAGATTCAAGTGCAATCAGCTGTTTTTTAGCGTCAACATCTGCCGGAGTCAGCACTTGTGGTAATGCTTCGAAGATAGGCTTTGCGGTGCCAGCTTTCAATTGTTTTTGCAGTAACTTTATCGCTTGCTCTCTTTCGCCAATGCGGTTTAATCCCGTCGCGTACTCTGCAATATAGTCTGCTTGTTTTCTTTCCGCGCGAGATAACCAATGCCAACATTTTTCTAACTCTTGCGCGTTGATATTGGCAGCGCTTTTTAGCAAAGCAAGATTGGTATTGAGCGACAATGCCTTAAAGTCATCTTCGCTGAGGAGCTGCTTTTTACTGACAATAGGTAAGATGAGCTTAAGTGCTTGCCAGTCTTCTTGTGCTTGGTATAGATCAACTGCAAGTTTTAAAACAGGGTTTTTGCTTTTACTGGTAGGGTTTAATTTTTCAAGCTCTTCTCGGGCTAATTCAAGCTCACCTTGCTGTAATAGATAACGAGTACGCGTGGTGCTTACAGCTTTGACTGCTAACGGCTCGAGTGCTGCTTTTGCCAAATATTCATCTCGAGCAACAGTGTTATTTTGGTGCTGTGCCGCGCGGGCTGCAGCGAGTAAATTCAACGCGGGTATTTCGCCTTTTTCAGCGCCTTTAACCATGGCTTTCTCTGCAGCCAACCAATCCTCCTCTGCTAATGCAAGCGCTCCCATAAGGGTATGCTTTCTTGCCGCCTTTTTGCGCCATTTTTCGGGTAAAAGTCGACTGCCTAGAATAAGGTTAAGCAGCCAAACAACTACAAACTCAAATAGTTGCAGCAGGCTATAGAATATAATGAGTGCGAGAACCGCAAATACAATGCTGGTTTCAGCCTGGTAATCTCCAACGGCGATATAAAGGTAGCCTTTATTGCCTGCGAGAAAAGGGCTTAGGCATAATCCAAGTAAAATAATGCCAAGATAGACGAGAACACGAACCATTATTGTGTCTCCTCTGTCATCAAGTTACCGTACGTCACTAATTGATTTAGTAAGTTAGAGGAATCGAAGCGCTCTATAGAAGCTGTTTGGATCTTTAAGGTTTCCAATGCATCTAAGGTGGCTAACGCATCAGTGACATGTTGGTCTTTTAGATCAAAATATTGATAAAGCCACTTTCTCGCTAATCTAACCGAGTTGCGATAGTTGACTTGATCTTGTCTGTACAGAGCAAGCTGCGCTTGTAGTAACTTATTGCGAGTATTTTCAACCAGATACCATTGTTGGTCAGGCTCTAGTAAGGGCGCTGCATCAGTGGTTCGCTTTCTAATAATGACAAAGTCATCAATCAGTGCTTGCCAAGATTTGGCTAGGTTTGCTTGCCAGTCGTCAATTGAATCGCTGACTTCGGTATCTTTTAACTCTGCTGCTGAAAAGTGAGTTTCGGCGCGGTTTAACGGCAGGGTTTCTAACCCTTCAATAAGGGTGTCTAGGGTGAGCACTGTGCCGGCAATATCGGTATTTTTTATCGATGCGGTTGCTGCTATATCATTTGCTAGTGCTTTTCTTATTGGCATTAAAGAGGGGTCGCGCATGGACTTAATACGTTCGTCAGCCGCCTTTAATAGGCTGGTTGCAGTGCTTGGGTCTTGCTCAAGCCATAACTTCTGTCCAGCTAGGCGGACTAGGTATTTGGCTTCTTCTGCTCGCCAGTGGTTGGGGTTGCGCTGGGCAATAATCGATACGCGTTCTTGTAGCTGCTCTTGCTCGCTTTGAGCGGTTGAAAGGGCTAAATCCACATTCGATTTGAACTGGCTTTGCTGTTGCTCCAAAAAAGCGATACGTTGATTTGGCTTAACTAATTCAGCTTGTATTTTTTGTTCTAATGCCGCGGACTGTGCTTTTTGAGCTTCAAGCTGTTGATAAAGATAGTAACCGCCAGCCGCTGCGGCAAAAGTGACAATCAGCAAAATAAATAGGGTAATGATAATCCCCCAAGGTGCAGATTTATTAGCTGCTGGAGCCGTGTCGGTTACAGCTGGTTGGGCGGTACTGGTTTGAGATTTTGACTGAGCGTCGATAATAGACTGCGCCGCAATGGTTGTTTCAGGGCTTGGCTCGTTAGAGCTTGCGTCAGTGTGCTTGTTTTCCATTAAACAGTCCTTGAAAGCGATGATGCTGCAGTAAAACGAGTACTCACTAACGTTAACGTGACAAGGCTATAGCGATAGCGCAGTCAACATCGCATTAGTATTGGCAGCTTTAGCATTGGTTACGGTCTTTAGGCCGTATGCGATAGCTTTTTCATATACTCGGGAGCTTGGGACTATAATATGACAAGTTTGCAGCCATGCAAATAGTTCATTTGGAACAGATTTGACTAGGTTATCGAGTATTTCGCCACTGGTTATGATGATAGTGTCTATACCGAAGGATTGCCATTGCTGGTTGATATTGGAAATATCGAGTTCAGGACAGCCTCGTTGATAGACCTCCCAGTAACTCAAATTAGCTTTTCGTTTGATAAGCTCGAGCGCCAAGTCTTCTCGGCCGCCAACGCCACGAACAATGATGATATTCTTATTATCGACATGTTGTAGTGCCAATAAACTGAGTAATCCTTCCGTTTGCTGGCAATCATCAGGGGCTTTTTCGGCGTGAATGCCAAGTGCTTTTAAGGCTAAATAGGTGGCTTCGCCCACGGCAAAGTATCGTGCCGATGCGGGCCATTTATCGGCAATCGCAGTTGAAGCAAACTTGACAGCGTTGGTACTGATGAAGATGAAGATATCGGTTTGTTGTAACGTACTATCTATCTGTTGGGCATCGAGGTTTGAAGTGGGAGTTACCTGTAATAAAGGCGTCGTAAGGTAAGAGACGTTTCTAAAAGACAACGCCTCCTCCATTAACTGATTACGCCCAGCTGGGCGTGTCAGTAATACTTTCATTAATACGATTTACGCTTTTGCATATACGGCATCAAGAATGGTTTTAGCACCTTTGGCGAGTAACTCTTCAGCCAATGCGACACCTAGTTTTTCAGCATCGTTTTTATGACCTGATGATGCAGCTTCGATAATTTGGCTACCATCTGGATTACCGACTAAACCACGAAGGCTTAATGTGTCGCCGTCAATCTCAGCATAAGCACCAATTGGCACCTGACAACCACCTTCAAGGCGAGTATTCATTGCGCGCTCAGCAGTCACTCGAAGGCGTGTTTCTAAATGCTCAAGCGGAGCAAGCAATGCTTTTACGCGAGCATCAGCAGTACGACACTCAATACCTACGGCGCCTTGGCCATTGGCTGGTAAAGATGTTTCTGCAGAGATAAAGCTAGTGATTCTCTCTTCAAGCTTTAAGCGCTTAAGTCCTGCAGCGGCAAGAATAATTGCATCATAGTTACCCGCATCTAGCTTAGCTAAGCGAGTGCCGACGTTACCACGTAGATCTTTGATTTGAAGATCGGGACGTGCTGCACGAATTTGACATTGACGACGTAAGCTAGAAGTGCCAACTACTGCACCTTGAGGCAGCTCATTAATGCTAGTAAAGTCATTTGAAACAAATGCGTCACGTGGATCTTCACGCTCACAAATCACTTCAAGACCTAAGCCTTCAGGAAAGTCGACCGGAACATCTTTCATTGAGTGAACCGCGATATCGGCTCTGTCTTCTAACATGGCAACTTCAAGTTCTTTAACGAACAAGCCTTTACCACCCACTTTAGCAAGAGGCGTGTCTAAGATGATGTCACCTTTAGTGCTCATTGGCAGCAATTCAACGGTGAGGCCTGCATGGATTTTTTCCAGTTCAGCTTTTACAAATTCAGCTTGCCACATGGCAAGAGGGCTCTTACGTGTTGCGATACGGATTACATTTTGAGACATGCAGAATATTCCATCTTAGAACTTAGTTGCACCAATGCTAACATTGCTCGAAAACAGATGTAACATTCTGCTGCTGATTCTTTGAAGTATACCCAGTTATAGCTTACTAAAAAGTGTGATCGACGTCACATTTGCTTGCCGCTAAACATTTTGGCGTATACATTAGAGTCTGCGATATCTATATAGGAGTTAATGGAAATTGACTGAAGGGACCAATGTTCTCGAATGTGCTGCCGAAAGATTGGATTGTATTCGATATGCGAGAGCGAGTGCTTTATTGTCGCCACTTAAACGGTATTTGCTAAGATTAATTCCTATTTTATTACACCATCATTCAGACAAACTACCTGGTTATAATGGCCCGTTTACCCCACACGGGATCTTTGATTTCCACATAACCCGGGAAGGTTTTGAAGCCTGCGATACGCTTAACATTACAGTGCCGCCTAATGCAGGGAAGTCTAGCTCCCTTATCGAGGGGGTTTATAGCATGGGAAGCACGGCCAGCTTTGGCCAAAATAATCAAAGTGATATTGATGTTTGGCTTATTCACAATAGGTCGGTCAGCCAAAATCAATGTGAGCTATTGGCACAAAAAGCGACCTTGCTGACCCAATGGTTCGCGCAATTCGATTTCGAAGTTAATATCTATTTAGTTCATCCTGAACAGTTCGTTATGGCTCAAGAGGGCCAGAAAGAACCCCATAATAGTATGGGTCACGAACACAGCGGCAGTGCGCAACATTGGCTGTTACTGGAAGAATTTTACCGTAGCCACTTTAGGCTGGCAGGTAAGGTCATAGCTTGGTGGCCAGATGCTAAAAAGAACACCCACTTACTTTCTCTTGGTGATGCTCGGGCGTTACCTGCGAGTGAATATTTTGGTGCGTCATTGTGGCAGTTATATAAAGGCGTAGAGAAACCGCATAAGGCATTGTTAAAAGTTCTACTTTTAGAAGCTTACGCAAGTGAATATCCTAATACGCGTTTAGTAAGTGAATGTATTTGGCAACGCACTTTAGAAGGCGATTTTTCAGCAGGCAACGATGCTTATTATTTACTGTATGAGTCGATTGAAACATATCTATTAAAGCTGGGTGACGCCAGAAGACTTGAGATCACTCGGCGCTGTTTTTACCTTAAATGCGGCGTGAGGTTGAGCCTGCCTGACCAAGCAAGAGATTGGCGTTATTACAAAATTCATCAGTTGGTTGAAGATTGGGGGTGGGCGCCCAGCTTGGTTGCAACACTCGATAACTGTGAGCATTGGCATTGCGGCCAGCTGCAGTGGTTTAATGAACAACTTAATGTGTTGATGCTAGGGAGTTATCAAACTCTGTTGCACTTCGCGTCAGCGCACCGTTTGAGTGAAAGCTTGAGGATTTCAGAACTAGGTCTGTTGACCCGTAAGCTGCATACTTACTTTAGTGAAGATGAGCATCAAATCATGACGCTCAATCAACTCTGGAGTCGCTCGATTACCGAGGAAAACCTTTCGATTATCTATAGCGAACAGGACAATAAATACTATCTATATAGGTGTGGGCCAGATCCGAAAAATTTTTTACATCACAGCGCTGTTTATCATTCAAAGAGCAAAGCAAAGTTGTTGGTATGGGCCTCACTCAATGGCATTTCAGTGCAAGGTACTCGTTGGCATGAAGTTAAAAAGAGCAGGCGTAACGCGGCATTTTTAACTCAGGCGGCCAGTCGTCTTGATGGTTTGATTGACGTTGGCTCGATGAAGGTATCAAAAATGGCGCTTTGTCAGCCATGGCATTTTAAGAAATTGATTTTGCTGCTTAACTTTAATAGTGATCCGACAGAGCAGTGGGCTGGGCAAGAGATAATGGCTGATTATATGAATAGTAATGTGTTTTCAATGGGCAAACATAAAACCAATATGCTGGGCTCGATTGATGTTATTAGCTTAAACAGCTGGGGAGAGTGGCATTGTAATCACTTTGAAGGCGAGAAAGCGATTTTAGAAGCACTATCTTCAGTCACTCCTGGTATGAAAAGAGCATCTGAACAGGTATCAATGGAGGTGATTAGTTGTTCGAACAAGCTTAGCTCGCAAACTGAACGTGGCGTTAAGAATCTTCTCGATAGATCGGTACGTTTAAGCCGTCAAACACAAGATTCATCAACTTTGGTTTATCCACTTAAAGTGGGCCCTATTCGTTACGGTATTTTCTTTAATAATCGCGGCATGCACTTTGAGAACCTCAGCGATGCCAAGTCATTTTACCAGCAGCTTTCAAAAAGAAAATTGGTTGAAATACCTCGGCCTGAACTCGGTAATGAGCCTTTTTCAAAGATCCCGTCAGTTATTCAAGATTATGCGGCAAGAGGAGCCATTCAGTACTTTTTACGCCAACGTGTAGAGGGGTTAGATGTGTTTATTTTAGATGAAAATAATGCGTTAAATCATTATGTGCAGCAGGGAGCTGATGTTGAAGGGCTGGTAAGCCAGGTCAGTCATCACCACGCATTTAATGATTCAATATTAGAAAAAGAGCAATTTAACATGCCGCAGTTCTTTAAGTTAGAGCGCTTGCAAGGAAAGCTAATAGCATTGCCTTTTGGTGTATCAAAAGACGCTAATGAGGTGGAGTTTTAAACTAAATTTTTAACAGAAAAAAGAGGAGTGTTAGTTCCCCTCTTTTTTATAATGAGCTATTTGATATCTAGTTTTAGTCCACTTTGCTTAAAAATAGATTCGACAACAAATGGCATAAACTCATTGTTATTACGCTGATCTAACCATCTACCGTCAATATAGGCAAAGTGATAACCACCAAACTGTGTCGCTAACCAAATTTCATGCATCGGCTCTTGTTTGTTGATCACTATTTTAGAGTTGCCGTTAAATTCTAATTGTAAAACATTACCTGAACCATCGACATCGACGTCAGCATCTTGCTCATCAATAAGCACCTCGATCGCATTATCAATTGCTTGAAACATTTCATCGACAAGTTGATGAAATTCGAAATCTGTTATAGCCATGCTAATTATTCCTCAGATTTTTAAGATTGCAGCGTTAATGAAGCTAATACTACCAATCCAACCTGTGTTTACCAATCACATTAATTTTGGGGTTATTCAGTGTTACTATTACAAAATGCTATTAACGGCTTATATCTATCTGTTTTGAAAGGGTTTGTTTTAATCTTATTTCAAGGGGATAGCGTATCATTGATGTCGTTAAATATAGGTAGCTAGCACGCTAGCGGTGATTAACTGGCCAAATTATTGTTTATTACCTGTAAACCTTAGTAAAACACATATTACTTAGTACTAAATAAGTGCTAGAAACGACGGATATAAATGCGTTATAGGGTTGACTGATAATGGCCTTGTCTGCAAACATCAACAATAACTATTTTTGCCGCACAGCAAGACGTTGACATAGATTGCTCATGTTCTCGGTCATTGCGCTAAAGGGTCAACCGATGTTGAAAAAAATGAGACTGTTTTTGTTGATAGGGCTTGGTAGCCTAGTACTTTTAGGTTGTGGGCAAAAAAGTGCTTTATTTAGAGCGCCTCCGCAAGATGTTAATCAACAAGCGACCGATGAAAAGTCGCCCGACGCAGAGCCAAAGCAAAGCGAAGAAAGTCAGAAGGATTAAAGACGTTGGATCATTTTATATATCAAGCAGAAGAGCTTTACGCCGAACAATGTCAAGTTGCCGAATTAGCTCAGCAACATGGCACGCCTCTTTATATCTATTCGCGAGCGACATTAGAGCGGCATTGGCATGCGTTTGATAATGCTGTTGCTAACCATCCTCACCTTATCTGTTATGCGGTTAAGGCGAATTCAAATATTGCAGTATTAAATGTACTGGCACGTTTGGGCAGTGGCTTTGATATTGTCTCAGGCGGTGAGCTAGCTAGGGTCATCGAAGCTGGCGGTGATCCTGCTAAAGTGGTCTTTTCAGGCGTGGGTAAAACGGTTGCCGAAATGGAGATGGCGTTAGAGATTGGCATCTACTGTTTTAACGTAGAATCTGCGGCGGAGCTGGAACAATTAAGCATTGTTGCACAACGTTTGGGCAAGGTGGCACCTGTTTCTTTGCGTATTAACCCTGATGTCGATGCGGGCACGCACCCTTACATCTCAACAGGGCTTAAAGAAAATAAGTTTGGTATTGCGATGGAAGATGCTGAATCTATTTTCCTACGTGCTAAGGCGCTTCCTGGATTAGAAGTGAAAGGTGTTGATTGCCATATCGGTTCTCAGCTTACTGAGATTAAGCCGTTTCTAGATGCAATGGATCGCATGTTGGCCTTAATCGATCGTTTAGCGGGGCAGGGCATCGAGATCAAGCATTTTGATGTAGGCGGCGGTTTAGGGGTTACTTATGATGATGAATTACCACCACAACCGGATGTCTATGCTGCGGCATTACTAGAACGTTTAGGCGGTCGTGATCTTAAACTTATCTTTGAACCTGGCAGAGCGATTGCTGCTAACGCCGGTATCTTCGTCACGCAAGTGCTATACCTCAAAGAGAACAGCGAGAAGCGTTTTGCCTTAGTTGATGGTGCGATGAATGATTTGATTAGACCTTCGCTTTACAGCGCATGGCAGAAAATCATTCCAGCGATTGATCGTGGCGGCGAAACCTTGAGCTACGATGTTGTTGGACCTGTGTGTGAAACTGGCGATTTCTTAGGTAAAGATCGTCAGCTTAATGTGCAAGCGGGTGATTACTTAGCGATTCGTTCATCTGGCGCTTATGGCTTTACCATGGCTTCGAACTATAATTCACGTCCTCGAGCGGCAGAATTGATGGTTGATGGTGATAATGCTTACGTGATCCGCGAAAGAGAAAAGCTTGCCCAATTGTGGCAAGGTGAGCAGCTACTGCCGTAAACTCAATATATAGAATGTAGCGTGATAGACACTATCCGCTACGGTTACCTTTTAAGGAAGTCCATCTTGATTCAATTCACGAAGATGCACGGTTTAGGCAATGACTTCATGGTTGTTGATGGGGTTACACAAAATGTGTTTTTCTCGCCAGATCAGATCAAACGTCTAGCCGATCGAAACTTTGGCATCGGCTTCGACCAACTGTTATTGGTAGAACCCCCGTACGATCCCGATCTTGATTTTCACTATCGGATCTTTAATGCCGACGGTAGTGAAGTGGAGCAATGTGGTAATGGGGCTCGTTGTTTTGCGCGATTTGTTCGCAACAAAGGCTTAACGCAAAAGCATAAGATTCGAGTGAGTACCTCATCAGGCAAGATCACCCTGAGACTCGAGCGCGATGGCAAGGTTACAGTCAATATGGGCGTACCCATGCTTGAACCTGCTAAAATTCCTTTTAATGCTAAGAAAGTGGAAAAGACTTACTTATTGATGGCCTCCAGCGGCACTTATCTTTGTGGTGCTGTATCGATGGGTAACCCACACTGTGTCATCGAGGTTGATGATGTGGCCAATACTGATGTCGATACTATTGGTAGTGAACTGACCCAGCATGAACGTTTTCCTAAAGGGGTGAACGTTGGCTTTATGGAAGTGGTTAACAGTGGTTATATCAAATTGCGTGTCTATGAGCGCGGCGCGGCAGAAACACTAGCTTGTGGCACAGGTGCATGTGCAGCGGTTGTTGTCGGTATTTTGCAAGGTAAGCTCGAACGAAATGTACGAGTTGATCTGCCCGGTGGCACATTATCGATTAACTGGGATGGAGAAGGTAAGCCGCTATGGATGACTGGACCTGCAGAGCACGTTTATGATGGACAAATTCCTCAATGACAGAAAACAGCATGAAGCAACCACCGTTTGATGAGATCTTGATCCGAGAGTATCTGCTGGATAACCCAGATTTTTTCAGTCGTTACCCTGAGTTACTGCTGGCGATGCGTATTCCACACGCTGAGCGTGGAGCGGTTTCACTGGTTGAGCGCCAGCAGGAATCGTTACGCCAACGAGTTTCGCAGCTTGAAGAGGAGATAACAGCCTTACTATCGATGGCATCACGGAACGAGCAGATCTACATGTTTAACAGTGCATTGTCGATGAAGATGCTAAAGTGTGAAGATATGGGCGAGTTGCGGCAGATATTATCAAGCGGCTTAAAAGAGCAGTTTCAGTTTAGCCATGTTCGTCTAATAACAGTACATGACATCGATAGTGAACTGTCGCATATTTGGCGGAAGCGCTTAGATTCAGGTTATTACTTTGGTCGCCTAACCATCGAAGAGTCGAAACGTTTGTTTGGTTCTGAGGTCGGCTCTGTGGCGTTATCTCGATTATCGCAAGAGTGTGGACAAGTGATCTTTGCTATCGCAAGCTCAGATCCAATGCACTTTCATCCAGAGATGGATCATCTATTACTCTCTCAACTTAAGCAGTTACTGGATCATCAGTTGCCGAAAATTTAACAGCGAGGCTTTTATGGCCGACAATAGATCTTCGGGCACGTCACCCTGGCTTGTCAATTTTGAGCGCTACCTTAAAACTGAACGACAAGTCTCAGGCTATACGGTAAGAAATTACCTATTTGAACTAAAGCGGGTTGAAGCACAGTTTGCTGAAGGCGATTGCTGGCTAGCAATGCAACATGAGTCATTGCAAGCCATGCTTGCCAAGCTACATCGTAAGGGATTAAGCCCGCGCTCATTGTCACTGACGTTGTCATCGATTAAACAATTCTTCGAGTTTCTGCTAAGAGAGCAACAAATTTCGGCTAACCCCGCACTGAATCTTAGCGCACCCAAACAAGCCAAACCCCTGCCCAAAAATATGGATGTTGATTCAGTTACCCACCTGCTTGAAATCGATGCTAACGATCCATTGAGCTACCGAGATAAGGCGATAATGGAGCTGTTTTACTCCTCCGGGTTACGATTGGCGGAACTGGCAGCTGTCGATATTACTGATATTAAATTCTCCCAAGCGCAAGTTAAAGTCATGGGCAAGGGCAGCAAAGAACGAATCGTGCCTATCGGAAAATTGGCTCTGGCTGCCATAACGCAGTGGCTTGATATTAGACGTGATATAGCATGTGAAGATGACGCGTTATTTGTAACGGCCAAAGGTCGCCGCTTAGCTCACCGTAGCATTCAAGCAAGGTTGGCTAAGTGGGGTCAGGAGCAAGCGCTTAATGTGAAAGTGCACCCACATAAACTTCGGCACTCATTTGCAACCCATATGTTGGAATCCAGTGCTGACTTACGTGCGGTGCAGGAGCTGCTTGGTCATGCGAATTTATCAACGACTCAGGTTTATACTAGTCTGGACTTTCAACATCTAGCCAAGGTATACGATGGCGCACACCCAAGAGCAAAGAGCAGAGGCAATAAATCATGAAGGTGTTTATTAGGCCGCAAAGCTTTAGCGCTATTAGCTTTGATTTAGATGATACGCTGTATGACAATCGGCCGATTATTCAAAAAGCTGAAGCAGCCTCGCAGCAGTTTCTACAGCAACACTATCCTAAATCTAAACAGTGGCAGTTACGCGATTGGCATAGATTGAAGTTTGATCTGCTAAAGCATGCACCGGATCTTCGCCATGACACTAGCTTAGCGCGTGTGGTGATGCTGGAGCGTGGATTACTGATGCTAGGTTATGATGCTGAAGTTGCCAAAGAGGGTGCTAATGCCGTGCTTGAGCAGTTTATTTTATATCGAAGTCAGTTTGCAGTATCGAAAGAGGTGGTGGAGTTACTGTATGCATTAAAACAACGCTATCGCTTAGTTGGGATCACCAATGGTAATGTAGATCATCAACGTATTGGACTCGACGGAATATTTGAATTTGTGCTGCACCCTGGCCAAGGGGTAAAGCAAAAACCGGCAAAAGATATGTTTGTACAGGCTGCACAGAGGTTAGCTATTCCACCGGTAAATATGCTTCACGTTGGCGACAATGCGGGTAGCGATGTTGATGGTGCAAGGCGTGCAGGGTGCCAGACGGTGTGGCTCAACCCAGGATTTGGTGCGATAAGAAAAGCGACTTCGCAGTCCCACTTACCCAATATAGAAATTGATGATATTCAATGTTTAGCGCGACTAAATGAGCCAGCTGTTAGCTAAAGCTGGCTCTATTTCTTTAAGCCGTTAACGCAACCGCTTGCGGGAATAATACGTTGTTTTCAATATAGATGTGTTGCTTTAGATCCGCTTGAAATTCAGCTAGGGTGGCATAACAAACTCTCCATGTGGTACAGGCATACTCTGGTGGCTCGAAGCCATTGGTGAGTTCACTGATCCTTTCCATAATCTGCAACGCTTCATCATGCTCATGTAGCATGGCATTAATTGGATTACTGATATGACCAAAACAAGTTTGAGTTTGCACCTGGTTATGCAGCCCTAGAATGGCTGGAAACAGGATCTGTTCCTCTTTCATTAAGTGCGGCATTAAGTCATTGACAAGCGCATTGATCCAGCCCGCTAATGGCTTTATCTCGCTATGATTCTCACCATGTGCACGCACCATTTTTTGACTGTATTCAATGAGTAAAGGTGTCTTTTCTCTCACATAAGTGTGATGTGTTGCTTCAATATAGTTAAGCAGATCGGGCAGTGGTAACTCTGCAAGCCCTTGACCCTGTTCTGCGTTTTCGTCTAACGCTAGTAGGGCATTGATAAGTTGGTCTTCATCTGCTTCAAAGCGTGTAATCGCGCGTTCTAAAGATATCCCACCACCGCAACAAAAATCGATACCAAACTGACTAAAAATATGGGCTGTACGGAAGTCACTAGCGACCAATTCTCCGACACGAGTATTAAGTAACACTTCTTTTGATTGAGACATGATGGCACTCCAAAAACTGCAATAATATAACATGCATATTATTTGTATCTTTTGTTGGTCGCAAACATTACTTGAGTTAAATGCTCGGGTAATCACACTTTTGAGTCAAAACATTACTTTAGAGGTATGCAGATAATTTGATTGTGACTGTCTAGTGGCAGAACGTGCAGTAAATTTGAATTGGTTTAGATAATCACCTCACGATGCATCTATGGTTTCAGTTTCGCAACCCTACAGACATAACGAAAGCTATCCTGTTTCAGTTGATGCTGTGACTTACCATAATGTGCAGGTTCGCTATCAAATGGATGACAGCATTGCGTTAACTGGGGGAGTTGATAATCTATTTGATAAAGATGCGCCATATCATCAAAGTTATACCGACGGTAAGACCTAATACTTAGTCGGGCGTCGCTATTATATTGCGCTGAAATGGAGTTTATAGCGCAAGTTCGCTACTTGCTTAAAGCCTTGGTAGCCAGAGTTAAGCATAGGATTAAAGATAGGGTCGCACAAAAGGTCGGCAATAGACTTACTTAAAACAATAACAATAATAAAAGGTCAGTAATTATTTTGAGCCTAATAAAAAAAATTAAGCGGGTGTTTTCCGCGCACTTCCTCCATAGATGGCTGATGTTGGCACTTGTCATACCTATCGTGATCTGGTCGGTTACCGGCAGCTACTTTGTATTGATGGATATTAATTTTATACGGGGCGACTATATTGGCAAGCAGAGTGTTGTTCATATCGATGCAAAGCAGATTAAATACCCGATATCAGCCGTGTATCAGCGCTATCCAGATGCCGATGAGATCAGTTTAAAGCGATTGGCAAGCCAGCATTACTACCGCATAGAACTCAAGGGGAAAGTCTTTTTACTTAATGCTAATTCAGGTCAGCTGTCAGCAGAAATAACAGAGCCGCAAGCGAGAGAAATCGCCAAAGGCTTTCAGCATCAACAATCAATTCCTCTAGAAGCAAAGCTCATCAAAGTCGTGCTGCTGCGAGAGAAAGGACCTGCAGAGTTGGCTGCGCGGCATCTACCTGTGTGGCAAATGGACTTTGATGATAGCGCTGCCACGACCTTGTATTTGTCTGCTACTACAGGGGAGTTGGTTACGCGTAGGCATGACTACTGGCGCTTGTTCGATCTATTTTGGAAGTGGCACATCATGGATTATGACGATGGAGAATCCATTGACAATAAGCTGCTATTGTTCACGGCTATCCTTGCCATTATTTCCGTTATCGCCGGGCTACTGCTCACTTGGCAGCGTCGCCGGAGGTACCTGTAATGACAATTAAAAAACGGCAGTCTAGTAGACAAACCAGATCCACAAATCAGCTCAGTAAGCGGATGAAGCGCTGGATCAAAGTGGGTCACTATTGGATAGGCGCCTTGGTTAGCGTTCAGTTACTGTTATGGCTCACTAGCGGGCTCTATTTCAATCTTACCCCCCATGATGAGCTTAAAGGTATGGCGTACAATCACAGCCATCACACCGAGCAAAATCAACATAAATTTGAGTCTCAGCGGCTGCTCGAAATCGCCCCATTACTTCAAGCTCGGCCTGAGACTGAATCAGTTAGCTTAGTCACTCTAGCAGGGCTGCCTGTTTATCGACTCGAAGCTAAAGTGCAGCGTTATAGCCATCAATGCCAGCAACAGGAGTTAATCGACGCATACTCAGGTAAAACCTTAGATATTGATGAGCCACTGGCGATGCAACTCGCCATCGATAGTTATATGGGACCTGGCAGCATCAGTAGTATTGAGCAGGTGACGCCACCCCATAATGATTGGCCAAAGCAGTGCAACCCTTTGTGGCTGGTGAATATGCAAGATGACCTGTCGACCCGAGTCTATATCAATACGGTTAATGGCGAGTTGGTTGGCCACAAAAATGACCAAACTGATATTGCAGATTTTATGTTTAAACTGCATTTTATGGATTACCTCAATCAAGGTAGTTTCAACAATCCTTTCAGTTGGTTATTCGCACTCCTTACTCTGTTGTTATCACTATCAGGCCTGTATTGGGTGATTGAGAATTTAATGTTGAAGCGCTATAGATTCAAATTAAGATAAATGAGCAAGGTTGCGCAGTTGGGCCGAACAATCCATAGATAGAAGGTTTTATTGCCAAAATGCATACCTATCCTACTGAATTTTATATCTTCAGCTAGGATGGGTATCGTTACCCTTACTTGAACTACACTTTGGTGGTTATGCCAATTTCACCGTGATCAAGTAATGGTTACCATGGTAAAAGATTTATTTATCTCACATTCTAACTATTCACCGTCAGGCGAGCAATCTGAAGCTCATCAGCCGTAAAACGCTTGGGACACCTATGTCTTAAAGTCAGCACCCTAAAGACTCAATTGTTGAAATCCAGCAAATAAACTCTGTTGTCCTATACTGAGAAAATCTTTAATCAAAAAATTAAAGTCACCAGAATATAGGGTAGCAATATGTCAGACACTTTTACGAAAGGTATGGCTCGAAATATCTACTATGGCGGCAGTGTTTTTTTCTTACTGTTGTTTGCCGCACTCACCTTGCATACCACTAAAGAAATGCCTAAATCAGACCACCGTGAAAACCTCACTGAATCAGTTGCTAGAGGCAAGGTGGTATGGGAAGACAATAATTGTATCGGTTGCCATACGCTCATCGGAGAGGGTGCCTATTATGCTCCAGAGCTGGGTAATGTTTACTTTCGTCGTGGCGGTGGCAATCTAGATGCATTTAAAGGCTTTATGCAGGGCTGGATGAAGATTCAACCTCTTGGTGTACCGGGGCGGCGTCAGATGCCTCAATTTAATTTGACTGAGCAACAAGTTGATGATTTGGCGGAGTTCTTAAAATTCACCGCCGAAATGGATGTTAACAGTTGGCCACCGAATATTGAGGGGTAAGCAATGAGTACTTTAAAATTTCAATCGCAATCAGTGGCGACACCTTATTTTGTTTTTGCGTTAGTCTTGTTTGCAGGTCAAATAGTTTTTGGCCTCATCATGGGACTGCAATATGTCGTCGGTGACTTTCTTGCCGGTGCAATTCCTTTCAATGTAGCTCGTATGGTTCATACAAACTTGCTCATTGTTTGGTTGTTATTTGGCTTTATGGGAGCGGCTTACTTCCTCGTACCGGAAGAGTCTGAAACCGAGTTATACAGCCCCAAGTTAGCCATAGTGCTATTTTGGGTATTCGCGGTGGCCGGCACACTAACCATATTAGGTTACCTATTGGTGCCATACTCGACTCTTGCCCATATCACCGGTAATGAATACTTCCCCACGATGGGGCGCGAGTTCTTAGAGCAACCGACCATCACTAAAATCGGCATTGTTATTGTCTGTCTTGGCTTTCTGTTTAACATTGGAATGACAATACTTCGAGGCCGAAAGACCGTCATAAATATGGTGCTGATAACTGGTCTCATTGGTCTCGCGGTATTCTTCCTATTCTCATTCTATAACCCTGCCAATATTGCCTTGGATAAACTTTTTTGGTGGTTTGTAGTTCACCTGTGGGTTGAAGGGGTATGGGAATTGATTATGGGAGCCATCTTGGCCTTTATTCTGATCAAAATTACCGGAGTAGACAGAGAGATCATTGAAAAGTGGCTCTACGTGATTATAGCCATGGCGTTGATTTCCGGGCTGTTGGGGACTGGACACCACTTTTTCTGGTTAGCAACTCCGGGATATTGGCAGTGGGTAGGCTCGGTATTCTCAGCCATTGAACCGTTGCCTTTCTTTGCTATGGTGCTGTACGCATTCAATATGGTCAATAATCGTCGCCGTGAGCATCCTAATAAGGCAGCTACTCTTTGGGCATTGGGCACCGCAGTAATGGCATTTTTAGGCGCAGGCGTTTGGGGATTCTTACACACCTTGGCACCTGTTAATTATTATACTCATGGCACCCAAATCACCGCTGCCCATGGCCACATGGCCTTTTATGGTGCTTATGCCATGATAGTACTCACTATCATTTCCTACGCTATGCCTAAGCTAAGAGGTGTTGGCGAGGCGTCGAGTAATAAGGCGCAGGTGATTGAGATGTGGGGATTCTGGTTGATGACTGTCGCAATGGTCTTTATTACTCTATTTTTAACCGGGGCCGGAATTTTGCAAGTCTGGTTACAGCGTATTCCTGAAAACGGTGAGGCACTGAACTTTATGGCCACCCAAGATAAACTCTCTATTTTCTACTGGGCAAGAGAAGCTGCAGGAGTGGTATTCTTAGTTGGTCTGATCACCTATTTGTGCAACTTTTTGGTTGATAGGAAAGCGGTAGAAAAAAGGGGCGAAGTTGAGTGAAAGTGTATCTAATTGCTGCACTGTAATTGAAGCCGCCCCCATTGATTGGCGTCAGCTTGAGCTCAATCTACTGCACAAGGGAGATAATTTAACCTCTTATGGAAGAATGGGTTGGTAGTATCTGGCACAGGTATATTGTGCAAAAGAGCCACACAGAGTTTGATCATGCCCGAGTTGAGTTTGATGAGATAAAAAAATCTGCAGGGGTGGTCTTTCGAGCATTAGGCGGCGCGCCGACAAAACGTGTCGAAGCCGCCGTACCGCGTGACTATTATGCTCGCAGAAAACTGCTCGATAAAATTTCGGGTGCTAAGCAGCAAATCAGCCTTGCGTGGCAGGATGAAACTAGCCTAAGACTACCGCTATCGATTGCCATTTTTGATACGCAGCAACTTAATAAAGAACTTTACTTGTGGCTGGTGGCGCTTGCTGCTCATAGTCCAACTCATTTTAATCACTGGGCTAGAGACAATCAGGCGGCAGTGACGAAAGTATTAGCTATCTTTCCGACATTGAGGCCGCGCTATGCACGACTTGCAGCTGCGATGCTCAAGCTACGCACGCCATTAGCGTCGTTACCTAAGTCCCTGCAACCGCTCGAACACGCTGTCATACAGGCGATTCTTTACCCTGAAACTCCCATTGATTTCCCTGTGGCTAGCTATGCTCCTCAAGCGATTTATCTGTGGCTATATCCCAATGAAAATATTAAGGCTAACCCATTTAATGCGTCAGATATCGATTGTGAAGAGGAACAAGAATCATCGTTGATGACACCACAAGAAAGCCTGCAAGCAAGGAAAAAATCACAGCGAGTTGAAGAGGATGACAGCAAAGATAGCTTGATGGTATTTCGTTTAGAGAACCTGTTTTCTTGGAGTGAGTTTTCGCGAGTGAACCGTGCCGAAGACGACACTGAAGATGACGACGCTCAAAGAGTCGCAGAGGATCTTGATATTATTACGGTGGCAAAAGGCTCACGGCAGAAAACCGCCAAACTGAAGATTGATCTCGATCTGCCCGCTGCCATTGAAGATGATCAGCCCCTGGGAAAAGGTATCATCTTGCCAGAGTGGGATTTTAGATCTAATCAATTAATCCCCGAGCGCTGCTTGTTGCAGCCTATGCTACCTAAAGATAGCCAGCCACTTGCCCTACCGGTATCATTAGCGTCAGCCGCAAACAAAATCCGCCAACAATTCCAGCAGTTACAAAGTATTAAAAATTGGCAAAAATCTCAGTCTACAGGCGACGAGGTTGATTTAAGTGCTTGGCTGGATTTCCATATTGAAAGCAAAACATCGCTGGCGCATGATACTGGTCTCTACCTTAGGTTTCAGAGCCGTCAGCGCGATATCAGTACTCTTTTATTATCAGATCTTTCAATGTCCACAGATGCCTATATCAATAATGAGCACAGGGTCATAGATGTTATTAAGGACAGCATGTTGCTATTTAGTGAGGCATTATCGGCTGTGGGAGATCCTTTTGCGATTTATGGTTTTTCGTCGGTAAAACGCCATCATGTTCGGTTTACATTATTGAAGAATTTTGCCGAACCTTATAATGACCATACTCGTGGGCGCATACTTAGTTTACGCCCGGGGTTCTACACCCGTATGGGGGCGGCAATTCGCCAAGCCAGCCGCATTTTAGCCGAACAGACTCAGCATCGGAAACTGTTACTGATTTTGACTGATGGTAAACCCAACGATATCGATAATTACGACGGCAGATATGGCATTGAAGATACCCGCCAAGCCATCATCGCCGCCCGGCGCCTCGGACTCGTACCATTTTGCATCACCATAGATCAAAAAGCTGACCAGTATCTGCCCTATATTTTCGGCAGTAACGGCTTCAGTGTGATTGTTAACCCAAGCCAGCTACCGACAAAGTTGCCGCAGCTTTACCATCAGCTAACCCATTCATCGTGTTAGAGAGGGGAGCTAAATGCTATTTACTATCAACAACAGGAGGAGGTATGGTTGAAAAAGTGCCCTGTTTATATTGTCAGACTGAAAATGAGCTTGAGCAAAAGATAGGTGACAAAGTGCCTCCTCAAGTTTGCCAACACTGCGGTATGGCTTTACCTACCGCCCACCCGAGTAGCCGATTGTATAAGAGTAAGCTGTTTTTATGGGCCTTTGTTTTCATCGCGCTATTTTGTTTAGTGATGGTCATCTATTTGCCCAGATAACCGATTTTGCAGATGGGTCTATAACCATGAATGTAAGAAAATACGATAGAAAGCAAATAGAGCAGGCATCAATAATTGCCCTGTGGTCCTTACTGAATCTAACCTTTTTACCTGTGATCTCATTTTTTGTATTGCTAACTAAAATCAACAAATTTACCGCTGAGTCTTTTGCTGCTTATCACCTAAATTTTGCCATCAAGCTGAACTTGGCCGCTGCAGTGGCACTAATATTGGTCAGTGGGCTAATGCTATATTTCGGCGGCTTCAACTCTGGGATGACGTGGGTATTTGTTATTACCTATTTTATCTCTATTCATACCGCTTTTATTCTTACTGCCGTATGGATGTTAGTCCGCGCCTGGGCGGGGAATAAAATGGGCTACAAGCAAGTCTAGAGAATTATTGAAAGAGCTATAGAGAGTGTTGTATGGCGTGTTATAGAGAGTGTGAGAGAGTATTAGCTGGATGTATATTGCTAGAGAGCTAGTTAGAAAACAAGATAAATGAAACCAATAATCAAGGGAAGTAATACGACATAGCCCCGCAATAGATTACGCCACAATGCAGGAGCTCGTTTCAATTCTATATATACATCAATAATCAAAGTATAGGCGTGCGACGTCCATCAAGGCTTCAACGGTAGCGATATCATCGGATAGAGGCTCAGCAAGACAGCAGCGACACACAGCAAGCGGCGCCATGCCGCTGGACATCATTCGTGCCGCATAAATCAACAAGCGGGTAGACACCACTTCATCCAAGTCACAGTCTAGCCTACGCAGTGAACCGGCCAGTTCAATTAACTTGACTGCCAAGTCTTGCTCTATTTTACTTTCAGCGAGCAGAATTTGGCTCTCGAGCAGAGGGTCGGGATAGTTGAGACGCAATGCGACAAAGCGCTGACGGGTGCTCGCCTTCATGCCTTTGAGAATATTTTGATAACCCGGGTTATAGGACACCACCAACATAAAGCCTTCTGCAGCGGCAAGCTCCTCCCCCGTTCGTTCTATGGGGAGTATGCGTCGATCATCAGCAAGAGGGTGGAGGACGACAGTCGTATCTTTTCGCGCCTCGACGATTTCATCAAGATAGCAGATCCCTCCTTCTCGTACCGCCCTGGTTAGCGGCCCATCCTGCCAATAGGTGCCATTAGGGCCAATTAAATGACGCCCTACCAGATCTGCTGCGGTTAAATCATCATGGCATGCGACTGTGTATAAGGGCCTAGCGAGCTTTTCGGCCATATGTGCAACGAAGCGCGTTTTACCACACCCTGTAGGGCCTTTAATTAATAAGGGTAACTGATGGGAGAATGCATACTCAAACAGTTGCACTTCATTATCTTGTGGCTGATAAAAAATATCACCCTTAATGGCAATCGCTGAGTTAGTTGAAGAGGTCATAATGCTCCCTAATATTCGGTGCAACTTGAAAGTAACGCTGTATAAATATAGCAATTAGCAAATGTTTGGCTATAAAAGTAGTCAACTTAACTTGAGCTGTTTTTCGTTAAAAAAAGGCGGTCATTATAATGAGTGACGGAAACAAAATAAGATAGAAACGCATCATTAAACGCAGGTATTTATGGGCGTGGCGCAGTTCCATAAAGTGGTCAATAACAGTTAAGCCTTTATACATTACGGTGAGTGCCACCAAAACACTGACCAGTGCAGATGATTCAAACTGTTCCCCCAAAAGCGTATTAAACAGAGTTATGGCAATTAATGCGCCCCAATAAAATTCAATTTTCCCAAGTGACTTCATCAGGGCTTACCTCAATACGTACAGCAAGGGAAAAATAAGGATCCACATGAGATCAATCATATGCCAATACATCGCCAACGCCTCCAAACCAGAGTGTTGTTTTGCTGAATAAGCGCCTTTACGTAAGCGGAAAATTACCCACAATATAGCGCAAGCAGCCCAACCCACATGAAGAAAGTGGTTAAATGTCATGTAGTAATATATGGTGAAAAACTCACTGGTATTGGTGCTAAAACCCTGCTGATGATTCCAATAAAATTCGGCCGTTTTTACCACTAAATACCAGCAACCGCAGCTAAACGTTAACCAAAGGTAACGCTCCGACTTGAGTCGATTATCCAAACGAATATTGATAATGGCTTTTGCCATAAAGTAACTGCTGGTCAGTAATATAAGCGTATTGAGCACACCCGCAGTGGTGCTAACGCTTTTGGGGCCAAGTGAGAACGCTTCTGGGTAGTTATATTTGGCAATAAAATAAGCTACAAAAAAAATGCCGAATTCGGTCAGCTCAGACAAAATACCCACCCAGATAGGAATATTACCGGGCACTCTTCCGGCATTCGACTCACTCCAGGAACGAGGAAAGATACCTAAGGGTTGCTTGGAATGTTCATCGTTCACACTGTGACTATCTGCATCGAGGCTTCACTTGAGCTTATTCTTGTTAGTTTAAGGTTAGTTGAATAATCCTAACCCATCGTAGGTTGTTGCCATTATATCCATTCGAAAGGTTGCCATTTTGGTCGTCTTAAGTGCCTCTGATGCCACTAGAACTTATGATAGATTCGGAAACCGCGGCAAAGATAACACTATAAACTGAGTGTTTGTTTTGTATCGAAAATGACGAATAACAAGCATAAAACCAATACGGCACGGATAACGACTAACATTAACAGCAAGCTTTAACTATTCTGACGTTAGGTCTTTTTAGTCAATACGCTATGTAAACAGTTATAGTGTTAGGGGTAATCATGGACAAAGATTCTTTTATATTACATTCAAACTATTCACCGTCTGGCGACCAGCCTGAAGCGATAGCGAGATTGATCTCTGGCATAGAGGCTGGCGCTACGCACCAAACTTTGCAAGGCATCACGGGTTCAGGTAAAACCTTCACCATGGCCAATGTGATCCATCGCTTGCAGCGTCCAACGTTGATCCTTGCCCATAACAAAACCTTAGCAGCCCAACTGTATAGTGAAATGAAATCCTTCTTTCCTGAAAACGCAGTGGAATACTTTGTCTCTTATTACGACTATTACCAACCCGAAGTTTATATTCCGGGGAGTGATCACTTTATTCGTAAGGACTCAGCGGTCAATGCACAGCTTGAGCGCCTACGTTTATCCACGACTAAATCGCTAATTGAAAGGCGGGATGTCATTGTTGTTGCGTCAGTCTCATCGGTATATGGCTTAGGTGATCCAGACGATTATCGAGCATTACAGATCCACTTATCAGTGGGAAAGGATCTTGAACGGAATAGCTTTCTGCACCGATTAACTCAGCTGCAATATAGCCGTTGTGAGCGCACTATTGAGCGAGCCACATTTCGAGCTCATGGTGATGTGATTGATATTTATCCCGCAGATTCTGAGCATAAAGCGATACGGGTGGAGCTATTTGACGACAAGATAGAGCGGCTACAATGGATTGACCCAATCACAGGTAAAACACTGGGTGATATCGACCAGTATTTCGTTTCGCCGAAAACCCTTTATGCGACGCCAAAAGAGCAGCTGCAATCTGCCAGTGTGAAAATTCTTGCTGAAATGGAGGAACGGGTTGCAGAGCTCAATGCAAATAATCGTGTGATTGAAGCTGCGCGATTATATGAGCGCACCATCAATGATGTAGAGATGATGCGACAGCTGGGTTATTGCTCTGGGATCGAAAACTACGCTAGCTACCTAAACGATCGCGATTCCGCCCTTCCGCCAACGACCTTGCTCAATTACTTGCCCAAGGATGGTTTGTTATTCATTGATGAATCACACGTGATGATCCCGCAAATATCAGCGATGTATAAGAGTGATCAGAGTCGAAAAGAGACGCTCATTGACTATGGATTCCGCCTACCTTCAGCTAAAAATAACCGGCCACTGAGCTTTAAAGAGTTTGAAAAAATTAAACCTCAGACTATTTTTGTCTCTGCGACACCGGGTGATTACGAGCTTAAACGCTCGCAAGGTAGGGCTGTGGAGCAAATTATGCGACCAACAGGTTTACTTGATCCCGAGGTTGAAGTGAGACCGTCGGCAGATCATATAGATGATCTACTGGCCGAAATCTCTCAGCGGGTGGCAAATGACGAACGGGTGTTAGTGACCACTTTGACTAAGGTCAGTGCTGAAGCATTGAATGGTTTGATGGACAAAAAAGGTATACGAGTGCGCTATCTCCACTCCGATGTCAAAACGGCAGATAGAGTAGATATTATTAATGGTTTGCGAGCGGGTGATTTTGATGTGCTGATTGGTATTAACTTATTGCGAGAAGGGTTAGATATACCAGAGGCGTCCTTAATTGCTATCCTCGAAGCTGACCATGCGGGTTTTTTACGATCCGTTCAGGCGTTGATCCAGATGATTGGTCGCGCAGCACGTAACCTCAATGGCAAGGCGATTCTGTACGCTGACAAGATAACTCCCGCGATGAAGCAAGCAATGGAACAATCGAGTCGTCGTCGCCAGCGTCAAATCGCATTCAATCAAGCTCATGGGATCAGTCCTATGTCGTCAAAGAGGAAACAGGCACAAGATAAAGATGACTCGAGATCAACTGCGATTCATTCGCCAGAGTTTTGCGAAAACTTAGCATCACTTTGTCAACAAATTACCGCTAAAGAGCAATACTTGCTGACGGCTGTAGAAAATAGGGATGAACCTCAAATTGAGGCTATCCGCCTTCAGTTAGACGGGCTTTATCGTCAATTTATTTATATGTAAAAGGCTATACGCAATACAGGTAATCGGTGTTTGCGTCATCCTGTTATTTATAAAGTGGGCTCTACTCCGTGTTATTGATTTTACTAAAGAAGCTACCATTAGTGGCAATCAATACAAGCACCAAGGATGGTGCGAATGTCAGTTTAGCAGGAGCAATAACTGACCTTAATTAAAGCCCATTAAACTCCCACTGAATCATGCATCTTCAGGTCGGATGGGTATATTGCAGGAAAGCCCGTTTTCTTTGGCACTTTATCAAATACCGCCTCCTAAGCCCCATATGCCAAATAGAAAAGTTTAATCCACGTCCTTGCTCACTAAGCTTATAAAGATAACGATTAGTCGCTCAAAATTGCGATATAGTGACGACCAATTAATATTTAACGCGTAAAGCCATTTAGTCGTAGGTTTTTAATTGTTACCACAAAATATCGAAAAAAGTATTAGCCATAGTTGGTTTGGCCGACTGTACCTAGGCAAATCTAATGCAGTGACTTTAACCGCTGAGGGTATTGAATTTAGCTGTGCTAAAGGTCAGTTTTTAGGGCTCTACCGTAAACCTCAAACAGCGGTTGATAAGGTGCATATACCTTGGCAGCAGCTAACATCGCCGCCTGTTTTCTCATCGAGCTTTTTTGGTACCTTGCTGAGCTTTCAAGTTGAAGGTAAGCCGCAACAGATTGCCTTTCTTAGTTATCTGGCCAAATCAAAATTTAAACAACAAGTTGAAGTGCTGTGGGCGCAAGCTCATGAGCAGCAGCTATGTCGGCTAATAGCGCGTATCGAAGCTACTCTCGCCAATAACTACCTACGTGCATCGTTACTCGATAAGATGCAGTTACGCATAGCGCGAGAATATATGCGCTGGTTTCCTTGGTGCCAGTCCCTGTGTGAGCCAGCGTGCGAGCCTTTATGTCAGTCATTGAATTTATCGACGCACACTAAGGCCGCGTTAGCGAAATTGCAGCAGTTTTATCGCTGGAATAAAGCGACCATAACGCAGCTGCGAGAAGACTATATTCAATCGCAATTATTAAAGCATGCTGATTTTTTTGACCATGTTGAAACTAACCCGCTAACGAATAAACAGCGTCTGGCTTGTGTTATTGATGATGATAACAACTTGCTGCTCGCGGGCGCTGGAACCGGTAAAACCAGTGTCATGGTGGGGCGCGCTGGGTATTTAATCGAGAGTGGCAAGGCGCAAGCGAGTGAAATTCTGCTGTTGGCTTATGGCCGAAAGGCCGCTGACGAGATGGATCAACGCATCAAAGATAAGCTTGGTACTGATGACATTAAGGCCAGTACTTTCCACAGCCTAGGGCTAAAGGTCATTGCTGAGGCTGAAGGCGCGCAGCCGAGTTTGTCGCCTTGGGTTGATGATGAAAAAGCCAAAGATAAGTGGGTACAACAGACGCTTGAGCATTTGATTGAGGATGTGGGCTACAGAAAGTCGCTGTTTGAGTACTTCAGCCAATATTACTACGTTGAAAAAAGTCCGTTCGAGTTTGAGTCTGAGGGGGAGTATTTTACATATTTAACTGACAACGATATCCGCACACTCAAAGGTGAGCGGGTAAAGAGTTTCGGTGAGCTGTATATCGCTAACTGGCTGTTTAGCAACGGTATCGAATATCAATACGAAGCTAAGTATGAGCACGATGTCAGTAGTATCGATTTTCGTCAGTATCAACCGGATTTTTATCTACCTGAGTACGGTATTTATATCGAGTATTACGGTGTAGACGCAGCAGGTGATACAGCGCCTTTCATTGATAATAATGCCTATCTTGAGTCGATGGCGTGGAAGCGTCAGTTACATCAACAGCGCGGTACCACTTGTGTTGAGTTGTTCTATTATCAGCACAAGAAAGGTCAGTTAATCGCTGAGCTTAAGCAGGCTCTATCTGCCTTTCAAGTTCAATACTCGCCACTACCTGATGAAGCCATACTCGAAACATTACATGAGCTCGGACGGGTGACTGAACTGGCAAAACTCTTCAGCCAACTCATTGGACTGTATAAAGCCGCATGTGTTGATGATAAAGGGCTGGAAGCCGTATTTAAAAATGCCGCGGATCCTAAGCAGGTGCGTAGTGCATTCAATCTATTAGCGCCCATATTGCGCCGCTATCAGCAACGTTTATCGACTGCCGGTGTTATTGACTTTGAGGACATGATTGCTAAAGCCCTAAGTTACATTCAAGCTGGTCAATTCATCAGCCCTTGGCGTTATATTATGGTTGATGAGTTTCAAGATATTTCAGAGCCAAGGGCACGGTTAGTGCGGGCATTGCGAGACTCATGTTCAGCAAGCTCTATAACCAGTGCATCACTGTTTTGCGTAGGTGATGACTGGCAGGCTATTTATCGTTTTAGTGGCGCAGATGTTAGCTTAACCACTAAATTCACAAAATATTTTGGCGCTACAGCTAAGACTTACCTCGATCGCACTTTTAGATTTAATAGCAGTATTGGCGATGTCGCCAGCCAGTTTGTCAGTATGAACCCACAGCAGCTTAAAAAGGATATTCGCTCCAACGTCACTGTGACTCAGCCCGCTATTTCATTGATACAACGTGGAGAACATCAAGCGGCGACAATAGAGGAACCCAGCGCTAATGCACTGGAGCAAGCATTGAGTGCTATCACTGTCAGAGTAGGGCAAGGCGCTGATGGCGTGAAACATAAGCCGACGGTGTATTTACTCGGCCGTTTTTGGTTTCATCTGCCCGATAGCAATGGCTTAAGACAACTTAAGCTGAAATACCCGAGCCTAACGATTGAGTGCCAGTCTTTTCATGCCTCAAAAGGCAAAGAGGCTGATTATGTGGTGATCACTGGCATGAAAACCGGTAAGCATGGTTTTCCCTCGCAGAAGGTAACGCCAGCCTTGTTAGAGGCCTTTTTACCTCAGGCTGAAGACTTTGAGTTTGCCGAGGAGCGTCGACTGTTTTATGTGGCGCTAACCCGTGCTAAACATCGCGTCTATGTGGTAGCTGATATGACCGATGTGAGTCCGTTTGTGGTTGAGCTGCTGCAGCAAAACTATGCAATAGAGCAGCAAGAGTTCGGTACCTCACTAGTACAAAAGTTGTTTGGGGAGATCAAATGTGTTCGCTGTACTACCGGGACGCTAAAGCCAAGGAAGGGTAAGTTTAGCTCGTTTTATTCTTGCTCCCATTTTCCCCTATGCGACCACAAAGAAGAGGGCTGCGAGCGTTGTGCAAGCCCGATGACGCGGCAACGTTTTATCGGCTTTAAGGTCTGCCTTAATGACAGTTGTGGCCATACCACACCGCTTTGCAATGTGTGTGGAGGCGATATGGTATTAAGAAAAGGTGTGCGAGGGGAGTTTTGGGGCTGTAAAAATTATCGCGGTAATAACGCACCTAGTTGCCGTAATGCGGTCGACAAATCTAAGATAGCATTACCGAGTTAGGAGCGGAGGATACTAGAATTGATCATAAACGGCAGAGGTTAGTTCTTCTATTGAGTATTGAGTTGGTAACGTTTGATCGTTTGTAAATCGTTTTTGGATAAAAACACACTAGAGGATTTACTCTGGTGTGAGTGGCTCAGATAAGAAAAAAGTATGATGAATTTTTTGATTGATGTGCAGTAGTCTATTAACATCATCAGTACGAGATACATCACCTACGGAGCAGCCAAGGTCAACTACAGTGTCACTTTTACTTAACGGTATAAACTTAAGGTAATTATCCCAACTTCTCCATTTCTGTTGTTTTTCATATTCAGCAAAAAGGGGCAATTGATACTCCGCATACTTTTATCAAAGCTATTGATTAATAAGCACCCTATCAAAATGGCGCTGAAATAACGAGCATGTCTTACCGGAAGTAATCAGTGAGTGCCATTAATGGATTAGTAAAGGTAGGCCAACTGGCTTGTTATTTATCAGAGCTGCTTACCGACAGCAACTCACTTATGGGGCAGGACTGGGTTAGCCTCCACCTTAAGTGGTTCCAATGACCTGCGGTCGGCGTATGTGCAGATACTGCTGAGAGACGCTTTACGCCGTCCATGGCCGCTCTGCGGTTTCATCCATGAAACCGAAGCCCTCAACCGTATCCGCACTGGGGGTGAAAAGCACAATTATTTGGCATTTGCGTTAAAAATATGAACTCAAAAATTAAATGTGCAAATCAAACTAACAGAAAACACTCACTCCCCATCGAAGTTGCCGAAGTACGTTGGAATCAATCGTGTAAGTCCAGACATGGATGTCTGGCTAGCTTTCGGGGGGCTGGACGCCCCATCGGAAGCGTTAGCGATTTATCCATAAGTATGAGGCCTGTACTCAACGCATGTAACTTCGTCGGGCGTTATGGTGGATGCAAGGAGGATAGGACGAGCAGTCCTTCTTGCTCGGGTGTGGGCGAAGCGCCACGACTTTGATTTAGACTTAGACTTTGTATGCAGCAATTATGGATACATCGACCAACACACTTATGTGCCGAAATAGGCCCACACCTCCCGACTAAATGACGTGTAGGCCGATAAAAATAACAAAGGTTAATGCTGAGATCTAGCATGTAAATAATCAGACTTTATTATTTCAAAAAGTTCACTATCCAACGCGTCACGAGTTTGTCATCAACTGGCTGCGACAGTGATTCAATACCGATTTTGACTCGTTGATGGGGGATCCTGTCGCGGCGAGCATTCATAAGATCTTTTGAGTAACGCTTGCTAAATTCTGGATGTCCTTGGACACCTAAAAAGTGGTCGTTTATCTGGATCATAGCAAAGGGGCAAAAATCACTAGCGGCAATGATCTGGGTATCAATGGGCAGTTCACTGACTTGATCTTGATGGCTCACGACCAAGGATATCGCCATCACAGCTTCATTCATCCAAGGCTTGATCTGAGTTACTTGGGATGTTGCCACGCCAACCCCCCAACCTTTTGGAGATTTAATGACCTGACCCCCTAAGGCTTTAACCATCATTTGATGACCAAAACAGATCCCAATAAACTTTTTCTTAGCTGCATAGAGTTCAGCAATATAATGTTTAAGCTGGCGCACCCAAGCCTCATCATCATTAACACCGTAACGGCTCCCCGTGGTGATATAGGCGTCACATTCATCCATTGAACTTGGGTAAATACCATCGATTACACGGTACACTGAAAAGCTCATTTCAGCGTCAAAGCCCTCAAACAGACGCGTAAACATCATAGGGTAATTACCATGTTTAGCTTGCAGTGAGCTAGTGACATCATCGCATTGTAAAATGCCTATTTTCATCACACATCTCCTTGTCGCAAAATCTATTTTCATTCCACTGAATTCAGCATCCTTAGGTAGGAAGGGTGTTTAGCAGTCGACCGTTTACCGCATCGCTAAACAGTAATGAATATTCTACATCGGTTAATATGATGGGGTTTCCGGCTGCAGCCGCATTTTTGGCTGCCATTTGGCCAATTAAAACCTCATCAGTTAGCTCTATGCCAATTTCAGCTAAGGTGTGTGGAATATCTAGCTGCGCTCTAAGTGTTAACACCCAAGCTAGAAAACCATCGAAACTGGCATCATCAAGTTCAAGATATTTGGATAACCGTATGATGCGCTCCTCTATCGCGCTGCGGTTTCGGAGCAGCACGTAGGGCATTAAAATCGCATTTAATAATCCATGATGCTTGTTATACAGGGCGCCAAGTGAGTGCGCGATGGCATGCATGCCGCCTAACCCTCGTTGAAAGCTGGTGGCGCCCATGCTTGAGGCTACTAGCATCTGGGTTCTGGCCGTAACGTCTTCACCATTGGACACTGCTCTGGGTAGATAGTCTTTCACTAAGCGTATCCCTTCAATCGCTATGCCCTCTGCCATCGGGTGATAAAAAGACGCGCAATAGGCTTCCAAGTTATGGGATAAGGCATCTAAACCTGTTGCCGCGGTGATATGAGCTGGCAAACTTAAGGTGAGTGTCGGGTCGAGCAAAACACTCGCGGGTAGCATGTTCGGGTGAAAGATAATGCGTTTAATTGGGTGCTGACCATCGGTATCGGTGATGACCGATGCGCGGCCGACTTCAGAACCTGTGCCCGCGGTGGTCGGAACGGCTACAACGGGCAGCATTAAGCTTGCATCGACACGGGTCCAATTACTGCCAATATCTTCCGCTTGCCATAGCGTGACTGCTTGCTTGGCTATCATGGCAATGGCTTTAGCAGCATCTAAACTCGAACCACCACCGAGTGCCACCACACCATCAAAATCGCCTGCGTTTAAAAACTGCACCCCATCGCGAACATTGTTGCCCGTTGGATTGCCTTGAATATCAGCAAAAACAGCAGCTTCAAGCCCAGCAGCTGTACAGTATCCAATGGCCTCTTTGACCATAGGCAGAGCGGCTAAACCGGGATCGGTGATCAACAACACCTTGGTCATATTGAGGGATTTGCAGCGCTCCCCCAGCTGCATTAAACAGCCTGCACCCACGGTGATTGCCGTGGGGAAATTCCAACTTGCATGTAAATCCATGATGACTCCTTTTTGGAACTAGCCTTTACGAGTTCTGAGTT
The DNA here is from genome assembly GCF_016757755.1 of Shewanella sp. KX20019. Classification (NCBI taxonomy): domain Bacteria; kingdom Pseudomonadati; phylum Pseudomonadota; class Gammaproteobacteria; order Alteromonadales; family Shewanellaceae; genus Shewanella; species Shewanella sp. KX20019. The sequence continues at coordinate 4,620,250 of NZ_CP068437.1, read as the reverse complement.
AAGGATGTTTAATATGAAATGACTTAGGGCGAGTTAGCTGTTCAAATCCTAATTGAGATAAGGTGCAGCCCCGTCCAGATTGCTTGACCCCTGTCCAGGCTAACGCAGGATCTAAGTAATCACAGCGATTGAGGAAAAAAGTCCCCGTTTGCAATTGCTCGCCTAATGCAATGCCTTGGTCGATATCTTGGGTGAAAATGCTGGCCGTTAAGCCAAAATCACTGTCGTTCATCAAGGTAATTGCTTGCTCATCTGCTGAGACTTTCATTATTCCGACCACGGGACCAAATGATTCTTGTGTCATCACACTCATTGAGTGATCCACTTGGGTGAGGATTTGAGGGGCAAGATAGGGCGTGCCTTGTTGACTCAAGGGAAATAGCGTTTCGTCTATATGCGCTATGGCACCTTTAGCAATCGCATCAGCTATCTGTTGCCGGACAAAATCTGCAGCTGAGGTGCGCACCATAGGGCCTAGTGTGGTGGTTGGATCATCAGCCCGTCCCAGCTGGTATTGTTTGGTTAAGGACACGGCCTTACTGACAAATTCATCAAAAATACTGTGATGAACATAGATGCGCTCGATACCGCAGCAAGATTGGCCTGAATTGAAAAAGGCACCGTCGACTAAGGTTGCAACAGCGCTGTCTATATCAGCATCCTCGCGCACATAGGCGGGATCTTTGCCACCAAGCTCTAGACCGACACCAATAAAGCGGCCACTAGCGGCTTTCTCTACCATTTCGCCACCATAAACCGAGCCAGTAAAGGCGACATAATCGATTTGCTCGTTGGCAATAAGCTTGGCGGTATTATCGTGACTCATATGCAGATATTGAAAAACGCCTGCCGGTAATCCTGCATCTGTAAATGCTTGGTATAAGCGTTCTGCACATAAGGGGGTTTGCGCTGAGTGTTTGAGGATCACGCAATTTCCCGCCAATAAAGCCGGGATAATGGCATTTATCGCGGTCAAAAAAGGATAGTTCCACGGGGCGATGACTACAACAACACCTAAGGATTCACGTTTTATATAACGAGTAAATCCAGGCTTATCTTCAATATTAATATCCGCTAAGGCTTGCTCACATACGTTGGCCATATAGTCGCTACGCTCGGCAACGCCGGCAAGCTCTCCTTCGCCGTAACGTATCGGGCGGCCCATCATCCAGCTTAGCTCTTTGGCTATATCATCTTTATGACTCAATAGTTGCTCAATGGCTTTTTGACACAAGGCTTTACGCTGCGCTAGCGGGGTCTGTTTCCAACTGTTATTGGAACCATTATAGGCCGCAACTGCTTGCTCAACATAGGCCAATACTTGATGCTCATTGGCGAGCTGACGGCTAACAAACACACTGCCATCTATTGGAGATACGGTGTCTTGCGTCTCTATTTTTGGTGGTAATTGCATAAATAACTCAACTCCAATGCTTTGAATTTCACTTTCAACTGCACTTTCAATCTCAACTCGCTATGACTGCATCATATAAAGTCGATTTGTGGGCCTAAATAATCTCGAAATAACGCTCCATCTCCCAATCAGTCACGTGCTTTCTAAACTCACGTTCTTCCCATTCGCGACTAATAGCGTAATGTTCGACAAAGGTTTCACCAAAGCAGCTTTTGGCCGCTGTTGATTGCTTGAACCGCTGCGCCGCATCCCACAATGTGGCGGGCAGTGCGAGTGAAGCGTCATGAGTTTGCTCATAAGCGTTGCCTTTGACTTGTGCTTTTGGTTCTAGCTCGTGCTCTATGCCATAAAGGCCGCTGGCAAGCGCTGCTGCAAGTGCAAGGTAAGGGTTGGCGTCGGCAGCTCCCAATCGATATTCAACGCGCTGAGATGATGCCGAACCGGGAATAACCCGCAGAGCGGTCGTTCTATTTTCTACCCCCCAAGTAGCATCAGTGGGGGCCCAAAAGCCGGGGATCATACGGGAGTAACTGTTAATGGTGGGGGCTATCATACAAAGAAACTCCGGCATTAACGCCTGTTGACCTGCCAAAAAGTGTCGCTGTATTTTGCTCATGCAGTGAGTCTGGCTGGGGTCATAAAATGCAGAAGTGCCATCTTTGTTTTGTAGTGATAGGTGAATATGGCCGCTTTGCCCTGGATAATCACCGGACCACTTCGCCATAAAAGTCGCCATCAAGTCGCGTTTCTGCGCCAACACTTTCATAAAGGTCTTAAACAGTGCGCCTTTATCGGCGGCGGACTCTGCACAATCAACAGCAATCGCTGCTTCAATGACTCCTGGACCCGTTTCTGAATGGATCCCTTCAATCGGAAAATCCATGGTCTCAGACATCGACAAAATGTCCTGATAAAGGTCAGAGTGTACTGAGTTACGGATCATCGAGTAGCCGAACCAGTCTGGGGTAATCGTCTCCAGATTGCGGAAGTTCTTTTCGCGGATAGATTGTGGCGTCTCTTTAAATAGAAAAAACTCATACTCCAATGCCGCAAATGGATTAAAGCCCATGCTCTGCGCTTTCTCTATTACCCGTCTTAGTGTTCCCCGTGGGCAAACTGCTTCTGCTTCTTCGGCAAACTCAGCGATAAACAGCAGCATTCCCTCTTCACCAACAACATCACGGCAGGTGTGGGGTAATATTCTCACTGGCGCATCGGGGTAGCCTGTGTGCCAACCGGTATATTTGGCATTGTCGTACAGCTGATCTTTAACATCCCAACCCAGTACCACATCGCAAAAGGCAAAGCCTTTTTCTAAGGAGGCGACAAACTTAGCCTTAGACATATATTTGCCGCGCATCACCCCATCATTATCGAATAGACCGACCTTAATATGGGACAAACCCCGTTCTTCGATGATGGCAATGGCATCGGCAATGCTGTTAACTTGTCTCGCTTGCATATTCGCGCTTCCTTATTAACTTCTCTTGATAAGATGAACTTGGCTTAGCGCTACTGTTCATCGTCAGACATCATATTTCAGTTATTATATTTTTAATCTTAGTCGCTAAATTTATTGATAATATTGGCGGACAAATTTAAATGACTCACCATCAGCCTTTTCCGGCTTCCGTCGGAATAACAAGATAGACACTAATTCAGCTCTGACTCAGCAGAGGCGATCATGTCAAACTCCTCCTCAGGTGCCGAAGCCACTAATCGATGGCGACTATAGAGCACAAAGTAAGTCACCATGATTAGATAAAAGAGTGCAGACCACATGGCAGCTTGCAGGCTGACGACAAAGGTTGATGCTAGTGCAACAAGTGAGAGTATTAACGCAATAGATGAGGTAAAAATACCGCCAGGGGTTTTGTATGGACGCTCCAAACTGGGTTCTTTTTTACGCAGTAAAATATGCGATAAACTCATCATAGCGTAGGAGATTGTTGCGCCAAACACCGCCATGGTGATCATCAAGTCTCCTTCACCCGTTAGCGACAACAGAAAGCCTAATACGCCGGGAACGATTAACGCCCATACGGGCACTTTACGTTTTCCTGAAAGCGACAAAAAGCGCGGTAGATAACCGGCGCGAGATAGAGCAAATACCTGACGAGAGTAAGCGTAAATAATCGAGAAGAAACTCGCTATTAAGCCAAATAGGCCGACTAGATTAACAAATTTGGCGGCAAGTGAATCCAGACCGTAAACAGACTGCAGTGCCCCCACTAAAGGAGCACCATGGGTTTTCATCGCTTCGGCGCCAGCGCCTCCAGGAACCAAAAGAAGCACTGCTGCAGCAAATACAATTAAGACCAGCATAGAGGCAATAATCCCCTTAGGCATATCTTTCGCTGGGTTTTTCGCTTCTTCTGCGGCCAGTGGCACACCTTCTACGGCAAGGAACAGCCACATTGCAAATGGCAGTGCTGCCCAGATCCCCATATAACCTTCAGGTAGGAAACTGCTGGACCCCGCGACATCGGGGTTAGCAGCAATATCAAATAGATTGGCTGAATCAAAATGTGGCACCATACCGACCATAAAGACGCCAATGGCAATCACGGCAAGCAAGGTGATCCCCATCATTATCCTCAGAGCCTCGCCAGCGCCCCAGAGGTGTAAACCAACAAACACCACATAGAAAGCGGCGTAAACAATCGGTCCATCAATACCGACTAGCTCATTGACATAACCGCCAATAAAGATCGCGATAGCAGCTGGTGCAATGGCGTATTCAAGTAAAATTGCGGTACCCGTGAGAAATCCGCCCCAGGGCCCCATAGTGCGCCTAGCAAAGCTGTACCCACCGCCGGCAGTTGGTAGTGAAGATGACATCTCCGCTAAACTGAGAACGAGGCAGATATACATTAAGCCCATCACCATAGTGGCGATAAGCATGCCGCCAAATCCACCGAGCTCAAGGCCGAAGTTCCATCCTGCAAAATCGCCTGAAATCACATATGAGATCCCTAGACTGGCGAGTAGTATCCAGCCTGCAACTCCTTTTTTGAGTTGACGTTGGCTCATGTATTCATCGGAAACGGCTTTATACTCGATGCTTTTATTTTTTGTTTTAGGTGCATGTTGTAGCTTTGATTCTTGTGACATGACACTTCCCTTTATCTTGGTTTGCGAAATGGCCCGGATAATTCGCTATGAATTAATACCTTGACCGAACCTAATAGCCTCCTGGCTAAACGACAACAACAATCATTTGTACTAACGCTGTAGTATTAATATTTTTAATACTATGAAAATAACTACTCCCGATTTTTAGTTTTTTGAAGCAGAAAGCCAATGCCGTTGGCTATCCAATATCGATGGCTGATACCAGCCAAGGCAGATCTTTTTCAAGTTCCGGCAGAAAGCTCTGGGACATGATTTGGCAACTGTCGGCAGCCATCTGCTCAGCAAGCTCGCTCAATTCATGCCTGCGTGTTACCAAGGTCAATCGTCTATTAAAACCATCGTCAGCGGGCAATGGTTGACAGCTTACTTGTTCTAACGGGATCCCACTCTGATACAGGCATAACGGTGTTGTAATCGTCCAGCCTAGACCAGAGGCCACCATAGAAAGGACTGCAAAGGTGTTATCTAGCTGTAATCTCATGGCTGGCTCAATTCCAACGCGTCTTAAATATCTCTCGATGCTGGTACCAATGAGAGAGTCATTGGTATAGCGCACAAAGTCGAGCCTTTGCAGCAAACGTTCAATGTCAGAAATCGAGTGTAACTTCCCATGTTCCCAGCCAAAATTTAGCGGAGCGACTAACACAAAAGGCTCACTCAATATTGGGTAGCGGCACAGGTCATCACAGTCTTCGAGTGCATCATCTGAAATAATAATATCGACTTGACGCGAAACCAGTGCATCTGCATGCATATGGGAGCGACCAGTTGTTAGGCTCCAGTTTTCGGTGCGCTTCTTTACCACCTCAATCAGCGGCTTGCCTAAGGAAGTTGCCAAAGAATCAACCATAGCAATACGGACTAAATGGAGTTGTTCGAATGTGCCTTGGGTAAATACTTTTTGGGTTTGCTCTGCTTGGGATAGAAGATGGCTAGACTGGTCGAAGAAATACCGCCCAGCTATCGTGAGACCTAACGGCCGCATGCTGCGATCTAATAACTCTATCTTCAAGTTGTTTTCCAACATAGACAAGGTTTGAGATACTGAAGATTGGGTAAGCCCTAAACGCTTGGCTGTTTCAGTCATACTGCCGGTTTGAGCTGCAATTACAAATACCTGTAAGCTTTTCAAGTCAAAATCAAATGTGCGCAATGACGTCCCTATTTAGCTCTGCAAAATGATAGATAGAACAAAAATATGGCATGAATATCACTCGGTTAGAAGCTTTTTTGAGCACAATGAGTAATTGAGTGTCTTCGAAGTGAGTTATTGCTAGCGACTAATTTGCGCATCGCTAATAAATAGTAGCAAGGTGATACATGAAATATTTTTGGGGAAACAATAGAGGGGTTGTTGATTATTTTAATTGAGTGCAGCTAGACAACGGGGGTACATATGAGGGGGCATACAAACAAAAACGGGCTTTCCATTGCTGGAAAGCCCGTTTCAATACAACAGTTTAAGACGTGAGCCTTAGTTCATGCCGTATTTTTTCAATTTTTTACGCAAAGTACCACGGTTGATACCTAGCATGTTTGCAGCACGAGTCTGGTTACCGCGAGTGTGTTGCATGATGATGTCTAATAGAGGTGCTTCAACTTCGCTTAACACCATTTCATAGACTTCTTCTGCTTCTTGCCCGTCCATTTGAGCGAAAAAGTTTGTTACTGCACGTTTTACGGCATCGCGTAATAGCTGTGGCTTAATTGCGCCACTTGCGGTTTCAATTTTGCCAACAGTCAGTGGGTGAACTTCAGTGTGAGTTGTTTGATCAAACATTCGTATTCTGCTCTTTATTAATTTGCTGCAAATTCATCAAAATAGTGTTCCACCATGGAACATTGTTCTTCAACGGTCACGAGCTGATTAAACTCAGCTCGAAAAGCGCGTTGTGATTCTTGGTTTAGATACCATCCAACGTGCTTTCTTGCGAAACGAATGCCCTTATAATCACCATACAATGAGTACAGCATTTTAAGGTGTTCAAGCATCAATTGACGCTTTTCATCCGTCTCAACGGGCGCTAGCTTATTACCTGTCTCCAGATAATGTTGGATCTCCCTAAATATCCAAGGCCGTCCTTGAGCGCCCCGTCCTATCATCAAAGCATCCACACCAGTATAATCCAGCACAAAACGCGCTTTCTCTGGCGTTAAAATATCTCCGTTTGCGACAACAGGTATCGAGATCTGTTTTTTAATTGCTTTAATCGTGTCGTACTCGGCTTCGCCTTTATACATGCACTGCCGCGTTCTACCGTGAACGGCTAACGAAGCAATGCCACAATCTTCCGCAATCTGGGCGATATGAACACCATTCCTGTGCTCTGGAACCCAACCCGTTCGAATTTTTAGCGTAACTGGTACATCAACTGCTGCTACTACGGCTTTTAGAATCTCTTCTACTAGCTGTGGATCTTGCAGCAAGGCTGAGCCTGCTAGCTTCTTATTCACTTTCTTTGCTGGACAGCCCATATTGATATCAATGATCTGAGCGCCTTGCTGTACATTCACAGCGGCGGCATTCGCCATTAACTCAGGGTCTGAACCTGCTATTTGAACCGAACGTATCCCGTCTTCACCTGCGTGTGTCATGCGCAAGCGGCTTTTATCTGTGTCCCAAACATCAGGATTTGATGAAAGCATCTCAGAAACCGCCATGGCTGCGCCATAACGAATACAAAGATTTCTAAAAGGCTGGTCCGTGACACCTGCCATTGGGGCCACGATCAGCTGATTTTTCAGTCGATAGGGTCCAATCTGCATTTATCAAATCACCTTGCTCGTCAAAGGGGCGCTATAGTACGCCTTTTTCAAGCCTGTGGAAAGGTCAATAAATGACCTGAGGGCAACTTTTTTGCTTGACTTTTGTGAGGTGCGAAGTCTGTCGCGGCGCAGAGTGCGCCGCGTATTACCGCTATTTGCGTATCCCTGTCAAGCGACTCCAGTCGTCTTTGTGAGCAGGCTCGTCCATGTTGAACCATTGGCTATAAAATGCTGAAACTTCTTCAGCTTGCTCTTTTAGCAGGCCAGAAAGAGCAAGTTGGCCGCCAGATTTAACTTTTTCGGCAATTAGTGGCGCTAATTCACGTAGTGGGCCAGCAAGTATGTTGGCGACTAAGATGTCAGCTTTTAGATCTGTTGGTTGGTCTTCTGGCAGATACAGTGAAAGTCGATCTTGTACACCATTGCGTTCTGCATTGGCTTTAGACGCGTCAATCGCTTGGTAATCGATATCGATGCCTGTTACACGCTCTGCACCTAGTTTGAGTGCAGCGACAGCAAGAATGCCTGAACCACAACCAAAGTCGATGACCTCTTTATTGCGGTAGTCGAGCCCATCTAGCCACTCTAAACACAGCGCCGTCGTTGGGTGGGTACCTGTACCGAAGGCAAGTCCGGGATCGAGTATCACGTTGACTGCAGTAGGATCGGGGATCTCTCGCCAGCTTGGGCAGATCCATAATCTGTCGCCAAATTTTATTGGGTGGAAGTTATCCATCCATTCGCGTTCCCAATCTTTGTCTTCAACTTGCTCTATCTTGTGGCCGAAGTTTTCACCTAGATAAGGCAGCAGCTTCAGACGCTCAACTACAGGAGCTAGATCGTGGTCTGCCTCAAATAGTGCAATGATCACCGTGTGATTCCACAGTGGTGTCTCACCTAAAGTCGGTTCATAGATTGGGGTGTCTTTACCGTCTTCGAAGGTAATAGAGATTGACCCTTCTTCCATCAGCTGATCGCTAAGCGTGTCTGCGTGTGGACCGTCGGTATCAATTCTTAGTTGGATCCAAGGCATGAGAATTCTCGTTTGCTAGATATATCGGCGTATTGTATACCCATCTACCTGAAGATGCAGAACCCTATGGTAATTAATCACTGTTTCATCCACGCAATTAGAGACTTATCACTAACTCATTGCCGCTTTTCTCTAGCAAACCTTCGCTAGCTTGTTCTGTTTGAAATGTTGATTCAAGTTGCTGAAAATATTTGGTTAAAAGGTATTACCACCGTTCTTAATTAGATGCTTTGTTTGTGATCTAACTCTAATAGCTACCCAAAAAAGAGTGAGCAAGGTCACGATTGAAAATGCTACTGCAACGAGGTGATTAACAACTTGCTAGAGTGTAAATCCCACGACTATGCACAAGATAAACAAGATAACTACCATGTTAGCATCCTACGTAAGCACAACCGGACACCCCGCATCAGCTAAAGCGGATAAAATACAAAGCATCACCGGGGTATTGATGGGCTGCTTTCTGTTAGCGCATCTGCATTTTGAATCTAGCATCTTGCTGGGGAAAGAGGCATTTTATACGGTAGTGCAATTTCTTGAAGGGGGCATGTTTAGTTCAACCGGACATGGCTTCCCGATTGTTACTAAGGTTTTTTCAGTATTTATGTTGCTAGTGGTGATGGCGCATGCAGCAGTGGCATTACGTCGTTTTCCTGCTCAACTAGGACAGTGGCGCGCTCTTAGACGCCATATGTCGGTGATTAACCATAAAGACAGCCACGCATGGTTCTGGCAGTTGGTGACCGGTTTTGTATTGTTCTTCCTGGTGCCAGTCCATCTCTTTACTATGATAGCTAACCCTGAAATTGGTCCTCACCTTTCGGCCGACAGAGTTTACAACCAAAATGCGTGGTTGTTATACGCCCTACTGCTACCTGCCGTGGTGATCCACGCGATGATAGGGCTCTACCGCGTCGCGGTTAAGTGGGGTTTAACCACTAAACGTGCGGGACTGCGTAAGCTGGCTAAAGGCTTGATCATCTATCTCATCGTTATTGGCCTTCTTAGTTTGATTTCATACTTAATCATTGGCAGCGATTTGAGCTTACCCGTTGAAGCTTTTCGACCAAGTTAAAAGCTGTTTCTATTCCCTTAATAGATAAATTAGCTGCAGCTGGATTAATCACTTTTTTGTTGATCTATCTCACTGTTGAAAAGTTATTTGTGAGCGACATTGGTATCAATGTCGTTAAGCGAAAAATCAACAACATGAATAGGGAAGCGAATGAGAATAATAAAAAATCGCGAAAAACTAAGTGGCTGGCTTGATATCAGCCAAAGTGCAAGTGGTGTCGTGCTGGCCGTGTTTCTGTGGACGCATCTGTTATTAGTGGCATCGATATTATTGGGTGAACAGGCGATGACATGGGTCGCCAAAACCATGGAACTGAGTTTTTTATCGGCTGACGGCCATGGGTACCCTTGGGTTGTGACGGTCATAGCAGTGATTATTGCTGCGATCGTTTTGGTTCATGTACTGGTTGCGGCGCACAAAATGCCGCTCAACCTTCGTCAGCAAAAGGCGCTGCAGCAGCAACTCAATATTGTTAACCACGGCGATACTCGTCTGTGGGTCTGGCAGGCTGTCACTGGAGTGTTGATCTTATTAATGCTGCCAGTACATTTGTGGCTCATTGGATCTGCACCGGAAACGATAGGCCCTCATGGCAGCGCCGATAGAATTTGGCAACAGGGCGTATTGCTGCTGTATTTGCCGTTACTGTTTTGTGTTGAGCTACATGCGGCGATAGGTGTCTATCGAGTTGCCGTTAAGTGGGGCGCAGTTAGAGATCTCAATAGCCGTAGCAGACTGAAAAAGATTAAGAGTATTGTTAGCGCCATTTTTATCGTGGTGGGCATTGCTTCACTGCTGGCGTTCTTGCCTTACGCAAATGTTTAGTAGAAAAACGGATTAGCACAATACTTAACAATCGAAGCTCAGCCATCAAAGCTGAGTAAAAAAAATTGTACGTTATAACCATAAACTGACTCTGCACCCGCTTAAGGAGCACGTGTGAAACTGATATATACCGATTCGTTAGTGATCGGCGCCGGACTTGCTGGATTACGAGTAGCTATCGCGTCTAAAGAGCGTGGGCTAGATACTGTTGTGTTGTCACTTATCCCAGCCAAACGGTCCCATTCGGCGGCAGCGCAAGGTGGCATGCAAGCAAGTCTGGGCAATACCGTCAAAGGTATGGGAGATGATGAAGATGTGCATTTCCAGGATACGGTAAAAGGATCGGATTGGGGTTGCGATCAAGATGTGGCACGTATGTTCGCCCATTGTGCACCCAAAGCGGTACGTGAGCTAGCGAACTGGGGCGTTCCTTGGACCCGTGTAACTAAAGGACCACGGCAAGTTGTGGTTAACGCTGAGAAGGTCACCATTGAGGAAGCGGAAGCGGCGCACGGCTTGATTAATGCCCGTGACTTTGGTGGAACTAAGAAATGGCGTACCTGCTATACCGCAGATGGTACAGGCCACTCGTTATTATACGCTGTCGATAACAAAGCGATATCGATGGATATACCGGTGCACGAGCGTATGGAAGCGCTATCGCTTATCCATGATGGTGAGCGCTGCCATGGCGTGGTTGCCCGCTGTTTAGTGACCGGTGAGCTACGTGCTTACGTTGCTAAGTCAACCACAATTGCCACTGGTGGTTACGGCCGAATTTATGAAGTATCTACCAATGCCATTATCTGTGAAGGAATTGGTCAAGCACTTGCGTTAGAAACCGGCGTCGCCAAGCTGGGTAACATGGAAGCGGTACAGTTCCACCCAACCGCCATCGTGCCGGTTGGGATCTTAACAACAGAGGGTTGTCGTGGTGATGGCGGCCTATTGCGAGATAAAGATGGTCACCGCTTTATGCCAGATTATGAGCCTGAAAAGAAAGAGCTGGCATCCCGTGATGTGGTCTCACGCCGTATGACCGAACATATGCGCAAGGGTAAGGGGGTAGATAGTCCTTATGGGCCGCACCTGTGGCTTGATATTACTCTGCTTGGTCGAAAGCATGTAGAAACTAACCTGCGTGAGGTCAAGGAGATCTGTGAGAACTTTTTAGGCATAGATCCCGCTAAAGATTGGATCCCAGTACGGCCAACTCAGCATTACTCTATGGGTGGTATCCGCACCGATTCAACAGGGCAGAACCCGCAGTTAAAGGGTCTATTTAGTGTAGGTGAGGCTGCTTGTTGGGATATGCACGGTTTTAACCGACTCGGTGGTAATTCGCTTGCTGAAACCGTTGTTGGCGGCATGATAATTGGTAAGTACGTTGCTGATTTCTGCCAGCTGAACACCTTAGAGATTGATACTGGTTTGGTTGAGTCCTTTGTCGGTAAAGTGCAAAGCGAAATTGATGAACTCGTTGACGGTGACGGCACTGAAAGCCCATTTGAGTTGAAAAAGCAGATGCAACGGATCATGATGGATTACGTGGGCATTTTCCGTAACGGCCCTGAGCTTGAAAAAGCGGTTAATGAACTACAAGAGTTGCTTAAGCGCGCTAATGCGTTAGGGCTTAAATGTAAAAAGCGCCATGCTAATCCAGAGCTTGTAGAAGCACTACGGGTTAAACGTATGCTGAAAGTGGCACTAACGGTTGCTGCTGGCGCGGCAGCACGTACTGAGAGCCGCGGTGCACACGCTCGTGAAGATTTTCCGCAGCGTAACGATAAAGACTGGCTAAACCGCACTTTGGCGAGCTGGCCAAATGCAGAAGCGCTATTGCCAACGCTGGAATATGAACAGCTTGATGTGATGAAGATGGAGCTACCACCAGGCTATCGTGGTTACGGAATTGACAATGCGATAGCGCATCCCGATACCGAAAAACGCGAGCAGCAGATCACTGCAGTGTTGAGTCAACTAGGTGATGATGCTGACCGGCACGAAAGACAAAATGCGCTAATGCCTTTCGAGGTTCCAGAGGCGTTAACACCTAAGAATGAACGTTTGAGTGAAATGTTACAACAGCAAGTTGCAGGAGAGGCCAAATGAGCCAACAAGCCACAAAAGGCCGCATGTTAACCTTTAATATATTCCGCTATGATCCACAAGAGCCGGGCGACAAGCCGAAAATGGTGAAGTACCAGCTCGAAGAAACACCGGGTATGACGGTATTTATAGCGCTTAACCGTTTGCGTGAAGAACAAGATACCTCGCTGCAGTTTGACTTTGTTTGTCGAGCAGGGATCTGCGGTAGCTGTGCGGTGGTGATCAATGGTTTTCCAACGCTGGCTTGCCGTACGCTAACCAGTAAATATCCTAAAGGCGATATTATGTTGATGCCGCTACCAGGCTTTGAACTGATTGGTGACCTGTCGGTTAATACTGGTAAGTTTATGCGTGAGTTAGCGGAACGCTTGAAGCTGTGGCTACATCCAATTAGTGATGACATTGACGTGCATCGCCTAGAAGCGCCGATGGACCCAGCAGAAGCCGCTAAATTGTATGAGCTAGAACGTTGTGTCGAGTGTGGTGTTTGTGTATCTGCCTGTGCTACAGCGCAGATGCGAGACACTTTTGTTGGCGCGGTAGGCATGATGAAACTAGCACGCTTTGAGCTTGATAGCCGAGATGGTCGTGAGCTTGAAGATTTTTACCATGTGATTGGTAATCAAGATGGTGTCTTTGGCTGTATGACTCTGTTGGGTTGCCAAGATAACTGCCCAAAGGATCTGCCGCATATGCAGCAGATTGCTTATCTTAGGCGTAAGATGGCCATCACTTTGGTTTAGCCATAAAATAGAAGCGAGTACCACGCCTATCCATCCATGGGGCGTGGCATAAATATTCCAGACATAAAAAGCCTGCATATGCAGGTTTTTTTGTTTGCTATGGTTGTAGAATGGCAAGCTATAAACTCATTTAGCGGGGAAGGCTTAGTATGCAGCTTAACGATTTAACCCTTTTTGTGAGAGTTGCTGATTGTGGCAGCTTAACGGGTGCAGCAGTGGAGCTGGATATCTCTTCGGCGGTGGCAAGTGCAGGGCTTAAAAGGTTAGAGAAGGAGCTAGGTACCACCCTATTTATTCGCAGTACTCGAAGCCTAAGATTAACGGATGCAGGTGAGCGGTATTTGATCCATTGTCGTTCGGCATTAGCCGATCTTGATATGGGACAACGAGCAATAAACTCAAGCTTGACGCAGATCTCCGGCACTGTGAGTCTGGCCGTGCCCTCTGATGTTGGTCGTAATGTCGTACTGCCTTGGCTGGATGAGTTTCTCACTGAGTATCCTGAGCTTAATCTAAGGCTGCACATTGGTGATAATTTGTCGGACTTTTATCGAGACAAAATTGATGTTGCTTTGCGATCAGGCAAGCCAAAAGATTCATCGCTGGTGGCCTTTAAAATCTGTGACGCTAAGCGAGTGCTGTGTGCCTCACCTGAGTACATTGAGCGTATGGGGATGGTTAATTCCTTAGAGCAGTTGCAGCAACATAATTGCTTGTTTTTTATGTTAGACGAACGTACCCATGATCAATGGTTTTTCAGTAAAGATGGTCAGCAATATAAAGTAAGAGTGACCTCTAACCGCACCTGTAATGATGCTGATATAGCACGCCGTTGGGCGGTAGCGGGTCAGGGGGTTGTGTTTAAGTCTTGGCTTGATTTAACTGATGACATTGAAGCTGGGCGACTCATTCCGATGCTAACAGACTATGTGGGTGAAGAGGCTGACCTCTATCTTGTTTGTCCTGGTCGCGAGCATGTAACCCCAGTGGTATTGCTACTGAGAGACATGTTAAGGACGCGCTCAAAAGCGTGGATGGCGCGGACAAATAATAGATTGATTAAAGATATTCCAAACAGGCAACCAATGAAGAAAGTGAGACAAGCTAACAGCAGCGATTCAGACACGATTAAGATATTAGCGAAGGAGACAATAGACAAGTGTTACCGCTCCTTCTTAGGTGATGACGGCGTTGACTGGTTTATCAATGGTGGTGGTTCCGACAGGGAGGTTAACGAGCACTTAGAAAACACCATGGTGCTTGAGGTTGAAGGCAAAATACAAGGCTACTGCGCAGCAGAAGAGGGCTTTATCCATAGTTTAATGATAACTCCTCAGTTGCAACGAACGGGTTTGGGCGGGTACTTATTGGCACAAGTTGAGGCTATGCAACAAACAGAAGGTTATGAGCATCTGCGGTTAGAAACGTTTAAAGGTAATGACCAAGCGCTTAATTTCTATCAGAAACAGGGCTGGTCGATTGCGACGGAAGAGCACGATGAATCATTTGGGTTTGTCAGAGTTTGTATGCGTAAAATACTGAATTGATTTTAAAGATAAGTTAGCAGCCCTTAAATAACAGACATAAAAAAACCGCATAAATGCGGTTTTTTTGCATCTGATGACACTAGAGCTAGCTCTTAGTAGATTTAGGTCTTAGCGCGTTTCATTGCTGTGAAAAACTCATCGTTGGTTTTGGTCATAGCCAATTTATCGATAAGGAACTCCATGCCAGTGACTTCATCCATAGGGTTCAAGATTTTACGCAAGATCCACATTTTTTGAAGTTCATCTGGTGTCGTTAGTTTTTCTTCGCGACGAGTACCAGAACGGTTGAAATCAATCGCTGGGAATACACGTTTTTCAGCGGCTTTACGAGAAAGGTGTAACTCTTGGTTACCAGTACCTTTAAACTCTTCGTAAATAACTTCGTCCATCTTAGAGCCAGTATCAACCAACGCAGTAGCGATAATGGTTAAGCTACCGCCATGTTCGATGTTACGCGCAGCACCAAAGAAGCGCTTAGGACGGTGTAGTGCGTTAGCATCAACACCACCGGTAAGAACTTTACCAGATGATGGGATAACAGTGTTGTACGCTCGAGCAAGACGAGTGATTGAGTCAAGTAAGATAACAACATCTTTCTTATGCTCTACAAGACGCTTAGCTTTTTCAATAACCATCTCTGCCACTTGTACGTGACGGCTAGCTGGCTCATCGAAAGTAGAAGCAATCACTTCACCTTTCACCATGCGCTGCATTTCGGTGACTTCTTCAGGACGTTCGTCGATGAGTAGCACCATTAACACAACATCTGGGTTGTTGTATGCAATGCTTTGCGCCATGTTTTGCAGTAATAGTGTTTTACCCGCTTTTGGCGGAGCAACAATCAAGCCACGTTGACCTTTACCGATAGGAGAACATAGATCCAAAATACGTGAAGTGATGTCTTCAGTAGAACCATTACCACGTTCCATACGCATACGTTCTTCTGCATGCAGTGGTGTTAGGTTTTCAAAAAGGATCTTGTTGCGAGAGTTTTCAGGTCTGTCGAAGTTAACTTCGGTAACTTTAAGCAGAGCAAAATAACGTTCGCCCTCTTTTGGCGGACGGATTTTACCAAAAATGGTATCACCAGTACGCATATTAAAGCGACGGATTTGGCTAGGTGAGATATAAATATCATCAGGACCCGCTAAGTACGACCCATCAGAGCTACGTAGGAAACCAAAACCATCCTGCAAAATCTCTAATACACCACCACCGAAAATATCTTCACCGCTTTTGGCGTGGGCCTTTAGGATCGAGAAAATGATGTCCTGCTTGCGAGCGCGGGCCATATTTTCTAGCTTCATGTCTTGGGCTAGTTGTACTAAATCTGAAATCGGTGTGTCTTTTAATTCTGATAAATTCATCTTGGGGGGTCTTGTTTTCACGTGACTATGCCATCTTAGATCAATGGGTATGAAGCTTATTGAATATCGATCGGATAGCGGGAAGTGTGTTAGTTAGAATCTCTTTGGTTATTAAAGTAGCACTAACAAGGCAGGGCGTCTAGAAATTTAGTTAAACCCGACACATTTTCTTGTTGAAGCTGTGTCGGGAGTCACTCTATCTCACTTTAGTGGGGGATTTCACCTCTAAAGTCTTACAGTTGTCCGTCAATAAACTCTCTAAGCTGAGTTTTTGAAAGTGCGCCTACTTTGGTCGCTGCTAACTCACCCGCTTTGAATAAAAGCAGAGTTGGGATGCCGCGAACACCATACTTAGCGGGTGACACGTTGTTTTGGTCAACATTTAACTTAGCAACAGTGATCTTGCCTGCATACTCATCTGCTACGTCATCTAAGATTGGAGCAATCATTTTACAAGGACCACACCACTCAGCCCAAAAATCAACCAGAACTGGTAGTTCAGAGTTAATTACGTCATTCTCGAAGCTATCGTCGCTTAAGTATACAATCTTGTCGCTCATGTTGTTCTCCAGTTTGGTTGCCATTGCTGGTTTGTTAATGGCTTAACCTGTATATTGGGCCGGTAAAATAGCTTTTCAAGCTATTAAGTTAATCATTTATTAAAGACGCCACTTGAAGTGATCGTAAAACGCTTTAGACAAGTCGGTGAATTATAGGCATAGTGAGCCTAAGTCGACGACGACTAACGCCTAAAAGCGTATTTAGTTCGCCTTAAGAGAACGTTTAATACACGCTAAAATTTCAAGCATCATAATGAAAAGAGGGAATAGTGATTCCGTCACCGATGCTAATAATACCGTGAAAACCGTTTCTCTGAGTGAGCACCAATTTTCAGCGATAACAATTCTACCGTTATTTCAAACGATCGAGTTTCTTATTGCAACCTTTTACAGGTAAACCTGCGCTATGAGCGATACACATTTATCTACAAAAAAGTTTGCCGACTTCCCGCTACAAAAAGAAGTTCAACAAGCACTTAACGAAGTGGGCTTTGAGTTTTGCACGCCTATTCAAGCGTTATCATTGCCAATATTATTAGAGAAAAAAGATATAGCAGGACAAGCACAAACGGGTACAGGTAAGACTCTGGCCTTTTTAGTTGCCACGTTTAACCATCTATTGACTCAACCAGTTCCTGCTGAGCGTCAAATCAGTCAGCCACGAGCCATCATTATGGCGCCTACACGTGAGCTTGCGATTCAAATTGCTAAAGATGCCAACTTGCTGGCTAAACATACCGGACTAAAAGTCGGTATTGTTTATGGCGGGGAAGGTTATGATGCGCAGCGTAAAGTGCTCGATAAGGGTGTTGATATCCTCATTGGTACCACGGGTCGTATCATCGATTATGTTCGCCAAGGTGTTATTAACGTCAGTGCGATTCAAGCGGTAGTACTTGATGAAGCGGATCGTATGTTCGACTTAGGCTTCATTAAAGATATTCGTTTCTTGTTTAGACGTATGCCTGATGCCAAGTCACGCTTAAACATGTTGTTTTCAGCGACGCTTTCAATGAAAGTGCAAGAGCTGGCTTATGATCATATGAATGAGCCTGTTAAAGTTGAAATTGCACCTGATGAGAAAACCTCGAAAAATATTAAAGAGGAGATCTTCTATCCATCAATGGCAGAGAAGATGCCACTGCTACTATCACTGCTTGAAGAAGATTGGCCTGAGAAGGCGATTGTTTTTTCAAACACTAAACATAGCTGTGAAAAAGTGTGGTCATGGCTTGAAGGTGATGGACACCGTGTCGGTCTGCTGACAGGTGACGTGCCACAGAAAAAGCGTTTACGTATTCTAGAGCAGTTCACTAACGGTGAAATTGATATTTTGGTCGCGACAGACGTTGCTGCCCGTGGTTTGCATATCGCTGATGTGTCACACGTCTATAACTATGATCTACCGGATGACTGTGAAGATTATGTGCACCGTATTGGTCGTACTGGTCGAGCTGGTAAAAGTGGCGTGTCAGTTAGCTTTGCGTGTGAAGAGTATGCATTGAATCTGCCGGCAATTGAGACCTACATTCAGCATTCAATTCCAGTAACGTCATACGATAGTGAAGCATTACTTGATGATATTCCTGCGCCAAAGCGTATTCATCGTAAGCCAAGCAGTCATTCGCGTAATTCACGTGACCGCAATGGATCTCGTCCACAAGGCGGACATCGCAGCAACGCGCCACGTCGCCACGACAAGACTCGTAGACACTCGTAAGAGAGATAGCGGTAAATGACGGCACAGCTTTATGCAGCGATTACGTTAGGCTCAAATAGTTTTAATATGTTGGTGGCGAAGACTATTGATAAGCAGCCAACAATTATTGCTAAATACAAGCGTAAAGTAAGGCTAGCGGAAGGTATTGAGGCTGACGGTTCTTTGAACCTGTCTGCAATGACGCGGGGTATCGATTGCCTCGCGATGTTCGCTGATATGCTCCAAAAAGAGGGGGTATCAGCGGATAATGTAGAGGTAATCGCCACTGCTACTTTAAGAAAAATCAGCAATTCTGATGATTTTTGCCAGCAAGCCATCAAAGTATTACCTCATCCCATCGGTATTATTTCCGGTATAGAAGAAGCTGAATTAATCTATCAAGGCATGGCTGCGACTACATCAGGCTCTGGGCAACGCTTGGTGATCGATATCGGCGGTGCCAGTACAGAATTTATCATTGGCAATGGTAATAAAGTGCTGTTTAAAACCAGTCTGCCTATGGGCTGCGTCACTTTTAATAACCGTTTCTTTGACCAATTCCCTTTTAAATCGACTGATTTTGATCATGCGAGACGGAATGTTGAAAGTATACTGGGTGATTATCAGCAAGAGCTGAGCAGTTTAGGTTGGCAGAGTGTTGTGGGTGCTTCAGGCAGTGTACAGTCTGTTGTTGAGCTACTCTGCGCACGAGGAGAGTCCACCGTTATCACCCTTGATGTTTTACAAAGATTAAAGCAAGAAACGCTCATGCAAAACTCAGCATCAATGCTAGAGATTAATGGCCTAAAGCCAGAACGAGCCCCCACTTTCGCCGCCGGCGTAGCCATTTTACTGGCACTTTTTGAGCTACTTAATATTGAAACGTTACATCTTTCTGGTGGCGCGTTACGTGAAGGACTGCTGCATCAACTAGCTCGCCGCAGCAGTTAAATCTCCCGCCCCCAAAAAAAAGTAATATTCAAGTTGTAACCATCTCTTTGAAGCGTCACTGTAATCCATATAACTTTATATTGTATGCTATTCCTAACTGTTCTTAGCTATACTTGCTGCTTTTTAACACGTAAATGATGGTTTTATAGACTCACCTCGCAAGTTTCTCTCGAACTATTCACTGAAAGCAATCCCTTTATATCGGCATTAATTCCGAACATAAAATCTACAGAATAAAATAAATTGTATACAGTATGTATATGATGTTAATGTGCTGTTGCGAGTTTTAACAAGCTCAATTGTTGGTAAACAACACTGAAAAAATAAAGAAAATTTGCACAATAACTATAGATAGAATTAAAGGGAAATTTGGTTATGAACGGAAATAACGCTATAAAGCGATTTGCGCCGAGAAAAACATTAGCAGCGATTGCTGTTGGATCAGTTTTAATGATGAGTGCTCCAGCTGCAATTGCGGCTGACTCAAGTGTTGTAAAAGGACAGGTGTCATCTAGTAAAGGGATGTCTCTATCTAATGCAACCATCACACTAAAGCATCAATCTAAAGGTTTAGTGTATACCGTAGAGACTGATGCAAAAGGTAATTATTTTTTACGTAATATTCCAGTGGGAATGTACGATGTAAGTATTACTAAAAACGGTTTTACGTCTAACAAAGAAAGTGGCGTTCGAGTCAGTGTTGGTCAGCCAGTTATTCTAGATGGTGAGTTATTTGCTGAGGGCATTAGTGATGTAGAGCGCATTCAAGTTACAGGCTCCATGATCCGTCGTATTGATACTTCCTCTTCAACCTCGGGAGTTACATTTGGGCAAGATGAATTAGATCTAATGCCGGTTGACACAGGCTTTGAGAATATTGCATTACTTGCTCCAGGGACTGCAGCAGCAGGTGGGTCAAACTTCAAAGGTGCTTCAAGTTTTGGTGGTTCATCATCAGCAGAAAATGCGTACTACTTAAATGGCTTGAATGTAACTGAGATCCGTACTGGTTTAGGTTCATTACGACTTCCGTGGGAAGCAATCGCTGAAACACAGGTTAAAACAGGCGCTATTAGTCCTGATTTTGGTGGTGCGATTGGTGGTATTGTTAACGCAGTGTCTAAGTCCGGTGATAATGAATTTCATTTTGGCGTTGAAGGTCGTTGGGATCCTAGCGCTCTTAACGAAACTCATGACACCATTTATCAAGCTAACGGTGTTCCGGATACTGTGAACTATAATTATAATGAGCGAGATGAGTATGATTATAAAAAAGCTAAGATATGGGTCAGTGGCGCCATTATTGAGGATGAGCTGTTCTATTACGGTTTGTATGAACCTAGTAGAGAGGATGAAAGCTGGGCTTCGCAAAAGACTTATAGTGAAAAAGAGCGTAAGTCAGACCGTTGGTTTGCCAAGCTTGATTGGTATATGACAGAAAACCATTCGATTGGTTTTATGGCGATGAATAACAAACGAACTTGGGATATTGAGCGTTACGAATATAATTGGGAAACCGATGATGTTGGTGATAGAAAAGGTCTAACGGTGCCTGGTGAAGACGGTGGCGCTCTATACAGTATTAATTATAACGGCTACATAACTGATAATTTTGCAGTTTCTGCAGTAGTAGGGCAGGTAAAAGAAGATGTAGAAAGCCTTGTTGCTTCAACGGATCCTTCAGTGGTCGATAAACGGGGTGGTGGTTCCATAACATTAAGTAATCATACTGACGCGACCCTTGTTGAGCAGCATTATACGCGTGATCAGGCTCGTATTGATTTCACTTGGGACTTGGATGAGCACGCGATAAGCTTTGGTGTTGATTATAGTAATATTTCGGTCGATTTTTTCGAAGACCAAAATGGTCTTGGTGAAGCTCGGGGTTGGTGGAGTGTTAGTACTGCGGGAGAAAATTCAATCTCAGGTGCGCCAGAAGGGACTGATTATATCGAGCGCCGTCGTCGTTCGACTTTCTCGAATCAAGACTCATCTGTTGAGCAGTTAGCTTACTATATCAATGATTCATGGCAGGCGACCGATAACTTAGTCATTAATGCTGGTGTTAGGATTAATAGCTTTAAAAATACCGTATCAGATGGGCGTGCATATGTTGATTTTGACAATGAAATCGCACCGCGCCTACAGGCTATCTATGATATCCACGGTGATGGGACATCAAAAGTTTTTGCAACTTATGGTCGATACTTTCAGCCAGTTTCTGTCAACATGAACATTAAGCAGGGCGGCTCTCAAAAAGAAGATTTTGAGTATTACGCTTTGAATGAACTCGATGTTAATGGGCACCCAGTAATAACAGCTGATGGTTCACCGAGCCGTGGTGATACATTCAGAGAGACCCGCGTGCGACAAGTCGGTATCACCGATCCTGGATTGATTGCATCAGCAAACCTTAAGCCGATGTACTCAGATGAATTTACAGTCGGCTACCAACAAGAAGTATTTGAAACTATGTCTGCGGGTGCGCGCGTGATTTGGCGTGACCTAGGTCGTGGTACTGAAGATACTGATATGGATCCAATATTACAGAAAAAACTTAAAGAGATGGACATTGAAGATAATGTAGGTCAAAGCAGCTACTATGTCCTACATAACCCTGGATCTGATACTACATTGTCTTATGATTTTGACGGTGATGGTCAAGTCGACAATATTGTACTGACAGCAGAAGAGTTAGCGCTAAAATCAATGCAGCGTCACTATTTGGCACTTGAATTAACGCTTGATGGAAATGTAACTGATGATCTGCGAATTAATTCCTCTTATACTTTCTCTCACAACTGGGGAAATACTGAAGGACTAGTTAAAACTGATAATAATCAGGCTGATCCAGGTTGGACTACCTCGTATGATTATGGTGATTTAATGGACCATAGTTATGGAGACTTACCAAACGATCACACTCACGTATTTAAGTTGAATGGCGCTTATAGCATTACTGAAGATTTGATTCTTGGTTTTGTAGGTAGCATTAGTTCTGGTCGTCCACAAAATGCTTTCGGTAGACACCCTGAAGGTGTAGACAGCTGTACTGCTGGAAATCCTTGGGACGATTGCGTGAGTAAATGGTATGGTGCTGAGAGTTTCTATGATGAAAATGGTAACCCTACGCCACGTGGCTCACAGGGTAACCTTCCTTGGGTAACGAACTTAGACCTTTCATTAACTTATTTAGCTGAAATATTTGATAATCAGTTTAGTGTAAAAGCAACTGTTTATAATGTATTTAACTCAGATACGGCAACTAATATTAATGAAGAACGCACGCAATATAATGGTGATTTCAACCCAGACTATGGGCTAACAACTGATAGACAAGATGCACGTTTTGTCTCTTTTGTTGCTCGTTATGAGTTTTAATTACAAAAAGACTAGTAGTATATAAAGTTAAAGGCCGCTGATATTTAGCGGCCTTTTCATGCTAAGTGTAAAAATTATGAAGCTTTTAAAATAGCCGCTAAATTTTTCTCTAACGTCACTGCTGGCTTTTCGATAATACGACCAATCTCAGCGCCTTTTTGTTCAACAATAATCGTTGGAATACGTGAGAACTCATAGTTTTTTGCAAGCCCTTGCGGATCTTCTTTCGCTCTATCAACACCAATGTATTTAACCGTAATCAGCGGGTTATTCACCTGCTCAATGATGCGAATTAATCGCGGCGTTTCACGATGGCAATCAGGGCACCAGGTACCAATAATTACGGTGATTTCAGTCGGCTCTGTTACGGCTTGTAACTGCGCGATTGTTGCTTGGTCAGCTTTATAGTCAGTATATTCTTGACTGAACCAATCAAGCACGTTGAGTTGTTCGGTGGTTACGCTACCGGTTAAGATCACTTCTTGTTTCTCCTCAGTACAAGTGGCCATAAAGCCCTCTTGTTGTCCTTCGAATGCACAGCCGCCACTAGCCACGCTCTGGCTGCTAAAAAATAATACTGTGGTGGCAAGCAATGCTTTAACGTTATTGTGCATGATTATACCTCGAGCAAGAAGAAATGAATTCGGCTTTATTCAATCATGTCTTAACTACGGGGTGAAGCATGCTCTAGAAGGACTGTTATAGCGATCACGGCATGATTGTTGATTTAGTGGCAGGGTTCACACAATAGCCACTTAGCTCAATGAAATGAGTCGGCGCATTGAACTTTATTTGCAAAGGAGGCGGAGGGGGGGGATTTTTTCTATTGAGAAAAAATGCCACTCAAATGAGTGGCACTCTTGTATCTATATCCATCCTACACATAGGTATAAACGGCTATTTCTCTTCTTTTAACCACTGGGCTGCGCGCTTGGCAAAGTATGTTAGCACGCCATCTGCACCGGCACGTTTAAAGCAAAGTAGAGACTCCATCACGATTGCTTTTTCCGCCAGCCAGCCATTTTGTATAGCGGCCATATGCATCGCATATTCACCACTCACTTGGTAGGCAAAAGTGGGCACTGCTAGTTCGGTCTTAACGCGGCGGACGATATCAAGGTATGGCATACCAGGTTTGACCATCACCATGTCGGCGCCTTCTTGAATATCAAGGGCAACTTCATGCAGTGCTTCATCACTGTTAGCAGGATCCATTTGGTAGCTGTGCTTATTGCCACCTTTAAGGTTACCAGCGGAACCGACAGCATCACGGAAAGGTCCGTAGTAGCTCGATGAATACTTAGCTGAATATGCCATGATCTGAGTGTTGACATGACCAGCTGCTTCAAGCGCTTCGCGAATGGCACCGATACGACCGTCCATCATATCTGATGGGGCAACAATATCAGCTCCCGCTTCAGCATGAGACAGTGCCTGCTTCACCAAAATGTCGGTGGTGATGTCATTCATGATATAGCCAGTGTCATCAATGATGCCGTCTTGACCATGAGTGGTAAACGGGTCAAGGGCGACGTCGGTCATAACACCTAATTGTGGGAAAGCTTCTTTTAAGGCGCGAACGGCACGTTGAGCTAACGCATCGGCATTATAGGCTTCCTCTGCCATCAGAGTTTTCTTCTCTGAAGGCGTCACTGGAAATAGTGCAATAAGTGGGATCCCAAGCTCAACTAATTCAGCCGCTTCTTTAAGCAGCAGATCAATAGAGAGGCGTTCTACACCAGGCATTGAGGCTACTTGTTCAGTGCGATTGTTTCCTTCTAGCACAAACATCGGATAAATTAAGTCATTTACCGAGAGCTGGTTTTCAGACATGAGACGGCGGCTAAACTCATGTTTACGCATACGACGCATTCTACGCTGTGGGTAGGCACTAGTTATAATATTCACATTCGACTCCAGACTTTTTGGTGATGTCAATTTTGCTCAGGGCTCAATTTTGCTCAGGGCTGTACAGCATGATGCGATTACGCCCTTCGTTTTTGGCGCGATAAAGTGCTTTATCGGCTTGCCCTAATAACAAGGTTGTATGTTGTTCAGAGGAGACGATTTCAACGCTCACTCCAATACTGACCGTAAGAGGGATGGTAATCTCCCCCCAATGGATCGGTAATTCAAAAATAGCTTTCCTTATTGACTCAGCAACTTGCAAGGCGCCTTCTTGATTTGTATTCGGTAATATAATAGCAAACTCTTCACCACCAAAACGTGATACTAGATCGGTTGGTCGCTTTAATATTCGCTTTAATTCGCCGGCAATGACCCGTAAAGCTTGGTCTCCGGCGAGGTGCCCATGGGTGTCATTAATCGATTTAAAGTGGTCTATATCTAGCATGAGCACCGCCATCGGGGTTTGTTGTCGGCGACTAATGCGGCCCTCTGCGAGGATACGCTTATCAAATGAATTTCTATTTTTTACACCGGTAAGGCTATCAATGGTAGATTGCTCTGTCAGTTTTTGATTCGCTTCATTGAGCTCTCTTAGCGCGATCTCTAACTCTAAGGTCCGTTCTTGCACCATCTGCCCAAGTTGTTCGCTACTTCTGGCCTCTATTCGTAGTGCATCTTCTCGGGTCGTTTTCACTCTTTGGGCTTGAATTAATGCTTCTTGTTGGATCTGTAGTTTAGACAGACGTTCATCGTTATAGCGTATAGCCAGTAGCGCCGCCATAAAAAGGATTTCGAAACTTAATCCAAGCGTAAATGGGGTCTTTGCCTGCAGTTGAAGTTCAATATAGCCCAAGTACAACATGCCAGAAATTAAGGCTCCTAACATCATTCCTGCCCAGCCTATGGCGAATAGCTTAGCCAGTTTATGGCCACGAAACCCCTGAACGAGTGCGATATACATCAGTAGTAGACTGGCGAACATGACGGCGCAGATATCCAATTTTAGCGCTAGATTGTAATCAAGCAGTAATCCAAGAAAGAGCAGAGCGATTGAAATAGCAGCACCGAGTCGGCAGATCCGTAGCATAGGTTGGCTGTGGTATTTCAGTTGCATCACTTTTTCTGAAAAAAGAAAGGCAAATGCCATCGATAAACACAATAGAGCTGGTGTTATAAACGCTTGAATAATAGGCCAGTTAGGCCAAATGAAACGAAAGGCGATACCATGCAGTGTCGCGACAAAAAGGGTCAGAGAGAGCACATAACCTGCATAATAGGTATAGCTAAATGAGTGTGAGGTTATGGCAATAAAGAGACTAAAAATACCAATTGCTGTTAAGACACCAATTTGAAAACCATATAACAGTGATTGCTGCTCAGCATTTTGGTAATAGGCGTCATCGGTCCAAAGTGTGATGGGGAGGCTCGAAGATCCTGTGGTGCTAATTTTTAAGTAAAATGTATGTAAATCCTCATTTTTACAGCTAAATGGGTAGGCAAAGTCATTACTGATAATCGGTCTTTGCGAGAAGGGGATACTGTCGCCCATAATCACTTTATTTATTAAACGCTGTTGATTGAAGTGGTATAACTCTATTAGGTCTAGGTGTGGATTGGTGATCGACAGTATTCTTTTTGTGGCAACTGAACCGCTACTTTGTACGCTAAATTTTATCCAAAAGTGCTTGTCACTCAGACCGCGAACGACATCTGCTGTGAGTTTATTCCAGTTGCTGGATGCTAACTGGCTGACTTGAATTATGTCGCTAGTCTGTGTTGCTGGTGTGTAATAAGTCCACTCCTTTAGTGCCAAATCTGTCGGAGTATTGCTGTCGATCGTAAGCATATTTTCGGCGTAGGCAGCGCTTGAAATAAACATCATAGCGATGAATAAAAAACGGTTAAGTAGCAGCATTAGTAAGGCAAACCAAAAAATGAGCGGCTGTTTTGATAGGTTTTCAGTGCAAAGTCGTCAACTGTTTGCCCACGAATATTGGCAATATATTCAGCAATGTAAGGTAAGTACTTAGGCTCGTTCTTACTCGACTTAGGTTTTGGTCGCATACTTCGAGGCAGCAAGTAAGGGCTGTCAGTCTCAATCAAAATACGGTTATCTGGAATAAGTGGCACCAACTCTGCGAGCTCCTGGCCTCTACGTTCATCGCAAACCCAGCCCGTTATCCCTAAATGCAGGTCTAGCTCTAAATAAGCCTCTAGGCTTTCACGGTTTCCGGTAAAGCAGTGTAGTAGGGCAGCAGGTAATGCCGAGCGGTACTCTTTTAATATGGCTAGAAAATCACTATGGGCATCTCGCTCATGCATTAATACTGGTAGCTTTAGCTCTATTGCCAGCTCAAGCTGCTGGGCAAAAGCTTGTCTCTGTTTAAGTCTTGGTGAGAAGTCTCGATTATAGTCCAAACCACACTCGCCAATGGCAACGACACATTGAGCTAAGCTTAGCTGTCTAATTTGATGGCTGCTTTGAGAGGTCCATTCACTGGCGTGGTGCGGATGGACTCCTGCTGTGCTATAGAGTTGCTCCGGAAATGAGCGACACAAGTCAATTGCGAGTTCGCTCTCCTCAATCTGACTACCAATCACAATCATTGAGGAGACGCCTACATTGTTGGCTTCCTCAACAACACGTTGCATACTTTTCTCTAAGCTGCTGCCAATGAGATTGACAGCAATATCCATAAATAGCGGCATTATTTAAGACGTTTAACACGAATCGTAGTGTTGCGATCTTTTGTACCTAATATAAAAGAGCCAAGGGCGGCTTTTTCGATATAGACCTCTTGTTCAGGCTTAAGCTTAAAAGTACGTGAATCTGTTTGCTTCCAAAGCTGACCATTATCGAATTGGATTTTGAGAGCTCCGTAAGGATCTTTTGTGACCTTACTAACCGTTAGGTTGATGGTCGTAACCACTTGCTCATCTTTATCTTTCTTGAGGTTACCAAACTCTTCTACCGCATCTGCTTGTGTATTGACGGTACTGGTGATAACTGCTGCAGATGAAGCAACCGCAATAACTTCAGAGGTGGGGGAGCTACTTGCTGCGCTTTTTGTTACCAAGGAAGCTGATAGATTGTCGTAACAGATAAGACGATCAAGTTTGTCTTGTACCGCAGCGCATTGCGTTAGCTGTGCTTCAACAGAGGTATTCGCCAATGTCGATAGCGAAACCGCCGCGGTTGTAAGTAATAACAGAGTTGGCTTAATCATCAAAATTTCCTTTTATTTTTAGAAAGCAGGCTATTGCATGATTTTATATCAATTTCATCATACATGTAATCAATACCAGATTTTGCTGTTAACGCGATTAAGAAGTGTAAAGTTTCTAATGTCTATGGCTGTTGACATACAGAGCATGCAGTGTCACGGCTGATCATGTTAGGCATTGATGTTGGTATGAGAGGCTAGGTTGAGAATTTAAGCCAAAAACAAAAAAGGTACTGCCTTCATCAACTGAATGGCAATACCTTTTGTATCGTTCAAAAATTACTTAGCTACTTCTGTTCAGTCTCTTCCGAGCTATCTTCTTCGTCTTCGTCATCAGCAGCTTTACTGTAGAAACGTGCTGCGATGAGCCCACCTTCAAACAAGATTAGCATTGGAACCGCGAGCATGGTCTGCGAAATAATGTCCGGAGGTGTTAAGAACATCCCTACAATAAAGGCACCAACCACGATATATGGACGTTTCTTTTTCAGCTCTTCAGGTGTGGTAACACCCGCCCAGCATAAAAGAACCACAGCCACTGGTATTTCAAACGCTAAACCAAAAGCAAAAAATAGCTTGAGAATAAAGCTCAAATAGCTACTGATATCCGTCGCAACTTCCACACCATCAGGTGCCACACTAGTGAAGAAGCCAAATACCACTGGGAATACCACGTAATAAGCAAATGCAATACCGAGGTAGAACAGCAGCGTGCTACTGGCAAGCAAGGGCATCATCAGGCGTTTTTCATGCTTATACAGCCCTGGGGCTACAAATGACCATATTTGAAACAGAACATAAGGGATGGCAATAAAAAACGACAGCACTAATGTCAGTTTGAAAGGCGCAAAAAAAGGTGCGGCGACATCCGTTGCAATCATGCTGCTCGATTCGGGCAGTGCTTGCATCAAAGGTATGGCCATATAATGGTAGATATCATTGGCCCAATAGACCAAACAGATAAACACCAAGAGAACACTACCAATGGCTCGAAGCAGCTTATTACGCAGTTCAAGCAAATGGCTTATTAATGGCTGTTGTTGTGACATGGACTACCCGTTAGGTTTGTCTGACTTAGCACTCTCTGTCGAAGATGTCTCAGTAGTAGGGCTGTCTTTGGCTGGAGTTTCTGTCGCCGAAGGAACATCTTCTACTTGATAAGGACGATTAACAGATTGCGCTGCTTGTTTTAGTTGATCGATTGAATCCTGTAACTCAGGCGCAAGGTTTTTTAAGCCTTGGCTTTCTGCTTTTTTCAAATCAGTATGCAACTGCTCAATTTTAAGCTCTTGCTCCAATTCGTCTTTAACTGAGTTTGCCATCTTTTTCATGGCGCGGATCCAGCCTGAGATTGAGCGCACGGCGACAGGAAGTCTTTCAGGGCCAAGTACCACTAGCCCCAAAACTCCAATCAACAGCAACTCCATAAAGCCGATACCGTCGAACATAGTCGATTACGCCTGTTCTTTGTCCTTAGATTCAGCCTTTTTTTCGGCTGTCTCAGTGCCCTGAGCTGTTTTTTCAGCTGCACTGTCTTCTAGCGCTTTCTTCTCTTCTTCAGAAGACATGGCGTTCTTGAAGCCTTTAACTGCACCGCCTAAATCGCCGCCTAAAGAGCGTAATTTCTTTGTTCCAAACAATAATACGACAATCAATGCAACAATAAGAAGTTGCCAAATGCTAATGCCACCCATGTACGAATCCTCTTAATTTAGATACTGGTTCTATTATGAACCTTTGGTTATTTAGGTCTAGCTAAAGTTTTAGGTTCTTTGGCCTAGATCGCCATCCGAGCAGCCACAATGTGGCGCCTACGCCGATACTGCCGTAAGAAGCCCATAGTGTAGCGTCTTGATTTAACAAAATAGTGCCACAGATCACTAAAATAGCGGATGTGATCAAAAGATAGTTACTTTTATGGGCTTTTTGCTGATGTTTTAGATACCGATCGAGTAATTTGTTGTGCGTCTTTGCTAGGTTGCGCCCCATTTTTAGATTATCGTAAATGAGTTCAGGCAGTTCGGGCAGTTGTTCAGCCCAATAAGGCAACTGTTGTTTAATTTTACCTGCCATGGCTTTTGGGCCAACTTGCTCTGCCATCCAGCCTTCTAAGAAGGGTTTTGCTGTTTTCCACAAATCCAGTTGTGGATATAGCTGACGCCCTAAACCTTCAATATAGAGTAAGGTCTTCTCCAGCAATACCAATTGTGGTTGCACCACCATGTCGAATCGACGTGCGGTTCGAAATAGCTCAAGTAAAACGTGACCAAATGAAATTTCATCCAATGGTTTATTAAACATCGGCTCACAAACAACTTTAACAGCTTGTTCAAATGCAGCGATATCTGTATCGGCTGAAACCCAACCCGATTCAATATAAAGCTGAGCTATACGGCGGTAATCACGATTGAAGAAGGCGAGGAAATTTTCAGCCAAATAGCGTTTGTCTTCATCGGTAAGCGTGCCCATGATGCCGCAGTCTAAGCCAATATAGAATGGGTCATTCGGATGTTCGCGGCTGACAAAAATGTTGCCTGGATGCATATCTGCATGGAAAAAATTATCGCGAAAAACCTGAGTGAAAAACAGCTCTACACCGCGTTCAGCCAGCAGCTTTAAATTGGTGCCTTGCGCTTCAAGTGCAGCCTTATCTGATACTGGTATACCGTTAATGCGTTCCATTACTATCAGTCGAGTAAAGCAGAGCTCTTCATACATAAAAGGGATATAAAGTGAATTAGAATCCAAGAAGTTATTGCGTAACTTTATGGCGTTCAGGGCTTCAAGTTTTAAGTTGAGCTCACCTTCGATGGTGGTGCGGTAATCCTCGACGACTTCGGCTGGACGAAGGCGATTGTTGCTCCCTAGTAGATATTCTAAAAAACCTGCCGCTTGTGACATTAGTTGAATGTCGGCGTGCACTTTTTGTTCTACATCTGGGCGTAGTACCTTCAATACGACTCTAGCACCGTTAGATTTTAGCGTTGCAGTATGCACTTGCGAGATAGAGGCTGATGCCAGTGGAATGTCATCGAAGTCATCGAAGTAATCTTCAATGGGGGCATTAAGTTCTAATTCAATGGAGGCACGAGCAATGGCAGAATCAAACGGAGGCACTCGGTCTTGCAGCATCGCCAGCTCTTCGGCCCATTCGTCGCTGAGCAGATCGCGGCGGGTCGAGAGCATTTGGCCAAACTTAATATAGACAGGCCCAAGCTCTTGCATCGCCAGCTTTAAGCGTTCGCCACCGACTTTGTCTTTGTGTTGGTTTCTGAGCCAGAAGAGACAACCTCTTAATAGCTTAAAGTACCAAGGCGTTACCTTTGAGGGGAGTAAATCATCTAATCCGTAATTCAATGAGGTGCGGATGACTTGATAAGCGCGGCTGATACTTTTTACTGTCATTGTTTAACTCTTGCCCTATTTAGTAATTGCTCAATCCGTGTTTCTAAGGCGTCGACATCGACCGCGATATCTTCGATAGTATCACTTAAGTGAATATATTCGAGTTTATGCGGTGCAAGTCGATACTCTTCGGTCGTTAATTGACCTAAGTGGGAGCGTGTTTTTAGCAATAGTTGACTGATATCTTGTTTTGCTCGCTTAACACCTTGGCTGACAAAGTGAGTCGGAGCGTCACCTATATAGCGCGATAGTGGCTCGGCAAAGTCGAATTCAACACCTTGTAGATAGTGACTAAACGTCTGCAATAAACTGAGATCGCCTTCGAGGCTAAGTTTATCTTGTTTGATCAATTCGGTGAGGTTGGCACCTTCAGTGAGTTGATATAGCGTGGTGATATCGGCATTCACTTGGGTGTTAACATCGCCTTCGTATTGGCTAAAAACTTGGATCTCTTTGGCAAACAAGAGATAAAGTGGCCAATTAAGCTGAGTCAGTTGAATGCATAACACTTTACCATGAAGACTGCGCAAGGCAGCGTAGTCTTCAGGCGATTGGGCTATCAGCTTGTTGAAGCCAACCTCAATCGCTGCACACGTAAGTAGTGACATGTCACGAGCCATAGTGAGTCCAATCAGAATTTGTACCCTTTATGCAAGGCCACAATACCGTCAGTCATGTTGGTATAGTTCACCTGCTCAAAACCTGCATCTTCCATCATTTGTTTCAAGGTTTCTTGATCTGGATGCATGCGGATTGATTCTGCGAGGTAGGCGTAGCTATCAGCATCTTGAGTGATTAACGCACCCATTTTAGGCATCACTTTAAAGCTGTATAGGTCATATATTTTACGCATCACATCGTGCTTTGGTTTAGAAAACTCCAGCACTAATAATTTTCCGCCTGGTTTTAACACTCTCAGCATTGAAGCGATAGCGGCATCTTTATTGGTGACATTACGTAGGCCAAATGCGATGGTAATAATATCGAAGTGATTGTCAGGAAACGGCAGAGCTTCAGCGTTAGCTTGCACATAGTTCACATTGCCTACAATGCCTTTGTCTCTCAACTTCTCACGGCCGACCTTTAGCATAGAGTCATTAATATCGGCTAAAGTGACTTGGCCTTTTTCACCGACAAGGTGAGAAAATTTAGCCGTTAAATCGCCAGTGCCGCCCGCTAAGTCAAGCACTTTCATGCCTGGACGTGCACCCGCACTTTCGATAGTAAAACGTTTCCACATGCGGTGGATCCCGAAAGACATGACGTCATTCATGATGTCATATTTAGCGGCGACAGAATGGAATACGCCAGCGACCATATCGGCCTTTTGCTCAGCTTCAACCGTCTTGTAACCGAAGTGAGTGTTCTTTGGAGTGTCCTCTGACATCTATCTATTCCTATACGTTAACAATTGAATTATTACGATTGTAAGTCATCGAGCCAGATTGCTGAATCTTTCATCTATCACTATGTGATGTATGTTATTTATCAGCCGCTGGACAGTGTAAAAATGAGTGATGACACAGGGTTTCGCAAAATTGACTGCGCATTACACCATAATATTTGCCAATGTTGAATCGTTATTATTTGCTAAAGTGCATTAATACGTCCGTTAATATAGCTATAGATTAATTCGGCAATACTTTGTCCTGTTTCACGGTAACCCGCATCGATACCGGCAACATGGCAACTAGGGGCTGCCTCAGCTATATGTAAATAGGCACAGGGGCAATGCTTAGCCACATAACTAACGTAGTGTAATGCATCGATCAAGGGGACTCCGGCTGCGGTTGACGCACTACTTGGCATATTGGTGATGGCGTCTAAATCGAGTTCTACCGCGACAGGAAGCGAGCTGTTGTTGAGCTCTTGAGTAATTGATTTTAATGCGGTTTCTAAGCTTAATTCTCGGCGTACCCAAATTTGCTGGAAACTATGCCAGTGGCCACCAAATGCTTTGAGTTGCTCTAATGTCGCTTCGCTATTTTTTAATTCATGTAGACCAAGCACATGGTAAATACCTAGTGCACCAGAAGCTGCTGCGTAACTAAAGCCATTACCACTGTGGCGCCCCTCTCTTGGCCTGAAATCGGAATGAGGGTCAAGGTTAACTGCTGCGACAGCACGTTTATGACTGGCTTTAGCGGCCATTAATAGGCCGTATGCATTGTTATGGCCACCACCAATGACAATGGGTTCTAACCCCGCTTGCATTACGCTAGATAACAATTCAATCACTCTTACATCTAATCGCTCTACATTGTGACGTAGCTGCTCCGCGCTGCTATTGTTTGGCAGTTGTAAGTCTGCCGTTGCTATTTGACCTAACACTAAACATTGATCGCCACTTAAAAAACGGTTGGATTGAAAATTGAGAAACTGTTTCATCGCGCTGTCAAAAGCATCTGTAGAGCCACCGCGACCCAAATTTGCACGGGGGCCGATATCCTCGCCAATGCCAATAATGGCAAAGCGAACATTGGCGGCTTTAGCTTGGGTGAGCACTGTTGAGAGATCATCAGTGGCTGTAGGGAGTTGCACTCGTTGTCCGAGCTTTGTTTCGCCTGCTCTCGAGACGAGAAGGCTCTCAAGCTTAGTGGTAGTGAAAGGGCTGAGATACTGCGTCATTTAGTTATTCTTATATTTTAAACTCATTAGCGATAGTGTAAGCCCTTAGGTCTACAACTCAAGCCTTGCTGAAAAACTAATCCAAAAATCAGCCACAAAAAAGCCAGCACTATTGGCTGGCTTAACTGGCAGAATCAAATCGAAATTTGATTCTCATGTGCTAATTAATCAATATCGAGTGGTTCAGGCGATAAAATAATGCCGGTATTGTCGGCATAAACATGGTCACCTGGTAAGAAGGTGACACCACCAAAGTTGACGGGAATTTCAAGTTCACCAACAGCGTTGCTATCGGCGCCAACGGGGATAGAAGCTAATGCTTGCACACCAATGTCTAAATCTTCTAAAGCATCAACATCACGAACTGATCCATAGATGATGATCCCTTCCCAATTATTGTCTACAGCTGTTTGGGCAATCGTCGAGTCGAGTAGGCCGCGACGTAGCGAGCCACCACCGTCTACCAGTAATACTTTACCTTCACCATCTTCTTGAAGGGTCTCAATGATGAGGCCATTATCTTCGAAACATTTGATGGTGCTAATTGAGCCACCGAAAGAGTTACAACCACCGAAATTACTGAACATGGGTTCGACAACATCAACTACATCGATATAAGTGTCACAAAGTGCCGAGGTGTTGTATTCCATAGGAGCGCTCCTGGTAAATAGGCGTAGCTCAGTAATTTGAGCAAGTTAGTCATTCATCCCAGTATATAAGGGATTCTTGAAAAGAAAAGTGTTATCAATCACGCAATTGCTGATAAAGGCACCGTTCAATAGTGTTGTGGTAATATTTCTACATCCCGATTACTAATTCGGCGAAAACATGACCCAGGTCATTATATAACGTTTTTTTATTACCAAGATGGTTTGTTTTTGTTAGCATAAGCGTAGAAATATTAACTTAACTTAATTTTTGAGTCGCTTTAGGGGCACGGATCCCCCAGTTAGCTTAGGGAAGGCAGAGGGCCTAAAAGGTGCCTTATGGAAGCTATTAATACTATTGAAATCATCGGTTACGCTGCGTCAGTTATGGTCGCAATTTCGCTAATGATGAAAGACATTATCTGGTTGAGATGTTTGAACTTTACCGGTTGTTCACTGTTCGTTATTTACGGTGCATCAATCGAAGCATGGCCTGTTGCAGGCATGAATGCCTTTGTTGCGTGTATTAATATTTACCATCTGCAAAAGATCTACCGCAACCGCAATAATGTTGAGCTTGCTGCCGACTAAGCTGCAGGTATGCGCTAGCCTGATTATCAACCGATGATTGGGCTAGTAGATTGACTCTAACTCGATAATTTTCTCTTTTCTTTGTTTGACTCTCCCTGTTATTTTCTTTGTGTCATAAAACTTTAGGCTCGTTGTCACGTTCACGTCATGGACTTTTCATAGCTTGCTAACCAATAACACATTGGGAGTTTGCAATGATCACCTCAATATCAAAATTAGATCAGAACGGTTATCGATTCGTGGTTAAGCAGGGCCAAGAGCATGGCTTGCAACCATTGGCTTTATCAATCTCAGCCTCTGGAAATGGACCTGTTTATTTGTACGTCGCAGTGCTGTTTATACTGCTAGATAGTCATGGCGAATCACTAATCAATATGTTGTTAGCAGCTTACTTGGTCGAGTTACCACTTTATTTCCTACTTAAAAATATCATCCGTCGACAACGCCCGTGTCATGCGCTTGCTGATGGGATTGCCCGCTTTGAACCCGCCGACAAATTTAGTCTACCCTCAGGTCACACCGCCGCTGCATTCGTTATGGCAACTAGCATCTACTTTACCTATCCAGCACTATTTTATATTGCTAGTTGTTGGGCGATAAGCGTTGGTCTATCGCGGGTTATCCTCGGGGTTCACTACCCGTTGGATATTATCGCAGGCGCGTTATTGGGAGTTGCATCTGTTGTACTTAGTCAGCACATTATTTAGGAGAGAGCATTGAAGATCCTCTATGGGGTACAAGGCACTGGCAACGGTCATTTGAGCCGAGCTAGAGTGATGGCTAAAGCGATGCAGAAGCAAGGCGTCGATGTCGACTTTTTCTTTTCAGGGCGTTCAGCTGAACAGTTTTTTGATATGCAATGTTTTGGGCAATACAGAGTGCAATCAGGGCTGACGTTTGCAACCAAAGATGGTCGTGTGAATGTAGCCCAAACCGCGAAGATGAACGCTTGGTTTGGCTTCCTTAAAGATGTCAAAAACTTAGATTTAAGTGGATATGATCTGCTGCTTAATGATTTCGAGCCAGTTTCCGCTTGGGCCGCTAAAAATCAAGGTGTGCCTTCGATTGGCATAAGCCATCAAGCTGCGCTTAATTTTCCGGTGCCTAAAGTGGCTGACAGTTGGTTTAATGAGACCGTGTTGAACTATTTTGCTCCAGTGGATATAGCGTTAGGCTGTCACTGGCATCACTTTGGTTTTCCGATTTTACCGCCTTTTGTTGAGGTTGATAAAGTTGACAAAGAGTTGGCACATCAAGTCTTGGTCTACCTGCCTTTTGAATCCGCAGATGCCATTATCGATTTTCTAGCGCCTTTTACTGATTACACGTTTTTGGTATATCACGCTGGCAACTCGATTAAGCCAATGCCAGCGCATATCAAATGGCATGGATTTGACCGCGATGGTTTTAAAGCGGCGATGGCAAGTTGTGGAGGAGTTATTGGTAATGCTGGTTTTGAGCTTGCCAGTGAAGCGCTAACCTTAGGTAAAAAATTGCTGATTAAGCCGCTGCTTGGGCAGTTTGAACAGTTATCAAATGTCGCCGCTCTTGAGTTACTGGGCGCTGCTGAATGCATGAAAACATGCTTAGACCCTGAAGTGCTGCGCCGATGGCTGAAGTCACCAACTCCTGAAGCTATTCACTACCCTCAAGTGGGGGATGCACTCGTTGCTTGGTTACTTAAGGGCGATTGGAGTCAACCTGAGGTGTTATGTCAGTCACTATGGTCGCAAGTCAATTTGCCGTTAAGTTGGCAAAAAAAGAGTCCTTAGGTTAACGGAGACTATGAGGGCTGAGGCGTTGCATTTGTTCTATCAACGATAGCAAGTGCTGAT
This sequence comes from Shewanella sp. KX20019, assembly GCF_016757755.1. Lineage (NCBI taxonomy): Bacteria > Pseudomonadati > Pseudomonadota > Gammaproteobacteria > Alteromonadales > Shewanellaceae > Shewanella > Shewanella sp. KX20019. The sequence goes on along the minus strand of NZ_CP068437.1, from coordinate 4,583,407 downwards.
TCGGTCGCTGTAAACCTGAGCTCGCATTATTACCACTGGCTTTAAAAGAGGTATAATGTTTATGTCTTTCGCCTAATGTAAATAAAAACGACACTATTATGCAGCTAAAACCACTTGAGAAAGGGCGTTTCCATTCATTATGGCAGCAAGAGCATGATGCTATTGAGCAGATAATGCGTGAGTGCATCACCGAGACAAAATCTGTTAGCGCACAACATCGATTGATGGAACAAGGTCAGCAGGTAAATGACCTAATACTGGTGCCTCAAGGGCGTATTTCAATGGGTTATACTGCGAGAAATGGTCGTTGTTTTCAGTTGGGCACCATGACGTGCGACTCACAGTTGTTTGGTGAGATGGAGTTTTTTACCGACTACCTGTGCCAGTTAGATATCATTGCCGAAGAGCCATTGGAGATCTCAGTGATCAATGGCGATAAGTTACAGCAAGCCCTACTAAAGACACCTCAGTTTGCACTGTTTTTTGCCAGTGCGATAGCTATTGATTATCAAGATACGGTGGATATTTTTACCCGCAGAATGCTATATCCCATCGCCTATAATATTGCTTACGATCTCTATCATCAGTATCTAAAAGATCAGCCTGTCGAGGGTTTTACTAAGTGCTATTTAGAGGCTGAACGCTTTGCCACAACCGATAGAGTCTATCGCCGAGCCATTAAAAAGCTGGAAGATTTAGCGCTGATTAAGCGAGAGAAAGAGGGGCTGACTATTTGCGATCTTGAAGGGCTTAAATCCTTTATAGAATAAACCCCAAACATGCCGTTTGGGGTTTATCTGCTTGACTCATTTACGCTGTTTGAGCCGTAATAGTCGCTTTTTGTTTATTAGAGATCAGCAACATCGCAATAATCAGGCCGTAGATAACAGGGATTGCATACATCACTGTTTGTAGGCCTATGACGCTCTCAAATAGTGAGCTAATTGCTGGGCTGAACATTGCACCAGCACTACCACTAATCAATATATAAGATACATTTCGGCTACTGGCATTTTTTACAAATGACACACCGTAAGCAATAAAGGCATTATAAAGCGCGGCACAAGCAAAGCCATAACCATAGGTTAGGTAACCAATCCAAGCCAAGTTATCTGTAGTAACAATCAAACTTGTGATGACAAATGCGAGTGAAATCATCCCCATGATAAAGTGCTGGATCTTAACTCTCGACACGATAACTGTCGATACCAGCGCACCAATTAGCGCGGCAGACCAGTACTGGGTGATAATATTACCCGCGTCTTCAAATGGAATGTCGAACTTGGTTTTAACGAACATCGGCGCCCAAGTCAGGAAGGTATAAAGCGCTAGCATGCCAAGGAATAAACCCACTCCGCCGCTAATGATCCCTAAGTTCCACTCTGACTCATCTTTACCACTCTCTGCTGATGTTTGAGTTTCAACCAGTTCAAAGTTGGTCGCAAGTGCGATGGCGGCCGTCGCTAATGCAACAATACCAACAGCAAGGTAGCTGTAGCTCCAAGATAGCGCGTGGCTTAATGCATAGGTGGTTATCAGTGGGAATACAACGCCGGCAACGTTAAAGGTGGCATCTTGTACCACTAGCATGGTGCTTTGGATTTTGTCTTTCCATACCGATACTACAATTGTACCTGCGATACACAATCCAACGCCGCCACAAAGCCCGATAATGGTCATTGCGATCATCACTACGGTAAGTGAACCTGTGAAATGTAATGCCGCAGCACTGAGCGCTATGCTCACGTAGCTAATCAGGGTCATGCGTTTTACGCCAATTTTTTCAATTAAGAAAAAGGCCGCAATCGTACCCGCTAGGGCGCCGCCATTGAGTAGCGAGAATATTGAGGCGACTTCATTGACGTTAGCGGAAAACTTCTCTGCTATAGGTTCTATTAACATGCCGAACTGTGTCGCAAAGCCTGCCATCACAAAGTTGGCTAAAAAGCTAAGCAAGGTTAAGGATATTTTATTTTTCATCATCTGTTCCTAGTATTGCTGTATCAAGTGCTAAAGTTAAGCCGCGCAAAGGGGAGCTTCGAGCGGCCTAATAAAGAGTTACTGACAAGCTGTTTCTAATGCCAGCTCTATCATCTGATTAAAGGTTAATTGTCGGGCTTCTGCACTGGTCTCTTCGCCAGTTAAGCAATGGTCTGAAACGGTAAGAATCGCTAAGGATTCAAAACCTTTGTGATGCGCTAGGCCATATAAGCCAGCGACTTCCATATCTACACCTAATACACCAAAGCGTTCTAATGCTGGGATCATGTCTTCATCTGGATCGTAGTACATGTCACCACTGAACACATTACCGACTTTAACGTTTATCTGTTTCTGTTGAGCAATGGTGTAGGCTTTATGTAGTAACTCGAATGTGGCTGAGGTCGCCATCTGGTAACCACTACTGCGCTTGGCGTTAGTGGGGGAATCAGTACCCGCAGCTTGGGCCAAAATGACATCGTTGATCTTTACGTTGTGCTGGGTTGCACCAAGGCTACCGACGCGAATGATACGTTTAACATTAAAGTCAGTTACAAGTTCATGGGCGTATAACACCATAGATGGAATACCCATACCATGACCCATAACGGAAATACGTTGGCCTTTATAAAAACCGGTATAGCCAAACATATTGCGAATATTGGTCACTTCCACCGCATCATCTAAAAAGTTTTCAGCGATATACTTAGCGCGAAGCGGGTCGCCAGGCATGATGATGGTTTCGGCAAAATCACCGGCTTTACCATTAATATGTGCAGTCATGAGTAATCCTCTATTTTGATTACTCTCGATAGTAATTGTCTATTTATGATCCGTGGAGGACATAAGTCCGCCTCGGCTGATATATACAGTAGATCTGTTGTTTGATCACAAAAAATGACGCTTATCTGCGTCATTTTGTGATGGAGTGTTTTTTGTCATAACTTGAAGTGTGACTCGAATCACTTTTGCTGGCGGAGCATTTCAAATAAGTACACTGCTATTTGTGGTACTTAACTGCCATATCGATAAGCGGTTCGCGGCTGGCTTTTGCTGCTCGCAAACGCGCTAAGTATTTTTCCCACAACTCGACTTGGTGGGTGGCTAAGTCATGCAGCACCTTCCATGAGAAAAGCCCGGTATCATGGCCATCATCGAAGACGATTTTAACGGCGTAATTGCCGACAGGCTCAATGGCTGAGATATTGACATTTTTCTTATGGGTAACCAGCACAGGGTTACCATGGCCATGCACTTCTGCTGATGGCGAGTAAACGCGTAGCATTTCGCAGCTAAGTTGATAAGTGTCGCCATTATCGAAGTGCATCTCTAGCTGGCGAGATTTGCGCTTAAGCTTTAAGGATTCAACATTAGGGGTATTATCTTGGGTCATAGGTCTGCCAATTAGAGAAAGTCGCGATTCATAAAACACAATAGCGGTTAAGCACAGAGTTGTCCTTAACCGCCATCACTATATTAGCATTTGAGCTAGAGAATAAAGCGACTCAAATCTTCATCTTTAACCAAGTTATCGAGGTGAGCGCTGACGTAATCAGCATCGATGATGGTTTCAGAACCTGATTTGTCAGACGCTTCGTAAGATAGCTCTTCCATCAAACGTTCCATCACAGTGTGTAGGCGGCGGGCACCAATATTTTCTGTGCGCTCGTTGACCTGCCATGCGGCCTCTGCGATAGAGTCGATACCTGATTCGGTAAACTTAACGTTAACGCCTTCGGTTCCCATAAGGGCAACATATTGCTCTGTGAGTGATGCGAACGGCTCAGTCAAAATACGCTTAAAATCACTAGCTGACAATGCGTCGAGCTCGACACGGATCGGCAAGCGACCTTGCAGCTCAGGGATTAAATCTGATGGCTTACACATCTGGAATGCACCCGATGCAATAAACAGAATGTGGTCAGTTTTGACCATGCCGTGCTTAGTATTAACCGTACAACCTTCGACAAGTGGTAGTAGATCACGCTGCACCCCCTCACGAGAAACGTCTGGGCCTGAAGAGTCACCGCGCTTACAAATTTTATCAATCTCATCTAAGAACACGATACCGTGTTGCTCAACCAGTTCGATCGCTTGCTCTTTAAGATCATCAGGATTAACAAGCTTGGCCGCTTCCTCTTCAATAAGCAGTTTATAGGCTTCTTTAATCGGCATTTTACGGCGCTTGCTAGCACCCGGCCCCATGTTTTGGAACATGCTTTGTAGCTGATTGGTCATCTCTTCCATGCCTGGAGGTGACATGATTTCGATACCTGCCTGTGGCGCAGAGACGTCAATTTCAATCTCTTTGTCATCTAGCTGGCCTTCGCGTAGCTTCTTACGGAAAACTTGGCGAGTGCTACTATCGCTTGGCTTTTCGCTGTCCCAGTCTTCCTTTGGCTTCGGCAGTAGCGCATCGAGAATACGCTCTTCAGCAGCTTCTTCGGCTCTATATTTACACTTAGCCATCTGCTCTTCACGTGTCAGCTTAATCGCTGAGTCGGTGAGATCGCGAATGATCTGGTCAACTTCTTTACCGACATAGCCCACTTCAGTGAACTTAGTCGCTTCCACTTTAATGAATGGTGCTTTTGCAAGGCGCGCCAGGCGGCGGGCTATTTCAGTTTTTCCCACACCAGTCGGGCCAATCATTAGAATGTTTTTAGGCGTGACCTCTTGACGAAGGTCAGCCGCTAACTGCATCCGGCGCCAGCGGTTACGCAGTGCTATCGCAACTGAACGTTTGGCTTTTTGCTGGCCAATAATGTGGCTATCAAGTTCATGAACAATTTCACGGGGTGTCATTTCAGACATATTCTTTCCTCATGCTTAAGCATCAGTCTTAGGTATAAACGACAGTTCGTTTAGTACTTTAACTCTTCGATGGTCTTAAATTGGTTAGTGAAAACACAGATGCCGCCGGCAATAGTCAATGACTTTTCTGCAATTTCTAACGCGCTAAGATCGGTGTTTTCAAGCAGTGCTGTGGCTGCTGATTGGGCAAAGTTGCCGCCAGAACCAATGGCAATTAAGTCATTTTCTGGCTGAACCACATCACCGTTACCGGTAATAATCAATGAAGACTCACCATCAGCAACGGCTAACAGCGCTTCAAGTTTGCGGAGCACCTTGTCTGAACGCCAGTCTTTGGCCATTTCAACCGCGGCGCGCATAAGATGGCCTTGATGCATTTCGAGTTTGGCTTCGAAACGCTCGAATAGGGTGAATGCATCGGCTGTACCGCCCGCAAAGCCTGCCAATACCTTATTGTGATATAGACGACGAACTTTTTTAGCGTTGCTTTTCATCACGGTGTTACCGAGAGAAACTTGGCCATCACCGGCGATAACCACTTGGTTATTACGGCGTACTGATACGATAGTGGTCACGATAAATCCTCTTCTCTAGCCAGCGACAATGCGTCTTCTGGTTGGTGATAATAGATATATGGGGGTGGTTGAGTAAATATCAAGGGGTATGAGTATTGCTTCGCCTAAAGCTATAGGTTTCTAGGTTAGAGCTGCGGCCTTCGAAAACAGGACGTTTTCGTTGAGCCCACAAGGACGTGCTCGCGGCGAGTCTCAGCCGCGTCTGCACATACGCCTGCCGCAGGCAATTGGAAGCACTTTGGTCAGCAGCTAAAGCATTTATGCCCCAAAATGTTTTAGTTATCTATTAGTTTTATCAAGTTATGCTTGACCAAAGTCGTGGCGCTTCGCCCACACCCGAGCCAAGGGGCAAAGCGCTTGCGCCCCTTAGCTAACCCTCAGCGCCCCGGCGAAATTTAAACAGCGAAATTTCCAACGGGGAAGATGGGTGTGTTCTGCTGGCTATGCGGAGTGGTGACTTTTTTGGTTTTAAATTAAAAACTAAAATGCTGAGAGTTTGCGCTTTTATAACCCTGTGGAGATGCGGCAGAGGCCGTCGGTGGCATGGGCGCCATCGCAGAGCTTACAGGGACCCTTTCTTTATATAAAGAGCTGCAGCGTGCCTCAGTAGCGCCTGCACATAAGGTCGTTTATTCACATCCATGTGATCACGACATTCGGATATCCTGTCCAGCACCGACCGCAGGTCATTGGAACCACCTTTGCCTGAAGGTAACTCACTTTTGTCCACAGACAGGATAGGGACTAGCTCATTTATGCCCCAAAGCTCGTTAGGTTTATCAAGCTTCGCATTCACTTTTATAAGAAGACAAAGTCATAATTGAGAGTCTAGCGCTCTAGTCGACCCATGAGATTTGCTCTTTGCCGCTCAAGTTTATCTAGGTTTAGTTGATAAGCGTTAAATGAAGGAACTCCAGTGCAGAGAATGTACTTTCCAATGGGGTTGTAGATATAGCTGCTAATGGTATCAATGGATACACTGCTTAGGCACTCTGTTTGGGATTTTGGTCCAACCAGATACTCAGCATAGCGGTTGGCTGTATCTTGGTTTTGCATAAGAGGGTGTAGCAAGGAGGTGGCTATTTTGGTTATTGTGTCGTCGCTGCCATCATCGACTTGAGTCGTCTTGGTTATTCTGGTGAAATATAGCCACTCCCCTAATTTAACATTGCTTAGTGATAGCACATTGGCTGGCACGGACTTTGTCCAGCTAGTCGGTATCTGTACAGCGTCCTGTTCTAGCTTCTGCTGGTTCAGAATGACTTCGCCAAGTTTCATGTTTACAGACATCGCACCTGCACTAACCATTTTGTTGCTCAGTATATAGGTGTTTAAAGATAGTCTTTGCCAAAAAAGCATATCTTGCTCGATTGCCTGAGCTGTTAATTTTGGCGAAGAACTATCTATATTTTCATAAATTTCTAGAAGATAAAGCTTCTGTGCAATCAATAGATTTTGAAACGGCAGCGCTTTCATAAAGTTATTGAAGTTGGGGTTATCTTGCCAAGTACTCATATTCAGCAACTGTTGATAGCGCTCAATTAACCAACGGTTGTTTGATAGTAGGGTTTTAAGATCGCTGCTTTGTTTAATGTTGGCTTTACAGGTCGCCAAAAAGTCATCTTCACCCAAACAACTTTTTAGTGGCAATTTAGGCGGTGTGTAATACTTGGCAGGGGTTGTAATCTCAATACTCGACACATCTTTGTTCTGTAGTTTTTGCAGCTGATCTAGTCCCGTTGTCATTGGCAACTCGCCTTTTGGCGCACCAAATCCTAATGCAAAAATGTACGCATTATCATTGAGATTATTAGCCAGGGTGCGATCAGTTTCTTCTATTTGAGCAAGGTAGTACTTTGACTGCTCAGAAGGGGCCACATCTCGTATATTGATAAGCAACAGAATGCAGTAGAGCGTGAGTGGGATGGCAAGTGCCGTTAACAAAATCCATTTAAGCGCGTGTAAAAAGTGGCGCATTATTTAGTCCTATAATGGTTGATTTTTAATGCTAAATTTAGTCTACCCTAACTTTTAATTAGAGTAAGAAACTATTGCTTCAGAAAGAGAAAAAATTAAAAGTATTAACGTTTTTGATGTTACTACGCCAAATTAAGCAACGCACTGAATAGAGTAACTCGATTAGCATGTTAATGCTCACTGCATTCAAATTCTAATAGAGTAACTCGATTAGCATGTTAATGCTCACTGCATTCAAATTCAGTGGAAATCCCAATTGACTATTCCGCGACAGCCAATAAAAAAGCGCTGCATGAGCAGCGCTTTATAGAGTTAGCCCTGTTGAGATTAAGTTCTACGAACTTTCCCAGAACCAGATTTGGCAACCGTTAGTACCAGAGTTTTGCAGTACGTGGCGCTGTCTTTCTGCGTCACGCTTTTTGTCGTAAGGCCCGAGTACAACCTTGTACCAGATCCCGCTGGTGCCTTTAACTTTACGTACCTGGGCTTCTAACCCTTGGAAAGCAATCATCGCCTTGAGCGAGTTTGCTTGAGATTCCTTTCTAAATGAACCGCATTGCATCTGGTAAGGTCGTTTAGGTTTGGTTGAAACCTCTGGCAGATCCACTTCTACCTTTTTATTTTCCAGCTCTTCAAGATAGGTCCACTCCTCTTGTGGAGCTGGTGGTAGCGCGTTTGGATCTTTTTTAACCGTTGTTTTCTTTGGTGTTTCAACTACCACAGGCGTTGTAACTGCTTCATCAGTGCTGTTTAACAACCACAACAAATAACCAAAGCCAGCTACACCAGCGATGGTTATCAGTAGTACTAAATAGGGAAAACGCTTAGGCTGATTCCCTTTAGAACCACGCTTGTTGGCATTGCCTTTACGCGTGGGTTTACGGTTTGCGTAGTCACGACTCGTCATGGGGTTATGATTACATCCGCTCTAGAGTTTCAAGTCCTAGCAAGTTAAGCCCTTGCTTGAGTGTTTTCGCTGTCAGCTTCGCCAGCAGTAAACGGCTCTTCTTCTGTGCTTCGGTGTCAGCAGCCAATACTGGGCATGCTTCATAAAAGCTAGAGAACGCACCCGCCAGTTCAAATAGGTAAGCACAGAGTGCATGTGGTTGGCCTTTACCGATAACGCGGTTCATCACTTCACCAAACTGGGCTAACTTGGTGCCAAGTGCTTTCTCTCTCTCGTGCTCAAGTACGATAGTCGCATCGCTCAAGTCGACGTCTTGTGCCCGCTTGAAGATGCCAGCTACACGCGTGTAGGCGTAGAGTAAGTAGGGTGCTGTATTACCTTCGAAGCTCAGCATCTGCTCAAAGCTGAAGATATAATCGCTAGTACGGTTTTTAGATAAGTCAGCATATTTAACAGAAGCAATACCGACTACACGCGCAATTTCTGCCAACTCGGCTTCATCCATATCTGGATTTTTACTGCGAACTAAATCAAGTGCGCGAATATCAGCTTCTTTAAGCAGATCAATCAGCTTAACCACGCCACCTGAGCGAGTCTTAAAGGGACGACCATCAGCACCGTTCATTGTGCCAAAGCCCATATGTTCGAAGCTCATCTCTTCGCGAACAAACTTGGCTGTTTTAGCCAATTTAAACACTTGCTGGAAGTGCAGTGCTTGGCGCAGATCAACAAAGTACAGTGCTCTGTCGGCTTTTAATACGTTTGAACGATAGCGCATTGCTGCCATATCACTGGTCGCATATAGGTAACCGCCATCTGCTTTTTGAATAATAACAGGTAGTGGCTCACCCTCTTTGTTTTTAAACTCTTCCTGGAAAACAACTTTAGCGCCGTTACTTTCTGACAATAAGCCTTGTGCATCAAGTTCAGCAACCACTTGCTCTAGGTCAGCGTTATATGAGCTTTCACCGCGAACATCTTCACGAGTTAAACTCACACCCAAACGCTGATAAATTTCGTGACAATGGCTTAGTGAAATGTCGTTAAATTCACGCCATAACTTATTGCAGTATTCATCGCCTGACTGTAGTGAAACTACAAGCTTGCGGGCACGATTGGCAAAATCTGTCGATTCATCGAAGCGGACTTTTGCGGCGCGGTAGAAGTTTTCAAGATCTGAAAGCTCCATCTGCGCTTGTTCGCCATTGGCTGCACGCAACTCTTCCATATAGGCGAGTAACATACCGAACTGGGTTCCCCAATCACCGACGTGGTTTTGACGGATAACCTTATGACCCATAAATTCAAGTGAGCGTACGATACTGTCACCGATAATAGTCGATCTAAGGTGACCAACATGCATCTCTTTGGCAAGGTTTGGTGACGAGTAGTCAACCACAACTGTTTGCGACTCAGGCAAGGTAACACCTAAAGTGTCGCTTGCCAGTGCTTGCATCAGCTGATTAGCAAGGGCATTGTCATCGATAAAGAAGTTGATAAAACCAGGGCCTGCGATCTCAACCTTTTCAACATGGCTAGATGTTGGCAGGTTGTCGATGATCAGTTGAGCGATCTCACGTGGGTTCTTACGCGCTGCTTTGGTTAACATCATCGCTAAGTTGGTGGCAAAATCACCGTGGCTCTTATCTTTTGTTCGGTCTACTTGAATGCGAGCTTCAAAATCAGCAGGAACAACACCTTGTTGTTTAAGGGCATTTAACGATTCAGCGAGTAAAGATTCAGTATGTGATTTCATTGGCGTTTAATCGGCACTTACAAGTAGAGAAAAATAATAGGGGCTAACCGACTATTTTAGCCGTTTGTCGTGCCCAATTACTATCCTCTAATGAACTTTTTCTGCTTTAGTTATAATAAAGTCGATTTAAAGCAGATCTTGTGGGTCACGATCTAGACTCCAACGGCATTTTTTAGCCAGAGGTAGTTGCTCAATTTGTGGCAACGCTTGTTCAAACGCTTGCTGTAGTTGATTGCGGTTTTTAGTCTGAAACAGTAGTTGGCGACGATATTTACCGGCTTTTCTATCGAGCGGCGCTGGCATAGGGCCAATCACTTCACACTCTTCGTTTTGCGGCAGTAGTGCAGCTATTTGGCTGAGCAGTGCATCGGCGTCGCTTGCAAGGTGAGCTTCGGCGCGGATGAGGAGCATATGCCAAGCGGGTGGCAGTAACGCTTGCTTGCGTTCATTTAGCTGATTACGTGAAAATTCGCCGTAACCTTTATGCATCAGCTCTCGTAGCATGGCATTGTCACTTTGGTGCGTCTGCAGTAACACTGTGCCGGGCTTATTCGCACGACCAGCACGACCTGATACCTGAGTATAAAGTTGGCCGAAACGCTCTGGTGCTCTAAAGTCAGCGCTAAACAGAGCGCCGTCGACATCGAGCAGACCAACCAAGGTGACATCGGGGAAATGATGTCCCTTGGCTAGCATTTGGGTGCCGACTAAAATTTTGTATTCACCTTTATGGATCGCGTTGAGATGCCCCTCGAGTGAGCCTTTATTACGGGTGGTATCGCGATCAATGCGCACCACTGGGTGGTTAGGAAACTCTTTTTCAAGGAAGGTGGCGAGTTGCTCTGTACCGACACCTTGGCCCGCGAGCATGGTGCTACCACATTGATGGCACTGCTTAGGGATAGCATACTGGTTACTGCAGTGATGACAGCGGATCTCACCTAAGGCTTGATGTACAGTAAAGAAAGCATCACAGCGATCGCATTCATGCAGATGGCCGCATTCATGGCAAATAAGCGCAGGTGCAAAGCCACGTCGGTTAAGAAACAAAATGACTTGGTTGCCGGCATCAAGGTGAATACGCATCTCATTTAATAATGCATGCGACATCCCTGAGCGCAGTGGTTGATTGCGAATATCGACAATGCCTTGACGTACTTTTTCCGCATTGCCTGCGCGCTTACCTAGCTGTAGATGATGATATCGGCCACTAAGGGCATTCTGTAAGGTTTCAAGTGACGGTGTTGCTGTGCCCAAAAGTACTGGGATTGCTTCTAAATGACCACGCATGACAGCAAGATCGCGCGCATGGTAACCCACACCCTCTTGTTGCTTAAAGCTGGAATCATGCTCTTCATCTAAAATGATCACCCCAGGATAAGCCATCGGGGTAAATAGTGCAGAGCGGGTGCCGATAATAATTGCCGCTTCACCTGTTTTGGCGTTACGCCATGCATCTAAGCGTTGATTGTCGGTTAAACCTGAATGAATGACTGCCACTTTTACATTAAAGCGCCGTCTGAAGCGACTAATGGTCTGTGGGGTTAAACCAATTTCTGGTACCAGAATTAGCGCTTGTTTGCCCTGCTTTAATATTGTTTCTAATAAAGCTAAGTAGACTTCTGTTTTACCTGAACCGGTAACACCTTCGAGTAGAGTACAGTTATAGCCTGATTGCTGGGTGAGTGTCGCGACGGCAATGGCTTGCTCAGGGTTGAGTCGGTGAGGCTCCTCGGTCATTTCAAGAGCGGTGCGCCAGCTTAGATCAACAGTACCTATGCGTGACTTCTTTATTATCCAGCCCTTGTCTTCGAGCGCCTTTAGCGCTGCTTTACTCAGTTCTAACGTTGTTATTTCGTGTTGCTCGAGCTCTCGTTCAATTAGAGTATTAAACAGCTTTCGTTGAGCGGGGGCGCGGTTAAGTTGGTTGACATCTGCCTCACGTCCAGCATCAGTTAGACTCCAATAGCATACAGTTGCGGCTTTGGCTTCTGCGCCTTTTCTAAGGGCAACAGGTATTGCTTGTGAGAGCATTTGTCCTAAGCTACAGAAGTAATATCTTGCAGCCCAAGCAGTTAATTTATAGAGTGAATCAGGTAATAGCGGTGCATCGTCTAAAATGCTAATAATAGGCTTTATTTGCTTAGGGGTTAGTTTACAAGTATCCGTTATGGCCGTAATAAGGCCAATAAGCTGCTGACGGCCAAACTGCACTTGTACTCGCATACCCTTTACAGGAGCGATGACGATATGATCCGGAACTTGATAACTAAAGGTTTGCCGCATTGGAACAGGCAGTGCGACCTCAACAAACAAAGGCATAAAACTCTATTTCGATAGAAGATAAGCCTGTAGTGTACCGAGGCGGGTCTTGGAGAGCTAGTCAGATTTAACTTATATCGCGATTCAACTGCTAAGCCTGAGAGCTAGGAAGGGAAACGATGAAAAGAATAGTAATTTTAGCATTAACGACGTTAGCTCTGTTTTGCACAGCTGTTACTGCCGAAGTATCTCATGTCAGCATAAATCAACGATTATCTGAGCTGGGAGAGTATCCCAAACTGAAACTGAATATCGTTTCAAGCCATACTAACCCTAATAAAGTGCAGTACTTCTTACGCCAGTCGACAGGAGAAGAGCGCCTTGTTAGTTCGCCGCTAAATAACTTTCTGGTATTAGTCACGGGCGTTGACGATGTGGTTGATAGTGAGGCGGTATTGGTGGTGAAAGAGCATAAAATAAACCGTTGGCGAGAAGTGACTGTACTCAGTTTATTCGGTGACAACGCTGTGAACAATTTGCCAAAAACGGCATATGCTGAACCCTCTCCAATGCCAGTAAAAGTGGATGAGAAGGCCAATAGTGGTGCGCTTGAGGGATTACCGGTTAGTACGACGACTATTGCAGCCAATATCGAAGATAACTGCAAGATCGATTTTAATGGCAGCGAAACGCTTTGGCGTATTGGTGTGCGTCAGTCTAAAGTGTGGGGCATCAACACTTATGGTGCAATACTTGCCATTTATGAGGCTAATTCAGCGGCTTTTAAAAATAACAACATCAATGGCTTAAAGTCGGATGCATCATTGAAATGTCCCTCTATAACGATACTGGATAAATATGCCGATGCTAGGGCTGCCGAGAAATTATTTGACTCAATGTACTAGATATATGGCAATTTAGGCTAAAATAGTGCGTCCGCTGTGTTTATATATAGTGATTATAGACTGCGGATCTATTGAATCTATTGGTTAGATGCTGTACCATCCTGCGCCTTAAACTATTATTAACTGCATGTGGTGTCCGACTTCGGGTTGGAAGAGCGACATGGCCTTAAACTTGAGGTAATTCCAATGAAAGCAGGCATTCATCCTGATTATGCAGAAATCACTGCAACTTGTACTTGTGGTAACATCATCAAAATTAACTCTACTGTAGGTAAAAACTTACATTTAGACGTTTGTGGTGCATGTCACCCATTCTACACTGGTACCCAGAAAGTTACGGATACCGGCGGACGTATCGATAAGTTCAACAAGCGCTTTGGTGCACTTGGCAAGAAGTAATTACTTCTGCAATGAATTTAAAAAAGGCGCCTTATGGCGCCTTTTTGCTATCTTGAACTTGGCCTTTCTTAATTGCTCGACTAATAACACGGCAATAGGGTTTAACCCTCAGTCCTTTATTCTTACTATCGACATCCCCTCTGTTAATAACCTGCCATTGAGTAGCGACTCGCTTTGCTAAAGCAAGGGTTTATCAAAATGACTTATTTGGCTATGATTCGTGGAAATAGACAAGATGTTTGGCCAAATAAGACCAATTTTTGGCGTCATATCGATTATCAAGTCAACTCAGCAGAAAGGCCTCCGGCAGATAATGCCAACCGATGACGATAGATCAAAGGGTGGTGAGTGGATGTGAAAGAAAAGGTCAGGTTTTTGCGCGGTTAATCGATAATAAGTTGCTTTTGATGATACCTAAGCAAGATATTAGTAAGTTTAGCAATATTTTGAATCTTGGTCTGCCCCAAGGCCAGCTAGTAGTAGGGCGTAACGTGTACTTTTCTTACAGAAAGTGGTGCGTAAATGGCACTGATTTGTCACAGATAACCGTCGAAAAAGACAACTTGAAATAATATATAGCGATAAAGTCGGAATTTTCAAAGATCTTATTTGAAATGCTCCTATATTCGAGTATCTTAGCGTCTATCAGCTTAGGTTTTTTTGTTTAGGTTTACATCATACTGACCTTAATCTAAACAATCCTTAATAACCGTTTAGCTGTCGACCTTTCGCTTTGGATATTATTAGTCGCACTCAGGATTAGAAAAATGGCCGATCTTCGTCAACAAGCCCTCGATTATCATGAATTACCCGTTCCAGGTAAAACAGCAGTTTGCCTAACAAAACCCGCAGAAACTAGCATGGATCTTGCACTGGCATATAGCCCCGGTGTGGCTGAACCTGTTCGTGAAATTGCGGCAAACCCTGAAAATGCATATCGCTATACCGGTAAAGGAAACACAGTTGCTGTGATCTCTAACGGTACCGCCATTTTAGGTTTAGGTAATCTAGGTCCGTTGGCCTCTAAGCCTGTCATGGAAGGTAAAGCGCTTTTGTTTAAGCACTTTGCCAATATTGATGCGACAGATATCGAAGTGAAGCACAGAACTTCTGAAGAGTTTATAAATACCGTTGAAGCGATTGCCGATACATTCGGTGGTATCAACCTTGAAGATATTAAAGCGCCAGAGTGTTTTGAGATCGAAAAAATATTGATTGAGCGCTGCAATGTGCCAGTTTTTCACGATGACCAGCATGGTACAGCGATTGTGACTGCCGCCGGCATGATCAATGCGTTAGAGATCCAAGGTAAGTCGATTGAAGAGGCTGTATTTGTGTGTATGGGCGCTGGCGCAGCTGCCATCGCCTGTATGACCATGATCGTTAAGTGTGGTGCGCAACGCGAAAATATCTACATGTTAGATAGAAAAGGCGTTATCCATACCCGTCGCGAAGACATTAACGAGTATAAGGCGTTGTTTGCGAACAACACTGATAAGCGCACGCTACAAGATGTAATTAAAGGTGCAGATGCTTTCTTAGGCTTGTCTGGACCAGATGTCCTAGGCGCTGAAGATGTTGCTTTGATGGCTGAAAAGCCAGTGATTTTTGCTTGTTCAAATCCAGACCCTGAGATTAGACCCGAAATTGCGCATGAAACACGTAAAGACTTAATTATGGGAACGGGTCGCAGTGACTATCCAAACCAAGTTAATAACGTATTGTGTTTTCCATTCATTTTCCGTGGTGCATTAGATGTGCGTGCATCAAAGATTAATGATGAGATGAAAATTGCCGCAGTGCATGCAATTGCAAGCTTAGCAAAAGAAGCTGTTCCAGCATCAGTGCTTGCTGCCTATCCAGATGTTCACTCGCTTGAGTTTGGTGCTGAGTACGTTATTCCAAAACCAATGGATCCACGCTTACTGCCGAATGTTGCCAAAGCCGTAGCGATTGCAGCTATTGAATCAGGTGTTGCCCATATTACGACGCTACCTGTCGGTTATATGGAGTCGTAATCAGGTATTGTTACACTGATTAATGAAAGGGCCTTAGGGCCCTTTTTTGCTTTCTATCGTTTTTATTTTGCCTTTTACCATCCGCTGTTTAATAATCCTCAATAAGCCGCTACATGCGGGATATCTAAATCAAAATAAGATCCTGCAGGAAGCGGACATATGATACTTACTCGAATTCTTACTAAGAAACTCACTAGCTTTTGGCTAATGTCGTTAGCTGGAGTTGCCTTTATCGGCTTTTTAACCGCTATGTTCAGTTTCTTTCAGTTGACCTATGCATTTCAACAGCAAAAAGTGTCGGAACTTGAGAGTATGTTGCAACAGCAGTTAGCGGTATCTGTAGCACCTGAAGCTAAGTGGCAGCTTAATAATTGGTTGCCGCCACTGCTGCACGCATACCAAGCGCAGTCATTTATTCTGACTAAAGATGAGGCTACCTTTTTTGAGTTCCAGTCTGAAAATCCGCAGTCGGCAGGGGTGCGCTACAGCAGTGAGCTTGGCGATGGTTTAGTCATGGAACTGGTGTTGCCACAGCCATTTAATAAGCATGAGATGGGGGCTTATGAATGGTTGATTATATTGGTCGGCTGTATTGCTGTAATACTATTTGTTCGGTTTGGCTTTAGGTGGTTGTCGGACGAACTTAATGGTATTGAAGATTTGGCACAACGAGCCAACCTCATCTTAAGTGGCAAGCGTGATAAGGCCTTAGCTGAGAAGGGGCATGGCAGGCCTAGAATGATAAATCGTGCCATAACGCAGTTATTGCTTGAATTGCATGATGCGCATAAAGAGCGCGCAAGATTTGATCAGTTTATTCGTGCCAACACTTTTCTTGATGCTGAAACGGGCGTTGGTAACCGTCTGTTCCTTAAAAATCGATTGGATGCGCTAAGTAATAATAGCGGCATGATGACACCGGGGGTGTTGTATCTGTTTGAGATGGAAGATCTAGACCTGTTAACCCGAGAGATTGGTGAAGAGGAGGTCAATGAGACACTTTCACAAGTCATCGCCACCATAAATCAAATTTTGCTGAGTAAAGCGAATAGCATTTTTTCGCGCCGATCTTATAACCAGTTCGCGGTCGTTGTGCCACAAATTTCACAAAAAGAAGCGGACCAATTAGCGGCTAAGCTATTACGGGCAAGTTTGGGCCAGATTGATAGTTTGCTCGACACGCCAGATGATTTTCTGCATCTAGGTGGTGCCTATTTCAAGGTGGGTGATGATAAAGATGCGTTAGTCGAAGAGGCTGAACTCGCTCTGCGATCTGCTCAATTCCAGGGCGGTAGTAGTTGGTTTATGTATGATAAGGGCGCTGTTGATGGTGACTTGTCCAAAGGCTCAGTGCGTTGGCGCAGCTTTTTGGAGAGTGTGCTGGTAAGCAAGCGCGTGTACTTATTCTCGCAGCCAGTTGTTGATGGTGATTTCAATGCGCATCATCAGGAGGTATCTTGCCGACTGCGGGATACTCAAGGCAATCTGGTCCGTGCGACACTTTTTTTACCGATGGCAATTAAATGCGGCCTCACTCCTCAAATTGAGAGACAAGTTATCGAGATGGTGTTGTTTGATGTGTTACCAAAACAAAAGGATACTAGCCTTAAGTTCAGTATAAACCTGAGTTTAGATACATTAACCAGCCGCGCATTTGTACGCTGGTTAAAAACCACATTATTGGAGTATCGACATTTAGTGCCACGGATTATCTTTGAGGTAAATGAAGATATCTTAGTGAATAATCAAGATGTGCTCAATGAGCCACTCGACATGCTCAGTAAAATGGGTGCGGGGATCTGTGTTGATAGGGTTGGACAACAGGTTGTTAGTACTGAGTACTTTCAACGCTACCCCATATCTCTAATTAAACTGCATCGCTCTATTGTCAATCAAATCCACTTGCGAGCGGAGAATCAACTCTTTGTACGAAGCCTCATTGCTGGTCTGTATCGTCTTGATGTACAGATTTGCGCTGAAGGTGTTGAAGTTTTTGAAGAGTGGCAGACATTACAAATCCTAGGGGTGAGTGCGGGGCAGGGAAGTTTCTTTAGTGAGCCGGTAGAGGAGACATAAACAGTTTTGATTTCCATCAAAGCAGATAATCTAACGGTATAATGGATGTTTTTCTATAATATTCAGCTATTAGTGGTTACACTAATGTCATAAGAAGACTATTGTTCATAACTTGAATGTGTGCCATTAGTATTTAATTAACAAGTCGTTATCAATAATGCGGCAATGTGATATTTTTTCGGTAGAAATTGACAGTATTTAAGGCATGGATGAATGGAAGGTAGCTTGTTAAGTAAACTCCAGTTTTGGCGGAAAGCCGTTCCAACAATAGAGTTGGGATTATATGTTTGTGCCGAGAAAATATATGTATATCAAGAGGCAACTGAAAAGTTCGCCGCCAATTCATTCGCTTTCACATTCAAAAAATTTGATTGGACTGATGCCTTCGAGCAGATCGTAAAATCGCTCGGTACAGCAAAAATTCAGATCGTTTTATCTGCTGAGTTTTATCAAGTGATGCAGGTCGACAGGCCAAATGTCGAACCAGAAGAGATGAATGCTGCGTTGTTATGGTCGGTAAAAGATCTGGTTAGCCAACCGGTAACCGACATCCATTTAGATTACTTCGAATCATCTAAGCAAACGACTAACAAAGTCAGTGTTGTTGTTGCTGGAAAAAAACAACTCACAAGCTTACTACTAGCCGCAAGAGTGGCGGGTATTGAAACGTGCGGCGTAACGATTGAAGAGATGGCTATTACCAATCTGTTTAATGATAGCCAAGCAAGGCTGTTACTCAGTCACCGAGCTGGCGGCGAGCTTTTGCTTGCTGTGGTAAAGAATGGCGAGCTATTTATGCAGCGCAGAGTCAGAGGGTTTTTACAGCTCGATAGCATAGCCGCTGATGACCTAGCTTTCGGTCATGCTGACAATTTGAGTTTAGAGATCCAGCGTTCAATGGACTTTTTTGAAAGCCAACTGCGTGAGGCCCCCGTCGCCTCAATTGACTTGCTGATGTTGGGTGCCCGTGACAAATTAGCTGCGTTAGTGAGTGAAAACTTCAGTCAAAGTGTGACGCCTTTCCAAGCTGAGTCGGTAGAAGGTGTTTTCTCTCAGATGGCGTTGGCCGAGTTTTCGCGAGGTGAAACGATATGAAATTAAGAGTTAACCTCTACTCGGAGTCCCTATTTCCAGCTGAAATACGTTTATCTTTTTTACGATTGAACCAACTACTTGCAGGCTTGGTTTTAGTGTTGCTACTGAGCAGTGCTGTTGCCTATGGATTGGTGTCGAGCTTGCAGTCTGAAAAAGGTGCATTGCAACAAACTAAAACCACTTTAGATAGACAGAAAACTGAGCTCGAAGGTGAACTTGCCAAAAGACAGCCAAGTGCAGCGCTGGTTGCTGAAGTTGAATTAAAAGCGCAACAGTTAGAACTCAAGCAGATGTTAATGGGTAAATTGAGTCAACAAGAAGCGCTGACAAGTTTTGGTTACTCGCCGTTGATGACAGATTTAGCCAGCGTGGCTGATCGCAGCATTTGGCTGAAGCGTATTCAGGTTAACGAGAATCGCTATATCTTCGAAGGCTACACCTCTAGCCCACAAAGTGTTCCTAATTGGATTGATAGACTTAAAACCACCACAACATTGAAAGGTCATGCATTTGCATCAATGACCATGAGCCTAGGTGAAAACCAGCCGCTGGCATTTAAATTAACCAGTGATGCCGAAACGGGCACCAATGCCGTGGAGACTCAACAATGAAGCAGCGCTGGTATGATGTAGCTAATAAGTTTGATCCGCTTAGCCAACGCGAGAGGGTGTTAGTTGCGGCAGCGGTGCTTATCGTTGCGGGATTGCTTTTTTATCTGCCATTGGAGTCACTGTTAACCAAGCATACTCAGTTAAGCCAGCAGATCTCCTCTTTAAAGAGTGACAACAATATTTCACAGCAGCAGATAGCGCTCTATGAGCAAAGTTTGGCGACCGACCCTGACACCGAGTATCGCCAGCGCTTAGCTAATATTATTCAGCAAACGAATCAAATAGATGAAGAACTGTCTTTTCAAATGGTAGATATGGTGCCAGCAGATCATATGCCGGCTCTACTCGCTGGGCTACTTTCAAATGTAAAAGGCATTAAATTGATTGGCTTTACTTCAATCGCACCGACCGCATTATTGGAAGTCGGTGAAGAGAGAAAAATGAATTTGTATAGCCATGGGATCCGGCTGGAGTTTACTGGCGATTATTTTTCGGTATTACGCTTTGTTGAAGCTGTTGAGAACATGCCAAATAAACTCTATTGGCGCAGCATGGATTATAAAGTGGATGCCTATCCCAAAGCTGCAATCACGTTAGAGCTGTATACCCTAAGCATAAATAAGGACTTTATTAGTGTTGCTAAAACAAATTAGTCGCTTAGTACTGCTAATCGTCGCAGGCAGTTATTGTTTTAACTTAAGTGCCGCTAGTTTACGTGATCCAACGTTACCTGGTGCAGGTGCAAGTATAAGCAATACCGCAACAGTGTCAGTGAATAAGTCATTGACATTGAACAGTGTTTTAATTAAACAAGATGGCTCTTTAGCAGTGATTAATAATAAAATCTTTAAGCAGGGTCAACGAGTGCAAGGTGTAAAGATTGTGCATATTGGCAAGGATACAGTGTCGTTAGCGGATGGCCGTAAACTGACAATGTTTAAAGCGATTACAGAGATTAAGGGACAATAAACAGATGCGCTCAACACGATATATAACCCCTTTACTGACATTGCTATTAGTGGCTTGCCAAACTGTTGACCGGCCGAACCCAGTAGAGTCAAAACAAGCTTTGGCTGAGTCCATCACTACTGCTGGCACGGCCACTTTAGCGCCACCGCCTGCAGTGTTACCTGAAGATGTGCAAAGAGAGCTCGCATCAGACAGTTTACTGGCTGGCTTTACGCCAGCTAAAAGAGCTGAGCGTCGTTTTGACGTGTCTGCCCATGAAGTCGATGCGAAAATATTTTTCCCCAGCCTAGTGCAGGGCACACCATTAAGTGTGGCAGTGCATCCCGATGTCTCTGGACTGATTTCTCTTTCATTAAAAGGGGTTACCCTTAACGAAACTTTGCAGGTTGTTGAAGATATTTACGGTTATGAAGTGAGTCGAGAGGGACGGATTTTACGTATTTACCCTGCCGGTATGCGTACCGAAACCTTTTCACTCAACTACCTCTATATGGAGCGTCAAGGATTGTCGTTGACCTCAGTTAATTCTGGGCGTATTTCTGATGATAACAACAGCTCCAGTGGCAGCAATAACAGCAATAACAGCAATAGCGGCAATAATAATTCGAGTAACAGTTCCAATAGTGATTCAAATTCTAGCAACAGTAGCAGCGAACAAACCAACGGTACTTTTATCCGCTCAAAAACTAAATCTGATTTTTGGGGCGAGTTAAAAGAAACATTGGTCTCGATAGTGGGTGAAAGTGGCGGCGGTCGTCAGGTGGTCATTAGCCCACAGGCTGGACTCGTCACCGTTCGTGCCTATCCTAATGAAATAAGACAAGTGCGTAATTTTATCAAAACGGCTGAAAGTCACTTGCAGCGCCAAGTTATTATCGAAGCAAAAGTACTTGAAGTGACACTGTCTGATGGTTACCAGCAAGGGATCCACTGGGAAAGTGTATTGGGTCATGCAGGTAGTACAGATATTACCTTTGGGACCAGTCCATCAACCGGCTTAACGGATCCTATCACTGGTGCACTCGGTGGGGTTACCTCTATTCAGCTTAAAGGCTCTGATTTTAGCACCATGATTAGCTTACTTGATACGCAAGGTGATGTTGACGTGCTATCGAGCCCACGTGTTACCGCGTCAAATAATCAAAAAGCCGTGATTAAAGTGGGTACCGACGAATACTTTGTCACCGATGTTTCTTCGACGACGATTGCTGGCACCACACCTGTCACTAGCCCTGAAGTTGAGCTTACGCCATTTTTCTCAGGCATTGCACTCGATGTTACTCCGCAAATCGATGCAGAAGGGAATGTGCTATTACATATCCACCCATCGGTCATTAATATTAAAGAGCAGACTAAAACGATTAAGATCTCCGATAGCACCCTGGAGCTCCCATTGGCGCAAAGTGAGATCCGTGAGTCCGATACTGTCATCCGAGCTGCAAGTGGCGATGTCGTCGTCATCGGTGGCTTGATGAAGAGTGAGAACATTGAGCTGGTTTCTAAGGTACCGTTACTTGGGGATATTCCATTTATTGGTGAGGCATTTACTAACCGCGCTAACTCCACCGTAAAGACTGAATTGGTTATCCTCTTGAAACCTATCGTTGTTGGTGCTGATACCTGGGAGAGCGAGCTTAAGCGCTCGCAAGACCTACTCGACCGTTGGTATCCTGAGGAGGAGTAGGTTTGTATCTGCAGCACTTTCGGTTAACTGAAACACCGTTTTCACTGACACCGAACACAGAGTTCTTTTTTGGCTTAGCACCGCACGTGGAAGCCCTGCAAGTGCTGCAAACGGCGTTACAGACAGGTGAAGGTTTTATCAA
The DNA here is from genome assembly GCF_016757755.1 of Shewanella sp. KX20019. Classification (NCBI taxonomy): domain Bacteria; kingdom Pseudomonadati; phylum Pseudomonadota; class Gammaproteobacteria; order Alteromonadales; family Shewanellaceae; genus Shewanella; species Shewanella sp. KX20019. The sequence continues at coordinate 4,561,237 of NZ_CP068437.1, read as the reverse complement.
GGTTACCGGCGAAGTTGGTACTGGAAAAACCTTGATTTGTCGAAAGCTCATTAATGAGCTGCCAGAGCGTTTTCACTGTGCTTATTTGCCTAACCCGTATCTTACCCCCGCCGAACTTCGGTGGGCAGTAGCGATGGAACTTGGACTTAAGCACTCTAGCCAGATGGGGCAGCAGCAGCTCACCGGCTTAATTCAGCAACAGTTAATGGCGCTAAGTGCGCATGGCCACTCAATTATTTTAGTACTGGATGAAGCCCAAGCACTACCTGATGATAGTTTAGAGGCATTACGGTTATTTACTAACCTAGAAACAGAGAGTCGAAAACTATTGCAAGTGGTGTTATTTGCTCAGCCAGAGTTAGATGAACGTCTTGCCATGAGCAAATTCAGGCAGCTTAGGCAACGAATTACCTTCAGTTACTGTCTTCGCTCCCTCACATTAAATGAGTCCTCCGCTTATATTCAACATCGATTAAAAGTGGCAGGAAGTAAAGATGAGGCATTGTTTACAGACTTCAATGCTAAGCGTATCGCGAAAGCGGCGCGAGGGATCCCACGTTTGATCAATATTTTGTCTCATAAAGCGCTACTGGTTTGTTTTGGTGAAGGGGTGATAAAAATTTCAAAGCATCATGTTGATGCCGCTATTGCTGATACTGAAGATGCATCCGCTCAGAAGCAATCATTAGCGGGTTGGGCATTGGCTGCAGCTGTATTAACGAGCACGGTGTTAGCGGCTCTATATTGGCTTAAAGGAGGTGTTGTATGAGCGTAATCAATAAAATGCTCAAAGATTTAGACAAGCGACAACAACCTCACGGCATCGAGAGAATGGCAAAGCCACAAAGTACGCTGTTACCTCAGCGTCAATCTAAGCTACCTATCGTCGTGACCAGTTTGCTGTCATTGCTGATTGGTGGTTTGATTGTCTTTTTTGTTATTGAGCTCGGCAATCTAAGCGCCAAAGATGATGCGGTAGCGGCTCAGCAAAGTAAAGTGCCAAGTAAGCAGATTGCTGATCAACTAACAGAGCCAGTGGTAATAGGCGAGACTGCAGTGACCAGTGCCGTCAGTATCAGTAATGATGAGCAATCCGCACCACCTGAATTGACGCCGCAAGCGGTTAGCCCTGTGCAAGTGTTAGCTGAAGGCCTGACTGACGAAAGTACCACAGGCCCTGCTGACAGTGCGCTCGCTAGTAGCCAAACTAACATTGATGTGAACACAGTGACCGCCACTAAAAACCCTGCTAGTTCGCCGGTTAGCAAAGGCGCTGGCTCAATGAGTATTGAAGCGACGAAGCGGGCGACTAGAGCTTCTTATAGCGGCAGTAATATGGCGATAAAAGAGGTCAAGTTAACTCCCGCGCAGTTGGCACAGAAGCAGATGATATTGGCAAATGATGCGCAGCAGCAGGGGCTGCATAGCGATGCACTCACTTACTATAAGGCTGCTTTGTCTTATAACCCCGCTCTACATCAAGCCAGAAAGCAGGCTGCAGCGCTTTATTATGGGCAAAACAAGTTGTCAGAATCAGCTCAACTATTAAAGCAAGGGCAACTCTTATTCCCTGAAGAGTATGAGTATTCACTGCTATTAGCGCGTGTACAGCAGGCGGCAGGGCAGAACCAGCAAGCGTTGGCCAGCTTGGCGCTAATTCCCGACACGAGTGTATTGGCTTTAAAAAAGTGGCATCAACAAAGTGATTTAGCACAAAAAGAGCAAGACTTTGCCGTTGCGGAGCAAAGCTTTAGACAACTCGCCAAAAATGAGCCTAGCCAGGGGCGATGGTGGATGGGGCTCGGTTATGCACTCGATGCTCAGAAAAACTATACAGAGGCCAAAAATGCCTACAAGCAAGCTTTGGCACAAGGGAATCTCTCTTCTCAAGCGCAAGCCTATGTTGATAATCGATTGGTGCAGTTAGGAGCATTCCAGTGAAACCTAAGTTAAAAATGCGTTTAGGTGATCTTCTCGTTCAAGAGCACATTATTACCGATGACCAGCTCGGCCAGGCGCTGAGTGAGCAGCGTAATAGCGGCAAAAAGCTTGGACGTACGTTAATCGATCTTTCATCGATCACAGAAGAGCAGTTGCTCAAGTTCTTGTCCCAGCAGCTCAATATCCCTTTTTTAGATATCAGTAAACGTGCAATTGCATCAAAGGTTGTCGGACTTCTGCCTGAGGTACAGGCCCGACGTTATCGTGCCCTAGTGGTTGAAGATAATGGTGATTCGGTCTTAGTGGCTATGAGCGATCCAGCCGATCTACAGGCAATGGATACGCTAGAGGGGCTGCTTGTTCCTAAACGTATTAGCATCGCGGTAGTGACTGAAAATCAACTGCTTGATGCTTTTGATAATCTTTATCGTCGTACTGACGAGATCGCGGAAATAGCCGGTAAGTTAGAGGAGGAGTATGCGGCTGACGAGCTGTTCGATCTCGCAAGCTTAACTGACGGTGACGGTGACAATGAAACCACCGTGGTCAAGTTATTGCAGTCAATATTTGAAGATGCAGTGCAGATGCGAGCATCAGATATCCATATCGAACCTGGTGAGAATGCATTACGGATCCGCCAGCGTATTGATGGTCAACTGCATGAAAATATACTCCCCGAAGTGAATATCGCCGCAGCCTTGGTGTTGCGTTTGAAACTGATGGCAGGACTCGATATATCTGAAAAGCGTTTGCCACAGGATGGTCGTTTTCATATGGAGATCAAGGGTCATAAGATCGATGTGCGTATGTCGACTATGCCTATTTACCATGGTGAGTCGGTGGTAATGCGTCTGCTTGATCAGTCTGCCGGCTTACTGACCCTGAACGAAACGGGTATGCCAGCTGAAATGCTGGCACGTATTCGTCGGCAAATTAAGCGTCCTCACGGGATGCTTCTAGTCACTGGGCCAACGGGTAGCGGTAAAACCACCACCTTGTATGGTGTGCTTAGTGAGCTCAATACAGCTGACAGAAAAATTATCACCGTCGAAGATCCTGTCGAGTACCAACTACCGCGTATAAATCAGGTGCAAGTTAATCACAAGATTGGCCTCGACTTTTCTAATGTGCTACGAACTACCTTGCGTCAAGATCCCGATATAATCATGGTGGGTGAGATGCGAGACCAAGAGACGGTTGAGATTGGTCTACGTGGTGCCTTAACGGGTCACTTTGTACTTTCAACACTGCATACCAACGATGCGGTAACCAGTGCGTTACGACTGTTAGACATGGGCGCTGCGGCTTACTTAGTCGCAAGTGCCTTAAGAGTGATTATCGCCCAGCGGTTGGTGCGCCGGGTCTGTCAAAACTGCGCCAGCCCTTATACGTTAACTGCGCAGGATAAGGTATGGCTTACAACCGTCAGTAAAATTGATATCTCAAAGGCGACATTTAGAGCAGGAACAGGCTGTCAAAGTTGCAACGGTAGTGGTTATCGCGGCCGTATCGGCGTGTTTGAGATCCTAGAGTTAGATGAACCTATGGTTGAAGCGATGCGTTCAGGTAATCCGCAGGAGTTTACTCGCGCAGCTTACAGTAGCCCTAACTTTACCCCGTTAGCAGATTCTGCCTTAGCGTATTTAGCGCAAGGTATGACGACTATCGAAGAGGTGGCCAAGCTGGTTGAAGATGTCAGCGATGACACGCTTAATGTTGGTGAGGGCTCATAATGCCTAGCTATCAGTATCGCGGACGCAGTGCGCAAGGAGAGCAAGTTACTGGGCAGTTAGATGCTAGTTCAGAAAGCGCTGCGGCTGATCAACTGATGTCTCGCGGCGTGATCCCACTTGAGCTTTCTCCTGCAAAAGAGGTGAAGGAGTTTAATCTTAAGTCGCTATTTAGAGGCAAGGTAGCACTTGATGAATTACAAATTTTTACCCGGCAAATGTATTCATTAACACGCTCTGGTATTCCAATGTTACGCGCGATAGCGGGTCTTTCTGAGACTACCCATTCACAGCGTATGAAAGATGCACTAAACGATATATCAGAGCAGCTCACCTCTGGCAGGCCGCTTTCATCAGCGATGAACCAACACCCTGATGTATTTGATGCACTGTTTATATCGATGATCCATGTGGGTGAAAACACCGGTAAATTAGAAGATGCATTTATTCAGCTATCTGGCTATATAGAGCGCGAGCAGGAGACGCGGCGGCGGATTAAAGCGGCCATGCGCTATCCAATATTCGTACTTATCGCTATCGCTATCGCGATGGTGATCCTCAATATTATGGTGATCCCAAAGTTTGCGGAAATGTTCTCACGTTTTGGCGCCGATCTGCCTTGGGCAACCAAGTTGCTTATCAATACATCGAGCCTTTTTGTCAATTATTGGGCAGTGATGATCGTGATTTTAATTGCATCTTTTGGGGGGATTCGTTACTGGCACAGCACTGACAAAGGTGAACGACAATGGGACCGCTGGAAACTCAATATTCCTGCGGTGGGCAGTATTATTGAGCGTTCAACGCTTTCTCGCTATTGCCGTAGCTTTTCGATGATGCTGAGTGCAGGCGTGCCTATGACGCAAGCCCTAAGCCTAGTGGCGGATGCGGTGGACAACGCTTACATGCATGACCGTATTGTGGCTATGCGCCGCGGTATCGAATCCGGTGACTCCATGTTAAGAGTACACAATAGTAGCCAGCTATTTACCCCATTGGTGCTACAGATGGTTGCAGTTGGTGAGGAGACGGGGCAAATTGATCAGCTACTCAACGATGCGGCAGATTTTTACGAAGGCGAAGTCGATTACGATCTTAAAAACCTAACCGCTAAACTAGAACCGATATTAATCGGTTTTGTTGCTTGTATCGTTCTGGTGCTAGCGTTAGGTATTTACCTGCCTATGTGGGACATGTTGAGTGTCGTTAAGGGCGGAAACTGATGCTTGAACAGAGTGTGGCTAGTGCTTAGTCAACAGAAGGCAGATAGTGAACTACTGACCCTTTTTAAGAGGGTCTTTGCGCTAGTAATACTGTTGTTAGTATTATCTTACTTAGCGTTTGGTTACTTTGGTGGCGTAAATCAAGTTGGCCAACGGAGTATTCAAGTCGAGCATAATCGGTTACTTAATGTATTGGGGGTTATTCGCTCCCAGTGGCAGATCCAAGGTAAACCTGAGCGATTGCAACTGGATTGGCGTAGTGATTTAACTGATAGCGCAGAAACCATAAGCTATGTTTCGATGGCTACCGGGGGCTGGCCAATACCGGATGAAACATCTGTTGCTGGCTGTCGTGAACTAATAGGTGAGTTGTTGGGCTTAAGTTACGCCAAGCAAGTTGTCACTAAGTTCAACTCGAATACAGGTGCGTGTCGGTATATTGGCGAGGAAGGCGGAAGTATTAGCTACCAAACAAGTTCTGGGCGAGTCATATTTTTGACGGGCTTAGGTAAATAGTGAAATTATCTGTTTTCAATTTTTAACAAACTGATAGAATAAACTTATAACCAGATGGGGATTAAAATGATTAGACAGCAGCAAAAGGGTTTTTCCCTTATAGAGTTAGTGATTGTTATTGTGATTTTGGGCTTGCTGGCAGCAACAGCGATTCCACGTTTTTTGAATGTAACAGAAGATGCAAAGGATGCCAGTGTTGATGGCGTTGCAGGTGGCTTAGCAACTGCAGTGAGCTTTGTGCGCTCACAGTGGGAAGTTGATGGTCGTAATGTTGATAATGTGGTGCTCGCTGGCGCACGTATTCAACTCGATGACCGTTTTGGCTTCCCAACGGGTACTGGTGGAAACTCTGCGACTGGTATGAACACTGCTCGTTGTAGTGAAGTGTTCAACACCGTTTTACAAAACGCACCTCGTAATGTTCTTGGTACTCAAGATGCTAGAGGAATGCGTTATACGGTTAGTGTTGAAAATACTGGCGGCGGAACGGTTATTGATTTAGAAGGAAATGATATTCCAAATGTCGATTTATGCGTCTATCACTTAGTAGAGTCATTAGTATTAGCTGATAATAATGGTGTCCCTTCTGACAGCCCACTTACTTCAGCGACTCCGAACAGCAAGGGTGTTACTTACAACCCAGGTAACGGCCAGGTTCAAAGCTTTATTAACTAATTTTTTTGCAGCTGATGATTGCTTATAATTAGAGTTAATCGTCAACTGTAATTCGCTTTATAGAGGTATGAAAATGAATATGCAAAAGCAAAATGGTTTTACGCTAATTGAATTAGTGGTGGTTATTATTATTTTGGGTATCTTGGCAGTCACTGCAGCGCCTAAATTTATCAACCTGCAAGGTGACGCCAGAGCTTCTACTCTGCAAGGAATGAAAGGCTCGATTCAAAGTGCAAACTCTATGGTGTTTGCAAAAGCAGCGATCAATGGCAAAGAAACACTAGAAACAGATGATTGGGATGATGATGCTGCTGACGGCGTTGATATCGGCGTTGGAACAGTTGCAACTAACTTTGGTTACCTTCAGGGACTTCAGTCTGAATTAGAAATAGCTCTAGATGTCACATTTAATGTTGGAACTTCAGCAACAGATAATACAATCGATACCGATAACAATGCTGATTGGACTATTTTTGTAGATACTGGTGTTGCTACTATTTGGCAAGCGGACGCACCAGCAACATGTCGGTTTACTTACACTGAATCAGATGCTGAAGGTGAGTTACCTGAATATTCAGTGATGCCAGCTGCCACAGATTGTTAAAATAAATAGACTATTTGGATTTAATAAATGAAAACACAGAACGGTTTTACGCTAATTGAATTAGTGGTAGTTATTATTATTTTGGGTATCTTAGCCGTTACCGCAGCGCCTAAATTTATTAATTTACAGGGTGATGCTCGCGTATCAACTCTTCAAGGTATGAAAGCAGCTATTCAGGGCAGCAACTCGCTAGTGTATTCAAAGTCAGCAATCTCAAGTGTTGAGCGCCAAGATGCAGCTACAGTGAATATAGGTATTGGTACTGATGTAAATGTCGCTTACGGTTACTTACTGGCTACAGAGGATGATTTTGAGGAAGCGCTTGATGTTGTATTTGCATTAACAGGTGCAGACTGGGTTGTTGATGGCACTACAGATAGAACTGCTGGAACTCCTACGGCTGATACGCCTACGAACGCTGTTCCTGGTACTATCACAATTCGTCAAACCGGTGCACCGACGACTTGCGTTTTGACATATTCTGAAGCAGTTAATGGAACTTCAAGCCCAACCTTTAGCGATGTTCCAGACGCTAACGATTGTTAATCAGTAGTTAGCTATAAAAAAGGCCTGCTAAGCAGGCCTTTTTTATAACTAATCACGTTATAAACGTGATTAGTTTGCCATACTAATTAAAGTGTTAGACACTGTAGTCAAGTGTCTGCAGTATTAGAACCTAGAACCAATCTGAAAGCAGAGAAGGTCCTAGGTACTAGGAGGTTCGCTAGCTCACTACTAGGGCGGACTACGTCCTGCTAGGAAATCAACAGAAAACACCCTTTGGCTTTTGATGTTGATTTTGTGCTTTGCTAGAACCAATCTGAAAGCAGAGAAGGTCCTAGGTACTAGGACGTTCGCTAGCTCACGACTAGGACGGACTACGTCCTGCTAGGAAATCAACAGAAAACACCCTTTGGCTTTTGATGTTGATTTTGTGCTTTGCTAGAATCTATCTGAAAGCAGTGAAGGTCCTAGGTACTAGGACGTTCGCTAGCTCACGACTAGGGCGGACTACGTCCTGCTAGGAAATCAACAGAAAACACCCTTTGGCTTTTGATGTTGATTTTGTGCTTTGCTAGAATCTAGAATCTAGAACCTCTAGTACTCGAGCCTAGAACCTAGAACCAGCTATTACTGCTCCGCAGCATCAATCAGGACTGACAATGCTTACAGCGCACCGACGCGCAGGCTTTACCTTAGTAGAGCTGGTGACCACTATTATTCTTATTGCCATTCTCTCGGTGGTGGTTATTCCACGTCTGTTTACAGCCTCAAGCTACAGTGCCTTTACTCTGCGAGAAGAGTTTATTGCTGAGCTGCGTAAAGTGCAGATCATGGCGATGAACAATCAAGATCGCTGCTATCGTTTGTCTGTCACGCCAACTCAGTATCAACTTTCCCGTTTTAATGGCGCGTGTAGCGGTACGCCAGTGCGCACCGATGCTGTGCAAACCTTTCAAGGTGGCGCAGCGTTGTTTGTTGGCACTAAAACTAGCTTTCACGTTGAGTTTAATACTCAAGGTGTGCCAATAGTTGATGGTAGTCGCTGCTCTGGTAGGTGTATTACAGTTAAAGCGGACGAGACCCAATGGATTGCCATTGAATCCGAGGGCTATATTCATGCGGACTAAATCATTGTTGGATACACACTCACGACAGAACAGTTATTTACCACAACGCAGTGGTTTACAGCTCCGTAAGGGCTTCACCCTGATAGAGTTAGTCGTCGGCATGGTAGTGATTAGTATTGCCTTTGTTATGCTCACAAGCATGTTGTTTCCTCAAGCTGATCGGGCCGCCGACAGCCTGCATAGAGTGCGTTCAGCGGAGCTGGCGCATTCGGTATTGAACGAGATCTGGGGCAAGCGTTATGACCAGAACACCAACTCCAATGGCGGAGTGCCCGCTTGTGGCGCGATAGCCAAGCCTTTGCTAGGGTTACCCGCTGGATTGCCTTGTACCAGTGGGGACGACCTTGGGCCTGATACTATTTCAGGCGTTGCAGAGAGACGCAATGACTATAACGATGTCGATGACTACATGGGACTGAACATTAACAGCAATATGCTTAATATCAGCGACACTTATGCCAGCCGCTACATCAACTATGGCTTAGAAGTGATAGTTGCGTATAACGACCCCCTCAGCCTAAATAGTAAACTGGTGACCATCAATGTAACAACACCGAGCGGTGAGGTGATCACCTATAACGCTATCCGGAGGAACTATTAATGTCTAAGCCATTAATGATTAATCCTCGCCGTAGAGGAGGTCTAAGTCTTCAGGCTAGCGGTTTTACTTTGGTCGAAATGGTCACCGTTGTTATTATTCTTGGTATTCTGGTGCTGGGCGTGAGTAGTTTTCTTCTTTTTGGTACTCGCATATTTATTGATTCAACTTCTGTTGAACAGGTGATGAGTCAAAGCCGCTTTGCCATAGAGCGCATGACTCGAGACATTCGCAATGCGGTGCCTAATAGTATTCGCGTTCGCAGCAGTGGCGATGATTGGCAATGCATTGAGATGATGCCGATTGCATCTAGCGCTTCTTATATCCTAGCGCCAATAAAGCCTCTGCCGTCGGCTGATACGGCGTTAGTCATGCAAGCAAGCGATAGTGCGCCGCTAACTAAAGATCAACAGTTACTCGTTTATCCTCTAAGGCCTGCAGATGTGTACACCTCCGCCAATGGCACGACGGGTAAACTATTTGCTATAAAAGAGATCACCAACAGTGCGCTTACCAATGCCACAGATGTGGAATTTGAAAGAAGTGTCCAGTTTGACGAGATGTCACCGCGGCAGCGCTACTTTGGTGTGACTGGCGCTGTGAGTTACTGTTTTGAGAAGGTCACCGACGAGCTAGCCCAGCTTAATCGCTACGCCGGTTACGGCTTTAATAACCCGATAAACCAGCCCCCCCCTGCTAATATGGGAGCCGGGGTACTAATGGCCGAGAATATAGTGAATACCATAGCGACAAATAACCCAATGGCTTATTCCCCCGGCACATTACAGAATAATGCCATTGTTCATCTCAACCCCCTGTTTGATGTGCAGGGGCAATCGCTACAGTATCATCATCAAGTGCAGGTGATAAATGTCCCTTAACCGGTCGCAAAAAAGATTGAACCGTATTCAAGTGCAGCTTTTAACTAAGCAGCGTGGTAGCGCATTGATAATTGGTGTGTTTATCATCACTGTGATGTTCTTACTGGCAGCGGCATTGATCAATGTGCTAGATGATGCCGATCAACAAATTAGCCTTGAAGTGTGGGGAGCACGGGCATTTTCCGCAGCCAATAGCGGTGCAGATCGCGCTTTAGCCGAACTTTTTCCTGTCGATCAAGTCGGTGTGGGGACCTGTAATACTAACGCAGCTAAAGTACCATGGAATATTGGAACTGATACTGGTTTGGTCGGGTTTCATGGCTGCTCGGTTGTTATCAGCTGCAACGCTGTCAGCACTACAACACTGCCGATTAATATGACTCAATACCTTATAAGAAGTACTGCAACCTGTAGCACCGGACAATGTGGCTCAGGTAGCAATAGCGATGCCAGTTGCATCCGTGTGAATCGCACCGTGGAGGTAGAAGCACGTGATTAGATTAGAGCGATCTTTCCAATTTGTTTTATTGATATTTGTATCTCTTTTGTGCACAGGGAGTGCCGTGGCGGGCGATTGGCGTAATACTTTTAAAGCTGGCGTTAACTCATATCAATCCTCAAGCCTCATTCGATTTTATAATGGTTCTAGGCTTGATAATGCGCCAACTAACGGTATGCTACCGAGCGAGCAAGTTGAAGACTTCGGTAAGTCATGTTATCCGGGGAGGAATGCTAAAGGTTGTAAGGCTGGTAACTACCTTGCCGAATTACCCAGTGATAGGCTGTCATTTGAGCAGTGCCTTTCGAGCAGTACTAAAGATCTTGGCCCGTCAGATGCGGTGGATAATATTATTACGGTTGCTGACGGTGAGTATGACAGTGTTTTTTCTAGGGGTAATACTGTGAGATTTACATCTCAAGATGGTTCAGGCATTTATCGACTAAAGTCTTTGTATATGGAATCCGGTACCTTGCAGTTAGAGCCGGGGCAGTATTGGATAGAGAATCTAACGATTCTAAAAAATGTTACAGTGGAATGGCCTACCGATGGTACTGTAGCTTTTTTTGTGCGTAATCGTTTTGTGCAATACAACCGTTTATATCCTTATCGTTCGGAGCTATTTGTTCTCTATGGTTATGGAGATATTGATTTAGCGACCAATTCATTCATGAGAGGTCATGTAGTTTCAGAGCATAACTTGGTTATGAGTTATGGCGCTGATGTTGAAGGTGCACTAACAGCAAATTACATTAGTCTCGCAAATAGGGCACGAGTGGTATTTGATGCAAGATCCAATTTGATTGATCTGGTACCAAATTGTGATTTAGCTCCAGTTAACCCTCCCAAGCCCCCCGTGCCAGCTCAATGCTTAACGGGGCAGGATAACGTCGAAGGGCTAACCTATCGTACATATGATGCGAGTGATTGGGATGACGAAGGTGATAGCCCTGAAGATCATGATGAATTTGAAGATCTAATTGATACTGTCAAGAAGACAACACTGCAGATTGGTGAATCGATTGAGACTAACCTAGATCAAAAAGGCAGTCGCATTAACCCTCATTCCAATAATTCGGCTGACCAAGATCTGTACTTAGGTATTTTTGAAGGGTTCATTGATGCTCCTGAAACGGGTGAGTACACCTTTGCGGTTGATGGTGATGATGCCATCGAGTTGCTAATTGATGGCGAGGTGGTAACTGGTTTTTATGATGCTCATGCAACGTGTAACTGCACAAGCTATCAGGGAAAAGTATCACTAGAGCAGGGTACTCATTCTATTGAGTTGAGATTTCATGAAGCCTTTGGTCATGAATCTTTTAGGCTCTATTGGCAAAAGCCCTCGCAAAGCTCGCTTTCCATAGTGCCAGCATCTAGCTTATTAACTTGTCCTGCTCCACAGTTTGAGTTTGGTAGAGTCACGTTGGATTCAAGTGGTAATGCAGCCATCTCTTTCACCAATAGCTACGCGGCTGCACCAATTGTAATGGTCATGCCGACTATTGATGGCGCTATTGCAAAAAGTGACAACCCTGCCACTGTCAGAGTTGTTTCAAGAGGGCCTGATGATGCCAGTATTCAGCAAGTCAATGCATCTGGTTCATCGACGTTGTCTCAGAAAATGACAAGCGTTGATTACTTTGTCATGGAGCCTGGATATAAGTTTCTAGCAAGAGGAAAAGCGCTGCAAGCTGGCACTATTTTAACCAGTAAATTCCAAGGCAAGAACGCTTCGGGGTCAAATCCTGGCTATAGCAATGTGACCTTCGAGCACGCTTTTGGCGCAACTGATGAAATGCCTGCACCAGCTATGCTCGGTCAAACATTTACTCAGGCCAATAATAGCTTTATCACCACGGTCATTAACAATGTCGCTAGTGATGAATTTGATATTGCGATAGAAGCTTCTGAGCTCTACAGCACGATTAATGATGATGAGCTAATTGGATATGTAGCGGGTTTAGGTCATGGCAGTATGAATATTGCTGGTGAAAGCATTAGGTATGAATTTTACAACGCGCAGAACTCAATTGGTGGCGTGCTACGTTTGCAAGAGCAGTGTGATTATCCTAACCAGTACGGATATCAACAAGACTATTCAACTCAACCTATTACTATTGCAAATAAGAACTCACGCGCAGGGCCTGATGGTGGCTGGGTGCGTCGTTGTACTATGGAGTCTTTTTCTAAAAAAGTGAGCTTTGTCATTGATGAAGATTATCAAGATCCAGAGCGTCGGCATACAGTCGAGGATATTGGCTACTTTGCCTTTGAATATACCGTCGAGCCACCTGCAACTAACCATTACCGTATTAGTTTCAGCTCCAATGGACTGACCTGTGCGGCGAAAGAGATCACCATTAGAGCCTGTAGCGATGTGGACTGTCATTCAGAATTAGCAGATCCGGCCACCGTCGAGTTAACTAAAGATGACCAAAGCTATAAAACAGAAACTTTTGTGGGCTCAACTGTGACTGACTTATGGCACACCGAGGTTGGAAACGTCAAAGTAGGCTTAGGTGGGACTGTCCCATCCGGTACCTACACTTGTTACATTGATAATGTATTGGTGGCGAATGAAAATTGTACATTAACATTTTCAGATAGCGGCTTATATTTTGACGTAGACAACAGCACTGCCTGTAAAAATAGTAATAGCTTTGAGCTGTTTGCAGTGAAAAAGGACACCCAAACTCAGCAGTGCGTGCCATTATTTTCCGGCGAAACTCGTACTGTCGATATGGATTTTAACCACGTTAGCCCTAACAGTAGTGATGTCATTGAGCGCGCTAAGCTTACGGTTAATAGTGAAAACACGCCGTCAAGTTCAGTGACGCTTGAAAGTGGTACGCCCCAAGGCCTACAGGTTAAATTTGATAGCGACGGTAAGGCTAGCTTGAATGTCAATTATCCAGAGGCGGGAAAGATCGCATTAATTGCTAGTGCCTCTATTGAAGCGCCTGATGGCAGTGGTGATATTGAATTGCTGCAACATACAAATGAGTTTGTTTCGGCACCTGATGGTTTTCACTTCTTTAATGACTCTGGTAGTGATGGCTGTATCACCGCCGATTGTGCACTGTTCGCGAAAGCGGGAGATGATTTTAAGCTGAATGTTAAGGCTGTTTGCGGCGTTGACGATAGTACTCCCTATAAAAGTAGACCCGCGCTAAAGAACTTCCAGCTAAGCGACATTAAGATAAAACCCATACTTAAAGCGCCGCTAGCGATTAACTCCAACGACACGATGGACGGTGGGTTAGGCACTATCGGGCAAAGCCAGATTAGCTTTACCAAGGCCAATGGTGCGCCACTAAAACTGACTAACCAAACATATTCAGAAGTCGGGGCTATTGGTTTTTCATTGGATGGCGACATCGATTACATGGGAGTGGCTATTAGCGAGTCGCAATCGAGTAGTGAGATATTTGGCCGTTTTAGCCCATTCTTCCTAGCGATTGAAGAGAATACACCAGCGCTAAGTGCCACTTGCGCTAGTTTCACTTATATGGACCAGCCATTTGGCTTTGCGGTTGGTAGTGAGCCAACCATTAAGGTCGTCGGCAGAAATAAAGCCAATGGAGTCACTAGCAATTACCAACTTGATGATTGGTGGCGCTATGACGGCAGAGTTTGGAATGATCGCAGCTATAGCGATACTTCAGGCGCTATATCTGAAGATGGCGCCGGTCTGCAAGTCTTAGACGAGTCCCCTAAATCTGGCACAGTGAAATATTACTCGACCGATAGCAGTAATACCATTCGACGTGCTTACTTATCTGACGCACAAGTGCACTATGCCCGCACAGCATCGCTAGCAAAGCCCTTTAATGCGCAGTTTGATTTAGAACTGTCGGTTGCTGATGTCACCGATGAAGATGGGATCTGTTATCGCGAGTCTGCAGACAAGGCGTGCATCGGCTTTACCTTTAACGATATTGCAGAAAATGACAATTTTGAAATGCGCTATGGCCGCTTGGTGATGCACAATGCTTTTGGTCCATCGTCAGAAGAGTTACGTTTAGCGCTTGGCACCGAATATGTTAATAGCAGTGCTCAGTGGGTGAATAATGCACAAGACAGTTGTTCAGTTTTCGATACCACAACCGCAACAGTTGTCGACGATACTGGTTTAGTGCTGAGGCCTGACGCCGGACTTGGCGCCGTAGAGGGTTTCACCAACACCGGTGGCAGCGGGAAAGCGGGGGCGATTGGGTTAGGTAATAGCTTTATCTACTTCCCTGCGCCCAATGCGGAGGGCGAAGTTGGATTACAGTTGCATGTTGATAAATGGCTACAATGGTATTGGAATTTTGATAGCGCCGCACTTGAAGATCCTCGGGCGACAGCTTTCTTCGGTACCTATCGAGGCCACGATCGCATTATATATTGGCGAGAAGTTAACTAAGCGTCATTAAGCCGTGAATAAGGCAAACTTTTGACTCACTCTTTAGCGCAGATATTGCAAAAACTTGGCTTCATTAGCAAATGTTAACGTCTGCGGTCTTGTGGAATTCAAGAAGCATGATAAAGTTACCTGATTTCTTTTTTCTTCGACTCCACAGAGACAGGCTGGTTACATGTTCAAGAAGCTACGCGGCATTTTTTCTAATGATCTTTCGATCGATTTGGGTACAGCTAACACGCTAATTTACGTCCGCGAAGAGGGCATCGTTTTGAACGAACCTTCAGTGGTAGCCATCCGTGGGGAGCGGTCTGGTTCTGGTCAGAAGTCGGTTGCGGCCGTCGGTACTGAAGCAAAGCAGATGCTAGGACGTACTCCTGGCAATATTCAAGCAATTCGTCCAATGAAAGATGGTGTCATCGCCGACTTTTATGTGACCGAAAAGATGCTACAGCATTTTATCAAGCAAGTTCATAACAACAGTGTATTCCGCCCAAGCCCTCGCGTTTTGGTATGCGTACCCGTTGGTGCAACTCAAGTTGAACGCCGTGCTATTCGCGAATCAGCCATGGGTGCAGGTGCGCGCGAAGTCTATTTGATTGAAGAGCCAATGGCTGCCGCAATCGGTGCCGGCCTTCCAGTATCCGAAGCGACAGGTTCTATGGTTGTCGATATTGGTGGTGGTACCACTGAAGTCGCCATTATCTCGCTAAACGGCGTCGTTTACTCATCATCTGTTCGTATCGGTGGGGACAAGTTTGATGATGCTATCATCAACTATGTTCGTCGCAACTACGGAAGCCTAATCGGTGAAGCAACTGCTGAACGTATTAAGCATACTATTGGTACCGCTTACCCTGGCGATGAAGTATTAGAGATTGAAGTGCGTGGCCGTAACCTTGCAGAAGGTGTTCCTCGCAGCTTTACACTCAATAGCAATGAAATTTTAGAAGCGCTGCAAGAGCCGTTATCGGGCATTGTCAGTGCTGTAATGGTCGCACTTGAACAGTCTCCACCAGAATTAGCCTCTGACATTTCAGAGCGCGGTATGGTATTGACGGGGGGCGGTGCGCTTATTCGTGATCTGGACCGATTATTAATGCAAGAAACTGGTATACCAGTGATGATTGCCGATGATCCACTTACCTGTGTAGCTCGTGGTGGTGGCAAAGCCCTCGAAATGATCGATATGCACGGCGGCGACCTTTTCTCTGAAGAAACTTAAGACGGTTAAAAAAGGGCGGTGATTACCGCCCTAGCTTTTTATGAAGCCAATTTTTGTTCGTGGTATTTCCAACCAATTTAGATTGACCTTAGCTGTCATCATGTCAGTGATTTTGCTTGTTGCAAATGACAGGCTTGAGCCTGTGCGTAACTCCCTCTCCTCCCTTTTAAGTCCACTGCAATATGTCGCTAATATCCCTGGGGTATTACTTGATGAATCTGCAGAAAGTTTGGCTACTCGAAATATGTTGGCTAAACAAAATAAGGAGCTATTACGACAGCAGTTGTTAATGAGTGAACGCTTGCAACGCTTCGAGCATCTACGCCAAGAAAACGACCGTTTACGCGGCCTGTTAGGCTCCCCGGTTCATATGGATGCTAAGAAAGTCGTCGCCGAAGTGATGGAAGTTGCCAGCGATCCTTTTCATCAATACGTGGTATTGAACCGCGGCTCACGTAGCAGTGTTTATGTTGGTCAACCTGTAGTCGATGCACAAGGTGTTGTCGGGCAGGTGGTGCAGGTTAGCGAGTTGACTAGCAGGGTGTTACTACTCTCGGATACCTCCCATGGTATTCCCGTTAGACTTACCCGCAATGATGTCAGAATGATGGCTGTGGGCACCGGTTCTATTGATGAGCTTGAGTTGCGCCATGTCGCTAAAAGTACCGATGTGCGAGCGGGTGACTTATTAGTTTCTTCTGGACTGGGTAAGCGTTTTCCCGAAGGTTACCCTGTTGCGCGAGTGATGACGGTCAAGAGAGATGATGGTAAAAACTATGCGACTGTGATCGCTCAGCCGCTAGCCGCCTTAGACAGAATTCGTTACCTACTGTTAATTTGGCCAGATATTGAAGCGGATGCAGCAGAGCTGATAACACCTACAGGTGTTGAAGAAGCGCTAAACGTTATTAAGGAGTCCGCGCAATGAGTTTACATGTCGCAAATGGCCGCTGGGTCGTTTGGCTAAGCTTATTGGTGGCGATGTTATTTCAAATTATGCCATTGCCCGAACTTGTCGAAGCATGGCGTCCCGATTGGTTATTGTTGGTGATTATCTATTGGGCGATGGCACTGCCACATAGATACAACATATTAACGGCATGGATGCTGGGTGTTATGCTGGATATATTGCTCGGGGCAACCCTAGGCATTAGAGCATTTGCTATGTCTGTTGTGGTCTATGTTGTGGTGCTGCATTTTCAGCGTTTACGTAACTTCCCTATGTGGCAACAAGCACTGCTGGTGGCAACACAAGTTGCCCTTTATAACCTGATTGTTTTTTGGGTGCAGTTTGTCACCGACACTGCCAGCTTTGATATCAGTCTATTTTATCCCGCATTTTCAAGTTTGATCATGTGGCCATGGTTATTTTGGAGCCTACGCCGTGTAAGGCGTTTATATAAAGTCCGTTAGCGTGGCCAAACTGTCACTAAAGTTTGCTTATTGTCAGTATCGAAATCAATGCACTTTGACTCCGTCAGCATGATCGCGAATTACCGAAAAGGTATTGTAAGATGAAGTTAGTACTCGCTTCGGCGTCGCCAAGGCGTAAAGAATTATTAGCCCAACTGAGCTTTTTAAGTTCAGCTGCACAAAAACCATTTGGCTTTGATATCTTGG
This sequence comes from Shewanella sp. KX20019, assembly GCF_016757755.1. NCBI lineage: Bacteria > Pseudomonadati > Pseudomonadota > Gammaproteobacteria > Alteromonadales > Shewanellaceae > Shewanella > Shewanella sp. KX20019. The sequence continues at coordinate 4,543,686 of NZ_CP068437.1, read as the reverse complement.
CCGCTGATATTGATGAGAGCCATCGTGCTGGCGAATCGGCAGCCAGCTTTGTGGTGCGCTTGGCGAAAGAAAAAGCGCTCGCCGGGCTGAGTTTATACCCTACAAAGGGGACGGTTGTGGTACTGGGATCAGATACGATCGTGGTATTAGGCAATGATATTTTAGGTAAGCCAAAAGATGAAGCCGATGCCAAGGCGATATTAACTCGGCTTGCGGGCAAGGCGCATCAAGTGATGACGGCTGTCGCGGTAACAGATGGGAAGCAAACGCTCACTAAATTAGTGACCACTGGCGTGCAGTTTTGCCCAATGAGCCAGTCTGATATTTTGGCTTATATTACCACTGGCGAGCCTATGGATAAGGCGGGTGCCTATGGGATCCAAGGTCTAGGTGGCAGTTTTGTAGAAGCTATTGAGGGGAGTTATTCCGCGGTAGTTGGGTTACCTTTGGTAGAAACCCGTGCGTTGTTGTGTGAGATGAATGTTTTTTAGTCTTTTGATAATTAATAATAAAAATTAAGCTCTAGATTCTAAAACGTGTCAGTAACGCCAAATCCTTTTAAGTTAGCTATTTCCCTAAGTGGGGTGAGTTGTGAATATAGGTCGAATCGTGCCAGGCAGAGTACAGCGAAAAATAGGTTCTGAACTGCTAATCAATGTGACACCAACCGAAGCGAGAGTCGCATTGGTAGAGCATGGTGTTTTGCAAGAAGTGCACATAGAGCGACGCATGAAACGTGGCTTAGTGGGCAACATTTATAAAGGAAAAGTCAGCCGAGTATTACCCGGTATGCAGGCTGCCTTTGTCGATATTGGCTTAGATAAAGCCGCCTTTTTACACGCTTCAGACATTGTACCGCACACCGAATGTGTGGCTGATGTTGAGAAGGGTAACTTTGTTGTGCGTGACATTGCGGAGCTGGTTAGGCAAGGCCAAGATATTATGGTGCAGGTGGTTAAAGATCCGCTCGGCACTAAAGGCGCACGCTTAACTACAGACATTACCCTGCCTTCGCGTTACCTCGTTTTTATGCCGGGTTCGAGCCATGTTGGTGTATCTCAACGCATTGAAACTGAAGAGGTGCGTGCCAGACTTAAAAAAATTACCGAGCCATTTGTGGATGACGATGGTGGCTTTATTATTCGTACCGCCGCAGAGAGTGCGGGTGAAGATGAACTGGTGCAAGATGCCGCTTTTTTACGACGTGTATGGGCAAAGGTCAGCGAGCGCCGTAAGCGCCGTGGTGTGTCTTTGCTTTATCAAGATTTGGCACTACAGGTTAGAATCGTACGAGACTTTGTCGGTACAGAGCTTGACCAAATTCAAGTGGACTCTCAGCAAACCTATGAAGAGCTGCAGCAGTTTGCCCATGAGTTTATGCCTGAGATTGCTAACAAGTTAGAACATTACAACGGACCTATACCTATTTTTGATCTCTATGATGTCGAAAATGAAGTGCAGCGAGCATTAGGACGCAAGGTCGAGTTAAAGTCAGGCGGTTATTTGATTATTGATCAAACAGAGGCCATGACCACTGTTGATATCAACACTGGTGCTTTTGTCGGTCATCGTAATCTTGAGGAAACCATCTTTAACACCAACCTTGAAGCCACTCAGGCCATCGCGCGTCAGTTAAGGCTACGCAATCTTGGTGGCATTATCATAATCGACTTTATTGATATGTTAGAAACCGAACATCAAAAGCGCGTGCTTTCGAGCCTGCAGGCTGCATTATCAATCGATAGAGTAAAGACCAATATCAGTGGTTTTTCCGGTCTTGGTTTGGTCGAGATGACACGTAAACGTACTCGCGAAAGTTTAGAGCATGTCTTGTGTGGTGAGTGCCCCGCATGTCTTGGCACAGGCAGTTTAAAGACGGTCGAAACAGTGTCCTATGAAATCTTTCGAGAGATTATTCGTTTAAACAAAGGCTACGATGCCGATGAATTTTTAGTTTATTGCGCGCCAGCGGTTTACCACAGCCTTAAGGGTGATGAGAGCCATATACTAGCGGAGCTTGAGGTGTATGTTTCTAAACGGGTTCGTTTACAGAGTGAGCCTATGTATACCCAAAATAAATTTGACGTGGTGATAATGTAGTGTCACGCAAGCCTCGTAAATTTAACCTTCCTAGAGTTTGCCTGCAAACCCTGGCTATCGTCTTGGTGCTTTTTGCGCTGGTCGTAAGCTTGTTCCGAGGGCTATTGCCTCAGCTTGATCAAGTCAGATTAGAGCTAGTTGATTATATTCATAATAAGTATCAAGTGGAAGTGCAAGTGGGTAAGTTGCAAGCCGAATGGCAGGCCTTTGGTCCTGCGCTAACGGTTAAGAATTTTGTACTTCCCTCTCAAGAAAAACTACCAGTGACCTTGCTGTTTGAGCAGGTGCATGTGAAATTTGATTTTTGGCAAACCTTGCTAACGGCAACACCGCAAATTGAAGATGTGATTTTTGATGGGGTTAACGTAGCACTCGATCTCGACCGTTTGGCATCTTCTCCCGTGACATCAAATACAAAGATGGAGACCGATTGGATCTATCAGCTGATGTTAGAGCAATTGGAGCGTTTTTCGGTAACCAATGCACGTATTCAGCTATTAAGCCAAAAACATCAATATCGACCTATTTTTATTAAAGATATGGAATGGCGTAACACCGAAAAGCGTCACCGTGGCCAAGGGAAGCTGTTTTTAGACGAAGAGGCTTCAGAAGTTGAACAGCTGGCATTAAGCGTAGATATTAAAGGTGATGGCCATAAACCTAACTCATTAGTCGGGCAGCTTTATTTGGCGGCAGCGTCACTCGATATTGGCGAATGGGCATCACGTCAACCTAATCCATTCGATGCAAATAAAAAGCTATTACTTGAAGGTGTGGTTAATTTAGAAGCTTGGGTAAGCTTTGCGAATAACAAGATTAACGGCGCGACAGTAGCATTTCAACCGAGCTGGTTGGAGTGGTTTTTAAATGACGAAGCGCAGAAGTTTTCAATTCAAGCAGGAGCAATGCGTTGGCAACCCAATGCCGAGGGCTGGTCTTTAAGCAGTCACGACCTCACTTTTGCAACCAATGGTGAGCTTTGGCCATCACCTGTATTGAGCGCGACGCAACGGGGCGAAAGCGTCGACGCTTATTTAAATCAGTTAGACCTAAACACAGTATTGCCGTTGTTACCGCTCATTCCAGGTATCGATTTAGCCGCCTTAGTTGCTTGGCAATCTTTGAGCCCTAAAGGTGAAGTCGACAATGCCCATTTTCAATGGGTGCTCAATGAGCAGCAACCGAGTTTTTCTGTAGATATTAATAATGTTAGTTGGCAAGCACATGCCGGCATTCCAGGGGTTTCGGCTATTGACGCCAAGTTAGTCGTTACTAATGAAATGCTACAGTTTTCACTGCCATCGCAGCAATATGTGCTCGACTTTGATGGTGGCTTTGAAGCGCCACTTGATATCATGGGTGATGCATTTCAAGGCCAGTTTGATTTCGTAACCTCAGGGCTATCACTTCCCAAACTGCATTTTAGTAATGCTGATATCTCTATTGATGCTGCGACTCGACTCGAGTTTTCCACTGCAACTCATATGGCGCTGTTGGCCGAACTTGATATTCATAATGTAGCAAATGCGCATCGTTACTTTCCGCTTAAAGGCATGAGTAATGGCTTGGTAGATTATTTAACCGGGGCATTAAAAGCGGGTAAAACCGATGATGCCGTCATCGTTTGGCATGGTGCGTTTCAGGATTACCCTTACTCTGAAAGCAGTGGTGTTTTCCAAGCAGGTTTCACCTTAGCGGATGCTAACTTTAAATTTCAGGATACTTGGCCTGCAGTCACGGATTTAAATCTTTCGGCGCTGTTTGAGAATGCTGCGATGGATTTGTGGGTCAATAAAGGTCAATTGATGGACGTGTCAGCAGATGGCGCCTATATCGGTATTCCTGCGATGAACCACGAGAGCTTGTTAGTCGTCAAAGCTGATTTGGCCACTAAAGCCGAAGCTGCTAATGCGGTTATTCAACGTTCGCCCTTGGTTGATTCGGTTGGTTCGACACTTGATGTAGTGCAAATTAGCGGTGATATCACCGGAAAAATTGACCTCAATATTCCTCTGTATGAAGGTGCCGATGCCGTTATTAAAGGCACGGTGAATTTTGACAACACCCCCGTGTATGTTAGTGAGCCTGGAATTGAGCTTGATAACGTAACTGGCCAAGTACAGTTTACTAATAATGTCGTTACTGGCAGTGACATCCATGCATTGATGTATGGGCAACCACTGCTGTTTAGCTTTGATACGGGCAGTGTTAATAGAAACTATGCGGTCAATGTAGATTTACAAGGCCAGTGGCAGCTGGCTAAGCTGCCTGCAGCACTCGATAACCCCTTGAGTGATTACTATAAGGGTAGTATCGATTGGTCTGGCGGTTTAATGTTGATATTTGACCCAACTGGCTATCGGATCCAAGCACATGTTGATAGTGATATGGTGGGTACTGAACTAGCGCTACCGGCACCTTTTACAAAAGCGGCGTCGCAACCGGCGGTATTTACTGCGGAGCTCATTGGCGATAACAAGCAATCATCTCTTGGGATAAAGCTCAATAAGCAGTTGGAGTTTTGGGGCGGCTTTGATCTTGAATCAGGTAACGCCTTGGCGCACTTTGATCTGCTACTGGGGCGTCTATTCAAGCCTGGTGATCGGCTACGTAAAAAACAGGGACACCTACAGATAGACTTGGACAAAACGGAGTTTTCCCCTTGGCTGCCTATTATTCAAGGCTTTACTGCTAAATCATCACCATCTCCGCTTGAAGAGGGCGAAGATAAGCCTGTGGCTTCGAAAGCATTTTTCCCACCGCTGTTATCTATCGAAGCTAATTTTAATGAGCTGAACTTGATGGGACAAACTCTTAATGAACTTCATTTTGATGCCACACCGAATGAGCATTCTTGGCGCTTCGAGGCAACATCGCAACAGTTTGATGGACGGATAGATTTTTATCCCGATTGGGTACAGCAGGGGCTTAAAGTGGTCGCGACTAAGCTTTACCTGTCGCCGATAGCAAAAACTGATGATACAGCCCATTATAAGTCAGACACTGTGCTGGCAAACTTGCCACCGTTAGCAGTCGATGTTGATGACTTTATGATTTTTGAGCGCCCTATGGGTCATTTAGTGCTGCAAGCGGCGCCTGAAGGGGAAACTTACAGTATCCAGACATTGTCGATGACAACGCCTGAGGTGAAACTGCGCGGTAATGGTTCATGGTCAATGGTTAATGGTGCCAGCTTTACCTCATTTAACTTAAGCCTTGATGCGACAAAGTTCGATCACCTCTCCGAGCAGCTTGGCTTTGACCCTGGGCTAAAAGACGCGCCAACAGCGGCGACAGCCGAAATATCCTGGATAGGGGCACCCTATGCTTTTTCACTAGAAACATTAAATGGCCAAGTGGAGTTTGATTTAGGGAAAGGCCACTTGTCAGAGGTGAGCGATAAAGGAGCGCGAATATTCTCGTTATTTAGTCTCGACTCACTATTGCGTAAGTTATCACTCGATTTCTCTGATGTGTTTGGCAAAGGGTTATACTTTGACTCATTCACTGGCACCTTGATGCTTGATAACGGAGTGGTTAAAACCACTGATACCGAGATGAAAGCAGTAGCGGGTAATATGCGAGTACGTGGCTATACCGATTTAATGAGTGAAAGCTTAAATTATGATATTCGTTTTGTGCCAAAGTTGGCCTCAAGCGTGCCTACCGTGGTGTTACTCAGTACGGGAGGTTGGACACTAGGGCTGGGTGCTTTTGCACTGACCAAGGTGCTTGAACCAGTTATTGAAGTTATTTCTGAGATCCGCTTTAGACTGACAGGCACCATGTCTGATCCTAAGCTTGAAGAGCTAGAGCGTAAGAGCAAAGAGATTGAAATTCCTGAATCTGTGTTGCCTAAAAAGGCTGTTGAACCTACTCAGAATGATGGTCAAGGCGGTGCATCAGCGCCAAGTATTAAAGATGCTCGGGTAGCTTCAGAACTTAGACCAGTAGAGACTGCTGTAGATATAAGTTCCGCGGACAGCGAGGCAATAACTGAGCTTGATAGTGCAACTCGCCATACTGATGCAGCAATAGAGCAATCGAATTTAAAAAACAGCGGCAAAGAGATGCCAGCTTTAAAGTTGATACAGGGAGAGTCAGATGCAAGTCAGCCTACTGCAATGTCAGAGCAGTCGCAGCGTAATCGAGAATCTCGCATTTATCGAGTCGCAGCTTAAGTTATTACCTCAGCAAGATGATAATCAACAGTTGGTGGTATTACCTGAGTGTTGCTTGTTATTTGGTGGGCAAGAAAGCCAGCAACTCGAATACGCAACAGATGAATTACACAGTCAACTTAAACTAGATTTAGCCGCATTAGCACTTAAATATAGTGTGGTACTGGTGGCGGGGAGCATTCCTATCTTGGCTGAAGATGGCCGGATCTATAACCGCTGCTATGTGTTTGATACTGATGCTAGCGTATTGGGTTGTTACGATAAATTACACCTATTTGATGTTGAAGTATCAGATGGCACTAAGCAATATCGTGAAAGTGATGCATTTTGCCCTGGCAAACACATTACTGTGGTTGATACCCCTTTCGGTAAGTTGGGTTTAGCTATTTGTTACGATATTCGTTTTGCCGATCTATTCAGAGCTCTACGCGAAGCGGGTGCTGAGATTATTGCATTGCCAGCAGCCTTTACTAAGGTAACCGGTGAGGCGCATTGGCAAGTACTATTACAAGCTAGGGCTATTGAAACCCAATGCTTTGTGCTCGCCGCTGCGCAATGGGGTGTTCATAATAACGGCGGTCGCGAGACATGGGGTCAAAGTATGATTGTCAGCCCTTGGGGAGATATTTTAGCCCAAAAGCCAACGGGTACCGGTTGGGTCAATGCTGAACTGAACATGTGTGATCTACACGCTGTCCGCCAAAAAATGCCGATAATAGATCATAATCGATTTAAGTCACCGCAACTGAACCAGTCATGCTTAGCGAGTAAGGCTCAAGTAGATTAGCCTATAATTAACAACATTTAGTACGAACATTTTAAATCATCTAGAGATGCTTTTTATTAAGGGTTTCTAAAAAGAACTATATTTGGTCAAGAGAGAGAATTGATGTCATTTTTAACCCAAGTTGGACACAGCCTGCTACAAGACGGACTGGCGATAGACGATCTACAGCGCTATTTAAAGTGTATTCATGAGCATAAAATCGATTTCTCAGATCTGTATTTTCAAGGGAGTCGCCACGAATCTTGGGTTTTAGAAGATGGTATCGTTAAAGACGGCAGTTTTCATATTGAACGCGGCGTTGGTGTTAGAGCGATTACGGGCGAAAAAACAGGTTTTGCTTACGCTGATGAAATTAATCCAGCAGCATTGGAAGCGGCTGCAAACGCTGCTCGTGGTATTGCAAAATCGGGTGGCAGCGGACAGGTTAATGCGTGGAAGCAGCAGCACGATAAAGCGCTTTACCTAAGTTCAGATCCCATTGCAGCCATGGAAGAGATTAAGAAAATAGCTCTGCTCAAAGAGGCCGATGCCTATATTCGCAGTCTAGATGAGCGAATTATTCAAGTGGTGGTTAGTTTAACTGGTGTGCATGAAGAGATATTAGTCGCCGCCAGTGATGGCACCTTAGCAGCCGATATTCGACCACTGGTTCGATTTAACTGCAGTGTCATTTTAGAGCAAGATGGCAAGCGTGAACGCGGTGGTTCAGGCGGTGGCGGACGTCATAGTTACGATGTGCTGCTGGCTGATGGCGATGATGGCTTGCCATATTGCTTTGCTTTTGCTCGTGAGGCTGTGCGCCAAGCTCAAGTAAACCTACAAGCGATTGATGCACCAGCAGGAGAGATGCCTGTGGTACTCGGCGCTGGCTGGCCTGGTGTATTGCTACATGAAGCGGTCGGACATGGCTTAGAGGGTGATTTCAACCGTAAAGGGAGTAGTGCTTTTAGTGGTAAAATGGGTCAGCAAGTCGCCTCTACATTAGTCACTGTGGTTGACGATGGCACCATGCCCGATCGTCGTGGCTCATTGAGCATCGATGATGAAGGCACCCCTACCCAGAAGACTGTATTGATTGAAGAGGGGATCTTGAAAGGCTATATGCAAGATAAACTCAATGCAGGCCTTATGGGTGAACGCTCTACGGGTAACGGTCGCCGTGAGTCTTATGCTCATTTGCCGATGCCACGGATGACAAACACCTATATGGAAGCGGGCACGTCTGATCCTGCAGAGATCATCAAATCTGTTAAGAAAGGGGTTTATGCACCTAACTTTGGCGGTGGCCAAGTGGATATCACCTCGGGTAAGTTTGTGTTTTCTGCCTCTGAAGCTTACCTCATTGAGAATGGTGAGATCACTCAGCCAATTAAAGGGGCAACCTTGATAGGTAATGGACCAGAGTCTATGAGCCAGATCTCGATGGTAGGTAATGATCTTGAGCTGGATAAAGGCGTTGGGGTGTGCGGTAAAGATGGTCAAAGTGTTCCCGTGGGTGTTGGTCAACCAACATTGAAACTGGATAAGTTGACAGTGGGTGGTACTGCCTAAGAGCAAAATCACACTAGGATTTAGTCGACGTATTGCGCTAGATCCTAGCGAGCAGTTGTAAGCAATGGTATTATTCACTAAATTGTTAGAGTATTAACTCTAGAGGTGTAAATGAAACGTTCGCTCTGTGCTCTTTTGTTGATTCTCCCCCTGTCGATACAAGCCAAACCCATCGCTTTTGATCAAGCCTGGGATCAGTTACTCAAGGTGAGTGATAAATTGCAGGCTGGCATGCAAGAGGTCAATCGTGCCGAGGCTGAGCGAGTGGCTGGCGAAGACATGAATTTACCTTCAATTAACCTCACCGGCAGTTATACACGTTTAGAAAAACCGATTGAGATGGATTTACGTGATCTTAATCCGTTAGCTTCAATGGATCCAGCAACCTTGCCACCAGCACTCGGTAGCGCATTGGCTGGGATCCCCGCTTCACAGTTTATTACCCCTTTTACCGAACAAGATATCTTCCGCTCTAGTTTACAAGCTATGTGGCCTATCTACACTGGTGGCAAAATCACTGCTGCGCAAAGCATACACGCAGCCGAGGTTGCGGAAAAAGAGGAGCAGCTAAAGCTGACGACTCGAGAGCTCTTTGTGACCTTGGTCGATCGCTACTATGCTGTGGCGGTGACAGAAACCTTAGCGCAAACAAAAAAGCAGTTGGTTGAATCTCTTACGCTACATGCATCACATGCACTAAAGCTTGAACAGCAGGGGCAAATTGCCAAAGTTGAGCGACTTAATGCACAAGTCGCACTCGAAAATGCCAAGGTCAATTATGGCAGTGCTAAACGACAATCAGAGATGGCAATGATTGCCTTGTCACGCATGTTACATGAGCGCGAGGTTGATGCGACCTCAACACTGTTTATGCTGAACAATGCGCCCTCTTTACCACAGCTTTCACAGCTCACCATGAACCAGCATCCGGCACTAAAGCTACTTCAAGCTAAAGAGGCGCAAGCTCAAGGGCTTATCAAGGTTGAAAAGGGCAGTTACTACCCAACGGTTTTTCTTTACGGCAATTACACCTTGTATGAAGACGATAGCCTGTTTGCAAAAATGGAACCCGATTGGATGTTGGGTGTTGGGGTAAATATTCCGCTGATAAGCCGTGATGGCCGCAGCGGCAAGGTTGAAGCCGCTAAGAGTGCACTGTTGCAGGCTCGATATACCAAAGCGCAAACTCAACAAGATTTGAACCTTCTGCTAGAGCAAAGTTACCGCCAATTACTGCAGGCGCAAGAGGAGGTGGTATCACTCAATACCTCACTGAGCTTAGCCCAAGAGAACAAGCGCTTACGTGACATTGCTTTCAAACAGGGTCTATCGACCTCAATTGAAAAAGTAGATGCTGAACTTAAACTCACCGCGGTAGAGACGCAGCAACTGGGCGCCCAATACCGCTACATACAATCATATGCCAGGCTGATGGCGATTAGTGGTCAGTTAGATGAATTTATTGGTAGAAGCCTTAAGCAAGGGGAACGAAATGCGCACTAACCGTATCTTGGCCGCAATAACAATTATTGCACTCATCGGGATATTAGCTTACGGACTGGTGCTAGCTTACACCCCAAAATCACAAGTATTACAGGGGCAGATTGAAGCCCGTGAATATAATATCTCCTCAAAAGTTCCCGGTCGTGTCGAGCAGGTTCTAGTGCGCCGTGGCGACAGAGTTAATCAAGGCGATCTGCTGTATGCGATTTACAGCCCTGAGCTACAAGCTAAATTAATGCAAGCTGAGGGTGGCCGTGATGCAGCGAAAGCGATGCAGCAAGAGGCTGATAATGGCGCGCGTAAACAGCAAATATTAGCGTCTAGAGAGCAATGGTTAAAGGCACAAGCGGCATCAAAACTAGCCAATACTACTTTTGAGCGCATTGAGGCGCTATTTAATGAAGGTGTACTTGCACGGCAAAAACGCGATGAAGCCTTTACCCAGTGGCAAGCTGCTAAGTATACCGAACAAGCAGCGCTGGCAATGTACCAAATGGCGGACGAAGGTGCACGTGACGAAACTAAAGCCGCAGCGGCAGGGAATGCTCGTATGGCTGAAGGCGCGGTAAATGAAGTGAATGCCATATTGGCTGATAGCCAAATGCGATCGCCAAAAATAGCTGAAGTCAGCGAAGTATTGTTGCAGGCGGGTGAGTTAGCACCGAGTGGTTTCCCGGTGGTGAGCTTAATCGATATGAGCGATGCTTGGGCGGTGTTTCAGCTGCGTGAAGATCAGCTTAAGCACGTCAAACAAGGACAAACACTATTATTAACCATCCCCGCGCTCGAACGCGATGTCGAGTTTACCGTTAGCCATATTGCGGTCATGGGTGACTTTGCGACTTGGCGAGCAACTGAAAGTGGTCATGATTTTGATATGCGTACTTTCCAAGTTGAGCTGCGCCCTAATGAGGAGATTGCGGACTTAAGAGTCGGTATGTCTATTCTGTTTGCTTTATAACACTCTGTAGCACGGGGCTGATGCTGTGATAAACATGCTAAAAAGAGAAACTGCTGCCCTGTTGGATGATCCTTGGCAGCTGGCGCTTATCAGCTATATTCCGCTATTGGGTATTATTGGCTTATGGTTGCTGTTTAGTGCGGGCTTACCAAGACAGCTGCCTGTAGCCGTGGTCGATCTGGATCAAAGCCAAATTACTCGCGCTCTTACTCGACAGTTACAAGCCAACCCCGTTACAAAGCCTATTAGCTATACCGATCTATCGAGCGCTGTTGACGCCATGCAACAAGCAGAGGTTTATGCATTGCTTGTTTTACCTCATGGCTTTAAACGTGACCTGCTTACCGGTAAAAGTCCGACGATAGATATTCGATATAACAGTCAGTTTCTGCTAGTGGGTAAGTTACTGTCGAGTCAGCTACAAGCAAGCATGGCAGATGGTTTAAAGCCCTTAGCGGCATTGAAACAACTTGCAGCCGGAGTGCCTAAAGCCAGAGTGGCGGTAAACCTAAGCCCTGTTAGTAGCCAAACAACCGCGCTATTTAACCGCAATAACAACTATGTGGGTTTTCTGGTTCCACCTGTATTGATAGCCTTACTGCAGCTGGTGGCCATGATGGTGTTTGCTAATAGCCTTAATCGGGAGTTACGTTGGAACACCACCGCTGAATGGATGTCCCTTGGTATGTGGAAGGGTATCGCGGCGAAAGTATTGTTTTATACGCCAATAGTAATGCTGCATGGCGGCTTTATTCTAGCGCTTATCTATCTGTATTTAGGTGTGCCGATTGCTGGAAGCCTCACGCTACTGCTAGTGGCACAACTACTGATGTTATTGGCGGTGTGGTTAATGGTACTGCTTATCTTCTTTGCGCTTAAAGATAGTGCTAGGGTGATTAGTTTCTGTACCGCTATGTTCGCGCCGGCATTTGCCTTTATGGGGGTGACATTTCCTATCCATGAGATGCCAGAACTAGCTCAGTGGTGGCGCGTTATCATGCCGTCGAGCCATTATATTGAAACCCATATTGCGGTCGTCAGTTATGGCCAAGGTTGGTTAGCTACTTTGCCTCAGTTTGCGAGTTATAGTGGGTTTCTGTTACTGCTTATTCCGATTAGCTTATTGGCGAGAAAAGGCTTCGATGCTGCCGATAATATCAACATTCCACTTGCGCCGAAGGAGCACTAGCATGAGCTTCTTACAACTTATCATCACCGAATTAAAAGCTATTTTGGCTGATAAAACCATAGTGCTAACAGTATTCGGTGGGGTACTTTTTTACGCTATTCTTTATCCGCTACCGTATCTCAATCAAGTGCCGACAGAGCAGCAGCTGGTGGTGGTTGACCACGACCATTCATCGTTAAGCCGTCAGCTTATTCGCCATGCCGATGCTAGTGCCAAAATTCAAGTGATTGCTAAGGTAGGCTCAATCGATGAGGCCAAAAGCTGGATAGAATCTGGCCGCGCCCATGGTCTGTTGATTATTCCTGCAGATTTTAGGCGCGATCTGTTACTGGGGCGCGGCGTGACATTAAGTTACGGCGGTGATGCGAGCTACTTTTTAATTTACTCTGCCGTGGCTGAAGGGCTTATTTCTGCAGGTCTGGATGCTGGCAAGAGTGTGCAGCGTTTGGGGTTACTAGCGCAAGGAGAGGGGGCTCAAGCGGCAGATAAAAGCCTGAATGTGATTAAGCTCAATAGTATTCCCGCTTTTAATCCGAGTTTAGGTTACACCCCCTATGTTGTGCCGGGACTGTTTTTATTGATATTGCACCAAACCTTGTTGATTGGGACCAGTATTCTTGGCGCGAGCCAGTGGAAAGAGACTGGCTATTGGCAGCAAGTGAGTCCGCTCAAATTAGTTTGTGGTCGCATAGCTGCCTTTATGTTTATCTATACATTGTTAACCAGCTTCTATGTTGGTTATTGCTACTATTGGTATGATGTCAGCTTACAGGCAAGCTTTAGCACGGTGGCATTATTGCTACTACCTTTTTTACTGTCTACGACTGCAGCTGGTATTGCATTTAGTAGTCTATTCAGCAGACGCGACTTACCTACTCAAGTGTTATTGCTGATCTCTATGCCGATCCTGTTTGTGTCAGGCTTTGTGTGGCCAACAGCCTTGATCCCTGCATCTGTGGTGGCAATTTCACAGGTGTTTCCCGCAGTACCCGGCATTATGGCGATGTTAGAGCTAAATCAAATGGGCGCTTCGTGGCAGAGCATCATGCCGCAATGGCTACAGCTGTGGGCGATGGCGGCAGTTTACTTTGTATTGGCGTGTTGGGGCGTATCTAAACGTTTAAAACCAGCAAGTTAACGCTATGGTTAGCTAGATGATTCTGGTTTCAATTGATGATAGGTAGGCCGATACCGATCGGTGATTGAGTTAAATAAGCTGATAGGTATGGATTACTACTCGCTGACAGGAAATAAACATTAAAAAGCCCGTGTTCATTAATTTGAATACGGGCTTTTAGCTACTTTTCTAACTGTATAACCTTCTTAAGGCTGAGCTGTTGCTGCTTCTAGATCTACAGTAAATGATATCCCTGATTTAACCGCTTTTGGCGTTTCAACTTTAAGTGACACTAAGCTGGTTTGCGCTGGCTCGTCAGGGTTGGTGGGATCAATGTCATTGGTCAACACAAAGCTAGTGCTGCTGCCACCGTGGCTGTTACGATTTTGCACTTCGTAAGGGTCGGCGTCTAACTCACCTTTGCTTGCGGTAGTGGTTAAGTTAGTAGCAGCTGGCATAATCTGATTAGCACTATCAAAGAAGCGTACATGGAAAACAGATGATGCACCTGCAGGTATTGCTTCTAATTCAGCTAATTCACTACCAGTAATATCGCTGTAGAAAGGCTTATCGTTATCGGCTTGATGAACTTCAAAATAGGCTGTTGAGCCAGACATAGTCATGATCAATGCTTTACGGATATAGGTTTTATTGGCTTGTTCCGTACCACAAAGTGAATCATCTGCGGAAGATTGGCACTGTGGCCCATTAAATATACCATCAGCATATTGGTAGCTGCTATTTGATGCGGTATTAAAGTAACTCTCACCTGGGGTATGGCTGTTTGATTCATCATCATCTCTAAAAGCATCGCCTAAATCGATAAACCCGCCTGCATGATATGTATCAATATCCATGCCGTTGCCGGAACAAAATGTGCTGTTGCCATCACTATCTAAACAAGCATCATCGATGGCACCGCCATCATCAAGAGTGGTAGTAATTTCATTTCCATTTTCATCTTCGGTAACCATTTGGTATTGATTATCGAATACATTATTACCATTGGTATCGAAAAAGGTTTCATGACCTAAGGCATAGGCAAGCACGGTAATGCGGTGATCCGGTACGCGTGGGTCTGCAGAGGTCCATTCTACGCTGCAAGTCCCGTTTACCGTGACACAACTTGGCTGGATTTGACCACCTTCAGAGGTGAAGTTAATGGCGGTGTCGTCAGGAGCAGGGTTGCCAAAGCTGTCTGATGCGTAAGCGGTAATAGAGACCTTTTCACCATTATGGCTGCCTGCTTCAGGGTTGAATAGGCTGCTAGATAAGCTAAAACCTAACTGCTGTGGTAAACCTGTGTTAATGGTTAGCTGCTCAGACTGGCTAGTAACAGAGCCGTCATCAGATGTCGCTGTCGCTAAAACACGTACAGGTGTCGGTATTGTACCTGACAATACTGTTGCGCTGACTAAGCCGGCAGAGTTAGTCATGTTTGACATGGTAACTTTGTCTTCAGGAAATCTAATTCCGCCAACCGTAGTATCCAGTGAAAAATCAACTTTTTGCTGTGCGACAGGCTGGCCATTGGCGTCAGCAAGCTTAAAAGTGATTAGCGATGACTCACTTGAACCTGTGCCGCCTGCGCCTTTAATACGTATTGATGCAGGCTCTGCAGAGACAAAACTTAAGTTAGCGAGTGTCTGGCTTGCAAGGGTAAAGTCGAGTGTTGCAGTAAGTATTTGGTTGCCGGCTGTAATCGTTGCGATGATTTGGTCATCGCGTTCGCTATTGCCGCTACAATTGGTGTTCTGGTATGTGGTGCTTGCTGTCCCCGATAGTGTGGTGACGGGTGAGTCAATACTGGCATTGTTACTCTGAACACAGCTTGAACTGAAGTTAACACTGGTTGGTGTTTGTAGGCGAGTATAACTTCCGTCATCATTTTTGGTCGCTAAATCAGCAGTGATCCCAAATGTGCCACCGGCGCTAACAGTATAGTTGCCATTATCTAGTGGAAGAGTGGTTGCAAGTGAGTTTTCCTTAAACGTATCACCTTCAAAATAGCCAATGACAATAATCCCATCATCACTGACAGCATCCTTAGCTAACACTTCGTATAGCCCTGAGCTTTGGTATGTCTTGCCATCGTCTTCAAGTGTGACTGACATATTGGCTGCGCCAAGCTCATCCTCAGTTGGGGTATAACTTACTTCAGCAATACCATTCTCTTTAGTTAATGCAGAGTTTGGGTTTAGACTGGCACTACCCGCGGTAAAGGTCGCCATTTTACCGGCGATCCCTTGGCCTTGTTCATCTAAAAACAGCGCTTGTAACTGCACCGTTTCTTCAGCCTTAAATTGCGTAACAACGGCAGTACCATTAATTATCGCGCTATTTAGCGTAAATGTCGGCTCTGATGGTGCAGTGGCTTGAGTGAATTCATAGTTACGACTAGCATCGGCTGCAGCTTCGCCTTCAGCAAAGCTAGCTGCTAACGTGCCAGCATTTTCAGTAGCGGCAGAATTGCTAATGATTACTTCGGCTAAGCCGTTAGCATCGGTTAGCTTATTTGGTGCTGATATTTCACCAAAAGAAGCAGCAAATGAGATGAGTTTTCCACTTCTAGTACTGCTATCTTGTTTTAACTGAGCGACTGCACAAAAAGAGTCAGTAGTATCAAAACTTTGGGCATCGGTCGCTTCGGCGCAAACACCGTTCTCAACGGTTTTAAAGCTTAATGCGAGGCTGTAACTGCCTCCAGTGTCCGGATCTTCATTATCACCTGAAGCGCCATTACAGCCGCTTAATACGGATAAACATAAAAGAGTGAAGGGGATGGCGGCCAGCTTTTTGGTGAGGCGCATTCGCAAATTCCTTGTGCAACTATGATAGTACTGTTTGAGGGGGCTGACTAATTTGGTCAAAACTATACTACTAGTACTTAGCATTAACCAAAAAAATAGCTCGCTGAATAAACTACTTATTCAGAGAGCTAATGTCTAGATTGTAACGATTATTCTGTGATTTCGTTACGTATATACTTACTAAACTCTTTTGCTGTTTTTGATAAACTAATATCAGCATTTTTAGTAAGCTCTTTTTTTGTCTGACGGACAAATTGACGTAACTTTTGTCTCTCTAGCGCTGGGTGTTTCTCTATCAACGCCTGAATCGCCGTGTCACCTTCGCTGAGTAATTGATCTCGCGTTTTATCGGCAACATTACTCTTAGCACTTTCATTGCTATTTTGGTTCAATACATTTTTCATCGCGAGCTGTAGCGCTTCAATATCAACGTAGCGCATCAACTTGCCAATATATTGTAAATGACGACGATAAGCTTCAGTATTGATCTTAATCGTCTTCGCTTTTAACACGTTGTCATAAACAATTTCATCAAGATTGAGTCTTTCAATCTGTGTTTTACTGAGCAAAACCAGTTTGTTACCAAGTTCTTGATAGATGGCGATTCCGCGTTTAGCATCGGCTCTACTTTCGTAGTCATCATCTTTGTCATAGGGCTGGTGGAAATGTTCTGAGTCACCGACAATCTTCATATCTAAAATCTCTTACAAATACTAAGTTAATAATAACATTTATAAGGCCAGTTGACCTGCCATATTTTATCTAGGCTAATTGAGAGCATACTAAAAGGTAAACTTATTTAATGTGATTGGTTTTTGGGTTTGTTATGCTTATGTCATTACTGATTATTGAAGAGTAGATTTGTGTCCTCACCTAGCATTGATATCGAATTAGATTCCCTCCAAGACGCCGTCTCAATGGCACTGGAATACGCAAAAACCTTAGGCACTTCAGGTGCTGAAGTTGCTATTAGTAAGCAGCAAGGTCTATCTGTTTCAACTCGTATGAAAGAGGTTGAGACAGTTGAGTTTAATAAAGATGGCGCACTGGGGATCACACTCTTTAGAGAGGGTTGCAAGGGTAGCTCTTCGACTTCAGATCTCAGTCCTGCAGCCATTAAGCAAGCGGTAAAAGCGGCCGATGACATTGCCCGTTTTACTTCAGCTGATCCCTATAATGGCTTAGCGGATAAATCACTGATGGCAACAGAGTTTACAGAACTCGATCTTTACCATCCGCAAGACATTTCACCGGAAGAGCTAAGCCGTATTGCGGTATTGGCCGAAGAGGCCGCGCTCGACACTGATAAGCGGGTACAAACATCGGACGGTGCCAGTGCTAATGCTCATTCAAGTGTGAAGGTATATGGTAACAGTCATGGCTTTTTGCATGGATATTGCAGTTCTCGATATAGCCTAAGTTGTGTTGCTATTGGTGAAACTGATGGCGGTATGCAGCGTGACTATGACTACACGATAGCGCGAAAATACAGTGAGTTGCTAGCACCTGAGTTAGTTGGGGCTTCAGCGGCCAAAAAAACCGCAGAACGTTTAGGTGGTCGAAAAATTGCGACTACTCAATTACCGATTTTATTCTCTCCTGAGATAGCGACCGGATTGATGGGGCACTTGGTGGGTGCGATTAGTGGCGGCAGCATTTATCGTAAGTCTAGCTTCTTGTTAGATGCTATCGATACTCAGGTTTTTCCGGATTGGTTTAGTATTGATGAGCAACCGCAATTGGTCGGTGCATTAGCCAGTTCCGCTTATGACAGCGAAGGCGTCGCGACTCAAGATCGTAAGATTATTGATAATGGTCGATTGGCTACTTATCTACTGACCAGTTACTCAGCGAGAAAGTTAGGCCTGAAAAATACCGGCCATGCGGGTGGGATCTATAACTGGACGTTGTCATCAACTGGGCAAACGTTTGATGAACTCGTCAAAGAGATGGGTACCGGCTTGATTGTTACCGAGGTGATGGGACAAGGCGTTAATAGCGTTACGGGCGACTACTCACGAGGCGCTGCTGGTTTCTATGTTGAAAATGGCGTTATCTTATATCCAGTTGAAGAGATCACCATTGCTGGCAACCTAAAAGATATGTATAGCAATATTGTTGCGGTGGCGAAAGACAGAGATCTACGCTCGTCGATCCGTACTGGTGGGATCTTGATGGACAAAATGAAGATAGCGGGTAGTTAATTTTTCTGTTTAAATTTAGTCAGTTAAAGGCTTCCATTGGAAGCCTTTTTTATTTAACTGCATGTAACTGTTCGCTGTGTTGCCAAAAAAGATGCAGAGAACTGGCAAGCTTGTCATTACTGAGTATGCTGAGATGATCTTCGTGTAATCCATATATTTGAATGGCGCGCTTTTGTGCCTTCTCTGTTAACTGGCTTGCTAGGCTTATTACGCCATCGCTGCTCTCTTGATTGATAAGACCACTCATTTTATAGCCAAATATCAGCAGGTGCGGTGGCGGGTTAACCTCAGTGTTAGAAAACAGTTTGCCAATAAAATGGCTGCTAGGAGCGAGATCTCGCCAAGCTGGCATAACGACAGGAGAGTAATCGACACCATTTTGAGCCGAACTAACTCCGCCAAATGGGCTTGATATCGAGGTGAAACTGGCAATATCATCGCATCCGAGCTGATTGCGACAAAGATCTAAATAGGCTTGTGTGACTAAGCCGCCCATACTATGGGCAACTAAGTGAATTGTTTCAATGTCATAACGATAGTCGATGATTTTAATCAGACTATTTACGCCATTTGCTAATAACTCCAGCGGTAAGCCACTAGGGTAATTCATCACCCAAACTTGATATTTCTGTCTATCTACTTTAGCAATTAGCGGGGAAAAATCTCGTGCAGTGCCATTCATTCCATGAATAAAAATGATGGGTATTTTGTTTTTATCAAACTCATCGATAAAAAATATGCCGCTGTTGCCCTCTAGCAAATGAGTGACGGGTTTCCACATGCCGAGTTTCGCGGTTGCTCTGTCAAATTTCGATTCACTTAAAGAGGCGTTCTCGCCTATTTTAGCGGGACTAATTTTTACATTAACTAAGTTGAAAAGCGGCTTATCGACAAGTGCTGTTGGATAGTCGTGCTGGGAGTGACTAAGAGTTAGATCTATTTTCGCGCCATTGGTTTTTTTACTTAAAACCGAGATGGAGTAAGCTTCGCCCACTTGAAAACGTAGATCATTATTAACATCGTTAAAAGTAAATAAGTATTGGCTTAACGAATCTGTCGTGACTGTGACTTGCTGATTACCAATAACGACCTCATAGCCATCGATGGAGTCAGCATCCAGTTGTTGTAGTAATATAAACACAAAAGACTGTACTTGGTGTTGGGATTCAATATTGACCTGATATTCGACATACGTATTGTTGAGCATATCGACCTCTTGCGCCAGATCTCGAAAGTTAGCACAACTACTCACCAAGAGGATTAATATTGTTACAAGGGTAACTTTTAGTATTGCCATTACTTGTTCATTCCTTAGAACCCAATACGCGAAGAGCTGTACCCATAACTTAGCAGTTAACGCGATCTTTGTTCAAATTTCCCCCCAACTCTATAAAATAAGTCATCGTCACTTGAATATATGAAAAAACATATATACTATTTGCCGTATATTCTTTGTGTGACGAAAACAGTGCTTAAACTAGTTTTCGAAACACTGTTTGCAAAGAGCACACTATGACACCTTTAGCCTTTTTTAAAGCACTCGCCGACGATACAAGACTGCGTAGTTTATTACTGATCCAATCGGAATCAGAGTTGTGCGTTTGTGAGCTGATGACAGCGCTCGATGAGATCCAGCCTAAAATATCTCGCCATTTAGCGCAGTTGCGAAAACTGGGCTTGTTAGTTGATCGACGTCAGGGGCAGTGGGTGTTTTATCGTATAAATCCAGAGCTACCGCTATGGGCAAATGATATTTTGCAAACGCTAGCCTCGCAACAACCTCAATTAATAGAGACGAACTTAGCCATGCTGCTACAAATGGGTGAACGCCCTGAAAGAGTATTAAGCTGCTGTTAATTCGATAATGACTATAGCGAAAAGGTTTAGATTATGGGTATTTTTGAGCGTTATTTAAGTGTGTGGGTAGGTCTCGCTATTGTTATTGGAGTGCTTCTGGGCAATGTAATGCCTAGTGGTTTTGCATTGATTGCAGGGCTCGAGTACGCCCATGTTAATTTGGTGATTGCCATTTTAATCTGGGTGATGATCTACCCTATGATGGTACAAATCGATTTTTCAGCGGTAAAAAATGTCGGTAAGAGCCCCAAGGGGCTGCTGTTAACGTTAGTGATTAATTGGCTGGTTAAACCTTTTACGATGGCAGCGCTGGCTTGGCTGTTCTTTAAAGTTTTCTTTGTTAATTTAGTGGTTCCACAAACGGCAACTGAATATATCGCCGGTATGATTTTGCTCGGTGTTGCCCCTTGTACAGCAATGGTATTTGTCTGGAGCCAGCTAACCAAAGGTGATCCCAATTACACGCTAGTACAGGTGTCTGTAAATGATCTGATTATGGTGGTCGCTTTTGCGCCCATCACTGCACTGCTGCTAGGCGTGAGTGATATTCAAGTCCCTTGGGCGACATTGCTGTCATCAGTTGGGCTTTATGTGGTATTGCCGTTAGTTGCGGGAGTGATTACACGTCATTTTTTACAGAAGAGGAGTGACGATAGCCAATTAAATGTATTTGTAGCCAAGCTTAAACCTTGGTCTATGCTTGGCTTACTGGCTACCGTGGTTCTACTGTTTGGCTTTCAAGCCGAAACCATTATGAGTCAGCCGCAAGATATTTTTCTGATTGCTATCCCGCTACTGATCCAAACTTATGGGATCTTTTTTATCGCTTTTTACGCGGCAAAGAAGATGAAGTTAAGCCACAAAATAGCGGCACCTGCTTGTATGATTGCAACTTCTAACTTTTTCGAGTTGGCCGTCGCGGTAGCTATCTCATTGTTTGGTCTACATTCTGGAGCTGCGCTTGCCACTGTGGTGGGAGTGCTGGTGGAGGTGCCGGTGATGTTATCGCTAGTGGCAATATTCAATCGCAGTCGACATCTGTTTGTTGCAGACGAAGCTTCTGCAGTTTAGTAGGGCTTAAACAGTCTATTTGGGTTTTATTATTTTTAAGGTTGAGAAACGACTATGACAATCAAAATCGGAATTAATGGTTTCGGCAGAATGGGGCGCTTGGCATTAAGGGCGGCTTGGCATAACAAGGATGTAGAATTTGTGCAGATTAATGATCCAGCGGGTGATGCCGCAACATTAGCACACTTACTCACATTTGATTCGATACATGGTCGTTGGAGCGAAGAGGCTGTAGCCGAAGGTGATGACATCATTGTTGGTCAGCGTCGTATCACTACCAGCCGCAATAAAACCATCGCCGCGACCGACTGGTCAGGTTGTGATGTAGTGATTGAGGCGTCTGGGGTGATGAAAACCAAAGCCTTGCTGCAAGCCTATCTTGTTCAAGGCGTTAAAAGAGTGGTTGTTACCGCACCGGTCAAAGAAGATGGTGTGCTTAACGTGGTCATGGGGGTCAATCAGGATCTCTACAATAAAGATATCCATCCTATCGTAACGGCGGCATCTTGCACCACTAACTGTTTAGCGCCCGTGGTCAAAGTTATCCATGAAAAAATTGGTATTAAACATGGTTCAATGACCACCATACATGACATTACTAACACCCAAACCATTCTCGATGCGCCTCATAAAGACTTACGACGTGCTCGCGCTTGTGGTTTAAGCATGATCCCGACCACCACCGGCAGTGCTACTGCTATTACCCATATTTTTCCAGAGCTTAAAGGCAAGCTTAATGGCCATGCTGTACGTATTCCGCTTGCTAACGCTTCACTAACAGATTGTGTGTTTGAGCTAGCTCGTGAGACAACTGAAATTGAAGTTAATGCGCTACTAAAAGAGGCTGCAGCAGGAGAACTGAAAGATATCCTAGGCTTTGAAGAGCGTCCATTAGTCTCTGTTGATTACAAAACCGATCCGCGCTCGAGCATCATCGATGCGCTATCGACGATGGTGGTGAATGGCACGCAAGTGAAGTTGTATGTGTGGTATGACAATGAATGGGGCTACGCCAACCGCACTGCCGAACTAGCGATTATGGTGGGGCAGTTGGATAAGGTCGGGAAAGCAGGATAAAGCATGGGAAAGCCGGGAGAGCAGGATAAAGCCGGGAGAGCGGGGGAAAGCCGGGAGAGCGGGGGAAAGCCGGAAGAGCCGAGAAGGCAAAGACGGTAAAAGAAAAAACTGCCTGAGAGTATTCGTCAGTAATTGCTGGTGACGGGGCAAGTTATTTGAGGGGGCTTTACCTTGGTCTCCTTGTAACTATTTTGGTTCAGCATCTTGGTTCGCAACTATATATATGATTTTGATAAAATTTAGGTTGATGAAACGAGTTAACAAAATACCGTGCTTTGCCAGAGAGTATTCGTCAGTATCTGCTGGTGACGGGGCAGTTATTTGAGGGGGACTTTACCTTAGTCTCATGTAGCTCTAGCAGCTCATCACTTTGGTTAGATTCTTATTAGTGTATAAATAGGGTGGGTTAACAGTGTTAGCAAAATACCGTGCTTTGCCTGAGAGTATTCGTCAGTATCTGCTGGTGACGGGGAACTACTGGGCATTTACCCTAACTGACGGCGCATTGCGTATGTTGGTGGTGCTGCATTTTTATGATTTAGGTTACACCCCGCTAGCGATTGCCATGTTGTTTCTGTTCTATGAGATATTCGGGGTGATGACTAATCTTGTTGGCGGCTGGTTAGGCGCTAGGCTGGGTCTAAACCGCACCATGAACATCGGCTTAGGGTTGCAGATAGTCGCGCTGTCGATGCTATTGCTGCCGAGCGCTATGTTAACGGTGCCTTGGGTTATGGCTGCGCAGGCGCTTTCTGGGATAGCAAAAGATCTCAACAAGATGAGCGCAAAAAGTGCGATTAAAACCTTAGTACCGAAAGATGCTGAAGACAAATTATACCGTTGGGTTGCGATGCTTACCGGTTCGAAGAATGCACTTAAAGGTGCAGGGTTCTTTTTAGGCGGGCTGTTGTTAACGCTTGTGGGCTTTACTGGTGCCGTCGCCATAATGGCAGCACTGCTGTTTATTGTTTGGTTATGCAGTGTATTGAACTTGAAAGCGGACTTAGGTAGAGCAAAATCTAAACCTAAGTTTACCGAGATATTTTCCAAAAGTAGCCGGGTTAATATTCTCTCTGCAGCACGCTTATTTTTATTTGCCGCAAGAGATGTTTGGTTTGTGATAGCTCTGCCAGTGTTTTTGGCCAGTCAATTAGGTTGGGATCATAGCAGTGTTGGTTCCTTTTTAGCGCTATGGGTTATCGGTTATGGTGTGGTTCAGTCTGCTGCGCCACTATTGACTCGAGGTCGCAGTGAAAAGACGCCCGATGGTGCGACTGCAACGCGATGGGCTGGTCTGTTAACGCTGGTGACTGCCATATTAACCGCGGTGATGTTTACTGGTTGGATTGAACCGCAGTTGGCATTACTCACAGGGTTGATGCTGTTTGGCGCTGTGTTTGCTATCAACTCATCGCTACACAGCTATCTTATCGTTAGTTACGCCGGTGATGACGGTGTATCGCTCGATATTGGCTTTTACTATATGGCTAATGCGATGGGTCGGCTGGTCGGGACACTTCTGTCTGGGTGGGTGTATCAAGTTGCCGGGCTTGGCGCGTGTTTAGCGGTTTCAACGTTATTCTTGCTGTTGACCTATTTAACCTCATTTAAGTTACCCAGGGTAAACTCCACTTTATAACGTTTAATAGCGCCTTTGGGCGCTATTATCATTTTCTTCAACTGCCTTTCTTTGTTGCAGCCTTTTCAAAGGTTAACATTTCGTTGTACTCTGTTTGCGCAGATGCGTATTGTTTGAACTAGCGCAACTGATTAGGACCTTTTGACCTTGCTCTCGTTGGGGAAGATCAAAAAGCCCTAAATACAAAAAATAGAACGATAAAAAATAACTATAAATAATCTGTATCGACGAGGTTTGAATGGAAGCTATTACTGAATTTATTGGCAGGATTAACGGTGTAGTGTGGGGGACTCCTATGCTGGTCTTGATCCTAGGGGTAGGGTTATTCCTCACTATTGGTCTGCGTTTTATGCCAATTTTAAAGCTGGGTACCGGTTTTAAATTATTATGGTCAGGTCGTATTCCTGACAAAGACAAGAAAATGAAAGGTGAGATTAGTCCGTTTAATGCGCTAATGACCTCACTCTCAGCAACGATTGGTACCGGTAATATTGCTGGCGTTGCTACTGCCATTTTTATTGGTGGCCCCGGTGCCCTTTTTTGGATGTGGTGTACGGCATTAGTCGGCATGGCAACCAAATTCGCAGAAGCAGTGCTAGCGGTTAAATATCGTGAAGTTGATGACAATGGTAACCACGTCGGTGGCCCAATGTATTACATCAAGAACGGCCTTAGCTCTAAGTGGGCTTGGTTAGGCACTGCATTTGCGTTGTTTGGTGCACTGGCTGGGTTTGGTATTGGTAACACCGTACAGGCTAACTCAGTCGCTGATGCGTTAAGCAGTAACTTTGGCGTACCAACCTGGGTTACTGGTCTCGTGTTGATGGTGTTAGTCGGCGCAGTATTGATGGGCGGCATTAAGCGTATCGCTGATGTTGCCGGTAAACTCGTGCCTATTATGACTATTTTCTATTTAGGTGCTGGCATCGCAGTACTGGTGGTTCATGCTGCTGAAATACCTGCAGCACTCGAACTGATTATCCACAGTGCCTTTAACCCGGTAGCCGCTCAAGGCGGTTTTGCCGGTGCAGCTGTTTGGGCGGCTATTCGCTTTGGTGTGGCACGCGGTGTGTTTTCTAACGAAGCTGGTCTAGGTAGTGCGCCAATTGCTCACGCTGCAGCGCAAACAAATAACCCTGTCGCTCAAGGGTTAGTGGCGATGTTAGGGACATTCATTGATACTTTAATCGTTTGTACGATTACCGGTTTAGCGATTATTGTTTCCGGCGCTTGGACGTCAGGCGAAAATGGTGCCGCACTGACCTCTTTTGCCTTCTCTCAAGCGCTCCCATTAGGCAATTATGTGGTGGCAATAGCATTGAGTGTATTTGCATTCACCACCATATTAGGTTGGAGCTTTTACTGTGAAAAATGTGTGCAGTTCTTGTTTGGTGTGAAGGCAATTAAGCCGTTTAGAATTCTTTGGACAATCGTAGTGCCGTTAGGCGCGGTAAGTTCATTAGAGTTTATTTGGCTGCTCGCGGATACATTGAATGCGATGATGGCAATACCTAACTTAATCGCCTTGGCATTACTCAGTCCCGTGGTATTTGCATTGACGAAAGAGTACTTCCTTAAGAAGCGTGAAACAGAAGCTGCTGAGCAGTAAGCTTTTTATATGATTTTTGGTGATGTGACTAAGCTCCTGGATTTAATTCAGGAGCTTTTTTTACGCTTATACCAAGGGTATTAAGCCCAAAACTCATCTTCGCCTATTGCTCTGTTGAGCTGGGTTCTTTCTAAATAAGCCTCTAAGCGTTTCTTTACATCTTTCTTATGCGCTAAATCATCAGCAGCCTTTTTGTTTTTTGGCGCCGTAAATGATTCCACCTCTGCATCGTTGGGCACAAAATCTAATATCTGAGCCATCACGAATTCCTCTTAATTGGGTATCTATTTTCCTGTCTTTTCATCGTTGTCGAATAAAGAAAATATTATTGATACCGCTAGGTTAATAACAGATTTTATCGTGCTCACATTGACAGTAGATACAGCCACATTAGTGAGCGCTTAAGAAGGAATTTAGCAGGAGGTTAGACAAAAATATGCGATCTATGTAACAAAATTACAGTTTTAAAAAAATAAGTGAATAGAACACTATTTTACAAGCTGTTTACTGAAATATAGTAACAATGAGAAAAGCTGTTTAGCGTCGACAAAGATTTCATTAAGGCCGCTGTTATTACTCGCAGTTGAGCTGGAAATCGCAACGGTCCCTAATGAAAGAGTGCACCTTTACAAGTCGAAACTATAGCTATAACCGACAAGTACTTTCGCGTCATCATTCTCTAAGTCAGTATCGCTAACCATAAAAGAGACGGTTCCAAAATCTGTATCTTTACTCAGTGCAATCGAATAGTCAGCGTAGTTATCAGTACTGTACCAAGCCGTTACGACATCACCGGTCGAGTAACCGTAATGCGCAGCAATTGAGAGGGTGTCTGAGATAGGGTAAGTCAAAGTTGTTTGCAGGTAGCCCATCTCTTTTTCATCTAATGTGGAGTCACCTGTAACGTCTCCGCCTGCATTAACTACGTGTGCGTAGCTAACTTCAATCCACTTCCAACTCACCGCAGCTGTCACTTCACCAAAATCGATACTGTCGTCAGCATCGGGATAGGCAAAATAAAGATAGCTAATGTCATAGCCAAGCTCTTCTCCTATGCTGCCAGCAAAGCCGGCATAAAAGTCAATCTCGTAGCTGGTCTCGTTACCAAAATCGACATTTGATGCCCATGTGCCAGCGTAAAAGCCTGAGTCGTGGCTATAATCAATGCCGCCTTGCACGGCGACGGCATCATCGGTTTGAGTAATGCCACGCCATAAGTAGTTAGATGTAGCACCTATATTGGCTTCTACTGCGGCATTTGCCGATAAACTCATTAGCGCAGTGGCTGTAATTACAGTGGTATTGATAAGTAGCTTGTTCATTCTCTTCCCCTCTAAAGATTTTTTTGTTATCACAGAAGATATAGCAAAGAGCAAGCCACAATTTTTCACGTTATAAAACAGCTGTTTATTTATTGTTGGGATGATTTGTTAATTGAAATTGATTCAATTTAGGGCGGGTGGCACTGGATTAGTGCAACGTTAAATGACAGGGCTGCAGTGTAAGCTAATGGGTAGGTATAAAAAAACCTCCTATAGAAGGAGGTTTCATATAAATCACAGGAGCTGTGATTAGTTAACGCTATCTTTAAGCGTTTTACCCGCTTTAAACTTAGGTACAGTAGCCGCAGGGATCTGGATCTCTTTACCAGTCTGTGGGTTACGACCTGTGCGAGCAGCACGCTCTGATGTTTCAAAAGAGCCAAAACCAACAATAGAGATTTTCTCTCCATTCTTCATCGCTTCTGCAACAGTTTCTTCAAAAGATTTTAATGCACGTGCGGCTTCAGCTTTCGTTAGTTCCGCAGATTCAGCCATTTTTGCAACAAGTTCAGTCTTATTCATTTGAATCGTCTCTTCTTTCCGTAGATTTATTGTTAGTAGCGTTATGTAACATGCCACAAGCTTTTGCATTTGAAAAGCGCTTTAAGCCTATGAAATGGCCTTTAAAGTCAAAAACAGGAAGGATTTCTCAATTTTTCTACTCTTCGAGCAGTTGATAGAGAATTTGTTTGACAACTTGAGGCTCAAAAGGCTTATCACAAAGTGCGTTCACGCCCGCCTGTGAAACGTTACTAAGGTGGGTATCGTTAGCTTCTGATGAGACCATTAGAATAGGAATATGAGATTGATCACTATCGTTACGAATAAATTGCGTTAATGCTAAGCCATCAACACTGGGCATATTGTAATCCGTGATGACTAGATCAAACATCTGCTGCTGCATTATTTCAATGGCTTCTTGGCCATCATGAGCTTCGGTTATCATGCGTAAGCCAAGATTAGTAATCGTACGTTTGATGATGTTCCTTGCCATCTTGCTGTCGTCGACCACAAGTACTCGTAGATTCTGCACATCGAAGTGGGTGAGATCCAGCTCATCATGACTTAATAGGTCGATAGTGGCGTTTAGCGCTTTTCCTAGGTGACTTGAAGTAAACGGCTTGGGTAGTATGGCGACAACGCCTGACTGACGATAGCTTTCTAACTGTTCACGGCGACACTCGCTAGAGACCAACATAAACTGAATATCACTAAACTGCGGCGATAATTTTAGTTTTTTTAGTAGATCGAGGGCGGTACCATCTTCAAAATGCATCGCACTGGCAATCAGATCTGGCTGGTGGCGTTTAATAATACTTAGTGCCTGCTCAAGACTCGTGGCCGTCTGGATCTGTTTTATGCCCTCTTGAGCTAATCGGTTAGCAATGATTTTACGCTGGGTATCCGATGGCTCAACCAGCAGAATAGAGAGTTCGCTAGGGTGTAAGTCGCTCATAAATAGCTTTACCAATTGTTATTATTTTTTATATGGTTGATTTGCGTCATTATAATACGCTGTTACTTTTCTGCTATTGAAACTTATTCTTCTTGTTTTAAGTAATGTTTTGTTTTTTGGCTGAAGGCGACCCAGTATTGGAAGCTCATGGCAATGAATGCCGCGATAACAATGGAACTTATAGGAATATTGCGCCCCTGGAAAACAACCTTCACATCTTCAGGCGTAATTTGATAAGCAATAACAGCAGCAGTCGCTAGTGCTAATAGCGCCACGGTCTGAATTGTGAGATATATCTTTAATAGCACGCCAGCCCAGAAGCGACGTCGCATAAGCCCATACAGTACTGGAAACACGCCTAGGGTGAACAGGTCGAATGATTGTGTAGTCGCGGTGCGCCATAACGCAGCAAAGGCCAGTAAAAAATAGAAAAACATTAAAATAGCCAGTATTGGGTGGGGTTTCTTCATTAAATACCTAAAATAAGTCATAACGCTCAAGTGTTGTGCGATGAGTGTAAAAAATTCAATGGGCAGAGTCCACTTAATCGAACGCGAAATTGTGAACTTAGTTTTATCGCTGCGCTTGACTATTTTATTGGGTATTACGCTAGAATAGCCTTATATCAACCTATTTTAGAGAGCACAATGACAGAGTCACAGTTTTGGGAATTGGTTACCCGTACATCTCCTCAGCAAAATCAAACGGATTTAGCCGAATCATTAAAGCAAAAGCTGAGCCCGCTGAGTAATGATGAACTGCGTGATTTTGATAAGATTTTTGGCCAACAAATGCGCCGTTCCTATTCATGGACTGTGTGGGGAGCGGCTTACATTATTACCGGGTGTGATTCAGAGTATGCTTTTGCTGAGTTTCGTTGCTTTTTGATCTCACTTGGAAAGCAGTGGTACGACACCGTTGTTGCAGCGCCCGATGAGCTGGGTAAATTACTTGAATGGCCGGAGAAAGACGGTTACGCCTATCCTTTCCTTGATGAGTATGATCTTATCGCGGGGCAACTTTATGAAGAGCGTGCCGACGATGAACTGCCTTATGTTCCTTCTGGACAAGCTTCACCAGTGGGCAAGAAGTTCTCCCATAAGAAAAAGCAGTTAAAGACGACGTATCCAATATTGAGCGCCGCTTTTCCATTCTAGTTTATCGAGTTCTGTGAGCACTGCAGGTATGTAATAGCTACTACCCGAAAAACGAGGCAATGCCTCGTTTTTTATATTAACTTACTCGATGCAAGCGCTCACTTCACTGTCGAAATCATATCCGTAAGCTTCACAGTTCAGCTCCATAAACTCATCTTCTGAGTCATTAACTTGGTCATCAAAATCAGCCTGTAGTTTGTTGCTTAACTCTTGATCTGATTGAGCTTGTTGTTCTGCAAGAATTTCAAAGTGACCGTCGACAGCGGCTTGCTGCGCTGCTGTAAAGTCATGGTCATTTGCATTTGCTTGACCGATGAAGCTGAATGAAAAAAGTATTGTTGCAAGGAATGCCATGCGGCCAGAAAATGACAGTGTTGTAATGTTTGAGTAGTTCATATTGGACTCCAAATATTAATCAGTAACCCGTTTAGGAACCGTTTGCTCTTAACGACTGCGTTTTGGCAGTAAGTTAACAGGTTTTCCTCTGGGGATGTGTTTGCTTGATACGTATGTTATCGAATACTTCATGTACCAAAGCTGAACGAAAAATGAGCAGTCGACCGATTGGTTGGAGGTTTAGATTTTTATGAAATAGAAACAGCTGGTTACTGATGGAATGATTTTTGTAGTTTATTTTTTAAGCTTATAATGGCTACTGTTGAGTTTGAATAGCCAAATCCCTAGCTACTCATTAGTCATTGTTTTGCAATGATATCCCTGCCTCATAGAGTCAAAGCTACAATTAAGGCCGCACTCCCAAACAACATTGTTGAGTCGCTTTGATTGCTGCTCTGAAAATGCCTTGCAGCTTGGGTAGTCGTCAAAATCATCGGTCTTTTCATATCGGCTTGAGTTATAGCCACCCTTATAAATGAAGGAGGACCAGGTTTCATATGATGAGGTTTGTTCTGATTGATTGATGCTAACAATTGTCCAAGTTAAACCTGTAAACAACAAGATCACAAAAATGATAGGAGCGAGTTTTTGCATGGCATTATTTCCAATGTATAAGATGGTGGCTAATTTCAGACAGCATAATGTGTAGTACTAATAATGCAAACTAAGCATTGAGTTTGGTTAGCTAAGGCAAGTTTTGATGCAATTTGATGCAACCAATTGGCATACGGTGTGGTCTACTAATATTATACTGATGGTATGTTAACCAATTTACATTAAGTCGTTATTCAGCTTAGATCGTCTACTATTGTGAAATAGAGCATACCTTTTTGTTCAACCACGGAGTCAAATATGAATGTAAAACACATACTAGTAGCAGGACTATTACTATCAGGTTATATGTTATCAGCTTCAACGTGGGCTGCTGATGAAGCTATTGCTAACCCGGTAACTGAAAACGGCATTGTTAAAGTTGAATGGCAAGAGCCAAAAAGCTTTCGTGATGTGGAATCTGGTAGTGAGATTCAATCACGTTTTGAAAAGCGTACCTTTGAAGAGTTAACTAAAAATCTGAACAAAGAAGCCGCAAAGATATTAAAGCCAAATCAAAAGCTTGAAATGGTGGTGACAGACTTAGATTTAGCTGGTGATGTAAGGCCAACATTTGGCGCGACAGTGAATGACTTACGAGTGGTTAAAGATCTTTATCCACCACGTATCACCTTTAGCTATAGGGTGATTGAAGGTGATCGGGTCATCATTGCTGGTAACGAAAAGTTGACCGATCTTAACTTTATGAACTCTATTCATAAGAATAGTACTAGGCCTAACCGCTATGAAAATGCCTTACTGACATCATGGTTAAAAGATACGATTAAGCCAAAGCTTTAAACTTATAGTTTTGTTAACTGTAGAGTTAAGCGCTTTTTTTGGTGCAATTGAAATTGGCTAAACGAGCAACTTACTTGTTTGGCCCTTGTGACTTACGGCCTTAGCTGCCCTAACTCCTGTTGCTATGAAATATGACCAGCAGCCGTGTCAAATGGATTGTGTGGCGTATCTCGGTAATTTTTGTGCGGTTATCTGTGCGAGTAGATCCTTGGTATGACCAACCCCTAATAGGCGTCCTTGTTTTAAAATAATAAATAGTTGTGCCACAAGCCCTGTTGATTCAGATGTTAGGCGCTGACTGACCTGAGATAATGTCTGATTAGCTTCAATTTGAATTACATTGGTATTGAGAATGTCATCAACGGATTGTTGTCCATGTAAAACGCGACCATGAGGCGTACTAAATAGTTTTATAATGTCAGCTCTTGCGATCAGCCCTATCACTCGCTGTTGGTCTTTTACAACAATGGCTTGCACTGCGGGTTGTTGACTAAATTGCTCGCCGATAAGTCTTAGCTTTGTGCCAGTCTGACAGGTAATGGCGCTGCAACTGAGGCTTTCTGCTGAGTTAGCAAACTGCATGTGGCGATAGGTGGGGTCGATGTTGGTTTTGAGGGAGATGCTTCGGTTTGGTGATGCTTCTGGTCGACCCAGTAGGTAGCCTTGGCAGTACACGATCCCCAGCTGTTTTAATACCGCGAGCTCCTTTTCTGTTTCAATGCCTTCAGCAATAACTTTGCAGCTTAAGTTTTGGCATAGATCAACAATAGAGCGGACGAACTCCTGCTTCACAACAGAGGAGTCAATCGAATCAATGAAATGCCTATCTATTTTGACGTAATCCGGCGCAAGCTCTGACCACAACCTTAACCCGGAATATCCCGCACCAAGATCATCAATGGCTGTCAGGAACCCCTGACTGCGGTAGTGGTTTAAGCAAGATTTTAGCAGTTCGATATCATCGGCGGGGTACTGCTCAGAGAGTTCTATTACCACTTGAGAAGGATCGATCCCTAAGTCTTGCACCAAGCTTAGTGTGAGACCTTTAGCATGATTGGGCTCAAGTAAGGCTTTTGGTGAAATATTGATGAACAACTTGCCAGAAAGCGCTATATTTTTAAACTGTTGAATAGATATCCGCCGACACAAACTTTCAAGTTCTGATAAGCGACCTTCATCAGCAGCAGTTTGGAACAGGGGGACTGGAGAGTACAGTGGGCTATGTTTGGGTCCACGGCTGAGCGCTTCGAAACCATGAATCTGATAAGTTGAGATATTGCATATGGGCTGAAAGACGGCTTTGATTTTTTCTTGGTCGATGATCTTAGCGAGTTCATGTTTTAGATCAGTGGGGGTCATGTGCTCTACTCAATATTTAACAAGTAGAAAATAGTATGACGTTTGAGTTACATTTAGATGACAAGAAACGAATCCATTAACAACTCTAACGCTTTAGGTGACCCTATTGTAAGGGCGGTTGCTAATGGATTGGCTGGAGCAGCTAGGCTATTTTGTGTTGGCTTTAAAAGTCTGCATTGTTTGCAATAATAAGCCAAGCTTACGCACGTAGCCTTCTAGCGCATTTACCATAGTGTCAGGTTCGCGGCTCATCGCATCCATTTCAGCGGCGAGTTCTTGTACATAAGGCTGGAAGCGATTACTCGTTGTAGAAAAGCCCTCGTCCTTAGTAAAAATAGTATTAAACTTAACGTGGCCAGCTTTTTTGAGCGCGTCGAGTCTTGTATCAGCATCGATAGCTTGACGGTAGGCGGTTTGCAAACTGGCTTTTAGTTGCTCGATAACCTGTGTGTGTGGCATAACAGCCTCTCATTTTTAAATTTGCTGAATTATAAGGGGCAAGTATGTTGGCAACAAGTATCCAGAAAGGTTTATTGTCGATAGTAGGTGCATTTTGTCTGTTTTTAGCTCAAATTGCTAACGCAGCACCAACCGATAAACCGCCTTTTTACCAAGTCTCCTATCAAGGCCAAACTGCCTATCTATTAGGATCTATTCATATTGGTAAAGCGGACTTTTATCCATTAGCTGATCAAATTGAACAGGCGTTTGCTAAATCAAAAGCCCTTGTCGTAGAGGCTGATGTTCGCGACGCAAATGTCCCTGCATTACTGCAAAAATATGGCGCTGATAAGTTACCCATGGATGATAAAACTAAAGTCGTATTGGCTGATTACTGTAAAGATAAAGCCGCCTTATGTACCGCTTTAAGCAGTTATGCACCCTGGCTACAATCAATGCAGCTTAGCATTGGCCGCTACACCGCTTTGGGGTACAGCGCGCTTTATGGTGTGGACTCAGTATTAGTTGCTCAAGCAGATAATAGGCCCGTGTACGAGCTCGAAAGTACTAAATTCCAATTTGAACTATTGTCATCTTTTACTCCTGAAACGCAGTGGGAGATGGTACGCGAAGCGATAGAAGCACCAGATGAAGATATGCTTAAACTTATTTCGGCGTGGCGCCGCGGTGATGAAGCTGAGTTGGCTGATTTAATGGAAGGGGAGATGCTGCGTGAAGGTAACATTGAAATGGTGGAGAGGATGCTGTGGAACCGCAATAAGGGCATGGCCAAGAAAATGGTCGAGCTGATGAGCTCCTCTACCACTGTGCAACCTCTGTTCGTGGTTGTTGGCGCAGGACATTTAGTGGGAGAGCAGAGTGTACAGTCTTATCTAACGACATTGGGGGCAAACAGCAAAAACTGCTGGGATAGTATCTGTAATTAAGGTGTTTCGAATGGTGATTATCGGCTTTTGCCGTTTTAGGGTATAATCCGCCGCTCGTTTATTTCTTGTCTGTGTTTCAATGTAAGGTTTGATTAGTTTGAGTAAAGAATACTGTATTGATTTAAAGGCTATGCCCTCGCTGTTTTCGCTCTATCGAAAGATATTTTTTGGGCGTAAACCAGGTTGGGATGAACAGCCACTGCCTATGGTTAAAGTAAGCAGTCCTAATGTGGCATTGTCCGCAGATAAAGTTGAGCAGTATGCCCAAGTATGCGGTTTTAAGTTTGATGGTCAAACATTGCCGCCGACTTACTTGTATGTCATGGCATTTAGATTACATGCAATGATATTCACTCACGATGCAATCACATTCCCTTTGCTTGGGATGATCCATTTAAAGAACAGCATTACCTTACATCGTCCGACAACTATCGCTGAAAACTACGATTTTGAATGTTCATTGACGACCAGCCAAATGACGGACTCTGGCTTAGAGTTTGAATTAGTATCAAAAGCGTTTGTCGCCGGTGAGTTAGTTTGGGAGTCACTGTCAACCTACCTATATCGTATCGAAGGTAAGACTAAGCGTATGCGCCCACCTAGGGGAAGTGATATCAATTGGGACGCCGCACAAGCATGGAGTTTAAGTGAGGACTTGGGCCGCCGCTACGCAAAAGCGTCGGGCGACTATAACCTTATCCATCTGCACCCTGTATTGTCTAAGCGCTTTGGCTTTGATCGCGTTCTAGCACATGGCATGTGGTCTAAAGGTCGCTGTATCGCAGAGATCATGCCTGAAATTGTGGCGAAACCTTGCAAGATTGATGTTGCTTTTAAATTACCACTGTTTATGCCTGGTAATGTCAGCTTTGCTGCTGAGAAACAACAGGACAGCTTGATATTTGAGCTAAGAGATCAAAAAGGTCGACGTCCACATTTGACTGGCGAAATTACTTTTTTATAAAAGCTGACTCATTTTAGAAAAGGCGCGTTATCGCGCCTTTTTGCTATCTGTCTTATGGCACGCCATGGCCAGTAGACGCCTGCCAAATACTAAACCACTGCTGTCGAGTCAGTGTAATATGTTGCGATTTTACCGCTGATTCAATTCGTTGAATATTGCCACTGCCGATAATCGGATGTGGCTTACTCGGAAGAGCAAGCACCCAGGCATAGATCACCTGGCTGATATTCTCAGCATCAACTTCATCTGCAATGGTTTCAAGCGTTGCGCGTATTCTTAACGATTGTGGATCATTGGCATTGAATATATTGCCGCCGCCTAAGCAAGACCAAGCCATCGGCGCCAACCTATGTTGTTGGCAATGGTCGAGAGTGCCATCATGCAGCGTGGTCATGTTTGTCGGTGAGATTTCAACTTGATTACAAACTAGCTTTTGCGTCAATCGTGATTGCAGTAAATCAAATTGCTGCGGGCTAAAATTAGATACACCAAAGTGACGGACTTTGCCTTGTTGATGCAAACGCTGAAAGGCCTCGGCAACGTCATCGGCGTTCATCAATGGATCGGGACGATGGATCAGCAATAGATCCAAATAATCTGTTTGCAAGTTTTGTAGCGAGGTCTCTACACTCCTAAGAATATGTTGGCTGCTGGTATCGTAATGGTTTAGATAGGTATCAGGAGTCTTGTCTGTCATTAGCTTGATCCCACATTTACTAATGAGCTGCATCTCGTGCCTTAATTTAGGCTGTAATGCTAAGGCTTCACCAAACAGTGCTTCACACTGGTAGCCCCCATAAATATCGGCATGATCCATGCTATAAACACCAAGCTCCAAATAGCGTTTTATGACTGCCATGCGCTGTTGTGGTGACAGCTGCCAATCTGCAATTCTCCAAAATCCGGCAACAAATGAAGATAGTTGGAAATCGCAACTCTGCATGGGTTTTTCCTATTTTTTTATAATTTTGTTGATGTAGATTACAAAAAGCTAAAATAGCATTCGCTCACTATTTCACCTCGGTTACTGATCATCTATATTGCATTCGCAAGACTACCCTACCTCAAATAAAACAGTGGATACATACTAATGCTGTCAGATATAAAAATTTCCCGTGAGCATGCCTGCAAACCTATTTCCGACATTGCCACTAAGCTCGGAATTATTGATTCCGAGCTGTCTCTTTATGGCGCCAATAAGGCTAAAGTTAGCCTCAACGTTGCCCGGCGATTGGCGGATAAACCTGATGCCAAACTGGTCATAGTTACCGCGGTAACGCCGACCCCTTTCGGCGAAGGAAAAACAGTCACAACCGTTGGTTTAACTCAGGCGATGAATGCCATAGGAGTAAACGCCTGCGGCTGTATTCGTCAGCCAAGCATGGGGCCTGTCTTTGGGACTAAGGGCGGCGCAGCAGGAGGCGGATACGCACAAGTGGTACCGATGGAGGAGCTAAATTTACACCTTACCGGCGATATACACGCGGTTAGCAGTGCACATAACCTTGCTGCTGCGGCTATTGATGCTCGCCTGTTCCATGAGACAAGGCTAGGGGCTGACGCTTTTACCCAAGAATCGGGTTTAACAGCTCTCAATATCGATGTCGAAAATATTCTCTGGCGCAGAGTCGTTGATCATAATGAGCGTAGTCTAAGGCTGATTGAAGTGGGTCTTGGCGCGGTCAATGGCCCGGTACATAGCTCTGGATTCGATATTACTGCGGCATCTGAGTTGATGGCGATTCTGGCATTGAGTAAAGATCTTAAAGATCTAAGGCAAAGAGTTGGACGACTAGTGCTGGCACTCGACCTAGACTCAAACCCCATTACCGCAGAGGATATTGGTGTCGCTGGCGCAATGACGGTTATCATGAGTGACGCCATCAAGCCAACATTGATGCAGACACTCTCTGGCGATCCTTGTTTTATTCACGCGGGCCCATTTGCCAATATTGCCCATGGTAACTCCTCGATTATTGCCGATCAATTGGCTGCAAAGCTGGCTGATGTGGTGGTCACAGAGGCAGGCTTTGGCTCCGATATGGGCTTTGAGAAGTTCAGCAATATAAAAGTAAGAGAGTCGGGTTATAAACCATCTGCTGCGGTTGTCGTAGTCACGCTAAGAGCGCTTAAGGCAAATAGTGGCATTGAGTCGGATATCGCTATCGACCAAGCCGACATGGCCCGTCTACAAGCGGGTTTTGCCAATTTGGAGTGGCATATTAATAATGTGCATCAATACGGTGCCCCGGTGGTTGTTGCTATCAACCGTTTTCCAACTGATACGGTTGAAGAGCTTGATTGGCTGCAAGCGCAAGTTGCACAGACCAATGCATTTGGTTGTGAAATTAGCGATGCTTTTGCTGGCGGAGCTGAAGGTGCGATCGAGCTGGCCAAGGTGGTTTACGCTGCTAGCCAAATAGAATCTGAGTTTAAATGCTTATACAAAACTGAAGATAGCTTAGAAGCGAAACTGATGACGCTAGCGGAAGTTGGATATGGCGCGGCGAGTGTTGCTATGTCGGAGAAGGCCAAACAGCAACTGATCTGGCTGGGTAAGCATGGCTATAGCAATTTAGCTGTTTGTATCGCTAAAACACCGATGTCTATTAGCCATGATGCCAGCTTAAAAGGGGTTCCTACTGGTTTTGAACTGCCTATCAATGAATTAAGGCTTAATGCGGGGGCGGGCTTTATCACTGCGTTAGTGGGTAAGGTGATGACGATGCCGGGCTTGGGAATTCGCCCTGGTTACTTAAATATCGACATCGATAGCAATGATGACATTGTCGGTTTGGCTTAGGTCGTTATTGATCTTCACAGTTAGAATTTGTGGCTTTAGTTAAAGCAAAAGCCCACAAGCCATTGCTTGTGGGCTTTTAGCTAAAATCTATGTCGTTTGGTAGATATGCACATCGCGTTGTGGGAACGGAATGCTAATCCCTTCTGCGTCAAAGCGCATTTTAACTTCGCGAGTGATATCCCAGTAAACATCCCAATAATCGATAGGCTCAACCCATGGGCGAACAATAAAGTCTACTGATGACTCGCCTAAAACATGCAGCTTTACCATAGGTGCAGGGTCTTGTAACACTTTAGGGTGTGCCATAATAATTTCGGTTAAGACTTTTTCGGCATGTTCAATATTATCGCCATAACCAATACCAAAGGTTAAATCGACACGGCGCTGATGCTCAACAGTGATGTTGTTAATGGTGTCGCCCCAGATTTTATTATTCGGGACGATAAGTCTTTGGTTATCTAAGGTCTTAATTGTGGTTGAAACCAGGCTCATATGACTGACTCGTCCAGTAACGCCTGCAGCGTTAATGAGGTCATCGACATCAAAAGGACGATAGATCAAAATCATCATGCCTGAGGCGAAGTTAGACAGTGTATCTTGCAGTGCGAAACCAATAATGACACCCGCGATACCAAAACCTGCCAGTAGTGGTGCTAGCTCAAATCCGAGCTGTGACAAACCTATCAACAAACCTAATGCAAAGACGACTTTTCCCACCATAGAGATAAAAAAGTCTTGCAGTAGGTAACTAAATTTAAGCTTAGAGTTACTCACTGTTTTTTGTACTATACGCTTAGCAATTTTTCCGACCAAGCTTGATAGAAACAAAATTAAGCTAAAAATGATCAGTTTAAAAACCACGCTTGCGCCATTCTCTAAGGCTTGAGTCTTGGCGATAGACATCCATTCACTTAGCAGGCTGCTAGCAACTTCAAAGTTCAGTACATCTTGAGTAATGTCGCCTGAGATACTGAATAAGGTCTGTTTATAGGTGGCAGTATCTTGGCCCAGCTCATCCAATAGCTCGATGGCAGTCGACAGGCTGGTAGAGCTTTGCTCAAGGCGCTCTTTCAATTCGACAACGACAGCTGTTTGTTCACTACTAGCGTCCTTACCTGCTACGGTAACATCGGCTACAGCTTGTGCTAATCGCGACTGGTTGTAGTGAACAAAGCTATCGAGATCATCTGCTCTGTCGATGAGTACTTCAACAAACCGCTGATTCTCAACTTCAACATCTACACCAGTCATTGCAGCCCAAGTGAGCAGCTGCTTCTCAGCAACGTAGAGCTTGTCCTGCTCGCGTTGGATCTGCAGCAATTGCAGCATGATCTTGCGGTCATTATCAGTGCCAACTTGACCCATTAAGGTTTCTCTTTGGGTCTTAAAGTAGTCTTCAACTTGGTTGGTAAAGGCGAGTTGCTTGACGATATATGGCTTTAATAAATCAAGTTTTTCCGGAGTCTCTTCAATATGTTGCTTCAGCTTTTCCTGTAACAAGCTTGCATTGCGACTGATGCGATATTCCAGGAATGATTTTATTTCGCCCTTGGTGTCTGTGAGTACTTTAACATCGCTATCAATGGCGCCTTGTAGCTTGTTGAGTTCAATCGTAAGTGGCTCATCATTTGCCGATATGATGGAGGAGAATAGGCATAAACTGATAAAGAGCAGCTGGGTTAGCAATCTTTGCATTTGTGGATGTCCGTTAGTCCCTGAAGTCACTATATTATTACTCATAATTAACAGTGTCGATTTGTTATTTTGATTTCAGGTCTGCTTTGAGCAATAAAAGTCCTGAATAAAGCCTAAGTCTGTTAGAATTAGTGACCATTTTTGGCGCTCTACAGCCACTTTTGTAGTTGCAACAATGCGACTACCTTAATCCATGATATAGAGAGAGAAGCTCCAGTGATATGTGCCCATTGTTCTAAGTCTTTCGCAATAGACAAAATCGACAACCAAAGAGGTAAAGGCTTAAATGGCGAGATCCAGTGTCCACTTTG
The DNA here is from genome assembly GCF_016757755.1 of Shewanella sp. KX20019. Lineage (NCBI taxonomy): Bacteria > Pseudomonadati > Pseudomonadota > Gammaproteobacteria > Alteromonadales > Shewanellaceae > Shewanella > Shewanella sp. KX20019. The sequence continues at coordinate 4,503,787 of NZ_CP068437.1, read as the reverse complement.
CGAGGCATGGTTAGGAAAAAGTGCTCCTATGGCGCGGGTTAAAATGGCAAGTTTCTATCTTGGTTTTATGGCTATCGTGTGGGGATATTTTGATGAAACGATGCGGACTATCTGCATACCGGTCACTATATTCGCAGTGATGCTACTGTTGGTAAGCCATATGATGGATCATATGAAAGTCACCGAAGCGCCAGAGAAAGCAGATACCAGTGATGAAAGGCAAAAGTATCGCTAAAGTCTGATGACTAATTGCCACCAGAATCGCTGCTCTATGAGCAGCGACATACTCCGAGACTCATTCGAAAGTTAATCTACAATCGAATTAAATAACCGTCAAAATGAGTCCGAAAGTTAGCTAGGGCGTTAACGCAATGATACCTTGCTAGCGTTAGTCGACCACTTGTACTTGTGCTTCAAGTGCAGCCTCTACATAGTAAATTCCGCCTAGTATTACAGCAAAAAATAGTGATGTCATGATAATGAATTTTAAGTTTGAGCGAAGAAGTTCAAGCATGATTTTTGCGCCTTATTAATAAATAAACTCTTGTTTCATATCACTATGAATAAATGTTAGTGGGGAAATCTTAGCGTTATCAGCTTAAGACAGTATTAATTGTCATTCAAGTTTAAGTGATATTCATCACAAACACTTTGTAACGCTTTCAATTAGTGAACGCTTGACTTCAATTTAGAACAACATAAACTTGGCTGGTTTTTTACAAACAAGGTTAACACTTTGATTCAACTGAGTAGCGTGAAGCAGAAACTGGTAATAGGGCTTATTGCCGTATTCCTGTGCCTGTCATTTGCAGCGTCCGCTCATGATCTGAGTCACTTGGATGATGGCGCTCAAAACCATTGTACTCTGTGTTATCACCAACACCACGTCAACAAACTGTTGCCTAGCTTTGAGTTTAATATTGCGCTAGAACGCCAGTGTGTTGAGAGCCAAGAGTATATCCCTGCAACATTTAACTCGCCTCATGTGAGTTTTTTCAATAGCCGCGCTCCCCCCGTCACAGTCTAAGCAATTCAATAAAAATCAATTATTAAATTACACAAGTATTCCCTATGGGAAGGCTTTGCTTAGCTGTATTTCGGAGAACAAATGACTATTTCAACTATGCGCCTAACTGGCGTAGCTGCTGCGTGCGCAATTTTTTCTATCAATGCTTTTGCGGAAGATTCTAGCTTAACTAATCCTGCCATTAGTGCAGTATTAGATGGTTACTATCAAAGCGCTGAACGCCCAATGAGCGAGCGTGTCGAGGGTTTCGGCCTCGGCCATACAGAAGTGGCAATGAGTGCCAATATAGATGATATGTTTTACGGCAAGTTAACCGCTGTAATAGAGATGCATGACGGTGAAACTGAACTTGGTCTTGAAGAAGCCTTCATCCAAACATTGGCAATGCCTTACGGCCTATCAATGAGAGCGGGCCGTTTCTTATCTGACATTGGTTACCTCAACAATCAACATGTGCATACCGACGCCTTTTCTGACCGACCCGCAGCATATCGTGCCTTTCTAGGTAGCCATTATTTCGATGATGGTGTGCGTCTAAGCTATGTTGCACCAACGGATCTGTATTGGACAATGGGAGTCGAGGCTTTTAAAGGTGACAATATGCGCGCTGCTGATGAACATAATGAGCGCGATTTCAAGTCAACAGGGGTCTATACCGCCTTTACTAAGATAGGTGGTGATGCAGGTATTAATGGTTCATGGCAGGCAGGCCTGAGTTATTTACGCAACGAAAATGGTCGTATGACCGCTGAAGAGCATGCCGCTGTACTGGACGAACCCGAGCATGAACACAGTCATAGTGCCCAGTATACTGGTGAGAATACCTACGTAGCAGACTTTGTCTATAAGTGGGCACCTAATGGTAACTATAAATATCAACATCTTACCCTTAGCGGTGAGTTCTTTAGAGTGACAGATTTTAAACCTTTAGAGGAGGTTCATGAGGAGCATGACGCTCATGGTGACGAAGGTAAAGACTATCAAGACGGTTGGTATTTGAGTGGTGTTTATCAACTATCACCGCATTGGTCTGCGGGTTTACGTTATGGTCAGGTCGATACTCAATTGATGCACGATGATCATTTTGATCCACAAAAGCTTAAAGAAACTGAGGTTAGCCTTGCATGGCATCAAAGCCATTTTTCAACGGTGCGTCTGCAATATACCAATCAACAAGGTACCAATTTTGATGGTATAGAAGACGATAACGTTATCACTCTTCAATATGTTATGACTCTGGGGGCTCACGGTGCGCATCAATTCTAAGCATTTTTTAACGAGAGGACTAAAAGTCCTCACTCTAGCGTTGGCATTAGGGACTGCAAACAATGCTATCGCTGGGCTGAATATTTTTGCCTGCGAACCTGAGTATGCAGCGCTGGCGAAAGAGCTGGCGCCTGATGCGCGGATCTATTCTGCCACCACGGCGATGCAAGACCCTCATCAAGTGCAAGCTAGGCCGAGCTTGATTGCTAAAATGCGTCAAGCTGATCTGGCAATTTGTGCCGGGGCTGATCTTGAGATTGGCTGGCTGCCCATGCTGCAGATGAAGTCGGCAAACGCTAAAGTGCGTTCAACCGATCAAGGGCTGTTCTTTGCGGCTGAGCAAATAGACACCTTAGATCAAATGAGATCAGTTGATCGCTCGATGGGTGATGTTCACGCAAAGGGTAATCCACACCTGCATTTTGACCCGAACCGCTTGCTGGGGGTTGCCGAGGCGTTGACACAAAAGTTAACCCAGATCGATCCCGGTTCTGCGGCGCAATACCAGGCTAACTTGGTCAGCTTTAGTCAACGTTGGAATGATGCGATCCCTCACTGGGAAGAGAAGGCAAAGCCACTGAAGGGTAAAAAGATTATTGCTTACCATTCAAGCTTTAAATATCTGTTTAACTGGTTAGGGTTAGAGCAGGTTGCCGATCTCGAACCAAAGCCTGGGATCCCACCGAGTAGCTCACATCTAGCAAGTTTACTCACCCGGGCTAAACAGGGCGATATTATGGCGATTATTATTGCGTCATATCAAAGTGAACGCGGGGCAGATTGGCTCGGTGAACGTGCTGAACTACCGGTGATTGTACTGCCGATGTCAGTTGGTGGTAACGAGCAAAGTGTTGATCTATTTAGCTTGTATGATAGCGCGATAGAGCTATTACTCGCTGCTAAGTAGCGCTTACCCGAGAGTAGAGAAAGTGAGCGTGATAGTCTGCGCTCACTTGCTATTTATATTACCTTAACCAGAGTAAATACCGATGTTTGATCTGGACCTTTTATCTATTTTATTCCCAGCATTTGTTGCCGGAGTACTCGTATTATCTACCCATGTGGTATTAGGGCAGCAAGTACTAAAGCGGGGGATTATCTTTATCGATCTCGCGATTGCGCAAGTCGCCGCGTTAGGTGCCATTGTTGGCCATCTTAACCATGATATTGAAGCCTTGCCTTTCTCTAATGTGTGGATGCCGGCGTTATTTGCCATTGCAGGAGCGGGTTTTATCGCTTGGTTATCTAAGCGGATGGCAGATGAGCTTGAAGCGATCATTGGCTGCTTCTATGTATTAGCCGCAGTGGCTGCGATGCTACTGTTATCGAATGATCCTCATGGGGCTGAAATGCTAAAGCAGTTGATGTCGGGGCAGATACTGTGGGTGAGTTGGAGTCAGTTGTCGCTGCCAGGCATAATTTATGCTGCCATTTTATTATTGCTAGCCGTTAAACCTAAAATCCTTGCTGGACGCGGTTTCTACCTTATATTTGCCATCGTCATTACTCTATCTGTAGAGCTAGTTGGTGTCTATTTAGTATTTAGTTCCCTCATTTTACCTGCTTTGGCGGTGAACCATTATGCTGGGCGTTTTAAACTTGGTTGGGCTTATATGGTTGGCTTGTTTGGTTATGTTGCAGGCTTAGTGTTATCGGCCTCATTCGATTTGCCAAGCGGAGCCGCTATTGTGGCAACTTTAGCCGTTAGTACCATCTGCTTTAGGTTAGTGCTGTTTTTTAAGAAAAAATATTACCATCCGGGCTGCAAAACAGTTGAGGTCTGACCTGTCTGGGCGCGATCTAGGTTAGTATTCGCGGTGATAACTATGCGCTAGATTAAAGTTCGCTTAAGTTGAATGCGCTAAAGTAGCTCAAGTCTGGCACTGTATAGCTTAGGTTCAGGCTACATGTGTAAACTAAAGATTGAGTCGCTAGTATTTGCTGGCTATACTGGCGCCAATTAAATCGCGGGAGATTGTAGTGCTGTTAATCCTTAGATGTCTGATTTTATCTGTCATGCTTGTTCTAGCCTTTATTATTGGTGGCTTAGCTTGCGTGTTACGACCACGTCACCGTAATAATGTGCATATGTTCGCAAAGATTTTTTCTTGGGCTGCGCCAGTTTTGGGTATTAAAGTGATTGTGCGTAACTCAAAAGGTGAAAGTGACGAGCCTTGTGTATTTCTCGCTAACCACCAAAATAACTTCGACATGTTTACCCATACTGCTGTGGTGCCTAAAGGTACTGTGAGCTTAGGTAAAAAGAGCCTCGCGTGGATGCCACTGTTTGGCCAAATCTACTGGCTTTCAGGTAATATCCTGATTGATCGTAAAAATCGCAGCAAGGCATTTGATACCATGGCGGCGACAGCGAGAAAAATCAAAGAGAAGTGCTTGTCAGTCTGGATCTTTCCAGAAGGAACACGCTCTCGTGGTAAGGGCTTACTGCCTTTTAAGGCTGGTGCTTTTTATACGGCTATCGCCGCAGGTGTACCTATGGTGCCGGTATTAGCTTCTAATCAAAGTCATATCAAACTGAATCGCTGGAATAACGGTGTGGTCATTATTGAGATGATGGAGCCTATCGAAACCAAGGGTTTTGATAAGACACAAGTGAAAGAGCTGTCTAAGCGTATCCATACGATGATGTCGGAAAAATTGTCACAGTTGAACCAAGAAGCTTCTGCATTAATGACTAAAGCGGTATAATCTTCGCGAAATTTTTGAGGAGCAACTGATGTCTATTGAACGCCTGTTAAACGAACAGAAAGCTGAGAACCGTGAAATCGTCGAAGCGATACTTGCCGACGGTTCACTGCCTGATGCGGATTACACCATTGAGCATCACTTCTCATCGACCAATTTTGATCGCTTAGAGAAAGCTGCTGTAGACGCCTTTAAACTAGGCTTTGAAGTTAACGATGCTGAAGAGATGGAACTGGAAGACGGTTCAGTTATTATCTGCTTTGATGCTGTCGCTTCACACAAGCTTGAAGTTGAGTTACTCGATAGTGCTTGTGAAAAGTTAATTGAGTTAGCGGCTAAACAGAAAATTGATTATGACGGATGGGGCACCTACTTCATTGATGAAGATGGTGAAGTCCGTGATGACGAGGAAGATGAGTTGGATTAAGGCATCAACGCTTTTATTCTACATCTGAACCAAAAATGCCCATCAGCGATGGGCATTTTTGTATCTGGTATTTAGCGTAACGATTTAATCTATTAGCTAGCGGTCTTAACTTTGCGTGTGCTGGTGAATAACACAGGAATTTCTTCCGGCCTCTTTTGCCTTATATAAAGCTTGGTCTGCTAAAGACAACCAAGACTCACTAGTCAAGATCTCCGCTTGGATATCACAAATACCAATACTGATAGTGACCTTAATGATCTTGTCTTCATATATGGTTTCAGACTGTTCAATTTTTTTACGTAATCGCTCGGCAAAAAAGAGCGCATTAGCTGCCGGGGTATTAGCTAATACTACGCCAAACTCCTCGCCACCATAACGGCCGGCACAATCGGTCTCACGCAACGATTTTTTAATCAAGTGAGACACATTCTGAATCACCTTGTCGCCCGCCTGATGGCCATAGGTGTCATTAACCACTTTAAAATGATCAATATCGAGCATCACCAGAGTGGTGTCATCACCGTAACGACTATTACGATCGAACTCTTTCTGCATGGATAACTGCCAGTGGCGACGGTTGTAGAGTTGAGTCAAACCATCGATCTGACTTAGTACTTCAAGGCTCTCGTTGACCGCTTTAAGCTGCAGTTTGTTGATAGCAACATCAGTCACATCATAAACAATCATGCTGAGGTGGGTCACCTCGCCAGTAAGAGATGATAGCGGTAACAAAGTCACATTCTGGTACATGAAATCAGCACGGCCAGTAATGGGGCGGTAGTTTTTAAATTGAAAAACAAACGGTCGTTGTTCCCAGCTGATAAAAGCACGGTTTTTAAGTAGGAATACTGATTCCATCTTATGTTTAAGCCACTTAGAAGGTAAGTACTCAAACTGCTCAAAAAGGTTTTTTCCCTTAATCGAGTTGGGTGAAACACCACTGTGGTTTTCCATAAAACCATTCCACAGTTGGATATTGTAATCCCGATCGAGTACGACTAAGCCCACTTCAATGGTTTGCACCATATCAATTAGCCAGTGGAGTTCATGCATTGCGCTTAGATCGTCTGCCATCTTATGATCCATCTTAATCTAGCAAATAGCCGAGCTTATAATTAAGCGTGGGCAAAGAGTCTTCGGTAAACAGCAGGAGTAAATCGCATTGAATGTCGTGATCTTTAATACGATAGTTAATCTCCATTGCCAGCGTGCGTTCCCATTTATCAGCATTTTCATGAATAAGGTCATTGGCTGTACAGTGTCTGCCAAGCACCACAGGGTGGCTTTGGCTGAACTTCATATGCAGTTGTTCAGAGATCCCATTAAGAAAAGCACCGATGAGTACGTTGCCTGTATCCATCATGACTTCAAGCTCTGTATTTTCGTCTTCGGGATTTTCAAGCTTCATCAGCTTTGCCATGTCCTGAAAAGAGGAGTCATGAAATAACAGCAGTGCTTCACCAGCGATACCTGCACCAATAAAGCCTTGGCATAGGGCTGATACAGTACCATTTTCTTCTGTGGCTTTTAGCGTCATCGTCAGTTCGCTAACTTCGAGTACATTGACGTTAGGGATCGGCAGTAACACAAACACGTTGAGCAGCTTTGAAAGTAGATCGGCAGCACGACCCATAGCGACGTTAGCGACCTCCTGACAAGCATCACGTAGGTCGACCTCAACCATGGGGTTTTGTGTTTGGCCTGAGCCAACGGCGAGCTCCAAAATGCCATACTCTTGCAGAATATGGCTAATGGCGTCAACGCTAACGGGTTTTTGAATAAAATCGAGGGCGCCGAGTACTTTAACCCGCTCATGCGCGCGTATTTGAATGTCGCCAGAGACAACAATAACCAACGCAGGAAGATCTTCTCTTTGAATGGCTTCAAGAACTTCATAGCCATCCATCACGGGCATGTTCAAATCTAGAAAAACAATCTCGCCTTTCCCTTCGCGAATCGCATCAATCCCCTCTGCTCCATTAGCGGCATAGGTGAGTTCTACGTCCCACTCTTTTGGCAAGGTTCGCGCCATCTGCTTTCTTGCGAGCGCAGAATCGTCACATATTAGTACAGGAAATGGCATTATTCTTCTTATATCCTAGTTTTCGCGCTCAAATTAGCTATTTGTTATTATTTTTAAAAGCTGAACGACTAAAGCAATGGCTATTTTCTTTTGAATATAAACATTGCGATTACAGTTTATTTATTCACTTAAATCGCTAATAGCTAGCTACGTTAGTTTGCTACGTTAGTTGCTACGTTGCAATTGAATTTGTTTCCTATCAATTGCATAAAATGGGCATTTTTAATTATTTTGTTGTGCCTTAAATAGACTTTCGTTAACCAAGCTGCTCATTAGAGCTTGCCATTTCTTTGACGCTAGTCAAATTTTCTGTGCATGTTATAGGTATTAACTGATTATTCCAAATATGTTAACTTATTAACCTGGACAGACCAGTGTTAACTAAAAGGATTTGAAAATGGGTAGTAATTTAGTTTGCGTGAGAAAAGAAGATGATATTGCTTACGTGTCTCTTAATCGTCCCGATAAGTATAATGCTTTGAATTATGAGCTTTTTAAGCAAATAGATGCCTGCATCGGTAGTCTTAAAAAGGATAAAACACTGCGAGCTGTCATTCTGTTTGGTGAGGGGCAAAATTTTTGCTCTGGTCTCGATGTAAAGAGTGTAAATCGTACGCCTTTCGATGCAGTGAAGTTGCTGTTTAAATGGTTACCAGGTAGCGCTAATTTGGCTCAGCGTGTTTCCATTGGCTGGCGACGATTACCGGTTCCTGTTATCGCCGTGCTTGAGGGTGTTTGCTACGGCGGTGGTGTGCAAATTGCGCTTGGGGCTGATTTTAGGATTGCAGCGCCAGATTGTAAATTGTCGATAATGGAGGCGCGTTGGGGGTTAGTACCTGATATGGCAGGTTTTGTTGGGCTTAGAGAGCTAATGCCTAAAGATCAGGTGCTTATGCTAACGATGACGGCTGATATATTAACGGCTGAGCAAGCAAAATCTTTCAATTTAGTCACTTCAGTAGCAGCGGACCCTATGGCCTCTGCCACGGAATTAGCGCAGCGATTACTGCAAACCTCTCCCGATGCTAACGCAGCGATAAAGCAGAGTATCCAAAAAAGTTGGAGCGCGCCGATTAGGCAGTTATTGCGTAGAGAGTCCTGTTATCAAGTGAGGTTGCTAGCAGGGAAGAATCGAATTATTGCGGCGATTAGGCAAACAAAAGACTCTCAGAAAGAGTACAAAAATAGACAATCTGGTTGGTAGTTTTATAAATCACTCAATTTGTGACCTACTTCACAATTAGTCTATCTGTTCGGGTAGGCTTTTATACCAATTCCATTAAATATGTGCTCAATTCAGAGCTCTCTCAGGTCGCTTCAATGTAAGGCGCATCGTTGAAGAAATGGTTATTCCCTTTTGAAACAAAGCAACGCCACAGTGAAAGTCCTGAGAAGCTCACGTTGTGCGGGTTTAAAAGCCCCGCATGCTACGTTAAATGCTCATGATATAGAATAACTATTAGCTTCAATCATCCGCTAGCCACATAGATGTGGCGAATGTCTGTATTGCAGGAGCAAATACAGCCCTTACCTACAGGGCTTTTAATTCCCGCTGAATGAACAACTACTTATTGGAATTGGTATTAATTCGCAACGCGAACCCTTCAATAATTTTCAAACCACTACTCCAGCCTTCTTTATGTTGCAGATCAAGTGAGATTTTATATTGATGATATCTAAAAGGCGCGTTTTGAGGAGACAGATCAAATCGACTCTGTTGGGTGGCAAGTGAGGCCGATGTACCATCTCTAGACTGAATATCGAGTACCGGAATTCTCAACTCAGCCAATTGAGTTGCAAGTGCTTGGTTTTGACCGGGGCGATCACTGTAGGGGTTAATCACAGCCAGCATATCGGGCATGGGGAGCTTATTGTCTTTGAGCAGTTCGATGATAACACCTGCGCTGTCGTCACTGCTAATTAACATCCGTTTGCCTTGAAACTGCTTACCAAGACTGTCGAGCTGCGACATTGTGCTGATAAGGAAACTCTGTTGCAGTTGTATATTAAGTGTTTGCTGCTCTTCACTAAAAACAGGCATGGCTTGGGTGCTTTGTTGGCTCAGTTGATTTTCCCCGGCGTTGGCAACATCGACGGCTTGCGTGGCGTAGTTAGGCATGGCAGGTTTTTGTGGCGGTGTGATGGCCAATGTGGCCCATCCTGCTTTGTTTAGTTGACGGCGTAAAAAAGCCGTAAATCCACCATCATCAGGACTGAGGCCGAGGCCAGGAACTATGATTGCCAGTCCAAGTTTCTTCTTTCCTTGCCAAGACCTCAATAGCACTGGATAGTCTTGATCATCAACTTGCACATTGCTGACCTCACTTTCAGGCAGGTAATGAAACTCTGGTGATGAGGCTGTAGTGGTAAAAGAGACTACCGAGCCAAGCAGTGCACAGACTAGAGTCAGCCAGCGAGAGTTGAGGTTAAAGTGATGATACATACGCTAAAGACAACCTTAGAGCACAAATAGTAGAGCTGAATGTGTTGCGCAGTATATCGCATATGGTTACTGCAGCAACTAAAAAGCCCCGCTTTAAAAGCAGGGCTTTGGTCATCTAAAAGCTATTATTTACCAGCTTCCGTTCGACTATGCGTGGCTAACTAGCACCAAGCGAACAGCATCCAGCTGTAGCTGGCTAGCATCCAAATAACGGTTTAGTTCACTCATTTGTCCACTTAAGTGAGTTAACTCCTCCTCACGGATATTCGGGTTAACCGCTTTAAGTGCTTTTAGTCGCTCAAGCTCAGTTGATAGTTGTTGCGTCATCTTCTCGCGAGCGCTTTCGGTTAGCAATTTAAGCTCTGTTGTTGCAAAGGCTTCAGCTTTGGCAAATAACGGATGCAAAATGGCTTGTGAGGCGCTGACTAGCTTACTGGCTATGTGGCGATTAACAGCGCTCAATTGTCTATCAAAGCTTTCGTAAGTCACTTTTTCAGACAAATTATTACCCGTCTTATCTAGTAAGATGCGGATAGGGGTCGGCGGCAAATAACGATAGAGCTGGCTCGATTTTGGTGCCGAAGCATCGGCCATATAGATAAGCTCTAAAAATATTGTGCCCGCGGGCAAGGCTTTGTTCTTTAGCACTGCAACACTGGTGGTGCCGGTTTCTGAAGAGGTAATTAAATCTAGCCCCGTCTGCACTATCGGATGTTCCTGAGTGATTAAAGCGATATCGTCTCGAGACAGTGCCATATCACGATCGAAGGTGACCGTAATGCCATCTTCAGGCAAACCAGGGTAAGTAGGGAACATCATATGTTCACTTGGGCGCAGTACAATGGCATTTTCACCGCTGTCTTCTTGCTCAACACCAATGATGTCCCAAAGGCGGATAACCGAGCCTATTAAGTGAGTATCTTCATCTCTTGCTGCAAGACTGTCGACCAACTTGTTTGCACGTTCGCCGCCATGAGAGTTGATCTCAAGCAGCTTATCGCGACCTTGCTCCATGGCTACTTTAAGCTCTTGGTAACGTGCTTTGGTGTTATCCAGTAAACTCTCAAGTGTTGAGTCATCGCTGCTAACTAAGGTCTCAAGCAATTCGCCGGCAAATTCACCAAACAGAATATGGCCACTTGGACAAGTGCATTCAAAGGCATTGAGTCCCTGATGATACCACTGCATTAATCGCTCTTGAGCGGTACCTGCTAAGTAAGGTAGATGGATTTCAACATCATTCTTTTGTCCAATACGGTCAAGACGACCGATACGCTGCTCTAGCAGATCTGGGTTTAGCGGCAGATCAAATAACACTAGGTTGCTGGCGAACTGGAAGTTACGACCCTCAGAACCAATCTCACTACAGATCAATGCCTGTGCGCCACCGGTTTCTTGCGCAAAATATGCACCCGCTTTATCACGCTCGATAATCGACATACCTTCGTGGAATACCGTAGCTTGAATGCCTTCACGGGTACGCAATGCTTCCTCTAAGCTCAGGGCTGTTTCAGCTTGGCTAGCGATAATAAGTACTTTCTTGCTGCGATTAGTCTTAAGGAAATCAATTAGCCAATCAACACGCGGATCGAACTTCCACCAACTGGCACTGCTGCTGTCAAAATCGTGATAGATTTTCTCAGGGCTGAGTACCTGTCTCACCTTGGCATCAGTGTCTAAGTGTTTGTTCATCATCGCGCTAACGCGAGAAGCTGTCACGTACTGCTCCGGCATCGCTTGCGGATGAATATGTAGGTTACGGGTTGGGAAACCTTTAACCGATGCACGACTGTTACGGTATAGCACGCGGCCGGTACCATGACGGTCTAGTAGCTCTTGCAGCAGCTCTTCACGGGCCTGATGACGTTTATCATCGTTGGCGCTTTCGTCTTGAATAAGGGCAATGCTGCCACTGATATCTTTTTCAGATAACAGTTCAGTTAGGCTGGTCACTGCCTCAGTTGATAGGGAATCGCCGCTGGCTAATGCATCTGCTGCGGTAGCGACATCTTTATAACCCTCCTCCTCTTTTAAGAAAGATGGGTAGTCATAGAAGCGGTCAGGATCGAGTAAGCGTAGGCGGGCAAAATGGCTCTGGTGACCTAATTGGTCGGGGGTTGCAGTCAATAGCAATACACCCGGAACCACTTTACTTAAGGCTTCAACAACTTTATAAGCACGGCTTGGGGCATCTTCAGACCACTCTAAATGATGCGCTTCATCAACGACCATTAAGTCCCAGTCTGCATCTAATGCTTGCTCTAAACGTTTTTTCTTACGTAATAGCTCAAGTGAACAGATAACCAATTGTTCAGTATAGAAAGGGTTGTCGTTATCAGCATAAGCTTCAACGCAGCGGTCTTCGTCGAAAACAGAGAAGCGCAAGTTAAAGCGGCGCAACATTTCGACCAGCCATTGGTGGCGCAAGGTATCAGGCACGATAACTAAAATACGTTCCGCGCGGCCTGTAAGAAGTTGTTGATGAATGATCAAACCAGCTTCGATGGTTTTACCCAAGCCCACTTCATCGGCCAGCAATACGCGCGGCGCAAAACGCTGACCGACTTCATGAGCAATCCACTGTTGATGAGGGATCAATCCAACTCTAGGCCCTTGCAGTCCAAGTAGATCAGAGGTTGCTAGCTTATTTCTCAATAACTGGCACTGATAGCGCACACCGAAACGGTCCATGCGATCAATTTGGCCTGCAAATAGACGATCTTGCGGTTTATTAAAACGAATATTGTGATTCAATAACGTTTCACGCAGGCTAACTTGCTCGCCTGTTTCGTTATGAGTGCCGTGGTAGATAATAAGGTTATCTTTTTCTTCAACTTCAGTAACGGTCAAGCTCCATTCGTCGTGGCTCTCTACTTTGTCGCCTGGATTGAAGATAACGCGTGTTAGCGGGGCTTCTGAACGAGAAAATAATCTATTCTCGCCAGTCGCAGAAAAAAGTACAGTGACCATACGGCCTTCCATACCGACGACTGTACCCAAACCTAATTCAGATTCGGTATCGCTGATCCAACGTTGACCTAGGGAAAACGGCATTTAAAACTCTCATATACTGGGTGAATCACAAGGGGGGCGTATGTTATAACAATCCCACACATTTTGAAATTGAACCTACTAATATTAGCCTAATTCTGCTGACGATAGATTATAAATCATCCAGTTGAATGTGAGTATTTTTTTGTGTCATCAGCTTGTCACCTGATGGCGAAACTATGAAACCTTAGCTTACGATTAAAAACCGTACGAGGGCATTGAAGCTCGGCGATATTGGTGGCAGTATAAAGTTAATGAAATGTAACCAACACCATTTATAGAAGGAGCTTTATTTATCTCGTAAGCAAAACTAATGCACAATTGGAGGCGCCATGGAACAAGACGACAGAAAGTTGTTTGTACTGGATACCAACGTATTACTGCATGAACCTTTGGCTATTTACTCATTTAAGGAACATGACGTAGTCGTACCAATGACAGTTCTAGAAGAACTGGATCTCATCAAGGATAGAAAAAGAGACGTCAGCCGCGATGCAAGGGTCGCGATTAGAGCATTAGAAGACATACTTGGCGGGCAGACGACCCCCGAGCAAATCGTTCAGGGCGTACCATTGCCTAGACGAGAAGATCACAGTGATGCCAATGGCACCTTGTCCATTTTCCCCGACCATCAAATCGAATTTACCATCGGCAGTATGCCTGGCGACAATAACGATAATCGCATTATTAACACCGCATTACACCTACAAGAGACACATCAACCCCGTACAGTGGTTCTGGTCACGAAAGACATCAATATGCGTCTTAAGGCAAAAGGCGCTGGTATACAGCGCGTTGAAGACTATCGCACCGACCAGTTAATCGATGACATTCGCTTTTTAACCAAAGGCTTCCATAAATTTGGCGGAGACTTTTGGCAGCACACAGACGATGTCACCACTGAAAGTAATGGTCGACATACGGTGCACAAGGTGCCGCTGGATAAGCTCGGCGACGATACTTTTTATACCAATCAATACCTGTTGGACGAGGGGAAGGAGTTCTGTGGTCGCATTATCGAGAAAACCCCGACCGAACTTAAGTTTTTAGATCTCGGGCAAGAACGATTGATGAACCTCAATGCATGGGGAATTAGGCCGAAGAATATCTATCAAGGTATGGCAATGCAGGCGCTACTCGATCCGGCGATTGATCTCGTGATCCTAACTGGTCCCGCTGGCTGTGGTAAAACCTTACTCGCGATGGCTGCGGCGCTGGAAATGGTAGTGGAGCGGGGTAAATATGAAAAAATTATCGTCACTCGAAACACCCCTGAAATTGCCGAGTCGATAGGTTTCCTACCCGGCACAGAAGAGGAGAAGATGGCACCTTGGTTAGCAGCGATTACCGATACGCTGGAAGTGCTACATAAAAATGATGTTAACCCCAGTGGTAGCATGAACTACATCATGGACAAGGCCAATATCCAGTTTAAATCTATCAACTTTATGCGTGGGCGCTCAATTCAAAACTCAATAGTGCTGCTTGATGAGTGTCAAAACTTAACCGCGTCGCAGATCAAAACCATGATCACGCGTATGGGGGAGGGGACTAAACTGATTTGTAGCGGTAATTTGGCGCAGATAGATTCAAACTATTTAACTGCAGTAACTTCAGGCCTGACATACATTGTTGAGCGATTTAAAGATTTTGACGGTAGCGCGAATGTGTACTTAAATGGCGTGGTCCGCTCACGTTTAGCGGAGTTTGCCGAAGAAAATCTATAAGTTCAACCAGTCATTTTAAGCTAGATTTTGGTAAACTCAGAGGCCTCACCTATATTGAGGCCTCTTCTCCTCATACTCGTTACATTTTAAACTAATATTGAGTATTCCAATAAGCTATCTTCCTGATACTATTGGTAAGCATTTGCTTAGGCATTGGCACTAATGATCACGCATTCTGATTGAGTATTAGCAAGGGTTGTAAATGAAACCGACTGATCCGGCTCCGCAGTTAAAGTCACCGATACAAAAAAACTATAGTAGAGCTGTTTTTTACACTTATATCGGTGTGATTATTATGGCCTTGCTGACAGCAGGGCTCTTTTTTGAAAGACAAAAGACCCAGGTAATGGAGCAGCGTGAAGAGCTCGTCGAACGTCACGTTATGCAGATTGATTTGCTGCTTGAATCCAGTATTCGCGCGGTTAAAAGCTTGCGAGATGTTGCCATTGACCATCTAAAACTGGGTGAGTTGGTGCGTAAAGACCGCTTACCTCAATATGAAAAGTTTGATGAAAGTGGCCAGTTTTTTACCCTTGAACCCAATTATGCCCATACCGGCGACCCATTCACCAGTATGGGGCGGATCACCGGAGCGGGTTCTCTCAATGGACGCAGTGACAAGTTTTACCAAGAGCTGGAGATGCTTTTTGAACTGTCGCTGTCGTTTCCGGTAGCAAAACAAGCCGCGCCAAAAGCATCATCGGTTTACTACATATCCAAGCGTCGCATCATGTCCTACTATCCGTGGCCATCGGATGAGCAACGTTTTCGTGATGAACTACTGAATAAAAAACAGTTTCAGCTCGTCACCCCTGCGATGAACCCACAGCGCAGTATTGCCTGGAGTCCAGCGTACGTAGAGCCTACTGAAAAGGGCTTGCTGACAACTTTAGGGGTACCTATTTATCTAGAAGATGAGTTTATCGGCTCAATCAATCTAGACATGACATTATCCTCATTGGCAAAACAGATCCGCCTCTACTTTAAAATGCCGGGTACCGTTATCTTGCTGGATCAAGATAACAATATTTTGTCCCACAGCGATATCGATACCTCTGACTTTAGTCGGGTCTACCATATCAGCCAAAAAATTCCCTCTGAGTTGCACTCGGTTCCAGAGTCAGAGCTGTTTGATGCCCATGAAGGAATCATTCGCAATGGTTACTACATTCATTCTGTTGCGTTAAATAATGCCCCTTGGCGACTACTGTATCTGCAAGATGTGGATGACCTATTTAAGGATTCTTGGGAAAAACTAGAGATGTCATTTGTGTTGGTGGTGATGGCGTTATCGATCTTGGTCACCATTGTACATTGGCAGACACGTCGCTCATTCGTTAATCCTGCGACGCGATTGTTAACCCACTTAGAAGAGTGCTCGGCTGAACCGATTAAACCCCCGGAGAAGATCACTGAGGGGTGGGCTCCCTGGTTCCAATTAGTGAGTCGGATTTTTGAAGAGAACAAGCAATATACCCGACACCTAGCAGAACAAAACCGGCGGTTGGACAAGCTCGTTGCACAACGTACTGAGCGATTAAAAGACACCACCGAGCGGCGTGAACAAGAGTATGCCTTGCTACGTTCGCTACTCGATTCGATTCCAGAAGCCATTGTGTTTAAAGATAAAGATGGTCGTTATTTGGGGTGTAATAAATCAGCAGAGCGAATGCTTGGTTACACCGAGAATGAGCTCATCGGTCAGTATGCCGATGCATTGATACCGAGCGAGCAAGCGGTTCGTATTCGAGCGGAAGATGAAAGAGTCCTAACTAACCGAGTACCGTTACGTTACCAAGAGAAAGTGGAGTTGGCGGGTAAGCCTGTACTGCTCGATACCCTTAAAATCCCATTCTATAACCGCCGTGATGAGTTATTGGGTTTGATTGCGGTATGGCGTGATGTCACTCGTGAGTATGAATCTGCAGAGCAGCTGCGTTTGTCTGAAGAGCGTTATCATCTCGCAATGGATGCAGTAGAAGATGGTCTGTGGGATTGGTATTTAGATTCAGAGCAAATTATTTGTAATCCAGCTTATTACTCAATGTTGGGTTATAAGAGCAATGAGTTTCCCGCGTTAGTGTCAACAATCGATGAGCTTATTCACCCTGATGACCGTATACGGGTCGAGGAACATCGTAACGAGTACTTGAGCGATCCTGTTGGCACCTACGACGTAGAATTTAGAATGCTAGGTAAAAATGGCGAGTACCATTGGCTGCTATCGCGTGGACGAGTGGTTGAGTTTACCCCCACCAACCAACCTAAACGCATGGTGGGCACCCATAAAGACATTACTCGCCATAAGCGTAACGAAGTTGCCATGCTTGAAGCTAAGCAAGACGCTGAAATGGCAAACCTTTATAAGAGTGAATTCTTGGCTAATATGAGCCACGAGATCCGCACACCGATGAACGCCATTATTGGTATGTTACAGCTGGCGCAGCGTACGTCGTTAACGGCGCAGCAAAAAGATTACCTCGACAAAGCAGGTTTCTCTGCTCATTCATTACTGCGAATTATCAACGACATTCTCGACTTCTCAAAGATTGAAGCCGGTAAACTTGAGCTTGAACGGGTAGCATTCCCACTCGATAAAGTGCTGGATCATGCACTGGATCTCAATGCCCTCAAAGCGCAGGAGAAGGGGGTCGAACTACTGTTGTATGCACCAGTCACAGCAGGGCTTATCCTTGAGGGCGATCCACTGCGTCTTGGGCAAGTGCTAATTAACATGCTCTCTAATGCGGTTAAGTTCACTCAGTCTGGAGAGATTGAGCTTGGCTGTGAAGATGTAGGTGAGCGAGATCATCGTATTACACTTAAATTCTGGGTACGTGATACAGGCATCGGGATCAGCAAAGAGCAGCAAGCTATTTTGTTTGACGCCTTTGCCCAAGCTGATGGTTCAACCACGCGTAAATATGGTGGTACCGGCCTTGGGCTGTCCATCAGTAAACACCTAGTGTCGATGATGGGCGGTACCATGCAAGTTGAAAGTGAGATGGGGGTGGGTAGTAGCTTTAGCTTTACCATTAGCTTTGAGATTGCCGAAGAAGCTGAAGTACTTCCATTAATCGTGCCGGCAACGTTAGGCAACTTAAAGACCTTAGTCATCGACGATAACCCTACCGCATTGCAGATCTATTCTAGTGTCATGCGTGATTTTCACTTCACAGTCGATACTGCCGCGAGTGGTCCCGAGGGGTTATATAAACTCAGTAAGAATCCGGTCGATCTGTTACTGCTCGATTGGATGATGCCTGAGATGGATGGCATTGCGGTGATTAAAGAGATCGACGCCATGGTGGCTGAAGGCAAACTGGCTAAGCGTCCAGTGATCATCATGATGACTGCTTACGCGGCAGAGCCAATGCATAAGGACGTTGAAGCCTCTAATGTATTTGCCCTGCTGCAAAAGCCCTTTAAAGCCTCATCTCTGTTTGATGAAATTATCTCGGCATTCTCTGATGAACCTAGTTTAAATCAGCTGCCAGAGGTGATTGAAGATGTGTCAGATAAAGACGCTGGCTACATATTATTGGTAGAAGATAACTTTATTAACCAGCAGGTTGCGACTGAGCTACTGAAGAGTGCCGGTTATATGGTCGATGTGGCCGATAACGGTCAAATAGCCTTAGATATGATTGATGCTGGGAATTATGATGCGGTACTGATGGATATTCAGATGCCTGTGATGGATGGTTTAACCGCAACCAGAGAGCTGCGTAAACGTTATCCAGTATCAGAGCTGCCGGTTATCGCGATGACGGCCCATGCAATGTCTGGCGATAGAGAGAAAAGTCTGTCAGCAGGGATGAATGCACATATTACTAAACCTATTGTCCTTAATGAGTTATTTGAAACAATAACTCATTGGATTAGCGTATGTGGTAGAAAATCATGATTTGGCGGAATAACTATTGATATAGGATGGGTATAGGCTTGCAATAGTGCCAGCCTATTTATTAAGCTAACCAATAATAAAGACTATTGTATCGATACGATAGCGAACAATAAGGCTCAAGGAGAGACCATGAAACCCTACAAACTTGCACTGGCAATCGCCTTGGCGACGGTGCCATTGACCAGTTCGTATGCTGCAATTAACACCACGACGATTATTAAAAAAAGCCAAGCAGCTACAGGTTTCATCAATCTGTTTTATGAAAAAGCATCTGGTGAACTCTACATTGAAGCCAACAAACTCAATCAACCTTTTCTATTACTCACCAGCTTACCTCATGGGGTAGGTTCCAATGATATTGGTCTTGATAGAGGCCAGCTAGGCCGCACCCGAATGGTGCAGTTTGAGCGCCACGGCCCATACCTTATTCTTAAACAGCTCAATACCGCTTACCGCGCAAGTACTGATAATGCAGCCGAACAACGTGCAGTGAAAGAGGCATTTGCTGAATCTGTTTTATGGCGCGGAAAAGTCGTTACGGGTAAGCGTAACTTAGTCGCCATAAATGATCTGGTCGTTAACGATCTACATGGTATTAGTGATGTCTTAGAGCAAACTAAACAGGGTAGCTACCAGTTAGACAAAGCCAAGTCTTTGATTTTACCTGAAGGGGTGAAATCGTTTGAGCGAAATAGCGATGTGGATGTACTGCTGACTTTCAATAGTGCCAAAGAGGGTAACTATGTTGCCCAGGTCACGCCCGATGCCAAGCATATGTCAGTGCGTTTACGCTACTCGTTTATCGCGTTGCCCGAAGAGCAATATCAGACGCGTGCTTACCATCCTATGAGCGGCTACCTATCCGATGATTATCTCGATTATGGCACTCGTGTTGACCAAGATATTCGCCAACGCATGCTGTTGCGCCACCGATTAGAAAAAATTACCCCGGGTACTGCGCCGAGCCAGGTGGTTAAACCGATTACTTACTACCTAGATCCTGGTGTGCCCGAGCCTATCCGCTCAGCGCTACTTGAGGGCGCAAGCTGGTGGGAGGACGCCTTTACCGATGCCGGTTTTATCAATGGCTTTAAAGTCGAGCTATTGCCAGAAGACGCCGATCCCCAAGATGTGCGTTATAACGTGATCCAGTGGGTGCATCGTGCAACACGGGGGTGGTCTTATGGATCTGCGGTGACCGATCCACGCACGGGTGAAATCATTAAAGGCCATGTCACGCTTGGTAGCCAGCGTGTGCGACAGGACCACCTTATTGCTCGCGGTCTCACTGCTGGTTGGCAAGACCGATCCGCTGCTGACGATGCTGCAATGGCGTTATCACTGGCGAGAATACGGCAGCTTGCAGCCCATGAAGTTGGTCACACATTAGGGTTAGATCATAACTTTGCCGCATCGAGTAATAGCAATGCCTCGGTGATGGACTATCCACACCCGATGGTCATGGTTAACGGTGGCAAGATCGATATCTCTCGGCCTTATGATGAAGGTATTGGCGTTTGGGATAAATATACCGTTGCTTATGGTTATGCTGAGTACTCAGATCTAGAGCAGGAAAAGGTAGCTCTCAGCGATATGCGTGTAGAGGTTGAGCGTCAAGGGCTTAGATATATCGGTGAAGCAGACTCAAGAAGTGCAGGGGCAAGTAACGCTTATGCCAGCTTGTGGGATAACGGCAACGATCCGGTTGCTGAATTGAGCCGACTAAGCGCAGTGCGAGCAAAAGCGATAGAAGATTTTTCTGCCGAAGCATTATTAGCTGAGCAACCCAAGGGTGAGCTCAGTGACGCCTTTGTGCCTATTTATCTATTAACTCGATTCCAAATAACCGCTGCAGCCAAGTTTATCGGCGGTACCGACTACAGCTATGCTGATGGTGTGGATGGTCAGTCGTGGCACTATCTTGCTCCGGCACTACAGCAACAAGCGTTGCAGGCAGTACTGGCGACTTTAGCACCGAGTGAGTTGGCCATTACTGAGTCACTGCAGCAGATGTTAGTGCCTAAGGCGGGTAACTATAGCCATACCCGAGAGAGCTTCCATTCAGGACTCGGCGTGGTTGCAGATCCACTAGGAATGGCTGAAGTATTAAGTCGACATGCGCTGGCACAAATTTTTGTGCCAGAGCGGCTGAATCGTGTTAACCAAGCTTATCTAAATGACAAAGAGCAGTGGTCGGTGTCAAAAGTGACCGATAAAGTCTTAGCCAAAACCGTTTTTGCTGATATTCCGAATGGGCCTGAGCTAGGAGTGTGGATGCGAGTCAATGCCGTCACGCTAGATGTCCTGCTACAGGCGTATCATAACGAAAAGACTCGGCCTGAAGTTAAAGCGCAGCTTGCAGAGCGTTTGAACTACACCATTAAGCAATTAAAGCGCAAAGTGAAGCGTGTCAGTGCGTACGAAGCTGCGCACTTTGCTTGGCTGCAGCAAGGCATTGAAAAGGGCATGAAAGACGCAAAGGCTAAGCTTATTGCTAAGCCTTTACCTATGCCACCGGGTTCCCCTATTTAGGGTCTAGGTTTACCCAAGATTGTCTCTTAATATGAAAAGCGCTTAGCTATAACTAGGCGCTTTTTTATTGGTGGCGAAATGAAACTTTTCTGAGGCCGACTTGTCTATATTTGAGTAATCATTCTATATACTGAAATTTAGGAACTCTTTTGCTTAAACGAATAACACATCTGTTTTTAGTCATCTCGTTGTTGGGGCAGTTTTTGCTCACGCCAGCGATGGCGTTGCCAGATCTGTTACACACAGCAAGCAAAAATCAAACCGCAGCATCGGAGTTGTATCTACAGCGAACATCTTCAGCAAGTGCTCAAGCCAAGTTGATTAATTTTTTCTCCGTAGATTCTGAAATAACGGAGTCACAACAGCAGTTAGCTCAACTTGGCGATTTAGAAAGCGATTACGTGCTCGATTGTGAAACCTTTTGTCAGGAATTGGCATCAGGACATTGTACGACTCACGGTGGTTGTACATCAGGCTTATACCATCTTGTTTCGCTAGCCTTACAATTCAATCTCGAGAGTGAAAGAGTTGCTGATCCGCTATGGTCAGTTAAAACAGTTACCCTTCATATAGTTAATCCCCCTCCAATAGCATAGTCAACTAGCATAGTTTTAAACTTTTGTATGTTATATGTATCAAATTGCAAAATTCGCCCCTTTTTTGTTCTCTAAAACAGGTAAATCAATTAGACTGTTTGTTAATGAAATGGGCAAATAAGATTGGAGTTGTATATGAAAATGTTAACCAGCGTAGCCTTATCTGTAGTTATTACCTTAGTTTCGACATCAGCGATGGCTGAACGACCAGATTTTTCTAAAACAGCAGCAGCACGTGCTGATTACGATTTTTCTAAAAATGTACCTGCTGCAGATCAGCCAAACAATATTCAGCGGATCTCAAGTCGTCATGATTTTTCAAAGACGTTAGCGGCGACTAGGGCTTATGACTTTTCAAAGAATGTAAAGTCAGAGATGCATCAGCAGCGTCACCCTACTACGCAACATGATTTCTCTAAAACTGATGCAGCGAAAGAGTCATTCATGTAATCGCTACCGCGATTGAGCTTTGTTTTAAATCAGCGTTACTAATAGAAAAGGGTTACTCAATGAGTAACCCTTTTTAGTGGAGTTTATGGCAGTTTACTCACTATCCTGGCGGCGACCTAAGCGGTAAGCATCGGCAATACCAATAACCCAAGCTAATATAAAGCCAGCGGTGGCTAAGTTAATCCAAACTGCTTCATTACCCACAGGCGCTTGGGTGACAGCGCTGTATATGGCATCAAGTTGCAAGGGGATTTCACCATTAAGGATCTGCCCGGAGATTAGCTGTGCACGCTGGTAAGCATGCCAGCACAAGTAGGATAAAGAGGCGATAGCGGTGACGAGAATGAGATTGCCAACCCCTCGCTGCTTTAAATAGAAATGCCCCGCGCCAGGACAAATAAATGCCGATAGTAAGGCTGCTTTTACTGAAGTCTTCATGGTATGTCCCTGGATAAATATGTGCTCATCTGCTACAGGCTAATCGCGTTTATTCAAGATCGATACGACGAATAGCTTGCTGCAAAAAACTCACCTTTTGTTCAAGTACTCGACGCGGTTCATCTTGCTGTTTATAGGCTTCAAGTTGGCTATTAACCCCTGCCAATTCTTGCACTAACCAGCCTCTTATCATCACGTAATAACGCGAGTCAGTACCATATTGGTAGATTATTTCGAGGGAGTTAGTTTGTGGAGCAGCAATCGCTCTATCGATGGCCTGCACCATCGCGCCAATCTCACGCTCTTGCTGCGCAATAGGGGCGTCGCAGTTAGCTAACACCGAGAACGACAGTAAGCTGCTGCACAATAGCGTAGTGGTTAATCTAACTGAAAGACCGTGATGATTGGATACGGAGTGTTTCATAGGGGCAGCCGTCAATGGAGCAAGTGGTTACATTAACAGCCTCGGTTACTGATTACTCATAAAATTTTGTTAATCAAGTGGCTGAATGGATCCTCCATTAAGTCGATAAAAGTATTCAGGCCCAACACATTACTGTGTTGGGCCTGAACTGCCGGGAAGCATTTTTTATAACACTAGCGTTATCGTTCTATTGGGTTATTTAATCCGTGATGACCCCCTTATCTCTGTTGCTTGGTTGGATAAGGAATACGGAACATTAATGTATAAGTCACCGGCAGTACGATGAGTGTTAACACTGACGCAAAGCCTAAACCGAAGATGATGGTAATGGCCATAGAGCCAAAAAAAGCATCGCTTAGCAGCGGTATCATCCCCAGCATCGTCGTTATCGCCGCCATTAATACCGGTCGTACTCGGCTGACTGCGGAGTCTACAACGGCTCGATAAGCATCTTTGCCTTCACTAAGTTCTAGGTTGATTTGATCGACCAAGACAATGCCATTTTTAATGATCATGCCAGTTAGACTTAATAAGCCTAGTAGCGCCATAAAGCTAAAGGGAGCATCAAATAACAGTAAGCCAGCTACCACACCAATAATGGCCAGTGGCACTGTAAACCAGATCACCAAAGGTTGTCTTACTGAGTTAAACAGCAGCACTGTAATCAAAAACATACCGAGATAACCCAAAGGGATTGAGCTAAATACTGACTCTTGCGCCTCTAGCGAAGTTTCATACTCACCACCCCATTCAAACTCGTAGCCTCTAGGCAGTGAGATGGCTTCGATATCGGCTTTAACCTTTCTAAAAACAGAATCGGCAGTTTCATCAGTGCCATTAACTGGATCGGCCAGCACTGAGATCACTCGCTTACGATCGCGGCGCATAATCAGTGGGTCTTCCCATTCAGTATCAAAGTCCGACACCACCTGCGTGACAGGCACAAAGGTGTTGTTCTCGCTGCTCCAGATCTGCAGCTTCCAGATGCTCTCCGCGTCGAGTCGCTCACTGGCTGGTGCTCGGGCAATAATAGGCATTAGGTGACTATTTTCGCGGTAAGTGCCAATCTGTTTGCCGCTGAAATTAGTCAGTAAGGCGTTATCCAAGTCTTGCTTGCTAATGCCGGTTTCTCTGGCTTGCGCTAAAGCGAGCTGAGGCCTTACAAGTGTGGTTTGATTTCGCCAGCTGTGTCGCACTCCAACTGCAGTCGGTTCGAGCTTTAGGATCTGTGCTGCTTGGGCGGCTAGTTGACGTAAAACTTGTGGATCTTCACCAAAAAAGCGAGCTTCAATTTTTGCGGCCGGGCTTGGGCCATTTTCCATATATTTGAAACGGTATTCCGCTTCTGGATACCTAAGGCTTAGCTGGGTTTCGAGTTTACGCATGTAGTCGTTGAGGCTGTTGAGATCTGTCATCTCAATCAATAACTGCCCGTAGGCGCTATAGCCTTTTTCTGGTACGTATGACAATACAAAGCGCTGTGCGCCTTGGCCTACAACAGTGGTTAGGTTGACTAAACCTATATTGTGGACTGCTTGCTGCTCAAGTAAGTCAGTTTCAATCCGGCCTAATAATCTTTCGGTGGCTTTGATATCAGAGCCTTCTGGCATCCATACATCAACAAAAAACATCGGCGTGTTTGAAGCCGGAAAGAACACATTTTTCACATGACCAAAACCCACAATAGCAGTAATCAGCGCCGCAACTATCAACAACAGTGTTACTGAACGAAAACGCATGGCCACATTTAAGGTCTGGCGGTAAATCTGAAATAACCAACCCTTGTAAGGGTCATCATTTTCATCTTCACTGGGTACGCCATCTTTAAACATGATGTTGCAGAAAAAAGGCGTCAGCGTCATGGCGGTGATCCAGCTGATAAACAGTGAGATCAGCAGTACCTGAAACAGCGATGCACAAAACTCACCGGTGGCGTTATCCGATAGCCCGATAGGAGCGAAGGCGATGATCGCAATAATGGTCGCGCCTAATAGCGGCCACTGGGTTTGTGAGATCACTTGCTTGGCGGTCGCTAAGCGGGTTTGGCCACGCTTGATCCCAATTAATATGCCTTCGGTAACCACAATGGCATTATCAACCAGCATCCCCAGCGCAATGATCAGTGCGCCAAGCGAGATGATCTGCAGCTCAATATTGAGAATATTCATCACCACAAAGGTACCAAGAATCGTCAGTAGCAACACTAGGCCCATCAAAAGCCCAGAGCGCACCCCCATAAAGATAAGCAGTACACCAATTACGATGGCAATGGATTCGGCCAAGTTAATGAGAAAACCACTCACCGTATCGTCAACCATCTTACTTTGGTCATACACAGTATCGAGTGACATGCCGATCGGTAGCTCACTATTAAGTTCGCTCATACGCGCATTAACGGCTGCCCCAACATCGACGACGTTAACACCGCTTGAAAAAGCGATACCTATGGATAAAGCGGTGTTACCACCGGCATGGTAGATGCTAGAGGGGGTCTCTTGGTTATCCTTGTAGATCTTGGCAATGTCAGCTAAATAGATAAGCTTGGCACTGCTAGGCGGACTAATCAGTAAGCGCTCCATTTGCTGTACATTATCAAACTCACCAGTAGGGTGAATGCGAATACGATTATCGCCAACGAGCATACTGCCAGCGTTGGAGACCACATTCTGACTGTTGATAAGGTTATAGACATAGTCTTGATCTAAGCCTAACGCGTTGAGCTTTTGTTGAGAGATCTCAACCACCACTTGTTGGTTAATGATCCCAGCGATGGTGACCTTTTTAATGCCATCAACGAGTACCAGTTCACGTCTTAAAAAGTCGGCGTAGTTCTGCAACTCACGACTGCTGTAACCGTCGCCACTAACATTGAGCAAGATGCCATAAACATCGCCAAAGTCATCGATCACCTTAGGCGCCATAACACCTTGCGGCAACGAAACGGCTTTGTCGTTTATTTTGCGGCGCACTTCATCCCATATTTGTGGCAGTTCATCGGCGCCGTAGTTCTCATTCATTTCAATCTCAATTTGCGAAAGGCCTGCACTGTTGATTGAAGTAATGTGCTTAATGCCGTCGAGTTGCTGCAATGCATCTTCAAGCGGCAGTGTTACCTCCTCTTCGACCTGTTGTGGCGATGCGCCAGGGTAGCTAGTCACTACCAGGGCGTTTTTAATCGTAAACTCTGGGAATTCCAGTTGGCCTAAACTGAAAAAGGAGATGCTGCCACCCACAAGCAACAGCAAGGCAAACATCCAGCTGATCACTTTGTGAGAAATGGAGTATTCGGCAAAATTCATCGAGATAACCTCTTGTAAAACGTGTCTGGCATTTCTGCCGCAGTCGCTTAATCTGCGCCAGCTGTTAGTGCTGGTGCAGTCGTCGATTGGGCGTCAGAAAGTGGCGCTATTCAAATGGGATAATGGTGGACTATCGGGCTTATACGCCGCGCTGCCAGCGTAAAGGTTTAACCGTTAGACCTTCTGAAAGGTATTGCACACCGGCAACGACAACCTGATCGCCCACGTTTATACCGTTAGTAATTTCTATACCATTGGTGGTGATTTTCCCGAGAGTGACTACGTGCTGGGTTACCTTGCCTTGGGTTTCGTCGTAGGCCCACACTACATGTTGGCCATCTTGGTCACGCTTCATAATGGCGCTGGCGGGTAATACGGCTTGAATGGTTACCGCCATCTCGGCTGATATGTCTAGGGTCAACTCGGCGCTCATCCCTGATAAGACGGTCATATCGCTCGGTTGTGGCAGGCTAAACACGACTTCGTAACTTTGAGTGCCAGGTGTTACTTGAGTGGCGTGCTCTTTTAGACGCACAGGGTAAGCAATGGCTGGGTTATTAGCGAAACGTACTGCAGGTTGTGTCGTTGCATTAGGGTTGAATTGAGTTACTTTGCTAGCAAGCGATTCAGGTACTTGAATAACGATGTCGATATTGTGGTCTTTTTGCAATACTAGAATTGACTGGTTCGCTTGTACCATCTGGTAATTATCGATTGAGATCTTCGCGATAGTACCGTCGTATGGTGCTTTTAATTCAGTGTAGCTGAGCTGATCTTGTGCGCTGGCGAGGTTGGCTTGTGATGATTTTAATAGCGCTGCAGCGGAGTCATAGTCAGCTTGTGAAATGAGTTCACGGCGCAGCAGCTCACCTTTGCGTTTAAAGTCCGCTTTGGCAAGCTCATAATCGGCTTCACGATTAAGTAAGGTGTTACGCGCATCACGGCTGTCTAGACGGGCTAACACAGCGCCTTTTTTAACGGAGTCACCTTCATAAAGCGAAAATTCCACCAAGTGACCGGACAATCTAAAAGCCAACTCTGCTTGCTTGGTAGCGGCAACTTTAGCGGGGAATATTCGTACTGAGCTAGCATTAGCATCTGTGATCTCAAGTAGCTTCACCGGTCGTATCGATGATGGGGCAATTTCTGTGGACTCAGCACTGCAGCCCGATAATAAAGCAGAGAGTACGATAAGTGAAAGGGCTGTTTTCAAGTGTTTCATAAACTGAGTTCCATATTTTGTGACAGAATGTATTACTAAGTTGGCTAAGATAACAGCCCTTTGTGTTGAGTAAAACGGAATTATATGGAATCATGAGTTCCATATAATGGAACTGTTTTAGCTTGATCTGCGCTATTTTTTGTGTGCAAACTGAAAATGGCGAGTAAAAGGTTGGTTAATTTTTTTAAGGTGCTTTGATGAAAACTGAAGATATAGCGCTGTTTCACCGCATTGTTGAGACGGGTAGTTTGGTCGAGGCGGCAGATATACTCAACCTGCCTAAATCAACGTTAAGCCGTCGGTTACAGACATTAGAAGATGAACTCAATGTTAAGTTGTTCCATCGTCAGAGTAGGGCGATGACACTAACGGCGTCGGGTAGCCACTTTTACGACAAAACCACCTCTATGTTAGCAAGCCTAGAGCAGACGATGTCGGAGCTTACCGGTCAAGAGTCTGAGGTTGCGGGTCATTTGCGAATATTGATCTTTCCTATACCCGAGCTTATCCATATTACCCATGCAATCTTTGAATTTATGGACCAGCATCCACAGCTAACGATTGAAATAATTGTCAGCTCTGAGCCACAAGATATGATCCGCAATAATATCGATTTAGCATTTATGCTCGAAGATGCATTTAATGAAAATGAGATGGTCGCACGGCATATGATCACCGAGATGGTGCACTTTTTTGCCAGTCCTGAATACATTGAGAAAGTTGATATTCCGCTGACAGCGGAGGAGTTACCAAATCATAACTCAATTCTGTTTCGCTACCCTAACGGCAGGATTTTCAATGAAGTACCTTTTGGCAATGACAGGACTTTATCGGTAAAAGGTAATCTCTGTGTCAATAGCCTTGATACCTGTTTAGAGGCAACCTTGATGGGAAGGGGGATCTCGATGATGCCACTGGCCTTTGCCCAAGAGTATGTCGACAGCGGTAAACTTAGGATGTTATTTGAAGACGTAGAGCCTTATGAGGGCAAGTGTTTTTTGGTTTACCCATCGAGACGCTTCATTAGCCTAGCCAGCCAGCGCTTCATCGACTTTATGATGAAAGTAATGGAAGATTGTATCAAAAATGGCGATTGCGATCGTGAAGTTAGAGTGAGAGGTTCAATTAAGTCAATGACTTAATTGAACCTAGCCACAAATAGCTGTTTGGGGGTAAGCAGATGGCAACTAGTCTGCCGTTATAATTACCCCTAGTGGCGCCAGCAATTGCTCCTGTTGCCACTGATTGATGATGACGCCTTCAAGCGGCACTCTACGCAGATCTAATCCTTCAAATTCAATGCGGGTAAGATTACAGCCTTTAAGCTCAAAAGCGCCCCATTGCTCTGACGAAAACTCGCCGCCACTTAAATCGCTGCCCTTCATTGAGGCGCCTATAAGATTGGCGCCGCGCCAGCGATTATCGAACAGTTCACACTCTTCAAGCAGTGCGCTATGCAAGTCGGCATAGGCTAGATTACAGGCGGTAATGTAAGCTGAGCAGAAATAGCTTTTAGCGGTAATATAATTGGCAAAACTGGCACGGCTAAAGTCACAACCTTGCAGATTACACTCGCGCATCTCAATACCGTAACAGCGGGCGCCTTTAAACAAACTCATGCTCAAATTACAGTGCTTAAAACTGGCACTGACTAACGTTGCATAACTAAAGTCGCAGCCCTCATCTTCACCTTGCACTACAAACTTACAATGGCTGAAGCTGGCATCGGTTA
Organism: Shewanella sp. KX20019; assembly: GCF_016757755.1. Classification (NCBI taxonomy): domain Bacteria; kingdom Pseudomonadati; phylum Pseudomonadota; class Gammaproteobacteria; order Alteromonadales; family Shewanellaceae; genus Shewanella; species Shewanella sp. KX20019. The sequence continues at coordinate 4,474,457 of NZ_CP068437.1, read as the reverse complement.
AGTCTGCATGGTTAAAACTGCAGTGGTGGAATTCACAATGCTCAAACTGGGCATCTTGCAGATCTTGCTCGCTAAAATCTTCATTGGTAAAAATCTGTTTCGATGCTTGCATGGTCAATCCTTTAGTGTGCGATAGGGGCGTGCTCGGGTTCAGAAATGCGCCGCGCCAGAATATAGCAAGCCAGCCCCATTAATGCATTGGTGACAGGCAGTGCCAGCAGCAAGCCTTTTACACCGCCCAAGTATGAACCCAATGCCGCCAGTGGCAACATAATCAAAAATAGTCGACAGACATTTAAGGTAAGCGAGCTCATCGGGCGATGATAGGCGTTTAGTGAGGTAGCTACCAAAATAACAATGCCTAACGGTCCATATGCCGCAGGTAACACCAGAATATAAAAACTTAACCACTCAACCACCAATGGATCGCTACTAAATAGCAGTGCTAAAGGCTCGGCTAAAAAGAGTAGCGGTAGGTACAGTAGCGTTTGAAAAATCAATACAAATTTAAGTGATAGTAGCAACGCATCTCGGGCGCGAGCCGTTTGTCCTGCGCCCAAGTTCTGTGCCACAAACGGCACAAGGCTGGATGACAATGCCATCACCACAATCAACATCACCGACTCTAAACGCGTGCCCGCGCCAAAGGCGGCAACCGCGCTATGGTCGATGCGCGCCAGCATCGCCATTATCATCGCATTTGCCACAGGGTTTAAAAGATTCATTAAGGTGGCTGGTTGGGCAATATGCGCCAACTGCCGCCAGTTACACTTGATTCTGGCGAGATTAAACTCAGCAAATTCGACTAAGTGGCGCTTAAAAATCAGCAGATGGGTCGACAGTGATAACGCTACTATCCAAGAGATCACGCTGGCAATTGCCGCCCCTTGGATCTCCAAACGTGGAAAGGGCCCAATACCAAAGATAAGCAGTGGATCCAAAATCAGGTTTATCAGCGCCGCCAACATCATGATCTTAGCAGGTGAGTGGGTGTCCCCCGTGGCGCGTAGCCCCTGGTTACCCACCATCAACAGCACCAACAGCGGTGCACCGAGATACCAGGTGAACATATAGTCATGGATCAGCGGCAAGCTACTTTGGTTAGCGCCGAGTAAGCTAAATAGCGGGTTAATGCACAAGCTACCAAGCAGTGAGATAAACGCGGTTATACAGAAGGTTAACAGTAGAGCGTCATGTAAAAATACCTTGGCTTTATCGGCATGACCACCGCCAATTAAACGACCTAAGTTAGTGGACACTCCGGCGCCAATGCCGATAGCGATACTGGAGATAATGAGCGTCACAGGAAAGGTAAAGCTGATTGCCGCTAACGATTCGGTGCCTAATTGGCTGATAAAAAAAGTGTCCACCAGACTGAACCCGAGAATGGTTAGAATACCAATCAGGTTGGGGAGGCTCATATTTAGCAGTACACGACCAATTGGCTGTGTTAACAGCCCGTGTCTGTCTTTCATAGGGAAGTCTTGCCTAGTCTGTGTTCGGACGGCGAATTCTATCAGGCTTGCCGCAATTTTTATAAAGTAGAGTTAAAAAAAACGGAAATATTTTGTAAATGGGACTTGGAACTGACGACCTTTACCCCCATATCTCGTACATCAAGCGGCATTTTAGCGTTCACCAAGGTGAAGTCAGCCAAAGTCGTTACTATCTTTAATAGTCAACATAAGCGTTGGCGACAAAAATAATAGGAGCATCCATCGATGAATATTCGCCCATTACATGATCGTGTCATTGTTAAACGTTCAGAAGTTGAATCAAAGTCAGCTGGTGGCATCGTACTTACTGGTAGTGCTGCTGAGCAATCTACTCGCGGTGAAGTATTGGCTGTAGGCAATGGACGCATTCTTGAAAACGGTAGCGTAATGGCGCTAGACGTTAAAGTTGGCGACATCGTGATCTTCAACGAAGGTTACGGCGTGAAGAAAGAAAAGATTGATGGTGAAGAAGTACTGATCCTATCTGAATCAGACTTAATGGCAGTAGTAGGCTAAATCCTACGCTGGTCATATACCGACCATGATCACCGATGACAACAGGCATCCGCCACATCATCGGACCTAAAAGAATTTAAAGGATAATAAACATGTCAGCTAAAGAAGTATTATTTGGAAATGACGCACGCGTAAAAATGCTTGCCGGCGTTAACATTCTTGCAAACGCAGTTAAAGTTACTCTAGGCCCAAAAGGTCGTAACGTTGTATTAGACAAAAGCTTTGGCGCACCGCTAATCACTAAAGATGGTGTTTCAGTAGCGAGAGAGATTGAACTGACTGACAAGTTCGAGAACATGGGCGCTCAAATGGTTAAAGAAGTTGCTTCTAAAGCCAATGACGCCGCAGGTGACGGTACAACTACCGCAACTGTTCTTGCACAATCTATCGTGACTGAAGGTCTAAAAGCCGTTGCAGCTGGCATGAACCCGATGGATCTTAAGCGCGGTATCGACAAAGCAGTTATCGCTGCAGTTGCTGAGCTAAAGAACCTTTCTCAAGAGTGTAGTGACACTACAGCTATCGCTCAAGTAGGTACTATCTCAGCTAACTCTGATGAGACTATCGGTGAAATCATCGCAACAGCGATGGAGCGCGTTGGTAAAGAAGGCGTTATCACTGTAGAAGAGGGTCAAGCACTAGAGAACGAACTAGACGTTGTTGAAGGTATGCAGTTTGACCGTGGTTACCTGTCCCCTTATTTCATCAACAAGCCAGAGATGGGCAGTGTTGAACTAGAAACTCCATTCATCTTGTTGGTTGATAAGAAAGTATCAAACATCCGTGAATTGCTACCTATCCTTGAAGGTCTAGCTAAAACAGGTAAGCCACTGCTTATCGTTGCAGAAGACGTTGAAGGCGAAGCACTAGCAACTTTGGTTGTGAACAACATGCGCGGCATCGTTAAAGTCGCTGCTGTTAAAGCCCCTGGTTTTGGCGACCGTCGTAAAGCAATGCTACAAGATATCGCTATCCTAACGGGCGGTACTGTTATTGCTGAAGAGATTGGTCTAGAGCTTGAAAAAGCGACCCTAGAAGACCTAGGTACTGCTAAGCGCGTTATCATTACTAAAGATGATACAACTATCATCGACGGTAACGGCGAAGAAGTTCAAATCAAAGCTCGCGTTGCACAAATCAAAATCCAAGCTGAAGAATCAACTTCAGACTACGATAAAGAAAAACTTCAAGAGCGTATGGCTAAACTTGCTGGCGGCGTAGCTGTTATCAAGGTAGGCGCAGCAACTGAAGTTGAAATGAAAGAGAAGAAAGCCCGCGTAGAAGATGCACTACACGCAACTCGCGCAGCCGTTGAAGAGGGTGTTGTTGCTGGTGGTGGTGTTGCACTTGTACGTGTAGCAAGCAAGATTGGTGACGTTGCCGTAATCAACGAAGACCAGAAGCACGGTGTGGTTATCGCACTACGTGCAATGGAAGCACCACTGCGCCAAATCGCGGCTAACGCTGGTGAAGAGGGTTCAGTTGTTGCTAACAACGTGAAGAACGGTACTGGTAACTACGGTTACAACGCAGGTAACGACACTTACGGTGACATGCTAGAGATGGGTATCCTTGACCCAACTAAAGTAACCCGTAGCGCGTTACAGTTTGCATCTTCAATTGCCGGTCTTATGATCACCACTGAAGCTATGGTTGGCGAAATTCCACAAGAAGCTGCTGGTGCGCCTGATATGGGTGGCATGGGTGGTATGGGCGGTATGGGTGGTATGGGCGGCATGATGTAATTTTACTGGTCTAAATTGATTCTTACTGCGTTGCCATTCGCTCGCGTAAGAAAGACTACGCGTCGCTCAAGGCGCCTTGTCATAATCAATTTATCCTACGTAAAATACGTTGCTGGTCTATAGCCTAAAAGCTAAAGCCAAACTTCTTGAAAAAGAATAATAGAAAGCCTCGATACATAATTGTATCGAGGCTTTTTTGTGTCAGGAGTATGAACTTCCGAATGTTCTCATTCTTAAATGTAGGAGTGGCTTTAGCCGCGAAGCTCCTCATCCAACGGGGACTGCTCGTAATCTGCGGCTGTGTTTGGAGTCGCTAAATTTTACTCTGACCCCATTTATTCACACGTCGCTCGCAGCGCCTTGTACTAACACGATTTATCCTACGTAAAATACGTTGTCGGTCTGTAGCCTAAAAGCTAAAGCCAAACTTCTTGAAAAAGAATAGAGAAAACCGATACCTCAGGGTATCGGTTTTTTTATGTCTGGAGTATAAGCTTCCGTATATTCGTAGTCTAAATGTAGGAGCGGCTTTAGCCGCGAAGCCCTTCATCCAACGGGGACTGCTCGTAATCTACGGCTGTGTTTGGAGTCGCTAAATTTTACTCTGACCCCATTTATTATTATGCGTGGCCCTAACAACAATACTGTTTAGAATGATAGTCTTAAGCTACCGCTATACATATCGATATCATCAGCTGCTGAATATCCGACTCCGATGGCCAACTGTTTATTGAAATGATAATAAGCAGAAACCGCAATAGCTGTTTCAGATTCACTATCTATTTCAGCACGTTCGATTGTAGCAATAGCTTCTAAAGACTCCGTTAACATTGAGCGGATGCCAAGCTTCAACCCATAACCATTATCATCATATGAACCGCTATCTCCGTCTATAGAGCCGTCGAGTTCTACATATAGGTATGATGCCATAGCGAATAAGTCTGTTGTGTCGGTGGCGCCATAGCGATATCCAATACCTGCTGAGGCTAAGCTTAGAGTGGCATCTGCATCAGCGCCTGATATTACAACATCCTCTGAAACTGTACTGTAACTTGCATTTAAAATTACATTATCTCCTAGCAATACAGAGCCTATTACGCCGTAACCTTCTGGCTTGATACCTTGATTAAAACCATCGATATCAGCTGACAGATAGGAAGCTTCAACAAAATTCCAATTGGGAGATCTAGTTTGAGAAGTGGGAGTTGGGGCTATTTCATAAAACCCCCACTGATAATAAACATCAGGTATCTCATTCTTGGTGTTAAGCTGGGTTTTTATTCTTTCTCCACTCGCTAATACGTGAAATTCACACCTGCTTTTAGATTGTGAAGGGCACACCTTCACATTCATTTTCTCAATACAATGACCAATAATTTCTACATCAACATTATATAAACCTGGCTCAACTTCTTTTATATCCAAAGTCTTTACTGAAACGCAGTTTTGGCCCTTTGATGTGGTAGGATTTGTTAAGTTAGTTGCCCATGCATCATTAAAAGTTATGCATAAAAGCAAAATCCCACATAATTTCTTGTAAATCATAGATCGTCCTTATCTGATTTTTAGGGAAATATTCGCCACGCGTAAGCATAGACTAGCCGTTTTAATAACACTAAAAATAGATTTAAATAAATAGAGTCTGCTAATAATTCAGGTTAGAGTAAAATTTAATTTAAGGGCAACTAAGGCACCCAGAATTGCATAAGTAGATATCCTCATAGATATTGAAAATTATTTTGGATGTCTTGGTTTTCGTAATAAATGGGGTCAGAGTAAACTTTTACTCTGACCTTTTAACTACCAATTACACCACTGCCTTTCACATGGCACGCCGTCGTGGTCGCCGTCCATTTTGGTGCCTGGACAGTTTTTGATATAAAAAGTCGCTTCGGCACAGGATCGCATTTGGCTACAGTGGGTTTTTCCTGCTTCGCAGCGGAAGTTCTGCACAGGATTGAACTTCATCTGCTCGATATCTTTGTTGGTCAGTACTGGCGTTGCGGTGATCTCTTGATACTTTTTAAAGCCGAATATACCGATACCGAGTAATAGTAATAGCGGGATGAGTAATCCGCTTGATGACTTAGGTTTCCGCTGACTATTGTGTTTGTGATGAGGGTTGTTATGGCGGCTGCTTTGCAGGCTATGTTGTTTTGATGCGATAACGGCTACGCCTTCGATATTTGCTTTTATCGCTTTGACCTTACCGTCGCTCTGATACTCTGAGAAATAGTTGATCTGGTCGCCGACAGCGGGCTTTCTTGCCATCTGATTTAATATCGATATATGGATAAACACATCTCTGGCATTGGCAGTATCAGGCTTAATAAAGCCAAAGCCTTTGTCAGCGTTCCAACGAACCAGTTTGCCTTTTTCCATGTTCTTCAAGTGCTATTCCTTAGACTATCTGTTGGCCAAAGCTGCACTCTTGGCAATTGAGGCTGTAGGTCTCTTTTTGTTTTTTTACCTTGGTATTTTTGCTTAGGCACTTTGGGCAGGCCTGTTTCATTGGCGTGTTCTTCGTGCACTGATTACATTTTATGTAATAGCCAAATTTGCCATACATTGGGGTGATGTTGCTTGATTCTCCACAATGTTTACAGGATAAAGTTATCTGAATATGGGCTGTGGTTACAGTGGGAATACCTGCTTGAATAAGAGGTTGTGGCGTTGTCATTGTAGCTGGTATTGACTGGATCGGACTTGCGACTGCTGTTGGTGTAGTCGTCGCTTTAGTATCTATATGCTGGTTGACTAAGAATTAACCTATTAAATCTAATTCCGCTTGATTAAAGTCAGGGCGAGTATCGTTGAAGTTAATCGCTCTCATGAACTTATTTTTAATGTTCATGATTCCATTCAATTTCTCTACCACAAATTCAGATTTTACCAGCTTGTCAGATATCGAAGTTGGCATGGACTTTCTCTCAATTACGGCATCGCTGGATATGGCACAAAGATGATCCCATCTACGTAGGTTAAAACCTTGCTGCTTTATACCTAGTAACTTACCAATGATCTCACTGCGATGACATTTCAACAGTTCTTTAAGCAATGCTTGTTGTAGCTCAACTTGTTTGATGGGGGAGGGCATGCCTGACCATTGCTTGTTATAGCTACGCGTCCACTCTTGTTGCTTGTTTACTTTCACATGACCTTTAATGCTTTTAGATTCAATGAGTATAAAGCCATAGGGATAAACAATGAGATGATCTATCTGCGCGGTTTCATCATTGAAGCTGAACTTAAAGTCATTAATGACCAGCACTTCAGGATTATCTTTAAAGGCGCGGCGAAGAAAAAAGGCGACATTTTGCTCTTGCTTGAGGCCTGCTGCGGCTTGGGGTGATAGGGCGTTTTGAGGTGACTTAGTTTTAAGAATCATTTATCAACAGCATCCATACATAACTTGATAATAATTCTGACAATAATACTTTAAAAAGGAGGGCAGAGGAAATGTTAGCAAAGCACTTAATGACCAGTCTGTTGTTATTTTGTTGCAGTTATTTCAACGTTTAGCTCTATTCCATTTCACTGAATAGTGGGGCTAGCGTAGCAATGATACGCTAGCCCCACTACATGCAGATAAGTTGCTTTAATTTTCAATATCAATAAAGGGATCCCACGTACCGTATCCGATCAAGTCGCCACTGCCGCTGTCATTGACTTGGAATAGGAATTGATAGGTAATCGTACCGTGTGCTTCTAGGGTGGACTCCACATAATTGTAAGGCGTTGCCACTAGCTCTGAAGACAATGGTAGCGGACCTTGGATTGGCGTCATGATTCTAGTCGTTAATGTATTGCCATTTTTAACGCCACCATGTAGCTCTGGTGTCGATAGATCTCCACCCTGGCTCGATTGTGACCTAAAGTCATACAGTACAACTGACTTTTCGAAGTTGCCGCTCAATGATGTTGATCGCCATCTAACGTTGTCGCCAACAGAGCCTTTGATCCTAAGTTCTGCACCACCCTGTCCAGTTACCCCATTAGCATCTTTAACTCTGAGGAAGATCAAATTATTCAGCCCCTGTGTCGGTTGCGCTTTGTCTTTGCTTAACTGCGGCATACTTGCTAGATCCATCTCAACTAAAACATCGATTACTTCAGACATAATATTTCTCCTTTTATAATATGTAAGATTATCGTTTAGATACGCTAGACCGGTATCTGCCCTTACTTTAGTTAGAGTCCCCCCCTTCAGCCTTCTGGGAAACTTCTTTTTTAGAGGGCTGTTTTTACGGCTGTTTGTTCTGGCCGTATGTTAAAAGAAGGTATAAGTCGGCAAGGTATCTTGCGTTATTAAGCTGTGCGGTTGCTGTGTCTTTGAGCTTTCAATTGAACGAGTGGGGAGTCTTGTGGAAAGCCCTGCAACGGATGTTACTGGGCTTTATTTTTAAGTTTTTGATTGATTTATAACATTAGAACCTGCATTACGACGGTTAAGCTGGTAACTGATATATAGGCACAGTGCAGCTGATAACAAGTACAGCCTTTGTATGTTGTCAACGATTGGCATTTGAGGAAATTCGCTTTTGCTCAGGGCGCTCAACGTACCAAGTAGTAACAGAAGCGCTGTTAAAATAAGATATTGATAACGCGCGGAGAGTAGCCTCTCTTTGCAGATTAGCGAAGCCACATAAATGCTGCCCCAGCCAATAATTGCCCCTAAAGCGATATCGATTGGCCAATGTGCGCCAACAGCTATTCGGGATGCTCCAACTGTAATAGCCAGAGAGACAAAAAATATTCGGCTCAACAGTCGCTTTGATGATAAAAAGGCAGTACCTGCGAGTAGGAAGATAGTTGCGGTATGGCCAGACGGGAAACTCTTACTATGGCGAGCATCCCCAATAATATTGAACTGTTCTAATAAGGCTGCTGGACGTGGGGCGTCGAAATAATTTTTTAGTAGGTGAGTCATGACAAGACAGATAGCAGCTGCCAATAGTACGCGTAAGATCCATGCTGGTTTAAAGCAGAGTATCATGACGAGAATACTACCGGTGACAACTCCATTACCCATGTCGGTAATGCTTGCTAAAAGCTCCGGACTGAAATGCTGACCAGTTTGATTAATCTTAAAGAAATAAGCGCTGTTAACACTCTCTTTCATCAACAGTAGCAGTGCACTTACTAGTAGAAGCAACCCCCACATAAAGCTGGTGTCATGCTGGGGAGATGGGGAGGAGTGTTGAGTCGTTTTGCTGAATTTTTGTTGGGTAAAGGCCAGATCGAGTTTAGTCATAGCTTTCTCTTGTTGAATTGATTCGAAGTTATTCTATTGTTTGGCGAGTGAAGGAAATGTCATCGTGCTAGCGGATATTTGAAATGACTAGTGTCTTTCTGATCATCTTGAACGTAAATGAAGGCAAGGTGCCGCGAATTGCCACTGATGTCTTGATTTTCTTCTTACTATGAATCGCTAGCATATGTTGCTTGTGCCTGAGAATGCGGAGTCAAACCAAATAGGCCTGCCACAAGAATGGCTTGATCTTTTGTGCCAGCGATTACAGTGGTTGGCAATAAATATCTTCGAGAGAATACTGTAGATGACGAGTTTAAAAAATGAAATAGCATTACAATAGGTACACAAGGCAAGATTGGACTAAATAGTCACTTATGCTTATATCCCCATTTCCACATTAATGCGCCTAGAATTGAACTGGCACAACGCCTCTGAAACGAGCATCTTCAAGTAGGATGGGTATAAACACATAAGCTTGTTATTCCTTAGGGCACAGATAGAACTCATGGCCCTTTTTTTGAGATATACATTAGTGAGGGTTTAGCGTGTCTAAACAAGATTATTACAGCGTGCTAGGTGTTTCAAAGGCCGCCTCAAATCAAGAGATAAAGAAAGCCTATAAAAAGCTGGCGATGAAGTACCATCCCGATAAAAATCCTGATGATGCAGTGTCAGAAACAAAATTTAAAAATGCTAAAGAAGCCTATGAAGTACTGACGGATACTGACAAGCGCCAGCAATATGATGATTTTGGTCATGATTCGTTTGTAAACAATGGACAGGATGGACATCGTTATAGCCAAGGCGGATTTAACGATATGTTTGGTGCAGGATTTCGCCAGCGTGAACGTGGCTTTGGTAATCAAAGCTTTGATGCCAATGATTTTGAAAGTATGTTTTCTCAAGCAAGGGGTGGGCGAAGCCGAACTCAAAAAGGGCAAGACAAGGATTTTGTGTTCACTGTAGACTTTGTTGATGCGGTGCAAGGTGCTGAAAAAGTTGTCGAACTACCGGTTAACGGCGAAACTAAAAAAATAAAGGTTAAGATCCCTGCTGGTATTAAAGACGGTGAGAAAATACGCTTCAGCGGTAAAGGTGGTGCTGGAGTACATGGTGGGGCCGCAGGTGATCTATTGTTGACGATCGCAACCCGCAAACATGCGTTTCTTGAACGTGAAGAAAATGATCTGATTTACACCAAGGCTGTCGATATGGTGACGGTGGCACTGGGTGGTGAGATTGAAGTCAACGTATTGGATAAGCGCTTTAAGCTTAAAGTGCCAGCCGGGACTCAACATGGACGTAAGTTTAAGATAAAGGGTAAAGGAGTTACCGATCGTAAGGGAGCGACTGGTGATTTGTTTGTGCAAATTAAGGTGGAAACTCCGCAGAACCTAACTGAACAACAACGTTCATTACTCGAACAGTTCAAAGCTTCAATGGAAATCAATGCACTCTAAGAGGCTTGAAAAATCAAGCCAGAAGCACTGACCTTAACTAAATTTACCGCAATTTTAGATTGAGTTAACAAAGGCTATCTCAAGCATTTTAATACACGTTTCAGCTATGTTTATTACAATTGATTGCTTTGTCATGTATTTCAACCGTTAAAAAGAGAGAATCGTCAGCATGGATACACAAAATTCAAACTCGACTCGCCGCAAGCCTTGGATTGTGATTGGTGTGCTCACATCCATAGTTATGTTTTTTGGACTGCTGTTAATGGTGATGCCTAAAGGTTTTAAAGCGACCCACGAACAGATTGGTAGTGGGGTTCCTGCGTTGGTGTTTGTCTATGATCCTAATATTACATTGAGTAACAGCCAGACCGAACAGATGAATGAGGCCCGCGCCCATCTAGGCGACAATGTGTTGTTTCTCCTCGCCAGAGTGAATACCCCAGAGGGAGACCAACTGATTGCCAAATACCGAGCTGGCTCGGCTGAAATTTTACTGTTTGATCCAGAGGGAAAGTTAATTAAAAGGCAGTTTGCTGTGAAAAGTGCTAACGAGTTAATTCAGTGGGTGCGGTAGCAAAGTCGGGTGTTAACATGGGTATTTATTATCCATTTACTTAGCTAGTATTTTCATCATCTCAATGGCTTTATTAGTCCGCTTAACATCTTCGCATGTAAGCTTGTGTTGAGCTGTTTGCTGCAGGCAATATCTCAGCAGCAGCTTAAACCGCTAAGCCTAACAAGCGAGACATCTGCAATAGATTAACCCTTATAGCTGAAAAAGTAATTGTTGAAAATCCCTGTAGTGTTAAAATGCGCTCGGCAAGTCCAAGGACTGCTTTTAAGCGAGTTGTGTGGTTGAAAAGTTCGAGTGCTAGCGGACTTTACTTAACCCTTTTTCAAACAACATATCGCCTCCCTTATGGCCCATTACTATCTAATAGAGCGTTTATGAAACGGATTTTATTACTAACCTTATTTGCTTTTTCCAATGCGGCAGTCGCTGTTGAACCTCTGTTTGAAACCCCTGAAAATATGGAGCCGACCTGGGTCGATGACATCTTGTCTGTGTTTGGTGCTGACGGTGAGTTTGATGAAAGCAAAGCCATTGATATGAGTTATCTGCCAACGGCATATTACACCCCAGAGAAGAAGTTTGGTGTGGGCCTATTGATGGTGGGCTTGTATAAAACCGACGGTGCATCGAGTGAAGAGCAGCCATCATCGTTAGTGTTGAATTCGTTCGTTTCGATGAATAACTCTTATGGTGTTGAAGTTGAAAATATGACCTTTTTCAATGGTGGCAAGCAGCGATTATTGCTGGGGCTTGAGTTATATAATGAAGCTGCTGTGTATTACGGTCAGGGTATCGAACAAGGCAACCTAGACAGTAATCATCATGAGTTTGAAGAGCAGTTATACAGTTTCAAACCTCGTTGGATGACAGAAGTTGCCGACAATTATTTTCTAGGCGTTGGCGCTGATTTGACTTACGTCAGTGCTGACAAGCTAGAGTTGGTCGAAACTGGCGTACCAGTAGATGCCGACACTGTTTTACCGAGTAACTTTAGCTCGGGTGTGGTTGTTACCAGTATCTATGATTCGCGAGATTATCGCTTAAATGCGACTAAGGGCTGGTTGTTCCAAATCGACGCCGGTCTTTATCAAAACAGCGAGTACTCGACGTTTTCCACTTATAACCTAGAACTAGCCAATTACATCGATTTGAGTTCAACATCACTGCTTAGCTCTGCGCCAGGGCTTATAGCATGGCAAGTGCAGGGGCAGTTCACCGATGGCGATGTGCCTTGGAACATGTTGCCGGACTTAGGCGGCTCAAGTGCAATGCGTGGCTATATCAAAGGGCGCTATCGCGACAAGCAGATGATGATGGGTCAAGTTGAATATCGTTTACCGATTTTTCAGCGTTATGGCATGGTCTTTTGGGGGGGCGTGGGTAGCGTAGCATCAAAGGTGAGTGACTTGAACGAGGAGCTAATGACCTCTTATGGCACAGGTTTCCGTTTTAAGATCAAAGACAATATCAATCTACGTCTTGATGTTGGCGTCGGTGAAAACGAAACTAACTTCTACCTTAATGTGAATGAAGTATTTTGATCTTAGCGAGAGCATTTGCATTGACGATGAGAACTTGTCTGTTAGGGCTGGCGTTAACGCCTGCCCTAGCGAGTAACGTATTCGCTAATCAGTCAAAGGTGGCTCAACAAGCCCCTGTTGAGAAACAGTGCAACCGCAGTTCAAATTACGATATTTACCTCAGTGGTATACATACTGGCACCATGGCCCGAACCGAGACTTGGACGGGTAAAACGGCGGTGGTGACCTCAAAAAGCGAAGCCAGTATTTTAGGCATTGGCACTCAATACCAGCAACGGGCTGAGTTGTCTTGGTCGAATAAAACCAATGAATGGATAACTGACAAGTTTCACCAAAAAGTGACCGGGTTTAGAGCGAGAGACATGCAGGTTTCTTTTAGCAATAATGGTCGTCAATCTCGGGTCGATATTGATGGCGACATCAGCAACTATACCTCTGCTCACATCCCTCTGCGGGATGTGGATACTTTAGCCATTCAAATTCGTCAGTACCTGCTGCAAGGCCGCACGCAGTTTGCCTTAATCAGGCAAGCTTCTGATGCTATTGAACCTTATCAACTTTATGTCCAAGACCCGCAGACTGCAAACATATCACCCTGGGGCGAGTTAAGCTTGATCCCTGTTAAACAATCAGGTGCCGAAGAGGTGACCTACTACTTTGCGCCCGCTATGGATTATCAACTCATTAAAGCCCGTTATCACGGCATCATACTGCAAGGACTTATCGAGCTTAATCATTACAGCTCATCTTGCGAGTAACACCGATCCGTAACGAACAATCTGCTAATTTAATAGTGTTGGTAAACGGCAACATGATCACTTGATGAAGGTTGGTTAAGTGGTCGAATAGAATCTGTGGTTTGTTTATACGCGCATCACCTTTTCTCAGTATTAACATCAAACAAAACTCAAACTTGAACAATATATCCTAGAATATATGCATTAGCCGTTTCTATGAGTGAAACAGATCAGAGACTGAATGCAGATGGATAATGTTGGACTATTACAGGGAAAGTACTCTACGCCGATCATTTCAGTCGGGTTTATAACCATGGTTATGCTGGTGGTGCTAATCATTTTCATGGCAGTAGATGAAAACAGAAAACTTGCTGATCTTAATGACAGAATGTACCAACATCCCTTTTCAGTCAGTATCGCGGTATTAGAAGCCAATGGCGATATTCTTGCCATGCACCGATATATGAAAGATGTCGTGTTAGCAAAAAATAAAGATGAATTAGATATCGCTATCTCCCTAGTCGACCAACATGAAGATGAAGTCTATCGACATTTTGAAATAATTAAAGAACGCTTTCTTGGAGACAAAGAAAAAATTAATGTCGCTTATATGACATTTGTTGAGTGGAAATCTATACGTGACGAAGTACTTGTTTTAAAACGTAACAACCAGCATCTACTCGCTGCAGATATTACCACTGGCAAGGGAGCTGAGCATGTTAACAAGCTGAACCTAAGCATGAAATTTTTAATCGATTTTGCTCGTAGTAAAGCTCTTGAGTTTAAGGATAGTAGTCAACGTTCTTATGGTTTAAGTAAGACCTCTTTATACTTTTTGCTGATAGTTACAATCCTATCAAGTGGCATCATAGCGTTTTCTGTTATCTTTCTCGTCAGAAAGGCGGAGCACTCTCGCAATGAAAGTGAAGAACGCTTTAAAGCTATTTTTAATAATGCCGAAGTGTCTATTTGGAGTGAAGATTTTTCTACTGTTGTGGTAGCGCTAGACAATTTTAGACAGAAAGGTGTCGTTGATCTTAAGGAATATTTGTACGCGAATATGGATCTTGCTTGGGATCTGGCGGGGATGGTTAAAGTTAATTCTGTCAATAATGCCACGTTGAAACTCTTTGGTGCCAACAACCAATCTGAATTTTTAAGTAAAATTGAGCAAACTTTTGGTGCAAATGCGATAGATGTATTTATTAATGAAATGTGTGCCATCTGGACTAATCAAGAAACGTTTCTATCAGAAGCAAATTTTCAGACATTAGATGGTAAAGAAATCAAAGCACTTATCTCATTTCAAACACCATCATCAACCAATAACTTCCGCAATGTTCCTGTCAGTATTGTTGATATATCTGAACAGAAGAGTCTAGAGAAAAAGCTTAAACTTTCATCTCGCGTCTTCAGCGACACCCATGAAGGCATAGTTATTACAGACGCTGATAGGATGATTGTTGATGTTAACCCTGCATTTTCCGATATTACCGGCTACAGCCGTGAGGAGGTTATAGGTAAAAGCCCTACTATGCTAAGCTCTGGTAAGCATGAAGCTGAATTTTATAACGACATGTGGCAACAAATCACCGAGCATGGGTATTGGCAGGGTGAAATATGGAACCGCCGGAAAAATGGTGAGGTTTACGCCGAATTGCTCACCACCTCATCCCTGAAAGATTCAGATGAGCATATCGTTAACTACTTAGGTATATTCACCGATATAACCCATAGCAAACGCCAACAAGAAAGTATGCGCCGAATGGCTCATTACGATGCCCTGACTGGGCTCCCTAATCGAACACTGCTACTCGACCGTTTTTACCAAGCTCTTGCTCATTCAAAACGTTCAGATACATTGCTCGCTGTTTGCTTCCTAGATTTAGATGACTTCAAGCCGGTGAATGATATTTTTGGTCATGATATCGGCGATAAATTACTGATTGAGGTCGCTCGTCGGCTTGAATTAGCGCTGAGATCAGAAGACACAGTTTCACGTCTCGGTGGCGATGAATTTTCGATGCTGTTAGGTGATCTTAAATCAACGCCTCAATGTTGTGAAATACTGGAAAGAATTATTCACTCCATTAGTGCCACTTACTTTATTGACGAACACTTAATCAATATCAGTGCATCCATTGGTGTCAGTTTATCTCCTTTAGATGGGGTGGAGCTAGATACCTTACTACGCCAAGCAGACCAAGCTATGTATCAAGCTAAGCAAGAAGGGAAAAAAAATTACCAATTCTTTGATTTAGAGCAAGCACAAGAAACGACCCTTCGGCATGTAAAATTACAAGAGATCCAACATGCTTTAATCAATCATGAACTCTGTTTGTATTACCAGCCAAAAGTGAATATGGCCTCGGGAAAAATTATCGGTGTTGAAGCGTTAATTCGTTGGCAGCATCCTGAAAAAGGACTTGTTCCTCCGCTTGAGTTCTTACCGCTCATCGAAGGCTCAGAAATAGAAATACAAGTCGGTGATTGGGTGATTGATCAAGCAATGGAGCAGCTTGAACGACTCAATAACCAAGGTATAAATTTAGAAATGAGTGTTAATGTTTCTTCTATGCAGTTTTTAAATCCCTGTTTTTTTGACAGCCTTAAAGAGGCGCTGAACCGTCACAGTAATATTGAGGCTTGCAACTTCAAGTTGGAAGTTTTAGAAAGTAGCACCTTAGGAAATATAGAGCGGATCAGCTACATTATTCGTGCCTGTTGTAATGAGTTAGGTGTAAAAATCGCCTTGGATGATTTTGGTACCGGTTACTCATCACTGTCTCATCTTCGACAGCTTCCTGCTGACACTATCAAGATTGACCAAAGTTTTGTTCGCGATGTATTAATCGATCAAAATGACTTCTCTATCATAGATGGTGTGATTGGGCTGACTAAGTCATTCAACCGACATGTTATTGCTGAAGGTGTCGAAACGACAGAGCATGGCCTTATGTTACTTCTGATGGGTTGTCACAATGCACAAGGTTATGCCATATCAAAGCCTATGCCAGCTAATAAACTCCTTGACTGGATTAAAGAATACCAGCCAAATCAAATATGGATAGCAAGTAGTCAGGAGGAGATGACACTACAGGTAAGGAGAGTAAAACAGCTCGAATTGATACTCACACACTGGCTTAAAAATATAGAGAATTCGATAAAGGAGGACTCAAAGGAGAAAATTGATATCTGTAATATGGGTTGTCATTTTGACAAATGGATTAGACGATTAAGAGATGATGAGTTATTCGAGGGGGGATGGATTAATGAACTGGAGCAGGCCTATAATGTTATGCAGAATGTGGCGAAGGACATTATCAGTGGATATCAGCCAGATGCTAGTCGCTCTGAAACAGATGCATTAAACCAGCTACATAGTGTATTTGATAAAACCTTGTCGATGCTAACGTTAGCATCGACAAAAAACGAATCCGTGTCCTTAGCAAGCTAAAATAGCTATCTTTATAGGCCGTTAAGCCTATAAATTAGTTTTCAATACGAGCCATCCATAATCAATAAAGAACCATGGTTATTAAGTGTATTTTACTTTTCAGTAAACTCCGCTTGAATCCTTTCTAGCTCTTCCTGCTCTTTAAGCTTAAGTCGTTGTTGCGCCTTAAGAGTTGCCTCTTCCTGAAGCGTTGCTTGTCTCTCCTTAAAGCTGAATTTCTCATCTTTAGTCAGAAACTTAAAGGCTTTATTATTGGCAAGTACATAAGCGACGACATCTTCGCCCTTTACTCTGCGCTCATCTACACGTTGTGAAAAACGTTCGTTGTCTCGTGCTTTACGCTGTTCAGCATTTAACTTGCTCATATTTTGGGTCCTCATTGGTTAATCAAAGTAGCGTTTCACTACGCTCAGTCAAACAAATGAGTTGTGTTGCACATTCATAAAGCTGATAGGGGAATTTTAGCATAATATGCGATCCGAGCCCCATGGATAGATAACTATTTGTGCCTGACTGTCTGATTAATGAACCTAGGTGTAGCGCTTAGTTTTCTGACGACAAACCTCCATCACAACTCACCGCAAAGAGTGTGATTAATAGTTGACTAAATTACTCAAGAATTATAACATGCGATAAAAATGCACCTTTAGAAAGTTATGGAGTTTATATGTCAGTATCATTCAAAAAAATATTTGGTTTGAATAAATCAGAGGGCCAGGCTTCAGTAGTAACCCCAACTAAGGCTGTCGACAAAGCTGAAAAAGTTGCTGCAACTAATGCTGCGGTAAAAGCTGATAATGCTAAGCCGAAACATGGTGACAGCGGTGTATGTTGTGGTTCTTGCTCTAACTAATGTTTAAAATGCAGGCCATTTCCGGCTGTCAAAGATTGGCTGTATGCTGTCGTTATCGCAGAGCAAAAGTTATGTTGCCTGATCAAGTCATCAAGCGGATTTTGCAATCCGCTTGATGCTTACGATTGCTAATCGCTCTGGTGCTATTTAGTCAGCACACTCTGGGCTCTTTATTGCTACATCGACTTCTACATCGATTTCGACATCGATTTCTACATTTCTGCCCACATCAGATTTTGCATCGTCTTTTACCTTAATGCTCTCGTGTGAAAACACCTTTTCACCCGCTACCCATGTTTCAAGCACATTATCGGTATCACGCATTTTTAAGAACGGGTCTTTCATTGTCACCGGATCAATTTTGAGGATAACAAAGTCGGCAAACTTTCCGATTTCAAGTGAACCCAGCCATGCATCGGCATGACATTGCCATGCGGCGTTGTACGTCGCGGCGGCTAATGCCTGTGAGCCAGTTAGGCGCTCCGCAATATTTAATGTATTTTCGTCGCTAACTTGGCTGCTAATGGCTCTTATATTGTTATTTTGTCTGAAGACTTTGGTGTAATCCTTTATCGCTGGGCTGGCTTCGGTTACCCGAGTCATCGACTGTTCCATCAAGCGTAGTGTGCCAATGGGTGATACCGGGAAGTCACTGTGGAGGGTGATTTTTGCCCCTGCGGCGATAGATGATTGGCATAAGTCTAAACATTTTTTAGCCTGCTCTTTAAAAATGATTTGTTCAAATGCATAGCCCCAATAACCGACATGACCAATTAAAAAACTGGGAGACAGCGCGAACTCTTTCATGCTGGTAATTCTGTCGGCATCGAGCAGTGAGCAGTGTTCAATTCTATGGCGCATATCGGCCCAATCTAGTGGCGTGTAACCGATATCGATGGCATTGGTATATGCCGCTTTATAGACCTCAATGGTATTGTCAATGGCACTATCACCATTAGCATGGATCATCAGTGGCCAGCCCTTTTCGTTAATGGCGGTATTGACCATCGCTGGAAAGGATAAGTTATTATGCATTTCGTTTTGAGTGGTTTTTGGCTCCATGTTGAAGTTGAATATCCCCTTAGATTTCTCCTCGTACACATCCTTTGGTAATGGTGGGTAGCAGTAGTAAGATTGATATTGGTATCCGGTTAAGCCTTGATTGGAACCGTCAGAAACTAACTTAATATTTCCGGTAAAAGCATACTGATACTGAGATGTTCTCGGACAATCATCGGCTTGCTTTATACCGTTTAAATCGGCATATTCTAGCGCTCCACCGATGCGAACTGGCGGCAAATCAGCATTCTTATCTTGCTCTTTTCGTAGCCAAGTTTGTTGCTGGGTGCTAAACGCAGCGTCATATAAAAAAGTCATCCCTTTTCCGAGCGCCTCCGATAGTAGGGCCTGTAGAGATCGTTTTACAGCTTGCGGGTTTATATAGCGTGCTAGCTGCTCATATGGTACGGCACACAGAGCCCACAGTATTTGCTCCATCTCTTGCAGTTGGCCATTATATTTTTTAACAAAATCATTTTTTGTTAATTTGTTAGGAGCGTCAGTGTTGCTTGCAAAACTTTGATACGTCGTATACCTGGTTTTCTCTAGCCATGCTTTAAGGGAGTCAATTTTTGCTAGTGGCGAATAATTGCTATCGTCATATTCGTCCCAGAATTTCCAGGTTGCTTCTGAGGCCTTAGTGTTGATATACAATGTATGGGCGGAAGCACTGAGGATGGCGAGTGGGTACTTTTCATCTTCCTTTGTTGCCCCATTTAGCCCATCTAAGGTGGCTAGGTCTAGCGTGGTTAATAAGTCCCCATCAAAAGGCATGAATGAGGGATCGATATCCTTTCCCATTATCCAGCTATCAGCTGTTATTGGTGTAGGGACGATGTTTTTGGATTGCAGGCTGTTTTTACTTGTTTCAGTGTCTTTATTAGCTTCACCGCTAATACCTATATTGAGCGTTGTTGTAATATAATCTAAGTCGTAATCATGCCTCATCATCTGCTTATCTACTCCTGAGAAGGAGATAAAGTTGCTTATCAGGGCATCACCGCAAATATGAACATGGGGGTCAATTAAGCCGGGAAGTAGGGTTTGGCCAGGGGTTAGTTTCTGGTGAGTAATCGTTAGCTCGTTAATCTTTTCTTGGCGCACTTGTTGACTAAGGTCTTCGCCAATCTGTTGCTGCTTTTGCTCTACCGCAAGTTCAACGGCTTTTTTTACATGTTGAAGTGTACCCACTGCGATAATGTTTCCGCCAAGTACACCAATTGCATCAACGGTGATATCGGCATTACCTTGTGTTACTGGGCGTATGGTACCACCACTAATAATGAGTGGTTTGCAGTTATTTTGTTGATCTGGCTTGGGTAGTGGCGGTGTTGGTAGAGAAACCTCAGTATTAATATTAGCCGCGACTATTATTGCATTCAGTAAGCTCTTACCAAACGGGTCATTACAGCCACAATGGGTACAGGTATGGTCGTGAGTATGTGTTTTCATGAATAATCATCCTTTACTATTTCATGTGATCTAGTCTAATCATTAGTGGCTTCGGGGTATAAATTAACCCTGGGAGCCGATATTTATGGCGTTTCACAAAGTGCTGTCGCATAGGAGCAGCAATAGCCTGTTAGCTTAGCCATTGTTATCATCAAGCTTAAGATTAACGTTTACCGAGTAAGCTGGGCGCTACCTTTTTAGCGATGTTCAGTGCGGATTTGCTTAAGGAACTCCAAAAACCTGTGGCTTCTGCGCCACTGCCTGCTGCATTAGAGTTGTAAGTAGTACGTTCCACGGGTTTAGATTGAGTTGGTAATTTCATCTGAGTTTCCTTGTTAGTTATGCATAAAGGGTCAACAGCGAGGGCCGATATTGACCAAGTGGCTATTTATTGCATCAGCTTGGGCTTTAGCTTGCGCTTGATTGTCAATGACGCTAGCTGCTTACAGCTTAATCATTGTTTGGAACCCGCTTTGATATCATCAAAAATATGACTTAGGCTGCTGCTGGATGCGGTGTTGCTAATACCGCTTTTTTTACCTTGATAATTATGGCAACCGAAACAATTGGAGACGAACCCTGCTGAAGGTGAATGTGTGGGATCTGTTTTACCGCTGTCAGCGGTGAGATGTATTGCTGCGGTGTTAACCTCTTGATATTCAGTTTCTGCAACGGTATTAGCAAGTCGTAACGAGCCTCTTTGGTTACTTATTTGTGTTGTTGGCTGGCCATCTGTCGGAGTTGTATATGAGCCTTGTTGGATATCACTTACCCATAGAGCTCCGACATTGAAGTAGTTTTTAAGCACGTTAAAGTTACCGGTTAAATGGGGCAGAACATTTGCATTCAGTGTTTTAATTGATTGGGTGTTTTCATCAAATTGCGGATCTATTGCAGCAGAGCCATAAGGATACATGCGGCATATCTGCGAGGGTTTTCCTGTGCTCTCTGTGCCTGGAGTGGGGTTATTAAATTGGCACATAGGCTGGTTATCTTTTAGACCTGTAGCACAGGCCTGGCTGGCAAAAGACCAACCGGTAGTTGTCTGTGGCAGAGTACAATCTGGTGCATTTACCTTATGTTCAAAGGTGGCCCAAACAAACTCAGGGTGATCTGGAGTGGCAACGGCGACATGAAACCCTATCATTCCCAACGTGGTGGTTTTGGCATTTTTCTGTGCTGACGTTGTCGGCGTGATGTTGGCATCTATGGTGATGTAGTTACTTGGGTCATCGTTTGCATCCAGTACCTTCCACGCGGTTTTCATCTCAGTGGTCCCACCCGGGAAGTTCTGTTGCTGCTGAATTTTTTTTACATCGCACATGTTTTTACTGAAGCGAATATCGTAATAGACGACATTACCATTTTGATCATAAATGGTTGCGCTGCCGCCAGCTTGACCAATTCGCTCTGGGATTATAATGGTGGTGTCATTTTCTTCATGTTTTGCGGTGCGTATAAACAGTACTTGTGAGTCATGAATGTCATCACAAGAGTTGGCTGGTGTGCCATCAGGCTTTACCTCTAGCTCGTTAAACAGCGTGTCATCTTGAAAGTTGCGTACGCTAGAGTCTGTAGTGGAAGTCGCCATTAAATAAGCGAATGTTTGCCACGAAAATTGATAAAAGTCGCAGAATGAGCTGTCTCCTTGGCCATTACTTTGCGCTACTTCATCTGGCTGACTCGGTGAGGAAAACCAGCTCTTATCCGCGCTGCAATTATAAGAAGTAGGGGAAGAACTGATACTAGTTACTGTTTCAGTCTGCAGCACCAATTCACTTTCTTTGTATATCTCTTCAGATGGGGTGGCCTGCGAGATGCTGCTAGCAAATATACATAACAGTAGCGCTGTGACTAACGTGCTTATAGTCCTTTGAGGGGGGGGATTCATACTATATTCCTTTATTTGATTTTTGCTGAAATCGCTCTTGGAACAGGGTCAACTTTGTATTGATAACGTGATGCAAGTAATGACAACAAGTTCGAATGATGAATATAGCTAAGAAATTCACGTGCTACTCTTCTGATAATATTCCTTATAAAAATCAGATGCTAAAGTGATTCTGTGTCGATGCTGTCCACATCAATGGGCGCGGGGTAAATGGGAGATGTTCAGTTAGTTGAATTTTTCGCTGTTTACTTAGCGAAAATGAGAGTGGCTGTGTCTTTGGGAGGCGCCCTTCTGGGGAGGGGATTTATCAAGCAGTGCGCAGATAATTCTGTTAGATCCAATGCAGCATTAACCATGTTCGGCTTCCATCAAGGCAATATAGTCTTGCATCTCTTGACCAGGGGTTATGGCAAAATACCTTGCTAAGCTATTCAGATTAAGAATTCTATCGATACGGAAGTTACGAAAGTCATTTCGCAGTTCACACCAAGCGAGTAGGGTCCATGTGCCTTTCCAAAAATAGATGGCAAGAGGGCGCACTTCTCTGTGGCTAATATCCTCTTTCGCATCGCGGTAATCCATCAATAGATATTCTCTTAATCGCGAAGATTTTCTTAACTGGTCGAGAAACTGAAGCTCATCACTATCGATGTAAAAATCAGGGGCGAACATTAATGATTGATACTCTTTGAGCCTTGCTGGTAATACGGCTTCGACTTTTATCATCGCTTGTTTTGCGGCGCTCGACAGCTCTTTTCCACCCCAAGCTTGCACCATGCGCATACCGACTTGAATCGCCTCTAGTTCAGCTTCATTGAACATCAGTGGCGGAACATTAACCTCTTGTCGTAGCAGGTATCCCACACCAGCTTCACCCTCAATTGGAATACCATTTAAGCAGAGATCTTGTACATCACGATAGACGGTACGTGTCGATACTTCGAGCCTTTCGGCCAGCTCTTTGGCCGTGGTTAAACGGCGATTGCGAAGGATTTGAACTAGTTGAAATAATCTATCGGCGCGGCGCATATTACCCCTTAGTTGAGTAGCTGATAAGTAACAGAGCCAAATCTAACTGGACGTTAAATCTGGCTACTCTTTTATGCTGGCAAACAGTGGTTAGTTAATGCCAATATAGATCTCAACACGATGACTATCTAGATAAACCTCATAATCGGTGAGGTAACAGCGTTGATACTCACATGTGTCTGAGGTGAAATAGCGCCATACTTGTTGCCAAAGGTTTATCACGCATTGAGGCATCTCCCCTTGAGCGCTAAACTTAAGGTAGTCACCAGCAATTAAGGTAAGATCACATGCTTGCTCTTCGGTGGTTGTGGTTCCCACTAATACCGAGAACTCACCATCCATATCCGATTGATAGTCATAATAGACGCCATACATTAGCTGACCATCGCGATGGGTTTGGACTCGCTCGGTAAAATAACGTTGCCAGAGAGGGGCTATTTTTTGCGTGGCTATATGTTGCTCGGCAAGATTGCTGGTGCTGCTCATTAAGCCTGCAAGTTCAACCGCGGTTTGCGTAACTCTCTCAGGTGAAACGACATCCATTGTTATATCACTCATGATCTCTCCATTGAATCAGCTTGTAACCCTGGTGCTACTAACTCTATTTTTCCTTGGACCAAAGGCCGACCGTATTGCCTTCGCAGTCCTGAAATAACGCGATAAAGCCGCATTCACCGTCCTTTATCGGCATTACTGGCAATAGTACTTTTACCCCTGCTTGGGTTATTTTATCCACCAACGCTGAAAGCTGTTCACTTAGGTGAAGGTAAAGCACGCTACCATGGGCTGATGGCTGCATCATCTCATGTTTCACTAAGCCTATGCTGGCAGCGTCTTTATCTGCTGTTTCTAGCACCGCCATCTCCATATCATTCATCACTTCACGTCTGAAACTGACGCCAAAATGTTGCGTATAAAATGCGACGGCTCTATCCATATCTGTAACAGGGATCTCGCCCCAAACTAAGGCTGCATTATGTAACATGATTAACTCCTTGTATGAGCTGAGTGAACATTCGATATGAAGGCTTACCACTCAGCGACAGAGCAAGGATAAAACAGGGCTACTGACAGCTTGGTGTCAGTAGAGATTAGCTTACCGCAGATAACTGTTGAATAAAAAAATGCCAGTCGGTGGGATGACTGGCATTCTGTTTTGGAGGTGGTGATTTAATAAATTACATTAGTGATTAACGTAATTCAGCTGGCCACTCTTTTTTAACGCGCTCTTCAACGAACTCGTCTTTAGCCGCTTTCATTGAGTCTAAGTCAAGACCCGCAAGCGGTTGTACTTTTGCTTTAGTATTATACTTAGCTGCATCGTACACATATTCAGGTGCATACTTAGTGAGTAAGGCATCAGCTTCGATGAGTGCCGCATCCAAAATAGCATTGGCTTTAATCAGCAAGCGTTTAGCTTCATCTGGATTATGTGCCGCGATACCGTGGGAAGCGGTCGCACTGTCCCAGAACCACTGCGCGTTACGCACTTTAACTAATAGACTGTTCATCTCGGTAGCAAGTTCGTTTCCAGCAGCAAGTGCGCCTTCATAGGCCGCCTTAGCTTCGCCAATAGACTTGCCTGCATCTAGACCTTCGATACCATTTGCAGCCCAAATTGCTTGTGCTTTAAAGTGGACTTCGGTTAGGCGAGGGTCGGTACCGTCGGCTTCAAAACGTAATTTGTCGATGTCAGCTTTACGCTCAGCAATGATAGTGTCTATGTCTAAATAGTCGGCATTATGACAACCAGTACAGCTTGCTGGTAGCTTGTCTGCATCAAATGTGACTTTATGGTTTGAATATTCAGCACCACTACTGTTCGTGGCTTTAGGCATGTGACATGTATTACAACTAAACTCTAAATGATTTGGTCCTTTGTGTTTAGTTCGGTCTGACATGTTTTCAAACTCAGGGTGCTGCGCTTTTAGCGACGGCGAACCAGAGATGGCGTTTGTCCAATCTTTAAAGTTAATGTTGTCGTAGAAAGCTAACTGAGCTTCTGCTGCGAAACCTTTATATAGATTGTCAGTTCCTTTGTAGCCAACAATGTTTGCGTAATCAGTGTCGACACTCGGTACCCAATGATCCCATGGGTAACGTACTTTCTTAGAATCTCCGCCATCGAAATAATACTCTACATGACACTGAGCACACGTTTGGCCTGCCTGAGCAGTGTGATCTTGAGCTGCGAAAGTTAGCTCAACTTTATCCATCGCACGTTCAGTGTATGGACGGCTTAAGCGCAGTGTATTTTCGCCTAGTTCATGGCAGTCAGCGCAGCCGATGACATTAGACATCTCTTCACCCCAAACGGACCAACCGTTGTCTGCAAATGTTCCTTCGCCAACCTCGTCATACATACGAGCTACGTCAGGAGACTTACAAGACCAGCAACTTGCTTTCATCGCTTCACCGACAACCACGCCGTCATGACCTACAAGAGGGGCACCGGTGCGAAGCGTTTTGATAATGTCGGTTAATGCATAGTGATGACCGCGAGCACGATTGTAATCTTTAGCAAAACCGTAACCAGCCCATGCACTCACTAGGTTTGGATTTGTTTCCAACAAGTCAGTCGGCACGCCTGTGTCCGGGTTAGTTTCTGCAGTTTCTAACCAGGTAGTATGCTGATCAGGGAACTGCTCTTTCCAGTTATCGCTGTTGTAGAGGTCCGGTTCTACGGGATCAACTGGATCTACGGGATCAACCGGATCAATAGGCTCAGGCACACAGGTGTTGGTGGTTGGATCTAAAACAGTGCCATCGCTACAAGTTTTAGGTGAATCATCATCGCTATTACAACCCGATAATGCGGCCATTACTGCTACAGCGATAGCAAGTTTTTGTAATCTCATCATAACTCCTTTAAATAACTCTATTGGTCATCTTGATTTTAATTATTTACTTATTTAGGGTCCGCTTATTTTATTCTGTTGTTGCTTTTTGCTCACGTTCTTACATTGCGGAATATGTTTTAAATATCAATTAAGCTCATCATGTTTAATTAGTATCGAACGAGACTATTATTAACATGGTGGTTGTTGTGGCCATACTTTTTATTAACGACAACGTGAGTATGATCAATGATTTTACAAAAGTGAGTTGTTAATAAAATAAGAAAAATCTAACAAATACCTAGTTAGAGGTACTCTTAAGTAGGTACTGAGGTGTAGTGTTTATCAGGGGTTTGAGTATAAGCTATTGTTCTAATTTAGGGGTGAACACTTTTTGGTGACGGTGGAGGTTATTGGTTTTTGTAGCGCAATTGTTGCTACTTGAGTTGTTGGCGTGTTGGTTATAGCCGTGGACTTACTGGATAGTCATATCGTTATAATCATATTTCATTATTGCAATTAGTTATTAGCTGGTAGTTTTTCGACTATTTCAATTCATCGTAATATAGTGGGGTTAATTACTATGTCATGATAGATTGTGATGATGACGTTCTTATGTTTATTATTTATTAAGTTGATTAGTTAAACATGTATTTATTATAAACTGATGTTGCTATGGGTCTAAGTTCGGGTGCTAAATAAACCCCATCGGTTATTTCACCTAATATACGACACCTTAAAGTAGCCGATGTTAAAATACAGCTAGCACCTCCTGTTGCTAGCTCCGCTCTTTTAAAAACATCTGGCTTTCATGATCGTTATTTATTTGCATCATAGGATTTGATTCATTTATGCCGCGAAAGTTGGAGCAATGTTGGCGCTATAGACGCTAAGATCATACTGGCCATCAATAAGTACTGATGCGGGGTAAATGACTCGCCAAGTAACACCATGCCGCTAACAATGCCCGCGATAGGATTGGCGATGCCACCAAAGGTGAAGTCGACCACCGTCATGCGCTGTAATAGCCACACATACATGATGTAACCAAGCACGGTATTAAGCAGGATTATCCAGCTTAAGCCAAAGCCATTAGTCATACTAAACTGTTGTATCGCAGCGACATATTGCTCTGGAGCGAACAGTGCATGAATCGCAGCAGCAATTAGCAGTAACGTGCCGCCAATAATGAGTTGCCAAGTGAGTACCGTCCACCAATGTATGCGGCTGCCGAGTGCTTTAATGATGGTGCTACCGACGACAATACAGCTAATAGCAGCAAGCATTGCCAATAATCCAACTGGGCTTAGACTGATCGCGCTGGGGTCAAATAGCATCCAAGCCAATATGATTAACACCGCGCCAAACACTGCTTGTAAGGAGCTTGGGCGCTTTTTATTAACCGCCCAATGGAACAGCATGGCAAACACCGGTACCGAAATCATCCCCACACCGGAAATTGCCGAGGGTAGGGTGAGCGCCATAATAAAAATTAGACCAAAGAAGGCGGCAATATTAATAGCGCCGAGCTTAATCAATACCGGCCAATCAACTCTGCTTGGAAGGCTCGGCTTGATAACCAATAGCACAAGACCCGCAGGCAGAGCACGCAGAGCACCGAGTAGTAAGGGTGGCCAGTCGGGTAATGAAAACTGGGTCACCGCATAAGTCGTCCCCCAGAAAAAGGCGGGGATCATGGCAAGAAAAATATTCATATACTACCTTTAAATGAAGTATCTTTACGTAAAGATAAAGGTGATTGTGAACCTCTAATCTATTTTTGTAAAGTATCTTCTTATGAAGTATCTTTGCGTTAAGTTTAATTCGGCTGGACATAGTCGTGTAGCAAACAGAGTATGGTGTGAAATGGATGATATCGATAAAGTCGCCGCACAATGGGGCCAAGAAAAGCCACATTTAGCAACGTTACCTATGGAAATTTTTGGGCGCATTATGCGTTTACAAAAACATATTGAGGCGAAAATCGTGGCTTGCCATAAACAATATGGGCTAACGCTGGGGGAGTTTGATGTGCTCGCCACACTACGTCGCTCAGGTGAACCTTTTAATTTAACCCCTTCAGCCCTGTTGTCGTCGATGATGCTGACTTCTGGTGCGATGACAAATCGCTTAGATAGACTTGAATCTAAGGGCTTTATTGAGCGTATGCACAGCACCGAAGATCGCCGCAGTGTTTCGGTGGGGTTAACGGCAAAAGGGTTGAGTACCATAGATGAAGCGATTGAAGAACATGTACGTATTCAGCATCAATTGGTTCAGCAGCTATCAGCTGCAGAAAAACCTCAATTAAATAAGTTACTCAAAACCTGGTTAGCTGCTTTTGAAGGCGAGCAGTAGCCGCTCGCCCTCTATTTCAACTGAGGGCGGGAGTTAACCTTTGTGGCTCAAGTTAAACGAGGTTTAATACCCACCCCATAATGGTAAATGACACGAGTAACAGTACGAATAAAATCGCCAATAAGCGCCATTGCATCACTTGCTTTAGCATTACAAACTCTGGAAAACTGACAGCAACGGTGCTCATACAAAATGCCAATGTGGTTCCTAATGGCACGCCCTGTCGTAATAAGCTTTCCAATATGGGAATGACCCCTGTCGCGTTGGCATACAGTGGGATCCCCATCAATACCGCAAGAGGCACTGACCACCACTGGCCATCACCTAAATTCGCTTCCAGCCAGCCCGCAGGTACAAAGCCATGCAGCGCCGCGCCTATACCGACGCCGATAATGACCCACTTCCAAACTCGGCCAAAAATCTCAACCGTTTCAGACTTGGCAAATTGATGGCGTTGTTGCCAACTTATAGCTGTTGGCTTAGCTGGTGATCCCGACGTCGATAAGCTAATGCTGGTGTCGTTGCTAGAGTGTTGCAGTCCCTTGGCATAGGCTTTGGCTGCTAAAGGCTGCAACCAACGTTCGGCTTTCAATAAGTCCAGTAGCGCCCCGCCGAACATGCCAATGGCTACGCCAGTGAGCACGTAAATTAAGGTGACCTTTAATCCTAACAGGCTAAACAGTAATAAAATGGCGACTTCATTAATCAGCGGCGATGTCAGTAAGAACGCCATGGTGATGCCGATGGGTATGCCTGCAGAGGTAAAGCCAAGAAACACCGGAATACTTGAACAGGAACAAAAAGGGGTGATAGCCCCAAAACCTGAACCTAAACCATAACCGATAATTTTAGGCTTTCCGGCTAAGTAGCCACGCACTCGCTCGACATTTAACGAGGCGCGGAGCCAGCCAATGGCGTAAATCATCACGATAAGCAGGGCAAATATCTTGCTGGTGTCTTCAACAAAAAAATGGACAGCCTGACCAAGCTGGGTTTGACTGGATAAGTCTAACAGATCATAAACCAGCCAATCGGCAAGTACAGAAAACCAAACTAACATGGTTAACCTCGCTAAAGGGTTGAGATAGAGCCAGCAATAGTCACTAGTCCAAAGATGGCTATCTACAGATGACTATTTATAGATGATTAGTGAGCGTTGCTAGCTTGAGTTATTAGCTGCTCAATTTCGGTATGCGATGGCACGCTGCCAGCGCTGACGACGGTGCCATCAATCACTATTGCAGGTGTCGACATAACGCCATAATCCATAATAGCTGCCATATCGGTGACTTTTTTAAGCTCAAAATTCACCGCTAGTCGCTGGGCAATTTGCTCTACATCTGTGGCTAAATTGGTACACTTTTTACAACCACTTCCTAGAATCTCTATTTTCATATCGTGACCTTATTTTTAATAAACTTAATTGGATTAATACTTGGTAAATTGCGCCTGTTTAACTGGGGTTAAGCAAGGCGGCCTGGGATTTGGCATTCTTTGCTAATACCGCCTCAACACAGGCAAACATTTTTAATAAGCAAGGGGTTTCCAAGCGATAGAAAATTTGCTTGCCATCGCGGCGACTGCTGACAATTCCAGCCTGCTTTAGTACAGATAGGTGCTTAGATACCGTTGAAATATCAGCGTTAACGCCATCGGTGAGATCGCAAACACAATGCTCTTGTTGTTGTAATTGTTCTAACAACCAAAGGCGCGTTGGATGTGCCATAGCCTTGAGTACCGCAGCGCGGGCATTGAGTCGCAGTTGTTCCTGTGCTGTCATACATTGTCCAGATTCAAACCCGAAAGGTCTGTTAGTTACTAGAGTTTGTCATTTGGCTAAATAACCAAATGATGTGATGGCTGTAGTCTATTTAATCATTCTGTGGAATGTCGTGACGGAGGTAACACTTTAACAACGGTTTAGAACGATAGGGGGAGTCATTGATTTTGTTTGGGTTATCTTATTTTAACGGCAATATGCTAATAAGGCTTAGAAAGGGTAGTGCCTGGCGGTGTGGGGTGGAGAGCTAAATGGCTAGCTCTCTACCCACAAACAAGCTTCCCTAGCTAGGCTGACTCACATTGAGTGAATAATTGAGTGGCCATCGGGGATAAGTTGTTGATTATTGCTGTAGCTGGGCTTTGGCTGCTTCAACTTTAGAAAAATCTAAACCTAGCTCGGTAACAGCTTCTTTGATTAGTGTCGGGGTTTGCATAACCAAGCCCATCATCTGCTGCAGCTTTTCTGCGGGAATACCTAACTGGCCAACGGTCGCCATCGCCATCATTGGATTTTCAGTCAGTGTCTGGAACAGCTCACTGATTTGTGTGTCACTGATATTGTGTTCTTTTAAGATCGCAAGAATCGGATTCATCGCACTGCCTTATATGCAAATAAAGTAAAATAGGGGTGGATACTACCACACTCCTAACGCTTAAGTTGCTAGGAATAATTGATTGAAACTAGATCAAGCACATCTTCGCTAAAAGCTGAATAGCGTCGATTAACCGCCACTCAAAGTTGCTTTCGTTGCTCTTAAAATCGCGTGAACAGAAGTATTAAATGTTGTGAAAATGTTTTAATATCAATTAACTCCATAGATGGAGGCTACTTAATAATAAGAAACAAAGGACTGGCTCGATGTTAACTTTTCTACGGAATCATGCAGCTTACGCTGTGGCCACATTTAGCATGTACGCCGTGGCGTGTACTGCACTGATCTATTTATCTCTTTTTCCCATCGCTCATGCGAACGGGATCTCTTCTGTATCAAGCCGCTTAGCCTTAGATGAAAATTGGCATACGGGGGCTTATAGCGCACAGGGGGTGACTTTTTCTCAACAGCCTTCTTGGGTTAAAACTGTGGCAGTTATAGAGCCTGAGGTTGAACCTATTGAGGAGCTAGCCGATGGTATTTTTCACCTGCTACTCGATAACCAATATCGGGTTGCAGAGAACGGTGAACAAAGCGGATTCGACCGCTATGCCATTAAAGTTACCTCTGCCAAAGGACTGGATCACGTATCGCAAATTACGGTTTCATTTGATCCCAGTTATGAACGAATTAGTTTCCATGGCGTAAAGGTTATTCGTGATGGAATTGAAATAGATAAAACCTTCGATGGCCAGTTTAGTTTAGATAAAACCGACAACGCGAACGATCTTCTTTACGATGGTTCGTTAACCGCATTTTGGGCTGTTAATGATATCCGTATTGGCGATATTGTTGAGTATAGTTTCACTCGATATGGACAGAATCCGGTGTATGGCAATACTTTTACCGGTGGAAGAACACTGCAATGGCAAGTCCCGATCCAGCAACAGTTTATACGTGTGTTGTGGGGGAAGAGTAATCCTCTGTATTTTAAAATGCACAACACAGAACAAACGTTTACCGAGACTCGCCTAGGTCATGAGACAGACTATCAGTTACTGGTTACGCAACAGCCCACTTTAGCCGTTGCTAATGATGCCGCTGCTTGGTATGAGCCTTTTGCCAAAGCCCGATTTTCTGAGAGTAAAGATTGGCAGTCGGTAGTTGATTGGGCTCTACCGATGTTTGAGCGTCAGATCGATGAGTCAGCCGCTCTACAAGATAAACTAATCGACATTACTCAACAGTCTTCTGAGTTGGAGCAGCAGGTGATGTTGGCGCTTAATTTTGTGCAGCAAGACATCCGCTATTTGGGTATTGAAATAGGCAGTAATAGCCACTTCCCGGCCAAGGCAAGTGATACATTGGCTAAGCGTTATGGAGATTGTAAAGATAAATCAGTATTGCTGATTGCATTGCTTAAGGGCTTAGGTGTTGAGGCTTCCCCCGTGTTGGTTAATAGTCAAACGGGTGAGGAGTTGATAGATAGATTAGCCTCCGCAAAAAGCTTTAACCATGCAATTGTTAAAGCGAAAATCAATGAGAAAAGCTATTGGTTTGATCCAACCCTACAGTATCAACAGGTATCTTTAGATGCTATGTATCAGCCTAACTATGGTTATGCACTGGTGGTTGAACCTGGAGTTGATGCGCTTGAAAAAATGCCTGATGAGCGCAGCGGCAGCAAAATTGAGTTTGCGGAAACTTATGATTTCCGTGAAGGCGTAGCTAAGCCGTCGCTATTCACTTCCACTGTGACCTATTCAGGCTACCAAGCTCGACGTAAAAGAGTGGCAATAGTAGACAGTGGTGTACAGGCTTTGTCTGAGCAATATGCCAAGTATTATGACAAGATATTTAATGGCTTGACGGTTAACAGCCCGCTCGAAGTGACTAAAGATAAGGCTAAGGGGACACTAACTATTAGTGAAGATTATCTTCTCAGCGCCCCTTGGACTGAAGGGGATGAAAATGACTTCACTATCTATCTATATGAGACGCAACTTTCCCCCTATTTGACTATCCCTGAAAGTTTGAGCAAAAGAACGCTACCGCTAAGCTATCCACTGCAGATTGAAGGCGATATCGTGGTTAAGCTGCGTGATTCAAACTGGAGCTTTAGCGACGAAACCATAGAGGAAGATAATCCATTTTTTAAGCTGGTTTATCAGGTCGCTTACGACAAGTCACAAAGGCAATTAAGTTTATCTTATGCGTACCAGTCTAAAGTGGATCGGGTTGAGGTGGGGCAGTTAAGCGGCTATATCAGTGCCCTTAAGAAGGTCTCATCTATCGACAGCTATGGCATTGTCGATTATCCAAATGCTACAGTGGCTCCAGCCAGCGCCAGTGAGTCTACTGCTACTAGCGATACTCCCGAGCCAGTAAGCCCGTGGGTGATATTGGTTATTTTAATTCTGCTTGGTTTCATCTACGCCTTTGTCAATTTAATGCTAGAAGCTAAAAGTCCCCATCAAACTCAATTTTATCCGGTATCAACACTTAAGTTTTTTGTGCTGTCGGTATTTAGTCTTGGGTTATATTCCAGCTATTGGAGCTATAAGAATTGGCAATATATTAAGCATGCCAACGATCGCCCCGATATTTGGCCCGTAGCGAGGGGATTGTTTGCTCCACTTTGGTACTACCCATTGTATTCATGGCTTAATGTGCATCGAGATCAGCAACAGAAGCGATCATTTTTGATCCCGGCGTGGTCGGCAGTAATCTTATTTGCCGGTTATCTGTTTTGGAATGGTATGAGTTGGGAGCTGAGTTTAGGTTATTGGGATGATCTTATTCCATTTATTGTTTTTGCACCGTTAGTTATTTATATAAACAAGGTAAATAGCACAAGCAGCGAGGCTTATGTCGCTAACTCACAGTGGCATGCACGCAACTGGGTGTTTATTGCCTGTATGGCGCCATTACTGATTTTTACGCTGGCACAGGACGTTGGCTTAACAGCGCAAGATAAAATCATCAAAGGGGAGGAACTCTGGTCACACCATATTGATTTTATGCAGCAAAATAAGGTGTTGGCAGCAAACGAAACGCCATTGCTGTTTTACAGTTCAGATTGGATTGATAACCAAGCGGATGGTAATGGTTTTACTCAACAAACGGTTTTTTCATATTGGGTCGAAGATGATGAGCTGCAAGTTGTCACCAGCTTATTGAAGAATGTCAAAGATATCCAAGTCGATTATGCCGAGCCCAATGAGGACATAGATATCACCGAGGTGACGGTTCATATTGATGATGGCGAGGAGTTTATTTTATATGCCACGACAACAGAGGAGCAGGACAAGGTCTTTGTCGATCGCTTAATGTTGGAGTGGCATAACCAACGAGAAGTTGAAACGCTGAATAGTGCTGACAGACAAGCCACTGAAAAGCATTAGGGTGCTCGTTTTTGCAGTGGCTATCAGCTGGTTCTTTAGATTAAGGCTTTATTGGGCTCATAAGAGTAGCGACAATCGTTATCCATATTGATTTTCTCTCTTTATAAAGGGTTTAAGTAAGCTTTAACAGCCTTGAGCCTTACTGTTGCAGCGCCTATGATATCTAAAATGCCAAATACTGAGTGAGGTTTATCTGCACTAACCCAAGCTGAACCAGTGGCACCAATGGGCAGCATAGCCATCGTCTTTTCATCTACCTCCAATACCACGGTTCTTCCTACAGGTAGCGAACCTAAGCTGATATGACGTGATACCATTTGTTCGCGAGGCATAATGTCGCCTTGGGATTCACCTGTCGCTTCAACCTTGCTGTGTACTCGTGCTCTGAAAACTTGTCCAGGGTATGCATCGATATAAAACTCTGCAAACTGTCCCTGTTGTATAAAGGCATAGGATTGATCTGGAATCCGCATTTCAACAAACTTTTTGCCGGTATTCCACAGGTGCATAGAGCCTACTCTCGTGCCATCTGCAATATAGACATGGGTTACCATGCCGTCGAACGGCGCGCGCACCTGTAGTCTGTCTAACTCAAAATTTTGTTTACGCAGTTGCGCATATTGAACCTCAAGTTGAGCTGCTTGTACCCTTAACTCAGCCGCTGTGATTTCGACTTTGTCGGCAGCATTTTCAAGGTCTCGCTCACTAACGTGTTCGCCGAGTTCAGCTTTACGTTTGTAGTTACGCTTTGCCTGAGCGAGTCTAACCTCGGTCGCCTCCACTGCGCGTTCTATTTCATTCACTTTTGCGTTAATTTCATCAATAGCACTGGCCACCTTATCGTCTACCAAGGTGTAGATCAGCTCACCTTTTTTGACGTGCTGGTTGTGATCAACCGAGATAGTTTCAATTTGTTGGCCAATTGCGGGTGACAGAACGGAATGTGGTGCCCTTACCGTGGTTGAATCTGTTAGATCGGCAGGCGAGTAAAATCGGTGCGCGAGAAACAGACTCGCGGCAATTAAACAGCCTAGCAACACACTAATAAAGTAGTTACGCGGTCTTGATTTGATCACCTTAAACTTGAATAGCAACCAAACAATAAATATATAGGGCAGCATTATCTCTTTCATGCGCGCGTCCCCCTAATCCATTCTTGAACACGATCCCAATCAGTAACAATTGCGATAACAGCTAGAACCCAAAGAGGCTTCCATATTAACCCAAGCATGCAGAGCCAAAATACCAGCTTTGCTTGTTGCATGCCACGCTCTTTCGCTAAGTATTTAGGTAACGAATGCAGGTGCCAAAGTTTGATGGCTACCCAGCAGAAAACGCCTAAGGTTACTGCTGTGATTACCCACATAAAAACGACGGAATTAAGCAGTCCCATGGTGCTGGGAAGGTTAGTGTAGATTAAATCAGTATCATGGATCTTCATTAAACTCTCATAAGCCAATTGGCTAGTTATAGCGGTATAAAGGCCATTTTTGAAAACTACGATGATCTTAACCTCAGCAAGCTGAATCAGGCTTGAACTGCGGAAGGCAAAACTATGATCAAGCTCAGACTGTTAAGCCTTTGGAGTGATTCTATTTATGCGGCACTGTTAACTTGGCAATTTAAAGAGGAAGCCGTTGCTGGGCGATTGACTATAATTAGCGCAATTATAATCAAAACCACTTTTTAACAAGGGTATAGGTTACCGCAGATGAAAATGAATATAGAAAAGTTACAGATGCTGTATAGCTTGGAGAAAAGCTTATTAAAGGCCGAAATAAAACAGCAAAGAAAAGCGGCGTTACTGCTCGCAATCTCTATAGCCTTTTTTGCACTGACAGTGTTAGCCATTAATGTGGCTATCTATTTAAACATTGCCGTTCTGGGGATCTATGCGCAAAAAGCGTGGTGGTTAGTGGTGTTGAATGGGATTTTTACTTTGATCCCAGCCACCATGTTACTGCTTCATTCTAAAAATGATTCAGGCAACGAGACTGCTATAGAAATTAGAGATGCATTAGCAGACGCACTTAAAACTGACTTAGAAGCTTCGGCGATGGATGTTGCGGTGACGATTGAGCGGATGCATAAAATAGGTAAAGATATAAAAACCTTTAGTGAAGGTGGCATTGGGGCACTGGTGCCGATTGTAAAATTGGCGACTGAAATCGTGGCCTCAAAAAAAGCGGAGTCATAACCGCGGGCGAGATACTGCAAAGTTGCTGCTAAGCTATTTTGGGAACAATACAAACGCCGCATAATGCGGCGTTTGTATTGTTAATGAATGACTTACTCAGCTTTACATTTTAGCCTAGGTAATGCGCGCTCTTCATCACTATTTTGCAGCCTCAAAATGCATACATCCCCTTGCATAAACAGCTGCACCATTTGTGGCATCTCATGGCTTCTCCCCATAATTAACTGCCCGCTTGGGTCTTTATGGGGCGCACGCTCAACGGCCAGTAAACTGGTTTGAGTAAATGCGGTTTGGCTTAGTGTTACCTCGTTTACCTTGAGTAATTCGGAGATGGCCTGAGCAAGCTGGCGAGTACTATAGCGATCAGGTGATAGCAACAGCGCTGGCATGGCTTTGGTGTCATTCTCAGCAGATGCACTGCAACCCATTAAGCCAATTGTTAGGGCTGCGCCTAACATTAGTTTAAGCATTACAAAGTTCCCTTAATATCGGTGATGATGCGGTTATTCTGCCATAGCGTTTGATTTCGCTCATCTTTTAGCATGAAGCCTTCATCAACGAACTCGTTTGCTGCTAAAACGCGTGCAGTGCTTGTTGCAATTGTAGGGCAGCGCTCATTATCTCGATAATAAAGTGCAGCGCTTAATAGGCGCTCATCTGTATCGCCCAGAGCATGGCCTAAATCATCATCAAGCATACAACCTTGAACTTCACTGGCGAGTGTTGGGCTTGTCGATGGCACAAAACCGTCGGAGTATTCGCCAAAGCCTTTGTCGTTCACACCTTTAAGCTGAATCGTAAAGTAGGTAGTTTCGCAGTTGGGAGTTGGGTAAAAACCATAAGGTTTACCGCAGGTTGTGCCGCCAATTTGAATGACTTCAATATCCACACCACGCAAGCCGTTCATTAGCGCTTCACTGGCAGAACACGTCCCCGTCGTAGTTAAAACATACACACGTTTAAGGTCCAATGTCGGTAGTGGACTGCCGCCTGCAAGCAGGCCTGTATTAAAGCCAAGGGATTCGTCTATAAATGGCATTGGCGATAAAGACTGATTGGTTACTGGGTTGACGTTAGGATGCTTGCCGTTAAAGTTGGTTTTCTCAAAAGTGCGTTCGGCAGTCGCCTCTTCACCGGCAATCATGTAACCGAGTTGGCTTGCCATGGCCAGCAATCCGCCGCCGTTATATCTAAGGTCGATGACCAGATCATCCACACCCGCTTGGCTTAATGTGGTTAGTGCATCAAAGAGTCCACGCTCTGCAGTAGCGATGTGAGCGTTAAACTGCAGGTAACCGACTTTACCGCTAGTAGTTTGAATGGTTTTAGTATTCTGCACTGGGGTCGAGACAATCGTTTGTGCAGTTAGTGTTATTGTACGGTCGACTGCTGCGCCAAGATCTCTAATGGTAAACGTGGTTTGCTTGCCATCTTGGCTTGGAAATAGGCCTGCATTTAATATGTCGATACTGGCGCTATCGTTGGCATCTTTAACACTAACACCATCAATTTCGACAATCACCGCGCCGCGCGTCACATTGGCCGCACTTGCGGGAGAGTCTGGTTCATTATAAGTGACTGTTACTTTTCGGGCACCGCTTTGGGAGCCGTTAGTGAGTTCGAAGTTGATACCGTAGCCTACTGAGGCACCTGATTGATTTAGCGCATTCCATTCATCGGTTGACATTGAGAAGTGGAAGTTGTCTTTTCTACTGCCGGAATCTGATAACTCGTCTGTTATCAAAAGATCAAAATACTCTGCAACTAAATATGGTGCGGGATCGCGGTCGATAATCTCGTTATACCAAAGGTAAGTATCATTACTCCAGGAGCGCAGCCAAAGCTTTTCAGTCAATGTGCTACCCGTTTGGTTAGCACTGCATTGGTTGGCTAAACTTGCGTCACTAGCGAACTGACCTTGTACCCAAGTCGGCGTTACAGAGCCACCTGTTGCTGGTGGCTCTGTTGAATCGCTTCCAGTGGAACCTCCTCCGCCACAGGCGGACAAACCAAGACTTGCGGCAATAACCAACGGCAGTAGCTTTGTAGAGTCCAGCATCATAAATAATCCTTCACTTCTCTAATATAGTTAACAAGATAGAGTGCGGTGCAATGTTGATTTCAACTGTATTACAAGTTGGATTATTTGTAATGTAAAATCGCTTTAATGTTGGAGGAATGTATCGATACATTTTGGGGGCCGACTAAAAACAAGCTTGCTGGAGCTAAATAGGGGGAGGTGTATCGAGCAGTGTCGATGTCGTCATTAATGAGTGGCTAAGCTAAAAAGGGTGAGCGTCTTCCATGACACTCAAATAAGGTTATAAACGTTTGGGTTGATGGATTTTTTATTGTAGTGTTTAGCCATAAGGTAATAAGTGTCGATCACTTAAGGCTTAGCACCAGCGGTTTATGTCCTACAAGGGTGTTGAGGGGTGACTCAAGAGCCCTTGCATCAAACGTTGAAACCGACAATACTCTATTGTGTGTACATGTGTCTAGTCGGTGTTAGTTCAATCGCTGATAAATTGTACGTATGCCGTTTCACGAGAGCTATACCCATTGCCTCTGAAACGAGCATGTCCAAGTAGGACGGGTATATAACGAGTAACAGATAAGGCAATCTATGGAATATCCTTCATTATCGAGCAATATTACCCAACTTATCGGTCATACCGATCTACTGCGGATTGGCAGTTTATCGACTCTGAGCGGCTGTGAAATTTTAATCAAATGTGAGCAGCAAAACCCCGGTGGTTCGATTAAAGATCGCGCTGCACTGCAGTTGGTCACAGATGCTATTGAGAGTGGCAAACTCAAACCTGGAATGACGATAGTGGAAGGCACTGCGGGTAATACGGGTATCGGTTTGGCGCTGGTCGCTAAAGCGCTGGGGTTTAACATGTTGGTGGTGATGCCTAAGGGACAAGCGCCTGAAAAAGAGCAGATGATTACGCTCTATGGTGCCAAATTGATGTTGGTCGATGCTTGTCCATTTGCCAACCCAGACCATTTTTATCATACCGCCAAGCGACTTGCTGAGGCGAATGACGATTATTGGTGGGCTGATCAATTTGAAAATACCAGTAATGCTAAAGCACATTATCAACATACAGGGCCTGAAATTTGGCAACAAACAAATGGTCAGGTCGACGCATTGGTCTCTGTTGCAGGCACTGGCGGCACAATTGCCGGAAACTCTCGTTATCTATCCGAGCAAAATCCGGCGCTGCAAACATGGTTGGTCGACCCTGATGGTTCGGGCATATATGCCTACCTTAAAACGGGTCAATATGCAGCAAGTGGCAGTTCGTTTACCGAAGGGATTGGCATCATGCGTTTGGTTGAAAACTTCAGGCAAGCGAAAGTCGATAAAGCGATAACCTTGCCAGATCTCGACCTTATTGCCATAGCACGTCACGTGCAAGAGCAAGACGGTATCGTGCTTGGTAGTAGTTCAGCCCTCAATGTAGCTGGAGCACTCTACGCCGCGGCTAAAATGGGCAAAGGCAATACCATTGTGACTTTCTATTGCGACGTGGCCGAACGCTCATCATCTAAACTGTATAGTGCGGAGTATCTTGCAAGCAAAGGCTTTAACCAACCGATAGAGTCGCTTGAGGATATGTTTCAACGTTATAAAAGCCAAGCTAGCGAAGCGGTGGTTAATGTTGCGCGTTAATACGTTTAGCGCTGCGTTTTTTTGGGGTTAACCAACAAGCAGGTACCGATGTTAGTGACACAAGGTATACTTAGGCCAATATTTTGTGGCTTGTGTGAGTTGATATGATTATTTTTACCACCAATTTTGGCGATATCGAGATAGAACTTAATTTTGAAAAGGCGCCGGTAAGCGCGAAAAATTTTATTAAGTATTGTGAAGATGGCTTTTACGAGGGCACTATTTTCCATCGGGTGATTAAAGGCTTTATGGCGCAAGGTGGTGGTTTTACTGCTGAAATGGAGGAGAAGCCAACTCGGGCGGCCATTGTCAATGAAGCCAATAGGGGGCTTAAAAATCTTAGAGGCACTATCGCGATGGCGCGCACTGATGCGCCGCATTCAGCCACGGGGCAGTTTTTTATTAATTTAGCCGACAATGCATTTCTTGATTATACCGCTACCACTAATGCAGGCTGGGGATATGCGGTATTTGGTACCGTAACTGCTGGGATGGATGTCGTGACTAAGATTGGCAGGGCTAAAACGGCTTCGCAAGCGGGTCACGATGATGTGCCTAAGGAGCTGATCATTATCGAAAAAGTCACCCTTAAAGATTGATAATACGACCAAAACCACTTGTTAAGCGCTATATCAATAGCGCTTTTTTGATGTTG
Source organism: Shewanella sp. KX20019 (assembly GCF_016757755.1). Classification (NCBI taxonomy): domain Bacteria; kingdom Pseudomonadati; phylum Pseudomonadota; class Gammaproteobacteria; order Alteromonadales; family Shewanellaceae; genus Shewanella; species Shewanella sp. KX20019. The sequence continues at coordinate 4,433,885 of NZ_CP068437.1, read as the reverse complement.
CAAGCTTAGTTAACGACATCGCCTTGCCAAACATTACCCCTACAACACTGCTTATAACCAGGCTGATAACGGCTTGCTGAAAGCTCAAATCTGATGCTCTGCTCTGTATAAACAGCATAAATAGAAATAGCAGCACCGCAAAAACTTGTGCCATTTTTATGAAGGATTGCTCTTTATTCTCGGTGGGAAGCTTAGCTTTCATCGATGTTACCCGTCGATAGCTTATTGCTAGCCAACGTTTCTTTAGGCCTTTTTGAAGCAACAACCAAACCGGCGCACTGAGCGTGAGTAGCAATAAGCTACTGAGGTTCCATAAGCAGGGGATGATGCCACTGCACTCAGGGCAAACGTAGCCAAACCAATGGCCAAAAGCGTTGCTATTGCTCCACAAGCTGCCTGGATTCATTGCGTTGCAATGTGGGCAGGGAACCACTTGTCTGGATTGCAGTGGTTCCTTGCTATCTTTTTCGATGAGAGTGACTTTAGGAAGTCGCTGACCTAATACTAATTCATTAATCGCCAACATGGGGTTAATGGCCCTAAACAGCAATAATGGGCTAGGAAACCGTAGGATCTGATACTTATTTGGGTCATATTGCATCTTAACTCCTGTCAACCTGAACTAACTGGATCTCGTTATCGGTCTGGTGCGCAGTGATTACACACAAGCATTAATACGGTTACGACCATCAGCTTTGGCGCGATAAAGTGCGGTATCTGCAGCGCATAGTAATGCAGTACTGGTTCTGAACTGGCCATTAATTTCACTCGCGTGTCCTTGGCTTACACTGACCGAAACAGATGCATCTAAACCTATATCTATATAGCTTAAATCGTTAATGTTCTTTTGGATCAGTCGTGCAGTTTGCGCTACCTGGCTAGCATTGCTGTTGGGCAGAATAATGGCAAACTCTTCTCCGCCATAACGCGCGGCAGTACAATCAAGATCAGGCAGCGAGCTCTCGATAGCTTTGGCTATTTTTTGTAAACAGTAGTCACCGAGAATATGGCCGTATTTGTCGTTAAAAGATTTAAAGTGGTCAATATCGATGATCAATACACTGACAGGGCGATTTTTATCGGTACAGCTTTGCCAATGGTTTTGTAACTCAGCATCAAACACGCGACGGTTGGCCAATTTGGTTAAACAGTCGGTGGATGCCCATTGATGCAGTTGCTTATATTCGGCGCGATATTTAGTCAAGTCTCTAATCACAATGGCAAATAGCGGCGTGCTTAAGGCAAAATGTGTAATTGATACCTCGACATCTTTGCAGGCATCGTTTGCTAATCGCAGTGTGGTCTCAGCAGGGGCGTGGTTTAACGGACGGGCGCCGGTGCGTGATTCAATAATCATTTTTTGGTAAAGGGTTTTTTGTGGTTCCATTAAATAGGTTTGCCACTGCTGGCCAATCAATGTTGGTGATGTTGTTGGCTCATCAGCTTCTAGAGCATCAGCGAGTAAGAGATCGATAGCATGCTCGTTGATGAGTTGAATCGTGCCGTGTTCATCAACGATCACTACCGCTTCCATCAATAAGCTAACTAACATCTTAAGCGGTTGCAGCTCAGCGCTCGATAGTTGTTGTGTGGTTTTTAGCGGACTAAAGGGCACTGTTTTGCTAGCTGTCTTACTGGTGCTATGAATAGTCTTAGCCGATGATGCTGAGCTTAAAGCCCTGTTAGAAACAGTATCAGTTGGAGTCAGCAACATAGCAAATATCCCTTTAATGAATTTAACGCTAAGCTCGCGTTTATTGTGCTGTTACTTTAGCGAAAGGGATAAAATTTAACCTTTCGGTAATCTTCTTGTTTAAGTCGTTGTTACAATTAGATTTTGTTTTTACTTATGATAGGTTCTAGTCAATCTAAAGTGCTGGTAATAGTTGCTGCTATAGATAAAAGTATTAGTTTGTAGCTAGTGGAGACTATTCGTTAGGCTAGATCTTGAATTCGGGGTTGTTGATATCGTTTTCTAACGTAAGACTTTGACCATCGTCACTCACGGTAACCCGCTTAATATGAGCGTCAAAGGGGTTGGCAAAACCGGCACCGGTGATGCGTAACCCTTTCGGAGTGCGTTTAGTATGCACCAGCTTATAGGTAATGCTGGTGTTTTCAGTAAGCTCAACATTACCATCACAGGCGACGCCTGCTTGGCGATAGTTGAATTTAACTTGGTTATCATTTTTAAGGATGACTCGTAGCTTAATGGGACTGTCTGCACTGCAGAATGGTAATACTGCGTTTTCGAGAAGCAGTCTATCGGTGTCGCTGTAGGCGAGTGCATCTGGGTATTGGCCGATAGTGCTCTGCTGGCCGAATAGTGCCAAAATCTGATACACCTCGGTGGCTGTCAGGTTGGTTTGCAGCTGGCTATTATCGAAGGTCGCTTGGCCGGCGGCGTTGCTAAATTGAATGCTAGCGATAAATGCCGGTAGCTCGTCACCTAAAGCATCTAATGCTGAGGGTTGGCTGAGCGTGGCTTGTAGCATTGCGGCTGATTTTACTGGCGCAAGTGCCGCGTCAATCTGCTGCTGGGTTGCCGCTTGTATTGCTGCACTGCTGAATAATAAGCTGGTTAGAATAGCGGCGCTGAGTTTACTGACGGTTTTCATGTAAAGTCCTTTTTAAACGGATCTGGGTAATGTATTAATACGAAAAAGATGAGGCGAAGAGGCCTCATCTTTTGGGGTTAACTATGGGTGGCCATATTTAATTTTAGGCGAACAGGCCTCATCTTTTGTTCGTTTTAGGAGCCATGGTTATTTAAAGATATGGCTGTCCCATCTTTTTTTCTAACTTGGGCGATTAATTACCTGTGGATCTGGACTCACCAATATCAAGTCACTGTCATCATTGCTGAAGATAAACTGCCACTTACTGACGCCAGTGTTGCTGATATCGTTTTCTAAAGTAAGACTTTGACCATCTTCGCCCACGGTAACCCGCTTGATATGGGCATCAAATGGGTTAGTAAACCCCGCGCCGGTGATGCGTAACCCTTTCGGAGTGCGTTTAGTGTGCACTAGCTTGTAAGTAATGCTGGTGTTTTCAGTAAGCTCAACATTACCATCACAGGCGACGCCTGCTTGGCGATAGTTGAATTTAACTTGGTTATCATTTTTAAGGATGACTCGTAGCTTAATGGGACTGTCTGCACTGCAGAATGGTAATACTGCGTTTTCGAGAAGCAGTCTATCGGTGTCGCTGTAGGCGAGTGCATCTGGGTATTGGCCGATAGTGCTCTGCTGGCCGAATAGTGCCAAAATCTGATACACCTCGGTGGCTGTCAGGTTGGTTTGCAGCTGGCTATTATCGAAGGTCGCTTGGCCGGCGGCGTTGCTAAATTGAATGCTAGCGATAAATGCCGGTAGCTCGTCACCTAAAGCATCTAATGCTGAGGGTTGGCTGAGCGTGGCTTGTAGCATTGCGGCTGATTTTACTGGCGCAAGTGCCGCGTCAATCTGCTGCTGGGTTGCCGCTTGTATTGCTGCACTGCTGAATAATAAACTGGTTAGAATAGCGGCGCTGAGTTTACTGACGGTTTTCATGTAAAGTCCTTTTTAAACGGATCTGGATAATGTATTAATACGAAAAAGATGAGGCGAAGAGGCCTCATCTTTTGTTCGTTTTAGGAGCCATGGTTATCTAAAGATATGGCTGTCCCATCTTTTATTTTTTAAGCTGTACCGCGGTTAATAACTTCAGGATCTGGACTCATCATTAGTAATTTGCTGTTTTTAACTGATAGTACAAAGCGGAATCCAGTTTTACCTGGTTGAGCATCAGAATCTATTAAATCAATATAGGGACCTCGCTGATCCTCTCCTAACTCAACACTATCAATCACATTATCAAATGGTGTGGTAAAAGCTGCTCCAGTAAATTCGAGTCCTTTTTCTGTTTTGTCTATTAAATAGTAGCGAATAGTTGTGGGGGTACTGACAACAAAGCTACCAGTAACAGGAACATTTTGACCATTTTCTAGCTGTGTATAATTAAACTGAGGAACGTCTTCTTTATTTAAAGTAACTGTTAATGTGAACTCTTCAAGGTGTTGGTTTGACATATCATCTTCCTTTGACGTATTAAATTATTGTAGGGGTTAATGTAACGCTAGTTTTTAGTCTAAGTAGGACTAACTTTTATGATTAATTGACTTTAATTCCATAACTTTTTAATTTGCTAATCAATTCTGGTTCACTATCCAATTGGTTCAGACAGTGAAGAGCACGAATGTAAGAAATCGTAAAGTTGGGGTGTTTATTGACTTTAACTACGTCAGAAATTCTTTCTTTTGCTTGTTGACACAAGCGTATAGCTTTGCCACTAGCATCTACCTTCTCTGCCAACTGAGCTTGCAGCAGCTCACTAGAGGCTAAGCGGCCTAAATGCAGATTATTCTTTGGATGTTTTAACGTAATTTGTTTAAATAGCCTTGTGGCTTCTTCAGCCTTTTGAGCACTTTCTTTAAAAGCATTTATTTTTATATAATATGTTGCAGCGGCTAAGTTATATTTTGCCCACATGACTTCAAATTGATTGGACTGAACAAGTGATTTATCTGCTTTCAGTAGCGCACCTATAGCTTCAGGCTGAAAATTAGTATCTAATTCCAAAGGCTCATCGATGAACATCAACATGATAAAATAGGCATTATATTGTTGGACTCTCCAAGTCTGATTCTTAGGGTCTCGAATGAGGGCTTCCGTAATCGTTTGAAAACTTAATCGCGCATGTTGAAATGCTGATGGATTTTGACCAAGATAATAGAAGAGTGTTGCTAATATATGATGACTACTTGCTAATCTATCTAACGTATAGGATGCACTTGAGCCAGTATTATTTAACATCTTCTGAATTTGTTGATGGCTTTTTACTGCTGTATATATATCGCCTTGAGCTAAAGCTGCACTGGCCAACCATGACCTTGTATTTGCTACATCTGCACTGCGTTTAGAGTTGTCCTTATCTTTATTCCATGCTGCAAGTTTTAGCTCTAAAGAAACATCAAACTCATTGCGTGCACTATCAAAATCCTGCTGTTTCATTGAAACAGAACCTAACGAACTTTGCGCATAAGATAACTCCATCAACGATTCAGTATCATCAGGTGCGATATCAAACATAGTCTGACTGTGACTCTTATAGAGATCCCACCACACTCTTGCCGCGTCCCAGTCACTTTTATCGTAATCGAGCTGGCCTATCCAAAAGGCATTAGCGCCTAAGGTTTTAAGCAGCTCTAAATTGTGTGGCTGCTGATTTAATAACGCGGTTAACTTGCTGCGAGCGGCGTGAAAGGCGCTGCTGGCCTCATCGAGTTTATTGCGCGAATAGGCGACTTCGCCCATGGCCTCTAGGGTTTGTGCATGTTGAAAGTTAGCGTCAAAGCTAATGCTGTTGTCGTAACCGCCGCTATTATTAGAACTGCCACTAACACTGTTGTCACTAAAGTATTCTAACGCTTTATTGCTGATGCCATCGAGCAGGTCCATACGACCGATGCCGCGCATCTTGTCGGCGAAATCCCCGACCATAAAGCCGAGCAGGTTCTCTGCCGCCAAGCGCTTTTGCTGGGCGACTTTTTCCGCTTGGTTACTCTTGATACTCATCATTACCGACAGCACAGACAAAATGGACAGCGTTGCTATGGTGAGGCGTTTACGCCAGCGCTTTAACTGCTGTTGTTTGGCAGAGGCGGCAATGAGCTCGCGCTCTTGAGGTTCGATGGTAAACAGGGGGTTGTGTTGCAGTGCCTGGGCCTCTTTGAGCGGTTTGCCGCCCGCGAGCAGATAGGCGCTATTTTTGTGCTCTTTACGCCAGCGTTTGGCAAGGTGATATAAACGGCTTTTTATCTGCAAGCTCGTATTGTGCTCGCTTATCCAGCTGGTGGCGCGGGGCCAACGTCTTAACAGCGCTTCGTGGGCAATGCTAAAGCAGGGCTCACCATTTTGCAGGTGCGAGACAAAAAGTCGGCTGTCGACCATGGCTTGCACTAGGATATTTTCTGACTCTGTCTGTAGCTGTGACCAGCGAGCGGTGCGGCTGGTGATGGAGATCTCGTCCTCTCTTAAAGTGATCAGCAGGGACAATACCTGTGGCAGGCAGGCTTTTTGCTCGGCGGTTAAGCCATTGATAGCATCTTCGGCATTTTTACCTATGGCGCCCTCGATGCCGCCGAGTTCTTTATAGACTGAGACTTGCAGCTGATTATCGCTGCTGCGCTTTAGATATAACGCCTGCAACATATATTGCAGCATTGGCAATGCGTCTGGGTTGCTGGCGGCTTCACTGCAAAGCAGTTGGTCTAGCGGCATGGCAGTGTCGGGGTCGTTGTCCCAGCTTAGATTGGCGGCAATGGCTGGCAGACGGATCATCTGCAGTAGCTCACTGCGAGAGGGTGGCGCTAAATCGAAATGAGCACCGCGGCTTTTACCCGCCATTAAGGTCGGGTAGTTCACCAGCAGCGGGTAAAACTCATTGCGGCAAGCACTGAGTATTAGTACGGTGCCCGAGGTGGCCAAGTGCTCGATAAGCTCGACAAATTGATGCCGTTCTTGATCTTCAAACAGGGGGGACGACAGTAAAATTTCTAGCCTGTCGATAAACAGCGAGAAATGGGTAAAGCCCTCGGTTTGTGCCTTTAGTGCTTGTTGGCATAGCTTAATAACGGCGTTGGGATTATTAATCAAGCTGGTGGCAAGTGTGTCGGCGCTATAGCCATCAAACACCGGCAGCTCGTTTATCTCCCAGTCGAGCATGGCACTGGCCAGCTCAATAAACAGCTGTGAACTGCTAACATCGGCAAAATCGAGGCCGCTATAGGAGGCGACTTTAACACTGTTGTAACCGGCTGTAGTCATTAAATTGGGCATTACGCCGGCATTGATGAGCGATGACTTACCGCTGCCGCTAGGGCCTAAGGTCAGGCAAAAGGCTCTGCCGTATTTAATTTGCTGACTTATTCTATCCAGCAAGACGCTGATCTGTTTACCGCGGCCAAAGAAGACGTCGGCATAGTCGGCCCCATAGGCTTGTAGGCCGGGAAAGGGTGAACCACATTGCCAACTTTGATGGTCGGCGACTTTTTCTTGGCCAATGGGAAAGCGTACTTCAGCTAAGGTGCGATAACCGCGTTTACGAATGGTTTCAATGAATAAGGGAGAGGTTGCGCTGTCGCCGAGTGCGCGGCGTATTTGATTGATGATTTTATGTAGCGGATTGTCACCCACATCGGTGTTGGGCCAGCAGTGGTTAACGATGTCATCGCTGCTCAACACCTCTCCTGCGCGTTGGCATAACAGTGTAAGCACATCCATGGCCTTGGGTTCTAGCTGCTTGACCTGTTTACCGGCGCGCAAGCTATTAGCGCTGGGATCAATTTGCCATTCACCGAAGAAAAAAGTGGTATCACTCATAGTTTCATTCCATTGGTTCTATAGGGCGATGCATAACAGCTTAGCACTCATTCATTCCTATTGGTTTTAGCCTGAAGCTAATAAAAATGAATTCTGAAATCAGGCGTTTAAAGACTAAAACGTTATTGATTATGTCACCGTTTTAGATGTAATAGAAGAGTGTGGCTTGTTATTTTTATGTTTATTTGCTTGATGTGGTTGAGATTTTTTTAACTTGATATTCTTGGTGCAATTCTTGGTGCAATTCTTGGGGCTACTTGATAGGAGTGGTCGATCTTAACCGCAGGTTTAAGCCGCACGATAGAGCGCAGTGGAATACTTTATGAGGCTATTCACCGCAAAAGTAGCAAAGCAACGCCACTATTTGCGCTGCTAGGGCTTGATTAAATTAGCGGTTACTATTGTGGTGGCTGGTGTCTTTTCTGCCAAAACTTGCTCTGTGGCCAGCGCTGCTCCTCATTATAGAAATAAGCTTTATGGCCTAAGTATTGGATGAAGTTACTAGCAACGCTATTACGATATTGATTGAGGGTTTGCGCATCATCATTGAGCCAATCGGTAATCGCGGCGGCGGCGTCAATGCCATTGTTAAGTGCTTTATAAATACCTTGTGAACTAATGGGGTCGAAGCTTGATGCGGCATCGCCCACGGCGAGCCAATGTTCGGCTGCCGGTGGATCCATAATGGCGGATTGCGCTACCCAGCTATGCAGGCGACTCGGTGCAGCTTGATTGATAATCGGCTTGATGTGCTGCGTAAGCTGTAGCGCTTGTTGCCAATGATCACTATTTTTGAGTTGTTTCTGCTGAATCGTTTCGGGATCGGTGGCGACGGTAACGATCACCTGATTGTTGGGCAGGTGGGCTAGATACCACCAGCCATAATCGACCGCTTCAAGCAGTGTCATTTGCCGATAACTGTTGGCCGAACTAATGTTACTGGCGTCAAAGTAGGCACTGACCGCCACTAGCTGATCTTCAATATTTGCTTTGGCGTCAAACTGGCGCGCGACTTTGGCACTGCGGCCGCTGGCATCAACAATGAAGCGGCACCTTAGCTGTGCATCGTTACGCAATGTGACCTTTATCGGGTAGGCGTGCTGATCGCGGATTAGGCTGGAAAAATGGGTGTTTTTCAGCAGTGCTCCGCCTCTTTTTTGCAGTTGTAGCGCTAAAAATTTATCGAAGGAGGCTCGGTTTAAATGCCAGCCATGGCCCTGCGGATTAAAGAGGTAGTCGTTAAACCCTAACTGGTCACTCCCCCAACTTGAATAACTGCCTAAACAGGGAGCATGTTTTTGCGCAGTGAATGCGTCCCAGATCCCTAGTTTTTCTAGCAGTTGACGGCTATCGGGTGGAATGCTCTCGCCAATACGAGGCGCAGTGTAATCACTGGCCTCGATGACAAGAGTATTTTTAACCCCTAGGTTGTGCAAAGCAATTGCCGTTGCACAACCTGCGGGCCCCCCTCCGACGATGATGACGTCATAGAGTGGTTGCATCGATTACCTCGTCTTTTTGATGGCAGTTTTGTCTCCTGCCACCATTGGCCATGGCGCTGGCTCTTTTAGGTTTGGCGTAGCTCCGGAGAGTCGGCTCTCAACCTCCAGATAGACGTTGTCTGGGTAGCTTGCGCCATCATCGATGGTGGTGGCTTGGACTATCACGCCGATGTCGTTCCACTTCTCTAGCATTTCACGGTATTCCCAGAATCGCCCTGCGTTAGCGAGGTTGCCGCTATCCTCTGGACTATTTTCTCTTGGAACTGTGCCGCTGCCTCTGACGGAGTAGCGTTGTGGTGGCAGGCCGTGGCGGTCTTTCTCTATCTGTTGATCTTGATAGTCTTGCGCTGTGTAGACTGTGACCGGGCGCTGTGCAGGCCAAGACCAGTACAGGGTTTGCGAGTCTTGGGTGTTAGGTGATGTTTGGTGAATGGCACAGGAGTTATAGTCTGCATGCCAGGGCAGCGCCATAAATTTGGTGGCATCGCCGGGTTCTAGCCCTAGATATTCGACATCTTCATGGCGGGGGATCCAGCCGAGCGTGAGTAACGGGGTGCCATAGCTGAGGCTGTTATCGATTACCGAGGCGTAGTCGAGGTTTTTATGGTGGATCCTGAAAGGGCCCGCGCCCTGTTGCCAGTTGCTGACATACATGCTCGGCTCGCGGATCACCCAAGTCATGTCGATACCAGGGCTAAAGCGTCCGCCTAGGCAGTTTTGCAAGGTCGCGCGATCAAGGTATTCGCCTGCGCCTAATGGGTTGTCGTTGGTCTTTTTGTATTGATGATTCGACCAGCAGTGCAGGGCGTGATACTGGGTGACGGTTGGGCTGAGGAAGGGCTTGCCACCAGCGGGGCTAGAGTCGCCTAATGATAGTGGCATCAGCGGCGCGCCAACATCGATAGACTGCGAACGCCAGCTTGCTTGCTTACCTGCATTAGGTTGGCGAATATACGCCAGTCCCGCCAAGATGGTTTCATCGGGGTTATCGTCGGCGGTAATGCTGTCGACACTGTTGTGGGCGTCAATAGCAAAGCCGGGGAGGTAGGCGTTCCACAGTTGCTGGGCGGTGGCTCGGAATATCGGCTTGATATGATCGTCAAAAGCGGGTTGGTAGTCGGGGTTAAACTTGCCTTGATGATATACCGCTGGCTCTAACGCCAACTCTCGCAGGAACACGTCGTAGGCTTCGTCGAAAAGTGACACCACATTGAGGGTTTGCGGCGCATAGCTCGGATCCGTTACCACTACCCAGCCGCCAAATACCGACTCTGTGCTGCCGTCGTCAAACAGCACTGTTGCATTCACTGGGCCGTCGGAGGTGTCGTCAAACCATTGGTCGTTGTTGACTGGGTTATTGATCTGAACCTTGTCCTCTGCGTCGAGCTTCCACGCATTACTCTTGCCATAGCCGCCGGCGACAATGAGGCGACCACAGCTGTCGGTTTCCATCTCACCTAAGCTGTCGATGCGACCCTGAGGGGTGTCGAGCTGTTCAAAATGCATATAGGGAAATGATTGCGGGTAGTCAGGCAGGCTGACTACCTCGCCATCTTTGTCTATGCTAGCCCGCTCTGCTGGGCAGAAGCTGGCTTTGCTGTCACAGCCCTTTAGTGCACGAGGACCAGCGTCAATGATCAGTTTTTTCAGTCTCGCGCTATTGTATGGATCTAGCCCTTCGCGCAGATTTCTTAATGTAGGAGTGCTGCCATTGTCGTAGGCGACGGCGCCGTGGTCATCGTCATTGGCAAACCAGCTGCATTTCTTATTGGCTAGATGCACACTCCATACAATATCGACCACTTTTTTGCCGTTGATACTACTGCCTATTTTTATCTCGGCGCCGTTGCTGGCCGGGTACTGGCCAACATCTTTTGTGGGGTAGGCAAAAATACGAAAGCGTGCCGCTTGGCGTTTAAAGGCGCCACAGCTGTCGCGAAATTCGGAGCTGCTGATGATGGTGTCTTCTGTACCAGGGCGGATTGGTAGCCCGCCTGTGGTTGGATCGCCAGGCTTACCGGGTTGTGGCAGCGCTGCAATGGACTCTGGTGCGAGGTAGTACTCGCTGCTGTTGCCGACACGAGCAATACCAATGGCGGGATGAATTTTAAAAATAGATTGAGTCATGATTATTGCTCCTGTTGGCTTGCTGAAGTAGAGAAGGCGGGGACTACGCCATTTTCCCAGCAGGCGGCAATGGCTGCACCTACCTTGTACATGGTGGTACCAAACTCGGCGCCAGCCTTTTGTTGCACTGCGGCAACGCTAATGTCGTTACTGTTGGCCAGTTGTTGTTGGTAGATAGGGTTAAACACGATATTCATTAGCTGCAGGAAGTGGCCAAAATGGCTAATGAGGATCCGCTGGTTTTCACGCCCGCGTGGGCTGCCGAAGCCTAAGGGGAAGGTTTCTGGCAGCGTCTGCTTGCGTAAGTAGGTAAACTTTTGGAAATGATCCCAGTAGGGCTGAATATCATCGACATGGTTTTGATATTCAGGCGGTAGCTGCTCCTGTTGGTAATCTTCATAGCGTTGCTCAATGGTAGTATTTGGCGAGATATTGTCATTGGGCCAAGCTGCGCCTTCCCCCTGATCGACAATTAGATCGATTAGGCCGTTAACTTGCACCAGCCCTTCACAGCAGTCTTCACTGATTACTAGCGAACTCACATCTGGGTAGGTGGAGGTAAAATGGGCAACCTGATTATTATTGGGGATGATACATTCACTGAGCATGGCTGCCCCTTCGCGAATAGCTTGATAGATCTCACCTATGGAGCTGTACTCTTCGGTATTGGGATCTAAAGTTGCACTGTTAAACTCACCTGGGCACTCAATAATGCACATAGTATTAATACGCAGCACATCCATCGGGCCTATTTGTGTGCTGTAAGGGCTGAAGATCTTTGTTGGTTGATTTGGGTTGGCTTCAAAGTCTAGATGGGGTACCTCGCCGCCATAGTGGGGGGCTGTGATGTGTAGATCGCAGCCATAGGCGTTGGCAATATTGGCCGCACTTTGCATATGCAGCATCTCTTGGTTGACGACCGAGCGTACTAGGCGTCTGGCTTCTGATGCTTGGTCAATGACCGAATACATGGCCGACATGTAAAACGGGATAGTATACAGCTCTACGTCGACCGCCCATTGCAGGTGTTCTCTAAGGGCTTCAATGGTCCAGGGGTTTTGGCTGGTTATCTTTTTGGGATGCTTTAATGCACGGCTGTTTAGTAAGTCTTGCTGCGTTCTCGTCCCGAGAAATTGAGAAATGCTCATCAGGTAATTCCTTTTTAGTTCGCTGCATATTCTGGTGCGGTGACACCATCTGCAATAGGGCGTTTTTGGCTGGGTAAAAACGGTAATATTTGTTTGCGAGTATCATTCTGAGTGATATTGAGCTCTCGCTGTGGAGTGGGGATTCCACCTTTGGGATTGGCGATGTAAAACTTTTTTGAGACGAGGCGAGCATCCGCTTTTGAAAATGTAAATGACTCCACAGCGGTCTCTGTTTTCGATGGACTCTGCGCTGTTGCGGCGTAGGCACTGGCCATAGCTGTGGCTGCAGAGATAAAGATGATTGCTTTTTGTTTTAAACGGTATTTTTTTATCGAACCGTATAATCGCGTTTGTTTAATATGCATGACAGTTGCTCCATTTTGTGTCAGTTGAACATCCGCTGTTAACTGGATTACTTTTCACTTACTTACTCTTTTATTTACTCACTTAGTTGATGAGTTTTATTGTTTTGTTTAATTACTCTGCTAAGTTGTGGTGGTTAAAAATACCCATCTCAATGAAGTACATTCGCCACCTAGCCCAAAGTTTGTCGACCGCCTCTGTGGAGGCTCGCTGTTGCTTTATAAGTTGTTTTTTACTGGCGTTGATTGATTGCGTTTGCTGTAGCTGCTTTAAAAAAAGGTACTGGCTGGCATTTAAGTCGATGATCCCGAGTCGGTAGTTACGTCTAAAGACGGCAGCATAACTTGTCTTAGCTAGTGGCAGTGGCGGTTGCTGGTTATCGTTATAGCGACGGTAATAATCGATGATGGGGTAGCTAAGCTGAAACAGTTGCAAGATTGGTACTAACTGCAGCTGCTCGTCCTTGGTGTTAGCCGTGGCCTGAATCTGTAGCGGATCGGCGAGCAGTCCTGTGGATTCTGCGTCAAATAGCTGGTTTAGCGCTATTTCGAATGTTGCTAGCTCAATCATAAAGTCAGGCCAGTCCTCTTTAACTTCCAGCTCGGCATCGGGGCGAGTCTGCTGCAAAAACTGCGGAAACCGATCACCAAGCGTATTGAGGGTGTAGCTACTTGAGGGCGATGTTTGTAAGTATTGGGTTGCAAAAAGCGCAAATAGATCATCCCCTAACGCATATTTGAGGGTTGAAAATTGGCTCGCCATGCACTGTTGTAGCCTGAGTATGTAGCTACGCTGGTATATGCTGAAGTGGGCCTGTGCTGACAGTTTACTGGAGGCCGCGATCTGACTGTCGATGAAGCCAATGCGGTCAGTTTGCATTGGCTGGGTGATCGCCTTAAGCATACTTTGCTGCATCTCGAGTAAGCTTTGTGTTGTTAATTCGCTCATTTGCCCCCCTGATTTGCGACAACATTAGCTTGTGGAACCATGAAGTTAATTGGATTTGAAATGGCGAGTTCAGGGTTTAATTTAGCTTGGTAGCGGTCTGGCTCAGCGTTAAAGCTTGTACCGCTGTGCATGTACTTTTTGGCTTTGAGTAACTCTTGATGATATTCAGAGAAGCTGGGGATATTGCCATCCCACTCTAGGCAAGTTGCACATCCTTGGGTGCGCTGCCACGCTAAGTTAAATAGCTGCCAGACGGTATTAGTCACTGGGCTGTCATGGGTATCGATAATATAGTCACCACAGTGCTGATGACCGGCCAAATGCATCTGCACAATTGATTGATGCGGTAAGCCCTCTATGTATTCAAAGGGGTCGAACTCATTATTGAAGGCAGAAACAAAGACATTGTTGACATCTAGTAGCATGCCGCAACCGGTTTCGGCGGTCAGCGCGCTAAAGAACTCCCACTCTGGAATATGGGATTGGGTGTAACTCAAGTAGGTACTGGGATTTTCGAGCACAATAGGCCGCTGTAGCAGATTTTGTACCTGATCAACACGTTCACATACGTGGCGTAGAGCTGCGTCAGTGAGCGGTAATGGCAGAAGATCGTGGCTATTGAGGCTCAGTGCACCAGTCCAACATAGGTGGTCACTGACCCAAGCGGGCTGTACTTCATCGATAAGCTGCTTCAAGCGCCTAAGGTAATTTAGGTCGAGTGGATCGCTACTGCCGATTGACATAGACACGCCGTGCATAACAATTGGATACTGTTCGGCTATTTGTCTGAGAACATGGCGAGGCCGTCCCCCTGAGTCCATAAAGTTCTCTGAGATAATTTCAAACCAATCAACCTTAGGTTTACGATCTAAAATTTCATTAAAATGTTGGCTGCGAAGGCCAAGGCCCAACCCCAAATTGGGGCAGGCTTGGGTTTGACGATGAAAGTTCGGCATCATTACCTCTATTAATCGTCGTTTAACTTGCAGTCGTACTCTGGTTGTTTGCTAGCATTGTCGCGGCTGCGATCAATCAGCTCTTGGGTATTCTGAGCTGGGCTATTAAAACCAAAGGAGCAAGATTTATCACCGGAGTTTCCACAAGAATCATATTCACCAAACGATTCCAACCAAGCTTGCGGAGGACCAGCTGGAAAAGGAGCGTCTGCGACATTGCGACGCGACTTATCCATGCGCTGTTCAAATAAGGCACGTGCTAGTAACCAGACACTTTTGTTTTTGTTCTCACCTAAGGTACTAAAGCGTTCCGCTTGGATTGGTGTGGCGCAGCTGCCTTGCCATGAACAATCATTGGATCCAGGTTTTGACTGTTCTGCAGCATCGCCAAATAAGCCGCAACCGCCTTGACCAGCACAGTTATTGAGCGTGTGGCACACGTGTGTTTGTGTCGCGCAGTAGCCTGTTCCTGCACAGGTATTTGTGCCAAAGCGGTCATGGCCGCGACAGGCATTAAGCCCCATACATGCGTGCAGCTCTAACGGGGTGACAATGTTGGGTACTTTTTTATTCACTGGTTGGCTGCTGCAACTATTGCTGTTGCCACAACCATTGCTTGAACCACAACCATTGCTGAGTGATTTATCGAATACTTTTGACATGTTGCTATCCTCTTCTATGGTTGAGTTATGCCATTAATGGGGTATTTGAACGTTCAAGAAACCCCTCAATTGAAACATTGGGAAGGTCGTGGATCCGTTGCCCTAGATAAGCGATACCATCGTTGACACCAACAGCCTGATTAAATAGCTCTATAATTTGTGATTTAGGGCTAGAAGCACTGCTAAATTGATACTCTTCGAAGGTGGCGGTGGCTGTATATTGCTGACCGTCAGAGCCTAGGTACTTTAGCCCTGTCATCTCACCGCACAGTGAACTTAAAATCCACAACATGCTTTTGTGGATGCCAAACATAAAGATCTCAAATTGAGTATGTTCCTCAGCGTGGTAGCAGGCTTGGGACATGATGAATAGATAGGCATACATGGCATTGGTTAATGTTGAAACCGCTTGTATGGTAACGGGGTAGTCTTGAGTTTCTGCATTATCGGCAAAGTCATGGATGAAGTGGTTCTCGACATCAAATTCGCAACCAAATTCCTTTTGGAATTGACGCTTGATATCTTTGAGTTCCTCTTGCAGAAGTGCAAATTTGTAGTAATGAGACAATTCGTGACAACTGTCGTCATCAAAAGGATCTGTGACATTTTTTCCTTCACCTTGGTCAACCACTGTTTTTAGCGCTTTTAGTGCACTTGCTTGATCGACGACATGGATTAAGCCCCCCGCATCAGCAGCATTTTCATAGACAGGTTTATGCTGTTTATCGTAGTAGATGGTGTCGATGTTATTTTGCGCGTAGTAACCGCGATTTGGAACGAGCTGCGGCCTGTCGGGGTGGTAATTGTCCTTGCAGCAAAAATGATCACGGATGCAATCTTCAATACCTTGGTAAAAATCACCAATGGTGAAGTAGGGGATGGCGCTGGTAAACCTTAGGTTAGCGTCGATTGGTACAGGGCTTTCGATTTTCTTGAAAGTTTCAAGTTGTTCAATGCTTAACTTGGCACGATTAATGGGAAATTCAGGTTCGTGTCCTGCAAGGTATGCAGGCCAGATACTAGGGGATTTACCGACTAACTCCGGGTTGCCAAACAGTGATTGCTTTACGTTTGAAGAGAGAGACATGTGTAGCATCTCTTCCACCACCACACTCATAATATTGGCGCCCGCTCTATTAGCAAAAACCATGATTTTGGCTGAAAGTGCTAGTGCTTTGGTTGCCGCATTCTGCTTGGTTTCACCCTTGTCTATCAGCCGTTTAGTAAAGCCTTTAATCAGCTCTTTCTGATCCGGTGTACGATTGATTGAGTAGTAGGTTGAGAGGTAAACCGGGATAGTTGCTATCTCAATCTCTATTGCCTGTTGCAGTGCTTCTTCTAAGTTGTCTTGGGTGATCTTAGTGACACCATCACCCATTATTGCTCTGGCCATTGCTAATTCCTTTTATGCATTGCTATTAAAGTTTGTCTTAAATGATGCTTCTGCTGTTATTATTTAGCGCTAGCGAATACTTGCTTCGTTAGCGCAATAGAAGCTATTGAGTGGAGCTTAGGATAAATCTTGATCAACAACCTTTCGGTAATCTTCCTTTTTATTAAGCTTCTTCTAATCAACTATTTACAGTTTGTTTTTCGATAGCAATTTTATGGCTAGAGGGTATGTTCGTAAGGAGAGGCCGCTAGATTTAGCGAGCGATAAGAGCATCAACATCTATGCTCCTATCGGCAAGTGGCAAAGCGCTGTATTAGCCTATCGCTGGTGTGTGACCGCTGCGGGTTGTTTGTAGGCTTTTTATTAGCATGTAGATTGAAGTTGTTGTTAACACAAAGCCTAAATACAATATTAGCGAGTGTTTTGATGAACTACTATGTTCGGCGATTAATGGGCCAACTACTGAGCCAATACTGTAGCTAAGTAACATTAGTTCGGTTGCGGCGACAATTTTTTCAACGCTTAAGGCATCGCAAGCAAGTGTGATGGCGATGGGATAAAGTGCAAAGCAGCTGGCGCCAAGAACAAAGTAACTCATGCTGATCAATGCAATTGACTCCCCCTCCAACACCCCCATAACGCCTATCGTACCAAGTAAACAAAACAGTGCCATCAATAGGCTTTTACTGACTCTGATCGATAGATAACTCACCAAGGGTTGAATAAGCATGCCGCCCAGAACAATCACCGCCATTAGAAATGCCGTTGTCTCGGTACTTGCAAGCTGGTTGTTGATATAGGTCGGCATCAAGCCATAAATAGGTCCAAGCAGCATGCCCGACACCAAGCAACCAATAATGGCTGGGGTACTGATTTTTCGCGCCTCTTTCAAGCCAATTCTTTGATGTTGTAACTGCACAGGCTGACCTTGTTTAATTAGCAGTGGTGGTAATATGGCGATCAATAATAGCCCTATGACACAAAAGAAGGGCGCCAAACCCTTGATGCCAATAGGACCGATGGCAAGTTGTCCCAATGCACTACCGCCATAGAGAGATGTCATATATAAGCCTAAGCGCTTAGCTCTTTGCTTGGCACTGTCGGCCATCAGTAACCAAGATTCCACCACTACAAACACGCCTGCCACAGCGATACCGGCAATAAAGCGCGCAGCTAACCATACCGAAGGCGTTGGAAACATCAGCATTAATATGATGGTGAGAATGAGCAGTGAAAGAAACATCATTAATGCGTAGCGGTGACTACTTTTGCTTATAACCGACTGGACGCAGGTGGCACCTACTAGTATGCCTAAGTAGAAGATACTTGCTAACCAAGCAATGAGCGATGTGTCCATTTTAAATGAGGTTAAAGATAGAGGAATAAGGCTCATAAGAAAGCCCGAAGCAATAGCGAAAAAAGCCAAACCTGTCACTGGAGTGAAAGAGCTGTTTTCTGATGTTTTAAAGGCAGATTTATCCACCTTGTACTCCTTAAAGTTATGCTTTTGCATGTTTGGATGTAAATTAGAGGAAGCGGATTCTATGCCTTTTTTAGGCAAAGTAAAGTTTATTTTTTAAACGATGGTTTTAGGTGTGCTTTGGAGTGAGTTGTAGATGGTTATCCTATTGTAATTTATTCATATTTTGTTACTCCCCATTATCTCTGTGAATATTGGTTTTATCGTGGGTCTGCTAGGTGTTTAGGCTAACGCTTTTAAACTGGAGGGAATAACGGAAAGAACCAACTAAAGTTGCTTTTATAGTAGTTAGCTATCATTGGTTGTGGTAAATGCAATAATGGCGAGTGTTAACTCGCCATTATTCAATCGTTGATAGGGGTAAAAACTGTTACTAGCTTAATGTTAATGCCACCATTTTTAACGGATGATTACCATCAAATGAGGGGAAGTCTTCATGGCAGTCGAGCCATGTGTGGCTACTGACCTGGCGTCCCTGTTTTTCGACGCAGCGGACTAAACTATCGAACCATGCTTGGCGATCAACTTTAGCGACATTGTTACAGCATACTATGGTGCCCTTAGGCTTAGTCGTAAGCATTGCTGGTTTAAACAAACTCTGGTAATCGTTGATGAGATCGACAATACCAAAGGCGCTTTTGGCGTATCTTGGTGGGTCTAAAAAGACCAGATCAAATTGAGTGGCAGCAAGTTTTGGATAGGCGGGCAGTTTCTGATTTCTACGGCCGCCCACTTTCAAACCTGCCAGCTGTCTTAACGCTGGAAATGCATCACTTTGAATAAATTCACAGACATTTTCAACGTGATTGAGCTGCGCATTTATCTTACCTGCTGCCAGGGCAAATGAGGAAAAATCGATATTTACCACACGTGTCGCACCGCCAACAGCTGCAGCGGTGCCAATACCGCAGGTATAAGAGAATAGATTGAGTACTGTACGGTTTTGGCTATGTGCCTTTACATATTCACGGCCAATGCGCATATCTAAAAACAGTAGTGGATCTTGCCCGTCATGACGCAATTTACTGCTGAACAAAATGCCATTCTCTTGCATCTGCTGTTCACTGGTCGCGAATGCTTCATTGTCGGTGGTTAAGGTGTTTAGCACGCGAGAGTTCTTGTTGGAGCGGTCATTATAGATGACAGGCAACATCGATTCTTGAGTCAGCAGAGTGGTTATTTGGCTCAGCTCGTCCGCTGTTAATGTTTGATGAAAACTTTGGATCAGCCAAGCGTTGCCATAGCGATCAATATTGAGCCCATTGCTCCCCTCTACCGTACCGTGAAATATTCGATAGCAGTCGGTTTTATTTTGCTCTGCATGTGCTAAAAAGTGAGTTCGTTTGCTAATGGCGGCACTCAAAGCTTGTGTTACTGATAAATCAGTCGAGTTCGATGGGGTGATCGACATAGATATTGGGCTCATTAAAATAGTGGCTGTTGCGACGGCGCTAATAATAGCAAAATTGTAGCGATAAATATCCCTTGCGCAGATGGACCGGGCATTTTTAGGCTGGGAAACTAGATTGCTATTGAAATAATCTGCTTTGCCTACATGTAGTGTAAGAGATGGATATTTTACTTTAGAGACTGGTGTTGGACCGTAAGCACATTATAGCAAGTCACATAGCCAAAAAATGCAAGGAAGAGTTAATGAAAATAGTACTGGTACATGGAATTTTTAATACTGGGCATGTTATGCACTGGATGAAGCGCCAGCTAGAATTGGCTGGCCATGAGTGTTTTGCACCAACACTGGCTTCGTTCGATGGTCGTTTAGGAATTGAGCATGCGGCTAAAGACTTACAAGAGCAGATAAATCAGGCTTTTGGCTTTGCTGATGAGGTAGTGATAATTGGTTTTAGTATGGGGGGGATAGTTGGCCGCTACTATCTGCAATGTTTAGATGGCGCGCATAGAGTAAGCCAGTTTTTCAGTTTGTCAGCCCCCCATGCTGGAAGTTGGTGGGCGTATCTACCCTATCCTTCAAAGGGCATTAAGCAATTACGGCCTAAGAGTGAGTTGTTGCTTAAGCTTGCTGCAACGGAGAATACGCTCGATAACGTCCAACTGTACTCTTACCGTACACCGATAGATTTCTCTATTGTGCCTAGTTCGAGTTCTATTTGGGCGCGAGCCGAGAATAAATCCTTCTTTATCATTTTGCATTTGTCGGTGTTATTTAGTCGAAAAATAGTGGCAGAGATTAGCGCTAATCTAGCAACCGAGTCGTGATAAGGTGCCGAGTATCGTGAGCTGATAATCGTTGTGGTATCGCCAGCGACAGTGCTCAGTTTAAGAGCCTGTATCGTGAGTTCGCTCAAAGGCCTCTTGCTGCTCTTTTCTCTGCAGTTGCTCAAATTCAAAAGATTTTTGATGCAACTGTTTACTGAGACGTTGATTCTCTCGCTCTAATAATGTCTGTTGATAAATGCGTTTGAGGTCGGTCTCTACGACTGACTTGAATCGAGTAAGTAGTTGCTTGGTGGGGTTATCAAACTGGTTAGGTTGTGAGTCAAGCATACAGATGGTGCCAAAGATATCACCGTTAGGCCAGTTCAGAGGTAAGCCTAAGTAGGCAATCATACCGAGTTTTATATCGGGGTTATTAGCCCAGAGGGGGTCTTTGCTAGCATCGCTAACCAATAACAGTTTCTTCCCAGTGATCACGGACTCACAATATAAACCAATGCCTAAACGTTCTCGTTCTTGTGCTATGTAGGGATTATTGGGGAAACTGCTACTAATGAAAACTTCAATCTCTTTGGGGTAGGTTCGCATGATGAGTGTGGCGGGAATTTGAGATATTTCAGAGATTAAATTAACCATCTCTTGCCAGCTTTGATTTACGTCTGCGTGAATGCCGATTTCCTGAGTGTCGAAAGCAACCATATCCATTTTCCTTTTGCTAAATCCTTACTTGCTAACCGTAAGATCCTTTCCAAGTAGTCCTAGTACCAATTCCATTGAACATATATTTAGTGGAGTTGGTATCATACTATTTAAGTTGGTTTCTAGCTAAAATCAACTTGGTGCACTAAAAAATATCCACTTAAGCTTTGCGCTAATTGAATGCCAATTAGCGCAAGCATTACAATGTTAATTGCGGAAAGGTTAATCGTGCACAGCAGCCTGTTGGTTGGATATTTGATAGGCTGAACTTCCAGTGATAACGATGGCACAGGCTATCGACGATCAACAAGCCCAGTCCATGGCCATGTTCTTGCTCCGACTCGGTAAGCCCACGACCCTTATCGTTGATAATGATTTGCTGACTATTGATTGATATGGTGATCTCTCCAGAGTCACTGGCATTAATGGCGTTACTGATGACATTACTCAGCAGCATACGCAGTACTGCTGGTGTGGGCTTGATGATCGGGGCTTGCTCAAAGCTAACACTAATGCCAATATTTTTGTTCTGAGCTAGCCCTTGCAATGGTTGAATAATTTGCTCCACTTCGGCTAAGGAAAGTAATCTGGGTGGATTACTTCCTGTCGCTCTTTCCTGTTTTACCAAATTAAGTAGGGCATCAATAGTGTGTTGCATATCAAGGGCTGCACGTTGAATACGGTCACGTTGACGAGCTTGAAAATCAACGGCATCGTTCTGCTCTTGCAGTTTTGCAGCACCGCTGATCACGGTTAATGGCGTTCTCAGTTCATGACTGGCATAACGGGCAAAAGCTTGCTCCTGCTTAATCATCATCTCATTTTGTTGTCGATAATAGTTCAAGCTATCGGTAAGTTCGCGAAACTCGGCGGCAGACTGGCCTGATACGCTAAAGGTTAAATTGGGCTCTGTTGATTTTAATTGCCGACTTAGCTGTTCTACAGGTTCAACTAAACGGCGACTAAGTTTGTGGATAGCAAAACCAAACAACATAAATAGCACGCCGATAAAGCACAGCACAAATAGATTAATGGCGTTCCATTCAGTGTCGCTTAGTTCAACGTTTTCGGTTGGCATAATCAGAAACAAAGGCTCTAATTGACCATCGAGTAGAAACTCCCCCCGATAGAAAAAAATTTCTTTTCGGCTGGCAGTCGTATGCTTGCTAAAGGGGTTCATCGAGATAAGCTCATTCCAAAAGCCCACTGGATGGTTATTTAGCACTTCGCCATTAAATCCGACCGGGAAGTGGCTTAAATTTCCGTACTTTTCCGGAATCAGCTCTGGTGAATAGTAGACTTGTATATGCAGCCCAATTTCTAATGGCTGCCTAGCCCCCTGTTGGAATAGGCTGACGGCATAAGGCACACTGCTTTCAAGTTCGTGTTGGTTAACCTCATCTTCAATCCATTGCATCATATTTAACATCGACAGATAGATTGTCATCCCTATTAATATGGCGATAGCACTGAAATACCACATTAACTTATGTGGCAAGCTTGAAGCTGATGAAACCTTGTTTAGTAGCTTGTTTAGCAATGCTCATCTCCGAGTTGTAGCCGGAAGCCGATTTTAGGCACAGTGGCGAGCATTGGCTGTTTAAAGGGCTTGTCGAGTTGATTACGCAGTTGATACATATGGCTGCGTAAAATATCGTTGTTGGGAGGTGACATTCCCCAGATATCTTCGATGATCTGCTCACGTTTAACCACATTGGGAGCATGCTTCATTAGCAGTAATAATATTTGATAGGTGGTTGGGGTGAGTGCTAGCCGCATCTGCTGACGATAGGCTTGATGTTTAGCAATATTAAGCTCGATATCGCCGAACTTAAGACTGGCTTGAGCGACTTGGCCGCGGTGACGTTTTATCAAGGCTTTGACTCGAGCGTCGACAACGTCAAGATCGAAAGGTTTACCCAAGTAGTCATCGGCACCACAGCCAAAACCGCTGAGTAGGTCAGCCTTGTTATCAAGTGCCGTTAACATCAAAATCGGCGTGCAACAGCCAAGCGAACGCAATGCCTTGCATAAGCTTAAGCCATCGAGTTTTGGCAGCATTAAATCTAATATAATGGCATCAAAGTCAAATGCTTGTGCCAGCGATAAGCCCAATTCGCCATTATCTGCGAAATCCAGTTCAGCCCCTTGAGCCTCAAAATAGTCTCCAAGAATGCCCGCAACGTCGATGTTGTCTTCAATAATGAGTAGTTTTAGTGTCATCGTTATACGATCAATGAGCCTGATAGTTGTAGCCACTTTACCACTTTTTTGTCGAAGAAATGTCAATGACATTTTCTTCACCTTAATACAGGCATGCTACTGGAAAAATAAATCCACTAGGATGCCTCATGCCATATTCCTCTGCCAACCAAAGTGCTCCCAACGCCGAAATATGTTTGTCAGTTATTGTGCCGCTGTTTAATGAATCACAAATGATAGCGCCCCTCATTTCGCGGCTCACCGCGGTGTTATCTGAACTGGATGAAAGCTCCGAAATTGTTTTCGTTGATGACGGTAGTAGCGATGATTCATGGCTGCAGGTCAGCCAATTACCTTTAGCCGATAATGAATATCAATGTATCAAGTTGAGCCGCAACTTTGGTAAAGAGGCGGCAATGTCGGCAGGCATTGAGCATGCCAGAGGGTTGGCTGTCATTTTGCTTGATGCTGACTTACAAGATCCGCCAGAGCAAATACCTTTAATGCTCGCCCAGTGGCGTGCTGGCTACGAAATTGTCAATATGAAACGCCGTAAACGTCTTGGTGAAACCTGGTTTAAGCGTTTTTCAGCCGCTTGTTTTTATCGATTAATGAACTGGGTGTCAGATTCTCCAGTGCCTGAGAATGTTGGTGATTTTCGTTTAATGAGTCGACAAGTGATCGACAGCATAAAAGCTTTGCCGGAGCGCAATCGATTTATGAAAGGCTTGTTTAGTTGGCCTGGTTTCTCGCAAAAAACATTGGAGTTCGATCGTGACCCCCGTTTTGTTGGTGAAACTAAATGGAATTACAGCAAGTTGTTTGGCTTAGCTATGGACGGCATCACCTCTTTCAGTTTTAAACCGCTGCGTATTGCAACCTGGTGTGGGGTGATTACCGCTTTTAGTGCTTTTGCTTATGGAGCTTGGGTGGTGACTAAAACGCTTATTTATGGCGACACCGTGGCCGGTTACCCCTCGATGATGGTCGTCCAACTAGGTTTGGCGGGTATTCAGTTATTAGCGCTAGGGCTTATTGGCGAGTATCTGGGGAGGGTATTTGTTGAGGTTAAGCAGCGACCACTTTACTTGATAGAAGAGGTTGCTTACCGCCAGTCTGTTTCACAAGTCAAACCTAGTCCACTGCAGCCAGAGCGTGATGTTGTCGCACAAAGTAATGTTAGCTATCTGGAGGCGAATTGATGCAAGCTTTGAGCTCTGGGCAAAAAAGTCTAGCCGTACTTTTGCTGGTGGTTTTAACCCGATTACTGCTACTGCCTTGGTATCCGTTAATGGATACCACAGAGGCAAGATATGGCGAAATGGCGCGTTTGATGGTGGAAACTGGCAATTGGATCACGCCACTATTTGATTACGATGTACCATTTTGGGGCAAGCCACCGCTGCATACCTGGATGAGTGCCGTCTCTATTGTGGGCTTTGGCGTATCAGAATTTGCCGTGCGTTTCCCCCACTGGATTGCCGCCATGTTGACCCTAGGCGTAGTGGCACTTTTTGCAAGAAAATTACGTTTAGCTGTGTTGCCAATATTAATTATTTTGGCGTCAACGGGGGTGTTTATTGTCAGCGCTGGCGCGGTGATGACAGACATGGCGTTGACCCTAGGTTTAACGATGGCAATGGTGGGCTTTTATCTGTGTTGGCAAGGTGAAGTACGCTGGGGTTATTTGGGCTTTGTCGGCCTAGCTATTGGTTTGCTGGCAAAAGGCCCCGTTACGCTAGTTATTTTCGCTATTGGCACTGGGTTATGGCTATTGTGGCAGTATGGTTTGATCCGACCTTGGCAGCTTTTGTGGCAGCGAATTCCTTTGATTAAAGGGGCTGGATTAATGCTGATAATTGCCCTGCCTTGGTACGTTGTTGCAGAAAATACCACCCCGGGATTTTTAAATTACTTTATTGTTGGTGAGCATTGGTCGAGGTTTGTCGATAGTGGTTGGCAAGGTGATTTATATGGCAGTGCACACGATCAAACCCGTGGCACTATTTGGTTGTACTTTATTGCTGCAGCGCTGCCTTGGTCGCTGTTTTTACCACAAGCACTTTATAAAGTGATTATTGAAGCGCCAAAAAGAGGTGATGAAGATAAAGCGGTACAGGGCGCAGCATTGCCGAGTTATCTTATTTGCTGGATGGTTGCGCCGATGGTGTTATTTACCTTCGCAGGTAATATATTGCCGGCTTACGTGCTACCAGGGATCCCAGCGTTGGCAATATTGATTGCTTTTGCTTGGCGACATAGTCAAGTCCCTATGCTGCACCGCATTGCATTGGTCATTCCTGCATTGTTGATTATCGCTGTTGGGGTGATCTATTTTACCGCTGGCAAGGACAAAAGTGAGCGCTGGTTGCTGGATCAACGGCAAGAGGCGTTAACGACGTATTATTGGGGAAAGATGCCATTTTCGGCTCGCTTTTATAGCGCAGGTAAGACAGAGAAAATCACTTCGTTAACCCAAGTAAAGCCTGACGGGAAACCATTCTATCTGCTCATTCAGCACTCAAAAGTTGATGATCAAATCAGCGCCAATTGTAATGAAATTAGCAGCAACAAAGATAGAGGCTTACTGCTTTGTCGTCGCAACAATTAGGCTTATTACGCCAACTTTGGCTTAAGCACCAGCAAGAAGCACGTTTCCTGCTGGTGGGGGCAAGCGTCTTTGTTGCTGATGCCGTGCTATTTTACCTACTGTTCGAACAGCTGGCTCTGCCGTTAATGCTGGCGAGAGTGGCGGCATTTTCTGTGGCGGTAGTGCTGTCATGGTTTGCCAATCGATGCTGGACCTTTAGCTCACGAGAACAAGTGGCTAAAGGTCGACAGTTGCTAATGTCAGCTTTGGTCTCGAGCACAGCTGCTATCGCCAATATATCGGCTTTCTACCTAATTTCACTGCTGCTTGGGCAATCTCTCCTCGATATGGCTTTTGCTTTTAGCGTTGGGGTATTAGCTGGCTTAGTTTTTAATTGGTTTGGTGCCAACTTTTGGACTTTTAGAGCGCTAAATATCGATTAATCCCAGTTAAAGAGGGTGATATGTTACAAACTGTTAAATTAGCTTTTACTCTTAGCGTAAAACCGATAGCTTGAATCATCATACTTTTGTGATTGTTGATGGAGTAAATCAAACATGGAATCGGTTTTAAAAGGCTTGGGTATTGGATTAGTGGTACTAGGGGGGATTGTTGCTCATCCCGCTGAAGCCAAGTCAACGGCTAAATTGACACTGACAGAAACAACATTGAATGCGCCTTTTAACTTGACGCACCCTATTGCGTCCGCCGATCTACTGCCGACTCCAGGTAAAGAGTTAATCGCCTTTGGGATCGATGATTTAAGTCAGCGCTGGATGGCGGTTTATGCGTTAGAAAGTGGTCAGTATCAGCTGGCGATTAAATTCGAGTTGCCCCAAGCGTTGCACTCGTTTGATATTACAGAGTATCAAACCGGTAAGCGCCAACAATTGTATTTTTTATCGCAAGATGAATTACAGCTGTTTCAGCCTCAAAAAGACAGCGCCACTGCCGAGTTAATCACCATCGCTGAGATCAATTCCTTATCCTTTAAATCTCGCCCAGATTACTTAAGCCGTGGCGAATTTATCGCTGATTTAAACGGCGACAAACAAGATGACATCTTGATCCACGACTTCAATCAGGTGCAGTTGTTTATTGCTAATAATGGAGAGTTTAAACAACAAGTATTACCAATTAAACCACAATCTCGATTGTTTGAAGATGGCGCCACGTATACCCAGTCAAAACTCTATGCTAGCGATATCAATCTTGATGGGTTAGTCGACATAGTTAAAATTGGCGAGGGTGAACTCGAGCTTTATCGGCAAGTTGAGGGTGGGATGTTTGACCCTATTACGGAGTTTGTGTCAGTACGCCAGCCTATAAGTGGCATTGATTGGTGGAATAAGCGCGATGCATTTGGTGAGCAGCTTGACCAAAGTGAGTTGGTATACCGTAAAGTGGAGGAACTTAAGGACATTAATAACGACGGTATTACTGATCTCGTGGTGCGTTATACAAAAAGCTCTGGTGTATTCGACAGAGCCAATGATTATGAGGTGTACCTTGGTGAAAACCAAAAGGGAAAGTTAGTGTTCCCTAAGGTGGCTAGCAGTGTTGTTAAAGCGGAAGGCACATTAACGGGCTTACAGTTTATTGATATTGATAGCGACGATAAGGTCGAGGTGATGGTGGCTGGATTTGATATCGGGCTATCGCAGATCATCGGTGCGCTGCTTTCTGGCAGTATCGATCAAGATGTTCACCTGTTTAAAATGGATGAACAAGGGCGTTTTGCGAAGGAGTCGAATGTCAGTAAAGAGGTTGAGCTCAACTTTAGTTTAAGCTCAGGCCAAAGTGGCAGCCCAGTGGTAAAACTGGCCGACCTTAACGGTGATGGATTGAAAGATTTAATGCTGTCAGATGATGAAGACACCTTAAGGATCTATTTTGGCCAGTCTGGCTCACGTCTATTTAGTCGCGAGGCTGAAAAGCACGATTTAAAACTGCCTATTGATGGCGGGATGCTGCAAAGCGATGACTTAAATGGTGATGGTAAAGAGGACATATTGATTAAATATGGTAAGCAAGATGATAAAGCGTTAGCCAACCAATTTAGAGTACTGTTCGCCAGCTAAAAGAGTATTCGACGGGGCAGTAAATTACTGCCCACTTCATTCTGATTATACCATTTGTTAACATCCCACCCTCCCGCAAGCGTCACTTTTTATTCAATTCATATCGATAATAACCTTAATTTACAAAGCTATTGATAGTCTTTCGTTACATTGCAGTTGTTGACAGTTCTTGACGTGAATTATTGGTCATAGGTAGTGAGTTTGTCATTAATTAGTTAAGGAAAATAAATGAAATTCACACCTCGGGGAATTACCGGTCTCTTTTTTGTGCTGGCTACAACGGTCGGTTGTAGCTCAGATGATGCGAGTGAATCAAGCAGTGAGGCTTACGTACAATATTACAATGCATCACCTAATAGCACGGCAACAGCCCTGGTTTTAGATGATTATCAATACACGGCGGTGAGTTACGCTGATTCTCAACCTCGTTATGTTTACAGCACGGGCAGTGCAGAGATGGAAATTGTTGGCACTGATGAGCTGGGTGATGAGTTGTCGCTCTATACCGCGACGCTGTCACTTTCAAATGAAGATGATCACTTTTTTGTTTTACTCGGTGATTATAGTTCAACAGAGTTACTCGATATTCAATACGATCGTAGCGAGATGGATGAATTGAACAGTGATGAAAGTGACGACTACAGTAAGATGCAGATGTTAGTTACCCATGCTGCCATGGATGAGCCGACTTATGATGTTTACTTCGGTTTGGATGGTGAGGATTTCAGTGCCGCAACCATGATCGATTCGCTTAGTTATAAAGGATATTCAACTGAGTTGATGTTTGATACTGGCGAATATGTGCTGTATCTGACCGAGACAGGAGAGAGCACGCCAATCTACACCACTACTACATTGGATATGAGTGATAATACGGTTTACAAATTTGTTATCCGCAATAGCTTTGGCCCTGGAACACCTAAGATAACCATTGATGCGGTTGATTCGACGGGGAGTCCAACCCAATATGCCAATATTGACGCCAACGCCGAATATCGTGTTTTTAATGCATTAAATAGCGTTGATAATATTGATATCGCGATCGCAAGTAATCAGGAGACACAGTACCTTTATGAGTTGGGCAAACATAGTTTAAGTGATTTCAAGACCATAGGTTATAACGACTACGGCGTGACCATTACCAATAATGATTCAAGTGAGGTATTAGCCAATAACTTACTGGTGACCTTTAATCAGGATGAGAGTAAATCGATACTGGTTTATGACGATGAGCTCGGGGTGACCAAAGGGATGACGCTAACTCATGATCATCGCCCGCGGGCTTTTACCCACCTAATTGATTTAGCGAACTTAGTTTTTGACTATGAAACCTTAGCTATCTACTTCGTGAAACCCACGGAAACGATTGAATCAGCGGAGTATAAAATCACAGGTTTGGAGTTTACTGAGTTAGAGTCAATTGGCCTAGCATCTGGAGAGTACGAGATTAACGTGGTCTTTGAAGATGACAATGAAACGCTCACTTTACTCTATCAATCTGACCCACTGGTGTTTGATAGTGCAGGTAACTACACCATGGTGCTGAGTAAAGATGATTCACAGCCCTTGGGCTATCGACTAACGACTTTTTAATTGAGCTAAGCAGACCGTGGTTTATCGCGCGGTCTGCTAATTATTACACTACTGCTTTGCTAGACTGTTAAGGGCGTCAGTGTCGATGCCTTTCATCACTTCTTGCTCAAGTGCAGTCTGCTGGCTTATATGGTTGGCTTTCTTTCGTTGTTGCAAACGCTGCAGCTCGATTAGCACCCTAGTTTGATATCTTTTTTGAACGTGTCGAATAAACCCCTTCCGCTTGCCACTATGGCAACCATCGTCGAGCCCATCGGTATAGGTAGGCTTTTCTAGCATTAAATCGTGTTGGCTAACACAAGCTGATATTTACCATCCACAGCGGTTTATTAAAGGTGAATTGTATATTTTTAACTCGCTTGAAGCTGTAACCATTGTCTATTAATTACCTGCTTATATACTACTAACAAAATAACTCGATATGTTGTCGTCTTCATTTGAGTGAAGACAGTGAGGAGTAAGTTTATGAGTGTTAAGCACAGCGGTATTATCGCTAGCTGTTTGGTTGCAGCAGTGTTCGTTTCAGGTTGTCAGACAACCAATCCATACAGTAATGAATCTCAAAATGCTAAAGCCACTAATGGTGCCTTGATTGGCGCACTTACTGGTGCGGTAATTGGCGTTGCCTCTTCAAGTAAAAGTGATAGAGGTAAAGGGGCTTTGATCGGCGCAGCTTCGGGCGCAGCGCTTGGTGGTGGGATCGGTTACTACATGGATGTGCAGGAGGCAGAGTTGCGCCAACAGCTACAGTCATCTGGTGTCAGCGTTACCCGCAGTGGTGATGATATTATTTTGAACATGCCCAATGATGTGACTTTTGCTGTCGATCAAACCGATCTAAGCCAACGTGCAAAGCAGGTGTTAAATAGCGTGGCTTTGGTTGCGTTAGAATATGATGAGACCAAGCTAAATGTGATGGGGCATACCGATAGCTCTGGAGCTGCATCTTATAACATGCGACTATCTCAAGTTCGAGCAAGTGAAGTTGCTAGCTACTTAATGAGCCAGCAGGTTCCGTCTGCACGAGTGGCATCTCATGGTGTAGGTGAAGAGAGACCAGTAGCGACCAATGAGACCAAAGCAGGTCGAGCAGATAATCGCAGAGTAGAGATTATTCTTAGCCCACTAAGCTAAACACAGTTTTAATTTTAGATAGAAAACCACCGAACAGGTGGTTTTTTTTGGCTTGAATACGTTAGATTTCTTACGACTCACTGCGACTTTTTGTCTGGCGAAGTTGCTTTCTAGGTGATCCGTTTCAATAGTTTTAAAGCAGGTACTGCAGCCTCAGTATTGCTTGTTGTTTTTTAAGCGTAAATGCTCTTTGATCGGCTAAATCGATTGTACTTTTAGCACTTACTATGGAAATCATCATGAAGAAATGGATCGCAGCGTCGTTATTGATACTGCCACTGACGGCCGCGGCTACACCGATTGAGATGCGTGCAGCGGGGAGTTTAAAAAATGCCATGTCGGATATTGTTGCTGCTTATCAACTGGAATCTAAGCAGGCTGTTAATACTGATTTTGCTCCTTCTGGCTTGCTTCGAAAACGTATTGAAAAAGGAGAGGTTGTTGATGTGTTTGCTTCTGCCAATATTAAACACCCGCAAACATTACAACACAATGAACTAGCAGAAAGTGTGGTGATGTTTGCACAAAATCAAATGTGCGCGTTAACGCAAGCTAGCATTGAACTCAATGATGACTTATTGCAACAGATGCTCAATAGTGATATTCGCCTTGGCACGTCGACACCTAAAGCCGATCCGTCTGGTGACTATGCGTGGAAAGTTTTTGCCAAGGCTGAGGCTGTTGTGGTTGGCGCTAAGAGCACATTAGAGCATAAAGCATTACAACTAACAGGCGGAGAGACGAGTGCCAAGGCTCCGAGGGGGCGTAATACCTATGGCTGGGTGATGGAGAATAATCGTGCTGATATTTTTCTCACCTACTGCACTAATGCTGTGCTGGCACAGAAAGAGGTGCCTAGTTTGCAGGTAGTGCAACTCCCTAATGAGCTTGCAGTCGGTGCCGATTATGGCCTGGTGGTGTTAAAGGCGGCACAACCCGATGCTTGGAAGCTAGCGATGTTTGTATTATCGGAAAAGGGCCAGTCAATTTTAGCAGGCTATGGCTTTAAGGCACCGTTGAAACGATAAATACAGCGAGGTAATGAATACAAAAAGACCGCCTGCTAGTTATGCTCGTCGGCGGTCTTCTGTGTTAATCGACTTTTTGTCACGCTAGTTTATCAAGAACACGGTTGCTAGCCCTAAGAAGGCAAATAAGCCGATAACGTCAGTCACCGTGGTTAATACCATACCACCAGCGAGTGCCGGGTCGATATTCATCTTTTTGAGGATAAGTGGAATACTTGCGCCAGCAAGACCCGCGACGGTCATATTAATCAGCATGGCCCCGCCAATCGTTGCCCCTAAGGTAATGTCACCTTTCCAAGCCCACACTGCGGCAAATACTAGAATGGACCATAGCAAGCCGTTTAGAAAGCCAATGGCGAGCTCTTTGCCGATAAGCCATCTCGAGTTACTTTGACCAATTTGGCCTAAGGCGATACCACGAATAACCAGCGCTAAGGTTTGATTACCTGCAACACCGCCCATGCTGGGGACAATCGTCATCAAAATGGCAATCGTGGCGAACTGCTCTAATGTGCCTTCGAACATATTACTGACCGATGCGGCGAGTAGCGCAGCAAACAAGTTGACGGTTAACCAGAGTGAACGACGAAAGGTACTTTTAAGTACTGGGCCAAAGGTATCGGTATCATCGTCCATACCCGCCATACCCATCATCGAATGCTCGGCATCTTCTCGAATAACATCGACTACATCATCAATGGTAATACGGCCAAGCAGTTTGTTGTCATCATCAATAACAGGCGCAGAAACCCAGTCATGACGTTCAAACAGTTGAGCTACCTCACTGTCGGACATACCAACTGGGATAGGCTCGACATCAGCGGCCATGATATCCCGAATCGATGAATCTGGATTACAGGTGAGTAGATCGGCAATACGCACACCGCCGAGTACCCGGTCATGTTTATCGACCACATACAGCATATCGGTTGCTGGGGGGAGTTCGCCACGAATTCTCAAGTAACGCAATATCACATCGATATTGACGTCAGGTCTTAAGGTGACGGTATCGGTGTTCATGATACTGCCAGCAGTATCATCGGGATAAGACAGTGCCTGTTCTACCCTCACTCGATCTTGGGTACTCATCGACTGCAGCACTTCATTAAAGACGCTGTCTGGTAAGCTTCTAAGAATATAAGCTAGGTCATCCGTGTCCATGCTTTCGGCGGCTTTTGCAACACGCTCAGGGCTCATTTGGCGAATAAGGCTGTCTTTCAGCTCTTCGCCTAATTCATCGAGAATTTCACCGGTATGCTCTTGGTCAATCAGCTGCCAGAGGACTTGGCGAGTACGGGGCGGTGAAGATTCAAGAATAAAGGCGATATCGGTGGCAGCCATGTCCTGCAACATATTGCGGACATGAACAAACATGCCGCTACCTAACGCTTTATTTAGCTGATTGAGGCGCTGGTCTGATGTTTCGTTGTCTAAGACTTCAATCGGCATGGATCCCTCACAGGGTCGTTTAAAAGGCGGTTATCATAACGTAAGTAAAGGGGGATAAAGAACAATTATTATATCGAATTTATGGACTAGCTGTCTTCGTCGAATTTTGTATTAATCAAATGACATATGGCATCTAACGCTGCCTCAGCATCAGGGCCATTGGCGAGAAGCTGTATCGATTTACCGATCCCAGTTTCTAACATTAGTAAGCCTAGTACACTTACCGCTGAAGCTTGTTTTTCACCTTGAACAATAGTGATTTCAGCATCAAATTCTGACGCCAGAACCACCAACTTTGTCGCCGCTCTAGCATGCAGTCCGAGTTTATTACAAATGGTAACTTGCCGTTCAATCGTTGGCATTTTTTAACTCGCGGTGGCTGGCGGTAACTTTATGGCGGCCTTTTTTGAAGTGTTCAGCGAGCCGTTCGGTGACATAAACAGAGCGATGTTGACCACCGGTACAGCCAATGGCAATGGTGAGGTAACTACGGTTGTTACGCTCTAAATCAGGTAACCAAGTTTCGAGTAAGTTCTCAATTTGCCAGATAAACTTATTCACCAGAGGGTGTAGGTTTAAAAACTCCTGTACTGGCTTATCAAGCCCAGTCATGGGCCGAAGCTCTGGTTCCCAATGTGGGTTTGGCAAAAATCGAACATCAAACATAAAGTCGGCTTCTGTTGGCATACCATGTTTAAAGCCAAAAGATTCAAACTTAATCATCAGTTCTTTATTTATATTGCCCAATAAAATTTCACGAACTTGGTCGTTGAGATCATAAATATTTAGATTTGAGGTATCAATATAGTGGTCAACTATTTTCGCCAGAGGTTCAAGCTGGCGGCCTTCAAGCTGAATCGCTTCTTTCAATGAAATATTGGCATGAGACAAAGGGTGCAGGCGACGGGTCTCGTTATAGCGCTTGAGTAGCACTTCATCACTAGAGTTTAAAAAGAAACTGAGTAACTCCACCCCTTCAGGCAAGTGGGTTAAATGTTTTGTCAGTTCATTCTCTTTCTCTGGCATGTTGCGGATATCAACACTAATGGCGACTAATTCTGAGTTCCCCGAAAGTTGCTCAAGCAGAGTTCCCATCATTGGCAAGGGGAGGTTATCGACGCAATAATAGCCGAGATCTTCTAGCATCCTTAGCAGTACTGATTTTCCTGAGCCTGAACGACCAGAGACTAGAACGAGTTTCATCTTTTGAATACCTGATAAAAGTTAGAATATATGTGTTATAGATGTATACGAGATGTACAATGGTATAGATTAACTTTTTTCCGGCTTAAAGCAAGAGCTTAGGCTAGTTGGAAAGAACATTTCATATTGTTGTAATATACCCATCCTACTTGAAGATGCTCTTTTCAGCATGTCGATAAGTGGCTTGGGTATAAATACTTAGGTCTTTAAATAACCCTATTATATATCGATTATTTAAGGACCTAAATATTAGCTATTGTGTGATTAAGTCATATAGCTCTGATTCACTATTGCTTTTTCTTAGCTGCTTAACGATCGCTTTGTCGTTGAGTTTTTCTGCCATCGAAGACAGTGTTGCTAAGTGTTGTTTACATTGCTCCGCAGGCACCAATAGGGCAAACAGTATATCGACCGGCTGTTTATCTATCGAGTCAAAAGAGATCGGTGTTTCACATTTTATTAATATGCCCAGTGGATGGTCAATATTAGCCAATCTCCCGTGAGGGATTGCAATACCGTTGCCTATACCTGTGCTACCCATTTTTTCGCGAGCCAACAGGCTTTCGAAAATCTCTTGTGAAGAAAGGGTTGGGTACTGGACAGCGGCAATATCGCTGATTAACTCCAGTACCTTTTTCTTACTGCCCGGTGTGGCACAGGTAGTGCATTCCGGCTGCAGGATGGTGCGTAATTCCATCGTTAGTGTTTGGTCAGCTTCTCTTTGTGTTTAATAACCTGACGATCTAATTTATCGATCAGGGAGTCTATTGCGGCGTACATGTCCGCATGTTCCGAAGTGGCAAATACTTCACCTTTTTTTAGGTGAATTCGAGCTTCGGCAATCTGTTGCATTTTTTCAACGTTCAATATGACGTGCACATTATTGATCTGATCGAAATGACGTTCAAGCTTTGTAAATTTCTCTTCAACATAACTACGTAGTGACGCAGTGATTTCAACATGATGCCCAGTAAGGTTAATTTGCATAGAAAGATTCCTCCAAGTGCCTAATTTGAGTTATAAACTCTTGCGTTGGTTTGAGGGCGGAATTAGCATTGCTTCGCGGTATTTCGCGATAGTACGTCGAGCAACTTTAATCCCTTGTTCTGCCAAAAGCTGCGCCATTTTGCTGTCGCTTAATGGTTTCTTTTGGTTTTCAGCTGCGACTAACTTCTTAATAAACGCTCTAATTGCTGTTGATGAGCACTCTCCACCGTCATCTGTGCCAACATGACTTGAGAAGAAATACTTTAATTCGAAAATACCTCTAGGGGTATGCATATACTTTTGCGTGGTCACCCTTGAAATTGTCGACTCATGCATCTCTACGGCTTCGGCAATGTCGTTGAGTACCATAGGCTTCATGGCTTCTTCACCATATTCAAAAAAGCCCTGCTGGAACTTTACAATACAGTTAGAGACTTTAAGCAGAGTTTCATTGCGACTTTCAATGCTTTTAATAAACCATTTAGCTTCTTGTAGATGACCACGAATAAATTGGCCATCGGCTTGGCTTTTGGTACTGCGAGCCATCGAAGCATAATGCTGATTGACGTTGATTTTTGGCATGTAGTCGGGGTTTAATTCCACCACCCAGCGGCCTTTCTTTTTCGCCACTGAAACGTCGGGGATGACATATTCATCTTTACTACGCGTCACCGCCAGACCCGGCCTTGGGTTCAAGGTTTGAATAAGGCTGATAGCGTCGCGCAGATCATCCTCTTTGAGCTTGGTCTTACGCATCAATTGCCTAAAGTCGCGTCCGGCAATCAAATCTAAGTAATCTTTAATGAGCAGGCGAGCATTATCTATGTGCGGGGTTGTTTCGGCATATTGAGCCAATTGGATTAGTAGACATTCACTTAGATCTCTTGCTGCAACACCGATAGGGTCAAAATGTTGCACGCGTTTGAGCACGGCTTCCACTTCATCTAGCTCGATCTCTGGATCGCCCATCGCTTCAAGAATGTCGTCACAATTCTGAGTCAAATAACCACGTTCGTCGACGGCATCAATAATCGCGGTGGCAATCGCCAGGTCATTGTCAGAGAAGGGCGTTAAATTTTTCTGCCATTCAAGGTGTTCGTACAAACCTTCAGTGGTTTCACCTTGAAAGGGCATGTCATCATCACGCATGCCACCTGAGCTGGAGTTGGAAGAAACGGTATAGACTTCATCCCAAGTGGTATCCATTGGCAGTTCATCTGGCATCGAATCTTGCGTTAATGCATCTGAGGTATCTACCGCGGCACTATCTTGTTGTGGGTCAACATCAGCGCTAGCACTGTAGTCGTTGTCGCCATCAGACTCTGAATAGCTGTCAGAATCGGTCGTGGTTCTATCTTCGTTACTGACAGGTTCGCCGTCGGATTGCTCTTCATCTAATTCAAGCAGTGGATTAGATTCTAATGCTTGCTGGATCTCTTGTTGCAGCTCCAAAGAGGACAGTTGTAGCAGGCGAATAGCCTGCTGTAACTGTGGAGTCATGGTGAGCTGCTGACCCATTTTGAGCTGGAGTGACGCTTTCATCTTACCGCTATTCCCTACACTGTAATTAAACGTTGAAGCTCGTTGACTTGAAGAAGAGAGTTTAAAGGCTCAACACTTTGATTGTATTAACATACTTTATTAGTGCTACACAATTCAATGCTCATACTGTGGATTAACTATAGCCTGAATTGTTCACCTAAGTACACAGCTCGAACTTGCTGATTGTCTAAGATTTCGGCAGGCGTGCCTTCTGCAATTAGATTTCCGTGACTTACGATATAAGCATGCTCACAAACGTCCAATGTTTCACGGACATTGTGATCGGTTATCAACACGCCTAGCCCGCGGCTTTTTAACTGCTCAATAATCTTTTTAATATCGATAACCGATATTGGATCAACCCCGGCAAAAGGTTCATCAAGTAGAATAAATTTTGGATTTGCTGCCAATGCCCGTGCTATTTCAACTCTGCGTCGTTCACCCCCTGATAACGCCATACCTTGGCTATCACGGATATGGGTGATATGAAACTCTTCGAGAAGGTTTTCCAGCTGCTCTTCACGCTGCTCGTTATCAATATCACTGCGAGTCTGTAGTACCGCCATGATGTTGTCACGCACTGAGAGCTTTCTAAAAATGCTGGCTTCTTGTGGCAAGTAGCCAATGCCTTTACGTGCTCGAAGGTGCATTGGATCTAAGGTTAAATCATCATCATCGATAAAGATTTGCCCCTTGTCACTCTGTACCAAACCAACAACCATATAAAACGTTGTGGTTTTTCCTGCACCGTTTGGACCTAATAGCCCAACAATTTGTCCTGTTTTTACCGTTAAGCTCACATCTTGAACAACGGCTCGGCTCTTATAGCTTTTTGCTAAGTTGCGGGCGGTCAGCGTTTTTTGGATCATTGCTGCTCCTGCTTTTCAATGGGCTCGACTGGCGTTTCAGGAGTCTCTTCTTGATAAGCTTCTGGTTGGATGATAGTGATGACGCGATCATCACCTTGACCGGTACTTTCTGCGACTAATTGCTGTAGTCCAATATTGTATTTAATGCGATTGCCGGTGACTTGGCTACCCTCTTGCTCCAATGTGGCGTTACCTAATAAGGTTAGTGTTCTGGTTGCCAACTCATAGCGGATCTCTTTGGCACTTGCTGTCGCAGGGCGGCCATCTTCCATTATTTGAGTATAAGTTGCAGGGTTACCTGTTGCCACGAGCGTTTTGCCTGAGCCCGCCTCTTTGGAGAAAACCCGTAATTCATCAGCGTTCATTTTAATTGAACCTTGAGTGACTTCTACCGGACCAAAAAAGATCACTTGATTGTTTTTGATATCAGCTTCTTGGCGAGCAGCGGCAATTTCGACCTTCTGCTTTAAGTCATCGACTGCAGCATAGCTACTAACGCTGAGTAGGCACAATAGACCTGCAAGTATTGTTTGGTTGTATTTCATAACGTCCTTCTACTCCGCTATTGGGTTGCTAGCATGAGTGAGTATGTTTTTTAAGTGCTTATTTAGCATCGTAGATCCCTTCGACTTCACTGAGTAACTTTACACTTTGGGCATTCAGATCAGCATAAAGGCCAGTCCCCTGGATCACAAATTCATTGCCAGTAACGTGAATGATTTCATCAGAGGTCATTATCATCGTATTGAGATCAAGTTCTAAATAGGAGGTCGACAATGTTTGGATCGGCTCCTCTGGGCTAATAGAGTCGATAATAACATTGTTTTCCAATGAGACCTTGCCGGTTAAATTATTATGACTACCCTTGGTCGCTCTTAATCGCCACTGGGCTTGACCATCATCAGGGTAGATCAAATAAACAGGATCGGTGAAGTAGGTCATACTGGCTTCTTCAAAGTGTTCCATGTGCTTGGCGGTGACCTTACTATTAACTAGGCCCGCTTCATTGTATTCAGTGCTGCGCAGGTCGTTGATGATATAGTTAGGGCGTTCGCTTACATCAATGTCTAACGTTGGATCGCTTTTCTTGGACTGCACTTGCCAATAAAGGATAAGGGCTGTACCAAATAAAGCAATAATCGCTAGCGTGACGCGATTCATATGCTCATCCCGTGAGCAGACTCAAACTTACCTTGGCTAAGCAACAGTAAATCTGTGAGCTCTCGAAGGGCGCCGTGACCCCCTTTAATGTGGGTTGTCATCAAAGCATGCTGCTTAACATAGGGGTGACCATCGGCGACACAAACCGATAAACCTACCTCTTTCATTACGGGAAGATCAACCATATCATCACCGATATAGGCAACCTCGCTTGGGCTGACATTGTAAAGTGCTAACAGCTCATTATAGGGGGCCAGCTTATTATCTACGCCTTGGTAGATATGGGTGACGCCGAGCGCGGTCATTCTATCTTCGACAATTTGCGATTTACGGCCGGTAATGATGGCCACATTGATACCGCTTGAAAGCACTGAACGCACGCCGTAACCATCGCGGGTGTGGAATGTTTTGAGCTCTTCGCCTGAGTTGCTCATATAAACTAGGCCATCGGAAAACACGCCGTCGACATCGCAAATAAGTAGTTTGATTTTGCTGGCTGCTTGCCAAACATCATCGCTTATTGGGCCATATAATCCCTGTTTAGACATGCTAAATGACTCCTGCTTTAACCATATCGAGCATGTTCAGTGCGCCGACGGGTTGTTGCTGTGAATTGATGACAATCAAACCATTAATGTTTTTTTCTTCCATCACCTTTAATGCTTCTGCAGCGAGTACATTATCGGTAATGGTGACACAACCTTTAGTCATTACATCGGCTATTGATGTAGTGCGCAGGTTAACTTCAGCATCAATCACTCGGCGCAAATCACCATCGGTAAAGATACCGACTAGGATGTTTGCTGTATCGACAATGGCGGTCATGCCTAAGCCTTTCTTAGAGATCTCGTAAAGGGCATCGGTAATACAGATATCATCTTTTACCAGTGGCAGCTCATTGCCTTTATGCATGACGTCACTGACTTTTAATAATAGCTTACGCCCTAAGCTTCCACCGGGATGCGATAGTGCAAAGTCATCTTTAGTAAACCCGCGAGCTTGCAGTAAAGCAACGGCTAATGCATCACCCATCACCAAGGTGGCAGTTGTACTTGATGTTGGCGCGAGCCCGAGTGGACAAGCCTCTTCAGGTACTTCGATACAGAGGTGTAGTTGCGCTAACTTAGCCATATTTGATTCAGGCTTGCCAGTCACCGAGATCATCGGTAACCCCATGCGTTTGATGACAGGCATCAAGGTCAAAATCTCGCTCGATTCACCGGAATTAGAGATCGCCAGTACGATATCATTTTCGCTTAACACACCTAAGTCACCGTGACTCGCTTCACCTGGATGGACAAAAAATGCAGGTGTTCCAGTGCTGGCTAGCGTGGCAGAGATTTTGTTACCAATATGACCAGATTTACCCATTCCCATCACGATAACCTTGCCAGTGCACTGCAATATTAATTGGCATGCTCGGGCAAACTCACTCGAGTTTACATATTGGTAAAGGTTGTCGAGTGCTTTTTTCTCGACATCAATGACCTTGGTTCCCCATCGGCGTAGTTGCTGTTCATCTACCATTTCTTGGTCTCTCTTTAATGTACTGCTTTATTTGTCGTATCCATCTTTAAGATAGGAAAAGTAGTACTTGGTATGCGACAAATGTAATTAGTAGAACGACGCCATGCCAAGGTTTTAGCTGCCTAGCGCGTCCGCTCAATAAGATCAGTATTGCAAGTGCACTGCTCGTTGCAAGCACCATGTAGAAATCTCTAGTGCTGGCTGCCGCATCAACGACACCAGGCGCGATAATGCCGGGTATTGCCAGTACCGCTAAAATATTAAATAAGTTTGAACCGACAATATTGCCGATGGCTAAATCATCTTCTTTTTTTAATACGCCTGCAACACAGGCTGCAAGTTCTGGGAGGCTGGTGCCCACGGCAATAATCGTCAGCCCGATGACCAGATCAGAAAGATGATAAGCCTTAGCGATACCCACAGCGCCTTGAACCATCCAATCGGCTGAAAGTGGTAATAGTATCATTCCGATGACAAGCCAAAGAATCGCTTTCTTGGTCGGAACATTTGCTGGGATCTCATTTTCCGCATCAATGGCTAATGTATCTCGATTTTTGTTCGTCAGACCATGCCAGATGAGGTAGCCCATCAATGCCAAAAAGAGCACTAATAGAGAAATGCCTTCAACTCGGGTTAAAAAACCGTCATGTAAGAAGTAACCCACAATGGCAGTGGCAGCTAACATCAACGGAATTTCACGTTTCAGTGTTTGTGAACTGACAGAAATAGCACCGAGCAGTGCGGTAATACCTAAGATAAGCGTGATGTTCGCAATATTGGAACCGAGTACATTACCGATGGCGGTATCCGTCATACCATTCATTGACGCGGTGGCTGCAACAAACATTTCTGGCGCTGAGCTGCCCATAGCAACGATGGTTAAGCCGATTAACATAGGGGGAAGGCCTAGGTTGCGCGCAAAAGCTGCGGCACCGTATACGAATTTATCGGCACTCCAGACTAAAGCACCTAAGCCAGCCACTAACAAAAATATATTAAATAACATCAATTCTAAGTATTTGGGGATATAGCCGCGTATTTTCGCTGTAATTGAAGAAAAATGAAAGTATTGAGGTGAGATAGTGTTGATTTGGTTGTACCTGAAAGGTCTATTACGTACAATTTCTACCTTTCCACTATGGAAAAATGGACGTTTCTTAATTCGAATGCAGGGCTCATGCATGACTCAAAACCATAACCCATTAGTCGAAATCCACAATATGGCCTTTAGTCGAGGCCCCCATGTTATTTATGAGGATATTAGTCTATCAATCCCTAAGGGGAAGGTTACGGCGATAATGGGCCCAAGCGGTATCGGTAAAACAACCTTACTTAAATTGATTGGTGGTCAGCTCACACCAGATCGAGGCACAGTGCTGTTTGATGGTACCGATGTGCATCAATGTAGCCGCAGCCAATTGTTTGCACTGCGTAAGCGTATGAGCATGCTTTTTCAAAGTGGTGCGCTATTTACCGACATGAATGTGTTCGATAATGTTGCGTTTGCGCTCAGAGAACACTCTGGATTGCCAGAAGCTATTATACGCCGCATCGTATTGATGAAGCTCGAGGCGGTTGGGCTGCGCGGCGCTGCGCAGTTGATGCCGACCGAGCTGTCGGGAGGGATGCAGCGTAGAGCTGCCTTGGCACGTGCAATCGCCTTGGAGCCGGAAATCATTCTCTATGATGAACCGTTTGCGGGGCAAGATCCTATCTCAATGGGTGTGTTGGTTAAATTAATTCGTGAGCTGTCTGATGCACTAAATCTAACGTCAGTGGTAGTATCCCATGATGTGCAAGAGGTGCTCGGCATTGCTGATTATGTCTATGTACTGGCAGATAAAAAAATTATCGCCCATGGCACCCCTGAAGAGCTGCGCTTGGCTGACAACCCGCAATTAAAGCAATTTATTGGCGGTGAACCCGACGGGCCGGTGCCGTTTCATTACCCGGCAGCGGAGTATAGGAAGGAGCTGCTAAGTGGGCTTGATTAATCAGATCGCAAAACTGGGCCGTGGTGTTATTGATTTTGTCGTTGGCCTTGGGCAAGCGGGAATGATGCTTTGGGGCGCGATAGCGCATCGCCCGAGATTTAGAAAAGGCATGCCGTTACTTATTAGGCAATTATATGTAATTGGCGTGCAATCTATGGTGATTATTCTAGTCTCTGGATTGTTTATTGGTATGGTGTTGGCGCTGCAAGGCTATAATATTCTTGTCGGCTTTGGCACCGAAGAGAGCCTGGGCCCCATGGTCGCCTTGAGCTTATTGCGAGAATTAGGCCCTGTTGTTACTGCATTATTATTTGCAGGGCGCGCTGGTTCTGCATTAACTGCTGAGCTTGGTTTAATGAAAAGTACCGAGCAGCTATCAAGCTTAGAGATGATGGCTATTGATCCACTCAGACAAATTATTGCACCGCGTTTTTGGGCGGGTGTGATTAGCTTACCATTGTTGGCATTGATGTTTACCGCTATTGGTATTTATGGCGGCCACATTGTTGGTGTTGAATGGAAGGGGATTGATAGTGGTGCCTTTTGGTCAATATTGCAGTCTTCAGTAGAATGGCGTCAGGATATTGTTAACTGTATTATTAAGAGCGCAATGTTTGCGGTCGTTGTGACTTGGATAGCGCTTTATCGCGGCTATCATGTAGTGCCTAATCCTGAAGGTATAAGCCGAGCAACGACTCAAACGGTCGTGCAGTCTAGCCTCGCAGTATTGGCGTTAGATTTTCTGCTGACAGCGATGATGTTTGGTAGCTAACAGCAGCTAGCAACGATGGTAATTGTGGTTAATTATTGTTTAGATTTATTGAATAGAGTGGTAAATGAGTTATGTTGACACGGAAGATTGAGGTATTAGTCGGTCTATTTTTATTGTCAGGATTGGCAGCATTTTTAATATTGGTTTTCAACGTTGCCAATGTAGAAGTTAAAGCCGGCGACAGTAGCTATACCCTACATGCTAAATTCAGTAATATTGGTGGATTGAAAGTGCGCTCACCAGTGAAAGTGGGTGGCGTTGTGGTTGGCCGTGTTAGTGCCATCAATTTAGATCCTGAAAGATTAGTACCGCTAGTTACGCTCTCTATGGATAAGCAATATAAGCACTTCCCTGAAACTAGCAGCTTGTCTATTTTGACGTCCGGTCTGTTAGGTGAGCAGTTTTTAGGCTTGTCACCTGGCTTTATGGATGACGACGTTGAGATGTTGGCTGATGGTGACAGTATTGACGATACTCATTCAGCATTAGTATTAGAGGAGTTGATCGGCCAGTTCCTCTATAGCGTAGGTTCAAAGGATTAGTGGTTGGAGTAATGGATATGTTTAACAGATTTTATCGTGTTTTTATGCTGGCTACAGTGGCTTTAATAAGCTTCAGTGCGCATGCAGTTGATGCCAGTAATAGCACTGATATAGAGATAGATAGAACCAATCCTTATACAATGGTGGAAGCGGTATCTCAAAAAACGTTTGCGCGCTTTAAGCAAGACAAGCAGCTGATTAAAGATAACCCTGACCATTTGAAAGTTATTGTTACTGAAGAGTTGATGCCGTATGTCGATTACAAATATGCATCATATAAAGTTTTGGGGCAGTACTTACGTGATACCAGCAAAGATGAGCGTACTCGCTTTGTTGATGCTTTTCGAGGTTATTTAATCTCAACATACGCTCAAGCGTTCACTGAATATACTGATCAAACGGTGCAATTCAGCCCTGAAGAAAATTTTTCCGATGAGAAGATGGTCAGGGTTAATGTTAGGATCATCGAAAAAGGGCGCCCTGAAATCAAGTTACAGTTTAGAGCTAGACGTTTAAAAGATGATACCTGGAAAGCATTTGATTTGGTTGCTGAGGGGGTTAGCTTATTATCCTCAAAGCAATCTGAGATAACTAACTTGGTGCGCCAGAAAGGCATTGAACCGGTGATAGAGATGTTAATTGAGCGCACTGCGACTCATATCGATTTAAATGCCAATGAGCAGGCCAATTAATAGTGGCAAGCTTTCAGCAGCAAGGTATTATTTGTGCGATTAGCGGCCGCTTAGATCAGGATGCCGTAATCAGTCTATGGAATGACAGACGTTGCTTATTGGATGTTGACACTGCATTTTTACAGTTATCAAACATTGAGTATTGTGACAGTGCCGGAGTGGCATTTTTACTCGAATTAGTCAGTATTTTTGCTGAAAAAGGTGCTAGTTTGAAGCTGAACTCC
The DNA here is from genome assembly GCF_016757755.1 of Shewanella sp. KX20019. Taxonomy (NCBI): domain Bacteria; kingdom Pseudomonadati; phylum Pseudomonadota; class Gammaproteobacteria; order Alteromonadales; family Shewanellaceae; genus Shewanella; species Shewanella sp. KX20019. The sequence continues at coordinate 4,389,400 of NZ_CP068437.1, read as the reverse complement.
GCTTCAGAGCAGCTTAAGAAATTTATCGTATTATATGATTTAAACGACTTCTTTTATGAAGAAGCACAGTAAGGTGAATAGTTCCATGGAATGTAAAGATATAGAAGCTATCCTGTTAGAAGCATTATCCCTAGAAGAGGTCAAAGTGACCCAAGAAGGGACTCATTACAAGATTGTCGCTGTCGGTGAGTGTTTTGACGGTATGGGGCGCGTTAAGCAGCAACAGACTATTTATGGCCCATTAATGGCTCACATTACTAGTGGTGAATTACACGCTATTACGATTAATGCATTCACGCCAACACAATGGAAGCGTGAAAAAGTCTTTAATATGTAATTGTAGATTTAGAGAGTTAACGTGGATAAATTAAAAATTGAAGCAAGCAGCGCGCTTGCTGGCGACGTCGTTATATCGGGCGCCAAAAATGCCGCACTGCCAATATTGATGGCAGGTGTGTTAGCCGAGAGCGACTTTAATGTATCTAACGTTCCTAGTCTTAGGGATGTTAATACCAGTTGTGAATTATTGCGCTGTTTGGGTGCAGAAGTTACCCGTTCAGACGGCGATAAAGTGTGTATCTCAACCACTAACCTCAATGAGTTTTGTGCCCCTTATGAATTGGTCAAAACGATGCGTGCATCGATACTGATTTTAGGGCCTTTGCTGGCTCGATATGGTAAGGCTGATGTGTCGCTGCCTGGTGGCTGTGCTATTGGTGCTCGCCCTGTTAACTTGCATTTGCAAGGCCTAGAGCAGATGGGTGCCAAGATTGAGGTCAAAGAGGGTTATATTAAAGCCCGAGTTGATGGTCGTCTTAAAGGTGCTCATATCTTTATGGATATGGTCAGTGTTGGTGCGACTGAGAACTTGTTGATGGCCGCGGCATTAGCCGATGGCGAAACCGTTATCGAGAATGCGGCACGTGAGCCTGAAATTGTCGATTTAGCCAATTGTTTGATTGCAATGGGGGCAAACATTGACGGTGCCGGTAGTGATACTATCCGTATTCAAGGTGTTGAATCACTGCAAGGTTGTGATTACCGAGTGATGCCTGACCGTATCGAAACCGGTAGCTTTCTTGTGGCTGCAGCGGTTACTCGCGGAAAAATCCGTTGCACTAAAGCGGACCCTAAGTCGCTGGAAGCGGTATTGGCCAAGCTTGAAGATGCTGGCGCAAGCATCACTACCGGTGATGACTGGATTGAACTTGATATGCAGGGGCAGCGTCCTAAAGCTGTCAATATCAAGACGGTCGCCTACCCAGGTTTCCCTACTGATATGCAGGCGCAGTTTTGTGTGCTTAATGCGTTAGCAGAAGGCACCGCCACCATTACTGAAACCATTTTTGAGAACCGCTTTATGCACGTTCCTGAGTTGAGCCGTATGGGCGCCACAATGGAGCTAGAGGGTAACACCTGTATTATTCACGGTATTGAAAAGCTCAATGGTGCACAAGTGATGGCAACCGATTTGCGGGCGTCAGCCAGTTTAGTAATAGCGGGCCTTGTTGCTGATGGGACAACGATTGTTGATCGCATCTACCATTTAGATCGTGGTTACGAACATATAGAGCAAAAGTTTAAAGGACTTGGTGGACACGTTGAGCGAGTAAAATCATAGTCATATTAAGTTTTTTTGCTAAATAAGAACCATTTAGGCGTTATTGCTTAAATGGTTTTTTGTTTTATGAACTAGCGCAAATAAACGAGCAGCTAAATCAGAACAAGATCAACACATCGCCATCTTTACAATGTTATGTTCTCGGCATGCCTATTTTTGTCACTTTTAATATCTATCTATTCTACGGCCTAGTCTTTTTCTCTATAGGTTGCGCTGTGGTATTCCGAAATTTTAGGTATAGCCAGCTCACCGTCGCTCCTACTTTGTGGGCGCTGGCCATGTTTGGTTTTTCTCATGCTTTCCATGAGTGGTCAGAACTCTATATCATTATTTTTTCAGACCACATAGGACAGCAGTATCAACAACTGATCCAGTGGCTCCGCCTGACGAAGTTACTTTTATCCTATATAGCGTTAATGGTGTTTGCTTGGCAAATATTGAGTATCACAACCAGAAGGGTTGCTATGGTCGGCCATGGGGTCATTCTGTCGATATTAATCAGCTATCTATGGCTGCTTATTCCAGACTTGCATGATTTGGCCACTAACAGCACCGGGTTTGCTGAAGCGAGCCAATATACCCGTGTATTAATCGGTTTTGGTAGCGCCTCTTTAGCGGGAATTGGCATGGCCGTTTATGGCAATAGTTTACGGCAAGAGAAGCATCATTATGGGTTGTACTTTGTGATCAGTGGTATTGGACTACTAATATACGGCGTGCTCTCTGGACTGGTGCCGACCGAATTTCATCACAGTGTGCCCGTGTTGCGAACCTTGGCGGGGGGGTTGATTTTAGTTGCACTGTTTAAGGCGTTAAAAGTGTTTGATTTGGAAAAAGAGCAAGCAACCGCGGCCAAGCTTAAACGTGCTCTTGAGGCTGATAAATATAAAGCGATAGGTCGGTTGGCAATGGGGGTGGCGCACGAAATCAATAACCCATTGGCCTCCTCTACACTCGCGCTAGATCTTTGGCAGCGGAAGAACCCTAAACACTTTAGTTCTGAAGAGGACTACTTGAATCGAGCTAGATTGGGTATTGAGCGCGCTTCATCTATCAGTAAAGAGTTGTTGAGCTATGCTCGTCCCTCCACTGGTAGGCGCGGTAACGTCGCGATTGAAGAGATATTAAATGGCGCTGTAAAGTTGTTGGCTCACCGCTGTAAGCAGAATGAGATTCAGTTGAATTGTGCTGCCCATATTTGTCTCTATGGTGAAAAAATTAAATTGGAAGAGTTAATCATCAACTTACTCTGTAATGCGCTAGATGCATCGCAGCCTCGGCAAAGAATAACGGTTGATGTTACCGAGGTTGATACTCGTGTCATTATCACAGTCAAAGATGGCGGCTGTGGTATGAGTAAAGAGGCGTTAGCTCGTGCTACAGAGCTGTTTTACTCCAGTAAACCGGTCGGTAAAGGCACTGGGTTAGGTTTGGCTATTTGTGAGCAAATTACATCATTACATCATGGGAAAATGAATATCGTGAGTGAGTTAGATAAAGGTACCACTGTAGAGTTAGTCTTTTATCGGGAGCACTGCTAATGATCTCTATTCTATTGGCCGAAGATGATAACGAGCTTAAGCGTAACATGGTTGAACTGCTTGAGCTTGAAGGTTACCGGGTAACGGCCGTGGCGAGTGCAGAAGATGCAATCGCTGAAAGTGAGCTGCAACACTTTGATATAGCGCTGTTAGATCTACTGATGTCGGGCATGACTGGGGTCGAAGCGATATCGAATTTACGTCATCATCAACCCTTTATTGCTATCGTGATTATTACCGCTTACGCCACCGTAGACACCGCCGTAGATGCGATGAAAAAGGGGGCTGACAGTGTAATGACTAAACCCTTTAAGAGTGAGGAGCTCATCGTCACCATTAAACGTAGCTTGGCGGAAAAGCAGATGCTTAAAAGTCGCGCTGACCTAGACCCAGATTTAGTTTATAGCGCCCTTGCGAATCCATATCGACGTAAGGCGCTAAAAATACTGGCGGCCCATCAAGCCTTGAAATTTATGGATTTGTGTCGTCTAGTCGAAATTGGCGATCATACTAAGTTTAACTTTCATCTGCGTCAGTTAAAAAAGGCGGGTCTAGTCATGCAAAATGAGAAGAAGATCTACATTTTGACAAATACTGGCCAGTTTGTTTTACAACATCACAACTTGTCGCAAGATTAAACTTTGTTAATAAACAATAGGTTAGGTGTTGGTTGATAACAATAGTTCACAAGTTATCAATTCTAGTGAACTCTGGTTATCTATCTCTTTAGTAGTAACTCTTCAATACTTGCTCCATGTCCATAGAGGCTATCAATCGCCAAACAGATTTATCTCGGCGATATGAAAATGAGCAATGTTGAGGATGAATGTATGAACGCACAAATTCCATGTAAAAAGCTACTACTAGCCAGTATGATCACCATGTTGGTTGCCTGTGGTAGCGATAATGATGATACCACCCCACCGGTTGAGAATACGCCACCTGTCGCCGTTGCTGATGCCGCCAACGTGTTAGCATCAGCAGTCGTGACTATCGATGTATTGGCAAACGATACCGATAGCGACGGTGATTCGCTATCGATTGTCTCTGTTGATTCAGACAGCGCTGTTATTAAAGATGGCAAGGTTGACTTTACCGCAGGCAGCGATGCCGGTGAGGTGAAGTTTAACTACACCATCACAGATGGTACTGATGAAGCCTCTGCTGAAGTGACAGTCACGGTTGAAGCACTACCTGAGCCAGAGGTTCTCGCTTATGTCGGTTCGGCAGCCTGCGCAACGTGCCACAGTGGCAAGCATGAATCTTTTGTTAAGACGGGTCATAACTTTAAGATTATGAAAAACCCAGGGAATGAGGCTCCAGTATTCCCTTATACCCCAGCAGAAACCATTGTAGGTGCCATTGATTTATTGGTTGATTCAACAGCGAATAATACCTTAGGAGCACCAAAGAGTTATGACGAAGTTACATATACCGTCGGTGGTTACGGTTGGAAAATGCGCTGGCTAGATAAAGATGGCTACATCGTTACTGGTGAAAATGTGCAATACAACGTTCGTAATGGTAAAGGTGAGCTGAATATTCCGGATAATCACCCAACAGATCCTGATGTAATGGGTAATTATAAAACGACTGAGTATGACTATAAATACAGCTGTGGTAATTGTCATACAACGGGTTGGAAGCGTACTACCGACGTAGCCGGTGGCGACAGTCGTAACCCATTACGTCAAGATGATCTTCCTGGCATGAATGGTACCTTTGCAGAGCAAGGCGTTCAGTGTGAATCTTGCCATGGTGCGGGTAGTTTCCATGTTAAGTCTCCTTCAAAAGAGAATATCACTAAGATCGCTACTGCACGTACTACCGATGATTTCTTAGCCGAAGATATGGCTTACGGTAAGGCCGTTACTTGTGCCGAATGTCATACACGTGATGGTGAGAAAGATTATCCATCGTTTGTCAGCCATTACAACGACGCTTTCCCTGAAGGAAGCAAAGTCGGTGGCCGTATCATCTCTAGTGGCGGTTTATCAAAGCATCACCAGACGGGCGATGAGATATTAGGTGTAGTTCCTGAAGATCATGGCACTTATAAGGCGGGTGAGGAAATTGGTCCTAAGAGTGGCATGGCGTGTACTACTTGTCATGACTCTCACAAGTCAACCTTGAATCAAGATAGTGCTGATGGCCTACATATGGGTGCAGTTAAAGAGTGTACTTCTTGCCATACAGGTGAGTACAAGAAAGAGTTTGCGGAAAATACACATGCAGCATCTTTCCACGAAGCAGCGGAATGTACCACTTGTCATATGCCTAAGCTTGCTAAGAGCGCGGTGACTCACCTAGGTAAAGATGATACAACGGTATTCGGTGACGTGAAGTCTCACTTATTCACTATTGACTTAGACCCAGCAGCGAAGCAGTTCACTGAGGATGGTAAGTTCCAAATGCCTTGGTCCACTGCCCAGTTCTCATGTGGTGAGTGTCATGCTGATTATGCTGATAGAGCAGCTGCACTACCTAAAATCCATAAGTAGTCACTAAGCTTTAATCTCATTTTATCCCTGCTCCGCAGCCGCTCTATCTCATCATTAGAGCGGCTTTTTTATGTCTTTAACTTCCTGCTTATTAGATCCCTGCTTACCAGAGCAATATAAATAAAGCTTAATGTAGCGGAGCGTACTTTAGTTACTGGTTTTTGCTATGGTTAACATCTGGAGCTGCAATGAGCTCTATATTGGACTATTAAAAGGGAGTTGATAGATGAAATTATGGCAAAGGATGGGGTTACTCATATTGTTGCTATCTGCCGCATTAACCTGTTACACCGTTGGTTTTGCATCTGGGGCTATAGGGCTACTGCTCTCAGGCGTCATATTAGAGATAACATTTTGGTTTGGCTTACTGTGCACAAAGCCGCAGTCGTTACCCAAATCGACAACCGTTAATTGAACATACTTGCACTTTAGTTATACCCATTAGAGTAAGTATGTAGTTAATGTCAGTGGGAATTAAGAGCCTGAATGGATCTGACCTAGGCAGATATCTAATGAGATTGTAGATAGTAAAAAGCCTGCATTTAGCAGGCTTTTAATTGGTAGAACAGGCTAGCTGCTCCTAATTGTAGTGCACTGGCTTCTCATCCATTATCACTGTTACATCGTAAGACTTACCTTCGCGAATAATAGTGATCTTAACTTCCTTACCTGGGGTTGTTTCAGCAATTCTATCCATCAACATTGCAACCCCAGGTATTGCTTCACCTTCATAGTGAGTTATCACGTCACGTTTCTGCAGTTGTGCTCTTGCTGCTGGACCATCTGGATCGACACTGGTAATCAGTACACCAGTCAAATCTGGGATATTGAGAATTTGAGCCATTACAGGGCCAACGGCTTCACCACCAATCCCTAAAGCACCACGAATAACGCGCCCATCTTTAATCAATTTACCCATAATGCTGTGGGCTAGTTTGATTGGAATGGCGAAGCTAATACCGTGAGTACCACTCTCTGTACCAATCTGAAAAGCAGCGGTGTTAATACCGACTAATTGACCGGTAGTATCAATGAGCGCACCACCTGAATTCCCCGCATTAATTGCGGCATCTGTTTGAAGAAAGTCTAAGTAACCAGAGCTCAGGCCATTGCGGCCGGTTGCACTAATAATACCTTGAGTAATGGTTTGCCCCAAATTGTAAGGGTTGCCAATGGCTAAAACGACATCACCAACTCTGGCGGGAACGTCGAGACCTAGCGGCACGATAGGGAGGTTATCTCCTTCAACTTTCAATACTGCTAAATCGGTTTCGGGATCGCTGCCGACCACTTCAGAGGTAAATCTACGACCATCTTGCAGCGCAACAACAATTGCGTCGGCTTGTTTAATGACATGGTAGTTGGTAAGAATATAACCCTCTGTACTCATGATCACGCCAGAGCCTAGCCCTTGCAGAGAGCTGGCTTTAAGTGGTTTTCTTTGATCAATACTGAGGCTATAAATATTCACAACGGCAGGCCCGGCTCGGCGTACTGCGGTTGCAAAAGATAATTCGTTACTGCTGGTTACCGCACGGCTCATTAAGCCATTAGTGAGGCTTTGCCCGGTAATTAAAGGCATCACAATAATGATAACCGCAGCCATGATAAGGCCAAATGCTATGGCTTTACCGACATATATAAGAGTGTCTTTAATCATCATGCCTGAGAGTAAATACTGAAAGATGAACTAGATTAACATGTTTATCCCCATCCTACCTGAAAATGCAGGATTCAGTGGGATGGGGATATATTAAACACGCATAAGAAAGCACCTTGGCTCGAAAAAATAGCCGAGTGCATTACTCGGCTATTTAACTTGAGTTGCTGTGTTTAGCGAAGGACCAAATATATGCTGGTGTTGTCTCGCTGTATTTTTAACGCGACAGAGTCTTTTTGATCTCCAAGCACAGACTTAAGTGATTTTAAGTTTTTCACCTTGGTGCGGTTCACACCAATAATCACATCTCCCTTTATCAAGCCGCTTGCAGCGGCTGGTGAGCCTTGGGCCACATCGGTAATCGTCACACCTGAACCACTAGCATTTTCAAGTTTTGCGCCTTGCAACATCGGGTGAACAGCTCCCGCCGTGGCTTGTGCAGTTTGTGTTGATTCACCCAGTGTCGCGGTAACTGACTCTTCTTCACCATCACGGATTAGCCCAAATTCAACTTTACTACCTGCACCCATCGTAGCGACTTTCGCGCGTAGTTCTTGAAAACTCTTAATCTTGCGGCCATTAACACTGACAATAATGTCGCCGACTTTAATGCCTGCTTTATCTGCGGCACTGTCTGGCATGACTTCATTAATAAAGCCACCGTGTTGGGTTTCAATGCCAAAGCCCTTTGCCAGTTCGCTGGTAAGGTCTTGGCCTAATACGCCCAGTACGCCGCGACGCACTTCACCATGTTCAATAATCTGATCAACTAGGTTGTTGACCATGTTTGATGGAATAGCAAAACCGATACCGACGTTACCGCCACCGGGGGCCACAATGGCAGTGTTGATCCCAATAAGATCGCCGTTCAAGTTAACTAATGCCCCGCCAGAATTACCACTATTAATCGCGGCATCGGTTTGAATAAAGTTCTCTAGCATCTCAATACCTAGACCGCTTCGCCCCATCGCACTGACAATCCCTGATGTGACGGTTTGCCCTAGACCAAAGGGGTTACCAATAGCGACGGCAAAGTCACCGACTCGCAGCTCGTCAGAGTCAGCCCGCTTAACAGCTGTTAGGTTTTTAGCTTCGATTTGCAATAGGGCGATATCAGACTCAGCGTCGATACCAATGAGCTTGGCTTCAATTTCACGGCCATCGGATAGTCCGATAAGAATTTCGTCGGCACCTTCAATAACATGGTTGTTGGTAACAATATATCCCTCTTTGGCATCGATGATGACGCCAGAACCTAGCCCTTTAAACGGACGTTCCTGCACCTGTTCCCTTGGCGCGTTAGGGCCAAAGAAATAGCGAAATGCGTCAGGGACTTTTTGCTTTGAGATATGTGTGCCTGAAACGGCTACAGCGACGACTGCTGGAGTCGTTTTTTGTAGCATCGGCGCTAAGCTAGGTAAGGTTTCACCGCCGACCGAAAGAGGAATGGCCGCCTGAGATACAATGGGAGCTAGCGTCAAGGTTGCGCCTAAAAGGGCTGCTGAAAGTAGGGATAATTTAGTCTTCATTTATACGTTGCTCCAATATCGTCAATATCAATGCATGGCTGTTCAATGTTTGCCTTGAAGAAAGGCGATTACCATGCAGATCATATAATCTGTTTTATATCATTCGTTATTGAGTCGGACTCAAGCGAGTATCAAAAAGTTCATCATTATTAACAAAGGTTAATTTATCGATACATTACCCTTATTGGTTCACATTGATGCAACCTTTTTAGTATATACCCACCCTGCCTGAATATGCAGGATTCAGTGGGAATTTAATGGGCTTTAATCAAGACATTGATTACCACTAATGGTCGTTCCCTTAGTAAAATCAATAACACAGAGTAAAGCCCATTAAAACCCATCGCAGAAGGCGTTGTGCAAGCCCACTTCGTTGTTGCATTAATTTAAAAGGGAATAACCATTTCTACGTTAATGCGCCTAGAATTGAACTGGCACAACGCCTCTGAAACGAGCAGCTTCAAGTAGGATGGGTATAGGTATTATCTTCAGTTGCGCTGAGGTTATCTAGTGGCGCGATATCAGCTAGATGATTTTCGGTCGTAGAAGAGGTTAATAAGCTCGCTGAAGTATTCCATTGCTGGTTAACCTTATTGACGAGGTTGGTGAGTTCAGTCAGCTGTTTATGATGATCATCAAAGTGATCAACCACCTCTTGCTTATATTGACTCAGCTCAAGTTGTGTTTGCTCTAACTGCTGCTTTTGATTTTTATCTTGGTGTTTTCTCGTTAAAACACTATGCCCAACGTACCCAAAAACGCTACCTATAACAAAGGCGGCAAAGGTTAATGCCCATTCCATACTGACTCCAATGACTACTTTAATAAGAGAGATGCAGCCAAATATACATTGCGACATTCGGCCGTGGTACTATTTACTGCAATAGTTTAATTATAATTAATCGACAAACAGCTTAAAGTGGCTGATTTGTGTTTGTCCCCTACCTATAGAGAATGATTTACGTGTCGCATTTAACGCCTTGGCAGCATTATCAACAAGATTTAACTCGAGATGACTTTTCCTATGACGTTGCGCAAGAGGAAGCGGTAAAGCAACTACAGCGGGTTTATGATGACCTGACCGCACTCAACAGCCAAGGGCGTAGTACCAGTAAGCTATTTTCTCTGTTTGGGAAAAAATCAAAGCGAAGTGTGCAAGGGCTCTATTTATGGGGCGGTGTTGGTCGTGGTAAGACGTATCTAATGGATACCTTCTTTGATTCCATTGCAGGTGATAAAAAGCTGCGGGCGCACTTTCATCGATTTATGCACCAGTTGCATATTGATTTGGCTCAACTACAAGGGCAACGCGATCCGCTGGTTATTATCGCTAAAAAAATGGCGACACAGTATCAGGTTATCTGCTTTGACGAATTCTTTGTCTCTGACATTACCGATGCCATGCTGTTGGGCTCATTGTTTGAATCCCTATTTGCGGAAGGGGTCGCACTAGTGGCGACGTCTAACATCATCCCAGATGAGCTGTATCGTAATGGTTTGCAACGGGCTCGGTTCTTACCTGCGATAGCGGCAATCAATCAACATTGTGACATTTTAAATGTCGACTCAGGAGTCGATTACCGATTAAGAACACTTGAACAGGCTGAGATCTATCATTCGCCATTAGATGATAAGGCAGAACAAAATCTACAAGAGTACTTTGCCAAATTAGCTCCGGAATCTGAAGTCTCAAAAGAGGGCGTGGTCATTGATGGTCGGGTTATTGAGATCCGTCAACAAGCCCAAGGGGTGTTGTTAATTGATTTTAGAGCATTATGCGATGGTCCGCGCAGCCAGCGAGACTACATGGAGGTCGCGAGACTCTATCACACGGTGCTGCTGAGTCACGTTGAGCAGATGGGTGAGCATTTAACCGGTGACGACATCGCGCGTCGATTCTTAGCCATGGTGGATGAGTTTTATGAGCGTAACGTTAAATTAATTATTTCATCGGCTGTCTCTTTAGAGGATATCTATACTGAAGGCTTACTGAATTTTGAGTTTAGACGTTGTCGCTCGAGATTGACTGAAATGCAGTCCCACGATTATTTAGCCTTAGAGCATTTACCTTAAGTTCAAAGATAAACCGCTGCTGCTTTTTAGTCAGTTGGTTTGCTCTCAAGCGGGCTGTTGGCCGCTGTTATTAGAGCATCTGAGGGTAAACGATAGCGTTGATAGAGCAAATGTTTAAAAAGAGATAGAAATTTATCTAAAAATTAGGTGATTTTTAACCCATCTTTGTCTATAATCCGCCACCTGCCCTCGTTATCCACCACTCTAGGTGGAAGTTGTAAAGCCTAATTCTTTGCTCGAAGGGGCGGGGAAAGGCATTTTTTGTGTTTTTGCCAATAGTGGCATTAGCATGTGAGACAGAATTTTAACATTGGGTTTTTGTAAAATGAAGACTACTTTTACTGCTACACCAGAAACAGTCACTCGTGATTGGTTCGTCGTTGACGCCGAAGGTAAAACTTTGGGTCGTATCGCTACTGAAATTGCTACTCGCCTACGCGGTAAGCATAAGCCAGAGTATACGCCTCATGTAGATACTGGTGACTACATCATCGTTATTAACGCTGAGAAAGTTACAGTGACTGGAAACAAAGCTAAAGGCAAAGTTTACTATTCACACTCTGGTTTCATCGGTGGCATTAAGCAGATTACTTTTGAGAAGCTGCAAGATCATAAGCCTGAAATGATTATTGAGAAAGCAGTTAAGGGTATGCTACCTAAAGGTCCTTTGGGCCGTGCCATGTTCCGTAAGCTTAAAGTTTACGCTGGTACAGAGCATAACCACGCTGCACAACAACCTCAAGTTCTTGATATCTAAACGGGATTATAGCAATGGCTGCAACTCAATACTACGGCACTGGCCGTCGCAAAACATCTACAGCTCGCGTATTCGCTAAAGTTGGTACTGGTAACATCACTGTTAACAAACTACCTCTAGACGAATATTTCGGTCGTGAAACTTCTCGTATGGTTGTTCGTCAGCCACTAGAGCTAGTTGAAATGACTGATAAGTTAGACATCAATGTAACAGTTAAGGGCGGTGGTAACACTGGACAAGCTGGTGCAATTCGTCACGGTATTACTCGTGCGTTGATGGAACTTGACGAGTCTCTACGTCCTTCTCTACGTGCTGCTGGTTTCGTTACCCGTGATGCTCGTAAAGTTGAGCGTAAGAAAGTTGGTCTACGTAAAGCACGTCGTAAGCCACAATTCTCAAAGCGTTAATTTTCGCTTTCAGAGTTCAAAAAACCCAGCTATATGCTGGGTTTTTTATTGGCTAAAATTCACCTTTCAGCTTCATTGTCTACCAAACCAAACCAAACCAAACCAAACCAAACCAAACCAAACCAAACCAAACCAAACCAAACCAAACCAAACCAAATGCAGCCTAGCTGTTGTCATTTCTTCGCAGTACTTGTGGATAGGCAGGTGGAAAGCCTTTAAAGGTGTCTTAAGCCGTTTTTAAGCCGGAAAATGCTAGTAGAGGACAATCTAGTAGCGCCTAACAAATTATCTGTTTTTAGTATCACCAAGATGGCTTTTAGGGCATTGCCTTATGTTTACCGTCTAGCGCTTATCCGATTAGAGGCTGGGTTATGTAAGTGAGAGCTCCCTATAAAGTAAATTTCTATAAACCTTGGGTTGAGTGACATATTTATTGTCAGTGTCACTTGTTGTAGTGACGAGATAGAATATGATGAGCTCAACAGGTTAATGGGTGCAAATACTACTCTCGTCTCTAGAAAATAATGACGTTAACCATCACTACTGTTCGGTATAGGAGATACATTGTTATGTCTTTTGAGTTAATCATGCTTTCGTTGGGTTTAGTGTTAATAATTGAAGGAATTGGTCCTCTTTTGTTTCCAAATCGTTGGCGAGCGTATTTAAAAGAAATTTCCAATCAAAATCAGCAGCTTTTGCAACGTTTAGGTGGTTCTTTAGTCACTGTCGGAGTGGTTATATTGATTATTTTTTCATAAAATACTTGCCTACCGCCCCTATAGATCTGCTAAAATCCCGTTTTAACCACTACCGTGCAGCAAATAATGGGCAAAAACGTTGTAGTTCTCGGCACCCAATGGGGTGACGAAGGAAAGGGTAAGATAGTCGATCTTCTTACCGAACAGGCTAAATATGTCGTTCGTTACCAAGGTGGCCACAATGCGGGTCATACTCTTGTTATCGATGGCGACAAGACCGTTCTTCATCTTATTCCATCAGGGATCTTACGTGATAATGTAAAATGCATTATTGGTAACGGCGTGGTGCTTGCACCTGACGCACTGATGACAGAAATTAACATGCTTAAAGAGCGTGGCGTACCTGTAGAGGAACGTTTATTAATTTCTGAAGCATGTCCTCTAATTCTTCCATTCCATTGTGCATTAGATATGGCTCGCGAAAAAGCGCGTGGCAATAAAGCTATTGGCACAACGGGTCGTGGAATTGGTCCAGCATATGAAGATAAAGTATCACGCCGCGGCTTACGTGTAGGCGATCTGTTTAATGCAGAATTGTTTGCCGAGAAGTTGAAGGAAGTGATGGCTTATCACAACTTTATGTTGACCGAATACTACAAGTGCGAAGCAGTTGATTATGAAGAGACATTGAAAGATGCTCTTGGAATTGCTGATTACTTGAAGAGTATGTGCACTGACGTTTCTGAGCTTCTTGATCAGGCACGTAAAGCTGGTGAACCAATTCTATTCGAAGGTGCTCAAGGCACGTTACTCGATATTGACCATGGTACTTATCCATTTGTAACCTCTTCTAACACCACCGCAGGTGGCGTTGCAACAGGTTCAGGATTTGGTCCTCGTCATCTTGACTACGTTTTGGGTATTATGAAGGCATACACCACGCGTGTTGGTGCAGGTCCTTTCCCTACGGAATTGGAAAACGAAATTGGTGACTACTTAGGTACTAAGGGTCACGAGTTTGGTGCGACTACCGGTCGTAAGCGTCGTCCAGGTTGGCTAGATATTGTCGCGATGAAGCGTGCAGTTCAAATCAACAGCGTTAGCGGCTTCTGCCTGACTAAGCTAGATGTTCTAGATGGTCTTAAAGAAGTGAAAATTTGTGTTGGCTACCAGTATCCTGATGGAACTGTGGCTACTACAACTCCGCTAGCAGCAGAAGGCTATGAGCAGGTCACGCCTGTTTTAGAAACCTTACCTGGTTGGAGTGAGACAACATTTGGCGCGACATCTGTAGAGCAACTGCCTCCGGCAGCGATTAACTACATTAAGCGTTTAGAAGAGTTGTTAGAAACGCCGATTGATATTATCTCAACGGGTCCGGATAGAAACGAGACCATGATTCTGGTGAATCCGTTTAGTTAATAAGAAGAGGCCGCGATTAGCGGCCTTTTTATTGCAAGCTAATTTATAAAAGCCCAGTAATCAGAAATGGTTAATGTGCAGGTTGTACTCAAGAAATGCGTTATACTGCCGATGATGAAAGACAGAACACGCTTAGAATTTGCTGCTAGCAGCCTTGAGATTCTGCGCTTGAATTAACCCACTGTCATTGAGAGACCTTATGCTGCGTTATGTGTTAATTATTGTAATATCGATAATTTCTTTGCCTAGTTTGGCGACTCCCAAAGCGGTAGACGTCTATACTCAAGAGCAACTTGTTGAGTTAATTCGCAGCAAAAGCTACTTAACTCAAGTTACAGGCGATGACTGTCAGATAGTTGAAGATATTGAAGCAAGAGCTGAAGTGTTAAAGCAGCCTTTGTATCAGTACCTTTGGGCTGAAATGCTGAATTTCGGGATCTGCGTAAAGGCTAACCCGCCGCGCGGGATCTCGATGTTAAAAACCTCAGCACAGCAAGGCAGTGCTGAAGCCATGGTAAGAATGGCTGAGTATTACCATGACGGTAAATTCGTCATGGAAGATAAAGAACGTGCTGTGCACTATGTGCTACCAGCAGCCGCGACAGGTGATCTGCCTGCGCGAATAATGTTGGTTCGGTTATTTGGTGAAGGCTATGGTAGCCCCCGCGATTATGAAACTGGCTTTCATTGGCTATACAACGAAGTGTTTAGCGATGAAACAGTGCAAACCGAAGCAACCAATTTGTTAAAGGTGTTAGAGGCAAAAATGCCGCCCAGCGCAGTAGCTAGGGCAAAGAAAGAACACCTGAGAACGCAACAATAAGCATGGCTGACAGCAGTTATGCCAATAATTTGGAACATGAATGATACAAGATCCGCATATTAAGCGAGAGCAAGAAAAGTACGACAATCCCATCCCAAGTCGTGAGTATATTTTGGAATACTTACGCTCTCAAACGTCCCCGTTAACCCGTGAACATATTGCAAACGCGCTCAACATCGAAGGTGAAGAGCAGCTAGAGGCGATACGTCGTCGTTTGCGAGCTATGGAGCGAGACGGTGAATTGGTGTTTACTCGTGGTAAAGCCTATGGCTTACCAGAAAGAATGGATTTACTGACTGGCACAGTCATAGGTCATCGTGATGGCTTTGGATTTTTAAAGTTGGAAGAGGGCGGTGACGATCTCTATATCAACAACCGTGACATGATGATGTACTTCCACGGTGATAAAGTACTGGCGCAAAAAGCAGGCGTTGACCGTAAAGGTCGTCGTGAAGCTAGGATAGTGCGTTTAGTTGAGCAGCGAAGCGCTGCACTTGTTGGCCGCTTCCATCTTGATGCCGGTATGGGATTCGTTATTGCTGACGACCGCCGCATCACTCAAGAGATACTGATTGCTGAAGAAGACCGATTAGGTGCAAGACAAGGTGATATCGTTGTTTTAGAGCTAACCCGTCGACCTGGCCGCTATGTCAAAGCGGCCGCAAAAGTCACTGAAGTGCTTGGCCAGCAAATGGCGCCGGGTATGGAGATTGAAATTGCACTGCGCAATTACGACTTGCCACATGAATGGTCGGGGCTGATTGAGAAAAAACTACGAAAAATCCCAGATGAAGTGACCGAAGCCGACAAAGAGGGTCGAATCGATCTACGTCATCTGCCGCTGGTGACGATTGATGGTGAAGATGCCCGTGATTTTGACGATGCAGTCTATGCAGAAACGAAAAAGTCTGGGGGGTGGCGTTTATGGGTAGCGATTGCTGATGTAAGTCATTATGTGCGTACAGAGTCAGCCTTAGACAGAGAAGCACGCTCACGAGGCAACTCTGTTTACTTCCCATCACAAGTTATCCCAATGTTACCGGAGAAGATCTCTAACGGATTATGTTCTTTGATGCCAGAGGTCGACCGTCTTTGCATGGTGGCAGAGATGACTATCTCTGCTGCTGGTAAGTTGTCAGGCTATAAGTTTTATCCCGCGGTTATGCACTCGCATGCACGTCTAACCTATACTCAGGTTGCAGATATGCTTGAAGGTGGTGAGGTGAGTGATAAGCTTAAGCCTATATTCCCGCACTTGCAGACGTTGCAATCTTTGTATCTGACTTTAGACAGTATTCGTGGCGATCGTGGTGCTATTGCTTTTGAAACCACAGAAACCCAGTTTGTCTTTAATGAGCAGCGCAAAATTGAAAAAATTGTGCCGCGTAATCGTAATCAAGCGCATAAGATCATTGAAGAGTGCATGATCTTGGCAAACGTGGCTTCGGCTAAGTTTGTCAGAAAGAACAAAGGTGAAGTGCTGTACCGCGTACATGAATCGCCATCGGAGCAAAAGCTCACCAACTTTAAGGATTTCCTTAAAGAGCGTGGCTTGACGATGGAGGGCGGGCTAGAACCGACGCCAAAAGATTACCAAGCGGTGATGGAGCAAGTTGCAGACAGACCCGATGCTGAACTTATCCAAATAATGTTGCTACGTTCAATGAAGCAAGCAACTTACACACCAGATAACGAAGGCCACTTCGGCTTGGCATTAGAAGAGTATTCACACTTTACCTCGCCAATTCGTCGCTATCCTGACTTGATTTTGCACCGAGTGATCCGTTACTTGTTAGAAAAACAAGAGGGTGAGCAGTCCGAGCAGTGGACTGCAGACGGCGGTTACTGCTACAAGATTGAAGAGCTTGATCTGCTAGGTGTCGAGTGTTCAACCACAGAGAGACGCGCAGATGAAGCCACACGTGATGTAAGTGATTGGCTTAAATGTGAGTTCATGCAAGACCATGTGGGCGATACGTTTGAAGCCGTCGTGGCATCAGTGACTCACTTCGGGATGTTTGTTCGCCTAAATGACCTGTTCATTGACGGCTTAGTGCACATCTCAAGTTTAGGCAGTGATTATTATCAGTACGATAATATGCGTCAACGCTTGGTTGGTGAGGCTTCTGGGCAAGTTTATCAAATCGGCGATACGGTCACGGTAAAAGTGGCTGCTGTAAACCTTGATGACCGTCAAATTGACCTGATGCTGGAAGGCGACTCTGCTGGCGGTAAGCGTCGTAAGCCGAGCAAGCCAATGACCGCCAGAGAGCGCGTTAATCGTGAGGGTGCTAAACTTGCCGATAAAGAAAAGAGTGCTGCTAAAGGCAAGCGTTCACGCTCTGGCAGTAAAAATAAATCAAGCAGTGGTGCGAAAGCAACTACGACTAAGACAAAAGCTTCTGCAAAAAAGTCTTCGGCTAAAAAGGCCAAGCCAGCGAAGCGTAAAACGAGTAAGAAATAGATGAAAAAGCAAGATGTTACCTTTGGTTTACATGCCGTTGAAGCTGTATTTAACAATAGTCCTGAGCGCGTTATAGAAATGTGGGTGTTACAAGGTCGCGATGATAAACGACTAACGCCAATATTAGAGATTGCAGCACAATGGGGCGTAACCGTTCAGTACGCTTCACGTAAAGCGCTAGACGATAAGTCTGATGGCGGTCAACACCAAGGTGTCGTGGCTAAAGTCAAACCAGCCAAAATTCTTAACGACAATGACTTGAACGCGATGTTGGAAACAACTGAAACACCATTCTTATTGATTTTGGATGGCGTGACTGATCCACATAACTTGGGTGCTTGTTTACGTAACGCCGACGCGGCTGGGGTACAAGGTATTATTGTACCGAAAGACAACTCTGTCGGATTAACGCCAGTTGTTAGTAAAGTTGCTTGCGGCGCAGCTGAGATTGTTCCGTTATATCAGGTGACTAACCTAGCGCGGACAATGCGTAGCTTACAAGATAAAGGTATTTGGATTATTGGCGCGGCAGGTGAGGCTGATTGTGAGCTTTACCAAGCCAGCCTAACCGGCCCGCTTGCTATTGCAATGGGGGCAGAAGATAAAGGCCTGCGCCGTTTAACGCGCGAGAGCTGCGATACACTGGTATCTATTCCTATGGCGGGTAGTGTTTCAAGCTTAAACGTTTCAGTGGCTACTGGCGTTTGCTTATTTGAAGCAGTACGTCAACGTATCGCTAAGTAAGTCGCTTATTACGGCCTAGTTTGCTGTATTAAGTACTAATGCTAAATGCCGAAGCGGTTTATACCGCTTCGGCATTTTTGTATTTGGTTTATAGAAAGTTCAGCTGAATCGATTTTTGGCGGAAAGGTTACAGCGCTGGGCACTGATTATTATTTAATTGCTATTTAACTTTTACACAACATGCAGTAGTTTGATTGTACTATTAAAACGGTATCACTCGAAGAACAGGATGTTTAAATGCGTAATCAAATTTTATCCTTATGCGTGTTAAGTTCAATTGCCGCAGCAGCACCTATTTTAGCTGAGGAAGACAAGTATCTGTGGCTGGAAGATGTCGAGGGCGCTAAGCCCCTTGAGTGGGTTAAGCAGCAGAATGCTATCTCGGCGAAAGAGATTAAATCCTATAAGGGGTTTGACGGTTTAGTCAGTAACAGTTTAGCGATTCTTAACAATAAGGAACGGATCCCCTATGCCAGTCGCATGGATGGTTACCTGTATAACTTTTGGAAAGATGAGGATCATGAGCGAGGTATTTATCGTCGAACGACTATGGAGCAATACACCAAGGCTGAACCCAAATGGGAAACAGTGTTAGATATTGATGCTTTGGGCAAGGCCGAGGGCGTTAATTGGGTGTATAAGGGCATGAGTTGTCGTTATCCAGATTATGACCGTTGCCTAGTGTCACTATCTCGCGGTGGCGCTGATGCCGTGGAAGTTCGTGAATTTGATTTAAACAGCAAATCATTTGTAGAAGATAAGCAGCAGCCCTTTGCCTTGGGTGAAGCCAAATCAAGCGTTAGCTGGATAGATAGAGACACTGTTTTTGTTGGAACCGATTTTTCTGATGGCGATAGCCTGACTGATTCAGGCTATCCGAGAGTGGTTAAACAGTGGCAGCGAGGCACTCCGTTGTCAGCCGCTAAAACTATTTTTAGTGGCGACAAAACTTCAGTGGCAGTCTCTGGTTATGTCATCTATGACGACAAAAAGTCACTGCAATTAGTTTCTGAAAGTCTGACTTTTTACACTGCTCAGCACTATGCCTATCACAATGATAAACTCATTACGTTACCGCTGCCAATGGATGCAGATATTAAAGGTTACTTTAATGACCAGCTCTATATCGAGCTTAAAAGTGAATTAAAAGTTGCAGGTAAGACTTTTAAACAAGGCGCAATAGTTTACACCGATCTCGATAAGCTTATTGCTCAAAAGCCAGAGTTTAGCGTGTTGGTTGAACCCACTGCAACAGCTTCTATTTCCCAAGTACGCTTTACCAAAAGCACAATCCTTATTACTTGGCTTGATAACGTCAAGAGTAAGTTAATGCGCTATGCGCAAAAGGATGGTGAGTGGCAATCTCAGCAAGCCCCATTTGATGTTAACGGTACATTAAGTGTCTTTGGTGGTGAAGATGATAGTGATGAGGTGTTTGTTAACTACACTAGCTTTTTAGAGCCTTCAAGTTTGTATCTGTTTGATGGCAAAGATATGAAGGCTAACAAGATAAAGGCGATGAAGCAGCAGTTCGTTGCTGATAAGTTCGAGACAAAGCAGTACTTTGCTCAATCGAAGGACGGCACCAAGGTGCCATACTTTGTGGTGATGGCTAAAAACCTTAAGCTTGATGGCACTAACCCAACACTGCTTTATGGTTATGGTGGCTTCGAAATTTCATTACGACCTTCATATTCGGCCACGATTGGCAAAAACTGGCTTGAGCAAGGCGGTGTCTATGTATTGTCTAATATTCGCGGTGGTGGTGAATATGGACCTGCTTGGCATCAAGCGGCGCTAAAGGAGAACCGCCATAAGGCTTATGAAGATTTTGAAGCGATAGCGGAAGACCTTATTGCTAGAAAAATCACCTCAAGTCAACATTTAGGCATCCAGGGGGGCAGTAATGGTGGCCTATTAATGGGGGCTGCATTCACCCGTAAACCCGAACTTTATAATGCGGTTGTGTGCCAAGTGCCGCTGCTCGATATGAAGCGCTATAATAAATTACTCGCGGGGGCTAGTTGGATGGGTGAGTATGGCGATCCAGATATTCCTGCAGAATGGGATTACATTAAAGGGTTCTCGCCTTACCATAACTTAAAAGTAGACACGGCATATCCTAAGGTGTTTTTCACCACTTCAACTCGTGATGATCGTGTTCACCCCGCCCATGCGCGTAAAATGGTCGCAAAAATGGAAGCTATGGGTATCGATGTGCTGTATTACGAAAATATTGAGGGTGGCCATGCTGGGGCGGCAGATAATAATCAAGCTGCTGAGTTAAGCTCAATGGTCTATGCCTATTTGATGCAGCAGCTTAGGTAGCCGTTTTTAAGCTCTATCTAGCGCTGATACGGGCAGAAACGGATCCAAGTTAAAGTGATCGTGTTGCTGCCCGTATTGCTCAATTTTTGCTAGCTAGCGAAAGTTCTTTCAACCAGCGTGCAGTCGCAGAAAATTAACTCCTGAGCGTGTTACGTCGCTATTGAAAGGTATAAAGCAAATTAAAGGTGGTAATGGTGTCTGTTTGTTTAGCGCCTTCAGGCACCACTTGAGTATATTTGATATTGACACCGATCTTGAAGGCCCAGTCTTGGAAAAGGGTGTTTTTGTAGCTCATATCCAAGGTTAGCGTGTTGTTATCTTCGCCCACTTCTGAGGTTAAGTCGGCATTTAGGCTGGTGTACTCTTGCAGTTTTTGTTCAAACTTTGCCGCAGTACGTAAGATGAGATCTTTATTCGCATCGGGCTCAGGAATGCTGTCGGTGCCTATGGGCAAGTTGTAACGATAACCGGGACCAATTTCTAAGCTTAATTTGGTGCTTGAGTTTGCTATCGCATCGAAGCCGTAACCACCTGATATTGTGGAAATTCGCGTGTAACTACCAAATTTATCCCAGGTAAAATCTCCTCGGCCAAAAACATAACCACTATAGAGTTTATAACTTGATTGAAGTTGTAACTCATACTTCTCTGAAGTGGTCTGTTCATCGTCAGCGGCGAAGTAGGCTTTGACTGTACCCTCTTGCCGCGTCGCGTCAGTATCATAAACAATTTTTGTTCTGCCGTTAAAACTGCTCGACTGAGTATTACCGGTATTGAGTTGAAAACCCGCCTCGATTTCGGCAGTTAAATCACTAGGCGGTTCTTGATAATCAGGCGGTACAAGTGCAAAGGCTGCTGGAGAGCAACAAAGAGCGATAGCTGCTGTGAGGATTCTAGGCATTATTATTCTTGGCGTGATGCTTTTAGTTGAAAGTAAAATCATGTAATGCGACATCATACCTAGAATCAGCAGCAGCGCAAACTAGATTCAAGCTGACGACTAATGACTCAATTATCTATTTTTAGGCCATAAATAGCGTTATTCACAGGAGATGCCAGTGATAGCCCGCTTAATTTAAGGTAATTACGGCGCTGGGAAGTTATTGCTTGAATTATGTCGCTAGTTTATGTAATATTCCGCGGCTTAAATCAGTCACTTTAATTAGTTCCTTGCCTCTATTAGGTTTGACTGAGCCAACAACGAGGCTAGATAACCGTAAGGAGCAAAAAATGCGTCATTATGAAATCGTATTTTTAGTTCACCCTGATCAGAGTGAGCAAGTGCCAGGTATGATCGAGCGTTACACGGGTATTCTTACCCAAGCTGGTGGTCAAGTCCATCGTTTAGAAGATTGGGGCCGTCGTCAATTGGCTTACCCAATCATCGAGTTGCATAAAGCTCACTATGTTCTTATGAACGTAGAGACTACTGCTGAAACTGTAGAAGAACTTGAAACTGCTTTCCGTTTCAACGACGCTGTTTTGCGTAGCATGGTTATGCGTACTAAAGCTGCCATCACTGAAGCATCTCCAATGGCTAAAGCTAAAGACGAACGCGATACACGTCGTTCATCTGAAGAGCGTGCACCTCGTGCAGAAGCTACTGTAGAAGTTAAAGAAAGCGCTGAAAACACTGCTGAGTAAGTTTTTTTGTGACCACGAACAATTTGATATTAGCGGGAACCATTACGCGTTCTAGACGGTTTGATAGCCCAGCAGGCATTGCCCATACGGTACTGATGTTGGAACACAAATCGCAGCGTTACGAAGCAGAAATGTTACGCAACGTTTATTGCCAAATTCAAGTTGTGCTAAGTGGGGAACGCTTTAATAGCGTTACAGAAAATCTGAAAGCCGGCGTTGAAATCCAAGTCGAAGGTTTCCTTAATCTGCAACAGAGCAGAAATGGTCAAAATCGTTTGGTATTACACGCTGAAAATGTCGAATTGAAAACTTAGGAGACTGTCACATGGCACGTTATTTCCGTCGTCGCAAGTTCTGCCGTTTCACAGCAGAAGGCGTTACCGAGATTGATTACAAAGATATCGTTACTTTGAAGAACTATATCACTGAAAGTGGTAAAATTGTTCCTAGTCGTATCACTGGTACAAATGCTAAATATCAACGTCAACTAGCTCGCGCTATCAAGCGTGCTCGTTATCTTTCTCTACTGCCGTACACTGATTTACATCAGTAAACTGCATTAATTTAGAGGAATATAAAATGAACGTTATTTTACTTGATAAAATCGCTAACCTAGGCAACTTGGGTGACCAAGTTTCTGTAAAATCAGGTTACGCACGTAACTTTCTTTTACCACAAGGTAAAGCTGTTGTTGCTAACGCTGCTAACACTGAAGTCTTTGAAGCACGTCGTGCTGAATTAGAAGCTCAGTTAGCGGGTCAACTAGCTACTGCTACAGCTCGTGCAGAGAAAATCAATGCACTTGAGTCTGTTGTTATCGCTTCTAAAGCGGGTGACGAAGGCAAGCTATTTGGATCTATTGGTAACCGTGACGTAGCTGATGCAGTTACTGCTGCTGGCGTTGAGCTTGCTAAAAGCGAAGTACGTCTACCATTAGGTGCATTGCGCAACACTGGTGATTTTGAAGTTGAAGTTCAACTTCATACTGAAGTTAAAGCAATTGTTAAGCTTTCTGTTGTTGCAGAAGACTAATATTTTGCCTTAATACCTTTTGGTATTAGCAAAGCTTTAATTTAAAACACCGCACTAATTTAATTAGCGCGGTGTTTTTTTATGTCTGGAATTTGAAGTAATTGGATTGATATAGCCCGCATGTATTATCCCCATTGCATTAACTAATTGACCAATTTTATCCAATCTCTCTAGAATAAGGCTTTCACCCTATTTTTATCTGAAATAAAAGTATTCTATGCTTTGGATAGCTGCTCAATAATGTCATCAAAACCCAAAAAAGTTCTATTGGATTTAATTTTGGTGAATAGAGCGGTAACTTTAACAAAGATAAATTGTTAAAGTGCCATGGTATGCCAATCTGCACAACCTATGATTACCAGAGCATGACGCCCATCCGGGGTAGCTTGTGAAATCTGTTTCAAGTGAAGTGTCATCGCCTCTTTATTCACGAAAGGCGTGATCAAGGCTTACGTTTGGCTTGAACTTGGACACACGGCGCCAAATAAGTCCACGTACTCAAGCTGCTGCAGTTTCACTATCCTAGGTCTTGTTCCTGTTTTAGCCCATCGATGTGTTGTTTGGTTTTGCTGACCAAAGCACGTCTCATCTTGGAACCAAACGTCAACGTGATGTAGAGGTAGCTGCCCAGGTGTGTTAAGGATCGTTTCCAGTTGGAATTTTTTAAAAGCGTCTTGAGCTTGCTGCGATTGTTTGGCATGTTTCGAACGGCTGGTTATACAGCTAAACCCTTGGGTGTTGCTAGCCTAGCTTAGCTAGCTAGCAGCTTAAAACCATCAGAAGAGTGTATTTATAGTCCATTGATTGTAGTCGCCTTTATTAAATCAAACTTTTAATGTAATTGGTATTACGCTTTAATTGGCATAAAAAAACGGCAGCTATAGCTGCCGTTTTGTCTTTATTAATTCAAACGTCCTAGAAGCTATAGTGTGCTGAAAATTGCACGTAGCGTGGTGATTGGTAAGATGCAGCCTGTAAGTAGTTAGGACTTCTTGCCGTTGAGCCTTGCTCATAATCATTCACTTGATCATAAGTTGTATCTTCCTGGTTATTAAACACATTGAAGACTGTGGCTTTAAGGCTTAGACCCTCAGCCCAATTAGGCGAATAGCTTATACCAAGATCGGCATTAAACAACCAAGGCGTACGCCCTTCATCGCCACGTTCAGTAAGTTCCTGTTGTCCATCATCACTCATACAGTAGAAGCTTGAAGCACCATATCTACTGAAGTTTGGCGCATCGTAGCCAGTTGTGCCATCACCAGTGAGCATGTCATCCGTTTTCACGAAGCCTTGGCAGCTCATTGGGATCCCTGAAACTAAAGAGATATTTGCCGACACGAGCAATTCTTCTGTGATTTCATATAAACCAAAAGCTTTAAATTGATGGGTTCTATCTGTTGGTAAGTTACCTTCTGAACCATGCATAAAGTTCTGGTGATCAAAATCTTGAGTTGCACCCGGATCTTCTTGTGCTAAAGAAGTGTTCACATAACCTTCTGCGTTACCATATGTTCTTGAAAGTACGTACGAAAAGCTAGCCTTCCAACCGTTGCTCATTGCTTTATCTGCAGTTAATTCTAAACCATAGTAATCACGCTGATACTCTGGTAATCCATGGTATGAATTAGGCGTGGTTACAGAGGTCAGGTTGCCGTCATTCTCAAGATCCATCGCGATTGTTATATCTTCACCTGGATTGATTAACATACAGCCTGCCATAGAGTTAGGGTCAAAGTTATCATACCCATTGTCAGCAGCCCACTTGGTAAATCCATCGTGACCACAGAAATCATCCATACCATTTTGCAGTGTTTTTGCTGTGAATTTGGCTCCAGCACTCCAGTCGTCAGTTATAAATTGTTGATAACCAATAATAAACTCATCTTGGTACATAGGGGTCAAGTTTTTATCAGCAATACGTTCTGGTTGTGGTATCTGGTTGTCAATAATTGGTGCACCAATTATATCACCTATTGTTACAGGCGCTTCAGAGCCATCCGTTTTACGACCATCAGGCAGTAAGTACCAGCTTTGATTATATGTCTCTACTCGCGTTGAGCGGATATTAGTATTAGCTGTTACTGGAATGTAGCTACGTCCAAGAGTTGTGAATAGTTTTGCAGAAGAGTCGCCGTTAACATCCCATGTAAAGCCTAAGCGTGGAGCGATTAGATTGCTAGATTCTACGAACGTATTACCGTTACCATCCATGTTTTCAAAAGATTCACTTCGTACACCTAAGTATACGAGCATATCATCGTTCAATTGCCAGTTATCTTCTATGTACCAAGCAGTATTTTCTACACCAAAAGTTGCTGTTTCAGTATTGTGTAAGCGTACACGCACAGCTTCAGTTCCTTCGGGAAGGACTACACCGTTAATTGTATTGTCGTTACCTGCGTAAGCATTTGCATAACGATAATAAACACCACCTGATGGGTTGGTGCCCGGAGAAGTTGAATCATATTTCTGTGAGTCATAACCGAAACGAAGACTGTGATCACCAAGAACCCAATCTACGTCAAACTTCATGCTCTCACGTTCATCTTTATCTTCTACTTGGTCTGTAATATAAAACTGCCCAGGTTTATTCCAGCAACCGATAGGCACCCAGTTATTACCAGGAGTTGTGTCGTATACCGCTGGACAGTCATCACCAGGAAGGTTAGGCACTTTAAGGTAGGTGTTTTCTAGCTTACCAAACATAGCATTAAAGGTTATATCGTCAGTAAGATGGCCTGTATAGGCTAAAATGTTAACTGTACCGCCTTCTTTGTAACTGAATTGACCTGTTTGCTCGCCATGCTTTCCAACTATAGGGTTACCATCAGTATCAAGGTCATTAAAGTAGTTAGTTCGGTCATACTCTTCTTCATTATTAATATGCGTAAGGCGTATAGAGTGGTTATCAGTTATAAACCAATCTAATTTAGCGAGGTAGTTAGGAGTGGTATTAGTATATTCATAACTACTATCTTTACCATAATTTTCACGCTGGTTGTTTTTTCCTTCAATATTTGCAAAAAAGAAAAGTGAGTCTTCAATAATGGCGCCACCACCAAAGACATTGTATACTAATTCGTCTTTAGTATCGTATTGATTTGAGGTGCTTAGAGTGTCATACACATCACCATTTTCGTCGATATCTAAAAGTCTTACATCTTTTCCTGAAGCCCTAAGAGAGTCAGGTGCATAGTATGCTGAACCGCCGAATTCCCACTCGTTAGAGCCTGATTTCGTCACAACATTAATAACGCCACCAAGTGAACGGCCGTATTCAGCACTGTAACCGCCCGTCTTTACTTGGGTTTGAGCAATTGCATCCTGTGGAACTGAAGCGAAACTCAACATCGTACGAAGGTTGGTTACATCCATTCCATCAATGTAATAGCCATTTTCAGCAATCGAAGATCCACCAAATGATGGTAGGTTTCTACCAAAAGCATCGCCACCTTGAATAGCCCCAGGTGCAAGTAATGCAACTGCTACAGAGTTTCTTGCCATCGGCAATTTAGCAATATCTTCAGCAGTAAATACAACTGAAGACTCAACGCTTGAAGTATCGATAGAACTAATACGCGAACCTACAACGCTTAATCTTTCTGTTGTATCAGCTAGCGAAACGAATGCACCGGTACCAATTACAACAGTAACTTGCTGCTCGTTACCTAGACTGTCACTAACGATATATGTACCTGGAGCAATACTGTTCATTTTAAATCGACCAGTATCGTTAACTGTAATGGTACGTGACACACCTGTTTTTGTATTTTTGTAAGTGATTTCAGTACCGCTTGAGGCTTTACCGTAAATGGATCCTGCAGCGCTATCCGCTAATACCGGGGAGCTAATTGCGAGTAACGTCGTAATTGACGCCGCTAGCAAAGAGCGTTTGAAATTTACTGTCTTCATGTTCAATCCTTGTAGAAACATATGTTCTTGTGTTGTTATTATTTTGTTTTATTTGTAACGGGGTCGATGCTATATGGTTGCATAGCTTAGATCAAATCGTTCTATCGAACGTGTATTCTTAATACTATTGACTTACTGGTGATTAGCACTGCTCATGTAGTGGTGATTAGTTGTTACTGCTGGTTTATGTTGTATTTCTAGATGTTTCTGTTGAAATAAGTCAACACATTTTGAAATGTGTTGAAACACTTATTCCTATAGCGATAGGAGGTAGGATTAATCAGATAGGGAAGTTAGTGGATAAAAAAAGGCAGGTTAACTAAGCTGCAAACTTAGTTAACCTGCCTTTATATGTCAGAGTAACGGGTTAGTTTTTGACTAAATCCAGCTCTTCGATGAGGTTCGTTGCATGGTCAACTTCATCCATCATCCACAGTATGTAGCGAATATCGACATGTACCGCACGGGTGATTGTAGGGTTGAAGAACCAATCTTTGGTAATCGCTTCGTAAGTGGAGTCAAAGTTAAGGCCCACTAGCTCGCCCTTACCGTTAAACACCGGTGAACCAGAATTTCCACCAGTAGTATCGACACTCGACAGGAAGTTGACTGGGACAGAGTTAAATTGCTCTGGTTTGTCTAGGCAAGAGAATAGTCGGCATATCCAAGAAGCGGGATCTTGATAAACAGTCTCGACTTTATGGCTACCATAACGCTGCTCTGCAATTGTCTTTAACAACTTAGTCGGAGCGCTAAATGGCTCTATGCCTGTATGTTTAGCGGGGATCCCTTCTAGGCGCGTAAATGGTTGCTTGTAGAGAGCATCTTTTGATTGGTATCCATCAACCATACCGTAGGTGATACGTAAGGTACCGTTAGCATCTGGGTATACTGGCCAGTTATTTGATTGGTAGTAGGCGATCATTGCCTTCATGTAATCAGGGCGAGCCATCGATAACTTACCGGCCAATGTTTTAGCTTCTTTCTCGGCGGCCATGTTCTTCTCATACAATGAGACGGCAAGACGAATGAAAGGGTCGGCACTGGTTTCGAATGTGTTAGCTTCTGCATCCATCCAAGCGAGTCGCTTATCTTTATCGGTTAACGATGTTAATGCATAAAGTGCATCTAGTTTTTCAGATAGCGTAGTTTCAACATCGCCTTCATTTAACGCGTCATCCAGCTCGCTAACACGAATATCTTGCTTTAAATAAGCTTCTAAGTCTTGTAACCATAGCGTTTTATCGACGCTGATAGCAAAGCTTGAATCAAGACGCTTTAGACGTGCTTTAAACATCTTCATGTCGCGCTGCTGATAACCCTCTTCACGCTTAGCATCCGGCTTAGTTTTCTCTTTTGCTAGGCGATACAGCTTGTTAGCTGTATCAAGTAGGGCACTGCTCTGAGCATTGTTGAAGTAGTAACGTGTTTGACGTTGCCTGCGCTGCTCAACCAGTAGGGTTTCTAGTTCATCAAACTGAGTTTGAAAAGAGCTGTAAGTTTTGTCTTGCGCCAGCCAAGCTTTAAAGTCATCTTCACGGCCCTGCTTAATACCCGCAATATCGGTGGCCTTAAATCCATCCAGTAAACCATTGTACTTTTTCATACGGTTAGCCATACCTGCTAGCTTACCCGCGTACTTTATTTTAACGTCGCTATTGGCTCCGCTCATCGCTTCAATAGTATCTATACGCAGTTGATAACGTGTTGCGAGTGTTGGATATAACCAATCGCTGGCAAACTTAAGTTCGCTTGTTAAGCGATAGCGGCTGGTTGAGCCTGGGTAACCGGCAACAAAAACTCCGTCACCGGCCTTTACACCATCGGCGTTAATTTTTAGATAGCTCTTCGGCTCATAAGGTACGTTGTCTTTGTTGAAAATGGCTGGCTTACCATCTTTACCTACATAAGCACGTAAAAAGGTGAAGTCAGCAGAGTGACGTGGGTACTCATAGTTATCGACATCACCGCCAAATGCAGCAGCACTTTCTGGTGGCGCATAGACTAAGCGAACGTCTCGAATGATAAGTTGCTTAGTGAGGTAGTATTCTAAACCATTGTGAAAGCTTCGGACTGAGCAGCGGTAGTTTTCATCACTTTCACACTCTTTGATGAGCGCTTTACGGTTGGCTTGGATATTTTCAAAGCGAAGCAGTGGATCGTTACCGATATCTTTTTTTACTTGCTCCGATACATTGGTGACGGCTTCTGTAATATAGAGACGTTCATTAGGGCCAGCCGTCGGTTCTTTATCTTTACTGCTTGCTAAAAAACCCTCGGCGAGATAATTATGTTCTTTTTTGCTGTTATATTGAATGGCGCGGTAAGCACAATGATGGTTTGTGACAACTAAGCCTTGGGGCGAAACAAAACTGGCGGTACAATAGCCCAAACCGACAACAGCATTCATAGGGTAGCTAGTAAGATCTGCTAGCTGTTTAGCAGGTATATCGATACCACGTTCGCTAAGCTTGTCAGCGATAGAGGGCATTTGATACGGCTGCCACTGTCCTTCATCGGCCTTAACCACAGAGGATGACAACATCCCTGTAGAGAGAGCAATAGCGGCAATCAATGCATTGCGCATGTTCTTTCCTTATTTTGTTATTGTGTATTTTTTATCTGCAGGTTGGATGTTGTTAATTGTCTGCTCTGCTTAAGCCCGTTTTATACCACATTTTGCTTTATTGTTGGAATTTTGGAGATTTAATGTCACAGCAACGCGCCTTTAAGGCCAAAGAGAAGCCCAGAGATCTGCAGATGGATGCGCTGAAGATGCCACCGCATTCAATTGAAGCAGAGCAGTCTGTGCTCGGTGGCTTGATGTTAGATTCTGACGCATGGGATCGAGTTGCCGAAGCCGTAGTCAAAGAGGATTTTTATTCGCGCGCCCATGCGACGATTTTTGCGGCAATGGAATCTTTAGCTAGTGTGGGTAATCCCATCGATTTGATCACCGTCTCTGAACAATTAGAGCTTGAAGATCAATTGGAAGATGTGGGCGGCTTTGCTTATATCGGTGAGATTGCTAAGAACACGCCGAGTGCGGGTAACATTCATTCATACGCCGATATCGTACGTGAACGTGCGGTAGTGCGTGACATGATTAAGGTGGCTAACGAAATTGCTGATGCCGGTTTTAATCCTGAAGGGCGTAACTCGAGTGAACTGCTTGATTTAGCTGAAACCAAAGTATTTAAGATTGCCGAGCAGCGTGCCAATGCTAACGAAGGTCCTGAAGGCATAAAGACCATCCTAGAAAAAACCGTCGATAAAATTGAAGAACTCTACAATAACCCAACCAATGGTGTGACTGGGGTGTCGAGTGGCTTTGGCGATCTCGACAAAATGACCGCAGGTTTTCAGTCGGGTGATTTAATTATTGTTGCCGCGCGTCCATCAATGGGTAAAACTACTTTCGCGATGAACTTGTGTGAGCAAGCGGCATTGAATGAAGATAAACCCGTGCTTATTTTCAGCTTAGAGATGCCCTCAGAACAGATCATGATGCGTATGTTGGCGTCACTGGGTCGAGTCGATCAAACCAAAATTCGTACCGGGCAATTAGATGATGATGACTGGGCGCGGGTATCGTCCACCATGGGAATCATGCTTGAGCAAGGTAAGATGTATATCGATGATGGTTCAGGTTTAACGCCAACTGATGTGCGTAGCCGAGCAAGACGTGTTGCCCGTGAGTATGGCGGGCTGTCGATGATTATGATCGATTACCTGCAATTAATGCAGGTGCCCGCACTGAAAGATAACCGTACTTTAGAAATTTCGGAGATCTCTCGCTCACTAAAAGCGCTGGCCAAGGAGTTAGAGATCCCAGTTGTTGCGCTATCACAGCTAAACCGTTCATTGGAGCAACGAGCTGATAAACGTCCGATTAACTCGGATTTGCGTGAATCTGGTGCGATTGAGCAGGATGCCGACTTGATCATGTTTATTTACCGTGATGAAGTGTATAACGATGATTCTGAAGATAAAGGCACCGCAGAGATTATTATTGGTAAACAGCGTAACGGTCCCATTGGCCGCGTGCGTTTAACCTTCCAAGGACAATTTTCTCGTTTTGATAATTACTCTGGTCCGCAGTTTGAAGAAGATTAATTGTTGTTAACAATAGTTTTTCTGCTACACAATTAACTACAATAGAGCCTCATTGAGGCTCTTATTTTTTGATTAGATACAACAAGGTTACTCTTGAAACCATTCCCACGAGCAGAAATTAGCCGTAAGGCGCTCAAGCATAATTTAGCGAGATTGCATGAGCTAGCGCCATCAAGCAAAGTGATGGCGGTTGTTAAAGCCAACGGTTATGGCCATGGCTTACTGAATGTTGCCCAGTGCTTGGATAATGCCGATGGTTTTGGCTTGGCTCGCTTAGATGAAGCGCTCGCATTACGAGCGGGCGGGGTTAAAGCTAAGCTTCTGCTGTTGGAAGGCTTTTTTCGAGTCGGCGATCTAGTCGCTTTGGTTGAGCATGACATTGAAACCGTGGTGCATCATGAGTCTCAGCTTGAGATGTTAGAAAGTGCAGTATTGCCAAAACCTGTTACAGTCTGGCTTAAAATTGATACCGGAATGCACCGTCTCGGCTTTTCTCCTGAGCAGTTCGACTCAACCTATCAAAGGTTACTGGCCAATGATAATGTCGCTAAACCTATCCATCTAATGACTCATTTTGCTTGTGCCGATGAGCCGAGTAATCCAAGTACCGCAGCGCAGCAAAAAGTTTTTGATGCGTTAACCCAAAACTTGCCAGGGGATAGAACTTTGGCTAATTCAGCCGGAGCACTGTTTTGGCATTCAAGCCAAGCTGACTGGATAAGACCCGGTATTGCGCTTTACGGCGTGTCACCCGTTTTGGGGGATTTAGGCACCAAGCACGGCTTACTACCAGCGATGGATTTAGTATCGCAATTGATTGCCATTCGAGAGCATAAAGCGGGTGAAAGTGCAGGCTATGGCAGTTTTTGGACGGCTGATAAAGACACTAAACTCGGGGTTGTTGCTATTGGGTACGGGGATGGTTATCCGCGCAATGCTCCACTAGGCACGCCCGTATTAGTGAATGGCCGTTTGGTGCCGATTGTCGGTAGAGTGTCGATGGATATGCTGACAGTTGATCTTGGTGCTAATGCCAAAGATAACGTCGGCGATCTCGCTGTGCTATGGGGTAAAGGGCTCCCTGTTGAAGAGGTTGCAGAACATATTGGTACTATCGCCTATGAGCTAGTCACCAAACTAACGCCCCGAGTCGCTGTTTGCCTAGATTGAGCAAGTAATAAATTTATGTGCTGCTGTGATGAGGCGGGATGCCCATCATCAGTGTGAAGATCTCTTAAATTGAAAATACGATTAATAACTCCTGCTGCACTGCTGTTAATGCAGCCAATGGTATTTGCCAGCCCTGTTTTAGAAACAAAGCCGCAAAATCAATCCACTAATACCAGCGATACAGCTCATACAACATCAGAGCAAGTTGCAACGACAACGACGGTAACAGCACCCAGTGCCGAATTCGTTGCGGTGCCGTTTGCCTTCTCATCTGAATCGCTAAGTACCGCACTGGGCGGCGCAGGAGTTGTTAAACATGCAGGCCAAGTACAAGCGTCAATATTGGGTATCGGTTTATATAGTGCTAACGATAGTTGGATAGGCTATTTAAGTGCGCATAATTATCAGATCCCTGAAGTCGATAGCTGGCTATTTTCGCTAGAAACCTATCAAGCCCAGTTTAAAGAGGGTATCTATTATCTCTCTGAGTTGGCTGAACCTTATCAAGATGCTGAAAAAGTGGTGACCCTAGGCGATGAGTCCTACACCCGATTTCACGCTAAATACGTGTTGCCTTGGGGGCGTGGCGTTAATGGTGCCGCCCGTAGTTTGGCAAGATCGGCTGAGCCCATTGAGTGGAACCCACTAACCTCGGGTGTGACCAGCGTTAAAGTCAGCCCCTTTGTGCAAACGCGAGAGCTACAAGGTTATGACTATTTGCCGCAAAAGTCCCAAGGTGTCGCATTAGAGTTAGACTGGGATAACCGTGACAATGGTAAAGACAGCACCCAAGGCGGGCAAACAAGCCTCAAGTTCAGTCGCGACTTTGGCTCTGCAGATCGTAGTAGTTGGACAACTTGGGAGTTTGAGCAAAGTGCATTCTTTGCTGTTGGCGCAAATGATTGGTTTGCCCAGCAGGTCATGGCGTTTAACTTCTATTTGGCTGACACGCCAACGTGGAACGCACAGAGCGATGGGAGCTATCATCGTCCACCAACATTTACTGGGATTAGTTTAGGCGGTTTTGACCGGCTTAGAGGCTACGCCAGTAAGCGATTTACTGGGCGTTCGGCGGTGCTTTATTCCGCCGAGTACCGCATTCAGCCAAGATGGCAGCCACTGCAACAGTGGCCAGTATTTAATTTGTACGATATACCTTGGTGGCAATGGGTCGCTTTTGCCGAAGCGGGGCAGGTTGCCGATGAATTTGATGCGCAGGCACTGCACGATGATCTGCAGTGGACCGCAGGTATTGGCGCACGTTTTGAGGTTGAAAGTATAGTGGTCAGGGCTGAACTTGCTTTCGGTAGTGAAGATAGTCAGTTCTGGGTAATGGTCAACCAGCCTTTTTAAATCAAAAGGGCTAATGGTTGTGCCAGCTGACTTTTCATCTCTGTTACACACAAAAAAGGCACCGGAGGGTGCCTTTGACTTTTGCAGGGGGTAAAACGTTAGAGTAAACCTAGGGACAAATTAGACACTCTGTTCTTACAAGGGCAAATTACAAAGTAAACCCATGGTGTTCCATGACTTTCGCCGGGCTGTGACAAGTGGCACAAGCTTCTTTCGCATCTTTAGCCAACGCCTTATCAGCACCAATGTAAGCACCATTTAGTTCCATATGCGACATCGCTGCATCTGATAGGTACTTCTGATGACAGCTAATACAAGCTGCAGCATCAGCAGAGGCATACCAAGTTTCAACTGTCTCATCGGCAGCTGGACTTTGAGTGCTAGGAATTGTGTGGGCTTGACCAGCATTACGGCCTAACTCAAAGCCATACTTAAGACCACCATAGCCCTCAGTTGCTGAGTGACACGTTGTACAATCTGTCTTCAAGATGGTACCGCTACCACCGTGGCCATTGTCATGACCAGTGGCTTTATGTGCCTTGTACATGAAGCTGGT
The DNA here is from genome assembly GCF_016757755.1 of Shewanella sp. KX20019. Classification (NCBI taxonomy): domain Bacteria; kingdom Pseudomonadati; phylum Pseudomonadota; class Gammaproteobacteria; order Alteromonadales; family Shewanellaceae; genus Shewanella; species Shewanella sp. KX20019. The sequence goes on along the minus strand of NZ_CP068437.1, from coordinate 4,355,046 downwards.
TGATTTTAGCAAGGCAACGCCATTGCTAGCATCTCCATTACCTTTAAGGCCCTTATCATTAGTATGACAAGCAATACAGTTCACACCGTTTGAATCATGGTAGAACTCTTGGCTGTGACAACCAAAACAGCTTGCTGTATCAACAATGGCGCGACGCTCACCAACAACGGCGTCAGCATCACCTAATACTGTACGGTAAGCTTCTACCTGTAAATAAGCTGGGTAAGCATTATCAGCAGTACAATCTGTACGGGTGCCAGTACCTTCTTCGAAGCAGACCTTAACAATAGGTAAAATCTCTAACGACTTATCAGCAATAGTAGCAGGAAGATCTAAAGTATAAGTTTTATCAACAGTTGTATTGTCATCTATCTTGTTTGGCTTAACCTTCTCTGTGGTTACATGGAATACACCATTAGCATAAGTGGTAGAGCCATCACCTTTTAAGCTAAAGCGTCTATGATCATAGGTAGACCCCGTAGTTTGAGTATCTGTATCAACAGACTTGGCATACTCAGGATAGTCTTTTTCTACATCCCAGCTTACGACCATATAAGGGTTAGAGTAGCCTTTCTGATAAACCTCATCATCGGTTACTGCAACACCATCAGCGTCGATGATTTGTACATCAAACTCAAGTAAGTTATTCGCATTTATCTCTACGTTTGAGACTGTTACATCATAGTCTTTCGCCGCTTCATAAGGTTTCTTATGGTCGGAATGCACTGCTGCACTATGACAATCGGTACAAACTAATTCAGGGTTCTTATCTGACTTATGCTGCGCCGGAGAATCAGTATGACAACCGGTACATGCATTCGCGTTCGCATTTGAAAGCCATAGATCTTTGTCGGCTAGCGTTTCATCTTGAACATGACAAACGGCACAGTCCATAAACGGTTTAGTTGGGAATGCAGGGTAATCAAATGCATGGTCACCGCCGTAGCCAGCGATGGTATAAGGCATTGGAACAACATTGCCCTCAGCATTTTTGCCTTCACGCTCAGGCCCCATATGGATAGCATGCACCATATGACCTAACTCAACTGAAACATCATTTGGATCTGAGACGATGCCGTTGTGACATGACTGACAGTTTTCAAGATCAAGTCTGCGACCACCGTGAGCCTTAAGGCTATCTGGTTGGTGACAGGTATAACATGTTTCAAGTGTTACCAGCTCGCGAGTTTCTACACCCTCGGTCGCATTGGTCGCTGGGATCCAGTCATAATGGGCATTTTCAGCTAGCTCATGGCCAGAGTCATACTCAAACTGCATCTCGATAGCGATACGCTGAGTCAATGATGAGTCAAATACCACTCCTGCAGGATCAACGGCTGTGGTTAAGTTAGTATTGAATGTGTAGGTATAGGTACCATCTTTATGATCTACAAGGCACTCTGCGCAATTCTTTATCTGCTCGAATCCCTGCTCGAATGTAGTTCCGTCATCATTAGTGGCGTCATTTAACAGCGAGATCCACTGTTTAAGCTCTGAGCCAGTGTTAGTTTGCAGCTGAGCTAATGAGAAGCGGAAATCATGAAACTCGTTTTCAGCACTAAGACCATGAAGACCAACGCCCTGTTTATTTTCCAGGTCGAAATCAACAGTAATGATACCGTCAGCATAAGTCGCATTGCTGATTTCTGCCATTGCCTCTGCCGCCATATCGATATGCAGGCCAGAGGTGCCGGGATCACCGGGCCCGCCCGGTCCACCTGGTTGACCATCTTCACCATTCTTTCCATCTTCACCATCTGAGCAGCCTGAGATTAGAAATGCGGAGCTAATCAACAGAGCTAACGATGCTTTTTTTGTTGTCATCATCATACGTTCCTTAAAAGTAACCACTTTTGGTTGATGAAATGTTAGATATTTCCCCTGATCGTAGATATGAAGTTGATCACTGATGTACGATGTTGTTTTTTGGTTTTAAATGCCGGTAATAAAGGTTGTTCTGGGTGTTCGCGCTGCACCGTCTGGGGTTGTTAGCGGTTAGTATCGTTTATTGTTTGTTTGTTAGTGCGATGGGCTTGTATTCGTTATGTGAAAATGTGAAATTCGCATATCGCAAATCTACAAAGTGAAATCGATAGCTTTAATCAATCAACATGCATGTGTCACAAAATTGAGGCATAACTAAAGTAAGCAGATGGAACATTGAGCACACGCATATCTAAGCGGTAAAAATTGTTTTATGTTAGCAAACGGTGCATTAAACGCGTGTTTAGAGGATGAATGAATAAGTTAAATACCAATAGTTTATTTGATATCCAAGTTTTTGTTTTACTGTACGAATTATTAAATGCTACAGCGGTAAGTCAGGTACTTGGCGTTCCCACATCTAAAATAAGTCGCAGCTTAAAATCTATCCGCCACTCATTGGATGCCCCGCTATTTATCAGAAAACAGCAGGGGTTTGAAAGAAGCCGCTTTGCCGATGATATCTATCCTAAAATGAAGAAAATAGTTCAGTTGGCTAAAAAATGCGAACAGATCGACCTTAATCAAACACAAGTGCGAAAACGAGAGTTGATCATTGCGTGTCCGCCAACCTTGTCACTGAACCTTCTACGGCAGTTACAAAAAAGATCGTCTAAAGAAAATGAAAACTATGTATTCCATATCAAACCCTGTAATAGCAACGTCGGCGAGTTATTAAAGCAGCAGCGTGTCGACATTGCGGTTACCTATAGTGCTTATAACACAGAGCAATTGTCTTCAACGTTAATCGTTAAGTCTGACGCTTATGTCATGGTTGCCAGACAGGATCACCCACTTCTTACTGCAACTCAGCCATTGAGTCTCATTGATATATTGGATTATCCCTATATTAGCTTTGCTGGAAATGAACTGGATGATGTTACCGATCCCCTTGAATGTTATGCCCTTGACAGCAACAGTGGTTTAAACGTGGTTGCAAAAGTGTGCCTACTTGCGGATTTAATGCTTCAGCTGGAGCACAGTAATGCAATTGCACTGTTATGTTACCGAGATGCGATTGAATTTTTATGTCAGCGCGGTGAAATCGGATCATTAGCGCTGGACGATGTTCTCTGTGATCTCATTAATCAGCGAAGTGGTCAGTATCATCACTATATCACCCAAACAAGAAAAAGCGGGTCGATACCAGACTGGTTAAATCATGAAATACAGGGGTACATCAACAGCAATATGACCTTACCAGTTGGAGGTGGACATGAAAAAACTGAGTAATATTAGTATTGGTACCATAGAGATATTTTGTCAACTGTACCTCAAGGGCAGTACTAAGGCTGTATCAAGTGACTTATCGTTATCTCAACCCAAAGTTAGCCGAGGGCTTAATTCACTGCGGGAGGTCTTTGATGATCCTCTTTTTGTGCGAATCAATAATCAGCTCGTTGCAACTGAGATGGCCCACAGTTTACACGTTTTGCTAGCGGAAATTTTAATCTGTAGTCGCTCTATCGAAAGTGATGCTATCAAGAGTGTATCGCCTGCAGAGCCGCCAATCATTATCGGCACCGTTCCTCAATTAGAAATAGGGCTTGCACAGCAAATTATTAGAAAGGCCGCAGTTAATAACCAAAAGCCAAATATCGCAGTATCAACAACAGCTTGGTCAGATCTGAGTGAGCAGCAACTTATTGACGGGGAGATCGACGCGGCGATCTGCTTTAGGCCATCGACTAGAAAAGAAGTGTTATCTAAATCGATTATCCAACATCGAGGTGGGTATTTAGTTGCCCAATCACAGCATCCTGTTTGGGATAATCCGACGATAGACAATATGACTGACTTCCCTATTGTTAAGCTCGTCACGATGCCATTTCCTGCCAACAGATCACCATTAGGCATTTATGCTAAAGCACAAGGTAAACCGATGCAGGTATATGCTACCGCACCCGATCTTGGTAGCGCCGCGAGTAGCTTACTAAACTCTCGTGCGGTGATGGTCGTCGGTGTGAAATGTGCTGTTGATTTTCTCGCTAGCATTAATGGCTTACACGCCCAAAAAATAGATTATTCACAGGATAAATGCTTACTGAAAGGCTTTAGCGATCCCACAGTTTACCTGTGGCTAAGGCGAGACGCGGATGGAAAAATAGTCTCACCCTTGTGGCTACAGCAGGCACTAGAAACGTATATCATTTCATCTCATAAATAATGGCCGAGCTGGCGTAGCGCTCGACCATAAAGGCTTTTCTCCTGTTGTTTTGTTAGCCGGCAGTGTAAAATGCGCGCCCGAATCGTTTCTTGTTTTCGTTTTACTGGTAATTATATGCAAACCCAACTTAACCGTACTTTCTCTATCGCACCCATGCTGGATTGGACTGATCGCCATTATCGCTACTTTGCGCGATTGATGTCCTCTGAAGTGCTGCTATATACAGAAATGGTAACAACGGGAGCAATAATTCATGGACGAGGTGATTACCTTGCTTATAACGAAGAGGAGCACCCGTTGGCATTACAGCTAGGTGGGTCTAATGCTACAGATCTTGCTACCTGTGCCAAGCTAGCCTTTGAGCGTGGTTATGATGAAATCAACCTCAACGTGGGTTGCCCATCAGACCGTGTTCAAAGCGGTCGTTTCGGTGCTTGCTTAATGGCTGAGCCTGAATTGGTTGCTGAGTGTGTCGATGCAATGAAGCAGGTGGCCGATATTCCGGTGACCGTGAAGACGCGTATTGGTATTGATGAGCAAGATAGCTACGAGTTTTTAACGCAATTTATCGATACCGTAAAAGCAGTGGGTTGTGATGACTTTATTATTCATGCCCGCAAGGCGTGGTTGCAAGGGCTAAGCCCTAAAGAAAACCGTGAGATCCCAGAGTTAAATTATGAGCGTGTTTATCAGCTCAAACGTGATTATGCCGATTTAAGTATCAGCCTTAATGGCGGGATTAAAACACTGGCTGAATGTAAAACGCATCTTAAGCAACTCGATGGTGTGATGGTTGGGCGTGAAGCTTATCAAAACCCTTATATACTGGCTGAAGTCGATCAACAGTTATGCGGTATTGATACGCCAGTATTGAGCAGGGATGCTGTTTTAGAGAAACTACTTCCTTATATAGAGAAACATTTACAAGCGGGCGGACGCCTCAATCACATTACTCGCCATATCATCGGATTGTTTCAAGGTGAAGTTGGCTCAAGAGTATGGCGCCGTTATTTAAGTGAAAACGCGCATAAATCGGGTGCTGGGATCGAAGTTATAACCCAGGCTAGACAAGAGATGAAAGCAGTTATTAGCCTTTAATTTGTCTCTTATTATCCAATTGAAAATTGCTTGTAGTGAAATTCACCAGTGCATGGTGAGTTTCACTAACGTTAGTTACTCCTCGTCATACTCCATACCGTAAAAATTCCTGAGTAAGATGCCAAGTGCATACTTATCAATGCTTTAACAGCATTTCAAAAAGTTGGCACGCCACTTGTATTAGTCTCTATGCAATTAGGCGAAACTCGAAAAGGAATCCATTATGTTTAATTCTATTGTTATGAAAACGGTAAAGACCTCTGTATTAACTGCTGTGTTGTTAGCTGCTAGTGTTTCTGCTCAAGCAGAAACGTCGTTGGTCACTGAAGTGGCGAACAGTTTGGAGCAAAACATTAGCGCACAAATGCAAGACATGGTCAGTAAAGCACAAACAGAATTGAGTCTTTCTATTCAATCACAAATGTCAGAAATGATGTTCGAACTAAGCAGTGATGAAGATTTGAAAGCTGCCAAACTAACAGCTGAAAAGGTTGAAAAGCCATTAGTAACAAGCGCACTAATTGAGGATTAATTATGTGGTTTATTGCTCAGTTTGTTGGTTTGTTATTACTGCCGGTGGTTAGTTTAGCGATGTTTGCTTGTATTGTTTGCTCGCTACAGTGGCATAAATTGAAAGACTAAGTTTAAAAGATTGGATTTAAAAATTTAAATCTGAAGTTAAAGGGAGTTTCAAATGGCTGATTTTATTAATAGATTAAAAGATCCTTCATCATTGGTTTGTGGTGTTGCTGCGGCAATGGCAGATAAGTTTGACTGGTCATGCTTATGGACTCGTGTGGTATGCGCACTGGCTGTTTTTTGTAATCCGGCAATGGGCTTAGTTATCTACTTTGTACTTGCTTTGGTATTACCTAAATGGGAAAAGCCATGCTAATGCTAATGCAGATGTTTAAGTGCCAAGAGGCTGATAGTGCCAGCAGTGATCAAATAAACGGTGCGACGAGTAATACTCATCGTTCACTCAGCGAGTTAGTATGTTATTCAATAAGGTATGCTTGCTAAAATCGATACCGACATAAGCAAGCCTGCCTTCTGAAATTGTTCGCCTAGTTAGATGGCAACTATTTTTTTAAAAATGCCGCGAAACGAGATTTTGCTTCATCACTTGCAAGCCTAGTCGCAAATTCCGCGAGTTCTTTCTTCATCTGAGTTCTTACCTCTTCCCTGTTATAACGCATTAGCCGTTTAGTCGCCTGCAAAGAGATGGGGGGTTGCTGTGCCAAAAGCTTGGCTTTATGCAACGCAAACTGAAAAATGTCATCAGAGTCAATAACGTCATTGATGAGCCCGTACGAATGTGCAGCTGCCGCGTTAAAGCTCTCGCCCAACATAATTAACTCTGCCGCTTTCACTGGGCCAACTATCTGCGGTAATAACATGCTTGCGCCAGCTTCTGGCACCAAGGCTAGCCTTACGAAGGGCAATTGGAATTTCGCGCTAGCATCGGCATAGACTAAATCGCAATGCAGTAACAAGGTTGTCCCGATACCAACAGCGGATCCGGTAACGGCAGCGACGACAGGTTTTTTTAAGTCGAGTAGACAAAATAGGAACCTAAAAGCGGGATGGTCTACACCTAAGTTACTATTTTTTAAAAAGTCAGCAACATCATTACCTGAAGTAAAACATTCAGCTTGGCCACGGAACATAAAGGCTCGAATTTCATTGTCTGATTCGCCTTGGATAAGGTATTCTGTTAACCGTGTATACATTTGAAGGTTGAGCGCATTGCGCTTGTCTGGACGATTAAACGTAATAATGCGTACCCCGTTATCGTCCTTAACCTGAATCGTACTCATTCGTTATGTCCTCATGTTGCGAATTGGGTTTTAAAATGGAGTTTAAGACATTGAAGCAAATATTCAAACAACTGTTTAACCTTACGCTGCTTAGCTGCTTTTCATTTACGGCTTTTGCGCAAGTAATGCTGGTTGACGGTTATGTGCGTGCAATGCCGCCAAGTGTGCCCAATACCGCTGCTTATATCACCTTAGAAAATCATGGCCCTGCCACACGACTTATTGCAGTTGAAGCCCCTTTTGCAAAAGAGGCACAGCTGCACACTCTTGTTGATGAAGACGGCATGATAAAAATGCGCCAAGTTGACGGCATTGACATAGACTCTCATGGCAGCCTAGTACTGTCGGAATCAGGTAATCACATCATGTTATTGGGGCTGACTACACCTTTAGCTGAAGAGAGTAAAGTGGATTTAACCCTAACGTTCTCAGATGGCAAGCAGCAACTGATTTCGTTGCCAGTTAAAAAGCAGGCAAGCTTAGTAGAGTCTGAGCACCACCATCATCATTAAGGAATAAAGCTAATGCAAATGACATGGAAAAAAGGCGTCGGAATCGCAGCGGTAATCTTTTTTATTGGCTACCTTATGGCGGTTTGGTGGAGTATTGAACCGGATGTTATCGAGCAAGAGGTTTACCAGCAAGATAATGGACGCCAAGTCACCGGTTATGCCACGACGACGTCGCTTATATTGACCGTTGAGGCCTTGCTGGATAAGCCTGGCGGCTGGCTATCGAATGATGTTACGCCACCATCGATCCTAATGGATAACATGCCGGCATTTGAGTTTGGTGCAATAGAACAGGCTCGTGATTTGGCGCTTATTATGCGAAAGGAATTTAGTCGTTCCCAGTCGCAATCAACGGCCGATAAAGATCTGCTAGCAGCGCATTCAAAGCTGAACATTGAGCACACCAGTTGGTTGGTCCCCAGTGCTGAAAGCGAGTATCGTGATGCGGTTAAGCTGTTGAAATTATACCGTGGTCGCATGATTGCGACTGAGAATCCTGATGCACAGTTTTATGCTCGCGCTGACAACCTCAATGAATGGTTGAAAGAGATCCAAAAGCGCTTAGGCAGTATGTCGCAACGACTTTCAGCTAGTGTGGGTCAAGAAAGGCTAAATACCGACTTATCGGGTGACAGTTCAGCAAGTCAGTCTACACCTGGTTATGTGGCGCAAGAGATAAAAACCAGCTGGTGGAAAATAGATGATGTTTTCTATGAGACTCGCGGGGCGACATGGGCACTGCTTAACTTCATGAAAGCCATAGAAGTTGATTTTGCTGATGTGCTAAAGAAAAAGAATGCTCAAGTGAGTTTGCGTCAAATCATTCGCGAACTTGAAGAAACACAACAATCCGTTTGGAGCCCATTGATCCTTAATGGTTCGGGCTTTGGGGTTGTCGCTAATCACTCGTTAGTGATGGCGAACTATATCTCCCGCGCAAATGCAGCGGTTATCGATTTAACTAACTTATTGACTCAGGGTTAACTATGAAAAAGACATTATTGGCGTGTGCACTATTAGGCTCTTTGGTAGGCACTTCTGCTCATGCTGCTTCTGTTGTTGGTTTTAAAGTGGGTGGCGATTATTGGCAAGCTGATACCAGCGGTACTTTTGCTGAAAGAGGCCAGCCACAGCAAGAGTTTAACTACAAAGACGATTCTCAAGGTAGCGTTTGGCTTGCGATTGAGCATCCAATCCCATTAGTTCCTAATGTTAAGATCCGTGAAAACCGTTTGGAAGGTAAAGGCAGCATGTCTGGTGCTGACTTTAGCTTTAACGATAATCGCTTTATTGGCGATGTTAATGCGACAACAGACTTGAGTAATACTGACTTTGTACTTTATTACGAAATTCTAGATAACGATATTGTCGCGTTAGATATTGGTGCGGCTTATAAAGTTATGCACGGTGAATTCAGAGTATCTGATGCAGGCCACCCAGAGTCAAAAGATATCGATAGCGGTATCGTGATGGGTTATGTCGATGCCCAGGTTGGTATTCCAGGTTTAGGCTTGTATGGTTTTGCTGATGTGATGATGGGCGTAGATGAGTCAAATGTGTACGATTATTCAATCGGTCTTGGTTGGAACTTTGATGGTGCCGCTGTGGATTATCGCATCCGTGCCGGTTACCGTGACTTTAAGTTTGATGTCAATGGCTTTGATGGTGTGACAGCCGATATGCAATTCAAAGGCTACTTTGCCGGCGTAGAATTGGTTTTCTAAGTCTGACTAAGGCTTAAGTAAACTAAAAATGCCAGTCGTTGAGACTGGCATTTTTTATGTTTAACTATCTAACTATATAGTTAAACATGGGTAGTGCTCGCTGCAGAGGTTAAACATGGGTAGTGCTCGCTGCAGAGGTTAAACAGGGCTAAATAGCTGGATAAGTTACTGCTGTCACCTTGCCATGCTAGCTGGTTTAAGGCGTGCAATATAAGTCTTTGAGACTTACGCTCCAGCATCAGCTCTACCTCGAGCATTTGTTGGTATTCGGTGTCGCTTAAGCAAGACTTACTCAGACGACGTAGTTTTCTATAGGGCAGAAGTACCTTCTCTTCCCACTTAAGTGTGTCTTGTTGTAGTGTTTGCCATTGTGTGGCGGACAGCATTTTCTCTTGGCTATCTAGCCAAAGCGCAAGCAATAACAAGTTAACATTGACCTGATGTTCATCCTGAAAACTCAGACACAGCTGTTGGTGTTTACGATAAATGTCGTCGCAGTCTTGCCACAAACTCAAGTCTAAGTTGTTTAAAAAGGTCATATCTTCATCCATTAAAAAAGGGACTCAAGGCCCCTTTGTTTTATATCTTACCCTATATACTCAGAGTGCAGAACGAACACTTTGTTCAATTTTTTCAATCTCCTCTTGAACCTCAAGCCACTCCATCTCACTCTCTTCTAACCCTTGAGTCAACGTTGTTCGTTCATTGAGTACCTTGGTGAGCTTTGCCTTATTATCGGCGTCGTAGAGGCTGGCATCGGCCAGCATCTGCTCTAGCTCACCTAAGCGATCATTTGCCTTTTGCTGTTCTTTTTCTAGCTTAATTTGGACTTTTCTTATTGGTGACAGCTTTTGCCTAAGTTCAGCTTCTAAGCGCTTTTGCTGTTTTTTGTCTTGAGTGGGCTTAGTCTCGGGGCCGGTATCACTTTTGTTGGCGGCTTTTGCGGCATCGAGTAACCATTGATGGTAGTCGTCTAAATCGCCTTCAAAGCTTTTGACTTCACCTTGATCCACTAAGTAGTAATCGCTGCAGCTAAGACGCAGTAAATGTCTATCGTGTGATACGATAATCATCGCCCCTTCAAATGACTGCAGCGCCATGGTGAGCGCGTGACGCATCTCTAAATCTAAGTGGTTGGTAGGTTCATCGAGTAGCAATAGGTTAGGGCGCTGCCAAACCAATAGCGCTAATACTAAGCGGGCTTTTTCGCCACCGGAGAATGGACGAACAGGTGCCACGGCCATATCGCCATTAAAGCCGTAACCCCCCAAAAAGTTGCGTAGCTCCTGCTCCTTTGAATTAGGGGCGAGGCGTGCAAGGTGTTGCAGCGGCGTATCATCTAAGCTCAAAAACTCTAATTGATGCTGGGCAAAGTAGCCAATATTCAAGCCTGGATTGGATTCAAATTTACCTTTCATTGCTGAAAGTTCACCGGAAAGCAGTTTGACTAACGTCGATTTACCCGCGCCATTTCTGCCAAGCAAGCCGATACGTGCACCTGGCACCAAGTTTAACTGAACCTTTTTGAGGATCTCTGTCTCGCCATAGCCGATAGACACTTGTTCCATGGTGACCAGCGGGTTAGGTAGTGCTTCTGGTTCTCTAAACGCCATATGGAAAGGGCTATCAGCCTGTGATGGCAATAACTCTGCCATGCGTTCGAGCGCTTTTAAGCGACTCTGTGCTTGTTTTGCCTTACTGGCTTTATATCTAAAGCGGTCAACAAACGTTTGCATGTGCGCGCGTTCTTTCTGCTGACGTTCAAAGGCCACTTGTTGCTGCGCCATACGCTCTGCGCGGACATGTTCAAAGGCAGTGTAGTTACCTTTGTAGTAGTTCAGTTTATGGTTTTCGACATGGACGATTTCATCGACAATGCCGTCGATAAAGTCACGATCGTGACTGATTAAAATTAATGTACCTTGATAAGCTTTAATCCAACCTTCCAGCCAGTACATGGTATCTAAGTCTAAGTGGTTGGTGGGTTCATCAAGTAGTAGTAGATCTGAGCGGCACAATAGCGCTTGGGCCAAGTTTAAGCGCATGCGCCAACCACCCGAGAAGCTTTTAACGGGATTAGACTGCTCAGCTTCACTAAAGCCCAGTCCTGCCAGTAAACTGGCCGCACGACTATAAATGGCATAACCACCAATAGCGTCTATTTTTCCATGCAGCAGGGCAATTTTATGGCCATCATCAAGCTCTTGGGCTTGATGTAATTGAGCTTCGAGAGCGCGGTACTCAGTATCGCCGTCAATCACATATTCAATTGCTGCGACGTCCAGCGCAGGTGTTTCTTGTGCCACGGTCGCGGTTTGCCAACCTGATGGCATACCAAAGTCGCCCTTGTCTAAAGTTATCTTGCCTAGAATAAGCGCTAAAAGTGAAGATTTACCGGTACCATTGGCGCCCACTAGACCGACTTTATGACCTGGATAAACAGTTAATGAGGTTTCATCGAGTAGGATCTTAGACCCACGAACGAGTTGAGCTTGAGTGATGGTGATCATTTATGCCGGCTTGAGTCTGAGTGAAAGCAATTATTGCAGGGGATAATAGCCCAGAATCTAGTCTGACTGCTATGACCAAGCGGTAAAACTATTGCTTGGTATCGGCTTATTTGTACTTTTGTGGCAAAATGGCGCGAATTTACCCTTAGGGATCTAATCGATGAGCACCGCTAAGAAAGTGAAAAAACGATTTGTGGCTGGGGCAAAGTGTCCGAAATGCCAAGCGAAGGAATCTATCGTTCTATTTAAAGAAAATGGTATTGAAACGATTGAGTGTGTTGTATGTGATTATCGCGAGCAGCAAACAGAAGATAAAATCGCTAAAAAAGCCACCGGAGCAGTGATAGGGGTATTTAAACCTGAGTAGCGAAAGTCGCTTTATTGTCTTATGTATACAGCTGTGTATTTCACTGTACTTTTACTTAATGGTCGTTTAAACTTTGTGCGATATATATGTTGGTTTGTTGATTAGGAAGCAAGATGAATATCGCTCGGTTAGTTGTTATCAGTTGCATGTTATTGCTGGTGGGTTGCGGTACGGTTCAAGATTACCGTAAGTCGCAAATGTTCAGTACTTTTGAAGATTTCAGACCAGGGCCTGAAGGTGGTAGTGACTTAGTGTGGGCGCAGCCTAATATCAAGAGTGTGGCGGATCTTAATCAGGTTTTAAACCGCTATGACAATGTCATTGTCGATCAGGCTTGGCTGCTGCTTGATGATAAAGATCGTTATGACGGGCTCGATGATGAGGACATTGTCGAGGTGTCGAAATACCTTATCGATAAGATTAAGGAGAAAGCCAGCAACCGCTTTACCTTGGTCGACAAGGCAACCGATAAAACCCTTAGAGTGAGTGTCGCGCTAACCAATATTGAAACACCTAACCCTATTTTGGCAGTGACGAGCAGTATCATGCCTATCGGACTCGGCATTTCAAGCATCTCTAAAATCGTGACTGGCGAACATACCAATGTTGGTAGTGCGACGATAGAGCTGATGATTAGCGATGCTCAGACGGGCAAGCCAATCGTTGCAGTGATTGATCGTAGGGGGGGGAACAAAGATTTGAGTACCATGATTGACTCAACCGATGATGCTAAAGATGCAGTGGATTGGTGGATTGAACGTTTGAGTAAAACCTTACGTGGTGAAACGCTCTAAGCGTTAGATCTCCGCAGTCATTCAAGCACTCTTCGCCAACGCCTTTAAAGACGTTGGCTTTGGGTAAGCTGCTCAATACTTGTCAATCTGTCTTGCCCCCACACGTTCAGTAGTTGCTTACTACTTTGATAGCTAAAATTCGGTACTCCCAAAGCCGAGAAAGTTAGTTTTAGCATAAGCGCCAACGCCCTCAAAGGTAAAGCACAGGGTTTAATCTACTGCTCGCTGCAGTATTTGTTGCTGCAAATGCGTGGGAATGCTGCATCTACTGTAATAACTGCTACAATACCGCGCTATAATAGTTAGCATTCATCATCGACAACTTCAGCCTAGTAATTTTAAGGCTCTTGTCACTATATTTTATTGCTGTTGAGAATAGGCCAAAGCGCCGACGGTATTGTACTGGTTAGAGGTTATCTGCCAGCAATGAGCTTCATTCTCGCGGTAAATACTTAGGAAAGAAACTTTGACTCAATCAGTCCTCGACACCGATGGCCAAGTGCCGTTTTCAACCCTAAAGCTTAAAACTGAGCTACTCGACAACTTAACCACCATGGGTTTTGAGTCGATGACACCGATCCAAGCTCAGAGCTTACCTGCGATCCTTAATGGGGAAGATGTCATTGGTCAAGCCAAAACCGGTTCGGGTAAAACAGCCGCATTCGGTTTGGGTCTACTGCATAAGTTGGATGTTAAGCGATTCCGCATTCAGTGTTTAGTGATGTGTCCAACTCGAGAGCTGGCTGACCAAGTGGCCAAAGAGATCCGTACGTTAGCCCGCGGTATCCACAATATTAAAGTATTAACCCTATGTGGTGGTGTGCCTATGGGACCACAAATTGGTTCGCTGGAACACGGTGCGCACATCATTGTTGGTACACCAGGACGTATTATTGATCACTTAGATCGTGGTCGTTTAGATTTAGATAATGTACACACCTTGGTGTTAGATGAAGCTGACCGTATGTTAGACATGGGCTTTCAAGTGGAACTTGAAGCCATTGTTGAACAGGTTCCGGTTGAGCGTCAGACGTTACTTTTCAGCGCGACCTTCCCTGAACAGATTAAGTCTATTGCCGATTCTATAATGTTCAAGCCTGTGCTGGTTAAAGTAGCTTCGACACATGAAACAAGTACTATTGATCAACACTTCTATGAAGTGGGCAATAATAATGACCGCATGCGTGCACTGAAGTTACTTCTGCTGCAACATCGTCCAGATAGCGCAGTCGTCTTTTGTAATACTAAGCGTGAAACTAAAGATGTTGCTGCGCAACTTAAAAACGATGGCTTTAGCGTTGTAGCACTGCATGGCGATCTTGAGCAACGAGATAGAGATCAAACTCTTCTGCAGTTCGCCAACAAGAGTGTGTCGGTGATGGTAGCAACGGATGTTGCTGCGCGTGGACTGGATATTGACGCGCTTGATGCTGTGATTAACTACCATATCGCATTCGATACTGAAGTACATATTCACCGTATCGGTCGTACAGGACGTGCAGGCAGCCAGGGTGCAGCTTATACGTTTTATAACGACGAGGATGGCTATAAAATTGCGTTGCTTGAAGATTATCTTGAGCGTGACATTGTCAATGAAGCACTACCTTCAGAGAACTTGCTTGATACATTCCCTACTCAGCCAAGCATGATCACCTTGCAAATCGATGGCGGGAAAAAGCAAAAATTACGCCCAGGCGATATCCTAGGTGCACTGACGGGGGAAGATGGCATTGATGGCAGCGAAGTTGGTAAAATCAAAATCACTGATTATCGTGCTTATGTCGCTGTTAATCGCAGAGTTGCCAAGCGCGCGTTGCACAAAATTGTGAATGGTAAACTGAAAGGGCGCACATACCGCGCTTGGGAAATGCGTTAAATACTAAATTAGTTTGTACTAGAGCCGATAAACCATTCAGGAGAAGCTTGGATGGTTATCGCTGTTCAACAGGTGATGAGGCACTGCAGCTGCCAGTCACGACTAATTGAGTTGATAGTTTAAAGTAGGTAAATCAGTGGCCATTTCGGTAGCGGGTGGGGTTAAGCCCGGTAAAATTATAGAGATAGAGCATAGGCTACAAGCGCAACTCATTGTCGGCAAGGGCAAGTCTGTCTCTATACCTGATGAAATCTACTCAGAACTTGAAGGTGATGCCAATAAACTCGAAATCGAAAGAGAAGCTATTCGAGCCCGCCTAGAAAAACAGCATAAAGCCCAAGCACTGTACAAGGCTGTTTCGACTCAACTTATTACCAGTGTTAACCGAGCTATAGAGCATCAACTGTCATCGGTAGAGCAGGTGCTTGAGCATTCAAAGCTCGATGAAAAGCAAGTCTTGCTGCTTGAGCTGTTGTATTCAAAGCGGGTCGATCTTGCGCGTATACGTCCATTAGTCATCGACTTACCTTGGCTACAGCGTGACTTAATTAATATGATCAACAGTCCGACGTTTCGGCATCGTCGCCCGCAAACTTCAGACATTCAAGTGACTGATATCAAACTGGTGCTTAACTACATTGGTATTGAAAACCTGCAAGCGTTAATCCCCTATTTTTGCCTGCGTCATCTAATGCCCAGTGGCCAGCCGCAACTTTTGTGGGTAACGCGCAAGCTATGGCGTTACAGTGTCATCAGTGCGATTGCAGCTCAGGTGTTAGTTGAGCTACACAATAAAGACCGCGCGTTTGCCTACAGTTGTAGTTTGATGAGCCAGCTTGGCACAACTTGCGTTATCAGCAATTGCGCTAAGATGTTTGATACTACCTGGGGCACTTGGCTGCGAGAAGCCAGTGCTAGCCGAGATAAGGAACTTTATGATGCCGTGATGGCAACAGAGTTTCCGGCGACAGATGTTTATCAACAAGCACTCACCCACAGCAGTCCACTCAATTGGCAGCTACTTAAACAGCTAGGTTTTGCAGGGAGTCGATTAACTGCAACGTTTAAGGCGGTTGATGAGAGTCTTAAATATACTGAACTTGATGAAGATTCAGCGCTTATCGAAAGAGCTAACTGTTTTGCTAGAGTTTACCTGTTAAAGGAAGCTGACAATATCACCTCTGCGGAATGTCGCTTAATGTACGATTACTATGAAATTTCCGAGCAAGAGCTGATCCGATTGAATGCAAAGAACTATCGTAAATTAGAACTTCTATAAACCAACTATCACTGATTTTACACATAGCATCATCGAGTACTCAGCCCCTCTGTTAACCAATATGATTAAATGTCAAATAGCCATCCAAACGCCTGCTATTTTTCGTTACCAAACGGTATACGATTTTCTATCATTCAGCTGCTTTTGGTTAGTTAATCAAACAGCGGTTAAAAAACTGTCGAATTTACGCTAACTCAGCCCATACACGTCAATTACGGCAGTTAATTATTCAATAAGTTTGAATAATTAGTGTTTAAGGGCGCAAGATAACTTTTTTATGACTAAATATGCTTAAACCCCCGCTATATACGCTTTGATAATTCTAAATCTCAACTCTTTATGCACTACAGCGCTCTTTAGATCCCATGAAGGTTGTGAAAAACTGGTATTTTGATCACGTTTTCGCTAATAATGTCCCCCTAGCAAAACAAACAACCGTGATGTCACCTACAAAAACTAAAGGCATCAAGCGGAATACGACTGCTTTTATAGTGGTCGCAAATTAGAAAGGATAAGAAGAAATGAGCGTTAACACTAATCTTACACGTGCCCAATTTGACGAAGTTATGGTGCCTAACTATGCGCCTTCAGCAGTAATCCCTGTTCGCGGCGAAGGTAGCCGAGTTTGGGATCAAGAGGGTAAAGAGTTTATCGACTTTGCTGGTGGTATTGCGGTTAACTGTTTAGGTCATTGTCATCCAGCTTTGGTTGGTGCGTTAAAAGAGCAAGGTGAGAAGCTTTGGCACCTATCTAACGTTATGACTAACGAACCCGCTCTAGAGCTTGCCACTAAGCTTGTAGAAGCAACCTTTGCTGATCGTGTTTATTTTGCTAACTCTGGCGCTGAAGCCAATGAAGCAGCACTTAAGTTGGTTCGTCGTTATGCGATGAATAAGTTCGGTGCAGAAAAAGACCAAATTATTGCCTTTGATAAAGCATTCCACGGTCGTACATTCTTTACGGTTAGCGTTGGCGGTCAAGCTGCTTACTCAGACGGTTTTGGTCCAAAGCCACAGAGCATCACTCATGTTCCATTTAACGATATTGCGGCACTAGAAGCGGTATTTTCTGATAAAACCTGTGCAGTAATGATGGAGCCTCTTCAAGGTGAAGGCGGTATTATCGATGCAGACCCTGAGTTCCTAACAGCCGTTCGCGCACTTTGTGATAAGCACAATGCACTACTGGTATTTGATGAAGTACAAACGGGTGTTGGTCGTTTAGGCGAGCTATATGCTTATATGCGTGGTGATGTGGTACCAGATATTCTTACCACAGCTAAAGCCCTTGGTGGCGGATTTCCAATTGCAGCCATGCTAACAACTAAAGAGATTGCTGAGCACCTTAAGATTGGTACTCACGGTTCTACTTACGGCGGCAACCCGCTTGCATGTGCTATTGGTAATGCGGTACTTGATGTGGTTAATACTCCAGAAGTATTGGATGGCGTTAAAAAGCGTGAACAACTATTACGTGACGGTCTTGCCAAGATCAATGACAAGTATGACGTTTTTTCTGAAGTTCGTGGCCAAGGTTTGTTGATCGGCGCCGTGGTAAATGAAAAATATCAAGGACGCGCTAAAGAGTTTTTAGTCGCTGGGATCCAAGAGGGTGTGATGAGCTTAGTTGCTGGCGCAAATGTTGTGCGTTTCACTCCTTCACTAGTCATCCCAGAAGCAGACATCGCGGAAGGCCTAGCGCGTTTCGAACGAGCAGTCGCTAAAGTAGTCGCAGCCTAAATTGGCAAACGAAGCGCTAGGTCACCCTAGCGCTTCTTTTTTGTCTTTAGGATACTTGCGAGCTCTCGTGCTGACCTTGCCTGTAAAGGCATCGTCTACTCGATAGTTGCAAGTGATAGTGAGGAGACTCCTAGATGTTAATAATACGTCCAATACGATCCACTGATTTTGATGCGCTATACCAAATAGCCGAAGAGTCAGGACATGGATT
The DNA here is from genome assembly GCF_016757755.1 of Shewanella sp. KX20019. Taxonomy (NCBI): domain Bacteria; kingdom Pseudomonadati; phylum Pseudomonadota; class Gammaproteobacteria; order Alteromonadales; family Shewanellaceae; genus Shewanella; species Shewanella sp. KX20019. Next base: position 4,336,966 of record NZ_CP068437.1, on the reverse strand, counting down.
TACATCTTTACCCGTAAACGAAGACCTTCTTAGGCGCAAAATTGCCCGTGTTGAAGCGTCGTTTGAGAAACAAGTCGATAAGCCTTTTGATGAAGGCTATTTAATGGTGCTCGAAGACACAGAAACTGGCGAAGTCGTTGGTACCTGTGGTATTGAAGCGGCTGTTGGTATGGAAGATGCCTTCTACCATTACCGTCTTGGTACCGAAGTTTACCACTCTGAACAGATTGATGTGCGCAATGAAGTTGAGACATTAACCCTGTGTCATGACTATACCGGCGCCGCAGAGCTGTGCACCCTGTTCTTGCGCGGAAGTTACCGCAAGAATAATAATGGTCGCATGCTATCTCGAAGCCGTTTTCTATTTTTAGCACAACATGCCGCCCGTTTCGGCGAAACTGTGATTGCTGAAATGCGTGGCGAGAGCGACGAAGAGGGCAATTCACCATTTTATGACTGGTTGCAGAAGCACTTTTTGGGTATCGATTTTATCGAAGCAGATTACTTATCTGGTCTCGGGCAGAAAGCATTCATGGCTGAGATGATGCCGAAAAATGCAGTTTATGTATGTTTATTGCCAGAAGAAGCGCAAAAAGTGATTGGTGAAGTACATACCAGTACTCGACCAGCGCTTAATTTGTTGCAAGCTGAAGGTTTCAGGTGCCGTGGCTATGTAGATATTTTTGATGGTGGACCCACCGTTGAATGTAACTTGCATGACATTCGCTCTGTACGCGAAAGCCGTCTGTTAAAGGTGACCATTGGTGACACACCGGCTGATGCAACAAGCTATATTGTTTCAAATACCCAACTCGCAAATTACCGCGCTACAGCCGTAAACTTGGCTGTATCAGAAGACAATGACAACGTGATCTTAGATGCTGAAACTGCTGCAGGCCTTATGGTTGCAGAGGGTGAGCAGATCCGCGTATTGGCAATGTAGGAAAAAAATATGACACAATTTATTGAAGGTAAGTGGACTGCAGGCTTAGGTCACGAAGTGACATCGATTAACCCTGCCAACCAAGAAGTCATCTGGAACAGCAAAACCGCGACTCCAGAGCAAGTTAACATTGCTGTTGATGCTGCACGTAATGCACAGTTTGATTGGTTTATGTTGGGTTTTGAAGCGCGTTTAGCGATTGTTGAGGCCTACCGTGATCAGCTAGAAGCCAATAAAGCTGAAATGGCTGAGGTCATAGCTCAAGAAACCGGTAAGCCACAATGGGAAACTGCAACTGAAGCGGGCGCCATGATTGGTAAAATTGGCTTATCAGTTGCCGCTTTTAATAAGCGTACAGGAACATCAGAAAGCGAGATCCCTGCCGGTCGTGCGGTATTGCGCCATAAGCCACATGGGGTTGTTGCAGTATTTGGTCCTTATAACTTCCCAGGGCATTTACCTAACGGCCATATCGTACCTGCACTTTTAGCGGGTAACACAGTGGTATTTAAGCCATCTGAATTAACTCCAAAAGTGGCTGAGCTGATGCTTAAGCTTTGGGAGAAAGCGGGTCTGCCTGCTGGGGTTATCAACCTTGTACAAGGTGAAGTCGAAACTGGTAAAGCCCTTGCCGCGCATCCACAAATAGACGGACTGTTTTTTACCGGTAGCTCTCGTACTGGTCATATCCTGCATCAACAGTATGCCGGTGACCCTGGTAAAATCTTAGCACTTGAAATGGGTGGTAATAATCCACTTATCATTAAGGGCGTTGAAGATACAAAAGCTGCAGTACATGACATCATTCAATCAGCTTATATTTCGTCGGGTCAGCGTTGCACTTGTGCTCGTCGTCTATATGTTGAAAAAGGTGCGCAAGGTGATGCACTGCTTGAACAACTTGCAGTCGCTGTTAATAAGATCCAAGTGGGCGCGTGGAATGCACAGCCACAACCCTTTATGGGTTCGATGATCTCAGAAACTGCCGCAAAAGGTATGGTGGAAGCGCAGCGTAACCTAGTGAACTTAGGCGCCTCTCCGTTAGTTGAGCTTACTCACTTAGAAGCGGGTACTGGTCTTGTATCACCGGGTCTGATAGATGTTACCGATGTAATTGAACTGCCTGATGAAGAGTACTTCGGTCCGCTGCTACAAGTCATCCGTTACAGCGACTTTGATCAAGCGATCAAACTGGCTAACGCTACTCGCTACGGTTTATCTGCAGGAATACTTGCAGATAACCGCGAAGATTATGATTACTTCTTAGCGCGTATTCGTGCTGGCATTGTGAACTGGAATAAGCAGATAACAGGCGCTTCAGGTGCTGCACCATTTGGTGGTGTTGGCGCATCGGGTAACCACAGAGCTAGTGCATTTTATGCTGCTGATTATTGTGCCTATCCAGTGGCGTCAGTCGAAGCTGATGCAGTGAGCTTACCGGCGAAATTGAGCCCAGGCTTGAGCATTTAGTTTTAGCTTTAACATAAAAGGGAAGAGCTTCTGGCGCTTCCCTTTTGTTTATATCAAAGGCTTTGAACAGTTATATGTCTTTGAGCAAGTATCAACAGCATTTGATACTACGCAAACCTAGCAAGTACTAGCGGCCCTTATCTACCAACCTAGGTGGTGCCGCTAAATCCCTCAAATGTGTACAGCCGCGTGATATAAAAACAGTAAGCACGATGGCATAAAGGAGTTGATGATGCACACTAATGTAAACGCGTTATTTGAAGCACTTTGGCAAGATTATATTAAGATGACACCCTCTGCCGCTAAAGTTCATCAGTTACTTTCTCAGGGCGAGAAGATCATTAATGATCACATTGCATTGCGAACGTTTAATATCAGCAAGGTTAACCTTGATGTACTCGCTGCACATTTTGAATCGATTGGTTATGTAGCTTGTGGTGACTACAAGTTTGAAGCTAAAAAGCTTAATGCTAAGCATTTTGAACATCCAGATAGCACGCAGCCAAAGGTGTTTATCTCGGAGTTGTTGGTAGATGAGTTTAGTGATGAACTACAAACGACCATTAAAGGCTTAATTGAGCAGGTGGAGCAATCTGCTACGACGGCTGATAACTTCCTCTATTCTGGACGCCACTGGGCGCTAGACTCTAAGACTTATGAATCGCTATTAGCAGAGAGTGAGTATGCAGCTTGGGTTGCAGCTTTTGGTTACCGAGCGAATCACTTTACGGTTTCAATTAATCATTTACCAAACTTTGATAGCATTTTTGATGTTAATGATGCACTTAAAGCGGCCGGTTTTGTACTTAACGCTGCTGGTGGTGAAGTTAAAGGCAGTGCTGAAGTGTTGCTAGAGCAATCGTCCACAATGGCAGATAAGCTGCAAGTTAGCTTCTCAGACGCTGTGGTTGAGATCCCTAGCTGCTTTTATGAGTTTGCTATACGTTATCCAAAAGCTGACGGTGAGCTTTACACCGGCTTTGTGGCTGCGTCTGCGGATAAGATCTTTGAAAGCACAAATGTTAACTAGTAATGCTGATTAAATCGTAATCTAAGCTGCAAGATAAGTCTTTTGCATTAGATGTAAAAAGCCGGAGTGACTGAAGTGGCTCCGGCTTTTTTGTGTCTGATGTTTATGGCTGATAAAGCCACTGCTATTAACCAGAAAAGTTGAGCGTTACTTTTAGACCGGGCAAAGATTGGCTATGTTCAAATTTCAGGGCTATTTTATATTGCTCGGCAATGTCTTTGACAATGGATAGCCCGAGCCCGTGGCCCATCGTTGCTTCATCTAGGCGTTTACCTCGATTAGTTAATAGCGCTAACTCTTCAGTTTTTACCCCAGGACCATCATCTTCAATACTCAGTATCAATTGCTGATTATGATTACTGATACACACTCTAATCTCAGTGTCTGCCCATTTAAACGCGTTGTCTAACAAATTACCCAGCAGCTCCATGCCATCTTCACGATGCATAGGGAGTCTGCTGAGATCTGCTGGGATATCTAAGCGGCAGTTGATGGTCTTAGTACGATGTACTTTTTTCAGCGTCTGGGTTAGATCTTCAATATCTTTGGGTAGCTGCATTTGCGCCGCCGGTAACATATCGCCTGTTATGCGTGCAGCTGCAAGCTTTCTCTCAATCATCTTATGCACTAGATTAAGTTGTTTTTGCATTGCTTCTGCCGTTTCAGGATCTTTTAAGCCTAATGCTTCAACCTGTTGCTGCATGACAGCGAGCGGCGTTTTAAGTCCGTGGCTTAAGTTGCCCAAATTATTGCGACTACGCTCTATCTGCTTGCTCGAATATTGTAAGAGTTCATTGTAATTGGAGGCCAATGGTTGCAGTTCTAAAGGGATGGTGTCGAGGTCGAATGAAGATATTTCGCCTTCGCGCAACCGAGCCAAGGTATCTTTCATTTGATTGACGGGTTTAAACGATTGACGCAGGACTAAAAAAATCCCAGTTATCATTGCCATCAGCATCACTAGGTTGACGATGAGCTTGGTGCCATAAATTTCTGAGAATACTTTGCGACCGATACTTAAGTCTTGGGCGACGGTGAGTGTGGCATTGAGTCCTGAAGTATCAGATTTAAGCCCTATCGATAGTAGCTGAATATCATGATTTTGTGGCCCCTTGGTTTGCCATGCGCGAGTCTCACCTTTTTTCAAGTCGACAACTTCTAAGCGTTGATCCCAAAGCGAACGTGATCTCAGCTCCTGCTCAGGTAGGTCAAGCTGGTAATAGCGCCCTGAGTAGACGGGCTTATAGAAATTTGAAAGCTGGGTTTGGTCAATGCTGAAAGTGTTGTCGTCGTTATGCGTGGCGAGTAATACTTGCTGCAGATCTTCTTGCAGCCTTGCAATAATCGAGTCATGAAAAGCTTGACGCAGCATAGACTCAAAAAAGATAAGCGCCACAATTGTGGCGATAACCACTAAGCCTGTTAACCACAGGCTTAGTTTACTGCGGATGGATATCATTGTGTGATGCCGTGAAAAATATACCCTTGGCCGCGACGCGTTTCGATAGCCGTTTTACCCAACTTTTTACGTAAGTGAGTGACATAAACTTCAACGACATTGCTCTCTTTCTCATCATCAAATTGATATAACTTATCGGTGAGCTGAGCTTTTGAAAGCAGTTTTTTAGGCGACATGATGAATATCTTTAACAGCCTAAACTCCATTGCCGTTAGTTCAAAAGTATTTTCCCCAATCGTGACCGATTGTTGCCCTTCGTCTAAAGCAACGCCGGCATAAGTGAGTTGTTTGTTGGGTGAGTTAGCTTTACCGTGGGCACGTTGGATCAACGCTTGAATTCTGACTAGCAGCTCTTGAGTATGAAAAGGTTTACCTAGGTAATCATCAGCACCGGAATTAAAGCCTTCGACTTTTTCATGCCACTGGCTACGAGCGGTTAGCATGATAACTGGCGTATGTATGCCTTGCTCGCGCCAACGCTCGAGTAATTCAAGACCATTACCATCGGGTAAGCCGATATCAAGAATGACGCAATCATAGTTGGTCTCTTTCATCAGATAATCAGCTTCGCTAATCTTATCTGTCGCATCGGTGACATAGCCTGCTTGCTTAAGCTGTTTTAGAAGTTCTTCAACAAGTAGGGTGTTATCTTCAACAAGGAGTAATTTCATAAAATATGCTCTCAATCATGCCTGCAGAGTAAATAGCGCTTAGGTTTCGACAGGTAATGTTAACTCAAAAGTAATGTGAACAGTGTAAAGCGATGTGATTTATAAGCAAATATTACATTGTTTCTGTAATACAGCTACTGGGCATTTTGGCTGGCTTAGCAAGTTGTCCGTTACGTGCATTTAGCGTTAGCTCGACAATCTCCCCTGCTAAGGGACGAATTTGTACCACGTAAAGCCAACTGCCATCGAGTTGGTAAAGGTGAGCGTCGATTAGTTTGCCATGGCATATGGTCTGCATACCTGCGAGCGTAACGTCCAATGACAATATTTGACCGCTTTTAACCAGCTGTTGGGCCTGATTGTGCTGCACTTCCACTTTTTGATTAGCAAATACCAGTGTAGGAAGTTTTAGAAAGCAAATCAAAATGCTTAAATAAATGGCAACTTTCAAGCAATACTCCTAAAAAAAATGGCCTGAGATAAATCTCAGACCACTTTATAGAAGCTATATTAAACCGAGCTTAATACTGTATTAGCGCGTACCGTATACTACGATAGTCTTACCATGAGCTTGTATAAGGCTTTGTTCTTCCAACATTTTTAAGATGCGACCAACAGTCTCACGCGAACAGCCAACAATCTGGCCAATCTCTTGACGAGTGATCTTAATCTGCATGCCGTCAGGGTGCGTCATCGCATCTGGTTGCTTAGCAAGATGAAGCAATGTCTGTGCGATTCTGCCAGCAACGTCTAAGAAAGCTAAATCGCCTACTTTTTGACTTGTGCTGTGCAGACGGTAAGCCATTTGCGAAGAAAGCTTCATCAAGATTTCAGGGTTAACCTGAATGAGTTGTTTAAATTTCTTATATGAAATTTCAGCGATCTCACAAGCTTGCTTAGCACGAACCCAAGCTGTACGTTCAGCTTGTTCTTCGAACAAACCTAATTCACCGATAAAGTCGCCTTGGTTAAGGTAAGAAAGAATCATCTCTTTACCTTCTTCGTCTTTAATTAAGACAGCTACAGAGCCTTTAACGATATAATAAAGTGTATCTGATTCTTCACCAGCGTGGATCAAAGTGCTTTTGGCTGGATACTTATGAATGTGACAGTGTGATAAAAACCACTCCAAAGTAGGATCTGGTTTTGGCTTTCCAATCAGAGCCATGCCTATGTTCCTCGACTGATTTACGTTAAGAGTAAGAGTATGCTAATTAAGCATCTTACGTCAATTAAGCAGATGAAACCTTGATGAAAGTCTTACTTTAGACTTATTGCATAAAGGTAACTGGCTATAATGACAATTCTTTATTCTGATACATTAGTAATATATGTCAACTTATTACGGCTTTTCCACTAATTGTATGGCTAACTCTGCAAGCGATATCACATCTTGTTTGTTAACGGGCTGTTAGAGAAATAATTACGCTGTGCTGGGCTTGATTTAACGTCATCAGTTCGAGCGATTTCCAATCGCAGTCATTCTCATTACGCTTACGCAGTCTTTATCCTCGACATTTGTATCGATATCTGGCTAACTGCTACAAGATACGTTCGAGATTCATCAATAAGCCATGCTTTAGTCATTTGATTTAATAGGAGCGCGAGTGAAATTTAGACCTTGGATTTTAAATACTGTAGTGGTCTTTTTGATGGCTGCGAGCCCTGCGAGCCATGCTTTTTCAATTCCTCAGCCTGCAGGCACGGAAGAAGCTAGCCGAGTAGCGCATATCCATTTAAAAGCTGCTCAAGGTGACTTCGATGCCCAGTACCTGCTTGGGCTGATGTATTTGTCTGGACGGTTTGTTGAGCAAAATCAAGAAGCGGGTATGGAGTGGGTGACTCGCGCAGCGAAGCAAGGTCATGCTAAAGCGCAGCAAACGGTCGCTGATCTAGCGTTTGAAGGCAGTATAGTGACTCGAGACTTGCCAATGGCAAAACAGTGGTACACGGCGCTGAGTAAACAGGGCAACAAATGGGCAGACTTTAGATTAGGCTTTATTTATGCCTCTGGTGGCGAAGGGGTTGAGCGTAATTGTGGCAAAGCGGTTGAGCAATTTAAGCTCGTTGGTGATGAGGTTTCATTAGGTAACGTGGCATGGATTTTAGCGACGTGTCCAGAAGCTAAGTATCGGGATGGCGACCAAGCTTTAGCATTGTCACTTAACCTGCTTAAAGCGAATCAAAAAGACCCGACAACTCTGGATAACCTTGCCGCAGCGTATGCGGAAATAGGCGATTTTGATGCCGCTATTTTGACTCAACAGAAAGCAATTGAGGCGTTAGCGCTCACCTCTGATAAAAGTAAAACCGGTGAATTTATGCAGCGTTTGCAAACATACCAGAATTTTGAACCCTACCGTGAAGTTGTTCCTTTAATCGGTGACTAAGACTCATCGAATTTAAAAAGCGCTTAAGTGATTAAGCGCTTTTTTTGTGGCTGAAAAACACTTTTAGTAATATTTGAAGGGGGATTAACTCCATAATGAGACGGAATCTAAGTGCTATTGGTGGCTGAATTCATATCACTGAAAATAGATCGAACTACAGGGATGCGGAATTTACTTTATGTTTTTTGGGAGAGGTTAGCCAGCATACTCAAGGAGGCAAACAGATCAACATGGAGGTGGAATTTACTTTGCACAGAAGAGGGATAAGTTAGGTTAGCCTGCATACTCAAGGTGACAAACAGATCAACATGGAGGTGGAATTTACTTTGCACAGAAGAGGAATAAGTTAGGTTAGCCAGCACACCCAAGGAGACAAACAGATCAACATGGAGATGGAATTTACTTTATGTTTTTATGGAGAGGTTAGGTTAGTTAGCACACCCAAGGAGACAAACAGATCAACATGGAGGTGGAATTTACTTTGCACAGAAGAGGGATAAGTTAGGTTAGCCTGCATACTCAAGGTGACAAACAGATCAACATGAATGAGGAATTTAATTTATGTTTTTATGGAGAGGTTAGGTTAGTTAGCACACCCAAGGAGACAAACAGATCAAGATGGGGGAATTTACCACCAAGAGCATGCTAACTTATCGTTCTTTCGCCTGAAATCCCGATAAGCTAAAGTCTACAGAGCCAGCCTTAAACAAATCTTAATAAAGCTAATTGTTGGGTTTAATTACTCATTTTCTGGTGTTATAAGCTGCAGTCGTTTATCTATTAAGTCTTTAACTAATGGCGTTAAAATCAGCTCCATTGCTAATGACATCTTGCCGCCAGGAACTACTAAGGTGTTGATACGAGACATAAATGACCCTTGGATCATCCGTAAGTAATAAGGGAAGTCGACATTCTTAATGCCACGAAAACGGATCACTACAAAACTTTCATCTAAGCTGGGGATACTCTTAGCGCTAAAAGGGTTAGAAGTATCTACTGTAGGCACTCGCTGAAAATTAATATGGGTACGGGAGAACTGTGGCGTCATATGGTTAATATAGTCGTCCATACTGCGGACTATTGAGTCCATGACTTTTTCGCGGCTATGACCCCTGTCTGAGGTGTCACGAATAATCTTTTGAATCCACTCCAAATTGACGATGGGTACCATTCCTATTAGCAGATCGACATGTTGTGCCACGTCACAATCATCGGTGACGACGCCGCCATGCAGACCCTCATAGTAAAGCATCTCGGTATTTTCAGGCAATGGGTGCCATTGAGTGAACGTACCTGGCATCTGGTTGAATGGAACGGCTTCGTCAAAAGTGTGCAGGTAGGCTCGGGTTTCACCTTGGCCAGTAGCGCTATAATCACTAAAGCATTGCTCCAAGCGCTGAAAGTCATTGGCCTCGGGGCCAAAATAACTAATATTACGATTTTCAGTTTTTTCTTTACGGATCATCACTGCCATTTCAGGGCGAGTGAAATGATGAAAGCTGTCACCCTCTACGATGGCTGCGTTGATGCCAAGCTGCCTAAAGATATGGCTGAATGCGGTGGTTGTGGTTGTCGTTCCTGCACCAGATGAGCCTGTTACAGCAATAATAGGATGTTTCGCTGACATTTTTTTACCTAAAATAGAAACAGTTGAATATCACCTGTAAGCAGCCAAAGATGGCTGATTGTTTTTATGTCGCAACAAATCGATTCTTCAAAAACTGTATGTGAATTTATAGTTATACGTATTCGACACTCTTAGGTCAATCTTGTGCAGGATCCATCGTGACGATATCCTCTTTACGCCTAATCGCGATCGACTCGTCCTCTTCGCTAAACTCGACTACGAGTTCACCACGGGCAAGTGCAGCGCGGCAGGTTGAAATAGCACTCTTCAAGCTGTTGTTATCAGTGCTCGAGAAGCTGCCATCTTCAAGTTGACCAATGAGGAACTCTTTTATGATGTTATCAAATGTTTCAGCGGGTAACTGCGTCAATGCTTCATAGGGTACTAGCATGTTGTATTCTCAGGTTGATTGAGGTGAGAAGTTAAAAAAGACAATATTCTATTTTCAATATAGTAGCGGGGTCGCCATGGTGTACCGCCGTCGATAAAGCCAACATGACCGCCATTATCATGCAGTTCGTATTCGACCTGTTCAGCTAACTGCTCACTGCTAGGAATAACTGCATGGGTCATAAAGGGATCATCTTTAGCGTGGATGACTAAGGTGGGTTTCTGAATTTGACTCAAATAGGGAAGGCCACTCGCTCTATGATAGTAGTCATCAACACCATTAAAACCGTGCAGTGGTGCTGTTATTTGATCATCAAAGGCATGAAAAGTCGTGAGGTGTTCGATTTCAGTTTGGCTAATCGGCATTAGGTTTTTGAGTGAGGGAGTCGATATTTTACCAATCATCTTCTGTTGCAGCTGTTTTATCAGGTAACTCTGATACACCTTTGAAAAGCCTTTTTCTAGCCGTTTTGCGCATGCTGCAAGATGTAGTGGTGCAGAGATGGCAACTGCTCGCTCAATCAAGCTGTTATCTTGCTGTTCACCTTGATACTTAATTAAAACATTACCGCCAAGACTATAACCCACGGCCAGCAAAGGAGAGTCTGGAAAGCGCTGCTTAAGCTGGGTGAGCGTGGCATGTATATCTTGGGTATCACCACTATGGTAACCCCTGACGAGCCTATTTAACTCACCTGAACAGCTGCGGTGATGATGTACTACGGCACATAGTTTTTGTGTTTTACAAGCGGCCAGAATACGACGGGCATAATGAGAGTCTGAGCTACCCTCTAGACCATGTACGATAACAACTATGACCTGGCCTGATTTTGGCTGGCCTTGCCAGTCAAGATCAATAAAGTCTCCATCATCGAGCTCTAATCTTTCCCTTTCTAGGCGTGGTCTGTCCACTTTGGTTAGTACGGGTAAGATCGTTTGGATGTGGGGGTTTCTGGCCCACCAAGGAGGTGAAAATCTTTGTCTTATCATAATTGGCTATTGCTGAAAATTAAAACGTGTGTTTAATTGTTGTTGTGACAAGAGTGTAACACAGATTGAAAATACAAATTTGAAGCACTTTAGCTTTGTATCTTAGTGGTGAATGCGCCCGATGAAAGTCAACCTTTTATCAAAGGCAGCTTTTAATAAAAGCCAATAATAACAATAAGAGGACAAGATGGAGCGACGTACTTTTATAACGACTGCATTAGCTGGAACGGCATGTTTAGCATTAGGCGTTAACTATTGTTCTACTGATTACGCCAATGTTAATGCCAGACTCGATGATAAACATCGACTGTTATTTAGCGTTTTACTGCCAGTATTTCTCGACGGTGCGTTACCTGACGTACCTGTATTAAAAAGAGATGCTGAAAATCGTACTTTAGATGCTATTGAGCACACTATTTCATTACTACCCGAAGATAGTCAGCTTGAACTTGAGCAATTGCTGGATCTATTAGAGGGGCGATTAGGCTTGCTAATTCTTACCGGCAGTATGACACCACTCATGATGCGTAATAGCTCAGAGTTAATCGAGATGCTAGAAGGATGGCGTACAAGCTATATCGAAATGATGGTGACAGCTTATCAAGGCTTGAGAGAGTTGGTCATGGCTAGTTACTACTCGGAGCCAGAACATTGGAGTCGATTGCATTACGCCAAGCCCAGTTTTCTTGAAGAGAATAATTGATGTTAATAGTAAACCTTGTCGGTTGTAAGGAGTAATTTGTGGCCATTGAAGATCCTATTGTTACAGGGCTAAATTCAGGCTGGGCGCACATAAATGCAGGCCAGCTATCATCAAATCAAACATTTGAAGCTGACGTAGTGATTGTCGGTAGTGGGGCTGGAGGCGGAACAGCGGCCGAGATTCTCACTAATGCGGGTTTGTCAGTCATTATTATTGAGGGCGGACCGCTTAAGTCTTCTAAAGACTTTGTGATGGAGGAGCGAAGCGCTTATCCCGATCTTTACCAACAAGCCGCTGGGATGAAGACGACTGACAAAGCGATTGGTATTTTTCAGGGGCGAGCTGTCGGTGGGTCTACCACGATTAACTGGACCACATCAATTCGTACTCCAGAACCCGCTTTAAGTTATTGGGCCTCAAATAAATCGGTGCTTGGACTCTCAACTGATGAACTGGCACCCTGGTTCGAAAAAATGGAAGAGCGGCTCAACATTAGTGAATGGCCATTCGACCCAAATCGTAATAACGCCGCTTTGAGGGATGGCTGTGAGCAGCTAGGGTGGGATTACACAGTTATCAAGCGCAATGTAAAAGGCTGTTGGAATACTGGCTATTGCGGTATGGGCTGCCCTGTTAATGCTAAGCAATCAATGCTGCTGACCACCATACCTGCGGCGTTAGAGCGTGGAGCAACACTGGTAAGCCAAGCAAAAGTGATGAAGCTAGAGCATCACGATGACAAAATTTATGCATTAAAAGCACAGGCATTGGATAGCAATCTGAAACCTCTGCCGGTGGAGATCGTATTCAAGGCAAAGCATTATATTCTCGCCGCTGGTGCTATCCATACTCCGACAATAATGTTGCGTTCAAAATTGCCCGATCCCTATGAAATCATCGGAAAACGCACCTTTCTTCACCCTAGTTTGCTCAGCGGTGCAATATTTTCCGATCCTATCAATGGTCATAGTGGCGCGCCACAATCCATTTATTCTGACGAATTTGTTTGGAAGGATGGCGCCGATGGTGAGCTCGGTTATAAACTGGAAGTTCCGCCGGTTCACCCTATCCTGATTGCATCTAAAACGTTAGGTTATGGACAAAGCCATGCTGAATTAATGGCGAACTTTAACCAGCTGCAAGTCACCATTGCACTGGTTCGAGATGGCTATCATGAGAACAGTCCCGGCGGAACGGTGAAGTTAACAGATCATGGCAGTACGTTGGACTATCCACTCACAGAGGCTTTTTGGCGAGCAGCACGACGGGCTTATGCAAGTATGGCAGAGCTGCAATTTGCTGCTGGTGCCAATAAAGTACTGCCGATTAGTGAGGGAATGCCATATTTAAGTAACTGGTCTGCAGCGAAAAAGGCGATTGCTGAGATGGAGCTTGCACCATTAAAGACGGTCGTCGCTTCAGCACACGTGATGGGAGGGTGCCCGTTAGGAGAAGATCCTAAAGTCTCTATGGTTAATAGTTACGGCGAATCTCACTACTTTGAAAACCTGTCGGTAATGGATGGTTCTATATTTCCAACCAGTTTAGGGGCTAACCCACAACTGTCTATATATGGGATAACTGCGCGTAATGCGACTCGTCTGGCTGAAAGACTAACTGCTAGTTAGCATGACAAATTACGGATGAAAAAAGCCCAGTGTTAACACTGGGCTTTTTGCTTATTGATTGTCTATTTAAGCAATTACAATGGCGCTTTCAGGCCATTGTTGATGTTGCTAACATCATCTTCATTCAAAGTACCAGCAGCTTGTTTTAGCGCAATAATTGAATTGATATAGCCATAACGTGCATCAGACAGTTTACGCTTTGAATCATACAAGTCGCGCGTACGGTTCAATACGTCAACAATGGTACGAGTACCAACTTCAAAACCGGCTTGAGTTGCTTTCAGCGCACTCTCTGAAGAGATCACTGATTGCTCATAGGCGCGGATTGAACTGATAGAAGCACCGACGTTGTTAAAGTTATTACGAATATCTTTGACAACTTTACGATGGGTCTGTTCAAGCTTCTCGCTTGCTTCAACATATTGATACTGAGCTTGGTTTACTTGAGAAGTAACTTTGAAGCCTTCAAAAAGTGGGATACTAAGTGTTAATCCTAGAGTACCGTTGTCGAAGTCAGGTTGGTTAGCACCGCCACTCTCTTGTTCGATTCCTTTCTTATAACCCGCGTTCAGGTTCAGTGAAGGCATATGACCCGCTTTATAAAGCGTGATGGTCTCTTCGGCGATATCTTTACCAATTCGCGTTGTCATCAAGTCAACGTTATTAGTTTCTGCCATTTTGATCCAATCAGTTGACAATGCAGGAGCAACTGGTGCTGCTGAGAAACGGCTGGTATCTAAGATATTGATACTTTTATGATCAATACCAGTGATTTCACGTAGCGCTTCATAGCTATTAGCCAGTGTATTTTCAGCTAGAATTTCAGTCGCGTTGGCTAAGTCATACTGTGCTTGAGCTTCATGCACATCAGTAATCGCGGTAAGACCTACAGCAAAACGTTGTTTTGTTTGTTCAAGTTGACGCTCGATTGCACGCTTCTCTGAACCTTGGAACTCGTAGTTGTCTTTTGCGGTAAGCACATCGAAGTATGCTGTTGTTACACGAATAATCAGATTTTGCAGTGAAGATGCATAAGCTGAGTCAGCTTGAGATGCGGCTTTTTCTGCCAAGCTTAAACCAACCCATGCACTGTGGTCATAGATAACTTGATTTAAGGTAACGCCACCAATAATGCCACTTGAATCATCTGATGGATCGTTCCAAGCTTTATCGTAGCCCACGTTTGCACTTATCGTTGGCAATAGTGGTGCGCGTTGCTCTTCTATCTGCTCATAAAGCGCATCACGCTGTGCTTTGGCTTGAAGTGCAACAGGATCACTGGTTAATGCTTGTTGATATATCTGTAGAAGGTCGTCGGCATGTGCAACTTGAGCTGAAACGGCTAGTGTCAGCGCGGCACATAGAGAGCGGATCTTGAATTTCATTTGCTGTCCCTTTTAGACAAAATTCCCCATTGAGGAGCGAATTTAACTTTGTTTTGTTTAGTTATGCCCAACTTTAGCTGAAAAGTTAGGCGGTTTGCGCTTCCCGACGCTTCCCAATACATCTAAACTTAGTGGGCTAAATAGTAAAAACCTACAATTCCTAAGTCAACTAGGAAGTGTAACAGTTTTTTATCGCAATAATCAGATCTGCCTAAATCTTAGTATTAATATTTTTACTTTGCCTTGTTTAGGTATAAACACCTTGATAAATAAGTAGGTTTTGGAGATTAAATGAACAGTACTTTTACTCATGATGATGTTGAGTTACTCGGGAAGAAAACCCTGTATAAAGGCTTCTTTAAAATGGATGAGTATCGCTTTAAACATCGGCTGTTTGATGGTGGCTGGAGTGGTGAGATCATTAGAGAGGTGTTTGAGAGGGGCCATGCTGTGGTCGTGTTACCTTACGATCTTATTAACGATAAAGTGGTGCTGATTGAGCAGATCCGTATTCCTGTGCTTGAGAGTGCTAAATCGCCTTGGTTGTTTGAGTTAGTCGCAGGGATGATTGACGCAGGTCATACTTCTGAACAAGTGGCCATTAAAGAGCTTAAAGAGGAAACGGGTCTTGATGCGTTGAGTATCACCAAGGTGAATCAATACTTTGCCAGTCCCGGTGGCACCAGCGAACGCTTTGATTTTTATTGGGCTGCAGTAGATTCATCCAATGCGGATGGTCACTACGGTTTACCTGAAGAGCATGAAGATATTAAAGTACATGTTGTGGATAGAGAGTTTGCATATAAAATGATGGCTGATGGTCGAATAGATAACGCCTCTACTGTCATTGGCCTCCAATGGCTACAACTCAACTATCGAGATCTGATTGAAAGTAATCATGAAAAATAATCATTAATAGTCGGTTTAAAAGATCCTTGGAATTATATCGTGTCGAAAGTAGCATACGCTCGCAAGAACAAGTACCAGCCAAATATAAGTCAGTTTTTGGCTGTATGTGCTCGTAACTATATGCATATTCAGCGTTGGCTTACACTGGAGCCTAGCGAAGGAAAGCACTGGCAAGTTGATGGTGAATTTGGCCAGCTGGATGTTCGTTTGTTGGAAAATACCAAATATACACAACTGGTCGAAATTTCAAGGTGCGCCGGCGGTCATGCGTTAGTGTCAACCCCTAAAGTTTCTGTGCGCATCTATCACGATGCTAAATTAGCAGAAGTGTTAACTAGTCAACAGATTTATCAATTACGTCCAGTGTATGATTATCCAAATATGCATATGCATCATCGTGATGAGAAGTATCAAGTGAATGCGTTTCTTGAAGAGTTATTGAAGATAGATAACTTGACTAAATTTATTTGTTAATCTGATATTTAGGTAATTACTTTGCTAAAAGAGGCAATCTCTTACTCAATTTCTGAATCAGGCAGTGTGAGAATGGTGCAGGTCACCGATCCTCACCTTTTTGCTGATCCTGAAGCTCAATTATTAGGTGTAAACACTTCTCAAAGCTTAAATGCAGTTTTGAATACTATCGCCGCTGTTGATTACCCTGCACACTTTATGTTGGCGACAGGGGATATCAGCCAAGACTACTCAAATGAGTCTTACCATAACTTTGTCGATGCGATTGCACCATTAAACATGCCTTGTCATTATTTGCCCGGCAATCATGATGACCCACGTATTATGAATCTGCACATGCAGGGTGAAAAGGTACATGGGCAAAAAAGAATATTGGCAGGTAATTGGCAGATTATTATGCTCGACTCTACCGTTCGAGGCCGACCTGGTGGGCACATGTCTGATGCAGAATTAGACCTTATTGATAGTGCTATTAACGCTGAACCTAATCGCTACATCTTACTGGTGATGCATCACAACCCAGTTCTTGCTGGCTGTGCTTGGTTAGATCAACATTGCATGGATAACGGCAGTGATTTTATTCAACAGGTTTCGCGTTATAGGCAAGTTAAAGGGTTACTTTGGGGGCATATTCACCAAAGCGTTGATACTGTTCATCTAGGACCTACTGGGCCGGTTCAGTTGATGGCTACACCATCTACCTGCATTCAATTTAAACCTAAATCTCCCTATTTTGCGTTAGATGCACTTCAACCCGGTTACCGTTTGCTGGAGCTTAAGTCTGATGGTAGCATCCTAACTAACGTATATCGGGTACCGGGTGAAAATTTTTCACCCGACAATGAAGCTGGCGGTTATTAAGTAAAATATAAAACCGCAGCGTGAGGAACTATGCTGCTTTATATTCATGGATTTAATAGCTCTCCTTTTTCAGAGAAAGGGCTTGTTACTGCAAGTTTTATTAAGCAACATCATCCAGAGTTAAGCTTTTATCAGCCACAATTGCCGAGTGAGCCACTAGAGGCAATGGCGTTATTGATTCAAATTGTCGAAAAAGCACAAGCAGTAAATGAGCCGTTAACCTATATTGGTTCTTCACTCGGGGGCTATTTTGCTAGTTATTTGGCTGAAAACTACGGTGGACGCGCAGTTTTGATTAATCCTGCGGTAAAACCCTTCGAACTGTTTGATGAATTCATTGGCACTCAGTACAATCCCTACACAAATGAAACCTATCAGGTTTCAGCTAAGCATAAACAGGATGTCGCTGAGTTCGATACTGCAGCCATAATGAATCCTGATCGCTTTTATGTACTGTTACAAACTGGCGATGAAGTACTCGACTATAAACAGGCTGTTCAGAAGTATCATTGTTGTAAACTGTTAATAGAACCAGACGGTGACCATAGCTTTATTGGCTATGAAGATCAGTTGACTTCCATTTGTGAATACCTGTTTTCTTGACAAATAGACCCGTAGGGCCGCAACATGGCCTGAATAACAAAAAAAAATGTGTGCCATGACAAATCAATACACCTCAGATGCTATTGAAGTCCTCAACGGACTTGACCCTGTAAAACGTCGCCCGGGTATGTACACGGATACTTCGCGCCCGAACCATTTAGGGCAGGAAGTCATCGATAATAGTGTCGATGAGGCGCTTGCTGGGCATGCTAGTCGAATCGACGTTATCTTACATGCCGACAACTCACTCGAAGTTACCGATGACGGCCGTGGTATGCCTGTAGATATTCACCCAGAAGAGGGGATACCCGGGGTTGAGTTGATCCTCACTAAGCTGCATGCCGGTGGTAAGTTTTCTAATAAAAACTACCAATTCTCAGGTGGTTTACATGGGGTGGGGATCTCGGTTGTTAACGCGCTATCTAATCGAGTTGAAATCACCGTAAGGCGTAATGCTGAAGTCTATGATATGGCTTTTGAGCATGGCGAAAAAGTTGAAGAACTACGTGTAACGGGTACCTGTGGTCGACGAAATACCGGTACTAGAGTCCACTTTTGGCCTGATGTTAGTTATTTCGATTCCGGTAATTTCTCTGTCAGTAAGCTCTCTTATTTGCTCAAAGCAAAGGCTGTGTTGTGCCCAGGCTTAAGAATTAAGTTTGTAAATAAGCAGACCAATGAGACACAAGAGTGGTTCTATGAAAGTGGCTTAGAAGATTACTTAAAGTCGTCAATTGATGGCGCGCCTACGTTGCCTGAAGTTCCGTTTGTTGGCAATTTCAAGGGTAACCTTGAAGCAGCTGATTGGGCAATCACTTGGTTGCCTGAAAGTGGGGATTTCTTAAATGAGAGTTACGTTAATCTTATTCCAACACCACTAGGTGGTACGCACGTGAATGGTTTCAGGCAAGGCTTGCTTGAGTCCATGCGTGAGTTTTGTGAGTTTAGAAACTTGATGCCTCGGGGGATCAAGTTAACCCCAGAAGATATCTGGGATCGTTGCACCTTTATCTTGTCTATCAAGATGCAAGACCCACAATTTTCAGGACAAACTAAAGAGAAACTATCGAGTCGCCAATGTGCGGCTTTTGTATCTGGAATTGTACGTGATGCATTTAGCCTGTGGCTAAACACTAATACAGAGCAGGCTGAAGCTTTAGCTGATATGTGTATTAATAATGCACAGAAGCGTTTGAAAGCTGCGAAAAAAGTGGCGCGTAAGCGTATTACTTCAGGGCCTGCACTGCCAGGGAAACTGACCGATTGCAGTGGTCAAGACCCGATGCGTGGCGAACTGTTTTTGGTGGAAGGTGACTCCGCTGGCGGTAGTGCTAAGCAAGCGCGTGATCGTGAATTTCAAGCGATAATGCCACTGCGGGGTAAAATCCTAAATACTTGGGAAGTTGATGCGTCACAAGTTCTGGCATCACAAGAGGTTCATGATATCTCGGTCGCGATCGGTTGTGACCCTGATAGCAGCGACATTTCAGAGTTAAGGTATGGAAAAATCTGTATTTTGGCGGATGCTGACTCCGACGGACTGCATATTGCGACCCTGTTATGTGCACTATTTATGAAGCATTACCGTGTATTGGTCGAACAAGGGCACATCTATGTGGCGATGCCTCCCCTGTTCCGTATTGATATTGGCAAAGAAGTTTTCTATGCACTCGATGACGCCGAGAGAGAGGGGATCCTTGACCGCATCGCAGCAGAAAAGCGAAAAGGAAAGGTACAGGTAACACGATTTAAAGGCTTGGGTGAAATGAATCCACTGCAGCTTCGTGAAACTACAATGGATCCCAATACGCGTCGATTAGTTCAACTTACCATTGGTGATGCCGATGACACATTAGCGCTCATGGATATGTTGTTAGCGAAAAAACGTTCTGGCGACAGAAAAATTTGGCTGGAGACGAAAGGCGATTTAGCGCAGATCTAGATAGATCGCATACATCAACAGAGCATTAAACTAAAAGAATAATAATGACGTTTGAAAATTACCCCAAACAAATATTTATCGGTTTGTCCGCAATATTTGTTCAGCTTATTTATAGCACTGCGAGTATCGCTGCCGAGCCTGTGATGATAACAGTCTCTAAAGGCTTTGGCTTAACGCTATTTGCTTCCGATTTGGGCGATGCTAAACAGCTGGCCTTAGGCAGTAACGGCACACTGTTTGTTGGTTCCTACAAAGAGGGAACCATAACGGCACTCGTCGATGCTAACCAGGATGGTAGAGTCGATAAACGCTATACGATTGCTAAAGGGCTACATTATCCAGAAGCGATAGCTTTTAAAGATGGTGATCTTTATGTCGCTGAAGATGATCGGGTCTTAAGGTTTGTTGATATTGAGTCACGATTAAGACGTCCTGGACGACCTAAAGAGGTTTATGACCGTTTACCTGGTAACACCAAAAAAAGTAAACGAGCCATGCATTTTGGTCCAGACGGTAAGCTTTATATTGCTATTGGTTCGACATGTAATGTGTGTGAACCAGAAACACCGTTCGGTAGTATTATTGCAATCGATGTCAATACCGGCGAAAGCGAACAAATTGTTAGCGGCGTGCGCAAAGTAGGCGCTTTTGACTGGTCAGTTAAAGATAAAGAGTTATGGTTTTCTGACTTAAGCCGAGACTGGATGGGAGATAACCTGCCACCAGATGAGATCAATAAGGTAGAAACTGTAGGCAGCCATTATGGCTTTCCCTATATCCATGCCACAGATGTTATTGAACCTGCTTATGATAAACCCGAAAATTTGAAAGTGGTCGCTCCCCAGTATGAGTTACCTGCTCACGTTGCACCTATGGGGCTACACTTTTATCGCGGTGAACAGTTTCCAGAGCGTTACAGAAATCAGATGTTTGTTGCTGAAAATGGTTCATGGAACCGTTCAAGCAAAGTCGGTTACCAGATAGTGATGCTTGAAATAGAAGATAAACAAGTCGTTAAACGTAGTACGGTTGTTAGCTTTCTAGATGGAGAGTTTCCGGTTGCCAGACCCCACTCATTAATTACAGCACCCGATGGTGGCATGTATATTTCGGATGATTTTAAGGGCAACATTTACCGCTTGTATTACAAAAATCCACAAAAAAATCAGTCACAGGATAATGAGTAATGAGTGATGCGATAGATTTAAGCTTAGACGGCGTAGAGCAAATGCCAATGCGCCGCTTCACGGAAGAAGCATACCTTAATTATTCCATGTACGTGATCATGGATCGAGCTCTGCCGCATATTGGTGACGGACTTAAACCTGTTCAAAGACGTATCATTTACGCCATGAGTGAGCTTGGTTTGTCTGCACAGTCAAAGCATAAGAAATCTGCTCGTACCGTCGGAGACGTACTCGGTAAATATCACCCTCACGGTGATAGTGCATGTTATGAAGCCATGGTACTTATGGCGCAGCCGTTCTCCTACCGTTATCCGTTGGTCGACGGCCAGGGAAACTGGGGGGCGCCAGATGATCCTAAGTCATTTGCAGCGATGCGATATACCGAAGCTAGACTGTCAAAATTCTCTGAAGTTCTGTTAAGTGAGCTCGGCCAAGGGACCGTTGATTGGGGCGTTAACTTTGATGGCACCATGAAAGAGCCACTAGTCATGCCTGCTCGGTTGCCTCATATCCTACTGAACGGCATCACAGGTATTGCTGTTGGTATGGCGACTGATGTGCCGCCACACAATGTGAAGGAGCTCGTGGGCGCTTGTATCGAATTACTCGATAATCCGAAGGCCGATCTACCTCGTTTAATGGAGTTCGTTACAGGACCTGATTATCCAACTGAAGCGGAGATCATTACCCCGAAAGCAGATATCGCCAAAATATATCAGACGGGTCGAGGCTCGATTAGAGCTAGAGCTGTATACAGTGTAGAAGATGGTGAAGTGGTGATCACTGCACTACCGCATCAAGCCAGTAGCGGTAAGATATTGGAGCAGATTGCGGCGCAGATGCAGGCTAAGAAGTTGCCTATGGTAACGGATTTACGTGATGAGTCTGATCACGAAAGCCCTGTGCGGATGATCATTGTGCCGCGTTCTAACCGTGTCGATTGTGATCAGATGATGGCACACCTTTTTGCGACCACCGATCTAGAAAAAAGTTATCGAGTTAATCTAAATATATTAGGTTTGAACGGGCGACCACAGGTTAAAGGCCTTCGTGAAATACTGACTGAATGGCTGGTTTTCCGGATGACAACGGTTAAGCGTCGTTTAGAATACCGCCTAGATAAAATCTTAGCCAGACTGCACATTCTTGATGCCTTGATGATCGCATTTTTGAATATCGATGAAGTCATTGAGATCATTCGTTTTCACGATGAACCCAAAGCTGAGTTGATGACAAGATTCAATCTGTCAGATAAGCAAGCTGATGCGATTCTGGATCTAAAACTGCGCCATCTAGCTAAGTTAGAAGAGTTTAAGATTCAATCTGAGCAAAATGAGCTAGCCGCAGAACGTGACAAGCTACAACTGCTTTTAAGCTCTGAACGTCGTATGAAAACGCTGATTAAAAAAGAACTGATTAAAGATGGCGAAGACTACGGTGATGAGCGCCGCTCTCCACTGGTAGAGCGCGGAGAGTCTAAAGCACTGACTGAGCAAGAACTTGTCCCTGTCGAGTCTGTTACCGTTGTATTATCAGCAAAAGGCTGGGTGCGGTGCGCCAAGGGGCACGATATTGATGGAAAGAGTTTGTCTTATAAAGCGGGGGATGAATATCTTTGCGCCGCTCCAGGTCGCAGCAATCAACCGAGTATCTTTATTGATACTTCCGGTAGGTCATTCGCCACAGAAACTCATACGTTACCGTCAGCACGCTCTCAAGGCGAACCTATAACGACTCGCTTTAATCTCGCGCCCGGCGCAACTGTGGAACATGTGTTGTTGGCTGATGAAGAGCAGTGCTATATTTTAGCTTCTGACGCTGGTTACGGATTTATTGCGGCAAATAAGGATATGATATCGCGTAATAAAGCAGGTAAAGCTTTGTTAAGTTTACCTGCCAATGCGAAAGTATTACTGCCACAAAAAGTCGATAAATCAACAGCGCAATCAATCCTAGCGATTACTAATGAAGGCAGAATGTTACTGTTCTCATTAGATGCTTTACCGCAACTGACAAAAGGTAAGGGTAACAAGATCATTGGTATACCGACTGAGCGGGCTAAGAATCGTGAAGAGCTGCTAACGCACCTTCAGGTTATCCCCGAAGGTATGCCAGTTACTTTGTGGGCCGGTAAGCGCAAGCTAACCTTAAAACCAAGTGATTTGGAGCATTATCGTGGAGAGCGTGGTCGCAGAGGGGCTAAGTTGCCTCGTGGGCTTCAGCGTGTTGATAGTGTTGAGCTTGGGGAAGGCGAGCAGCAGGAATAGTGTTGAAGTTTGAATTACCAGACATAAAAAAATGCAGCCATATGGCTGCATTTTTTTATGAGAAATAGCTATTCAAATACTAAGCAACTTCATAAAAATTGGGTTCGATATCGACCTGTCTTTGGATTATTTGGGTTGCCATTTTGGCACACTTACCACATTGGTCTGCAACGCCTAGGCGCCTTTTTACATCAGCTAATGAAGCATCGCCTTGGCTAACCGCTTCTTTAATCTGTGTATCTGTAATTGCATGACAAAGGCAAACGTACATATATAGTGATCCAACAACCGAATATGCACGAAGTATAAATGAAAACGATTCTCAATGCTAATAACTAGTGAGAATAGTTATCAGTCGTTGCTTATATTTGCAGTTATTAAAAAGGGTGCAGTGGATCACAACCAAGTGGCAGCTTGGCTACTTGGTCATGTTTTGCGTTGTAAGGGACAATCTTGATTTAAAGTTATCAGTAGCCACGTTCGAAATGAACCCGATGAGATAGCTTTTCTCCCTTTATCCACTTATGGTAGTTTTCTGAAAAGATCTCTACTACTTGCTCTGGAAAGCTAGGCGCGGCAATATGTGGTGTAATTACCACATTGTCGAGAGACCAAATTGGGTGCTCTTCTGGCAATGGTTCTTGATTAAATACGTCAAGGATAGCCTGTTGCTGCTGGTTTTGGATCAGCTGAATATATAAGGCGTCTAAATCGAGCACATCGCCTCTACCTAAGTTAAATAACACCACCTCTTTCTTTAATAGCGATAACGTATGCTGGTTAAGTGCGCCTCGGGTCTCTGGAGTACTCGGTAAAATACTGGCAACGGCATCAGCCCTTGGTAGGTAATGGGTTAGGTTGGCTAAGGTGTCAACTTCATCAAAGCCTTTGGTCGGTTTTGCGCCGCGATTAATACCGATAACATGCATGCCGAAATGCTTAGCCGTTTGGGCGATATGCTTAGCGATGGAGCCCGTTCCTAGCAGCAGTAGGTTTTGCCCTTGTAACGTCTTGTAGCTACCAGGAAGCCATACTTTCTGAGCTTGCTGACTTCTATACTTAAAGTGTTCTCGCTGGTACGCTAAAAGGTAACCAAACATGTATTCACTCATCAATGGACCAAAAATCCCACGAACATTAGTCAATTCATAGTCTCGGCGTTGCCTCGGCTTCACTAATGCGTCCACTCCAGCAAAAGTTGACTGCATCCATTTTAAATTGGCTGCGTGAGGCAGTATGGGGGCGGCGAGGCTGGGCTCTGCAAGCCATAGGTCCGCATTGAAAATATTTTGTGGGTTATCATCCAAAATATGGATGTTAGGCAGATGACAAGAAGCCAAAAGCTGACGATATCGTTCATTTTCTCTGGTAAGCAATAGTAGCTTGTGTCCCATGCTGACTCCCTTTATCCTAGCTCTACATCGTTGTATTCGAGTATTTTATGTCTAAATTGATTGAGTTTCTGAGCTATTTAGGTTCGTTTATCTATCCTTGGCTAACAGAAGCTTCAACAGCTATTGTGGCGTGTGCGCTTGTTGTATTTGGTAGCGATATCAATCGTTTCTTGCGACGCTACTTAACTGGGCGTTCTTTTATCATTCGCACATTTGTTTTCGTGTTAGTCAATGCGTTTGGCTATGGCTTAATTATAGTAAAACTAAGCCCTGTACTAGCGCAATATATGGCAAAAGCGCCTTCGCACTGGCTGTTTATCCTTGTTGTTGCTGTTTTTATCGCTATCGGTGGCTGGGCTCAACGCAACAAACAAGTTTAAGCTGTTCATTTTAGTGTAGATTATATTATTCTATTTTGGGTGATAGATATCTATACCCATCGCCTCTGAAACGAGCATCTTCAAGTCGGATGGGTATAAATCATCTACGGGAAGTGAAACTAATAGCAGTTAGTTTTTTGCTAATGTATTAATGGCTCTGGCGGGAAAGTTAGTGAAGATGCCATCAACTCCTAGCGCCGCCAACATTGTTATATCGTCCGAGAAATCCACCGTATAAACATAAACCTTCGCGCCACGTTTATGTGCATCGTTAATCATCTCTTCGGTGACAAAACTCAGGCCTAAATGGATAGAGTATGCGTCGAGCTCGCTAACCACTTGTGCCAAATTTAGAGGCACACCCTCGATGAGTGGTGCAACATTCGCACAGGGAAAAGACTGCTTAAACGTTTTAAGCATCGGGTGATTAAAAGATGAGATTAACAGCTTGCTTGGTTCATAACTCTGTTGCTGAATTAGATTAGCGTATAGCTCTGTAAAGGCAGGCAGCACCGATAGCCCTTTAAGCTCTATATTAACCTCAATGTTGTAAGGTTTTAACGCTGCCAACACCTCCACTAGTGTCGGAATGGCTTCACCTGAGACGGTGATTCCTGCTACATATTGTTTACTCGCTTTATCGATTATGCCTCTGCCTGAGCTTTTTCCTTCGAGCCTTCTATCGTGAAAAACATAGAGTTGGTCTTCAACTAAATGAATATCCAGCTCAATGGCTTCTGCGCCGAGTTCAATCGCTTTCATAAACGCTTTGACGGTATTTTCAGGGGCGGAACCACTCGCACCGCGGTGAGCATATATCTTCATTAGTTAGCTTCTTGAATCATTGGATATTAGGTTCTTATTAAATTTTGAACATCTTTACTCTGCCCTTGTGATACATGCACTTCCAGTTGAGGATAAGCGAGTACTAAGTTGTTATCGCGTAACTTCTTGCTGATCTGTTTGTGCAGCTTGTGTCTCAATGGCCAACGGGTGCCCATATCTTTTGCATAAGCTCTGACTTCAAAGTCTTGAGTATGTTTGCCAAAGCCGGCAAACCAAACTTCAGGCTCGGGCGTTAGTAGTGCATCATCACACTCTTGTACTGCTTGATAAAGCGCGGCTTCTACTCGCGCTGGATCGGAATCACGCGCTACCGAGACATAAACTATCACCCGCGTAATCGGGTCGGACAGCGACCAGTTAATGAGTTGCTCGGTAATAAAGGCCTTGTTGGGAACAATAATCTCTTTGCGATCCCAATCAATAATGGTCGTTGCACGAATTTGAATTTTACTTACCGTGCCGGTGAGATCTCTAATGGTTACCGTGTCGCCAATTCGAACCGGCTTTTCAAATAAAATAATTAGACCTGAGATAAAGTTGGCGAAGATCTCTTGTAGACCAAAACCTAAGCCGACCGATAGTGCAGCGACTAGCCACTGCAGTTTAGACCACTCCATTCCCAGTGTTGAGAAACCACTCAATATACCGAAGAATATCACCAGATAGCGACTCACTGTGGTAAGCGCAAAGCCTGTGCCTTGGCTCAAATCGAGCCGTTGCAAGATCGTTAGCTCAATCAGGCCGGGTAGATTGGTGGCAATCATCATCGAAAATCCAACAATGATAAACGACAACAGCAGTGACTTTAAGGTTATGGGCAGCTGCTGCTCAATACCATTGAGCGTGGTATTGCTAGACCATAACGTCACGCCATCGAGCAAAGAGAACAAGGCTGTATGGGTTTGGGTCCACAGACCTACAATACTGGCTAAGAAAGCTAAAAGTAACAATGAGCGCACCAAGCCTAGAGATTGGCCGGAAATGGTCTCTAAATCGACTTCGGGCTCTTCATAGGTATCTAATTGTTCTGGCGCGTTAACTTCACCTTTTTCACGCTGAGCAAGTACCTCTGCGCGTTTAGCCTTGGCGCGATCAAATGCAATCCGGCGCCTTTCAATAAGCATCCAGCGTTTAGTCAATTGGTATAATAGTAAAAATCCTAAGCCGAAAATGAGTGATAACTGCAGCTGTAAAAACATCTGAAAGGCGGTGTAGTAGTAGCCGAGAAACGCTAAAATAGCACAGGCAATGGGGGTAATGATCAGCATAGCCCACAATAGTTTTTGGACTAGTTTTCTATTTTTATCATTTTGGTGATGCTTATTCTCACGATTAGAAATATTTAAAATGTCTTTATAGAACCAGAACAGCATTAAGCAAAAAATTATAAATGCACCACGGCCAAGACTGTTTCTAACCAGGGAAGTATCGATGACTTCTGCAAATGCGGCAATCCCCAAGAATGGCATAACCATAATCGTCAGTTGTTTAAACCTCTCTTGTCCTGCACGAACAAGGTTACGTTGTGCTTTGAAATGGTTGATTAACAGTCCTTTATCTAATGCTAGTAAATACACAAGGCGATAGAGCTGGTAAAAGGTACCGATTGCCATAACGCCCATGCCAATAGCTGACACGAAATTGAGGCTCGATTGATAGAAAATTGCCCCAGCCAACACAATGGACAGTGGTTTTAGCAGGCTATAGCTGACTGAGTTAATGAGCACATGCCATGTATAGATAAACTTATCTTGGGTGACGTTGCCGACAAAAGGCAGTTCACGGCGCATTGCTGCTTTGAATTTTGGAGTAAGAATATCTTGTGCAACTAGGCTGACGATAAATAAGATCAACCACCACGACCACAAGCTACCTTGTTCACTGAATGATTTCTGCAACAGCTTCCAGGGAGCTTGCTGGATCATCCATTGCACACTTTGATGCAGATCTGTAAGCCATAAACTGCCTATACGATTAGCATTGGGAACCCAGAATAGGTGTTCGTTTAAGGTATCTCTTAGGGTCAAATACTGCTGGTTAAGTTGCTCATTACTCACTCTTAAATTAGCGAGTTCACTCAAATATTGATCATAACTTTGTAATAGCTGCTGCAACAATAGCTCTTGAGAGACAAGTAGTTTTGCATGCAATGGTGTCGGTACTTGAGTATTGTTGAGCTGCTGTACATTAAGGGTTTGCGCTTGTTCAATTTGATAGCGCGCTAGTCGTGCATTCGCTATTTCATTTTGGACTGGATCTTGGCTTGGCGGCTTGGGTAGTGCTTGCAGCATTTGCAAAAAACGCTCGCCGAAAGCCGAGTTTAGTTTGATCCAACTGATTTGCTGCTGGATATTGGTCAACTGTTTAGCTTGAGCTTGGTATTGGGCTTCTGCTTGCTCTTGTTGTGTCAGCGCTTGGCTTATCTTTAAGTTTAGCGATTTTAACGTTTCCCCATAACTTAAATTAGCTTCGCTAATAGCTTGGGCTATCGGATCTGTGCCATTTGACTCGGGCAGTAAGCTGCTGGCGATAGCAGCCTCCGTGCGCTTATGTCGTTGTAAATCTAACTCTTGATTTAGACGCTCTATTAACTGCTCTTGCTGTAGCAGTTGCTCTCGTACCAATTTGAGTTGCAGTTGATTGAGATCTATCTCTTTCTGGCTGCTTGCTAACATAGCCTCTAAGGTGGTCACTCGCTGTTGATATAGGGTTCTTTGAGCGGCTAGCAATTGGTTAGCAAGCGTTTGTTCGTTGGAAATACGATTCTTTTTATGTTTAGTGAGTGTAGCCCTTGCCTTACTTAAGGCATTCGGAAGGTTATCTAGTGACTCTATTAAACTGTTGATTTTATCGCTTAAGCTGATTTCGATATCTTTAAGTTCTGATAAACGTAAGTACGCTAGTGAACCTTGCTGGTTCAACTCTTGCTTATTGGACCAAGCAATGGGCTGTTGCGCCTCCCTGATCTGATTCTGTAGATTAGATTTATGCAGATCAAAATTGTTTACTAGCGCTCGAGCATTTTCCTCTGTGAGGGCTAACTCACTCGTTTTACTCTCTAGCAGTGTCAGTTGCTCTTGAGGTGTGTTGCTGCTATTGAGCGATGGGTTTAACCCCAACCTTTTTTCAAGTTGAGTTGGTGGGTTAGCGTTGGCTATAGTGCAAATAAAACACAGAAAAACCAATAAAAAACGATGCATGATTAGCAGCTTGCATAAATCGAAAAGGACTTACTCAATAGTAGCCAAGTTATTGAGATAAATACATGGTTCTATATAGTCTTTTTAGTCCGTTGTGACTTGTGGCTCTGCTGAGTTTCAAATAATGCAGTGGCAACGACTAATGTTCCACCGATAATGGTTTTAAGCTCAAGATCTTCACCGAGAAGGAGTAACGCTAACACTGCACCATAAAAGGGTTGTAAACAGGATACTAGACCGACAGTTTTGGCGCTGAGTAATCGCAGTGCAGAGGTGAATAGCGCATGAGGCGCAGCCGTAAATACTACGCCAAGCAGCACGATTAACCACCAAACATTGGCTTCAATATTACTTGTTTCAGCAGTGAACCAAGGTGCAAGAAAAACCACAGCAACCATGGTTTGGTAGAACATCGCTTGTTGACCGCTATACTGTGAAAAATAGCGTTTATGCAATAGGTTTCTTGCGGTGAATAGCGCTGCAGACAGGATGCCTACAACAATCCCAAGGGTAACATCGTTACCAAGGCTTGCCTCAGGAATGAGCAAACTCACCCCTGTCAGCACCAAAACACCACTGATAACATCGGCTAGTTTTAGTTTGGCATCCGTGACCAGTGGCTCAATGAGTACTGTCATAACGGGATAGGTGAAAAAAGCAATCATACCAATGGCAACTGAGGACAACTGCATAGAGGCAAAGTATGTGACCCAATGTAAACTGACGATAATACCGAGTCCGATAGCGACCAGATAATCTTTCGCTGCTTCTAGTGTTATCTTTTGCTTACTGAGCTTAACAATGAGCGCTAATACTGCTGCTGCAACAACACAACGCAGTACTGTTATATCTAATGCGCTCAAAGGGATGAGTTTAGAAAACAGGGCTGTACCACCAAAAAGCAGTACGGCTAGATGTAGCTCAAGTAGCCCCGTTTTTTTGTCACTGCTATTCAATGCCGTTGCTTAGTCTTCAATTTTTGCAAAAGCTTGGCCCATACGGGTTATGCTTGAAGGTTCAACACCGTCAGCAAACTCGTCGAGTGCGTCTTTAGCAAATAACATCACTACAGTGCTGCCCAGTTTAAAACGTCCCATCTCTGCACCTTTCTCAAGGGTTAGCGCCTCAGGACCTTCAGTAGGGTAATTCCAAGTAAATACGTCTTGACCCGTTGGCGGGGTTACAGTACCAGCCCAAACCGTTTCAATGCTGGCAACAATGGTTGCACCAACAAGCACCATCGCAATTGGGCCTATTTCAGTTTCAAAGATGGCCACGACCCGCTCATTTCGGGCGAATAATCCTGGAACATTTTGCGCAGTTAGCGGGTTAACTGAAAATAGCTCACCGGGTACATAGGTCATTTTAGACAGCGTGCCTTTGATTGGCATGTGAATACGATGGTAATCTTTCGGTGCTAGATAAATTGTAGCGAAATCACCGTCTTCAAAACGTTTTGCATCATCAGCTTGGTCACCGAGTAACGCTAGTGAAGAGTAATCATGGCCTTTAGCTTGAAAGATGCGACCATCTTCAATTGGGCCAAGTTGACTTACTGCGCCATCAACGGGGTGGGTGATGTAATCTTTGTCATCACAGAGTGGGCGAATACCAGCCTTTAATGCACGAGTGAAAAATTGATTAAAAGTCGGGTAAGCTTCAGGCGCGGGCTGCGCCGCTTCACTCATATCAATCTTGTATTGCTTGATAAACCATTTAATTGCTGCCGTGGTTACTGCGCCCATTTCTGCCGCGGCTAATTTGCCGACAAGACGTGAAATTAGGTGCTTAGGCATAATATACTGCAGCGCAATTTTGACTTTATCCAATTTTAAATTCCTCAAGTTTTATTTTTATTCGTCTGGACCAGCTCTAAAATGGCGAGCGTGTCTTTGCTCATCCAGACTGGCAATGATTTTATGATAGTTATTATATCTATCAGCGCTGATATCACCGGCTGCTAAGGCTTCGGTTATCGAGCAGCCTGGATCATTGAGGTGCTTACAGTCTCTAAATTTACATGTTCCGAGATATTCTCTGAACTCAATAAAGCATTGGCCCACTCTCTCTGGGGGTAAGTGCCATAAGGCAAACTCACGAACACCAGGGGAATCGATCAGATCGCCGCCAGTCGATATATGCAGCAGCTTCGCAGTAGTCGTTGTATGCTGACCCAAGCCTGAATTTTCTGATATATCACCAATGGCTAATTCAGCGTCTGGCATCATGGCGTTGATCATCGATGATTTACCCACACCTGATTGCCCGACAAACACACTAACTTTTCCATTCATAAGCTGGTTTATTTGCTCGACACCTTCGCCGGTTTTACTACTGACTTTGTAAACGTCGTAACCTACATCACGGTAACGTTGCAGCGCAGCTTCGATTTCGGGTAGCTCTTCAGCTGTAATAAGGTCGACTTTGTTGAGTACGATAACAGGTGCAATTCCAGTATCTTCCGAAGCGACAAGATAACGGTCTATAATCTGTGTGGTAAACGCAGGCTTTACTGAAGTGACGATAAGGATCTGATCGATATTCGAGGCGATGATTTTTACGCCATCGTACATATCGGGTCTCGAAAGCAGAGAATGCCTTGGGTGTACAGCTTCAACAATGCCCTCAATGCGGCTAGCACCTGACTCACTCGTTAATGCTAAACGCACAATAACTTTGTCACCAGTGACTAAACTTTTAATATTTCTGCGTATATTGCAGCGCGCTAAGTGGCCGGTTTCAGTTTCAACATCTGCATGCTGACCAAAACGAGAAATAATGGTGCCTAACTGCTCTGGGCCTAAAGAGTTATCCTGTAATTCAGGAGTACTTTCGCCTGCATCGCTGCTCTGCAATTTCTTTTTCTGGTTGTTACGCATTCTGCGTAACTGACCTTGGCTTAATGGTTTCTTTTTGCTCACGTATTACTCACGTAAATAGCCTTCAATTATAAAGGTGATTTTTTGTCGCTTAAAAAAGCAGTATGATACACCGTCTTAAACAAAAAAGCCTGAATTTAGGCTAACAAGGATTACAGGTCTCTTTATGGCTATAGATGAAAACAACCTTATTTGGGTCGATCTTGAAATGACGGGACTTGAGCCAGCAGTCGATAGAATTATTGAAATTGCGACCATAGTGACCGATAAAGAGTTAAATATTATTGCTCAGGGCCCAGTTATTGCGATTCATCAGTCTGATGAACAACTCGCATTGATGGATGATTGGAATCAAAAGCATCATGGTGAGTCAGGGCTAGTTGAGCGTGTAAAAGCCAGCGAGTTTAGTGAGCAAGATGCAATTGCAAAGACAATTGAATTTTTGTCTCAATATGTTCCAGCTGGTGCTTCACCTATGTGTGGTAATAGTATCGGGCAGGATCGTCGATTTTTAAATCGCTATATGCCAGCGCTCGAAGATTACTTTCACTACCGAAATATTGATGTTAGTACCATAAAAGAACTGGTTCGACGTTGGGAGCCAGCAGCAATGGAAGGCTTTACCAAGCAAAATACACATCAAGCGTTACTCGATATTCAGGAATCTATCGCTGAATTGCAGTTTTATCGAGCGAAAGTTTTCAAAATTTAAGCAATCAGTCAGTTTATTTGCAAGAAGGGGTTGCAGAGCAGTGAAATTCTCATATAATGCGGCCTCAACTTTTCACTAAGCGGCAAACTTAGTGGTTAAGTAAAAAAGTTGAAATGCGACATTAGCTCAGTTGCTAGAAGTGAGAACGATACTTCTAGTCAGCGTTTAGAACTAAGATAGCATTTGAAATATTTATGCGACATTAGCTCAGTTGGTAGAGCGATACCTTGCCAAGGTATAGGTCATCAGTTCGAACCTGATATGTCGCTCCAAATATTAGCTTATTGAATTACCAAATTCGGTAAGTAAAAAGATTTACGCGATACTAGCTCAGTTGCTAAAGGTGAAAACGATACCCTTTAGTTAATATTTACAGCTAGAGTGTAATGAAAAGTTTTAAAGCGACATTAGCTCAGTTGGTAGAGCGATACCTTGCCAAGGTATAGGTCATCAGTTCGAACCTGATATGTCGCTCCAAATATTTACTTATTGAATTACCAAATTCGGTAAGGTGAAAAGATTTACGCGATACTAGCTCAGTTGCTAAAGGTGAAAACGATACCCTTTAGTTCATATTTACAGCTAGAGTGTAATGAAAGGTTTTAAAGCGACATTAGCTCAGTTGGTAGAGCGATACCTTGCCAAGGTATAGGTCATCAGTTCGAACCTGATATGTCGCTCCAAATATTTACTTATTGAATTACCAAATTCGGTAAGGTGAAAAGATTTATGCGACATTAGCTCAGTTGGTAGAGCGATACCTTGCCAAGGTATAGGTCATCAGTTCGAACCTGATATGTCGCTCCAATTTAAAAAGATTACGCGACATTAGCTCAGTTGGTAGAGCGATACCTTGCCAAGGTATAGGTCATCAGTTCGAACCTGATATGTCGCTCCAATCTTCCTCTTTAGTAAAAACTTCAATTAACCACCATAAAAAAATGCCAATCTAGCTCAGTTGTGCTCGTAGAAAGAGTTGATACCCTTTTTTTGCCAAGGTATAGGTCATCAGTTCGAACCACTCTTGTCTAAATCAATAGCTCGCTCCAATCTTCCTCCTTAGTAAAAACTTCAATTAAGAACTATCAAAAATACCAATCTAGCTCAGTTGTGCTCGTAGAAAGAGTTGATACCCTTTTTTTGCCAAGGTATAGGTCATCAGTTCGAACCACTCTTGTCTAAATCAATAGCTCGCTCCAATCTTCCTCTTTAGTAAAAACTTCAATTAACCACCATAAAAAAATGCCAATCTAGCTCAGTTGTGCTCGTAGAAAGAGTTGATACCCTTTTTTTGCCAAGGTATAGGTCATCAGTTCGAACCACTCTTGTCTAAATCAATAGCTCGCTCCAATCTTCCTCCTTAGTAAAAACTTCAATTAAGAACTATCAAAAATACCAATCTAGCTCAGTTGTGCTCGTAGAAAGAGTTGATACCCTTTTTTTGCCAAGGTATAGGTCATCAGTTCGAACCACTCTTGTCTAAATCAATAGCTCGCTCCAATCTTCCTCTTTAGTAAAAACTTCAATTAACCACCATCAAAAAATGCCAATCTAGCTCAGTTGTGCTCGTAGAAAGAGTTGATACCCTTTTTTTGCCAAGATATAGGTCATCAGTTCGAACCACTCTTGTCTAAATCAATAGCTCGCTCCAATCTTCCTCCTTAGTAAAAACTTCAATTAAGAACTATCAAAAATACCAATCTAGCTCAGTTGTGCTCGTAGAAAGAGTTGATACCCTTTTTTTGCCAAGGTATAGGTCATCAGTTCGAACCACTCTTGTTTGAATCAATAGCTCGCTCCAATCTTCTTCCTTAGTAAAAAAATCAATTAACACCATAAAAAATGCCAATCTAGCTCAGTTGTGCTCGTAGAAAGAGTTGTTCCCCTTTTTTTGCCAAGGCATAGGTCATCAGTTCGAACCACTCTTGTTTGAATCAATAGCTCACTCCAATCTTTGCTCATCAAGGCTCAGAGCATAGCTAAGGAACGATGGCAACAATTACGTGATCAAGCGCTAGTTTCTTTCACTATCTCTAAAGTAAGCCATTTCCTAATGGGCAAAGTATGACAACCCTCAAATATTCTGTCGCGTATTTAGCTCATAATACAGTCAGACTAATTTTTAGCTTGTCATCTAAAATGCGAGCGATAGGAGAGCTGTACATGCGTATTCAACAACTTAGTGAGCTTTTAGATTATGTAGCAACTTGTCGTCTTGAAATGGCACAGCTATATAGCCGTTTACACATGCAAGCTGATTCGTCACGTGTAAAGCTAATGCTAGAGTACTTCAAGCAGCATGAGCTTCAGACTGCTGAGAAACTGGAAAACTATATCGATGAAGCTCCTAGAAAAATACTCGATACTTGGTACAAAGATATCGTGTTTGAAGATTTTATTACTCTTTGTATAAAGCAAACTATGCCTGCAAATATGAGTGAAGATGATATTTTGGAGCTCCATCTAGAGCTCGATAATAAGCTGATAGGATTAATTGAAAAGACTGCTCTTTCATCAGCATCCGCAGAAACAAAAGGCGCACTTGACGATCTCGTTAGGGTTGAAAAGATTCAACAGCAGCGCTTGGTGCATAGCAGTATCCGCATGGACGATATCTAGTCGCAAGTTTTCCTGTACTGAAAAGGCACCATGAGGTGCCTTTTTTTGATCCTCCTAGTAACAACAGCATAGCTATACTTGTGTTAGATCAACTTATGATGATTTAACTAGCTTTAGGATGAACAATTCATTTGTGTTTAAGTCTGAATGACTAACATTCTAAGTTAGTCATGATTCTGTTTTGGAAAAGCCTAAATGAGCGAAAAGTATCTGTCTTCATTATTATCATTATACTCTGTCAAACAAGTGAGGCAGGCTGAAGCTAGTGCTGTTCGTGACGATACCAGCCTTTATGATCTCGTGAAACGTGCCGCTTTAGCTGCTTTTAAGCAGATTCAAAGCTTAAAACCTGATGCTCAAACCATTTTGATTTTAGCGGGTCATGGCAACAATGGTGCCGATGCTTATGCTACAGCATCGATGTTAATTAAGGCGGGACGAACTGTCATTTTGCAAGCCTCTA
Source organism: Shewanella sp. KX20019 (assembly GCF_016757755.1). NCBI lineage: Bacteria > Pseudomonadati > Pseudomonadota > Gammaproteobacteria > Alteromonadales > Shewanellaceae > Shewanella > Shewanella sp. KX20019. The sequence continues at coordinate 4,301,544 of NZ_CP068437.1, read as the reverse complement.
CCGCTCATACACCATCAGAAGAGTTGCTTCTAGCGATTACACGCTTTGAAAGCCTAGGTGGTAAAACGACTCCTTTTTGTACCGATAAAATAGTTAAAGCTGAGGTGGTTGTTGATGGCCTATTAGGTACTGGGGCTAAAGGTGAACTGAGTGAAGAGCTAGTTGCGGTTATTGATGCCGTGAATCGCAGCGATGCTTGGGTGTTGTCACTTGATGTCCCATCTGGAATTGAGCCTGATACAGGGATATCGAAGCAGGTGGCTATAGACGCGAATATGACCCTGACGTTTGGAGCTATTAAGCAAGGTTTATTAACCAGCCAAGCTCGACACTTTTGCGGTCAACTATTATTGGCTGATATTGGTTTGGGGCCATACCTTATTCCAAGTAAGGTTAAAAGATTGATCAGTGAAGACCTGCCGAACATTTTCTTACCGAGAAGAAGGGATTCCCACAAAGGCGATAGTGGTAAAGTTTCCGTTATTGGTGGAGATATCGGCATGTCTGGCGCGGTGAGGCTGGCTTCTGAGTCATGTTTGAGAGCCGGGGCTGGACTTGTAACGGTAATCTCTAGACCGGAACACCACACGGTGGTTTGTACTACTCGACCTGAATTGATGTTTTGGGGTTGTGAGTTAGTCGATATGGAAGTTTACCTTAAATTAGGTTGGGCTGATGTGTTGGTGATTGGTCCAGGACTAGGAACTACGGATTGGGGTTACAACCTACTTAAAGCGGTCGATTTAGCTGAAAAACCCAGTGTGATAGATGCCGATGCGTTAAACCTCCTGTGTCATTTCCCTTTATCGAATAAGAATTGGGTGTTAACCCCACACCCCGGAGAAGCAGGACGGTTACTCGGGGTGAGCACTGCAGAAGTAGAGAAGGATCGTTTTAAGGCCGTTCGTTGCTTGCATGAAAAGTATGGTGGCGTCATTGTTTTAAAAGGTGCTGGAACGCTTATTTATGATGGGAATGATTGCGTTGTAGCGCCTGTTGGAAACCCTGGCCTTGCCAGTGGTGGTTGCGGTGATGTGCTCTCAGGGATCATTGGTGCATTGATGGCGCAGGGTTACAGCAACATGGAAGCGGCTTATCTAGCCGTTGTCATTCATGGTGACGCAGCCGATCTAGCGGCTAAAAACGGTGAAAGAGGCATGCTAGCCAGTGATTTAATGCCCTATATTCATCAGTTGGTTAATGAAATCTAGTTTAGAAATCGAATTGATTAGGTTAAAGTAAGGCATTCTAGCCAATGTGTTACTAGGACACCTTTTTAAATCAATATGAATATGCAAACAATTACCTTAGATCTTAATAATGAGCAAGAGACTGTATGTTTGGGGACCAAGTTATCCGCCCTAATTACACCGCCTTTGACGCTCTACCTTAGTGGTGATTTAGGCGCTGGCAAGACCACATTTAGCCGAGGACTGATCCAAAGCTTAGGCCACGATGGAGCCGTAAAAAGCCCAACTTACACCTTGGTCGAGCCATACGAGTTAGACGGAATTGATGTTTTTCATTTTGATTTGTATCGGCTATATGATCCCGAAGAACTTGAGTTCATGGGGATACGAGATTATTTTACTGAACGTAGCCTATGTATCGTTGAATGGCCTGATCGTGGCCATGGTCTATTACCGCCTGCGGATATACACATCGGCATTAAATATGTTAATACTGGACGACAAATAGAATTACAGGCTCTCTCTATAAAGGGTGAGCAAATATTGGCGCGCTTGAATAATAATGATAATAAACAATAATATACTTAAGCTGGTTGTACTATTCCTTACCTTTGGTGCTTCATTTTTTGCGCAGAGTGCTAATAAACTCGAAGGCGTAAGAGTATGGGCTGCGCCCGAGTCAACACGTATTGTTTTTGATTTAAGTCAATCGCCGAATTACACGCACTTTACCTTGACCAATCCCTATCGATTAGTTGTTGATTTGAAAAACTCATCCAACAAAGTCAACCTGTCTAAAATTGCTAACAACAGTAAGCTTGTTAAGAAAATTAGAAAGAGTTCTCCGCCAGAGAAAGGCACGCTTAGGATTGTAATTGACTTAGTTAAGCCAATAAAAGCAAGTTTGTTTGCGCTTCCTCCAACGGCTCCTTACGGAAATCGATTGGTTGTTGACCTCGATAGCGGAAGCTCTAAACCCACAAGTAAGCCTGCGCGCGCATTGCGTGACGTTATCGTGGCTATTGATGCGGGACATGGTGGGGACGACCCTGGATCTATCGGCCCGACAGGAATGTACGAAAAGAAAGTTGTACTGCAGATCGCCAAAAAAGTAGCGCAAAAAATTAATGCAACACCGGGAATGAAAGCGGTGATGACGCGTACTGGAGACTATTTTGTCAATTTGAATCGCCGCTCAGAGATAGCGAGAAATAGTAAGGCTGACCTGTTGATCTCCATTCATGCTGATGCATTTACCTCGCCGCAACCTAGAGGTGCTTCTGTCTGGGTATTGTCTATGCGTCGTGCCAACAGTGAAATTGGTCGTTGGTTAGAGCAGAAAGAGAAACATTCTGAGCTGCTCGGTGGTGCCGGTGAAATTATTCAAAATACTGATAACGAACAGTATTTGGCGATGACCTTACTCGATATGTCGATGGATCGCTCAATGGCGATTAGTCACAATATTGCTGGTGATGTGTTATCTAACCTAGGCAAGGTAACTAAACTACACAAGCATAAGCCAGAGTCAGCCAGTTTTGCCGTGCTTAAATCTCCAGATATTCCGTCGATATTGGTAGAGACTGGATTTATTTCAAATCATAGGGAGGAGCGGTTACTCTCCCAACGAGAGCATCAAAATAATATTGCTAAAGCCGTACATAAGGGGGTTGTTAAGTATTTTGAAGCCAACCCTCCGGTTAATTCATTACTTGCCAGTAAAAGTAATACCAAGCACAAAGTACGCAGTGGTGAATCATTATCAGTTATTGCCCATCGTTATCAGATCACAATTAGCCGCTTGAAAAAAGCCAATAAGCTTAAATCTGATACCTTAAGGATTGGACAAACGTTAGTCATTCCTCGGGCGTAACCATGTTGCAGTTGAAAGAGTAAATAATGGCCATAGAAAAGTTACCCCCTCAGCTTGCTAACCAAATAGCGGCAGGGGAAGTTGTTGAACGACCCGCTTCCGTTATCAAGGAGCTGGTCGAGAACAGCCTTGATGCTGGCGCAACCAGAGTCGATATCGAGATCGATAAAGGTGGTAGTAAACTTATCCGTATTAGAGATAATGGTTTAGGGATCCCGAAGGAGGATCTTGAGCTAGCGTTATCTCGCCATGCCACTTCTAAGCTCAAGTCTCTTGATGATCTTGAAGCGATTATGAGCTTTGGATTTCGAGGGGAAGCATTAGCCAGTATTAGCTCTGTCTCGCGGCTTACCTTAACCTCAAGAACGCTTGAACAAACTGAAGCATGGCAAGCCAAAGCTGAAGGCACTGAGATGGCGGTGCAAATATTACCCGCTGCGCATCCTGTTGGAACGACTATCGAAGCCATCGATCTATTTTTCAATACACCGGCTAGGCGTCGTTTCTTAAAAAGTGATAAAACTGAATTTACCCATATAGATGAATGGTTAAAGCGTATCGCACTAGTCAGGCGTGATATTCACTTTACCCTTAAGCATAATGGTAAAAGTGTCCGCAACTATCGTCCGGCTAATACTGAAATTCAATATCTACAACGTTTAGGGCAAGTGTGTGGTAATGCGTTTGCGGAAACGTGCTTGCATATTAATTGTCAGCACAACGATTTAACGTTAAGTGGCTACCTTCAAGCACCCAATGCAGCGTCTGGCTATTGCGAAACACAGTACTTTTACGTTAACGGTCGCTTGGTTAAAGACAGACTGGTTAACCATGCGGTGAGACAGGCATTTTCTGAATTTGCCGTCGGCGTTTCACCTGGTTATGTACTCATGCTCGAACTTGACCCTCATCAAGTGGACGTTAACGTGCATCCTGCAAAGCATGAAGTGCGTTTCCATCAAAGCCGTTATGTACATGATTATATTCTGCAAGCGTTGCAATCAGCGATGACGCAATCTGCCGAGCTTGGGTTGCAAGTGGAGCCAGAAGTTAGTGAATCACAACATAAAACCCTTGTGGATCAAACTCCATCTGCAAGCGGTGAATCAATAGCTGCTTCTCAAGGTTATGCTGAAGCCAACAATAAGCCATCGGCATCTTTTAGCGTCAGCGAGCGTGCGACTGCAGCATCACAAAGTTACAGTGATCCAAGCTATAGAGCGCCATTAAGGCCAGTTACTCATCGCCCGGAAGTGAGTTTACCCACACAAAGCAGCTTAGATGCTTATGGGAGTTTGCTTAGTACAACTAACAGCGCCTCTGCTAGTGTGGCAAGCAACAGGAACACCACTGCAGTGGCTGGCGCAGCGGTAAATATGCCGCCAGTATTAGCAGATAAATATTGGGTGATAGTGAAACAAGATACACTGTGCTTGCTGAGCATCGCTGATGTCATTAATGCGACTTTACGTGAAGAGATAAAGTTAAAGTTTGCTCAGGGATTGGTGGGTCAACCTCTACTCATGCCAGTTGCTGTACCTGTTGATAAGGTCTGGAGTGAGATCATAGAAAGTAGAGAACAATTACTGAGAAAGTTAGGAATTGAGCTATCTATTCGACTTGGGCAGTTGATTATCAAAAAAGTGCCCCCATATTTGAGGGATAGCCAATTGGCTTCGTTGATCCCCGAGTTATTACAATGGATCCGGTTTGAGCTGCCCTGTGATGCAGCATTAATTAGTTGGCTTGCTGAGCAATCCTCAGGTCATTTTACTGCCACCGCCGAGGCGTGGTTAGCTTTTAATACGCTCGATGACGGTGTTGTCAGCGCACTTTATAATCAAAGCCAAGTATTACCTTGGCAGCAATGGATGAAAGAATCTCAGAGTGACTGACAAGAAAAAGCATAAAGTTATCACCTTAATGGGCCCAACAGCTTCAGGTAAAACTGCGCTGGCCATTGAGCTTGTCAAAAACCATGACTGCGAAATTATTTCTGTAGATTCAGCATTGATCTACAAGCAGATGGATGTTGGAAGTGCTAAACCCGACGCCGCAGAATTAGCCGAAGCTCCTCATCGGCTGATTAATCTTATTGACCCGATTGAGAGTTATTCAGCAGCAGATTTTAGAAGAGATGCACTGAGTCAAATAGAAGAGATCATTAGTCGTGGTAAAACACCTTTGCTTGTGGGCGGTACCATGATGTATTTCAAAGCCTTGATTGAGGGCTTATCACCTCTTCCAGCGGCAGACGAAGCTATTCGCGCGCAAATAGCTGCAGAAGCCGTCACTCTAGGTTGGCAAGCATTACATGACGAGCTTAGAACAATTGATCCGGTATCGGCTGAACGTATTCACCCTAATGATCCTCAGCGATTAGCCAGAGCATTAGAGGTATTTCGGATCAGTGGCAAGTCGTTAACAGAGTTAACGAAAACCAAATTAGATGGATTCCCTTACGAAGCTGTGCAATTTGCGATTGCGCCAAACGACAGAAAGGTGTTACATAAAGCGATAGAAACTCGTTTTATGGCGATGTTAGGTCAAGGGTTTGTAGAAGAAGTGAAAAATCTAAAGGCTCGCGGTGACTTACATTTAGACCTGCCATCAATGCGATGTGTAGGCTATCGACAATGCTGGCAACATTTAGATGGTGAATTTGACTATGAAACTATGGTTGAAAAAGCTATTGTTGCTACTAGGCAATTAGCTAAGCGTCAATTAACATGGTTACGTGGTTGGCCAGACTTAATCTGGCTAGAAAGCGGAGCTGAAAGCAATCTTGCTACAGTAATGCGATATAGTCGCTAGCTTATTGGTCGTCGCTGTATAATACTAAAACCAAAGAATAAAGTTTTATAGTATTCGAATTACTATTGATATTACATAAAAAAGGAAATTAGAAAATGGCAAAGGGGCAATCTTTACAAGACCCGTTTTTGAACGCATTGCGTCGTGAACGCGTTCCAGTATCTATTTATCTTGTTAACGGCATTAAGCTACAAGGGCAAGTTGAGTCTTTCGATCAGTTTGTTATTTTGCTTAAAAATACGGTAAGCCAGATGGTTTATAAGCATGCCATTTCAACAGTGGTACCTTCACGTCCATTTAACGTGAGTAACCACCAAGCGACGAATGCTCAAGCTGGTTATAACGCTCAGCACGATGAAAGTGATGAGAAGTAAGTTTTTAAGGAGATTGCTTTTTGTTTGATCGTTATGAGGCAGGAGAAAAAGCGGTACTTGTCCATATCGACTTCTCCGATGAGGATAGCCGAGAGGATCTAGAGGAGCTCAAACTTTTAGTTGAGTCTGCTGGTGCCCAGTCAATCGGAGTCATTACAGGAAGTCGTCGTGCTCCGGATCGTAAGTTTTTTATTGGTTCGGGAAAAGCGGAAGAGTTAGCTGCGATGGTTGCGGCTACGGATGCTAATGTGGTTATCTTTAACCACCCTTTGAGCCCTGCTCAAGAGCGAAATTTAGAGCATCTGTGTGAATGTCGAGTGCTCGACAGAACCGCTTTGATCCTTGATATTTTTGCGCAAAGAGCGAGAACCTTTGAGGGTAAGTTGCAAGTGGAGCTAGCGCAATTGCGCCACATGTCAACGCGCCTAATTCGGGGGTGGACGCATCTGGAAAGGCAAAAAGGTGGCATTGGTCTTCGTGGGCCTGGTGAAACCCAGCTAGAAACAGATAGACGTTTGTTAAGAGCGCGAATTCGTACTATTAATAGACGTTTAGCTAAAGTAGATAAACAGCGTGATCAAAGTCGTAGAGCTAGAGTGCGAAGTGATATGTCGACAGTGTCTTTGGTCGGTTATACTAATGCTGGAAAGTCGACATTATTCAATGCATTAACAACTTCAGATGTTTATGCAGCGGATCAGCTTTTCGCAACGTTAGATCCAACATTGCGAAAATTAGAGTTACCAGATGGTCATGTCATTTTAGCCGATACTGTAGGGTTTATTAGGCACTTGCCTCATGATCTTGTTGCAGCATTTAAAGCGACATTACAGGAAACACGACAAGCAGATTTATTATTGCATGTCGTGGATAGCGCCGATGAGAACATGGCAGATAATTTTGAGCAAGTGCAAAGAGTGCTCAAAGAGATCGACGCTGACGAAATTCCACAATTGATTGTTTGCAATAAAATCGATCTGCTGGATGAGGTGAAGCCTCGCATTGATTACGATGATGAGGGGAATCCAATTAGAGTCTGGGTATCTGCCCAGCAGCAAAAAGGCTTGGAGCTAGTTCAAGAAGCTATCAATGATTTAGTTGGTAAAGCTGTTAAAGAACTAACCTTGCAAATTCCCGCTTCGGCAGGACATTATCTAGGCCAGTTTTATAAACTGGATGTAATACAGCAGAAAGAGTATGACGATCTGGGGAACTGTATGATCTCTGTGCGCTTGTTAGAGGCCGATTGGCGTCGACTGGTGAAGCAGAGCCTTGGTGAAATAGAAACTTTTATCGTCGATGAAGTCGTCGTATAAATTGTTATTTTAGTAATCTCGCTTATTTCATACACTATGGAGTACTAAATGGCTTGGAACGAGCCCGGTAACAAGGGTCAAGACCCTTGGGGGAAAAAAGGTGGTAACGATAAAGGACCACCTGATTTAGATGAAGTTTTTCGTAACCTTTCTAAACGCTTTGGCGGCAAGGGTAATGGTTCTGGCGGTGGCATAAGCGCAATGAGCTTGGTTATCGTTTTGGCGATTGCAGTTGTTGTGTGGGGCCTATCAGGCTTCTACACAGTCAAAGAAGCTGAGAAGGGTGTTGCACTGCGTTTTGGCGGTTATATTGGTGAAGTTGATCCGGGCCTTCAATGGAAAGCGACCTTCATTGATGAAGTCACTCCCGTGAATGTGCAAACAGTTCGCTCAATTCCAGCTTCAGGCAGCATGCTTACAGCGGATGAAAACGTGGTATTGGTGCAACTTGATGTTCAATATCGAGTAAACAACGCTAGAGACTATCTTTACAGTGTCGTTAATGCGGATGCCAGTTTGCGAGAAGCGACAGACAGTGCATTACGCTATGTTATCGGCCATAACACGATGGATGATATCTTGACCACGGGTCGAGATCAAATTCGACGTGACACCTGGGATGAGATTGAGCGTATCATCGAGAACTACAAGTTAGGTATCGTCGTTGTCGATGTTAACTTCTTGCCTGCTCGTCCACCAGAAGAGGTGAGAGACGCCTTTGATGACGCAATCGCTGCGCAAGAGGATGAGCAGCGCTTTATTCGTGAAGCAGAAGCCTACTCTCGTCAGTTAGAACCTAAGGTTCGAGGTACTGTGCAACGTATGGATCAACAAGCCAAAGCTTACAAGCAAAGAGTCACGCTTGAAGCACAAGGTAAAGTTGCTCGTTTTGAGCAGTTATTGCCTGAATACCAAATGGCACCAGAAGTCACTAGAGAGCGTATGTATTTCGATACAATGCAAGAGGTGATGAGTGGAACCAGTAAGGTGCTTATTGATGCAAAAAGCAGTGGTAACTTGATGTATTTACCTTTAGATAAGCTGATGCAAAATAGCCAATCTGGTAAATCTGCCAGCGTTAATAGCCAACCCGCACAGCCTGTGATGTCGGTTAACAGCACGACAAATAATAGCAGCATGCCTCTTGATGGTCGCCCATCAAGAGGAGACCGTACGGGGAGGAATTAAGTAATGGGTAAATTTACTGCGGTAATAGCAGCGGTACTTGTTGCTATCTGTTTGTCGTCTATTCTAGTGGTTAATGAAGGTGAGCGCGCAATCGTTTCACGTTTTGGAAAAGTCTTAAAAGACGACGGTGTTACGCGAGTTTATAGCCCTGGTTTGAATATAAAGATCCCTATGCTTGATAAGGTCAAGTTTTTGGATTCTCGTGTTCAAACCTTGGATGGTGCAGCGGATCGTTTTGTGACTTCAGAGAAGAAAGATCTTATGGTCGACTCTTATGTGAAGTGGCGTATCTTGGATTTCGAACGTTACTATTTGTCTACTAATGGTGGCATAAAAGCGAATGCGGAATCTCTGTTACAACGCAAAATAAACAACGACCTTCGCACCGAGTTTGGTCGTCGTACGATTAAAGAGATCGTTTCTGGTAGCCGTGATGAACTGCAGTCAGATGCACTTAAAAATGCTTCAGAAAGTGCCGCTGACTTGGGCATTGAAGTCGTTGATGTGCGGGTTAAGCAGATTAACTTACCGGCTAACGTTAGTACCAGTATCTATCAACGTATGCGTGCAGAACGTCAAGCTGTAGCCAAAGAGCATCGTGCTCAAGGTCAGGAGCAAGCCGAGATTATTCGAGCTAAAACTGACGCTAGTGTTACGATTCAAACCGCTGAAGCCGAGCGTAAAGCGCTTACTTTGCGTGGTGAAGGTGACGCCGAAGCTGCTAAGATATATGCAGATGCATACACCAAAGACCCTGAGTTTTTTAGCTTCCTACGTAGTTTAGAGGCTTATAAAGCGAGTTTCTCTGGTGACAGTGATGTGATGGTACTTGAACCGAATAGCGAGTTCTTTAGATATATGAAGAGCTCTGCTGGTAAGTAAGTTCGTCGCTCGATATAAAAGGCCTAACAAATGTTAGGCCTTTTTTGTAGGTAAAATAATTAATTTTACTGCCTTATTCTAATTCCTACCTATTCTGTCAACTATTCATCGATAACAATAATAAACCAGCATCTCACAACGTAAGTATCTAATTTAGCTCTGTTTAAATAAGGTGTTTTTTAATGTTCTATTGAGCTGATTTGACGAGATTGTTAGGCTAGATGCTTTCTTTTTGTGCATAATCGGCACTAAAAGCAACATAGTTAACTTAGTTATGTGTTTTAACTATGATCTGGTTCTAATTTTTGGCTATAATGGGCCCCGCCTCAAATTTATATTTTTATTAACTGACTTGAGTCAGATTTTAAAAAACTTGAATAAAACAAAAATTCCAACACTCTCTGGAGATAAGTGGATGAGCAATGCGCCAGTCGATACCGGACGTCGCAGATTTCTGACCGCAGCAACCGCCGTAGTAGGTGGTGCTGGTGCCGCTGCTGTAGCGGTTCCGTTTATAAAGTCATGGAATCCGAGTGCCAAAGCGAAAGCAGCAGGTGCGCCGGTTGAAGTAAACATAAGTAAAGTCGAGCCAGGTCAACTTATTCGAGTTGAATGGCGTGGTAAGCCTGTATGGGTTGTTCGTCGTACCAAGGAGATCATAGATGGTCTGCCTGCTATTGACGCTCAGCTTCGCGATCCAGATTCTGTTGAACCACAACAGCCTGCATACGCACAAAACACAGGGCGATCAATTAAGGCCGAGTACTTCATAGCCGTTGGCTTATGTACCCACCTAGGTTGTTCTCCAACTTACTTACCAGATACATTTGGTGAGCAGGTAGAAGGTGTTGCATCTGGCTTCTTCTGTCCTTGTCACGGTTCTAAGTTTGATATGGCTGGTCGCGTATTCCAAGGTGTACCAGCTCCATTGAACCTAGTTATCCCTCCACATCAATATATTGATGATGGCACCGTGATTATCGGTGTTGATAAAGGAGCTGCGTAATGGTTAAAAATATCATTGATTGGATTGACGCACGTATTCCTATGACAGCGACGTATAATCGTCATGTCGGGCAATATGCGACGCCGACCAACTTTAACTTTTGGTACTTTTTTGGCTCGTTAGCCATGTTAGTACTTGTAAACCAGTTGCTTACGGGTATTTGGTTAACAATGAACTACGTTCCGACAGCGGAAGGTGCGTTCGCTTCTATCGAATACATCATGCGTGATGTGGAGTACGGTTGGTTGCTGCGGTATATGCATTCCACCGGTGCATCGGCCTTCTTTGTAGTCATCTATCTTCATATGTTCCGTGGCATTATTTACGGTTCGTATCAGAAGCCAAGAGAGCTGCTATGGCTATTCGGTATGCTTATCTTCCTCGTGTTGATGGCTGAAGCGTTTATGGGTTACCTACTGCCTTGGGGGCAAATGTCCTACTGGGGTGCACAGGTAATTATCTCGTTATTTGGCGCAATCCCTTTTATCGGTGATGACCTGACATTGTGGATCCGTGGTGACTTTGTCGTCTCCGGTGCGACCCTAAACCGCTTCTTTGCACTGCATGTTATTGCATTGCCACTTGTGTTAGTTGTGTTGGTATTCCTACACCTAATTGCATTGCATGAAGTTGGGTCAAACAATCCAGATGGTATCGAGATTAAAAAGAATAAGGATGAGAACGGTTGGCCGAAAGATGGCATTCCATTCCACCCATACTACACAGTGAAAGATATCATGGGTGTCGCAGGATTCCTGATTGTCTTCTGTTATGTATTGTTCTTTATGCCTGAAGGTGGTGGTTATTTCCTTGAGGGGCCAAACTTTGAAGCGGCGAATCCGATGAAGACGCCAGAGCATATTGCACCTGTTTGGTACTTCACACCTTTCTATGCAATCTTGCGTGCGATCCCAGACAAGTTAATAGGCGTGATCGGCATGGGCTTAGCCATTGCTGTGTTATTTATTCTGCCTTGGTTAGATCGTTGTAGTGTTAAGTCAGTTCGCTATCGCAGCATGATCCATAAGCTGAACATTGGTCAGTTTGCCGTATCATTTATTGTATTGGGCTACTTAGGTGCAGTTCCTACAACGGAAATCCTGACTTATGTGGCACGTTTCTTTACGGTGACTTACTTCGCCTTCTTCTTACTGCTGTGGATATACAGTAAGAATGAGAAGACTAAGCCTGTACCAGAGAGGTTGACACACTAATGAAGAAATTATTGATTGCATTAGTCGCATTAGTTCCAACGTTGGCAATGGCTTCTGGTGGCGGTGCCCACCTTGAAGACGCTAACATTGATCTAAATGATCAAGAGTCACTGCAGCGTGGTTTGGATCATTTCCAAAACAACTGTGCAGGTTGCCATAGCACTCAGTATCAGCGTTATGAGCGAGTAGCAACAGATCTCGCTATCCCGCTAGATGTTATGAGTGCTAAGTATGTCCATGGAGAAGCCAAAGTTGGCGAACTCATGGAAAATGCGATTCCTGAAACAGACGCTGCTAAGTGGTTTGGTGCAACGCCTCCAGACCTAACATTAGTTGCACGTGTTCGTGGCGAAGATTGGGTTTACTCATACCTTAAGGGTTTTTATAAAGATGAAACTCGCCCGTTTGGTGTGAATAATACTGTTTTCCCATCTGTGGGTATGCCGCATGTTCTGCAAGAACTTCAAGGCCTATCAGTTAAACAGGAAGATGGGACGCTCGTTGCGAGTGGCGGTACACTGTCTGCTGAGGAGTATGACCAATACGTCCGTGATATCACTGGCTACTTGGTTTACTCTGGCGACCCAGTAAAACTTGAGCGTGAAAGCTTAGGTTGGTGGGTGATGGGCTTCCTATTTATTTTCTTTATTGTGGCCTACCTCTTAAAGAAAGAATACTGGAAAGATGTACACTAAGCCCTATTAAAGGGTAGAATGTATTATCCGCATATTGTAAACGGGGAGCTTTGCTCCTCGTTTGCTTTTGCATTTTTTGCTTTTTGATTTGTGAATCCCGGAGGGTATCAATGGCTGTTGCTGCCAACAAACGCTCAATCATGACCCTGTATTCAGGCGCCGATGACCTTTATAGTCATCAAGTACGTATCGTTCTTGCTGAGAAAGGAGTAACGGTTGACGTACTGCAGGTTGATCCAAATGAGATCCCTGAAGATTTGATCGAGCTTAACCCGTACAACACTGTGCCAACATTGGTAGACAGAGAGTTAGTACTTTATAACTCTCGCATCATTATGGAATACCTAGATGAGCGTTTTCCTCATCCACCATTAATGCCTGTTTATCCGGTTTCACGTGGTCAAACTCGTCTTTGGATGCATCGCATCGAAGAAGATTGGTATGCACTTGTAGAGCGTATTAGAAAAGGCGATCGTGCTGAAGCTGCTCGTAAAGAGTTGACTGAAAGCTTAACGGCTATTGCCCCAATCTTCGGTGAAGTGCCTTACTTCATGAGTGAAGAGTTTGGTTTAGCAGATTGCTACTTAGGCCCACTATTGTGGCGTCTACCAGTATTGGGTATCGAACTAGATAACCGTGCTGCAAAAGATATTAAAGCTTACATGACTCGTTTATTCGATCGTGAATCTTTTAAAGCTTCTTTAACAGAGACTGAGCGCGAAATGCGCATGGGTATCTAATGAAAGAGCTTACCCCGAATCGTCCATACTTGTTACGGGCTTATTACGACTGGTTAATGGATAACCAGTTAACGCCCCATGTTGTTGTTGATGCCTATGTGCCTGGCACACAAGTACCACAACAATATGTTAAAGATGGTCAAATTGTACTTAATATTACTGAAAGTGCTGTAGGTAACCTACAGATCACTAATGAGTTTATTGAGTTCAGTGCGCGTTTTGGTGGTGTTCCTCAGCAGGTATTGCTGCCTATGGCTGCAATTGTTGCTATCTACGCCAGAGAAAATGGCGCTGGTACGGTTTTCGATTTAGAAGAATCTTACGAGATAGATGATGCTGAAGAGGCGGGGCTTTCTGTAGTGAAAGAACCTGTCGTTGAAGTAAGCGAGCCTGAAGAGAGCAAAGAAGAGGTTAAGGAACCTAAACGCCGTAGTCATTTGACCTTGGTGAAATAGGTTGTAATCTGAAAGAAAAGCCAGTCATTGACTGGCTTTTTTATTGGCAAAAATTCACTACAAAATGAATATGGGGTATTGATCATCTACGCTACTCTATAAGTGAAGATCTAGGGGCACTGTGATAGCATCAGCGCCCAACAATACTTAAACCCAATACAAAGTAACATTTAACGCGATTATCCCGATGGTTATCAGAGTTTTTCGCGATAGATAATGCGGTGTAATAAAGGCTCACGGCGCTCTTATGATCTTAATGATCGATAACTACGACTCTTTTACTTATAACTTGGTGCAATACTTCCAGCAATTGCAGCAAAACGTCACGGTCAGGCGCAATGATGAAATAACTCTAGCGCAAATTGAGTTGCTCAACCCCAGCCATATCGTTATCTCTCCCGGCCCCTGCACGCCAAATGACGCGGGTCTTTCGCTTGCCATCATTAAGCAGTTTGCGGGTAAATTGCCTATCTTAGGTGTATGCTTAGGTCATCAAGCCATTGCGCAAGTATTTGGCGCCAATGTGGTAAAGGCTAAACGTGTCATGCATGGAAAAACCAGTCGCATAACGCATTCAGGCAAGGGGCTATTTCTAGGCTTGAATAACCCACTTACCGTGACGCGGTATCACTCTCTATTAATCGATGCAGTTCCAACTGGTTTTGTGTTGGATGCTTGGTATGACGATCCATTGCACGGCCGTGAAATAATGGCAATGCGCAATCCTGAACAAAAAATCTACTCAGTGCAGTTTCATCCAGAGTCTGTTTTGACAGAGCAGGGGCACGCATTGTTAGCCAATTTTATTGGTACCACCTAGAAACGACTTATGCCTCGAACTTGACCTTTGCGAACTTAATGTTGCTAGGGCCCGTTCGGCAATGATCTATTGGCTGCTAAGGACAGCTGCTCAACACCGCTAAAAACTAGCTGCTTCAAAATAAGCCTTAAAGCCGCATTTCTTAGCTATTTGTGCTGCAGGCTAGCTGTTGAAAACGACTAAACCCCTAGCCCCGCCTCGTTACATAGCCAATAAATTGAGCTAAAAATAACCGTGAAACAATAATCGCTCCTAAGTCGCTACTATCTGTTACAAATTAACTGCGTTTTAAACCAATCCCGTTGCTAAAGTGTGATATAAAAGTCCGCAAAAATACCAATAATAAAAGGGATGGATAATGAAAAGCGTCATTCGTCATATCGGATTGAGTGCTCTAACAGTTGCTATTTTAGCAGGCTGCTCGGCAACTAATACCACAGTTACACCTGAGCCAGTGACTTCAGAAAATGCTGTCACTTTATCTGCACCACCGCAAGTTGACCAAGCACTTACGCTTAATCAAATAATGGCTAATCCCGACTGGATGGGATTACTCGCAAAAGGCGCTTATTGGAGCGATGATAGCCAATCTGTCTACTTCGCACGTCAAGCTCATGGCAATCCGACGCGTAATTATTATCAACAAGATCTGACCGGTTCTGAAGCTAACGAGCTTGCGTTAAATCAATTGCACGCGGCAGATCAAGAGTACGGTGTACTGGATAATAAAAAAGTCCGTAAAGCCTACATCTATCAGGGCAACTTGTTCGTCAAAGATCTCGAATCAGCAAAGATCACTCAGCTAACTCGCCAAAATACTAAAGTTGATGGCGTGCGTTTTCTTATCAATGGTGATATTGCCTATTGGCAGGGCGATAACATTTTCAAGATTGACAGTAACTCAGGTCTATCTGAGCAGCTGGCCAACATCAAAATGGCAGTTGAGCCAAAAGGTGTCCAAGAGCCTGCAACTTACATCGCTAAACAGCAGCAGCGCCTTATCGAGTACGTAGCACTGCAGCAGAGTAACGCTAAATCTAAAGAGCAGTATAAAGAAGCATTAGCTAAAGCAGATCCGACTATGTCAGCTAAGACATGGTATTTGGGCAATAGCGAAGTCGTTACCGAGCTGAGCTTGTCTCCGGATGGACGCTATGTATTACTGTCGCTGCGTGATAAAGATTACAGCTGGCGCGGCGAACACGACATCATGCCTAACTACCTAGGTAAAGACGGTTATGTCGATGCCGTGCCTGCACGTGCCCGTGTTGCCGAAGATACGCCAGCAGGCGAACGTTTAGTCGTTCTTGATCTGCAAACTCACACTAAAAAAGATATCACCATCGAAGGTTTAACGGGCTTTGATGAAGATGTACTAGCTTCTGTTAAAACCGAAAATGCCGAAGCAAAAGGTGAAAGTTATAAGAGTGAGAAGTTGCCACGTAAAGTGCAACGAATCCAAGATTGGGGCTGGTCACAAAGTGCTATTCAGTGGCAAGCAAATGGCGATAAAGTCGCAGTGATGTTAGAAGCCGTTGATAATAAAGATCGTTGGATAGCGACAGTTGATTTAAGCAAAGGCAGTTTGAAGACAGAGCATCGTTTACATGATGATGCTTGGATAAACTACAACTTTAATCAGTATGGCTGGTTACCTAATAGCGATAGCCTATATTACCTTTCTGAAGAAACTGGCTACTCACATATCTATCTAAAAGCTAATGGCGAGAAAGCTAAGGCACTTACGCAAGGTCAATATGTCGTCAGCGATATTACCTTAGGGCCCAAAGCGCAGTTTATCTATTACAAAGCCAATAAGAGTCATCCTGGTATTGATAATGTGTATCGGGTAGAGATCGCAACCGGTAAAGATGAGCAGTTAACCCAGTGGCAGGGCCAGCTCGACTACAGTTTGAGTCCAGATGGCGAACAGCTACTCCTTAATGCCTCTACTCGCATAAAACCTGCTGAACTTTTCGTGCAACCGATTGGCGGCGAGATAAAGCAGCTGACAGATTACACTAGCGCCGCATTTAAAGATTATGCATGGCAAGCGCCAGAAGTTGTCGCTGTTCCATCTACTCATGGTGCCGGCGACGTGTATGCTCGAGTTTATTTGCCACAAGGGTACAGCAAAGACAACGCTGACAAGTATCCGGCGGTTATTTTTAACCATGGTGCAGGTTACCTGCAAAATGCTCACTACGGCTTCTCTGGTTACTTTAGAGAGTTCATGTTCCATAACTTACTAGCGCAACAAGGCTATGTGGTCATGGATATGGATTACCGTGGTTCAAAAGGTTACGGCCGAGATTGGCGTACTGCAGTGTACCGTCAAATGGGCACACCGGAAGTTGAAGATCTTAAAGACGGTGTGAGCTGGATGGCGGCGAATGCTAATGTCGATGCCGGCAAAGTAGGGACATACGGTGGATCTTATGGTGGCTTCTTGACGTTTATGGCGCTGTTTAACGAGCCTGAACTATTCCAAGCGGGTGCAGCTCTGCGCCCTGTCACTGATTGGGCACATTATAATGCACCGTATACTTCCAATATCTTGAATACTCCGGATGTTGATCCAATCGCTTATGAGCGCAGCTCGCCAATTGAGCATGCCGAAGGGTTACAAAAGCCATTATTAATAATGAGCGGCGTATTGGATGACAATGTGTTTTTTCAAGACAGTGTGCGTTTAGTACAACGTTTGATTGAACTTGAGAAGCCAATGTTTGAAACGGCTATCTATCCGGTTGAGCCCCATGGTTTCCGTCAACCGTCAAGCTGGTTAGATGAATATCGCCGTATACATAAGCTTTTTGAGCAGGAACTCAAATAAACCTCATCGAATGATGAAATAAAAAAGGCCCCTATTAAGGGGCCTTTTTTAATGGTTTGTTGGTGACGGGTTGATTTTTCGTGTAGGGCAAGGGTTTTGCATTTAACCTGAGTATAAAGTATACCTTGAGCTGGTTTATTCTAATTAGTCACAGTTCAAGGAAGATATATGAGATCTAAAAAGTACCTTTGCCTAACGATGAGCTTATGTGCCATTGCAGTGATTAGCAGCGGCTGTAGTCAGCAGCAATCAGTTGCTGAGCAAGCAAGTTCCGTTGTTGCAAATGCATCTAGTGTGGTTGACTCAAACGAAATTAAGAAAAGTGTTAATGACGAGCGCAGTTACCGTGTCATTACTCTGGATAACGAGTTAGAGGTAGTGCTGGTATCGGACCCAAGTATTGAAAAATCTGCAGCGGCATTGAGTGTAGGGGTCGGTTCATATCAAGAGCCTCTAGAGTTTGGCGGCCTAGCTCATTACCTAGAGCACATGCTGTTCCTCGGGACGAAGACTTACCCTAAAGTGGGTGAATATGCCGACTTTGTTGCTAAGAATGGCGGTACTATAAATGCGTACACTCAACTCGATCATACCAACTACATGATTGCGGTTAACAATGGCGCTTACAACGAAGCATTAGCCCGCTTTTCAGGCTTCTTTTATGAACCATTACTCGATGCCAAATACGCGGATAAAGAACGTAATGCAGTGCATTCAGAGTGGAGTATGAAAGGGCCTAATGACTATGTGATCATGGGGGCGCTGGACGGGTTAACACTTAATCAAGACCATCCGATTTCGCAGTTTAACTGGGGAAATCTCAATTCACTGTCGGATAAAGGTGAGCGAACACTGCAAAAAGAGTTGTTGGCTTTCTTTGATAAGTACTACTCTGCAAATCTAATGAAAGCGAGTTTAATTAGCAATCGCTCTCTTGATGAGATGGAAGTGCTGGCGAAGAAGCACTTTTCCGTGATCCCAAATAATGGTATCGATAAGCCAGTTATAAAAGCGCTAGCAGCAACACCAAGTAACGTGAACAAGCTTATTCGTTATGTACCACAAACTGAACTCAATCAGCTGCAAGTCAAATTTGTTATTGCTAATAATCTGTCAAAATTTCAGGTTAAACCAAATGAATATTTAGCACACCTTATCGGCAGCGAAATGCCTGATACCTTGTCTGCTAAACTTCGAGAATTAGGTTTAATAGAAAACCTATATGCTAGTGCTGATCCAAGTGAATATGGCAGCCAAGGCAGCTTCACAATTACTTCTGAGCTAACAGCTGGCGGCCTAGAAAATAGAGATTTGATTGTAGGCCTTATCTTTAAATACATAGCATTACTGCAAAGTAAAGGTGTTGATGAGCAATATTACCAAGAGATAAAGCAATCGCTAGATAATGACTTTAGGTTTGTGGAGAAATATAACGATTACGCTTATGCAATGCGAATTGCTGCAACATTACAAAAGTATGAGCCACAATCGGTATTAAATTATGCTTATGAATACGAGCGCTTTGACGCGACCGAGATCAACAAGGTGCTATCGCAGTTAACGGTAGAAAACTCGCGGGTGCTGTATATCGATCAGGCTCAACCGGTCGATACTGACATGGAGTACTTTAAGGGTCGATATAAGGTAGAAACGATAGATGATTCTCTGCGTAATATTTGGCAAGCAAAAGCCAACGATATTGAGTTAAAGCTGCCAAGTGTTAACCGTTTAATGCCGGAAAACTTTGAGGTAGTAAAAGCCAAATATACCTCTCCAAAACTGATTCTTGATAGTAAAGAAGTTGAAGTTTATCTGACTCATTCAGAGCAGTTTAGTCAACCTAAAGGTTATTTGGCGGCAAAACTTAATAGTGATATCGATAAGCAGACCGCAAAGCAGCAGGTGATGGCACAACTGCTAGTCAAGTCGTGGGAGAATAACGTACTCCCCGCGGTTTATGGTGAATCTCGTGCAGCAGGCATGTACCTCTCGGTAGAGGTTAATAATGGCCTGTCTGCATGGGTTCGAGGTTTTACAGACAAGCAAGCTGAATTACTACTAACGGTATTTGATAAATTGCAACGCTATGAAGTGAGCAATGCTGAGCTCACTAATTTGAAAGCTAGCTATGCCGCGGAGCTACGAAGCAATCAAAAGCAGATTGTCATTCGACAGTCTTTTCAAACATTTAATAAGTTACTTACTGCAGATGAGTTTGAAGATTCAAGTCTACTTTCGGCCATCGACTCAATTACACCGAGTGAACTTAATGTATTTAAGTCACAGTTATTTAAAAGTGGCAAGCCGCGTTTTTTTGCTTTTGGTAATTACCAAGAGACATTGTTAACCAAAACGGTTAAGCAGCTTGTGGATGCTCTACCGAAAAAGCGAGTTATTGAACCTGTATATTTTTCACCTTTAATTGCGTTATCTGCTGCATCAGTCGTTAACCTGCAAACAGATGTTAACATGACTGATGTTGGCTTAGTTGATGCAAGTTTTACATCGTTAACGCCAAAGGCCGCTGCAACCGCTATGGTGTTGCAGAAGCTTATTCAGCCTAGTGCACATAAGCAGTTGCGAACAGAGGAGCAGTTGGGCTACTCGGTTGGTTTCTTTAGCCAGAGGATGCGTGAGCATGTGTTGATGGCAATGTACATTCAATCTCCCGTTAAAGGTCCCAATGAACTTCTGAGTCGCTTCAATGCATTTAAAAACCAATTCGACAAAGAGCTTGCGACAACCAAAGAAGAAAGTATTGTTGCGATTAGAGAGAGTGTTTTAGTTGGGCTAGTGCAACCGCCGAAAAACATCAGAGAAGAAGCTTGGCCATTTTATAAAGATTGGCTTGAACGCAAAACTGATTTTGTCAGTCAGCAGCAACTGATTGACGTTGTTCAAGTGGTGACCTTAGCTGATGTACAAGCGTTATACGGCGATCTTAATAGCGAAGGAAAACTCAGTCGTGTGGTAGTACAGCTGCGTGGCACCGAGTTTAAAGATGCTGCATTTGCTGAATTTAAACAACAGCAGAAAGTAGCCAGTATTGATGCGTTTCATAAAAAGTCATTATAACTAGGCAGTGATTCCTATAATGGCTTGCTATAAAGCACTTTCGGGTGCAATAGCTTACATATTAGATTGCCACCTCTAGGCGCTATGGGCATATAGCGCTAACAAAAAAGCCCCAATACTTATAAGTATCGGGGCTATTTAATTCTTCTCATCAGAGACTAGAACACAAAATGTTAGCCTTGAGGGCCACTTTCGTTACGACGACTGCGGCGCTGCCCCGATAATGGCGCTGAGCCAGGCTTGCTTGATCTGGCATGTCTTGGATTTTTGTCATTTGGCTTATGGCCACGCGCGGCTTCTCCGCTGCGTTGTCCATCTTTATGCTCAACCTTTCCTGCACTATTCTGCTGGCCGCTACCTTGACTGCGATTAGCTGGTTTACCACTTGAATTGCCACGTCTCTGATTTGAACCACGAGAGTTACTGTTACGCGGGCCTTTATTTTGTCCGTGAGACTTACCGGTTAAATCGGTCTCAGGCAGCTTATGCGTCGGCTCGAACCCTTCGATGACTCTGCGTTCTAAGTTTTGTTTGATCAGTAGTTCGATATCGCGCAGTAATTTAACTTCTTCATCGCTAACCAGTGAAACGGCTTGGCCTGTTGCACCCGCACGGCCGGTACGTCCGATACGATGAACGTAATCCTCTGGCACGTTTGGTAGGTCGAAGTTGACCACTTGAGGGAGTTGATCGATATCTAGACCACGTGCAGCAATATCCGTTGCCACTAACACGCGAACAGCACCACTCTTAAACTCTGCCAATGCTTTAGTTCGTGCACCTTGGCTTTTATTACCGTGAATAGCCGCTGCAGTAATGCCTTTAGCGTCTAGGCTTTTTGCAAGACGGTTGGCGCCATGTTTAGTACGGCTGAAAACCAGTACCTGTTGCCAGTCATGTTGCTTGATAAGATTGACCAGTACAGCTGCTTTTTGGCCTTTATCGACCGGGCAGATCCACTGCTTTACGGTATTGGCTGTAGCATTACGAGGTGTTACTGAGATCTCTACCGGATTGTTAACCAAGCCTTTAGCTAGCTTGCGAATATCATCTGAGAAGGTCGCAGAGAACATTAAGTTCTGCCGTTTAGCAGGTAAAACAGCAAGGATTTTCTTAATATCGTGGATAAAGCCCATATCTAGCATGCGATCGGCTTCATCTAATACGAGTACTTCAAGCTGACTAAAGTTAACCGCACGCTGATTATACAAGTCAAGTAAACGACCCGGCGTTGCGACTAGAATGTCGACACCGCGGCTAAGCTTGGATATTTGCGGGCCAATACCCACACCACCAAAAATAACCGCTGATTTAAGAGGTAAATTCTTGCCGTATACTTCAACGCTTTCACCCACTTGAGCCGCAAGTTCGCGGGTAGGGGTTAATACTAAGGCTCTTACTTGTTTTGCAGGCGCTTTGGTGCCTTTTGAAAGAAGTTCTAACAGCGGCAAAGTGAAGCCTGCTGTTTTGCCTGTTCCGGTTTGGGCGGCAGCCATGACGTCTTTACCTTCAAGTACCGCTGGAATAGCTTGTGCTTGAATTGGAGATGGAGTGTCATAGCCTTTACTGGCGACAGCTTTCAAAATTTGGGCTGATAAGCCCAGTGAAGCAAAACTCATAGATAGATCTCATTTAGACCAGCCAAGCTGGCGTAAAGCGCGCTGACTGCAGTTTATAGAAGGGCCGGCTAATGCTGGCGGGCGTGCAGCTTACAGGATCTGCCTAAAAAGCGCTATTTAATAAACAGTAGCCCTATAATCTCCATCCTCTAGAGTATGGCAGTGAATCGCCATTTTTGAGCGGCTGACGCTAGCAATAAACACGACTTCAGCGCTGAGAAAATCAACTAATTGAGCTAAACTTTGCAATTGTGTGATTTTTAGTCGTTTAAAAGATGTTGTTTCGAGTCCGCACGTGTTAATCTCGCGCCCCTGAAAGTTTGTCTATCGACCTCAACCCAAACTTAGCCAATCCCTTTTGGCCAATTGAAGGTGTAAGCCTTGCTACAAGCCATTATTAATTATCATCAAGATGATGAACAACATTGGGTTGCAGAGTTAGCTTGTGGTCATAAGCAGCATGTGCGCCATCGTCCACCTTGGGAAGACCGTGGTTGGGTGACAAGCACTGGCGGTAGAAAGTCTATGCTTGGGTATAAACTCACATGTAAACTATGTGAATTCGAGATGGGCAGTAAACTGAAGTAGTAGCGAATAGGTGAATTGATGAGTCAGACATGGTATTAACGACTATGATTTGGTAAGACAATTAGACGCGATTACGCTGAAAGAATATTGAAGGTAGCTGCAAAGCAAAAGCGATTGCTGCTACTTATTGATTGAGCTGGATCATTTACGCATTAAGCTCAAAGTATTACGATTATTGTTAGGAAAATAAGTAACATGACACAAACAAAGAAGTATGATTTTCGCGTTGTTGAAGATAAAACAACTTGGACTGGCCAGATCACTCGTCGTCAATCAGCTAGAAAAATTGTCGTTTCAAAAACCCAAAAAGGTTTTGAAACTGAAGCTGAGGCGATAGCATGGGGCGAAACTGAGCTGAAATCATTCTTAGAAAACCTTGTTAAGCGTAACGAACGTAAAGCTAAGGGACGTGAAGAGCGTAATAAAGCTGCTGAAGAGAAAGAGCTTGCAGCTGATGTATGGCGCAGTGCTCGTGATGAAAAAGCGGCATCTGAAAGAAATTCTGATGACGATAACCTTGATTACGGTTCAGACGCAGAGCGTTAATAGCAAGGCTAACTTGCTAAGTGTTATAACACTTAATGTAAGCAACAGATAACATTAACCGCGATAAGCACTGCTTTCGCGGTTTTTTTGTGGCTAAAAGTGACTTATCACTAGTAATGGTGTTGAGTAATACCTACCCTGTTTTTTGATCTAGCTCAATTTTTGTGAGTCTCATAGCAAATAAGTAACTGGCGTTTTATTCTGCGGTTAATGCTTGCGATACTCACACTTCTTCAGTCGTCTTACTCCGTTAATTTATTAAGCTTATCTGTCATGTACAGTAAATCTGGGACCCAATGGATAAAACCGTAGAGAAAAAGCTCACTCACTGGCTAAAACTGCAAAAATCAGCCTGTGGTTATTACTTAAATTTGTCGATTCTCTTCGGGGTGTTAACCGGTATTAGCTTGATGTGTCAGGCCTGGCTCATCGCCACCATACTCCAAGGTATTATTATTGATGAGCTGCCAAAATCTGTTTTTACTGACCACTTCTGGTTACTGCTACTGCTGACTATTTTTAGAGGTGTACTGGCATTTGCCAGAGAGCGTTCAAGCTTTAAAGCGGGCGCACAGCTGCGGGTACATATGCGCGTGGCGGTGCTCGATAAGCTCGCAGCATTAGGCCCCGCATTTATTCAAGGCAAGCCTGCGGGTAGCTGGGCAAGTATTGTGCTTGAACAAGTGGAAGACTTACAGGATTTCTATGCTCGTTACTTACCGCAAATCGTGCTTGCAGGTTTTATCCCGCTTATCATTTTAATGGCTGTATTTCCGATTAACTGGGCAGCAGGCATTATTCTGCTGGCGACAGCACCACTGATCCCAATGTTTATGATTTTAGTGGGCATGGGTGCAGCGGATGCCAATCGCAAGAACTTTGGTGCCTTGGCTCGTTTAAGTGGTCACTTTATGGATAGGCTTAAAGGCTTATCGACGTTAAAGCTGTTTAATCAAGGCGCTAAAGAAGCGAAGGCGATAGAGAAGGCGTCAGAAGAGTTCAGAGAGCGTACTATGTCGGTGCTGAGAATGGCGTTTTTAAGTTCGGCTGTACTAGAGTTCTTTGCCGCCGTATCGATTGCTGTGTTAGCGGTATACTTTGGCTTTAGTTATTTAGGTCATCTAGATTTTGGTCATTATGGTACCTCAATCAGTTTATTTACCGGTTTGTTTATTCTTATCTTAGCCCCTGAGTTTTATCAGCCCCTGCGCGATATGGGTACGCATTATCATGCCAAAGCACAGGCGATAGGCGCCGCAGAGCAGTTAATGGTATTGCTTGACCAGCCGGATTCAAGCTCAAGTGAAAAGTTGGATGTTGGTGACATCCTAGAGACTGATATACACATCGAAGCAATAGATCTTAAAGTGTATAGCGTTGATGGCAGCCAGCTACTTGGACCTATTAGTTTTACCTTGCAAAAAGGTGAACATTTAGCTGTGGTGGGGGCGAGCGGCGCGGGTAAAACCAGCCTGCTTAGCGCCTTATTGGGCTTCTTACCTTATCAAGGTCAGCTCAAGATAAACGGTAGAGAGCTGAACCAGTTATCCATGCCGCAATGGCGAAAAAAATTGGCATGGCTGGGGCAGGAGCCACAACTGTTCTGTGGCACAGTGCGTGAAAATGTCGCCCTCGGTAAGCTAACGCCTGATTCGGCTTTGCCAGATGACGCTATCAAGGCATTGTTAGCCCGAGCGCACATCCTCGATTTTGTTGAATCGCAGCCGCTAGGACTAGACCATCCGATACAGGAGCAAACCGCAGGCTTGTCTGTTGGGCAAGCGCAACGTATCGCCCTTGCTAGAGCACTCGCTCAGCAGCCGAAACTCTATATCTTGGATGAACCTACCGCCAGTCTTGATAGTTTAAGCGAGCAAGCGGTACAAGCGACATTAGCTCAAGCCATGCAAGATACGGCTTGCTTGATGGTGACTCACAGGTTGGAATCGCTAAGTTCGATGGATAGGGTGCTGGTGATGGAGAAAGGCTTGTTAGTGCAACAAGGCACATTCGCTGAGCTTAGCGCAGCTGAAGGGACATTTAAACAGATGTTGCTTGAGTCTACAGCCCTTGAAACTGAATCAGAGTCAGTAGATATAGAAGCTACTGTTGATATTGAGCCTACAGTTAAACCTGAGGGAGAGCTGTAATGAGAGCGCTATTACCTTACATTAAACGATTTAAAAGCCAATGGTTGATGATGTTTGTTGGCTTATTTTTAAGCGTGACGACCTTAATGGCTGGTATCGGCTTATTAGCCCTTTCTGGCTGGTTTTTATCCGCAGCAGCCGTTGCTGGTTTAACCATAGCTACGGCGCAGATGTTTAACTATTTCACGCCAGCGGGGGGGGTGCGTTTTCTCTCTATTGTTCGTACCGCAAGCCGTTATGGCGAACGATTAGCGACTCACGAGGCCACGTTTAGCCTGTTAACCGATCTACGCTGTTGGGTGTGGAATAAGCTGATGCCACTCAGTGCCAAAAACCTGCAAGGGATCCGTCGCGGTGATCTACTCAATCGATTAGTTGCCGATATCGACACCTTAGATCATCTGTATCTGCGCTTATTAACCCCTCTTTTAGCTTCTTTGTTGATGTTAGCTGGGCTGTATTTCTTTGTTTCATGGTTTGATGCAAGGCTGGCTGTCACACTCTGCAGTATATTACTGGCGATATGGTTGCTGCTGCCGACAGTATTTTATTTTCTCGGTCGTAAATCGGGTATCGCACAACTCGAAACTAAGCGTCAGCTGCGAGTGCAGTTACTTGAGTATTTACAAGGCCAAGCTGAGTTAACTTTATTTGCTGCGCAAGCGCAATATCGTCAACGGCTTAACGGTGCTGAGAGCGTAATGATTGCCAGTCAGAACCGAATGAATCGGGTGACAGCACTCAGTCAAGCATGCCTCATCTTCTGCCATGGTTTTGCGGTGCTAGTCATGTTGTATATGGCCGCTGCAGGTGTAGGGGAGTCAGTGCCACCAGGGCCTAAATTGGCCATGATTGTGTTTATGACGATGGCTACCATAGAGATGATGATGCCTTTAGCCGGAGCATTTCAGCACCTGTCGGCATGTAGCTCAGCGGCGACCCGGCTCAATCAAGTGGTAGAGCAATCTCCTGAGGTGACCTTTGCAGACAATGACGATCTGCATGTCACTGAGGGTCGCGTTGAACTCACCAATGTCAACTTTGGCTATGATGCTGAGCACAAGGTAATCAAACAACTTAACTTAGTCGTGCCGGCGGGCAGTAAAGTGGCATTGCTGGGACAGACGGGTTGTGGAAAGTCGAGTTTATTATCACTCATTACTCGCGAGTGGTTGCCTCAAAGTGGCCAAGTATTGCTGGATGGACGTGAAGCCAGTGCCTATTCTGAGGATGCTCTGCGTAAATCGATGTCGGTGGTGAGCCAGCGTATCTACCTGTTTAGCGGCACCTTAAGGGAAAACCTAGCTATCGCTTTAGATAATTCTAGCCGTAAAGATGACGCTAAGCTGATTGCGGTCTTAGTTAAGGTGGGCCTAAGTGAACTGCTTAAAGGCGATAAGCCATTAGACAACTGGATTGGTGAAGGTGGGCGGCAGTTATCCGGTGGCGAGCTGCGCAGAATTGGCGTCGCTAGAGTACTGCTTAGAGACGCCCCTATACTGCTGCTAGATGAGCCAACGGAAGGGTTAGATAAAAAGACTGAACGAGAAATTTTGTCATTATTGTTTGAGTTTGCCAGCGATAAAACGGTGTTGATGATTAGCCATCGGTTAACAGCAATGGCGCGAATGGACACCATTCATTTAATGGAACAAGGTAAGGTTCGTTGCTCTGGGGATCACCAACAACTACTCAAAAACGATAGTTATTACGCCAGCTTATATCAGAAATTAGCCTAGGGGCTTAATCGTTTTTTATAAAAAATGCCACGATAATAGTTTATTAACGTGGCATTTTATTACGCTAAAATTACCCAATTAGATCTTGTTAAGAACTAAATGTTAGATCTTAAATTTGGCCACTCTTTCGTTTAGCTCTGCCGCTATGCTAAGCAGTTCATCCGCATTACTGGCCACACTGTTTGTTTGGGTGGTCAGTAAGTCCGACACCTCACGAACAGCCTCAGTATTACGGCTAATGTCTTCTGACACCGCTCGCTGCTCTTCAGCGGCGCCAGCAATCTGCGTTGCCATGTCAGAAATATCGGTAATTGACTGCGTCAAAAGCTCTAAGTTTTCTAAGGCCTTTTCTGAGTTATCAACACTTTCAACCACGATGTCGGTACTGGTTTGCATATTGCTTACGGCCAACTGGCTATTTTTTTGCAGGGTGACAATCATGTTACGGATCTCTTCCGTAGAGTCTTGAGTACGATGGCTGAGCACGCGCACTTCATCTGCAACCACGGCGAACCCGCGCCCCTGTTCACCCGCTCGCGCAGCTTCAATCGCAGCATTTAGCGCCAGCAGGTTAGTTTGTTCAGCAATCGATTGTATCGTCGCCAGTACCAAGTTAATGGCAGTGGTGTTCTCCTCTAACTCTGTGATAACACTAGACGCTTGCGCTAACTGATGTGATAACTGATTGATAGAGGTATTGCTTTGACGAATGATCAACTGCCCTTGTTGGCAGTTGTCAGCTGATACACTGGCGGCGCTGGCTGTCGTTTCAGCATGGTTGGCGACCTCCCCTGCGGTTGCTGACATCTCATGGATCGCAGTGGCTATCTGGTCGATATCTCGGTGCTGAATGTCGATCTGCGCGCTGGTGGTACTGACTAGCGAAGAGGAGTCGTTAGCTTGCTTGGTGAGCTCTGCTGCATTATTAACGAGCGCGGCTATCATCTGTTGCAGCGATTGCAAGAAGGCGTTCATATGCAATGAAAGGGTGCCAATTTCATCGGCGTGTTTAATCTCAAACCTTTGGGTTAAATCGCCTTGTCCTTTGGACAAACTCTCTAACGCTAACGTTAGTTTATGCAGCGGGGCAAACATGCGGTTTAATGCGAACGTAGCCAATATTAAAATCAGTATAAATAGCCCTGACATAATAACGATTACTCGAGTAATTTGGCTGCGAACGCCTGCATAGGCTAAATCTTCATCTTCTACGATACCTAATGTCCAATCAGTTCCAGCAATCGCAGTTAACTGTACCAGTCTACTTTGGTCATCACCGCGCCAATTTAGGGTAAGTAGCTCGCCTGAAACGCGAGTTTGTTCGACATAGCGGGAGTTAAAATTTGAACTCAATTCAGTGGCGGACTTAAACAGTAGCTGATGGTCATTATGCGCCAGTATTTGGTTACTACCGTCGATTAGAAAGGCAAAGCCATCATTGGGCAGTTGCAGTTGTTCAACTTGCTTGGTGATGTCATCGACTGTCATATCTGCAGCGACTACCCCGCTGTTTTTCCCGGAGAAGGCTTTGGCCATGGTAACAACGATACTGCCGTCAAAATCGAGGTAGGGATCGGTGAAGATCAGTTGTTGGCTGCGCTTTGCTTGTTGAAACCAAGGGCGAGTCGTAGGGTCATAATCACTCGGCCACACTTCATCTTGGTTACCATAAACAACATCGCCATTATCGAGACCTGCATAGACAGACATAAACCCACCCGCTCGTAAGGTCAGTAACATTTCGCGTTCAACATCAACACTAGTGCTAATGAGAGCTTCATTGGCCAGTAGTAAGTTAGCGCCTAGCTTAATATTGGTGGCAATAAGGTTGCTGGTGGCGATACTTGTCTCATTGACTCTATGGGTAATGGTGTTGGTTGTCTCTTCAATAAGCTGTGATATTGAAATGTATGACTGTACAGCACTAATAAACGCACAAGTCAGTAGGATCGCAATTTGAATTTTTCTTTTGATTGTTAATGTCATGAGTCTGTTTTTTATTCTATGTAGGATTATCGTTACTTAACTTGGTTTATGTTGTCTTGGAATAGTTAAATGTGCTGTAAAGTCATAGCTTTAGTAGGATTTTGTGATGATTGTACTTGAGAGGACGCTAAAGGTTTAGTTAAAAGTGATGCTTAAGTTCACAGCGTTGAACTAATGATTATTGCATCGAATAGCATTTTTGATGGTGATAGCGCTGTTAAATATTTTGCACTGAGATACTTTGCAGCGTTGCAGCGCTTGAATTTTTGTTCTGAAAGTTGATCTGCTTGTTGAGCGGGAGATGAGCCAAAGGAATATCTGAGTTAGCATAAAGTCTATTGAGATCAGGAACCTCGATGAGACCGCCATCGACAATGATAAGACCATCTTTGACCATCTTATTAATTAATCTTGAGAAGGTTTCAGGTTGGATAGATAGTCGGGATGCAAGCATTCTTTTGGGAATATCCAATTTGATAACACCATGATTACGATGTGAATAGTTGATGTTTCTTTGTAAAAAAAGTAGGAATCGGTTTTGCGCATTCTGTACTGATAAGATCTCTACCTCATTGAGATCTTTACGCAGACGAACACTCATATCAGCCATAATGGCGATGCAGGCTTTAGGGTTGTTTCTGAGCATTTTTAGATAACTCTCACTATCGAAACTAATGAGTTGGCAAGGTGAAACTGCCTGAGCCGATACCGGGTAGGTACATTGCTCTGAAAACATTAATGCTTCGGCAAAGGTACGCCCCTGTCTAACGACTTCAATGACCTTTTCTTGTCCCTGTAAGCTCGTACGATATAGTTGCAGATGCCCCTCAATTATAAGATAAAAGCGCAGCGCTTTATCACCTTGATAGATGATGTTTTCCTGTGGTTCAAAATGCATCCGCGCGGCGGTTTCAAGAAGAATAGCCAGCTCTTGAGGGACAAGTGAGGAGAAAAGATGATGCTTATGAACACAGTTTTTTATATTTTTGTCTGAGATCACGTAAGTTTTCCTATCCATAGAACTATTACATTGATCTGTCCAATCTAGATCACATTTTGTACAGCTGTAGTGATCTAGATCAGTTTAGTGTTTACTAAATTTATAGAAGGTTATTTATGCTAATGGTGATGGTGTGCCATTGTATCTTTCACTACGGAGTTTTTAATCACTTTTGCATCAATGGTTTGCTTTGTCCCATCTGCAAAAACTAATGTTAGCGATACCTTGGTGTTCAATGTGGGGACTCCATTGCTGAAATTCGACATCATGCCGTGATAGCCTGAAGGGGCGAGCTTTGTAGTGCCGTTAGAGGAGACCGGAATGCTCGCTACTGGCGTCATGTGCATACTCTCTCCTTTCATTACTGTCTGATGCAGCTCAACGCTTCCCGCCTCTGATTCAATTGCGACCAACTGAATTTCTGCTATGCCTTGGTTATTCATGGTGAGATAGATTGGTACTACCCTAGATGTTGGTGGCATTGCGCGGATCCAGGCATTGTCTACCTCGAGCGCAGAAGCCTGAGCATTAAGGGTCAATAGCAACATAGTCGTTAAGCTAAGTAGATATTTCATGGTTATTTTCCTCTCAAATTAAAGCAAGCTGATTAGCTGTTGTTTCATATCTGCAATGGGGGTTCCGGTATAGAAAAAACCTCTGACGCGAGCTTTTCCATCGATGACAAAAATTTTGGCTGTATGGGAATAGAGGTAACCTTTCTGTGTTTTGTCATCACCTTCAAGGCTGAGCTTCTTATATTCTGTGGTGACCTTCTCATTGGCGAGCTTGGCATACTCAGCTTTATAGAGCTCGGCGACATGGTCAATCTTATCCCTACTGTCGACTAGACCTATAAAGTTTGGATCAAAGTAGCTTAGGTATTTATTGAGGTGCTTTGGGGTGTCATATTCGCTGTCGATGCTGATAAATAGTACCTGCACCTGTTCGCGTTGCTTAGGCGGTAAACTATTCATCAATTGGCTAATATGAGCCATGGTGGTCGGACAAATATCAGCACAATTGGTATAGCCAAAAAACATCATCAGCACTTTACCTTCAAAATCGGACAGCGATACCTCTCCACCTCGACTACTTTGCAGGCTAAAGTTGCCGCCTATGCCTTTTAGAATTGGCATCATGTCGTTTGCTTTTGCGGTGAAGCTTATACTTAAAAAAATGAGTGCCAACACAATGGTTATTAAGGTGAGGCTAGCGACCTTGGTTTGCTTATCTAGTTTTATCATGGGATAAATTCCTCTCATTCTTGTTTTATTCGCTTTTTTGAACAGGCTAGCAGCGGATCTCAGCACCTAAATCTGTCACTGGTGGAAGGTACTCCTCCCAAAAGTCGCTTATCACCGCGATACCATTAGCAACGTCGACACTGAGATTGACACCGACCTGAGCAAGTTCAAGCTCACCTTCGGCGTTAATGGCTGTCCATTGATACTCATAGCTGACGCTATATCTCCCTTGCGCTATCACTTGTTTGCTTATCTGCAGGTTTTTAATGACTCTGCGGCTATCACTGAAGTTGAGCGAAGCAAGATACAGCGGATATTGTTTTGCAGAGGCGACAGATGTCTCAGCGGCTTTAAAGGGAGCACTAGCTGTGATCAGCTGTTTTATATTGACACTGCCAGGCTTATCAAGTGAGTTCGTCCATCGATAGACTAAAGAGCGGATTAAATTATTGTCTGACGAAGGGATATATTTTGATTCAAAATCATCAAGTTCATTAGTGATATTTTGGCTGCTGACTAGAGATAAGTTGTCATTTTCTAAGGTGAGTGATTGTATTACGTAACGCCCAGTTACCCGAGTCTGCTCTTCGTCATAATGGTAAAACTCAAAGGTCACTTCAACTTGGGTATGTTGACTATCTTTAGTGATAGGCGTTATCTGTAATAGATGATGTGCTCCGGCGACTATCTGTCCATTTTGATAATATGAACTGTCGAAGAGTGATGGCTGATCTATGGATGACTTTGAGACTAGGTCAGTCGGTAAAATACCGCGGTCGAGCTGACCATACCACTGATATATTGCGCCATTAAGAGCATAGTTTTTACGTTGCTCGTCGGCATTGGCAAATGTACTCACATTGACAAATAGTAAGGTAAGTAGCAGATAGATAGCTATTTTCATCTAATACTCCTAAAGCAAGAGGGGCATCGTTAGCTGGAAGTGGACTCAATAAGCCTCAGTCCGCCCCCAGCAATCAATCTCACTAAAAATGATATCGATTGGTATGAAACCTAGGCGATAGCACTCGGTTTTCTCACCTGTACCATTAAGTTGTCATCCCACTCACCATCGACCTTAATATGAGCTGCTGCGCCCTTCATAATAGCTTCGATAAGATTGTGGTTAACATAGGCATAAAGCCCGGGTTGACGGAAGGTATAGATTGCCGCAGCAGCACTACCACCCGGTATCATCCAGGTTTCAAGATCTCGCTGTGGATTGTCGGCAAAAGAGCCGGTGCTCCAGACGTAATCACCGTGACCACCGATAATGTGAGGACGAGTATCTCTGTTCGCTTGTGAATGGATAAACAGTACAGATTCTCCCACTTTAGCTGTCATCGATCCCTTTCCTGTCAAGGCACCAACGGCACCGTTGAATACGATATGGGAGGGGGTGAGCCCCTTCATGACATCGAGAACTTCGCTCATACTGCCCATGACAGAGTCATATTGCTTATACTTGCCGCTGTCATCTTGTGGGATATAAAAGTCGGCTTCACCTATGTAGTATGCTTTGTCGTAGACGAGTTGTTGACCTTCACTATCCTTTAGACCATCTCGGGGAAGTACCATGATGGCGCCGTGCATGCCCATTGCAACGTGCCATGGGATCATCACTCCACCTGGTGCACAGTGGTAAACGAATGTGCCAGCCTTGCTTGCCTTAAATCTGAAGGTAACCTCTTGACCCGGACTGACGAGTGTTAACTCTCCGCCACCTAATGCCCCTGTTGCAGAGTGAAGGTCGATATTATGAGCCAGTACATTTGTTTTTGGGTTAACGAGAGTGAGTTCAACAAAATCATGTTGATGACAGACGATGATAGGACCTGGCACGCTGCCGTTAAAGGCACAGACCCAAGCTTTTGTGCCATTTTCAAGTTCCACCTGCTTCTCTTCCACCATCAGTTTAACTTCAATCACTTTAGGCTTGCCTTGAGCAACTTGGTCATGCTTTGGCACCATAGGTGGCACGACAAGTTCCTGAGTCACTCGTTCCAACTGATCGGCGGTGTAGTGTGCCATTCGGTCAACTTTTGATGATGAGCTTCTTGCCATTGCACTACTCGACATCAGGCCCGCTGCAACACCAGCTCCAACAATGCCAGCTCCAACTGAGCTACCTAGAAAGTGTCTGCGGTCCTGATCTATTTTCGGTGATTTTACAGATTGATTCTCGTCCATTTGATACTCCGTTTTAGCGCTTTCTCATTGCCCTATGAGCCATTAGCCTCAGGGGGTATTGATTAAAAAGTGTCTCCATGAAGTAGGTTAAAGGGTTTAACTGATTTGAAATTGACAATAGTCAAGTCGCAAAAAAAAGATGAGCTGTATTCAATCAGGATCGAAGGGAGTGTCGATTTATTGGGAGAGGCCGTTACAAGTTAGATATAAAAAAACCAGATCCGAAGATCTGGTTTTTAAGATTAATCACAGTTAGGTGATCTGTATCTTATTGTTACTCGTCACTGTCACCCAGTGAAAGTAGTGTTGCGTTACCACCAATGGCAGTAATATTGTTGGTGCGCGTTTTTTCGGTGATAAAGCGAGTGAGATAGTGTGGGCCACCCGCTTTTGGTCCAGTGCCCGACAGGCCTTGTCCACCAAATGGCTGCACACCGACCACAGCGCCAATCTGGTTGCGGTTAATATAGACATTACCTACATTGACCTTACTGGCTACCGCAAGCGCATGGCCTTCGTTACGGCTATGAATACCGAGTGTTAATCCAAAGCCTGTGCTATTGATCTCGTCGATGACCTTGGATAGATCAGCGGCTTTATATCGAATAACATGTAGGATGGGGCCGAAGTGCTCTTTCTCCAACACCTTGATGGAGTCAATCTCAACAGCCATTGGCGCAACAAAGTAACCATTTTCAGTACCTGCTGGCAATTCCAACTGCTTAAGTAGTGTGCCGACCTGCTTGATATGGTCTATATGGGCATTTAAATTAGCCTGCGCAGCGGCATCGATAACAGGGCCTACATCGGTTTTCACTAAGCTAGGATCGCCAATAGTGAGCTCTTCCATCGCACCTTGCATCACGTCGAGTACTCGGTCAGCGATATCTTCCTGTAGGAACAAAACACGTAACGCTGAGCAACGTTGACCAGCGCTGGTGAACGATGAGTCGACGATATCATGGACGACCTGCTCAGGTTGAGACGTTGAGTCTACGACCATGGCATTTTGACCACCGGTTTCAGCGATCAGAGGAATAATGGCCCCTTCGCGCATCGCCAGCGTACGGTTGATGAGTTTTGCCGTACCCGTTGAACCGGTAAAGCAAACACCACCAATACGCTCATCTGAGGTGATTGCAGCGCCTACTGTCGCCCCTGTACCTGGTAGGAACTGCAACACTGCTTTAGGGATACCAGCTTCATGAGCAAGTTGCGTTGCACGAAAGCCTACAATCGAGGTTTGCTCCGCAGGTTTGGCGACAACGGTATTTCCCGCCGCGAGCGCTGCGGCAACCTGGCCAATGAAGATAGCCAGTGGGAAGTTCCATGGGCTGATACAGACGAAGATGCCACGGCCTTGAACAAACAGCTCATTTAGTTCACCTGTTGGACCAGGGAGGAGTTCCGGCTGCGCCATCATCTTCTTGGCCTGAACAGCATAGTAACGACAGAAATCTACCGCTTCACGAACTTCATCTATGCCGTCTTGGATGCTCTTGCCCGCTTCACGGGTACACAGAACGATAAGCTCTTCGCGGTTTTCTTCGAGTAGATCCGCCAGCTTTTGCAACGCAGAAGCACGCTCTTCTACAGGTGTATTACACCATGCAGGAAATGCTTGTTCAGCGCCAGACAGAGCTTGTTCAATTGCTTGATTATTGGCGAAAGCGAGCTTACCGACGACTTTAGTGGTATCGAATGGGCTTACAATTTCATTGGTTTCGCCAGAGAGTACCTCTCCATTGACCAGTGGGCCGGCATTCCAAGTGGTGTCTTTAAATTTGTCGAGTGCCGCGAAGAAGGGCTCTGATTCCGAGATGATGTTCATGTTTAATCCCTTGGAGTTTTTACGCGATGCTCCAAAAATATCGGCTGGCTGCACGATCTTGTTATTTGAGAGCGTCTTATATTGTTGTAAGGTTTTGATTGGGTGAACCACTAGCGACTCAATCGCAACTTTTGGATCGACAAGCTTATGCACAAATGAGGTGTTCGCCCCATTTTCTAGCAAACGACGTACTAGATAGGGGAGTAACTCTTTATGTTCACCAATAGGAGCGTAGATGCGAACTCGGGTTGTAGGAGATTCAGCGATCAAGGTGTCGTAAAGTTCTTGCCCCATACCATGTAGACGTTGGAACTCATACAGACGGTCGCCAGCCATATCCATGATCGCTGCAACCGACTGGGCATTATGTGTGGCAAACTGCGGGTAGATAGCGCCACGAGTTGCGTCAGAAAGTATGTAACGCGCTGATGCGAGGTAAGATACGTCGGTACCCGCTTTACGAGTGAAGAGAGAGTATCCAGCTTCACCAGCTTGCTGAGCCCACTTTAGTTCACTATCCCAATATGCTCCTTTCACTAGGCGTACCGGGATCTCATCACCTTGCTCTTTCGCTAGACGGGTTAACCAGCAAAGTACAGGAAGGCCACGCTTAGCGTAGGTCTGTACCACGATACCAAGTAGACCCCAACCTTTTGCAGCTTCAGAGTTATAGAGCTTCTGGAACAGTTTTAAGTGAAGCTCGAGTCTGTCCATCTCTTCTGCATCAATAGAGATCCCAACATTGAGTTGACGCCCCTGCTTAATGAGCTTGATTAGCGTGTCGTAAAGCTCTGATAAAACGCGATCTTGATTAGCAACTTCGTAACGCGGATGAAGAGCTGACAGCTTGATAGAGATTGTAGGGCGCGGGGCTATACTCTCATCATAGCTTTGTGCCCCAAGGGCTGCTATGGCATCAGAGTATTCCTTAAAATATTTCAGTGCATCAGCTTGTGTTAGTGCAGCTTCCCCGAGCATATCGTAGCTGTGTGTGTAGCCAATTTTTCGGTTCGCTTCGCTGTTTTTTAGGCCACTTTTTATGCATGTCCCTAAAACAAACTGCTTACCCATTATTTTCATTGCGGCAAGCATGGCTTGACGGATAACGGGCTCACCCATTTTATTGACTAAGCGGTTAAGTAACTTACTTGGAGTACCGTCGGTTTTTCGGTCTAGCTTAACGATCTTGCCGGTAAGCATGAGTCCCCAAGTCGACGCGTTAACTAATAGTGAGTCACTCTTGCTTAAATGTTCATCCCATTTAGCACCTGAGAGTTTATCTTCAATCAGGGCGTCAGCGGTTGCTGCATCAGGGATCCGCAATAGTGCTTCAGCAAGGCACATTAATATAATGCCCTCTTGTGTTTCTAAGCTGTATTGTTGTAAAAATGCATCAATACCGACCATCAGGCCTTTCTTGTCGTATTGACGTACTTTAGCCACTAATTCGTGTGCTCGATTTGTCACACGGTCGATCTCTGCATCGCTGGACGGAACCAGTTTTATCAATTCTGATAAATATTGTTCTTCGTCAACGATATAATTATCGCTGATTGCTTTGAACAGTTCGTTGAGATCGGCTGAGTCATAACGACCAGCTAGTACTTCACTCGCTTTGAACATATTAATCACTTCCATCTTGGCCTAAAGATATATTGCTGGGATGTTTTTATGCGACGAGATCTTTGTTGTTATTTTTTTTGTATACAATCTAAGACCCCCGCGCGGCCGATTATACCTGCAAAATGTGACGAGGGACACTTTTGTGAGTGGCGATGTGATCTTCGTTTGATTCGTGTGGTGGTGAATGCGTGCTGGGCCACAGTGGGCGAGGGCTGTAGCTTAGAAAATAAAAAGCCAGCGTTTGAAAACACTGGCTAGAAGAGACTAAAAAATAAAGGATTAATTACCAGTGATTTTTAGGTTTACGCTGCGGTCGTGGTAAGTAAACTAAAATAATACCCAAGATTAGGCCGCCAGCGGCAATAAAGCCACCCTGCTTCCACATTTCAAAACGCTCATTTTTTTGCATGCTGGCAAGTTTTACCTGCGCGCTATCGCGTTCTTGACTCGTGCTTGCTAGTGCTTTTTGTGCTTGAGCGAGTTGTGTCTTAATCTGGCTTAGCTCCTGTACACTCGCATCGGTTGTCGAGAGTGCATCGGTTAAGTCAGCTTTAGTTTGTGCCAACTCTGCCTGAATTACGGGCAACTGTTCCCGTAAGCTTACCGAAGCGCTAAGTAGCTTTGTTTGCACCCAGCCTTCACGACCTTTGTGATCGATTATCTTGCTGTAGTCACCTTGAACTTCACCTAAAGAAGTTATCTTCTGACCCGCTTCTACACTGCCCAAAATCCGAAACTGAGTGCCAGGTCCGCCATGGAGATAGATAAAAACATCATCTGAGATGTAACTTGTTTGGTTTGCTGCAAATAAAGAGGGGGAAAGTAATAACGCTCCCACAATAGTTAGAATTTTTAACACCAATCTATTCTCATCAATGAAATTTAGCCAACATGCTAGGGATTTAGAAGGCTTAATGCAAGGGGCATTAAGGGAGATAAAACGCAAAAAGGGAGCTTGATACAAATTTTATCAAACTCCCTCATAGAATCGCAGTGTTTTTATACACTACAAAGCGAGGTATTTAGCTAAAAACACCTTTAATCATGAAGAAGAACATGATTGATAGTGCCGCACCTGCAGGTAGAGTTACCACCCAAGACACAACGATATTACGCACTACGCCAATATTGATTGCGGCAATACCACGGGCCATACCGACACCTAACACAGCACCCACAAGGGTTTGTGTGGTTGAGATAGGTAGACCTGTGCCCGATGCAATAACAACTGTCGACGCTGCTGCAAGCTCAGCGGCAAAACCACGACTTGGAGTAAGGTGGGTAATATTCTTACCGATGGTTTGCATTACACGCTTACCAAAGATAGCTAGACCCAATACGATACCAACAGCACCCAGCGGTAAAATCCACCAAACAAGAGCTGCATTACTGCTGATCTCGCCACCACTGTTAACGATTGAAACAACCGCGGCTAGTGGACCAATTGCGTTAGCAACGTCATTTGAACCATGAGCAAATGCCATACAACAAGCCGTTACAACCATTAATATGGCGAAGACTTTCTCAACGTTACCAAACTGGGTTTGACGGTCCGCTTTGTTATCCATTTTTAGGCGCTTGATAGCAATCATGCCACCAATACCCACTAATGCTGCAATCGCGAGAGCCAATGAGTAAGCTTCTAAGTTACCAAAGTGTAATCCAATATGCTTCAGACCTTTCTTAATGGTAACCAGCGCCATTACAAAACCAGCAAGGGCCATATAGTAAGGAACATAACGCTTAGCATTTTCTAGTGGGTTTTCGGTATTAAAGATAAGCTTTTGCACACTTTGGAATATCATAAAGGCGATAAAGCCTGATATTGCAGGTGTGACGACCCAAGAGCCAACGATACCACCGACTTTGCCCCATTCGACCGCATCTGCACTTACACCTACGGCAGCAAAACCAACAATGGCGCCAATAATAGAGTGAGTGGTCGAAACAGGCCAACCAAGTGCTGAAGCAGCGATAAGCCAGATACCAGCCGCTAGCAAAGACGCTATCATGCCGTAAACCAGAAGCTCAGGTTGTTCAATAAAGAATGTTGAGTCAATAATGCCTTTACGGATTGTACTGGTGACTTCGCCACCGGCTAAATACGCACCTGCAAACTCAAAAATCATAGCGATAATAATCGCTTGTTTAATTGTTATCGCATTGGAACCGACAGAGGTTCCCATTGCATTGGCAACATCATTTGCGCCAATACCCCAAGCCATTAAAAAACCAAATAGAGCCGCTATGCCAATAAGCCATGGGCCGTTGGTGACTAATACATCAACCATGTTATTACCTTGATAATCTTTTGATTAGACGCGAGCTAACATCAGCTCTAGGCGGGAACCGACTCGTTCGGCAAGATCTGCCAAGTCGCCAACCCACTCAATTATCTTGTAGAGGAACATTACATCTACAGGGTTAAAATCAGATTCGATAGCAAAAAGCTGTCTACGGATCTTAATTTGTAAAACATCAGTGTCGTCTTCGATAGAGTCAAGTTCACTGATCATTTTTGCCACAAGATCCACTTCACGGCCTCTAAAACCTGTTTCTAGTAGGTCATCGAGTTCGTTAATAGCTTGCTTTGATAACGCAACTGCATCGATACAGCGTTGTAAGTAAGCAATGAATGGTTCTTGGATTGCATGAGGGATGACGAGCTCTCGGCCAATAACACGGCCAGAAATGTCTTTCGCTTTGTTAGCGATCTTATCTTGCTGGGTTAATAGCTCCAGTAAGTCAGTACGCTCGACTGGCATAAACAAACCACCCGGCAGAGTTAAGCGGATTTCACGTTTCAGTGAATCAGCTTCTTGCTCAGCCAAGCTTATTTGCTTGCGCAGTTGAACAGCTTTGTCCCAGTCACCTGAGGCTGTAGCTTCGAAAAAAGGGACAAGTATTGACGCGCAGTCGTATACTTTGTCGATATGCTCTTGAAGAGGCTTAATTGGCGATTTTGCAAACACGCCCAAAATAGAGTTTACTGGCATTGCCGTTTACCTATTTAGGTTATTCCACTATTGGAAAAAGCGGGCGCATGTTAACCCAAGCGGCCGCGTAAGAAAACTGTGTTTTTGTATTTAACTAAACAGTTTTTTATTCTAACGAGTTATATCTTAACTGCAAAGCGAATCCTACGGCGTTTTTATTACAAAAATATTACACTGTGTAGAATTAGTGACAGATTGATTAAATTTTAATGACAAGGCGATAGTACAGAGATGGAAGCCGAGATAGAACTCAAACTTTTCTTCAATGAAAATAATAAAAAAACCCTTATAAACCTGTTGGATAGCATTCATAACTCCGACAGTAAAGGCTGTAAAAAGTTGACTAATGGGTATTTTGAAACCCCCGACCTTACTTTGCGTCAATGGGACATGGGGCTACGTGTTCGAGGAGTTAATGCTCACCGAGAGCAGACAATTAAGACTGCCGGACAGGTAGTCGGTGGCATCCACTCTCGGCCTGAATTTAATGTTGATATAGATCACGATTTTCCTAAATTAAATTTATTTCCGCCGGAAATTTGGCCGCTAGGCGCAGATATTAAACAGGTGCAGTTGCAGCTGCGTTGTTTGTTTAATACCGATTTTGAACGACAGAAATGGCATATTTTTGTGGATGATAGTCTAG
Source organism: Shewanella sp. KX20019 (assembly GCF_016757755.1). Lineage (NCBI taxonomy): Bacteria > Pseudomonadati > Pseudomonadota > Gammaproteobacteria > Alteromonadales > Shewanellaceae > Shewanella > Shewanella sp. KX20019. The sequence continues at coordinate 4,260,908 of NZ_CP068437.1, read as the reverse complement.
TGGAAGTGGCGCTTGATATCGGCCATATTGTTGTCGATGACCGCTCTGAACCTATTTGTGAATTAGAGTTTGAGTTACTCGCAGGTGATACAAGTGCCTTGCTTATTTTGGCGGGGATCGTTAGCCGAGAAGTACCAGTTCGGCTAGGCCATGCGAGTAAAGCGCAAAGAGGCTACCAGTTAGCGGCTCAAGCAAGCCCGTTCAACTTAGAGGTGCTCGATTTTATTGCATTAAAGCCTGATCAGGACTTAAAGCAAGTTGCGATTAACCTACTCGAAGTTGGTCTTGATAGGTGGCAGAAGCTAGAAGCGATGATCCTTGATGTCGCGCTGAACCCGCATGAACTGCCTATGCTCTGTTACCGCCTTAGAGCCTGTATTCGCTTACTAAAAAGCACGTTGGCGCAATTTACCTTGTTGGGTGCCTCTTTTGAAGATGACTTTGACTGTATTGAACGTCGACTTAACTTTATTGAAGAGTCATTGAGTCTTTTTTCCATTGTGGAAAAAAATGGCTCACTTATCACTAAGCTTTCGATGTCGGATGCATTGGTGGATATTGCCAACGCCAAACTGCAGCAACTCGATATCGCTGCACATTTCGATGCCTTGCTAGATGATATCTGCTATGGCCGACTGCAAGTACACCTTGTTGATCTGTTGATGCAAATTAGTGATGGTCGTGTTGTTATCGATAAAACACTCGGTTTGAAACAATTTGCCGATGAGCTACAAGAAAAGTCATGGCAAAAAATCTTAGATGTTATGCCAATAAATAATGATTTGAGCAGTAGCGACTATCTCGCTGTCGCTAAGGCGTTAGATAACAGCATGTTTGTTGGTGTGGCATATGGTCAGCTCTATTCACACAAATCTCGAGATCAGTTTAGAGCTCCTTGGCAAGATCTTGCATTGGGTATTAGAACTTTAGCGGCTTACCGACAACTAAAAGTGATTAGTGAGTTAGCCTATATTGATATTAGTGATTGGCTTGAAAATAAAGAGCTCAGCTTAGTACAAGCAATGGAGCTCTCTCGCCGAAGTGCAATGCAGAATGAGCCGTACTGGCGTTAACACTGTTGTGATACACTTTTATGATGATAAGCCCACAAGGTGTGGGCTTATTTTTTGCTGTCTCTCATCTCTAATTTTAATGCTTCAATCTCTTTTAGCAGCTGTTGTTGGTTGGCCTCCATGCGGGCGAGACTCATTTGTAGCTCAGAGCGGATCTCTTCGCTGTGGCTTTCGAGCTTTTCAGCTTCGTCAGGAGCAACAAATACTGAGGCCATATAACCAGAAATAATACCAAAAAAGCTGACGCCACAAACAATGACAATACCACCGATAATATGTCCTGCTGTGGTGACTGGGTAGTAGTCACCGTAACCGACAGTTGATATTGTTACTAACGCCCACCAAATGGCATCTTCGGCAGTTTCAATATTAGCCCCTTCAACACCGCTCTCGACAATTAATACTAAAACTGAGGCAAAGGTAAGAATCAACACTAAGGCCACTAACAGGCTTGCCAGAGTCGCTTGGCGACGCTGTTTGACCATGGGCACAATCAAAGAGCGGGTCATACGAATAAGCCTGACCACACGAAGGATCTGAAAAAGTCGCGCCATTCTCAGTGCTTCAATCGCTGGAATACTGGCAACTAAATCTATCCAATGGTGCTTAAAGTAAGTTTTCTTACTCTCTGCTGTGAATAGGCCATAGAAAAAATTCGACATGAAAAGAAGGCAAATACAGGTATCAATGAAGAACAATAAACGCCTGGTTTCGCCCTCAAGACCACCAAAGGTAAGGACTAGCACGACAACAACTGAGAGCAACGACAGTAGCATCATCGCGAGCTGAAAAGGGGTTGGCGGCGTTTCAGTTTGTATGATCCAGCGCTTTTCGTTAGTCATTTCTCGGTCCATCGTTAGTGCGTACTTTCCCTAAACCGGGAAGCGAAATTAATCTTCGGGGCTTTAGTCTTCGCTACTGAAGTTAATGAGATCATCTAGAACATGCTTTTTTATTTCTAGTTGTTGTTCGGCTTTTAAATTGTACTTCTCAGCGAGTAGTTCATAGTCTTCTGCGCTTAAAGATACGGTAAGGCGAGGGCGCTTAGGGCGCTTAGTCACGGCTAAGCCAAGAATGTCTCTAATTTGATCAGAGGGACTGACACCTGCATCAAGTGCGGCTTTACGGATGGAATATTGAAACTTCTCATCCATATCAAAAGCAATTTGAGTGGCTTTGGCGGCTTTTTGATTTTGTTGCCACTGTTCCGGCAACGGATTCTTCTGCTTGCTCATGCGTAAGGTATTACCTATCGATATAAACTGCTTTATAAGTTAATGCTATCACTCATAAGAGAGAAACAAAAAAGGTTCTAACGTTAAAAACGTTAGAACCTTTTCATTATGCACCAGGCCAATAGTCTCTGATGTCTGATAGAGGGCGATAAAGTGTCAACATGACATCTGTTTCACCGCCATCATAGACTTCTATGTCAATGGCTTTGTCTTCATCGTCATCCAGTAATTGATATGACTCAAAGGGGTCGCCAGTGGCACCATCAGCATCTTGAGGTGGCTTTTTGCCACGATAGTCCTGACGGTGAAAGTAACCAAAACCGGCAAATGTAACCTGATGGTATTGAGGTGATAACCACTGCTCAAACTCAGTTGCAAGTTCCGCTGACAATTCATTGGTGCTTAGCTCAGCTTTGCCTGGCTCTTCAAAAATAGCGCTAAATTGCTCTAAATTGAATAGCTCCTCCACTAAACCACGATTAACCTTTAACGACAACGCGAGGTAAGTTTCATCATCTTCATCTAAGCCGAGAAAGATGGTGTCACTTCCGTGCCCTTTAAGCACCCATTCCGTTTGCTGTTTGCGCTCATACTCATAGGTATTAACCGCTTCAACTCTTAGCTGCTGCCCACGTAATTGTGGTGGCAGCGCAAAGCTATCATCAAGGGAGATCATATCTCCCTTGTTTAGCTTTGATGGGTGATCGAGTTGACGTTTAGGTTCCTCTTTCTTGCCAAATAGGCTACTTAGAAATCCCACGTCATACTCCTTTAGCCTTTACGGGCTTTAATGCGGTCAAGCACAGCATTAGCGTTAGACTTCTGCTCACCAATACCGGCTTCAGCTAGCTTATCATGCAAGGCTTTATCGCTGTTTTCTTCAGCTAGCGTTTCAGATGCCTTAAGGCGATCATCAAATGACTGCTGACGGGCTTTGATACGCTCTAGCGAATCTTTAGCATTAAGTAACTTTGAGTTACTGCCTGCAAATGAATCAGTAATTGTCGCCGTGGCTTTTTGTACGCTTTCTGTGGTTTTAACCATAGTCAGTTGGCGTTGATAATCAGTCACTTGACGTTCAGTCTTACGTACTAGCTCTTTAAGGCGAGTCGCATGTGCGCTGAAGCTTTCATTAGCCGATTGTTGGTCATTAAGCTCTTGATCGAGTTCAGCGATTTTCTCAGCAACTTCTAGTGCTAATGTTTCGTTACCCTTTTCAAGTGCTTGTGCTACGTAGCCTTCATGTTCAGCAACTGCACGCTTTAGGCGGTCAACCTCACGGCTGGCTTGCATCTCTTTTGCCATGACTTCAGTTAAGTCACGCTTAGCTTTAGTCAGGTGTTTTTCTGCATCACGGATCTCTTGCTCAAAAATACGTGTTGAGTTAGCGTCTACAATACCTTGGCCAACTTCAGTTGCGCCACCGCGAAAAGCAGTAAGAATCTTGTTTAGAATGCCCATAATGTGGCTCCTTTATTTTAGGTAATCGGCGAGTTCGTCGATTACTTCGAGACAGTTGTCAGACAGAACAGAGAGTTCTTGTTCTATCTCTTCGATGCTTGATTGCACTGATAGTGCGCCGTATACCACATACTTATCGTCAATCTTGGCAAACGATGACAGTGGCATTGGGATGTTGAGTTCTAACATGGTCTCAAACATCTCTGCGCGACGATCTTGATTCACTTCATCCTCGCCCCATAAATAGCTGATGCAAAGGATCTGGTTGTCCGTAACCGATAGGAATACCGGGATCTCTTCTCGGCCAACGATGTTAACCTGCAAGACTTCCACATCGCCATCAATTGGATAACAATCAAATTGAAAGCCTGTATGGCCTTTGTCGCCAAGTTCATTTAGATGGTTGGCAATATTGTGGATATTCATATTTGTCCTTATTGACATATTATGTCTGCGTTTAAAGATACCATCGAGACATAATATGTCAAGCGCTATCTTTGCGGAGTAAAAAATAAGCCTTATTGATTTTCTAACCAAGCTTGCTGGTGGTACTGATATAACTGACTCGAGCCTAAAGTGTTTGGCTTAATGTTTTGCTTATCAATATAAAAATTACCTGGAAATGCAAACGCTGCATGCATTAACTCAGGCGTAAACCAAGCATCATCTATAGGGAATTGCTGTATTTCATTTAGCCTAGATTTGGCACTTTTGCCACTTAAGGTCGCAATAGTCCAACCCCATTCGCCAAAACTGGGCACATTATGGTGGTATTGATCTACCTTAAAACCTGCCAGTTCCAAGGTGTTACCGACTGAAATAAATGCCTTTGGTGCATGATATGGCGATGTTGACTGTATGGTTATGGCAGCGTCGCGACTCATAAGTTCCTTAAGTTTCAGATAGAACGCATCTGAATAGAGCTTATTAAGATCAGGATGGCTTGGGTCGGGAAGGTCAACGATAATTGCATCGAATTTTTCCTCATTTTTAAGTAGCTTGTCGACCCCATTGAAAGCATCATCAAATATTAACCTGACTCTAGGATCATTCAGTGCATCTTTGTTCAGTGCCATTAAGGCTTGAGTTAGGTGCGCTGGCATATCGGTGTCGGGTGTTTTGAATAGTGTAACGAGCTCTTTATCCAAGTCCATTAAAGTGACCTGCTTAGGCTGCCACTTAAGCACTTGAGTTAATCCAAGGCCATCTCCGCCACCAATGATTAACACCTTGTCATGACGCGCACTGGCGGCAAGTGTCGGGTGCACCAAAAAGGAGTGGTATATGTGCTCGTCGCTGCTGGAAAACTGCAAGCGGCCGTTGATATAGAGCGAGTGAACGGGGCCGAGACCATTGCCTCTTAGGCGTTCAGTAAAAGTCAGTTGCTGAAAGCGAGTTGCTTTAGCGTAAACCACATTGTCTTTATAGAGTAAGTTATTAAAACTTTGCTCCCAAGAGGGGCCATGCAGCGCTAATAACAGCAGCACACCAGTTGCAGCAATATGGCCAGCGAGCAACAGCTTTACGTGACGAATTTGTGTCCAAAAACGCCAAATAAACAGAAAACCTGCGAGCAGATTAAAGCTGGCCGTTAACGCCGCGGCTAACTGGATATCAATGGCCAGCATAAAGCCAACCCAGATGGCAGCACCTATGCCTGCGCCAATATAATCTGCGCCATAGATAGTGCCCGCATTATGGGTCAAATGTGCATCTGAGAGGGCCTGACGAACCCGAGCAATGAGTGGGATCTCCATACCAATCATTAAGCCAAGTATGACGCCCCAAACATAAGGTAAGTACTCGCTGAGTTTCTGCAGGGTGCCAATAAAGCCACCATTGGGTAGCTGATCGCTTGGCAGGCCCAGTGTTTGCGCAACGATTAACGGTAACTGCTGCCCAAAACCAATAACGGCAGCGGTGATCAAAATGGCTAACGAGCCACACAGAGCAACGGTGAGCTCAAGTACGGCAAAACCGGTAAAGGCACAGCGAATTTTACGGGCTGCGAAGGCACCTATTCCCATTGATACGATCATCAGTCCTATCATGGTGTAAATGGCCGCTTCAAGTGCGCCGAGTATGCGGCCTGCATAGTGAGAGAGCAGATACTCATAGATCAAGCCGCAGCCTGCGAGTACCGCCATAATGCCTAGCAGTAATATGTCATCAAACCAGCCAAGTTTTGCCGGTTTTCCTGTATTTGGATTCATGGTGTCGCTTTGAGGAGTGTTTTGCATGGTGAGTCTATTGATTTGCCTATGGAATGAAAAAGGGAGCGTGTCATCCGCTCCCATCTTTAGGCTTTGATTAGGCCATTAACGCGGCGAGAATAAGCGCGATTGAAACACTGATCGCCATTTCAACCGCGGCGACTCCGACGTTATGCTGCTTCTCTACTTCGTCAAATAGATTGATGTTAGCAAGCACTAACTTTTTGACGATTTTGATCAAAATAGACAATGACAACAGCATTATGACTGAGAACATCAACCAACCGATGAGGTTGGCGACATATGCTTCAGGATTGAATATGATAAAGTGGCTTGCCGCATTAAAGCTAAATGCCATTGCGAGCATGTAACCACTATGCCTAATAGCTAAAGCTGTGTGACCTTGGGCCAATGCGGCTTGCATTGAAGCACCTTGGTTACGCTTAGCGTAACGGTTCGCACGCACACGAGTCAGTATCACTAGCATTAGCTGTGAGATAGCAAAGGCACTAAAAATAGCAATAAAGGTATAAATCGTAAGATCTTCAGCCCACATCAGCACTGAGCGAATGATAATGGCTGTCGCAATTGCTGCGGTGGCATCAACAATGGCAATGGAGACATTACCTTTAATGATAAGGGCGTTTTTATCGACCTCATTTAGCGCAACTTTGTCATGTAAAAATCGACCAAGTTTGATTAATACCAGACCAAATAGACCGTAAGCGCTCATGCCAATGGCTTCAACGAGGTAAGATTCGGCGGCTTCACCTGTTATCGCACCAGTAAGCACAATACCTAATGCCGCGACTGCGCCAGCGGTGCTAATACCAAAGGCAAAGTTGTCATTTTCAGCAAGCTCTTGGCGGCTATTTACTTTTACAGTCCAGCCTTGCAGGTAGCGCATTAACGTCAGTAGCAACACGGCAATGGTGAGATCAATCGCCAAAATAATAAGTAGATCTGGCGTGATGCCGTTGTTTTGAAAAAATGTCATAAGAGTCCCTTAATTATTTGCCTCGGCGAACACCGCGAGTAGTACGGCTGCTGGAATTACGAAAGCTACTGTCTTTAGAATAATTTGAGCGGAACTTGCTCTTACTCGCAGTGCGTCCTGTTGAACTAGCTTTAGGTGTACTGGTACTTTGTCTAGACAAGCTGGTAGAGCCGGTACGCGATTTGGCGTATGGACTATCAAACCTCTTACCTTGAGAACTATACTGCTTTTTAGTGCGCTCATAGGTCTGGGTTTGGGCTCTTGCTTGTTTTGGCGAGGTATAGCGATAACGGCCAACATCATTGTAATAGCTATAGTTACGACGGCTTGACCAACGATCGTAGCCGATAGGACCTCGGGTCAAATTGGAAAACATGGAGTACATGCCGTACCAAGCCCAAATTGACATCCCATTAGAGCCCGTTTGCCAGTTGCCGTACGACGGATTACCGACTAATTGACTACCCGCGCCAAAGTCTTCTGAACCATTGGCTAAAGCAGCTGCCTCACGACTGATGGAGTTAACTCGAGCAAGCGTACCATCAGACATATCGGCAACTACATTGAGTGGGTCTGACAGCATGTCGTTATAAAGACTGGGATCTGCCGCTTGATATAGGTTCTCAACTTCGGCGAGTTGCTGATCGATATCGACAAAGTTTGCCGCATTTTGAGCTTCAGTTGACCTGCGCGTTAGCGAGGTAAACATCGGCCCTCGATTGGTCGCATCGGTTACAAGCTCATTTAGCAACGGTGCTAAATCAGGCTTTTGTTGAGATAAGACACGCGTATATTGCTGCAATAAGTTTGCATTACGCACTTGGCCGTCGTTGAGCATGGTGCTTAAAGTTTCCAAACGCTGCTGAGTGAGCTGTTGGTACTTCGCTATTTGCTCTGGTCTATCATCACCGCATCCAGCAAGTGATAACGCCATGATAACGGTGAGAACACGAATTAGCATTCCTGCCATGCTTTCTCCAAAATTCAGTTAAGGTGTGCGCTAGTCAATAGCAGCAACTCGGGACTATATTCTCTTTTTAACATGATATTTTAGTACATAAGATGAATCTTTCATCTGCTGAAATATTGAATTCGTGAGAGAAACAGTCTTGCTGTACTGCAATTGATACTGCTTTGGGTATAGTATTCTGTATTAGAGCACAAAAATACAATGATTGATGTTTCAAAGGCCTATAAGCACTAAATTGCTCATGTAGCCAACATCAATTAAAAAAATCAATCACATTTTTATAGCACTACCGACATAATATGTCGATAGTGAAAATTGTTAGGGATTATTATGCGCGCGGCTTTACTGGGTAAAAAAGATGTTTCCACTCAAATGGCTGCCAACGTTGAAAACGACTGGCAAAGGTTAGTCGACAGATCTCCCGAGGCACTCGCCTCCTTGTCGGAAGAGCAGCAACAAGAGCTTAAGACCATCATGGCGCTCAGTGATTTTGTTGCGTCGCAGCTATGTCGATACCCACAATGGATAGCGGTGCTATTTGAATCTGATCTGAGTGGCATCGAGCGAAAGTCATTCGACAGTGAACTGCATAAACTGTTAGATGCAGTCAGAGATGAAGAGCAAGTAAAGCAAGTCTTGCGTCAATACCGAAATCGCCAAATGGTGTCTATTGCATGGCGAGACTTTATGGGCTACACCCCGCTAGAAGAGTCGCTGTTAGATCTATCGGCACTGGCCGAAGCATTGGTTATTGCCGGTCGTGATTGGCTATACCGTGATATGTGCAGCACGCAAGGGACTCCAACAAGTGCCGAGGGGGTTGCACAAAAACTGTTGATTCTAGGCATGGGGAAACTCGGTGGCCGTGAGCTGAACTTTTCATCCGATATAGATCTAGTATTTACCTTTCCCGAACATGGTGAAACGATTGGCGGACGACGCTCAATCGACAACCAACAGTTTTTTATCCGCATGGGACAGCGTTTAGTCAACCTATTACATCAAGTGACAGTTGATGGCTTTGTTTATCGTGTCGATATGCGTTTGCGCCCTTACGGTGAGAGCGGTCCGTTAGTGGTCAGCTTTAGTGGCCTAGAAGATTATTACCAAGAGCAAGGCCGAGATTGGGAACGCTATGCGATGGTAAAAGCGCGCGCATTAGGCCCTTGGACTGCGGATTCCGATGAATTGCACGATTTATTAAGGCCGTTTGTCTATCGCCGTTACCTTGATTTTTCTGCCATTGAATCATTGCGAAAAATGAAGGGGCTTATCACTCAAGAGGTGCGCCGGAGAAAGCTTAACGACAATATTAAACTGGGCGCTGGTGGTATTCGCGAAGTGGAATTTGTGGTGCAAAGTTTTCAACTGATCCGTGGAGGGCGGGAGCCTTCATTAAGGCAGCAAAGCTTATTCGCTGCCATTGACACCCTGTATCAGCTTGGACAAATTGAATACTTAGCGCTTGATGAGTTAAAGCAAAGCTATCTGCTGCTGCGCCGTGTTGAAAATCTACTGCAAGCCATTAACGACGAGCAAACTCAAACTCTGCCAGCGAACGACCTCGATTGGCAGCGTTTGTGTTGGGCCTTAAATGCTGATAATGAGATGGATCTTAGGCAACAAATTGAAGGCGCAATGGCCTGTATTCATCGCCACTTTAAAGAGACTGTTGGTGGTAATAGTCAAGAGGATAACAGCGAAACCTGGTCGCAGCAGCTATGGAACTCCCAGGAAGAGGAAACCGCCTTCGCCATTTTGGATGAGCAAGAGGTCGATTTGCAATTATGGCCGATGCTAAAACGTTGGCACGACACGGTCGTACGTAGAACCATAGGTCCACGGGGTAGAGAAACGCTCGACAAGTTGATGCCAAGGTTATTATGTGACTTGTCAGCCCACTCGCAACCAACTAAAGCATTCGAGCCTGTATCGAAAGTGTTGGATCAAATTTTAACCCGCACAACCTACCTCGAACTCTTGTGTGAAAATCCAGGTGCTCGGCAGCAATTAGTCAGCCTTTGCTGCGCCAGTCCTTGGATCGCGCAGCAGTTAGCAAAATTCCCAATGTTGCTTGATGAGCTTATTGATCCTTCGCAGCTCTATGACACCACATCACTTGATGATTATGGCAGTGAGCTTAGACAGTATCTGCTGCGTATTCCTGAAGATGATATGGAGCAGCAGATGGAGGCGTTGCGGCAATTTAAGTTATCGCAACAACTCAAGATAGCCGCCGCTGATGTCACAGGCGTGTTACCTGTGATGCAAGTAAGCGATCATCTTACCTTTCTTGCTGAGGCGATAATTGAACAGGTTGTACAACAAGCTTGGATGCAGGTAAGCACTCGTCATGGTGTGCCTGAGCGCCTCAAAGATAATGAGATGGGGTTTGCCGTTATAGGCTACGGCAAGGCGGGTGGTATAGAGCTAGGTTATGGTTCGGATCTTGATTTGGTTTTCTTGCACAATGCTGCACAAGGTGGGCAAACCAACGGTGATAGAGCGATTGATGTCGGTCACTTCTATTTAAAACTGGCACAACGGATATTACACCTGTTTTCAACGCGCACTACATCGGGTGAATTGTATGAAGTCGATATGCGCCTGCGTCCTTCGGGGGCTTCGGGCCTACTCGTGAGTGAGATAGAACACTTTGGTGATTATCAGCGTAAAGAAGCTTGGACCTGGGAGCATCAAGCATTGGTGAGAGCTCGCTTTATGTTTGGTGACAACACACTATCCAGCCGTTTTAATGAGTTAAGGGCAGAGGTTTTAGAGACGAGCCGTGATAATACAGTGCTAGCAAAAAATGTGCGCGATATGCGACTTAAAATGCGTGATCACTTGCTTAAGGTGCGGGAGGGGATGTTTGATCTTAAACAGAGCCCTGGTGGTATCGCCGATATTGAGTTTATCGCTCAGTATCTGGTACTGGCTCACGCCTGCGAGTATCAGGCGCTCTCTTTTTGGTCCGATAATGTCCGTATTTTTGAGCAGCTTGCAGAGCTTGAGCTTATTCCTATCGCAAGTGCTCAATCGTTAACTCATGCTTATTGTCATCTTCGTGATGAGAATCATAGATTAACTCTGCAGCAGGTTAACACTGTCTTACCCTATAGCGACGTGAAGCATTATGCTGACAAAGTGGTGGAGATTTACCAGCAAGTCCTTAACAGCCCGTAGAGTAAAATAATTCATTCTGCAACGAAAAAAGCGACCAGCTTAGTCTGGTCGCTTTTTTCGTTGCAGATTGCGCAGCAAAATAGCAATAGCCGCAGCTTGCTTTTCTAAAGGTTGAGGCTGGGTAAGTTATCTATCTGAAATTTAACCAGTAATAAAACTGGTTTGTTCTATGCATTACCTACATGTACAGAGGGAACTAAAGCCTACGTAGGAGGCCTGACATGGAAAGCCCAAAGCACGTTTCAACATATTCAACGTTTAATGACAGCCTGACCCATTTCAGCCTGTTTGATGATGCTAATATAGAGACTGATGTAGAGTCGGAGCTGTCTACTGTTGTTGATACTAAATTTAGCGCTAAAGATATTAAGTTCCCTAGACAATTTCCGTTAAGCTGGTTACTTCTGTTGTGTTGTCTGCTATTTATAAATGAAGCCATAGCGAATGAGTTACCAGCCACAGCATCATTGCTCAACATAGACAGCTCAACCGTACTGGTCGTCGTTGATGATACGGTGCAAGATCTAGCAGGGCTGCTGCAAAGCGTTAACGGAGAGGCGCAGCTGTTAATGCTAGATGCTAACCAAGAGCCATTTACCCAAATTAATCAAGCTATCGCCAACGAGCCGAGTTACATTGGCATCATTATGGTCGCTTCTGCGGCAAGTGATGCGATCTATTTAGCAGGGCGCTGGATTGATAAGCTGTATCTTGTTAATCATCGTGAGAGCGTTAGCCAGTTTGGGGCTCATTTCGGTTCAAATAGTCATTTTATGCTTCTGACCAACGACAGTATCGCTAACCCAAAAGGCAAACAATTATTACAGTTGATTAAAGGGCTTACTCAGTTAAATATTACTGCCTATGGTGATGCAGAACACCCCTATTTATTTTCAAATAATACCGTTCAATTTTTCTAGCTAACTCACTTTCGATAAGGATACGTTTTGTATCAAAAGGGAATAACCATTTCTTCAACGGTGCACCTAACATTGAAGAGCCCTGAGAGAGCTCTGAATTGAACACATATTTAATGGAATTGGTATTATTAACTAGAATTTGATGGCTTTACTGATACTATGCACATCAATATAACTTGCAGTTGTGTAAAGGATTATTTGATGACATACGTTAACGGTGTAAGCAGTAATTTGGTCAAGAGTTTAGACGCCTTAGCAAGTGTTAAAAGTGGACTGGCGGCTGCAAACGTTAATACGGATAATGTGCTTGAGCCACCACGTTCAGAGCCGACAACTAAACTAAGTGCAGTAGATACATCAGTAACGCTTTCTGATGCGGCTAAAGATAAACTCGCGTTAGAGCAACAAGCCGGCGCCGTAGCTGATAGTGATGATGGAACCGATTTGAAGTCGTTTGCTTTTGGGGCGTTAGGTTTAGATCATCCAGAGCAAGTAGAAGAAAAAGAAGACTCTTCATACACAGCTGGGCAATATGTAAAAGCTGCTGCGACGATAGGCGGCATGATTGCCATGTTTATTTAAGTTTGAGTTTGCTATTTACAGCATACATTTTAATTTGTAGATCATCATCGTCACATCTCACGACCGTAATTTGAGATCTTTTTCTGGCATTAGACACTAGGGTACTAACGTCGCATTAATCTGCACTGCATAGAATCCTGCTAGTATTTACCTTCCGATTTATACTCTAATTAATACCAATTACACTAAATATGTGTTTAATTCCAGGCGTATGGTGGAAGAAGTGGTTATTCCCTTTAAGGCGATGTTGGCCTAACTTAGCTCAAGCTAGATTAGACTGTTTTTTGTGAAGGTATTTATTGTTATGGTAAGTCTCAATGCAGATGATGTTACATTTTAACAGCAGTAACATTCACTTGTTTATCGTCAGGTGTATTTGCATGTAGCGGGTTTAGCTGTCATCAAAAGGAGTTTGTCATGAAGCGTTTACTAGTTATTGCATTAAGTTTGTTAGTTAGCTGTGCAGCACAGGCACAAGAAGACAAATCTGAGATGGAACAAATTGCTCAACACTATTTTGAGGCCATGGTAGCGTCTCAAGCTCCTAATGCCACAGAAAAGGAGTTGGAAAACTATTTAGCCCTGCTAACAGATGATGTTGGTCATCAACACCTTCCATATCAATCTGATGACTCTCGCGCGGCTGATGGCAAGCAAAGCATGCGTAAAGGCATGACGTTCTACCTTGGTGCACATACTGAATATAAAGCGGAACTGCTAAACCTATTTACCTTTAACGACTCCGCAATAGCGATCCGCTATCGACACAGTGCAAAAGGGATCCACCCGCAGACTAAGCAAGGGAACTCATACACTTCTATCATGATGGAAGTGCTAGAAATTGAAGATGGCAAAGTCGCTGTAATACGCAAATATCACGAGTAAGAAGCTAAGCTTTTAATCCAAAGTATTGGTCGTGTGGATTTTAGGCCTCATTATTGAATTAGTTTAAATAAAGGACTGGAGATAGAGATGATTGCAACTGGAGAGTTTTCAATTAATTTTACCCCGGCAACCGATGACCCCGTTGAGGCGGGGCGCATGTTGTTTAGTAAAACATTCAGCGGTGACATTAACGGTAGTAGCCAAGGGCAAATGTTGAGTAAACGCACCGCAGTAGCTAACTCTGCAGCTTATGTGGCGATTGAGTCCTTCACTGGCGTTATCGATGGTCTCAGTGGGGAAGTTTCATTACATCATACAGGCGTGATGAACCGAGGCGCCGATACCTTATCTGTGCTAGTCGTACCAGATTCTGGTACAGAGCAATTAACAGGGATCTCCGGTGTTATGACGATAAAAATAGAGGCCGGAGTACACCATTATCATTTTGATTATGTGATTAATGCCTAGCTCGAATGCCTAGCTCGAATGCCTAGCTCGAATAACTAGCTCGAATAACTAGCTCGAATACATAGTTTTAATGGGTTGCTATTTACCACAAGGAGCATGCATTGAGTAAGGTCATTTTATCTGGCTATATCTTGGTTGAGCAGTCTGAGTTAACAATAATAAAAGACGCACTGTTGACACACATTGAGCTCACAAAAAACGAGCCTGGTTGTATCGTGTTTGAAGTTTCACAAGACAATGAACAAATGAATCGCTTTAATGTCTATGAGGAGTTTATTGATGAAACCTCGTTTAAAGCGCATCAATCTCGAGTCGCCAATTCAAAGTGGGGCGAAGTGACGGTGAATGTCGAAAGGCATTATCACAAAAAATAGCCGCTAAATTGAACACTATTAAGGAGGATAGAATGCACCTTGCGCAGCTCAATATCGCTAAAGCTAAGTTTGCTTTAGACTCACCGCAACTGAAAGAATTTGTCGATAATTTAGAGCCCGTAAACCATACCGCAGAATCCAGTGATGGATTTGTATGGCGGCTTCAAGATGAGACGGGAGATGCCACGAGTATACACATTTTTGCTGATCCTAATATTATCATCAATATGTCGACTTGGACCTCGGTCGATTCGCTGAAAAACTTTATGTTTCGCACTCACCATCGTGATTTCTTACGTCGTAAAAAAGAGTGGTTTGAAGCGTTGAGCGAAGACAGCTATGTACTATGGTGGGTGCCTATTGGACATGAACCGAGTGTTGAAGAGGGATTAGAGAAACTAAAGTATTTAAGAGTAAATGGCGATTCACCTTATGCATTTACCTTTAAGGCTAATTACAGTGCCAATGAAGCCGAAGCACTGAAACAGGCTTAAGCTACTGTACTTTTAAATCATTGTATTCCTAAGCTTTGGCCAGCCAATGCTGGTAACTCTCACGACCGTCGGCTTAATTATTCGAATAAGTTAACGACTGCATCTGGGTTAGTCGGCTTAAGGTGCGCCTAAATTCAAAACTTAACGCTCCGCCGCTGTAGAGATCTTCCATTGCCACATCTGCTTGAATGTACAGTTCAACGCCTTGATCATATAACTCATCGACCAAGCTGATAAAGCGCCTCGCTGGATCATCGTTCACAGCATAGGACAGCTGCCGCTCGCCAGTTTCGATGGCGATAACCCCGTCTTCAGTGCCGCGAGCACGGATCCAGCTTCTGGGTTCACCGCCTAATATTGGTACTTCAGATAACATCACGATATTAAAACGAGTGGCGATGTCGATGTAATCTAATTGCGAGCGTGGGCCATCGCACAACGCGTCAAAGTGAAACCAAGCGATATGGTCATCGTATTTGATGGTTTCAATCACTCGGCCATGCACTATTAGCTCTTCATCGTGGGGCGTGGTTGATGCCGACATTGCGCCAAAGCGATCCGTAAAAGCGTTATGCTGGCTTTGCGCTGTGCCTGTATCATTAATAAAGTAGCGCTGTTGAATAACCGCGTGATGCAGTCGATGATCGGTTTTGCCGTTAAGATGGATCTCTTGGGTAAACTCCTTTAATAAGTCGATGGTGGCTAAGAACCGTTGTCGTTGTAAGCCGTTACGGTATAACTCGTTAATGGGGATGTTTGAGGTGGCGACCAAGGTCACGCCTTCACTAAATAGCGCTTCAAACAGCTTGCCTAGGATCATCGCATCACCGATATCGGAGACAAAAAACTCATCAAAACACAGTAGTTTACACTCGCTAGCGATACGTTTAGCAATTCGGGAAAGCGGCTCCCGGTTACCCGATTCCGCGATCATCTCTTGGTGAATACGAGCCATAAAACGATGAAAGTGCAGCCGTAATTTAGGCGTGTTCTCTACACTGTCGTAAAGCAGATCCATTAGAAAGGTCTTACCGCGGCCAACATCGCCCCATAGATATAAGCCTTTAACATTTTCAATGGGCGGCTTACTAGAGTGTGTCGATGTGATCGCCAGGTACAATGCTTCTATAGCTTGCAGCGTTTGATACTGGCTAGGATCGTCAACAAACCCGGATTGCGCGAGTTGTTGCCGCCGATAGCGCGCCAGAGGACCTAGATTTTGTTGTTGAATCCCTGTGTTCGATTGCTGTATTAGCGCGCTAGAAGGTGTCATCGAAGATTGTTCTATTAGTTTCAATGCTGCGCATTATAACAAGCTAATTTAATAAGTAATCTATTTCGTCATGCGAAAAACCAGCTGGTTCAAAGTGTATGTTGCAAGCCAAGATTACTCATTTTCAGTCACTTCAATCAACTGCCAGTCTGGGAACTTCTGCTGTAGATCCACACTAATTTTGCCTGCATCGCCGCGGATCACAATGTAGGGCGTGCGATTAAACACCTTGGCGGCAATCGTCTGTAATCGCTTAGCTGTAAGGGCATCGATGCTGTCTGCAAACTCTTGCGGATATAACGGCGAATAGCCGGAGGTGAGTTGCCTAATGGTATCAACCTCTAGCGCCATGGGGTTATCTTGCTGTAGCATTAATTTACTGGTGTTGTAGGTTTTGACTGCGGTTAACTCAGCCTGACTGGCAGGGCTTTGTGCTGCTAGTGCTAAATGCTTAAGTACACCATCGATAAAAGCGCCTGTATGTTGCAGTTTAGTGCTGCCGTAAAATTTGATTGTGCGTGATAGAGGGTTGTCATAACAGCGGCCGTATATACCGTAAGTTAACCCGCGAACCTCGCGTAAGTCGTAATATAATCGACCAGAAAAACTACGCCCCAACCAGCTTGCCAGTATTTGGCAATCTTGGGCGTCACTGCTAGCTTGGCTTGGTAGTACAGGCTGATTTAGTCGTGTCTCTTTTAAGTCTCTCGTTAGTGGGTAGCCTATCCTTACCTGGGTTTGCACGCTGCCGGGGGCATCAATAATGTACAGGGTTTTACTGCTGTTACCAAAAGGCACTACAGGCAGGGACAGTGCCTCTGTATGTTGGCTCTTGCTTGAGCTGTTATTTAGCGCTGTCGCAGCTGCCAGCAATGTTTGTGGTTGCTCGCCGTTATCTTTAAGTAACCTTGGGTTGGTTAATACAGCCCAGTCCGCTTGAGATTGGATCTGATCTCTGATCTTATTAAGGCTTTTAAGCGTTAAGCTATCTGCAAGGGATCTGTCGTTGAGCGCTTGGTTATAGATGTGCTCTTCACCGAGAATCGTTTTAGCCCAGACGGTGTTTATCTCTGCACCACTAAAAGCATTGATGTGTTTGGCGAGCTTTAATTGTCGTCTAACATTGGCAATATCGATGTTATCAAAACTGTTAGCTTGCCAGAAACTGATTAATAGCTCGCTGGCTTCAGTGGAAAGTTGATGGCAACTAATACCAATGGCGATACTGTGTAAAGAGGGTCTGAAGGTAAGGCTTTGGGTACAACTCAGTGCCGTATTGGCCACAAGCCAACGGCGCTTCTCTTCGAATGCCCTGTTCAACACATCTACATTTCTAAAAGGCTGCTTAGGGCTATAGGCAACGAGAGTAAGGTGATCTAAACCTGATTTAGGATCGTTAAGCACAAATAGTTTACTGCCATTTGGCAGTGCTTTTTGCTCAACTGTCTGGCTTTGTTCAAAGCGCATTGGCTCGACCGCTGGCGCGCCTTTAATAGGGACAAACTGGGGTAAACTGGCGGCGCTTGTGTCGGTAAAATCTATTTGGGTCTGTTGGCAGCCTAGTAGTGTTAAGCCAAGGTAGGTAATCAAGCTGATACTTGCCGCTCTTATGGTGCCCATTCTCATGACGCTAATTCTTACAATGAAAAGTCTTATCCAATAGACCATTACATTACACCCTCTTCAAGACTGTCAGCCGCACCTTTAGGTAACCACTCTAAAATGGTTTTGGCTGCGCGTAAGTGCCAAGGGGGGAGTAAGTCGAGTCTGACACGTTTGTGCTTAAAATAGCGCTCGCCGACTCGCTGTAGATCCGCCGCGCTGACGGCATTGATCCGTTGCCACTGCGCCGTTAAAGGCGCCGCAGCATCTTTTTCTATAGTCGCAGAAAGAGTTCGAGACAGTGCCGATGGACTATCTAATATTGACAGTTTTTTATCTAGCCAGATCTGCTTAAGCTGGCAAAGTCGCTGAGTGGAGATAGGCTTACTGCTGACTGACTCAATTAGTTTATCCACATTGTCGGTTAAGGTATCGAGTGAGGTGCGCGCTCGAGGCACTAACACCAGGTTAGTCACACCATGGTGCTGCATTTTTAAAGGAATAGAGTAGCTAAGCAGCTGGTCGGGATCATGAAGGCTGGTGCGTTCAATCAGGCTACTTTTATTTTGAAAGAGATATGCTTCCAGTAGCGCCAATGCCGGCGCATCGCCTGAGTTGGTACCAGCGGTATGCCAAGCGAGTAATACCGCTGGCCAAGGGCCACGCTCATCGATTATCTCACCGTGAACAGGTTTGGCCTCAATGTGTAGATCCGCCATGGTCGTTTTAGCGGCTGCAGGCCTTTTCCAGCTGGCAAAACTGTTATCTATCCAGCTGTTGGTTTGTGCTGGGATATTACCCACCAAACTTAACTGCATGGCATCGGGTCGATAGTAATCTTGGTGAAATTGGTTGAGCGATGCCGCTGTGGCAGCTTTAACATCGACGATACTACCAATAACCGCATGGCCATAGGGCGTTCCTTGGACTTGTGAAAGCAGAAACTCCATCGCTTTACGCACATATGGTTGGTTATCAATGCTGGTGGCCGTCTCTTCGAGTACCGCCGCTTGCTGATTGGCGACTGTCGTTGGCGTTAATGCTGGATTCCTAAAGCGATCCGCTTCCAGCCACAAGCTTAGCTCTAACGCTTGCGCTGGAATGGTTAAGTAATAATTGGTGAAGTCAAAAAAGGTACTGGCATTGAACTGGCCGCTTAGTTCACTCATGGTTTGAGCATAACTATCGCCGGGAGCATGCTTACTGCCCTTAAAAAGCATATGTTCAAATAGGTGGGCATAACCTGTTTGGCCTTCAATCTCATTGCGAGAGCCGACAGCAAACTGGCTAGCGATTGAGATAGATGACGAGTCAGCAAGGGCTAAGGTTCTCACCTGTAAACCGTTGCTTAATTGGCGATATTGAATACGTTTTTCTGTTTGATACAGTGGAGCGGCTTGTGCGCTGAGTTCGCACCGATATTCACTGGCTGATAGAGGCTGTTGCTCTGCAGCCATCACTCCATTTGAGATAAAGCCTACGGCAAAAAGTAGGCTGTTGAAAAAGTGTATATTTGCCTGTTTTATCAATGTGCGTCATCCTTTTGCAACGTATCAGAGCTAGTTCAACTCGGACTCATTTATAACAGCTATTGCCCATTAATCCCAATGAGCATTTATTCAAGTGACCTAGCTGTGCTGACTACTTAATTCCGATCCGTTTAGCCAGTCGATGCAAGTTGCCTGAATCGAGTGCTAGTGCTCTGGCTGTAGCCGCCCAGTTGCCGTCGTTCTCGGTCAATACTTGCTGAATATACTGCGACTGAAAAGCAGCTGTTGCCTGTTTTAGTGTTCGGTTACTAGGCAAGGTGGCTTGATTCGCTTTTACTTTAGGTTTTACTGCGGCAGTTTGCGGCTCCACGTTAAAGTCAAAGTGTTGCGGCGTGATAAGACAACTGTTCGATGATGATTGCGCGCGAGACAGCACTGATGCTCGATGTAGTACATGTTCCAGCTCGCGGATATTACCCGGCCAATCATAGTCATTAAGAAGAGCAAGACTGCTAGCGTCTAGTCTCAGGCTTTTAAGGCCAAGTTTTTGTCGGCAGCGTTCGACAAAGAAACCGCTTAATAGAGTGACATCACCATCACGCTCTCTTAAGGGCGGAACAACAATGGGGAATACGCTGAGGCGATGGTAAAGATCGGCTCTGAAGCGCCCCGCTAACACCTCCTGTTTTAGATCTTTATTGGTCGCAGCGATGATACGCACATCAACTTTAAGGCTTTTATCTGAACCTACCTTTTGCAGGTCACCGTATTGCAGCACCCTTAATAATTTGGCTTGTAAGCCTAAGGGGAGTTCGCCGATTTCATCTAAAAATAGCGTACCGTTGTCGGCCTTTTCAAACTTACCGCTACGATGACTTATTGCGCCAGTAAACGCGCCTTTCACATGGCCAAATAGTTCGCTTTCTGCAACCGATTCCGGCAGTGCGGCACAGTTTAAATAGACCAGTGGCTGCTTGGCACGATTGGACTGCTGATGCACAGACTTTGCTACTAGCTCCTTACCTGTGCCTGTCTCCCCTAGAATGAGCACGTTTAAATCAGTACTGGCAACCACACTAAGCTCATTCTTAAGCGAGTTAATCGCCATGGAATGGCCTATCATCTCCACACGAGAGTCTGGATCTATGCGGTTTACGCTGGTGATCTCTTGTGATTGCAGTGCTTGTTTCTCGAGTTTATCTATCATTAATGCATTGCTAAGTGACGCGGCTGCGATGGCACTAAGTGTACGCAGTTCATTGTCACTGAAAGCGTTAAACTGCTTAGGATCGAAGCCATCAATAGTAACAGCGCCAATTAAGTCGCCATTAGCAAGTAGCGGTAATCCGATACAGGCGTGCACCACCAAGTGATCACCTTGATGAGGAATAAGCCCATCGTAGGGATCGGGTAGTTCACTGTCTGCGGGAAAACGGACAATATCACCAGCACGGGCAATGGCTTCGAGTCGTGGATGTTCGCTGATAATAAAGCGTCGTCCCAGCACATCAGGGCTGAGGCCATCGATGGCTAGAGGATTAAATTGCTGGCCGGTAAATTGCAGCAGCGCGGCGGCGTCGCAGTGCAAAGTTTGCCTTATGGTATCGAGTAAGCGTGAGAATCGGTCATGGTCAGAAAGCCCCGCAGTAATATCTAAGGCGATGCGGGTAAGATCGGTTTGGCTTAAAGACATAGCTGATTTCCCTAAGGTATTGGTATTGTGAAACACTCACTCACCGAGAGGCGGTTGTGGTGTCTGTCTTTTTGACATTAGTGTTGGTTTGTAACTGTGTCAAATATACTATGTTTTATAGCTAAAAAAAGGGTGCTAAAAATAGCACCCTTGGGTAAATATTAAATAGCGTTGTTAAGCGCTAGCCGACGCTTGATCATCATCGAGCTCGCAAGTCTCTTTCTTCTTACCAATGGCTTTCTTGATAATATCGAAGAGGAAGGCACCCATAAATAGGCCGCCAATGCCAAACAGAACATCACCTGGTACACGCATCCATACTAGCGTTTCAACCAGTGGACTATGGATCACCTCTGGTGAGCGAGCAAACCAGTAGCCGTTGTCGATAACAGCAAAGAACTGCACGATACCAACGGGAAGCAGAGACATAAACACCATCGCTGCTAAACCTATGTTCATGGTCCAGAATGCGCCTTTTAGTAGCTTCTCATTCCACTGCATTTGTCCTGTTAGTCCACGGAAGCAGAACAACATGAGTCCCATTCCTAGCATGCCATACACACCCATAAAGGCTGCGTGAGCATGAGTCGCAGTCGTGTTTAGGCCTTGAATAAAGTACAGAGCGATAGGCGGGTTAATTAGGAAACCTAACATCCCTGCGCCGACTAGGTTCCAAAATGCGGTTGCCACAAAAAACATAATGGCCCACTTGTAACGGATCATCCACGGGCTTGCAGAGCGTAAGCGGTAACTTTCTACAGCTTCAAAACCAATCAGTGCTAGTGGCACTACTTCTAGCGCTGAGAAGATTGCGCCCCATGCAATAACAGAGGTTGGCGCGCCGGTAAAGTACAAGTGATGTAAGGTACCTATTAAGCCACCGGTTAGGAAAATAACTGTGGCAAAAAGTACCGCTGCGTTTGCGCTGCGTGCACGGATAAGCCCGAGGCGTACCAGCATTAATGCAATGACAGAGGTAGCAAAAGTTTCGAAGAAGCCTTCTACCCACAAGTGAACAACCCACCAACGCCAGTATTCAGCAATCGCAAGGTTGGTGTGCTTACCCATAAAGAGGCCTGCGCCATAGAATAAGCCAATAGCCACACATGAGGCGTACAGTACCCAAATAACTGGGCGCATCTCGCCTTTAACTTTCAAAGCAGGGCGTATTGATGCTGTAACCAGAGCAAGCCAAATTAATAAGCCTCCCAACAGTAAGATCTGCCACACTCGGCCTAAATCAATATATTCATAGCCTTGATGGCCAAATAGGAAGTTCATGTCCAGATCAAAGTATTGCTGAACCCCCAGCCATTCACCGGCCATAGAGCCGAGTACAACGACAACCAATGCCACCCAAAGTATGTTTACGCCGATGCGCTGAAACTTAGGCTCATGCCCTGATAGTGCTGGGGCAATATATAAACCAGTCCCTAGCCAAGCTGTCGCAATCCAGAAGACGGCAAGTTGTGTATGCCAAGTTCGAGTAACAGAGTAGGGCAGGATTTCTGACAGTGGTATACCGTAAAAATTTTGCCCTTCAACCGCATAGTGTGCGGTGATGCCGCCGAGCAATATCTGTAATAGAAACAGACCTATCGCAGTAACGAAGTACTTCCCTACAGCGCGTTGTGATTTAGTGGGTTTAGTAAAAAAGAGTGGATCTTGATCGGCGGGCTTAGGCAAGCTTTCATGCTTACCACTGGCGTGATGCCAGATCAATGCACCGATACCAGCGATGAGTGTCACAATACTTAAGATTGACCATACAATATTATCAGAGGTTGGCGTGTTACCTATTTGTGGATCAAATGGCCAGTTATTGGTGTAAGTATAATCAGCATCAGGTCGCTCTGTTACCGCAGCCCAAGCACCCCAAAAAAGGAAAGCATTAAGCTTTTCACGGCGATCTAAGCTGGGAACGGTTCCCTCCTTCATCGCATATTGCTCTCTAAGTGATGATAACTTAGGGTCATCACCAAAGAGTGCCAAGTAATGTTGCTCTACCTGTTTAATGGCTTCGATACGCGTGGCTGAAAGGGTTGTGAAAGTCTCGCCATTGGCTTGATTTACAACTGTATTATGACGAATGTCTTCGCGCAAGCCCTGCTCAAGTCCCGCTTGTTGCTGCGAGTTTATTTGAGTAAATGGCAAGTTGAAACGCTGCTTTGCGCTGATATCTAGCCAAGCTTGTGCTTCTTTATGTAACCAATCAGCCGTCCAGTCTGGTGCAACGTATGAGCCATGCCCCCATATAGAACCCAGCTGATGCCCCCCCATAGAGCGCCAAACCAATTGTCCCTGTTCGATATCATCTTGACTAAATAGTGTTTGTCCTTGGCTATCAACAAAAGCCGTCGGGATAGGCGGTTTTTCTCGATAGATCTCACTACCAATACTCAGCAGTACAGTAAATGAAGCAATTAGCACCAGCAGTAGTGCGATTGCCGTTAGTCTTTGTTTGCTCATAAGTCCTCTTAGCGCAACGTTATTATTATTCAGGCGAGCCCTGTTAGAGCATATAACGTGCCAATGGTGTTAGTTGCTGTTTTCAAAGAGATTATTGTTTTTTACTGTGTAATTGATGGTGTCATAAAGACAGTTGTTGAGTGTCAAAAAAACAGTTGGCTGTCATTTTGACATCAAAGTGAAGTGCTAAATCAACTAGCATATAGAACGCGGTAAAAGTGACTGATTTTAAGCGAAATAGAGATGAACACATCTCATTAATAAAGCAGAGTAGAAGCCCTTTGCATGCGCCGCAAAGGGGTTTTGACACCAATTGACTTAAGAGCTGTTATTTATACAAAGATGGGTCTTCAGCTTTTGGACGGGTTTTAAAGCGTCTATGCAACCACATATATTGGCCTTTGTTGCGACAAATAATCTCTTCGATAATTTTATTGCCACGCTTTGCATCTTCAATCTCATTCTCGCCAGGAAAGTCATCTAGTGGCGCCTTTATCTCGATGTTATAGCCGGTGTCTGTACTGTTTCGCTCAACAAAAAACGGTAGCACCTTGGCTTTACCGAGTCTTGCAAGCGTGGTTGCGCCAGTAATGGTGGCTGCTTCTTTAACGGCGAAAAAAGGGATGAACGTGGCACTAGAACGGCCGAAATCTTGATCCGCTGTGTACCAAATAACGTTTGGCGCTCTTAGGCTACGCACCATTTGGCGTAAGTCTCGTTTCGGTACTAGTGCTTTATTAGAGCGTAAGCGACCTTTGACCTGTAGGTACTCCATTACCGGGTTATTGTGTGGTCGGTATACGCCAACGCCTGGTTGGAACTGACCGAAGATCCGCGCGCCCATCTCTAAAGGTAGGCAGTGGACGGCATATAGTATGACCCCTTGGCCGTTGTTAAGTGTTTGCTGCACATGCTCTTGACCTTTAATGGTCATATGCTGCTGAATTTTTTCATCTGACCACCACCAACCATTAATAGTATCGAAGATGGCTTTGCCTGTTTGTTCGAAGTTTTCACGCAATAATGTTTGTAGCTCAGCTTCGGTCATATCAGGAAAGCACAGCTGCAAATTACGCTTAGCAGTGTTAACTCGTTTGCCGACTAGCTTCATTGCGATTCTGCCAATCGCTGCGCCAATCTTCATTTGAAGACGCAGTGGTAATACTTGCGTTAAACGCATCATCGCAACGCCTAGCCACAAGAGCCAGTACTTAGGATGATATAGATGAGATGAAAACTGGGCTTTTTCTACCACGGAAAACTCGAATACATTGAAAAATTACTCATTATTCTAACGCAAACTCGCTCAAACTTACTCAAAATCATTAAAAATTAGGTACAATCATCAGTAAATTTGTGAAAGACACGGTCATTATGAAGATTTCTCTGCCAGCATTTGAAAACGCC
Organism: Shewanella sp. KX20019; assembly: GCF_016757755.1. NCBI lineage: Bacteria > Pseudomonadati > Pseudomonadota > Gammaproteobacteria > Alteromonadales > Shewanellaceae > Shewanella > Shewanella sp. KX20019. Next base: position 4,236,116 of record NZ_CP068437.1, on the reverse strand, counting down.
AAGGTACTCGTCGTTGGTGATGTAATGTTAGATCGCTACTGGGCGGGCCCAACTGCGCGTATATCTCCGGAAGCCCCGGTTCCTGTTGTCAAAGTGGAACAGATTGAAGACAGGCCTGGCGGAGCGGCTAACGTGGCGATAAATATTGCGACCCTAGGCGGCGCTGCAAGTCTGGCTGGTATTGTTGGTACTGATGAGACCGCTGATGCATTGACTGTAGGCATTCAAGCACTAGGTGTTGAACCTAATTGGCATCGAGTCGCTGGTAAGCCAACGATTACTAAACTGCGCGTGATGTCGCGTAATCAACAGTTACTGCGGTTAGATTTTGAAGAGAGCTATTCGAAAGCAGAAAGTGATGCACTGCTCGCAAAAACCATCTCACAACTAGATAATGTTGACGTGGCGGTATTGTCTGATTATGCCAAAGGCGCACTTGTTTCTCCCGAAGCCTTTATTCAGTCGGCTAACGACAAAGGGGTCAAGGTATTAGTTGATCCTAAAGGCAGTGATTTTGCGCGTTACCGTGGTGCTTATCTATTAACGCCGAATATGAGTGAGTTTGAAACCGTGGTGGGTAAGGTTGGATCTGAAGCCGACCTAGTCGCTAAAGCGCAGTCTTTACTGACACAATTTGAACTGCACGCCATGTTAGTCACCCGTTCAGAAAAAGGCATGACGTTAATCACTAAAGATCAGCCTGAGTTGCATATACCGACGGTTGCCCGTGAGGTTTATGATGTCACCGGCGCCGGTGATACGGTTATTTCAGCGCTCGCGACAGCGATTGCAGCTGGCAGTGACTTAGCGCAAGCCTGCGCCATTGCCAATACGGCTGCTGGGATTGTGGTTGCCAAGCTAGGCACTTCAACCGTGACTCGCATTGAGTTAATCGAAGCCCTGTCTTTGAACCAAGGGGAATCAGGTTTTGGTTCTGTGAGTGAAGACCAGCTGGTGTATGCCTTAGAGCAAGCCAAGCTACGTGGCGAGCGTGTAGTGATGACCAATGGTTGTTTTGATATTTTACACGCAGGACACGTTAGCTACTTGCAACAGGCCAAAGCACTCGGTGACCGATTAATCGTTGCGGTTAATAGTGACGCCTCGGTAAAACGTCTTAAAGGTGAAGGACGTCCAGTCAACCCTGAAGACAGACGAATGGCTGTATTAGCCGGCCTTGCTTCGGTCGATTGGGTAGTGCCTTTCAGTGAAGATACCCCCCAACGCGTTATTGCTCGCTTGTTACCAGACTTATTGGTAAAAGGTGGTGATTACAAGGTTGAAGATATTGCCGGTGGCAAGGAGGTGATTGCTGCTGGTGGTCACGTTAAAGTACTCGGCTTTGAAGAGGGTATTTCAACCACCGCCATTATTGAAAACATCATGGCAAATCAATAATACGGCCCGATGATGATAACTGGATTCGTGGCGGGCTTGGCGTTTACCGCTGGCTATCTTTGGGACGATATAGGGGCTAAGCGAGCCCTTATCTGTGATCGCGAAACCATAGAACTTTGTCTTGCTCAGCTGCCTCCAATGGCACGAGAGCAGCTGCCCAACAGCCAGCTGCTTCAGCTCTCAATGGGGGCGCGTGCCGCCATGGTACTTCCTATACTTCACCCTAAAATCGCAGGGGTGTTGATGACAGATTTTGATAAATTGCCTAAAAAGCGCAGTGTAAATTGGGGCGTAGGTTATTACTCTCTTAAGCTAAATCGGCAAGATGAACTGACCTATTGGCATGAGTTAGGTCATCTTGAAGCGATAGCGGCAATGGAGAGTTTGAATCAACAGATCCGTAGTATGTTTCAACATGAGTGGTTATCTGATCTTTACCTCATTTGGCGTGTTGCCAAGGACACCGATAGCTTGAGTCTCGCATGGCAGCAATACCACCGACGTAACATCGACGTGATGGCTAATATCGAGTTTATGTCTCACTGGAGCGTGCCCATTATGTTGCAAGCATTACAGCATTACAGCGTAAAAGAGTTGCAAGCATTTGATAGCTTCAACGCCTTTTTAACTGATTTTTGGCCGCAACTCACCGTTCCCAGCAATGACAACATCGCAGAGTTTTCCAGTCTCATTCAGCGCACTTTTGGCGCAGGTACAGTGCAGCCTTTATCGGGTTATATGTACTGGCGTAAGCCTGCCTTAGGCGTTTACCTAGAACCAACTCTAATAAAGTTGATGGGGCACTCAGGTGCAAAACGCTGGTTAGCAGAACAAAGTATGCAGCCAGAGACATTGCGCTTAACCCCACGATTGTAGCGCTTTAGCTGTTAAATGCCTGATCATGCTGTACACCTGTCCCACCAATGACGTCCCAATTGGCTTTGGAACCAACCCAAATATGGTGAGTGATTTGTAAGTTTTCAATTTGGGGTAATAAGCCTGCAGGAATATACATCCGACTAGCGTCATTGCTCCCCGGTAAACTTGAACCGCAGTGAGTACAAAAGCTGGCTTGCCAGTCATGCCCTGGTTTCGACCACGTTTTAACTAACTCTTCCCCTGAAACCCAATTAAAATCGTCATTATTCGTCACAATAACTGCAATACCATTTGCACCGGTTGAGCGACGACAAATAGAGCAGTGACAAAAATAAACGTCGGCAATTTTGCTACTGACTTCAAAGACCACTGCGCCACAATTGCACTTTCCTTGGATCATAACTTCCTCATTATATGTTTACTTTTAAGAGAGGCTATTGCCTTCGGTAAGTCAACCTGTGCTAACGAATGACTGTCACTCAATTCAAATGTAAGCCCAATTTATGTTTCATTTACTGCTGTAATGTTCACACATAATATTACGAATATTGGTATTGAGAATATCAATATTGGGAGTCTATCCATTACAAAATGATGAAGCATGTATATCTAGCTAGGTTATCTTTTACCCCAAATATGATTTTACATGTGATAGAGAACAGTCTTGCACTTCAATCTTGTACAGAATTTAACATTAGAAGAATGTATTAAGTTTATCGAAGTCCTGATTTAAAAATAATTTTAGTAAGTCTTTGGCAGAGTCAAAAGATTGATCTAGGCGATCTGTTACGTGCTTGGGATCTTGCCACTTCGTTAAACCAAACCACTTTTTTACTACCTCCGGACGTTGATAAAAAACGTAGAAAATAAACTCTTCGTTTTCTGGTACGGCGGAAAATATAATTCCTCTATTGTTAGTGACATCAATAAACTCAAGTGATGGGTTGTAGTGAATATCTTTGCTTAGATTTTCAGTGAGCTTTTTGAGCTCCAGTGTCCAAGGATAGCTTTCGAATTTTAAAGCGATATCTTCTTTTTTTATTTCGCCTTTTTGAATTACATTCTCGATAATTGGATCGCAAACAGTCCATTGATACATGATTAGCCCCTGTGCATTTAACATTTGAATACGGGCTATCTGATGACATCAGTAAGGCCGTAGCTAAAACAACTAATTTCTCTGCTCACTTCAAAGCAATCTTTGGTAATTAATGCTGAGAAAACTATCTTGTCTCGTATCCTCTGCCTGCTTTGAATGCATGCTATTTAGTCTATTGAAATTACGCTGTTTTTTATTTTTACTCAATAGCAAATAGAGGGCGAGCTGGGCATGATTTTAAGAGCCATGCTAAAAAGTGATAAAGAAAACATAAAATGGTGCAGCAGCGAAACTGGCCGCCAACTGAAAAAGTTATCGCTGGACAAAAACCTTAGCTTTCAAATGATGGGAGAAATCATAGTGAAGAGGGAAAACATTAAACTCAAATAAAGTCTGATACTTTGAGCCTATATAGGCTCAAATATAGAGAGTTCCCCAATAATTTTTGCTGAACCTAAGCTGAATACCTGACCGATAGGCACTACTGATGGCAGTTTCGGCAGCGCGCTTTTGTTAAAGTGAGCTCAATTGTATAGAGGTAAGGGGGGATGTATTATGCCGAAGCGTTCAAAAGCTGATACCAAGCAAACCATAGAGCAAATATTGGCTGCAGCACTACAGCAGATTTTGAGTATGGGTTATGACGCTATGTCCTACTCCACGCTTTCACAAACAACAGGCATAAGCCGTACCGGCATCAGTCATCACTTTCCCTATAAGGCAGATTTTCTAAACCAGTTAGAGCCCAAACTTGCCGCACTGTTAATTGAACAGTTAGATTTTAGCGGTATTGAGCCACTGCAAAGGTCATGGCATAGCGCATTAGAAACCGAGCAGTTTTGTGCCATTATAAAACTGTTCTTTGCTATTTGTGGCTCAAATGAACTTAATACAACCCAATATAAAACACTGACCTTGTTGAAAGAGAAAGTGGCGGGGGAACTTGGGAGCCAGGGGGAGTTGGCAGTTGATACACTTCTAGGGCAAAGCGCGATGTTTCTATTTAAGCAAAATAGAACAAGAGTATAAAAGGCAAAACGCTGAGGGTTGCTTAACTGTATCTAATGGCTGTATGTATCTTTGGTTATTGTCTTATGCTGGTTAACCGTATTGAAAACATCTGTTTATCTAATGGCTTAAAAACGCTAACAAGCTATAGCGATGAAGGTTTTTTTTATATATGCTAGCGGCGATTAAGTATTTAAAGTGTGTAATATCAAGGAGTGATACACGATATGGAAGTCAAGTCTAGAGCCTACGCAACAACAGAGCCTGTCAATCTTACCGCAGAGTTAAAAGCTACCGATATTAGCGTCGCATAAGGATATTTAAATGACGATGAAGTGCCCAGGTTGTAACAGCCTGACGATGCGAGTGTTCGACTTTCATGGTCAAGAGGTTGATAGCTGCACTAAATGCGGTGGTATATGGTTTGACAGTGGCGAACTCAATGCTGCGCTGTCAACAGCTGATAATGGCGATGACAGTGTCGGCATTGAAGGCGCTCTTGGCGAAAATAGAGGAGTGTCAGATCGACAATGTAGTCATTGCATGTGCAACATGCAGCACTATTTTTTAATGGACGATTTTCAAGTCGAGGTTGATGTTTGCCACTCATGTACTGGGGTGTGGATTGATGAGCATGAACGAGAAAAAGTGGTGCAGTCTCCTCAGATAAGAGCAGCGTTAGAGCAACTCAATCAAAAGACCAACATCAAGACCTGGTTGTTTCAGTTTTTACTGCAAATGCCCATAGAGTACAACTTGAAAACCAAGATCAAACCATGGGTCACATATAGTCTGCTAGCTCTTAATATCATTATCTTTTTTGCCTACGGTTATAGTGACCCTGCCACTGTCTGGGTATTTAATAATTTTGCTATGCAGCCATCATTTGTGATGCAAGGGCAACAGGTGTTGCCGCTATTGAGTCATATGTTTCTTCATGCTGATATCTTGCATTTGGCAGGGAATATGTATTTCCTCTATGTGGTTGGTGACAACTTAGAGGATGCTATTGGGCATTCACGTTTTTTGGCAGTTTACTTGCTGTGTGGCTTTGCGGCTGTCTTTGCTCAAATTGCATCAGATCCAAGCTCGACTGTTTACATGGTGGGGGCCAGCGGGGCGATAGCAGGTTTGTTTGGCATGTACCTATTGTGGTTTAAGCATGCCAGCCTGACATTTATGTTTGTTGTTTTTCAGAAGAAACTGTCGCCGCTGGTATTCTTTGCGATCTGGCTATTGATCAACATTATCGGCGCATGGCTTGCTGAAAGTGCTGTGGCTTATTGGGCTCACATTGGTGGCTTTATTGCAGGGTTGATTATCGGACTTGCACTAAAGCAACGGGTAATGTTGGCCAACCCAATTTTGTCGATGCTTAACTCACCAGAGGTGAAAGTGTCTCGCTAGCTTACGACTGTTTGCGCATGTAGAGAAAAAAGGCCGCTAATGCGGCCTTTTATTTTAGAAATGCCATTGCAGGTAAACGCTTTGATAGTTACTACCACCGCTTATGCGGCCAAAGGCTGAGCTAGACTCGAAAATGCCAGAACGGTGGTGGATGCTATAACCAAACCAGAGGTTTTCCATTTTTCGGGAATTGAAAACATCGCCGACATTTACATCTAAAGAAAAATCTAAGTAATTAAGCAGTTTGGATGGCTTATAGTCTTTCTCTGCTAACTCGCTAGACTCAATGTAAGTTACAGTGCTGACATAAGATAAACCTTCGGCGACGCCGAGTCTAAACCGAGGGCCAATTTCAAAGGTGTAGTAAGCCTTTATTGCAATAATGGCCTCGGCAATATTATCTTGTACTTCAGAGTCATGATGCCAGACTAAGCCAGGAGTTAAGTAAAGTTCGATTGGCAGGGTAAACATAGTATCGGTTAGCTGAGTACCGTAAAAAGCCGACGTCATTTGGTTATTGTAAGGATCCGTTTTAGTTTGCCATTTTAGTATCGCATTGAGGTTAGACGGCGTTGCCCAACCATGAGCAATGCGTAAGTACTCCGTCGGTTTGTCCTGTTTTGTCACGACAGGCTTAGCCGAATAATTCTTTTTATTGGGTTCAGGAAAAAAACCAAAACCAAAAAAGGACTCATACTGAAAGCGGTTGTTAATACTGGGGAGTTCGTAGACATCATCTTCTAAACGACCGACGCCAAATTGACCGAGTAAATAAAGATTACTGCTCACGTGATAACGCGCTTTTATGCCCGCATTAAAGCTCACACCACCGCCAATCTCATATTTATCTAAGCCATAATAATATTGATTGAAATCGGCACTTTTCCACTGAAACTCGGCGTAAGGTAATAGCCGCCAATCTCCAGACTCCCAAAGATATTGAGTGCGGCTATAGCCATAGCTGCGCTTGTCGGAGTCAGAGAGGACCGCTAAATCGACATCCCACTGTTCTTTGACAAAACGGTACTGAAAACCGAAGTCAAAAGCTTGAGATTGAGTGTCATTTTGCAGTTCTTGTGGGATATCAACAAAACGAAAACGGGTGTACAAATTGACCTGATGGTTATCATTTTTCCAGATATGAGCGGCAGCTTCCATGCCGTTAATATAGAAATAATCATTTTTAAAGTAGATGAGCGGCAGTGTGTCATACACTTCATCCTCTTCAGTGGCGTAGGGAATATCGCCACGGCGTTTACCAATACCAATACCCCAACTGTTATTCCATTGATTGACCGCAGGCTCCTCTACAGTCACTGCGGTGGCCGATTCTGTAGATGTTGGCAGTATTGGGGTGTCAGCTGCATTAAGCATGCCTAGGGGGGCAAGCATCAATAGGCAGACAAAACTAACTGAAATTAGATTGGGTTTCATATTATTGTTCTTGGATAAGCGCTGCTAGAAGTATAGAGAAAAATGCGGTTTGCATACATAAGTTTAACAAACTTGTATTAATTAATGCTTAAAAAAAAGACCGCGAATGCGGTCTTTAAGTCGTCGAAGCCAATTATTAATCTGCTTCTTTTAGGCTCTGTGTTAGCTCTACAATGGCCTTTTTACCATCACCAAATAACATTACTGCGTTGTCCATCGCAAACAATGGGTTAGGAAGACCTGCAAACCCAGGGCTTAGTGAACGCTTCACCACCACTACGGTTCTTGCTTTGTCGACGTTGAGAATGGGCATACCGTAAATTGGGCTACCTTTGTCTTCTCGTGCCATCGGGTTGGTAACATCATTTGCACCAATCACAATCGCCACATCGGTTTGCTCAAACTGCGGGTTAATCTCATCCATCTCGATTAACTGCTCATAAGGCACTTCAGCTTCTGCTAGCAATACGTTCATGTGTCCTGGCATACGACCAGCAACGGGGTGGATGGCATAGAGAACTTTGGTGCCACGCGCTTCCATCACCGAGGCTAGTTCACGTACAGCATGTTGTGCTTGTGCCATGGCTAAGCCATAACCCGGTACAATCACAACGCGCTCGGCTGTCTCTAGTAACATCGCCACCTCTTCAGGTGAAGATGAGGTGACTTTACCGGCATAAACTTCGTCAGCGTCAACGGTTTCGCCGCCTTCAGCCATCACGCCAAATAGCACGTTAAACAGTGAACGGTTCATCGCTTTACACATGATCCGTGTCAGAATAATACCTGATGCACCTACCAGTGAACCCGAGACGATAAGGACGGTGTTGCCGGTAATAAACCCCGTGGTTGCCGCTGCAATACCTGAATATGAGTTAAGCAGGGCGATCACCACTGGCATGTCAGCGCCGCCAATCGGTATGACCAGTAATAAACCCAGCAGCACAGATACTGCGACTAACGCATAGATAAGGTTGGTGTTGCTTGGATCCATCACGATAGCGATAGACAATCCAATGGCAGCGATTAACAGCAATGCGTTGAATATCTTGTTGCCAGGCACTTTTATCGGGTTGCCTGATATAAGCTCTTGTAGCTTAGCAAACGCAATAAATGAACCTGATAGCGTTACGGCGCCAATAACCACAGTAGCGGTAATCGAAACTAAGGCGACAGTGTGAGTTGCAGATTGTGGGTCGAGGAAGTTAGCCAATGCGATAAAGAGTGATGCACCACCACCAAAACCGTTGAGCATAGCGACCATCTGTGGCATTGAGGTTACTTGGATTTTGGTCGCCATAATTGCGCCAATAGTACCACCGAGTAACACACCGGCGATGATCCACTCGTAACTTAAAATACTCTGATCCAGCAGAGTGACCACTACCGCAATAAACATACCTAATGCGGAAAGTTGGTTACCTCTGACTGCCGTTCTCGGCTTTGTCAGGCCTTTTATCCCAAGGATAAATAAGCTCGCAGCCACCAAATAGGCGAGATAAATAATTGTCGTACTCATAGTGGCTTATTTCCTTTTAAACATAGCTAGCATGCGGTTGGTGACCATATAGCCACCCACAACATTAATCGTGGCAAGCACCACTGCGACAAAACCTAATACGTTGACCCAAATACCAGCGCCAGAGCCCGCTGATAAAAGTGCGCCGACTAAAGAGATCCCAGAGATAGCATTTGAGCCTGACATTAACGGAGTATGTAGCGTTGGTGGTACTTTAGTGATGATCTCAACGCCGAGAAATACTGCGACCATAAATAGGGTCAGTAAGAGTAAGATTTCCATTTATTTTGCCTCCGGTGTAGCAGCCTCAATAGCAGGCTCCTGTGCGGGTAAACCCAATATATCGCGTAAGCGTGCACTGGCCACTTCGCCTTGATACGCGACCACGGTGTCTTTAACAATTTCATCTTCAAAATCAAGGCTTAAAACACCCTCTTTGTCGACAAGTAGTTTTAGTAGATTTTCAATGTTGGTGCCATACATCTGGCTAGCATGGTTTGCTGCACTGCCAGGCACGTTTGATGGGCCTAGAATGGTCACCCCTTTGTAAACGACCTCTTTATCGACTTCGGTCAGTTCACAGTTACCACCGGTTTCAGCAGCAAGATCGACAATAATGGTGCCGCTCTTCATGCCATCTACCATCTCTTTGGTGATCAAGACTGGCGCTTTGCGACCTGGAATTGCGGCTGTGGTGATGACGATATCTTGTTGTGCTAGTACGTTTGCCATCGCTTGCTGCTGACGCTTAAGGAAGTCATCACTTTGCTCAGTAGCATAACCACCTTTAGTTTCGGTGTTCTCGGTTTCTAAATCGAGTTCAACCGGTTTGGCACCTACCGACAGAATCTGTTCACGAGCGGCAGGACGAATGTCATAAGCTTCAACGACTGCACCTAAGCGCTTGGCCGTTGCACAAGCTTGCAAGCCTGCAACGCCGACGCCCATAATGAATGCACGTGCAGGTTTGAGGGTACCCGCTGCTGTCATCATCATCGGGAATAAACGCGGTGCTTTATGTGCAGCAAGCAATACGGCTTTATAACCCGAAATAGTGGCCATTGAAGAGAGAATGTCCATGCTTTGTGCACGCGTTATCCGCGGTACGAGTTCGAGTGCTATCGCTGTTGCACCTGTTTCGGCAATTGCTTGGGCATTTTCAGGGTGCGCCAGTGGATCCATCATGCCGATCACGATTTGATTCGGCTTAATGATTGCCGTTAGTTCAGCAAGCTGCTCGCCTTTAGCATTAACCACAGTAATCACATCCGAGTCACTTAAGACCTGTGCACGAGACACAATAGCTGCACCTGCTGCAACATAATCTTCATCGGTAAACCCGGCATGACTTCCAGCATCGCTTTGTACAAGCACTTGCACGTTTTTCTTTAGCAGACGAGCCACATTAGCAGGAATAAGTGCAACGCGACTTTCTCCTGCGTGACTTTCTTTGGGGATACCTAACTTCACAAAGGTTAACCTCTTCGTTGAGGACATTCGTAGGGACAGATGTCATTTTTTATTTGTAAGGTTGCATATTGTGGCGACTCTGAATTTAGACACAAGCGCATATTTTTCAATATCGTGTTTACGGTACTGGTCTGACTGAAAATTTTGCGCTAGGCCACACTTTTTAATCTAAGCTTGCTGTCATCAAGCTCATTAAAAGTGAATTCATTCATATACCAGTTACTTTTGTAGCTTAATTTTCAACCTTTGTATATTCCAAAATGGAATTAAAAATCATCTTTTATTCTTTTTTACTTTTCAACAGAGGCGCTAAGCTTGCCAACATTAAACTGATACAGGGCCGTCCTAATGTTGTTAAAAGAGCTTTCATCACTCGCATCACCTTTGTCTTCTGGGCAGGTCGATAAGCTAAAGCAGCTCACTGCTGAATTGAGTGCCGTACAACTTGCGTGGGTTAGTGGCTATCTTGCTGCAACCTCAGAGCAAGGAACTTCTGTTGCACCACAAGCAACCTCAGAGCAAGGAACTTCTGTTGCACCACAAGCAACTGCTGAGCAAGTCATTACTATTTTATATGGTAGTCAGACTGGTAATGGCCGTGGCGTTGCTGCTGAACTCGCTGAAAAGGCGCAAGCACAAGGTTTTGCGGTTAATCTCGTTTCCATGGGGGATTACAAAACACGCCAGTTGAAGCAAGAAACTTTAATGCTGTTTGTGGTCAGTACTCATGGTGAAGGCGAAGCACCAGATGATGCCATTGAACTGCACAAGTTTTTAGCCTCAAAGCGTGCCCCTAAACTAGATAAGCTAAATTATTCGATATTGGCACTGGGTGATTCAAGTTACGAGTTCTTCTGCCAAACGGGTAAAGACTTCGATGTGCGCTTGGCAGCACTTGGTGCAACATCAATTTCACCTTTGGCTGAGTGCGATGTGGACTATGAAGAGCGCGCTGCAGTGTGGCAGGAAAGCGTACTTGAAGCGGTTAAACCGCTTGTTCAAAGTACTGGCGCCAGTGTGGTGTCGATTGCGAGCACGACTCAATCTGCAACCGCGAGCTTTACCAAGCAAAAGCCATACACGGCAGAGCTACTGGTGAGCCAAAAATTGACTGGGCGAGATTCTGACCGAGATGTTCGTCATGTCGAAATAGAGCTGGGTGATTCAGGTATTAGTTATCAAGCGGGTGACGCATTAGGTGTTTGGTTTACCAACAGCGCCGCCTTGGTGAGTGAGTTGCTTGGACATTTAAGTCTTAATGGTGATGACCAAGTCAGCCTTGGTAGTGACACGATGAGCTTGCGAGACGCACTGACTAATAAGAAAGAGTTAACGCAACTTTACCCCGGCTTAGTCACTGGCTGGGCTGAATTAAGCCAAAATCAAACACTACTCGATATCAGTGCTGATAAAGCGTTAGTGCGTGAGTATGTTAATAACAACCAAGTTGCCGATTTGGTCCATCAGTATCCTGCTAGTGTTAGCGCAGAACAACTGGTTGGCCTGCTGCGTGGTATCACCCCAAGATTGTACTCAATTGCCTCTAGCCAAGCGGAAGTTGAATCTGAAGTGCATTTAACCGTGGCACTGGTTGAAGACGAACGTGAAGGTGTGGCTCGATTTGGTGGCGCCTCTCAATTTCTAGCAAGTGCCGAAGAGGGTCAACAAGTTAATGTCTACGTTGAGCCCAATAATCATTTCCGTTTGCCAGAGAACCCTGATACTCCGGTCATCATGGTCGGGCCTGGTACTGGCGTTGCACCGTTTAGAGCCTTTATGCAGCAGCGTTCTGCACAAGGTATTGAAGGTAATGCATGGTTAATTTTTGGTAATCCTCATTTCGAGCAAGACTTTCTCTATCAAACAGAGTGGCAGCAGTATGTTCAAAGCGGTGAGCTGTCGCGTCTTGATTTGGCATTCTCACGCGACCAAGCCGATAAGGTTTATGTACAGCATAAAATTATCGAGCAGGGTGAGACGCTATGGCAGTGGCTTGAATCGGGTGCCCACCTCTATATTTGTGGCGATGCTGAACGTATGGCAAAAGATGTTCACCAAGCACTGTTGAATGTCGTCATAAAGTTTGGCGCTAAGACCGCAGAGCAAGCTGAAGGTTATCTTGAAACATTACGAGCAGCTAAGCGTTACCAAAAAGACGTTTACTAGTTTTTATAAGATTGGCTTTGATTTAGAACGCATTGATGAGTCGCTGGCAACACTAACGTCGGCGCTAAATATAAAAGAATAATAGAGAGTATCTTGCTATGAGTGAGAAGAAGTTAGCAATAAACGAATATTTAAAGACCGATAGTGATTACCTGCGTGGCACCATTCAAGAAGGTTTGGATACGGCTGTCACTGGTGCTTTTAGTGAAGGCGACCAGCAGTTAATTAAATTCCACGGCTTCTATCAGCAGGATGACCGCGATCTACGTAATGAACGTAAAGAGCAGAAACTGGAGCCGCTATATAGCTTTATGCTGCGTGCTCGTGTTGCGGGCGGTGTATGTTCACCTAAGCAGTGGTTAGCGGTTGATGAGATAGCCTCTAATTTAACCAGCTCTAACAGTATTCGTCTAACGACGCGCCAGACGTTTCAATACCACGGTATTCCAAAGCGTAATTTGAAGACCATCATCAAAGATCTTGATCGCGAAGCGTTAGATTCCATTGCAGCTTGTGGTGATGTGAACCGTAATGTGATGTGTAATCCAAACCCGGTTGAGTCTAAGTTGCACCAGCAAGCTTATGCATATGCGAAAAAGTTGTCAGATAATATGCTGCCACACACCAAAGCGTACGCAGAGATCTGGTTAGATGATGAAAAGCTAGTGACAACTGAAGGTGAAGAGGTTGAGCCTGTTTATGGTAAAACGTACCTGCCACGTAAGTTTAAAATGGCGGTCGCTGTACCACCGGATAACGATGTAGATGTTTACACCAATGACTTAGGGTTTGTAGCCATTGCGGAAGAGGGCGAACTCGTAGGCTTTAATCTGGTCGCGGGCGGCGGCATGGGCTCGACTCATGGTGAAGTAACGACTTTCCCACGTTTGGCCGATGACTTTGGTTATATCAAAGCGGAAGATACGCTTAAATTTGCTGAAGCGATAATGACGGTGCAACGTGATTGGGGAAATCGAGAAAATCGTAAGTTATCACGCCTTAAATACACCATTGTTAAACATGGTTATGATGTGTTTAAAGCTGAAGTTGAAAAGCGTACCGGGATTAACTTTGAGCCCAAGCGCGATGTTGTTATTGGTGACCGTGGTGATAGATATGGCTGGAAGCAGGGTGTTGATGACAACTGGCATTTAACCCTGTTTATTGAAGGTGGCCGTGTCAAAGATCTGCCAGGGCAGCCACTGCAAACAGGACTTAGAGAGATCGCGAAAATTCACCAAGGTGATTTCCGCATGACCTCTAACCAGAATATTATTGTGGCTGGTGTGCCTGCGGCTGATAAAGATAAAATCGAAGCGCTTGCAAGACTGCACGGCTTAATGGGTAAGCTTATAACCGAAACGCGTGGCCGCTCTATTGCCTGTGTTGCATTACCGACCTGCGCATTAGCAATGGCAGAGGCTGAGCGTTATTTCCCAGACTTCTTAACCAAAGTTGAAGCCTTGCAAGACAAGCATGGTTTCTTAGAGCAAGGCATTGTCATTCGCATGACTGGTTGCCCTAATGGCTGCGCACGTCCGTTTGCTGCGGAAATTGGTTTGGTGGGTAAAGCACCTGGTCGTTATAATCTCTACCTTGGCGCAAGCTATGAAGGAACACGACTCAACAAACTTTACCGCGAAAACATTCAGGAAGCTGAAATTCTTGCTGAACTCGATGCCTTGTTTGCTCGTTATGTATTTGAGCGAGAAACAGGTGAAACATTCGGTAACTATACCGTTCGTAGTGGTGTAGTGGCTGCAGTGATTGATGCTGCTAAGGATTTTCATGGCTGATCAGCAGATAGAATCTGTTATCTCTAAAGAGGCGCTGGCAGCTTTGCTGACTGCGCCAGTAATAGAGCAGCGTAGTGAGCTTGAAAAAGTGAACCGTTTCCTCGACGAGTTAACGCCTGAGCTGCGAGTCCGCTGGGCGCTGGAGTATCTGCCCGGTAAGGCGGCGTTGTCGTCGAGCTTTGGTATTCAAGCGGCCGTTATGCTGCATATGGTGAGTGCTGAAAAGCCGGATATTCCGGTGATCTTGACCGATACCGGCTACTTGTTTAGCCAAACCTATCGGTTTATTGATGAGTTGACTGAGAGGCTGAAGTTGAACCTTAAAGTGTATGCTTCACCACTGAGTTCAGCTTGGCAGGAAGCTAAGTTTGGTTTTCTCTGGTTGCAAGGTCTTGATGGGTTAGATCGTTATAACCAAATCAATAAAGTTGAACCTATGCAGCGGGCATTAAAGGAGCTTGAAGTCAGCACCTGGTTTGCGGGGCTTAGACGCTCGCAATCAAGTACTCGCGAAGCGCTACAAGTACTAGCAATACATGGTAACCGTTATAAAGTACTGCCGATGATCGATTGGAACAATAAACAGGTACACGAATACTTAACGGCTTTTGAGCTGCCTTATCATCCTCTTTGGGATCAAGGTTATGTCTCAGTTGGTGATATTCACTCAAGTAAACCACTTGAAGTAGGGATGACTGAAGAGGAGACCAGGTTCAACGGTGTTAAACGTGAATGTGGCTTACATTACGATATATAAACCGAGACGAACAGGTAGATATTTTGCAGCGTGTTAACGTTTAATTAAGTGGTACAAATATACATTTTACGCTTTTATTATAAGTTAATTATTATTTTAACCTTATATAAACAAAGGGCTTTAGCTGTTTTGGAACTCTTTTAGTGAAAAATTGTACATTTTTACTCACAAGGTTATGCACAGCTGTTTCTTTTAGGCTATAGTTCAACGTTCCCGTAGATGGTTTTAGGAAACTGTTCTGTGTCCAGCCTATTTAGGCTTGGCGATATTTAGTCTTCCAATGGCTTAGTTTATCCTTGAGAATTGTATTAATTCTCCTTTAAACCTCGCTTCTCTAAATATCGCAGGCAGAGCCGTCAGTAACCAGACAAACCAAGCTCAATTTCGCGCATCATTAGGTGGCTTTATTGAGTGCTTAGATTGGCTTGCTAGCGCCTGCTCATCCAAAGCGAGTTATCCCCCAAGTAGTCTGATTAGACTACTTGGGGCTTATCACATTTTTACTATGCATCTTTAGCTTTGACCTTCGTCTCGTTGTCCCATCGTCTTCTTAAATCTAGCTTTATGCCATATGGATGACCATAATTGCATCCGTATGAATCTGGCTTATGTTTGAACACGCCCTGATACTAAATCAAATGCTTAGGTTATATATTTCATTAAATAATGATGTAATATATCAAGTTAAGTAATTTGTATTATTAGATCGTCACCGCTTGTTGGGTTAAACGTGTAATTGCAGAGTTAAAAATAGCGTCAATGACTGGATTGATGGAATTATTAAATGGAGTTTTTAGATGAATAAGATGCTAGTTGCAGCGGCTGTTGTAGCCGTTGGTGCGGGTGGGTATTGGTATAGTCAGCAAGAGGCTGAAGTATCAACAAGTGATAATGCTGTGATGGCTTATATTCCAGCTGACACCCCGATATTTTCTGGACAGCTGCAGCCATTTCCGATCAAGTCATATATCAATTCACTTTCTGACGCTTATAAGCAATCGGGCGCTAACGCGCTAAGCGAGTGGGAAGGCGAGGATGAGCCACGGGCACAGTTTTTTCATAGCCTAATGAAATCATATTTAGCGGCAATGAAAGACGGTGATACTTTTATTAATACATTCGGCTTAGCTGAAAATATCCGTAGCTACTTTTATACCCTCGGCGCAATGCCTGTGCTTAAGCTTGAAGTGGCTAATGCCGATGCGGTATGGGCGTTATTGGATAAAGCTGAAGTTGACAGTGGTTTGCAGCATGTTCCAGCCCAACTCAAGGGCGTCAATTATCGCAGTTATCCGCTTACCGACACCAATGAAGATGAACAGATAAACCTGATTGTAGCTGTGCATGATTCAATTTTAACGCTGACATTAGATACATCATTTAGTGAAGCCGCTTTATTGGAAACAGCCCTTGCGGTGACGCCCGTAGAGCATTCAATTGTCGATGCTAAAATTATTGAAGATATCATTGCTAAGCACGGCTTTACCAATGAAGGGATCAGCTATATCAATCATCAGGAGATTGTAAAAGCGTTCACGAGTACCGATGGTAATCAACTGGCGCGTCAAATGACTAAGTTATTTGAAATGGCGGAAGAAGACCCTTTTGCAGAGCTGAGATCGCCAGTATGTGACCAAGAGTTGTCGGCAATAGCTGCTAACTGGCCGCGTACGGTTGCCGGTTATGACCTAATGGATATCAGCAGCAATGAAAGCTCACTGAGTTATAGGGTGGTTTTTGAAAGTAAAAACCAAATTATGCTAGATGCATATCAGCAGATGCGCGGCTATATTCCAGCTTATGTGCAAGATATTGATAACAGCGTCGCGACGTTAGGCTTAGGTATCGATATCAACCAAATGGTGCCATCTTTACAGGCTATTTGGGATGAGATGTTAACACCTGAATACCAGTGTGCGCCATTGCAAGAGATGCAAACACAGATGAGCCAACAGAGCCCAGCTATGCTTGGCATGTTTACCGGTATGGCGAATGGCGTTAAAGGTGTTGGTTTGTCAGTGATTGACTATAAGATCAATGACGATGTTGACTCACCTGAGATTGAAAGCTTGGATGCGGTGATGACCCTGTCCGCCGAAAATCCAGCCATGCTGTTTAATATGGTTAAGCCATTCGCGCCTGAATTGGCCAACATTCAACTACCGACAGATGGCAGTGCGATTGTTTTGAATGATGTATTGCCGATGCCACCAGAGATGAAAGTCACCGCTAAGTTAGCAGTGAAGGGCAATCATTTAGTTCTGTTCTTTGGTGATAAAGGTGAAGCTGTTGCCAATACGCTTAGCTCTGAAGCAATAGCAAGCAACGGGTTGTTTGCGATGTCTGCAGACTATATGAAAATGTT
The DNA here is from genome assembly GCF_016757755.1 of Shewanella sp. KX20019. Taxonomy (NCBI): domain Bacteria; kingdom Pseudomonadati; phylum Pseudomonadota; class Gammaproteobacteria; order Alteromonadales; family Shewanellaceae; genus Shewanella; species Shewanella sp. KX20019. The sequence goes on along the minus strand of NZ_CP068437.1, from coordinate 4,218,818 downwards.
CGCGCCGCTACTTAAGTTTATTGAGCTCACTGGAGAACCAGTTCCAGAGGAGTTCAAGGCGATGAAGGATTATGATATGCGGGTTAAAGTAGAGCTTGATGTCGATAATAAAGGCATTGTTATCGATTCAGCAGTGAATTCGCGCGCGACCAAGTAACGTTCAGGGTAAGGTTAAAACCGTAGAAATAACGCCAGTGTTAACGCTGGCGTTTTTATCTCTATTTTTAAGTTAGTGTCGATTTAGGGGAATTAGTTTGATTGTTGCAGGACTCTTTTTAAAAGCGAATGAGGTTAGGGTTGTGACGCTAACGGGAGATCGTGCAAGTCATAGTTTGATCGCGCCGAAAGTCACTAAATTTAGTTTACATAAAAATCCTACACAAGCTGATGTGGTTGCATTTATCGCTAAAGTCAGTAATCACCTCAGTGATTTTTCTGTTGAAAAATTGGTGCTAAATAGACGTGCCACAACGGGTCAAGGTGCAGGCGGAGCTGGCACATTCTTGATGGAGGGCGCTATTCTTGCTAGCTGCAGTTGTGAGATTGAGTTTATCCATCCCGCCACCTTACGCGCGTCAGATAAGAAGCATAGCGAGCTTAAAAATTGTCGTCCTAAAACGGTTGATTTAGCTAAGGCCTACGATTTGGCATTTGAATGTTTAGGCTAGAGAGTTGCTGTCAGCGTAGGTGAACTTTTTGTTTACGGCTATGATTAGTGCTATAACAATTACAGGTAACATAGTAAAAATTAGGTGAAAACAATGATTAAAACAATGATGAAGAAAACGTCAAAAATGCTTTTAGCTGCAGCGCTACTGTTACCATCGGTAGCCATGGCTACCGATTTAAAAGTGGGTGACACAGCACCCAGTTTTAAGCTTCAGGCCACTGATGGCCACTTTTATCAATTGAGTGACTACAAAGGCAAGCAGACGCTAGTATTGGCATGGTATCCAATGGCGAATACTCATGGTTGCACACTCGAATGTAAGTCTTTAGTACAAAAAGGGCACCTGATCCGCGAGTACAATGCGGCATATATGATGGCGAGCGTCGACGATCTTGAAGATAACCAAGCGTTTGCTAAAGAGCAAAAAGCAGACTTCCCAATGCTGAGCGATCCGACCAAAGAAACTGCCAAAGCCTATGACGTGCTTAATTTTGTCCGTGTTGCCAGCCGAGTGACCTTTTACATCGGTGAAGATGGCAAAATCTTAAAAATTGATGATGACATCAATGCCGAAACGGCAGCTGAAGATATTGCTGCAACGTTAAAGGCGCTTGGGATTGAAAAAGCGGCTGAAGATGAGCCTGCTAGTGATAGCGAATCAGCACAAGTGGAATAGTTTTAGCTGTATTTGATATAAAAAAGCCCAACACTTTTTTGCTGGGCTTTTTTATCGTTCAGTTTCAGAAAAGAAAGGCTACTTAATACTCATCTTGCGCTGCTGCATCACTGATACGCTCTTTACGTTGCTGTTCCTCTTCGAATGCCGCTTGGATCTCTTCCAATACCGCATTGATATCCGCGGTATGCTCACTCTCAATAAATTCGCCGGTTAGTTCACTCTCTGGCGTAAGATCGCCAGATTCAAATTTCAGCCACATCTCTTGTGCATACTTGGTTTTGAGCAGCGAGGGAGCAAACTGGCCATAATATTGGGTCATGTTATTTACATCACGCAACAGCATGCGCTTGGCGTTATTATTTGCTGCAGCATCGACAGCTTGTGGTAGATCGATAATCACAGGGCCAATATCATCTAGCAGAACATTAAATTCAGACAGGTCGCCATGGATCAGACCGGCACAAAGCATACGTTGCACATCTTTCATGATTTGATAATGGTGGGCGATGGCCATATCTGCTGTGAGGGTGATATCGTTTAATCTAGGTGCAACGTAGCCAGCATCATCGGTCACCAGCTCCATGAGTAAAACACCATCAAAGCAGCCGTAGGGTTGAGGCACTCGTACTCCAGCGTAAGCGAGGCGGTATAACGCATCTACTTCAGCATTTTGCCAGGCTTGCTCCTGTTCTTGACGGCCATAATTGGAGCCTTTTTCCATCGCACGAGCCCGTCGGCTATTGCGACCTTTGCGGCCTTCACGATATTCGACTGCTTTTTTAAAACTACGTTTGTCGGCTTCTTTGTAGATTTTCGCGCAGCGGACATCATCACCACATCTTACGATATAGACGTCGGCTTCTTTTCCGCTCATTAATGGACGAATAACTTCGTCTATTAATCCTTCATCAACCAATGGTTGGAGTCGTTTAGGGGTTTTCATAGTGCCCTTATACCCTACTTAAGCAAGCGATGGAACAAAAGTGCGGATCTTCATCGTAAAAGATGCCTTTATGGCGATCTTTTAGCTGTTGAGAGTGTATTGGCGCTTGATGTGTGTGTTGGAACGATAGATTTAGCAGCGATCAGCTGGCTGATACTTTCTTGACTAAGAGCGAGGTTATTAAGAGCTATTGTCGGAGAGATGCCTATTCCCGAGACTAACTTTCCATGAGCGCTGTAAGTTAAGCCAGCACTGAAGCTAAGCTGTATGCCACTTTGGATGAGTGTAATGTAATGGCGCGGGCTTGGGCTGCCTCTGGTTCTTTCTCCAACAAGTTGTACATTTGGCCAGGCAGATGCCATCAATGCCAGCCATTCACACTCTTGCTGGCAACTAGAGTCGACTAATAGGTTCAATTTACGCGAGTTAAGCTTGCTGTTTGAACGGGTATGATTTGAGCTGCGGACAAGCCAGTGGCTAAAACTGGACGAATCTTGAATTTGGTTATCGAACCCAAGCATTTCTAGGTTAACTTGCTCGAAAAAGTGTAGCCGTTCAATGGGCTTAAAATGTTGTTTGGCAAATGATGTTGTGGTCGTGTGGGTGGATCGTTTGTATTTGACTAATCCGATAGCACGGTTATATGCAGAGTATTGCGGCGCAAACTGGCTTTGTAGCCAATGGGTTAAAGCCGTATCTGCTGTCGCTAAATGTCTGATATCGAGTAGTAGATCTTGTTTTGGATTGCTCGATGCGAGTTGCTCCAAAATCAGCGCCGCGAATTCACTATCTGCGGGGTATCGAATAACGTGTTGTCTAATAGATGAAGGGTGGACAGCTTGGGTAGATGTTGTTAGCGGGTGAGTATCATCGCGCTGCTGATTTTTGCTGACTAAAACAACCTTACGTTGTATGGCGTTGCCCTCGGGATTGGAGAGTGTCAAAACGATATTATTGGAGATGGTTAGCCCTATATCTAATTTAAGTCGATTGATACGCCGTAGCCAATGACTCTGCTCTTTTGCCGATAACTTGATAGAGTCGGGAATGTAGCGCTGGGCTGCTTGTTCCCAGCGTTGCATGGGGAGTCCATCGATGTGGGTCAGATAAGGAAAATCCTCATCGAATGGTCTATTTATTGCGGTATAGGCTAACCAATGTTGACCATCGAATTGTAGCTGGCCAGGAAACTGTTTTACATCGGCAAACCGCTGCACTCTATCGGGCAATTTTACTGTGATAGCTGGATCGTTTAACGATGAAACCCAGCGTTGTAATCTAATTTGAAAAGCAGCGGCATTAGTGGATGGTAAGTTAGTGTTTAGCAGTAGTCGTGCTTGTTGATTAAAAGCGTGTTTGCGACTGGGATCGAATGCTGCGAAAGCTGATTTTTGATTTATGGCGGCTAAGAGTTGACTAATATCTTGGCGCTGCTGTTCTGGACTTAGTTGATAGGAGGCGGTGTGCGGGAAAAAGGACAGTCGAATCAGTTGAGCTGCACTTATGCCCATCATAAGTGCCAATAACATTACTATGCTTTTAAAGCTCTCGCTCATATCTATTCCTTGATATGGCAGGCCTAACCTATTTTAGGTTAGGCCTGCATAGCCTTTAATTTTCTAGGCTAGATAAGCATAGTTACAAAATGTCGTTGATAGAGATCCCGATACCTATGCGTTGGTTATGTGCATTATAGTCGATAAGACTTTCGCCGTAGCCATTGAAGTACTGAGTATAGAGTCTAAGGTTGCCCATGATAGGGTAGCTCCAGGTAAACTCTACAGCGCCATAATTAGGTTTCTGAATGTAATTACGCACCATTAAGCTAAATCTATGTTCATCAATACCATAGACACCAGTGAACTCAATGTTGCCCATATAGTCGATGATATCAGGGTTATCATCACCACTTGGCGAGGTCGGGGTTTCTTTTTCATCTTCAGGTATGCGCCACCATGCCTTAGTCTCAAGCGCAAATGGACCTGAATCAAATATCATCATGCCGTATAAGCGATTCCAGCTTCTGGATAATGAACCCGCTTGGCCGTTGGACTGATGCACGGCACCGACCCCCCAAAAAGAGTTCTTTAAAGGCCCCACCTGCCAATCATTAGTGAATACCATGAATATTTCAGGTTCGTGATTGGTTTCTCTAAAGGGTGAAGAGATATCCTTGTTATATACCTGCCAATACGATTGGTTGGTGTAAGCCGCAAAGAGGTGGCCATTATCGCCAAATACATTGTGCCACAGCGGAAATTTAAAGCTTATTTGAAACTTGGCTTCGACATTATCCAGTTCAAAGGGGTGGTCGGCAGCCTCTTCAGCAAAAGGTGCAATATTAGGAGAGGAGCTGTAAGTCACAGGAAGAATGTAGTTCACCTTGTGAGGCGTGATCACATAGGGTAGATCGCCTGTTGCACTCTCTTTAGAGACCCGCATTGCAACTAGTGATGGTGCTCTTTTTACTTCGATATCTTCAGTCTTGCGAACGGTTTCAGTGCTCTCCGCCTTGGTCGTTTCTGCAAACGATGCAAAAGAGCAGCCCAAACCAATAGACAATAATAGCGTGCCTAGCGTATTCATAACATTCCCTGAAAGTGGTTAAAACAGCGCTTGTTTTTTTATTTGCCGCAATTCTACCTAGCTATTGCGGGGTTTAACAGTGTCATAGCAAGCTGCTAACCTACATGACGGTATTCATTTGCTAACTGAATGGCGGCTAAGGGGTAGCCACCGTGATATAAACGAGATTTTGAGAATGCTCCCTAGATCTAAATGCAATAACTTAGAGCTAAATTGGTCACACTGTATCTCTGATTTTGTGCAACACAAACTCAACACTTCTTCCTAAGTCATTGTTTTATAATCGATAAGTGTTTAGCTTTCTTATGTAGACAAATATTATGAGTCTTTTAATAACTAAAAGTTATAAATGCTTCGAATTTCCTATTTATTATGGAATAAGAGGGCGGCTATATTCACCTTATCAAATTTAGAGTGAGGTAGCGTTATGGAGATTGTATCTTTACCGGGTCAAGCCGCAGGAGGGAAGGTGTGGCTAGTGGGAGCAGGCCCTGGTGATGTGGATCTGCTAACGGTTAAAGCATATCGCGTATTGCAATCTGCCGACGTGGTGCTGTACGACGCCTTAGTGAGCGAAGATATCATGGCACTCATTCCAACTAAAGCTGAAAAAATAGCAGTGGGAAAGCGTGCGGGTAAACACAGCGCGGCGCAAAGTGAAATTAATCAACTGCTGGTGACCAAGGCATTTACCCGTAAAAATGTGGTACGCCTTAAAGGTGGCGATCCTTTTATTTTTGGTCGTGGTGGTGAAGAGTTACAAACGATTGTGGCAGCGGGTCTTGAGTTTGAAGTCGTTCCAGGGATCACTGCTGCAAGCGGCACGGCTGCTTATGCTGGCATCCCATTGACGCACCGAGATTATGCTCAGGGTGTGAGCTTTATTACCGGTCACTGTCAGTTGGCGAGTCGTCCGATGGACTGGCAAGGATACGCCAACCCTAGCAACACCTTAGTGGTATATATGGGGATCCTCAATGCCGGAGTTATTAAAGCAGGCTTAGTTGGTTCAGGGCGGTCGCTGAATACCCCAGTGGCAATAGTATCGAAAGCAACAACCCATGAGCAGCGAACCTTCATTGGCACGTTAGGAAATATTGAGCAGTTAGCTGCGGATCCAGAATTAGTGATGCCCGCATTAATGGTGATAGGTGAGGTGGTTGAGCTCGCTGATAGCCTCAACTGGTTTAAGCCCCAAGGCGCGCAAAGTAGCGAAGCCAAGCTTAACAACACAAATTAAAGAGATGTGCTTAGCACAATCGATTCAAGAAGACGGAGAATTAGCATGGCCGCCAAAGAGTTAAGCCATTTACAACAACTCGAAGCTGAGAGTATTCAAATTATTCGCGAAGTCGCGGCTGAGTTTGATAACCCAGTAATGATGTATTCCATCGGTAAAGACTCTTCTGTGATGCTGCATTTGGCACGCAAAGCGTTCTACCCTGCGAAAATACCTTTTCCATTGCTGCATGTGGATACCGACTGGAAATTCAAAGAGATGATCGCATTTCGTGATGCGCAGGCTAAAGAGTTTGGCTTTGAATTACTGGTGCATAAAAACCCTGAGGGTGTCGCTATGGGGGTTGGTCCGTTTACGCATGGTAGTGCTAAACATACCGATATCATGAAAACTCAAGGACTGAAGCAAGCGTTAAATAAGTATGGTTTTGATGCCGCGTTTGGCGGTGCTCGCCGCGATGAAGAGAAATCTCGCGCTAAAGAGCGCGTATATTCTTTCCGTGATAAGCACCATACATGGGACCCTAAAAATCAACGTCCAGAGCTGTGGCGTACCTATAACGGTGCAGTCAATAAAGGTGAAAGCATTCGAGTCTTCCCACTTTCAAACTGGACTGAGTTAGATATTTGGCAATATATCTACCAAGAAGATATTAAATTGGTACCACTGTATTTTGCCCAAAAACGTCCTGTCGTTGAGCGTGATGGCATGATGATTATGGTTGATGATGACAGGTTGCCTTTAGAAGAGGGCGAAACGGTTAAAGATGAATTAGTGCGCTTTAGAACATTAGGTTGCTACCCGTTAACAGGGGCGATGCACTCAGAAGCTGACACGCTTGAGAAGATTATCGAAGAGATGCTGCTAACACGTTCAAGTGAGCGTCAGGGCCGACTTATCGATTCAGATCAAAGTGCATCGATGGAACTTAAAAAGCGCCAAGGCTACTTCTAGGCGCAATAAGTGCTAAGCATTGTCAGATTTCAAAGGAATTAATCATGAACCAAGCAGTAGATAACAACACCCGCTTAGCCGCTGAGCTAGAAGATTTAGGTGTGAAAGAGTATTTAGCACAGCAACAACATAAAGGCATGTTGCGCTTTCTCACATGCGGTAGTGTCGATGATGGTAAAAGCACCTTGATAGGACGTTTACTGCATGACAGCGCGCAAATTTATGAAGACCAACTGGCTAGTTTAAAGAGTGACAGTGCCAAAATGGGCACCACAGGTGAAGAGATTGACCTAGCGTTATTGGTTGATGGCTTGCAAGCTGAGCGCGAGCAAGGCATTACCATTGATGTGGCTTATCGCTATTTTTCAACTGACAAACGTAAGTTCATTATTGCTGATACTCCGGGCCATGAGCAGTACACGCGTAATATGGCCACGGGAGCGTCGACCTGTGACTTAGCAGTTATTTTGGTTGATGCGCGCTATGGCGTACAAACGCAGACTCGCCGTCACGCGTTTATTGCCTCACAACTTGGCCTGCGTCACTTTGTGGTTGCCATCAATAAAATGGATCTGCTCGGTTTTGACGAAAAAGTCTTTAATGACATCAAAGCGGATTTTGCAGAGTTTGCCGCGCAGTTGGGTGATATCGATATTCGCTATGTGCCGCTATCGGCGTTAAAAGGCGACAATGTGGTCGACCGCAGTACTCAAACACCTTGGTATACCGATGGTACGTTACTCGAGCTATTAGAAAATATCGATACACGTCGTGAATTAAACAACTTACCAGTACGCTTTCCGGTGCAATATGTATTGCGTCCAGATCTCGACTTTAGAGGTTTCTCTGGCACTGTTTCATCAGGCATTATCAAGGTGGGTGACGAGCTGGTGGCTTTGCCATCTGGCAAGCGCAGTAAGGTTGAGCGTATCGTGACATTTGATGGTGATCTAGATGAAGCGATTGCCGGTCAAGCGGTGACATTAACCCTAGAGGATGAAATTGATATCTCGCGTGGTGACCTGCTGTCGCAAGTTGATAATGCACCAACACTCGCAAATCAGCTCAGTGCCAATATTGCCTGGATGGATGAAAAACCACTACAGATCGGCCAGTTATACGATCTTAAAGTGGCTGGTAAGAAGCTACAAGCGAGTATCACAAATATCGAATATCTAGTGGATATCAATACACTAGAGCGTAAAAACAGTGACGTTATTGGTTTAAATGATATGGCTCGGGTAACGCTTGAGCTAAATGAAGCGATTGCTATCGACCCATATACGCTAGTCCGTGACACTGGCGGTATGATCTTAATCGACAGATTATCCAATGCGACAGTGGCGGCCATCATGGCGGTGTCGACCACAAAAACCAGCAAATCAACGAGTCAGTTCACAGGTTTTGAACTTGAGTTAAATGCGTTGATCCGCAAGCAATACCCTCATTGGCAAGCGCTAGACATTAGTAAGTTAGAGGGCTAGTGGTGTCTGAACTGTGGGTGTTGTCGAGTATTTTATTTGCCCTAGTCGTTGCTTTAATGGCTGGGGTTTGGACACCCGCGGCGTTGTTTTTTACCGCGGCATTAACGAGCTATCTTTTAGGGATGGTCGAGCTAGAGACGGCATTAGCAAGTTTTACTAATGCCGGCTTAGTGACCTTAGTGCTGATTATTTTAGCGGCTACGGCACTTGAGAAAACCTCTTTGCTGGGTAAGCTTAGTCAAGTGGTGGGTCAAGGGTCACTGGCATCGACGATGGCAAAGTTGGGCCTCTCTACTGCGCTATTGTCATCGTTTACTAACAATACTGCAGTAGTGTCATCCTTGATTGGCGTGGTTAGGCGCAATCAGTCTCATGCGCCCGCTAAACTGTTATTACCACTGTCATACGCAGCTATTCTTGGCGGTACATTAACCCTAATTGGCACTTCAACTAACCTAATCGTTAACTCTTTTGTAGAGAATGCAGGCTTAGCGCCTTTGGGTTTTTTTGAGTTCTCTATCATAGGTGTAGTGATTGTAACCTTAGGGGTGGCTTTGCTGGTGTTGCTGGCTAATGTTCTGCCCGACAGGCGTGAAGAGGGGGCAGAGGAAAGCTTACCCTACTTGCTTGAAGCCAGAGTCGCAAAGCGGTCGCAATTGATTGGCAGGAGTGTCATAGACAATCGCCTAAGAGCACTGAAAAAACTCTATCTTGTAGAACTTGAACGCAGTGGCATTCGTATTTGTCCGGTACCGCCACATCTGGTTTTGCAAAGTGAAGACATATTGCGCTTTGGTGGTGCCGTTGAATCCGTTGAGCTATTACACCAGTTTGATGGGTTAGAGTGGTTTGGCAAGCAACAAGCCAAAGGGCAGAATTTGGTTGAAGCGGTACTCGCCCCTACATCAAGTCTTGTGGGTACTTCATTGAAGGCCTCTAAGTTTCGAGAGCGGTTTGATGGGGCTGTTCTAGCTATTCGCCGCGGGCATCACCCACTAAAAGGCGGCCTCGGTGATATTGAGTTACAAGCGGGAGATGTATTACTCATTACTCCTGGCGATGGTTTTAGCCATAATGCCAAATTGGCGTCAGATTTTGCTGCGGTTAGTGGCCTTGATCTCAGCGTTCGCTTAGATAAAAGGCGCAGCCAGTGGGTATTGTTCGGCTTTGTGCTGACCATTTTTTCCAGCGTGATAGGCGCGCTGCCTTTGGTCAAAGGCTTAACCTTACTATTGATTAGCTACGTCGCGATTGGTGCTGTGAGTTTAACAGAGCTTAGACGACGCTTTCCTATTGAGTTAGTGGTCATTGTTGGTAGTGCGTTAAGTCTGGCTAACTTGATGCTATCTACCGGTCTTGCAGATGATATTGCTCATTTTATTTTGGGCTCATTGAATGGTTTTGATGTCTTCGCTGCATTTGTGTGCGTGTATTTATTGACGTTATTACTGACTGAATTGATAACTAATAATGCGGCCGCCGCACTGGCTTTTCCTGTCGCTTACGCCATTGCGCTCAGCTACGGGGTTGATACTAGGCCGTTTATTTTGGCGGTAGTGTTTGGTGCCAGCGCGAGTTTCATTTCGCCCTATGGTTACCAGACAAATTTGATGGTTTATAACGCAGGAAATTACCGTTTTACCGATTTTTTAAGAGTGGGACTGCCTCTGTCGCTGTTGTACTCGTCGATTGTCATTATATTAGTGCCGATGCTCTTCCCGTTTTAAAGTTGTAATACAATCTTAAAACCATAAGTTGAGTAAGTTTGGTGCATTTTATCTATTAGATTATTGTTTTTGGAGTGGTTATGTCTGACATCGTTTGGCACCAACATAGTATTGACCAAGAGTCGCGTGCAAAGCAAAAAGGCCAAAGCCCGGTATTACTCTGGTTTACGGGTCTATCTGGCTCTGGTAAATCAACCTTAGCGGGAGCATTAGAACGGGCACTGTTTGATGGCGGCTTTCACACCTATTTACTCGATGGCGACAATGTTAGGCATGGCCTCTGTAAAGATTTGGGTTTTAGCGCCAGTGATCGTGACGAGAACCTACGTCGTGTCGGCGAAGTGGCCAAGTTGATGGTTGATGCTGGATTAGTAGTGTTATCGGCATTTATCTCCCCGACTAAGGAGGAGAGAGAGCGTGTCCGCGGCCTATTTGAAGAGGGACGCTTTATTGAAGTTCATGTCTCTACGCCAATAGAGGTCTGCGAAGCGCGTGATCCCAAAGGGCTTTATAAAAAAGCACGCGCAGGAGAAATAAAAGAGTTCACCGGTATCTCTGCACCGTACGAAACACCAATCGCGGCGGAGTTAACCATCGATACCAGTAAAGGTGATATTGCCACCCAAGTTAATGCTCTTTTAGACTATTTAGCCGCAATTCAGGTGATAGATGGCGCGAAGTTAAAGGCAGCAGTTTAGGTTTACAGTGCTTGCTGCTTTAATTACTAAGCTAGCGCTTATTTGGCGGTGATTGTTCGTGGCTAGAATGATCACCGTTGAGAAAATCATTCCACAACCGAGTGCAAGCATTTACGGCAATTTTGTTAAGTTCGTCTCTATTATAGAGCGAATTAACGGCGACGGTATTTGGAAGAATACGTTGTTATTTATTTGTAAACTAGGTATTTTATGCTTAGAAAAACCACTTAATAGTAACTAAAGTAAACATCTTTAGTTAGTCGCAATCCCTACTCTACATGGACTTGTTCAGAGGCGTTATTATGAAGAAAATACTTAGCTATGTCTTAATTATCCCCATGCTTTTAATATGGTCTAACAGCCTCTTAGCAAATGAAATCGAGTATGGAGTCATAGAAAATAATATCTATAAAAATAGCTATTTTAATATTGCTTTACCGGTGCCTGAGCTGTGGGCGGTTCAAAGTAAGGCTGCAATAAATGAAATTAGAGAAATAGGCGGTAATCTCATTGCCGGTGACGATCAAAATTTACAAGCCATTATTAAAGAGTCTGAAAAGCAAACTGTTAATATGTTTGCTTTCTTTAAGTTTGAGCAAGGCTCGCCAGTGGAGTTTAATCCCAGCATTATGGCCGTCGCGGAGCGAGTCGCACATATGCCTGGAATAAAAAGAGGATCTGACTATTTTTTCCATGTGAAAAAGATTCTTCGAGGAGCGCAGATACAGTATACATTTTCTAAAGAGATCTATTCAGAAGACTTGTCAGGTGTGGCGTTTGATGTGATGCCGTCGGAAATTAGTATTGCCAATATGACAGTGAATCAAGAATACTACGCCACTAGGTATGAAGACTATGTTCTGAGTTTTATTTTGACCTATAAAACGGAAAGTGAACAACAAGAACTTAGAGATATACTAAGTCAGTTGAGTTTTTCTAATTAGAGCCTCTAAGTAGGTTTCACTAGGTAAATGCAGTTAAGTGGGTGAGCTACAACTTGCCCTATTTACCAGTACCTCGTGTTATCAAAATCGAATTAATCGATTCTAAAGTCTTGCGCAAAAACCTCCTTTAACGCCTTAATATAATTAACGTCGGTTTTGTATCGGATCAACTGTGTAAGTTCATCGCCAATGGGTGTAAAACGATAGTAACTGAAGAACAATTGCCCACTTTTGGGCGTGAGTTTGAGTTTTATCCCGCTTAGAGCAAAACTAATGGGCGTTTTGCTGCTGAGTATCCCGGTTTCTAATTCGCTGCGATGCAATATTCCCGCTTCGACTAAGGTCAAGATGTTGGAGTAGGGCAGGCCAAATTGAGATAAGCCAATATTTGTTTGGGTTGGCTTTTTGAAAAAGTGGCCCAACCCGCTGGCATGTTTAAAACCAATAATGAGCTTCAACCGTGATTCGTTGTTTACCAATACTGACATGCCCAGAGCCTTCTCTAAGATCTGTGCTTCTTTATGAGTCAGCTGTTTTAAAGTGGTCAACGTGCGTAAGCTAAAGTTACCTGGACTGGTTATTTCACTGGCTAAAATCCTGCCCCATAACTCCTGCATTTTTCGATTATGGATCTGTTCTGCTAGTTGAAAAAACTGATGTGCCCAATCGGGATCAAGATCGACACCAGTCACGTCTGACGGGGTTTGGCTGATTGCAATCTTATAAATAGTTTCCAAATTCGACTGGTATTGGCTAGCCAGTTTTTGTGCTCTAAAGCTTGAACGCTCAGCAATTGAGGCGCTGCTTGGGCGGTAATCATCTTCACTGCTCAGCCCAAGCATACGCCCAAGTAATAAGGCTTTTTTTCTGGCTGAAACATCGGTTGATTTACCGTTATCACTATTCGAAGTTTTCACGGTGTGATTTCTGGTGTCTTTAACTGTTTCAACCATCAGTCGCACTCCTTTGTTTATGTGCCTATATCTTTATCAATCAAGCGGTTAATTGTCTAGCTATTTGTCTGCATTGAGCAGAGATGGCATTTTGCCAAAGTAGGCTACCTCTTCACCTTGCTGAGGGTGGCGAGGGACATTCACAGCTAATATCAGTGAGCATACTGCAAAACCAGCGCCGATATAAAATACCAGTGACGGGGAGGTTAACCATAGAAGCCCAAGTAGTGCGGGGATGATAACTGCTGCAATGTGGTTAATGGTGAAACTGACCGACATGGTTGCGGCAATATCTTTGGGGTCGGCGATTTTCTGAAAGTAGGTTTTGACTGCAATCGCCATGGCAAATAATAGGTGGTCAATTACGTATAGCGCTGCGGCGACTTGAGCATGCTCAACGAGTGCATAGCTGATAAAGACCGCTATAAGACCTAAATATTCAATAGTCAGCGCGTTACGCTCACCAATTCGGCCAATTAGGCGGCCAATAGCAGGGGCAAAAAATAGGTTAACCACATAGTTTATGAGAAAGAGTGAGGTAATTTGGCTAATGCTATAGCCAAACTTTTCCACCATCATAAAGCCTGCAAAGACCATGAATATCTGTCTTCTCGCACCGGAGAAAAAAGTGAGCATGTAATATAGCCAGTAGCGTTTCCGCAGAATTACTTTTTTGTGCTGCGGCTCTTTTTGTTCAAAGGTTGGGAAGTAGAAACTAATGGTTATCACCATGACAAGCCCTAAGGTGCCAATGATGGCATACATCCATTGGTAATCGAGCTTTAGCCAGGTCATGATTAACCAAATGCTGCCGTAACCTAACAGTGCAGCAGCGCTGCGCCATGCCAGTGCTTTACCTAGAAATGCAGCGGTGTTTCTCTTTTCAACCCATTGCAGTGTCAGTGATTGGTTGACGGTTTCGAAATAATGAAAGCCAATGGACATCAATACTGTGGTGATATAGAGGCCGAGAACTTGCGGGAAGAACCCTGTGATGGCGACTCCGATACAAAGTAGTGCCAGCGACAATAATGCAAATGCTTGTTCTTTTATGAGTAAGAGCACAAAAATCGCGGTAAACGCTAGAAACCCAGGGACCTCTCTTAAGCTTTGTAATATACCTATTTCAGCACCGGTGAATTGTGCACGCTCGATGACAAAGTTGTTGAGTAATACCTGCCATACAGCAAAGACTAATGACATGATAAAGGTCATCCAAAGCAGCAGTTTCTGCGGGTTGTTCTTCATTAAAACGATCCATGTGTTCCGGCGAAAGGACGAGCAGTATATACCCATCCTACTTTAAAGTGCATGTTTCAGAGTTGCCTGAGCGAATTCAATTCAAGGGGGATTGTGGTAATGATGGTCGTTCCCTTATATGCCACTTGTAGAGGCTGTGGATAAATCAAAAAAACTATGCAGCTGTCAATATTAACCTAGTTGACCTAGGGGGTATTAAACCCGGTTAATGTAGTTATTGCTAATAACTCGAGTTGAATTGCAAAACGTAAACTAACAAGTATTCGGTTAATCCAATTGCTATAGCATCCTTTTTTATGAGCATTTTCGAGTTCGTTTACCAGTAATTTTAATGTTAACAACTGTGTAAAATTTGCTTAGAAGCAAGGATTGCTAATTTATTTTTTGCTGCAGCATTGTGTGCTTATGCTATATAGCTCCATCTCAAGTTATTGATATTAGTTGTTTAATAAATATTTGCCAAGGCAGTTTAGGTGTTAATTTGCATTACCTAATGTAAGTTTAATGTAAATTATATTGTAAAGAATAATGCAAATCGTTCTCATTTGTAGTATTTTGACGGCGAATTTAAGGGATGCTGGCTTTCCAGCAAAGAATCAATTGAGAGCCGTTTTATGAGAAACATGTATAAGCATGTAAAGCTGAATATATTGGCTGCGACGATAGCAAGTATCTTTAGCGCAAATGCAATGTCAGCAACAGATCCTGAAGTACTCGCAGCAGCGATTGCAAAGCAAGAAGCTGAACTTACTGAACTTAAAGCTCAGTTAAAGGAGCTTGCACAGCAACAACAAGCTCAAGCCGAACAGCAGAAGCAGCAACAATTAGCACAGCAAGAAACAATAGCAGTAGTTAAAGCTGAGTCTGCAGATAGCAAGTTCAGCAAGTTTTCATTTAAGTCATATGGCAGTGTGATCTACACCAGCAATGAATATTATGACAACGTTCAAGATACGACGCCTGAGCGCCGTGGTCGCTTTGATCTAGAGCGCATTGTGACTGAATTTGGTTATCAATTTAACGACCAGTGGGATATGGAAGTTGAGATTGAATATGAGCACGGCGGCACTGGTACTTCACTAGAATACGATGGTTTCGATGAGTTCGGTGAGTTTGAAGCTGAAGTTGAAGCTGGCGGCGAAGTCATGATAGAGAAAGCCGAGATCCGTTATCGTCCAAGCGATGCGTTTGGGGTTAAGTTCGGTAATATCCATCTGCCAGTAGGTCTTAGCAGTACCCTCCATAAACCAAGCCAGTACCTCACCGTGCAGCGCCATAAAAGTGAAGCGGCGATGTTACCTGCGGTATGGAATGAAAATGGTATTGGCATTTTTGGTGAAATTGCTAACTTTCACTATCAAGCACAAGTGGTTAGCGGGTTAAACTCAGAGTATTTTCGTACCTATGATTGGGTTGCATCGGGCCATCAAAAGCGTTTCGAGCATGTCAATGCTGACGACCTAGCCTACGTAATGCGTCTTGATTACGGCAACTTCAAAACCGGTTCAGCGGTAGGTGTTTCATATTACTACGGTAATACCAGTGGCAATCGGCATAAAACCAATAAGCTAAATTCAGATGGCACAGTCAGTATTTTTTCAATTGCAGGAGCATTTGTTGAAGGCCCATGGATTGTTCGTGGCCAATACCTTAACGGTACGTTGAGTGATTCTGATGCGATTACTCAAGCAAACAAAACTACCCCAGGCCTAAAGCCGGGTAATTTTGCGCAATTGGGTAGTGAATCCGAAGCTTTCTTCGTTGAAGCCGGAGTCGACTTAGGTCATTTCACTCCTGTTCCTATTACCATTTTTGCCAATATCGATTACTCAAATCCACTAAAAGAAGTTGAAACAGGCATTGCAACCAAGCGTTACGAGAACACTTGGATCAGTGCGGGTATTAACTATTTCCCCATTCCAGAAATCGTTATTAAGGCGGAAGCCGGAGTGCAGCAAGTGGCAGTTGCTTCCATCCCCGATACCAATTTCTTTGCGCTTGGCGTGGGTTATCAATTCTCGTTGTAAGCAATTCAGTACGTAGTCGTTAAATCAAATTAGCCAAATTAACTAAGTTTATAAAATGGAGTTTTAAATGAAGCACTTTACTCATTCAGCGGTTGCTATCGCACTTATTTCTGCACTTGCTGCATGTGGCGGTTCAGGTTCTGACAGCACGCCAGCACCAGTACCGGACGGTACCTTCTCATTTGCAGCAACTGAGATGGTCACCAACCTGACCGATGATGTCATTGTTGCCGGTTACAGCGATCTCGCCACCCGTGGTGCAACATTACTTGCATCAACACAGACATTAGTGGCAACGCCATCACAGTCAAATCTTGAAGCTGTACAACAAGCATGGAAAGCGGCTCGCCAGCCATGGGAGCAAGGTGAATCACATATCTTTGGTCCAGTGGACTCACTCGGTATCGATCCGCATTTAGACAGCTGGCCACTAAACACCACCGATTTAACAACAGTACTGTCGACGACTACTGGTTTTGATGCGAAGACTATTAAAGGTTGGAATGACGACGTACAAGGTTTCCATACCATGGAATACCTACTGTTTGGTGACGGTGTCACGACTAACACCAAAATGATTGCAGACTTATCTGATAATGAGCGTGATTACCTAATGGGGCTTGCTGAGGTATTTCGCGATTACACTAAAAACTTAGATGATGCGTGGTTAATAAGCCACGATGCAAGTACAGGCAAAGCCTATGGCGAGCTAATTAAGAATCCTGGTAGCGATGGCAATACTTTCTACAGCTCAAATGTAGGTGTTGTTCAAGAGCTCATTAACGGCATGATCGGCATTGTAGATGAAGTGGGTAACGGTAAAATTGCTGATCCATTTGGTGCCGATGCCGCCAGTGCCGACACCTCTAAAGTTGAATCTCAGTACTCGTGGAATTCGTTGACTGATTTTAGCAATAACATCATCGGCGTGCGCAACGTTTACCAAGGTGAGTTGGCTGGGTCTGCCGATAAACAGGGGATTGTTGATTTTGTTGCAGCGGCAGATAAGGAGTTGGCGGCGCGGGTTGGTACTGAAATCGACAACGCTATTTTGACGATTCAAGCCATTGAAGGTTCGAGTGATATGCCTTTCCGTCAAGCTATCTCTGATGTTGAAGGGCGAAAGCGTATTCAAACTGCTGTTGATGCACTTTCAAAGCTGCAAACAAGCTTGGAATCAGATGTACTACCACTACTTAAAACGTGGAAAGTATAACCATTTAGTCTGTCGAGAGGGCATAAAGGATACTCTTTATGCCCTCTTTTTCATGTTCATCTCTTAGTGCTTTTCTGTGTCTTGGACAACAGAATTTAAAGACTAATTTAAGATAAAACGTGTGTGGTAACGCAAATGATAATTAACAATAAGAAAGTGAGTAATACAGGGATAAAACTGACTATAGTTGCGATGGCAAGCGTACTCTGTTTATCGGCATGTGGCGGCTCTGGTGATGAGAATACGCCAGTACCAGAAGAGAAGGTGTATCCTGCTTACACTGATATCACCGCGAGTGGTGGCGATACAACAACCTATGATGCATCGGAATCTGGTCACGGTTTTTCAACGCCAGCCCCCAATCTGACGGCTGCGGAATTAGCGCTACATTTAGACGGTGATTTAGGCTTTGAAACCGCATTTACGACGGCTCCTAATGATGCACATCCAGAGTTAGATGGTCTTGGGCCAGTGTTTAATAATGCCGATTGTAACTCTTGTCATCAACGCGATGGTCGCAACTCAACCCCCCAAGTCGCTGCGGGCGAGACTCGGGTGAAACTCGGCTCAGAGGCGGGGATATTTCTGCGTATAAGTAAAGCACCCGATGAGCCTTGCCTCGTCGGTACAGCTGCTAACAACTACTGCGCCCCCATTGCGGTACCCAATTTTGGCGGTCAACTATTCCATCGAGGTGTGCTTAAAGCGCGCAATGACTGGGAGCAGAATAAATTCATTGGTCAAGCAGATGTATACCTGTCTTATGAAACCAAGGTCATCAGCTATAGCGATGGCACTACTGTAACCTTGAAAAAGCCACTGTTTGATGTCGAAAATCCCTATGATGCGCCCGGTGAAACCAAATCAAGTGCCAATGTCACCTCGAACTTATTGCAAGACGATGTATTGATGGGCTGGCGTAACGGCATGCCTGTATTTGGCCTCGGGTTGCTTGAGGCGATACCTGAGGCGGATATTGTGGCGAACGTTGACGCTGATGATGCCAATAATGATGGTATTTCAGGGCGTGCTAACTATGTATTTGATGCAGTAAAAGCACAGGCGGGCGATAGCAACCCGGTATCTTTAGGGCGCTTTGGCTGGAAGGCAAATACTCCTAGTGTAAGGGTGCAGTCATTGGGCGCATTGCGCGGCGATATCGGTATCACTAATCCACTGTTTCCTGATGAAAGCATTAAAGGTACGGCATTGCATGACGATTATCTAACTCGCACTGGATTTGTCGATACTGGCGCTGGTATTGACGGTGAGCCAGAGGCTAATGCAGAGTTTAGTGATTCCGTGGTGTTCTATGCCGAAACACTGGCAGTACCTGCTAGGCGCAGAGTTGCTGATGCAGACGTACGCGAAGGTGCACGTCTGTTTGAGCAATTAAACTGTAGTGGCTGCCATACCCCAAGCTTTGCCACTAAAGCGTCGGGTGATATTGGCGGTACTGAGATGATCGCTGGTCACAAGAGCCAAACAATCTACCCCTTTAGCGACATGTTACTGCACGATATGGGGGAAGAGCTTGCTGATGGTCGTCCAGACTTCCTTGCCGACGGCAGTGAGTGGCGTACGCGTCCATTGTGGGGGATAGGTTTAACGCAAACCGTAAATCCACAAGCCGGCTTCTTGCATGATGGCCGCGCCGCCACGCTAGAAGAAGCTATTTTGTGGCATGGTGGAGAAGCGCAGCAGAGCACTGATGACTTTATGGCACTTAACGCCGTTGAGCGAGCTCAAGTTGTTGATTTCTTAATGTCTCTATAAAGAGATCATTAAACTCGCCGAGGGGGAAATGCATTCTTGATGCATTTCCCTTTTTAATTTTGTGAGGTAGATAAAGCTAAAGCAGTTTATCGCTTTGTAGCTCGTGATCTGATTCAAGTAAAAAGATTCTATAATCCCCTATGATTAAACCACTGAATTTCTATCTAAAGGGGGACTGTCTGGTGAGCAACATTCTTATCGTTTATTCAAGCGTACATGGCCAGACCCGCAAAATTTGTGCGTATCTTGAACAAAAGCTAATAGCTTTAGGCAACCAAGTTCAAGCCGCTAGTATTAGTGACGACATTGATTTAGCTGAGTTTGATAAAGTCATTATTGGTGCCAGTATTCGTCACGGTAAACATAACCCTGTGGTGTATGATTTTATTGAAGCACATCAAGATGCGCTTGAGAAAAAGCCGAGTAGCTTTTTCTCGGTGAATTTAGTGGCAAGAAAACCACTGAAAAATACTGCCGAAACCAACCCTTATATGCAGGCGTTCATGGATAAGTCACCGTGGTTACCGGCACTTGCAGAAGTCTTTGGCGGTAATCTGAACTACCCAAGTTATGGCATTGTCGATAGAAGTATAATCCGCTTTATTATGTGGATGACCAAAGGTCCTACTGCCGCAGATACCAATATTGAGTACACAGATTGGTTAAAAGTCGATAGCTATGCTGACAATATTGATCAATTATCGCTTGAGTCATAAGTGAGTCAACAGAGGTCGCCATGGCTAAATCAAAACTACAGCAGTTGCTAGATAAATACAGTGCCTGGCAGCATATAGTCATTGTTTTTACGGTGGCTTATCTGGTCTTAACCAGCGGTTGGGTTTTGATCGGTCGCAGCTTAAGGGCGAACGCAAGCCTGTGGGATCTCAGCCATGTCTACCTTGGGTTATTTGCCGCCTTTCTGGCGCTATCATTCTTAATTACAACTTGCCGAAAAGGAAAGTGGCGCCAATATTTTCCTTGGTTAGTTGGCGATTTTTCACAGTTGGTCAGTGATATTAAGGGGCTAAGTAAGGGCAAGTTACCTATAGCCGGCGGTCGCGGTTTGTTTAGTATTGTTGAAGGCTTAGGCTTGCTGATCTTCTTAGCTGTGGGCATGACGGGGGTATTGTGGTTTGTGACGCAAGGATCTGTTGATGCTCTTTTATGGCGAAATTACCATATCCTCTGTGCTAAAGGTTTTATTGGTTTTATTGGCGTGCATATTGTTTTTGCTTGTGTACATCTACTCGATTTTATTCGTAATTAGACTGTTTTTTACCAAACAAAGCTTTTATCTTTGAGGGCTTTAAACTAACTTATTCTTATTGAGCTGCAAGTCAGGGTAGGTAATTGCGTCCAAAGGTGATCCATCTCATCGATGATACAAAACTCGGTGGCGTCAATTTGGCGCTAGAGAGTCTTGCTACCTCAAGATTGAAGCAGCATTTTGACTTTAAGTTGCTGCATATTCAGCTGACACAACTAAAGCAGTCCCGTTATAACGCCGATATCATTGTTATTCACGCCGCGATGAGTTGGCGAAAAATCCCCGCCCTGCTGGCACTAAAGCTGGCCAACAGCTCGACGCCGTTATTGTATCAAGAGCATCACTATTGCCGTGAGTTTGTGCGCCATAGCGTCGCTCATCCTTATCGCTTTAAGCTCATGCTCAAGCTGGGGTACGCATTGATGGATAAAGTGATCGCGGTATCGCATCAGCAAGCTGATTGGCTAGTTGAGCTTGGTGTGTTAACGGAGGACAAAGTTGCACGGGTTGGGCAAGCAAAAGAGGTAGAGCACTTTATGGCTGTTGCTGCGGTTGAGGCTCATTCACCATTGCGGCTAGTTGCCTATGGCCGACTAGCAAAGCAGAAGGGGTTTGACCTGCTTATACAGGCAATGGCGAGCTTTAGTGAGCAAGAGGTAACGCTAACGATAGCGGGTGATGGAGAGGACAAAGATAAGCTGCAGCTACTGGCGCAGATGATGCCTCAAGTTACACTTATTGGTGAGGTTGATGATGTGCCCGCATTGTTAAACACTGCTGATGCTGTCGTTATCCCCTCTCGCTGGGAGCCTTTTGGATTAACGTGTATGGAGTCAATTGCAGCAGGAAGGCATGTTATTTTGCCTGAAATTGATGGACTTGCCGATCAAATTACAGAGCTGCGTCAACATCAACAAGGTCAGTTTCATGGGTATGAAGTGATTGAGTCACTGTCAGTTGATGGGATCCGGCAGGCGATTACTCGAGTCAAAAATGGCAACTGTATCGGAGGCTGTGGCGAACAGCGTCAAGCAACGCAATATGCATGGCAAAAGATGTTAGCTCGGTGGCAGCAACTGTTGGAGCAGTACCGCTAAAGTGAATCCAGTAGCTCACATTAGCCACAAAAAAGGCGCCGTTAGGCGCCTTTACATAATTTAAATTAGCTTACTTATGCTCTACCGCAAGGTAGTTAATAAGGTCGATAAGCTCACCTAAAGTACGTACCGAGCTCATGTTAACGGCATACTTGTCGTTAACCACGAATGCTGGAACGCTTTGAACTTTAAATTCTTGTTGCTGTGCACGCCATAAAGCGAGTTTCGCATCGGTTTCTTTACTGTCTGCGGCTTTGTCATATTGCGCAGCATCAACACCAAATTTCGCGAAGACCTGTTTGATGTCATCACGGTTATTGATTGTTTCTTCGTGCGTGTCGCCTTCTGCGCCGTGATCGTGGCCATGACCACTGTCGTTACCTTGGATGGCGGCAAACATTGCGTTAGTTAGTTGATCTTTTTGGCCGACGGTTTGAATCACAGCCAAAGAGCGCATTACTTCGGTGCCGATATCACTGTTCATGAAATCGACGTGCTTGCTGTCGAACGTCACTGACTTATCTAAGTTGGCTTTTATATCACCTAGATACTGTTTTTCCATGTTGTAGCAGTTGTGACAGTACAGAGAGAAGAACTCTGTCAGCTTAGGCTCACTGCTTGGCGCTTTGTCTGATACTTGGGTAAAGTGCTTACCTTCGATGAATTGTGCAGCAAAGCTGCTCATTGGAGCAACGGCAAGTGTTAATGCTAAAGCGATATGTTTAATCAAGCTAATGTCCTCAAAGTGACCTGTGTCTTTTTAGACAAGGTGTAATGGTAACGAAAATACAGCTATTAAAATTCCGTTACTCGTGGTTAAGAATAAAACCAGATGCTTAATTATGACTTAATTTTTACTGTCTGGCATGCACTAAAATGTGACTTATATAGTGCTTTAGATGAGAATCGACACTTTTCATATTAAAGTTTGTAGTGCTTCACAAACTGGGTTTTATTCACATCAAAATTTCCTATTTAATGGAACTAATTGATTTTTGTGTACTACCCGCGGTTTAGTCACTGGGTCTTGGTTTTAACTTGAGAGTCATTTTCTAGGTAATAATTAAGCTTTTCATAGACATCAGAACTAAGATTAAACAGATTATGTGAGCAGTTTGTGTTAAATTTTAGTGAATTCTTGAGTTTTTTAGTTGGATTTCAGTCGGTTCGGTTTGAAAACTTGAAAGTCATGTTGGGGGAAATGGATTTGAATACACCATCATATTTAGTTGTAGGTTCAATCGTGTGCGCAGCTATGAGCGTCACCGCTGAAGCGGAAGGTACAGATTGGCGTATCGTATTTGGCGGTCACAATACCATTGTTGAGCAAGTTGATTCTCATACTCTGGGGGCGCATGCAGGCTTTTTTGTTGAGCATATAACTCAATCCAACATCAGTTGGAAAGGAAATATTGATATCTTTATTGATGACGATAAAGATAAACTCGACCCTGATCATATCCCCATCTGGTTTCAAACCGCTTGGTCTGTAAGTGGCAATCTGTACCGCTTCTCTCCAGCGATGGATCTGCAATGGCAAGTTACTCTAGACGGTAAGCGTAATACGGTAAGCTCAGTGGAGAAACAGTCAAAGCTATTCCCAGGTGTTGTCGCACGTTATAACGGCGATAAAATATATGCCGGGCTAACGCTTGCTGGTGGGCATTATATGCTGGAAATTGATGATGACGTGCCGAGAGAGCGTGGCTATGACCGAGAGGATTTTCAGAACACCACTGGCGCATACTCTGTGGCGGCGGACACTCGCATTATGCTCGGTGAATCGTTTGATATATATGCCAGTGCGCAAACATGGAATGATGGCAGTGACTGGCTAGAAAACAAATACTCAGCAGTATTTAGTTTTCATTCAGATAGCTGGATTGAAGATAGCCTGATTAAGCTCAGCGTTGAACATACTGAATATAATCTTGACCCTTTTGATAATCGGGATAAAAATGACGCTGATTACCTTGCTATCTTGCCTTGGGATAAAGACACATTAGTTAGAGTGTACGTCGATATGCCGTGGGGCTAGTCGTGCTACGGCTGCAAGGATACTACAGGTGTTTCATCGAGTGAGTAGTTTGAGAGTGTTATGAAGATTTTGTCTCATTTTATATTGTTATGCGCCACCATACTGGGGCTGTGTTCTTCTATTGCTATCGGTTTTCGCTTTTATGTCGAAGAAACGCACTCGATTGAAACTGAGTTTACTCAAGATATTGATGACAAAGCCCAAGCTTTAGAGCAGGAGATATTGCTTAACATTGAAGTCTTGCATGCACTGAAAGGGGTATTCATTAGCTCAGAATATGTGAGCCGAGCGGAGTTTAGCCAGGTTGCTAAGAGCTTTTTAATGCGTCACAGTGATATCCAGGCACTGGAGTGGGTACCCAAGGTATTAGATAATCAAAGGGGGGAGTTTGAAGCGCAACAAAAACGTTTTTCTGCAGACTTTGAATTTACCGAGCGAGCCTCAGATGGAAGCCTAATCTCGGCAGGTCAGCGAGCGTATTACTATCCCGTTTACTATCTCGAACCTCACTCTGGCAATGAAAAAGCATTTGGGTTTGATTTAGCTTCAAGCAGGGCCCGTAATGAGGCGTTAGCGTTAGCGACAGATCTTGGTATGCCAATCGCTTCGGAAGGGGTCAATCTAGTACAGGCGAAAAATCAGAAAGGCTTGCTTATTTTCTTGCCCGTTTATCAAGGTGAGCCGAACACACTGAGTAAGCGACGACAGAGGTTACAAGGCTTTGTACTTGGGGTATATCGTATTTCGGATATGTTTGACAGTGCGGTTAAGCGAACTTCAGCCCAAGGACTCTATTATATCTTAGAGGATATAACCGATGATAAACATCAAGCGCTATACAGTAATTTCGGTGGCAATAGTTCACTTGATCTGCATCAGAGCGCCAGTGAAATTGTCTATCAGAAGCCGCTAACCTCTTTTGCAGGGCGTCGCTGGCAGATCCACGCTATGCCGAGCAAAGGCTATATCGCTGCGCGGCGCACCGCTTTTCCCTATTTAGTTGGAGCCTTTGGTATATTAGCAAGTTTTGCGCTGGCCATTTATGTATTTTTTGTTATGCGTCATACACATATGGTTGATACACAAGTACAGGAGCGTACGCGGGAGCTTAACTTAGCCAAAAAGAAGCTTGAAGCACTATCAATGACTGACAGCTTGACTAGAATTGGTAATCGGCGTTACTTCGATGATGCCTTTCAGCGTGAATGGAGCTTAGCGATAAGGAATAAAACACGGCTGGCGTTATTGATGATAGATATTGATAACTTTAAGAGCTACAACGATACTTATGGTCACCTAGCTGGCGATCAATGTTTGAAGGAAGTTGCTCAAGCGATCGCGGAAGCATTACACCGTCCTGGTGATGTTGTTGCCCGTTATGGCGGGGAGGAGTTTGTCGTGCTGTTACCCTATACGCGAGATTGCTTGTCACCGGCGCAGCGATGCTGTGGTAATGTTGAAGCCCTAAATATTCCCCATGCAAGCTCCTCTACTCGCCCTTATGTGACGGTGAGTGTGGGGGTAACAAGTATTATTCCTACCGAAAATGACGAAATGATTAAGTTCGCGGCGGTTGCTGATATGGCGCTGTATAAAGCGAAAGAAAATGGTCGTAATCAAGTTTTTATTGATGCTGAAGAGATAAAGCCTAAGGCTGAACTGGTGGTCTAAGGGAGTTAGGCAAATACGAGATTCACTCGTTTGTTGTAATCTCCACGCCACAGAATCTTGCATCTACAGCTAGGATAGATATATACACTAAAAAGGGCTGAGTATTCAGCCCTTTTTAGTGTCCAATCCATCATGTCATCGGAATTTTATTAGTGTTGCAGTCAGTACTATCGGTTGTCGTAAACGTCTGAGAAAATTATCAATAGTTAGCTTTACAATTACTATTTGTTATTATTTACATGAGTAGATAATTTTTAAATTTGAGTGAGATATTCATGTTGAATCAGCAATGGCTTACAACGTTTGTGACGCTAGCGGAGATCGGGCACTTTACCCGTACCGCTGAGCAACTATTTATGACTCAACCGGGCGTAAGCCAGCATATCCACAAGCTCGAAAATCAAGTCGGCACCTTGCTATTAACTCGAAAAGGTAAAAGCTTTGAGCTGACTGATGCAGGTCTGCAATTGTTAGCCTATGCCAAAGTGAAAATGGCGGAGGAGGAGCATCTGCTGCAGCAACTTCTCGTAGATGAACCCCATCGTGGGGCCTGTCGTTTTGCCTGCTCAGGTGCTTTGGCAATGCACTTTTTTCCACGGTTTGTGCAATATCAATTGCAGCATGAGCAGCTTCAAGTGTCCTTAGAAGCTGCACCAAACAGCGCCATTATTAGTAGCATTTTAGACAATAGTGTTGATGTCGGTATTGT
This sequence comes from Shewanella sp. KX20019, assembly GCF_016757755.1. NCBI lineage: Bacteria > Pseudomonadati > Pseudomonadota > Gammaproteobacteria > Alteromonadales > Shewanellaceae > Shewanella > Shewanella sp. KX20019. The sequence continues at coordinate 4,192,879 of NZ_CP068437.1, read as the reverse complement.
GACCCAACAGCAATCATCATTAGAGCTTAAGCAGCAATACCTAGGCAAGCAAGTGTTGTGCTTAGTGCTGCCACCGAGCTTTGAGGGCGCTAAAGTAACCTTGCCGTTACTCGAAGATATAGGCTTTATTAACCATCCTGATGGCCACTATTACGCCGAGCAAATTTTGAGCTCACATTTTGGAAATGAGTTTGTGGGAATGGCTAAGCTCAAGCAACGGAGCTATATCAACCAGTTGAATCAAATTTTGCTACCCGTTTCTAAAGGCTTAGGTTTTACCGTGTTGCCGCAGATCGTGGTGGATGAATATCCCGAGCCACTCTTTGTTGCTAATACCCTGTCAGAGGTCGCTGAAGAGCTATATATGGTGACCAAGAAGCAGCGGCAGCTGCCCAGTCGTTATCAATGGTTTATTGATACGTTTTGCGAGCAGCTTAAGTCACAGTAAGACTCTAGTTAGCGATCTGCTTATGCTGTTTGACTAGGCGATACTCCATCACACTCGAAATGATAAACATCAGTATATAACCACACCCCATCGCCAGTATGACGGCGACGACGTTATCGGTAAAACCCCGTAAAATATAGAACATAGCCACTAAGGTGACGATGCCCGTGATACGGATAGATAAGCTCTGCATAAAGTGTCCATGCGCTTTGATATAGGCGATCTGAAAGGCATTTAACATCATAAAGCCAAAAAACAGTGAGAAGTGCATTAACACCGGGGCTGCCGAAGCGTAGGTTTCAGGGAATATAAGGGTGACGAGCTGTTCGCTAAAAAATATCATACTCAGTAAAAACAGCAGGCTAATAGTCAACCCTAAGCGATAAAACCAGCGGCGCATTTTTGCGATCTGCTGATGCTCTCCTTGGCGCAGGCACTGGGCAATTTCAGGTAGAATATAGCGATAAACAGGAAAGATGAACAGCAGTGTCATATAAGCAAACATCGGCCTAACAACAACTTGGAAATCGCCGAGTTCATCTACCGTAAAGTAGCCAACAGTCAGCAGTACCGTAATATAGATCATCAAAATGCTAGCACCGACCTCTAAAGAGGACAGCATGCTTTTTTTCACAAAATTACGCATTTCAGGATCGAGTTGAATAGGCGCCAATGGTGTCGTGGCAATCTCTTTTCGACGCTGAATAAACATGTAGCAGGCAACAGCAATACTAGAGAGCATAAGGCTGAAAAATAGCGATGAAACAGCACTTTGTTGCAGCCCGTAATAGCACACTAAGAACAGCAGTATTTGCACCAAAGGCTCAATCCAAATGGCTTTGTTGGCGATATGATAAAGTCGGTACATGCCAATTTGATTGGTGAAATACACCTTAAAGCCCATGCCCAAAATAATACCCACGAGTTGCACGTACTCGACATCAATCTTCAGTTGGTGTTTGATATACGGTAGTACTATCCCCCACGTGAGCAAGACCATCAATATGAGAGAGTAGCGAAAGATATTAGTGATATCTTTGGCATTTTTCGTTTGAGAAAAGCTCACTACCATCGAGGTTCTAAAACCGCTTAATAGGATCAAGGATAAAGAGATAATATCGACCACGGTGTGGTAGAGCGCAAGATCACTTTTGGCGACCCATTGTGCTAGCCAAATTTTAAAGGCGAGTCCAAGGGATATGCTCGCTAGTGTCGCCCATATAGACGCGATAAATGAGCGCTTAGCCCGCTCAAAGGAAGATTCTGACATAGTAAACTTAGCTCACCGGAAACAAAGTAAGGTTGCATAGTAGCGGGAAATATTACGTGACAATCGAAAAGACATCAGAAGTTTCGATTAAAGCTGTGATCTGCCTGGAAACTACTGATAAATAACTCGCATCAGACATAAGATGTGATTGGTAATCATCTAATTCAATCAAACTTTGTCCCCTGTGTCTAGTATTGAGCTGTATACAGATGTGGTCAGTTAGCGGTTAGCTTGTGCTGCTTGACTAGGCGATACTCCAGCACACTCGAAATGATAAACATCAATACGTAACCACACCCCATTGCCAGTATGACGGCGACAACGTTGTCAGTGACCTGCCGTAAGATATAGAACATAGCAATGAGAGTCATAACACCGGTAATGCGAATAGCAAGGCTCTGCAAAAAGTGTCCATGCGCTTTGATATAGGCGACTTGAAAAGCGTTTAGTATCATAAAACCAAAGAACAGTGAAAAGTGCATTAACACTGGCGCTGCAGTTAAGTAGGTTTCTGGAAAGATGAAGCTAACGACCTGTTTACTGAAAAATAGCATACTCAATAAAAACACCGTGCTAATGCTGATGCTAAAACGATAGAACCAGCGGCGTATTTTTGCGATTTGTTGGTGGTCTCCTTGGCGTAGACTTTGGGCAATTTCAGGCAGAATATAGCGATAAACAGGAAAGATAAACAGCAGCGACATATAAGCAAACACTGGCCGAACAACGACTTGGAAATCACCGAGTTCATCAATGGTAAAGTAACTGATAGTCAGTAGCACGGTAATGTAGATCATCAAGACACTGGCACCCACTTCTAAAGACGAAAACATGCTTTTTTTCACAAAGTCACGTATCTCTGGATCGAGCTTAACAGGCGCTAATGGGGTCGTAGCGACTATTTTTCGCCGTTGGATAAACATGTAGCCGGAAACGATTATTCTGGAGAGCATTAAACTGTAAAATAGTGATGAAACAGCGCTTTGCTGCAGCGTATAGTAATAGACTAAGAACAGTAGTATATGCACTAAAGGTTCAATCCATATGGATTTATTGACAATACTGTACAGTCGATACATACCAATTTGACAGGTGAAATAGACTTTTAAGCCGAGACCTAAAATAATGCCTACAAGCACAGCGTACTCAACATTGAATTTAAGGTGGTGTTTGATATACGGTAGCACTGTCACCCAAGTTAATAGAATTATTAAAATCAATGCATAACGGAAGATATTGGTAATGTCTTGTGCGTTATTTGTTTGGGAAAAACTCACTACCATTGAGCTTTTGAAACCATTCAAAAGGATTAACGAGAGTGAGATAATATCGATCACAGTGTGATAGAGCGCGAGATCGCTTTTGGCAACCCACTGTGCTAGCCAAACTTTGAAAGCTAGCCCAAGGGATATGCTCGCTAGCGTTGCCGATATCGCAGTGATGAATGAGCGTTTAGCCCGTTCAAAGGAAGATTCTGTCATAGTAAACTTAACTCACTGGAAGCAAAGAGAGATTTGCGATAGAAGTGATAAATATTACGTGACAATTGAAAGGACATCAGAAGTTTTAATTCAAGCTGTGATCTTGTTGGAAACTACTGAAAATGTATTACCTTAGCCACTGAAAGTGGCCATTAAGACTCACTAAATCTCAAGCGTTACTCTTTTACTCGAAAACATGCGGGCAAGCAGAGTAGTCATTAAAAGCATCGTCCCAACGGCGAACATCGTTAGCCCTACGCCAGCGGCTATGCCAGAACTCCATCATGCAAGTGCCTCCTTTTAGTTCTATCAGGAAGGTATCTCGCTCTTTAACTTGCTCATAGGCGGGGTAAGTTTCACTGCTTCCCCAAGTAAGGCCACCACGGGAGTCAGCCCAGTGCTGCCAAAATTTTTCCACCGTCAGCCATTGCTGGCTCGATTGTTCCCACGCCATTACTTGACCTGATTGAATAATCAATTGACCATTATGGCTCCCCGCAGGAGGTGTTGCAGCAGTTGCATTTACGAGTGTAAATGCAGTGCAGAAAAGCAATATCAGCAGCATTAGTCTTTTTCTAGCCATCAGTTTTGTTCCATTTCTTAAGGATACTAATGAGTATAGCTGTCATTACTTGCTTCGAAACCAGCCAGTTATTTCAAGATTAATTAATGGTGCAATTTATCACAATCGTAGTTTACGACCTGTCTATCATGAACTATTAGTTACATGCTCTAATAAATACTTTACGTAGTTTGCTCATTCGTAAGATAGCAGTCGCTGCAATTTTATTGTTTTATTGATGCTGTTTTGTTTAATCGGTATGCATGTGTATTGTGAGTACAGCACACTGATTTTGGCGTGTCTAACGCATTATTGAATTGGGGAATTAAATGGCTTTAAAAACCAATGTTAGCGCGTTTTACCGCGGTATTTTTGCACTCGCATTACTACCTCATATCGCAATTTCAGCGCCAGCTGCTAATGTGAAAACCTCAATCGATAGGGCTGAGACACCAGATAACGTCAAAGAAAAACTACTTTTGCCTTATCTGTTTAGCTCCGACTCTATGGGGCTCAACATTGGTCTGGGAGGCATGCTCAGTGGCTACTTCCAAGATCAGATGACGATTGGCGGCACTGTGTTTGGTGGCGATGTGAGCAAAGGTATCGGTCTGGGTGTTTGGAATTTTAAACTACCAAAGACAGAGCGCTTCTTTTTGAGTACCTATGGTTTTCTCGGTTACTATCCTGATCAGCGTGCTTATGCTGGTGCGGGGCAAGAGTTTATTCCCAAAGGCACGCCACTTCCAGGCAGTAATGATTCAACAAACATGCAGTTTTTAGAAGCCGATGGTTCATCAAACTGGTTCGATATAAAGCTCGAGTATGCGCTGCCAATCGGTGCAACTAAAGATAAGGGCATGGTTGAGTACAAGCTTAAAAATGGCTTATTGGTGTCTGAGCCCAGTGGTGGCGAAAGCTGGAACCCACTAGAGAGTGGTGCAACCGTCCTCGTATTAAGACAGTTCAATCGTTATCAGAGTTTTGAGTTCGTCGACGAGGAGCTTGATGGCACCATCCACGCTGTGGAGCTGGGGATCTTATACGACAATACTGACTTTTCGGTTAACCCATCAATGGGAAGCAGCCAGTATTTATCAGTTTCTCATGATGCCGCATGGTTGGACTCCGATCACGAGTGGACCTTTATAAACCTCGATATGAGTAAGTACTTTTCATTCGGAGAGTCAGATTATGCCAGTCAGCGAATACTAGCGCTTAACTTTTGGACGGGCTACTCGCCATCATGGGAGGTTGAGTATGACAGTCTTGGCGGACGACAAGTCACTAATAATGCACCCTACAATGAAGGCGCGACGTTAGGGGGCTTCTACCGTATGCGAGGTTTCGATCAGAATCGCTTTCACGATAAAGCCGCCATCTATACCAGTGCCGAGTACCGTTACACCTTAAAATATAATCCGATTGAAGATATAAATTGGCTAAAGTTCTTAAGGTTAGATTGGTTTCAAGTGGTGGGCTTTGTGGAGGCGGGTAGGGTTGCACCTGAATATACTGCCAGCACATTACTGTCTGATCTTAAGGTTGATTATGGATTGTCGTTAAGAGCATTAACAGCTGGCCTAGTGATCCGCTTTGATATTGCACATTCTGATGAAGCCACTAATGGCTGGGTTATGGTCGATCACCCATTTTAAGAACTGCATCTATTTTCAGCGATGTATTGGTTATTTCTTTCGTATTATTAGAATGAATACTGCCATATTTCGTGTTATTCATTCTAATCACTGCTTGTTAACCTTGCCTTATTGATAACCATTTAGGCGAAACAGATGAACATAATCAGCCAACATAAAGCACATCGCACCATGGATGGCGACGGGGTTAATATTTCTCGCGTTGCCGACTTTACCCATCGCCATTTCGACCCATTTCTGATGATTGATGAACTCAAGTCTGATGATAAAGCGGACTATATTGGTGGCTTTCCGCCGCATCCACATCGTGGTATTGAAACTTTTTCCTATATTTTAAAAGGCGGTATGGAGCATAAAGATCAGCTCGGAAACGTTAAAGCAATACAGGCGGGTGACGTGCAGTGGATGAGTACCGGCAGCGGAGTGATCCACTCTGAGATGCCGTTAGCCGATAGCGATGCAGGGCTGCATGGATTTCAAATCTGGCTTAACATGCCCGCCAGTGAAAAAATGCGCCCAGCGCGCTATCAAGATACAACTAATACGCCGATCCCCGAAATCAGCAATAGCCATGGTGCCAAGTTACGAGCGTTGGCGGGGAATTGGAATTTTGCAGGACAAACAGCAGCGGCTCCGATTCAAGAACTTGCGGGTAAAGCTGAAATAGCAGACTTGGTACTTGATGCCAATGGCAGTGCGGAACTGACATTGAAGCAACATCAGTTTGTCGGCATTTACCTCTATGCAGGGCAATTAACCAGTGACACAGGGCAAATTTATAACCCACAGCAATTATTGCTACTTGATGCAAAAGCGGCGTTACGGCTTACTGCAACAATTGAGGGGGCGGGCATGCTGTTATTTGCGGGCACTCCGATAAAAGAGGATATCGTGCATATGGGGCCTTTTGTGATGAATAGCCAAGCTGAGATCCGCCAAGCTATTGATGATTATCAAAATGGTCGTTTCGGTGATATCCCCTCAACCTAATCTGATGGATGTGTCTTTAGGCTATTGCTGAAAGCGGTGCGTTTTGCTATTTCGCATTCATCTATCGGCAACGGATCTTTTTCTCGGTCAGTTAACCAGCACTGGTCATAAATAGAGCAGTAGCACAGGCTTATTCGCACATCGTTATCTATAGCTAAGAACTTTTTAGACTGCTTACCTCGATATGCAAGTGGCTGGATAACGTCTTCTGCTGGAAGAATGCGGCTGCCGATATGCGACTGGGTAAAAGTCGGTATGGCGGGAATATCGTCCCAGGTTTGAATTGGTTTAGATTGATAGGTCAAAGCGGCGTATTTGATGATGGCGGGACCAGTACCATTGTTGCTGACTCCGTAGTTGAAACCTTCGTTACTGAAACTACGAAATATTTCTAATCTAGGTCAAACCGATGTCCGGGCGTATGCTCTATCTATCGTCGCAGAGTATATGCCGACCACTGTGGTGACTAAGCTCATCAGTAGTGCCGATAACGCCACTATCATCTCGTGCTTATCCTTAACTTAAAACTATCCGTGGCCTAGTGCCTTCACTTTGATTCTGTGCTTAATGCGAGTACCTAAAAAATCAATGAGCTAGGTTATCATTTTGTTAATGAACTAGGCAACATAACATAGCTATCGTGAACGAACTGCAATAACGTGAGAGTAAAAGGCGAGCAGTCGTGCTCGCCTTTCGATTGATAGCTAATGGCTAACCATTCACTTTAGCTTAGGGCTGCTTATCTGCGATATTAAAGACCACTCGGCCATCAACCCAGGTTTGCAGCACTTGAGCCTGCCATATTTGAGTTGGATTACCCTTAATAACGTCGCGATCAATTAAGATAAAGTCAGCTTTCATTCCTGATGCCAAGTGACCAATTTTATTCTCTTGATGGGCTGAGTACGCCGCTGCAGAAGTAAAACTACTGAGTGCTTGGGCCATCGTCATGCTTTGGTCTGGATACCAGCCTAGCAGTGGTTTGTTGTCATGATCTTGGCGTGTTACAGAGGCATGCAGACCAAAGAAAGGATTTGCTGATTCTACTGGGAAGTCCGAACCCGCGGCGATAACGGCATTGGCGTTAAGCAGTTTTTGCCACGCGTAAGCGCCTTTTATTCTATCTGGTCCTACTCTATCTTCCGCCATGTTTTTGTCGCTAGTGGCATGTGTTGCTTGCATTGATGCAATAACTCCAAGTTCGGCAAAACGTGGGATATCCTCAAGACGCAATATCTGCGCATGCTCAACACGATGGCGCAGTGGCTTGCTATTGGTTAGTTTTATGAGGGCTTCATAAGAATCTAACACCAGTTTATTAGCATGATCGCCAATGGCATGGGTGTTGACCTGAAACCCCGCTTGCATAGCCGTTAGCATATAGCTGTTAAGTTGCTGGTCGCTATGGAGTAGCAAGCCCTTGTGTCCGTGGAGATCTGAATAATCTTCGATTAATGCCGCCCCTCGGCTACCTAAAGCACCATCGGCGGAGATCTTAACGCTGCTAAAATCCAGCTTCTGTGATTTGTGATGGTATGGCCCCTTACTCATAATGCTGCTGAACTGACTATCGCCAGCCGCGACCATGCCATACACCCGAATAGGCATCTCATCTCTATCGGCTAAATTTTTATAGGCACTAATAGTATTACTGCCCACGCCTGCATCATGAACACTGGTGAGTCCTAATCGGGCTAAGTCGTTCATTGCCGCTTTAAGTACCGTTTCTTGTTCGCTAACACTCAACGCTGGAATGGCCTGACTAATAAGACCCATGGCGTTATCGATAAATACACCACTGGGCTCGCCATCTGCGGTGCGGATGATCTCACCGCCTGATGGTGCTTTACTGTCTTTGCTGATCCCTGCAAGTTTCATCGCGGCGCTATTGGCCCAGCCTGCATGTCCGTCAACTCGCCTTAACCATACGGGGGTATCTGGAAAATGCTTATCAAGTGTGGCTGCGGTCGGGAACGTTTTACTTGGCCACAGTACTTGGTTCCAGCCGCGCCCCTGTACCCAAGCCAACTCTGGGTTTAGCTTCCGAAATTCAATGGTTCGCTCTACTGCTTCAGCTTCTGACACGCTTCCACGAAGATTGGTACGCATTAAGTTGAGCCCCCAACCGAGTACGTGTCCGTGAGCATCGATTAAACCCGGCAGCATGGTTTTACCCTCAGCATCAATCGTGCGCATGGCGCTGCCGTGTTTTGGTTTTTGCTGATCACTATAAAGGCGCATCACCGTGTCATCTTTAAGCTCAATTGAGTGAAACGAAACAAGTTGGCCTTTGTCGGTGGTATAGCCATTTACATTTTTAATTAAGGTGGTTTGGGCATGAGCACTAGAGCTCAACGCCAATAGGGCTGGATAAATCCATTTATTCATCTTTTTCATGGTTTTCGGCATCTTATTGTTATTGTATTAGACGCATTCGATACTAACAGTTGGATTTTATTAAGCAATAAGGGGGGATTTCGCGTTATGATTCGGCAAGAGATATCCTAGGCAAATGGCGATTAACAGCGTTGAGAAACACAGCATGAGCTTATATAAATTTGGGTTAGCAACAGAAAAGTCGGTGCTAATTAGGCAAGCGCTCGGTGTGCAAGCGGATGCTTATTTCGCTGCAATGGAAAGTGCTGAACAAGTATTTTTAACCTCCATTACCAATGAACAGAACCAGCAGAAACTTGATTGGCTGTTGCTACGAACGCATCTGATTTGCCGCATGAGCGATAGAGATGTTGCGCGCTTAAGTGATTATCGTATCGAGAATACTCAAAGCGTATCAGAGCGTTTAAATGGCACTTCGCGTCAAATCGTCATAGTGACTACTGATTCTTTAGGGGTAGCGATTGATGATATTAAGGCTCAAAAATGGGTTGGGTTTGATACTGAAACTGCCGCTAGCTTCGAAAAAGGTCGCCGTAATAGCAATCCTATCTCGCTAATTCAAATAGCGACCACTAGCCACTGTTATCTGTTTAGAATGGTCGGCACTAATATAGTGCCCTTTAAGGCGGCACTTGCAGAAGTGCTAGCTGAGCAGTCAAATATTACTAAGGTGGGTATTGGCCTACGTAGTGACATCAATTCGATGAAGCGAGATTTCGGTATCGTGCTTAACCCCATACTTGATCTCAATTGGTTAATGAATCAGCTAGGCGCTGCAAAGCAGATGGGCACGGTGCAGATGGCAGCGACAGTATTGGCACTTAAACTGCCTAAAAGTAAGCGGGTAACACTGTCTAACTGGGCTATTCCATTGAATAAGCCATTATCAGAGGAGCAGGTTAATTACGCAGCAGGCGATGCCTTAGCCGCATTGGACATTTATCATGCCTTGTTTGAGCAACTGAATATCTATCAAGCCTTATGGCCTAAATCAGTACAGCAACGTTTTTTAGCAGAGGGATGCTTGTGATTAATAAGGGACAGTTAATTCGTTGGAATGATAGTAAAGGCTATGGCTTTATTCGAGTAGCAAACACGCAAGCGGATAATGATGTATTTATTCATATGTCAGCGCTGCAACATATGGTCAGGCGACCCTTAGTTGGCGATGTGCTGTATTTTCAAATAGAGACGCAAGCCGATGGTAAGCAACGAGCATTTGCAGCGCGGATAGAGGGCGTTGACGCTAGTGTTAAAGGCTGCGCAGTCAAGAGCCATTCAAACCAATCTAACCACAAGCAAGCGCTAAGTAATAGCCCGATAAAAGGGGTGTTATACCGTATTGCGATAATGCTGGTAGTGTTGGCGATTGCCAGTTTTGTCTATAACCGTGTCGTCGCACCGACGGTTGCTCCAAGTAGTTCTGTTACTACTTATGGCTCCTCTGCATTGATATCAACAGCTGTCGCTGCAGATGAACTACGAATAAGCCAGGCATTTTTGCAGCAGCAAAGTGGCATACAGGTACAAAGTCGCGGCGTTGTGACTCGGCTGTTAGCTGACGACACTAAAGGCAGTCGTCACCAGCGGTTTATCGTTACGCTGGCCAACGGTCAGACCCTGTTGATTGCGCATAACATCGATTTAGCACCGAGAATAGAGAGTTTAAAAACAGGTGACAGCATCTCGTTTTATGGGGTTTATGAATACAACGAACGCGGCGGTGTGGTGCATTGGACTCATCATGATCCACAAGGTCGACATATTGGCGGTTGGCTTAAACACCAAGGCAAGACTTACCAGTAGCAACAGCCATTGAAAACGGCGACTGACATTGATGGTTATGTTCGTCGCCATTACTGCTCGTTGTCATTATGCAGAGTGTGTAGAGCAGTGGTTCAACGCCTAGCACTGGTGCCTTTTTTGCAAAACTTATGCAGTAACTGGTCACCGAATTGATACAAGGCTAGCCCCGTTAGTACAAAACCAGCCCCTATCACTAGCGCTGACGTAATCGTTTCACCATTGAGTTGTGCACCTAACATTATCGCAAATACTGGCGTGATTAAGGTCACTAACGCAACCGTGCTGGCGTTAAGATGCTGCAAAATGTAGAAGTAGGAAATAAAGCCAATCAGTGAACCAAATACCCCTAAGTAAGTGATTGCTAACAGCGAACGAGTTTGCCAAGTTTCAAAGGGTATCGTGCCATCAAATAGTAACCACGCTAAAGCAAACATAGGTGTTGAATAAATGAGTGCACCGACGGTACTGGCAATAGGGTGTATGTTGATTTTAACCGTTTTGATTAATACGCCGCTTAAGCTAAACAAACTAACCGCAGACAAGATTAATATCAGCCCAATCCAGCTGTCACTCGCCAGTGACAACTTAGATGAGCATACAATGCCAAGTCCGACAAATGCCATGGCTAAAGCCACTAAGCGCATTGGGCCGAATTTGGGCTCATTCAGTAATTTCTGTGCCAGTAAGCCTGAGATCAACGGCGATAAGCCAAAGATCAGTGACATGGTGCTTGAGGGCAAGTATCGGGCGGAAAAGTAGCTCAACAGCATACCACCAACAATCCCGATGGATGATACGGCATATAGCTTTCTGGCAGTGGCATTCCATGGCAGTCGAATTCGGGCAATCAGTATGATCAGCGACCCAAGGGTCAACGCAATTAGCATTCGCAGTAATACCGCCATGGTGGGATGCACCGACTCACTGCTCCAAACAATACCTAGCGGCGTTGTCGACCAAATTAATACCACTGACAAAAATGCCGTTGGAACCATCTTGGGTAATGCTGTAGCTGACATCTCAACACTCCTTTTGCTTAGTCATCAATAATGACCTGGGCTAATCATACAGATTAAATTAGAACCGCTGGAGAGAAGGGCGAGCAAAGGAGATAATATCCATCACCGCGCTGCAGACTCTTGCGGTGTGGAATCGAGAACTAGTGGCTAACTATTGATTATATTCCCAATTTACCGCGCAGCTAGAATGCCACATCACACTGGCGAGGAGTCGCAGTGTCAGGCAATTAACTTGCGTATAAATAGAGGTGAATAAAAGCGTCATGTTACCCAGTAGAATCTAGTGTCTCGAAGGTCTGATAGTCTATTTGTTGCGCGCTGTAGTCAACCGATAAATTCAACAATCACTGATTTAATCAATAGTCGATTATTGTAGGGCAAAGCAAACAGTCATTATGCGAGGGTGTCGCGAGATATATAGAAGGTGTTAATGAGGTTTTAGGGAGGAGGAAAGCTAGCGAGCCAGGTTATAAAAAAATGCCTGTCGCAGATAGTCAAAAGGGGCTAAGCCCTTCAGCTTTTGCCCCTTCTGTTTGCGGTTATAAGACCCTTTGCCTTTTTTAGGTTTCTCAGTCCGTGTTCGAAACAGGGTACTGGTGACGATGGCCTTTAACGCGTTATCTTTAATGACTCCGCGACCACTTTCATGTTCTATCTGCGGTTGTACTTGGCGATGTTTTGCCATTATGTGACTCCTATAGTCAGTTTATTCGCTTTTAAACTCATTCCTGAACTTACTATTACGTACTTGTAGTGCGCTGTTAGTTGGTGGGTTGCTAACAAATGAAAGCTTGCACCACTAAAAAGGAACTCGATTGAGATACTCTTATCAGTGGTGCAATTATACGCAATTATTAGTTGTACCTGCTAATACTTTTAACATCAGTATTAGCAGGTGATTTTTTGGTGGAAATAGTCGGTGACAATGTTTAACGTAATCGTTAAGCAAAGATGAAGCTGTAAAGGTAACCAGCACCTATCGCCATACCTAGGATCACGGCTAGAAACGCCGCTATCATCTGGTTCTTAAAAATCGACTTTAGCAAAATAACTTCAGTTAAACTGGCGCCCGCACTACCGATAATCAATGCCATGACTGAACCTAACGCCATCCCTTTAGCGACTAATGCCGAGCTTAATGGGATAACTGCTTCTGCACGAATGTAGAGTGGGATACCAATGACTGCTGCAATAGGAATTGCATACCACATGCCTTCACCAGCGTACTTTGCAATCAGCTCGGTAGGCATGAATCCGTAAATGAACGAACCAAGTAAAATACCTATCATTAAGTAGGGTAAAACTTGCTTAAAATCTTTCCATGTTGAACGCCATACCCGCATCCAACGATTATCTTGCTTAGCTACAGTGTTACTGTCGTTACAACCACTGGTTGTTTTGGTGCTTGGCGAGCCGCATGAGCTAACGGCAGGTGTACTACCACAATTGTTAGCAGCCAATGCAGCGCCACAACTGACGGTTTCTAGTGATAGCACTTGGTCATTACATTCTTTAGCGTCCGCTTTGGCGCTTACAGGCGTTGTAGGGGTATCGCTACAGCTAGTGCCACAACTAGAGGCTGTTACCGCTTCATAAGCTTCAGGTTTTACGTAGCGCTCAAATCCAAGTTTTTCTAGAACGTAGCCTGCAGTTACCGACACAAGCATAGCGACTAAGAAGTAAAACACCGCGACTTTTATGCCAAATGTCACCACAAACAGGCCGATAATGATTGGGTTCAATAATGGGCTTGAGAACAAGAAAACCATCATTGGGCCAAAGCCTGCTTTTGCTCTAAGTAACCCTTTTAAGAAGGGGATGGTTGAGCATGAACAAAAGGGGGTTATCGATCCTAGAAGGGCGGCAATGATGTAACCTTTGCCTTTTTTTGAGCTCAAAATCGATTGTATTTTTTCCGGTGGAATATACTCCTGTAATATGCCAACAATGTAACTTATCGCGAGGAATAACACTGTTAATTCAGCAGCTAGAAACAGGAACATATTCGCAGTTTCTTTTGCCATGATGATGATTTCAGGACTCATAATATTGACCTTTTACATGTTTGTTATTTCTGGAATTATCGAAATAATTGTAATGAGCGGATAATAAACTTATTAAGTATTTAGTCAATATATATTTCGATTTTTATCGAAATAATTTAAGTTAATCATTCTTAAGATGCTGTTACGTATAGCTGAGGTCGATAATTTCGTTGTTAAAATAGCGCAAACGCTTATGATGATTAAATCAATAGCTTAAAGGACAAACCATGCTCGATGCTATTTGCCAATATGATGCAACTAAGCCGATGACCTATTCGGTATTTAAGTTTCAGAAGTTATCTGATGGTGATATTGAAAAATATCGGCAAGCACTCGTATGTCCAGCATGTGCCGGTAAGGCTTATTATCGTAAAGCCTCGAAAGATGGTAAAGCCGCCTGTTTTGGATCCCGTTATCATCAAGCTGATTGCGCCGAGTTTAAACCTTCGGCAGCCAAAGAGCGTGAAGAGCAGCATGCCATAGAGGTTAATAAGCAGGTGGTTGATTCCGACGCGATGATTATCGACTTTAGTTGTGCTGCAAAAGTCACTAAGCCCAAAGTGCGGCCAACGGTAGATAAAGCACTGAGTGAGAATGGTGAGGTTGCGGTAAATAGCTCACCTGACATCACTTCCGTACCAGCCGAAGCTGACTTATCAAAACCAGCGCTAGCGATCGCCAAGCCAGAGTTGGTTAACGAAGACGATAAGTCAGAAACTAAAATGAGAATCGCGACTCAAGGACTGGAAAAGGTACTGCATAGCTTGTTACGTGGCAGCGATCTGGCAACATCGGATCTTTGGGTATATACCGATGAAAAGTATCGCTGGCGTGCCAAAAACCTATTTGTAAATTTTGCTGATGCTGAGCCAACGGATAATGGCGCACCGCGGATGTATTGGGGCACTATTTCACATACTGATAAAGAGCGCTTATGGCTCAATCCCGCCGAGACTAAAGATGTGGGGATCCCTATTGATATGTTTTCCAGTTCACTTATATCTCGCTTTGGCTTGAAGGTGCGTCGAGATTTTGAAGGCGCGGGGATCATTCTGTTTGGCAAATGTTTTTGGAATAAGGCCAAAAACCGTAAAATCATTCAGCTTTGGAGCAACGATGTCAGTCGACTCTTTATTTCTAAAGCTGACGAAAGTGAGTAACCGTTAGCCTAAAGAGGAGTCATTTTAGCTTAACAGTGTCTTTTTCAGAGCGTTAGCTGACTTTTCTTCCCACCTCCAATAAAAAATGCCAGCAAGATAGTAATTTTTATTGACTCAAAAGCCATTGAGGATTATTTTCGGCGCGATGTTTTTCCTAGGGCTCCATTAAAGGCCCGCAAAATTTAAGGTATCGGCAGGTACCTCAGGGAAAAGCAGCAATTGAACTCGACAAATAAGTGTATGAGTTTGGTGAATAATCTTGCCATTTTGGCACTTTATTATAAGGACCTTAGTGCATGTCTGAGCCGACAGCCTTAAGTCTTATCCCACCTGTGGTGGTATTGGTGTTAGCCATTGTGCTGCGCCGCCCAATCCTTTCTTTGATTATTGGCGCATTAGTGGGTCTAGCGATGTATGACAGCGCTAATATGCTAACCAATTTCGCTGATACGTCGTTATCTGTTATGGCCGATGAAACCATTGGTTGGCTTATTCTTGTGTGTGGTGGTTTTGGTGCCCTAATCGCACTGCTGGTAAAAACTGGCGGTTCAATGGCATTTGGTCGTCATGCATTGAAATTGGCCACAGGGCAGAAGTCTTCACTCTTTATGACATTCGTTTTAGGCATTGTGATTTTTATCGATGACTACCTTAATGCGCTTACGGTAGGGTCAACCATGAAGCGGGTGACTGATAAATTTAAAGTGTCCCGTGAAATGCTCGCCTATGTTGTTGATTCAACGGCTGCACCGATCTGTGTGTTGGTACCATTGTCTACATGGGCGGTATTCTTTGGTGGCTTGCTGGTGGACAACGGTATTGCTAGCGAAGGGCAAGGTATTGCGGTTTATATGCAAGCGATCCCCTATATGCTTTATGCATGGCTCGCTGTAGCAATGGTACTACTGGTTATTTTGGGTATCGTACCGGTTTTTGGACCAATGAAAAAAGCGCAACTTGCTGCAATGCAGGGCAAGCCAGCGATTAAACAGTTGGATCTCGATGAGGTAAAAACTTCGGACGAATACGCGCTTAAGGCCATTGAAGATGAATTTAAAAATGCCGATGAGGGTGGTAAACTACACAACTTCTTTGTGCCGATTTTGTTGTTGGTTGGCTTTACCGTTTATTTTGATATCGATGTACTCAAAGGGCTCATTGCCACGTTAGCGATCACTTTGCCCTATTATGGCTTACAAAAGTTGATGCCTTTATCAGAGATGATGGAGCAGATGATTGATGGCTTTAAGAATATGCTACCGGCGATTGGGACTGTGATAGCGGCTTTTATCTTTAAAGATGTGTGCGACAAGATGATGCTGCCTGAGTTCGTAATTGGCAGTTTGAGTCCCTATATGACCCCTGAACTACTGCCTGCTGTAGTGTTCTTAACCATGTCAGTATTGGCGTTTGCAACAGGTTCAAGCTGGGGGATTTTTGCGGTCTCTATCCCCATCGTTATGCCGTTAGCACAGGCTGTTGATGCCAATATCCCACTGGTTATTGGTGCTTTGTTATCGGCATCCTCTTTTGGCAGTCAGGCCTGCTTTTACTCTGACTCTACGGTATTAGCTGCTCAGGGCTCTGGGTGTAACTTAGTGAGTCATGCGGTAACACAGTTACCCTATGCGTTAATTGCAGCTGGGTTTACTTTCGTAGGGTTTTTACTGCTAGCGTAAAACTCACCGTTGTCTAATTCTAAAATAGATTGATGGTTTTTATTAAGCCAGTTGGTACTCCCAACTGGCTTTTTTATTGGAACATTTTGAGCAATATATCTTTGTTACTAATTTTTCAGCGCTGTGACTTATCAGTATTGTTTAATCAACCTTTGAAGCTACAGAGTTAAACGGTGTCGATTCCGATAACGGCGAGCTTGGTATCTCTAGTGCTTTATCAATAGCCCAAATACTGCCTTTTTCACCATAATAAGCTCTATGATGTGCCTTTCTTGCAGCCATATAAAACAGTGCTGCAAACACCAGTGCCAATAGATCAATCACGTTAGTGCTGATACTCGTGCTAGCCGTTATCTCACTCCAGTGGTTAAGGCTTGGGAGCACAAAGGTGAGTAAGCTGGTTACTGGGATCAAAAAACAACATAGTGCGAGTATTCTTAGTAAGTGAATCGCGGCCAGCGCTGCGCCGCGGGTAAAGCTGTATCCAATGGCGGCAAAGAAGGCAACATAGTAACAAAGGAGATAGTAACCGTTTACTTGTTCACTAATAAGGTAGAGCCATTTTGTCGCTAACATGGACACGGCAACACCGAGCATTGAACCTAGGCAAAAACCTATGGTTAGCGCCGCCATGTACTTGGTTGACTTACGCTGCTCACCTTGCTTTTTTCGACGTTTTTCAAGCCAAAGCAAGTTACCACTATAAAATAGCAGTGCGCCTAATAGCCCCAATGAAAAGTACATCCAGCGGCCAAAAGTCCCCGCATAATTACCGAAATGCAGCGCAAATAAACTGTTTACAATAGGTCCGTAAGCGCCATCGTTAATTTGATTTACAGTGCTGTATTGCACATCTAATGTATAGGGGTGCAGATAAACATAATCGCTATAGCCGCCACGCATCATTTTGCCCTCTTTTTGAAGTTCGACAGCGAGTGATGGGGCGTTAGAGCTCAGTTTACTAAATTCCATTGAGGTAATTTGATAGCCATCAGCAACGCTGTGCACTTGGGCCAAATAGCTATCTATGCTATGAATATCGCTAACGTTATACTCAATGCTTGAGCGCTCTCTAGGTTCAAACAATGGCTTATCACCATAGATTAACCCTAAGCCACCGTAGAACATGTCGTGAAAAGCAAACACCACCACGGTCCAGGCAATAATTAAATGAAACGGTAAACTTATTATCCCAATAAGGTTATGACTGTCTAACCAGAAACGATTAGCACCTTTATGTTGGCGTAGGGCAAATAGGTTTTTAACCAAGGTGGGCAAAAGCACAATAACCCCAGAGACTAAGGCCAGAAAATACAGAGCTGCCGCTAAGCCTAAAATCAGTACTCCAATATCTTCATGGCCTAGTTTTCCAATAATACCAGCGGTACGATGGAGTTGATCGATAAGCGTACCCAGCTCATTGGTGCTACTGGTTTGCGTGGTTAACTCTCCAGCCGCATTGAGCGTGCCATGTTTAAGGCTGTCATCAAGCCTTATGCCGCGACCACCGCCTTTCTCATACCATTTAATCGGTGAGTCACTGCTGTCAAAACTGATAATAAAACCATTACTAGCATTGGTATCTTGGCTAATAGCTTGCTCGATCAATGTGTCTAACTGTTGCAGTTTCACTTGATGTAACGCTTGAGCTGGTGGAGTTGCCCATTGCTCTATTTGTGGCTTAAACATAGTGAGTGAACCAGCATAAAATGCAATAAAAAGCACTAGGCCTGTCAGTATGCCGGTCCAGGTGTGTATGGATTGGTAGGTTCTAAGAATATCTGAGCGAATTTTCACAGTAACCACCAAAGTCCAAGCCATATAGCTGCAACACCAAGGTTAGCGAGTGATAGATAGAAAAATGCACTCGCTGCTGTTTTGAAAAGGAAGCTAAGCGCTAGGGTGGGCAACCAAATAAGGCTTATAAGCCACATATTCAGTTGCACTTTCATCGCAGCATCTATCCCTCCAGGGCCAAACCACGCAAATATGGCGACCAGACCAAAGGCTAAAGTTAGACCCAAAAAACTTGCGGTAAGGCTTTTTCCCCACCAATGAGGCTGGATTTTTTCCGCTTGGGTTAATCGGTTCATCGATGATTTTCTCTTGTTTTAGTCAGGGTGGTGAATGGCACACAGATCAATAAAGCCACAATGGTAAATAGCCAAGTAAAAATAGCCGCTGTCGTTGTTAGTAGTTGCATCCAGCTTAATAGCGCAAACAGCAGCAAGCTGCTGCCTACCCACGCGAGAGGCTTGGGCAGGGTGTCTTGCAGCAACCTTTGATGTTTGCTGGTGGCATAAATAATACCAACGCCGACTAACGTCAGCATCAGTGCTGAAACTTGGAACATGGTCATCTCTGTCTCCTATGTGGCAGTCTCTCTGTTCTGCTAAAACTGAGCAGGGGGTAAGGGATCACTCAAGGGTGTGCGGCCGTTATCCCGGTTAGATTTTTGATACGTGGGTAAAGAAATCATGTAAATGGTAATGTAAATGTGAATGATTCGCAATTGTATGCATGCAAGGTTTATTGTAAATTGTTGCTGCTTTTTAGAAGTGATTACATCTATTTACTGTGAATTTAAGGGATCCCATGGAACACAGGGTATTTAAGAAAAATCTCGTCGTAGCTGCAATGTTATGTAGCCCAGCTTTTTCGACCGCATTTGCTGCCGTAGATACGCAGCCAACCGAATCAATTGAAAGGATCACTGTTTACGGTGAAAAGGTTGAACGTAGCTTAAAAGACACGACCTCGTCGGTATCTGTTATAGATAAAGAGACGTTAGATAGTGGTCAATACCAGTCGGTATCGAGTGCGTTGTCTGAAGTGCCTAACGTAGTGGTGACGACGGGTGCCGTCCCCGATATTCGTGGTGTTACAGGTAATGGTTCTGCCAGTGGGTTCAACTCATTTACAGGTGGTGCTAAAGCGCGAGTATCTACACTTGTTGATGGCGTAGCAGAGCCTTTTGTTGCCGATCTCACTGGTGATACCGGTTTGTGGGACATTGAGCAGATAGAGGTGTTTAGAGGTCCCCAATCAACGATTAATGGTCGTAATAGTATTGGTGGTGCTGTCTTTATTAAAACAGCCGATCCTACCTTTGATTGGCAAGGAGCCGCCCGTTTAGGTTATCGCGATCAAGATAACTTTATCGACAGTGCAATTATGTTGTCAGGTCCGATATTGGAAGAGCAGTTAGCATTCAGAATTAGCGGGCAGAACGTCAATGGCAGCACCTTTAATAACGGTGAGGTATTTGGCACTAACCCAAAGACGTTTGACCAAAATGAGTTGATCACTAATCGATGGCGCGGAAAATTGTTGTGGCAGCCCGCAGCCTTAGATGACCTAAGCGTACTCTATAGTTTCTCTTATAACGATGAGAAAGGCGACTCGGGCCGTAACTACTTTAAAGGCGATGACCCTTGGGCCTATGTCCCTATGTTTCAGCGTTACATTACCACTAAGTCCAATACCCACTCACTGACATTTGACTATAAATTGAGTGCCAGTAAGTCACTCGATCTGCAAGTGGCTTATATGGATTATGACTGGGGTTTTCAGTCATATGAGGCAACGTCAACGGCCAAACAAGTGGTCGATATGAATGACAAGAGTTACACCGTCGATGGTAAATACAGCTTTGGCTTAGATAATCGAGACCTTAATGGATTTGTGGGCTTAGCCTATTACAAACGCACCCAAGATTTTGCCAGTGTTGGTGGCTTTAGTTATGGCGGCGATGACGGTAGCACTTCATCATCGGTATATGGAGAGATGACGTTTGCCATGGCTGAAAAATGGTGGGTGACATTGGGCGGTCGCGTCATGCGCGATGAGCAAACACGTAATTTTGCCATGCAATTTCGTGGCAGCGCTATTGATGAACAACTTGATGAAGCAAAAACCGTTGCACTACCTAAACTCGTGGTGCAATACGCGATTAGCGATAATACAACACTAGCGTTAAGTGGTCGTCGCGGTTATAACGCTGGCGGCGGAGCAATGGCGCTAACGCCTGCGGGTGGCGAGTATTATTACTATGACGATGAGTCAGTCGATACTTTTGAAATGAGTTCTCGTAGTCACTTTGATGGCGGTAACATCAACCTCAATATCAACCTGTTTTACAATGACTATGATGGATACCAAGCCTCAAATAGCTTGCGTCGTATCACCAATATAGACAAAGCTGAAACCTATGGTTTAGAGATGGAATTCACCAGTATGTTAGGTGATAACTGGCAGTTATTTTCTGGTTTAGGTTTGCTAAAAAGTGAGATTAAAGCAGCTGATCCGAGTTATGGCGATATTGTTGGTAATGAGCTTAATGCGGCGCCAAATGTGACCGCTAATCTAGGGGTTAAATACTGGCTTAGTGATGAGCTCACATTTGGCTTGTCAGGTAATTATGTTGCTGAATACTTCGCTGACATAGCCAATACTGAAGAGCGAGTCGCGGGTGACTATATCGTGAGCCGATTCAATGTTGATTATCAAAACGATAACTGGCGTATTAGTGCTTTCGTCAATAACCTTTTCGATGAGCAAGCGCTAACAGTCAATGAGCCTCCAAGCAGAGGTTACCCTGACGGATATGCGGCGGTAGTTGACCCACGTAATGTTGGTGTATCGGTAACCTATAATTTTTAACTTTTACCCGTAACGATGCCATCAGGGCATGAAGGAGCGGAATCAAGGGAGCTAAGGCTCCCTTTTTATATCCCCATTCTTCTATCTATTGAGCCACTTTCTTATCAGTGATTTTGTCATCAGTGAAAGCCAAACCATAGTAGCGATAGTAAGCAATAAGATTACTGCTGATAAACAGTAGCTCCATTACCACGGCTGCAGGTGAGCCCAAAAGGGCATTATTGATAAGCCAAATACTGGTGCCAATGAGCATCAATTGACGCAGGCGCAGATCACTGTGGCAAAAAGCAGCCATGGTTTGAACTGAGCTTCCTGTAAAGCTTAATAAGCTTAAGACTCCAGAAAAGGTATATGCTAAAACGAGCGTGTTTAAGGATAGGAATATGCACATTAAGCGTTTGGAATGACTAAAGATGCTGACGTAGTAGCGCATGGTTGCGAGCAACATTAATGCAGTGGCAGTCCATTGCTCAAGTAGTGCAAAGTGGCTGCTAATAAGTACACCCGAAACACATAAACAGGCGACTATTTTTTGTTTTTGTTTAAATTGAAACGAAAGAATGTCGAATACAATTGCGATGGAAATTAAGCATTGTGACAGCATAAAAGCGGACATATATAAGCCTTAAATGAGTAAGCTTGCGGGCTGCAGGCTTTTCACTTTTAAGGCTAAATAGAAAGGTCACTGTGGTCATTATCCTAAGTTAATAGGCGACCAGTATGTTTACTCAGTAAGTCGAGATTTTAGCCGTGACAGGCTTACAGGCGTGATGCCTATATAACTAGCAAGTTGAATATTATTGAGCTTCTGTACCCAAATAGGCCGGTGGTCGATTAAGAATTGATAGCGCTGCTGCGGGGTATTGAGTAACAAAAAAATCTCTTTCTGTTCTTTATAAATTAGCTGCTGGCTAAGCAATGCGATCTTAACTGTTTGCCATTGTGGTTGAGACAATAAGCTTAAAGGAATTTGCAGCAGTTGGGCATCCTCAACAACTTCAATTTGATATTCAGCGTTCTCTTTCGTTAACCAACAGGCATAGAGAAAGCAGAGCTCGTGGGCAAAATAAAACTCTTTAGATAGATCACCACCGTTATTACCATAGTGGCAGGCTTTTAGGATCCCAGAAACGACGAAATAGATGCTAGTTTGCGGTTCACCTTGGCGCAATAAAACATTGCCACTGCTAACAACCACTCGCTGAGATTGAGATAGCGCATTATCGATAACAGCCTGATCATCTAGCCCATATTTTTTAAATACGCTGCTGAGCGCCTTTAGACCGTCATCACATGGGGTAGATTTTAAATCAATATTCATCGCGTTATTCAATCAATAATTACTCTCACTTCGGTAAGGTTCTCATTATTTTAAGTGGCTTAAAAGCATTTTAATTCCCAAAGAAGAATTTATTATTTGTCTATTACTTACTTCATTTTAAAAGCTAATTAGAGCATGCCATTTAAACTGCAAAAAATAACAGCTCACAGATAATCTTAGTTATTCCACTGACGATAACTAACACTTGAACGCTAAAATTCCCGCCAAAAGAGCCAACTAAGGGAAGCCATTCTTATACCTATTAATAGATATGTCAGCAAGTCAAATGTAACCACCCTGTTTACTTCGTGTTAAGTTATTGTTGTGTTTGGTTTTATTTATTACAAAATGTAACAAAACGTTTGGCTTAACTTATTTATCCTGCTAGGAATAAAAGGGCACCCACTCAAGAAAGGATAATCTATGAGTCAAAATAATCTGTTTAGCCGCACGAGTATTATGCTAACGGGAGCCCTAGTCACTTTGGGTTTATTTATCTTTATGTCGCAGCTGGTTAAGACTGACCAAGTGTCTAGCGGCAAGATAACTGAGGCGCCCATTTTTCACATCACGGCCGATATCCCTGAACCGATCCCACCTAAATCTATTGAAAAAATTAAGCCGCAACCTATCACTCCCAAGCCCGAGCGTATTGCTATCCCTAGTAGTGGCGGTGAAGGAATTAATTCAGCAACGGATTCTGAGCCACCAATTATGCCAAAGGTGGTTGAGATCTATAGCCAAGGGCCTGTTAATCAAGATGCCTTGCCTGTGGTGCAGGTGTCACCGCAATATCCCATAGGTGCTGCAAGAGATGGTAAAGAGGGTTATGTGGTCGTCGAATTCGACATTAGCACGCTGGGCTCTGTGACTAATGTAAACGTGATTGATGCCTACCCTAAACGTATCTTTAATAAGTCAGCTGTACGCGCTATTAAAGGTTGGAAATATAAGCCTAAGATTGTTGAAGGTAATCCAGTGGTGCAGCCTAAGCAGCAAGTAAGGCTCGACTTTACCCTGGATAAGGCTAAGTAATTCTTAATAACTCATCGCCTCTAAGTGATCTTACTTAAATTAACCTAAATAGGTCTGAGTAAGATCACTCACTATGTCAATGTTGAATTCAGTTGGTATATCGGCGCTTGTCGGGCTTCATAGATAGTGGGCTGAATAAAAGTATGGATTTCATTCTTTAGCTAGGCTCCAATCATATAAGAGTTGATTGTTTACTGCCTGTTCGTTATTTGCGCGGCTAAGGGCGCTGACGCTGCTGTTATCAGCTTACTCTTAGAGGCGAAAACAGAGAATGCACTCCACAGCAAGGCTACCGCTGCACATATGCTCAATGGTTGCTGCCAACTGCCAGTATCTTCATGTATCGCGCCCATAATAATGGGTCCCGTTGCCGCAAAAAGATAACCCAAAAACTGCGCCATTCCAGACAAAGTTGCAGCCTGATGTGCGCTTGTTGTACGCAAGCTAATGAGTGCTAACGCCACAATGAAGCCACCGCCCGCGCCAAAGCCAAACATCATTCCCCAAACCATTGCGTGGGCAGGCGCTAAGATCAAACCTAAGATCCCCATAAACGCCATGATGGTTAAGCCGAAACTCAACAGCCGTTTGTCGTCTATTTTAGCCATTAATGGGATAAGTAATACAGCAGGCACAGCGGTAAATAGCTGTAATACTCCATGAATAACACCGGCTTGATGATGGCTGTATCCCAGTTCAACCAAGATGGTGGGCAACCAGCTGATGAAGATATACATCAAGAATGAGTTCATGGCCAAAAATAGCGTGATATGCCAAGCATCAGCATTACGCCAAAGGTAACTATGGCTATCAAGCTTCAGCGCGTCTTTGGTCGGGGCTGTATGGTTACGCAATTGCGGTAGCCATACCAATATCGCAATGATGGGGAACAAAATTAAACTGGCTAACGAAAAGGCCCAGTTGGGCATCAAGCGAATAGAGAGCGTATCAGCCAGTTCTGCCAGTGGGATTGCCAAGCTTGCACTTAGAGCGGAGCCCGCGCCCATCATCAATACATAGATTGAGGTCATAGTGGCAATTTTATTGGGAAAATCACGCTTCATTAAGCTAGGTAACAACACATTGGCAATGGCAATGCCGGCACCGATAATAACCGTACCGCTAAAGAGGCCTAATGTACTGCCTAATGAACGAATAACAAGGCCAAGGGTGATTAATAGCAGCGATAACATTAGTGCTTGTTCAAGACCACGCTTACGACCAACATTTGCAGCTATTGGTGAGAAAAAGGCAAACGCAAGCAGCGGTAGTGTGGTCAACATGCCTGCTTGAGTGGCTGATAGATTGAGCTCAGCTCTGATGGCATCAAGTAAAGGACCTATACCGGTAATAGGGCTACGTAAGCTCACTGAGATCAATAAAACTCCCAGCATTAAAAACGCACTGCTGGTCAGATAAGAGGGTTTTAGCTTTGTGATTGTATTGTCCTCGAGCAAAAAATAACGGCTTCACAGTAATGAGGGCAGCTTACGCTTCATTCTTCTTGCTGAATTGAGCTATAGTGACTTTTTATTGTTTAAAACGGTCAAGTAGCATGTTGAACAGTCATACCTTTCCTGTATTTGATTCAGATGCCTTTCCGCAAAAAGTGGTGGCTTTGACAATGAGTGGCGGCGAGCGTGATGCCGAAACTCCGCTGCATCAGCACCATAAATGCCAGTTGGTGATGGCGTTAAGTGGCTACATTAAGTGTAAAATTGCTGATGCGATTTGGATGGTGCCACCGAACTGTGCTGTCTGGATCCCGAGTCAACAATTACACTGCAATTTGATCTCCAGTAACGCCAAAGTGTGCATGTTGTTTATTGATCCCGACGTGCAAGGTATGCCTGAAAAAAGTTGTACCCTATCAATTTCGCCTTTGATAAGAGAGTTAACGGTACATTTGACCAGCCTAGATCAAAACTATCAGCCTAACACCACTACCGCCAACTTAGTGGAGGTACTCATTGATCAGCTAAAGCAGATGCCAAGCCAGCATTATGACTTTCCAACACCTGCAGAACCACGTCTAAAAGCAATCGCTGCGAAACTGATGCAAACTCCAGAGGATAGACGTTCGATCGCTGCTTGGGCCAGAGCTTACGCTATGAGTGAGCGAACACTGACGCGATTAGTTAAACAAGAGGTGGGGCTTACTTTTGGTCGTTGGCGGGGCCAGTTGCATATTGTTTTAGCCTTGCAAAAGCTAGCGAGTGGCAGCTCGGTGCAACGCATCGCAGAAGAACTCGGTTATGAATCGGCGAGTGCTTTTATCACCTTTTTCAAGAAGACCTTAGGTAAGTCACCGAAGCAGTATATTCAGCAGCATGAGTTGTAGCTTAACTATCAGTATTTAAAGGTATTTTGGTATAGTAGTGGTGCAATACTATCGATTTTATCAGCATAATCGAATACCTCCGCTGATTTAATTTGCTCGATATAACAGAAAAAAGGCAAACCTGATGGTTTGCCTTTTCGAGTAGCTCGTAAGTGTTAGTTTTGTTGTAGCTTTCGACTAACACTCATTCGAGTTATTACTTCAGTGTCACTTTTAAGGTGACGTCATCACTGCTTGGTGTACTTTGAACTGTAACATAGTACCAACCTGAACTAGGCTGCTGTACGGTCACTCTCTCCTGAGTACCAAGGCTTGTCGATTTTCCTGTATTGTTATTCGCATCAGGCCAACTTTCACCGACATACAACTCTAATTCACCGCTGCCGTGACCGGTTTCAGCTGTTAAGCTCTGGGTACCTGTAGGCACATTGATGTAGAAAGATGAACGACCATTCTTTACACAGATAGGTACTCCATTGCTAATGCTGCCATAATCTTGAGGCGATGCGCTATCACACATGTTGCTCAGTGTTGATGGCACTTCTGGTTCAACGGGGTCAACAAGATCAACGGTTGAACCGTTGGTTAAACTCACTGTCATCGATACGCCGCTGTAGCTAGTATTCGAATCGATGCTGATGTAGCGCCAGCCACGATTTGCAACAACATGCAACTGCTCGCTATTGCCACTTGTTGCAGACTTAGACTGTGCATTGGTCGAAGACGCCCAAGTATCGGCGTTGAAATAGATATTCGCATCTCCATCTCCACCTTGAGTCGAGATGTATAGGTCGGTGTTATCTGCGTCAACCCACACGTAATAGCTGCCTTTACCGCCGCTAATACACTCTTCATTTTCTAAGGTTAACTTGCCGGAGTTGATGGTCGCGGCGCCACAACTTGTGATCACGCCGTTATTAGGGTCAGTTGGGAAAGCATCGCTATTATCGCCAATACCGTCGCCGTCAGTATCGAGCGTTTCTGTAGCATCATTAGGGAATGCATCGCCATTGTTACCTACGCCGTCACCATCGCTATCGAGCGTTTCTGAAGCATCATTAGGGAATGCATCGCCATTGTTACCTACGCCGTCACCATCGCTATCAAGTGTTTCAGTAGCATCATTAGGGAATGCATCGCCATTGTTACCTACGCCGTCACCATCGCTATCAAGTGTTTCAGTGGCATCATTAGGGAATGCATCGCCATTGTTACCTACGCCATCACCGTCACTATCCATTGATTCGGTATCATCAAATGGGAAAGCATCACTATTGTTACCTACACCATCTCCATCGCTATCAAGTGTTTCAGTAGCATCATTAGGGAATGCATCTTCGCTATCGATAACGCCATCGCCGTCTGAGTCAACAGGTGAAGTGTCGCCACGATTAACTAACTCGTCGGTGATTAAATAATCGTTGATATCATTTTCTTGTGACATCACCGCGACCCCTAAACACTGGTTGTTAACGTCGGTAATTGCTGCACGGCGATTACCAAACCACTTCCAGGTAGTTGCACTATCATAGGTCTCACCATTCTCAAGAGTGGTAAAGCCAAAGCTTTCACTGAGCTCTCCTGTTTCATTGTCGACACGGTGAACACGTACTGCAGTGTTACTGTTGTTGGTAAATGAAAAGTCAGCTTCAAACGGGCCAGTTAGATGTTTACCTTTAAGCTCGCAGCTTCCGATTGTATTAACTTCTGGAATAACCTCAGGTTCTGCTGCATTGGCAATGGTTGATTCATCAATGGTAAAGTCAGCCGTTGTATTATTTAGCACACCAACACTTAAGCAGTTGAGACGCGCATCGGTAACCATAAAACGACGGTCGCCGTACCAGATATCAGCGCTATAGCTTTCGCCTTTATTCAAGGTACCGTAGCCAAAATCGAAACCGGTGGCAGCGCTCGCATATTTAGGCTTGCCCGTTAGATTATCAATACGGAACAAACGCACTGGATAGTCTGTAGTATTGGTAATGGTAAATTCATGGGATTCATCTTTTATTAGGTGAGGCCTTACAAGTTCACAGCTACCTAGCATGTCTTGATTTGGTAATACTTCAGGTACTACATCTTTGACAAGCTCTTCATCGATAGAGAAGTTATTGCTGTCGTCGGTCATCACGCTAACACCGAGACAGTTCATGGCATTATCGCTTAACATCAATCGATCGCCCTGACGCCAGTTGGTCGATGTATAACTATCACCAAGCTCTAGTGTTTTGTAGTTCTTAGCGAAATTGGCTGTTCCCTTGTTATTGTCTAGCCAAAATAGTGACACTGGAACATCGGTAGTATTGGTAATGGTGAAGTTAATCTTTGCAGCGTCAACATGGCGAGCGTATTGCTGGGTTAACGTACATTCACCAATGACATTGGTATCAGGAATCGTTGCCGCTGGTGGGGCTATTACATCGGCATTAGCCAATACAAAAGCTTCAAACCCAGCTTCTGTTCGCGCGGCAACCCCTTTTAGTACTTCGGTGTAGGCATCTTTATCGCCCACTTGCAGTGCTTGAGTTATCTTTACTATTTCGTCGTTATGCTCTTCAGACAGGTAACGCATCGCATAATAGCTCCACTGATAGAGTTCATCATACCCATAAGCCATAAATAACAGGTTGTATAATGGCGGAATAGTTTTACCTTCCAGTGTGTTATTGGTTCTTGGATGATCGTTACCGTTGGCCATGTACTCGGCCATTCCCTCTGACCAAGAGACATTGTAATCGAATGAACCGTATGACCCTTTTTTGATATAGCGACCATCTAAATAGTGGACGAATTCGTGTCTTAAGTTGTAAATTTGGTCTTCATATTGGCAAGAGTTGCCCACCCATGAGTCAGGACACTGCATTGCAATAAAGCGTGGTTGATTTCCGACGACTTCAGGAGAACCTTCGAGATACATACCACCATTATCAGTGCTAATACCAAAGAATTCTGGAGCGTACTTTTCGTAATCTTCAGGCGAGGCAAAAGAGACCACTTCAAGCACGTCGTTAAGATCGCCTTGAACAGGAATAGCGTTGGTGTTGAAAAAAGCGTGGAATTCGGCTTCTTGCAGTGATAAATCGGCACAAGATTGCTCGAGTGTAGCTTGAGAAATACTGCTTTGAGCACGAATGATGAGCTTATCTGTACACTCATGACGGACGGTTAAAATATCTTCCTCTTTTGGCGGTACAATACAGTTACCAAAGAGTGGATCGCTTGCCTCACACTGTCGTCCTGCGGACTCTAAATAACTCTTTGTCACGATGGTTTCAGTAGTTTCAACAGAGATGTCATTCACTAATTTGTCGCGAGTTTCAATAATCGTACTATCAAAGCGAGCTTTAGCTTCGTCGGTAGCAATAGATGAAATTTTACCGAGAGCGATAAAGCTATGGGGGATAATCCATTTTTTATCAGCTTCAGTCGACCAACGCATATCAAGCGATGTCTCGCCTAGGAAGGCAAACGATCGCATCACCGATAATACGTCCAACATATTATTGTTATAGGCGGCTTTAGTCGCGGAATCTCCGTAATAGGCTGCTGATCCAACGGCTTTAAGTAACGCCATGGTTGCGTCGCCTGCGTTGTTGCCATCAAATGGATTTGTTTGCTCTGAATAGTATTGAATAATCGCTAAGAGGTGTGGCAATAAATCTTTAAAGTACGCGGCGCCAGCACCACGCTCAAAATTATTAAGTGCACCAGCGTAACCTTCTTGAATGACGCCACCAGCGTCGCCGATAAAGTCGGTCATTTGAGTGACAGCCTGAAGTGCAATACTTAGATTTTGCGCCTCGGTATCTGTCATCGCTGCAGCGTAATATTTATAAGAGGCAAGAAAGTATAATAGTTGGTTTAAATCTGGATCGTCTAAATCATCGGTGCTTGCAAGGTAATGCAATGCATCGGAAACGTCTGCGATGGGATCTTGGCTTGCACCTGCAATAGATTCAAAATCGCTGTAACTTGCTGCGAGGATGGTCGCAATAGTAGCTCCGTACTCAGACTTTGAAGAAATCGCAGGAGCTGGAATAGTGACGTTGAGATTAGTATTAAAAACAATGTAGTCGCCCATAGGTGGTGGTATATCACCACCAGTAATATTGACTCTTAAGTTGGTTTCTTGAATATTGCCATTGATTTTAAAGTAACGTTTACCGGCACGAGAAATAAAAGAGATACTCTCATCGTTAGTACCGACAGTATTACTGACAAGCTCTTGATTTCCACTCCAATCATCACCGTTATATAAGACTATATCTGCGTCGCTGCCAGCATAACTGCCACCTGAAGTGGTAATTGTGACATCACTGTTTTCGTATGGAACATTAATATAGAGGAAGTGACCGTAATCGGTGATGCAATGGTCTTGATTAGCGGATACTTCACCTTGTCTGTCTAAGGTCTTTTCACCGCACATTTCAGCTGCTTGCACAGTACCTACGTTTAACGAAGCAAGAATAGCGGTTGTTAGAATTGATTTGCGTGAAATGATACAGGGCAAACTCTTTTTAATTTTTCTTATCATATTATGTAGCCTCTATGGGGAGGGGTATTGAAGCTAGGCTGCGACCGCCATCACTCCGTCCTCTTTTATTTCTATTTATTTAACTCAACTACCCGTCAATACTTTGTTGCGGGAATGTTAAAATATTTCTACAGTATAATGTATCCAATGTCAAAGGTGAGTCTGTTTTTTGGAAGGATTTAGCTTGTTAAAAAGACTAATTAACCTAATTGTAGGGCTGAAGTTGTGTTTGATTTTATTTCTATTTTGTTGATATTAAAGATTAAACTTGAAATTATTATCTTTTGAGGAAGCAAGTAGATATTTGGAAGTTGGAAAGGCGGCCATTGGATATACTGGTAGCGATGACTTATTCACGAGTAGTTTGTAAGTGGAGTGGCATGCAGTTTAAAAGGGTTGTTGTACCGATGAAGTTGTTATTTGGCTAAAGTGGTGATGAAAAAACTATTACTAGAGTGCCTGCAGCAGGAAAATCTTGGCTGCAGTAGAGATGGAAGACCACTGTTTAGCGGCCTTTCATTATTGACTGTTTTAGCTAGTTATTACTCAAGATCAATCGTTACCACATTGGTGACACCTGATGCTAATGTCAACAATCCTGTGGTGTAGAACTCGCCACTTTTAGCGTGTGCTTTTAGGTAATATTCGCCGCTATTAAGCATCTTAGTTCTACTATCCAGTGTAAGGATTGATTTCTTACTCATCCAGCCATTTTCATCCATTGAATATAAGTATTGGTTACTCTCTAATGCTGCACCGCTATCGAGGTGAAATGAAACAAAACGCACCATTGTCATACCTTTAGGGTTTTTCTCTGCAGTAATCGAGCGGATCACACCGTAATCTTTATTGGTTTTCCCTGTGCGATGGGCACTGATATCCTCAGATTCATTGGAATATTGTGGCTGATTATGAGTGTAATCAGCACTAGGTGAGTTAGTGGTCGTTGTAGTTGATGAGCCGATACTGGCTATATCTGAAACTGAGCTAGTGATATTGCGTATGTCAGTGCTTTTACATGCACAAAGGCTTAATAGTGCAGCGCATAGGAGTACTTTTTTCATTTTTTAATCCATTAATAAGAGCTTCAATCCATGACCAAAATCATAGTTAAATAAGGTTGCTAATTTGTTGCAGTGCTAAAGTAGCAATCACTTGGATTAGAGTCAACTTAGCTATCTTTATGAGTTATATGATTTATATATTCAGTGACGCAATTGTCGATAGTGACTGCTGCAGTACTACCTAATAATTCAAGCCTTGCTTAGTCAGTATGTGGCTACCCAGCCCCAGACTTAATTTCTGCCTAATGATAGCTCTTAGGCTAAATTGGAATGCGCATTTCGGCATACATCTTTGTAATTTCACTTTTTAACAGTTTAACTTGCTGTAAGCGCCTAGGTTTGCGGTTTAATTCACTGCTTTTGTTGTTATTTCTAATCATAATGACCATGACTTTATTTTTTGTTTCAGTCACTATAGAGGACGCTAAATAAGTGTTTCTGAATTAAATGCTTATTCAGAGTAACGGTAAATTCAATCAAGCGTTAGGGGAAGTTGTGATGTCATCATGTCCAAAAATTGTGATTGTTGGTGGAGGAGCTGGCGGGCTAGAGCTTGCGACTCAGCTCGGCCGTAAGCTAGGAAAAAAAAATTTAGCACAGATCATATTGGTTGATAGAAATCGCACTCACATCTGGAAGCCGCTATTGCATGAAGTTGCTACCGGTTCGCTAGACTCTGATCTTGATGGCGTGGTTTATTCAGCCCATGCAGCAAAGCAGGGTTATCAGTTTCAATTGGGGACTTTTTGCGGGCTTAACAGCGAGAGCAAGTTGCTCTCGGTCGCGGCAATTACCGATGATATGGGAAAAGAGTTACTGCCTGAGCGCAAAATTAAGTACGATAAATTAGTAATCGCTATCGGCAGTGTGAGTAATGACTTTAACACTCCAGGGGTGCAGGAAAACTGCTTTTTTTTGGATTCTCATCAGCAGGCAAATCGCTTTCACAATGCGCTTCTTGATAGCTTTACTCGCGTTCATCAGTCTGATTCTATTAATGAGCTTAATATTGCCATTGTTGGTGGCGGTGCCACTGGAGTGGAGTTATCGGCTGAGCTATATCATGTCACTGACCTATTGAAAGTGTATGGCCTCAGTAGGATGACAGCAGACAAGCTCAACATTCATCTAGTTGAGGCGGGTCCGCGTATCTTACCGGCATTGACTGAGCGTATAGCCTCATCTGCAAGACGTGAACTAAGTCAGTTGGGGGTGTCTGTAATGGAAAATACCCGTATTAGTGAAGCTACATCAGCAGGTTTTATGACTGCCGAAGGGCAGCTTATCGCCGCTAACTTAATGTTATGGGCTGCAGGGGTGAAAGCGCCGGACTTTATTAGAGACTTGGCGCTGTTTGAGCTCAATCGCGCCAATCAAATTAAGGTGCAAACGAACCTTAAAAGTACCGTTAACGAAGATATCTATGTCATCGGTGATTGTTGTGCATTTGAGCAAGCCGATGGTAGCTTTGTACCGCCAAGAGCACAGTCTGCGCATCAAATGGCACAGTGCGCTGAGAAGAATATTATTAGGGAAATGAATGCCGAGTCGCTGGTGGATTACGTTTATGTAGACCACGGCTCCTTAGTCAATTTGTCTCGTTACAGCACCATGGGTAGCCTGATGGGCAATCTGACCAAAAGCAGCATGTTTGTTGAGGGGAAAATTGCGCGTTTTGTCTATATATCCCTGTATCGAATGCATCAAAGAGCGATTCATGGCAGCTTGAAAACAGTTGCGCTGTGGCTAGCTGAAAAACTGATGCGAGTGGTTAGGCCGAGAATGAAGCTACACTAAGACCACAAAGACGGCCAAGGTTACCGTTATGGGCACCGCTAGGGTAAAGTAGTGGAATCGGAATTTGTTATGTTTTGCAGCCAGATGGATATTTGATGAGCAGCACCAAGATTGATTTAGGCGTAAGTTTTGACAATAGCTACGCAAATGAACTCAAAGGGTTTTACGTATCATGCCATGGTGATAAAGCGCCAACACCGGTATTAGTAAAGCTCAATCAGGCACTCGCTGAGGAGTTAGGCATAAGCAATAGTAGTGCAGAGCAGCTTGCTGATGTTTTTTCTGGAAGCGAAGCGCCTCAAGGTTCAGCGCCATTAGCCCAAGTTTATGCTGGCCATCAGTTCGGTGGATTCAGTCCGCAACTTGGGGATGGTCGAGCCTTGTTGTTAGGGGAGGTCGTGGATAAGTCTGGTCAGCGGCAAGATATTCAGCTTAAAGGATCTGGCCGTACGCAGTTTTCTCGCGGTGGTGATGGTAAAGCGGTGCTTGGCGCCATATTACGGGAATATATATTGTGTGAAGCGATGCATGCGCTTGGGATTGCGACGACTCGCGCGCTGGCTGTGGTGACGACGGGTGAACCCATCTATAGAACGCGATATTTGCCAGGTGCTGTATTAACTCGAGTGGCAGCAAGTCATCTGCGCGTAGGCACTTTTCAATACTTCGCCGCTCAAGGCGAAGAGGATAAGTTAAAACAGCTGGCCGAGTACGCCATTGAGCGGCATTACCCTGAGCTTAAGCAAACTGAACAACCTTATTTAGGCCTCATTTGTGCCGTGCGAGATAAGCAAGCCGAGCTGGTGGCAAAATGGATGTTAGTAGGCTTTGTGCATGGGGTGATGAATACCGACAACATGACCATTAGTGGTGAGACCATAGATTATGGTCCGTGTGCGTTTATGGATAACTATGACGCCAGTGCACTGTTTAGCTCTATCGATCAGGATGGTCGCTATGCTTATAGCAACCAACCCGCGATGGCGCAATGGGATCTAGCGCGACTTGCCGAAACATTGCTGCCATTTATCAGTGAAGATGCAGACGATGCTATAGCGCAAGCAACGGAGGCAATAAAGGCGTTTTGGGATATCTTTAAGTGCCACTGGCTCGAGGGAATGCGGGCCAAACTGGGCATGACTTTGGAATTAGACGGAGACTATGAACTTTGCCAGCAGTTGCTGGAATCGATGCAAGGGCAAGCGGTGGACTTTACTCAGTTATTTCGTCAATTAGCAGTTGATTTGGTCACTGACAGCAATGATGTTGAATCGCTGTTTACTGACTCTAAATTATTCATGCAATGGCAAGCGCAATGGCAAGCAAGACTGGAAAAGGAACCGCTATCCACTGCAGAGCGCGCAAGTTTGATGGATGCCGTTAACCCGGTTTATATCCCTCGGAATCATCTGGTTGAGGCCGCTATTGAGGCGGCAGAGGAGCGTAGCGATTATCAACCATTTGAGGCGTTAATCTCGGTACTTGCTAACCCTTATACGCTACAGACGGATAAAGAGGAGTTCAGCCTTTCTGCGCCGGCAAGTTTCGGGAAGTTCACCACTTATTGTGGAACATAGGTTGATTTTGAAACAAAAAAAACACGCAATGAATGGTCATTGCGTGCTGGTCGAGTATTGATTGCCTGCTTTTTAGGAAGTAGACATTAATCTAAAAATGCGAGCTCAAGGTGGGACTTTTCACCTTTAACTTCTACAGCGACGCGATAGTTGTCAACTGCATCTTTCCACTCAACAGTGCCTAGTTCAAGATTGTAGATCCCGGACTCAGCTTCAGTGACTGTCAAATCGCACTCTGCATCTTCAATACAATTTGCATTGTTGGCTTGATGCCAAGCAAGTTTGTATTTAACTGAAGTCTCGCCTTCCTTTGGGTAACCCATGATGATTAGGTTAAAGCCGCTAGCGCCTGTCACTAACAAGTCATCATCACCCGTTAACGTTAAGGCTACATTGCCTGTTTCACCGTCAACCGTAGTTAGGTTAACGCTCAAAGTTTCAGTTTCATTTATGCCAATCGTAGTGACGGGTGGCTCAACGATTGGCGGTTCGACAGTCTTATCGTCATCACTACCACAACCGAATAGTAGTACCGAACTTAGGCCGATGGCGCAGTATAATTTAGTATGTTTCATTGTCATGCTCTCTACCCTTGGAAGTGGCCAGTGTGGCAGGTGTCACACTCCATATTGGTTTTCACACTTGGTTGAAATGTGGACTCTGAAGTGTGGCAGCTTTGACAGCCGGCAACAGTATCTGAGATAGGGTGATCGATTACCGTTTCGCCATCAAACGCTTTATTTAACATGATCACTAGCTCATAAACAACAGAAGCGGATAGTTGCTTACAGCGCATGCCTTTTTGGCTGAAGGATTTGCCATTTTCTCTTGCCCATAGGCTGATAGAGGAGTGACATAAGATAGTGTTTGCTGAAGTCGGTGTGCCGACCTGATCTAATGTCTCAGTCATATCAGCGCCGATCCCTTCAATAAACTCAGCAGTTTGCAGTGGTAACGCTTGGCTTTCGTAATAGCGCATTGTTGGACTAAGAAGTGCGTTGGCTTGTTCACCGTTAATACTCAATAAATTAGCTAACATACCGGTGGCGTTAATATTACCGCAAACAGTTCCTTCACCAAGCATGCCCGCCCAGCCATATACCGCAAGACCTGTAGGCAATAGTGCAAATTTTTCAGCGTCTGGTGAATCTGACAGAGCTAAACTTTGAATGATGCTGTCAAACACTTGGAACATACAGCCGTTACCCGTTTCATAGGCGCGTTTAGCAACCGTCATAGGGTCTAGTTTGGCGTAAGCTAATTTTTCACCTACTGCTAGTCTCCACTCTCCATCACTGTTTGTTACTGCTGCTATAACTGGGTTTGCCACTAAAGCTGTACCTGCTGCAACTGACGAAATGCCAATAATACGGTTGATTGCTTGTCTTCTATTTAGTGTTTTCATCATTTTATGTCCCATTTTTTTTATATGTCACTCAATACTCAGCTTGAGCGTTTTGAATTAGCTGCAGGTAGTTAAAATGTTGTTCCTGTTGGAGTGCAAATCAACGCTGCATTGGCTTGAGATAAGAATGACAGGACTGAGAAATGCTGATGAGAGCTAGCTCAAAGTAATTTCCACCTAAATTGTTGCCGTAATGGTTGGGCTCTGCGTTGGTGTTAACTACTGTTAAGCGCGTGATTAGTGGTAAATAACACCTGTATTGCTTGCTCGTAACGGATGTAATGCTGATTACAGCGTTTTATCCTGCTTATTACTGCTAGAGTTTATTGATCTAGATCTAATAAAGTTATGATGCACAAGAAAAATTGCATATACACCTTTGAATTTTCGATGGAGGATGCATTGTAAGTCAGTGAGTTTCTCTGAAAATAAGTGAGCAATAAAAACCTACGGGTAATATTGCTATTTAAGATCCCATGCAATAAGGGTAAAAGGCTAGGAAAAACAATGATAGGGCCGACATTATGAGCTGATAGATTAGAACTAATGCAAAGTTGCAATAAATAATATCGCGTATTGCAAATTGTGATTAACAGGATGTTTGTGCTGTTGTAATTGCAGTAAAATAGTTTAACGATTTTATATGGACGCTATTGATATGCGGTTAAAAATCTTTGAATTTGATATTGCCAATAGTCAGTTATTCAATAGTGAAACTCAAAGTTCGGTACACCTAACACGCACCGAATGTCAGGTGCTTGAACTGTTAGCTACTCACCCAAATCAGGTGATGAGTAAAGGTCAGCTTGCTTGTGCGGGATCGCAAACTGCAGTGATGAGTGAATCTGCTGTAGCAAAAGCCGTATTCACCTTACGGAAGCATTTTGGCGAAGCACATGCTGAATTAATTGAGACCTTTCCCCGAAAAGGTTATCGGTTAAATATAGCTGCGCCTAATGCAAGTTGGTCGCAGCACTCTAAAGCACGTAAAAAGTACCTTTTATTAACCGTGACGGCACTTTTTATTAGTTGTATTGCCGTGGTGACGGCTATGCATGAGTATATTTTGTTTAAACATATTGATGCGCCGATTAAAACCAGCCGTAACATAGTGTTGGATAATGGACAAAAACTGATACTCACTTGGTTAGAGTCGCCGAGAATTAGATTACGGCAAGAGGTGTCCGTCGAAGCCAAGGTTGTATTTGCACTAAATCGTTGCCCTCATTTGACATGGGATAGGGTGTACCTCGCATTTTCAAATGATATGCAGGTGCTTAATGTATCTATGCTTGGCAAAACAGCGAAAGGCGGCACATTGATGAGAAACATTAAAACTATCGACTTTAGCTTAAGCCCTGAATTTATTTCAGAAGACTGGCTCAAGGAGGTATCACTCTGTGATTAAACAGCTAAAAATAGTGTTAAGTGGCGGGCTATTGGCGCTAGTCATAGGAATAATTGTTTATCAGCACATTAAGGCAACCGAAGTGGACATTGTGTTGTCATGTCGCAATGAACTGGTTGCCATGAATCCCAGAACCAATGTCATTGAACACCACTCAATGATTGCTGATTTTGCTCTGCAAAAACGCTCGGCTAGTATTAGTTATCGATACTTCACCACCGACGGTATTCCCATTGCGACCCTACAGTTAAAGGGCGATGTGCTGAGTGCGAATAAGGACAAGGATATCTATATCCTCAATTTGGTCAGTAGTAAGCTCATTCGACATAATAGCGAGTTGCCATTGCCTTTACATGCGAACCATTTAGAAGCGTTCGCCAGTCGTAATATAACGGAGAAGGGAGTACACAACTTGACGATTCAAATCGCTAGTCGTAACCAAACCGAAAATACTGCGCTGTTGTACTTTTTACCTAGCACCAATATCTGCGCTTGTAGCTTGGTGACTATGGGGTAATGTTCAAGCCAACGGCTAGCTTTAAGCTAGCCGTTGGTCTGTGATTTTTTCTGTTGTAATCCATCTTTTTACATTTCATCGATTTTGCAGCCGAGAATGTTGCCTTTATCAATAACCAACCACTATTCAGCCAATGGTGCAGTGACATATCGTTCGGCGCCTGCGAAATCAACTATAATTTGAAGTAATTATTTGGTTCTTACATCAGCCTCATTTTTACCACAGACTGAATGTAAGACAGATACATAGGTAATGATTATGACAGAACTCAAGGTTAAAAATGTGGGTAAAGGGTTAGGGCTGGAGTTACCACAAGAGATCGTCGAACAACTGCATTTAGGCGCTGGCGATAATATCAGCTTAGAGAAAATGGCCCATGGCTGTTACCGACTCACCTCAAAAAATGATGAACTGGCGGAGCAGATAGCGTTAATAGAGGGTTATATGCATGAAGAGGATGCTTAGTTCTACTAGGTATCCAAATTAAATTGTTAGCGCCGTAAACTATCAGTTTTTACGGCGTTTAATATTTTTCTAACACCATCGCTCTACTCATTCCCTTCGATGTCATCGGCACGCAAACTTTCCATTAATACCTGTGATTGTAATCTGTTGCTTCAACATCAAAGAGGCCAATTTAAAACTATACTCACGTGTATTCAATTACCGTTTAACGATAATTAATTATTGACTAATGTTAATAGTTTGGGTAGTTTTTAGTGTAAATTAGCTTGAGTTAAATAAGGATGTTAAATGGAGCGCGCTACAAATTACGTTACGCTATTTTTGGGATTATTGATGTTGTCGGCTTGTCAGTCTATTTCGGTGACAGAGGAACACTTTTTATATCCTGATGATTCAATTAGCCAGGCGGATGTCGATACTTGGGAACGACAACAAGCACTAGAACTTATCAGTATTAGCGCGATAGACGGCACTCGATTGAAAGGTGCGCTTATCACACAGCCAAATGCTCGATTTACATTGATATATTTTGGCGGGAATCAGTTTAGATTCGAGTCGCAGGGTGGAGAGTTGGCAAAAATATTGAGTCAATTCGATAATAACTTGCTGATCATGGATCATCGTGGCTACGGGATGAGTAAAGGCGTTCCAAGTATCAGTACATTAGAATCTGATGCGAGCGATATTTACGACTACGTTAAGTCAGCCCCAAGCTTGGCAAAACTGCCCGTTATTGTTCACGGATTATCATTGGGCAGCATGATAGCTGGGAGGCTGGCTAGTCAGCGACCAGTAGATGGGCTAGTTTTGGAGGGCTCAACAACAACGGCTAAGGCGATGATCGACGCGCAAGTGCCATGGTATGCATCGCCTTTCATTGAGCTTGATATTAGCGATGAACTTGCCAATATTGATAATCTGGCTAATATCGAAACTTACTCTGGAGAGTTGCTGGTAATGGTGGGGGAAAACGATAACACTACTCCGGTTAGTTTATCAAAAACCTTGTATGAAAGTGCGGCCACACCAAACAAACAGCTATTTATCGCCACAGGAAAAGGCCATGGTAATGCGATTAAGTCAGCATTATTTTCGGTTCAATATAAGGCATTTATTGAAAAAGTGCTGTTGGCAGGCAAGGCTGAAACATTATGAATAGAATAAAAGTACTGAGCTTGATGGTTAAATTTGGTCTCTATTTTACGTTATTGTCTCTGCTGCTGAGTATAGCGATTGGTGTGTTCCATCAAGATCACCATGTGGTTATTGGTGGAGAAGGTGGCATGGAAGCTTGGCTGGGGCTAGAAGTCGCTGGTAATTGGAGTGTGTTAGCAGAGCAATTAGCATTGCATGGCTTCAACGAAGTGTTGCTAATGGGGTTAATACAGATAATCCCGTTAGTGATTATTAATTGTGTATTATTGCGCTTGTTTAGTTTATACCAGCGGGGAAAAGTGTTTGAATTAGCCAATATTAACTGTTTTCGCTATTTAGGTTGGACCCTAGTGGGGCAATTTTTACTAAACATAATATATCCACCCATATTGAGCATTATTATGAATAATATGTACTCAGAGTTGGCTCTTAAGCGAACCATTAGCCTCGGAGAAAATGACATCGCAATGCTGCTGGTGGGCTTAATCATTATTGTTATTGCTGAAGTTATGTTGCAAGGGTTATTGCTGCAATCAGAACAAGAGTTAACCATATAGTGGCTATCGTGATAGAACTTGATGTGCAGTTGGCTAAACGCAAGATGAAATCAACAGAGCTTGCGGCGGCAATTGGTATCACCCCGCAGAACTTGTCAATTCTTAGATCGGGCAGGGCGAAGGCTGTTCGCTTTTCAACTCTGGAGGCTATTTGTCGCTATTTAGACTGCCAACCAGGGGATATATTGCGCTATCAGGATGATCCTGTATAACGTCAACCTGCTTTAACTTGCCTTTTATTTCGCTCAACGAATGAAGTCTCAGCGACTAAACTCTTTGACATTCAGACGATGAGAATAGCTCAAGTGTCCAACTTCTACATCGACTGTCTATTTCCCCGGTTCTAGCTAAATCCTGCAGCTTCAGGTAGAGCGAGGATAAACCCATTGGCTATCAATTCTTTATCTGCGCTCGTGCCGGTGTCGGTGTTACACATTCGACTTTATATTTAGCCGTTACCGCGGTTTTAGGCTGCGGCGATAATACCTCTAAACGATACCAACCCTGAATGGCGTTATTCGTGCTGGAACCATTAACAGCTAACGTCTGACTCGCTTCTGGTTTTGAAACTGTACGGTGCCAACTTCTGACGGCAAGCGTACCTGCTTTTGTGAACTTGAGTGTGAAGGTTGGCGATATTTTTGCGTCATGACTCACGTATCGATATTTCACCGAGCCAGCGTTATTACTGACTATGCTGCCATTGAACTCGACGCCCGTAGGGCAACTCCCTTTATAGGTGCTAGGCTTCGCCTTGAAGCTAACGTTCTTGATTAGGGGGAGCTGCACCATGGTGGCTTTTTTAGGCTTGGGCTTGGGTATTTTAGTCTCGGCAAGGGCAGAGGAGAGGCAGGCTATCTTTGCGTTCACTTGGGTACTTTTTGACGAGGTATCTGTAAAGCCAAGACCGGTGGGTTTACAGGTTAAATGATAGCCGACAGTAAAAGCCGCTGGATAATTAACCTTGAAGCCTTTCGCCAACAGATGGTACTTACTGAGTGTTGGTTCAGAGGATAGCCGTTTGTTTAATTCATTATTGCATACGGCACTAGGACTAAGATTCTGGCCGTTGGTGTAGCTGTACTGACCTGAAGCCTCTTTGCTATGCGGGATTAAGAAGTTAGCAGGCTCTGCGCTATCACCGACTAGAGAAAATCCTGATACGCTCATCCTGCCTTTATAGGCTTTATTGCCCTTACCTTCATACTTACACTCTGCATTCAAGTTGATTGAGAACCGACTGATCTTGGTTTTATCAATCTTATCCCACTTTTCGCCTGTACTTGAGTAGACGGTAATTGTTGGTGCTTTGCTAAAGCCATTCGGCGCAGAGATAGACAATTTTTTCACTGAATTGGCGTTGGCATTACTAATAATGAGGGCAAACAGTATTGCCACTATGAGCGAAAATGTACTTGGACGTGAACGCTGCATAACAATAGTCCTTATCTAAGAAGCTGGTCAGCATTTACAGGTAGGTATTCATTGGTCGCTATAGGCATTGAGAAGCTTGAGCATGAATAAATACAGCTGGGCGTTAATGGACACTTTGGTAGCTAAATCGTAAGTGTTTAGCATCCTTGATGAGTCGAATAAAAGACTGTCGGCTCATGTGCACCAGGCTGCTGTGGTCGCCCGCTTCGAAGTAGATCTCCTTGGCGTTGACTAATAGGTCATCATAAACGGCTTCTAAGTTATAAACTGCACCAAGGGAGGGGATAGCTCCATTCTCGCAATCATTAAACATTGGGTAGATCTGCTGCTCCTTGAGTAGGTGCAGATCCCGATTTAGCTTGTCTCCGAGCGAACGTAAACTAACTTTGTGATTGGCGGGTAGTACTGCCATTATTTTTCGGCCTTCATGATCTTCTAAAATCACAGCCTTAGCGACCTGGGTTGCAGGCACATGAGCCCCAATGGCTGAGTTTAGTGAGCTTACACTGTGGGGGTGAGAGACAAGATCATACTTGACCTCATTTTCCACAAGGTACTTATTTAATCGGTTTGAAATAGTCATAATATTGCCTCTTTTCACCGACGTGACATTAGCCCTAATTATAGTCCATGCGCTTTGATATTGTGCTGGGAAGCAGTCATTCCCTAGCGGTTGGTTAGCTCTGAGGAAGTTTAGTTAATCTTGTTGATGGTCGTGATAGAAGAGCTGGCAGCTAAAATTAGCACCGCCTAAATGGCCGCGACTGACTGTTAACTTCCCCTGTATGCGTCTTGCAGCTGCTTTGGCAATAGCCAAGCCAAGCCCTAAACCGCCAGTTTGTTGGCTGCGGCTCCTATCCAAGCGTGCAAAGGGCAGAAAGATGGTTTCAAATTGTTGACTATCAATGCCGGGGCCATCATCGTCCACACTGATAATGAGCCTGTTGTGGCTAAAACTGGTTGAGACCTCTACTTGAGTGCTGGCATACATTAGTGCATTTTTAAACAGATTATCAAACATCAGCCGTAAGTAGGCTGGATCACATTCAAACTGAAATGGTTGCAGATTTAAATTTACGATGATTCCATTATCAGTGGTTAATTGTTTTACTCGACTCTGCAAATATTCATCAAGCTTTATGAGCTGCTTGTTTTGGCTATCACCTTGATTTGATGTTGCATTAAGCTTTGAGAAGGTCAGCACTTGGCGAGTTAACT
The DNA here is from genome assembly GCF_016757755.1 of Shewanella sp. KX20019. NCBI lineage: Bacteria > Pseudomonadati > Pseudomonadota > Gammaproteobacteria > Alteromonadales > Shewanellaceae > Shewanella > Shewanella sp. KX20019. The sequence continues at coordinate 4,149,871 of NZ_CP068437.1, read as the reverse complement.
TCTCAATATCATCGATATAGCTGTCGATATCATCCAGTAGTTCTAGCGCTTCGTTTTGCTGGCTGCGTTGGCGCAGTAATCCGGTTGCGAGTTGAATTCGACTCAATGGCGTGCGCATTTCATGGGGAACAGCTTGAGCAAACACTTGATTCTCTTTTACCGTTTCAGTGATGGCATCTGCCATTCGGTTAAAACTGTCTGCTAACTCATTCACTGGCTCGGAGTAGCTTTGATTGGCCCTAATATGGAGATTGCCTTTACCAAACTGTTTATTGGTATCGACAAGTTGATTTATCTGCGTCTGTAATCGATGCACTGAAAAGTATAGCGTAGTGCCTATAGTGATAATCACCACGAGTAACAGTAAATAGGGGATAAATTCTGCGGGATCATCGCGCAATAATTCAATCAAACTGCTGCTCTGTTGACGATAGGGAGCATCAACAAGAAAACTGCTAGGCAGACGATCCGCAATCAAAATACTGCCGTTAGTTTGGTAAAGCGGATAAACAGCCAGCAGCTGCTCATCCGCCAATTGATATATCGATACCCCTGCAATATTACTCAAAAACTCGCAGCTTGAGCAGTCTCGGTCGGCATTCCAGTTTGCTTTCCAAGTCATATCGAATTGAGGATGCAGCCCTTGAGAGTTATTAATATATTGCTCCGCAGACAAGTGGGTGCGTTGGATGTCAGAGGTGACTTCAATAAAAGTTTGATAGCTATCATCATAAAAATCGACCACATCACTTTGCTCTAAAAACTGTTCACTTAAGTACAGAGTTAAGATAATGCTGGCAAACAGTGCCGTCAGCAAACTCAAGTAAAGGCGAGTAAAAAGAGGTGGAAGATAGTTAGCCATTGATCAACATGTATCCTTTGTTACGTATCGTTAATATGGTTTTGTAGGGGGGCGTGTCATCATTGAGTTTTTTTCTTAGTCCTGAGATCCGCATATCAACTGAACGGTCATTAAAATCATAATCTATGCCTCTTAACGCGCGGCAACAATCTTCTCTAGAAACGATGGTGCCAGCATGAGAAGCAAGCAGCAGTAACATATCGTACTCGGCGGTAGTGAGCACAAGTGTTAGATTGTCGTAGCTAACAACTTGTTTATTGGTATCAATATTGAACAGGCCAACTTGTAACTGGTTTTGGCTTGGTGTCACGGGGTGGCTGCGCCTGAGCAAGGCTTCAATTCTGGCCAGCATGACATGGGGGCGAACAGGTTTAGTGAGATAATCGTCCGCACCAAGTTTTAGCAAGCTTACCTCGCTGATGTCATCGCTGCAGGCGGTTAACACCAATATAGGTTCTTGATAGAATTTGCGCAGCTGTTTACAAACTGATACACCGTCTAAGCCTGGCAGCATTAAATCTAGAATGACTAACTCTGGCTGCTCTAGCCGTACTGCGGTTACTGCTTGTAAGCCATCATTGATAATGTGGCTACTGTAACCTTCAGCTTCAAGATACATTGCGGTGAGACGAGAGATCTCTTTATCATCTTCAACAATGAGTATATTTGCTTTACTCACAACTGTTTACCTTAATATTAACTCTACCAATGTATGATAGAAATGCTTCGCTGACGAGTTTGATTTTACAGGATGTTGTCACTAAATACAGTTCGCTTACATGTGCTTACATAGCGTGTAATTTACTTACTTTCTCTTACCCTACGAGCTTGATGGTCATGTTAATTTTACAGCTCAAATCAAAGAGGTATTAGGAGTAGATTATGGTGGCTAAAGTAATATTGGTTGGGGTTGTAACAGCAAGTTTAATGGCCTTAGTGGCCTGTAATTCTGACTCTTCGAGCACGCCTTCCGGTGGCAACAATAATTCAGGAGTTGGACTGTCAGCAGAAATAAAGGCACTCGATATAGAGGCTGTACCTGCAACATTGTCGACGACCTATAGCGCAGCACTTAAATTTAATCGTTATACACAAATTAAAGCGCCCAATGGCAAGCCTATCCATATTATTGCGCAAGACTTGATTAGTGATAATCAGATAGTGCGCTCCCGCGCTATTTTGACCCATTATCTGACCAATTTACCAGGCTCTGAATATGGTAGTGACAAATCTGTTGTGGCCAATAGGATGGCAGATAATGGTGCTATTCTAATACTCCTCAATGGCAGTGATGATGGTAGCAACGCAGCTACAGAGCTAGGCGGACAACCGCTATATCAAAATGAAATTCAAGTTGAAGGTGGCACTTGGTATATCAATCAAAGCTATGAAGAGCATCGTGATGCGAGTTTTGAAGAGATCCTGCATATGATGCATGATTATGGGATCGGGGTAGACCAAAATAGTGAGTTCATAGGCGCCCTGCCTGGCTATCAAGCTGAAATTAGAGCCGCTCAAATCACTGCGTTAAATGACAAGCTGTGGGGTGGGGATGCAAATTGGATCACTGAACTCACTGCTGAAAATAGTTTAACTCAAGAATATCTCGCGTCAGTTATCGATGCTTATTATGGTTTGTGGGGGGCATGGACTGGCAGCGAAACTCACAGTATGTGGGGCGGATATACAGCCAAAACACGCGCTGAAATCAGTAGTGAAGATCCATTAGGTGCTGAGTTGATGCACAATAAATTCTTTCATTCGTACCTGACCTATAATGCCAGAATTGATGCGAGCTTTATGGGTGATTTTAGCCTGAAGTTTAATCGTGACATCGGTTATACCCACCATTCGCAATACCTTAAGGATGTGACGTTAACAGGCAACCTAGATAGCAATGTGGTCGTTAATCAACTAGATAACAATATCACCGGTAATAGTGGTAACAACGGCGTTAAATTTAGCGGTAGTTCATCGCAGTACAGTATTGAAAAGCAAGACAACGGAGCCACGATTATTACCGATATGGTGAGTCATCGAGATGGCATTAATACCCTGAATGGCATTGAAAAGGCGTTGTTTAGCGACAGTAGTACTGCGTTGTAAACACTTGCTGATATGATCGTTTTAATATTTAAGCCGCTTGTCTGAGCGGCTTCTTTGTCAGTGACTAAAGCTTATATGTTTAGTCTATATGCTGTTCGAAGATCATTAGAGACATCAATACAGCATAGAAAACATTGTACTTTTTAGACTAAATGTTACTCGTTAAATGTAGTGCTGACTCTCTCTACGGCAATAACGTTGTTGAAAATTAAAGGGACTCATTTTCAAGGTACGCACAGCATCGACCCAGCCGACCACTATCGGCACTAACGTCCAGCTAAAGACTAAGTACAAGCTGCCCTTCAGGTGTTGACCTAAATAGAACTTATGTAAGCCTAACCCACCGAATAAAAATCCAAACCATATTGCCAGTTTTTGGTTTTTAATGCGGATGTTAGGATCGACGCCAGAGAAGGCTTCTAACCCTTGAACTGCGTGACATTGGGGGCAGGTCACTAGATTAAGGTCGATCTTTTTGCTGCACTGTGGGCAATCAAGGTGTTGCATTGCAAACTCCAATAGTCAATATCGCTAATGGCTTATTATGCGTACATGTGTGCGCTGAAATATAGGTGTGTAGATCACATTAATAAAATAAAGCTGAAAACTTAATCGGTCAGTCACATAACGGCTAGCAATATGTGAGGTAGGGGCATGCCTCAACAACACTCTTGAACTAACGGAAATACAGTTTGTTATTTGAGTCGCTAGAGGGGCTCGCAGCTTTAGCTGTGATAGCGTTGTCGGCGTGGCATTATTTTTATAATGGGGTGAGGCAAAAGGGGGCGGTTGCTTCCCGTCCCCTTACAAGCTTATTCGGCGTGATGATCTTTCAATTTTTGAAATAAGATGTCTTTTAAATTCGCCCGCTGCACTTTGAGCTGATGCATGTGTTCGTCATCGGTCGGACTACCGTCAATTTCTAGCTGACGAATTTCGTAATCTAATAAGTGGTACTGCTTGGATAGTCCTTGAAATTCTTCGTCTTTATGGTTCAAATAAACAATGTCTTGTTTAAATTCTGGGAAATCGAAAATAAGTGCGTGATTCTCATTTAGCATAGGTACCCCTGAACGGTGAACAGAAATTTATAACGTTGTTGTACCAACATTACACCATTATGGATTTTAGCAAAGGTTAGATTTGGTTATTTTAGCGATCTAGTTAACAAAAATAGCGAGCAAATATGCTCGCTATTTTTGGAGGGAATGTCATTTAGCCCCTGTATGTAGCCTATGCTTTAGCCTCAATGAACTCGGGTAGGTCTTCCAGTTTCTCTATCTTGAAATTAAAGTAGGCATAAGTGCCACTGACTAATGGACAAACTAAGTTGAAGAAGGCGTACGGTAGATAAGCAATAGTAGCCACTCCCAATGTACTGGCCATGTAAGCACCACAGGTATTCCAGGGGACGAGTGGACTGGTGATGGTGGCGGAGTCTTCCAATGCTCGACTCAGATTTTTCGCTGCAAGCCCGCGCTTGGTGTATTCAGCTTTTAACATACGACCAGGCAAAATGATGGCAATAAACTGATCGCCGGTAATGAGGTTTGCACCAATACAGGTCGCTAAAGTGGTAATTATCAAGCTACCACTAGAGGTGACTAAGCTCAACATGCTCTGCAAAATACGTTGAAGTAGACCAGTGACCTCCATAATGCCACCAAATGCCATTGCGCAAAGGATCAACCAGACCGTATTGGTCATCTGGCTCATGCCACCTCGACTGAGTAAACTATCGAGCACTTCATCGCCAGTGTTCGCAGTGTAGCCATTAAACATGGCGGTCCAGATCCCTTTGACCATAGCGACCAATGGCGGCAGACTATCATCATTGGCAAAGGTGATGATGCCATCAAACTGAAACAGTGCAGCGCAGATAGCGCCTGCGATGGTACCAAGAATGACCGTGGGAAACGCAGGCATCTTCTTATAAGCTAATACTAAAACCACCAGCAGTGGTAACAAGAGGTGAAGTCCAGGATTAAACTGCTGCTGCAATAGCAACATACTCTCTTGCAAGTCACCAGCTTCTCCGCTCGAAGTACTCGTAAAGCCTAGGATTAGAAACCCTATCAGCGCGATGATAATACTAGGAATCGTGGTCCATACCATGTGCCTGATATGGCTGAATAGATCTGTGCCAGCTACCGCTGGGGCAAGGTTGGTAGTATCGGACATCGGCGACATTTTATCGCCAAAATAGGCGCCACTGATGATAGCGCCGGCGGTGATCTCTACGCTTAACCCCATGGCAGCCGCAACGCCCACTAACGCAATACCAAGTGTGCCAGCTACGGTCCAAGAGCTACCAATACTAATGGCAATAACGGCACATAATAGACAGGCGGCGGCATAAAAATATTCGGGATTGAGTAGTAACATACCGTAGTAGATCATCGTCGGTACAGTGCCAGCGAGTATCCAGGTGCCAATTAAAGAACCAACAGAGAATAGAATGAGTAGCGCCCCGACTGATACGGCGACACTTTTAACGATACCAGCCTCCATCTCCTTCCAGCTATAGCCATTTTTGACACCAACGATGAGTGCGATGCATGCCGCCAATATAAGGGCTATCTGATTAGCCCCGTAGGAGCTATCGGACGAATAGAGGTAAACCGCGGCTGACAACATGGACACAAGTGCAAACACTGGAATAAGCGCATCAAACAGGCTAGGGATCCTCTTAGTCTGCTCATCTTGTTTGGCCTTGAGAGTCTTATTGTGATCTTGCTCTGAAGGTGCTTGATTCGAGGTCATAATATGTTCCTTATTATTTTTAGTGTCGGCGCTTCCTTAACTGCAACAACCATTTTTAAGTAGTTACATTGCAGTGGCCGTATATCCTTGAGCAACGTTTGCCTAAGGCCTTATAAACTAAACAAAAGGGCCTAGGCCTATAGTGATTATTTACTTATTTGAGACAACCCCTGCGTCAGTTGCTCAATGAAGTAATCCACATTGCCTTGGTTAAATACCATCGGTGGCTTAATTTTAAGTACATTACTGAAAGGACCGTCGAGACTCAGTAAGATATGACGCGATTTGAACCATTCAACTAATAGCTTTGCTTTTTCTGTTGCGGGAGTTAATTGCTCGTCCTCTACTAGCTCAACACCAATAAAGAGGCCCAAGCCTCTAATATCACCAATGATGTCGAACTGCTGCTTTAATATCTCTAAACATCTTTGCATATAGTCGCCAGTATGCTGGGCATTTTGCATCATGTTTTCATCATCGATGGCATTTAATACCGCTTTTCCTATGGCACATGAAACGGGGTTACCGCCGAAGGTATTGAAGTACTCCATACCAGTTACAAACGCATCAGCAATCTCTTTGGTTGTGACTACTGCTGCCATGGGATGACCATTACCGATAGGCTTACCTAAAGTGACGATATCTGGTACCACATCTTGAGTTTCGAATGCCCACCAATGCGTACCGACTCGACCAAAGCCAACCTGAACTTCATCGGCAATGCAGATACCACCAGCCTTACGTACCGCGCTATAAACGGCTTTAAGGTAACCATTTGGCATGATTAGATTGCCACCGACTCCCTGCAAAGACTCACAGATATATCCTCCAAGAGGCTTGCCGCTTTGTTGCAGCTGTGCGATCGCCTGTTCTACTGGGCGGGCGTACGCCAGACCCGTTGTGACAGACATGCCCTTATGTTCACCTCGGTAAGGGTCAGGCATGGGCACTACATGAATATGTGCCCCGGCCCCTTCACCACCTGGACCATTAAACTTATAGGGACTTATCTCGATCGCCTTATTAGTATTGCCGTGGTAGGCGCCGTCAACCACCAATAACTCATCCGATTGTGTCTTGCAGCGCATTAACCTCATAGCAAGCTCGTTGGCTTCACTGCCTGAATTAACAAACATGACTACCGATAAGCTCTCTGGAAAGGTCTTGAGCAAGGCTTGGCTGTACTGAATAATATTGTCATTGAGATAACGGGTATTGGTATTTAGCTTAGCCATTTGCGTTTGACCCGCCGCTACAACGGCGGGATGACAGTGACCAACATGGCAGACGTTGTTGACCATATCTAAGTAGGCGATGTTGTTTTCATCAAGTAGAAACTGTCCCTGGCCGCGTTCAATGATCAACGGCTGTTGATATGAGACGCTCAAGGTCTTGAATAGTCGCTGCTCTCGTTGGCTGACAATATCTTGATGTCGTTCAAACTGAGTATTATCCGCAGTAATGGGCGATGGGCTCTTTGATGAAAAACACAGCCGTTGCAACTCGAAACTAGTACTTTTCGCATCCAATTTAAGCAGTGTAGCGATAGCGGCCCATGCAGGTTTAGCGCTTACCATGAGGTAATCATTATCTGGCTCAGCCAGAATAGCCTCAGCGGAGTTACATACACTGACCGCAAGTCGAGCTGCTATTAAAGGTAATAAGACCCAGATCTCAGCGCCATTTAGCGGCCGATATTGGTGATAGGAGAGGGTAATGGCTTTAATTATTTTCAGCGGCGTGTCTGTGCCAAGAATGGCGTAAGCGCAGGCGATAGCGAGTTCATTGACCTGATAGCTATGCACCATATCACCGAAATCGATCAGACCGACAACCTCAGCATCCTCATCTGCACTACTGAGCAGTAGATTATAATCATTCACGTCGTTGTGGATCACGCCCTGTGGCAACTCAGCTTTAAAGGGGCTCACTTGCTGCTCAAACAACGACAGAATAGTCAGTACTTGCTTTCGTCGAGACTGCTCTGAAATCAAATCTACCTTAGCGCGGATCACCGACTCAGCATGTTTAAGATCCCAGTCAAAATGGCGTGATGCCGCTCTATGGGAGAAGCCCTGCAAACTCAAATCTAGTTTAGCCAGCAAGACGCCAAGTTGTTGATGGTGGTGTGTATTGAGTAGCTTGTGTTCGCTATAGAAAGTCCCGGCCACATAGCTCAGCAAGCGCATCTGTCTCGGCCTGCCGTGTTTATCCTGCAGAGGCGTGATTTCATGACCAGATTGATTCTTAATCACTTTAGGTAGCTGGTAGGGCTGAAAGTTTTGTTGGTCGAGGTAGTTCATTGCTGCATTTTGCATATCTAACTCGGCTAGTGATTCATCTGCATTGGCAATTTTAAGGATAAAACGCTTGCCGGCACTATCGCTAAGCAGAAAATTGAGATCATCATAACCAGGCAGAACCTTAACCTCGACAGCTATCTTAAAATGTTTCTGCGCCAGCAGTTTCACGCTGTTTGGAGAATATTCGACGACCTTCGTTTGTAGCGCTTCCATTGCCATTATGCTCCCAGAACCTAATTGTATTGTAGTTGTAGTCGGTATGTTAAGCTTGTGTGTCGCTGAATATTGTATACACTAACTACTTTTCAATAGCAATTTATCACCCATTCACTTTTGAGTGTGTAAACCTTAGCAGGCGGGTAGGCTTGCAGGAGATCTAGCGGTATGACAAAAGTCCATATTTGGTTGCGTGCAGAAACTAAGCCCTTAGAGGAACGCATTGCCTTGACCCCTAGCGTTGCCGAGCAATTATTGCAGGCAGGCTTTAAGATCACTGTCGAAGAGTCGACGCTGAGTGCTATTCCGGCTCAAGCATACAAAGAGATAGGCTGCGACATTAAACCGGCTCATAGTTGGCAAAGTGCCCCTAGTGACACCATCATCCTAGGGCTAAAAGAGCTCAGTGAAGCGAGTTGGCCACTGACGCATCGTCATATCCATTTTGCTCATGTATATAAGGAGCAACAGGGCTGGCAAGAAGTGCTTCGTCGATTTAAATCGGGTGACGGTACGCTATACGATCTTGAATATTTAGTGGATGACAAGCAGCGCCGCGTGGCTGCATTTGGTTATTGGGCGGGCTTTGCTGGTGCGGCAGTGGCTCTCAAAGCATTTGGTCGCCGCCAACAAGTTGATGGCCCTGTGTTGCCTAAACTGACATCTATGCCAAGCAAACAGGCATTGGTCGATGATGTGACAAGTGCCATAAGTCAGCTGTCTCAGGCGCCTAAGGTATTGGTGATCGGTGCAAAAGGCAGAAGTGGTCGTGGCGCTGTCGAGATGGCCAAATGTGTCGGTGCAGATGTGACCGAATGGGATATTGCAGAGACTCAAATAGGTGGCCCTTTCGAGGATATTTTAGATTTTGATGTGCTGGTTAATTGCGTTTTCGTACAGCAAGCCCTGCCACCCTTTATTACCCTGCCAATGTTGAACGTAAATGACATTGACCCACGTCGACTGGCTATCATTTGCGATGTGAGTTGCGATCCATATGGCACATACAACCCTTTGCCGATCTATTCTAGCTGTACCACCTTTGATGAGCCATGCCTGCGTATAGTCGACGGAGAAAATCCTGTCGACTTGATCGCCATCGACCACTTACCTTCGCTGCTACCTGTTGAGAGTAGCGAGGATTTTTGCCAACAGTTGCTACCACACCTGCTGCAGCTCGATGACCTCACCCAGGGCGTTTGGCAGAGAGCTAATCACATCTTCGCTGACAAACTCGGTCAGGTATAACAAGCTAAGCCGATAAATCACATACACATTGATTAACATTAAAGAGATTACAAAAATGAAAACTATCCATTGGCTAGGCGCCGGACTCTCTTCACTTCCGGGAATTAAAAAAGTCGCTCAATCGGGTCAAAAACTTATTCTGTGGAACCGTACCTTAGCTAAAGCTGAGCAAGCAGTGAGCCACTTAGGCATTAATATTCCGACTAAGCAACTAGAGTGGCTCAGTTTAGAAGCTGAGATTAATCCCGGCGATGTGGTTATTTCAATGCTGCCTGCGACCCTGCATGTACATGTGGCCGAATTATGCCTTGGTCAAAATGCGCATTTTGTTTCGAGTAGTTACGTCTCGCCCGAGATGCTGGCGCTGGATGCAAAGGCCAAATCGTTAAACTTGTGCTTCGTAAATGAAGTGGGGCTAGATCCAGGGCTTGATCATCTGCTCGCTCACGCCTTGATAGCCAAATATCAGGCATCGGATAAATTTGATAAGGCCAATCAACATAGCTTCCGCTCCTATTGCGGTGGCTTCCCAAAAGTGGCTAACGAATTTAAGTATAAATTTTCTTGGTCACCACTTGGCGTATTAAAAGCGCTTAAGTCCCCAGCGCAGTGGACTCAAGATGGTGAAGTTAAGCAGACTGAAAAACCGTGGTTAGCACTATCAGCTTTCGATATGCGCATGAGTGACGCAAGCCTTGAGACTTTTCAGGCATATCCTAACCGTGATTCACTGCCATTTCAGCAGCAATATGGCTTTGGTGATGACTGGAATATTCAAGAGTTTGTTCGTGGTACGCTAAGACTTAATGGTTGGTCAACTGCTTGGAGCGGGTTATTTACCGAGGTCGATGCTGCCGTTGGCGATGCCGGGCTTGCGCGTTTGACCAAGCTAAGTGACGAGCTGTGGGACAAGCACCAATACGATGTGGGTGAAGCCGACCGTGTGGTACTTTCTGTTGAACTCGAAGTTAAAGACCCTCAAGGTGAGCAAACGATCTGGCACTCAAGTTATGGTATCGATGCCGTGGGTGATGAGCGTGGCTCCGCCATGGCTCGTCTGGTTTCTTTGACAGTGGCTGTCGCTATTGAATCACTCATTGCAGGCGATCTGGCGTTGGGTGTTTCGCCGGCTCCTCATGATGAAGAAACCGTAGGTAAATGGCTGAATGAATTAGACAAGATGAATGAGAAAGTATTTCGCCATCAGTTAGTCGGTTAACTTTCTTAACGAATTCTTAGCTGGTAGTGACTACAGAGTAAAGGCTCAGCAGCAATGATGAGCCTTTTTTATGCGCCACCCAAGGGTTATTACCCATTGATAAACGGGGCCAGTTGATGCGCCTTTAAATGTCGGTTCACTCGTTAAAAGCGCACACCGACAAGAGCCTGCATATGTCGTTAGAGCGTTTGTTTATGTCGGTTAATTGAAAGTATTTTTAAGCTGATTGGCGAAGGCGATAAACTTCTCTTTGATGGTGCGCTTCACCGATACTGAAAGGCTACCAAGCACCACTTTACCCTCTATGGTGATAACCGGTGCTTGGCGGTTTGCCATTGACGGTGCGCAGTTTTCAATACTACTTCCGGCGCAGTAGGTTTTACAGATCACATTGACATTTTCGGGAATAAATACTTTAGCACTACCCAGAACACAGTTGAGTTTAATGGTGATGTTTTGATGTTGAAAAATAGCATCGGTAAAATCAAGAACGGTTTCACCCAGCACATTATTAAGCTTGATCTCACTTGGAACAAGCCACTGTCCGCTGCGCTCATTATTGCCAAGAATACAGCTGATGACTAATGTGTCATCAGCCTCTTTGCTGGCGTAATTAGGCGTAAATTGCTGATCTTTTTTGCTGCTGTATTCGTCATCTGTAGATAGGGATAAGTCGGCAACTAAGTCGAGTAACTCTTGATGGGATTCACTGGCCATCGCATCGTCGAGGCGACGCTCAAACGCTTCTGCGGATATTATCCCGTGGCTATAGTTAACGATGAGTTTATCAATAACCTGTTCACGAACCTGCTCTATGGGTCTATCTTCTAACGTGACTGACATCTGCCGCTCCTTTGGCTTTATATCGAGGTTTAGCGATACTGCAATAAAATGGCTAAACCCATTATTTGAGATATTAATGGTTATAGAATAAGCATTTTCTGTGCCGTTTAGCTAAATATCTTTTGAATCAGAATGTTATGGTTTTGTTGCGATTGCGCGATGTTTAAAACAGCCTATATAGTTAACCATAGCACTAAAATGTGGTTGTTTTAACCGTGCGCATAGCGGGTGGAGAGAAGTGAAGTCAAACATTGAGAAAGCTAAGTCACCGCTACCCATATAATGAAGAAAGAGGGAGCCTACTCTTGGCTTAACCCCTGCCAATAAGCGTATAGACCACTAATATTTGATGAGCACATCAGTGCCATTGCTTGTTGTAGTTGCTCATCGCTCCACTGCCACCATTTCATTTCGAGCAACTGCGATATTTCTGTTTCAGAAAAACGAAAACGAATATGTTTTGCCGGATTTGAACCAACAATAGAGTAGGGTGCGACATCTTTAGTCACTAAGGCGCGACTGGCAATAACGGCACCGTCACCAATGTTAACGCCACTCATAATCATCGCTTCAGTACCAATCCACACGTCATTGCCAATAACGGTATCACCAGCACGCTCAAAGCCATCTTTAGCGTCAGCAAAGTGCTCATCTTCTTGGTAGAAAAATGGAAAAGTACTAACCCAATTATTTTGGTGCCCTTGGTTACCTGCCATCATAAATACCGCACCTGAACCAATTGAGCAGAAGCTACCAATAACGAGCTTATCGACATCGGTTCTATCGGCCAGCAAGTAACGCGCACAATCATCGAAACTATGGTTGTGATAGTAGCCTGAGTAGTAGCTGTGTTTTCCCACAATGATATTAGGATTTGTCACTTGATCTTGCAGTGACTTTCCGACAAAGGGGCTGTCAAAATAATTGTTCAAACTCAATATCCTCTATGAAGCGCTTAGCTGATAATAGCTGTTAACTCAGAATTTTACTCTTCTAGCAGTCCGTCATTACTGTTGTTATTGTTGGTTCTCCAGCGGTTTGCCAGTGATACTGAAAATAGCAGTTAGTCGCTTTAACCTCGGCCGCACTCGGTTCACTCTTATCTAGCACACTTCTAGGTGCAGCAATAACAGCATAGCTACTGTTTGATACATAAATACGGTAAGCCCAGTCGTTAACATCTAAGCCTGCGCCCTCAAATATTTCTGGTGGTGAAGAGTAATCCGATGAATAACCATTTTCCGTTGCCGCCCATGGCTGGTAGTTACTGCCTTTAATGCCCGAGAACTCGACCACATCTGTAAAGCCATTACCAGAAGTCATGGTTTTAGCTTTAAATAGCGAAACTGCGGTGTGTATCGAACCTTTAGATCCTTTAATCACAGCAATGTTTGCGTCTGAGCTTAAATTGATAAATTTAGGTAAAGCCGTAACAGCCAAAATGCCTAAGATAATAACAACAACGACCAACTCTATTATACCAATTCCATTAAATAGTTGCTCATTCAGCGGGAATTTAAATCACTTTAGACAAGCACGTGGGCTGTAGCTAATAGTTATTCTCGGCTCTGGCATCCTGCTTCACTCTACCTCCTGAATCTGACCGCCAAGGAGGGTGGAAATGTCTTATTTTGTATGGAACAAAATAGACTATTCGGTCGTATATCGAAAGCCACATGCGCTGTATTAAGGGGTTTTCCCATGCCTTAAACATCAGCCGCACGCAGTGAGCTTCTCAGGACATTCACTGCTGCGTTACATTGTCTTAAAAGGGAATAACCATTTCTTCCACAATGCGCCTTGAATTGAAAGCCCTGAGAAAGCTCTGAATTGATCACATCTTTAGTGGAATTGATATTAGAGTGAAGCCTGAGTTGCGAGATTGTGGCCTGCTGCTGTTTGCGATATTCATTGCTAGACTTGCCTTGTTATCTATCAGTGTATTACGAGTTCGATGCCTCAATAAGTTCGTAACGTTAACATAGGTATAAGTCATTGAGTTTTCAATCTAATATGTTTACAACAAGTGTGACAAGCTTCTCGTGGATAAACGTTACTTCAGCTTGGTTTTAAAGAGTTGCAACTGCTAGAGATGATACGTTCGCGGAGCAGGTCATAAGCCCAGTTGTAGATAATGGCATACACCAAGAAGAAAATAACCACGCCGATATCCATAATAAATACGGTGACAAAGTCTAGTTGTAGCACCCACATCATCAATGGGAGTGTGGTGAAAACCATACCCAGCTCAAAACCGAGTCCGTGGCCGATACGCATTTTAAATGAACGCTCAATGCGGTTATCGCCAAATACGCGGTCAAATCCCAGGTTGTATACGTAATTCCAGCACATAGCGATTAACGACAGTCCGACCGCTAATCCGGTGGCCGACTTTGCGCCTGCATCGGTAAAGACGGTCGCTGCGGTGATCACAAATATTAACGCTATCGCTTCAAATAATATGCTGTGAAAAATTCGTTCTTTGGTGTTCATGGTCGGTCTCATTTGTGTTGTTCAGTGCGTCTTGATTGCTATAATCATCAATATTGGCGAAAGAAGATAGTTAGTTACTATCAGGAAAAGTGATATGTATAACTTAGAACAGCTAAGAATGTTTGTTGAAACGGCGCAATCGGGCTCATTTTCCGCCTGTGCTCGTCGGTTGGGCAAGGTGCAGTCGGCGGTGAGTCAGGGGATCGCTAACCTTGAAATTGAGCTCAACACCACACTGTTTGACCGTACCAGCCGAAAACCTTCATTAACCGCCCATGGGGAACGATTACTGCCGTTTGCTCAAGCTATTTTACAGCAGACTTATGAGTTGGATTTAGTGAGCAATGCGTTAAATTTATCCCATGAAACCCAGATAAAAATGGCGGTGGATGATGCGTTACTTCCAGTAACAACGAGCATACTCAATACGTTTGCAACGCGTTTCCCTGGTACCCTGTTGGAGCTTTACGCCGTATCAACACCTGACGTATTAAACCTGGTACATACTGGCCGCGCTGATTTAGGCTTGATGTTTGCCAGCAGTGAGTTTCCCCAAGATGTGGATTTATGTTACGTCGGTAGCTTGCCGTTTAACGGCGTAGTCAGTCCAGCGCACCCATTGGCAAAAATGGATTTAGTCACAGTTGCTGATTTGATCCCGCATCGTCAATTGTTGATCCGTGGTCTTGATGGGCAGGAATTGGCACATTGCCCTAGTATCTCTTCACATATCTGGTGGGGAAATAGCTTTAATGCCGTTAATGCCATGGTAAAAGAGGGGCTAGGGTGGGGTTATATTCCTGCACATATGGCAGAGAAATACCAGCGCCATGGCGACATGGTTCGAATGACGCTTAGCTTTGACCACAAGCCGTGGCGAGTGCCAATTGATCGTGTAATGGCAAAACAAAAGGCCAAGGGGCCAGCCTTATTGTGGCTGGCTGATACGCTCGTCAACTTGTTAGATGATGAGTAGGGCTACTCTAAGCTGGTAGGAGCAAAAGCTTGCTCTGCTAACCTTTACTTTGCCATATCAAATATCCGAATCAAGTCTAACTTATCGACTGCCCAATAGAGTCCTGCAGATCGCTCTGTTAAATATCGACAGTGATCGAACTAGCCGTAGCAGGCTGATTTGTCAGTGATGGTTCAGTGGTTGCTTTATCTGTTGTTGATTGAGATGCTTCAGCAATGGGGTTGGGCTCATTGAGCATATAGCGCGCGAGCCAAGCCGTAAGCGGAATAGTGAGTACGATGCCGACACTGCCCGCCAGCGCATGAATGATGCTCAGGGCGATAATCGGGGTATTGATAAACTGAGTCAGTGGCATGTCCAGACCCCAAACCATCATAATGGTGGTTAAAGAGCTACCGGCAAAGGCCAATATTAATGTGTTGGTCATGGTGCCCATGATATCTCGTCCGATATTCATGCTGGCTTTCATCAGCTGCGTTGGACTGAGCTTAGGATCGGTAATTTTCAGTTCATTGTAGGCAGATGCAATCGATATGGCTACATCCATCACTGCGCCTAGGGCCGAAATCATGATGGCGACAAACATTAGCCAGCGGATCTGAATCGGTTGGGTCGCCAAATAGATAACGTCTTCGCCTTTATCTAAATAGATCCCCGAAAGGTTGGCAAACTCACCGAATACCTGCGCCATTATGCCGGCCGCTATGACACCTAGCAAGGTGCCGCCCATGGCGCAAAAGCTCTTGCGGTTATAGCCAGATACTAGAATAAAATTAACTACAATCTTTAATCCCATCAGAATGATGGTGACAAGCACGGGGCTCCATCCCGCAAAAATAGCTGGGATTAACACGCCGATGATCAGTGCCGCGGTAAAGTAGAGCGAGACCACAGAGTTCAACCCCTCTCTCTTGCCAAAAGAGAGCAGCAATAATAGGAAGGCAAAGCACATCCAATAGATAGCGGTCGAGCGTTTGTGGTTGTAAGCCCAATATACCGTGCCGTTTGGGGTATCTCTTATCATCATAATGAAGATGTCGCCTTCGCCGACCAGCACATTATGTTGCCTGCTAAGGGGATTTTGTACTTCAACCACTTTACCGCTTTCATCTCCCTCTAAAATCTCAGCTGTGATCACTTGTAGGCCTGTCAGTATCGATGGCACTCTAGCATCGGGCGCCAGATTATTGGAGATAACAGAGACTACGCGCGCTTCGACAAACTCCTGCTGTAGCGCTGTCTTCGGTTTTAAGCTGTCGCTCAAGCTGGGAGATATATAGAAAATCAAAGTCGAGACTAGGGCGATAAATAGGGTAAAGCGATATTCTTTTAACATAGGTTATCTATAACTAAAGTGAGTAAAAAAGTATCTTAAGCTTGGCTAACAGATCGGTTAGTTTTGATCACTACAGACTAGCCTCAATAGAAAAGGCCTGTTTCCAGGCCTTTATAGAGTGTTATCTATTCAGTGACACAACCGGCATAATCTTGAGTCGGATTGACAGAGTATGAGCTCACATCATTGACATTTACCGCGTCTAAAATCCCTGGGTACTTAGGGTTATCCGGGTCGATGTTGACACAAATTTCTTTGCTAATCAGCCTATTCCACAATGCCTGACCAGCGCCATTGTCTGTGCGTAGCAAGGTGATAGCGCCATTATCCTGGTACTGTTTAATTTCCCAGTTAGGGTTGGTGAAATCGCTAGCATTAACGCCTTTGTTGTCTGCTACATATTCAGTCAGCATGTCACGAATAGCGTAAACAGGCTCGTTGACCGAGTCATAATAAACATCTTCAGCAGTTGCCCAGCCAAACTTCTTAATATTTGAGCCCCAGCGATAGCTATTTAAGGCAACCTTATATGTGGCGGTTGCATCAAATGGCTTACCATCAATTTCAATGATCTCGATACGGTTACCTTCATTGGTGACCGTATTGTTTTCATCCATAGTCAGTGAATCGCCAGTTAAATCGACAACAAAGTCAATCTTACCGTCGAACTGATCATACATGTACGCTTTAGCACCTTTGGTAAACGACACGGTAATGTCACCGTCTTTATAGGTGTTAAAGTAGGTGTAAGACCACTCCATATAACGCTTAAGATTGGCACCGGTCATATTGATACCGATAAGGGTATTGTCATATTTGTATAGGTTAGTGGAGTCTTTCTTGGCGTACTCTTGACCATCAATGAGGTTAGAGCTATCAGAGAACAGAGAGGCCGCTGAAACTACTGCTGCAGACTTCTCAAGTTGGATCTGATTGATGAAATCCATCAAGGGTGTATCCATGACTTTAGCGGTATGAATCGTTGAATAGAGACGACCCGCTTCTTGATTGAAATCTTCATGTACTGCTTCGTCGGCGCCAGTACCCGGGGTGAAGTCACCGCCGACTAAACCCAGAACCAGTTGAGCATCGGCCTTAGACATGTCATGAACATATTGGAACTGTGAGCTTGTAATAGGGCTTTCTACGATATCTTTAGAGGTGATGTTGCTCAGTGTTGTATCAACCATCTCCCACTTGTCATCGCTGTTCTTTTTAAGCTTAATCTCTGCCTGAGCTAGCGCCCAACCCCATTTGCCGGGTTCGATGATCTTCACACTCTGAGCGCGATTGGCTTCGTTATAAGTGCCTGAAACAGTCTTATCTTCAGCAGTATCACCACCTTCAATAGAGATATCGGTTGAAGTAATCTCTTCACCTTCAACCGCTTTGTTAATGCTTTCGATATAAGTCGCGTGTTCGTGGCCGGCTAGGATGACATCAAATTTATCAGCCATTTCAGCGGCAATCTTGTAAACCCCCGATCCACCTTCAGCGCTACGCCCTAAATGGAATGCACCAATGATGACATCTGGATGGTGTTTTTCGATTAGCTCATCGACTGCTGTACGAGTAGATGCTAGCTCTTCATCAAACTTAAGACCGGCAAAGTGTCCTGGTGCAGAAGCTTCCCAGTTGGGGATATTTGATGGGCTCACACCGACGACTGCCACTTTAGCACCATCGACTTCGAAAACCTGGAAAGCACGAATGTAGTTAGCGTCGTTCTCTTCCCACTTGATATTGTTTGATACTACCGCACCATTGAAGTGATTCAGGTTGCGATCGATAAAGCTGCGTTCAAAGTTAAATTCATGGTTACCTGGAACCCAGAGATCGAAATCAAGTGAGTTTAAGGTAGATACCACAGGATGAGTTGGATCATCGTTAAACAGTTGCGCCGAGTTGCCTTGAACGGTGTCACCGATATCAATCAAAATCATGTTTGGATTGTTTGCTTTTGCAGTTTCAAGCAAGGTAGATATACGTGTTAAACCAGCATCAGAATCTACCGCATCGAGTGCGTAGTCATAGCCAAAGATACGGCCATGGAGATCCGATGTTGCGCCGATAGTGATGGTGACTTCATCGACTTCGTTTTGACTCTTTATGATGATGTCTGGCGTATTGGTGAGTGTTTTACCTTGCGTGACCACAGGTGCATAGCCACTGTCGGTATTAATAATTGTCTCATCATCGTTGCAACCAGCTAAAGCCGCGAGTACCGCTAAACACAGTACGCTGCGAGTAGTTTTTTTCATGTTCAACCCCGTATTAATTTTAACGGTGCATTATTTGCACCTATATTGACTAAGGCGAGTTGTGACTAGCTTTAATGTTGTGATTAAGAACCAATCTCAATAAATTATTAAAGTTTAGGTAAAGTACTATTGGTAAAATATATAAACATTCTATTAATAAGGAATGTCTAAATAGTCCGCTACACTATGTTGTGTCATAAATTTTAATAAAGCGCCCTAGGTTTTTAGTAAATTACTAAATGGTTAATTAGCTACTTTGTAGTAACTTTTAATTAACTGTTATGAATTGTATCGGCTTTAATATTAATAGCGGTGATCAGGTTCACACATAATACGTTACAAAATGAGACATCTAAGTTATAAAAGAACGTGTTTTTCTACTGAATAACTGATACTGAATATTTGCAAGCTAGATATAAGCTGGATTTGAGTTGTATTGGAAATGTTTTATGTTAATTGTAATTAGGTGATCATTTTGAATGGCTAATATTGATTGCGGGATGTGTTGTTCATTAATGGGGAATATATTGGTCGCTAAAATTGTCGGTATATAGATACATATCGCGGCTCAGCAATTTATGCTTAGCTGGCTGAAGTTGACGATTCTGTATTTTTATCCGTTATGTTATCGGCTACCGGATGTTTATCTTTGCTGCGCTTGTGTTGGTACATACGTTTATCGGCGAGGGCAAGGCATTCAGATTGATTGATGCTTTCCTCTGCGTGGGCGACTCCATAGCTTATCCCTGATTGTGGCCATTTCGACTGTATTGCACTTTGGCATTGAACCATCATCAGCTCAATTTCCTTTCTCGCTTCCGGGAAATGGCTAAACAATTGGCTGTTGAGTAGCCAAACAAACTCATCACCGCCAGTACGAAATACTTCACCGTTACTATCAAGGGCATTTGCCATGGTTTTAGCACCATAGCGCAATAAGGCGTCGCCCTGATTATGACCGAGCTTATCGTTAACCTGTTTAATCCCGTCATAATCGATAAAGGCAATAATGTATTTGTCATCGACTTTGGTTAACGCTTCACTTAGAGCATAGCGGTTGCCTATATGAGTTAAGGGATCGATTCTAGCCTGATAGTAGCTGCGAGAGTAATCCTGCTTTTTTTGTTGTAACCAAGCGGCTAGCGAGAGCAGTATGAAAAAGCAATCACCGGTTAACGCCAACATAACGACAAGCTCGGCATGTTGTTGTTCGGTAAACACGGCGCTATGAGACAAAATATAGTAAAGCATAGACAGGCCATATAGAAGATTGCCGAACAGATAATACTTGGCCCTGAAATTACTATGGGACAGCATTTTCCAACCGACAATAATGGCAAGCGGCACCCAGATTAGCGCAATAATATGGGAAATAACAAAAGAGGTTGAAAAGGCTAATAGAGGCATCAGCAAACCCGCAATCAGGCAAACAATAGACAGCCCATTAAAGAATTTCGCCAGTCGGGTATGTAAAGGATCTAAGTCGAATAATAACTTAGTAAATTGGCTGGCCGAAGCGATGGCAAATGGAAACAGCATCATGCCAAGATAAGTGGTGTTAATACTCTGGATATTAAAAATATCATCGATTAATCCAGAGGCTGCTGCCCAACCAAAACCGTGTAAGCCAATATAAGCAGAGCAGGCAAGAGTGACTGTTAAACGTGTTTTGATATATAGGATTAAAGCAATAGCGGCCAGTGTGAGCATAGCCGCAATAGAAAAGAGTGTCACCGTATTGGTGATAAACTGCTTGTGGTAAAAACGGGCGCTGTTAATGATCTCAACCGTTAGTGGCAGCGCATAATGCTCAGCTTTAATATAAAGCCAAAGGTAGCCACTTTCTTGTTGTTGTAAGTGTAATCCAAAAGCTTGGGTATGCATTAACTTAGGAGTGTTTATATCTCCATGTTGTGAAAAGTTAATCGGATGCTTATTGACGTATTGTTCTGACTCCCAAAAGCTAAGGCCCTGATCAACAAAGTTGGCATTTATTCTAACAAACCAGCTAGCTTCCTGTGGGGCTGAACTATTTAGTTTTAGTCGGGCGACATAGGCACCAGAATGGTTAACCAATGAGGTATTGCTAGAGGCTGATGCACGATATAAATGTTTAAGCGCAGCAAGCGATGCTGGAGGTGAGTCTGGCTCAATATCGATTTTACGCCAAATTTTGATGTCTTGGATGGCAACATCGATGGTGTCTGTAAGCTGGGTTTCAAACTCAGCAAAGCTTGAAAAAGTCACCATCCAAAGCAACATTAATGCCGAGACACTGTTGATTTTCATGTTATCCATTTGTTGCAATTGTTTATGCGGTAACATTAACATAGATGCACAAGTACAAAATAGTGTTTAAAGACAAACGAAGTTTCATTGACAGGGTGGGGCCGTTATATTTCTTTGTTCAGGAAAACAATATGAAAAAAATGACCTTCAAGCTAATGTTCGCTAGCCTTATACACTGTGCTAGTCCCGCTTTAGCAGGCGACAGCGCTACTGTTGTAGCCGATAACGCACCGAGCAATTTTTTCTCTCTTAGTGAAATAAAAACAGCGCCTTTAGCATCTCTCCCCGCGCTCGACTATATCACTGCTAGCGATGGTGAAACGCTAGCGCTACGGGCTTACTTACCCAGCGAACCGAAAGCGATAGTTATCTTCTATCATGGTGCTGGTGCCCATAGTGGCCTCATTTACCCCCATATTGGCGCCGGATTGCGGGATGAGTTTAACATTGCGGTATTCACACCTGATATTCGTGGTCACGGCTCATCATCAGGTCCTAGGGGCGACGCACCCGATAAGGAGCAGGTGTGGCAAGATATCAATAGTGTCATTGAATATGCACGCCAGCGCTACCCTAGCTTGCCACTGTATATGGCCGGTCATTCATCGGGTTCGGGGTTAATACTCAATTATTCAAGCTGGAAGCAACACTACTCTGCTGATGGTTATTTTTTTGTTGCCCCCTATTTTGGCTACCGTTCGGAGACAGAACACGATGAACCCAAGCCGTTTTCGTTTACCACGGTCAGCGTATCATCTTTTGTGACCAATGCGATGAGTGGCGGGTTACTCATGGGACATTCAAAGGCGGTGCAGTATCATTTTCCGCAACAGGTCTTAGATGATAATCCCAAGATCGTATCGTTTAATACTGTCAATATGTCTAATGCGCTGACGCCTACAGCGCCTGATGAACAACTAACACAGCTGCAAGGTTACGATTTATGGATAGGTGACAAAGACGAAGCCTTCGATGCCAAGAAAGTCATCGCCTTTGCCGAGGCTAATCCGCCAAGAAATGCGCTTAGCAGACTGCAAAAAGTGGTTGGCGAAAATCATTTCTCTATTCTTTTAAACAGCCATCAATATATCGGTAACTCAATATCAGAGCAGCTTAAAGAGGGTGAAGTAGAGGATAAAAAACAGGATTGAAATCAGGGGGAAGGACGAATAACCACTATCTTGAAAAACCTTATCAGCCTTCCGGTATCGATTTTTTAATTGTGGTGCTAATCCCAATGAGGGCATTTGCACAGGCTAATAGCTGACTCTTCTACACAAATCCGAAAGCACGGCTGAACAGGGACTTCAAGGTGATCCATATAGTCGATAAGTTAGCTTTACACCTTAATCTTGGCTGTAAAACAAGCAGTAAATATTAAGGCAAGATCAGCGCGGTGCGTACCTATTCAATAAATGGTTGATTTGTGCATATTTTAGAGCATAAAGATGTAACTAAGAGACAGGGCTAATAGTGTGTTCGCAGGTTGAACCTCCGTATATTTAAGTGTGCATAAGCTCTTGTTTACCTTAAGCGATACAGCAGACTTTACACTATCACTGTTAATCATTTTTAGCATTCGTCAGATTCAATGTCGTAATCTGTTAGAATGCTGCGCAAAATAATAACAATATGTACGCATTTGGGAACCATGAAAGAATTTATCATTATCGGCGCAGGTCAGTCTGGACTGTCTATGGCTTATAACTTATCCAAAAATAACAAAGACTACTTAATTTTAGATGCCAACGAACACATTGGCGCCCCTTGGCTAAAGCGCTGGGATTCTTTAAAGCTCTTCACCCCCACCGAATACAACCATCTTCCAGGTATGCCGTTCCCGTTTCCTAAAGGCTATTATCCCAATAAATATGAAGTGGCAGACTACTTAAAAAGTTACGTTGAAAAATTTTCGATGCCGATTGAATTCAATCAAAGAATCACCTCAGTAAAGAAAGTAGATGGTATTTTTGAGATAACCAGCGGCACGGCAAGCTATCAAGCCAAGCAGCTGATTATAGCAACTGGCCCCTTTCATACTCCCTATACTCCCGCTTGCCATGTCGATATCGCAGCAGATATTACCCAACTACACAGTGAAAACTATAAAAGCCCTGCACAGTTGCAAGAGGGGGATTGTTTGGTGGTTGGTGCTGGTGATTCTGGGGTGCAAATTCTATCAGAAATTGCCGATACCGGACGTAAGGTACACTTCTCTGGTACCGATAAAATTGCCTCTATCCCACAATCATTTTTAGGTAAAACCTTATGGTGGTGGTTCACTAAGATTGGCTTTTTATCGGTTACCCGTTTTAGCAAAATAGGCAAATGGTTAAGCAACGGCGTACAGCCAGTGATTGGTACTGATGTAAAGTCACTGTTGGCAAAAGAGAATGTGATTCATATGGGCAGAACATTGTCAGCCGATGAAAGCAGTATCAAGTTTCAAAAAGGCAGTATCAGCAGCATCAAAAATGTCATTTGGGCTACGGGTTTTAAGCCCAACTTCTTTTGGATTGAAGATATCTCTTTTGATGAAATGAACTACCCAAGTAATTATCGCGGGGTTAGTAAAGATGTCGATGGATTATATTTCATCGGCCTGCCTTGGCTATACACCCGCGGTTCAGCCACCCTCGGCGGCGTATGGAAAGATGCCAAATACCTGATGAGCCATATCCAAGAAAACAGATAACGGCGAAGACGAACGCTTTACTCACAGAGCGCTGCGCTCACGGGAAAAGATTAGACATAAATCAACAGACTGAAAATGCCCTGTGGTGGTGATACCAAAGGTGACGGCTGTCCTGTCTTTTACTGTCTGTTATTACTGCAATGACCACAACCGCATGAGTTATTACAAAGGGGTCTATCTAAAACAAGCTATAGCGATAGACAGAAACAGACTGATTCACCACAATCTCCAACCTAAATGACTGGAGCGATAAAGCGTTTGAAAAATATAACGTTTTGTTTGTTTTATGTTTGTGATTTGTTACTAAATGTAGTTGGTAGATGTTGTGGTTATAAATAAGAATCAAGCGGTGATGGCCGTAATAATTTTACTGTTGTCGTTAGTGGTTGGCGCAACGCAATTGGCTAATGATGGGCTCTTTTTGCGGATGTTATTAGGCCTCAGTTTAGGCTTTGCTTTAGTCAAAGGAGCCATTGGTTTTGCAGGCAGTATTAATCGGGCCTACCGCCGTGGTTCAACGCAGTTACTACAAACCCTTATGTTTATGTTTGTCGTCACAGCTGCCATCAATGCAGGTTTACTGCTTAACTCTGACAGCCAGCATTATGATTTATGGATTAACCCCATTAATGCCGGACTGCTCATCGGTGGCATCATGTTTGGCGCAGGTATGAGCTTATCAAGCTGCTGCGCAACAGGCGTGATGGTAGAGTTTGTTAGTGATGTTCCAAGAGCTGCGACTACATTGCTGTTTTTTGGGGCTGGTGTCTTCTTTGGCTTTCCATTACAAAGTAGTCAAAGCTGGATAACTGATTCGTGGTTTTCATCTGCAAGCTATCAAGGTAAAGGCGTCTTCTTACCGGACTTGTTTGCTGGTACGCCGCTTAATGGTTATTTCATGTCGATATTATTGACGCTAACATTTGCCTTAATCGTGGTGGTTATTGCCAAAAAGTATGAAAACTATCGCCGCCGCAATGGCTCATATTTGGGTGTCTCTGGTGAGATTGTACGTCAAAATATTCAACGCCAAAGCAATCAAGACAGTGCAGAAACCCCCTTCAGATTATTCAGCCGCGAAACATATCAAAATTGGTTTGCCAGCCTCTGGCAAATGCGCACTACCGCGTTAGTCATAGCGGTTATTTTTGGCATCATGATGGCAAGCACTGGCTCAGGCTGGGGAGCGTCGACACCCTTTGGTATTTGGTTTGCTAAGGGCTTGATGTTCTTCGGGGTTGAGTTAAACACCATTACCGAGATAAGCCAGCGACCAGCAGCGATGTTTACCACCCCCTTTTTTGAACACGGTGTGTCGGTGCAAAACCTTGCTATCGCCTTAGGCGCCTTAATCGCGGTGTTGTTTATGGGGAAATTTAAGTTTTTATTTGCCATTAACCACTCAGCTAAACAGTTAGCGCTTTTTGCTCTAGGGGGATTATTAATGGGATTGGGTACTCGCTTTGCTAATGGCTGTAATGTGGGGGCATTGTTCACCCCTATCGCTAATTTCTCATTATCGGGATGGGTGTATTTACTGGTATTGATTGGCGGTGCTATCGCAGGTAATCGTTTCCAACAAGCGGTGATGAAGTAACGTCAATATTACGCATATTGACGCCAAACTAAGCGCTTTACCCATGTAGCCAGTGCAGGATGGGATCCTGCACTGTTAAGCCATCAGCTATTTGTGCTCAGGGTTGAACTTATCCATCACCACAGCACAGACGGCGTCGCCGGTAATGTTCAGTGAGGTACGGATCATGTCAAATATACGGTCTAGGGCGAACAACAGTGGCAGCCCGTCAATCGGGATCCCAGCAGCAAGCAGCACAGCAACGACCAAGAAAGAGGGGCCCGGTACACCCGCTTGACCGATGGCACCTAGGGTCGACGTGAAGATAATGGCGACATAGGCTGTCATGGTTAAGTCGATTTGATACATCTGGGCAAAGAACATGGCGACCAAGCCATAGTAGATGGCGTTACCTGTCATGTTAATGGTTGCACCCAATGGTAATACAAAAGCGGCCGTTGCCTTCGAAACATTGAGCTCCTGTTCACAGGTTTCCATGGTGACGGGCAAAGTGGCCATAGAGGAGGCGGTAGACAGCGCCATCGCTTGTGGCTTTTTCATCGCCGAGACAAACTTCATCGCTGGGACGTTTGAGAAAAACTTAACGATCAACGGAAAGAAGATGAAGGCGTAGATAAGAATCGCCACCACAAACACCACGAATAACTTCAAGACCACTTCTAAAGCCTGAAATCCAAACGAGCCTACTGATTCAGCCATCAGACCGAATACACCTAAAGGTGCGATGATCATCACGCAGTTGATCATCCATATAAAGGCTTCAACGACAGTGTTGAGGCCATTGATAAAGGGTTTGGCGCCATCGCCTTTCACTTTACTCAAGGCGATACCGAAGAAGATGCAGAAGACTAAGATCTGCAAGATATTCCCCGAGGTCATAGATTCGAATACATTGGTTGGGATCATGCCAATCAGAGTATCCATCGCACTAGGCAGTGCTCCTTGCTCTGCGGTGATTTGGGTTAGTGATTGGCTGTGAGCAGTAAAGTCCACTCCAGCTCCTGGCTTGAATATATTGCCCATGACCAGAGCAAGTGTAACGGCAATGCCCGAGGTGATAATAAAGAAGGTAAAGGTACCAATACCTATCTTACCAGCCGAGGGGCTGTTACCTAAGCTGGCTGCACCCGCAATAATGGAGACCACGACTAAGGGGATGACGAGCATTTTAACTAGATGAATAAATATGGTGCCAAGCGGCCCAAATATGGCGGCGTCTTCTCCCATGAAAAAACCGACTAATGCACCAATTATCATGGCGATGACCACCTGAAGGCCTATGTTGTGCATTAATTTTTTATCTCGAATTCCCACGTTAACTCCGTTGTTGAACTGATTTATTAGCTTTTGCTGAAGGGGGCTAAAGTTATCACACAAGTATATTTGGCACTGTGAAACAGCACTTCAATAGGAGCTAATCTCACCCTTCTTCAAACAAATCAAACTATCATTGAGTTATCTTTAAAAAGTATAGGTAAAATGTAGTAAACCGTTAAAGTTAAGTCGGAATTAGTCGCGCTTATTTCGATATATGCAGTTACCGCTTTTTATTTAACCGCTTGGTAGGGCATGTTTTAAAGCAAAAATAAAAAGGAAGAGATGGAACAGGCATGTCTTTTTAGCTTCTGCAATGAGCGTCCATGTTCTGGTAAGAGATAACAAAGTTATCAAGCTTACGAACGAGAGGCATAGATGCTATTTGTCATGGCTGAGCCTACAGGGCTAATTCTGTTCCATACTGAATTTGGCATTCCCTCCATCCCAGCAGGTCAGGCGTACTTACGGCGTGTCACGCTAGTATCTGCACATTTGCTTGCCACAGGCAATTGGAACCACTTAATCCTAAAAGTGACCAATGTCTGCGACTAGCGTAATTACTTCTGATGACTCTTTGCTTTAGACCTGCGGTCACCGAGTAAACAAGTTTACTCTCCCGCTCAAGGCTGGATTCTTTGCTTTAGACCTGCGGTCACCGAGTAAACAAGTTTACTCTCCCGCTCAGGGCTGGATTCTTTCATTTAGACCTGCGGTCACCAAGCAAACAAGTTTACTCTCCCGCTCAAGGCTGGATTCTTTCATTTAGACCTGTGGTCACCGAGCAAACAAGTTTACTCTCCCGCTCAGGGCTGGACTCTTTACTTCACAGGGGCTGCCTACTCTGGATCATAATCCAAAACCGGTGCCAACCACCTTTCAGTATCCTCAATACTCATTCCCTTACGCTCGGCGTAATCCTCAACCTGATCACGGCCAATATTGGTCACGCCAAAGTAGCGTGATTTAGGATGGGCGAAGTACCAACCCGATACCGCGGCGGTGGGGAACATGGCGTAGCTTTCGGTGATATTAAGGTTGATAGTCTCGTCAGGCTTTAGTAAGTCCCACAGCAAGCCTTTTTCGGTATGATCTGGGCAAGCGGGGTAACCAGGTGCAGGGCGAATACCCTTGTATTTTTCACGAATTAGTGCCTCGTTATCGAGTACCTCATCACTGGCATAACCCCAGAACTCTTTACGCACTCGCTCATGCATACGCTCGGCAAACGCTTCGGCTAAGCGGTCGGCTAAGCATTTGAGCATAATGGCGCTATAGTCATCGTGGTCTGCTTCAAAGCGTGCAACATGCTCGTCGATGCCATGACCCGCAGTGACGGCAAAGCCGCCCATGTAATCGGCGACGCCACTGTCTTTAGGCGCGACAAAATCTGCTAGGCAGAAGTTGTCGTTACCTACGCGTTCTATCTGCATCCGCAGGTGATGGGTCGTAAGCTCAAGTTCGCTACGCGTCTCATCGGTGTACAGCTCTATATCATCATGGTTAACAGTATTGGCCGGGAACAAGCCGATCACCGCTTTAGCTGTGAGCCATTTTTCATCGATGATCTTCTTAAGCATGGCTTTACCATCATTAAACAGCTTACGCGCCTCTTCGCCCACGACTTCATCGTCTAAAATACGCGGGAAATGCCCGTGTAGCTCCCAGCTGCGGAAAAATGGCGTCCAGTCTATGCGTTCGACTAAATCCTCTAGCGGATAGTCATCAAATACTTGGCGGCCCAATTGATTTGGTACAAATGGGGTGTAGCTTTCCCAGTCATGCTGGCAGCGGTTTTCACGCGCAGCTTCAATTGAGGTGATGATTTTGCGCTTGGTCTGCGACAGGCGTTTTTCACGCATCACATCGTATTCGGCATAGGCTTCATCAATCGTCGCTTGGCGAGTGTCATTATTAATTAGCTTCGACACCATAGGCACAGCGCGTGAGGCGTCGGCAATATAGATTGCGCCCGTCGGCGAATGCGGGGCGATTTTCACTGCAGTGTGAATTTTTGAGCAGGTTGCGCCGCCAATAATTGACGGAATGGTTAAGCCTGCCTTATGGAATGACTTAACGTTATGCACCATCTCATCAAGGCTTGGGGTGATAAGCCCTGACATGCCGATGATATCGACATTTTCCGCTTTAGCCACCTCGATGATCTTCTCAACCGGTACCATCACGCCAAGATCAATCACCTCATAGCCGTTACAGGCCAGTACCACACCAACAATGTTCTTGCCGATATCGTGGACGTCACCTTTTACCGTGACCATTAAGATCTTACCGTTGGATTGGCCGGGGGTCTTTTCGAGTTCAATATAGGGGTTGAGGTATGCCACGGCTTTTTTCATTACCCGAGCGGATTTTACCACTTGTGGCAGAAACATCTTGCCTGAGCCGAATAGGTCACCAACAATGTTCATTCCATCCATTAACGGCCCTTCAATCACATCCAGTGGCCGAGTGGCTGCCGCGCGGGCTTCTTCGGTATCTTGGTCGATAAAGTCGGTAATGCCTTTAACCAGTGCGTGGGCTAAGCGCTCATTAACCGGCTTGCTACGCCACTCTAAATCTTCCTTCTTATTGGCTTGAGAGCCATCACCACGAAACTTCTCGGCTACTTCAAGCAGCAGTTCGGTGTTATTGGTCTCTTCCCCTTTGCTAGTAACCGCAGTGCAAGGTAGGTTTTGCACAATGGCTTCAACGCGCTCTTTAAGTTCGGCATCAATATCATCATATATCGCCAATTGCCCCGCGTTAACAATACCCATATCCATACCCGCCTGAATCGCGTGATAAAGGAACACGGCATGAATGGCTTCACGCACTGGGTTGTTACCCCGGAATGAGAACGACACATTCGACACACCGCCAGAGATCATCGCGTGGGGCAGGGTGCGTTTTATTTCACGGGTGGCCTCGATAAAGTCGACCGCATAGTTGTCATGCTCTTCAATACCGGTAGCGATGGCAAAGATATTAGGGTCGAAGATAATATCTTCTGGCGGAAAACCGACTTTGTCGACCAGCACGTTATAAGCACGAGTGCATATTTCTATTTTACGCGCCTTGGTATCGGCTTGGCCCTGTTCATCAAACGCCATTACAATCGCCGCGGCGCCGTATCGCTTAACCAGTGTGGCTTGCTCGATAAACTTCTCTTCGCCCTCTTTGAGCGAAATGGAGTTAACGATGCCTTTACCTTGAATACATTTTAGCCCGGCTTCGATAACCTCCCATTTAGAGGAGTCGATCATAATCGGCACCCGTGAGATATCCGGCTCTGAGGCGATTAAGTTAAGGAACTTGTGCATGGTTTCGGCACCGTCGAGCATACCTTCATCCATGTTGATATCGATGATCTGTGCGCCGTTTTCTACTTGATCTCGGGCGACACTAAGCGCTTCTTCATATTCACCAGTTTTAATCAGCCGTAAAAACTTGGCAGAACCTGTCACGTTAGTACGTTCACCGACGTTTAAAAATAGTGAGTTTTCATCAATGGTAAGTGGTTCTAGCCCTGACAAACGGCAAGCCACTGGAATATCGGGCAATACGCGCGCATCATGGCGAGTCACGGCATCGCGGATAGCGCGGATATGCTGCGGGGTGCTACCACAGCAACCACCAATGATATTCAAAAAACCTTCGTCAGCCCACTCTTCGATGATCTCAGACATCTGCTCTGGGGTTTCATCGTAGCCGCCAAATTCATTTGGAAGACCTGCATTTGGGTGGGCCGACACATAACACTCAGAGATTTTTGATAGCTCCTCAACATATGGCCGTAGCTCCTTTGGTCCTAATGCACAGTTAAGACCAATCGACAAGGGCTTAACATGGCGCAGTGAGTTATAGAAGGCTTCGGTAGTTTGTCCGGTTAAGGTACGGCCAGAGGCATCGGTGATGGTGCCGGAGATCATAATCGGTAGGCGGAAACCTTGACTGTCGTATACGGTTTCAATGGCAAACAGTGCCGCTTTAGCGTTAAGCGTATCGAAAATGGTCTCAACCATGATGATGTCGGCGCCGCCAGCTATTAGTGCGTTAATGGACTCAATATAAGCTTCAACAAGTTCGTCAAAACTGACATTACGAAAGCCAGGGTCATTCACGT
Organism: Shewanella sp. KX20019; assembly: GCF_016757755.1. Taxonomy (NCBI): domain Bacteria; kingdom Pseudomonadati; phylum Pseudomonadota; class Gammaproteobacteria; order Alteromonadales; family Shewanellaceae; genus Shewanella; species Shewanella sp. KX20019. Next base: position 4,119,227 of record NZ_CP068437.1, on the reverse strand, counting down.
CAGGACTGATAGAGCAAGTGCGGTTGGTGGGGCCGAGTACACCTGCCACAAAACAGCTGCGGCCAGTTTGTGCTGCAACTTCGTTGGCAGCTTGTCGAGCAAGGCGCGCACCTTCGAGGTTAATCGCGGCTGAATGCTCCTGCATGTCGTAGTCGGCCATGGCGATACGAGTGGCATTGAAAGTATTGGTTTCAATGATGTCGGAACCAGCCAATAAATAATCTTTATGAATTTGTTTAATCGCGGCAGGTTGAGTCAGCACCAACATGTCGTTATTGCCCTTTACATCGCAATGCCAGTCTTTGAACTGTTCACCGCGAAAGTCTTGCTCTTCAAATTTGCGATCTTGGATCATGGTGCCCATTGCACCATCAAGCAGAAGGATCTCATGCTGTAATTTTTGGGTTAGTACCGCTAGCACTTTTGTTGCAGTGTCTTGAGTATGCGGCGTTGGGCTTAGGGCATGTGTTGGGGTACGTGTTGCCATAGAATATTCCTACCAATTACAGGGTCGCAAAAACATAAATTTTAGTAAACGTCGTCCGTTGTATCTCGCCATACTCATGAGATCTTATTTGTTTGGACATTCATACGTATAGACGTCCATAATACGTGAGTCGATGTCAAAAGTGCAAGCACTAAAAGCTGATACTTTTTCATTTTAAATAGAACATTATTTACCTCTAAGTACCTGATAAATATAATGTGAGAGGTGTTACAATGCAGAATACCAGAGTGATCTTACTGCGGCACGGTGCCTGTGAGGGCGGAAATATTTTGCGCGGTCATACGGACGTTATGCTGAGTTTTGCCGGAAAAGAGCAGCTAAATATGGCTCTTTCGACACTTTTAGAGAGCAAAACCTGTTTAGCAGCGCAAAACAAGATAGCCGATTTAGTGGTGAGTTCCTCTCTATTGCGTTGCGCTATTCCTGCTAAGGCGCTTGCAGAGCAATATGATATCGATTTCGTTGAGCAATCTGCGTTTATGGAGCTTAATTTTGGTGCCTGGGATGGCCAATCTTTTAACGCGCTTTATCAGCAGCATGGCAAGGCGTTAGATGCTTATTGGGCAGATCCTTGGCGACATGCTCCGCCCAATGGCGAGACGATGCAGGCCTTTGAGGACCGAATCGATACAGCGTGGCAGTCTTTGGTTGAGCAGCACCGAGGTAAGGTGATTTTATTACTGACTCACGGTGGTGTGATGAGACACTTAATGGCTAAGTCTTTAGGATTAAAACAGTGCGCGGGGATCTATAGCGCATTGAAGTTGCCTTACGCCGCGACGGTGGTCATTGATATATTAGATGACGGCCAACAACAATACTTAAGCCTTAATTGGGGACTTGAATAGCACGCGGCTATAAATAGGAGGCTCTCAAGTGAATAGCGATCGCAATAGTTGTTATAATCCGCAGCGATTAGCGTGGTAAACTGCGCTGTAATGGTGTGCAAGCGTTTAATATAACGCGACAGAACATCGTGACTTGTCGAATAGATCATTAAGTTAGGTGCTTAACAGCACAAATTGGGAACCGGTAGCGAAAACAAAGCTAATGAGTCCGGACTGTACCCGCAACTGTATGGGCACTAAAGCATGGCTTTAGTTCTCAAGTCAGATACCAGCCTAACTTTGGATAGATAAACGTTGATAGCGATACGTTTCACAATACATAACACTTGAGCGGGCGTCTCAAGGGAGTTTATTAAATGATGTTTTATGGTTTATTGAATGTCTAAGCAGGCATTAACAACGGTACTGGCAGTGAACGGTTTAGGCTGGCAGTTAAATGGCCTAGCCATATTGGCAGACATCGACTTTAGCCTAGCTAAGGGGCAGATGCTGGGCATTATTGGCCCTAATGGTGCGGGTAAGTCGAGCCTTCTGCGCTGCTTATATCGTTTTGTTAAACCAACAACAGGGCAAATCCAGCTGTTTGGCGAAGATATTTCGGCGTTATCCGCCAAAGCATTTGCCAAGCAAATTGCCGTGGTACTGCAAGATACGCCACATCACTTTGAAATGACCACCACTCAGCTGGTCAGTCTTGGCTTAACACCGCACAAAGGCGCATTTGAATTTACTAATGCAAACGATCGTCAAGTGGTGGCGCAGGCGCTGGTTAAAGTCGGCTTAGCCGATAAAGCGAATCAAGCCTATGAAAGTCTGTCTGGCGGCGAAAAGCAACGGGCGTTAATCGCCCGTGCGATAGTACAGCGGCCGCAACTGTTGATCTTAGATGAGCCGACCAATCACCTCGATATTCGTTATCAAATTCAAACGCTAGAACTGCTGCATACGCTAAATATTACCGTGATCACCTCAATCCATGACCTCAACCTTGCCAGTGCGCTGTGTGATGAGTTATTGCTGCTCGATAAAGGCCGTTGTTTAGCTAAAGGCACGCCGAAACAGGTACTGACTGAGCAACGTATTGCTGAAGTGTTTGATGTGTGCTGCGAGGTTAAAGCTCATCCGCAGCACGGCAACCCGTTAATCAGTTATTTTTATGGCTATAACTTGCGAGAAAAGGCGGTGCATCAAGCTGCTGTTGATGCTACTTCAGCGGCCTGCACCGTGGCAGCAGAAAAGGGGGCGACAGATGTCTAATACATCATCTGTCACTGGGCAGACCACGCCTTGGAAACAGCCGCTCGATCTACTGCTACTTTTTGGCTTGCTGTTACTTGGACTTATCACGCCGTTTGCAGCCACCAGTTTTGGTGCTGCAACAATTAGCAGTAGTGACGTTTTGCAGGTCTTCAGCCACAAGTTTTTGGGGCTGGGTGAGTCCATGGGGGTGACTGAGCGCATTATTTGGGAGCTCAGGTTACCGCGAGTGATACTGGCCTTTATAGCGGGCGCTGGTTTATCTGTTGCCGGTAGCGTACTGCAAACCGTGACGCGCAATCCGTTAGCCGATCCTTACCTGTTTGGGATCTCCTCTGGCGCTTCATTTGGCGCTGTGGTGGCATTAACTCTCTTTAGTCAGAGTCTTTTGTGGTTGAGTTTGCCGTTGGGGGCATTTATCGGCGCCAGTCTATCGGTATTAATGGTACTGAGTTTATGTGGTCGTAATTTAGCTACTCAGGTTGAGCGTATGTTGCTCTCAGGGGTGGCGATATCCTTTATGTTTGGCGCCATGGCAAGCCTGTTACTGTATTTTTCAAGTCCACAAGCAGCCGCCTCTGTGCTGTTTTGGAGCTTAGGCAGTTTTGCTAAAGCCAGCTGGAGTGGGTTGATATTACCGGCGATAATAGTGTCGTTATGTACCCTGATTATTCTGCTGTTTAAACGTCAAATTGTGGCCATGCGAGCTGGGGATGAGACCGCGCACACCTTGGGTATTAACGTTGGACGATTACGTTTATCTATGTTGTTACTGTGTTCACTTATCACGGCAATATTAGTCGCAAATTGTGGCGGTATTGGCTTTATCGGTTTGATGGTGCCACATACAGTACGATTACTTTTTCCTGGAAGATACCCACTGTTGCTGACGGCAGCTGTGGGCGGCCTATTTATGGTGTGGGTTGATGTACTCGCCCGCACTTTGTTGAGTTACCAAGAGCTACCTGTGGGGATTATCACCTCGGTGATGGGCAGCGTATTTTTCTTATTTATTTTAGGCGGCCGCAGTGCAAAGCGGATTTAAGCGGGTCGTTATTTTAATTGTCCTTGTTTAGGATGTTGGGAGCATAAGGTTAGATGTTTAATATTAGGCCATTGAGTTCAGAGTTTGATGATGAAATTCAACATAGAATTGATACAAAGACTAAACCCCTTGGGGCACTTGGAGACATAGAGACACTAGCGTTACAGATAGCACAAGTGCTCGGTAAAGAAGGACCTAAGATTAGCAATCCTAAGTTAATCGTGTTTGCAGCCGACCATGGTATTGCAGACTCTGGTGTCTCTATTGCACCGAGTGAAGTGACTGGCCAAATGGTGAGAAACTTTATGGCAGGCGGTGCGGCTATTAATGTATTTACTCGCCAAGTGGGCCTAGACCTAGAGGTGATTGATTGTGGTGTTTTGCAGCCATTTGATAGCGAAAGTGGTGTTATCGACCAGCGCTTAGGTGCGGGGACTGGACCGATTCATAAACGTGCGGCTATGACGCTGGGTGCAGTGAAGCAAGGCTTCGATATGGTGACGGCTCGCATTGAGCTGCACCATAAAGATGGTTGTAACTTAATCGCGCTTGGTGAAATGGGCATAGGCAATACCTCTTCTGCAGCGGCCATTATGTCGGTGATCACCGCTATTCCAGTGACTGATTGCGTGGGACGCGGTACAGGCATTGACGCTGCAACCTTTAGACGCAAGCAGATGCTGGTTGAGCAGGCATTGTTACTGCATCATAGCGAGCTTGACGATCCATTGCAGATTTTAGCCTGCATTGGTGGCTTTGAAATTGTGCAGATGACAGGGGCTATTCTAGCCGCCGCTGAGCGCGGCATGTTAGTGGTTATTGATGGCTTTATTGCCACTGCAGCGGCATTAGTGGCTATTAGCATCAATGTCGATTGCCGTGACTATATGATCTTCTCGCATCAATCTGATGAGAAAGGCCACTATTTGATGTTGGAGTATTTGCAGGCCAAGCCTTTGCTCAAACTCGGTATGAAACTGGGTGAGGGCACGGGCGCTGCCTTAGCCTTTCCGTTGATCCAAGCAGCCGTGAATTTTTACAACGAAATGGCCAGCTTTGAAGATGCAGGGATAGAGATTTAAGAGACGGGACAAGCTGAGAAGGATAAATGCCGGTTTAAATGCCGACAAAACTAAGACGGTTAAATGCCGGTTTAAAGCCGACAAAAACTAAGACGGTTAAATGCCGATTTAAAGCCGATAAAAACTAAGACGGTTAAATGCCGGTTTAAAGCCGATAAAAACTAAGACGGTTAAATGCCGGTTTAAAGCCGACAAAAACTAAGACGGTTAAATGCCGATTTAAAGCCGATAAAAACTAAGACGGTTAAATGCCGATTTAAAGCCGATAAAAACTAAGACGGTTAAATGCCGGTTTAAAGACGGTACAGGCAGAGACGGTAGAAGCTGAGATTGTTCGGCTTTTTCGTTAGGTCGAAGACCGTCCGTTTTTGCTGTATTCGTCTTTGCTTTATTCGGCTTTTATCCGTCTCAGCTTTCCCGGCTCCTAACCAGCTCCTAACCGGCTTTCAGCCATTCGGTTATTTTTTACGGAGATTTAAAATGCGACCTTGGCAACAACAGCTCAATCTATTTTTTATTGCGATGGGATTTTTTACTCGGATCCCAATGCCAAAATGGATTGAGGTGGACGCAGATAAATTAAATCAGGCCAGTCGCTATTTTGGTGTGGTTGGCAGCTTAATCGGGGCGCTTAGTGCATTAGTCTATAGCGTGATGCTCTATTGGGTGTCACCGACGATTGCGATTGTATTTGCCATGATTGCCAGTGTTTTACTTACTGGTGGTTTCCATGAAGATGGCTTGGCTGATACTGCCGATGGTTTAGGCGGTGGCTGGACGGTTGAAGCAAAACTCAACATCATGAAAGACTCTCGCCTTGGCAGTTACGGTGCACTCGCGTTGGTATTGGCACTGTTACTCAAGTGGCAGCTGCTGAGTGAATTGGCACTGTTTGACCCAAGTAGCGTCAGCTTAGCGCTCATTATCGGACATACTTTAAGCCGAGTTGCCGCGGCCAGCTTTATTTTCTCTGAGCAGTACGTTTCTGATGATGCCAGCAGTAAAAGTAAACCATTGGCAATGCATCAAAGCGTCAATGAGCTGTCTGTTTTATTGGCGAGCGGCGCTGTTTTACTGTTACTGGTCACATTCATACAAGCAGTGGTGCTAGTCTGCGGGCTCATTATCGTGCGTTTCGGTTTAGCGCGATTATTTAGAAAGCAGATTGGTGGCTATACCGGCGATACGCTAGGTGCCGCTCAGCAAGTGGCAGAGCTGGCGTGTTATCTAATGCTGTTAATCTTAGGAGCCTCTTGGTGATCCATTTGGTATTAGGCGGTGCTCGCAGTGGCAAAAGCCGCTTCGCTGAATCGCAAGTTATAGAGCGTCTCGTCGCGAGTCAGTCTGATGAAAATGCCACAGAGCTTGAATGTCTCTATTTTGCTACAGCAGAGGCGCTCGATGATGAGATGAAAGAGCGTATTGTGCAGCATCAATCCCAGCGTAACGGTGATGCCATAGCCTGGAGCACGATTGAGTCTCCACTGGCTCTTTCTGCGGCACTAAAAGCCAATGCAAAGGGCAATAGCATTGTATTGGTTGATTGCTTAACGTTGTGGCTGAGCAACCATTTGTTGCAATCGAGTAGCGATTGGCAAGCGACTAAAGCAGAATTTTTACAGGTGATAAGTGGGCTACCCGCAGAGGTTATCTTAGTCAGTAACGAAGTGGGCTGCGGTATTGTGCCCATGGGGGAGATAAGTCGCCGCTTTGTCGATGAAGCGGGTTGGTTGCATCAAGACATCGCGGCTATTGCAGATAGAGTGACTTTGGTAACGGCGGGTTTACCGCAGCGTTTAAAAGGCTAGGAGATAAGTGTTGTGGCGTCACTAGATAAAAAAAATAACAATAAAGCCAATGTATTGATGGTGCAAGGAACAACGTCGGATGCAGGTAAGAGTACTTTAGTTGCTGGTTTGTGCCGCCTGTTTGTTAGGGCTGGCCACAAAGTGGCACCGTTTAAGCCGCAAAATATGGCGCTAAATAGCGCGGTGACCATTGATGGCGGAGAAATTGGCCGCGCACAAGCGTTGCAAGCGGTTGCCTGTAATCTCGAACCTCAAATCGATTTTAACCCTATTTTGTTAAAACCTAGCTCCGATACTGGCTCTCAAGTGATCGTGCACGGTAAGGCCTTGATGAAGATGGAGGCCGAAGATTACTTTGGCAAAAATGCCGAAGGTTATCGAGTCAAAGCCATGGCTGCTGTTAAGCAGTCATATCAGCGCTTATGTCATGATTATGAGGTGCTGTTTGTCGAAGGGGCTGGCAGTCCGGCGGAGATCAATCTTCGTGAAGGTGATATCGCTAATATGGGCTTTGCCGAAGAGGTCGATTGCCCAGTGATTATCATTGCTGATATCGACAAAGGCGGTGTGTTTGCTCACTTAGTCGGAACACTAGCACTACTCAGTGAATCGGAGCAGGCTCGGGTAAAAGGCTTTGTGATCAACCGTTTTCGTGGAGATGTTAGCCTGTTGCAGCCGGGCTTAGACTGGCTAGAAGAGTACACCAAAAAGCCGGTGTTAGGCGTGCTCCCCTATCTGCACGACCTGCATTTAGATGCCGAAGATGCACTTATTGCAGCGCCTGAAAAAAACGCCCAAACAAAATTAAAAGTGCTGGTGCTGGTATTACCTCGCATCAGTAACCACACCGATTTTGACCCATTACGACTCAATCCTCAGATCGACTTCAACTACGTATCACTGCAAACTCAAGCTCAGTCGCAAGATGCTAGCAACACCACACACGTTAGCTTGCCGCCAGCGGATTTAATTATCATACCTGGAAGCAAGAATGTTCGCGCCGATCTCGACTTTATTCGACAGCAGGGCTGGGATAGTGAAATCGAAAAGCATTTACGTTATGGCGGTAAGGTATTGGGTATTTGTGGTGGTTATCAAATGCTCGGTCATGTGATTGATGACCCTCAAGGAATTGAAGATAGTGCAGGTAGCACCGAAGGCTTAGGCTTATTGCCAGTGGTCACTGAACTGACAAGTAACAAGGTGCTGTTACAAGTCGAGGGCGTGTTGTCGCTGCTAGGAAAGCAAGCAGAGGTTAAAGGTTATGAAATTCACTGTGGCCGCTCTAACTTGCTTATGAAGGCAGATCAGCCACTAACACTAACGCGACGAGAAAAAGACGCCGAACAAAGCGAAGCCTCGCTAGCATCAGCAAAACGTTGGCAGAGCGAAGGTATCTTGTCTGCTGATAATCAAGTTTTGGGCACCTATATGCATGGTCTATTTGATTCACCACAGGCTTGCCAACTGTTACTGCAGTGGGCGGGAATGGAGGATGCTAACAGCATTGATGTAGAACAAGTACGAGAGCAACAGCTTAACCGTTTGGCCGACGTGCTAGAGCAGCACTTGGATATCGACGCGTTGACTGACATATGGAAAAAATCAATTTAAGTTATGTGCGATTAGAAATGCACAAGTAACCCTATACACAAGGATATGTAATGAGCGATTCAAATCAGCCAGAAACTGGCGACAACAAATCTGCTGAAGCAACAAAAGCTGAGCGCCATAAAGCGCGTCAGCAACGCTTGAAAGAGGGCGTTGATGCTAAGATCGCCAGAGCACAAGAGGAGAAAGGCATTCTTCTAGTGCTTACCGGTAATGGTAAAGGTAAATCGACCTCAGGGTTTGGCACTGTAGCGCGCTCTGTAGGCCATGGTAAAAAAGCCGCCGTAGTGCAGTTTATTAAAGGTAACTGGGAGTGCGGAGAGCGCACTTTATTAGAGGGCGCAGGTGTGGAGTTTCACGTGATGGGCACTGGCTTTACCTGGGAAACCCAAGACCGAGAAAAAGACACTGCAGCAGCCGTAAAAGCTTGGGATGCTACAGAGAAGTTGTTACAAGATGAAAGCATCGATTTAGTGATGCTAGATGAGCTGACCTACATGGTGAGCTATCACTATTTAGATGTGGATCGAGTGGTTAAAGCGTTGCTGAACCGGCCTAAGATGCAACATGTGATTGTGACAGGCAGAGCATGCCATCGAGCCATCATTGAGATCGCCGATACTGTCAGTGAAGTGCAGCCGATAAAGCATGCGTTTGAGGCAGGCGTCAAAGCCCAACCCGGCTTCGACTACTGATCTTTCTTCGTGTTGTTTGTTGTAGCGTTATTGTCGGCACTTTTCCACCTAAGCAAAGACGGTTAAGAGCCGGAATAAGCCAAGATGATGAAGAGCCGGTAAGAAGCCGATTTAAAGCAGAAACCAAACCGGCTTCTATCGGCTTTATATCGTCTCTGCTTTAAACCGGCACTAACTCAGCTTTCAATCAGCCTTTACCGTCTTAGCGTTAATCCATTTTTAAAAGTAAGAACTACATAGACAGCCATAGTTAATGCTGACCATGAACATCTCAATGAGCAGCAGCTCATTCATATGAACGGTCGGGTGTACGATTATAATATGGGCCGATTTATGAGTGTTGATCCCTTGATCCAGAGGCCTACATCGACGCAAAGTGTTAATCCGTATTCGTATATTATGAATAATCCGCTAAGTGGAACAGATCCGACGGGGTATGCGGCTGAAGATGAGACGATGACTGGCTCTAGGATTAAAGGTGTATATACTGGAGCTCATGGTGCAGCTTTTGGGGCAAGAGCTGAAATGGGGAGGAAAAACAAGAGCGACTCAGGTGCAAATAAGTCACAATCGACTCAGAATACAGATGTTAAGGCTAATGAGATAGGTAGCCATGAGAACAAATTAAAACATATTCAAATTGTTGAACGAGATGAAACAGGTAGTATTTCAAGAGATGAAAATGGAAAAATATCGAATGGTAATGTTGAAAGCTTGAGTGATGAAGAACTTGAATTCATTCACAAGTTGGATAGTTTAATTGAAGACTACCGTATCGCAATTTCTAATATGAGGAATGATGAAGCTGTTGGTGAGTTTGAAAGAACTGACTGGTTTTATGATCCTAGCAATCCAGATGTTCAAGGTGGAGTGGTTGCTGTTGCAACAAATGTACTAGAAGGGCAAGACACCCCATATGGTAATAAATCTAGAAATCCCGTTATTTTTGGGCGTAGAGGCATTGCGATAATGAACAGTAATACTTCTCAAACTTGGAAATATCACAAGCAAACCTTCCATGGTGGGAAAGCCGGAATGCTTGAAGTTATTTCTCATGAAGCAGGTCACACGATCCAGATAAATATATGGGCACCTTCACTTCCTGGAAGGCCACCAAGCAACCATCTAACTGGTATAGAAATGGAAAGGAAAGCTAATTCTCATATGAGACAAATCAAAATGGGTGACGATTACCCGAATTGGTATTACGAAAACATATATTAGGAAGAGTTATGAAGTTTTTTATTTTATATATTATTGTAGTTTTGTTTGCTCCATTAGCTGTAAAAGCAGAGGGGGCTAGGTATTCCTATCAGGGAATCGTAGGGACTTATTCTGATCCGGTTGCTGAATACAATACGATCCCTATGACTATAGACTTGAATTCATATGTAATAAAAACTTTTGATGTGATTGAGTTTGGAAAAAACTGCATTTTGAACAGTTTATCTTTCTGTATAAATAGTCCGTCACTAAAGTTTTCAATGCCAAAAAAGAAGCTGGAGGTAGGTGAAAAGTGGAGTTTGTTTTTTGATGATAGTGAAATTTTATTTGAAGTTAGAAATAGAATCCGTTTACATCTTATTGGTATAGATGAAGTTGTATATGTAATAGATTCTATGAATATTTCTGAAAACTCTAAGGTGGAGCAAAGGTTTTACTTTTCAGAAACCAAAGGACTATTAATGTTCTCAAGCTTTGGCGCACCTGATATTTTGTATTGGTCATCGAATCAGGTTGGTATTGCAATTGATACAGAAGAATAAGAAATAAAGGGCTCAGAAACAAGTTATATGGGCAGACATGTCAATCAGACTTAAATAGCTAGTGACTCTCCCTCTTAATCAGCCCTATTTTTTTGGGGCTTTTTGTTGCCTGTAGGTTGTCAACTTGACCAGTAACTACATAGACAGCCAAAGTTAATGGCACACTTTTGGACCTGATACTAAGCTTGATTGATGAGTATCAGCAGGAGCTCAATATGCCCCGTCCAAGAAGAACACTAATCAGCATCGAAGACACGCCTTATTACCATTGCTGTAGCCGAGTAGTGCGGCGAGCGTTTTTGTGTGGTGATGATAAGTACACCGGGAAAAACTATGACCACCGTCGAGGTTGGGTTGAAACGCAAATATTGAAGCTTACTGAGGTGTTTGCTATTGATGTCGCAGCTTACGCAGTGATGAATAATCATCTTCATATTGTGCTGTATATCGATGTAGACAAGGTGAATCAATGGTCAGATAGGGATGTTGTTGAACAGTGGCACAAGTGCTTTAACGGTACAGCACTTACCCAAAAGTTTGCTAAAGGTGAAGTGATAGATGAACACCTAGTGGCTCAATTGAAACATCAAATAGCGATTTACCGCTCACGACTCAGTGATATTTCATGGTTCATGAGGTGTCTCAATGAACCCATTGCCAGACAGGCCAACCTTGAAGATAACTGCACTGGCCATTTTTGGGAAGGGCGCTTTAAGTCCCAAGCTTTGTTAGATGAAGCAGCGTTACTAGCTTGTATGGCTTATGTCGAACTAAACCCAATTCGCGCCAAGAAGGCGAAAACACCAGAGCAACCCGATTTCACCAGTTTAAAACTAAGAGTCACCGCCGCGCTAAAAGGAAAGCAACCCAGCAAGCTCTTGCCCTTCATCGGCAACGAGCGAGTGCACCAACCAAAAGGCATTGCTTTCTCGCTGAAAGATTACCTTGAATTGGTAGATGAAACAGGAAGAGTTATCCGCGATGATAAACGAGGAGCAATATCAGCTAATGCAGAGAAAATCCTTAACAGATTAAACATTCCAACTAAAAACTGGGTAAAAATCATCACTGAATTTGGGCAACTATTTCACGGCCCAGTGGGTACGTTGCAGGAGTTAGATAGCTACTGTGAACACTTAGGTAAGCGCCGACGGCACTTTTCAAATAGTTGTCAGTATATGCAAGTAGACTAGACTCCAACAGCTCACCTCAAGACCACTTACCTTTGCTATTTCACAGAGTTAATATTCAACATCTTAAAACTGACTAAATCTTCTTAATCCCCTTCTTTTTCACAACATTTCGCAGCCGCAATATTGAAAGCATTTCATCTGACGATTTGAAAGACACTGAGCCCGAATTCAAGATCTAAGTGCACCACTTCAAATCATCTAAATACTTCTGCTGGTGTTTGGTAATTCAGTATCTTTCTTGGCCTGTTATTTATTAAGTTTACAATGGTTTCTAGTTGTTCGCTCGTAACTACTGAAAAGTCAGTTCCTTTAGGGAAGTATCTCCTTAAAAGGCCGTTGGCATGTTCGTTAGCTCCCCTTTGCCATGAGCTATAGGGATCTGCAAAGTAAATATCGATCCCTACTGCGCTTTCAAGCTCTTTAAACGCACTAAACTCTTTACCATTATCGAGTGTCAGCGTGAGTCTTTTCGCCTCAGGTTGTGCTTGAAAGGCTTCAATTGAAACACGGTTAAATGATGTCGCTTTTTTGTCATCAATTTTCTTTGCAATTAGGTATCTACTCTTTCTTTCTAGGTGTGTTACAAAGTAACCAGAGCCCTTCTTTCCTTCAACTAAGTCACCTTCCCAATCACCGATACGACTGCGGGTATCTACGACAGGAGGCCTATCATGAATGCTGACCCTGCCTTTTATTTGACCACGTAAGTCACCGTATTTCCTTTGCTTTCTTCTGTTTTTATGCCTTTTTGCTAAGTAGCAATATAGGTTTCCAGAGTGCTTAAAGTCTTTAATAACCCATTGATAAATGGCCTCATGGCTAACATGAAAAAGAGGATCGTCAGGGTGTTCTAACTTTAGTCGACCCGAGATAGCCTCTGGAGACCAACCCCGCTTTAAAAGCGTAATAACTGTAGTGCGAAGCTTTATATTTGAGTATTTTTTTTGATGCCTGGGAATTTTCCTTCTAGCCAGTGCTTTTTCTTGAGCGGCATTATCATAATAAGTGTATGTCAGAGGCTTATTTCGACTTATCTCTCGACTAATCGTCGTATGGTGACGCCCTATAAGCCGTCCGATGGATCTTAAACTCTCACCTGAGTTAAAGCGGTAATAGATCGCTTTTCTTTCATACATGCTAAGGTGGTTGTAGGTCATCTTGGAGCTCCTCTGCTGTGTTATGGTCGCACATAAACATTAGCAGAAGCTTCAGGATGACTGTCTCTTCAATAAGTTAACTCAGGTGGTGCACTTGCATGTTGAACGCGGCCTTCGACATGGGGCGAGTTGAATTAAGTTTTGAGATCAACCAGCTTAACCCTCTGAGAGACTGCTTTACATTTAAGGAGCCGTTACGATGAGCTTCGCCTAGTTCTAAAGCGATTTCTTCAACATTACCTTTCCTGAACCAATACAAAAATTCACGCATTTCTCTCCTATCTGTAAACAGTAATAGGCTTGCGGCAAGACCAGTGAAAATATTGAGTGACATCACGATTATCAATGGCTGGCTAAGTTGTTTAGGATTTATGTGTAATTAGGTGAGTTTATTGTCCATATAAGCTAAATTGTGAAGATTCACAAACACTGTGATGCGATTTGCAGAGATTATTAGGGCGTTAGCTAATCAGGGAGATGTATGCGCAATTCATATTGGGTAATATGCCATTTAATAACGTCTTTAGGGATGGTTTGGGTAATTAGTGTAGCTAGTAAGAATGAGTTCATTAATGATTTGTCTACACATAACTCAGATATACTGTATTTAATCGCTTTTCTTTACGCTGGTTATTTGCTTACTCAAAAAATTTTACAAACTTCAACCAGACTTGACATCGTTTGTATTTCATTAAGTTTCTTATATTTTTTTAGTGTTTTTTGTATGTTTTCCGATGGACATTTTGCAGGGTGGGCTCATAGCAGTGGTGTTCTAGAAAAACTATTTATTTTCCTTTTTTGCTCTTTAGCGATGCTGCAGCACATCACTGTGCCACTTGTGGCGCTATTATTTGCTGCAGTTCACTATGTTTTACTTAAAGTGATATGGCAATATTTACCTGATTAGCTAACAAGAGTTTAGGTTATCAATCTAGTTTGATTGTTGACCTTAGCAAATCTGACAGACGTGATAGGCTTGCGTCAATTCATCCAACCTTTTTCGGACCTATTCGCCTATTGGTTCCTGTTTAATGATACCCATCCACTCACATTGCTTATTCATAGTATGTTTGTAGAATACAAATAGTGCCACCCATCGTTAACAACAAGTATGGAAGGCATCGTTAATAGCAAAAAAACATGACCACCCACAATTAATCTTTAGTATTATCTATAAATATAAGTCCCGCCTTGATATCAAGGGAGGGACTTTTTTCTGCCCGCATAACGCTTTTTTACCAGTAGCTCGAACCCTGTTTGCCAGTAGAACTGCTCCCTATTCACCAGCAGCGTGCACCATTTTGCCCAGTGCCACTAGATATATTTGTTGTCGTAATAAAAGTACATACTATATCTAGTAGGTTGCTAATGCTTATCTAAATTTGTCAGCTTATGGTTATATTTTATGTCAGAATATGGTTATACCTTTAAGCTAAGTGATTGAAAATGGAATAGTGCTTATGTCAGGTTATGCTTGCAGCGACATTCGCCTTCTTTGTTGTAGCGTTATTGTCGGCACTTTTCCACCTAAGCCAAGACGGTTAAGAGCCGGAATAAGCCGATTTAAAGCAGAAACCAAACCGGCTTCTATCGGCTTTATATCGTCTCTGCTTTAAACCGGCACTAACTCAGCTTTCAATCAGCCTTTACCGTCTTAGCGTTAATCCATTTTTAAAAGGATTTTATGAATATCGTGTTTAAATTTTTGTTAGCTGTTGTGGCTGTATGTTGTGTTTCAATTATGTCTTTTTCAACGGTGTCCGTGGCGTATGCGGCCGTTGATACTGCGCCTGCTAAACGTATTATTGCCTTATCGCCGCATGCGGTTGAGATGCTTTATGCCATTGGGGCGGGGGAGTCGATTGTGGCGACCACTGATCATGCTGATTTTCCTGAAGCTGCGCTGCAAATCCCCCGTATTGGTGGTTATTATGGTATTCAAATTGAGCGGATACTTGAGCTAAACCCAGACTTGGTTGTGGTGTGGGAAGGCGGTAATAAAGCGGAAGATATCACCCGCATCAAAGAGTTAGGTTTCAAGGTGTTTAATAGTAACCCTAAAACCCTCGAAGCGGTTGCTGATGAGTTAGAGGCTCTGGGTGAACTCACGGGTAAGCAAGCGCAGGCGCTTGAGGTGGCAACAGGTTATCGTCAAGCGTTAACACAGTTACGCGCTGACAATGCAGCTAAAATCGAGGTGAGCGTTTTCTATCAACTCTGGTCTACACCATTGATGACTGTGGCGCAAAACAGTTGGATCCAACAGATTATTGCTGTGTGCCATGGTGATAATGTTTTTGTTGATGCGGCCAGTGACTATCCACAAGTGAGTTTAGAGACGGTATTGCTTAAAATGCCTGATGTCATCTTACAAAGCCAAGATGAGGGCAATATTTCGGGTGTTGATTGGAGCCAGTGGCCTGAGATCCCCGCAGTGAAACAGCAACATATTTATCAGCTCAATGCCGACCTACTGCACCGTGCTGCACCGAGAGCTTTGCTCGGTGTTGAAGCCTTATGTGCTGCACTTGATAAAGTGCGCTAGCCATAGTGGTCATGCTTGCTCTCGTTATTTAAGCGGATATTGTTTAGGCTGATCGACCACCACTATTTGGCGTCGGTATTTATACGCTAGTGGCATCGATTGGCCGTTGCTATTGAGCTACAAAAAGGCCTAATAGTGGGCAAAAATGCTGTCTATGCCGCGAAACTGGACAGTATATTTGCAGCTTATTATCTATCTACTGATAATAATGTTTTAACACTTAAGAGATGATGAAGATGGATGTTGCAAAATTAGACTATCGCTCTTTAATTGTTTTTGAATCAGTAAGTCGCCACCTCAATGCCGGGCTAGTCGCTAACGAACTAGGCATGAGCATTTCATCGGTGAGTCGGCACCTAGGCATACTAAGAGACATCTTTCAGGATGTTTTATTTATTCGTCGAGCTCAAGGTTTTGTATTAACCGAAAAAGCGATTCAGGTTTTACCTTTCATTCAGCAGCTCTTAAGTGGTTATAAAGATCTCAAACATAATCATACCCAATTTAATCCGCTGACAGCGAAGGGGCATTTTAAAATCTATGCCTTCAACGAATTCACCTATGTGATCAATAAAGTGGTGAATGAGTTAATTTTACCCCAGGCGCCAAATTTAACCTTCGAGATAAGAACCCTGTCCAGTGACTGTGTCCGAGCCATTGAACACGGTGAAATAGATTTTGCCGTGGTCTATGAGAACTTTAATGATCATAAAATCATCAGCAAAATGCTCTCCCCCACCGAAGAGCTTTTTCTAATAGCCAAGGCTGGGCATCCGGTTTTTAATAATGAACTGACTCTCGATAACCTATGTCAGTATGGTTATTTTGCGCTGGATAACTTTAATGACCTCTGCTCACCACTACTGGCGCAGATGGCAAAAAACCAAGGCAAGACTCTTAATATAACAGGGGCCACAGACAACATCGCCGCACTGAGTCGTCATATTATCGATACGGGTTCAATTTCGATGAGCTGCAACGTATTTACCCGTGAGTTCTATGATTTGATTTCGGGTATACAAACTTGCACTCTGCCACAAGAGTTGACAGAACAACTTCTTGGCCTCATCAATGTGGGCCGTACAGTCGGTAATTATCTGATTTACTCTGAAATTAATCAGTCTGCGACCCATCACTGGCTCAAACAGCAATTGTTTAATGCCATTAGCGATGAGTGGTACCAAGCTATGAAGCCTCAATAATTTAGAGACATAAAAAAACCTCTATTTAGCCTTTAATCAGGTAAATAGAGGTTATTAGAATATGCTGTAGAGCAGGTGTGAAGGGCAATAACCTTGCTAGCAGCTAAATCCCCAACGAGTCACTCTTTCTAGCACTGTCCAGCACTTATAAGCGGACACTCTGAATCGCACTGTCTTTTATACTTTCTTGAGCCCTACCGGAACACCGTGTCTCGCCGTTGAACCGAAGGTTCTATCACGATAAAGACTGGCGCCTTTACGAGTTGGGTCGACTACGTTAAACGCATTGGGGCAGATCCCTGTACCGCGTTCTTTAATTCCTGGACGAACCATACCGTCCACCTCAACCGCACTGGCACCGAATGCGGTATGGCCATAACCCATGCCGATAACAATAGTATTACGCGCAACCGTTTTATCCGCCTGAACGATCCCTTCTAAATACTTGCCCTTAGGTGAAAGCACTTGTGCCTTATCGCCTGATTTCAGGTTGTATTTAGCCGCATCATCCTGATGTAATTGAATATAGTTTGTATCTCCTAATGCTGTGATGCGAGGCAGAGAGACTGAATAAGGGCTACGTAGGTGTAACTTAAAAGTGGAGAAATTAAATGGATAGTCTGTCTCATTCCAGTGTTCTCTAACTGCTGAACCATCCCAGAATCTATCAACATCATAGACAGGCAGACCATCATTGTACTCTCCGCTATAGGAGTCTTTTACTCTGGCTAATGATTCGTTATAGATCTGGAATTGAGTATCCATACGCATTGCCGCGTTGAAAAACTCACCTTCATAACGCTCATCGACACGCTCATAACGTCCACCACGAGTTAGCATGAATGCTGTTGGCCCTATCTCTTGCGGTTTTAAGCGTGCCTCGAACATCGGCAAAGCGCGATCGACACTGGTAAACTTAATGTCTTCTGCCGTTGGCGTCGGTAATACCGTGCCTGTATGAGCTATGTTTGCAAACAGGGGGACATAGAAGTCAGCTGGTGTATTTAGCGGGTATGATCTACCTGCAACATCGGTAAATGCGTTATCGCCAAACCCCTTTAAGCCGATTGCTTTACTGACGTCAATGATAAACTGCTCCATATTGGCATGCTCACCCTTGGCAGTTTTTGCGGTTTGCGCTTCGACAACCGGTACACAAGCCACATCACCAATATATTCGCTGCCCCACATACGTGAACTTGCCCATGCTTCATATTGAAGCGTATCCGGGACAATATAATCCGCAAAAACATTGGTTTCGTTGATATAAGGGTCGAGCGCAATGATCAAGCCCAGCTGCTTAGGGTCTTTGATGGAGTCTTCAACCTGATCTTGTAGACCTGAACAACCGTAAATTGGGTTGGTAGACCAGGTGATCCATGCCTTAAAGTTGAACGGGTTTTTATTGGCATGAGCTACCAGTAACTCGCCACTGTTATCTTGCACAAAGGTGTTGTTCCATGCCTCATTTGCCGGATATGGATCCAGTCCTTGCGCTACTTTCTGCTGGTATTCATGGCTCTGTTCATAATCACCGGAACGCTCGGCATTAAATCCGACCACCTCAGTGTGTTCAAAGTCCATTAAGTTATATAGAGGACCGTCATAGATATCATACATGGTGGCATAGCCCACGCCGCCCATATGCATCATGCCACCCTTAGCATTGTGCGCGCCGACCATAGTCGCTAGCATGATCATCGCAAAGGCAAACTGACCGCCGTCGGTGGCATTACAGCCGGTATTGGTTTCAATAGAAACACTGCGACCATGAGAGGTAAACTCCTTGGCTAACTCTTCTATCTTCGCCACCGGTATTTCACAGCGCTTTGAAAGCTCTTGCATGGAATGGCTGTTGACGCGTTGTTTGAGCAGTGAAAATGCCGTTTCTACCTGTACTAGTGAACCATCATCTAGGGTGACGCTGTCATTATAGAATAGTGTTGCCGCCTGTTCACTATCACCCGTGACCAGTTTTCCGCTTTGCTTATCTATCACCATCTTCACGTCTGCGTCGCCTAATCCACAAGCTTCTGCGGTCAGGAACTGGTTATAAAGAGGGTGTTTTTTATCTTTTACCACTAGGTAGGTGGCGTTGGTGTAATTCATCTCATCGACGGCATCGGCACTTGCCTGACTGGGCGCTTCCAGATAATGTCTGCGGTAGCGATCATGATTAATGATGTACTGCAGCATAGCGAACATTAACGCAGTGTCACCACCGGATTTGATCGGTAGCCACTCACCATTTGCGGTATCAGTTTCCGAGGTTAATGAGCGCAGAATGGGATCGATGACCACATATTTAAAGTCGTCACGATCGCTACGCGCCTTAGATAAACGACGAGAGCCTACATTCAAACCATTGCCGCTGGTGCCAGGGTTCGTGCCGATGAAGATTGCAAACTTTGATTCTTCATAATCGGCTTGAGGCAGCGCCATCTCATCGACAGCGTCAAAACAACCTAAAGCACAGCCTGCAACCTGTTGGTGACCACAGTAAGAATCCTTGGTGCCTATATTGGGTGTTCCCCATGATTCAGCAACGAAACGGTGCATAAAATCGGCGCGCGCACCTTGTTCTGATGAGGTTGAAACTAGCAACTGGTTTTTTACCGGACCAAAATCAGGGTAAGCCGGATTAGCCAATGCAGGGTTTGTATGAATCGCCTTTAACCCTTCGACATGACCCTCACCGAAGAGATCACCGCCATCAACGACCTCTTGCAGCAATTGTTCATAGGAGATAGTTTGCCACTTGTTTTCACCACGATTACCGACTCGCTTCATACAAGAGGTAATGCGGTGTTTATCATCAAAGGCATCGGGAACCGCGTTACCACGACCACACAGCGTAGCCCGATTACTTTGACTCAGGCCACTGGCCGCAGATAGCTGGAACATCGCATCCTTAGGCGATGTTTCCATTGTCATTGGCTGCCCAGCATTATTAGTCAAGGTGTAAGGGTTACCCACGGCGCGTAACACCTTGTCGCTCTTATTATCAATGCTTAACCGCGCACCACAGACATTGAAGCAACCATAACACTTGGAAAAAGCGAAGCGCTGATCCTGGTTTTCAATCATCTTATTGTCCGCATCGAAGCGATATTCAGGCGTTAATGAAGTGGGTGCATATCTGCTAATATCGGCATCAGTGGTTTTACTGCGGGCCGAGCTCAACACTTGAGTACTGATGGTACCAGCAGTCACTACAGCGGCAGCTGAACCTGCCTTTAAAAATTTTCTACGATCCATGGTGCTACCTCTGCCACAATTGAGGATAATGTATACTGAACGCGGTGTTGCTCTCTTCTTGCGTCAAGCCAATATAAAAAACATTAGGTGAAGTCTGCTTGCTCGCCTGCAGTACCATAGGGTTACTCTGGCTGAGCAGTTTGGATATTTCACTATTCACATCGTTAATATCACCAAAGACACGTGCACCACCGGTACAGGTTTCGACACACGCAGGCAGCAAGCCTCTGGAAGTACGTTGAATGCAGAAGTTACACTTATCTACGGTACCGGTTGTCGAGTTAGTGAAACGAACCCCGCCGTATGGGCACGCCTGAATACAGTAGTTACACCCTATGCAAAGCGTAGAATCGACGACGACGATGCCGTCTTCTTCACGCTTGAATGTCGCGCCCGTCGGACAAACAGACACGCATGAGGGGTCTTCACAGTTGTTACACATGATTGGCAAATTGAATGCGAACTGTTTGTCGCCAATTTCCGCACTGGTTTGAATAACCTGGGTGCGATGTTCATCGGGTTTGGTGCCATTCTCCATGCCACAGGAGACAACACACGCTTTACAACCATTGCATCGGCTAAGATCTATCACCATGGCCAGACGCTTTTTCCCTTGTTGACGGACTGAGGCTATGGCACTGCCCGCAGGCATGAACATAACTCCAGTTGTCGTAATTGCGCCGCCAGCTAAAAAACGGAGGGCTCTTCTTCTATCTAACATCCTAGACTCCTAATAATACTGACCAGCGAGTAGAACCGAATAGCGCAAGCAAAATGCACCCATTAATATCAACACAGCTAACAAGTATTCTTTGCTATGAGACACAGCGGTCTTGCTAATAATTGATGTAAAGTTCAGCAGTAACGGCATGATTAATCCGATCAAAATGGCACCAACCCACCAAATAGCACCAGCAGTGCTTGAAAGTGAAAGAAGATTGTCCATCCCGTTGAATATACTGATGTTGTAAATTGAATAGGCGAACACACAGACCGTAAGAACCTCGAGAGCTAACAGTGCAGAATCTGATTTAGCGAAAGTGTGATTAACATCGGCGATCTTCAGGCGGGTTTTAATGATTAACACTACAGCTGCCCCACAAGAAAGTGCCGACATTAAAAAAATCACCACTAAAATACTGTTTGACCAAACCAAGTTATGGTTGATATCACCGATAAGTAATGCGGTATATGAAGCGATGCAGACAGCAAAAATTACATTGATCGCAGCAAACGGTCGGCTATAGCTCGGCTGATCAGCTTTAGCTCTAAATGACAAACAAAATAGCGAGGAAAAAATAATCGCCAAGGTGAGTAGCCAGGTACCGATGCTCATCATTGAGCTGGGCTCAATGGTCATAAACAGGCGATAGAATCGGAAAAACTTAACGACATCAATATTAGCAATCCCGTATTGGAATGTGGTTAGATCGAATACGATCATTCCCGTGCCAAGCATTAGTAACAAGGTACCCACAATGGCACTTATTTTTGCCGTATTTAAGTGATGCGGCACTTGAACTTTATTCGATAGCACAAGGCAACCACTAATAAAAAGTGCTCCAGCTCCAGCTCCAGCTAAAAATAGATAAGCTGCGACTAACAACCCCCAATGAACTTCGTGCATAAACACCCCTTAGTATATTGTTATCACTTCATTGTAAGTATTCAGCCTATTTAAAATAAATTGGATGAATAAGACGAGGAAGCGATGTCGAAAGAAAAATCAAAATAGATCTTGAGGTAAATAATACAGAACATAAATAGATATAAAGAACTGCTAAGTCACACAACTTATTAAAAGCGTATTTAAGATCTATTTGTTAGACTTAAATCGTTTTTTTATGAATTCAGTAAATACATTTTTATGAATTATGAAAAGCAGGTTTTCAATGTAAGTCGTTGTTTATTATCGGTTTGGCGTTTTGTTGTTAGCTGTTTTGTAAATTTAAAAATATATAGGTGATAATAAAGGCCATATCTCTAAAAATAAAAAACGCCTTTATTATAATGTGAAAATAAAAACCGCAATCACAAATGAATATAAAGTTGCAATCATATCTGTGTTTTTGAAATTAAATTTAATAAAAACAATCTAAAGATTGTAAGGTAAGTACTGATAACAATTGATGTGAAACAAACATTACAACATAGTATTATTTAAAATAAGGGTTAATGATGAAGAAATTACTATTATCATCGTGCATCATGGCAATAGCGATGAGTGCCACTCAGACAGTTGCTGCTGAAGAGAGTCAATTTACAGCATCTGGTAAAATGATGGCTTTAAGTAACTATCTCTGGCGTGGGCAAACCATCAGTGATGATAAGCCATCGCTGCAAGCCGATCTAATGGTGGAACATGATAGTGGCTTTTATCTAGGAACCTCATTTGAGACCTATCGCTATGAGGACGCGGATACTGTGGTTAAGGATTACGAGATTGACTACTACGCTGGTTATTATCTGATGGCCACTGACGATCTTGGCTTTGGCTTCAATGCCATGAAGTACACTTATGGAGATGGTGGCGACACTGTAGAATATGCTTTATCTGTTGATTATCAAGCAATGAATCTAGCGGCTAACTACGATCAGGATTTGGAAACTTGGTATACAGAGTTGAACTACTCATTCGCGCTATTTAACGACAGTAGCTTGGTAGCACACGTAGGCCTGTATACTGATGCAGAAGCCTATGAGTTTGATGATAATGGTGAAGTTGCTGACACTGCTTATGATATCGCACTGCGTTATAACTACCCTTTACTAGCCCAACTTGATCTTATGCTCGAAGCTAGTTATCACGAATTTAACGATGATCACTACATGGTGGGTTTAGCGTATAGCTTTTAACCTTTCGCGCAAGAGTGTCAGATCCAAAAAGAGAGTGGCAAGCAGTATTGTTACTTCAGGTTAATTGCGTTTTTGCTAGCGTTTGCAATCTAATTCAATGAAACATAAAAAAATAGCGCCTTATTAGGCGCTATTTTTTATGATAAAAGTTAAATTTTATCGAAGGACTCTCGTGTTTGTTGGCACTTTTCAAGTGTTGCATGTAGTGGTTTTAGCGCTAATTGCAACTTTCTCTTGGTGTGGTTGCGGCACATTCTGGCGATAATTAAAACAACCACAAAAAACAGGCTAAATAACACCATAGGTGTATAGCTAATCGGCAAGGAGAGTGAATTGGTTAGGCCAAACACCAGATTCCATACGTCGTTAGGCACCAGCGGCGCAAGCAGGTTCATCACATCGTGGAAGTAAATCGTACTGCCAATGGCTAGCGCAAACAGTAATATGACAATAGTTTGGCTTTTACCCGATATGCGTCCCCAGCTAGTCATCGACTCTGGCTCAATCAGGTTATCTTTACTGATATTATAATAGAACTCGTCATAATCAGTTCGGCAAGCTGTCCCTTCAACTTTGCTGCTGCCTAGCAAGATCCAATCACCGATGTCGGCAGAGCCTAGCAGCGACCTAGCTGCTTTAAAGCTTTGCACTTCGCCCTCGGGCGTTTCCACAGTGAGTTCACCGTAGAGGTTGGAGTTTCTTTGTCTATGACTAGAGGTCTCTGTTCTATATTCGGAGCGGACACTGCCGTAACCATTTCTGTAATCAGTACGGGTTGTTCTAGTGGTGACATTTGTATCATCGCTGACGCTGGTGCCGACCTCTTTATCGGTGACGCGGACAATACTCGATGAGGTCGATAACGTGCATTGATAATTCTTGGCGAAGAGGTGCTTGTGTTGATGCTCTGTATTGTCGACAGTAGAAAATGGCGCACACACTTGTAATATCTTGTCGCGGCGAGTCATACGTTGGCGTGGAGCACTGGTGATCGGGGTGACATTATCACTTGTCGCAGTCATAGCATGGGACTGCTCGCTGCTTAGCCCGGTATCAGTAGTGGTTGCCGTCGTTGTTTCAGAGTCAGCGCTTGTACTCTCATTTTCGATGCCGCTAGTGGATACCAGCTTTGGTGCTGCTTCAATGAATATAGCGGGTGCTTCATTTAGCTGGGATTGACCACAACAATGACAATAATGATAGTGACTATTGATCAGCTGTTCACAACTAATGCAGTACACGTCATCATTTTTGGCTTTTCGACCGCGGCGATCATAGCCCATATCTGAGTTTGACACGCCAAGGATCCGCTTGACGGTGCGTTTGATTTCATCATATCTTGCGGTTTCAGCTTCAAATGTCTTGGTTTTGCTACTAATTCTATAGATTGAACCGAAGAGGGTGAGTAGCGCGGTAATAACACCAGCGGCTTCAGCGTTATAAAGATCGAAAAACAGCCCTGATATTGCGGCAATGGCAGAGAAGAAAAGGGTACTGCTAAAGGTGGCAAACTTTGAAAACTCTTCAGGCTGATAAACTGGGTTTAGAATTGACTCTTGGCCTGAATCACGATGAAAAATAACTGCGGTAGCGGCTTCGGTGTGGGTCACAATGCGCTTGTCGTTAGCATCGGCGAGCTTGTAGTTTAGGTTATAGCTCGTTGGCTGCAGAAAGGTCATGATATCACCTTTGGTCACGCTATCGAAAGAGCTATCCTCTGAGCTGATACTGATGGTAAAAGGTTCATCTTTCTCATTATTAAGCGTAAGAAACCAGTATGAGTAATATAGGGTTTCGCTATCGTTACCGCCACTTCGGTGTACGCGTTTGTAATGGTGAGTTTTTTCAACCCAACCCGTATAAATATTCGCATCAGGGCAGTGGGTTAATAGGGCTTCAATAATATCTGGATAGTGTTGCTCAAGAGATTTTATGGATAGCGTGTTGTCAATTTTATCGCCGCAATCAGGGCAAAAACTATCATTGATAAAAAGTGGGCTAGAACAGTGCTGCATCTATAGTCCTTTATAATTGATTATCCGTAAAAAACGGCTTCCGTCGCCATAATACTGCTTACATGCTTTGCGCTGGACAAAGTAAGGCATAATGATGACATACTATTAATTTTGTATTATAAAAGTCAATTAAATTAATAGCTTTAGTTATTCCTTATATTTTAGGACCTATAGCTAGGTACAGGCTCTGGCTCAGCTGTGTCTGATGTTGTCGGTTATGTTAAGGTGCTGCTCAAATTAAAAAGCTAAAACAATAAATTAAAAAAGGATCCTAATATGACCACTTTACTTATCTGTTTGCTCATTGCGATGTTACTGCCTTATGTTGCTAAAGGACCTGTGGCGGTCGCGATGGCGAAACTGGGTGGCTATGACAATAGTCACCCCCGTGAGCAGCAATCAAAGCTAACAGGTTTTGGTGCAAGAGCGGTTGCGGGACATCAGAATGCCTTCGAATCATTGCTTATTTTCGGCCTTGCTGTGTTGGTTGTACTCGCGACGGGTAAGGTGAACATGGTCGCCGAGACCGCCGCCATTGTGCATGTAGCTGCTCGGGTGGCTTACCAAGTGCTATATCTAAAAGATATGGGCAGCTTGAGAAGCCTATCTTGGTTTGTCGCTATCATCGCCAGCTTTACCGTTTTCTGCCAAGCGTTTTAAAGAAAGGCAGGTGCTAGGAAAGGCAGGTGCTAGGAAAGGCAGGTGCTAGGAAATGCAGGTTCTAGGAATGGCAGGCGCTAGCAGGTTCTTGGCAGAGCAGGTGCTAGGAAATGCGGCGTGGTATTAACGGTTAATACAGCGGAACCTAGCTCCTATAACCTCGAACCTGCTCATTCTCAAACCTCAAACCTAGCCCCTAGAACCTGCTTGCTTTCAAACCTAGCTCCTAGCCCCTGTTCATTCTCAAACCTGCTTCTAAATATTTCGGACACTTTCCCTATATCGGACAATCAAATAGATGAACGGACACTTTTAACAAGTGACCGCGGACACTATTGACTGTCCGCTGAGGCTGGATAGTATTTTAGATGTTGTTAATAAAGGTTTTTTATTTTTTGGCACACAGTTTGTATTAATAAGCCTATCGGAATAGATATTGTAGATATCGGACACAAATAGGGACAGCAGATGATTCAGGATACCAGCGCACAAGATACAGTTAAACAGCCAAGCAAGGTGAACAAGGTTAAGCGCCCTGCAATGTTGGGTATTGCGGCACTGTTGGTGTCAGGTTTGGTTTGGTCAAGTATGGGGAGCGATTCTGTTGCCACTTCAATCAAGCGTTCTGAACTGAGGTTTGCCACGCTAGAGCGCGGTACGCTTATACGTGATATCCCCACTACTGGAAAAATTGTTGCTGCTAACGCACCAGTCCTTTATAGCCCTGAACAGGGGAGTGTTACCTTGCTTGCCAAGCCGGGTGACCGTGTCGAGCAGGGCGATATTGTGGCCTCTATCGAAAGCCACAAGTTGACCAATAATCTAAAGCAGCAAGAAGCGCTGCTCGAAGGCATGAAAAGCTCACTAGAACGTGCCCGCCTCGATGCGCGTAGACAACAACTAAAAGCACAGCAAACACTGGATATTGCGGAGGTAGACTTAGAGGCCGCGGATCGTGAAAGTCGCCGTGGTGATCAACTGATCCAGTCCAAGTTAATTAGCAAAATTGATTTTGAAAAAAGTAAAGATGATTTGCATAAAGCAAAGCTGATGTTTGCTCATGCGGGTCAAGAAGCGTTACTGATGAAAGACACCCTAACCTTCGAGTTAAAGAACACTGCGTTAGAGGTCGATCGTCAAGCGTTAGTGGTGAAAGAGCTAGAGCGTCAAGTCGCGGCGCTTAATATTATTGCTCCTGTTGGCGGCATTATTGGTAATTGGCTAACAGAGCAAAAAGCGCGAATCGGCTCAAGCCAACCCATTTTAACCGTGGTGGATTTGAGTGCTTTTGAAGCCGAGCTTGCTGTACCAGAGTCATACGCCGATGAGTTAGGGCTAGGGATGGCGGTAGAGCTGAGTTTTGGCGCTATCACCATGATGGGAGAGCTTGCCTCTATCTCACCTGAAGTGCGTAACCGTGAAGTCACTGCCAGAGTGCGCTTCGAACAGAACGACAGCCTGCATCTACGTCAGAATCAGCGTCTTTCAGCACGAGTGTTATTAGAGCATAGAGCGAATGTATTAATGGTAAAACGCGGTGCATTTGTCACGAGTGGTGGCGGGCAAGAAGTCTACGTAATGCAAGGTGATATTGCTGAGCATATGCCTATTCAACTTGGTGCTCGCAGCATGAGCCATATTGAAGTGATTCAAGGCGGCAAGGTGGGTGATGTTTGGGTGACCTCAAGCGTTGAGCCTTTCAAAAAAGCGCCACAAGTTCTTGTTCGCTAGTTGATGAATATCAAATCTTAGGAGTTTGAAAATGACTAAATTTAAAAGCCCTCAGTTAGTGACAGCATTGGCGTTATTCATGCTGATAGTTGCGGTACAAGTATCGACTGACAGTGCCGGTGAGTGGATATTCATTGGTCTCGATTTAATCGAGTTGACCAACGACAGCTCATTTAATTTACCCAGTATTGCAGATGTGGCGCTAATTACGAGCGATGACATCAGCCAGATTTTGCTTTCAATCTTGCATTGTTTAGCGGACTAACGACTTAAATAACCTGAATTCGGGTTAGTAAACAAAATTAATTAAGGGAATATTAACCATGTTATCAATGAAAAACATCAGCAAGGTATTTAAAACGGACTTAGTCGAAACCCATGCACTGCGCGATTTCAATCTAGATGTACAAGAGGGTGAGTTCGTCGCGGTAACAGGACCATCAGGCTCAGGAAAAACCACTTTTTTGAATATTGCGGGTCTGCTCGAAGGTTTTACCCATGGCGATTTCTTTCTTGATGGCGTCAACATCTCAAACCTTAGCGACAACAAGAGTGCGGCAATTCGAAATGAGAAGATAGGCTTTATCTTTCAGGGATTCAATTTGATCGCTGATCTTAACTTAGCCGAAAACGTTGAAGTGCCATTACGCTATCGCGGCTTTAATGCTAAAGAGCGTAAAGTGCGTGTAGAGCGTGCGTTAGAGCAAGTTGGTTTAGCTGCAAGAATGAAACATCTACCAACACAGCTTTCTGGTGGGCAGCAGCAGCGCGTTGCAATAGCACGAGCACTAGCGGGTGAGCCACACTTCCTACTTGCCGATGAGCCAACAGGTAACCTTGATAGCCTAATGGCAAGACAGGTTATGGAGCTGTTAGAGGACATTAATAAGGCGGGAACCACCATTATCATGGTGACTCACGATGCTGAATTAGCGCGTCGTGCCCAGCGAAATATTCAGATTGTCGATGGCCAAGTTTGTGATTTCACTATGTATCAGGGTGAACATGGCAGCGTTGCACAAGCCGCTTCAGCGCAGGACAAAAATGCTGAAATTATTTCAGTTGCATCAGCTGTAGCATCATAATCGAGGGAGATAACTATGTTTTTTTATTATTTAGATCTCGCATGGCGCAGCATAAAGAAAACCCCCTTTCTATCGCTACTGATGGTGTTGGCTATCTCTATCGGGATCGGGATAACCATTACCACTCTTAATATTTATAAGATGGCATCGATTAACCCTGCTGGAGAGCGTTCATCAACGCTATTTGCGGTGCAGCTGATGAGCCAAGATGTTGATACATGGCAACGCATCAATGAGCAGATCACCTATCAAGATGCTACCAATTTGCTCAAAAGCGAAGTGCCAGTGCGTCAAACGGCAATGTTTCGTACCGGGCTTGCAGTACAAACTGAAGATGAGAACTTCTCACCCATTCTAGAAGGAGTTCGTGTTGTAGAGGGGGACTTCTTTAGCATGTTTGCAGTGCCATTTTTACATGGCGGCACTTGGAGTAAGCAAGTTGACCAAGAGGGCGGTTACAAGGTTGTTATCAGTGAAGAGCTCAACAACAAAGCCTTGGGCGGCGGCAACAATATAGGCAAGACATTGATGCTCAACCGCAAACCCTATCAAGTGGTCGGCATCACCAAAACCTGGAATCCAAGCCCCAAGTATTACGACGTCAATAATGGTGCATTTAATGATTCAGAGCAGATTTTTGTGCCGTTCTCTTTAGCTCCTATCGAGGAGTTTGAAAGCTGGGGGAATAACAACAGCTGGCGTCATGAAGATATTAGAAATTATAACGACCGCCTCAACTCTGAAATGCATTGGATCCAATACTGGGCAGAGCTTGGCTCACCCGCTATGCAGCAAGAATACAAGGAGTGGTTAGTCCGTTACGTTGAGCAGCAAAAGGCATTGGGCCGTTTTAAACGTCCGGATGCCAAAGGTGAAATATCGGATGTTGCAACTTGGCTGACCACTAACAATGTGGTGCCAGAAGATAACAAGGTACTGGTTGGCCTAAGTGTATTGTTCTTGATTGTGTGCTTAGTCAACATGTTGGGGCTCTTACTGGCTAAGTTCCTTAAGCGAGCGCCCGAAGTGGGTGTAAGGCGCGCCATTGGGGCGAGTCGATTGCAGATTTTTGCCCAGCACCTTGTTGAAGTCGGTCTGATTGGCTTTTGTGGTGGCGTATTCGGATTGTTATGGGCATGGCTTGCATTGTATTTTCTGGCATCGCGATTCGAGCTTGAAGCCTCTTTATCTCAGCTCGATCAGAGTATGTGGTTCATTGCACCGGTTATCGCCGTTTCAGCGGCAATCATCGCTGGTATCTACCCCGCTTGGCGCATTTGTAGCACTAATCCAAGCGTTTACCTCAAGAGCCAGTAACGGAAAAGGAATTTAACATGTTTCAGATTAAACCCATTGTCAGTATGTTGCTGCACAATAAGAGTGGTCCGCTATTGTTGCTGATCCAAATTATTCTCTCGGTTGCTATTGTGGCTAATGCCAGCTTTATCATTAGTGAGCGTATCGGCTTGATGAATCGAGATTCGGGAATTGCTGAGTCAGAGGTGTTTGACTTTAGTATCTACAACTTTGATGACAGTGTTGATCCTGTCACGCAGCCACTTCGAGATCTCGATATTATTCGACAACTTGACGGAGTTAAGGCCGCTACATTGACCAGTATGACGCCATTGAGTGGCGGTGGCTGGTCATCAAACTTCTCCCATGGTACCAGTGAAGAGGATCGTAAAGATGGTCCCAACGCCGCTATCTATTATGGCGATGAGCAGATGATCCCAACCCTCGGGCTCAACTTAATTGAAGGGCGCAACTTTTACCCTGATGAAGTTAATGCTGGTGGGCCGGAGCTTGCGAGTTTAGCGATAGTGTCAGCGCAGTTTGCTAAAGATACCTTTGGAGATGAACCTGCCGTAGGCAAGGTGATGTATCGCGGTAATATTGGTACCCAACCAATGAAGATTATCGGCGTGGTAGAGCGTCTGCAAGGTGCTTGGGTTGATAACGATAATTTGGATCTCAGTATTATTCTTAATGTGGAGCTGGCTTCATCATTTAACCGTATCTTAGTAAGAGCGGATGAAGCTGCCATTGTCGGATTAAAAGAGGCGATTCCAACTGCGCTGCATAAAGAGCACCCTAATCGTGTTGTCAGAGGCTTTACCACCATTAGTGAGCACCGTACTAGCGTATACCGTAACCATGAGTTGATGGCGACTGTGTTGTCTATGATGGTGGTGTTACTGCTGCTTATCACCTCTTTGGGGTTAGCGGGAATGGTAATGTTTAATATTGAGCGCCGTACAAAGCAAATTGGTACTCGCCGTGCGCTAGGGGCTAAAAAACGCGACATCATTAGCTTCTTCTTAGTTGAAAACTACCTAATATGCCTCATCGGTGGCGTATTAGGAGGGCTCATCGCAGTGCAGTTGGGGCAGCAATTAATGACCTTGTACAGCCTGCCGAAGTTGGATCTTATTTATCCGCTAGTGACAGTGGCCGGTCTATTGGTCTTAACGACTGTGGCTGTGATATTACCGGCTCGAAAAGCGGCTAACATCTCTCCGGCAATAGCCACCAGAAGCGTCTAGATAGGTTAATCAACCGCCCAAAGCTAGCTGCTGTATGGGCGGTTGATTATTGAAATTTAAGGTGTTTACCTTTATCTCTGTTTCGCTTTACGTTAGTTTTAGGCAAGTCTTAAATTACCCTCTCATTATTATAAGAAGATATGGATACGATTCTCATCGTTGATGATAACCAAGCAGTATGTAACGCCTTGTCGTTGATGCTTGAACTTAATGGTTATCGTACGTTGACCTGCTTGTCACCAGAAGTGGCGTTAGAACTAGTACAACTACATGATATTGCACTTGTTGTACAAGACATGAATTTCACCCAAGACACCACCTCCGGTGAAGAGGGCGTGTCGCTGTTTTATGCCTTAAGGCTGTTACAGCCACAACTGCCGATAGTCTTGCTCACCGCCTGGACCCAGCTTGAAGTGGCTGTAGAGCTAGTGAAAGAAGGTGCAGCCGATTATATGGGTAAACCTTGGGACGATGCCAAGTTACTCACCAGTGTCGGTAACCTAATCTCTCTACATGCTCTATCTAAAGCCAATGCTAAGTTATCAAGAGTCGATAATCAGCGTATGGCAGTAATCAAAGATGCCAACTTATGCGGCATTATTTTTAGCAGTGGTGCGATGCAACGCTGCGTGGATTTGGCCTTGCAAATTGCCCGTAGCGATGTGTCGGTACTGGTGACTGGGCCCAATGGTGCGGGTAAAGATAAACTGGCAGATATTATTCACGCCAACTCAAATTTAAAACATAAACCTTTCATCAAGGTCAATATTGGCGCACTGCCAATGGAGCTACTTGAAGCTGAACTATTTGGCGCAGAAGCGGGTGCGTTTACCGGCGCGAATAAAACACGCATTGGTCGTTTTGAGGCTGCCGACGGTGGCACACTGTTTTTAGATGAAATTGGTAACTTGCCACTTTCTGGGCAGGTTAAGTTACTGCGAGTACTGCAAACAGGTGAGTTTGAACGGCTTGGTAGCCATCAAACTCGTAAAGTGAATGTCCGCGTTATTAGCGCGACCAATGCTGATTTGATTAAAGACATTCAAGCTGGACGATTCAGAGAGGATCTGTTCTATCGGCTCAATGTGATTGAACTGGCGTTACCTGCCTTAAATGAGCGTAAAGATGATGTATTACCCTTAGTTAGCCATTTCATCGGCGCTGACTATTCATTGGACAAACACACGCGGCAAACGCTGGAGGCACATCACTGGCCGGGGAATGTGCGAGAGCTTGAAAATGCCTGCAAAAGAGCAGTGATATTGGCTGAGAGCAGCTGTTTAACCAGCGACGACTTTGGCTTGTTAGACCTCAGCGCCAAGGCGAGTTCGCTGCAGCATATTTCTGCAAGTACGGCTAGTAACACAGAACATCTACAAAGCGAGCCTGCAGCGCAGAATACTAAAACAGAGGTAATTAACGCCACAGTTACAGGTCAAGCCACTATTTCATCTGCAGGTGAAAAAGCCAATATCGAAGCGGCATTAGATAACCATAAAGGCGTGATTGCTAGGGTCGCTAAATCTCTAGGCTTAAGCCGACAAGCGCTATATAGACGTATGGAAAAATATGGCATTGAAAAATAACCCAGCGGTTACATCAGACAGAACGTCATTAAGCCGAATTTCGCTGCGCGCTAAGTTGATTGTTGGTAGCGCCTTGGCGACGACGGTAGCGCTCATGCTGGCGCTTAGCTTGCTGTTGTGGTTTGCCGATGCAGATGTATCGCAAGCGGTTGCTAAGCAGTTGGATCTGTTGTTGATCATATTTATCACAGCGGTAAGCCTGGCGCTAGCGGCGAGTTATGTGTCGACTCGGCATTTAGCCACCAGTTTAATGGCGCTTGAAATTGGTTTACTTAATTTCAAAGATAATGATTTTAGTGTCAGTCTTCCAGTTGGTGGAGATAAGCAGTTGCAGGCTTTAGCGCTACTGTTTAATGATTCGGCAGAAGCGTTAAGGAAAGAGCGCCAGTATATTTATCAACGAGAGCTGCTGCTCGATAAAGTGATCCAAAGCTCGCCTAATGTCATGTTACTGCTCGATGACGACAAACGTGTTATCTACGCCAACGACGCGGCAAGGCACCTGTTCAACAAAGGGCTGCGAATTGAAGGCATGCAGCTTAGTGAATTGATGGCGCAAGTTGCTGATGAGCTAGGCGTGGCACTGGAAAACCCTAAAGACGGTTTGTTCTCCTTAGCAGCCAAAGACAGCGGCGAAGAGCTAGAAACCTGGCACCTTTCTCGTGGCCAGTTTTTACTGAATGGCCAGTTTCACCACCTTATTTTACTCAAGCAGATGACGCGGGAACTGAATCGCCAAGAGGTCGCAGTGTGGAAAAAAGTGATCCGTATTATTAGCCATGAGCTTAATAACTCCGTTGCGCCGATAGCCTCTATGGTCAATTCCGGTCGCATAATCACTAAAGATCTGGATGACCCTAAACTCAAGCTTATTTTTGATACCATAGAAGATCGCACCAGCCATTTGAGTCAGTTTATCTTCAATTATGCTCGCTTCGCCAAACTGCCCTTACCGAAAAAGAGCACCGTTGACTGGCTTAAATTGACCGAGCAACTGAAGCAGCATTATTCATTTGTGCTTGATAATGACTTGCCGAACTCTACGGTGGAATTTGATCTGATTCAGATGGAACAAGTGTTATTGAATCTGCTGAAAAATGCCCATGAATCAGGTTCTAGTGTCGATAAAGTGAGTCTATCGATTGTTGACTCTAGCCTGTCGGATGGCACTGAAGGTGTATTCATTGAAGTTAGCGATGAGGGCTCTGGCATGCCACCAGAGGTGTTGCGTCAAGCACTATTACCTTTCTATTCCACTAAGCAATCAGGCACTGGCTTAGGGCTACCATTGTGCCGTGAAATTGTCGAAGCCCATGACGGTCGGATCAGCTTGCAGAACCGCGATGAAAAAGGGCTTTGTGTTAGATTGTGGTTGCCTAAACAAACTTAGTTATCCAGCTACGCTTTTAGCTAACTTTTAGAAAAGTCAAAGTCGTGGTGCTTCGCCGATTCTTGTGATCAAGAGTCGAGCCAAGGGGCAAAGCGCTTGCGCCCACTGTTGATTTCATAAGAGTTAGTCCCTCAGCGCCCCGGCGAAATTTAAAAAGCGAAATTTCCAACGGGGGAGATTAGATTCTGCACGTTTGGTTAATGTATTTAAGCCATGATGTTTACTAAGAGACTGTTATTTCCTACTGGAAAAACGAAAACTCAAATGCTAAGAGTCTGTGCTTTTCTAACCTAATGTAGATACGTCCGTGGCCATCCATGTTCTGGTGAGAGATAACAAGGTTATCAAGCTTGCGAACGAGAGACATGGATGCCGAACTGGCTTTTTAGCATGAATGCTATTTGTCATGGCCGAGCTTACAGGCCAATTCTGTTCCAGACAGAATTTGGCAGACACGCCTGCATGCCATTATCTGTTTGGAAAATTGCGCGACTACAGCTTTGGGCTAGGGCTTGTTAAGCGTTGTATTTTAAATCATGGATGGCGCGGCCAATTTTTGGATTTGTCTTTCCAATAGTTGCAATATAACCACAGTCCAGAAAAGTACCTGCATCAGAATATCCCAATGGTTTTAATCTGTTGAACCTACTCCATAGCACTGTTTTTGAACAGTACATTTCCGCGTATTATTTAACCAGTGATAGTGCTTTTTTTAGACTAAACTTATGCCGCTGTTAGGTACTTGAAGTGGATGCTGTATTAGCATGGTCAACTTTGTAAGATGACCTTACTTGAACGGCCCGTATAATTAGTTATTAGCTCATCCAAGCAGCAATCGTACCGGAAACTAACCTAGTTAGGAGAATGCCAATGAAATACGTGATCAGCTGGTTCGAACGTCCTCAGGGTTCGCCCATTGAGTATGAGAATGCCCAGAAGCGCATTCTTGAGGTATTCGACCAATGGAAGGCGCCCGCCAATTTTAAGATCGAATTCTTCGTGATACGAGTAGGTGAGTGGGGCGGGCATATGCTGGTAGAGTGTGACGATCAGGTGACCGTTCACAAGCATTGTTCGATGTTTCCTGCTTTCGTATTTGAGGCGCGTCCCGTTATTGAGGTCGATGAAGCCGTCCGCGGTGAACTCGAGGTCATTGCCTGGCGAGATGGACTGAACATCAAGTGATAGCAGCTATCAACTTTGGCTCTGGCTAGAGCGTGAGCTAACAGCGGTATGCACCGACGAACGATGCCGCTTTGTTCAACTCATTCTGTCCATCTAAACCTTAG
This sequence comes from Shewanella sp. KX20019, assembly GCF_016757755.1. Lineage (NCBI taxonomy): Bacteria > Pseudomonadati > Pseudomonadota > Gammaproteobacteria > Alteromonadales > Shewanellaceae > Shewanella > Shewanella sp. KX20019. Next base: position 4,084,094 of record NZ_CP068437.1, on the reverse strand, counting down.
CTTTTAATCACAGCAAAAGTAGTGGTGCTTCGTCTCTTCTTGAAATCAAGAGTAGACCAAAAGGGGTGAAGCGCTTGTCTCCTTTTTTGCTCTCCCTCTGCGGCCCTATCCTATATAGTACTCAAGTAAAGTGGCTTAATGAATCTGTATAGCCATATGGGGTAAACTTCCTCGACAAATGCTATGGCACTATCGGATAAAACAGAGCATGAATCTCGTGGTAACTGTTGGGATACTGAGCTTATGATAGCTAATACTGAAGGTTGTAGATTGACTCATGCTGGGATTGGCCAAGTGCCTTTGTATTGACCTGTCATCTACAACTAACGGTTTAAATATATCACCGGTGCTAGTGACCTAATAGGAGCATTTTTTGCATCTTCAGTGTCCAGTCCTGCTCTGGTACGAGAGGTAAAGTAAGGAGCGTAGACCACGCCGATAGCGGCACTAATCAACACATCTTCGACATGGTGTTGATCGCTAGCAACTCGGGTATAGCCCACTCCCTTCCAATCTCTGCTGTATAAATGCTGCCCGAGCAAACGTATCGGCGGGGAGATTTGATGGAGATGAGTCATGCCCCGAACAACTTTATACTGATGTTTGTCGCTAGCTAAAAATCAGCGTCTGTAAGGTACGCTTTTCATTTCACCACAAGCACAGGACACTTAGCACTATTGGCTACCGCCTCGGCGATATTTGGGCTTAACAAATGTGATAAACCAGTATGACCGTGGCTTGCTATCACTATCATACCCACTTCGTGTTCTTCAGCTTCTTCCAAAACCTGAGCTAATACACCGCCAGAGCGGACGCTAGTATGAACCATCAAATCATTCGGCATCTGCTCACGCACCTCAGCAATAATGTCTTGCATCTTCTCGTTGGCATAGGCTTCTTGGTCTTGTAACAGTTCTGCGGGGCTGTCTACTACTATGCGGTAATCTGGTGCACCATAAGGTGAACTCTTCACATGTAACAGCCTGATATCCACCCCATATAAATTTGCCATTTCAATAGCATACCCTAAGGCATGCTCAGCCGTTTCTGAGAAGTCTGTTGGACATAATATATGACGAGTACGCATGACAACCTCCTAATTGAACAATGTTAAAATCCTGCTAATCAATAACGGCTTCAAATATCAGCTCAGTTTATTTAACCACCAAAACAGGACAAGTCGCTTTATTAGCCACCTCTTCGGCAATGTTGGTATGAAGAAGGTGGTCAAAGCCCGTTCGACCATGACTCGCCATAACGATCATGCCAGCATTCATCTTGCTTGCAGATGCTAAGATCTGCTCAGCTGCATGTCCATGACGGATAACACCTTCAACAGTTAAATCTTTGCCAAGCGTCTTTATCAATTGCCGCATTCTATCTGCCGCCTCTTTATTCATTCTACCGGCCAAGTCATCGGGGGTGACAGACAAGGCTCGAGTATGTTTATCCCCAAATGGTTTGTCAGCAACATGTAATAAACGAATCCCAACGTTATAAAAGTTGGCCATTTCGAAAGCATAACTCATGGCATGCTCGGCTGTTTCAGAAAAATCAGTCGGGCAAAGTATCTGACGAGTTCTCATAGCATTTTCCTACGCAATAAGATCCAGGCCACAATGTCTGGCAGCCCGTATCTTATATTAAAATAAGCGGCGTAATCCTAGTCAACTTACCTACGGGGCGCTCATTTGACCCTGTAGGGTTACGCCAAACCTTACTAACTATCTGTCAAAAGTCATTGCAACAGGTCTAACAGGTGTTTTTAAAAATTGTCTTTTAAATCAAACGAACAAACATTAAATAGTGATACAGTTCGATTAGAAATATTTACTCAACCACTAAATCTCGGCATCTATCCTCGCTGAGGACGTCTCTATTTTTAGCCATTGTTTTTATCCAAAGGGTCGATGTTATGCTGGTGTCTTAAGCAATGTAGCATCATGATGAAAATGTATTCTTTATCTGGAGTGTATACTTGTACCCCATTAGCCGTTTGCTAGCTCCTAGCTCTTGAACCATGGCAGTGTGTCTGTCCGTTATCCAACTAATGAGTCCATAATGATACCCATTAATGAATGCTTGTAACTGAACGACAGTTGCTAAGTATTTTCCATCGCTAAATTTAAATTTAGAGTGATCTACTTTGATTCTTTCTATACAAACAAATATAGGAGGTGATTGTTACTCCGTCCAGTTGCTCGAGTTAGATTTACAAGCCTTTAGTTTTTACCCATACTTATCGCGTTTAAACAGCCTATATTCGCCTAGAACATTCATTTTATGAGTTCATTCGCAGCCATGATATCGAAAACGGTTCAATTGGTAATTTGATAGACGCTGAACGTTGATATCTAGTAGAATTCTAGCTATGTTGTTGATTAATAATGACTGGTTTTGATTATTTTTAGCAAGGCGTTAAATACCATGGAAGGAATGTCGATGTATCCTCATTCAGTAGACAAAAATATGGTTGGAGAATACCCAGCTTACACAAAATCAGGCGGTGGTTACTTCTACGATCAAGTTTTAGAATATCGTGTCTGGTGCCGCCCTTGGCAAGGCGCCTGATGAGTTTGATGGTGAAATCTACTATTACGCATTTCATACTTATGACGAAGCTCTCGAATTTTCCAATACAATTGATGGTTCCGAGGAGCCTTTGGTACTAATAAAGCAACACGAGTGGGTCGATGAGCCAGAAACGGGGAAATTCACCCATGAAACCGGTGAGCGGCTAACCGAATGGAGAGTTGAGTGGCTAAATATTGCAGCAAACAAAGGGCATACTAATGCTCAGTATTTTCTCGGCTATTGTTATTTTGAAGGTGAATATCTTAAAAAAGATAGCGAAAAAGGTATGTTTTGGCTAACGATTGCTGCGACAAATGGCCACAAAGAAGCTCAAAAATACGTTCGTACAGACACATAACAAGCGCATTAAGAAAGGGACTGCTAACAGTTTGCTCGGTTCCGCTTCGCTTCACATTTTAGCAAACTATTAATCAGCCCCTTATGCGGGCGTTAGGCTTTAAGGATATATACATGTCACGGATCACAATATTCAGCTCTTTTCTATCCATATTTTTCTCTAGCTATTTATTTGGTTCAACATCCTCACAGCTAGTTGGGAACTGGGACTGCGAACCATATGTTATGAATAACGAGGCTTATGATGTAATAGTGCATGATTCACCAGTTTATAAAGCCAATGGTCAGTTTTTAGAAGTTTCTAAAGCGACTGTAGAGTACCAAAATGGGTTTTCTTTTACATTCGAAGTTGAGTTGATTGGAACTTGGACTTTTAAAAGCAATATTATGATATCAAGTTTGAACAGTCGACCTTTCTTTCTTCTAATAGTCCGGAAATTAACAAACAGAAAGGACAAAAAATTGCGGATGATCAACTTGTAAAAAAGAATTGGGCTAAAAATGAAGTTATATCCCTTGGGGAAAAGTTACAATTTAAAGCAGTTAATCCAATGCATAAAGAAGCCAATGTACTAATTACTTGCAAAAAAGCCTAACAAGCTAATAAATAAGGACAAAAGTTGACTGTTTTCGTTCCTCAACATTTTAGCCAACAACTTTATACCCATTATTAGGGCGTTAAATAACAAAGAGTTAAGGCATATTCGGAACGCTTAGCATTTAAGGGGTAGTGATGACGGCACAATAGGTTAGGTTCAGTGGTTGAGTTACTCACAACTTGACGCAGCGTTACCGCATAATATTAGAGTGCCATACTTTCCCTAATGGCTATCGTTGCTTTCAAAGATTAAGTACTAACCAATTTATGTCCAAAAACCAGTTACAGCAGCAGTAAGGAAATGAAATCGATCATCAGTAATCGATGCTCATGTTCGGTGTTGTTGGGGCTAACTTATTGAAGCAGCAAGTCCACAAAACTCAGATATAATAAAGGCCAGCATCTGCTGACCTTTCATTTTCTCGCTGTCTTTATCTCTACCTATACCTATTCCTTTATACCAAGCTTAGCTAACTAAAAAGGGTATTTTTAAGCTCGGCAGCGGGGATCTTAAACGGCTCGATTAATCTAGGTGGCCTCAGTACTAAAGCGCCTTGGCAGTTGTTACAGGTGAAATGTACCTTCTCACTACAGCGCTTACAGTAAGTACATTCGAATGAGCAGATATAAGCAACGTCTTTGCGGGCTAGCTTAGTCTTGCAGTGTTCGCACTCAGTCTTCATTCTTAACATAAATTCACTCCCTTGAATAACTTCTCTACTTCTACAACGACTGTAACAAGGGTTTACCTCTTCCATGAGCTTGTCACATAATATTCAGGTTTTCATCGCATTCCAAAACATGGAAAAACTCGCCTGTTTATGGGTCACATCATTCCACCTATCAGGGTGGTCTAGAAAGTATCTTGTCGCGGCCAAGTATTGTCCGTGGCAACCTTCTAGCATCAAGGATAGCGGAAAATTAGCGAGAACGCCTAATTTTTGACCTTGAATGATCAGTTCTCCCATAAAGCTGAGGATACCTGTCATTGCTTGCTCTCTTACCTCTGTCGCGATAGCAGGAGACATTGAATATTGCTGAAAGAACTCCTGCTTTAACGGGTTTGCTATTGCCCAATCAATTGCGACATGCCACAGATGTTCGGCATCAAGTTTAAGATCTCCCTTACTGCACATCTGTGATTTGATTGCAGAGGCAAACTCTTGTTTGATAGAGAGCAAAAGGTGGTTCATTAGCACATCTTTTGACGCAAAATGGTGAAATAGCGTCCCAGTTGCCACCCCTGCCGTTTTGGCTATAGAGGCGGTTGAAGTCGCATAAAATCCCTGGCTGACAAACAGTGTCAGCGCAGTGTCTAATATGGCTTGTTTTTTATCTATTCGGCTCATTAATGCGATACCTTGGCTGCTTAACGCAAGAAGAATTTCATTAATTGGTTTTGCAACCAGCCACCATAAGGAGGGTGGATCAGTTTACCAGTATTAAAATACTTACCCCGTTTAAGGATAGTTTTAGCATGGCTAAAGGTGAGGAACCCCTCTTTGCCGTGATAGTGTCCCATGCCTGACGGGCCTACGCCGCCAAAGGGGGCGTCATCAGCTGCGACATGAAATACTGTTTCATTAATACAAACACCGCCCGAATGGGTATGATTCATGACCGTTTGTTGGGTATTTTTATCGAAACTCATCAAATACAGTGCCAACGGACGCGGACGTTGATTAATGTAGCTAATCGCTTCCTGTAGGTTGTCATAAGGGATAACGGGTAACAGTGGCCCAAAGATCTCATCTTGTAACAACAACATATCATCTGTCGCGCCAGTGATAATCTGCGTCGGCACTTTTTGATGCTCGATGTTGATCGCTTCATCATTGGCACTCATCACGCTAGCACCTTTGGCTTTTGCGTCTTCAAGCACCTGCATTACCCGCTCAAATTGACGTTGATTAATAATGCTGCCGTAGTCTTTATTATTACTGACTTGGCCGTACATTTTAGTAAATTTTCGTTTGTAGGCTTGCACAAAGTCGTTAAGTTTTTCTTTCGGGACCAAGACGTAATCAGGGGCGACGCATATCTGGCCAGCGTTAAGGCACTTGCCGTAGATCATCCGTTCGACCGCGGTGTCCATATCGATATCATCGGCAACAATCACTGGTGACTTTCCACCCAGTTCTAAAGTCACGGGTGTCAGGTTTTGCGCCGCACTACGCATTACGTGGCGACCGACGGTTGTTGAGCCGGTAAATAAGAGGTGATCAAATGGCAGCGATGAAAATTCGGCTGCGATGTCAGCTTCGCCTTCGATGCATGTAACATGGTTTTGATCAAAAATACTGGCTAGCATAGCGATTAGTATTTTATTGGTTTCTGGAGTAAATTCAGACAGTTTTATCATCGCTCGATTTCCTGCTGCGAGTGCGGTGATAAGCGGACCGACTGACAGCATGACAGGAAAATTCCACGGCACAATAATTCCGACAACGCCCAATGGCTGATACTGAACTTTAATACTGGCTGGAGCCAACAACAATCCTGCATGACGGCGGCTAGGCTTCATCCATTTTTTTAAATGCTTTATGCTGTAATTAATATTATTAATGCAGGGCATGATGTCAGAGATCATGCTGTCATCTACCGAGCGATTGCCATAGTCCTCGTTAAGCGCATTAATGAGTTCTTCTTGGTGGCTCAGAATGGCTTTTTTAAGACTTTTCAGGTGCTCTATTCTTGCTTCATAAGCGGGTGAGGGGTCCGCAAGATAGTGAGCACGTTGATTGATTAAGATCTGCGACAGCGGCAATGCTGTTTGGGCTTGAATAGGCATGTTCATCTACGAAACTCCTGAGGTGTACTTTAATTAACCGACTGATTAGTCGGTCTGATATTATTCTACTTTTTTAAAAAGGTCAAACTTCTGTTTGCTTTGTGAGCGAGATCAACTCCAATTGGCTAAACTTCACTAGAATGAAAAGAGTACTCTTTTAAAGAGTGCTCTTTAAAAGCCATCTTTGAGATCGAACCTCGAAAGGAGATTAAGGTGAGTGATAAAAGACACGGGATATCGGTAGGAATTGAACGTTTCGACAACCAGTTTTATTTGAACCTAATTGCGAAAGGCAAACTTACCCATGAAGACTATCAATATATGGTGCCTATGCTTGAGTCTGCTTTAGCGGGGGTGGAACATCCTGAAATTAATGTACTGGCTGATTTGACTGAACTTGATGGTTGGGAGTTAAGGGCCGCATGGGATGACCTTAAGCTAGGGTTGGCCCATGGGCGTGCTTTTAAAAAAATAGCCATTGTCGGTGAGGGGGCCTAATACCAATTCCATCAATTAGTTGCTCATTCAGCGGGAATTAAAATCACTTTAGGCAAGCAAGTGGGTTGTAGCTAATAGTTATTCTATATCGAAAGCCATATGCGCAGTATAAAGTGATTTTAAACCCGCACAACGTGGGCTTCTCAGGACTTTCACTGCTGCGTTGCATTGCCTTAAAAGGGAATGCCATATCTTCAACAATGCGTCTGGAATTGAAAGCCCTGAGAGAGCTCTGAATTGAACAGATATTTAATGGAACTGGTATTACTGCAGTGGATGGCGAAAATGGCAGACTGGTTTACCCCTTATGACGCTAATTTTTTTGAAAGTACTAATGAAGCACAGCAGTGGTTAAAAGACTAAAATTAAGTTTGTTATTGTTCATTGGCTCACAATACCTAGGTTAGCCATAACGATGTAATGTATGAAGGAATTAGTTATGCGTACTCGTCAAATATTATGCCCAACAGACTTTTCTGAAACTGCTTCGCATGCGCTAAAGTATGCGATTGAAATGGCTAACCTTTACCATGTTGGTTTACGGCTTGTTCATGTTATTGACCAGCCAGTCGGGCTAGAGAACTACCAAATACTCACAGTGACCCCAGAAGAGCTCGCCCAGAGTATGGAGGAGTCTGCAGCGGCGCAAATGCATTCGTTGCTGTCAGAGCTAAAGAGTGACCTGTCAGTAGAGAGTGTTATTCGTCATGGTGTTGCGTCGGAGCAGATCCTTAAAGAGGCGGAAGTATCTGAAGCTGGAATGATAGTTATTGCTAGCCATGGTCGTACAGGGCTGTCCCACTTTCTACATACCAACGTGACCGAAATCGTAGCTAATGCTGCTCAATGTCCTGTGTTGGTGGTGAAGTAGTCCGTAGGATCCTAAGGCGTAAAGTTCAAGTAGGAGAGGTATATGCGTACTCGTCAAATATTATGTCCAACAGACTTTTCAATCACGGCGTCGCATGCGCTAAATTATGCGATTGAAATGGCCAATTTGTATGGGGTGAGTGTGCGCTTGTTACACGTAATGAGTGAGCCATTTAGTGAGCATCACTATGGGCTTGCGGTAGAGGCTGCTGCTGAGTTGGAGCAGCAGATAACCTCGTTTGCGACTGAAAGCTTGCAGAAAATACAACTTGAGGTGCAGCAGGAACTTAACCCAGGCCTAACAGTTAAAACGGTTATTCGCACTGGCTTGGTACTCAAAGAGATCCTAGCAGAAGCGGAGCTGGGTGAAATAGGCATGATTGTTATCGCCAGTCATGGACGTCAGGGGATCTCGCATCTGCTCAATCCCAATATTGGCGAAGGCTTAGCTAATAAAGCAAAGTGCCCAGTACTCGTGGTTAAATAGCTCTTCTAGTGTGGGTTAGAAGGCTTAACCGTTCGAGAGTAAGTTGCACCTAAAAGCTGGATCCTGGCTGGGTTAAAAAGGCGAGTTCTGCTTGGCTAGAATCGCGGCCTAAAATAGCATTACGATGTGGGTAGCGACCAAATTGTTCAATAATGGCCCTGTGTCTACGTTCAAATTCAAGGTTACCTTGCGCTGCCTCACGGCTGAACAAGCGCACAGCGACTTCATGTATGGCAAGTGATTCACTGTGCATATAGGGCATAAACAAAAACGGCACTTGTTTGTCTTTCAGTTCACCGTCATAGTTTAGGGCTACCGCTTCTTGTGCTAACACCAAGGCCATTGGATCGGCAGCAAAAGACTGTGGCGTATCACGAAAAATGTTACGTGAGAACTGATCGAGCACGATAATCTCGGCCAATCGCCCTTGCGGCGTTGCACGCCAGTGGTAAAGTTCGCCTTGCACTGCTTGCGCCAAGGTCTCAGCGAATCGCTGTTTAATCAGCTCATCAAATTCAATATCTTTAACCCACCACTGTTTCGGCTTAATCTCTTCAAACCAAAAGTTAATAATAGTGTCGGGTGTGATCTGTGTTTTCTCTGTTAATTTATCCATGATTAAATCCAGTTGCGGTGATCATTGTGAATAAGCGTAAGAGAGCGCTCGGCGATATGCTGTGCATCATTAATTGATATATAGGGTAGCTTGATAGTGCCACTTGCGAGGCCAATGTCTAGATTAGCTAAGTGGCTGCGCTGTTGATTTGGACTTTGAGTAATGGCTACATGTTGCACTTTACTTAAAGCGATAAGCTGCCAGCTGTGTCCCAATAAACCAGAGTGAAACCAGAGGTTATCTCCTTCAATCACATACCCATATTGGCTATACCTCAGATAAATAGCTAAGCAGAACAGGCTCGCAGCAACCCATAAGGTTTCAGTAAAGATGTCTAAACCATGGAAATAGGTATTGATTGCCGGAACCAGCAAAGGTAGCCAGCCACGGCGCCAGAACCAACCTAGATGGATATGTTGATAACGACTCGGTAGTTGGTTAGCATTTGCCTCTATCCCCTTAAGTTTGGGAAGAAGTTCAACAATGTCTTTGCGCTTCATCGAGGGCACTAACATATTGTTGCTGCCACGATGCTCAACTTCGTGACCCTTTACTTGCTGAAAATACACCGTCCATAATTTAAATAATCGACCGACGAATGGCTGATAAAACTTAACCACCTGAATACGCTTTATCGCCAGCGCATCGTTTTGCTTCGCTATAATACCACCGGTACGATGCAGGGTATTGCCACTGCGACTTAAGCGATAGGGAGAATATTTTAATACTGCTGATGTCATGGAGAGTATTGAGAACAGTAAGTAAAATAGTGTTAGTGCTAAAAGCGCAAATGCTATCTGAAAAATCATGCTGACGGCGATATTGCTGTCATACCAAGCCCAGAAAGCTTGTAGTGATTGCAGGTTTTCCATCGACTCCCAATCTAGCTGACCAAAAATTGGGCCTAAAATAACTGCCAACCAAATGGCATTATTTTGATAAAGGCCAAATAGCACTAGCTCTTTCAGACTTTTCCGCACAACTGTATTATGTTGATTATCAGCATGCTGGCTCAAACTGGCTGCAGAGGGCATTGTTTCACTGTGATGCTCTTGCTCTGTCATCAAGTGTTTCTTTAGCGCCAGTGCCTCTTTGTAATCGAGTGCTGAAAGCTCAGCTTCATTTCCTTTAGAACCCGCTGTTTCGACCACAATGCTGTAGAGCCCCATCGGTCGAAAGTACAGTGGTTGCTGCAAGCGGACATTTTGGATTTTATTGAAGGGGATCTCATCGACTTTCTTAAAGATGATCCCATGCTTGATATTGAGCTTATTGTTATCAATTTTGAAACTAAATTTGAGCCACTGCAGGACACTGTAGACCAGAATTGCAACTACACTAAGCAGCCCAACCACAATCACCCACGGGCTACTAAAGCCTTGATTCCAACCGGTGTAAATCACAGGGATTAATGCGTAACCACTGCTTAGAACCTGTTTAATGGCGAACAGCGTAAAACTAATCACAGACCAAGCTGACAGCGATGACCACTGTGAAAACTTATTGGTCATGATTGGCCTCGGCTTTTTTGACTGTAGTCTCAGGGCTTATCATGTCTGGTTCAATAATTTCTGATTCGGCTGCTTGTATATCGGTCTCATCAACGGTTGCTTCAGCATCTACCTTCGCTAAATCAATTGCTTCAATAGTCTCACTTGTAAAGCTATCCGCTGTAGAACCAGCTGTCAGAGCCACAGCTTCTGTGGTGAGAGGGTCGGTTAAATGTGCTTTTGCTGCTTGGGCAAGTAGGTGTTGGCGTAGGTGTTCAGCGGTGTGTTGTTCAATACCGGGAAGCTCTATCTCTGCACTGCCACTTCCGGCGCTAAAACACTTTAAAGTGAACAAGTTAAAGTGTCGCTCAAGTGGGCCTTGAGAAAGGCTAACGTGTTGCAGTCGAGAGTAAGGTAGTGAGGTGCGCTTATGCCACCACAATCCTTTCTCCATCAAAAACTCATGTTCACAAGCGGCGTAGCCAAGTTTCGCTGCTTGTAAATGTCTTAGATAGCCAATAGCGCAAAGGAGTAACAGTAGTGTTGTTAAAACAGCTAAGACAATAACTACGCTGAATTCACCAGGCAAAATGGTGATGAGAGATGCGGCGGTGAAGGCGACAAAGGAAAAAAACATACTTTCGTATAGAACTTGAGTGTAATGACGATCATCAATCTTTTGCAGTGGAACTTCATTAAAACCCTGCCACTGAGTTTGAGTCACTGGAGTGTGAGCCGAATAGGCCACCGAGCTTTCGCGCTCTTCAGCGCTTGTTTGCTCAACCTTTTGAGGTCTATTAGCAATAACCTCAGCTGCCGCCGTGACACCTTCTGCTTTTGTCATCGTCGATGTATCGGTTGCGGTATTAGTCTCTTGCAAGTGTGAATTGTCCATTTCATTACTCTTGTAGCACTCGTTATCTTCATCGACTATATCAGCATCTGACGAGTAATCGCCAGCAGGAGACATATTTGGCAACATATTGCTTTAACGAACAATAATGAACAGGTTATAAATGCGCTGGCTATGACTTGTTATTTACTGTAGATAACGTAATTTAACGACTATAACTTTTTTGAAGATCAATCTACATGAGCCTTAATCAAACCGTCTCAAAGCAGCAAAAAGCATTCTATCGAAAGCTTTTTATCGCCCATCAAATTGAAACCGAAGCGCATAACTTATTGTCACTGCATAAGCTGACGAATATGCCAAGAAGAACTCTACAAGATTCCATTGCTGCGTTTAGTGATTTAGGGATTGTTTGTGAGTTTGTACAAGATGGTGCACGCAACAATGCTGGTTACTACAAAATTTCCGACTGGGGCCCAATAAAAAGTGACTGGGTAAAGCAGAATCTCGCTGAGATAGAGGCGTTACTTAATGATTAGTGTGAGTATCGCTATGCCTGTGAGTTATTGGACGCAGATTCATTTTAAAAAATTAACACCAAATTAAGTGTTACTTATTAGACTGTGCGATCCTTGTTTATTCGGGGATAATAGCCGCCTTTTTTAAGTGATTTCAAATGAGTTTGAGGGTTCAGTCCGTGCTAGCCAATGTTTCTGTTTTACAGTCAAAGTTAAAGTTAATTGATAACAGTAAAGTTTTTCAAGGCTTTGTTATTTTCGTGATTATTGTATCGGCACTGTCGATTGGAGCGCATACCTACCATCTGCCAAATTGGATGGAGAAAGGTTTATTACTGTTAGATATCGGTATTACAGTATTTTTTGCTATTGAAATTAGTATTCGCTTTTTAGCCGCCGAGAATCCGAAGCGTTTCTTCAGTAACGGCTGGAATATTTTTGATACCATTATTGTTATCGGCAGTCTGATCCCAGCGGGTGGCTCGGCAATTTTATTGGCAAGGTTGCTGCGAATTTTCAGAGTGCTGCGGTTGGTATCTATGATCCCAGAGCTCAGAATGCTGGTGAATGCGCTGTTTAAAGCGATTCCACGTATGGGCTACATTGCACTACTAATGTTCGTCATTTTTTATATCTATGGCGCTATCGGCAGCATGTTGTTTGCCGATATTAACGACTTTTTGTGGGGCGATGTTTCAGTCGCTATGTTGACATTATTTAGGGTGTCGACCTTTGAGTCTTGGACCTCTGTAATGTATGAAACCATGGCCGTTTACCCGCTGAGTTGGCTGTTTTACCTTAGCTTTATTTTCCTGACCGCGTTTGTGTTCTTGAATATGATGGTTGGTGCAGTACTTGATGTGATGACGCAAGAGACTGCGGCCATGCGCGCCGAAGAGGAAACTGAGTTAACGGATACAGAAAAGCCCGCCAGTGTGGCGGACGTAGCCGAGCTTAAAGCGCAAATTGAAGATTTAAAAAGTCTACTGCTGCAAAGGGCAAGTTAGCCTCTCCGTTCATATTTTTTCATATAGTTGGTTTTTTTGGTTAATAACTTGGGAGTAACATTTGTCTCAAATAACACAACGAGATGATGAATATGAAAACTGCACACGCTTTAATGCTTGTAAGCTTAGCGGCAACCTCTATGGGGACTGCATTTGCTGCCGACAATAATGACCTGTTGGGTGGCCAGCTAAGTGTGCTTTTAATGATATCTTCGTGGTGAATTGGAAGCTATAGATGTTCACTTTTGATTATTGATGTGGAAATGCTGCAACTGCAGTTTGAATGGACCATACATTCTATTGGGGAGCTACTAATTGAACGATTATTTAGGAGTTTAAAACAGAGTAGATATCGATTAGTGTATATTGATTACTTGAAGTCGTTACCAGTAATATAACAGAGTACATCACTATGAAAGAGCGACTTGAGTTATCTAAAAAGTAATAAATAACAGTGCTCTAACGTATCGTGAGTATGGTGAAGTCATGGTTATGTTTACTAAATAGGTTACTTAGTTATCCATCACTACCGCAAAGCTTTACATCCATACAAAGAGAGTGTCTTATGGCTTGAAGTCATGAGTTTGTTTCTCGGCGTAATACCAATAGCATTAAAATTTTGATCTAATAGGGGCCACTAGATTAAATGGATTATTAGTGCACTCTTCTAATGACTTTAAGCTACTAGCCAAGCAGACTAACAATGCTAAATTAAGAATTCGTTACTTAGCGCTATATCACTTCAGCTTAGGGGAATCTTGAACTCAAACAGCTGAAACATTGGGTGTCGCATGAGGAAAAGTAAATATTTGGGTAACAGCCTATCTTTCTAGTGGCCTTGATGCGCTTAATTGTCAGCTAAGATCGGGAAGAATATGTAGTCTAACTGAGTCGCAGTTAGCTGAATTAGGCCAATTCATTGAAACATATTCGGTTAAAATGGATGGTGGTTGCCTAATTGCCGATGATGTCAGGTTCTATATATCTAGAGTGTTTAGCGTTGATTATCAAGTACGTAATATTTATCGTTTATTACATGCTTAAGGGTTTAGCTAGATAACCAGCCACTCCATGCATCCCAAACAATCTCAGCAAGCTCAAGACGCTTTTAAAAAAGTTCCAACTGGAAACGATCCCTAAAACCTCAGGGCACTTTGCACTTGATCACGTTGATGTTTGGTTTCAAGATGAAGCCCGATTTGGTTAACAAAACCAAACAACACAACACAACACAACACAACACATCTATAGGCCAAAACGGTACATGACCTAGAGTTGTGAAACAGCAACAATTTGAATACGGCTACTTATTTGGTGCTATATGCCAAACACTGGTCAAACAGAAGCCATAATTGCGCCTTTCGTTAATAAAGAGCCGATGACACTTCACCTGAAACAGATTTTACAAGCCACTCTAACCGGACGTCACGCACTTGTGGTGATTAACGGAGCAGGCTGGCATACGATGGATACGGCACAGCCATTTGATAATTTATCTTTGCGCAAGTTGCCACCCTGTTCGCCAGAATTAACCCCAATAGGACAAGTTTGGCAGTAGCTAAGACAGAGATGCATATCTAATAGAACGTTCTCAGGTTTTGCTGACATTGTAGAGTAAGTATCCATAGCATGTAATACCTTTATTTCAGACCGAAATAGAGTGAAAAGATTGTGCTGGAGAGATTGGATTAAATTGGTCAATTAGTTAATGCAATGGGTATAACAACTTCTGAAAAAAAAGCGCCATATCATAAGGGATATGGCGCCAAGTTACTTTTTAAAAGAATTAAAAAGTTTTTCTGTAGGTCAGTTGAATCGTTCTACCCATGATACTGTGGAAGGCAGAGTTGTAACCAGGAGTCACGTCTGTATTGACCGATGGCATAGTATCAAATGCATTTCTAAAGATTACGCTTACATCACCGTAGTCTTCAAATTGGTACTGTGCTCCAAAGTCAAAGGTTGTCATAGAAGCATAATCGATCCATTCTTCTCCATTTGCTTCTTCTTGAGGAGTTTCTCCTTTAAATCCATCTATATATCGAGTAGTCATAAAGGCTTGGAAGTCACCGATGCTATAATGAGCATTAAAACTCGCACGGAACTCTGGAGTGCTATAATAACCAACGTGGTCATAGGCAGGGTCGCTTGACGTCTTTTGATGTATGCTTTCTATCGTATAAGTACCTTCAACTTTAAAGGTTAGCTCACCTGCTCCACCCAAATCGTGTTGGCTATTAAAAGCCATATCTACACCAGATGTTTCGCTGCCTAGGTAGTTAGTGACTGTAGAACCGATTTCAATAATTTCGTCTTCTCGTTTTTCAGTAAGATCTCGATTTACATATAAGCCATCATAGTTTCCTAGGTTACCTAGGTACTCTTCATCTAAAATAGTTGTAGCACTAATCGATGTGATCTGATTTTCAATCTCGATAGCCCAGTAGTCGGCTGTGAAATCAATATCTTCGGTGATGTTCCATGCCATACCTGCAGAATATTGAGTCGATGTCTCTGGTTCAATATCTTGATTCGAAAAACTGCGAACTGGAACATTTTGACCTTCACATAAGTCAGAAGTAGCCCTTTCATCCATAGGTACAGGGTTGCAATATTTAGGGTCAACCATCGTGTAATACCCGACTGACTCATCACCTTGCACTTCACTTATATCTGCAACACGAAAACCTTCAGACGCAGACACTCGTAATACTAGGTCTTCGAAAGGTTGGTAACGAATACCTGCACTGCTAGATAACTTTCCTTGATCTGGTAAGCTGTAATTATCGTAGCGAGTAGCCATTGTTACTACTACGGATTCAAGTACTGGTAATTCAAGTTCTAAATAAGCAGCTTGATATTGACGCTCACCCACAGTGTCACCGCCGTATGCACCGAGGACATTCCCTGAGTTAGACAAACTATCTTGTTCATCTCTAACGCTCAAGTCTCGGTATTCTCCACCGATAGCATAAGCGATATCTCCACCAGCAAGCTCAATGGGTAAAACAGCGCTCCAATCTATGTTAATACCTTGAGATATACTCTCTCCCTCTCGAGATTGAGTATGACGAAAAGTATCTAGTACTTCTTCTGTTGCTAAGTCACCACCACCTGGCGTCAATGGGTTATATGTACCATTGTCTACTGCTTCTTGGAATTTATCTGTGATTAGATAATATTCTGACTTTTGGTTGAAGCTATCTTTACTATAAGACAAATTAATTGATAAAAATCCAGCGTCAGTGGTGTAATTGATTCCAGAGTTAAGGTCGAATAGTTGACTATTAAACGTGAATTCTCGAGGCACACTATCTTCGAGATACGTCATAAAATAGACTTCTTCTGGATTATCGCTTCCAAGTGTTGGATTGTTTGGGTTATCTGCACCCATATAGCCCTGAGCCCACATTGGAGTTGTGGAGGTGAAGCTATCGTCATCTGTATATAAGAATGTTGTATAAAATTCTATATCGTCAGATATTTGATATGTAAAGTTTGAAAAAGCAGATGTTTTCTCTCGCTTTGGTAAGTAGTACTTCCCTTCTTGAACATCATAACTACAGCTTATGCTACCGTCACTGCGTTCATAGTAGTTTTCTTCTGGGCAAGTAGGGCTTGGGTGATGTACCCAATCATCGCTTGCTTTTTGGTAGCTACCCCATGGAGAGTAACGAGTACTTATTCTTCCAGGGTTCTTTGAACCATCAATATTATCTCTCTCTCCACCAAGTAGGCTATCTTGCTGTTGGTGTTCAAGAATGAACATTAAAGAACTACGCTCAGATGCGGTACCAAAAGTAAGTGAACCACCGTACTCCTCTCCGCCGCCTTGTGTCGGTACTGCAACGTTAGCTGCAAAAGTTAAACCTTCGAAATCACTTTTTGTGATGATGTTAATTACACCACCCATGGCATCTGAACCATAAATTGAAGAGGCACCATCCCGTAAGATTTCAATACGTTCTACTGCTTCAATCGGGATCATATTGAGGTTAGTACTCGAACCATATAGCGAAGATGCTCCAGCTACACGGCGACCGTTAACGAGTGTCAAAGTACGGTTACTACCTAAGCCGCGAAGGTTCGATGCAGAGAAGTTACCTGCTGAGTTATTCGTTGCACCAACAGAAGAACCTGCTGAGTTAAAAATACTTAGAGCGAGTACATTAGAAATATCATTTAAGCCCGTAGAAGCAATATCTTCAGCAGTAATAATTGAAACAGGTTTCACTGTTTCCATATCTGTTCTTTGAATGCGAGAACCAGTTATCTGAATATATTCAATTTCTGAATCTTTGTTTTCTTTTACTTCTTCAGCAAAGACAAAGCTTGGCATGGCAGTTGCCATTACCGCACCGATTACAATAGCTAATTGACAGCGTTTCATATTTCTTCCCTTAACTTACAATGCCTGAGTTTGACAAACATATTCTTATTAAAATATTTTTTTATTATATATTGAATGCAATATACAGAATAAAATTACATCAAATCTCAACAGGTTGCAATGAAAGTGCGTGTTTTTTGTTGTGTTTCTGTTTTCTTTTCGTGGTCTTTTTGTGGCTCTATGGTTGATTTTATTAGGTGAGCAAGCTTTGTAGGAGCAAAAATGCCAAGGCTATAAGGTGTGTGGCTTGAGTTATTTATAAGTTCTTATTAATGCTTTACAGCGTTTTTATACTCGGCTTATATGATGTGGTGGACTGCGGCCATGCGCGCCGAAGAGGAAGCGGAGTTAACGGATGCAGAAAAGCCCGCCAGTGTCGCGGACGTAGCCGAGCTTAAAGCGCAAATTGAAGATTTAAAAAGTCTACTGCTACAAAGGGCGAGTTAGCCTCTTCGTTCATATTTTTTCATATAGTTGGTTTTTTGGTTCATAACTACTCCCATAGTTATTAATAACTTGGGAGTAACATTTGTCTCAAATAACACAACGAGATGATGAATATGAAAACTGCACACGCTTTAATGCTTGTAAGCTTAGCGGCAACCTCTATGGGGACTGCATTTGCTGCCGACAATAATGACCTGTTGGGTGGCCAGCTAAGTGGTAATGTTAAGTTTGCCTCTGACTATGTCTTCCGTGGTGAGTCTGAAACTATGGACGGCGACGTCCCTGTAGTACAAGGCACGTTAGGTTGGGGTAATGATGACGGTTGGTATACCGGTGTATTTGCGTCAAACATTAAGTTTGCTGACCCTAATCTCGAAATCGTTACCGCGCCTTACATCGGTAAAGCAGGCGCCTTTGGCGACAGTGGTTTTACTTACGACGTGATGGTGTTTTCATATCTTTATGCTGGCGCTTCTTATTCAAACTATACCGAATTGTGGATTAAAGTGGCTAAGCAGTTTGGTCAAGCAAATGTCACACTTGAAGTGACCCCAACTCTTGATGACTGGTTTGGTGTTGATGGTTGGCAAGGGGTTAACTATGCAGTACACCCAAGCTATGATTTTAATAATGGCGTAAAAGTATCTGGGTCTTTTGGTTATCAAGATTTAGATGGAGAAGGCGCTGAAGGCTGGACTCACTGGAACTTAGGTGTCGAAGCTAGTTATGTTGGTTTAGTCTTTGACCTGCGTTACCACGGTAGCT
Organism: Shewanella sp. KX20019; assembly: GCF_016757755.1. Lineage (NCBI taxonomy): Bacteria > Pseudomonadati > Pseudomonadota > Gammaproteobacteria > Alteromonadales > Shewanellaceae > Shewanella > Shewanella sp. KX20019. The sequence goes on along the minus strand of NZ_CP068437.1, from coordinate 4,065,833 downwards.
CTGTTGACGAGTCACACCTAGTCTATGGTACACAAACTGAGATCTTTGATGATCGCCTAGTGTTTGGTTTAAGCAAGAGTTTCTAAACGGACCTCAATAAAAAATAGTGCTACAACTAATACCAAGGTTGAACAAAAAGCTGACTTTACTAAGTCGGCTTTTTTGTTATTTAACCCTAAGCAGAAAGCCAGTTTTGGTATATTAGAGCAGATTGCGATCTAGTTAAGTGTATTAGCGGCTAATTATGTATATTATGTGGTCTTAATGCTGCTAAGCAAATGTTCGAGCGCAGTTGTTGAAAACTGAATGAGTGTTGGTTGAGGTATTTTATGGGCTACAGAGTGCTGGTTGTTGATGACGAAGCTGTCATTAGAGCTAGGTTAAAAGGCTATTTTGAGAAAGAGGGCTATCAAGTTCTTGAAGCTCAAGATGGTGAGCAGATGTGGTATGAATTTGATCGCCAACATATTGATTTAGTTATGCTCGACATAAATCTCCCCGGCACCGATGGCCTCAGTTTGGCCCGTGAACTGCGCAGCCGCAGCGATGTCGGGATCATACTGGTGACAGGCCGTGATGAAACCATTGATAAAATTGTTGGTTTGGAGATGGGCGCCGATGACTATGTAACAAAACCCTTTGAATTAAGGGAGTTACTGGTGCGGGTTAAAAACCTATTATGGCGTATCTCTTTAGTGCAAAAAGCGATTGCCGAGAGCGGTGCGCAAGCTGATCCTAATGACAATATTATCGCCTTTAATGACTATATTCTAGAGCTCAACAGTCGGCAGCTGAGCTGTAATGGTGAGCTCATTAAGCTGACTAAAGCAGAGTTTGAACTGTTGACGGCTTTCTCTCTTCATCCGCAACAAGTGTTATCACGCGATCGATTAATGCAGCAAACTAGTCATCGTAATCAAGACGTGAATGATCGTACTATTGACGTGATTATCAGGCGCTTGCGTAACAAGTTATCCGCAGAGCTATTTGTCACCGTCCATGGCGAAGGTTATCTTTTTGCCGCCAAAGTAAAAGACTAATTTTGGCAACGATAAGCAACTCTCAAGATCGGTACTAGTCTTCAGGATTGACGCGATAGATAGGGTAATAGTCGGCGGGTGCCAAGCTGGTTTTTAACACCTCTTTATTAATTTTTCCGATAATTTGGCTCTGTATTTTAGGGCCTATATCACCAAAAGGCCTAGCGCCTTGTAACTCTCTTACTGCAACATCAATGGCAAGCATACCTTGTACGACAACTAAATCGTCGTTACTAAATTCAACTCGGTCACGATAGATCCCTCTGAGTATGGCGGGGGAGAGGTAACTGCTAACAAGCTTTACCTTATCCTCAAGCTGACGCTGCCTTAATATGGCCACTGCAGCCTCAATGGCTACTGCGCTGCCAAGAATGTATTGCGGCGTTTGGCTATCCAATAAGGCTTCTAACTCATCACGATATAAATTGCGGTTATTGTCTGCGTGGCGCACTGCCGATATAGTGACTTGGCTGTCAGCTAATGCAGCTCTCAGGCCCTGTTCTACTAAGCCACTGCCACCTTGTTTGTCGGGGCCCGCCAGTAGCGCAACCTGTGTTGGCACATCCGTTTGTTGGCGAATATACTCCCCTGCCTGAAACCCCATTTGATACCAGTTAACCCCCACCCTGGTCGTGACAATCTTATGATCGAGGCGATTGACCAGAGCAATAATAGGCTTATCGATAGGGGCTTTATAAAAATCAAGCAGGTCTGGGCGAACGCCCCCGAGCAATATGGCATCAAAGTCGTGCTTCATGCAGTTGTCGAGCTGGCTTAATTGTTTATCTAGACCGTAATAGCTGCCCGCTTCAAATAGTTCTAAATGCAGGTTTAATTTTAAAGCTTGCTGCACAAGGCCATAGTTTATGCCGGTCCAGTAACTGTCTTTTAGGTGAGGCATTAACACGCAAATACGCCAGTCTTTTTTAGCCTGCGTCAGCGGAGGGTATTGCACCGGAGTACTTTGTTGGATCTTGTTATCGAAAGGCTGTCTTTGCTCAAGTGACCAAGAGGGCACGGTTATGGCTGCATTTGCCAATGGACTGGCTAGTAATAGAGTCAAAAACAGTTTTGTCCATCGTTGCAATGGTTTTGCCATCGTTAACATACCTTTGGTGTAATACAAGTTCTATTAAATATGTGATTAATGGAATTGGTATTACATGTTAATGTGAGTCAATATTGTAACAGCATAACGTAAAAGAGTGAGCGCTTTGTATCTGACTCCATCATCGCGACCCAGATTATCTTTATCAAGAAAGAGCCTAATAGGTCGCTTGATGCTGGCATTTAGTCTATTGGCACTGCTATTACTGCTGCTAGTGACGTTGGGAAGCTTAAGTCTACACTGGGTACAGCAAGCTGATAAATACCTTTATGACAAAGCATTACCAGCATCAGAGGCTGCACGTCAGCTAGTACTATCAAGTAATGCTCTGGCCGAAAATGCCAAGCTACTAGGGCAATCTGAACAGGAATCTCAACGGCAACTCGTCGGCCGTAAGCTATCCATTAATAGCGCGTCAATGCTTAACTCTATCGGCGTGTTAAAAGCCTTGAATGTCAATTTTGACTTAAGCCTTGAACAGAGTGCAGCTGATATTATTCTCGATGTGTCGCATCTTGGTGAGCAAGTGGGGCAGCGAATTTTGGCGGCTTACCAACTGCAGCTCCGAGGGAAAGCGCTGGTGGATGCGGCAAACGAAAGCACTGAGTTGTTAATGGCTGAGCTGGCTATTGTCGACTCAGGCATTTTATCCAAAATTAGTTTGGCCTATCCCCAAGCCGTGGGAGTCGAGCAAACCTCAATGTTGCTCGATACCTTAATTGAGCAAGATATTGATATTCAAGAGCGCCTCAATCGTGCTGTTAAAATTGTGCATGACATTGCGTTGATGGGGCAAGTGTTCCAGTCGCTAGAGTTAGATAGTGGCATTTTTAAAACTTTGGCCAAAAACGATAGCCAATTGGCTCAGCTTGGCGTTTCAACTTCAGGTTTGAATGATCCAGCATCAGATGCAGGCGTGCGCTATTTTGCCGCCTTGACCAGTCTTTCAAACATTATCCGTGATCCAGTGAGATCAAAGTCTTTTGCAAGCCAGGTCGGTATTTTACAAAAATTGCCGCAGAGTATTTTGCTGCAAAAACAACATACTCAACTTAATCAGGTACAAGAGTTACAACTGCAAGCCCTCACCGATAAGCTAGATGCACTAAATGGTGCGGTCGATGCCGCAATGCGGTTCCAGCGCATAGAAGCTGATAAGGCGAGAGTCGATTATCTGAATCAGTTAACTTGGTCTAAGTTGGGGCTTTTGCTGACAGGTTTTTTGATGCTACTGGTCATAGCCGTTGTGGTTTATAAGGTGATATACCAAGGCATAGCGCTTAAATTGAATGCTGCCACTAGGGCGATGGCGCAGCTGAGTCTGGGCAATACTGATGTGACCATAGATACCGCCGGTGATGATGAGCTAGCGGCAATGGCCAGCGCCATTAAGGCCTTTAAGCAGAAGACAGAACATAACCTTAAACTACAGGCCGAGCTTCGCGATACTGCAGCAGAGTTGTTTGAGCATAAACAGGCGTTGGAAGCGACAGTTGAGGCGCGTACATTAGAGCTGGCTGAGGCTAATGTTCAGCTTGATAAAGAAGCAAAAGGCCATGTACTCGCCCGCGATATGGCAGAGCAAGCTAACCAAGCCAAATCACTGTTTTTAGCCACCATGAGTCATGAGATCAGAACGCCACTAAACGGCTTGCTCGGCACGTTAACTTTACTTGGCCACTCGGATCTACCGCCAGCACAACGGCAGATGTTGGCACTATCACAATACAGTGGCACGCTGTTGCAAACTGTACTCAATGACATTTTAGATTTCTCCCGCCTTGAGCAGAGTAAGTTGGCTAATGAGCCTCGGGCGGTGGATCTTGCCGAGTTACTCGATGAAGTAGCGGCCATCATGTTAGCAGGCGCAGGCTTAGCTGGATTGACCTTGGTGGCGAACTACCAAAACTTGCCAAAGTGGGTCTATATTGATGGTCCTAAATTACGCCAGGTACTGTTTAATTTGCTCGGTAATGCCATTAAGTTTACCCCTCAAGGAACCGTTGAGTTGTGTGTCGCCGTTGAACAAGATGCACTGACCTTTAAAGTGCAAGATAGCGGTGTAGGTATTGATGCTAGAGCAATGAAGAAGCTATTTAAAGCCTACAGTAACGAGCCCAGTAAAGGCCGCGACCGTGGCACTGGGCTTGGGCTGGCAATTAGTAAACAGCTGGTCGAATTGATGAGCTCCAGCGCTGATGCAGCAAAGGAATTATGGGTAACTAGCCAAGTTAATCAAGGCAGCAGTTTTGGTTTTTCACTGCCGCTTATTGAATGCGCAGGGCCAGATGTGGCGCAGCAACAACAAGCTGTGCGCGTGAGTGTCAAGCGAGTATTAGTGATAGAAGACAACAAGATAAATGCGATGGTGGCGCAAGGGTTTTTATCGCATCTTGGCCATCATTCCGTGCTCGCAACCAGTTGTGCGGCCGCAAGGCTAGCCTACACCAAGTCTAGCGCGAGTGAGTTCGATGCGGTGATGCTTGATATTCAACTTGGTGATGGTTCTGGCCTCGAACTGCTCGAGGAGTTACAACAGATCAATAGACTGGTAGGGCACTCGTTGCAGGTAGCGGCGTTTACTGCACAGCTGCAGGCTGAGGATATGGAAAACTATCACGCTAAAGGCTTTGATCAAGTATTGATGAAGCCGCTGGATATGCAGGCATTAACTGTTTGGCTTGGACGAGCTAAAGAGCTTGATGATGGGAATGTTAATAATGCAGCCTCCGTTGTGCTTACCCCCGAAATAGCACCGGTAGCAGAGTCAGCATTGGAAGATGACGTTATGGCAGATAATGGCTTAGCACTATTAGATGACAGCCAGCTAACACAAGATATGACTTATCTCGGTAAAGAAGCTGTGGTTGAGCTGTTCACTTTGTATCGCGAGTCCAGCCAAGTGCATTTGGATACATTGGCGACAGCACCGCAAGATTTTGAGCGCATATTACATGCGCTAAAGGGTAGTAGTGCCAGCATGGGGTTAACGCAGCTGGCGGCAGCATGTCGTGATATCGAGCAGTTGCACGTGTCTGTTATTGAATACCAACAGGGCCAACATCATGCGCTGTTCGAGCTGTGGCAGCGTTCATTAGATGCATTGTCCTTATGGCTAGATGAACAAGGATAGTTTTTCTTACGTTAAAGTTATTTAAACGGCTCTATTTAAATAACTTTGTTCTGCGGCATTGCTTCATTACTGAAAGCTGAGAGAGCGAGTTAAACCGCTCTGTCATTGTTTGATTTTAGATAGCGCTGTTACTTGTACTTGCTAAAGCCTCTTCAAAGTTGAGAGGCTTGGTTTTTAATTTTCTGGTTATTCTGTCTATTCGGTTGGTGTAAGCGGTTTTACACTCTGCTGACTTATCTAACTCACGCTTTTTAATCTCATCTGTAATAGCCCAAGCCCACTCTGAATGATACTTAAATGTTTTGTCCGCAAGCTCAGTACAGAGTTCAAAATCTTTGAACTTGCCAACTCTTTCGTCAGGACTGCCAAGAAAGACGGTGCAAGCTGACAAACTGATTAATAACGGGGCGATAGCGATAATTTTCACTTGCTTTCCTTTTCAAGTACTTAAAATTAATGCACTTAATTCCTATAACTGATGATTTAGCTTCTACTCTCAGTAGGTAAACATCTATGGTTCGGACTTGGTGCTAAAATTGATTGCCTATCTATAGCGACGTTAATTGTTGCTATTGATGCGCATGAGCTTATTTGGGCTATAAACTAATGTAAACAGCTAAAAGAAACAAGTAGTTGTGAGTCTGATGCAATGAATTTTTAGATGTGGTGAAGCATTGCTTGTTAGCTGAAAATCTCAAACAGCTCATGAACGATGCCTGATGGGTCTTTAAAGGCGGCATAGCGGCCCCAATCATTTTGATTAGGTGACTGATGAATAAACTCAACGCTGTGACTTTTTAGCTCGACAATTTTGTCATCAAGATTATCGACGCTAAAAATTAATGTAGAGCTAGCGTTGTAACCATGCTGGTACTCAAGTGCGGGCAATGTACCTTGAAACATCAGTATGCTGTGGCTTCCAGCTAATAGCTTGAGGCAGCTATCGGTTTCAGAGACTAGAGTAAGCCCAAGTATCTCAAGATAAAACGATTTCGATTGTTGCAGGTTTTGCACTATGAGTAAGGTTGATGGATTGTCCATATAAGATTAAAACGCCTGTCTTTGAAATTGAATGAAAATAGCTTTGCTTGATTAATTAATGATGTATGCCACTACCATAAAATGTGTTGGAGCACGCCTTACACTGCAGTTTTATGGGCAGAGGCTGAAACCCCATTAAGATCATAATACACAACCCTAATGGATAGGTGAGTAAGTTGGGAATAAATGAAAATGTGACAGACACATTGGCTGAATTGCAGTGTTTACAGCGACAAAAAAGGTGGTCTTCCTGGTTCTTGAACATATTCATCCTTGTTTAATTCGCTTGTATTCCGTTAATGGCTAAGCGAAGTTCAGCCGTCTATTTCCAAGTATTGACATTTTCGGCAGTGTTAAAGTCCTTTCTTTGTGGGTTGACCACGCAAAATCGATGGCCTGTTGGCGCTTGCATAACAACCCAGCGGGCAAATGTTTCTACCACTATCGCGCCAATTTGCGTTAAACGTTTAACCTCGGAGTCGATGTCGTCAGTTTCAATATCGAGATGAACTCGACTCTCGTGGGTTGTTTTCTGAATCAAGATCTGCGGCTGGTCAATTGGAGTTTCAAGATGTGAATAGCGAGTAGACCACTCTTCATCTGAGCGCACGCATTGCGCACCCAAAGCCTGCTCCCAAAAGAGGTTTGCTTGCTCTATGTTATCCACTTTGCTGTCTAAAACCAGTGCGGCTAATCTACTTTTATGCATAAAACCTGCTTGTGTCATATTGTCGTTTTGGAGTTTGTTTACCTAGCAATGCAGTCTATGTTTTTGCCACAAGCCTGTTGATGACCTCACTCGCTTCTTTCAAGCCCGCCCCCGTTTCTTTGCGGTATAACCTAATGGCTGTAAGCTTTTTACCTAAGGTGACAGCGGTTAATACCTCTTTGGATACATGCAGTCCTTCATCAAAGACAATGCCATTATTTTTCAGCAATGTGTCTATTTTATTTTCGATGATTCGCAGTCTTTTATCGGTTTCTTGTGAACGATAGATGTAAAAAATGAGTACTAAGATAGCAAGGGGTAGGATTGACTCCTCCATGATGTAACCTCTCCTTTGACCCATAGGTCTTTGTTCGAATGACAACTTAACTGGCTAAATGCAGATCTGGTTAGCTTTATATAGCATCTTAGAATTGTTTAGGGAAGCGGGGAGGCCGTAGGTGAATATTTCTACAGCCAATTCGGCTAGGTCATTATCATGTAACCCAATGTGTAGCGCAAACCAGTAAGGAGGCCCAGAGCAGAAGTACTGACTTAGTTACAGATTTGTTGACAGACAAAAATGCCGATAATGAAAAAATCATTATCGGCATTTGTATGTTTGTTGCCAAAGGCTATAACCTGTATCGCTTTGTCAGCGGCTATCGCTATCAGCCCTCATTTGAGGTTTTAGCTTTCGCTTTCAAGCCACTCAACATCGGACTTAACCCAAGCAAGTGTCAGTTGTGCTAATGCGATATAAAACTTACCCGTATCGACCTTAGCCACTTTTGCCACAAAAGTGGCTAACCAGTTAGCAAGATTGTCACGGATAAACTGCAACTGTTGTTGGTTATTGGTACGCGTGTTGGTATGTGCCACATAAGCCAAGATCACCGCCAGATGATCGGCGGGTTCAGGGAACTCACTTTGTACCTGCAGCTGACTCTGTTTTAAAAACTGCGTCATCTGTTGATGTTGCTCTCCAAATAACAGAGGTTCATTGCCTTTTGTTGCAGGCTTATCCGTCAAATACAAACTCGCGTAAGGCGAAGCACTGTGCTTGGTCCCAACTAAAAACAAACCACAATAATCGGCTGCAAGTTCAAGCAGGGCTTTGTCGTTATTGAGTTTGGCAAACTCAGCCACTAGTACATCAACATCTGCTTTGAAGTCTGACTCAGCAGCAAGTTGTGACCAGAACGCTTGTGCTTGCGTACTGGTCAACTCATGCAATGTTTTATGATCTATCTCTTTCGCAAACAGTGATGAAAGTAACTGATAGACCGTACTTCTTGCTTGGTTTACTGGGTTAGCTGCTGTTTCAGTGCTCATAGTGCTATCTCAACGGGTCCGCTAAATGAACTGACACTCGGTACTTTACCTTGATACTTTTCAAATTCAACCAGACAAGTATAGGCCGAGCACGCTTGAGCAAGTTTTGAGGTGCCGATATCTTGAGTCAAGGTATTCGGATCGCCGTAGCTACACAGTGCGCCAATTTCAGCGCCACCCTCTTTGCTGCCATCTTCGCCAACAGGGCCATACCAAGCGCCTTCGTGGATGCGAATGACCCCTCTAGGGAAGTTATTTGACACCACGGCACCCGCGAGCAGTTGACCGCGCTCGTTAAATACTCGAACCACATCGCCCGCTTTTATGCCGCGCGCTTTAGCGTCATCAGGGTTGAGGTAGACCGGCTCACGCCCCTTAACGGTGTAAGTGCCACGGAACTCTTCTGACTCACACATCTGTGAATGCAAACGCTTATCAGGGTGGCAAGACTGCATCCATACTGGGAATTTGTCTGAACCTGGACCGCCATGGCTGCGCTCTGACTTTTCCATCCATGTTGGGTGACCAGGACAATCATCATATTTATATTGAGCAATCTTGCGGCTAAAGATCTCAATCAAACCTGAAGGCGTACCTAATGGGTTAATTTCAGGATCTTCCCTAAAGGCAGCATGACGTGTCCAAGGTTTACCTTCACCAAAGTGTACGTAGCCCTCTTTCCAGAACGCGTCAAAGTCTGGCATGTCAAACTTGCCGGCATTGGCATTTTTACAGTCGCTGTAAAGCTTGTTGAGCCATTCACGTTCTGTCATACCACGGGTGTACTCTTTCTCTTTACCCATAAGGCGGGCAAAGCGAGTGAAAATTTCAAAGTCTGACAAGCTATCAAATAGTGGCTCAACCATCTTTTGCATCGCTAGCACACCGCGGTTGGCATAACTGCCGTAGACATCGATGTCATTACGTTCAAACGTTGTACATGCAGGCAGAACGATGTCTGAAAAACGACAAGTCGCAGTCCAGTTCATGTCTATGGTTACCACACATTCAAGCTTATGGAAGGCTTGTTTCATGCGATTACGATCTTGATGGTGATTCCACGGGTTATTACCAGAGAACACCATCATTTTAATATCAGGGAAGGTCACTTTAGAACCGTTTGAATCGATGGTTTTACCGGGTTCTAAAATGGCATCAATCCAGCGTGCAACCGGGATGGTACTGCTTGTGCCTTTAAAGTCAGTGCTATCAAACAGTGGCTTTTGGTCTTCGTCCAGGTTACGTGGGAAAGCGCCAGGTGCCGCTGCTCCAGATGATGGTACGCCAATGCTTGAGTAGTGGTGACCATAACTAATACCGCCGCCGGGTAAACCAATTTGCCCCGTCATAGTGGCCAGTACTGCTGCCATCCAGTAAGGTTGCTCACCGTGCTGTTGACGCTGGATACACCAGCCCATTAGCATTTGGGTGCGACCCTTAGTCATCACTTTTGCTAAGTCGCGGATGATCTCAGCTGAAACGCCTGTGATCTCAGCAGCCCATTCAGGTGTTTTTTCAACACCGTCGGTTTCGCCTTGGATATACGGTAGGAACCGATCGAAGCCTAAGCTGTAACCTTCAATGAATTTAGTGTCATGGAGGTTTTTTGCCACCATTTCGTGGGCGATACCTAGCATTAACGCCACATCAGTTTGTGGATTAACGTACAACTGCTCGCAACCTAAATACTGCTGGGTCTTGGTCACAACAGGGTCAATACTAATAACGCGTATTTCACCCTTAGCGACTTTCTCTTTCAGCTCGGCAAGGTAAGCGTATGACTCATGGGTCTCAGCATTCCAACCGACTTGCAAGTTCTTGTAAGGGTCGTTTGACCACAAGATAATAGTCTTAGAGTTCTCAAGAATGAGCGGCCAAGAGGTACCTTGAGCGTACACTTCTGTTGAACCCAAGATATAAGGCAAAATGGTTTGCCCCGCACCCGTTGAGTAGTCGCCCACTTTTTTTACGAAGTTACCATGCATGCCGACGGCGCGTTGCATATGGCTGGTGCTAGAGTGCAGCTGACCGGTGGCGCGCCAGCCTGTTTGGCCAGCATGTAGCCCTGATGGACCATATTTAGTTTGCACTTCATCAAGGGAGTCTTTAAACAGAGACAGCGCTTTGTCCCAAGTCACTCGTACAAAGCGAAAGTCGCCTCGTTGAGTGGTATCGCTGTTGTGACCCTTCAGCAAAAAGTCTAAGCGAACCATCGGATAACGTACACGCGACGGGTTATAGACCAAGCCTTTGACACCGTTAATCATGTCGGTTGGATACTTGTCGCGGTCAAAGGGAATGACTTGGTCAATCACGCCGTTTTTACGCTTCATTTTGAAAGCGCCAAAGTGTGAGCCAGTAGTTAACCAACCGTCGCTCGCCTTTGCGCCTGATGCTGCTAACGCATTTAATGGTGCCAGGACAGATGAGCCGCTAAGTACAACATAAGATGTGCCGACTAGGCCTTTTAAAAAGTCTCTTCTTTTCATAATGTGATGTCCTATTAGTGCGCCGACTTATCGAAAGTTGATGAATGCTCTTGTAAGTACTTCTGTACTAAAGCCTGGGTATCTTGGTCCATGTTGACAAAAGCGATCATGCCCTGGAACATACCTGGCCATGTGTTGGCGTCAAAGTGGTTTTCATCTGGTTGGGTATGACATACGCTGCAACTGGTGCTATAGGTGCTACGTGCATAGTCCCAAAGTGGCTGTAGGTCACTAAGGAGGTAGTCGGTATCGGTCCAGATAACCGCTTCCACACGCTGCCATTTAAGGCCAGTCATTGGATCTTCCTTCTCTTCGAAGGTTTGAATTACACCCTCTTCAAGTGCCGCATCTTTAGTGAGCTGAGCCGATAGAATATTTAGGCCAAAGTCGTAGTAGATCACGCGACCAGCACCAATTTTCTTTCTCCAACCGTCGATACCAATTTTGGCGCGGTTACCTTTAAGTTCTAATATTTTCACTTTAGTGGCGATGTTTAGCGTGCCGGCTTCAACATCGGTTTTCTCGTTGAAGTAAAGTGGTTTAGTCAGTGCGGTGAAGTAGCTTTGATCAACTTCTAGGCCGTTAACACCTGAGCCGACTTCTGCAATCAGTTCTGGTGCCCGAGCGGTACCCATATCAGGTAGCTTGTGAGCGATGCCTTTGTGGCAATCGATACAGCTTTGGTCTAGCTCTGCCGCGCGCTTCATCTGCTTTTGCGCCAGCTTAGACATGTCTTCCCATTTCATTGAGTCGTAGTTATGGCAATTTTTACAGGCCAGTGAATTGTCTCGGTCGAAACGTTTCCACTCACGGCTGGCCATCTCTAAGCGTTTCTCTTCAAACTTCTCTGGCGTATTGACTGACTGGAGTAACCAGCCCCATACATCGTGAGAGGCTTCAATTTTTCGGCCCATCTTACGGCCCCATTCATGGGGGACATGACAATCAGGGCAGGTTGCACGAACCCCTGAGTGATTTGACCAATGCACCGTTTCTTGCAGCTCTTTATAGGGCATGCTTTCCATGCTGTGGCAGCTAATACAAAATTCTTCTGTGTTGGTGGCTTCAAGCGCGGTGTTAAAGCCGCCCCAAAAGATAACGCCCATTAGAAAGGCTGAAACACTGACGGAGCCAAGTGTAAGGTATTGTGCTGGTTTGTTTAGTGTGCGCCAGATGTTAAGTAACCATCTCATAATCGCATCCTCATAATAAGTATAAAAAGTGGAGTAGGGATTAGTGAGCGACAACGCCACCAAATGCTTGGATCATCCAGATGATGAAGCCATAAGTGCTTACAAAAGCGATGCTTAACGCAGGGAATAAAATGAAGATGATAAAACTTAAGGCTTTAAGCTCACTCTTCTTGTTACTCGTTTGCTCGTTCTCGAGATTTTGATTTGTCATGACCGTATTTCTCCTGCTCAATCCTTTCTTTGATAAGGACATTATAGTAGGAGGTTGTGAACAACGATGGCGGGAACAATGAACAAGTTAAGACAAGTTATGACAAGTTATGAACAGAATTTAAGAGAGGTGTTGCTGTGGTTTTTATTGCTTAATATTAGCCGTCGACGTCCTATTTTTGGCGAATTCTATTGAGGGCTAGTGCCAGATAGTAAGCTAAAGCTGAATCATCGTCTCGCCACACAAAAAGGTGCAGCTAAACGGTGATTATTTTGATGCGGTCGTTATAACGCGATAGTTATATCGTGGTAGTTATCGTGGTAGTTATCGTGCGAAAAGCACAGACTACTTACTCATGACGATATAGCTGATGAAACCTATCCAGCTTAGGGTTAATAATCCCCAAGGCAGGTAGGGACTGGCGGCGCGATCTTCAATGCTTTCTTCGACTTCATGCTCATTCTCAGTGGCGCGGGCTTTCGCTCGTACCTGCTGTTTTTTCTGCTTATCGCGAACGCGAGCTTTGCCTTTTTGCTGCTTCTTGTATTCGGCTATGCCTTTTTCTATTCCTAGGGCAACGAGCTTGGTTTGCTCTTTTGTCTGTCCTGGTTTTTGAATCGACTTTGCCACTTTCATTGCTTCATTTTTCGTTTCGTCTGAGATCTGCTGTGCCATATTTTATGAATGCTTAGCTAAGAATGGTTTCACTATAACATGAGCCCATTTATGATCTGCCTACTTATTTTTAGCCAAATACTCAAACAAACTTGTTTGCATATTCACGTTCCAAAAATGTCCCGCTCTTGTGCGGGTTTTGTTATTCTAATGTCGTTTACTTTTTAATTTAATCTCGTTTGAGATTAAGGATATTGCATTGAGCCAACCAACATCTTCAGTCTCCTCTGGAACCTCTGAGACTACAACACCAAGCAAGGCACCAAATACAGCAGCGAATGATAAAACATCCACGGGTTTTGATCCTGTCAGTCGCCGGGCTGTGTTGCCATGGATTGGCACTTTTCTAAAACCTTATCGCGCTAAAGTGATTGCTGCAATTGTCTTTCTGTTCATCGGTTCGCTGGCATGGCTGTCGTTAGGGCAAGGTGTGCGCTTAATGGTCGATGAGGGATTTTTACAAGATAATGGCTCCCGTCTAAATCAAATTATTCTGCTGGTGGTAGGAATTACCGCCCTTAGCAGCAGCGCTATTTTTTGCCGTTTCTACTTAATGACTTGGTTAGGTGAGCGCGTTAGCGCCGATATCCGCTTAAAAGTCTATGACCATCTGCTCAAGCTCTCGCCGGGCTTTTACGCAAAGCTGCGCACTGGCGAGGTGATCTCGCGCTTTACTGCTGATTCAACCTTGCTGCAATCGGTGGTCGGACAAAGTTTGTCGATGGCACTGCGCGCCAGCGTTACTGTGATTGGTGGCATCGTGATGATGGCGATTACCAGCCTCAAAATGACCGGATTAGTATTGCTCGCCGTGCCTATGGTATTGGGGCCTATCTTCTTTTTTGGCCGCAAAGTGCGCGACTTGTCACGTAAGAGCCAAGATCGAGTGGGTGACTTAGGCGCTTATGTTGATGAAACGCTGCATGAGATCCACACAGTGCAAGCCTATTCCCATGAAGAGCGAGACCGAGAGCTTTTCAATGATCGGGTCGAAGCGATTATGCACGCCGCTAAAGGGCGGATAATGTACCGTTCAATTTTGATCTCACTAGTGATGTTTCTGAGTATCTTGGCGATTGCCTTGGTGACATGGGTGGGCGCGCACGATGTAATGAGCGGTAGTATCACCGGTGGTGAGCTATCGGCCTTTATGTTTTATGCGGTCATGGTGGCAGGGTCTGTCGCGACGATTAGCGAAGTGATTGGTGAAATACAGCGCGCGGCAGGCGCGACCGAGCGCCTTATCGAACTGGTTGAAACTCCGATTGATATACCGACCGTTGCCGAGCCGCAGTCTTTACCTGCCGTTGTGCGTGGAGAGCTTGCGTTAAAACAGGTACATTTTTCTTATAGTAATATCCGCGAAGGCGGCATTGAACAAGACGGTGAGGGAGAGGTTATCCGTGGTTTGGATATTCACATCAAACCCGCTGAAAGGGTTGCCTTGGTCGGTGCTAGCGGCGCGGGCAAGAGCACCTTGTTTGAGCTACTGCAACGTTTCTATGTATTAAAAAGTGGCAGCATTGAACTCGATGGCGTTGATATTGCCCAGCTGAGCCCACAATTACTACGCCAGCAATATGCATTGGTGCCACAGGAGTCGGTGATATTTGCCTGCAGCGTACTGGAAAATGTGCGTTATGGCCGTTTGGATGCCACTGAAGCTGAAGTCAAACAAGCTTGTATTGCCGCCAGGGCTGATGAGTTTATAGTTGAGTTTACCGATGGCTATCAAACCTATTTAGGCGAACGAGGGGTGCGTTTATCTGGTGGGCAAAAGCAGCGCATCGCGATTGCTCGGGCGATTTTAGCCGATAGGCCAATTTTATTATTGGATGAAGCCACCAGTGCACTCGATGCTATTAGCGAGCAAAAAGTTAAACAAGCGCTCGATAGCTTGATGGTGAATAAAACAACCTTGATCATTGCCCATAGGTTAGCGACAGTTATCAATGCCGATCGTATTCTAGTGCTGGATAAAGGTCAGGTGGTGGCTAGTGGTACTCATAAAGAGTTGATGCAGAGCAGTGAGCTTTACCGAGAGTTTGCGAGCCTACAGTTGTTGACTGATGATGCAGCAGGGTTATCGAGTTAAGCTGTTTTTTAGGGTTTCGGTCATGCTCCCCAGAGGTGAGTGATGAACTCAAGCAGCAGTTTACCGAGCAGACTAAGCGGTTAGGTTTTGCTATGGAACAGATTATTTGGGTTAATCAGTCATAGGTCATTACGGGTAGGTAACTGTTAGCTACTAGCGATTAAAGCTGCGTTTAATTGTGCATCTCGGAATCCTGCACTATGGCCTGCGGCCACTAAGGTCGTGGCGCTTCGCCCACACCAGAGCCAAGAGGTAAAGCGCTTGTACCCGCTCTTGATTTCATAAGAGTCAAACCCTCAGCGCCCCGGCGAAATTTAAAAAGCAAAATTTCCAACGGGGGAGATTTGATTCTGTAGGTTTGGTTAATGTATTTAAGCCATGATGTTTACTGATAGACAGCTATTTCTTATTGGAAGACTGATAACTCAGATGCTGAGAGTTTGCGCTTTTATAATCCAGTGTAGATACGGCTGAGGCCTTCGGTTTCAGGGATGAAACCGCAGAGCGGCCATGGACGGCGTAAAGCGTGCCTCAGCTGTGTCTGCGCATACGGTCGTTCATTCACATCCATGTGATCACAACATTCGAACATCCTGTCCAGCACCTGCCGCAGGCAATTGGAACCTCTTATGTTAGAAGTTAACTCAAGAGCATTAGGTCACTATAATGATATGGCTTTGCAGATTTGAAAGTAGTGGCAATCATTCTCACTATAAAGGGAGCCATTGGCTCCCTTTATAGTGTTCAGACCAAAACCAAACTCAGAATCACTTACGCAATTCTCTGCGTAATATCTTACCGACGGTAGACTTTGGCAGTGCGTCGACAAAGGTAATCACTCTTGGGATCTTATAGGCGGCTAATTGCTCGCGGCAATAGCTTTCAATAATGACTTTGGCTTGCTGGTGATCCATATGACTGTCGGCCAGTACGATGACGGCTTTTACTGCTTCTCCGCTGCGTTCATCATCAATACCAATCACGGCGCACTCTAGCACGGCTTCATGGCTTGCAAGTATATCTTCGACTTCGTTGGGGTAGACGTTAAAGCCAGAGACGATAATCATGTCCTTTTTACGATCGACAATCTTGTGAAAACCATCATCAGTTGCGACGGCAATGTCACCGGTTTTAAAGTAGCCCTCGCTGGTCATCACCTTATGGGTTTCTTCGGCATTGTTCCAATATCCTAGCATTACCTGTGGGCCGAATACGGCAAGTTCTCCGGTTTCACCGTTGGCGACTTCGTTATCATCCATATCGAGAATTTTTACCTGAGTGCCTAGTACGGGTTTGCCAATGGTGCCGAGCTGCTCAAGTCCCGGTGCATTGAGCGATACCACTGGTGAGGTTTCTGATAACCCATATCCTTCAGAGATGGTGCAACCTGTGGTTTGCTGCCAAACCGTGGCGGCTGCCTGAGTCAAAGCAGTGCCTCCTGAAATAGTCACTTTTAAATGGCTAAAATCTAATGCTTTGAATTCTGGTTGATGGCACAAGCCAACAAACAGGGTATTGAGCCCTGCAAAACCAGTAAAGGGATATTGCGCTAAGGCTGAGATTAGCCCTGAGATATCACGTGGATTGGGGATCAGTACTGAGCAACCACCGCGCTCGTAATAAAGCACTAAATTCACCATAAAGGCATAGATATGATAAACAGGCAGCGGGGCGACAAATATCTCCTCACCTTCAACTAGGCGACTGCCTAAGCGTGATTTTATCTGCATGGCATTGGCAAGTAAATTGCCATGAGTCAACATAGCCCCTTTCGATAACCCAGTCGTACCACCAGTATATTGCAGCGCGGCTATCTGCCCCGATACGCTAATGACCGGTGCATAGCTAAGTTGTTCACCCACTCTTAAGACATCGCAAAAGTGAATAGTGGCAAACGGCACTTCTGGCTGCGGTTGCGGTGCAATTAGATCCATGGCATGGGTTGAGATAACAGTTTCAATTTCGGTACTGGCAACCACTTCGGTTAATGTTGGCAGCAAGTCTGACAGCACCACTAAGGCTTTTGCGCCTGAATCATTGAACTGGTGGATCAGCTCTCGCTGGGTATACAAGGGGTTGGTGTTAACTAGCACCATGCCTGCTTTAATAGCGCCATAGGCAGCAATCACGAATTGAGTAATATTAGGCAGTTGAATGGCTATTCTATCGCCTTGCACCAAGTTGGTCTCTTGCTGCAAATAGGCGGCGAACTGGCGTGAATAACGGTTGATCTCGTTGAATGTGGTCTCTTTCCCTAAACAGGAGTAAGCGGCTTTGTCACCGTATCTGGCACTCGCAAGGTCAATCAGGTCATTGAGTGAGGCGTAGCGGGAGAGATCGAGTGTTGAATCTGAATCATATGCCATGGAGATACCTTAGTTAGCCAGTTCTTTTATTGAAGATAAAAATCAAACAGGTGTTTAGATTAGTGCGATTATCACCTTAAGGTCAATGGTCAAGGGTGAAATAAATTGTTTCATTGCAGCAGAATGGATGAATTGCTATCGGCTTGTAACAATTAGATTTTTTACTCTATTTGGCCGTGGTGATATTAACCACTTGGATTAACAGACAAAGCATGGGACTTTGCCTGTTAACTCAAGCTTGATTGTTATTATCTGCCCGACTTCTTGGCCTGCTGAATTTTGCTTTTCAGTTCGGCTGGCTATCGTTAGAGCGGACTAAAGAAATTAGATTGCTGGGACACTTGGTTGTGATTGTGCTGCTCCGCCACGGTAAATGTTATTGCGCTACGGCTGCTTTCAAGTGCTTTAAGATCGGCTGAAACGGTCACAGGGTAATCCAATTGTTCGCCTGCATTAATCAACAAACGGCTGTTCCCTGCGAGTTTATAGCTAGTATTGCCAGAGACATATATTTGGTAATGACGCGCTTGCTGAGTCTTGTTGCGGATTTTTAGTGTGAAGCTATTTTCAACTTCATCAGTTAAGGTCTCACGGTACAGTGTTTGTCTGTCACGAATGATGTTTAGTTCAATGGCTGTGCGATTACTGATATCAACTCCAATGACAGTGAGCATGATCAAGGCTGCAATTCCGTAGCCGAGGAATTTGTATGACTCATAAAATGGCACGGCTTTGTCAACTAGGCCATTCTCACTAGTGTAGCTAATGAGGTTGGTTTTATAACCGAACTTTTCCATGGTTTGATTACAGGCGTCGACGCACGCTCCACAGTTGATGCACTCATATTGAAGTCCGTTACGAATGTCGATACCGGTTGGGCAAACATCCACACAAAGGTTGCAGTCTACGCAATCGCCTAAGTCAGTTGCTTGCTTACGCTTACGAGGACCACGACTTTCACCGCGAGTGGCATCATAGGTTACGGTCTTAGTGTTAGCGTCAAACATAACTGACTGAAAACGAGAATAGGGACAGCAATGTAAACACATCTGCTCGCGCATCCAACCGGCATTTAGGTAAGTACAGATGGCAAAGAACCATACCCAGGTGCTGATCCAAAAGCTGGCATCAAAACTTAGAATATCAACATACAGCTCTCTGGCAGGAATAAAGTAAGCGATAAAGCCACAACCAGTAAAAAGGGCGATTAAGCCCCATGCCAAATGTTTACTGGTGCGTTTGCTGAACTTCTTTAAACTCATTGGCGCTTTATCTAAAGCAAAACGCTTGTTGCGGCTGCCTTCAATACGCTCCTCAATCCAAACAAACATGAAAGTCCACGCAGTTTGTGGGCACAGATAGCCACACCAGACCCGGCCCCAAAATACCGTGGCAAAAAATAGCAGGAACGCAGCGGCGATAAACACCCATGCAAGAATAGTGAAATCCTGCGGCCACAGTGTGGTACCAAAAAAGATAAATTGCTGGTCGCTAATGTTAAACAGAATTGCTTGTCGACCTTGATAGGAGATAAATGGCAGTAGAAAAAATAACGCCACCAATAAACTATTCATCCCAGTTCGAATGCGTTGGAAATAGCCTTTTTGTTCCCGCATGTGGATCTTGCTGCTGGGTTGGCTGTCGACCTGCAGTGAGGGGATTTGTTTTATCGGAATGCGATTATTCGTTAGCTGGTTATTGGTGTTTTCTATTGCGTTGCTATTGTTGTTATTTAACATTGGCTTCTCTATAGGCACTGACATTGTTCACTCAGGGGCTATATAGCAAGCTCTAGGCCATATTTTAAGTTGTTGATTAATAGGACTATTACTTTTGATTAGATATATTTAACTCACGATATATCGCTAATTTGCTCTATGTCGTGCTCTTTGGCTCTGGAGCTTGGTTACACTGGTCGAGAAATGGCAAGTTTACTCATACGCGAGCGTAGGGTGCTGGGCGGCATACCTAAAATCGCTGCAGCTCCACTTGGCCCTGAGATCCGCCATTGGCTTTGTTTTAATATTCTTAGAATATGCGCTTTTTCAATCTCAGCTAAGGTCTGTTTAGCATTGGGGGTTGTGGTAGATATTTTTGCCTGAGGCTCGGTTGCTAGTTGGCCAAATTCGAGCACCGCTCCTGTTGATAGAATCATCTCTCGTTCAAGTACGTTTTGTAGTTCGCGCACGTTACCTGGCCAGGTATGTTTAGCTAAGTTTTGCATGCCACGTTGGCTAACCTTGCTGATTTTTTTACCCAGCTTTTTATTAAGCTCTTGCATCAGATGGCTGACAAGTTCTGGTATATCGGACAGGCGGTTACGCAACGGCGGTACCACAATAGGAAATACATTAAGACGATAATACAGATCCATTCTGAATAGACCTTGCTCGACTCGCTTGAGTAGATCGTGGTGGGTTGCTGTGATGAGCCGGATATCGACTTTAATGGTTTGGCTACTGCCCACTCGCTCAAACTCTTGCTCTTGAATCACTCGCAGTAGTTTTGATTGCGCTTCTAGACTCAGCTCGGCCACTTCATCGAGAAACAGAGTGCCATTATTGGCCAGTTCAAAACGGCCTTTTCGGCGGCTTGTGGCACCTGTGTAGGCGCCTTTTTCATGACCAAACAGTTCACTTTCAAGCAATGCTGTTGAAAATGCAGCGCAATTGACGCTCACTAGTGGCTTGTTTGCTCGGTTACTTAAGCGGTGCAGGTTACGCGCAACAAGCTCTTTACCTGTGCCATTCTCACCACTGATTAATACAGTGCTTTCGGTATTGGCCACTAACTTAATTTGCTGGATCAGTTGGTTAATGGGCTGACTGCTACCTGATATACCCACATCTCCAGTGCGGTCGGCCAGCTCTAATTGCAAATATTGATTCTCGAAGGAGAGCTTTTCAGATAAGGCTTGAACTTGTTCTAATGCTTGGCGGAGTGACTGCTCCGTTTGCTTTTGAATACTGATGTCACGAAATATCGCGACTACGCCCATGAGCACGCCATCTTTATACACTGGAGTTGAGGTGTAATGTACTGGAAAGCTAGAACCATCTTTACGCCAAAACACTTCATGGCTTATCTCTCTGGCTGCGCCATCCTTGAGGGTATTGTAAATAGGGCAATCATCTTTGGGGTAATGACTGCCATCATTATGGCTATGGTGGTGGCAGTCATGAATATTCTTACCTAACAACTCTTGAGTTTGCCAACCCGTCATCTTTTCAGCCGCCGGATTGATGAAAACCGCATTACCGTCGAGATCAAATCCATAAATACCTTCGCTGACCGCATTGAGTATCAGTTGGTTCTCGGGCAGAAAGTCTGCATGAGTGGTTTTATGCTTAAGGTTGATAGCTGCCATGGTCGATCCCGTCGCGAAATGAGTGATATAGCCATCCCACTGGATCCTGCATATCAGCTAGGATGGGTATAAAGGCTGAATAAGTATACGTTAAACTGTAATGTCACGATATAGCGTGATTAAGTGTGTATCAAACTGTCACTATTTGTTAATTGGATATCCAATCATTAGTATTTGAACAGAATAGGGCAAGTCGACGTTTATTAAGTTAAAATGAGGTTAGTTGAAGTCTTATTAAATTTTGAGCCAGATTATGGAATATGATTTTTTGCGCAATACAATAACCGGTACTGCATTTGCCCGGTTTAGTATGGATCATGAAGCGCTAGGTTTTTGGTTGTCGGAAGAGCTTGGTGACAATGCTGAAAAGTATGTTGATATATGCCAACAGATAGCACTACTACAATCGAGTCAGTTGAGCGAATGGCGCCTAATTGGCAAAGCATTGTCGATTGAGCTAGATAATGAACAGGTCAGAGTGTTTGCCAATAATATTGCAGAGGGCGAGGATGATGAAGCTGAGATGGATGAATCAATGTCATTCTATGATGGTGAGTCTGAGGCATTTTGTGGTCTAGAGGATTTTTATGCTGTCTTGGTTAATTGGCGTAAGTTTTTGGATGAACAATAATTATGTTTTTAACGTAATGAAAAAGGCAGCCTAGGCTGCCTTTTTGCTGTTTAACGATAAACGTTATTGGTTAAGATACCTCACGGCCATCTCTGTGCGTGATTTAGCATTCGCTTTACGAAGTAGGTTCTTTACATGCACCTTAACGGTACCTTCGCTAATATGTAATTGTTCAGCGACCACTCGGTTACTCTGCCCTTCAGCGAGGTGCTGCAGTATCTCGAGTTCCCTAGGAGTTAGGTTTTCAATCCACTCTTGTTCGTTGATCGAGCTATTTAGCTCTGACAAATACTCTTTAACGTTTTCGCTAATAATACGATGACCTAGCATGGCATTTTTGAGCATATCGAGCAGTAGATCTGGCTCAGTATCTTTAAGCAGATAACCATCTGCACCGGCACGAACCAGTCGAATCACGTCTTGTTTAGCATCCGATACGGTCAAAATAACGATACGTGATGTGACACCTTCTTGCCGTAAAGCATTGAGAGTATCTAGACCTGTCATCCCTTTCATGTTGAGATCAAGCAACACTATATCGGGTTCATTTTCTGCGACGGCAGAAAGCGCGTCTAGTCCACTGCCTGCTTCACCAAATAGCGTGAAGTCAGAGTCTGAAGTAATAAGCTGACAAATCCCACGACGAAGTAGTGGATGATCGTCAATAACGAGCACTGAATAAGGCTTACCCATTTAGATGCCTCCTGCTGAGGTAAATTCGTAATTCGAAAAACATGTCAATTGTACCTGTTTAGAACCTGTTTTATTTAACATTAAACTCATACAGGCTCCTGCTGAGGCGGGAAGGTTAATGTCACTGTAGCGCCACCTTCCTCATTAGAGGTAAATTCTACCACACCTGATAGCCGACTTGCGCGCTCATGCATTATCCCTAAGCCAAAATGTTGATCTCTCTCTTTGAGCTTCTCTATTCCAACGCCATCGTCACTAATACTAATAATAACTTTAGCATCCGATATCTTCTGACAGCTGATATGAATATGTTGCGCGCTAGCATGTTTGATGGCGTTGAGTGTTGCCTCACGAGTGAGCTGCAAAATATGAATATGCTGATGAGCCCCTAGCAGTTGCACTGGCAGTTTATAATCGAGTGTGATGTTTGCATCACTTTGACAGCGTAATTGCTCCACCATGGCTTCTATTGCATGACCCAAGTTGGGATCTTTAATGGTTAGCCGGAAGGTGGATAACAACTCTCGGAGCTGGGCATAGGCGGTATTAACCCCTTCATTTATCTCCTGTAGCTGCTCAGCCGCCCGTGGGCTTTTAGATGTTCTATCCAACTCTTTTGAGAGTAAATTGACTTGGATTTTTAAAAATGACAGTAATTGCCCCAAAGAGTCATGCAACTCGCGCGCGATAACGCCGCGTTCATCCATTAGTGCGAGTTGTTGTCGTTGCTCACCAGCATTGTGGATCACCATAGAGCGGGCCAGCATAATGGCAAAGTTACTATAAAGTGCTGTTGAGAATGGGTGATCAGAGATGACTTCTAAATAACCTAGATTGTTTTGCTCAAACAGCAGTGCAAATTTCTGTGAGGCTTTAACGTCATGGGGCCACTCCCCTTGTGCGTCGATGATGTATTGGACCTGTTCGTCCTCTACCACGACTAATCTCAAGCTGATGTTAGGTTCATGGGTTTGCAATTGGTTTATGGCATCAGTCAGCGTACTTATGTCTAATTTACTTGAGTGCAGCATTACTACATTGTCATAGAGTAATTTAAGCTCATTGTTGGCACGCGTTAAAGCAACGGTCTTCTCTTGTACTTGAGATTCTAGTCCTTGATAGACACTCGCCAGTTTTTTTACAGTACTATCGAGAGCACTGCTTAATGCACTCAATTCGATATACTCTGTTTTAGGCATTACTACATTAAAATTGCCTTGTGAAATTGTATCTGCAGCCTGCATTAATTGTTGCAAAGGCTTAACAACTTTGCGCTTGGCGATTCTTACAGTGACAAAGGCAACCAGCAGCATGATACCTAAACCGACTATTTGGCTTATCGCAAGTAGCTTAAGTTTAAAGGCAGCATGTTGCTCCGTTTCTAATACAAAAAGATCAATGGTATCGACGAAGTCTTTTAGCGCCGCGGCATACAGTCTAGAGTTCTCCGATTCTATGTAATAACGCATCACTTGCCACTTATCGATGACGGCTAAGTACTTATCCTTCATGTCTTGTGGAGTGTACCAGGTAAGTGATGCTTTAAGTGCTTGAGAATTTAATGTATTTTCAAACTCTGCTATTTTATCAGCTGCCGATTCACTTCCAGAATTAGCATAAAACATTAGTCGATAACTTTGCATTCTTAGCGACCCTGAAGCATTAATTGCTCTAGCATCGCCTAAACTGTAGGACAAATTAACGATGGCAAAAATGGCTAGTCCGCTGGACAGTAATATCAGCGTTAGCATGAATCCCCATATCGCTGATGTAAGTCTGCCTTTTTTCATTCAAAAACTCTCATTTATTGGCTTTATGTGCTATTCGTTTATAGCTGTTCTATATTAGTGACTACTTGAATACGTTACTAAAAACATAAAAGTGTGAGCAACAACACGTTTACAAGTTGATCTACCGCAAGTTTTAAGGCGGATACCCCTAATGGGGTATGTCTATGTTTGCTGCAAGAGACTAACTTTGACCTTGGAATAGGTGGGACTATAAAGATTATAAAGTAAAATGGAGATGAGATGGTGAGAACATTAACTAAAAAAACTTTTGCACTAAGTGCAATGGTTGCTGCAAGTTTAATCGCTGGTAGCGCATTCGCAAGTGACAAAACTGAACCTCGTAACGAGGTTTATAAAGATAAATTTTCTAAGCAGTATGATAGCTGGCATGACACTTCAGAAAGTAAAGAAGTTGTTGATATGCTTGAGCAAGTTCCAAGCTTAGTTGTGCTTTGGGCTGGTTACGGTTTTGCGAAAGACTATAACGCTCCACGCGGTCACATGTATGCTATTACCGATGTTCGTAATACGCTACGTACTGGTGGTCCAAAATCTGCTGAAGACGGTCCAATGCCAATGGCATGTTGGTCTTGTAAGAGCCCTGATGTACCTCGCATGATCGAAGAGCAAGGTGAAGACGGCTACTTTACAGGCAAGTGGGCTAAAGGCGGTCCAGAAATCGTAAACGTTCTTGGTTGCGGTGACTGTCACGAAAAAGGTAAGTCTAAGCTACGTATCTCTCGTCCATTCGGCGAGCGTGCAATGGAAACTCTAGGCACACCATTTGATAAAGCTTCTCGTAAAGACAAGCAGTCAATGGTTTGTGGTCAGTGTCACGTCGAGTACTACTTCGAGAAGACTAAAGACAAGAAAGGCTTTGTTAAATTCCCTTGGGATAACGGTACCACAGTTGAACAGATGGAAGTCTACTATGACAACATCGAGTTCTCAGATTGGACTCACGCTGTTTCTAAGACTCCAATGCTTAAAGCACAGCACCCAGGTTATGAAACTTGGCAGCTAGGTGTTCACGGTAAGAACAACGTAAGTTGTACTGACTGTCACATGCCTAAAGTTAAGAATGCTGAAGGTCGTAAGTTTACTGACCATAAAGTTGGTAACCCATTCGATCGCTTTGAAGAAACTTGTGCTACTTGTCACGAGCAAAGCAAAGAGTTCATGGTTAACCTAACTGAAGAGCGTAAGCATAAAGTTGCTGATCTTAAAGCACGTGCTGAAACTCAGTTAGTTAAAGCTCACTTCGAAGCAAAAGCTGCTTGGGATGCGGGTGCAACTGCAACTGAAATGAAGCCTATCCTTATGGATATCCGTCATTCACAATGGCGCTGGGATTATGCAACTGCATCACACGGTGTTGCTGCTCACGCTGCTGACGAAGCACTACGCGTACTTGGTACTGCGGTAGATAAAGCTGCTGATGCTCGCATCAAGCTAGCTCAACTACTTGCTGCTAAAGGTGTTAAACAACCTATTGCTTACCCAGACACTTCTACCAAGGCTAAAGCTCAAGCGGCTCTAGGTATGGATATGAAGAAGATGAATGCTGATAAAGCTGAATTCAAGAAAACACTGGTTCCTCAGTGGGAAGCTGAAGCTGAAAAACGCGAAGCAACTTACAAGTAGCGACTAATGTGTTGTTAGGTTTTGTTACCTAGCTCTCTATAAAAAGCCCTCATTAATGAGGGCTTTTTTTTTGGCTGCGATAAAGCATAGCTGAATTACTAATAAGTTATTTAATCAAGGTAAGTAATGCCTTAAACCTTTCACCAAGGGCTTCATGTTGCAGTTCGAACAGTAGTGACTCTACATTGGTTTGTAACGCCCCATGCGCTTGCATCATCTCTATCCCAAGCTTCTTATTGTGAGGATCTCGCGAAGACATAGCATCTACAACTAAGTGGGTTGGATAAGCATTATCCAATAGATCCATACAAGTTTGGTACACACAAACATGGGTTTCTATGCCCGCAACCAGTATATGTTTCTGCCCCATTGCTGACAATTTTGCTCTGAATCTTGGGCATTGCCAGCCACTAAAATGTTGTTTTGCAATTGGCTCTGTGGTTTTTATCAGCTCGGCGGCCAATACGTCAGTGGTGGCGCCCAATTTATCGGGCAGCTGTTCGAGCCATAGGATAGGAATGTCGAATAACTGAATGCCTTTAATAAGCAGCGTTAATTTATGGTGTAACTCTTCACTTTGATGCATGACTCGTGCAAGTTGCCCCTGCACGTCAACAATGACTAATACGCAATCTTCTGGCTTCAACATTCTAATGTCCTTAGGCTTGTTGCAATAGGCTACCAGTACACCTCAAAAGTCGATTTTATCCAATAGGCGATAAGTCTAAGCCGCTACCACTTTGCCTTATGAGTGTGCAGGAAGTGAATAACTGCACTTTTTTGGTGCATTAATATGCTGTCTCTTGTGACAAGATTAAGCTATCACTGTGTTTTTTAACGAATTTAATATTTGGCCTAATGCTTGAATTGTCTTTAGTAGAATTAAAAATAGTCTTCAGGGAGTTTGCCATGAAATTAGTCAGCGCCATTATCAAGCCGTTTAAGTTAGATGATGTAAGAGAAGCCATCGCCAATGTGGGCATTGAGGGAATGACAGTAACTGAAGTAAAAGGATTTGGTCGACAAAAGGGACATACCGAACTATATCGAGGCGCTGAGTATCAGGTTGATTTTTTACCCAAGGTGAAGCTTGAAATTGCCACTAAAGCAGAAAACGTAGAGATGCTCGTCGAGGCGATAACGAATGCCGCTCGTACTGGCAAAATTGGTGACGGAAAGATCTTTGTTACCAACCTAGAGCAAGCAACCAGAATAAGAACTGGCGAACTCGACAACGAAGCACTTTAAAGGAGATAGGACAATGGATGAATTAACCAAACTAGGATTAACGGTCACAGAGCTACGATTTGCCCTTGATACGTTTTACTTTCTTATCTCTGGTGCGTTAGTGATGTGGATGGCAGCCGGTTTCGCTATGTTAGAAGCGGGTCTTGTTCGCTCTAAAAATACCACTGAAATTTTAACTAAGAACGTCTGCTTATATTCAATTGCCTGTGTAATGTATTTAGTTGTTGGTTATAACATTATGTACGTTGATAACACTGAAGGTGGATGGTTACCTTCGTTTGGATCATTGATTGGATCGCAATCCGATGGCGCAGATCATGCGCTTGAGTCTGACTTTTTCTTCCAAGTGGTGTTTGTTGCAACGGCGATGTCGATTGTATCTGGTGCAGTGGCAGAAAGAATGAAGCTATGGGCGTTTCTTGCATTCTCAGTATTTATGACAGCGGTTATTTATCCGGTGGAAGGTTACTGGACATGGGGCGGAGGCTTCTTGTCTGAAGCGGGTTTTGTTGATTTTGCTGGAAGCGGTATTGTGCATATGGCGGGTGCGGCAGCGGCTATCTCAGGCGTACTGCTACTTGGCGCTCGAAAAGGTAAATATGGCGCTAATGGTCAAGTTAATCCGATTCCTGGTTCTAATTTACCTATGGCTACACTGGGCATGTTTATCTTGTGGATGGGCTGGTTTGGCTTTAATGGTGGCTCACAGCTGCTAGTGTCGGATGCTGAAAATGCTAGCGCAGTGGCCAAAATTTTTGTTAATACTAACTCTGCAGCCGCCTTTGGTGCTATTTCAGCACTGATTGTATGTCGGTTGATTTGGGGCAAAGCTGATTTAACCATGATCTTAAATGGTGCCTTGGCAGGGCTTGTTGCGATTACTGCAGATCCTTTATCTCCCTCTCTTGCTATGGCCGGCGTCATTGGTATCGTGGCTGGCGGCGTGGTTATATTCTCTATTGTTGCGTTTGACCGAGTAAAAATTGATGATCCAGTCGGTGCTATCTCAGTCCATGGTGTAGCTGGGTTACTGGGGTTAATGTTGGTTCCGCTGTCTAACGCCGATGCCTCTTTTGGCACACAGCTTTATGGTGCTGCAGTGATATTCGGTTGGGTATTCTTGGCGTCTACTGTTGTGTGGCTTGGACTCAAATTGACGATGGGGATCCGTGTTACAGAAGAGGAAGAGTATAATGGAATGGATGCATCTGATTGCGGTATTGATGCATACCCTGAGTTTGTCTCGGTGAAAAGTGCCAACTAATATTGTTATGGTACAGCAAGGGAGCAGGGCTTAGGCCCTGCTTTTTATCTGGGCATTTGATTAATCTACAATGCAATTACGCTAGCTGAAATTTCCCCTTAAGCGATGTTATGGCCTTTCTATTAATGATAAGAGACTTGGTGGAATTGCTGTGGTTATCGGTATACGATGGCTGGAGACTTGCTACTATAATTGGGTACTTATCTGATGAGTAAAGTGATTAGCATTAGCCTATTGCTGTTGTTTACCTACTGCTTACCGGCAGTAGCGGGGCAGGTTGTGGTGCGAAAATCTAGCGAACCGTTCGATGCTTTTGCTGTGCGCGATCAGGTGCTTGCAGACCATGAATGGCAGGAAATGCTCAGATTTCAACAACAAATCCAAATCTTACAAGCATTGCCCGTGGGTTGCTTGCCTATTGCTACACCTTATCGTTATTTTACCTGTCGTGGCCAGTTCTATAGGCCTTATGAATATCAAAAACAACAGCTCTACATTGAGATCGATCAGCCACAGGCTAAGTAATAGAGGCTGAGGCTTTCTATGGTTAGTATACTTTTGATTTACTCTTTGTAACGTTTTTATCCAAGTCGATTCGTTTTTCTTACTATGCTTATAGGTATGATTTTTTGCGTTGAGAGCGTTATGAAATTCATTCCTTTAGTTCTATCATTTCCGCTTCTATTCTTGCTTCAAGCTTGTAGCTCGACTAGCGGGCCAAGCCTTCAGTATGAGCTTGAAAGCTATTATCATGATGAGCATTTCAATATACCTAACGATTTACCCTCTGCGGAAAGCATATTTTCTCTAAGTGAAAAAGACATAACTCGAGTTAGAAATGAGGCTAATAGAGCTAAGCTATCAAAATCGAGCACTATGACGCATCAATGGTTAGCTAATTATATAAATGCTCAAGAGGGTGGTTTTCGTTATGCCGATAATGTGACTCGCTCTGCTAGCGATACATTTGGCGACCGCGAGGGTAACTGCTTGTCTCTGGTGCTACTAACGGCCGCTATTGCACAACAACTGGGTGTGAGAGTTGAGTATCAAGAGATTGATATTCCGCCGGTATGGGATCAGCAGGGAGGGTTATATTTGGTCAATGGACATATTAATCTAAAACTATTGCCGCAAGAGAAGGGCCACATATTGAATGTTTCTGCCGGTGCTATTCAGATCGATTTCTTACCGGAGCGTGCCATGCAAGGGTACGATAAACACCGGGTTAGCCGATCTATGGTTACTTCGATGTTTTACAATAATCTGGCTGCTGAAGCGCTGGTAAAAAGAGAGTATGACAAGGCCTACGGATTACTTAAACTGAGTTTACAGCAAGATAACCAGTTTTTGCCCGCTATAAACACCCTAGCCGTGTTGTATCGATATAAAGGCTTACCAGATGAAGCTGAAGCCTTGTATAAGCTGGCTTTAGCGATAAACCCAGAAGATATGAACGCGCTGTATAACTATGCGATTATTCTCGGCGAGCAAGATAGACTCGACGAGTGGGCTGGAGTGCACAAAGTTATGGAGCTTGCCCGTATTAGAAACCCTTATTATTACTATGGTATGGCGCAGCAAGCGTATTTTGATAGAGAATATCAGCTGGCATTAAGATGGTACCGACGAGCGATTGAGAAAGCCGATTACCGCCATGAATTTTATTTCGGACTTTCAAGGACCTATTGGGCTACAGGTGACGAACGACGGGCTGAAGTTAATATGAGAAAAGCATTATCGCTAACAAACGATAGCAACAGTAAGCGCCGATACCAGTCAAAGCTTCATGCGATGAAGAGCCACTAGTCACACTACTTCATCCTGCCCATTCATTATAGATACGTCATTTACGGCGGGATTTAGCCTACTCAATTTATCTAGCTAAATATGCGGTGCCATTGTCGCAGAACGGCCGGCAAGCATGTCTTTTCTATTGCTACTATCGATTCAATTAAGCTTGAGCTGCACAGTCATTAGCTGAGTGTAGTGATGTTTGAGTGCATTATGGTGCCTTGAAAAGAATAACCTGATGTTTAACGGGATTGAATGGGCTATATATGAATGAAACTAATGTAAAAGTGTTTTGCTAAGTCTTTCTAAAACATGTGCTTAAATTTATTTATTGTTATTTTTGATAACTTGATTGCAATGTGAAGAGATACTGGATAAATTGAACTCAGTATCGCAATTGAGAGTCCCATTTTTATTTTTCATACGCTAGACGGAGCGCAGTATTACCATGTATTACCAAAATGATGATGTTCGAATTAATAAGATCAAAGAGTTGTTACCTCCAATTGCTATCTTGGAGCGATTTCCGGCAACAGAGAACGCATCAGCGACCGTATTTAATGCGCGTGAAAGCATCCACAATATTTTAGCTAAAAAAGATGACCGTCTGTTAGTGGTTATTGGTCCTTGCTCTATCCATGATCCGGTAGCAGCGGTTGAATACGGTAAGCGTCTTGTGGAGTTACGTAAGCAATATAAAGATCAGTTAGAGATTGTCATGCGAGTCTATTTTGAAAAGCCTCGCACGACTGTCGGCTGGAAAGGCTTAATCAACGATCCAAATATGGACAATAGTTTCAAACTAAATGATGGCCTGCGCACAGCACGAAAGCTATTGCTGGATCTCAATGATATGGGCTTGCCTGCAGCGGGTGAGTTTCTTGACATGATCACTCCCCAGTATGTGGCTGATCTAATGTGCTGGGGCGCAATTGGCGCCCGTACCACCGAATCACAGGTGCATAGAGAACTCGCTTCTGGTCTCTCTAGTCCGGTTGGTTTTAAAAATGGCACTGATGGCACGATTAAAGTGGCTATCGATGCGATTGGCGCAGCAAGTGCTCCACACCACTTCTTATCTGTGACTAAATTCGGGCACTCTGCGATTGTTGAAACCAAGGGTAATCCTGATTGCCATATCATTCTCCGTGGTGGTAAAGAGCCTAATTATAGTGCTGCGCATGTGGCTGAAATTAATCAGCAGCTGGATAAAGCAGGCTTAGCTAACAACATTATGATCGACTTTAGCCATGCCAACAGCCGCAAGCAATTTGCATTGCAGATGTCTGTCGCTGACGATGTTGCTGGGCAAATAAGTGCTGGTGAGACGTCAATATTTGGTGTGATGGTTGAAAGTAACTTGGTTGAAGGCCGTCAAGATCCAGTTGAAGGGCAATCGCTTTGTTATGGTCAGAGCGTCACTGATGCTTGTATTGGTTGGGATGATACCGAAAAAATGCTTAGCGTGTTGAACCAGAGTGTTCTAAACCGCCGAAAGTAATAATGTAAACCACGTTTGGTTATATACATATAAGCCTAGTGTTCGCACTAGGTTTTTTTATGGGTGGAATTTAGTCAATGCGACTATCCAGTTGTGCTAGTTGAGGTTTGATGGAAAGTCATTCGGCCATAGAAAGTTAATTGTTTTTCAACGACAAAAAGAGCGACATGGCTCTTTGTTTGATAAACTCCATTAGCCGATAAGCTAATTGGTCTATGTTATTGTCATTGACCCTAAGCCAGAGCTTATTTCGAGGTCACTTTGATCCGTTCAATATCACTTGTGGGTGCTTCAATAACAAAGTCGAGCTGTACCATTGAGCCTTTAGCACCCGTTTTAGACTCTTTGTAACGCCACTTTTTAAGTGCTTCGGTCGCAGATGCATCAAACATAGCAGTCGGCGAAGATTTGATCACTTTGATATTATTAACTTCGCCTTGTGGGCTAATATCAAACTGCAATACCACAAAACCATTCTGGTTAGCTTTTACTGCGGCAGCTGGATATACCGGTTCTATTCTAATCACCGGGTGAATATCATTACCCTTATCATCACCAGCTAGCACCTGTTGATTGAGTAGAAGACTGCTTAAACCAAGTGTAATTGTGAGTCCCAATACTGCCAATCCACTTTGGCCTTTCTGTCGGGTTTTCATTTGCATTATACGCTCCTTGAGTATGTGTTTATTTCCATAGTGTGTGTGCAAAAGTCCGTGATTAGCTTGTTGTGAGTAAGCTAAAAGCATTTTGCTGTAAATTATTTTCTCTTCCTTATTGAGTGTTTCAGTAACCTCTGCATCACAGGCTAACTCTTGGTCATCTCTAAATCGTCGATAGGCTAGCCAAAAGAGTGGGTTAAACCAGAAAATGGTCAAGATCCCGTAGGCTAAAAGATTGCAGGGTAGATCGAATCGCTTATGGTGGTACTGCTCATGCGCGATAATTGAATGCTGTTTTAATTGGCTAAGGCTGAGAAAGTTAGTCGGAAGGATAATTCTGGGATTAAAAAAACCGACTAACATTGGCGATAGCACCTTTGGGTGGCTATAGGTGGGTAAGTATGAATCCAACTTTTCTACTTTTTTAGCGGTTAGCAGTAACTTCTTCAGATATGTCCCCTGTAGAAATAATGTCAGACTCATAAGGATAAAGCCTAGCACCCAAATAGCGATTAGCGTTTGACTGTACCAAGTAGACTCACTCTGAGTTATCGCTTTGCCCGCTTTGATACTGTAATACGCTATCTGGTTTGATTGCACTGGTAAAAAGTTGCTAGGCAAATAATTGGCTAACACTGAACTGATTAAAACCAGTGGTAGCATCATCCATAAAGAATAGGTCTTATGGGCACCTAGGTGTTTTTGAAAAGCACTATGTCCAACTAGTAATATGCCGCAAACAAAGCTGAGCAACACAGTTTGTTGCAAGAGCCAGAGCATCATGAGTGATTCTCCTCTTGCCAGGTATTGATTAGCTGTTGTAACTCCTCAATATCCTCGGAACTCAGCTTATTTTCACGGGCGAAACCCGCTACCAAAGGAGCTACTCGACCGGAGAATAACCTTTCAATAAAGGACTCACTCTCCTTTAGTTGATAGTCACTTTGATCAATTAAAGGCCGGTATAAGTACGAACGCCCCTGTCTCTCAAATCCAATTGCTTGTTTTTTAACGAGTCGATTCAGCAGAGTTTTGATGGTCTTTTCATGCCAGTCATTACTTTGTGCCAATTGTGCGACCACTTCACTGGCACTCATTGGCGAATTTTGCCAAAGAATATTGAGCACACTGAGCTCTGCATTACTTATCTCTTTCATGAATAGCCTCGATTACATTTGTAATTTCACTTAGGATTACAAATGTAATCATAAGATGCAAGTTTAAATGTAAAGTAATTGCTTTTGGTTTACTTGGTTGTAACATCTGTGATTGTGATTGTGATTGTGATTGCGTTGGTCGTTATGCCTTAGGGACGAGGATTGTTTTTTTGCTACAGATAATCTTTTATGTACCACTTTATGGTGAGTAACGATAGAATGGCGCTAATTAATACCCTAAACAAGGATTGTAACGGTATGAAAGTAAGTCAGCTCTGTTATTGGGCTTCCTGTTCAGTACTTTTTAATTTCAGCTTTTGTCTGAATCTGTATGCATCTGACGATGTAGATATGACGATAGACAAAATATCTAAACGCT
Source organism: Shewanella sp. KX20019 (assembly GCF_016757755.1). Lineage (NCBI taxonomy): Bacteria > Pseudomonadati > Pseudomonadota > Gammaproteobacteria > Alteromonadales > Shewanellaceae > Shewanella > Shewanella sp. KX20019. The sequence goes on along the minus strand of NZ_CP068437.1, from coordinate 4,032,314 downwards.
TGCCTATTTTTAGCCAAAAACTCAGCTTTTACCTCCCTAATGGTTGGAAGTTAGCTTTCTCACATTTAGAGCATGGTATGTTTACCGCAGAATTCCTACCTAAAAATGAAGAGTTACGCAATTGGGCCTCAATGGTGTGCATTCAAGGTTTCAAAGGTTTATCTGACAATATTGAGCCGGTGGACTTTCTCGATACGATGGCAGAAACTTATCGTGAGAGCTGCCACGGTGAGGTGTTGTATCAACGTGTCGAGGATGAGTTCATTAATGATCATCAGACGGCCAGTGCGATTATGGGGTGTACTCGAATGCCCAATACTCATCTCAATGAGTTACCTGCCAATGTGTATAAAGAGCCAGAACATCTAGGTGAAATCGGCCATTACACTGCGGTAAAAGGAGAAGAAGATCTTTACCTTATTCATAAGTCTATAAGGGGAAGGGAGTTTACTTCAACATCAGCACCGCTTGAAAAAACTAATTATCGTGAGTTTATGTCAGCGATAACGCCTTTTAAGTTAAATTAACTGATTGCGCTCAGTGGCATTTTTATAACACTGGCACTGAGCTAATTGTTTCTGTTATCACATCTTAATGTACAGAATGTATCTCCTACCTTGCAGGATCTCTAAAATAGTATGAATAGCTCAGACTAAAGGATTAGCCTGTATTTATCGTTAGCCCGCTGCTTTTTCTTTATCAACCCCAAGCCACGATTCAATATTTGTCATCTAAGCTAGAACAAATCACTTTTTGATAAGTTAGACTTTTAACCGTATAGACGTCTATAATGCGCGGGTTCAGTAACAACGGATGTTATTACTGGGTACAAAAAATTAAAAAATAACTAACTAGTCAACTTTATTGGTGCCTTCACTTTCAGCTTAATTGTTGGGTAAGGATAATCGGGAAGTCAGTTAAATTCTGGCACTGCCCCCGCAACGGTGAATGGTGAGAGACAGGCGTATTAAAGCTTGTACTCGCATATCGATAATCAAATCGGTATAGAACCTAAGTCCGGAGACCGGCCCGTAAAGTGATTTCGATGATTTCGGCGGGCAGATCTCGAAGTGCGATAATGTGCAAATGTAGCGATGGAGTCTTGGCGCTTAACCCTTTGTCATTTCGTGACGCATTGCCCCGTTTTCCTTTAGGAGTCAAGGGTAAATGGGTACTAAACCATCTAAAATTGCGTTGCTTATCAGCGGCGTATTCAGCTTAACTGCATTGCCAACAATGGCAGCAGAATCTAATCAATCAGTTACTATCGATGACATTATTACTGTGACTGGCACTCGTTTCGATCGAACTAGCGATCAGCAGCTTACGGTTATTAATACCATTGAGCGTGAAGAGATTGAACGCCTTAATCCCAAGTCAGTCGCAGATGTATTAGAAGCGCTGCCAGGCGTTAGTGTTGCGCGTAATGGTGGTGCAGGACAAAATACTTCTATTAGCTTACGTGGGACAAATTCAAGCCACGTTTTAGTGATTATCGATGGAGTTAAGGTCGGTTCTGCGACATTGGGTAGCGTGAGTTTCAATAGCTTGTCTCCAGAAAGCATTGAGCGTATTGAAGTTTTGAAAGGTCCAAGAGCGTCAGTTTGGGGCAGCGATGCAATCGGTGGAGTGATCCAGATTTTTACTCGCCAACTTAAAAATGATGAATGGTATGTTGGTGCTGAATATGGCAGTAACGATTACATTCGTGGTTCTGCCGGTGTTGGTATGGAACATGGTGAGGGCAGCAGCACATTATCTGTGAACCGTGAGCAATCAAATGGCTATGATGTTTATCAAGGTGTGGACGCAGAGAATGATGATGACGGTTATAGCCGTACCTCGATAACACTCAAAGGTTCACAGGCGCTGACTCAGCAATGGCAAGCATTGTGGAGTGGCCAATACGATAAGGGTAATACACAGTACGATGACAAATATGGCAGTGGCGGGGCAGATGAGTCTGACTTTGCCAACTATATTTGGAATTTAGGAACACAATACAGCGGCGAAAAACTGACCAGTAAATTATCGGTCAATCAGTCTCGAGATTATAACGAGAATTTTCGTGGTGATAATAAAGATTTAGCTATTGCTGAGTTTGAAACGATGCGTAAGCAAGTTAGCTGGAGCAATCAGTACCTTGTTGCTGACGGCCTAAACCTTAACGGTGGACTAGATTGGTCAAATGAGGCGGTGCTTGGAGATTATGCTCAGGATGAAAGAGATACTCTTGGCGCGTATATATTGATTGCTAAGCAGTGGCAGCAGTTACTTGCTGAAGTTGCGGTTCGCTATGATGATGTTGAAAGCATCGAAAGTGAAACTACTTATAACGTCAGTCTAGCGTATCAGTTTGATGCTCATTGGCGCTTATCAACGACTACCGGAACAGCGTTTAAAGTGCCTACTTTTAATGATTTGTACTGGCCAGATTCTGGTAACCCTGATCTACTATCTGAAACATCGACAAGCTATGATTTGACGCTAAATTATAGCCGTAACACTGTTAGTGCCTATGTTAGCGTATTCAAAAATGACATTGATAACCTGATTGCGTGGGCGCCTACTGGCGAAATTGATGATGATGGTTGGGATATCTGGAAGCCAGCCAATGTAAACAATGCAGAAATTTCAGGTGTTGAGTTCTTTACCAAGTTTTCGTTATTTGGCCTAGAGCATCAATTTGCCTATACCTACCTTGATACAGAAGACAAAGTGACAGAAGAGTCGCTTATAGGGCGCAGTGAGAATGAATTTAACTATAGTTTAAGCTACCAATGGCAAGATTTTGATCTGCTAGCTAGCTATCACTACCAAGGCAAACGCTATGCGGGATACGAGCAGTATTTAGATGCTTATCATCAGTTAGATTTGGGTGTTGGTTATAAAGTGTCTGACAACTGGCAGCTGCGCTTAAAAGCCAATAATGTGTTTGATGAGGATATTGTCTCAGTGACTAATTACAATAGCCCGGGTCGAGAGCTATTTTTCAGCGTGAGCTATAGCGTGCTTTAAATAGGCGATAGTCGAGGCATTGACTTAATTGATGTTAAAAAGCCAGTCTCAATGGGACTGGCTTTTTGTTTTCTATATTTGCTCTGAGCAAGATCATGCTGCTTACTAGCAACTAGCAGATACAAAAAAACCTCGCAAGGCGAGGTTTGATGTTGAGTGCTTAAGGTCTTAACTTGCCTTAGACTCTGGTTTAAATGTTGCTACACCTAAACTAAATATTGGTGCCCGAACCCGGAATCGAACCAGGGACACGAGGATTTTCAATCCTCTGCTCTACCGACTGAGCTATTCGGGCAACGGGCGCTATTAAAAGGCTTTTACCGATTTGAGTCAACCCATTTTTGCTAAATAGGGCTTTTTTTTGTTTACACGTTGAATTATCCAGCGTTTAGCTGCAGAACTGAACAATTAGTCAAAAGTGAGAGTGTGTGGTTAATATGGTGTGTTGTTATCTAAATGTGAATATTATTGGGGTTTCAACGGTCTTGTATCTACACACCATTGAATAATGAATTATTAGGGAGAGCTGCTTGGGGTTGCATACTCGTACTGTTTGGGCTGTTCAGCGTCACCCATTAGCGCTATTTGTCAGTATCATCTTTCTGAGCCTGCTGTCACTTTTCGGTCTGCATAGATTGAACCTTGATGTTAATTTTAGTGATTACTTCTCACCGACAGATCCTCAGTTTGTCGCGTTTAAGCAGATGAACAATAGTTTTGATCGCCATGACCAGTTATGGCTGCTGCTAGAAAGGGAGCAAGATTGGCGAGAAGTGGCGCTGTCGCAGCCTCTTCAGAATTTTGTAGAGCAGTTGGAAGGCAATCCTAATGTATTAAGTGTGCAGGGCTACAATCAGTTTCTTCAAGGCGATGCGAGAACCGAGAGGATCCTTAACTATAAAAAGCACCCGCGGTTGGCGTCGGTGTTGTCAGAAAATGGCCAAGCAATACTGTTACAGTTAAAACTAAACGAGGCTGAGTCAAAAGCCTTTGCCACACGTAGTTTGTGGTTGATGAGTACCCTTGATGACATCAATGCTGAAGCACATGCCTTTTGGCAGCCAGTGAAGGTAAATAGCTACCTTAATGGTACACATGCATTAAATTGGCAGTACGCCAAAGTATTGCGCCATGACTTGCTTTGGTTTGCACCGTCATTATTGGGCATTATATTTTTAATGGCGATGCTATTTATCAGGCAGAAAATGTGGATTGCCGCCTTATGCCTTAATTGTGTCATCACTCTTATTTTGACCTTAGGCATGGCGGCTTGGTTACAACTAACGTTGGCAGCAATTAGTGCCTTTGTGCCGGTGATTATAGTGACACTAGCTTTGGCGTATGCGTCTCACCTCTATTTTGCTTGGCGAGGTGCCATCAAGCTTGGCAAATCAAACTTGCAAGCACTAGAGCAAAGTGTGAGCGTCAATCAAGCGCCACTGTTTTACTCGACCCTGACCACCATATTTGGTTTCTGCTTATTAATGTTTAGCCCATCGCCGCCAATACAGAGCTTTGGTTTGTTGGTGGCATTTGCCGTTTTGTGTAATTACCTATTAAGTCTGACAACATTAATTTACTTTGCCGGTTTTTCTAAGCCAACCAAACAGATTGGGGTAAACTTTGGTTCGGTGCTATCACTAGCTCAAAATAATGTTAAAAGACCAAATTCAGTCATTTTTGGCATTGTACTGTTGAGCATACTTTCACTAATGAGCGTATCAAAATTAACCCTCAATGATGACCCTTTGGGTTACTTCGAATCTAATAATCCTTTCACACTCTCTAGTCAAAAAATGCGGCAGTACTTTGCTGGAATAAACTTGCAGCATTATGTAGTGAGTAGTAAATCGGGCGTGCGGCTAGATAAGGTTGAATTGACGTTTATCTATAAGTTTGCTCGTTTTTTAAAAGCACAAGCTGAGGTCAATAAGGTTCAGCACCTTGGCGATTGGGTTAAAAGTGCTGGTATTGGTCAGAACCAATTTAAGCGATTGTTATCTGAAAACTCTGTGGAACAGTTGCGGTTGCAGAGCGAGCTAGCTCAGCTTAAAAATGCCAGCTTAGTCACCCTGTATTTGGTGCCAATGACGGCGATGGAGTTAGTGGCTTTCGAAGCCAAAGTAAAAACTTGGTTAGATACCAACGCTGGAAGTGTCGATGTTAGTCCGCCTCTTGGGAGTAACCTTCTATTTGCTCATCTGAGTATCGATAATGCTAATAATATGTTGATGTCGTTTGGGGTAGCATTGCTGGCATTAGCTGCATTATTAAGTATGTTGAAACGTTCATTTATCTTTGGCTTGATGGGGTTATTACTTAACTTCTTACCCTTACTGTGGGTGTTTGCCCTATGGCAGCTCAATGGCGGCTTTATTAGTCTAGGTACCGCGGTTGTATTGGGAATGATGTTGGGGGTTATTGTCGATGATACTTTACATTTGATGCTTAAGTTACCGAGCAAGGATGGTAGTGACAACAATAACGCTATGATGTGGGATGCGCTGAGTAAGGTGTTGCCAGTGATTACATTTACCACGCTAACCATCGCCTTAGGTTTTGCTATTGGATTGATGTCTGATTTTACGCCGATCTCTCAATTAAGCTTACTCTCTTGTTTAGTGGTGTTATTTGCTTGGGGCTTTGATGTGTTGATGTTGCCTGTGCTTTATCAGCGTTGGGTGTTAAGGAAAGAACATGCAGAATAAGGTGCTAACTCGCTGTTTCCCACTTAAGGCTACTACGGGATTTCCAGTTACGTTGTCAGCGAATAGTCAGCGTATTATGCGCTGGCTTGCTGATGCTCAATACAAACCTGTGCAGTTTAGCGATATACAAACAGATGCAATGAGTCGCTTGCTTCCGCTATTGCTATGCGGTGAACAGTCGGCACAACTCGTGTTTAACGGCGAGATCCAGCGTTTAGCCTCAGAGCAGCAATATTCATTAGTGGCCTGCTTACAAGATGTCGAAGCAGACGAGCACCGTCATGACATTGCGCTGCAGCATGTGGCGCTTGCAGTAAGTCAATTGCCCGAATTTACTCTAGTGCAAAGAAAAGCAAAGCGCTTTTATGCTCACTTGGGGCGGGTTAGCAGTTACAGTGAACACTTTGTCCGAATTTCCATATTAGATACCTGTGTCACCCATATCATGCAAGCGTTTGAGCATTGTCATTTAGGTGATGAACATCGTTTCTCACAATTGTGTGGTTTAATTAAAAAAGATGAAGCAAAGCATGTTTACGTTAGCCGTAAACATGCACTTGCACTCGGGGCAACGTTGGAACAGTTTTCTTATCAACATGAGTATGTACTAAGAGACTTAATGAAGTTGTTACAGACTCAAGGCGATGCGTTTGAGTCCATGGGGGTCTGTTTAGATAGGTTGAATCAAAAACTGGAGACTAAATGGCGGTAAAATTTGCTAAGCACTCACTGCGTTTAAAAGGAATTGCTCACGCCTTACCTCATGCAACCATTAATAATGAGGTGCTGCTTGAGAAACTCAAAAATAAATGCGGATTACTGACGGCGAGAAAAGCTAAAGCTATCGCTCGTAGAATGGGTATAGATGGGCGACATTTGACTCGTGATCTTAGCGTGGCTACGAGTGCGCCATCACCGACGAGTATCGAGTTGAGTGTACAAGCACTAAATGCAGCGCTTACCGCGGCAAAGGTTGAGATGCATCAGCTTGATTATTTACTTTCCCATACATGCACACCACATACTCAAGTACCACCGAATGCCGCATGGATAGCAGATAAGCAGCAATATCACGGTCCCTATTTAGAGTTAAGGCAAGCTTGTACTGGTTTTGCAAATAGCCTGCAGATAGCGTCGAGCTTTTGTGCAGTGAATCAACAGCCAGTGGCTATTATTGGTTGTGAGACCGGGTCGGTTTATTTTGATATGGATAATCAATTCATCGATACCGAGCAGTTAGTCAATTTTGTGCAAATGGGCGACGGTGCCGCAGCGGCAGTAGTGGCACCTCTTGAGCAAGCAATTGATCGCTCGGGTATTATTTCTGATATCTATCTAGGCCATATAGGAGTCGGTAAAGATTCTGGTTTCTACCTCGACGGTGGCTCTAATGATGTCGGCAATAAACAGATGGCTCGTTTTCACCATAATACAGCAGCAGTAAGAAAGCAGGGAAGCCAGTTGTTTGAGCTTGGTTTAGCGGCTTTGCAGTCAAAAGGACACCACCTTGATGATTTTCGTTTTATTTTGCCTCATCAGGCGAATGGTCATATTGACAAGTTATTAGCTGGTGCACTTGGTATCGAAGCTAGCCGTGTTATCAATGATGCTAAATTACTGGGTAACCTGGGATCGGCGGCAATATGGGTAAGCTTATCTCGACTTATCAATTCAGGCGTACTAGCAAAGGGCGACAAAGTGATGGTATTGGGAGCTGAGGCGACCAAATACTTATACGGTGGGTTTGTTTATCAACATTAGTCAATCAATTGTAATAAAATAAAGGCCTCATTTGAGGCCTTTATTTTCTATAACGAGTGATAAAACACTGTTATGAATTACTTTTTTGCGACTAATTTATTGCTTGGGAAGTTAGCTTGCATGACCATAAGTGTATGCTCTTTAAGCTTATCTTGCCCTAATTCACCATATGCTTCTGACATGATCTCCAAGGCTCTTTCAGTTGACGGTGTACCTGGGTAACCTTCCATCACTAGCTGGGCGCGAATAGCTGCTGCACTCCATGCATTCATTTTTATATAGTATTCAGCTACCTTGATCGAGTAAAGTGCCAGTCTGTTTTTTAAGTGTTGCATGCGTTTTTGCGCATCTGCTGCATAGCTACTGTTTGGATAAGACTTAATCAGTCTGTCAAAATCCTTAAATGCATCCTGTGCAGCTTTGGGATCACGATCAGATCTATCGATATTTAACATGTCGTGAAAAAGGTAACGATCAGACTGCATATTGACAAGACCGCGCATATAATAAACGTAATCAATGTCTTTATGTGTTGGGTTTAATCTAATAAAACGGTCGATGTTAGCAATACCTGAAGCTGGATCATCAAGCTTGTAGTAAGCAAATATTAAATCGAGTTGGACTTGCGTTTTATGAGGTCCAAATGGAAAACGGGAATCCAAAGCTTCTAAAGAACGAACTGCTTTGCTGTAATTCCCCAGCTCCATAGAGGTTCTTGCTTGAGAATAAAGCACTTCAGGCGAACTTTTGATCATAGCAGGGTCTTCGCCCTGTTTACTACTACAGGCCGTAACAGCAAGCGAAATTAGGACTACAGCAACACTTTTGGCAAATTTATGCATACTTGAATTCGATTCTTTTAAAGTTATAGTTATGAATTTTTCCATTTTACGATAAAATAGAAACAATCCGATTGTAACAGATAGTAAACATTTTTGGACCCCGAAACGTGGGTACGGTTCATATGACTCAAGAGATTAAACTAAAAAGCGAGATAACATCAATACAATCAGGGCAAAGATTAGACCAGACTCTGGCTGATTTGTTCCCTGATTACTCGCGAACACGCATTAAAGAGTGGATTCTGTCCGGTGCAGTCAGCATTGATGGCACTGTTACTGATAAACCCAGAGTGAAAGTTCTGGAAGGTCAGGACATCGTCGTAGATGCGACGCTGGAAGAGGAAACATCCGCAAAAGCCCAAGCTATCGACCTAGATATTATTTATGAAGATGACCATATTTTGGTTATCAATAAGCAAGCTGGTCTAGTTGTACATCCTGGTGCTGGTAATCAAGACGGTACCTTAATGAATGCATTGCTGCATCATTGCCCTGGTATCGAATTGGTACCGCGTGCAGGTATTGTTCATCGTTTAGATAAAGACACCACAGGTTTAATGGTTGTGGCTAAAACGGTTGAAGCGCAAACTCATTTGGTGACTGCACTGCAGGCTCGTGAGATCACGCGTGAATACGAAGCGATTGTTCAAGGTACTATTATTGCTGGCGGTACCATCGATGAGCCTATCGATCGTCATCCAACTAAACGCACACATATGGCTGTAGTGCATAATGGTAAACCTGCGATGACGCATTACCGTGTAGCTGAAAAGTTCAGACTGCATACGCGTTTGCGCCTTCGTCTAGAATCGGGTCGTACGCACCAAATTCGTGTACATATGGCTTACATGGGCCACGTGTTAGTTGGTGATCCTGTTTATGCTGGTCGACCGCGTCCTCCAAAAGGGGCTGCACCTGACTTTTTCGAAACTTATATGGCTTTCAGACGACAAGCATTGCATGCGATTCGACTTGAACTAGCACATCCTTTCACTTGTGAAGTGATGAGCTGGCGCGCGCCTATTCCAGAAGACATGGTGAAGCTGACTAAAGCACTTCGTCAAGATACTATAGATAATCCACCTGTTATTTAATGACAGATGCTTTCGATGAGAAACAAGCTTGGTTTATTCCTAAGGGAGTAAACCTGGCTTTCTCGACTCGCCAAGGCGGGATAAGTCTTCCTCCATACGATAGCTTAAACCTCGGTGCACATGTTGGCGATGAACCTACTTGTGTGACTCGTAATCGACAGAACATCGAACAACGTCTGAACCTGCCTGTAAGCCCTGCTTGGCTTGAACAGACTCACAGTATTAACGTTGTAAATGCCGATAATAGTCAAACCCATCATGCTGATGCTAGCTATTGTAATAATAGCAACCAGGTGTGTGTGGTGATGACAGCAGACTGTCTGCCTATTTTGCTGTGCGATAAAAGCGGCACTGAAGTCGCAGCAGTGCATGCTGGCTGGCGCGGATTGTGTGATGGCATAATTGAAGCCGCAGTCAACAAGTTTAGCCATTCCCCACAAGACTTGATCGCATACTTAGGTCCCGCTATTGGAGCTAAAGCTTTTGAAGTTGGCTTTGAAGTGAAGCAGCAATTTGAGGCAAAGCACGCCGAAGCTCAAGATTGTTTTGTGCCAACGAGTGAACATCTTAGTGATAAATACTTAGCCGATCTTCATGGTCTGGCAAAACTTAGATTAACCAAGCTGGGTATAAATACCATCTTTGCCGATAAGCGTTGTACGCTAACCGATGCTGAATCGTTTTTTTCCTATCGCCGAGATGGTGTTACAGGCAGAATGGCATCATTTATTTGGCTTGAAGCGTAAACCTTGACTTGAAATTGCTCGTTTAGCCCCCATCTTTTAGTTATCAGATGCTTTACTGTCTTGTAGAGCAAATCAATATATCTTGTTTGTATCAAAGCGTGAATGGAGTCAGTCTTTCTATTCAGAGTTGCGTGCTCGATGCACTCCATGCATGTCCCTGTTACAAAGCTAACGCTGGATTCAAGTAATAAGTTATCGGAGGAATTATGCGACTCGATCGTATGACCAATAAATTCCAAATTGCTATATCGGATGCTCAATCATTAGCATTGGGTCGAGATCACCAATTTATAGAACCTGCCCACTTGATGATGGCACTGTTGAATCAAGATGGCGGGTCAATTCACACCCTTCTGACCCAAGCGGGCATTCAAGTGAGTACTCTGCGCTCGTTGTTGAGCCAAGAGCTAGAGCAAAGACCACAAGTAGAGGGGACGGGCGGAGATGTACAGTTATCTCAAGCACTGATCCGTTTACTGAATTTGTGCGACAAGCTGGCACAAAAACGTAAAGACAAATTTATCTCAAGTGAATTGTTTGTCTTAGCTGCGCTTGAGGGCAATGACGCCTTAGCACAGGCACTAAAGAAGTCCGGTGCAACAAAGACGTTAATGGAGTCGACCATAGAACAGATGCGTAATGGCCAAAAGGTTGATGACCCTAACGCGGAAGATCAGCGCCAAGCGCTTAAAAAGTTCACCGTCGATCTTACTGAACGAGCAGAGCAGGGCAAGTTAGATCCTGTTATTGGCCGCGATGACGAAATTCGTCGCACTATTCAAGTATTGCAGCGTCGTAGCAAGAATAATCCAGTATTGATTGGTGAACCTGGTGTCGGTAAAACCGCCATTGTAGAGGGATTAGCACAGCGGATCATTAACAATGAAGTGCCAGAAGGGATCAAAAACAAACGGGTTCTATCTTTAGATATGGGTGCTTTGATTGCTGGTGCAAAATACCGAGGTGAATTTGAGGAGCGTTTAAAAGCGGTTCTTAATGAGCTTTCTCAAGAGGAGGGGCAAGTGATCCTCTTTATAGATGAGCTACATACCATGGTTGGCGCTGGTAAAGGCGATGGTGCAATGGATGCGGGTAATATGCTTAAACCAGCATTGGCACGTGGCGATCTACATTGTGTAGGTGCGACAACATTAGATGAATATCGTCAGTATATTGAAAAGGATGCAGCGTTAGAGCGTCGTTTTCAAAAGGTGCTGGTGGATGAGCCTAATGTTGAAGATACCATTGCTATTTTACGTGGCCTTAAAGAGCGTTATGAGCTGCATCATCACGTTGAGATCACTGACCCTGCAATCGTCGCGGCAGCCAGTATGTCAAATCGCTATATTTCAGATCGTAAATTGCCTGATAAAGCGATAGACCTGATTGATGAAGCTGCATCAAGTATCAGAATCCAAATAGATTCGAAGCCTGAATCTCTTGATCGACTCGAACGCCGTGCTATTCAGTTAAAGCTGGAAGAGCAAGCGGTGCGCAAGGAGGAAGATGAAGCCAGTTTACGCCGTTTGGAAGTACTGCGTACTGAGCTAAAAGAGGTTGAAGCTAAGGCTGCTGAGCTGAATGAAATTTGGCACACCGAAAAAGCTGCCCTCGCGGGTACGCAACAGATTAAAGCTGATCTAGAGCAAGCAAGAATGGATTTAGAGGTTGCCAGGCGAGCGGGCGACTTAACCCGTATGTCAGAGTTACAGTACGGCCGCATTCCTGCACTTGAAAAGCAACTCGACTTAGCGGCGCAAGCCGAAATGCAAGATATGACCTTGTTGCGTAATAAGGTTACTGACGTTGAAATCGCAGAAGTGTTATCTAAGGCGACTGGGATCCCTGTATCAAAAATGCTTGAAGGGGAACGGGAAAAGTTGCTGCAGATGGAAGACGCGCTGCATGAACGTGTCATCGGTCAGAATGAAGCAGTTGATTCTGTATCAAATGCAATTCGTCGTAGTCGAGCCGGGCTTTCTGATCCAAGTCGACCGATTGGTTCTTTTCTATTCTTAGGCCCAACGGGTGTGGGTAAAACAGAACTTTGTAAGTCACTCGCCAAGTTCCTATTTGATACTGAATCAGCACTGGTACGAATTGATATGTCTGAGTTTATGGAAAAGCACTCAGTATCGCGTTTGGTTGGAGCACCTCCTGGATATGTAGGTTATGAAGAGGGCGGTTACTTAACTGAAGCGGTAAGGCGTAAGCCTTATTCAGTCATATTGCTTGATGAAGTTGAAAAGGCACATCCCGATGTATTTAACATTTTACTGCAGGTATTAGATGATGGTCGTTTAACGGATGGCCAAGGTCGCACTGTAGATTTTCGTAATACTGTGGTGATTATGACATCAAACCTTGGTTCTGATGTTATTCAAGCAGGCTTTGGCGAGCAAAGCTACGAAGAGATGAAGTCCAATGTGATGCAGGTGGTGACGCAGCACTTTAGGCCCGAATTCTTAAATCGTGTTGACGAGTCCGTGGTTTTCCATCCACTGGATAAATCCAATATTGCCCATATTGCTAGGATTCAGATAGAGGCACTGCAACTTAGGTTGTCAGAGAAAGACTATGAACTGGAGATCAGTGATGAAGCATTGGCCGTTATTGCTGATGCGGGCTATGATCCGATTTATGGTGCAAGACCGTTGAAGCGAGCTCTGCAGCAAGAGGTTGAAAACCCATTGGCACAAAAGATATTAAGTGGACAGCTTCAGCCTGGTACACCGATACAGGTAACCGTTACCGAAGGGCAACTCTGCTTTACTCAGTAATACTGTGGTAACTCTGTTACTCAAGACGTTTTAAAGTGGCATTAACTAGGGTTGATGCCACTTTTTAATGCATCGCCATCGCCTATCTCGCTGTATAGAGCTACAGCTATACTAATATTTGTAGTGTTAAGCTTACTTGATAGCGGAACTTCCAGTTCATATTACCGATATGTTTGTATTATCCAATTATTCAACAATACTCAATATTATTAAAATTAGTATAGCTAGCAGCTAGTATCTGCTTTTTAGTATAAATGCTAATGGCTACTACTAAAGCTTGTTCGTGACAGGGAGAGAACAGTATGAAACGTCAGTTAGCAATAATCGTTTTAACGTCAATGGTAATGGTAGGCTGTGCTAACTCCAGTGATAAAAAAGAGCAAACGTCGGCGCCCTACATAGGCGAAGGTAATAAAGAGTATGAGAGCCTATATCATTATGGATATTTCCGAGGCTGTAAGAATGCTTATGTAATGAAGAAGCAACAAGCAGAGCTTTATGATTCGGTAGCAAAAGATACAGCCCTTGATGGATTAGATAAATTTGATGATGGTTGGGCAGCAGGCCTTAAAGCATGTGAAGGTGGTGTACAGTATTCTATGTATAACCTTGGTGCGGGTAAGTAGCTAACGTTTAGAAACGGGCTTCTGCGGAGTCTGTTTCTAAGTCTTTTTAGTCAATATTAATTACTTTTGGCAAAATAAAGAGATCCGCTCTTTTTGCTCGGCTATAGTAGCTTGTCGCTGCCCCTCGGTCATTGCCACGGTTTTGCCAGTTTCTTTACTCCTTTTATTAAGTTTTGAATGGCTCGTTAATACACTAAGGCTGTGCTTAGCACTTTCGCATATTGATTTTGCTTGTGCTTTATCTGATTCATTTATTGCGAGTGCAGCTCTTTCTAGCTCTGTCGGGGCCTCTGCTAATTTGGACGAGTTGGTTGGAGATACACTGCCTATTTTTCCAGGCTTTATATCTTCGCTATACATTTTTTCAGCGTTTTGTTGCTCTGGAGGCTCCTGAGTAAAATGAGTTACGCCATCTTCATCAACCCATGTATAGATTTCGCTAGCATATAAATTACTGCTAAACAGACTCGCTATGAGTAACAAGCTACTGAGCATTACCCAAAGTGATTGAGTGGATATAAATGGAGCTACTTTATATTCCGCGACACCATTAGCTGGATCAAATACCATTATTCACCTTCCATAGTTATATCTATGATTAGTTTTGACGATGAAACGAGTGTTCCTCATGCTAGCGTGAACACTATATGAATAGCAACAGATCTCATATTCCCATCCTACTTGAAGATGCTCGTGTCATCGTCAAAACAAAGCATGTAAGCAACAGTCTTCTTTAAAATGACCTATCAAGAGGTAAATCAACCAAAGTGTTAAGCCAGTGAAATTAGTGTAAACGGCCGTTTTAGACATGTTTTGGATGATATATGTACTTTGTGGGTGGATTTTGCACGGGTTGAAACCTTATTTCATTTTTATTGCACTTTTTAGTATTTAACCCCTTGTGCTCTTGTTAGATTTCCCTATAATGCGCATCCACTGACACGGCACAGGAGGCCAACAGCTTAGGTTGTACGGGACTTGCAGCAGTGTTAGAGAGTTAAACTTCTTCGGAGATTTGATTCAGGTGACAAGCGCTTTAAGGGCTTCGGGTAATGATTGATTTCACGAGAGTGGTTAAGAAATCATCGCTTGAAAAACTTCTTAAAATAAGCCCTTGACGCCGACACTGGAGAGTGTAGAATACGCCTCCTCAAGCCAACGACCTAGCGTCTTCGGCGACATCTGAAAGATTGATGTCACGCTCTTTAACAATATGACAAGCAAATCTGTGTGGGCACTCACAGGTGTTGAGTTATTCGAAATTGCTTCGCTCCTCTCTAGTAGAGGACGAGCAATCAAAAATATTAACTCAATGAACCACTGAGTGACCATAGCAATATGTAAACTTCGAATATCTTCGGATATTTGAAAAACAGTATAATTCATTGAGCCGCTTTGCTCTTAACGGGGTAAAGCAAAAAACTTTAATTGAAGAGTTTGATCATGGCTCAGATTGAACGCTGGCGGCAGGCCTAACACATGCAAGTCGAGCGGAAACACAAGGGAGCTTGCTCCTGAGGTGTCGAGCGGCGGACGGGTGAGTAATACCTAGGTATCTGCCCAATCGAGGGGGATAACAGTTGGAAACGACTGCTAATACCGCATACGCCCTACGGGGGAAAGGAGGGGACCTTCGGGCCTTCCGCGATTGGATGAACCTAGGCGGGATTAGCTAGTTGGTGAGGTAATGGCTCACCAAGGCGACGATCCCTAGCTGGTCTGAGAGGATGATCAGCCACACTGGAACTGAGACACGGTCCAGACTCCTACGGGAGGCAGCAGTGGGGAATATTGCACAATGGGCGAAAGCCTGATGCAGCCATGCCGCGTGTATGAAGAAGGCCTTCGGGTTGTAAAGTACTTTCAGCGAGGAGGAAAGGTTGTTGGTTAATAACCAACAGCTGTGACGTTACTCGCAGAAGAAGCACCGGCTAACTTCGTGCCAGCAGCCGCGGTAATACGAGGGGTGCAAGCGTTAATCGGAATTACTGGGCGTAAAGCGTACGCAGGCGGTTTGTTAAGCGAGATGTGAAAGCCCCGGGCTCAACCTGGGAACTGCATTTCGAACTGGCAAACTAGAGTCTTGTAGAGGGGGGTAGAATTTCAGGTGTAGCGGTGAAATGCGTAGAGATCTGAAGGAATACCGGTGGCGAAGGCGGCCCCCTGGACAAAGACTGACGCTCATGTACGAAAGCGTGGGGAGCAAACAGGATTAGATACCCTGGTAGTCCACGCCGTAAACGATGTCTACTCGGAATTTGGTGTCTTGAACACTGGGTTCTCAAGCTAACGCATTAAGTAGACCGCCTGGGGAGTACGGCCGCAAGGTTAAAACTCAAATGAATTGACGGGGGCCCGCACAAGCGGTGGAGCATGTGGTTTAATTCGATGCAACGCGAAGAACCTTACCTACTCTTGACATCCATAGAAGCCGAAAGAGATTTTGGTGTGCCTTCGGGAACTATGAGACAGGTGCTGCATGGCTGTCGTCAGCTCGTGTTGTGAAATGTTGGGTTAAGTCCCGCAACGAGCGCAACCCTTATCCTTATTTGCCAGCACGTAATGGTGGGAACTTTAGGGAGACTGCCGGTGATAAACCGGAGGAAGGTGGGGACGACGTCAAGTCATCATGGCCCTTACGAGTAGGGCTACACACGTGCTACAATGGCCGGTACAGAGGGTTGCAAAGCCGCGAGGTGGAGCTAATCTCACAAAGCCGGTCGTAGTCCGGATCGGAGTCTGCAACTCGACTCCGTGAAGTCGGAATCGCTAGTAATCGTAGATCAGAATGCTACGGTGAATACGTTCCCGGGCCTTGTACACACCGCCCGTCACACCATGGGAGTGGGCTGCACCAGAAGTAGATAGCTTAACCTTCGGGAGGGCGTTTACCACGGTGTGGTTCATGACTGGGGTGAAGTCGTAACAAGGTAGCCCTAGGGGAACCTGGGGCTGGATCACCTCCTTACCTATACGACTAACTCGCATCTGAAGTATGCAAATACGTTTGAGTGTCCACACAGATTGCTTGTTCTCCTTATCTCTTAATTGAGTTGAGGCGAGCGACAAAATATCCTGCCTTGTTGCAGTGATATCGTTCTTTAAAAATTTGGAAAGCTGATAGTGTTAATCTGAAAGGGATAGCAGCTACGATTTATCGTATTGTTATTTATAGGATTAGCGCGAAATTAAAAAATTGAGTTCTAAACACTTAAACATTAAGTGTCTTGGCTTGTGACTTAACGGTTACGAGTTAAAAATTCTAATTTTGGCGAAAGTAGAAACCATTAGTTACGATACGACTGTTTTGAGCTTACCCGCTTGAAACAACGATTATTTCTCATAGAGACTTATTTGGGTTGTATGGTTAAGTGACTAAGCGTATATGGTGGATGCCTTGGCAGTCAGAGGCGATGAAGGACGTAGTAACTTGCGAAAAGCGTTGGCGAGCTAGTAACAAGCATTTGAGCTAACGATGTCCGAATGGGGAAACCCACTCACATAAGTGAGTATTACAACATGAATACATAGTGTTGTGAGGCAAACCCGGGGAACTGAAACATCTAAGTACCCGGAGGAAAAGAAATCAACCGAGATTCCCCTAGTAGCGGCGAGCGAACGGGGATTAGCCCTTAAGCGTAGAGGGTGTTAGTGGAATGTGTTGGAAAGCACAGCGGCACAGGGTGATAGCCCCGTACATGAAAACTAACTTTACGTGAAAACGAGTAGGACGGGACACGTGACATCTTGTCTGAACATGGGGGGACCATCCTCCAAGGCTAAATACTCCTGACTGACCGATAGTGAACCAGTACCGTGAGGGAAAGGCGAAAAGAACCCCTGTGAGGGGAGTGAAATAGAACCTGAAACCGTATACGTACAAGCAGTGGGAGCGGTTCTTGAGACCGTGACTGCGTACCTTTTGTATAATGGGTCAGCGACTTACATTTTGTAGCGAGGTTAAGCGAATAGCGGAGCCGTAGGGAAACCGAGTGTTAACTGCGCGTTTAGTTGCAAGGTGTAGACCCGAAACCCGGTGATCTAGCCATGGGCAGGTTGAAGGTTGAGTAACATCAACTGGAGGACCGAACCGACTTATGTTGAAAAATGAGCGGATGACTTGTGGCTGGGGGTGAAAGGCCAATCAAACCGGGAGATATCTGGTTCTCCTCGAAAGCTATTTAGGTAGCGCCTCGTACGAATACCATTGGGGGTAGAGCACTGTTAAGGCTAGGGGGTCATCCCGACTTACCAACCCTTTGCAAACTCCGAATACCAATGAGTACTATACGGGAGACACACGGCGGGTGCTAACGTCCGTCGTGAAAAGGGAAACAACCCAGACCATCAGCTAAGGTCCCAAAGTTATTGCTAAGTGGGAAACGATGTGGGAAGGCTTAGACAGCTAGGATGTTGGCTTAGAAGCAGCCATCATTTAAAGAAAGCGTAATAGCTCACTAGTCGAGTCGGCCTGCGCGGAAGATTTAACGGGGCTAAGCAATACACCGAAGCTATGGGTTTGCTAGTTTACTAGCAAGCGGTAGAGGAGCGTTCTGTAAGCGGTTGAAGGTGAAGGGGTAACCCACACTGGACGTATCAGAAGTGCGAATGCTGACATGAGTAACGATAAAGGGAGTGAAAAACTCCCTCGCCGAAAGACCAAGGGTTCCTGTCCAATGTTAATCAGGGCAGGGTGAGTCGACCCCTAAGGCGAGGCCGAAAGGCGTAGTCGATGGGAAACAGGTTAATATTCCTGTACTTCTGCTAACTGCGATGGAGAGACGGAGAAGGCTAGGCTAGCGCGGCGTTGGTTGTCCGCGTTTAAGGCTGTAGGCAGTATTCTTAGGCAAATCCGGGAATACGCATTAAATTGCAATGCTGAGAGTTGATGACGAGGTCCTAAGGGACTGAAGTAGTTGATGCCATGCTTCCAGGAAAATCTTCTAAGCTTCAGGTTAGTAGGAATCGTACCCCAAACCGACACAGGTGGTTGGGTAGAGAATACCAAGGCGCTTGAGAGAACTCGGCTGAAGGAACTAGGCAAAATGGTACCGTAACTTCGGGAGAAGGTACGCTGCCGACGGTGATGGGACTTGCTCCCTAAGCTGTTGGCAGTCGCAGATACCAGGTGGCTGCAACTGTTTATCAAAAACACAGTACTGTGCAAACTCGCAAGAGGAAGTATACGGTATGACGCCTGCCCGGTGCCGGAAGGTTAATTGATTGGGTTATCTTCGGAGAAGCTCATGATCGAAGCCCCGGTAAACGGCGGCCGTAACTATAACGGTCCTAAGGTAGCGAAATTCCTTGTCGGGTAAGTTCCGACCTGCACGAATGGCGTAATGATGGCCACGCTGTCTCCAGCCGAGACTCAGTGAAGTTGAAATTGCGGTGAAGATGCCGTATACCCGCGGCTAGACGGAAAGACCCCGTGCACCTTTACTATAGCTTGGCACTGAACATTGAACCTACATGTGTAGGATAGGTGGGAGACTTTGAAGCTTTGTCGCTAGATGAAGTGGAGTCAACCTTGAAATACCACCCTTGTAGTTTTGATGTTCTAACCGCGGCCCCTGAATCGGGGTTCGGGACAGTGCCTGGTGGGTAGTTTGACTGGGGCGGTCTCCTCCCAAAGAGTAACGGAGGAGCACGAAGGTTGGCTAAGTACGGTCGGACATCGTACGGTTAGTGCAATGGCATAAGCCAGCTTAACTGCGAGACATACACGTCGAGCAGGTACGAAAGTAGGTCATAGTGATCCGGTGGTTCTGTATGGAAGGGCCATCGCTCAACGGATAAAAGGTACGCCGGGGATAACAGGCTGATACCGCCCAAGAGTTCATATCGACGGCGGTGTTTGGCACCTCGATGTCGGCTCATCACATCCTGGGGCTGAAGTCGGTCCCAAGGGTATGGCTGTTCGCCATTTAAAGTGGTACGCGAGCTGGGTTCAGAACGTCGTGAGACAGTTCGGTCCCTATCTGCCGTGGGCGTTGGATGATTGAAGGAAGCTGCTCCTAGTACGAGAGGACCGGAGTGGACGAACCGCTGGTGTTCGGGTTGTTATGCCAATAGCATTGCCCGGTAGCTACGTTCGGAATCGATAACCGCTGAAAGCATCTAAGCGGGAAGCGAGTCCTAAGATGAGTCATCCCTAGGAATTTAATTCCTCTAAAGAGCCGTTCGAGACTAGGACGTTGATAGGCAGGGTGTGTAAGCGTTGTGAGGCGTTGAGCTAACCTGTACTAATGACTCGTGAGGCTTAACCATACAACCCTGATGGGTTTTGTATGAGACTGATGTTTCGACAGAAACCAGAATTAGAAGCACTTAATGTGTGTGTAAGACTCAATAATTTAATATTACTTGCGGTAGCGAGTATCAGCTTTCTAAACTTTTTACCTTTAGCTTTTTAAAAGCTGAAAGTAATAACCAAATTTGTCTGGAAACCATAGAGCTGTGGTCCCACCTGATCCCATTCCGAACTCAGAAGTGAAACACAGTATCGCCGATGGTAGTGTGGGGTTTCCCCATGTGAGAGTAGGTCATTTCCAGGCGCCTAATTTCTCGAAAGAGAGTATTAAGCCCGTTGCTAACGCAACGGGCTTTTTTACGTCGCGATTTGTGGTTTTGAGTCGTTATGAGTATGGATCAACGGCATTTTTCCCAGCTTTAAAACGAGAGCCACTATGTGGTCAATATGCCCATGTGTCCACTTTGAGGAGGATAATAAGGAGTAGCTCATTTCCTGACGCGACTTTTTCTAATATCGGTCTCGTAAGAGAGTGAATAGCCTGTTGCTAGCGCAACGGGCTTTTTTATGTCTGCGATTTGTGGTTTCGAGTCATTACATGCAGGGTTTAATGACTCTGAGTATTGGCATTTATAGCTGTGTGGTCGATATGCCCAAGCGGCGCCCGCGAGGATAATAAGGAGTAGGTCATTTCCAGACGCGACTCTTTCTAATATCAGTCTCGTAAGAGAGTGAATAGCCTGTTGCTAGCGTAACGGGCTTTTTTACGTCTGCGATTTGTGGTTTCGAGTCATTACATGCATGGTTTAATGACTCTGAGTATTGGCATTTATTGCTATGTGGTCGATATGCCCATGTGTCCACTTCGAGGAAAATAAAGAGTAGCTCATTTCCAGACGCGGCTGTTCATCACCTCTGTCTCGAGATAGAAGCGATAAATACCTAGTACTTTGTGGGGGGGGATTTATTCGTTTAACAGCTTTTGAATGGTAACTCTCACAAGGGGAATATGATAGGTCGATAATTGCTCCTGCATTATTCTCCCTTTGTCCATCCTTGGCATCGTAGCTCCTATATCCACATAGTCGTGCATAATCGACACTTCCACCATCAATGGCGGTGTAGGGTGAATATCGCAATAGCGATGTGCTTACGGCCGAAAGTTGCCCCAACACTTTCTGCACTCCCCCGAATCCTTGTTAGTCAGCGCGGAGCTCTAGCGTAGCTGGCGATTACAGGCGCCGACTCTTTCTAATTATCGAGCTGTAAGAGAGTGAATAGACCGTTTCTGAAACTTGGTGTCGTTGCTGTTTCAGGGCGTCTTGATTGACAAAGGAGGTTACAAGTCTTCAGTTGCGCTAGTGGATGCAATATGCAGTAAATATCTGATGCGCCGTAAGTGATCTCGTACTCGGTATCAATAGACTCTCTGATACCTTCGGCGATCAATAACTCTAATTTTTAGAGGATGCTGCCTAATGGGGAGTGAGGATGTAACTGTATAGCGGCTAGGCGGATTAGATAAGAGCTACCTCTCTTGCTTTAGCTATTGCTTGGGAGGTGGGAGATAAGCAAAATAGGCCAATATCAGCACGTTGTTGTGCAATACCTGAACCTTGATAGTGCTTCTGCGTAAAAAAAATGCAGTCAGTAGCTTTAGTCTTAAAAAGTACTTTACCTTTTCAGTCAGTTTACGCATAGTGACGTCTTCAACAGGGGTGTAGCTCCAATTGGTAGAGCGGCGGTCTCCAAAACCGCATGTTGTGAGTTCGAGTCTCCCCACCCCTGCCAAATTCGAAAAAGCCGAGCACCAGCTCGGCTTTTTTACATCTGCAATTTTTCTCATACTTATTTGGCTTTGTTATTTTGATTTCTTTTAGTTAATTAGCGTTGTTATCTTTGTGTTGGCCGAAAAACCTGCAGTCGATAGCCTTTATATAAAAAAGTACTTTACCTTTTAGGTCTGTTTACGCATAATGCGTGTCGTCAACAGGGGTGTAGCTCCAATTGGTAGAGCGCCGGTCTCCAAAACCGGATGTTGTGAGTTCGAATCTCCCCACCCCTGCCAAATTAGAAAAAGCCGAGCATTAGCTCGGCTTTTTTGCATCTGCAATTTAGAAATCTCAATGTTAGGATTAGATGGCTTCACAAGCTTGTGAGCGAACTGTTATCCTTGCTTATTATTATGACCATTAGAGCCAGTATGAAATCAAGCGACTACTTAGATGCCATGGGAATAACTCGTTGGGTAAAGCCTGAATTGAAAGCTGAAATCTCAACGGTATTAGTGAGCCCGCGAAGGCTTACTGAGATTGATAGTCCCATTATTTCTAAAGTACTTGAGATGCTTGGTTATGATCGTGAGCACATACGGTTTGCGACCAGTGCAGATAAGCACTCAAAAGTCATTTGGGATATGCGTGGTAAGCCGGTGCAATATGATGACAATATATTAATGTCGGCTCCCATTAATGAAATTGAATCTAACCCTGAAGCCAAGAAGTTGCTATGGCGTAATATGCAGCCTTTCATAGTACAAAAGGATTCAGAGTGACAGTTATTCCTCTTACCGAGCTATCAGCGCCTCAGATGGCACTGATAGCAGCCAGTGCACATAGCCACCCTATGAGCGAGTCGACAATCAAAACCTGCTTTGGCGCTTTATATACTTGCTTAGGCGCCTATGAAGGTGATGAGTTGTGTGGTTTTGCTATATTGCATCAGATCTTTGAAGACGCGACCTTAATGGATATCTGTGTTGAGCCTCAGCATCAAGGCGAAGGTTACGGCAAAGCTTTGCTTGATAGGGTGATTGACCAAGCTCAAGCTAACGGGGCTGAAGTGTTAATGCTTGAAGTGCGAGAGTCAGGCGTTGGTGCTAGGGCATTATATGTAAAGGCAGGCTTTGAGCTGTCAGGAGCCCGAAAAGGTTACTATAGAACTGCTGGCGAGCCTGAAGATGCCATATTGATGACGCTGACCTTTTAGAGTGTACAAGTGGTATTAGCATTAGATAAAAAAATAGCGCCAGATAGGCGCTATTTTTTTATCTTTTCTCACTCAAGCAAAGTTATTTAACTTCTTTACCGAGTGCTTGAAGATCTGCATGGTAGCTTGAACGAACTAAAGGACCGCAGGCTGCATGAGTAAAGCCAATGCGCTCTGCAATCTCTTTTAGCTCATCAAACTCTGCTGGAGGCACGTAGCGCTCAACTGGCAGGTGGAACTTTGACGGTTGCAGATATTGACCTAACGTCAGCATCTCAACATTGTGAGCGCGAAGATCGTGTAGCACTTGAGCGATCTCCTCGTTAGTCTCACCTAAACCCATCATAAGACCAGATTTTGTCGGTACATCAGGGTGACGTTCTTTAAATTTCTTTAGCAGATCGAGTGACCATTGATAGTTCGCACCTGGTCGCGCTTTACGATAGTGCATCGGCGCTGTTTCTAAGTTGTGGTTAAACACATCTGGTGGCTCAGTCGCTAGAATCTCGAGGGCTTTATCGATGCGACCGCGGAAATCAGGCACTAAGGTTTCAATCTTAATTTGAGGATTTAATACCCGTATTTCACGTATACAATCAGCAAAGTGTTGCGCGCCGCCATCTCGAAGATCATCGCGATCTACAGAGGTTATAACCACATACTTAAGTTTCATATCCTTGATGGTCTGAGCGAGCTTTTTCGGCTCTGCAGCATCGGGTTTTAATGGACGCCCGTGTGCAACGTCACAAAAAGGACAACGTCGAGTACAGATAGCACCCAAAATCATAAAGGTGGCGGTACCGTGGTTGAAACACTCTGACAAGTTAGGGCACGAGGCTTCTTCACATACCGAGTGCAAACCATTCTTACGTAAAGCTTGTTTTATCTCAGTAATACGCTGATTCGAAGCGGGTAACTTAACGCGCAGCCAATCAGGTTTCCTCAGCATGGTATCACGCTCAGAAGGGACGACTTTCACTGGGATACGTGAAACCTTGTCAGCGTCTCTTAACTTAACGCCAGGTTGTAATCTTTCAGGCCTATTCATAATGACTCTGGTAATCCTTGATGATGAACTAGGTTGCTTAAACCAAGTTCTTGGCTAAGGGTTTCAACTAACTGCTTGCCAGCTTCTTCGACAGTTTGCGGTCCACCGAGCTGTTTGCATTGGATCATCTCCATTCCGGCGTAACCGCATGGGTTGATCCGTTGAAACGGTGACATGTCCATATCTACATTGAGAGCCAATCCATGGAAAGAGCATCCTTTTCTGATCCGCAGACCGAGTGACGCAATTTTACGCTCTTCAACATACACGCCAGGTGCGTCAGCTTTAGCATAAGCTTCTACATCATAACGTTTAAGCATGTTGACAATACTTTGTTCAATATGGGTGACGAGCTGGCGTACGCCAACTTTGAGTCGTTTGATATCTAAAAGAGGGTAAATGACCAATTGTCCTGGTCCGTGGTAGGTCACTTGACCACCGCGATCTACTTGGATAACTGGAATATCGCCTGGGTTCAAGATGTGTTCACTCTTACCTGCTTGGCCCTGAGTAAATACTGGCGTATGTTCTACAACCCAGATTTCATCTTGGCTGTTCTCATCGCGATTATCAGTGTAGTGCTGCATAGCATGCCACACTGATTCGTAATCTTGCTTACCAAGATGTCGAATATGCAAAGCGCTTTTTAGCAAGGGCAACCTCTCCCCCAAATATAAGTGCGGCTATTATACGCTTCAAATTGATAAATGTAAGACAGATCACATTTATCAGTAATGAGTAATATCTATAGGACGCGTTTTACACCGTCTATTTTAGCTAGTTCGACGTATAAAGTTTCGACATGCTCTTTACTCTGCACTGTCACTCGGATTGTGATTGAATGATAAGTCCCTTTACTTGAGACTTTAGTGCTTGGTACGTAATCCCCTGGGACATGTTTTTGAACAACGGCAACAACACGATCGGCCAATGTTTCATGGGCATCACCAACAACTTTGAATGGAAAAGAGTTTGGGAATTCCATCAATTCATCAAATTTAGTATCTAACATTTTTTACTCTCAGCAATTTCTATAACTGTTATATGGTGTCGATTATAGCGAATTCAAGTGCACTAAGGTGATATCAACGCTATTAAACGCAAGAAGCCACCCTTAGGTGGCTTCAATTTTCATCAGTTTGATTAGCTAAACCAGCCGTCAAACATCTGCTTAAAGTAGTCCATTAACTGACTAAACCAGCTGCCTTCGTTTACTTCTTGCAACGTCACAAGTGGGAATTGCGCAATATCTTTACCATTCAATTGGAAGTAGATACGGCCAACCGTTTCACCTTTGGCAATAGGGGCTTTTAGCTCCTTGGTTAGCTCAAAATTAGCTTGTAGGTTTTTCGCTTGTCCGCGGCTAATAGTGATTGGTGTCTCAGTGGTGACACCAAGATCAATGGTTTCTCTGTCGCCGTACCAAATTTTTTGAGTAACGAAGCTATCGCCTGCCTGGTAAGGGGTGACGGTTTCGAAAAAACGGAAGCCGTAATTGAGTAGCTTTTTACTTTCAGCTTTACGTGCTGTCTCGCTTTTAGTACCCATGACAACAGAGATAAGACGCATGCCATCTTTAGTCGCTGAGGTCACTAGGTTGTAGCCAGCACCCGATGTATGGCCAGTCTTAATACCATCAACGTTTAGGCTTTTATCCCATAAAAGTCCGTTACGGTTATATTGCTTGATACCGTTATAGGTAAAAGATTTTTCTTTGTAGACAGCATATTCATCTGGCACATCACGAATGATAGCGGCGCCAAGAATCGCCATATCATAGGCCGTTGTTTTGTGGTTATCTGAATCGAGACCGTGAGAGTTTTCAAAGTAACTGTCTTGCATAGCTAGCTGCTTAGCCCATGAATTCATCAGATCGACAAAGCCATCTTCAGTGCCTGCGATATGTTCAGCCATTGCAACACAAGCGTCATTACCAGATTGTATGATAATGCCCTTGTTGAGCTCTTCAACCGAAACGGTTTTACCGACTTCGATAAACATTTTCGATGAATCGGGGAAGTTCTTTGACCAAGCCTTTTTACTGATGGTCACTTCATCGGAAGGTGATATGTTGCCCACTTTAATTTCATGACCAATAACATAACTGGTCATCATTTTAGTTAGACTGGCTGGATTTAAGCTCTCGTAGGCATTGTCTTCCGCAATAATTTGGCCAGTATTATAATCCAATAGGACATAGGCTTTAGCGGCAACGGTTGGTGCATTTGGCGTAACAACAGGAGCTGCTTGTGCAGAAAAGGCGGCGACTGAGGTCGCGAGCAAAAGCGTTTTTATAGGTTGGTTTAATAAATTCATATTAATCATGCACGTCTTTATGTTTAGGTATAATGAAAGCGAAGTTCCGCAAAGTATATCATTAGTCGACAAGCTAATTCGCACTAGGTTCATTAATCTTGTTTCATTCTGTTATCAAATAGCTTTGCGGGTAACCTTGCTGTTTGAGTGTTTCTGTCAGTTTGTTTGCTAGCTGCGCTTGTCCAATCGGGCCAAGCTGTAAGCGGTATAGTTTGTTCGATTCTTGTACTCGGCTGTTTACTTGGTATTTTTTCTCAAGCTCATTAGCTAAAAGGTCCAAGCGTGTTTTGTTTGAAGACGCCACAATTTGGATAAAATGCAGCGCAGTTCCTTTTAGCTCCGCTAACGCAATTGATTCAGGATTGGCAATATAGATCACCTCAAGGCTGACATTGGCAGTGCCCGTTTTCAACATATCGAGTCTATGAGCGGCGGCATAGGACAGATCGATAAGCCTGTCTTCATGAAAAGGCCCGCGATCATTAACACGAACAATTACGGTTTTATCATTTTTTAGGTTGGTAACCCGCACATAACTTGGCAGTGGCAAACTCTTGTGTGCCGCTGACATTGAGTACATATCGTAGGTTTCACCATTAGAGGTTAAATGGCCATGAAACTTAGCGCCATACCATGAGGCTATGCCTTTTTCTTGATAACCTTCGCCGCTATCCATGACTTGATAGTTTTTACCTAAAACAGTGTAATTTGCCTTGTTGCCTCCGCGGCTATAGGGCTCAAACTTCGGGTGAGCGTCTTCAACTTTTGATACATCGGGTGCCGATGTTGGTGCTTTATCATCAGCAATATCGTAGCGGCTGTTTTGGCTGCTAGAGCAAGCTGCCAAAATACTTGCTAATAAGATGACAGCGAGGGCGTTAGTGCGTTGCATAAGCTTGTTCAAGTTCCTGACTAAACTGGTATACCGCCATCGCATAAAGAGGGCTTCGGTTATAACGGGTGATGACATAGAAGTTCTTTAAACCTAGCCAGTACTCTTCCTTATCTGTCTGCTCTAATTTAACCACCAGTGCTGGTTTGGATACATCGATATCGATTGATTCAGCTAACGCGACACTAGGGGACAAAATATCAGCAATAGTATAATGCATCTTCTCGCCGGACCATGTCTTAACTGTATCAGGCAATGCTTTAGTCAATGTTAATTCTACTGCCACGGGCTGGTTTTGTTGCCAGCCATGCTGATGAAAGTAATTAGCCACGCTACCAATGGCATCAACCGGGCTATTAAGCAGATCTCGGCTGCCATCATTATCAAAATCTACCGAGTAATGACGGTAACTGGATGGGATAAATTGGCCAAACCCCATTGCACCAGCATATGAGCCTTTTAAGCTATTAATATCAAGATTTTCCTCTTTTACTAATGCTTGTAAATTAGCAAACTCACTGCGGAAGAAGGTGGCTCTAGGCGGGTAATGAAAGCCTAATGTGTACAAAGCGTCTTTAACAGGATAGTTGCCCATATAACCGCCATAGAAAGTTTCGATACCTATGATAGCGACAATGATTTGTGGATCAACATTGAACTCTTTCGAGGCTTTATCTATGGTCGAGGCGTGTTCTTTCCAGAATTTGAGTCCTGCCGCTAGACGTTTGTCAGTTAGAAAAATTGGGTAGTATTGATGCCAAGGTTTAGCTTCCCAAGGCTTGGTCATTGCATCTATAACGGCTTGGTTAAACTCAGCATTGTCGATAAAATCTTGAGTTTCTGTATCACTAAAGCCTTTAGCATATTGAGTTTTAATAAACTCAGCTTTTAGTTCGTCGACCGAAGGCTCTGTGGTGTTTGCGAATGCGGAGCTCGATAAAATGGCCAGCGCTAAAGGCGCTACAAAACGGTTTAACAGTGTCATCTGCTATTTAATCCTCAATGTCGATTAAACGCTTACAGTGATACCTGAATACGGTAAACGTTGTCGAGTTAATAATTCTGTTTGCTTGTGGCTAATGTTATCTATCAATGAATCGTCTGTGAGTATGAATACTCATTAAGATCCCAAACCCGGTCATTAATGTCAGCATAGAGGTACCACCATAACTGATTAACGGCAGAGGTACACCTACCACAGGCAATAAGCCCGAAACCATGCCTATATTGACAAATATATACACAAAGAAAGTTAAGGTTATGCTGCCTGCCAATAACCGAGCAAAGCTGGTTTGGGCGCGAGAAGCGATAACGAGACCCCGACCGATAACATAAAGATAGAGTGCCAATAGCAGCAAGCTGCCGATAAGACCAAACTCTTCACCAATGACGGCGAAGATGAAATCTGTATGTCGCTCAGGTAAAAATTCGAGCTGGGATTGAGTACCATCGAGCCAACCTTTGCCCCAAAGTCCACCAGAACCAATAGCGATTTTAGATTGAATTATATGGTAGCCTGCACCAAGGGGGTCTTTTTCAGGATCAAGTAGTGTTAGTACGCGGGTGCGTTGGTAATCATGCATGAAGAAAAACCACAGTGCGGGCAACATAGCTAATACTGTACCGATAAAGCCACCGACAATTCGCCAGCTCATACCTGATAAGAAAAGGACAAATATCCCCGATGCGGCGACCAAGATTGAGGTGCCTAAATCAGGCTGCTTGGCAATGAGTAACGTTGGCACCAGTAAAATGACTAATGCACCGGCTAAGTAACGCTTCTTAGGGGGCAGTGGGAATTTACTGATATACCACGCCATTGTGATTGGAAAGGCGAGTTTAATTAATTCTGAGGGCTGGAACTCCATAAAACCAAGGTTGAGCCAGCGCTGTGCCCCTTTATTTATTTCACCAAAAAAATGTACCCCAAGTAATAATATTATCCCCGCAAGATAGATGGGGAATGCCCAGCGGCGAAAGACTTCAGGGTTTATCTGGGCTACGGCAAACATGATCACCAGTGACAAGCCCATACGCACTAACTGACGATCCATTAATGCTAAATCCTCACCGCCAGCGGAGTAGATTACCACGAGCCCAAAGCCCATTAGTGCTAATAGCCCAATTAACAGTGGCAAGTCGATATGAAGGCGCTGCCAAATATTTGGACGATGGTTGTGTGCACTCATTCTTTTTTGTCCCATGAATCTCTTAGTAAATACTCATCAAGTAGCGCTCGCGCTACAGGGCCTGCGTTCCTGCCTCCCCAGCCCGCATTTTCAAGTACTACAGCGAGTACAATAGTGGGGTTCTCATAGGGGGCATAGGCGATAACCAATGCATTGTCTCTTAGACGTTCATCAATCGTTTCGGCGTCGTATTTGGCATCTTCTGCAACACTGAATACTTGCGCTGTACCGGTTTTCATTGCTGCCGTATATTTGGCGTCGGTGAAACGAGACTTGTGTGCGGTATCTCGCATGGCCTCATTAACGATGTCCCAGTTGTCGGGGTTTTTAAGTACAATTGGCGCAAGTTCATCGGCTGGGGTGTCTATTTTTGCCGTTTGATCTTGAATAGATTTGAGCAGATGTGGCACAAAACGACGGCCTTTGTTGGCCATAATAGCGGTTGCATTAGCTAGCTGTAGTGGCGTTGTAGTCCAGTAGCCTTGGCCAATACCGACTGAAATAGTATCGCCTATATACCAAGGCTGGTTATAGCGCAGACGTTTCCAATCTTTTGATGGCATGATACCAGCAGACTCTTCAAATATATCGACACCGGTTCGCTCACCAAAGCCAAAGGGTTCCATAAAGTTGGCGATAGCATCGACACCGGTTTTATAGGCTAAATCATAGAAATAGGTATCACAAGAACTGATAATCGCACTGTTAATATCAACCCAGCCATGGCCCCAACGCTTCCAATCTCGGTATTTACGTTCAACGCCTGGGATCTGCCAAAATCCTGGATCCCATATGCGAGTTTTCGGTGTAATCGCTTTAGTCTCTAAGCCTAACAGCGCTAGATGTGGCTTCACTGTCGAAGCCGGTGCGTATTGCCCTTGAGTCGCGCGGTTAATTAAAGGGCGTGATTTTGAGCTCAACAGCTCGTTATAAGCTCTGCTGCTAATGCCATGTACAAATGGGTTTGGATCGTAAGTTGGACTTGATAGGAGGGCCAGTATGCCGCCATCTCTAGGATCAATAGCCACTACAGAACCACGGCGACCATTGAGTAGTTCCATGGCTTTTTTTTGTAAATTAAGATCTAAGGTTAAGTAGATATCTTGTCCGGGAACCGGAGGCTCCGATTTTAACGTGCGAATGGTTCTGCCACGGTTATTCACCTCCTCTTCAAGGTGGCCAGGCTTACCAAGTAACATGCTCTCGTAAAACTTCTCGATACCCTGCTTCCCAATATCTTTGGTTGCGGCATAGTTACTCCACTTGTTATTGCGCTCAAGTGACGCCTTGTCACGACTGTTGATTTTCCCTACATAGCCCAACGCATGAGTCATTAGGCCATCGTAAGGATAATGGCGTTTTAGGCCAGCTTCTATGGAAATACCAGGGAACCGATATTGATTGACACTAAACTCGGCGACTTGCTCTTCGGTGAGTTTGTTTTTAATGGTGAGAGGCTTAAAACGTCTGTGGTATTTGAGCGCCTCGATAACACTGTCTTTTTCATCATCAGTAAGAGAGATGACTTGGCTTAGTTCATCCAAAGTATCACTGATGTTGTTAACTTTTTCGGGCACCATCTCTAAAGAGAAGAAAGGTTGGTTCTCCGCAAGTAACTGTCCATTGCGGTCATAAATAAGTCCACGACTTGGGGCTACGGGGACGACTCTGATGCGGTTATCGTTGGAGCGTGTTTCATAATCTTTAAATGAGAGAATTTGCAGCTGATAGAGGTTGACGAGGAGTAAGCTCAGCAGAATGAACACACAAAGGAAAGTAAACAGAGCGCGACGTTTAAACAGCGAGGCTTCAGCCGCATGGTCGTTCATGGTAATGCGCTTTCTAGGGGACACTTACATTTTCTCCTGCTCAAAAAAAGGTGCCAGGCACATAGCTTATTGCTGTAAAGGTAAGGCTAACTTAATGTAAAGTCGATATTATTCTCTATGATAAGGGTGATTATTATTAATACTCCAGCCTCGATAAAGGCTTTCAGCAACAATCACTCGGACCAAAGGGTGGGGAAGAGTTAACGCTGATAAGCACCAACTTTGCGCTGCTGCTTTTTTACAGTCGGGTGATAGCCCCTCGGGGCCGCCAATTAACAGACTGACATCTCGGCCATCAAGTAGCCATTTGTTCATCTGCTGCGCCAACTCGGGTGTCTTCAGGTTTTTACCTGGAAGGTCGAGGCTGACGATATGGTTACCCTTAGGGATTGCAGCCAACATTAACTCGCCCTCTTTTTGGAGGATACGAGCTATATCGGCATTTTTACCGCGTTTGCCAGCGGGGATTTCAATTAACTCAAGCGCCATATCTCGAGGAAAGCGGCGCTGATATTCTTTAAAACCTGTTTCGACCCAATCTGGCATGCGGGTCCCTACTGCAACTAACTGAATTTTCATTATTCAGGTTTTTCTGACCATAGCTTTTCAAGCTGGTAGTAGTCGCGAGTTTGGTCTTGCATTACATGCATGATGACATCGCCTAGGTCAACAAGAACCCATTCGCTGCTTTCACGGCCTTCTACGCCTAAAATCTTTAGGCCAGCGCGCTTTGATTCAACCACTAAGTTTTCAGCGATTGCTTTAACATGAGTTTTTGAATTACCAGTACAAACCACCATAAAGTCGGCGATGTTAGATTTATCAGATACGTCCATTACAACAATATCTTTGGCTTTAAGGTCTTCAACCTTATCGATTACAAATTGCTTTAGCTCGGCGCTTTCCACGCGGATACCCCATTAATTTTTAGACAGCGCGATAGTATAGCAGGTAATAGGTATGAGATTAATAGCGAAGATTAGAAATAGTGACTTTAGCAGTGAAGATTTTTGTGGGTTGTACTAAGTCTTTGAGCCATATAGTCGATGCTGCTTTATATACAGTTGAACGCTGGAGGGTAATGCATCATTAACCGACATACCTTGGCTAAGAGCGGTGCGAATCTGCGTCGACGAAAAGGGCTGCTCTGTGATTGATACGCGAAAGATCAACCCTGTTTTAGCCATTGCTGCTGTTTGAGCACTGCGTTGAGTTAACACTGCCTGCATTGGGTGCCGTTTCGATAGTTGCCAACCCGGTCGTTGGCACACTACGATGTGGCACAGATCAAATAGACTCTGCCATTGATACCAACTCTGTAGCCCTAAAAATGAATCCATCCCCATTAGAAAATAGAATTCATGCATTGGGTATTGTTGTCGAAGCACTGCTAATGTGGTGGCAGTATAAGAAGGAGTGTCTCGATTAGCTTCGATTTCGCATAGCTTCAGCTGTGGAAATTGATCGCATACAGCCTGCGCCATTGCCAAGCGGTCATCAGTGCTAACGTGGGTGCCATTTTTGTGCGGCGGAATATGGTTTGGCATTAGCCAAACCTCATCTAGCTTAAGCTGCTGTTGTACTTCAATCGCGGGACGAATATGACCAAAATGTATCGGGTCGAAGGTGCCGCCTAGAATACCGACTTTCATTAGTCGATCGCTATGTGTTTGAGTGCTGCATGGGCTTTAGCATCGAAAAGCAGACTGATGTGGCTCAGTCCAGTCCAATCCTCTATACCTTGCTGCTTTAGCTTTAACTCAAGTACTGATGAGGTCGCTAGCAGTGTTTCGACTTGTGGTAGGGATAAACGTTTGAGTGCCTGTTGATACAATGGCTTACGTTTGTCCCATACGCGCAACTTACTCCAAAGGGCTTGTATTGGTTGACCATTGGCTTCAGCTGTTTTGAGCTGTAGTAATACGCTCAACTCTTTGAATAGTGACCAGAGTATGATTGGCATTGCTACGCCTTCACTTTTCAGCTGTGACAAAATATGTTGCGCCTTATCTTGCTGGTTACTCAACATCGCGTCAGTTAACTGGAAAACACTAAAACGCGACTGGTCTTCAAAATACTGGGTTAGCTGCTCGGGATCAATCGGTGCCGTTGGGCTGAGCAGTTGCAGTAGCTGCAATGCTTGGTCTGCAGCAAGTAAATTACCTTCATACAGTGCAAACAACATATCGCGAGAGTCTCGAGATAAAGACAATGCGTAATGGTTGATTCTTGTATCAAGCCAACGCTGAAATTGAGCACCTTCAGGGGTAATACAGGGGACGTATACACCTTTTGCGTCTAACGACTTAAACCATTTACTCTTGGTTTGCTCGGCAGCGAGTTTAGGACCCGTTAGGATCAGTAACACATCAGGGTTATCCATCTGCATTAATGATTGGAACATCGCGCTACCTTCAGTGCCCGGCTTCGCAGTGGGCATTGTAAGCTCAATAATACGGCGACTGGAAAACAAACTCATGGCTTGCCATTGCTCGATTAACTCATTCCAACTAAAGCCGGTTTCTTGAGTTAATTGAATTTTCTCATCAAAACCTTGCTGTCTTGCTACTTGATATAAAGCACTGCGGCTTTGTTCGCATAACCATGGGTCATCACCAAAAATAAGACAGCATTGAGGCAAGGGGCTGAGGTTTCTCAGTAATTGATCTGGGTATACCCGCATCAATTAACCTCGATAGCTGCCAGAGCTTGAATAATACGATCGGCAGCTTGAATACGCATCTCTTTGAGTAGCAATTGCATCTCTCGACTCTTTGCTAACGCGGTACGCGGATCGTCCAAGTAATCGCGATGAATATCAACTTCAAATCGCTGAGATTCAGTATCAGGCAGTTGTACAGCAAAAGAGACTTGGTAGATCAACTCGTACTCAGCCACGTTACCCGTTGGGTAAATAGACAGGGTGGAGCGGTCTAGCGAGTCACTAATAATACGAACCGTTGGGATATCATGTGCTGGCTCTACAACGGCAATACGATTAAGTCTTAAACGTTCATGCACTAGACGAGTTAATTCACTGTATTCGTCTTGGCTGGTTAAGCTCAATGTTTGCAACTGTTCAGGGATGGAGTAGCTTCCCTGTAATTTAAAGCCGCAACCCGCACTGAGCAGTACACTCAGTGCTAAGGTTGCTAAAAGTATGCGTCTAATTAGCATAAGCTTTGTTTAGTCTTCCTTGTTTGCATTTTCGGTTTGCAAAGCAAATGAGTCTGCATTTAGTTCGCTACGATGTTGAGTAACTTACCCGGTATGTAGATAACTTTACGAACAGTTTTTCCTTCAGTGTGCTTAACCACACCCTCTTCAGCCAACCCTGCCGCTTCAACTTCTTCTTTGCTTGCATCTGCAGCAACAGTAACTTTAGCGCGTAGCTTGCCGTTAACCTGTACGATAATAAGCTTGCTGTCTTCAACCAGTGCGGCTTCATCTACTTCAGGCCAAAGTACGTCTTCAATCGCACCTGTATTACCCAGTTCATTCCACAAGCTAAAGCTGGTGTGAGGAATGATTGGGTAAAGTAAACGAGTTACAGCGCTCAATGCTTCTTGCATCAGTGCTCTATCTTGTTCTGTTTCAGTGGCGGCTTTCTGTAAGCGGTTCATCAGCTCCATCACTGAAGCGATAGCAGTGTTGAACATTTGACGACGTTCAATATCATCACCGACTTTAGCAATTGTTTTGTGCAACTCACGGCGTAGCTCTTTTTGAGCAGGGTTAAGTGAGGTTAAGTCGAGTTCAGTTGTTGGACCTGCAGCAACATGATCGTGTGCTGTTTTCCACAAGCGCTTAATAAAGCGATGTGCGCCTTCAACACTCGACTCCTGCCACTCAAGCGTAAGCTCTGGTGGTGCAGCAAACATCATGAATAGACGCACGGTGTCGGCACCGTATTTATTGACCATCTCTTGTGGATCAATACCGTTATTCTTTGACTTAGACATCTTGCTCATACCGGTATAAACCAGCTCATTACCTTCGCTGTCTACCGATTTTACAGTGCGGCCTTTGTCATCAGTCTCAAGCACGGTTACATCACTTGGTGCAACCCAAATACGTGCGCCTTTCTCATTGTTATAGTAGTAAGCATCAGCCAAAACCATACCTTGAGTCAGTAGGCGTTTAGCTGGCTCATCAGAGTTCACTAAACCAGTATCACGTAGCAACTTGTGGAAGAAGCGGAAATACAATAGGTGCATACAAGCGTGCTCAATACCACCAATGTATTGATCCACTGGTAACCAGTAGTTTGCTTTGGCAGGATCAAGCATCTCATCTGCATGAGGGCTACAGTAGCGTGCATAGTACCAAGATGACTCCATAAAGGTGTCGAAGGTATCGGTTTCGCGGAAAGCTTCTTGACCATTAACCTGGGTTTTAGCCCACTCTTTGTCTGCTTTGATTGGGCTTTGAATGCCGTCCATAACGACATCTTCAGGCAAGATCACAGGAAGCTGATCTTCTGGCGTCGGTACAACAGTACCATCAGCCAGTGTCACCATCGGAATAGGTGCGCCCCAGTAACGTTGACGTGAAACACCCCAGTCGCGCAGACGGAAGTTCACTTGACGCTTACCTTTGCCTTCAGCAACCAGCTTTGCATCAATGGCATCAAACGCTGCTTGGAAATCAAGACCATCAAATTCTGCCGAGTTAAACAGCACACCTTTGTCGGTGTAGGCTTCTTCAGAGATATCTAGTTCGCTATCGACAGGCTTAATAACACCTTCGATAGTTAAGCCGTATTTCTTGGCGAATTCATAATCACGTTGATCGTGTGCCGGTACAGACATTACGGCACCAGTACCATAGTTCATTAATACAAAGTTACCGACCCAGATTGGTACTTCTTTACCTGTAAGTGGGTGGATTGCATTAAGACCAGTAGCAACACCTTTTTTCTCCATCGCAGCCATAGCAGCTTCGGTAGTATCGGCGTTGTTACACTCTTCGATAAACTCAGTTAGCGCAGGGTTATTGGCTGCAGCTTGCTTCGCAAGAGGGTGAGCCGCTGCGATAGCAACGTAAGTGACACCCATAACAGTATCAGGGCGCGTGGTGTAGATATCAAAGCTCTGGTCGCTATCGGCAACCTGGAAGGTCATCTCAATACCTTCACTACGACCAATCCAGTTACGTTGCATGGTCTTAACTTGCTCTGGCCATTCATCTAGCTGGTCGATATCTTTAAGCAGCTCGTCGGCATACTCAGTAATCTTGATAAACCACTGCGGGATCTCTTTTTGTTCTACAGTGGTATCACAGCGCCAGCAACAACCGTCGATGACTTGCTCGTTGGCAAGAACGGTTTCATCATTTGGGCACCAGTTTACGTTGGCGGTCTTCTTGTAAACTAAGCCTTTTTCGTAAAGCTTAGTGAAGAACCACTGTTCCCAGCGGTAATATTCTGGCGTGCAAGTCGCTATTTCACGCGACCAGTCATAACCGAAACCAAGCATTTTTAGCTGGTTCTTCATGTAGTCGATGTTTTCATAGGTCCATGGTGCTGGCGCGGTATTGTTTTTGATTGCCGCATTTTCAGCTGGCAGACCAAAAGAGTCCCACCCGATAGGCTGCAGCACATTTTTGCCTTGTAGACGTTGGTAACGTGCGACAACATCACCTATGGTGTAGTTACGTACATGGCCCATGTGCAGTCGGCCTGAAGGGTATGGAAACATAGAAAGGCAGTAAAACTTTTCTTTGTTTTCATCTTCGGTAACTTCAAATGTCTTTTCGTCTTTCCAGTGCTGTTGCACTTTTGCTTCAATTTCAGAAGGAGTATATTGCTCTTGCATCAATCTATTTCCGGCCGTTGTTTGATCTAGCGCTATTTATGCGCGAGTTATATCGACATAGAATAAACTAGAAGTGAGTCATTAAAAAGGTTCGTCGAAGGAGTATTTACTATGAGTGAACAAAGTACTGAGCTACTTTCGCTTTACGAGGCACTTATTCATCAAATTAAAGCGCAATACAGTGATGATAACTCTTTGACAGTAAAGAGTTTATATAGTCAGACTCAGACCTGTAAAGAATACTTGGCTATTAAACAGCAAGCAAAGGCTGAAGAGCTAGCTTTAGTTGAACAATTTTTAAAACGTGATATTGCCAGTTTTTTACAAGAGAAAAATGCTAAAGATCTAAGCCATAGCCCCACAATGATCACAGTTGAAAATACGTTATGGCATTGGTTGAGTGAAATTACCGACCGCAGTCAGGTCGAGTGGCATGAAGTAGCACAAGATTTTAAGCATCACGGCTATTACGAGTCTGGTGAAATAGTCGGGCAAGGGACCATGGTATGCACTGCCTGTGGCCATGAATCGAAAATCGAGTTCCCTCAAGTTTTGTCTGGTTGCACCCAGTGTGATAACGACGAGTTTACCCGTGAAGCGTTAGCGCCTTAGTTAACATTTTCATTATTTTCGTTGCTCTTTTTATGATGAATTGAACCGCATTGCTTAAATCAGAATGCGGTTTTTCCTTATTTCCTTCCGTCTACTTGATTGTTTTTCATATTAAAGCTGTATTTCACATGCTTTTTTATGACAAAACACTAAAGATCCCCTAATGTGCAGCCGATGATCATGTTTGAAACACATGATGTTAATTTGTAGCTATTCATAGGGAGATGTTTCGGCTGCGTAGTTGTAGATGCGAACTTTGGATTCTAGTGAAGCATCGTTAGTTTTGGGGATTTGAATGAAGTTTGTCCATAAAATCGTTATAAGTGCCAGTCTGATCTTGATCTTGTCACTAGGAGGTTTGTCTAGCTACCAGTACTTCCAAGTTAAACAACAGATAAATGACCAAGTGAGTCAGAGTGTGGCTGAATTAGCTGACTCGATGAAAAACAACATTGAGGCTGTTATGGCCGAGAAGTCAGACCTTACTCGCTTTGCGGCTTCGCTATTTGAATCTGAACTTTCTGATGAAAATTTTCAAAAAGTGTTGGGGCAACCTGTTATCAAAGAGCATTTTATCTTAGCGGGTATGGGGCTTGAGTCAGGGCATTTCATCGGTAATGAATCTAGCTGGCAACCGCAAAACTATGATCCTCGTAAAAGAATGTGGTACCAAGAGGTGAAGAAACAAGGCCGGCAGTTATTTACTGAGCCTTATGCGGACGCTACCACTGGAGAGATCTTAGTATCTGCAGCGGCACCTTTATATAAAAATGGTGAGTTTCAAGGGGCAATGTTTGCTGATATTAGCCTCAAAACCTTAGCGGATATTAGCAATACAGCGAATTTATTTGGTGCAGGCTACGCTTTTATTGTGGGCAATAATGGTGATTTTATAGCGTACCCGGATGCGACTAAGAATGGACGTCCTATGGGGTTGGTGTTTGGTGGCCAGCTAGATGTGACTCAAGATATCAGCCATATCGAGATCGATGGTAAAATGCATACTGTTATTTTCAATCCTTTATCAGGCTTGGATTGGAGCCTGGGCATTGTGCTTGATGAGCAGGTTATCTATGCCGCTGCTGATAAACTGCGCGGTGATGCTATTTTCTATTCCTTATTGGCACTCGTTTTGGCTACATTGCTGATGGCTGGATTTATTAGACATCTGATGAAACCATTGGATGTATTGAATGAGGCAATGAAAGATGTTGCATCTGGCGAAGGGGATCTGACACGACGTTTGAGCACTGACTCAGATGTAGAGTTTGCTAGTTTAGCCAGTAGCTTTAATAGTTTTGTCATCAAGCTTCAAGATCTGATCCAGCAAGTTAAAGTGATTGGCGGCGAAGTTGCAAATGGGACGGAAATGACGGCCGAAGGCGCAAAATCAGCTTCTCGAGCTATGGGTGAACAGACCCAGGAAGTTGAGCAGCTTGCAACTGCTATGCATGAAATGGCGGTAACAGCATCCGAAGTTGCGGGCAACGCACAGAGTGCGGCTTTTGCTGTTCAACAGGCTGATGCGGCAGTTAGCGACGGTGCATCTGCTGTGAATCAAACGACGGATTCTATCGACCACCTGTCAGAACAAATTATGCAAGCCAGTGCAGCTGTAAAAGAGCTAGAAGCAGATACTGTTAGCATTGAATCTATCCTCGGTGTCATCAATGAAATTGCAGGGCAGACAAACTTATTGGCTCTGAATGCGGCAATTGAGGCTGCCAGAGCTGGCGAGTCAGGGCGAGGTTTTGCAGTCGTTGCTGATGAGGTTCGTAGCTTGGCTGCGCGTACCCAAGAGTCTACATCGGAAATTAAAGAGAAAATTGAGAAGTTACAGTCGGGAGTTGCAGCGGTCGTTAATGTGATGGATGAGAGTCGTGGGACAACCCAAACCACGGTAGAAAAGGCATTGATGGCAAATGACACCCTGAAAGAGATACGCAAGAGTATTCAGGATATTACCGACATGAACCTTCAAATCGCTAGCGCTGCAGAGGAGCAAAGTCAGGTTGCGGAAGAGATGAATAAGAATACGTCAAACATTAAGGATCTTACTGTGGAAGTTGCTGATAACGCTGAGCAAGCTAATGCAGCTATGGTGACTCAAATGAAACAGGTCAAGCACCAGGAATCCTTGCTGAATCAGTTTATTGTTTAGCGCTATTCTCTCGTCGGTCTATCGACTAGGTTACAAAGTAAAGTACCCGTTCATTACGGGTATTTTTTTGTCTATTACTTTGCAACTGCAAATGAGTCACTCTGTTCGTATGAGCGAGCTGGTATGGGTAATAAACCTAATAGCAGAACTGAAATAACCGCATTCTCATTTAGGACTGTAGTCTGGCAGGAATTTTTGTCATTTAGTGTCATCAATGTGGTAATGGCTTCAAGAAATGTAAAGATGATTAAAGCTCTAATACGCTTGAATTTTATAGAGGTAGAATCCCCTACATTAGATTGAAGAGGATCCCAGATGAACAAGTTTATTATTGCCGCCACAGCACTGATCTTTTCTGCTTTTTGGTACTTTACCCCTGCCGAGAGCAATCAAGTTGAGTTTCAATATCAGACGCAAGTACTGGCGACTGGAGACATCCAGAAAACGGTGGGAGCAACGGGGGCTCTCGCGGCGGTCGATGATTTGGTGGTGGGGTCGCAGCTCTCGGGGCAGATCACTGAGCTGCTGGTGGATTTCAACGATAAAGTGGAGAAAGGGCAGTTATTGGCTCGGATTGACCCACGCACCTTTAGTGCGAAAGTCGAACAATATCAGGCTCAAATAGCCAACATAGATGCCAGCATGAAACTACAGCAAGTCGTTATCAGTAAGGCAAAGCTTAGCGCTAGTCTCGCTCTACGGGATCTGGTTCGCGGTCAAGGGTTAGTCGCCAGCAACAATATCTCTGCAGAGGAGCTAGATCAGCTTAAGACTGCTGCGGCAATCAGCGATCTCGACGTATTAAAAGCCAAAGCCGAGCTAGATGCCTTGACAGCCAGCAAGGCAAGCACGTTGGCGCAGTTGCTGCAGGCGCAAATTGAACTAGACAGAACCGAAATTCGCGCCCCTATTAGTGGGATTGTTATTAACCGCACCATAGAAGCCGGTCAAACCGTGGCTTCGAGCTACAACACTCCAGAGCTTTTTGTCATCGCTAAAGATCTATCGCAGATGGAGATTGAAGCCTATGTCGATGAATCTGACATCGGTTTTATTACTAGCGGCCAGCGGGTGGATTTCGCTGTCGATGCCTACCCGCTGGCGAAATTTTTCGGCAAAGTTCGCCAAATCCGCCAATACCCTGAAACCGATTCAGGGGTGGTGACCTATAC
Source organism: Shewanella sp. KX20019 (assembly GCF_016757755.1). NCBI lineage: Bacteria > Pseudomonadati > Pseudomonadota > Gammaproteobacteria > Alteromonadales > Shewanellaceae > Shewanella > Shewanella sp. KX20019. Next base: position 3,991,463 of record NZ_CP068437.1, on the reverse strand, counting down.
GGTGATTATCAGCGCCCCGAACCCAAGAGGCCAGCTCTTACCCGGAATGACGGCCGATCTTACGGTCCGGATTGATACCGCAAGAAATGTGGTACGAGTGCCGAACTCTGCTATTCGCATTGCTGCTCGACAAGCTAGCCTCAAATCCTCAAATGAACGCAGTGGTAAGCAATCTATGGGAAAGATGAGCGAGTTAATGGATCAACTGGAGTTAACCGATTTGCAACGTCAGCAGGTGGCAGCTGCTCGCCCAGATAAAGGAGCTGACCCTATGGCTCGTAATAGAGAGCAGGCTCGCCAACGGCTAGATCGAGCATTGAAGCAGATCCTCACTTCAGAGCAACAGCAATTATTGAAGGCTTTACGCAGCGGACAGGTTAAATCCGGTTACGTGATGATCCTAGAGGAGAGTGAGCCAAAGTTGATGCAAGTGCAATTGGGTCTTAGCGATGATCAATTTACTCAAATTGAAGGTACAGCATTAGTGGGTAAAGCGGTGGTTACCCAGATCCAGCAGGTGAAGCTATGAGTATTGCTCTCAGTTGTCAGGGTTTAAGCCATAGTTTCCCCATGGCAGGGGAAGCATTAACCGTGCTAGATAATATTAATTTACAGATCAAAACTGGTGAGATGTTGGCCATTATGGGGCCGTCGGGATCTGGCAAGTCTACTCTAATGAACCTACTCGGCTGCTTAATGACCCCGGTAAAGGGTCGCCTTACTGTGCTGGGCCAGCAGACGGCTGGCATGAGTCGGGAGCAGTTGGCAGCGTTGCGCAGTCAGCACATCGGCTTTGTTTTCCAGCAGTTTAATTTGCTGGCACGGACCTCGGCGCAGGACAATGTCCAGATGCCATTGATGTATAACCTCGATCCGGCTCGAAATGATGAGCAACGAGCTCTGCATTGCCTAGATATGGTGGGACTCGGTGATAGAGCGGGCCATACACCGAGCCAATTATCTGGGGGGCAACAACAGCGTGTCGCCATTGCTCGTGCACTGGTGAATCAACCCAAAATATTATTGGCTGACGAACCAACGGGAGCGTTAGATACTAAGACGGGTAAGGAGATCATGGCACTGTTTAAAGAGCTCAACAGCAGCGGTATCACCGTTATTCTAGTCACCCATGAACCAGAGATAGCCGCGTACGCCGACCGAACGATTATGGTGCGGGACGGTAAAGTGGAGAACGCCGCATGATACAGATACAACTGGTAAATACGGCACTGAGCTCCCTGAGGCGTAATCTCATGCGTAGCATGCTCACCACCCTTGGGATCGTCATCGGTATTAGTGCGGTGATTATAATGTTTGCCCTAGGTGAGGGAGCCCAGAAAAAAGTCGAGCAGCAAATCGAAGCGCTTGGGACAAACTTGCTAATGGTGAAGTCTTCTTCTGTGAGCACTGGGGGGGCGAAGGGCGCGGCGGGTGACGTACAGAAATTGACGTTAGACGATGTTGCGGCTTTAAAGCGTGAGATCCAACAGATTGTAGCCGCAGGTACCTCTGTCAACGCGCAGGCGCAGGTGGTGTGGGGTAATGAAAATTGGAACACCCGCATCGAGGGGATCAACCTTGATGTTCTCAGTGCCCACAATTGGGAAATTAAAGCAGGTAGAACCTTCAGCGAACAGGAGATGAAAAGCGCAGCCAAGGTGGCTATTATCGGCGAAACCGTCGCCGAAGAGTTGTTTGGTATTGCCTCTATGGCGGTCGGTGAAACCATTAGAATTAACAAGATCCCCATACTCGTGGTCGGCCTGTTAAAAGGCAAAGGCGAAGATATGCGCGGCAGTGATTTAGACGATACAGTTATGCTGCCTTTCTCTACTGCGGTGCGCCGAGTGATCGGTGGCAATAGCAAGTATCAAGACCGGATCAAGCGCATTACGGTGCAAGTCGACGAACCCAGTAATATGGATTGGGTCGCCGCTGAGATAGAAAACATCCTTAAACAGCGCCACAGAGTGGCCGATGATGAACCTTCACCTGTTCGCGTGATGAACCTGTCGCAAATGATGGAAACTCGAGCAGAAGCATCTCAGGTATTTAGTTCACTGCTGGCCGGAGTCGCAGGAGTCTCCTTACTGGTGGGCGGTATCGGAGTGATGAACATCATGCTGGTCACCGTCACCGAGCGTACGAGGGAGATTGGCTTGCGACTCGCGGTGGGTGCTAAACCTGCTGATATTCGTAATCAATTCTTAATTGAGAGTGTGGTGCTGTGTTTAGTTGGCGCTTTACTGGGCCTTGCCTTATCTGTGTTAGCCCTTATTATTGCTGGCCCTCTCTTTGGTTGGGAGATGGTGTTGCCGACCAATATTATGTTGTTGTCGGTAGCGGGTACAGCAGTGATTGGTATTGGCTTTGGCTATTACCCAGCTCGCAAAGCCGCCAACTTAGATCCTATTGAAGCGTTAAGGTATGAGTAAAGAGGGCACGCCATTAGAGTTCATGTAACGGTACCATTATGGTGTGTAGGGTAGGGTATAAAAGTCTTGTTGGTTATCTTGTGTGAACAAAACTGATAGCGGTTGGGCTTTACCATGGAGAAAACCTTGCTGAAAAGCTATCCCTATCTGGAGAAGTGTATCTCGATGGATCTCCTCGCTCACACCTTCGGCATCCTCACCAATATTTTTCTAATGAGGATGACGAAAACAGTAAGAAAACTCAGTATTAATATTGGCCACTGGCCTACTAACGTGAAGAGCGTATGACCTTTAACCAGTGGAATTTCGGCCGTTAACACTCCCGCTTCGAATTGCGGTAGCTGGTGGGTAATATCCCCTTTTTCGTTCACTACAGCGGTCACGCCATTGTTGGTTGCCCGCACTAAAGGTCGGCCAAGCTCAACCGAGCGCATTTGCGCTATTTCCATATGTTGCAGAGGTCCATTTGAGCTGCCAAACCAGGCATCATTTGAAACCGTCAACAGCAAGTCAGTGGTTTCATTCATATTGGCTCTTAACTGCTCCGGAAATGCAATTTCATAGCAGATAGCAGGGGATATCTGGTGGCCAACAGCATTCAAATTATCTTGTTTGAAATCACCTCGATTGAAAGATGACTGAGGCAAATTAAACAGTGGTGCTATAGGGCGTAATAGTGATTCAAACGGCACAAATTCACCGATAGGTAACAAGTGATGCTTTCTAAACTCGTTATGCTCTTCACCGTAGTAATCGGCCTTTTCTTGCTGTTTGGCATCGTAATTACCTAAAACAATGAGGGAGTTATAATAGCGACTACCTCGTTGACTAATAATCCCAGTAATGATGGCACTGTTATTTAAGTTGGCGGCGCGGTTGGCATTATAAAGAAAATCTTTGACCATGTGCTCGGGCGCTGGGACTGCTGCTTCTGGCCAGATGATAAGGTCAGCTGAAAACTCTGACCTCGTCAGATCCATATACTTGAGCATGGTTGGCCACAATGCATCTGGTTCCCATTTCATGCTCTGGGGAATGTTCCCCTGCACAAGTGCAACACTGAGACTTTCGCCTTTTGATTCAACAGTAGAAGTATATGGAGCAATCAAAACGAGCATTGCAGTAGCTGGGACAATAATTAGCATACTGCGCCAGCGTTTAGCCAATCCAAGTGCTAATGCACCGGCGAGCAAAGCCACTATAAAGCTCAAGCTTAATGTCCCCGTCATCGAGGCTATCGGCTTTAGCGGTCCTTGGGTTTGGCTATAGCCAGCCCACAGCCATGGAAAGCCTGTCAACACCCAACCGCGAGCCCATTCCGTCAATGTCCAAAGCGCAGGGAACAGCATTAAGTTACGGCTGATGCTGGTTTGTGGGGATAGTTTTTGCAGTAAGTAGCCAGTAATTGCCGGATAGATGGCTAAATAAAGTGCCAGTAGCGCCATTAGGCCAATTGATGCAATGAGTGGCATACCACCAAAGGTATCCATACTGACATGCACCCAGCTAATACCAATAGCAAAGCAACCAAAGCCGAAACTTAGCCAGTACTGTAATCCCTGCTTGGCAGTCAAGCTGGCACTTTGGTGCAGGGCAAATGCCATGGCGATTAAATATAAGGGCCAATAGGAGTAGGGGGCAAAAGCAAGAGCTGTCATGGCGCCAGCCGCAAAGGCTAGCACCAATCTTTGATAGGAATGATGGGCAGATGCCCGTAATTTACTCAGCATACAGCCTCATCATTGGTCGCTGTTAAAGGAGCTTATTGCTAGGCAATATTCTCGGTGGCAGCTTTATCGGGGAATTTTACGCGTAATTGAATCAGTCTACGAGTATCGGCGTTGACGACTTTAAACTCTATACCTTCAATCATGACTTTTTCATCACGTTCTGGCAGGTGGCCAAATGCATGAGATACTAAACCACCTACGGTATCAAACTCTTCATCGCTGAATCGAGTGTTAAACGCATCATTAAAGTCATCTATTGGCGTTAATGCTTTGACCATATAGACTTGCTTGGCAATTTGCTTGATTTCAGTCTCTTCTGCAGAGTCATGATCAAACTCATCTTCAATATCGCCAACAATCTCTTCAAGAATATCTTCAATTGTCACTAAGCCTGACACTCCACCGTATTCATCGACAACTATCGCCATATGATAACGTTGAGAGCGAAACTCCTTTAACAAAACGTCGACCCGTTTACTCTCCGGAACGACAACTGCTGGGCGGATAACTTGCCCTAGTTCGAAAGGCTTTTCATTGTTCTTAAAGCCATACTGAAGCAGATCTTTTGCGAGCAAAATACCCTCGATATGATCTTTATCTTCATTGACTACTGGAAAGCGAGAGTGTGCAGAGCCGATAACTGTAGAGAGAAGTTCTTCTACCGTATTGTTAATTTGAAGTGCGACGATTTGCGCGCGTGGGATCATAATGTCCCGCACTCGAAGATCGGAGACTTCCAATACACCTTTAATCATTTCACGCGTGTCTTCGCTGATCACTTCACGCAGTTCTGCATCGTGAATTACATCAACCAAGTCTTCGCGATTTTGGGGTTCGCCCTGGAATAACTGACTTACTTTTTCCAACCAGCCCTTCTTTTGGGCGCTGGTACTCGGGGGGATATCGTCACTCATAGTTTTCTATTGACTCTTTTGAGTCAATTATTGCTCCTCATAAGGATTGTTATAACCAAGACTTTCAATTAGTTGGGTCTCTAGTGACTCCATCTCTTCAGCCTCTATATCGTCTATATGATCATACCCTAGCAGATGGAGACAACCATGTACAACCATGTGCGCCCAATGTGCGCTAAGGGGTTTGTTTTGATCAATTGCTTCTTGTTCTACCACTGCTGCACAGACAACTAAATCGCCCAGTAGTGGTAGTTCTATGCCTGGTGGTGCCTCAAACGGGAAAGAGAGCACATTGGTTGGCTTATCTTTACCGCGGTAGGTATTATTTAGCATCTGGCTTTCTGTTGAATCGACAATTCGTATCGTCAATTCAGCATGAGTCATACTGTCTCTGAGTGCTGTTTTTACCCAAAGTTCCAGCTCTTTTTCCGAAGGAAGTTTAACGGCATCAACTGCAATCTGCAGATCGAGATCAATACTAGTTTGAACATTAGTCATGATTTTGCACCTCCTGTAGCTGGTATTGGCTATCTTTATTGCCTTTAATTGTCTGGCTCTTTAGCTCAAATTCTTCATAGGCTTCAACAATTCGCCCCACAATAGGGTGACGAACGACATCTTTAGCTTGGAAGAAGTTAAAACTAATTTCGCTGACTTCACCTAACACCTCAATTGAGTGACGCAGACCCGATTTTTGATGTCTAGGTAGATCGATCTGAGTGATATCGCCAGTGATAACCGCCCGTGAATTAAACCCTATTCGGGTTAAAAACATCTTCATCTGTTCAATGGTGGTGTTCTGGCTTTCATCAAGAATAATAAATGCATCGTTTAAGGTGCGTCCGCGCATATAAGCCAGTGGTGCAACTTCGATGACATTTCTTTCTATTAGGCGTTCGACTTTTTCAAAGCCCATCATCTCAAATAGCGCATCGTATAGTGGTCGTAAATACGGGTCGACCTTTTGGCTCAAGTCGCCGGGTAGGAAACCTAACTTCTCGCCCGCTTCCACTGCTGGACGGGTTAACAGAATACGGCGAACGTCTTGACGCTCAAGCGCATCAACGGCGGCAGCGACGGCTAAGTACGTTTTGCCGGTGCCAGCTGGACCAATACCAAAAGTAATATCATGGGAGACAATATTGCGCACATAATCACTTTGATTTGGATTACGAGGCTTAATGACACCGCGCTTAGTTTTGATATAAAGCTCTTTCTCATCCCGTGGTGCTTCCATATCAAAAGCGACAGCTTCTTGGATAGCAACATGGACAGTATCTGGTTCTAAGTCTGGAGTGCTACCTCTAAGAGGCTGAGTTTCAATATACAGATCTCTTAGTAAATTATTGGCTGTTAAACAGTTCTTAGGCACACCGACTATTTGGAAGTGATTGTCACGATAGCTGATCTCAACACCGATACGACGTTCCAATTGTTTAATATTGTCATCAAAAGGACCGCAAAGTGAGGCTAGTCTGCGTGTTTCTGCTGGCTCCAAATACAGGTTGAGCGTCGTTAACTTATTAGACAAAAAATAACTCCAGATCCAAGAATATTATCAAGCGTGAGCACTCTAGTTTACGAGCGATAATCAATAAATGCGAATGGTATTTTTTATTGATTATAGGGACGAAAAAAGCGCCATCTAAGATGACGCTTTTTTAGCTAATTTACCCTTGGTTATTCAGTCAATTAAGACGGTATAAATTGACTGACACCTATGGCGTCATCTTGCTTGTATTTTGCCACAATATCAGATGGACGCAGATCGCGACGTAGATCCATTTCATCTTCAGCACGGACAAAAACACCGCGCAATGAGTTGGTGTATACATCCACAATTTCAACGTCAACAAAGCCGCCAATATGCTCGGGCTTACCTTCAAAGTTGACCACGCGACTGTTTTCAGTACGGCCACGCAGCTCCATTGGGTTCTTAACCGATGGGCCTTCAACTAAAATACGCTGCACAGTGCCTACCATATGACGGCTATAGCGCATGGCTTGCTGAGTGATTCGATCTTGCAAGATGGCTAAGCGCTCTTTCTTTTCTTCCAGTGATACATCGTCTGGGAGATCTGCGGCGGGTGTGCCTGGGCGCGCACTATAGATAAAGCTAAAACTGTGATCAAACTGAATATCTTCAATGAGCTTCATAGTGTCAGCAAAATCTTGCTTAGACTCACCAGGGAAGCCAATAATGAAATCAGAGCTAATCTGAATATCTGGGCGTGCTTTACGCAAGCGGCGAATAATGGACTTATATTCAATAGCCATATGGCCACGCTTCATCTGCGTCAAAATCAAATCTGAACCAGACTGAACCGGTAGATGCAAGAAACTGACAAGCTCTGGAGTGTCTTCGTAAACATCGATAATGTCTTGGCTGAACTCAATTGGGTGGCTGGTGGTAAAGCGTAAACGGTCAATTCCATCAATCGCAGCAACATAGCGAAGCAGTTCTGCAAAGGTACAGATCTCATCGTCATGGGTTGCACCGCGGTAGGCGTTGACATTTTGGCCGAGTAGATTCACTTCACGCACACCTTGCGCAGCCAGTTGGGCTATCTCAAGGATGATATCGTCTAATGGACGGCTGACCTCTTCACCACGAGTATAAGGAACAACGCAGAAAGAGCAGTACTTGCTGCAACCTTCCATGATTGAAACGTATGCACTCGGGCCGTCAGCGCGTGGTTCAGGCAGACGGTCGAATTTTTCAATCTCAGGGAAACTGACATCAATAACTGCTTTTTTGCCATCTTTAATCTGGTCAATCATTTCTGGTAGGCGATGCAGCGTTTGTGGGCCAAAAATAAGATCCACACATTGAGCTCGATCTTTAATCGCCTTTCCTTCTTGAGATGCGACGCAACCACCAACACCAATAATAAGGCCTGGTTTTTTGTCTTTTAGTGTTTTCCAACGCCCTAGCTGATGAAAAACCTTCTCTTGTGCTTTCTCGCGAATAGAACAGGTGTTTAGCAAAAGCACGTCAGCTTCTGTCGCGTCATCTGTCAGCGTATAGCCTTCGTATTCGTCGAGAAGATCGGCCATCTTTGATGAGTCGTACTCATTCATTTGACAGCCCCAAGTTTTAATATGGAGTTTTTTACTCATCAGTTTGTATCACTCTAGATGCACCGAAAAAATAGCGCAATATTTTAACGCTTAAAGGCGCTGCTGGCTAGCATTTAGCCTATGTTTGAGTGAAATTATTCTGCGGAGGTCGTTGCCCCTGTCAAGCGTACGGGTATAGTTTCTTGCTGATCTGCATTGAGTGTATTATCAGTAAAACTTTGTTCTTGATACATTTGCTGGATATTCATCCTAGCTTGCAAATGGATGTCTGCACGTAATTGTAGCTTAAAACTGTTGAGTAAATCTGTGGTGTATTGGTAAATAGCATACTCAAGTGGAGTTCGATAGGTAACAGACATATGCTCCATATCTTGCTGCTGTGCGGCCGCAAGGCTGGTTAATGGGGTTAATAACGATATTAGCACTGCTGCTATAGCTAGTTTTTTCATACCATTCTCACTTATTCCATGGGGATATATTCTTTTGACTATTTGAGTCTATGGCATGGTTTGAATGCTAGTTTGGATGGTATGTAACCAGTTGTTAATCATTGGCGTCTCAGACACATTTAAATACGTTAGAGTGAGTTGAGACACTAAACGACATATTTTATTTGGGCTAATTGCATCATCTTTGCTAAAGAAGCACAGCTTTGAGCAAAATATGTCGAGCTTAGGACAAATTCATCTGTAATTGAGTGTAAACTTGCCTACATATATCCCCATACCAGTGAATCCTGCCTCTTCAGGTAAGATGGGTATAAGTGGTGTCATCTTTCAGGAGCCTAGGATCTGTGGAACAGCTGAACAATAAAAACAGTAAGTATGACGCAGTCGTTGTTGGCGGCGGCATGGTTGGCGCCGCGACGGCGATTGGTTTAGCCCAGTTAGGCTTAACAGTTGCAGTCGTTGAAGCATTTTTGCCTCAAGCTTATGAAAGCTCACAACCGCTAGATTTGCGAGTTTCAGCGATTAGCGCTGCATCAGAAGCACTATTATCCCGGCTCGGGGCTTTAGAGCATCTCGGGACCATGCGCCAAGTCGCTTATAAAGGGCTTGAAACATGGGAGTTAGAGGGTTGTATTACCCAATTTCATGCCGATCAAATAGGCACTTCGCATCTCGGCCATATTGTGGAGAACCGCTTGATCCAGCTGTCCTTGTGGCATCGGATGGCACAGTTAGACAATATCAGCCTATTTTGCCCTGTAAAAATTAATCAGTTAGAGCGATTAGATAATGATGTGATTGATATCAGCCTTGAAGATGGCCAATCGTTCTCTACGCGTTTATTAGTCGGTGCAGATGGAGCAAACTCCTATGTTAGGCAGTGGGCGAAGATAGGTATTACGGGGTGGGATTACAGTCAGTCAGCGATGCTGGTTAATATTGAAACTGGTGCAGACGAACAAGATGTTACCTGGCAGCAATTTACCCCACAAGGCCCGCGCTCTTTGCTCCCTCTTCCAGGCAATAATGCTTCTTTAGTTTGGTACGATGATGCCAATCGCATCGCGCAACTGTCTCAGTTGAATAATCAGGCCCTGAAAAATCAAATTGATCAGCATTTTCCTGAGAGGCTAGATCGTGATTTTAAAGTGGTTAATAAAGCGAGTTTTAAGCTGACGCGTCGTCATGCTGAGCGTTATTACAGTAATAACCTGGTGATTCTAGGTGACGCAGCACACACGATTAATCCATTAGCGGGGCAGGGCGTTAACCTCGGTTTTAAAGATGTGGATGCACTTATCACCACACTAGAGTCTCATTTACAGCACAATGCTGGTTGGTGGAGTGTTGCGGTATTAAAAGAGTACCAAGAGTGTCGTTATCGTGATAACCAGTTGATGATGACCGCCATGGATATGTTTTATGCCAGTTTTAGCAACGATATATTACCGCTAAAACTATTAAGAAATGGCGTGCTGAAATTAGCGAATATCGATAGTCCGATTAAAAAGCAGGTACTTAAATACGCTATGGGTTTTTAATCGCCGCTAAGATCGAGCTGAAACAAGAAAGCGAAAAGCTGCACAACAGCTTTTCGCTTTCTTTTTAAGGGGCAAATTAGACAGTATTTCAAGGCAATGCTTACCATGCGATATAGCCAATTTTGCGTATAATTTGTTGGCGCGCGGTTTGAGTGCTAAAATGCCGAGTTTTTAATTTTGTGGCTAATGGCGGCAAAACGTAAGTAAGCAAACACAGACAGAGTATTATGAGCAAGATTAAACTTATTGTTGGGTTAGCAAATCCCGGCGCGCAGTACGAGCGAACGCGCCATAATGCAGGCGCTTGGTACGTTGAAGAGCTCGCAAGAGTCTGTGGTGCAACGTTAACGTTAGACAGTAAGTACTTTGGCATGACGGCAAGAGTGACGCTGCATGGCAAGGACGTCCGCTTATTGATCCCGGCAACGTTTATGAATTTAAGTGGTAAATCGGTGGGTGCGTTAGCGAATTTTTTTCGTATCGCTCCTGACGAGATATTGGTCGCGCATGATGAGCTCGATATGCCACCAGGTGTGGCAAAGTTTAAGTTAGGCGGAGGGCACGGTGGCCACAATGGTCTGAAAGATATCATTGCCAAACTGGCAAATGATAAAGGTTTCTATCGCTTACGCATTGGTATCGGACACCCTGGTGATAAAAGTCAGGTCAGTAACTATGTGTTGAGTAAAGCGTCACCAACGGATCAAGAGTTGATGGACGCTGCAATAGATGAAGCAGTGCGCTCCACTGAGATTTTATTTAACGAAGATATGGCAAAGGCGATGCACAGGTTGCATTCTTTTAAAGCATAAACAAATGCTTGGGGCAAACCTCCAAGTTATTCATTGATATAAAGGTAACAATATGGGTTTCAAATGTGGCATCGTAGGCCTGCCAAATGTTGGTAAATCAACACTGTTTAACGCGTTAACTAAAGCAGGCATCGAAGCATCAAACTTCCCGTTCTGTACGATTGAGCCAAACACTGGCATCGTTCCTGTACCGGATTCAAGACTAGATGCACTCGCTGAGATTGTTAAGCCTGAGCGTGTTATGCCAACAACAATGGAATTTGTAGATATCGCAGGTTTAGTTGCTGGTGCATCTAAAGGCGAAGGACTTGGAAATAAATTTCTAGCTAACATTCGTGAGACTGACGCTATTGGCCATGTTGTGCGTTGTTTTGAAGATGACAATATTGTGCATGTGGCGAACAAGGTTGACCCAGCAAGTGATATCGAAGTCATCAACACTGAGCTTGCACTCGCAGATCTGGATTCATGTGAACGTGCTATCACTCGCCAAGCAAAACGCGCTAAAGGTGGAGATGTAGAAGCTAAGTTTGAAGTTGCTGTGCTTGAGAAGATGCGCCCAGTACTAGATGAAGGCAAAATGTTACGCTCAATGGACTTAAGCAAAGAAGAGCTAGCAGCCATTGCTTATTTGAACTTCTTAACCATTAAGCCAACCATGTATATTGCAAACGTTGCTGAAGATGGCTTTGAAAATAACCCACATTTAGATACAGTTCGTGCTCTTGCAGCTGAAGAGAATGCCGTTGTAGTGGCTGTGTGCGCAGCGATTGAATCTGAATTAGCTGAAATGGACGCTGAAGACCGTGAAGAGTTTATGGCTGACTTAGGACTGGAAGAACCTGGTCTTGATAGGGTGATCCGCTCTGGCTATGACCTGCTTACATTACAAACTTACTTTACCGCAGGTGTTAAAGAAGTACGAGCATGGACCGTTAAAATAGGGGCTAGCGCTCCTCAAGCTGCTGGTGTTATCCATACAGACTTTGAGCGTGGCTTTATTCGCGCTCAAGTTATGGCGTATGAAGACTTTATCACCTATAAAGGTGAAGCTGGCGCTAAAGAAGCGGGTAAATTACGTGTTGAAGGTAAAACATATGTCGTTAAAGATGGCGATGTAATGCACTTCCTATTTAACGTATAAGCTCGTTACGGCAGTTACTGCCATGAAGAGAGTGTAAAACGCGGCGCTTAAAGGAAACTTTAAGCGCCGCGTTTATATTTTGGCATCAATTGAGCTAGGCAAGCATGATTCACTTTTAGTGCTAAGCTTGGCGAGTGGTTGGATTTTGCACATCTCGCGAGCTCTGCTAGAGGTTTGACTAAGAAAATAAACTTCTTTTTAACGGCTTAATTCGCGTAAATCGCAATATATTGCACATCTGTTACTCAGTTTGGCGAAGTAATAGCCTAACAGTGAATTTAGTTTAAATTAGCGAAAAAAAGCAGTTGACCTGAATACGCTGAATAAGCATAATACGCCCCGTTCCTCAGTGAGAGGGACGAAAAATAGATGGCAATGTAGCTCAGCTGGTTAGAGCACAGCACTCATAATGCTGGGGTCGCAGGTTCAAGTCCCGCCATTGCTACCATCTTCTCTAGATGTAAAATTGAGAATAGCCGACTAGTTGGAGGTTTTAATCTTCAGACATAGGGTCGGCAACATCTTAATCAAGATGTAAACTTGATGCAGTGCGGAGTGGTGGATGTTGATATTAGACACGCTATAACCGAGTGCCATCTTAATCAAGATGTAAACTTGATGCAGTGCGGGAGTGGTGGAATTGGTAGACACGCCAGATTTAGGTTCTGGTGCCGTAAGGTGTGAGAGTTCAAGTCTCTCTTCCCGTACCATTTATTGAAAAGTAATCAGCTCAGGCGGGTTATTAGTAAGAAAGATTAATTGGGATATCGCCAAGCGGTAAGGCACCGGGTTTTGATCTCGGCATTCCCAGGTTCAAATCCTGGTATCCCAGCCATCTTTGGCAATGTAGCTCAGCTGGTTAGAGCACAGCACTCATAATGCTGGGGTCGCAGGTTCAAGTCCCGCCATTGCTACCATCTTTCTCAGGATGTAAAATCGAGACATCTTAATCAAGATGTAAACTTGATGCAGTGCGGGAGTGGTGGAATTGGTAGACACGCCAGATTTAGGTTCTGGTGCCGTAAGGTGTGAGAGTTCAAGTCTCTCTTCCCGTACCATTTATTTTAAAGTAATGAGTTTCTACTTGTTATTAGCTATACAGTTTAATTGGGATATCGCCAAGCGGTAAGGCACCGGGTTTTGATCTCGGCATTCCCAGGTTCAAATCCTGGTATCCCAGCCATTTTTAAAAGGTTGATTTATTGACCTTGTCTTAATAGTGACTAGACAATTTTATTGTTGCGGGCTATAAAGATGAAGCAAGGTAACTTGCAGTAAGATTCAATGCGGGAGTGGTGGAATTGGTAGACACGCCAGATTTAGGTTCTGGTGCCGTAAGGTGTGAGAGTTCAAGTCTCTCTTCCCGTACCATTGAATTTTAGTATAAAAAGTTAATTGGGATATCGCCAAGCGGTAAGGCACCGGGTTTTGATCTCGGCATTCCCAGGTTCAAATCCTGGTATCCCAGCCATAAACAAAAAGCCCGTCTATATGACGGGCTTTTTGCCGTTTAGCGTTTGTGAATTCTGCTTGGTATTACCTATAGTATCTTCTTTGGTTAGCAGCTCATGGTTTTTCGCTCAAACAATGCTGCTAGAGCTACTCAAGTCGCCAACCTAAACTTGAATTTTGTCGTTAAAAATCGCCTGCAGCTAGTGCTGGGCAGGATGTCCGAATGTCGTGAACACATGGATGTGTAGGAACGACCGCATGTGCAGTTACTGCCATGACACGCAGCAAGTCCATCCTTGGAAGCTCGGCCATGAGGTCCATGTCATGGACGGTCACGGCCGCACCTACACGGATTAACTGGTGTTTTAATTTATACCGTTGTAGTAAGGCTTCTAGCACGCAAATGCCCCAAAGTTAGTTGGCCTTCGAATGAAGACTGATTACATTTTTGATTGGTGTTGCCAAGCAACCTATTTGAACTTGTGGTCTCATGGCTATTAATCGCCTCCAGCGGGGTCTGTGCAGGCACTGCTGAAGCACGCTTCAAGTACGTCCGTGTAAGCTCAATGAAAACATCCATGTTTTCGACGGCTTCAGCCGTATCTACACAAGGTAACTGGTGTTTCAATTTATCCCCTTGCGGTTTGATGCTTAACCGGAAATGCCCCAAAACGTGCTGGCTGCAAAATCAGTTATTGCTTTTTCAAATCAGAATCAACGTCAACGTCAATGTCGTGGTGCTTCGCCCACACCAGAGTCAAGGGGCAAAGCGCTTGCGCCCGCTCTTGATTTCATAAGAGTCAACCCCTCAGCGCCCCGGCTTTTTTTTAAAAGCAAAATTTCCAACGGGGAAGATTGCAGTCTGCAAATTTGGCTACTTAAATGTAAATTCTGATGTTCACTGATGTGGAGGTTTATCTAATTTAAAAGCTTTTATTGATAACTATAATGCTGGATGATCGCGCTTTTCGAAACCAGTGTAGATGCAACTGAGGCCTTCGGTTTCAGGGATGAAACCGCAGAGCGGCCATGGATGGCGCAAAGCGAGCATCAGTTGCGTCTGCACATACGCTGACCGCAGGTCATTGGAACAACCTTTGCCTGAAGGTAACTCTCTTCTGTCCAGAAGCGTGTCAGACGCTACATTGAACTTGCTGGCAGAGCATGTGCTGTGGGGCGTGCAAGCTTCTAAATCACGGGTGATTTAGCAGAGCCTACATGGACTGTACTTGTGGCGGCTTGCTAAGACACAGGGCGCATGCTCTGCAATTTCAATATGGCCTATTTTAGACTTAAAGGCACTGGGATCCAGCCCAGAAGGTTCACTCGGCAATTGCTCCCTGCATTGCTCTACCTCGTGAATCTGACCTACACGGACGTAGGAAACGTCATTGTTGTTGGAACTATCAACGGTCATTCAGTCGCGGGATGACGAATCTGGCTCAGATGTCAGACGTAAACGAGCTCATTTTTGTCCAGAAACTAGCTAGGGCTTTAGCCATAACGCTTAAGGTCAAAGGATGTGCTTTTCTAACCCAGTGTAGATGCAGCTGAGGCCTTCGAAAACAGGCCGAAAGATAACGAAGTTATTAAGCTCTTGAACGAGAGGTATGGAAACGAGCTGGCCTTTTAACAAGGATGTTTTGTTTTCGTTGAGCCCACAAGGATGTGCTTGCGGCGAGCCTCAGCAGTATCTGCACATACGCCGGCCGCAGGTCATTGGAATCACGGATGGCAGATATTAACTCGTTTATGTCTAGCCATGTGCCTGTTAAATGCTGACATATTTATGCCATCTATTTATGCAAAAACGATTTTAGCACTCGAAAGGGAAGCAAAGTACTTTGCTGCCGAGTCCCCATTCTTGGATGAAATCCTAGTGTTTGGTAACAAATCAGGGTTTTGTTAACTATTGTCAGCTTAAAATGTGCTAACAATCACATGATATTAGCTGTTTTTAACGGTCATGCTACTTTGTTGTTACATTTTTAGTTCTTTTTTGATACCAGCTATTTACCTGATTCGAAAGTTATGTGGCATACCTCTCAAGAGGTAATTTTGTCAGAATTGCAATCGAAGTCATCACACTAAATCACTCGCTAAGCAGATAAATTTCACTTGCCCCAATAAAGAGGGCGGAATATAAGTGAGTGGAATTGATGATGAAAATATTCGATATGAAAGTTGCAACACTAGCAACCCTCATCGGGTTGGCCTTAACGGGTTGTTCTGGAGATGATGGAACAAATGGTAAAGATGGCGCTCCAGGTACACCTGGAACGCCAGGCACTCCTGGGATCCCGGTTGCTACCGATGCCAAGGCCTTGACTGTTGCTGTTGACACTATTGCTGTTGGCGCAACATCCGATGTTACTTTTACCGTAACTAATGAAAAAGACTTACCAGTTGTAGGCTTAGAAAAGTTTGGCTTTATACTCTCAGGGCTTGAACAGGGTACAGACGGCGATGCTAATAACTGGAAGTTACTTAGCTCTGAAGCATGTCCTGCTAGCAAGTACTCTAAGTGTGGTAGCTTGCTTGATAATAAAGACGGTACTTATACCTATAGCTTTGAGAAAGATGTTTCAGCAGAAACAGCTTTTACTATCACAGATGATAAGACATTACGGTTAGTGCTAAGAACCGGTGGCGAAGCTGTAGGCGCAACTGAGTTAAGTTACGCAAACATGCACTATGACTTTAGAGGCGAAGGCTTAGAGCCGCTCTATACCAAGAATGTGGTTAACAACCAAAACTGTGTTAGCTGTCATGATGATTTTACTATCCATGGTGGTAAGTACACAGAAGTTGAAACATGCGTTTCTTGCCATGCGGATAACAAAGTTAGTGATATCAGTAAAGTATTTCCAATGCTTGCGCATGATGTACATATCGGCGTGATCCCTGCTCCTGTGGGCGGTTGTGATAACTGCCATGCTGAAAATGAGCAAGCCACTGATTTTGCAAACTGGAAGAACGTCCCTACTCAGGAAACGTGTATTACCTGCCATACAGACGTTAACTTTAAGGAAGGCGTTGGCCACTGGCCGTATCAGGACAATGCACAGTGTGCCAGTTGTCACACGGCAGATACCCTCGAGATGGTTCATTTGTCGACCTATAAAGGTCAGAACGAGCGTCGTGAAAATCTTCATCTAACAGTGACTGAAGCTAAGATGGTTGATGCTCCTGAAGCAAAAGCCAATATTGATGCCAACCTAGATACTGATAAGACTGGCTATGTACAGTTGACTGTCGATATTTTGGACAAAAATGGTAACACGCGTAACGAGCAGTTAGATCTGGTTAAATACATGTATTACGCCGAGTTCTATATCAACTGGGGTGGCCAGGATATGGGCATGGATCGTGGTAAGGTACTGCGTGTTCATACCAATAAAGAAAACTTCCCAGGCTATGTAGATGAGCCAATCGTGCTTAACTATGAAAATGGTAAGACGACGTTTGAAATTGGTCCATTCGATCTTGAAGATGATTTCGATGGTGACTTGAATGATAGCTACGGAATGGTTACACCACGTATCTGGTTCTGTATCGAACCAGATGGTGAAACAATCCAGGATTGTGACGGCAAAACGGATTGGAGTAATGGTGCTGCAGGTTATAACTGGCAACACTTCTTCAATAAGGAAGGCATGCTGGAAGAGCGTCCTCGTCGTCAAATCGTGACCAACGAGCTGTGTGGTGATTGTCATGGTACCACTACCTCAGATGATGGTTTCGTACAGATGACCCTCAACTGTCGTAGCTGTCACTCTGTCGTCAAGAACGATAGCACTTACTTCGGTACCACCTGTGCTTCTGGCTCGGTCGATTCAGATGGTGACGGTTCTTTAGACCCTATGGTTATGATGAAGAATCTGATGCCACGCGGCGAACGTGACTGGACGACTGCATCTAATGCTGGTGAAGAGTGTGTGGCTTGTCATAACGCCAACAACATGCCAACTCAGGTCATCCGTAACTCTCAAACCAAGCAAGGTGATGAGGATTATATTGAACAGCTGACGATGAGTCATCCAGATCAGAAGGTATGGATCCATGCAATGCATGCCAACAACCGTGCTAACCAAAGTGGTGAAGGTTGGAAGCGTAATGTTGAGTACTCGGCAGATCTCGCTAACTGTGCAAAATGTCATATCGAAGATAGCTTTGACGCCAAGTACCTAGTGGGCCGTAAGCCGCTGGCACTGGATCTTGACTACATGGATACTTATGACGGTTTAGACCCTGCGAATGGTAAAGACACCAGCGGCAACAAGCGTTATGCCGTCGATGCAGTTGCAGATGCTTTTGTATCGCCTACCGCAGCAGTATGTTTGAGCTGTCATGGTAAGCGCGCCGCGGAAGAGGGTGAAGACCGCCGTCAGGTCCGCAAAGACGTGGTCAGCCACATGAAGCAAAATGGCGCTCAGTTTGGTGTCGAACTTGGCCAGTACACTGGCGAAGAGTCATGTGCTGTATGTCATGATCTAAACAACCTAAAGGAATCACATAACCTGAAATAAAGTTCTCATCCCTGCAATATTTTATGGCCCTAGCATTTTGCTAGGGTCTTTTTTTACGGGGATCACAAATATTAACAAAGCAGCAATTGTTTAATCAGAACTCAGCATTGTGTCCGGTTTAGTATTAACAAAATAGCTTAGAATGTTGTTTGGAGATCTACTAAAAGTAGTAGAGGTTAAGTTGTGAATATTACTGAATTTTTAATTATTGATCTAGATGCCAGAGAGTTAGTTGATATCAAGAACTCGACTCGCTGCGCATTATCATTAGCTGAGCTAGAAGTACTAAAAAGCTTAGTTAACCATGTGGGTGAAGTGGTTAGCAAAGAGACACTAAATGCTGCAGGTTGGCCTGGCAGAGTGGTGGCAGCCTCTTCATTGACTCAATGTATGAGCAGTTTACGAAAAAAGCTTGCTGGGCAAACAGATATTGAGTTAAAAAACATTCCTCGTTACGGCTATAGTTTATGCATTATTGAGCATGCAGAGGCTGTAGCATCTGCGGTTGTCGACCCTGTCAGCGGTTTTGATAAACTAGCATCAGAAAATGTAAACACTTCGCACTCAAATCCAGCAAGTCCCAAAGGTGCTAAATTTGCCGCTGGGATAGCAGTATTTAGACCCGCGTTCTATCGCCTTGCTGGGATCGTTGCAGTAGTGATATTTGTCGCAGGGTTGCACTTCTCAGGCGGGCTTAAAGTCATCGTTAATCAGCTTTCTGTACTCACCGAGCCGGATGTGGCATCAATCAGCCAAAAGCATTTTTCATTGGCACAAAGCCCCACGCTACTTAATGCTGTGCAGTTAGATAATCAACTGAAAGAGACCATTTCCGTTGAAAAAGTGGTCAACAATTGGTTTAATTATGAGAACATATTCCAAAATTCTACCGAAAAACAATTGTTTACTTTTGATAATGGCCGCTACGAGTCGGTCGCCTTGTGTAACGAGTTCGATGGGATTTGTATTGATAAGCAGCCACTTAATCTAGTTCGATCTGTTAATGCGCCGACGGCTCCGCTGGACATTCAATGGTTAGCGGATACTAAGTTGAGAATGGAGCAGGTAACCTACAATAAAATTCTATTAGATAAATTTGAACCTACCGATAAAGGCCTGATTGAAGACGTATTTCGTGCCGATGTGTACTATTACTCAGAGAGTAAGAATGTCGTGCGCGCAGATGTTAGGTTGTCATTGATTTTCGATTCAATGAATCGAGGTAAACTAGTTGCAGCGGCATGTATTACTGATGATATGCTCAGAAAAATCTCAATTCGTTATCAGTTTAGCGGCGACTTTAAGCTGACTAAAAGTCAGGTCGATGGCAAAGCGGTAAACACGTTCCTTGTTGATATAAAAGAGCGCTCGTTTACCAGTCCACAACAGATATCAAAAGAGTCTGCGACCATCTACCGAGAGATCCGCAAAAACGTGTTGCAAAATGAGCGCATGGTCAT
Organism: Shewanella sp. KX20019; assembly: GCF_016757755.1. Classification (NCBI taxonomy): domain Bacteria; kingdom Pseudomonadati; phylum Pseudomonadota; class Gammaproteobacteria; order Alteromonadales; family Shewanellaceae; genus Shewanella; species Shewanella sp. KX20019. The sequence goes on along the minus strand of NZ_CP068437.1, from coordinate 3,971,916 downwards.
CAGACAACTTTATCAAGATGATGATAGTGGCGTGTGGATGCTGCCATTATGGGGCGAGACTATGGTTTGGGCTCATAGAGAGCAGGTGTCACTTTAAGCTGATGCCTACTTAATTAAAAGAAGCAGATAAAAAAACGCACTCAATTGAGTGCGTTTTTTATGTCAGGGTTAAGCCTAATCACATTCAGCTATCCAAATAGCGATTAGTGCTTAAACATAGCCGAAATAGACTCTTCGTTGCTTACGCGACGAATAGCTTCAGCCATTACGGTAGACATTGTAAGCTGAGAAACTTTCTCAAGTGCCGCTATCTCAGGACTCAATGGAATCGTATCTGTCACTATTACTTGATCAATTACTGATTCAGCGATATTTTTAGCAGCGTTGCCTGAGAATACTGGGTGAGTTGCATAAGCGAATACGCGGTTTGCACCGTGCTCTTTTAGTGCTTCAGCTGCTTTACACAGAGTTCCACCGGTATCAATCATGTCATCGACGATGATGCAGTCACGGCCCTGAACATCACCAATGATATGCATAACCTGTGCGACGTTTGCTTGTGGACGACGCTTATCGATGATAGCGAGATCGGAATCATCAAGCAGCTTAGCCACTGCACGAGCACGTACAACGCCACCGATATCGGGTGAAACAACCACTGGATTTTCTAGGTTCTTAGCTAACATATCTTCAAGCAACACAGGGCTACCGAAAACGTTATCAACTGGAACATCGAAGAAACCTTGAATTTGCTCAGCATGCAGGTCACAGGTCAATACGCGGTCAACGCCAACGCTTGATAGGAAGTCTGCAACAACTTTAGCTGTAATAGGTACACGAGCGCTACGAACGCGACGGTCTTGACGTGCATAACCGAAGTAAGGGATAACGGCAGTAATACGACCAGCAGATGCACGACGAAGCGCATCAACCATAACGATCAGTTCCATTAAGTTATCGTTAGTCGGAGCACAAGTAGATTGAATGATGAATACATCCGCACCACGTACATTTTCATTTATCTGGACACTGATTTCGCCGTCACTGAAAACGCCTACATCTGCGTCTCCAAGTTTGCAAAATAGACGATCGGCTATCTTCTTAGCGAGACCAGGTGTTGCGTTACCGGCAAAAAGTTTAATGTCAGGCACTGTATGAACCTCAGGCGTATGCTTCATGATAGTGGCTGGGACTAAAAAGGTATCCCAGATGTGGTTAATCCTGAGCTAATCTCAGCATTAACGGTGATTTATTTGTTCCTTTGGCAACAAAGCCATTTATCGATACTGGCAGTTTTGCCAAGACATCTTTAGCTTGTTGCTCATGCTCGAATTGACCGAAAACACATGCTCCCGTTCCGGTCATTCTTGACGGCGCATATTCTAGCAGCCACGCTAAGGTCTTGGCAACTTGAGGGTAGCGTTTTAGGACCAGTTCTTGACAGTCATTCCGCCAAGGCTTGCTCATTAAAGATTCAAGTGTGAGCTTAGGGGTATTACGTGGCAGTTCAGGATCTTGGAAAACCTCTGCGGTGGATACATGTACATCGGGTACTAATACAAGGTACCAAGGTTCAGTTGGAGCAACATCTTTTAATCGCTCACCAACACCTTCGGCAAAAGCGGATAAACCATTAATAAAAACAGGTACATCGGCTCCGAGCTCTAACCCAATCACGGCGAGTTCCTTAGCGGATAAGCCAGTTCCCCATAGTGCATTTAGCGCCACCAATGTGGTTGCAGCGTCAGATGAACCGCCCCCTAAACCTCCGCCCATAGGTAAGCGTTTATCTAACCAAATTTCAGCACCTAGTAGACATTGAGTGTGCTCTCTTAATGATTTTGCGGCTCGCAGAATTAAGTTATCGTTATCTGCGACAGCGTCGGACATATTTGAATGCAATATCAAGCTCGGCTTGTCTGTGACTTTAAAATCGAGGTAATCACAATGCTCTACAAATTGAAACAGCGTCTGTAATTCATGGTAACCGTCGTCTCGGCGCCCGTTGATATGTAAGAAAAGGTTGAGCTTGGCCGGCGCTGGCCAACCTAAAGAGAGTGGGGCGGTCATAACGGGGGCTCACTAGAGTTTGATTGTGGACGATTTGTCACTGATGTCTTTTCTGGGGCGAGGGCTTGCCATTGGTTTATCTGTATTTTAAGTCGAATGTCATCACGCGTTAAATTAAGCAGTCGAGGTAGCTCGGCACCGCTCTGGGTTTGCCAGCTCTTGAAGTCAACCTTCCACGGCGGAAGCTGTGTGGCATTCATGATGCTTAACGGGCGGTTTTGAGCATCTTGGCTTACCAGTTCGTCGCTACTACTGAGTTGGCCGGTTATCCAAAGTGGTAAGGCATCAATGGGAATTGTCCAGCCGGTGATCCGAGTAAGCAGGCGTTGAGCGTCGGTGTCGGTGTAGGTTTTACCGTCGAGCTCTAATACTGTATTGCCTCGAGTGCTGGTTAGGCTTAACACTGTGGTGCCCAGCATGGTGGTGAGCTTCAATTCATTAGAGGAGTGAGTGTGTAGCCAATATAAATTAGTACTAAATTTATCATCAGCTGTGCGCACGGCTAACTTGCCCTGCATTTCCCACGCTTGCGCTAGTTCAACCTGCTCGACAGAGACGGGAACTAAGTTGTCTGGTATGGTAGTTGAGCAACCGCTAATAAAAATAAAGCTCAATATCACCCATGCATAAGTGTTTTTTGTGATGCTGCTCAAATTATTCATCTATTACTGATATAAAAGAGCCCTTATGATACGAGGGCTTGGATAAATTACCAATGCCCATATGCAAAAAATAACTATTTGTACAATGCTTATTATCGTTAATGTGTGTCATATCTATGTAGAAATAGTTAAAAGAGTGACGCTAATTGAAAAAATGGGTAACAACAGAAATTATTATTCGGTTTTGTTAAGCGTATTCTGTTTTTAACAAAACCAATTCATTAGAATGGCACCCATAAATAAGATGCCCAAGAGTCCAGAACGAGTAAAATGAGCCTTGTAGCAATCGGAATAAATCATAAAACGGCCACGGTCGACCTACGTGAGAAAGTCGCATTTGCGCCAGACAAAATTCATGATGCCATGAAGAGTCTTGCGTCACGCACTCAGTCGGGCGAAGCCGTCATTATCTCCACCTGTAATCGGACCGAACTTTACTGTAATAATGGTGAAGAGTCTGATGTTGTCCAATGGTTGGAAGAATATCATCAACTTTCTCATGCAGATGTTGAACCTTGCCTGTATCAATATAAAGATCAGGAAGCGGTTAAGCATTTGATGCGTGTCTCTGCAGGACTAGACTCGCTGATCCTAGGTGAACCTCAAATCTTAGGGCAAGTTAAGCAATCTTTTGTTAAAGCAAAAGAAGCCGGCACCGTTGCTGCCACAATGGACAGGTTATTTCAAAATACCTTTTCAGTCGCTAAGAAAATCCGTACCGAAACAGAGATCGGTGCAGCAGCGGTATCTGTTGCATTTGCCGCGGTAAGCATGGCAAAACATATCTTCTCCTCAATAGGTAGCACGCAAGTGTTACTCGTGGGCGCTGGCGAGACGATAGAGCTAGTGGCACGTCATTTAAAAGATAACGGCGTCAAGACAATGGTCGTGGCAAACCGAACTATTTCACGTGCTGAAGCCATGTGTGAAGAGTTTGGCGCGACAGCAATTACCCTCGAACAGATCCCTGATTTTCTCCCTAAGGCCGATATCGTGATATCCTCTACGGCTAGCCCATTACCGATCATTGGTAAAGGCATGGTAGAAAAAGCGCTTAAGCAGCGTCGTCATCAACCTATGTTGTTGGTAGATATAGCAGTTCCTCGCGATATTGAGGCTGAAGTAGCGGATCTGGATGATGCGTTCCTATACACCGTAGATGACCTGCAAAGCATCATTGAACAGAATATGGCTTCTCGAAGAGAAGCTGCCGAGCAAGCAGAATTAATTGCAGATGATCAATCTTATCAATTTATGGAGTGGATCCGCTCATTAGAGTCGGTTGACAGTATCCGTGAATATCGCACCCAGAGTATGGCGATAAAAGATGAGTTGGTAGAGCGGGCGGTCAATAAGTTGGCCCAAGGCGGCAATAGCGAACAAGTGTTGCTAGAGCTTGCCAATAAGCTAACCAATAAATTGATCCATGCCCCGACCCAAGCGCTTACCGCTGCGAGTCGCCGAGGGGATCTCAACTCTCTTGGACAATTAAGGACAGTGCTCGGACTAGATAAAGACTAAGGTTAGCGTTTTAATGAAGGACAGTGTGATTCGCAAGCTTGAAGGCTTGCTTGAACGTAATGAAGAAGTGTTGGCGCTACTGAGCGATGCGGGTGTTATTGCCGATCAGGAGCGTTTTCGCGCCTTGTCTAAAGAATATTCTCAGTTAGAGGATGTCGTCCGTACTTTTAAATCTTTTCAGCAAGCCGAGGAAGATCTCGAGTCAGCTAAAGAGATGATGGAAGAGGATGATGCTGAGCTTAAAGAGATGGCTCAAGAAGAGTACAAAATTGCTAAAGCAGCTATTGCCGTACTTGAAGATGAGCTGCAAATTCTCTTGCTGCCAAAAGATCCTAACGATGATAATAACTGCTTTATTGAGATCCGTGCGGGTGCAGGTGGCGATGAAGCGGCTATTTTTGCTGGCGATCTGTTCCGCATGTATAGCAAGTATGTTGAAAGTAAACGCTGGCAGTTAGAAGTGATGAACACCAACGAAGGTGAACATGGCGGCTTTAAAGAGGTTATTGCTAAAGTTAGTGGTGAAGGCGTGTACGGACAGTTGAAGTTTGAGTCTGGCGGACACCGCGTTCAGCGGGTGCCAGAAACAGAATCTCAAGGTCGAGTACACACCTCAGCATGTACCGTTGTTGTGTTGCCTGAAATCCCTGAATCAGAGGCCATTGAAATCAATAAAGGTGATTTGAAGGTCGATACTTTCAGAGCATCAGGCGCCGGTGGACAGCACGTCAACAAGACAGATTCAGCTATTCGTCTTACGCATATCCCGACGGGTATAGTGGTCGAATGCCAAGATCAGCGTTCACAGCATAAAAACCGTGCTCAAGCGATGAGTGTACTTACTGCTCGTATTCAAGCCGTTGAGGATGAAAAACGTCGTAGCTCCGAAGAAAGTACCCGCCGTAACTTAGTCGGTAGTGGTGATCGTTCTGAGCGTATTCGTACTTACAACTTCCCTCAAGGTCGAGTCAGTGAGCATCGCATCAACCTTACTCTCTATCGCTTAAATGAGTTTATGGAAGGTGATTTAGATGTTGTTCTTGAACCGCTTATCCTAGAAAACCAAGCCGATATGCTTGCAGCTCTTGGCGAAGGCTAACTGTTACTGGTTGGCTCAGTTCTATCATATTCGATGAATAAGGACATTCCTTGCAATTGACTATATCTGGGGCCCTTAAATGGGCCTCTTCTCAGTTAGACACTATTTCGGATTCAGCTTCGTTAGATGCTGAAGTTATGCTGCTGCATATTATCAATAAACCGCGTAGCTACATCTACACTTGGCCAGAAAAAAGCTTGGAGTCAACACAAGTCTCTGAGTTTAAACAGATGCTCGCCAAGCGGCTTAGAGGTAACCCGATTGCCCATATTGTTGGTGAAAGAGAGTTTTGGTCGCTGCCATTTAGAGTTAACCCCACCACCTTGATCCCAAGACCTGATACAGAAATATTGGTCGAAACAGCTTTAAATCTACCATTAGCTGAAAATGCGCGGGTATTGGATTTAGGCACGGGTACTGGTGCGATAGCTTTGTCATTGGCGCATGAGCGTAACGAGTGGCAGGTGTGCGCGATTGATAAAGTCGAAGAGGCTGTTGCGCTGGCGATTGAGAACCGCACTAACTTAAAGCTTGAGCAAGTCGATGTATTCCAAAGCGATTGGTTTGATGCCGTTGAGTGCTATGACTTTAACTTGATTGTGTCTAATCCGCCCTATATTGACGAAGAGGATGAACATCTTTCTCAAGGCGATGTGCGATTTGAGCCACAAAGTGCCTTAACTGCGCCTTTAAAAGGTTTCGCTGACTTGTTTCATATCGCAAGTTGCGCCCGAGATTATTTAGCGCCAGGTGGTTACTTGTTGCTTGAACATGGCTACCAGCAGGCGATTGAGCTTAGAGAAAAGTTGATTGAACTCGGTTACGAAAACGTAGCCACTGTACGAGACTTTGGCAGCAATGATCGCTGTACGTTGGGGCGTAGGCCAAGATAGCGAGTCAATACTTTCGATAAAAAAGGCACTTTAAAAGTGCCTTTTTTGTATGTATTAGCCACGAACAATACGCTATAAGGCTTTGACCATAAAATATTTACAGCCAGTCTTCGGGTACGCCGCTTGTGTCCATTGCACTTCATAGCCTCTGGCTTCATAAAAAGGTCTGGCCTGAAAGTTAAGCGTATCAAGCATTGCAAATTTACAACCTTTAGATCGCGCAATAGTCTCAGCTTCAACAAGTAGCTGGTGGCCAATTTGCTGGCCTCGTAGGCTTTCATCGACCCACAAATTATCAATCATCAGCCAATTACCGAAGGTTCTTCCTGAAAAACCGGCTAACAGCTCGCCTGTTTGGCTTTCAAGTTTTAGTCCGAGGGGTAACCTTTCAGAAACTTCCCAGTGTTGCCAGTTAAATACAGCGATTCTATTCTTCACCGTTTCGGCAAAGGCATCACTATTATCAAAGGTAAATTGAGCCACGATTTTGTACTCTGTATCGATGATTGTTTATGGGGAATTATGCCTGATTACAAACAAGTTGGCAGCGTTATCATTATCGGCATTTATTTGAGTTAGATTAACCGCATTTTTAATATCGACTTACAGTGAGGTTAAAAAATGTGCACTCCAACGGGATCGAAGGCATGATATTGGTTATGATTCTTGGGATCGGGTACACTAGCGCCTTTGTCGGCTAAAAGACCTAAAATCATGGAAACATTCTATAGTTTGTACCCTGTGTTTAAGCATACTCACATGACGTTTGTAGCGTTAAGCGTATTGTTTTTTATTGTGCGTTTTTCTCTTCATTTACGTCAATCTCCGATAATGGATAAGAAATTCGTTAAGATAGCGCCACACGTTATCGATACCTTGCTGCTTTTGTCTGGATTGATTTTGTGCTTCTCAATCAAACAGTATCCATTTGTTGATCCTTGGATGACTGAAAAGCTTAGTGCCGTTGTTGCTTATATCTTGCTTGCGACCATTGCACTGAAAGCCAATCGTAATAAATTATTTAAAGTATTTGCTGCATTGGGCGCTTTAGGTTGGGTATTTTATGCCGCTAAACTCGCTGTGTTTAAGCAAGCTATATTATTAGGTTGAAGACTTCCTTGAAACTTAACGATTCAATTAAACTACCTGAAACAGCTTTTGAAGTTGCAGAGCACCTTGGATTTTCAAAAGCTAAGAATGCTAACTGGGCGTGGCTTGAACTCGCGGGTTCAGTGCTGAGCTTTTATGTTGTCGATCGTCATGAGCGTTTAGCTGGGTTACTCAATTGGTTTTATAATGATTTGGGGTTCTGCCCTCGCGAAGCGTATTACAGCGCCGATGCTGCCGACCTCGGTAAATGCATGACCTCAAAGCAGGGGAATAGCACCACGCTAGCGACAGTGTTAATGCTACTCGCAAAGCAGCTTGACCTTAAGTTAGAGCCATTACTTTTACCGGGTCAAACGGTGCTCGTTAGCCAGATTGATGACGACATTCGTTTTATTGATCCCTTGACTGGTAATGAGTTTAGCAAGCACCAGCTGCATATTTTGGTGCGCGGTGAGCTGGGTAATGCGGCAGTATTAAAGCCGAGTTATTTAAAGCCTGCTTCAGTTAAACGTCTCGTGTCACGTATGATCCATGAGATGAAAGCGGGCAGTATTGTTGCACACAAATTTGAGCCTGCGATGGAGTGTTGTAACTTGCTGCTTCAATGGCATGCAGATGATCTTAACCTCAATCGTGAGCGGGCTTTTATTGCCCAGCAGTTGGGGTGTATCAGTGTTGCTACGGCCGACTTAAAACATTTTGTCGATAACAGTCCACATGACCCGGTCATTGAACTGGTTAAAATGCAATTGAAAGAGCTTAAAGAGAACGTTGAAACGTTTCATTAAGTAATTATCCCCGTTCTACTTCAAAGTACAGAAATCTGCATCTTGGGGCGAACGGGTATAGGGGCCTAACGGCCCTTTATTGGTAAAGCCATCATTAGTATTAGAGCGCACTAATGCGCCATTAGTGAAATCACAAATTGAATAGCAAGAATAATAACTAGGCAAAGTACTGCAAATAAAAGTACAGCCATTATCAGGGAGATAGGATCAATGAGTAGTTCCGATTCGGTAACCAGCGCATTAGTGACTAATGATGCGACAGCGCTCGGTATACTCGCCGTTGTGTTGGGTTTTGTTTTTTATACCAGCAACAGTAGTAACCACTTTTGGAAGAAGTTTTATACTTACATTCCCGCATTGTTGATGTGTTATTTTTTACCATCATTGCTAAACACCTTTAATATTATCGACGGCGACACTTCCAAGCTGTATTTCGTCGCATCTCGTTATTTGCTACCGGCTTGTTTAGTGCTGCTTATTTTAAGTGTTGACCTTAAAGCAATTCTGTCTCTCGGCCCCAAAGCGATTATCATGTTTTTGACAGGTACCGTCGGGATTGTGATTGGCGGCCCTATTGCACTGTTGATTATCTCTAGCATCAACCCTGACGTGTTAGGTGTGACTGGTCCAGAGGCTGTATGGCGTGGTATGACAACGCTTGCGGGGAGTTGGATTGGTGGCGGCGCGAATCAGGCTGCTATGAAAGAGATCTACGGAGCCGGTGGCGAAATATTCTCTATCATGGTGACCGTCGATGTCATTGTGGCCAATATATGGATGGCAGTATTGCTATTTATGGCATCAAAAGCCAAAGAGATCGACGCTAAAACAGGGGCTGATACTTCGGCCTTAGAGGCGTTGAAAGAGAAAGTAGAAAAGTACCATGCCGAGAACGCACGTATTCCGAGCCTTAACGACTTAATGATGATTGCTGCAGTTGGCTTTGGTATTACCGGTCTAGCGCATCTATTCGCCGATTTCTTAGGGCCATTTTTTGAAGCGAACTACCCATGGACCCGCGATTACAGTTTAACCTCTAAGTTCTTCTGGTTAATCGTCACAGTAACAACCATCGGCTTAGCAATGTCGTTCAGCCCAGTGCGCCACCTAGAAGCGGCTGGCGCATCGAAAGTTGCAACAGTATTCTTGTACATCTTAGTCGCGACTATCGGTTTACATATGGATGTGTCTAAGCTATTTGATGCGGAGAACCTGTGGTACTTTGCTATTGGTATTATTTGGATGACAGTGCACGCCAGCTTTATGCTCATTGTCGCCAAAATAATTAAAGCGCCGCTATTTTATATGGCGGTAGGCAGTCAGGCTAACGTCGGTGGCGCAGCATCAGCCCCTGTTGTTGCAGCAGCGTTCCACCCAGCGCTTGCGCCTGTTGGTGTGCTTCTGGCTGTGTTGGGCTATGCTTTAGGCACTTATATGGCATGGATGTGTGGTCAAATCCTGCAAATAGTCGCAACCTAGTGTTATGGGTAACAATTTAATTTGAATAACGCCAAGGCAAAAGTCTTGGCTCACCAAGAGAGAAGAGATTGATGAGCAATAAAACCATTGGTTTAGGTTCGATTGAAATCGCAAATGACAAACCTTTTGTGTTGTTTGGTGGTATGAATGTGCTGGAGTCACGCGATCTTGCAATGCAGATAGCCGAGACTTACGCGGAAGTGACTCAGAAACTGGGGATCCCTTACGTATTTAAAGCGTCATTTGATAAGGCGAATCGCTCATCGGTTAACTCTTACCGTGGCCCTGGCATGGAAGAGGGGTTAAAGATCTTTGAAGAGATCAAATCAACCTTCAACCTACCATTAATTACGGACGTACATGAAGTTGCTCAGTGTGCTCCAGTGGCTGAAGTTGTCGATATTATTCAGTTGCCAGCCTTCTTAGCACGTCAAACTGACTTGGTTGTCGCAATGGCGCAAACTGGTGCGATTATCAATGTTAAGAAACCACAGTTCTTAGCGCCTCACGAAATGCGTCACATCATTACTAAGTTTAATGAAGCGGGTAATGACGAGATCATTTTATGTGAGCGTGGCTCAAGCTTTGGTTATAACAACCTAGTGGTTGATATGTTGGGCATGGATGAGATGAAGCAATCAGGCTATCCAGTCATTTTTGATGCAACTCATGCATTACAACAACCAGGTGGACGTAGCGATAGTGCTGGTGGACGCCGCGCTCAAGCAACAGAGCTTGCACGGAGTGGCATGGCATTAGGTTTAGCGGGCTTGTTTATTGAAGCGCACCCAGATCCAGATAATGCAAAGTGTGATGGTCCTTGTGCTCTGCCGTTGAATCAGTTAGAGAACTATTTAGTGCAGATGAAAGCAGTTGATGATCTTATCAAGTCATTTGCGCCAATCGATACTAGTAAGTAGTTTTTCACTTAAAGCGCGTTTACTGCTAAAGCCCCGTTGGTCAACGGGGCTTTTTTTATGTCTATCTGAAATAGTGCCGTTTCTAGCTATTTTAAAATCAAGTGCTTAATTTAAGCTTGGGTAAAGCCTTCAATTCTATCCTATTGTTTACTAAGAAATCCGCGTTGCTAATGCTGAGCCAATTGTACTGGCTTGCTGTATTTAGCTAGACGGATAAAAACAAAATAGGTTGGATTGATTATGGCTAGTACACAAATCCCTGCTGATAACGGCGCGCAGGGCATGTTAGGTAAAGCGCTGGACGGTATTGAACGCGTGGGGAATAAGCTACCTGATCCTGCGATGTTATTTTTAATACTGATGTTTGCGGTATGGGGGCTTTCAGCACTGCTGTCGGGTGTGAGCTTTGATGCGATAGACCCGCGCACAGACAGCCCTATTGTAGTGAACAATCTACTCAGTGCGGAAGCACTCACTCACTTCCTAACCTCCATGGTTAGCACTTTCACTGCATTTGCTCCCTTAGGCGTGGTATTAGTCGCCATGCTCGGTGTTGGAGTCGCTGAGCATTCGGGCTTTATCAATACCGCGCTTAAACAGATGCTAAAGATAACACCGGCTAAGTTTTTGACTCCTGCAGTCGTGCTGGTGGGTATTATCTCGCATACCGCTACTGATGCGGGTTACGTGGTGGTTATTCCACTTGCTGGGGTTATCTTTTTTACGGTTGGACGTCATCCGTTAGCGGGTATTGCAGCGGCCTTTGCGGGGGTGTCCGGCGGTTTTTGCGCTAACTTTATTCCATCGGGTATCGACCCTCTATTGCAAAGCTTTACCCAGTCAGCAGCGCAAATTGTTGACCCGAGCATCGAGGTAAACCCACTTAATAACTGGTTCTTTGCTGCTTCATCTTGTATTCCAATCACGCTGCTTATCTGGTGGTTAACCGACAAGGTACTCGAACCTAGATTGAATCGAACCCATAAGGTAAACCGCGATGAAGTGGACCTGCCCGCAATGGATAAAGTCACGCCTATAGAGTTGAAAGCATTTCGAAGTGCCTCTTTGGTGATGTTAATCGCGATAGTGGGTTTTTTCTCGCTAACCCTGCCTGAAACCTCGACTTTGCGTGATAGTAACGGCTCACTTACCAGTTTTAGTGCGCCGTTAATGCAATCGATTGTACCGCTGATATTTATCTTTTTTATGTTGCCTGGACTCGTGTATGGCTATATCACTGGCAGTTTTAAGAACTCGGCTGATGTGGTTCAAGCAATGTCTAAATCGATGAGTGGGATGTCGCATTACATCGTCATGGCATTTTTCTGCGCTCAGTTTGTGGCAGCATTTTCGGCATCCAATCTAGGGGCGCTAATTGCAGTAGAGGGTGCGAGCGGTCTTAAAGCGCTTAACTTACCGGCAGAGATCACTGTGGTGGGTATGATTATACTGGTTGGTTTTGTTAACTTATTTGTTGGTTCGTCATCGGCAAAGTGGGCATTGATAGGTCCAGTATTAGTGCCAATGTTGATGCAGCTCAATATCAGTCCGGATCTGTCGCAAGCGGCTTATAGGGTTGGGGATTCAAGCTCCAATATTATTACTCCGTTGATGCCTTATTTCCCGTTAGTGGTGGTCTATTGCCAACGCTATGTGAACAATATTGGGATCGGTACACTTATCTCGATGATGTTGCCGTTTAGTCTAGCCTTGATGACAATTTGGAGTGCCTGGTTACTGCTATATTGGTCAATAGGCTTACCGCTAGGGCTTGGTGCTAGTTACAGCTATGGCTTGTAATAGCGGATAGTTATTCGATAATTAGCTAATAGTGAGACGAGGGGGAAAGCGCTTGCGCCCGCTGTTGATTTCATAAGAGTCGACCCCTCAGCACCCCGGCGAAATTTAAAAAGCAAAATTTCCAACGGGGAAGATTGCAGTCTGCAAATTTGGCTACTTAAATGTAAATTCTGATGTTCACTGATGTGGAGGTTTATCTAATTTAAAAGCTTTTATTGATAACTATAATGCTGAGAGCTTGCGCTTTTCGAAACCAGTGTAGATGCAACTGAGGCCTTCGGCTTCAGGGATGAAACCGCAGAGCGACCATGGCCAATTCTGTTCCATACAGAATTTGGCATTCCCTCCGTCCTTGGAGGTCTGACGGCGCAAAGCGAGCCTCAGTTGCGTCTGCACATACGCTGACCGCAGGTCATTGGAACCACCTTTGCCTGAAGGTAACTCTATTCTGTCCGTGCGACCTGAAGTCGTATGAAGCGCTGTTCACGGCGATAAGAGTGAACCATCTGTATCACCAGATGACCCTATGGCTCTGAATAAAGTAGCGAGCCAGACAATGTAACGATATTTGGCTTTATGCCGAATGGGAACGAAATCGTGAGAGGACGTTCTTCCTGATAACCACAATCGGGTAAGTGCTAGGGAGTCAGTATGATGAACATAGGTGAATCCACATAAGGTGCGTTATATGAGAAGCAGCGGAAGTGGTTTATACGCTGTGGCCAAAATGGCAACGAGAGCTGGAAAGAGATTGGGCAATGCTCTTTCGTGGTCATAATAGCTCTTCGCACTAGAGTGGGCATCTAACCTGACATTACGCTTCATACGGAACACGGTAAGCCTGAACCGCTCCCATTGGGAAAGTTATCTGTGAAGATAGCCGATAGTGGTGCAGGTAAAGGAGGCTGGAGAAAGCCAAAGCTGCATTGTAATGATGCAGATACAGACCTTGTGTCTGGCACGAAAGTGAGCCCACTTCCAGCTGGTCTCCCGTTGCAAGAAAATTAGAAGAACTTTGTTGATGGAGAAACGCAAATGATGACTTCAACTGAAGTTAGTGCCTCTCCTTGCTTTGCTCAATGACAAGCCATCGATTGGAAAGTCATAGCGCAGAAAGTATCAAAGCTTCAAGTTAGTATTGCAAAGGTAACCCTTGTGGTTACCGGGTAACGTAGTACGCCTTAGTGGAGGCTTGAGCCGTATGCAGTGAAAGTTGCACGTACAGATAATTGGACTCCCCCAATCTTAATCGAATGGTGTATTTTTAATATTCACCATAACTTATTGGAGTCCATAATGAAAAAGACAATAGTTGGCGTTGATTTAGGAAAACGTGTAATTCAAGTTTGTGTATATACAAACAAAACAGTGCGTTCTAATGAAGAAATGACACCTTGCGAATTCACCGAATTTCTCGCCAAATCAGAACCGATGATGGTTGTCTTTGAAGCATGCGCCTCTTCAAATTATTGGAAACAAAAAGCACTATCTTTTGGTCATGATGCAAACCTTATATCTGCGCAATTAGTTTCTTCAGTGAGGCAAAACCAGAAAACTGACAAAAATGATGCTTTAGCTATTGTTCAGTCAGCTATGCTGCCAGAAGTTAATTTTATTTCCGGTAAATCGGTTCAACAGCAGCAATTGCAATCCATGATGAGAATAAGAGAGCTATGCAGTAAGCAAAAAACAGCGCTCAGCAATCAACTTGTTTCCTTGTTGTCTGAGTTTAATATCAGCACCGCGAATCGCAATGGTGGATTGAAGAGTGCAGTCGAGTCAACGCTCGAAGATGCAGAAAATGATTTTTCTGACTTGTTTAGACTTGCATTAGACAGTGCGTGGAAGCTGTATTTAGAAACAATAAAATCATTGGCTATTTATAATGATTGTCTCGAAAAATCCATACATGAACACTCAGATTGTAAAAAACTACTAAAACTAGAAGGTGTGGGAAGTATAAACGCAATTAACCTCTATATTGCATTGGGTTGTGCTGAGCTAGGCACTTTTAATAAAGGAAAAGATGCATCGGCGTGTATAGGGTTAACGCCATTACAGCATTCTAGCGGTGGTAAGACAAAAATGGGCTCTATAGGCAAACATGTAAAAAACAGTATGCTTCGTAGCCAACTTATTGCTGGCGCCATGTCCTGCGTAATCCAGGTAGTGAAAAGAGAAGCCCGAACCACCAAAGAAAAATGGATACAAGGGTTGGTAGAAAGACGTGGAAAGAAATGTGCAGCAGTGGCACTAGCCAATAAAACAGTAAGAACGGCTTTTGCCATGTTAACCCAAGGAACAGAGTATAAGGCCAAATTAATCTCGGCCAGTTAACGAGTTCAAACAACAAAATGCTTAATCGAAGATAAAAATCAGCCAGTAAAAACAGTTAAGAACCAAGAGCTTCGAGCTCGTCGTACAGAATTGTTTATTGGTCTGCGTAAATATCAGAGAGCCTGAGTTCGCTACTCAATGAGAGCTCGTACATAAGTACGCATTAATTCTTCGATTCATAACTATTTGTTGTTGACAGTTGGGGAGTCCACATAGGTTCTTAGGAGAGCGGCACTTGGTAACAAGTGCCGCTTATCCGACCGAAACAACTTAGAGCTAATTCAATTCGTCACTCCAGTAACGCTTCTGGACTGGAGTCTAGCGATCTTTGCTTTGTATTTGGAGTAAGGGTCAACGATCTGCAGCCAATGCGCTAGTGTCTTTGCAAGCCGCCGTAAAATCTTCCCTGATGGCTCTGCTAAATCATCCCTGATTTAGAAGCTTGCACGCCACCCAGCGCACAAGCTGCTAGCAAGTTCATCGAAGCGTCAAACTCATTTATACCCCAAAATCAGTTTCGAAGTTCAAAAGGCAAATAGGCTGATTATAGCTTTGTCCATAGAAAAGCTAATGTGAAAGAGTTTGATAATTTAAAAAGGTTATGCCTGCCCTATCTTTTTGTGGTCAAATAAAAGGCAGGATCAGCATTCATGATAGGCCTCAGGTCGTAGATACCCGCAGTCGTATCGGTGATTGGGAAGGAGATCTAGTTGAAGGGAAAAAGGGCTCTGGTTACTTTGTAACGCATCTAGAGAGGAAGAGTCTTTGCTTAATAGCAAAGAAAATCGATGACAAAAAAGCGGCATCATTTAACCGTGTATCAATTGAAGCTTTTCAAGCATTACCTGAGGCGAAAAGGCTTACGCTAACACTCGATAATGGCAAGGAGTTTAGTGCGTTTAAAGAGCTTGAAAGCGCAGTAGGGATCGATATTTACTTTGCAGATCCCTATAGCTCATGACAAAGGGGAGCTAACGAACATGCCAACGGCCTTTTAAGGAGATACTTCCCTAAAGGAACTGACTTTTCAGTAGTTACGAGCGAACAACTAGAAACCATTGTAAACTTAATAAATAACAGGCCAAGAAAGATACTGAATTACCAAACACCAGCAGAAGTATTTAGATGATTTGAAGTGGTGCACTTAGATCTTGAATTCGGGCAGGGTTGGCTCAGATGAGCAAAAAGCAAACACTCATGCGGTCACCCTGGCTAGTAATATGGCAGGCGGATATATACATTGTGGAAGTTAGATAAAAAATCGTGGTAGATACCTTAAACAACAATAACGCAAAAATCATTAGCCAGGTCGGGCAGTATATTTATGACCATAGCGACCGGACAATCAGCTTGGACGATCTGGCAAGTTATACAGGTTTTTCTAAGTACCATTTTAACCGCATATTTTTTGCAGCGACGGGTTACCAGTTGGGTGAGTTTATTCAGCGGCATAAACTGGAAAAGGCACTGCACTTAATTAAACAGGGAAACCACAATATTATCGATGTCGCTCTTAGCGTCGGCTACGATTCCCCTTCATCTTTTTCTAGGGCGTTTAAAAAGAACTTTTCTGTTACGCCAAGCGACGTAGTCCAAGGTAATTTACCGTTCAACGATCGTGCTGGCAGCCTGAAACCTAGAAAATTACTAATTAACCAAAAATTGGAACCTGTTTGGAAAACGTTACCTGAGCAAAAAGCGTACGGCTTCTATGGTAAAGGTTTTAATGAGCAATCTTTTTCCGCGGTGGCTGGAGAGTTATACGGCCGTCTAGCCGCTATGGCCGAGCCATTAAGTTATGGGGGGTTACAGCCTATTGGCGTTTCTGTTGATAACCCGTGGACGGGAGAGCAAACTGAAAGCCGTTTTTTTGCTGGCTTTATTGAAGGTCTGTCCGCTCACCATGAAAAACTGGTAGCTTTTAAATGGCGGGCCGGTCGATGGGCCTGTTTCACGCATACAGGTCCACACAATTGCATGTGGCAAACTATTTCCCAGGTTTATGCACAATGGGTCCTACCTAATAGCATCAAGCTTAAAGACCAACAAATTGTGCAGCTATATCTGAATAACCCTATGGAAACCGAGCCTGAAGCACTTAAAACGGAGTTATATTTTGCAGTAGAAGGTTTCGCAATTAAAGACTTTGCCGTAGAAGAGAAAGCTTAAAATTCTGCCTGAATTGATGTTTTTTCACAAAGCGCACTTTCTGCACAGCTCAATCTTATTAATGTATGTATATTTGCAGCATAGAATGTTTAATGAAAAATAAATAGAGAGAACTATGGACCTAAAAATAACTAAACTTTACAGTTTTGGCCTTATGTTGCTTACTCTTTTTGGCAGTGCTCAAGCCTTCTCTAGCGGTGCAATGGAACTGAAGACAACAGAAGTAGATTTTTTTAATCAGCAAGTGAATCGACCGGTTAAAATCAAGTTTTGGTATCAAAGTGGTTCAGAATCCTGTGAAGCGACGATTTGCTTATCACCGAAGCAAAGCAGCCACCGGGTTGCGATTATCTCTCACGGCGCCTTTGGCTCTCCTCGTGAAATGAACTGGCTGGGCTATGCATTAGCCTCGCAAGGTTGGGTTGTTGCGGGGGTAGCTCATTTTGGTGAGTCATGGGTTTATGGGTCTGAAAACATCGATCCTAGTTCGGCTATGCGGTTCTGGCAGCGCCCACAAGATATAAGCTTTGCGATCGATAGTTTATCTGAAGAGAAGCTCTTTAATACCTCGCTTAAAACGGACAAGGTAATAATGCTTGGACATTCTTCAGGCGGGTTTACGTCTTTAGCAATGGCGGGAGCGAATTTAGAAGCGGGTAAATCGGAAGTCTATTGCGCGACAGAAATGGCAAAAGATGATAAAGGCTGCGATTATGGCCAGCATAGAAAGCGTAAGCCAATGAGTGACGAAATGGTAAAGAAAATAGGCTTGCTAGCAGAGCAAATGCGAGACGATCGAGTTGCTGCAGTTATTGCTTTAGATCCGGCCCTAGGCCATGCGGTTAGCGAAAATAGCCTAGAGAGCATAAAGGTTCCTGCTCTGGTTCTGGGCTCTGTAGAAAATGATTTTCTGCCGTACACCGCACATTCCAAATATTATGCAGACCATATTCAAGGTGCGAATTTAGTAGGTATTGAGCAAGGCGCAGGTCATTTTGTGTATATCGACGAATGCGACTCTGACCGGGAAGTAAAAGGCGTATCTTTGTGTAAAGATCGAGAAGGTGTAGATCGCAACGCAATACAAAAGAAAATACTCGAGCATGTATTTGGCTTTATTTATAGAAATGGTTTTAGCTAAAAACCATAAAGTTTGAAGAACAAATAGGCCGAATTCAACCAATTGATAAAGGGGTCGAAGCGAATTAGGGCTTTCGAATAAAACTAAGATACTTTTTCTCATCTGAGTCACCCGCATTAGAGCAAATTATCTAGTACATTTCTGTCCAAAAACGTGTCAGACGCTACATTGAACTTGCTGGCAGAGCATGTGCTGTGGGGCGTGAAAGCTTCTAAATCACGGATGATTTAGCAGAGCCTACATGGACGTACTTGTGGCGGCTTGCTAAGACACAGGGCGCATGCTCTGCAATTTCAATATGGCCTATTTTAGACTTAAAGGCACTGGGATCCAGCCCAGAAGGTTCACTCGGCAATTGCTCCCTGCATTGCTCTACCTCGTGAATCTGACCTACACGGACGTAGGAAATGTCATTGTTGTTGGAACTATCAACGGCCATTCAGTTGCTCGTTTATGTCCAAAGGCGAGCTACAAAATGCTCAAGCATTATTATCCTCCCACTGCTATATCATCACCACAAATATTCACTATCTGTGGTTCGCAGAGATAATTCCGCCATCTGCAGGCATAATATGCAGCTACTTGGCTTTGATGTTCGACGACTTTAGGTGCAATACCCAATGGCATGGATTCTATTTACTTTTCTAGCGGCTGCCATGCAGGCTTGGCGCAACGCATTCCAAAGCCAACTCAGTAAAGAGGTTAATACCGCAGCGGTGACTTTGGCGCGCTTTTTATGGGCGACGCCCATCGCACTCATCTATTTAGGCGGCTTATATTATTGGCAGCCAGTGGGCTTGCCTTTCATTACTCCTAAATTCAGCCTCTATGTGCTCGCGGCCGCAGCAATGCAGATCCTTGCAACTGTGTTGATGGTTAAGCTGTTCAAAATGCGAAACTTTGCCGTCGGTGCTGGTCTAGCTAAGAGTGAAGCATTGATGGCTGCTATTTTGGGCGTGGTTTTCTTTGGCACTTATCTGTCATGGCTAGGTTGGTTGGGAGTCTTGCTCGGTGGCGTCGCTGTTTTCATTATGAGCAGTGGTAAAAAGTTAACACAGATATCAGTTGCCACCGTTATGCTCGGGCTTGCTTGTGGTGGCGCATTTGCGCTGACTTCATTGTGGGTGCGTGCTGCCAGTCTTAGTTTAGATTTACCCTTTCCTCATCGAGCGGCGTGGGTTTTGTTGTTTATTATTGCCATTCAAACATCGGTGTTGGTGATATATGCCTATGTGGCAGATAGAAGCACGATTGATAGCTTATTCAAACGGCCGAAGCTGACGTTACTCACCAGCCTGACCAGTTGCCTAGGCTCTATTGGTTGGTTTAGCGCTATGTCTTTGCAAACGGTGCCTTACGTTAAAACGCTAGGGCAAATTGAGGTTTTCTTTACGCTACTCATTGCGGCATTTTGGCTAAAAGAAAAGGTTAAAATAAAAGATATGGCCGCACTAGTGATGATTGCCATTGCGGCGATTTTAGTTATGTGGGGCTAGTAGCTTGCCTCAATGTTTCAGTCATTAGAGTTTTGCTTGAGCTAACTTACAGTCATACGTCAAATATAGGCCTTAGCGAGCAGGCTTGAATCGCGACAATAGATAGCGGCTTATGTTAATCGACATATGAGCCGTTAGTACTCCGAAAGTGGCTCCTGCCAGCAGATCGCCTAGAAAGTGGTAGTTCTGTCCAATCTGGCCCGCAATAGCACCGAGCATAGCAATGGCCCAAATCACTTTTAAACCAGGAAAACGCCACCAAAATACACTCACCAAGGCGAAAGTAAACAGCGCGTGCCCTGAGGGGAAGGAGTTGTACGCCAGACCTTGGGCAAATGGGTGGAAGCCCTCTACGCTGTCGGTTATCCAAGAAGGGTTACTACCCGTTGCTGTATGGATCCAAGTTTCTGGCCAAGTACGGCCAAAGATAAACTTAGCACTCAGGCGAACGGCACTGGCAATGATTAAGGTTATGGCTAAAGTAAGTGCTAACGAAGCAAACCTTTGGCGGCCTTTCTGGGTGACGCAGCAGATCAATACCAGCACGGATAATATTTCAAACAGTAGCGGCATCTGGCTCAAGGGCTTAAAGATAAAACTGGCGTGACTGTATTCATGCATCCAACTGGCAATATTTCTATCGAGAAATAGCACGCTGAAAAGTGTTAGTGATATGGCGGCAAGGTACAGCCAGATACTGGTGCGGATACTAATCGATGGCGCAAACTTAGGGGGCAGCGAATACTTTTTAAGTGAAGTTGTAGGCTTACTCATCAATGGCTTAGCAACAGTTTTAATTGCTACAGAGTTTAAGGATTGAGGCTGCTAAGTACAAGTCATTTTAGGATGCACTTATTGCTTCCGTGATGCTTTCATTGCAATAGCAATACAGATTGCTGCGCCGCCCCAAGTGATGATTAACGACAATACCATCATTACAATAGCTCCAGTACTCATGGTTTACGCTCCTGCGGTAGATGTTGGTTTGAAACTAGGCCGATAAATATGGCACAGAAAAGCATTAGTGCGATAAGTCCCCAGCCAAGAAATAGCTGATCAGCAATTGGATAGTCGCCGTAGCCATTTTGAATGGTATTGATTAGATTTTTGACCAAAATACCCGCCAACATAATCGGGCTTACGAAGCGTAAGCAGACGATAAGCCATTTGCCGATACTAAACTCGCTACAGCGGTTAACGTACTCTCTTACATCTGCCAGTTTAAACAGCCAGCCCATGATCAGTAGTTCAATCAAACAACTGCTAAGGAGTGCCACGTTATTGATGAAGTAGTCCACCAGATCCAGTAGCAGTAAGCCGCCATTAGTCGAGAAGGCGAGTGAAGTGACATAACCTAGTCCACACACCAATAACGCCGCTTTTTTTCTTGAAATAGTGACTTTATCAATCACTGCAGATACTACCGCTTCAATAATCGATATGTGCGAGCTAATCCCCGCGACCACTAAGGCAAGAAAGAACAAGGGCCCAAGAATATAGGGGATTGGCAACAAGTTAATTGCTGCAGGAATGGTGACAAAAGCCAATCCCACCCCCGATGAGACCACTTCGGTGATCGGTTTCGATTGTTCGGCCGCCATATAGCCCAATACCGCAAAAATCATGATCCCGCCGAGAATGGAAAAGCCGCAATTAATCAATACCGTCATAAAGGCATTGTTGTTAATGTCGGACTTTTCAGGCAAGTAACTGGAATAGGCGAGCATGATGGCAAAGCCGACGCTTAAGGTGAAAAATATTTGTCCGTAGGCTGCTGACCATACTTTAGCGTCGAGAATTTTACTAAAGTCCGGCCTAAACAGGTAGTTTAGCCCTTCTAATGCGCCCGGTAACATGATGATCCTACCGATTAGCAGTAACACCATGATAAAGAGTAAAGGCATCATGATTTTACTGGCGCGCTCAATTCCAGCTTTAACACCAGAATAAACCGCAAGGGTGGTGATTGACCAAGCAATGGTCATCGGTATTGCAATGTGAAGCTGCAGGTCACCAAGCTTAGTGGGGGAGTTGTCACCCAAGCCAAGGTATTCATCGAAGAAGAAGCTATTGGTATCAGTGCCCCAGCTTTGAGTGACAGAAAAAACTAAGTAGGACATCGCCCAGCCAATAATGGCGACATAATAAACGGCAATTACCGCGGCGATAAAGACCTGGAACCAACCTAACCATTCGAATCTAAAGCCGATGCTTTGCCCTAGTTTGGCAAACACTTTTGGTGCTGCGCCGCGGTATTTATGCCCAAGGCTAAATTCCATGATCATAAAGGGAATACCGGCCGAGAGCATGGCAAACAGATAAGGGATAAAGAATGCGCCACCGCCATTTTCATAAGCCATATAGGGGAAGCGCCAAATATTACCCAAACCGATAGCTGAGCCTACTGCGGCTAGAATGAAGCCAGTTCTAGAATTCCATTGTTCTCTTTGCATCGAACGCGCCTTTTTCTTTCCAATCACTTGATTGTAAATTGGCTGTAATGGCTTAATTTTAGCTTGAATTCAGAATCTTGCTTGAAATGAGCTAGAGCTGTGTATGCTCGTCATTAGTCGTAGAGACTAACGCTGATATTGCAGCTCTAAATGCTCAATGTGGTCGACAAGTTGCTGGTTGTGAGGCGTCGCAATTCCATGCCGTTTTGCTATTTGTACTACAAAGCCATTAATAGCGTCTATTTCGGTGGTTCGCTGATGTTGCACATCTTGATGCATAGATGAGTAATTATCAGCAGTGAGCGCTATTACTTGGTAGACCCGCTCTAACAATGGAGATAACGCTAATGAAATATGTTCCGCTTTGGCAACGTAAACCAGTTCTGTGACTGCGGCTGTGATGCTATCGCGGTATTGTTCATCTGCTAGTTCTCCATTTCGACAATTGTGGATAGCCGTCAACGGATTTATTGCCACATTAATGGCTAGTTTTTGCCATAGCATGGTTAAGATATCCGCGCACCACTGACTGTGTGGTATGGCTGCTAACAGAATATTTTTAAGTGATTCAGGTAACACTAATGGCTCAGCTCCACTGTGCTGACTCGCAGCCTGTTGCGAGGGAAAAGCGTTTTGAGTATTAAAAGCACTTTGGCTATTAAAAGTGCCTAGCTGAGTAACACCTTTGCCAGTTTGTTTCGTATGCCATGCAGATTGCTTCAATGCACCTTGGGAGGTAGTGCCAAGAGTTAGGCTTTGTCCTTTGAGCATGTTGGCAACGTCTAAGTGTGGCCCCATGCCATTATGTAGCAGTAATATGTGGCAGTTACTGCTGAGCATTGGGATGAGTATTTTCAGGGCTGTAGCAACTTGATAGGCTTTTACACAAACAATGAGTAGTTCGGTCTTAGGTAATTGTTGCTCATAGTCATCTTGGCCAACAAGCTCTGCTGTATGAGTAGACTCGACATTGTTTAGATCGGTAAAGGTAAGTGTGTGTGTGCGTGAATACTTGTCTCGGCTAATGATGTTTAACGATACGTTACTCCCATTAGCTGCTGAACTTAGCTGATGGTATATCAGCTGGCCTATAGCGCCGGCGCCCACAATAGAGATCTGTTTTAATCTGGCAGAGTTTGTTGCAGTTGAATCCTTTGCTAAAGTCATAATCAGTAACTTATGTTGTTTAATTATCAGGCGTGGGCCGCATTATTTAGCCAGTGCTATTGTCGATAATCTTAGCTGCCTTAAAGTATTTGCTATAGAGCCACTGCGTTATATAAAACAGTAAAATACCTATCATATCAGCAATGAAATCAGCGACGGAGGCACTGCGATAAGAAAGCTGAGATTGGACTATTTCGATAAAAACGGCATAGAAGGCTAATACGCACGCAAGCAGATACCATCTTGGTTTGAACGCAAAGTACGTCAGATAGGATAGGACAAAAAAACTGCCGATATGACCTATTTTATCAAAATGAGCAATGGTGTTGATGTTATAGTTCGGTTTAGAAAAAACCAAATAACTAACGACTATCAAGGTCATTGCTAACGCGAGCTTGAAAATGTTTTGTCTGTTGATCACATCATGCACACTGAAGTTATTTGTCTTCATCATAAAAAAATAGGCCGACAAAGTCACCTATAACTATGCTTGGTATCAATTTAATCTTTATTGGCTCTTCAAGTCATCGCTTTTCGTGGGTAAAATACCGTTAAATCAAATTTTAAGGATCAAGCGCATGCCTTCAATGGATATAGTGTCTGAAGTAAATGAAGTCGAATTACGTAACGCTGTGGATAATTCTGTACGAGAATTGCAAGGCCGCTTTGATTTTCGCGGCAAAGAAGCCAGTTTTGAGTACAAAGACCATGTTGTAACGTTATCAGCAGAAGATGATTTTCAATGTCAGCAGTTGGTGGATATTCTGCGGATGCAATTGAGCAAACGTAATGTTGATCCTAAGTCGATGGATGTTGATGATAAAGCGGTACATAGCGGTAAAACTTTCTCTTTACGGGTGAAGTTTAAAGAGGGTATTGAAACACTCATCGCGAAGAAACTGGTTAAACAGATAAAAGACAGCAAGCTTAAAGTGCAATCCTCTATTCAGGGCGACTCAGTGCGTGTCACGGGTAAAAAACGTGATGATCTACAAGCGGTAATGGCGCTAGCGCGCGAATCTGATCTTGGGCAGCCTTTCCAGTTTAATAACTTCCGAGATTAGTCGCCGTCACGACTAACCATTTTAATGGCTAATCGCTAGCGTCGACAGCGGATGGTTTTAATGAGAGCTCACAGTCAACTGTTGAGCTCTTTTTGTTGGGGGCTGACGTCTGCTGGAGTGCTCCGACTATCGGGGACGTACTTTTGCACTAAGACAATAAGCCCCAATACAGGGAAGCCAATTAAGCTGGCACCAATAAAGAAACTGACGTAGTCATAAGCATCGATATAGGCGCCGGAGAAACCAGCGACAAACTTAGGGAATAGCAACATGATGGATGACAACAATGCGTATTGAGTCGCACTATAACCCGTGCTGGTTAGGCTCGATAGATAAGCGATAAAGGCCGCGGTTGCCACGCCACCACTAAAGTTATCGACTGAAATAGCCAGTGTTAGAAAAGGCACGTTGTAGCCAAGGAGAGCTTGATAGGCAAACAGTAGGTTGGTAGTAGCAACTAAAAAAGCGCCTAGAAAAAGGGTTCTCATTGTGCCGTACTTAGCCACTAATAGCCCGCCAGCTCCAGCCCCGACAAGCGTCATGATTAAACCATAGACTTTACTTAATGTGGCTATCTCGGCTTTAGAAAACCCCATGTCGACGTAAAATACATTGGCCATTACGCCCATCACGATATCTGAAATTCGATAAGTCGATATCAACAATAGAATTAGGATGGCACTTTTACCATAGCGCTTAAAAAAGTCGAGAAAGGGTAAAACACTGGCGGTGTATAACCAAGACAGAGTGGCTGCTATGAGCTTTGGATAGCGCCTAGAAAACTGCTGCTTAAGTTCTGCTTCTTTCTCGTCCGCCTCTTTAGTTTCAACTTTGGGTTCAGCACTAAACAGTGTGGTGATGATGCCAATCGACATCAAGCCAGCCATGGCCAAATAGGCTGTTTGCCAAGACACTAAGCTGTAGGTTTCATTATTGGGCTCAATCCAGGCGGCGATGGTTAATGCACCTGCAGTGGCGATAATCATCGCGCTGCGGTAACCCACTTGATAGGCAGCGGCTAATGCTGCTTGCATTTTCTGTGATGCCGATTCAATTCTGAATGCATCAATAACAATGTCCTGAGTCGCAGATGCAAAGGCGACCATTAAGGCAAAAAGTGCTAACTTTTCAATATCGACCAGAGGGTCGCTCTGACTCATCCCTACAATGGCAGCGACTAAAATAAGTTGGGCGAATATCATCCAGCCCCTGCGCCGACCAAGTAGCTTGGTCAATATCGGCAGTGACATTCGATCGACTAGCGGAGACCATGCCCATTTGAAACCATAGACCAATGCTATCCAACTGAAGTAACCAATAGCCGTTCTATCTACGCCAGCTTCTCTTAACCAAAAAGAGAGTGTTGAGAACACCAGCATAAGAGGTAAACCCGCTGAAAACCCCAAAAGTAATAGACTCAATACCCGTTTATGGCAGTAGATTGAGAGTGAGTCTTTGATGCGCTGAGAATAAGAGGTCTTGGAAACAGAAGGCATATGCTTGCTTAACAAGTAAGGATAGAAACAGCTTACGGGCGAGTGTGTTTTGGTTCAAGGGTTTAATGATGGGACAACGAATAAATGATTAAATCCACTAAAAAGCCCAAACCGAAAGGGTTTGGGCTTGGGGTGTCACTTCTAGTTAAAGCATAAGATCGAAACTAAGGTCTGATACCTACACATCCTTGAGGGATCTGCCCACCAATACTGAGGTAGTCACAGCAGTCGTCGACTTGCTGCCTCAAGAACTGATTGCCTCTAATTGCCCAACAGGGCCATTTGTCAAAGGAATGCAGTAAGTGCCAAAACACACGTTCCATATCTGTTTGCGCATCACCCTGATGGTCATACATCTGCCATTCTTCTAGGGTGTCCCATAGATATAGCTGGATCTCATTGAAATCGAGTTGATTACTTAAAAACGCTTTTCCATAGAAAGCCAGCTGGGGCGCTTTATCATCAATGAACTCATTTGGGGTCATTGAACCGCCTCCTTTTACTTTAGCGATATAAGTATAGAACGACTTTTAGGTTTTTCACTCTAAAATACAGATTTATTTTATAAAGTATTCAAAGCGGCTGAGAAGTGCTACTTTCTAGGCAATAATCTAGCCTGCTTAAGGACGATGTCTTCGATTGGAAAATCAGGCCACTCCAGCTTGCGATTAAACTCAGTTGGGACGAGCGCCATTGCCGCTAATACTTCCATTCCCGAGGTGACTTCACCAAAAACGGCATAGCCCCAGCGGCGTGAGGAGGGGTCTAATTTCTCATTATCGACAACGTTAAAGTAAAATTGGCTGGTGGCTGAATGCGGCTCATTTTCTCGTGCCATTGCAATAGTGCCTGTGAGGTTTGACAAGCCATTACCAGATTCATTTACAATAGGTTGATCTGTAGGGCGTTCCTCTTTTTCTAAATCTAGCCCGCCGCCTTGTACCACAAAGTCTGCAATAACACGGTGAAAGAGTGTGTTGTCATAGTGACCTTTTACAACGTAGGTGAGAAAATTATCAACAGTAAGTGGCGCGCGGGTTCTGTCGAGCTCAACCACTATCTTTCCCATGCTGGTGTCGAACTCAACTTCGGGGTAAAGCGTGTTTGGTTGAATATCGACAGCATGAGCAACAGGGCTTAGCAGCAATACAGTAAAGCTAATGCATTTTATCATCCAGGATTTCATAGTCTTCCTTGGTTATTGTTGTATGAACTGGTTAAGTTCTGGGTCGTTAATAATGTCACGAGTAAGTTGGCCGAGTAATTTGTTCATTTCAAGCTCCAAGGTGGCAAAATCTGCACTAAACGGACCTTTTAACATGCCTTTGGCTCGATAACGTTTAGTCAGCGATTGATTGGTATTTTGGGCGATAACATTGATGATGATCTGGCTGTTAGCTTCAAAGCCAAAAGTGCCCTCATCTACATCGGTTAATAGCTGCTCTATTTGGATCTGCAAATGCTTTACTGAACTTGGATCGATGCGATAACCAGCTTGAGAAAACCCCTCTCTAAAGACCTGATCCATTTGTACTCGCGGTGCCTCGCTTGGACTCACTAACCGTGCTGCATTATCGCCGTCATTAAAGCGCACAATAAAATTGGCTGAGCGGGTATCGATAGTGTCAATTGCGATCGGCAGTTCAGCACTTGTCTGCTGGGTAATGCTAGGCACTTCGGGATTCAATGCAATATGAGTCGGAGCTTGGTTGGCACAACCGATAACGGTAAATGCAGCGGCTATCACTAGAGTTAGAGATTTCATTATCACTGTTTTGTCAGAAATTAGATGGCTTCAGCATACCAGAACAGGATCTGAATTCCACAGTCGAAGTGAGATTTGCGTTAATAGCGTTTTTGACTGCTTTTTCTCTGGATTACGTTGTAAATATTGATGTAATATCTCTCAGCTATGTAACTGAACTGTTTATTTATTAAAGGGATAGTAGAATGCACTGCTTTCCTAAAAGTGTATTAAAGGAATCAATATGCGTATTTTAACATTCGTTGTCGCGGGGTTATTGAGTTGCAGTGCTATGGCTGCACAAGGGGATCATGTTATTGGTGGTAGCGTTGGCTATGGCTTTAATGATTTTGATGGGGTAAAGGACGATGACTCATCTGATGGCGATAACTTTGTTTATGATATTTATTACCGCTATATGTGGCACGATAGCTTTGGTATCGAAGCGGGTTATTTTTCAGGAGATGCTGGACTTGGATCGGCATTTACCAGTGTTTTTAGCGGTATTAAGAACGTTGAGTACTCTGGCTTTAGGGCCACTCTTTATGGTCAATACAGGCTTTCTGAAAGAAATCGCTTATACGCCAAGTTAGGTGTAAGTGCTAATGAGCTAAGCTATGAAAGAGGACGTCCATTTAGCAATGACGAATTTACCCATGAGAGTGACAACAGCCAAGACCTATACACTGCAGTCGGTTGGGAAGTTCGTTTTCATTCAGGCTTTGGCATGAACATCGAATATCAGTATATCCCTATTCAGGCACTAACAGCTCAAAACTTAAACTTCGGGATAAGTTACCAGTTTTAAAAATTAATTTGAGCTTTTCATGGCGCACTAAATATGGGCGCCATGAATTTGATTACTCAAAGACTCATCATTTTCAGTACGTTAAACCACATCATATTGCATCCTCTGCAGCCGCTGAATCGTATTGTTTTACAGTCTGATAACAAAAAGTGCTTTAACAGCTTTTAACCTGTGTCAGTTCCAGTTAGAGTAAAAGGTCAAATATACTCTTACGGATCTACGAGTTATGCCAGCGAATCGTGTGCCATGGACGCCTAACGTACTTACCAGCTCTACCGCTCCTAAAAGCCTTATTGATGATAGGGGCTGTGCTGTTTATGGGCATTTCGATGGTCCGGTTGATAATTTAGCCACTGATAAATTCTGTTACTTTAATGAAATGGATAAACCTGCCTCGAAGTGGGCTAAATACTTTGATTTTAAGCAGTTTCAATTTGTTAGCATTGTGACGCCTCATTACGTCATTGGTGTTGCGCTGGCCGATATTCGTTATGTGGGGAGTGCATTTTGCTATCTATACGACATTAAACAAAACCAATTGCTCGAAACGAGTTGGCTCAAACCGTTGGGAATGGGTTACCAGATGTCCGCGTCACCGATGCAGGGCAGTGCAAAGATTAGTGGCGCTAAAGGTACTGTTGAGTTTGATATCGAGCAAGGCGCGTGGCGGGTAAAGTTAGCGACCTTAGGCATAGAGGCTGATCTGAATTTGCAACCTGAACCACTAAGCTTGCCTATGGCAATGTGTAATCCAACAGGTTACAGCGGCTGGACTTACACCGAAAAGCACAATGCATTGAATGTTAAAGGCAAGTTGATCATTAACCATGAGCCACAACCCCTGCAAAGAGTGACTGCGGGCTATGACTTTAGTGCCGGTTTCATGCGCCGTGAAACCAGTTGGCGTTGGGCAAGTATCAACAGCTTAACCGAAGAGGGCCGCTTAGGGCTTAACTTAGCTGCGGGTGTGAATGAAACGGGTTGTAATGAAAACGCATTTTGGCTTAATGGCGAGCGTCATCTGCTTGGCGCAGTACATTTTGAGTTTACCCGGCAGCGCTCAGCTGAGGATTTACCACTGCAGTGGCGGGTCTATTCCGATAACGGTCAAGTCGAGCTGACCTTTACCCCGCAAAACTGCCGCCAAGAGAAGCTTAACTTATGGCTGATTAAAAGTAATTTTAGGCAGTATCTCGGCCACTTTAACGGCGTTATAACCGATAACTTAGGTAAAAAGCATCAGTTAACCAATGTGCTGGGCTTAACTGAAGATCATTTTGCACGTTGGTAAGCTAGTTGGCTGCTTCACCTCCTCTGTGAAGTGAGCAATAAATACAGATAACAAAGGACTATTTATAAGATGGATTTTAATTCACTGATCTCCCACCCTGAAGTATTGCTACTGGTATTAGCACCGATTTTTTTCGTCTGTATTTTATTGGAGTGGTATGTCGGGGATAGGCAAAACAGATTACCACTCAATGCGCGTTACCATTTGCCGGAGGTATTGTGTAATTTTGGCTTGGCAGGTATGCATCAATTAACCGATATTCTGACAGGACTGTTAATCGCTAAACTTTATTTGATGTTTTTTGGTTGGCGTTTATTTGATATTGAGATGAATGGCGCCACATTTATCGCACTAATGGTCGCTCAAGATTTTTGCTATTACTGGTTCCATCGCGCCAGCCATAGAATTCGCTGGATGTGGGCTGCTCATGTGGCTCATCATAGCTCTGAGAACATGAACTTTAGTACAGCATTTCGTCAAAGCTTGATGTATCCGTTAGCTGGAATGTGGCTCTTTTGGCTGCCGTTAGTGGTGGTTGGTTTTGACCCTAACTGGGTGGTATTTGTGGTGCTACTCAATTTAGGTTTGCAGTTTTTTGTCCATACTCAAGCGATAAAGTCATTAGGGATCCTGGAGTGGCTGATCAATACACCTTCGCATCATCGAGTGCATCACGGCCGTAATCCGCAATATATCGATAAAAACTATGCCGGTATTTTGATTATCTGGGATCGTATGTTTGCTACTTTCGAGAAAGAGGTCGAAACGGTTGAGTACGGCATTACCAAGCCTATCAATAGCTTTAATCCGCTTGTTGTTACCTTTACTGAATGGCGCGATATGTTTAAAGAGACGCTTGCGGCAAATCTCAGCCCAGCACAACGTTTTAAGCTACTGTTTGCGCCGCCTGCGACAGCTGAGTCTCAAGTTAATCAATCGCACTTAGTTAATGAGCCACCAAAGAGTGATGAGCAGGAAGATCCGGTTGCGGAAGCGAAATAGTGCAGATTGGTGCTTCATAGAGAATGAGACAACAAAAAACGGTGAGCTAATTGCTCACCGTTTTTTATTCTTCTATGGATGTACTATTGCTGTATTGATTAAGCGTTAGGCTTACCATACAGGGCACTTTGTGGATGTGGTGTGTCTGGTGTTTGATCAGCGTCGAGCTCAGGTTCTTGTGCTTTTTTACTGATTTTTTGCGCCTGCAATATGACGAATTTACCATTAGATGCCACTGTGGTGCAGTTCTTAAAAATACGCTGTAATTTTACGTGATAAGCCAAATGACGATTGCCCACCACATGTAAGATCCCGCCGTTCTTTAAGCGTCTAAACGAATCTAAAAACATCTGCCACGCAATATGATCGGTAATGGCTTCACCTTGGTGGAAGGGCGGATTACATAAGATTAAATCTGGGCGGAAGCCTTCGTTCATATGTGTTAGACAATCATCCCAAGAGAAGGTGGCTTGCTCGCCAACAAGAAGAGGGTTATCTAAATCATTTAATGCCCAGTTGTCTTTCGCCGAAGCGGCTGCCATTTCAGAGTCATCAATAAAGTGGACATAAGCTTCTGGAAAACATTGTTTAGCGTGCAGGCCTAAAATACCATTGCCGCAGCCTAAATCGACTATCGATTTAAAATCGCCTTTAGGCATATTGTCGAGCATTATCCGTGCCCCAATATCGAGTTTACTGGCGGCAAATACGTTAGTTAAATTGCTTATCTGGAGTTTACACTCGGGGACAGGCCAGTTTGTGGTTGTTGGTAAGCTGCGTGCTTTGCCGTCTGCGATACAGGTAATCACTCGGGTCTTTTTCCAAGTGAGGCTCGCGCTAGCTTCGCCAAGGTTGCGACTTATGGTCTCTAGCAGTGACTTGTTAATCGACTTAGCTTTAGCCCCAATCAGCACCTGTGTTCCCGCTGGAAGAACCTGTGACAATCTCTTTAGCTGGTGGCTAAAGTAGTTAAGATTCTTTGGCAGCTTCATGAGAACGAGCTTAATGCCTTGGGGTAACTCGTCACGGCTGTTAACCCATGTCAGGCTGTCTTCATTGAGCTGATTACGAGCGAGGTTCTCGGTAGTGCCTAATAAACTGGTCTTTGCATCTGTTTCTAATGTTAGCGGCCAATCAGGAGTAATGGATAATAATCCTGCCGTTAATGCGCCAAAACTATCATTGACAATGGCGGTGCTAACTGCAGTTTGTTCGGTGTCAATCAGATGCTTTATTAAGTGCTCATCGGCAGCGTCCCACGCCTGCAGATTAGACTCTTGTCTGCTAGGGTAACGGAAGAGTTCGAGCTCGATGCCCGATACTAAAAGTTGTGTCGTCATATGCCAATAAGTACCAAATAAATGCGGGCGCGTATTATCGCAGATTTATGATCTTAGGTATATATTAGACGTAATGATAGCTTTGTAGCATTAAAGCCGTGGATTGACAGGATCGGGGAAGTGGAACAAGAGGGTTTTACCTTTGATGATAAAACATCATCAAATCAAGATAAGCTAAAAAGTGAGGAGGGCCTTGTCGAGGCCGGTGTAACTGCGCAGCAAACATCAGCCCCTTATACATTAATAAGGGACTACCTTAATGATGCTCAACGACAGGCATTATTAACTGAAGCTATGCAATATCCAATGAGTCGGCCTGAGTTGACGGTCTATGGCAAAAGTCATCCTATTCCTCGTAGCCAAGTTTGGTTTGCAGATAAAGGCTGTGACTACTTTTACTCTGGGCTATTTATTGAAGCATTACCCTGGCCCAAGTATGCGGATAAATTGCGGCACAAGCTGAATCGAGACTTTTCGTTGATGAGCAACGGTGTGCTGGTTAACTGCTACAAAGATGGCACTGAATCGATGGGCTGGCATAGCGATGATGAGACAGAGATTGAAGCGGGTAGCGATATCGCCTCAGTAACATTAGGTGCAAGCCGAGACTTTTTTTTACGCCACAAGCTCACTAAACAGAAAATAGTACTGAGGTTAAATAGTGGTGATCTATTGATAATGCATTGGCCCATGCAGGCACATTGGGAGCATTCACTACCGAAACGATTGCGAGAGACTCAATGCAGGATTAATTTTACCTTTAGAAAGCTAATAGCGAACTTTCATCGGTGATCATTGACTATGGTCGAATTTGTACTGTTTTGTTGGCCAGTTCGCACTCTGCGCTCATTAGTTACTCTATAGTTGTTAAGTATAAAGTTAATACTGCTATCTACTATTAAACTGCGAAATGGGCGGCTTACTGTTTTCGCTCATGGCAACGGTCAAGGAGTTTTCAATGAAAAAAATATTTATTGCAACAGTGCTAGGCTCCGTTACTCCTGGTGTGATTAAAGCTCTGGCTCAAGAAACGCGGCAAGCGGGTGGTGAATGGATAACCAGCAAGGTGATTAAGGTAGACCACCATTTTGCAGCTTTGTTAAAGGTGGCTATCGAAGATGACATGTCACAGCAATTAAAAGCCCAGTTCGAACGACAGTTCCCCGCACTCACTATTTTATTTGATGAGTCGATTGCCGCTCTCCAGAGTGATCTTAGAGTGATTCACCTTAATGTGGATTGTAAAGACCGCCCTGGTTTAACCCGAGAAATAGCCGATGTACTGGTTAACTTAGATCTTGGCATTGAGCATATGGAGTTTAATCGTGTGCACGTATCGACTATCGGGCAGACCGTGTTCACCTCTAAGCTCACAGTCCTGCTGCCAAAAGAGGTAAGCAACGAAAGTGTCGTAGAGTTGTTAGAGGGAATATCTGAAGATTTAAGGGTGAGTGTTATATAGAGCAATTTAAGCCTATTCGCAGTACAGGCGATAGTTGACCTTTACTTCTCATGGCAGTAACCTGCCGCAATCGCATTTATGCCATTTGAGAACATCGTTATGTCAGTTGAACAGATCATTACCGAAAAGCTCACCGCAGCACTTTCACCGTCACATCTCGAAGTGATAAACGAAAGCCATAACCATCACGTGCCGCCAAACTCTGAAACTCACTTTAAAGTGATTATTAGCAGTAGTGAATTTGTCGGCAAACGTCTAATAGGGCGTCACCGCGCGGTAAACGAGGCGTTAGCTGACGAGTTCGCTCAAGGCTTACATGCACTCTCTATGCATACATTTACACCGGAGGAGTGGGCGCTAGAATCTGCGGTTCCTGCATCACCTAAATGTAAAGGCTAGTAATAGCTAAAAAAGTGTAAAAATCACAGCATAACGCTGTGATTTTGTATTTTAGGGCACTGCAATGTGAAACAAACTACTTTTAGTCAGGTATCATTATTGTTGTGCATTTGTTATTAATAAGTACGTTTTAAATTTACTTATTGATAATAATGAAATTACTCGAAAAACTGGTCGAGAGCATCGGTCGCGGGGTAAGTTGGTTTACCCTATTGATGGTGCTGATGACACTGGCTGTGGTTCTATTAAGGTATATTTTTAATACTGGGGCGACAGCAATTCAAGAGATGGCGCTATACCTCCATGGCGCTGTATTTACCCTAGCTGCAGGTTATACCTTAAAGCACGACGGTCATGTCCGGGTTGATATCTTCTATCGTCGTTTTTCTGTGCGAGGCCAGCATTGGGTCGATTTTCTTGGCTGCTTACTTTTTCTATTCCCTGTATCGCTCTATATCACCTATGCCAGTTTTGATTATGTATTGGCATCTTGGCGCTATGGTGAAACATCGGTAGAAGCCGGAGGATTAGCCTTTGTTTATATTCAAAAGTCCTTGCTACTAGCGCTTACCGTGAGCCTGATGCTGCAAGGGATTGTTGAGCTAATACGTTTAAGTCGGTTACTGTTTTTATCCCCTGCAACAGGGGCTAAATAATGGCGATTCTATTATTCGTCGTTGTTTGTATTGTGTTGATGCTTGGTTATCCCGTCGCATTAACACTGGCTGGCGTCGCGTTAATGTTCGCTGGTGTTGGCGAGCTAATGGGTGTTTTCGACTCGACACTACTCGGTGCGCTACCTAATAGACTTTTTGGTATTATTAATAATTCGATATTAATGGCCGTTCCACTCTTTGTATTTATGGGGGTGGTGCTAGAAAAATCTAAAGTTGCAGAGCAGTTGTTAACCAGTATGGCTGAGTTGTTTGGTCGTCTGCGAGGAGGACTGATTTTTAGCGTTTTCTTTGTCGGTATGTTACTGGCAGCGAGCACTGGCATTGTCGGGGCCACTGTGGTGACGATGGGGCTGATGTCTCTGCCTACGCTGTTAAAACGCGGTTATGACCCTGCGTTTAGTGCCGGCGCCATCTGCGCCACCGGCACACTAGGTCAAATAATCCCTCCCTCGATTGCACTGGTGCTACTCGGAGATGTATTGTCCAACGCTTACCAGCAAGCGCAGCTGCAGATGGGCATTTTTAGTCCAAAATCTGTTTCCGTTGGCGACCTGTTTGCGGGGGCTTTGATCCCCGGTATATTGCTACTTGCCATGTACTGCCTCTATACCTTGCTGCTGATCAAACTCAAACCAGAACGTTTTCCCAAACCAGCAGAGGTCAGCAAACTTAACTTGCATTTTGTTTGGCGAATATTAAACGCCTTGCTGCCACCATTAGTGCTTATCTTTATGGTGCTAGGGTCGATTCTATTTGGAGTTGCCACGCCGACTGAAGCGGCTTCCGTGGGGGCTTTTGGCGCATTGGTTATTGCTGCCTTGAAAAGGCAGTTAAGTTTTACGGTGCTCAAAGAGGTCATGTTAAGCACGGTTAAGGTCACATCTATGGTGTTCCTTATTTTAATCGGCGCGTCTATTTTCTCCTTGGTGTTTCGAGGTTTTGGTGGTGAAGAGTTAATTCAGCAGCTATTTAGCAACATGCCCGGCGGGGTTGTTGGTGCCACATTGCTGGTGATGTTGGTGATTTTTTTACTCGGGTTTATTCTCGACTTTATAGAGATAACTTTTGTTGTGGTGCCGTTAGTGGCGCCAATATTATTGGCCATGGGCTTAGACCCGATATGGCTTGGCATAATGATAGCGGTGAATTTACAAACCTCATTTTTAACCCCGCCATTCGGATTTGCACTGTTTTACCTGCGTGGGGTGACAAAAGACTTAATTAGCAGCAGCGATATCTACCGTGGCGTATTGCCCTTTGTGGTGATTCAACTACTGCTGTTACTGATTTTAAGTCTCTGGCCGAGCTTAATAACTTGGTTACCCAGCGTGATTTACGGTTAACAAAATACGGAAACGATGACAAAGGAGAGTGAGATGAAACGATTTATAGCGTTATCAATTGCACTGAGTGTAATTGCGATGACGGGATGCGGCAATGAGGAAACCCCTTCAGCTGCGATCGCGACGACAGAAGTGAAACCGATTGAGTGGAAGTTGGTAACGTCTTGGCCGAAGAATTTTCCAGGGCTTGGGATGGCGCCAGAACGTTTTGCAGAGTTGGTAACAGAGATGTCAAATGGGCGGCTTAACATCAAAGTCTATGGCGCTGGGGAGTTGATGCCGGCGTTTGAAGTGTTTGATGCCGTGAGCCAGGGGACTGTGCAGATGGGACATAGCGCCGCGTATTACTGGAAGGGAAAAGTCCCAGCTGCGCAGTTTTTCACTTCAATTCCTTTTGGACTTAATGCGCAAGAGATGAATGGTTGGCTGCACTATGGCGGCGGCATGGAGTTATGGCAAGAGGTGTATCAACCCTTTGGAATAATACCACTTGCGGGTGGCAATACCGGCGTACAGATGGGGGGCTGGTTTAATAAGGAGATCAACTCTATTGATGATCTCAAAGGTTTAAAGATGCGTCTGCCAGGATTAGGTGGTGAAGTGTTGAAAAAGGCGGGCGGAGTACCTGTGACCTTACCAGGTCGTGAGCTCTATACCGCGCTGCAAACCGGGGCTATCGATGCAACAGAGTGGGTAGGCCCCTATAACGATTTAGCGTTTGGTTTGCATAAAGCGGCTAAGTACTACTATTACCCAGGTTGGCATGAGCCTGGTAGCACCTTAGAGTTTTTGGTTAATGAAGCTGCGTTTGAAACGCTACCAGCAGATCTTCAGAGCATAGTAAAAGTTGCGTCGAAGGCGATTAACCAAGATATGCTGGATGAATATACTGCAAGACATGGTGCGGCGTTAGACTCTTTGTTGAATGAACATGGCGTTATTCTTAAGCAATACCCAGAAGAGGTGATGGCTAAGCTGGCAATTATTTCTAAAGAAGTGATTGCGGATCAATCTCAGCGAGATCCTTTAATGAAAAAAGTTTATGACGCTTATATTGACTACGAAGCAGGGGTACGTAAGTATCACTTGATATCAGAAGATGCCTACAGTCGATTAAGGCAGTAACCCACACCATGCTCAATTGTAAAAAAAGAGTGAATTTGGAGATTAATTATGCCGTTATTAGATAGCTTTACCGTTGACCATACTCGAATGAATGCACCCGCTGTTCGTGTTGCCAAATCAATGTCTACCCCTAAGGGCGATACAATAACGGTATTTGATCTGCGCTTTTGTGTGCCAAATAAAGAGATTTTAAGTGAAAGGGGGATCCATACACTTGAGCACCTTTTTGCCGGGTTTATGCGTGATCATCTTAATGGTGGTAGTGTCGAGATTATCGATATTTCCCCTATGGGCTGTCGTACCGGCTTTTACATGAGCCTTATCGGTACACCAACAGAGTCGATTGTGGCTGATGCTTGGTTGGCTGCCATGCAAGACGTACTTGCGGTCGTTGAGCAATCTGAGATCCCTGAGCTTAATGAATACCAATGCGGCACTTATGAGATGCATTCATTGGAGCAGGCTAAAGAAATTGCGCGCAGTATCATATCAGCAGGGATAAACGTGAACCGCAACGATGAACTCATTTTAAGTGATGAGATCTTAAACGGCTTATAAATGTTGATTGTGTCGATGGTGTTAAAAAGCGGCTTAGGCCGCTTTTTTGTTTCTATATCGTCATAAGATAATTCTGTGGCGATAGTTATTTTTGACCGTTACTCAGCAAAACGGTGACCGAACCATAATAACTCGCGACTTCGAGAGTGAATTACAAGCTATTTGAGTTGCTTAGGGCGAAAAGTCAAAGGAACTTTGCCCATATATATGGCCAGCTTAAGCTGCAATTATCTGATTCTTTGGTCATATTGATTAACACTTCAAAGAAGGCTTGCTTAAATAACCAGCATTCAGACTCAAGGGCTTTCTTAATAATAAAACGCTAATGTCGGATGGGTTTCTTTACATGGAAATCGATTAACCCCTTTATACATATGGATAAAGGGGGATTGGTGACGATTAATTGAAACGCGAACATTTCACTAATTTGGGATGTTTGTTATTAAAACGTCGGCAACCTTTTAAAACAGGCATATTTTTCATGGCGACCTAGTGATATTTGCGGTAAAATGCGCGCGACCAGCGTGATTGCGATCGCATTTCAGCGATAAATCTGCGCTAGCTCAACACGAAAAAAGGTTTGTTTAAAACTTGTGTGTTTAGCAGGAACGCGGCGCATTGTCTTTCCTTCATAACGTAGTGCTTGTGGATATGATTACAATAAAGAAAGGATTGGACCTACCCTTAGCCGGTGGGCCAGAACAAGTTATTCATGATGGCCCAGCCATCAACCATGTAGCTATTTTGGGTGAAGAGTATATTGGCTTACGTCCTACCATGAAAATTAAGGTAGGCGATAAAGTTAAAAAAGGTCAGATTCTTTTTGAAGATAAAAAGAATCTGGGTGTGAAATATACCGCTTTAGCCAGTGGCACCATTTCCGAAGTTAACCGGGGCGCTCAACGTGTTCTGCAGTCTGTTGTTATTGATGTCGAAGGAGATGACAGTATCTCTTTTGCTAAATTTGACGCCACTGCAATAGGAAAAGTTGAGACTCAGCAAGTACGTGACAATCTGATTGAATCAGGTTTGTGGACGACTTTGCGAACGCGTCCTTTCAGTAGAATACCCGCGGTTGATTCAACTGCAGCTGGTATTTTCGTCACCGCGATTGATACTCAACCACTGGCTGCAGATCCTGTCGTCGTGATTGCTGAGCATAAAGCAGATTTTGAACATGGCTTAACGCTACTTTCAAAGTTAACTGAAGGTAAAGTTTACCTTTGTAAAGCTCCTGGCGCTGATATTCCAAGTGCAAATGCTCAGGTTGAAGAGTTTGCCGGGGCACACCCTGCAGGCTTAGCCGGTACCCATATACACTTCCTTTTACCCGCTTCTGCAAATAGAACGGTATGGCAGATTAACTATCAAGATGTTATCGCGATAGGCCAGCTCTTTACTACCGGTGAGCTAAACACTCAGCGTGTGGTATCTGTAGCAGGTCCTAAAGCGGTTAAGCCTCGATTAGTTCGCACTGTCGCTGGCGCTTCTATGGCTGAACTGACTCAAAATGAAGTAAGCGAAGGTAATGTTCGTATTATCTCCGGTTCAGTTTTGAGTGGACGTAAGGCTGCCGGTCCTCATGCTTATCTTGGTCGTTACCACAACCAAATTAGCTTGTTGGAAGAGGGTACAGAGAAAGAGTTCATCGGTTGGGCTATGCCTGGCGCTGATAAATTCTCTATCACTCGTGCATTCCTTGGGCACCTTTCATCTTCTCGTCTGTTTAATATGACAACGAGCACAGGTGGATCGGATCGTGCCATGGTACCCATTGGTAACTATGAGCGTGTCATGCCGCTGGACATTCTTCCGACTATGCTGCTACGAGACCTGGTCTCTGGTGACTACGATGGCGCTGCGACATTAGGTGCATTGGAGTTGGACGAAGAAGATTTGGCACTGTGTACTTTCGTATGTCCTGGTAAATATGACTATGCATCATATCTACGTGACTGTTTAGATACGATCGTGAGGGAAGGCTAATGGGCTTAAAACAGATTTTCGAAAATATTGAACCGCAATTTGAAAAAGGCGGTAAATATGAGAAGTTTTATGCGCTTTTTGAAGCTGCATATACTGTCTTTTATACGCCAGGTCACGTGAACAAGGGTCGTACCCATGTTCGTGATAACTTGGACCTAAAGCGTATGATGATCATGGTTTGGGCCTGTGCATTCCCAGCTATGTTTGTCGGTATGTACAACGTAGGTTTACAAGCACAAGACGCGTTAGTAGCAGGCTTTGCCTCTCCTGATACGTGGCAAGTTGCTTTGTTCGGTATGTTTGGTACTGAATTGACAGCAAACTCAGGTGTGGCCGCATTAATGTGGTATGGCGCTTGTTGGTTCTTACCCATATATGCCGTGACATTCGCTGTTGGTGGTATTTGGGAAGTGCTGTTTGCATCAGTACGCGGGCATGAAATTAACGAAGGCTTCTTTGTTACCTCGATTCTTTTCGCACTAACACTGCCTGCAACAATTCCTTTATGGATGGTTGCTTTAGGTATCACCTTTGGTGTGGTTGTGGCGAAAGAGATATTTGGTGGCACAGGTCGTAACTTCTTAAACCCGGCACTTGCTGGTCGTGCGTTCCTCTTCTTTGCTTATCCGCTAAGTATGTCTGGCGATACAACTTGGGTCGTTGCTGACGGCTTCTCAGGTGCTACGGCACTGAGCCAAGCGGCGCAAGGCACATTGGAGTATGGACTGACTCAAAACTGGTGGGATGCGTTCTTCGGTTTCATTCCAGGTTCTGTTGGTGAAGTCTCGACTCTGGCTATCTTGATCGGTGGCGCAGTTATCATCTATACCCGTATTGCTTCATGGCGTATCGTGGGTGGCGTGATGGCCGGTATGATTGCCGTCTCATTCCTACTGAACTTTATTGGCAGCGATACTAACCCACTGTTTGCCATGCCTTGGTATTGGCATCTGGTGTTAGGTGGTTTTGCATTCGGTATGATGTTCATGGCGACAGACCCTGTTTCAGCGTCTTTCACTAATAATGCGAAGTGGGGCTACGGTATCTTAATCGGTGCTATGGCGGTATTCATTCGTGTTATTAATCCTGCTTTCCCTGAAGGCATGATGTTGGCCATCTTGTTCGCTAACCTATTTGCTCCATTATTTGACCATTTTGTGGTTCAGTCGAATATCAAGCGGAGGATTGCTCGTGGCTAGTAATAAAGATTCGTTCGGAAGAACACTATTTGTTGTTGTTGGCTTGTGTTTCATCTGCTCTATGTTCGTTTCGACGGCTGCAGTATTATTGAAACCAACTCAGCAAGAGAACAAACTACTTGATAAGCAAAAGTATATTCTTGAAGCTGCTGGTCTGATTAATACCAGAGAAGACAAAGTCGAGAAAGCGCAAGTTTTGGAGACATACAATAAGTATGTTGAAGCTAAGCTTGTTGACCTTAAAACCGGTGAGTTCGTTGCTGGTGATGCAGATACTTTTGACACCGAGAAAGCCGCACGTACGCCAGCGACCTCTTTTGTACCGCAAAATGACATTGCGTCAGTTAAGCGTGTAGCAAATAATGCCGTGGTTTACCTCGTTCGTGATGACAACCAGCAACTACAAACAGTGATTATTCCTGTTAAAGGTTATGGATTGTGGTCAACGATGTTCGCTTTCTTGGCTGTTGAGCCTGATCTAAATACAATTCGTAGCTTGGTTTACTACAGCTTTACCGGTTC
Source organism: Shewanella sp. KX20019 (assembly GCF_016757755.1). Lineage (NCBI taxonomy): Bacteria > Pseudomonadati > Pseudomonadota > Gammaproteobacteria > Alteromonadales > Shewanellaceae > Shewanella > Shewanella sp. KX20019. The sequence goes on along the minus strand of NZ_CP068437.1, from coordinate 3,930,795 downwards.
AGGTGAAACTCCTGGTCTTGGTGGTGAAGTTCAAAACCCACAATGGATTGCTAAATGGGAAGGCAAGAAGCTATATAACGATAAAGGTGAGCTAGCGATTAGCGTTACTAAAAACCCTGTCGTTGCAGCTTCACCATACGGTGTAGATGCACTATCGGGCGCTACGCTAACAGGTAACGGTGTGCAGAACTCACTGACATTCTGGTTAGGTGAAGAAGGCTTTGCTCGCTTTATTGAAAAAGCGCGTAATGGAGGGCTTAGCTAATGGCTGATGCTAAAGAGCTTAAACAGGTTCTAATTGGACCTGTCCTTAGTAATAACCCGATTGCATTGCAAATTTTGGGTGTATGTAGTGCACTGGCTGTTACCGCTAAAATGGAAACTGCCATTGTAATGACTATCGCGCTTACCGCTGTATGTGCGCTGTCTAATCTATTTATTTCACTAATCCGTAACCACATTCCAAGCAGTGTACGTATCATCGTGCAGATGACGATTATTGCGTCATTGGTAATTGTGGTTGACCAAGTACTACAAGCTTACGCTTACGATGTTGCTAAGCAACTATCTGTATTTGTAGGTTTGATTATTACTAACTGTATTGTTATGGGCCGAGCTGAAGCCTATGCGATGAAGACACCGCCTTTGATGAGCTTCATGGACGGTATTGGTAATGGTATTGGTTATGGTGCAATCCTATTGTCTGTTGGCTTCGTACGTGAACTATTTGGTAACGGTTCATTGTTCGGCATCGAGATCTTAAGCAAGATTTCAGACGGTGGCTGGTATCAGCCTAATGGCCTATTGCTTCTGCCTCCTAGTGCGTTCTTCCTGATCGGTGCATTGATCTGGATTATTCGTACTATGAAGCCAGAGCAAGTAGAAGCAAAAGGATAAGCATAATGGAACATTATATTAGTCTACTAATTCGTTCTGTTTTCATTGAAAACATGGCGTTATCCTTTTTCCTCGGTATGTGTACCTTCTTAGCAGTATCTAAGAAAGTAAAAACAGCTATGGGCTTAGGTGTTGCCGTTATCGTGGTACTGGCGATTTCAGTTCCCGTTAACCAAATTATCTATCAAGGTATTCTTGCTCCAGGCGCATTAGCTTGGGCGGGCGTTCCAGATGCTGATTTGAGCTTCTTGAAGTTCATCACCTTTATCGGTGTTATCGCAGCGTTGGTACAGATCCTTGAGATGGCATTGGATAAGTATTTCCCGCCGTTATATAACGCATTGGGGATCTTCCTACCGCTAATCACTGTAAACTGCGCAATTTTCGGTGCAGTATCTTTCATGGTTGAGCGTGATTACAACCTGACTGAAAGTTTAGTGTTTGGTATTGGTTCCGGTATCGGTTGGGCATTAGCACTTGTCTTACTTGCCGGTATCCGTGAGAAGTTAAAATATGCTGATGTTCCTAATGGGCTTCGCGGACTGGGTATTACCTTTGTTACCGCAGGTTTAATGGCTCTAGGTTTCATGTCGTTCTCTGGTGTGTCTCTGTAAAGAGACACCAAAGCGACGTCTTAATTTGAACCTTTAAGGATAAGTTAATGGGTATTCTTGAATCTACTCCAATCGATGTATATCTCGGTGTGAGTATGTTTACCGCAATTGTATTGGTTTTAGTTTTGGTTATTTTATTTGCCAAATCTAAGTTAGTGCCGAGCGGAGATGTCACTATTGGCATCAACGATGATGCTGATAAAGCAATTAAAACTGCGGCAGGTGGAAAGCTACTAGGCGCACTAGCTGAGAGCGGTATTTTCGTATCCTCTGCTTGTGGTGGCGGTGGTACTTGTGGTCAGTGTAAAGTACACGTTAAATCAGGTGGTGGTGATATTCTGCCGACTGAGATGGATCATATCAGCAAGGGTGAGGCTCGTGAGGGCTGCCGTTTATCTTGTCAGGTAAACGTTAAAGCTGATATGGAGATCGAACTAGAAGAAGAGATCTTTGGTGTTAAGAAGTGGGAATGCGAAGTTATCTCTAACGATAGCAAAGCGACCTTCATTAAAGAGCTTAAGTTGCAAATACCTGGTGGCGATTCAGTACCTTTCCGTGCTGGTGGTTACATTCAGATAGAAGCACCAGCACATCACGTAAAATATGCAGATTATGATATTCCTGCAGAGTACCGTGGTGACTGGGAGCATTTTGGTTTCTTTAAGCTTGAGTCTCAAGTTGACGACGAAACAATCCGTGCATATTCAATGGCGAACTATCCTGAAGAGGAAGGTATCATCATGTTGAACGTGCGTATTGCGTCGCCTCCGCCGCGTAACCTATCGCTACCTTGTGGCAAGATGTCATCGTACATCTTTAGCCTAAAAGCGGGTGATAAGGTCACTATCTCTGGCCCATTCGGTGAGTTCTTTGCTAAAGAGACTGACGCAGAAATGGTATTCATTGGTGGTGGTGCAGGTATGGCACCAATGCGTTCACACATCTTCGATCAGCTTAAGCGCCTTAACTCAAAGCGTAAGATTAGCTTTTGGTATGGTGCGCGTTCAAGCCGTGAAATGTTCTACGTTGAAGATTTTGATGGCCTAGCGGCTGATAATGACAACTTTAAGTGGCATGTTGCACTGTCTGATCCACAGCCTGAAGATAACTGGGATGGTTACACGGGTTTCATTCACAATGTGTTGTTTGAAAACTATCTACGTGATCATGAAGCGCCAGAAGATTGTGAGTTCTACATGTGTGGCCCACCGATGATGAACGCTGCTGTGATCGGTATGCTTAAAGATCTTGGTGTCGAAGATGAAAACATCTTACTAGATGACTTCGGTGGCTAAACCCTCTCTAATTGGAGATCTAGGTCATAATGTTTAAGACCTTAGTAAACTGGCTGGCCCTTATCGGGTTAGCCTTTTTTATTTCAGGATGTGCTAAACCTGCTGAAGTAATTTCACTGTCCGGTAACACAATGGGCACAACTTATCATATTAAAGTTGTGCGCAGTGAGTCGCTGCCGGATGTTCAGCTCTTACAGGCGGAAATTGATCTGGCTCTTGAGAAAGTGAACGATCAAATGTCAACTTACCGTCCTAATTCGGAGTTATCTAGATTCAACCAGATGAGTCGTAACGCTCAAATGGAAGTTTCAGCTGATACTGCTAAAGTGATTGCGGAAGGTATAGAACTATACAAAATTACCGATGGTGCTCTCGACATTACCTTAGGGCCATTAGTTAATTTATGGGGTTTTGGTCCTGATAAACGTCCAACGTCAATTCCGACGAAAGAGGTTATTGCAGAAGCTAAGAGCCGCACTGGTATCGAGTATTTGTCGCTATCTGGAAATAAAATCAGCAAGCAAAATCCTGATTTATATGTTGATCTTTCATCAATTGCAAAAGGGTTTGGTGTTGATAAAATAGCTGCTCTTTTAGATAAGTATCATCCAATGGGTTACTTGGTTGAGATCGGTGGTGAAATTAGCCTTCGTGGTACTAAAGCCGATGGCTCTCTGTGGGTTATTGCTATAGAGCAACCAGGTGAAATGGGCGGCGCAATTCAGCAGGTAATTTCCCCTAAAAATATGGCAATGGCAACCTCTGGTGACTATCGTAATTATTTTGAGGAGGAGGACGTACGCTTCTCGCACTTGATTGACCCAAGAACGGGTTACCCTATAAACCATAGGTTGGCGTCTGTCACTGTGTTGCACGAAGAGTCAATGATTGCCGATGGTTATGCTACAGCTATGATGGTTTTAGGGACTCAGGAGTCACTAGAACTTGCTAATCGCGAGCATCTTGCGATAATGCTAATAGAAAAGCAGCAAGATGGCTTTAAAGTTTTTTATAGTGAAGCTTTTAAACCTTTCGTTACTCAGTAGTAGGAGTCGAATATGAGCACATTTATAGCGGCATTTGTCGCGTTACTCGCATTTTTTTTCTTAATGTCGATAGGTTACCTTGTTAAGAGACAAGTGGTGGCAGGAAGCTGCGGTGGTCTAGGCGCACTAGGAATTGAGAAAGCATGTGATTGTGATGATCCATGTGACAAACGTAAGGCCAGAATGGCTGAACAAGAGCGCCGCGAAAAGCTAGAGCAGAACAGAATTATCTAAGCTGGTGTTCGTGACGATGATTAAGGCTCCTTTTTTGGAGCCTTTTTTATATCTTTTATCGCTATATTTAATGCTGTTTACTATTTTATTGACTATTCAGCATCCGCAGCAACGTTTTAATATTATCAATGTCTGTAAATCGCTTCTCTCAATCCCCTAGTTTTGCTCAATAAAATCGTCAATTAACAGAGTCGTCGCTAATTGGTAATTGTAGTGCTAATGATAATGGTTATCCTTATTAAATCACTGAAATGTAAGGTTAATTTGTGTTTGGTTGTTTTTTGTTCTAGGCTGTAAATATTGATATAGATCAATTTTACTAAGGATGAGCAGATGAAAGGACAACCTAAGGTCATTAGCCAGCTAAACAAGGTGTTGACTAGTGAGCTAACCGCCATTAACCAATATTTCCTCCATGCCAGAATGTTTAAAAACTGGGGCTTGGGTGAGCTAAATGAAAAAGCTTACAAAAAATCAATCCAAGATATGAAGCATGCCGACAAAGTGATTGAGAGGATATTGTTCCTTGAAGGACTACCTAATCTGCAGCAACTGGACAAAATTCGCATCGGCGAGCACAGCCAAGAGATGCTGGAATGCGACAAAGTGATGTTAGAGGAGCAGCTTGTGTCATTGCGTGAAGCAATTGCTTTGTGCGAACTCTCCGCAGACTACGTTAGCCGAGATATGTTAGAAGATCTGTTAGAAGATGAAGAGGAGCATTTAGATTGGCTCGAAGCTCAGTTAGAGCTTATTTCACTGATGGGCATTCAAAACTACTTACAATCGAAAATGGACTAACCGGAGACTATTATGAAAGGCAATAAAGATGTCATCGACACATTAAATAAACTCCTCACCGGTGAGTTGTCGGCAATGGATCAATATTTTGTACACGGATTGATGTACGAAGATTGGGGCTTGAATGAGTTGCATGAGCGGATCTCCCATGAATCAGATGATGAACGCGAACATGCCAAAAAACTGGTGCAGCGCATCCTCTTTTTAGAAGGCACACCTGACGTTGCCAGCCGTGAGCCGCTTAATATTGGTAAAAACACAGAGCAGATGCTTAAGAATGATTTAGCATACGAGTATCAAGTTGCTGATAATCTACGTAGCGCAATTGCACTGTGTGAGCAGAAAAGTGATTACGAGAGTCGTGAAATTTTAGAGGTCTTACTCGAAGAGACTGAATCGGATCATATGTATTGGTTAGAGAAGCAGTTAGGCTTGATTGATATGGTTGGTTTACCCAATTATCTACAAAGTAAAATGTAGTCCGCTATTTTTGAAAGATTGATGTTTTATTGGCACCAGAGCTACGATTAGTGATGGTGCCTACTCCTTCTACTCCTTCTACTCCTTCTACTCCCTCTACTACTATTTAACTTATCCCATTTCTGTTGCTTTCCATGCAGCTATACAGCGAGTATTCAGCTACTAGACATTACTATTTCTACTCAAGCAATAAAACACAAAAATTGCTGGTCGTGTAGGGTTTTTAGACTAACCTTAAATTGCAGTAATGTGATTGAATTGAAAGCTAACTCAAACCCAATGCAGAGGAGAGGTTATGATTATTTCTGTAAAAAGCAACGTATATGACAGTGAAAATCAGCTTAAAATCGAACGTCTTCTTTGTAAGATTGAGCGTCTAGAACAACAGCTTGAAATGGCTCAGTCCGGATATTGTCGTTCACACCCCCATAAAGCCAACACGACTAAGTCGACACTTTCTGTAGATGAACTGTCAATGCTCACAAAGCTATTTTGAACGTTACAGTCTTAAGATCGAGAGTGTTAAAAAGTCTTATCTGGTAACGTCGACTATCAAATAATATTGTATTCCGCCATTCTTTATCTGAGACTCGCGTTGCTAAACAACGCGACAAATTCCTTTCGTGCTCCGTAAACTGCTATTTATACAGTTAGTACTTAATGTTGAATTTTGTGCTTTAATCTTGTCAGTTTTCTGTTAAATTCATTATTCCTAAAAAAATATAATAATAAAGGGATATAGGATGCATTGGTTTAAACGCTCGCTAAGTATGCAGCTGGTTGTGACTATTGTTGGCGCTTTGGCGGTACTTTTCACCATTGTAGCATTGTTCTTAGTTAAGAATGAAAGTACCAGTACCCGTCAGCAAATCGACAATGACTTAACGAGTTTAGTACAACTTAAATCTAACGAAGTTCGCAGCTATTTTGTCGCCAAAGGTCAATTAATTCATGCTGTGTTTGCTGATCCGACAGTATTAGAGTGGTTCGGAAAATATGATCGCCGCTTAAGCGATCTATCTGCAGATAAACAGTACAGTGCTATTGTTGAGTATTTTAAGTTCTTCTCCGATACAGACAGTGACATTAAGTCAGTGTTTTTCGGCTCCGCCAATACCTTTGAATACTTTGACCTTAATGGTCGCTACAACGACAGTGAGTACTACACTAATAAGCGCCCGTGGTGGCAAGAAGCCATTGACCAAAATGGTATGTTTGTCGGTGATCCTGCTGTTGATGCCAATGATGGTTCAATATCTGCAACCGTTAAAACAGTTGTAAAAGATCAGTCCGGTCGGTTCATCGGCATCGGTGGTATGGATATTCTGATCGACACCATTGGTAGCGAACTCTTAGCACCAATTAAGTACCAAGGTTCAGGCCAAGCGTTCCTCATTACTGATGCTGGAAAATTAGTATACTTTCCTGGTTTTACTGAGAAATTCCCACCGGGTTCTGACGCTGCTGAAATAGACAACCAATTTAGAGATAGTGAAGGTTTTAATGCGCTGAGTCGTCAAATGCAGTCTCAACGCACAGGTTTTGCCGAAGTAACCTTTAAAGGCGAATCGCAAAGAGTCAGTTTTGTGGAAGTGGGTGGTGATTTCCCTGCACAGAGATGGCACCTAGCATTCATGTTGCCAACGGAGGTTATTGAGGCGCCAGTGACCGACGCTATCATCAACTCAATTTTACTTGCTTGTTTGATAATGCTCTTTGTCGGTGTCACGGTTTGGGGCATGTTAATGCCGTTCAGAAAACAGATTAATAGCTTATTGCTGGCGATGGAAGATATTGCCGAAGGCGATAGCGATCTGGCAAAACGTATCGAAATGGACAGAGAGGATGAACTTGGGCAACTCGGTGATGCTTTCAACCGATTTGCAGCAAAAGTGCAGGGGATGCTGCAAGATACTCGCGATTTAACCTTAGAGGTTGAAAATGGTGTTACAGCCGCAGCAGAAGTCAGCGAGCGAGCACTCAATTCTGTTGCACAGCAGAAAGCGGAGATAGCCTCCGTTGCGACCGCGGCTACAGAAATGGCGCATACCAGTCAAGAGATGGCGGCAAGTGCACAACGTGCCAGCGACTTTGCCGATAAGGCACAGACTGAATCAATTGAGGGGGGCGCGATTGTCGCACAAGCAACTCAAGGGATGCAGTCTTTATCGGTGCAGGTGATTGAAGCGGCTAAAGTGGTTAAGCAACTTCGCACTCGCTCAGAGCAAATTGGTGAAGTGCTTAACGTCATCAGAGGCATTGCGGAGCAAACAAACTTGTTAGCGCTTAACGCCGCTATTGAAGCTGCGAGAGCGGGTGAGCAAGGGCGTGGTTTTGCCGTTGTAGCTGATGAAGTGCGTACACTGGCCTCGCGCACGCAAGATTCAACCGCCAATATTCAAGAGATAATTCAGACGTTACAGCAAAATGCCAATGAAGCAGAGCAGGTGATGGAAGCGGGAGTTGAGCAAGCTAATATCGGTCAGGATCTCACGGCTAAAGTAGAAATCGCGCTAGACAGTATTACCGGTGCGATTGAAGCTATTCAGCAGCAAACCATTGAGATCTCCGCCGCTGTAGGTCAGCAAGCCGTGGTTGCTGAAGAGGTGGCCTGCAATGTTGAGAATGTTCGCGCTTTATCTGATGACTCGTTAGCTGCAAGTGAAGAACTATCACGTAACTTTGACAGTTTTGCCCAGGTGACAGAGTCATTATCAAGCAACATTAAGCAGTTCAAGATCTAGACCGCTAACGCTTAAAGCATCAGGTTAAGCAAAACGGAGCCAATTGGCTCCGTTTTCGATCCTATATGCTTGCTCCCCCACACTTTGAACGCATAATTTACTTAACGCCTCTTGAGTACTGTTTATATATACAGTAACATCTATTGTGGAGGAGTTGAGATTGCAAAAAATAATTCATGTCGATATGGACTGCTTTTACGCTGCAGTAGAGATGCGTGATTTTCCTGAGCTTAGAGGTAAACCCATAGCTGTTGGCGGCAGAAGTGATCGTCGTGGTGTGATAAGTACTTGCAGCTATGAAGCAAGAAAATATGGTGTGCGCTCAGCAATGGCATCAGCTTATGCACTTAAGCTTTGCCCTGATCTCATCTTAGTGCCTGGTCGTATGCAGGTATATAAAGACGTTTCGACTCAAATTCGCGCGGTGTTTGCTAAATATACTAGCCACATTGAGCCACTATCGTTAGATGAAGCCTATCTGGATGTCACCGACAGTCCTCACTGCCAAGGCTCTGCCACCCGTATTGCAGAAGCCATCAGGCAGGATATTTTGCTGGCGACGGGACTCACTGCATCTGCTGGAATTGCACCGGTTAAGTTTTTAGCAAAAATAGCATCTGATCTCAATAAACCTAATGGCCAATATGTTATCCGTCCTGAAATGATTGAAGAGTTTGTAAAAACATTACCGCTGATTAAAATTCCAGGAGTGGGTAAAGTCACCGCTAAGAAGTTAGCGGATATTGGTCTGCATACGTGTAGCGACGTGCAGGCCTATTCTGATGACGCTTTAGTTGAGCGTTTTGGTAAGTTTGGAGGGGTATTGATAGAGCGCGCTAAAGGCATCGACACGCGGGGGATTTCTGCCAATAGAGAGCGTAAGTCGGTTGGTGTTGAAACTACCTTAGCGAAAGATATTCACACGCTGGAACAGTGCAAAGCCGTAATGCCGCAATTGATCCAAGAGCTGGGGGCTAGAGTCAATCGTAGTGCCAAAGATCGTACTATTCATAAACAAGTGGTAAAGCTTAAGTTTGATGACTTTAAACAAACCACAATTGAGCACCGAAGTGATGAAGTGTCTGTTAATCTGTTTTACCAGTTATTGGCACAAGCGCTAGAAAGACAACAGGGCCGAGGAATACGCTTATTGGGCGTTGCAGTGGGGTTGGCCTCTAAACAAGCCATTAATGATGAGGCGAGTGCAGCAAGTGCATCGCAACTAGACTTAGGCTTTTAGAAAGCGTTTTAGCTGAGTCTCAACCAAGATAAAAAAAGCCGCTGAATTTACATCAGCGGCTTTTTATTTGGTTGTCACTATTTAAAGGGTTTAATCTTTAACCGGAGTACGCTCAAGCACTGCTAACAACAGTTTCCAGTACTGACCAACGGTAGTGATGTTAACTTTCTCATCTGGGCTATGTGGATAGCGAATAGTCGGACCAATCGATACCATGTCCATCTCTGGATAAGGCTTCTTAAACAAACCGCACTCAAGGCCAGCATGGATCACCATGATTGTTGGCTCTTTGTTATAGATGTCTTCGTAAGTAGCACGGACACTTTCCATAACCGGTGAGCTGTTGTCAGGCTTCCAACCAGGGTAAGCACCACTAAATTCAACGTTGGCACCCGCAAGGTTACTCAATGAGGTCAACACACCCTCTATCTCTTCACGGCCAGAGTCGATTAATGAACGGATAAGGCAAAGCACTTGCACAGAATCAGTTTCAGTACTGATGACGCCGACATTTAGTGAGGTTTCAGTTACGCCAGCAACTTCATCGCTCATGCGCACTACGCCGTTAGGGCAGGCATTGAGGATATCAATTAATATCTGTTGTGAGTCTTCACTCATCACCTTTGTTTCTGCTGGGATCTCAGTGAGTGTCAGCGTCGTGTCAGGATCTGCAATAGCCAACTCTTGGCGAACCAATGCCTGGAACTCCGCAATACGTTGCTGTAGTAGTGTTACGTTTTCAGCGGGCGTCATAAAGCTAATTTGCGCTTCACGGGGAATCGCATTACGCAGTGAACCGCCAGTGAAGTTAGTTAGCTCAAGTGCAAGCTCATCGCTATGATCGAATAGGAATCTAGCGAGCAATTTATTGGCATTACCGCGACCTAAATGAATGTTGACCCCTGAATGGCCACCCTTAAGACCCGCAATTGATAGTGTAAAGCTTGAGTTTGTTGGCTCTGGAGACTGCCACACCATAGGCACACTGATTTGACCATCAACACCGCCAGCGCAGCCCATGTAAATCTCGCCCTCTTGCTCAGAGTCGGTATTAATAAGAATGTCAGCTTCAAGCATGCCGGCTTCTAGGCCAAACGCACCCGTCATTCCAGCTTCTTCATCGATAGTTAATAACACTTCAAGTGGACCATGGGCAATGTTATCAGCACCAAGAACAGCTAAAGCCGAAGCCATACCAATGCCGTTATCTGCCCCCAGCGTAGTGCCTCTCGCTTTTACCCAGTCACCATCAACATAAGCATCAATAGGGTCTTTTTCAAAATCATGCTCTTTATCGGCATTCTTTTGCGGGACCATATCGATATGGGCTTGTAGCACCACTATTTTACGATCTTCCATGCCCGCAGTTGCGGCTTTCTTAATAATAAGGTTACCGACTTTATCTTCAATAACTGAAAGCTGTTTGTCTTTTGCCCAAGCTTGAATATGCTCACTCAACGCTTGCTCATGCTTAGATGGGTGTGGAATGGCACAGATTTGTTCGAACCATTGCCATAGTGCTTGTGGTTGTAGCTGGTTTAGTGCAGTCACAGAAAATTCCCCTATTACTCAAATTATCACTAGAGCGCTGGTGCGCTTGAGGCTGAAAACCGCAATATTCTACCACAATCTTTGTTTACGCAAGAGTGGTTTACTGTGCTTTAGCGAGTGGCTGTCAGCTGAAGTTGCCAGATAAATTTTTAAGCACAATTAAGTCGTTGGTAATCTGTGCTCAATAGGACAATAATGCCAGCAATTAAAAATAAAAAGGAAGGGTCATGGCTGTAGTTAAATATGTTGATGTAGCCTCTCAAGAGGCGATTTTCGAAGGTAATGGATGGGATGCGCTAGTGGTTGTTGCTGCCGATCTCAATGCGATTAAGGTTGAAGAAGTTGCACTGCTGGCAAACCATGGTCAGAAAGTTGACCAGCGAGTCGGCAAATCCGTAACTCTGTTGTTTGCGCCAGGTTTAGCGGGTGGCCGATTAGTTATATCACCGGTAACTAAGGCAAGTGATGAGTATGAAGATGTACGAGTATTTGCTGACGCTGCGCGTAAAGGGATCCGAGTCGCTAAAGAGGCGGGGGCAAAACGACCATTATTGCTAGTTAATGGTATCGCTGACGCGCGCTATCAAAAATCGACCGAAGTTGCTGCTTTAGCTTGTGGTCAAGAGTTATGGCAAGCATTAGAGCTGCGAGAAGCGGGCGGTGCAGATGCGCAACTAGAGTGTATTGGTTTGCTGAGCGATACGCATCATGCGGCGACGTTAACGGCGATTGAAGTGGGGCGTACTCTCGCCAGAGACTTATGTGGTACCGAACCTGAACGTATGTCAGCCCCAGCTTTTGCTGATTACTGTTTGGCTGCACTTGCTGATAGCGGCTTAACCATGTCAGTTGTTGAAGATAGAGATATTCTAGAGCGTGACTATCCGCTACTGAGTGCAGTAGGTCGTTCATCTTTTGCAGTACTCCGGCATCAGCCTCGAGTGGTTAAGCTTGAATATGTCGGTGAAGGCGATATTGAACGTACTTTCTTATTTGCCGGCAAAGGAGTTGTTTACGACACCGGTGGGGCAGATATAAAGATTGCTGGTGGAATGGCTGGCATGAGCCGTGATAAAGGCGGCGCAGCGGCTGTGGCGGGGTTAATGAAAACCGTTAGTATGCTTAAGCCCAAAGGCATTCGTATTGTTGCCGAGCTGGGGTTAGTACGCAATAGCATTGGTAGCGAAGCGTTTGTCACCGACGAGATCATTGCCAGCCATGCAGGTAAACGGGTGCGCATCGGTAATACCGATGCCGAAGGTCGACTTGTTTTAGCCGACTTGCTCTCCCACCTACGTATTAAGGCGCAATCTGCGGTTAATCCAGAGATGTTTTCAGTCGCGACTTTAACCGGCCATGTTGTTCGTTGTTTTGGTGGTTATACAGCGGCAGTAGAAAATAGTGTGGCTAAGCAGGCTAATGTCGCTAACCGTATACAGCAACAAGCAGCTGTTTGGGGCGAACCTATTGAGGTGTCACAATTGCGCCGAGATGATTTTAGTAAAATTATAGATCCATCGAGTGCCGCTGATATGCTTTCATCTAATAACGCTCCCTCTTCAATTACTGCGCGAGGGCATCAATACCCTGCCGCATTTCTAATTGAGGCTTCAGGATTAAGTCGCCACGGCTTAAATAGTGACAAACCTATCGCTTATACTCATTTGGATATTGCTGGCAGCGCGACTGAAGGGCATCCACAATACGGCTCGCCTACGGCAACGCCTTTGGTGGGGCTGTTTAACTACATGGTCGATAGCCAGTAAGTTTGGTGTATACCCATCTTCAGGTTGGATGGGTATAATTATTTTAATGCCGACTAAGGAGTCGGCTTTTTTAGCTGTATTCATGTAATAAAATTACATTAAAGGGTGTTTTTTAGCTTTTTTAATAAAAATAGTTGTAATAAAACTACATTTCGTTATAATGATTCTCGTTGGTTAGGCAGGTGCCTAATCGAGCTAGTCTATCCAGGATGGATAATTCTCCAAGGAATCGAGCGACAAGTTGACTTTGCTTAACCCAAGATGGGTTGTAACAACAAGCACAGTATTTGGAATTCAACTTAGTTAGGAGTAACGATTATGTCTTTTACAATGAGCAGCACAATTTATTCGCAGAGCTTTTGGTTAAACACAGATGTTTTGCGTGGCGGTATATATACCATGGCATACAAGGGCTAACCTACTTGTAGTCAGCCGTTTTCATCATCCTTTATTGCACCTTTATAAGGTGTTTATAGACCAAGTTGTAAGTTGAACATCAATTTGCAATTGATTACCGCTAGCGCGTTAACCAATTTCCATCTGGAACACTTGAATATGTCTTGCCCGCTCATTGAGCGGGCTTTTTTTTGCCCTGCCCATTTGCTATTTGGTCACTCACAAGATCATGTGTCTGTCGATTATCGTTATTTAACCGTAATTTTCTTGACCGATAATCGCCAGTACTTAGGTGTGGTTCGCAAAAGCGGCCGCTTTTGTGATCTCGAGGTGTGCCGGGTGTGGTTAAATTACGTTTATGGCCAGTTTTGGGATTATTCTTAATTAGTAGTTGTAATTAAATTACGAAACCCTATAATGGCAACTCTTGATTAGGGTTAATGCCTATCAAGGTTAGTCTATCCAGGAAGGATAATTCTCCAAGGAATCGAGCGACAAGTTGACTCATCAGTTTAATTGGTCTCAACCCCGTAGTTAAATTGATTAGAGTATTTTTTTTACAACTTTGTTTGGAGTAATGATTATGTCACTTGCAACTAGTTCTACCATTTATTCGCAAAGCTCTTGGTTAAATACAGATGTTTTGCGTGGCGGTTTTTTCGCCATGACTTTTTAGGGCTAACCCTCCTTTAAAGTAGTTCCATATCCATCAACCTTATAGCACCCTTTGGGTGTGTTTAGACGCAAGTTGTATGTTGACGATTGTCAACGTGCCATTGATTAACGCTAGCGCGCTAACCGATTTCCATTAGGAACACTTGAATATGTCTGCCTGCTCTTTGAGCAGGCATTTTTTTGCCTGCAATTTGATGTTCACTAATTAATAGTATTTTGGTTATGTGTTTGTGTTGAATCAACGCTAGCAGCATTATGCCGATTTCCTCTAGGAACACTTGAATATGTCTGCCTGCTCTTTGAGCAGGCATTTTTTTTGCCTGCAATTTGATGTTCACTAATTAATAGTATTTTGGTTATGTGTTTGTGTTGAATCAACGCTAGCAGCATTATGCCGATTTCCTCTAGGAACATTTGAATATGTCTGCCTGCTCTTTGAGCAGGCATTTTTTTTGCCTGTAATTTGGCAAAGGGTAAATTTTCTACATCTACATCTACATCTACATCTACATCAAATTATTGGTATCTCAATATGGTTTCAAGGTAGTGCGGCCTTGTGGCCGACAACGTCGTGGCGCTTCGCCCACACCCGAGCCAAGGGGCAAAGCGCTTGCGCCCATTGACAATCCCTCAGCGCCCCGGCTTTTTTTTTTAAAAGCAAAATTTCCAACGGGGAAGATTGCAGTCTGCAAATTTGGCTACTTAAATGTAAGTTCTGATGTTCACTGATGTGGAGTTTTATCTAATTTAAAAGCTTTTATTGGTAACTCTAATGCTGAGATTTTTTGCTTTTATAACCTAGTGTAGGTGCGGCTGAGGCCGTCGAAAACAGGGACGCTTTCGTTGAGCCCACAAGGAGGTGCTCGCGGCGAGCCTCAGCCGCGCCTGCACATACGGTCGTTCATTCACATCCATGTGATCACAACATTCGAACATCCTGTCCAGCACCTGCCGCGGGCAATTGGAACCACTTTTATCAGCAGCTAAAGCATTTATGCCCCATTACGTGTTATCTCCAGTAATTTGCCCTATGCAACACTGACCTCTTTGTAATACTTTTTCTCATCAGTCGGAAAGGTATGGGTTCCGCCTAGCGAGAACCTTTTAGTTAACCAATGTTTGTACTTTTATACAGTCGTATCGGTTTTGTGCGGTTAATCTCTAAATTTTGCGTAATCAGTTCACGGTTTGCTATTGAGTGAAAAGAGAAATAGGCGTAAATTCAGTAAGATGTAAGTGTGCGTTCATGAAAAGTTCAGATAACCGGAAAGCAAAGTGTGCGACTCACTTTTCTCCCTAGGTGTATTGGATACAATCTTAAGCGTAAAGGTTTAATAAGCTGTTATTAATGATTTTTTCAGGCTTTTTACTGTGCACGCTTTTTCAACATGGCTTGGCAAAACGCGCACGCCGTATATTAAAATGTTAAAGACGTCTGGGTAGCTTATTTTCGGCATTTGTAAAATCAGTTTTAGACCTATAAACAGATATTTCAAGTCGAAAAGGTGATTGGAAGCGGTCGTGTAAATATGCTAGCTTGACGCAACTCGTTTGCGCCGTTGAACGGGTTCAAAAGGACACAACGAGCACGTCAAGTAAGGATACTCCCTGAAGACAATAAGCTTCCCAGAGGGGCTTCAGTGGAACATCTATTTTTTAGGGATGAAATAAGTTGAACATAGCCTGCAGGCTTGCACTCCAGTCATCCTTAACAACTCGCTTCACGAGACCTGCGGCTCGTGAGCTAGATCGTTAGTATGCAAACGGAGTTGAGATGCTAGAATCCAGAAGGTTTAATACTGTTGAAAATTTGATTAAAGCAATATCACCTTTTGGGGATATAAATTCACACCCCTTTAAAAATTACATTTTTCGAGGGCAAGGTGATTCTAAATGGTCTTTGTTGCCTTCCGTTTACCGTGACGAAACTGAAATTCCATATTTAGGTATTCAAAAAGGCCCTAAGCGAACTTTCGGGCAGCAACGAGAAATGGAGTGGGAATTAATAGTTTCTTTTATTAAAGAAGTTAATTCAAATGGTTTCCATTTACCAAATGAAAACCTTATCTATAAAATTTTAGATACTTTAGATAATACCCAAGAGGTATCTCAGATTCTTCGTCACGAAAAAGTTTGGCCTGATCAAGAGTACCTTTCTATATTAGCGCTAGCACAGCATTACGGTCTCCCAACTAGACTTCTTGACTGGACTAACCATTCATTAATAGCAGCATATTTTGCAGCTAAGCAGTGTATTGAACAAATTGAAAAAGGTTCTAAAGTTAAATCTTTATCAGTGTTTGCTTTGAATGCGGGCTGGAGTGAATTTAAAGGCCAAAGTGAGTTAGATAAGCACCATAATGAAATTTATAATAACTCTGAAGAAGATATTACATTTGGTATTGTCAAACCACCAACCTACTTTAATGCACATCTAAAAGCTCAAAAAGGGCTTTTCACATGCCAGTATGAATTTGGAAATATCAAACATCGTGGCTTTCTTCCTGTATGTATCAAAAATTATGTAACATACATTAATAATAAAAATAACGAAGAAAAAAGCGAAAACAATACTTTGCTAGGCCTGCAAGAGTTAAAGTCTAGACTTGATGGTTTAGTGTTATGTGAATTTAAACTTCCATCAAGTAAAGCTTTTGAATTAATTGATGTTTTAGATAAGCATCATATAAATGCATCAAGTTTATTTCCAACAATTAGCGGTTGTGTGGAAACAATCTTTGACCGTGCTAAAGCATACTAACAAGAGACTATGGCGTCAATAACTAATTTTAAGCTTTTGGCGCTTCCCACAAAACACCATCTCTTAGCATCGAATTTAAGATCACAACCATCTTCCTTATGCAGGCAATAATGGCTACTTTCTTAGGTTTTCCAGCTGCAACGAGTCGCTGATAAGTCTCTTTAAAAACGGGGTTGGATTGTATTGCTGACATCATTGCCATGTACAAAACGGTTCTAACTTGATGTCGCCCTCCCTGGATTTTTCTATGGCCTTTAAAGCGTCCACTTTCTTTATTCATCGGTGCTACACCAACCAACGAACTGGCTTCTTTGTTATTAATATAGCCAAGCTCTGGTAGGTTACTGATAATGGATGTTGCGGCAATTTTACCTATTCCTTTCATGCTTTGCAGGATAAGGTTTTTAGCTTGGTAGTCAGCGTTCGATTCGATGAGTTTAACGATTTTATCTTCTATCTTCGTTATCTGATTTTTGAAGACCGTTAAGATTGGCTTGATCGTCATTGCAAGCTCTTGAGGGAGAATTTGAAGCCGATTCTTTTCCATCGTTTGCATGACCAAAAGCTGGCTCCGCCTTCCTACGAGATCGCTCATAGCCTGCATGACATCAGGTTTCAGCGTTGATAGCCTAGGTTTAATCGCTTCACTGTAATGAGCTATCAGCTGTGCGTCTAGCTTATCTGTTTTAGCGCGTTGGCCTATTGCTCCAGCAAAGCGTTTAATGTGAACTGGATTGGCTATCACGAAGGGTAAATTGGCGTTAGCACAAGCCATGATAAAGGGCATCTCAAGACGTCCTGTCGCTTCAATGACAATACGCTCAGGATGGTGCTTTTTAATGAGGCGCACTGCTTCTTTAATCCCTTTATCATCGTTAGAAACGGTGAAATAGATATCTAATGGTCGAATATAAATGTCGAGTTGGTACTTACCAGTATCGACACCAACGTTAATGTTTTGATTAGTTTTTGATTTCATAATAAGCTAACTCTTGCTTGCAAATGCGGGTTCGAGACCCAGTAGACTATTCGAGTATTTTGCTTGGAGTCGTTTGTCGCGTTCTTTCTTGTTATCGGTCTCTCGATAGAGGATCCATCATTCAATCGAACTACGACAAATGAAAGCTTTAGTTGCAGCTAAAGCCTGGGTCTCACATTACCCGAAACTGGGAATTAAGTGTAATTAGGTGGGTTTATTATCCATACAAGCCATTCAAAAGGACAAAAAACAGCTTGCTGTCCTTCGTTCCTCAGGCATTGTAGCAAGCTGTTTTTTGCCTCTTAATGGGGCGTTGGTATGACTCCCCACGTCAAGCAGAACATGACGATACCGGCCTAAATACTTAAGCCTTTATCTTTTCTTCTCATCCAAATTGGATTGAGCTAACACAGTCGATGAAGCAAGCAATTTCGTCGGTTGTCATGCTGATATCCGTGGATTACTTATCTTTCAATAAGCAGCGCCTACCTTACATAATCCGTCGTGACACCTGTCTTCAGTCTATGTTCGTGGTTCAATACAGAGTTAACCGTATTGCCATCCTAACGCCCTCGGTGATCGTGTCACATCCGATGCTTGACCCACTGTATTAGCTCAAAATCGTTCATCATGCAGGTACTCTCG
The DNA here is from genome assembly GCF_016757755.1 of Shewanella sp. KX20019. Taxonomy (NCBI): domain Bacteria; kingdom Pseudomonadati; phylum Pseudomonadota; class Gammaproteobacteria; order Alteromonadales; family Shewanellaceae; genus Shewanella; species Shewanella sp. KX20019. Next base: position 3,912,671 of record NZ_CP068437.1, on the reverse strand, counting down.
ACAACCGTAGTTTAGGGTTAACATTTGTCAGTACCACTTCTCGTGAAATAGCCCAAATATAAGCAATAATTTCTCTGGCTATGGCTGTCACGACTACGTTGTTATGTTTACCTTTGTACGTGAGTTTTTGGTATCGACGACAAAGCCTAAGCTGCGCTTGCCATGCAATATCAATGATTTCTTTCGGTAAACCTTCTTGTCTTATTTGCATCTCGGTTGAGATCTTAGCGGGGTAGCGATAGGAGTGAGCCCCTTCGACTAATAGCCGCCTTGCTCGACCATTGCCGCATTTCGTTATCGCACCCACATGCCGCTTGCCGCCACTCGAGTGCTCTGAAGGCACTAAGCCTACATAACTCATTAGTTTTCGGGGATGATCAAAGCGAGTTAAGTCTCCCAACTCAGCAATGACACCTGCAGCAACCAGTAACCTCACTCCACGTAATGCTTGTATGGCTTTGATGACTGGATAGTAACGCCACTTTTTAACGTGATGCTCAAGTTCATTGTCTAGCCGTTTTAGCCTCGCGATCCGCTCTGAAATGGTTTGTAAGTATTCTTGCAAGACAATCTGTTGACTCGGGTGCGGCAATATCAGTTCAGTCAGCCAGCGTAAGTGCTTTAGCGACCAATTAGCAGTGCCTCTGTAGTTAATATTGTTTCTTAGCTGAAGCGCTTTAAGCTGGTATTTGGCGTCTTTTAAATCTTTCATCGCGGTCTCACGAGCACGAGATAAATCGCGGATAGCTTCATCTTCAGGCTCTGGAACATAAATCGCGGTAAGATCTTCCGACTTAAGCAGCTTTGCTAATTTAAGCGCATCACGTTTATCGGTTTTAATTTTCTCACCAGGCTTTTTGGGAATAAGTGAAGGGGCTATAACATAGCAACAGTAACCTAGGCTGGTAAGCAATCGGTAGATCCAGTAACCGCAGGGTCCTGCCTCATACACAAAGTGTAAGGTTGCTTCTGGATACTTAGATTGAAACTGCCTAGCCAGTTTAGTGATAGAGGCTTTCGCACTTGAAACTCGTCCAAAATGAACCGCTTGCGCTCCTCTTTGATCTTCAATATAAGCAACTTCTACAAATTCTTTATGTGTATCAAGGCCAATAAAAAGTATGTTATGTTTATTCATGCTGATCTCCGATTTAGTTTCTTTAACAAAACTATTATGGCTCTGGCTTTCAGCTAACCCACGATTGATTGGAGATCAGCATCTTTAGTGGGGAGTCATTATGTCTATGCTACAAGGAGAGTTCGGTGTTTAAACTAACCATCATTATGACTTCGTTGTTGTTTGTGACTTCATGCGCAACAACTACCTCAAAATTGAATTCAGGCACACCTGTTAATATTTATGGTGTTACATCATTATCACCCCAAAATGGCAGTTGGTCTGTTATTACTTCAAGTGGCTACCAAGTTGCTCTTGGCGCTAAAGTGACGGATAACGGTAGTGGCGTTATAAATATGTCTCTCTATGAAATCCCTGAATTCCTTTCGGATAAAGAATTCTTATCGCACGTAGTCCAGCACAGAGCATCTTCACCTGATATTGGTAGGTTTGAACTTAAAGAAAACGTCGAAAAATTAGTAAACCTTAATGGTGCAACATGCGTTAAGCACAGAACAATTTCTCAAGATAACAATGCAAAAATTGATAGTAATAAATCAGCCGTAATGCAAATAGAGTATATTGGGTATAATTGCATACACCCATTTAAAAAATCTGTTGGCGTACATACAGAGTATTCTCTTCGTCACTTTAAAGGCAAAGAGTACCCAGAACTAAATAAAAGCGCAGAAGAATTTTTTAGTAACATACAATTTAAAGAGCTCTAGTAGCATAACAAGCGCATTAAGACGGGACTGGTGGTAAGCCCCTAGAACAGTAGACACTTCATAGAGTTATACTTAACCAAAAATATGAGGTGTTACATGCGCGGAAAACGATATCCCGATGAGTTCAAAATTGAAGCCGTTAAACAGGTCACTGAACGTGGCTATAAAATAGCAGATGTTGCTGACAGATTAGGGGTTACTTCCAAAAGTTTGCACAACTGGATTAACAAGTTTGATAAGCCAGAAAAGCAGCACATCACCATTGATAATCAGCAAGACGAAATACGTAAGCTCAAGGCGGAGCTTCGCCGTGTAACCGAAGAGCGAAACATCCTAAAGGAGGCCGCCGTGTACTTTGCAAGCGAGTCAAAGAAAAGTACACGTTCATAAAGTCTAGGCTCAAGCAGTATCCTGTGAAAATCTTATGCGAAATACTTGGAGTCCATCGTAGTGGTTTCTATGCCTGGCTGAAGGAACCTCAGAGTCGAAGAGCGACTGAAGACAAACGCTTGCTGGGTAAGATTAAACAGTTTTGGCTGGAAAGTGGTTGCGTTTATGGCTATCGAAATATCACCTTGGACCTTAAAGATGATGGTGAAGTTGTTGGTAAAAACCGTGTATATCGAATCATGAAACAGGCTGAAATTAAAGCTGTACGAGGTTATAAACGCAATCCAACCTTTGGCGGAGGCGATGTTAACCATACGGCACCTAATACATTAAATCGAGGCTTTGATGTCGTCAAACCCAATATGATTTGGGTGACCGATTTCACTTATATTCGTACCCATGAAGGCTGGCTGTATCTCACCGTTGTGATAGACCTTTTTTCAAGACAAGTCGTAGGATGGACGATGAAAAGTACACCGAAGGCAGAGTTAGTTATAGATGCTCTATTGATGGCTATATGGAGACGCTCACCTACAGAAAAGGTGCTAATACATTCCGATCAAGGAGTGCAATATACCTGCTCAGATTGGCGTAGTTTTCTAAAAGAACACAACCTTGAAGCCAGTATGAGCCGAAGAGGAAACTGCCATGATAATGCTGTCGCTGAGAGTTTCTTCTCGCTGCTGAAAAAAGACAGGGTTAAGCGAAAAGTCTATAAAACCAGAGATGAAGCACGCTCAGAAGTATTTAACTATATCGAATATTTCTATAATCCAGTGCGGCATCATGGTAGTAATAATGGACTGTCTCCGATCAAGTTCGAGAAGCAGTATTATGAAAACCTAGAAAGTGTCTAGAAAACTGGGGGCTTACCAGTTATTATGCTTGGTGTCATCGCCCTATATCTTCACGAGCAGTTTCTGATGCTAATTTGCTGATAAAGATTGAGCAAGTATTTAATGCCAATCACCAAACGTATGGTAGCCCCCGTGTATTTCATGCTCTTATAAAAGAAGGCGTTATTACCAGTGAAAAGCGAGTCGCTAGATTGATGCGAGAGAATGGCCTAAGGGCTCGAGCATTAAAGACTTACAGTAAACCAGCGAAAGTAAAGTTCTTCTACAAAGCCATTGAAAATAGGCGTAAAGATATGGCCAAAGCAACAGATATGAACCAGCAATGGTCTGGAGATATTACGTACTTAAAAGTAGGGGCTCGGTGGCATTATTTAGCTGTTGTCATCGACTTGTTTTCCCGCCGAGTAATAGGCTGGGCATTTGGGGAGAACAAAACAACTGAGTTGACTTTAAAGGCCTTGAAACTCGCAATAAGAAAGCGTAAACCCAGTGAGACTGTCCTTTTTCACACCGATAGAGGGGCAGAGTACAGAGCTCATGTGGTTCAGCAGTATTTAGCGTGTCACAACATTATAGCCAGCATGAACAGGCCTGGTTGTTGTACAGACAATGCTGAGGTTGAGTCTTTTTTTCATTCATTGAAAGCGGATGTGATCAGAGGGAACACATTTGCAACGAGCACTAAATTACATTCTAAGCTCAAAGGTTATTTAAACTATTTCTACAATAGACAGCGCCTACATTCGAGCTTAGGATATAAAACACCTGTTGAATTTGAGCAGAGATTATTTTGAAAATGGACGGTGTCTATTTTATCGGGTGAAGATCAACTGGTAACAGTTTGCTCGGTTCCGCTTCGCTTCACATTTTAGCAAACTATTACCAGCCCCTTATGCGGGCGTTAGCAGTACAAAGGAGTTATGTGCATGAATCGTAGTATTATCTTTTTGGGAGCCACTTTATTAACTTTAGCTGGGTGTAGCTCTTCTTATAAACACAATGAATTTCAAAAACCAGAAATACAATTAAATAAAAACACAGGTGTATTAATTTCTACACCTAAAAATGGATGGTATGACGATAAAGAATATAGAACTTCTGGTCGTATGACAGCGAATGAAGTAAGAAGGGCATTTTCCAAAAATTCTCGTAAAGTATCTATTACTACTGAATGTGATGGTGACAGTTGCCTAGACACAATTGATTCTGATACATATGGGTATTACGTCCAGCCGATCATTCTTCATTGGGAAGATCGTGCAACTGAATGGTCTGGGATATCTGATAAGCTCGAAATTCAAATAATTACCTTTGACTCAAAAACAAAAAAAGAAATTGGTAACACTACATTTTCAGGTGAAAGTAAGTGGGCAACTTTTGGAGGCGATCACCCACAAGATCTTTTGGAAGAGCCAATTAATAAATATGTCGAAGGTTTATATAAGTAACTGCTAACAAGAACTTCAAACGGAAAAAATACAGTTGGCTGTTTTCACTCCGTTCAACATTTTAGCCAACTATATTTTTCCGCTTAAGTAGGCGTTAGGGTTACTCTCGATTTATGAAGTGGACTGAACCTTGGGCTTTCTCAATCAAACATCAAGAGAAGCTTAATCTCATATCAAAAGAAGTATTATTACGCTGCCTAAAGTGGTCTCTGATATTTCTTATTTTAATCATTGTTTCACTAGTTGCACATGATAACTATGTCCAAACGGTTATCTCAAGGTTATGGATCGCACCAACTTTTGGTTTTACGTTATGTTGGTTGTTGTATGTTATTTCTTGGTTGTCGCCTATAAAAATCGATTCTGGCCCTAACGGAATAGTTAGGTTAAAAGGTGGTGCTATTGTTTTGTTTCCTTGGGAGCAAATAACTAAATATGAAATCACAGAGTTAGCTGATATCAATAAACTAACTCTAATAATTAACAATAGCAGTGAGCATTTCTTTTTTATCCCTAAAAAGGTTAATGTTAAGCCTATAAAAGAAGAACTAGATTTAAATGTGGGTGCAACGTAACCCTAACAAGCTAATCAATAAGGACTGTGCAGTTTGCTCGGTTTCGCTACGCTACACATTTTAGCAAACTATTATCAGCCCCTTAAATGGGCGTTAGTAGCCAAGGAGGGGGCAATTGAAGTTTGACGATTTGAAGTCAATTATTGACATAGAAAACGATCTTGAATTGAACCTTATATCTAGTGATTGGGCAATGATTCAAGGTGAAAATTCAGAGCTAGACAATTGGCTAACCAAAGAAGATTTTGAACAATTATTCTCACCCCTCCCTGAATTTAAGAGTAATGAGACTGTATTTGCTTTTGAGAAATTTGAACGGATATATAAGTCTACTGGTGAAATCAGGCGGTTGAGTGGTAGCTTTCATTTAAATTGGAAAGATTTTTCTGATTTTCAGGATACTACCGATATTTTGTGTTTCTATTTAGTATCCCCGAAGCTTAGCTGGGTTTTATATGCAAATAGAGATGTTTGGCAGTTTGCAAAGGTTACTAACAAGCCTCTGAATTAAAATTCTCCAAGGCTGTCATGCCATTTGCTGAGCAAATCGCCCGCCAGCACATGGTTCACTTTTTAGAGGGGCGTTACAAACTCGTTTCTGTCCAGAAGCGTGTCAGACGCTACATTGAACTTGCTGGCAGAGCATGTGCTGTGGGGCGTGCAAGCTTCTAAATCACGGATGATTTAGCAGAGCCTACATGGACGTACTTGTGGCGGCTTGTTAAGACACAGGGCGCATGCTCTGCAATTTCAATATGGCCTATTTTAGACTTAAAGGCACTGGGATTCAGCCCTGAAGCTTCACTCGGCAATTGCTCCCTGCATTGCTCTAACTCATTATTAGACGTAAACGAGCTCGTTTTTATCTAATAATGAGTTAGCTACTAAAGGGGGCTTGCTAGCTATTCATCTGAATTGGGCTGTGCAAGCTTCTAAATCATGGATGATTTAGAAGAGCCTATAGGGACATATTCACGGCGACTTGCAAAAGCGCAATGCAGCTTAATTGCATTTGATTAAAATTGAAGTTCTGGATATAAGTGTAAAGCTTATTTGAGTGCCATATATCCTTTTAGCCTGCTTGACTTTGTTTGTTCTTCTTTCAAAAAATACTATTTAAATTAGCCTGTTCTAAGCTAGAGCAAATCGCTAGCATCAACTGATATCTGCCCGTATAATCGCCTAAAAATGTGCGAGCTTAACAGTTCGTAAACATTTATATGACAGTAGAAACCGTATTAACCCTACATAATAAAAATCAAGGAACCTTGTTCCATGCTAGAAAAACTATTCAAACTAAAAGAAAATCAAACGTCGTTAAAACAAGAGGCTGTTGCTGGCTTGACCACCTTTTTAACCATGGCCTATATCATCTTTGTTAACCCTATGATGCTCGCCGATGCGGGAATGGACCATGGCGCAGTGTTTGTTGCCACCTGTTTAGCCGCGGCTATTGGTTGCTTGATTATGGGGATTGTTGCTAACTATCCGATAGCGCTTGCACCAGGAATGGGCTTGAACGCCTTTTTCACCTACACGGTTGTGGGTGAGATGGGTTATTCATGGGAAACCGCACTCGGGGCGGTGTTTCTATCGGGGATCTGTTTTTTAGTGCTGTCACTGGTACGTATTCGAGAGTGGATTGTTAATAGTATTCCTATGTCTTTACGCATAGGCATAGCGGCTGGTATCGGCTTGTTCTTAGCGCTGATTGGCTTAAAAAGTGCCGGGATTGTGGTGGCAAGCCCAGCAACCTTGGTGACGATGGGGGATGTGACAGCATTTCCGGCGGTGATGGCGGTACTGGGATTTTTCTTGATTATTGCCATGGTGCACAGAGGGATGAAGTCTGCGGTAATTGTTAGCATTCTGGCGGTAACTGGGCTTGGGCTGTTATTTGGTGATGTGCAGTATCAGGGTATGGTGGCTATGCCGCCATCAATCATGCCTACCTTTATGAAGATGGATCTATCGAGTGTGCTTGAAGTGAGCATGTTGTCGGTGGTATTCGCATTTTTATTTGTTGATCTGTTTGACACTTCAGGCACTTTGATTGCTGTCGCACAGCGAGGTGGCTTTTTAGATGACAAGGGTAAACTACCACGGCTAAACAGAGCATTAACCGCTGACAGTACTGCAACCATAGCGGGGGCGATGTTGGGAACGTCTACCACCACCAGTTACATTGAGAGCACGGCGGGCGTGAGTGCGGGTGGGCGCACAGGCTTAACCGCGGTCGTGGTGGGGTTACTGTTTTTGGGTTCACTGTTTATCTCTCCTCTCGCGGGAATGGTGCCTGCATACGCCACCGCTGGAACGCTATTTTATGTCGCTATTTTGATGATGTCAGGCCTAGTGCATGTTGAATGGGAAGACATTACCGAAGCCGCGCCTGTGGTGGTGGTTTGTATTTTAATGCCGCTGACTTTTTCCATCGCTACCGGTATCGCGATGGGCTTTATCTCTTACGCAGTGATCAAGTTAATGAGTGGCCGTTATAAAGATTTAAGTTTTGGTGTGCTGGTATTAGCGGCGCTGTTTATCGCCAAATTTATCTATGGTTAAGCGCGCTAAAACTCAAGAATAGCGTCTATTGAGTGCGACCAACTAAAAGCCACCTTGTGTGGCTTTTTTTTGCTGCTATAAAATTCACGCCACTGTGCAGCAGTCATCGTATTTGCTGAGCTGGTGTGATAATAAGCATGAGCTCTAACTATTTATGCATCAAGAGTGTTACTCCTCTTTGCTAATCGCTTTCCCAAGGGGTAACATTAATAGCATAACTTCATGGGCAGTTGCTGAGTTCGATATACGCTGTCTCATTATGAGGTACAAACTATCTATATCTTTAATAAATTATTTTCGAAAATTAGACTTTGCTCTTACACTCACAGATAGATCTCAACCGAAATTTGAATTGATATTCTGCATATCTTGCTACTGAATGCCAACAATGACTCATTGGAATACTTATCATGTCGTTGATTTTACTTTTAACTCAACAGATGAGCCTTTATCTGGTGATGGTCTATCTTGTCAGTAAGACCCCTTTATTCAAGTTCTTTGCAGAAGCCGCAACCCGTTTGCCTCACAAGATATTCATTTACCTGATTTTTTCCGGTTTTTGCATCATGGCAACCTACTTTGGTGAACAGACAAACGATGCTATTGCCAATACCCGTGCCATGGGGGCCGTCTTAGGCGGGCTGTTAGGCGGGCCTGTGACAGGTTTTTTAGTCGGACTTACGGGAGGTTTACACAGATACAGCATGGGAGGTTTTACCGATCTGGCCTGTGCAATTTCTACGACTCTCGAAGGGTTTTCAGCGGGCATAGTCAGTCTCTATTTACGCAGGCAAGACAAAAGTGAACTAATTTACGCCCCTTTGTTGGTTTGTCTGGTAACCTTTTGTGCAGAGATGCTTCAGATGGGGGTTATTTTACTCGTCGCTCAACCTTTTGCCGATGCATGGGAGTTGGTCAAACAGATTGCCCTACCTATGCTCTTAGTGAACTCCATCGGTGCAGCCCTGTTTATGAGTATGGTAAGAGATCAAAAAACCATGTTCGACAAACTCTCATCCGCATTTTCAACTCAAGCATTAAAAATTGCCGAACGCAGCGTTGGGGTGTTATCGAAGGGGTTCAATCAAAAAAGTAGTACGCAGGTTGCCCAAATAATTATCGAAGAAACCCATGTAGGAGCCGTTGCGATAACCGATAGAGAGCACCTGTTGGCCTTTATTGGAACTGGCGCCGACCATCATATTCCAGGCACTCCAATATCATCGAAAATAACTCAAGATGCCATCGATAATAATTGTGTCATGTTTGCCGATGGGGTCAATATGGCTTACTCCTGTTCTATCTCGCCACAATGTAGATTAGGCTCCAGCTTAGTGATCCCGCTTCGTAGCGAAAATGAGGTCATTGGAACCATTAAACTTTACGAGCCAAAGAATAAGCTATTTCTCAACATTAACCGTACGCTGGGTGAAGGAATTGGTCGATTATTGTCGAACCAAATCTTATTTGGTCGCTTCGAGCGTCAACAAAGTATGCTCACTCAGGCAGAGTTGAAGCTATTGCAGGCGCAAGTTAATCCTCACTTCCTCTTCAATGCGCTCAATACCATCGCAGCAATCACAAAAAGAGATCCGTTAAAGGCAAGGCAACTGATCCAGCAATTATCTCAATTTTTAAGAATTAACCTCAAACGCACCACTGGACTCGTGACTCTTTCTGACGAACTTGAACATATAGATTCATATCTGACTATCGAGAAAGCACGCTTTCTCGATAAGCTAAACGTTGAGATAGATATCCCTGAACGTCTGTTGTCTTTTCGTTTGCCGGCATTTACCCTGCAACCCATCATTGAGAATGCAGTAAAGCATGGTACCAGCAATATGCTAAAGCAGGGGCTTATAAGCGTTACTGGCAAGATCCACGATGATTTATTAATATTAGAGGTAATTGATAATGCAGGGCTATACAAGTTAGATAACAATTCGGAGGGGCTGGGGATGAATTTGGTTCATAAACGAATTCAAAACCAGTTTGGATCTGAATTTGGTATAGATGTCGATTGTCGCAAAGATGAATACACCAGAGTCTGCATTAAGCTACCCTATACGGAAACCCATACGTGATCACATCACTAATTATCGATGATGAGCATTATGCTCGAGAAGAGTTAGCCGATCTACTGAGTGAAAATTCAGATATAGAGATCATTGGCCAATGCAGTAATGCTATCGAAGCACTGCAGATGATCACCAAGCTTAAGCCCCAATTGATCTTTCTGGACATTCAAATGCCAAGGATCACCGGTATTGAACTCATTGGCATGCTGGATCCCGACATCATGCCACGTATCGTTTTCGTAACCGCCTACGATGAATTTGCTATCAAGGCCTTCGATAATCACGCCTTCGATTACCTGTTAAAGCCGATTGATGAAAAGCGGCTTCAACAGACATTAAATCGCGTCAGAATAGATCTTAAACCAAGATCCGTCAGTATTCTTACACCTGAGCTGTTAACTCATCTCCCTTGCTATAGCGGAAGTAAGCTTAAGGTGATATCGATTAAAGAGGTAGAGTTTGCGTTCAGCGATCTTAGTGGTGTTCATGTTGCAACTGATAAGGAGCAAGTACATACGCATTTGACCTTAAAAGTACTGGAAGAAAAAACCTCATTAATCAAATGTCATCGACAGTACCTGATAAGTCCTGAAGCAATATCTGAAATAGAGATCCAGGAAACCGGAGCCGAAGTCACAACAGCCTCAGGCGCTAAAGTGCCGGTTTCAAGGCGTTACTTAAAACCACTGAAGCAGATATTCGGTTTCCTATAACCTGTTAGCTTTTTAGTCGAGTTGGATGGCATAAAAAGCAACGAGCACTGCCGGAGTTCGTTAAGCTCTGCCTTTCAAATGTTTAACATTGCCGCTGACACCCTGTCAGGTCTGTAACAAGGTAAAACCACTTAGGGTCGATATAAAACCGTTAACCCTCTCAATCTGACCACTCACCTTATTCTCCATTTTCTAAATGACAAACCTCTTTACACTGTCTGCAATTCAAAATGGGGGAGTGTAATTATGATGTGGTTTCTAATGTGTGTCGGCCTGCTTATAGGTGGATATTTTGTCTATGGTGCTTTCGTAGAGAAGGTCTTCGGTATCAATGCTCAACGCCAAACACCGGCATTTACTAAAACAGATGGCGTTGATTTTGTGCCTATGTCTAAGGGTAAGGTTTACCTTATTCAACTGCTCAATATCGCAGGTGTAGGACCCATATTTGGCCCTATTCTCGGTGCTCTTTATGGCCCTGCGGCCATGTTATGGATTGTCTTCGGTTGTATTTTTGCCGGTGCCGTTCATGATTACTTTTCCGGTATGTTGTCTGTTCGTAATAACGGTCAGTCAGTTCCGAATCTGGCAGGTAAATACTTAGGTAAAGGCGCAAAGCACTTTATGAATGTATTTGCCATCATCTTATTATTGCTTGTTGGTGTGGTATTTATTTCGGCACCCGCAGGGCTACTAGGAAAGCTAACTGGTTGGGATGTATCAATCTTCCTAGGCGTTATCTTTGCTTACTATCTTATCGCTACTATTGTACCGGTCGATAAGATCATCGGTAGACTCTATCCATTCTTCGGTGCGCTTCTGCTCTTCATGTCAATCGGTCTGACTATTGCCATCATGGTCTCGAGTGAATACACACTATTACCTGGCTTCGAGGCTGGCGACTTCCTGACCAACCTTAATCCTAATGATATGCCTTTGTGGCCTGCACTGTTTATTACTATTGCCTGTGGTGCAGTATCCGGTTTCCATGCGACTCAATCTCCTTTAATGGCTCGTTGTGTAGAAAGTGAAACTAACGGTCGCTTTGTTTTCTTCGGCGCTATGATAGGTGAAGGCGTAGTTGCGCTTATCTGGTGTGCAATTGCTCTCTCTTTCTTCGGTGGTGTTGAAGGTCTTAACGAAGGGATGGCGGGTAACCCGGCAAACGTTGTATATGAAGCATCAACTGGGCTTCTGGGAGCCGTCGGTGGCTTTATGGCAATCCTAGGTGTTATTGTTTTGCCTATCACCTCTGGCGATACTGCCTTCCGTTCAGCTCGTTTAATCCTGGCTGAATTTTTCAAGATACCACAGACTGCATTACCTAAGCGTTTAATGTTAGCCATCCCCCTATTCATCATAGGTGCAATTCTGACTCAAGTTGACTTCGGTGTTATCTGGCGTTACTTCGGTGTCGCAAACCAAACGACTGCGGTCATGATGTTATGGACAGCCTCAGCATACCTGCTGCGACACAACAAGTTCCACTGGATCTGTACGGCACCGGCCATGTTCATGACTACGGTAGTGATTAGCTTCCTGTTGAGCTCACACACCTTAGGTGCTGGGCTGCCTATCACCATTTCAACCATAGCGGGTCTTGTCTCTACTGCTGTCATTGCCTCATTGATTATCATCAAGACTAAGGGCAAGGGTGATGAAGGCGTTATCGAGAAAGCTTAACATTTTACCGTTTAGCTGAGACCGTTAAAAGCCAGTCATGTGACTATAATACCGTTCATTTTATGATTTATTGAGCGGTTGACTGAGCTTCTAATTGCTTAAGGATCCGAGCCCTATCTCTAGGTCTCGGATTTTTTATGCAAGTTGGTTAAGCTTTTAACATGTTCAAATAATTCAAACCTCATCGAGTTGAATACCACTAGGGTGGCTTTCTTATCTATTCTCAGCTTCTACTGCCAAATGGCTGAATTTAATATCAAGAACATGAGATATATCTAATTGATCTTATTATTTTACTGCTCTTTGTGAGTCGTCACTACCAATTCAAACTGAGATTAGGTATAAGGTTTATTCAATGCATTTTAGCTAGATAAAAATGAACTTAAGTGAGATCGGTTACCGCCGTGTAGTGGTAAAGTTGGGAACGAGTGTGCTGACATCAGGCAGCCAAAAATTGGATAAGGCACATTTAGTCGAACTTGCACGTCAAATGGCCAGTTTGATGAAGGCGGGTGTCGAGGTTGTGCTGTGTACATCTGGTGCTATCGCCGCAGGGAGAGAGCACTTGGGCTACCCCAAGCTCCCCGATACTATTGCGAGCAAGCAATTATTGGCAGCTGTTGGTCAAGGCCAGCTGATCCTCGCATGGTCTCAGTTATTTAGTATTTATGGCTTGCACGTCGGTCAACTACTGCTGACCCGTGCAGATCTTCATGACAGAGGGCGTTACCTTAATGCAAGGGATTCGTTAAACGCACTGTTAGCCCATGGCATCATCCCCATCATCAATGAAAATGACGCAGTGGCAACGGCTGAAATTAAAGTTGGTGATAACGATAACCTATCAGCAAGAGCGGCGCTGCTCTGTGATGCGGACATGCTTATTTTGTTGACCGACCAAAAAGGCCTATTTGATGCCGATCCGCGCACAAACCCAAATGCAAAACTAATCACTCAAGTGGTTAATATTGACGATAGTTTGCGTCTGCTTGCGGGTGGGGCTGTCTCAGGGCTTGGAACTGGCGGTATGGCGACTAAGTTAGAAGCTGCTGACATTGCAAGAAGGGCAGGTGTAGATGTTGTGATTGCTTCGGGTCATCATGAAAATGTTATTCAAAAAGTGGTCTGTTCAACGCCCGTGGGTACCCATTTTGCAGCATTAAAAAATCCATTAGAGAGTCGCAAACAGTGGATCTTGGCTGGCCCAGCAACCCGTGGCCAAGTTAAGCTCGATCCTGGTGCTGTTGTCGCGGTGACAAATAAAGGAAAAAGCCTTCTTTCGAAAGGAATTACTGAGATTGACGGTCTGTTTCAGCGTGGCGATACCATCGAGCTTACAGATGCTAAAGGTAAAGTCCGCGCTAAAGGTATGAGTCGCTATAGTTCAAAAGATTTAGGGCTGATAGCGGGTAAACATTCAGATAGCATCGAGTCGGTGCTCGGTTATGATTATGGTGATGCAGTGGTTCACCGCAACGATATGGTGGTGTTATGAGTAATAGCGAATTTCTAAATAGTCTTGGTCAAAAGGCGAAGACGGCAAGCTATGCGCTAGCGAGCTTAACAGGCATACAGAAAACGGCCTTATTACGTGGTATTGCAAGTAAATTAACTTATGCAAAATCTGAGATAATTGCTGCTAACCAAAAAGATGTTGAGCAAGCTCAAGCTAACGGTTTGTCAGCAGCGATGATAGATAGATTGCTATTAGATGAGTCAAGGTTGCTCAGTGTTATAGCCGACATTGATAATGTTATTGGTCTAACTGATCCTGTGGGCAGTGAAATTGATAGTCGGCTATTGGATAATGGTCTGCGGTTATCTCGTCGCCGTGTACCACTTGGCGTCATCGGTGTCATTTACGAGGCTCGCCCGAATGTTACTGTTGATATTGCAGTCTTAGCATTAAAAACCGGTAATGCAGTGATACTGCGTGGTGGTAAAGAAACCTTAGCTTCGAATAGAGCCCTGTGCAAAGTCATTCGCAGTGCGATGGCGGAGCAAGGTCTACCTGAGGATTGTGTTCAGCTTATTGATAATCCGGATAGAAGCTTGGTATCTGGCTTATTGAAACTGGATAAATATGTCGACATGATAGTGCCAAGAGGCGGACAGAACTTACAACGCTTATGTGCTGAACAAGCCACTATTCCAGTTATTTTGGGTGGTATCGGTATCTGCCATCTTTTTGTTGATGCGCAGGCGGATCTAGCAAAGGCAATTTCAGTGGTAGAAAACGCTAAAGTACAGCGCCCAACCGTTTGCAATGCTTTAGATACAGTATTGGTGCATCAAAAGAATGCGCAGAGTTTCATCCCGGCGCTATGTAAGCAGTTAGCAACTAAAGGTGTTAGCTTTTATGGTTGTGAACAAACTCAAGCCGTTATGGCGATGAATGAGCAAGAGGTGCTAGCGGCAACCGACGAAAGCTTTTCAACCGAATGGTTATCGTTAAACCTAGGAATAAAAGTGGTTAACACGCTTGATGACGCCATTGCGCATATCCGACAATATTCGAGTGGTCATTCAGAGGGGATTTTGACTGATAATATTCATACCGCGAGCGAATTTATGAACGCGGTAGACTCTGCAGCCGTTTACGTTAATGCAAGTACCCGCTTTACCGATGGTGGTGAATTTGGCCTTGGCGCTGAAGTTGCTGTCAGTACGCAAAAATTGCATGCTCGTGGGCCAATGGGGCTTGAAGCGCTTACCACATATAAATGGTTGGCTTGGGGAGATTATACCGTAAGAGGTTAATCACTCAATTGCTTTTAAAGGCCGCGATAGCGGCCTTTTTATTGACCTCAAAGTTATTGCGCGCCTTTGTCTGAGATTGCTCCTATACCCGCAAAACGACTGGTAAGAAAGGCGATTAGTTAGTGTATTAGATTACTGTTACATTTAAGCCATCATTAGTATGTTCCTATCTTGTTGATATGTAGGGTGTTTAAACTTGGCCTATTGATTGCATTTGAATACTTAACAATTGAAATGAATCGGATCAAAAGGACTTCTGTATGACTAAAAGCAAAACAATAACAACTCGTATCCTGACATCGCTTGCTCTTATCTTAGCACTGGCATCAACTAGCGCTGTAGCAGAATCGACACGCACCCTTAACCAGAGTTATGTCTATAGCGGCCAACGAGTTAGTTTGGATATGGAGATCGGTTCGGCAAAGTTTTTTGCCACAGATAGCAGTGAGATTAAAATTGAAGTGGTGGTTGAAGGCGCTGATACTAGCTGGTTGTTTTTTTGGGGAGACACAGATCTGGGTGCCGTGGCTATCGAATCAAACGTAACGGCAACTGAAATCAGTTTGATGCTGAGTGAGCAAGATAATATAGAGCAGCAATGGATAGTTTATTTACCAAAACAGGCAGCTCTATCATTGGAGGTTGGCATTGGTGATATTGAAGTTACGGGGCTGTCGAATGATATTGAAATTGCGCTTGGCATTGGTAGTGCCAGAGTCGAGCATCAAGCCTCTTTTAGTTCTATCGATCTAGACTCTGGTGTGGGTGATGTTTCGATTTCAGAGCAGGGAAAGCATTTAGCAGTAGAAGAAAGGTTGGTGGCTCAGTCATATTCAAGTAAGGATCTGAGTGGCGAAGCGGCATTGTCAGTTGATGTTGGTGTCGGTGAAATAGTGGTGGTTAAGTTGTAGGGTTAGCATTTCCAATAGTGATTATTCGATAGCTATTTTTAGATGACGCACAAAAAACCGACCTAGCAGTCGGTTTTTTGTCGTTCTCGTTTGCGGCAACATTAATAAGGTTACTGCACTGGAATTCGCTTTTTATCGCGCCAGTCACCGAGCTTGGGCAGGGCTTGTTGCAGTGCGAGAGCCGCAAGGATCAATCCTAAACCGACATAGGTAGAACGTTCGATGCTTTCGTGCAATATCCATGCGATAAAACCAATCGACAGTACCGGGGTGATAAATACCAATGTGGTGATACTGGCGGTGCGCTCGGCTTTCTTTAGCGCAATAAGCCAAAGCACAAAGGTCACACCCATCTCAAACAGACCAACATATACCCCGGCAAGCATGCCTTCTACATTCCAGGTCGGCAGTGTCTGTGTCATAAGCAGTGCCGTGATAATAAAAGGCAGACCAACCAGAAAACTGAGTAATAAGCTCACCACAGGATCGCCCTTATCTTTAGTATTAACTATCCAATAGAGAGACCACAGCAGGGTACTTGTTAGCGCGAGTATCACTCCGGTGGTACTTTCGAACTCAAACCCAGTCAAATTACCTTTAGTTGCAATGGTAAATACGCCCAAGTAGGCAACAAGGGCTGCGGCGATATCACTCTTTCTTAGCCTTTGCCCCAATAAAGGCACTGACAGTAGTGGCAGTAAAATAGCCCAAGTGTAATTAAGCGACAGCGCTTGCTGTGCGGGTAATAAGTCATAGGCTTTAAATAACACTAGATAGTACAAGAAAGGGTTGAGTAAACCCGTTTGTAGATAAAATAGTGGCCGGCTAACAAATTGATGTCGTATCAATGACAACTTATTTTGTGCCACCAAGATAAATCCAAGCGCTACAATAGAGGTCGTCACAGCAACTAACACCAGCTGCAGAGGGGTGTAATGTGTCAGGGCTATTTTAAAAGCCGTTGCTACGGTCGACCACAGCAATATTGCACTTATGCCGAAAGCATAAGCCTGATGGGATTGTTTCAATTTTAATTACTCTACTTCGAGACTACATTCAAGCGCTCAGTTATCACAGGCGTTAAACTGAACGATACCTTCTTCGATTGTATGCATTATACGTTTCGCGATTAATTGGAACTGAGTGTGAGATCAAAAAAACGCAATCAAATGACAAAATTTACATTTTTCCCTTGTATTCGTTTCAAACGTCCCAATATAGGTAACCAAGAGACGAGATGGGCAAAATGTAAGACTTGAAAACGATTCAGTCTGACCCCATTTCTATTACCAGATAACAAATTAGTTAAGACGATTTCGGAGGACTCCATGGGTAGAATTATTGGTATCGATTTAGGCACAACAAACTCTTGTGTTGCAGTATTAGATGGCGACAAAGCTCGCGTATTAGAGAATGCTGAAGGCGATCGTACTACACCCTCAATCATCGCATACACTGCAGATGAAACTTTAGTTGGCCAACCTGCAAAGCGTCAGGCTGTAACAAACCCAACTAACACCGTATATGCTATTAAGCGTCTTATCGGTCGTCGTTTTAAAGATGACGAAGTTCAACGTGACGTTGACATCATGCCATTCAAAATTGTTGGTGCTGATAATGGCGATGCTTGGGTTGAAGCCCAAGGTAAGAAAATGGCGCCACCACAAATCTCTGCTGAAATCTTGAAGAAGATGAAGAAGACTGCAGAAGATTTCCTCGGTGAAGAAGTCACAGAAGCTGTTATTACTGTTCCTGCATACTTTAACGATTCACAGCGTCAAGCAACTAAAGATGCTGGTCGTATCGCCGGTCTTGAAGTTAAGCGTATTATCAACGAGCCAACAGCTGCAGCACTTGCATACGGTATTGATAAGAAGCAGGGCGATAACATCGTTGCTGTATACGACTTAGGTGGTGGTACATTTGATATCTCTATCATTGAAATCGACAGCGTTGATGGCGAGCAAACTTTTGAAGTTCTTGCGACTAACGGTGACACTCACTTAGGTGGTGAAGATTTTGATAACCGTATGATCAAGTATCTTGCTGAAGAGTTCCAAAAAGAGCAGGGCCTTGACCTACGTAATGATCCACTAGCGATGCAGCGTCTTAAAGAAGCTGCTGAAAAAGCGAAGATTGAGCTTTCAAGCACAACACAAACTGAAGTTAACCTGCCTTACATCACAGCTGATGCAACAGGTCCTAAGCATTTAGTGGTTAAGATCACTCGTGCAAAACTTGAGTCACTGGTTGAAGACTTGATTACTCGTTCACTTGAGCCACTAAAAGTTGCCCTAGCAGATGCTGACTTATCAGTTTCTGATATCAATGAAGTGATTCTTGTTGGTGGCCAGACTCGTATGCCTAAAGTACGTGAAGAAGTATCTTCATTCTTCGGTAAAGAGCTACGTCAAGATGTTAACCCTGATGAAGCGGTTGCTATCGGTGCAGCAGTTCAAGCGGGCGTTCTATCTGGCGACGTTAAAGACGTATTGCTACTAGATGTTACTCCACTGTCTCTAGGTATTGAGACTATGGGTAGCGTAATGACTAAGCTTATCGAGAAGAACACCACTATCCCGACTAAGGCTTCGCAAACTTTCTCGACTGCTGACGACAACCAAAGTGCTGTGACTATTCACGTACTTCAAGGTGAGCGTAAGCAATCAAGCGGCAACAAGTCACTAGGTCAATTTAACCTAGAGGGTATTGAGCCAGCTCCACGTGGTATGCCACAAGTTGAAGTTGCTTTCGACATCGATGCTGATGGTATCTTGCATGTATCTGCTACAGACAAGAAGACCGGCAAAGCGCAAAACATTACCATTAAAGCCTCTTCAGGTCTAAGTGATGAAGAAGTTGAAGCAATGGTTCGTGATGCTGAAGCTCATGCTGATGAAGATGCTAAGTTCGAAGAGCTAGTAACTGCTCGTAACCAGGCTGATGGCATGGTTCACGCAACTAAGAAGCAGATCGAAGAAGCTGGTGAAGAGTTACCAAGCGATGAGAAAGAGAAGATTGAAGCTGCAATGACTGCTGTTGAAACTGCCAATAAAGGCAATGACAAAGAAGCGATTGAAAAAGCGACTCAAGAACTTATGGAAGCCTCTGCTAAGTTAATGGAAATTGCCCAAGCTAAAGCGCAAGCACAGCAAGGTCAACCAGAAGGCGCAGGCGAAGCTCAACAAGAGGCTCACGCAGCTGATGACGTTGTTGACGCTGAGTTTGAAGAAGTGAAAGACGACAAAAAATAATGACGGGTAACTCCTAATTTATTCCAGCGGGCGTTATGAGGAAACTCTAACGCCCGTTCGTGCAACTCCAGCAAAGAAAGCATGAGATTATGTCAAAGCGAGATTTTTACGAAGTATTAGGCGTTGGACGCGACGCCAGCGAACGCGAAGTTAAAAAAGCTTATAAGCGTTTAGCAATGAAGTTTCACCCTGACCGTAACCCAGGTGATAAGGAAGCAGAAGCAAGCTTTAAAGAAGTTAAAGAAGCTTATGAAATCCTAACCGACAGCGATAAGAAAGCGGCCTATGATCAGTTTGGTCATGCTGGCGTTGATCCTAATCGTGGTGGCGGCGGACACGGCGGAGCAGATTTTGGCGACGTGTTTGGCGATGTATTTGGTGATATCTTCGGTGGCGGACGTCGCGGTGGCGGACAGCGTCAAGCTGCCCGAGGTAGCGATCTGCGTTACAACCTTGAACTGTCTTTAGAAGAAGCAGTTAAAGGTTTAAGCAAAGAGCTGCGCATTCCTACACTGGTTGCGTGTGAACCTTGTGATGGTAGCGGTGCTAAGAAAGGCTCAAAGCCGACCACTTGTGGTACCTGTCATGGCCAAGGCCAAGTACAGATGCGCCAAGGCTTCTTCGCTGTTCAGCAGGCTTGTCCTACTTGTCATGGTCGCGGTAAGATCATTAAAGACCCTTGTAATAAGTGTCATGGCGAAGGGCGTGTTGAGAAGAGCAAAACTCTGTCAGTTAAGATCCCAGCGGGTGTTGATAATGGCGATCGTATTCGTCTATCTGGCGAAGGCGAAGCGGGCGAGTATGGTGCACCTCCTGGTGATCTATATGTTCAGGTCAGTGTACGTGAGCATGCAATCTTCCAAAGAGATGGCAATAACCTTTATTGTGAAGTGCCAATCTCCTTTAGCAAGGCGGCGTTAGGCGGCGAGATTGAAGTGCCAACACTTGATGGCAAGGTCAACCTTAAGATCCCAACGGAAACCCAAACTGGTCGTATGTTCCGCATGCGCGGTAAAGGTGTGAAGTCTGTTCGTAGCCATGCAGTAGGCGATCTACTGTGTAAGGTTGTGATGGAGACTCCAGTCAACCTTAACGAGCGCCAAAAAGAACTATTAGTTGAGTTTGAAGCGACTCTCACTGGTCAATCAAAAAAACATAGCCCTAAAGCTGATGGTTTTTTTGACGGTGTTAAAAAGTTCTTTCAGGATTTGAATAGCTAATTTGATTTCAAAGCGCTATCGCTGAAATTAAATTTATAAAACCTCGCATTGCGAGGTTTTTTTATGGAAGAACAAAAGTTGCTCTTTAATTAGTAGCAATCGGCATAACTTAATTGTGGTATTTGTGTCTGGAACATTTATGCCACAATCCAAGGATGGTTAATTGTGATATTTGTGTCTGGAACATTTATGCCACAATCCAAGGGTGGTTAATTGTGATATTTGTGTCTGGAACACTTATGCCATAATCCAAGGATGGTTAATTGTGGTAATAATCTAGAGTCAAAAATTAGTGAAAGTTTGATAGAATCTTTTTAGAATCTAGAATCTAGAATCTAGAATCTAGAACCTAGAACCTAGAACCTAGAACCTAGAACCTAGAACCTAGAACCTAGAACCTAGAACCTAGAACCTAGAACCTAGAACCTAGAACCTAGAACCTAGGTCTAGTATTACAAAGGATTACCCATCGATGAAAATATTTCCGCTATTACTTCTTGCTGTTTTAATCACCTCAGGCTGTGCGACTCATCAGTCGCCGACAGGCCGCAGTCAAACACTACTGTTCTCTGCTCAAGAGATGTCACAACTAGGAGATTCGTCCTTTGCTGAGCTTAAAAAGAGAGAGAAAATCAGTAATCACGAGACTCTAAACCAATATGTAGATTGTGTGGCGAATCGCATTACACGTGCGTTACCGGATCAAAGCCAACCCTGGGAGGTGATCGTATTCGACTCAAAACAAGTGAATGCCTTTGCACTGCCTGGAGGTCATATCGGGGTTTACACCGGTTTGCTCAATGTAGCAGTCAATGAACACCAATTGGCGACGGTGATTGGCCATGAAGTGGCGCATGTGCTGGCCAACCACAGTAATGAACAAGTATCGCGCGCACAGATGACTGGGGCGGGAATGCAATTAGCGGATCTTGCTTTAGGCGTAGGCGGAATGTCAAATCAAGAGGTATACATGGCGGCATTAGGGTTGGGTGTACAAGTGGGCTATACCCTGCCTTATGGTCGAGAGCAGGAGAGTGAAGCTGACATTATGGGGATTGAGTTGATGGCGAAAGCAGGGTTCGATCCCGCCCAAAGTGTCGAACTGTGGCGTAATATGGCCAAAGTGGGAGGTGAACAGGGGCCCGAACTACTTTCAACCCATCCATCCCATGGCCAGCGTATTAGCCAATTACAACTAATGCAGGATAAAGCTCAACCGCTTTATGAAGCTAATCGTATTAGCGTGAAAAATAGTTGCCGCAGGCCAAAATAGCTACGCTTTTTAGGGCTATATCACAGAAAATATGCTAAAGTTGCGCGCGAAAATTCATTGAAATCATTGAGAGTACAATCATTATGTCTGATAAGTTCAGTACAATTGAAGAGCAAGCAAGTTACGGTGTTGGTCGTCAACTTGGTGAGCAGCTAGCTGCTAACTCATTTGAAGGTATCGATATTTCTGCTGTTCAATTGGGTCTATCTGACGCTTTTGAAGGTAAAGAAAGTGTTGTTGCTATGGAAGATATGCAAATTGCATTTACTGAAATCAGCCAACGTATCCAGAAAGTTCAAGAAGCTGCTGCCGCTGCTGCATCAGAAGAGGGTGATAAATACCTAGCTGATAACGCTGCTCGTGAAGGCGTGATGACTACTGAATCTGGACTACAGTATGAAGTTATTGCTGAAGGCAACGGCGAGAAGCCTGGTTATGACTCTACAGTACGTGTTCACTATCATGGTACTTTCATCTCTGGTGATGTATTTGATAGCTCAGTTGTTCGTGGCGAGCCTGCTGAATTCCCAGTTTCTGGCGTTATCGCTGGTTGGACTGAAGCATTACAACTCATGCCTACTGGTACTAAGTTGAAACTGTTCGTACCGCATCACCTAGCATACGGTGAACGTGGAGCAGGTGCTTCAATCCCACCGTATTCAACCTTGGTATTTGAAGTTGAATTGTTAGAGATTATCTAAGTTAGACAATAAGCCTAAGTTAATCCTTAGGCTTTTTTTTGACATTTGCAGGGAGTGACTGAGATGACTGAAAAAGTAAGAGTGGCTATTACCGGCGGCAGTGGTCGTATGGGACGAACTCTTATTGAAGCGGCTAAACAAAATGATCTTATTTTGTTGGGCGCTGCGATTGAGCGTGCGGGTTCGACGTTGATGGGTGTTGACGCTGGAGAACTTGCAGGTGTGGGCGCAATGAATGTTGCGATTACCGATTCACTAGACAAGGCCGTTGATGATTTTGATGTACTCATCGACTTTACATCGCCTGAGGCTAGTGTCACCCATACTGAGTGGTGTGCTAAACATGGTAAAGCTATTGTTATTGGCACCACAGGTTTCAATCAAGCTCAAAAAGAGCTTATTTCAGCATACTCTACACAAGTGCCGATTGTGATGGCACCTAATATGGCCGTCGGTGTTAACTTATTGTGGAAGCTACTTGAAGTTGCTGCAGAAGTAATGGGTCAATACAGCGATATCGAGATTATCGAAGGTCACCACAGATACAAGAAGGACGCACCTTCAGGCACAGCGCTAAAAATGGGCGAAGTTATCGCCGAAACTTTAGGTCGCGATCTTGAAAAATGTGCCGTATATGGCAGAGAAGGGATCACTGGCGAGCGCGATAGAGAAACCATTGGCTTTTCTACCATACGTGCAGGCGATATTGTTGGTGAACATACTGCACTGTTTGCCGATATTGGTGAACGACTCGAAATTACTCATAAAGCATCGAGTCGAATGACTTTTGCTAATGGTGCTATGCGTGCCGCCTCCTGGCTCAGCGCTCAAGGTTCTGGTCTGTATGATATGCAGCAAGTCCTTGGCCTAAAACAATAAATACTAAAAACCGCGATTAGCGGTTTTTTTTTGCGCGAACAGTAATTTTTGATAAAAGCACAGTTCCGCTATAGACGGATAGCAATTTTCCATATAAAATCGGCGGAATTTGTCAAAATTTCGTATTTTAGCGAAAGTTGGTATTTTAAAAAAACACAAAAAACATTGTATTTCAATGGCTTGGCTCTTTCCGGAGGTCGCGTTGACAAAGTCTGCCTTACTCGTACTTGAAGATGGAACCGTTTTTTCTGGCACTGCAATTGGTGCTGAAGGGATGTCTGTTGGTGAAGTGGTATTTAACACTTCAATGACTGGTTACCAAGAAATTTTGACT
Source organism: Shewanella sp. KX20019 (assembly GCF_016757755.1). Lineage (NCBI taxonomy): Bacteria > Pseudomonadati > Pseudomonadota > Gammaproteobacteria > Alteromonadales > Shewanellaceae > Shewanella > Shewanella sp. KX20019. The sequence continues at coordinate 3,889,182 of NZ_CP068437.1, read as the reverse complement.
GATCCATCGTACTCACGTCAAATCGTAACTTTAACTTACCCACATATTGGTAATACTGGCACAAATGATGAAGACACTGAATCGTCTTCTGTTCATGCTTGTGGCCTGATTATTCGAGACTTGCCGCTTATCGCAAGTAACTTCCGCAATCAGCAATCTTTAAGTGAATACTTAGAGGCCAACAATGTGGTTGGTATTGCGGATATTGATACCCGTAAATTGACTCGTATTTTACGAGAAAAAGGCGCCCAAGCAGGATGTATTCTTGTGGGTGACTTGGATGAAGCCAAAGCGCTAGCAGCAGCTAAAGCGTTCCCTGGTTTAAAAGGCATGGACTTAGCCAAAGAAGTAACTACCACAGAAGCATATCAATGGCGCAGCGGTAGCTGGCGTCTAGTTGGTGGCCTGCCGTCAGATAAGACTGAAGCTGAGCTTAAGTATAAAGTCGTTGCTTATGATTATGGTGTTAAGCGTAATATATTGCGCATGCTCGTTGACCGTGGCTGTGATGTCACAGTGGTACCAGCACAAACACCTGCATCGGAAGTGTTGGCGATGAACCCAGATGGGATTTTCCTATCAAATGGTCCTGGTGACCCAGAGCCTTGTGATTATGCGATTGCTGCGATTCAAGAGATTTTGAAGACTGATATTCCTGTCTTTGGCATCTGTTTAGGTCACCAGTTATTAGCATTAGCCTCAGGCGCTAAAACCTTAAAAATGAAATTTGGCCATCATGGTGCAAACCATCCAGTGAGCAATATCGAGCAAGGCAATGTGATGATCACCAGCCAAAACCACGGTTTTGCTGCAGATGAATCAACACTGCCGGCCAATATCAAAGTGACTCACAAGTCATTGTTTGATGGCTCTTTGCAAGGTATTCATCTCACTGATAAGCCAGCGTTTAGTTTTCAGGGTCACCCTGAGGCAAGCCCTGGACCACATGATGCTGCGCCTTTGTTTAATCACTTCATTGATTTGATTGAACTGTATCGCCAGAACGCCAAGTAGTAACCTCATCCGGGAGAAGATTTAAGCAATGCCAAAACGTACCGATATAAAGAGTATTCTTATCCTAGGTGCTGGACCAATTGTTATTGGTCAAGCCTGTGAGTTTGACTACTCAGGCGCTCAAGCCTGTAAAGCCCTACGCGAAGAGGGTTATCGAGTTATTCTTGTTAACTCTAACCCTGCAACAATCATGACAGATCCAGAGATGGCCGATGCAACTTATATCGAGCCAATTCACTGGGAAGTTGTACGCAACATTATTGCTAAAGAGCGCCCTGATGCGATCTTACCAACAATGGGTGGCCAAACTGCACTTAACTGTGCACTTGAGCTTGAAAGCCGTGGCGTACTAAAAGAGTTTAACGTCGATATGATTGGCGCAACTGCTGATGCTATCGATAAAGCGGAAGACCGTAGCCGTTTTGACAAAGCGATGAAGGCGATTGGGCTAGAATGTCCTCGTGCAGGTATTGCGCATAACATGGATGAAGCTCGCGCCGTACAAGCTGAAGTCGGCTATCCATGTATTATTCGTCCATCATTTACCATGGGCGGCAGTGGCGGTGGTATCGCTTATAACAAAGAAGAGTTTGAGGATATCTGTTCTCAAGGTCTTGAGTTATCGCCAACCAGTGAACTCCTTATCGACGAATCTTTGATTGGTTGGAAAGAGTACGAAATGGAAGTGGTACGTGACCGTAATGATAACTGTATCATTGTCTGTGCCATTGAAAACTTCGACCCAATGGGTGTGCATACGGGGGATTCAATCACAGTCGCTCCAGCCCAAACACTTACGGATAAAGAGTACCAATTGATGCGTAATGCATCACTGGCTGTTTTGCGTGAGATTGGTGTTGAAACTGGTGGATCTAACGTACAGTTTGGTATCAACCCCGAAGATGGCCGCATGGTTATCATCGAGATGAACCCACGTGTATCGCGTTCATCTGCATTGGCATCAAAGGCGACAGGTTTCCCAATCGCTAAGATTGCAGCCAAGCTGGCAGTTGGTTTTACACTCGATGAGCTGAGTAACGACATTACTGGTGGAGCGACTCCTGCGTCATTTGAGCCAGCCATCGATTACGTTGTCACTAAAATACCTCGTTTTAACTTTGAAAAGTTTGCTGGTGCTAACGACCGTCTAACCACTCAAATGAAGTCTGTTGGTGAAGTGATGGCAATTGGCCGTACTTTCCAAGAGTCACTGCAAAAAGCTCTACGTGGTCTTGAAGTCGGTAAAAATGGTCTTTGCCCTGAAATCGACATCACTGAACCTGATGCTATGTCGCGCATTCGCCATGAGCTAAAAGAGCCGGGTGCTGAGCGTATTTGGTATATCGCCGATGCATTCCGCAGCGGTTTATCAGTTGATGATATTTTTGCGTTAACCAATATCGACCCATGGTTCCTAGTACAACTTGAAGACTTACTTAAGTCTGAAGCTCAGGTGGCTGAAGCAGGTCTTGCAGGGTTAAATGCAGACGCATTGCGTAAGCTTAAGCGTAAAGGTTTTGCCGATTCTCGTTTAGCAGCGCTAGCTGGAGTGAGCGAGTCTGAGGTGCGTAAACTGCGTACTCGTTTTGAAATTCACCCTGTATACAAGCGTGTTGATACTTGCGCGGCTGAGTTCGCGACTGATACTGCATATATGTACTCAACTTATGAAGAAGAGTGCGAAGCTAACCCATCAAATCGTGACAAAATCATGGTGTTGGGTGGCGGACCAAACAGAATTGGTCAAGGTATTGAGTTTGATTACTGTTGTGTCCACGCAGCGCTAGCGCTACGTGAAGACGGGTACGAGACCATCATGGTTAACTGTAACCCTGAAACGGTATCGACCGATTATGACACTTCAGACCGTCTATATTTTGAGTCGATTACCTTTGAAGATGTGCTTGAAATCGTCCGTATCGAAAAGCCAAAAGGCGTTATCGTGCAGTACGGTGGACAAACACCGCTCAAATTGGCGCGTGATTTAGAAGCTGCAGGCGTACCCATTATTGGTACAAGCCCTGATGCAATCGACCGTGCAGAAGACCGTGAGCGTTTCCAGCAAGCGATTGAGCGTTTGAACATGAAGCAGCCAGAAAATGACACAGTGACTACCGTTGAAGGTGCTGTTATTTCTGGAGAGCGTATCGGTTATCCGCTCGTTGTTCGTCCATCTTATGTATTGGGTGGCCGCGCAATGGAGATTGTTTATGACGAGCAAGATCTGCGTCGTTATTTCAATGAAGCGGTGAGTGTGTCAAATGCATCACCTGTATTGCTCGATAGATTCCTTGATAACGCGATTGAAGTTGATATCGATGCTGTTTGTGATGGTGAGACGGTTGTTATCGGTTCCATCATGGAGCATATCGAACAAGCGGGGGTTCACTCTGGTGACTCTGGTTGCTCATTGCCGCCATACAGCTTAAGCCAAGATATTCAAGACCGCATGCGTGAGCAAGTGGGCAAGTTGGCGATGGAATTAGGTGTTATCGGATTGATGAACGTACAGTTTGCGGTTAAGGATAATGAGATCTACATGATCGAAGTTAATCCGCGTGCTGCACGTACTGTTCCTTTCGTATCGAAAGCGACTGGCATCCCGTTAGCTAAGATTGCCGCACGTGTTATGGCGGGTCAAAGCCTTAAGTCACAGAACTTTACTGAGGAAGTCATTCCGCCGTTTTTCTCTGTGAAAGAAGTGGTGTTGCCGTTTAACAAATTCCCAGGTGTAGATCCATTACTCGGTCCTGAAATGCGCTCAACAGGTGAAGTGATGGGTGTTGGTGACACGTTTGCCGAGGCTTATGCTAAAGCACAGCTTGGTGCGACGTCTGAAGTGCCTAAGTCTGGCCGTGCATTACTGTCTGTTCGTAACAGTGATAAAGCGCGCGTTGCTGATTTAGCCGCTAAGTTGATTGAACTGGGTTATGAGATCGATGCGACTCACGGTACTGCGGTTATCTTAGGTGAAGCGGGTATTAACCCACGCCTAGTAAACAAGGTACACGAAGGTCGTCCGCATATTCTTGACCGTATTAAGAATGGCGAATACACCTACATTGTTAATACAACTGAAGGTCGTAAGGCGATTGAAGATTCGCGTCAGCTTCGCCGCGGTGCACTGCGTTATAAAGTGAACTACACCACGACATTGAATGCTGCATTTGCAACGTGTATGGCCCATGCTGCCGATGACCGTACCAACGTGTCTTCAGTGCAAGAGCTGCATAAACGTATTGCTAAGTAATATTTAGTGACGCTGAAAAGGCCGCATTATTGCGGCCTTTTTTATGAAATATTTACACGGTTACGCTAAAACTAAAGAGTCGAAAATCAACCGAAGAATAGGGCAAGGATAAATGGCAAACTTACGCACTGCTGGTTGAGGCCATCAAGTAAATTTAGTGAAGGGAATCTCGGTTAATAAAAATTTATCTGACTTTGCTAGCAACTCCCCTCAAGGTTGAGTAAGCTCTATAGATTCCTAGGGTGCAACATTTGCCCTCAGCGTTTACAATAGCGCAATTCCACAGATTATAGCCACGTTGACAAATTAACCCGTCAGCGAGGCCTGCTTTTGTTTTAAAGGAGACGAAAGAAGCTTATGAGTAAGGTTCCAATGACTGTCGTCGGTGCAGATAGATTGCGCCAAGAGTTAGAAATTTTGAAATTTGATCGTCGTCCGAAAATTGCACAGGCAATCGGTGAAGCTCGTGAGCTTGGTGATTTAAAAGAAAACGCTGAATATCATGCTGCTCGAGAAGAGCAGGGGCTATGTGAAGCCCGCGTTCGCGATATCGAAGGCAAATTGTCTCATGCACAGATTATTGATGTAACGGTAATGCCTAATACTGGACGCGTTATTTTCGGTACCACTGTGACTATCTTAAACATCGATACCGATGAAGAGGTCACTTATCGCATTGTGGGTGAAGATGAAGCTAATGTGAAAGAGAATTTATTGTCAGTGAGCTCGCCTATCGCTCGTGGTTTAGTGGGCAAAAGCGTAGATGATGAGATCTCTATTACCACACCCGGCGGCACCAACGATTTTGAGATTGTTAAAGTCGAATATATCTAAGTTAATTTATTAGATAGTAAATAAGACCGCTTTTTAGCGGTTTTTTTATGGGCGTTTATGGGCACTTTGTACCGATGCCATTAAAAGTTTGTATAAGCTGAGTTCTACGCTTAGTATATAAGCCTCAATAGATATACTTGGCGTAGGCAGCAATTAGTGCAGTTATTTTGGCGGTTTGGATTTATTTTGTTGTTCATGGGGGGATTATTTCTCACACCTATGTCTGCAAGTGCATCTGAACAAAACCAAAACCATACCCATACCCAACAACCTGCACTCACTACAGCAGATGAACAGGTCAATGTGCAGAGCCTATCTGTTCAAGATTTGGACATTGAAGCTCCCTTGATTCTAACTCTGTTGGAGCCTTCAGCAAAAACGCCCTTAAAAATAGAAGATAATTTACAAGGTCGGCATCTAAAGCAAACAGAGGGCCATAGTTCAGAGTATGCGCCACTCGTCTCTCAGCGCTTTATGAGCTTTGCGCAACATGAGCGGCTGCAAAGTCGACCAGATTACCGACTCGCATTTGAATTTGTCTCACCACCAGTTCCCTCTTTAACCGTTGGTTATCGCATGGACTTTGCACCAGCGGTAGATTGGCAACTACATGTTGGTGGATCATCTTTTAGGCTTTCCGCATGGAAAGAATCCAATCTTTTATATCGTTTATCCCATACTCGCTCCATTAGCTAAATCCCGATAGCCGTTTCAGGCTTAACTATCAACAACATTTTATAGCAGTGTATGAAGCTTAAGCTTTATACATTAGGAAGTGTGCTTGTGTATTCATTACAGGTTGTGTTTTGAATCGAGTGCCCTTGGATCTGTTGTGGCGCTTTACTGTTGAGGTGTGATTAAACTCGATTCGTTAACCATAAAGCCCAGTCTTTGATAGTTATTACTGCTGCACTACTCAATTAGAGTCTGCTTGAAAAGTAGATTGGTTGATTGATGTGGAGCAGAACTTTTTTCGCGTTTTTAGTGAATATAAAGAGCAATACAGTATGAGAAAACAGAATAAAGCGACAATTTTAAACCATTACAGTGCATGGAAATATGTGTTGTTAGTGGTCACTATCACCATTATGTTATTCAGCGCATTGCCGACTTTTTATGGTGAAGATGCTGCAATTCAAGTGAGCAGGGAAGCGGGCCTAAAGACAGACGCTTTAGTATTACATCAACAATTAGTCTCCAAAGGCATAGGTGTTAAGCGCATTGACCAGTCTAAAGGTCAAACCTTGGTTGTGTTAGAGGATAATTCGCAACAAGCTCAAGTTAAATCTCTACTTGCGGAGCAAGTAGAGAACCCATCGGAGCTAACATTAACGTTAGCGCCTTCAGCTCCAAACTGGCTGTTGTCTTTAGGTTTTTCACCGATAAAACTAGGCTTAGACCTTAGAGGGGGAGTGCAGTTTTTACTGGATGTCGAAATTGAGCCTGTTTATCAACTGCACTACAACACCTTTGTTGAATCGATTAGACAGTTCGTACGAGAAGAGTCGTTCTATGGCGTTACAGTTCAACAGTTGGTTGGTGACAGCGTGCTGATCTCAACATCAAAAGTTAGTCACAGGCAAGCGCTGCGTCAGTTTATTAATAAGCAATATCCTCATTGGCAAACGACCAACTCTGGAGGCAATTCACTTAATATTAAACTGTCTGATAGTGAGAAGATTAATATTCGAGATCTGACCGTTAAGCAAAATCTGCAGATTATGCGCAGCCGAATTGAGCAGTTGGGGATCACCGAGGCGCTAGTCCAGCGTCAAGGAGAGCAGCGCATTCGCATCGAACTGCCAGGTATTCAAGACCCAGCAGCGGCTAAATCTGTGATTGGTGCGACTGCGAGTTTAGCTTTTTATCAGGTCATGCAACCAGATTCGATTAATTCCAAAACTTTAAAAGATGACCAAGGCGGGTCTGTATCTGTAGCCAGGCGGGCAGTGTTAGGCGGTGAACACATTGTAGATGCTAGAGCTCAATCAGGTGAGATGGGGCTGCCTGAAGTGGTGATCCACCTTGATCGTGAAGGCGGCAAAATGATGTCTGATTTTTCTCGTGCGAATATCGGTAAGCCGATGGCGACATCGTACAGTGAATATAGCCGAGACGATAAAGGCAAAATTAGCCAAACCACTGAAGTGATTAGTGTGGCAACAATTCAGTCTCAATTGGGGGACCGTTTTAGCATTACAGGTGCTGGCGACTATGCCAGTGCGCAGCAGCTGGCATTATTGCTTAGGGCGGGATCTATGACTGCACCGGTGACTATAGTGGAGGAGCGTACGATAGGCCCGAGTTTAGGCGAGGAAAATATCACTAACGGATTCTCCGCACTTGCACTAGGCATGGCCATCACTTTGCTGTTTATGGGGCTTTGGTACCGCCGTTTAGGCTGGATAGCGAATGTGGCATTGATCTCCAATATGGTCGTGCTATTTGGGTTGCTAGCACTCATTCCTGGGGCGGTGTTGACCCTACCGGGAATCGCTGGATTGGTCTTAACAGTTGGTATGGCGGTCGATACCAATGTGCTTATATTTGAAAGAATTAAAGACAAATTAAAGGAGGGCAGCAGCTTTGCTCATGCAATTGATAAGGGGTTTGATAGCGCATTTTCAACCATTTTAGATGCTAACTTTACCACCATGATTACGGCTGTCGTGCTGTATTCCATTGGCAATGGCCCCATTCAAGGTTTTGCCTTGACCTTAGGGCTAGGCTTATTAACCAGCATGTTTACCGGTATTTTTGCTTCTAGAGCACTAGTGAATTGGCTTTATGGCCGCGATTTTAACCGCGATGTGAAGGTATAAGATGAAATTAATCAATATGAGTAAGTTAACTAAAGCCCGTTACCTATCAAGTTTGCTGTCTTTAATAATCATGATCTCCTCTATCGCCATTATAGTGAGTAACGGTTTTAACTGGGGCTTGGATTTTACGGGTGGGGTCGTAACCGAGGTAAAGCTTGATAGTAGGATTAAGGCCTCTCAGATAAGCCAGCTGTTGGCTGAGCATTCAGCTCAAGAGGTGAGCGTTATCTCTGCCGGAGAGGCAGGACGCTGGGTGCTTAGGTATAGTAAGGTTGATGCTGAATCAAGTACCGATATGGCCAGTATATTTGCACCGTTAAGCAATAATGTTGAAGTGCTTAATTCAAGTATTGTTGGTTCGCAAATCGGTCAGGAGCTTGCGGAGCAAGGTGGCGTAGCCCTATTGGTTGCAATGCTTTGTATCCTTGCCTATTTAAGTTTTCGATTCGAATGGCGGCTCGCTAGTGGTGCACTATTAGCCTTGTTCCATGATGTGGTATTTGTTTTGGCATTTTTCTCACTCACTCAAATGGAATTTAATTTAACTATTTTAGCGGCAGTATTAGCCATCCTAGGTTACTCGTTAAACGACTCGATAGTCATAGCTGACAGGATTAGAGAAATATTGATAGCAAAGCCCAAAATGGCGATCGAGCAAATTTGCAGTAGTGCTGTAAAAGCAACGTTATCGCGCACAATGGTCACGAGTGGCACTACCTTAATTACAGTTGCTGCATTATGGAGTATGGGGGGCGCACCATTGGAAGGCTTTTCCATCGCTATGTTTTTAGGCATTGTAATTGGCACTATATCTTCTATCTCGGTGGGCACTTGCTTACCGGAACTCCTGAAGGTTAGTGGGGAGCATTATAAAGTGGAACCGATTAGCCAGACGCCATAAAATGGCAAAAAAAGAGCCGCTGAGTAATCAGCGGCTCTTTTTATCTATCTTGCTAAGGCTTCTTTTATGGATTGAAGAGGCCGTTGCTAATTACTTTGCCTTAGGCACAGCAATTTTCATTTCTTCAGACTGACGGAACAGTACTAAGACGTGACCGATAAGCTGTATTTTATCAGCTTGGGTTTCACGTACAATGGCGTCGACAATTGCATTTTTAAGCTCTCTGTCACCAGAGGCTAATTTCACTTTGATCAATTCATGATGAGAGAGTGCACTATCAATTTCAGCCAGTACACCTTCAGTCAGACCGTTGCCACCAAGCATCACTACAGGCTTCAAATTATGCGCTAAGCCCTTTAAGTGCTGTTTTTGTTTGGTTGTTAAGTTCATTTATACCAACTTTATGCTGAGTTACTGTTGAAAAGCCGCTATTCTACCCTTATATATGCTTTGTGTAACTCTCAATTGTTGCGGATTTTAAATGTCAGGTAAAAAAAGAACAGCCAGTTCTTCACGCTGGATGCAAGAACATTTCGATGATCACTATGTCAAGCTGGCGCAAAAGCGCGGTTTTAGGTCGCGAGCGGCCTTTAAGATAGAGGAGATCCAAGAGAAAGATAAACTTATACGACCAGGTATGACAGTGGTCGATTTAGGTGCGGCACCGGGAGGATGGTCACAAGTGGCTGTTAAGCTCGCGGGTGACAAAGGTAAAGTCATCGCCTGTGATATTTTATCTATGGATCCAATTGTAGGAGTCGATTTCCTGCAGGGTGATTTCCGCGAAGAGAAAGTACTTGAAGCGCTACTGACTCGAGTCGGCGACGCTAAAGTGGATGTCGTGTTATCTGATATGGCGCCCAACATGAGTGGTACAGGCGGAGTTGATCAACCCCGTGCTATGTATTTAGTCGAACTCGCATTAGACATGTGCCATCAAGTTTTGGCTCCTAATGGCTGTTTTGCTGTTAAAGTCTTTCAGGGGGAGGGCTTTGACGAATACATGAAAATAGTTAAAGAAGCATTTAAAACCGTTAAAACACGTAAGCCGGATTCATCGCGAGCACGATCGCGAGAAGTCTATCTTGTGGCGACGGGGTACAAGTTATAGTAATCTATCGTAAGTACTCTAACATTAGTTTTCGAAAGACTTTAAAAGAGGTCGAGTAATTTGAGTGACATGGCTAAAAATTTAATTCTCTGGGTTGTCATCGCTGTTGTTTTGATGTCAGTGTTTCAGGGCTATTCCCCCTCTTCTTCTAATAAGCAGAAGATGGACTATTCTACCTTTTTAGATGACGTTAAAGCTGGGCAGGTTAGCACTGTCGAAGTGAAAAGTGATCAACGTACCATCGAAGGAACAATGCGCACCGGTGAGAAGTTTGTCACCATCATGCCAATGCCAGACCTTGACTTGATCAATGATCTGAACCGTAAAGGTATCATGATGAAGGGGCAAGAAGCTGAGGAGTCGGGTTTCCTAACCCAAATCTTTATCTCCTGGTTCCCAATGTTACTGCTTATTGGTGTATGGATTTTCTTCATGCGTCAGATGCAAGGCGGTGGTGGTAAAGGCGCGATGTCATTTGGTAAGAGTAAAGCCAAATTGATGAGCGAAGACCAAATTAAAACGACTTTTGCTGACGTTGCAGGTTGTGATGAAGCGAAAGAAGACGTTAAAGAGTTGGTTGATTACTTAAAAGAGCCAACACGTTTCCAAAAGTTAGGTGGCCGAATTCCTACTGGTGTGCTGTTAGTTGGTCCACCTGGTACCGGTAAAACACTTATTGCTAAAGCCATTGCTGGTGAAGCTAAAGTGCCGTTCTTTACTATTTCAGGTTCTGATTTCGTTGAAATGTTTGTTGGTGTTGGTGCGTCGCGAGTTCGTGACATGTTTGAACAAGCTAAGAAGTCATCGCCATGTATCATCTTCATTGATGAAATCGATGCTGTTGGTCGCCAACGTGGCGCGGGTGTTGGTGGTGGTCATGATGAACGTGAACAAACCTTGAACCAGATGCTGGTTGAAATGGATGGCTTTGAGGGTAACGAAGGCGTAATCGTTATCGCAGCGACTAACCGTCCGGACGTGTTAGATGCGGCGTTATTACGACCGGGTCGTTTTGACCGTCAAGTGGTTGTGGGTCTGCCGGATGTGCGTGGTCGCGAGCAAATTCTTAAAGTCCATATGCGTAAAGTACCATTGGCTGACGGTGTCAAGGCGAGTGTTATCGCCCGTGGTACACCTGGTTTTTCTGGTGCCGATCTAGCGAACCTTGTTAACGAAGCCGCATTGTTTGCTGCTCGTAACAGTCGCCGTGTTGTAGGTATGGAAGAGTTTGAAAGTGCCAAAGACAAGATCATGATGGGCGCAGAGCGTCGTACTATGGTGATGTCTGAAGCTGAGAAAGAGATGACCGCTTACCATGAGGCTGGCCATGCGATAGTGGGTTGCTTAGTGCCTGAGCATGATCCGGTGCATAAGGTGACGATTATTCCGCGCGGTCGAGCTTTGGGTGTGACTTTCTTCTTGCCAGAAGCTGATGCAATTAGTCAAAGCAGACAGAAACTTGAAAGTCAGATTTCAGTTGCCTACGGTGGCCGTTTAGCGGAAGAGATTATCTACGGTAGCGAAAAAGTTTCTACCGGTGCTTCGCAGGATATTAAATATGCGACATCGATAGCACGTAACATGGTGACTCAGTGGGGCTTCTCTGAAAAGTTAGGTCCAGTACTTTATGCTGAAGATGAGAATGAAGTATTCTTAGGGCGCAGCATGGGTAAGTCACAACATATGTCGGATGAGACTGCGCGTATTATTGATGCTGAAGTTAAGTTGCTGATATCGTCTAACTACGACAGAGCGCAACAGTATCTTACAGATAATATGGACATCCTTCATGCGATGAAAGACGCGCTAATGAAATATGAAACCATCGATTCGAATCAAATTGATGACTTAATGGAGCGTCGCGAAGTTCGTTTACCTGCTGAATGGGAAAAAGATAAGCAGGCTAACGATAATGACAATAATGATGCATCTTCTGAAAAGAAAGACGACGTTAAGGACACTGAAGATAATAAAACTGATGTAAGTGATGTTGATGAATCACCAGTTAAGTAATCTTTAGAAAATTTAAGAAGACCCCTTTATGGGGTTTTCTTGTTTATGGAGCTCTATTTTGTCGAGATTAACCTGTGGTAATAAATCGTTAGATTTATCCACCCCCGCAATTATGGGGATCCTTAATGTCACACCTGATTCATTTTCTGACGGTGGAGAGTTTTCTTCGTTTGAAGCCGCTTGCCGCCAAGCTGATAATATGGTCGCCCAGGGGGCTACTTTTATCGATATCGGCGGTGAGTCTACTCGGCCAGGCGCTAAGGATGTCTCAGAAGCAGATGAGCTCGCTCGAGTAATTCCGCTGATAGAGTATGTCACTAAAGCTCATGATGTATGGATCTCTATCGATACTAGCAAGCCTGTGGTTATGAGGGCTGCTGTAGCTGCGGGTGCGCACCTTATTAATGATGTTAGGGCGTTGCAAGAGCCTGGTGCATTAGCGGCTGCAGGTGAGCTTGGTGTTCCTGTTTGCCTTATGCATATGCAAGGGCAACCACGAACCATGCAACAAGCGCCAGTTTATGATGACATTGTTAAAGATATAAGCTCTTTTTTTGAGGAGCGTATTGCTGCGTGTGTTGGGGTTGGTATTAAGCGCGATAACATTGTGCTTGATCCAGGATTTGGTTTTGGTAAGTCATTAGCGCATAATTACCAGTTACTACAGCGTTTAGCTGAATTTAGTTCGTTTGAGCTTCCGCTTCTGGCTGGTTTGTCTCGAAAAAGCATGTTTGGCCAATTACTTAATCGTGAAGTGTCACAAAGACTAAGTGCTTCTCTGGCAGGTAATATGTTGGCATTGCAGGCGGGCGCAAACATTGTGCGAGTGCATGATGTGCAAGAAACAGCCGATATGATGGCAGTGTTAAGCGCAACTAAAAATCACATGGATTTAAGCTAAGTAGGCGTTCAGCTTAAATAAAGTAATACTCGGTAGGATCTGTGCATTCTTTTCTACCCACAGCGATTAAGTTTGGAGTTTTCGTGAAACAAAGACAATTTTTTGGTACTGACGGTATTCGCGGTAAAGTCGGTGCAGGTAAAATGACACCTGAATTAGCCCTGAAGTTGGGCTGGGCAGCGGGGCGCGTGTTATCTCGAACGGGCACCCATAAAGTCATTATAGGAAAAGATACCCGTATCTCTGGTTACCTATTCGAATCGGCACTAGAGGCTGGACTGTCAGCTGCTGGTCTTGATGTGATGCTAATTGGGCCCATGCCAACCCCCGCAGTCGCTTATTTGACCCGTACATTTCGCGCTGAAGCGGGCATAGTGATCAGTGCCTCACACAATCCCTATTATGATAATGGTATTAAGTTTTTCTATACCGATGGCAGTAAACTTGACGATGCAGTTGAGCTTGAAATCGAAGCCGAATTGGAGAAACCATTAACCTGCGTAGAATCTCATCTGTTAGGCAAGGTGGTTCGAATAGATGATGCAGCGGGTCGTTATATTGAATACTGCAAAAGCCATTTTCCTGCAGAACAAACATTAAGTGGACTAAAGATAGTTGTTGATTGTGCTCATGGTGCAACCTACCACATCGCTCCAAGTGTATTTAAAGAGCTTGGCGCTGAAGTTATCGCCATTGGTGATAAACCAAATGGATTGAATATCAACGATAAAGTTGGTGCAACTTCGATGGCAAAAATTTGTGAAACTGTGCTGGAAGAGAATGCTGACCTAGGTATAGCGCTTGATGGTGACGGTGATCGCATCATGATGGTTAACCGTCATGGGCGGGTAATTGATGGCGATGAAATTCTCTATATTTTGGCATGTGATGCGCAAAAGCGTGGCGTATTGCAAGGCGGAGTAGTCGGTACACTAATGTCCAATTTGGGCTTAGAACTTGCGCTGCAAGCACTAGATATCCCGTTTGTTCGCTCAAAAGTCGGCGATCGCTATGTGATGGAGTTGCTAAAAGAGCATGACTGGAGAATCGGTGGGGAAAATTCCGGCCATATTTTAAATCTAGATCATGGCACAACCGGTGATGGTATTGTGGCTGGGATCTTGGTTCTAGCTGCAATGCGCCGTCAAAATGCTAATTTAGAGGACTTAACCGCAGGTATTACTATGTTGCCGCAAGTGTTGGTCAATGTGCGCTTTGAAGGCAGCAATGATCCACTAACGTCAGCTGAGGTGTTAGCGGCTCAAACAGAAGTAGAACAGAAACTTGGCGCTAGAGGTCGAGTTTTGCTGCGCAAATCAGGCACCGAACCCTTACTAAGAGTGATGGTTGAAGGTGATGATAGAAATGATGTAACCAAGTTTGCTAATGACATCGCAGATGCGGTTCGTCATCTGGTATAAATATTAGACAGAGCTTGATTGCATAAACCTTGATCTGGCTGTTTAAAGGAGTTGTATTGTCGATATAACTCCTTGGTCGGGTAAAAAATATGCGTTCTAACCGAGTTTATTAAAAATTACGCCTTTAGCTATTGTAACTTAACAAGTGGTTCGCTATTATTCACGCCGCTTTCAGAGGAGACCGTGATGGCACTTAGACGTCCGATGGTTGCTGGTAATTGGAAAATGAATGGCAGTGCGCAACTAGCGCAAGAGCTATTCAAGAAATTCGCTACCAAGCTCCAAAATGATTCAGCTGAAGTGGTTCTGTGTCCGCCTTCTATTTATTTAGAAAGTGTTCGACAGCTGCTAGATGAAAATAAAGAAGCCTTAAACGGTTGTCTTGTCAGAATGGGTTCGCAGAATGTCAGTCAACATGACTTCGGTGCATATACTGGCGAAATATCTGGGCAGATGTTAAAAGATTCAGGATGTCGATATGTTATTATCGGACATTCAGAACGTCGCCGTATGTACGGAGAGACGAGTGACATCGTAGCAGAGAAATTTGCTGCAGCTCAAAAACATGGTTTGACCCCGATACTCTGTGTTGGTGAATCAGGTCCAGCTCGTGAAGCAAGACGTACTTTTGAAGTTATTGCGGAAGAGTTAGATATCGTCATTGAAAAAAATGGCACCATGGCTTTTGACAACGCGATTATCGCCTATGAGCCGCTTTGGGCTGTAGGAACAGGTAAGAGCGCTACGCCAGAGCAGGCACAAGAAGTTCATGCGTTTATTCGCAAACGCCTCTCTGAAGTTTCTCCATTTATCGGAGAAAATATCAGGATTTTGTACGGTGGTAGCGTAACACCGAGTAATGCTGCGGATTTATTTGCGCAGCCTGATGTAGACGGTGGCTTGATTGGCGGTGTTAGCCTCAATGCTACTGAATTTCTCAGTCTATGTACGATAGCGATGAGCGCATAAATATGTATGAAGTTCTAATGGTTATATACTTGTTGGTTGCTATAGGTCTAGTAGGACTTATTTTGATCCAGCAAGGCAAGGGTGCAGATATGGGTGCCTCTTTTGGCGCTGGAGCATCGAATACTCTTTTCGGTTCATCAGGTTCTGGTAACTTCTTGACTCGTTCAACAGCAGTTTTAGCAATTGCATTTTTTGCCTTAAGTTTAACCATCGGTAACTTAAGTGCAAACCATACGAAAGCTGAAGACGCTTGGAACGATTTAGGTAGCGATGCAGCACAAGCTGTTGAGCAAGTTCAGCAAGAAGCTGAAAAGTCAGAAGATAAAATCCCTGACTAATCCATAGCAACTTATGGATACTATTAATCAAATCGATTAGTAGAGATTGTTTAAATGACTATTAACCTCTCAACGTAGTCATTAATGAAAACAATCGACGTAGAAATTATGCGGATGTGGTGGAATTGGTAGACACGCCAGCTTGAGGGGCTGGTGAGCGCAAGCTCGTGGGGGTTCAAGTCCCCCCATCCGCACCAAATCTTTGATTTTGTTTAATGGCCAAATCAAAGATAATAAAGTCGTCGAGTTAGACGCTTTGTTATTGCAAGTAGAGATGATTCTCAATATACTTGCACAAGTTGTCGCGGGGTGGAGCAGTATGGTAGCTCGTCGGGCTCATAACCCGAAGGTCGTCGGTTCAAATCCGGCCCCCGCAACCAGCTTCCCAGTACAGGATTTAGATCCTATACTGTACAGGTTCTGGATTTATCAACCTCGTCATTACGGGGTTTTTTGTTATCTGGGACTTACACAATTGTCATGTTTAGTGACTTTTTAATGGGCTATTAGGCCCTTTTTTGTTTTTCAGGGGGTAACCTTGGCTACATTAGAAAGCAAACTGGTAGAGCTGCTCAAAGCGCCAGTTGAAGCATTAGGCCACGAGCTTTGGGGTTTGGAATATATTCAAGCAGGTAAGCACTCTATCTTGCGTCTATATATAGACAACGAAAAAGGCATTTTTATTGAGGACTGTGCAGAGACCAGTCGTCAAGTTAGTGCTGTAATGGATGTTGAAGACCCAATCTCAACAGAGTACACACTCGAAGTTTCTTCACCAGGTGTGGATAGACCACTATTTACTGCACAGCAGTATGAACTCTATACCGGTGAGACTGTAAAAGTACAACTAACGATGCCTGTCGCAGGCGGTCGTAATTTGAAAGGTACGGTTATTGGCGTCGAGGGGCAAATGCTCACTTTGTCAGTAGACGGTAACGAACTGATAGTTGCTTTGGATAACATCCGTAAAGGCAATTTAATCGCTAAGTTTTGATGAATTCAAGGTGAACGAGGCAAGAGAATGAATAAAGAGATTCTGCTAGTCGCTGAGGCGGTTTCAAATGAGAAAGGTGTACCACGCGAAAAGATTTTTGAAGCGTTGGAAATTGCACTAGCCACAGCAACCAAGAAAAAATATGAAGGTGACATTGAAGTTCGTGTCGCTATTGATCGCAAAACGGGTGCCTATGAAACTTTCCGTCGTTGGATGGTTGTTGAAGACACTGGCGAGCCATTAGAAAACCCTTTCCGTGAAATTACTCTCGAAGCGGCAGTATATGATGAACCTGAAATAGAGCTAGGTGGCTTTATTGAAGATGAAATCGATTCAGTAGCATTCGACCGTATTACGACGCAAACGGCAAAGCAAGTTATCGTACAAAAAGTACGTGAAGCTGAGCGCGCACAGATCGTTGACCAATTTCGTGATCGCGAAGGTGAGTTAATTGTCGGTGTGGTCAAGAAAAGCAACCGTGAAAGTGTTGTCGTTGATTTGGGCACTAACGCTGATGGCGTGCTGTTTAAAGAAGACTTGATCTCACGTGAGTCTTTCCGTCCAGGCGATCGTGTACGTGCATTGCTTTACTCTGTACGTCCTGAAGCGCGTGGCGCTCAGCTGTTTCTAACACGTACTAAGTCTGAAATGCTGATAGAGCTTTTCCGTGTTGAAGTACCTGAAATTGCCGATGAGATGATCGAAATCATGGGCGCAGCTCGTGATCCAGGTTCTCGCGCAAAGATTGCTGTTAAATCTAACGACCGTCGTATCGATCCTATCGGTGCATGTGTTGGTATGCGTGGTGCACGTGTTCAAGCCGTTTCTAACGAGCTTGGCGGTGAGCGTGTTGATATCGTGCTTTGGGACGATAACCCAGCGCAATATGTTATCAACTGTATGGCACCTGCTGACGTGGCGTCAATCATCGTAGATGAAGATAACCACTCAATGGATATCGCAGTAGAAGCTGATAGCCTAGCGCAAGCTATTGGTCGTAATGGTCAGAATATTCGTCTAGCGACTCAACTTTCTGGTTGGGAACTAAACGTGATGACAGTTGACGACATGAAAGCTAAGCATCAGGCAGAAAGCGCAAAAGTGGTTAACCTACTTATTGAAGCGCTAGATGTTGATGAAGAGTTTGCTCAAGTTCTGGCTGACGAAGGCTTTACTTCTTTAGAAGAGATTGCCTACGTACCAACATCAGAACTATTAGAAATAGATGGATTTGACGAAGATATCGTCGAGTCTTTAAGAGAACGTGCAAAAGCGGCGATCTCGACTCGCGCACTTGCGACTGAGGAAGCACTTGATGGTGTTTCACCGAGTGAAGATCTTCTAGCATTAGAAGGTTTAGATAGACACTTGGCATTCGTATTTGCAAGCAAAGGCGTAATCACGCTAGAAGATTTGGCCGAACAAGGCATTGATGATTTGATCGAAATTGAAGAATTAACAGAAGCAAAAGCAGGTGAGCTCATTATGGCTGCCCGTAATATCTGTTGGTTTGGCGAAGAAGCATAAGTCGATCAACAGAGGGGAATTTAATAATGGCAGATACAACAGTAGACAAACTAGCCACAGAAGTTGGGAAAAGTGCTGATCGACTCGTCGAACAGTTTTCTCAGGCTGGTATTAAGAAATCGACAACAGATACGGTTTCTGAAACAGAAAAACAGCAGTTGCTTGATTTTTTAAAGAAGCAACACGGTGGCGATGCTGCACCAACTAAAATGACGCTGCAGCGCAAATCAGTTTCAACCCTGAGCGTTGCTGGTAGTGGCGGTAAATCAAAAGACGTTAAAGTAGAAGTACGTAAAAAGCGTACTTTTGTTAAGCGTGATGAAGCGCAAGAAGCTGAATTAGCTGCAACAGCAAAAGCTGAAGAAGACGCTAAAGCTGCGGCAGCTAAAGCGGAAGCCGAAGTTAAAGCTAAAGCAAACGCCGAAGCAAAACAGAAAGCTGACGAAGAAGCTAAAGCAAAAACAGCAGCAGCTAAAGTGGCAAAGCAAGAAGCCGCTCCTGCGCAAACTGCAGATGAAAAAGCAGCTAAAGCCGAAGCTGACAAGCTTCAGGCTGTACAAGATGAAGTCGCTAAGGCAAAGGCCGATGCAGAAGCTGCTGCCGCAACAGAAGAAGCACGTCGATTAGCTGAAGAAAATGCTAAGCGTTGGGCTGATGAAGAAAAAGCACGTAAAGAAGCTGAAAAGACCGGTGACCACCACGTTACGACTTCTACTGAAGCGCGTGCAGCGGAAGATACTGCCGACGCCAATGCTGAAAAGCGTGATCGTCGTCCACGTAAAGCACCGACTCCTGCACCTGCTACAACGGGTAAAGGAAAGCGTCGCGGTGGCAAGGACAACCGTCGTGACAGCCGTAATTCACGTAATTCACGTAATTCACGTAATGCTCGTAGTGTTGCACCTGAATCAATGGACCACGCGTTCAATAAGTCAGCTGTTGTTGTTAAAGCAGAAGTTAGCATTGGCGAAACCGTTTCGGTTTCAGAACTAGCTTCAAAAATGGCTGTTAAAGCGACTGAGATCATCAAGCAGATGATGAAGATGGGTTCTATGGTTACTATTAACCAAGTCCTTGATCAAGAAACTGCGCAGCTTGTTGCTGAAGAGATGGGTCACAAAGTGATTCTGACTCGCGAAAACGAACTTGAGCATCAAGTACTTGCTGACCGTAATGGTGACGTAAGCGTTGAGCCTCGTGCTCCAGTAGTTACTATCATGGGTCACGTAGATCATGGTAAGACATCACTACTTGATTACATTCGTCGTGCAAAAGTAGCCTCTGGCGAAGCCGGTGGTATTACTCAGCATATTGGTGCTTATCACGTCGAAACTGAAAACGGCATGATCACCTTCCTTGATACTCCTGGTCACGCAGCGTTTACCGCAATGCGTGCTCGTGGTGCTCAAGCGACTGATATCGTTATTCTAGTGGTTGCGGCTGATGATGGTGTTATGCCACAAACCATCGAAGCTATCCAGCATGCTAAAGCGGGTGGCGTGCCACTAATTGTTGCCGTTAACAAAATGGATAAGCCAGAAGCGGATCCTGATCGTGTTAAGTCTGAACTGTCTCAACATGGCGTAATGTCAGAAGATTGGGGCGGAGACAACATGTTTGTTCACGTTTCAGCTAAGAGCGGTGATGGTATTGATGAGTTACTAGAAGGTATTCTTCTAGAATCTGAAGTCCTAGAGCTTAAAGCGGTTCGTGAAGGTATGGCTGCTGGTGTTGTTGTTGAATCTAAGCTTGATAAAGGCCGTGGTCCAGTAGCAACCGTACTTGTACAAGAAGGTACATTGAAGCAGGGCGATATCGTTCTTTGTGGTCTTGAGTACGGTAAAGTTCGTGCTATGCGTGATGAGAACGGTCAAGCAATTACTGAAGCCGGACCGTCAATTCCAGTAGAGATTCTAGGTCTTTCTGGTGTACCGTCTGCGGGTGATGAAGCGACAGTGGTACGTGATGAGCGTAAAGCGCGTGAAGTTGCTCTATATCGTCAAGGCAAGTTCCGCGACGTTAAGTTGGCTCGCCAGCAGAAGTCTAAGCTAGAAAACATGTTCGCCAATATGGTAGAAGGTGAAGTTCAAGAGCTTAACTTGGTACTAAAAGCTGACGTTCAAGGTTCCCTTGAAGCGATTTCAGACTCGCTTAACAAGCTATCAACTGACGAAGTTAAAGTTAACATCATCGCTCGCGGCGTAGGTGGTTTAACTGAAACTGATGCAACCCTAGCAGCAGCATCGAACGCTATTATGGTCGGCTTTAACGTTCGTGCAGACGCACAAGCGCGTAAAGTCATCGACAGCGAAAGTGTTGATCTTCGTTACTACAGCATCATTTATCAGTTGATCGATGAAGTTAGAGACGCGATGAGCGGAATGCTAGCGCCAGAATTTAGACAAGAAATTATTGGTCTTGCTGAAGTTCGTGATGTATTTAAGTCTCCTAAGATTGGCGCTATCGCTGGTTGTATGGTTACAGAAGGTACTATTAAGCGTAGTGCTCCAATCCGTGTTCTACGTGAGAACATTGTTATCTACGAAGGTGAGCTTGAATCTCTTCGTCGCTTTAAAGACGATGTTTCTGACGTTCGTAACGGCATGGAATGTGGTATCGGTGTGAAGAACTATAATGACGTCAGAGTTGGCGATCAGATTGAAGTCTTCGAAACCGTTGAGATAGCGCGTACTTTGTAACCTATCTTGTAACTTATTTATAGGGGCGGCGTAAGCCGCCTTTATTGTTTAAAGTAAATGGTAAACATATTATGGCAAAAGAATTTAGTCGTACACGCCGCATAGCACAGCAGTTACAACAAGAGCTTGCACAGGTGCTACAGCGTGATATGAAAGACCCTCGTATCGGTTTTGTTACTGTTAATGATGTCGATGTTTCACGTGACTTAAGCTATGCAAAAGTTTACGTGACCTTCTTTGAAGAAGACGAAAAGCTTGTTCAAGAAAAAGTGCAGGCATTAGATGATGCTGCGGGCTATATACGCTCGCTTGTGGCTGGCCGTATGAAGCTGCGTGTGATGCCTGAACTGCGTTTTATCTATGACAGTTCACTGGTTGAAGGTATGCGTATGTCAAACCTTGTTAGCCGCGTGATCAGTAATGATGAAGCAAAGCAACAAGAGCACGGCACTCAAGAAAATGTTGAGCAAGACGGCAAGGCTGAGGACGACAAGTAATGGGTCGCCGTTCTCGTGGTCGTTTTGTCGATGGTGTGTTATTGCTTGATAAAGACACTGGTATGAGTTCAAACTTTGCATTACAAAGAGTTAAGCGCTTTTTTGATGCAAACAAAGCGGGTCATACTGGTGCACTTGATCCATTAGCAACAGGCATGCTGCCTATCTGTTTAGGCGAGGCAACTAAGTTCTCTCAACATCTGCTTGATGCTGACAAACGTTACTTGGTGACCGCTAAACTTGGGCAACGTACTGATACTAGTGATTCTGATGGTGAAGTCGTCCAGACACGTGAAATAGATTTTACTCAAGCGCAGTTAGATACCGCTCTTGAATATTTTCGCGGTAAAACCATGCAGGTTCCTTCAATGTATTCGGCGCTTAAATATCAAGGGCAACCTTTATATAAGTATGCTCGTGAAGGCATTGAGGTTCCCCGTGAAGCGCGTCCAATCAATGTGTTTGAGCTTAATTTCATCAGTCTTGAAGGCGATGAGCTAACCTTAGATATACATTGTTCAAAAGGGACTTATATCCGCACGATCACCGATGATCTTGGTGAAATGCTAGGCTGTGGTGCACATGTCATTATGTTGCGTCGTACCCAAGTTGCGGGTTACCCATACGATAATATGGTATCGCTTGCACAGTTGGAAGCGCTGGTAAATAAGGTTGAAGAGGAGTCTCTAACCTTGTCTGAGGTGTTGGATCCACTTCTATTGCCGATGGATACTTCGGTGAGTGGCTTTAAAGAGATCAACGTCTCTGACGATATCGCTCCCTTCTTAATGAATGGTAATCCGGTGCAGGTGGCTAATCTACCAGTCGATGAGCTTGTGCGGATCACCCTAGGTGAGGAACGCAAGTTTGTTGGTGTTGGCCAAATGAATGATGACGGTCTACTTGCGCCTAAGCGACTTATCGTTTTGAGAACGGATTCCGACGAATAGCAATGTTTTGTCGCGCGGTGAGAAATCTAGTTGCTACTATTTTGCTTAATAGGTAGAATACGCGCTCACTTTGGCTGAGTTAGTGATCGGCTAAAGATTTTTAATTATTATTTTGGAGATAGAAATGTCACTAAGTGTTGAGAAAAAAGCTGAAATCTTAGCTGAATTTGGTCGTTGCGAAAATGATACTGGTTCTTCTGAAGTTCAAGTTGCTCTGCTAACTGCGCAGATTAACCACCTTCAAGGCCATTTCAAAGAGCACATCCATGATCACCATTCACGTCGTGGTCTACTACGTATGGTAAACACACGTCGTAAACTTCTTGCATATCTTAAGCGTACTGAAAATGTTCGTTACCAAGAGCTAATCAAGAAGTTAGGTCTACGTCGTTAATCTTTAATTAGATAACGTTTGACCTATTAAAAGGAGGCTTTGCCTCCTTTTTTTGTGCTTAAAAATAATAGCAGGTGAATATTAGTTTACTGCTTGGGTTACTCGGGTATTGAGCTTTATATATTTATCTTCGAACGCTGCTAATGTTAAAGGCTTACTAAATAAATAACCTTGGCCTAATAAGCAATCCTGCTCTTGTAGCCATCTAAGCTGTGCTTCGCTTTCAATCCCCTCTGCAACAATTTTTAAATCTAACTGCTTTCCTAACATCAAAATTGTTGAAGCGATAGCACTCTCCTGAGGTAAATCACTCACAAAGCATCGATCAATTTTAAGGGTAGTGATTGGCAAATTGCGTAGATATGACAACGAGGAATAACCAGTTCCAAAGTCATCGACTGCAATACCAAAGCCTGCGGCGCGCAATTGCTCAAGCTTTTCAATCGCGAGTTGTATGTCATTCATTAGTGATGTTTCAGTGATCTCAATCTCTAGTAGTTCAGCTGCAATCTGGTAGCGAAATGCTGCTTGCTTAATATCTGGCACTAGACTTATGTGTTCAAACTGCTGTGGGGCGACGTTAACAGCAATAGGCAGTGTTACATTGTACTGTTGTTGCCACTTTTGAATAGTGCGACAACTTTCCTCTATCACCCAGCGACCGATTGGAATGATAATTCCAGTTTCTTCGGCGACGGGAATAAACGACATTGGGCTAATAAGTTGGCCATCTTTCTGCCATCGGATCAGTGCTTCACAACCGAGTAGTTCACCAGTTTTTATATCTAGCTTCGGCTGGAAGTGCAGTACAAATTCATTATTTCTCAATGCGTCATGTAGTGAGGCTTCGGTTCTTAAACGAACCGCTGCGCGTTCAGTCATCTGTTGTTTGAAGAAAGCCCATTGATTGGAGCCGGCAGCTTTTGCACTGTACATTGCAATATCAGCGTGGCGAATAAGATCGTCAGCGGTCAAACCATCGTCAGGGTAGATAGATATCCCAACTGATGCGGCAGGGTGAATAGCATGCTCATCAAGGCGCATTGGTGTATTGAGCTGTAATAACAGTTTATCGACAAACTCGGCGGCTTCGGCTGGAGATGTCAATTCGTCGGCCAAAATAACAAACTCATCGCCGCCTAATCGAGCAACGGTTCCTAACTCAGCTACAGCGCTTTCTAAAATACGTGCTATCTGTACTAAAAACTGATCGCCAAATGCATGGCCAAGCGAGTCGTTAACGTTCTTAAACCTATCTAAATCAATAAACAGTAGGACAAACTGTGTTCTATGTACTCTAGCGCGTTGAATGGCGACGGCAATGGTTTCTAGCAAAAGAGCGCGATTGGGTAAGCCTGTCAATGGATCTCTGGTGGCCATCTTACGCAACTTATTTTGAGTCTTAGCAAATTGAACTAAAATTTGATTAAATTTACTGGTGACAAGACCGAGTTCATCATCCATATGCGGTCGTGAGTTTGGTAATAAATTGTCGCCTGGTGACTCTGGGTCGATTCTGTCAATCGCTTCGCTGATGCGCGCTATCGGTTGCGTTAAGAAGCGGTGAAACACAATAGATAGCACTAATGTCAGTAAAAATGCGCGGACTAAGGTAGCCCAGAGGCTATAACGTAAAGTTGCGAACAGCGACCCGGTCAAACTTTGTGGATCATAGTTGACGGTGAGCTTTCCTATGAGTTCTTTCTTATAGTTACTGCTGCTGAAAAATGGGCGGTAAAGTGTGCGAGATATTTGCTGGATATCGCCAAATATTTCATCACTGATATCTTTAAATAGTGTAGAAGATTCAACGGTAACAGTGCTGTTGACGGCAACAAAATGGCTGCCATCATCTAATTCGATAGTAGCAGAAGCGATATTATCGACCTTCAGCAATCCCTGTATGGTTTGCGCTGCTAACGTTTCGTCCATGGCCCAGACGGCATTAGTCGCCGGTTGCTCTACTGAATTGAGCAATTCTTGCTGTGTTGAAATAAGTTGCTGGCGTGCGTTGACAAAAACTAGCGATATTTCAACAAGAAAAATAACAACAGCAAAAAATAACGTAGAGGAAACAACAAGTGTTGTTTGTTTCCATGTCAGTGATTTGAAATCTCCCTTCATCAACTCTTTTCCATTATTTCAATAACTTATATTTTCTTGGCTTGGTGAGTCGTTGTATTTTGGGAACATACTTTTAGTCATATGTTCACTTTAGAGAAAAGATTCCGCTTTGTCATTAATCTATTCCCTTTATCTATTGAATAAACTTGAAGTATACTTACGCGCGTAATTAAGGTAATTAAATTTAAGGAATGGTTCACGTGAATCCAATCGTAAAGAGTTTTGAATATGGTCAGCACACCGTTACGTTAGAAACGGGTGTTATCGCACGTCAAGCCGACGCTGCTGTTTTAGCGAGTATGGGTGATACAACAGTATTAGTTACTGTTGTTGGAAAGAAAGCTGAAGAGCCAGGGCGTGACTTTTTCCCGCTAACTGTTAATTACCAGGAAAAGACATACGCAGCCGGTAAAATCCCAGGCGGATTTTTCAAGCGTGAAGGTCGTCCATCTGAAAGCGAAACACTGATTGCACGTCTAATTGACCGTCCAATTCGTCCACTATTCCCAAATGGCTTCAAGAATGAAGTCCAGGTAATTATCACAGTAGTTTCTGTTGATCCTGAAATCAATCCTGATGTTATTTCGATGATTGGTACTTCGGCTGCATTGGCTATCTCTGGTCTACCTTTCAATGGTCCACTAGGTGTAGCACGTGTTGGTTATATCGGTGGTGAATATGTTCTAAACCCTGATGTAACTCAACTTATTGATAGTGACCTAGATCTAGTTGTTGCAGGTACTAAAGGTGCGGTTCTGATGGTTGAATCAGAAGCTGCTGCTTTACCTGAAGAGGTTATGCTTGGTGGTGTGGTTTATGGCCATGACCAGCAGCAAGTTGTTATTGATGCGATTAGTGAACTAAAAGCTGAAGCTAGCAAGCCTGCATGGGATTGGACTGCTCCAGTTCAAGACGCAGCTCTTGTTGCTAAGATTAAAGACTTGGCTGAAGCTGGTCTTACTGAAGCTTACCAAATCGAAGTTAAGCAAGATCGTTATACTCAAGTTGGCGTAGTAAAATCTGCTGCTAAAGAAGCACTATTGGCTGAAAACCCAGAAGCTGATTTGCGCGAAATCGACGGTCTTCTTGGTAGCTTAGAGAAGAAAGTAGTTCGTAGCCGCATCATTGCGGGTAACCCACGTATCGACGGTCGTGAGCCAGATATGGTTCGTGCACTTAACGTTATGGCTGGCGTACTTCCACGTACACACGGTAGCTCTTTGTTTACTCGTGGTGAAACTCAGGCACTAGTTACTTGTACTCTTGGTACAGAACGTGATGCACAGAAAGTTGACAGCATCATGGGCGAATACACAAATCGCTTTATGCTTCACTATAACTTCCCTCCATATTCTGTCGGTGAAACAGGTTTTGTTGGTTCACCTAAGCGCCGCGAAATCGGTCACGGTAAGCTAGCATGGCGCGGTATCAATGCCGTTATGCCTTCTGCTGAAGAGTTTCCATACAGCGTTCGTGTTGTATCAGAAATCACTGAATCTAACGGTTCAAGCTCAATGGCTTCTGTATGTGGTACATCTCTTGCGCTTATGGATGCAGGTGTTCCTATTAAGACGTCTGTTGCCGGTATTGCAATGGGTCTAGTTAAAGAAGGCGACGATTTCGTTGTTCTTTCTGACATCTTAGGTGATGAAGATCATCTTGGTGACATGGACTTTAAAGTTGCTGGTACTCGCGATGGTATTACTGCATTGCAGATGGATATCAAGATTGAAGGTATCACTAAAGACATCATGGAGATTGCTCTAAAGCAAGCCTATGGTGCTCGTGTTCATATCCTAAATGTTATGGACCAAGCTATTGGTTCACATCGTGACGATATCTCTGATCACGCTCCACGTATCACAACTCTTAAGATTAACCCTGAGAAGATCCGTGACGTAATTGGTAAAGGCGGTGCGACTATTCGTGCGCTTACTGAAGAAACTGGTACAACGATTGAACTAGAAGATGATGGTACAGTGAAGATTGCTTCTTCAAATGGCGAAGCAACTAAAGAAGCTATCCGTCGTATCGAAGAGATCACTGCTGAAGTTGAAGTTGGAACAGTTTACAACGGTAAAGTTGTTCGTATCGTAGACTTCGGTGCTTTCGTAACTATTCTTCCTGGTAAAGATGGTCTAGTGCATATTTCACAAATCGCTGAAGAGCGTGTTGCAAATGTGTCTGACTACTTAGAAGTTGGCCAAGAAGTTAAAGTTAAGGTGATGGAAGTTGACCGCCAAGGTCGAGTGCGTCTTTCTATGAAAGAAGCTGCACCTAAAGCTGAAGCTCCTGCAGCTGAATAAGCCATAACGGTTTGTTTAAAAGGAGGCCAAACGGCCTCCTTTTTTGTGCCTGGCATTTACGCTAGCCATTGTTGAGACGAGTATATTGTCCAGAATAGGCGCAGCCGTAGGCTAATTATTAGTGTAAATGAGATTATTTTTCAATTCCTTGATAGCAGTCGCACCAGTGGGTTGCTATTATTGGGGCTATTGCTGAACTCAAAAGGTTAAATGGATGAATCAAAAGATGCGTACTACCGTGATTGTGGTGATGACTGGGATCAGTATGTTGCTGACCGGCTGTGTATCAACTCAGTCAGGTAGCAATCAACAAGCCACCATCAAAGTTGCGCCTGTTTCACCTGACTATAAATTAGAGATAACCTTAGCTAAGCTCAATGAAATATTGTCGAGCATGGAGTTGACGCAGGAACAGCGTGCGCGTTTTCACTATGATCGCGGTGTGATTTATGATCGTGTCGGTCTACGAATTCTCAGCCGTATCGACTTTCATCAAGCACTTAAATTACAACCAAACCTAGCAGATGCTTATAATTTTCTTGGGATTTATTACACCCAAGAAAATGAGTTCGAAAGTGCCTATGAAGCTTTTGATGCCGTGTTAGAGTTATCCCCTGAATATGATTATGCATATCTTAATCGTGGCATTTCACTTTACTATGGCGAGCGCTCTGAACTCGCAGTATCTGACATGGACGCATTTTATAGCAAGGACACCTCGGACGGTTACCGTGTGCTATGGCTCTATCTTGCAGAAAGAGAAGTCGATGCGCAAAGCGCAACTTTGAGAATGACAGCTAACCGCGCTAAATTGAATCCAGATGCATGGTCAAGTGCGCTTGTCGATTACTATCTAGGAACTAAAGATAAAGAAGCTGTATTTTCATTAGCCAAAGAGGGTTTAAAGCATCCAAATGAGTATGCAGAGCGTTTATGTGAAGCCTATTTTTATATGGCTAAAATAGCCCAGCAGCGGGGTGATAATACCGAAGCCGCGAACTACTTTAGACTGGCTCTGGCAACTAATATCTACGATTTTGTTGAGCACAGATACGCGCGTTTAGAGCTTGCTCGCGTTAATGCTGCTATTGCAAAGGTCGTTAATTAAGCTTTACTGTGATTTATTTTAAACAAAGCCTCCAGACTGGAGGCTTTTTTATTGAGCTGTTGATATTTCAAATCAGTTTCAGCATCGATTTAGGCGACGGCACTGGTAGCCAAAATATAGGCGAACAGCTATAATTGCCGCCTTTGTAAACTCCCAGAATTACAGGTAAACATGTCAGGCTATAAAGTTGAGGTAGACAAGCGTCGCACTTTCGCCATCATCTCTCACCCAGATGCGGGTAAAACCACCATTACTGAAAAGGTCCTTTTATTCGGCAACGCTTTACAAAAAGCGGGAACGGTAAAAGGCAAAAAGTCAGGTCAGCATGCTAAGTCTGACTGGATGGAGATGGAAAAAGATCGTGGTATCTCGATTACCACTTCAGTGATGCAGTTTCCATATAATGATGCCTTAGTTAACCTTCTTGATACGCCTGGCCACGAAGACTTCTCTGAAGATACTTACCGTACGCTTACGGCTGTCGATTCATGTTTAATGGTTATTGACTCAGCTAAAGGTGTTGAGCAACGTACTATTAAATTGATGGAAGTGACTCGTCTACGTGACACCCCAATTGTCACCTTCATGAACAAGCTCGATCGTGATATACGCGATCCTATTGAGCTGATGGATGAAGTTGAAGAGGTGCTCAATATTAAATGTGCACCTATTACTTGGCCGATTGGCGCAGGTAAAGAGTTTAAAGGTGTTTACCACCTACTTCGTGATGAGGTTATCCTTTATCAAGGTGGTATGGGGCACACAATACAAGATTCAAGAATTATTAAGGGCTTGAATAACCCTGAGCTTGATGAGGCTATCGGCACCTATGCTGATGAAGTGCGCGATGAGATGGAACTTGTTGTTGGCGCTGCCCATGAGTTTAACCATGAGTTGTTCTTAAAAGGCGAACTGACACCTGTTTACTTTGGTACCGCACTGGGTAACTTTGGCGTTGACCATATTCTTGATGGTATCGTCGAGTGGGCGCCGACACCTCAAACGCGTGAAACCGAAACGCGAGTTATCGAGCCGGAAGAGTCTAAGTTCAGCGGATTTATCTTTAAGATCCAAGCCAATATGGATCCTAAGCATCGTGACCGCGTCGCCTTTATGCGCGTTTGTTCCGGTCGTTATGAGCAGGGCATGAAAATGCACCATGTTCGCTTAGGTAAAGATGTAAACGTCAGCGATGCTCTGACCTTTATGGCGGGTGACCGTAACCGGGCTGAGGCCGCTTATCCTGGTGATATTATTGGTTTACATAACCATGGTACCATTCGTATTGGCGATACCTTTACTCAAGGTGAAAAGCTGCGTTTTACCGGTATTCCAAACTTTGCTCCAGAAATGTTCCGCCGTATTCGTCTTAGAGATCCGTTAAAACAAAAGCAGTTGCTAAAAGGGCTAGTACAGCTTTCTGAAGAGGGTGCTGTGCAGGTCTTTAGACCAATAGACAGCAATGACCTCATTGTTGGTGCTGTTGGTGTATTGCAGTTTGAAGTGGTTGTTGGTCGATTAAAGACTGAATATAAAGTTGAAGCAATATATGAAGCCATTAGCGTAGCGACAGCGCGTTGGGTGTATTGTGATGACCATAAGAAGCTTGATGAGTTTAGACGTAAGTGCAGCATGAACTTAGCACTTGATGGTGGCGATAACCTGACTTACATCGCGCCAACAATGGTTAACTTAAACTTGTCGATGGAGCGTTATCCAGATATCGAATTTGCTAAGACGCGTGAGAACTAATCCCAGCTGATTATGTTCCTTTAAAAAACCCAAGCTAAAGCTTGGGTTTTTTATTGGCTTAAATATATCCCCATCCTACTTGAAGGTGCTCGTTTCAGAGGGGGTTTAATGGACTTTCATCAAGCGCCCGGCTAGTTTTATTGGCACTCGTTGCTAATAATGCTATTGGTATCACTCTGATGGACTAAAATGCAATTGTGACAGCGCTAACGAGTTAAATAGTAGGGAGCTTGAGCGGATATGGAACCATTAAGTACAAAAACCGACCCCAATGAAAATGTCATAGTGAGTCCCCTAATAGACAGCCACGCACATTTAGACTTTCAAGAGTTTGATCATGATAGAGCTGAACTGTTTCAAAAAATGAAGGAGCAGGGGATCAGTCAAGTTGTGATCCCTGGGGTTTCGGAAGAAAAATGGTCTAATCAACTTCGTATTGCAAATGCCTATAATTGTCCTTTTGCGCTAGGTGTGCATCCGTGGTTCTGTCACTCGATGACAGAGCAAACGTTACCTAATCTCAAACAGCTATTGTTGAGCTTGCGTCAAGCTTCGAAACTCGTTGCTATTGGCGAGTGTGGCCTAGATAAGTTACATAAAAGTAATTTCACTACACAATTGTCAGTATTCAGAGCTCAAATCGCCTTAGCTGAAGAATTTGATCTGCCTCTCATTATTCATTGTGTAAAAAGCCATGAAGAGATGCTGGATTTACTAAAAAATGCCAATAATGCCAAAAAAGGGGTGATCCATGGCTTTTATGGCGGACCAGAGCTTGCTTTACGTTATGTTAATTTAGGCTACAAGTTAGGGGTCGGAGGTTTGCTGCTAAATGACAGCGCAAAAAAACTGCAGCAAACGGTAGCGCAATTGCCTCTCAGTGCATTTGTATTGGAAACAGATTCCCCTGCTATGAGCCCTCGAAGTAGCGGAAATGATCGGAACTCACCATTGATTTTGCCTTTATTACTCAAAAAAGTGGCAAGTTTACAAAAAAAAACTAACGTTCTTATATCAGAACAGCTGTATTTGAATGTAACGCAACTCTTTGACCTTTAGTTTTTTTTGATTAAACAGATGTAACTCGCATCAGAATGACTAACGAAATCATTGAAATAAAACTTCAAAAATTTGATCAATACGACGCTTTTAGAGTTCCGGTCGGGTATAATCGACCGCGGAAAAAGGTTGGTTAACAACATAATTAAAAAGTATTAACAATAGGGTGATGGTTAATGGATATTTTAATGAGTTTAGTAGGG
Source organism: Shewanella sp. KX20019 (assembly GCF_016757755.1). Classification (NCBI taxonomy): domain Bacteria; kingdom Pseudomonadati; phylum Pseudomonadota; class Gammaproteobacteria; order Alteromonadales; family Shewanellaceae; genus Shewanella; species Shewanella sp. KX20019. The sequence continues at coordinate 3,857,995 of NZ_CP068437.1, read as the reverse complement.
GTGGTCACCTTACTTGCGATCGCTTTCGGGCTTTCAAATAATAAAAAAGCAATTAACAAACGTACTGTTTTAGGTGCATTAGCAATTCAAGCCGCTTTCGGTGGTTTCGTATTGTATGTACCCGTTGGGCAAGAAGTGCTTGGCGGTGTTTCAATGGGTGTTGCCAATGTTATTGGTTATTCTCAAGCTGGTATCGACTTCCTATTTGGTGGTCTAGGTACTGACGCTATGTTCGCAAACGGTGTTGGCTTTGTCTTCGCTATCCGCGTACTGCCCGTTATTATCTTCTTCTCTTCTTTGATCGCTGTACTTTACTACCTTGGCATCATGCAGTTGGTAATTAAGTTTATCGGTGGTGGTCTACAGAAGGCACTAGGTACAAGCCGTACAGAATCTATGTCTGCTACTGCAAACATCTTCGTTGGTCAAACTGAAGCGCCACTTGTTGTACGTCCATTCATTGCGACTATGACAAACTCTGAGCTATTCGCAATCATGGTTGGTGGTTTAGCATCAATTGCTGGTGCGGTACTTGCTGGTTATGCTGGTATGGGCGTTAAGATTGAGTACTTGGTTGCTGCATCTTTCATGGCCGCTCCTGGTGGTCTGATGATGGCTAAGCTTATCCATCCAGAGACTGAAGAAACTAAAAACGAAATGGGCGATCTGCCTGAAGACACTGATAAGCCTGCAAACGTCATCGACGCTGCTGCTGCCGGTGCTGCTTCTGGTATGCATTTAGCACTAAACGTTGGTGCAATGCTACTAGCATTCGTTGGTCTTATCGCAATGCTTAACGGTATGTTAGGTGGCATCGGTGGACTTGTAGGCTTTGAGAACCTTTCTCTTGAGCTTATCCTAGGTTATGTGTTCATGCCTTTAGCATTCCTTATTGGTGTGCCTTGGGGTGAAGCAATGGTTGCCGGTTCATTCATTGGTCAGAAGATCATTGTTAACGAATTCGTCGCTTACCTAAACTTTGCACCTTACCTTAAAGATATTGCTGATGGCGGTATAGTTGTTGCTGAAACTGGTGTTGCTATGACTGATAGAACTAAAGCTATCATCTCATTCGCACTATGTGGATTTGCTAACTTATCTTCAATCGCAATTCTACTTGGTGGTCTAGGCGCTATGGCTCCAAGCCGTCGTCATGACCTTGCTAAGCTTGGTGTTCGTGCAGTTATCGCGGCATCGCTTGCAAACCTTATGAGTGCAACACTTGCAGGTCTATTCCTAGCATTGTAAGCACTTAGAGATTGGGTCGACAATCGTCGCCCAATCTAGGCTCTACTCCCATTGAGTAGAGCCACTATTAAGTCAATCGTTTTCCAATTAAGAATTTTCACGAAATGATCAATAACTAAGGTTAGGGTTCCTTTCGGCATAAAAACGGCAATAACAATGATATGACAGCTTAACCTGTCGATAAATCATGACTTTGTCCTAATGTTAAAACTTAGTGTTCGCTTTTTTACATTAATACAGTTGAAGTTTGACTTAAATTAAGTAAAATGCGACGCCATAAAAAAGAAACGCTGACTCTTCATAAAGTGGAGCGGCAAACCATAAATAAATGGGGTTGATGATGAAAAACGTTAAAACTATCGCACTAGCTACAGCACTAGCAGCTACTGCAACAATGGCAGCACCAACTTTCGCAGCAGATCGCGGCGAAGATATCCGTTCTGGCGATTACAGCTGGATGCAGTTCAATGCTATGTACGCTTTCAACGAACTTCCACGTTCTGACGCTGATGACGGCGGACACGATTACCTAGAGATGGAATTTGGTGGCCGCGCTGGTGTTGTAGACCTTTATGGTTATGTTGATGTATTCAATCTAGCTAACAGCAGCTCAGGCGATAAAACTGCTGGTGATAGCAAGATGTTCATGAAGTTTGCTCCTCGTTTCTCTATCGATGCAATTACTGGTTGGGATCTTTCTCTAGGTCCTATCCAAGAAGTTTACTTCTCTACTCTATTCAACTGGGGTGGCGGAGCAATCTCTGGCGAGTATACTACTTACGATACCAGCGGTAACGAAGTTACTGTAAGCGGTGGCGATGTGAATATGTCATTCTGGGGTATTGGTGCTGACGTTATGGTTCCATGGTTAGGTAAAACTGGCATGAACTTATATGGCGCATATGACTTTAACGCTAAAGAGTGGAATGGTTACCAGTTCTCTATGAACTGGTTCAAGCCTGTAATGAACTTTGACAACGGTAGCTTTGTTTCTTTCCAAGGTTATGTTGATTACCAGTTCGGTGCTGACGAAGTTAACGCATACGACGAAAACGGCGATTTCGTAAATACTACATTTACTTCAAGCGGTGGCGCTGCATACTTCGGTCTGCATTGGCATTCAGAGAACTACGCACTTGGTTATGGCCTAAAGGGTTACAAAGATGTGTACCTTCTTAAAGATGATGGTACTTTCGGCCTAGAAAGCACGGGTTGGGCTCATTACCTAACAGCTACTTACAAGTTCTAAGCAGCCGCTTAAAACATTGTTAAGTATATGTCAGAGCCGCGATGTTTCGCGGCTCTAAATATTCTCTAATCAATGTGAATTAGACTGTTAATTTTTACTTAAGCATGGACTATATTTAGATAGCTTGTTTAGGTAAGCATTAATTGAAAGTGATATAAGATTTATTACGCGCTAAAACGGACTTTTCGCGGAAAGGCAGACATAAGCAGTATTTATCTCCCTTCCCGGTCTTCATGGATTCAAGTCGTGACACTCGTGTCAAGATTATTGCAGCGCAAGATGTTGCAATGTGGATACCTGAATATTGACCTTAAGTTGAATATGGTTCACTACCGTTCATCATTTAAGGTCTGGCAATGCTCGAAGGCCCGGCCCAAAACAATAATCAAAATAAAGCCACTTCTAAGCGCAGCCATACGACAAATTTCTATCAAAATTTTTCATATTTGAATATGTCTCGGAGAGCTATTATGAGCGACTTAAAAAAAGCAGCACAACAAGCCATTAGTTTAATGGATCTTACTACGCTAAATGACGATGATACCGATCAAAAGGTAATCGATCTATGTCATAAAGCTAAGACGCCAGCTGGTGATACTGCTGCCATCTGTATTTTCCCTCGCTTCATTCCTATCGCGCGCAAAACGCTTAATGAGATTGGTGGCGATGATATCAAGATTGCAACAGTGACTAACTTCCCACACGGTAACGATGATATTGCGATTGCAGTATTGGAAACCCGTGCCGCTGTCGCTTACGGCGCAGACGAAGTTGATGTCGTTTTCCCATACCGTGCCCTAATGGCGGGTAATGAGACTGTTGGTTTCGAACTCGTTAAAGCCTGTAAAGAAGCGTGTGGCGATGAAGCAATCTTAAAAGTCATCATCGAGTCAGGTGTGCTTGCTGATCCTGCACTTATTCGTAAGGCTTCTGAGCTATCAATCGATGCAGGTGCTGACTTCATTAAGACCTCTACGGGTAAAGTTGCCGTTAACGCGACGCTTGAAGCTGCTGAGATCATGATGACTGTGATTAGCGAAAAGAACACTAAAGTTGGCTTTAAGCCAGCTGGCGGCGTAAAAGACGCTGCAGCTGCTGCAGAGTTTTTAGGTGTTGCTGCACGTCTTCTTGGTGATGATTGGGCTACTCCTGCTTCATTCCGTTTTGGCGCTTCTAGTCTGCTAACCAACCTACTGCATACGCTTGAGTTGGGTGATGAAGCAAAAGGACCACAAGGTTACTAATCTTTACTGATTAAGCTTGTTGTTAAGTGTGATCTAAATCTAATTAGGTGTATCAAAAGTCCGTTAGTATGTAACTATATTACGGCTTTTGATTCCCTTTAGCAGGTTGTTAACTGAAAACATCCATAAATGGGAATTCAGTTACACTCTTGGAGGTAGTACATGTTTTTAGCTCAAGAAATTATTCGTAAAAAACGTAATGCTGAAGTTCTTTCAACTGAAGAGATCCAATTCTTCGTTAACGGCATCACCAACAACACTGTTTCAGAAGGTCAAATAGCTGCGCTTGGTATGGCTGTTTACTTCAACGACATGAATATGGACGAGCGTATCGCGCTGACCACTTCAATGCGTGATTCTGGTACCGTTCTAGATTGGAAATCTCTTGACCTTAACGGTCCTATTATCGATAAACACTCAACTGGCGGTGTGGGGGATGTCATTAGTTTGATGTTAGGCCCAATGGCTGCTGCTTGTGGCGGTTATGTACCGATGATTTCTGGTCGTGGACTGGGTCATACCGGTGGTACACTCGATAAGTTCGACGCTATTCCTGGTTACAACACCGAACCAGATAGTGCGCTATTTCGTAAAGTGGTAAAAGAAGCTGGCGTCGCAATTATTGGCCAGACTGGCGATCTTGTTCCTGCCGATAAACGCTTTTACTCTATTCGTGATAACACCGCTACAGTCGAATCTATCTCACTTATTACTGCTTCTATTCTTTCCAAAAAGCTCGCAGCTGGTCTTGATGCTCTGGCAATGGACGTTAAAGTCGGTACTGGCGCATTCATGCCAACTTATGAAGCCTCCGAAGAGCTAGCACGCAGTATCACTGCAGTAGCCAACGGTGCTGGCACTAAGACAACCGCACTGCTAACGGACATGAACCAAGTATTGGCTTCTTGTGCGGGTAATGCCGTTGAAGTGAAAGAAGCGGTCGACTTTATGACCGGCGCATACCGTAATCCACGCCTTTACGAAGTTACCATGGGTCTTTGTGCTGAAATGCTGACACTGGGCGGCCTTGCCAGTAATGAAGCTGAAGCTCGCGCTAAGTTGAACCAAGTACTGGATAACGGTAAAGCGGCAGAAATATTCGGCCGTATGGTATCAGGCCTTGGCGGACCGACAGACTTTGTCGAGAACTACGGCAAATATCTACCGGATTCGAAAATTATTCGTCCTATTTATGCTGACCAAGCCGGTTATGCTACTGGAATGGATACGCGCGAATTAGGTCTTGCAGTTGTTACCTTAGGCGGCGGACGTCGTAAGCCGGGTGATGAGCTTGATTACAGCGTAGGTCTTACCCAGGTGTGTGCTCTCGGCGATGAAATTAGCGCTGACAAGCCAATTGCATTTATTCACGCTCAAACTGAAGACGCCTTTGCTGAAGCACAAGCTGCAGTTAAAAAAGCGATTCATATTGGCGATACCAAACCAGAGAAAACTCCCGAGATATATCGTTATATCCGCGAGTCAGATCTGTAACGGAGCACAGTTTATGAAACGTACTATAATCATGATGCTTGATTCATTTGGCGTCGGTGCAGCACAAGATGCTGCAGCCTTTGGCGATGTTGGATCTGATACTTTCGGGCATATTGCACAAGCATGTGCTGAAGGTAAAGCAAATGACGGCCGTGATGGACCACTGAAATTACCCAACTTGGCGCGCCTTGGCTTAGGTCATGCATCTAAAGAGAGCACGGGCGAGTTTCCTGCTGGGTTTGGCGATGATGTTGAGATCATCGGCGCTTATGGTCACGCTGATGAATTAAGCTCTGGCAAAGATACCCCGAGTGGGCATTGGGAAATGGCGGGTGTACCTGTTTTATATGAGTGGGGCTACTTTAGTGATTTAAGTAACTCTTTTCCACAGGAGCTTACTGACAGAATTCTTGCGCGAGCAGGTTTGACTGAGTTTTTGGGCAACTGCCACTCTTCAGGCACTGTGATCTTAGAGCAGCTTGGTGAAGAGCATATGCGCACGGGTAAGCCAATTTTCTATACCTCTGCCGACTCAGTATTCCAAATTGCTTGTCATGAAGAGAGCTTTGGCCTTGAGAAACTTTATGAGCTTTGCATCATCGCTCGTGAAGAGCTTGCCGATTACAACATTGGCCGTGTTATCGCGCGCCCATTTGTAGGCAGCGATGCAAGTAACTTTGAGCGTACTGGTAATCGTCGCGACTATGCGGTTGAGCCACCAGCACCAACAGTACTCGATAAGCTTAAAGCTGCTGGCGGTGAAGTGGTTAGTGTCGGTAAGATTGCTGACATCTATGCACACTGCGGTATCACTAAAAAAGTGAAAGCGACTGGGCTTGAAGCATTGTTCGACGCGACATTAGAGCAGGTAAAACAAGCGGGTGACAATACTATCGTATTCACCAACTTCGTTGATTTTGACTCGCATTTTGGCCACCGCCGTGATGTCGCAGGTTACGCACGTAGCCTGGAGTACTTCGATTCACGTTTACCTGAGATTCTAGCCCTGCTAGATGAAGATGATTTCTTACTGCTAACCGCAGATCACGGTTGTGATCCAACTTGGCCAGGTAGCGATCATACTCGTGAGAGAGTACCCGTTCTTGCTTATGGTGCAGGTTTAGCGCCTGGTTCGCTTGGACTGCGTAATAGTTTTGCCGATATGGGCCAATCAATTGCGAGCTACTTCAAGCTTGAACCTATGGAGTATGGCGAATCATTTGTTCGCTAGTAAGCCGAAACGAATTTAAATTTGGCGGTCCACTTTGGACCGCTAGCATACAAAGACTCAAGTATTAACGACGGTCTCAAAATATAAATAGGGGTTTTCTGATGGCTACACCACACATTAATGCCGTAGACGGTGCATTTGGCGATACAGTTCTATTTCCTGGCGATCCACTACGCGCTAAATATATTGCTGAAACGTTTCTAGAAGACGTTGTGCAAGTTACTGATGTTCGTAACATGCTAGGTTTCACTGGTACTTATAAAGGTACTCGCATTTCAGTTATGGGTTCAGGTATGGGTATCCCATCTTGTTCAATCTATGCAACTGAATTGATTAGAGATTACGGCGTTAAAAACCTAATCCGCGTTGGTACTTGTGGTGCGGTTAGCACAGACGTTAAAGTACGTGACGTTCTAATCGGAATGGGTGCTTGTACCGATTCTCAAGTGAACCGTCTACGTTTTAAAGGTCAAGACTTCGCTGCTATCGCTGATTACAGCCTACTTAGCGCAGTGGTTAAAGCTGCTGAAGCTAAAGGCACTAAATTCCGCGTTGGTAACGTTTTCTCTGCTGATCTGTTCTACACGCCAGATCCAGAGATGTTCGACGTTATGGAAAAGATGAACATCTTGGGTGTCGAAATGGAAGCTGCCGGTCTTTACGGCGTTGCTGCCGAGTTCGGTGCTAAAGCATTGTGTGTTTGTACCGTATCTGATCATATCCGTACTGGTGAAAAGACCTCTTCTGATGAGCGTCAAACTACCTTTAACGAAATGATCGAAATGACACTAGAAGCTGCAATCACTCTTTAATAAGTGATGCTGTAACGTGAATAGACCTGCTTGACAGTTCTATTGGTCATAAAAAAGCGGACATATTGCTGTCCGCTTTTTTGTATCTATAGCTTTTTGTATATAACGACTAACCGAAAATAAATTACTCTTTTTTCGGCTCATTTTCGGTCGATGTCACCGCTTCATCGTCTTGGTTACTTGTCTCTTCTTGCCTGTGTTTCGCGTTTCGTTTACTGAGCAGTTGCCGTAGTTTTACTTTGGCTTTACGTCTATCAAAATCGGCACGCTTGAATGACAGTGCTCGTGATAACAACATGCCTATCAGCCCAGCAATGATAAGCATCATCTGCTGTTGTTCCATGTTGATTTGATGAGCTTCTTTAATTTCGTTAAAAAAGTACTTTGGCTCCAGTCTCACTTCCACATAACCCAAGTTTTGCCCATCTTGAGAAACGGACTCGACATAGGGTGGATATTGCTCAAGCAGCAGAGTCATCTCGTCTGAATCGGCTTCATAGTCCTCTTGAGTAACACTTTGGGCGAACGATAGCCTTACGCCATCTTCGCTGAAAATACTGGCAGACATCACTTTAGGGTCAAGTACTAAGGCGGTTGCTAGCCACTGCAGCTGCTCATCATTCTCTAATTGCAGTGCAGGAGCCGCGCCATAGGCTGTTTGCTGTACTAATAATCTCGCCATCTTTTCAGTTTGGGACTTTAGAAGCTGCTGTCCTTGTAGTAGGCTAGTTTCCCACAACTGATCCAGACCAATGAATAATGCAATAGCGACAAGGATCTGCAATATCCTGCTTATTCGATGGCTCTTTTTTAGGCCTTTTAAATAAAACACTGAAACCCTTAATTTGTAGTGTACTCACTTAATCATAATTGATTATGTCACTACTCGGTAGTTGGAGAGTCATAACTAATGGAAAATTTGAGCCAATCCACTGTTTTTGAATGGTTAAGCAGTGAAAGTAGCATGTCTTTCAGTGCAGGGGAACAAAGTTTCACTCGCCATGTTGAGACTCGTTTTCCATCAGGTCAATATCGTTATCGGATCCTATTTTCAGATAATCAGCAGCTGATGCCAGTGCAGAGTTACCTAGTGTCTCAGAGCCGGGAGCTAAGCCTTGCGCTAATCTCACGGACGACAGGGCTTACCTGCATTGAAGTTTGCACTATTAAGCCATTGGAATTTGAGACATTAGCGAACTTGTCGCAACTTGAAGTATTTGAAATAAAAACTGATGCGCCGATTCTCAATCAACCGGGATTGCTGGTTATGGATATGGATTCTACCGCGATTGAGATAGAGTGTATTGATGAGCTTGCCGCAATGGCCGGCGTTGGCGCTGCAGTTGCTGCCGTGACAGAACAAGCGATGCAAGGTGAGCTTGATTTTGAAGAGAGCTTACGTGCCCGAGTGGCACAGCTTACCGATGCCGACGCGGAGATAATAGAGCAATTGTGTGCTCAGCTTCCCTTGATGCCAGGGTTAACTGACAGCATAAAGGAGTTGAAGCAGTATCACTGGCGCACAGTTGTCGCTTCCGGAGGCTTTACGCCTTTTGTCAATCATCTGCAGCAGCTGTTAGATCTTGATGCTGCCTTTGCAAATGAGCTAGATATCACCGACGGAAAACTTTCTGGTACGGTATCAGGTCAAGTCGTCGATTCTCAGTTTAAAGCTGATACTGTGGTTAATTGTTCAAAAAGATGGGGCATAGAGGCTGGCCAGAGAGTGGCGATTGGTGATGGTGCCAATGATATTGCGATGATCAATGTTGCTGATTTTGGTATCGCTTACCACGCTAAACCCAAACTGGCGGCAGCGGCTGATGCTACTATCGGTAAACTAAACCTTAAGGTTCTACCCTACTTGTTTCAGCTAAAGTCAGTGGGCTGATTTAACGATATGGCTTAGCGATAAGGTTGTTAAAGCGATAGTTCACCGATAAGCCTACAAAGAGTCATTTTGTAGGCTTTTTATTTTTGTTTTAAAACCTATCTATCAGCTTGATTAAATGAGGGACTTTGTTATCTAGCTCGTTTGAATTATTGGGTTAGAGTTATTACTCTTGTTTTTCTGGTATGACCTCAGTAGTTTAGTTGTTAAAAAAATGAGTATTAACCGGTGAATATCCAACAAAAATCTCTCTATGTGGCATACAACGATGGTCATCTTCACTTACGACAACTGCTCCCAGACAATGCCGATATGAGCAAAGCCCCCTTGCTGATGTTACATGGCGCTATGTCTAATGGGCGGGTTTTTTACAGTGATTCCGGTAAAGGTCTTGGCTGCTATTTGGCGGAGGCTGGCGTTGTGGTTTACGTGCTAGATACGTTAGGTCGAGGCCGCAGTACCCCTAAGCTCGGCCCAGAGTTTACTGCTGGGCAGGGGGAGGTTATACGTGAGCAGCTACCGCTTATTCAGCAGTATATTCTCTCTATGCATCCTAAGACCGATGTTGTTCACTGGTGTGGCCATTCTTGGGGCGGCGTGTTGATGGCCAGTGCTATCGCTCGATACGATTCCCTGCAGCAGTCGGTAGCCTCACTAGTTACTTTTGGCAGTAAGCGCCGTATTGAAGTTAAGTCGCTAACGAAGTGGCTAAAAGTCGATCTATTTTGGAACCGACTTGCGCCGTTTATAGCTTGGAACCGTGGTTATCTTCCTGCGAATAAGTTAAAAGTAGGCATGGATAACGAATCACGAGCTTCTTTATTGCAGAGTATAGATTGGGTTCGGGGTCACTGGATCGATCATGATGATGGTTTTGATTATAGCCAAGCAGCCAAAAATGCTAGGTGGCCGAAGTCTTGGTTTATCGCAGGCCAAGGGGATACCGTATTAGGCAACCCGAGTGATGTGAAGCGGATGATCAGCGAATGCCAGATACAAAAGGTCGATTATACGCTGTTATGCCGTAAGCATGGTTTTAAACATGACTACGATCATGCTGGCATGCTGACCCACAAAGATGCTGTGCAGGACCACTTCCCTAGGGTGCGGGACTGGTATCACCACTTAAACGGCTAGTGTACTATAAAGATTACTCCTCTGGACTCATCAATGGCGCCAGCTTTAGCAGTTCTGCTAAGTTGGCAGCTCCCAGTTTACTCATCAGTTTCGATCTATGTACTTCAATGGTTCTAATCGCTACACATAGAGAGTTCGACATCTGCTTATTGGTGTTACCAGCAATGATTAATTCAAAAATCTGCGTTTCGCGCTCTGACAAATGTTCAATCTTCTGCTGATGACTGAGCTGACAGTGCCGTTGCACACTATTTTGTAGCCCCTTTGCTATTGATTGCGACAGTACTTTCCCCTGCACTGGCTTCTGGAAAAAATCGAAAGCGCCATTTTTGAATGCATCTACTGCCATTGGTACATCACCGTGACCAGTCAAAAATATAATGGATAAAGGACTCTTAGCCTCGCTCAGCAATTGTTGTACTTGTGGGCCACTGAGCCCCGGCATACGTGCATCTAAAATGACGCAACCTGGCTGGCTGAGATCGACGCTGGCTAGAAAGTCATTTCCGCTGTTGAAACAAAGCATTTTGTAACCATAGCCATCCATTAGGAAGGTGATGGAATCAACGATAGCGTCGTCGTCATCGACAAGGTAGACAGGACCGTAGATTAACTCTTGCATAGGTATACCTCTTACACTTTTATAGGCGCTATAAGATAAGTATCTCAGTTCAGCACTTAATGCGAACCCCTTTTTTACAAAGCATGAGTCGTATCACATTGAGGCAACATCGAGCTATCGTAAGCTTAAGCTTGGTGGTTAATGTGAGGCGAGCCGAGTGTATCGGATACTATTTTTTATATTGCTGTTGGGTTGCGCTTCGAGTGTTTGGGCGCAGTCTCAAGCGCTGTATGTTGGTGTGCTTTCTAATTGGGGCAACCAACAAGCGATGGAACGCTGGGAGCCATTGATGCAGTATTTAGAGGAGGAGGTGCCCGGCACGCAGTTTCATGTTTACCCCGGCAATTTTGAGGCGCTAAATCTGGCAATGGAGTTAGGTCAGATCCAGTTTATTATCACCAATCCTGGTCAATACCTCTATCTTTCCAACCAATACCCGCTATCTTGGCTGGCAACCATGCGTTCCCGGCGCCATAACGGTGCTACCTCGGCAATAGGCTCTGCGATTATCGTTAAAGCTGAAAGTAACTATCGCACCCTATATGACTTAAAAGGCAAAGTCATAGCCGCCAGTGATCCCCATGCATTAGGCGGTTATCAGGCGACTGTTGGCTTGATGCACAAGTTGGGTATGGACTCCGAAAACTATTTTAAAGAGGTTAAGTTTCTCGGTTTTCCGCTAGATCCCTTGTTGTACCAAGTTCGAGATGGCAATGTTGATGCGGCGATTACACCGCTGTGTACCTTTGAGGATATGATAGCGCGAGGCTTAATCACTGCGGCAGATTTTCGTATTCTTAACCCCAGCCGACCGGAAGGGTTTGATTGCCAATGCAGCACCCATCTTTATCCTAACTGGTCTTTTGCTGCCAATGAAAGTGTCAATATTGGCTTGAGTAAACAGATCACTCAAGCCTTAATGGAGCTACCCACTGAACATCCTGCAGCGATAACGGCGCAGCTGATGGGCTGGACGTCACCCATTAGCCAGCTAGCAGTGATCCAGCTTTTTAGTGAACTGCATGTTAAAGGTACTGATCGCAGCCGCTGGGAGAGCGTGCAAAACTGGCTTAAGGACAATCGACACTGGGGTATTTTTGCTATTTTTGTTTTTGTGATGGCAACCCTCTATCACTTGTGGATTGAATATCGATTCCATCAAAAGAGTGAGTCATTAATCGAGACTGAAAGGCAGTTAAAGCAACAAGCTATAACACTGGAAAGGTTACAAAGCGCCTCCATTATTGGCGAGATAGGTGCCGGTTTAGCCCATGAGATTAATCAGCCCATTGCCGCCATTACTAGCTATAGCGAAGGCGGTATTATGCGGCTACAGGGGGATAAAACAGGCGATGTAGCATCGAGTATCGAACTGCTGGAAAAAATTCATCGACAATCAACGAGAGCGGGAGAGGTGGTACACCGCATTCGTAGTCTACTTAAACGGCGAGAGTCGGTAATGGATGACGTCAATATTCTCAGTCTTGTCGATGAGTGTGTTTCACTGTTGAAGCTGGAGCTACAGCGTAGAGATATTCTAATCAATAAGCGCATTAAAGGAGAGCCCTTCTTCATTACAGCTGATCGCGTTGGATTGCTACAGGTGCTAATTAATCTGACTAAAAACAGCTTAGATGCTATTGCAGAATCTCAGTCTCAAAGCCAAACTCATGCCCAAACTACGGCCAAGGGTGAGATAACCATTGAATTGATATTCAAAGAGTATCAAGTTGACGTCTTGATTATCGATAATGGTACTGGATTGTCGCAGAATTCCGATTCTGTCATGGCCACTTTCTTTACGACTAAAGAGGATGGTTTGGGCCTCGGGCTGGCTATTTGTAATGAAGTCGTCAGTGAGCACGATGGTGCATTTTCGTTAAAAAGCCGAGATGACAAGCAGACTGGCTGTATTGCTAAAATCAGCTTAAAAAAGCGAGGTTGTCAACGAAAGGTTGAGGCTTGATCTTGACTAAATTTGTAACTGCATGATCTCTATCATCTAAATATTGTTTTTTCGTCAATAAGTATCGATATGTGGCTTACCACAATAGACAAGCAAACCTCTTTTATGGCGGCATTTTTTGAATTGTGAACGGCCTCACAAAGCTTACATCAGGAGTGTCGATATGTGGTTTACCACAATATTCAACGTTTAACCCCTAGCAGACAATAGTGAAAAGTTTAGGACGAGTCACCTAGCTATAACTCCTCCTTTAACGCACTTAGTACCATTGTCTACTGGGAGAATAATCATGAAATTAGATCGGCGAACCTTTATCAAAGGAGCTGGAGCGGGCACCGCTGGTTGCGCACTCGCAACGCTGCCAGGCTCCTTAGCTGCTCTAGGGCATTCCACATTGGAGGGCAGCGCTGAGTCTGTTGCCAGTATCTGTGAGATGTGTTCAACCCGTTGCCCTATCTCTGCTCGTGTTGTGAATGGCAAGAACGTTTCAATACTGGGCAATAAAAATGCTAAATCTTATGGTGGTGCTGTCTGTGCCCGCGGTGGTGCAGGGCATAGTCAGTTATATGATAAGCAGCGTATCGTTAAACCATTAAAGCGTGTTGGCGAACGAGGCGAGGGGCAGTGGGCTGAAATAGAGTGGGACGAAGCCTATGGGATTATTGCCGAAAACCTCAATAAGATTAAAGCGCAACATGGCGCCGAGTCGGTGGCTTTCTCCTCTAAATCAGGTTCTCTTTCTGGTCACCTATTTCACCTTGCTAAGGCATTTGGTAGCCCGAATACGTTCACTCACGCAACGACCTGTCCCGCCGGTTATGTGGTCGCTGCTAAAGCCATGTTTGGTGGTAAGGTTAAGCGTGATTTAAGCAATTCAAAATATATCATCAACTTTGGTCATAATCTCTACGAAGGCATCAATATGTCTGAAACGAGAGCCATGATGAATGCACAAATGGAAAAAGGTGCCAAGTTAGTGGTGTTTGAGCCGCGCTTTTCGATTGTGGCTGATAAAGCCGATGAGTGGTATGCAATCAAACCTGGTACCGACGTCGCCGTAGCTCTAGCCATTTGTCACACCCTCATTGAAGATGATTTATACGATAAAGCGTTTGTGGCTGAGTTTGTGTCAGGTTTTGCTGAGTTTGCTAAAGAGGTCAAAGCCTATACTCCACAATGGGCTGAATCTATCAGTGATGTTCCTGCTGAAGATATTCGCCGTATTACTCACGAATATGCTGCTGCCGCACCCCATGCTCTGGTCGATTTTGGTCATCGTTCATCATTTACTACCGAAGAGTTTGAGATGCGCCGTGCGCTATATGCAGCCAATGTGCTGGTGGGCAATATTGAGCGTAAAGGCGGACTGTACTTTGGTAAGAAGGCCGCTAAGTATAATAAGTTTGCGGGTGAGAAAGCCGCACCAACACTGGCAAAGCCCGGTGTTGAAGGTATGGCTAAAATCGATGCTAAACGAATCGATATGGTCGATGAGCAATACTCGCTGATTTGGTCATCTGGTGGAGTGTATCAAACTATTCTCGATGCCACGCTCACGGCGACGCCTTATCAGCTACACGCTTGGGTGATGAGTCGTACCAATCCAATGCAGACCATGACTGACAGGGCTCGGGTCGTTGAAACGATGCAGAAGCTCGACTTTGTGGTGGCTTGTGACATCTATATCAGTGAAAGCGCCGCCTATGCTGATATTTTCCTACCAGAATCTACCTACCTAGAGCGCGACGAAGAGATTGTTGATAAGTCAGGTAAGAACCCTGCTTATTATGTGCGCCAGAAAGTGGTTGAAACCATAGGCGATACCAAACCAAGTTGGCTTATCTGGAAGGAGCTTGCTGACAAGCTGGGCCAAGGGAAATTCTTCCCATGGGAGAACATGGAAACGCTGCAACTGTTTCAAGTGAACAAGAATGTTTCGCTGCTTAACAAGATCAAAAGTGACGGTTGGGTCAGTTACGGTAAGCCGCTGCTGTTACGGGAACCTGCAATGGTGAAGCAGTTTGTCGAACGCTATCCCAATGCCAAGCCATTGGACACCAATGGTACCTATGCAAGTCAGCTTAGTTTTAAAACCCCGTCGGGCAAGATTGAACTGAGTTCGAGCAAGGTCGAAAAGATGGCGCCAGGCCGCGGGGTGATCAAGTACCGCGAAGTGAATATGAAGAAAGCCGACGAGCTGTTTTTTATTCAAGGCAAAGTTGCGGTTCATACCAACTCAGCCACGCAAAATGTACCACTGTTGGCCAACTTGATGTCTGACAATGCAGTGTGGATCCATCCAATCACGGCAGGACTGCTTAATATCAGCAGTGGTGACAAGATTCGAATTTACAACGATACCGGCAGCGAAGAGGGCCATGCCTTAGTCACCCCAGGTATTCGTCCTGATACTGTCTTTGCCTATATGGGTTGCGGCTCAAAGAACAAAGAATTGGCGCGCGCCACCGGCAAAGGTGTGCATTGCGGCAACTTACTTCCTCATGTTACGTCGCCTGTCACCGGTATGAACCTGCATACCACCGGCGTCAAAATTGCCAAGATTTAATCGGAGATCATTATGACTAAGCGTTATGTTCTTGTGCACGATGAAAACAAGTGCATTGGCTGCCAAGCTTGCAACGTGGCTTGCCGCAGTGAAAATAATGTTCCTGAGTCGGTGACCCGGCTGCAGGTTCGAATCGAAGGGCCCTATGGTAACTTCCCCCACTTACACTTTAAGTACAACCGAGTTTCATGTGAGCAGTGTGAAAATGCGCCATGCGTCAAAGTTTGCCCAACAGGTGCCGCTTATGTGAACGATGATGGCATTGTTTCAATCAACGAAAACAAGTGTGTTGGCTGCCTCTATTGTGTGGCTGCATGCCCTTACAAGGTGCGCTTTATCAACCCCGAAACTCGGGTGCCAGATAAATGCGACTTCTGTAAAGAGAGCCGCTTAGCTCGCGGAGAGCAACCAGCCTGCGTCAGTGTATGTCCAACTCAAGCACTCACCTTTGGTGATGCGAATGATATGACCTCTGAAGTGCGCAAGGTGTTAGACACTAAACCGAGTTACCAACAGAAGGTAAACCTTGGCACAGAACCAAGAGTTTACCGAATTCCAAGTCGTAGAGGAGGGATCAAAGCATGAACAATATATGGGGCTCAATGGAGCAATATGATCCCGTAGTTTGGAACTGGATCATCGCAGTGTACCTATTCATGGCCGGTCTATCTGCTGGCTCAATGTTGGTTGCGATTGGACTGAAATGGTACAAGCAAAGTCGAGGCTTACCAACTGAAGGCTTGCCAGTAATCAAGGCGGCTGCAGTGATTGGTCCTGTGGCAATTTGCTTAGGAATGGCATTACTCGTGTTAGATTTGACTAAACCGTTTGAGTTTTATCATATCTTACTCAATTACAACCTTACTTCAGTGATGGCTTGGGGAGTCATAGCCCTATTGGTCTATATCCCATTAGTGTTTGTGTTTGCCGCCTTAGTATTTGAAAAACAAGTCTTGCACTATGCCCCTTGGCTTGCAGGGGTGTTAAAGGTCTGTGGTCAGCTTGAAGGTAGTCTCAATAAGCTTATCTTTGCACTGGCGCTAGGTGTTGGTGTATATACTGGGTTTCTACTTTCGGCGATGATTAGCTATCCGATTTTGAATACCGCGGTGTTACCAGCGCTGTTCTTAGCATCGGCAATGTCGGTCGGCTCAGCGGGTAATATCTTAGTCGCAACGCTATTCTTCAGTAAAAAGGAGTCCGACTGTATTGAGCAGGTACATCGCATCGAATATCCGGTAGCCTTTAACGAAGCACTTTGTCTGGTGTTATTATTTGTCGGGCTGAACTTTTCTGGTCCAGCAGCCCAAGCGGCTACTGCGGCAATAACCACTGGTACATGGGCTAGCGTGTTTTGGATTGGCGTTGTTGGTCTCGGACTGGTGGTGCCGGTATTAGCGAGTACGCTAGCACCTAAAGCGTGGCGTCATAGCAAGGGGTTCTTGATTACCGTTTCCTGTAGCACGATTTTAGGGGTATTAGCGCTGAGACACTTTGTGGTCTATGCGGGGCAAAGCTATATCAGCTAAGACGCAGTAGAGGCTGGTATAACCGTCTCCATTCGCACGCTGACTGAAACAAAAAAGCCCAAATTGTCTTTGGGCTTTTTGATACTGTTTTTATGCTGTCATCGGTTATATAGCGAGGCACTTTTAATCACATTAGCTAAGTTCAGGAAAACGCAGTAACACCTCTCGGCTAACATCAAGTAGCTCACCGACACCGATTATGCGCCAGAGTTGTTGCTCCAGTTTTTTACCTTTGTGCTGTGCATGTATCTTTATGTACTCCCGCTCGCGGCGGATATAATCTAAATCTGGCTTTCCGGTAGCACCGCGATAAACCCGCAGTGCTAGAAACTCACCTAGATGTCGGCTTTGCTTAATAAAATGCATTAACTGATCCATATCTTTGAGATCGGTATCGCTAATACAGCGTACTTTTACCTTTCCTTGTGATAACCGAGATATTTGCACATAAACTTCATAGAACGATAGTCCATTTTGTGGCTTCATGGTCTGAATAGGCACTATGATATCGCGCTTAAGTTTGCCGTCTTTGAATAGCGGCGTTAAGTCATATTCCAGCGGGCTTTTGCTGCCAGTGGCGAAAATGTTGGCGATATGGTTTTGCTCTACCCCTATGGCGACTACTGATACGTAGGCCGATTTTACGGTTTTTTCTAGATAGAAAGGCAGCGATACTAGCTTTCGCATCAGCAAGTTCTTCATGCCATCGGCGAGCTCTTTTACATCGTGGTTGTTCTCTGTAAGTTTTTCAAACTTGTCTTTATTGTGCTCAATCAGACGATTAAGGAACTCAACACCTACGTGTGGTGTATGACCCACTTGCGCTGCAAGATGTAAGGTGACACCGTTCTTCCGAGTACGGATCAGCCGATAGGGTAAATGCTGTAGTGAGGTTTTTCCGGCAATGGTTTGCAGTTTTGGAAAGCTCAGACTAATCGGCGCAGTCTGGTTAAACTCGACCGGAGTGTCTGTTGTGAGCTGCATTCCTTTACTGGAAATATCTTGGGTGTAGGCCGCCGTGCTGAGCTCCCCTTGGGTCAATACCACCGCTGTTTTGAATGCAAATCGCGCTTCATTGCGGCGTTCACTAAATTGCATCGACACCTGTTTTAATCCAGCGTAGCTTAACTTCTTTTGGCCAAATACTTTGAGTTCATTAACGTTGCTGTTGTTTAGCGTTTTCCATGCTTGATACTGCTCATTTGCAGCATCATTGGTGACATCAATTAATTGAACAACATGGGTAAACGCAGCGAGTTGCGTTTCGGTCAATGCATTGTAGCGGGCATCATCTCCCGGCAATAGGCTGACTCTGTAAGCTTGATTGTGATCGATTGTTTGGCGGGCGACATGAAATATTCGCCAACTGGGCTTGGTTGCGCCAAAGCTAAAAAATAGTGCTTGTAGCTGTTTATCTTGTAACTCAGCCAGTGTCGCAGAATAAAAATATTTGCCACCTTGAACTTGAAAGGTAAAGCAAAATAGCTGGCTATGGGGGCTTTTTTCATCTGAGTCTATGATTGTTTTCAGTCTTGATGGGGTTAACAATGCGTTTATTTGACTGACGCCAGACTCATCTTTGAAGTATTGTGAAATGGCTTGGTTATCTCGACCTAGCAACTGGTGAGTTGCCTGATATAGGGGTTCCGTTTCCAGCGACGCATCAGGTTTCTTATTTTCAATAAATAGCGCTAGGTGAGGTATATGGGGTAAATAGTGGCGCTCGAAACCTAAGCCTTTTGCTGTGACTAACACATCATTTACGTCGACCTTATAACGATACTTATAACCTCTGATGAGTTTACCTAACATTTCAGCTAAGGCCTCACTGCCCGATATTCGTTTAAGTCTCAGCCAGTTGTATTCTTGATTACCTTCAATATCGACAATTTCATATTCAACGCCTTGTTGAAGATCACGGTGGTAATAATCATCGCTAAGCTCAAGCAGTTTCACTCTAATGGGGTGTTTAGCATTAAGGATATGTTTGGCCGGTAGGCGAATTCTTGCGCCACCAACCGATAAGTCAACCGTGATCCCCATGTATTGCTGCATCGACTGCGAGACTTCAATTTTCATGCTGTAATTCATGCGCTCTTCGCAACGAGCAAAGTAGCTACCAAGTACAACTCCCTGCGCGACATAGGGCTCATCAACAGTGCTTACACTATTATCGGCATTGGTGCGAGCTTTAACTACGCGATCTTTATGGGCCGCTATGACTTGCTCGTAAACTCCGAGGGTATATTGCTGACGGTAAAGGGCTAATGCTGCTACAAAACAGGCTCTTGCGGGCTGATCTATAAAATGAGTTTGAGCGCCAAATTCGAAAGGCTCGCAATCAAGGTCTGTTTTGTTGCGTAGATCGATTACTCGACTACAGCTTGAGGCCAGTCGATTAAGTTCCATTTTGAGCAGGAATCGAGTCGAATTGGATTCTTCGGCCGTGAGTTGCTCAAACAGCTCCTGGAAATCAGGTTCCATTAACAAAGGCTTCAGTTGTTCTATTAGCGCACTATGCAGATCTAAACTCATCTATTACTTCTTTTGGGATGCTTATTGGGCCAATGGCTGATAGTCTCATAGGCAAGTTTTTATGGGATTATCCCAATTTACAGTACTAACTTCCTTATACCCTTAGCTATCGGCTGAAAACGTCGATACTTTATCGACTTTATACTATCTAGAAAGAATCATGGCAAAGAATAAAACAGCTTACGTATGTAATGAATGTGGTCAAGACTTTCCTCGCTGGCAGGGCCAGTGTAGCGCTTGCCAAGAGTGGAATACCATTAGCGAACTCAAGATCTCTACCGCAAAGCTCACCACGGCGACCAGTTCTGGTTACGCTGGCTCAGTAGGCGGCGGCTCTAAAAAACTCACCGAGATAGAAGAGGTCGATGCGGAAAAGAGATTAACCGGCATTGGTGAGCTGGACCGAGTTTTGTGCGGCGGCTTAACAACAGGTTCTGTCAACATTATCTCGGGCGATCCTGGGGCGGGTAAAACCACGCTGTTATCTGATCTAGTTTCGCGCATGTCGCAGTCAATGCCATCGCTTTATTGTACCGCTGAAGAGTCGCTGTCGCAGTTTAAGAATCGGGTAAACCGCTTAAAGCTCAATTGCAATGAAGACAACCTTTACCTTATGGCTGAAACGAGTGTTGAGGCGATCATTGCTGAGCTGGAAGCTAAGCAGGTGAAGTTTGCAGTGATAGACTCGATTCAAGCTGTAGTCACTGAACTGGCTAATGGTAGTCCCGGTTCACCTTCACAAGTGAAGGGCAGTGCACAAGCACTGACGCAGTATTGTAAGCAAAACAACGTCACCATGTTTTTAGTCGCTCACGTTAATAAAAACAATGAAACCGCAGGGCCACAAACGCTTATTCACATTGTTGACTGTCTTACGCATATTGAGTGTAACGATGGTCAAATTCGTACGCTTAGAGCCAATAAAAACCGTTTTGGTGATGTCGATACCGTGGGCATATTTCGCATGACGGAGCGCGGCATGTTAAGTGTCGATAATCCAAGTGAAATATTCCTTTCCGGCTCGAGTACCGATTCTGCTGGTTCCGCTATTACCTGTATTCGAAAGGGTAATCGCAATCTATTGCTTGAGATCCAATGCTTAACCACTGAAACCGAGGGGGAGTTTCCGCAGCGAGTTTGCGTTGGACTCAATATGAATCGGATTAAGATGTTAACCGGGATTTTGCGCAAGCACACTAAAACCAAAATTTTCCATGACACCTACTTTAATTTGGTCGGTGGCTTAAAGATCGATGAGTCAGAAACCTGTATCGATCTGGCGCTTGTGGCAGCTTTATTGAGTAGCTTAAATGATTTTATAGTGCCGAGAACAACCTGCATTATGGGCGAACTCAGCCTTAATGGTGACGTTAGGCCGATAGACAGCGGCGTACCGAGAGTCAAAGAAGCGGTGCAACATGGCTTTACCGAAATTTACATCCCTTTTAGAAACTACCATAAATCGATGGAAGGATTAGGGGCGACGATTCATTCGGTTAAAACCATTCATGAGCTCATTGAACTCATCAATTAGCGATGCAATGATGAGCTGTGCATCGAGGGGGAGTGCCACCTACAAGGTGGTTACTTTCCTTGGTTGTGCAGGTCAATAAAGAGCCCAAGCTCTCGATCAAGTAAAGTCGGGTCACCGACATTGAGCTCTATCAACCGTCTTAAATGACTAAGACTTTCTACATCAATGTGGCTGCAAGCTAAACCCAGTAAGTTGTCTTTTTGATACACAAGCTGAGTATCCATATGCAGCTGAATATCGCTGTCAGCAATGGAGAAACTAAGGTGAAGTTGTTGGTTGCTTGGCGAAAATTGCTGAGGTAGTTCAATGAGGGCGCCATTGAGACTAATATCTAGTAGCGTTGTTTGCCATACTTTTTCTTTACATTGCACTTGTGCTTTATTTGCAAATAAAACGCGTGAAAATTGTCGTCTTTCATCCATAGTGATTCCTTTCTGAAAATGCCTTGTCGTATCACTTCATCATCGCTTTAGATTGTTTCTCAAATTGCTACTTAAATAATAGTTTAGCTCAAGGCTAGAGTAAAAAAAGACTCTTTTTTATACTCAACTTAACCATAAAACGTCAGTTGAATGTTAGTTAAGTGGTGCGCTCTAATGCGTAAGGTTGCTGCTTTAGCGCTGGCAGCCCTTTTAGAATAATCGCTATGGTGACGAGTTGATAAGCGATGCCGGACCAA
The DNA here is from genome assembly GCF_016757755.1 of Shewanella sp. KX20019. Lineage (NCBI taxonomy): Bacteria > Pseudomonadati > Pseudomonadota > Gammaproteobacteria > Alteromonadales > Shewanellaceae > Shewanella > Shewanella sp. KX20019. The sequence continues at coordinate 3,836,258 of NZ_CP068437.1, read as the reverse complement.
GAGAGCAGGTGTATCGATAGCGTGAGGTTCAACAAGTTACTCAGCAACATGGCATAGCGTAGTCGGGTCGAGCTGCAATAAAAAAGCGCGTAGCTCATTAAGACAGCTGCAGTCACAGCTGCCCATTCAGACCAATGTTCAGCCCAAATCATACCCTGTGTGACAGCCAGTGCAGAGAACACAAAAGGCAAGAGCGTGATGCGCCAGCCACAACGGGCTTTCTCGCTCCGGCAAGTTGCAAAGCGGCCAATATTAAGCAACTGAGTCATCATCCCTAAAGTGCTGCCAAGCAAACCTAGGTGCACTGCGGTTATGCTTGATGCGAGAAGGTTACCTGAAATTAGTTTTTGGTCACTTAATTGGGCATTTGCCCACCAACCAATGGCCATCGACACAAAGCCTAATGCCTGAACCCAAAGTATAGCTTGATGTGATAACTCGAACACTGAACAACCAACAATAACAACAATATTAAACCGGCAGCTATTGTCGTTTTTTTAGTCGCCCATATTGTGACCTAATCGTCACTTTAGCGTTTGCTTTATCATGCTTCGCTTTAGTTTGAGATCTAGATCACGCTTTGTGGTGAATTAACAGTCAGTTCTTAGGTTAACGTACCATGCAAAGTCTTCAGGACCTTGTGCAACATCAATAGCCATAGGTAAACCATCGTGCCGAGCAATGGTGTACCTAAAGCCAGCACCACAAGCATTTTGCTGCTCACTATCCCACATCTCGAATCTTCCCTAGCCAGCGATTCTCCCGAATGCCACGAAGATCTATGCCTATCTTCAAGTAGGATGGGTATATATAGGCAAATACAGGTAAGCGGTCATCACTTAAAGCGGATTGATAACGTATTGTTGAGCTGGGGAGCGGTAAAACACTCGGGCTATTTTCTGTTAATATGCGCTGAATATAATGACTTTTAGGAATATGCTGGTGTCTTTTTCATCTTTATCATTAAGTGATGTGTTACTGAGCCAATTAAAGCAAAAGGGCTATGTGGAACCAACACCTATTCAAGCCGCTGCAATCCCAGTCATTTTAGAGGGTAAAGATCTTATGGCCAGTGCCCAAACGGGTACCGGAAAAACCGCAGCATTCACCTTGCCTTTATTACAAAAGTTAGCGGGTAAGCCGATTGATAAAGATGCAGATGCTATTCGCACACTGATTTTAGTGCCGACGCGTGAACTTGCTGTGCAAGTGAATAAGAGTGTTACTGAATATGGGGTCAATACTAGGGTAAGAAGCATGGTCATTTATGGTGGCGTTAGTATCGATGCGCAGGCGCAAATCTTAGCCGATGGCGTGGATATTGTGGTCGCTACACCTGGAAGGCTACTCGATCACCTTCGCCGTGGTTCTCTGTCATTAATGGCGATCGAAACGCTGGTTTTTGATGAAGCCGATAGAATGCTCGATATGGGTTTTATGGATGAGATTAATGCCATTTTAAAGCAGCTACCAAAGCAGCGACAAACCTTACTCTTTTCAGCCACCTTATCAGAGGCGGTGTTTACCTTAAGTAAAAAATTACTGAATCAACCGCTTAGAATCGAAGTAGACAAGGCCAATAGCACCGCAGATAGTGTCGAGGAGATTGTTTATGCGGTCGACAGTGAGCGAAAGGCGGAACTGCTAAGCCACCTTATCAATAAATATGATTGGCAGCAGGTGCTTATTTTTAGCCGAAAAAAGCAAACTGCAGATACTATTGCCAATAAGTTGATTACAGCCGGTGTTGGGGCAAAAGCATTTCACGGCGATCTCAGCCAAGGTGCTCGAGAGCAAGTGCTTAATGATTTTAAAAAGGGCACGGTTAAGGCGCTGGTGGCCACAGATGTGGCCGCAAGAGGGCTCGATATTGTCGAACTCAATTACGTGGTCAATTACGAAATCCCCTTTATTGCTGAAGACTACATTCACCGCATAGGCCGCACCGGCAGAGCGGGAAAAACCGGTAAAGCCATCACCTTATACAGTGAAGATGATGCGTTGTTACTTGAAGAGCTCGAATCTCTACTAGATAAACGCTTACCACAGCAATGGTTAGCGGGTTTTGAGCCCGATCTTACTAAAGCTGAACCCGTGACCCGTAAAAATAGTAAGTCAGCACAAAGACAACGCGCCAAGAAAAGAGCGTTAGCTGGAAGCAAGCACAAACGCTAATATTTCATATTTTTCGCAGTGATGACATCGTCATATCTATCCCGATCCCACTGAATTTGCATCTTCAGGTAAGGTGGGTATATAGAAGTGCCTGCCGCAGGCTATTGAAATCAATAAAGTACAAGCTTAGCTTGAGCAAAGTCGTGGCGCTCGCTGTTGATAGCATCAAGAGTCACTCCTCTGCGCTAGGTGGAAATTTATTAAAATTACTCAGACCAATACCAACTGGTCACGTTATAGCGATATTTATCAGAATATTCAGCATTGAGCTTTTCCACCCAGTGTTCAGATCCTTCTGAAGCTGGGTCAAACAACACGCAGCGGTTATATAAAGGAGCTATGCTAATAGGCTGGCTATCCTTGCCTATAAAAGTGAGTTCACCGCCAGCATTTTCGTGCCACTCTTTATTTAAATACACCAGCATACAGATCTCTCTTCCGGGAGAGTCATCTGCGTGTAGTTCCACAAAATCAGCAGCATCTAAGCGAAAATAGTTGGTATTGATTAAAGGGTTAACCACATTCATATCAGTGATTTTCACCTTAAAAATACCGGACAACAACGACATAAACTCGTCTCCACGCAAGAATGACAAGAAATTCAGCGCTATATTGGAAGCGCTGTTGTTGGAATTAACCGCGCTACGTTGCCAAACATCTCGCTGTACAAAGCGTTGATCTGTGCTGGTATCTTCCCATTGAGCATTATCGACATATAAAGCAGCATAAGTATGTTTTTGAGTTTGCCAGTCATGCGGTTGCTGCAACACCTTCAATACGTCATCGAGTCTGGCTTGATTAAATAAGTTATCAATCACAATATGATTGGGGTAGGAGTTCAATAAAGACTCTCGATATGTACATATCCTAGCATCGCTTAGCTGTTCATCATTCAACCACATTAACACTACCTACTTGTATCTTTAGAGCACCAGCTAAAGATATTGATAATACAGGGCTGCATAATAACGCCACTCATTGGTTCTTTAAAATCATTAAAGGCAAATTAAAGCGTAAAATAATGGTTGTTTGAGCCATAGGTTTATAAGGTCTGTAGTGTGTTTCGTCCGTTATTGGTTTCATCAGCATCAATTCCTCAGGGGCCAGCGATATTTTCAACGCTGAAGGTTGCTGCCTACACATTTTAAATATTTTGAGTTAAATACTGAGTTAAGCAAAATATTTCGCAACACTCCTTATCGTTATACTCCTTAATCAGTCATTCACACCGAAATAGTGACTAAATATCATACTTTTTTATATAGTAGGTGATTTTAATGGGGTTAACTATTGCTGTTGTCTACACATAGAACCTACACTGGGGTTACATCTCTATTACAATAATAACTGGCGCAAATTCAATTACATCTAATTGATTTTCAGAGTGCCATTTTGAGATCCGTGAACAGCACATTTCGGGACGAATATATGCCAAATTATCTCAACTGCACAGCATTAAAATTAGCACTGCTTATTTCTTCTTTTGCACTAATTACTGGGTGCGAAAAAGAGCCAGTTAAAATCACGCCTAAATTAGTCGTTGTTGAGAAAGTGTCTACTGCAACAGTGCCGCTCTATGGCAATTATGTTGGTGTCACCAAAGCTTCATTGGATGTTGAGGTGAGAGCGAGGGTAGATGGATTTGTTGAAAACAAAAGTTTTATTGAAGGCAGTGCAGTTAAAGAAGGGGCGCTACTTTATCGCATCGATAATCGTCCCTATGTTGCAGTGGTTAATCGGTTAAGTGCCAACGTTGAATCTCAACAATCAGCACTTGAAAAAGCACAGCGTGATGTCGAACGTTTAAAGCCGTTGTATGAGCAAGATGCAGCAAGTCAGTTAGATTTTGATAATGCACTTTCAGTTCAGTCTCAGGCAAAATCCAGTGTCGCAGCAAGTAAAGCGGAGCTTGAAGAGGCAAAACTTGAGCTCAGTTATACCGAGATTCAATCTCCCATTAGTGGATTAGTGAGTCGCTCTGAAGTTGATATCGGTGCGTTAGTCGGTAGTAGTGGTCAGTCGTTATTAACACGGGTGAAACGGGTCGACCCGATATATGTAACCTTCAATATGTCAGCGCTAGATTACCTTAATGCGCGTCGCCGCATGACCAGCTATAAAGAACAGCAAGCCGCTGAATCAGAGGGTAAAGCTGTTGAAGGGTTTGTAACGATTACCTTACCAGATAACAGTGAGTATCGTTATTTGGGGGATGTCGGTTTTACTGATCCTTCAGTGAACCCTGAAACCGGTACTTTTCAAGTAAGAGCTGAACTACCCAACCCCGATAAAGAGTTACTGCCGGGGCAATATACCAATGTCAGAATTAAGCTCAGTGAAGTGAGTGATGCCATCGTTATTCCACAAAAAGCCACTCAGGTTGAGCAGGGGGGCGTCTATGTGATGGTTGTGCTGCCTAACAATAAGGTTGAACGCCGCTTTATTGTGATAAAGCATCAAGGTGAAATGGGTGTTGTCGTTCAAAGTGGTTTGAAAGCGGGGGAACTGGTGATTGTTGAAGGCATGCACCGTGTCCGTCATGGACAACTTGCTGAACCGTTAACCGCCGAACAGTATTATCAAAAAGAGGATGTTAAACAGAAAGAGCAAGCATTGAAGCAACAAGAGCTTGAGCAGGAACAGGAGGATAACTAATGGCACAGTATTTTGTTAACCGCCCCGTTTTTGCCAGTGTCATCTCCATTGTGATTATGTTGCTGGGCCTAATAGCGATGTTTCAATTACCCATTGACCAGTATCCTTACATTACGCCGCCGCAGGTAAAAATATCTGCATCCTACCCAGGTGCAACATCAACTACAGCTGCAGAGTCAGTGGCCACGCCGTTAGAGCAAGAGCTTAATGGCTTGCCAAATATGATCTATATGAGCTCAAAGAGCACTAACTCTGGTAGCTCTAATGTCACCATTACGTTTGATGTAGGTACCAACCCAGATCTTGCCGCTGTCGACGCGCAAAACTCGACTCAACAGGCAACGGGTAGCCTACCTATTGATGTGCAAACTGAAGGGGTGTCGGTTTCCAAAGAGGCCTCTGTTGAGCTACTCAAACTAGCCTTAACCTCTGAAGATGAACGATATGATGAAATCTATCTCAGTAACTATGCCACCATTAATATCCAGTCAGCGTTAAAACGGATCCCGGGTGTGGGCCGAGTCAGAAATACCGGCTCGCGCAGTTACTCTATGAGAGTGTGGTTAAATCCCGACACAATGGCGGGTTATGGGCTAACAACATCTGATGTTATTGACGCGATTAAAGCGCAAAATAAAGAGTCACCAGCGGGCAGTATTGGCTCGCAACCCAATGCTGACACCTTGAGTATGACGCTGCCTATTACCGCCGCGGGTAGAATGAGCAGTGTGCCGCAGTTTAACGAGATTATTGTCCGTGCAAGTGTCGATGGTTCGATTATACGCTTGCGTGACATTGCTGACATTGAACTCGGTTCATCGTCTTATACACTGCAGTCTCAACTCAATGGTAACAATGCCACCATCTTGCAGGTGTACTTATTACCCGGTGCTAATGCGCTAGAGGTAACCAAAAAAGTTAAAAGTGAGATGGCGAAACTGGCACAGAAATTCCCTCAAGGGATGAATTGGGAAGTATTTTTCGATGCCTCTGTATTTATCGAGAACTCCATTGATGAAGTGGTTAAAACTTTAGTTGAAGCGTTGATATTGGTCATCATCGTGGTGTTTTTATTCCTGCAAAATATTCGCGCCACACTCATTCCAGCCATTGCTGTACCGGTTTCTTTAATCGGTACCTTGGCTGCGATGCTGGCCTTTGGTTTTACCATCAATACCGTGAGTCTGTTAGCACTAGTGCTGGCAATTGGCATTGTTGTCGATGATGCCATTGTCGTGGTCGAGAACGTCGAACGTCTAATGCACGAAAAGGGGCTTAGCTCTTCAGAGGCAACCAAGGTTGCAATGAAAGAGCTCTCTGGGGCACTTATCGCCACCAGCCTAGTACTTGCCGCAGTGTTTGTTCCTGTGTCTTTCTTGTCTGGGATCACCGGTATTATGTATCGTGAATTTGCCGTAGCGATTACTGTAGCTGTGCTTATTTCCACTGTGGTAGCGCTGACACTTTCGCCAGCACTTTGTGCGTTATTGCTCAAGCCGGGCGATAAAGCGACCTCAGGCTTTTTCAAGTGGATGAATGATCGTTTAGACACTGCGACCACTAAGTATGTAGGCTTGGTGGTGTTGACAAATAAGCATGCTAAACGCAGTTATTTGTTGTTTGCATTGATGGTGGGTGGAGTGTATTTAATTATGAGTTCGCTGCCATCAAGCTTTATGCCTGATGAAGATCAGGGGCGATTCTTTATTGATGTGTCATTGCCTAACGGCGCAACAGTTAATCGTACTCAAGACGTTCTTAAGAAAGCTGAAACTTTAGTACTTGCGCATTCAGCGATAGCTTACTCGTTTACGCTGGCGGGTGAAAACAGACGCTCAGGTTCGAATCAAGCCAACGGTCAGTTTGAGATTATTCTCAAGCCTTGGTCTAAACGCGTTGACGATGATGCAACTGTGCAGCAGGTGATGAACGATATTAAGCAACAGCTTCATGATGTGCTCGAGGCTGAATTCAAAATTTATTTACCTTCAGCGGTACCCGGCCTTGGGAATGGCTCCGGTGTGGAAATGGAGCTACAAGATACCTCTGGCAGTAATTTTAAAGGATTAATGGAAACCGCTGATGAACTGGTTGAAGCGCTAAAGTTGCAACCTGAGATAGCGACAGCTGGATTGTCACTGCAAACCGCGATTCCGCAGTTGCACCTTAATGTTGATGAAGCCAAAGCTATGGCCATCGGGGTTAAAGTGTCAGATATTTACGGCACCATTAAAACATTTACTGACTCATCGACTGTTAACGACTTCAACCTATTTGGTCGAGTATACCGAGTGAAAGTACAAGCAGCGGAGGAGTATCGTCAGTTTCCAGATCAAATTGAGGACTACCATGTTCGCTCCTCATCGGGCGCTATGGTACCCGTTGGTGTATTAGCCAAATATGATTATTCGGTCGGGCCTGCAGCCGTCACCCACTACAACATGTTTACCAGTGCTTCGATTAATGCCTCTCCTGCAGCGGGTTACGCCTCTGGCGATGTTATCCGCGCTATTGAACGGGTGGCAACCCCAATGCTGCCTGACGAGTTTAGTTACGAGTGGACTGGGATAACTTATCAAGAGGTGCAGTCCGCCAACCAAACGGCTATTGCGGTTACCTTAGCGATGGTATTTGTGTTCTTGTTTCTCGCTGCGCTTTATGAAAGCTGGACGTTGCCGATAGCGGTATTACTCATCGCCCCTATAGCGATGCTAGGGGCTGCAATGGGTACCTTAGTGAGTGGTATGGAAAGTAATCTGTTTTTCCAGGTGGCTTTTATCGCACTCATCGGGATGGCGGCAAAAAATTCGATATTGATTGTCGAGTTTGCCAATCAATTACATAACGAGGGTAAGAGTCGACTAGATTCAGCCATTGAAGCGGCGAATATGCGCTTTAGACCGATTTTAATGACCTCGTTAGCCTTCATTTTAGGGGTGCTGCCACTAGTGCTTTCTGTCGGGCCTGGCGCTGTCAGTAGACAAAGTATCTCTATCCCTATTTTATGCGGCATGATTTTCGCGACAACCATCGGCATCGTTATGGTACCGCTTTTCTTTGTGACAACTGCAGGTTGGGTTCGTTCCAAAATCACTGCCAACACTGATACCGCGGAGGTATCTACTCATGCTTAAGCCTTTAACATTGAGCGCAGCAACAGGCATTATGCTGCTTTCTGGTTGTGCAATGGGACCGGATTACCACAGACCTGATCTTGAAATTCCGGAGCAATTTCAGCAAGAGTTACAGCAAACTGATGGACAGAACGTTGGCCTTAAACATTGGCGCGAGTTTTATCTCGATCCTGACTTACAGATCTTGATTGAACATGCACTTGATCAAAACCTCGACTTAGAGGGAGTGCGCTCAAGACTGTTAGCCGCAAGAGCGGGGGTAACGGTTACCGATGCTGCACTATTTCCTGTCGTAGGACTTGATGCAAATGGCGAGCGAGCATTAGACAGCGCGTTGACTAGTACCGATCCTGTTAAAGAAGATACATATTATATAGCTGGTACTGTTTCGTGGGAGCTGGATCTTTGGGGGGGGAATCGTCGCAGAAGTGAAGCTGAATTTGCCAACTTCATCTCATCTCAAGAGGCCCTTAATTTAGCGACTATCAGCTTAATCAGTGATGTTGCCAGCCGCTATTATGAGTGGCTCGATATTGAGCAACGTTATCAAATTTCGTTAAATACAGTCACGCTGCGTAAAAAGGAGCGAGATCTTGCCAGACTGCGTAAGCAAAATGGAGTGATATCAGGTTTGCAAGTTAGGCAGGCCGAAGTGGAATATCAAAGTGCTAGAGTCACACTGCCAGATCTTGATTATGAGCGCAGTGAAAAGGCTAATCAGTTACGGATATTACTGGGCGAATTTAAATACCCCCTTAACCCAAAAACGGCAGCGCAGCTAACAGCTGACAGTGCCTTGTTTCCGGACTCATTCGCTGTTGGTATTCCATCACAGATGTTGTCACAACGCCCAGACGTTAAATCTGCAGAGCAGGCGCTTATTGCAGCCAATGCCAATGTCGGTGTCGCTAAAACAGCCTTCTTTCCCAAGTTTACCATTAGCGGCAGCTATGGTTCTGAGTCTGAAAGCCTCAGTGACATATTTGATAGTGAAGGGCTAACCTGGTCGCTTTTAGGCGGCATTACGGCACCGATATTCAACGCTGGCAGTATCTCTGCGCAATATGATATTGCTCAGGAAAACGCAAAACAGGCGATGCTCAGTTATAGAAGCGCAGTGCTGAGGGCTTATTTTGAAGTTAATGATGCGATGAACAGTTTCAGACGTTCTGAACTTGCTATTGAAGCGCAGAAGGAGCTAGTCGTAGCATCAACGGAATATACGCGCTTAGCAACGCTAAGATACCGAAATGGAGTCTCTAGCTCGCTAGATCTTATGGATGCACAACGAAGTCTGTTTAGTGCTGAACTGACCTTAAGTCAGGTGAAGCGTGACCGATTATTATCGATGATCACACTTTACCGTGCGCTGGGTGGTGGCGTACTTTCCAGTGATGAGATGAAGGTTGAGCTTGAAAAAACGTCTGGCGAGCAACAAACTGATGAGCTCACTAATGAAACAACTGTCACGACAAATACAGAGAAAAACTCTATCGCGTTAGATTAAGAGTAAAAACTATCGCAATCGCTGGGAGTGATATCTAATAGCCAATGCCACCACCCTAGTGGGTTACTTCATTGTACATAATACAGAACAAGCTGTTTTATTTTGGAGTCGTTTTTTACATTTGTAGCATAAAAACGTTAGCTGTTTCCTATTTCCTTTTTGGTTAATGTTGTAAACTCCGCGCCAACAAAGGCTATGTTGGTAAGAGTAAATTTTACCAGATAATGTGTATAACAAATTTGTTTACAACAATACTCGCAGGTCACTAACGCGTTAAGCGCCAAGTGGATCTCTCACCCAAGTCTATCTAGTTTGGGGCTCTACCTGCCATAGCCGTGTCGCCAATGAATGACCATTGGTTAACTCATATTTAAGAGATCATAAAGGTATAATAACTATGAAGTCTGAACAGACTCTCTCTAACTCGACAGCTGCCTCTGATCCATTTCTGGATCGATATTTCAACATTACTGCCCGTGGCAGCACCCTAAAACGTGAAGTCATTGCTGGTTTTACCACGTTTTTAGCGATGGTCTATTCGGTGATCGTGGTGCCAAATATGCTGGGGGCTGCAGGTTTTGATCCTGCTGCGGTATTTATCGCTACCTGCTTAATTGCCGCTTTTGGTTCATTGCTGATGGGGTTATGGGCTAATCTGCCGATGGCCATAGGTTGTGCCATTTCACTGACGGCGTTTACTGCTTTTAGTATGGTGTTGGGGCAGGGGATATCGATCCCCGTAACCTTGGGCGCCATCTTCCTGATGGGTATCGTATTTACCCTTGTGAGTGTTACTGGTATACGTCAGTGGGTACTGACTAACTTGCCAAAAGGTATCGCTCACGGTACAGGCATTGGTATTGGGCTTTTTTTACTGTTAATTGCCACGAATAGCGTGCAGTTGATTGTAGCGAACGATGCTGGTTTGCCAGTAAAGCTGGGTGATATTAATAGCTTGCCTGTTATTGCGACGATTGTGGGTCTTGCGGCGACAATTGGGTTGGAGCGCCGTGGTATGCCCGGTGGCATATTACTGGTGATTATCGGACTATCAATTTTCGGATTGGTTTTTGACCCATCCGTGACCTATCAAGGGTTGTTCGCTCTGCCAGATCTCATGTCTGAAACATCGCTCATTGGCCAACTCGATATTATGGGCGCATTAAATCCAGTGGTATTACCTATTGTATTGGCCTTGGTGATGACGGCAATTTTTGATGCAACAGGCACAATACGTGCGGTTGCGGGGCAAGCGGAACTTCTTGATGACAAGGATAATATTGTTGGCGGCGGCAAAGCGCTGACATCTGATTCTGTTAGCAGTATTTTTGCTGGCGCAGTCGGCGGCGCACCTGCTGCTGTGTATATTGAATCGGCGGCAGGAACCGCAGCTGGTGGCAAAACAGGTCTTACAGCAACTATCGTTGGCCTACTGTTTTTACTGATGATGTTTTTGGCACCGCTGAGCTTTTTAGTGCCAGCTTATGCAACGGCTCCCGCACTGATGTATGTAGGACTATTGATGCTAAGCAATGTCACTAAGCTTGATTTTGACGATAAAGTTGACGCGATGGCAGGCCTAACTTGCGCGGTATTTATCATCTTAAGTTGCAATATTGTCACCGGTATTATGCTGGGTTTTGTTACCTTGGTGATTGGCCGTATATGCAGTGGTGAGTGGCGTAAGCTGCGTCTTGGTGTTATCGCTATAACTCTAGGTTTAGTTGCTTTTTATATGGGTGGCTGGGCGATTTAATAGGATTACAGACTGAACATTAAGGCCAGCCATCGAGCTGGCCTTAATGTTTGAATATAATCAACGTCAAACCTCACTTTCTATGCCGTACTAATTTAACGCTCCAATTTCAGGGCGATGACAATCAAAGTAGCGACTACGCTTTTTGTCTTTTAGTTTATGGGTATCAACCAGCACTAAACCATCAATACAATCGCCAAACTCGGCGTCTATGCCAAAATCAAGAAAGCTGACACCATCGTCATTACACAGTTCACCATATTGTTTATACAGAGCTGGGACTGCAGTCCCCATGCTTGCCATGGTCTGCTTAAGTAACTTAAACCCCTCTGCATATGCAAGATCACCATATTGGCTATTCAGAAACTGCAGTTTATCTTCATTAAAAAGATAGGGACTGAAAGACTGTGCAAGCGATTGGCCATTGGCAAACTGGGTTTTATAAAAATGTACTAGTCGCTCTTTAGCGGGCTCAGGTAACTGATCGCTTAACGACACAGGACCAAATAAGTAGCGGTACTGTGGGTTTTTAACTAGAAATGCCCCGATACCAACCCACAAGTATTCTAAACTGCGTTTACCCCAATACTTGGGCTGTACAAAGCTACGCCCAAGCTCCAAACCTTGTTCAAAATAGGGGGTAAAGGCGCTTTGGTATTCAAATAAAGATTGGCTATAAAGAGCATCATTTCCCTGCTGTTGGTGCACCTCTTTGGCTCCAGCAAAACGGTAGGAGCCTACGATCTCCAAATCAACGGGATCCCACAACACTAGGTGTTGATAGTAGGAGTCATATTTGTCGGTATCTCGGCGATTTCCCGTTCCTTCTCCTACTGCGCGAAAGGCTATCTCTCTTAGTCGACCTATTTCGCGCATAATGGGATTACTTGATTGGTGTTGATACAGATATATCTTCTTTTTGTCGCTAGTATCGCCAAGTAGCTCACACTGCAACAGTGCAGTTTGCAGTTCGCTGCGAGACTCTGGGTGAGCAATGGCGCTTTGGGTGCTAAACAATGGGCTACGATTTTTACTAATCCGGTAGAGGTGATTTTTTAGCAGTTTCACTTTCGTCTTCAGCGGGAAGTCTGTGCTATTAACCACCTCTTTAGGAATTAACTCACCTATACGCACAGGCATAGTTTTCTTGGCTTGTTTAAACATCTCTTTAACGAGCATCAGGCTTGCTAGCGGCTTGTAAAGCATCGACGCACCATAAAATGCTGCTGAGTTTTTAGCATCTGCGTGCATCGGTAGTAATGGCGCATTACAGGCCTTGGCTATCTTTAAAAAGCCAGAATGCCAGTGCAGATCAACTACGCCAGTAGGCCGCAGTCTTGACACTTCACCGCTAGGGAAAATCAATAGAGCTCCCTCATTTCGTAAATGCTTATGAATATTGTCTAGGTGCTGTTTTGGTGTTCCCCCCGTCATATTCCGAACGGGCAAAAGGATTGAATGCAAGGGTTCAAGTGCCATTAATAGTTCATTAGCAACCACTTTAATGTCGGGTCTCACTTTGCTGATGAGCTTTATTATGGCCAAGGCGTCTAATGAGCCGATAGGGTGGTTGGCATAGATAACCACCCGCCCTTCAATTGGGACATTTTCGATTTCGCTATTGGGCACACTGTAGTTGAAATTAAAACTATTGAGCACTTGCTCGACGAAGTCGATCCCTTTTAAAAATGAAAATTGACTGGCGATATCATTGCACTCTTTTTCCATAAGAAGGTAACGCAGCATGGCCCTGGTTGGCGCGGCTAACCAAGGGCTCTTATCAAGCATGGGAAGGTTTTGTTGTACAACATTATCGACATTGAAAATCATAATCAGTCCCTCGTAATATGTCGTTAAGCAACACGCTTTGTTACGGCTGAAGCACAATGCTGGCTAAATTGAACTGCACTGATAAGTCGAGCGCTAGCAGTGGCTTCTTGCCATTTGAGCAACTGGATATCTCCGCTGTTTGACTCCGCGATAAAGGTGCAGTTTTCTACCCAGTCGCCGTCATTGGCATACACAATATTATTAGTAACGGAGAGCTCTGGTTGATGGATATGACCGCAAACAACAACATCGACTTTTTTGCGTTTGGCATAGCGGATCACCGCACTGCGATAATGTTGAATTGCTTGCTGTGCTTTACCTACTCGGAGCTTTACGTAACTGGCGAGTGACCAGTACGGGTAACCTAAATGGCTGCGTACCTTATGCAATTGACGATTTAGAAACAATAAAAGGTCATAGAGGTGATCACCCAACTTAGCGTAGGCACGGCCAATACATACTTCTGAGTCAAATTGGTCGCCATGGAGTATCAGTACTTTACGACCTGTTTTTGTGGTGTGAATATGTTCTTTGCATATGCTGAGATCCCATAGATTAAATCCATCATAAGGCTTTAGTGCTTCGTCATGATTACCGGGAATGTAAATAATACGGGTGTCTTCCCGCGCCATCTTGAGTAGTTTTTGCAGGATGAGATTATGTGATTTGGGCCAAAGGAATTTACGTTTTAGTGCCCATATGTCAAAGATGTCACCGACAAGAAACAGGGTGTCAGTTTGCAGAGAGTTCAATAGTTGCAGTAAGTAGTCAGCTTTACAGTCCTTGCTGCCAAGGTGAACATCTGAAAGCCAAATAGCATTGTAGTGTTGCTGCGTTTCACTCTCCTTAGGTGTTTTTATTGACTTAAGAAGGTTATTTATGGGCGGTATTAGACCATCGCTGAGCGGGCTCTTGAGGTCTTTGGTCGCAATTGCTTGCTGTTGTTTTCTCATTGTCCTGCCAGTTGAAGCGGCGATATGACGATAGAGTAAAAGTGGCAGTTGACTGTGAGATGAACTATTTATGGCATGTTGATGACGAGGTAAAAAAAAGGAGCGCCGCAGCGCTCCTTTTGAACCTTAACCCGTCCTCATAAAAACTAGAAAATCAGGTGGGCGATACCTGCAATCACAGGCAAAGTCACTAGTGTTCTTAAGATAAAGACCACCGCAAGCTCAAGGAAATTGACTGGGATTTTACTGCCCATGAGTAGTGCGCCTACTTCACTCATATAGATAAGCTGAGTGACCGACAGCGCCGCAATAATAAAGCGGGTCATGTCAGACTCAATAGAGCTGGCAAGGATAGCCGGAATAAACATATCCGCAAAACCAACCACAATCGTCTTAGACGCTTCAACAGCTTCCGGCACTTGCAGTAGCTCTAGTAGCGGAATAAATGGCATCCCAAGATAGTTAAAGATTGGCGTGAATTCGGCAATCATTAAGGCGATGGTACCAATCCCCATGACCACTGGAATGACACCAAAAATCATATCAACAACGTTCTTAACGCCATCAGTCAGGGTATGTTTGATGCCGCCAGCACGAGAAGCTTTTGTTAGCGCTTGCTCTAAACCCCAAGACATTACGCCATGGCCTGCTGGGATAACTTCGTCATCCTTATGGCGAGGTGTTTCATCAATATAGAGGTCTTTTTTCCATGACAGTGGCGGTAGCTTAGGCACAATAATCGCGGCAACAAAACCTGCAAAACACACGGTGAGGTAAAAAGGTACAAACAGATGTTCTAGCTGTACTTGCGAGATAACCACAAGTGAAAAGGTAATCGATACGGCTGAAAATGTTGTACCGATAACAGCGGCTTCTCGTTGTGTATAGAAGCGGGCTTCATATTGCTTGCTGGTCATCAAGATCCCGACGCTACCGTCACCTAACCATGATGCCATGCAATCAATCGCACTACGTCCAGGCAAGTTAAAGATAGGACGCATGATCTTGGTCAGCATGGTGCCCAATAGCTCTAGCAGGCCAAAGTTGAGTAATAGTGGCAGTAACATCCCAGCAAATAAAAATACTGAAAACAGCACGGGTAAGAGGTCGTTAAGAACGAGTGCTCCTGTACCTCCAGAGCGAATGGCTTCAGGTCCAACGTCGAAGAAGGTTAAGCTGATAAAAATTGCGCCGAGTATGCGGATCACCAACCAAACAGGGGTGACATTAAACAGTGTGTTTAAAAAACTGTTTTCAATTATCGCTTTCGGTTTTGCTATTTTAGTTAGTAATGATGCCAAGGCAGTAAAGATAACGATACCAGTAACTATACCAATGAGAGCATCACCTAACAGATTCTGTAGACCTTTAGAGATGATCGCAATGGGGATCGTGATCGCGTCTTGGTAACTGATAGGGGTCATGAATAACAGTAGGCCGATCAGTGATGGCACAATAAACGTAAGTATTGTTTTAATGTTGTGGGTTTTCTTTTCTGACACTTTTTTTACCCTAAATATCGAATTTTGCTTTACAGCCTAAACGCAGACTTTTTACTTAAGCAAATAATGTATTGAATATTCATTCAACTGCTAGCAGGCGAGGTTACCGCCTTAAAACATCTAAGTAAAACGATTCTCCCAATATATAGAATATATCAGGACCAACGAATAGTTATTAACTCAAAATGACTAATTATATTGTATCGGAATAAACAGCAAAAGCACAAAGTTATTTTTTGTTTAAACTTATTTA
Organism: Shewanella sp. KX20019; assembly: GCF_016757755.1. Classification (NCBI taxonomy): domain Bacteria; kingdom Pseudomonadati; phylum Pseudomonadota; class Gammaproteobacteria; order Alteromonadales; family Shewanellaceae; genus Shewanella; species Shewanella sp. KX20019. The sequence goes on along the minus strand of NZ_CP068437.1, from coordinate 3,820,493 downwards.
AAACAATGTGTTAACCGTGTTCTTTTGTTGTTGGTTTTTGGTGTGGTTTGTGTTGTCACTACAGCTTGGCTGTAATGACAACATCTATAGGAGAGTACAAACTAACTAAATGTTTTTCTCAAAGATTTTGCCTTTTCAGCATTGAGTTTTAACTCTTTAACCGATGTTTCAACCACATCAATAGCATTCAAGTTTTCATTTGATGCTTGGCTAATGTGGCTAATATTTTGGTTTATTTCGCCCACAACTAGAGTTTGCTGTTCTGCAGCGACGGCATTTTGTTGCGCTAAGTCATGAATATTTCTTACCGCTTGGTAGATGTCGTCTATTTTTTGCGCTGAAACTTCAGCGTCATCCGTGCATAGTAATGCTTGTGATTTGCTCATTTCCAGCTGCTTCGACCATTGAGTCAGCATTGAAAACATCTCATTGACACTCTTAGAGATGCTTTCTGTGGACTGATGCGTGCGGCTCGATAATGCGCGAACTTCATCGGCAACCACCGCAAAACCTCGCCCCTGTTCTCCCGCTCTTGCGGCTTCGATAGCGGCATTGAGCGCCAATAAATTGGTCTGATCGGCAATAGCATCAATCTCCGTCATTGCGCTGGCAACACGCTCTGCTTCTTTGTTTAGTCGTTGTGCATTGGCTGCAGCTTCTGTCACCGAATCTGTTAGCTCACCAATGCTGGTGGCACTTTTTTGCATCTTGTCACGACTTTCATGGCAAAGCTGGTAGGTGTCTTGGATGCTGTCAGAGGTTGATTGGATGTTTGAGGCCACTTCGGTAATGGTAGCGGCCATCTCTTCGGTAGCGCTAGCTATTTGCTCTATTTGTTGGTTCTCAATATCGAGTCCTATATGAGCTTGCTGTGCGGCGGTAATTAATTGCGTGGATATATCATCAATATGCTCGGCGTTGTCTTGAGATCGTCCCAGCACCCCTTGCAGTTTGGCGTCTTTCATCATTAACTGAAAATCAAGCAGTGAAGAGGTGTCACGACCACAATAGATAAAGCGGCTAATGGAATCATGCTGTTGTTTCATTTGCATTAATCTAGCGGGAATACGAAAGGCTTCGTCGTAGAATATGGCAAGGTTAACCGCCATTAATAGGACGCCAGCTAAGATCACGCCCCAACCCCATATATAACCAGCAGCGGCTAAACCCAGCCCAGCACAAAGTGCAGATAGCAATCGCTTATTGGTTAAGCTGATGGGATCGCTAACGCGCTTACCTAAATTAATTCGCTGATAGACCTGCTGTGCTTTATTGATGTACTTGGTTTTTGGTGCAACCCGAACAGATTGGTAACCAACTAATTTACCCTGCTCAAATAGCGGTGATACAAAAGCATCAACCCAGTAAAAATCACCGTTTTTACAGCGATTTTTAACCATGCCACGCCATGATTGTCCGGCTGCTAGCTTTTCCCACATCTCTTTAAAGGCGGCTTTGGGCATGTCAGGGTGACGTACAATATTATGGTTGTGGCCAAGCAGTTCTTGCTCTGAATAGCCAGAGATCTCAACAAATCGTTGATTGACGTAGGTGACAACGCCTTGTTTATCGGTGCTTGAGATCAATTGATCTGCAGAGGTTAGTTTTACTTCCTGCTTGACTAAGCTTGCATTGTTTCTTGTCATTATTCATCCATGTTACAGCAAATAGCAGGACGAAATATAACATTAATACACTTACTTTAATTCAGGTTATCTAATTTTTTTAATGAAATATTAGCAAAAGGTACAGGTCACTTTTTTACTGTAACATTTTGGGTTTATTCTCTTTTTAATCAATGTTAATGGGATTGTTTCAGAATTTTAACTTGAAAGTTTCTGTTGTAGCCTATAGAAATAACATAAGGGTTACATTTTTCTTGTGGCAGTGGTTGTTAGAAATCTGAGCTAGACCTCTTTAACTAAACTGATTTCGATATACATTAGATGATGCCATTAGAAAATATAATAATAGGAATATATGGTAGCTCGAACAAACAATAAGGTTTCTACACTCGCATTTAGATTCGGTATGCTCGGGATCTTCGGCTTATTGCTGGGTCTGATATTGTCGGTACTGACATTTGAGCAGTATGATGGCAAAGGCTTTAATTTTTTGAATCACACCTTGAGTGAGCTAGGTAACTATGGCCACTCTTATTTTGCGGTGATTATCAATGGCGGTCTGTTTTTCGGCAGCTTGAGTGCGGTACTTTTTTGTCTTTTTTCGTTGCAAATCGCTGACTCACCTTGGTCTTACCCATTTTTTTCATGCTTAGGGCTGACGTTCTTTAGCTTAGCGGCCATCGGCTTGTTCCCTATCAATGTTTACCATTTACATACCGTGGCGATTAAGTACTTCTTTGTCTTCGGCAGTGTTAGCTCGATTTTTTACGGGCTGTATTTACTCGTTGGTCGAGGGCGCTTATTCTCGCGTGCTACCAGTATTTTAGCCATTGTGACCTTTGTGAGCATGTCAGCTTTCTTATTACCCCCTCTGCTAGGTTTTGAGCTAACAGAGGGCGGTAGAGCTTTCTATCATGAAATGTTGGTGGAAATGCACCGCCCAACTATCTGGTGGCCAGCCATTTTTGAATGGGTTGGTATCGCCAGTTTCGTCAGCTGGAGTACCAGCGTGATGCTAAGCTTACGACCTAAAGCCAGCTAGTTATAACTGCACTAGACCAGCGGTTTGGTGCCAATATCCATTACAGGTTAGTGGCTCACTTTCTGGTTTGCTGGTTAAGATATTCTCGGCCAGCTCAACACTTTTTAAGCTACTGGGTGAAACTCTAAAGTAATTCACTCCCATCTGCTTCATCTGTGCTATTTCGCTGGATAGATCTATCTGACTCGCTGATTGCGTTTGAATACCGTTGATTCTCAATAACGGCTGTTGATCTTGCGTCTGCGCCAGTAATCCTTTGGAATGTGACAAGCAAACGGTTTGGCAGTTATCTTTGGGTAAGTTCTGCTGCTTGGCGGTAAAGCATCGAGCTGAATGAGCGAGTGGCAAATAACCATGGCCTAACACCTCAATCTCAAACGGCAACGGCGCACCCGTTGCCGTCTTTTCGGCTTCAATAACACTTGTTAACCAAGATTTTGACAATTCAATAGGCATCACAAAGCGTTGCATACCCCACTGGTGGAGTTTTTTCAGCGTTGCTAAGTTGTAGTTATTGATGGTTGGCCCACAAACAAATGGCAGCCCAATCTCCTTGGCGGCTTGCACGGCGCCAATATCATTTGCTTCAATAATAAATTCGCCATTATTAACCTGCTTCTTAAGCTCGGTATATTCAGATGGCGCCTCTAATAGCGCTAAGGTCGATAATATAACTTCTTTGCCCGACTCTCGTAGCATATGCGCTAGCGCTAGATAATCAGCAAACTTGACCTGTCGCCTTCTACTGCAAACCGTTTCGCCAAGATAGACCACGGGAATACTACTTTCAGCCACTTGCTGATAAAACTGAGTTACTTTTTCTTTTGACCAGCAATACTGTAATGGCCCTAGAGATGTTTTCATTGCCTTTCCTTGTTGATAAGCAAATGGCCTATTGCCAGGTTCGTTCGTATGCGCCGAGTGTGGTGGTTTGGCCTTCTGACACTTTTGCCAAGGCTGCATTCCACTCCTGCTGTGTTTGGTACTTCTCTGGCGAGGAGAGATAGCTATCGATTGCGGTGCGCCATACGCGCGTCACTTGTTCGACATAAGCTGGACTGCGCTGACGTCCCTCAATTTTTAGTGATACGACATTCGCTTTGGCAAGCTCAGGCAATAAGCTTAAAGTGTTTAAACTGGTCGGCGCCTCAAGTATATGGCTGGCGTTGCTATTCTCATCGGTGGTGTAGCGGCCTTTACATACTACGGGGTAGCCCATCTGTTCATCGACACCAGACTTATCAATAAGCACATCGTTTAGCCAAGTGAGGCGACTGCCGCCATCCTCTTGCCAACGTACATGTTTCGCCGGTGAGCATGAGCCACCAGTGTTAGGTGACTGCCCTGTCACGTAAGACGATAGATGGCAGCGACCTTCGGCCATAATGCATAAACTGCCGAAAGCAAAAACCTCCAGATCAACCGGAGTGACTTTAGACAGATCTCGGACCTGCTTCATCGACAATACGCGTGGTAATACTGCGCGTTCGATATTAAAGGCTTCTTTATAAAGGGTAAGCGCGCCAAGGTTGGTAGCACTGGCTTGCACTGATAGGTGCAGCGGCAGATGTGGGTAACGGCTGTGGGCATAATCTAATAGGGAAATATCGGCCATGATTAGTGCGTCAACGCCAGTGGCTGCAGCTAAATCAATGGCTTGGTACCAACGGCTCTCTTCACCAGGTTTTGGGAACGTATTGATGGTTAAGAACACTTTTTTGCCACATCTCTTGGTATACTCAACGGCCTGTTGCAGTTTTTTAGGCGTAAAGTTCAGTCCTGCAAATGAACGGGCATTGGTATCATCTTTTAATCCTAGGTAAACCGCATCGGCGCCTGCATTGAGGGCGATTTTTAATGATGCGAGGTTACCCGCGGGGCACAGCAGTTCCATATGTTCGGCTCCATTAATAGGGAAAAAGGAGTTTAAAGTGGAATGAAGATCATATTTTTGATGTAAAACAGGTTTTAGATCATAAAATCTAGGTAAGATCAGTTTCTTTGTATCAATGCTGGAGCATTTCTAAATGCAAGGTTTACTTCCTAATAATTTGGCCGAAAAGATTCTGCGTATTGCCCCTAAGGCTCTGTCGCAGCCTTTAGCGCTTATTCCATTTTCGCTTAAAGCTGACTTGTTAAAACGTATTTTGGGCTTGATGCTTGCGGAGCAGGCGAGGGATGAGGAGCTAGACTTTCTGCTGGAACGCTGGGTTGCAATCAATATTGAAGACTTAGGCTTAACGTTTGAGGTGAGCTACAACGGTCATTGGCAGGTACGTCCTTTGCAAAGTGCTGAAGTGACTTTTAAGAGTAACTCTAAAGCACTGTTGCTAATCGTAGCAGCGAAAGAAGATCCTGATACATTGTTCTTCCAACGCAAACTTAGTATTGAAGGTGATACAGAACTTGGGCTTGAGGTGAAAAACCTATTGCTTAGTGTTGAGTTTGATGCAATGCCTACGGCGATTAGCACTGCAGTTACCAAGCTTGCGGAAGCGCTGCAAGCTTTGCAGAGAAAAGCAGAGCCACAATTGGTTTAGCGGTAATGCTAATACTAAGAGACATAAAAAAGGTGCTGTTAAGCACCTTTTTTTGAATCAAATACTGACGCTGTTATTACCTCGCCTGTGATCAAACCGCTTTACCTGTAATGATCTGGTATTTCACTAACAGCTCATCATCTGACTCTTTGTTGTCCGGGTCAACGGCAATGCAATCAATAGGACAGACCGAAATACAGGTGGGTTTATCATAGTGACCTTTGCATTCAGTGCAAAGCAGCGGCTCAATCTCATAGATCTCTTCGCCCATGGTGATCGCCTCGTTGGGACATTCTGGTTCACACATGTCGCAGTTAATGCAGCTATCGTCGATTAATAATGCCATTGATTGGTAGTGCCTATTTTATACGTGTCAAATTGTTGTTAGCGCCGTATTAGTGCCGCGCAGCCGTTAATTATACCATATCGCTCTCGCTGTACTATGGCTTCTAACTATGCGACGCGATTAAAACATTTTTGTGCCCAACTGGCCACACAAGCGGCCAGTGGTTTGTAGCTGAAAAAGTGAATATGAGACCGACGATAGTCGCGCTATATGCTGTGGGATTTATGAGCGAACTATAAAAGCTTTAATCGAGGATTCATTGTCCTATGCTCCAATGCGTTTTCCAGTACAGTTTCGCCATACTCAATACGTTTTTGATTCAAAATTATATGCATTATTGATTCCTTAGATTTGCACTAAACCATATGTGTCTAGGGGGAAACAGTAATAAGAGATCGCTGCTAGAAACTCTAAGGGGGAATGTTAGGACTGTTTAGCGTCGATTATCGAGTGAAAATGCTGTTTACTGTGAGCAGGTCAAAATGAAGGTATTAGAACAGACTCTTGAACTGTTAAAAGGTCCTTCATTGTAATTGCATTCTCCCAAACGGCCCATTTCCCTCGAGACTTTAAGCGTCAGGTGAAGATGACGCCACCTCAATACCGTCTCACTTCAGATTGACTTTCACTTAGTTTCGCACATTACCACTGTCATCAAATGGCAACTTCTTAGCCTTGCAGCATGGCATTATTCGGACTAACTTATTAAGTGTAGACTTAATGACAACCCTTTATAGATGGGGTGTTTTTTGTCGGCTTTGTAACGCTTATTTAGTATGGAATGTTACGCGAGGTGAGCTCCACTGCGCACGGACTATTAAGGTGTCAATGATGAAATATGGGTCTCTAAAACTGTCAGCAATTGCTTTGTCCAGTGCAATAGCTTTTTCTGCCACAGCTGCTTCAACACTGTTTACCAATGTAAATGTGTTTGACGGTAAGCAGGATAAACTTCTTGAGAAATACCAAGTATTAGTGGTGGATAACAAAATCGCTCAAATTTCAGCTGATACTATTTCGGCGCAAAGTGCGACTGTGATTGATGGTAAGGGGATGACGTTAATGCCTGGGTTAATCGAAGGGCATGGTCACTTGCAGATGAATGGTAACTCCCTGCCTGACATTGAGAATAACCGCAATTGGGAGGAGTTAGCTGCGCGCTCTGCTGCGCGCGCACGATCGGCTTTGATGTCGGGTTTTACCACATGGCGTGATGCTGGTGGTATGGGCGCTGGGCTGAAAAAAACTATCGACAGTGGCGAGTTAATTGGCCCACGAATTTACCCATCCGGGGCATTTATCGGTCCAACAGGTTCACATGCTGATTTTCGTAATTTTACCACTCCTAGCGAAACTTTTTACGGCCATAACTCTTCGGGCGGTCGATTAGGTATGAGCTGCACCGCTGACAGTATTGGTGACATTAAAGCCTGTGCTCGACAGAATTACATGCAGGGAGCTACACAAATCAAGTTAATGTCTAGTGGTGGTGTTGCATCTTCATTTGACCCTTGGCAGCTTAATGCTTATTCGCTAGAGGAACTCAAAGCTGCTGTAGAGGTTGCTGATGCTTATGGCTCTTATGCCATGTCTCATGCTTACAGTAAAGTTTCGCTGTTACGTAACTTAGAAGCGGGTGTGAAAACACTAGAGCATGCGTTTATGTTTGATAAGGATGTCTATAAAGCGATGAAGAAGAACGATGCTTACATGACGACAAATATGACTGCATTTTCACCTTATTTGGGGCAAATCGAGGCGATTAACTCAAACCCTGCTTCAGCGAGGAAAGCTAAAACTGCCCAAGCAGCGTTTGGTCATTATATTGATAATGTCAATAAGTATCAGCCTAAACTCGGTTTCCATGTGGATTGTGTCGGGGGGGTAGCGGCTTGTGAGCAACAGTCTGATCACTCGATTTATTTGAGTGGAAAGTTCTTCGGCAACCACTACACCTTATTATCGATGACATCGGTTAATGGTGAAATAGTTAAGCTTTCGGGAGAGGTTCTCGATCCCTATTACGAGGGTAAGCTAGGAGTCGTTGAAGAGGGAGCATATGCAGATCTTCTGTTAGTCGATGGTAATCCACTACAAGATCTTACTGTGATAGGTGCCAATGAGAAATGGTTTGACGCACCAAAGCGCGATGGTATTGACACGATGAAAGTCATTATGAAGGACGGTATGATTTACAAAAATACTCTGTAATAAGCTTTATCTTTGTATCAAAGGCAAGTACTAGTACTTGCCTTTTTTAAGAGAGAAATATGAATAAATTTATGTTGTTAACTTTGATACTGCCTTTTCCCCTATCGGCCGAAACTGAAACCTTAGATTGGCAGGTATTAGCACCAGCGATAAATGAGCAGCAGGTAGCATTACCACCAGTAACTGAAAGTCAAAAGCACCTACTGGCAACGGTTATCCAATACCAAAGTCGTCGCAGTAATACAGCCTCGACAACAGCGCAGGCAGCGCGTGAGTCCCTAACTGAGCAAGGGGTGGATGTTGATGCAGCCATTGATGCTAGAGCACGCTATATGTCGCAAGCTCAGCGTAAAGCTGAGAACTTAAATACCGACCTTGATGGTAGAAGTGTCAGTATGTCAGGCTTTGTGGTACCGACGAAATTTAACGGCGTTAAAGCCACAGAGTTTCTGCTACTGCCATATGCTGGAGCTTGTATTCATATGCCTCCGCCAGCGGCTAATCAGATCATAAAGCTCAGTTATCCAGCCGGTTTTGAAGTTGAGAGTGTGCAGTTTCCTGTGACGGTTAGAGGGGTGATTAAAGCCGATAAAAAAACGGAGTTAGTGCAACTTGTTGATGGCAAGATGAACATCACAATGGGCTACGCCATGGAAGCGACAGTGATTGAAAAATACTACAGGGATGCAACCTCTGCGACGATGCCTGCTCATGTTCACATGAATGAAGACCACAACCATTAATTGATTAAATTCAATGGAATTGAAGACGTTAAGATAAGGGTGAACAGTATGAATATGATGCGATTGGCTTGCCTCGTGCTAGGTCTTAGTGGACTCATTCTTAGCTCTAAAAGTATTGCAACAACCAGCTTTGGTAGCCCAAATACCGTTGATAACACAATAAAAGATAACAGCCGTAAAAAAGAGTCTTGGCGTGAAAACTTAGCCAGTGATCATAACCTTACTTTTGGTGTCGACTATCAGGTGCTTGGTCTCTCGGCAAGTTCACCTACTGAGGGCGGAGATGATAACTCTATAGCTGGCGTGGTACGTTTCTACGGTGCGTGGGATCTGGTCGGTCTAGAAAGTGGTAATGTTGGCGGATTGGTATGGAAAGTGGAACATCGCCATGGTTATACGGATACTGCGCCCAAAGCTTATTCATTTATTGAGCCTGGGCTCGGTTATATCGGCATGATCGGCCCTGCATACAGCAATCAGGGTGGGCGATTAACAAACCTTTATTGGAAGCAGCAATTTAATAAAGGCAAGACCGCGTTAATGGCTGGTTACTTAGATACATCCGACTATGTTGATACCTATGCTTTAGCTAGCCCATGGACCGGGTTTACCAATTTAGCCTTTAGCACTGGCGCTGGAGCGATTGGTTTGCCTGATGATGGTGTTTTGGGGCTTGCTGTTGGTCATATGCTTGATGACAATTTTTATATTATTGTGGGGGCCGCAGATGCTAAAGGGCGCTCAGATAAGCCAAGTGATGGCTTTGATACTCTATTTAATGACCACAAACTATTTACCACATTTGAGCTTGGCTGGACCGCGTCACAAGAGCATATTTATACCGACAATGTGCATATTACCCTATGGCACATGGATGGTGGTACGCAGCATAATTTGACCCAAAGTGAAAGTGGTCAAGGGGTTAACTTTTCTGCCAGTTTCTTTATATCACCGAAAATTATGCCTTTTATCCGCGGTGGTATATCTGAAGGCGATGTGGCCTTGTATGACAAATCACTCACTTTAGGGCTAGGTTACTTTGGTTTAGGCCATGAAAATAATAACTTGGGTTTTGCGATTAATTTTAGTGAGGTGAATGAAAACTTGGGCAAGGCCTACGGAGTTACTGACGATAGGCAATTTACCTCTGAGCTTTATTACAATATGAGTTTTGGTGAGTTCTTTCAACTGACGCCAAATATTCAATATATTGATAATCCAGCCATTTCTACCGAGAAAGACACTTGGGTGCTAGGTGTTAGAGCAAGGGTCGTTTTTTAGTGGTGAAAAATGAATAAGGCCTCATTAAGAGGCCTTATTCTGACGCTAGATTAAGCTGGAGTGTCGCTAGCTTTATGCGGATTACGGGTATCTTGCCCTTGTGGCAGGTTACGTAGCAATACGGCTTTATCTAATGCTACGCCCGCGGGAACATCTAAAAAGACAAAATGCCCTGAACCTAGACCGGCTTCAACGCTCTCGCCTTTACGATTAATGAGTGAGTCGATGTTAAGGGTTAAGTTGCCCTGTGGCGTCATTATTTCAACGCTGTCACCAACACTAAATTTGTTCTTCACATCAATCTCGGCTTGTCCTGCATCATTACGTACGCCGGTAAATTCACCAACAAACTGCTGAGTATCGCTAATTGAATAGCCATAATCATAGTTTTGGTACTCATCATGTACGTGACGACGTAAAAACCCTTCGGTGTAACCTCGGTGTGCTAACCCTTCCAAATTGTGCATCAGGGTTCTATCGAAGTCTTTACCTGAGGCGGCGTCTTCAATCGCTTGGCGGTACAGTTGAGCGGTGCGGGCAACATAATAGAAAGACTTAGTTCGGCCTTCAATTTTTAGTGAATCAACACCCATTTTAGTTAATCGGTCTACATGCTGAATGGCACGAAGATCTTTCGAGTTCATGATATAGGTACCATGTTCATCTTCGAACGCTGGCATATATTCACCAGGTCTACCGGCTTCTTGCAATAATACCACTTGGTCAGAAGGTGCGCCCGCTCCTAGGGTTGGCGTTTCAATTTGCACATCAGGGTTGACTGCAACGATATCGCCAGTCTCTGTTTGCTTAGCTTCATGAACGTCGTATTTCCAACGGCAAGAGTTAGTGCAAGTTCCCTGGTTAGGGTCGCGCTTGTTGATATAACCGGAGAGCAAGCAGCGGCCTGAATACGCCATGCATAAGGCGCCATGAACAAACACTTCTAATTCGATATCTGGGCAGCGTTGACGGATCTCTTCAATTTCATCTAGTGAAAGCTCACGAGAAAGAATGACGCGTTTAATTCCTTGGGACTCCCAGAATTTAACCGATGCCCAGTTAATGGCATTGGCTTGTACTGATAAATGCACCACTTGATCGGGAAATGCCTCACGCACCATCATGATAAGCCCAGGATCTGACATAATCAGTGCATCAGGCTGCATCGCCACAACTGGCTCCATATCTCTGATATAGGTTTTTAGCTTGGCGTTATGTGGTGCAATGTTACTGACCACGTATAGCTTTTTATTTAGGCTATGCGCTTCCTTAATCCCCGCCGCAAGATTTTCCATTTTAAAGTCATTATTACGTACACGAAGACTGTATCTTGGCTGGCCGGCATAAACAGCATCAGCGCCATAGGCAAAGGCGTAACGCATATTCTTCAGGGTTCCGGCTGGGGACAGTAGTTCAGGTTTAAACATAATAACTTCTCTGTTAACGGGTAAGGATTGGGCAAACTGCCGCGCATTCTACTTAATTCAAGGGGGCTAATGCAAGGCGCAGCACCACATATGATAAGGGTTATGGAGACGACCTGAGTCGTTTATCTTGAGAACTTGTGACCGTGTTATCACTTTTTTGCACCATTTACATTTTATTAAAGCGATTATCTAAGTATTAACCCTATATTGCTATTTTGCACGTGTCCGTATGCTTTCAGCAGATATAGCCATCCTACTTAAATTCCCACTGAATTCTGCATCTTCAGGTAGGATGGGTATATACTCGACGAGCTGCAGATTAATACGAGTAATATCAGCATTGTCTCCAAAGGGAATAACCATTTCTTCAACGATGCGCCTAAAATTGAAGAGCCCTGAGAGAGCTCTGAATTGAATATATATTTAGTGGAATTGGTATAATAAAGGGAGTAAAGATGTCCAAAGAGCATCAAGTATTGGTTGGTTTGTTGAGAAAATTAAAGGCAGATTCATTAGTGTTGCCAACCTTACCTGAGGTGGCTATGCGCGTTCAGGAAGTTGTTGGCCGAGAAGAGACTAGTTTGAAAGATGTGGCTAATATCATTGGCCAAGATCCCGCCATTTCTGCACGAATTATTCGTGTCGCCAATAGTGCAATATACAGCCGCGGCGTTCCAGCGGGGAATGTTAATGCCGCCATAAGCCGTATTGGCTTGGCCCAGATTAAGACCATTGTGACCTCTATTGCGATGGAACAGCTATTCATATCAACGAATGAGATGGTATGGGAAGTGATGGATGAAGTCTGGAGCACATCTGTTGATGTGACCTCTGTAGCTGTGGCAATTTTGCAGATCTATAACCGTACTCATCCAAATAGTGGCCTAAATGTCGATACCATGACGCTTGCAGGGCTGGTGCATAATATTGGTGCTTTACCGGTGTTGACTGAGGTTGAAGCCGATCCAGAACTCATCAATGGGATCGATCAACTGCGGGCGTTAGTGCGTAAGTTACAAGGACCCATTGGTCGGGCCGTACTTAAAAGCTGGGCTTTTTCACCCAGTGTAATGGAAGTCGTTGAACGTTGGGCTGACTTGTCTTACACCTCAGAGCAGGTTGGCTATCTTGACTTTATTCGAGCCGCGGCACTCTATACCGGAGAGTTACGTTCAGGGAATGAGTTACAAGCGAGGCTAGCAGCGTTCAGCGCGAAGGGATTACCCGTGTCACCCGAGGTGTTAGCAAGTGATGAATTTTTGGATACATATCATTCGATAAAGAACAGTTACGAGTAACCTTTGTGATAAAGACTAAGCTATAGTCATAAAGCGGCGATACTATTACCGCCGCTTATATGTCGGTTAGGATATGTCGCTACAACAGATTAAAACACAGCAATTTTAAAACGGTAAAGTTATCATTAATGGATGAATTTGGATTACTCTCGATAATATGTACTGTACTCATAGTGCTGTTAGTTGCCCTGTTTTTACATTTTTTATTTTATCGTCGTCATCTGAAGCGTTTGTGTTTATCTTTTAATAACCAATCTAATGACCACCACTTAACCGTGTCGAGTGTGCCAAAAACTTTGCGGGAAATTGAATCGCTGGTATCGCAGTTACAACAGCGGCTACATCAAGCAGGACACGACAAATTAACCGGACTGGGTAATCGCTTAAGTATGAAGCAAAAGCTTGCTGAGCTGATGCCACTAAAGCAGGGCAGTTTAGTACTACTAGATATCTATCGATTTCGCTATGTAAACGATCTGTTTGGCTTTAGTTTTGGGGATGAGCTGCTAAAACAAATTTCCTCCAGGATTGAAACTTATTTCCCAAAAAACACCACCATTGCCAGAATGAATGAAGATGAATTTCTCATCTATATTCCCACGGGTTTTACCGACCCAGACCTCACTGCATTAATTGCCTATTTACAGCAACCCTACACCGTTCTTGAAAGTCCAATTTCCGTGCGTATTCAGCTAGGGCATCTAGGACTCGAACTATTCCATGGCGAGATCAGTACCATGTTACGTCGGCTCGATCTGGCGCTTAAAAAAGCAAAGTTATTGAACCTAGGAATTGCACATTATTCTGCGGGTGATGACGAAGTGCAGATAAGAGAGGTGTCGATTATTAATAGCTTGGCTAAGGCGTTACAAGATGGCGAGCTTTATATGGTTTATCAGCCAAAGCAAAACTGCCTAACGGGTAATTGTGATCAGGTCGAAGCATTAATGCGCTGGAAACATAACACTTTAGGGGTTATCTCTCCGGCAGAGTTTATCCCGCTTGCTGAGTATGCGGGTATGATCGATATGGTGAGCCAGTGGGTATTAGATCAAGTGGTATTGCAGCAAGCTAAATGGCGTGAGATGGGAGTTGTTTTGCAAGTGGCGGTCAACCTGTCAACACAAGACTTAAAAAACCAATCTTTGATTGAAGAGATAGAAGCCAGATTGGAAAAGTATCAACTGCCCGCCAATGCGTTATCAATCGAATTAACTGAAAGCAAACTGATGGAAGATATCGATAACGCGGTGGTTGTTATCAATCGGTTGCGTCACATTGGAGTTGATATTGCTATAGACGATTTCGGTACAGGCCACTCATCTTTGGCCTACCTCAAGTATTTACCCGTCGATGAGGTCAAGATAGATCAAGCCTTTATTGAAGGCTTAGACACTGATAAGCACGCTAGACATATTATGGATACCAGCATTCGCTTAGCCAAAGGGTTAGGCTTTAAGGTCACCGTAGAGGGCGTAGAAACTGAATCGGTACGGCAGATTATTATCCCGATGGGAGTCGATAAAATTCAGGGTGATATATTTGCAAAACCACTAACTCCGGCCGACCTTGAAATCAGCTGGCCGAAGCTTAGTGGCATATCGCCCGAAGCCACTTGCTAGAAAGTGACGGGTTGAGAAAAGGCCTCAGCTAGACGCTTTATCAATATCGGTGGCATTGGGCTTAGTTGGCGGTTTTTATTCATGCACACCATCTCAATTTGCGCCGTTACCGCTGCTTTTTTAGCATTTGGGCGCCAAATCTCCTGTAGCCAGACCGTGCGATACTTACTTTCAAAGTAGAAACGCGTCCTAATGTCGATAATATCAGCAAACTCTACCCCATCATGACAAAGCATATCGCTCCGATAAACGGCAAAGCCCAAATCGTGCTCATCCCATAAGCTGGCAAGGCTTTTTGCACCGATCACATGTTCTCGAGCCCGTTCAAAATATTTTAAGAAATTAGGATGGTACACGACACCCGAAAAATCGGTGTCTTCATAGTAAATTTGTACCGGGAAATTAAAGGTTTTACTCTGCTGTACTGACTTAGTTGCGGGCATATTTATTCTGGTCTAGTCATAGATGGTGATGAAAGTAGCGCTAGCTTATCATAGGAAGGCATGCGTGTTTTAATCTCACACAAGAGCAATGCCCTTATTAATACTTAAAAGTGTGAGATTAATTTGAGTTTTCGATTACACATCCATTAGAATGTTCTCATTGAAATAAATCTAATGGAGCAGGAAGGATATGGCGGACAAGATTGTAGAAGTAAATACTCAAATGGGAGAGGGTTGGAAAATCAGCGCGCAGATCCGTGAGCATCAATTAATCATCGATCAACCTACCGCAGGTAATGATGGTGCTAATCCATTGGAGACGTTTATTTTTTCACTGGCGGGCTGCATTTCAACCATCGCTAAAATGGTGGCTAGAGAGCAAAGAATTGACCTGCAACAATTTAATATATCAATGAAAGCCCAGATTAATAGTGCTGGATTGTTGGGGAAACCTTCCGATGACCCTGTTGGTTTTAAGGTGATCGATATTATCGCTACAATGGATGCAGCCAAAGATGATATTCAACTTAGCCATGAGCAGAAAAGTACTTTTTTAGATACTGTTTGCCACCGCTGTCCGGTTCACGATAATTTACTTAAGCCGACACTGGTAACCCACGCAGCAGCTTAGTCCTCGTCCAGAATTGTTAGCCCTGTTGCCCACAGCGCAGTGGGGCTGTTTATCTAATGTATTACCTTGCCATTAAGTCGATTTTAATCTGCTAAATTACCTCTCAGTTAACCACGGTGCTTTTTAAATTGTCTGGTTAATTTAACCTCTAACGTCGTCATTTTTAGTTATCTAATCTATTATAAGTGTTATTTCTGGATGACTATAAATTAAACAATCATGATTAGGTGGCTTTAATATAAAATGGGGTTGCGCTAGAGATATTATTTCAGATCTATTCTGCTAGAATCTTTGTAACCCTTAGTCAATTGTTTACACGGATGAATCGTACTTTATGGAGCAAAGTTTAATTTTCTCACTTATTCAAAATGCAGCATTGCTATTGGCTATGGTGTTCGTTTATGACGCGTTTCCCCGCAGTCATAAACGAGAGCTGGACGTGCTCTGGCGAATCGGGATCGGTGCCCTTGTTGGGGTTATTGCTGTTTCAGTGATGCTAAGCCCTTGGCAATACAGTGATGGTGTTTTCTTCGATTCGAGAACGGTAATTCTTGGTATTTCAGGCATGTTTTTTGGTGGTGTGCCTACACTCGTTGCCGTGCTAATTAGTGGCCTGTTCCGCTTAAGTGAGGGCGGGGTTGCGGTCTGGTCTGGTATTGGCACGATAATGACGTCGGCGTTAGTGGGCTATTTGTGGGGGAAGTATCGCAAAGGCGATATTGGTGATATCCGCTTTAGAGAGCTGCTGGTATTTGGTTTTAGTCTGAATATATTGGTTTTGCTTTGGGGGCTAGTGATGCCTCTAGACATGGCTTTTTTAATGCTTAAGCAGATCACTTTACCCTTTTTAATTATATTTCCAATCACCACTGCTTTGTTGGGGATGTTGTTATCTCGACGGATTGAAATAGAGAGAGATCAAAAGATAAAACTGCAAGACCATCTGTTGTTTAAGTCTCATTTTCAAGCTGGCAGCATGGGGATAGCGATCACAGATAATCAACACCAATGGATAAAAGTAAACCCAAACTTATGCCATATGTTGCAATACAGCGAATCGAAACTGCTAGACCTTTTGTGGTCAGACTTGATCCATAGTAATGACTTTAACCTCTATCAGTACTATTTCTCAAACATGTTGGCGGGGGAGAGCAACGAGTTCGAACTTGATATTCGATTTATCGCGAGCGATGACTCAATTGTATATACCCATATGACGGTGGCGTGCCAGAGAAACCAAGGCAAAGTAGAATTGGTGATTACTGGTTTATTAAACAGAAGTTCGCAAAAGCAAGCTGAAATGGCAATGTTAGCCAGTCAAGAGCAGTTGGCTTTGGTCCTAGATAGCAGTGAGTTAGGTTTTTGGGATTGGGATATTGCTAATGATAAGGTCGAACGCAATGAACTCAGTGCCAACTTACTAGGCTGCGACGTAGCTACCCTCAATAATAACCCCAAACTTTGGATGCGTGCTATTCACCCTAAAGATAGAGTGCGGGTGCTTAGCTCGATAGATGAGCATATAAGTGGTGTCAGTGACCAGCATAAAATTGAATATAGAATGTACTCATACACGGGAGAGATCCATTGGATTTTGGATTCAGGAAAAATTGTTAGCCGCGATGAAAATAATAAGCCATTACGTATGTGTGGTGTGCATGCGGATATTACCGATAGTAAACGGGTTGAAGAATCATTGAAACTAGCGGCATCGGTTTATAATAACAGTAGCGAAGCCATGAGTGTGCAAGATGAGACTGGCACTATCATCAACACGAATGCCGCTTTTTCTGATATTACTGGCTATAGTGAAGCTGAAATTAAGCATCAGAATATTCAGCTTTTACAATGTAATCGAAACAATGGTAGTGCCTATGATCTGATGAACTCGTCAGTAGAAAAAACAGGCCGCTGGCAGGGCGAAATGTGGTTAAGGCGCAAAAGTGGTGAAGAGTTTATCGTGTGGTTAACCGTTAACACCCTGTTTGATTCCGAGGCTCAAACAGAGCGTCGAGTGGCACTTTTTTCAGATATCACCGATAAAAAACAGGCTGAACAGATCATCTGGAAGCAGGCAAATTATGATCCTCTTACTGGATTACCTAATCGCCGAATGTTGCTCGACTATCTTGCCGGCGAGATATTAAAGTCCGATCGGCGAGAAAAGCACTTTGCCTTGATGTTTATTGATCTCGATTACTTTAAAGAGGTCAATGATACTTTAGGCCATGATATGGGGGATTTGTTGTTAACCGAAGCAGCGAAGCGTCTGAAGAGCTGTATTCGAGATAGCGATGTTGTTGCGCGGCTCGGTGGTGATGAATTCACCGTGGTGCTTGCTGGGATCACCGATATAAAAGGGGTTGATAAAGTAGCTCAGAATATCCTTAGCCGCATTGCAGAGCCTTTTAACCTAGGTGAAGAGAGCGCCTATATTAGTGCCAGTATTGGTATTACACTTTACCCTGATGATGCCGCAAGTATTGAAGGGTTATTGAAACACGCTGACCAAGCGATGTATGCCGCTAAAGATCAAGGTCGAAATCGATTCCACTACTTTACCCCTTCGATGCAGCGTAATGCTAAATATCGTATGCGGCTAATTCAAGATCTCAGGTTGGCGATTTCAAACCAGGAGTTTGAGTTATATTATCAGCCGATCGTTTGTTTAGCGGATAATCAGTCGATAAAGGCGGAAGCACTAATTCGTTGGAATCACCCGAAGCGTGGCCTAGTGTCACCGATAGAGTTCATCTCTGTCGCTGAAGAGACTGGGTTGATAGTCGAAATCGGCGATTGGGTTTTTCAACAAGCAGCGCGTCAATGTGCACTTTGGCGTGATAGGTTTGGGGTGGAAGTACAGATCAGTATTAACAAGTCACCAGTGCAGTTTAGAGATGAGGGCGACAGCTTTGAATCTTGGATCTCATTGCTTAAAACGCTCAAACTTAGCCGAAACTCTATCTGCATCGAGATCACTGAAGGCTTGTTGCTTGATAGCAATGAGACTATTTTTCATAAACTCGACCAATATCGTGCTGCTGGAATGCAGATATCTCTTGATGATTTTGGTACCGGCTATTCCTCATTAGCCTACCTTAAAAAGTTTGATATCGATTTCTTAAAAATAGATCAGTCATTCACTCGCAATATAGACAGTAGTAGTGATGACTTTACTTTGTGTGAAGCTATTATTGTGATGGCGCATAAACTTGGGATGAAAGTGATTGCCGAAGGTGTTGAGACCGATTACCAGCGACAGGTATTAGCAGACGCAGGTTGTGATTATGGCCAAGGATACCTGTTCTCAAGACCTGTGCCAGCGGAGCAATTTGAAACAAGTTGTATTATTCCAGCGATAAAAAAGCGACTTGCAGAATCACAAGACAGTAAAGTTACTGCTGTTGAGACTTATGCCAAACATAAGTAATTTAGGATTGCCGTTATCTTTTACCTTTAATAGGTGATTGTGGCCTAGGTAAAATGGAGAGCTGCCACTGGTTCACAACGCCCGGCTATATTATCTGCGCTGGGTTTTTGGTAGACTCCGCGCTCACTTTTATTCCCTGCACTCCAATCTACAAAAATTGAGCTAACCATGAACTTTGATGCATTCGATTTACACCCCCACATTTTAGATGCAGTCTCTGCGCGCGGCTACCAAGCGTTAACTGAAGTACAAGTACAAGTATTGCCAGTGGCTATGCAGGGAAAAGATATCATGGCATGTGCCCAAACTGGCACCGGCAAAACCGCAGCATTTGCGTTGCCTCTGCTAAATACTCTCACTAAGCAGATTGAATATCAGCAAAGTGACGCAGCAGAGGAATCGCTTGGCGAACTCAAGGCTGAGCTGAGAGTGTTAGTGCTAACACCAACTCGTGAACTTGCGATTCAGGTTGCCGAAAACATACAAGCCTATGCACAGTTTTTGCCATTTAAAACGGCGGCAGTTTATGGCGGCGCAAACATGAACCCGCAACGCAAAGCGGTGCAAGCTGGCGTTGATATTCTTGTGGCTACTCCGGGTCGATTGTTTGACCTTATCGGCCAGTTTGGTTTGGACCTGTCCAATGTTAGCCATTTAGTGGTTGATGAAGCAGACCGTATGCTAGACATGGGGTTTGTTAGAGATATTGAAAGAGTAAAAAAGTTGGTGGCCCGTGAGCATCAAACACTCTTTTTCTCGGCGACCTACAGCGAAGATGTTAAAACGCTGGCGCAGAAGATGCTTATCGCACCGGAGTGGATTAATGTGGCCACTGCGCCAACGGCCAGCAAAATTACCCAAGAGGTTTATTTAGTCGATAAACGCCGTAAATCAGAGCTTTTATCTGAACTTGTGGGGCGTAATAACTGGCAACAGGTTTTGGTCTTTGTTAGCACCAAAGAGAGCGCAGAACATCTACACACTGAGCTTAAGCTTGATGGCGTAAAAAGTGCAGTATTTCATGGTGATAAAACGCAAGGTTCAAGAAACCGCGCCTTAGAAGAGTTTAAATCAGGAAAACTAAGAGTCATGGTGGCGACCGACGTTGCAGCTCGTGGCCTCGATATCGAAGCACTGCCATTGGTGATTAACTTTGAGCTTCCTTTTGCTGCCGAAGACTATGTCCATCGAGTGGGTCGTACTGGCCGAGCGGGTTTATCTGGCCGTGCCATATCGTTTGTATCACCGCAAGATAAAGACATGCTGCAAGAGATTGAGCAGATCATCGAGCTGACGCTGCCATCTATTACGCTACCGGGATATGAAGAGGGCGCACCTTTACCCGCCCGTTATCGCGATGTCGTGACCAAGGCAGTGAAAGAGAAGAGTCATAATAAACGTAAATATCAAGAGAAAAGACGCAGTGAGTCTAAAGCGGGTCAAGCTAAAACTGGCCAAAGTCACGGTGATAAAAATCGTTATGGCCGCAGTAAGAGTAAAGCTAAGTAGCGCTACTACGATGATGAGATATGTCTGTCTCATCATCGTCTTGTTACAAATTGCCACCTAGGTTGGCTAACAGGGTTTTGGACAAATATGGATTACCTTCTGGCAAAGGTGGTTCAAATGACCTGCGGTGGTGCTGGACAGGAAGTCCGAATGTCGTGATCACATGGTCGATGATGTTCCCGAAATCATAACGACATTTCCGATATCCCTATGGGTCAGATGTGATTTAGCTTCCCTCTAAGTGGCTCCAATCGCCTGCGGCAGGCGTATGTGCAGACGCAACAGAGGCACGCTTTGCGCCGTCCATGGCCGCTCTGCGGTTTCATCCCTGAAACCGAAGGCCTCAGCTGCATCTACACTGGGATATAAAAGCGCAAACTCTCAGCATTTGAGTTTTCTGTGCTAATACAGAGAATTGTAGCCTTCCAGTAAACGCCAGAACATAAAGATATTTAAACTAACGTGCAGAATCAAATCTTCCCCGTTGGAAATTTCGCTGTTTAAATTTCGCCGGGGCGCTGAGGGTTCTACTCTTATGAACTCAAGAGCGGGGACAAGCGCTGTGCCCCTTAGCTCTACTCTTGATTACAAGAATGAACGAAGCTCCACGACTTTGATTTGGATTTGACAAAACAATAGCTGCTATAGCAGTCAGCAGTTTATTGCTAAGCAGATGAAAAGAACTAACGATTATCAGTCTTTGTTAACATTATTGTTTGTGAGATATTGCTTAGCTCTGTTCTTGAAACACTTTAATCAAAAGGAATGATTTTGAAATCGCTATCAATACCGTTAATACTGCTACTTTCAGCTTGTACAGCTACCGCTACTTCTTCAGATACTCAACCTGCTCAACTGAACTATGTCGATTTGACCTTAAAAGCTAATAAAGAAAAGCTCGCTAACTATTGGATTGTTGCTACTACCATTGAACCAAAATATCCAGTATCTGCCGCTAGAGACGGTATATCAGGCTGTGTTGATTTGATTGTTGGAATTAACTCTGAAGGCAAATTGCAAGGCTATAAAGTTCGCTCATCTTATCCTCAGGGAGTGTTTGATGAAAGCGCGGCTGCGGCAATTGCAAAGTGGCGTTGGAGTGCGGCAAAAGCAAACCCTGAAGGTAAACCTGTGCTTACTTCTTACCAACTGGATTTCACTTTAGATTATGGAAAAGAGACGTCGTCAAAGAGTAGGTTGCGTAAAGATAAATTCTTAGCACACTGCGGTAAAGATAGGGTTTAGACGAAACTACATCCATCGACTTCTGTTGCTTTTAACCAAGGAGCAGCAATTGCAATCTAAGTTACTAAAAATCAAAATGATGCCGAGTTCGCGTACTCATCTAGCTAAGCTCATTGGCTTTATTGAACAGAATATAGCACCGTCAGAATATGAGATGCGACAGAAAGGCTATTATTGAGATTCGGTATTTATTGAATCGACTGCAGAATGTGGTTATTTGTATATAGTCATCAAGCTGGTGGACTTTTCTAAAATAATGATCGATGACGATGAATTAGTAGCGACTCAATTTCGAGATGCTTACCATTGCTTTCGCGGTCAATGTTGGGCAGCTGATGGATATATAGATATTGAGCCAGTAGCGTGCTTTAACTGTGCGATGCTGTTTTGCATCTCCCGAGCTTAAAAGGTAGCCAAACTATGTTGCAGGTCAGTGGGATAAGGCGTGTTATGCTGTTACTTTAAGCTCACTCTGCCGCTGAAAATGGAGAGAGCATTGAGCATAGGAAACCGATTGAGACATAGTAAGCTGTTAAAGCGAATAACGCATTCAGGCGGGAAAGTACTGGTTATATTGCTGTGTTTTTTTGCTGTTGCTTGCAGCGATGCTCAACAACAGAGTCCGTCTGCTCAGCAAAAAACAGTACAGAGTCTGTGTAATCAAGCATGGTTTGAAAAAGTTGATAGACAGATAACCAGCGGTGATAGTCAAGGCCACGGCCCTGATTTAGGCTCGATAGAGTGGCGCTCAGTAGTGGAATTTAAGTTAGGAGTTAGAGGCGATGAGTCATTACCTGCTGTCGATTCAGATCCTTGGTGCGCTTATATTGACCAGTATTTTATTAAGTAGCTTTATTTTGGAGCAGCGGGCTAGTGAGATAGTTTACTGCCTTGCATAAGCTACAGTTTCTCCGACGTTTTGGCCGTTATAAAATATGTGTGCCTAAGTGGAGGATTTTTGACTTAACAGCTGTCTCCCCAGCCGTGACATTGACCTTAGATCCCGATTAGAATCTCCAGTATCGTGCGTTATAGAGCAACTCTTATGATCCAAAAAATAATTCCGACTAATATCATTACTGGTTTTCTTGGTGTCGGTAAAACCTCATTCATTAAAAGTTTGCTTAGTCAAAAACCGGTTGATGAAGTGTGGGCGGTATTGGTCAATGAATTTGGCGAAATTGGTATTGATGCCGGCCTGTTAGGTAGCGAAACACAGCAGATACAGATTAAAGAAGTGGCGGGAGGCTGTATGTGCTGCGCTGCCGGGTTACCTATGCAAGTGGCAATTAACCAGTTAATCGCTAAAGCGAAACCAGATAGATTACTTATCGAACCAACAGGGCTAGGTCATCCGCGAGAGGTGCTGAAGGTGCTAACCCAAACGCATTATCAGCAAGTGTTAGCGATGAAAACATGCATCACGTTAGTGGATGCCAGAAAGCTCAACGACAGTCGCTATACCGAACATGAGATTTTTAATCAGCAGTTACAAGTGGCAGATCTGGTATTGGCGAGCAAAGCGGATTGTTATGATGAGCCGCTTATCGAAACATTATCGGACTACATAACTAAAGTCGATAATAGTGCTTTTGACCGTACTCCAGAGAGGAGCTTTAACCATGGTTCAATTAAAAAGAGTCAACGCAAGCATGTTGCGATTGAGCCATGGAGTACCCGACAGGTTAAGCAGTTAATGCCATCAATATTGGCACTGCTCGATCAGCCTCATGTACCAGTAGCAGAGCAGCGGCGACCGCAAACTGTAAACATCTCTCCCGCCACCATAAAACAACCGACACGACTTTTAGATATTAATTACAGCCCGCTGTTCTCTAAAGAGGTTGAGCCACAACAAGTAGATTTTGATGAGCACGGTATTATGTGCAAAACAAAACATGCCGACGGCTTTTACAGTTGTGGTTGGGTATTTGATTTAAGCTATGAGTTTGATTTTGACAAATTATTGCGCTTAATTAAAAGCCTAGAGGTTGTTCGCCTTAAAGCGGTGATGATTACGGAAGAGGGGATTGCTGGGTTTAATGCTGTGGAGTCAGAATTGTCAATCGTTGAACTTGATGATGCGATGGACTCAAGAATTGAATTACTATCAATGTCAAAAATAGACCGTGAGGTTATCGAACAGACACTAGTGTCCGTTTGTTCACGTCTGAGCTAATAAGAATCTGTCAATATCAGCTTTCACTGGGAATGGCTATTTCAGCTAAAGTGAAGTGCGTAAATGCTTATTATCAGCGAGGGAAAATGGATATACACCGGTTAATTTATTGTTTTATGATAATTAGCTGTAAAAGGAAGCATCAAAAATGTAGAGTGCGAAAAGGAATCGTTATCGTTGAATAGCCTTGCCATTTTTTAGGTGATAGCAAGTTTGCGATATGAGTTTATAAACAGGATGTTAAAAATGAAGTTATTTCCCAAAGCAATATTGATAGCGGCATTGTCAGTTTCAATGTTTACGGTAAGTCCATTATCAGCCTCTGAATTTGGTGATACTTACAAAGCCTACACCGCCGCAGTCGCTGCAGATAACAGTGCTGATATTGAGTTATATGCACTCAAAGCCTATCAGTTAGGTAAACAAAAATTTGCTGCAGATAGCCTCGATATTGCAATGCTAGCCCTCAATGGCGCCGACGCTTTAATTCATAACCTTCCACCCAATACCTACACTGAAGAAAATGCAGCCAAGGCCAAGGTATTGAAACAGCAAGCGTTTGAACTTTATAAGGTTGCACTGGTTAACTACAAAGAACATTATACTGATGAAGCGGTTGAGTTAATCGATCCCTTGATGGGATTAGCTGATTCTAGCAGTAAGAAGGACGCCCGAGAGTACTTGGATGATGCGTTAGATATTGCAGAAAAGTCAGGCAATGCGATGCTACTGGCCGATACACAGATGGGCTATTTTAAAGTGCTATCAGCTAGCCGATATTACACCCGCACGGTACGTAATCATGTGCTGAATGCCTATGAAGCTTACCAGAAGTTACTGCCCGAAAACTCAATGAAACGGGTACAGACTGCATTTACCGTTGGTTCGATTGAGTATGCGGAGAAACATTTCGATAAAGCAGAAACAGCATTATTGTATGTGATTGAGCAGTTTGAAGCTTTGGAGTTTGATCATCCCTATGAGCTTGCAGCTCACGCCAAGTTGGTTGAGATTTATGAAATACAAGGCGAGAGTGAAAAATCGACTCAGCACTGTATCGCTATCGGTAGCATGAAACCTTGGAATGCTCAGCAGGAACAAACGCCTCTGTTTAGAAAAGAACCAATGTATCCGATGTCATACTTGCAGAGAAGAAAGGAGGGCTGGAGTCAAATTAGCTTTACTGTTAATGAAATGGGCTTTGTGGTTAATCCGGTCATTCTCGCTTCAAAAGGTGGCTCTGGTTTTAACAAAGCCTCACTTGAAGCGCTAAAGAAGTGGCGTTACGCGCCTAAGTTTGTTGACGGTAAAGCGGTAGCTGCAGAATCGTCAGTGCAGTTAGATTACACGATACAGTAATAGTACTGTTGTAGAGAGAGATATAAATGAGGTGACTCGATATGAGCACCTCATTTTTTATTGGCGAAAGCCTGCTTGAATCGGCTAGAGTTGAATTAGCTAAGTTTAAGTTAGATACACGTTTAAACTACAGGCGCCATGTGCACCCACTACCAGTGCTTGTTCAATATCGGCTGTCTTTGACGGCCCTGCGATATAGGTTCCAAACTCGCCAGATGCTAATGTGATTAAATTAGCCGCTTGATGCATATTAGCGACAATGCTTTTAGCCTCGATGACCAGCAATAGATTCTCGCAAATAAAGGGGGTAACTCGGTGGCCAAGGTTCTTATTATTTACCCAGATGGCACCATTTTCGGCTACTCCTACATCGCCGGGGATCACGGCATAGTCGATATCTCTTAGTTCATGCGCTGTTGCAGTGACCTCACGGTTACCTTTAATACCATCAACCATAGAGATAACTTGCATACCTTGAGCGATATGCTCATCTACGGTGGCTTGCAAATTTGTTAGCCCGCCATCGCGATGCAGTGTGCCTGCAACCGTAGTTAAACTCGCCTCGAACTGGCCGACTAAATCATCTATGCGTGGTGCAATATTAAAACATGGCATAGGTTGTGGTGTAATCGCTACACTTTTTAGCGCATTAAAAATTTCTAGTTTGCTAGACATGCTATTAACCTCTGTTTTTCTTAAACCAAGCTTCAAAACTTGAGTTCGGTGCTACGGGGAGTTCGCGATATTTACCCCATGCGCCAGAGAAAGGCTTCAATAAACTGCCTGGGAGTATTTTTAACGCGGTTCTGGCCATTGCCATTGAGCAGTTGAGTGCCGTTTCGCTGGCCATAAACTTGCCGACCAATGGCATGTAACTGGATTTACCGTAAGGTAGCTTTCCTGCTTCCGCTTTGAGTCTTCTATGGTGGTGGATAATCTTGTCTAACGGCACTTTTGTTGGGCAAACGTAGGAGCAGCTACCACACAAGGTACAAGCCCAAGCGATAGAGTTGGTGTCATCATGTTGAGCCCCAACCGCGATGCCGATAGGGCCTGGAATGGTGTAGTTATAGCTATAACCACCTGAGCGTCGGTAAACAGGGCAAGTATTTAAGCAGCCACCGCAACGAATGCATTTTAGTGATTCTGCTAAAATTTTGTCTTTGAGCATGTCGGTACGGCCATTGTCGACAATAATCACATGCATCTCGCCGCCGTCTTGCGGACCGCGGTAGAATGAGCTGTAGGTGGTGATCGGTTGGCCGGTAGCATTTCTTGCTAAGGTGCGTAGTAATACCGCGGCACTATCGAGATCGGGTACTACTTTATCTATTCCCATTGAGTGCAACTGCAACTTAGGCAAATTGGCGCCCATGTCGGCATTACCCTCGTTAGTGCACACCACGACGGCGCCTTTATCAGCAATCGCCATATTCACACCGGTCATTGCAGCATCGGCAGACAGAAACTGTTCACGTAGATGGCGACGAGCCGCACGGGTTAAATAAAGGGGATCGGAAGCGCCAGCATCAGTGCCAAGCTTTTGGTGGAATAAGTCACCCACTTCCTCTTTCTTCATATGGATAGCGGGCACCACAATGTGCGATGGTGGCATTTTGGCTAGCTGAATAATACGCTCGCCTAAGTCGGTATCGATAACTTCAATACCACGCTCCTCCAAATAGGGGTTCATGTGGCACTCTTCGGTGAGCATCGACTTAGATTTTACTATCTTCTTTACCTGATGCTTTGCCAATATCTCATGCACTATACGGTTGTGCTCTGCACCATCTTTAGCCCAATGCACCTTGATATCATTCTTAATACAGTTTTGTTCAAACTCTTCTAAATACTCGGCTAAGTGGGTAAGTGTATGCAGTTTCATCTCTGAGCCAATTTGGCGTAACTGTTCCCATTCTGGAATGCTTCCGGCAGCGCGGTCGCGTTTTTCGCGCAGAGCCCACAGTGCTTTTGAGTGCCAATCAACGCGAGACTCATCTCTACAGAATATCTCAGCTTTATGGGCATGAACGTTAGATGTTGAAGTCGACATATATGCTCCTAAAGTGCTGCGTTAATGATTTGCGCTATGTGGCGAGTTTCTATCGGCAATTTTTGGCGTCTGACCATACCGTCAATATGCAGTAAGCAAGATGGATCGAATCCAACGGCATATTTGGCACCTGTAGCAGCGTGTGCTTGTGCTTTGTCTTTACCCATTTTGGCCGATACCGCACCTTCATCAACGGCAAAGGTGCCGCCGAAGCCACAGCATTCGTCTTGTCTATCAGGATAGACAATGTCGATTTGAGGAATTGCAGCAAGCACAGCTTCAAACTTGTTCATACGTGGTCCCATCTGCTCGCTTGGTGTGGCCAGCTCCAGCATACGAATACCATGACAGCTCATCTGTAGGCTGATTTTGTGCGGGAATGGTTTACTAAAAGCGGGGATCGGCGCAACATCGTGTAAAAACTCAGTCAACTCATAGAGTTTTTCAATCACAGCTTGCGCTTCTGGGCTATCGTCGAACTCGTGAAAATTCTCTTTAGCAGCCACTAAGCATGATGCAGCAGGGCAGACGATGGCATCGCATTCAACGCCTTTAAAGGCATTGAGCAGTTTTAATGTGGTTTTCTTGGCTTCGTTAAAGCAGCCTGAATTAGTCATTGGTTGGCCACAGCAGGTTTGACCAGCAGGCAAGATGACTTGGTGACCGAGCTTCTCTAGTAGTTCAAGTGTAGCGATCCCGACTTCTGGAACCATTTGATTTACTAGACACGGAATGAAAAGTGCTATCTTCATTGTGCATTCTCTTCTATTTGCAGACATTGTTTGTATTTTAGCGAATTTAAGAGCCGCAAAAAGCCTGCAAGAAGCGGACTTTAATTTAACTCGGTATTCGCTTTAGGTTTTTCTCACCCGTTCAATATAGGCTTATAACCCTGTAAAAAGTAGTGCTAATTTAGCAAATAAGATTAACTATTTTTGCAAAAATGAAAATAACGTAGGTGTTTGTATAATAAGGTTATATTGAGTTAAGGCTCTAATCTTAAATAGCTAAAGAATTAAAAGTGAATAGGGGGGCGAGCCCATATGTTGATGAAAAAGAAAACAATTCGGGGCAAAGATTACCCCGAATTTTATAGGGCGTGATTAGCTACTCTCGAGTTTAATGAGTTTCTATTCACCCCCTTGAGCTGAAAGTATTTAAATTTGCTATCTGTGGGATTGACTAATCTACACACTCTAGCGAGTACACTCCTCGAGTAGGTAAGCAAGATGACGATACGACACACCGCTATGCTGAGTTAAACCCACTTCGCACATACGGTTAGCGTAATAGCCCTCTTGCACATCAGTTGGAATAAGTTTTTTGATGTTACGCAGTGCGCTGGCGTTAATTTCAGGTTTATAAAGCCCTTTCTCACCGGCATAGCCACAACAATCGATTCCGGCAGGTCGAATGACTTGACCGCTACATGCCTCGATAATCGCTTCCATTTTAGCTTCAACCTGCATCTTACGAGCGCTACAGCCTAAATGAAGCGCTACCGCAGCTTTCTTGCGGGTAATGGTTAACTTATTGAGCAAATTGTCATGGATGAAATCAACCATATCCACAATCTCAACCTTGTCAGCTAACGATATATCACCTGCAAGTGTGCGGTAGGTACAAGATAAGGCGTCGATAATGACAGGTAGCTTGCCGCCTTGAGTCATCGCTGCAACAGCTTCAATGAGCTCTTTGCGTTTAGCATCGGCATTTTTAAAGTCACCTTTTGATTCCCACATTTGCCCGCAACATAAATTGCGGGTTTTCTCTGGGGTAATGACGTTATAGCCTGAACGCTCAAGCAAGGTGACGACGACCTCCGGCAGGGTTCTATTATCAGGGTCTTTCGGCGTTGGACCAAAGGTACGTCCTCCGCAAGCTGGGAAGTAGACCACGGTTTCCTGCCCAGGTATCGGTGCCGATAATTCAGGTAATTCCCCCCCTTTAGGGAAATCAGGATTCCAGTAAGGTACTTCTTTGGTTACCACTCGACCCGCTTTCATAATGGCGCCAGTGATGCCACTGCCAGTGATTTTATGAATGGTGCCGAGAACATTGAAGCCTGTGCTGATGATTTGGTTCACGGCGCCAAAATGGTTAGCTTGGAAGTCGAGTACCTTTTGCTCCGTGGTACTGATGTATGGCGTTCTAAGCTTACGCACGAGTTGACCCATACTGTTATCTACTGGGCAAGCTATGGTACACAGCTGACAAGCGGCGCAAGTATCGACCACATCGTACTTTGCTGCTGCACGCATCTCGCTAGCGGCTTGTTTATCGCCTGACTGCTCAAGGCGTTCAATTTCACGCAGCGTCGCAATACGTTGGCGTGGTGACATACTTAAAGCCGATGTTGGGCAGGTCTTCTCACAGAAACCACACTCTATACACTTATCGATAAAGTCATCAACGACAGGACATGGCTTAATGTTTTTAATGTGAATTTGGCTGTCGTCGTTGAGAATGACGCCAGGGTTTAACAGGCCTTCTGGGTCAAATATTTGCTTAATGCGCTTCATTAAGGTGTAGGCATCGCTGCCCCATTCCATTTCAACAAACGGTGCCACGGCGCGTCCGGTACCGTGTTCGGCTTTCATTGAGCCATCGTACTTGTTGATCACCATCTCAGCAACATCCTGCATAAAGGCGTGGAAGCGCTCAATGTCAGCCTGCGTATTAAACGTTGGCGTGATAATGAAATGGAAGTTACCGGCTAAAGCATGACCATAGATAACGCCTTCTGGGTAGTTATGCTTGGTGAATAGTTCAGTTAGATCGTTCGCCGCCTTAGCAAGATGTTTAAGCTCAAAGGCGACATCTTCGATAATAACCGAGGTACCTTTAGGGCGCTGCCCACCAATAATGGGGAAGAGTCCCGAGCGCATTGCCCAATATTGACCGAATACTGCCGGGTCGTCACTGAAGGCAATAGGGCGCTCGGTTTCAATATGAGCTAGCTTGGCAATAACGTCGTGAGTATACTTTTCAAGAGTGTCTTTATCGTTAGCGCGAGATTCTATTAACAATATCGAGGCACCTTCAGGTAGCTCTGATAGCCACAGTGGCATTCCCGCTTTACCTGTTACCGCCTTAATTGATGCCCAGTCGAGTAACTCGGCTGCAGCAACGCTCTTACCGACCAAAGGCGGAATCGACCTTGCAGCATCTTCCATATTGAAAAATACCGCCATAGCTGAGGCTTTAAAGCGTGCTTCATCAACGGTGTTGTAGGTGACCTCTTCAACAAAGGCTAATGTCCCTTCTGCCCCCACAATGAGATGGTTGATAAGCTCAAACGGATCGCTAAAGTCGACTAATGCATTAAGGCTATAACCTGTGGTGTTTTTGATGGAAAACTTTTTACGAATGCGGGCTGCGAGTGTTTGATTACTCAGTGTCATCTCCGCCAAGTCGAGCAATGACTTGATAAGGTCAGGATGTGATTGAGTAAAAGCGGCTTTTGATGTTTCGCAACCAGTATCAAGCTCGGTACCGTCGGCAAATAACAGTTTTGCTGAGGCGATGGTTTGATAGCTATTTTGTGCTGTTCCACAGCACATACCTGAAGCGTTGTTTGACACTATTCCGCCAATCATTGCTGCTGTAAGTGTGGCTGGATCTGGGCCGATTTTTTTATTGTGCGGTTTTAAGGCTGCGTTTGCATCTGCGCCAATAACGGCAGTCCCTAAGGCGATTTTGCTGGCATCATCACTGACAATCAGGGTTCTAAAGCCATCATGGCCTAAGATAAGCAGAATGCCTTCTCCAATCGCCTGTCCTGAAAGGCTAGTGCCTGCTGCTCTGAATGTGACCGGGGCGCCATAGGTACGGGCGATAGCAAGGGTGCGTTTCGCTTGTTCTAGCGTTTCGGCATGAACAACAATTTCAGGTACGATACGGAAATAACTTGCGTCAGTTGACCAAGCAAAGCGGCGCACAGGATCATTCGTGGCGGCGTCTTCACCAATTTGCTTACGTAAATCTCTTAATAAAGCTTCATAATTGACCGACATTGATTTATCTCTACACACTTGCTTGAGCGAATAAAGCCGCAGCAGATGCGGCTTCTCGATATTATTATTCTATTTTCTATTTTCTATTGCTGACTTTTAACTTTAGCTGAGGTTAAAAACCACCCCAAATTGCGGCGATGGTACCTGCGACTAAAGCATAGCCCAGTGCAACCGGCATTGTCTTACGGATAATTTCAGATTCGCGTCCAGCCATCCCTACAACCGTTGCCGCTGCCACCACATTCATTACGCACATCATGTTACCAGCGTTAGCGCCAATACCTTGCATGGCTAAAATTAACCCATGGTTGGCACCAATATTGTCAGCGACACTGTATTGCAGACCCGAAAACATCATATTTGAGAAGGTTGCAGAACCCGATAGGAAGGAGCCAAAAATACCGACAATGGGCGATACCCAAGCCCAAACAGCACCCATGCTGCCTGCTAATGTATCGGCGAGCGCGACTGGCATAGAGGCTAGACCTGATGTGTTCTCACCAGAATTTAGGAAAATCTTCACCATAGGTACTGATGCGCCTAAAGAGATAATAGTCGGTACCATAGATTTACAAGACACTGAAATGGATTCTTTAATCGCTGGAGATTTCATTCTAAAGAGGAAGAAACCTAAGATACACACGAATACGAAGAAAGCGCCTGGTGCATAAAGTGTTGCAAAGCCCGCTTTTAGTTCAGTGCCCAGTAGGCCGGTCCAGCTAATATTAAATCCAGTCAACCAAGTTTTTAACGGCGCTACAGTACGAGAAAGAACAAGTAGCGCAGCCATAATGATGTATGGCGACCATGCTGCAATTTGCGAGAACTTAGCTTTAGTGGCAATTTCTTTACGCTGTTGACCATCATTTTCGGCAAAGTCATTCCATGGATCTTTCGGTAATAGGTAACCTTTCTTGGCCACAGGGATAACAATCGCCATCCCGACGAGGGCACCAATGACTGATGGGAACTCAGGACCGGCAAAGTAGTTGATTAACCAAGCCGGTATAGTGAACGAAAGACCAGCAAAGAGAGCGAACTTCCAGATGGCTAAGCCCTCTTTAAATGACTTATTACGACCAAAGAAGCCGGTAAGAATAGCCACCATGGTTAATGGAATAAGCGTACCTGTGATTAAGTCGATAGTGATCATATGCATTGCGATGAACTGTGCGTAATCCGCAAAACTGCCACCGTGCTGCGCTATTTGTTCGGCAGCCATATTGACGCCGCCTTGAGTGAGACCTTGGTCCATACCAAATAATACCGGTAGACCAATCGCCCCAAATGATACGGACGTAGAGTCAGCAATCAGCGCGACCACAGCTGCTGCGATTGGAGGAATACCCAGTAACACTAATAGTGGTGCGCTAATCGCTGCTGGGGTACCAAAACCTGCTGAGCCTTCAATAAACGAGCCAAATAACCAACAGATAATAATGACTTGTACGCGAGCATCAGCACTAATGTTGGTAAATCCTGCACGAATAGTATCCATTGCGCCAGAATATTTAAGGGTATTAAGTAGGAAAACAGCACCAAAAATAATGGTCAATGGCGTTAAGGCTGAAAGCAGGCCTTCAACCACAGAGGCGGCCAGAAAAGTGGTATCCATTTGCCAAACAAAGACAGCTGCCAGTCCGGTGAAAACCATGGAAATGGGCATTGCTCTTGATGCTGGCATCCGTAAAAGCACTAGAAATAGCATCACGCTGATAATCGGCGTTAAGCTTGCGAGTAGTTGAATAAAGGTCATGCTTGCCTCGTTTTATATGGGTGACGAACTGCAATTGTTGGTAGCCGACTCACTGTTAATTATTGATTCTGGTCGGTTGAGATGTGTACTAGACGTTAAATAGGTTAACGCTAATATGATCTAGATCAGTTTGTACCCTATTTGTGATTGAGAATGCTAGTCGTGGGATGCGCCACTGTCTGTTGCTTTTCTTGACTGTGATCTGGATCACGCGCCTTAAGCTGTTATACACGCCATAAAGTTATATAAAAACCTTATGACTGCTAATAATGGCTGATTTAACTAAAATTGGCGGTGATTGCTTTAGTGAATAGAGATGTTCTGATCTACAACTTTCTGTTTCACTCGTTAAGTTTGTTTCGCACTACAAATCGGCACTGTGGGCTGGATCACATTTTGCAGGGCTAGGGTATTAATCTGAGAGTGGGAAATGTTACTAGCTAATTGTTATTTAAGTTTTTTATTAAAATTGTTACCGCTACAGAATGATATCAAGATGAGTAGCAGTTTTAGCTAATTATGTTTCTATAAAACAGTTTAAACATTTAAGTAACGGCTCAATTTTGCTTTTAAGGCGGTGAAGAGTCATAGATGTTGGTTTTATGTAACAGCTTTTGTTGGCGATGGGTAATGATTTAAGGTCAATAGCGATACTATTGACCTTAAAGTCGTTGCTAAAAGAGTTTACTTCCCCAACCTAATTTAGACCGCAATACGTGGAAGTAGTTGTGCCCCTTAGGGTGGATCAATCTTAGGGTATCTTGGCTGCGTTTAATGATAATTTCATCGCCAGGCAGGACAGATAGATTGACGTGGCCGTCGCAACTGACCTCTAAATTATCGCCATTGTGAGGTGATACAACCAGCTTAATGATGCTACAGGAGTCGACAACAATCGGTCTGCAAGAAAGTGTGTGTGGGAACATAGGGACTAAGATAATCGCTTCTAGATTGGGGGTGAGAATAGCCCCCCCCGCTGATAATGAGTATGCAGTAGAACCCGTTGGTGTTGATACGATCATCCCATCGGCGCGTTGACTATACATAAATTTTTCGTCGATATAGACTTCAAATTCTATCATGTGAGCGATTTTACCGGGGTGGAGAACGGCTTCGTTGACTGCGGTATTACTCGATTTTAACTCGCCATGCCGATGAACTTCTGCTTCGAGTAAAAAACGTTGCTCAGTATCAAACTCCCCCTCTAATACTTTTGACAACGCGGCTTCAAAAGAATCAGGGGGTAAATCTGTCAGGAATCCCAAGTTACCTCGGTTTACACCGATGACTGCGATATCAAATCTCGCCAAAACTCGAGCTGCACCGAGCATATTACCGTCACCGCCGACCACAATGGCTAAATCACATTGGGCACCAATTTCCAATAGATCGACTGAATGCGTATGTGAGCCAATTTCGGCGGCAACACGCTCCTCAACCAAGACGCTATAGCCTTGCATTATTAACCAATGGTGCAATCTCTTTAGGGTGAGATTGGTTCCATCATGGTTAGGTTTACCAATAAGTCCGATAGTGTGAAAGGTATTGCTCATATTTGTGTCAGATCCGGCATTAGGCCTTGAAACCTCAAAATTGATCCCCATAATATGCCCAGAGCATGCAGAAACAAAGCATTTTTAGCTGGAGCAAAAATGAGCAACGAAACAAATAAAGTACAAGATAACCAAATTGACGAACAAGTTGAATCGATTGTAGAGGGCGAGTTACTAAGCGAAGCTAGTGACGAAGCCTCTATAATGGATGAGCTGACTCAAGCAAACTTTCGCGTTGAAGAGCTAGAGAAAGCGTTGCAAGAAGCACAATCAACAGTGGAGTCACAAAAAGACTCTGTGATCCGAGCTGCAGCAGAAGTCGACAATATTCGTCGCCGCGCCGCGATTGATGTTGAAAAAGCACGTAAATTTGCACTTGAAAAATTTGCTAACGAGTTATTGCCTGTATTAGATAATATGGAGCGCGCGCTTCAAGGTACTGATGCAGAAGCTGAAGCGACTAAAGCGATTTATGAAGGTGTTGAACTTACCGCAAAGAGCTTTGTGAATGCAGTTGAAAAATTTGGCCTGACGCAAGTTGATCCACAAGGCGATACCTTTAACCCTGAACTTCACCAAGCGATTGGTATGCAGCCTAGCGCTGACTTCCCTGCCAATACCGTAATGATGGTGATGCAGAAAGGTTATACCCTTAACGAGCGTCTACTACGCCCGGCAATGGTGATGGTCTCTCAAGGCTAATTGCCAAATGGGGTTACCCAATAAAGTGGCCAAATAGACTGACCTGATTAAACAAATTGAAATGCGAGTAAGTGAAAACTTACTCGCATTTTTTATGTCTGGATTGAAACGTTATACTCATTTCAGTTTACAACTGGATTATGTATAACCGAGCAATTGACTCAATATTTCGCCTAAAAGCTATTCTGCTTGTATCTTGTCATTTCTCTAGTCACTGACTACACGCCAGCAGGTTATTAAGCACAATTGCTGCGACATTAGTTTAATTTATCTTTTGATTTTGTTTGTAATACGATTAACGTATATTGCATGACATTGATTGTTAATGGCTTGTTGTTTTTTTTTGTTGCTTATGTAGGGTGCCTTGGCTGATTACAGCATATCACTCACCGGTACGAGAGGAATTGAAAGCAATTTCACGGACACTGGAACGACGACAAGGAACGCAACGGAATGCAGATAAGCAAGATAGATAAAAAGATATTCAAAGTGGCTTTCATGGCTTTGGTGATGAGTAGAAGCGCTAGTTTTTCGAGTTATGCAGAAGAGGATAAGCCAGGACCAACGACTCAAGGGACAGTGACCGTCGTGGGGACTTATACCGGTGGGGATAATAAGCCGGGATTCGGGGACGATGGTCTTTATGGGAAGAACGGCGCACCTGACGGGCGTGGTTCGCCTGACAGACGAGGAAATCCTGATGGGCCAGGCGGCTCAGTGAAAGAGCCTAAAAAGGAAGAAAAAGAAGAAACCAAAGAGCAGTGTGTTGCGTCGGCTAAATCAGTTGGTAGCGACTGTAGATACTTGTATGGACAAACTGGAGTTATGTTGCTGGCAGCTTGCGCTTGGATCGGAAAACGAACAGGCGGTACTTTAGGTACTTTCTGCGGTGGGCAGGTTGGTTTAACTTCGGGCAAAGCTATAGAGTGGTGTAACATGCAAGAGAAGGCTCTTATCACTAGAGAATGTAATTAAAGGTTAGGATGCGGTAGTTATTTTCACAAGTGAAGGCTGCGACATAAACAGCGGATTCAGGTGGTCATTTAAGTTCGACTAAGCCCGTTTGTTTACCGATGCCAACCCTTGATAGTCCCATATAGCTTACCTTTAGTATTAAGGTAAGCTATATGGGAAGCTGGTTCAAACTGTATTAGGTAGTGACTTACATCGTTTCGATTCAAAGTTGAAGGGTGATACTAAAATGAATAGAAAAATAGAAAACAATAACATGATAATAAAGCCCACCGCTTTAAAGTTCTTAGTGTTAAACACAGTATTGCGAATGTTAGTAATCCAGTGTTTGTTCTTTCTAGCCTTTCTATATATCAATGGAGGGAAAGCTGAACAAGTATTGACAGATGACATACTCTTTATATTATCAGTTTCAATTGGTGCAGCGTTACTCGATACTGCTCGAGTGTTGATATTTGATTGGTATACCTTGGAATTAAACCGAGAGCATTTAACCATCAAAGTATCGAGTCGTTTTTCACATTTTGATAGTTTATATACGATTAAAAAGCCAACATTTCTTGGTCGTTATAACCCGTTCGACACTTATGTGACCTTGAATCCGGTGAGTGGCCGTAAAAGATGCATTAGGCTTAACAAATACTGTTTAAGTAAAGCTGATATGGGTGTGATTAAGGCATGTTTTTATGCTAATTAGTCAATCGAGGAATCAAATTGCTTTAGGCATTTTAATACTGCTAATTAGCGGTATTTTTCTCTATCATGGATTGCGAGATGATAACCAACTGCAAGCTACATTAAATTATCAGCTCACAGACAGTGGTTTACAACATGAACTTTCGGCAGAAGCCCCTCTAAATATAAAGTCGGAAACGGCAATAGAAATCAGTATCACGGCAGTCGATGCCGAAGAAGAAGCTATTTATCGTAACTTTGTCGTTGCGTTTAATAGCGAAGATCCTACTGACATATCGACTTTTTTAAATAGAGCATTACAACATCCGGCCCATTTACTCAACGATATAGAGCAGTTTCGAAAAGCTCTTATAGAGCTTGACTATGAGATGTTGCAGGAGTTAGTGCATCGTTTTGTCGGTACAGAGTATGAACAAAAGGCGTTGAGAGCGGCGCTTGATATGGCCGTAAGCGGGCGTAATATTGACTTGATTGAGTTCCTAACGAATATTGGCGCCGATGTTACACCGTCTCATCTTAGGAGCGCTATTTTCTCTCACGATGATGCGTTTATCACGGCATTACAAAACGTGGGTGTGGACCTGATTGATATTGATGCTAAAAACCATGGTGGCGCATCAGCTTTGAGTTATCTTATCTACTGTAGTATGAATATTAGCGGCGAATATAACCCTATTTTTGATCGGTTACTGATGGCTGGTTACAATCCTAGTGAGGAAAAGTACGGGGTTGACCCCCTGTCTTTGTCGATAAGGTATTTTAAGTTGGCAGGGGCGGGTAACGCTCAGCTTTATGCCAAAAAGCTGATAAGTAATGGTGCTAACATTACACCTCGCCATTTGAATATGATGATGAGTATAAAAGATAGTCATCCGAAGTTGTATGATGACGTTGTTGAACAAATTCCAGAGTTAAAAACCCCAAATGCAATGACTCACTCCCGATAGTTAAGCTTGGAGGCTAGTAAGCATTATGACGATGCTCTGGTTTACGCGTTATGGGGAGTTGAGCATTATGACTCTACTGGGCTGAATACTTACTTAGCATTAATTTCAGATGACCATTTTGATGGAAGCCTCACAGCGCGTTTATTGATATCGAACTCAAGCGATAAAGTCACTCAGCGTTATAATGAGCTATCGCAATGGATAAGAAGTGAGCAACAGAAATTAGGTATTGAACTGCAAAGTCCACCTAAAGCTGCTATCAATGATTTTGCACTCCAATTTGCACTCCAATTAGCACTCCAGAAGAGTATGAACCCTGAATTAGTAAGTTGGATAAGTGAATTAGAGGTGAGTGAGAATAACCGATTTAACAGCACGCCTTGCATTGATGAGCTTTTGACTAGCATGACAGCAAACTAAAAAATAAGCGCTAACCCTAAAGGTGAGCAAGCTCGAAGTACAATGCCAGCAAGTAAAGCTTGCTGGCATTTTTTATGCGTGGACTTTACTTAAGTTGGTTAAGTTATGCGTAGGTTACCGATAGATTGTTTGTGGGTGATGCTCCAGCCCAAATCGATCTCTACTCATCATATCTGTCTGCTACTTTATTGAAATTAAGTTAACTTTACTCGCTGTTGCTAATACTTCCTTTGTATATTGCATCCCGACTGGCGTCGGCTGGTTGTTGTTTTTTTGTTGCGCACGTAGGCTGTGAACGCTGGTTACAACATATCGCTAACTACTGAAAATGGATTTATATGCAATTGAGAAAATGCAAAGGAATGCAGATGAGCAAGATATATAAACGGCTTTACTGACTTTGGTGATGGGAGTCACTAGTTTTCCAAGGTTATGCTGAAGAGCCCGCACCTATGACTGTCGTGGGAGAAAGGCCTCCAGCCCTAGAGTTTGGAGAAACGTTAACACACAGTTGGGGTGACAGTGGCTATGATAACGGTGCTAGAAATGGCCCCGATGGCCCCACTGATAGTGACAGAACTGATTCTCGAGAGGAAGAAGAAAAAGAGTGCGTAGCAAAAAGTGCCGTAAAATATGCTACTTGTAATGCTTTCCAATCTGCAATCTACGCAGATACTCTGTCACAATCATGCGCTGGACGAGGTACTATTACTGGAGGTGGTAATGCTGTATTTGTTGAAGGTAGTGCATCCTATGATGCTTACACCCAATGTAAAGACATTGCACAGGCTGACAGGAATAACGCCTTAGATGTATGCACTGTATTTCAAGCAAACCGTATTGCAAGTTGCCTATAGAATTTAAAACGGAATAAATTAAATGACAAATAAGCTTTTACTCTGGAGCCTCGTATGCGTTGGTTTATGCCTCATTGGTTTAATTATTTTTTTCGACTCTAATCAAGTAGAAGAAGCTGAAGGCATAAACAATCCTGCACTTGAATCGCTAAGCAGTGAAAGCTTAGCTGCTTACAAGGCAACTGAAGACACGGCACCTGCAACAAAACTTAGAGCCACTACTGCAGTACAGGCTATACCGCAACAAGCTAGTGACAAGGCTAGAAAGAGTTTCGATGATGCATGGTGTAACGCAGTAAAAGAGCTGAGCCCTGAGGATATTATTTTGGCTGAGTCGCAAGTTGCAGATTGGGATGAGTACCAAGGTCGGGCGAGTATGAAAAGTGCGAGCGAGATTAACTTAGATGATGTAAACCATCCAAATAATAGCTTTGTGGTTTCCTATCAAGAGCTGCCGAAGGCTGAGTTAAAAGAGCTGGCCTCAGCTGGCGATAAATGGGCGATGGTGACTTTAGTCCAGGAGGCATATGGTGACAAGGAGTTTAAATATCAGATCGCCAAGCAATTACTGGTCGAAGGAGCATCTTATTATGCACTTGAATACTTGGTTATACAGGAACTAAGTGCGGCTAAAAGCAGTTATCGACGCTCTGGCGATACTAAGGAGGCTACCGACCATATTATTAGTGCGTTGACTTACGCTTTTTGGGGAGTCGAGAACTATAATATTGCTGGGCTTAGTTCTTATTTGGGAGTTAGCTCAAGAGGGTATTTTGATGGTTATATCGGGCCAGATGTAGTGTTAGCTCACTCAAGTGAAGTTGTTAAGCAGCGTTATAATCAGTTATCTACATGGGTAGAAAGCGAACGTGAGATATTAGGTATCACTGCTTCGCAGCCGAGTAAGGGGGCTATTAACGATTTCGCACTTAACTTGGCTATTCGACGAAACATGAATCCTGAACGAGTTGAGTACCTCAGTGAATTCAATATCACTGAAAATGACCGTCTTAACAGCACCCCTTGTGTTAGTGAGTTCATGGTTAGTTTGTCACAAGATTAACCGTTAAGCTTCACTCTAAAATCCAGTAGATTAAAACTGAATGCCAGCAAATTATGTTGCTGGCATAGGCTATTTAGTAGGAAGTAAAACATATCGGAAGTGTGCCGGAAGGATTGCAAAGGAATGTTATTAATTTGAATAACCAAGGTGTAAGGAAAAGTGTTATCGGCGCGAGCTTATGTCTCATTAGTCTCAGTGTTTTTTATTACCTCAATGAAAATGAGGAAACAGTCGCTAGCGCTCAGTTGCCAAGCACTGATGACTTGGCAGCGCGGCAAACTAAAGTGGCAACGAGCAGTGCGATAACAAAGAAGGTTGCAACGCTTGCTGTTATCGAGCCAAGCGCTGCGCCTCAGCAAGCTGAAGCTAGCGCCTTAAAGTGCTTTGATGAGGATTGGTGTGTAGCCTTTGAAGAGCTGAGCGCAGAGGATTACCGTCTGGCGGAGTTACAACAAGCAGATTGGAGTGAGTATCAGGGTGTTGGCAAGGTAAAGTGGGGTTCTCGAATTAACAGTAGCGATGAACGTTACCCAGGTAATAGCTTTGTGGTTTCCTATCAAGAGCTGCCAAAGCAAGAATTAAGAGCGCTGGCGGTGGCAGGTGATAAGTGGGCGATGGTTGCCTATATTCAAGGCCCGTACGGTGATAATAAGTTTTAAATTGATATTGCTAAGCAGCTGTTGGTCATGGGGGCAACTCATCATGCACTTCATTTTTTAGTGAAACGGTCGATGATAGCGGCCAAAACGACTGACTCAAAAGAGGCGACTAAACAGGCTACTACGGCGTTAAGCTACGCCTTGTGGGGCGTTGAGCATTACAGCACTAAAGGATTGTCAACATATTTTGCATTAGGTTCTGGCAGTTTCTTTGGTGATTATACCAAGCCTGATATGCTGTTGCAGCATGCTGGTGTCAGTGTGCAGCAACAATATGATGCGCTTTCAGCATGGGTAGAGGAGGAGCGCGAAAAACTAGGCATCAGCGCGCAGCAGCCACCGAAAGCCGCCATCAGAGATTTTGCCGAATCTGTTGCTTATTATCGATACAAGTACCCTGAAAGCATTGAACTTATCGGCGGTTTAGCCATCACTGAAAGTGACCGATTTAACAATACCCCTTGTGTTAATGAAGGTTTGGCCGGTTTTATTGAAAGCTCACGCTAAGGTCTAAAGTCAGCGCTAACCTATAAGGAGAACAGGTTACAAACCTAATAGCGCTATGGTATATTTTTTATTAACAGTGGCTTAGCGTTTTATTTTGACACAAACTTACATCTGAAATAACAACCTGTACAAATATTTAAAGGACTAAATAATTGAAGACAATACATTGGTTATTGGCCATTGCGGTTACCTTTACATTCGGCTTTTGGCTAGGAGGATTCACTAGCATACCCTCTCCCGCTGAAGTGAGTAAAACCTCGGTACCAGGTGGTGATAACAGTGGAGAACTGGCAAGTATAAGTTACATGGAGGGGAGCGATAAACTAGCATCTTGCAAACCAGACATCAGTAAGAATATTGCTAATACATATGCAGAAATAGAGCAGCTTTTACTGGATTTAGAGGAAAACCCAAAAAATAAAACAGCACACATAAAGCTCTACAGCATTATCAGTGAGCTTTCACTTACCGAGCTAGAAACACTCTCAATAACATTAGATAGTAGAAACAAAGTGCAGCGTGATTTGTTACTGCCGTTAATAACGTCACAGTTAATTGAGCTTGCGCCCAGAAAAGTATTACCTTTTATTGAGCAATACAATCCATTGCCCGATAGCGATCCTTATTTACAACATGTAAAAGCTGTTTTAGCAGCAAAAGATCCTGAGTTTGGCTTTGAGCTCTTCGAAGAAGGCCTTGTAAGCGCTGACAGTGACACCGGTGTTCCTGCTAATCGTGAGTTCATTTCAATACTCGCTAAGCACAATCTAGAACTGCTGATGCATTTGCTTGTGCAGTATAAAAACAAAGAGATTGATATATCATCAGAACTTTTATCAATTAGCTACCGCTTAGAAACTAGTGATGAATTTAGCGGCTTTTATGATGAGCTACGCAAGCTTAACGATATTGGCTTGCTTGCTAGCCCCCTTATGCAGTGGCTAGAAATCTCGCCAGATGATGTTTTTGCCAAGTTAAACCTGATAGAGGATGTTGACGAGCGCAAAATGGTTATCGAAGATGCCTATAATACTTGGATGTATGTAGACCCAGAAACGGCCGCAAATAAACGGCTGGCTGATGCTTCTGACAAAAAATCCGAACTAACGGATATTCTACGTTGGTGGCCAGACGATGAATCTGAGCAGGCATGGGCTTGGTTGTCGCAACAAGATGGGATAGATATCAATAGTTTTAAAATACAATTGTTAGATGAGTTAAGTTATTCCTCCCCCGGTTTCTTGCTAAAACATTTAGCCGACGTTTCATTAGATAATGATGAAAAAACATCTTTTCATCATAAAATATATTCAGCATTAAAACGACGTAGCAGTGAAGAAGCACAGCAATTTTTAACGACGTTATCTTTATCCAGTCAAGCAGACGTACAAGCATTAATTGATGAAAAGGAAACGCCTAAGACCACTCCCCGAGAGAGTTATCGAGACAGTATCAATAAGGGATTCAATCAATATTTCCATTATAAAGAAGCTAAAGCCTTTGCTGTTGCTATTGACGATGATGGCGCGTTTTCATGGGGATATAGTGTTAACAGAAAAGATCAACAAAGTGCGAATAAAGCTGCACTAGAGATTTGCCAAAAAAATCGTCGAAAAAGTAAGGTCACTGACGACTGCAAAATTTATGCGAAAGGAGATAGTAAGCTATTTAATTTGTAGTAAGGCCAGTAGCCACTAATAGACTGATATTATTGAGGATTAAGTGTGATTTCTAAAATAGAAGCAGAGTTAAGCAAACAACAGAAAAAAGTCAATTTGACGGTTTTAATTTTTACGCTTCTGGCAATTTGGATCGATTATTTATACAACACAGTGTTATTTTTTGAACTGAATAAGCCTGGTCATAGTCTTGACATTTCGGCTGTGGGATCGTCGATTATTTTAACGGTAATATTAATGACTAATAGCTTTAAAAAGCTACTTAAACAACATGGCAGCGACAGCTGTGACAGCTAGCTATCACTTAAGCTAAAACCACAACGCTATAAAGTAAAAAAGGACTGCAATCGCAGTCCTTTAATATGTCTTGCGCTAATTGGTATTAAAGCCGTTTACGCTAAGTAGTCT
Source organism: Shewanella sp. KX20019 (assembly GCF_016757755.1). Taxonomy (NCBI): domain Bacteria; kingdom Pseudomonadati; phylum Pseudomonadota; class Gammaproteobacteria; order Alteromonadales; family Shewanellaceae; genus Shewanella; species Shewanella sp. KX20019. Next base: position 3,777,274 of record NZ_CP068437.1, on the reverse strand, counting down.
TCGATCTGCTTTTGAATACCTGCTGCATCAAGTCCAAGTTCACTGATGATCTCATCAGGTGCGCCGTGCTTAATAAACTCATCGGGTAGACCAATCTGCAGTACTGGTTTTGGTAATTTAAGCGCTTGCAGTAACTCAAGTATGCCAGAGCCTGCACCGCCCATAATGGCGTTCTCTTCAACGGTGACTAATACATCATGGCTTTGGGCCAACTCTTTGACTAAATCCACGTCCAGCGGTTTAACAAAACGCATGTCAGCAACGGTGGCATCAAGTGCTTCTGCGGCTAGTAGGCTATTGGCGAGCGTGGTACCGAAGTTGAGGATGGCAACCTTTTGTCCACGGCGCTTTATTAAGCCTTTACCAATGGGCACAGCTGTCATTGTTTCAACTTGCTTAGCGCCAGTGGCGCTGCCGCGAGGGTAGCGCACTGCTGTCGGCCCTGCTTTATAGCAATAGCCGGTATAGAGCATCTGTCGACATTCATTCTCGTCAGACGGCGTCATAATCACCATATTGGGCACTGCTCGCATAAAGCTCAAGTCGAATGCACCTTGGTGGGTAGGGCCATCAGCGCCCACGATACCGCCGCGATCGATAGCAAACACAACCGGCAGCTTTTGCAGAGCCACATCATGAATGAGTTGATCGTAACCACGTTGTAAGAACGTTGAATAGATAGCAACAACGGGTGTGTAACCTTCACAGGCGAAGCCTGCTGCCAATGTCACAGCATGTTGCTCGGCGATGGCTGCATCGAAATACTGTTTCGGATAAAGCTGTGAAAACTCAACCATACCAGAGCCTTCGCGCATGGCAGGGGTAATAGCCAGTAGCTTTTCATCTTTCTCTGCTACATCACAAAGCCATTTACCAAACACTTGTGAAAAGGTTGGATCACTGGGTTTGCTTTTGGGCTTTTCAAAGGTCGATGGATCAAACTTTGGCACTGCGTGCCAGCCGATAGGATCTTTTTCTGCCGGCTCATAACCACGACCTTTCTTAGTCATGATATGTAAAATCTGTGGGCCGTTGAGGTTACGCATATTACGCAGGGTCTCAACTAATGCATCAACATCATGGCCATCAATAGGACCAATATAGTTAAATCCTAGCTCTTCAAACATGGTGCCGGGAACGACCATGCCTTTAAGGTGTTCTTCAGTGCGTTTAGCCATCTCTTTGATAACAGGCATGCCTTTAAGCACTTTCTTACTGTTTTCACGAATGGTGGTGTAGAAACGACCCGACATTAGCTGTGCAAGGTGATTGTTGAGTGCGCCAACGTTTTCAGAGATAGACATCTCATTATCGTTAAGGATCACCAACATATCGTTGTGCAGATCACCTGCATGATTCATGGCTTCAAACACCATGCCACCGGTCATGGCGCCATCTCCAATAACAGAGACTACTTTACGACCCGCTTGCTCTTTTTCAGCAGCAACAGCCATCGCGAGTGCAGCACTTACAGAGGTACCCGAATGGCCTACGCTGAAGGTGTCGTATTCACTCTCTTCACGCCAAGGAAAGGGATGGATCCCCCCTTTTTGACGGATGGTGTGCATTTTTTCACGGCGACCAGTCAAAATTTTATGGGGGTAAGCCTGGTGGCCAACATCCCAAATTAGTCGGTCAAATGGGGTGTTATAGACATAGTGAATAGCCACAGTCAGCTCGACTGTGCCCAGTCCTGAGGCGAAATGGCCACTTGATTTACCCACTGACTTCAAAAGGAAACCTCTAAGTTCATCTGCCAGTTGTGGCAGAACGGCTTGAGGGAGCTGTCTTAGCTCATCAGGGGTGTTTGCCTGTGCTAGCACAGGAAATTGAGAAATATCAAAACTCATATCGAGATTCTTTGTCTCTTTATTAAACTCTTCGCTCAATGATATAACGGGCGAATTCGGCAATTAACTGGCTATTGTATGGTAATTTAGCCAGCGCTGATAGTGCGTCCTCAATCAAACTGCTAGCAGTTTTTTGGGCGCCCTCTAAACCAAGCAACTTTGGATAAGTGCTCTTATTTGAATCCGTGTCAGAACCTTGAGGTTTTCCAAGCTCTTCGGTACTGGCAATAATATCTAATACATCGTCTTGCACTTGAAATGCGAGGCCTATAGCGTCGGCAAAATCAAGCAACGCCTGTCGCTCTTTATCATTGATTTTTGCGGCAATAATGGCAAATTCAACGGCGCAACGGATCAGTGCGCCAGTTTTAAGCTTATGCAGCTGAATAAGCGTTGCCAGCTCAATCTGTTTATCTGTGGCAGTTAAATCCATCGCTTGGCCACCACACATGCCACTATACCCAGAGGCGTTCGCTAAGGCTTTAACCATTGCTAAATTCTGTGATGGGGTAATGTTTTCAATAGGCTCACTGATGATTTCAAACGCAAGAGCTTGCAGCGCGTCACCCGCTAAAATAGCCGTTGCTTCATCATAGGCAATATGTACCGTTGGCTGACCACGACGCAGTGCGTCATCATCCATCGCGGGAAGATCGTCATGAATGAGAGAGTAAGCATGAACACATTCAATCGCCGCGGCACACGAATCTAGGGTTTCAAGCTTAACCTTTAGCATATCGCCGATAGCGTAAACGAGAAATGGTCTAATACGCTTGCCACCAATTAACGCACCATGTTTCATGGCCGCTTTTAATTGAGGATCGATATCAGCTAGTGCATCTATACGAGATGAAAGTTGAAGATTAATGCGCTTTTGGTATACAGCTAGTGACTCTGCTAACAATTACTCACCCTCTATGTCATAAGGCTTCAAGGTGTCGACACCCTCATCTGTCATTAGCACAGCCACTTTTTGCTGTGCATTTTCAAGTTTACTTTGGCTATTTCTTACCAGCTTAATTCCACGTTCGAACTGTTTTAACGCATCATCGAGGGACACGTCGCCGTGCTCTAGGTCTGCAACGATTTTTTCTAGCTCGGAAAGTGATTCTTCAAAAGAGAGGTTTTCAGGTTTTTTTGCCACGATGATCATTCCTAGAATTAAGCGATACACAAAGTATATCAGCAGGGCACAAGGGTCAAATTAAGCCGTTGAGTATTTGCACAAAAGCACGCTTTCGAGCATAAATCATCCACTCAACTCGTTATAGCGATAAGTTATTTATGCTGTTGGGCTCTATTTTAACGGAAATAGCGTAACAATTGCGGGAAATATCACTCAAGAGATCTTAACTTTGGTCGCTATATTAGGTGTAATAATGAAAATGTGTGTGCTATTTAGCCGTTTGCTTAGTTGATGCTTGCTGTCATGATGACAGCGTAATATTGTCGCTAGGTTTCTAGTAGACTAGCGTTTGAATATTTAACCTAAATTCAGGTTAAATAATGTGGACAGCATTCGATTGCAGTTGTTTAGCGAATAGATGGGTATTTGAGGAGCGGTTTTGGATTTAGCAACCCTAATAGGACTGATTGGCGCATTTGCGTTTGTTATCATGGCGATGGCAAGCGGCGGCGGGATCGGTATTTTCATCAATGTACCTTCAATCTTAATTGTCATGATAGGTTCGTTATTTGTCGTGATGATGAAATATAACCTTAAGCAATTTCTTGGATCAGCCAAAATTGCTGCCAAAGCATTTATTTTCAAAATTGATAAACCTGAAGAGCTAATTGAGCAGTCAATTACGATGGCCGATGCGGCACGTAAAGGTGGTTTCTTGGCGTTGGAAGAGGCTGAAATTAACAACAGCTTTATGCAAAAAGCCATTGATATGTTAGTTGATGGCCACGACGGTGATGTGGTGAGAAGTGCGTTAGAAAAAGATATTGCATTAACCGAGGAGCGTCACAAAACTGGTATCGGTATTTTTAAATCGATAGGTGATGTTGCACCAGCAATGGGCATGATTGGTACGCTGATTGGACTCGTGGGTATGTTGTCTAATATGGATGACCCAAAATCTATTGGTCCAGCAATGGCGGTCGCCTTGCTTACGACACTTTATGGCGCGGTAGTTGCCAACATGGTGGCGATTCCGATTGCTGATAAGCTATCGCTTCGAATGAATGAAGAGATGCTGAACCGTAACTTGATTATGGATGCCGTATTAGCCATTCAAGACGGTCAAAACCCCCGTGTTATCGAAGGTTTCCTTAAGAATTATCTCTCTGAAAAATCTCGTAGCATAAATACTATGGACGGGGCATAGTTCGATGGCCAAAAAAGTCAAATGTGACTGTCCGCCAGCTGGAGCCCCGCTTTGGCTAGCAACTTTTGCTGACTTAATGTCCTTGCTTATGTGTTTTTTCGTCTTGCTGCTGGCTTTCTCTGAAATGGATGTGATGAAATTTAAGCAGATTGCAGGTTCGATGAAGTATGCATTTGGTGTACAGAATAAAGTGGAAGTGAAAGATATTCCCAAAGGGACCTCGGTCATAGCGTTAGAGTTTAGACCGGGTCGGCCTGAATCGACGCCAATCGAAATTATCAATCAGCAAACTAATGAAATGACCGAGCCAATGCTAGAGTTTCAAGCGGGCGAAGATGATAGTGCCGGTGGTGTACAGCAGCAGCGTGGCGAGCAACGTGGAGGCGAATCATCGTCTACGGCGCAAGAGCAAGAAGATGCCAAGGCGCAAGCCAAGTCAGCCGCCGACGCACAAAGCGAAGCGACAAAAGCAGAGGCAGCAGCGCAAGATAAAATCAATCAGCAAGTTAAAAAGATGGCTCAAGAGCTGAATAAAGAGATCGTTGATGGCGCCATCGAAATTGAATCGCTCGGACAACAGATTATTATTCGGATCCGTGAAAAAGGCGCATTTGCGTCAGGTTCAGGCTTTTTGCAGCCGCGCTTTAAGCCAATCGTTAGGCGTGTGGGTGAGTTGCTAAAAGATGTACCCGGTATTGTGACCGTGTCGGGGCATACGGACGATTGGAATATTTCTAATGAGCTCTATAGCTCAAATAGGGATCTCTCGAGTAAACGTGCGGTGGCGGTTGCCCATGAGATGATAAAAGTGAAAGGCTTTGACCAGATGCGGTTGAAAGTGGTGGGCATGGCTTCATCTGCGCCGTTAGTTAAAAATAACTCTCAGGCCAATAGGGCGCGTAATCGCCGGGTTGAAATTGCTATCGAGCAAGGTAAACCTAAAGAGTCAGATGAGATCCAAGTTTCTCAATAAACTTAGAAGATTAGCGAATTTATACCCATCTCACCGAATCCTGCATCTTCAGGTCGGATGGGGGGAGTCGTTAAACGGGTAAGCAGCTAAAGGTGCTTACCCGCTTTTCTTTAGCTTGTACTCAATGAAAATATTGTCCATAAACTCCTCCCATGACAGCGTTTTATCAAATGTGTACTCACTATTTTTACTTTTTGTCATGACAATTGCGTATATGGCTATACGCAATTGTGGCTAGATATTGTTATAATCGACAAATTGCTGTTTAAACTTGTCCCCGCGGAAGATCAATGAAATTTATCGTAAAACTGTTTCCTGAAATCATGATGAAAAGCAAGCCGGTAAGAATGCGTTTTACCAAAATGCTTGAAACCAACATTCGTAATGTACTTAAAAAAGTAGATGAGTCTGCCAAAGTACAACGCCAATGGGACAAAATCATGGTTATGGTGCCAGATGATAGACCGGATCTGGTTGAAGCTTTTGCCGAGCGTTTAGGCTGTATCCCTGGTATTGCACATGTGTTGCAAGTGAATGTGAGCACCTTTGAATCAGTTGATGATATCTATCAGCAAACACTGGCCGTCTATAAAGACGAGCTTGCTGGCAAGACGTTCTGCGTACGTGTAAAACGTGTAGGTAAGCATGACTTTAACTCGATTGAAGTTGAGCGTTATGTTGGCGGTGGACTAAACCAGTTTACTGAAGCCGCTGGTGTTCGCCTGAAGAACCCTGACATGACGGTCAATCTCGAGATTGATAACGAACAACTTTATCTTGTCGATAAGCGCATTCAAGGTCTTGGTGGTTACCCAATGGCCACCCAAGAGGATGTGTTGTCATTAATTTCTGGTGGCTTTGATTCTGGTGTTTCCAGTTACCAATTCATCAAGCGTGGCTCTCGTACTCATTACTGTTTCTTCAATTTAGGTGGCGATCAGCACGAGATTGGTGTGAAGCAGGTGGCTTACCATTTGTGGCAGAAATATGGTGAGTCACATAAGGTTAAGTTTATCTCTGTGCCGTTTGACCCTGTCGTACAGGAGATTTTAGAGCGAGTCGACAACGGACAAATGGGTGTGGTACTTAAACGCATGATGATGAAAACGGCAGCTCGAATTGCGGATAAAATGGGCATTCAAGCATTAGTGACTGGTGAAGCTATGGGGCAGGTCTCTAGTCAAACGCTGACTAACCTGAACGTTATTGACCGCTGCACAGAGCAACTAATATTACGTCCGCTCATTGCCATGGATAAGCAAGACATTATTGATATCTGCCGTAGAATTGGTACCGAAGATTTTGCTAAAACTATCCCTGAGTATTGCGGTGTGATTTCGCAAAAACCAACAGTGAAAGCGGTATTGGCAAAAGTTGAAGCTGAAGAAGCTAAGTTCTCAGAAGACTTGTTAGATAGAGTTATTGCAGATGCTGTTGTTATGGATATTAGAGAGATAGCGGCTCAAATGGACACCAAAATAACGGAAGCTGAAACGGTTGCTGACATCAATACAGATGAAATTATTATTGATGTGCGTGCGCCGGAGGAGGAGGAGAAGGACCCGCTCGAGATTGAGGGCATAGAGATCCAAACCATACCTTTTTATAAGCTAGCGACACAATTTGCCGATCTTAATAAAGAGAAGACCTATTTATTGTATTGCGACCGTGGTGTGATGAGTAAGCTACAGGCGCTTTATCTACAAGAGCAAGGCTACAGTAATGTTAAGGTTTATCGCCCTTAACCATAACAGCTGCTCTTCTCCATAAAAAAGCGACTTAAATAGTCGTTTTTTTATGGCAGAAATTGAAAGTTTTTCAGTAGACACAAAAAAACCACCTTTAGCGGTGGTTTTTTTATATGTTAACAGCAAGACTGAGGCTAGCTCCATTGATGGCGATTGCTTTAATGTGTAATTAAAGTGCCAGAGAGCGTCATACTGCGTTATTTATAGCTTTAACGAACACTTGGATATGTGGTTCGCTATCGCGTCATAAAAGTAATTAGTCAGCTAGCTGAACAGAAGCTGTTTCTTTATTATCTTGCTTTTGCTCATCGGCAACCAGCATAGTGCTTAACTCTGTCGTTAGCTGTAGCTGCATTAATTCCATGCTCTCTGCTAGGTTAGCGGTTAATGTTGCTTCAAGATCAGTGGTATCGAGCGTGACTTCATCTGCGCTAACAGTGGCAGAAGCTGATAGAAGAGCGAGCACAAAGATAGATTTTAGGTTTAACATGTTCGATAGCCTCCAGGCTAAAAAATTTGGGTTGTTAGACACTCCCCAATTACGTCGTAGAGGTTGTCCAACGAGTATCATTTCGTTGGTGCAAAATTTAACCAAAATCGCTGGTCTTTACAAACGATAAAATGTAACAATGCTCATTAGAAAAACTAATCAAAAAACGAGATATTGATCACTATGGCTAGACGACTACCCCCCCTTAATGCTGTCAAAGCATTTGAGGCAGCAGCGAGGCATTTGAGCTTTACACGGGCGGCGGAGGAACTGTTTGTTACTCAGGCGGCAGTAAGTCATCAAATTAAGGCATTAGAAGAGTATTTAGGGTTAAAGTTATTTAGACGTAAAAATCGCTCTTTGTTGTTAACAGAAGAGGGACAAGGATACTTTCTTGATATCAAAGATATCTTTACACAGCTCGCCGATGCGACCGACCGTTTACTTGCCAGAAGTGCCATCGGATCCTTAACTGTAGCGACTTCACCGAGTTTTGCGATTCAATGGTTAGTGCCTCGGCTCGCAAAGTTTACCGAGAAAAATCCCGATATCGATGTGCGAATTAAGGCCGTTGATAATGAGGATGGATCGCTAACCGATGACGTTGATGTTGCCATTTATTATGGGCTTGGAAACTGGAGTGGGGTACGGGCAGATAAACTGCGTAATGAGGTGTTAATTCCAGTGTGTTCACCGATGTTACTTAACGGACCCAAGCCACTTGAGAAGCCCAGTGATTTGAAAAACCATACTCTATTACATGATTCTAACCGCCAATATTGGCAAGCTTGGTTTAGACAATGTGGAATTACTGATATTAATGTGAATCAAGGTCCCATATTTAGTCATTCTTCACTGGTATTGCAAGCGGCCGCTCATGGGCAAGGTGTGGCGCTAGGTTACAGTGTGTTGGCGAGACCAGACATAAAGGCAGGACGCTTGGTGTGTCCTTTCCCTGAAGTTTTAGTCAGCAAAAATGCATATTATTTGGTTTGCCAACAAAATCATGCAGAAATTGGTAAAGTCGCTGCCTTTAGAGAGTGGATGTTGGATATGTTTGAAGAGGAGACTCGCAGTGAGCTCCTTACCGGATAGTTTAAAACAAGCTTATTTAGAAGGCACTCTTACAGAAGCTGTGGCTGAAATAGCAGATGAGGCTCTCGCATTTGATGCCAGCCAATACCTGCTTGAACCTTTTAGTATAGAAAGTGAAGGTCATTGCGATACTTTAATCGTATTTGCTCACGGTGCTGGCGCTAACATGCATCATGAATTTATGACCACAATAGCAAACGGCCTAGGACTCGGTAATGCAGCCAATCTACGTATTGTACGCTTCAATTTTCCTTACATGCGCGCCAATGCCATTGATGGTAAACGGCGTCCGCCAGACAGAGCTCCCAAACTGATCGCTGATTATGCGTTGCAACTGAGTATTTTTAAGCGCCAGTTTATGCCTCGTAAAATCTATTTGGTAGGTAAGTCGATGGGAGGGCGCATGTCGGCCATTCTGGCTGAAAGCCTCGCTGTTGATGGTGTAGTCTGTTTAGGTTACCCATTTATTCCGCTAAAGGGCGGTGAGCCGCGCTTAGAGCCTATCGAAAAATGCAGCGCGCCTATATTGGTCATCCAAGGTGAAAGAGATAAGTTTGGCCATAAAGGCTTGGTTGAGACTTGGCCGGTGATGGACAAGGTACAATTGCATTGGTTAACGGATGGCGATCATAGTTTTAAACCAAGGAAGTCGTCAGGTACCACACTTGACGCTAATCTAGCGCAAGCTATCTCAGTTATCCAAGCGTTTATTAAGCACTGATGCTTTGAGGTAGCAGTAACTTAATTTTTTTTCTCGGCTTTGATGCCGATGATAATTTGGAGGCTAAATGCGTAATGGTTTTTTATTATTGGCAGCGTTGAGTGGTTTTATGTCGGTTGCGCTGGGGGCTTTTGGTGCCCACGGTCTTAAGAATGTGACGACCACAGAGATGATCGCTATTTTTAATCTTGGTGTGGAGTATCAGTTCTACCATACGTTTGCGTTAATCGCAGTGGCTTTTGCTGGTCATTGGCTTAAATCACGCTTGCTTGATTGGGCGGGCTACCTATTTATTGTCGGCACTATGCTGTTTTCTGGCTCTTTGTACCTCTATGCGTTATTGGGCACAAAGTGGACCGGCCCTATTACCCCATTAGGGGGCGTTTGTTTGCTACTTGGATGGCTACTTATTGCCGTCGCAGTGTGGCGCAATAGAGTTAAAGAGCTCGACTAAACTAGGCATTAACTGCACTGGTAGTACACTAGTGAGCAGTAAAAGTGTAAAATAGCGGGCAGCAATTTTGTTGGCCGCTATTTTTATTTGTTATCTTCAGGAAATTCAATGATAAACCTATTTTTATTTTGCCGTGCTGGTTATGAGAAAGATTGCGCGGCAGAGATCCAAGAGCGTGCAGCGGAGCATGATATTGGTGGTTTTGTGAAAACAAACACCAACGATGCTTATGTTATATTTCAGTGCTTCCAAGCTGGTGATGCTGAAATACTGGCGAAGAAGATCAGTTTGGATTCATTAATTTTTGCAAGACAGATGTTTGCAGCAAAAGCACTGTTGAAGGGGTTACCTGAACAAGACCGAATTTCACCGATTGTAGAGGCCCTAGCTGGCATCCAATACGCGGGTGAGTTACGTGTTGAAACGCCTGATACTAACGAAGCAAAAGAGCTGTCTAATTTTTGCCGTAAGTTTACCGTACCATTAAGACAGGCATTAAGAAAATCGGGTACCTTGCTGGATAAAGAAAACTCTAAGCGCCCAATTATTCATGTTTGTTTTGTCGGACCTGGACAGGCCTATGTCGGTCTGTCATTAAGTAACAATAGCTCCCCTTACTTTATGGGGATCCCACGTCTTAGAGTTGCTGCAGATGCGCCAAGCCGATCTACTTTAAAGCTCGACGAAGCCTTTATTCACTTTATTCCTAAAGAGGAGCAAGAGACTCGTCTTAGCAGTGGTATGAGAGCGGTTGATTTAGGGGCTTGTCCTGGTGGCTGGACATATCAGCTTGTGAGGCGTGGTATGTTCGTTGCAGCTGTCGACAACGGTGCGATGGATGAAAAGTTAATGGAAACAGGTCAGGTAAAGCATTACCAAGCCGATGGTTTCCGTTTTGAACCACCGAGAAAGAACATCACTTGGTTGGTTTGCGACATGATCGAGAAGCCAGCGCGTGTGGCTGAACTCGTCGAAGCTTGGGCGATTAACGGTTGGTTTAAGGAAGCAATATTTAACCTAAAGCTACCAATGAAGACGCGTTATAAAGAGGTGTCGACGATATTGGCCACTATGGAAGATATTTTGAAAGAGAATGGTATTAAGGACTTTAGTATGGCGGCTAAGCACCTTTATCATGATCGTGACGAAGTCACCGTGCATTTGTGCTTAAAGCCGACTCATTCTTCGTAAACTAACATTAGTTAAGACTGCTTAATAAAAAGGCCCCAGGTGTTAAATACTTGGGGCCTTTTTAGTGCGCGCTGCGCATGAAAAGTCTATTTATGAAAGACGTTCGATAACCGCTTGTGTGAAGTCAGTTGTACCGTGAGTACCACCAAGATCGCGAGTCGTACGATCGCCTTCTTCAATCACTGCTGTGATTGCGCTGCGGATAAGCTCTGCTTTATCTGACATGCCTAAGTATTCAAGCATTTGGATAGACGCCAGTACAACCGACGTAGGGTTCGCAAGGTTCTTACCTGCAATATCTGGCGCACTACCGTGTACTGCTTCAAAGATTGCTGCGTCTTTACCGATATTAGCACCAGGTGCCATACCAAGACCACCGACTAGACCGGCACAAAGATCTGACAAGATATCACCAAACAAGTTGGTGGTAACAATAACGTCAAAAATTTCAGGGTTCATTACCAGCTTCATGCAAGTAGCATCTACAATCATCTCTTCAGTGATGATGTCTGGGTAGCGCAGGCTGACTTCGCGTGCCACTTTTAAAAACAGACCTGAAGTTGACTTCATGATGTTAGCTTTATGAACGATAGTGACTTTCTTACGATTCTCTTTACGCGCTAGTTCATAAGCAAACGTTGCAATTTGTTCAGCGCCTTGGCGGGTAATAATACTTGTGGCTTCAGCCGTTGCACCGTCATCTGAAAGTGTTTGGCCTAAACCTGAATACATACCTTCGGTGTTTTCACGAACCGTAATGATATCGATGTTGTCATAACGTGCTTGAGTACCCTTAAAAGACAGTACTGGGCGAACGTTGGCGTATAGGCTAAATTGCTTACGTAGGCTAACGTTAATAGAGGTAAAACCTTCACCTACAGGAGTCGTTAATGGGCCTTTTAGCGTAATACGGTTTTTTTCAATCAAATCGAGTGTGCGTTGAGGTACTAGTTCACCGTGCTTTTCGAGCGCAACAAGACCTGCATCTGCAAATTCATACTCAAAATTACAACCCGCTTTATCGAGGATTTTTATTGCTGAGTCGATAATGCTTGGGCCAATCCCATCACCAGGGATTACGGTTATAGTTCTTTTTGTCATTGATAGTCCTACCACGGTTAGGCTTTACTGCAATTGTCCGACCATGTCTTGGGACACGGAAAGTGACTTGGAATTCTTTTCTTTTTGTTCGACGTATTTTAAACACTTTTACACAACTTTCACAGGAAATAGTGAGCAATCTCACGTTTTTTTCTGTAGGGTAACTTGCATAAATCTGCGCTAATCACGATGATTGATCGCCAAAGGTTAAAAAAGTCTACTTTAGTCTAATAATTTAATAATAATGAGGAAGACCTTGAAGTCATTACCGAGTAAATCATTGCTGTTATTTACAGCGAGTTTATTGCCGGCAAGTTTACTTGCGGCAACCTCCCCAATAACCACTGATGATATCATGCGATTTGAATCGCTCAGCAACCCCGTGATCTCTGATAACGGTAAAGTACTGGCAGTGGCTGTCTCACCGGATAGAGGCGATAGCCGCGGCTTAGTTAAAAACCTCACTACAAAAAAAGAGTTTAGTGTAAAAGGTGGAACTAAGCCAAAAGTGAGTCACGATGGTCGTTACGTTGTCTTTGTAGATAAAGTGCCGTTACTTGTGTCAGAGAAGGCATCAGCGAAAGAAAAGAAGAAGTTAAAACCTGGAATAGTGCTAGTTGACACCAGCACTGGCAGCGAGCTTCGTTATGAGCGGGTTAAATCGTTTGAATTTAACGAAACAGGATCGCATATCGCCATTCGCTATGAAGCGGAAGATAAGAAAAAAGACGCTAAAGCCAAAGATAAGGCTGAATCGAGCAAAAAAGACAGTAAGGTCGAGGATTACGATAAAGGCAATACGCTTGAACTGGTTTCACTTAACAACCTGAAGTCAACAACCTTTAAAGATGTAACAGCGTTTACTTTTGACAAGTCAGGTAAACACCTTGCGTTAGCTATAAATAATATAGCAACTGATAAGCACGAGTTGAGACTGGTCACATTGGCTGACAATACTGCCAAAATTGTGCACAGTTTGAAACAGCAACAGCTGGGCTCTTTGGCATTGAGTGATGATGGCAAGTATTTGGGCTTCACTTATGGTGATGCTCAGCAAGCGCCTTTTGGGCGTGAATATCTATTGTCTCTTTTTAATATAGCATCCGGACAAGTGACCCCAACGGTAACCTCAAAAGATTGGACATTGAATCGATACGCAAAACTACGTTTCTCTGATGACAGTCAGCGCTTGTTCTTTGGACGAGTGCCACAAGTGAGCCAACAAATTGAATTGGCAAAGGTAGAGAAAGAAGCCGATCTCTATGACCAAAATATTATTACCGATGCAAGGGCGTTACGCGTTTGGCACGGCGACGACCCGCGTATTAAGCCTCATGAAGTTAAACAGTATAAGAAAGAACTCAAGCGTACATATCTTGCAGTGCTACACGTGGCCGGAAATAACTTGGTCCAGCTTGCGGATCTTCAAGTTCCAGACATGAAAGTGGCACAACAAACACGTTATGCACTGGCAAGTTCAGATCTGCCCTATCGAAAGATGATCACTTGGGCGGGTTTTTATCGCGATTTTTACCTAGTCGATCTAAATACTGGCCGCAAAACGCCACTATTAACCCAGCAAAGTAGCGGTGCTGAACCGCTATTGTCGCCAAATGAAAAGTTTGTCGCTTACTACTTACACGGAAACATTTTCTTGTATGAAGTCGCGAAAGATAGACGGACCAATATCAGCAAGAACTTAGATGTTTCCTTTGCCGATGAAGATCACGATTATCCATCTAATGCACCTGGCTATGGTTTTGGTCCTTGGATAGCTGATGATTCAGGCCTGCTTATTTATGATAAGTACGATATCTGGCAATTGAACACACTCTCTTTTGACACCTTTAATTTAACCGCAGGTAAAGGGCGTAAGGAGAGAATTCAATATCGACTAGAAGGCTTAGTTAACGACAAAAACTATCCAAGTGTGCTAGCCAATAATGAAAAAGTGTTGCTGCAAGGATACAGTGATATCAGCAAAGGCGATGGTTTTTATCAAGCGCAAGTTGGTGCCGCGGGTGTGACAAAGCTTATTGCAGGCGATTATAAATTAAAGGTACTGGCACGTAGTAAAGATGCGCAAACGATAGTATTTTCTAAAGAGCAATATGAACTGTTCCCTGATCTTTATACTGCACAGTACAGCACGGCACAAACAGCGACTCGTCAAACCGATCTTGATAAACAGAGACGTGCATATAACTGGGGGACATCGGAGTTGGTTCATTGGACCAATGGCGATGGAAAGCCGTTAGATGGTGTGTTGATCAAGCCAAGCAACTATATCGAAGGGCAGCGCTATCCGGTGCTGGTCTATTTCTATCGCTTTATGAGTGATAGATTGCACGCTTTCCCACAAATGAAAATCAACCATCGCCCTAACTTTGCATGGTTTGCAGATAATGGTTATGCCATCTTTCTACCTGATATTCGGTTTGAAGTCGGTTATCCAGGGGACAGTTCAGTACAAGCATTAACCTCAGGTGTGCAGCACCTTATCGATATTGGGATTGCTGATCCCCAAGCCGTAGGGATCCAAGGTCACTCTTGGGGTGGTTACCAAACTGCATTTGCAGTGACAAAAACCAATATTTTTAAAGCTGCGGTAACCGGGGCCCCTGTTTCTAATATGACAAGTGCTTATAGTGGTATTCGTCATGGTAGTGGTTTAGCAAGACAATTCCAGTATGAAACAGGTCAAAGCCGCATTGGTGAAAGCTTATTTAAGTCGCCACAGAAGTATATTGAGAATTCACCAGTGTTTTATGTTGAGCGGATCAAAACACCGATGATGATCATGTTTGGTGATAAAGATGATGCTGTACCTTGGGAACAGGGTGTTGAAATGTACTTGGCGATGCGCCGAGCAGGAAAAGATGTAGTGTTCCTTCAATATCAAGATGAACCGCATCACCTTAAAAAATACCCCAATAAGCTAGATTACAGTATTCGAATGATGGAGTATTTCGATCATTACCTAAAAGGCAAGCCTGCGCCAGAATGGCTGATTCAAGGGGAAGCTTACACTGAGTATAAAAAAGCTGATTAGTGATTAAGCGTGGATAAAAAAGCCGAGATAGTTAACTATCTCGGCTTTTTTTTTGGACCCCCATAATCGTTATTCTAAATGATGGCCGATTGATCTTGAATATATGTACTGTTCAAAAATGAATCAATTATTTATTGTTTAAGTAAAGCCTGCTATGTTTGTTGGGCAATTCAGCATAAGAGAGTGTCGGGATGTCACTCTAAACTACAGGGAAGTCATGATGAAAAATATCATATTGGTCGGTTTTATACTTTGCGCGTCAGGATTGTTAGCGCTACCTTTCAATGCAAACTCAGGCTTAAAACATCTGGAAGGAGAACCGGATTGGCAGCGTACTGTGAGTTCAAGTACTGTGGGTCTAAGTACTGAGTTGGAAAAGCAGCGATTAGATCTGCTGATGAAGCAACTTGAAGAAGAGAGAAAAAAAGAGGAAGAGCAAGACTCTAAAGGCTAACCCATACCTCTTATTTATGACGGTTCTTCAGTGATAAAAAAAGCAGCTCATTAGCTGCTTTTTGCTTTTCAAATGTATACAGACTTTTCGGTTAACGTCTAGCCATACTGGTTTTCAAAGTAGCTTTCGATAATGAGAACAGCGGACATAGCATCGACTTGCCCCTTAGTTAACGCTTTATAGCCGCCCATTTCAAACAATCTTGCTTTGGCATCAGCCGTGGTTAATCGCTCATCTTGAGTTACAACTGCTATACCAAAACGACCATTTAACCGATTGCCAAATTTCTTTGCTCTAAGTGTTATCTCTTGCTCTGTGCCATCCATATTGAGTGGCAAGCCTACGACAATAAGGTCGGGTTGCCATTCTGTGATGATGTTGCCAATCTCTTCCCACTTAGGAATACCGTCAACGGCTTTAATTGACATTAATGGACGTGCGCTTGCTGTTAGCTCTTGGCCAATCGCAATACCGATACTTTTGGTACCGTAATCAAACCCTAGTACTGTTCGAGAACTCATAGTTAAGCATGTCCTGCTAAATTAGATAGTTGCCAGATATCAAAGCCTAAAGACTCAGCGGCTTGTTGCCAACGTTGCTCGTGTTCTATGTCAAACAAAAGCGCCGGTGTGGCAGGGACAGATAACCAGGTATTATCAGCCAGTTCTTGCTCTAACTGTCCTCGGGTCCAACCTGCATAACCCAGTGCGATGAGAAACTTATCGGGTGCTTTATCTGAACCTAAACAGCTGAGTACATCTTGTGAGGTGGTTAACATCAGTGAATCGGTAATACTGTCACTGTTGCTCCAGCAGTCTTGATTGGTATGCAGTACAAAGCCGCGCTCAGGGTTTACGGGTCCGCCAACGAGCACCTCTTTTCCTAGTGATGTAACAGGTTGGGGGTCTTCTGTTAGCTCCATCTGCTGTAGCAATTCATCAACCACGATGCCGCAAGGGCGGTTAATCATAATTCCCATGGCACCTTTTTCATCGTGTTCACATATGTAGATAAGTGAGCGCTCGAAAAAAGTATCTTTTAAAGAAGGCATCGCGATGAGTAAATTGTTCTGTAAGCTATCCATAAAACGTCCTTTGCACTATAGCGACTAACCGCCAGCTAGCTTGACTGTGTAACCGAGCTTTTCAAGAATGGTTTTAAGCTGCTCTCGATTGTCAGTCTGAACTTCAACACAAAAGTCTTTAACTGTGCCGCCACAACCGCATTGCTTCTTTAATTTTTGAGCAAGCGCTTTAAGCTCTTTCTCTGTTAGGCCTAGGCCTTTGATTACAGAAACACCTTTGCCTTTTCGGCCCTTACTGTCTTTATGGATCCTGACAATACCATCACCCAAGGGGGCGTTTTGAGGCGCTTTTTCTTCAGAGATTCTACCGCAATCGGTACTATAAACTAATGAGACATTAGGATCGGATTTCATAAGTATGATTTGTGATTTGTTGATTGAGCTAGTTTAACAAAGATGAGGTTGAAGCGGGAGTGGTAAAAGGAGTCTTAGCCAATAACGAGTTTAAAAAGCTCGTTATTGGTAGTGTATTTGTTTGCTCTTGCTTATAAATATAGTGCTAGTTCTATCAACAATGCGCTAAAGGTTAAACTCGCAATGAGGGCTAAGTATTTGTGAAGCTGAGGTAAGGCGACTGTACATGAAGTCAGCACAAAGCCGATGGCCGCACCAGCAAATGGTGTTACCGGAGCGCTTGCTATAGCCAGGATTACCCAAGTTAATATCGTTATGGGTAAAATTAGCATTGAATGTTGACGCAATTTATCAAGTAAAGGGGCGGTACTTTCAGCTCGTTCGACAGCTTTTTCTGGGGTTAACAGAAACATAATACTCGCAACAGTAACTGCGGCAATAAACCAAAGCATAATAATATCCGACATGGTAAGTGATAATCATTATCATTAACTTGATTGCTTAAGTCAAGCTGAACAGCTTGAGTATTTTTGAAAATTGAGTTGTAGATTAATAGATTGCTATGTAAGCTTTGTTAAAACGGTGTCGAACACCTTTAAGCGTGATGGAGAGAACATGAATAAGTTATTGGTAATCATCGCAGCACTAGCACTCAGTGCATGTAGCTCACTTAAAACCAGCTCTGACTATGATCCTGGCGTAAATTTTACAGATGTTAAAACCTACGCTTGGGTTGAGAAAAAGACAGCTAATGGCGCATATCATCTTGATGGCTTAATGGATCAACGCGTACGTGCGGCGGTAGATGCCCAATTGCAGCTTAAAGGGCTGAGTATGGTTAGTGCAGATAAAGCTGATGTATTGGTGAACTACCTTACTAAAGTCGACAAGAAGATCAATGTCGATTCGTTTAATACTAACTATGGTTATAACCCCTACTATTATGGTGCCGGCTGGAGCAGAGGCGGAATGGGGATGGGCCACACTCAAACTACCGTTCGTGAATATGAGGTTGGTACACTGATTGTTGACTTGGTTGATGCTAAGTCGGCTAAGCTAATGTGGCGTGGCTCTGTAGCAGATACTGTACGTGATAAAGATACGCCAGAAGAGAGAGTGGAAGTCGTTAATACTGCGATTGGTGCATTAATGCAAAACTACCCACCTAAACCTGAAAAGTAAAAGACTCAGAAACAAACGGCCGAATAGGCCGTTTTTTTATATTTGTTTTTTGTATTTATATTAGAAACGATTGTAATTGACTTCAGTCTACTAGCATTTTCAGTTATCAGCAGAGTGAACACTCTGAAAACTGCTATTGTTATCAAATTGAAACCTGCTAGGTTGAGTATTAAGCCGTATTTTTTAGTTTCCTTAGGTTGAGGGTAGTTACCTATTGAATGTGTTGATTTGTCGATATGCTGAGTTTGGCATCTCTGTTGGGAGTAAATTCGTATTATGGAACCACAATTACTTGAAATAAAAGACTTTGTGTCTTTTACATTAGCCATTATTGCCTTGTTTATTGGTAAGGCAATTATCTCGCGTTATGAGATACTACGTAAGTACAGTATTCCTGAGCCTGTCGTGGGGGGCTTTGCGTGTGCGACAGCTGTTGGCATTTTGTATTACGCATTTGATATTCAAATTGAATTTAACCTAGCGGTTAGAGATACCTTGTTGCTCTACTTTTTTGCTGGTATTGGCTTGAAAGCGGATTTTGCCACGCTGTTAAAGGGTGGCAAACCGTTACTCATTTTAATAGTACTCGCGAGTGTGTTTATATTTCTGCAGAACTTTACCGGCGTTACGGTCGCCACGCTATTTGGTTTAGATCCAAAAGCGGGCTTGATGTCAGGTTCTATCGCGCTCATAGGTGGTGTCGGTACTGCAATGGCCTGGACGCCCACGTTTGTTGAAGAACTAGGGATTGTTAATGCAAGTGAGCTAGGTATCGCATCAAATACTCTTGGGCTGATCTCGGCTTGTGTTATTGGTGGTCCCATTGCCGCTTATTTAATGAAGCGTCATCAAATTAAGGCCAATAATAACGAAGAACTCGATATTGGTGCGAGTCACCAAAGTAATACTTCACATATGAAGGTGGATTATTTTGGTGTGTTGCGTGCTTGGCTCTGGCTCAACGTGACCCTGATTATCGGTTACTTTATTGACCTTGCTATGCAAGAGGCTGGTCTTAAACTGCCGATGTTTGTCGCGTGTTTACTTGCCGGTATAATTATTGGCAATGTAGGTCGTGCAATATTGAATCGACGTAAGCAAAAAGACCGAACTTACATTGAAGATGCTTCGCGTGGCTTATCTTTGATCCAAGATATTTGCCTTGGTATGTTTTTAACCATGGCGTTGATGAGTCTAAAAATTTGGGAGCTTGAAGGCAGTTTATTATACATCTCGGTGATTATGGCGCTGCAAGTGTTCCTTTCTGTGGTGTTTACTATATTTGTAGTATTTCGTTTCATGGGTAAAGACTATGAAGCGGCAGTGATATGTTCCGGTTTTGGCGGAGTCACGCTGGGCTCTACAGCGACGGCAATAGTAAATATGACGGCGGTAAGTCAGCAGTACGGTGCAGCCCATAGAGCATTTATTATTGTGCCGTTAGTCTGTGGTTTCTTTATAGATATAATCAACGCAATGATCATTAATCTGTTTGTCTATTTCTAACTTGGTGTTATGAGAAAAGGGAGCTTTGCTCCCTTTTTTGTTTTTAAATGAACCTTTTCTAGATAGCGGTCGTCTTTATATTAAATGATAAATGGAGTGACACCGAACTGATGCAGCAAGCGCAAGTTGAGTTGTGGGTAATGGAAGCTCAAGCTGGGAGTAAGAAAGCGTTCTCGGCGCTATGTCAGCATTTTTATCCTCGTGCGATAGGATTTGCTATCAAAATAGCGGGTGATATGAATTTGGCACAGGATGCAGTTCAAGATGCTTTGTTAAAGCTATCCAAAACCATTTATAAGCTCGAAGATCCAGCCACCATTAATGCATGGGTGTTTAAGCTGGTACGTTGGCAAGTGTTGGATCATTTAAAGATCCAAAACCGTTACCAAAGTTTAGATGATCTAAAGGCTAATGAGTGCGAGATTGTAGAGGCCGAACATGGCGATGAAATAAAGGAACTTCATCAGGTGTTAATAAGGCTTCCCCCTATAGAAGGGCAGGTGTTATATCTGTTCTATTTGGAGCAATTTAGTATAGCGAAAATTTCAGCAATTTTAGAGATCGCTGAAGGCACTGTTAAGTCGCGTTTATTTAGAGCAAGAAAGTTGTTTAAGCAGTATTTAGAACAGGAGAAAGAGTATGGATATTGATAAAAAAATCCGTGAAGAACTGGCGAGAGAGCAAAAAGAGCTTAGCCAAACCCAAAGGCCTGATGCTTCTTTATTTAGCATGTTAGGCGATGCCTATAAAGGTCGCTTAGGTGGTTGGATGGTGCTGATGAGTATTATTGCTGTGCTTTTAAGTGGCTTAATGCTGTGGTCGGGCTATCAATTCTTTTTTGTGGTTGAAAGCGTGCAAGAGCTTATCCGTTGGGGAGTAACCTTGTTGTTAAGCAGCATGATGCAGATTGCGATTAAGATGTGGACGTTTAACGAGGTTAATCGCAATGCACTGCAGCGAGAAATTAAAAGATTGGAGCTCGCTATTACAATTCAAGGGTCGCAATAGCCTTGGTTAGGGTTTCCTCTGTGGAAGCCCTAATGGCTATAAAAGCTCTTTAACGATGAGCTTAAGCAAGTATGTTTCACGCTCTATCGACATGCCTTTTTTAGGGCTGTTAGCTATCGTATGCTCGTTATGGGCAATGGCTTGATGAATATTAATCCACAGAGGGCGCATGCCGTTTTGGATCTCATGTTCCTCAAGTCGAGTTTCTCCCAGTTCTGGATGAATGGTGCAAACATAGCAATAGGACTCCATATGCACTAAATCAAAATCATCCTTGTACCATGGCCTAAACTCTTCATAACAACCGAATTCAGTTAAGATATCGATATGTTTTGCCCCCGTTTCCTCTTCGAGCTCTCTGACTAGCCCTTGGCGAAGATCTTCCCCCTCATCAACGCCGCCGCCCGGTATGCTGTAATCATGATAACGCTCCGTGTATAGCATTAAGATATTGTCGCCATCAAGAATGATACCGCGCGCGGCTTGGCGATGAAATCGCTTACCCTCAAGGGAGGCTAGTTCAGGGTGAATAGTGGATTTTAATAGCTGCATAGTTCACTTAGAGTTAGGTTGCTAATACCAATCGTATTAATGATTCAGTAATCAGTAATTGTTAAAATGGACAGGTTACTGTGTTTTTGAACCTTATTATTGTCAAAGAGTGCAGATGATGACCTTATTCTTTGATGCTATCTTGTGTTGTTACAGTTTTGAGGCTGCAAGGCTTTATAAGCGTTGATGATCTGCGTTATCTCTATATTTTTGTCTTCATCCTGATTCGGTTTTTGTAATAGACCAACTTGAATACGTTGATAGTGATCCAAGGTTTTTTGCAGGTAACGTAGATCAATTGAGCGAGTAATATCCCACATTTGTTCACCAACCAAGGCGATCGGCAGTTGGGATTGCGTCGATACATGTAGCACTTCGTAAAAACGCTGGTTTTCTTCCATAAGATGTTCGTCAATTAACCCAAGTTGTAGTGTGGCTAAGGCTTTGCGAACCTCAAAGATGTGGTGAACTGGGCAAAGAATAAATTCAAGTGTATGCTGTGGATTTCTTGCCAATATCGCTTGTACTAGTTCAACTAATAGCTCTCCACCCACGCCAGCGATAATCACTAGCTGAGTTTGCTCTTTGTTTGCTAAAGGCAACTGCGCCACATCAATGCAGTGAACTTGCCAACGCTTTGCACCACCGATAGGACTCGGGTAGAAGCGCTCAAGCTTGGTTGACACCTGTTGCATTAGCTCTGGCACCACATCGACAAAGTGGACGGTGTCAGCACTATTATTATCTAATAATTTGGCACCTAATAAGCCATGATCGCAGCAGCAATCCCAAATGTGGTCGTAGCGACTCTGTACCATGCTTGCTATTTTTTCTAGTCGCTGGCTTATCTTCATCTGATCTATGATTAACGCTGTTAAAATGGAAGGGCATTCTAATCTATCTAGCAGTGATATAAAGCCTATAAAGATAGAAAATCACAGCATTGCCTCATTTTGTACTCTAATAAGCCGAAGCGCTGCAGCGTCATCCCCTGATGAAGATGACTTTTCGGCAGTGATCGCCATATTCAACATAGCGTTGGCTACACAGTTGCCGGAGATGGGTTGGTAATGTTTTAACCGCCCGACAAACAGCGGCGAAATAAGCTTGAACACAGATTGGCCGAATGATTCAAGTGGACGACGTTGGGAGCGCAGCCCTAAAAGCAGACTTGGCTGGAACAAAATCAACTTAGCGACAACTTCATCAGCTTGTTCGTCAGAGTCCAAAATAGACGCTAATGCTAATTCGGTTTCACCCTTAATCCGGTTATAAAAAGTACTTGATTGAGCATCAGCCCCAAGTGCTGTAACGACGAGGTTAGTGTTGGCTTGGCATAATTGAACAAAATCGATAACTGCGGTTTTATCTACTGCAATAAACGCTTGTTGACTTCCCGCTTGTTTAATCGTGGTGCCTAAACAGCAAAAAGCCTGATCTATCTTCTCGTCCAGTGCAATAGTGGGTAATTGTACTAATTGGCAGTTGATATATATTACTTCAGTGCCGAGTGATGCTGTATATGGAGCTTCGCGGCGTCCAAATACAAAAATCTTGTTGTAGGCCGCTGAATCGATCAGCTTTTGCAGTAGTAGTTGACCAATTAAGCCTGTTGCACCGATGATTGCAGCATTCATTAAGTATCGATTCGATTAAAAACATTTAGCTTGAAGTGTAGCTGTGAACGGGGTGAATTTGAATCTCTTAATCTTGTTTGCATGAGTGCTTCTTCTGAGGATACATACTAAATTGATGTGAAAGCGGTACTAAAACTCAATCAAATAGACCCTCTCTTCTATTTGCGTCCTTGTTAGTTTGGAAAGTCGAGTAACAAGCAAGGCGGTGTTGTTAGGTAATACGGCACTTATACCCATGACACTAATGCGCCTAGAATTGGACTGGTACAACGCCTCTGAAACGAGCATCTTCAAGTCGGTGGCATAAATGTGGATTAAACTGAGGTTAATCCACATCTGTTTTTGCTGGTGTAGGGTTAAATCACCCTAAAGATGCGTTAACTTAGCGTTTGCTCTATTGCAGTCAGTCTGGCTATCTCAACAATAGTTCGGCTGGCTTTTTCCATCGATTCGAGACATACATACTCGTGCTTACCATGGAAGTTATGTCCGCCGGTGAAGATATTTGGGCAGGGCAACCCCATGTATGACAGGCGTGAACCATCGGTACCGCCGCGGATGGGTTTGATGATGGGCTCAATATCGAGGTTCTTCATCGCTTGCTCAGCTATATCGATAATATGTGGGTGCGGTATTATTTGCTGCTTCATGTTGAGATAGGAGTCCTGTAGCTCAATTGAGAGCAGGCCTATCGGTAGTTCTTGATTATATTTTTCAACTTTCTCTATCAGCCAACGCTTTCGCTGTTCGAAAAGGGTTAAATCAAAGTCGCGGATAATATAGGTTAAGGTCGCTTTTTCAGTTACCCCTTCCATGCCAATAAGGTGGAAAAAGCCATCATAATCGCAACTAAACTCCGGCGTATCTTTTAACGGCATTTTTGCATGAAAGCGAGCGGCCATTGTTTGGGCATTGATCATGACCCCAAATGCAGTGCCTGGGTGACAATTGTTACCTGTTGCGGTGATTACTGCGGTCGCGGCATTAAAGTTTTCATATTCAAGTTCACCAACCTGACCGCCATCGATAGTATAGGCCCATTCTGCGCCAAACCCTTCGACATCAAAATGGTCTGCACCACGACCAATCTCTTCATCTGGAGTAAAACAAAGCCTTAATCTACCGTGAGGGATCTCTGGGTGACTGATGAGGTGATGTAACGCTGTGATTATTTCGGCGATGCCTGCTTTATCGTCACCGCCTAGCAATGTGGTGCCATCAGTGGTGATGAGTGTCTGGCCAACATACTGCTCTAGGCTACTAAATTGGCTCGGAGAGAGAACTTCTTCTAGCCCTAGCGCAATATCTTTACCATTATAGTTTTCGATGATTTGTGGTGAAACTGCATCGCCACTGTAATCAGGTGCTGTATCTAAATGAGCGATAAACCCAATACAAGGTACGTTATCAATAGTTGCCGGTACCGTCGCAGTTAAGTAGCCCTTATCTGAGAGTTGTACCTCATCGAAGCCTAAGCTGACTAGCTCCTGGCGTAGATATTGGGCAAACACAAATTGGTTATGAGTACTTGGGACGCTGTGGTGCTGGCCGTCAGACTGAGTGTTAAAGCTGACATATTTGAGGAAACGCTCACGTAGATGTTGTTTCATATTCAAGTTTTCTAATAACGAAAAGTGGCCAGAGTCTAACAAGGCACAAAACGAATTCATTAGATATTGATCAAGTTTTGTTGAATCCAGAACTAATTTTACAGGCCGATGGTATTAATTACATGACTTTCCTGAAGATGATGTATGTTTAATTTTCCGCTAGATTATTGTTTTTATTACTGAGTATAGTGTCGAAACATAGTTATTATCTCATATTAAGTTTAATCATAAATTTTGTGAGTTTCATTGAATTAGCTACATATTACCCTTCTTTGAGATTATATTGCCCTGTAGCTATTTCAACATTAAATAAAAGGTCTGTGATGGATATTAGCTGGTGGCAGTTGGCAAGTTTTATGACTATTTTGGTGGTTCCCATCGCTATCGAACGTTATTTCGAACTTGGGCTAAGCAGAGACATGTTAAGTGCTGTGGCACGTATGCTGGTTCAGCTTGTCTTAGTGGGGGTTTATCTACAATACCTGTTTGAGCTTAATAGTTTGTCGGTCAATCTATTGTGGTTATTACTG
Organism: Shewanella sp. KX20019; assembly: GCF_016757755.1. NCBI lineage: Bacteria > Pseudomonadati > Pseudomonadota > Gammaproteobacteria > Alteromonadales > Shewanellaceae > Shewanella > Shewanella sp. KX20019. The sequence goes on along the minus strand of NZ_CP068437.1, from coordinate 3,752,349 downwards.
ATGCTACTCATTGGTGCCAGTGCCATTGTGAGTAAGGCAAAGTTGTCGAGAAAGTTACTCTATTTTCCCGTTTTAGCCGGTTTATCATTAGGCTTGTTCCCGGTGCTTTGGCTAATGATTGTTTACCTGTTAGCGCCAGACCCCCTTTATAGCGCGCAATACCTCATTCCGGCAGCGGGTATGCTGTTAGGTAATTGCTTGAGCGGCAATATTGTTGCTTTACAACGTCTATTTAGTGCTTTTGAAGATAGAAAAGCTGAATATGAGGGGGCATTGGCTTTAGGGAGTACTTCTTACCAAGCTGCTCTACCTTTCATCCAGTCAGCAATGCAGCAATCATTCGCGCCAATATTAGCGTCAATGGCTACGACGGGTTTAGTGACGCTGCCTGGAATGATGACAGGGCAGATCCTGGGGGGCGTAGACCCTATTATTGCCATTAAGTACCAAATCGTTATTTTGGTTGCCATATTTGTCACCTTGACGGTATCTGTATCTAGCGCGCTGCTATTGAGTGTTAGAACTGTCGTCAGTATTAATGGGCGAGTAAAACCGTCTCAATAGATAAAACACTCCTATGCTTTAGGTTCGTAAAATGGTTGCTTTGTAGGCGGAAATGTTGAGTCATTATATTTCCTTAAATCCTGCTTCATTATTTGGGTGAACTCTCAAAAATCTACTACGCTTGGTAATAGCGATAATTCATCGTCTTAAGAATCTTGGGCCATTCATAAACAGCTACAGGCTCAGTGAAATTGGCTTACCTTTGATTACAGACTGAATGGAAATAGAATAGCTATGTTTAAGTCTCCTATGTTTAAATCGCTAATGTCATGCTTGTTAATGTCACTTTTTTTAATGAGTCATAACGCTAAAGCTGAAACTTGGGAGTTTGAGATATCACCCTATCTATGGCTTGTTAATCAGCAAGGTCAAACTGGTTATATCGATGAGAATGGTATCCCTATCATTGTCGATATGGATATGTCGTTTAGTGATATATTTGAAAATCTAGACAGTGCTGCATTATTGAATGTTCAAGCGAATAAAGGTGATTGGCAGTTTTGGATTGACCTGGTTTACATGAAGCTTAAATATGATACCAAGACTGAGTTTGCCTCAGCTGAACTTAGTGCCAAGCAAAAGATGCTTGATATAGTGGCCGCTTACCGTTTTTCAAAGCAAGCTAATATGGAGTGGTATGCTTTTGCTGGCGGCCGGGTTATCGACATCAGTAATAAACTCGAGGTGCGTTTTTTCGAGCGACGTCGGGATCCTAGTTTTGCTGATGAGTGGTATGATCCGCTTATAGGAATTAAAAACAAGTGGAGCTTTAGTGAAGGGTTTTATCTTATTAGCCGTGCTGATCTGGGGGGATTTGGTATAGGTTCAGATTTATCTTGGGCATTGAACTTGACCATGAATCAAGACTTATCAGAACACTGGGCGCTAAAGTATAGTTTTAGGTATATAGATATTGATTATGATGATAACGATTTCATTTTTGATGTGGCATCAAGCGGTTTTGGTTTGGGGGTAACCTATCAGTTTTAAGGCACTTATTAATCGTGGTTGAAATAACATCAATGTTAAATTAACTAGGCTGCTGAATACCTGAACGCACACGGTGGTTTAAACAGCCTAACTACTTATCTATTGTGTATAAGCCTATATTTTACAACACTATTTCCATATCCAGTTCAATATCAGTGCAGCCCTTTTTACAACGGATCCCTGAAATGGTTTCGTTCTGGCCTTTAACCGGTAACTTCATCTCTAATACTTGCTTGCAAGTCTGGCAAAGTACAGTATTTCCCTTGAACACTCGCTTAATAAGGTTCTTTTGCTCATTAAAGGATTTGGCTGTGGTGTCGTTTATTACTGAGAAATCCATTTTTGCCATCGGGTGTCACCTTAAATATTCTGTTGATAGTGCTTATTAACGATGAGTATATCTAGGCAATTAGTAATGTGAAAGCTAAAGATACTATTCCTGTCGCCTCTGTATAGCTATTTCTGCGAATGATTCCTATTTCATTATACTAATCTGATAGTTAGCCAAGAATCTTACGTTTTAGGCTGTAGTCTTTGTCAGCTATATAAAATGACGACTAGTCATCTATTCTAAAACTTGGCTTTTTAACAATGCTTTAGTTCATTGTATGCAATATGCTAAGTGTATTATCTGATTTTTTCGGATGGTCCTCAATACAGATTGTAAGATGGTGTGTAATGAGTAATATAGGCAGTAATTTTTGACCGATCTGTAGAGCACAAGAATTATAATGAACGCTCATAGTACCAAGAATGAATATCTTCCAAGTCTGATAAAAACCTCAGCAATTAGTGCAAAACGCTATGCGACTATTTTGACTATGTTGCTAAGTGAATCGTCGTTAAAGTCAGTTTTGCATGCGATTGTGCGTCTTATCGAAGAGAAAAATTTTGGTAGTAAAGGCTCGATCTTATTACTCAGTGCAGATGGCAAACGGTTACTAAAAGGGGCTGCGCCGAGTATTGCTGATAGCTACAATAACGCTATTAATGGCATTGAAATAGGCCCTAAAGTGGGTTCTTGTGGTTCGGCTGCTTTTTTGGGGCAAAGGGTCATCGTTGAAGATATTGCAACCCATGAAAACTGGACTCCCTATAGAGAACTATCACTGGCAGTGGGTTTAAAATCCTGTTGGTCTGAACCTATTTTCGGTGCAGAAGGTGATGTTTTGGGGACATTTGCGATGTACTACGATGAAGTGAAAAGCCCTCGCGCAGATGACTTAGCACTGATCTCCGAGGCGGCTTTATTAGCCGGTCTAGCAATTGAGCGAGATCGCTCATCAAGGTTCCAACGCTTATGTGGCGGAATATTTAGTCAAATGCCGTTAGCGCTGTTGATCACCGATTCGAAGGGGACGGTGCTTGATGCTAACCCCTCTTTTTTCGATATTATGCGTTCCACCAAATCTGAACTTGCAGCGTTTGAACCACATCATGTTTTTGGCCCATCCTCACCAACTGCCTTAGCGCGTTTATTTGAACAAATAAAAAGTGGTAACGCCTGGCAAGGGGAGTTAATTGGTCGTCGTGCAGATAACGAACCATTTAATGCTGATGTCAACGTCACCGTTTTTAAAGAAGCTGATGACTCAGAGTATTCATATGCGTGGATTTTTGCTGATATTACCGAGAGAAAAACTGCCGCTGATATTATCCATCATCAAGCTAAATTTGACCCTTTGACTAAACTGGCTAATCGACCGCATCTCTTTGAGAAGATAGAGCAACAAATTAATCTATCAAAATTAGGTTCCAGCGCTGGCTTTAGTTTTATCTTGATGGATCTAGATAATTTTAAACAGATAAATGACAGCTTAGGTCACGAGTTAGGTGATAAAGTACTCACTCAAGTGGCGGATAGAATTAAAAGCTGTCTCGGTGAGCGGGACATCTTGGGGCGTTTGGGTGGTGATGAGTTCGCTCTCATTATCCCCGACGAAGTGCGCCCTGAAGTGATTGCCAATATCGCGATGCAGTTAAATGAAGTCATTTCAAAAGAGTACCAGTTGTACAGTCATCAACGGGTGTTTACTCAATTGAGTGCTGGCATTGCTTGCTTCCCGCAAGATGCTGGTAACTTAGAGCAGCTGTTGAACTGTGCTGATCAAGCGCTGTTTTCAGCTAAGAAGAGTGGCCGCAATCAGTTTCATTTCTTTACTGAGCAGATGCAATCAGATGCAGAGAGAACTGCCAAGTTAAATATCGCGCTTAAACTCGCTATTGAAAACAATGCGTTTGAGCTACATTACCAGCCTATAGTATGTGCCAAGCAACATAAAATACTGCATGTCGAAGCGCTTGTTCGTTGGCGGCATGAAGGGAGGTTAGTAAGGCCTGATGAGTTTATTCCGGCTGCCGAAGCCAGTGGGTTGATCATCGAACTTGGCCGTTGGGTACGCTTTGAAGCGATGAAAACCTTGCTTGAACTTGAAGCATTAGGCTTGGATATCGGCATGTCAATCAACGTATCGACATTTGAGTTTTGGTCCCATGATCTACAAGGTAGTTTGATCAGTTCAATCGCTGATATGGGGAATAAAATGTGCCCAAGTGGTTTCCCATTCCACAAATTAACCTTGGAGATCACCGAGTCTTTGTTAATGAAAGAGCAGGTGCACTTGATCAAATCTTTAAGCCAGTTGCAAGAACTTGGAATTCGAATTGCCATCGATGACTTTGGAACTGGCTATTCATCACTATCCTATTTAAGTGACTTTCCCGTCGAAATTATTAAGATCGATAAAAGCTTTATTCGTGACGTAAATGACAAGAAGCAGGCAACTCTGGTGACGGCAGTTGTTGCCTTGAGTAAGGCATTGAACTTAAAGGTTACGGTCGAAGGCGTTGAAAGCCATTTGCAACTGGCTTTTGTCAATGAGAAGGAGATCGACTTTATCCAAGGATACTTCTTTCATAAACCACTAGAAAAACAAAAGTTGCTTGAAGTATTGGCTGCGGTCTCCTGACATAAGTGAAAGGGCGATGAGAGAGTTGCTTTATTGTGCTCGAGGCAAGTTGCATTTAATCGCTATTAAGTAAGCGATTCTGCCATATGAAGTCCAGTAGCATTATTCTCAATCCTATTCACTAGCCTCAGACTTGCGGGCTAGTTCAAAGCAGATCCAAGCGGAATCTTGATGTTCGGCTTTACTTTTATCAAATCTGTTTTTTAATTCCAATCACGATAGAATAACTTATTAGCGAATAAGCGCGTGTCGCTTATTGATGAGATCTAGCTAAAATTTCTTTAGCTAGGCGTTAAATTGAAGAGGCGAGCGAGTGAGTGACGGTAATAATCAATTGGGGCTGGCAGCTGCGCCTGCAGAAGTTAAATTGGCGGTGGACCTTATTGTTCTCCTCGAATCAAATAATATTGCACCTGAAGTCGCCTTGGCAGCGCTAAAGATTGTGAGTTCAGATCTTGAAAGTAAGCTAAAATCTAAACCTTTATGATATCTATTTATAAACCGCTGCTTATGAGAATGTTATGACTATTTCTGCATTAGATATTAGTGCCATTATGATCTTTGTTTTTAGCTGGGTAGGCTATGCTCGTTTTGCTAAAGGTAAAGCGAAAACCACCAATTGTATTGCGCGTTGCTTGCATCAGCATCGTATTCATTGGATGTATGAGCTAATCGGCAGAGAGATCAGAGTGGGTGAAGCTGCATTGCTAGCCAACCTTGAACGTAACATCTCATTTTTTGCCTCAACCACCATGTTAGTGCTTGCGGGTGTATTAACCCTCTTTGCTCAGGTCGAACGCTTAGAAGCGGTTATCGCCACTATCCCCTATGCTGCTGATCCCAATCATGCTTTGGTACAAGTTAAATTGGGGGTATTGACCTTTATCTTCATCATGGCTTTTTTCCAATTTACTTGGTCGATGCGCCAATATGGATTCCTTAATGTGATGATAGGTGCAGCGCCTTATGATGAAAATGGGCGTAATGAAAATCTGCGTAGCTATGCAAAACAGATGGCAGTAGTGCAAGATCAAGCCGCTCATTCCTACAACTACGGCTTGCGCTGTTACTATTTCGCTATGGCAGCGCTTTGCTGGTTTTTTCATCCGTTACTGCTTATTGCTGCGAGTATATTTGTCGTCGTGACCCTGTATCGACGTGAATTCAAATCAAAAGCGGTTATGGCGATAACTGCCGGCCAAGAGCTACTGAAAGCGGAGCGTAAGATTAAGTATTCATCGTAATGGGTGTTGCCTGTAGTTGCGCTTCGAACAGTTGTTTTACATTGATTTTGGCGCCTATTTGGGATGCCAGTAAGTACAAGCCCGCTAGTTTTCTGTGAATAAATATCGCATCAGCGGGTGGACTATGCCATTCGTTGCGATCCATACTCATGGCCATAGCGGCCTGCTTTATCCTTTTCGCTAACCTATCGTCACCAAAGTCAAAATCCCCCTCAAAGCGCAAAGGTTCACAGGCTAAATAGAAGATATCTAATACCAGAGACTTTTGCTCCGCTGTTATTGCATCTTGGAAGAAACCGATGTTTTGCGCCGCATTTTCCATAGTTTTTCTGTCATTAATAATACTGGCTGCCATAAGTTGTTTATATTGCTCTGACAAAGTACATGGAATGACACGAGTAGCCCCAAAATCTAATAGTACTAATTTGTCTGATGTAGCTTGGTATTGGTAGTTGGCAAAATTGGGATCCGTTTGCATTAGTTTGAATGCAAATAACTCTTTAAAGAATAGTGTTAGTAGCCTTGTTGCAACACGGTTTCGGGTCGCTTGTTCTAGTGTGATGATGGACTCAATGTTTTGTCCATCGACAAACTCCATCACTAGAATATTTTGATTACAAAGCATTGGATAGGCCGCAGGTACGATAAACTCCTCAGCGCTTATCACATTACTGCTGACTAGAGATTGAAAACGCTGCAGCATTGACAGTTCATTTTGATAGTCTGCTTCAACATGGAACTGCTTTTTTGCTTCATCTAGCAGTTGCTTAAACTGAACATTACTCGGGATGAGATTAGACAGCTTGAGCAGCGCGGCAACATTGTCGATATCACTATCAATACTATTGCGGATCCCAGGATATTGTAGTTTTACCGCCAGCTTTTCGCCCGTTGCTAACGTCGCTAAATGCACTTGGCCAATTGATGCTGCTGCAAAAGGGTTAAGGTCGAAATGAGCAAAAGGGCTGAGCCACTCAACGCCCCAACTGTTTTTTAATAAAGTGACTAGCTGTTTGTGTGGCATCGCTTTCGCGTCAGAACGCAGTCGTGACAGAATATCACTCAACTCCTTTGGCAATAACTCTCCGGAGTCCATCGACAACATTTGGCCGACTTTCATCGCTGCGCCCCGAAGTTCGGCAAGTTTGTCCGCCATATGGGTTATGTTTTTCGGTGTCATTACTAATTCGTTTAACGACGGTTTTTGACCTTGGCTAAGTTTTTTAGCCCCTTCAATCAGTACGTTGCCAGCAAGGCGCGAAGCTAACCCACCAACGGAAGAGAACCGAGATAAGCGGCTACTTGGGACTTTAGCCGTTTGTTTGTTTTTCATGGTAACTCAACCTTATGACTTGCCGATTAGCAGATAACATAGTGACGATACTAGCAGATAATTCAGATGCAAAAGAAATACGATAACAAGTAAAATAGATCAGCTGAGCCATGGTTGTTTGCCAGCTTGCTAATCGTCACTTTCTCATTTTTCTTGAATGTATTACCATTGCCGCCATTTTTCATATTTAGGTAGGGCAGTAGATTTTGCAAACATTGGCGCAGTTAACTTCGGGTGAATTAGAAGGCACTAAACGATTAACCCTTGCAGAGAGTTTAAGCGTATTTCCTGAGGCTATTTTTTCACTAGCTAATACCTTAGAGGTGCTAGATCTTTCTGATAACCTGTTGACTGAACTTCCCAGTGATTTTGCACGTTTACAGCACCTTAAGCTGTTGTTCCTGACCAACAATCAGTTTGAACAGATCCCTGCAGCGATAGCGGCTTGCCCTTGCTTGGAGATGATAAGTTTTAAGTCCAACAAGCTAAAGGCTGTAGCGCAAGGGACATTACCTCAGCAAACGCGTTGGCTTATTTTGACTGATAACCAGATAGAATCGTTACCTGACGATATGGGGTCATTGCATCGATTACAAAAATTGGCATTAGCGGGCAATAAGCTTAGTGCTTTACCGACCAGTATGGCCAATTGCCGTAATTTAGAGCTGGCACGACTATCGGCAAATAACTTTTCTCAGTTGCCTAATTGGCTATTTCAATTGCCTAAGCTTGCGTGGTTAGCACTTGATGGTAATCCGCTGAGTAAAGAGGGCGTGAGCACTGCAATAAGCTCTCAGCCTGTACAGCCGATGCAGACTGTTGCATTGACGGATATCGAACTTGGCCAAGTGATTGGTCAAGGGGCATCTGGTGTCATTTATAGTGCCAAATGGTTAAAGCAACCCGAGTCTCTTCATGGTTCAGATCTTAATATTGCCGTTAAGCTGTTTAAAGGTGAGGTGACTAGTGATGGTTATCCAAGTGATGAGCTTGCGTGTTGTTTACAAGCAGGTTCACACCACAATCTGATTAAAGTCGTCGCTCAAATTAACCAAGTTGATAAACTTGGGCTAGTGATGGAACTCATCCCTAGCACGTTTGCGAACTTAGGCTTACCGCCATCACTCAATACTTGCACCAGAGACACTTTTGTAAAAGGTGAATATTTGGGGTTATCGCAGGTATTGTGGATACTGGCTCAAATGGCGGATGCCATGACTCACCTACATAAAAATGGTGTAAGTCATGGTGATGTGTATGCGCATAATACGATGATAAATCATCAAGGAACGATGCTGTTCGGTGATTTTGGTGCGTCGTCCAACTTAAATAAGTTGCCTGAGATACAAAAAGAGGCGATGGAGAGCGTCGAAATTAGGGCGTTTGGTTGCCTTATTGAGGATCTAGTTGAAAACAGATTAGTGCTGGAAGATGAACTGTATCATTTCGCCACTGAATTGAGTCTGCTGAGTCAAGATTGTCTACAGACTGACTTGTCATTTCGTCCACGTTTTAGTGATATTTTTGCATCGCTTAATACCCTCAAAAATAAGCTGACAGCTGCAGTCATTAGCCATTAAGTAAAGTACAGAACCGTTTACTCCATAGACTGAATATCGTCTATGGAGTTGCTTATACCCTATCATCTCAACCTTAATCTCTTCTCTGTTTGTGATGAGTCGTTTTTGAGCTGCTGCGGGCCTGTTGTGGGCTCTGGCTTCGTTGGCTCTTCATTTGCTGATGACTCTTTACCTGTTGATGACTCTTTACTTGCTGGTGGCTCTTAGTTGGTTGATGACTCTTAGCTGGTTGATGGCTTTTTACTGGTCGGCCATTGGCATAGTGAGTATTACGCTGGGCAGGTTGTTGCTTCAGCTTATTGGTAAACTGCATTTCACGGCTTTTATTTATCTGATGAGTCTTTTGACTTCTAACCACCTTACTATGAGCACGGCTCGGGCTATGGCTGTTGTACTTGTGTCTCAAGGCATTATTGCTATAAGCCACACCGCGTCTGTGCTGTGGCTTGTGCGCCCAACGCTTGGCTCCGTGGCTGGTGACAATTCGGCCATGATGGCGATAATGGTGCGAGTTCTTATGATTCACCACCACGACACGGTGGTTGTGCCAGCTAAACGCGCTGAAATAGTAGTTAAAACTAATGTGAATGCCGCTATGCCAGTAAAAATGACCATAGCTCGGTCTGATATAACCAGGGTACATAGTCCAGTAAACGGGTGGGTAGTTATACCAGTACCAGCTGCCATAGACGACTCTCGGGTCATAGTAGGGAACGTATACGACTTCCCTTGTAACTGGTTCAATAACAATCTGGTTATTGACGCGAGTTACCTGCATATTCTCCATATCATCAAGGTTACTTGCATTATCAGCTTGTAGACGCAGTGTTTGAATACTGGCAAGCACCTGAGCCTCATTTTGCAAGAAAGCATCGCCGAGTCCCTGAGTCCACTGCAAATCTTCACTCAACTTTTGTAACACGGTAGGAAAAGCGACTAAGGCGGTCACACTCGGATCCCATTGCATCGCTTCAGCTTTAGTTACTTGATTTTCAGTACTCAGTTGCTGATATTTTTGTTGCCATCGCTGCGCCTCTACCACTTCTAAGGGGTAGGTCGAGGCAATCAAAATATGAGTGAGTAAACTGTCGGGATAGAGTGCAATTGGCGCTAGCATTTGTGCCAACTCGCCTTCACTGGGTTGAGTTTGCTTCGCGCTATCAAAACCTTCTGCGTAGACGTTAGCTGGTGTTAGCCATTGCAAAATGATAACCAGAGACAAGCAACAGCATTGTTTGAAAATATTCATATGCTTTCCTATCGATAATTGACGATAGGGCTATTATAGAAAGGCGAAGATGAACAGAAGCTGAAAGCGAGAAAACCGAGGGAATGAGGGCTTGGGACTGTATCCAAGTCATTTCTATTAGAGAGCTAGTATTTGAAACTAATAGTAAACATAGCACCGCCTAATTGCGTAGATTGAGCTATGGATAACTGTCCATGGTAGCTATCGACCAAGTCACGGACTATGGCGAGTCCGATCCCATGGCCGACTTTGTAGGAATCGGCTCTTATGCCGCGCTCAAATATTTGAGCTTTCAAAGTTTCATCGACGCCGCTTCCGTCATCTTCCACCTGCAGCACTAATGTCTCAGCACTAACGTTTTCAGTATTATGAATGACACTCAGCAGTACCTTGCTTGATGCGGCTTTACAGGCATTATCGAGTAGATTGCCTAAGATCTCCGAAAGGTCTGATTCATCTCCTTTGAAAATGGCGTCACGGTCAACATTTTGCTCAATGGTGATCAATGGTTGGCAGTATATTTTTGGTAGATTTCGAACCAGTTTATCTGAAATGCTGACGACGGGAATACCCAGGTGCCAAGCACTACCAGCGGCTGATTGGGCACGTTTCAGTTGGTGACCAATAATACGGTTAATGTGGCTGACTTGTTCGAATGATTCAGAGCTTAAATCTGTCTGACTTTGGATCACCGCAAGCGGTGTTTTTAGGCTATGAGCCAGATCTGCTAATGCATTGCGATAACGTTTACGCTGGTTTTGTTCGGTGCTTAGTAAGGTGTTGAGTTGCTGGGCTACTGCTTGCAGCTCAGTTGGATAGTCATCACTAAGTTGATTCGTTTTGCCATTTTCAATGGCGTTCAGTTCGGTCTCTAAACTCGAAAGAGGTTTTAAGGTCCACCATAGCCACGTCATTTGTATCACAAGTAACAAGCCCATAAGGATCGTTAACCAGCGCCAAAGTTGTTGAGTAAACTGGTCTACCTGTAGTTGAAACTCGGTTTGATCTTTAATGATATGAATAGTGATCGGGAATTGGCTATTGAAATGCTTATCATCATCTGTTGTCGCCGGCAGTTCGAAACTCACACTGAAACTATATATTAGATGTGGCTGGCCATTGAACGTAATGTCACTGAATTGACCTTGTCCTTTTTTGGGTGTTGGCAACTGACTCGGCAGTTCGATACCCAATAACGAGTCTGAGCGCCAAGCAATTTTTTGAGTGCCCGTTGAATTGCTATTGCGGTCATAAAGCAGCGTTTGTGGGTTTTCAACAAACTTGGCATCAAACTCGTTACTACTCTTGCCCGTAATGACGGCTGTATTTGGCGTTGTAATCGCAGCATAGAGCCCTGATTGAATAACATTAAATTGGTTTTCGAGTAGAACCTCTGGCATTGAAAGACCACCAGTATTGACTTCAGTAACAGCCAAAACGGCATACACATAGGCTTTGAGTTCATTTAGTGATGCACTTTTTACCTGTTGCTTAAAAGCATCATTGAGAGTGAAACCAATCAAGGGCATCAATATTAAGATAAGCAACAGCGCACTAACAATAAGCCTAGCTTTGAGCGAGTGCAGTGCTTTTGGCAAAGACTTAACAGAGAGCTTCACGATGATGGTGTTTCTGGTTTTACCAGCTCTTCAAGCTTAGTAAGGCGATAGCCTTGTCCCCGCAATGTTTCAATCAGGCCTAGTTTATTGTCTGAGTCGAGCTTTTTGCGTAAGCGCCGAATGAATACCTCAATAACATTGGAGTCGAGATCAAAATCTTGATCATAGATATGCTCAGTGAGTACAGTTTTTGATTTTACTTCGCCAATATGCAGCATAAAGTACTCAAAAAGCTTGTACTCAGAACCGCTAAGGCTAATGACTTTGCCATTTTTAGTCAGTTCTAAGCTACTGGTGTTGAGTGAAAAAGGACCATTGAAAATCACAGGGCTGGCTTTTCCTGCGCTGCGGCGAATGAGGGCTTTAAGTCGGGCAATGAGCTCTTGGGGATGGAAAGGTTTTGTGAGGTAGTCGTCTGCCCCCGCATCCAAACCTGCTACTTTATCTTGCCAGCTATCGCGAGCGGTTAAGATCAAAATAGGAAACTCAATGGCGAGCTCTCGGAGTTGCGTAATTAGGGCGATACCCTCTATTTTGGGCAAGCCTACATCAATAATTGCCGCATCGTAATTGTACTCTTTTCCTTGAAAAAGCCCAATTTCACCGTCATCAGCGGTATCAACCGTATAGTTTGCTGCGAGCAAATGTTGCTTTAGATTATTTTGCAGTGCGAGATCATCTTCAACGAGTAACAGTCTCATATTAGTTCCTTGTTGGTTGCAGTTAGTTACGGCGAACACTGCCAGTTTTTGCATCGACATTGACGTAAAAAACCACTCCATCTTTTGAAAGTAGTTTGATTCGATAACCAGGATTACCGTTAACACGAGCGGACTGAATATTGAGGATTTTCCCTGGGTACTTCCTTTTAACTAATTGGGCTGCTTGCTGTGGACTACTCACTTTAAGTGACTTCGCGCGATCACTTGTAGCCATCGCCATCGAGGCTGTCGAGATCGTGGCGTAATATCCGCCAGCATAGGCGGGTAATGAGCCGAGCATCAGTAGTGGTATTAATATCAACAGTAAAACAGCTTTCATTAAGAGCACCAAAGGGTTGAAGTGTTACCAGTTTAAAAGATCCTGCTAGATTAGTCATCACTCCTGTATCGAGAGGGGAGGAGGAATAGCTTAGATATAGCGTTTTAAAGATGAACCCAAGCTGAATACTGACCATGGTCGTTGAGCCTGCTAAGTGGTTATTATCGATGTTCAGCTTGTGTTCATTTAGGTTAGACTTTAATGACCTCAACGAAATTAATCGCTTGAGGTGATAATGAAACTAACTAAAACCCAGACCAAATCACTGCAACTGTTACCTTTGCTTGGTGCATGTTTACTGCCGCTAACTGCTTTAGCGCAAGACGTTAACCAAATTCACAGCGTATCTGCAGGCTATATAGAAGGCAAGGTTCAAGCAGTTGATGGGCATAGTGCAACGCTATCAGCAGCGCAGGGCGAGTTACTCTCAGCTCAACGCATACAGGTTAGCTCTAGCTCGCTAGGCCCTAACAGTAGAGAGCAAGTTATCCAGTCTCATATCGATAAAGCTCAGAAGACATTAGTCAATCAACAAATGTCAGCATCAGCGGCATTGTTTGCTAATGGCATCTATCGAGATTTTTATATTTACGATGCTTATAGTCGTTTGTTTGTTGATAATGACGCCGATGGCTTTTATCAAACCTTTAGTGTGACATTTGATGCGGATGTTAATGGTATATACATTAATGAAAGGGCAGACGTGTTCGCAGAGCTATACCTCAGTCGCAACGGTGGTCCTTGGGAACACTATTACACTACCGATGTATTTAGTATTTTCGGTGATGCGACCGATGACGATTTTGTGGTGTTAACAACATTGGATGTTGGTTTTAGCACCGATCATTACGATGTACTTATTGATCTTTATGAGTTCGGCTACGGCGATATTGTGGCGACAGTCAGTTCAAACGAATTTGACAGCCTGTATGCCTTACCGTTAGAAAGTGCCAATTGGGACAGTGGCTATATCGAGCATGAGGACGATTATGCAGGAAGCTTCTCTTTGTGGGCATTGTTTACGCTATCGCTGGCAGCTTTACTTCGCCAATGGTTAATTTACTACGACCTAGATCATACTACTAAAGACTTATAAAGTTATGGTTGGCTTATTAGCAGTGTCGAGGTTTTCAGTATCGAGGTATTTGTTTTGCTTCGTTGTTGTTTACCTCTCATACCTCGAGTGAAAAACAACCATGTTGTTACATTTTGGGATGTGTGATGTAGGTCACCTATCTTATTGCTGTATATGAATTTTATTATAATTTACTTTGTAAGTTTTTGATTTAAAATCTAACAAAAACAATCACAAACGAATCGGCTTTGTGGTAGTTGTTTAAATGCTTGTTGTAATGTTAATGATAATGGTTATCATCTCGCCGCATAATACTTAAGTGGGGTTACTGGATGAAACATTTTCGTTATTCAATGTTAGCAATTGCGTGCGCATCGACATACTTACCGACAACAATTTACGCGGCTGAAGTGGCTGAAGTGAATAGTAACATCGAACGGATCACCGTCTATGGCAGACAAAATCAAGTGGTGATGAACTCAGGGTTAGCAACCAAGTCCGACATGTCACTAATGGAAACGCCAGCTGCGGTGGTTATTGTTGATGAAGAACTTATTCAGGCGCAAGGGGTGAGTAACCTCCAGGATTTAGTGCGCAACATTAGTGGTGTTACTCAAGCGGGTAATAACTATGGTATCGGTGACAACTTAGTGATCAGAGGATTGGGCGCTAACTATACTTACGACGGTATGTATGGTGGTGCAGGACTCGGTAATACTTTTAACCCCACACGTTCGTTGACAAATGTTGAGTCTGTAGAGGTCTTAAAAGGTCCAGCAACAGGCCTTTATGGTATGGGCAGTGCCGGTGGCGTAATTAACCTTATTGAGAAAAAGCCGCAATTTGAGTCCTTAAATGAGTTCACTGCTGAAGTTGGTCAATGGGACACGTATTCATTTGCTGTTGATAGTAGCGGTGGGATCACCGATAACCTAGCTTACCGAGTTGTGGCAAAAAGTGGTCGCAGTGATGGCTATCGTGAGATCGGTACTGATAGAGATGAAATTTACACTTCATTGAAATATATCGTAAGCGATAGCCAAGACCTAATGTTATCAGCAAGCTACATTAAAGATGCTATTGCAGTTGATTCAATTGGTCACCCGATCCGTATCTTTAACGCTGAATCTGTAGGCGGTAAGGGGGCTGGGGATGTTAGTTGGGAAGATCTGATTAATGACCCAAATAACGCAGGGCTACAACTAACTGATGCACAACGCCAACAGCTAGCAGATTCGCTTTCAAGTAATGATGGGCAAACACCCTACGCTTTTGGCAATGCCGGGATTATTTCACCAATGGCGAAAGATAATGAAGGTGAAGAGTTACGCTTTAAGTTAACCCACAATATCTATTTCAACGATAATCTGTTTTTGAATCAACAGTTGCAGTACCGTGATTACACCTCAGGTTTTGCTCGTCAAACGGGTGCATATAATTATGTTTATTGGGATCGACGCGGCAAGATAAATGAAGATCCACGTGCTCCGTTAGTTGAAGATGGTGTGTTATATCCATTTGCTGCGCGTCGACAGGAGTACCGTAAAGTCGAAGCGGAAGAAACATCTTGGCAGTACTTTGCCGATCTTCGCTATGACTTTCAAATAGGCAATATTGATAACGAGTTACTGGTTAATGCTAACTTTGAAGATAGAAATATAGCGTTCAAGCAGTACTCTATTTACGATGCAGACAAGGTGATTAAGAACAAAGCTGGAGAGGTTATTTACCAAGGCGCTTTGCCTTATATTTACGATATCCGTAACCCTAATTGGGCTGAAGGTAGCTTTGAAGATCATGATCCATTGATGACGAGTAACTACAACAAAAAGGTCAATGCTTGGGGTGTAGGTCTGCAGCACGTTGGTTATTTAGGATATGGCTTTACGACTCGTATTGGTGTTGCATTTAATGAGATAAAGCAATCTTATCAACATTTAGGTGTAGACCCACGTTATTCAGCCAGTAAGGCTGAACCTAGAGCGGAAGCTGATACGACGGATAATGGCGTGACGTACAATTTAGGTGTGACTTACATGCCTACAGAAGATCTGTCTTTCTTTGTTAATCACTCGAAGGGGCGCACAGCCTATAGCATCCTCGGTGGCATTGACGGGACGGGTGAGGACAGAGCCGATTCTGAATCTGTAAGTGATGATTTGGGTATTAGATATAAAGCCTTTGAAGATCAAATGCTGGCGTCGTTGGTATTCTTTAAAAGTGCACGCACGAACTTAGAGTACTCAAACCCTGATTATGAAGAGGGTGTATCTGCACCTGGCGTCGCTAAAAGTTTCTATAATGGTAAAGAGGAAACAACCGGCGTAGAGCTTGATCTAAATGCACATATCAGTGAGCAATGGATGGTTAACGTTAATGGTGTTTACCAAGATGCACGTGATAAAAAAGATCCTAACAGAAGTAGCTATGATACCCGCCAAAAAGGGGTTCCTTATGTCACCGCAAGCGCATGGGTTACTTATGGTGCCGATTGGTTCTCATTAGAAAGCCCGCTAAATATCAGTTTGGGCGCTAAATACGTTGATGACCGCAGCACCAACTCTGATTCATTTGGGATCCCAGATGGTTATGTGCCGAGCTACACCGTACTTGATTCTGCAATTAGCTATGATGTAGAGCAGTGGAAAGTGCAGCTTAATGTTAATAACCTCTTCAATGAGGAATATTACAGCAAAGCGATGTTCTTAGGCGGAATGCCAGGAGAAGAGCGTAACGCTAAGCTGTCGTTAACTTACCGTTTGTAACGCTGACATCACTGTTGAAATGCAGCCTTTTGGCTGCATTTTTGTTTTATAACTCGCCTCCTCAGTACCTTTAAAGCTGACTTTTTGACTCGTGTTCATTGAGCCTTAATGAGTGGTTTGTGAGAGGGGAGGGATTAACACCGAGTATTAATTTCACACTTTAATAATTGCTATGTTAGCTTAACATTTCAATAACCATTTGAAATGGAAAGCATCGCGATGAAAATACTTTCGAAAACCCCGTTAGCAGTTAGCTTATGCCTGTTGCTTGCAGGATCATTGAGTGGCAATACTAATGCTGCAACCTTGAGTGACTCGGTCGATAAAGCGATGCCAAAACTTGAGCAGTTATATCTGCACCTTCATCAAAACCCAGAGCTGTCTTATCAAGAAAAATCCACCAGTGCACGTATGGCAAAAGAGCTCGCTGCATTGGGTTTTGAAGTGACCGAGCAGTTTGGTGGTTATGGCGTTGTGGGGATCTATAAAAATGGTGCCGGGCCTACTGTCATGATAAGAGCGGATACTGATGGGCTGCCCATCATAGAAGAGACAGGAAAGCCCTACGCTTCAACTGTGACAACGACAGACGCCAGTAATAACACGGTCGGCATTATGCACGGCTGCGGGCATGATATTCATATGACGAGCCTGATTGGCACCGCACAGCAGTTAGTGGCTAATAAAGCGGACTGGCAAGGCACTTTAATGATGGTCGCACAACCTGCGGAAGAGGTCGGAGGCGGAGCTAAAGCGATGCTGAAACAGGGCCTATTTACTCAATTCCCTGCGCCAGATTATGTCATAGGCTTACACGTCAGTGCTGGCATTCCCGCCGGAAAGGTCGGAATAGCGCCTGGTTATGCGTTAGCCAATGTCGACTCGGTGGATATTAAAGTCAAAGGTAAGGGCGGACATGGCGCGTACCCGCATGCAACCAAAGATCCTGTGGTGTTGGCCTCTCGAATAGTACTGGCACTGCAAACTATATCGAGTCGTGAGATCTCACCGCTTGAGCCAAATGTGATAACCGTTGGATCGATTCATGGTGGCTCAAAGCATAATATTATTTCAGATGAAGTGAAGCTACAGTTAACATTGCGCTCCTATAATCCCGATGTGCGTTTGCAACAAATTGAGGCGCTAAAGCGTCTCACAAAAGGGATTGCGATTAGTGCCGGCCTGCCTGGTGAGCTGATGCCAGAAGTCTATGTCCATGAAGATGAAAGAATTCCTTCAACGTATAATGACCCAACTTTAGCGGCAAACGTACAAGCAAGTATTGAACAGGAGATTGGTGCTGAAAATGTGCTCAAATCTGAGCCTGTGATGGCGGGGGAAGATTTTGGTTTATATGGTCTTACCGCTGAAAAGCGCCCTATCACCATTTTCTGGTTAGGGGCTGTCGAGCCAGACGCGTATCAAATAAGCTTGGATAAAGGAGAGGCGTTACCCTCATTGCACTCGAGTCAATTCGCCCCAGATTACCCACTGACGATTAATACTGGTGTTCGCGTGATGAGCCGCAGCGCGATGAACCTGTTTAATCAAAAATAAGCGTTAGCGAGTACCTTGTAGCTTATTCTCAACTTTAGTCAGTAACGCCATAGTTTCTGGCTTTAAATCTACAAGGTCTTTTTGAGTCACAATTGTCACTGAACGCTGAATGTTTTTATAAGCTTTCGAGTAGTTATGCTCTAGTATCGCCAGTTCTGCTAAATTATTTAAACCAAGGACTTGGCCTGGTTGATAGCCAACCATATTATGATAGTCGACAGACAGCTGGTATTGCTGATTGGCGGCTGCATAGCGGCCCAGCCGCTCGTTTACATGGCCTGCCCAGGCAGCAACATAAGCAAGATAAAGCCAGTCTTGTGAATTTGCTGCATTACTGCGGCTTTGGGATAAGATCGGTAGCGCGCGGACTAATTCACCCTGCTCAATATAGCTTTTTGCCAATGTTAAGCCTAAGCGAGCCGACTCGCGACGGTTGCCTGCTAGTTCAGCTTGCGTTAGCGCAGTAGATAATATTTTTTCTGCCTCTACAAATTGTTGCTGTTTGAGTAGCATTTCAGCCCATTGTCTTTGGGCTATAAAATTGTCAGCGTCAGATACTAGTAATTGTTTCAGTGTTTCACTGGCTGCGGTCGTTTCACGGTATTGCAGCTGTTTTATGGCCAAAATAAGCAACGGATTGTCAAAGTAGGTTAGATTTTTGTTGTTATTAGCATCGCCCTTAGATTGGGTTCTGTCATTAATTAGCTTAGCTAAGTCAACATATAAGGACTCAATATCCTCGGCTTGGATGCTGCCACTTTGTTGCTGGCTCGGGCCGTAAAAATTGTATGCTAGTTGGTAGCGGTTATCACTCTTAGTAATAACGGATCCCACCACTAAAGATGCACCGGAAAAGGTGAGTAATTTGCTAACCTGTAGTGGGCGCGTATCTTCAATATAATTCGAGTTTTGCAGTAAAAAGCTAATGACATCTTCAACTTGCAGGACAGGAAATGAATTGGAGTTATACAGTTGCGCAATAATACTTTCTTGGTGGGCGTATTGCTGCCAAAGAGGGGTTGCTGTATTTAGATCGATTTTTACTGGCAGTATAATTATGGCGCCTTTATCTAAGGGCGCTTGCTTACTGCCTGGATAAAAAACGAAGCTCAAAACTGCAGCTATCACTAAAGTCGCCACCAAGAGTGGAACTCCTAAGTTGCGCTTTTTTAGTGGTGCTTGATTTGCACTCATAAATGCCTTCTATTGATTGAACCAGAGTTTTTCATGTATCAGGTTTTTGCTAGAATTTGGCTATTTAACTACTCTTTCAGCGTTTTATATCTCTAGGTTGAACGACTTAAATATTGGCTGCGCGCGCAATAATACTGTTGATTAAAAGCCTATCTACATTGGATTAGTAGAGTCAATACTCTTAGAGTATAGGAGGGATTAAAAGCAATTTTCAAACAGATTAACTCGTTTACACTAAAACGAGTTTAAGTGTTAGCTGGTGTAATTTCATTTTATTTGATTGTTAAATATGGGGTTAGCTAGACATTCACGCTAGGATTTATCGTTGCGGTAAAAGCGACGGGATAGTTAAGCTGTAAAGGTTAACTATCCCGAAAAGAACCCTTATGTATTCCAGGGGTTCGGCGGTAACTTATTAACGTCTTTACTCGCTTTATTTTTCGAATCCTGCTGGCCAGTGCGCTTTTTGGCTGGCGCTTTACTTACGCTGCGTTTAGATTCGCGCTTGGCTGTATCCTTGTTGTCAGACATTTTTTTAAACTTTGGCTTGAAGTTCAATACTGATACAGGCACCTCTTTTCGAGGAGCAAAGCCATCAATCTCTCTGCGCTCGATTAGCTGACCTAGTCGACTTTCAATCATGCATAAGTTTTTGAAATCATCTTTTGAAACCAGAGATACCGCTTCGCCATTGGCACCCGCTCGGCCTGTACGTCCAATACGATGAATATAATCATCGGCCGGATAGGGAAGGTCATAGTTAATCACTAAAGGTAATTCGTCGATATCTAGGCCTCGGGCCGCAACGCCAGTTGCTATCAGCAAGCCAATTTTGCCGCTCTTAAAGTCGGCCAATATCTTCTCTCGAACCTCTTGGCTTCTGCCGCCATGAATACATTCGGCGGCTATGTCGCGTTTTTCGAGTTGGCTAACGAGCTTTGCTGCACCTTGCTTGGTTTCGATAAAGATCAGCGCCTGTTGCCAGGCGTTTTCTTTAATTAAGTGGCTTAACAGGGCAGATTTCTTATCTTTATCTACCGTGGTTAGCCATTGCTCAATTTTTGGTTTGGAATCAGTATTGGTGATAACCGAGATTTCAACGGGTCTATCTACCGTGGTTTTGGCCAGTGCTTTAACTTGATGTGACAAGGTCGCCGAGAACAGTAAGCTTTGTCTGTCAGTAGGCAACTTGTCCATAATTTTGTCGATGTCTTCGATAAAACCCATATCGAGCATTCTATCTGCTTCATCGAGTACTAAAATCTCTAGCTCATCAAAATGAATCGCTCGCTGGGTATACATATCCAGTAATCGACCGGGAGTCGCAACCAGGATATCTACGCCGTCGAGTAAACGCTGTCGTTGTGGCTCAGCGTCTACGCCGCCATACATCGCCATAGATGTGAGATCTAAGTGTTTACCGTACTGTGCAATATTGGCTTCAACCTGCACGGCGAGTTCGCGTGTAGGTGTAAGGATCAATGCCCTAATACGTTTTTTACGCTGAGTTTCCGATTGACTGAGTAACTGCAGGATTGGCAACACAAAGCTGGCCGTTTTACCTGTACCTGTTTGGGCTGCGGCCATTAGATTTCGGCCACTTAAGATCACCGGAATACTCTTAGCTTGGATTGGGGTTGGGGTGGTGTAACCTTGTTCGGTTACAGCGGTAACGATTGGATTGCTTAATCCAAGCTTTGAAAACGGCATGGTGAGTCTCAATTATCAGTTTGTGATGTTGCTATTGCAGTTAAAGACGATGTGCTATCACGGTCGCCAGTTTAGATTATAACAGTATGTCACGACTCTCGGGTGATATTGTTATCTCAAAAAGATCACTATTTCATTGTGACCTTACCGCCCGCAAATTTATAGGCGGGGGCGCCACGGACTAAGGTGTCTCTGGCAAAAATCTGCCCGCATTTAGGGCATGTGCAGGGGGCGGTCGTATAGTCGGTCACAATGCGTTCTTTAAAGCACTTTATTAGCGCGCCTTTGCCACCTTTTCGATATTTATAAAGTAACTCGCGACACTTTGCGCAAAATATCTCAACGGTTTGTGTTGGCCCTTTCTTATTTGGTTTTGCCATCAATCATCTTTTCAGTGTGAACTTGCCAACGATTTTGCCATATATACCCATAAATGCAGCTATTTATTCGTTGCCTAGTAGGATAATAAATTAATTTCAAATGAGTGTTTAACAAATTTGCAACCCAGTTTATGATGGTGTATCGGAGCGTTACCCCTACAGGATCGTAATGAAAACAATAATAAAAATAACAACTATTGGTTTGCTCTCTATCGTATTTATCGCAGCTGTGGGTGTTTACCTGCTGCTGTTTATGAGCTTGCCAAAGCTCGATGCTTCCATAGACAGTGATGCTATCAGCGACAGTGTTAGTATTGAACGAGACCGTTTAGGTACTGCGGTGGTGACGGCCAGTAGTCGCCAGGATGCAGCGTACGGTTTAGGTTATGCCCACGGGCAAGATCGCTTTTTTCAAATGGATCTGTTGAGACGCAACTCAGCTGGAGAGTTAGCTGAAATCTTTGGTGAAAAAGCACTTGAATTGGATAAGAGTCGCCGTTTTCATCAATTAAGAAAGCGTGCCAATAATATTTTAACAAGCCTGCCCAAGGCGCACCTAAAGAGCCTACAAACTTATGCTCAAGGGGTGAATGATGCGGTTGCGGCCCAATCGGTTAAAGCTTTTGAATATCTTGTGACTAGCACAAAGCCTCGTCCATGGGAGCCCGCTGACAGTTTACTGGTTATCTATAGTATGTATCTTGACCTGCAAGGTAACACCATTAAGCGAGATTTGACCCTCACTTACATACAGTCGATATTTGGTGCTGAAATGGTCGACTTTATTCTGCAACCCAGTCAATATCAGGCGCCATTAGATGGCAGCCTTATCAGCTTAATCCAGCCTGTAATCCCACCTTTGTCACCACTCTATATTGGTCAGGCAATGCCAAAAGAGATCGCTGAACCACTAGATATAGGCAGTAATAATTGGGCCGTAACCGGTGAGTTGACTAAGAATGGCAATGCCATGTTATCTGATGATATGCACCTGTCTTTTGCTGTGCCAATCATTTGGTACCGCGCTCAGCTTAATTATCAACATAATGGCGACGATGTCAGTATTACTGGAGTGTCGCTGCCTGGTGCTCCGGCAATTGTGGTGGGCAGTAATGGCCATGTAGCATGGGGGTTTACTAATGCTTATATTGATACCGCTGATTGGGTTGAAATTGACGATAACACGACGCTGACCTTTGAGAATGAAGAGATTATGTTGCCGGAGTCAAAGGTCAATTATAAGCTCCTAATGTCTCCATTTGGCCCGGTCAGAGAGAGCCAAATGAAGCGCTATGCGCTTTCGTGGGTAGGGCACCAGGATTACGCTGTTGATATGTCGCTCGTCGAACTTGATAGCATCAAAAATGTGCAACAAGGGATCGCGATTGCCAGCCATATGGGAATACCCGTGCAGAATATGATGCTGGTTGATACTGCTGGAAATGCGGCATGGAAGCCCGCTGGAGCCTTCCCATCTAGAAGCAATCCAAGTGATGTGGCAATTGCAGAGTCTGATTACCAAGCGGGTAACTGGCTTATCGATCAAGTCGCTTTACCTGAAGTTGTTAATCCAGAGACTCACCGATTGTGGTCAGGCAACTCGCGGGTGGTTTCAACCAAGCAACATAAAGGGTTAGGAGATGGCGGTTACGCTTTGGGTGCCCGTAGTTCACAAATTCGAGACCGACTCTTTGCCGGTAATGACTTTACGGTCGATGACTTTTACCAATTACAATTAGATAACGAAGCACGTTTTTTACTGCCGTGGCAGCAACAGTTAATTGCGCTGCTAAGTACTCAGCCAAAGCGTTTTGCGAAAGATATTGCCTATTTAAATGGTTGGGAAGCCTGCGCTTGTAGTGACTCTGTTGGTTACACTTTAGTCAGGCAATATAGGCAGCAGCTTATTGATAACAGCTTTGCCCCGCTTGAAACCCAGTTGGGAATGTCGTCTCTGAGTCTATCGCCAGTGAAGCGCTATCTTGAGCCTGCGATGTGGCAATTAATAGAGGCTCAACCAAAATCTTGGTTACCGGAGAAACACTCAAGTTGGTCAGAATATATGCTGAGTATTTATCAACAGAGTAAGCTGCAACTGTTGGCTAAACATAGTAAAGACAGCAATATGGATGACTTAGCTTGGGGGCGTGTTAATCAGCTAAAAATCCAACATCCGTTTTCCAAGCAAATTCCGATATTAAGTAGGTTGCTAGATATGCCTACAATGACAGGTTTTGGTGATAGCTATATGCCTGCGGTTCAGGGATCTTCATTCGGTGCATCTCAGCGCTTTATCGTTCAGCCTGGTGACGAAGCTAATGGTGTTTTATCTATTCCTGGTGGTCAGTCGGGTCACCCCTTATCTGATTTTTATCGTGTCGGTTTTACCGAGTACGCGGCGCAGCAGCATACGCCTCTATTGCCAAGTAAACTACTGCACCGAATCGAGATCAGTCCCAAGTGAGTTAAACAGCAAGTGACAGTTCGATCAATGACTAAGTATAGCGACTTCGGTGTCTATACTTTCTGTTTAAGCGGTCATGAATGGAGTCAGTTAACTTTTATAGCTCTAAAAAATTAAAATATAATGCTGATTATTTGTGCTGTAATAGCACATGTGATGGCCTACTTAGGCTTGGGTGCATAATTATTCTGAATATACCCTATATTCCATTAGGTTATATCTTATCTCATCTGTCCCCGCGTCAGATTTAGTACTAAACATTGCCATTTATATTTGTTAGTATCTGATACAAATAGTTACAAGAGTGAATAAGTACTCAATGATTACGGTTAAGTATGTTGCTATAGCCTTAGGGCTACTCTGTTTATCTGCATGTCAAAAGGATCTGACTTTTGAGATAGCCCTCGCAGCTGAGACAACCCGTTATAGTGAAGATACACAGCAAGAGTCAGTAGCCTGTGATATTGGGATCTATGCCATTAATGAGATGGATTTTGGTGTTAAAATTGCGCCTGAATTGACCATTTTTACCGAAAATGAACAGTACACCATGAGGATCAAATCATGGGGAGATGACTGGGACTACCTTATCGGCAAAGACGGAGAGAAAGTCAGTAAGCAAGGTTTGTGTTTTAAAGAGGTAAACCAAAAATCATTTGCTTGCGATGAAGTACTTTCAGCATTGAGAAATGAACAGTACAGATTGACACTCAATCGATGTGAAAAACTGGATCAATCGCAGCTTGATTGTGAGATTGATGTTGAACTCGCTCATGAAGGTATTCGAATTAAGAAAGAGGAAAAGTTGACTCGTATTTAAGCGTGAGTATCTTGATGATGCTCTTGCGAGAATATCAACTTTCAACCGTTTTTTGAGAGCAACAACATGGTATGCTATTTATTCATTTCTCCCTTCATAAATCGTCACCTATAATAGCTTTATGTCTTTATTAAACTCATAAATAGCGTGCTAAAAATTATTCGTCCATTATTTGTTCTTATACTCTCCTCTGTTACCTATGTTGCTTTAGCTGAAGAAACACCTCTTCGGCAAAATAGTTGGGGGCAGTTCATTTTTGAAAATGATGCTTTCGGTGTGCTTGAGCCAACCGATGACGGCTACAGTAACGGTGTGGGTTACGCGTGGGGAAAGGCACCAATCGCCAGCTTTGATGATATTGATATGCCAGAGTGGGTGCGATGGAGCAGCGATTGGACCTATATTAATCAGGGAGATAAAGGCAACTATACTCTCAGCTATGCCATCGTTCAGGGAATGTTTACCCCATCTGATCTAGATACGGATCAATTAATCCTTGATGATAGGCCGTACGCTGGCGTGTTACTTTGGCAGGTCAAATTACGCCAGTTCGATAATAACATTGCGACCAGCTTAATGCTTGATGTCGGTGTCGTTGGTCCGGCTTCATTAGCTGAGCAAACACAAAGTCTCATTCATGGTGTTATTGATGCTAGAAACCCTCAAGGCTGGGACCATCAACTTGAGAACGAGCCTGTATTTCGTATAGAGTCTGAGTATTTACATCGTTTCGCGCGGCTAGCACTCTCTAACCAGATAGCCACCGATGTGAGTTTCTACAGTCAGGCTG
The DNA here is from genome assembly GCF_016757755.1 of Shewanella sp. KX20019. Lineage (NCBI taxonomy): Bacteria > Pseudomonadati > Pseudomonadota > Gammaproteobacteria > Alteromonadales > Shewanellaceae > Shewanella > Shewanella sp. KX20019. The sequence goes on along the minus strand of NZ_CP068437.1, from coordinate 3,727,005 downwards.
GTATTGGTAATTTGCGCAGCGACGCAGGCTTTGGATTAACGTTTAGAGTCGGTAGCGGACTAGATGAAACCTACGCTAGCATCAATCCTACGGCTTCCCATAGCGCCAACCCCTACGGCTATATGTCTGATAGAGGGTTTAATTGGATGTTCTATATGTCAGCATACGGTAGCTACGTACTCAATGACATCACTATTGATGGCAATACCTTTAAAGATAGTCACTCAGTAGAGCTTATTCATGAGCAAGGCCAGCTGAGTATGGGGTTTGCGATGCGTTGGGGCAGTTGGGGAATTCTATTTGCAACACTTCGTGGCAGTCCGCAGCATGAGGGGCAAATCTCAGACACTAACTATGGTGCCGCCAGTATTAGTTACCATTATTAGCCTTTCTTTTTAATTAGCATAGGAATCATCAGCAGACCGAATTAAAGCATAACAGAGGTCGGGCATACTCATATTTATGCCACTAGCATTATTTAGTCTTGATTTGTGAGAGGGAGTTGATTGGCTGTAATCGTGACTTTATAATATTGATTTCTTCCATTTTTTTTCGCTTGATAAAGCGCCTTATCAGCCATTTCAGTAATCTGTTTTCCCGTGATGAAGCCGTCTGCATTGTAGGAGGTTGTTGGTAATGGTAAAACTTGGCAGACACCAAAGCTCACGGTGAGATGATCTGCCACATCTGAGCTAGGGTGAGGTAAGGCTAAAGTTTGCAGTGAATCTAATATTTCTAACAGCTTACGTTCAAGTGCAGCGAATGGAATATCACTGTAGAGCATAATAAACTCTTCACCGCCAAAGCGTGCGCACATATCCTCTGCACGTTTAAAATGTTGCTCCAGTAAAGTCGCCACCGCTTTCAATGCTTCATCCCCCTTTACGTGACCTAATGTATCGTTATATTGCTTAAAATAATCAATATCTGCTAAGAGCAAGGTGAAGCCAATACTTTGTCGCCTTAATAACTGAACCTGACTTTCTAGATGCAATTCAAATGCACGACGGTTAGCAATTTGGGTTAATTCATCAACGTAGACTTGCTGGCTCAATAAAGTGTTCTGTCTCTGCACAGTAAGCATAAGTGCATTGAAATGAAATGCTATATTTCTTAGCTCAGCGATAATGTAGTTGTTGGGAAGTTGCTTATATCGCTGCCTTTTATCCATCGCTTTGACATTTTTTGCCAGACGTTGCACTGGGCGAATAATAAACCCAGCGAGCAGAAGGTAAACGGTGACTAATAGGGCTATCATCGCAAAAACAATGCTCAGCAGACCCATTCCCCAGATTGAAGGTGGTTTTCTATTGGAGTGATACACGGTGACGATGAGGGTCGGCTCCCCCTTGGTGTTTCTAATGAGTCTTTGGCTGAATGGCACTATCTTGGTTAGCTCTATTTCAGCATCTAAATCTTTAACTCCCTCAATTTCACTTTTGCCGTCAATAGGTTCCATCGTCACGGGCGTTGCAGTGAAGAGGGACATTTCGTCGATAAACTCCTGGTCAATAAGTCGAATAAACACTAGAAAACCATTGGAGGCTAAGCTCTTATCTGAAACGAGTATGGGGGTTGAGCTATAAAACGCGGCTCCAGAAAGGGTAGATATAACACCCGTTTTAGGTATCACCTGAGTGCCGTTATAGGGGGTGTCGGTTAATATTTTATTTTCAGGATACTTGTCGAAGCGATATAAATCGAATTGAAGCTCTTGCTGAATTTTATGGTGATAGCCTTTTGAGTATAAGAGATTAGATTGAGTATCAAATATAAACACAGCGTCTATTTCTAATCGAACGAATGTGTCATTGAGAAAGTTTTCATGCAAATATTGCAGACTATGAACAGAGTTTGGTTGTAGTACAAACTCATAGGTTTCATCCCAAACCGCATAATCATAGTTAAGAGTAATCATCGGTTTATTCATGCGTTCGATACCAAACATTAGGCTACTGATCTCTCGTTCAGATAGCTTTATCATAGTGTCTTCAAGCTGCGGTATTTGTACCCAAATACGATAACTAAAAACAACAGAAGTGAACACCACTACGATGATCGTAAATACCCGAATTTGAATTTGATTGAAGCTAAGTGCTTTCAATTGCTATTAGATGCCTATGTTGTTAGTACTTTTAATGCATTGTACTGACGATTGTTTTATTTAATTGTAGCAGTGGCTAGGTAATTCGCTTGTCTTAAGTTAGGGGGCAATAGTGATTGTAGGGCGCGTAATCCGGCTGACGAGAATGGACTAGTTAATGTTTATTGGTGGCGATGTTTAGGTAATTTTTGAGAGTCTTTGGCGGATAACAACCAGGAATGGTTAGGTGTTTAGCTGTATTTGCATATTGATGCTCCGCAGTAGCAGAGAGTTTCCAATAGTTAAAGTGCTGATCTTTATAGTTGTTAATTGCGCAGTCGCGATGACGGTACCGATTGGTACGCTAGTTTGCAAACCAACGATCAGTTTACCCACAATGGGCTGCCACAGCTCGGGTGAGATACTACAATTTACCCTATGAGATCACTGAGTTCAGCATTGGCGCAACGTTTAGTTTTTGTATTCGCCTTTAAGGAAGCCAACATACTGATAGTTGTTGGCTTTTTTCTAGGTTAATTAGTTTGGATTCATTAAAATCATGTCTCAGGGGCTTTACAGCGTAAAACAGTGGCATTTAGTCTGGAACTGGTTCTAAGTGATAATATCTCGAATGCCAAGCTTCCTCTGAGCGTACACATTTAAGCCCTAAGGCTTGCTTTCAAAACTGATTGACTATCCCTATAAATCGGTCGTCAAAGTTAAAGCGTAACCACCAAAATGGACTTCTGCAGCTTGTTTAAGCTTAGTGGTGAATTCCGGTGAGTAAATTAGAACTTCTTTACCGCTGGATAAGTCATACAACTTTATTGTGATATCGACAGTATCCTACCCGCTACTTTTGAGGTGATAATGACAAAAGTGATTTTTTAATTGCACTTACTTTGTAGGAGCGAGAGGATTTGTCTTCTTTGTGTAAGTGAAAATGTAAAATAACTAAACTTAGTTTTACCGTATTTCTTATTTTTAATAATGATGTCATAGGGGATCATTCTAGAGACTTTGTAGCCTTCAAAATTGTCCCAAGAAAATCTTTGAATATTTTTGTTATCTTGATAGATAAACTCATTTTCTGTGAGCTTTATAACCTTGTACCCTTCTCGATATATTGTTATCAAATAATGAATAACCCCTGCTGTCATAATTAAGATGTACCAGATGTCAAATTGTTCGCTTTCTGGTAGTAAGAAGTAATGAAAAATTGCAGCCGTGACACAATAACTCATCACATTAATGAACATTCCATAGAAATGAGCAAAGAAATATTGAAAGCTAGATTGAGTAAATTCCATTTGTCCCTACCTTTATATTGTTTAGTATTACTTCTATCTACTACAAGTTGATACGATAAATACCGATGTTAAAGCCGCTAGCTCAATAAACTGAAAGCCTGTGTTATCGAAAACCTTAACCGAGGCGATATTGTTACGATCAACCAGCGCATGAACCGCCGACAATCCTAACGTATTTTCAGCAAAACTGAGCACAGCAAATGTCGACTCTATAGCATAACCCCTTCCTTGTTGCTGCAGAGCTAGGCGGCAATAAATGTGGACGAGTTCAGCCCATATACGGCGTGATCATAAAATCGACCATTTAGATTTTCAGCTTGGGTGATCACCCCCTCTAAATTAAAACCTAAGCGTTCAGCCACTCGGCGGCTAGCACTATTTTCTACCGCAGCCATAATTTCAATTTTCTCTAAGCCTAGCTTGGTAAAGGCAACATTGATTAGCTTGCTGACGGATTTACTGACAATGCCTTTACCTTGGTATTCAGCGCTGAGCCAATAGCCAATCTCAGCCTTTCTAAGTGACTGGCTGATCGTGTTAAGACTCACATTGCCGACGACTTTACCTTCATAAACCATGGCGCAAACTAATGACTTCCCCTCAGCGTAATCGAGCAAAGACCGAGTAATGAAATGTTTAAAAAAATCCTCGCTATTAGCATGTAATGGCCAAGCTAGCCACTGACTCAAGTGCGCTTTCTCCTTGGATACAATTTCAAAATACCTTGGAGCAAATGATTGCTCAACAAGCGCAAGAACTAGGCCTTTTTCTACTTCCAATGTAAACATGACTCTCCAGACAAAAATCAGTAATAGCTATTAATTAGGGCAACCGATGCCGATTACCTTTTTATCTTGAGGTAACATATCATCAATAATATAAAAACCTCCACCTCATAGCTGAATTCATGAATGATTATTAAATACAGAGTGGCGAGCTTTTGCGGGAACAAAAAAAACCACCGGTAACTATTCTAGTCATCAGTGGCTTTATTGTTTTACAGATGAAGTAATGAAGCGCTACGCCATTCTTTGTGTCGGCTTCCAGCGTAGTAATTGAGTCGGCAACTTAACGCCCTGTGATGTTAAGCTATTAACGCGATTAAGGTAGGCTGCACCATACATCAGGTGTTTGGCTACATCGACGGCATTACGGTCTTGGTAGTTATCTAAATAGCTGCCTTTAGCCCACTGGTTGAATGCACCCAGTGCTGGGCCAGCCCAGATCTGGTAATCCATTTCACGGCCTGATTCACCTGAGTTTGACCAGCGGCTAGAAAGCCCTAGATACCAGCGGAAGATGAGTGCCATCTTACGCTTAGGGTTGCCCTCGGCGCGCTCAATCTGCTTAGGATCTCGCTCATTGAAGTGTGCCACTGTACCAGCCCAAATCTCATCAAGTGTTGAGCGGAATACTTGCTTCTCAAGCTTCTCACGCTCAGCAGTTGGAATAGCTTCGATAGAGTCATAACGGGTGTAAAGCTCATACAGCTTGTTGGCACGCATCGGGAACAGCGTGCCGCGCTTAACGACTTGCAGTTTTACGCCCATCTCGAACATGTCAGCGGCTGGAGCCATAGTCACATCGGCCATCTCAGTGGTCGAAAGCAACTTACGCGTATGCTCACTTGCCCCCGCTTCAACGCAAGCTTGGTTGACTGAACCAGTAACAATGTAAGCCGCGCCCATGTTAAAGGTCGCTAGTGCCGCATCGGGTGTACCAACGCCGCCACCGCAGCCAACACGGATAGGTGTTGGGTACTGATACTTCTCTTGGATCTCATCTTTCAGCGCTAAAATAGTCGGTAACAAGGTCACTAATGGACGGTTATCGGTATGACCACCAGAGTCCGCTTCAGCAGTGATGTCGTCAGCCATGGGTACGGTGAGTGCCAGTTCCATCTGTTCGCTAGTAATTGAACCATCATCGACCAATTTTTGCAGCATTTTATCTGGCGCTGGCATCATGAATTTTTCAGCCACTTCAGTACGGCTGACTTTGGCGATCACCTTGTTAGCGATAACCACATTGCCATGGCTATCACGGCTAAGACCTGCGGCACGGTAATAGACAATTTGTGGTGTCAGGCCTAAAAAGGCAGATGCTTCAACAGTGCGCACCTTATGCTTTAAAAATAGCTCAACGCTGCCACGCTCTAGCGCTGGCTCACTTGGGCTATGAATAAGGTTAAACATGTAAGGGCCGTTCGGCAGTGCTTTCTGAATACGGTTAATGGCCGCTTCCACTCGGCTAGGGATAAGACCTGCTGCGCCAAACGAGCATAGAATACCAGCTTGTCCAAGTGCGATTACGAGCTCTTCTGATGAGATTCCGTTAGCCATTGCGCCAGCGTAGTAGGCATACTTTACGCCGTGAACGCGGCGGAAGTTGCTGTCACCTAAGCTCTCAGTGCCAAGGGCGGGGGTGAATGCTGCGACAGGCAGTGCGTTGCTGTTGGCCGCTTGCTCGGAGACTAGATCGGCAGTTTGGGCAATGCCAAAGCCTTTATCACTATGATTGACCACGTAGCAGCCACGGCTAAAGTCTTTAAGCTGTTGTTCTATCACAGTGGCATCAAAGCTGATATTGGACTCATTTACTGCCCATGGCCACGGAGATAGCATTTCGTTTGTTGTCGTAGGATTCATTATATTTAAGACCCTTAATAATTTATTCTTTTAGTTCAGTGTGAGACTGTTTATGACCGTGCCTTTGCAAGACGTCATAAACTCATCCATGAGGACTTTGCTGAAACATCCATGTTTCAGAAACTTGCACGGCACGAGGTTATAAACAGCCTAAAGTAGCTCTAATCACTACTCTCTTAATTAATACTTAATTCTTTTAATGACTAAAGCGCTCTCCTTTAGTCATTAATTAAGCAAAAAAGCCTAGCTTTTAGGCTTCTTCGATAGAGATTGCAATATCAAACACTTCATAAATACGCAGGCCATCTTTACTTAGGCTGGCATTACCAGTGATGACTTTCTTGCCATCACTGTCATCTTCGATGGAAGTGATGCTGACATCCATAGACATCTGCTTGTTCAGTGGGTTTATCTGACCACGATACTTCCATTTGATGTTCGACAATATTTGACCGAACTTTGGATTTTTAAAGCCCGCACCCAAATCCTTGCTAATCGCATAAGTTTGCATGGTTTCAATAATCGCTTCAACACCTAGTGAGCCAGGCATCACTGGATCTTGATGGAAGTGGAACTGGAAGAACCAATCGCTTGGGTCAATCGTGCGCTCAGCGTACAGATAACCTAAACCTGCTGTGCCGCCATTATCAACAATCTCGACACTGTCGATAAAGTTAAGCTGGCCACCGGCCAAACGGTAATGCGGTTGGCTTGCTGGAGCATTAAAGTGACGAGCACCTTTGTCCAGTAGGTTGACGGTGGTGTCAGCGGCAATGCCTTTAGCAACGTGCCAAGGTTGAGTGACTTTACCATTATCGAGACCAAGCTGATCTTTCAGTGCTTCACCTTTAAAGTAGCCAAATACCGCAGTGCCGCGATAGAAGGGTTCACCATCGGTACTGAGCTCGAAACTGAAGCTTTGGATGATGTTGGTGCCAGCCATTACGGTAGAGAGTAAACGAGAGTCATTGCGAATGGTTTTACCGCGTAAATCCACTTCACGCAGCAATTCACCTGCACCATCGAGGTTACGGAAAAACAGCTCAAGTCCAGGGAAACCTAATGTAGTGCCCATGTAACCTGAAATAAAGCCGTTAGGTTGCAAGGATATTTCCATCAATATCGAGTAAGGCATGGTCGAAGCGTGGTTATTCTTGTCGAAATACCAAGCGTCGTTTGGCACTTCGTACTCAGCTATGCATGATGAAGGCTTTTTAAACTCGCCGCGTTTACCATTGACTTCAATGACTCGTGTGGTCACTTGTAGATCGCCGCACGGAGTACGTGGAGGGATCATGCCGCGATAGATTGAAAACTCTGGTCCGAAGCAGTTTTCAATGTTGCCCGTGGCAAACTCAAACATGTGATACGGCGTAAACGGCACGGTATCAGGCACACGATTTGGATAATCCGGCGTGATTGGCGCTTCGACGTGTGAAATAGGGATAACGCCTTTGTTGGGCTCTTTGCTCAAATCAGGGATTTGCGCCATCAATGGAGCGTTAATCGATGCCGGTTGGTAGCCTTTGTTGAGAGAAGCCGTAGGCGCTTGGTCATTAGTAAGAGTCGCAGTTGCTTGAGCACTCGTAGACTCTTTACTGAGAGACGCCGCAGGCGCTAGCGGATAGCGAACACACTCGTCTTCCTCTTTGATCATCACGCCTAAGTTTTGGAAATCAACCACGGCTTTACCGTTTAGCAAAATGTCGATATTGGCTTTGGCATAGGGGCGAGGGCTAAAGCCAATCTCGGTCACTTCCATGCGGTAAGTCAGTACGCCAGATTGTGGCAATACCTGTCCACGGCAACGCACTTGCTGCGAGGCATTTTCAAGAGGTTGGAAACGACCGTTTTTGGTTTGCGTATGCATGCCAAGGTGCAGCATATAGAACTGTAACAGCTGACCACAACCTTCAGCCATCAGTGAGCCCGCCATCACTTGGTCACCTTGGAAATGACAAGGGAAGTACCAGTGATTTGCCTCAAGTTGCTTTTGGCCTTCGATGAGTCCCAAGCCCCAGGTACCGCCATTGCGGTCAAGCTTACTTACTTGTTCGATCATCAAAAACTTCTCTGATGCGAAACAAAGCGACGGTTGCGCAGCCCCTTGGTGACTAGGGCCAAAACAGCCTTCGATATCTGCACTGAGAAGTTTATGGATCTCAGGGTAACTAAAGCTGGTTTTAGGACAATCAAGCAGCGGGTTAAAGGTTTTCTGAACTGCTAAGCTACGGGCTTTAATCTCATCTTCGGTGCGAATAACACCTTTGCCGTCAGCCAGTTCTTCATCAGTGAAGAAACCAGCACAACCACCGTCCATTTTAAGGATCATAGTATCGCCAACAAAACACTCGTAAGAGAAGAAGAACAACAGTGTTTCGCCGTTACGGGCATAGTTGTTGATCTTAATATCGTAACGCAGGGTGTCGCCGCCACGTGGCAAATCGCCAAGGAAAGTCAGGGTACAATCAAGTAGGCGATAAACACGCTCACCCTTGTTCTCAAAGTCGATACCTAAGTAGCTGATCAACATCAAGTCACATTGACCAGACTCTACCGCAACGGCCCATGGGATCTGACCATCGACTAAGTAGGGCGCATCCACTGGAATGTCATATTCAGTGGTCATTGAACAAGGCTTGTACTCGTTCATGGTGGCGTTAAGTTTGGTTACGCGTGATACCAGTAGGTAATCGGTGGTGGGTAGGCGAACGCGACGCGAGTAGCTATCGATGATGGCGTAATCACTGCCAAATACGTTGCCAATATCACCTTCTGCATACTCTACAAGATCGGCGTAGTTCCAAATACAAGGCTTAAGCGCAGCTGTTGGGGCTATATAAGGCGCTACGTTGGCATGATCCGGCGCAATAACCGCGACGTTAGCAGCGCTTGCTGGCGCAGCCGGTTTAACGACAGGAGTGGTTAACACCGGCGCTTGTCCGGATAATTGGCCAGTCACTTGTGCAAGTTGTTGCTTTAACAGTGCGTCGGCAACCTGCATTCCCGCGGAGCGACTTTTCAGAAAGGCGTGATGCGCTTGCTGCGCTAATTGCTGATTCTGTTGGAACGCAGTTAAGTCAGCTGCAGATCCATCAATTGCGGTGACAGTATTACTTATTTGAGTCGGTTTAACTTGAGTCGTCATAGATGAAGTGCCTAATGCGTGAGTCGAAACCGCAGCCGTTACTTGAACGGGGGCTGTAGTTGTACTCATAGGTAAGGTAGATTGCTGAGCTGTCTGTTGCGCTCTGGCAATAATAGGTTTGATTGGCAGCGGCTTTACGCTAGAAGCGCTGCCATTGGCAAATTTGTGCTGAATCGAGCTTAGCTCGGCTAACGGTGCGTCATAAATATGCTGGTAGATGTCGCGGCCACCCAAGGTCACCTGTTTTACCAGCTGATGCTTGGCGTCTGATTTTAGCTCACTCGCCAAACGTGAACGTAGCGCTTGCTGCTCGATATCGCTCTGACTTAGCAGCAACTGAGATACTTGATCCTCACTCACGTTAGTCACTATAGCTTTGCTATTGGAGACGGCAGCGTGCGAAACATTTAATAACCCGTGTAGCAAACTTGCCATACCCGCCGCGGCAAAGCAGTGGCCAACACGGCTATCTGCGCTGGTGGCAATTGCGTTAGGGAACGCAGCGCTAAGCGAATAGCTTGCCGTCTCGGTGGCTAAACTGCCTGGGGCAATATTGGTTTCAAGCACATTAACACTGGCGTTATCGGTTGCAGCTTGGCTTAAAAGGGTATCGGTAACGCTAGATAACCGCTGCGCATGACCAAATGCCAATGCATCGATTTGACCGTAGGCGCGACCAGATGTGCTTTCATCTTTGACCAAGACAACCGCGCCGGCACCTTCACCCACACTCCAACTATTCTGGCTTGCGGACTTGCTATTAGGCGTCATGGCCACTGGAGCGATACTGTTCTTTAAGATCACCTGCTCGAAGCTGCCAGACAAGTCCACAGCAGCAATGACCACGGCATCAAGGTTATCTTCAGCAATCAGGTTTTGCGCCACATCAATACAGCGGCTTACCGATTGCTCAGCTGCCGATATGGTAAAGGCTGGACCATTAAAGTCCCATAGCGATGACACGCGAGATGCCATGATGTTGCCAATAAAACTGGTGTACTGATTCAGTTTTGCAGCATCAAGTACGCTGTCCATCGCAATCGCTTCGAGTGCTTGATACTCATCGGCTGTTAAGTTCACGCCAATACCAGCAAGGCTTTGTTGCAGCTGAGTGTGTAAGTTAACGCGGCCACGGAACTGATGCAGTTCAAGCTCGGTTTCCATTGCCACTAATACCGCGACTTTTTGGCCAGGTTGAAGCTTGGCATCACGAATAGCTTCATCGGTGACTCGCATCAACATTAGCTGCTGTGAGATCAAACGATCATCTTCATTAGGTGGCAGTTTAAAGCGTAAAAAATCCAGCTCGAAATTATCAATATAAGCGCCTTTGGGCGCTGAGTTTAGGCCAAACTGAGCCAATAATTCTGGGTGTTTTTCCAAGCCCTTCCAACGCTTGGCTGGCAGGGCAATAAAGGCATCGCTATTATTCGCAATCGCCGCATCCAGCTGATTAATATTGCTCAGAGGACCAAAGTGCGAGCTTAGCCCGACAATTTTAAGCGGCGCTGGTGTCACTGGTGCAGCTAAATCTGCAAGAGCTGCTTTTAGCTTGGGAGCGTCAGCGGAGCTTGGCGTATACGATTCAAGTAACAGGTGGGCGTTACAACCACCAAAACCAAATACTGACACACCGGCATGACGGGTTTTAACACCTGCTGTCTTATTGCTGGCTTTATCCGGCCAACCTTGAACCAAGCTGGGCATCGTTGCCTTACCAAATAGCTTATTAGGCGATGCAATTGCATCGCTAATGTTAATGCTTGGCGGTAATAAGCCCTCTTTCATGGCAAAGATCATCTTCATGATCCCGGGCATACCTGCAGCTGTGAGCAAATGCCCTAGGTTAGATTTTGCTGAGCCGATAAGTGGCGCGCTTGAGCCTTGCAGCTTGTCTTCAAAAAAACTCTCCATTGAGGTGAGCTCAATTTTGTCTCCAAGCGGCGTTCCTGTGGCGTGACATTCAATCACTTCAATATCTTTTGGCTCTATATCACTGGCGGCATAGGCACGCTCGAACGCTTTTACCTGACCTTTAGGGTTCGGGCTCAGTACAAACTGGCCTTTACCGTCATTGGATAAACCCACACCACTGACAACGGCGTATATTTTGTCGTTGTCACGCTCGGCATCCTCAAGACGTTTAAGCACGAGTACGCCAGCGCCTTCGCCGGCGAACAAGCCTTTACTATCACCGTCAAATGGCACTGATACGCCATGATCTGGGTAAGCATGGAAGATTGAGAAACCCATATTGATGAAGAAGGGGTCTGCGCCAGAGACCGCGCCCGCGAGCATCACATCTGCTTTGCCAGTGCTTAGGTAATCACAGGCTAGTTTGAGTGAGTAAACCGAACTGGCACAAGCTGCATCAAGACTAAGCTGGGTGCTGCCAAGGCCTAATGCATCGGCAACTACTTTAGAGGTGTTGTGGGCAATCGCGCCGTTAGCACTCTCAAGCGTGGCTTCATTATTGGCTCGCGCTGTGGCTGCATTGGTTGGGCTGAGCTTAAAATTGCTGCTAGCTAATTTATCTTGCAGCGCTTTTTCTACTGCGCTGTGGTAAATCGGTAGAAATAGGTCGTTTGAACGCTCTGTCGGAAAAGACAAGGCGCCCATGATAACGCCAGTACGGCCGAGTAATTCATTGTTATCAAGCGAAATTCCAGCATCTTCTAGGGCCTTACGACTGGTGTCGAGTGCCCATAAAAAACTATGATCTAAGCCTGCTAGGCTATTGGCAGATAGTTTGTAACCGGCTGAGTCAAAGCTGAAGTTTTCAATGTAGCCGCCTTTATCACAATAAAAACGGTCTGACTGACCTTGCACACCTTGGTAGTCAGCGCTGTTTGCGCCTAACTTTTTATCGGTCAAGGTGCTGCGAGAATCTCGCTTATCGAGTAAATTCTGCCAAAACTGCTGCGGGGTTTTAGCATCTGGGTACAGAGTGGCTAAACCGACGATGGCAATCTTGCTTTGCTTGCTCGAGGTATTGGTTTTACTCGAAACGTGGTTAGAAGTGTTGTCTGTTAAAGACATTAGACTTCCCCTTTGAGTGATGTAGTGTCATAGGACGAAGCGATAGCGTTGCTGCTATCTTGTTGGCCTTGGCCAGACTTACTATTGGGTCGCTGTTTACTCAATAAGGTGGTGCGGGCGATCTCGCGAGCGAGTCCATCAATAAGCGGTGTGACTGACAGTGGCACGCCATGACTAATGAGTTGCCCTAGTGCTTTTATTAAGTTGATGGCATCGCTGCTGCCTTTTGCATTCATTGGCACTGTGCAACAAGGTGCGTTTTCAAGTAGCGCCGCCGCGTTTTTATCTTGACTGTCTTGCTTAGCAATTTTGTCGATTAAAGTGCAGTTTTGTCTGTCAGCCCCTAGCTCAACAAATAGCTTTGCACCTTGACGTTGGGCGCTATGGATAAGCGCAGTAAAGTCCAAGGTATGGCAAAAGGTGTCGGCAATCGATTGAGCGACAACATGACTATTGAGGTGATTCGCTTGGCTACCAACCTTATTAATCGCTTGATGGCGTGGTTCACCACAGAGGTTTGCTGCGCTTAAGAATTTAATCTTATTTGGTAGCTCGTCTCGAAGCGGTTGCTGGTAGAAGCTAACCACATTGCTATGTTCCTCCATTGCGGGTGGAGTATGCATGGCGGTGACTCGATTGGCAGCAATGCCACGCTTACCCAGTGCAGACAGTAGCGCTCTACACTGGCTTTCGCAGCCAGCGATGACGCAGGTATCACCTTGAATAATCGCAATATATGCGCGCGGGTAATCGACTAGCAAGGCTTTGATAGGCGTTGCTGGGCTGCGGACCACAAAACTGTTCCAGACAATATCGGGTTCATTATTGCTCAGTTGCCATGCTTGTCTGACGGCGGTCAATTTACCTGATATTGCTGAGGTAAAGAGGGGATCGGTTTGGGTTTTACTGATCAAGTCATGGGGGTTTTTCCACACCCCAAGGCTGGCCCACATCGACGCTTCACCCATAGAGTACCCCAATGCAAAGTCTGGGCTAACCTTAAATTCATCGGTTAATAGTTGCGTCAGAATATAACTGCTGCCAACACCAGCAATGGCTAAGTCACCTAAGTCCATCGCGGCAGCACGCTTGGGATCTAAATGATAGATCTGCTCAGCTTGCAGCATAGATTTTAGATCGCCTTCACGTTCAAGTTTGGCGTATAGCGCTGGAAAGTATTGATGCAATTCACTTAACATGTCGGCGTAAACCGTACCGACGCCTGGGTAGACAAAAGCGAGGCCCGCTTCGGCTTGGTTGCCCAAAGCATGAGCGGTGAAGTAACTGCCGCTTGGGGTTTTGTACTGTGTCTGCTCCGCAATGGTTTTAGCCACGGCCGCCTTTAATGCATTCAGTTCAAGTAGCATAGCCTCAATTGAGTTGGCATTGAGTACGGCACAAAGCTGAGCTTTAGCACTTGTTTTAGTGCTCTTTGTTTTGCTCTTTGTTCTGTACTGCCTTAAATTATTGACCATCGCTTGCAACACGCTGATATTAGTATGCTCGGCTGTCAGTGATTTAAGTTCTGCCGCTAAGGTGGTAATTGCTTGGTTAAGTTCTGCCTGGTTGTCACCGCACACGATAAACTGCAAACGCTGATGATTAAGCAAAGATTTAGCCGCGATAAAACCAGTGCCTTGGGCTATCACAAAGCTCACCGATTGCGGACCATTGTTAAAGCTAATCGCTGCTACGCGTGCTTGATGATACTCGGTAAACCAATAATGGCTTCTGGCTTGTTTTGCGCTTAATGCAACGCCATCATTTAACTCGTCTCGATAGTGAGTGCGACTGGCAAGCTGGCTAATGAGTTGATGCATGGCTGCGAACTGCGCCTTACTATCAAGATCACTATGCTGCTCAAGCTTGCTTAAATGTGCGCTGTCACGCTTTGCCTGAGCGAGTGCGCGAGTCAAGCTGCTATCGGCACTGTTGCTACTGTTGCTACTGTTGCTACTTGTTCGCTGCATGGCTGTGAGCTGTGCGTGAGGATGTATTCTAAGCTGGGCCGCTTTCAACGCGGGCATCATTAATAACGCATGCTCGGTTGTGTTTAGCTGTACTAACTTGCCATCTTCAATAGCGTTAATCGTTCGGTCTAACTGTTTTTCAAAACTGGCATCTTTAAAGTCATCGACAGTGATCTTCACAATACTGTCGACTAACGAAGCGCCTTGTGCAGAACCTAGTCCTGAACTGTTAACATCAGGGCGGTTAAGTTCTGGCAGCAATGCCGCCAGTTCATCATTGTTTAGCTCTATTGATGGCAACACCAAAAGTGCGATGCGTAGTGGCATCGCAATTTTGTCTGCGGCTGGCTCAGCTGCTGGGCTTAGTGGTTTAGTGGTCACTATTTAGCCTCGTTAAGTGTTTTGTCAATCGCAAGAGTTGAATGGGCGATAAACGCATCATTCAGACTCTTACTAATGGTCACTTTAGCCGCGGTCATCTTAGCGCTTAGCTCACCATTTTCATGGTACAGAGCCACGTTAGCCGCTAGCGAACGAGCGCTAGTTTTAACCACATCTAACTTAATAAAGCCGCGCTCACCAAATGCCATTGGGCTGTTTACCACAAACTCACCAATTGATGAGGGCAGGCTAGCAGCGCCATGTTTAAGTCTTGCCCAAACTAACATCGCTTGCAGTAACAAGTCTTCAGCAAAGGGCTGACAGCCACCAACATGCGATTGTGCAACAAACTGACCGCAGTCAGTAGCATCAACCTCAGCGATTTTCACTGTGGTGATTAAACTGTTGTCGTCAAATTGCGTTACGGTGTCAATTCCCTGCAAACGCGGTCCATGGAACAGTGTACCGTTTGCATACAGGGTAGCCGCCGATGTTACCGCTTGGCTTGCATCTAACGCATACATAGCTGGCGTTAGCGGCTCTGCGCGGACCGATGCAGTGTCAAAGTCGCTGTCACTGCTGGCGATTAGTGTCGCTTTATATTGCGGGCGACCTTGGCAGCTAATGAGGGCGCTAAGCGTTTTGCCGTCATCTGTTGGCGTTAACGCTAGCGTCATCTCTTGCGGCTCTAAGTCGTCAAATACAATGCCCTTTAGTAATTTGTAATCAATTACTTTTACGCAAGTACCTAACATTTCACTTGCCGCTTCGCGCATCCATTGGATAGCACACACTGTCGGTAGCACAGGGTTACCGCCAATGCGGTGGTCTTGGATAAAGACCAATGCATTGGGGTTAAGGCGACGAGTCAATGTGACTGCGGTTAGCTGGCCGTGTCCGGTATTTTTTGCTGCATGCTGCGAGCGCGATGCAGTTTGCACCTCACCCGCATTAAGCTTTTTTACAGATGCAGCTCCAGTCGCAGCGTCAGCGCCTTGCATAGAGGTACCAATTAACAACTGCGCCCCAGTCTCACTGAGTAACTGAGTAGCAAACAGTTCTGCGCCAGCTTGCAAAGGAATGACATATACACCGCGGTCGGTGAACATCTTCTTCAATGCAGGGTTAACCATGCCGCCATCCCAAGGTCCCCAGTTAAAGCTCATGACTTTAGCTTGTGGGTTGCGAGCAGTGAACTGCAGTGCCGCCTTGTTAAGGATGTCGTTAGACATAGCGTAATCACTTTGGCCAGTGTTACCGTAAAAACCTGCAGCCGATGAGAACATCGCTAGCAGTTTGATGTTATTTGGCTCAAGTGCCGCAAGCAGTGCTTTAAGGCCATTAACCTTAGTACCGTAAACTCGCGCAAGCTCTGCCAGTGTTTTGTCTTGAATATGCTTATCAGCAAGTACGCCTGCACCATGAATTAGACCGGTTATTTCGCTTGAACGGCCTTTTAGTGCTGCGCTAATTGCAGTGGTATCGGTGACATCCATGCTGACGTATTCAGCCGATGCGCCGACGCTAGCAAAAGCCTCGAGTGCAGTGTTGATCTCAATGCTGCTCTGCACTGGCCACACTAGGGCATCAACTTGCTTTGGCGTTGGCTTTTGACCCGTTGCGATAATATGCGCAATGGCGGCAGATTTAAGCTCGCTGGTTTGCTTACCCGCAGCCCAACTTGGCAATGCTTGCAATTCACTACGACCGGCTAAGATAAAGTGAGACTGAGTACGACGGGCTAAGGCGAGTGCACATTCGAATGTGACGCCTTTTGCTCCCCCGGTCACCAGTATTTTATCTGAACTGTTTAGCTCTGCTTTAGCGGTTTTATTGCTCGCGTCGCCTGCAACTAGCGTTACGCGGCCAATATCGCCATGCTTATCTGTTGCAATACCAACCTCAGGTAACTGGGTATTGGCATCAAAAAGCTCGCTGGTAATAGCATCTGCGAAGTGCGTTGCATCAACATCGGTGGCGATATCTAATGCGCGGCAAAAAACAGTTGGCCATTCGTGACCGAGTGTTTTAGTTAATCCTGCTAACGCGGCTTGGTTAAGCTCAGCAGTTTGTAATGCTTGAGTATTGAGGTAGCCAAAGCCGCCATCAATACGACTGACTGTTACGAAACAACGACGGGCATTGTTATCGACAGTAAGCTTCGGTTGTAGCAGTTTAGCCCATAAGAACGCTTGGCTCAGGTGGTTAAAGCTTTGCTCATTTAAGTTTACTGCGTCGCCTTGATTACTATCACTGGCTTCTGGCTGCAGGTGGATGAATCCACCGATTGCACCGAGTTGTTGCTCGATTTGTGCAATGACAGCGTTAATACCGGCTTCGTCAGCTGATGTTGCTTGAAAGCTTGCTACATCGCTTGAAAGTGGTGAATGAGCATTGCCTTCGGTTAGTCGAACAACAGCCACTTTTAGCCCTTGTTTAACCAGTTTCTCTGCTAGTACACCTGCGTTGTGGCCATCATCTGTGATCACAACGTTTGTGTCTGCGGCGAAACAGCTTTCTAGTTTGTCCGCCGCACTAAGCTTTTTTAGTGCCACCTCGCTGTGAGGTGGTAGTTCAAGAGAAGTGCTAATCGTGTTGGCAACTGATTTAACTGCGCCAGATACCGCAGCACCTGCATTGGCCAGCTTGCTGTTCATATAGCTAACGATTTCGCCTAAGGTGCGACATTCAGCTAGATCTTCTGGGTTTAGTTCAGGTAAGCCTGGAAGCTCATCTTGTACCGTCCCTAAGATCTCAACGCGCTTGATAGAGTCAATACCAAGGTCAGCTTCCATATCCATGCTCAGTTCAAGCATTTCAGTTGGGTAGCCAGTTTTGTCAGCAACCACTGACATCATGGTGGCCTGTACTTTCTCTGCAGAGAGCGAGCCTTCAGCGGCACCTGTAGAAAGTTGAGAGCCATCAGCCAGCTTAGAGTTCATGTAAGCTACGATTTCGCCAAGAGTACGACACTCAGCTAGATCTTCAGGGTTTAGTTCAGGTAAGCCTGGAAGCTCATCTTGTACCGTCCCGAGAATTTCAACACGTTTGATAGAGTCGATACCAAGGTCAGCTTCCATATCCATGCTCAGTTCAAGCATCTCAGTTGGGTAGCCGGTCTTGTCTGCAACGACTGACATCATTGTTGCTTGTACTTCTTGTGCGCTCAAGGCTGTTTCAGCACTTAAACCGTTTGATGCTGTAACAGGTGCAGCACTAACTTGAGGAGCTGCAGTGCTAGCTGGCTGAGAGTTCATAGAGCCTTCAGCTGGAAGCTTGCTTCCCATATAAGCCACGATTTCGCCAAGTGTACGGCACTCTGCTAGATCTTCAGGGTTGAGTTCAGGCAAGCTAGGTAGCTCATCTTGTACTGTTCCGAGAATTTCAACACGCTTGATAGAGTCGATACCAAGGTCAGCTTCCATATCCATGCTCAGTTCAAGCATTTCAGTTGGGTAGCCAGTCTTGTCAGCAACCACTGACATCATGGTCGCTTGTACTTCTTGTGCGCTCAAGGCTGTCTCAGCACTAATATTATGAGCCGCCGCAGCGCTAGAGCCTTCAGCGGCACCTTTAGAAAGTTGAGAGCCGTCAGCCAGCTTAGAGTTCATGTAAGCCACGATTTCGCCAAGTGTACGACACTCTGCTAGATCTTCTGGGTTAAGCTCAGGCAAGCTTGGTAGCTCATCCTGCACAGTACCCAAGATCTCAACACGTTTGATGGAGTCGATACCTAAATCGGCTTCCATATCCATTTCAAGCTCGAGCATCTCGGTAGGGTAACCAGTCTTTTCAGCGACAACAGACATCATGGTCGCTTGTACTTTTTCTGCACTTAAACCGTTAGATTGTGTAACAGGTGCTGCACTAACTTGAGGAGCAGAGCCTTCAGCGGTACTTGTAGATAGTTTGCTGTTCATATAGCTAACGATTTCGCCTAACGTGCGGCACTCAGCTAAATCTTCTGGGCTTAGCTCAGGTAAGCTCGGAAGCTCATCTTGCACTGTACCCAAGATCTCAACGCGCTTGATAGAATCGATACCTAAATCGGCTTCCATATCCATCTCAAGCTCGAGCATCTCGGTAGGGTAACCGGTCTTTTCAGCGACAACAGACATCATGGTCGCTTGTACTTTTTCTGCACTTAAACCGTTAGATGCTGTAACAGGTGCTGCACTAACTTGAGGAGCAGAGCCTTCAGCGGTACTTGTAGAGAGTTTGCTGTTCATATAGCTAACGATTTCACCAAGTGTACGACACTCTGCTAAATCTTCTGGGCTTAGCTCAGGTAAGCTCGGAAGCTCATCTTGCACAGTACCTAAGATCTCAACACGTTTAATAGAGTCGATACCTAAATCAGCTTCCATATCCATTTCAAGCTCAAGCATCTCGGTTGGGTAACCGGTCTTTTCTGCTACAACTTCAAGCATGGTTGCTTGTACCTTCTCTGCAGAAAGAGTCGCGCTCAAACCAATAGTTACTGTAGGAGCTACTGGTGCGGCAACAACTGGCGCGGCAATAGGTTCGATACGCGCAGCGGGTGCTGCTTGGCGATGAACTGGCGCCGCTGTAACGTGTGGTGCATTCACTACTGGAGCAACTACAGGAGCTGCTTCTGGCGCAACGATAGCTGCAACAACAGGTGCTGCTAGTGCTGGGGTTGGTGCTGCTGCAAGGTTCTGAGTAATCGGCGCATGAACTGGACTCACAATCGCAGAGCCGTTAAGCATGTTAAGCGCGGCATTATTGTTGCCTGCTTGCATTTCCAAGAATTGAGTATGGCTTTGTACTGTTTGTGCTTGTAGCTGATGGAATTGCTCCATCGAACGTTGCAAGCTTTCAGGTAAAGCAACACCCGCACCAGCTAGTTTAGTTTGCTCAGTCATTAAGCTGGTAAACGTCTCACCATATTGCTGTGGAATACTAAGAAATTGCTGATGCAGCTCTGCAGCTTGTTGCTGCGCGGCAAAGAACTGCGACAATGCATCAGTGCTAACACTGACTGTTGCTGGCTGTGCGATTGTACTCACTGCGACTTGGCCGTTAGGCGCTACATGCTCATTAGACATTGGTACTGCAATCTCCACGATCTTCTCTACTTCTTTTTCAATAACGGTTTGCACTTCGACGATTTTTTCAACTTCAACAACTTTCTCTACAACCTTCTCGATGACTTTCTCTTCGATGATGGTTGTGCTTTTAACGGTGCCAGTCTCTAACGACTTGGCCATTTTAGCGCGAGTCGCAGGGCTAATATGGTTAGCTGCGTTTAGTGTGATATTCATCGGTGAGCGTTTTGCAGGTGCAGCAATATCAGCCTGGTATGGATCGATATTATCAAGTTGTACACCAGCAACAGCGAGCTGCACTGCGGCTTGTTTAAGCTGCAGATCACTATCGCCCTTAGGGCTTGGGTTGACTGAGATGATACAAAGTTCATTTAACTTGTCGCTCAACGTCCCCTGTACTAGCTTTTGCAAAATGTTCTTCGGACCGAACTCAACAAATACTCGTGCGCCAGCGTCAAACATCGCTTCTAACTGCGCAGTGAAACGCACTGATTGAAGCATATGTTTCTTGAACGAGGCCTTAACCTTGGCAGCAGTACTGTCGTAAAGTGCGCCAGTTGCGTTTGAATATAACGCTCGGCTTGGCTTGGTAAACTTGGCGCCATCAATTGCTTTAGCGAAAGGCGCTTGAGCGTGACCGACAAGTTCGGTGTGGAAAGCACCCGACACAGGCAAGTTAATCGCTTTGTAACCTAATTCACTAAGCGCCTTGGCAGCGTCGCCCGTAGTGGCTGTTGGGCCAGCAATGACTGATTGTGTCGGCGCATTATAATTAGCAACTTTAACACCATCGAATTTAGCGATAGTGCTTTCAAGCGTGGCCAGGTCATCCGCTTTATGGATGATGGCAAACATGGCGCCAGTGTCAGCCTCAACACCGTCTTTAGCCGCGACTTTAGTTGCCATAGCGTCGCCACGGGCAAAGGCTAGTTTGTAGTAGTCGTCAGCTGAAATAACGCCAGCAGCACATAATGCGCTTAGCTCACCAAAGCTGTGACCTGCCACCATATCGGCATTAAAGCCTGCTGCAGTAAATAGTGCATATTGGCCCATTGAAACGGCGCCGATAGCGCTTTGCGCATTAGCTGTGTTAGTCAATACGGCTTCTTGTGTCTTCACATCATCTTTATTAAAGACAGGTTTTGGATACAAGATTTGCGATAGTGGTGTTTTGTCGTTGGCGGCAAACACTTTATCTGCAGTCACTAATTGCTGACGCATCTCTGGGTAGTAACAAGCGAGGTCGCGTCCCATGTTGAGATATTGCGAACCTTGTCCTGCGAATAATGCAGCCACTTTGCCTGATGCTTTGTTTGCAGCATCAACAATGGCGCTAGTACGGTAGCTAATGCCACCGGGTAGTTGCCATTGAGTGTCATCACTAGTTGATAGCTTAGCGACGGCTTGCTTAATAAAGGTGCTCAATTCTGCGGCGTTATTGGCGACCAGACCGATACGCGGTGCGTTGGCGGCGAGCTCGCGTACTGCGAAGTCTGCAGCGGCATCTTTAAGGTTAAAGGTTGATTCTGCGCTTGCGGCTGCTAATGCATTTAACTCTTTAATGAGTGCGTCTTTGCTTTGAGCACTAACAAGGAAGCTTTGCGCGACTTGGCGTTGGCGATATTTTGCTTTTTCGCTGTCGATACGGCTATGTTCTGGCTTGTACTCTTCTAGTACAAAGTGGAAGTTAGTACCACCAAAACCAAATGAGCTAATACCCGCACGGCGCGGCGTACCATCTACACGTGGTAACCAAGGGCGCGTTTCAGTATTAAGATAGAAAGGCGAGTTTTCGATATCAAGCTTTGGACTCGGCTGGCTAACGTTAATCGTCGCTGGTAATACTTTATGATGTAGTGCTAAAGCCGCTTTAATCAGTCCAGCGGTACCCGCGGTTGATTTAGTGTGGCCAATCTGTGATTTAACTGAGCCAAGAGCAATGTGCTGCTTGGTGTCATCGCCTTCACTGAAGACTGAACAGAGACCGGCAAATTCTGCGGCGTCACCTGCGGCTGTACCTGTTCCGTGCGCTTCGATAAGGCCTAGTGTATGCGGCGCAAAACCAGCATCGTCGTAGGCACGGTTAAGTGCTTTTGCTTGACCTTCAGGGCGTGGTGCATAGATAGATTTAAACTTACCATCTGATGATGAACCAATGCCTTTAATGACTGAGTAAATTCTGTCGCCATCGCGCTCAGCATCTTCAAGACGCTTCAATGCGATCATGCCGATACCTTCACCAATCATCATCCCTTTTGAATCGATATCAAATGGCTGAATTGTTTCATTAGTGGTGAATGCAGGTGTCTTGGAAAAGCTCATGTACATAGATGGAGAGTTGTCGGTACAGACACCGCCAGTGATCATCATCTCTGAGCGGCCTTCGACCAGCTCGCTAAGAGCCATACGCATTGCAGCTAAAGAGCCTGCACATGCTGCATCAACTACACAGTTCATGCCGCCAAAATCAAAGCGGTTAGCAATACGGCCGGCAATCACGTTACCGAGTGAACCTGGGAATGAGTTCTCTTCCCAATGGACATATTGGTCTTGGAACTTTTTGATCAGCATTTCGCTGTCTTCGTCACTAATACCACTATTGGCAAATACTTTTTTAAGTACAGGATATTGCAGACGTGCCGTTAAGCTGTGGCTAATTTTTTGTCCGCCGCCCACGCCAAGGGTAATACCAATTTTATCTCTGTCGTAACCTTCAGGCAGGTTAGCATCAGCCAATACCTCTTTTGCCACGATCAATGACAATAGCTGCGATGAGTCAGTCAGTTCGAGGATATTTGGCGGCAGGCCAAACTCCATTGGGTTGAAATCGACATCGGGTAGAAAGCCGCCGCGCTTACAGTAGCTTTTATCTGGCGTGCTTTTGTTAGCGTCATAGTAATCTTCTTTTTGCCAATGAGTGGGTGGTAACTCGGTGATGGCATCAATCTTTTCGCTGATAAGATCCCAAAACTTGTTGAGGTAACGCGAGTTAGCAAAAATGCTCGCCATACCAACAATTGCCACAGGCATATCTTTTAAGCGTTTGTTTAAGCGAGTATCAGCTTGCGAGTCTTGTGCTTGCTCAGGTGCTGATGATTGTTCAGGTTTAGAGGTCTGGCTCATTATGAGTCTCCAGTGGATGCCTGGTTTTCAGGCGTCTTATTGTTTGTTTTGGGCTTATCTTTAGAGGTGTGGCGATTTGGCGTCGCACCAGGAAAGCGCTGCATAAAGCTGTGATAGTTACTGACAAGTAACTTTCGTAAGTGGAACGGCCCATGTTTAAGCACATAAGCCATGTATCTGTTGGTTGCTTGGGTATTACCATCTTGATAGATGTCGAGGTAGATCCAGTCACTGTGAGGATCGACGCCAAGCAGGATTGAACTGGGTTGTTCTTCCGTTAGTTGTGGTGGAATAGTCAAAGAGACGACTTGAACCACACTGTCCGCATCTGGACTCGGCAGAGCCAAGGTTTGCGCTAACGTTTCATAGTGCAAGGTATAGGTTTTGACATCACTACCTTGGGTTATTGGTAGCTGATTAAAATAGCGCATTGGCACATGTGGGCTTTCAATATCACCGACACGAGAAACCCCATAACGCTTTAAGCAGCGCGCGAGCCCTGAACGAGACACATTTGGGTTGATAAATTTCTGGGTTGCGGTCAGTAATCTATCCAGTGGCATTTTCAGCTGGTATCTCAGTCCAACCACGACATATTCCTGCAACGGCGTTAGGGTGGTGTTGAGATGGTGCGGCGTATTAGGGGTATTTTCTATCGAATCACGCTTGCGCCACTTACGCACAGTGGCTTCACTGATGTTCAGTACTTTTGAAAGTTGACCGACACTGAGATCTGACTCTTGGATGAATCGACGCATCTCTGGTGTGGTGGTGGCATTGCTGTGCCGTGTTTCAGTGGTACTTTGCGTACGCTTATTCGGATTACTGCTTGCCGAATTTACACTTTCATTAACTAGCTCTGCCATCAATTTAGCGGTTTCCGTTAATAATCTACTGGGACTTGATTACGTTTTTATGACTAGCAAACTTCGCGAGAGTTCACTGTTTATCGTAATTAAGTCGGTATATTCTGACTAATCGATGAGCAGACTACATCAGGTTTCGGGGCAATACAATCACCTGGGACTTAATAATCGCTGATACGACCAGATTCGGTGAACACTTGTACTCTAAAGTGTTATTTTGTGTAGTAAGTCGCGTAGCTAAGTTAAAGAGTGATCTAGGTCAAAAATCGCACTTTGTTACACGTTTATACTTATAATTAACAGCTCCGGAAAATTGTCTTATTGAAAACACCCTAGGTTTAATGATGTGACAAAGGAGGCCTATATGGCTGAGTTCAACACTGAGCAGATCCGCAATTTAGCAATGCTCGGGCACACAGGATCAGGAAAGTCCTCGCTATTAGAAGCGCTGCTATTTCGTGCTAATGCGATAACCTTAAAAGGCAGGGTCGATAAGGGCACAAATCATGCTGATTTCACTGCCCAAGAAAAATCCCATCGCCACAGCTTAGAACCCTCCTTTCTCAATCTTGATTTCGCCAACCACCACATTAACCTTATCGACACCCCCGGTTTACCCGACTTCTTTGGCCGTGCGCTATTACCTTTGCCGGGCGTAGAATCGGTACTTTTAGTGATCCATGCAGGTATGGGTATTGAGTCGGTGACTAAACGGGCGTTTGCAGCAGCGCGTAGTCAAGGCAAAGTGGTACTGATTGCGATTAACCATATTGATGGTAATGAAGCGGGACTGGCCGAATTGTTGGGCAATATTCAGCAACAGTTTGGCCATCGTTGCTTGCCTGTTAATTTACCCAATGTTACAGCAGACCAAGTTGTCGACTGTTATCTGCATAGTGAAGAACAGGCACAAACGGCATTCCATAGTGTGCAAGCCGCACGGGATGAACTCGTTGATACCGTGCTTGAAGAAGATGAGCAGCTGATGGAGCTGTACTTGGATCAGGGCGAGTCGCTAACGCCTGAGCAGTTGCACGCGCCCTTAGAGGCTGCATTACGTATGGGACATCTAGTGCCGGTATGCTTTACTAGTGCAGAGCAAGATATCGGTATTGAATCATTGCTAGAGCTGCTAGTGAAATTGCTGCCAAATCCGTTAGAAGCTAATCCGCCGCAGTTTGTGAAAGGCTTTGGTGCCGATGCTGTGCCGATCGATGTTAGTCAAAGCCCGTTAGAGCATGTGCTAGCACATGTCTTTAGAGTGTCTATCGATCCGTTTGTGGGTCGTATCGGGATTTTTCGCCTGTATCAAGGCACCATCAATATCGGCATGAAGCTATTTGTTGGCCAAGGTCGTAAGTTATTTAAAGTGAGTCACTTGGCTAAACTGCAGGGTGACAAGCTGATTGACGTTAGTCAGGCTATTCCTGGTGACATTTGTGCTATCGCTAAGATAGATGAACTTGAAGTGGGAGCTGTGCTGCACGATAGTCATGATGAAGATGAGTTCCATCTGCCTGAACTGGACTTGCCACAACCTATTTTTGGCTTGGCTGTATCGCCTAAGCGGCGTGGGGATGAGCAGAAAATATCCGAAGTGCTGCACAAGTTAGTGGCGGAAGATCCTAGCCTACAGGTCAATCGCAGTGATGCTCAGGGGCAGACTGTTTTACAAGGGCAGGGCGATCTTCACTTGCAAATAGCATTGGAAAAAGCGCAAACCTTGTTTAATGTGGATATGAAAACCGATACGCCAGCGGTGGCTTATCGCGAAACGATATTGGCAGAAGCGACGGCCCGTTTTCGGCACAAAAAACAGTCTGGTGGTTCCGGTCAATTTGGTGAAGTTGAACTAAAAGTGGAGCCCTTGTCGCGCGGTCAAGGTTTTGAATTTGTCAGTAAAGTGGTGGGTGGTACAGTCCCGAGTCAATATATACCCGCTGTTGAAAAAGGGGTGCGTGAAGCCATGTCTGCTGGTGCGCTTGGTGGGTTCCCGATGCAAGATATAAGGGTCACGGTATTAGACGGTAAGCATCATAGTGTCGATTCAAAAGAGATAGCGTTTGTGATGGCGGGAAAGAAAGCCTTTATTGATGCTGTTGCACTGGCACAACCTGTGATCTTAGAACCGATTGTCGATATGCAGATCTTGGTGGAGCAAGGCCATGTTGGGGAGATCACTGGTAACATGAGTGCTTCTCGCGGCATTATCTGTGGTACTCAAGCTCAGGCAAGTGGCATAGTAGAAGTTAGCGTTGAAGCGCCGCTGGCTAATGTGGGAGACTACTCCACTAGGCTTAAATCGATGACCGGCGGTGACGGTCAATTCTCCATGCATTTTAGCCGTTATGATGTTATTTCCGATAAGGCATTAAAAGAGTTAACGTTAGCGTTGGCCGAAACGGATTAAGCAACGCCTTATGTAATATGTTGGGGCTGCCGGCTTTTTGCGGTATGCCCCTCTGTTTTTTTGTGGTAAAAGAGGCCACAATACCCTATGAATCATCGTTTTTGAGATCTCCTTGTCGTCCCCTATATCTGAATCAAGCTGCGTAAAACTTTATTTCTGTCCGTTATCATCAGCCTTAATGGACGGTAATTTCACAGCGACAATCCGCTCGTGGTTACCCAAAGACGAAATCGATAAGGTTGACCGTTATATTCAACAATCTGCTAAAGTCCAAGGTTTGATGGTGCGCGGATATGTGCGCGCATTGCTATCAGGCCATAGTCAATTGAAGCCAGATGAGTGGCAGTTTGAATATGGTGACAAAGGTAAACCACGATTAACGGCGGCACAGTATGAGCAAACGGGCATCGCTTTTAACCTTAGCCACAGTGGTGATTGGCTATTGTTAGCGATTCATCAGCAGCCAGTGCAAGATGCAGCATCATCGACAGTGGAGCTGGGCGTTGATATTGAGCGCTGCCGCAAAAGTACCAACATCCATTCAATACTCAACCACTATTTCTCCAAGCCAGAGACAGCAGCGTTGCTTGCCTTGCCTAATGAGTTACAGCGCGATCGCTTCTTTGATCTGTGGGCACTGAAAGAGTCTTACATTAAGGCTAAAGGGCTGGGGTTGGCGTTGTCGCTTAAATCCTTTGGCTTTGATTTAACCGCATTAGAGCAAAGCATACTAATGCTTAAATCGAGTGAACAGTTGCAACCTGAACTTTTAAGCAGCGGACTAACTCAGCAGATGGTTTTCAAGCAAGGAGTTAGCTTACAACTGTTTGATAAAGTTGAAACGGCTGATGTGACAAGTGAACTGATGGTGGCAGAGGCGGCTCACTGGGATTGCGCTTTGGGGCACTTAGATAAAGATTATCGCTTTGCTATCAGTGTTAGAGGATTAAACTACCAAGACAAGCCAGTCGAGTATGACGCAGAAGTCGTCACTATTACTGCAGTGGTTCAAAGCACGAGTTAACCCCAATTATTTACAGGCTAAAAAGTCAAATAATGTCGCCATATCAATTTCACTGTTCACATCGGCAGACGCTGTTTTAGGCGCACCCTTTTGGATGCCTACACGTAGCTCTTGTACACCGGTTGAGTAGGTATTTCTTCAGCCGGCACCTTCTGATTGATAACCTTATTGCTCATAGGTATCAGCTAAAAGCTGTCTTGCTGTGTCATTGCCCGGATCCATATCAAAGTAGCCCAAATACTTGTTATACACGGCCTTAGCGTTATGGCTGTAAATACCATGGTAACCGTTGCTGTGCCATGCTATATAGACAGTTTCTGGTATGGTTTCTTGGATCGCGTCGCCAATATCTTGAATGCCCACACCATTATTTGCCAACCTTAACGATTGGTTGTGCAGCAAAGCATAGTTGTCATGTTGCAGCTTCATGAAGTCATTGTTCTGCGCATAGCCCCAGATAGGTGATGAATGAGAGTCTAATTTTTTGAAAAGCATATTATTCTAAACTTGGTTAACTATAAAGTTTAACTGCCTGATTTTATGTATATTGATATGTTAGAGTGGCTATTTCAGTTTTAGATGTGTTGTATAGGTAGTAGAGGATAGATTTCGCAATGACACAGCATAAGCAGTTTGATGTAAACCTGCTAAGAGTCTTCTTGGCCGTTTGCCGTACAGGATCTTATACCTTGGCTGCAGAGGAGCTTGAGCTGACTCAACCTTCCGTGAGTAATGCTATCACTCGCTTTAAAGCTGTGATTGGAGAGGAGCTTTTCGTTCGTGCAGGAAGAAATATAAAGCCCACAGCCATGGCAAACTACCTCTATGAGCAGCTCAACGACTCATTCACTAATATCGAGCAGACAATTAATGGCTTGGAGGGTTTTGACCCTATGATTTCTGAGCGCCAGTTTGTCATTCTTGCCAATGATGTTGTCGCTCATCTACTACAAAACAAATTAGATACAATAATCCAAGATCTCCCTATAGAAGTGATATTTCGTGAACCACCTGATTTTGATGGTGAGATCTTTGAGATGCTAAATCTAGAGCAAGCTGATATAGCCATTGATATTGGCTTACCCAAGGATTACCGCTTCGAAAGAGCGCTGCTGATGAGTGAACCTGCCACCTGTGTTGTTAGTTGTGATCACCCTAGAGTTCAACAACAGATAACCAGGGAGCAATTTTTTTCTGAGCGGCATGTACAAGTTAACCTCAGACGTTTTAACCTCACCGCTGTAGACTTAATTAGTGAAGAGGTGTTACCTAGCCGTAAAGTCCACAGTAGCAAATCATCTATGTTGAGTCTCCTTGCTGCGGTGTCAACAAGTGACGCAATAGGACTCTCTCCAAAAAGCTATGCCAGTGGTTTTGCACAGATGTTTAATCTTCAATTAGTACCGATTCCTTTCAAAACAAAGGCGTTAGATATTGAGGTGGTGTGGAAGAAGAAGCACAATCGCAACCCGGCCCATATCTGGTTGAGAGAGACAATTCTTAATATGAATGCCTTCTAAGTGGTGAGTATTTTCTATGCAGTCTCACCCCTTGCTGAATGTAACTGGGTTATCTTTAGCTTGTTTTTACATTGATGTATTCACACTGTGAATGTGTTGACCATAGTTTGCCCTAATTATTTCTATCTGGAAACTCGCTATAGTTCTCGTCATTGATTCAGCCATTTTGCCGAATCGTCTTATCTATAGAGAGCATATGTATGAATTTATCTAAAACGTCACTTTTAGCAACTATTGTTACCTCTATTTTTATCTCAGGGTGTTCATCCACCTCTTCAGCTACGGACAACACAGATCCAGGTTACGGCAATCCTGGTCTGGAATCACCGATTGAGATCCCTGCCACGCCACATAACCCGATTGAAACGGGTCCAGATAACGATCTACCTGAAACCGATCCTGGTTACGGTTTACCTGATTTTGGTGATACGCCAGATTGGGGAGCGAGTAAAGAGCGCCCTGATGTTGGTGATAAGCCTGCCGATAACTCACCAGAATTTGATGAAGATGATGGTTGGGGAAATGCTAATAAGCCCAAGCCAGATGTGAACCCATATGAGTTAGTCATTAGTGAGGAGCATGGGCAAGCTTATATATACCGTAAGGAAGATGGTAAAACCATGGCAATCATTGAACCCAATGGGGATGGTAGCTATACAGTACGTGATGGCGCCATGTCAGGGGATAACACCTATGTCATCTATCAAAACGATTTAGGTCAGATTCGCATTGACTGGGACCAGTCAGTTATTGATGCAGGCTGGGGAGCAACAGATAAAGCGTTAAAATCAGGCCTTACACAAACTCAGAGAGATAATATCAAGTCTAGAGTGAATGCAGCAAAACTGAAAAGTCAGCTTCCTAAGCGCTAATATCCCTATGCCCCAAGTGTTTGAGTCATTTTGTCCGCCTTCCTTTGGGGCGGACGCTTTTGATATGTTTATGAGAGCGAAACTATATGCAACTATCTACACTCTCTCCTTTAGTAATATGTGTAATAGGGCTATTTTGCGGCAGCATAGCAACTGCTCAAGCCACATCGATCTCCAGTGATATTGAGCTTATCTTCCCACCTAAGGGAATAGTACTGATTCAAGAGGATGAAGCTGAGCCCCTGTATAAGTCTGTTGGACTAGATGTGAAGATGCAGGATGGTGAAGCTGTTTATACTCTTAATGCTAGTTTCGATATTGGTGAAACTTGGCGTGTGCTTGGTGAGTATGACAGTAATGAGTTTTGGGAAGTGGGTGTAGGTAAAAGCTTCTATACCTCATTTATGTTCACTGAGGTCACAGCAAAGGTCAATCGGGGTGGTTATAGTGCGGGTGTTTTCGCTGGTATTCCTGTAAGCGAAACGATCATCTTAATGGCTGATGCAAATTACAACTGGTATACCGATGAAATCAAGTTAGGTTTTGATCTTGGTGATGAGTATCAAGGAAATTTTGGTTTTAGCCCTTCTGATACTGTTGATATCATGCTGGGCATATCTTGGAGTGCCCATGAGCGATTGAACATTAGTTATAGTTATAACCATGTCTATGATACCCGTGGTGGTAATAGCTGGCTGACGGTGCCAGACCTTGATATTGATAAGGAGTGTTTTTTAGATATCAATTGTAGTAAGGGGAACTTTAACTATCACGACATTACACTAACGACTCTGATTTGGAAGTTTTCCCCATATTTTACATATACCTATTTTGCAGATAGAGAAAACTTTTATGAGATTGGCCTCTCATTTAGGTGGTAACTGCATATTCTTGCGTTGTAGGGAACAAATAGGCTAAATGTAATGATTAGCGCATAGAACAGGAAAGATTAAAGAGCAGCTACAGAGCTGTATAACTCTCACACTAGCCCTAGTAATTCTTGTTTATTACTAGGGCTAGTGTGAATATGGCTCATATTTTCGTTATTGTTTCTTCACCATCATTTCACTTATTGTCTGGCTAAACGGTGACTCTCGGGTGGGTGTTCAAAGTCACTACGATAGGGGTTGATATCTAACCCACCACGCCTAGTGTAACGTGCATAAACGGTTAACTTGGCGCATTGGCAGAAGCGTTTCAAGTCGACAAAGATACGCTCGACACATTGCTCGTGAAACTCATTGTGTTGTCTAAATGAGATCAAGTATCTAAGCAGTTTTTCGCGATCGATTTTTGGCCCTTGGTAACGGATCATGACCGTACCCCAATCAGGCTGAGAGGTGATCAAGCAATTCGATTTAAGCAGGTTGGAGGTTAAGGTCTCGGCAACCATCGCTTTGTTGTCGACACTATCGATAAGGTAGTCTGGGTTAAAACTATAATCGCTGACTTCAATATCTAAGTCATCGATACAGGTGCCCGGTAGCTCTACAATACGCTGATGATGAAAGTTTTTTGGCTCAATCACTTTAACGCTAACATTACCTTGAGCACAGTCGCATAGATCTTTAGTTAACGTCGATTCTACGGCTTGTACATCATCAAATTGAGTCTGGTTAAAGCTGTTTAAATATAGCTTAAACGACTTAGATTCAATTAGATTGGCACTTTTATAGTCTAAGCTAAACTCCGCAATGGCAACCATAGGCTTGCCTTTGGCATTAAGCCATGAAAGCTCATATCCAGTCCAAATATCACAACCGTGAAACGGTAATTCATGGGTTAGGGCGATAGCATCACGGTTTAACTTGCGTGGCACGCCTTGCAGTAAAGACGCATCATACTGCTCCTGGTAGCCAGTCGACTTTCCTAATGTAAGTTGTGAAAGCTCGGGTGCGTCACTATAGGCATCATGATGTTGTGTCATCAATACGGTTTCCATGTCAAAATAGACTTTTATTATAACTTATTTTGGGATTGGCTAAGTGTCTTCTTTACCTGCTCTGGATATTTTTTTAAATGACTACCAACAAGCTTACTTAGACAAGTTAGGAGAGCACCCTCGTTACTATGCGCAGCAACAGCCATCCGAGTGTATTTTGGGTGACCTTGATGTTGAAACCGAAGATGCATTGCAATGGAAGTCAGTATTGCGTGAGGAGCCCGGCGTTTTCGAGAATGTTGAACATGCACTTGAGCTATCTTTGCATGCAGATCTCAGCGCATTTTATGGAACGTATTTTTCTGCGCCATTAATGTTTGACTCAGCTTGGGGAACGGGGGAGTTATTGCAGGCTTGGAGTCAGACTGATTTTGAATATCTGCAGCAAAATATCATTGGTCATCTAATGATGAAAAAGAAGCTCAAACAAGACCCTACCTGGTTTATTGGTGTGTTTGATGATGAAGATAAAATGATCACTGTGAACAATACTGATGGCAGTGTTTGGATTGAAATTCCAGGGGAGATTCAGAGTGAAAAACTCGCTGATTCATTAAATGGTTTTATCGCTGAACTGAGAGCGCGAGTAACTCCTCCGGTTAAGCTGGTGGAAGAGGATATGCCTATACTTGACCATCCAGGCATTTGGCAGCGAATGAAAATGATGTGGCGCAACCTGCTTGGCAAATAGCGACTAATATATACAGATAGAAAACAGATAGAAGCGTAAACTAGCAACTTGAACTATAAGCTTTAAAGTAAGAGGTCTAAATTGCACTGCAATTTAGACCTTTTTTGTGAGTATAATTTAAAGATGATCCCAAGAGATGTTTGATACGATACGGCAAGGTTCACAGCGAAAATGAAACATATCTAATAACGGTTCATCTAATAACCAGTCATCACTGCCACACTTGGGGCAGCAACGCTTTTTCTCATTGGCTAGGCTTTCACCGCCGACACGATAGAGATAGTAATAGGTTGGGATTTTAGTGAGGTACTCAACTCGACCGCGCAAGTCCCAGCCACGCCTAAACAGATCACTGTCATGGTTCGTCAGTTGTTCAAGTGCGGCAAACTCGGCTTTTGTGCCCGCAGCCATTTGCAATTCATCACAAGCTTGCCACTCCGTTTGCCAACGGATCAAGCGTTTATGATCGCCATTAGCTGTCGCGGGCAGTTGGTAAAGCGGTATAGGTTGCAATGTATCGCCATTTCTTAGTGGTGAGCACATATGCACATAACTGGTATAAAGCAGCTGCCAGCTTGGCGCCTCTTGGCTAGAAACCTCTGAATTAATATCTTGGCCTATATACTTTTCACGCGGAGCAAGCAATTTAGCCTCAGTTAATTCGGCTAAGGTTTGCTCGACCCAAGGGCTATTGAATCGTTTGGCGAGGCTGCTTTTTTCAGGCATCAACAAGCGAGCTCTAAACTCACCATCATTGAAAGCAACGGCAAACTCTCGGCCCAAGATTTGACCATTGGCGCGATAAGCTTCTAACAGGCCGTTAATGGCTTTCTCTGCCGCTGTAATAGTGGTGTTATCAAAACACTCAAACCTTAATTCGACAACATGCATTATTTCTTTGCCTCATGAGAGTTAAGCAACGCAGATTCAAGTGCTGTCAATCGTTGGAATACTGCTCGATAGTCAGCTTTTAGTGCTAATAACTCACGCTCCAACTGTTCAATCCTTTGCTGCTGTTCAGTATCGATAGGAGACTG
This sequence comes from Shewanella sp. KX20019, assembly GCF_016757755.1. Taxonomy (NCBI): domain Bacteria; kingdom Pseudomonadati; phylum Pseudomonadota; class Gammaproteobacteria; order Alteromonadales; family Shewanellaceae; genus Shewanella; species Shewanella sp. KX20019. The sequence goes on along the minus strand of NZ_CP068437.1, from coordinate 3,693,872 downwards.
TTGAGCTGCTTGTACAGATGCATTCAGCTGGGCTTTTGTAGGAATAGCCGCTATGTCGGTCGCATTCATCGACTTGTACTGTTGTAAGCCCTGAATAAGCGTTGGCATCGCAATGCCCATCCCTAACTTAGTTTTAATTAAAGCAAGAGTGGGAGTTTTACCTTCATCGCTGAGCTGCTTGGCGGCACAGAGTACTTGGTCTAGAGGGCTCATCGTTGGTTAAATTCCTTACTCATGAGTATATTTGGTTAGTCTACTGTAATGAATACAGGTTAAATCATTATAAAACAAAGTGTTAAATATTGGCATACTGTTTGCTTTATTTATGATTATAAAATCAATATAAATACAGGAAGTTAATGTGAAGAATAATCTACTAAGTTTAGCGTTTTTTGGGATAGCAAGCATAGGGTTAACTGGCTGCGTGATCAATGTGGGCGATGATGGAGCAGATTGGGATAACAATGGCAGTTGGGAAGCAACACAGGAAAGTAACCGTGAAAACCTCTCGAGGATCTCTTTAGGTATGTCAAAAGATCAGGTGACGACCTTAATGGGGACTGCCGATTTTAATGAAGCCTATATCCAACAAGATAAAGAGGTGCATGTCCTATTTTATCGTACACAACGGATGAAGGGCGACGGTAAAACCACCAAGAATGAGTGCACACCCGTTGTTATTAGTAATAATGCAGTAGTGGGTTGGGGTGAAAAAGCATACAGTAAGATATAGTGCTATTTCGGTAGCACCGTGAAGCTACTTTCTTAACAAGGTGTCTAAATGGTCAATCAGATCTGACCATTGGGCATCTTTTGCTATTGCTTCTGCTAGGAAGTGCTGCTGCGATACTGTCCAAAACTCGGCTTGATGAATGAGTAGTCCTGCAGCAATCGTGTGTTTTGTTATAAATAATTCAATTGCCTTACTATCACTTTCTAAACCCAGCTGTTGGAATAGGTGTTCGAGATCTAGAGGGGTTGTGTCCATGGCCAGTGCTCCGACGATATCGTATAGCTTCTAGTATGGTTGAAAACAGTCCCAGGCTCCAAGTTATGTGCAGATAATTTTTGGCAGAGAATGACTCTTCGACTGCAACTATTAATCAATATTAAATAGATAATAACCTAGCATTTGATTATTAATTGCACTTTTCTATGGGCTTGCTACATTGGTATTAGTTTGATCTAGATCAAGGAAAATAACAATGGAAAACCAAACCATGGAAGAGTGTCGAGCGGTCTATTTAACAGCTGAAGACATACGTATTGCCGCCTCAATTCTTTATAATGCTTATCACGATGATCCTTTTTTTATCGATGCATTATATCGTGATAACAAGGCGCAATATGAGCAAAAATTGCGCGGCGCTATTCGTGAAGAGTTAAATGATCTTTGGCAACAAGAGCAGGGTTTGATTGGAATATTCATTGGAGAACGGCTCATCGGGGTGGCCTGCATTGCAACGCAACAAGTACCGCTAGGTGAAGCTCGTTATTGGCATTGGCGTTTGAAAATGTTGATCAGTGCCGGCTGGCAATCGACACAAGCTTGGATAAATAAAGAACACCAAATTGTTGAGAAATTACCCAGTAGTCATTGCGGCATCTTGCAGTTCATTGCGATATCAACCAATGAACAAGGCAAAGGTTATGGTAGCCAATTGGTTAAAACAGTATTGAGTTGGTGTGATGAACAGCCGCAGCTTGATGGAGTTGGTGTGTTTGTTAGCGACCCTGCACATATTGTATTATTTTCGAATCATGGTTTTGACAAGCTGGAAGATCTAGAGATAGGAAATGTGACCGGTGAGTTGATGTTTCATCGAGGTCAGACGAATGAGTAAACGCTTCAGTAGTTTCGCTGAGTTCTATCCATTTTACCTTTCGCAACACCAAAATAGAACATGCAGATCGCTACACTATATTGGTAGTTGTCTTGTTATCTTAGTGACAATTTTTACGTTCTATTCAGGGCAATGGTTACTGTTATGTTCGCTACCTGTCATTGGTTATAGCTTTGCTTGGATAGGACACTTTGTATTTGAAAAGAACAAACCAGCGACATTCGAATATCCCTTTTATAGCTTAATGGCTGATTGGGTTATGTTATTTGAAGCTTTCTTTGGAAAGAGAAGTAGAAATATCTGATTAGGATGTTCTTGCTGTGAGAGATCTCTTACTTTCGTGTGAGATATCAAATTGAAAGATTGTTGACATAAGCATGACATCCATTTTTAGTCGTTCATAATCAACTGGTTAGGTGTTAAATGCTTGGTTGCAATAATGTTGCAGTATTGATCGTTTGCTAAGTCAAAATCGATTTGGACTAATAGCTGTATAAACTTAACTTAAGAAATCAAAAGGGGAGAGTATTAGTGGCACTACCCTGTGGTAATGGGCATTACCATTGTGATGACCAGATTTAAATATTAACTAAGTGGATTATTCTGCTCGCTAGTTTAAGGATAAATTAGCATCAATTGGATATCAGTATTTTTATCTTATTCAATAGTAGGCCGATAGTTAAGAGTAAACTTATTAAGTAGTTATGTATTTGCAGGACGCAACTAGGACAACCTTAGGATGAGGATTTTAGCTTAGGATAAGCTAATAAATGGATTTTGTACGCTGAGTACAAGGAAATAAAAGGACTTTCAAGGAAGATGCAGGATGCATGTTAAGCATGGATGATGCAGGGAGCACATATATAGCGGGAAAGCTAAAAAAAGTGAGATCAGGGCGTACCGGAAGGTACGCCCTTTCTGTTATCGACAGCTGTATTTTGATAAGTTGCTCGATTGAATGTGAGAGATCTCTTACAGTCTTGTGCGAAATATGGCTGATAGGTCGCTGCAGATTAGGTGTGTCACACAATAAAGCCTATAAAAATAACAAGTTATGACGCGAGCGCAGTGTGACTAAAATGTGAGCTGATGTTAAATGTTCATTCTTGGTCCGTTTTTTATTGGATTTTAGCTTATTATTTAATTGTGCAAGGACGCATGCTGGCAAGGACACGCAGATTAGGATGATCGAAAAGTGGCGGAAGGATCTGCACTTAATATGGATGACTATCAGGGATGAGGCTTTCTGGAATGATAGCCTGAATGACCAAGGAGTGGTTAAACAATCCAGGATGGAAAGTTTTACTACCTAGGAAGGTAGGATGCTACGGATAGTTGTTGAATGGACTCTCAAGGACGATATAGGACACGCTTAGGATGAGCAAGCTTGGTAAAAGGATTACTGAGTTACAGGGATGAGTATCGTAAGATACAAGGAAAGATAGGGATACATGGACGATGCAGGGAGCACAGTTACGCATGGATGGTGCAAGGAGCATAAAATAGCAGGATGAGCTTACAAAGAAATAGGCGAAGGCGCGTCCCCTCTGGGGCCGCGCTTTTTCTTTATTTATTTCTCTGCAAAATAGATGTTTGCTGCAGGGGGAACTAGTTTGATCATTTTCAGCTCGTTTTTGGACAGAAATGAGATAGCTTAGCAGAACAACTTGGGAATAATTGGGAGCCATCCCGGCAAGGCTTCTGAGCCGGGATCTAGTGCCATTACCTAAAACATCTACTTATAATGGAAAGCAGCTCATCCACTATGTTCCTTTGCAAGCCGCCGTGAATACCTCCATGTAGGCTCTGCTGAAAAATCCCTTTTTCAGAAGCTTGCACGTTCCACAGCAGATGGCCTGCCAGCGAGTTCAGAGTAGCGTCTAGCTCATTTCTGGACAGAAACGTGCTAGCTCTAAGGCTCTAAAGATGAGTAGTGGGATTAGGAAATGTATGGTAATCAAATAAAGTTTACACTGACCCCACATATCAAGATTTGTGATGTTTGGTGATTGTTCAGGTCACCAAGAACCATGAAAGTTCCTTCCCCAACTTAGCTATCCATTTGATTTGTAAGTATCATTTGTGGGGGTTGCTCAGGCTCTGACCATAATTACACGCAGAAATAGGCAATAATCACGTACTATGCGGCACATAAGGCATGTGTAGGTGCTACACATATTTCAGTAGCATTGAGTTCTATTTCTATCTCAACTCACGGATGATATCAGCCAGTTTAGTATTTATTTCAGTTAACAGTTTTATAGAGTCAAAAAGATCACATAAATATTTCTCAGCCATTTCGTAGCTTTCCTCCTTAGTGATTTTTTGATTGACTCTCAGTTCAGGCATAGCCAGTTCGTTACATTCTTCCCATAAGGCCGTTATCTCAGAGAGGTCACAATCACGACCTGAGAACTGTCTAAGAATATTGTCGATACGAGCTACCAATTTAAAATCGTCATTTTTGGTTGGGAGTAGAATGTACAGATACTTTTGCGAATCCCAATTATCTTTATCACAAACATTAAATAATTGGTGAGCAAAGTCGTCCACGAAAACCTTCCTCTCGTTGATTGCTTCCATCAACTTCTCAATCTGAGAGTGAGTAATAGGTTTCCGCCACATGTTATAGACTTTATAAGCCAATCTAAGGCCGAATAAAGCACTGATGCTGGCTAGGATGCCAAGTAGGTTAGATATGGTGGTGAGGTTTAGCTCTAGTCCTGCATTGAGTATGAAACCAGTAGCTACCAAACCTAAACAAGTGATAGCTATAACCCATTTATCTTCCATGTAACCTCATACTTTAATTAACCTTATGAGAGATTGTACCACAGCTGCGGGGTGACCTTTTACACTGGCAGCTTCAGAAAAAAGAGGCAAAAAAATTATTAATATTGAGATCAGATCTTGAATGTTGTGCTTCACATTATCTGAATTATCGCAAAACTAATAAGCAGGGCGTAAACAAACTAAGTCTGTAGCAAGTTTTGGGGCATTTCCGGGTTAAGCATCAAACTGCAAAGGGATAAATTGAAACACCTGTTACCTTGTGTAGATACGGCTGAAGCCGTCGAAAACATGGATGTTTTCGTTGAGCTTACACGGACGTACTTGAAGCGTGCTTCAGCAGTGTCTGCACTGACCCCGCTGGAGGCGATTAACACCCATGAGACCACAAGTTCAAATAGGTTGCTTGGCAACACCAATCAAAAATGTAATCAGTCTTCATTCGAAGGCCTACTAACTTTGGCGCATTTTCAAGTTAGCGACCGAAAGGCCTTGTCCTAGTATCAAAATGAAAATACAGCTAAAAAAATGAGCCAGTATTGCTACTGACTCATCCAAATGACGATTTGTGCTAAACCAAATGGTTTAGCATGCAAAGGTTTACCACCCCTTGGTGCTGGCGATTACTTACAGCCACCAGAACTACAATTACTTTTGCCGCGTCCACCACCGCAACCACCGCCGACAGTACCACGAGATTCTGGTGCATCATGCCATTCAGGTTCCGGGAAAATCGGCCACTGTACTTTTTGGATTTTCTTACCGTGCATCCACAAGCTACCGCGATATTGGTTAATTCCATCGGTACTGAACTCAAACAGGTATTTTACTTTCCAAGTGAAACCAGTACTGCCACCTAAACTAGGCTTTGCCGTTTCCTGAGCAATAGCAAGTAGTTGAACCTTTTGCTTCTGGCACTCTTTTGTGGCAAAAATGCGGCTCATCTCTGCCATTTGTCTTAATTGCCAAAAAAAAGCGGCGATAACTATTACCGCTACTATTAATAAGAAATCTGTCATCATGCTTTAATTACCTTAAATAAGCCGCCAATAGCTGCAGAAAGCTCTGCACTTCGGTTAGGGTTTCGCAATTGAGTGAGCAGTTGTGTGCGAATTAATGGAATAGCCACAATATCAGCAAAAATCTGGTTAAAGAAGTGTTGTTCTTGTCTAGCAAGTGCTTCTAAGTAGATACTGAGAGTTGGCTCATCTTTTAAGGCTGACCAATTTCGAGCTGCTATCGTAATCAACATGTCAGCGGATAGACAGTTACAACTGTCCAAATAAGCTATCGCTTTCTGACTCTGCTCTGGGTGAGAGGCTAATGCTCTTAAAAGGTAGGCTTGGCTTTCTGTGGACGCGGTGTTAATTTTTTCGAAAAGTTGTGCCGCGAGAGCATCATCAATCGTTAAGTGCTCTAGACATTGACACATAGCAATCTGTACTTCTACAGACGCGCGTTCGAAACTGGCACTAATATGTTGTTGGTGATCAAGTTCTGCGGCTCGAACGCAAACATCTGCAATTCCCTGCATACCAATGTTTTGCCACTGTTCAGCCGGGTGCTGTCCAGACAAATACTGGTAGGCAAACTCATATTGGGCAGAGGCTTTTTCGCCGAGCTGCTTGCGCACGAGTGCATTAAACACCGCTAGCTTTTCTTGAGAAGGCTTAAAATTAAATGGATGATTTGCAAGTTGTTCTTGCTGTTGCTCAGTTAAAGGTTGGGTTGGATCTCTGCCTAAGGCTTCAATTATCATCTTGATGAACTGTAGGCGCGGCGCAGGCGCAAGCAATCCACGTTCATCGAGGGCTAATTTTATAAACCAAATATAGTGTTTTTGGCTAGCATCCCAAAAGACAATTGCGAACTGAGCATGTCCTTGAATTGGAGAGGGGTAAGGCGTGAGTAACTCTTCTATTTGGTGGAAAGCCATCATATCGATATGTTGAACTCTACGGCCCATATCGTAAACTTGGAATTGAGTTTTAGCAGTTTTAAGAAATTGGCTAAGGGTCGTTATTTCAGTCATATCGCTATCGAGTCAGTATTAATTAGCGCACATTATAGGGATAACTGTGGCTAGATGGTATGATCTGATGCGAAATATCATAGAGTAATTTAATTTCTCAATGGCGGCAGTTTTTGAACTGTAAGTTAATGCGGTAGAGTTAAGATCACGATAACACGGCTTCAAAATTGTTCGGTCTCATAGCACTATTCATTTTCTAATTTTCCTTCGAGCCTCTACAACTATCAGTCTAAGGCGATTTTATAGACGTTATCTATAGTGTAAATGTGCTAAATGATATTGATAACGTTGTAGACAGGTTCTTTAAACTGGGGTGCAAAATTTGTTAAGCCATTTAACCAGAGACAAGCTTACTCGATTGCAAGGCGAGCTTGTAAACGCTGCGCTATGGGCTGATATTCGGCCTTCAGAAAGTGCAATGCAAAGTAGTGCACCATTTGCCTGCGATACCATGGCATTTGAACAGTGGCTGCAATTTATTTTAATACCCAAGATGCATCACTTACTCGAGAATGCTATGGCGCTACCGACAGCGATAGGGATTGCTCCTATGGCGCAACATGTATGGGCTGGTAAGCCTGAATTTTGTCGCATAATCAAAACCCTTACAGAACTAGATGAGCTATTAAGTGAAACAAAGTAGACCTGAAGTAACTAAAATTGATGAGTTAGATAAGCCGCTTGAGCTCGAGGAACTAGAGCCTGAGAGTGAGATAGCACCTCATATTGAAATTTTATTTGAAGACGATGATATTGTTGCTATCCATAAGCCAGCAGGTTTATTGGTTCACCGTAGTTATTTGGCGAGACGAGAGCATTTTTTTGCAATGCAATTAACACGGGATATAGTGGGTTGCCACGTTTTCCCTGTGCATCGCTTAGATAGGCCTACATCGGGTATTTTGTTATTTGCTAAAAGCAGTGACATGGCCAGAGAGTTGTGTGAACAGTTCGCCTCTCACACTATCGACAAAGAGTATTTAGCCATTGTTCGCGGCAATATGCATGAAGCTGCTACGTTAGATTACGCGTTAAAAGTAGAGCTGGACGAGTTAGGTGATAAAGATGTGGATCCTAATAAAGCAGCGCAAGATGCCGTGACCTCATATCGCCCGATACTCAATAGTGAGATCCCCTTTGCTTCAGGGCGCTATGCTACGAGTCGATACGCCTTGGTCCATCTTTCACCGCACACTGGACGTAAGCATCAATTGCGCCGTCATATGGCACATTTGCGTCACCCGATACTTGGGGATACGACTCATGGCGATGGTAAGCAGAATAAATTTTTTAGAACTCACTTTGGTGTAAATCGATTATGGCTAATAGCCAAAAAATTGAGCTTTAACCATCCTCGAACGGGTGAGCGAGTTAATATTGAAACTGAACTCGAACAGCAATGGTTAGACCTATTTGCAGGGCTAGGCTGGCAAGAAGAGGCATTGTCTGCTACAAACAATGCCATTCAAATTGCTGATAGTTAAGAGGCTGGTTTACAACGCTCTTTTAGCTCGCTAGTTGAAGTTTGGGCGTTATCATAGGCCAGTTGCAAAGACTTTAGACTTTGTACTGTATGGAAATAGCACATTCTTCTGATATGTGCTGAACGATTAAGGTGTTTTCGGTGTTTTAGTCTGCAAGAGTGTCTCATTACGGCTCGTCCTCGTACACATTCACTTTATATTGCTGCGAGGCTTGCAGCAATGTTCATCGATACAGTATGTTAAGAATATAACTAAATGGCTTTTAGGCGAAGTAAAACATGAAAAAAGTGAATCTAGTTTTTGGAACAGTTTATGGTGGCGCGCAGTATGTCGCAGAAACTCTACAACAGGCATTAATAGATTTAGGGCGTGAAGCTGTGCTATATCAAAGTGATGAGCTTGTGGGGTTTGTCCCTCCTCAAGATGAACTGTTATTGCTTGTCTGTTCTACAACGGGCCAAGGCGACCTCCCTGATGATATTCAAACATGGTTCTACGATATGCAATCTAAAGCCCCATACCTACCTGAGTTAAGGTTTGGTGTAATTGGATTAGGGGATTCAAGTTATGACACTTTTTGCGGTGCAGCAGAGCAACTCGCGGCGCTTTTTGAAGAGCTTGGGGCAAAACGTTTAGGTGATTTCTTAAAGATCGATGCCGGTGAAACTATGGAGCCAGAAGTCGAAGCATTAGCTTGGTTGCCTAGCTGGAATGAGTTGATTGATAAAGACCTAGCGGCTTAATGTTGTTTAGGAGCCAACTAGGCTCCTTATTGCTGAAGTGTATTTTGTGGCGCTTTATATCGATAATGTGCAGGCTGCATAAAGTTGACTCACTCGTTAGATCGCTAAGTGAGATCCCTCATTATTTACCACCTTCCTATTTGGATTAGTTATTATTCTGTCTGACTTATCGTACTATTTTTAGGAACGCTATTTTATCAATGGTTTAGCTGGTTAAACGGATTAGCACTCGCCAGCCTTGTTAGGTGATTAGTGAACTTTATTGATGGTTCTTCATTTTAATACATAGATAATTATTACTTTAATAACAGATTGTCGATTTATCTCGTTTTTTGTTTGGCCTAGGTTGTTTTAATTAATCAAGGCATTTAAGTTGAATTCAGCTCATATCACTCAAGATATGAGCGATTGGACTGCGAGAGGGCATATGGAACGAAAGGTATTGATTATAGACTGTGCCGATGCGCCAGGGCTTATCACTAAAATCACTGGTGTGTGTTTTGCACATGGTCTCAACATCGTTAAAAATAGCGAATTTGTAGATAACCCTCAAGGACGCTTCTTTATGCGAACGGAGCTTGAAGGGGTGTTTGAACCTGCTAGATTGTTAGCTGAACTACAGAGCATACTTCCGTCTAAAAATCATACTAAATTAGTCGATCTTGGCAAAAAGCGTATTGTGGTGATGGTGACTAAAGAAGCACACTGCATTGGCGATCTGCTGATTAAGTCGTACTCGGGTGCCCTAGATGCCGAGATCGTTGCTGTTGTTGGTAATTACGATCTGCTTGCAGCTTTGACTGAAAAGTTTGATGTGCCATTTCATTATATTAGTCATGAAAATATGAACCGCAGTCAGCATGAACAAGCAATGTTGAAGGTGATTAATAGCTACGAGCCAGAATACGTTGTGCTTGCTAAATTTATGCGTGTATTGACGCCTGATTTTGTGAGTCAGTTTCCTGATCAGATCATCAATATTCATCACTCTTTCTTACCTGCTTTTATCGGTGCGTCACCCTATCGACAGGCGTGGGAGCGGGGAGTCAAAATCATCGGTGCAACGGCTCACTTTGTGACCAACTCATTGGATGAAGGCCCAATCATTAAGCAAGACGTTATCTCTGTTGATCATAGTTATAGCGTGGAGGAACTCTCTAAATGTGGCCGCGATGTAGAAAAAAGCGTACTCAGTAAGGCATTGCAGCTGGTCATTAATGAAGGGGTGGTTGTCTATGGTAATAAAACGGTGGTTTTTTAGTATGCTCTAGCAACAAGAAGTTGGCGAAGGCCTCTTTCTTGTTACTAGTAAAATAAATTAAAAATTAACAACGTAAAGCTCATAGTCTTGATCCGTTTGTGCGATATCTCTAATTGTTACTCTCCCTCTAGTGTAGGGCGCAATTTTTGCTGCAGTTTTGTCAGCGCCTGCATTTAGAGCAAAATTGTAAAATGATTCACCATTACAAACCAGTCTTGGAAATATTCGACTTTTATTGATACGGTAACTCTTCATTGTGTTGTTGAATTGATAGTTGCGGTTACTGGCTCCTGCTTTACAAACTGATATGAGTGCGGTTTCCATATGAGGTGTCATTGCAGCATTAGCGCTAAATGTCATTGCTAGTGCGGCAGCTGCTATCACGAGTGTCTTGATCATGTCCATCTCCTACGCTTCCATTGGGGTCACCACTGAGTAAAGCTCATCAGATGAAAAACATTGTAACCATTGTGTAGCTATGTGTATCAAAGTGTGGAATTTGGTTCATTATGTGACTGTGGGTTACAAGATGTTTCATTTTGGAGGGTGATTCTACGGGGATAAAAAAACCCACTAAGAAGTGGGTTTTTTATTACATCATCGAACTCACTAGTCAACGATGCGTAATAGCTCGTTGATACCGACTTTACTACGAGTCTTAGCATCAACCTTTTTTACAATGATGGCGGCATACAAGCTGTATGTGCCACACTTTGAAGGTAGATTACCAGAGACAACGACAGAGCCTGCTGGAACACGACCGTAGTGAACTTCACCTGTCTCGCGATCAAAAATACGTGTGCTCTGGCCGATATAAACGCCCATTGAGATAACGCTGCCTTCTTCTACAATCACGCCTTCAACTACTTCTGAACGTGCACCAATGAAACAGTTGTCTTCAATAATCGTCGGACCGGCTTGTAATGGCTCTAACACGCCACCAATGCCTACACCGCCAGATAGATGTACATTCTTACCAATTTGGGCACAAGAGCCTACAGTGGCCCATGTATCAACCATAGACCCTTCATCGACATAAGCGCCAAGATTGACGTAAGAAGGCATCAAAACAGTATTTCTGCCGATAAATGAACCTTTCCGTACGGCTGCGGGTGGTACGACACGAATCGCTTCTTCTCTGAAGCGAGCTTCATCATAGTCGGCAAATTTCATTGGTACTTTATCGAAGTACTTGGTTTCTCCGCCATCGATCACACCATTATCAAAGATACGGAACGAGAGTAGCACTGCTTTTTTTAGCCATTGGTGCACATGCCATTCGCCATCAATTTTCTCTGCAACTCTTGCTTCGCCTTTATCTAGCATTGCAATGACTTTCTCAACATCTGTACGAACACTTGGTTCTACTGATGCTGGGGTTATTTCAGCGCGAGCTTCAAAAGCCGCCTCTATACGTTGGCGTAAAGCCTCCATTAACTTCTCCCGGTATTATCGTTTAGTAATAAGTTTAAAGAGCACTCGTTAGTGCTTTTCGTAATGCTATTTGTTGCGCTTCATCTAACTGTTCGTCTTCAGCGGTTTGTAACAAAAAGAAATCTTCCGCTCTCTCACCGATAGTCGTGATCTTTGCTGCTAGTAGTCGGATTTCGCAGCGATACAGCACTTCACCAATTCTGGCTAGTAGTCCTGGCGAATCTAATGCACTGAGTTCCATCATACTTGTACCATGGCGGCGGGTAGGAGGGAAACTGACTTGAGTCGCTACTTTAAAAGGTTTCATCTTTCTTGAAAGTTTTCTGAACTTTGGCAACTTTGGCGTATCACTGCTTAAGGCTTTTATTAACGTTTTCTTAATGCCTTGGATCCGTGAAAGCTGCGAAACAGGCTTGCCATCTTGTTCTAAAATAACAAAAGAGTCTAGCGCGTATTTATCTTTCGAGGTCATAACCGTTGCGTCATGAACGTTAATATTTTTGTTGTCTAAAATCGCCATTACGGTAGCGAATAGCTTGGGTTTATCTTTGCCATATATGAACAGTTCTGTACCGCCTCTAGTGGTGTGTTTAGAGATCAGTACCAGCGTTTCTTCATTTTTATGTTTGATAATAGCTTCAGCATGCCAGGCAATTTGATTTGGTTGATGACGCAAGAAGTAATCGGCTTTAAATCGTTGCCATAATACATCTAAATCTTTCTCTTTAATCCCGCGGCGTATAAGGTCCTTTTTAGCTTTAGCTTGATGCTCACGGACGCGGGCTCGAATATCTACGGGTTTTTCTTTGCCTCGTGCTAATACTCGCTGTGTTGAGAAATAAAGGTCACGCAATAAGGAACCTTTCCAGCTATTCCAGGTTTTTTCATTAGTGGCACATATATCAGCCACTGTCAGACAGTAAAGATAGCTGAGATGGACTGCATCACGCACTTTGTCCGCAAAGTCACCGATGACATCTGGATCTGATATGTCTCGTCTTTGGGCGGTGACGGACATCACTAGGTGGTTATCTACTAGCCAACTAACAAGTCTTCCGTCATGGTTATTCATGCCATGCAGTTTACAAAATTCGAGCGCGTCAACGGCGCCTAACTTACTGTGATCGCCACCTCGGCCTTTACCTATATCATGAAAAATAGCCGCGAGTACCAGCAGCCCCTTTTTGGGTAATTGATTGATGAGGACCGAACCTAGAGGGAACTCTTCTTTTTGTTCTGGCTGTGAAAAACGCTCGATATTGAGCAGCAGTCTATGGGTGTGTTCATCAACGGTGTAAGCATGGAAAAGATCGAATTGCATCTGTCCCTCAATACTTCTCCAAGCTGGCAAGTAGGCTGATAAAATTCCATGCTTGTGCATTAACGATAATGACACAATACCGCGCGGGTGACGTAATATCTCCATAAACAGTTCGCGGCATTGTGCATCAAACATTAGTGGTTGTTTTAGCGATCTTCTGGCCAGCCTTAGACTGCGTAGAGTCACGGCATAAATAGACTTTACATTTGAGTTTTTAGCAACGCAGAGAAATAATTGCAGAATATTCTCTGGTGCATCAAACAGATCTGGATAAAGGCTCTCTATAAATTTCCCACGTCGCTGGAATTGTTCATTAATGGCCACCACGTCTAACGCTTTAATATGGCCTAACGTTGCGCGTTTAAAAAGTTGCAACAACATTTGATTGAGTTCCATTACGCGCCTAACTGTGCGGTAATAACGCTTCATCATCTGCTCTACAGCAAGTTGAGTATGGTCCTCATACCCCATTAAATCTGCAACTTGTGGCTGCAAATCAAATAGTAGTCTGTTCTCATCTCGTCCAGAGATTAGGTGCAAACAGCAGCGTAATTGCCACAAAAAATCTTGGCATTCGAGTAATTCATCTAGTTCATGAGGCTCAAGAAAATCATATACGACCAGATCTTCAAGTTTGTCTGCATTAAAGTGTCGCATTGCAACCCAAGCGACAGTTTGAATGTCGCGTAGTCCGCCGGGGCAGCTCTTTAAATTGGGTTCTAAATCAAATGCATTGGCCTTTGCGTGGCGGGCAATTTGTTCGTCACGTTTAGCGACATAAAAGTCGCTACTTGGCCAAAAATCATCTTGGCGGATATCATAATAAAGACTGCTAAATAGTTCTTGTGGGCCACATAGCAAGCGAGATTCAAGCAGATTGGTTGCAATGGTAATATCCGCACGTCCCAGTGAAAGAGTGTCATCTATGGAGCGAACACTGTGGCCAACTTCTAAACCCGCGTCCCAAATAAAGGCGATAAATGCACTTAATGCTTCTTCGGCGTCAGTTGTTAGTTCACCTTCTGTAAGAAACAGCAAGTCGACATCCGATTGAGGGTGTAATTCACCGCGCCCATAGCCACCAACAGCAATGAGTGCAATAGGGAATAGCTGTAATCCATGTGATAACCACTGTTGTTGTAACAGTGCATCGACATGCTGGCAGCGCTCGCTTACGATCGTACGAATATCCGATCTCTCATTAAACGTATTGAGTAATGTGCTGTTTAAATCGATAAGAACGCTTTTTGCTGTTTGGGCACTATTCATCAATATTTTCTTTAATGCGCTACTGTCATTGGTGTGATGTGATTATCTATGCATTAAAAGTAAATTTGAAGCGCTTTATTGCGATAAATCATATCGGCATAAGTAACAGTAAGGTTTTAGGGCTGATTTGTTTATTTAAAGATTTGACTTTACGATAAGGAATACAAAATAGGCGTGATGATTCACGCCTATTAAACCAACTAACGTTAATCGTTTAATGATTGATTATACGAGGTAAATCTTTTTCCTCTTCGCGTAACGTCAGTACTTCTACACCTGTTTTAGTGACAAGCAGGGTGTGCTCCCATTGTGCAGAGTTTTTACCATCTGATGTGGTGACTGTCCAGTTGTCATTCTTGTCGAGTACGCTAGTGTGGCGTCCAGCATTTATCATCGGCTCGATAGTAAAACACATGCCTGGACGAAGTACGGTTTTGTCGTTGTTCTTGTAATGCATAACTTGTGGCTCTTCATGGAATACGGCACCAATGCCATGGCCGCAATAATCCGTGACGATGCTGTACTTCTCTAATCCGGTCTTTTTAGACTTGATGAATTTTTCAATTAAAGTACCAATTTCACCTAGCTTCATTCCTGGGCGGACTTTCTTAATACTGGCATAGAGGCTTTCTTGTGCGATACGGCAAAGACGAGTGTTTTTAGGGCTTACGTCGCCGATGAAGAACATCTTAGAAGTATCACCATGAAAACCATTAAGAATGACTGTGATGTCGATATTGATGATATCACCGTCACTAAGCGGTTTATCATTAGGGATACCATGGCAAATCACATCATTGACCGATGTGCAGATAGATTTTGGAAAACCGTGGTAATCAAGCGGAGCAGAGGTTGCGCCGTTTTCTTCAGTGAATTTTGCACAGATATCATTTAGTTGATTGGTGGTGACGCCAGCTTTGACATGCGGGGCAATCATCTCGAGAACTTGGGCTGCGAGCTTACCCGCGGCGCGCATTTTTTCAATCTCTTCAGCTGTCTTAATTACTATACTCATTTAAATGTCTCTTAATGTCTTTTAAGTTGTCGTCTTTCAATAGCAGGATTATGCCTTAAAACGACGTAAATATTTGTGTTTTTTTTCGTAATATGGTATAAAGCGCGCCGTTATGTTTGACTCTTGTTCGTTCCACTTCGAGTGAATCGACAGGGTCAGGATTACGGTCATTATACATGGCTATCGATAAATACTAAATCACACACATATCGACACGTTCTTCGGGGTGCCCTTAACTGGGTCGAAGGTATGGGATATGTGGAGGTCTAACCCCCTAAAACTTTAAGGTAAATAAAATGACTACAGTTTCAATGCGCGAAATGCTTCAAGCCGGTGTTCACTTCGGTCACCAAACTCGTTACTGGAACCCAAAGATGAAGCCATTCATCTTTGGCGCACGTAACGGCGTTCATATCATTAACCTAGAGCACACTGTGCCTATGTTCAATGAAGCACTAGCGTTTATCAGCAATATCGCTTCAAAGAAAGGTAAGGTTCTTTTCGTTGGTACTAAACGTGCAGCGAGCGAAGCTATCAAAGAATCTGCTCTTTCTTGTGACCAGTTCTACGTAGATCACCGTTGGTTAGGTGGTATGTTGACTAACTGGAAAACAGTTCGTCAATCAATTAAGCGTCTTAAAGATCTTGAAAGCCAGTCAATTGACGGTACTTTCGACAAGCTTACTAAGAAAGAAGCGCTTATGCGTACTCGTGAACTTGAGAAGCTAGAAAAATCTCTTGGTGGTATTAAGAACATGGCTGGTCTTCCAGACGTGATCTTCGTTATCGGTGCTGACCACGAGCATATTGCTATTAAAGAAGCTAACAACTTAGGTATTCCAGTTGTTGCTGTTGTTGATACTAACTCTTCTCCAGACGGTATCAACTACATCATTCCTGGTAATGATGATGCTATGCGTTCAATCCGTTTATACACTGAGTCTGTTGCTACTGCTGCTAAAGCAGGTCGTAACCAAGACCTAGCTGTTCAAGCTGAGCAAGACGGTTTCGTAGAAGCTGAATAATAAGGTTGATGATTTTCATCCCCCTTATTAACCAAGGTACTTGATTGGTAAACAGGGGCGCTCTCATCTTAGGTGGGGGGGCCCCTGTTTTATATCTATTGAATTTGAAGAATTATTTGTAGAGGATTTAACAATGGCAATTACTGCTGCCCAAGTTAAAGAACTTCGTGACCGCACTGGCGCTGGCATGATGGACTGTAAGAAAGCATTGACTGAAACTGATGGTGACATCGAACTTGCGATTGATGCCATGCGTAAGAGCGGCGCTGCAAAGGCTGCTAAAAAAGCGGGTAACATCGCTGCTGAAGGTACTATTCTTATTAAGAATGGCGAAGGTTACGCTGCACTTTTAGAAGTTAACTGTCAAACTGACTTCGTTGCAAAAGATGCAAACTTCCTAGCATTTGCTAACAGCGTACTTGAAGTTGCTGCTGCATCTAAAGTCACTATTGAAGACTTGAAAGCACAATTTGAAGAAACGCGTATTGCACTCGTGACTAAAATTGGTGAAAACATCAACGTACGTCGTGTTGAATACATTGATGGTGCAAACCTTTCTTCTTACCGTCACGGTGAGCGTATCGGTGTTGTTGTTGCCGGCGATGCTGACGAAGAAACTCTTAAGCACATTGCAATGCACGTTGCTGCTTCTAAGCCTGAATTCGTTAATCCTGAAGATGTTCCAGCTGATCTTGTTGAAAGAGAGAGAACACTTCAGATCGAAATCGCTATGAACGAAGGCAAGCCTGCTGAGATTGCTGAGAAGATGGTTTTCGGTCGTATGAAGAAGTTTACTGGTGAGATCTCTCTTACTGGCCAAGCTTACATCATGGAACCTAAGAAAACAGTTGGCGCAATTCTTAAAGAGAAAGGCGCTTCTGTTTCAAACTTCGTACGTTTAGAAGTTGGCGAAGGTATCGCGAAGAAAGAAGAAGATTTTGCTGCTGAAGTAGCTGCACAAATCGCTGCAACTAAAGGTTAATCTCCTTTTTTAGCAAACATAAGACCGTAGCAACTGCTGCGGTCTTATTGTATTTACTGAAATAAGTTTATGATGTTAGACATGAGTACTGCATTGTGAGGCTATTTGAGTATACAATTCCCTAAAGCCATTATCAGGACTAATAAATATGAGTACCAATCCAAAACCTGCTTATCGCCGTGTTCTTTTAAAACTAAGTGGTGAAGCTTTAATGGGTGAAGAGGGCTTCGGCATCGATCCTAAAGTGCTTGATCGTATGGGCCAGGAGATCAAAGAACTTGTTGAATTGGGTATTCAAGTCGGTGTTGTCATTGGTGGTGGTAACCTGTTTCGTGGAGAAGGTTTAGCAAAAGCCGGCATGAACCGTGTAGTCGGTGACCATATGGGTATGCTTGCTACGGTTATGAACGGCTTAGCAATGCGCGATTCATTGCACCGTGCTTATGTCAATGCACGTTTGATGTCAGCAATCCCGCTTAAAGGTGTTTGTGATGACTACAACTGGGCTGAAGCGATCAGTTTGTTAAAGTCTGGTCGTGTCGTTATTTTTGCTGCTGGAACGGGTAACCCATTCTGCACGACAGATTCTGCTGCATGTTTGCGCGGTATTGAAATTGAAGCAGAAATTGTGATTAAAGGAACTAAGGTTGATGGCGTTTATTCCGATGATCCAGTGAAAAATCCTGAAGCGGTTAAGTACGACCAAATGGGCTACAGCGAAGTGCTCGAAAAAGAACTAAAAATTATGGATTTGGCCGCATTTACTTTGGCCAGAGATCACAACATGCCATTATTGGTGTTTAACATGAATAAACCTGGCGCATTGCGTCGCGTGATCATGGGCGAACAAGAAGGCACACTTATTAACGCAGGTTAATTTAGTGCAGTGCCTTAGCCTATCGCGGGTGTTAAGCTGCAAATAGAACAGGTTTCGACAATGTATTTCAGGTTGAGTGCCACTCTGCATTCGCAGCTGCTAACCTAGAAAGCATTGATACGGTGGCAAGGAATGTGTAGTGCTTTAATTATACATTTAATGCGCTTTGATTCTAGGCTTTACAGATTGACACTCGCCTTGCGCAAAGAAACGAACTTAATAGGCCTTCAAAGGCAATAAGCTCCTAGTGACTAAAAAGGACATATAACGTGATAAACGAAATTAAAACTGATGCGCAAACACGCATGGACAAATGTATTGAGTCAACTGTAACTCAAATGGCTAAAGTGCGTACAGGCCGTGCACACCCGAGCTTACTGGATACCATTAAAGTACCGTATTACGGCTCTCTTACGCCGCTAAAGCAGGTTGCAAGCGTTTCTATTGGTGATGCTCGCACATTAAACGTATCGGTATTTGACCGTACTATGATTGCAGCAGTGGAAAAAGCAATCATGAGCTCAGATCTTGGTTTAAACCCAATGTCTGCTGGTGCAACTATCCGTATCCCTCTGCCTGCATTGACTGAAGAGCGCCGTAAGGACCTGATTAAGGTTGTTCGTGCAGAAGCTGAGAATAGCCGTATTGCTGTTCGAAATGTACGTCGTGATGCTAACTCTGATGTTAAAGCACTAGAGAAAGAAAAAGAGTGCACAGAAGATGACGTTCGTCGTACAGAAGATGAAGTGCAGAAGTTTACTGATGCACACATCAAGAGAATTGATGAAATTCTAGCAGCAAAAGAAAAGGAATTGATGGAGTTCTAATATTCGCTTTATAGCGCTTTGTTAAAACGTGTAGTACGTTATTGCTCACGCCTTACGCTAAAAGCTTAATGGTTGGGTAAATATTAAGCGTGAAACAGAAACGGGCTATAGAGTTCAGACGCCGTGTAGAGTTATACTACACGGCGTTTGTCTATTTTTAAGGGTAGTAATAGATGTCATTCGATTCCCAATCTGACACTCATTTGTCAGAGGCATTACCAGAAGATTTTTCAGCTTTGGTAAAACAGTCTATCCCTAAGCATGTTGCTATCATAATGGATGGTAATGGGCGTTGGGCGCAGGCGCAAGGGAAGCCAAGAGTTGTTGGTCATAAGGCTGGCGTCAAGGCGGTTAGACGGGCGGTGAGTACTGCACGTACCCTAGGAGTAGAATCATTAACCTTGTTCGCCTTCTCCAGTGAGAATTGGCGTCGACCTGATAAAGAGGTCAGCTTGTTAATGGAGCTGTTTTTTACGGTGTTGCAACGCGAGTTAAAGTTGCTGACTAAAAACGGTGTGCGACTCAATATTATCGGTGACATTAGTCGCTTCTCTGCGCGTCTGCAGAAGCAAATTGCAGTGGCAGAAGAGAAGACGGCTAAAAATAGTGATTTGGTGTTAAATGTAGCGGCCAACTATGGTGGTCGTTGGGACATTATGCAAGCAACACAAAAGCTGGCGGTGAAAGTTGAAGCGGGTGAGATGAGTAGCGAACAGTTCACCGAAGAAGCTTTAAATGAGCAGCTATGCATGCATAATCAATCTGAAGTTGATTTAATGATCCGCACCGGTGGCGATTGTCGAATCAGTAATTTTGTACTTTGGCAGGCAGCATATGCGGAGTTAGTCTTTACTGACACGTTATGGCCAGATTTTGACGAGGATGCTTTCAAAGATGCCGTCGTTAAGTTTGCTAGCCGACAGCGCCGTTTCGGTTTGACTGGTACTCAAATTGATACTATTCGCGCTTTGTAATTATAAATGAGGGCAGTTTTTTGCTAAAACAACGAATAATAACAGCAATATGGTTAATCCCCTTAGTTTTCGGTGCCATATTTGGCTTGCCGACTGAGTACTTTTCATGGGCACTTTTGGGAGTCTTTTTAATTGCCGCTAAGGAGTGGGGGCGTATCATTGATAGTCAGTGTGAAATGACTCAGTGGAGCTTCGCCATCACTATTGGTGTTCTGCTGATCGCGCTCAATATTATGGTGCCAGCCGACGAGATTTGGTTTAAAGGTATGATGCACCCCATATTCTTAGGGGTGATAGCAATGGGCGGGCTGTGGTGGCTTATCTCATTTATGATGGTGATCTCGTATCCGCGCAGTGCAGGCTTTTGGAAAAAGAGCCACATGCTTAAATCCATGTTCGGCCAGCTTACCTTAATCCCATGTTTTGTTTCTTTATTGTCTCTCAAAGCGTTAAGTACTGAAGCATCTCCTTACTACGGTGGCACTTTAGTATTTTTAGTGATGCTAGTTGTTTGGGCTACTGATTCTGGTGCTTATTTTGCGGGTAAATCATTTGGTAAACGAAAGCTGATGCCAAATGTGAGCCCTGCGAAAACCATCGAAGGCTTACTAGGTGGACTTGCAACAACGATGTTAATTGTTGCTGGTGTGATGTATTTTTCACCTGAACAAGAGCTTGGTTTATTGATTGCTGTGACTTTATTTACCGCGCTAGCATCTGCAGTTGGTGACTTGTCTGAAAGTATGTTTAAACGAGTGGCTAAGATAAAGGATTCGGGCACGATCTTACCGGGTCATGGTGGGATATTAGACCGCATTGATAGCTTAACGGCCGCATTACCAGTGTTCACCTTAATCTATATAGCTTTTTGGATGTAACTATATGCAAAACATGGTGGTTTTAGGGGCGACAGGCTCTATTGGTGCGAGTACGTTAAGCGTCATGGAGGCTAATAGCGAGCAATATCGTGTATTTGCATTAGTGGCCAATACCAATGTTGAAAAAATGCTCGAGATCTGCATTAAGCACCGCCCTAAAGTTGCGCATATGGTTGATGCAAAAGCCGCTAATCAGCTTAAGTTGCAGCTACCAAATCATCTAGCCATTGAAGTGAGTACAGGGGAAGATGAGCTTTTATCACTTGTCAGTAGTGCAGAAGTTGATACCGTCATGGCGGCAATTGTCGGTGCGGCTGGTTTGCCTTCGACCCTTGCTGCAGTTAAAGCGGGTAAGCGAGTATTATTGGCAAACAAAGAGTCTCTGGTAATGTCCGGTGAACTCTTTATTGAGGCGATGCAAGCATCTGGTGCACAAGTTTTGCCGGTCGACAGTGAGCACAATGCGATTTTCCAATGCTTGTCTGAGCGAAACCAGTTGGAGGTTGGTCGATGTGATTTAACGGCCGCTGGTGTATCACACATCTTGCTAACAGGATCTGGTGGACCTTTTCTAACATCTGATCTATCAACACTCTCATCGATGACTCCAAAGCAAGCCTGTAAGCACCCTAACTGGTCGATGGGCCGTAAAATCTCTGTTGACTCAGCGAGCATGATGAATAAAGGCTTGGAATATATCGAAGCCCGTTGGTTATTTAATGCCAGTGCCGAGCAGCTGAAGGTGGTTATCCATCCGCAAAGCGTGATCCACTCTATGGTGCAGTACCGTGATGGCTCTGTTATTGCGCAATTGGGCAACCCAGATATGCGTACTCCCATTGCTCATTGTATGTCGTTTCCGCAGAGAATTAACTCAGGAGTTGAACCTTTAGACTTTTTCAAAGTCGGACAGTTAAGCTTCTTAGAACCTGATTTTAATCGTTTCCCTTGTTTGGCGTTAGCGATAGAAGCATGTAAACAGGGACAAGAAGCGACCACAGTGATAAATGCCGCTAATGAAATTGCAGTACAAGCATTTTTAGATGGCAAGATACGTTTTACCGATATAGCAAAAATCAATGAACAGAGTTTGATGAACGTAACAGCAGATTCATTAACCAATATTGACGATATTATGGCGCTTGATAGCCAATCACGTCGATATGCATTCGAAGCGGTTAGTCAACTCAACTAGTTCAGAGGAAGGGAATGATAGATTTTTTTTGGAACCTAGGTTCTTTTATTGTTGCACTCGGCATTTTAATTGCCGCACATGAGTATGGCCATTTTTGGGTGGCAAGAAAATGCGGTGTTAAGGTTGAGCGTTTTTCAATTGGTTTTGGTAAAGCAATTTGGCGCCGAACAGGTAAGGATGGCACTGAATATGTGTTAGCGATGATCCCTCTTGGTGGTTACGTCAAGATGCTTGATGAGCGTGTCGATGACGTGCCGGAAGAGCTAAAAGATCAAGCCTTTAACCGAAAAAATGTTTGGCAACGCATTGCTATTGTCAGTGCCGGCCCAATAGCAAACTTCATTTTCGCCATTATCGCACTATACGCCATGTATCTAATTGGTGTACCGGCAATTAAACCGATAATAGATTCTACGATAGCCGGCTCGCCAGCTGCGCAAATTATTGTAAAAGAGCCTCAACAAGTGCTATCCGTTGGCGGCCAAAAAGTTAGAGACTGGGAAGAGGTGAATCTCGCACTTGCTGGTCACATAGGTAATGAGCAGGTCACAATATCAGTCGCGCCGTTAAGCCGCCTCGAAGGCACTAACACGGGTGAGCAAGAATATACGCTAGATACTCGGGATTGGAAATTCGACCCAGAAAAAGAATTACCGATAACGGCTATTGGTTTAGGCATGTACCGACCACAAATTTTGCCGACACTAGCCATGGTTAGTGAAGATGGAGCCGCTGGGCTTGCAGGCATAAAAGTGGGCGATATATTGGTTGCGATTGACGGCGAGCGTTATACCGAATGGCAACGATTTGTTAAAATAATTCAACAGTCAGCAGATAAAAGCGTCGATCTCACGGTGAGAAGAGACGGAGAGCAGCTCACACTTAAAGTGACACCTAAGTCACGTGAAAACGCTGCCGGCCAAATTGAAGGTGTGATAGGAGTGGCTCCTACAGCAGAACCTTGGCCAGAAAACATGAAGTTACAACTAGAGTATGGTTTTTTAGACTCATTTCCGGTTGCAGTAGATAAAACATGGCAACTTGTCTCCGTCAGCATTAAGATGATCGGCAAGTTATTTACTGGTGACATTTCAGTTAAAAATCTGAGTGGGCCAATTTCTATTGCACAAGGTGCAGGAAATAGTGCTAATGTCGGGTTGGTTTACTTTTTAGGTTTTCTTGCTTTGATTAGCGTGAACTTGGGCATTATTAATCTTTTGCCTTTGCCAGTGCTAGATGGAGGACACCTTTTGTATTACTTCGTTGAAGTGATAACAGGCAGGCCTGTACCTGAAAAGGTTCAGGAAATTGGATTCAGATTTGGGGCAGCATTGCTGTTGATGTTGATGAGTGTAGCGCTCTTCAATGACTTTTCCCGACTCTGAGCAAGGACAGACAAATAATTAGAAGTGCTCTATGAGATTGAATAAAATTTTTGCCTCGATGTTATTAGTCGGAGCGTCTTTTTCAGGGAACGGTTGGGCTGATACATTCCAACCTTTTGAAGTAACGGATATCCAAGTTGAAGGTTTACAGCGAGTCGCACTCGGTGCAGCTTTGCTAAACCTACCTGTTAAGGTCGGTGATACTGTTGATCAATTAAAATTGCAACAAGCGATTAAGAGCTTGTACGCGTCAACTAACTTCGAAAAAATTGAAGTGTTACGCGACGGTAATGTTTTGGTGGTTAAGGTCACCGAAAGGCCGACAATTAGCTCTGTTACCTTTGAAGGTAACAAAGATATTAAAGATGAACAGTTACAAGAAAGCCTTGACGGTTCAGGTGTTAAGATTGGTGAGTCGCTAGACCGCACCATGCTATCTGGCATCGAAAAAGGTCTACAAGACTTTTATTATGGCGTGGGTAAATACGGCGCTAAAGTAAAAGCTGAAATTGTAAATCTACCGCGTAATCGCGTTGAACTTAAGTTCACCTTTACCGAGGGCCTCGCTGCCGAAATTCGCCAAATCAACGTTGTTGGAAATAGTGAATTTAGCGATGAAGAGCTGATCGGTATGCTTGAACTCAAAGATTATGTTGCGTGGTGGGATCTGTTTGGCGAACGCCGTTATCAGAAACAGAAACTACAAGCCGATTTAGAAACCATTAAAACCTATTACCAGAACCGTGGTTATATTCGATTTGATGTGACTTCAACTCAAGTCGCCATGACGCCAGACCGTAAAGGGTTGTACATTACCATTAATGTCGATGAAGGCGAGCAGTATAAAGTTTCAGAGGTTAACTTAACCGGCGATTTGATGGGGAGAGAAGAGTTACTTCAAGCTATTTTACCTATCAAAGAAGGCGACATGTATAACGGCGGCGATGTGACATTTACCGAAGAGATGTACGGTAAATACCTCGGCCGTTATGGTTACGCTTACCCTGAAGTTAAAACGTATCCAGAGATTGACGACGAAACAAAAGAAGTGACGTTGAACATCAATGTAAAGCCTGGTAAACGCGTTTACGTGCGTAATATTAACTTCACAGGTAACACGGTGACTAAAGATGAAGTGATGCGTCGCCAATTGCGTCAAATGGAAGGTGCTTGGTTGAACTCCGCTCAGGTCGAGTTATCTAAGTCTAATCTCAACCGTTTGGGTTATTTTGAAACCGTTGATACTGAAACAGTACAGGTTCCCGGTACGGACGACTTAGTCGATGTCGCGTTTAACGTGAAAGAGCAGCCATCCGGATCATTTAACGCAGGTGTTGGTTATGGTACTGAATCTGGCCTTAGCTTGCAGTTCGGTGTTCAGCAAAGTAACTTCTTAGGTACAGGTAACCAAGCCGGTGTGAACTTGAACACCAACAAGTACTCTAAGAACGTTAACCTGTCATTTACTGATCCTTACTTTACTAAAGATGGTGTCAGTCTTGGTGGTAGTATTTATTGGAGTGAGTTTGATGCCGATGAAGCTAACTTAGAAGCCTATAAAAACAGCTCTTATGGCATTTCATTAAATTCAGGCTTTCCTATCAATGAATATAACCGAATAAACGGTGGTATAGGCTATCGTCATAACGAAATTTCAGAGATTTCAGCCTACGAACAAGCGATTCGTTTCTACGATATCTACCGAGATTCGGATGATCCAAATGCTGGGTTGAGTTTCGATAATTTCGAAATGAGCTTAGGTTGGTCGCGTAGCACATTAAACCGTGGTACGTTCCCATCAAATGGTTCGTCACAGCGTCTAAACGGTAAAATGACGGTACCAGGTTCTGATCTACAATATTTTAAAGCCGACTTTGATACTAACTTCTACTTCCCGATAGACCGTAGTCAGAGTTTTGTACTGCTTACTCGCGCTAGACTTGGTTATGGTAACGGTTATGGTAAGTTTAACAGTAATGACCAGATCTTACCTTTCTGGGAGAACTACTACTCAGGCGGAAGCAGTTCATTACGTGGCTTTAAGTCGAATTCGGTTGGTCCACGTTCATTCTACCTTTACCGTGGTAGTGAGCCTTGCTCGCCGGATCCTGCTGGAGGCAATTGCTCTTTACCAGGCGATCCAAATCAAATTCAAGTTAGTTCAGGCCGCTCAATTGGTGGTAATGCCATTGCGACAGCCAGTTTCGAGTTAATTGTCCCTACGCCATTCTTAGATGAAGCGTATAGTAACTCTGTTCGCACAAGCTTCTTTGTGGATGCGGGTAACGTATGGGATACTGAGTTTGACTATGAGTCGTATCGTTATCTTCCAGTTGAAGAGTTTGATAAGCTTGAAGATTATAGCGATCCGAGTCGTATTCGTGCCTCTTGGGGCATGAGCGTGCAGTGGTTATCACCGATGGGACCTATGGTGTTTAGTCTTGCATGGCCAATCAAGGAGTACGAGGATGATGAAACAGAGATCTTCTCGTTTAATATTGGTAAAACTTTCTAAAAATAATTTTAATGTAATCGGCAAGTTTTGCTGAGATAAAGGAGTATGTTTTGAATAAGATGTTAAATCGCGCAATGATGGTTTTGGTTCTTGTAGGTGCCCCATTAGCAGCACAGGCTGAAAAAATCGCAGTGGTTGATATGCAAGCGGTATTTGAGCAACTACCACAGCGCGAACAGGTTAACGAAACCTTGAAAGCTGAGTTTGGTGATCGTGTTGCTGCGGTTCAAAAGATGCAAGAAGAGCTTCGTGGTTTGCTTGAAAAGCAACAACGTGATGCAGCCTTAATGAGTGATTCGCAAAAGACTGATATGGTTCGTAAAATGGAATCAATGAAGGCTGAGTTACAACTTAAAGGCAAAGCACTAGACGAAGATATGCGTCGTCGCAACGGTGAAGAGCAAAATAAACTGTTGCTTGAAGTCCAAAAAACAATCAATACAATTGCTGAAAAAGAGCAGTATGACATGGTGTTACAACGTGGTGCGGTTATCTACGTTAAGCCAACAGCCGATATCAGCAACAAAGTTGTTGAAGCACTAGGTAAAGGCAAGTAAATAGATGAAAAGCTATACTTTAAGAGTACTGGCTGACCATTTAAATGCAGATGTTCAAGGTGACGAGTCAGTTGAGGTATCAACTGTCGGCACCTTGGACAGTGCAGGTTTAGGTCAAATCTCTTTTTTGGCGAATTCAAAATATCGCTCGCAGCTGGAAACAACAGCTGCGTCTGCGATCTTGATGACGCCTACGGATGCTGACGGTTTTAAAGGCAACGCAATCTTGCTTAAAGATCCGTATGTTGGCTTTGCTCGTATTGCCCAACTTCTCGATACTACGCCTAAAGCGGCAGACAATATCCACCCTTCAGCACAAATAGCAGCTTCTGCTATGCTAGGAGAGGGTGTCGCCATTGGCGCTAATGCGGTCATTGGAGACAATGTTGTTCTAGGCAATAACGTGCAAATAGGTGCCGGAAGTGTGATAGGCCAAGATAGTGTTATTGGCTCTAACTCTTTGTTATGGGCCAATGTGACCGTCTACCATAATGTTCATTTAGGCCAAGACTGCATTATTCACTCGGGTACCATATTGGGCTCTGATGGATTTGGTTATGCCAATGAACGTGGTCAGTGGATTAAAATTCCACAAACGGGTGGCGTGCGTATTGGCGATCGCGTTGAGATTGGTGCTAATACGACTGTCGACCGTGGTGCGATAGCACATACCGAAATTCATGACGGTGTTATTATCGATAACCAAGTCCAAATTGCCCACAATGATATTATTGGCGCCAATACCGCAATCGCGGGTAGCACGGTTGTCGCAGGCAGTGTCACTATCGGTAAGCATTGTATTATTGGTGGTAATTGTGCGATTTCTGGCCACTTGAGTGTTTGTGATGGTGTTCATGTAACAGGCAGCACAAATATTACCAGTATGATACGAGAGCCTGGTGTATATTCTTCAGCTACCGTCGCCATGGACAACAAGCTGTGGCGTAAAAACACAGTTCGCTTTAGACAGCTTGATGGGCTTTTTCAGCGTGTTAAGTTGCTTGAGAAAAACGCAAAGTAAAATGATTAGCTGCCTTGGGCAGGTTAAGGAATAAGTTTCGTGTCAAATCAATTGAATACAATGGATATCAAAGAGATCCTAAAGTTTTTACCTCATAGATACCCATTTTTATTGATTGATAGAGTATTGGATTTCACCCCAGGTGAAACCTTACATGCTATCAAAAACGTCACTATTAATGAGCCATTTTTTCAGGGACATTTCCCGGTTCAGCCAGTGATGCCAGGCGTGTTGATTTTAGAAGCAATGGCGCAAGCCACTGGGCTTTTAGCATTCAAGACGATGAGTGATGCACCTTCTAATGATGCATTATACTATTTTGCCGGTATCGACAAAGCACGTTTCAAGCGTGTTGTTGAACCTGGTGATCAGATACATTTTGAAGTAAAAATGATTAAAGAACGCCGCGGGATCGGCGTCTTTACCGGTGAAGCCAAAGTGGATGGCGTGGTTGTTTGTTCAGCCGAAATTATGTGTGCTCGTAGAGAGATTTCTAAGTGATCGATAAATTAGCTTACATCCATCCAGATGCCAAAATTGGCAACAATGTCACAATTGGTCCATGGACCTATATTGGTGCAGACGTTGAAGTTGGCGACGACTGTTGGTTTAGCTCACACGTTGTTGTGAAGGGACCAACTGTCATCGGCAAAGGTAACAAGTTTTATCAATTCGCCTCAGTAGGTGAAGATTGCCAAGATAAAAAGTTTGCCGGTGAAGCAACGCGCCTTATCATTGGTGACAACAACGTTATTCGTGAGTCGGTAACCATACATCGTGGTACCACCCAAGATAATTGGG
Organism: Shewanella sp. KX20019; assembly: GCF_016757755.1. Lineage (NCBI taxonomy): Bacteria > Pseudomonadati > Pseudomonadota > Gammaproteobacteria > Alteromonadales > Shewanellaceae > Shewanella > Shewanella sp. KX20019. Next base: position 3,665,642 of record NZ_CP068437.1, on the reverse strand, counting down.
AAACCCGAATAGGTTCAGATAACCTATTTATGGCTTATGTGCATATTGCCCATGACTGTGTGGTTGGTAACAATGTCATTATGTCAAATAATGCTTCGATCGCTGGTCATGTACATGTTGGTGATTTTGCCATTCTTGGTGGCATGACAGGTGTGCATCAGTTTGTGAAAATTGGTGCCCATGCATTTACAGCAGGTTATTCTTTGGTACTTAAAGATGTGCCACCGTTTGTGATGGCTTCTGGTCAGCCAGCAATCCCAAGAGGACTGAATAGTGAAGGGCTTAAACGCCGTGGATTCAGTAAAGAGTCACAACTCGCTGTTCGTCACGCGTATAAAGCACTTTATCGCAATGGTTTAACCGTTGAAGAAGCGGTTGAGCAATTAAAGGAGACCGCGATTGACGACGAACAAGTTAAGTTGTTAGTTGACTTTATTGCGTCCTCTACTCGAGGCATTGTTCGATAGTTAGCTTAAAAAAACCCGTTACCAACGGGTTTTTTCTTTCTCATTGATCCACAAAATAGACTCTTCTCTATGAGCATAAAAACACCTCCTATATTTGCCATAGTCGCCGGAGAAATCTCTGGTGATATTCTTGGTGCCGGATTAATAAAGGCACTTCAAAAAAGCTATCCAAACGCTCGATTTGTCGGCATTGGTGGTCCACGTATGGATGCATTGGGCTTTGAGTCTCTTTTTTCTTATGAAGAACTCGCAGTAATGGGGATTGTTGAAGTGTTATCGCGCTTGCCAAGACTACTCAAAGTACGGGCGACGTTGATTGAAGAGTTGATGCAGATCCAACCTGACTGCTTTATCGGTATCGATGCTCCTGACTTTAATATTGGACTTGAGTTAAAGCTCAAATCTCGTGGTATTAAAACGGTACATTATGTTAGCCCTTCGGTGTGGGCATGGCGCCCTAAACGCATTTTTAAAATTGCTAAAGCAACCGATATGGTGTTGTCATTGTTGCCTTTTGAAAAAGCTTTTTATGATAAGCATGACGTGCCTTGCACCTTTGTTGGCCATACGCTTGCCGATGATATTGAGCTAGAAAGTAGCAAAGCGGATGCAAGGACTTTACTGGGGTTAGATCCCACTGCTGAATACTTAGCGGTACTGCCAGGCAGCCGTGGCGGCGAGCTTAAACAGTTAGCCGAACCTTTTGTTAAAGCGGCTCATTTAATTAAGCAGCGTTATCCAGATATCAAATTTGTTACCCCATTAGTCAATAAGAAACGTCGTGAGCAGTTTGAATTAGCGCTGAGTACGTATGCGCCAGATTTAGAGATTCACTTGGTCGAAGGCCATTCTCGTGATGTGATGGCTGCTGCTGACTGCATCTTACTGGCGTCAGGCACGGCAACACTCGAAGCCATGCTAGTGAAAAGACCGATGGTGGTGGCTTATCGCGTCAGCCCTATCACCTATAAGATTGCTAAAGGGATGATGCTAACAAAGCGTTACTCGCTACCGAACTTACTGGCTGATGACGATGTTGTTGAAGAGCTTATTCAGGCCGATTGTACTCCCGAAAAAATTGCAGATGCAGTCGCTTTGCAGCTTGATAATGATTTTACCCCATTACATGATCGATTTATGGCAATGCACATATCGATAAGACGCGATGCAAGTGCTCGCGCAGCAGATGCGGTTATTAAGTTAATCGAAGCAGATGAATTAGCCGAGGATTTAAAGTAATGGCCGTTATAAAAGATATTACTCCAGAGCAAGTCGCTCAGATCTGTATTGGACAATACGCCGGCGTCGATGAAGTTGGCCGCGGCCCATTGGTGGGCAATGTAGTTACTGCTGCAGTCATACTCGATGCTAATAACCCTATTGCTGGCTTGAATGACTCTAAGAAATTATCCGAGAAAAAGCGTGAGTTGTTGTTTGATGAGATCCAGCAAAAAGCGCTGAGTATCTCTATCGGTTCAGCATCGCCACTCGAGATTGATGAACTCAATATTTTACAGGCGACCATGTTAGCAATGCAGCGTGCAGTCGAAGGGCTAACGATTAAGCCTACTTCAGTGTTAGTCGATGGTAACCGTACCCCTGACTTTGGTGTGCCGAGCCATGCAATTATTAAGGGGGATGGTTTGATTGATGCGATAAGTGCAGCATCAATCATTGCAAAGGTTGTGCGCGACCGAGAGATGGACCTGCTCGCAGCTAAACACCCTGAGTATGGTTTTGAGAAGCACAAAGGCTATCCAACAAAAGCGCACTTCGAAGCCTTAGCACAACATGGCGTGCTAGCTGAGCATCGTAAAAGTTTCCGACCAGTTCGAGAGGCGATGTAACATCCCCAAGCCGTTTGAGTATAAATAGCTATAAAGTCACTCATCTGCCAGCAGGGTGACTAGTTTAACTTGTTTGCTGCTAGCCCTTGTTTTACTCTAGTTAGATCCATTGTTTGTCGTCATCTACCTAAAAGAAAGATACTCCATATATGTCTGATCCTCGTTTTGTGCATTTGCGCGTCCATAGTGACTTTTCAATGTCTGATGGACTGTCTAAGGTTAAACCTATTCTTGCTAAAGTTAGCGAGCTGGGAATGCCTGCAGTCGCGTTAACCGATCAGACTAACATGTGTGGATTGGTCAAGTTTTATGGTGGCTGTCATGGCGCTGGTATCAAACCGATTATCGGTACAGATTTTTGGGTACAAGTGCCTGGGTTTGATGAACTCTGCTCAATAACCGCAATTGCGATGAATAACGAAGGTTATTCAAGCTTAACTCTACTGATAAGCGATGCTTATCTCCGCGGTCATATTGATGATAAAGCGGTTATCGACCATGAGTGGCTCGCTAAATATAACGACGGTCTTATTTTACTTTCAGGTGGACGTCATGGTGATGTTGGCCGTGCACTCTTAAAAGAAAACCCTGCACAGGTAAATTCATTGGTCGAGTTTTATCAAAAGCATTTTCCAGACCGCTATTATCTTGAGTTGTTGCGTACCGGCCGACCTGATGAAGAGCGATACTTACATCTAGCTGTTGAGCTAGCGCAAGAGAAAGATCTGCCAGTGGTTGCCACTAACCAAGTGGTGTTTAATAAACCAGAGCAGTTCGAAGCACATGAAATTCGCGTGGCCATTTCTGATGGTTTCACACTTGCGGATCCTCGCAGACCGAAAAAATACAGTGAGCAACAGTATTTCAAGAGCAGCGAGGAGATGTGCGAACTATTCGAAGACATCCCTGAAGCGATACAAAATACCGTTGAGATTGCTAAGCGCTGTAATGTTACGGTACGTTTAAATGAGTATTTTTTGCCTAATTTTCCTACCGGTGACTTATCGATTGAAGACTTTTTGGTCGATGTTTCGGAAAAGGGACTGCAGGAGCGGTTAGAGTTCCTATTTCCTGATGCACAAATCAGAGCCGAGAAACGGCCTGAGTACGATGAGCGTTTAGACATCGAACTTAAGGTGATTAACGAGATGGGCTTCCCTGGATACTTCCTTATTGTGATGGAGTTTATTCAGTGGGGAAAAGATAACGATATCCCCATCGGTCCAGGCCGTGGTTCTGGGGCTGGGTCGTTGGTGGCTTATGCGCTTAAGATCACCGATTTGGATCCGCTAGAGTACGACCTGCTGTTTGAGCGATTCCTAAACCCCGAACGTGTCTCAATGCCTGATTTTGATGTCGACTTTTGTATGGATCGACGTGATGAAGTTATTGACCATGTAGCAGATCTCTATGGCCGTGACGCTGTATCGCAGATTATTACATTCGGTACCATGGCGGCAAAGGCCGTTATTCGTGATGTTGGCCGTGTACAGGGGCACCCATACGGTTTTGTCGATCGTATCTCAAAAATGGTGCCTGCAGAACCAGGTATGACCTTGGCTAAAGCGTTTGAAGTCGAACCAGCGCTGCAAGAGTCCTATGACGGCAGTGAAGAGGTCAAAGATCTCATCGATATGTGCCGTATTCTGGAGGGCGTAACACGTAACGCCGGTAAGCACGCCGGTGGTGTGGTTATTGCGCCCACTAAGATCACTGACTTCTCGCCAATCTATTGCGATTCAGAAGGTCTTAACCCCGTTACCCAGTTTGACAAAAATGACGTTGAGACCGCTGGTCTGGTTAAATTCGATTTCTTGGGTCTAAGAACACTCACCATTATCGACTGGGCCCTGCAAATGGTGAACAGCGTTAAAGACAAAACCGGCGAAGAACATGTTCGCATTGAGTCGATACCGTTGACTGATCCTAAGTGTTTTAAGCTATTACAAAAATATGAAACCACTGCGGTGTTCCAGTTGGAATCTCGCGGTATGAAAGATCTGATTAAGCGTCTTCAACCGGATTGTTTTGAAGATATGATTGCGCTAGTAGCCTTGTTTAGACCGGGACCTTTGCAATCAGGCATGGTAGATAACTTTATTGAGCGTAAGCACGGTCGAGAAGAGGTATCTTATCCTGATGCTGAGTATCAACATGAATCGTTAAAAGAGCTGTTGTCGCCTACCTATGGCATTATTTTGTATCAAGAACAGGTAATGCAGATAGCACAGGTGCTTGCAGGTTATACCCTGGGCGGCGCGGATATGTTGCGTCGTGCTATGGGTAAGAAAAAACCTGAAGAGATGGCGAAGCAGCGCGGAACATTCGAAGAGGGCTCGATTAATAATGGCGTCGATGGTCCGCTATCGATGAAGATCTTCGATTTGGTGGAAAAGTTCGCCGGTTATGGTTTTAACAAATCGCATTCAGCGGCATATGCATTAGTATCCTATCAAACGCTTTGGCTTAAAACCCACTACCCAGCACAGTTTTTGGCTGCGGTAATGTCAGCGGATATGGATAACACCGATAAGATTGTGATCCTAGTTGATGAATGTGAACGCATGGGCATACCGCTTATTCCGCCAGATGTGAATAAGGGCTTGTTTAAATTTACCGTTGATGATGAAACTAATATCGTCTACGGCATTGGCGCGGTCAAAGGTGTTGGTGAAGGGCCGGTTGATTCGATTTTAGAAGCCCGCAAAGATGGTCCATTTACTGACCTATTTGATTTCTGTGCCCGAATCGATCTGAAAAAGCTCAATCGCCGGGTGATTGAAAAACTCATTTGTGCGGGCGCGTTGGATAATCTAGGCGCGCACCGAGCTTCATTAGTCGCAACGCTACCTGAAGCAATAAGGGCGGCTGATCAGCACGCCAAAGCTGAGGCATTGGGTCAACATGACATGTTTGGTTTGCTCAACAGTGAGCCCGAAGACGACAAGCAGCAATTTGTTGAATGTACCCCTTGGCCTGATAAAGTCTGGCTAGAGGGTGAGCGTGATACCTTAGGATTGTACTTAACGGGTCACCCAATCAACCAATACTTAAAAGAGCTTAAGCATTACACCTCCGGGCGCTTGAAAGATGTGCACCCAACCGATCGCGGTAAAACAATGAAGGCCGCAGGTCTGGTTGTTGCAACGCGTGTGATGATGACTAAACGTGGCTCAAAGATGGGCTTAGTGACACTCGACGATAAGAGTGCTCGTTTAGAGGTAATGCTGTTCACTGAAGCGTTTGAGAAGTTTAACCACCTGCTTGAGAAAGACCGTATTTTGATCATTGAAGGCGAAGTCAGTTTTGATGATTTCTCCGGTGGCAACCGTATGACGGCGCGCAGCATTATCGACATGGGTGAAGCTCGTAGCCATTTTGCTAATGCGGTAGAGGTTGATCTGGAGTCTGAAGATATCAATGAAGATTGGCTAAACCGTTTTCAATCGGCTGTTGAACCGTGGAAAAATGGCGCGGTCCCAGTACTCATTAATTATAGGCAACCCGAAACTAAAGCGCAGTTTGCGCTAGGTGATGAGTGGCGCGTCAACCCAACGGATGACTTGATGCTGGCGCTTGAATCGTTAACAGGCTCAAATAAAGTCAGGATTGTTTTTTAGCGATGAATATTGCTCAGTTAATTGATACATGTGTGGCTCGGTTACCAGTCGCCTTATTGACCGCACCACAAAAAATTGTGTTGGCCTATAGTGGTGGCGTAGATTCAGAAATTTTAGCCCATGGTTTAGCTGAGTATGCCAAACAGCATCCCCTGTTCGATTATCAGTTAGTGCATGTGCATCATGGGTTAAGCGCCAATGCCAATGATTGGGCTCTGCATTGCCAAGCACAGGCTAAGAAGTATCAGCTTGCTTGTACTGTTGCGCGGGTTAAGGTCGAGATAGCAGCTAGAACCAGTGTCGAGGCACAGGCTCGTTCGGTGCGTTATGAGGCCTTATTAGCGCAGATGCAGCCAAGTGATATATTAATGACGGCACACCACCAAGATGACCAGCTAGAAACCATTCTATTAGCATTGAAACGTGGGCTGGGGCCAAAAGGTTTATCTGCGATGGGTAAGGTACAGCCATTCGACAAAGATAAGTGGCTTATTCGACCGTTACTCGACTTAAGTAAGAACGATGTTGAAGCATATGCCAAAGCCAAGGGGATTTGTCATATTCAAGATGAGAGTAATTTTGATGAAAAATATGACCGAAACTTTTTGCGCCGTTCTGTCATCCCAGTATTAAAACAACGTTGGAGCGCCATTGCTGCAACCGCTAGCCGCAGTGCTGAACTGTGCGCAATGCAGCAAAGTGTCGTTGATGAAGAGTTGGCCATACGATTACCGCTAATTCAATGCGAGCAGGGCGGTGAGTGTGTCATCAACCTCGCGGCCTTTGCACAGCACTCTAAAGCATGGCAAGCATTACTACTACGTGGACACATGGATGCTCTAGGATTTGCTCCGCCATCAAAAGTACAAGCAGAGCAAATTATTACCCAGCTACTTGATGCAAAAGTTGATGCTAATATTGAGGTAAAGTTGACCGATGTGTTAATAAAACGCTTCAAAGGCGCTGGATATTTTTTACCGATAAGAGCAGCAAAACACTTTAGCAATGTCGCAGTATCATCAATAGATGAGCTATTAGCTGCGGGTGTCGTCTATGGTCATAAAAAGCGTGTTAAAGCGACGTTAGCCACTAACTCTGGTGTGCGTTTCCCCCGCGCTGATGAAGAGGTTACCATTGAGTTTGCTTTGCCAGGCAGTACCCGTTGCCAACCACAAAATCGCAGTAAGGGCAGAGAGTTAAAGAAACTTTGGCAAGAGTTTGCAGTGCCACCGTGGATGAGAGCTAATGTCCCATTATTGTGTTATGACGGTAAATTGGTCAGTGCAATAGGCTATTGGGATGAGAAAGCCTTTGTTTGTGCTGAAAATGAAACGGGCCTCAACTTTAAGCGATAACTCGCTAGATGCGCCGCGATAAGAACTAATAGGCGGCGTGAAATTTAAGAGTCTTTAGGCTGAAAAGCGCTATAGCACTGTCTACCAGCAGCTTTTGCTTGGTACAACGCGCTATCAGATTTTTGATACAGGCTTTGCTCTGTATCGCCCAGTAGCCACTGCGCAATACCTAAACTGGTTTTGACTTGGTAACCCACTAAGTTGGAGTGTTCTTCAAGGGCAATTAAAATTCGCTGACAAAGAACTGCTGCTGCTTGCGAATCTCCTTGAACCAAAATAGTAAATTCATCTCCACCTATCCGAAAAGCTTGATCGGTATCTCGAATGACACAGGTTAACATGTTGGCAAACGCGACAAGTGCCTCGTCACCTAGTTGATGGCCATAGCGGTCATTGAGCTGTTTGAAGTTATCAAGATCTAAGGTCACTAAAGAGAAGGTGCTATGGCTTCGTTGCGCGCGAGCAATCTCTTTCTTTATCTGCTCAAGATAATAGTGACGATTACCTAAATTTGTCAGTGCATCAAACATCGCTTGCTTTGATACTTCTTGGAATTGAATTGCATTAAATAACGGCTGCAACACTAAGTCCTGTAGCTGATTTAAACGTTGAGCTTGCGACGGCACCAGAGGGGCTTTTAGGTTATAGTTAACTTTCACGCTGGTGTCAGCGAATGTGAGGTGTTGCTCAATTGAATAGCCACCTTGGCGACCCCAGTTAAAATGGTACTGTTTATAAGTGAGTTGTACGCCGTGAAGCGGCAAGTATTGCCCCATGATTTTGCCGAAACAGGCAAATACTGTCCGCGGGTCTAAATGTTGGTGTAGTTGCTGGATAATTTTGACGAGATCAAGTTCCAACGTGTAGGCCGGTTCAACATCAGCTTGTACACGATATTCGTTAGGAAAAAACTCGGTCGCTAGGCCAAATTCCATGTTCTCTACTCCAAATTAATTAGCGGTATTACCAATAAGTTACAAAGCAAAAAATGTGCCGAAATGTGTACTAATAATATTTGTCTTTATTTCTCATTCAGTTACTCTCTTTATTAGCTGAACCTATTTTTCAGTGACAGCATTTTGACTAGGAGTAAATCACGCGCATGGAACACAGCTTTCTGATCCAAATACTGCTTATGCTGGTAGTGGCAATCGTCTCTATTGCCATACTAAGACGCGCCGGACTTCCTGCTATTTTGGCGTATTTGGTTACCGGGATTATTAGTGGACCAAGCGGATTTCACTGGTTCTCACAGCATCAGATGCAATCGGTGGCAGAGCTCGGTGTGGTGTTATTGATGTTTAGCCTAGGTCTGGAGTTTTCCCTACCACGGCTGTGGGCAATGCGTAGAACGGTATTTGGCTTGGGTAGTGCGCAAGTGCTAGTGACCGCTACATTAAGTATGGTTATCGCTCTGCTGTGTAATTTGAGTGTGACTGAGTCCATCGTGGTCGGCTCTGCTATTGCATTATCTTCAACCGCGATAGTATTGAAATTACTCAACGAGCAAGGATGGCTACGCCGTCGTCATGGTGAGCTTTCAGTGAGTGTGCTGTTGTTTCAAGATATAGCCGTCGTGCCGTTACTCATTTTATTACCGCTGTTAGCTAGCGATGGTGCACCATTGCTGTTGAGTGATGTGGCTTACGCATTGTTGAAAGGTATTTTAGCCTTCATTGCATTAATGGCATTCGGTAAATGGGCCTTGCCAAGGTTGTTTGATGAGGTGGCGCGTTCACGTTCTAATGAACTGTTTGTATTATCGACACTAGTAGTAGCGTTAGTCACTGGGGCAATTACTCAATGGTTAGGGCTATCTATGGCGTTAGGGGCCTTTATGGCCGGTATGCTTTTGAGTGAAAGCCAATACCGCCGTCAGCTTGAAGCAGATATTCGCCCCTTTAGAGATCTATTGATGGGACTATTTTTTATCTCAATCGGTATGTTGCTCGATTTTCAGCTTGTAGCGCAGTTTTGGTGGCAGATCATTTTAGTGCTTATCGCGGTGATCTTAGGCAAGGCATTAGTGGTTTTCTCGCTATTAAAGCTCGCTAAAGAGTCATTTAGAGTCTCAGTATCAACGGCCCTTAGTTTAGCGCAGGTGGGTGAATTTAGTTTTGTGGTGTTGGCGTTAGCGGTTAATTATCAACTGCTTGATATTAAAACGAGTACGACGTTAGTGATGGTGGCGGTGTTATCCATGGCGTTTGCTCCTTGGCTGGTTCGCCATAGTGTCGATATTGCAAGAGTGCTGCAAGGACTTAAACCCAAGCCAGAAAAAAGTGAACCCATTGTTGTTAATGCCGATACGGCTGACGATCTTGTTTTGATCTTAGGTTACGGCCGTGTTGGGCAAACGATTGCAAGGTTTATGAAAACTGAAGCTATCCCCTATATTGTACTCGACCTTGACCCTAAGCGAGTGTCTGAAGCCAGAACCGCGGGTGAACCGGTTTATTTTGGAGATGTCTGTAAGCGAAGTATTCTTAAACAAGCTCATGTACGCCGCGCTAAATTAATTGTCATCACTTTTAGTAGTGAACGTATTCTAGAGGAGGTACTCCCCTTGTGCCGCCAATTGGCACCAGAGGCCAAAATTTTAGTGCGTACTCGGGATGATTCTGGCATGGAAGAGCTAGAGGAGGCAGGGGCAAGCCAAGTGATCCCAGAAACCTTAGAGGGTAGCTTGATGTTGGTTTCTCAGGTGCTGTATCAATGTGGTGTACCGTTAGCTAGAATTCTCAAGCGCTTGGAGTCGGAGCGGCGTAACCATTATCAATATCTGCACGGATTCTTCTCTGGCGCTGAGACTGACTTTACCCTTGAGCTGCTACACGCAGTGGCATTGCCAAAGGGTGCCAATGCCGTTGGAAAGACGCTCGCTGATATCCCCTGGGATAAGCTCAGAGTCGAGCTACGAGCTGTTCGCCGTGCAGGGGCTGAAGTGGATAATCCTGAATTAGATTGGCAGATAAAACCGGGTGATATTCTAATTTTGCTTGGAAAACCAAGACGGATAGAGAAAGCCGAAACCTATTTATTACAAGGTTAATCGCCGTGACGGCTTTTCGTTGGCAACCTAAAACATTCTCTTGCGAGGTGCAATATTTGCTGAAGACTTAACAGTTAAATGTGTGTCTTAACTCAGTACAAGTAGCCTATAACGGGCTACTTTGTTGTTTCTACCTTCCCTAAATAACCATCATTTTGATTATAACTATCTGTAATAATAAATATATCTGACTATTACAGTTCTGGCTTTTCTAATGTAATTCCTGCTTACATCTCACTATGGTAACTCTAGCTAGTCGCTCAGCTTTCCAATTATGGAATAGCTATTCTCGAAATGACGGGCTAATCAGCTTCCTAATTCTTGGTTAAAGTAGCGTCACTTACTTGAGAGCGACATGACAAATATCTTTATTGGTCGTCGGGATCAAGTTTATCAAACATTAACTTTAATCATCTAGCAGCTAGCTAGTGAGAGTATTAATTAGGAAAAACCATGAACACTGAAATTAACCAACTTATTAACCGTTACGCACAAGTGCTAAATAATGCCGATACTCGAATTTTGCGAGAAGTATTTACAGCTGATGCCGTTTTTATCGGCCAGCCTTTCCCTACAGCGACAGGTATTAAAGCGATAGAGGCAACTTACAAGGCCTTTCTTTCCCAGCTCGATTTTAAGGTGCAGTTTGAAGTATTAGAGGTGGAGTTAGGGGAAAGCATAGGTTACGTGCAAACCCGCTCTTCTGGCTCAATTGTACCGAAAGGACAAACCGCAGACGGTGGTGAAGGAAATAGAGAGTTGTTTGTTGTGAAAAAAATAGACGGTAACTGGAAGCTACATCGTTACATTTTTAATGCTGAAATCAACGCATAAAGTGCGTATTCACTGCAGCAAATAACTTAAAACTACCACCCAGCTAAGGTATGTAAAACCTTAGCCGGCATGTTCAAAATTGAAAAATAGAGAAATACATTATGAAAAACACCATATTCACTACACCAGAAAATACCGCTTTGCTTATTGGCCGAGTATTGATAATCGCTCTTTTTATGATCTCCGGTTTAGGCAAGATCGCTAATGTTGAAGCAACTCAAGGCTATATGGCTGCGATGGGAATGCCTGCCAGTTTGATTTGGCCAGCTATTGCACTTGAGGTTGGCGGGGCACTTGCGGTGCTATTAGGATTTTTTACCCGTCCGTTAGCTTTACTATTTGCCGTTTATTCGGTGATCTCAGCTTTGGTATTTCACGCCAACTTTGATGACCAGATGCAAGCCATCAATTTTTGGAAAAACATCTCTATAGCTGCTGGATTCATTTTCTTGTGGGTCAGTGGACCAGGACGTTACAGCCTTGAAGCATGGTTAGCCAATAGAAAGTAAATACTGATAGCACTGTTTACTCAGTTCAAATGAATTTAAATAGAGGTAAAGTTATGTTTTCCATGTTCAGTCCCGTGATGAAATTTATATTGTTGTTGATTGCTTCGGTCTTTTTCAGCAGTGCCAATGCCGCAGTAGGTAAAAATGAGTCCGATGGGGAGTATATGCAGGTTACTCAATTGGTCAAAGAGTACCAACAGGCACTCAATGAAGGCAATGGTGCAGCAGTCAGAGAACTGTACACTGCAGATGGTACCTTTGTTGGTCAAGGTTTCCCAACGGCGCAAGGTAGTGACGACATTGTCGCGCTTTATACTGATTTTTTGTCAAAACTAGATTTTAATATTCAGTTCGATATTAAAGAGCTGAAATTAGGGGAAGAGTACGGATTTTTACGTACTGCGTCCCATGGCACTATTGTTCCTAAGGGAGTTACGCCTTCGAAGCAGGAGGGAAACCGTGAGGTGTTTTTACTAAAGAAGGTTACTGGCCATTGGAAATTCTACTATTACATCTTTAACTCTGAGGTAAAGTGAACATAATCAATGAAGTAAAATAGCCCTTAAGGTAATCCCTTAGGGGCTATTTTGTATATAGGATCACTTGCCTTTTTCTAGGCTTCACCTATCCAATAGGTTGAAAAGTGAATCGTCTTGGCTGTGTTTTGCGCAAAACTCAATGCAGAAATCAATATAGGTTTTGGCAATGTTAGATAAGTATTTGCGCGAAGGGTAGAGCAGATGCAGGTCAAAAGCCGGTAAAGGGTAGTCCGTAAGCAGCTCAACGAGTTCACCGCTTTTGATAAACTTATTGACCATAGTCGGCGGCAGTTCACCTATCATATTCCCTTTACGAACCATCGCTAAAATAGGCGCGTAATCATTACAGGCAAATTGAGGGGTGATGGCGGTTCTTCTATCACCCAACTGCCAGTAGTCGTTACCTAGGCGATTGACGAAAGCAGCCAATGGCAAATCAGTTAGATCATCAGGTGTCTTTGGTATTGAGTGTCGCTGTAAAAATTCAGGACTAGCGACGAGTACATGTCGGTAACTACCTAACTTGCGAGCGACAGCTAGCTGGTGTTTGAGCTCGCCAACCCTTAATACAACATCAATTCCGTCTTCAACAAAGTCAATTCGACGTGTGGTGCAAATGATCTCTAACTGTACTTTAGGGTAGCGTTTATAAAATTCATCTATAAGGGGCTCCCAAGCATCCACATTAGGAGGAATTGAGATCCGTAGCGTTCCAGATAGGTTGTCCTGACTCTCCTGCATCGCGATCTTGCCAGCAGATATCTCCTCAAAGCCACGAGATGCAAAAAGGTACAGCGTTTTGCCTGCGTCGGTGAGATCTAAGCTGCGGGTTGAGCGCTCCAATAATCGCTGATCGAGTTGTGACTCTAACTCACTGATACGACGGCTGATTGTTGATACTGGTGTGTGCACCTTTCTAGATGCAGCAGAAAAGCTACCTTGTTGCACTACATGCACAAATAATTGTAGTGAGTTTAAGTCCATATTTTGCTCCTACAAATTTAGCGATAAATTATTGCTAATAAGCGAATGCTATTATCCTATTAATATAGGGTAATTTTTAAAGTATCGCACTTACTATTCCAAATATGGAAAGCAAGTTCTCACATTTATGGACTAATCAGCTTGCCACTACTCGATTATTATTCTTCCCGTTCTCAACAATTAACTTTTAGGAAAATAATCATGAAAGCAATCGTAGCGTTACAACCTGGCAATGCAGATGTATTAGAACTTCGCCATGTCGAAGAGCCCCAAGTTCAAGAAGGGGAAGTGAAAATCAGAGTGAAAGCATTCGGCCTTAATAAAGCCGAAAGTTATTATCGCAGTGGAAACTACGGCACTTTTGTTGCCAACCAAGCTTTGGGTATAGAGGCCGCAGGTGAGGTGGTAGAAGATCCAAGTGGTGAGTTTAAATTCGGTCAAAAAGTAGTGACAGCCATGGGGGGCATGATGTTTACACGTCACGGCGGTTATGCTGAATATGTGACGGTACAACGTGAAAATGTTGTTGCTATAGAAAGTCAAATCGCCTTTGAGGCGTTAGCAGCACTACCAGAGCTATATTTAACGGCTTGGGGAGCACTCGATGGCAACCTAAAAATCGAAGCTGGACAAACCCTATTGATAAGAGGTGCGACGTCAGGGCTCGGAATGGCTGCATTGACTTATGCTAAAGCTAGGGGGGTGACAGTGCTAGCGACCACTCGGCAAGTTGGCAGTGTTGATAAGCTTAAGGCGCTTGGTGCTGACCACGTATTAATTGATGATGGTGACATAGAAAAGCAGGTGCGTGCGCTTTATCCCGAGGGAATCGATAATGCGCTTGAAGTGGTCGGCGCAGCGACGGTAAAAGACACAATGAAGGCCATCCGACTATGGGGGCAAGTGGTTGTTGTTGGCTTATTGGGCGGTGCGCCAGTATTAAGTAGTTTCAATTTAATGGGGGATTTACCTAATACAGTAAAACTCAGCTTCTTTGCAAGCGGACTACTCGGTAGCGATGCGCTACCGTTACATGAATCGCCCATTAATTGGATTGCAGAACAAGTTGAGAGTGGTGCAATGCCAAGTATCGTCAGTAAGGTGTTTAACTTTGATGAGATCCAGAAAGCTCACAGATTACTTGATAGCAATACAGCATTAGGAAAAATTGTGGTAAAAGTGTAGTCACTCGTTTTTGTAAGGATACAAAATTGCACTATTTATTGCTCATACTATTCGCTCCTGTATTTTTTTTACAGGGGCGTTTTGTTAAGAAAAATACCCCTAAACTGCCCGAGGCCGCTGGAGAACGCGTGGGCAAAATCGGTGTTGGGCCTGAAGTTTCCCTATTGCTCTTAGGCGATTCGGCCGCAGCAGGTGTTGGTGTTAATGAGCAAAAGCAAGCGCTCAGTGGCACTGTTACTGCAGGGCTAGCAGCTCACTTTAGGGTGTCTTGGCAACTCTTGGCGAAGTCAGGTTTTAACACAGAACAGACGCTCAACATGCTTAAAAAGAAGCATCATCAACAGCCATTATGTTTTGATATCGTAGTGGTATCTTTGGGGGTTAATGACGTCCTCAGTCCAATATCCGCAGCTAAGTGGCGCTCTCAGCAGCGGGAGCTTATTCAGTTTCTAACCTCAGAAGTGAAGTGCCGCCAGTTAATACTCACTGAAGTGCCACCAATGGGTGGGTTTCCTGCTCTACCACAACCTTTGCGCTGGTTTTTAGGTCAGCGTAGTGATGAGTTTAATCAGCAGTTAAGTCGTTTATCGATGTCAGGTAAATTTACCTTGCTCGACTTCAGTGACGTACTTCAGCCAGATCTGATGGCCACAGATGGTTTTCACCCTGGCGCTGAAATTTACCGTCATTGGGGAAAGAGTGTGGTCGAAACGATACTGGTTAAACAACAACTGCCGATTTAGTCTCAGTAACGAGAGTCGATTGATAGTGAGGTATTGTTAATAGAGGAGTCGGGTTGATTCGACTAGAACCCCTAGACGCTATTTGATATCAAAAAACTTTTTGATATCATCAATTTGACACATCGCATCTTCATAGCCCAATTCAATTAGCGCACTACAATAGCTCTGCTCAAATAACAGGTATGAGCCAATACTAGAATCAGAATGCTCATTGATCCCGAGTGCTTTCATCATCATCTTGATAGCAAATGGCATATCTTGAAAGTAGCGTGAAGCGATGACGCTTAAATCTTCACTGGGCTTAATCACTAATGTTTCAATCTGCTTTAACGGCAGGCCTTTACGGCTCTGTTCCGGAATGAGAGATAAGGTACTATTGATCCGCTCAAGTCGCTCTAAATCACTGTTTAGGGTGTCAGAAAATATAGTGTCGAGCAGATGGCCTGCAATGGTGGCTGTTTTTGGGTGGTGATCTAGCTCTCTGGGTTGCACTTTATGTGGGCTTTCCAAATTGATCACCATAATTTTGTCAGCACCTAGATGAATAGGGCTGCTTAATGGTGCCAGTTGATGGACGGAGCCATCGCCATAGTACTCTTGGTTTAGCCTTACTGATGGAAAAATCATAGGAATTGCAGAGCTTGCTAATAAATGATCAGTGTTTAAACGGGTGCGCTGGCCGCTGCGACGTGCCCGCTGCCAATCTTCGATAAGGGGGTTGCCTTGAAAAAAGGTAACCGAGCGAGAGTTGTTATAGCATGAGGTATCTAAGCTAACGGCATCGAGTGCGCCACTACTAATGTTGCGACCAATGCGCTCAAAACTAATCAGATCATTAAGTAAGCCTCTTAATGGCTCACTGTTAAACAGGCTTCCGGCACTGCTTGAAGCACCATCACTCTGCACACCTTTGAGGGCCATTTTACTTAAGTGTTTTAATACTCCACTGATAGAGGCTTGGTAGACTTTTTTTGCATGGACATGACGCCAAACCCATTCGAGTTTACGAACGCCTAGATGAAAACAGGATGCATGAGTCGCGATAGAGGTGGCGTTTATTCCACCTGCCGAAGTGCCGCAGACAATTTTAAATGGGATGCCGTGATTACGCGGATAAAACTGTACGATAGCCTTGAGGACACCAACTTGATAAGCGGCTCTTGCGCCACCACCACCCAATACTAATGCTATTTTATCTGGCAAATTGGCGATCCTTATCAATTGAAAAATAGAACTTATTGGAAAACTATCCCTGAATTTAGAATATGTGAGAGTCGCTTTATGTACAAGCTTTACCACAATATTAGTATGTTGATCACTATTTCATGTGAGAACCTGCTTATTTTTAGTTAGATTTACCTAGTTAATAAGTCTATGTTGTTGCACGGAAATGATGAGGGCTTAACGGTGCTTATTAGACTATCTAATTGTAATTAAAGTGTTAAATTTATATTTGTTAGCAGGGTCGAGGAATCGTTGCGAGTTGATAATAAGAGGTAATGGAGTAGACTAAAAAAATGTACATATGAGGGATCAAACATGTCACAGCCACTAAAAATAATATTAGCAGATGACCATCCATTATTTAGACAAGCACTGGTCAATATATTGACCACACACTTTGAAGATGTGAGGTTATTTGAAGCAGAGACAATTGCAGAGCTCGATGAAATATTACAGCAACAAGACGCTGATCTACTGTTACTTGATCTTAATATTCCAAAAGCCCATGGGTTTAATACCCTAGTCAATATCCGTAATTGCCACTCACAAATGGGAGTCGTGGTGATTTCTGGGCAGGAGGATAAAGTCACAGTAGGCAAGAGTATGTCGTTTGGGGCGGCGGGATTTATTCCTAAATCAACGTCAGTTGAGATTATGGTCAAAGCGATTAAAACGATACTTGCAGGTCAACAGTGGATGCCTGCGGGCTGCAGTAATATTGAAGCAATAGAAGCCGATAGTATGACGAGCAAAATTATCAGCTTGTCACCGAGACAACACCGTATATTGATGATGTTTGCAGATGGTCTACTCAACAAACAAATTGCTTATGAGTTAGGGCTTTCTGAAGCCACTATTAAAGCCCATGCCAGTGCCATTTTTTTAAAGCTAGGGGTGCATACACGCACTCAAGCGGTTATTGCCATGAGTCAGCTACAGCTCGATAAGACGACACTCACAGCTTAGCAAAATGTTCGATAGTGCATATTGTAGATGGTTAATATTATACCAATTCCACTAAAGATGTGATCAATTCAGAGCTTTCTCAGGGCTTTCAATTCAAGGCGTATTGTGGAAGAAATGGTTACTCCCTTTTAAGACAATGTAACGCAGCAGTGAACGTCCTGAGAAGCTCACTGCGTGCAGGTTTAAAATCCCTTAATACAGCGCATGTGGCTTTCGATATAGAATAACTATTAGCGACAACCCACGTGCTTGTCTAAAGTGATTTTAATTCCCGCTGAATGAGCAACTATTTAATGGAATTGGTATTACACATTATGTCGACATTTCCTTGTTGGCTTATTTCTCCTCCTCAGTACTGAAATGCGTTGTCGCCGATGCGGCATAGTTTGTCCGTAAGCTTGTTGCTAACGTGGCGCTCATCACCGCCCGTAGCGCGATAGGTTTAATTATCTTGCGTAGATAACCGTAACCTTGATCTTTAGCCCTATTGACGACAGCTTCGTCAATGGTTGCAGTGATCAAAATAGCGGGAACTGGTAGGTCTGATAGGCCTTGCAGCTCAGCCATTAAATCTAATCCATTTTGATTGTCTTCAAGCTGATAATCCATCAGTACAATGTCAATCTTATGGGCGTGTTTTGAAAATTGAGCCTTGGCTTGCTGTGCTGATACCGCTTGATAGACATGGCATTTCCAACCATGGAGCAGTTCAACCATCCCGGCGAGGACATTCGGGTCATTATCAACACACAATACGTGGACGCCATTCAGAGTCAGGATATTCGCTGGGGCCTCCATGACAGGCTCAGCCTTTGCTAATACCGTTTTTAACTGCAGGCTGAATATACTGCCGCGATTAACTTTTGATGAGAGTGTTAGTTGATGCGATAACAAGGAGGCTAATCCTTGGGCAATATTGAGGCCCAACCCGAGTCCATTAACCCCCTCATGACCCGAGTGCTGTAACCGAGTAAACTGCTCAAAAATAACGGCTTGTTTTTCGGCGGGGATCCCGGGGCCGTCATCGACGACTTGAATCGATATACCGCCTTGTATGCGACGATACCCCAGCAAAATCTTACCTTTGCCGGCATATCTAAATGCATTGCTGACAAGGTTCTGCAAGATACGTCTAAGCAGTACTTTGTCACTGCTGACCCATAGTTGGGTATTGATATGTTTGAATTTCACACCTTCTGTTGCTGCAATTGCACCAAACTCATCGACGAGCGAATCGATCACCTCCTGCAAGGCAAACTCGGTAATTTCCGGTACTATGGTGCCGCTTTCTATGCGAGATATTTCGTTTAAGTCCAGCAGCAGTTCATTGGCCACTTGCAATGAGTTGTCGATATAACCCATTTGTTGCTTCTGTTTACTGGAGAGCCGGCCACTTTGAACAAAAGCAGAGGAGAACAACCTTGCCGCTGATAAGGGTTGCAGTAGATCGTGACTGCAGGCTTTTAGGTATTGGCTCTTCTTTTGGTGTGCTTGTTCCACCTTCTGTAATGCCACCGCCAGCTCTTGGTTGGAATGCTCAAGGCTAAGGTTTGCTTGCTCTAGTTTTTTGGTACGCTCATAGACTCTGGCTTCTAAATCGAGATTTTTTTCTTTGAGTAATTTTTCAGCTTCTCGATACATGGTGATATCAGAAAATATCATCACAAAGCCGCCATCCGGTATTGGATTTCCTTCAATTCTTATGGTTTTCCCACCGGGTTGCAGTCGCTCAGTACTGTGGCGACTGCCTTGGCGAAGATATGCTAAACGGCGTTCAACTTGCAATGCTAAATCATGTTTAAATCTGTGGTCATGACTCAGGTTAAATTCAATCAGCTGCTTGACGGGGCAACCAATATAAACCAGTTCTTCTGGGTAATTAAAGAGCTTTAAATAGTGTTGATTCCAGGCGACTAAGTTGAGTTCTCTGTCGATCACTGAGATCCCTTCACTGGCGTTTTCGATCGCGCTATGTAGTACTGAACGACTAAATTCGGTGCGGTGGCTAGAGGCTTCCTCGACTAATTGTGCCACATCTTCGATAGCAATATCACGGCCATTGAGCGCGCAAGAGATCACGAGTCTCGCAGAAGCTGAGCCCATGACGCTGGCTAGCATATTCTCGGTATAGAAGATGAGCGCTTGGTTGTGAGTGGTTTTATCGGCTATAGGTTGCTCTTGAGTTGAGAAGAAAGCGTGAAATCCTTGTGTGGCCTTATCCTTGCCGACAAAGCGAGCGACGAGTAACTCTAACTCTGTCGGATTAATGTATTTAGGTACAGTGGGTTGCAACTTCCCTAGAGCCGGACGTTCAATAAAATGGGCTGTTTGCATCTGCTCATGAACACTTTGGCGAGTAAATGAAGAGACTATCCATATCATAGCGATATTGACAAATAGTCCTATCAGGGTCGCCATCGTCGTCATTGAGTATTCGCTCTCGGAAAATGGGTGGTTATAGAGGCCTAACTGCGGCAACAAGTTGAGTGCTAGCCACAGTGAAAAACCACAAATTATCCCCGCTAATACGCCAATGAGAGTGACTCTTCGCCATAGGAAAGCTGCAAAGAGGGCTGGGCCAATTTGCGCGATAGCGCCAAATGCGACCTCTCCTAATGATGCTAACGTATCGGGTGGTGCTAACAGGAACATGCCATAGCTTAGGAAAATAACAAATAGAATAAGTCCTTTACGAATATTGAGCAGATGAGAACGAAATTTATGGAAATCGGTACTCTGTATGTTACTCACTTTAAAAAGTGTCGGGAAAACCACTTCATTACTCAGCATGGTACTCAGCGCAATAGTTGAGATGATAACCATGGAACTGGCAGCGGATATCGCCCCTAAAAAGCTAAACAATCCGAGCCACGCTGCACCACTAAAAGCGGGGAGAAACAGCACATAAGCATCGCTCTGTAGGGAGTCGCCGTAGAGAATATTGCCAGCTTGGCCTAACGGCGTGGCAAAAAAAGCAAAAACGAGAATATAAAGTGGAAAGGTCCAGCGGCTCCAAATGGCATGTTTTTGCTCTTTGAGTTCAACAATTAATACTTGGAACTGTCGTGGTAGACAGAGAAATGCCGACATAACAATAAACAGTAATCCGAACATCGATACCATATTGGGATAGGTAAACTCAGTGGTTACAGATGAAGCTTCAGTCGCTTGACGCCAAATATCCATCGGTGAATCAAACAGAAAGAAAGATACAAAAATACCGATGGTGAGGTAGGCGATAAGCTTGACGAAAGACTCAAAGGCGATAGCAAGCATCATTCCTGGATGGCGCTCGGTGACATCAATGGCTCTAACGCCAAAGATGATGGTAAACCCGGCCAAAATCAAGCTGACAACTAGGCCGAGTTGCCAAGATGATAATAGGTGATCTTGTCTTAAAATCTCATAGGAGTTCACAATGGCTTTTAGCTGCAGCGCGATATACGGCAAGGTGCCAAATAGGGCAACAAAGGTGACGACCATAGCTAATAGTTGCGACTTACCAAACCGCGCCGCTAATAGATCTGCGATAGAAGTTATATTGAGTTTGAGACACACCCTGATAATGCGCTGAATGAAAGGCCAAGCGAACATAAACAGTAGAATGGGAGCGATATAAACCGGCAGATATGAGAATGAATTACTCGCCGCTTGACCGGCGGTGCCAAGAAACCCCCAGGAGGTACAATAGACGCCAAGAGAGAGTGAATAGATGATTGTATGTTGCTGCTTAAACAGCTTTTCCCGGTATCTATCACCTAGAAATGCCATCAAAAAAAGCAAACCAATATAGCTAATACTAATCGTCACTAATAGCCAATTAGGAAACATGCTGTCGTCATACCTTTTTATTAGGAAACCCCCGCTTTAATAAGCGAGGTAACCCTTAATTGTTATGAAAATTAACATAACATATTTTGTCTACATTAGGTTGGTGAAGGCTATCGACTTAAGTCTTAATCAATCGGTATTAATACCGATTGATTAATCCGCACGTATTAAAGCTAACGTATTAATACTGCTGCACTAATACCAATACATAATTGAGTAAACCGCTTTATTTCTTCATCTTGAGTGCAGACATTAAAGGGGATAAAAGATGCTCATTTCAAAAATTAAAAAAATTACATTGGCGGCTTCATTGTGTTTATTAGCAGGCTCCGCTGCTGCGAGTTATGAATTTGAAGTTGGTGATGATGGAAAATTAACCTTCGGTGGTTACATTAAAGTCGATGCGCGCTATGTCAGCGGTGATGTTGGTTATCGTGACTTTTGGATTGGTACTGGTGCTCCACTACAGGAGAGTGCATCTCAATTTCGTATTTTTGCCAATGAATCACGTTTTAATACTAAATATGTTCATGGCGACGTGATGGGCTTTATTGAAATGGACTTTCTCGGTGGTGGCGGTAATCAGGTGGTGTCGAACTCTGCTAACCCAAGATTACGTCATGCGTTTATTAAGTATGACGGTTTAACGGTGGGGCAAACCTGGACCACCTTTATGAACACCAGCGCCATTCCTGAAACAGCTGACTTTGCTGGTGCGACAGTCGGCCTTGCGTTTATTCGTCAAGGGCAGGTCCGCTACGACATCGGTGACTTTCAAGTATCGATAGAAAATCCTGAGAGTGTCGGTGGTGACACCGCTAATGATGATCTCCCCGATGTGGTTGCTCGCTATAACTTCAAAGGCGATTGGGGCAACATCTCATTGTCTGCACTTGGTCGAAATCTAAATACGACAGAGGGTAATAGCGAAACAGCCTTCGGTGGCTCTATAGCGGGTCGAATCAAAACCTTTGGTAAAGACGATCTGCGCTTTCAATTCCATCAAGGTGAAATCGGCCGTTATGTTGGTGTCGGTGCCGCGAGTGATTTAATTGGCGAGGAGGTTGAAAATACCACTTCTTATTTGGCGGCATATCGTCACTACTGGACTGACACATTGAGAAGTACCGTGCTTTATGGCCGTGTTGAAACTGATATCGCCGAGGCCGAGCGCAGTCAATGGAGCGTCAACCTATTTCAAAACTTAACACCCCAGCTAGCGATTGGTATCGAAGTCGGCAATTTTGAAATTGGCGACCAAGATGTCGACTCAGACTACGCTCAGCTTTCATTCCGTTACGCACTGTAGCCGTTATATGGCAGCTGAGCTTACTCATCTGCCTTAGCTATTTTGTGCAGAGTAATGTTTGTAAACCCCGTTGTTGGTTACCCATGACAGTCGTTTAACGCTAATGCTCAAGCTAGTTTGAGCCTAACGATTAAAACGGTATGTGCAGTTTAAAGGAGTATGGGTGTGACAGATAAAATATTAAAAGTTGAACAGATCTCATTGGCATTTGGTGGTGTTAAGGCATTAACCGATGTGAGCTTTGAAGTTGAGAAAGGGGCGGTGTTTTCGATTATCGGCCCAAATGGCGCGGGTAAAACCTCAATGCTCAACTGTATTTCAGGTCGCTACCGCCCTTATGAGGGCAGTATTCAATTTGATAATCAGGAAGTGACCCATTTACGCCCAAATGACCGCGCCGATTTGGGTATAGGCCGTACCTTTCAAAACCTCGCACTATTTGGCCATATGTCGGTCCTCGACAACATCATGGTTGGCCGACATCACCAGATGAAAAACAACTGGTTAACTGGTCCACTCTACTGGGCATCTCCCGCTCAAAAAGAGGAGCTTAAGCATCGTCGCCAGGTGGAGGAGATCATCGATTTTCTCGATATATCCCACGTGCGCAAATCGATTGCTGGCACCCTATCTTATGGCCTGCGTAAGCGTGTCGAGCTAGCCCGTGCTATCGCACTCAACCCCAAGCTAATTCTATTAGATGAACCTATGGCCGGAATGAACCTAGAAGAGAAGGAGGATATGGCGCGCTATATCTTGGATCTCAATGAAGAGTTCGGTATTACGGTTGTCATGATTGAGCATGATATGGGGGTTGTTATGGATATCTCTCATCAAGTGATGGTACTCGATTTTGGTAAGAAACTCGTCAGTGGTTTACCCGATGAGGTGATGGCCAACGAGCACGTTAGACAGGCCTATTTAGGCTTAGATGATAACGAGCAATTACAAGAGGTGGGCTAATGAAAACAGACAATCAATCACCGGCAGGTCGCTTTGAGATGGGCGACATGGATACCTTTCCTAAAATTCTACGCCATAACGCCACGTTGTGGCCTGATGACATCGCTATGCGCGAGAAAGAGTTTGGCATTTGGAGTGAATTTAGCTGGTTCGATTATCACAACCGTGTGAAATGGCTGTCCCTGACTCTGCGTCATTTGGGTATCGAAGCTGAAGCGACGATAGCACTACTTGGTGATAACCGACCCGAGTGGGTTTGGGGCGAAGTTGCCGCCCATGCAATGAGTTGTTATTCGCTGGGGATCTATCAAGACTCAATGCATGAAGAGGTCGCTTATTTACTGAATCGCAGTAATGCGCAGGTGGTAATAGCGGAAGATGAAGAGCAGTGTGACAAACTGCTTGAGCTTGGCGATCAAATCCCGGCGGTAAAATATATTGTTTATTGCGATCCAAGGGGGATGCGCAAATATAACGACCCACGCTTAATCAACATCGAAGATGTATACAAAACTGGGCAGCAGTTAGATAAGAAAAACCCGCAAAGCTACGACGCACTAGTCGATGCCGGAAAACCCGAGAGCATCGCTATTTATTGCACCACTTCCGGTACCACTTCAAAGCCTAAAATAGTCTTACTCCAAGGCAGCAAGTTTATCGAACATTGTTGCTCATATCTGCGTGCCGATCCCAGAGACCCAGGTGATAACTACGTGTCAGTACTGCCGCTGCCTTGGATCATGGAGCAGGTATATGCCGTAGGGCAGGCGTTAATTGCCCGACAAATCGTTAACTTTGTCGAAGAGCAAGAAACCATGATGGCGGATCTTCGCGAAATAGGTCCAAGCTTCGTTCTACTGGCACCCCGTGTTTGGGAGGGGATTTTAGCCGATGTTCAAGCGCGGATGATGGATTCAACGCCGCTGAAAAAGAGATTATTTGAGTTTGCGATGAAACGTGCCGAAAACGCACTCGCTAAGGGAAAACGTTCGACCTTGGCGGATGCCATTTTAATGAAAGCATTGCGTGACAGATTAGGTTTTTCATTCTTGAAATCCGCCGCCACGGGTGGCGCCGCAATGGGGCCCGATACCTTCAAATTCTTCCAGAGTATTGGGGTGCCATTGCGTCAGCTATATGGCCAGACTGAGATGTGTGGCGCTTATACCATTCATCATCAAGATGATGTCGACTACGACAGTGTCGGGGTGGCATTCGATACCGCCCAATTGCAGGTGATCAATACCGATAGCGAAGGGGTAGGTGAGGTCATCGCTAAAACAGTGGGTATGTTCAATGGCTACCTAGGCGACCAAGCCGCATTTGACGAAGACGTTAAAGATGGCTGGATGCACACTGGAGACGCCGGTTATTTCAAGCCTTCAGGGCATCTTGTGGTGATTGACCGAATCAAGGATTTAGCTAAAACCAGTCAAGGGATCCAATACTCACCGCAATATATTGAAAACAAATTGAAGTTCTCTTCATTTATTGGTGAAGCAGTCATTCTCGGTAAAGACAAACCTTTCCTTTCTGCCATCTTGTGTATCCGCTTTAGCATCGTCTCAAAGTGGGCTGAACAGCAAGGATTGGCATTTACAAACTACACCAACTTGTCGAGTTTACCTGAAGTGTATCAGCAGCTCACCAAAGAGATTGAAATCGTCAATCAATCGCTGCCAGATGCGCAAAAAATAAATAAATTCATATTGTTATATAAAGAGCTTGATGCCGATGATGGTGAGCTTACCCGTACGCGTAAAGTACGCCGCGGCGTGATTGCAGACAAGTACGCCGACATTATTGAGTCTATCTATAGCGATAAGCCCCATGTTGATATTGATACCGTGATCACCTTCCAAGACGGCAGCAAATCCCGTATTAAAACCCAGTTAAACGTGGCAACCGTTATTGATGCTAGCGCGGCGTTGGACACTGATCTTGCTCAAAGGAGAGCCTCATGAATTTTGAACTGTTGCTACAGCTAATCATCAATGGCCTGATTGTCGGTCTGTTATACGGTGTGGTGGGGATGTGCTTTGTCTTAGTCTATAAATCTACCCAGATTGTTAACTTTGCCCAAGGTGAGTTCTTGTTGATTGGGGCATGGGTATGCTGGGCATTATTGGTGTACTTGGAGTTGCCCTTCTTCTTAGGCTTTTTCCTCACCCTCTGCTTTATGGCGGTATTTGGCGTCGTGTTACAGATGATTGTGCTGCGTCCGATGATTGGTGAACCGATTATCTCGGTGATCATGGTGACTATAGGTCTGTCGATTTTCTTCCAGTCTCTGACGAAGTGGATCTTTGGTGTATCGCCGCAGAGTTATCCTCGCGTTTTCGATACCCAATCTATCGCTATATTTGGGCTCAACATCGAGTTGGCTTACCTAATGAGTACCGTGATAGCCCTCATCATTATGGTCAGCTTTTTCTTGTTCTTTAAATATTCTAAGCATGGTCTGGCAATGCGCGCCACGGCATTTGACCAGCAAGTGGCGCAAAGCTTAGGCATATCCGTTAAACAAGTTTTTGCCATGAGTTGGGGAATTGCAGCCACTGTGTCTGCAACCGCAGGAGTTGTGATCGGCATGGTAAATGGTGTCTCAGATTCCCTCTCTTCTATAGGCATCAAGGTCTTTCCTGCGGTTATTTTAGGAGGTCTGGACTCGATTGTCGGCGCGATTGTCGGGGGCATTGTAATAGGTGTTCTTGAAAACGTCGCCGAGTTCTTCGATAGCCAGTATCTGCATATCGGCAATATGTATGACATAGCGCCGTTTTATGTACTGCTGATCATCCTTTGGTTTAAACCTTACGGTCTATTTGGTACCCGTGATATCGAGCGAATTTAAGTCTGATTTATTAGTGATTTATAAGTTAATTACGTTCGCCAATTTTTGTTTAAGGAGTTTTTATGTCTAGCTTAGCGATGCGTCCGTGCGGAGATTTCCGCACCAGCTATAAAGCCGACAATACCATATTTGAAACTAAGACCATTCGGCTAATGATGATTGCTGTTATCGCGATTGCTTGCGGAGCACCTTTAGTACTCGACGGCTATTTTCTCACCCTATTCATTCAAATATCTTACCTCGGTATAGCAGCATTAGGGCTCAACATACTGGTCGGATTTACTGGGCAAATTTCACTGGGTCATGGCGCATTTTTTGGTTTTGGTGCATTTGCTTCCGCTTGGTTAAATACCAGCTTTCAAATCCCGGTGGTGCTTTGTATCCCCTTAGCCGGTTTTCTAACCATGGCTGTAGGCATGATGTTTGGTATGCCTGCTGCACGGATTAAGGGGTTGTATTTGGCGATAGCGACCTTGGCGGCTCAGTTCATCATTGAGGACTTTTTTGCTCGAGCTGATTGGTTCTCTGGTGGGTCATCAGGTTCGATGGCTGCGCCTATTAATCTATTTGGATTTGAGTTCGACACCGATCAGAGCTTTTACTACATCGCCCTTTTTGCCTTGGTGTTTATGTACATCTGGGGCAGCAATTTGATGCGTAGCCGAGATGGGCGCGCCTTTGTTGCGGTACGTGATCACTACCTTTCTGCTGAGATAATGGGCGTAAAGCTCAATAAATATCGCCTGTTATCCTTTGGGATCTCCTCATTTTACGCCGGTATTGGTGGCGCGTTATATGCGCACTACCTGGGCTATGTGTCAGCAGAGGGTTTTACCATCTTAATGTCGATTCAATTTCTCGCCATGGTGATTATTGGTGGGCTTGGCTCGATTAAGGGCACCTTGATGGGAGTGGTGTTTATGGTGCTTCTGCCTGAAATGCTGGAAACCGTGGTTAGCCTGATGCAGTACACAAGCTGGGGTGATATCCCCATGGTGACCGACGGCTTAGCCTATATCAAAGAGATGGCGATTGGGCTGGTCATCATCCTGTTTTTGATTTTCGAACCAGAAGGACTTGCTCATCGTTGGGCGCAGATTAAGAACTACTGGAAATTCTATCCATTTGCTTACTAATTTTTATCGAGCTGTAACAAGTGCGGTATACAGCTTGCAACTTTGACTGAACATTTGAAGGATCATAACTATGAATAATAATACTGACAATAGCGGTTTAAACAAAGTGAAATACTTAAAATGGGCACTGGGCTCAAGCCTTGCTTGCTTAGCCACTGCAGGCAGCGGTTTAGCTCAGGCGGAGGAGACTATTTTTGTTGGTCATTTAGCGGATATGTCAGGCCCTACAGCGTTCGTCGGCAAACCTTACGCTGATGGTGTACGTGATTCACTGGCTTATATTAATGCCCATGGCGGTATCGATGGCACCAAGCTTGAGTATGAAACCATTGATTACGGTTACAAGGTGCCACAAGCGATAGCCTCTTATAAAAAGTGGCAGTCGCGTAAAAATATGGTGGCGATGCAGGGCTGGGGCACTGCAGATACCGAAGCACTGATCTCGTTTGCGGCTAAAGATAAAACACCTATTTTTTCAGCATCCTATTCAGGTCACCTAACAGATCCACAAGGCAAGAACCCCAACACTAAAAAGCCAGCACCGTATAACTTTTTCTATGGTGCATCTTACTCTGACGCTTGTCGTGGACTGGTTCAATGGGCAGCTGATGATTGGAAAAACAAAGGTGGCCAAGGTAAACCAAAATTTACTCATATCGGCGCTAACCACCCATTTCCTAACGCACCGAAAGCGGCCTGCGGCGAATATGCCACAGAGCTAGGCTTTGATGTTCAGCCGCCAGTGGTTATTTCAATGAAACCAGGCGACTTTAAGGCCCAGTGTTTAAGCCTTAAAAGCTCAAAAACAAACTACGGCTATATCGGCAACCTAGGTGGTTCAGTGCAATCGTTGATTAAGTCTTGTAATACCGTTGGCACAGATATTCAGTTTATGTCGAATATCTGGGGCGGTGACAAACTGGTCTTTAAAGCGGCGGGTGAGGGGGTTAAAAACTATATTTTCCCGACCATGACGCCATTTTGGACAGATGATGTACCAGGGATGAAGTTGGTTCGTGAGATATCAAAGATGTCCGACAGCGAAGGTGGTAAAGAGCGACTACATCACTATATCCGTGGTGTGTGTTCAACTTACTTTATGAAAGAGTCGATGGAGTGGGCAAAAGCCAATGGCGGTGTCACCGGAGAGAACGTTAAAAAAGGGATGTATGCGCGTGAGAACTGGGTTCCAAAAGGACTCGAGGGCGTGTGCTTAGCGGCAACGTGGACGCCTGAAGACCATCGCGGTATTAACCAAGTGAACATCTATAAAGGCAACTTTAATGGTGGTGATGTACGTGTCGAGAAAGTGAATCAAATAACGTTAGAGCGCCGCGTTGACTGGTTAGGATACTAAGCCTCGCAGGTTTAGTCCCGTTTACCTGCCTAGCAAGCGAGGGTTCTCTTGCTAGGCTATTCATCGAAAGTTGGAGTTGTTATGACAC
Source organism: Shewanella sp. KX20019 (assembly GCF_016757755.1). Lineage (NCBI taxonomy): Bacteria > Pseudomonadati > Pseudomonadota > Gammaproteobacteria > Alteromonadales > Shewanellaceae > Shewanella > Shewanella sp. KX20019. Next base: position 3,636,779 of record NZ_CP068437.1, on the reverse strand, counting down.
AAGCTGTGCAGTTAAAGCCTGAAAGTCCTCTTTTATCAATCAACAACATAGAAGTGGTTTACGACGATGTTATTCAAGTGCTACGTGGCGTAAGTATCGACGTGCCTCAGGGAGAAATCGTTACCCTGTTAGGACCTAACGGCGCGGGTAAATCGACCACCCTAAAAGCGATTTCTGGCTTGTTAAAGACCGAAAATGGTGAGGTGTCCCGCGGTGATATCCATTTTATGGGTGAGCGGATTGATGCAAAAAATGCTGAAGATGTGGTGCGCTCAGGGCTTTTCCAAGTGATGGAAGGGCGCAGGATCATTGAGGATATGAGTACGATTGAGAATCTTAAACTTGGTGCATATACCCGAAACGATGGCCAAGTAAATCAAGATATCGACATGGTGTTTAACTACTTCCCTCGCCTTAAAGAGCGCACGGGATTAGCGGGATATCTATCTGGCGGTGAGCAGCAGATGTTAGCAATTGGGCGCGCGTTAATGGCACGACCCAAAATGATCTGTTTAGACGAACCGTCGATGGGGTTATCGCCGCTGCTGGTTAAAGAGGTGTTTGGCATTATTGAGAAGATTAATCGTGATCAAGGGATCACTATGCTGCTGGTGGAGCAAAATGCCAACTATGCGCTAAAGGCGGCCAATTACGGTTACATCATGGAGTCAGGAAAAATCGTTCTCGATGGCAGCAAAGAGCAGCTATTGAATAACGAAGATGTGAAGGAGTTCTATCTTGGTGGCGGCAACGAAAAACGTAAGAGTTTTAAAAATCTTAAATCTTATAAGCGCCGTAAACGTTGGTTGTAGTAAGGAGCCATACCCATGCCATTTTTTAATGCACAAGAGCATCAATCATCAGCGCAGCGAGAAGCGAGGTTAATGTCTCGCTTGAGCGATTTTTTAAGCTTTGCCGAGCAGTCATCTGATTACTACCAGCGTGTGTTCGCTGATGTAGATCTAAGCCAAGTTAACTCGCGCGCAGCGCTGGCTACGCTGCCAATTACTCGAAAATCGGATCTGATTAAGCTGCAAGCGGCAAGTATGCCATTTGCAGACATGGTGCCGAATATGAACAGCATCGGCCGAATATTTCAGTCTCCTGGCCCCATTTATGAGCCAGAAGCGGATGGGCATGATTGGTGGCGTATGGGGCAAGCATTTTTTGCGGCGGGTTTTAGGGCTGGCGATCTGGTGCAAAATTGTTTGTCATACCATCTTACGCCTGGCGGTTTTATTATGGACTCAGGCGCTAAAGCCTGCGGTTGTAGCGTGATCCCCGCAGGCCCTGGGCAGACAGACATACAGTTGGATATTATTAGTAATCTAAGACCCAATAGTTACTGTGGTACGCCTTCATTTCTAAAAATATTGCTCGATAAAGCGCAACTTCAACAGAAGAAATTGTCCTTTAAGAAAGCGTTAGTCAGCGGTGAGGCATTAACGCCTGCACTTAAAGCCGTCTTTAATGAAGCGGATATTGAGGTTAAGCAGGCGTATGCGACTGCTGATATCGGCCTGATTGCCTTTGAGAGTGTTGCGGATGCGGGGTTAGTCGTAGCTGAAGATATTATTTTGGAGATCGTCAGGCCCGGAAGTTTAGCGCCTGTTAGCCAAGGTGAAGTGGGGGAGGTGGTGATCACCAGTTTTAACCCTAACTATCCACTGATCCGTTTTGCGACGGGTGATTTAAGCGCGCAATTAGACAGTCCAAGTGAGTGCGGCCGTACTAACATGCGGATTAAAGGCTGGCTTGGGCGCGCCGACCAAACCACGAAAGTGAAAGGCTTGTTTATCCACCCTGAGCAGATTGAGAAGATCAGACTTGCCCATAGTGAAATTAAGCGAGTCAGACTGGTGGTAAACCACGAAAATAATAATGACCAGATGTGTTTACGGTGTGAAGTGGACGATAGTGCCCGGCTTGACACTGATATCGTTGCGATTGAGCAAACGATTCGAGCGGTGACTCAGCTTTCTGGCGATGTCAGTTTGGTAGAGTTTGGTAGTTTGCCAGACGATGGTATTGTGATTGAAGACCGACGTTAACGCTTAAATACACGCTGTAAACAAAAACGCCGATGAATTATCATCGGCGTTTTAATGTCACAGCTAAAGCTAGTTTAAAAGCTTATATCGCAGTGTTTAAGCGTGTTGTGCTTTTAAGAACTCAACTATCTGCTCAAATGGCACTTCTTGCTTCTCACCAGTACGACGATTCTTATACTCGAATACGCCGTTATCAATGTTACGGTCGCCAATAACAACCACATTTGGCAAGCCGATCAGCTCCATATCTGCAAACATCACACCCGCGCGCTCTTTACGGTCATCAAACAAGACTTCGAAACCTGCGTCTGTCAGATCTTGATAAAGCTTTTCAGCGCTATCTTTAACGCGATGAGACTTGTGCATGTTCATTGGCAAAATACCGACAGTGAACGGGGCAATGGCTTGTGGCCAAATAATACCGCGGTCATCGTGGTTTTGCTCAATGGCTGCGGCAACCATGCGGCTCACACCCACACCGTAACAACCCATCAGTAAGGTCTTAGACTTACCGTTTTGGTCGAGTACGTTAGCGTGCATCGCTTCAGAGTAGTTGCTGCCTAACTGGAAGATATGACCGACTTCGATACCACGAAGCAGGGCAATAGTGCCTTTACCACAAGGGCTAGGCTCACCTTCAATGATGTTACGAAGATCAAATGCCTGCGCGGTCGGCAGGTCGCGCTCCCAGTTGATACCAAAGTAATGTTTGTTATCTTGGTTAGCACCCGCGCCAAAGTCGCTCATGACCGCAACGCTGTGGTCAATAAACACTGGAATGTTAAGACCGACAGGACCAATTGAGCCCGCGCCCGCGCCAATCGCTTTACGAATATCAGCTTCATCGGCAAACTCAAATGGTGCCAGTACCGCATCAATTTTCTCAGCTTTGACTTCGTTTAGGTCGTGATCGCCACGAACCACGACCGCCACTAATGGTGCTTCTTCTGTTGCGCCCTTAACGATAAGTGTTTTAACTGTTTTCTCAATCGCAATACCATGTTGCTCAACAAGCTCTGCAATTGTTTTAGCATTAGGTGTATCAACAAGCGTCATTTCGCTGCTTGCTGCTTGACGAGTGTCAGTTGGCATAGGCGCTTCACACTTTTCAATGTTTGCGGCGTAATCGCTCTCTGTCGAGTATGCAATTAAGTCTTCACCACTGTTAGCGAGCACGTGGAATTCATGTGATGTGCTGCCACCGATAGCACCGGTGTCTGCCATTACAGGGCGGAATGATAAGCCTAAGCGAGTCAGAATGTTGCTATAAGCTTGGAACATCGACTCATAGGTTTCATCCATGGTTTCTTGATCTAAATGGAAAGAGTAAGCGTCTTTCATCAAGAACTCGCGTGAACGCATCACACCAAAGCGTGGACGGACTTCGTCACGGAACTTAGTCTGAATTTGGAACAAGTTCAGTGGTAGTTGCTTATAAGAGTTAACCTCTTTACGCACGATGTCAGTGATCACTTCTTCGTGAGTTGGGCCCAAAACGAAGTCACGGTTGTGACGGTCTTGAAAGCGCAGTAGCTCAGGACCAAACTTTTCTAAGCGACCTGACTCAACCCAAAGATCCGCAGGTTGAACCATCGGCATTAGGATCTCAACAGAACCCGCCTTGTTCATCTCTTTACGAACGATAGCTTCAATTTTACGCAGTACACGTAAACCTGTCGGCAACCAGCTGTACAAGCCTGATGCATTACGACGGACCATGCCCGCACGTAACATTAACTGGTGACTAATGACTTCTGCATTAGCCGGTGTTTCTTTTTGAGTTGATAGCAGGTACTTGCTTACGCGCATTACCGAGTGTCCAAAATTGAGTTGAATGGGCGCTATTTTATCACTTGTTGAAGTGATGTCACCTACCGATTGGATGAAACTGGTTAATTAGTTTGTTTCTGTCGGTTGTTATGGAATGACTTCGCGTGAAAAATACCAATGGTTAGCTAACTCGATGGCATAAGTTTCACCCTTGTTAGCCATGCTATGATCATCGATAATCATGTCCTTCCAGTGCTCACGTGGCTGAAATAGATACCAATATTGGTCTTTATCGTCCCCGACTGCGACACTTAAACTGCAACGGCTGTAATTACTTATTACTATGCGGTCAACACCGATAGCGTCCATGGCTTCATCCATTACGGCTATTTTACTATAGAGATTGGGGGATAGTTTTCCTTCGTCAACGAGTTGGTAGAAGGGGTCGTTTTCTTTGCGTAATATTGTTTTCAACCGCCCCCAAAAAGTCTCTAAATTGGGCAAATCACCAGTTTCATAAATAACTCTGTGCAGTGATTTTATGTTTAAGCCACAAGCAACCTCAGACAAGGTAATGAAATCTAATTGATATTTATAAAAATCCGATTCAAGCTGTGTAACTGATTTGTAGTTAAAGCATGAAGTCAGTGTTAGCAACAAGAAAAAGCTTATCAAGATGGGTCTGTATTTCAATTGGTATCTCCAATATAGCATTACGTACTTATGGAAAGCTTTAAGGGGGAATCACATGAGGGTATGATTTTACCGTCATTGTTAATCCCCGTCTTTAGCTTTCATTTAAATCAGTTAGAAATTGTAAGCGAACTCGTCCTGAAAGCTAATCTAATCTAATCATATTGAGTTAACCTCACCTTAGTCGTACTCAACCCAGCAATAGGTAGGGTAACCTTCCTGTACAAAACACCATTCCGTTCCCCCGTCATAAAAAGGAGAGCCGATGGGGCCTGCTCGACCATTTTCATTAGTTTGTTTCTGTCGGTTGTTATGGAATGAAGAAGCGTGAAAAATACCAATGGTTAGCTAACTCGATGGCATAAGTTTCATCCTTGTTAGCCATGCTATGATCATCGATAATCATGTCCTTCCAGTGCTCACGTGGTTGAAATAGATACCAATATTGGTCTTTATCGTCCCCGACGGCGACACTTAAGCTGCAACGGCTGTAATTACTTATTACTATGCGGTCAACACCGATAGCGTCCATGGCTTCATCCATTACGGCAATTTTATTATAGAGATTGGGGGATAGTTTTCCTTCGTCAACGAGTTGGTAGAAGGGGTCGTTGTCTTTGCGTAATATTGTTTTCAATCGACCCCAAAAAGTCTCTAAATTGGGCAAATCACCAGTTTCATAAATAACTCTGTGCTGTGATTTTATGTTTAAGCCACAAGCAACCTCAGACAAGGTAATGAAATCTAATTGATATTTATAAAAATCCGATTCAAGCTGTGTAACTGATTTGTAGTTAAAGCATGAAGTCAGTGTTAGCAACAAGAAAAAGCTTATCAAGATGGGTCTGTATTTCAATTGGTATCTCCAATATAGCATTACGTACTTATGGAAAGCTTTAAGGGGGAATCACATGAGGGTATGATTTTACCGTCATTGTTAATCCCCGTCTTTAGCTTTCATTTAAATCAGTTAGAAATTGTAAGCGAACTCGTCCTGAAAGCTAATCTAATCTAATCATATTGAGTTAACCTCACCTTAGTCGTACTCAACCCAGCAATAGGTAGGGTAACCTTCCTGTACAAAACACCATTCCGTTCCCCCGTCATAAAAAGGAGAGCCGATGGGGCCTATGGGGCCTGGTGTACCATCCCCAGGTGGGTTTCCTCCACCTCCTCCGTTATTTGGGCCGCCACTCGATGGTGGGTTTTCTTCATCTTGATTGTTCAGAGTGTCAGCATCTGTACATGAGCTACTTTTTTCATCATAGCGATTTTCAGATTGCACTTCAGTTTTATAATCCCAGCCTCGGGTAACCATTTCCGGATCACCAAGGTTGTCTCCAATATTATATACGAAATTGATATAGCCGGCGTTTAACCCTACTGGGTTTAATCCATGGTCTTGAATCCCTTGGTAGGCTGCAGAAGCCCTTACTGTAAATGCCTGTGAAAAACCTTTTGCGGCCATTATGCCACCGAAGAAGAAATTGCCATTATCAGATCTTATTTGTGATGTGCTGTTAGCATCGTAGTACTTACTATCCGGACTTTTTACATCGTAGACCGCACCTGTCTGATGATCCTGGTAGAGGTCGTAAAAGGATTTTGCTGCCGCGGCCGGCGCTGTATATTTTGATTGGTCTGACGCATAACTGGCTTCAGCCTGCTGAAATTCACGATTATAGTTTAGAGTTTCATTTGTTTCGGTATTTAACGGCGCTTTATGTGGTGGACGATTACTCGCTGTACACTGTGATGCTTCGCTTGGAACTGAGTTTACTGCAAATGAGTCTACTGCAAACTGCGCGACTCCGTAGGGGTTTTCTGTACCTGGTCTACCATTTCCAGTACAGTCCCTTTCACGGCATGTAGGATTGCTTTGTGGAGGTGAGACTATCGACGCTAGAGTGGCGATGTTAATAATACTAAATTCATTGTTTTCATTAGCGTTAAGCACATTGAAAGTGAAGTTATGAGTGTCCACGCCACTTAAAGGTAGCAGCTCTATAACGATGTTAGAGTGCCCTGCAAGCTCTAGTTTTTGATCATAGCCTGAGGCGGTAATTATTTTGTCCAAAATCATATTGTCACTCATATCTTTGACAATCAAATGATAGGATAAAAAAATATTTTTTCCGTTTATGTTAATACCTCCTAGATCTAGGATGGTGTATTCTGGTACCAAATTCCGTATTTCTACACATCTATTTCTATTTGGTGCATCGGTATTCGAATGTAGTTGAATCTCTTCAAATGCATTAATAGCCTTACATTGTGCATTAGCTGTTTGACTAAAAATAATGAGTACTAACACTAGAATAGCTTGTTTTATCGTTATCATGTTCCATCGTTACCGTAGGTCGGAGATTTGTTGCTTGTATGTTAACAAGTTGGGTGTCGGCGCAGTGTGGTTTCGCTATGATTTTTTATCATGTTTAATTTACTGGAGCGTGGTTATGCCAACTAGAAAGGGGTTGAGCGTTTCGCGAGTGAATAATGAACAAATAACTATGTCTTACTGGAAATAAAAAAATTAACAGAATATACAAGGAGAGTTGGATGAGCTGGTTATCGACGACGAGTTTGGAGGGAGACTTTGTCACACTTGAGCCATTGAGTGAGGAACATGTCAGTGGCTTGAAAGAAGCCGTTCTTGACGGTGAATCGTGGCAGTTATGGTTTGCTAATGTTCCTAATCCTGAGTCAATGCTTCAATACGTGACCGAGGCGATTGTTGATGCAAGAAAAGGAGGCATCGCATTTGCGGTTATATGTAAAGTGACGAACAAAATTGTTGGAACAACCCGCTTTTACAATGTCGATGCTAAAAATAGACGAGCGATGCTTGGTTACACTTGGTATTGTGCAGCCGTTAGGCGAACTCCCGTAAATACAGAGTGTAAGCTGTTATTATTAAAGTTTATATTTGAACAATGTGCCGCTAATGCGGTTGAGTTTAGAACTCATTTTTCTAATCAGGCTTCAAGAAAGGCAATTGAAAGGCTAGGCGCTAAACAAGATGGTATTATTCGCAGTCATCAAATAATGAAAGATGGTTCAATTAGAGATACGGTCATGTACTCAATCATCTCCTCGGAATGGCCATCGGTGAAGAATCAATTACTCAGTAAACTCGGTTGAGCGCAGAGTTTAATGGCGTTGTAATAATTTTTTAGCAGGCTAACTGAGCTGAATTCAATTTAATTTAATTTGTAGTCATTATTTTTACTATAAAGTATTGTTTGTAATTGATTTAGTTTAGCTTGAATATCGTGAGTTAACGCTTTTTCGAAGCGTTATAGCGAAGGAAGATAGAAAGAGTGATTAAAAACTTTATTGATGTAAAAAAGCAAGCGCTAGAAAACTCACATGATGGTATCGGTGAGTATGAACTTTTTGAAATATGGAACTCCAAAGACTTCAAAAGCAATATTGATTTTATCGATAGGGTCGTTATTCCGCCACAATCGACCGTGGGTTATCACAAGCATGGTAATAATGAAGAGATCTATATCGTGCTTGAGGGAAGAGGCGAAATGACATTAAATGGTAAAACAGTTCAGGTGAAAAAAGGAGATATGATTTTGAACCAGCCTTGGGGTGAACATGGCTTGGTGAACAACTCTGATGATGTAATCGATCTATTGGTTGTGCAGGTCTCTTTATAAATATAGTAAGCAAAGTGACTTTTGTCTTTGGCCAAAACAATGCACGGAATACTAAGGGAATGATATGCTTTCTATCCGCAAGCTAGTTAAAACAGATGTAACTCGGGTGTGGGAGATAAGAACACAAGCGATATTGCAGACGTGTTCAAGCCATTATTCTAATCAAATAGTTTCTGCTTGGGCGAGCTCACCTATGCCTGATGGTTTTGATGAAATATTAGTCTCTCTTGGCGCGGTCGTTGCTGAAGTACATGGCAAGTTAGTAAGCTTTGGCTTTGTCGATATCAAAAAAAGTCGTTTGGAATCGCTTTTTGTTGACCCTAGCTGCGTCGGCTTAGGCTATGGAAAGCTGATAGCTAATCAATTGTTGCTAAACGCAAAAGATGCAGGGGTTGAAGTGTTAGCACTTTCTTCATCTCTTAATGCTGTAGCTTTCTACCAAAGTATAGGATTTGAGGCACAGCAAGAAACCCTCTGGAGGCATCCATTAGGCTTTGAGCTGGCGTCTGTTTCTATGACAAAAGCAATCAACTGAATGTTACTTTCTTGCTCGCAATTGATATTTATGGGTTAGTGTCTTTAACCAGATGATCATTACCAAAGTACCGCTGCTATTAGGGACAGGCATTCCTCTTTTGGCAAGATTGACCACGCCGTCAAGCTGACAGATGCTCAGTCAGAGGTTTACCTAAACGATTTTGTTCAAGTTAGATACAATGTGAGCTACGAGCAGTAACATCGCCAAAGTTAATTTTTTACGCAGATAATGAGAAGCCACTAATAGTGACTTCATTTATACCCGTTAACTAACGCTGTTAACCCACTCTTTCAATTACCATGGCAATGCCTTGACCCACACCAACGCACATAGTGCAGAGCGCGTAACGACCTTGGGAGTGCTCAAGTTGATTTACCACTGTTGTGGCAAGTCTTGCGCCACTCATTCCTAGTGGGTGGCCTAGCGCGATGGCACCGCCTTGTGGGTTAATTCTCGGATCGTCATCTTGCAAACCTAGCTCACGGGTACAGGTTAACGCCTGCGCTGCAAATGCCTCATTGAACTCTAAAATATCCATATCGTCCAGAGTTAGCGATAATCGTTTGAGTAACTTGTTCGTTGCGGGGACGGGACCTAGCCCCATAATACGAGGGGGCACGCCAGCAACCGCCATCCCTAAAATTTTAGCCCTAGGTTTAAGTTGATGTCGTTGCACTGCATCGGCTGAGGCCAGTAGTAAAGCAGCGGCACCATCATTGATACCAGAAGCATTCCCCGCGGTGATAGTTCCCTTATCAAATAGTGGCTTTAAGCTGGTTAACTTTTCTAAGCTACTCAAACGCAGGTGTTCATCCTGGCTAAAGATGACAGGGTCGCCGCGGCGCACTGGAACCGTCACCGGCACTATCTCTCTATCAAAATAACCTGCTTTTTGCGCGTTAGCGGCTTTTTGCTGACTCCACAGGGCAAAGCTATCTTGGTCCTCACGGGAGATCGCAAACTCTTGGGCTAGGTTTTCTGCTGTTTGTGGCATCGCCTCGGTGCCATATTGCTTATTGAACTCTGGGTTAATGAAGCGCCAGCCCATGGTGGTATCGTAAAACTCAGTCGAGCGAGCAAAGGGGGTGGTCGCTTTAGGCATCACAAAGGGGGCGCGCGACATACTCTCAACGCCGCCGGCAATCATGAGTTCAGCTTCGCCAGTGCGGATCGCTCGGGCGGCGTCACCTAGGGCGTTTAGCCCTGAACCACACAAGCGGTTTATGGTGCAGCCTGCCACCTCTAATGGAAGGCCTGCGAGCAGCCCAGCCATACGTGCTATGTTACGGTTATCTTCGCCCGATTGGTTAGCGCAACCCAGCAGTAGGTCGTCACACTCTTGCCAATCTACACTTGGGTTTCGCTCTATTAACGCTTTTATCGGCAAGGCGGCGAGATCATCGGCGCGGATGGATGACAGTCCGCCACCATAGCGCCCGATTGGGGTTCTGATGGCATCACAAATATAGACATCTTTTAAGCAATCTGAGCTCATTGTTGTTTCCTATTGTTCATTTCGACAGTTGATAACGACAGCGGTTTATCGCTGCCGGAGACTGTTAGCGCTGCTAAGTCCATCAGGGGATCAAACTGCGGTTTTAATTTTTTTAGCCCTGCCAATAAAACGCTCGCAAAGTGAGTTAACGTCTGCTCGCTCATCACTGTGGAGAGTGTGCCGGAGCAGGTATTGATCATCATAAAGCCATTATCGAAGAGGTGATCCACCAACGCCGTCATCAATTTTGCCTCTTGAGGTGAAGCAAAGGCATCACGGTAGTTTGCGGGGGGCACCGCTTTCATATGGATGCGGAACATAGATCCAGCGCCAGTGACACACGCTGGTACATTCGCCTCAGTTATCACATCCGCTATCATTGCTCTTAGCTTATCACCTTGCGCGTTAAGCTTAATCACTGCCTCAGCATCAAATAGTTCCATAGCACTTAACCCTGCCACCATGGTGACAGGATTTGCTGAAAAGGTCCCTGAGTGTGGGAACAATACCTTATCATTAAGAGGGTTCATCACGTCCATCACCTTGGCCTTGCCTGCTAGCGCACCGACAGGAAAGCCCCCGCCAATCATCTTGCCCATGGCGGTGAGATCTGGCGTGATAGGGTAGTTATCCTGCGCGCCGCCATAGCCGTTACGGAATGTGATCACTTCATCAAACACCAGCAAAGCACCGTTTTGCTCTGTCCACTCCCTTAACGCCACAACGAACGCTTCAGATGCTGGGATCAAACCAACTCTGTGGGGGAGAAGGTCGACTAGGACACAGGCCAACTCCGCTTTATGTTGGTCTAAGATAGCAATTGCACGTTCGACATCGTTAAAGGGGATCACCACTACGTCATCAAGGGCGGCTTGGGGGGTGCCAAAGGCGACAGGAACACTGTTTGGCTTCGATGCCTCTCCCCAGGTTGATGGCGATGCTGTTTGGCTCACCTCTGCATAGTCATAAAGCCCGTGATAGGCGCCTTCGACTTTGGCAATCTTAGCTCGACCTGTATAGGCGCGTGATGCCTTTAAACAGCTCATTACCGCCTCGGTGCCGGAGTTGACGAAACGGATCATCTCAAAGCCTGAGTTACGACTGCACAGGTGCTGGGCGTAATCGATCTCGACTTCGGTTGCTAGGGTAAATGCACAACCCTTTGTTAGTTGCTCACTCACTCGGCTAACGATGTTGGGGTGGCTGTGGCCATGGATCAACGCTGCCATATTGTTGGCAAAGTCGATGCGTTGCACGCCCTCTATATCGGTTACCACACACCCTGTTGCTGACTGGGCATAAAGTGGATTTGGCTTACGTAACACGGTATTTCTGCTGCAGCCACCCGGCATTAGCTTAAGGGCTTTTTGGTAGAGCTGGCTACAGCGTCCAGTCTCTATTTCAGTACTGCTGTTTTTGCAGCTATTGTTCTCAGGTTCAGACATCATCTTCATTCCATTTCAATGCTTTGGGCAAGGCAAGCTCTAGGGGCGAATAAGCTCACAGGCCGTGCGTTGCTGCACATAATCAAAATCGACAGCAGGTGCCAGCTCTACCACTTCAAGGCCATGCTTGGTTACCTTAATCACGGCGAGATCAGTATAGATGCGACTGACAACGCCTTGGCCTGTCAGCGGATAACTACAGTTTTCTAACAGCTTGGCATCGCCCTGTTTTGTGGTGTGCTGTGTGATGACGAAGATGGTTTTCACTCCAGCCACTAGATCCATCGCGCCGCCTACTGCAGGAATTGCATCGACGGCGCCAGTTGACCAGTTGGCAAGATCGCCTTTTTGAGACACCTGCATAGCGCCTAATACACAGATATCGATATGCTGGCCGCGGATCATGGCAAAGCTATCGGCATGGTGAAAATATGCAGCTCCAGCTATTGCCGAAACAGGCTTCTTGCCGGCATTGATCAGCTCAAAATCTATCTCTTCATCATTAGGCTTTGGCCCCATACCCAGTAAGCCATTTTCGGTATGGTAGATCACCTCGCGTCCTTCGGGCACATAGCGTGCAACCTTCTCTGGGATCCCTATACCCAAATTGACGTAGGCACCATCGGGAATGTCCTGCGCCGCCTTTTGCGCCATCTGTTCGCGGCTCCAGCCAAGCGGCTTTTGCTCAGTTGATTGAGGAGCTTGAGTCTGTTGCTTTGTATCCGTTATCGGGTTGCTCATGGGTAGGTTACTCCTGCTGCGACAAGTTTCGACTCTTGTGCTGGCTGCTTGACGGTCACAATTCGGTCGACAAAAATGCCAGGGGTCACCACTATCTCGGGGTCGATTGCTCCCGCCTCTGAATACTCCTGAGTCTGCACTATGGTGCAGTTAGCGGCCATCGCCATTATAGGGGCAAAGTTTCGTGCGGTTTTGTTATAGCGCAGATTACCCAACCTATCCGCTTGTCGTGATTTAATGAGCGCAAAGTCGGCTTTAAGCCCCAGTTCTTGCACATACTCACGGCCATCGAACATCTCATGTTTCTTGCCATCGGCGAGCGGGGTACCGACCGATGTTGCGGTGTAAAATGCGGGAATACCAGCACCGCCAGCGCGAATGCGCTCTGCTAATGTGCCTTGAGGCACTAGCTCAAGTTCAATTTTTCCCGCGCGGTAAAGGTCGGGAAACACAGTTGAATTAGCAGTGCGTGGAAATGAGCAGATCATCTTGCCTACTTGGCCGTTTTCAATCAGTGCCGCCAAACCAACATGACCGCTGCCGGTGTTGTTATTGATGACGGTGAGGTTTCTAGCGCCATGATCGATAAGGGCATGGATAAGCTCAATTGGACTACCAGACTCGCCAAAACCGCCAATCATTACCGTTGCACCATCGAAGATATCGGCAACAGCTGCCGATGGCGAGAGCATCAGTTTATCTATCATCTCATGCTCCTATTAATCTTTGCTGTAGCGCGTCGGCTAGCTGAGTTTCAATCTCTTTGAGCTCATCTTCGAAGAAGAATTTGTCGCTATCTAATGGGGTTAAACAGTCGATTTTATTTTCGGTTTCGTCGAATTTTGCCAAGATAACTCTGTCCATCCACTCCATGTTTCTTGCCTCGGTAAACTGCAGCGCAAAACATTTTTCACCATTGACGATTGAGGTACCCAAAATGGCCAGTTTACCCGCCGAGATCGTCATTGAGATATGGCGAGATGGTCGGTTAATTGATGCTAATGAGCGATAGATCCGATTGAAAATCCGGCTCATGTCAGCTAGTGGCGCAGTGTAGTAGTGGTGCTCGCCTGTAGGGCGGGCGCAGTACATCGAGTGGAAACCAATGCAGAGCATGCCAAGGATGTTGGATAGATCGATCCAGCTTTGTGCTGAGCGCTCGACATCGACGCCCCCTTCATCATCCATAAACAGGCTGATATGGTTCATCATCGGGCTTTGACTGCGAATATTCACACCGTGGTTTTGTAGGCGACGAATCGCCGCAAGTGTGCTTGGGTTGAGAAGCTCTCGTGGTGTTGAGAAGTGAGCCATCCATGCAAGCTGAACACCGTTATCGCGCATAATGTCGAACAGCTCAAGCATCGGCTGGTACTTCTCGGTTAATATCATTTCCGGTTGGAAGGTCAGTGCTCGCGTTGCTAAACGGACGTTTTTAACATGCAGTAGGCTTGGGTCTTCGATTAAGGGCATTACATACTGCTTTAAGCGGCTCATCGGCATATAGCCGCCATCGCCACCAGTGATCAGAATGTCGGTTACCTCCTTGTGTCGTCTAAGGTACTCATGCAGTTGGGCGATATCTTTTTGAATAAACATATCTTCATCGCCACGTACTTGGGCATGACGAAAACAGTAGGTACAGAAGGAGAAGCAGTTTTGGGTTGTCTTATCGAAAACTAATTGGCATTGCGGATATTTGTGCTGACTGCCATCGAGAAACTCAAGTACGCCTTCGTCGTTTACAAACCAAGGTTTATTTAACTGCTGATTGCCGTCATGGGGATTGGTCTTCTCCATATACTCAATGGCGACCTGAGTGCGTGCCTTGGGTTCTTTTGCATCGATATAGGTTTGAGTCGTCTCAGGATTTATCATTCCTGGCTGAGGAAAAACTAACTGGAATACTGAATCGGTTGGGTAGTCATCCCAATTGATGCTGTTAAGGGAGTGACGAGTGGCGAGAAAGCGATAAACCTCCACAAAAAATTCGCGCTCATCGATATGACCAATGTCTATGCCGTTGTTGTTCAGAATGGCGCAGACTTCCCGAAATCCTGACAGGCCTGAGTAGTGCTCTTTATCGGTAAATAGAAATTCACGGCTCTCGAGTAAACCAGAGTGCTGTGGGTAGGATGCATGCAAGCGACTGAGTAGCCCCGTGGGTAGTAGATTCTCGTTATCGATAATCTTGGTCGTGTCATCGCCATAGCCATAACGAGCCAGTGTCGTTGTGCGGCCTTCATTGTTAACAACAAGATGCTTTGTCGGGGTTGAACTTGAGGTAACTAAGATCTGCTCAGCAGGGAATTGAGTGGTCATTATTATTGTCCTATCTATTTTAAAGTGCGATATCGGTCAAAATTTAACTCATCTCTGTTAACCATATACATTTTGTGGTTATAGCAAAAATACTATCTATTTATGTAAGGTATAGGCAAAAGCTATCTATGGTGGTTGAAGCTATAGTCATTGCAGCTATAGTCAGGCGTGCGTAGACTAGCTGCTGAGGTTTCGCGCGAGTCTAATAGGATATTTTATGAAACTCAGATCATTAAAGTACTTTCAGTCAGTCTATGAACTGGGTAGCATCACAGCCGCTGCTAAAAGCTGTTTTGTCTCCCAACCCTCTATAACTGCAGCGATATCACAACTGGAGCAGTTGCTCGGTATCGCGCTATTTATTCGTCATGCTGGCGGTGTTAGGCCGACCTCAGCAGCCGATAAACTCTACCCATTAGCACGTGAAATGAGTGACAACGAGCAATCTATCTTGCATCTGTTTAGTGATGGTCCGACTCCGGTACCATTGAAACTTGGCTTAATGCGCTCATTGGGTGCAGAGCGAATGAGCTCGCTGCTGAATGACTTATCTAAACGGATTGATGATCTTGAACTGACCTTAGTCGACCCCGATGAGGCTTGTGATGCACGGGTGGTGTTATCTCAGTCCATTAACAGTAGCGAGACTTTTCTACCGATCTGGCTAGATAGATATCAACTGGCCATACCAAAGAGTTGGTCGCTGGCGACTAAGCCTGTAATTAGTATTGAAGATCTTGATGGGCTCGCCTTTATAAATCGCACTCCCTGTGATGCATTTGAGAAGTTAAAACAGGCGATGGCCCTCAAAGGAGTACAGTTCCAGAGCCGGGCAAACATCAGAACTATCGAGTATGCTTGGCCACTAGTGAACGCTGGAGTTGGCGTTGCTCTATTGCCTGATTGGGGGGAGATCAGACAAAATGAAGGCATAGTATTGCGCCCCATAGAGGGGGTTGAACTGATTAAAAAAATTGGCTTGGCGTACACGCTGGGTCGGCTTAGTGAGCCATTAATTACCGCCATTAAATCGGTATGTAAAGCATCGCAGAATCGAGGAGAAACTCTATAAAAGTGTACTGTAAATAGGCAGCTATAATAAGTTAAAACAGTGCTAACCTTGTTTAAGGTCGGCGTAATCCGTTAAACCTTATCCCGTCTATCACCGATCACTCTAGCTGGATTACCTGCAACAATGGCGTACTGGGCAACATCTTTAGTAACGACAGCCCCCATACCCACTACCGCATGATCACCTATAGTGACACCATCGACAATGCCAGCTTGCGCGCCAATCCATACATCGTCACCAATCATCACGCCTTTAGAGTTAGAGGCTTGTTGATAAATAGGGCTATTTGGCGCCATACCATGGTTAAAAGCATAGATGGTGACATTATTAGCGATACGGGTTTGGTTGCCAATGGTGATCCCATGGCGGCCACCATCGAATGAACAACCATGATTGATGGCGACCTCATCACCCAAGCTGATAGGGCCGTGTAAAAAACTGTCGGCGGCGATCATACACTGCTTACCCATTTCAATATTACGACCTGGCTCGGCAAACAGATTTGCCTCAGGGGCAATAAAGCAGTTCTCGCCAATCAATACTGTCTCAACGGCGCTAAAGTGAGCTTGTACTTCATCTTGCCAAGGTTTAGCCCAAACTAGGTGTTTCTCTTTCAACGAAAAATACAGCCATGGCATATAGGACAGACGTTTTTTATGCTGGGTTTGGTAATCAGGCTTAGCCGCTATGGTCATTATGGTGTGTCCGAGGTATTAGATATGCCCACTTGTGAAGGGATGATTTCAAGTACTTCAACTCCTTGCGGCAACATTTTCCACAGTATATCTAAGTCATAGAGGGCGACTTGATAGAGTTTAGGATCCTCCTTTGCTTTTTTGTAAGCTGGGCGGGGGTCTTGCGCCAATACATCTTCAATGAGCTCAGCTAAGCGTGGGTAAGCGGGATTTTGCTGATACTGCTGCAGTTGCTGCTGGGCTGTTTCGCAAAATGTCACACTTGCCAACGCTGGCGCATCTTGGGCTATGCCGGCATAGGCGTCATTAATGGCGTCAGAGAACGGTATATAGGGTTTTATATCGACAATCGGTGTGCCATCGAGTAAGTCCATACCTGAGATCTCAAGCCTGACTTTACCATTGTCGGTATGCACTGCATGCAATTTCACCACCGATTGGCCGATGCCATTTGGCCTGAAAGTTGAGCGAGTGGCAAATACACCAAGCTTTTCATTGCCGCCTAATCTTGGCGGACGAACCGTAGTCTTCCAGCCCTGTGCCAAATTCTCATGAAAGCAGAACAACAACCAAAGGTGAGAGTATTGCTCAAGTCCTCGCACTGCATCAACTTGATTAAAGGGGGCGGCGAGTTCAACAAAGCCGCGAGCTGCGGGAACGAGCCCCGGTTGGCGCGGAATGCCAAACTTTTGTTTATAAGGCGTGCGGCAATATGCGACAGCTTGGATCTGGTTAGTAAAGGACATTGATTACTCTTGGTGTGAAGCGTGTTTATTCTTGTACGCTGGTAGTAGCAATTGCTTGGCCAACACAAAGGGCGCGAGTAACACAGTTGGGTGTTGCTTCTTCGATTAAAAGACAGTTTTTAATCACTAGACCGTTAGCCTGTTTGTCGGCAGCAGCACGGCGAGCCAAGGTGCGAGCTTCAACGATAGACGCGGGAGCATCATTGTCACCAATTTGGCAGGTTTCACCTTCAACTAGACCTTTTATTTCATATGGCCCTCTAGGTTGAACACTTCCTTCATAGAGGGTGACATCGGATACTTTGAAGTAGTCATTAATCGCATCGCTATCAAGGTTACTGTTAAAGGCATATTCACCCGCACATGCGCTAAGTAAAAGGACAAGAGATGCTGGAAGTAGGTATTTCATAGTGAGTGCCTGTTATATGAGTTGTTGGGGCTAGCGAAAGACATTTATAGAAAAGCCTAACACTAAAAAGGTGTTCAAAAAAAAGTGCTCATAAAGAGCACTTTTTCGGTCAAAATATTTTACTAGCGCTATAACTTTGAATTTTAGCGCTTTAGGTACTTTTGATAAAGCTGTTGATGACGATTATTTAAATCAATTTTTCGACCATCAATGTATACCGACTCTATTGCGGCTTGCATCGGATCTAATATGTCGCCAGTAGCAATAATTATATTGGCTTTAAATCCAGGGGCGATCGCGCCCATATCATCGATACCGAGTATTTTTGCTGCATCAAGGGTAATGCTTTGTAGCGCTTGCGACTTGGTTAATCCATAAGCAACGGTTTGTCCTGCTGCAAAGGGTAAATTACGGCTGTTCCAGTCAGATGAGAAACCCAGTGCAAATGGAATATTGGCTTGCTTAAGTAGTGCTGGGATCTTAAATGCGAGATCAATCGGCTCATCCCTGCGCTTAGGCAAACTCAATGTTTGGGTATAAATAACCGATGCATTGACCTCACTTAACACATCCGCTAATCGCCAAGCATCATAACCGCCCACAATGACTATCTTAAAGCCATAGATCTTGCTCAGTGCTATTGCTTCCTCTATCTGCTGTTGTGACTGAGCATGGACAAACAGCTGCGCATTGCCATCAAATAGGGATGTTAATGCTTGCCAGCGTAGATCGATTTTAGCAATTTTACCCGCTTTCAGCGCCAGTTGATAACGGTGAGCATCGGCAAATGCTTGGTGCACTTTGTCTACACGCTGACTGAGATCGTCAAGCTGCTCTTGACGCTTTTCCGTATCAGATGACAGCCAACGAATATAAGGCCAATAGAGGTGGAACTGTTTATTGCTATCAACCAGCGCATCTTCGATAGTCCAGCTGTCCATTGAAACAAGGGCTGACTGACCTGCTAGACCGTCACCTTGTGGCACAACTTGAGCATGGGTAATGCCATTAACACGAACGGTGGGGATGATCTCCGAGTCTGGGTTAAAAGCGCTAATTGCTTCAAGCTGTGGGTTGATAAAGCCAACCTCGTAGGCATCATTACTTGAACGCATCATCTCAACTTCAACCAGCCCCATGGTGGTATCAAGGGCGATTAATCCGGGATAGATGTGCTTATTAGTGGCATCAATAACCACGGCATCTGCAATTAACCCTGCTGTAGTTGCACTTGAGTTCTGTGTTGCCTTTTCGGCGTCCGTTGGGGCGGCTGTATCAACTGTTACTGGCGTAGCCAAGTTCTGGCCTACCGCAATAATCTTACCCTCAGAGATAAGTACGTCAGTTTGTGCCAATTCACCTTCAGTAACGGTATGCACGGTGGCATTAGTCAATAATACAACGCCGCTTTCAATGGGGGCTGGTAGCATGTCGTGAGCAAAAACCGCGCTACTAACAACAAGAGTAGCAACAACACCAAGCAGCGAATAAGCGTGTTTAGTTGATTGAGTAACCATCATTATAGTGCTCCTTGAGCAGTTTGTTGCCAAGCGTTGAAGTGGGTGTCGCAGTGCCATTCAGGTTCCATTTTCTCGCTGCTGGTTTCGCCCAATTTGTCGGCGTCGTCGCTGTGGAGGATTTTTTGAATTAATGCAGCGCGTTCAGTTTCAACGTCAATTTGAGCTCGCTTATCTTGCTCGCGGCTAAAGTAGCGACGGCCCTCAACCCAAGTTGATTCCACTTTGGCGTAAACCGACAGCGGTGAATCGGTCCAAAGCACGATATCCGCTTGTTTACCTTCAACCAGTGAACCGACTTTTTCATCGATGCCTAGCTGTATTGCAGGGTTAATGGTGATCATTTTCCAAGCATCTTCTGCTGTCATGCCGCAATACATCATCGATTTAGCCGCTTCTTGGTTGAGTCGACGCTGCATTTCGTAATCATCAGAGTTGATGCTGGTAAGTACGCCTTTGCTTTGCATCAAGCAGGTGTTTTGCGGGATCGCATCATAAACTTCAAATTTGTATGCCCACCAGTCAGAGAAGGTTGATGCATAAGCACCATGTTTTGCCATCTCATCAGCAACTTTATAACCTTCAAGAATATGGGTGAAGGTACCTACTTTAAAGTTGTAAGCTTCGGCGAGTCTGATAAACATTAAAATTTCTGACTGCACATAGGAGTGAATATGCACGCTGCGTTTTTGCTCTAATACCTCTGCAACAGCTTCTAAACGGTAGTTGTATTGCGGTGCAACTGTGCGCCTGCGCTCGCTTGAACGCATTTTTTTATACGCTTTTTGTGCTGCTCGGTATGCTAGCGCTTCATTAAAGGCTTCACTAAAGAGTGATTTCACACCGATGCGGCTTTGCGGGAAGCGGCTATTAAAGTTATCGCCCCAATGACTCTGCTTGACGTTTTCACCTAAAGCGAACTTTATACTGGCAGGAGCACCTGCAAACTTTAGCAGCTCGGCATTGTCGCCCCACTTGAGCTGAATGATCTGTGCCTGACCACCAATAGGGTTGGCACTGCCATGTAAAATTTGCGCTGTGGTGACACCACCGGCAAGACCGCGGTAGATAGCGATATCGTCGGGATTGATGACATCGCCAATTCTGACTTCAGAGGTGACTGCATCGGTGGCTTCGTTAGTGCCGCCATTGAGCGCTATGTGTGAGTGTTCATCGATGATACCAGCGGTTAGGTGCATACCCGTTGCATCAATCACATGGTAACCTGAAGGCGTACGCAGTTTACTGCCGATCTCTTCGATGTCACCATGAGAGATAATTAAGTCAGTATTGTTAAGTACGCCGTTTTTAGCTGATGTCCATAGAGTGGCGTTCTTGATATGCAGCTTATCTTGAATAGGTTGCTGTTGTAGACCGTAGGCCACATTAGGTGATGTTTGATTGGCAACTTGCTTTAAGGTCGCTTGTTGGTCCTGTTGCTGCGTTGGCTCATCATCAATAACAAGCTCGAGTTTGGTACCACCAAAGGGGATGGTTTGACTGTTACTGTCGAGTAGGCGGCCACGAAGGCCTGCTTCATCAAACCACAATGTAAAGCGGCTAATGCCACTAATACCCGCTTCGGTTAAATCAGCACTAAAAGTCATTCGACCTTGATTGAAGCTGATGTTGGCCAGGGTTATCTCTTTTTCGCCACTGGATAAAGTCCCGCTTAAACTGGGATCTTGTGCAATGTTTAGATCGAAGGTGAGCTCGTTGATTTGCAGTTGGTATGGTTGAGCAAGCATAGCAAGATCACGATTGATTAATTGACGCTCTTCACCTTGCAACCAGATGCTTGTTATCTTGCCGTCTTTAAATACATTACCATTACTAATGACCAAATCAGCCATAAAGCCAGGCTTTAGTTGGCCGACCATGTTACTTATGCCTGCAATTTCTGCCGCTTCTGTTGTGAGTGCGGCAAGGGCGGTCTCTTCATCCAAGCCGCGTTTTATTGCTTGCTTAAGTCGTGGCCAAAATTTGTCGGCTTTTATCCCATATTGAGTTAGTGCAAAAGGGACATCTGCTTGAGCGACTACAGCAAGGTTACTCGGCGCGCTTTCCCAATGTCTTAGTGTCGCTAAACTCACATCACGTGCACTGTCACTATCAATGATTGTTGGTGCGGCAGGATAATTCAACGGTAACACTAAACTATATGGGTAAGACTTTAGTTCATCGATTCTGGCATATTCACGACCATTACCAATTAGGCTGCCTCTTACTTTTTGCTCATTTAATAATCTAGCTGCTCTTATTTGATTATTCAAATTTTTGGTTTGAAATATAAAGCTTTGTTCTTCAAGACCCGCTAGGCGCTCTAATGCGATGTTAAACTCAATGTTGTTACTAGTATTTGAACTCTTACTTATATTGTCGTTATACCAACGTGCATCTGAAAATGTTTGTCTAATAAGCGCGATACTCCCCATTAATGACTGCGGGTAATCTTGTATAGATGAGCCCTTATCAAATGCCATAAACTGGTTGGTTTTAGCTCTGTAAATAATATCGTTCGCTTTCTTATCCGCCAGAGATAAACTGACTCCACGCCCTCTGAAAATGCCATCTAAATAGCTAGATTGAACACTGGTAAAACCATTGTTAATCCACTCTTTCGCCTGTTCTTGATCGGGATAAACATAATTGAACCACTCTTTTTCTGAATGAATCGCTCCATTCTCTGCATTACCACCAATTCGTTTTATTTCATAAACTGGATTATCACTAGCTTCATTTACTGATTCATATTCGATTGCATACTCGGTAAATGGATCTATAAAACCTGGATAGATAATATGACCTGTTAAGTTAATCTCAAGAACGCCTTCGGGAATGTCATTATCTTTAATAATCGACTTTATTCGATTATTTTCAATTAACAAGGTGGCATCGTTTAGCGTTTTTCCGGGGCTCAACATTAGCGTTGCATGACTTAACGCAGTGATTCTAGGCGTATTATCCGTCAATTGCTCATTGGCTACTGTGCTGTAGCTGGTTAACACACTAAGTAGAGCGACAAGGGCTTTTATTTTATAATTATGCATTACCGTACTTATGTTTGTTAGAAGAGTAGGGGAAGTGTGAGGATATCTTAACTTAACAACAATTACTAAACAGTATTTGTAACTTAGAATATGATTCTTGGATGCGTAATAACAAAAAACCCAGCAATAGCTGGGTTTTATAGGCAGTAAACGGAAACTTAAATAAGGAAGTCGTCCATTGTACGACCTTTTTCTAATTCATTCTTGAATACAGTTGGCATACGGCCTTGGCCTGTCCATTGAACCATGTCGCCATTCACTTCAATTTGGTATTTAGCTGGACGTGGTGCACGTTTCTTAGGAGCTGGTTTAACGCCAGCGCCACCAATATCGTCAACTGATAAACCAATCGCTTCCATTTGTTGACGAATCTCTTCAATTTTAGCATTACGCTCAGCCATTGCTTCATTTTCAGCTTCAGCTTGAGATGCTTTTTCTTCGATGATTTTTTCAAGCTTTACAGCAAGATCTTTTAACTCTTCAAGAGATAGCTCTTTAACTGCTGCTTTAAAACGGCGACCGTGGGTCAATATATCTAAAAATTCGCTCATGATGATTAACGTCCAATTAAAATAGGAAAGGATTTTATATTCTGTTCCAAATAATAGGAACTATTTCGATAAGGATCAAATGTTATTTCTGTTTAATTGAGAATAAAAAGTATTAATTAAGATTAATTTGTGAAAAAGACGATTATATTTCTCAAATGTTATCGATATCGGCCAATTACGCCTTATCTCATTATATTAATGTGAACAGGTGTTCGACTCTAGGTTGACGTTAACGTCAACAGCACGTAAAGTGACTCTAATTTCTGTAATAGTTGCTGTGCTATATAAGTGACTATTCGCATAATCCCGTTCATTAAGAGACGTAACAAGGAAGCCCTATGAAAGTATTGGTGCCAGTAAAACGTGTCGTCGATGCCAATGTAAAGGTCAGGGTTAATGCTGACAATACAAGTGTCGATACCGCAAACCTTAAAATGGCGATTAACCCGTTTTGTGAGATTGCTGTAGAAGAAGCCGTTCGTTTAAAAGAAGCGGGAAGCGCTTCTGAAGTCATCGTCATGAGCATCGGTCCAAAAGCTTCGCAGGAGCAGTTGAGAACGGCGCTAGCACTCGGTGCTGATCGAGCTATCCATATTCAGACTGACGAAGACCTTGTGCCTTTATCTGTTGCTAAGCTAATTCATGCGGTACAGAAAAAAGAGCAAGTAGACTTAGTTATCTTGGGTAAGCAATCCATTGATAGCGACAACAACCAAACGGGTCAAATGTTAGCGGCGATTGGCAAAATGCCACAAGCAACCTTTGCCTCGGAAGTAAAAGTGAATGCTGAACAGCTGACGGTGACTCGCGAAGTTGACGGTGGACTGCAAACACTGATGCTACCTTTACCAGCTGTGGTTACCGCTGACCTGCGTTTAAACGAGCCACGTTACGCAAAATTGCCGAATATCATGAAAGCTAAACGTAAACCACTTGAGACACTCACTCCAGCCGATTTCGATGTGACCCTCAAGTCTCACCAGAGCGTCGTTAAAGTGACTCCACCTGCTGAGCGCAGTGCGGGTGTGATGGTATCTTCTGTAGAAGAGTTGGTTGAAAAGTTAAAGAATGAAGCGAAGGTGATCTAATGGCAATTTTAGTATTAGCAGAACACGATAACGCCAGTCTAAAACTGGATACCGCTAAAGTGGTGGCATGCGGTCAAGCCATTGGTGGCGACATTGATGTACTCGTTGTCGGTCACAACTGTGGCGATGTGGTTGGCAGTGCACAACAGCTCAATGGCATACGAAAAGTATTAGTTGCCGATGCCGCCGTTTATGTTAACGGCCTAGCTGAAAACACTGCGGAAGTCGTCACTGAAGTTGCAGCGGACTATGAGTATGTGCTTGCCGCGGCTTCTAGCCATGGTAAGAATGTATTGCCTCGGGTAGCGGCATTACTCGACGTAAACCAGTTATCAGAAGTGATAGAAGTGGTGAGTAATGATACCTTCGTTCGTCCTATCTATGCTGGCAGCGCGTTAGCGACAGTCCAGAGCTTGGATGACAAGAAGGTGATCACAGTGCGCTCAAGTGCATTTGATGCAGTGGCAGGCGATGGCAGTGCTGAACTTGTGACATTGACGCAAGAGATTGCGCCTCAAGTTGAGTTTGTATCTCAGAGTTTGACCGAATCAGAGCGCCCTGAACTGGGAAGCGCGTCTGTTGTTGTCTCTGGCGGGCGTGCAATGGGCAACAGTGAGAACTTTGGCATACTAGAGCAACTTGCCGATAAGTTAGGTGGGGCACTGGGTGCATCACGTGCTGCAGTAGACGCAGGCTTTGTGCCTAACGATCTGCAAGTGGGGCAAACGGGTAAAATTGTTGCGCCTGATTTGTACATCGCCGTGGGGATTTCTGGTGCTATCCAGCATCTCGCTGGCATGAAAGATTCAAAAGTGATCGTGGCAATCAACAAAGATCCTGAAGCGCCAATTTTCCAGGTGGCTGACTATGGATTGGAAGCTGATCTGTTTGATGCTGTGCCACAGCTATTAGAGCAGCTTTAACTTATCCACCGTTAGGCTGCTGGCAAGCTGAAAAAACACAGAGTTGTTTTTATAAGGTTGCCGAGCTGTTATCGGTCGTGAGTATTGGTTGGTAATATTTGAGATCTGTGTCACGATAAGCGGCTTTAGGGTAGCATCCCTAAAGCCGCTTATGTTTTTATGACACTCACGTTAATTAGCTCAGTCTATTTAACGTCCTTAGAAGTAGAGGTGCATTCAATATTAGTACCGACAAGTAGGGTGATGCCTATGACTTGTTGAGAAAGGATTTGATGCCGAAGTGACAAAGCATATCGAGGCTTGTTGCTGGGGCTGTTACCAAATAGGAACAGCACTGCCATAGTATTTCTTATCGGGAAGATAAGAAGATTTTATATTAATGTCGAACATTGATATTACTGTGGAGCGCTACTGATAGGACAGGTGTAATCAGCTCTCAATGCTAACTCCCACCAGTTCAGTCGGCCTCCATTCGTACTTAGCGAAGATAATAATTAAATGACAATTTTAAGCTATGCCGATTCGGCACTTTCGTTGCTGCCTCCGGTAGTTGCAATCGTACTGGCGATGTTAACCCGTCGTGTTTTACTTTCTCTTGGGGTGGGGATCCTACTGGGTGCACTACTGCTGACCGATTTCTCTGCTGCAAATACTGCCCAATACGTGGGTGCTAAAGTTCTGGCGCTAGTGTGGGATGATGGCGCACTCAATAGCTGGAACCTATACATTCTTGGTTTCCTCGTCGTGCTTGGGATGATCACTGCGCTCATTACCGTTAGCGGCTCGGCTCGTGCGTTTGCCGATTGGGCTCGCAATCATATTCGTAATAAACGTGATGCCAAACTATTAACCATGTTCTTGGGTTGTGTGGTGTTTATTGATGATTACTTTAATAGTTTGGTTGTGGGGAGTGTTGCTCGACCGCTCACTGACCGTTACTACATCTCTCGTAGTAAGTTAGCTTATCTGCTGGATTCAACGGCTGCACCTATCTGTGTTATCTCGCCTGTATCAAGCTGGGGCGCGTACATCATTGCCTTGATTGGTGGTATTTTAACTGCCCACGGTTTTACAGATTCAGGACATTTAAGCACATTTGTGCAGATGATCCCGATGAACTTCTACGCTATCTTCGCATTATTACTGCTACTGTGTGTCGCGCTGATGGGCCTCGATATTGGCCCTATGCGTCAACATGAGCTTAATGCGCAGAAAGGTAACCTTTATGATGAGTCAAAAGGATTACCCCCTGGGGCCAACTCTGGTTTGCCAGAAGCGGATACCGGTAAAATCCTCGGATTATTCTTACCCATTACGGTCTTAGTCTTCGCTACATTCTACTTTATGGTGAGTAGTGGTGGTGATGCGCTGGCTGCTAAAAATGAAGCCTTTAGCCTGATTGGCGCATTCGAAAATACCGATGTTGGTTCATCACTCTTCTTTGGTGCCTTAATTGGTTTAATCGTCACGCTTGTGCTGGTTACTTACCAAGGTGTTGAGAAGAAGATGATCGTTAAAGGCGTGGTTGAAGGCGCGAAATCTATGCTGCCAGCAATCTACATCTTGCTCTTTGCATGGACGATAGCAGGTGTCATCGGTCAGCTTGAAACTGGTAAGTATATGGCGAGCTTAGCGACCGGTAATATTCCGTTTGCGATGTTGCCTGCAGTGCTGTTTATTCTGGCTGGTTTAACCGCATTTTCTACCGGCACCAGCTGGGGTACATTCGGTATTATGTTACCTATTGCTGCTGATATGGCGATGGGAAGTGACACGAGCATGATGCTACCAATGCTGGCTGCAGTGCTTGCTGGGGCAGTATTTGGCGATCATTGTTCACCGATATCTGACACCACCATTTTGTCTTCAACGGGCGCGAACTGCCATCATATCGACCATGTGATCACGCAGTTACCCTATGCGTTAATTGTCGCAGGCATTAGTTTAGGTGGCTACATTGTACTTGGTTTCACTGAGTCAGTGATGGCAGGCTTATTGACCTGTAGTGTGTTGTTTGTGATTAGCGTGATTATACTGCGGATTAAATCTTGTCAGCGAACGACCACTTAATTTAGAAAGCTTTTCGTTAGGCATTTAAAAGCCGCTCTCAATGAGAGCGGCTTTTTTGTAGCTATTAATACAGTATGAATACGAGTATTAGTTGTTTAAACCACGGCGATTAAGCAAGGCTTCAGTCGTTGGCTCTTGACCTCTAAAGGCTTTGTAGGCGTCCATTGGCGGCACAGTATTACCGACCTCACGAATGGTTTTTCTAAACTTCATGCCTATCTCACGGTTCAAGCCGCCTTGAGTTTGCACGTAAGCAAAGGCATCGGCCGCTAGGATTTCACTCCACATGTAAGCGTAATAACTAGCTGAGTAGCCACCAGGGAACGCGTGAGCAAAGTAGGTCGATTTATATCTTGGCGGTACAGCTGGCAGATCAACCCCATGTTTTTTAAGTGCCGCAGCTTCAAAGCTGGCAACATCTTGCAGTGGAGCATCCGCTTTAAGTGAATGCCACTCTAAATCAACCAGTGCTGCCGACATATATTCAAGGGTATCGAAGCCTTGGTTAAAGCTGCGTGATTTAAGCAGTTTATTAAGCAGCTCCTCTGGGATAGGCTCACCAGTTTCATAATGCTTGGCATAGTTAGCTAACACCTTGGGATGCGCCGCCCAATCCTCTTCGAAGGTTGATGGAAACTCGACAAAGTCGCGTGAAACCGAGGTACCAGAAAGGGTAGGGTAATTTACCTTAGAGAACATACCATGAGTGCCATGGCCCATCTCGTGGAACATGGTAGTCACTTCATCGTAGCTGACAAAGGTCGGTTCGCCGGCTGGCGCCTTTTTAATATTCATCACATTGACGACCACAGGCTTGCTGTTTAGCAATTCAGATTGACCAACAAACGAACTCATCCAGGCTCCACCGCGTTTGCCTTCTCGGGCAAAATGGTCGGCGTAGAAAATGGCTAAACTAGTACCATCTTCATCAAACATCTCATAGGCTTTCACATCTGGGTGGTAGACAGGAAGATCTGGACGAGGCGTAAAGCTCACACCATAAAGCTCTTTAAGGGTATAAAAAACTCCATCTTCTAATACCCGGTCAAACTCAAAGTAAGGGCGGATAGCATTGGCGTCTAAGTCATACTTATCTTTGCGAACAAGTTCGGCGTAGTAAGCCCAGTCCCACGGTGCCAATTCAAAATCACCGCCAGTGCTGTCTATCATCGCTTGGATATCGGCAGCTTCTTTATTGGTGTTGGCAACAACGGCTGGCACCATAGAGCCGAACATCTTGTACACCGCTTCTGGCGTTTTGGCCATTTGTGGGGCAAGGCGGTAATCTGCCCAGCTGTCAAACCCTAGCAGTGCTGCGCGCTCCGCTCTAAGCTGCGCTAAACGGGCAACAAAGGAGGCCGTTTCATTTTCGCCCTCAAGACCACGATTGGCAGAGGCTTGCCACACTTGCTGGCGCAGCTCGCGATTATCTAACTGAGTCAGTACTGGCTGGCGCGTGGTGTTGGTGATGTTGAGTTGATACTTACCGTCGTGGCCATTGGCTGTAGCATCCGCTGCCGCGGCACGAATGGCACTGTCTGACAAACCACTGAGTTCAGCTTCATTGTCTACAACAACAGCGATCTCCTTGGTCAGTCGCATTAAGCGCTGAGCAAACTCATTGGTGAGTGTAGATTGCTCTTCGTTTAGTGCACGGATCTGCTGTTTCTGGCTATCGCTCAGTTTGGCACCGGCGCGAACAAAGCGCTGATAGTAAACTTCGACTAAGCGGTTAGCTTCGGCTGACAAGTTTAGATCTGCACGGCTGTTATAGATGCTCTCTACCCGAGCAAATAGTGCTGGATTTAAGTTGATATTGTCAGAATGCGCTGCCATTTTTGGCGCCATTTCGCCTTGTACCTGACGCAGTGTTGGGTTGCTGTTTGATCCTGTGAGGTTATAAAAAACCTTAGAGGTACGGTTTAACAGCTGACCACTTTTTTCCATCGCCACAATGGTATTGTCGAATGTGGCTGCATCGGGGTTATTGGCTAATTCGAGGATCTCCTGATAATGCTCCTTGATCCCTTGTTCAAGCGCTGGTGCGAAATGCTCGTCTTTAATCAAGCTAAAGTCAGGCGCTTGATATTGTAAAACACTGGCTTGTAAAAAAGGATTCTGAGTTTGCACCATAGTCGCTGCCATTGGATCGTTTTTAGTGGTTGAGCAGGCGCTTAACGCGAGCGTTGCAGTAATAGCTGCGGCGATGAGTGTTTTATGCATCTGGTAATACTTCCTTCATTATAGTTGTTATTTCTTATGAGTTTTATACCCATCCTACCTGAAGATGCTCGTTTCAGAGGCGCTGTGCTAGTTCAATTCTAGGCGCATTAACATAGAAATGGTTATTCCATTTTAAGTGAGTGCAACAACGAAGTGGGTTTGCACAACACCTTCTATGATGGGTTTTAATGGGCTTTACTCTGTGTTATTGATTTTACCAAGGGAGAAACCATTCGTGGCAATCAATGCCTTGATTAAAGCCCATTAAACTCCCACTGAATCCTGCATCTTTAAGTCGGATGGGTCTACAAGTGACACTATCAATTGTTTGTTAATTGATCCTTAATAATGGCGTTAACTTATCTCATTAAATGTGTGTTGTTTTGTGGGCCATATGAGTTTTAATTGAGTTTTAAATATTAACGTTGTACGACAAGTGTAAGGGGAGGGTGAACAATTAATGTTGCGCTATATCATACTGATATCAGAGCGCTTAAAAATAGCTGTTAACTCACTAGTGTTTAGCTATTCTCTAGAGGGTTACACTAGTTAAGGTGATAAAGTTAGTGAGTAAAATAGCAAATGATTAGCCTCACTATATGGTGGATTGTGGATGATTTGTGCTAGCTAATAATGCTAGACTAACGATGAATTCATCCTTAAGGACTCTCGGTTTGGCGCAACTCTATTTTTATTACTCAGCAATGAACGCCGGTAAGTCGACTTCATTATTACAGTCTTCATATAACTACCGTGAACGCGGCATGAATACCTTAGTCATGACGGCGTCAATCGATAATCGATATGGCGTAGGTAAAGTGGCTTCGCGTATTGGCATCGAGACCGAAGCGCAGGTATTTGGTAGTGATGATGATTTAACCAATATGATCGGCACTGCTCACAAAGAGCAAACGCTGCACTGTATTCTAATTGATGAATCTCAATTTTTGAGTAAAGAGCAGGTCAAGCAGTTGACTTATGTGGTCGATATTCTCGATATTCCAGTGTTGTGTTATGGCCTTAAAACCGATTTCCAAGGTGAGTTGTTCAGTGGCAGCCAATACCTACTTGCTTGGGCCGATAAGCTAGTCGAACTGAAAACGATTTGTCACTGTGGTCGTAAAGCCAATATGGTGGTGCGTCTTGATGGTAGCGGCAAGCCAATGAGAGAGGGTGAACAGGTCGCCATTGGTGGTAATGAGAGTTACGAGTCAGTTTGCCGTAAGCACTTTCGAGAGTTTATCTGGGATTAGGCTATTATTTTCCCAGAACCGTTGAGGTTTAATTATCACCAGTCACTAAATGTGGCTGGTTTAGATATACAGATTGTTTAAATAAATCGCTATGCGTATTTGACGTTATCTCTTAAGCTCCACTTTAGCAGTAATGGACCTATCAATGTGGTTATCGCGATAATCACTACCAATTCGGTAAACAGTTTACTGTCGATTATATCCATTTTCCTGCCTAATTCAGCAAATACTAAGCCCACCTCGCCACGAGGTACCATGGCACTGCCTACAATGAGTTTATTTTTCCATCCCCCTCCAGCAAGCCAACCAGCGGCAAGTTTACTTAAAATTGCCAGTAGAGATAGCCACAGTAACAGCAATACGCCACTGGCACTGTAATCGAGCTGACTTAGATCTAAACTAATACCAACATAGACAAAAAAGATTGGTGTAAACACGTCAACGAGCGTCTTGGTTGATAATTCCATTTTGTGCGTAAAGGCGAAGGGATTAACTAAATAGCGATTGAATGGAGAGATGAATTGTCGACTCAGCGCTAAGCCTACAGCGAAACCACCGAGTAATGCTGGTGCTGCAAACAGGTGCGCCAGCCACGAAAATAAGCAAACTAATATCATGGCTATGACGACTTCATATCCGGAATTATCGTTAGCGGGTTTGAACGCTCGGGCAAGATAGAGCAGTGCCCTAGCGATTGGTGGGGTGAGGATCAAAAATAAAAGCACCTTGCCGATCAGTAGCAAGGTACTAGCGATATCAAGCGCTCCCTGGCTAGCAAAATTAAACAGGATACTGAGTAATATCACTCCTATGACGTCGTCAATTACCGCTGCACCTAAAATAATATTACCAACGGTAGTCTGTCCTTGGTTAGCTTGAACCAATACACGTAATGAGATGCCTATGCTGGTGGCGGTTAATGCGCACCCTAGATAAATAGCGGTAAATAGGGAGTCGGTAAGATAATAAGCACTACTTAATCCCATCAAGATAGCCGGGGATAAGATCCCTAGCACAGCAACAGCCACTGCGCGGCCGCCGGCTTGATAGAGTCGCTTAATGGATGTTTCGCAGCCAATTGAAAATAGCAGCAAAATCACCCCTAATTCAGCCATGACCGCTAAAGTTGGGTGAGGGGTGACAAAATTCAATAATGTCGGCCCTAAAAGAAGGCCTGCGAGGATCTCTCCGACCACGGCAGGCATTGCTAACCGCTCGAATAGACTACCAAAAACTTTACCGCAAAATAGAATTAAACATAACGAGATAATAAACAGGTCTACCGCCATATTTGCCTCGTAATTACTGCTAACGTTGCTTGAATATTGAGCGTTTTAATGATGAAGATCAAGGAGTAAATTCAGTCATTTGCTATGTTGAAGTAAAGCCCGCTTAAGGAGGCATTTATGGATAAGATACTCATAATTTCACAGAAAAATCAACAACAAGCCAACGCCGTAGCAGCAGGTGTTGTGTTGGCTGAACAGCTGGAACTAGCCCCTGAGATTGCCGCATACAGTTATGAGTCCCTCAGTGGTGATGCCTACTATAATCCTCGTATTGCAGCGTCTGTGCGGGCACAAGTATTAGCCGATGATATTGCATATGTTCGGCAGCAACTGAGCGAGCTTAATGCGCCCAATATCCCCATAGTTAGTATGTGGTGTAAAAACATATTCGAACAGGCTTGCGGGCATGCTGGCTGTGATGAATATGCCATGATGGTAAAATCTATCCATGAGTCAGCGCATTTCCTCCCCTTGGATTGGCAGCTCATTCGTCACACTAAAGTACCGCTGATGTTACTTAGTAATAACCCGTTGAATCGAGCCAAGTCAATTTTAATGGCAGTGGATTTAGGAAGTGATAATCCATCTAAGCAAGCACTCAATCAAGCCGTTATAACGCAAGCAAAAAAACTTTCAGCTGCAACGGGTTATGAGCTTCATTTAGGTTTTGTGATCCGTGTGCCTAAAGTATTGCGGGATATGGATCTGGTCAATAGCCGAACCTTAATTAAGGATGCCTATCAGCGTCATAGCCAAGAGATCGAGCAGCTAGGGCTAGACAAAGAGTATGTCCATATTTTGGCTGGTGATGCTGACATGTGCCTCTTTGAGTTGAGTTGCCGGTTGAAAGCACAGTATTTGGTTATGGGGGCTCGGCAGAGGCAAGGCATACTGGGTTATGTTGTCGGCAATACCGCTGAATCAATTTTATCGCGAATTCGAAGTAATGTACTGGTGGTGCCGCAACGTACTGAGCCCTAATTTGAGGCTGCTAACCTATAGTTTTTTTGAGCACTTAGGTAGGTAACTTACATATAACACTGATAATTGATCGAGTACTCAAATTAAGTTGAGTCACTTCTCGAACAAACCGTGAACAGCTTGCCACAACTGTTATCCGATATGTTCATTATCGGTCTGTTGTGAATAAAGCTGACTGTGGTTTGAGATTTGTTTCAAGGTCATTTTTTATGATTAGAGCTGATTAATATTGAAAAGTAGATGCTTATATTTACTGTGTATCTGTTGTGATTCGTTTAAATTTTAACACTACCGGCTATAACTTAAGTAGTACTCTTGCGTTTGTGCTGACGAGTGCGAAATATTTTCGTGATCTAACGCCGATAACTTATCACCGTAAAATCAATTGATTTACATAACTTTACTAAATTAATAACTGCTAAAGATAATAATCATTCCCATCTGAACTTCATTCTGCTGAAATATATAGTTATTTTATTCTTCACTGCTTTGAAGGTGTACTTGATCCGCATGTTTATATTGTGAGCTAGTAATTGGTTTCTCTAAAATTATGGCTTAAACCTCAACTTTAAGTCCATCATGTATGCGCTTGAAACAATTGCTGAACAGACTCTAGAATACCTCTATCGATATACAACAGGTCTGTCAGTTAATGTCCTTCTTCAATAGCATAAAGTCAGTGAGTTTTATGGCCAAGTTCATGGCTACGAGTTTACTCTCATTACTCATTATTGTTTTTCCAGCCCAAGCAACTCCTTGGGATTCTCTTGATTCTGAGCAACTCGAACAAAAGTTAACCGAGAAGTTTGCCGAAGGTAAATACTCTACTAAAGGTGCAGATACTTGCCTTATGTGCCATAAAAAAAGCGCTAAGGTGTTAGCGATTTTTGATGGCGTTCATGGCGATATGAATAGCAGCAAGTCACCAATGGCTGGCATGCAGTGCGAAGCCTGTCACGGTCCACTAGGTAAGCATAATCGTGGTGGAAAAGAGCCAATGATTAGCTTTAGCGACGGCAGCAAGCTGCCTGCAGAAACTCAGAACAGTGTTTGTCAGGGGTGTCATAACGACCCTAAGCAGATGGCGTGGCATAACAGTACCCACAACTTAGAAGAGGTGGCCTGTGCTGATTGTCATAGCGTTCATGCCGCTAAAGACCCTGCACTTGACCGTCTCATGGTTAACGATACTTGTACCTCATGCCATACCCGCGCTAAAGCGGATATGAATAAGCGTTCATCGCACCCAATGAAATGGGATCAGATGACCTGTATCGATTGCCATAACCCACACGGTTCAATGTCCGAAAGTGCGTTGATCAAGCCAAGCCTAAATGAAACCTGCGCCGAATGTCACGCCGATAAACGCGGACCATTCCTGTGGGAGCATGCACCTGTAATGGAAGACTGCTCAAGCTGCCATACAGCACACGGCAGTGTTAACGACGCTTTGCTTAAGACACGAACACCTCAGTTGTGCCAGCAATGCCACGCTGATGATGGTCACGCAAGCCGCGTAGCAACGCAAGCGGGTCAAGATGCCTTTAGTGCAGGTAAAAGCTGCCTAAATTGTCACAGCAAAATCCATGGTTCTAACCATCCAGCTGGCAGCAACTTTGCCCGTTAAGACTAGGAGTGAGTATTATGCGTTTAACTAAATTATTTTCTTTAAATTTGATCACTCTAGCCTTTTTCGGAACGGCAACTGGTGCGATAGCGGCCGATTTCGGTGTCCAACAAGCAAATACTGAAAATCTAAAAACAGCGAATTACCAGTGTAAGCGTTGTGTTTCTAATGATGGCTATTCAGGTTCGATGGGCGCAAGTGTTGGCGCTATTGGTTCTGATGACGACCATGCAATTAATCAGCTTGGCACTGGTACTGATGGTGCTATCGCGGGTGTTAACGCCGATATGGCATACCAGAAAAGCGGCTATCGCGCTAAGGTTCAGGCGCATCAGTTAGGCATGGATAATGGTTTTATCAACATCGAAGCTGCTAAGAGTGAGCAGTATAAGCTTGATGTTGATTTTCAAACGATTACCACTAATCAGTATAGCGATGCACAAACTAATCTGTGGCATAACAAGGGTATGCTCACGCCAAGTGAGCAAACTCGCGTACTCGACCTTAATCTACAGAGACAGCGCAGTGGTATTGGTTTTGAGTATGACTTTTCTAAGCTAACCGAACTTGGCCTTAGTAGTTATGCCCGTTATGACCGCGAAGACAAAACGGGTAATCGCTCTGCAAGTTTGATGAGTCCAAGCCCAGTAAACTTTGCTGAGCCTGTGGATGAAACTACCGATAAGTTCAGTGCAGGTGTAGTGCTTGATGGTGATAACTGGCTGTCAGAATTGAGCTATCACGGCTCTCGTTATGAGAACAATATTAGCGACCTAAGCCTGCCATACAACTACGATGTCTACAGTGCAACGCCTGATAACCAAGCACATCAGCTGTCGTTATCGGGTCAATATCGTCTAGCCTCAAGTGTCTTTAGTGGCCGCGTGGTATCGGGTCGTATGATCCAAGATCAAGACCTAGTACAGATGAGTGGTAACCCTATCCAGAACTGGGATGGCCAAGTCGACACCTTTAGTAGCAATCTAGCGGCAAGTACGCGAGTGAGTAATCGCTTACGCTTAGGGGCAAGTTACGACTACAGCAAGCGTGATAACCGCTCTTCAGTATTTGATTTTGCCCAGTATGAATACAACTCCATGTCGGGTGCATTCAAGCAAAACACGCCGATGGATATTGAACGCCAATCATTTAAAGCTAACGCAAGCTACCGTTTAGCCAGTGGCTACCGTCTGCAAGCGGGTTATGACTACAAGCAAGTTGAACGCAGTTATGGTGAGCGTGAAGAGACTCAAGATAATGAGCTTTGGAGCAAACTCAGCATTCGTGCTATCGATAAGCTAACCCTTGATTTTGGTTTGAGTTATGGCGAGCGCGGTGGCAGTGATTACCAAGCCGATGAAATCACCTCTGACGAAACAGATTCGTTGATGCGCAAGTATCACCTGGCAGATCGTAATCGCAGCGAGATCAATGCCAGAGCCAGCTACACGCCACTAGAGTGGTTGACCTTTGATGTTAGCACTTACTATGCCAATGATGACTATGACGCGACTGAAATTGGTTTAACTCAGGCTAAAGATTATGGCTATGACGCTAACGTACATATGCAGTTATCAACGCCATTATCCGTTTATGCTTTTGCCGGTCAGCAATGGATTGATTCAGACCAAAGTGGCGATCAAAGCGCTATTTGGCATACTGAAATTCGTGACGAATTTATCAACCTAGGGCTAGGCGCAACCTACTCTGGCCTGATGGAAGATAGACTGACCTTAGGCATGGATTACCTTTTTGCCAACTCCGAAAGCAACACAGGTGTTAATCCATCAAGTGACGGTGCTTACGGTGCTTACTATTCCTATAACCACAGTGTAAGTCTTTATGGCCAATACCTGATCTCGCCGCAAATGGCACTGAAACTGGCTTACCAGTTTGAGCGTTATTTCGATACAGACAGCGCAGCGGTCACAGCCGATAACAATTCAGGATTAATCACCCTAGGTGAACTAAATCACAATTATAACGCCCATCAACTGATGTTGACCTTCAGCTACAAGCTGCTTTAAGTCGGATCAGTCACATTTTAAGTTTGAGGAAAACGAGATTATGGAACGTAGAAGTTTCTTAAAAATGAGTGCTGCGCTGGGCTGTGCAGCAACGGTTACAGGCTGTAATTCCAGCTCTGATGATGCCAATGTTATTCCGCCTAAACCACCCGTGGGTGATGAGCAAATTACTTGGTCTGCGTGCCTAGTAAACTGTGGTTCAAACTGCCCAGTTAAAGTTTTCAGCCGTGATGGTGTGATTACTCGTGTTGAAACAGATCATGACATTACCGATGGTGATGACATTTACCAAGTGCGTGCTTGTGCTCGTGGGCGCTCACTGCGTCAGCGTACCTATGCTGTTGACCGTCTAAAGTCGCCAATGAAGCGTGTTGGTAAGCGTGGTGAAGGCAAGTTTGTACCTATTACTTGGGACGAAGCTGCTAAGACTATCGCTACTAAGCTAACTTCAGTGATTGCAGAGCATGGTAACAAAGCTATTTTCCGCAGCTATGGGTCTGGCGCTTACTATGGCTTTGCATCAAATGGTTGTTTCAATCGCCTGCTAAACCTAAATGGCGGTTGCTTGAGCTACTACGGTAACTACTCGTGGGCGCAGCAGCAAGAAGCGGCAGCGCATACATTTGGTACCGGTAGTACTAAAGGTTCGTCAACGGTAACGCTTGCTAACAGCGACTTCTTACTCGGCTTTGCTTATAACCCTAGTGAGATCCGTCAGTCTGGTAGCGGTGAAGGTTATGACTACCTTAAGGCTCTGCAAAAGGCTAACGGCCTTAAAGTGACCATGATCGATCCTCGTTACACAGACTCAATGTTAGGTAAAGAGTCTACATGGTTACCTATCCGTCCTGGTACAGATGCTGCATTAGCAGAAGCGGTTGCTTATCAAATGATAAATTCAGGTTGGGTTGATGCCAACTCACTAGATTTTATCAATAAGTACGCGGTTGGTTTTGACGCTGCATCGATTCAAGCGCAAAAAGAAATTTTCGCAGCAAGTGGTGATGAGACTAAGCAAGAATATGCTGCTGTCATGAACCCAGAAGAGAACTACCGTGACTACATTCTTGGGCTTGGTATCTATGCTGACGCGCCGAAGAAAACAGCGCAATGGGCTGAGGAAATCACTGGTATTCCAGCTGGAAAAATTCAGCAAATGGCGACCGACCTGCAAGAAGCACAAGCGCCTTACATTGTTGCTGGCGCGGGTGTTAACCGCCAAGCCAATGGTGAGCAAACTGTACGTGCCTTGTACATGTTGTCAGTACTCACAGGCAAGCTAGGTACCTTGGGTTCATCAAATGGTGAACTGCCATACATGAGTGGCATGTACCGCGCAGGGATCCCAGCAGGTGCTAATCCAGTCAAAGAGAAAATTTCATTCTTTACTTGGTCTGAAGCGATTCATCACGGTGAAACGATGACTGCTCGCAGCCATGGTGTTAAAGGTACTGATGGTCTAGACACACCACTTGGCACTAACATTAAAGTGATTATTTCTGCATCTGACAGCACCTTGCTAAACCAACATGCACAGATCAACAACACCGCTGAGATCTATCAAGATGAATCAGGCGTTGAGCTGATTGTTAGCTGTGATTGCTGGATGACACCTGGCGCTAAATTTGCCGATATTATTTTGCCGGATACTAGTTGGTTAGAGTCTAACGATTTGGTTAATGACAGCTACGCATCAGGTGCTCTTGGTTATATTACTGCAATGAAGTCAGCTATCGAGCCTATGTGGGACTGTAAATCTATGTATGAAGCATCTGCGTTGATTGCTAAATACATGGGTTGTGAAGCTGAGTTCACTGAAGGTAAGACTGAAAGCGAGTGGCTAGAAGAGCTTTACCAAAAGACCAGAGATAGCAGTAAAAATGCAGGGGTTGTACCGGCGTTCCCAGCAACTTATAAAGAAGCACAAGAGGTTGGTTTTTTCCGTAAGAACATGAACGACAACTACGTTGCACTTGAAAGCTACATTAAGGGCGGCGAAGCCTTATCGACCCCAAGTGGCAAGATTGAGATCTACTCAGCTGAACTTGCATGGCGTGCCGCTAACTGGGATCAAGAAAACAGCCCACTAAACCCAACTGGTGTTAAGGGAGATACCATCACCGCTATTCCACAGTACACAGTGACTTGGGATGGTTTTGAAGATGAAGACACCAGTACAGACTACCCAATTCAGTTAGCGGGTTACCACACTAAAGGCCGTACTCACTCAAGCTACCACAACGTACCTTGGTTAAGAGAAGCGGTTGAAGATGCAGTTTGGGTTAACCCAATGGATGCAGCAAAGCATAGTTTAAGCTCTGGCGATAACGTTGAGATGTATAACGAACGTGGTTCTATTGCCGTTAAAGTGCGTATTACGCCACGTGTGACGCCAGGCGTATTTGCACTAGGTCAAGGCGCTTGGTTCAGCCCTGGTAAAACAGTAGGTAGCACGGGTCACATTATTGATGAAGGCGGCGCGATTAACTCGCTAACTCGCTATCAGCCAAGCCCAGTCGCTAAAGGCAATCCACAGCACACCATTCGTGTTGCAATTAAAAAGATTTAAGAGAGTAGTTAATTATGACTGAAGCAACTCAATACGGTTTTTATGTAGACAGCACTCAGTGTACTGGTTGTAAAGCGTGCCACGTGTCTTGTAAAGATCGTCAAAGCAATGAGATCCGTAACAATAGCAATCCACAAGATAACACGCTACCTGCACTCGATGGGGTGACTTGGCGCCGGGTGTATGAATATGGCGGCGGAGATTGGACTGTGGGTAACAATGGCTGTTTTGAGCAAAATGTATTTGCTTACTACATGTCTATTGGTTGTAACCACTGTTCTGAGCCTGTTTGTGTTAAAGCTTGCCCAACAGGTGCAATGCACAAACGTCGTGAAGATGGCTTAGTTCATGTGGCACAAGACATTTGTATCGGCTGCGAAAGCTGTTCACGTGCTTGTCCATATGATGCGCCGCAAATTGACCGCGAACGTAAAGTGATGACCAAGTGTGATGGCTGTTATGAGCGTATCGCAGAAGGCCGTAAGCCAGTATGTGTTGAGTCTTGCCCAATGCGCGCATTGGACTTTGACACCATGGAAAACTTAACAGATAAGTACGGCGACGGTGACGGTCATATTGCACCGTTACCATCACCATCAATCACATCACCAAACCTGATCATTAAGGCTAACGTTAACGGTAGCCCTGCAGGTAGTGGTGAAGGCAGAATTTTAAACCCATCTGAAGTTTAAAAGTGCTAGCGATGGGCAGTTTTACTGCTCATCGCGATGATTAACGTTAAGTGAAATATAAGCGACGGCGAGTTAACGCTGTGTCGTTTTAAAGGTGAACCATGTCTTCAAATACAGTGACTATCAACAGCGTTGATTTTATTGAGTATCAAGGCTTAGCGCGCATCTTGCACCATTGCCTCATTCGTCATCCAGAAGCCGAGCTAGTACAGGGGCTTAAGGACTGTGATGTTGCTGGTAGTTGGCCTGAGTTTGCTCATCGTGAGCAAAATATCCAAGGTCGCGAGGCGTTTGCTGCGTTTTTACAGCAGTGGCCAAATGATGATAATAGCGAGCAGCTTATCGAGCTAAAGCTTGATTATGGGCAGCTATTCTTCGGCCCCGGTGAGCCCAATGCGGTAGCGCAAGGCTCGGTGTATCTCAGTGAAGCACAGTTGCTTAATGATAGATCGACCATGGCGTTGAAGGATTTCTATCAAGTACATGGCGTTGATGTTGATATGGATTACCCACAGCCGGTTGATCATATTGCCTTGTTCTTTGCGGTACTGGATCAGACTTTTGGTCGTCTTGAAGTTGAGAGCGATAATTTAGCACTGATACGCTTTACCCAAGTATTGCTACAGCAGCATTTTTTGCCGTGGGCATATCGTTGTTTTGAATTGGCGTTGGCTCATGCCAATACTGATTTTTATCGTGGGATAGCACTGCTAGGCAATGATCTTTTACTGCAGATGCAACAAGATTTTCAGCTAGTGCCGAAAGAGACACGCCTTTACCGCTAGACTGGTTAGCTTGATAAGATAAAGAAAAGCCCGCAGCTGAATAAGTTGCGGGCTTTATTATTGAGTTTTATTGGCTGCGGTTTAGCAGCCCATGTTGCGATTAGATCTGCGCTTATCGATGCGCACCTGTTCTAACTGAAAGTGAATGGTTTGCAGTAAATTGCATAGCTGCTTAATGTCCTCGCTTATTGTCGCGCCAATGTCGTTATTGGCGAGCTGTTGGCTCCAATTGAAACTAATGGCGAGTACCAAATGTTCAGATTGAGCCAATTCACCTTGCTCAAGTTCTTTAATAAACAACAGGCGAGATGCGCTAAAAAGGCAGTTGAGCGTGACGGAATCAGCCAAATGCGAGTCATCTCCACTTTCAAGTGGCGGCAACCACAATGGTTCACCCTCCGCAAAGGTCAGCGCTGCAATCGTGTTCGTTACTGTTGTTAGAGAGGTGGCACCAGCAAAAAGTTGCTGTACAGCCTCACTTTGTCGTAATGTTAGCGCTAAACGGTGGGCTAGAATTGACTTACTCCACTGCTGCCCAATCGAACGTATTAACGTCATAACTTTCCTTTGCTACAAACCTAGGTTATCAATCTTTGATCCCGCATTCACTTAGCTTTTTAAGCTGCTGAGAGGTTAAAGTTGCTAACATTGAGCCGTGTTTAATAGAAGCTTTATTGTAGCAATATAGCGGACTGCTCAGTGTGCTCGATGCTGCAAAATCGCGATGAGGTCGTCAGGTGTTAAGTGATATGTTCACTTAATGAACTGCCATTCAATGCTTTTGTTGCAGGACTAAAAGTGGCAACATCAAAATTGATTACATCAAAAATGTTCGGCCATAAATGCTTTGATGAGATTGACAAAGTCATCTTGCGCAAGCTTGGCGCACTTGAGGGTCTGTTCATGGGACAGAGCTACATCTCCTAAGCCTTCGGCCATATTAGTGATGGCGCAAATCGCCAGTACGGGGAGGCTGCAGTGCGCCGCGGATATCACTTCCGGTACCACAGACATTCCGACCACGTCTCCACCAATAATTTGCATCATGCGTATCTCGGCAGCGGTTTCAAAGTTGGGTCCACTGTAAGAGACAAATACTCCTTCAGAGGCCTTAATGCCTTCACTCTTGGCGACCGCCATAGCTTCCAAACGCAAGGACTTGTCATAAGCATTGGCTAAGCTGAAAAAGCGCGGACCATAGCTGTCATCATTACGCCCCGTCATTGGAGTCCCCGGCATGGTATTGATGTGGTCATTAAAAATAACCAGAGAGCCAACACCAATAGTGTCAGGGCGCAAGGATCCCGCGGCATTAGTCACAATGAGCAGTTCACAGCCTAAACGTTTAAACGTACGCACCGGATTTGTCATGACTTTCATGCTCTGGTGTTCGTAGTAATGGCCGCGGCCTTTCATGCAAACAACGTCGACACCATTCATTCGCCCTAGTACTAACTCACCTGAGTGACCTTCAACGGTACTGACTGGAAAGCCTGCAAGATCTTCATAGGCAATACAGACTTTATCTTCCAGTTCATCGGCAAGACAGCCCAAGCCGGAGCCTAAGATGAATGCTGCCTTGGGTTTGAAATTCGGTTTAAGGGCTGAAATGGTGGCTAGTGCATTGTTTACCGGATCTATTGTCATGATCTGTTCCTTGCTGATTAATTATCTTAGGGTTAATTTACCCTAAGCTTTGTTTTCAATTAATCACTATATTCCGCATTATTATCCTGATTAGGCGTACAATGTTGATAGCCAAATAGTGAGGTTAGAATAATGAATATTAATGAAAATGTATTAAGTGGGCGCATCACATTAAAAATGCTTCGCTATTTTTATGCTGTATCTCAATGTATGCATTTTGGACAAGCCGCAGCACAGCTTAATATTTCGAAATCACCCTTGAGCGCTCAAATTAAAGAGTTAGAGTCAGTGCTGGATGTCATATTGTTTGAGCGCACCACTCGTCATGTTCAGCTCACCGATGTGGGTGTATTGCTGAAGCAGGAGTGCGCACTGTTATTCGATATGTTTAGCGATTCCATAAACAAGGTTGCTAAGGCGGGGCGAGCGATAGATAACACCATCAATATAGGGTTAATGAGCTCAATATTTTGGCTTGGTTTTGGCGCTGTGCTAAGAGAGTTTAAAAGGCGTCATCCGCAATATACCTTTAATTTTATTGAATTATCGCCGCAAAAGCAGAAGCAAGCGTTGCTCGAACATCGCATTGATCTCGGCTTGGCTCGGTTTGCAGATACGCGCAATATTTACCCATTGAGTGAACAGCGCTTATACGCAGAACCTATGTGTGTTTTAGTGTCTGATGAACATCCATTGAAAATGAAACCAAGTCTCAGTCTTGGTGATCTTATAAGTGAAGAATTTGTTTTTATCAATCGAACTAACTCAGCCTCTACCGATATGATTATTGAGCGTCTTGTTGACTGCGGGTTTTACCCTAAAGTAGCGCAGGAGGTGGTTGAGCCTACGACGTTAATGGCAGTTGTAGCAACGAGCACTTTAGTGTCGATTGTTCCGCAAAGTTATCGCCAACATCAATGGCAAGATGTGTGTTTCATTCCGTTAAATGAGACCATTTCAGCCGATATTTACGCGCTTTATGA
Source organism: Shewanella sp. KX20019 (assembly GCF_016757755.1). Lineage (NCBI taxonomy): Bacteria > Pseudomonadati > Pseudomonadota > Gammaproteobacteria > Alteromonadales > Shewanellaceae > Shewanella > Shewanella sp. KX20019. Next base: position 3,593,859 of record NZ_CP068437.1, on the reverse strand, counting down.
CAACCGTAATGACAGAGAGTCTGTTAATGCCTTTTTAGCCGAAATTCCCACGTTACTAAGCTTACAAAATACTAATTAGCTTAAGGAATAGCGATACTGGAGGACTATTAACTGTGGCTGCCAATGATCTGTTGATGTAGATATCAAAATTTGCTATCCCTCTTAGGGCTAACGCATTTTGATAAACAGCGTCAGCATCTGGCTCAAAGTAATCAGAGCGGCCTTGCTATCTAAGAGCGTTAATTCACTCACAGAGCCTGAATGTTATTTAATACTTGCTGAGTTTCAGTCTGCTCATGTTCACTGAGGGCACCTGATTCAATGGATTTCAATAAGTAGAGTCGTGCTTTATTAAAATCATTTATATCTTTGTGCATCAGACCTCTATAGCGATCTATTAACGCTTGTTCATAGTCAGTAGTTGGGTTTAATTCATCTAAAATAGCTATAGCCTCCTCAATGTCCTTTTGCTGATAGAGATGGAATGTTTTTTTAATTCCATCTATAACGCTTTTACTTTTAACAACGTGTTGAAATCTATTCGTTCTAGACTTGTTTTTAGCACCTTGCTTGTCGAGGTTGAAATCTAGTTTAACGGTTAGATCTTTTTTCAATACAGGCTTGCCGTCTACCAAGAATGGTGGGTATTTCCAGTGTGCTAATCCATCAGTAGCAGCAGATTCAAAAATACCTTCAGGATGTGAATTTATAACCTGAATATTTGTTACTTTTCCTGTTTTATCTACATCATATTTTAACTCTACATAACCTTCAATTCCCTTTTTTGCGGCCATGACAGGATACTTAGGCGGGGTCGTTTCTACCGACGTGTTTGGTTGGTTTGCACACCCGACAGATAAGGTGAGTAAAATAAAGACTACAAATTTCATTTTTTAATTCCTAAGGCTCTAATATATAAACGTTGTTAATCAATAAAGTAACAAGAGCGCAGCAATTTAACAACAGCCTGAGCTGTGGGGGTGAGTATTGGTATTGGCGGCTGTAAGGACACCGAAACTCTACGGGTTCGTTTAACATGCAAGTGCACCATTAAAATTAACTCTTTTTACTCTAAGGTGCTCAGTAACTGCCGTACTTTGAGACGGGTATCATCAATTTTTTCTACCACCTGCATCGCGCTGTTTTCATTATTAGCGACAGTCTCCCAATTGAGTTGCCAATTCGCTTTTAAGCTCTCTGTCGCCGCTTGAATCTCAGGTTCTGTAACCACACTCAAATCGGCAATCAGATTGACTTTAACCCAGCCTTTTCGCGGGCTACCTTGGATTATATCTTGATCGTAATGAGCGGCGTAGATGATAGATTCAAGCTCTGAAAGCTGCAGTAATAACTCGAAGCTGGCAGAACGCACATTGTTATTGTATTCGGTAATTTCCATGCGCCAAACGTTATAGCTAAAACCAACGAGGGCAAACAACATACTGAATACGGCTGTCAGTTGAAAAATAGAGATGGTCTCTTTGCCAGAAATCGATATCTTCATTCAAGCCTCAGTATTACGGTGAGTTTAATTAACTTTAGACAAAGACAGAGCAGGCTAACAACTTATTTCAAACAGTAAGCTTTTTATTAAATAGCGAGGATGTGGGGAGGAGATACGAAAAGGCGAACACTAGTGATAGCGTTCGCCTTTTTTGTACCAGTCAGTTCTTTGCAGGGAACATACTGTCGTGACTTTTATACTGATTTTCTAGGGAGTAAGCTTTTAGAACCTAGAACCTAGAACCTAGAACCTAGAACCGTTATTGAGCTCTTACATTTGAGCATGTACTTTATCAACACCTGATGCGCTGCCGATAGAGTGGCAAGTCGAGCAAGACTCAGTACCGTTTGCTTCATCTGCTGAAGCTGCGCCAAAGACAGCGCCGCCAGATAAGATCATGTGGTTTAGCATGCTTTGCTCTGCCGCGGTGATGGTGACTGGCACTTGTGGGAACTCGCCATTGTCATAACCTGGGCCATTGCTGCTTAAATCACGTGTTAGCAAGGTGTTGCCATCAGCATCGAGTACTACTTTACCGTCTGAGCCGATAAGTCCTGGACCTACACTGAGGTGACAAGAGGTACATACAAGGGCGATAGGGCTGGTGTATACCGCACCGTCGCGCACTAGATTGTTACCGTCATTAAGAGAGGTTGTTGGCGCTCGGGTGATTGACGCTCTGCTGTTTTGTGCCAGAGGTAAATCAATCTGACTTTCGTCATGACACTGAGCACAATCGCTGATAGGCGCTGAGTAAAACTCATTGCGGCCAACCATGTCAAAGTCATTCTCTGCATCAACAAAGCGGAAGTTTGAGTGGATCTTGTGAATTTCAAACTTCAAATCACTAGAGCCACCTGAACGTGGTGAGTCAGCAGGTGAGCGGGTAAAGCGATTGGCGTTATGACAAGCTTTACATTGTGACGGGTCGTCTGAGCGACGGCTGTCATGCTGAATAACTTGCTCATGACACGAATCACACTTGCTGAAGTTAGCGCCAAACTTCACTTCAAAATCAGGATTGTAAGACAGTGTGGCCGCATCAAAGAAATTATTGATCACGGTAGAAGGTGTTGAGATCTTCTCTAGCGCATTGTTGTCTGCACAGTTGACCAATGCATTACGACTATCGACACACACACCTGAAGAGATAAAGGTCGTTAGAATATCACCGCTAGTAAGAGGATCACCATTGTTGATATTTACGTCGAGTGCGGTATCCCACTGGCAAATAATGTCGCCAGTTGTCGCGCCTGCTTGGCAAAGAGGATTTTTATCTAACTCAAAAGAGTTGGGGGTGTTCTTGGCGACGTGAGTTTCAAAACCTGCGCCGTTGTCCCAGTTCAGTAGCAGACGAACGCTGTTTTTATACTGCAGGAACTCATCCGTTAGCGATATGCCATTGCCGTCTTTAGTGACGCGAACATGCACATCATAGGCCGTTGCGCTACTTGCCGTTAGATGGGTGACTTCAAACTTCACCCCATAATCACTGCCGGCAGCTTTCTTACCAAGCGCTGCTAACGTATGAACATTCTCAACAGACATGCCCGCACCTTCACCATGACAAGATAAACAAGTGTCATTGTCAGCTGGGAACATGATGTGTTTTTCACTGTTTGGCTTAGCCGTTAACATCGCTTCGTTAAATGCAATGTTATCGTGGCAAGAAGAACAGGTTGCAACGGTTGGCATACTCTTCCAGTTACCGCCCTCAGTGGTGATCACCCCTTGAAGATTTGGATTAGTCACTAGATCTGCATCATCTGCGTGGCAACCAGTACAGTTACGAATGTCTTGTGGGTAGTTAATACCGTCAATAGTACCTTTGTTATTTAGCACCCATAGACCATCGTTTTCAGCAAAAATGGTCTCTTTGTCGCCATTACGGGTGAACAGACTGTACTTGTTGCCCGCTTCAGCTAGCGTTGGCAGATCAATACCTTGGTGTATTTTATGCGCCATGACTTTTAAATCTAAGCTTTCACCACTGATTGGATCGTTTGCATCAGGGTTATGGCACGTTACGCAGTTGTCGGTATCAATTCGATTGCCACCGTGGAATGCAAGCTCAGTGTGACAGCTATTACAGCTTTCAATGGCCACAATTTGACGAGACTCACTAACATCTCCACCTGATGGTACCCAGTCAAATGTGGCATTTGCCACTGGATAACTATCAGACTTGCGAACTTCTAAACCGATTCGATGTGTTAACGCTTCTTGCCACGCAATCGTCTCTCCAGATATTGGATCGGTTGCGCTCAATACATTGGCTGCGAACGTGTATTGATAGCTACCATCCATATTGTCTATCAATTCACCCTTGTCAGAAGTCGGTAAGCTGACATTACTCACATCAGGATACTGTGCGTTATCAATGTCGGTAGCTTTGCGCAGATAACTGCTCCAGTCCGTTGTGTAGTTGTCTTCATCTGGGATGAGCTTAGCTAGCGTGCTGCGCACATCAGTTATGCCAACCAAGGCTCTGCCGTTCTGATCTTCTGCAGTGAAAGAGAAGGTCAGTTTATCAGCTGCAAACGTCGGTGCCGACATTGTCACTGTTAAGCTTGCTGCGCTAGATACGGTATCACCGCTACTTGGCGGTCCATCTTCTCCGGGGGCACCATCTTTACCATCATTACAACCCACTAAAATGACCGCGGCGACAATTGACGCCAGTAAATTATACTTTGCTATTTTTTTAGACATTTCATCAATCCCACTATAATACCAATTGAATGCTGCATCTATTTGGGTACTGCCTGCTTATGAGTGCTGGCATCTACACAAATAGATTCAAAAACGTTTCGCTGATTATTTTCCAGCATGGGTCGACTAATTTATAGATAACTAAAGTTCACCAGAATATTGATTCTGATAATTATAATTATCTTTACTTACTTAATTACCTGATAAATATAACGAATTGATTATTTAATTGAACGTAAATTAGCCTGTAGCGATCTAGGGAATATTAAGTTCTGTTAACTAGGTAACACTAAATAAATATTCATGTTGTTAGGTGGGCAGTTAAAGAGTGCTCTTGAGGTGGAATTTAGCGCAATATAGCCAACTGTGATCGCATTTAGCCATTGAAAAAGGCTAAAAAGTAAATGTTAGCTATTCTAAGGGTATTGCAGATGAGTGTAATGAAATGTAGAACGGCAAGGTATGAATACGGCCCTTGTTTAAACTTTATCGATCGCTCAATTACGCAGGTTGATGATCTGTTTGCTGGTTATCTTAGTCTTGTCGCTTTTTATTTGCCAAGCAAGGGCCGCCTTAATTCCTCCGTTAACACGGTAAATTATCTTTCATTTGACCGTTTTCAGATAAAAGGTAAATATCAGAGGGGTATAATTTAACCTGCGGCTTATCGGGCCATTAACGACAGGATGTAGAACGTTAAATGAAATTTTCAGTCAATAAAACATGGATTATTAGCTTGGTGTTACTGGGATTAGGGGCTGCTTGTTTAAGTGCTGAGAACGCGTTTTATCAGTATGTTGATGATAACGGTGTTCTTCATGAGAGTATGTTTATGCCACTAGGCATGTTGAGTCTGGTTGCCGGTACTTTGGTTTTACTGCTTTTTGCTATACAAACAGTGAAACGACTGTTAATGACTAACTAAACGACAGTTAACAGTCGAGCAATGAGATTTGAATGGCAAAGAGTTGATGGTTTATGCATTATCTTCGCAGCTTAGAATCAATAATAGAGAGCAGCCGACGTGGTGCTCTCATGATTAGAGATTTGATTAACTGTTTGCCATCTCTTTAAGCATGTCTAATGCCACTGCTTCTGCAATACTAATGCCGTCGATACCCGCTGATAAAATGCCGCCCGCATAACCAGCACCTTCACCCGCAGGATACAATCCTTTGGTGTTGATACTTTGATAATCTGCGCCGCGTTTAATTTGAATAGGTGACGAGGTACGCGTTTCAACGCCGGTTAACATGGCGTCTTTACTGTCGAAACCACGAATTTTCTTACCGAATGCAGGTAACGCTTCACGAATGGCATCGATGGCGTAGGCAGGAAGAGCATCGCTTAAGTCGGTCATTTTCACATTCGGCTTATAAGATGGCTCGACATTTTCAAATGGTTTACCTGCACCAGACGCTAAAAAGTCGCCCACCATTTGTGCTGGAGCATCGTAATTACTGCCGCCCATAACATAGGCATTGCGCTCTAATTGACGCTGTAGTGCAACGCCTTGCATTGGGTCGTTATCAAAATCACTTGGGTTAATACCCACCACAATCGCGCTGTTAGCATTACGTTCACTACGCGAGTATTGGCTCATGCCATTGGTCACTACCGCGTGCTCTTCTGACGTTGCAGCTACCACCACACCACCAGGACACATACAAAAACTGTAAACACTGCGACCACTTTTACAGTGATGCACTAGCTTGTAATCAGCAGCACCTAACATAGGGTGACCTGCATTTGTGCCAAAGCGGTCTTTATCGATCATCGCTTGTTTGTGCTCAATACGGAAACCAATCGAAAATGACTGCGCCTGCATGTAAACGCCTTTATCATGCAACATTTGGAACGTATCACGAGCACTGTGACCAATCGCTGCAATCACATGTTTAGAGTGCAGTACTTCGCCATCTCTAAGTGTGACACCTGTGACTTGACGGTCGCTAATATTGATCTCATCGACTCGGGTTTCAAAACGGACTTCGCCGCCTAAACGGATAATCTCTCTGCGCATTTTTTCAACCATAGTGACCAACTTAAAGGTACCTATATGTGGCTTACTGACATAAATAATTTCAGCAGGTGCGCCGGCGGCAACAAATTCTTGTTTTACTTTTAAGCCTTTAAAACCAGGGTCTTTAACTTGGCTGTATAATTTGCCATCAGAGAATGTACCGGCTCCACCTTCACCAAACTGCACGTTTGATTCAGTATTTAGCTCACTGGTACGCCAAAAGCGGAAGGTATCTTTAGCGCGCTCGTGGACAGACTTACCGCGCTCTAAAATAATAGGTTTAAAGCCCATTTGCGCCAACATAAGCCCGACAAACAAGCCACATGGCCCCATACCAATCACCAGTGGGCGTTCCGTTAACCCTTCTGGTGCACTGGCTACATACTTATAATCGGTATCTGGTGACACGCGGATGTTGTGATCATCAACAACCGACGCCAACAATGCCACTTCGTCAACATCGGTTAATGTCACATCCAATGTATAAATGAGTGAGATTGAATTCTTCTTGCGGGCATCGTAGCCACGCTTAAACACATGTATGTTAACCAACTGCTCAGCTGAGATAGAGAGCTTTTGCAATACAACATCTTGCAGCGCATCTTCATTATGGTCGAGAGGCAGTTTTACTTGGTTTAAACGGATCATGATTTACCTAAAAAGAGACTTAAAAAACAGCGCGTAGTTTACGTGATTTAACACCAAAATGAAATTGTCTATTGCTGTCATATTGGTGAAGGGAGCTATTCAGCTGTCACCTCTTAATATCATCCATTTAATCAATGTAGAGTGCGGTAAACTTGCTAGTATATTCAGGAGCTTAAAATGCTAATAAGTTAAAGTTGTGACTCTACAGGCAACAATTGCAAGAAACCATTTTTAAAGCGGTCCCACCAGCTGCTGTAAGGGTCATTGTCATAGGTTATTATTTTATCTCCATTTTTTTGCGTCCAGATAATATCACCCTCTTTAAGTGATAATTTAAATGCCCCGTCTCTAACGATACTGTCAAAATCCTCAACAATAAAAACAGCTAGTTTTTCTGATTCTGCAATCACACCAATTTCTGTATTTTCATTGCGAGAACGAGGGTCTAGGTTCATCGAACCAATAAAAGTAAATCTACGGTCAATGACAAAGTACTTGGCATGTAAAGTGATCTTTGATGCGGTTGAAGAAGCGGCTTTATCGGTATACTTCTTCAATATATCTATACGGGCACTGTCGACTTCATATAATTCGACCCCAAGCGCTAATAATTCTTTTCGATACTTTGAATATCCAGAGTGCACTATGGTGACATCATTAGATTTCATCGAGTTGGTTAAAATTCTAACAGTGACTCCTTTCTCTACCAGACTGCCTAACAGTGCCACGCCTTCGTCTCCTGGCACAAAGTAAGGAGAAACAATGATGAGTTCGTCTTTCGCATTATCTACGTAAGGGCGTAATTTTGGTGCTAGGTGGTATTCTGTTTTTTCCCGGGAAGAGACAATTTTTAACGGATCGTCATATAAGACTACAGCCTTGCCCGTGTATTCGTTTACTTCATCTTTTTTGACTAAACTTAATAAATCGTTTTTACGTAGTGCCTGTGCATATTGAGAGTTTTTGTTTTGCTGTAAGAAGTGTTTTAAATTTTGACTAACTTCATCTACGTCACTTTTTGATGGCTGGTAATCACTTAATAAATTAATTTCGTAGGTGATTTCGCTATTCCAATATAAGTCAAAAGATGTTTGAACCTCTTGTACAACGCTGCCTGTAAAAGCAATATCTAAATCTCCAAAAGCGACATCTGAGTGCGCACCGTAATATTGGTCTCCGACATTACGCCCGCCCAAAATGGATATGCTGCTGTCTACTGTGAACGTTTTGTTGTGCATTCGACGTGTTACTGAACCGAAGCCTGTGATTAACTGCCGAGTGCGCCTTTTATCGCGTAAAAACGGATTGAAAATGCGTACTTCGAAATGTTGGTGTGAATTTAGTTTAGCAATATCAATATCTTTGCCTGCTAAATCCATATCATCTACAAGTAAACGGATGCGCACGCCTCGCTCTGCAGCTTGCCACAAGGCTGCCGTTAATAGTCTTCCACTTAAGTCAGAGTGATATTGATAATATTGCAGGTCTACGCTCCTTTGCGCCGCATTAATCAGCGAAACGCGAGCTACAAAAGCATCAACACCATCTTCAAGCAGCATCATTAACGCATCATCATTTTCTAAGCCGAGCAGCTTGCGTTCCTCATCAAGTTCCATGGTTAACTGGCTTTCTTGAGACTTGCTCATTGCGTAACTTTTACTGCTGGTATTTTCGGGAAGGCTAGTACAAGAAAATAAAAGTAATATGGGTAGCAGGAGGATGATATTTTTTAGCACAATCACTTCCTTATAAGTTGTTGATGTATGTTAGTTAAGCTACTAGTAGTGGCAAAAGCAAGGTTTTAAAAGATGAAACGATGGGCTCCAGCGGACTAATGATACTTAATACTCAACGGCCTAGAAATGCTCGTTTAAGAGACCTTGGCAGATGCCTTTGTTGATGGGTTACTCTTGGAGTTAAAAGGGCACTCAATTCAGCGCTATGTATTTATTTTGCTACAGGCACAACCAATACCGACCTTACCTAATCGCCATTAAGCCCCGACAGATCCCTACATTTTGAAGTGGAACGGGTATAATGATGTAATTTATTTTATAAAGCCGAACAATGTTAACCCTATTGAACCCGCATTTGGAACTATTGCACAAGTTATGATCGAGATTGAATATACAATTGCCGAGTTAAAAACGTCGATGTTTGTGGTAGAAGACCACCATTTTTATCTTATTGCTGAGAAATGGATCAAGGCCGATGATATTAATGTGGGCGATGAAATATTAGCCTGCAGCGGCAGTGTAGCGAAAATAGTACAGATAAAAAAAATTGATGCAACTCGCCATTATTGCGACCTAAAAAGCAGCCACAACCATCACTATTTTGTCACCACAGCCCCCGCATTGGCTAATGACACTCTCTGCGATAGAGCCCCAATAGATCCGCTTGAACTTGTCTCGTATCAGTTGGCGAATAAACCCTCCAATTTCCCAGATGGTACGCCGACGGGGGATCACAGTGGTCCCTGGGTCGCGGCTAGATATGTAAGCAGCGATGCCAGCCAGGATGTTATCGGTTGGGGTCGTGCCAGTGACAACATGTGCGCTGAAGATGCCGCCGTAAGTGATTTGAGGCATAAGCTGGATGATGCTAGCGGATTGCATCGCGGTAATGTCGAGATTTCACATGCCTACATTAGAAAGTACACACGCAAAGGCCGCTTTGTGAACAAGATGAGTCCATGTATTCATTGCCGAGATAATTATGGCAGTGCGCTAAATGACCGAACCCTAGGGAAAAGTAATCTACACAAAAAAGGTCGTGATTATTTACCGCCTAGACCTACGGATAAATAGGCTTAACTGTTCTATTTAACTTTTATAATCAAGCATAAAAGCGTTTTAAAGGCATTTATCTGTTATATGCCTTTTGTGTCATCCATAGCTATTCCTTCAAACTTAATAGTAATACTTTTTCCAGCACTAACTTCTCAAGCACTAACTCCTTGAATATGATTACGTCTAGCCGAAACTCCCTGCATACAAACTTGGTTGCGGTGCAATACTCTCCAACAGTCACTGTGCATTGTTAAGCATAATTGCAATAGTTTGACAGAGTAGAGCAATCATTCTACCCTGTGGTAGAGTGAATATTCTACCACAGGGTACTTATGCTGAAACAACAAATTGCCGCCAGTCTAGAGGAGGCATTTAGTCTATATGGTTTTGCCGAGCCTAGCGTTGCTCAGTTAAAGGCTGCATGTAATGTCAGCCTGCGCACGCTATACAAGCACTACCCATCTAAAGAAGCGATGATTGTGGCTGCTTTGGAGTATCGTCATCAAAGGTACCTCACTTTTTTGCTTAACGAATCACCATCTCGTGGTGTTGAGTCTGTATTACATATTTTTAGTAAACTTGAACAGTGGATGCGCGACTATGCGCCACACGGCTGCTTGTCAATGAACGCGATGGCGGCCTTTCCAGACAATCAATTTATTAGTGAGGCAGTTAAAAACCACAAGCAAGAAGTTCAGCAGGTTTTAGGTCTGCAAAGTCAAAGGGAAGATCTTGCTACGGTGCTTTTCTTACTACATGAGGGGGTATCAAGTGCGTGGCCAGTGCTTGGCCAGCAAGCAATAACATCGGCTCAAAAGGCGCTATTACAACTGATAGAGGAAGATAGATGATAATTCCCCAACTCATGAAGGGCGTCCAGCTTATCGGTCATGGTGACGCAGATATGCTTAAATACCGTGATGATATAGCGGTGCCTATTCCAACTTCAAATCAAGTACTGATCAGCGTCTCTGCCGCTGGAGTTAACAATACAGATATTAATACCAGAGCAGCATGGTACTCAAAAGGTGATGGCAGTAGTGCGGATGCGAGCTGGTCTGGTAATGCGTTGGTCTTTCCACGAATTCAAGGAGCTGATGTCTGTGGTTTTATCGTTGCTGTTGGTAACAATATCGCTGCAGACCGTATTGGACAGCGCGTTATTATTGAACCCTGTATCAACCAAGTTAACGGTCAGCCGCTAAAATCGCCTTGGTATTATGGCTCTGAATGTGATGGTGGTTTTGCACAATACACGGTAGTGGATGCCAAACATGCTTACGCGGTGAACAGCGAATTTTCTGACATCGAATTAGCCTCATTTCCTTGCTCATATTCAACAGCTGAAAATATGCTTACCCGCACAAATGTCACATCACAAGATAGGGTGTTGATCTCTGGCGCTTCAGGTGGTGTTGGTTCGGCAGCTGTTCAGCTTGCTAAAGCTCGGGGAGCCTATGTTATCGCCATTACTAGTCCCAGCAAGAATCAGCAGTTATTAGCACTTGGAGCCGATCAAGTCATATCGCGAAATGCTGATTCAGTCGATACCTTAGGCGAAAATAGTATTGATGTCGTTATCGATCTGGTTGCTGGCAAACAGTGGCCTCAGTTTTTACAGCTGTTAAGGCCTGGTGGTAGATATGCGGTTTCCGGTGCTATTGGTGGTGCTTTGGTTGAGCTAGACATTCGTACCCTATATTTAAAAGACTTAAGCTTTTTTGGTTGCACGGTGCTCGAACCACAAGTATTTCAAAACCTCGTCAACTGTATCGAACAGGGTCAAATTAAACCGCTAGTTGCAGACACATTCCTACTGGACGAGATAAGTATTGCGCAAGAGGTTTTTCTGAAAAAGAAACACGTGGGTAAAATAGTTTTAACTATCCCTAAGTAATACAGTTACTCAATATTGAAGACTAGTAGCGCAGTTGGCTAAAGTACTGACTAACTATTGTCAAAATCTGCGAGTAATTGAACATACCGCTGCATCGGTATGTTCATCTGCTCTTGCAACTGTTTGCTTTTAGTCAGTAATGCTTGGTTGTTTATCGAAGGGAGGCCATTTTTGAACGCTAGTACGATGGTGTTTCCCCCCTCTATTTCAAATCTGAGCAGCTGATTTTCAAATTCGGCTGCCAGTAACTTATCTAAATCCGCAGATAACTTAAATGCCGTATGGCAGATATTGAGCACCAGAACCCCGTGTTTATTGAGGCCATTTTTACAATGTCGCAAGTAGGCAGATTGTACTTGTTGTGGCTCCATCCCATCTGAGTTGTATAGATCTGAAAAGATAATATCGCTTTTAGTGTCAGTGTTTTGTATATAGTTAACAGCATCATCGATATGAACGACAAGGCGTGCGGAGTCAGGCAGGTAAAAGTATTGATGTGCCAGTTGGGCCACAGCTTCGCGATACTCAACTGCATGTACGGTTAACTCAGCAAAACTATTGAGTAGTTTCTTTGCTATTGAACCCGCACCTAGGCCCATGACCGTGGCCGATTTTACACTGGGGATACACAATAACCCCACCATCATGGCTTGGGTGTAGCCGAGATTTAGTCCATTAATATCATTTAATTTCATGCAACTTTGATAGATCTCTCCATCGAAGCTGAGAACGCGGCTGGTTTTTGTTTGATACACATATATTGGACCGTGTTCATCGATTGTAGATGAAATACAGATGCCATTGATATCCATGGTGTTCACACCTCTGCAATACGCTTTTTTGGCCTAGATTCATCATAGTCGAAAAGGGAGTCAGTAGAAGCGATATGGCAGTAAGTATATGGTTACCCGATAAGGTGCACTGAGATCTTGAATGCAGGATAGTTGTATTTTTAATTATGGATGGCAGGGGTCATTCGGTTGTTGTTCCCGGTTAAAACGGACTTGGTTGTATGTCATTAACCAAATCCGCTTCAACAAATAACTAGCTACAATCTCCGACAAGATTTTTCAGTGCTGTTGTATCGTCGGCAGCAGCGACTGAACTTTCAAATAGGTCATCATTCGAAACTCTATATGGAATATGTTTGCCTTCAATCAGCGCATTTATAACTTGGTTAAACCCTTTCTGCGGCAAAATAAAGCCTGACTTGTATGAGTTTGAATATAGCTTTGTGTGCAGCTCAACGGGTTCGTCATTAATTAGGGCAATGAATTTCGCCGTTGTATTTGGAGCAGAAAATACATCTGAATGGCTCCATGTTAGCATTAGCTTTTTATTGTCAGCAGATGTATTGCATGAAACAGTGAAGTTATAGCGCTTAGATTTTTCTCCTTTCCAGGTTTTAACAATGTTGGCTGTTGATTTTGTTGTCTTTTCAAACTTGTTTTGGGTTGTTTCTGTGGCCCAGATAGTACTTGAAACGATGGGATCGTCCATCATGTTGTCAATCCATGCCTTATTTGCCAAGTAATTATCCCAACGAAGCTTATAGCTGGCCGCATTTCTCTTGTATTTGGGATCATTAGCCATGCTTTTGTATGTTTCTGATGAGCCAAAGTCTTGTGAAATAAGCAGTCGCTTTACTTGCTCTTCTGAGAACTCGCCATTCCATTTATGGGAAATCTTTGATGCAAGTACATCGTAGCAAGTCTTCAGATCGCCACCTTTATTATATTTTTCGTTGAAGTATATGTACTTTCCATTCGATTTGGCTTCTGCATTATTTTTGGTGCAGAAGCCTTCATAACTGAAAAACTTTTTAGAGAATTTGTCATAGGACACCAACTCTCCTTCAACACTGCTCGCATCATAGTTCGATACATTCCCGGTTGCTTGACAACCGAGTAATATAGTTGTGGTTGCGATTGTTAAGAGTAGTTTTTTCATTGTGTCCCAATTTCCTCAATATGATTATCAACTTTGGACTATACCCAGCTAAACTACACATGTAAATATACAGTTGTGCAATTATAGCTGGAGTACGAGGTATATTAGACTCCAGCCGTTCATCCTAAGATCACTTTCTGCTGCTATCCTGCAGGGGTAACAATCCACGGATTAAAACTCATTCACCCCCGTAACTAACTCTATTTAGTGAATATTCCGTAACTGTCGTATTGAAAATATTTCATCTGATGATTTGAACGGTGCTGAGAATTGATATCTGCTTGAAAGCTAGTTATGTTATTGATTATCAATGGTTGGCTATGTTTGTCCTTTTAACCAAGGCAAAATACAATGGCTGTGTTGCGTTCCTCCACATTTTAGCCAACAATTTTTTGCCCGTTATTAGAGCGTTACTAGTCTAGGGGGAGTTAATGATCAAGAATATGTTTAAGTGGCTGGGAATAATATTTTTAGGGTTTATCTCTTTAATCATCATCGTGGCCGTATACTCTGGATATAAGCAATCAGAATACAATGAAACGGCCGTTCCTTATATAAAGAAGGTCATTCCGATAATTTCTGAATGGGATATAGAAAAGGCCAAACCACTTTTTGTTTCAGCAACCTTCGAGAATACTTCCGACGAAGATTTTGAAAAGCTTTTTCGTTGGCTTTCGAAACTCGGAACACTAAAAAATATCGAAGACCCAACGTTTACGCAAGTTCATTCTGGTGCAACTATTCAAGATGGTACTAGCACCATTGTGACTTATACCGTTATTGGGCATTACGAGAACGGTGATGCCACCATAACAATTAGATTACTGGATTCAGAGGACTCTTTTGAGATTTATCATTTTAAAATAAATTCTTTAGCACTGATTGAATAGACTTGTAACAAGCCCATTAAGACAGATGGTACCGCCATCACATGGATTGTTAAAAGAAAAGGCGCAACAGAGTGCCTGCATTGCTCACGGCTTGTGGTCAGCTGCTAATGCATTTATGCCCCAAAACGTGCTGGCTGCAATATCAGTTATTGCTTTTTCAAATCAGAATCAACGTCAACGTCGTGGTGCTTCGCCCATTCTTGTAATCAAGAGTAGAGCCAAGGGGTAAAGCGCTTGTACCCGCTCTTGATTTCATAAGAGTAGAACCCTCAGCACCCCGGCGAAATTTCTGAGAAACGAAACTTCCAACGGGGGAGATTATATTCTGCAATTTAGGTTATAGGCCTTTAAGCAAAGGCATTTACTGAAAGTTACGATTTCTAACTGCAGAATTTAATACGCAAATGCTAGATGATCGCGCTTTTCGAAACCAGTGTAGATGCAACTGAGGCCTTCGGTTTCAGGGATGAAACCGCAGAGCGGCCATAGCCAATTCTGTTCCATACAGAATTTGGCATTCCCTCCATCCTTGGAGGTCAGATGGCGCAAAGCGAGCATCAGTTGCGTCTGCACATACGGTCGTTCATTCACATCTGACCCAAAGGGATATGGGGAATGTCGTTATGATGTCGGGAACATCATCGACCATGTGATCACGACATTCGGACATCCTGTCCAGCACCTGCCGCAGGCAATTGGAACCAACTTTGCTAGAAGGTAATCCATTTTTGTCCAGTTACGAGTTAAACTCCTACGGCTGAGTGTGTGTATGCGCCGATATGTAACTCTGCCCTAAATAAAAAACGCAGCTGATTAGCTGCGTTTTCATTGCTGAGACCTTGTTAAACACCGCAGCAAGTAATTTTACTCAAATACCATCTCTGCTAGTAACTAAGTCACCTAGTCAATAAGCCTAGAAGCTCATTTCAGGCACGTGCTCAGGTACTACTAACTTTCCTGCGGTTTTAGAGACGATCTCTTCAACCGATACTCCCGGTGCGCGCTCAAGCAGGTGGAAAGCACCGTCTTTGATCTCCATAAAGGCCAAGTCGGTTAATACACGTTTGATACAGCCAAAACCCGTTAGCGGCAGTTCGCACTTAGGTAACAGCTTAGAGTTACCTTTTTTATCAGCGTGCATCATGGTGACGATGATGTTGTCAGCGCCAGCCACTAAATCCATCGCGCCGCCCATGCCTTTAATCAGTTTGCCTGGGATCATCCAAGAGGCGATAGAGCCTTGTTCGTCGACTTCAAAGGCGCCGAGTACGGTTAAATCTACATGGCCGCCACGGATCATGGCAAAGCTCTCGCTTGATGAGAAAAACGATGCACCATCAACCGCTGTTACGGTCTGTTTCCCGGCGTTGATCAGGTCGGCATCGATGGTCTCTTCTGTTGGAAACTCGCCCATGCCGAGTAGACCATTTTCAGATTGCAGCATCACCTCTATTCCTGCTGGAATGTAGTTGGCGACGAGTGTTGGAATACCTATGCCTAGGTTGACGTAAAAGCCGTCTTGGAGCTCTTTTGCTACACGTTGCGCCAGTTGTTCTCTTGATAATGCCATGGTGTAGCCTCCTTATTGCTTAGTGTCTGCGGCAGCTTTAACGGTACGTTGCTCTATACGTTTCTCGAACGTGCCTTGGATAATACGGTCGACGTAGATCCCCGGTGTATGGATATGATCAGGGTCGAGTTCACCGGGTTCTACAATATGCTCAGCTTCTACCACGGTGATTTTACCGGCGGTTGCCATCATTGGATTAAAGTTAGCGGCGGTTTTACGAAACACTAGGTTACCCATAGTATCGGCTTTCCACGCTCGAACTAAGGCAAAATCAGCTTTAAGCGCGGGTTCAAGTACATAATGACGCCCGTCAATTTCGCGGGTCTCTTTACCGTCTGCGACGGGCGTACCGTAGCCTGTTGCGGTGAAGAAAGCGGGAATACCGGCGCCGCCAGCACGAATTTTTTCAGCTAACGTGCCTTGAGGCGTTAAGATCACGTTGAGTTCGCCAGAAAGCATCTGCTGTTCGAAGGTGGCATTTTCGCCAACATAAGAGGCGATCATGGTGTCGATTTGGCGGCTCTTCAATAGCAAGCCTAGGCCAAAGTCATCGACGCCAGCGTTATTCGAGATAGCGGTTAGGCCTGTTACGCCGGTTTTGACCATCTGCGCGATTAAGCCTTCGGGAATACCACATAATCCAAATCCGCCGACCATGACGGTCATGTCATTACTGAGGCCTTTTAATGCCTCCTCATAACTAGCGACAACCTTATTTAGTCCTGCCATTGTTGTTATCTCCATATTAAGGGAGCCACTTTAAACTGTAGGGTATGCGGCTCTCTATAAACTCATTCTGTAAAATATGTAAGCAACTCAGTGTTAAACGGCGAGTGCTTGTGCGACCTTGGCGCCATTAGTGCGCCCAAGTGCTTGGCTAATTTTGTTACCTGCCAAGGCAAGTTTATTGATATCTATTCCGGTTTCAATGCCGAGACCATGGAGCATATAAACCAGATCTTCAGTGGCTAAATTGCCCGATGCACCTTTGGCATAAGGACAGCCGCCTAGACCCGCCACCGATGAGTCAATAACGCTGACGCCTGTCTCTAAGCAGGCCAATATGTTAGCGAGTGCTTGACCGTAGGTGTCATGAAAATGCAGCGCCAGTTTTGAGACGGGAACGACATTGGCGACAGCTTCTACCATCTTACGGGCATTAAGCGCAGTGCCAACCCCTATAGTGTCGCCGAGCGAGATCTCATAACAACCCATTTTGTAAAGTAATTCAGACACCCTAGCCACTTCACTAACGGCGATATCACCTTCGTAAGGGCAACCGAGCACGCACGATACATAGCCACGTACACGAATATTATTGGCTTTAGCCAGCTCCATCACTGGGATAAAGCGCTCAATCGATTCCTCAATCGAGCAGTTAATATTGCGCTGGCTAAAGCTTTCTGAAGCAGCGCCAAAAATGGCAACTTCATCGCTTCCGGCGGCAAGCGCAAGTTCCAAGCCTTTAAGGTTCGGCGTGAGGGCACTGTAGGTCACATCAGTGTTGCGAGCGATCCCGCCAAGCACATCAGCCGAGTCTGCCATTTGCGGCACCCATTTCGGCGACACAAAGCTCGCGGCCTCGATGCGCTTAACACCGGCAGCGGCTAAATCTTCAATCAAGACAATCTTATCTGCCGTGGTGACGGGCTTTTCGTTTTGCAAACCGTCACGGGCGCCGACTTCAAAAATGCTGACCTGTTTAGCGTATGAATTTGAGGACATTTACACTGGCTCCTCTGTCAAAGACGATTCAACAACGGCGGGTTCAATTTCGGCGAGTAGCATACCGTCACTGACCAGTTCGCCAGCATTAAAGAAGAATGCACTTACAACGCCGTCAAATGGTGACTCAATCGTATACTCCATCTTCATCGCTTCCATCACCATAATGCCTTGGCCTGCAACAACCTTGTCACCTTTTTCAACTAGATGAGTCACGATGGTGCCGTTCATGGGGGCTTTAAGCTTATCCTCTAAGTTATCTTGCTCCTCAACCACTTCAGATTGAAGTGCACGGTAGTGATAGCTGCTTGAGTTGATAAACAGGGTAAAGTCATCGCCCACCTGACTGACAGGGACTTTTATCTTATGCCCTGTGCGCTTAATGGTTTGAGCGCAATGACTACTATCAGTTGTCGGGAATAGTGCAATTTCAGCATGTAGTGTTTCACCGATAAGCTCACCAGAGAGCGTTAGCTGGCTATCATTAATTTTAAGCTGGTAGACCGATTGACCACCTAGCTGAGTTTCGGTCAGCTCTAGGTGATTAATTTGCTGGTCATCATCGAGTAGGGCAACTTGATGCACGCTAGCACTGTTAAGTCTGAAGCCGTTAACAGCGCCCCAAGGCGAATAAGGATCATGACTATTGACTGCACAACGCTTAGCGTCCGCTTTGCGGGCGCATAGTTGATAAAGCGCTGCTAGTGCCAACGCGGTGTTGCGCTCATTCGACTGGCTGTCGCTCAGGCCATGGCCAATCAATGAGTCACCATAACGCTCAATAAAGTCAGTGCTAAAATTGGCTTCACTAAACGCGTCATGTTCAGCAATGTTGGCAAGAAATTCAATATTGTGTTTTAAGCCGCTTATTTGATAGGAGGCGAGGGCGTGAACTAGGCGCTGCAATGCACGCGGACGCGATTCATCCCAAGTGATGAGCTTGGAGATCATCGGATCATAAAAGTTACTGATCACATCATTTTCGCGCACCCCAGAGTCAATACGGACAAACTTGCTCTGCTCTGGTTCGCGTAAAAAGTTGAGCTTGCCACTGGCAGGCAGAAAATCATTTTGCGGATCTTCGGCATAAATACGTACTTCAAAGGCATGGCCATGAATACGTACTTCATCTTGGGTTAATGGTAACTCACTGCCACTGGCAACCATTAGCTGCCATTTGACCAGATCTTGTCCAGTGACCATTTCGGTGACAGGATGCTCTACCTGTAGACGGGTGTTCATCTCCATAAAGTAGAAACTGCCATCGGTATCAAGCAGGAACTCAACGGTGCCGGCGCCTTCATAGTTAATCGCTTTAGCGGCTGCAACAGCGGCTTCGCCCATGCTAATGCGCAGCGCGTCACTAAGCCCAGGTGCCGGGGCTTCTTCGACCACTTTTTGATGGCGACGTTGAATGGAACAATCGCGATCGGATAGATAGATACAGTGACCTTGGCTATCGGCAAAGACTTGCACTTCAACATGGCGTGGCTGGCGTAAATAACGCTCCATCAGTAACTTATCATTACCAAATGAGCTTATTGCTTCGCGCCTTGCAGATTGAATCGCCTCTAATACTTCAGCGCTGTTTTCGACAATACGCATGCCTTTACCGCCGCCGCCGTAGGCTGCTTTGATAAGCAGTGGGAAGCCCATTTTATTGGCTTCGCTGACGAGTACATCATCTTCTTGCACATCGCCATGGTAACCAGGCACTAAGGGTACATTAGCGGCGCCCATAATCTCTTTAGCAGCACTTTTACTGCCCATTGAATCAATAGCGGCGGCGCTAGGGCCCACAAAGGCAATACCACTTTGCTCACACTTCAGGGCGAATTCAGCGTTTTCAGATAGAAAACCATAACCTGGGTGGATAGCTTGAGCGCCTGATTTTTTGGCAATATCGATAATTAGATCGGCTTTTAAGTACGAGTCCGCTGGCGCGCTGCCACCGAGATAAAACGACTCATCAGCCATGGCAACATGACGTGCGTCAATGTCGGCATCTGAATACAGTGCCACGGTGCGTACGCCCATCGCTTGAGCTGTTTTAATGATACGACAGGCAATTTCACCACGGTTGGCAATTAGCAACTTAGTAAACATATTATTTGGCTCCTTGTGCGCTAGCAGCACTGTTGTTTTTATCTATTGAACCGTTAGCAATAGTCCAGTCGGGGCTGCGCTTGTCAAAGAATGCGTTGAGCCCCTCTTGACCCTCATCTGATACCCGAATACGGGCGATACGTTCGCTGGTGTGATCCAGTGTCGCTTGATCTATCACGCCGCTCTCAAGTGTTGAAAGCAGGCTTTTAGCCCAAGCCATACCCTGCGGACTATTAGCCAAAAGCGCAGTGATGATAGGCTCTGCAGCGGCATCTAAATCATCAGCTACTTCATGGACGACTTGCAGCTCTAATGCTTTTTGCACCTTGAATCTCTCTGCCGTTAGCATATAGCGACGTGCGGCGCGTTGTCCCATAGCTCGGGTAACATAAGGGCTAATGACGGCAGGAATAAGTCCAAGCTTTACTTCACTTAGGCAGAAGCTGGCGCGCTCATTGGCAATGGCGATATCGCAGCAGCAGATAAGGCCAAGTGCACCACCAAAAGCGGCGCCTTGTACTTTAGCTATCGTCGGTTTCGGGAACTTGTCGAGCACTGACATCAACTTAGCAAGCTCGTTGGCATCAGATAGATTCTGCTGAAAGTCCATGGTGGCTTGCTTACGCATCCAGTTTAAGTCGGCGCCTGCACTGAAGTTTTTGCCATTGGCTTTTAATATCAGTACTTGGCATTGCGGATTATGTCCGAAGTATTCCAGTACTTGGATCATCTCGCTTATCATCACCTCATCAAAGGCATTATGTTTGCCTGGGCGATCCAGAATAAGCTCGGCGACGCCATTGTTGAGTGTGCAACTGACGTACTGACACTGCTCTGAAAGTGTCTGCGCCGTCATTTGTAGGGTTTGATTAGTCATAGTGTTGTTCCCAATTTAGCTCCAAGGTTTAGCTTTGGTTTCTGTTATAGCAATGGAGCCCCATTACATACGGAACACACCAAATTTAGTCTCCTCTATCGGCGCATTAAGCGCGGCAGAGAGTGCTAAACCAACAACATCTCGAGTTTGTGCAGGGTCAATAATACCGTCGTCCCAAAGACGTGCACTAGCATGATACGGATGACCCTCTTTATCGTATTGCTCAACAATGGGCTTACGGAAGTTTTGTTCATCTTCATCAGACCAATCAAGGCCTTTACGTTTTAGTCCATCACGTTTTACCGTGGCCAAAACGCCTGCGGCTTGTTCGCCGCCCATGACTGATATGCGCGCATTTGGCCACATCCACATCATGGTGGGGTCGAAAGCTCTACCGCACATACCATAGTTACCTGCGCCGTAGCTGCCACCAATAATGACGGTAAACTTAGGCACGTTGGCACATGAAACCGCAGTCACCATTTTGGCTCCGTGCTTAGCTATCCCTTCATGTTCGTACTTTTTACCGACCATAAAACCGGTAATGTTTTGTAAGAACAGTAGTGGGATCTTGCGTTGGCAACACAGTTCAATAAAGTGAGCGCCTTTTTGCGCCGACTCAGAGAACAAGATGCCGTTGTTAGCCACAATGCCGACAGGATAGCCATGAATGCGGGCAAAACCACACACCAGAGTGCTGCCATAGTTGGCTTTAAATTCGTCAAAATCAGAATCATCGACAACGCGAGCAATCACCTCTTTGACGTCAAAAGGCTTTTTAAGATCGGTACCAACAATGCCATACAGCTCGTTAATATCGAACTTTGGCGGTTGAACCGGGCTAAGCTGAGCTGCAATCTTCTTCTGATGATTGAGTCGAGTCACGGCTTTACGAGCAAGTTCTAGGGCGTGCTCATCATTTTGCGCCAGGTGATCGGCAACGCCTGAAATCTTAGTGTGCACCTCTGCACCGCCGAGCTCTTCAGCGGTGACCTCTTCGCCCGTTGCTGCTTTTACCAGAGGCGGACCCGCAAGGAAGATGGTGCCTTGCTCTTTAACGATAATGGACTCATCTGCCATTGCCGGAACGTATGCGCCGCCAGCAGTACAAAGCCCCATCACTACGGCAATTTGTGGAATACCTTTAGCGGACATCTGCGCTTGGTTATAGAAGATACGACCGAAATGGTCTCTGTCTGGAAACACTTCATCTTGGCGAGGTAAGTTAGCGCCGCCTGAGTCGACAAGGTAAATACAGGGCAGGTGACAACGGCTGGCAATCTCTTGCGCTCGAATATGTTTTTTAACCGTAACTGGGTAGTAGGTGCCGCCTTTTACGGTGGCATCGTTGGCAATAATCATGCATTCAACCCCGCTAACGCGGCCAATACCCGCAATCACGCCAGCGGCAGGGACGACATCTTCATAGAGTTCGAAAGCGGCAAATTGCGAGATCTCTAAAAAGGGAGAACCTGGATCGAGAAGTTTTTCAACACGTTGACGCGGTAGTAATTTTCCTCGCGAAAGGTGACGTTCACGGGCAACCTCACCACCACCTAGCTCAATTTGCTGTAGCTTTGACTTGAGATCTTGGACGACGCTAGCCATGTCATCAAATTTGGCTTTGAATTCGTCGCTGCGGGCATTAATACGACTGCTGAGTTGAGTCACAATTTCAATCCTTTTGAAGCTGGACCGTGGGCGACGTTGTGGCTGTCGCCCTTGTTCCAAATTAGGGCTCTAATAGCTCGCTAGGCGAGCCTTGTTATTGATGATTTAGTTAGATTTATTTTGATTCGTTAAATAACTCGCGGCCAATGAGCATACGGCGTATTTCAGAGGTACCCGCGCCAATCTCATAAAGTTTAGCGTCACGCAGCAAACGGCCGGTGGCGTAATCATTGACGTAACCGTTACCGCCGAGCAGTTGAATCGCATCGAGTGCCATCTTGGTTGCCAACTCCGCTGAATACAAAATAGCGCCAGCGGCATCTTTACGGGTCGTTTCGCCGCGGTCACATGATTTAGCCACATTGTAGATGTAAGATTTGGCGGCATTCATGCCAGTGTACATATCGGCAAGTTTGCCCTGTACTAGCTGGAACTGACCAATGGATTTACCAAACTGTTCACGCTCATGGATGTAAGGCACAACGATGTCCATACTGGCTGCCATGATCCCAAGCGGGCCACCTGATAGCACGACTCGCTCGTAATCAAGACCACTCATCAACACTTTAACGCCATTGTTTAAGCCACCAAGGATGTTCTCCTCAGGCACTTCGCAATCTTCAAATACTAGCTCACAGGTGTTTGAGCCGCGCATGCCGAGCTTGTCTAGTTTTTGTGCTTGGCTAAAGCCTTTTGAACCTCGCTCAACAATAAACGCGGTAATACCGTGGGCACCTTTATCAAGGTCGGTTTTAGCGTAGATAACATAAGTGTGGGCATCTGGCCCGTTAGTGATCCACATTTTGTTGCCGTTAAGAATATAGCGGTCACCCTCTTTACGGGCATGCAGTTTCATTGAAACCACATCTGAGCCTGCATTGGGCTCACTCATCGCGAGGGCACCAATGTGCTCACCGCTAACGAGTTTTGGCAGGTACTTATCTTTTTGCTCTTTATTACCGTTACGGTTTATCTGGTTAACACAAAGGTTTGAGTGAGCGCCGTAGCTAAGCCCGATAGAGGCTGATGCTCGTGAGATCTCTTCCATGGCAACAACGTGAGCAAGATAGCCCATATTCGCTCCACCGTACTCTTCCGCTACCGTAACACCTAATAGACCCATGTCACCGAGTACCGGCCACAGCTCATTCGGAAATGCGTTATCGATATCTGTTTTGGCAGCTATTGGCGCAATTTCATTAGCGGCAAAGTGTTGTACTGCATCACGCAGCATATCGACGTCTTCACCGAGGCCGAAATTTAGAGATGAGTAGAGTTGAGTCATGTGCTTGTATCCTGTCAATGTGTCCATTTATTCAAGTTCACTGATCTATGTCGTGATACTCGTAGGCTTGTTATTTAGTTGGTGTTATCAAGTGCTGTTTTTACTCACTATTATTGGCTAGTGCATCACGGCATTGCTGTTCTGCCGAGTTAAGCTCCATTAATACTACTTTGATGTCGTCCATTTGCTGCTGTAGGGCGACTTTCTTATCTTCAACTAGGTCGAGCATAGTATGCAGCTGGGTGCTGCTATTTTTGTCTGCATCGTATAGTTCGAACAAGCGTCTTGTTTCTGCCAAAGAGAAACCTAAACGTTTACCGCGCAAAATAAGTTTGAGTCTAACTCGCTCGGTCAAATTGTAGATCCGAGTTTGACCGCGGCGCTTAGGTTTAAGCAGGCCTTGATCTTCATAAAAACGAATACTACGAGTGGTGATATCAAACTCTTTTGATAAATCACTTATTGAGTATGTCGTTTGGGGTAACTGTTTTTCAGTCATTAATAACACCATATTTATTAACTTTTCTTGCACGATATATGAAGTTTACGTAAAGGTAAAGTTTGAGCGTGATAGCGACAGTTGTTTTCATGTCAATTGTGCGTGCCATAACGCTAATATTGGCTAAACGTACGTTTGATTTTTATTGTCTGGTTTGGTTTTAATTTCTATTTTAAACACTTACTTAGCAGGTATTTAAGTTGCTCCATTCCCTAATGGATAGCGGCATTACACACTCATTCTAAGGTCTAATGGGGATTTTTTGAGCGGCGGAGCATAATGCTTAAAAGAGAATAAAGGGACAATACTCATTGTGGGGTAACTGAGTTTACCCTGTGGTGACGTTAACTGGAGTATGCATAGTGAAACATAAAAACACGCAGTTACATGCAAGTTCAATCTCAAATCCACAGCAGTTTTGGGGGCAGGCCGCCCAAGCTATTGATTGGGTGTCACCGTGGAATAAAGTACTCGATGATAGCGAAGCACCTTTTTACCATTGGTTTAAAGGTGGCAAGATGAATACTTGCTTCAATGCGGTTGATAGGCATGTTAACGCTGGGCGTGGTGCTCAAATTGCGATTCAGTATGTCAGCCCAGTAACAGAGACTGAATATGGAATTACCTATCAAGAACTGCTGGCGCAAGTAAGTCGTTTAGCAGGTTACATGGACTCCATTGGGGTTAAAAAAGGCGACCGGGTGGTGATCTATATGCCGATGGTGCCGGAAACTGCCTATGCCATGCTAGCGTGTGCGCGCATTGGTGCTATTCACTCTGTGGTGTTTGGTGGCTTTGCGGCTAATGAACTCGCAACTCGAATCAACGATGCTAAACCTAAGCTTATTTTGTCAGCGTCATGCGGTATAGAGCCATCAGGGGTCGTAGCCTATAAGCCATTACTGGACAATGCACTGGAGCAGGCAACGCATAAAGTTGAACACTGCTTAATCTTAAACAGAAGCCAGCTAGAAGCAACACTGCAGCCTGGCCGTGACATTGATTGGCAAAGCGGTGTTGCTACTGCGCCGAACATTGATTGTGTGGCGTTAGATGCAACCGATCCACTTTATGTGCTTTATACCTCGGGCACAACCGGGCAACCGAAAGGTGTGGTTCGAGACAATGGTGGCCACAGTGTGGCACTCGCTTGGTCGATGAAGCATATCTATGACATTGATGCTGGCGATAGTTTTTGGGCGGCATCTGATGTGGGTTGGGTAGTGGGCCACTCCTATATTGTTTATGGCCCCTTGCTGGTGGGTGCAACCACGTTAATGTATGAAGGCAAGCCGATTGGTACGCCGGATCCCGGTGCTTTTTGGCGCACTATTGCTAAGTACAATGTGAAAAGCTTTTTCACCGCACCGACGGCAATTCGAGCGATTAAACGCGATGATCCCGATGGTGAGTATCTTGAAGGTGTTGATCTGTCATGTTTGAAAAATGTCTTTTTGGCAGGAGAGCGCTGCGACCCTGATACCTTACATTGGTCTGAGGATAAGCTTAAAAAGCCGATTATCGATCATTGGTGGCAGACAGAAACCGGCTGGCCTGTGGCGGCTAACCTAATGGGATACGCGCCGGTCGAGGTCAAAGCGGGTTCTCCTGCATTAGCGGTACCGGGTTATCAAATAGAAGTGGTCGACATTATGGGTGAGCAAGTAGCTGCCAATGAGTCGGGTAATGTGGTGATTAAATTGCCATTGCCGCCGGGGACTTTAACCACACTTTGGCAAAATGAGCAGCGCTATGTTGATAGCTACTTGTCTATGTATCCTGGTTACTATCTCACGGGCGATGCAGGTTATAAAGATGAAGATGGTTACCTTTATATTATGAGCCGCATCGATGACATTATTAATGTCGCTGGGCATCGCCTCTCAACAGGTCGCTTTGAAGAGGTATTATGCCAACATGATGCCGTTGCCGAAGCTGCTGTTATCGGTGTTGAAGATGAACTCAAAGGGCAGGTTCCCTTAGGGTTAGTGGTGCTCAAAAAGGGTGTAATGCTCGAAGAGCAGGAACTTAACAAACAGCTGATGGCGTTAGTGCGTAAAGAGATAGGTCCCGTTGCCGCGTTTAGGTTAGTCAGCGCGGTGCAAAAGTTACCTAAAACCCGCTCGGGTAAAATTTTGCGCGGCACCATGCGTAATATTGCCGATAACAAAAAGTACAATGTGCCAGCGACTATAGAAGATCCTGCGACCTTAGATATTGTCCGCAATACTCTCACTCGCATGGGATACGCTGACGCGCATGTATAGCGTTTAAACCTGTTGCTGGAAGCTTATGACATAAGTGGCTTCCAGCTTTCAATACAATGAAAAGAGCAATTATCGTTAAGCCATTTTGGGACAAAAACAAGCTAGCTTAGCAGAACAACTTGGGAGTCATCCCGGCAAGGCTTCTGGGCCGGGATCTAGTGCCATTACCTATGATGGAAAGCAGCTCATCCACTATGTTCCTTTGCAAGCCGCCGTGAATACCTCCATGTAGGCTCTGCTGAAAAATCCCTTTTTCAGAAGCTTGCACGTTCCACAGCAGATGCTCTGCCAGCGAGTTCAGAGCATCATCCAGCTCATTTTTGGACAAAAGCTTGCTAGAGTTAAAAATCTAGAAATGAGTATTGGCATTAGAAAAAGTATCTTAGTTGCCCTAATCCACTACATTCTATTAAATCCCGCAAGATACAGACCTGACCCCATAGTTCTTTTTTTACCTGATGTGAGCTTACGAATCAATAAGAGGCAGAGGAATACACTTGGCTATTAAACTCCGTTAGAAGTTTTTACGGGCAAGCGTATGTAGAGAATCGTAGGTTACGAAACCTCTGCGTTAAGAACAAATTGAAAATAATGGACTGAATTAGCTGTAACTATAAGGGAACTGTTACGGACAACTCATTAGCTGTAGTATTTTCTAATATTTCTTGTTTTGCATATTCAACTAACATCCAAGTCATTGAGTGCTTTACTTTATCTATAGAGTGATTAGAAAAACCAAGCAAATGATCTTTTTTGACTTGTAACTTTTTAGTACACAGAGCAAGTAAAATTTCAGGTAAGCCTGTAGATTCTTCAGTTTCAGGAAATTTCAGCATTCTTTCAATTAAAGAGCCAATAATCCGACTTTTAGCATCATCAGCACTGTAATCTAACTCTCTAGATTTCGCAGTCCTTAAGACACTAGCTTGAATAACTCCTTCATTGAACCTATCAAACAGAAGAGGATCCAGTTGCCTAATAATATATCCTGTTCCTAATGGAATAGTGCCATTGTTTTTAGCTGTTGTTCTTAACCGTTGTAATACGGAAGATACTGTAAAATAAACTGTCGATTGGTGATAGAAGTCATGATCGTTATCACCTTTATTCCAGAATGCGAACGTTTTACCTAAAACTAAGTCTTTCCCCACAGGCGATGCTAGAAAAAGGTGTTTACCTAGACCTTGATTTTTAATTGATGAAGCACTTCTTAATTTCTTGTCCCGCTGCTCAATAACTGCCTTCAATGCAGCATCATTTTGATGATTTTCACCTAACTTTTTTAATAGTTCAAGTTCTTTATCCCAGCTGTTCTCTTTGTGTTCATTAATCGGCATTAGGATTTTTTCAATCACATGAAATTGATGAAAACCACATGGCCCTTCTGAAAACTTTAAATCCATTTGTAATTTCTTGAATTCACTCTCACTATTATACTTGGCAAAACCAACTATATAGGTAATGGGCAATTCATTAAATTTCCGTAATGCTCTGCTAATATTTAAAAGTGATTTACCTGATTCCAATGAGCCAGCGACAACAACAATACCTTTTTTAGGTGTTATTTCATGTGGTATTTCACCGTCATACAAATCAACTTCAAGGTCTAGCTGTGATATGTTTTTTTGAATCAGATTGGCTAATTCTTTTGCGCCTTGGTCTTTACAGTGAATAATACAATCAGTGTTTAGAGGGAAGAAACGATGAATGTTATTCTGTACACGCTCTTTAAAACTCTGTTGTTGAATGATTTTACTAACATCAATAAAATATTCAGGCGTTGGCTTTTTTGTTCCGTCAACACCATCAAATAAACATCGAAATGCATCAAGATCTTTATATTTATTAATCAAACACCTTAAGTTATTATCCGAATCGACAGCTAAGGGTAAATATGCTTCTGTTCTCGGAGAATCAAAAATAAATCGACTTTTATCAAGCGCAATTGGAATTGAATGTTCCTTTAAACACATGGGGCATTCATTCTCATCGTAAGAATGAAAATGTTCAAAATATGATTTACAAAATTTATTTTTGTATTTTTCAAATTCAACTAAAACTTTTTGTTCGCTATCGTTTACTTGAGTCATTATTACAGAGACAAGAGACGCTTTCTCTAATGAAGAGTTTATCCTTAGTTTTTTGAACAAGTTGTTACTTGTGGAAGCTGAAATTAAGACAAGCGTATTAGCATCTGAGCTAAAGTTATATTGCTCTAATCCTCCGTAACTTCCAAATGAATCAATTGAAATTATTTCTGCACTTTTATCAAATGCCCGAGTTATATTACTTAGTTCAAAAGCTAAGGAATAAACACCTGAAGTGTCAACATAAATCTTGCTTAACTTTTCAGGTAACAACTTTAAAAGGCTAGTTGCAATGAATGAAATTTCAGCAGACGATTCAAGTAAGTTTTTAACATCAATAAATTTACTTGTATGTTTTCCTGAAGGCTTAATAAAGTGAATATTAGAATGAGCTTCAACAATTAAATTACGATTGATTATAATGTTATACAATCCAAAATCTATTAAGTTATTCATTTCAACGCTTTTAAGTTTACTCTTACCTTCATTAAAAACAGTTAACTCAAACTGGCCATTTCGCTTAACAAAACATGTATGAAAATTAATTTCTTGAAAGCTATTTACTCTATCCTTAATTTTTATCTGAGCTTCAGGATTAAGTAATTTTTGTGTGATTTCATCTTTATTAAATTCAGGAGTGATGAAAACTATATTGCGAATAAAAATTGAAGACTTAAATTGAGTTACTACTTCGTTACAGAAAGCTTCGAGACAAAAAGTAGCCCCTGAATAAAAACAAACCAAAAAGTTAGGTTTGTTTGTACTAAGATCCGTTTGGTAAAAATAAAAATTTTTCATCGTAAAGGCACCAGAATACTGCAAGCTAAACCTTCTACAGGTGCTAGCTCATTATAGTTATCATTTAATTTATTTGTTTCATCATACAAGGACAGAGGCGATTGTTCTGCTTCAATTAAAGGCTGCAAATTAAAATCACGATACACACCAACTCTGCCTGTTCTTAGGGATATAAAACCCTTTCGTTTATCTAAAACGCTACGAACATTAAACAGACCTCTACCATAGCCTTGAGAATCAGCTTTTGAAGTTACACCTTTAGCAAATGACTTTTCTACAACTTCAACTTCATCCTCAATGCTAATATCTAAAATACTGTTAGATGAAAAGGATTTTAAAATACCTTCACCACTGTCAAAAATAGAGATCTCTAACAAATGTACCGTACGGTTATCAACTCGAATACCCTCTAAGTACGCAGTAATAGCTGAATCTTTCCCGCCTATACTTTCAGAAGTTTGCTCTTTACTTATAAGCTTATAGTCAATGACAAGTCCTCTTACAGACTTATTTACTTGTCCTGTATTAATTTCAAGCTTGCCGTGCTGCTCAGTATTTTCTATAAGCTCATAAATAACTTGGCCTAAATCATCTATCTGTTCTTCGCTAACCGTCGATTTAGTCGGGCTTAAATCAATAATTCTATCGAGCAAATTAGTATAGAACTGACTTTGCTTTAAGGAATTAGTACTTTCAGGGGAATAAAAGCAATTAGGAAAAGCATACTTTTTAATAGAATGATCCACAGCAAACAGCTGAACCCGTTGACCTGTTCTGTAAATTGACTCGTTAAGGCGTGTTTGTATGGCTAAGTTGATTTTAGATTTAAGCTCAACCGCAACCTTCTCACCTTCTGAAGTAATATCTTTTTCATACACTTCATTAGACATTAATAGTGAGGTTAAGCTATGTGGTGAGTCTAATAACTCGGGAACAGAATTTTCCTTAGCTGACTCAAATTGAAAGAATTTAACTTTTTTATTCGAATCAGGTTTTAGTACCGTTATAAACAATTGACATATACGAGGTAGTAAACCTAACCGCAATATTTTAAATTGTTGTGGCAAGTTAATAATTTTATCGTTTCTTTTTTCATATAAATTTTCTAACTTATCATTAGTCAATATTGACGGAACTTTCATCAATGAACTCCATTTAATGCCTTTCAACAACGGCTGGTGCAAAGTCAAACAATTAACTAACCACCCATTAACAATCAACAACATACAGCTTCTTCGGTACAAACTCAAATTCACGCAGCGTAAGTGGCAAGCTATATCAAGTTAAAGAGAAGGTATTGCCTGTGGCTATGTGGATTATCAGCTATTCAGTGGTAAAATATGAAAGTTTGAGCAGGGCTTACCGCCTTTTGCTACAGGACGATTTAAATTGTGCTGGAGTGTAGTTAACTCAACCTTGAATTAGCTATTTTCAAAAAATTTGTAGCAGCTGGTAAACTGCCGTCATCGCTTTCTAAATGTCACAGTAACGGGTCATTTCTTGCGTGGTGCCCACTGGGCCATGAAACAGCTTACCAATCTCACAGGTGAGCCTTATCCAGTTATCAACCGGAATATTGGCCTTGTAAAAGATAGGACAGGCATATCTTCTAGATTGAACGTGGCCCTTTCAGATTAGCTTTCCTACGACTAAAGCTTTACTCACCCGATTTACTTTTTGAACTGCGAAACTCACTTTGGGGCAAAAATGAGCTAGCTTTTAACAATGGCGGTTCCAATGACCTGCAGCAGGCGTATGTGCAGACGCAACTGAGACCCGCCGCAACTCTTTATAAAAGAAAGGGTCCCTGTGGACTCAACGAAAACATCTGACCTCCATGGACGGAGGGAATGCCAAATTATGTCTGGAACATAATTGGCCCTATTTCCGAAGGACTCAGCTTCATCTACACTGGGTTATAAAAGCGCAAGCTCTCAGCATTAGAGCTATCAATAAAAGCTTTTAAATTAGATAAACCTCCGCATCAGTGAACATCAGAATTTACATTTAAATAGCCAAATTTGCAGACTGCAATCTTCCCCGTTGGAAATTTTGCTTTTTAAATTTCGCCGGGGCGCTGAGGGATATCCAAAAGGGGGGCAAGCGCTTTCCCCTTTTTGGTCTGGTGTGGGCGAAGCACCACGACTTTGGTCAAGCATAGCTTGATAAAACTAATAGATAACTAAAACACTTTGGGGCATCTCCAAGTTAGCAGTCAAAGCACAGAGGCCTAAATGAAAACACCAACTATCAGTGCAGATACGGCCGTGACTACCCATGTCACTGCGGCATTTGTGAATCCATTCACATCAGATGTCATGGCCGAGCTTGCAGGGATGTACTTATAGCGTGCCACGGTAATGTCTGCACATGCGCCCCTTGCGATAATGACACTTGGACATACTGTGCATGACTCACTACAGATGATTCGGTTCACCTTTATCCAATGGTAAATACGTTTGAGGTATCTCTTGCTGGAAACTCACTGTTCTCTATCGAGAACAAGGTTGTAAAAGTTAGAGGTGAACTAGAGACAAAGCTAGTAATTTAGTTACCAAAGTCTGTATAATTCGCCACAAAATAAACCCTATCGAGTCAGTAAAAAAGTGTGAATTTACCACTAGAATAGATAGGGAAACCCTCTGTGACCTGCGGAATACAACTTAAATGAATAATCAAACCGAGCTTTATGATATTGGTGTGGTTGGCTTAGGCGTTATGGGTAAGAACCTAGCGCTCAACATAGCGGATAACCAATACCGAGTCGCTGCATTTGACCTTGATACTGCCAAGGTGCAAGGCGTAATTAGACAAGAAGAATTAGAACGGGTTAAATATTTAGATAATAGCGTTAAGCCACGTATCGATGGCTGTAATAATATTTCTGAAATGTTAGCTAAATTAGAGAAACCACGCATTGTATTATTGTCCGTTCCGGCGGGCTCACCTGTCGATGGAGTATGTAAATCATTAATTGAAGCCGGTATTGAGCCCGATGACATCGTTATCGATACGGGTAATAGCCTTTGGACTGATACCGTTGAGCGTGAAAAACGTTACGCGGATGATTTCCTGTTCTTTAGCTGTGCAGTGTCTGGCGGTGAAGTCGGTGCCCGCTTTGGCCCTTCATTAATGCCTAGCGGCAGTTTAACAGCATGGGACCGAATCGAACCCATTTGGTCAGCAATCGCGGCCAAAGTTGATGCTAAAACAGGTTTGCCGATTGAGCGCTTCGAGCCAGGTAATCCGGTTAAAGAGGGGGAGCCTTGTACAACCTATATTGGTCCTGCAGGTGCTGGCCATTATGTAAAAATGGTTCACAACGGCATTGAATACGCGGATATGCAGCTTATTTGTGAAGCTTACCAACTACTACGCGATGGACTTGGATTTAGCGCCGCAGAAGTGGGTGAAGTGTTTGAACGTTGGAATAACGGCGAGTTAAATAGCTATTTAATGCAAATTAGCGCGGACGTGCTAAAGCAAGCCGACCCGTTAACCGGTGCACCGCTAGTCGATATGATCCTTGATAAGGCGGGCCAGAAAGGCACTGGGCTGTGGACAGCTGTAAGTAGCCTACAGATTGGCTGCCCGGCGCCAACCATTGCAGAAGCGGTTTATGCGCGTGCAGTCAGTACTCAAAAAGAGCAGCGCGTTACCTTGAGCAAAATACTTGCAGGGCCGAGCAAGACACACCTACAAGCTACAGATAAACAGACTTTCATTAACCAGCTAGAAAATGCACTATACTGCGCCAAAATATCGAGTTATGCCCAAGGTTTTCAGCTGATGGCAATGATGGCGAAAGAGCAAGGTTGGCAGTTAAATTTTGCGGAGATTGCTAAGATTTGGCGTGCAGGCTGTATTATTCGCGCCACCTTCTTACAGTCAATTACTAAAGCCTATGAGCAAGAATCGGATCTTGAAAACTTGCTGATGGCGGATGTGTTTGCACAGGCATTGTCACATAAACAGGGCGATTGGCGCATAGCGGTATCTCAAGCGGTATTAAGTGGTATACCGACGCCCTGTATCAGCTCTGCACTGGGATACTACGATAGCTATCGCTGTGAGACCTTGCCTGCAAGTTTACTGCAAGGCCAGCGTGACTTTTTTGGTGCACATACGTTCGAGCGTACCGATAAGCCAGCGGGTGAGAAGTATCATCTTAACTGGAGTAGTGAACAGCGAACCTTGATTAAGGTTTAGTTAGTATCAACAGTAAAACCATGCGGCGCTATCAGTAAGCATGGTTTTTTCTTTGACACTTTATGTGGTTGCTAGCTGCGCAGCCATTTGTTCATGGTGGGGTAACCATTGCTATGGTTTGGGGCATGGCAAAGCCCATAATAGACTAACATTGGGAAGCCAAATCCTTGGCCTTGACTAAAAGCTTCTATGTAATTTTCTGAAGCCCCTTTATAGCCATCTTGGTGAAATAAAACCTGACTAGGAAGACCAATCGATTGGAGCGCCGCCCATGACCAGGCGATAGCAGCCATTTCGTCAGCAGGAGAGTGACCTGCTGAGTATACATCACCCGATAGGCCGCCTCTTGCGGCACACTCCGTAACCGCAATATGGCCAGCCTCATGCAGCAAATCTCCTGGATTTTTCAATATCTCTTTATCGAAAATAAGCTGGCCTTTCTCAATCAAAATACCGGGTAAGAAAGTCGCCTTCTTAATGCTATCTTCTCTAGCTTCAATATCTATTTCTGCCAGGAAAGCTAGTATCTTCTGTAAAGTCGTTAGGTCATCCATGAGTTTATCTCTATATCGTACATAGTCGATTTGTGTTGTTGATTAAACCCCTTCGCTTCTGAAACAAGCATCTTCAAGTATGATGGGGATATGCTTAATCGATTGATTATTTATCATAAAGCAGTATTTTAAATTTAGCTAATGTTCAACTGATGGACTTAAGCGCTAGCTTCGATTTACAGCTTAATAGCTAGAGCATAATGCTTGTGAATCGAGTTTGACTACCAAAGAGCGAGTCTGTTCAGGGAAATTGCTAGTCGGTATCACATTGGAGTGATAGTGGATTAAATGGAGTTAAGTTAATGATGTCTATAGATGAAGTCAGCATGCATGTCGGTGCAATTTTAAACTCAAACCCGAGTGAGATTGGTGCAGTGAAGCAGAGTGTAGAATCGCTAACCCTCATTCTATCTGAGGCGAGTGGGGTTGACGATCTTAAGGAGGATGATATTGCTTTTGGAGAGAGTCTTACTGCAGGCGGATTGGCCGTGTCACCGACGGTTGCAGCAAAATGTGCGCAAGATCTGGTTAGAACTCAGCTATTTATCCAGGGGATAGAACAAGCAATATTGGATAAAAGTTGCCATCGCAATGAAGTTAATATTCTATATGCAGGTACGGGACCTTTCGGACTACTCATCTTACCGCTGCTCTGTTATTACAAAGTGAAAAAGAGTCCAATTAAGCTATCCCTGACACTCATTGATATCCATCAGGTGTCAATCGATGGCATCACTAAAATAATTAATGAATTTGAGTTACAAGATTATATCAGCGAAATTATCATTGCAGATGCGACGAAATTTTACCCACTAAAAGGTGTAGAGTTTGATTTAATTGTGTCTGAGACAATGAAAAATGCTTTGAAAAAAGAGCCACAAATTTTCATTTTTGCTCATCTGCAGCAGTTTTTAAAGTCTGATGGTGTTCTCATTCCTGAACGCGTCCAGGTGTCGGCATGGTTGACTCATATGAGGCGTGAAACTGAGCAGCTGTTTACAGTGACTCAATCGCCTTTAGTTGAAACAGAATGCTCTCCAATTTTTATGGGAACGGTCTACGAGTTAAATAAACATTCAGCACTTATATTACAGCAGCAAGGCATTGACAGTTTGGCATGTGAGCTGAGCATTCCTGACAGTGATAGCTGGTGCCGCGTTCTATATCCAGATTTTAAAATGTCAACTGAAATAACGGTTTATAAACGCTTCGTTATCACTGAGCGACAATCAGACTTGACGATCCCAGAGGCCACAATCGAGCATCAATTTGTGGCCGGTGCAAAGATATCATTTGATTATATAAAGGAGCCAGAGTGGCATTTTCGTTGGCAAACTGAACAGTTACAACTTTGCATTACATTACCTGATTATAGCGAGGTTGGTGATAGGGCTATTGCTGGCATTAAAAGGGTCTGGCACAAGGCGAGGTTGGATTTGAAGGGAGGTTTAGATCCCGCTGTTAAGGATGCGGAGTGGTCCATTGATGTCGCTATAATGGACAAGCTGGGGTGTGGAATAGAAGAGTGGGTTAGCTTCGTCTATGCGAGTCAGACGTTTACAGAGTTTGAGTTGTGGGTATGGCAAAGAATGACCAAGGTTGAGCAAGACCAAACAGATGATGCTATGTTGGAAATACCCCAAAATAAAGGTGCTGGAGAGCCTTTTACAGTACCCGATATCCTGTCTGTGGAACAGCTACAGCAGTTTGATCGGCTAGGTTATCTTATCATCGAAAGCGCCATTCCTGCCAAGCAATGCGAGGCAACCATTAGCGCAATATGGCAGTTTCTAAATAAGCGTGCCGACGAGATTTCATCTTGGACTGAGCCGCACCCTCTGTGGCAGAAAACAATGGTACAAATGTTTGAGCATCCTACCTTGACGGCTAATCGAAATGCGTCAATTATCAGCCAAGTTTATCGGCAGCTATATCGGCATTTTGGCATCGATAGCCAGTTGTGCACAACGACGGATAGAGTGGGCTTTAACCCACCGGAAACAGAATTATGGTCTTATCCTGGTCCTTTGTTGCATATCGATGTTAACCGTGCCAAAGCAACGACTTTTGGCTTACAAGGAATACTGTACTTAACCGACACTAAGCCTGAACAAGGGGCGTTTACTTGCGTTCCTGGTTACCATAAGAAGCTTAACGCAGTCGCTTCTGGTGGTTTATTATCTGTAGCCGAGGGTGATGACCCTTACCACTTCCCAAATCTCCATGGGGTCGCTATTGCCGCAAAGGCTGGTGATCTTATTATTTGGCATCATGCTTTGCCTCACGGAGGCAGCCCTAACAAGGCCGATACCCCTCGAATTGTGCAATATATAAACATCTATCCGGAGCAAGATAGAGGGGAGAGCTAATTAATCCCAACTTGAATACGCTTAATGTCGTAGGAGGTCGGCTTTTTGATCGTACTTTTGGTTGATTTTGTGCTTAGTGAAGCGTTCGCTGTGCTTGTAGGCTGTACTATCTCACTAGCCTGCAATAACGGACTCGTCCAGAAGTAATAGAGTTGAATTGAAGGCAAGATTATTGCACTAAAGTATTACGGATTTTTTGTTCGGCATTGTTTAAAGCAATGTTAAAACAATCAATTAGGTATCTATAATAACGAGTGGAGTATGAATGTATTCACTGCTTTCATGAGCGAAAGCATACTTTGGCTGAGTTCTAGTGTGGTTCATTAAACGGAATTGATGATGGAAAAATTACATTTTAATAACGGCTTAGCGCTAGTCCCTTCGCGCTCAACTGATGCGCCGTTTATTGAAGCACTATTTCGCAGCACTCGTTCCTTTCTCCTCAATGCAAGTTCTGACACCGATTTTGTCGAATCGCTGGTTGAGCAACAACTATGTTGGCAGACCTCCGGTTATGGCCATCAATACCCAAATGCAATGACCTTTATTGTGCAGCTTCATAGTGAGCGGATCGGTCGAGCAGTTGTGGATTTTAGTGCGAATGTGGCCCATTTAGTTGATCTGATGTTTATCCCCCAAGCTCAAGGGAAGGGCTATGGTAAAACTGTTGTCAACGCGCTACAGCAAGCTGCTGCAAAAGTGAGTGTGCCGATGACTTTAGTTGTCGATTTGAGTAATACCGCAGCCATATCTATGTACCTGAATCTTGGTTTTACAGTCGAGTCGGTAAAGTCGCCCTCTCAATTAATGGTTTGGTACCCAACAAACTAGCAATCTAATAATAAATCAAATAGGAGTTGGGACATGAAGCCGTTTACTTTCGAGAATATTAAGTCATTAGTTGGTGAACAATTTGTCGTTAAAGATCAATTGGGGAATCAATTACCCGTATCACTCACCCATATAACGGAATCTAAACGTGAGTCGACCACATCATTTAGCGCAATTTTTGAGTTTGTAGCCGGTGGTTTGTTAGAAGATGGTGGCTACTATGTCGAACACTCAAAAATTGAAAAAAGTTATCTCTGTCTTTCACTTAATTCGCCAACTGAGTTTGAGATCTTAGTCAATTCACTAAAAGCATAAGGCTGCAAGGTTATATTTTACTCGCAGTAACAACCGAATCATTAACTGTTTTATAAGGATATATTATGGCTGACCCGTTTATTGGAGAGATAAAAGCTGTTGGATTTGCATTTGCGCCTAGAAATTGGACTATTTGTAAAGGGCAATTGATGGAGATCAATCAGAATGGTTCTCTGTTCTCCCTGCTAGGGACTAACTATGGTGGCGATGGTCGAGTCACCTTTGGCATAGCCGATCTGCGTGGCCGAACAGTAACCGGACAAGGTCAGCCTCCAGGGCAAGCTAATAGAGTTATTGGTCAGTTAGGTGGACGGCAAAACATTACCTTGCAGACTGCTCAACTTCCCCCCCACAAGCATACTCTTTCTGCCAGCTCAAAAGAGGGCACCACGCATATTCCTACTAATGCGGTACTTGCAACAGGCAGTGGCAGTTCTTCGGTTACGGTATCTATTCCTGAAGGTATTCCTGTTAGTGGCGAAGTAATTTCAGGCCCAGCAACTCTGAAATTAGAAAAAGGAAAGACCTCTGACTCCAAGACTGCCAGCGGTTCAGTGACAACCCAAGCGTATGCTGCGGCAAATAGCTTGACTCCAATGAGTGAAAATGCGATTGGCAATACAGGTGGTGGTGCCTATATAGGGGTAGAGCAGCCCTATTTAACGCTTAACTATATTATGGCGTTAGATGGGATCTATCCGTCCAGAAATTAGCTTGCTGCGAGTCATTATCGTTGCGCCGCAGTAAAGCAAGATCACAGTGAAGCAGTTTTACTGCTAGCAATGGATTGGGGCACATTAAAGTTGCAGGCTTTAGTGTGGCCTATTTGAAGTTAATAGCTTGAAGTAAAAAGTTTTGAACATTAATCGTTAACACATGGAAGTGCGTCAGTTATGAGTAAATTACTCCTGTCCGTTTTGTCTTTAGCTAAGCAGCTAGGCTGTTTAGTGCTACTGCTATTATCATTTTTCAGTATTTCAGCTAATGCTGCGACGAGTACCATTTTAACTGATGTTGGGGCTGTTACTGGCCCGCAGAAGTCATTTGTAGCCAGCAGTACTCATCATGGCAATTTTGACTTTAAATGTACCGATGATGCCGACAGCGTGGCATTTGCTGCATTAACAGATTGTGGCGCAGCAATTGCTGGGTCTGGGTTTTACGGTGCAAATCAATATCACCCTGATAACGGTACTGCTCCTGGTGTTGCAATCTACAGCGCTGATGGAGGTTGGTTAGCTGCTATCTGGCTAGTCTTCAGGCTGCAATCAGGTAGCGAGTTTGATTTTAGCAGTTTTGAAACGGTGGAGGTCACTGGGTCGGTCGATATTCTAGAGGTTGTAGGTTACAGAGATGGAGCGATCGTCGCTAGGAAACAAGTAGCAATAAATATCTACGATACTACTGCTCATACTCTCGTTGGTTTTGATAATGTTGACGAAGTTAGGATCCGCCATCAAGGTTCGGGATTAGCAGCCAAACCTGGGTTCGCAGGACAAAAGTTTCATAATTTTGTGATAAATGATGTCTCTGGTGCTAATACCGCTCCGACAATTTCAGTCAATAATGCTACAGCCAGTTACACTGAAAATGCGACGCCCATCCTGATTGATGCCGCTGCTACGCTGTCTGATGCCGACGGTGACGCTGACTGGAATGGCGGCACATTAGAGATACAAATAACGGCCAACGCTGAAGCTACCGACGAAATCAGCTTAAGTGATTTAGATGCTGATGGCACAACAATCACTGTTTCCGGCACAAATATTCTGGCTAACGGTACTGATATTGGTGACTTAAGTGCATCTGGCGCTGTTGTGACCAATGGCGCAGCCTTAACTATTACTTTTGATAGTGATGCCACCAATGCAAATGTACAGGAAGTGCTGCAATCTTTGCGCTATAGAAATACCTCAGATAGTCCAGGTACCAATAACCGCACTATCACTTTTACCGCGACAGATACCAATGCAGCTGCAGTAAACGATACTCGCAGTATTTCTGTTACTGCGATGAATGACAACCCAATACAAAATGGAGTATTACCCACAGATATCGTTGTAAGTGAAGATGTGACCGGTAATTTGGACTTAAGCGCTATTAGCTTTAGTGATGCAGATGCTGCCAATATGACACTGACGTTGAGCATTGTTGGTGGTGTAGTAACCGCGAGTGATGGGGCGAGTTACAGTCTTAATATTACGGGATCTGGCACCACTATTGTGTCTATATATGGCGCACTAGCCAACATAAACAGCTATTTAGATACAGCCACGAGTATAAAGTTTCTTGGTGCAGCCAATGCATCCGGTGATAACGCAGGAGTATTAACGTTAGTTGGAAACGATGGTGGTAATAGTGGTTCCGGTGGTGGTAGTAATATTACTTTTGGCACTATCAATATTGATATCGCAGCCCAAAATGATGCACCAGAGGATATTAGTTTAAGCGCAACGAGCATTAATCAAAGTTCAACTGGGGTGGGCACTCAAATTGGATCACTTGGTGCGGTAGATATAGATAGTGGCAGCTTTACATTTAGCTTAGTTGCCCAAGGCGCTTCTGTTTATGGCAGTTGTGGTGCTGGCAATGATGCTAATAATAATATATTTCAAGTCACGGGCTCTACTTTTGAAACCCAATCGGTAACAGCAGCGGGCAGTTACAAAGTCTGTTTGCAAGTCAGTGATGGTGCGACCAATTACCAAGAGTCGTTTAGCATTACTGTTATTGATAATGGTGCACCTGATGTCACTATTTCGGGGGCAAGCGGTAATATCAACGCGGCTTTTACGGCCAGCTTCATCTTTAGCGAGTCGGTAACAGGCTTTGTGATGAGTGATATTTCGGCCAGTAACGCCACGGTCAGTAATTTTAGTGGATCAGGCGCAAGCTATAGCGCAACCATTACCCCAACGGCCGCCAATGTGACTGTCGATGTCGCAGCGGGTGTTGCAAAGGATTCGGCAGATAACGGCAATACTGCGGCAACGCAACTTAGCGTGACTTATGATGCCAGTCAGCCAAGTGTCGTGATTTCAGGTGCTAGCGGTAATATTAATGCGCCCTTTACCGCAACCTTCAGCTTTAGTGAGTCGGTGACAGGCTTTGTGATGAGTGATATTTCGGCCAGTAACGCCACGGTCAGTAATTTTAGTGGATCAGGTACAACCTATATCGCAACCATTACCCCTACGGCCGCCAATGTGACTGTCGATGTCGGCGCAGCAGTGGCTAAAGATGCGGCGGATAACGGCAATACTGCGGCAACGCAACTTAGCGTGACTTATGATGCCAGTCAGCCAAGTGTCGTGATTTCAGGTGCCAGCGGTAATATCAATGCGGCATTTACTGCCAGCTTCACCTTTAGTGAATCGGTGACAGGCTTTGTGATGAGTGATATTTCGGCCAGTAACGCCACGGTCAGTAACTTCAGTGGTAGCGGCGCTAGCTATAGCGCAACCATTACCCCAACGGCCGCCAATGTGACTGTCGATGTCGCCGCAGCAGTGGCTAAAGACTCGGCGGATAACGGCAATACTGCGGCAACGCAACTCAGTGTTACTTATGATGCCAGTCAGCCAAGTGTCGTGATTAGCGGTGCTAGCGGTAATATTAATGCCGCCTTCACGGTAAACTTCAGCTTTAGTGAACTCGTTACTGGTTTTGTGATTGGCGATATTTCGGTATCAAACGCAACGGTCAGTAACTTCAGTGGTTCTGGTGCAAGCTATAGCGCAACCATTACCCCAACGGCTGCGGGTAGCGTTATGGTGGATGTCGGCGCCGCAGTGGCTAAAGATGCTGCGGATAACGGCAATACAGCAGCAACGCAACTCAGTGTTACTTATGATGCCAGTCAGCCAAGTGTGGCGATTTCAGGTGCTAGCGGTAATATTAATGCCGCCTTTACCGCAACCTTTGACTTTAGTGAATCGGTAACAGGCTTTGTGATAACTGATATTTCGGCCAGTAACGCCACGGTTTCAAACTTTAGTGGCTCCGGCGCTAGTTATAGCGCAACCATTACCCCAGCGGCTGCGGGTAGCGTGACGGTGGATGTTGCAGCGAATGTAGCAAAGGACTCTGCAGATAACGGCAATACAGCGGCAACGCAACTCAGTGTCACTTATGATGCCAGTCAGCCAAGTGTCACTATTAGCGGTGCCAGCGGTAATATCAACGCTGCCTTTACTGCCAGCTTCAGCTTTAGTGAAGTGGTTACAGGTTTCGATAGCTCAGATATTTCGGTATCAAATGCAACTGTCTCAAGCTTCAGTGGTTCTGGCGCAAGCTATAGCGCAACCATTACCCCAACGGCCGCCAATGTGACGGTCGATGTCGCAGCAGATGTAGCAAAGGACTCGGCAGATAATGGCAATACAGCGGCAACGCAACTCAGTGTTACCTATGATGCCAGTCAGCCAAGTGTGGCGATTTCAGGTGCCAGTGGTAATATCAATGCGGCATTTACGGCCAGCTTCAGCTTTGGTGAGT
The DNA here is from genome assembly GCF_016757755.1 of Shewanella sp. KX20019. Lineage (NCBI taxonomy): Bacteria > Pseudomonadati > Pseudomonadota > Gammaproteobacteria > Alteromonadales > Shewanellaceae > Shewanella > Shewanella sp. KX20019. The sequence goes on along the minus strand of NZ_CP068437.1, from coordinate 3,551,783 downwards.
CGGTGACAGGCTTCACTGCAGATGATATCTCGGTGTCTAACGCAACTGTCTCAAGCTTCAGTGGTTCTGGCACAAGCTATAGCGCAACCATTACCCCAGCGGCTGCGGGTAGCGTGACGGTGGATGTCGCAGCGAATGTAGCAAAGGACTCTGCAGATAACGGCAATACAGCGGCAACGCAACTGAGCGTGACTTATGATGCCAGTCAGCCAAGTGTCACTATTTCAGGTGCTAGCGGTGATATCAACGCTGCCTTTACTGCAAGCTTCAGTTTTAGTGAGTCGGTGACTGGTTTTGCAATTGGCGATATTTCGGTATCAAACGCAACGGTCACTAACTTCAGTGGCTCAGGTAACAGCTATAGCGCAACCATTACTCCAACGGCCGCGGGTAGCGTGACGGTGGATGTCGCAGCGAATGTAGCAAAGGACTCGGCAGATAACGGCAATACAGCGGCCATGCAACTTAGCGTGACTTATGACGCCAGTCAGCCAAGTGTGGTGATTTCAGGTGCCAGCGGTAATATCAATGCGGCCTTTACCGCAACCTTTGACTTTAGTGAATCGGTGACTGGCTTTGTGATAACTGATATTTCGGCCAGTAACGCCACGGTTTCAAACTTTAGTGGCTCCGGCGCTAGTTATAGCGCAACCATTACCCCAACGGCTGGGGGTAGCGTGACGGTGGATGTCGCAGCGAATGTTGCAAAGGACTCTGCAGATAACGGCAATACAGCGGCAACGCAACTGAGTGTTACTTATGATGCCAGTCAGCCAAGTGTGGTGATTTCAGGTGCTAGCGGTAATATCAATGCGGCCTTTACTGCCAGCTTCAGCTTTAGTGAGTCGGTGACAGGCTTCACTGCAGATGATATCTCGACCAGTAACGCCACGGTTTCAAGCTTCAGTGGTTCTGGCACAAGCTATAGCGCAACCATTACCCCAGCGGCTGCGGGTAGCGTGACGGTGGATGTTGCAGCGAATGTAGCAAAGGACTCTGCAGATAACGGCAATACAGCGGCAACGCAACTGAGTGTCACTTATGATGCCAGTCAGCCAAGTGTGGCGATTTCAGGTGCTAGCGGTAATATTAATGCCGCATTTACGGCCAGCTTCAGCTTTAGTGAGTCGGTGACAGGCTTCACTGCAGATGATATCTCGGTGTCTAACGCAACGGTCTCCAGCTTCAGTGGTTCTGGTGCAAGCTATAGCGCAACCATTACCCCAGCGGCTGCGGGTAACGTGACGGTGGATGTCGCAGCGAATGTAGCAAAGGACTCTGCAGATAACGGCAATACAGCGGCAATGCAACTCAGTGTTACTTATGACGCCAGTCAGCCAAGTGTGGCTATTTCAGGTGCTAGCGGTAATATTAACGCGGCCTTTACCGCAACCTTCAGCTTTAGTGAGTCGGTGACAGGCTTCACTGCAGATGATATCTCGGTGTCTAACGCAACGGTCTCAAGCTTCAGTGGTTCTGGCACAAGCTATAGCGCAACCATTACCCCAACGGCTGCGGGTAGCGTTATGGTGGATGTCGCCGCCGCAGTGGCTAAAGATGCTGCGGATAATGGCAATACAGCAGCAACGCAACTCAGTGTTACTTATGATGCCAGTCAGCCAAGTGTCGCGATTAGCGGTGCTAGCGGTAATATTAATGCCGCATTTACCGCAACCTTCAGCTTTAGTGAGTCGGTGACTGGTTTTGCAATTGGCGATATTTCGGCAAGCAACGCATCGGTCACTAACTTCAGTGGAAGCGGTACAACATATACGGCACTAATCACCCCGACTGCCGCAGGCAATGTGACGGTGGATGTGGCTGCGGATGTTGCAGTGGACTCGGCCAATAACGGCAATACCGTGGCTGAGCCGTTCAGCGTTATCTATGATGATACGCCGCCAACGGTTGTGATTAACGGCGCTACGGGGGACGTTAATAGTGCATTTACCGCTAATTTGATCTTTAGTGAGGAGGTCGAAGGCTTTGATATCTCAGGTATTGAACTAACCAATGCGACCTTATCTCAGTGGAGCGGTGAGGGGCTAGGTTATAGCGTTCTCGTGACGCCTATCGAACAAGGTGAGGTGTCACTAATAGTTAAAGAGAGTGCAGCGGCCGATAAGAGTGGCCGATTGAGTCTAGTCTCAGAGTTGTTCAAGGTTAACTTTGATAGCCTTAAACCTGAGTTGACCTTATCGCTTCTGGCAATGGAAGAGCGAGAAGAGTTTGCTTTAGATCTGCTCTTTACTGAGCCTGTCACTGGGTTAACGTTAGAAGATTTTCAAATTGAAAACGGCGTAGCGTTAAGTTTAGTGGGAGAAAAGGATGAATATGTTCTTAAGGGCGCTGTGACATCTGTTGGTAAAGATGTCTTGGTTCAGTTACCTGCCGATGTTGTTGAAGACAGTGCTGAAAACGGTAACTTGGAATCAACTAACTTTGCCTACCCAACTAACAGCCCTGGTAGTGTGCGCATTGATGGCTATAAAGTTGTTGAGCAAACCATCACTGCGGTAATTGATGATATTGATGGCATAACCGAGCCAGCTGCGAGCTATCAGTGGTTCAGTCATTTGAATGAACAAAGCAGCAGTATCGGTGGCGAAGATAATTTTTATGTGCTGACGAGTGAGGAGGCTGGCAAAGCTATCTCTGTAATAACAACTTATCTCGATGATGCGGGTAGAACTGAAACTGTCTCATCAGAGTTCACTGTAATGGTGAAGACTATTCCCGAGCATGCGCTTGCGCTGATTAGTGGTTTTGCAGAGCTCGATGGTGACACTGCAGAATTACTTGCTCAAGTTTATCTCGATGCCGGAGTCAGTAATGCAACATTAGAGCAGCTAGACAGTATATTGGCTCTGCTCAATAATGCCGTCGCTAATTACGCTGTTGCAGATATTGATGAAGTCGCGGAAATTGAAGCGTTAATAGCACTGATCCTTCTGGGGCAAGACAGTGACGGTGATGGTATACCTAATCTGGTTGAGAGCGATGTCGATACTGACGGCGATGGGGCGACAGATGCCAATGATGCAGATTCAGATAATGATGGTATTAGTGATGCTGCTGAATTTTCTGTCTCCGTATTACTAGCTACTGAAAATAGTAACTCAAACGCCGAACCAAACGCCAAATCTGGCATAAATTCAGTTTCGACCAACTCTATATCAACGAGAAAAGGGCTTACTGATGGTGACGAAGACGGCATTATCGACTTTTTCGATGCCGATGTTGATGGAGATAACCAGATAGATGACGGGCGAGTTGACATCAACTTTGACGGCGTTGATGACAATTTAACATCAATAACGGCAGTGATTGAAGTATTGGCAGAGCTTGACGTTGACCAAGATCACAGCGCGAACCATCTTGACTTAGATTCTGATAATGATGGCGTTGCTGATGTATTAGAAGCAGGACTTGAGGATGCCGATAGCAATGGGTTTAATGATGATCCTGGGAGTATGATTAATACTGTCGAGATGCTTATCGACACCAATAGTGATACCAAGCCTGATTTTCTTCAGTTAAAGAGTGACGGTGAAGTCTTTGACTTAATCAATTTTGGCTTGCCCCTCGAGATGGATGCAGATCAGGATGGACGATTAGACGATACTATCGATATGGATCATGATGGGCTTGTCGATATCATCGATGGTGCTGTTGGCGCATTCGGTAGTCTGCCAGATCTCGATGGCGATGGTTATGCCAATCATGCTGATGACGACGATGATGGAGATGGAATTCTTGATGTTGATGAAAACCCACAGCAAGCGTTCTATACAGGTTTTGATGCCGATGCTGATGGCATTGATGACGGTGTTGATTATGACGTAAATGGTGTCATTTCAGGCAGCGATAGTGATGGGAATGGCGTCAGGGATGATAGAGAAATGTTAGATACTGATAATGACGGTATAGCAGATCATTTAGATGTTGACTCCGATAATGACGGTATCAATGATGGCGAGGATATCAGCAACAACAATGGACCTGACGGTAAAACGATCACTGGTGGTGGCGCGATGAACTTAGCCGGTCTTATTACTTTACTTATGTTAGCTTTGGCGCGTCAGAGAAAACTTCGGATAGTAAGCGCTATATCGGTCTTTATGCTAGTCACTTTAGCGTGTGTAGTGCCTGCTTATGCACAGTATTCGATTGGTGTAGGAGTCGGTGCCGCAAACCTTGAACCAACGCTTTACACCGACATTGATAAGGATAATGACTACGACCTTTCTTACAATCTTGAGCTTGGCTATGGTTTTACAGATAACTGGTGGCTTAAATTGCGCGGCGTTGAGTTAGGACAAGTCGATTTAAGTCAAAACGGCAGTCTTAATGCTGAGATTGATTACAGAGGCGCGGCGTTATTTGCCCAATATCAAACAGCTATCTTTAATGATTCAGGATTTGAGCTATACGGCCTAGCGGGGATCAGTTGGCTAGAAACCAAAACGAGTGGCCCTCTTAATATTGATGACAATAGCGATCAGCAATTTGCTGCTGGTGCAGGGCTATATTATGGGTTTACTCAAGATAGCGGCTTGGCGTTTGAATGGGTCTCTTACGCCGAAGATGTATGGGTTGTAGGGTTGCAGTTTACCAGCCGGTTTGGGCACTAATCCAATAGCTAATTTACAATATTCGCAGATATTATCTGTATAAATAAAAATGGCCGTTTTGCTTGCACAAAACGGCCATTTCTTATCTCAAAGCTACTGTGAAGTCTAGTTAGCGATTTTTAGATCGGCTTTATCAACGATGAGGTTCATATCAAAATCGAACTCATCGACACGGATCGCACGTTCACGCTTTAGGTTATAGTCCTGCAGCTGCTTGTGCTCACTGTCATTGATCACTTTGGCCTCAAGTGCCGCATCGAGTGTTAATGAGAACTTGATACCGGGCTTAAAGGTGCGTGCTCTAATGGCTTTCTTTACTTTAGCTAACAGTGGCAAACAATCCATCTTGGCTAGATAGGCTTGTTCATTGATATAGTTACCATCGCCAGCAACAGGCTTAACCAAGTGGGTTAGGTTCTTCTTAAACTCAGTATTTAACTGCGCTTGTTTAGCAAGTTCACGCACTAAATCGTCATTAATCTTCTGCATCTTAGGTGAATAAGTTACCGTAATAAGACGCATTAACTTACGTGTAGAAGATGATGGGAAGTTATCTAAGAAGTCTAATAGCGCTTTTTCGGCTTGGCATAGTGACCAACGAGTAGCGTAATGGAAGTATGGCGCCGCATCAGCACGTTGCTCAGCAGGTAGCTTTTGCTCGTAGTAACGAATTGATGCCATTGCCGCATAGAGATAGCTCATAACATCGCCTAAACGGGCCGATAGCATCTCTGCTTGCTTTAGCTTCCCGCCTAATACCAGTAGTGAGAAATCTGCATAAACGGCGAGTTTTGACGCTAGTTTATGCACCGATTGCTCATAGGGTTTAACTTCTGCAAGTTTAGAGTTTGCACCTGCGGTGAAAGGCAGCAATCCCAGTTTGAACGCGCGTAAACTGTTGCCGACACTGTAACCCACAGTCTTGCGTAAAATGCCATTGAATACTCTATCGGCTTGTTTGTCGTTTGAGTGGATAGACTCAACCATACTTTGTAAATATGGGTGACAACGCATAACGCCTTGACCGAAAATCATCAGATTTCGGGTAAGAATGTTGGCGCCTTCCACGGTAATGGCAATGGGCTGGGCAATATAACCCGAAGCCAAGGTATTTTGCGGGCCATTTTGAATCGCTTTACCCGCTTGAATATCCATAGCTGAATCGAGGACATCACGGCCGAGCTCTGTCATGTGGTACTTTGCAATTGCAGTCACAACCGACGGCTTTAAGCCTAGGCCTAAGCCTTCGGTAGTGAGTACTCGCATTGATTCCAGCAGGTATGTTTTACCGGCAATGTCAGCAAGTTTCTCTTGAATACCTTCAAATTTACCAATCGATAAACCAAATTGCTCACGTACTGCGGCGTACTCAGCCGATGATTTAAATGAACATTGGCCAACAGATACGCCTAATGCTGGCAGTGAAATACCGCGTCCAGCGCCGAGGCATGCAACGAGCATTGCCCAGCCGCGACCGATATTTTTCTGGCCACCAATGATGAAGTCCATTGGGATAAATACGTTTTCGCCACGAGTCGTACCGTTGTAGAAGTTCATCCCCATTGGGTCATGGCGATTACCTAGCTGCACGCCAGAATGAGATTTCGGGATCAACGCACAGGTTATTCCAAGACTTTCTTTACCGCCGAGTAATCCGTTTGGATCTTCGACTTTAAAGGCAAGACCTAGCACCGTTGCGATAGGGGCCAACGTGATATAGCGCTTGTCCCAGGTAACACTTAAACCGAGTACTTGTTCGCCCTCATATTCACCCATGGTCACGGTGCCCACATCAGGAATACCGCCAGCGTCAGAACCCGCTTCTGGGCTGGTTAGGGCAAAACAGGGGATCTCTTGGCCGTTAGCAAGGCGGGGTAACCAGTGATCTTGCTGTTGTGAGGTACCGTAATGCATCAACAACTCGCCAGGGCCTAATGAGTTAGGCACCATAACGGTAACTGCAACGGCAGAGCTTTTAGCGGCGATAGTACCAACAATGGTTGAGTTGGCGTAGGGGCTAAACTCAAGACCACCAAATGATTTTGGAATAATAAGAGAGAAGAATTTATTCTCTTTTAGAAAGTTAAGAATGTTTTCTGGTAGATGTGTACTGTGCTGTATTTCAAAGTCATCAACCATCTCTATTAAGGTTTGCACTGGACCATCTAGAAAGGCTTGTTCATCAGCAGATAAGGTTGCAACCGGAATATCGCGCAGAGCAGAAAAATCGGGAACACCTTGATAGATAGAACCCTCTAGCCATACATCACCAGCGTCGAGTGCCTCTTGCTCTGTGGTAGAGATGCTTGGTAGTACTTTTTTTAGTTTAGTTCTTATGCTCATTTTTATGCTCGTCCGACCAGAAGTGTGGCTCACATTACGTCACAAAATGGGTGCTAGATCAACTTTTCAAACGATAAATTTAAACACTTGTTTGGATTTTTGATCTGGATATCGAAATTAACTATAAAAGTTTCATAAGCTTACGCGTGTACGCTGGAATTGAATTATTTTTGTATTGTTATGAATTAATTGATTTAAATCAATTAATTCAGGTGTAAATGACTTGCAGTGAGGACTATAGGGCTTGTTTGCTAGATAGCGTTGGATAGCTGTACGAATCAGGTTCTAGCTGTAAACATTAATGCTTTGGCTAGTTTCTACATAGGTTTGCATTACTGCTACTTGTTGCTGTTGGGCTTTATTACTGACCACAGCTTCTCGTGCATCATCATTGTTAGATAGGTAATAAGCGGACGCTGGGGTGAGACTTTTACTGTTTGTTGCTACTCCGGCGATATCAGCATAAAACTGATATTGAGCCTTGGCCTTTTTATAATCGATGTAGTCATCAACTTTTTCACCTTCGTTCGGTAATTTTGGCTCTACAGGCAAGATCTCTGCTTCATTGGCTGCCGATGACGCTTTCTTAACAGCGCTATCTAACGCCGATAATTTAATTGCATTGTTAGACAATGTCACTGTATCGACAGGCACCGCTGGCGTGTTTGGTTGGGGTTTGCTGCTGTTGGCTAATTGCGACTGACTGCTAGCAGCACTTTGCGGTACATTTTGATTACTCAGTGGAGTGGACTGAGCCGCAACATTGGGTAGCGCTTGTGAAACTTGCATAAAACCTCAATCATCGAAATAAGCTTAATAGACAGTATTTTAAGCTATTAAAACTGAATGTGAACTGAACCAAAGGTAAACTGGTAAATTTACTAGCCGTCAGTGTAACAAACGGTGAAAGTTTGCGATTCTTTAGTGCTAGTTTTACGTTAATTATGTGAGCTGAAATGATGTTTGAGACTTTAGACGTTTGTTTCTGAGATAAGAATCAAGCCAACATCTAGGCTGTGCTTTGTGATACAGGCTAAGTACCAATAGCTTAATGATATAGCTATTGGTACTTAGCTGGATTGATAATGCTAAGAAATAGTAAGTAATGTCGTGCTAAATATTGCCGTTAAAGCCATAGCGTAGGGCATAAATTTGGCGCGATAACTCAAGGTCAAAATGACGAGCAGGGCAGATGCCGCAAGTACGCCAAAATAGCTGATGCTGCCATAAGCAATACCTTGCTCAACAGTGCAGCTCCAATAAGTTAACGCAAGCCCAATCCAGCCCGCGATAGACAAAGCACGGCTCAACTTATCGCTGGGCGCTTTGCCTAGAACATTTCGATGGTGGGAGAACATGGCCAACGCTAATAAGCAGAATGCGATGTAACTAAACCCCAATAAACTCAACATCATTTTATCGAGCCTCTTTTCTGGCAACGGTAGTGGTTGTGCTCAATATTGGCTCTTTCACGCCTTGAGGACGGATAATAGATCGGCGACCTTTAGGCTGCGCCATTTTGCCCGCTACCAGCTTGGTTCGTGCAAACAAAATGCTAACTCCTATCACCACGCACATGATGTCGAAACCTACTAAAGACCATTGAGATTGGTTAATGTTGCTCAGCAGATCACTATTTGAGGTCATTGCATTGAGCAGCGGTATCGCAATTAGGCTAGCGCCCGATAAGGCCAACACGTAACGCCATATTGGCAGTGTTCGTTTAATGCAGGCGATAACAGCAACAGCAGCTAATGCGATGAAAAAGCTATTAGCTTCCCATTGTGCGCGGTTGAGTATATCTAGCGGTAATAGCCTGTTTGCGTAGAAAAATGCGCTTGCAGCCAGAGGTAAACCTGCAATAAAAGTCAGGTTTAACCCTTCGACTAAGCGCAGTCCAACGCTGGCTCTCTTGCCCTGGTTGATCTGCTTATGTTGTTTCTGACGAATTTTATTTGCCCAGAGTAGGGTGCCAGTGGCAATCATGGCGCAACCCATGACGCCACAGATAAAGAAAAACAATCGTAATACCGGCTCAGAGAAACGACCAGTATGCAGTGCAATTAAGGTGTCGTGGGTATTCTGTGCGCCAGAGTCAGGCTCGAGTCCTTTACTCACAAGACTGCCATCTATAGCATTGAATATAATGGCGATCCTTCTGTCTGTTACCGCTTCAGCGGTATCTTTATAAATGTTGACTCGACTGTTTTTATCGCCTGGATTACTGACGACTACTTGCCTAATAGGGGTATTGCCCAGTAACTCACGAACCTGAGGCAGTAGCGAGGTTAGCGCAATGGTGTCTGCGGCTTCACCTACAGGCTTTACTTGCACGCGGCTTGGTCTTAATTCTTGGCTAAAAGCCTTTCTATCACCATCATAGGCAGTGATGACAGCCCATGGCATATACATGGCCATCAGGGTAACGAGTCCGGTATAGGTGATCATCAAGTGGTAAGGCAGAGCGAGCACTGAACTCACATTGTGAGCATCGAGCCAAGCTCGGCTGCCCTTGTTGCGTCTAAAACTAAAGAAGTCTTTGAAGATCCGTTTATGAATGACAATACCGCTGATCAATGCAATCAACATGAACATGGTACAGAAACCGACAATCCATCGCGCTATTTTGGCTGGCATGTAATGCAGATCAAAATGTAATCGATAGAAAAAGTTACCGCCTTTTGTTTGACGGATATCGGTGATGACTTGGTCCTGTTCTTGCGTTACAACATGCTCAACAAATTTACCACGACGCTGTCCCTCTTCTGGCTGGGTTTGCCAGCTGTAACTTAGATAGGGTTTGCGATCTGTTGGAAAATTGATACGCCAGTCACGGGCACCACTAGCGTGCTGATTGAGGTAGTTTTGGGCTCTATTAAGCACAGTTTCAACCTGACTGGCATCATAATCTTGAATTACATTTTGGTGTAGTTCAGGCTTAGCCCAAAGGCTAATATCATGGCGATAATAGCTCAGTGTTCCAGCGAAAAATATCAGCAAAAGTACCCAACAAACAAGCAAGCCAACCCAAGTGTGTAGCCATGTCATGCTACGGAAGAAATTCTCTTTCATTGTTAACTTACCAGCAAAATAATCAGATAAAAAAGGCCGCTCAAGGTGAGCAAGTCTCGCCAAGCTAGCTGGTGATGCCTAACGCTAAACACCCAAATTATTGCCGCAGCATAGATAGAAAATGACAGCATCATCGCGGTCAATGTGCTCTGAACCGGGGCAAGTGGCAGGATTATTGCGAGCAAGCCGCAGGCGGTTGCCGACAAAAGATAACCACCGAAGGTAGCGGCTAATGCTCGTGAGGTAATATTGAAAGCCTGCGAGTCAATCAAATGCTTGAAATTAGCGTTAAGTGAGACCACTGAGATTGCCACCTAGATGTTAGGCGTCACTAATGTTGCGCCTAATTCTTTATAAAAGAGGGCAATATTTTACATTAAAGCAGGCAATTGATAACTATTTTTATTCGTATTTAAGCGTAAAGATGACAATCTTGAGATACATGTCGCAAAACCCCTAGTGTATGCAAAACATCGGCAATAAGTATATTTGAGTTGCCAATGTTATTTTTAATCTTAATCAATAGCTTAACCCGTTTTAACCTCTTTTTATTGTTGCTTAAATGTTATGAATACGTATGCAGTCTGTTGTGGTTAAAATTCAACCTTGGCTAGTATGGCTGTTAAAAATAAGCCTAATGTCAGATTAGTCTGAGTCGTATATGAGGACATTGGGTAACTAAGAGTAGCAAGGCCAAGGGGAGATCCAATGTCACACTTTAAACCAAGTGTCCTTACATTAGCGCTAGCAACGGCTGGATTAGGTGGCGCTTTTTTAGCTCAGCCAGTATTAGCCGCTGAAGATGAAAAAGTGACTGCAGCCGTGGTGGTTGAGGACCGTAAAACCGCAACCAATGCAGAAGTTACCGTCGCTGAAGATCAAGAGATTGAACGTATTGAGGTGACGGGTTACAGCCGCAGCCTAATTGATTCTCTGAATCAAAAACGCTATGGCGATACCGTATCGGAGCAGCTCAGTAGCGATGACCTCGGTTCATTACCCGATGTATCAATGGCTGATGCACTTACACGCCTACCGGGTATTTCGGCGGTACGTACCGGAGGCCAAGCTGCAGAGATCAACATTCGTGGTATGTCCGGCGGCTTTGTGTTCTCGACATTGAACGGCAGAGAGCAAGTTTCTACCAGTGGTAGCCGTAGCATCGAGTTTGACCAATACCCATCAGAGTTAATCACTTCGGCAGCCGTTTACAAATCACCCAAAGCATCGCTAATTGAAGGCGGGGTGGCGGGTACCGTTGAGCTGGCGACGGCAAGTCCATTGGCGATTGATGAACAACACAGCTTCGTTGCTAACGTGCGCGGCATGTATAACGACCGTGCCAGTGAAGTTTATGGCGCTGAAGATTATGGTCATCGTTTGAGTTTTTCATATCAAGGAAAGTACTTAGATGACACCTTGGGCGTGGCATTGGGTTATGCCCGTTTAGAGCAACCTAGTGTCGCAACGCAATTTATTGGCTTAGCTTATAACGATCTTAAAGACGTCGATGGCCTTGCAAATGATAGCAATGGACCTGAAGGTACTGACGCGGCGAAAGAGTACATCAGCGAAGGCTTTGAGGTGCAGCATCTAGGCGGTGTCGAGACTCGTAATGGATACATGGGAGCGATTGAGTGGGCACCCAACGATACGTTTACCCTTAAAGCTGATGCCTTTGTATCTCGTTTTGACAGTGAGGCCTTTGCTCGAGGTTACCGAGTCAAATTAGGGGGGCCTAACGCTGCAGTAGCTAATCCGGTACTGGATGGCAATGCAGTCATTGGTGGAAACTTTAACCGCACTTCACAAAGCTATACGCGTGTTGAAATCGTTAATGATGATAACCAAGACTACGATGAAGTCGACAGCTTTGGTATTAACGGCACATGGCAGGCGACTGAGAATTTTAGTGCCGCTATCGATGTCTCTTATTCATCTGCAAAGAGCGACTTTAGAAACGGCTTGTTGTGGGCCAACTTGGCTGAAGATGCAACCATAGACACACCTGTATTTGATGAGAATGTGGCCATCAATTACCAGTTAAATGGTTTGGATCTCCCCAGTGTTGGTTTTAATCAAGCTGCAGCTTTTTCTAACATCGATAATGTGATGGTTAGTAAATATGGTATCTACCCATTTGTTAACGAAGACGAAGTTAAAGCCTACCGTTTAGACTTTAAATATGAGCTGGAAAATGATTACATCGCCTCGGTAGAGTTTGGTGCGCGGTACTCTGACAGAAGTTACTCCAATGACCGCTCAGTGTTTGAGTATGGTAACGATGGTGCATTCTCCACCACTGAGCCACCACTTAGATTGACCGATGATATGACGACAGTGGTGGACTGGGAGGGTGATTTTAGCTACTTCCCATCGTACCTAGCCATTGATTTGGATAAAGCGCTTGCGGCTTGGTTCCCTGATGGCACGCCACAGCCGGTACAAACATGGGGTAATGCCGATGGCGTTGATGATCCTAAAGGCTATACCAGTAACTATTCATGGTCAGTTTTACAAAGTGGAGAAGTGTTTGAGAAAATCCTAGCCGCTTATGTGATGGTCAACTTTGATATGGAATTGGGCGATCTGCCTATTACCGGTAATCTCGGGATCCGTCGTGTTGACACAGACCAATCGGCAACGCTACTTGAAAATGTAAAGGGCGATCCAACGTTAGGCGCGCAGTATATTGTTGATGGTGTTGGGATCATCAATAACTATTATGCTCCAACGATAAAGGGCATTGAATACACCGATTATCTCCCCTCTTTGAACCTGAACTTTAAGGTGACGGATAACTCTCAGGTCCGTTTTGCAGCAGCGAAAGTGATGTCTCGCCCACCGATTAACCGCTTGGCGGGTGATGCCAGTGCCACAGTAAGTGATGATGGCGTGATCAACGGTTCGAGTGAAAATAACCCATTTTTAAAACCATTCTATGCTGACCAATACGATATCTCCTATGAATATTATCTACCCGATGGGGCTATCGTTGCTGCGCTGTTTTATAAGGATATAGACTCATTCATTGAAAAATTAGCCATCGATAACTTTGATTTCGCTGGCAATGGTTTCAACGTACCTGACTCAATTGAAGATCCTGTCAGTGGTGAGCAAATTGAAACCACCAACGGTGTTTACACTACTGCCGTTAATAACAATAAAGGTGGTTACATCCGCGGCTTAGAGCTTGCTTACACACAAATATTTACCGCGCTACCTGATGGCCTAAATGGCCTTGGGGTGAACTTAAGTTACTCCTATACCGAAAGTGAGGTTGAAACGACCTCTACATTGGGGGGGGAAGAACAAACTCAGTCACTTCCCGGCCTGTCGAACAACGTTGCCAGTGCCACTTTGTTTTATTCATATGAAGGTTTTGCTACGCGAGTTAGCGCACGTTATCGAGATGAGTTTGTCTCTGAACAGGTCGCCATCAATAACCAAGTGGTCAATTTTGCCGCTGAAACGGTCGTTGATTATCAAGCGTCTTATCAAGTTAACGATGCGTTTGGGGTGTTATTCCAAGTCAATAACCTGACCGATGAACCAACCAAAAGCTACTTCGGCAATGAGAGTCAAACCGGCACCTTGCAGTACTTTGGCCGTGAGTTCTACTTCGGTATGACACTCACGCTGTAACGACAAGTTTTATCTAGAAAGAGCTTAATGAAGGCAAGTAGCGGCATCAATCCGAAATAAAAAGACCCAGCTTGCTTAATTCAACTATTAAATTAATTCAGGAGAAATCACTCATGTTGAGGATCTCTAATAATATAACGTTACTGGCATTGGCAATTAGTGCTGCTAGCTTAGCAGGTTGTGGTGGCGACTCATCTGAACCTGGTGCAGTGCTATTAACGTGCAATGTACCCATGGTGCCAGATGCTGCTGGTACTCGTTGTGTTGCGCCAGAGCCAATTAGTTGCCCTGCGCCAACAGTGCCAGATGACAATAATGAACAGTGTGTTGTGGGGGCAGATCCTACCCTGCCAGCGCCGGTGTTTACCCCAGCCGCAGATCAAAGTGTTATTTATTACAACAATGTGCAGGATGCTGACAATAGTGCTAACGATCCAGTTTACGACGGATATCGATTACACACTTGGAACAACGAAACCTGTGACGCATATGCTGCACCTTTCGATACCTCTGACTGGGCTAATGGCCATGAGTTTGATGGCATTGACCCCAACTACGGTGCCTATTGGATTGTAAATTTAAAAGAGGGTTATGGCGACTGCGGTAACTTTATTATCCATATTGGCACTGAAGGTTCAGGTAAGGCGCTTGGCGACGGCGATCTGAGCATGCCGTTGATGCAAGATGACGAGACATTTGTACGGATGAATTTCACCTTACATGGTGAGCCATCTGTGTTCGAATATCCGATTTTAAGCTTAGGCGTGCAGCCATTATCAATATCAGGAATGGGAGCCCATTGGCTGGATACTGAAACCATCATTTGGAACCAAGATGATGCCGAGATCAGCAGTGTTAAATTGCATTATGCCATTAACGGTGATTTAACCGTAGAAGCGGAGCCTGACCGTATTATTAATAGCGAGTCGGTAACATTGACTGCGGTTGAATTGAGTGATGCTCAAAAAGCCCTTGTGCCGCACATGGCGGGGTGGAAAGCATATAGCACTGACTTAACGGCGGAACAGGTAAAGGACATTGTTAAGGCTCAGTTAGTGGTCGCCGCCCACAATGGCGATGATGTTCCTGTTGCAGCGACGTTTGTGCAAGCGGCTAAAGTGCTCGATGCGCTTTATACTGCTGGTGAGAACGATGCCGACGAAGCAATGCTAGGGTTAGACTATAACGACAGCGGCATTACCGCTGCCGTTTGGGCACCAACAGCCCAAGCGCTTAAGCTTAATATCTACAATGCTGATAAGAGTTTGAATCGCAGCGAAGCGATGAATGTTGATACCATGACCGGCATTTGGTCTTACACTGGCGACATGAGTCTTGACCGTTTATTTTACCGTTTCGAAATCACTGTTTATCACCCGTTAACCAAGCAAATAGAGACGATTGAAGCCACTGACCCATATTCTGTGAATGTATCTACAAATGGCCGCTACAGTCAGTTTGTTAATCTAAACGATGATGATTTAAAACCAGAAGGTTGGGATGACCATCCGGTTGCAACCATCACTAATCCAGAAGATGCGGTAATTTATGAAGGGCACGTAAGGGACTTTAGTATTCGTGATGAAAGTACATCGGTTGAAAACCGCGGTAAGTACTTGGCATTTACTGAGGAGGGCACCGCCCCAGTTGAGCACCTTAAAAAACTGGTCGCCAACGGGTTAACGCATTTCCATGTGTTACCCGTTACCGACATCGCCAGCATTAATGAAGATAGTGCAGAGCGTATTGAGCTTACCGATACGTTAGCCATGTTATGCGACAAGATTGAAGATGCCGCAGATGCTTGTACAACCCAAGATAAGTCGGCCACAATCGAGACGATACTGGCTGATACTCTGTCTGGTTCTGCTGATGCCCAAGCAATTGTTGAAGCCATGCGCGAATTTGACGGCTTTAACTGGGGTTATGATCCACACCACTTTATGGCACCTGAAGGCAGCTATGCCAGTACGAGTGAAGGCGTAGCAAGAGTGGTTGAACTACGGGCAATGAATAAGTCATTACATGACATGGGTCTTAGAGTCGTGTTGGACGTGGTGTATAACCATACCAGCTCATCAGGACTTTGGGATAACTCTGTGCTCGACAAACTGGTACCAGGCTATTACCACCGTTATAACGAAGAATCGGGCCTTATTGAGCGTTCTACTTGTTGTGAAAACACGGCAACAGAACATCGCATGATGGATAAGTTCGTCAGCGACACTATGGTGGTCTTAGCTAAAGACTATGGTTTCGATAGCTTTAGATTTGACGTGATGGGGCACATGCCTAAGCAAAGTATCCTAAACGCTCGCTCCGCTGTGCAGGCTGTAGATCCAGATAACTACTTCTACGGTGAAGGCTGGAACTTTGGCGAAGTGGCCGACAACCGCTTATTTGAACAAGCCACTCAAGCCAATATGGCAGGCAGTGAAGTGGGTACCTTTAACGACCGGATCAGAGAGAGTGTCCGCAGTGGCAACCTCTTCAAAGTCGATGCGTCCGATGATGCACTGCGTGATCAAGATACCTTGCGCCTATCGATGGCTGGCAATCTGCAAAACTATATCCTCAAAGACTTCAATGGCAACTCAGCCAAGGGCAGCAGCTATAGCTGGAACAGCCAACCGACGGCTTACACCTTAGATCCAGCTGATAGCATTAACTATGTCTCTAAGCATGATAACGAAACACTGTGGGATAACTTGCAGTATAAAAATCCAATTGGCATGAGTTTAGCGGAGCGTGTGCGAGTACAAAATATCGCCATAACACTGCCACTGCTGAGCCAAGGGATCCCATTCCTACAGATGGGTGCTGATCTGCTTAGATCAAAATCAATGGACAGAAACAGTTATGACTCCGGTGACTGGTTTAACTGGGTCGACTTTACTAAAAGCAGCCATAACTGGAATGTTGGTCTGCCACGTGAGCAAGACAACGGCATTAAGTGGGACGAGATCGCGGGCATTTCTGCCAATCCAAATGCGGCGGCCTCAATGTCAGAAATTGAGATGGCCTCTAACGTCTTTAATGAGTTCTTAACGATTCGTAGTCATAGCCCATTATTTAGGTTAACCACAGCTGCTGAAATTATCGAACGTGTTGGTTTTCACAATGTGGGCAAGCGTCAAACTCAAGGTGTGATTGTGATGAGTCTTGATGACGGCGCAGGTTTAGCCGACTTAGACTCGTCTGTGGATGCACTCGTCGTGATGATTAATGCCAGTGCAAATGAAGTGAGTCATACGATCCCTACAGCGGCTGGCTTTGAGCTACACCCGACATTGATAGCGTCTGTTGATTCTATGGTTGCCAGCGCAAGTTTTAATGCAGGAGAGGGCGAGGGAAGTTTCACTGTTCCAGCTTTCACCACTGCGGTTTTTGTCAAGCCTCAAGGTGATACTCAGGGAGTGGGGTTGCTTGCTAATGCAACCGTTGGAGCTCCTGATGTTGTGCCGTTTGGTAGCACTGGAGTGTTTGTTCGTGGCGGAATGAATGACTGGGGGGAAACCGACCTGTTCACCTATGTTGGTGATGGGGAATACCGCATCGCGATTACATTAGCGGCTGGAGATTATGAATTTAAAATCGCATCTGCTGACTGGAGTAGTGTTGATTTTGGTGGTTTATCAGCAAGCGAAGCGCAAGTTGAAGAAAATGTCGATGAGTCATTAACGCGTTCAGGTGCAAATCTACACTTTAACGCAGCAATTGATGCAACATATGTGTTCTCGTTTAATGCAGCTGATAAAGAAGCGCCTGTGCTTAATATCTATAACGAAGAGCCGTTTGTTGGTACCGAGGTATTTGTACGGGGTGCTATGAATGGTTGGGGCACTGATGATGCATTTACCTATATGGGCGGAGGCGTTTATCGCGCCGATATTTCATTAGCAGCGGGCAGCCATGAGTTTAAAGTTGCTTCAGATGACTGGTCTACAGTTGATTATGGTTCTGCTGAATCCGACGCAGCCGTTACGCTAGATGTTGCCGAACTGCTGGCAATCAGTGGTGCTAACATGACATTCGAAGCTGACGAAGCAACGTCTTATGCTTTTGTTTTTGATGCATCAAACCGAGATGAAATTACCTTAGCCATTTTTAAAGCGGATATGTTTGCAGGCAATACCGTGTATGTTCGTGGCGGAATGAATGGTTGGGGTGAGGTCGATGCATTTAGCTATCAAGGCATGTCAGTCTACACTGTCGATATCGCACTTGAGGTTGGTGACAATGAGTTCAAGGTCGCGACTGGAGATTGGTCTACGGTAGATTTAGGTGCGGCAACAGAGCAAGAGGATATCTCACTGGATATGGTACAAACGCTCGCTTCTAAAGGCGCAAACATGCATCTTGATGTGACTGAAGCTGGCACTTATCGATTTACCCTGACAGGCCCAGATCCTAAGGCGCCAAAATTGAGTGTAAACAAAGTAAATTAAGCAGAGTGTTTGCGCTAAGTTATTGATGTCTTAATAAGCAATAAATATATTTAAATTTTTTTGCTAAAAGCGTGATAAAAACCCAGCTAAAACTGGGTTTTTTGTCTAAATTTGTAGAAGGTAATTAAGCGCGCGACTGATTGCTTTGTGGTGCGTGAGTCAGTAATTACTCAGTTAGTATATGTTTTAACCATAGCTAAATGACAAATTTATGAAAAACTGAAAATATTATTTTTTTTACTTTACCGATGGACACTGGGCTACAGCGGTGCATGTGTTTTTTGTGAGCAATTGTTAAGATAAATTTTTATTAATAAAGCTTGTAATTTGGCGCGCTAACCCCAAGTGTATTAAGAGAAGTCATTGTAAAAAGGAAAACCTATGAAAATAAATCTTTCTGGTCACCACGTTGATGTTACTGATGTTGTTAGGCAGCATGTCCAAGAGAAGTTTTCGAAGATAGAGAGTCATTTTCCAACCCTGATCGCACTCGATATTATTATTTCTAAAGAGCATAGCGAATTCCAGGTTGAAATTAGAACCAATTACGAGGGAAGTCGAATATCATCGTCTGGTAATGACGCTGTGATGTATCCAGCAATTACCAGCGCCGCTAAAAAACTCGATGCGGCACTAAAGCATCGTAAAGGCCAACTAAAGGCTGATCTACATTCAAAGCCGATTGTTACTACTCCTGAGATAGCTCATGAAAAAGTTCAAGAGATGAACTTAAGCTAACGGAGCCGTCTTCAGGTAGGATGGGTATATCGCCCTCGCAGCTAAAAATAATTAGCGCGAGGGCTTTTTTATATCTTACATTTCTATAGAACTCATTAAATTGATATTAGATTTTGGGCTGCCTAATGGTAAAGGTATTAGGCAACTCTACGCCTCATCAGCCTCAGATTTTGAAAATACGGTATGATTTTCTTTAGGTGGTGGCGTCCAGCCACGCTCCATTTTTGAAAAGCTGCGATAGCGCTCATCCTTCATCGCTGCGCTTAGTGTCTCTTCCAATTGCATGAACATGTCGCGGTAATGGACTAAATGTTTATCATCCTCTGCAAACATTTTCCAAGACTCGTAGAGAGTATCTTTATGGGCCATCTCTGTCTCAAAAAATATCGCTCGTTGCTGCTCAGCCTTAAATGGATGAACCCCAAGTTTAGTTAATGCGTGTTTACCCAGTTGCAGTGCGGAGTGAAAGGTCTCACTGACCATGAAAT
Organism: Shewanella sp. KX20019; assembly: GCF_016757755.1. NCBI lineage: Bacteria > Pseudomonadati > Pseudomonadota > Gammaproteobacteria > Alteromonadales > Shewanellaceae > Shewanella > Shewanella sp. KX20019. The sequence continues at coordinate 3,532,415 of NZ_CP068437.1, read as the reverse complement.
CGGCACCCGCTTTACGCAGTCGATATAGACTACTTCTATCAAATGCTCTGGCGAGAACAATAACGTTAGGGTAGGTGTGTTTTATGTATTCGGTGAGCTCGACCGCTCGGTCTGGATTATCGATGGCTATGACTAACATCTTGGCTTCCGCTATACCTGCTGTATGCAATAAGTCGGGTTGCGTCGCGTCGCCATAAAAACTTTTGGTGTTAATCTTCCTGAGGTTTTCAACTTGCTGAGCCTCATGATCTAGCACGACAGTTTTAAAGCCATTGGTTACTAAAAGGCGATTGACTATTTGACCAAATCGGCCTACACCGGCAATGATGACCGTGCCTTTTTCATCGATAACATCAGGCTCACGGGTGTTTTCTGTTTGCTCGTAGCGAGGTAAAATAACTTTATCAAACAGAATAAACAGTCCAGGGGTGAGGAACATCGAAATTGCCACCACTAGAGAGAGTATTTGTGCTAAATCGACCGGAATAACATGATTCTGTACGGTATAGCTTAACAGTACAAATCCAAACTCGCCGGCTTGTGCAAGGCTTAGAGCAAACAACCAACGGTCGCTATTTTTGATCTTAAATATCATCGCCAACAGCAGTAACACCATCGCCTTAATGAAAATAACACCTAAGGTCATCGCCATGACTGGACCTGCATTGCTGGCAAGAACCTCAAAATTGATACCTGCCCCCACAGTGATAAAAAACAGGCCGAGCAATAAACCCTTAAACGGTTCGATCACAGACTCAAGTTCATGCCTAAATTCACTGTTAGCCAACACTACCCCAGCTAAGAAGGTGCCTAAGGCCGGAGATAGCCCCACAAGGCTCATCAGCGCCGCAATACCTATGACCAACATTAAAGCTGCTGCAGTGAAAATCTCTCGTAATTTAGAGCTTGCAACGTAACGAAATAATGGTCGGCTTAAGTAATGTCCACCGACAACGACAATGGCTATTGCGAGTAATACCACAATGCCATAGGCCCAACCAGGGAGCCCTGCAACTAAAGATATCTCTTCATGTTTCTGAGCGGCAGTTGCTGCGGCTGATTGTGCTTTTTCAATGAGCTCTGGCAGAGCAAGTAGTGGGATCAACGCCAACATAGGGATGACGGCGATATCTTGAAATAGTAGAACAGAGAATGCGTTTTTCCCGCCTTCTGTTTTAGTCAGGTTCTTTTCATTGAAGGTTTGCAGCACAATCGCGGTTGAGGACAGTGAAAAAACCATACCAACCGTAAGCGCAATACTCCAATTAAAACCAAAGGCGAATGCAATGCCCATCACCACTATTGTAGAGAGTCCAACTTGAAGCCCCCCTAGACCTATGAGCTTATGGCGCATATTCCACAGCATGCGAGGTTCTAACTCTAAGCCCACCAGAAATAGCATCATCACTACGCCAAATTCGGCAAAGTGCTGCAAGGTACTTGTTTCACTGCCGACTAAGCCTGCTATTGGTCCAATAACAACACCGGCAATCAAATACCCTAGTACAGACCCCAAACCTAGACGTTTAGCAAGAGGTACTGCTATCACTGCGGCCGATAAGTAGATAAAAGCTTGTATAAAATAAGCGGTCATTATCAGTCCTTTATCAAGATGTTAAGGTTTTCATTCAGCTTTTGGAGTGTTTTTGCTTGTGCAATATCTAGAGTATTATTACTTAGCGCTAATAAGATCCTTTTCCAATCAGTGATATGCGATTGCAGACGGTTTTCTTCAAAAGCACTGCGGGCACAAAATAGTGCAAAAGGTGCAAGGTAAGTCATACCAGTAAGGCATGCTGTTTGCTCTAAGGGATGAAGTAACTCTCTTAATGTAAAGTGGTTGTAACCATCAGCCTGATAGGCTGTTTCACTTCCACCTGCACTAATGGCGCACATAAAGGTTTTCCCCTCCAAGGCATTACCGTTTGCTCCGTAGGCAAAGTCATATTCGAGTACCAGATCTTGCCACTCTTTTAAAATTGCAGGTGTGGAGTACCAGTAAAGTGGAAACATAAAGATGATGACATCATGGTCTCGAAGCTGTTGCTGCTCTTTATCTACGTTGATCCTAAATGTGGGGTATTCAGCATATAGATCAATCGCGGTCACATTTTCTTGTTGTTGGGTGGCGCGAAATAGCGGTTTATTGATCTCCGAACGCTCTTGCGAGGGGTGAGCGTAGAGTACCAGGATCCTTTTTGTTGTATCAGCCATTGTTTGTCCAATTTAATCATCCTAACTATCTGTTATTTAATTTAGCACAGAGAACTAGATGCATTAACAAACTTTGAATGCACATTGAAACTAAAGCTATTTTTTCACACTTGTACGAATGCATAGGGGCGTTAGCCCTGAGCTATATTGATGGGGATATACAAGAGGTTTGGCCTATCACCATCAATCTCGCTCGGTTTCTAGGGTTTCTGCTCGAACGATATCAATGGATTTATCTGCTTTCACCCCTATACGGTTATCTTTAAAGATATTGATCTCTATTTCACCTAACGAGTTGCCATATTCATCGTAAATATTACTGAGAATAATTGCACTGTTCACTGAACGGGTCAGAATTAACATAATACATCCTTGTATTTGAACTGCTGCCCCTAGTCTAGACTAATATTTAAACTAAGGAGGCTCAGCAGAAAGGCTTATTTGTTCCTTTGGGCTGCTAAAGTTCGTTTTTCTCGTCGCTTTTATTAATGAAAACCGCAAGCTAAAGGCGTTTTTTCATCATGGATTTATTTGACCAAGCAAGGATTAGACCGGTTATCTCGAGTTAAGCGCTTATCAACTTCGAAATTGTACCCCTAAAGGAATAATTAAATAAGAGAGATAACTACAGAGTTCACAGAAGCAAAAAACAGTATAGATATCAATTGTTATCAATTTTTTTGGCCGATACACTGAAGGTATTACATAAGATACATATAAAATGCTTTTTTAAAGATAAGGCAAAGTGATGTTAAATATCGATGATCCCGCCGCAACAGAAAAAATCCCCGCCCTGTTTAGGTTAGGTTTTAGACCCTTTTTTCTGGGAGGGGCCTTGGTGGCTATGCTGTTTGTCCCGCTTTGGCTACTGACATGGTTTTTCCCTGAGCTGAGTTTATTTCAGACCGACTTTTGGGTAAAAGTGGTGCCGCTATGGTGGCACCCCCATGAGATGTTGTTTGGCTTTGCGCTGGCAATCGTGTGTGGTTTTTTGCTGACATCGGTGCAGACCTGGACAAATCAACCTGGGATGAAAGGCTGGGCATTGGCATTTACCTTTGGCTGTTGGTTGACAGCGCGACTGATGTTGCTATTACCTGTTTCAATTCCACTGTGGATGCCAGCCATATTTGACTCACTATTTTTAGGACTCACAGCATTAAAGCTCTGGCGTTGTGTCTATAAAGTTAAACAATGGCACAATATTGGCTTTCCCATCATGCTGGTGGCAGCTTTATCGATAAACCTACTTAGTTATTATGCGTTAAGTAGCAGAGACTTCTCGCTTAGCCTACAGATATGGCAAGCGATGATATGGTGGTTAGGCTTACTTATCACGATAGTGGGCGGGCGAGTTATTCCGTTTTTTACTGCAATAAGAATTAAGCAAACCAAGCCTACACCAATCGCTATGATTGAAAAAAGCCTTATTGTCGTTATGGTTGCATTGGTTATTCAAGCCATTAGTAAAGTGTTACCGTTGGCGGTTGAGCAAGCTCTATTGCTTATCGCCGGAGTGCTACACCTTGTTCGTTGGTTACGCTGGTTTCCTCACAAAACCCTTAAAGAACCTATGCTGTGGTCTTTACACATAGCGTATCTCTTTTTGCCAATAACCCTGTTAGCGCTAGCTGCAAACATTCATGACACTATGGTATACCGTCATTTGATCCATCTATTTGCTATCGGTACTTTAGCGGGTATTTGCTTGTCGATGATTTCAAGAGTATCGCTTGGCCACACTAGCCGAAATATCTATGAAGGTCCGAATATGACGGTTGCCTTTTTATGTATTCCTATCGCAGCAATATTAAGAGCATTGATGCCAATCATTGCGCCCGAGCAATACCAATTGTGGCTGTGGATGGCAGGCGCATTTTGGTCTTTAGCGTTTGCTATGTTTGTGGTGAACTATGCTTCAATTCTGTCAAAACCACGAATCGATGGACGTCCAGGTTAGGGCTGTTATTTAAAATATGATTGATCCCCAAATTACCTCAAGATGCAGAATTTAGAAGTGGCTTGGGTATATAACTGTTAATTAAGGTAAGTAGAGAATTAGATGAGTGTAAAAATATTAGCTAAAGTGGTCAGTGCTTTTTTGTTTGTGTCTTTGACTAGCGTTGCTAGTTTAGCGCAAGCTTCAGAGCCGAGTGTTGCAGCAAAAGAGCAAGCTGCGCGTGATGCGAGTTTAAAAGAGAAGTTTCCAGTGCAGTATAAAAGCTGGCTAGAAACCTCGGAGCAAACAGAGCGCGAAGATATGTTAGCTAGTTATCCAGCCGCTATCATCTTGTGGGCAGGATCTTCGTTTGCCAAAGAGTATCATAGCCCTCGTGGTCACCATTTTGCAGTCGCGGATGTGACACATACTTTGCGCACTGGTGTGCCGCCTAAAGCGGGTGACAAAGGTTTATCAGCCAGTTGCTGGACCTGTAAAACACCTGATGCTCCGCGATTAATGAATGAGCTCGGTACCGAAGGCTTCTCTGCGAAAAATTTTACTGAGTTAGGCACTGAAGTGAATAGCGTAGTGTATTGCACTGATTGTCATGTTGATGGCAAGGCTGAATTGGCCTTACCCCGCCCTCATGCTCAGGATGCGATGGCGAAAGTGCATCTTCCTTTTGAAAAGCAAGATAACAACATGAAAGGCGCCCAAGTGTGTGGCCAGTGCCATGTGACTTACTATTTTCAGCCAGAGCGCAGTAACAAAGTAAATATCCCTTGGATTTTTGGTAACAGTGTTGACGATATAGAGAAGTACTACGATACCCGTCGTTTTTACGAGTGGATCCATCCTATTTCTCAAACCCCGATCTTAAAAGCACGTCATCCAGAGTTTGAACACTGGAGCAGCAGTAAACATGCTGACGCTGGGGTGACTTGTATTACTTGTCACATGCCTGAAACTAAAGATGAGCAAGGCAATACGTTTACCAGTCATAAAGTGAGTAAGGCGCTGGACCATTTTGATGAGGTTTGTCAAAGCTGTCACAAGAGCGAGCAAAAAATTGTCAGCGCACTTGAGAGTAACAAAACAACGATTAATGCTAAGGCACGTGAAGTTGAAGGCTTATTGGTAAAAGCGCATTACGAAGCTGCTGCTGCGTGGGATGCTGGTGGAACTTGGCCGCAAATGAACGACGCTATAATGGCTATTCGTCATTCGCAATGGCGTTGGGATTTCGCTATGGCATCTCATGGTTTATACGCCCATAACCCAGAATTGGGCAATACATTGCTTGATACTTCACTTGAGCAAGTTAAATATGCGCGCCATTTACTCGATGAAATCCTCAAGAAGTTTGCTGTAAAGAGTGTCAGTTACCCTGATATTAGCTCGAAAGCAGCAGCCCATGCCGCCGTTGGTATTGAGCTTGAAAAGCTAACGGAAGCGAAGAAACAGTTTATCAAAGAGGACGTTGATAAGAATTGGTCTGAAGTGAGCCGCCACGGTTATGAGTAGAACGTCACTGGTTAAGATTTGATCCATTTAAAAGTCAGCTTAAGTAAGCTAATGCTACTCGGATAAGCATTAATGCTTATACATAAGTGGATATCTAGAGCACTGAACGTAGATACGTTCGGTGCTTTATTTTATCTGGAAGAATAAAGTACTTTATTTTGGCTTGCATTATCTCTCTTAAATTCCACCCTTAGGCTTTTGATAAGCGATGAAATGGGCATCTCAATGAGTTAATCATTATTGGCAAACTTTTCGGCTACCTCAAAGCGCATCTCCTATTTTAATGGAGTTCCCCAGCGCTACTGCACCCAATTCCATTCTGGTTGCAATCGAGATACGGCTAGCTAATCGAAGCTGTGAATCACGGCTTTCACACCATCGGTCACTCTGCATTACTTTGATACAATTGTTACTGCGGCGATTGTCTGGCATTGCGTTTTGTATACAAGTTAAGTATCTGTATTATCTAAGTTAAACAACTAGATAGGTGACAATGATTACAACTTATAACTGTTTTAATATTGAGATCATGATCGCTTTGTAAATATTTCTTCATGATAGAATCCCGCCCATAAAGAAATGAGATTAGTTCCTATTAAGATTTAAAAGGGTGTCAATGATGAAGCAGCTTTCGGTTAAATTACTTAGCGCAGCTATTGCTGCAGCCCTAGCTCCACAGGCTATAGCGGAGGAGGCCCTAAATAAAGAGTCTAATTTTCATGAAATTATCGTGATCTCTGGCTCTAGAATGGAGCAAACATTAGATCAGGTTGCAGGATCGGTTGTGGTTATCGACGAAGAAGCGATCGCCCGCAATATGAGCACCGATTTTTCGACCTTATTTAGAACAGAAGCTGCTGTTGATGTAAAAGGCGGTGCGGGTAAACCAAGTTCGGTCACTATTCGTGGTATCGGTGGAAACCGGGTGATGATGGTGAAAGATGGGGTACGTGTAAACAGTCAGTACGCTTCACCATTGGGTCCTGGGGCTGAGGGAACTGGGCGTGGCTTGACTGAGGTGGAAGGGCTTAAGCAAGTCGAGGTGCTAAAAGCGGCAGCTTCGACTATGTATGGCTCAGATGCCTTAGGTGGCGTACTTGTGATGACCTCTAAAGATGCTGATGATTATCTGAGAGGTGATGACGTGTACTTCTCTGCAAATGCTGGCTATACCGGTATGAACGATGAATACTCAGGCGGTTTTACGGCGGCTTTTTCCGCTGGAGATTTTGATAATTTAGTCAGTTATCAACGTCGCTACGGTGAAGAGCAGCAAAACTATGATGAAACACTGCCGTTAAGCGATCTGATAACCGATAGTATGCTGGTTAAGAGCAAATATCATTTTAACGAGCACACCAATATACAGCTAACAGTTGATTATATGAATCAGCAGATGGAACGCTGGGAGGATGACCTAGAGGATAAACAGTCAATAGATTATGATCGACAAACTCAGGCATTAAACACCTCTTTGAGACTGCGTTCTGATAAGGACCGAGTCATTCATGATAGTGTCGATTTTGTACTTTATTACGGTAAAACAGACCAATCTGAAGATCGCCAATATTATGATGGTAGCCAAGGCTATGAGCGTGATATCTATGAACAGCGAGACTATCAATTTGCTGAATATCGGGTCGGTTTTGCCAGTACATTTAGTAAAGCCATCGAGCTAACTAGCCACAGCCATAACCTTATTTATGGATTGGATATTGAGCAGTCAGAGATGAGCCGTCCAAGAGATTATCAAGTCAAAGATAACAGTGGCAATTGGCTCCCCTCTGACACGGATACCTTCTCTTTTGCTGATACAGAAAGTCTACGCGTTGGTGCATTTATACAAGATGATATTACCTTCTACCAAGGCAAGCTTAATGCCATATTAGGCCTACGTTACGATTACTATGAAAACACCCCAGATCAACAACAAGCTGAAGATACAGGTCGTGATCCTGAAGATTTTGCGGCGATGACAGGTGATTTTTGGTCACCAAAGTTAGGTCTGGTGTACCACATTACTGATAACCTTAACGTGTATAGCCAGTATGCTTATGGATATAAGATGCCGACCCCTGATCAGAAGTGGGGTGAGATGGAGATTAAAGATGGCAAGATGCCATTCCCGGTTAAGATCAATGCCAACTATGACTTAGAGTCTGAGTCTAGCCACACTATTGAACTTGGTATTCGTGGTCATCACGGTGATACCCAGTATGAGTTTACGACTTTCTATACACAGGCTAATGACTACATCGATTGGGAGTTTGTTGGTTGCGGCGCTAGTTCATGCTTTGGCATGCCTAATGTACTCGAATACCGCTATATCAACTATGACAAAGTGACCCTATACGGCGCAGAAGCCTCCTTCAGCCAGTGGTTAAACGATGATATCGAAATTTGGGGCAATATTGCTTATACCCATGGGGAAGATCAAAACGGTGATTACCTCAACTCAGTGAGCCCGCTGAAAGGTAATGTCGGTATCAACTATTACACTGAAATTGCAAGTAAAGAGCTGGATTTCGGTATGACAGTACGCTTCTCCGATAATATGGATAGAACCACAGATCTCACCATCTTTCCGGTAGGTGATGGTTTCAATGAGGTTTATAACACCGCTGGCTATGCAATATTCGATCTTACTGCCAACCTAATCATCAGTGATAGCTGGAATCTACGTGCGGGTGTTTATAACCTGTTTGATACCGAGTATATCGAGTATGCGGATGTTGCCGGCCAGTCTAAATACCTGATGTCTAACCTAGGGGTAACTGAAGAGACTTATAGCCAGCCGGGTCGCTACTTCAACGTCAAATTAAACTATCAGTTTTAATCCCCATTAGCATTTCACTCACAGATATGGAGCTGATGGCAAGAGCTATCCGCTTCAACGATAGGATTTAAGATGAAAAAAACATCTCTTACTTTAGCAATGTTGCTAATGGCAGCTTGTAACTCAAATAACCCAAATGATGGTACGCCAACGCCGCCAATCGATGAGTGGCCACCAGCTGAAGAGCTTGTACATGCCCTCTATATCAGCAGTGCCCAGAGCCCAAATTGTGGTATCTCAGCTGTTGATTACTCTGTTTTTGATATTGATGGTGTATCGATAGCAACAGGCCTGTCCAATGAAAGTGGTGCTATTTTACTTGAGGAGCTCCCTGCGGGAGCGCATTACCTTAGCTATTTTTACCGTAGCCAAAACCCAGCATATAAATACTGGAGCAGCAGCACATTTGAATTAAGCATGCTCTCTCAAGCAAGCAAAGTATTACTGACGCATGTTGATGACGGTGATGTAGCTGAGTGCTTCGCTATTCAGGACAGTGCTAAAGCCTTTACCTTTGTCAACCAAAGCGGTGGAGAAACCTTACAGGTTGTGAGCAATGGAGAGCTGAGTAATAGTGGCACTGCAGTTAATATTGCTGAAGAGTCACCACTGTTAGTGACCAGTTTTGATAGTGACAGCAACTTGCTATTTAGTGAGTTGCTCGATAGTCGTGACTTTGATGATGGCAGCGAAATTGCCATTATCGCTGAGACACAGAGTAAACGGGTCAATGTTAATACGCCGATGAGCAGTGAGCATTTTAGCTTAACGTATCTCAACTATCCCTTAGCAGGTAAGTTCCAATCTGCACTCAGTGCTGCGCAAGTGCTTGTACCTGATTATCATATCCATGAAGGCTCTATCACTGCAGTTAACGACAGTATTGTTGATAATGATCTCTGGGTTCAACGTAGAGAGGTTAAGGATGATGCATTAACATTTATTGATATCAATGAGATGAAGATAACTGCAACTTTCCCAACCCATGTCGACCAAGGTGACAATTTAGCCACTGACGTTGAATTTGAGTTAAGTGGCAGTGATGTGACAGGAGCTACAGCTGGGCACTACTCAGATAGGTTATATACCGGTGGTGGACCTTTTTGCGCAGAAGATCCAAGCTATTGTCGTTATATCTATCGTAATGTGTTTGCTACCACTCAGGCTGGTAAGCTATTTATTGCTCCTTTGCCTGAAGATATTTTGTTTCATTGGATGGGCGGCGGTATAACCAGCCAAGCGTTAATCATTACAGATCAAGATTCAGTCGCTGCATTGCAATCGTTAGCAGCCGGTGAGGCGAGCCACTCTTTTGAGTCAGGTTTCGGCGCAGCTGATACAGATAAAGCCTTAAGCGTGTCACAGTTACAATTAATGCCTGTATCGGCGCAGACTCGGGATGAGTTTGAGCAGCGTTATCAAATAGAGTTTAATGCACTCGGTACAGCAAATGTTAACTAGGCAATCCTTAGACTTAATGCTACTCAGATAAGCATTATTGCGTAAATAGTAAGTGGATAGCGGCTAGAGCACTGAACGTAGATATGTTCAGTGCTTTCTTTTATCTGTCTTTTCAGTGAGCAGGCCTAAAAGAGTAAATCAATGATCAGCCCAGCGCTAAACAAGGCGCTAAAAATCATCGTGAGTTTGGCCGTACGTCCCAATAAAGGGTTTAGTGCGGCGCCAGTGACTTCATTAAAATCACGGCATAAAGTACGTGCCAGGATAAACCCAAGACCTGCCAGCAACACAGGTAAACCTGCGAGTGCTCCCATCAAAAAACCTGCAATGATAATGGCAAAAGGCAAGTAGACAAAACTTTGATAAAAAATACGTGCTTGCGCTAAACCAAGACGCACAGCGAGTGTTTTTTTGCCTGCTTTAATATCGGTGTCCATATCTCGGGTGTTGTTAACCAGCATTATAGCCGCATTAAGAAAACCAATAGCTGAGCCGAGTAGCCAGGCACTACTACTGGTGGTACCGGCTTGCAGAAAGTAGCTACCGACCACAGCAACAAGTCCAAAAAAGACAAATGCAGCTACTTCACCTAGTCCATGAGAGGCTAGGGGGTATGGACCTCCGCTATAGCCCAATGCACCTAAAATGGCAGCCGCCGCTAGAAAAGTAATAGGCCATCCACCATGGGCAATTAAAAATGAGCCAACAATGAGTGCTAATACAAGACATAAAACCATTGCATTACGCACCGCAGTTGGACTTAATAAGCCGCTTTGTGTCACTCGAACTGGCCCGACACGCTCAGCCGTATCGACACCACTTTTAAAGTCAAAATAGTCATTGGCTAAGTTAACCGCAACCTGTAATAACACGGCACAGAGCATAGAAGTGACTGCGATGAACCCGCTGAATTGTTCAAGTTGCAGGGCTAAAATATTACCGACCAATAATGGCCCAATCGCCGCAGGCAAGGTACGAGGGCGTATTGCTAGTATCCAAGGATTCATTTTTATTATTACTTTACAGATATATATCGCAGGATTACGACGTAACATAGGAGTGTAGATCTCATATCATAGCAAAATTAGCAGCGTCTAAAAAGTGGATTTCCTGTCGAAAATTGCGTCTAAGTTAACATTATCGTCAACTTGAGGCTTTGGTGAGCAGAGCGGTTTGAATTTTTAGATCTAGCGCACACCTGTCCACAAGTGTTGTATGCAATATTGAGCTTGGATTTGCAACTGCAGTGTCAAATCCTAGTTTTTGAACATTTTAAGTTGTCGATTGTGTTACAGGGAAGTCACCTGCAAAATATCTGAGGGTCTAGGGATATGCGTTTTGAACACCAAGTTGCCATTATTACTGGTGCAGCTTCAGGCTTAGGGCGAGCTTATGCTATAGCGTTAGCAGAGCGGGGAGCACGAGTTGTCATTGTAGATAATGAACCATTAACCTTAAAAGATGCAGGTTTGCGCAGCTGTGCTCAAGCTGTCACTGCACTGGGGGGCAAAACCAAAGTATTTTGTTTAGACGTCAGTGATTCTGCTGCGGTGCAACAGATGGTTGATGAAGTGCTGTTGGACTGGGGGAAAGTTGATATTTTAATCAACAATGCAGGTATCCATCACTCATGTCCGTTTGAACACTTAAGTGAGAAAACTTGGAAACGCCAGTTTGATGTCGATGTGCATGGCAGCTTTAACATGACGAAGGCGGTATGGCCAAGCATGAAGCTTAACGGTTACGGTCGAATTATTATGACCTGCGCCAGTTCAATCTTTGGCGATGTATATGAGTCGAGCTTCAGTGCGAGCAAAATGGCGTTGCTAGGCTTGGTTAATAGCCTTCACCTTGAAGGCGATGAGTTTGGTATTACGGTCAATACGATTACCCCCCATGCCGTCACCCAAATGACAGCTCAGCACCTTGCTCCTGCAGTTAGGCCACTGTTTTCAAAAACGACGGCCTTGTCAGTGATGCTTTACCTATGCAGCTCCAAATGCCCGTCTGGGAAACACATCTTTGCCGCTGCTGGTGCGATTAGCCAAGCTGAACTCGTCGAGTTTAGCGCGAGTCGATTTACTGCTGAAGAGTGTACACCTGAAGTCATTCACAGCCGTTGGGGTGAGATCTACCGTGCTAAGCCCTATCGAGGCCGATCATCGGGAGAAGCACAGGTGTTAGCATGGGCTAAAGCCTCGGCGGAACAACGTAATATCGATATAGAGTAAAGCTGGCGAGGAAAGGGGGTCTTGAGTTAAGCTAGCCAGTAATAGTCGCCACATTTTTAGGTTCCGATGAGTCAAGTATTAGATGATCTACTCGCCTTACTTTCTTTAGAGCAGATTGAAGAGGGGTTATTTCGCGGGCAAAGCCAAGATTTAGGCTTTGGTCATGTGTTTGGTGGTCAAGTGATGGGCCAAGCCCTAAGCGCAGCGAAACAAACCGTCTCAGCTGATCGTAAAGTGCATTCACTGCACTCCTACTTCTTACGTGCTGGTGATGAGAAATTACCGATTATTTATGACGTAGAAAATATGCGAGACGGGGGGAGTTTTAGTGCCCGTCGCGTCAAAGCAATTCAAAAAGGTCGTCCGATATTTTATATGACTTGCTCATTTCAGGCCCACGAAGAGGGTTATGAGCATCAAGCTGTTATGCCAGAGGTGCCTGGACCTGAAGGCTTACTTAATCAGCAAGAGCTGGCTATGACGCTGCAAGACAAAGTCCCTGCCAAAATGTTAGAGAAGTTTATGGCAGATACCCCGATAGAGATGCGCTTGGTTAACCCCTGCAATCCGCTAGCGGGTAAAGCCACTGAGCCGGTGCGCCATGTTTGGATCCGTGCCAATGGCAAGGTACCTGAGAACTTGTGCGTACATGATTATCTACTGGCTTATGCATCGGACTTTAATTTCTTGGTGACGGCAGCTCAGCCCCACGGCGTGTCATTTCTAACCTCAGGTATGCGTATGGCAACCATAGATCATGCAATGTGGTTTCATCGCTCATTCGATTTAAGTCAGTGGCTGCTGTATAGCATTGAAAGTCCCAATGCCAGTGGTGGACGTGGTTTTGTGACTGGACAGTTTTTCAATCAGCAGGGGCAATTAGTGGCTTCAGCGACCCAAGAAGGCCTGATCCGCATGACCAATAAAAAGTCATAACTCACGCTATTTTTAAAGATAAATATTCAGGATGAAAAGATGATTTCAGTAATAAAAAAGTGGACCGTTTTACTGTGTTTGTTAACACTTAGCGCATGTGTAACCGTTGAAGAAGTCCCACCTGTAATGGTAAATGGAGCGGCGGGTTATCTCGAGAAGTTGGCGCTGCCGGAGGGGTGTTCTATCACGATCGCTATCATTGATTTAGACACGCCAGGGGTTATTGTTGCTCAGAAGAGCTTCAATATTGTACGGGCGCCAGTGCCGTTTAAGTTCTTATTACCAGATGCGTCTATAGATGATTCAGTTCATTATGGCGTAGTAGCAATGATCGAATACAAAGGCCAAGTGATATTCCAAACTTATGATCGCTTCCCTGTTATTAGCAATAACAAATTCACCACGGAAGTGTTGATGAAAGCGGTGCCTGCACCGAGGTCATAAAGCTTATTTTTTGAAATAAAGGAGCCTAGGCTCCTTTTTTATTGCAGTAATTTAACTGAGGCTTTATTCATGATTGAGGCAAGAGAGCAAATTACTCAATGGCTTAGAGAGGATGGCTACCGTTATCAAGCTTTATTAGTCGCTAAGGAAATGGGCCTACCCCAATGGATGTTAGCTGCAGGTTTCGTGCGTAACCTAGTATGGGACAAGTTGCATTCATTTAATTCTCGACCACTAAATGATATTGATCTTATCTACTTTGACTCAAGAAATCTGAGCGCTGAACAAGATAAGCACTATGAGTCTCAGTTAAAGCTTATGGCGCCAAATTACCCATGGTCTGTTAAGAATCAAGCTAGAATGCACCTTAAAAATCAAGATGCCCGCTATAAATCATGTCACGATGCGATGGGCTATTGGCCAGAAAAGGAGACAGCTGTAGCGGTCTCTATCACGCAAGGAAATGAACAATATCGAGCTGCATCACTACAAATAACCGCCCCTTTTGGCTGTGAAAGGTTATTTGAATTAACCTTGAGCCACAATCCCCAAAGAAGCAAACAACTCTTTCAGCAAAGACTCGAGGTTAAGCAATGGTTAAAACACTATCCTCTTCTGCGCGTTGCTGTTTGATTTTTAGCCTTACTCTGCTCTTAACGCAGTAATATTAAATGTGAACGAACTGTAGCTACGCGATCTTTCATGGCTGTTCAACTTATGCACGTACTTGCTTTTTATCACGAAATTATAAGATGCAACTTCAATATACCTTATGAAAACGTGACCTAGATCACTACCAACTACCGCTAAATAGGTATTTGGTCTCGCTATTGATCTGGATCAAGATTTGCTGGTGTTAATTCTGGCAGGCTACGCACCAATGTAAGGATATTGATAATAAAAACAGCAACTCATGTTGTATTGATGGAGTAATATGATGAACAAAAATATCGTTTCTGGATTGATTGCTACAGCCCTACTTACTACCGGTTTTACCTCTTCAGCACTTGCACACCAAGCGGGTGACATAATTGTTCGCGCAGGTGTCGCTGTGGTGGCACCTAATGAATCTAGCCCTATTGTTGCTGATGTCGCTGAGTTTAGCGTGAGTAATAATACTCAACTTGGCCTAAATTTCGGTTACATGCTTACCGATAACATTGGTATCGAGCTTTTGGCAGCGACCCCTTTCTCACATGATATTTCATTAGGTACGCTTGGAAAAATCGCTGAGACTAAACAACTTCCGCCCACATTAGTCGTGCAGTACTATTTTGGTGATGCACAATCTAAGTTACGCCCCTATATTGGTCTAGGTGTTAACTATACTAACTTCTATGACAATAAATTTACCGATGACTTAGATGGCGCATTGACGGACCTGAGTATGAGTAGCTCGGTAGGCTTAGCCGGTCAAGTGGGTGTTGATTATCAAATCAACAAAAATTGGTTAGTGAACGCGTCTGTTTGGTATGCGCAAATCAGCAGTGACGTTAAATTTAACCTAGGTGATGTTGCGCAGAAAGTTGAAACCGATATCAACCCTTGGGTTTACATGGTGAGCGTAGGTTATACCTTCTAGTCATCAGACTGACTTGGATCTCCCCCCCAGTAAAAAAGGAGCCTAAAGGCTCCTTTTTTGTTTTGTTAATTCATTAAGCCACAATTCACAGCTAGTCTTTTTTAGCGGCTTTTTCGGCTTGCTTTTGTGCCTTAGTTTTCCAATGACGGGTATTGTAAACGAACTCTGGTAGCAGCTTGGTCAGCCAAGCAACAAGGCGCCAGCGCTTAGTGACATAGGCTTTACGTTTACCGGCTTTCATCGCTTTAATGACTTGGCTTGCAACTTCTGCTGGAGGCGATAGCCAAATACGGCTCTGCTGCAAGGCTGCTTTATCGAGCAAGCCCAATTGGATATCAGTAAGGGTGATCGGTAGCTTTAATCGCTGGGCATGCATGCTCAGCCCTTCGAAGTAGTTCTCGGCGTAACTTTTAGATGCATGATAGGCAACATTGGGTCCGCCCCTTAAACCCGCAATCGAGTTAATCGCCGCTAATTGGCCATAGCCTTGATCTCGAAAAAGCCTAAAGGCTGTATTGCATATGGCTGAAAAGCCCTGCACATTTACCGTGATGATATCCTGCTCTGGTTGCCAAGGCAGTTCAGGGTCATAGCTATTTAATCCTGTATTGACTAGCACTAGATGGGCGCCGCCTAGAGAGTTCCACACTGCATTAAGTGTTGAAATAACAGCTTGAGGATCATCTATTTGCAGTGGAAATACTTCAGCCTTAGTCGGAAGAGATTGGCTAAACTCAGTGAGAGATTGTGGATCTTGTGCTAATAAGGCGAGCTCTACACCATCGTCAGCAAGCTGTTTTGCTATTTCACGGCTGAGTAATGAGCTTGCGCCCACAATTATTGCAGTTGCTTTTGTCATATAAATATTCGACTTCAAATAGGTCACTTATCATAGGAACATTAGTGTATTAGAACAAGATTAATTGTACGTTGCTGTGACAGGGATACTGAGTTCAGCCAAACGCAATAGGTGATCACTAGCTAATAGCTGTGATATTCACCTTAAAGTCATACAAATTTCAACTTCAGACATATAGACTTCTAGATGTCTTAATGTATTATTAGGAGCGTTAACATGAAAAATTGCTTTAAGCCTTTAATCTCTTTTATTGTCGCCGCAGGTTTATTATCGGGCTGTGCGACCTCAAATGCGATAGTCGAGATCCAAGGAGAGGTTTGGTACAAGGAGCGTATAACATTACCAGCTGAAGCTGTTATTACCATTAAAGTGCAGGACGTTTCATTGATGGATGCACCTGCGGTAGTCATCGCTGAATTTGAACGCAGTGATGTTAGTACGCCGACATCTTTTCAGTTCCTGATCAACCGAGATCAGTTTGAAGAAGGGCACACTTATACTGTCGGGGCGCATATTAGCCTTAACGACAAACTTATGTTTATCAACGAACAAGCTTATAGAATCGATTTAGCCTCTAGTGAGCCTATGTCGGTTTTATTACAGAAGGTAGCGCGCTAAACCGACTTGCGATGCAAGGGTTACTGGCGCCTCTTTCTGTTATTACTCTAATTAAATAAGAGGCGCTGTATGCCGGTTAAAATCCCTGACAATCTGCCCGCGGCAGAAACCTTGGAGTCTGAAAACATATTTGTAATGTCTGAAACGCGTGCTGCGAATCAGGACATTCGTCCCATGAAAGTACTGATCCTCAATCTGATGCCAAACAAGATTGAAACTGAAACCCAGTTACTCCGTCTATTAGGTAACACACCCTTGCAGGTCGATGTGGATTTACTGCGCATTCACGATAAAGAGTCTAAGCACACTTCAATCGATCATATGAATAATTTCTATCGTGATTTTGAGCAGGTGCGCGGTAAAAACTATGATGGTCTTATCATTACAGGGGCGCCGCTAGGTCAGGTTGAATTTGAAGATGTCTCTTATTGGGATCATATCAGAGAGATTATTGATTGGTCACAGCAACATGTCACATCGGTACTGTTTTTATGTTGGGCCGCTCATGCAGCGCTCTACCACCTGTATGGACTTAATCGTACACTGCTGAAGGCGAAACGTTCAGGGGTATTTGTCCACACACGAACTTGTGAACATTTTCCGTTGCTTCGTGGCTTTGATGACGAATTTTATGCGCCACATTCTCGTTTTGCTGAAATGAATGTAGAAAAATTACGTGAACATCCTGAGCTACAGGTATTAGCGGAGTCAGAGCAGGCGGGTGCCTATATGGTACTCAGTAAAAATAGCCGTAATTTGTTTGTTATGGGTCACCCTGAGTATCAAAAGTCGACATTAAAAGATGAGTACAATAGAGATTTATCGCAAGGTGGTGCGCCTGAGGTACCACAGAACTACTTTAGCAATGATGATCCCACTCAACAGCCTATTGCTCGCTGGCACAGTCACGGCAGTTTGCTCGTTAGCAACTGGCTCAACTACTATGTTTATCAGTTAACGCCTTACAACTTGGATGATTTGAACGGAAGAACCCCTTGGGAAACTGAAGTGTTGTAACATTTCTCGCAATCATAGTTATAGCTAAACCGGTATCTATTTGGGTACCGGTTTTTTATTGTCTCAGGTTTATAAGAACAGCAAGTAATACCTCCTTCTATAGACCCATTTTTCTTGCCTAAAAAATTTTTGTTAGTGTCATTATTTCTGCCGTACTTTCTGCTGTACACCTTTTGTGTAAATCCTAAGTGACATCACAACAGTATACTTTGGTATGGGTTTGACCAATCAGGGCTTGCTTTACGTTCGCGTAAACGTCACAGTGTGGAAATGTTGAGCGAGATCACATTTTAATCGTTAGCGGTTTTATGGAAATGTTGTATTTCTATTTTATACGTAGGTATCTGTAATCATTTGAATAAACCTATCTTATGAACTTAACGTAAATCGCGAGTCGAGCATAAAAATAAGCCCTAAAGTCATACCGGAGTATATATGAGTTCAGATCTGTCAAACCAAGATATCGTTATTGTTGCCGCTAAACGCACCCCTATGGGTGGATTTCAGGGGGCACTTTCAAGCGTCGCTTCGCCAAAACTTGCTGCGACTGCGATTAAAGGGTTAATGCAGCACAGTGGCTTGAAAGGCGAACAGATAGATGAAGTGCTTATGGGCTGCGTATTGCCTGCAGGCCTGGGCCAAGCGCCAGCGCGTCAAGCTACTCTTGGTGCTGACTTGCCATTATCAGTCGGTGCTACGACAGTGAATAAGGTCTGTGGTTCAGGTATGAAAACCGTCATGCTGGCGCACGATTTAATTAAAGCAGGCAGTGCAAATGTGGTTGTCGCTGGCGGTATGGAAAATATGAGCCAAGCGCCATATCTTCTCGATAAAGCGCGTGGTGGCATGCGCATGGGTCATGGCAAGGTGTTAGATCACATGTTCCTTGATGGTTTAGAAGACGCCTACACCGGTGGCGCTATGGGCACGTTTGCTCAAAACACCGCCGATGATTTTAAATTGACTCGCGAGCAGATGGATGATTTTGCACTGAGTTCATTAGAAAAAGCCAACGCCGCTATTAATACAGGCGCTTTCGAAGCGGAAATCACTCCCGTCACTGTGGTTAATCGCCGCGGCGATATCGTGGTTAACACCGATGAGCAACCGGGTAATGCTCGCCCAGACAAAATCCCAACACTACGCCCTGCATTTGCGAAAGACGGCACGATTACCGCCGCAAACTCAAGCTCAATTTCAGACGGTGCAGCAGCATTGATGCTAATGACCCGCGCACAAGCAACTGTTCTTGGGCTTAACGTGATGGCAACCATTAAAGGCCACGCTACGCATGCACAAGAGCCTTCAATGTTCACTACCGCGCCGGTTGGGGCGATGAATAAGCTGTTAGATAAAGTGAACTGGACTAAAGAAGAAGTTGATTTGTTTGAGATAAACGAAGCCTTTGCCATGGTTACAATGTTGGCTGTTTCAGAGCTTGGACTTGATATTGAAAAGGTCAACGTCAACGGCGGTGCATGTGCTTTGGGTCACCCAATTGGCTGCTCAGGTGCTCGTTTGCTGGTCACCTTAATCCATGCACTTAAAGCGCGTGGGCTAAATAAAGGTGTTGCATCGCTATGTATTGGTGGCGGCGAAGCAACAGCAATGGCAATTGAACTATAAACCGTATTTTGAACTGTTAATCGTCAACTTTGGCGATTTGTAGCAATAGATAAACCGTATTCAACAAGACTCGATTTAAGGGTAAGCCAGCGGCAAGCATCACTGCCCAACAGTGATGCTTCGCAAAATAAAATAATAATGGCCGCCCTTAAATCATCATTTTGCTCATCACTATCAAAAATAGGCGATGATAAATAGGAAGCGATATGACTATTCAAGTTAAGCACTACATCGATGGCGAATGGACTTTAGGTACTGGCGATCACCAGATTGCTGTTACCAACCCTGCTAACAATGAAACGATTGCAGTTGTGAATGCTGCGCTGCCGAGCGAAGTTGAAACCGCTATAGCCAGCGCGAAAACCGCTTTCAAGACATGGAAAGAGGTACCTGTTTCTGAGCGTGCACGCGTGATGCTTAGATATCAGCATCTGCTAAAAGAGCATCATGATGAGATAGCGACTATCTTGGCACAAGAGACGGGTAAGACGTTTGATGATGCCAAAGGTGATGTTTGGCGTGGTATCGAAGTGGCTGAGCACGCATGCAATATTGCTTCGATGATGATGGGTGAAACGGTAGAGAACGTGGCACGTTCAATCGACACCTATAGCTACACCCAACCTCTAGGCGTATGTGCGGGTATTACACCGTTTAACTTTCCCGCGATGATCCCACTATGGATGTTCCCACTGGCTGTTGCTTGCGGTAACACCTTTGTCCTTAAGCCATCAGAGCAAGACCCAATGACGCCACAGCGCCTTATTGAGCTGTTTGTAGAGGCTGGCGCGCCAAAAGGCGTTATCCAGTTAGTTCATGGTGACAAGACAGCTGTTGATATTGTATTACGCCATCCAGACATTAAAGCAATCTCTTTTGTAGGCTCAGTCAATGTCGGGCAATACATCTACAAGACGGGGACCGATAACCTGAAGCGTGTGCAAGCATTTGCCGGGGCTAAAAACCACTGCGTTATTATGCCTGATGCCAATAAGCAACAGGTTATCAATAACCTAGTCGGTGCCTCCGTTGGCGCTGCTGGTCAGCGCTGTATGGCATTGTCGGTTGCCGTTTTTGTTGGCGCCGCGAAAGAGTGGATCCCAGAGCTTAAAGAGGCAATTTCAAAAGTTAAACCTGGTCTTTGGGATGATAAAGACGCCGCCTACGGGCCAGTTATTAGCCCTGCGGCTAAGCAACGAGTCGTAAGCCTTATTGCACAAGGTATCGAAGAGGGCGCTGATTGCTTACTTGATGGCACCGACTTTAC
Source organism: Shewanella sp. KX20019 (assembly GCF_016757755.1). Classification (NCBI taxonomy): domain Bacteria; kingdom Pseudomonadati; phylum Pseudomonadota; class Gammaproteobacteria; order Alteromonadales; family Shewanellaceae; genus Shewanella; species Shewanella sp. KX20019. The sequence goes on along the minus strand of NZ_CP068437.1, from coordinate 3,511,858 downwards.
TGTTGAGGGCTACGAGTCAGGTAACTGGGTTGGACCTACCATGTTTGACAAGGTCACCACCGACATGAGTGTCTATAAAGAGGAGATCTTTGGCCCTGTACTGTGCTGTATGAACGCCGAGTCATTGGAAGAAGCTATTGAGATTGTTAACGATAGCCCTTACGGCAACGGCACCGCTATCTTTACCGCCAGTGGTGCAGCCGCGCGTAAATATCAGCATGAAATTGAAGTGGGTCAAGTCGGTATTAACGTGCCAATTCCGGTACCGTTACCTTTCTTCTCATTTACGGGGTGGAAGGGCAGTTTCTACGGCGATCAACATGCATACGGTAAGCAAGCTGTGCGTTTCTATACTGAAACCAAAACTATTACAGCTCGTTGGTTTGAGTCTGACATCGCGGTGGCGTCAGCTCCCAACATGACTATCGACCTTAAGTAATAATATCAGCTAATTGCCACCTATTTTAGGTGGCAATGTTCGTTTGGCTTAGCCGCTTATTAGGCGAGCTTAAATCAAACAAAAAAACTTAATAATGAATAGAGGTCAGCAAGGTTAGCCATTAACGATTGATAGTCGTTAAAAGCAATCATTAGCTAAAGACCCTAAGCCTTGAATAAGGCAAATTACAGTACCGTATACAGTAAAAAAGGAGTAAACAGATGGATTTTAATCTGAATGACGACCAACGCCAATTCGCAGAGTTAGCTAGCCAGTTTTCAAGAGAGGAACTTGCCCCTTTCGCTAGCAAATGGGATGAAGAACACCACTTTCCAAAAGAGGTAATCCAAAAAGCAGGTGAACTCGGTTTTTGCTCTTTATATTCACCTGAATCTGAAGGTGGCATGGGATTATCTCGTTTAGACTCTTCTATTATTTTTGAGCAACTGTCGATGGGATGTACTGCGACTACGGCCATGCTAACTATCCACAATATGGCGACGTGGATGGTCACCAGTTTTGGCTCTGAAGCCTTGCGTAGCGAGTGGTCTGAATCATTGACTACAGGACAAAATTTGGCGTCATACTGTTTAACCGAGCCTGGCGCGGGTAGCGATGCTGCATCACTGCAAACAAAAGCGGTACGCGATGGCGATGACTACCTAATTTCTGGTTCAAAAGTGTTTATCTCTGGCGCAGGTGCGACAGAGTTGTTAGTGGTGATGTGTCGTACAGGCGAAGCGGGTCCAAAAGGGATCTCTGCGATTGCTATTCCTGCCGATGCAGCAGGCGTTATCTACGGTAAAGCGGAAGATAAAATGGGCTGGAACGCGCAGCCAACTCGCCAAATCACCTTCGACAACGTCCGCGTCCCCGTAAGCAATCTGCTCGGCGAAGAGGGGCAAGGCTTTATTTTCGCCATGAAGGGGCTCGATGGCGGTCGAATTAATATTGCGACTTGTTCAATCGGTACTGCACAAGCAGCACTTGAACGTGCAACACAATACATGAACGAGCGTAAGCAGTTTGGTAAGCCTTTGGCCGCGTTTCAAGCGCTGCAGTTTAAGTTAGCCGATATGGCTACAGAGCTCGTGGCTGCCAGGCAATTAGTGCGTTTAGCCGCCTTTAAATTGGATGAAAAAGATCCTGAAGCGACGGCGTATTGCGCTATGGCAAAACGTTTTGCTACCGATATTGGCTTCCAAGTGTGTGATGCAGCGCTGCAGATCCACGGTGGTTATGGTTATATTCGAGAATATCCATTAGAGCGCCATGTACGTGATGTGCGTGTGCACCAGATCTTAGAGGGAACAAACGAAATTATGCGTTTGATTATCTCTCGTCGTTTATTAGATGAAAACGCCGGCGCGATTTTATAAGCAATTACTAAAACTATTGAGTTAATACAATCACAAAGCCGTTTAATCATTGATTCAAGATAATTTAAAAGGAGTTTCCATGTCACTATTATTAGAGAAGATCGTCGGCCATACCGCGGTTATCAGCATGAACAACCCGCCGGCGAATACATGGACCGCAGCAAGCTTGCAGGAGCTCAAAGCCAAGGTACTTAAATTAAACGATAACAAAGAGGTTTACGCCTTAGTTATTACAGGCGAAGGAGACAAGTTCTTTTCCGCTGGTGCAGATTTAAAGCTGTTTGCCGATGGTGATAAAAATAACGCTGCAGATATGGCGCGTTATTTTGGTGAAGCGTTTGAAGCATTAAGTGCCTTTCGTGGTGTATCGATAGCCGCTATTAACGGCTATGCAATGGGTGGCGGTCTTGAAGTGGCGCTAGCATGTGATCTTCGAATTTGTGAAGAGCAAGCACAGTTGGCATTACCGGAAGCGACTGTCGGACTACTGCCTTGTGCCGGTGGTACACAAAACTTAACCGCACTCGTGGGCGAAGGCTGGACTAAGCGGATGATATTGTGCGGTGAGCGTATTAAATCTGCTAAAGCGGAAGCGATAGGTCTGGTCGAGGAGGTTGTTGCTACGGGTGATAGCTTTAATGCTGCGATGGCATTGGCAGAACGAGTGGCTAATCAAAGCCCGAGCAGTGTTGCCGCGTGTAAGCGTTTAGTTCAAGCGGGTCGCAGCATGCCTCGGGCTCAAGCATTACCATTAGAGCGTCAGGAGTTTGCAGACTTGTTTGATACTGAAGATCAAGCTGAGGGTGTGAGCGCCTTTTTAAATAAGCGTAAAGCAGTCTGGAAAAACGGCTAATGACTACATCATTAAGTACCACTACAAATACGGTCACTGATACTGTAACCAATAGTGTGGTGTTCCAAACATTAGGCACCGCATCGGGTAAACAGATTGGCGTGGCAACGCTTAACATCGAAAAAGCCCTTAACGCGCTTAATATTGAGATGGTTCAGCTGTTAACTAGCCAATTAACAACGTGGCGTAGCGATAATAATATTGCTGCTATCGTGTTAGATGGTGCTGGTGATAAAGCGTTTTGTGCTGGTGGCGATGTGCGTGCAATCTACCATGCTGCAGTGGCAACACCGGGTAAAGTCACTGCGCAAGCGACTGACTTTTTTAAGCAAGAGTATCAGCTCGATTACCTACTGCATACGTTTGGCAAGCCTGTATTAGTGTGGGGTGATGGCATTGTCATGGGCGGTGGGCTTGGGTTAATGGCGGGGGCAAGTCACCGAGTGGTTACCGAACATTCGCGGATTGCCATGCCTGAAGTGACCATCGGTTTATACCCGGATGTCGGCGGCAGCTATTTCCTTAACCGAATGCCGGGCAAAGCTGGGCTATTTTTAGGGATGACCGCGTACAACATGAATGGCGCAGATGCGCATTATGTTGGTATTGGTAACCATTACCTCAATCGCGATGACAAAGAGTTACTGTTTGATGCGATGGCAACGGTGGCATGGTCAGATGATAAAGCGGCTAACCACAACATACTGCATACGCTGCTTGATGACATGCAAACACAATGTGCAACACCGTTAGTGTCAAGTCAGCTTGAAACACACCAAGCGATGATAGATGAGTTAATGGCTGGTGACTTATCAACAATCGTTGCGCGCCTCAGTTCATTAAGTGATGAACAAAAAGAGACACAACCTTGGCTAGCTAAAGCCTGCAAAGTCATGTTGGCGGGCAGCCCTATTAGCCTTGCTTTGGTGCACAAACAGTCAATGCTGGGCACAGACATGAGTTTAGCTGATGTGTTCAAGTTTGAGTTAGGCTTAAGCGTTAATTGTTGTGCTAAAGCTGACTTTGCTGAAGGTGTGCGCGCGTTACTTATCGACAAAGATAGAAGCCCGAAATGGTTATATCAGGACGTGGCGTCAGTGCCGAATGAGTTGCTGTCATCACTGATGAACTCACCTTGGGATGAAACAAGCCACCCTCTGAGGGATATGCTTTAAGGCTACACCCATCCTACTGATTTAAACAAATACGATACTGCACTTGTTAAGGGTGCGCAGGAGCAAAACATGAGTACTGTTGCATTTATTGGTTTAGGAAACATGGGCGGCCCAATGGCCGTTAATCTAATTAAAGCGGGCTTTACTGTTAAGGTTTTTGATTTGGTTCCCGCGGCAATGCAAGCGCTGGCCGAGCAAGGCGCACTCACCGCAACGAGCGCCTGTGGCGCTGCTGCCAGTGCTGATATTGTGGTGACCATGTTGCCAGCTGGCAAACATGTTCGTAGCCTCTATATTGGCGATAGCGACAACAAAGGATTAGTCGATGTGGTCGCGGCAGGGACATTACTCATTGATTGCTCAACCATAGATGCAGATAGTGCACGCTTTGTGGCAAAGCACGCTGCTGACAAAGGTTTAGAGTTTGTTGATGCGCCAGTCTCAGGAGGCACCGCAGGTGCTGCTGCTGGCACGTTGACCTTTATTTGTGGTGGCAGTGATAGCGGATTTGGGCATGCACAGGTTGCACTTAAGGCTATGGGGGCCAATATATTTCATGCGGGTGGTCCTGGTGCTGGGCAAGTGGCTAAGATATGTAATAATATGCTGTTGTCAGTATTGATGGTGGCAACATCAGAGTCGTTGCAGATGGGTATTGACCACGGACTCGATCCTAAAGTGCTTTCAGACATAATGAAAGTCAGTAGTGGTGGTAATTGGACGTTAGATAAATATAATCCTTGTCCTGATGTTATGGAGTCGGTACCGTCGTCAAACGATTATCAAGGCGGCTTTATGGTTGACTTGATGGTAAAGGATTTAGGACTTTCTCAAGAAGCGGCTTTGTTATCAAATTCGAGCACGCCAATGGGTGCTTTAGCGCGCAGCCTTTATGTGAACCATGCGCGTCAAGGTAACGGTAAACGCGATTTTTCGAGTATTTTTGAGCAGTTTGCTCCTAGATCTTCAGAGTAATCAACAGATAAAAAATAAAGGGTAATTCAATGGATTTAAAAGATAAGGTTGTAGTAATTACTGGTGGTGCGGGTGGACTAGGCTACGCAATGGCGGAGACTTTAGCGGCCGCAGGTGCCAAGCTCGCACTTATCGATGTTGACCAAGAAAAGTTGGAAAAAGCCTGTGCAAACATTGGTGCTGTTACTGAAGTTCAAGGTTATGCATTAGATATTACCGATGAAGAAGATGTATTTTCAGGTTTTCAGTTTATTAAAGAAGATTTCGGCCAAGTCAATGTATTGATCAACAATGCAGGTATTTTACGTGATGGCTTAATGTTAAAAGCCAAAGATGGCCAAGTGACAGATCGTATGTCTTATGATCAGTTTCAGTCGGTTATCAACGTCAACTTAACAGGCACATTCCTCTGTGGCCGTGAAGCGGCAGCTGCGATGATTGAAACCAAACAAGAGGGGGTGATTATCAACATCTCTAGCCTTGCTAAAGCCGGTAACATGGGCCAGTCAAACTACTCAGCGTCTAAAGCGGGCGTGGCTGCGATGAGTGTGGGTTGGGCTAAAGAGCTTGCACGTCATAATATTCGCAGTGCAGCAGTCGCACCGGGTGTGATCGAAACTGAAATGACAGCGGCAATGAAGCCGGAAGCGCTTGAGCGTTTGCAAAAAATGGTGCCCGTCGGCCGTTTAGGTCAGGCGGAAGAGATAGCTTCTACGGTGCGTTTTATCATTGAAAATGATTATGTTAACGGCCGCGTATTTGAGATTGATGGTGGTATACGTTTGTAATATCGAGTCTCTCGCTAATAATTAACGGGCATTTGCCCGTTTTTTTATGAGCGTTAATTACCGATACGAATGGCATAATAGCCGAGATATACGTCATAATTAGCTTAAGTAGGCTAGATTTGTTTTAGAAGAGGAGTGTGGGGTTACGATGGACTGGTTAGAGAAAGCAACCAAAGTAATGATGCTAGTGGTCGGTTGTAGTGGATTGTTAGTGATCTACTTTGGCTTTTTGTATTTGATATTTAGCGGAAATAATACTGCCATTATTCCATGGTACATATTGCTATCACCTTGGGTTTGCATCTATTTTGGACTAAGAAAACGCACTCAACTTGAAATTATGCAGTGGTTTATCAACAAGTTTACCCGTAAGTAAGCCCTATCTTTCGAAGCTTTAGCGGTGAACGTAACCAAAATTTTAGATTAACGGCTTTTAACACAAGTTGTACTAACAGATACCTATACCGATGGGTATTATAGAGTTGATATAATAGCCGTGTTAGCTTTATTATCGTTTTTAAAGCGTAAAGCTTAAGACATGCAGCAACTCATCTTTTATTTAGACAGAACTTAGGCAACGAATGAGATTTTTAATTGCATCAATCCTGACCTGTGCAACATTATTGATAACGGTTGGCTGCGACGCACCTAAATCAAAGCATACTGAAGCCGTAGCCGCTGAATCATTACCCGACGGCGTACAAATAGCAGATTTTGGTAGCTGGAAATCACCTGTTACCGCTGAGCATGTTTATGATCTGTCTGACAGTATAGGTGAGATCCAAGTTACTGCTGGTAGCATCTATTTTACCATTCTCGATGCTAGAAATGAGGGCCAGCGTGGAGTCAAACGAATAGATGATGCTGCTGTGGTCGTTGAAGCTATTCCCTCCAGTTTTGATATCGGTAGCCGTGTGCATGAGTACGGTGGCGCACCTTTTGTTGCGATAGGTAATAGCCTGTTTGCCACTAAACACTCAAATCAACTCTTGTATCGTATTGCTCCTAATCAAGCACCGTTTCCATTGACACCCTCAGGCACTCGACACGCCGACTGTATATCAAACTCAAAAGCTTCCCGTTTAATCTGTGTCAGAGAAGACCATAGAGCTGCTGATAAAGTGGTTAATCAACTCGTTGGCATTAATTTAAGTTATGCAGATGAAGGCGAAGTACTCACTAGTGACGCTGATTTTTACTCCACCCCCGTTATCTCTCCAGATCAAACTAAATTGGCGTGGATAACATGGGATCACCCAAACATGCCGTGGGACAACAGCAAACTATGGCTGGCAGATCTCGATAACAAAGGCGCGCTGACTAATATCAAACAGGTCGCTAAAGCGCAAACAGCTTCAATCACTCAGCCGCTTTTTAGCCCCAATGGACAGCTCTATTTTGTCGCGGATTACACTAATTGGTGGAATATTTATCGCCTAAATGAGTTTGATCAAGCTGAGATAGTACTCGCGCAAGAGGCCGAATTTGCTGTTGCGGCTTGGCACTTAGGTCATCACAATTATGCATTCGAAAATGAACATACCTTAATCGCCAGTTATAACCGTGAAGGCGAAGCTGGACTTATCCGTATTGATACCGAAAGTGGCGTCACGGATCCTATTGCTGTCGATTTTGCAGAAATTACGTATGTAACAAAAAGTGAGAATGAAGTTATTTTCGTCGGCGCGAAAGAAACGCCTGAAAAAGGGATTTATAAAGTACAAGGACGCTCTGCCCAGCTGATTTATGCGCCCGAACTAACAGTAATGGACCCCCTCTTTATTTCAAGAGCCGAGAGTGTCAGCTTTAAAACGGGCAATAATGACACCGCCCATGGATATCTTTACCAACCAGCAAATCCAAATTTCCAAGCACCAGCAGGGCAAGAGCCACCGTTAGTGATGTTTCTGCATCCCGGCCCAACAGCTCAGGCTAACCGAGCATTTAGGCGTGACATTCAGTATTGGACGAGTCGTGGTTTTGCTGTGTTTGATCTCAACTACCGTGGCAGTACCGGTTTTGGCCGGGATTATCGCAACAGTCTTTATGGTAACTGGGGTAAGTCAGATGTAGAAGACGCGGTCAGAGCCGCTGGTTTCTTGGTTAATCGTGGCGATGTCGATGGGCTAAAACTAGCCATAAAAGGAACTCGTGCTGGTGGTTTTACTGCATTATCAGCCGTTGCTTATTACAGCACGTTCGGCGCTGCAGTAAGCTACTCAGGCATTAGTGATGTAGAGTCATTTAAACGTCATACGCATAAGTTTGAAAGTCATTATTTAGAGAAACTTATTGGCGAATTTGATAACTATAAACGTCGCTCTGCGATGAACAACCTCTCTGGGATTAATGAACCTCTACTGCTTGTTCAAGGAGTCAACGACTCACTGATCCCGGCAGAACAAACGCTGCAGCTCTATAATGCCGTGAAACAAAAGGGTAGGCCGGTAGCCTATCTAGAGTTTAATGACGACGCTGCTAATCGAGTGTCGCCGCAAAGTAAAAAGCGTGCTTTAGAGTCTGAACTGTCGTTTTATGGTCAAGTCTTCGGCTTTACGCCAGCCGGAGAGACTCCAGCGCTCATCATTGAAAATATCGATAACTTAAGGCGCAGGTAGGCTTTAGCATCGTACTAGGTACTAGGTACTAGGTACTAGGTGCTAGGTGCTAAGGGGTAACATCAACATCAGTGTTTGGGCTAAGGCCGTTTAAAATAGCGCAGTTGGGCTGTCTGCCACCTTTGCAGTCCTTGATTAAATGCTGCAGCTGGCTGCTTAAGTTACTCAGCTTATCGATCTTTTGTTCAATATCGTCGAGGTGATGTTGAGCGAGTGCTTTCACATCTGCAGCATTACGTTGAGTGTTTTGCTGCAGATCGAGCAGTGCCTTACAATCCTCTAACGTAAACCCAAGCGCTCTACAGTGTTGTATAAAGCCCAGCGCATCCACCTCTTTTTGGCTGTACTCACGGTAGCCATTTTCATTTTTTCGTGCTTCTACTAAGCCAGTGTCATGATAATAACGTATGCTTTTTACAGTTAAATTAGTCAGTTTAGCGACTTCACCAATTTTCATTGTCTCTCCGGTGCAAATAATTTGAATTAATATTTGACTCTCCCCTTGTGGGAGACATTACCCTTAGTGCATCAAAGATACAATATGAGCTGGGAGCGTTTTTTATGCAAACGATTAATCTATATGTCCCCAATATGAGTTGTGCAAGCTGCGTGGCCAAAATTGAGTCAGCTTTTGCCAAAGTCAGCAACAAAGAAGGCATGGACAGTGCAATTAGCGCTAGAGTAAATCTTGCCGATAAACAGGTGCAGGTGTTCGGTAATATCACCCCAGAGAAAGCAATTGAGCTTATAAAAGCGGTGGGATACGACAGTGGACAGCTGTTAGATGCTCGAAAAGGCGCGGCAAAGAAAGAGGCCGATGAGGTTAAAGAGTATCGAGTTCGAGTGATCCAAGCTGCCATCGGCTTAGGTCTTGGTGTGCCCTTAATGCTATGGGGCTTACTCGGCGGTGAAATGATGGTGAACAATACCAGTCAGCAATATGCATGGGGCGTAGTTGGGCTGGTGACGTTTATCGTGATGGCAACCACCGGGCGTCACTTTTTTCAGGGGATGTTACGTGCAATAAAAGCGCGTAGCGCCAATATGGACACCCTCATTGCATTAGGCACTTCTGCTGCCTGGATTTATTCGATGTTGGTTGTTACCGCACCGCAGTGGTTCCCAGCAGATACCCGTCATGTCTATTTTGAAGCGAGCGTGATGATCTTAGGTTTAATTAATCTAGGCCATGCATTAGAGCTACGGGCAAGAGGTAAAACCAGCGAGGCTGTGCAGCGCCTACTTGGACTGCAAGCTAGTACTGCAATACGTATTACTGATGCCGGCGATGAAGAAGTTGAGATCAGCCAAGTTAACCTCGGAGACTATTTACGTTTGCGCCCTGGTGATAAAGTCGCGCTCGATGGTGAAATCATTAGCGGACATACGTTGATCAATGAGTCAATGCTAACGGGCGAGCCTGTACCGGTTCACAAAGAGATAGCCGATAGCGTGAGTGCTGGAACCGTTAACGGCAATGGCAGTGTTATCTATCAAGTTACTGCAGCTGAAGAAGATAGCAAACTGGCCAAAATTATTGAGCTAGTGCAGCAAGCACAAACATCCAAAATGCCCATTGGGCGCTTAACGGATAAAATCTCCGCTTACTTTGTGCCGGCGGTAATTATTATTGCACTGCTGAGTTCGGCTATTTGGTATCTATTTGGGCCGGCTCCAGCCTTGTCACATGCGTTGGTCGTGCTAACCAGTGTGCTCATTATCGCCTGCCCATGCGCTTTAGGACTTGCGACGCCGATGTCGATTATGGTTTCAGTTGGCCGCGCAGCAAAAATGGGTGTATTAGTTAGAAATGGTGAGGCGTTGCAAACGGCAAGTAAGGTCACCACCGTTGTGCTTGATAAAACCGGCACCATTACCCAAGGCGCGCCTAAAGTCACTGATTTTATAGTGCTGCAATCGCATATCGATAGACAAAGTTTACTCAGTGATATTGCCGCGTTAGAGCAACACTCCGAGCATCCGCTCGCCAGCGCTATTATTGCAGAGGCTAAGCAATTATCACTCTCTATTAAAGAGCCTGAACAATTTACCAATGTGCAAGGTCGGGGGATCACGGGACTAGTAGCAGGCATTGAATATGCGATTGGTAACCAGAGCTTGATGCAACAAGTTGGTCTAGATACCCTATCTGCATATCAGCAGCAAATATCGGCAATGGCAAGTAAAGGGCAAACACCTGTATTTGTGGCAATGGAGCAAAAGCTCATCGCCATCATTGCGATAGCAGATCCGATTAAGGCTGATGCCGTCGAAGCGATAGCCGCAATGAAGAACAGTGGTCTAGAAGTGGTGTTATTAACAGGAGATAATCAACAAACTGCAAGGGCAGTCGCTGATACCGTGGGTATTGCAACTGTATTTGCCAATGTATTACCTGAGCAAAAGCAGCAAAAAGTAATTGAGTTGCAACAGCGAGGTGAAGTGGTTGCTATGGTTGGGGATGGCATTAATGATGCGCCAGCACTCATGAGCGCCGATGTAGGCCTAGCGATGGGTAGTGGCACGGATATCGCCATTGAAAGTGCTGACTTTACGCTGCTTTCAGCAAGACTGATGGTGGTGGCCGAAACGCTACTGCTGGCAAAAGCGAGCATGAAGAATATCAAGCAAAATCTATTTGGCGCCTTTATCTATAATAGCTTAGGGATCCCATTGGCAGCAGGGGTATTGTTCCCATTAACTGGCATGTTACTCAGTCCTGTTATCGCAGGAGCCGCCATGGCAATGTCATCATTAACGGTGGTGAGCAATGCCAATCGATTGCGCAAAGCCAAGCTTGTTTGAGCAGCAAGGTACAACAGCTAGAGGTAAGCATCACCCAGTGTGAACTATTTTAATAAGATTTGTCATCTAACAGGACTGAACACAGTTGATAATTTAGGCTAAAATGCTATAGTATCGCGCTTGATTTTATAGGCTGTGCGCGGACTTGCGCGAGTCTTCGACCAGTAAGTTGATTTAGGGCTAATGGCTCATATCGATTTACTGGTTTTTGTTTTATCTATGATCTCTATTAAGTCATATAACCAAAAGCGGAAAGTTACTTTGATTACTACAGCTAATATCACCATGCAGTTTGGCGCTAAGCCACTGTTTGAAAACCTCTCAATAAAGTTTGGCGGCGGAAACCGTTACGGTCTTATCGGCGCGAACGGTTGTGGTAAATCAACCTTTATGAAGATCCTTGCGGGCGATCTTGAGCCAACTTCAGGTAACGTTTCACTGGATGTTAACGAGCGCTTAGGTAAGTTGAGCCAGAACCAATTTGGTTATGAAGAGTTCAACGTCATTGATACCGTGATCATGGGGCACGCTGAGCTTTGGGAAGTGAAGAAAGAGCGCGATCGTATCTACTCCTTAGCTGAAATGACTGAAGAAGACGGCATCAAAGTGGCCGATCTTGAGATGGAATTTGCCGAGATGGACGGTTATACCGCTGAATCTCGTGCCGGTGAGTTGTTAATGGGCGTCGGTATCGGTGTTGACCAGCATTTTGGCCTTATGGGCGAAATCGCACCAGGTTTTAAACTACGTGTGCTTCTGGCACAAGCCTTGTTCTCTGATCCTGATGTATTGCTACTTGACGAACCCACCAACAACTTGGATATCGATACTATTCGTTGGTTGCAAGAGATGTTGAACCAACGCAGCAGCACCATGATTATCATCTCGCACGATAGATATTTCTTGAACTCTGTTTGTACTCATATGGCTGATTTGGATTACGGCGAAATGCGCGTATTCCCAGGTAACTACGATGAGTACATGATGGCTGCACAACAGTCACGTGAACGTTTGATGTCCGACAATGCTAAGAAGAAAGCACAAATTGCTGAGCTTCAAGGCTTCGTAGCACGTTTCTCAGCTAACGCTTCAAAAGCAAAGCAAGCGACCTCTCGTGCCAAGCTAATCGATAAGATTAAGCTAGACGACATTAAAGCTTCAAGCCGTGTGAATCCATTTATTCGTTTCGAACAAGAGAAGAAATTGTTCCGTAATGCATTAGTTGTAGAAGATTTAAGCAAAGGTTTTGATGTTCAACTGTTTAAAGATCTAAACCTAATTGCTGAAGTGGGCGAGCGTATTGCTATCTTGGGTGATAACGGTGTGGGTAAAACCACGCTATTGCGCACACTAGTACACGACATTCCTCAGGATTCAGGGACTATTCAGTGGTCTGAAAACTCATCGATTGGTTACTACGCCCAGGACCATGAGTCAGATTTCGAAAATGACATGACATTGTTTGAATGGATGAGTCAATGGCGCAAACCAGAAGATGACGACCAATCTGTACGCGGCTACTTAGGGCGGATGTTGTTTGGTTCTGACGATATTAAAAAGTCAGTTAAAGTGCTTTCTGGTGGTGAAAAAGGGCGTATGTTGTTTGGTAAGCTAATCATGCAAAAGCCAAATATCTTGCTACTAGATGAGCCAACTAACCACATGGATATGGAATCAATCGAGTCATTGAACAACGCGCTTGAAATGTATGAAGGTACATTAATGTTTGTCAGCCATGACCGTGCATTTGTATCATCAATTGCTAATCGTATTCTTGAAGTTACGCCAAACGGCGTGAATGACTTCAAAGGAACTTACGATGAGTTCCTTGTGAGTAAAGGTATTGAAGGTTAATCTTCAGCTTCAGCACTTTAGTTTGAATAATAGTTGAGAGTTAACTAAATAAAGAGCCCGATACGTCGGGCTTTTTTGTGTCTGCAGCTCGTTGATTGTTGATGTTGCTTCCACTACCGTAGCAATTGCGGCTACACGGCATCTAATTGATGGTTCCTAGTTCATTTGCCTTGCAGCCGATAAAGTCGTGAGCTTCCAACTCACACTCGGCCAAAAGGGGAACCCTCTAGGATCGCGACATTCGGACATCCTGTCCAGCACCATCGCAGGTCATTGGAACCACTTTAGGCCAGAAGCAAATTAGCTTCTGCCCCGAAGTGGGTCAGTTATCTATTAGTTTTATCAAGCTATGCTTGACCAAAGTCGTGGTGCTTCGCCCATTCTTGTAATCAAGAGTAGAGCCAAGGGGCAAAGCGCTTGCGCCCCTTGACAATCCCTCAGCGCCCCGGCGAAATTTAAACAGCGAAATTTCCAGCGGGGGAGATTGCTGTCTGCTAATTTGGCTACTTAAATGTAGATTTTAATGTTCACTGATGTGGAAGTTTATCTAAATTTAAAAGCTTTTATTGGTAAGCCGAATGCTGATAGTTTGCGCTTTTATAACCCAGTGTGGGTGCGGCTGAGGCCTTCGATGGCATGGACGCTATTGTAGAGCACTCAGGGACCCTTTCTTTTATAAAGAGTCTGCGTGCCTCAGCTGCGTCTGCACATAAGGTCGTTCATTCACATCTGACCATAGGGATATGGGAAATGTCGTTATGATGTCGGGAACATCATCGACCATGTGATCACGACATTCTGTCCAGTACCATCGCAGGCAATTAGAACCACTTAGGCTAGAAGCTAACTCGCTTCTGCCCGTGCGACGTGAAGTCGTATGAAGCGCTGTTCACCGCTTTGAGTGAACCATCTGTATCACCAGATGACCCTATGGCTCTGAATAAAGTAGCGAGCCAGACAATGTAACGAAATTTGCTTTTATACCGAATGGGAACAGAATCGTGAGAGGACGTTCCTCCTGATAACCACAAATCGGGTGAGTGCTAGGGAGTCTGTAAGATGAACATATGTGAATCCATGTAAGGTGCGTTATACGAGAAGCAGCGGAAGTGGTTTATACGCTGTGGCCAAAATGGCAACGAGAGTAGGAAAGAGATTGGGCAATGCTCTTTCGTGGTTGTAAAGCTCTCCGCACTAGAGTGGGCATCTAACCTGACATTGCGCGACATACGGAACACGGTAAGCCCGTATCACTCCCATTGGGAAAGTTATCTGTGAAGATAGCCGATAGTGGTGCAGGTAAAGGAGGCTGGAGAAAGCTAATGCTGCATTGTAATGATGCAGATACAGACCTTGTGTCTGGCACGAAAGTGAGCCCACTTCCAGCTGGTCTCCCGTTGCAAGAAAATTAGAAGAACTTTGTTAATGGAGAAACGCAAATGATGACTTCGATTGAAGTTAGTGCCTCTCCTTGCTTTGCTCCACTCCACGATAATCCATTTATTGGAAAGTCATAGAGCAGAAAGTATCAAAGCTTCAAGTGAGTATTGCAAAGGTAACCCCTGTGGTTACCGGGTAACATAGTACGCCTTAGTGGAGGCTTGAGCCGTATGCAGTGAAAGTTGCACGTACAGATAATTGGACTCCCCCAATCTTAATCGAATGGTGTATTTTTAATATTCACCATAACTTATTGGAGTCCATAATGAAAAAGACAATAGTTGGCGTTGATTTAGGAAAACGTGTAATTCAAGTTTGTGTATATACAAACAAAACAGTGCGTTCTAATGAAGAAATGACACCTTGCGAATTCACCGAATTTCTCGCCAAATCAGAACCGATGATGGTTGTCTTTGAAGCATGCGCCTCTTCAAATTATTGGAAACAAAAAGCACTATCTTTTGGTCATGATGCAAACCTTATATCTGCGCAATTAGTTTCTTCAGTGAGGCAAAACCAGAAAACTGACAAAAATGATGCTTTAGCTATTGTTCAGTCAGCTATGCTGCCAGAAGTTAATTTTATTTCCGGTAAATCGGTTCAACAGCAGCAATTGCAATCCATGATGAGAATAAGAGAGCTATGCAGTAAGCAAAAAACAGCGCTCAGCAATCAACTTGTTTCCTTGTTGTCTGAGTTTAATATCAGCACCGCGAATCGCAATGGTGGATTGAAGAGTGCAGTCGAGTCAACGCTCGAAGATGCAGAAAATGATTTTTCTGACTTGTTTAGACTTGCATTAGACAGTGCGTGGAAGCTGTATTTAGAAACAATAAAATCATTGGCTATTTATAATGATTGTCTCGAAAAATCCATACATGAACACTCAGATTGTAAAAAACTACTAAAACTAGAAGGTGTGGGAAGTATAAACGCAATTAACCTCTATATTGCATTGGGTTGTGCTGAGCTAGGCACTTTTAATAAAGGAAAAGATGCATCGGCGTGTATAGGGTTAACGCCATTACAGCATTCTAGCGGTGGTAAGACAAAAATGGGCTCTATAGGCAAACATGTAAAAAACAGTATGCTTCGTAGCCAACTTATTGCTGGCGCCATGTCCTGCGTAATCCAGGTAGTGAAAAGAGAAGCCCGAACCACCAAAGAAAAATGGATACAAGGGTTGGTAGAAAGACGTGGAAAGAAATGTGCAGCAGTGGCACTAGCCAATAAAACAGTAAGAACGGCTTTTGCCATGTTAACCCAAGGAACAGAGTATAAGGCCAAATTAATCTCGGCCAGTTAACGAGTTCAAACAACAAAATGCTTAATCGAAGATAAAAATCAGCCAGTAAAAACAGTTAAGAACCAAGAGCTTCGAGCTCGTCGTACAGAATTGTTTATTGGTCTGCGTAAATATCAGAGAGCCTGAGTTCGCTACTCAATGAGAGCTCGTACATAAGTACGCATTAATTCTTCGATTCATAACTATTTGTTGTTGACAGTTGGGGAGTCCACATAGGTTCTTAGGAGAGCGGCACTTGGTAACAAGTGCCGCTTATCCGACCAAAGCCATTTACAACTAACAATTTGACCTCCTACCTAAAAAAGAGCCATCCCTCAAAAAAGTAATCCGATGTAAAGGGGTGCCCGTAAGCAAAATCATCCAGTTTGTATCCCTACCATAGGCAACAGCAAGTGCTTGCTAAATCTAATTCTCTGAGCAGTACCCTTACTGACTACATGAGTAAGTGTAATTTTTGAACGCGAGATGTAGTCAGTTCGTTGTATTTTGCTGCGCTTTACTGGGGGGGATCTTGAAATTAGTGTATAAAACACTCCAAAATTATAAGGAGCGTTTAAAAAATGGATATTTTTCGCCAACTTACCCCACTGAGAAATATCAGTCTTGGGTGTATGTACCTTGTCTTTTGCGGGTGCGCCAGATCCAAGGCCCGAGCCTGATGGACCGGGTTGTGGAACCAGCCGTGGGGCACCTGACTGTGATCCAGAACCAGTGATTCGACCTAGTACACCGGTACTTACACTTGCCAGCAGTGATAGTGATGGTACGTATGAGGTATCGTGGAGTGCGCAAAAAAACGCTACCCATTATGAATTACAAGGCGAATCTAAAGCTGTACTGTACTCGGGCCGTGCTCTTTCACTTAACCGAACTAAGGGTAATGGCAGCTACAGCTATAAGGTCAGAGCTTGTAATGGAGATTTATGCTCTGCCTATTCGGCAAGTAAAACCATCAAGGTCACATTGCCGCCAGCGGTACCCACGCTGAGTCTTGCCAGCGGTGATAGTGATGGCAACTACCGAGTTAGCTGGAGCGCGGTGGACAACGCGACTCGTTATCAAGTTAGCGGTGAATCAAAGAGCGTTTTGTACTCCGGCATTGCATTGTCGCTAGCCCGCACTAAAGTCGTGGGCAGCTACAGTTATAAAGTGAGGGCCTGTAATAGCACTGTATGCAGTGCATATTCGGCAACCAAAACGATACAAGTGACAGGTTCACTACCGAACACTCTCACAGTCTCCTACCAACATACAGATATGCTCGGCACGCCGGTGATGGAAACGGATGCCGAAGGTAAGGTGGTCAGCCGCAGTGTGTATGAACCGTTTGGCAAACGCCTTGGCGGTGAAAAAGCCGGTATTGGTTATACCGGCCACCTGCAAGATACTGACTTAGGCCTGACGTATATGCAGGCACGATACTATGATCCACTTATCGGGCGTTTCTACTCGAATGATCCGGTTGGTTTTAAGAATGTTCATAACTTCAATCGTTACGCATATGCGAATAATAATCCATATAAATATATTGATCCTGACGGACGAGATGCAAGCTTATATGAAAAATCAGTGGAAGTAGCTGACCCCTCTGACTTAGTTGCTTCTAAACCCTCAGAGAAGGAAGCGACGATGGAGAGTACTATTGAAGTGAAAACTCATGAGCAAGCTGATTCAATTGAATCAACGAAAGAAGGTATAATGAACGTTTCTCGGGCTGTTGCTAGTATCGTTGTAGTTGCAATTTTTCCACCATCAGCTCCAGCGGTCACTACTTTGAATATAGCTTCTGGAGCCTTGGGAGGCGCAGAGCCTGTTCACAAGGGAGATGTGATAACTACGAAAGGAGTATTTGCAGGTAACGGTATGACGAACGATTCCAAAGTTGAGATTACAACTACTCTTAGGCATTCTCATGGAAAATAATATTATTATTTATTCCGCCTTACTCGTTTTGGTCGTTTTCGGCACAACTTTATTAAAAGTGAAATATCAGTTCCTTTTTGTGGTGGCAATTTATTTTTGGATAGCTAGTGTGATTACAGCGCTGTTGTTTTATGGAGAATCAATATCACTAGTCGTAGCTTCTTTAAATGGGGTTGGCTCAATGTTTTTCTATTTTAGGTATAAGAAAATGAAAACTAATCAGTGATTAAATAATAACCAAGATGTGTTAAGGAGGTGGGCTTTTTAAGAAGCCCCTTCTAAACAACAATTGGGTTTCGGCTGCTTATAAAAATAAATCAGGCCAGCCATTGTTAATTGCATTTTTTTCATCACTTACAAGCTTTAAGTATTGGCTAAAGTAGGAGGTGATTATGGCCCGTCCAAGAAGCAATCAGATTAGTATTGAACTTTTTATATAAACAAGAAGGCCGTTCCATCATTGTTGCAGTAGAACCATCAGGCGAGCTTATCTTACTGGTTTTGATGGATATTCAGGTAAGTCGTACGAGCATCGTCGCGGTTGGATCGAAGAGCAGATACTGAGTTTAGCAGATCTTTTTAGGTGTTAACTGTGGCGCTATTGCCACCCAAAGCGCCTGTCAGTCATGCCATGGGAGCGATGCAGACCGATGGCGCTTATACGCTAAGTTGGCCAGCCGTTGATTATGCCACCCACTATCAGATAGTCATACGAGACGCTAACGGGGTTGAACAGGTATTTCAAGTCACTGGCACACGCTATGATCTCGTCTTGCCTATGGGGGCTTATACCATCAGCATTAGTGCCTGTAATTTTGCTAATTTATGCAGTGGTGTTTATCAGCTAGGTAGCTTTAAGCCTGCGATGGTGATCACTTATCAACATACCGATATGCTCGGCACGCCGGTGATGGAAACGGATGCCGAAGGTAAGGTGGTCAGTCGTAGTGTGTATGAGCCGTTTGGCAAACGCCTTGGCGGTGAAAAAGCGGGTATTGGTTATACCGGCCACCTGCAAGATACCGATCTTGGGCTGACGTATATGCAGGCACGATACTATGATCCACTTATCGGGCGGTTTTACTCGAATGATCCGATTGGGTTTACAGGTGCTGTAGATACTTTTAATCGATATAGTTATGTAGCTAATAATCCTTACAAGTATACTGACCCTACAGGAATGACAAAAGAGTTTGATGAACTGAGGGAAAAACGAAAACAAGATAAGCGTAACGAATGTCACGAAGATCCTAATTGTTCTTCTAGTGTAGGAAAACCTCGTTCAGCTCCACGTCAAGGTACCAGTGGAGGCAACTCCAGCTCAAGTGTTCCCCCACTTTTGCAAATGGCACTAAATGATCAAGGAGTCAGTTCCTCATTGAGTCAAGCATGGGAGGATTCAAATCCTAATGCTCCCTCGGTACTAAGGGGTTTTGAGGGGTCTTTGAAATTAGAGCAGGGAGGGTGGATTGTAGGGAGTAATGGTGAATTTAAAGTAATTAGAGTAGCTGCAGGGACAAGAGACTCTCTTGGTACAACTGTAGGAACTAGGCCAAGTGAAATAATGGTAATAGCGTGGTTTCATACTCACCCAAATACAGCTGCTGAAAACTATAAACAAATCCCGTCTAAAAGTGATTTGGGGTTTACTAGACTAGAAGCAAAGGCTCCAGGTGTTGTTATACAGCACAATGGCATGCTTATTGTGCCTTATCGATAAGGAGACATACTATGGTAAAAAAAATGAAATCCCTTTTAATAATAGTGAGTATTTTAATTGGTTGTGAAGCTTCTTTTGCATGTGAAGACGTAACATCAAATGAAAATGTATTTAATATAAGCGGTAAAAATGAATTCATGGTCATAGATATTTATGACAATGGTAAGGAGGTTGAGTCTCCAGTAAAAGAGTATGTTGAAAAGTATACATTTGATACCCGAGGTTGGAGTTTAGATGAGTATTACCTAAAGGAGAGTACAGCAAATGATAAATCAAAGCTTGAAGTGTACGTTCACTTTAAAGCAGATTATGATAATGCTATACCAGGAGCAGGAAAATCATTTATTTTATGTCTAGATAAAGACGAAATGAAAGTTATTCGTGAATTAGCTCTTCAGTAATGATCTCTAAGGTGCCATCCATAATAACTTGCCGTATTGCCAAGGGAAATTAACGGTGCCATCCATCGTTAATTTTTGTGCCATCCATCGTTAATTTTTTGTTCATGAGTAATTAACGGTGCCATCCATAATAAATTCTGTTGGTCCTACGCCAGTAGCTTCGAATACTTCACGTACAGAGTAGCCTTGCTTTATCACCAAGTTAGCAGCATCAATCTTGAATTCAGTTGAGTAAGTGGGTTGAGTGTTCATCATTTTTACACCGTTATGTTATATGGGAAGTTTACCCCATATCGGTGTACAGATTCATTAAGCCACAACACTAATCTTGGCCAGTTGGCGCGGGTCTTTAACAACTAAAAAAATGCCCCGCTAAACAGCGAGGCATTGGCATACACGATTCATTTTACATTTAATAATATTAGTTAATTTTTTTATCCATTCTCAGGCTCATGCCTGAGACACTATTTGCATCAACCATAACGTAATACCAGCCCAGGGTTGGATTTTCGATAAGGATCTCTTCGGTATTTCCCACATTATCAGACTTATCCTGGTAATTCGTTGCTGTAGGCCAGACAGGACCACCATAGAGCTTCACATCACCAGCACCATGATCTGTCCTGAGCTGCAGCTGAGTCGTTCCGGAATCAATATAAGTGGTAAAGTAGGCTAAACCGCCAGGGCTAACACAAAAACTGTCAAGCGGTTGAAGGTTTCCCGAGTTTCGTGGTGTCATAGGCGTTAAACAAGCATCTGTCACGAAGGTTTCTAGCACAACTGGATTCTCTATCGTTGCAGGATCTTGACCTATGCTGACCGTAAGACCGGCTAATTCAAAGCTGGTCATACTCGCTAGGGTAATATAATTAACCCCGCTATGCGCTTTAACGACTAAGACCTCTTCATTAGTGGGGCCAATTGCACGATGCTGTGGTATAGAGTTTTCTGGTGTAGCCCAGTAAAAGGGGTCGAAGAAAATATTGGCATTTCCGCTACCCCCAGTAGTGCTGATATATAACCAGGTATCATCTTCGGCGATATCGATAGAGAAATAATTACGATCACCTGAGACGCAGACCATTTGATCATTTGGTGTTAGCTTCGTACCGGAAGTCGCATTCACTTGGGTACATTCACGCGTCAAGTTTAGCGGCACGCCTTGAGCGTTTAACGCTCGCAGTTGTAGACCATCGGGATCATCTACTGCGGGATCGGGTAACCATTTTTGCAAACACTCGGCATTTTCTGTACAGGGATCGGTCAGGGTATGTAAAAACTCAAGCAGATCAACTTTTTCCTGTGTACTTAAGCCTAAGGGTAATACTGCCGAAATACCTAAATCACGGAAAAACTGAATCTCAGCTAAATTCTCCTGGGCAATATCAGTTGCAGAGGCAGAAAATAGCGCCTCACAATTGTCAGCTGCGGCAAATTGTGGCTGTTCACACCAGATTGAATCAGCAATAAAGGAGGGCAAATTGGTATCGATATTATCGTAGTGATCGATAACCTGCTCTAACGTTGAATAGGCGCCTGCATGACCATAAGGAGCCGTTTTAGCCACGTTTAACAGGGTCGGCGTTCGAAATGAATTAACATTAGCACGTCCAGGATGTTCGGCACCACGACCTAAATCGCCCACACCTGTCGTTCCGTGACCTTTGCCGGGTCCTATTTGCGGAAAGCCAACATTAAAGTGGGCCTGATTAGTGAAAGTGTCGCCAGAATGACAAGCCGAGCATCCCGGTGCACCAGGTGTTACATCATAAAACAGTTTAGCCCCACGTTTTGCTGACTCGCTAATGGCATTAATATCCCCTTTTATGTATCGGAACCAAGGGTTATCGGTGAGGTTTATAGAGCTTTCATAGCTGGCAATGGAACGCTTGACGTTGTCAAAGTTAACCACATCGCCACCATCAGGGGTTTGGCTACCATAAACGGCTTCGAACAAACCACGCCATTGGTTTTTGGCCAATTCATTGGCACCAATACCAATATTAGCGAGACGCGACGCTAAGTGATCGCGCACCTCTTGGTTACTGCTATCGATTTCAAAAGTCTCGGTGCGCATCTCTTCAACTGAGGTGACTGGAAAGCCAGCCTGAGCCATTAACAAATTATCACCGGCATTAATATCTGGGGTATTAACGGCTGAGTCAGGAGTGCGAATACCATCTGCTACCTGCTCAACCCGAGAGTCCCAAAATACCCCCTGAGTCCAAACGAAGGCATTAAATACAGATGGAGTATTACGTGGATTATTAAACACATTATCTTCACGTTTTCGCCCTTGGCCCATGACTGCGATATTTTCGGCATCAACACCTACCGCTAATGCCAACCCATCACCACCACCGAGGTAAGGGTGATGACAACTGGCACAAGCCGCTGTTTGCTCACCACCTAAGGCTTGGCTAAAAAATAACATTTTGCCCAATTTAACTTCAGGATCATTATGAGCAGGTAAATTAAAGGCGGCAGCGGGATCACCCGTCAGACCATTATTGCTGATAATGACTTGTAACTCTTCATCTATGTTTGCATTGGCGGCCGGAGCTGCCATTGCGGCGACGATTGCGACTGATATTATTCTCTGCTTACAGTTCATAACGTTGCTATCCATTTCTATTATTAATTTATAAAACCGACGTCGATTATTTGTCTTAGACAAATCTGCCATCATGGCTTCAGCCACAGTGGAATGACGATTAGCGATGTATGCAGTCGTCCACAAGTCAGTTCTAGCTCCTGGTTGAATAATGAACATAAGTCATTTAATTGTTAATAATAAGTGCTTTGTGTGTAAATAAAGGTAAAGCAACATCAACAAGTGTCTAGGCAGAGTAGGGCCCTTAGCGTCCTGACATTGACATATATACGGGCTTAACAAGCACTCTTTTTGAGTAAGTGCACGGGATTGGTATCAAGGTCTCTTTACTGTCATTCAGCTTAGTTTTTTTGTTTATGGAATAATTGCAAGTCTCAAAGAGTAGCTGATGTTTGTTCTCTACATTGACTAATGCAATAAACAAAGAAGTGATTTTTTTAATAAAAAAGGCCTGTATCAACAGGCCTATTTTCTAGTAATGAGCTTACTGGATCAAAAAGTAAGCTTACTTGTTAAAACGATTTTGCAGGTAATCAAATACTGCGCGAATACCAAAGGCTTCACCGCCGACTGGACGACCTGGAAGCTTGCGGTTGTTCCATGCCATAACATCAAAATGGCTCCAGCTAATATCTTTATCGACAAAGGCTTCTAGATAAAGAGCTGCGGTGATTGCGCCGCCAAACGGAGTTTTGCCACAGTTAGCCAAGTCGGCAATATCACTGCCTGTAAGTTCAAGATATGGCTTGTGCAGCGGCATGCGCCAAACAGGATCATTAACACTTAAACCAGATGCGGTAATGTCGGCGGCTACTTGGTCATCATTACTAAAGAAGCCCGGTAACTCTGTACCTAGTGCGACACGCATCGCGCCGGTTAAGGTGGCAAAGTCGATCATTAGCTCTGGCTTGTCGTTGTTGGCTTCTGCAAGTGCATCACACAAGACTAAGCGACCTTCAGCATCTGTGTTATCAATTTCAACGGTAATGCCTTTACGGGTGGTAATGACATCGCCGGGTCTAAAGGCGTTCGCTGACACTGCGTTTTCAACGGCGGGGACGAGTACACGCAGACGAATAGGTAGGTTGTTGGCCATAATCAGTTGTGCTAAACCAATCACATGTGCGGCGCCGCCCATGTCTTTTTTCATTAAGCGCATGCCTGCGCCAGGTTTTAAATCGAGTCCACCTGAATCAAAACACACGCCTTTACCGACCAGTGTCACTTTAGGTGCGGATTCATCACCCCAAGTTAGATCAATTAAACGCGGTGCATTTTCGCTGGCTCGGCCGACCATGTGGATGGTTGGGTAGTTCTGTTCAAGCAGTTCATCACCAACGATTTGACTCAGTGTTCCGCCAAATTCCGTCGCCATTGCTGACATGGTTTCTGCTAAATCCTGTGGCATCATATCGGCAGCTGGGGTGTTGACCAAGTCGCGCACTAATGAAACAGAGCGGATGAACTTGTTGGCTTCATCGGCTTGAGCTTGTGTAGGTACCACAAGCTGTGGGAATTGCTTATCGCTCTTTTTATATCGGTCGAACTGGTAAGCGCCTAAGCCCCAACTAAAAGCGGCGGTTCTAACTTGCTTTTCGTCAGCGGTCAATTGATAGTTACCAGCGGGTAGTTGATTGACTAAATCACCGCAGAGCCAGTAAGAATCGTCATTGTTACTGACAAAAATGACCTCAGACAGTTCACCTTCAGTGTTCGGGATCAAGCATGCGCCATTACCTGAAAATTGAGTTGTGGTTAGCCAGTTAATAACGCTTTTAGCTTGCTGTTCGCGCCACTGTGAAAATGTTTCGCTATTGAAAATGGAAAGGGGAATGCCTGAAACACCTGAAACGATGATATTACTCATGTAGGGACTCTTTATAATTAGCGACGAGTTTAAAAGATAGCCCTAAGAGTATCAGGCTAGTCACTTTCTAGAAAGAAAAGAGATGATTTAACAATGATTGAGTAAGAGGGAACACGGCAAAGAAGGTCATCTAGTTTGAGGCTATTTTGCAGGGCTATTGTGGGCTTTTACTCTGTTTTTAGTTGAGATTCTACGAGCATTGGCTTTACGCTCTGACATATTATTGAATGAGCTTGGCAATACATCAACGCCAACCATTTTCCCCAGCTTTAATACCAGTGGAATAGTGAGCGGAGCAAAAGGTAAAACGGCAAACACACCTAGGCCTAAACCCTTTAGTAAGTCGGCAAATTGTTTATTGGCCTCGATTAACTCCTCTTTGTTTGCTTGTTTGCGGGTATAGCGTTTGTAAGTCACCAACATCTCTTTGGTCTCTTGCTTCTCTTGAGACAGGGCTTCTTTAACAACCAGCATATCCAGTTTTAAACGCAGCCAAAAACGACGCCTTCCGATACGGAAAACGCGAACAGGAGCCTTGTGTAAAAGCAGGTAGATATTCATGGGCGGGATTGTCGCATAGCAGCCGTATTAAACCTATTAAAGAAAGGTAAATTTAAGTGTATATGGTCAGTTTAGTTGGATTTAAGCTGACCGCGAACTATATAGGCTAACCAGCGCGCAGACTGAGGATACTTGATAACACTATTGGCTCTTGATAACGGCAAAATTGGCTGTCTTTTTTATCAATCGCATAGATAGACATACGGTCAGCTAATTCATTTCCTTCAATGCCTACATGGGCTGATACATGCTGAATTGATAGCTGTTCTTTAATGCTGTCATATAGTTCATGAGCTTGCTGAATAATATCGAGGTTTTTGATATCTCCCGCCTTTTGGCGTTTCCAGCCCTTGGCTTTCCAACCATATGCCCAGTTAGTAATGCAATTAATTGAATATTGGGAGTCACTTAAGATCTGCACTGACTGGCTCTGTTTAATCGCTTTATCCGCTAAAAGTAGTGCTTGATGCAAGGCATTAAGCTCGGCAGAGTTGTTGGTACCGTTGGCGTTGTATAAGCCATACCAGAGTTCTATTAGCTCACCACTTTGATAGATAGCGATGCCAGAACCCGCTTTCCCCGGGTTTGGCTCGCAGCCACCATCAGTAAAAATCGACACATCATATTGGCTCAAATCGATAGTTTTGCTGGTTTTTTCGGCTTTAGGGCTGGTGCTGGCTTTCTTCTGTGTTGCGCCGCCATAACTGGGGACGCGCTTAAATGCCGCCTCGGCTTCAGCTTTGGTTTTAAACGACTTGTATTTTGCTTGCGGGAATTTATCAACCTGTTTTTTGGTGTGATCCCAGCTGGTGAAAATGCCAGTTTCGCGTCCAGCCCACACTACATAGTACTTTGTTGCCATCTAATTTTAATCCTTAACCACCCATGTAAGGGCTGTTTTTATAC
Source organism: Shewanella sp. KX20019 (assembly GCF_016757755.1). Classification (NCBI taxonomy): domain Bacteria; kingdom Pseudomonadati; phylum Pseudomonadota; class Gammaproteobacteria; order Alteromonadales; family Shewanellaceae; genus Shewanella; species Shewanella sp. KX20019. The sequence goes on along the minus strand of NZ_CP068437.1, from coordinate 3,486,234 downwards.
TGATTGGTATTAACTCTTTTTACAGTGTGCTAGCAACTGCATAAAAAACTCGCTGCCTTTACGTTCGGCAAAGGCAATATTCCGCTCAGGTATCGTTTCTGGGTCATCGTAGTTAGCTAATGCAAACTCCATGCTGGCTTCGCGAATGATGTGCAGTGTTGGGTAGGGTGAGCGGTTAGTATAGTTTGCTGCACTATCTTGTGGTTCACCTTCAAAACAGTAATCAGGGTGAAAACTCGCTAATTGGTATTGCCCCTCATATCCCTGTTCAAATAATAGCTCTGTGGCTATATCGATAAGATCTAAATAGGGGTAAAAGCCTTCAAACCCACGTGGTAAAATAAATAGTGTGGTTTCAACCTCTGTGTGCTCATCAAGATACACGCACTCCTCGATTAATGCCTGTAGCACTAGCTGCAACTTTGACTCATCGATAACCGCATAGCGAATGCTGGCGCGTTCAACTTCACGTCGAGCAAAGGGGCAAATGTTGAACTTCATAATCACTTGCTTAACCCAGTTTTCGGTTTGCGTAGCGATTTGTTGCAGTTCTGGACTGATATTAGTACTCATTAGATACTGCCTATTGCGAGTTATGGCGCGATCATAGGGATGATTGAGAGCACAAGCAAGAGTGCCATGCTGACGTTAAATATTTTTTGCTGTTTTTGATTCTTTAGTATGCGTTTTAGTGCCACACCAAACCCTAACCAGACAAATGCACTAGGTAGGGCTACACAAAATAAGACACTGACGATAGTGATGACCTGTGGCGCAAGTGCTTGCTCCATCGTGGTAAAGGTGGCTATTGCGCCAATACCCATTATCCATGCTTTAGGGTTGACCCATTGAAATGCTGCCGCCTGGATAAATGTAAGCGGTGATGCAGTGGCTTTTCCCTTTAGTTTATTACTGCTGTTGGCGATTAACCAAGCAAGATAAAGTAGGTAAGTGATACCGATATACTTAATGATGATATGCAGTACTGGATACAATTGGAATAGGGTGCTTAAGCCTAGTCCTACCGCGAGCACCATGGCAGGAAAGCCAAAGCAGATCCCGAACAGATGAGGCAGACTGTGTTTGATACCAAAGTTTACCCCAGATGACATCAACATAATGTTATTGGGTCCTGGGGTGATCCCTGAAGAAAACGCAAATAGTGCGATTGCAAAAATAAGTTCCATTGAACTAAAAGCCGTAAAGAGTATATCGATCTCTATTTTATCTTGGTCATCGTGCTTAGCAAAGCCAATACTGAAAAATCTTACTATACCCAGCATATTTGAGCATCAGTCGTTTCCCCCTACGATTCTATGTTCACCTTCGGCAGCTTATTTGTTATTGAAAAAAATTGATTCAGTAAGCATCGCAATCGAATTTCGTAGGCACCAAGGTTGATACTGTTTGTACAGATAATGGGTGCAATTGTTATTAGGTCAGGTTAGGTTAATGTTTAAGATGTTAACCTGTGACGTAATCTTAGAGATGGATTTTAAAACGCAATGATAAAAAATTATGTAGCAGTAATATTGATTGGTCTCATGGCGCTTATGGGGTGCAGTAGCTCAGAAGTAACGGATCATCCCATTAGTACCACTATGGTTTCCACTGGCGATCTGTCTCAGCTCAACCGTTCTGTAAGGGTATTTGGTTGGCATCCGACGATGTTTGCTGTTCATGCAAGTGATAAAGTCGATGAGAAAGTCGTTATTGCACATATGCAACATGCGATTACACAGGCGATGCAAGCAAAGGGTTACCGTCTTGCCACTACAAACGAAGTACCCAGTATTTTAGTCGGCTTTGGTTTAGCGCTTGAATCAGAGATGAGTGATAAAGAGATCTTAAAAAGAGCAGGTTTAGTGGCAGGCCTATCAACCCAGGGCGTTGATGAAAAGTATGAGAAAGGTTCGGTACTCGTTGCTATTTTCTCACCGTACAATCCAATGCCAATTTGGCGAGTATTAGCGCAAGGCTTTACCGAGCTTGATAAAAATCCAACAGCAAGGGAGCAGCGCTTTGAGCAGTTATTATCGACGATGCTAAAACCGCTACCCATAGTTAAGCCTCTATCGTGAGCACCTCAAAATATACCCAAACCACTTCAAAGTGCATGTTTCAGAGCTAGCAGTATTCATAATCGATAATCACTTCAATAAAAACGCCCTGCAATAGCAGGGCGTTTTTTGTGTGACGACGTTAAGCACTAACCCGCAAGGTAAACGCTCATCTTACTGCTGGTTATGCAGAAAGTTCTAATTAAGAACTTTTTGTTATAAATAAGCGCGCTAGTCTACTTTTATTGCATAGTTAATCAAAAAGTAGATAGTTTCAAGCTAATAAAAAATAGTAGTTCCCTCTGGTTTTTTACGGAGATGGGCTCTGCTGTCATTTCTTTGACTCTTGAATGTTCATTCATATATCAATCTTACTATTTCACCATAAACTGCTGATGGTTAATTTTTATACTTGATTATGAATATTGCATAAATTATAAATTGGCCTCCACTTAACTTGTGGTTAACACGGAAGTAACAAGAAAATAACAAGTAGCGGTTGCACTTCTACATAGTAGTCTTTAGACCACCTCCCTGAGATTGGTGTTCTAAGGGGTGGAACGCTAACAATTGGAGTCAAATATGTTAATCGAGTCATCTAAACAATTATCTGAATTTTCATCAAAAACAGGAAAGTTTAAAGTTCATGCCTTAGCACTTGCATGCTCAGTCGTCCTCTATTCGGGATCATCTTTTGCTAAAGAGGAGGTCGCTGCCGCCGAAAAAGAGCCAGCTAATCCTGCACACATCCAAGAATCGAAAAGTCGATTCGACAAAGGAGCAAATGTTCCCGGAAGTCAGCTTAGGGATGATGGCAAACAAAAGGCGCATCTTTCTAAAGCGAAAAGCGAAAAGAAAATTGATGGACCAATGGGAGCCGTTGGGCCTGTAGCAGAGGCTGAAGCCGATCCCTGTAACGGTTATAGCCAGTTTGACAATTTAAGTGGTCAAGATCTATATGATTTTGTCAGACAAGCTGATTTCGCTTGTATTTCAGAGCTTTATTCGAAAAATGATGCTACATCGGTAGCTGTATACCAGAGCGAAAATGTCATCTCTGTAGCAAACTATGCCAAGACGATGGCAGCGACGTATGATAGCCGCAGTGGTGATGAAATGCTTAACCTCATCTACTTCTTACGTGGTGCATTTTACATTGAGTATTACAATGACGATTTGAACTATGCCAATAACAAAGCGGCTAACGCTCTGCGTGATCTACTTGTCGAATATTCAAATAACCCGTATATCAATGAAACCAGTGATATGCAAGGTGATACTCTGGCCGAGTTTTTTATTGCTTGGGATAGTGCTAGTAGCTATTTGGAAAGTGTCCCTGCAATCACTAACTACTTAAATGCTTTCAGCCCAGAGCACTTAGCTAGCAACAAACATCGTTATGCATTAACCAAGGCGCTTACAACACTTTACTATGGCAGCTGGGACGCCGATTACACTAAAGCGAGTATGGATCACGGAGACTTGATTGCTGCGCTTCTAAGTGTTGCGACCTCTGAATATATCTATAATTCTGCCTATGCTTTTGAGTCGACGGATGCCTTCCATGAATTTGGTCGCTTCTACGAATACCAAGAATACTGGAATCTAGCTACAAGCCTTAAAACAACATTAAATGCTGGAACGGTTCAGTATATGAATAGCTTTGAGCGTATGTCTGCACAATGGGCTGATGCTGCTGGCTATTTGGACTACTACAACCCCGGAGAATGTGAGCAGTTCGGTATCTGTGGTTGGGAAGCTGAGCTTGAGTTGAAGGTTTTATCTATTAATTATAGTTGTAGTGACACGATAAACATTCGTGCTCAGCAGCTCACAACAGATGAACTGCAAGCTTCTTGCGACTTGATGGGCGCAGAGGAGATCCTGTTTCATGATATTTTAGCCACAGGAAGCCAGCCTGTTGCAGATGATCTCAATACTAATTTAGAAGTTAACATCTTCGATAGCTACGATGATTATGATCAGTATGCTGGCATCATATTTGGAATTAGTACTGATAATGGTGGCATGTATTTAGAAGGTACTCCTTCTCAAGAGGGTAATCAGGCTAGATTTATTGCCCATGAAGCAACCTGGACCGAAGATATTCTGGTTTGGAATCTACGCCATGAGTATGTGCATTACTTAGATGGTCGATTCAATCAATATGGCGCATTCAATTACTTCGATATTGATACGGGCAAGTCGGTGTGGTGGTCTGAAGGTTTAGCTGAGTATATTTCTCATCAGAACCGTTACGATGATGCTGTCAACCTTGGCCGCGCACAGACCTACAGCTTGAGTGAAATCCTATCTAACACCTACGATAGCGGCTCTGACAGAGTGTATAAGTGGGGATACTTAGCGGTACGTTTCCTATTTGAAAACCACAGAAGCGATGTTGATGCACTGCTTGTTTTGGCCAGAGGTGGCGATGCCAGTGGTTGGTTAGCGTATATCGATAGCAATATAGGTCAAAACTATAACAATGAGTGGAACACATGGTTAGCCTCCGTTACTAGTAATGATGAATCGCTAAGTAATATCACTCCTCCACCTGCCGTTGATACGGATGGCGATGGCGTGATTGATAGCGATGATGATTTTCCGAACGATCCTAACGAGACTAGAGATACCGATGGTGATGGAGTAGGCGATAACGCCGATGTATTCCCAACCGATCCTACGGAGTGGGCCGATTCAGACGGTGATGGTATTGGTGATAACGCCGACACGGTAGATCCGATTGATCCTGCTGAACATTGTGGGGTAGAGACGGTTACTGGCGGGCAGTTGACTATTGATCAAACTGAATGCGTTGCAGGGCAAAATATTCGTTACTTCTATACGTATGTCGAAGATGACAGCACTGCACTTTATATTTCAACAGCGGGTGGCGAAGGTGATGTAGATGTATACTTCAGCCAAAATGGTTGGGCGACGGCAAGTGCTTATGAGGCTAAATCAGCGACAGCGGGTAATAGCGAGCAACTCAATGTTACGGCTAATCGAGGTTGGGCATATATTAGCTTAATCCCTACCGTGCAGTTTGAAGGTGTTAGCCTAAATCTGAGTTTGACTAACACTCCTGTGACTCCGCCAGTGGCAGTTGCAGACAGCTGTACGACTCAATCACCTTTCGGTTATGGTGGCGTTGAATTTGGGGAGGCTGTTTGTATTCAAGATGGTCGTTCAAACTACTACTTCTATGTACCAGCTGATACAGCTGAAATTACAGTTGCTAGCGGCCACGGTACAGGAGATGTTAACTTATACGGTAGTAGCCAAACATGGGCAGATAGTAACACCTATGAGGTAAAGTCTGAAAACCAAGGTAATGTCGAGAGTCTAATAATCTCTTCTCCCGCTGAAGGTTGGTACTACGTCACAGCAGAGGGCGCACCATCAAGCGCTGGCGCAAGCTTAGTTGTGAATATCAAATAGCAAGTTAAGCCCTATTTGATTTTAAGCCGACTCTTTAGGAGTCGGCTTTTTTGTTTATTGAGTAAAAAAATTGAATCGACAGGCTTACAGTCTTAGCTTATTGCTTAGTAGGCCACGCTGACTTCATATGAGCCAAACTTACGAATATTGATCACGCCAGTATCGAAGATCAGGTATTGACCTTTAATACCTTTTAGAACACCTGAGACTTCTGGGTTCTTATCAAAGTTATGTGAGATGATTTTGGTTGGGAATTCGTTCACAGGGAAGTTGATCTGTTGGATTGGCTCATCAAGCTTTGATACGGAAAACTCACCATGTTCAGCGGTAATTTCAGCTAAACGCTCAGTGATTTGTGGGATCAAAGTTTCAGCGTGTTGCTTAAGATCTAAGTCTTCCGCATTGCCTTTTAACATGGTGCGCCAATTGGTTTTATCAGCAATCATTTCTGCTAAAGCGGTTTCGACTAAACCGGAAATAAAACGCGTCTCTACTTTGAAGATCGGTAACCCTTGAGTTGCCCCTTGGTCTATCCAGCGTGTGGGTAACTGAGTATGGCGGGTAATACCCACTTTCACGCCTGAGGTGTTAGACAAGTAAACGTAATGTGGTACAAAGCAATTTGCTTCGCCCCAAGATGGCTCACGACAAGTTCCCGCTGCATAATGGCAGGTTTCAGGCTTCATGATGCACAAATCACAGCTAGCAAGCTTTTGCATACACACATAACAATGGCCTTGGGAGTAGCTTTTTTTAGTCTTCTTGCCACAGTTACAGCAAAAGATCTTGCCGGTATGGGTCAAAGTGAGTTCTGAGCCGATAAGAGGATTTAAATCGAGTAACTCTTCACCGACGGGTAGTTGGTATTGCACCTGTTGATTCTCATCGAGGTGGCTGCGCATTTTTCTGAGTGTTCCAAGCATGACAGTATATTTCTTATTAGGTTTTTGAACAGTCTAACAGATTGTTTAATCCTATTTGGAATGGTTTTATCGATTGCTACGGGGAATAAAACACAGTAAATCGATAGCCCCCCCTAGCTAAGTGATTAACTTTCAGTGTTTAGCTGACGCTTCAGGCCAAAGTTTTGCTGATAAGCAACCATAAAATCTTCTCTTATCAGCTGCTCTAAATGCATAGCGCGCTCAGTGGGGCAAAAAATCATGATATGTACATTTTGTTCACCAGTAGGGCCGCTATTGACATGAATATGTGGTTCGCTGCCGGGGAGATCGACACCAGCATGCTTTTCGATAACGCTGTTGTAGCGTTTTGCCACCTCATTAAAGTCTTCACAATGTTGTTCTATCTGTTGGGTGAGGGCTGGAAACAGCGGGTAGAGGTTAACAAATTCGACCACGGTAATAGAAATACTATGGTAAACATAGCGTTTCATAAAATTGAGATTTTTGACTGCATAGGTAAAAAACATACTGTTAGGCAGTGTCGCGGTTTTACCAGTGAAATGGTATTGACCATGATGCAGGTCGATCTCTTGGATCACGGTTGCCATAAGGTTGTGCTCAATCACTTCCCCACATATTTTACCCACTTCAATCCAGTCACCGATGACAAATGAACGTGAACTTGCACGTTGTATCGAGCCAGTAAAGCAAAGAATAATCTCTTTAGAGGCCACCACCAAGGCGATCGCAATCGCAGTTACCGACAATGCAAACTTGCTGACTTCGGTTTGCCACAGCATGAACAAAATGATCAGTATTAAAATGAAAGTGCCATTCTTAGTACGTGACATCCATTTGCGCTGCACATCAGAAAGAAACGGAACATCACCTCGAATACCTGAAATGATTAGACGCTTTATCATCGAGATAAGCATTATTATTAACACGGTTAATAACAATTTGTGTTCGAGAAGAAAATCGACGGCTAATTCTATTTTATCCACCAAATCTACTACCTATATTATGTTTGTAAGCATGCTTATGCTGCTGAATTTAAGTGATTAGTGACTAATACTTTATGGGGAATATCACCATAAAACAAGATGATTAGAGGCAATCCATAATAGAGAATTATACAGAAACAATTAGCGAGGGTTTAAATTGATAAAATGAGAAAGCCAGAGCTGGGGGGCGGCTCTGGCTTAGCGTCAGTAAAATGATATGACGTAGGGACGAATACTAGGATCTATAGGCCGTTGTGGTATTGCAATACTGTTGATTGCGCAACCATGCCATCGAGCGTGTTCGCGGCATTTGATTGACCGTTGAGCAGTAGCTCGAACTGTTTGATCAGCTGCAACTTGTCAGGTGATGGCTTATCTCCGGCGCCTATATTGGTTAGATCAATCATAAAGCCATCAAAGAGGTGAGCGAGATCGTCAATGATCTCAGTATTTAAAAACTGATCTTGATTATAAATACTTGGGTAACCTGCTTTTTGCTTATCAATCGCAAACTCATCACCTTTAAGGTTGGTAATGCTGGTCGACTTATCACAAGAGAGCATACAGCCATTGTCGATCCGCGGCTTTTCGCAGCCGACACTTTGCTGGAAGAAGCACTGCCTGCTCGCCATCAATAAAATCGGGTGATAGATGCTGTACATCATTTTAAAGTTTGCAGGACGGGCAATATGTTTAATTTGCTGTTGGTTTATTTCGTTAGAAATAAAGGCACCATGACAATCAAATTGCTCCTGCATCGCCAGTAAGGCGTATGAGTTAGTGGTGTTTAAAAATGGCCCGGCAATCCACTTTATACCTAGTTCATAGGCGCGATTAGCAATACCAGTATTATTGGTAACAATCAGCGGTGGCAGCACCTTTTCCAAAATATTCAACGCCGCATCATAATCTTTACCGATAAGGACCGATGGGAACCATGGAATGAGTCGCGGGTTCAGTTTGAATAGATCGACATATTTAGTACAGCCGCGCTTATAGGCATCGGGTAGCTTAAAGTAAATGTCGGCATCGGTGTTATCGGCAAGGGCAATATCGGCCTCATCACAGATCAAAATAGACAGCTTAGGTGTCTCATCTTGTGGTTTTGGATGTTTAGCCAGCTTGGGCAGTTCAACCACGGGCAACACGGCTGTGCCATGGTTTAGCTGTAATAACACCTGTTTCTTTAAGGTGGTGAGCTCTTTAAAAGGGATGCTAAGACCGGCGGCTAGATCGTCAGTGACGAGCGGCTTAAGGTCGAACTCTGCATTATGTAAACTCTTAAAGCGTTTCTCAATTGCGCTGTCATCAATACTGGCATCGTCACTGCTGGTGAGCTGGCTACGAGATTGAACGGTAAAGCTCTTGTCGACTAACTGGGTTTGACCAACAACAAAATCTTGAGTCGTCACTGTGATTAATAGTGGTTGCCCCAGTTGGCCAGAAAAAGCCAATGTCAGTGGCAGTTTCTCAATGCTTAAATGTTTGATCTTGTCATTAACAGATGCTTGGATCTGGCTCTTTTCCTGTTGCAGAGTTTGCTCAGCATCATGGATCTGCACTACCGAAATAGACTGGCTACCATTATGAGTTAGCTTATCTTTCAGGTGGTTTTTCGAATTATCACGAGGATTATCGATAAACATCGACTGATTTAGATCGCCCTTTAAAAAAGAGTTGGTTAAGTCGCGGTTGAATACTTTATAGAGGCGCTCACCATCTTCAAGTAACTCGCCTGTTTTTAGGAAACCATCAATCTGTTTACGGAAACTGTCTATCACGGTATGAACGTAACTAGCGCCCTTAATACGACCCTCCACTTTAAAGGAGTGAACACCGGCTTCGATTAATGCTGGTAGATCGAAAAATGCCGAGTTGTCTTTGATATTAAGAGGAAAGTTATGTCCAGACTCTGTGGTTTCATACTCTTCACGGCAAGCCTGGCTACAACGGCCACGGTTACCTGAGTTACCGACACTGGCTGAGGTGGAGTAACAAAGCCCAGAGAATGCAATGCAAAGTGAGCCGTGGACAAACACTTCAGTGGTGATATCGTTGTCTCGACCCGTCGCTGTTAATGCAGTGATCTCACGTAAATTAAGCTCTCTCGATAAATTCACCCGTGAGGCACCTAACTTCTTTAAAAAAGGAATTTGGCCAGCGTTATGGGTGGTTAGCTGCGTTGATGCGTGGATATCCAACGTTGGAAAGTGCTTTTTGAGCAAATGGAACATGCCAATATCTTGCACAATCACACCATCTAATGTGGTGTTAACTAACCTGCTCAGTAGCTTTGCTAGGGTTTTGAATTCATTTTCTAAGATCACAATATTGAGAGTTAGGAAAATCTCACACTGATATTGGTGTGCTAAACGTATGATCCCAACCAGTTCCTCAAAGGAAATATTAGCGGCACGGTTACGAGCATTAAAGGTATCTAAGCCACAATAAACAGCATCAGCTCCGGCAATAATTGCCGCTTTAATTGCATCAATATCTCCGCCTGGTGCTAATAATTCTATCTTTGGATCCATGGGTACCACTTGTTGTTAGAAATTTAATGGGGGGATGTTACCCGTATATTTTGCTAATGAATATCGTTAAAGTAAATTATTCACATTATCTAATGGAGCCATTTGATCAACAATGAGTGAAATCATGACATTACCTGTACTCTATTCTTTAAGAAATTGTCCTTATGCAATGCGGGCTAGATTGGCCATTTATGCTTCGGGCCAACAAGTGCACCTTAGAGACTTAGTGCTCAGTGATAAACCCGCCGAAATGCTGCTGGCTTCACCTAAGGGCACGGTGCCTGTGCTGATCACCGCTGAGAATAGTGTTATTGATGAAAGCTTAGCGGTAATGCTGTGGGCATTTACACAGTCCGATCCTCAAGATTACCTCGATGCGTCACAGCCAAACGCATTAGCAGAGATGCTTGAGTTAATAAGCTTATTTGATAACGAATTTAAAGGGCATTTGGAGAAGTATCGCTGCTCAAAGCGCTACCATGAGCCATCGTTGGTTGCTGATAGGGGGCAATGTGAACGATACCTTGGTGAGTTAGAGTCGCGTCTGTGCAAGCATCAATATTTAATGTCAGATAACCCTAGCTTGGCGGACTTAGCCTTAGTGCCTTTTATTCGCCAATTTGGACGTGTGGAGCGACAGTGGTATTTACAATCTGCCTATCCAAGGTTAAGGCAGTGGCTAAACGCCTATTTACAAAGCAGAATGTTCAGCAAGGTCATGACCCAGTACCCGATGTGGTTAACGTCAAAAGAAGATATTGTTTTTGGTAACAGGGTTAAGCTGACTGCTAATTGATGGCTTAATAGAAAATAGGAGTACTTATGCTTGGCCCTAATCCTAATGACAAATCGCCAATGAAGGGCCTTCCGCAATTGGGGTATTAAAAAAACTATTTAAGGGCGCAGATATCACGACGCTACAACAGGCAAAATAACCAACGGATTTTGAATTTACAAAAGCGCTAATCAAGGAAAGGGAAGAGTATGTATTCAGGACAATGTTTATGCGGTGAAGTTAAAGTGAAAATAACGGGCGCAATTCGTGAGATCATTCACTGCCATTGTTCACTGTGCCGTAAAAATAGCGGCAGCGCATATGCCACTAACGGTTTTGTCGCTACGGAAGATTTTACTATTACGATTGGCGCTAATGCATTAACTAGCTTCTCGTTTAAGCTGGGTAGAGAACGTCACTTTTGCCAGCACTGCGGCTCGCCGATTTATAGCTCAAATGCCCAAGACCCAAGCAGGGTAAGAATTAGATTGGGACTGCTTGATTCCGATATTGTTGAGCGACCTGTGTCGCACAATTTTGTGACATCAAAAGCGAACTGGGAGGAGCTAGACGCAAAGTTACCACGCTATGACGGTTTTGAACCTGGTCGCAGTTAGCGAATAACGGATCAAGCCTAATCCCCTGCGAGCAATGCTGAAACTAGTCCTATGCTGAAGTGCAATACGTTAAAAGGAGGTTACGATGCAGCAAAAAATTCAACGATCTTACGGCCTAATCCTTTGGCTTAGCGCGATATTGTCAATTAAGTGGGCAAGCATATTTAGCGCCATAGTCACCTTAGTGATCGTCGTGTGGGAGTGGCTAGAAAACCCCGGCGGTATTTTTCGAGGTGCTGGCGGTACCCAGTGGCAGTTTGTTTATGACACCGCAATAAGTTGGTTTTTGCCCACATTTATCTATTCAATCGTGGTGGTGTTTATCGCTGCAACACTATATTCGGCTGTAAAAATTATATCTCAAAAATAACGGAGTTAAGCAAGATTCATTCAAGCCTAAAAAGGACTACCCATGACACAATATATCATTAGTTATTTAGGTGGCGACAAGCCAGCGTCTGCAGAGGAGGGCAAGCGTCATTTTGCTCAATATCAGCAGTGGCTAGCCTCCCTCGGTGATGCCGTAATCGCGGCTATGGTGCCCTATAAAAATAGCCATACCGTAAGTCGTGATGGTGTATCTACAGGCAGCCAAGTGGATATGACAGGACATACTATTGTGCAGGCTGAGAGTATCGAACAAGCGATTGAGATAGCAAAGTCCTGCCCGTTTCTAGCAATCAATGGCAGGCTCAATATTGCTGAAATGGTTGTAATCTAGTCTCGCATTTTAAAGTAAATGAATAAACGGTATAAATAAACAGGGAGTAAGACCGTTGGATATTAGGTTAGCGCAGCAAGACGATTTACCCGAGTTTTTTAGCTATCTCGCTCGTCAAATAGCGGAGAATGGTGCTGATGATTCGCCACTGTTTCAGCCTGTACCGCGTGCCGAGTCGCACCTGACAGCCGCGACAACGTCGCGTTTCTCTGACGGGATCAGCCGTGAAATTGGCGAGCAAGGTTGGCGTAAAATGTTGTTGGCCTTTATTGACGGTAATATAGTCGGTCATATCGATATACGCGCTCACGCCGAAGCTCATACCGCTCACAGAGCACTGTTAGGAATGGGTGTCGATGCGGCCGCTCGCGGTCGCGGACTGGGTCGACTGTTGATGGAGTCAATATTCGAATGGACTGCAAAGCATACGAACATTGAGTATATCGACCTGTGGCTATTATCCAATAACCAGGTCGCTTTCCGGCTTTATGAGCGCACGGGCTTTACAAAGTGCGCTGAGATCACCGATATGTTTCGCATTGATGGTCAAGCTCAGGCATACAGCATGATGTCAAAGCGAGTACAGGTGAATAGCTCCAATTATGAGGTCGAGGTTATTAATGAATAAAGTGGTTATCGTGACGGGGGCAAGCAGAGGGATTGGCGCAGCAACCGCTAAGTTGCTTGGCTCCCAAGGTTATAGCGTATGCGTAAATTATCAAACACAGGCTGACGCGGCGAAGCTGATAGTGGCTGAAATAGAAGTTGCTGGTGGCCATGCGATTGCCATTCAAGCCGATGTATCCAAAGAGCCTGATGTTATTAGGCTATTTGAGGAAACAAGAGTGCATTTAGGGGGTGTAACCCACCTCGTTAATAACGTTGGTGTACTGTTCACTCAATCAAAGCTGGTTGATTTGAGTTTAGATCGCTTCAACACTGTGATGAACACCAATGTCAGTAGCTGTTTCTTGTGTTGCAGGGAGGCGATAAAGCAGATGCAAGCGGGCAGTGCGATAGTGAATGTCTCGTCTGCAGCATCAAGAAGCGGTGCGCCGAATGAATACATACCCGTTCAACTTCAAAGTGCAGGTTTCAGAGCAGCCTGAGCGGATTCAATTCAAGGCGCATTGTTGTAATAATGGCGTTCCCTTATGAGGCAATGCAACATAGAAGTGGATATGCTCAGACGCTCCCGTTGGGTGGGTTTAAAAGTGGTTTATACTGCGTTATAGATCTTGACAGTAGGCTAGCTATTGCACAGCGGTCTAAGCCTTGTCTAAACCACTTTTTATTCCCACTGAAATCCCGCATCTTGAGGTCGAACGGGTATATTATTACACCGCTTCAAAGGGGGCGATGGATTCACTCACTAAAGGATTATCACTTGAGCTTGCTGCCGAGGGGATCCGTGTCAATGCGGTGCGTCCAGGTTTTATTTTTACTCAAATGCATGCTGACGGCGGCGAGCCTAATCGAGTTGAACGACTTCGTTCGCAGATCCCGATGCAGCGTGGAGGATCGGCTGAAGAGGTGGCTGCAGCAATCGCTTGGTTATTGTCGGATGCAGCATCCTATGTAACTGGCTCATTCATTGATCTAGCCGGTGGGAAATAGCGTAACTTACAGTAAAACTGCTAATAAAAAGCCCAGATCTTAGTCTGGGCTTTTTGATGTCTAAACAACTGAAATGAAGCTTAGAAAGTGTAGCTTACTCCGAACTTTACAGTTCTTGGCTTACCTACATTCACTTCACCGTTTTCACCGCCGCCTAGGTAGTCCGTATCGAATAGATTTTCGATATTGACTCTAAGTTGTAGATCTTGTCCTGCTACTGGAATCGCGTAGCTAATGCCGGTATCAATGCGGGTATAAGCGTCTTTCTCGAAGGTATTAGCGGCATCGCCAAAGCGTTCGCCCTCGTAGAATGCGCCTAAGTTAACTGCCATTCTGTCTGTTAGCGAATACTTGGCCCAGATAGAGGCTGTCCACTCAGGTACATCTTCAGGACGATTGCCCTGATACTCATCGTGAGAAGTATACTCAGCATCGAGATACATAAACGAAGTGATTAAAGAAAGGTCATCATTGATCTGTCCCATGCCACCAAACTCAAAACCGCTGTGACGCTGAACACCACCTTGAGTAGTGATAGGGTTATCAGAAGTACCCGTGTTGACCAGAATGTTTTCACGCTCGATATTGAACACAGCAGCATTTAATCGGATTTTGCCTGAAAGCAGTTCCCATTTAGTGCCTAACTCAACCATTTTCCCTTTTATTGGGTCCAATTCTAGGCCATAGCTGCCATCTTCATCGTCAAGTACGCTGCCTTGTGGCTCGAAACTCTCACTGTAGTTGGCGTAAATAGAGGCATTATCGACTGGGTGATAAATCACGCCGAATTTTGGCAATACAGAATTGCTATCGGCATCTGTTTTATCTTGTTGATCGTAGCGCACACCTAACAGCACTTGCCATTCATCGTTAAGTGAAATTAGATCTTGGGCAAACACACCATAGTATTGGTAATCTTCGCTAGACGCTTTGCCATCGGCATAATCTAGATCTGGTTGAGGAACGGTGATCCCAGTATCGATATTGGCGTCGAACTTATCGCCTTTAACTTTGAGCGACGTGTACTGGTGGTCGACATAGTTACCGCCGACAAGTATGTCGTGCTGCATTCCTGCTAACTCAATAGAGCCGACAAAATCAAAGTAAAATGCCTGTTGCTGCCAATCTTCTAACTTGTTATAGGGCTTATTTTCATAGCTACCAGTATCGGGATCATAACTGCCAGTCTGTGGTTTACTTTCCCAGCGCTCACGTTCGTTGTGCTGTTTGTTATAACCTGCGGCAAATTCCCAGTCGTCAGACAGCTGATAGCGCAGATCGGCGCCATAGTTTTCACTTTGGGCATCAATTTTGGTCCAAGGCATGTCCCAAATCATCTCGTCACCACCAATGACATCGCCGTTATCGTCAACTAAGGCACCGCTGTCTTGGCCTGCTAGTTCATCTGATTTGTCATAGTGTAAAGAGAGCGTGAGGTCATCGCTGAGATCAAAATCAGTCATCAAGCTACCGACAAGAAAGTCACTCTCCTGTGCGCTACCGTCTTGGTATTCACGCCAGTTTTTGTTTTGTTCTTTCTCAAGCACGGCGCGATAACGGATAGTTTGGGCTTCATTTAAGCTGCCACCGGCATCCAATGAACCTCTAATCGAACCGTTTTCATCGCCTTTGACGCCTAAGGTTAGAAATGAGTCATAGGTTGGTTTTTTGGTGACCAAATTCACCAGGCCACCAGGCGTTGACTGGCCGTAGAGTAGGCTTGATGGTCCCTTTAACACTTCAACATTTTCAACCAAGGCCATTGGTAATCTGTATTTGGAAAAGTGCTGGTGGCCATCTTTTAGCAGGTTAGTACTTTCATCTAAACTAAAGCCACGTAAGCTAAAACGTTCTCTGTCAGTGGTTACGCGGCCAATAGAAATGCTGGCATCATTTTTAAGAGCATCGCCTAGCGTGCGAACTAACTGGTCATCCATTATCTCTTTAGGAATGACAACAACCGATTGCGGCGTATCGAGTAATGACACATCTGAGCGCATGGCCCCATGAGCCTGATCCGTTTTGTAATGCTGTTGGTGACCCATAACGGTGATTACTTCGATATCGGCATCGTCAACGGTGGTTGCGATAGCAGCACCTGAGTGCAAAATGCCTGCAATGAGGGCGGTAATTAGCTTTACTTGGGTGTTCATATAGTCAGCCTTTATAGCTCTATGCGATGACAGCTCTTACGTAAGCTAATCCCGATATTCCGTATCAAATGTTAAGCGCAGGATAGAGTTAATTTAGTTATGTTATGTGATCTCTTGAATTCGTTAAGGATGCTAATAAGAATAACTCTCAATATCAAACGTATCCGGTCAATAAGTAAGCGAACAAATATGTAAATGATAATTATTGTGAACTCAGTCACTTGCAGTATTTACTAATATTCATACTCTAAAAAGGCTACAGGCGTTTACTGGTAGGGGGTGTAGACGTTGTTGGTTGCTTTTTAGTCAGTGTGGTGCGGCGGTTGAATATTAATGAATATTAACTGAAACTTAAATCTGTCAGTTTATACTGATTTTTTTATGGCAGCAGTTTACTAGCGAGCTAGTTTCAAATTGTTATCAATTGCGCAACTTAGACTGTGACTTTTATACTTTGGTAATTGGCTTACTGACAGTGAAAGTAAGCAGAGTTAGGACAATGGGAATGTGGTATGAGTACTAAAAATAATAATAAAATAGAAGAAAATGGCTTGGTAGAATATCAAGTATGGGATAAAACCGTGCGGATCTTCCATTGGGTTAATGTTGTGCTGATAACCACGTTGATGTTTATTGGTTTGATTATGATGTTTAAGTCTGAACTTGGGATCAGTGGTTTGCCGGCAAAGATCAAACTTAAAGAGTTACATACGGTTATCGGCTATATGTTTGCCATTAACGTGATTATTAGATTAGTTTGGGGCGTTACCGGTAGCCATTTTGCTAAATTTGCCAGTATGCGTCCAAAAACCGCTGACGTTACATCGTATAAAAATCGTTTAAAAAAAGGCGAGAACCCACAGTACCTTGGGCATAACCCTATCGGAAAGTTTGCTGTTGTAGCGATAATGGCGCTTTCAATTGTTATCATGGTCACTGGACTAATACGTGCGGGAACTGACATCTATTATCCGCCTTTTGGTAGTGCTATTAGCCACTATCTCGCTGCGGATAATACCGATCCTGCTTTGATAAAAGCCTATGACAATACTGGTGTTAATCTAGAGAAAAAGGCGAACATGAAGCCTTATAAGAGTGTTGCTGGCGACATTCATCTTTACAGTGTGTATCTATTAATGCTGCTAATATTGCTGCATATCATCGGTGTAGTACTTGCTGAATTACGTCATCAGCCGGGTATCATTTCAGCGATGTTCTCAGGCAAGAAAAGCATTGCGGGTAAGTGCGAAGACAGTTTTGAGTGAGGCTGTAATTGCATAGAGCGCGGTGAAAATAAAATTTCGTCAGAGTACATGCTTAGGCCACTTTTTAATTAAAGAGTGGCCTTTATTGTAAATATAAACCTAAAAGTGTGGACGATAAGCTTGTGGTAATTCAAAGACTTTATCTTGTTGAGTCACTGGGCAGATAAAGTTTAAATAGCATGAGGTCAGCTGTAGATTGGGCGTCGCTTCACTGCCATTGCCGTGCAATCTATCACCGACAACAGGATGACCTAAACTCGCCATGTGCACCCGTATTTGGTGTTTTCTACCTGACTCTATTTTTACTTGTACTTTCGATTGATTAAGCTCAGCGTTGTATTCCAATCGATGGGCGTAGGATAGCGCCGCTTTGCCATCAACATCAGTGTCGATTGTTACCTTTGACTTAGAAAACTCTCCCTCTACAATGACTTGGTAGTACTTATCTAAGGCGCGAGTTTCAAATAACTTAGCGATGGCGGCGGTAACCTTTTTACTGTGGCCGAGCACGATAAGGCCAGTCGCTGCGAGATCGAGTCTATGGATAATATAGGCACTGCGTGCAGGCTCTAGATGAGTCTCTGCAAAGCGATTAATCGTGGTGTGATCGCTCCATTTAGAGCCTTGGCAACGCACGCCAAAAGGCTTATACCACACACTGTATTGCCCCTCGTCAAACAGCAGTTGTGCGTCTTCGACTCGCTCATCCAATACAGCTTGATTGTAGTAAAGGTGTAGCTCATCACCTTGATTAAGGGCTTTTTTTGCCCGCCTTAAGCGATTGGTTTGTTTGCCATGAGTCAACCAAACCGCACCTTTCTGCATCGCCTGCTTTATGGCTTGCTTACTCAGTTCTGTCTGCTCTGACAGTAAGCTCGCCGCATCAATTTCGGGATCAGTGACCTTGATATGGCATTCGTTTTTTAGCAGGCTCATCTCTTATTACGCTGTCATCAATGTTTGGCTTGCCATTTTACACTATCACAGATGGTTTCTGGTATTAGTCGATGTAAAAACTTTAATGCAAATTATCTTGTTCTCTGTTTGGGCTAGGCTTAATGTGGATAGTAATCGTTTTCAATTACAGTAGCCGTTCGTGTATATCGAGTATGAAACGAATATCGGTTATCTGGCTGGCAGCAACTGGAGTAAATCATGGATACGCAGTTAAAATTTAGAGTGCAGCACTGGCTCAACAATGATCCCGACCCACTAATGCGTGAGGAGCTACAAGCGTTGGTTGACGCTGGTGATGAGCAAGCTTTGATTTCACGCTTTGCTGGACGTTTAGCTTTTGGTACTGCAGGGCTTAGAGGCGTGGTTGGCGCAGGACCGACTCGAATGAATCGCTTAGTTGTGCAGCAAACATCAGCCGGGCTAGGTGCATATTTAAAGTCGCAAGTCAGCGACATTGCTACCCGTGGAGTGGTGATTGGTTATGACGGCCGCCATGATTCACAACAGTTTGCCGAAGATGCGGCCGCTGTATTGTGCGGACTTGGGATTAAGGTCTATCTTACGAAAAGAATAGCCGCAACGCCGTTAGTGGCGTTTGGGGTGCTACACCTTGACGCTGCTGCAGGCATCGTGGTTACCGCTAGCCATAACCCACCGCAATACAATGGTTATAAGGTGTATTGGGGCAATGGCGCGCAAATCATTCCGCCTCACGACAGCGGAATTGCCGCGTGTATTGAAAAGGCCGCCAACGAGCAGATAACGTTAACCTCACTTGATGGCGCTTTAATCACTGGTAAGTTGCAGGTTCTGTCTGATGATTTTTATCAGTCTTACCGCGATGGAGTACGTCAATCACCTGTATTACAGAATCATACAGAACCAGAACAGGTCAGCCTCGCTTATACCGCAATGCATGGTGTCGGTAATGAAATGGCGCTTGATGTGTTAAAGGATGCTGGTTTTAGCAAGGTATACTCGGTAGCGGCTCAAGCGCAGCCCGATGGTGACTTTCCAACGGTAAATTTTCCAAACCCTGAAGAGAAGGGTGCGATGGACTTGGTGATTGCAGAGGCTAGAAAGCATAACGCCATGCTGGCGTGCGCGAACGATCCCGATGCTGATCGCTTTGCAGTTGCTGTGCGTACGCTCGATGGTGATTACCAAATGCTGACTGGCGATCAAGTTGGGGTGTTATTCGGCCATTACTTGTTGAGCCATGCGCCCGATAATCAGCGTTTTACCTGTACAACAATTGTGTCATCAAGCCTTCTATCTAAAGTGGCAGCCAGTTTAGAAGCAACTTGCCGCACAACATTAACGGGCTTTAAGTGGCTGACCAATGTCGGTATGAGTGAGCAAACTGACAACAATCAATTCTTGTTTGCCTATGAAGAAGCGCTCGGTTACACACTTGGTACCATGGTGTGGGACAAAGATGGCTTATCTGCCTTAGTGGGCTTTGCACAACTGACTGCAGAGCTTGCCAGTCAAGGGCAAACGATATGGGATAGGTTGGAGGCGATATATCAACAGCATGGATTCCATCTCAATAGCCAAGTGAGTATCGCGTTACAACCGACTACACCGAATATTGGTGCCTACTTGCGTGATAACCCACCGCAATCAATAGCAGGGCATAAGATAGTATCAACTGATGATATCAGCCTAGGTAAACGCTTCTTCGCTGATGGAGGCGAGGAAGATATTAGTTTACCAGCCAGTGATGTACTCATCTATCGCCTCGAAAATAATAGTCGCGTGATTGTTAGGCCATCGGGCACTGAGCCAAAGATAAAGTGTTATTACGAAGTAGTAGAAACCATGAATGAAAACGACACATTAGCAAGCGCCCAACGTAGAGCGCAGGCCAATATGGATGCCTTTATTAAGGCGCATCAGGCAGATTTACCTAAGTAGGTCACCAACGAGTTTTGAGGCCACCGTCAAGGTGGCTTTTTATTGGAATTGTAACTCTGAGAATAGGTGCATGGGCGTGGTTGACCACTTCAGAGATAAGCTCGTTTTTGGACAAAAATGAGTTACCTTCAGGCAAAGGTGGTTCCAATGACCTGCGGTCAGCGTATGTGCAGACGCCACAGAGGCTCGCTTTGCGCCATCCATGGCCGCTCTGCGGTTTCATCCCTGAAACCGAAGGCCTCAGTTGCATCTACACTGGTTTCGAAAAGCGTGATCATCCAGCATTTGCGTATTAAATGCTGCAGTTAGAAATCGTAACTTTCAGTAAACGCCTTTGCTTAAAGGCATATAACCTAAATTGCAGAATATAATCTCCCCCGTTGGAAGTTTCGTTTTTCAGAAATTTCGCCGGGGCGCTGAGGGATTGTCAAGGGGCGCAAGCGCTTTGCCCCTTGACTCTGGTGTGGGCGAAGCACCACGACGTTGATTCTGATTTGAAAAAGCAATAACTGATATTGCAGCCAGCACGTTTTGGGGCATAAATACGTTAGCTGCTGACCAAAGTGGTTCCAATGACCTGCGGTCGGCGCATGTGCAGACGCTACTGCGGCTCGCCACAACTCTTTATAAAAGAAAGGGTCCCTGAAGCCTCAACGAAATCATCTGACCTCCAAGGACGGAGGAAATGCCAAATTATGTCTGGAACATAATTGGCCTGTTTCCGAAGGCCTCAGCCGCACCTACACTGGTTTCGAAAAGCGCAAACTCACAGCATTTGAGTTTTTAGTTCTAATAAAGGGAAGTGTAGCCTTCAAGTAAACGCCAGAACATAAAGACATTTAAACTAACGTGCAGAATCTAATTTCCCCCGTTGGAAATTTCGCTTTTTAAATTTCGCCGGGGCGCTGAGGATTCGCGAAAGTGGACAAGCGCTTTCCCCTTTGGCTTGTGTGTGGGCGAAGCGGCACGACTTTGGTCAAACGTAGCTTGATAAAACTAATAGATAACTTACTCGTTAGCGCTAAAGTTGGGTTACATAAATTTAGCTGTTGTTAAACAGTTAATTGCACGATAGTGTAGATGATTAATTAATCAATGGTGGTGTAAATGGTAAGCACTTGGTGCTAGGGAGCGGTCTAATGGATAATAATCAAATATCGGTAAATACCTTTGATAAGCTGGCTCAAAGGTATCAAGATAAATACATGGACCTAACTATGTATTCTGACACCTTTGATTCATTTATTAACCATCTACCCAGTGATGATGCACGCGTATTAGAACTTGCTTGCGGTCCTGGCAATATCACCAAAATGTTACTGTCTGAAAAACCCAATTTGTCGATACTGGCAACGGATCTTGCGCCAAATATGTTGCTGCTAGCGAAGAAAAATAATCCCAAAATAGAGGTTTTGCAACTCGATAGCCGCCATTTAAACCGTGTTGATGAGCAATTCGACGCCATCATGTGTGGTTTCTGTTTACCCTATCTTGATAGACAAGAGGCGATAGCGCTGATTGATGCTGCGGCGCAGAGACTTAAAACGGGAGGGGTTTTGTATTTGAGCACCATGGAGGGAGAATGCCCTAAAGTACGAGAGGATACTTCCAGTGATGGTGATAAAATGTTTACCTACTTTCATCATGCAGAGCAGCTAGTACCAGCTCTGAGCCGTCGAGGCTTCAAATTATTGGCGTTACAACGCAAGCAACAAGCAAGTCCTATGGGTGAAGTGACAGACTTGTTTATCACCGCTCGGCTAGACTCTGAATAAGAACGACTGAATAACGGTTTACTTAAGAACAAGTAGGAAACAAGCCCAGCGCACTGTGCTGATGTTCTAATGCACTAGGGCGCTTTGTATTGCTCTGCCAATGCCAGCAGTTGTGGTAAAAATCGATGCTCTTGCGAGGCGATAACTGCTTGCTCGGCAAGTACCTGCTGTAAAATCTCATGTGTCGTGAGTGGATTGGCTAACACCACTCGAAATACAACCGCTTTGATCTTCATCAATTGCTGGTTTTCTGGATTAATACGTGTGCGTGATACAAATGAGGTACCTTGTTCACGTTGACGTTTCTGCACAAATTTAGTGAGGCCATCGAGCAGGGCATTAAATTCAATGAGCTTTTGTACATCATTGTTAGCCCGTGCAGTTGCCATTGCCGTTTGCACTATTTGTGGAACATAACGGTAGGTTAATAGGCAAAGCTCTGGCTTAGACACCAACTCAAAATCGCTATTGCTATTAATCAGCTCTGCAAAGTAATGGGCTTTATCCAGACTATTGTTGATCAGTATTTCGTAGCCATCACGGCCAATAACTTGCAGGCAAGCATGGACTAACATCGCCATACCGGGACGAGATCCCTCTAGCGTTTGGCTGCCTAAATCCTTTGAGCCTTTTCTGAGAATATACTCAGCATGATGCTTAATCGCGTTAGCAAACGTGGGATCTTTAAAAATAACCATTCCCGCGCCCATTGGCACGTACATCTGCTTGTGAGCATCAATAGTCACTGAATCAGCGCGTTCAATTCCGGCTAATAGATAACGGTACTTTTTAGATAACAGACTGGCGCCGCCCCAGGCAGCGTCAACATGGAAGTGACAGTTTAACTCTTCAGCCAAATCTGCTAACGCACCGAGTGGATCGACATTACCTGTCTCGGTGGTACCTGCAACGCCAACAATGGCCATTACTTTAATATTGTCGGCTGTAAGTTTTTCAGCGATTTGGCGCATCTTTGCCACATCGACCTTGTTGTCGCTTGAGGTCGGAACTTGAATAATATTTTCGCGGCCGATACCAAGCAGGTCAGCCGTTTTAGCTAATGAATAATGACCTCGCTCGGACACCAGTATCGCTAAATCGTCAAAGCCATAGTGACGCAGCCCCTTCATGACCCCTTGAGCGGCAACACCGCGATACTCTCCATCCGCCTTTAGCAACTGGTTACGTGCGGTCCAGAGTGCGGTGATATTGGCAACCGTGCCGCCGGAGCAAAATGCGCCTAATGAAACGTTAGCACTGTGCATCCAATTCTGATAAAAATCATCATTCTCTTCATAAATAAGGTGATGCATCATCCCCAGTACTTGGCGCTCTAGTGGTGTAAACGCTTTTGATGTTTCTATTTTGACCAAGTTTTGATTTAAGCCGACCATCATTTTTGATAGCGGTAATACAAAGTAGGGCAGTGCTGATGTCATGTGGCCGATGAAGCTCGGCGCTGAGGTGTGGACTGAATGAGCGACTAAGGTTTTCATCATGTCATCAGCATAATCTGAGACAAACTGCGGCGCAGCGGGAATTCGGTGTTGCTGAAAGTCCAGCTCGATTTCAGTTAAGGGCTTTTCAACGGCCACGACGCTGTCTTGTAAAAAACCCATTAAGTTCTGTGAGATATTTTGTTCAATAACACTAAGGGTTGAATCAGGGGCTTCTGGAACTGTAAAAATTCTCAGTAGTGCTTCTTCTGAAGCGGTGGCTCGTCTAGGTGTCATGGCTAACAATCTCTACTCAACACGCCATTAATGTGTGCTGGATCAGTCTTTAAAATGGGATGCTCACTTTACGTTAAGCTTTATAGCGCTTCAAGTAGAAAAGTAAATTGCTATTAAGGGCTGGTGTTCAAACAGGTTTGCGCATGAGGTTTTAAAAAAGGCGCTACAGCGCCTTTAGCCAGACTCGAAATGAAATTACTTGGTTGGTCTTGATAGGGAGTAGAGCGCCGCTACATTCTTGCTGGTGGCGTAAAGGTTTGCTTTAGCATTGGCTAACACATCTGCTAGTGGCAATGCACGTGGGGTGATAGAAAATAGTGCTTTAAAACCATGATCCAATAACACGTTGGCATCGTCACTGACGCACCCTGCAATTGCGATAACAGGCACATTGAACTGATTAGCAACACCCGCAACTCCCATTGGGGTTTTGCCGTGCAATGTTTGACTATCAAGCTTGCCTTCGCCGGTGATAACTAAGCTTGCTCCCTCAATATGGGCTGCAAGGTCAACGGTGTTCATTACAATATCGATTCCAGGCTTAAGCTCTGCCTTTAGAAATGCCATTACGCCAAGCCCCATTCCCCCTGCAGCGCCCACACCTGCGAGATTGCGATTGTCTGTAATACCTGCTTGCGCGATAACATCGGCATAATGGTTGAGTGCACTGTCGAGTTGCTGCACCATTTTTTTCGTTGCACCTTTTTGAGGGCCAAATATTGCGGCGGCACCATATTCACCGCAAAGTGGATTATTAACATCGCAAGCGACTTCAAAGCGGCATTGTGAGACCAGTGGATGTAGGTCCGTTAAATCAATTTGCTGTAATTGATTTAAGGCAGCGCCGCCTGGGGCGAGGGCATTAGAGTTCGCATCTAAAAGGTGTACTCCCAAGGCTTGCGCCATTCCGGCGCCACCATCATTGGTGGCACTGCCGCCAAGGCCGATAATAATGTGTTTGATGCCTCTATTTAGCGCGTCAACAATCAGTTCACCAGTACCGTAGCTTGTGGTGAGCAATGGGTTACGCTGCTCTGTTGCCACTAGATGTAAGCCTGATGCTGCAGCCATTTCTATAACGGCTGTTTTTTCATTTCCATGATAGTAGTCGCCCAAAATGCCATAAAATGCATTGACTTTGTCGCCCAACGGACCGGAAACCTGTGTCCAAACTAGGCTGCCATTAGTAGCATCGACCATCGACTGCACAGTACCTTCACCGCCATCGGCGACGGGCATTTTGAGATATTCAGCATTGGGTAATACCGTGCGAAATCCTCGCTCAATTTCGTTAGCCACTTCCATTGCAGTGAGGCTTTCTTTGAATGAATCGGGGGCTATCACAATTTTCATGCAGTCTTCCTATTTTCAGCTGAGGGCTGAAACTGTTTCAGTGAACGATTAGCGTTATTGAAAGGTAAATGTCTTACTGGTCCCGCATTAGTACTAACACGACTAATTGAGTGCAAAGGCGAGAGAGAACCTCGCCTTTTAATTGAAGTCTATTAGATGGACTCTAGATAAGAAATAAGCTCAGTATATACACTACAGTCATGGCCGTGAGCCCTTGGATTAAGGTTGCCATTGTTTGTGCCTTATAAGCTTGCTTAACACTCATGCGACTAAACTGGGTTACTACCCAGAAGAAGCTGTCGTTAGCATGAGATACTGTCATCGCACCTGCACCAATTGCCATTACTGTTAATACTCGGCCCATGTCACTCGCTAGGCCAATATCACCCAGCATAGGCGCGACTAGTGCCGAAGTGGCAACGAGTGCAACGGTAGATGAACCTTGAGCTGACTTTAATGCCGCTGCAACGATAAATGGCATAAAGATCCCGATACCTAATGCCGATAGCGATGTGCCTAAGAATGCGCCTATCTCGGTAGCTTTTAGTACCGCACCAAATGCACCGCCAGCACCCGTGATAAGTAGAATGGGTGCTGCAACCACTAGACCTTGGCTAATACGCTCACTGAACTCTTTTACTTTGTCGTTACTTTTTAGCAGTGACAATGATAGGAATAGACCAATCATTAATGCATTAACCGGTTGTCCCAAAAACGCCAATACGCCAAACAATGCGCCATCACCTAGTGGAGATGACGGGAAGTTGGCAATAGAGCCAAAACAGATAAGCAAAATAGGCACGAAAATCGGTGCAAATGCGCGCGTTGGACTTGGCAATTTGCCGTAGGTTTGTTTGAGTTTTTCATAATCTTCAGTTTGATTAAGTAACTCTTCTGCGCCTTCACCATCTGGTTGTACATTGGCAAAACGATTAGCCCACAGTGTTCCGGCTAGTGCTGCGATAGCTGCGACAAAAACACCAACAAAGATAACCAAGCCAAGATTTGATTCAAGACCTAAGTTTCCTGCAGCGGCGATAGGGCCTGGTGTTGGCGGTACGAAGGTGTGGGTGGCATAAAGGCCTGTAGCGAGTGCAACACTCATTGAAACGCTTGAGACCTTCATCCGATTTGCCATCGACTGTTTCAGTGAGTTTAAGATCACAAAGCCGGAATCACAAAACACTGGAATAGAGACTAGGTAGCCGATGATCGACATGGTCAGGGTTGGAAAACGTTTCCCCAGCACCTTGATGACCACATCAGCCATGGTGATAGCGGCGCCACTCTTCTCAAGTATGGTACCGATAATGGTACCAAGTACGATAACCAGACCGATGTAACCGAGAATACCACCAAATCCAGAGGTGATTGTTTTGGCAATATCTGCACTAGGCAGTCCATAGGCAAATGCGGTGATAAATGAAGCTAGAATTAGCGTCAAAAATGGATGTAGCTTGAATTTTGAGGTGGCGATGACGATAAATGCGATCACCGCCAGTAAGATCAGTACGAGGCTCATAGCGTTTCCCTGTAGGGGTATTTTTAATTTATGTAAGGTTTGTTGTTATTTAAGCCAAATATGGCGTTCGCAAATGTGCAGCGAGGCCAAGGATTTCAGGCTTAGCTATTATGCGACTCGAAGAGGTGGATTTCTTTGGTTGGTTGCACAGATAACGAGTTAAAATCAAGCCATTATTTGTTCATTTGAACATATTGGTGTTGTGTGGCGTTTCACTGTCATTGAGTTACTTTTGTGACAGGAGAATTAGCTAGCACTCATCGGTTCTAACAAATATTTCATAGTTAGTCGTGCTTACTGGGTTTTGATAAAGGATATGACAATTAAAGTTCACGCTTTTATCGGCTAGGTCTTCAGCAAAGAATATGTAGATTTGATTGTTGGCTGTAGACTTATCGATAAAAAAAGGCGCTGCATCATTGTCGATTTCAATTTCGGTCAGTGATACAGAATCAATGTCTAGCCAAGCTTGTACTTGATCATTGAGTGTTTCCCAATCATCTCTACCTCTAACCGATGGGTAGCCGTTATATAGCGGAATGGTCACACCAGCGTGGACGATGCTACCGATTTTAACATCCTGGCCTTCTATGGCTGCTTTACTGTGAACTAAAGCCAAGCCACTGGCCATGGCTCCAGCAACACCTTCTAACGTCGCGATTTTGCTATCGGTTCTAAAGTCTAAGAACTTGGGAGCTGCAATGACTGCTAAAATAGCCAAAATAATGATGACCACAACGAGTTCAATGAGGGTAAAACCGGATTTATGTTGAAAAGTAGCCATCAAAGATATCCATATGTGCTAATACAGGCGATTTTTGCTCAATGTTAGACTGCAAAGCGTAAATAAGCACGCCTATTATTGTGCGGTTAACATCACTTGTCCTAGATAAAGCTGTAATAACCCATCCAATTTTTGCAAATTACTGCCGGTAATTTTCTCAATTTTCTCGAGTCGATAGCGCAAAGTATTGCGGTGAATAAACAGTGCATTGGCACATTGCTGTTGATCGCCAAAATGTTGCAGGTAACAGGTTAATGTTTTTGCCAATTGACCATTCTTATCGGCACTGATTAATGCTTGATATGGGCTTACTAGTTCTTGCCCGCGCCAGTTATCTTTGAGTGAAAATAATAGCACCAGCAGTGAGAAGTCTTGGTATAGGTATTTACTTTGTTCTGGGCGCATTTGAGTGCCAATGGAGAGTGTCTCTAGTGCAGTTTGATATGAGCGGTTAATCTCCTGCGGTTTTGCAAAAAAATGTCCAAGTGATATTTTTAATCTGCTTCTCATCTCACTGGGTAAACGTGCAATAAGATGATCAATACGCTCACTCTCAAGTGTGGCATCCCAAGTTTTGCCATCAAGAAAAGCAGGCTTGAGGATCACCAGTTCCGTCATGGAGGTCATGGCGACCAAGTTACCGCGTGAAGGGTTTTCCAGTAAGTGCAATATCTGTTTCAGCATCGAGTTGGCAGAGGTTTCCTCTTCATCGGTTGCTACCTGAATAATGGCAGCCACTCTAGGTGTATCTAAATCGATGCTCAGCTGAGATGCCCAGTTACGTTGGCGGGCGCTAAAGGGGCCGTCTGACTTTATCAGTTCAATGATCAGCTCCTCTTTTTGACGATATTGCCATTGTGCCAACTCGATGGAGTTGGCTTGCTCAACAATGATTTCAGCAGTCATTTTTAGCAGTTCACCGTAATGACCGAGCTCTTTAGGTTCGCCTGTGATACCTATGACGCCAATAATGTCGCCTTTATAATGTAGTGGCAGATTTATTCCAGCCTTTACGCCTTGTAAAGTGTCTTCACTGGCACGGCTGATTTCAACCGTTCTTTGTTGGCTTATCGCCAGTAAAGCGCCTTCATGTACTTCGCCAATGCGATGGGGATCTCCCGAACCTAAAATAATGCCGTGATTGTTCATCACGTTAATATTATGGCCGATGATTTTCATGGTGCGCTTAACTATTTGTTTAGCGATTTTGGCATCTAAAAAATACAAATTAGGGATCTCATTTTAGTTTTCTCAAGCTTAAGGTATTTGCAGTGCGTTAACTATGAGGCATGACAGTATTTTGAGAACTTTCACTGCTAAATGTTCATGCTTTTTAAGGTGATTGTTTTGAAATTAGTGTTGCTGTATCTCAAGCTGGGCAGGTGTCTTGTAATTTTTGCCTTAGTAATATAACGTACTGTTCAGCAAATAAAATAATAGTGATGTTGATATTGTAATGGCAAAGTTTTCACCTTCATTCAGGCTGGGTAATATTGAAGTTGACCCAAATACCGATCAATTGAAATGTGATGAGCAGTTGATCGAAATACAGTCAATGGCGATGAAGGTGCTGTGTTATCTTTGCCGGCATTCAGAACGGCTGATCAGCCGAGATAACCTCAGAGACGAAGTGTGGGCAAATACAGCAACCTCCAATCATACTATTAACAATCACATCTATAGCCTGCGTCGCAATTTAGCCAAACTAGATCCTGACGTTAAATATATTCATACCGTAACAGGTGGTGGCTTGAGTGGTTACCGATTATCGGAGACACTTACTTATTATGATGAAACCACAGCTCCAACCTCGCTAGGAACATCGGCAAACCTTGATGTAGAAACGCTTTCTAATGATAATGTTGTCAGAAAACCTAAGCAAACTCGACCCGCTAGCATCATTTTATTGAGTACACTTCTCTGTGTTGTTTTAGCCACTATCATTGGGCTATATCAATTTTATAAACCGGTATTATATCAAGATGTCCAATTGTTGACTGAGCTACCGGGTCGAGAGCAAGCTCCCAGTGTTGCTACTGACGGTTCATTTATCGCTTTTTCAAATAAGAGCAGTGGAGACACATCTTGGGAACTGTTCGCTATAACGTTGGCGTCACCACTTAATATCGTAAAACTATTTGATAGTGAGGGGAATAACGATAACGTTGTTAGTATCTCTCCGAGCGGTAAAAAAATTGCTTTTCACCGACTCAAAGGTGGTGAAGAGGGGATCTACATCGCTGCTTTTGATAGCCTCAATTTGCAAGCTTCTCAAGAGCGCAGGCTCATTCCTCTAAAGCAAAATAATTTGTCACCAGCAATTAGTTGGTTAGATGAAAATCGTTTTTTTTATAGTATCAATGAAGCTTCTTGGGCCCCTGAAAAAATATTTTTGTTTGATACCGTAACGGGTAATCAAGAGCAGATAAGTTCTCCCGCATTACGTTCGAGCGGTGATTTTGCCAATATGGTATCGCCGAACAAGCAATGGCTAGCAATATTACGCTCTAATAGTCACGGTGGCTCTGAGCTTATTTTGTACCGTATAGCAACTCAGGAGTTTATCAATACGAGTGTACAGTTAACTGACCGACGCTTAAATGTAAGCTTTAGTGACGACAGCGAGTCGGTATATTTCATCGATGATATGGGGTACCTGTCTCAATATGACATCGAATATGATGAGTCAACGCGGATCTCTGAAGATCAGTTTGTAGGATATTGGCCGCTAAAAATACCTGGGGAAAATCAGTTTATATTACAACAAGACTGGGGATTGTCATCGCTTACTACTGAGATTGTCAGTTTTAACAATCCTGAAATGGGTGGTGATGGCAGTAAAAATTTGGTTGTGAATAACGGTTTATCAATTCGTGCAATTGAGGGGGTGAATGACAATGGCTTCATCTTTGTTTCAGTAAAACCAAATCATCAAATTGAGTTATGGCGATATAAAGATAACAAGGCGTATAAGTTAGACCAGTTCGCGGAGAAAGAGACTTATCGATATCCACTGAGCTTGAATTGGCAGCGGGGCTCTAACCAAGCATTATTAAGTGTGGGAGGTAGTTGCCGCAGTGTCAATATTGACTCAGGTAAAGATACTCCTCTGTGTCCAAAAGGCGAGTTTTTGTACGCTGGAACCTACTCTGCTGACGGTCAAGCGATATACTTCGCAGCATTCGACAAAAAGCAATCAAAAGCCGTGAAAATGGGCAGTTCAGGCTACCCTATTGAATCACTTCCCCTGTTGACGAGTGCCAACATGGTTCAGGATGGAGGCAATGGATATCTGTATTACCGGGTGCATCCAGACACTGATATTTTTCAATTAGATATTAGTGCGGGAACAACTAAAAAGTTGATCAACAGAACTTATATTACTAATGGCTATACAACGAATGATTTTGTTGTCGTTGACGACGGAATTTATTTTATGGATAAACCTAAGGGCCAGAGCAATGCTATCTACTATTACGATTTCAATAGTGATGTTGTGCGTTACTTATTTGATACCCCTAACTTGTACCCCAATATTGTATTGAGTGAAGATCAGCAATTTATATACCTCATTCAATCAGCACATAATGATACCGGCTTATTGTTGGTTGAATAATTATGTTACTGCTAGCTTGAGTTATCAGCTCAAATCCAAGCTATATACTCATGATGCTTGGTCAGTTTAGCGGCTTGTTTGGGCTATTGAATCATCTGCATCGATAATCATTTATCATCTAAATCAATATTTGTAATCTCTCGCTGCCAGTCACGGAACCGTAATGATACCGTAACAATCTGTTTTCATGTGCTTTAAATTTAATAAGCTAATTTTCCCCATCCATGCCTCTCCATTCTCCTCTGTTGTTGGCTGTATCTAGCTATGTCTAGAATCGTACTGCTTATCTTTCGCACTATCATGCCGCTGCTGTATGTGAAGTGACACTGATGGGCATTACAACAATAACAAGCCCACTAATAATCAATAGGGCTAATGGACAATTTTGTCTTTCAACATGGAAATCAAGTTATGTTACTAAACAATAGAGTTAAAAAATCGGCAAGGCACAAGAGGACGCTTAGGTACAAAATGTTTTCGTCCACGACGATATTAATGGCAGGGTTAGCGAGTAATTTGGCCTTTGCTACTTGTGTTTTATCACCTGATAATCGTTATGAATTTATCGACAGTATCAGTATTGATGGCATTGAGGTTACGGATGGCACTGAGATTAACAGCGGCGATGTTGTTCAGTTGAGCCCAGGTTATGCCAGCTATCGCTATGGTGAATATTGGAGTGTTTGGCTTGACCTAAATGCTGACGGTGACTTTGATGATGCAAACGAGTTGTTAATTCGAACAACTAATACATCGACAGAAGCAGTGTTAGCCACGATAGTCCTCGCTGATGATGTGTCGATTGAAAACACGCAACTACGTGTGTTGGTTCATTCTGATCCTGCAACAGATGATTCATGTGGTTACGACAGTTATGGTGATGTAAACGATTATAGTGTCAGCATTAATCGCGCCGCAGGTGACGGTGATGGCAATAATGATTACGCATTGGTCACTCAGCCTCGTGGTGGCTCAAATGAACATATAGCTAATATCGAACTTTCAGGTGTGAGTTTTGCATCAGGCAATGACAGCGGTTATGAAGATTACTCCAGCACCAAGACTTTCGATATAGTTGATGGAGACTCAGTTCAGTTAATCCCAATGACCGATTGGGATACTGACTGGGCTATCTGGATAGATGGTGACAGTAATGGCCAGTTTGACAGTGATGAACAAGTTTTCTCCGGTTCAGGCCTGGGTGATGCCATCGTTAGTGGCACCTTAGATCTTAGTGGCATAGCAGCCGGTAAAAAGCGAATGCGTATAGCGATGAGTGGTGACGGCTCCGCCACTGCAAATGGTTTTAGATTTGGTGAAATAGAAGACTACAGTGTCAATATTCAAGGTGAAGAAGATGATGATGAAGAGAAGCTATACGGTGCTCATGTTCAATGGGAGCATGACTCGGTTACGGTAAAAATCTTTAGATTCGAGTTTACCGATGTTGACCTTACTTGGTCGGTAAGTCGCCTAGAATCGGAAATGG
Organism: Shewanella sp. KX20019; assembly: GCF_016757755.1. Taxonomy (NCBI): domain Bacteria; kingdom Pseudomonadati; phylum Pseudomonadota; class Gammaproteobacteria; order Alteromonadales; family Shewanellaceae; genus Shewanella; species Shewanella sp. KX20019. Next base: position 3,453,990 of record NZ_CP068437.1, on the reverse strand, counting down.
AAGAGATTGTCGATTACTTTGAGCAAGCGTCCTATGGACGTTTCGAAGTTAATTACCAGATCTACGATGAGGTTATTCAAGTCGGCGATAAAGTGTCGGTGTGGGACAACAAAAGTGCCAATGACTGGAAGGCTTACTATGCCGAAAAGCTGATTTCGTTAGGTGAAGAAGATTATTGGGACATTGACGATAATACCATCTACCTCATTTTAGCACCTGAAATTTCTGATTGGAATGACGAGCGAGAAGAGTGGGTTCCATACGGGATCAAAGCTGGCGTGAACCCTGGCGCAATACGCCTTTATGATACAGGCGACGAGCGCTCTCAAGCGGGCGGTGTTGCCCATGAGATGTGCCATGCCATGGGGCTGCATCATGCTCAAGGCCTAGACGGTCAAGACACTGTCTTTGGTGTGGGTGACTATGAAAAAGAGATGATTGGCTATGGCAATGCCTTTAGCCTGATGGGCAATAATGCCTGGGGCTTCGGTAGTCTTAATCTGTACTACAAAAACTTCTTCCAAAGTTGGGGAATAGAAGCCGAAGTACCACTTATCTCACAAACTGGGACCTATAGAATTTATGCATTCGATCAAGGCTCTATTAAAGGTGATTTGGGGATAAGGCTGACTGCAGGCAATAGTGATGTAACCTACTGGGTCGAATACAGAACCGGAGATGATGCTAATACTCAAGGGGTTCTCATTAATACTCAAGGGTACTTCCCAGATGAGGATGCAAGGTCATACTACTATGGCACTTCATTTTTACTGGATATGACACCCAATACCAAACCTGACGATCTAAACGATGACTTTGATGATTTTGAAGATTTTGAAGACGGTTCACTGGTTATTGGTAAGAGCTACACTGATAAGTGGGGCGCCTTTACTATTACACCAAAAGCAACTGGAGGCACCATAGGTACGGCAGGAGCTTGGATTGAAGTCGAAGTAGAAATGCACTAAAACTTATCTATTTTATATGTTCTAGTTGTCATCTTATAGCGGGGCGACTTTCCAAGAAAGCCAGTAGTGATTAGCTACTGGCTTTTTGTTTGCCAATCAAATGTGCCGGGCAACTAATTTGTTACTCTTAATCGTGGGAGCAGCCATTTTGCACACTCATCTGTCACCATAGGTGCAGACCAATCAGGGCCATGAGGAATTGCAGTTCAATAGGACTAACTAATGGGTTTGCTGCTAACCACTTGCCCTGTACCTCGTTCGCCATTTTAAGTCGTTTAGCTAAGCGAGTTAACACTGCCAGTAAAACAGCTATTTCCCCAATAGTAACCGCGTCGTGCCATTACTAATGACAGCAGCTCAGCAGCTGTTCCATTGCTATGTCATGCGTTGTTGAGTCTAGTGACGGCCCTTACTAGCAGCTATGTAGACCACAGCAATAATCTTTAATCATTATTTGTCATCTCCCTTAATCATCTCACTCAATATTCATCATATCCATCTTTTGCTTGATCGAGTGTGAATGCTAATTTCCTTTTATATACAGTGTCTTACTTTGTAGTAGTGTTGTGTTTTTAAACTGACGTCTGCTATTTGTTATCGATTTGCTAAGGAGTTTTTATAATGTATAAAATCGGTTCTGCTAACTGAGGTGGTGAGCAGTCATTCAGGGTTATTTGAGTGAGTCTATGTTCAACCTCATCTAGTAGTAACTAGGTGCTAACAATAAGAAAAGAGTATTTTATTCTCGAGGGAGAGATTATGAAAACAGTGAAGTTAAAGCCATTATTTGTGGCCATTATGTCTGGTTTTTTGGCGCAAAATGCGGTTGCGGAAGAGATTCGAGTAGATGATGGCGCTAATGTTGGGGAATACGAAAGAATCGTTGTCACCGGCTCTCGTTTAGCAAGAGCTGGCGCTGACACGACTGCGCCAGTTACAGTGGTTACCGCTGAAGAACTCGCCATTACAGGCAGTATGAACTTGAATGAAATGTTAGCCACCTTGCCACAATTTCAAGGGATTGAAGCATCGACAAATGCCTATAATCCTGCAAACGCCGGGTTAAGCACTGTTGAGTTAAGAGATTTAGGCGCAATTCGAACCTTGGTATTGCTTGATGGTCACCGCCCAACCCAAACACTGAACAGTAGTGATTTACTTGTTACTGATCTAAACAACATTCCAGCTTCACTGGTTGACCGAGTCGAGATCTTAACCGGCGGTGCATCCGCGGTCTATGGCTCCGATGCAATTGCAGGGGTAGTGAACATCATTCTTAAAAAGGATTATGAAGGTGTAGAGCTCAAAGCTTATGGTTCAACGACCGAACAGGGAGATGGTGAACAAACCGGTATAACTTTGACGACAGGCCTGTCTTTTGATGATAGTAAAGGTAACTTTGTAGCCAGTTTCGATTATTCAAAAGAGAATGAGATCCGTTATTCAGACCGTCCAGGCACACGTTCTGAGACTGGGTATTACACCAATAAGCTTGACCCTGATGCTGAAAAGGCAGGTATACCTAACCTCATCACTCTGAATAACATTGGCTGGGTCGATTACAACATTCCTATAGACAGACCGACAATTTGGTTACCAGATGCTGATTATAGCTACTATCAGTTTGGTCGACAGGATGATGGAAGCTTAACGCCAGGTTACTTGTCCGCTACAGATGAAGAGTTATACGGCTACTATCGACAATCAAAAGTGACCAACCCCTACATGTACTCGAGTGTCGGTCCTGTACAATTTGTGGTGCCTGATGAAAAGTACAGCGCTTTTGTAAGTGCTAGCTACGATTTTGACAACAGCATACGCCTCTCTGGTAACGTGCAATACAGTAAGGTTAAGGCTAAACAAACTATTGACCCCGAATTTATGTATTCTTCTTGGCTAGATACAGAAAATGCAGCGTTCACCGTGCCTCAACAGGTGTTGGATGTGGTCGCAGAGCATAATGATGGCAGTAGTTGGATTAAAGTCCCATACACATTCCAACAGATTGGTAACCGAATCAAAGAGAATGAGCGTGAGTATCTTTCAGCCTCACTAACCCTTGAGGGTGACATTTCTGACGATTGGTATTGGGATACATACGTCTCTAGTGGTACAACGAGTAAGGATTCAACCTCTTTCAATAACATTAATACCTCGCGTATATATACAACCGATAGCGGTCAATTTCGATACGAGATCGTAGGTGTATGTGAAGAGACAAATAGTTGCCCAGAGTTCAACCCTTTCATGCCGCTATCGGATGAGCTGCAAGATTACTTGCGCCTAGACCCATTTACCGACACCACCAGCAGTTTTCAGCACACAGCCTCTGCCAATGTTAATGGTACAGTATTTGAGCTGCCAGCAGGCCCACTACAAGTCGGCTTTGGTGCTGAGTTCAGGCAAGAGGGCTTTAAAGTTGAACCTTCAGATATAATGCTATCAGGGGTAAACCGAGGTAACACCATCGCGCCGCAAGATGTCGACCGTAACATTACCGAAGGTTATGTTGAGCTTAACATCCCGGTTATTGCTGACGTTGCCTTTGCCGAGTCGGTTGATATTGAAGCGGCACTTCGTATGGCAAATTACTCGCACTCAGGTACTAATGATAGCTGGAAGTTTGGCGTGAACTGGGCGATAAACGATGAAGTTCGTGTACGCAGTGTATATGCCAAAGCGGTTAGAGCACCACAATTGACGGAGCTATTTGCTCCAGAATCGAGAAAAAAATTCAAATTTGATGACCCATGTGATGTGGATGAGATCCAGCAAGGTGATGATCCTGCACTTCGCGCTGCAAACTGCCAAGCGTTAGGCGTCCCAGCTGACTTTGAATCTGAGATGCGGATAACTGGAGAGGTAGCGGGCTCTACAAAGGGCAACGAAGACCTAACCCCTGAACTTGCTTATACACTAACAGCAGGTTTGGTTTACAACTCTTCGTTGCTTGATAACCTAGTCGTGTCGCTAGATTACTTTGATATTGAAATTGAAGATGTGATTACTAAAGTTGGTGCCGAAACTACGGTAGAGCGTTGTGTAGATTCAACGACGATCAATAATCCATTCTGCAGCCAAGTGACGCGCAAAGCCGATGGCAATATTAGCTATGTTAACAACACTTATGTCAACAACGCCAATATGAAGCGTAAAGGTATCGACTTTCAAGCTAACTACGATTGGGACCTCGATGGTGGTGCCAATATCGACTTAACGCTATATGGTACTTACGCTATCCACAGTAGCTTCAAGGACGCTGACGATTCAGAGGCCCATAATTATGTCGGTGTAAGAGGAGTCCCTGAGTGGAAATCTTCATTTATAACCAGTTACGCAAATGAAGATTTTAAGGCAACATGGCAAGTCAATTATGTTTCAAGCACAAAGTATAGCCGTACAGCTACACAGGAGACCCATGACAACCCTATTATGCCATCTTCAATCCTACATAACACACGTTTGTCATACGACTTCACCGACTCTGTTCGGGCTTATATGGGAGTAACCAACGTATTCGATCAGGATTGGATAGGAACTGTAGGTGCCAGTACAGGTAGTACGACCTACCCGATCCGTGGTCGCGGTTATAACGCAGGAATTAATATTCAGTTTTAATTCGTTATAAACAATAGAGTGGCGTGTTTTACGTCACTCTATTTTTTAACGCATTAATATTCGTTTATTGATGAGTCCCATAGCAATTCGACCGCCTACTTATAGGAGAATCCGAATAATCCACAAGAATATATCCAAATTGAAAATAGAGATAAATAAGGGGTTGATGCTTACTCGCCGGAGCAAGAAAGTGATGGTGGCGCAGATGAGCACAGCACTGAGCAAGATTGGGACACTGAGTTTGCAGGCGAAAGTCAGGGTTATAACAGCCATAGCTTTAGCTATGTCAGCATAGTAGCAAGTTTTGATGATAGTGGTGCAGTGCCAGATGATCCCGAGATTGTGACCAGATTTAATGTCAACGCTGTCAGTCGCAGTTAAGTTATTTAAATGGAGTGATTGGTTTAATTTCCCTTGCCATTCTTTTCCTTACCTCCTCAAGTTCGATACTCGGCTTGAGGTTTTTTTATAAGCGTTTTTTAGAATCGTGTTTTCTATGTTCGTTAAAGTCAGCGTTTTCGGAAGCCTTTAGTCCACTTTAGTGTTGGTAATTTCTGCAACACGTTGTTGTAATATGGGAATGACTTGCTGTTCAAACTCTGGGTGCCGCTTTAGCCAGATGTTATTTCTTGGGCTAGGGTGGGGCATCACCAGCGTATTTGGCCACAAAGTCTGCCACTGCGCTACGGCTTGGGTGACAGTTAATTTACGTTGCAGATGCCATGCAATCGCATACTGGCCTACTATCAGGGTTAATTCAATGCTTTGTAGCTCATCGAGTATTGATTGACGCCATTTATCCGCGCATTCAGGGCGTGGCGGTTTATCACCACTTTTTTTGTCTGCAGTTGAATAGCTCCCCGGAAAGCAAAAGCCCATCGGTAGAATAGCGAACAGATTTGGATCATAAAATTGTTCGCGGGTAACACCTAGCCAAAGCCTGAGACGTTCGCCACTGGCATCGTCAAATGGATGCCCTTTGTGGTGTGTCTTTTGTCCTGGAGCTTGTCCAGCAATTAATATTTTTGCATTGCTAGAGAGTTGCACAATAGGCTTAGGTGCAAGCGGTAAATGCGCTGCACAAAGTTGGCATTGGCTAACTTTGTGCAGTAGTAGTTCAAATTGTTCTGGTTTGGGCATGGTCAGCGGCGGATCTAAAATTGACGGCTAGCTATGCAGTGCAATTTGATAAGCCCAGAATCCTAAATAGCCGTATCCTGCAATAAGTGTAGCGTAACTCAATAGTTTGACACCAATACTACTACGGCTCATTGCAGCTATATGCGCAATCGCAATCGCAAATATTGTCAGCGGCGCAGCGTAATAGGCGACAATCATCATTAGCAAAGCGACAATAGCTAAAATTAACGGCGTTTTTTCAGTGGGTGCCTTGGCATGATGGCTAAGTTGTATTGGCAGCAAGCTCAACGCAATGCTGATGATGATCACACCAATATTAAGTGAAATAGCGCCTGCACCCTGGATGTACATCACCGCAACGACAAAGGTGATGCCTGCGGGTAACAGTGAGATAATCGCATGCATCTTGGCAAAACGTTTACTTTGGTATTTGCCTGTGAAATAGAACAGGCCTGTTAGTAACAGATTAAACAAGCAAAAGCCGCCTAGAGATATCGCCAACATCAAAATATTGGTGGTGTCGGATTGAAAAGCCAACGCTGGCATGGGCGAGAATAGAGATAAGCAGAGCAAAGATTTTACAGAAGAGCGGATACGGTTCATCGAGTGTCACAATATATGAGAGATGGCTTACCTTGGCTTAAAGTGCGATTAACTTCAAGATGAAAGCTGACTATTTAATGATAGTTAGATCTTTATCAGTCTATTCCTCTGTTATTAGTAGATAAAAAAACCCGCAATAAGCGGGTTTTTTTGGAAATGTTTACAATTATAAACGGTAGCTCATGCTAAGCATGATGAGGTGCGCATTATAGTCATGGCTGTTGCTGCCAAAACTTAACACGTTCCAGATCCCGTCAGGGGCAATGTCATTGCCAGCATCGTTATCTTTGTAGTTTTCCATCTTGTAGTCTATACGGACATCCATTTTGTCTGTTGCACGGTATAAAGCGTAAACATTAATGTTATGGACTTTGGCATAGTAGTCACCGTAATCACCCGTAATACCTTGGGTAACTTGGGTGGTGCTACTCGAATCTGAATAAGTGTAATCAACACCTAAACGTAGTTTCTTTTCCATTAGATTGTTATAGCTATAACCTGCGCCAACCACATCGACTTGATCTTCTACTACGCCATACCAGTTAGGCGCTGAGAAGTTGGTGCTACCCGCTTGATCTGAATCGATGTTTTGACGGTTGTAAAACGCTGTCAATGTCATGTCTTCAGTCAGCAAATAGCTGACACTGGCATCGTAACTTAAATCTTTCGATTCAGTTAGACCAATCTGTGTGTCGTTGTAATCGTCGAGGGCATAACGTGCACCAAAGTCGATGGTGAGCGCATCAGTTGGGCTGTGTGTAACACGAGCTTCAACTTGAGTACGTTTTCTATCGGCTAGGTTGTACTTACGTAACAAGTCGTTTGACTCACTTGAAGTCCATTCTGATGCTTGATACTCAGAACCATCACGCTCGCCATAACTACCTTTAACCCACATATCCCACTTATCAAATGCGCTGACTCGGTACTTCGCCCATACAGTGCTTTCTTCAGTGGTCTCGCGGTCTTGGTAGCTACGCTCGTCTTTACGGTAATCAAAGCCACCTTCAAGTCTATGGCCACGTGCCAGACGATAGTCTGCACCTAACTTAGCTTTATTAGTGGTGATATCGTAAGGCGTGTTGTAAGCCGCTTGACCAGTTGTTGAGTCGATGCTGATCTGCGTCCACTCTTCAATATTGGTTTTGTTGTCACGGTCGTTATAATCGTAGCTGGCTTTTAAACGCAGTTGACGATTAATACGTGACACAACCTTAAGCGTCACGCCTGTGGTTTCAACTTTGCCATCGAGCGATTCAGCAGGCATTTGATAGCCATAGCCTGAGGTGCTGTAGTCTTGGTCTTGCGTCATTTGACCATAATGAACACGGCCATTCATGATGGTTTTACCTGCCACATATTGGCCCATTAACGACACTGTGTGTGCTTCGTTATCTGGGTCAAGAGACATGTAACCCGTTGTTTGTGCACCAAACGTTGGGCTAAAGGCATTGTCATAAGACAGTTCGCTGTACTCGTTCTTAAAGATTGAGCCGTTATAATTTAGCGCTGTAAACCAATTATCACCACCAATACGAACACCAGCTTCAAGCGTATCTGTTGTGTAATCAACAGGTTCAGCTATCATCATCGACTGATTAGAGAAGCTGCCAGAGGCTTGCTTAACACCGGTTTTGTCTTCACGCATGTAATTGATGTAGGTGCTCCATAAAGACTCACCTTGGTATTCAAGACCTAATCCAGCTCTTTTACGCTTTAGCGATAGCTCAAGCGGATTAAGGCTTGAGTTTAAGTTGGTCATGTCTGTCGTGCTACCAGCATGAACCCAGTCACTAGCGAGAGTCAGGTTATCACTGCCTACTCCCTGATAAGGGCTCATGGCACTATCAGTTTTATAAGTCGCAATTTGGCGATAATTTAGGTTTAGATTATATTGACCCGCTTTGCCGACATTGATATCAGCTCTGCTATTTTCCATGCCTAAGTTGTCAGCTTCAATAGAGGCTTGGTAACCGCTTTTACCTGAATATTTTAGGTCGGCATCAATTTTAGCTGCAAACTCATCTTCAGCGGCAAACGCATTTGCTGAATGAATATCGTCGCTGTCGTTGTAACCAACACCTACACCGATGCTGCCGCTGTAACCTGTTTCTACAGTACAACGCTTACAAGCCCATTTTTCGAACTTAACTTTGTCGGTATTCGCATTTTGTACGCCGTAACCGTCTGCTAATGCAACACCGGGTGCAATGCTACCCGCACTTGCAAGCAGGGCGAGCGTGACCAAATTTAATTTGAATTTCATCTTCTCGTCTCCGTTAGCGCTGGAACAGCTTGCCAGATGGATGGTTTGAACCATGGATCTGGTTATGACAGTTTAGACAGCTACGACCGCCGGTAAAGGCATTGTCGCCGACACTTGAACCTTGTCCGGTATTGCCCATGTAAGCATTGCTCGCATGGCCATCGCTAGCATGACATTGTTGACATAGTTGCGGAGCACGAGTTTTTAGCATGCTTTCATTTACGCTGCCGTGAGGGTTGTGACAAGAGACACAATTCTCAGTGACGGGTGCATGCTCCCACAATTTTGGGCCACGTTTCTCTGCGTGGCAGGAGTAACAGGTATCGTTAACGCTAGGCTTAACAAGATCTGAGTCGCTCATTGTTCCGTGTGGGTTATGACAATCGCTACACACCATTTGTGCCCATTTCATTGGGTGGCTCGAGCGCTTGTTCATGTCAGCTTTTTGCTTGGTATGACAACTAGTACACACTTCCAACTCAGTATTTTTTGATAACACTGGATCTTTGGCGGCATGAATTGAGTGACAAGAGGCACAAGCAATATCTGCATTGTCATGGTGTCCACCATTCCAATCCATACGCTTGTCATCTTTATGACAGCTCATACAAACACTGTTTTGCTTTTCAGCAATTAAGGTAGAGTCTGGACCAAAGGCGATCATCGGCTCGTTGCCGCCACGATTATGTTTACCCATTGGGCCATGACAGGCTTCACATTGAAGGCCAGCCATTGGGCTCTTGCTTGAGTCGACAGAACCGTGAACACCGTTAAAGATGTCCATCACTTTTTCGGATTTACGGTGACACATAAGGCAAGAGTCTGCGCCTTTAGGCGAGTATTTACCTTCGGCAAATTTCTTGTCGAGTGTCGCTTCTACTTCATCAGGGCTCATCTTAGCATCCCACTTTGACGCGATTGCTGTGTTAGCAAAGCCAAGTGAAAGTACTGCCGATGCTAATAGCGCTGGAAGTAAGGTTTTTAGTTTGTTGGTGATCTTCATAATCGATTTCCTAAATTTGCACAAATTTTGTGAAAGTGGGGGAGAGGACTCCCCCCTTTTTTCAACACTCTTAATGACTTAAGTCATTAAAAAGAGCTGCGCAAATTACATCTTAACCGCTGTGTGATCTTCGGCGGTTGGCGCATGGCAGTAGAAACACGTTTCTAGTTGAGCGGCGTCATTAGCAACATCTTTATCAACATTGAAGAGAGCACCTTGACCAGCTGCATGGGTCATTGTGCTTTCTGCGGTGTGACAAGACGTACACGTTGCTGCAATAGGTGTCGTGTACAAGCTCTTCTGACTAGGTGTGTAAGCGTCCACTACTTTAGTTGCAAACGCACTTTTCACTTTAAAGGCTTCAAGATTAAGACCAGTGTGGCATTGAGTACAGTCATTGATGACTTGTTGTGCTCCATGAACCACGTGGAGTTTCATCTCTAGTGCACCTTTGTTTGTGCCGCCAGCATATGTGCCATCTGGAGTATGACAAGCCACACATCCATCGACACCAATAATAGGCTGGTCGTTAGCATCTGTTGCATGAGAAAGCTGCTCAGACATGACGAAGCCTGGGTGATGTGTGCCCTTGTGCACTTGGAACTCTGCGCTGTGACATGTAGAACAAGCGCTGAAGTTAACCGAGTCAACGTGACGCATGCTTGCCGCATCGCCAGATAAAGTTGCGAAAGTAAGATCAGCCTTCATACCAGTGTATAAAGCATCAATGAGGTAAGGATTCCCTTTGCTATCTAGCTTGACCTCTCCTTTATCATCAAGTACATAGTTACCTTCTTTGTAGACTGTGTCACAATTTACAAACGCACCATCTTCAGAGCAAAGAGATAAACCGGTAAAGGTGAATGCTGTATCTGCATCGGCGCCTGCAGTAACATCTGCTGGAAACGGGAGTACAGCAGTTGTGTAGCTAATATTACCGTCTTCGGTAATCGTCGCTGCAGCATTAAGCTCACCGTTTAACACTAGGTTTAGGCTATCGTGACCGTTGTAACCGCCTTGCACATTGTTTGGACCGACAGTCGTGGTCGCTTCAACGCGCTGGATTTGAGGTACTAAAGTAGATGCATTAACCGCTTGTCCATTAGCATCAACCAGTGATACGGTGACTGTAGCTGTCAAATTTTGGTTAACAACAAGCGTGGTATTCATGCCATAAGTGTCAATCAATGCTTTAGTGGCGCCGAAGCTGCCAGTGTGTAGCTCTTCTGTCCAGCTGGCATTATGACAAGCAACACAGTTTGAGTTGTCAGCCTGTTGAGAGTGGCCTTTGCCCGCGACGAAATCGATGTTTACATGACAACTAGTACAGGTTTCCATGGTAGGAATACGTGACCAGTTGCCCCACTCTGTTAACTCACCGCTGTCAGCTTCTGGCTCAACGTGGCAAGACTTACAGTTGTTTTGAATTAGGTGCTCAGCAGCCTCGCCGGTATATTCTTTACCGTATTTATCTTCGAATGTCTTCGCGGTGTTATGAATATTGTGGATGAGGTGGTTCCACTGAGATTCACCATACTTAGAGGTGTGACAAGTGGCACAGGTCTCTTGAGTGTAATAATCACTGTGACGAGTAGTGAGGGGCTCACCTTCTGCGTGACAGTTAGTACAGGTTTCGTGAGACACGATGTTCTTGGTGTATTTAGCCTCAAAACCTTGGCCATCAAAGTCAGCAACGATTTCGCGACGTGGAACGCTAGTTACACCGTCGGCAAGTGTTGAACCTTCGCCACCCGCGTGTACATTAAAACGCTGGGTCATATCAGCGTTGTATTCTTCAAGTTCAAAAGTGAATGTATATGAACCATCTTTATTATCGGTATATTTATCCGCGCCTTTGAGTCTAGCTGTACGTGTCCACTGTGCGCTGTTACCTGCACCGGTAGCACCTTGAGGTGTTAACTGGGCTGCAGTTAGAGTGAGATCTTGTAGACCTATGATAGGTAGGTCTTCTTCGTTAGTGGCGAATACGTTAACGGTTGGTTGACCGTTGTCGTAAGTCACATCAGTCACTTTTAAGTTTAGCGTGTTGATGTAATCTGCAGCCGGTCCACCAGGGTTGCCTGGGTTACCGTCAGTACCATCGTCACCACCACAGCCGGTTAGGGCCATTGATACAGCGCTTGCTGCTAGAAGCAGCGCAATTTTAGATTTTTTTACGTTCATCATTTTTTCCCTGCATAGGTTTGGCACTGTCTTAAACGTGTGGCCCGATTAAGTAGACCGACTGTAATTTTTTAATTGCCGTTTAAGTCAATGCTGGAAATAAGATTCCCCAATGAAAGGCTAACGTAATGCAGGGCTAAAATCAGCAGGGTAGGTGCTAATGTGTGACACGGATCTTTCTATTTCTAAAGAGGTATTAGCGAGGGCTGATAAACATGAATACAGATCAAAAAAAGTGGCCTAAATAGACGAAATATGTAACAAAGTTAGTCTTTATTAGCTGAGAATCACTCTCATTAAAAAAGGGAGGCTAAGCCTCCCTTTTAAGTGGTATATCAGTTTACTTTTTCACGTTCAAACTAGTAGCTGCTGCCCCAGTTTGAGTGAGCTTCAAGAAGTTGTTCGTCGTTGTGACAAGTAGAACAAGTTTCTTGAACTTTCTTCGCATCATAATCAGTTTGTGTAAGACCATAACTGGTTATGACTTGGCCATCAGACAAAGTACTAGAGTTAAATGCAACTGCACCACCCATACCATTAATGTGAGAGATAGTGCTATCACTTAAACCATAAGGCTTTTGATGACAGCTCACACAAGCAGCGGCCTGAGGCGAGACAAAAGTTTTTTCGCCAAATTTAGCGACGATCTTACCTGCGTAGTTTAGCTCTTCACCAGTAACCACTTTACCAAAGGCGACTGGAGCTGCATCAACGTTAATCTTACCGATAGAGTATCCATCTTCACCGTGACAAGACTGACACTCTGTCTTCTTGAAGAACAGTTTGTCAGCGCTATTGTACAAGTAATGCTTGCTATGGACGATATAAGCTAGATTCGATGACCCCGTTCCTTTCTTATCGCGGGTGCCGTTATGGCACGATGCACAACCATCAACATCATTGGTGTATCTATGAACAATGGAGGTGGTGTGACATTGCTGACAGGCCGTCATTTCTGCGTGTTGTGCACGTGGGCTTTCTGTAACCGCTGTGCCATCTTGCTTGAAGAAGAAGGTATCAGAGACTAAGTAAGGAGCTTCTTGGCCGTCAAGAAGATCAGTTGCTTCGGTACCATCGCCCTTAGAAGGAGTGCCGTCACTGTTCTCGCCAGGAGTGTATGTACACTCTGCACGAATTCCCTTGCCGTCATAACAAACGTGTAGCTGACTGCTAAGAGTAATCGTTGCATTGGCAGTGATGATAGGCTCAATGTTAAAATCATCAGCTGTGATTACAGCTGTAATAGTACCATCGGTGTTACCGATCAACTTATCCCATCCGACTTTTTGATAATTGACCAAGAAGTCATCAGTCAGTACACCGTTTACAACGATTGCGCTGTTGTAACCGCCATATTTGTACGGGCGTTTGTCGATTTGGTTAAATGGCACTAATTCTTCGCCATCTTTAACACTAAGGTTGGCAGTGATAGTGCTATCTGCATAGGTCATGCTGTTGAAAACAACTTTTAGCTCAGCAGCTTGTGCATTGTTATTTTCTGCATAGTGACCACGTTCTGCAGCTCGATAACCATCAGGATCGTTGTGGCAAGAGACACAGTTTTGCTTGCTGTCATCAATCTTATTGCTGTCAGAGTTCCAGTGCCAGCTTGGTACCGCGTATTCGCTGTTATGGCAGCTCATGCAGGTTGCTGTATCTAGATCTGCTTTCCACGCATCAGCCATAGTGACATTTTCATCTGGCTGGTGACACGTTTGGCAGTTAGATGCCATTTGTGGATAGATCCCGTCTTCCGCATAGAAAGAGTGACTATGGATGTCGTGTGCCATAGCTTTGATTGAACCATCAAATTGGTATGGTTCACCGACAGCATTGCCATCTTCATCTTTATCTTGCTTCATATAGATGTTGTAATCGGTATGACAGAAGGTACAAGATTCAAGGGTGACGTGTTTGTCACCGTGCATTGATAGTGCGCCATCTTGACCTGGACGGTGACAAGATTGGCAAGTTTCATTTGCGATTACGGCTTTCGGCTTTTCTTGAGCTGTGTCAGAACTAGGCTGCCAGTAGAAGAAACTATTGTTAACAAGAATTGAACCAGTATCATTAGCTGATTTTACACTTAAGTAAATACCGTTAGTTACTTCTGCATCAAATGCATACTTGTCTAAAGTATCAATTGCTTTGTTTAATGTTAGAGCGTAACTACCATCACCATTGTCGGTTAAGCAGTCTTCACAACTTGCACCTTTGAAGTAAGAAGAGCCTGTGAAGTCTCCTTCACGTAAGGTCTTTTCTTTATTAAAGTAGCTTAACCAGATCTCACGTGGCGAACCTTCAATGTCGGTGCCGGCAACTTCATCTTCAGTTCCCATACGACCAAACGAGAGTGCACCGATATCAGTTTGCTGCATGCCAAAGACTGCGGCACCGTTAGCATCAGCTAAGTTGAAGTTAACCGTTAAGAAACCGTCTTCGCTTACGCTAGCTGAAGTGATATCTGCTTGTACTTGTGAAACTGAACCGATAGGTGTGCCTACTGGACCAGGCTTACCATCTTCGCCATTTTTACCATCATCGCCACTACAACCAGAAACGGCTAGTGAAAGCACGCCTGCTGATAGTAGCGCTTTTGAAGTCGCGCTTAAGTTGAAAAATTTCATCATTTTTTTGTCCCTGCAATAGTTTTTTAATCATCACTAAAAGAGATGTAAATTGAGAAGTAATCTCATTAACCCACAATTAGTGTGCGGAATTTTATTTCCACCTCTAAGGCTAACGAAGCGGGAGCTTTTTAGCAGTTGTTTTAGCCGCTTTATGTGATTAAGGTCTGACTATTTCTTTAGGGGTATAGAGAAAAGTGTGTTTTTAGGACTATTTTAATTATCGATTAAGAAATTATCCGAGAATAACTGCGATATGTGGCTAATTTGTTGCGTATAAGGGGGGTTGTCGTTCTTTAATAAGTGGCTGTGTTAATGACTTAAATTTGTTTTGCATCTTAAGCACGTTTGTAAATCTATTTCACTGAAGTTTGAACATAAAAAAAGCGGGAAGGTAAACTTCCCGCTTTGGTAACTAAGCCTCAATTGACTAACAAAAAAGTAGTAGTCATAGTCGGTTAAAGTCGGCTATTGAAGAGCATCTAGTTTAGCTTGTGGTTTTCTGCTACTTTTTCAGCACTGTGGCAGGTGAGGCATGTCTCGTTGGCCATTTGTGCATTTTCAAATGTATCTGCAACTACGCCACCCATATTCTCGATGTGTGATTTTGCAGAATCAGCTTGTGAGCTGTCTTGGTAGCTATCTGACACGTGACATGAAGCACATACACCCGCTTGCGGGCTAGAGAAAGTCTCGTCTTTACGGTTCCAACGCATTGGCGTTGAGCGCGCATTCTCTAAGCTGTAATTACCATCATCATGACAAGCTGTACAAGTTTTAGTATCAACTAAAGACTGCACATCTTCACGACCATGTGCTTTACCAAAAGTACCGTGAACACGGACGATCATGCTGTTGTAATCACCCGCTTCATGGCACTGTGCACAAGTATGAAGGTCGGCATTGCGATAGTGTGGAGCGCCTTTTCGAACAACCATGTCGTTGTTATGACAACTTGCACAGTTGTCATAATTTACGGCACTGGCACGTTCAGCGCCTTCAGAGCCGTCTAACTTTAAGAACTCAGTTTTCGCAGCATTAGCACTTAAGATACCAGAACAGCTACCTTCTGAATCAAGTTCAAGCAGTGTTGACTCTTTATTCTTGAAACAAGCGCTAAAACTCGCTGACAGGGCAAGATCTGCACCGTTCACAATTGCATCTGCTAAGGCGGGTAGTGTATAGCTTGTTCCTGTTGCATCAACGATTACGGCAAAGCTGCCATCAGCATTTGCTGTTACGTCCGCGCTCGGACGTGATGCAAGGAAAGCATCTGGGTTACTAGAGTCAACAGCGTTGGCATAGACGGATAATCTAGGAACATGATTACTACCGACGACTTCGTCACCCATCATTAAGTTGACTGTGAAGCTCAGCTCTGAAGTCTCAGCATCCCAGCCAATATTGCTGTATTGAGTTTCAATGAGCTTACCCGCTTCAATTGCAGATTCACGGCTGTCTTTGTCGTGTCCGGCAAAGTGACGGAAGGCGCCGCCGCGAGTGTTACCATCGTTTGATGTATGGCAATCAACACAACCTACATATGAAATACCCGTGTCGTCAGCTGTGGTTCGTCCGCCATAGTGGTAGTCACCATGACAAGATTGACAGCTATCAGCATCCATATCTTTAAACCAATCCAGCGCGTGAACTGTCACACCTTCTGGCAATGTCTCTTCTGTTTCGGTGTATTGCACGTGACAGCTTTCACAACTGGCAGTAGCAGCAGGGTAGTTAAGAGGTTTTAGTGGATTACCTTCGTCATCAACTTGAGATGCTCGGTCATATTTATAGCCAAAAACAGGGTTTTTAGCAGCGTTAGCGATAACGGTGCCAAATTTAGCTACATCGCGGCGGTCAGCTTCAGTTGCGCCAGTATGAATGGCGTGAACAAGTCCTTTAATTGAACCATCGATGGTAAAGTTGACTTCATTACCCTCTTCATCACTGCCAGTTCCAGCATATTGGGTGTAGTCAGTGTGGCAGAAAAGACAACCATCAGCGGTGTTACCATAATTGCCATGACGGATATGATCTTGACCAACATGACAGCTGGTACATGTTTGGCTCTCTAATACTGATTTAGGAGAGCTGACAGGGCGTTCTGTAGCAGGTTCCCAGTAATAAGCTTCAACATTTTTAACTTTGTTCGCGCCAGCGCCATAAGTCATCAAGTAAATGCCTTGGACTTGTGTGGCATCATAGCCGTAATCTAAACTTTGCGTGTTAATCACCTCTGGAGCCGTAATTCGATACTTACCTGCACCAAGGTATTCTAAGCACTGCTTGTCATCTGGGCAGTTACGATTTGGACGCCAGTTGTCGGTGCCAGTGACTAAATCATCTTTTGATTTATTGCGGTATGACAACCAAATTTCACGCTCGCCATCACCACGAGAGTCTACAGTGACACTATTACCGTCTGAATCGATAACATCGTAAGGAAGAAATGCTTCAGCGCGGGTTCCCATACGGCCGAAACTAAGGCGTAAAGGATCAGTTAACTCTTCCAATCCAGTGACGGCGACGCCGTTAAGGTTGGTTAGGTTGAACTCTACCGTAAGCGTGCCGCTTGCATCGTCATAACTTGCTAAGTCAACGTTAGTTTTTACTGCTGTAACACTATCAATATGTACGGCGATCTCGCCGTTGTTACCATCTTCACCATCTTTACCATCGCTGCCACAACCAACAAGCGCAAAAGATAGTGCCCCAATGCCGATTGCTGATTTAACAGCGGTTGCCAATTTATATCGATTTATCATCATTTTATTCCCTGCATAGGTTTTATCTGCTGTGAGGTTTTTTACCTCTTAAGCATGAGGAACTTCCTCAACAGGATCTTACCCAAAAGAGGTAGTTATCAATAAAATACATATGGCAAATGTGACGCGAGTCTGCCTAATGATTTACGCAGCCATTTAGTTGTTAAAGTGCTTATGAAACAGCCGCTTAATATTGTTTGTGTTTGAGTATTAAGATTGAGTTAAGTTAACTGGGTCTTTTCTTAAAGTAGGCTTAAAGTTAGCGGTATTATCATCGTTTAATTTGATTTAGATCATGATTATTGTGCCGGCGTTGATAAACAGCAACACGATAACCTAACAAGTCTTTGGTGGTTTGTGGTTCTTTTGTGTGCAAGGTGTTGCGTGTGAGTTGCAGTTTGCGGAGGGTGAAAGGTCAAGCTCAGAATAGAACAGATTTTATTTTTATTCTGACTAACTTAAAAGAGATAAAAAGCGGCGTATGTACGCCGCTTTATTAAGTGAAGATCTTAGTTTTTACCACTCTACGGGATGAACTGAGTCTACTCCATTCGTTTTACCTTCTGCGTGACAAGTTGCGCAAGATTCACTTCCTGGTACATAAGTGCCACGAGTATCGTTTGCAGCACCGCCATTGGCGCGTATATGCGCGACTAATGAATCCGTCGACCCATGACAACTTATGCAAGTTGACGCAATGGGAGAAAACTCAACCATACCTAACACTGCATCCGTAGATGGTGTTGCTACCATCGCACCGAGTCCATCCATTTTTAGCTGGCCTTTATCATGGCACACTGCGCAGTTACCATAATGCTCTGGGAAGGTGATTGGATCTTGAGTTGAACGCTTATTAGCATGATGCGCATGGATACGAACTTTAAAGTCAATATGGTCTTGAATCGACTTAGAGTCAGCACCTGAACGTGTCGGGTTATGACACATCTGACATTCACCTTCAAAATTACTGTAACTGCCTCCGTGTTTGAAATCGATGCCAAATTTACCAATGAACTTTTCGTCATGACAGTTGGCACAGGTTTCGTTACTCACGACAAGCCTTCTCGCCATAACACTGTCATCGCCATTTAGGTTGAATGGGACAAGCTCACCAGTGATCACTGCTGGATTGTTAGACTCATCGTTGCCTGTACCACAAGCAACTCCCATCAGGCTATCTCGGTCGACACACATTTTGGTTGAAATGACGCCGGTCGCCGCTTGGCTTGTATCGGCCATTATCGTGGTTGCGGTTGTGTATCGATAAATACCGTCACTCACCGCTACTGGTGTTAGTGCAGTTAGAGCCACTTTTTGTGTTCCGGAGCCAAAATCAATGTCATTACCAAAGCCAAAATAGATAGCGCTTAATGAGATACGTTCATCAGCGTCAGGACTCATCACAGGTGTACTTAATGAAGTGTCAGTAAACTGCACATCAAAAGTAATCATGTCTGTTGCAATTGACACTGATCCGGGCACTAGGCTTGCTGAGTAGCTATCTTTAGCATTATCTTTCGCTACAGCATCAGTCATATGGTGCGCCGCTCCTTGCTCGCCTTTTTCTGCGTGACAGGTGCTGCAATCTGTGGTGTCGATATACTTGTCGTGCATATCTGTTTTAATTTGCGCCGGGTCAGTTGAGTCTGAGTGACACGAACCACAAGCTAATGCACGATGATGTTTAAAGTTAAACGCGTCGGCGGGGCTCGTTTCTCCCTCTTGGTGACAAGCACGACAATCATACATATCGGCAGGGAAGGTCACTTCAGAATAATCGTGAATGCTGCCACCATAGCCCACCATAAAGTATTCGCTTCTATGGATCTTATGCACCATATAGCCCATATCGATTGGCGAACCAGTTTCAGGATCGCCGGCATAGCTGGTGTGACACATTTGGCAATTGGCAATATCGAAACGTCTGCCACCGTGGAATAACAGTTTTGGCGCCCAAGGATGGTCATAATCATCGCTATGACAGCGTAAACATGATTGCTCGAGAAACTCTACCGTGCGAGTTGCGTCTGCTGCGACCATTTCACCTGACGAGGGCAAAAAGTCGAAATGTGCATTAACCAGTTTATCTGCACTGCCATCAGCTCTTAGTTCCATGGTGATGCGGTGCGTTAGGCTGTCATCAAATGTGAGATCGAGCCCTTCAAGTTCAGGGACTTCACTTAAGTTAAGCTCAAAGGTGTAGCGGTACATGCCGCTGCTCAGGTTCTCTATACATGCCTGTGCACAGCTAGATTCAAGCCCTGGTTGAAATTGTGTGCCAGCCTTGTCCTCATACCCAGGTGGAACGTTGGCTGCAACCGGGTCAACTGCACTATTAATGTAGTTGACCCATTGAGGTGTTTTATAACCTTTACCTTCTGTTGGTAATAATTTGGCCACCCCCATACCGATCCAGTCTACAGCTTGATAAGTATCTAAATCAGTTATTGCTACGCCATTGGCATTTTCTAGTGAGAACTCTACCGCAACCACACCTTCTGTCACAGAGGCCGATGAGATGGACGCTTTTAGATCATTGGCTTGAGCAATCGAAAAACCAACTTCACCGTCTTTTCCATCTTCTCCATCATTACCGTCGCTGCAGCCAAACAACAAGGTGGCGCTTGCGAGAGCAATCAAACTGAGTCTTGAGCTTTTAGTTTTGATATCCATAATTTTGCGTTCCATTATTTCTCATCACTAAACGATTAAAGCCCAACAACTTACGTTGTTAGGCTTATGATTATTATTTTATTGGGTGAACCGCTAATACATCGACTGAGGCGCCTTGGCCATGGCAAGTTGCGCAGCTTTCAGTACCTGATGTTGCATCCGCTTCACTGCCATTGAAAACGCCACCTTGTTGGGTCATATGACCTTTAGATGTGTCACTGGTATGGCAAGCGCTACAAATGGCGGATGTTGGGCTGGTAAAGCTGCCATCATCAAATGCTAACGGCTGCACAGCACTATCAAGTGGCAACGCTGCAGTAAGTACACCAGCATCATCTTGAGTGTGGCACTGAGCACAATTACCGATATTGCCTGGGTAGGTAATATCAGGATAGCTTTCACGTGAACCCGCATGCAGCGTATGGACTAAGTGTTTATAATCTGCCGTTGATGCTGCAGGATTGTCTGCACTTGTCTCTGCTTGCATATTGCGGTTGTGACAAACTTGGCACTGGCCTTCAAGGTCGTTACGTGAACCATGGTAGTTCAGCTGCTGGTCGCCGTGACAGCTGCCACAGGTTTCGTTAGTGACCACGACTCGGCGTCCAGTATCACTAAGTGTTGAGGCATTAAAGAACTGATGGCTGGATTTAAGATTGGTGGTGTTATCGGTGTCAGTACAGCTTGCCAGCATGTCGTCATTGCTGCACAGCTTGCCTTGAATCGCAAGTGTGCCTTTATCTGCTGCTAGCTCACTAGGGACTGTTAGTCCGCTGATTTGGTAAGTAAATAGTCCATCACTACCTGAGATTGGCACTGTTTCTTGTAGTTTGATTGAACGGGCACTGCGAGTGGTATAATCGACACTGACTCCCCAGTTAGCATAAATCCGCAGGTCATTAACAAAGTTAAGTTCGTTAGCACTTTCTGTATAAATCTCATTAGTCGCAGGATTAGAAAGTCTTACCGTCAATTCAACCGTTGTGCCGTTAAGCATTGCACTGACAATCTCTACATTAAACTGACCAAGAACGGCATCGGTATCGGCTTGGCTATGGGCACTCATGGTCCATTCTGAATTATGGCAGGCGACACAGTTACTATTGTCCTGCTGAGTTGGGTGGCCTTGACCTGCTGGGAAGTCAATATTGGTATGGCAACTGCCGCAAGCCTCCATTGTGGGGACGCGAGCCCAGTTCATGTTTTCGGTTAATGCTTCATTTGCCGCGTGGCACGTTTGACAGTCAGCCAATGAGCCTGGAAACCCCGTTAAATGCTTGCTGTGCACCATTGGCGCAAAAACATTGTCTGGATTACTGACTTTATCGGTATTGTGGCAAGTTACGCAGGTTTCAACTTCGTTGTATTTGCTACCATGAAAAGCCAAGTCATTGTGACAGCTGTTACAGGTCTCCATTTCGATGAGATTACGGGTATAAACTGGCTCGCTACCTTTATCTTGCCAGTCATGATGCTGGTTGGTTATAGGTAATGCCGTACCATCAGGTAAAGCATCGCCGCCCACTTTGATAACGACACGTTGGGTTGCACCCGGCATAAATTCAATATCATTCATGCCATCAAAAGCACCACTAAAGGTGTAGCTATATTGGCCATTTTTATGGTCGACAAGTTCACCATCACATACGTCAGAGCAAGATTCTGAGGTGAAATATTGCCACTGGCTGGCATTGCCTGCATTGGTATAGCCCATAGGTAATAACTGGGCGGCAATATAAGTGGCTGACGGAATGCCGACAACAGGCTCATCTTGTTCATTCGTAATGCGGTAGTTAATGGTTGCAGTTCCAGCGTCGAATGCAACGTCTTTGACTGCAATGTTCAGCTCAACTATTTCTGTTGCTGGTGGCCCGCCGGGCTCCCCGGGATTGCCAGGACTGCCATCATCGCCGCCGCAACCCGCTAATATGGCGATGAGACCAAGAGGAATACTTTTATGAAGTCTTGATTGGGTGATCAGTTTCATTTTTCTTTCCTTGAAATCATTTTTAATGACAAAACTACATTTGATAGCTAAATGTCAGGCCAAAATAGTGGGCGTTATAATCGTGGCTTAGATCGCCAAAAGTCAGCACGTTAGGAATGGAGTCAACGGCTAATCCTTGGTTAAGCCAGTCGGAATCTTTGTAGTTTTCAAAGATCCAATCAAAGCGTAATGCCATTTTTTCTGCTAATTGATACTTAGCAAAGGCATTAACGTTATGTTTTTCGGCAAAGTAATTGCCATAGGGCGAGGTGAGCCCTTGAATAACGTCGGTATCACTTTGGCCATCAGAGTAGGTGTAATCTAAGCCCAGATTAAGTTTGCTATCGAATAGATTCTGATAATCTAATCCTGCGCCTACCAGTGTTGATTGTTCATCGGTGTTTGCGTACCAATTGGGTAAGCCAAAGTTAGTGCTACCCGCTTGCTCGCTATCACGCCAATCCTGGTTGAGGTAGGCATTAACGTTGAGGTTTTCATTGAACATATAATTGGCTGAGATGTCATAACCTTGAATATCAACGCTGGTCAATCCGACTTGGGTATCATCATAGTCATCAAAGCTGGCATGAACGTTAGCATTGGCAGAAAAAGCTGTTGAGCCGCTGTAAGCCACATTTAGCTTATATTCTTGCCGCTCTCTATCGGCAAGGTAGGACTTTCTTAAGTAAGGATTACTGGGGCTTGATGTGGTGGTAACGGCATTATAGGCGCTACCAGTTCTATCACTTGCTGTCGCCTTTATCCAAGCTGACCATGCAGGTGAAATAGTATAATTGAGTTTTGCATAGAGGCTATTTTGCTGTAGTGAATCTCTATCTAAGTCACTGTAGTCGTTATGATCGTAGCGATACCCACCGTCAATATAGACACTGCGACTAAATCGATATTTGGCTCCAATATCGACTAACTGCTTGGTTCGGTCGTATTCAGCATTGATGGCGGTGCCAGCATAATAGCTATCTGTGATCACTTGTGGATAAGCGTTTAACGCGGTTTTATTGTCTCTATCAGAATAGTCGTAACGCGCGCGAATACTCAGCCCACGCGCAAGTCGCCCTGAGTACTTTAACTTCATGTCGGTAGTATCAACTTGTCCATCGAGATTACTGGCGGGCAGTGTAGGTGAGGGGCCATTGATTGTTGCAGGTAGAAAAGCTTGGTCTTGAATAAAGCTGGCAACGCTTAGGTTCATTAATACTTGATGACCATTGCCGCTCAATTGTGCATTTGCGCCAACCCTATAGGCTTTGTTGTCAGGGGAAGCAGCACTCTGTCCGTTATAGGCAGCACCAAAAGTGGGGGTGAATGCTGAGTTCCAGCTGACAGCTTGATGGTCATTTTTATATTGGCTAAAGGATGAGTCAATGCCAACAAGCCAGCCTTTGCCATTAAAGTAGATTTTTGCAGCCAACTCATCGGTCGTGTCATCAATAGGCTGGGCCAACATGGCACTATTGGTTAATAAGTTACCAGAGAAGGTACGCTTGCCTTGACGCTCTTCATGCTGATAAGTGATATCGGCCTTATAAAAACCACCTTTATAGTCGGCTTCTAATAGAAACCTATCGCGCTGAGTTTTTAGTTCTGTTTCGGTGACGTCATCACTTAAAGTGGGCATCTGACCCGTGGTAGCCCCAGCTTGCCAACTGTCGGACAGAATCAATTGATCGCCACTATTGCGATAGGGGCTTAACGCTGCATTGGTCTGGTAATTTGCAAGTCCCCGATAGCCAAGGGCTATTTTGTACTGTCCGGGACGGCCGGTTTCAATTTTTGCGCTACCCACGTCATAACCCAGTTTGTCAGCCTCTATATGGGTTTGATATCCTGTTTCTGATTGATAATTTAGGTCAGCCTCTACATGGCCTACAGTACCGTCGGTGTCAGTCCCAATCGTATTGCCAAAATGAATGTCGCTTGCATCATTATAACCAGCGCCGACGCCAATACCGCCACTAAATCCTGACGATGTAACGCAACGTTTGCATTGCCATTTGTCGGTTTTTGCATTATCACGATTTGCGTTTTGTACGCCGTACCCATCCGCCATCGCCGGAGTGATAGAGACGCTAATCGCTAATGCGATAAGAGAAAGTTGCATCGGCTTGTTAATCTTGAACTGTAAACTTTTCATGGTTGCCACTCCTTGTTAGCGCTGCAGCAGCTTGCCAGATGGGTGATTAGAACCATGCACTTGTGAATGGCAGTTCATACAACTCTGACCTGCATTAAATGCATTGGGGTTACCACCAAATACAGCATTTGAAGTATGACCCACAGAGGCGTGGCATTGCTGGCATAACATGGGTGGCTTACTGATAAGCATCGCTTCATTGACACTGCCGTGTGGATTATGACAAGTGGCGCAATTATCAGTGACCGGGGCGTGTTCCCATAACTTGGGTCCGCGTTTTTCGGCATGACACGAATAGCAATTCTCATTAACGCTCATCTGTTTGAGGCTGGCATCGGCGAGTGTGCCGTGTGGGTTATGACAATCGCTACAGACCATCTGCTGCCATTTAAGTGGGTGAGAAGACCGTTTGTTCATATCAGCTTTCTGTTGAGTATGACAACTGGTACAAACAGCAACTTCTGTTGCTCGGTCTGCAATTGGGTCGTGTCCGGTATGAACTTGATGGCAGTTAGCACAACTGACGTCAGCATTGTCGTGGTGGTTACCATGCCATGCCATACGCTCATCATCGTTATGGCAACTCATACAAACACTGTTCTGTTTTTCAGCTGGAACTGGAGAGTTGGAACCGAAGGTGATCATTGGTTCTTTGCCACCGCGATTATGCTTGCCTAACGGGCCATGGCAAGCTTCGCACTGAAGATCGGCCATAGGGGAGCCTTTGACATTGGCATTACCGTGAACGCCATCGAATAGCGCCATTACTTTGGGGCTTTTTCTATGGCACATTAGGCAGGTGTCGGCACCTTTAGATGAGTACTTTCCTTCGGCAAATTTTTTGTCGAGTAACGCTTCTACTTCTTCTGGTGGTTGGTCATCCCATGGGGCGGAGATGACATTAAGACTAAATGCCATAGCCGTGAGCAAAAGTAGGTTCACTAGCTTACTTGAGAACCATCCACTGTTCTTGTTCATCATGTCATTCCCATTCCATTCGCTTATAATGCGTTATTTTTGGATTGTTAAATTAGTAAAAGTGTAAATTACTAATTTAAAATAATAGAGCAAAACTGTGACAAACCCATAACATATGTAGGGCGATATAGTATTAGGAGTGCTGTTATTTAAAGGTTAACACTGAAAGTGTGATCTATATCACACTGGGGTTTGGTGGCTAATGGCTTGATAGAAGTGTAAATAGTAACCATTACTATTCGGCGTGACTTACATACAGATGATTTATCTTTTAAGAGTCGTATATTAGTTGAGAGTTTTGTCACATAATACAGAACACAATTGAAAATTATTATCGTTTACAGTCTGAAATGTTGATCTAGGTAAAGTTATTTAATCCCATGGTCATTTAAAATCGATAGCAATTCAAAGAGAGTCGAGACCTGTCATTAGGTGGAATACACAATGAAGTTAAGTGAATTAAGTCCGGGCGATTTCGCCAGAATTTCTCAGGTAGGGCAAATAGATCTACCAGCCGTTGTAAAACGTAAACTCCTTTCGATGGGGATCACCCCAAATACTCGATTTTCTTTGATCCGCAGGGCACCTATGGGCTCTGGCGTAGAATTAGATATCCGAGGCAGTAAATTATGCATGCGTCGCGATTTAGCAGATATTATTGAGGTCGAAAAAGCGAATGGATAAGCAATTTAACTGCGTCACTGTCGGAAACCCGAATGCGGGTAAGTCGACACTTTTTAATGCTCTTACTGGCTCTAACCAGCAAGTCGGTAATTGGTCTGGTGTTACGGTTGAGAAGAAAACAGGTCAATTTGCACTACAAGGTACCGATGTATTTCTAACCGATCTCCCTGGTATTTATGATCTGCTGCCCGCGGGCAACAGTTGTGACTGTTCGCTAGATGAGCAAATCGCACAGCAATATTTAGCAGACCAAGCGATAGACGGCATTATTAACTTGGTTGATGCGACCAATATTGAACGTCATCTATACCTTACCGTCCAACTGCGAGAACTAGGCATCCCATTAGTTGTGGTGTTAAACAAAATTGATGCTGCAGTGAGTCGCGGTATTCATATAGATGTTGCACAGATGAGTAAAGAGTTAGGCTGCCCTGTTGTTGCAGTTTGCTCTCGTGATGAACAAGATATTGATAAAGTGAAGCAGCAGTTTGTTGCTTTGCTCGATGGCGATGTATCTGAAGCACCTTTGATACTAGATTACGATAAAGAGATTGAATCTGGGGTTACTAATTTACTTGCACAAGATGAACAGTTGAGCCGAGGTCGCGCGTTGGCGATGCTCGCGAACGGTTTAGGCTGTGGTAAGTGCAAAAACAGCCAGATGAGCAATGAAGTAGAACAATACTCTCAAGCTTTATCTAATCAAGGTAAAGATATTGAGATAATGGTAGCGACAACCCGTTTTAATTTTGTTGAACAGGTCTTTAGTGGTTCAGTAAAAAGCGATAACGCAGAAACATTAACCGATAAGTTGGATAAAGTTGTTCTGCATCCAATCGCAGGGATCCCAGTATTCCTGTTTGTGATGTATTTAATGTTTATGTTTAGTATCAACGTGGGTAGCTCGTTTATCGACTTTTTCGATATTACCGCAGGAGCCATTTTTGTTGACCACTTCGGTGCACTGATGAGCAGCTTGGGCTCACCAACGTGGCTGGTGACTATTGTTGCTGGTGGTGTTGGCTCGGGTATTCAAACAGTAGCGACATTCATTCCGGTTATCGCAGCTCTTTTCTTGGCGCTTTCAGTGCTAGAGGGCTCGGGCTATATGGCTCGCGCCGCCTTTGTGGTTGATGGCTTAATGCGTCGTATTGGATTACCTGGTCGTGCTTTCGTACCTATGATTGTTGGTTTTGGTTGTTCAGTACCGGCAATTATGGCAACGCGCACACTGGGTAGCGAACGCGAACGCATCGTAACGGGCATGATGGCGCCGTTTATGTCTTGTGGTGCACGTCTTCCTGTATATGCATTGTTTGCAGCAGCGTTCTTCCCTGAATCTGGGCAGAACTTAGTATTCTTGCTTTATCTGATTGGTGTTTTTGCGGCCATTGGTACTGGTTTACTGCTACGCTCGACCTTATTACCTGGCACCAGCAGTGCGGTTGTGATGGAGTTGCCGAGTTATGAAAAACCTAAGTTTAAAACAGTAATGACTCGAACCGGTAAGCGTACTAAGAGCTTTATCATGGGGGCAGGTAAGACGATTGTCATCGTGGTAACCTTGCTTAACTTTGCCAATTCAATTGGTACAGATGGCACCTTCGGCCACGAAGATAGCTCTGAATCAATACTGAGTGTGGCAAGCCAAAAGGTGACACCGTTCTTTGGTCCAATGGGTGTAGAACAGGATAACTGGCCTGCAACTGTGGGTATTATCACGGGTATTTTTGCTAAGGAAGCTGTTGTAGGAACGTTAAACAGCCTCTATTCAGATGGTAGTGCGGGTGATGAAGAGCTTGCGCCTCTATCTGAAACATTCAGCGAAGCTTTCGCGACGATCCCTGAGAACTTATTTGGTATTGCACTTGAGGATCCGCTGTCTATTTCAGTCGGTGATGTATCGACTGTAGAAGCAGCATCTGAAGAGTTAGAGGTCGACACCTCTACCTTTAGTGCTCTGCAGGCTGGGTTCTCCGGTATTACGGCAGCATTTGCCTACTTGCTATTCATTCTGCTGTATACACCTTGTGTCGCAGCGATGGGCGCATTAGTTCACGAGTTTGGTGGACGCTGGGCAGCATTTGCCGGGCTTTGGACCTTCGGTCTAGCTTACGGTACAGCGACTGTGTTTTATCAGGGCGCAACGTTTGCAAAGCATCCGATGCAATCGAGTCTGTGGATTGGCTTCTTCATTAGCGCACTTGCTGTATTTTATGTGTGGCTTAAGAAAAAAGGCAGAAGAACACAATCGATTATTCCCGGTATTAAAGTGATTACCGAATAGTGCGATTAGCGTATACTTGGTGTGTATAAACAAAAGCAGCGATGAATCGCTGCTTTTTAGTCTTTAAATGGCTATGCTGTAACCATTCGCCCGTGTTTTTAAGCGTGAACCGTTGACCCAATTATGGATCTGTAGGATTATGCTTTTTCGCCATTAATCATCGTTCGCAAAGAGGAATTCCATGAGTCATGTGGACACTGAAGTACGTCCTAGTAACTTCATACGTAATATCATAGATGAAGATCTTGCCAGCGGTAAGCACAGCAGTGTGCATACTCGCTTTCCACCAGAGCCAAATGGTTTTCTTCATATCGGCCACGCAAAGTCTATCTGCCTAAACTTTGGTATTGCACAAGACTATAAAGGCCAATGTAACTTACGTTTTGACGATACCAACCCTGAAAAAGAGGACATTGATTATGTTAACTCTATTCAGGCAGATGTGCAGTGGCTTGGGTTCCAGTGGAGCGGCGACATTCGCTATTCTTCAAATTACTTTGATCAACTGCATCAGTATGCGGTCGAATTAATCACTAAAGGCTTGGCATACGTTTGTTTTTTAAATGCAGAACAGACGCGTGAATACCGTGGCACATTGAAAGAGCCAGGTAAAAATAGCCCATATCGTGATACAACACCTGAAGAGAACCTCGCGTTATTTGAGAAAATGCGTAACGGTGAATTCAAAGAGGGTGAGTGCGCACTTAGAGCCAAGATTGATATGGCATCGCCGTTTATGTGTATGCGCGATCCGATCATCTATCGTGTTCGTTTCGCTCATCATCACCAAACCGGTGATAAGTGGTGCATATACCCTATGTATGACTTTACCCACTGTATCTCTGATGCGATTGAAAATATTACTCACTCACTGTGTACACTTGAGTTCCAAGATAATCGCCGATTGTATGATTGGGTACTGGATCATCTCGATGATTTCCAAGCACCAGACCGTACACGTCAGTATGAGTTCTCAAGATTAAACCTTGAATACACATTGATGTCTAAGCGTAAGCTAAATGACCTTGTGGTGCGTAATCTTGTTTCTGGTTGGGACGATGCACGTATGCCAACCATTGCTGGCTTTAGACGTAGAGGCTACACCGCAGCTTCAATTCGTGAGTTCTGTCAGCGCATTGGTGTGACCAAGCAAGAAAACATGATTGAAGTTGCCATGTTGGATGCTTGTATTCGTGAAGAGTTAAATGAGCATGCGCCACGAGCGATGGCTGTTATCAATCCGGTTAAATTGGTGATTGAAAACTACCCAGAGAACCAAGTTGAGATTGTTCAAGCACCGATACACCCGAGCAATGAAGAGATGGGTAAACGCCCATTGTCATTTGGTCGTGAGCTATTTATCGATGCGGATGATTTCCGAGAAGAAGCGAACAAGAAGTTCAAGCGCTTGGTGCAAGGTAAGGAAGTGCGTTTACGTAATGCTTATGTGATTAAAGCAGAGCGTTGCGATAAAGATGCTGACGGTAATGTAACCACTATTTACTGTACTTATGATGATGAAACATTGGGCAAAAACCCAAGTGATGGTCGTAAAGTAAAAGGGGTTATTCACTGGGTCGAGGCATCTACTGCGAAGCCTGCCGAGTTCCGTTTATATGAGCGCTTATTTAGCGACGCTAACCCTGCTGCTGCAGAATCCGTTGATGAGGTGCTCAATGCACAGTCATTAACCGTTAAACAGGGCTACGTTGAAGCTGGTCTAGTTGAAGCCGAAGCGGAAAAAGCTTACCAGTTTGAGCGTGAAGGCTACTTCTGCGCGGACAATAAAGATTCAAGTAAAGGTGCGCTTGTATTTAACTTGACCGTTCCGCTGCGCGAGACTTTCGCTTAAGTTAACCGATATTGAGCAAACTTGCTTAATGATCAAAAAAGCCGACATAGTGTCGGCTTTTTTGTGTCTTTTTTAATAGAAGATTTTATGTGGTGATTGCTACTGATACATGGGACCGAAACCAACACTCCATAAAATCACACTTGACCCCATCAATCCAACTAGAAGTACTAATCCAGCAGTGACGACTGAGCTGGCATAGATAAAGCCTTTCTCTTCGGGAATATTCATAATGATGGGCACGCCAGTGTAAAGCAGGTAAACCGAGTAGGCTAAGCCTGCTAGACCTACAATCATAATGAACCATAGTGTTGGGTATAAAGTGGCTAAACCCACCATAAATAGTGGAGTGGCTGTATAGGCAGCAAGCTCTAATGCTTGGGAGTAACTAGGTGCTGCATCAAAGGTTTTCGCCATCCAAAAAGCAAGATATGCTAGTGCAAATACACCAGCTATAAGGCCAAAGTACATTCCTGTAGACATGATGAGCGCACTATCAGTTGTTAAAAACTGACGCTCTCCGACGCCGAGATCCCAACCTATTTGTGAGGTTGCGAAAAAGGTACAAATAGCGGGAATGAGTGCAACGATTAATATATGACTTAAGCTACTTCGAAGCGCTTCGTGATTTTTTTCAATTGTGTGCCACTCTTCTTTTGGATGAGTGTAAAGCCCCATTAAGTGATTCAATATCATTATAGTTATCCTTGTTTAGCATTTAACTTTTAGATTAAATTGGCTCGCCAAACTGCAGACGAACTTTTTACAGCTCTAAGGCTATTTATTGAACAAAACTAACCAAGAGTCAAGCCAATCATTTTAAGCATAGATGTTAAGTTAGGATTGTGCAGAGAATAACTGATAAAATAGTCAGCCTAACAAACAGAGCAAAGAGCCCCAGCATGCAGCAGTTACTTGCCCCTATTTACTCATTTTTACAGTGTGAAACACCAGACAGTTGGATAGAAGAGGCAAAAAAGCCAGAGCAACTGAAAGGCTTGCTCATTGATCACTGTAATTGTGAGTTAAAGGCCGCGCAGACGGCGATGTTTTTGGTGCGTAAATATGCCATCGATAAGCAGAGTGGCCAGCTTTTATTAGACTGGGCCAAACCTTATGAAAACTTTGTCTATATCAAGAATCGTGATATTGGTGTCTTCTTGTCTAAAGGAAGCAAAAAGAATGAGTTATCAGGGGAGCTTGTTGCCCGTAAAGACTTTGCTCATAGCGATGATCTTATTCAGAAGATGGTGCGCCTTATTAAGGAGGAGTTTCACCATTTTGAGCAGGTATTAGAGATTATGCATAGCCGCGGCATTGAATATCAAAATGTGCGTGCAGGGCGTTATGCAAAAGGTATGATGAAACAGGTACGGACCCATGAACCAGCAACCTTGATAGATAAACTGATTGTAGGGGCATTTATTGAAGCTCGCTCCTGTGAACGTTTTGCCAAACTGGCACCCTATTTAGATGATGAACTGAAGAAGTTTTATATCTCTTTATTGCGCTCTGAGGCACGTCATTATCAAGATTACTTAAAGTTGGCACAAGCCATTTCTGTTACCGATATCGGCGATAGAGTCGCGCATTTTGCAGCTGTTGAAGCGCAGCTTATCTGTTCAACAGACCAAGACTTTAAGTTTCACAGTGGTGCACCGGTCTTGAACGTAACTGCTTAGTGGAGCGAGTTAGAGTCGACAGAGAAAATAAACCGTTACTTGTCAAAAGGAAGCTCGATAAGTTCGATACTGTCTTGGCTAACACACAACATGCTACCTTGATCATACCAGTCACCGACAACGATACGACGTTTGCCATTTGTGAGTTGGTGGATAGCGGGTCGATGAGTGTGGCCATGGATCATCTGTTGAGATTTTGTAGCATCAAGTAGTTCAATTACCGCTTCTGGTTCTACGTCCATAATGCTATAACTTTTTTGTTGATTACTGCTTTGGCTACTGCTTCTCAATTTTGCTGCTATACCGAGTCGCTTTGATTTCGGCAGATGAGCGTAAAGCCATTTTGCCCAAGCGAAATTACGGAATGTTCTAAAGCGCTGGTAAGGTTTGTCGAGGGTGCAAAGGCTATCGCCATGCAAGATGACAGAGTCAATGCCATACAAACTTAGGGTATAAACTTCGGGTAACAGTGTCATACCGCTACGCTTCGCAAATTCAGTGCCAATTAGAAAATCTCGATTACCGTGGATAAAGTAAACTGGCAGTTTTTGTGATGCCAATTTGATTGCGTCAGCGAGTTGCTCTGCAAAGGGTTCGGCAATATCGTCGCCCACCCAGACTTCAAACAGATCGCCTAAGATATATAAAGCATCGGTATCGACAAGTTGAGTTTCTAAGAAAGTCAGAAAAGCTTGAGTAATATCGGGGCGATCTGCACTTAAGTGCAAATCTCCCACAAATAATGTGCGCATCGAGTTAGGCTTACTCTTCGATGGTCACTTTTTCGATGATAACAGCTTCAAGAGGGACATCTTGATGCATGCCACGGTTACCCGTGTTAACTGCTTTAATCTTGTTAACGATGTCCATGCCTTCTGCTACTTCACCAAATACGCAGTAACCCCAACCTTGTGCAGACTCAGACTTAAAGTCTAAGAATGTGTTGTCGTTGATGTTGACAAAAAACTGAGCGGTAGCTGAATGCGGATCAGAAGTGCGCGCCATAGCAATGGTACCAACCTTGTTAGATAGGCCGTTGCTTGCTTCGTTTTCAATCGTCTCACCGCAAGGCTTTTGTTGCATATCCTCAGTAAAACCACCACCTTGAACCATGAAACCGTCAATTACACGGTGAAAAACAGTACCGTCGTAAAAACCCTCTTTTACGTATTTAACAAAGTTAGCCGCTGTTTTTGGTGCTTTTTCAAAATCTAAAGCAAGCTTGATTTTGCCGTGGTTGGTATGAAGTGTGATCATAATATTAACTCTCGCAATTTAACACATGGTAAATAATGGCTGGATTCTAACGTAATTGTGCGGTCGCATAAAGCGTTCAGTGAGATGACCCTTTTAAAATGTGTGAACAAAGCTTAGCTTGACTAAAAATTTAGCGTACCTAAATGAAGTATGACGAAATTGGCAGCCTTTGGAGCACTATCTCGTCGATATTAAGCGCATCTGTTCATATTTGCGTACTTGGTGTAGGAAAACTGCTTGGAGCCGTGAGTTTTGCAGTGGTAGACTGCAAGACCTATTTCTAAATATAGCCGTTGAAGAGAATAATCAATGTTGAAGCTTTACAATACTCTTACCCGCCAAAAAGAACAGTTTGTACCAATACAGCCAGGCAAAATCGGCATGTATGTGTGTGGGGTGACCATATATGATTTATGTCATATCGGTCATGGACGTACCTTTGTTTCGTTTGACATGATTGTTAGGTACTTAAGGTACAGTGGCTATGATGTGAATTTTCAACGTAATATTACCGACGTTGATGATAAAATCATTAAGCGTGCTAACGAAAACAAAGAAAGTTGTGACTCATTGACCGAGCGCCTTATTGGTGAGATGCACAGAGACTTTGATTCGCTGAATATGGCGCGTCCTGATTTCGAGCCGCGTGCGACTTTGCACATGCCTGAAATCATCGAGATGGTTGAAAAGCTCATTGCGCGTGAACATGCTTATGTGGCCGCCAACGGCGATGTGTTATTCAGCGTATCTTCATTCCCTGAATATGGCAGACTGTCAGGGCAAAACCTTGAACAGTTGCAAGCTGGTGCTCGTGTTGAAGTTGAAGACACTAAGCGCGACCCAATGGATTTTGTGTTGTGGAAGATGTCTAAACCGGGTGAGCCAACTTGGGACTCACCTTGGGGACCAGGGCGCCCTGGATGGCACATTGAATGTTCTGCAATGAATAGCAAACATCTTGGCAATCATTTTGATATTCACGGTGGTGGTAGCGATCTGCAGTTCCCGCATCACGAGAATGAAATCGCTCAATCCTGCTGTGCCCATGATACGACGTATGTAAACTATTGGATGCATACGGGCATGGTGATGGTTGATAAAGAGAAGATGTCAAAATCTTTGAATAACTTTTTCACCATCCGTGATGTATTAAATCACTATGATGCAGCAACAGTGCGTTACTTCTTGCTATCGGGTCATTATCGTAGCCAGCTGAACTATTCAGAAGATAACCTTAAGCAAGCTAAATCTGGCTTAGAGCGTATTTATACCGCACTTAAAGATTTAGATCTAACAGTGGAGGCTGCTGCAGCTGAGCAATTTGTAGCACAGTTTAAACGTGCTATGGATGATGACTTCAATACACCCGAAGCCTATTCTGTGTTGTTCGACATGGTGCGAGAGATCAACCGCCTTAAATTGACTGATATGGCTCAAGCGTCAGCATTAGGTGTCGCCCTAAAAGAGCTTGCCGATGTATTAGGCATTCTTCCTCAAGATGTCGACACTTTCTTTAAAGGCGAAGGAAGTGACGACGAGGTTGCTGAGATTGAAGCGCTAATCGTTGAGCGTAATCGCGCACGAACAGAGAAAGACTGGGCCGCTGCAGACATCGCACGTGATGGGCTTAATGCGTTAGGTGTGATTCTTGAGGACGGGCCAGAAGGCACGACTTGGCGCAAGAAGTAAACATCACCAGTTGAGTCTTTAAAACGAAAAAAGCCTGCAATTGCAGGCTTTTTTGTGTCTGGAACACTTATGCCAGAATCCATGGATGGAACATTCTGGTATTTATGTCTGGAACATTTATGCCACATCCCATGGATGGGAAAATGTGGTCTTTATGTCTGGAACATTTATGCCAGAATCCATGGATGGAACATTCTGGTATTTGTGTCTGGAACAC
Source organism: Shewanella sp. KX20019 (assembly GCF_016757755.1). Taxonomy (NCBI): domain Bacteria; kingdom Pseudomonadati; phylum Pseudomonadota; class Gammaproteobacteria; order Alteromonadales; family Shewanellaceae; genus Shewanella; species Shewanella sp. KX20019. The sequence goes on along the minus strand of NZ_CP068437.1, from coordinate 3,419,355 downwards.
TTATGTTTGTTAGAACCTAGAACCTAGAACCTAGTATCAATCATGATACTGCTCGCAGGCATATAGCGTGTTTTCTAACAAGCTTGCAATAGTCATAGGGCCAACGCCACCAGGTACTGGTGTGATAAAGCTAGCATTCTCAGCTGCTTTTTCAAACTGCACATCACCAACGAGCTTGCCGCTGTCTAAACGATTAATACCGACATCGATAACGATTGCACCGGGCTTAATCCATTCGCCAGGAATAAACCCAGGTTTACCGACTGCAACGACGACTAAATCAGCCTGCCTTACTTTTTGCTCCAAATTACGAGTGAAGCGATGACATGTGGTTGTGGTGCAGCCTGCAAGGAGTAACTCAAGCGACATTGGGCGGCCAACGATATTAGATGCGCCAACCACGACAGCGTCAAGGCCGTAAGTATCGACCCCCGTTGACTGAATGAGTGTCATAATACCCATCGGCGTACAGGAACGTAGCACTGGGATACGTTGCGCAAGTCTACCGACATTATAAGGGTGAAAACCATCGACATCTTTATCGGGACGAATGCGTTCAATGACTTTTGATTCCTCAATATGTTCAGGTAGAGGCAGCTGTACCAAAATGCCATCGATAGTGGGGTCATCATTACAATCGTCAATAAGTGATAATAAAGCTTCTTCAGACGTTGTACTGTCTAAATCATAAGAGCGAGACATAAAGCCTAGTTCTTCACAGGCTCTGCGTTTACTGCCGACATAAACTTGCGACGCAGGATCTGCCCCAACAAGAATCACGGCTAAACCAGGCACTCTTTGACCAGCCTCTTTACGGGCGGTTACTTTTTCTTTGAGCTGAGTTCGAATAGTTTGAGCGATAGCCTTACCATCGATGTTTTGAGCGGTCATGGGGCAAGATGTCCTTTATGCGACGCGATAATGGAAAACGGCGCTATTTTAACAGGACATATGATAGGTGTCATTGATTTAGACCGCTAATAAACAATTCTGAAATACGGATAATAACTATAGGGCAAAGTTGTAGAAAGTATTCATTTTTATAAGCTTTAGTCGCAAGGTATTGTATTTAAAATGGCTGTTTTCGGTTAGCTCGTTGCTATTTTTAATCTTGGGTACAGATGCTTTAAAATTTAGATTGAGAATATTGCTTTATAAATGGATCTCATGACCGCAACTCCAGGTTGTCTGTTTGGTTGAGGGGTTCTTGCGCACATTGCTTGCTATAGCAGCAAAGAACGAAGTCATAGCGTGTTAAATAAGCAGGCGAACGTTTTTTTACAGAAAGTCGTTGACGGCTTTTAGGCTAAGGGATAATATGCGCTCCGTTCTCAACGAGATACTTCGTTAAGAGCAGAAGCAGGAAATACTTCCCAATATGTATTTTCAATTATGTTTCAATTTCGGTGATTAGCGCAGCCCGGTAGCGCATCTGGTTTGGGACCAGAGGGTCAGAGGTTCGAATCCTCTATCACCGACCACATTTAAACACTAACGTGTAAACGTTAGTTGCCCAGTTCAGGAAATGAATTAAATTCATTGCCGAGCGCCCGTAGCTCAGTTGGATAGAGCACCCGCCTTCTAAGCGGGTGGCCGCAGGTTCGAATCCTGCCGGGCGTACCATTTTTGTGGTGATTGTAGCTCAGTTGGTAGAGCCCCGGATTGTGATTCCGGTTGTCGTGGGTTCGAGCCCCATCAGTCACCCCACTCATTCTGTGAAAGAAGTTCAAAAAGCGACCCTAGGTCGCTTTTTTTACGCCTGTAAATCGTGCTTTGAGGCTCGACTCCAGCGCATTCGATAGCTATAATGTCGCGTCTTGATAATTATCAGCTAAGAGTAACCTGTGCTGAACATCAGTGTTTATGGGCATTTTGGTTAAATTTACGGGTCAAGAAACGAATACTTTAATAGTTGAAATGTCGACTATTACAAAGGACGATGGACATATTTCGAGGTAAAAAAATGCAAGTTTCTGTAGAAACCACACAAGGTCTAGAGCGTCGCCTAACTATTTCGGTACCTGCTGAGCAGATCGAAAACACAGTTAAAGAAGCATTAAAAAGTGAAGCTAAGCGTGCTCGTATCGACGGTTTCCGTAAAGGAAAAGTACCAGTTAGCGTGATTAATAAGCGTTACGGCAAAGCTATTCGTCAAGATATCACTGGTGAAGTGATGCAGCGTAACTTTGTTGAAGCTATCATTGCCGAGAAGTTAAACCCAGCGGGTGCGCCAACGTTGACTGCCGGTTCTTCTGAAGGTGAAAACTTTGAGTTTGTAGCCACTTTTGAAATCTACCCTGAAGTAGAGCTTAAAGGTTTAGAGTCAATTGCTGTTGAGCAACCTAAAGCTGAAGTTACAGAAGCTGATGTTGACGCTATGATTGAAACGCTACGTAACCAACACGCTTCATTTGACGTTGTTGAACGTGCTGCAGCTGAAGGTGACAAAACTAAATTCAACTTCGTTGGTTCAGTTGACGGTGAAGAGTTTGAAGGCGGTAAAGCTGATGACTTCGAACTACAACTTGGTAGCGGCCGCATGATCCCAGGTTTTGAATCTGGTATTGAAGGTCATAAAGCGGGTGAAGAGTTCGAAATCGAAGTGACTTTCCCTGAAGATTACCACGCAGAGAACTTAAAAGGTAAAGCAGCGAAGTTTGTTATTACCCTGACTGAAGTTCAAGGTGCTAACCTTCCAGAAGTAAATGACGAATTCGCAACACTATTTGGTGTTAACGAAGGCGGAATCGACGCATTACGTGCTGAGATCAGCAAGAACATGGGTCGTGAACTAGAGCAAGCACTTAAAGCTAATATTAAAGAGCAAGTCCTTAATGGTCTTGTTGAGCAAAATGCTTTAGACCTGCCAAAAGCACTGATTGAAGGCGAAGTAGAAGTATTGCGTAAGCAAGCAATGGAACGCTTCGGTGACCAAGCTGCAAGCATGCCTGAACTTCCTGCTGATTTGTTCACTGAACAAGCAGAGCGTCGTGTTAAGGTTGGTTTATTACTTGGTGAAGTTATCAAGACTAGCGAGCTTAAAGCGGAAGATGAGCGTGTTCAAGCGCTAATCGCTTCAATGGCATCTGCATACGAAGATCCAAGTGAAGTTGTTGCATACTACAATGGCAATGAAGAGCTTATGCAAAACATGCGTAACGTTGCACTTGAAGAGCAAGCAGTAGAAGCGTTACTAAAAACTGCAACTTTGACTGAAAAAGAAGTCAAATTTGAAGAATTTATGAACAAGGCTACCGGTCGCGGGTAACCATCGCTTGACTTAAATGGCTATAAGCCATTTATAATGGCCTGTATGAGGTTCCTCATGCGGGCCATTTTTATTTAGGGAAATTAATCATGCACAAAGCACCAGAATCAGTACTTAATGCACTCGTGCCTATGGTTGTTGAACAAACAGCTAAAGGTGAACGCTCATATGATATCTATTCACGTCTCTTAAAAGAGCGTATCATTTTCTTAGTAGGCCCTGTAGAAGAGCATATGGCTAACTTGGTCGTTGCACAGTTGCTGTTTTTGGAATCAGAGAGCCCTGATAAAGATATATTCCTCTATATTAACTCTCCAGGTGGCTCAGTCACTGCTGGAATGGCGATATATGACACTATGCAGTTCATTAAGCCAAACGTTAGCACTGTGTGTATTGGACAAGCAGCGAGCATGGGCGCATTTTTATTAGCAGGTGGAGCAGAAGGAAAACGTCATTGTTTACCTAACTCACGTGTTATGATCCACCAGCCTTTGGGCGGATTCCAAGGCCAAGCATCTGACATTGCCATTCATGCGCAAGAGATCTTAGGCATTAAGAATAAGTTGAACACTATGCTTGCTGAACATACTGGTCAACCGCTAGAAGTGATTGAGCGTGATACTGATCGTGACAACTTTATGAGTGCTGATGAAGCCACAGAGTATGGGCTTGTCGATTCAGTGATGAATAAACGAGGCTGATTTTTGCTTTAGGCTGAGCTATGCTGAGTTATGAAGTGAAATTAAGAATTCCGCAGCTGATTAGCTGCAAACAGAGGTAAGGTAATGGGCGAAAACAAAGGTACCGGTGACGGCGGCAAGCTGCTGTACTGCTCTTTTTGTGGAAAGAGCCAGCATGAAGTGAGAAAACTTATTGCTGGACCTTCTGTATATGTTTGCGATGAGTGTGTGGAACTCTGCAATGACATCATCAGAGAAGAGATAAAAGAGATATCTCCCAAGCAAGATCAAGACAAGTTGCCAACGCCGCATGAGTTAAGAGCGCATTTGGACGATTATGTTATTGGTCAAGATAAGGCTAAGAAGGTGTTATCTGTAGCGGTATACAACCATTACAAACGCTTGAAGAATGCTAGCCCTAAAGACGGTGTAGAGCTGGGTAAAAGTAATATTTTGCTTATTGGTCCAACGGGTAGTGGTAAAACACTGCTAGCAGAAACGCTTGCACGCTTCCTAAATGTACCGTTCACGATGGCTGATGCAACGACGCTGACTGAAGCGGGTTATGTTGGTGAAGATGTTGAAAACATCATTCAAAAGCTACTGCAAAAGTGTGATTACGATGTAGAGAAGGCCCAACGTGGTATCGTCTATATTGATGAAATTGATAAAATCAGTCGTAAGTCTGACAACCCATCGATTACCCGCGATGTATCAGGCGAAGGTGTTCAACAAGCTTTACTCAAACTGATTGAAGGCACGGTAGCTGCGGTTCCACCTCAAGGTGGTCGTAAGCATCCACAGCAAGAGTTTTTGCAGGTAGATACCTCAAAGATTTTATTTGTTTGTGGTGGTGCATTCTCAGGCTTAGAAAAAGTAATTGAACAGCGTTCGAACGTAGGTTCGGGCATTGGTTTTGGTGCGCAGGTTAAAGGAGACGCTGATAAAGCGACAATCTCTGATATGTTATTGCAAGTCGAACCTGAAGATTTAGTTAAGTTTGGTCTTATTCCTGAATTTATTGGCCGCTTGCCTGTTTTAGCTACCTTGGCTGAACTTGATGACGCAGCACTTATTCAAATTCTTTCTGAACCTAAAAATGCGATAACGAAGCAGTTTGCTGCATTATTTGACATGGAAGGTGTTGAACTAGAGTTTAGAGAAGATGCGCTGAAAGCCATTGCGATCAAAGCACAGACTCGTAAAACGGGTGCGCGTGGATTACGCTCTATCGTTGAGGGCATCTTGCTTGATATCATGTATGACCTACCTTCAACAGATGATGTTGTAAAAGTGGTGGTAGATGAGTCGGTAGTGAAGGGTGAATCATCACCTATTCTTATCTACGCAACTAACGAAGCGCAAACAGCAAGTGCTGAGTAAGATAGCGTCTTAATTATAGTCGTGTATTGAAAGGAGCCTTTATGGCTCCTTTTTTGTGCAGTTTATTATTTAATTGTTATTCGCCATTGAATCCTATCGAATCATCCCAATATACTCTTAAGTATTCAGACAAAACGGAATCGAGCTATGACTCTAGAGCGTGATACGCGAATCGAACTACCCGTACTACCACTGAGAGATGTAGTGGTTTATCCCCATATGGTAATTCCGTTATTCGTAGGCCGAGAAAAGTCCATTCGTTGCTTAGAAAAAGCGATGGATCAAGGTAAACAAATTATATTAGTCGCACAGCGTGATGCTGAGTTAGACGATCCTAGTAGTGATGATATTTTTGACGTTGGTACAGTAGCCTCCATTTTACAACTGCTTAAGCTTCCTGACGGTACTGTTAAAGTGTTGGTCGAAGGCGGCCAGCGTGCGCGGATTGATAACTATTCTGAGCAGGACGATATATTCCAAGCTACTGCGCATTACCTTGAGTCTGCGCCTCTGACTGATAAAGAAGAAGAGGTCTTGATTCGCTCGGCAGTAGGGCAGTTTGAAGGCTATATCAAGCTGAATAAAAAAATCCCACCAGAAGTACTTACGTCACTTTCAGGTATCGATGAAGCTGCTCGACTTGCTGATACTATGGCAGCGCATATGCCGTTGAAGCTTGAAGACAAACAGTCAGTACTTGAGATGGTCGATGTTGGCGAACGCATCGAGTATTTGATGGCGATGATGGAATCTGAAATTGATCTGTTACAGGTCGAAAAACGGATCCGTGGCCGCGTTAAAAAGCAGATGGAAAAGAGTCAGCGTGAGTACTATTTGAATGAGCAAATGAAAGCGATTCAAAAAGAACTCGGTGATATTGATGAGTCTCACGATGAGTTTGAAAGCTTAGCGAAAAAGATTGAAGAAGCGAAAATGCCTGAAGAGGCTAAAGACAAAGCGACGGCTGAACTTAATAAACTGAAGATGATGTCACCTATGTCAGCTGAAGCGACAGTGGTGAGAAGCTATGTTGAGTGGATGGTCGCCGTACCTTGGCATAAGCGCTCTAAGATTAAGCGTGACCTTGCTAAAGCGCAAGATGTACTCGACACAGACCATTTTGGTCTAGAGAAAGTCAAAGAGCGTATTCTTGAATATCTAGCAGTACAAAGCCGTGTTAAACAGCTTAAAGGGCCAATTCTTTGTTTAGTTGGACCACCAGGTGTGGGTAAAACGTCATTGGGCCAATCTATCGCTAAAGCGACCGGACGTAAGTATGTTCGCGTCGCCTTAGGCGGTGTTCGAGATGAAGCGGAGATCCGTGGTCATCGTCGTACCTATATTGGCTCTATGCCGGGTAAAGTCATCCAGAAAATGTCAAAGGTGGGGGTAAAAAACCCACTATTTTTGCTCGATGAAATTGACAAAATGAGCAGCGACATGCGTGGCGATCCCGCATCTGCACTACTTGAGGTGCTTGATCCAGAGCAGAACTCAACATTTAGCGACCATTACATGGAGGTTGATTATGACCTGTCCGACGTGATGTTTGTAGCGACATCGAACTCAATGAACATTCCTGGTCCGTTATTAGACCGTATGGAAGTCATTCGTCTGTCGGGTTATACCGAAGATGAAAAACTGAATATTGCTAAGCAGCACCTGTTGCCTAAGCAGATTGAGCGCAATGGACTTAAAGCCAAAGAAGTCACCGTTGATGATAGCGCTATTGTCGGTATTATTCGATACTACACTCGCGAAGCTGGCGTGCGTGCGCTTGAGCGAGAATTATCGAAGATTTGTCGTAAAGTCGTTAAGCAGATCTTACTGGATAAAAGCATCAAACATGTTTTAGTCAACCAAGATAATCTTAAGTCTTTCTTAGGCGTACAACGTTGTGATTACGGTAAAGCGGAATCAAACAATCAGATAGGCCAAGTAACGGGACTTGCATGGACTGAAGTCGGTGGTGATTTGCTCACTATCGAAGCGACATCTGTGCCAGGAAAAGGCAAGTTGTCGTATACCGGTTCGCTAGGTGATGTGATGCAAGAGTCGATTCAAGCGGCAATGACCGTGGTTCGTGCTCGAGCTGAGCAGCTTGGTATTAACCCGGACTTCTATGAAAAGCGTGATATTCATGTGCACGTTCCAGAAGGGGCAACGCCAAAAGATGGTCCTTCAGCAGGTGCAGCCATGTGTACTGCATTGGTTTCTAGTCTTACGGGCAATCCTGTTCGCGCCGATGTGGCGATGACAGGTGAAATCACACTAAGAGGTGAAGTATTGCCTATTGGTGGATTAAAAGAAAAATTACTCGCTGCGCACCGTGGCGGGACCAAAGTTGTTCTAATTCCAAAGGAAAATGAACGAGATTTGGAAGAGATTCCAGCAAATGTGATCGCAGACTTAAAGATCTACCCAGTTAAATGGGTTGAAGAAGTACTAAAACTGGCACTTGAACGACCAGTAGAGGGCTTCGAAGTAGTGGAAAACGTGGGCTAACGCAATAAATTGCAGTATTGCACGAAAAAAAGTGCAAAAAGGGGCTTACCAAAGTGCCTAGCTGTGGTAGCCTAAGTCAGTGGAGAGTCAGTCGCTCCAGCCCTTGGAGTGACTGGTTTTGAGCAGTATCCTAAATTATTTCTTTGGTTTTCCTATAAGGCTTGAACTTTGGTTCTAAGCTTGTTATAAAAAGCCTCCGCAGACCGCTCTAGATAGGGATTTGGGTGCGGTACAAAAATTACATTCAAGGGGATGACATGAACAAATCTGAACTAATCGAGAAAATCGCTTCTGGTGCTGACATTTCTAAAGCCGCTGCTGGCCGTGCATTAGATTCTTTCATTGGCGCTGTTACAGACGGGCTAAAAGAAGGCGATAAGATTGCTCTTGTTGGTTTTGGTACTTTCGAAGTACGTCAGCGTGCAGAGCGCATTGGTCGTAACCCTCAGACGGGTAAAGAGATCAAAATCGCTGCAGCAAACATTCCGGCATTTAAAGCTGGTAAGTCGCTAAAAGACGCTGTTAACTAAGAGACTCGTTAACTGCAGCCTTTGTAAGGTTATTGTAGAAAGCACTGTTTAGACAGTGCTTTTTACGAGAAAAAAGACTGTTATTAGGCTTTTGCTTAGTGATAGTCAGCAAGAGTAAAGAGGTTCATTTCTCTTTACTATTAAATTACAAAAAGGCGCATCCAACGAGTGATGCGCCTTTTTATTTTATTAATCGCAACCAGCGAGAAGTCTGATGTTAGAAAAGATTCGTGAAGGATCACAAGGCGTAATTGCAAAGAGCATTTTAGTCCTAGTGATACTTTCATTTGCATTTACGGGTGTGAGTAGTTATTTAGGTTCTTCAACTGAGGTTGCAGCCGCTACCGTAAATGGTGAAGAGATCGGCAGTTCTGCTTTAGAGCAAGCTTATGAGAATGAGCGTGGTCGTCTTGAACAGCAACTAGGTGATATGTTCTCTACGCTATCTGCAGATGAAAATTATATGCAGAGCGTTAAGCAGAGTGTATTAGAGCGTTTAGTGGCTGAAAAGCTATTAGATCAAAATGCTGCTGAGTTAGGACTTCGTGTATCAGACGAACAGATCCGCGCTGCGATTATGACAGAGCCAGCATTCCAGACTGATGGCATATTTGATAATGACCGGTATCAGTCTATATTGCGTCAGCTCGGCTACCAAGCTAACTCTTTTAGAGACATGATGCGCACCGATATGACGCGTCGCCAATTAGTGGCAACACTGGTGGGTTCTGAGTTTGTACTAGCGGGTGAAGCTGAGTACTTGGCTAATATCCAAGGACAAACACGCGATATTAACTATTTGGTCATCGACTCAGCCCCTTTCATTGCCGCTACAAGTGTTACTGATGAGCAGATCCAAACTTACTACAACTCAAACCTAGGTCAGTTTGTCAGACCTGAAGTGGTTAGCCTTAATTACATCGAACTTGATGCCAAGCAGCTAGCAACTGATGTTGCTGTTACTGAAGCTGATGCTCAAGCATATTTTGATGAGAATAAAGCGCAGTATCTGCAGCCTGAGAAGCGTTTAGCGGCTCACATTCTAATTGGGCTTGATGAAGATGATGCTGAAGAAAAGGCTGAAGCGATTTATCAGAAGCTACAAAATGGTGACGATTTCGCCGAGCTTGCTAAAGCTGAATCTCAAGATACATTCAGTGGAGAGCAAGGTGGTCAACTGGATTGGTTTGAAGCGGGCGTAATGGAGCCTGAGTTTGATACTGCACTATTCGGATTGAATAAAGGCAGCTACTCAAATGTGGTTAAAACAAATTTTGGTTATCACATTATTAAGGTGCTAGATATCCAACCGGGTGCAGAAGCTCCTTTTGCAGACGTAAAAGCGAAAATCATTGCCCAATTGCAACAGCAGCAGTCGGTAGATAAGTTCTACGAACTACAGCAGATCCTTGCTGATACAAGTTATGAAGTACCTGATACTTTGTCTGAAGCAGCAAGAGAGCTTGGTGTTGAAGTTAAGACGACCGTAGAGTTTACTCGTAATAGTGCGCCAGCGCTGTTCAGCAAGCCTGCTATCTTGAAGGAAGCATTTTCTTCGAGCGTGTTACTTGATGGTATGAACAGTGATGTGCTTGAAGTTGAAGCAAACCACGTTGTCGTCATCCGTGTTAACTCACATAAAGCTGCTGGTACTATGCCGCTTGAAGAAGTTAGAAATTCAATAGCGGCTCGTTTGAAGCAAGAGCAAGCTAATGAGGCGGCACGTCAGCAAGCACAAGATGCCATGGCTGCTTTCAAAACTGACGGTGTAACAGCTGATTACTTAGTAAAAGAAAAGCTTGCACGTTTTGAGCAAGAGATTGATGCTGCAGTGGTTAGTAAAGCATTTTCAATGGCACAACCTACAGATGGTTCAACAGTCGATACAGTTGCACTGGCTAACGGTTATGCCGTAGTGGTACTTAATAAGGTAAATGCGGCAGAAGGCGTTGATAGCAATCTTATCGATGCATTGAAGCAGCGTTTAAGCTCACAATACAGTGAGAATGATTACCGCGCAGTCATCGCTGCTCTAAAAGCTAAGGGTGAAGTTCTTTACCCTGTTGTTGAGTAAGCAACGGCAATATACGCTTTATAAGAAGCCGGCATTAGCCGGCTTTTTTGTAGCTGTTTGTTAAAGAACTAATAGCAATTGCATTAAGTATCTGTTCATTCAGTGAGAATTCAAAGCGCTGAAGGTCAGTCGAAAACTTGAAGCTAATAGTTATTCTCGGCTCTGGTATCCTGCTTCGTTCTACCTCCTGAATCTGACTGCCATGGACGGGGGAGGGGGAATATCATATTTTTATAGGGAACAAAATAGACCATTCAGCGGTATATCAAGAGTTTCTGCCGTAGCATGCAGTGTTTTGCCATTTGCTTTAAACATCAGCCATCCTTCTGAATTGATTAAATATCTAATGCAATTGGTATAATTCAACTATATTAGTGGACTGCTAGACTCAGTGAAAAAAGCGAATATGAAGTGCTTAATCGCACTCTAGACAATGATTTGTACCTTGTATGGTCAATTGGGTAAGAGCGGCACAATAGGGGCTTAGATCTCTAATTAAAAGCAGGCGTTAACAAGGAGTTAGTGGCATAAAAAACGCCGCTTAAAGCGGCGTTTTAATAAGGTTATCGATGTTTATACTGATACTTAGATCGCTACGACGTCAAATTCAACGTTTGGATTAACGTCTTGCTCGTAATCTATGCCTTCAATACCGAAACCAAACAGTTTTAAGAACTCTTCTTTATATTCGCGGTAATCAGTGAGTTCAGAAAGGTTTTCTGAGGTCACTAGTGGCCAAAGATCACGGCAATGTTGCTGGATCTCTTCTCTCAATTCCCAATCATCTAAACGTAAACGGTTGCTATCGTCAACATCAGCAGTGCTGCCGTCGGCTGTATAGAGGCGTTCACTGAACATACGATAGATTTGCTCGATACAACCTTCGTGGAGGCCTTCGGCACGCATCTTCTTAAACACCATTGCAATATACAGTGGCATAACAGGTATCGCTGAGCTAGCTTGAGTTACTACGCTCTTTAATACTGCAACATTAGCACTGCCACCAGTCGCTGAAAGCTTAGTGTCAAGGGCATGGGCGGCTCTGTCTAGATCCATTTTTGCCTTACCTAAAGCGCCGTGCCAATAGATAGGCCAAGTCAGCTCGGTACCTATATAGCTATAAGCTACAGTCTTACAACCCTCTGCTAATACACCTGCTTCAGCAAGTGCAGCCATCCATAACTCCCAATCTTCGCCGCCCATTACGGTGACGGTATCAGCAATTTCTTGCTCAGTTGCAGGCTCTACATTGGCCTCAATGATGACATCTTTATTGGTATCAACGGCAGTGGCTTTATAAGGTTCACCGATAGGCTTTAATGAAGAACGGATAAGCTCACCGCTATCAGGCAGTTTTCGTACTGGAGATGCCAGTGAGTAGACAACCATATCGACTTCACCGAGATCTTGTTTAATTAGCTCGATCGCTTTTTGTTTGGCTGCGTGACTAAAGGCATCACAATTTATGCTTTTAGAATATAAACCTTCTTGTTTAGCAAATTTGTCGAATGCGGCAGAGTTATACCAGCCAGCAGTACCAGGTTTAGTTTCTGTACTTGGCTTTTCAAAAAATACGCCTAAGGTGGCTGCATCACTGCCAAATGCTGCTGTGATACGAGAAGAAAGACCATAACCGCTTGAAGAGCCAACGACTAATACCTTTTTTGGACCGTTTGCAATTTTGCCCTTGGCTTTAGTAATGTTGATCTGTTCAAGTACATTGGCTTCACAACCAACTGGGTGAGTCGTTGTGCAAATAAAGCCACGAGTTCTAGGTTTAATAATCATATTTTCTATTTCTCTGAAAAAATTGTATCTAGGATAAATAAACCCACATCAAATAACACTTACTTTTCGTAAATTTAAGTGTTTTTCTCAGTGGTTGGAGCAGTTATACCAATCTCATTAATGCGCCTTGGATTGAAAAAACTGAGCGGCTCTGAACTGTCCAAATATTTAATAGGGTTAGTATTACTTCTTACGGGTAAACAAACTTTGCTCTTGTATCAGTCGCTGTGTGTATTCATGTTGAGGCGCATTAAACAGTTGTTCTGTGGTTGCCTCTTCAATGAGCTGGCCTTTTTTCAACACCATTATTTTGTCACTAACGTGACGAATAATATTCATATTATGGGACACGAAGATGTAAGACAGTCCCATTTCTTGCTGTAATTCGAGTAACAAATTTAAAATTTGTGCCCGTACAGACAGATCGAGCGCGGTGAGCGCTTCATCTGCAATGATGATTTTGGGATCAAGCATTAGTGCTCTTGCTACGGCGACTCGTTGCTTTTGCCCTTCGGAGATCATGTGCGGATAGAAATCAACATGTTCTGATAATAAACCGACTTTTCTCAGTTTATCGACAACTAAAGCCCGTCTATCTTTTTCTGAAAGATTGGTATTGAATTTAAGCGGTTCGTCAAGTAAATCGCCAATCGTTAATCTTGGGTTTAACGATGTATTTGGATCTTGAAAAATCATCCGGATCATACGGCAGCGTTGCTTTAAATCATGCTTCTCCAATGATTCACCTTCAAAAAAGATCTCTCCGCCACTGCGAATTTCAGCCCCCACAAGAATGCGAGCAATAGTACTCTTGCCTGATCCCGCTTCACCGACGATAGCGAGCGTCTCACCAGTGTTTAATTCAAATGAAACCGGTGACAACGCTTGGTTGTATTGACGTTTGAAACGCTTATAACCAGCATAGTAGCTTTTGCTTAGGTTGGTTACTTTAAGTAGAGGTGTCGTCATTACAAGACTCGTTGTGGTATGGGAAGTGACAGGCAAAATAGCGACCTTTCTTGTGGCATAAACTCGGTTGACTGACACATCTCTTTTGCGCTTGCGGGCAGCGCGGGCCGAGTCGACAGCCAATAGGCAAGTGTTGCAATGCTGGCGCTGAACCAGGCAGGGTTTGCATCATTGATTTATGAGTTAATGTACCAGAGTAGTCAGGGGCATTATCGACCAAGGCTTCAGTGTACGGATGAAAAGGCTGTTTTAGCAGCTCGGCAGTAGGGCCCGATTCCATGACTTGGCCGCAGTATAGAACGGTCAGTTGATCGCACCAACCAGCCAAGGTTTCAAGTTCATGACTTATCAACAAAATTGAGACGTTTTGCAGCTGATTTAGTTTACTCAATAATCTAAATATCTGTGCTTGGGTACTCAGTTCCATCGAGTCAGTTGGTTCGTCAGCAATGAGCAGCCTTGGCTGATTGGCAACCGCCATGGCTATCATGACTTTTTGACATTCGCCTTCGGACAGCTCCCACGCATAACTGTCCATCACTTTTTCGGTATTCTTAATGCCGACCTTATGAAGCCATTTTTCAGCCGTTTTTTTCTTAAACTTGCCACGCTTCCAAAAAGGTAAGCTCCTATTGGTGGGCATAGCTTCAATAATTTGGCTACCAACAGATATGGCTGGATCCAGACTACTTGTTGGGTCTTGAAAGATCATTGCTATCTCACTACCCATTAAGTTGCGTCGCTGTTTAGAGGACATCTCCATCAAGTTTTGTCCATCCCACATCATCCGGTCGGCTGTGATGGTCCAATTATGGCCTGGAACACCCAATATTGCTCTTGCCAACAAACTGCGTCCGGAGCCAGACTCTCCAACTAAACCATGAAGTTCACCTGGATTGATGGTTAAGCATACTCGCTCAAGGGCCTTGACTCGGCCGTGAGGCGTGTCAAGTTCGATGGTGAGGTTTCTAATATCAAGAAGTGGCATAATGTTAATTTCTTATCGGCGACAGTGCCGACCTTAATCCATCACCTACAAGGTTAATGGCAAGTACGCTACATAAAATAGCAACACCCGGGATGGTGACAGTCCAAGGGGCTGTCAGTATGTTATCTAGGCCTTGGGATACCATAGCCCCCCATTCAGGGCTAGGAGCTTGCGCGCCAAGATTAAGAAAACCTAGCGCCGCAATATCTAATATGGCTGCTGATATTGCGAGTGTTACCTGGATAATAACGGTCTCCCAGACATTGGGCATAATAACGTACCAAAATATTTGTATCGAATTAGCGCCATCAAGCTTAGCTGCAGTGACATAATCTTTTTGCTGCTCCTCATGAACCGCTTGATGGATAGCACGTACAAATTGTGGTGTTAGTGCGATTCCTACTGCCCAGAATACATTGCCTAATCCAGGCCCCATGACCGCTACGACTAAGATAGCCATTAGTAGTGATGGAATTGATAACAATGCATCAAGTAGGTGACTTAAGATGGATGATTTAAGGCCCTTCATCATTCCGGATATCGAGCCTATGACAAACCCTACACTAAGAGAGGCGAGTACTATCGCCAATGCCATACCAAAGGTGAGGTGTGCTCCATGAAGCAGGCGACTAAAAATATCTCGGCCTAAGTCATCTGTCCCTAAGAAATGTTCAACCGTGCCACTGGCATCCCATGAAGGCGGTAAAAGTAATGCGAGTGGATCTTGTTGTTCTGGCGAAAAAGGTGCAATCCAAGGGCCGAAAATAGCTAATATTAATAAGCAGGTCACAGCCCATAGCCCCATTAATGCAAAAGGGTTATCGGCAAAAGCTTGCCATAGCTTGCGCATCGGAGAGGGGATATCATCTTCCTGATATATGCTAATTCGCGGCATAAATTTCTTTCCTCGTGATTGGATTGAAGGCGTTATGTAACACATCAATAAAAATACTGAAGAAGATGATGATTAATGCAACGCCTAATACCCCACCTTGAATAACCGTATAGTCACGCTGGTATATACCAGAGACTAGCCAACTACCAACACCCGGCCAGGAAAAGATGACTTCAACTATCATGGCGTAACTTGCAAATGTCCCGAGCATCAATCCCATGTTTTTAAGTACGGGTATCAAGGCATTTGGTAGCGCGTGGCGTAATACTATGGTACCCGTGTGTAGTCCACGCGCTTCAGCGGCACGAATATAAGGCTCATTCATAATATGCAACATTGCAGAACGGGTTATTCTGACGACTACCGTGAACGGTAGTACTGCCAGTGTTATAGCTGGCAACACAATATGTTGCACTGCGTCTAAAAATGCAGAAGTGCGATATATAGACTGAGTTAGCAGCGTGTCAATAAGCATAAAGCCGGTCGTGGGTTCAATCTCATACAGCAAATTAATTCGGCCGGAGATAGGTAACCAACCAAGTTCAACGCCAAACCAGAGTGATAAAGATAACCCTAGCCAAAATACAGGGATCGAATAACCCGTAAGTGTAATCGCCATAATACTATGCTGGGTGATTTTGTTCTTACTGAGTGACGCCAATATGCCTAAAGGAACCCCTAGACACATCGCCAGTATGCCAGCGACGATAGCTAATTCGAACGATGCCGGTAGTACTTGACTCAGTTCATCGATAACGGGTTTCTGTGAGGTAATAGAGACACCGAGGTTGCCGCTAACCCTTTGCTGGGTATAGGCAAGAAACTGACGAAATTGATTACTGTCGAGTTGGTATTCACTGCGGCTTAACACGAGCTGCTCTGTTGTTGGGGACTCTATCCCGGTTAAAGCATACTGTTGCTCGACGGGAAAATAGCTGGTCGCAATGAATAAAACACCGATTAATACTAATGAGGTGGCCAGAAATAAGTTGAGCCTTCTTAATAAATAACGACCCATTAGTGCATCTCCTCTGGGGGGATTTTCATGGTGTTCTCGAATGAGATCCCACCAAAAGGTGTCAGCTGAGTTTGTTTGATGTTTTTTTGCTTAATGGTTAACTGGGTAGCGTGAGCAAATGGCAACATAGGTAGCTGTTCATTAAAGAGTTTTTCTGCTTGTTGATAGAGTTTCTTACGTTCGGCCTTTATCGTAGTCGCTTTTGCTTTTGCCAATATGTTGTCCATTTCTGGATTGCACCATTGCGCTCTATTGCTTGAAGAGTCCTGCGCAGCGCAACTCAGTATAGGGGAGAAAAAGTTATCTGGGTCGCTATTATCGGCATTCCAACCTATCAGCACTGAATCATAGTCTCTGCGATTAAGCTTTTGATTAAATACGCTCCAGTCGTAGGTCACTATATTTACTCTTACGCCGATATTAGCTAAATCGGCCTGAATTAATTCAGCTGTTTTTAATGCATTAGGGTTATAAATACGTGCAACTGGCATCGCCCAAACATCAATGTTGAGTTTCTCAACGCCGGCTTCCTTTAGCAACTCTTTTGCTTTTTGTGGGTTGTAACCATAATTACTGCGGTTGTACTGATAAGCCCAAGATTGCGGCGGCAACATGCCTGTAGCCCTAATTGCAGTCTCTTGATATACGGCTCGAATAATATTTTGTTTATCTACAGCATAAGCGAGTGCTTTTCTCACTCTAACATCATCAAATGGTGCTTTTTTGGTATTAAAGGCCCAAAAAGCGACATTAAAACCAAGTTGGGTGTCGAGCTCTAAGTGATCATGCTGTTTTATAACCGGAAGCTCACCCGCTTTGGGTAGAGCGGATACATTACAATCGCCAGTGATCAATTTGGTTAACCTAGCCGTACTTCGTGGGGTGATGTCAAAAACCAGGTGTTCAAACTCGGGGCGTTTACGCCAAAACTGCTCATTACGATGATAACGAATATATTCATTTTTGACATATTTGGTCAGTTTAAAAGGCCCTGTACCAATAGGATAGCGATCTAATTTATCTAGGCTGTGATCTTCAAGCAGGGTATCGGCATACTCTTGGGATAAAATAATGGAAAAGCCGGTTGCAAGATTCGAGAGAAAAGAGGCATCACTCATATTTAGATGAAACACAACTTCATCATCTGCCACTTTTTCTATCTGCTTAACCGTTTGACTTAAACCGATACTTTGAAAGAACGGATAACCGTTTGCTGAAACACTGTGATAAGGATTTTCGGGATCGATAATGCGGTTAAAAGAAAACAAAACATCGTCAGCATTAAAGTGTCTTGTCGGAGTAAAGTAGTCTGTTTGGTGAAACTGAACGCCGCTGCGAAGTTTAAATCGATAAGTAAGACCGTCGTCGCTACTTTGCCAAGATATGGCCAAAGCGGGAATTATAGAGCTAGTAATGGGATCGTAATCAACGAGGGTGTCGTACAATTGCTGCGACGTAGCATCAATAGTGGTACCTGATGTCACCGTCTGCGGATTAAAGCTTTCGGGATTACCTTCTGAGCAATAGACCAAGCCTGTGGGGATCTTTTGCGGTCCACAGGCAACAAGTAACAGGTTTATCACCGATATACTGGTTACAAGTCCTATTCGCTTTAGCTGCTGTTTCATTAAGCAATCATTTTATGATCTGAACGTTAATGGGTATTTTAACAGTGCCAACAGCTGAACAGCAATTATTTATCCAGTAAGTTGTATTTCTTTAAGATCCCACGAAGTTGGTGGTAACTTAACCCAAGCAGCTCGGCGGTTTTTTTCTGGTTGAACTGTCCCGCTTCTAATGCTTGTTTTAGCAGATTGACTTCATTTTCTTCGCAATGGATTTTAAAATCGATAGGGAAGTTGAACGCTGCAGTTTTGATGGGCTCGGGAGCAATGTTTGCCACTGGAGTGTCTTGTAGCTGTTGTCTCTCTCGGGTTTTGACTCGAGTTGTAGGACGATAAGGAGATGCAAATGGGTCTATGGTGATATCAGTAATCGCCATACCTGACTCTGCGTTTCGATAGACACTACGTTCAACTACGTTCTTCAGTTCTCGAATATTACCTGGCCAGCGATACTCCATTAACTGTTTTACAGCACTGGGACTAAAACCTTCAAATAGCTCTAGCTTTAATTGTCTTGCCATCCCGACTGCAAAGTATTCAGCAAGAGACATAATATCATCTGGGCGGTGACGTAGTGGTGGCAATGTTATTACGTCAAACGCTAATCGATCTAACAAGTCGGGTCTAAATTCCCCAGCCTCTGCCAGAGAGGGAAGATCTTCATTGGCAGCACAAATTAACCTGACATCAGTTTGAACGGTTTTATTACCCCCGACACGTTCGAACTCGCCATATTCAATCACTCTTAAAAGCTTTTCTTGGATGAGACCCGAGGTATTGGCTAGCTCATCTAAAAATAATGTACCACCATTAGCACGCTCGAATCGACCTTCGTGTTTTTTATTCGCGCCTGTAAATGCACCGGCATCATGGCCAAATAACTCGCTCTCTAATAAGTTCTCGCTTAATGAGGAGCAGTTTAATTTTACAAAACTTTGATCCCAACGCTTTGATAGAAAGTGTAAACGTTCGGCAATAAGTTCCTTGCCAGTGCCACGTTCGCCAATGATTAGCACAGGCTTTGAAAGAGGGGCTACCTGCGAAATATGTTCAAGAACCTCTAACAATGCATTAGATTGTCCAATAAGATTGTCTTGCTGAAATTGATTGGTCACAGTAAGTTTTAGTCTTTCACGCTAATAATTGGTGAAAATAATAATATGATCCCTTGTTTGTAATTGAAAGGAAAAGTTAATATTTTGGTTAAGTATTTGTATGGTAAGGTAAATGTAAAGTTGGCACGAATACTGGATAGTATTTATCGAAACCAACGTTAATTAGAGGAAATTATTATGGGAATCTTTTCACGCTTTGCAGACATCATAAATTCAAATATCAGCTCATTACTTGATAAGGCTGAAGATCCTGAAAAAATGGTGCGTCTGATCATCCAAGAGATGGAAGATACGCTTGTCGAAGTTCGTTCAACTTCTGCCAAAGTACTTGCAGAAAAGAAAGAGATCATTCGCCGAGTAGCTAAAGTACAACAGCAAGTGCATGACTGGGAAAGTAAAGCTGAACTGGCATTGTCTAAAGATCGCGAAGATCTTGCAAAAGCCGCTTTGATTGAGAAGCAAAAAACCAACGAACTAGCTGAAAGCTTAGCAGCTGAATTAGTGGTAGTAGAGGAACACATTCTTCGTTTAAAAGAGGAAGTTAACTTACTACAAGAAAAACTAGCTGATGCTAAAGTTCGTCAAAAAACTATCATTATGCGTAAACAAACTGCATCTTCTCGTTTAGAAGTTAAAAAGCAGCTTGATTCAAGTAAAATCGATAACGCTATGAGTAAGTTTGAACAATATGAGCGTCGAGTTGAAGGGTTAGAGTCACAAGTTGAAGCTTACGACTTAGGCAAAAAGAATAGCTTAAGCGACGAGTTTGCCGCACTTGAAGCTGAAGACTCTGTAAATGATGAGCTTGAAGCGCTTAAAGCTAAAATGAAAGCAAGCAAGGCAAAAGCTAAGACTAAATAGTAACGGAGCAGAGGTGAGTTATGAACATGGATATTTTGATAGCCCCAATTATTATTTTTATGATTATCGTGGCTCCGATTTGGTTGATACTGCATTATCGCAGTAAAAGACAAGTAAGTCAGGGGCTTACCGATGAAGAGTTCGGCCAGTTAAATGAGCTTATTACCAAGGCTGACAAGATGTCACAACGTATTGAAACACTTGAGGCCATCTTGGACAGTGAGGCACCACAATGGAGGGGACGTGATGTATAAATCATCAGCCTTTCCCTGTAAGGCAAATAATCTCAATTTAGTCCTAAAATGAAGGAGGAAGTAGAAATGAGTGAAGGCACAAGCAGAACTTTATATCGAATTCCTCAAGCAGGTAAAATAGCGGGTGTATGTGCAGGGGTTGCCGATTACTTCAATTTTGAAACATGGTTAGTCAGAGTGGTTGCCGCTTCAATATTTTTACTTGGTGGCACCGGGATTGTGTTTATTATCTATGTTTTACTTTGGATGATTTTAGACATCAAACCAGGCACTGACAAAAATAAATCAGCGCACAAAGAGATTGAAATTAAGAAGAAAATTTGGCAATCCGGTGAGCCAGCTAAAATGGCATTAAGGGATGTGAATAGTCAGTTTAGAACGCTAGAGCTTAGATTGCAGAATTTAGAGCGACACGTAACATCTGATAACTATGACCTTAAAAATGAAATCAATAACTTATAGTTTGAAGCAGGGCAGAATATAGCAGTATACTGCCCTAGAACTCCTCTCTACAGGTGCAACTTCCGCCTATGGCAAGTATCAAACATTCTCTTAAAAAACTCGGTAAAAAAACTCAAGCAGTAGCGCTTCGTTCAACGGACAGGCATTTACGTCTTGCTGTTACTGGTCTTGCTGGTGCAGGAAAAACGGCGTTTATCACTGGGCTTGTGAATCAACTGCTGCACTCTGGAGTCGTAGAAGGTAATAATCAGTTACCTCTATGGCAGGTCGCTAGAGATAGCCGACTATATGGCGTGAAGCGAGATCTACAACCTGATTTGACTATTCCGAGTTTTAATTATGATGGTGCGGTGAATGCCATTCTAAATGAGCCGTCATCATGGCCAAAATCCACGCGTAATATCAGCGAGCTAAGACTAGCAATAAGGTATCGTCCAGCGAAGGGATTATTGTCAAAGTTGACTGATAGCGCAACGCTCTATCTCGACATTGTTGACTACCCAGGTGAATGGTTACTTGACCTTCCAATGCTTAAACAAAGCTTTCAGCAGTGGTCTGCCTCGCAGGTAGCGCGTACTGCTGTATTTGAGTGTTCAAATTATTACGCAGAGTTTACTCGAATGCTTAATAGTATTGATCTTACTGCAACGGCTGATGAAGCAAAACTGCAACAGATTACCGATAGTTATCAACTATTACTGCAAGACTGTGTTGATAAGTATGGATTTTATTACGCCCAGCCAGGGCGATTGCTATTACCCGGAGAGCTCGAAGGTACCCCTGTACTGGCACTTTTCCCGTTAATCAATGTGACTGATGAGCAGTATCCTGTATTGGAACAGAGTGCTGCAAGCAGCTTTTACCACACGTTAAAGCAGCGATACTTGGAATATATCTCGCGGGTAGTAAAACCCTTCTACCATGATTATTTCGCCAAATTTGATCGTCAGCTGGTATTGGTAGATTGTTTTACTCCGTTAAATCGTGGCAAAGAGCAGTTCGACGATATGAAGACGGCGCTTCAGGCGGTGATGGAAAGTTTTCAATTCGGCCAATCAAGTCTTTTAAAGCGCTTGTTCTCTCCCAAAATAGATAAACTCTTGTTTGCAGCGAGCAAGATTGACCATGTTACACGCGACCAACAAGGCAATGTTTTATCTTTGTTAAGTCAGCTGGTGCAACAAAGTCAGCTACACGCTAAGTTTGAAGGTTGTGAAGTTGAGACCATGGCGATCAGCGCGATTAAATCGACCACTCATGGCATGGTGAAACAGAGCGGGCGTGATATTGAAGTCGTGAAAGGCTTAGAGCTTGCCAGTCATGAGACGGTGACCTTATTCCCTGGAGAGGTGCCTAAATCGCTACCATCAGCTGATTTTTGGCAAAAACAGGGCTTTGATTTTGTCAATTTCGCACCAAAAACAGTGATAGATAAACAACGGAGTCATGCCGATTTTGAACATATTCGACTTGATCATGTATTGCAATATTTAGTCGGTGACAAACTAAAGTGATTTTTTATGGCTACTGATAATAATCCAATTAAGAAACAGCAACGTTTTGACAGCGTTGAGCAGGATGTAGAAACAAAGATAACGCCAGCAACGACATTTGCGGCTGATGAAGTTTTTGTCGAAGAAGAGACTCTTTCGGAGCACGAATTAGAGATCACATTAACTGAGCACATTGACAGTGTTGAGCAGCTTAATGCAGCTCTTTCATCGAAAGGGTCGGGTAAACGAGCTTGGCTAGGTAAAGCCTGTTTATTAGGTGTGTTACTTATTGCTGTCGTTGAAACAGTTCTGGGTTTATATGATGCACTTATTCAAAGCACTTGGCTGTTTAGCTTGTATGCAGTGGTCGTAACCTTAGTCGTGTCATGGGCGGCAAAAGTGAGCTTTACCGAATGGCGTAAACTTAAAATGCTCAAAAAAGTTGAAGATACACAGACCACCGGTATGCGACTGCTCTGCAGTATGCAGATGGGCGCGGCCGATCCATTCATTGATAAATTACTCAGCCAATTGCCTAAAAGTGCCCACACTGAACGCTACATGCAACAAGTGAGCGTGGAGCACAATGATGCTGAAAAGCTGGTGTTGTTCGAAGCCACTGTATTAACCGAGCGAGATCTCGCAGCAAAGAAAATTGTTAGACGTTTTGCGCAAGAATCCGCATTATTGTTAGCGGCAAGCCCGTTGGCTGTACTTGATATGGCAATCATCCTGTGGCGAAATCAAAGTATGATTAATCAGCTAGCAAAATGTTATGGGATTGAACTTGGTTATTGGAGTCGAATTAAACTTATTCGCGGAATTCTCACTAATATTATTTATGCTGGTACCAGTGAAATCGTCACGGATCTAGGCACTCAACTCTTGTCTGTAGAGATGTCTGGCAAGTTATCTGCTCGGCTAGGACAAGGTCTTGGCGGTGGGTTGTTAACCGCGCGATTAGGCTACCAAGCAATGGCATTGTGTCGACCACTAGAGTTTAACGAACAGACAAAACCCAAATTAAAAGGGATCCATAAAGAGCTATTATTGGATTTAAAAGAGCTTAGTTCGATGGTTCTTACTAAAACCAGCAAGATGGAAAAGCAGGCTGTATCAGGTAAATAGCTGACACTTTACAATACAAGTTGATTTTATCTACTGCATTCACTTGCGATGTAACATTCTTTTTACAAACGTTCCCCTATAAATCTTTTCGAAATGGTTTGTAAATACCTAGGACTAGTCCAAGGTATTTACTTATCAGCTTGCTCTCTAAAATCTGTATCTACAGAATCTAATTATATAGGTAGTTTAGAGTGGGTAAACCGTTGCCAGCTATGTTGTTTCGACTTTGATTTTCTGAAATGGTTGGTTCTATACAGACAAAACAACAACTATTAATTCACTGTGTCTGTATCACAAGCATTTAGTAGGGAAATAATTATGCGAGAAAGTTGGCAATTGGCAACACAAGTGATTCATGCTGGACGAGAGCCAAATGAAACAGGCGCTCTAGTATCACCTCTATGTCAAAGTGCGACCTTTGTATTTGATAGTGCCGAGCAAGGTGGGGCGAGGTTTGCGGGTGAGGAGGCTGGTTATATTTATACCCGCTTAGGTAATCCAACAACTGCAGAGTTAGAGCGAAAAATTGCAGCGCTCGAAGGCAGTGATAGCGCTGCTGCGACAGCGTCGGGTATGGCTGCAGTATCTGCTGCACTATTGGCAAATCTGCAAATGGGGGACCACCTCGTCGCCTCAAATGCCGTCTATGGTTGTACATTTGCGCTGATGAATTCACAGCTTGCAAAGTTTGGTATAGAAGTTACTCTCGTCAATTTTTGTAACCTAGCTGAAATAGAAGCAGCAATAACGTCAAATACCAAGGTTATTTTTTGTGAGACGCCCGTTAACCCTCATCTTGAGGTGTTTGATTTAGATGCTATAGCAAGTATTGCAAAGCAGCATAATTTAGTCAGTGTTGTTGATAACACCTTTATGACTCCCTTATTGCAACAACCCATTAAGCACGGTATTGATATAGTGATCCATAGTGCTACTAAATACTTAAATGGTCACGGTGACGTTATAGCGGGTATTGTGTGTGCCAGTCACGAACAGATGGATGTGATTAAGTATGAAGTCCTCAAAGATATAGGTGCAGTGATCTCCCCCCATGATGCTTGGCTCATTCTAAGAGGGCTTAAAACTCTAGATGTTCGAGTTAGCAGACATTGTGATAACGCGGAGAAAGTAGCTCAATTTTTGGAAGCCCACACTAAAGTCTCAAAAGTGTATTATCCTGGGTTGAGGAGCCATAGTGGTAATGAATATATGGGCCGTCAGATGAAGCGTGCTGGAGGGGTGATAGCATTCGAGCTGGACGCTGACTTACAAGATTCAATCGCCTTCATTAATCATTTGGAACTTTTTTCTATTGCGGTTAGTCTGGGGGATGCAGAGTCACTCATTCAGCATCCTGCCTCGATGACGCATTCACCCTATAGCGAAGAGCAGAGAGCGAGAGCGGGCATTACAGACAACTTGCTTAGGATCTCAGTCGGGCTAGAAGCGGTAGAAGATATTATCGCCGCGTTAGATGAAGCTCTTACGGCTTTATAATATAAGGCTTCTTGAACGATAAAAGCACAGTGAGCAACTACTCACTGTGCTTTTTGCTAGCAGATTACACCTGCAGTTATACAACCTAAGTGCTAGATATTCCAGAAAGTGTGCGCGATGATATAAAGCGCAAACATGCTGATAAAGTTAATGATAACGCCTGCGCGCATCATCTCAGACTGTTTAATATAACCGGACCCATAGACTATCGCATTGGGAGGGGTGGCGACAGGCAGCATAAATGCGCAAGACGCTGCAATACCAATAAGTACAGACAGCATGACTGGCGACAGACCTAGTGCTTCAGCGATAGCGGCAAACACGGGCACCAATAGCGCGGCGCTCGCAGTATTACTGGCAAACTCGGTTAGCATGATAACAAATGCGATGACAGCAAATGTGAACAAGGCCATGTGAGTATTGCCGAATATATCGGTTACCCAATGGGCTAGGAAAACACTGGTCCCTGTCGCTTTAAGTACTGCACTTAGTGTTAAACCACCACCAAATAATATGAGTACTCCCCAATCCGTTGTTGTTTCTATCTTCTTCCACTGCACTAAGCCAAGCCCTGCAAGAGTGACGACAGCAGCAAGGGCAACGACAGTATCAAACTGAGCAATACCACCAAGCGCTTGTGAGATAGGCTTACTAAAAATCCAGCAACAGACAGTGGTGACGAAAATTAATAGCGTCAATTGACCTTGAAAGGTGAGCGATTGCTTTTCAGCTTTTATCTCGCACACCATCGACAGATCGGGCTTTAAATATAAGTAAAGACCCACTAACATTAGTGGCAACATAATAGCTACTGTGATCAATCCAAACTCAAGCCAATCGCTGAAAGATAGGCCAACTTGTGCGGCAGCTATCGCATTCGGCGGGCTACCTACCAGAGTACCGATACCGCCAATATTGGCAGAATAAGCAATACCTAGTAGCAAAAATAGGTAAGTACTTTTGTGTTTCTTGATATCGATTTGATGCAATATTCCTAGCGCAAGCGGTAACATCATTGCAGTCGTGGCGGTATTACTGATCCACATCGATAGCGCAGCGGTTATTCCAAACAGCATGACACAGGCGACAGACAAGCGTCCTTTTGATGCCGTTAATACTTTCTGAGCAATTAACTTATCAATACCTTGATGATTCAAAGCAGCGGCCAAGACAAAGCCACCAAAGAAAAGATAAATAATGGGGTTGGCGAAATGACTCATCGCAGATTTGGTTTCAAACACGCCAAAGAGAACGGCGAGGATTGGGATCATGATCGCTGTGATACTGATATGAATAGCTTCCGTTAGCCACAATATCGCTGCGAAGGTGAGAAGTGCAAGACCTGTATTAACCCCTTGTTCAAATGGGAGGAAGTTATGCATTAGAAATAGCAATAGAATGTCAGCGGCCAGAATTAACAGTTTCTTTTGCTGCCCTGATATTTTACTGCTGGCTTTGTCGGGTATTTCTGTAGAGTCTAGTGACATTTTATGTCCATTATTATTGTAGATAACCACACTCTAGAGGAGTAACTATTATCTTCAAAATAACTCAGGTTGTTATTTCATAACAGAATCGTACTGCTGTTTAGGTGATATTGTTCGCGATAATGGTCGTACTTTTGATATTAAACCGTTATAAGCGTCTGTTTATTACTAAATAAGTTATCAAAGTTGAACGATTTAAATACCTTGATGAATAAATTGAAAGTTTAACGCTATGCTGTTTTTGTGATCCAGATCTCCGCGTAAAACTTTTGCGTGAGATGTTGGTCGCTTATTGGCTAATTTCGTGGCTGTGATCTACATTTCGCAGCGTAGCTAAGGAAAAGGATGAAGGCTACAACCTAAAGGATCACATAAGGAATTAGATTATGTATAAAAGACTACTACCCGCTTTATTGCTATCAAACCTAATTATGCTTCCGGCGGCATATGCCGCAATTGAAAAAGTTGAGTCTGTGAGTATTGCAGAGAGGACTCAAGCGAAAACTCTAGTGGTGAATATCAATTCAGCAAGCGCCGAGCAGTTATCGTCATTGAAGGGGATTGGCGATTCAAAAGCCAAAGCGATTATTGATTATCGCAAAACACATGGCAAATTCGATTCAATTAATCAGCTATCTAATGTAAAGGGTATAGGTGACAAACTCATTGAGCAAAACAAAGCCGCTCTTAGCCTGTAAGTAAGTTTGTTATTACATTTATATTTGTAGATAAGGCGAAATAAGGCCTTCAAATGAGGTTTTTTGTTTATAGAAGCAGCGATTGAACCAAAACTGAGGGTTCTAACTAGATAATGACTTGATTGGAAAGCTTTCATGGTAGATAATGCTGCCGTTCTTGAGAGTATCTGCTTTCAACGAAATCAATGGTGACCTTAGGGTCCCCTCGCAATGATAACTTGTGAATTCGGCCAGGCCTGGAAGGGAGCAACCGCAGCGAGTGACTCATGTGCCGAGGTGTGGCTCTAGGGGAACCTCCAATCTCCTAGTACATCAATAGCTTAGATCATTACTTAGATAAGAAATGCCTCAGGTGATACACTTGGTGGTACACTCGATGAGAAATAGTTTATCTAAAACTCCCCATATTTGTTCCAATCTCGTCATGGTATTTGGTATGTGCGTATAGTCGTACCGGAGGCTCAACAAAGCTTTCTTTCTGTTTTAAGCCTTTTGATTTTCTTTCAAAAATGCTCTAGATTTTTCAAGTGCTTGCTGGATCTCTGTTTTCATTTTCTGAAGTTCTTCATAATCTTCAAAAAAATAGGTATCGACTAGATGTCGTATGTAACGGGTGGGTAGCTGATTGAGCGTGACACAGCATAGATCGGCAAGATAGTCAGCAGGTAGCTCGTCTAATAAACCTTCATCAGAGAGTAACTCAAGTAAAAGAACTTCATAGTAGTTTCTAATTTCTAATTGCATACACCTCTCCTCGCGTACTGTCTGTATTGAATGTAATCAATTTATGAGATTGGATTTATAAAGTCTATGGGCACCATACTGTATTTGCGCTCTACAATAGTTGGCTATGTTGAATGTTCAACAAATGCTGAACCCTACTGTATCCTCCTCCATTGACACACGCAATCGCTATTTCTGCTACTAGCAAGTATTGGGGATAAGTAACGATATTTGGCTAAGGATTGCGATGTTTAGAAGGTACGCCAGCCTAGAATAGCTGGCGCGATAGATCTATGGGATCATACTCTAGCTGAAAAATGAGCTTAAAGTTGTTGAATGGCCCAGCTCATGAACTCTTTACGTGTTTTCTCATCAGCATGTAGCCACCAGTACTGCAGCATCTGTTCTGCTTTTGCGGCGTCATCAGCATTCGTTGCAGTTTGAGTTGCTGTAACGGCAGTGGCTGCAACAATAGGGCTCGAAGATGGAGATGGTTTACTCACTGGAGCTGTCGGTGTCTTTGATGTTGCGGCGACGCTAGTTGCTGTACCAGTAGCAACCGCAGCTTCAACATCCACATCTGTTGCAGTGTTACCGCTAAAAAGACGCGAGACAAAAGACTCTTCAGCGATATTTGTCTGAGCTACTTGATAGTTAACTGTACCGTTATCCTTTCGAGTGATGACCACTTGAGGAGATTTGGCAAACTGGGACGGATTTCTTACAAAATCACCATCTGCTGGCTTCATATGATATTCATAATCACCATCAACTTCGATAGTGATGATAAAAGGCGAAGACTTAATATTGGTTTCGCTATCACTAAAGTCATCTTCGACAAGATCATGATATCGAACGGCGATCTTGTGAGTCCCATTGCTAAGCTCGAGTTCAGACTTATGGTTAAACAAACTGGTTTCAACTTCCTTGCCATCAAGCGCGATATATTCAAATGACATTGGAATATTCAAGTTTGCAGCAAATGCCGCAGATGAACCACATAAAGCGAGAATAGCGGTAATAGGTAGTAGCGGTTTCATTGTTGCTCCTTAACGATTTTGGCCTTTGAAAGGTCGCTCGAACAGTTGGATGCGATCTTCAATATAGCTGGTAGCTTGCCGACACTTGCCGAGGCGAGAGTGTTGAGCAAGGATCTCATTCTGTAGCCTAATTTTGTCAGCACTATGACAGTATTCAAGAGAAGATTGCAAATTTTCAATTTTTTGTTCAATAATCTTGGCCCAGTTCAAATGTTTATTAAGCTCTTCATACAGTTGATGGCTATTTTGCATTACATTTGATGCTATCCAGCTAAAGCCACTCTGCTGGTGAGTTTTTGCTCCACGCTTTATTGCATGAGCCCGACGGGTGCGCTTTTGCTGCTCTAGCGACTTAAGATTAATGTTGGTCGTAGAGAGCGCTCGGCGAACGGCGCTGAATCTGTCCTGTATTTTTTCACAGCTTGATACAATGGTATAGGGCGAGCGTTTAGCATTGATAAGTTGTTGTAGCTGAGCAACACTTTTTGACAGCTGATCGATACAAGGCTTAAGTTGAGCGCCCTCTTGTACAAATAACTCATTATTAAAACGCTCAACGTCTTGCATCATTTTGCGCTGTCCAGCGGGCAAATTAGCATCGTGTTGCAATACTTCTTGCTCTAACTGCTTTAACTGATATTTGAGTCGATTAAGCAGTTCATTGGTCGTCATGCCCATGCACTCCAGGCTAATTGCGCCGCGATTAACAAGATCATGGTAACGAAAATAGGTCGAATGAACGGCAGGCCAAACTTAATGGCTGAATGCGCACCAATATAGGAGCCAATCATCATACAAATACCCATAGCGAGTCCAATGGACATATTAACTTGCCCCATGAACAAGAAAATAATCAGCGAGGTTAAATTACTGGTAAAGGTCATAGCGCGTGCAAGTCCTAAGCTATAGAGCAAAGGAAGCTTATGCATACCAGTACTAGTGACGGTCCAAAATGCACCGATGCCAGGCCCTGCAAATCCATCGTAAAATCCTAGCGGTAACCCTTGCAACCATTGTTTTATTTTACGCTTAGGTTTAACTGGGATGTTGCAGTTTTTACAACCCATGGCATTTGGCTGGAATAGCGTATAAATTGCGATTGCAATAATAATCAGCGGCAACCATTTTTCGAGCCATTGGTTGTCGATGATTGAGACGATAAACGTACCAATAACAGCGCCGATGAAAGTAGCTACAAAGGTGTGATACCACAAGCTGGGAGAAAATAACCTTTGCTTATAATAAGTGAACGCCGCCATAGAGGATCCAAAACAGGCGGCCAATTTATTGGTGGCAAGTGCCATATGGGGAGGCACTCCCATGGCTAATAGTGCTGGGATAGACAATAGTCCACCTCCGCCAGCAACTGCATCGATAAAGCCTGCAATTAGCCCTATCAATGCCAGCAAGGCCCAGCTACTTGGCTCTAGTAATAAATCCAATCGTTGTCCTATTCAATAACGCGTCTAAAAGGCGGTAGGGCATCTAACAGTGATTTTCCATAGCGCTTGGTGACTAAGCGTCTATCTAAGATGGTAATCCGGCCGTAATCTTGTTCTTTGCGGAGTAATCTACCACAACTCTGTACTAATTTGCGCGAAGCATCGGGGATTGTCAGTTGTAAAAAGGGGTTTCCACCCTTTATTTTAATATATTCTGAATGAGCTTGCTCCACAGGTGAAGTAGGTACCGCAAAAGGTAGCTTAGTAATGATAAGGTTAGTTAAGTAATCACCAGGTAAATCTAAGCCCTCAGAAAAGCTGCCGGTACCAAAAATTATACTCGGGTTACCATCATCGCAAAGCTGCTTATGTTGTTTTAGGATCTCTTGTCTCGGTAATACACCTTGGACAAGCAACCCTGTTTTAATTTTGCTTTCAACAAGATCGACCACTTTTTCCATCTGCCAATAAGAGGCAAATAACACCAAACTAGCCATTTCATCCTCTACAAGTGCGATAATCTGCTTTGCTAATTCATCGGTGTAGTTATCGTGCGTGGGCTCTGTGTCCATTTGTGGTAGGAACAGTGTGGCATTTTGTTCAAAATCAAAGGGTGAGTCGAGGGCAAGATAGCGGCTTCCATCATTGATGGATAAACCCACTTGATGAGTAAAATGGTTAAAGTTGTTAAGTGCTCTCAGTGTGGCGCTACAAAGCACCACGCCAGCCGCCTTATCCCAGAGTAAGTTCTCAAGCATAAAGCCAACTTCAATTGGTGATGCGCTGAATAAAAAATCCGCCTGCTTGCCAGTCAGTTGCTCAACCCAGCGCGCCATTGGTGCGCCTTTAGGATTATCTTGCTTAGCCATCATTTTCCACAGCTTTTGCAAATTCTCGATGCGTTGCAACATAAAACCTGTTTCAGATAATAGTGCTTCCGATTGATGCTTAGGAATATCACCATCTTTTATGGCTTCATTGAGCAAGGCTAGCATCTTGTTGAATTGTTTTAACGCTACATTTGACGCTGTAGCGAGATTTTCAGCAAGAATAAGCAGTGCTGGTGGCAGTTTACCGTGCTCGAAACGAAAGCGATTTTCTGGATTATCAAACTGTTTAGCTTGCGCATCACAAAAGTGAGCAACTTGATTGAGTAATCCACTAATATCGCTGATATGGTCGAGCATTGCCTGTGCTGGCGCAATGATATAATTGCTCTTAATCTGGTTTTGCAGTTTTGAGGTCGTTTTGGTGAGCTTTTCTAGCCAATCGGTCGCGCCACGAATCGTAGATTGAGCGCTACTAAAGTCACGTGCAACAATCGGTAAGTGGTGTGCTTCATCGATGACATAATATAGATCTTCAGGATCGGGCAGAATGACCCCGCCGCCTAGCTCTAAGTCAGCGAAGAGTAGGCTGTGGTTGGCAATCAATACATCCCATGTATCGAGATCCTCTCGGGCTTTATGAAAAGGACAATTTCGATGACTGGCTAATTGCTTATGACAGCTATGTTTATCACAGGCAATCTGTTGCCACAAATGATCCGGTAATGGTTGGGTTAATGTGTCGCGTTCTCCATTCCAACGAGACTCTTTATAGTCTTTTAGCAACCCCTCCAACATATCAACCTGACTTTGATCTGGCTTTGATTGCCACATCGCCATTTGGCTACTGTTATCGGGACCAACCAGCATCTCTAACTTAGATAGACAGACATAGCGTTGTCGTCCTTTGACTAAGCCAAAGGTAAAATCTAAGCCTGAATGCTCTAGGAAAAAAGGCAGATCTTTATGGAGCAATTGTTCTTGCAATGCTACGGTCGCGGTGGCAATACAGACCTTTTTCTTATTCGCTAATGCTAAGGGTATGGTGCCCAAAATATAGGCAAGTGATTTACCAATACCTGTACCGGCTTCAACCACGATAATAGGTCGTTGCTTGTCATACTCTCCCGCAAGGGTTTTGGATATTTCCGCGACAATATAATTTTGCTCTCGCCGTGAACGAAAGTTGGGTAGAGCCGAAGCAATGCCCTTATAGATAGTACGGATCTGGGTTTTAACGTCTGCGGATAACATGAATGCACTGGTCCAGTAAATAATGCTGTACATAATAACAGTGATTACATAGCCTAAGAAGTGTTAAGTGATTATTCGTGAATTTATTTGAGTAGACAGCTATGAACCCAGTAACCAATGCGCTACAGACAATAAAGGGGCGAGTGCTTACCCGCCATGCAACACGTGGGCGAGATGGACTTACCCTCCAGTACTTTATTGCTACACCATCTGGTCCTGTAATAGTAGAGCTCCCGCAGCAAGAACATGTGTGCTTTATTCGCACTATTGATGAAAATATTATCAATCAATATCACGAGTTACAGAATATTCGCCGTAAGCGACTAACGCTTAAGAGTTTTCAGCATGAAAACGTTACAGCGCTGTATACCCGAGATCTTAGACACCAACGTAACCTTATACGGATTGCAAAAGATCAAGGTATCGAACTGTTTGAAAGCGATATCAAAGCGGAACATCGATTTTTAATTGAACGGTTCATCGCCCTAGATGCCGAATTTAGTGGTCAATTTGAACCTGCCCAGCAGGGCGTTGAGCCGCGCTTTATCGCCAATAAAGCCAGACGAACAGAGCTTACACAGCAGCTTAAAGCCATTTCGCTTGATTTTGAATGTAGTTTTAGTGGTGAACTCTATTCTGTGGGTTTATACGGAAAAAAAGACTCTGGCGCTATTTTTGAGAAAGTCATTATGGTGGGTGAGACACAATCAGTCGCTGTTGATTACATACAGTGGGTAGAAAATGAAGTGGCGTTAATCCATGAGCTGATTGCATGGTTTAAAGATTACGATCCCGACATAATTATTGGATGGGCCGTAGTGACCTTTGACTTGGCCCTATTATATCGTCGCGCAAAACATCATGGTATCGCGCTCACTATTGGACGCAATAATCAAAACTTGGGCTGGAAAGTCGAAGACAAGTATCGACCAGAGACACTGCTGTTACCTGGAAGAGTTGTGCTCGATGGCATTGATTGGCTGAAAGCGGCATTTTATCAGTTTGATCGTTACTCACTGGAGTTTGTGTCTAGAGCATTATTGGATGAAGGCAAAGCCATCGATAATGTCAGTAATAGAATGGATGAAATCAACGACCTGTTTGCTAATAACAAGCCCGCGTTGGCGCACTATAACCTGACCGATAGTCGACTGGTTTGGGACATTTTTGAAAAAACGCAGCTGTTTGAATTTGCCATTGAGCGTGCAAAGTTAACAGGGCTTGAGCTTGGACGTGTGGGGGCATCGGTAGCTGCATTTATGAATTTGTATCTGCCGCACTTGCATAGAAGTGGCTATATTGCACCAAGCGCCCCGGTTAGTGAAGGTATAGAGAGCCCCGGCGGCTATGTAATGGATTCAGTTCCTGGGCTGTACCAACATATTCTAGTTTTAGATTTTAAGAGTCTTTACCCCTCAATAATAAGAACTTTTTTAATTGACCCTAAGGGGTTAGTTGAAGCATCACACCAACAAGAGTCAGATACGGTTGAGGGCTATTTAGGGGCTAGGTTTAGTCGCCAGGAGCCCATTTTACCTCAATTAATTAAGCACCTTTCTGAACAAAGAGAGTTGGCTAAAACCAATAGTAATGCACCTCTATCTCAAGCGATTAAAATTATTATGAACTCCCTCTATGGAGTGCTTGGTTCTCGCGGCTGCGTTTTTCATGATGCCAAGCTTGCGAGCTCAATAACCATGCGTGGCCATGACATAATGAAGCAAACCCGCAGCTGGATAGAGGAAGCGGGCTTTGAAGTCATTTATGGTGACACTGATTCAACTTTTGTCTGGTTAGGTAATGATTTTGACGAAAAAAAAGTGCAGGCAACGGGTAAATCACTCGCCGCAAGAATCAACCAGCTTTGGCTACAAAAACTCAGCGACGAATTTGCTATAGATAGCTTTTTAGAGCTGGAATTTGAGACCCATTTTGAGCAGTTTTTTATGCCCACCCTTCGAGGTTCTGCTGAAGGATCGAAAAAACGTTATGTCGGCACTAAAAAAGGCGAGCTTGGTAAAACAGAATTGGTGTTCAAAGGGATGGAGCAAGTCCGCAGTGATTGGTCACCGCTCGCCAGAAGAGTACAGTATGAGCTTTATGAAAGGTTATTTGGTCAGCAAGACGTAGAAGCGTACTTAAAGCTCACTATTGAGCAGTTAAATAGCGGAGCCTTGAATGAAGAATTGGTCTTCGTTAAAAACTTACGTCGCAACCTTGAAGACTATACCGCAAAGTCATCTCCTCATTTAAAAGCGGCTAGAATGCTATTTGAAGCAACTGGAGATGAGAGTGTCACCAAAAAAGGGGCAAGAATCGAGTATGTGATGACGACATCGGGTGCTGAACCGCTGACCCACCAAAAATCCCCCATTGATCTTGATTACTACATTGAGCGCCAATTAGGACCGATTGCTGAAGCAATACTTTCAATAATGAATAAAAGTTTCAGTAAGGTTACATCAAATCAAATGACGTTAATTTAGTCGTGGTTATATTAACGCGCTGCTGATCTTATGTTAACAAATGGTTTAATCCTTTGGCTGAAGTCGGTTTGCTAGTTAATTCGGTGCAAAATATGGCTGCTTTTGTGACATTCGTCTTTGAGTGATTGCTAATCTTTTGCTAACCTCGTCTGCAAATAGGATAGAAAGAAAACAACGGAATGGAAATATATTGAATGAAGCAGACTGAACATAATTAAAGGTTAGGCATTACATGAAAAAGACTTTAGTAGCATCGGCTTTGGCCGCAGTGATTTTTGTACCAACAGCATCAGCAATCGAAGTATATAAAGATGATAAGAACGCAGTAGAAATCGGTGGTTGGATTGATGCACGAGTGATTAACACTCAAGGTGCTACAGAAGTTGAAAACGGTTCTTCACGTATTAATTTTGGTTTCACTCGCGATATGGGTGATGGCTGGAAGACATTTGCGAAAATCGAGTGGGGCGTAAACCTAGTAGGTAATAGCTCTATTGAAACAGGCTCAAATAACACATTTACATCAGAGAGTAATGATTTCTTAAGTACTCGTTTAGGCTATGTAGGTTTAGCTCATGATACCTATGGTTCATTAACCATTGGTAAGCAATGGGGCGCATGGTATGACGTGGTTTATAATACTAACCTAGTAAACACTTGGGATGGTAATGCGTCAGGTACTTATACCTTAAACAAAGCCGACGGTGCTATTAACGGTACTGGCCGTGGTGACAAGACTGTTCAGTATCGTAACGCATTCGGTGATTTTAGCTTTGCTGTTCAAGCTCAGTTAAAGCAAGATAGCTTTGACCTTTACGCTGATGAAGAAGTGAATCTGTTTACGGCTGCCGCTGTAGCAACTCAAAACAAGATTGCGTCAGTTGAGTACAACAACACTTACGGTGCTTCTGCAACTTATAATGTGTCTGACAACCTGATTGTTACCGCGGGTGCCAATATAGGCGAGTTTGAAGCAACCTACTTGACCGGCAAAACGGTTACCGAAACTGATCTTATTTTTGGTGCAGGTGCGACGATAGGCGTATTTAACAGCAAAGGCTTTTATGGTGCTGTAAACGTCAACAAGCAAGAATTCCACGATACTGATAACTTGGATCGTTACATTCAAGAAGCATGGGGCCTTGAGTCACTATTCGCTTATCAGTTTGATAACGGTCTACGTCCAATTGTTGGTTACAACATATTAGACGCTGGTGACGAATACGGCGATGCATATAATGGCGATGTATTTAAGCGTCAGCAGTTAATCGTTGGTTTACACTACGTTTGGGATGACAACACTATGTTGTACCTAGAAGGTCGTAAAGACTACAGTGATTTCACCAGCTCTGATAAAGCTCAGCAAGCTGCGATGGAGTTCTCGGAAGACGACGGGATCTCAATCGGTATTAGATATTACATGTAATATCTAATCGATGACTATCCTAGTTGACCTAGGGTAGTGGATATCTAAAAGCCAGTAGCTTCACGTTACTGGCTTTTTTTGTTGTTATGGTCGAAAAAAAGAGCTGCTAGATTCTAGCTGCTTGCTATTTGGTCAACGATGTTCTCAAATCCTTAATCTGTTTTAGATATGCATCGCAATTTTAGCACCACAGTTCCTGTTCTATAGGGTTAAGTTCTGGGTAATAGGGCGGAAACTTAAGTTGGAATAAGCGTACTTAGGGGGCGCCAACGACCATAAGAGCGTGTAGTCTTACGATAGTGGTGTCAGGCATCTGTTTCTGATGGTTGCTTAGGATGTTGGAACTACAAGTTATACAACCCCATTTTTGCGCGCGCATTAAATGACATGCAACCGATTATACTCACTAATTATGCCGCCACGATTTGGCTTAACTGGATAACTGCTATTAAAAGCCTTTAACGGTTCCCTGAAGATTAAAGTGCTCCCAGCCCATAGAAAAGATAAACTGAAATCCGTTTATTAACGCCATATTCTTCCCTAGTGATATACGTAGTTTTGTGATCGAGTTTAGTCGCGCTAAGGAGCAAACTCCTATTAGTTGCTTCGCAAACAGTGCAAATCTGTCAGATGAATGCATTTACAACATACATAGAGTGGCAATGCGTGGAACTACTCATTTAATAGTGCAGGTATTGGTAAATGTGAAACAGATGTAATTCAACGGGCTAGTTCCTTGTCAAGTGTTTTGTTTGAAAGCAGTTCCTACAGTATTTTTTTATCAATAATTTTAATAGTCCTTGCTGGTGGGGGGTGTTTTTATAGTTTATTATTTTATTACAAATGGTTAATGGTTTATTTTCTGTTGTTTAGGCCTTTTTGTTAGTGTACGTTTTTCTTTACGATAAAAGTTTAATCCGCTAAGGTTTCTAGATTAATTAGTTATTTTCGCTTGGGTAAGCCCATAATTTATATGTGCAATAGAATCTCATCTACGGCCTTGTTACGGGGATTTTTTCATGTTTTATTTATTGTAATACCTAGCAGTGTATACTGTATAAGATCTACGAATAGTTAGCTATACCAGTATGTTAATCTATATGTCTATTATGACACGCTGCGACAACCCTGTTTCATTGTGTATGTTCTTCGCTTTTCTAACTTATCTCTCCTCAATTTTATTTTATCAATATCGTTTGCTTCTTTAGGCTTTCAACTTGACGCCTTCAAATTAGGTTAACAAATTATTAGCAGGGTGGCGGATGGTTGTTACATGTGTTGTAAAAATGTAGCCGCTGTGTTTTTATTTGTTTGCAAGTGATGAGGGTTACAACTTTTTCATTAGAGGGTAACTTGCTTGCTTAAAAACTATAAAGGAAAGTCCAGGGAGATTTACAATGTATAGAAATAACTTATTAGCCAAATCTGTGCGAATCGCATTAGTTGGTGGCGCTATGTCAGTCGCTTTTACTGCTCCAACAGTATTTGCAGCTGAAGAAGTAGAAAGAATTACTGTAACAGGTTCAGCGATAAAACGAACGGATTTAGAAGGTGCGTTACCTATTACTGTAATTTCGAGAGATGATATTGACAGGTCAGGTGTTACAAATACCGCAGATTTATTACAACAACTTCCATCTATGCAGGGGTTCACAACATCTTCTGATTCAGTTGGCGGAGGTGGTGGTGGTATTCAAACTGCATCAATCCATGATCTAGGCGAAGCATATACTTTAGTTCTGTTAAATGGCCGACGATTAGCTCCAGCAGATTCTGGTAGTACTATTGACGTCAGCTCTATCCCAATTTCTGCCATTGAACGTGTGGAAGTGTTGACTGATGGAGCCTCTGCTTTATATGGGTCAGATGCTATTGCTGGTGTTGTTAACTTCATTATGAAGGAGAACTTTCAAGGATTTAATATCAACGCTAGATATGACAAGCCCCAAGAAACAGGCGGTTCTGGATACGATTTAGGCTTTACTGCTGGTTTTGGTGATATAGAAAGTGATGGTTTTAATGTGATGCTTTCATATAGCCATAACGAAAGAGAGCAGTTGAAAGCAGTTGATAGAGATTTTGCAAGTTCGGGAATTATCTCATTTAACGATAACGGAAGAGACCTTTATTTTTTCAACGGTTCCCCTAATGCTATTCCAGCTAATGCTAGGGTGAGATATGATACAGGTGTTATTGATCCTGAAACCGGTGAAAGCATAGTCAACGGACGAACTTTTAATCCGTATGCAGCTGAAAATAAAACATGTGCAGTAAATACATCTGCTATAGATGCAGAATGCTTTTTTGATTACACAACTACAATTGAGATAGTTCCTGAATCCACACGCGACAGTGTTTTCTTGAGTGGTGACCTTGAACTCACTGATGATCTGCGTTTATTTGCGGATGCTTCAGTATCAAATTTTAAAATGACGACTCGTATAGCTCCTTATCCAACGGGCTATTTTAATTTACCAAGTGCAGGTTCGCCTCTAGTTGAACAGTATGTAGTACCTTACCTTACAGATGCAGAACGTGCAGCGTATGATTCTGGTGATTTATCTGTGCAGGCTCGCTGGAGAGCTCTACCTGCTGGGAATCGTACGACAGAGTGGGATACACTTTCAACTCAGTTAGTTGCAGGGTTAGAAGGTGGCTTTGGTGACTTTGAATATTCAGGTGCGGTCACATATTCTTCAAATGATACAGACGAAAATTATCCTACAGGTTGGTTACTTCGAGACCCATTTGTTGAGGCTGTAAGTGCTGGTGATATTAATGTTTTTGTGCCTGCATCTGAAATGGATGATGCTTCTCGAGCGGCACTTGATAAAACTGTGTTTAGTGGTAACTGGGGATCGACAAAAGTTGAAGTTAAAGGCGTAGATTTTAAAGGTTCTATGCCGATATTTTCAATGGATGGTGGAGACGCATACATCGCTGCTGGTTTCGATTATCGTCAAACTCAATACACAAGCAAATTATCAGATGCTCAGAAAAATGCAGAAATATTATTTCTAAGTGCTGGCGATCCATATGATCTAGAACGTGATAATTACGGTGTGTTTGCAGAGATTTCTCTACCTATAATAGAGGACTTAGAAGTTACAGGCTCATTACGTTATGATGGTATTAGTGGAGTCGATGATAATCTTTCAGGTGAAAAACTAAGCGGCGATCTTAACGATACGACTTATAAAGTTAGTGCCCGTTATCAAGCCACTGACAGCTTACTATTAAGAGCATCATACGGCACAGGTTTTAAAGCTCCTTCAATGCTGCAAATTGGCCAACCTAAAGCTGAATTTGGAGTTACTAGTGATACTTATAGCTGTCCGTTCCCGAGTAGTGACCCTATGGCGCAATATTGTTTAACAGGCGCATCCCAATACAGTGTGTTTAGGGAAGGTTATGCCGATTTAAAACCTGAGACTTCTAAGCAATATTCTGGAGGTTTTGTGTTTGCGCCTAGTGCCGAATTCTCATTTGGCCTAGACTATTGGAACGTCGAGATGGAAGAGGTCGTTACTCGTTTAACTGAAAGGCAGATATTTGCTGATCCAGTGCTATACAGAGAGTTATTTACAACTAAGACAAACTTAGCAACGAATGAAGAAGAGCTAGCAATTATTCAGGCTGCTGTAAATATAGGTAGAACAAGTAATAGCGGAATCGATTGGAATACGAATTTATTGAACGATTTCGGTTGGGGTGAATTACACACTAATTTCGCAGGTACATATATGATTGAAAGTGATCGTAGTGTACCAGGAAGCCCGGATGAAATGACTAATAGTATGGGACAGTTTGGTGATAATAACGCAGTGACTTTCAGAGTCGTTGCTAAACTATCAACAACATTGAAGCATGATGATTTTGCCCATACATTTACAGCAAACTATAAATCGGGTTATCAGGATCAGTTCCAGTCAGCTGATGACTGTGCGGTAACTGAGGTCGATGCATTTGGCGATTGTGTAAATGTTCAGTTACGTGTTCCTTCATTTACGAAAATTGATTATCAGTCAAAATACTTCGTGATGGATAATATGTCAGTAACATTTGGAATTAACAATCTATTTGATGTACAACCTAGCTTATCATTACGCACTGGTGGCGCTGGACATCAGGTTGGTTTTGACCCTCGTTATTCTGATGCCTATGGTCGTACCTTCTATATACAAGGTGATTATACTTTCTAAAGTAATGAAACATACTGTATATAAGCCGAACTAGTTTGACGGCTACAGAAATAAAAAGCCAGTCGGAGTATCCAGCTGGTTTTTTATTTTCTGCTGTCTTGTCCTAGAATGTGTTTACACATTTAGGGCTTAAATATGACAACTTGAGTAGCTATACATAATAAAGTCTCATAACGAAACTATTCATTCAACTTTAAAGTAATGGTTATGGCAAGTACGTTTTTAACTGCTTTAATTGAGTTTTTACTTATACTAGCTGCTATAACTTCAGGAATTAACGTGGCTAAATATCCGGATGAAGAGTGAGTAGCTTTGATAAATCAGCAGCTTGCTAATGGAATGCCGATTACAGGTTACTGATTGATGTCGCTAACATCAGTACAGTGT
Organism: Shewanella sp. KX20019; assembly: GCF_016757755.1. Taxonomy (NCBI): domain Bacteria; kingdom Pseudomonadati; phylum Pseudomonadota; class Gammaproteobacteria; order Alteromonadales; family Shewanellaceae; genus Shewanella; species Shewanella sp. KX20019. The sequence goes on along the minus strand of NZ_CP068437.1, from coordinate 3,378,850 downwards.
CAGAAGTTTATACGCCTGTATAGCTTGTGAGAAAAGTAAAAATACCCAGGCTTTTTGTCAAGGCTAGAGTTGCAACAACAGCCATCCCAATAATTAAATTTTTCGAACCTGCTTAGAGCCCCTCCTGGACGTATCATAATATTAGTGACTATAGATTAACTCGATGTAATCGCTATGCAGCGATTTATGGATTTTATAGAACCGTTTCTATGACAGCCTTTCACAGTGATAAGAGTTGACTCAGTCACTGGCTTATCCCCGCTACCATCATGATTAATACTGAATATGCTCGGCTCTATGGCGTTCGTAAGTGGCTAAAACTCAGAGCGGTGTGCAGGTGTCAATGGGTATTCTATGAGGCAGTCTTTGCGGATTTTTACAGACTATATCTATATTGCGACTTTCACTGGCGGCAATTTGTGCTGAATTTGAAGTCATTTATTAACATTTTTTTATGCAATAGTGAGGTGAATATATCTTGGTATCGGCTTGGCTTGTTAACCATAGGACGGAGATGCCTAGTGTTCCTTTTGGATATAAATGAGCATGCTAAAGTCGGTTTTTTGGCTAAAAAAATATTTTTTTATTCTTATTTTGAACTTAGGTTACTAATTTATAGGAGAAGAGCACTGATTAATTAAGGTTTTCCTCCTAAATAACATCAGTTGTTAAAAGCGTCAGTTAGTTATTCTATCAGACGGCTGGTTGTTTTTTAGCCCCGTTCGAGCAGGAGATGACAGTAGTAATGTTAATCTTTGCGCCTTGTGGTGTTAACGGTTTGTTAATTTTAACTTCGGTAGGACCTGATTGTTTATTGACTTTGTTTACAGCTAGTTATGATAGCTTTAGTTTCTTTCTTTTCATTTTATCATCATTTTGTATTACATGAAGTTCTAAAAAACAGCGCTCCCGATTCTTTTCTAGCCTTTAAGCTCGTTTTTCACAAGTTTTAGCGGTTTCCAAATGTTGACACAGGTCAACATTTTGTGAAATGATGCCAGCGGGTCTACACCCTCGAAGGTGTAGAAAAGGGAAGATAATAATTAACAATCACAATAGAAAGACGAGCTTAGGCACTGGGAACTAAAGCAAAATAAGCGTACGCACCCTGTTGTCGATAAGTTAAAGCTTTTTTAATCACTTCAAATTGGTTGGGAACTATGTCCAAGGTAAGCAATAAAACAAAAATCGCTACAGCGCTCATTGGCGCACTAGCCCTAGCAGGCAGTAACTTAGTGATTGCCGATCCTCTTTCTGATGTTCAGAAAGCTGACAGTAAAATTCACGCTGACGCGGCGACGTCTCAGAAGAAAGTTGATAAGTATTTTGACCAAGCTCAGGACATGTTGTTCGAGTATGGTTCAGTTGCTGATGAGCGTGAGTCACTAAAATCTTATAACGATTACGTAGCAGGCTTGGTTGCAGACCAAGAAGCTACCATGAAATCTATTCAAGGTGACATCAACGGTGTTGATGCATTACGTCAAGGCGTCGTGCCTTTGATGTTTAAAATGGTTGACGCTTTAGAGCAGTTTGTCGCTCTAGATCTTCCATTCAATAAGGAAACACGTGTAGCACGTGTCGAAAACCTTAAAACAATACTTAACAGCGCAGAAATAACGCTGGCTGAGAAGTATCGTCTAATTCTTGATGCATATTCAATTGAACGTGAATATGGCACCACACTTGCTGTTAAAACTGGTCAGCTACAGCTAGATGGTAAAGACGTTTTAGTCGACTTCTTTAACTTCGGCCGCGTATCTTTATATGCTATGAGCTTGGATCAGAAGTCTGCTTGGATGTATAACGGAGACACTAAAGGTTGGGATCAATTAGAAGATAGTAATCTTCGTGAACTCACCAAAGGTATTCGAATTGCACGTAAACAGGGTGCACCGGATCTATTCTCGTTACCAATTCCTGCTGCGGAGGCTGCACAATAATGAAAAAGTTTATAACTACAGCAATCGTTGCTGCGAGCCTGACATTCACGGCTGGTTTTGCAAACGCTGCAGATGCACCAAAGACAATCGATCAACTACTTAACCAAGTAAAAGTTGACCGTGCGAATGCATCAAAGACAAACGCAAAGCGTGAGCAAGAGTTTAAAAATGAACGTGGCGATAAAGCTGCACTACTAAAGCGTGAGAAAAATGCTTTAGCGGCAGAGCGTCAACGTGGTAAAGATTTAAATCAAGCGTTTTTGGATAATGAGCGTAAAATTGCTCAATTAGAAGAAGACTTAAAAACAGCTCAAGGTGACTTGGGTGAAATGTTTGGTGTTGTTAAAGGCGATGCGGGCGACTTTGCTGGTAAGCTAGCGGGTTCAAACGTTTCTGCACAGTACCCAGGCCGTGATGTATTTATCGCTGAGCTTGGAGCACGTAAGCAGCTACCAAAAATTGACGAGCTAGAGCGTTTCTGGGAAGAGCAGTTGTTTGAAATGGCTGAATCTGGAAAAGTAGTTAATTTTGAAGGTTCAGTAACTGCAATTGATGGTAGTGTGCATAACACCACTATTACCCGTATTGGTGCATATAACCTATTAGCCGACGGCAAATATGTTGTATTTAACGCTGATCTAAACCTAATCCAGGAGCTTTCACAGCAGCCTGATGGTTATCAAGTGAAGTCAGCTGCTGCTTTCCAAGGAGCAACATCAGGTACTCCAAGTGTTTATATTGACCCTGTTCGCGGCGTATTGCTAAATATCTTTACCCAAAAAGCAACTATCGAAGAGCGTATCGAAGCGGGTGGAACGATTGGTTACATCATTATCGCATTGCTAATTCTTGGTGCTCTTATCTCTATCGAACGTTTAATTACACTTGGTGTAGTTGGTGCTAAAGTTAAGGCTCAACGCAAGAATGTTGAAAATCCAGGTAACAACGCATTAGGTCGTGTACTTAAAGCTTACCAGGACAACAAAGACGTTGATGTTGAAACGCTAGAGCTGAAACTTGATGAAGCCATTCTGAAAGAGACGCCTGCACTTGAGACTCGTATCTCTATCATCAAGGTTCTGGCGGCTATCGCACCTATGATGGGTCTACTTGGTACGGTAACCGGTATGATTGCAACCTTCCAGAGTATTCAGTTGTTCGGTACGGGTGATCCTAAGCTTATGGCTGGTGGTATCTCTATGGCACTAATGACTACTGTACAAGGTCTAGTTGCTGCGCTACCGCTAATGTTGATGCACGCTGTTGTTATTGCACGTAGCAAGTCAATCGTACAAGTTCTAGAAGAACAGAGCGCTGGCATCGTTGCTTCACACGCTGAGAAGAGGAAAGCCTAATGTTATTCCTGATGGATATCTGGGATTCCGTCAGGGGCTTCATGGCCTCCGGGGGCGACGTCCTCTGGCTGGTTGCGGCTGTATTGTTTGTAATGTGGGTATTGATGCTTGAACGTTACTGGTATCTTAACTGGATATCACCAAAGGAACACAAAGCAATCATTACGGCATGGCAAGCGCGAGAGGATTCAACCTCTTGGTATGCACACCGCATCCGTGAAGCTTGGGTATCCCAAGCGAAGCAAGATTTAACCGCACGTATGCTGTTAATCAAAACCTTAGTTGCGATCTGTCCTATGATAGGTCTACTAGGTACCGTAACCGGTATGATTTCAGTATTCGATGTGATGGCAGTTCATGGGACGAGTAATGCTCGTATGATGGCAGCTGGTATTTCAATGGCAACCATGCCGACAATGGCAGGAATGGTTGCAGCGTTATCGGGAGTATTCTTTAGTACTCGCCTTGATGCAAAAATGAAAATCAGTTTAGCGAAGCTAAAAGACAGCATGCCGCACCACTAGAGAGAGATTGAACATGGCACGTAGAAAGCATTCAAGCGTAGACGAAGAAGCAGAGATTGATATGACACCGATGCTCGACATCGTGTTTATCATGCTGATCTTCTTTATTGTAACAACCTCGTTTGTAAAGCCATCAGGCCTTGACTATAACAAGCCTGAAGCTTCACAAGCGACTAAGAAGCCTTCTGCTAACATCTTTATCGGTGTGAGCAAGACAGGTGTCATCATGATGGAAAACCGTCAAGTTGATATCGAACGTGTAACTGCAAACGTTGAACGTATGCTTGCAGAAGCACCAGAGGCAGCAGTATTAATTCAAGCAGACCAAGAAGCTAAACATGGTTTAGTGGTTAAGGTACTTGATAACGTTAAAGCGGCGGGTATCGATAAGATATCTGTATCGGCGGGGAACGAGTAATATGCTGAGAGGAATAGTATCATTCATAATTGGTGGTGCTGTGACTTTTGCTTTGTTTGTCTTCATGGCATTTTTGGTAGGTGGCGGTCCAACCCGCCACGATGCTTCGACAGAATCACCTGTCATTGAAATAACCATGAACAAAGATGATGCAACAGCGCAGAAAAAGCCAAGGGTTAAGCCTAAACCGCCTACTCCGCCAGAGCAGCCGCCAAAACCGGATACTACGCCACCTGACAGTTCATCTGACATTGATACAAATATGTCATTTAACATGGGTGGAGTGAATGCCGGTGGAGCTAATACTGGATTTAAACTAGGTAACATGATGACGCGAGATGGTGATGCTACACCAATCGTGAGAATCGAACCTCAGTATCCAATAGCTGCTGCGCGTGATGGTAAAGAGGGTTGGGTTCAGCTTAGCTTTACTATTAATGCACTTGGTGGAGTTGAAGATGTAAAAGTCATCAAGGCCAAACCTAAGCGTATCTTTGATAAAGAAGCTCGTAGAGCACTGAAAAAGTGGAAATACAAGCCTAGAATTATCGATGGAAAAGCGCAAAGTGTACCCGGGCAGACTGTCCAACTAGATTTTACTTTAGATAAGGGAGGAAAGTAGATATGCGTAAAGTAAATACTATCGCTGCTGCTTTGATGCTTTGTCTAGGGGGAAGTGTCGCAATCGTGCCTGCCGTGTCAGCGGCAGAGAAATGCCCGATTGAAATGCGAAAGTCTAAAGCCGTTGGTCAGAGCGCAGCGAAGAAAGTACAGAAATCTTTTAAAGCTTACACTGAAGGTAATGTCGATGAAGCAATTACGATGTTATTGGAAGCAAACGCTAAAAGTGATTTTGATAAAGCTTATATTGCACGTATGCTGGGTAACTTCTATGCTGAGAAAGGGCAGATGCAAACCGCTGTTAAGTACCTAAAAACAGCTGTAGAAGCAGATATCCTCGGTGGTGTAGACCATGCGCAAACTCTGAAACTTTATGCCGATCTCTTGATTCAAGAGAAGAAGTTTAAAGAATCAATTCCAGCTTATTACAGCTGGATGGAGTTTACTTGTAAAGAAGAAGCAAACGTATACCGTCGTATTAGTGTTGCTTATTCTGAGTTAAAGCAGTGGGATAAAGTTCTTGAAGTTGCGGATAAAGGTTTAGCTATTGCAGATAAACCTGATAAAAGTCTTTATCAGCTAAAACTTACTGCGTATTTTAACAAGAAAAACTATAAGCAAGCTGTTAACGTCTTAGAAACAATGGTGCCATTGTTTCAGGAAGACAAGCGCCTTTGGGTACAGTTAGCTCAGTTTTATTTGATGACTGAAGACTTTGATAAGTCTCTAGCCACTTATGATTTAGCTTATAAAAATGGATTTTTGGAATCTGCGAGTAACATTCAACGTTTAACGCAGTTACTTGCACAAAAAGGTTCGCCATATCGTGCAGCTCAAATCTATGCTAAACATATTAAGTCTGGTTTAGTTAAAGAAGACGCGAAAACGCTCAAAATATTAGCAGGATTTTATCATAACTCTAAGGAGCTGAAACAAGCTGCTGCGACTTATGGTAAAGCTGCTGCTATTGATAATGATGGTAAGCTTTACCTTCGACAGGGACGTATTCTGTCTTTGGATGGTAAAAGTAAGCCAGCTATTACAGCGTTGAAGAAAGCACTTGATGCTGGAGTTAAGAGCCCAGGGGAAGTTCAGTTTGAACTCGCTTTGGCCTATCTCAATTTGAAGCAATACAAGAGCGCATACAAGTATGCGAAGCTTGCAGCTAAAGACAAGAAAACAAGTCGTGCGGCTAAAAGTTATATCTCTTATATTAAAGAAAAAGCGCGAGTTCATAACGTAACGCTTTAACTTTTTTGAGTGAAAAAAAGCCTCTTTTAAAGAGGCTTTTTTATTTCTAGCGTATTATTTTGTCGAGAACAACGCTTTAGTTAGTCTTCATTAACCGGGGCTTTATGGCTACTGTTGTTTGCGAGAGTCAAAGGCTGGTTTATAAGCTAACGAGCCTGTCATTAAACGCTTGGTTATTTCGCATCCTTAAGCTTTGTTGCTCCACCGTTTCAAATAGTGTTTCTAGGTACACGTTCGAAGATGGATAGCAAATACATCCAGTTAGCTCATATGATATTTCTGCATGTGTTTCTTTCTGATAGATTCTGTTGAAGTCAGCGATTCTGTTCTCCACTCTATCGATTACAATCTTAGTTCCAGATGCATCAGTTTCAAAAATCCCCAAGGCAAATGACTGATTATCCAGCCTTGCTAGCAAGTCGCTGGTACGCAGTAGGGCATCTTGTACCTGCTTCATGAATAATTCTAACAATTGAGGTTGAGAAATAGTTCCATGAATGTGCGGGCATAGATACAATAAGGCCAGACTTTGGTGATCACGTATATGGCGATGCCATTCACGATTAAATACTTCCATAAAATAGGTTTGGTTATACACACCTGTTTCTGGATCTCTAAAACCAGAATTACTAAAAGAGTAAATCATGAGTCACTCCTATAAGACTTAAGGTTAAGTATAGAAAAGATCGCTCACTTACATTGAATAAAAGGAAGATTAGAATGAAAAAGGCGATAGTCGCATTGTCTATTAGCATGGTACTCGGTATGACGGCTTGTGGTGATAAAGCAAATACCCAATTAAAAGAATCTGATACAGCAAAGAGTACAGCGTTAAGTCAAGAGCAAACCGTAGAGCAAGCTTATCTAGCTTTGGTCGATAATTATTTTAAAGACCAGCTTGCGCTTGAACCTATCTACGCAACATTCGTTGGCGTTAATGATTACAACGATAAATTTGGTGATGGATTATCAGATGATTACTTGAAACAGCGCCACAATTTGAATAAGCGCTATTTGAGTGACGTCAAAAAAGTCGACCGCAGCAAATTGTCAGATGACTTAAAACTCAGTTATGACATGTTTACCTATGACCGTAATGTCGCCATGGCAGATGAGACCTTCCCGAACCACTTTATGCCAATGAATCAGTTTTATAGTACCGTCATTAGCATGGTCCAGTTGGGCACGGGTGAAAGTGCCCAACCTTTCCAAACAGTAGAAGATTACCGTAATTGGGAGAAACGTTTGCAAGGATTCATCGAGTGGATGAAATTTGCGCAAGTGCGTATGGATGAAGGCATTGCGAGTAAGGTGGTATTACCTAGAGTGCTAGTTGAGCGTATCATTCCTCAATTGACAGCTCAATTAGTCGACAAACCTGAAGACAGCCTGTTCTATAGCCCTATCAATTTAATGCCTGAGTCGTTCTCTGCTGCTGATAAAGTGGCGCTAACATCCGAATATAACAAGCTTATTGCTGATCAGCTGCTACCAGAGTTAGCTGCATTACGTGATTACTTCCAAAACACTTACCTAAAATCAGCTCGTGCAAGCGACGGTTGGTGGGGCTTACCGAATGGCAAAGTTTGGTATCAACACTTAGCTAACTCTCATACGACTACGACTATGCCGGTAGATGAGATCCATAAAATTGGTCTAGATGAAGTTGCACGCATACTGTCTGAAATGGATAAAGTACGTCAGCAAGTGGGTTTTGAAGGCGATCTAACGGCATTCTTTGCCTCGTTGTCTTCAGAACCTCAGTATTTCTTTGATGATCGTCAGGGGCTTATTGATGGTTATATGTTGCTAAAAGACAAAATCAATCTTGAGTTACCTAAGTATTTCAATGTTATGCCTAAGGCTGATTACATCGTCAAACCCGTAGAAAGTTTCAGAGAGCAATCGGCCGCGGGTGCATCGTACGAGTCTCCAGCTGTTGACGGTTCGCGTCCAGGGGTGTTTTATATCAATACATACAACCTCAAGGCACAACCAAAGTGGGGGACGACGACGTTATCATTGCATGAAGCGGCACCAGGACATCACTTCCAGATTGCGATTAAGCAAGAGTTGTCCGGCGTACCTGAGTTCCAACGTTTTGGCAATTACACGGCATTCGAAGAAGGTTGGGCGCTTTATGCTGAATATTTAGGTATTGAAATGGGACTATTTGAAGATCCGTACCAGTACTTTGGTAAGCTATCGGATGAGATGCTACGTGCAATGCGTCTGGTTGTAGACACAGGGTTACACGCAAAGGGCTGGACCCGTGAACAGGCGATTCAGTACATGAAAGACAATTCGCCGATGGCGGAGTCTGACATCGTTGCTGAAGTTGAACGTTACATGGCGATACCAGGCCAAGCTTTATCTTATAAAGTCGGTCAGCTAAAGATCCTGTCTTTACGTGCACAAGCGGAAAAAGCGTTAGGCGATAAGTTTGACTTAAAGATATTTCACGACCAAATATTAACCTCAGGCTCACTCCCTATGGAAGTGATGGAACTAAAAGTTAATGACTGGATAGCGTCGCAACAATAGAGTCGACCACAGATAACCCCGCTGGAATATTCGCTAATATTTGGGATATACTATCGGGGTTTAATTTTGCCAAATAGGCAACTATTTTTAATTTATAGGAGTTACTCCATGGTACAAGCAACAGCAAGACATCTACTAGTAGATACAGAGCAGCAGTGTGAAGCGCTAAAACAACAGATCCTTGATGGTGCTGATTTTGGTGATATAGCTAAAGCAAACTCGTCTTGCCCATCTTCTGCCCAAGGTGGTGATTTAGGTTCATTTGGACCTGGTATGATGGTTAAAGAGTTTGATGAAGTGGTTTTTAGCGCGCCTTTGAATGAAGTTCAAGGTCCTGTTAAAACTCAGTTCGGCTACCACTTGTTAGAAGTCACTAGCAGAGGCTAATAGCCTGCAGGCTATTTAAGTAGGACATAACATGCTCGAACTGTATTCCGATAGATTAAGGTTAAGAACACTCAGTCCAAGTGATTGGGATAACTTTTTATATACTCATCTAAGCGAAGAGTTGAATAAATATGTTCGAAAACCGCAAGCAGAAATCGTAATACGAGAAAAGTTCGAGCGTGCACTTATCCCTAATGATCTTGCTGTTGATGAACGATTATTAGTGGTAGTGGAAGAGGTTCAGCAGCATGATTTCGTCGGCTTTGTGAGTCTACATCATTCAGATGAATCTGTAGGTCGGTACGAAGTCGGCTATATGCTGCATGATAATGCGCAGGGTCGCGGTTTTGCCAGTGAAGCATTAAAAACGCTCATAGATTGGTTATGTATTGCACATAATCCCCACAAACTCATAGCACTTTGTGCCGACGAGAATATCGCATCATCAAGAGTGTTGGAAAAGTGCGGTTTTATTCAGGAAGGTCTATTGAGGCAAAACTGGAAAGTGGGCGAAAATTGGTTGGACGAACGGCTTTATGGCCTACTCATGGCAGAAAGAGCTTAGTCACTCGATAAAGCGTACGCTCGCTTGATGATTTGAGTGTTATAATGCGGTAGTTTAGTAAATTAAAGGCGAATTAACGTGAGTTCAGATACTCCAACGCTGACATTAAAGTCAGGCGAAGAATATATCGAGTTATACAAAGTATTAAAAGTTCAAGGAATGATTAGCGGTGGCGGAGAGGCCAAGCACATTATTTCTGAAGGTAAAGTTACAGTTAACGGTGAAGTAGAGACCCGTAAACGTAAAAAAGTGATAGCGGGTGAAGTTGTCAGCTTTAATGACGAATCTGTGCAGATTATTGCAGCGTCCGAAGCAAGCGAATAGAGGTTTTATATGCAGTTTCCAGATGATGATAACGGCAAGATGCTCCAGGCGATGGCCGATGCAGGTATCGATTTATCCGTTGCACTCGATGTTGATTTTTTCTTGGTCTTTGAAGACCAGCGCGATGCAGAGTCAGCGGTAGAGGAGCTTAGTAAATCAGATCTTGATGGCGAGATAGAGCTTCTCTTAAATGATGACTCTGGTAAATGGGAAATAATTGTTTGCCTCAATATGGTTCCAGCCTACGAGACGATTGTTGAACAAGAGCTAAATCTGCATGAATTTGCGCAGGAGTTTGGTGGTGTCACTGATGGGTGGGGCGTAATGCAACATCAGGAAGGTGATGATGAGTTCGCCGATGATGACCATGAATGCAGCGATGATTGTAAACACTAATTTGCTGTAAAAATAAGCTCTAAAAATCAGTTTTAAAATTAGCCACTTAAATAAGTGGCTTTTTTGTGCCCAGACGTTGAGTATGTTGGTATCGATTGCCACACAAGGAGATAAGAATGGCAAGAATGATAAGTTTTGGTACGCCAGTTAATGATGCTGAGCGTTGGGCATTTTCATTGCTCGCAGATGAACTACCTGAAGATTATATTTTACTGACCAATGTAGAGATCCCCACAAAATCGGGGCAAGCCATGGAAGTCGATGCACTGGTTATTGGTGAATGGGGCGTTTATGTTGTCGATGTTAAAGGTTATATCGGCCGCTTAGACGCGGGCCTGCATGCTTGGTCGCTTGATGGCCGTGAAGTTGATAACAGTTTAGCCAAAGCTAACTATGTCGCCCGAGTCTTGGCGGGTAACGTCAAGCATAAGATCCCCGTCGGTGTTTATGCCCCTTGGTGCCAAGGCATGGTGTTTATTACCGGCCGTAAAGGTGAAGAGATTGAGCTTGAGAAACATCAAGGCTCTTTGAGTATCTACACACCGAAGCAGATTGTCGCTGCGCTTACCAAAGAGTGGGGACTCACTGCGCCGAGAAAGCACCAAGTTACCGATACCCAAAAAGAGTTGGTGTTGGAAACGATTGGCCAAGTGGCGATTGTTGAACAGCGAAACAATAAAATTCAAGATTTTACCAAACTAAAATGCCTGTTTATTCAAAGTGGTTTAGAGGTTTGGCAAGCCGAGTATAATCCGGGGGAGTGGACTGCTCCCTGGTTGCTTAAAGTATTAATTCCGACTCAATTTGACGATAGTAGTCAATCTGAAACCCATGAAACTCAACTTAGAACCGAGTTTCAACGACTACAAGCATTATCTGGATGCAGTGGTGTGCCATATTGTGCACCGTTAATACAAGATGGTGAGCAGTTAGTACTTCCTATCCGTATGCCCCGTGGTGTACCGCTTAACGTGCTAGAGTCTGAACAGATGACTACCTATCAGTTGTTGGAAATTCTGCGCCGAAGCGTATCGGGGCTGCAGCAGATCCACCGTCGTGGTTTTACAGTGGGTGGCTGGACAAGTAACTGTATTTTTGTCTCTGACATGGGTGACGTCGAATTTATCGATATCAAAGATACATTAAGCGTTAGCAATGATATCAAAGCCTATGCGCAAGGGTTCTTAGCAATCGCAGAACAAACTAAGCAACCTAGGGTTTACCAATGGTATCGCGCTGCTATAGCGGGTGAAACGAATGATCTAGATGCACTTCGATGCGATCTTTCGGCATTGATTGATCAGGGCGTTTGCGACACCGTGCCTGAAAAAATAGCGGTGACCAAGGGCGCGATTATTGATCATCATTTTGAACTAGAACAATTTATTGCTGCCACCAAAACCAGTCAATTTTGGCGAGCTAAACATCTGCAAGGGCAGTATCAGTGCGGCGTATCTATCTATAGTAATGTGGCAGCTGACTGGCCAATGCTCAGTAATACCTATCGTAGTCTAGCCAAACTTTTTCATCCTCATATTGAAAAAGTACTCGCCTTTGGTCAACTGCCGCAAAGTGAAGAGCTGTTTATTGCTAGGGCATGGGAGTATGGCGTCTCAATTGACGAGCTACCGGAAATAGAAATTGGTCAACCGATGAAATGGTTTAGCCAGTTACTCACAGGTCTGCAGTACATGCATCAGATGGATATCTATCATGGTGCTATTTGTCCAAAGAACATCATCTGTAATCCCAACAAAGCCATTCTAGTTAACTTTGGTATTGGCCTCGATATCGCTGCTAGCCATTACGCGAGTCAGTATGCTGATCCAACGCTGTGGGATGTAGAAGGGCAGGCAGAGAAGGATCTCTATGGTCTAGTTGCAAGCTTTATTGATGCCTTGGCTCCAACAAGTGCTAAAGGTGACTTGGGGCCAGCTGGCATTATCAATGCTCTAGAAGCATTCGACAGAGAATGGTTTGGCGACGCACTGTTCGATGCTTGTCATAAAGTCCTTAGGTTTGAGCTAGCTATTGAACCAGGCCTTAGCTACTTAGCGTTGTTCGACTTAGCTGAGTCATAAGTGGATTGTATGCATATCTACGGTGTTTCTCTGTAGGGGCTAAATAGTTCGAGCAACCAATCGATAAAAGATTGTACCTTCAATGATAGGTTGCTCGATTTAGGGGCTAATAGGTAATAGCTGTAAGGGCTAGTGAACTTAGCTTCAAAGGGGATCACTAGCTTTCCCGTCTTAAGCTCATCTTCAATAAAAAAACGTGGGATTAGCGCAACCCCCATTCCACTCGTTGCAGCTTGGCTCAGCATGTAAAAGTGCTCTACACCAAACTTATTTTCTGTTGTCAGTTTAATGCCAACATCTTCCGCCCAGAGCTGCCAAAGATCAGGGCGAGTCGTATGCTTAAGCAGTGTCATTTGGTTGATAGAGTCCAATGATGTCAGCTGTTTGCTTAATTCAGGCGAACACACAAGGCAAAGATCTTCATCCATTAACTTCATCACATTGAGCCCTTTAGGCACCGAAGTGGCGCTCCGCACTGCGATGTCATACTTAGCGTTATTAAAATCAACCTCAAAGTCACCAATAGATAGATCAACATAAAGATGTGGAAAGCGAGATTTAAACTGCTCCATGCGCGGGATAAGCCAACTAATGCTTAAGCTTGGTAGCACGTTAATGGACAGGGTTTGTGTGCGCAGTGGATGTTCAATTAAGTCTGCGGTGGCGTTATTAATGGTCTGCAATGCTGATTGGACATTAATAAAGTACCTTTCACCTTCATCAGTGAGTTTTAGGCTACGATGCTGGCGCACAAATAGCGGTGTACCAAGATACTCTTCTAATATTTTAACCTGCTTACTGACTGCACCATGAGTCACAAATAGTTCTTTACTAGCAAGAGTAAAGCTCAATAATCGAGCTACAGCTTCAAAAGAACGTAGCGAGTTAAGTGGCGGGAGATGAGAGTACATTAGCTGCCTTGTTAGTTTTTACAGTTGCTTAGGTGTGACTAATTCTCACACGAAGAATACCATAACTCCTTTGTGTTTTAACTGCAAACCTCGTTTAATAACGCTACTTTACTTACCAAGCTGTAGCCAAAATGACAATTGAACTCACCTTTGAACTAATTGCTCTGCTATTTTTCGTGGCAGTAGTTGCCGGTTTTATCGATGCCATTGCTGGGGGCGGTGGCTTACTCACCATTCCAGCACTTATGTGGGCGGGCCTGCCACCTACTGCGGCATTAGCGACCAATAAACTTCAGGCCTGTGGTGGTAGTTTCTTTGCCAGCCTGTACTTTGTTCGCAAAGGCTTGGTTAATTTGGCTGATATGAAACTGAGTATTGGTTGCGCCTTTGTGGGGGCTGCGCTAGGTACAATAGCGGTGCAGATGATAGACACTGCCTTTCTTGAGGTCATGCTGCCGTTTCTTATTCTGGGAATTGGTGCGTATTTTCTGTTTTCGAAAAAAATCAGTGAAGAGGACAAGCACCAAGTGTTTACACCCGGGGTATTTGCTTTTACGGCGGCGTTAAGTATCGGTTTTTATGACGGTTTCTTCGGTCCCGGCACCGGCAGCTTTTTTGCCTTAGCCTTTGTATCACTGGCGGGATATGGACTAGCCAAAGCCACTGCCCATGCCAAGGTGCTAAATTTTTCGACCAATATTGCTTCATTGATCTTCTTTGCCATTGGCGGCAAGGTATTTTGGCTACTCGGCGCTATCATGCTAGTTGGCCAAGCAATAGGCGCAACATTAGGCTCAAAAATGGTGGTGACTAAAGGCACAAAAATTATCAAACCCTTGGTGGTGACCATGTCGATCGCCATGAGTCTTAAGTTACTTTCACAGCAGTACGGCTGGTTTGGTTAATCATACCAATCCCATTAAATAGTAAAAGAAAGGTAAAACCGATTGACAATGGGTTTTATCTTTCTATATATTAAACCTATCGCCGATAGGTTTAATGATAACGAGTGCCCAAAAGGAGCATCACATGCAGTTAGGAGAGTTAGAAAAGCTTGTTTTACACTATTTGTGGGAAAATAAGTCTGCTGACGCAAAGCAGGTGCACGCCTATTTTGAGAAGCAGCGGGGCGGTTCCTACAATACCATTCAAAGCACCTTAGACAGGCTGTTCAAAAAGGGCCTATTGTCGCGTTATAAAGAAGGGCATGCCTTTCAATATCAAGCGAAAGTCGAGCGACATGAGTTGATAGGCCAACTGATCAATTCAGTGACCAGTGATTTCGTAGCTGAAGGCGAAACCAGCCTAGTCGCCGCTTTTTCTTCAATATCTAACGATCTCAATGTAAGCCAGCTCGATGCCTTAGAGCTGATGATAGAAAAGCAAAGACTTAAGCTTGAACAGGAAAGTAAATAATGATTGAAGGCACTTTAGCCGTGTGGCTAAACATTAGCGCGATTGCAGTTATTAGCTTTGTTGCTGCGAATATTATCGTGTCGATATTAGTCGCTATTTTTGATGCTAAAGTGGCCCGTTTTGAATTGAAATCTCGAAAAGTTGCCTTGTGGTTGGTCGTCACTTTGCCTTGGGTCGCCGCGCTTGTTGTCGCTTTGTATTTTTCTTTGTCTGATCTGAGCTCACCCTTTGTTCAACAAACGGGTGCCTATGCCCATTGGCACCATATGACCACATTTGAGCTAGCAAGTTGGCACGCTGCGACCTTGATCCTCGCTCTACTAGGCTTGAGTTTTACTGTACTGAAAAAGCTACGAGCGCTGCGTCAACACCAGCAGTCAATGCAATCTTTACATGGGTTATCAACGTCGCTCAGTGATGGCGTTTATCAGCTTAAAACATCTGAGTTAAGTGCTTTTGCAAGCGGCTTTATCAAGCAGCGTTGTTATATCACCTCAGGCTTGCTTGCAAATAGCAGCGAAGATGAACAGCAAGTGATCTTAATGCATGAACGGGCGCATATGGCTAGCAGAGACCCACTCAAAAAGTGGCTGTTTAATTTGTTAGCAAGTTTTTTTGTTATCCCGATTGCACAGCGGTTGAAGCTACAGATGGTGCTAGCCATGGAGCAAGCTGCAGACAATGCAGTGATAGGCAGCAAATACTCTTCAACATTTATCGCCTCGACACTGGTCAAAGTTGCCCGTTTGAATGCCAATAGTCATAACTTTGTAGATAACGAAATGGTAAGTAGCTTTGGTGCTGAAATTCTAGAGCAGCGTGTATATTCACTGCTTGGTGAGTTAACGCTTAAACCGATAAGTAGCCCGTTAACTATCACACTAATGATTATCGTGACTGCGGTATCGGCTTATTCAATTGATGCAATTCATCATTTAATCGAGACTCTTTTTACCCACTAAATTTGGCAAAGCTTTAGGCTTTTGTTTACCCATAAAACCGATAACCTCTCGGTTTAATACATCAATTCTCGTCTTAGGGCGTAAGGATAAGGTTAATGCATCGCTGTAAAAACTTAAACTTAAAACCGATCGTCAATCGGTTTAATATTGGAGTCACACTAAGTTTGCTAAGTATTAGTGTTATTTCACCTATCGCACAAGCGCAACAAGTGGTGACACTAAAAGACGCTGTAGGCTTAACGTTTGCGCAAAACCCGCAGCTTAAAACCTATATTTATCAAGCAAAAGCGGCTGAGGGTAGGGTAGAGCAAGCGGGCGTATCTAGCCCTATGACCATGGGGGTTGGCATCGAAGATGCCTTTGGTGGCAGTAATCGTTCCGGGGTATCAGCCATGCAAACGACTTTGAGTCTGTCATGGTTACTCGATGGCGATATTGTCGATGCTCGGCAAAAGGTCGCTACCGCTCAATCGACTCTAAGTACGTTTAATCGAGACCTACAGGCCATTGACCTCGCTGCCAGTACCGCGACGATATTTGTCACGCTTTTGTCTCAGCAAGAAAAATTGAAGCTTGCCAAATTGGCTCAAGTTGAAGCTGCTGCTGCGGTTAAAAGTATCAGTAAAAGGGCGCTTGCGGGCAAATCAAATGCCATCGATCAACTGCGAGCTGAAGCTGATTTATCACAAAAGCAGCTGCTAACCGAAGATTTAACCCACGAAATCGCTGCTAGCAAGCTGGCGTTAGCGGCGCAGTGGAACGGTAATACTGATTTTATTGTCGAGGGCAGCTTACTTAATACTCCGCTCTCACAAGTGTTGTCTGCGGAGCGCATCGATAACTTGCGCAGCAACCCAAAATTGCAGCTGTTTATTGAGCAACAAAAGATAAAACAGTCGGAAATAGCACTCGCTCGTCAAACGCAAAACCCGGCGTGGCAGGTAACAGCTGGCATGAAGCGTGATGAACAAGTTGATGATTTCTCTTTTATCGCGGGCGTCTCAATTCCACTCGGCGGTAACGATCGTAACAAGGGGCAGATCATCGCGCTTAACGCCCAAAAAAGCCAACAACAGGCCGAGTCAGACGCATGGGTCAAAACGGTAACCACCCAGTTGCAGTTGCTAAGTAGCAAGTTAAGCCACGGTCGTCATGTCATCGACAGCCTAAATAGCAGCACAGTGCCGTTGTTAGAAAGCGCATCCGTTAAAGCTCAGCGCGCCTACTTGCTAGGGGGCTACAACTTTACCGATTGGTACGGCGTAAAGCAGGAACTGATCAGCGCCCAGTACGCGCTAATTGAAGCCTATACCCAGATCCATATCAATAACATTGAATTTGAACGCTTAACCGGTGTTTCTCTTAATAATTGAACGAGAAGATTATGAAATTAAAACCAATAGTTAAGGCCATTTTGTTGGCGCATTTAGCGGCAGGCAGTTTAGCAACACATAGCGTGATAGCTCAGAGTGCAGAGCAGGTGAGCCAACAAGTTGAAGAGAAAGGTCCCAATAACGGCCGCTTACTAAAAGAGCAAGATTTAACCGTTGAACTGGCTATTTTTGAAGATGGCATGCCACCTGAGTTCCGCGTGTTTGCGACCACCAGCGGCTCGCCAATTGCGCCTGAAGATATTGATATCAACGTCAAGCTCACTCGTCTGGGTGATGGAATTGATGATATTAATTTTTATGCCGAAAATGACTACCTTCGTGGTGACATGGAGATCTACGAGCCGCACTCATTCGCCGTCACGGTAACGGCTAAATATAACGGAAAATCTTACCAGTGGGACTACGACAATTTTGAAGGCCGTACTCTGATTAACTCCTTGATAGCCGACAAAATGCAGATCATCACCGAAAATGTCGAGTCTCAGCAGTTCAATGAAACGTTAGCTGTTTTTGGGACGATGACGCTAGCGCCTAACGCGGTGACCCATGTCAGCGCTCGCTTTGCCGGAGAGGTAAAGGAGCTCAACGTCAAGCTTGGACAAAAGGTCAAAAAAGGCCAAGTTTTGATGACTATCGAGAGCAATGAAAGCCTGCAGCCTTATACCCTTTTCGCGCCAATAGATGGCCAAGTGACCAAACAAAATGTCACTCAGGGCCAACAAGCTAATGCGCAAACTCTGCTGACCATTAGTGATACCAGCAAGTTAGTCGCTGAGCTGAGTGTCTTCCCGCTTGATGTACAAAAAGTGCAAGTCGGCGCCAAAGTATCGCTCAATATTACTGGGCTAGATGCGCCGATAGTCGCTTATATCACTGACTCACTTTTTGAATTGAATAGCGACCAAGCCAAGGTGTTTCGCGCTGAAGTCGACAACCGCCAAGGGCTGCTAAATGCAGGGCAATTTTTCAAAGCTGAAATAGCGCTCGACAGTTACCAAGTGCCGCTGGCGGTTAAAGCTGATGGGCTGCAGAGCTTTCGCGATTTTACCGTGGTGTACGCCAAGATTGGCGAGCAGTACGAAGTGCGAATGCTAGAGCTTGGGCGCAAAGCGGGACCTTGGGTAGAAGTGTTAAGCGGGATCCCTTTGGGGACAGAATATGTCGCGCTTAATAGCTACCTCATTAAAGCCGATATCGAAAAATCGGGTGCGTCACACGATCACTAGGGGTCCAATATGTTGGAATCGATCTTAAAATTTTCTATAGAGCGCAGCAAGCTCATCATGGTTATGGTGTTAGCCGTCGCTGCGTTAGGCATTTGGAATTTCACCAAATTGCCCATTGATGCGGTGCCAGACATCACTAACGTACAAGTGGTGATTAACACTGATGCACCAGGATATACGCCGCTTGAAATTGAGCAACGGGTGACCTTTCCATTGGAAACCGCCTTAGCGGGTGTGCCCAATTTGGTGAATACCCGCTCAGTATCTCGCTATGGCTTATCCCAAGTGGTTGCCATATTCAGTGATGATACCGATGTGTATTTCGCCCGTCAGCTCATTAGTGAGCGTGTTGGCGCAGCAAAGGCTGATCTGCCATTAGGGTTAGAGCCGCAGCTGGGGCCTATCTCGAGTGGTCTTGGCGAAATTTTCATGTTTACCGTCGATGTTGAGGAGGGGGGCAAAGATGAGAACGGCAATAAGATCACCCCGACCGATCTTCGTACCGTACATGACTGGATCATTCGGCCGCAATTGATGCAAGTTGAGGGCGTGGTTGAGGTTAACCCTATTGGCGGCTTCAAGCGTGAAATCTTAGTTGCTATCGAACCAGAAAAGCTACTGGCTCATGGGATCACTCAGCAAGATGTGATCACCGCAATCGGTGAGCACAACCAAAACAAAGGTGCCGGCTTTATTGAGAAGAATGGCGCTCAGTGGCTCGTGCGTATTCCGGGGCAAGTGGCAGATCTGACAAAATTTGCCAGCATTCCACTCGCAACGGACACAGAGCAAGTGTTGACCGTGGGCGACGTAGCAACAATCCAAGAAGGTAAGGAGCTTCGCAGCGGCGCAGCTACTCAAAATGGCCGCGAAGTGGTCATGAGTACCGTGTTCATGCTAATTGGTGAGAACAGCCAAAAAGTGGCGCGCGATGTCGGTAAAAAGCTAGCTGAAATCAATAGCACTTTGCCGCAAGGCATCGTCGCCACCGCAGTATATGACCGCACTAAGCTGGTGGACAAAACCCTCAACACGGTAAAAATGAACTTGGTTGAAGGTGCCGTTTTGGTCACGGTTATTTTGTTCTTAATGTTAGGCAACATGCGCGCGGCACTGTTAACCGCAGCCGTGATCCCGTTTGCGATGTTAATGACAGTGACAGGCATGGTGCAAACCCGTGTAAGTGCAAACTTAATGAGCTTAGGTGCGCTGGATTTTGGTCTGCTCGTCGATGGCGCGATCATTATTGTCGAAAACTGTATGCGCCGTTTAAGTCACGCAGCAAAGGATAGAACGCTGCCGTTAACTGAGCGGCTTAACTTGGTATTTGAAGCCACCCGCGAGGTTATTCGCCCAGCGATGTTTGGCGTATTCATCATTACCGCGGTTTATCTGCCCATCTTTGCGCTCGAAGGCGTTGAAGGCAAGATGTTCCACCCAATGGCGATTACCGTTGTTATTGCACTTATTAGCGCAATGCTGCTGTCAGTCACATTTGTGCCTGCGGCAATTGCATTGCTATTTAAAGGCCCGGTAGTCGAACGTGAAAACATCTTTATTAACACCAGTTTGTCGCTGTATCGCCCTGCACTGACATTTGCGCTTAAGGCACGTTGGTTAGTGGTCGTTGCTGCAACCATGTTAATGGCGTCGGCTGGTTTTATGACCACCAAAATGGGCAGTGAATTTGTGCCTAACTTGGATGAAGGCGATATTGCCATGCATGCACTACGCATACCGGGTACCTCGCTTAGTCAATCAATTGCGATGCAAAAAGCGCTTGAGGAGCGGATCCAAACCTTGCCTGAAGTCGAGCGTATTTTCGCCAAAGTGGGCACCGCAGACGTTGCCACAGATGCGGTGCCGCCAAGCGTTGCTGATAACTTCATTATCATTAAACCACGCGATGAATGGCCAAACCCGAGTAAAACCAAGATAGAACTGGTGGCTGAAATCGAAGCGTTAGTTACGCCTGTGCCGGGTAACCGCTATGAATTTTTACAGCCAATTCAAATGCGCTTTAACGAACTCTTAGCCGGTGTGCGCTCAGAGTTGGCAATTAAAGTGTTTGGTGATGATTTTGAAACCTTAGCCAGCCTAGGTGCTGAAATTGAAGCCGCCATTAGCGATGTAGACGGCGTGGCAGATATTCAAGTTGAGCAAATTAAAGGCTTACCGATTTTAACCATACAGCCAAAAGACGACAGACTGGCGGCATATTCAATAACTAAAGCAGAGCTACAGCGCCAGGTTGGCGTAGCAATAGGAGGTGAAACAGCAGGGAAATTCTACGAAGGTGATAGACGATTCGACATCGTGGTGCGCTTGCCCGAAAGTCAGCGTAGCGATGTGGACAATCTGCATCAACTGCCGATCCAAACCGCGAATAATGGCTTTGTGCCCTTGCAGGAGCTGGCTGAGATAAAACTCGTTGCTGGCGCTAACCAAGTCAATCGTGAAAACGGTAAACGCAGAGTGGTGGTGAGTGCTAACGTTCGTGGTCGCGATCTGGGTAGCTTTGTTGCAGACATCCAGTCCTCTATCGAGGCGCGGGTTGAACTGCCAGCAGGTTACTGGTTGGAGTATGGCGGGACCTACCAAAAGCTGCAATCTGCAACCGAGAGGCTCAGTATTGTCGTGCCAGTAACCCTAGTGCTGATCATTGGCCTACTACTGTTAGCGTTAGGCTCGTTGAAAGACTCAATGATTATCTTCTCCTGTGTACCTTTGGCATTAACAGGTGGGGTGTTTGCGTTAATGCTACGGGGCATACCGTTCTCAATATCGGCGGCGGTGGGCTTTATCGCACTGTCGGGGATCGCAATCCTTAATGGCTTAGTCATGGTGTCGTTCATTCGTGATCTGCGTAAAGACAATAAGTTCAGCCTCGATGGTGCCATCATTGCCGGTGCACTTACGCGTCTGCGCGCAATTATTACCACGGCATTGGTGGCGTCATTAGGCTTTGTGCCGATGGCACTTAATACCGGGATTGGTGCAGAAGTACAACGGCCACTGGCCACGGTGGTCATTGGCGGAATAATTTCGTCAACGCTGCTGACGCTATTTGTTCTCCCTGCTTTATATCGCATATTCCACGCTAAGGCGGCGAATAAAGCGGGTCCAACTCAACAATTAATAGAAGAGAAAACGAAATGCTAGGTAGATTTAAGCTCACGCATTTGCTGTATCCATTATTGATGTTAATGGCATTGGTTTCCGTAGAAGCCTTTGCCCATGGCGTTGATGATAGTACGCGCAATTTTTTACAAAGTAACACCGGGGTGCAGATCCTGCCATTTATGTATATCGGCGCTAAGCACATGGTTACCGGATACGACCACTTACTGTTTTTAGTCGGAGTCTTATTCTTCCTACGTCGCAGTAAGGACGTGTTGCTGTACGTCAGCATGTTCACCGTTGGCCACAGTTTAACGCTGATGTCGGGTGTACTGGGTGGCATACAGGTTAATGCTTATCTTATCGATGCAATCATTGGTTTGTCGGTGGTCTATAAGGGCTTTGATAACTTAGGCGGCTTTAAAAAGGTGTTCGGGGTACAACCTAACCCTAAGGCCGCAGTATTGATTTTTGGCCTGTTTCACGGCTTTGGTTTAGCCACCAAAATTCAGGAGTTTCACCTGCCGTCTGACGGCTTGGTCGCTAACTTAATTGCCTTTAATGTTGGTGTTGAACTTGGCCAGTTTATGGCACTGATGTTCATCCTACTGGGGATCAACTACTGGCGTAGGCACAATAGCTTTCACAAGTTTGCTCGGGTCACCAACATTGCACTTATGAGTGCTGGATTTATGCTAGTTGGCATGCAGCTGACTGGATACTTTATTAACTAATGAAAAAGAGAAATATTTTTATGAGCTCAACAGAAAACAATGGTTCGCTGACTAAAGCGACTTTAGGTTCGTCAATTGTTGCCGGCATCGTATTAGTGCTGTTTATCTTGCCAGCTGAGTACAACATCGATCCAACGGGTGTGGGGAAGGCGTTAGGGCTGACCGTGTTTAACGAGCAAGGTGAGGTGACTCAAGGGGCTCAGCAAAGCGGCGATAGTGCCAATCAATCTGTGGTACTCACCGTGCCTGCAGGTAAGGGCATTGAGTACAAACTGTCGATGAACAAGTTTGAAAAAGTCACTTATGAATGGCAAACCGATGGCGGCGATCTTTATGTTGACTTGCACGGTGAGCCAGCAGGTGATACCACGGGCTATTTTGAGAGTTACACCATCGGCACATTGCCTGAGATGAAAGGCAGCTTTACCGTCCCGTTCGACGGCTCACACGGTTGGTACTGGAAGAACAACACGGACAAAAGTATCAAAATTCAACTCAGCTTTAGCGGTGAATATATCGTTGAAGGTTTGAAATAAGTTGTAATACGGCAAGCATGTATAAAAACCTGTCGCAATAAGCGTTTGTAAACAGGCCTAATAAGTTGCTGTTGTCACAAACGCTTTTAAAGAGCGACTTAGTCTTAGGGTTCTCATTAATGGTGATTTGCAATAATCAGTCACCGCTATGAAACCGAGTTTTTAAGTCGCTACATTGAATCATTTATCTAGGAACACCCATGAAAAAACTATCAATCATCATCTGCGCCGCTCTCGTATCTCTGTCTTCGCAAGCTTTTGCTCACGGTGACGGCCATAGTGTCATGGAAGCTGACGCGGCCGTAAAATTAGCACAAACCTCAGCAAAAATGCTGTCCTTTAAAGATCATGGCATGTCAGTTGGCAAAATCGATGACAGCTGGAGTCAAGTTGCCAAATCTGAGTTTGTGCTTTCTGAGCAAGCAAAAGATGGATTTATCATCAAGGGTTATAACGCCAAAATCGGCCAAACATTGTATTTCACTATTGATAAAAGTGGCCAAGTGAAAACTGTAGAAGAAAGTAAAAAGTTTAATAAAAGCCATGGACATGCGCATTAAGTCATAGGCTTTTATTTAAGATAAACACGCGTAAGTTATAGGGATTTAACTTACGCGATAGTGCAAATAGTGCCGATTTTACCGATGGTTACTAACTATATAAGTTTGCTATTAATATCTGTAGATTAAGCTTGCGCGTAAGCCTTAATCACCTCTTCAGCGATTATCGCAATACCTGCGCGCATTTTGCTTTCATCTTGGACATAGTTCATCCGTAAACATTGCTGAGCGTGATCCCACTTTCCTTTAGGCTGGTCTTTCTGCCCAAAGAAGAAATACTCACCAGGGACAATCAATACTCCGCGGGATTTTAGTCGATTATAGAGCTCCATGGTGGTGATGGGCAGCTCATCGAACCAGAGCCAGAGGAACATGGCGCCTTCAGGTTTATGAATTTTGAATCGGCTATCAGTGATGGATTGTTGCAGTAACGACAACGCAAACTCTGATTTTTGTTTATAAAAAGGTTTTATTACCGATTCGCTTAAGCGTAATAGATCGCCTGATTCAATCATGTGCTTGGCAATAGCAGGGCCGAAACCGCCAGGGGCTAAACTGATGATGCCATTAAGATTGGTCAGCGCCTGAGTGATCTCTTCATTAGCGATGACAATGCCGCAGCGAACACCTGGTAAGCCCAATTTAGATAAACTCATGCACAATATGGTGTTGCTGTTCCAAAAGGGAGTGACCTCTTCAAAAATAATATTAGGAAAAGGTGTGCCATAGGCATTATCGATGATAAGAGGGATGCCCTTTTCACGGGCTAATTTATCTAACTTGGCCACTTCGCTGTCAGTCAGCACATTGCCGGTAGGGTTTGTTGGTCTGGAGACACATATTGCTGCCACTGAGTCATCTACTTGTAGCTGTTCAAAGTCAACATGATACTTAAATAAGCGGTTATCGAGCATCTCGATTTCAGGGCGATAGGAGACAAAAATATCATCATCAAGACCCGCATCATTATAGCCGATATATTCAGGTGCTAATGGTAGTAAAATTCTCTTATGGCTGCCGTCAACTTGCTTACCTGCAAGCAGATTAAACAGATAGAAAAAAGCGCTCTGGCTACCATTGGTCAAGCTGATATTTTTCTCGCTGATCTCCCAACCATAGGTTTCTCGTAACAAGTTAGCTAAGGCTTTTAAGAAGGTATCTTTACCCTGAGGACCATCATAATTACCTAGTGCAGCAACCAGTTCACCGTTTACTAGCATGTCGCTTGCTGCTTGGTGAAAGTAATCTTGCATCGCAGGAATAGTGGCTGGGTTGCCACCCCCCAACATAATGGCGCCTGGTGTACGCAGCCCTTCATTGAGGTCATTCATCAACTGATTAATGCCGGAGTTACGATTAAATTTCTCACCAAACTTTGAATACTGCATGACAGCTACACCTGAAGATACCGAAAGGACTTAAAAGAGTGCCTGTAGTAACAATATTTAGCGGCAAACGCACTGATTATTTAATTTATTAGTGACTAATTTGGAATACGTCATGTTTTGTGAGAAAAATTGCAATTTTTTTGTTCAGTTACTCAGGGTTCGAGTTAGGTCAAAGTGAATGATGTACCCAAAGAATGATGGCTGAATTCTGTCCTAGAAGCATGCGCAGAGACTAAAACGCGGCGCTGACTTTAGATGTCGAATTATGCCCATAGACTTAGGCTTTTATTCGGCTTGCAGTATAACGAAAGAGCTCGGTGTCATGGTTAGTGTTTAGAGAGATATCGTTCAGTTTTAGTCTGAAATGAAAGATTGCTATTTTCTGGATATAAGGATGGTTTTAGCTAGCATATCCCTTTAATTAACCCCTTACATTTCTCGTTAAAGTAACCGCTAGTTTTCGTCATATAGAGTGCTATTGTTTATAGGCATTATGTGCTTTATTAAGTGGCAATATTAAGCAAAGGTATCATCGTTTTTTTGAAATTTGACCTGTAAAACAGGTGAGCTTCTACAGCATTAATATCCGCAGGTTTGTCATTCAAGGAGTGAGTATGAAAGTAAAAGGATCTTTGGCAGGTTTTATGGTTGCACTTATGATGTTTTGTTGCAATGTGCATGGCCAGCAACTTATTGCCGATAGTGGCTTTGCTGCGCAAGCGCTTAGAAGTTGTAATACTGATTTACGTCATCTTAATCAGGTGATTGGTTGGCAAGTTAAGTGGCCTAGACAGTGGCAGAACACAGTGGTCGCGGGACCTGAAGCCGCAAAAGAGGCCATTATAAGTTGGTCGCAAGCCCCCGCAGCAATCACATTAGCGATCGAGACGTTACGATTAGGTATTAGCTCTAAAGAAACTGCTCCGCATGCGGTAGTTGTTCGTGTGCAACAACAAATTCACGACCTGTTGTCTGATCTCACCATGACAAATTCTAAGTACACTTTCAATTCTCCCACTCATAATAATGCGGCACTGTGGAACACTCTGATCAGCAACAGTATCGTTCCTTCAGTGTCAGATTTTAATCAATTTCTTAAAAAAGAGTATCTTCCAGTAGCAAGCAGTGATCCGAGTCTATCCAAAGTCAACAATGAGGCTGGCTGTTTTTTGTCGGCGGTATCATGGTGGACGACTTTGAATCTTTCCCAAAAAGAGATCGAAGATGTGGGTCAACGATTACTCAGTGAATCTCGCCATCAACTACTTGCGACAGGCCAAAAGGGCGATACGTTCAAGAGCATGCTTAAAGCTCTGCGTATATCCACTGAAGATAACAACACTAGCGTCAATGAGATAGTATCTGTTTCTGAGATGGCTTTAACGCGGGCACAAAGTAAAACCCAATTGTCATTTTCAAAGCAAATAACGCAGAAATTGATTGTGAGTGAAATGCCCAAGTACCTGCAAGATTCTGCACCTGCAGGTTATTACGCTAAAGCTCAGGAAAACTCACCAGCCAAGTACATCATAAATACATCACGGCCAAATGAGCGACGTCTGATGGCAGAGGTGATCGCTTTTCATGAAGGAATACCAGGGCATCACCTATGGGTAGCATATCCACGAGAGATTCCATCGAAGGGATATAATGCCGGAATTCTTGAGGGGTGGGCACTCTATGGGGAGTATCTGGCTGATGAAATGAACCTTTACTCCTCAACGTATGCTCGTCAAGGCATGATTGCCAAGCACCTTTGGGCGGCTAGTCGTCTTATTGTTGAACCTGGACTGCAATTGCGTGGCTGGTCGAGGGTGGATGCAATAAATTTCATGATGGACAATACGGTTATGTCACGTCAGGAGATTGAAATCGAAGTGGACCGTTATATTGCGATGCCGGGTCAATCGCTGAGCTATATGCTGGGGGCGGATATGATTCTATCTGAACGAAAGCGAGCTCGAGAACTTTTAGGTGATGATTTTAATATTGCTGCATTTCATGATGTAATTTTGGAAGCCGGAGTCCGCCCACTGTCTGAAGTTCGTGACGATATACGATTATGGGTTCAATTGGTTAAGTGATGCTTTCATCTGTTACCTTTTTTAGTCTACAAATTCAACGTTGACGATTAATCCAGGCTTATTATCCAGTAACTCTATTTTTCCGTTATGCAGTTGTATTATGGCTTTTACTAAGGTCAGGCCTAAGCCAAAACCAGCCACACTGCGGCTTTTTTCAATGCGATATAAGCGCTGAAAAACTTTTTGCTTTTCGATATCAGAAATACCAGGACCATTATCGCTGACAGTAAAACCGCGGTGGGTTAGCTGAACGCTGATTTGTGCACTTTTTCCGGCGTACTTACTGGCGTTTTCTAGTAGATTATATATGGCTCGGAACAATAGTGTTGCATCACCTTGAATAGATAAGGGCTCAGCGCTTGCTATATTAACAACTTGTTGTTTCTCTTCTGCAATTGGCTCAATTAAATCCACAGCATCCACAATGATTTGCTTTAAATTAACTGTTTTAAAGTATTGGCTGTTGCTCTCTTTTTGTTGCTGAAGCCTAGTTAACTCTAGCATTGCACTAAAGGTGAATAGTATCTCGTCGAGCTTATCTAGCATAGGTTGTAGCTGTTCAGTGGGCAGGTTCAGTTGCCGTTTACTTAATATCTCCGATTCAATTTGTTGCCTTAAATGGCTCATTGGCGTACGTAAATCATGAGCAATCGCATCAGTAATCCCGGAAATTGTTTCAAAAGAGTGCTGCAGTTGACTGAGCATGGTATTGATATGTAACGCCATATGATCATATTCATCATTTTGTTCAGATATAGCGACACGTGCGCTCAATTGGCCTGACTCAACCTGTAATGCGACTTGATTAAAGCTGTTAATGCGTTTTAATACGCGCATTGAAAAAACCAATCCGGTTATTATGCCGAGCAATACGGCCAGTAATAATGCAACGGCTGAAGCACTAATAAACTGTCCTTTAAGTTCATATAATGATTCATCGTCGACAGCGATAATGAGTGCTCCAGAGGCCATAGACTGAGAACAACCGGAAACCAGTCTGAGCTCATCAAATTGGTCTAACCAAATCGGGAAACGAGATAAGCTTGGGCATTGCGATAAAGTTGTTGGGATTTCGCTAAGTCTACCAATAAGCTCTTTCTTTGTTTGATAACTCAGAATGTATTGACGTGAACTTTGAGCCTGCAGTTCAAATTGTTCAAGAAACTGCTCAGTACTTAGTTGCTCAGCAAGTAATGTTTGCTGAGCAATAATATTGGCTATTTGTAACCCTTGCTGACGGTTCATTTGACCAATGCTTAATTGATACAAGACTATCAATAAGATAGACACTACTGATAATAACAAACCAGTATACAAACGAGTTAAACGCCACACCGAGTGGGCAGTTTTAACGCTGCTCCACCATTCTGTAACCGACGCCACGTACTGTTTCAAGTAAGGGGGTAAGACCATCAAATTCTACCTTTTTACGCAATCTTGCCATATGAACATCAATAACATTCGTTTGTGGATCAAATTGATAGTCCCAAACTGCTTCAAACAATAACGAGCGAGATACCACTTGTCCGTTATGCTCCATCAAATAACGCAACAGCTTAAACTCTTTTGGTTGCAGGGATATTTCAGTTGGGCCTCGGAACACCCGATGAGAAAGCAGATCCATTTTAAGGTCGGCAACGTGTAAAACGCTGGTTATCTTTTCGCTATGGGTACCTTTGCGCTGAATTAAAATCTCTATACGTACTAGTAGCTCAGAAAGTGCAAAAGGTTTAATGAGATAATCATCACCGCCTTCACGCAGTCCTTTTACACGTTCAGAGACGCTATCTAAGGCACTTAAAATCAGTACGGGTGTTTGTTTTCCCGCGTTTCTTAACGTCGATAATACCGTTAGGCCATCTAATTTAGGTAGCATCCGGTCAAGCACTATTAATTGGTAGTCGCCCTCAAGCGCTAAGAATAATCCATCTTGGCCATTATCGGCTAGATCAATCTCATAGCCCTGTTCTTGAAGGGCTTTTTGTAAGTATTGACGAGTAGTCTGGTTATCTTCAATAACAAGAATTCGCAAAAAATTTCCCTAGGGGAGTGCTACTCCCCCATAAATGTTGACTGAGTTAGCGCTTCATTACCGGAATGGCTTTGCCAGTGGTTACATCTACAATGACACGTGTAAGGCCTTGCTCGCCCATCAGTTTAAACTTGTAGAATGTAATGCCTTTTTTATTCTCTAATTCAAACTCAAAAACATCAGCACTATATTTTAGCTGTAATTGGGCAATGGTAGCGCCTAAGTTAAATTTTGATGCTTGTAACTCCTGTAACGCTAACAGGTCATCATCATCTAATCGGCTTAAGCTATTTTTGGTTTTATGTTTTAACACCGTGCCATCAGCAAGGCTTAATTCAATGTCATGCTTCTCTTTTGTTTCAAGATTGATAGCTTCAATATCATAGGTTGCTTGATTATCATGATCATCAATTTCAAATTCGACAATGTGCTTAGCGTAATCTGTAGTTACCTTTTCAATCGCCTGCTCTAAGGTGTAATTAGCGCGTTGTAATGCGAGTGCAGATAGTGCGTCGTCTTCTTGGCCTGCGAGTGCTGATAGTGATGTGAAGGCCAGTGCTGCACAGATTAATTTAGACCATTTCATTTTGTTATCCTAGTGGGTTGTTGGTTGACAAATGAATTGTACGTGCCATCCCTTGCACCAACGTGGATGAATCATTACAAAAAGTTAATCCCAAAACTAGGTTATTAATCTAGTTATCACTGTGATCTGTCAAATGGGCTTAACTCAAAAAAGATTAACACATCTTGGACGGCCAAAGTGAGTGTTACACGGGTTATCATGCTTGTGAAACCGTGATAGTTTTCTTACTATAGCTAAATCAAAAAACAGGTTCACCATCTCCCTCATTTTAATCGAGAATGCATGAAATTTATCCATACTTCTGACTGGCATATTGGCAGGCAGCTTCATAATCAGAGTCTGCTCGACGACCAGCGCTCAGTATTAAATCAGATTGTCGAACTGGCAGTTAAGCATGATGTCGATGCGGTAATCGTTGCTGGCGATATCTACGACAGATCTATTCCGCCCGCCAATGCGGTAGCGCTGTTAGATGAAGTGGTAAATCGCTTAGTTAATGAACTCAATATTGCGCTGATCATGATAGCGGGTAACCATGATGGTCATGAACGTCTGGGCTTTGCCTCAAGACAGATGATAGATAGTGGCTTGCACATAGTCGGTCCACTCACAAAAACACTCACGCCGATTGAGCTCAAAGGTAAGCAGGGCAATGCGGTGTTTTATGGTCTGCCTTATGCCGATCCCGCAACGGTGCGTCATGTGTTTGACTGTGAGGTCAGTACTCATGAGCAGGCGATGGTTAAACTGCTTGAACAGGTGCATGAACACGACAGTAAAGGTTTACCCAAAGTGGTGCTCAGCCATTGTTTTCTTGATGGCGGTAGTGAATCTGAATCAGAGCGTCCATTGAGTATTGGCGGTGCCGATAAGGTGTCACCAGCATTGTTTACCCCTTTTAACTATGTAGCCTTAGGTCATTTGCATGGGCCGCAATATAAAGGCGCGCAACATGTGCGTTATTCGGGTTCCATGCTCAAATATTCGTTCAGCGAGCAGCACCAAAAGAAGTCTGTCACCTTGGTTGAGTTTGATGACGATGGCAAAGCGCAATTCGAGTTGCTGCCATTAACCACTAAAAGAGATGTACGTATTGTCGAAGGTGAGCTAGCCAAATTGCTGGAGATCGGTAAAACCGATCTAAATCGAGACGATTACCTGATGGTGAGATTGAGCGATAAAAACGCCATTTTAGATGCCATGGGTAAGCTGAGAAGTGTATATCCTAATGTGCTGCACTTAGAGCGTACTGGATTGATGAGCGAGAAGGGCAAGGTTGAACTAAGCCGAGATCATATCAAAAAGGGTGAGATGGATATGTTCAGCGATTTCTTTGCTCAAGTCTCAGGTGACTCAATGACGCAGGCGCAGCACCAAGCGATGAGCACTGCGATTGACGAGTTGCATAAAGCGGAGTGCACCTCATGAGACCACTTACCCTAGAGATGTCTGCCTTCGGTCCATTTGCATCAACTCAAGTTACCGATTTTTCAGCATTAGGCTCTAACCCTCTATTTTTAATCAATGGAGCGACAGGCGCCGGTAAGACCACCTTACTCGATGCTATCTGTTTTGCTTTATATGGCAAAACCACCGGTGATGAGCGTGAAGGCAGCCAGATGCGCTGCGATAACGCTGATGATGGTTTATTGACTGAAGTGACCTTTAGTTTTGAACTCGGTGAAGACCAATACCGTATTCGCCGCGTTCCGGAGCAGCAACGCGCTAAGAAGAGTGGCGATGGCTACACAGTACAAAAGCCAGAAGCACAGCTTTATAAGATTGATATCGAGGGGGCTGAACACCTTTTGGTGCCGAGTAAAGTCTCAGAAGCCACGGCTGAAATTGAGCAACTAACCGGTCTAGATGCCGACCAGTTTCGTCAGGTGATGGTGCTGCCCCAAGGCAAGTTCCGTGAGCTGTTAATGGCGGACTCAAAAGACAGAGAGAAAATATTTAGTCAGTTGTTTCAGACGCAAATTTACCGAAAAATTGAAGACAAGTTAAAGTATCAAGCACAAGCGATTAGAGGCGCAGTGCGCGATCACCGTCATAAACGAGAGGGTATCTTACATAATATTGAACTTGAGTCAGGTGAAGCGCTAAACGTTGAACTTACCGAGTGTTCACCTAAGTTAACTCAAGCCGTTGAGAGTAAAGATAAGGCGAGTCTTGCCTTAATTAATGTCAGCAAGCAGTTTGAGTCTGCCAAGTTACTGGCCAATGATTTCGATGCTCTGGATAAATTGAACCAGTCAGCTGCAGTGTTAGATGAGAAAAAGCAGGCGATTGAGCAAGACAGAACAAGACTCGAAAGTGGTCAAAAGGCGCAGCAACTAAAACCAGTATTAGATGTTTCATTAACACGTGAAACAGAGGTTATTCAAGCTCAAGCTAGCCTGACCCGAATTAAATCTGTTAAGCAGAGCAGTGAGCAGGCACTAGCCTTAAGCCAAACCAAGTATGACTCATTGGCTGAGTTGGACTTGAAACTGCAGAAAGCACAGGTTGATGAGCAGAGTCTAACTCTGTTAGAGCCGCAACTTCTGGGGTTAGATAGCTTGCAAAAATCGTTCACTCAGGCAAGGAGTGAGCGTGATCAAGCTAAAGAGAAGGGCATTAATCAGAAGGCCGCATTAGATGCATTAATTACAGAAAAAAATGTAGCAGAGCAACTCATCCCTCAGTTAGAACAAGTTGCTAGTGGGCAGGTTAATGTTCAGCAAGCCCTGACGGCACAAGGTGACTTGATTGAACGCTACCAGAAATGGCAAGTTGCTAATCGTCATGCTGAAAATACCAATCAAGCACTGAAACAGGCTGAAGCGAAAGGTAAGCAACTTCGATTAGATGCCCAAGCTAAGGGGGAAGCTTATGATCAACAACAGTTGATCTGGCATCGTGGCCAAGCAAGTATTTTGGCGCAAAAGCTCAATCCTGGAGAACCTTGTCCGGTATGTGGCAGCGATGTACACCCTAAGCCAGCCTTTAGTGAGCAGGTGCTGCCGACGGAGGAGGAATTAGAGTCAAGCAAGCAGGTCTGTGAAGCAGCCAAAGATGCATTGAATCAAGCGATAGCTGATTATAAAGGGCTAAAAGCTCAACTTCAGGAGCAGACGAAGCTCAAAGATGAATATCAACAAAAACTTGGTGAATGGGCTGCTCACTCTCTAGAGTCGCTACAATCCCAGCTTCATCAACTAGAGTTGCAAGTGAACCAAGCTAACTCTGCAGCACAAGATTTAGCTCTTCTAAGACAGCAGATACAAGCTTGGCAATCAAAGGAGAGGGAATTACAAACGGGGCTGGATGCTGAACGTGAGCGATTTCAAGAGCTGCAAAATCATGCATCTAGCCTTAAAGGGCAGTCAGAGCAGGCCTCTGCGGCTATTCCAGAGCAATATCGCAGCATAGATGCGCTTAACAGTGCGATTAACCAAGCTCAGAGTCATCTAACAGATTTACAGCAAACGATAAACACCATACGTCAGTCTCATACGCAAGCCCTAGAGCTAGATGCTGCACAGTCTGCGGCTTTAGCGGGAGCTCAGTCGAATTTAACTCAGGCAAGGGAGCAAAGTGATAAGGTCCAAGCCGAGCTTAATGCTGAGTTAGATAAGTCAGGATTCAGTGATAAGCAGGCATTAACTCAGGCGCTGTTATCTACTGAAGCGCTTAAAGATTTAGCTGATGAGATTGCTACGTATCAACAGGATTGTATTGCTAATCAGACCAGGCTTACTCAAATCAGCGATAAGTTGGACGGGCAAGTTAAACCTCTGTTAGCCGATGCTGAGGCGCGCGTGGCAACGAGTCAGACTGAGCAGCGTGAAGCTGAACATAGCTGGCAGGTGTTACAGAGCAGGGTGAATCAGCTCACACAGACTCAGAAGTTGCTCCAAGAAGCCGATAAACAAGCCAAAAAGCTCGAAGATGAGTATGCCATCATTGGCACATTGTCCGAGGTGGCGAATGGCCAGACGGGCAACAAGGTCAGCCTACAGCGTTTTGTGTTAAGTGTGTTGCTTGATGATGTGTTGCTTGAGGCCAGTGAGCGATTACAGCTGATGAGCAAAGGGCGCTATCGTTTAATTCGTAAGGAAGAGCGAGCCAAAGGCAATAAAGCCTCGGGACTGGAGCTTGAAGTGGAAGATGCTTACACCTCAAAAGTACGCCCTGTAGCAACGCTCAGTGGTGGTGAAAGCTTTATGGCGGCACTGTCGATGGCACTCGGTTTATCGGATGTTGTGCAAGCTTATGCGGGTGGCATTAAGCTCGATACTCTATTTATTGATGAAGGCTTTGGCAGTTTAGATCAAGACTCTCTAGATTTAGCCATAAGAACTTTGATGGATCTGCAGTCATCTGGACGCATGATCGGTGTTATCTCTCATGTGTCGGAAATGAAAGAGCAAATAGGGACTCGAATAGACATTAATAAGAGTGCTATGGGCAGCGAGATCTCAATCGTATTGCCATAAACATTTAGCGAGTGCGTTAATTTGACGTACGTATGTTTAAATACTAACGGCTTGAGCAGGTTGCTTAAGCCGTTTTTGTTAATGTGCCTATACCAGTTTTACGCTAGAAATGAGGCGAATTAGCGCCATAATGGGATGTCCTGCATTGTAGATTTCACTCTGTTTAACCTCGAACACGATCAAACTTGCTTTTCCATGCAACAAAATTGCGATTTTGTGCGTTTAAAGAGTTTTTATAGCGGCGATTATTTGGTATAAATTGGCGTTAGCCTTCAAATATAGGGGGCATTTGGCGTGAATGAAATAAATAATAATTCAAGGTTGGACTTAGGTTGCAGTCAGGTAAATTTTCTTTTTTTAAAATGTCGATTATTCGTTTCGCAGCTTTGCCTTCTCTGCATCGAAAAATCTTAATGGGTTCAGTGTTGTTGTTTGGTGGCGCATTTTTACTACCACAAAATCAACAGTTGTTATCGCAGCGCATTCCAGTGGAATTGGATATAGAAGCGTTGATCTCACAATCTTCATCCGCGTCAGTGAGTCATGTTCTGATAGAGAGTCCTAGGTTTGAAAAAGTGATTGTTACAGGTGACACCTTGAGTGGTTTATTCGAGCAAGGTAGTGTCGATCAGCAAACCATGTATCGCGTGTTAGAAGCAGATTTAAACGTGTTGGCACTGGATACTCTGCAGCCAGGTAACCAGATCCAGTTTTGGCTCGATGAGGCTGGTGAACTTGAAAAGTTAACACTCTATTTTAGTGCCGCAAGACAAGTGACCTATAGCCGATTTGACGATGGTTCTTTTAATGTCGATGAGATTAACATCGAAGGTATATGGCGTAACCGCAGCGTTGTCGGCGAGATTAATGGCTCGTTTTACCTTTCGGCGAAGAAAATGGGTCTTAATGCGGCAGAGATCCAAGGGATTGAATCGTTATTGAAAGAGAAACTTAATTTTGCGCGTGACCTTCGTGCAGGGGACAAGTTTTCAGTACTGATGAACGATCAATTTATTGATGGTGTAGCGACGGGCAGTAGTAACATTTTGGGGGTTACTATTGATCGCGGTCGTAGCAGCATTAATGCCTACCAGTTTAGTGATGGGAATTTTTACGATGAAAAGGGCAGAAGCTTAGCGAGAGCCTTTCAGCGGATCCCTCTGACACGAAACTACCGCATTAGTTCTAGCTTTAACCCTAATCGTCATCACCCGGTGACGGGGCGTACATCACCGCATAACGGCACTGATTTTGCGACACCTATCGGCACTAAGATTATAGCGCCAGGTGATGGTATTGTATCTTTGGTTACCGATCACCGATTTGCTGGTAAATACGTGGTAATAGAACATGGTAACAAGTACCGTACTCGCTATTTGCACCTATCTAAATCGCTGGTTCATAAAGGCCAGCGGGTATCACGAGGTCAAGTGATTGCATTGTCGGGTAATACAGGACGTATAACAGGCCCGCATTTACACTATGAGTTCCACATTAATGGCCGAGCGGTTAACCCGATGAAAGCAAAAATTCCGATGGCGAGCCAATTATCTAAAAAAGAGATGGGCGCTTTTGAGCAATTAGTTAAAGTGCGTAAAATGATGATGGGCGAGGTCTAAAGTTAGGCTTAGCGCTTGAACCAAGATGAATTTTGCTCGGTAAGCTAACACCAATAAAGCCATCAATTGATGGCTTTTTACTTTTAATGACGACAGGCATTTAAAGTGCCTGTAATCGCTGTTGTTGCTTAAGGGCACATAGACATGTTTTGCCTCTGAGCGCAGGGCAGCTCTTACAAGGGCTGGCCTTAAATGGACGATGCAATATCTGAGTACGGTTTAGGCTTAATTTGTCTATTAGTCTGAGTGATGTAAATGCGCCATTGTCGTTAGCACTATGCAGCTTGGTATAGGCAATAGTTGGTTGTTTTACCGTATTGATGTTGCTGGCTAGTTTCGCTTGGTATTTAAGGATTTTAAGTTGGTACTTTTCAATTTTAGCTAATCGCTTTCTGATGGAGACCTTGTGCTTAATGCTGTCCATTGTCGTTAAAGACAGATAGAAACCAAGCTTACGCTGCGATTTAGCAAGCTTATGCTGGTACTTTTGCTGTTGACTACACTGCTTTTCACTCATAACAACTCAAGATTAAAATCAAGTGTTAGTATTGTAAATGAAAATCGTTATCAATTAAAGCGTGTAAGCTATCGGTAGGGGTTTTGCTCTGCGTCGATTAAGGTGAGTAGCACTCTTAACTCGAACTCTAACTGGTGATAGTCACCATCCATGTGGTTGCATAACTGGTAGAAGGCTTTGTTATGATCTTTCTCTTTCAGGTGTGCCAGCTCATGCACCACCACCATTCTCAGTAACCCTTCAGGGACCTTTTTCAGGCGAGAAGATATTCTGATCTCATTTTTGGCTTTTATCTTGGCACCTTGTTTACGAGCAACATAAGAATGTAAGCCTAGCGCTTGGTGTTTAAGCGAGATTTTGTCGTCGAAGATGACCTTCGATAACGGCTGAGATTTGCGTAAATATTGGTTTTTGATAGCGATGGTATATTCATACAACGCTTTATCTGTTGTTACAGAGTGGATTACAGGGTGTCTTTTAAGTAGAAACTCACCTAATTTACCTTGAGATAATAGGGTCTGTACTTGCTGTAGTATTTCGGCTTGATAGCCACTGAGGTAGGGTAAATTTGGCATAATTAATAGCAGGGTTAACCTAGGAACGACAGCTTAACAGCTGTTTCTCTTTGCGCATTTAAGCGACAAGACTACGTTCCTAGTGCGGTGCCCTTAACGACTGATTAGTCTTCTTCTCTTTTGAAGATACTCTCGTTATGAGATGCATACGCTGCGTCAAAAGCATTACGTTGAAAACGTTTTAGATCTAGCCCTTCAAAGTCAACTTGTGGCGGATTACGTTTCAATTGCGCTTTAATCGTCACAGGTGAGATAAGCGTCACTGGAAGTCCAATCACTTGAATGGCAGCTTCAAGTTTAAAGCTAGTGACGCTGCCAGCGCCTTTACCCTTTTGTTCGCGCTCTATGATCACGACTTCATCGACACGGTAATCTTCTAAAAGCTTACTAAAGGCAAAGTGAAAATCGCGAATGGTCTCGGTTTGTGCTGAGTTTGAAATAGCGAATGATTTCTGACGGCAATCAGGCACATTGTAGGTTTCACCTTCATAACTTAATAAACTGATGATGGCTTCGCCACCTTTTAACTCTACGCCGCAAACTCTCATGATAAACCTTAGAAATAACAATATTGCGCATATTGTAGCGCTATTTCTCTCACTGGTCAGTGTTTAGCGTTAGCAATTAGCAATAAATTTCCTATTGTTGTACGACATTCACTCAAAATTAATCTGAATTGAGCGTTAATGAAATACACACAGAGGTAATTCGGTCATATAGGTGAGATACAGTAGCTCCCTTGAGGGAAAAGAGGACATTGCAATGAAGCTAAGGTTTAGACATGCAGGTTTTAGCAGCACAATTTTGAAGTGGACGGCACTATTATTGAGTGTTGTCTTAGTAGGCTGCACTAGTTTGGCTGGAGAACCGACTTATCAAGATAAAGGTGTAGCTGTGAATGGCTACGATATAGTGGCTTACTTTACCGAGCAACAACCCGTTAAAGGCAAGGCTGAGTATAGTAGTCAGTATAACGATGTACAGTGGCTGTTTAGCAGTGAGCTAAATCAAACAATATTTGAGCGAGATCCGCAATACTACGTACCACAATATGGTGGCTACTGCGCTTACGGTATGTCTAAAGGGTTTGTGGTGGATACCGAGCCGAGTGCATTTACTATCTTAAATAATAAACTGTATTTAAATTATAGTCTTGGGGTAAGGGAAACCTGGCTTAAAGATACTGCGGTTTATATAGAGCGAGCGGATAAAAATTGGAGTAAGAAAATAGCTAAGTAATTTGTAGCTACTAATTAAAAAAACGCTGCGATAGATAACTACCACAGCGTTTCAGAAACAGCCTTAGCTCTGGTTATTTTTAATCTTCAGGCGTATCTTGCAGCTTAGATTTAGGCTTTTTAAGCATAGGTGCGTCACCGACATCAATGCCTGTGGCAAAGCGTCTATCGCGGTTAGCAGATGCCTTAGCTGCGGTTCTTTTCTTGGCTGTTACGGCTTTTTTCTTCGCTGTAGGTTTTGCTTTAGCCTTTTTGGCGAGTTTTGGTTTTAAACCCGCGAACTTACCTTTTAAGCCTTCAAGCTCACTGAAGGAAAATTTCTTGTTCAGGAAGGTTTGTACCTGGGTAAAGTTAACCCAATCTTTAGGGCCTACCAGCGAAACAGCATCACCTTTAGCACCTGCACGGCCGGTGCGACCAATACGGTGTACATATTCTTCAGCAAATTTAGGCATATCAAAGTTGATAACCAAAGATACGTTGAGTAGATCTAGACCACGAGAGGCGACATCTGTGGTCACCAATATTTGCTGTAAACCACGGCTAAACTCATCCATGATTTGGTTACGTGCATTTTGCTTCAGCTCACCACTCAGAGATGCGGTTTTAAAGCCTTCATCAGCGAGCTTTTTAGCTAGGCGATCGGTATCGACTCTGGTGGCGGTAAAGATGATGATCTGCTTTTGCTGCTCATCTTTTAAAATACGCGATAGTAATGCCTCTTTATGATCAAGGTGATCACATAGGAATATACGTTGGGTAATATCTTTGTGTTCTAAATTACCCGCACCAATAGCGACATGCTCTGGTGTTTTAAGCAACTCTGCAGCAATTTCATTGACATCGCCATGATCAAGCGTGGCAGAAAACATCAATGTTTGACGACGCTTATGATCGGCTGCTTGGTTAATTTGCTTCAGTTGATCGGCAAAGCCTAAATCCAACATACGATCGGCTTCATCAAGTATGAGCAACTCAAGCCCGTTAAGGTGTATATGATGTTGCTTTAAATGGTCGGCTAAACGGCCGGGCGTTGCCACAACAAAATGTGGGTCACGGGCGAGAGCCTTGGCTTGGTCGTTAAAGTTTTCGCCGCCTAGAATTTTGGTGGCTTTATATTGGGTGTTAGCAACCAGTAATCGCAGCTGACTATAAACTTGAGTCGCAAGCTCGCGAGTGGGTAGCAAAATAACCACACGTGGATCGCGCTTACTCAATGCTCTACACGAAATCATCCTTTGCATTGCAGGTAATAAGAACGCCAAGGTTTTACCTGAACCTGTTTTAGATGATGCCATTAAGTCTTTGCCAGCAAGGGCAATAGGTATGGCTTGTTCCTGGATCTCTGTTGGGGTGTCTATACCCATGTGCTTTAAGGTTTGTAAAAGACGTTGATCCAGTGAAAAATCGGTGAATTGCAAAGGTGAACTCCTAAAATAATCTGACCGAGTATTATAGCCTAGATAGGTAGAGGAGAGCTATGATTAGCCATTAAGTTTATCTTAAATAGACTGCTAGTAAGGGTCGATATAGATAAATAGCACGATAGTATTCACTTAATTAGATTAAATCAGTTTAAATTAAGCGGCTGTAATGGAGTAATATTGGTCTGTAATATGGAAAAACAACAAACCAACCGTAAATCTTCATTGATTGCAGGAGTCAACGCGCGTGTCGGATAATAATTCAGTTCAAATTGGACTCGCTTTAGGAAGTGGTGCAGCTAAAGGCTGGGCGCATATTGGGGTGCTCAATGGGCTGGCGAAAATGGGTGTTTATCCCGATAAAATTGCTGGCTGCTCTATCGGCGCAGTTGTAGGAGCTGCCTATGCTAACGATCATCTCGGAGAGTTAGAGGCATGGGTTAGAAGTTTTAGTAGTTGGGATGTTCTCGGGCTGATGGATCTTAGCTGGCGTAAAGGCGGGCTCATTGGTGGTGAAAAGGTTTTTGATGTATTGCAAAAACGCATGGGTGACATGCAGATTGAGCAGCTGAAAAAACCATTTACGGCGGTTGCTACGGACCTATATTCTGGCCAAGAGATTTGGTTTACCGAAGGCGATTTGCGTCATGCAGTGCGCGCATCATGTTCCATGCCTGGTATTTTGCCCCCCGTAAAAGTGGGCGAACGCTGGCTGGTGGATGGCGCAGTAGTGAACCCCGTACCTGTATCAGTAAGCAGAGCAATGGGTGTCGATATCGTTATTGCGGTTGATCTACATGGAATTCGTCGCGGTCATCTGCAAGTATTGCCAGTCAATATGAAAAGTAATAAGCCAACCAACCAGGAGGTCGCAGAAGCTGAGAAGCATCAAGAGCTGGGCTTTACCGATCTGCTCGCGCGCGGAAGAGATTACATCGCTGGCCTAACGGATAAATTTTCACCGAACAACAAAATCGGCGACCACATCAACCCCAACCCCGGTATGCTTGCGGTGATGTCACAATCGATGGAGATATTAGAGCAACGTCATAAGCGCGCAAGGCTAATGGGTGACCCGCCTGATATTTGTATCGTGCCTGACTTAGGTGATATCGGTACCATGGAGTTTCACCGTGCGGAAGAGGCTATTGCAGCAGGTGAGGCGGCAGTCGAGCAAGTTGCCCACCTTATTGAAGCAGCACTGGCATCATATCGCTAAATAACGAGAACAAGTTAATAGCAAATAAAGGGCCGTCAGGCCCTTTTTTATGTGTTATTACAATTTAATCAATCAAGTTTTACAATC
Source organism: Shewanella sp. KX20019 (assembly GCF_016757755.1). Taxonomy (NCBI): domain Bacteria; kingdom Pseudomonadati; phylum Pseudomonadota; class Gammaproteobacteria; order Alteromonadales; family Shewanellaceae; genus Shewanella; species Shewanella sp. KX20019. Next base: position 3,338,332 of record NZ_CP068437.1, on the reverse strand, counting down.
ATCTTACCGCGGTTTTTACCTTCAAATAGTCCGATAAAGGCCTCTGGTGCGCTGGATAGCCCTTCATAAATAGTTTGCTCTGCGGTCACTTTGCCTCCCGCTAGCCATTGACTCATTTGCTTAGCAAATTCTGGGTAATGAGCCCAATGTTCAAACACTATGAAGCCTTCAATCTTTAGCTTCTTCATGATGATCTGTGCCAAGTTGCTCGGCCCTGGTGTTGGCACGGTATCGTTGTATTGTGAAATCATGCCACAAACGGCAATGCGACCATGATCTTTCATATTGTTCAATGCGGCTGTTAGATGATCGCCACCAACATTTTCAAAATACACATCGATGCCTTCTGGTGCTACTGTCGCCAATGCAGCGGTTAGGTCGCCACAGGTCTTGTAGTTAATCACGGCGTCAACACCGAGTGATTTGATATGCTCTGCTTTCTCGTCTGAACCAACTGATGCAATAACGCGAGCGCCCATTAATTTACCAATCTGCACTGCGACACTGCCTACAGCACCTGACGCAGCCGAGACGAATAAGGTTTCTCCTGCTTTTAACTCAGCAATACGATTAAGGCCTGTCCATGCGGTCATGCCTGGCATTCCAAGGACACCTAAGAAATGTGATTCGTTGATGGGGGTTTGCGGTAGGCGGGTTATTTCTGTGCCATCGCTAACATAATGGCTGCGCCAGCCGTGCATGCTATTAACCATGCTGCCAACAGGAAATTCAACATTGTTTGACTCAATAACCTCACCAATTGCACCACCTTCTAATACGGCACCAATTTCAAAAGGAGCGATGTAGCTCTTTCTATCAATCATGCGGCCACGCATGTAGGGATCTACTGACATCCATAGATTCTTTACTAGAAATTCACCATCATTAATCGCAGCTAAAGTCACTTCTGCTTCGGTAAAGTTACTGGCATCAGGCAATCCTTCTGGGCGAGACTTAAGTTGAATTTGCTTAGTGTTCATAATGATCCTTTATTTTTGTTTGTGCGCAAAGTAAGTGGTCGTATCATAGCCAAGCAACAAAATTAATGCAAATGCTTTGTGCGCAAAATAACTTTGCGCAAAGTAAATCTACTGTCAGCTAGTTTTGTTAACTGTAGTCAGGTAAGATCGCCGCAGTTAATATAAGCGGTGAAGGTTGTAGTGAAGAACAAAGTATCGAATAACGAGACCGAAGCATGTCTATCGGATAATGTCTGTTTTGCGCTGTATACCGCAGGCAATGCCCTTATGCGTGCTTATCGACCTTTGTTGGATCAGTATGAACTCACTTATGCGCAGTATCTCGTGATGCAAGCATTGTGGCTGCAAGATAGAGCGAGCATGACCCAGCTGTCACAAGCCACTCGTCTGGACATGGGCACATTGACTCCGATTGTTAAACGTTTAGAGAGCAAGTTTTTTTTACAACGTTTGCCTGATGAAACTGATGAGCGTAAAAAAGTTATTGCGCTGACTGAAGCGGGATTAGCACTGCAAGCCGATGCGCTTTCGCAGAAGCAAACTCTGCTCAATAAGGTCAATATGACTGAGCAGGAGATTGAATCACTACGCACACTGTGCCTGACCTTAACCAGCGAACTGAATCAAAAGTAAGCAGTCAGTTTTACCACTCCAAAAACGGCACGCTTCCTGCTTTAGTTAGACTATAACTAAATCAGTGCCGAATTTTTGACGATGAATCCATTAAGTAGTATCAATACCCCTGTTAATAGCGGCGCTGTGCTGGCAGATGCATACGGTGTGTCAAGCACTCAGACTGGCGTTGGCAGCACTGCAGCTGTGCAAGCGGTTAATGCTGGCGTACCAGCCTCGACAACGAATACCGCGGCTAATGATGATGGCCTAGTGTTATCTGGCCGAGCAGAACGCGCGCAGAAGATAGAAGCGATGGCGAAAGACTTCTTTCAAGATGGTAGTTTTAGCTCAGAGAAACTGCCTAGCCTCATTCAACGGCTTTACCAAGACGGCATTTTGTCCGATGGACAACTCAACCGCCTAACCAACAGTGGCTTTGATATTCCACCCGCAGAAGAACAGTCCCTAGCTGACTTCATCGATGAGCAGCGTGCTACGCTAACCAACAGTGGCGAAGATAGAGAGTTGGCGGGTACGTTAGATGAAGCAAAGTGGATTATGCGCACGATGGATTCAATCCAATCTCCAGCTGTTGCGCAGAAAGCGAACCGCGTCGCTAGCGATATTACTGCCTTGCTAGATTCAGATAGAGCATTAACGGATCAACAAAAGAATCAATATCAAGGGATAAAATCTTTGATGCAACTTGCTTCTATGACAGGTGAGCACCAACAAGCCACTGGTCAGCTGAATAGTTATTTGGCGCTCGCTAAACAACACTAAGCACGTTGGATCTGCTTGCCCTAGCTCAATGGCTTCAGTTGTAAAAAATGAGGCCTACTGTACACAGTTATAAACACCAAAACGGCTAACAATTCCCCACTCAGCGCAGATAAACATTTTGTTGTTTACTCGGATTATTCAACTTCCTGTTGCATCAACAGTCAGTTAAAGATAAGCCATAAATCTTCTTATTTATTTATCCACAATTTATCCCAACTTTATACTGTCACTAGCCCGCTTATAGGCCATCGTCAAGGGCATAATTTTAGATAAGCGTGATCGTCCCCAGTTATTTTTTCTTATTAACTTCGTTGTTTAAAATAATGATCTGGATCAAAGTACTGGCAGTCTTTTTATAGCTTAATGCGCTACATATTGTGATTTAGAATAAAAGTGCCACTATATGTAGTGTTGCTTGTAGCTGATGTAAAATAGGAGTTATACAATGCCAGTAGTTATTAAACGGGATGGTTACCGTACGCCTTTTGACGAAACAAGGATTAAAGACGCAGTGATAGCAGCTGCTAACTCGGCAGGTATTGATGACACCGCTTACGCAGCACAAGTCGCGAAACAAGCAGCGGATTCGGTGGCCAATTTAGATGAGATAAATATTCACGATCTTCAAGATGCAGTGGAAAACTTGTTAATGGAAGGGCCATACAAATCATTGGCACGTGTGTACATTGAGTACCGCCACGATAGAGATACAAAACGTGAAGTGAGTAGCAGACTCAATCAAGAGATCCGTGGCTTAGTTGAGCAGAGTAATGCGGCGCTATTGAACGAAAATGCTAACAAAGATTCAAAAGTGATCCCAACTCAGCGCGACTTGTTGGCAGGTATTGTTGCTAAGCACTATGCCAAGTGCCACATTTTACCAAAAGATGTCGTTGCGGCCCATGAGTCAGGTGAGATCCACTACCATGATTTAGATTACGCACCATTCTTCCCAATGTTCAATTGTATGCTGATTGATCTTGCAGGCATGTTGACCCAAGGCTTCAAAATGGGCAATGCCGAGATTGAAACGCCTAAATCTATTTCAACGGCAACAGCCGTTACTGCGCAGATCATCGCGCAAGTTGCCAGCCACATCTATGGCGGAACCACGATTAACCGTATTGATGAAGTACTGGCACCATTTGTTGCTAAGAGCTATGACAAGCATTACCAAGTCGCGCTGACTTGGGGCATTACTGATGCCAAAGCATTTGCGACCTCATTGACAGAGAAAGAGTGTCATGATGCATTCCAGTCGCTTGAGTATGAAGTTAACACTCTGCATACCGCCAATGGCCAAACGCCATTTGTGACCTTCGGCTTCGGGTTAGGGACCTCTTGGGAATCTCGCCTAATTCAACAGTCTATGATGAAAGTGCGTATTGCTGGATTAGGCAAAAACCGTAAGACAGCCGTTTTTCCAAAGCTTGTTTTTGCTATCCGTGATGGTATTAACCATAAAACGGGTGATTGTAACTACGATATCAAGCAACTTGCGCTAAAGTGTGCAACAACACGTATGTACCCAGATATTCTTAACTATGAGCAGGTTGAGAAGGTTACCGGTTCATTTAAAACGCCAATGGGTTGTCGTAGCTTCCTCGGGACTTTTGAGGAGGATGGAGAACTGGTACATGAAGGGCGTAATAACATAGGTGTGGTAAGTTTGAACCTGCCGCGGGTTGCACTTGAAGCGAATGGCGATGAAGCTGAATTTTACCGTATCTTAGATGAGCGTTTGCTCATTGCCCGTAAAGCATTAGATACTCGTATCGCTCGTTTAGACGGCGTTAAAGCGCGTGTGGCACCGATTCTCTATATGGAAGGTGCATGTGGCGTACGATTGCGTGCAGATGATGACGTCTCAGAGATCTTTAAGAATGGCCGTGCGTCAATCTCTCTTGGTTACATTGGTTTACATGAAACCATCAATGCACTTTACGGCACAGAGGCTCACGTTTACGACAATGCATTACTGCGAGAAAAAGCAGTTGAAGTGATCAAGTACTTGAAAGCAGCAACAGATATGTGGAAAGCAGAATCTGGTTACGGCTTTAGCCTTTACAGCACACCAAGTGAAAACTTATGTAGCCGTTTTTGTAGCATCGATACCAAAACCTACGGTGTGGTCGAGGGGGTGACTTCAAAAGGTTATTACACTAACAGCTTCCATCTAGACGTTGAAAAGCAAGTTAACCCGTACGATAAGATAGACTTTGAACAACCGTACCCAGAGATCGCTAACGGCGGATTCATCTGTTATGGCGAGTTTCCAAACATGCAAAACAATGTAGAAGCATTGGAAAATGTGTGGGATTACAGCTACTCAAGAGTGCCTTATTACGGCACTAATACACCGATAGATGAGTGCTATGACTGTGGCTTCATGGGGGAGTTTAGTTGTACCAGTAAAGGGTTTACTTGCCCCAAGTGCGGTAACCATGAGCCAAGTAGAGTGTCGGTGACTCGACGTGTATGTGGTTACTTAGGCAGCCCTGATGCAAGGCCATTTAACTATGGTAAGCAGGAAGAGGTTAAGCGCCGAATTAAGCACCTTTAATTTAAGGCCTGCAAGAACGAAACAAGGTGCTTTAATTGGCACCTTTTTTTGTTAAGGAAAATCTTAATATGCATTATCATCAATATTATCAGACCGATGTAATTAATGGCCCTGGTACTCGAGCTACGCTATTTGTTTCAGGTTGTGAGCATCAATGCCGCGGTTGTTATAATCAATCAACTTGGAATCCATGCTCTGGTCATCTGTTTGATGAGGCTATGACACAGACCATCATTGATGACTTAAATGATACTCGTATAAAAAGGCGAGGGCTTTCTCTTTCTGGTGGCGATCCACTTTTCCCTGGCAATGTGACGGCTATTCTTGAGCTGGTTAAACGGGTAAAAGAGCAATGTCCTGGTAAAGATATTTGGCTGTGGACCGGCTATTTAGTCGGCCAATTAACCACAGAGCAGCAAGCGGTGGTCGATCTGGTCAATGTGGTTGTCGATGGCAAATTTGAGCAACTACTGGCTGATCCAAGTTTAGTTTTTAGAGGCAGTAGTAACCAAGTGATCCATTATCTAAGATAAGCTAAGCATAAACCTAGGTAATATTGCACTATATGCTGTTATAATGAGGCAATAATGACAAACAGCGTCAATACTTTATTTGAGGCTGTTTTTGTTTCTAAATATGTAATTTAGATTTGAATTTAAGGTTTGTAAATGAATTTAAAGCAGGAGCTGCAAACGCTCAACGATAAGCTCGATAAGTTTCGTCGTAAGTTAGCAGCAGCTGAAAAGCGCGATGACCCTGGGGTTATAATCCAATTTAAACGTGAGATTGCCACTTTAACTAAGCGTATTGCTAACGTTAAAAATCAGCAAAATCGTGAGTTAGGTAAAGAAGGTTCAACGGTTAAAGACCTTAAATTTAACCGTGTACTGACTAAAGCTGAACAAGCGGATATGGGTAAATTGAAAAAGTCAGTTAAAGGATTAGTGGTTGTTCACCCTATGACTGCACTTGGTCGCGAAATGGGTATAAAACAAGTTACTGGTTTTGCAGCGAAAGAATTTTAAGCAAACAGTAGGCTGATTTATTCATTTAGTGAGCCGCTTCAAGTTTATGTTTAAGTGCGCAGCTTATGCTGCGCTGTAGCGTCACACATTGTCATTGAATGATTAACTAGCGATAGTTAATGTTCGGGATTTTGTGTCGCCGTTAAGTTAGTTCCAATTCACATTTTCTCTTTATCAGGATTTCAGCAGTCTCAGGGAATGAGAGTAGTCGTTAAGGTTTTATCATGTCGATTAAATATATCGCGTCTTCAAAATTGCCAACACCTTGGGGTGTTTTTGAAATGCACGGCTTTGAAGATAGCGAGACAGGTAAAGAGCACGTTGCGCTTACATTGGGCGTATTTGATGCCGAGAGCCCCATTTTAGGTCGTATTCATTCCGAGTGTTTAACCGGTGATGCGCTTTTTAGTTTACGTTGTGATTGTGGTTTTCAGTTGCAAACAGCGATGCAGAATATTGCTGAAGTTGGTCAGGGATTTATCCTTTATTTGCGGCAAGAAGGCCGCGGTATTGGGTTACTGAATAAAATCAGAGCCTATGAGTTGCAAGACGCTGGAGCAAACACTGTCGAGGCAAATGAGCGTTTAGGTTTTGCTGCCGATATGCGTAAATATGACATGATTATTCCCATGATGGAGCAGATCGGTGTCACTAAAGTTAGACTGATGACCAATAACCCAAGAAAAGTAAAAGCGATGCAAAGCTTTGGTTTAGAGGTTGTTGAGCGTGTGCCACTTCAAGTTGGTAAAAATCGCTATAACGAAGGTTATCTTAAGACCAAGTCGACTGAATTAGGGCATATGATGTCTGAGTATCATTTTACTGAGGAAGATAAAGGCTAGGTTCACTAACCGTGGCTTTTCCATGGTTATACCGCTATATTCAGGGCTATCAATTAGAGAACAGTTAAGTTTGCATTTAATTTATGGCCCTTTCGCGTTACCTCTCAATTTTGCTGATCATTTTTGTCCTGCCGGCCAATGCTGAAACAGATTACAGCCATTATGCATTTGCCAATTATTTAGGTAGCGGTGTTTACCGTACCGCTGGCCAAAATGCGACGGTTGTTAATATCCCTATAAGCTTTGACCTTGAGCGAACAGAAACAGAGTCCTTAGTACTACGCACACCATTATCACTCGGTTTCTACAATTTTACTTGGAGTGATATTCCAGACGGTGACTTTCCTACTAGTGTAGGAACAGCCACTTTTACCCCTGGGATAGAGTATCGGGTGAAGACTTCAGATACCCATGAGTTTCAATCCTATGTCGATCTGGGTGTCGGTACGAATACCACTAATGGCAACGATGTCATCATTTACTCTGCAGGTATGTCGAGCCTGCTTGATTTCGAACTTAAAGAAACAAAGCCTATCTGGGTAAACCGCATCTTTTTTGCGGGCTACAACAGTCTTGATGAAGGCCCTAATGAAACCTATTCAGCGATTCAATCTGGCGTTGACATAGGCACTAATTATCATTTTCAGGTTGCAGATATTGGCGTAGAACCAAGATTTTTTGTCGCCGGTTATTGGTACTTTGATAAGCTTAGATTTGTGACTCCTTTTGAAGAGGATGTTTTGGTGACAAATAGTTTTGAAGCTGGGATAACCCTGGCTTTTACCAAGCCGGTCGGATGGGATCTGTTTAATATGAGCAGATTTGGAGTGAGTTATCGTCGGGGGGACGGTGTACAGGTTTGGCGGCTCATTTTTGACTTTCCTATATGACGGTCAATTTAACGGCAATAAAAGAAGGCTTAACAACTGTGGTTGTTAAGCCTTCTTTAGTTATTTCCCCCAGATGTTGGCATTTACTTGAGTGTCATCATTTGAGTCTGTGCTCGGCTTATCAGTCGCCCTGCTATTGGCTGCGCGCAGCGTTTTATCACTGGCTTGATAGCCGTCATCCCTTGGCTTTCTTGCTGGCAAAGGTAATTTGTTCATCTTAAGGTAAAGATATTCAACCTTCTCTCTGGCCCAGAGGGTTTTACGCAGAAATCTTAGACTCGACTTGATGCTTGGATCATGTTTGAAGCAGCGCACATTGATGCGTTCCCCAAGCTCTTCCCAGCCATAATGCTCGACTAGATCGTTAAGTAGGGCTTCTAGCTTGATACCGTGTAATGGGTTGTTTGCTTGTGTCATGGTTACGTTCATTGCAGATACTATTGAGGTAATTATATCAGTTAAATCACTATATATGTCAGCTCAATGCAGAGCAAAAAAAAGAGAGCCGGTAAGGCTCTCTAAAATGTTGTTAAAATCGGTCGATGATTATTGGAAACTTAACTCCCAAGCGTTAATCGTGCCAGTATCGCGTCGAGCATTATCAACGGCTTTCAGTTGCCAATTGCCAACGGAGTCGCTGCCAGACATATCGACGGTGTAAGTCTTAACAATGTCGTTTGCACTGCCGCCGGTATTATCATGTAATACCGCGATTTGACCCGTAGGGCTATGCAGCTCTACTTGTAAATCACCAATGTAGGTATGGCTAATATTTACTTTTACCGTGACAGTACCTGAATCACCCGTTCGAGCGGCTGCAATTGTACTGGTGACACCTGCGCTACTGTTATCTGGGATACTGTAGCTACTGTTATTGCTATATGTCGCAGGACCGCCTGTTCCGCCGCCCGTTCCACCACCGTTATCTTCAGTGAAACTTGCAATAAGGTTTACACCACTAAATGCGCTGTAGCCTTGAACCATAACGTAATATGTACCTGATTGTGCGCTAGTGATAGGGCATGATTCAACGTTTCCGCCTTTCCATGGACGACAATCATAGCTATCAGATGTTGGCGCTGCGCCAAATTGCACGTAAAGGTCCGCATCGCCGCTGCCACCGCTCATAGCAAAGCTCAAGTCTGTTGCTGCAGCGGGCACATCGATAGAGTAATGTAGCTCATCGCTCTTAGCACCCGCTAAGTTTGACTTAGATACGCCATTAACCAATACATTGTCACCACCGCCTGTTCCAGGATCGGTAGGGCCGGTGCATGACTCATCTAAGTAGGCTTTCGCCGCAACCGCACTAATTAAGCCATAACCAGTATTGTTGTCGCGGCCTGTAGTTTCTAGATCTTCTGCGGTCGCGTTTAGCGCTGCGCGAATTTGCGCTGCGCTACACTGCGTATGATGACTCCACACAAGTGTTGCCACACCTGATACATGTGGGGTCGCCATAGAGGTACCATTGTAATACTCGTAATCTTCATTATCAGTATTGGCAACAGTAACAGATGCGCCAATTTGGTTACGAAGGGCAAGGCCTGTAGTACGATCAACAGACACAGATACGATTGTAGCTTCGTTGCTGCTATCGACTAAGAATGGATTTTGAAGTCCTGGTAATGCGTTATTACTATAGACAATCACGGCACTCGCGCCGGCAGAGTTACAAGCCTTAACTGCATCAATTTCTGGGTAGCTTGCCCCTTGATTGCCTACACGTTCAACAAGACACACTTTGTTTGCCATGTTGCCACAGTTGAAAGTGCTGCCGTTAACGGTACATTCAGCAAGTGTTGCGGTAACGCTACCAATCAATGGGGTAGGTACATGACTCGAACCTGATTGCACGTAACGATTATGAGGCACTACGCCGTTATCAAAGTAAGACTGACCAGCAATAGTGATATCTGCTAGACGACCTTCGCCTCGAGTGACTGTAGAAAGAATGGCTTCACCTGGACCGGAGATCTCAACTTGGTTGGTAAATTGAGAGAATGCAGCATGGTCTTTGTTGCTATCAACCGCAGCGACTGACATAACAGCATCATAAGATGCTGGGTAGCTGTGTGTGCTATCACCAGCGTTACCAGCAGCGGCGATAAGCAACACGCCATTACTTTCATGAGCAGCCAGGGCATTTTTCTCAGTGTTACTTGAGCTTGACCCCCCTAAACTCATAGTGACAACATTAGCGCCATTACTCACACAGGTATCAACTGCTGAGACTAAAGATGAAGAGTAACCCCAACCTGCAGCGTTAAATACTTTAATAACGTGAATGTTGGCATTTTGGTTTGGCATTACCCCAACCACACCTTCATTATTTGCTATCGCTGCGATAGTGCCTGCCACATGAGTACCGTGCGCGTTTCCCGCTCCAGGTTCAAACCAATTACCGGTGCCAGAGTTATTAGTACCAGTGACATTATTAGCATTGAGATCGTTATGACCACGGTCATAGCCCGAATCAATAATACAAATAGTACGATTACCTGCTTGGCTATCGCTTAGAGTGGTTGCACCAACATAGGTTTGCCCCCAAGGCGTAGTTTCACTGAGTAGTCGACGTGGCACATCTTCTTCAACATAGTCTACATCGGCGCGGAATCGTAGCGCTTGCAGATCTTTCCCAGCTAACTTAACCGTATAACTATTACTGCGACCGATTCGTTTCATCTCTTTTGCAGAGACGCTGTTGAGTGCACGAAAGTGAGAAAATACTTCGTTAGCTCTAGGCTCGTATTGAGCATCGTCAATAGCATTAGCTGCGATTGAAAAGCCTGCTGATGCATCAGCGGTTTTGAACTTAACAATATAACGCTTGGGTAGCGGGTTTTCGCTACTCAATTGCGCTGTGTTGTTATGTAAACCAGAGTTGAAAGAAGGTGCTGCTCCTACACTTGCAGAGATCGAAAGTGCAAGTACAGACAGGCTAAGTGCTGTTGTTACTTTATTTGTAGTCATAACTGTCTTCCATGTTAATCAGGATATTATGTTGTTTTTTATGATGTTTGTAGCAGACAAATATGTTTCCGTCTTACTACGCTAACGAATGTATCTGCAGTTGTTGCAATTGTAAAATAATTGTTAATGTGTAGCGGGCGCAAATGATAATGTGGACGGTTCTCTTTACGTGCATAGAAATGCTGTAAACTAAAGTTATTTTGAGTATTTAGTCTATATTTAAGAGTTTATATGCGGTAATGGTAAGGGCAGTAATAAAATGTATGTTGTATTCAATATGAACTGGCGAAAATTTGGTTTGTATAACTGTTTGAAATTACATAGTTTAAAATGGGTTTGAAGTTTAGTAATAACTTATATTTATTTGGAATTAGTTGGTTTGGTTTATTTGACTGTTGGCGGTGCTTTTATAGTTGTATAAGCTAAAAGTGAGTTAATGGTCAGTGATATGGTCTGTCTGCGTTGCTTGTACTGAATAAAGCGTCAAAATCTGATGCTTACAAAAAATAAAGGCTGCATAAATGCAGCCTTTATTTCCTCATTGAGGTTATTTTTTCTGCTGAATCAACATCTGATAACCGCCACCATTATAGGTATTGCGATATCCTGCACTAATCAATGCATCATTAGCAATGCCGCTGCGACGGCCACTGCGGCAATAAAGAACTACCGCTTGATCTTTATCCATTTTTTTTTGGGTAAATACGGTCGTTATCTGTTCGAAGGGAATATTGATTGCGTTAGGTAAGTGTCCCTGCGCGAACTCTTCAGCTGTTCTAACATCAACAACTAAGGCGCCAGCATCAATTCTCTGCCATGCTTCTTGTGCATTTTGGTCAGCTGCAAGTGCTAGGTTGCAAATCATAAGCAACAATGCACTGAATGTCATAAATTTAAATATGTTAGAAAGTTTATTTTGCAGCTTAAATGAGTGACTCATCAACATTCCTTAATTGATATTATTTATTGCTTGCCAATTGCGCTTCTGATTTAAAGCCTAATTTTCGTAGCACCATTGCAGCAGGACAAAAACCAGTATAGGCACTTTGGGTTAAATTTGCTCCTATAAATGCAGTCAGCCAGACAAAGTTGTGATTGACCCACATTGTTAACGCTAACGATAACAAGATCATCATTCCAGCAAAAGCCATAATGGCGCGTTCAATAGACATATAGATTCCTCTCTAGTTAAAGCGCAAGTTCGCTATTACGGCGTGCGCGGTTTTGAAAATTAATTGTGATAACGGCTTTTCATTACGGCGTAGTACAGGACGGGAATAACCACTAAGGTGAGTAGGGTAGATACCAAAATCCCGAATATAAGGCTGATCGCCAAGCCATTAAAGATAGGGTCATCTAAGATGAAAAGTGCACCTATCATCGCGGCGAGGGCGGTAAGCATTATTGGTTTGGCACGCACAGCTCCTGAATGAATAACCGCTTGCTCGAACGGTACGCCTGCTGCCGTTTCTTGATGAATAAAATCCACCAGTAAAATGGAGTTGCGCACAATTATCCCTGCCAGTGCTATCATGCCTATCATCGATGTTGCGGTAAATTGTGCCCCCAACAATGCGTGCCCAGGCATCACGCCAATCACAGTCAGCGGGATGGGTGCCATGATAATGAGCGGAACGCTATAAGACTTAAATTGGGCCACAACTAATAGGTAGATAGCTATCATGCCCACGGCGTAGGCGATGCCCATATCTCTAAAGGTTTCATAGGTGACCTTCCACTCGCCATCCCATAGAACAGCGATACTTTCTAGCCCTGTAGGCTGGCTAATGTAATGCTGCTTGAAACCTAAACCACCCTCAGTATCTATTTTCCCAACCATATCAAACATACCGTATAAAGGACTATCTAGCGGGCCAGCCATATCAGCTACGACCATGATCATGGGGATCATATTCTTATGGATGATTGGTGCATCAATAGTGCCTTTATCTATCTGCAATAGCTCAGACATCGCTATTGCTTGGCCTTTATTATTCTTTAGCGTTAGGTTTAGTACTTGTTCTAAATTGAATTTATCTCCCTCTTTGAGTTGAACGCGGATAGGGATGGGCTGTTTTTGGTTAGGTGCATGCAGATAGCTAATATCTTTACCGCCGATGCTAGTGGCCACTAAATCGACTACTTGACTATATTGTATGCCGAGTAAACTGGCTTTACTGCGATCGATATTGACCTGCCATTTAGCTTGGTTGGCGGGGAGATAAATATCGATGTCGACAACGTCGGTCGTTTGCTTAAAAAGCGCTTGAAGTTCGTTAGCGGCTTTTTCACGAATAGCGGCACTGGGGCCATAGACCTCGGCCAAAATGGGTGACCACACTGGCGGTCCCGGTGGTACTTCTACCACTTTGACGTTGGCGTTATACTGTTTTGCTATCTCCTGCAGTGGCGCTCTTACTGCAATTGCAATACTGTGACTGTCACGGTCTCTATGCTGTTTGTCGACCAGATTCACTTGTATATCACCTAACTCTTGAGTTTGGCGCAAAAAGTAGTGGCGAACCAAGCCATTAAAGTTCATTGGGGCACTAGTGCCAGCATAGAGCTGATAACTCTCGACCTCGTCTACTTGGTTAAGATGCTGAGCTAATGCTTTTAATGTACGTTGAGTTTGTTCAACGGGAGTTCCCTCTGGAAGATCAACAATAACTTGAAATTCAGACTTATTGTCAAAAGGCAGCATTTTTAGCACCACTAGTTTACCGATAGGCAGTGCAACCGCGATTGCGATCAACACAAAAATCCCGGCAGCTAAGCCAAAGCGTGCCTTTCTAGCACCGGAACCTGATACAAAAGGCCCGATTAAACGGGTGAAAATGCGTAGCATAATACTGTCTGTCTTGGGCTGACTTGCCTTATTAGCCTCAATTCCAGTGTCTGTTTTAGCGTTGTCATGTTTTAGTAATTTACGGCTAAGCCAGGGCGTGACCATAAAAGCGACAGCTAAAGAGATCAACATCCCCATACTGGCGTTGATCGGGATTGGGCTCATGTATGGCCCCATTAATCCTGACACAAAAGCCATTGGTAGTAGGGCGGCGATAACCGTAAAAGTTGCCAGAATCGTCGGGCCACCGACTTCATCCACCGCGACGGGGATCAGTTCAGTGAAGCTACGTTTTCCCATGGCCATATGCCGATGAATATTCTCAACCACAACGATGGCATCATCAACCAAAATGCCGATGGAGAAGATAAGTGCAAATAGAGAGATGCGATTTAGGGTAAAACCCCAAGCCCAAGAAGCAAAAAGAGTCAGGGCAAGCGTGATAACGATAGCGATACCAACAACGAGTGCTTCCCTAAAACCCATGGTTAGTAACACTAAGATAACCACTGCTGAGGTGGCAAAAATCAATTTTAAAATAAGGGTGTTGGCTTTGTTTCCCGCGGTTTCACCATAGTTACGTGAAACAGAAATATTGACGCCGTCAGGTAACAGAATATTGTCGACGTTATCGACGCGTTCAAGTATCGCATCGGCAATATCGACCGCATTTACCCCCGGTTGCTTACCAATGGCAATGGTTACAGCGGGGGAGATACTGGTTTTATCACCATGCCAAGCACTCTGGAGCGGAAGGTCAGCTTTAAGAGTGATCTGTGCAATATCAGCAAGGAATACTGGCGCCGCTTGTTTGTCGCTATCTTCTCGTATTGCTATTACAAGTTGTTTTACATCATCGATACTAGTGAGAAATTGACCCGTTTGGACTTTAATCTCTTGGTTTTGTTGCACTAATGAGGCCGGCATCGACACATGATTATTGCTGCTTAAACTACTGTTTATCTCATTATATGAGATCCCGTAGTAGTTCATCTTAACAGGATCTATTCTGACATTAAGCGTGAGTTGGTGGGCACCAACCGAGTTTATCTCGCGAGTGCCGGGGATGCGTTTAATCTCAGTTTCTAAGCTATTGGCGACATGGGTCAGTTGCTCTGCCGAAACTGTGGGCTCTTTTGACCACAGGGTTAAGCTGACAATGGGCACATCATCAATACCTCGTGGTTTAATGAGTGGTTCTCCGACTCCTGCATTGAGTGGCAGCTTATCTAAATTGGCATAGATCTGATTATAAAGTTTTACGATGGCGTCGTTGCGAGCAATACCCACTTCAAAAATTACAATAAACAGTGCGCCATCGGGTTGTGAAAAGGAGTAAAGAGTGTCGATGCCTTTCAGTTCTGAGATTATCTGCTCAGTGGGTAATGTTACTAAACTTTCGACTTCAGCAGGCGATGCGCCAGCAAAAGGGATATAAACATCGGCGAAGGTGACATTGATCTGAGGCTCCTCCTCTTTTGGGGTCACCAGCACGGAAAATAGGCCAAGTAAAAGGCCAAGTAGTGCCAATAAAGGAGTGATCGCGCTAAGCTGAAAAGCAGCAGCAATACGGCCAGAGATCCCTAATTTTTGCTTATCGATCATCTTGTCAGCTCCTTAAGGCTTAGATTGCTTTTGTAAACGCAATAGGGTTTGGTAAGCATCTTCTGCGATAATATCGCCATTAGATAACCCTGATAGCACTTCAATGGAATCACCATCTTGCAAGCCTATTCGAACTTGATTAAGTACCCACTGATTATTCTGCTGCAGATATACCGCGTTTAACTCATTCATGGTAATGAGAGCGGATTGAGGAATGAACATTGTTTGGCGTTGACCACTGACAAACTCGGCCTTAATGAGACTACCAGGGATAAGAGGGGTTGCCGCTGTGGGAAGCTCGATCCGTACTTTATAACTGTGACTGACTTGATCGACAAAGCTAAATATATTGAGCTTATCGCTAATAATTTGTTTGTCGTCAGCGAGTGTGAGCTTGAATTTCGGCTGTAACCTCAGCGCATTGATATAACGTTGTGGCACTTGGGTGACCGCGCGCATCTGCGTTAAAGAGTAGCCTGAATAGAGTGGTTGACCAGGGCTGACAGTCTCACCTTGTTCAACATGCCTTTGGGTTACCACACCAGAAAAGGGGGCGCTTACGGCAGTATATTTTAGAGATTCAGTGGCTTGTACTATGCCTGCTTTTGCTGCGCTGACGGCTTGTTGAGTTGATTTGGCATTGGCTTGCGCTTCATCCATCGCGCCTTCGGAAATAGCCCCTTGAGGAAACAGCTTTTTGTAGCGGCGCAGTTGCGCCTGTGTTTCGACATTCTGTGCATTTGCTTTTGCAAGCTCGGCTTCTGCTGCGGCTAATTTTGCACCTTGCTCTTTGCTAGTAATGTCTAAAAGTGACGCATTTTCAGCGACAATATCATTAACATCATAATTGAGTTTGAGAATGCGTCCTGATGTTTGCGCCGAAACAGTCGCTGATTTTGTAGGCTCAATAACTGCATCGAGTGCGACCCAGTTAGCGTATAACTGGTACTCGACAGTCACAGTTGCCGTGCTATCGACCTCTTGAGTCGCCGCGTTGACGAATGTCGGGAAAGCTAGACTCGATGTTAGCGATAATAAGATAAGTGCAACGCGAGGGAATGCGGTGGTCGTCATAGTTAATTTGCCTCAATATACTCCATGAGATTATTCTAATGGATGTGTGTGAAAGGCGCAATCATTATTCATTAGAAAAATACGATGGAGTGAGTGTGTGTATAAAAAAGCGCAATCAAAAGATTACGCTTTTACAGCTTACAACAGCCTATTAGCGGGATTAAACATTAGTGGATTGGCGACTATACATAGGTGCTAGTCGTTAAGATAATAGGTTAATGTCGACACGATACGGACCTTTTTTATATAGGGGGTATTACTATCACGATCATTAATACTAAATTGACCTTGGGCTGCCTTCTTAATTTTCCCTAGTTTGGAGTCAGAATCCTTAGCAAACTTTTCGGCAACTTGGCGTGCATTTTGTGTTGCCGATTGGATCATCTCTGGCTTAACGTCATTGAGTTTAGTGAATAAGAACTGCGTCTTGCTGTTGTAATCTTGGTCTGAGATAGCGATGCCTTCTTTAGCAAGTGACAGCATATTGCTGCGAGCTGAGAGCAGTAGGTCAATCTTATCGGTGTAGAGTGAAAGTGATACTCTGGCAGCGTAGCGATATTTCACATTAGGATCAGAATAACCTTGGGCTAATCGGTCATCAATAGCGGGTAGTGAGAGGGTGATTTCAGATCCATCAAAACCTTGTTGCTTGAGAAATGCAGTGACTTTATCAGTTTTGGTTTGCACGTTTTTATAAAGGTCGTCGAGATCGTTATCGACTTCAGTGAAGCGAATAGGCCAGATAGCGATATTAGCCCGTACCTCTTTTTCGGCTAACCCTTTAACGGTAACTGTGCGTTCCATTGATTTCATTTTTATCAGTTTATCGCCAACGGTATTGGCCATTAGTACTAACCCGAGGCAAAGAAATCCGCCAAGAATAATCGCGGCTAGAGTATTATTTTTTTGCATAAGCCCAGTTCCAATATGAGGTGTTATAAGCTTACGTTAGCAAGGTTTATTGGCAGGGTACAATGAAATGGGGTTAATGAATTTACGCCAATAAAAAAGCCGCATTAAATGCGGCTTTCTTATTTATGCAAATACAGGATTAAAACTTATAGTTGTACTGCATTGAATAGTATGTAGCATTCGACAGTGTTGTCGCATGTACAGTACCAAGATCATCGCCTAGTGTAGGCATTTGCTGACCAATAAGATCTAAAACAGAGCTTTGTTCAGTAAGCTGTGTTTCTTCACCTTTAATAAAGGCGATACCGAAATCGATGCTAGTATTTTTGGACACGTTATAAGTCGCACCCATGGTGTACCACTGACGGTCTGAATCTGGAATAGAGATAGAACTAACTTCGCCAACAACGCCTTGGTCGAACATGTAGCCTGCACGTAGAGTCCAGTTTTCAGTCAGTGAGTAAGTGCCACCGACGCTGAATAACCAAGAGTCATCCCAAGCGTACTTTTTAAGTTGCGCTTCACCAGGCTCAGTTACAGTGATTTCATGGAAGTCACCCCAAGTTGTCATTTGAGCAGTGTAATGCAAGGCGAATTTGTCTGTTAGCTGGTGAAAGCCCGCTACTTGGAAGATATCAGGGATTGGTATATTGATCTCTTCAAAATCAGTTCCGCCAAATTTTACAGTTCCGTCAGCGCTAAATTCTGGGCTGAAACGGTAGCTTACACCTAAACGGTGGTTGGCGTTAATTTCATAGACTGCGCCAACAATACCACCAAAGGCGACACCATCAGCATCAACATCTACAAGATCCACAGGCACATATGATCCATCTGGAGCAAGCGGCAATTCGCCTGAACGAGTCAATGTGCCTTGACCATAAATAATATCTAAACCAGCGCCAACACTGAAGTGGTCATTGATACGGTAAGACGCACTTAGGTTAAAGTTGATTGTGGTAACTTCAGTTTTTCCGAGTAAGTCAACAGGTGCTGGAATTTGTGCCGAACCACCTAAGATTGGTTTAGGTTGTGATAAATCACCGGTGTCGGTACCTGTACCGAAATTACTGAACATAGCAACACCGTAAGCGAATTTATCGTTTACAGGGCTAATATAGTAAAAGTTTGGAATGATTTTGGCTTCAGCGGCATCACTAACACTGCCGTAGTGGATTTCACCGATGTTCGAATTAATGTACACATCACTGACTTCAACTTCTACATCTGCATAAGTTAAGCCCATTGAGAGTTGTTTCTCGTCAAACATGGCCATAGCAGCTGGATTACGAGATAAAACCGATGCATTATCAGCGATGACAGCATCACCGGCGAATGCACGGCCGATACCTGTTGCTGATTGGCTGTTAAGTTGGAAACCGGCGGCCATGGATTGTGTGCTAACTAAAGCTACTGATACTGCGATAAGAGTCTTGTTGAAATACTTCATTGTTATCATCTCTATTATTTTTGGTCTTACTTATATGAGTGCTAATGTTAAATTAGCTGCAAGATCCACTTATTAGACCAGTGCATATTAGGTAGGTACGAGCATACTGACAACTCCGACCAGTGCTAAAATATTGTTAATTATTAGTTAATTAAAACGTGTGGATGTTTGTAAAATCATTCTTTTGACTGAATATTTAAAAAGAAGTCATGTGGCATAGAGGCTTGGGGCATGCTTTAGGTTTAACTTATGGTTAATAGTATGTAACTACCAGTTGCTCGAGCACTTAAATTTTAGGTATAAAAAAAGCGTACAAGTGTACGCTCTTTTTATAATTGGCTAGATTATCAGTCTATAGTTTAGCTTCAAACTCATTAAATTGCGCTTTGACTTCATCTGAAGGCGCTTTAAATTTACTAACAACTACACCCGCAATAGTTGCAAGAAGGAAGCCCGGTAAGATTTCGTAAAGCTCAAAAATACCTCCGCTGAGTTGCTTCCAAATAACGACTGTTGTGGCACCTACAACGATGGTTGCAACAGCACCATTGCGGCTATAGTCACGCCAGAAAAGCGACATTAGCACTACAGGACCAAAAGCAGCACCAAAACCAGCCCACGCATAACTCACGAGCCCAAGTACGCTGCTTTCGGGATTTAACGCAACAACACCTGCGATGACTGCAATGGCAAGTACGCCAATACGACCAACAAGCATGAGCTCTTTGCTCTGGGCTTGCGGACGAAGCCACTTCTTATAGAAATCTTCAGTAATAACACTTGAGCAAACCAATAACTGTGAGTCAATAGTACTCATAATCGCTGATAAGATCGCCGCGATAAGTAATCCACCAATCCATGGGTTGAAGGCTGCATGTGCTAGGTGGATAAACACTGTTTCAGGGTTTTCTAACGGATTAGCGGCAAAGTATAATGTGCCCGCAATGCCTGTTGCTAACGCACCAAATAGCGCCACAATCATCCAGCTCATCGCAATGCGGCGCGAAACGGGAATGTCATTGGCAGAACCAATAGCCATAAAGCGCGACAGAATATGGGGTTGACCAAAATAGCCTAGTCCCCATGCGAGTAGAGAGATGAGTCCAATGAATGTAGTGTTTTCACTGAACAGAGACAACATCGCAGGATCGAGTGCTTCAAAGCCTGCTTGTGTTTCTGGTTGGCTAAAAATAGCTATTGGCACAATAAGCAGTGCGATTAACATTAAACACCCCTGGAAAAAATCGGTCCAGCTAACGGCAAAGAAACCGCCAACGAAGGTGTAAGCTACAATGATGGTAGAGCCAATGATCAACGCAAGTGTGTAATCAAGACCGAAGACTTTCTCAAACAGAATGGCGCCGCCAACCATGCCTGACGATGCATAAAAGGTGAAAAACACTAAAATGGTCACAGCAGATACTAACTTTAGTATGCCTTTACTGTCTTCAAATCGTTTTTCGAAAAAGTCAGGTAACGTCAGTGCATTATCGGTAAACTCGGTATAAACTCGTAACCGTTTGGCGACAAAAAGCCAGTTTAACCAGGCGCCAAAAACCAGTCCAAAGCCTATCCAAGCTTCACCTAGACCGCCTAAGTAGACGGCGCCAGGCAAACCAAGTAGCAGCCAGCCAGACATGTCAGAAGCACCAACACTCAATGCTGTTACCGCAGGGCCCATGCCACGGCCGCCTAAAATGTAATCGTCGACAGAATCAGTTGCCTTGTAAGCCCATAGGCCAATTCCCATCATTAAGGCAAGGTAGCCAACGAAGGTAATTAAAATGGGTAATTCAATGGTCATAAGATATTTACGCTTTTATCATTTTTTAGTTGTGACGCTATGCTAGCAGATATATGAGCTGCTACTCAATAAATGATGAAAATGTGATCACGAAGAGGTTGAGTTCTAACCAATGATGCACGAATGGCACCATTGGTTGTCAAAAAATTAGATGAATGTTTGTTTAATTTCGTCTTTAACGTAATTAAGATCGTTGCTTTCTTCACCAACAAGTAACATGTAAGCGCTGTCAGTTGCGAATCCCAACCCTTTATATTTACTATCGGAAAAAGCTTGTTCTAATACCATTCTCTCTTCTAGCGGGACGATAAAGAGTGTGACTTTACCTTGCTCACCCTGCATGACTATATGGAGGCTTTTAACCCCTTGGAAATCACAATAGGTGCTGTAGAACATTTTCCCGGGTTGTTGAGTAAACTTCATGTCTCCAACAGTACCAAGCGAGGCCAGTTGGAAGTTAACGTCTTGGTATTGGACATTGTTATCAAGTTGAAGTGCTTTATCTTCATGATAAACATGTGCCAATGCATGCTGTCCTAAATCTACAGGTCCCATTCGAAGTAACGTAAAGGTGATACCTGCTAAGAAAGCTACAGAGGCGACCATTGCAAAAGCAAACCCGGTCTTACGGCGTTGTGAATGGTGATGTTGCAGCTGTTGACGTAATAACAACTTAGCGGCAAGGTCATCGGGCACATCAATATTGAGTGCTTTTTCGATTTTGTTATCTAAGCCTTTCAGATCATTTAAAAAGACCTCTCTTTCAGCCGATTCCATAGCAGCTTGAAGGAACTCGGGATCTTGATTATTTGGCTCACCGTAGGCTTGGCGGCGAAATTTAAGTTCATCCATTGGATTGACCTCTAATAGTCGGTTGTTCGAGTACATCTTTTAGTTGGTTTCTTGCTCTAAATAAGCGCGTCATAACAGTATTACGATTAAGATCTAATATCTTTGCTATTTCTTCGCCACTAAAACCACCAATCACTTGCAGTAATAGTGGTTCTCGGTATTCAAGTTCCAACTTGGAAATTTGTCTCTGTAATAAATGTTGTTCAGCATGGTCTTCAGTACTGCTAGAAAACGTATCTTCTAAAAACTCTTGTTCAACATCAGAGTAGTTAAATTGTTTACGTTCAAAGCGTCGTGCATTTTCACGGCGGAGAATCGTAATCAGCCATGCTTTTGCTGCTTTTTCATCTTTTAATGAATCAAGCGAACGCCATGCGCGCAGAAATGTTTCCTGAGTGATATCTTCAGCGATATGTTTATCGCCGCATAGCCAATAGCCATAGCGGTATATATCGGTATGAAGTGCCCTGACAAGGCTATCGTATCGTCTTTGTTTGCTAACCATGTCTGAAGAGACCGTGGTGCTCGACTTTTTATTTCGCCAACTATCAAACATTATGATTTTTTCTAACTGGATCAATGAAACACAGCTTAACTGTGTTCAGCGTCGAATACCAATATGTGCAAGTACTAAACCAAGTAAGAATAGCCACAGTGTAAACTGAGATGTTGAAAACGATAGGTAGATTACCGTAGCTAATATCTATGTAAGCGCCATTTTTTAAATAAGACAATGATAATAATTCGCTATATTTGCGGATTTAGTGAGTCGAGCGCTGATGTATTGCTCTGCTTACTATTCACATTTATGCTCAAGATAACACTAAGCAATCGTTTGTAATCAATATCCGTATAGCTTTTGCTATAGGCTGATTGCTGTAATGAAGCGATAGCGCTGGCAAGCTCTGCAGATGTATTCGCTATATCTTGCAGTGTCATTGGTCGGCCATATCGTTCTGAGTAGTACGCCCTCGTTGCATTGATGACTTTTGTTGGGTCTTGTGCTGCACAACTTTGTTCAACTACTTTTCGAGAGTTACTTTTAATCGTAGCAGTCGTTTTATAGTCATTTTTTGCTGGGCTTACTGTCAGTTTTTTTCTGCCATTGAGCCAAAGCAACAATGTCAATAACCACAACGATGCAAAACCTGCGGTTAACCAAGGCCAGTAGCCAGCGCTTGTAGTGGTGACGGCCTTTAACGGCAGATTAATACCCATTGGCTCTGCAATAGCGCTACCAGTCACTACCACTGTACGGGCAGGAAGGGTGGCATACTGCTGCTGTTTAAGATGGGGGTTCCACCACGGGATGTTTATTTGCGGCAGTGTGTAAGTGCCCGCTTTTGTAGCGACAATGGCGGTAGTTTGCGTGAGTTGTGACACCATCTGTTTGTCACGTACAAATGATTTTCTTTGTGCCTTTTCTGGATAGCTCTTTAGCTCCGCAGGAGTCGATAGGCGAATATCTGGTAGACTGGTCTCATCGGCATTGGAAGCAAGCAGACTTATGGTGCGGGTGATTGGGTCACCTATTTTGTATTCGACCTGTGTAGTTGGCCAATCTTCCTTTAATACCACTAAGTCTGACACTAGCCACTGGCCTTGATATTCCACAGGTTCAGGGTTGATTAACACCACTGATTTTGGGGCTTGTGTTTGAGTAGGCCGACTTTCATTAAATGAAAACATGCCGCCATTACGTTTGGCTGGTACGAGTACATCGCCAGAAAAGCTGGCACCATTGATGGTTAGTTCACCTGGTTGATCTGCGATAATGGCATATGCCCGTTCAATGACGCGGTAACGTTTGCCATTAACAATTTCATTGCTGTCCTTATCTTCACCCAGTTGTTTGATTTGAGCACCATCTAGCACCGGTGCACTAAGCACGCCACGTTGCAGTTCTAGCGCTAGATAAAGCTTCACTCTATAGGTTAACATTTGGCCGACATAAGCTTCTTCTGTTGATAAGCTTGAACGCATGAAGATGTCTTGCTTTTTCTGTGGTTGCGAGTCTCTGTCTACCACTGAAAGATTAATGGCTGCAGAACTCACCCCTTTAATGTTGAATGCGGGAATGGTGATGTTACCAATGGATTTTGGCGATAAAAGCACTTGCCAGCGAGTCTCATTTCTTGCATCAAAATTCATGATCTGCTTACTACGACTGATACTCGTTCTGCCGACAATGAAGTTTTTAAGCAGCGATGAAGTATTGAGCTCGCCACTATTGAGGTCGTCATCAGCGATTACTGTCAAGACCAGAGATTCACCTTCAATGATTGGGTTGCGATCAACCGATGCTTGTAAGCTGGTGATTGCATTGGCGGGGGCCGCTGCAGTTAAGGCTACAAAAAAGAGCGTAATGAGTCGATGTCGAATTACCACTGTTGGTTTTCCTTGGTATTAATGCCTTGGCGGCGACGTTTCTGATATTCAAGCTGCATTTTATTGCGAAGCAATACTTGTGGATCGTCAGCAATCGCCTTTAGTGCTCTTTCCATTTCAGGTGGAAGAGGTTCATCTGAAGGTGTTGCAGGAACCATTGAGCCCTGTTGTTCATTTTCTATAGCGTCACTCTCTAGATCTTCAGTTTCAGTTGCTGATTGTTGTGCTTTGGCTTGCTGGCCTTGTTGAGACTCCTCTTTTGAGTCATCTCTTGAATTATCGGCTTCCATCGCAGCATCATTATCATTGCGCTGTTTATCATCTAAATTTTGATCCGCGTTTTGCGCTGCCCCTTGATTGTCATTTTCTTGAGGTTCAGCAGACTCTTCAACTGGGTCCTTGCCTGAGTCATCTTCAGAATTAGCATCATCAGATGATTCTTTGTTCTGTTGACCGTTGTCATCTTCAGGGGGAGAGCTACCATCTTGTGATTGTTTATCATTAGACTCAGACCCGTCAGACTGCTGCTGTTCATTATTCTGTTGCTCATCAGAGTTCTGTTGATCGTCGCCTTGGCTATTTTTTTGTTGCTGTTCTTGCTGCTGTTGCAACTCTTTGGCAAGGTCTAGATTCTGTTTCGCGGCGTCCATCTGTGGTGCTTGTTCTAGTGCTTGTTGGTAGCGTTTTTCGGCTTCATCATACTGACCGAGCTGCATCAGTGCATTGCCTTGGTTATAGAGCCCAGTGGCTGAGCTATCTTGCTCAAATCCCGCAAGCGCTTCATCAAACTGACCGGCTTTATAGCGGGCGCTTGCTTGCCATTGGGCTTGCTCAAACTGTTCTGCGGCAGCTTCATATTGCTGAGCTTGATAGGCGCTTGATGCTTGCTGGTTTTGAGTTTGCCAAAGGTTATCCCAACTATTGGCATAAACAGGCTGAGCGGGTTGGATTATGGCAATGAAAGCCACTGCACCGACAATACCGTGGCGAAAGCTAAGTAGAACAGGTAGTAGCAATAATAGCGCTACATAGCCGCCAAGATCTTGCCAAACTTCACCTTCTAAATCACTCTCTTTACTGTCCTTGGTGCTGGCAAGCCATTGCACCAGCTGAGTCACATCTTGACCATCTGCACGAATAGGAATTACGCTGCCATTGGCTGAAGTTGCTAATGATTGCAGCAATCCATAATCTGTTTTGGCAACCACGACTTGATTACCGTTATCACGCAGAAGTTGACCGTCAGGCAGCTGAATGGGGGCACCTTGTTCGCTGCCAAAAGCCAGAATACCTAAGCGGTAAGGGGTGCTTTTTAAGACTGATTTTGCTTGGTTAAGTTGTGAGCTTGAAATTCCATCGGTAAAAAGCACAATATCACCACTAATATGCCCGCCTTGGCTGAGTAATGATTTAGCATGCTCTAGTGCAGCTTCAATATTTGAACCTTTAACCGGCATGATACTTGGCGTTAACGTTGGCAGTAAGTTCAATAAAGTGGCTTTATCACGTGTTAAGGGGCTAATGGTGAAGGCATCACCCGCATAAGCCACGAGCCCGGTTTCGCCCTCAGCTAGCACCTCTATTAGATCTGTTGCCCTATATTTTGCTTGAGTGAGTCGATTTGGTGATAGGTCATTAGCATACATAGATAGCGACATATCCATCACCAATACTCGACCTTGGGTTGATTCGTAGACTGGCAGTGATGTTTTTTCTAATGCGGGGCCAGATAGCGCTAATATGGCAACCAACCAAGCAAATGTAAGGTATAAAACACTATGACTAGGTTTTCGCTGTGTACTGCCAAGTAATACCGTTGCAAGATGAGGCGCGATATATTGATCCCAGCTTGAGCTGGCGCCTTGGTTTTTCTTAATAAAGACTAGAAGTAAAAACAGTGGAATGAGGGCCAAGAACCACTCAGGGCGTAAAAAATGCATGATTAACGACCTCCTAATGGCTGTTTGGTTTTAGCACGGAAAATGGATAACTGGCCAATGCTTTTAAATATCGAAAGCAACAATGCTAAGCCCAGTGGCCAGTAAAATAGCTCTGACTGTGGACGATAACTTAACTGCTCTCGGCTTATGGGTTCTAAGTTATCAATCTCTTGATATATACGTTCTAGCTCTTCGGTATTTCGAGCGCGAAAATAGCTGCCGCCGGTTTTGGTAGCTATCTGTTTAAGCTGGTTCTCATCTAAATCCATCGATGGATTAACACGCTCTCTTCCAAAGAGAGTACGCCGCTCCATCACTTCAGCGCCCACACCAATGGTATAGATGGTGACGCCTCTTTTAGCGGCAATATCGGTGGCTAATTCTGGCGATATCGCGCCAGCATTATTGGAACCATCTGTAAGGAGAATTAATACTCTATTACTTTCCTCTACCTGATCGAATCGCTTAACCCCGAGTGCGATAGCTTCACCAATGGCAGTTTGTCTACCCACTAAGCCTATTTCTGCTTCGTTAAGGTATTGCGCTACAGTTCGCCTATCTTGGGTGAGAGGGGATTGCAGGTAAGCATGGTCAGCAAATAAGATAAGCCCGATACGATCACCTTTGCGGCGTTCAATAAATTGGCTGATAACATGTTGGATCAGGGTAAATCTATCGCTGACCTTGCCATCGATGACCATATCCTCTATCTGCATACTGCCAGACAAGTCAACTGACAACATTAAGTCGCGGCCTTTACTGGGGAGCTCGATCGGGTCACCCACCCATAACGGCCTTGCAACGGCGATGACCAACAACACCCACAGGATCCAATAACCTTTTTTTGTATCAGTATTGATCTTAGTGGGAAGGTTCTGAGCCTTTATATCACTACCGGGCAGATAAAGATGACCGCCCAGTGTGACCTGTTGCTGTTTTTTCTTAAAAAGTAGTGGCAGTGGCAATAGCAATAATAGCCATGGTAGTGCTAGCGATAACATTATTTAGCCCCCATATTGACGCTGGACACGGCGTTAAGTCTTTTCTGATCGAGGGGGAGGGCTGTTTTTAGCCAGTGCTTAGCACTTTGCTTTAATGAGACTGCTTGAGCATCGGTTAGTGGAGTTGGCCGATAAGCCATATTCAATAGCTTACATAGCTCAACGGGTGGTCGGTCGACTTGCGCAGTAAGCCAAACATGCCATTGAGTGCTGGATAAGCCTGCAATCGATGAACGGTCGCAGTAGCTCATTGCGGCTCGCTTTAATATAGCACTGACGTTGGCGATATATTGCACTGCATTGAGGTCTAGATTTGCAAGTTCCTCTAATGCAGCCCTTTTAGCGGCGCTTCGCTGGCGGCGTTTTTTAAGATAAATAAATCCAGCAACCAAAGACGCTGCAGCGACAAATAGCACTATCCAGTAGCCATAAGCCAACGGCCAAAGCCCTATTTCAACAGGGGTTTGTATATCTTGTAGTGAGGCTAAGGCTGGGTTAGCGGGCGAATTTTGCAAAGCCATCTATCTCAATGCTCCCAATTGTTGATTAAGACGTTGCCCTGCGTCAATTACACGGGTTTCAACATTTATATTTTGCATCATGTTGGTAAATTGCGATTTAATGGTTTGTTGATTTTTGAGCCATTGCTCGTAACTGTGCCTATCGATGATGCGCTCTTTGTTACCGTCTTTAACTGGCAGTTGAAAGTGTCTCGGTAAACTCAGATTACCTTCGCGCAGCGGATCGGTAATAAGAAAAGCCCCCATATCACAATGACGTTTTAAGTCAGATAGCATGGCTAAACAAGCAGGGGTAAAATGGCTGCCATCTGAGACGATCCAGATAAGCGAACCAGGTTTAGCGAGACGTCTCAGTCGCTGACAGGCCTTTAACATGTGTTCGGGGTCAGATTCTTGTACTGACAGCGCATCTAACTGGCGTTGATGTAGCTGCTTAATCGCTGACACAAGTTGCAAAATACCTTGTTGTCGGCTTCTTGGTTTAAGCTCTATATGTTCCTGCTCTGTCGCAATAACAGCGCCTAGTCTGTCACCGTGTAAAATGGCATTCCAGCCGAGCGTGGTGGCAACATGCGCGGCTTGTACTGATTGAAGTAGCAGGCTAGAACCGAAGTACAGACTATGGCTCAAGTCGAGCAATATCAAGATAGGGCGCTCGCGCTCTTCCACAAACAGCTTGGTATGTGCTTTGCCAGTTCTAGCTGTTACGCGCCAGTCGATAGTCCTTACGTCATCACCGCTTTGATAATGACGAACTTCGGCAAACTCCATGCCCCGACCTTTAATTGCGCTCGACCTATGACCGGCTAAATTTGCTCTCGCCTTAGAGCGTTTTTCAGGCAAGGCACGCGCAATGCGCTGGCAAGCAAGTAGCTCTTTCTCATTGATGTTGATGCCATCAGCAAAAAGAGGCAGCTCTGAATTGACCATTAAGGAACCGCAACTTGAGACAGAATATGGTTGATCACATCATCTGCAGACACGCCGTCGGCTTGTGCTTGGTAGCTAAGAAGCAATCTATGGCGCAATACATTAGGTGCTACAGCTTGAATATCTTCTGGCGAGACAAAATCACGTTCGTACAGATAAGCACGTGCTCTGGCACAACGCTCTATTGAAATGGTTGCACGTGGGCTAACACCATATTCAAGCCAACTGGCTAACTCTGGGCTATAAGCGGCAGGGTGGCGTGTTGCCATTACGATGTCGACGATATATTTTTCAAGTGGTTCAGCAAGATAAATCTGTAAAGCCTGCTCTCGTGCTGC
The DNA here is from genome assembly GCF_016757755.1 of Shewanella sp. KX20019. Lineage (NCBI taxonomy): Bacteria > Pseudomonadati > Pseudomonadota > Gammaproteobacteria > Alteromonadales > Shewanellaceae > Shewanella > Shewanella sp. KX20019. The sequence goes on along the minus strand of NZ_CP068437.1, from coordinate 3,309,998 downwards.
AAAAATATCACCCTGAATGATTGGTGTAACGGTTGGGATCTCTTTTTTCAATGCTTCGTTACGAGAAAGGCGCAAGATTTCAAACTCAGTTTCAGCACTCGGATAATCAAGATTTAAGTGCATTAAAAAGCGATCTAATTGCGCTTCAGGTAGAGGATAAGTCCCTTCGTTTTCAAGTGGGTTTTGCGTTGCCATTACCAAAAAAAGTTCAGGCAGAGGGTAGCTGTTCTTGCCGACTGTGACCTGGCTTTCGGCCATAGCTTCAAGTAAAGCTGACTGTACTTTTGCTGGAGCGCGGTTTATTTCATCAGCAAGGATCAAATTATGAAATATTGGCCCCGCTTCAAACTCAAAGGTCGCCGTTTGGGCACGATAGATATCTGTACCGGTAAGATCGGCTGGTAGCAAATCTGGAGTAAATTGAATTCGATGAAAGTCTCCCTCGACACCATCACACAATGCTTTTACTGCGCGGGTCTTGGCAAGACCTGGTGGACCCTCGACTAAAAGGTGTCCATCAGCGATGAGCGCTATTAGTAAATTTTCAGTTAGTGTCGGTTGTCCGAGAATAACGGTATTTAAGTATTCGCGTAGTGCGTGAAATCGACTCAAAGGCATGATGGTACTCAATTTATTATGTATAGATACTATGGACAATCTCTATGGTAAATAATTCCATTGGGGTTTGGCTAGTGTTAAAAAACAAACAAGTGTTTAAAATTTTTCATTTAAAAGTTAGAATCAGATCACACTTTAATGGTCAGACCTGTTTTGTCTGGTATTAGATAGGTTTCTCAAGGATATAAAAAAGCGAGCAACTTCAACGGTTAGCGACGCAGAATAAGAGGGTGGAAAATGAGTAAAAGACAGCAAGTCACTAACGCTAGAGGCGAAAGGATCGCGATTGTATCGGGATTACGCACGCCATTTGCCAAACAAGCCACCGCATTTCACGGCGTATCGGCGTTAGAAATGGGCAAAATGGTTGTTAATGAACTGATTTCACGTTCAGAACTAGACCCTAAGCTAATTGAACAACTGGTATATGGTCAGGTTGTGCTAATGCCTGCAGCGCCAAACATTGCACGCGAAATCGTTTTAGGCACTGGCATGGATGTGAGTACCGATGCCTATAGTGTAACTCGCGCCTGTGCCACCAGTTTTCAGTCTACGGTCAACGTTGCCGAGTCAATCATGACTGGCAATATGGAGATTGGTATTGCTGGTGGGGCTGACTCCTCTTCTGTTGTGCCTATTGGTGTGTCTAAAAAGCTCGCTCATGCCCTCGTTGATCTTAATAAAGCGCGTACCTTTAGTCAGAAGTTGTCTATTTTTCGCCGTTTAGGTTTGAAAGATTTGCTTCCAGTCCCGCCCGCAGTTGCTGAGTTTTCGACTGGATTGTCAATGGGACAAACGGCTGAGCAGATGGCCAAAACCTATAACATTAGCCGAGCAGATCAAGATGCTTTGGCGCATCGCTCTCATACATTAGCGACTGAAACATGGAACGCTGGCAAATTGGCTCAGGAGGTTATGACTGCACATGTGCCTCCTTATAAGGGCTTTATTGAGCGTGATAACAATATCCGTGAGAACTCTACGATTGAGTCTTACGCAAAATTACGTCCAGCATTTGACCGTAAACACGGCTCTGTGACCGCCGCAACCAGCACGCCATTAACAGATGGTGCATCGGCAGTATTGCTAATGAGCGAAGGCAGGGCCAAAGCATTGGGTTACACACCTATTGGTTACATTAAGAGTTATGCATTTTCTGCCATTGATGTGTGGGAAGACATGTTAATGGGTCCTTCTTACGCGACGCCAATGGCGCTGCAGCGTGCTGGAATGGAGCTAGAAGATCTTACTCTTATTGAGATGCATGAAGCATTTGCCGCACAAACATTGGCCAATATGCAGATGTTTGGTTCGAAGAAATTCGCTGCAGAAAAGCTAGGCCGTAACCGCGCCATTGGTGAAATAGATATGAGTAAATTTAATGTGTTGGGTGGTTCATTAGCATATGGACATCCATTTGCAGCAACAGGAACACGACTTATTACCCAGGTTTGTCATGAACTTAAACGTCGTGGCGGCGGAACTGGTCTCGCAACAGCATGTGCTGCGGGTGGTTTAGGTGCGGCAATGATAGTTGAAGTGGAGTAACTGAAATGGAAAAGACATTTAATTTAGCTCGCCGAGAAGACGGTATCGCCATTCTGACAATGGATGTACCAGGCGAAACCATGAATACATTGCGTAGCGAATTTGGTCCTGAGATCAGCGACATGCTTGCTGAGATTAAAGCTGATACTAGTATTAAAGGTTTAGTACTGGCCTCCGGCAAGAAAGACTCATTTGTGGCGGGTGCTGATATATCAATGTTGGCTGCTTGTGAAACAGCAATCGATGCAAAGATACTCTCTCAACAAGGGCATGTGGTCTTTAACGAATTAGAAAACCTCAAGATTCCGGTTGTTGCTGCCATAAATGGTGCTTGTTTGGGTGGTGGTTTAGAGCTGGCATTGGCATGTCATCTGCGAGTATGTAGCCTTAATGGCAAAACCATGATGGGTGTGCCTGAAGTACAGCTTGGCCTGCTGCCTGGCGGCGGTGGCACTCAGCGTTTACCTCGTTTAGTGGGGATCACTACAGCGCTAGATATGATGCTCACGGGGAAGCAAATTCGACCTAAGCAGGCTTTGAAGATGGGCTTGGTTGATGATGTTGTTCCTGAGTCGATTTTAATGCGCACCGCGATTGAGATGGCATTAGCAGGCAAGCGCTCTAGGGCAAAGAAAAAGCAGTCATTGATTAATAAAATGCTCGAAGGCACTAGCGCTGGTCGTAACATTATTTTTGATCAAGCGGGTAAGCAAGTTGCCAAGAAGACTCAAGGTAATTATCCAGCCCCGGCGAAGATAATTGATTGTGTACGTCAAGGTATGACTAAGGGCTTAATTAAAGGGTTAGAAGTAGAAGCAAGCCATTTTTCTGACTTAGTGATGTCGAAGGAGTCTGCAGCGCTGAGGAGTATTTTCTTTGCGACAACGGAAATGAAAAAAGAGACTGGTGCCGGTGATGTTAAACCACGTAAAGTTAAAAAGGCGATGGTACTTGGTGGTGGTTTGATGGGGGGAGGTATTGCGTCAGTTACTACGACAAAAGCAAAGATCCCTGCTCGGGTAAAAGACATCAGTGAGACAGGATTAAGCAATGCACTGTCTTATGCTTATAAGTTACTCGACAAAGGGGTTAAACGTCGACATATGACGCCGGCTGTCCGTGATAACTTAATGGCATTGATGACTACAACGACGGAATATAAAGGCATTAAAGATGCAGATATCGTTGTAGAAGCTGTTTTTGAAGACCTATCTCTTAAACATCAGATGGTCAAAGATGTTGAGCGTGAATGTGGTGAGAATACCATCTTTGCTTCAAACACTTCGTCTTTACCCATTGCCCAAATTGCGGAAGCTGCAAGCCGACCAGAAAATGTTATCGGCCTTCACTATTTTTCTCCAGTTGAGAAAATGCCATTAGTAGAAGTGATTGCTCACAAGAAAACGTCAGCTGAGACTATTGCAACAACCGTCGCGTTTGCACGTAAACAGGGTAAAACACCAATCGTGGTTCAAGATGGGGCTGGTTTTTACGTCAACCGTATATTGGCGCTGTACATGAATGAAGCTGCGCAGCTGTTATTAGAAGGGCAGAGCGTAGAGCATTTAGATAAAGCGTTGGTTAAGTTTGGTTTTCCCGTTGGACCAATGACCTTACTAGATGAAGTTGGTATAGATGTTGGTGCGAAGATCTCCCCTATTTTGGAAGCTGAACTTGGCGAACGTTTCAAGGCGCCAGCTGCGTTTGATAAGTTGTTAGCTGATGATAGAAAAGGACGTAAAAATGGTAAAGGCTTCTACCAATACGGTTCTAAAAAGAAAGCTAAAGAGGTCGATAGCAGCGTTTACACTGTGCTCGGTTTAACACCAGGGCAAAATAGTGATGCTAGTGAAGTTGCACAGCGATGCGTTGTGCAGATGCTTAACGAAGCTGTCCGATGTTTAGACGAAGGGATTATTGCTTCAGCTCGTGATGGCGATATCGGCGCTATATTCGGTATCGGATTCCCTCCGTTCTTAGGTGGTCCTTTCCATTATATTGACAGCCTAGGCCCTGCTAAATTAGTTGAGATTTTATCGGCCTATCAGTCTAGGTTTGGTGACCGATTTGAACCTGCTGAAAGACTGAAGCAAATGGCTAGTGAACAGAGTTACTTTTTTAAGTAAATCATCTAAAAGCGTCAAAAAATTAACAATCCGGCTACATCTGGCCGGTTTTTTTTGCTTTCACGGCAAAAACCGACAAAAAAATGACTAAAAAACACTCTAATGATTGTGGTATTGGTTATATAATATCGTTTAGGTATGGATCTTCAGGTATGGACGCTGACTTATTTGATGTGAGGTGTAGGTAAGTGGTATTCACAATCGTTTTGTTTTTAGTGTTATCTGGGGTTTTACTAGGGCAGAGCGCATTTAAAGCGGGTTTACCTGTTAAACGCTGGGCGCTGGCGGGGATTTTGTTTGGTCCCGCAGCTTACCCTTTGTTTAATTCACATAAGCAATTAGCTTACAAAAAAGCCATGGGAAAACAATCTTGTTGGTTAGAGCTTTAAGGCTTAGGCTTTTATAGATACTAAAAAAGGAGCATAGGCTCCTTTTTCTTTGTGTAACTTTTGACTTTAGTTTCTAAAGTCAGCCCCACCAACCTTTGGCTGCAACGATCTCTAACTGTTGTAAGCCTTCAGGAAGCTGTACTTTCCTGCGTAATGGCTTTCTTAGCCCTAACATCAGCATCAAAGAATTAAGCATTGTCGTTCTCCTTAGGCATTAAGTGGGTGTGTATTAATTCCACCAACCTTTGGCTGGAATGACCTCAAGATGATTTAACCCTTCAGGAAGCTGAACTTTCTTACGTGCTGGTTTAGCGAGACCGAGTACTTGCATAATTAAATCAAACATAATTTATTTCCTCTCTATGCCGCAGCGTGGTTAAGTAGCTTGATGTTTGGGATACCAGCGGTTTGCACTGGCTTTAGCTTGATGTTTGGGATACCAGCGGTTTGCACTGGCTTTAGCTTGATGTTTGGGATACCAGCGGTTTGCACTGGCTTTAGCTTGATGTTTGGGATACCTGCGGTTTGCACTGGCTTTAGCTTGATATTTGGGATACCAGCGGTTTGCACTGGCTTTAGCTTGATATTTGGGATACCAGCGGTTTGTAGTGGCTTTAGCTTGATGTTGGGGATACCAGCGGTTTGCAAGGGCTTTAGCTTGATGTTAGGGATACCAGCGGTTTGCAATGGCTTTAGCTTGATGTTTGGGATACCAGCGGTTTGCACTGGCTTTAGCTTGATGTTTGGAATACCAGCGGTTTGCACTGGCTTTAGCTTGATGTTTGGGATACCAGCGGTTTGCACTGGCTTTAGCTTGATGTTTGGGATACCAGCGGTTTGCACTGGCTTTAGCTTGATGTTTGGGATACCAGCGGTTTGTACTGGCTTTAGCTTGATGTTTGGGATACCAGCGGTTTGTAGTGGCTTTAGCTTGATGTTTGGGATACCAGCGGTTTGCACTGGCTTTAGCTTGATGTTTGGGATACCAGCGGTTTGCACTGGCTTTAGCTTGATATTTGGGATACCAGCGGTTTGCACTGGCTTTAGCTTGATATTTGGGATACCAGCGGTTTGCAAGGGCTTTAACTTGATGTTTGGAATACCGGCCAAACTGATAACTTGTTCTGCGGTATTAGAGATATAAACATTCAAGTAAGGTTGGTCCGAATTCTCAGATGCCATCGCTGGTATTGAACATGCAATTGCTGCTGTAGTAACTAATCCTTTAATTATCTTTTTCATCTTGAACCTTCTCATTGAGTATTAAATATAAAGTTATATTTTTGACTATTGAGAAGGTATCTGCAGATGTTGTGCCAATGTGTTAAGCGTGGTGTTTTTTAGCTATTTTTAATTGAAACTGCCTTTAATGGTTTTGAGTTTGTATCGTTGTGTAGCAATGTTGTGAATTCTGATTCTGTTACTGCTTTACTATATATGTATCCTTGGATCTCTTCACACTTTAAGGCTCGAAGAATACTCAATTGAGATGCATCCTCAACTCCTTCTCCAACCACTGAAAGCCCCATGTTATGGGCAATAGTGATGATAGAATCGACCATCTTTAAATCGCGATCAGACTTATCGATATCATCAACAAATGCTTTATCGATTTTAAGCGTATGAATCGGAAAACGTTTTAAATATGATAATGATGAGTAGCCAGTACCAAAATCATCTAAGGCTAAACTAACACCCATCTTAGATAATTGCTGCATGACTTTAATGGCTTTTTCGGGTTCTCTGATAACAGTACCTTCTGTTATTTCAAGTTCCAAATTAGCCGCGGGTAGCTGAGTGAGACGTAAAATTGACTCGATTCGCTGTTGCAGGTCGGGTAGCGCGAACTGTTTTGAGGATAAATTAACAGCTACGCGCCCGTCAAACAGCCCTAATGAGCGCCATTTCTGCGCAGCAAAACAGGCTTTCTTCAATACAATATCACCAATTTCAACGATAAGACCATTCTCTTCAGCTAAAGGAATAAAGTTGTTAGGTGGTATTAGCCCATGCTCAGGATGGTTCAGTCGAACTAGCGCTTCCATCCCTGCCATCTGGCCAGACTTTAAGTCGACCTTCGGTTGATAGTAAACCTCAAATAGATCATCTTTTATGCCTTCGCGGATCAAATTTTCAACTTCCAGCTGTCTAATAGCATTTTTGTTCAATGATTCTGAGTAAAACTGGTAACGATTGCCACCACCAGATTTTGCGTGGTACATCGCAATATCAGCTTTTCGAAGTAATGCCTGTTCATTTTGATCATCTTCAGGATACAACACGATGCCAATACTAACGCCAACCACGACTTTCTCAGCGGATAATTGAAATGCTGTTTCAAATGCATGTATGACATTTTTAGCTATGACAGCGCTGACGCTGATCTCTGGATTTTTATCAATTAAGATAGCAAACTCATCGCCGCCTAAACGGTAGATACTAGTATGGTTTGGCACTGCGGCTTTGATCCGCTCTGACACTAATATCAGTAGTTCATCACCGACTTGATGGCCTAAAGAGTCATTAATCTTTTTAAAATTGTCTAGATCTAAAACCATCAAAGTGTGGTGAGAATCTCTTTTCACGAGGTTACCTAGCGTGACCATTAGGTTTGAACGGTTTGGCAAATTAGTTAGCAAGTCGTTATTGGTCAGCTTTCTGAGCTCTTCCTCTTGCTGTTTTCGGCGGCTGACATCTGAGAAAACACCGACGTAATGAGATAACTCTCCTTGATCGTCATAGATTGCATCAACGGTCAACTCCATCAAGAAACTGGTGCCATTTCCTCTAGCTGATTCAACTTCGTTACTCCAACGGCCTTGCTGTTTCAAGATAGAGCGGATCTGCTCCGAGTAACTATCGGGGTATAGGTCAAAATTGAAAAGAGTACCAATAAAGTCTTGCTTGCTCAGCATAGAAAGATCACAGCAAGCTTCGTTGACTTCGACGAAGCTAAATTCGCTATCTAGAATAAACATTCCTTCAGAGATATTCTGGATTGCGCGTTCAAATAAACGCAGTTGTTCCTCGGCTTGCTTAAAGTGACTAATGTTTTTAATGGTGCCAGTCATACGCAGCGCATTATCATTCTCATCACGCTCAACTATCTTAGCTCGATCTAAGATCCACACCCAGTCATTAGATTTGCCTTTTACTCGATATGCAGCTTCAAAGTGATCGGTTTCACCATAGAAGTGTTTGTTTAACGCATCACGAACGCGAATTTGGTCCATCGGGTGGATATTACTCTCTTCCCCCTCTTGGCCTGAGCGCTGACCATCTCTTGGAAACTCAAGTGAGCCCCAAATATTAGAGCGATAAATTTGCCCCGTCTCGATATCCCAATCCCACATTTCATCGCCACTACCCCAAAGTGACAATTTTAGACGCTCTTCGCTTTTGGCTATCTGCCTTTGAATTTCACGTCGCTTTAGGGATACTTTAATTATGGCGATCGATATTAGCAGAGTAAAAACAAAATAGATGATCTTCGCTGGTAGTGATAACCACCATGGAGGGGTAATCTCAATACTTAATATTTTCTCCTCACCATGTTCACCTGAAATAGGATCAATAGCAAAAACTGAAAACTCATAATCACCTGGTGATAGGTTTGTATAGGTGGCAGAATTTATACCTTTAGAGTTAATTAGTGCATCAGATAACCCTCGCATTTGGTAGATGTAATTAATATCTAGCAGAGGACTTTTAGGACTGTGAAATGTAAATGTGAATGGGTAATCGGAATACTTAATTTTTATTTTACTAGTTTTATTAAGTTTGTTGTTTAGTATCTTCCCTTTGGGAGTTTCAGGTATGTTGAAAATTGAAAGCTCATTTAACGCTACGCTGGGGGGGGTATGGCTTTTTAAGTAATCGATTACTTTATCTATTGAAATAAAGCTGATCCCTGTAATACCACCTATATAAAGCTTATCATTTTTTTTCAGTATGGATTGTGCGTTGTACTCTCCTTGAATACCTAAGGTTTGGTTTAAAATAAAATGTTTTCTGTCTTTCTTGTTGATTACAACTATTTCATTCACAGATGATGCCAATACATAATCTTGATTTTGTGCGATTGAAAATATAGGTTTGTTATTATTATATAGTTCCTCTACTTGGTTGTTTAACCTATTTAATATCTGTATGCTGTTACCTGTTCCGAATAAAATGTCACCATCATAAATATCAATACTTATTACTAATTGCTTTGTATATAATGGTGTTGCAATATTATTAGTTAATCGGAACAATCCACCTTGGCTGGCAATTAGCAATGAACCATTGTGTTCCTTTATATCAAAGATTGGATTTCCCTTGTCAACAGCATATTCTTGGACATAGCCACTGTCGATGTCGTATTGAACGACTGTGCCTGAAGTTGAGCCAGCAAAAATACTTTTGTCATCTAACTTAGCTTTGACAATAAAAAATGAACCTTCGAAAATATTCTCTATCTTACCACTGTCAGTATTTAGAGATGTTAATCCCATACTGCTGGAAATATAGATAAAGTTGTCAATCATTACTGCAGACTTAGGACCTTCTATATGAGAATTATATTCTTTGATTATATTTAGGTTTTGGTCAAATACTTGTATTATAGAAGCGTCAGCAGTTACAACAAGTTCTGAAAAATCACCTGGAGAGATAGACCAAACATTTCCACCGACTATCTCTTTTGTTTGAGCTAAATTGGCATTGTCATCAATGATGAGGAAACCATTATTTTGGTTTAGTATAAATGTTTTTGTACGACCTCTTATTATTCTGGGATGGTCCAAGCTCTTTTCTGGTATTTTTAACTTACCTTTGGATATAGGTGTTTTTATTGTGTCAATATTGTAAATTGAGTTTTTATCTAAAGCTAAGTTGTAATTTGCATCTGTAGTTACACTTGTATAAGAGGCTGGGTCTATTTTTGTTAATGTGGTATCTTTATAACTATATACACCTTCATTTTTGAAAATTAGTAATTCATTGTTAATTATGTTCATCGAGTTAACGTTGCCAGTAATCCTTACTATTCCTTCAGCTATAGAATATAGTTCTCCGGAATAATTTCGAATGAACATTTTCTCTTTAAATAAAGTGATGTTTTTAACAACCCCAAAATTACCAGAGTATTTGTTTTTTAGCGATAATTTACTGTTATTTAACTCTCTTATAATATAGATGGAGTTTTCTGTGCCAATGAAAATATTATCACCATATTCATATATAGCCCATATAGCCTCATCAATATCAAACCCTAAATTTTTTGAAGAAGTAATTTTGTCTTGCATAGGATCATAAATGGACAAACCTTTATCAGTTCCAATGAACATTGAGCCTGACTTGCTGATGTACAGGCTGCGGATAAAGGCACTCGCTAATTCGTTCCTCTTTGAGGGAAAGTAATGACGAAACTCTTTTCCGTCATATCGATTGAGGCCATTGACCGTTCCTACCCAGACGTAGCCTTCTGCATCCTCTACAATTGATGAAACGTTGCTTTGGGATAGTCCTTCTGGAACACCTAAGGTGGTTGAGTTTAACGTGAATGCAAAACAGGGCTGCATAGACGAGAAGATCAGCAATAAAGAGAGTGTAAGTTTTAGTAGTGTCTTAGGCATATTTATAATTTTATTTTTAACCAATGTCTTAAGGCAGCAGTATGTAATGTTCACCTTTTCAGAAAGTGAAGTCATTGTCAAAAACCTTCGTGTCTTTTGTAGTTAGTTATCATCGTCGGCATCCTTTTCTGTACGATATATGTTCGTTGAACAAATGACTTCCCTAAACTGTTCAAACTTAATGCTTATCTGTTTTGATACAGTCGTTATCAACGCATCATCCCTTATATCTCAATGATAGATGATTAGTAATCAAATTGTTCAGCTTTGAGTTTGAAAGCACGTAGATCTAAGATCATGTTATCGGATTTTAGCGGTGCTTGATCCTGATGGGATTCACCAGTGCTAAACAGGACAAGTCGGTCACAGTGCTTAGTCCGCATCTTCATCATTATGAATTTTATTAAATCTGAGCGAGTTAAGGTTTTTACTTGCTCTACAACGTTTTCCCTTTGGTCAAAGGCGTAGTCTTTGTTGCCAATACTTGACCAGTAACGTTGACTGCGGGTTTTAAGGTTAGAATCGTGCTCCATAACTTGATTCATAAGGCCTGCTTTAGTTGATTCCCATTGTTCATTGGTGATTTGTAGTATCGCGTAGGTAAAATCAGCAATGAACTCGTCTATTGCTTCTAATAGAGTTTGTGGTCCAGAGTTGGGTGATTGAATATAAAAGATAATACCTGGGTATCGGTTCAGTGGTAGATAACCTGTACCGACCATATAACCCAGTTGTTTCTGTGTTCTAAGCTCGTGAAAGAACGTGGATGACATGGTGTGGTTCAATAGGCTAAACAAGGCCATATTCTCTGGAGAGGCAATATCAGATTGGTAGTAAACTATAATGCCACTGTCTTGATGAGAGGCTGAAACCTCTCTTAATAATGTGCCTTTGTTGGAGAGATCGATAAGCTCTCTCGAAGATTCAGAGCTTGGCGAAGTGACTAAGGATAAGATTCTATTAAGCCTGTGCCCTAGGGAACAGGCTTCACTCTCTAGCCAATCACCATAAACTAGACCTTCTAAATGTATTTTCTCATAGAAACTTTTAACATGTGCATGTAAGTCTTCTAAGGTTATCTCTTCAAGCAGCTCAGCCATCCTAGCTGGCTCAAAACTGCGCTTTTGCAGTGTCACGGTCAAACTAGTAAACAACTGAGATATAGGTTTAGCTTGGGTATGATTATACCAACTACGCAATATCTGCTTCTTTATCAATTCAAAGCGGTTCTGAGTAAAGTTGCGCTCGCGTGCTTTATCTATCACAAGTGAGAGTAGTGCTTCTTGTTTACCTGTAAAACCAGTTAAATGTAAGGTGATGCCACCTTGGTGAGGATATATGTTGTAACTCAGCCCTGCGACTTCTGCTTGATAGGTATATTCGGTAAGGTAATCAAGCAGCATTTCAACGTAAAGCCGAGTTAATGCAGCATGTTTTGGCGATGCGGCAGCTTGAGCTGAATCCAAAGAGAGATAGAGGTGCCCTTTAGGTACGTTAAATTCATCATCTTTTCTATGCCAAATTCGATAGCCTGGCTCCTGCGATACCACTTGCGGTACTGGAGCATTACTTTTATCTGATCTTGCGACACAATGGTCGATAATAAATGGGTTAGCAGAGGGTAAGGTAAGCTCGCAGCGCACTTTCGGAGTTAACCAGCGACTAATATCTTCCGCTGAAATTTCACGGATCTGATAAGGTGAGTGATACCAAGCCGCCTGTTTATCGGTATCTAATTCTGGAGCAATAAGCTGCAAGCGCATATTCGTCGGAGTCATCATTGCTAATAACTGCTGAGTCTCGATAACATCAAGCCCATCCATGCGGTAATCACCAAAAACCACATCTTCAATGTCGTAATGATGCATGTTAATACTCAAATGACTCGCTAAATCCAGTGCCTTAACTTGTTCTTGGTATTGAAAAGCAACTTTGAGTAAAGCGGCTCTTTCATTGTATCGCCAGTCACTTAAACCCGCCTCCTTGATTAGAGCTATATACTCAAAAGCACAATCAATAACGTCTTTAAGATTATTCAAACCTCGGTCTGTTAGTTGAATGCTAATGTTGTAATCTTTGAAATTGTAGCCATTGACGCCGCCACCAGCAGATAAATTGTTAGCCAACCCTCGCTCTTTTAAATAGGACAACAAGCTACCTTTACCCTCATAGCCGAGGAGATGACTAATGAAGGTTAAAGGCTTACGCTTATAAAAGCGTTCCAGCGTTGGTAAAGCAAAGGTGATGGCAACGCGTCGTTGCTCCTTAAGAGGAACGATGTTGATTTTTGCTTGTAACTGTTCAGGTAGGTAAATCGGTGTGTCTGGATACTGACTGGGTGGCTGATGGTGGCTAATAGCTCCGAAGTACGTCTGTGCAAGCTGGGCTAGAACGTTCAAAGAAGACGGCGCTACAATACATAGCGTCATTATGCTTGCACTGTATTTCTCTTTATAGAAGGCGACTAACTCCTCCCTTAACATATGTTGTTCGCCCGCTAAGGTTTCTAAATTACCCACGGAAAACTTGGAAAAGGGATGGGCGGGGTTAACCGTTTCTTTTTGAACTTGATAGACGCGTCGAATATCATCTTTTAACTTCATGCTAAATTCTGATTCGATAGCGTGACGCTCCCGATCGACCAGCGCTACATCAAATAACGGTGCGATGAAAAATTGGCTGAAACGGTCGAGAGAAGCTTCAAGTTGTGCTGCATTGATACTGTAAAAAAAGTTGGTGTGCTCAGTGCCAGTCCAGGCGTTATTAGTTCCACCATGCTGGTTGATAAAAGCAGAGTATTCTCCTGAATCGGGAAATTTTTCAGTACCAAGAAAAAGCATATGCTCAAGAAAATGCGCCATACCAGGACGAGCAACTGGATCGTCAAAGTGACCAACAGCCACCGCCATAGATGCCGCAGCCTCTGTTGATTGCAGATCTTCAACCAAAAGTACTTTTAACCCATTTTCTAAGGTGATATTACGGTACTTACGATGGTCATTTGGACTGGTGATAATGTGTCTGTTTTTTGGCACTAGTATGGCTCCAATTGATCAACAGCATCTAACCTAGACACTTAACTTTAGTAATCACTTGCCGATAAAGCCACTCCATTTACATCTCTTAGTTGAGTGGATAAGCTAGCGGTAAAAATGATTCTAGGTAGCTGTAATAACTTAACTTGCCATCATTTCTACTTATCTTCAAACACAAGATCTCCAAACGGAGAAATAATCTATCGTTTGGCTAATTTTGTCTCAATTTAGGTGCTTGGTTAACATTTTTCTTTTAACATGCGTTAACTGAAAACTCCAACGAGTTGTATTGGACTAATTAATAACTAAATAACGGTATGTTGCTATCAAGATTCAGACTACAATTAATGAATAAGAATAAAGAATTGGGAGTAGCAAAGTAGTATGCAGCTATTTTTAATGCGCCACGGTGAAGCAGGCTTTAACGCCCACTCAGATCGCGAACGCACATTAACTGATAATGGTCGCCAACACACACTGCTAATGAGTAATTGGCTAGGGCAGAGCATTACCGAGTTTGATTTGGTACTCGTTAGTCCGTATCTACGCGCCCAGCAAAGTTGGCAAGAAGTACACAAGCATTTTCCTGAACCTGGTCATTGGTTAACATTAGATGAGCTTGTACCGACAGGCGATCCCGCTAAAGTCGCTGATGCTGTCGTTGCTTATGCTGAACATTTTGAAGCTAAAAATGTACTCGTTTTAGCGCATATGCCCTTGTTAGGCTATTTAGTCAGCGAACTGGTACCTGGAGTTGAGCCACCGTTGTTCGCTACCTCGGGTGTCACACTCATCAATAAGCAAGCGACTGAATCATGCATAGAATGGCAATATGCTCCACATATGATTAGTTAGCCTCTATATCGAGTAAGATTAATGATTAAGTGAGCCTCAACGGACTCACTTTTTTGTTTTTACAATCATTGATGAAATCAATAACACCTCAATACCTATCGGCGATAAGGTTGGTCGCCGATGTCAATGAGTACCAATAATGCCGCGTCACCGCCCCATTCTTTAGTGGCTTGATGAAAGGCTTTTATGTGAGGGTGCTGCGCTAACCACATTGGTATATTCTGCTTTAAAATTCCTGTTCCATGCCCATGCATAATGCAGCAGCAATGGCTTTGTTGCTTAATACAGGCTTGGATTAATGCTGCAAGCTCAAGTTTTGCCTCTGATTGACGCAATCCATGTAGATCTAATAAAAGATCTGGTACGTAGTCACCGCGGCGTAAACGCTTTACATCGTAGCTATCAACGTCATCTCTTGCCCATTTCATTGGCCCATTTTCGGGCAGAAGCGGTTGATAGGTATCAGAGAAGAAACTATCAGCATGTAGCTGTTGCTCTTTTTCCTCAATCACTTTGCGGTCTTTAGCCGTTGATTTAAAGTGGCGTTTGTTTTGCTCAAAAGGTTTCATTCCCTTCGTTAGCTCCGCAAATAGCGCCAAATCATCTTTATCGGTTCTTTTATTCATAAGGGTATTTTATTGAATCCGATGCCATATGAATAGAGTTAAGTTACAATGAGTCGGAATTAAAACGTTGGAGTGAATTTTGGATAAGATTTTTGTAGATGAAGCCGTTACTGAATTACGAACTATCGGTGATATGTTGCGCTGGGGTGTCAGTCGTTTTAATGATGCAAATATATATTACGGACACGGTACCGATAATGCGTGGGACGAAGCAATTGCTTTGGTCTTTCATGCGTTGCATCTACCAGAAGAGCTGGGCCAACAGGTTATTCACTCTAATCTGACCATTAGCGAAAAACACAAAATTGTTGAGCTGATTATCCGCCGTGTAAGAGAGCGCCTACCTGTTCCATATCTAACTAACAAAGCCATGTTTGCTGGTCTTGAGTTTTATGTTGATGAGCGGGTATTGGTTCCTCGCTCGCCAATCGCAGAGTTAATCGCTAACCGCTTTAGTCCATGGTTATATAACAAGCAAGTCAATCGCGTAATGGACTTGTGCACCGGCAGTGGTTGTATTGCCATCGCCTGTGCTTATGAATTTGAAAACGCTGAAGTTGATGCATTGGACATCAGTGTTGATGCATTAGAAGTGGCACAGGTAAATATTGAGACACTTGGCGTGATGGACAGAGTCTTTCCGATGGAATCGGATCTATTTGCTGCCATCCCTAAAGGGGCGCACTACGATTTAATCGTATCAAACCCGCCTTATGTTGATGCCGAAGATATTGGTGATATGCCAGATGAATTTCATCATGAACCTGAAATCGGGCTGGCGTCCGGTCGCGACGGTTTAGATCTCACCAAGCGTATTCTTGCCAATGCGGCAGATTATCTAACTGAAGACGGCTTACTGGTTGTTGAAGTGGGTAATTCCATGGTGCATTTAATCGAGCAGTTCCCTGATGTGCCATTTACATGGGCAAGCTTTGAGAACGGCGGTGATGGTGTTTTCATTCTGACGCGAGATCAACTTGTTGAGAATGAATCACTATTCGTTATCTACAAAGATAGTGAATAATAGCAACTCGCCACGGCTCTGTTTGTGTTGTGGCAATTTAATATATGTACCTACTTTAGTTATCACAAGTAGGTACTCGTTTAATTTGCGTAATTGAGGTGTAGAAAGCGGATGTCGGGAAACAGTATTGGGCAAAATTTTGTAGTCACTACCTTTGGTGAGAGTCATGGAGTCGCATTAGGTTGTATTATTGATGGTTGTCCTCCAGGGATTGATTTAAATGAAGCGGATATGCAGCATGATCTTGACCGCCGTCGCCCTGGAACTTCTCGATATACTACTGCTCGCCGCGAGCCTGATGAAGTGCGGATCTTATCTGGTGTGTTCGAAGGTCAAACCACGGGAACGTCAATCGGTCTTTTAATTGAAAATACCGACCAGCGCAGTAAAGATTACTCGAATATTAAAGATCTATTCCGTCCTGGGCATGCCGACTATACCTATCAGCAAAAATATGGCGTAAGAGATTATCGCGGTGGCGGACGCTCGTCAGCTCGTGAAACCGCAATGAGAGTCGCGGCCGGTGCAGTGGCAAAGAAATACCTAAAGCAGGTTCATGGTGTTGAGATAAATGCTTATTTGTCGCAGCTTGGCCCTATCAAGGCTGAAACGGTTGATTTCGCTGAAATTGAGAAGAATGCATTCTTCTTTCCTGATGCGTCAAAGTTAGATGCTTTAGATGAATATATGCGTGACCTTATAAAAAGTGGTGATTCAATCGGCGCTAAAGTCACAGTGGTTGCTACTGGCGTGCCTGTCGGATTAGGAGAGCCTGTCTTTGATCGACTAGACGCTGAAGTTGCCCACGCACTAATGGGAATAAATGCTGTTAAAGGTGTTGAGATCGGTGATGGTTTTGAAGTGGTTAATCAAAAAGGCTCAGAGCATCGCGATTTAATGTCGCCAGAAGGCTTTGCCTCTAACCATGCCGGTGGCATTTTAGGCGGGATATCTTCAGGTCAGCCTATCGTTGCCCATATCGCAATGAAGCCAACATCTAGCATTAGTGTGCCTGGCGAAAGTATGACAGCGCAGGGAGACACTGCAGAAGTTATCACTAAAGGTCGGCATGACCCTTGTGTTGGTATTCGTGCTGTACCTATTGCAGAAGCAATGTTAGCGATAGTATTGATGGATCATTTACTTCGTCACCGCGCACAAAATATGGATGTGAATAGCAGTACACCAGTCATCGGAATGCGTTAATGTTTCAACCTAAAAACACAGAGCAGCAATTACGCTGGCTCTGTGCTTGTTATTTCTTTTTCTTCTCTATTCTCGGCGTCATGGTGCCTTATTTAGGCGTTTTTTTCGATAGCCGCGGTTTTAATGCTCAAGAGATTGGCTTTTTATTAGCCATCCTCATGGGGACTCGAATTATCGCTCCTAATTTGTGGGCGATAGTGGCAGATAAAACCGGAATGCGTGCAGAGTTAATCAAGATCGGCGCAGGCGCTGCAGCCATTTCTTACCTCAGCTTTTTCTATGATGGTAGCTTGACGTACCTTGCTGTCAGCCTTGCTGTATATACCTTTTTTTGGAATGCTATTTTAGCCCAGCTAGAAGTGATTACACTTGAAACACTGGGCGACAATGTGACTCGTTATGGCACTATACGCAGTTGGGGCAGTGTGGGTTATATCGTACTGGTGGTCGGCGGTGGTTTTGCCATTGATCATTGGGGACCGCAGATCCTCCCTTACATAGGGATGGGATTGTTTATCGGCATGTTAGCCAGCGCACTGCCACTGCCTGCTAACCGAGCTAAAGTGCAGCGTGATGTTAAGCGTCCACCGTTAGCGTTTAATAAGGCCGTTATTTGGTTTCTTATTTCAGCGATGTTATTGCAAATGAGCGCTGGACCATTCTATGGCTTCTTTGTCTTATACCTAAAACAAGCAGGGTACACCGAAGCGGTAGCGGGGATTTTCGTTGCATTGGGTGTGGTTGCAGAGATCATCATGTTTATGTATGCGCCGCGTCTACTTGGACGCTTTGGGGTAAAGTTTTTACTCTTTATCAGCATTGCGTTAACAGCCGTGCGTTGGTTATTGCTTGCATTTGGGGTCGACAGTTTATTGTGGCTCAGTTTAAGTCAAATATTGCATGCTTTCACTTTCGGTTTAACCCACGCCGCTTCAATTCAGTTTGTACACAAGCACTTTGATATTAGCCGTCGTAGCCAGGGACAAGCGCTCTATGCCAGCTTAAGTTTTGGTGTTGGCGGAGCATTGGGGACTTGGTTATGTGGGATGATCTGGGGTGACGGTTCAGGCGCTGTCACAACTTGGGTTTTTGCCGCCTTCTGCGCTGTGTTGTCAATGATCGCGGTGTTATTTATTCCGTCATCAAAGCGTGAGCCGACACCAATCGTCACCGCAGCTTAAGTAGGCTAATGAATATAGTACTAACCACTTTAAAATGGAGCAAATAAAGTGAGCAGATTTCGTCTTGGTTTAATTATTAATCCTCTTGCGGGAATAGGGGGTTGCGTTGCTTTAAAAGGTAGCGATGGTGTTGCTGAATTAGCACTGGCCAAAGGCGCTGTGCCTAAATCACATCTGCGTATGCAACAAGCGTTACAAGTTATATTGCCTTATAAAGATCGGATTGAGGTGATTACCGCCTCGGGTGATATGGGCGAATCGTTAGCACGAGAAATGGGCTTTAATGTACGCGTTGTTTACCATGCGCCAGGCGAAACCGTAGCGCAAGATACGCAACAAGTGGTTGCAGAGCTGTTGAATGAAGCGCTCGATCTGCTGTTATTTGCCGGTGGTGATGGCACCGCAAGGGACATCTTCGCCATTGCTGATGATAATATCCCTGTATTAGGTGTGCCAGCGGGTGTAAAAATTCATTCTGGTGTTTATGGCATAACACCACATGCATCAGGGCTTGTGGTTAAGATGTTGCTAGAGGGTGAGTTGGTTAGCCTAATGACCGCTGATGTGATGGATATTGATGAAGCCGCCTTTAGAAGTGGCATTGTCAAAGCCAAGCGGTTTGGTGAAATGCTGGTGCCTGCAGAACCACGCTATATACAAGCGGTTAAAATGGGTGGCAAAGAGACTGACGAACTGGTGCTCGCTGATATTGCAGCAGAAGCTATTGAGCTGATGGAAGATGCGCTGATTGTGATAGGTTCTGGCAGTACAGTAGCTGCAGTGATGGAAGACCTTGGACTCGATAATACCTTGTTAGGTGTTGATCTGGTTCAAAATCAGCAATTAGTCGCCAGTGATTTGTCCGCTGCTGAATTACTGAAATTAACCGAAAACCAATCCGTTAAACTATTTATCACGCTAATTGGCGGCCAAGGGCACGTTTTAGGACGAGGTAATCAACAGTTATCTCCAGAGCTAGTAAGGCGAGTAGGCAAGCAAAATATTGTTATTTTAGCGACAAAAACAAAGTTGAAAGCACTTGAAGGTCGTCCCTTAATTGTGGATAGTGGCGACCCTGAATTAGATAAAGAACTAACTGGCTATTATAAGGTGGTGACGGGTTATCACGATTATGTGATGTACCAGGTCGCGAATCCTGATCTAGTTGAGTAATCACGACTGCAATCACTGAGTCGGTAGACCGTTATTAATTGTATGTTGGAATGATTCCAATAGTTTGAGTATGTGGAGCCCTCAATGATAGAGAAGTATGAGCAAACACTTCAAGACTGGATTGAAAGTATTGTTGCTGAAGGTGATGATGACGCCTTATTTGCAAGTGGATACCTGCAAGGCCATTTTGCCGTTGTTTTATCAAAGTTAGAAGTTGAACATGAACAAGGTGTTGAAGCATTAGAATCTAAAATGGTTGAATGTCTGGCGCTTGCTAGAGAAGAGCTTGATGACAATGATTATGCATTGGTCAACGATGCTTGGTTACAGCTAAGCAGTAAATTGACTGCTTAAGTTTGAAGTTATATACCACGTTATTGATTGAGTGAGTTTATGAGTAGCAAACGATATAGCGCGATAGGATTGGTTAACCCAAAAAGTCCTACCAATGTCGGTGGCATAATGCGCGCAGCGGGATGCTATGCAGCCGATGCCGTGTTTTATACAGGTAGACGCTACCCATTGGCGGCTAGCAGTGGTACTGCACAATATAATACCGATACCAAAGCCGCCAGCGAAAAGATACCGCTAGCAGGCGTAGAGTCTTTAATTGATGCGATAGCACCGGATGTCAGTATTGTGTGTGTGGATCTAGTGGAAGGCGCAATTCCACTGCCAGATTTTCAGCATCCACAAAAAGCACTGTACATTTTTGGCCCCGAAGACGGCACAATTAGCCAGCAAGTTATCAATCGAGCTGATGCTGTTGTTTATGTGCCCACGGTGGGCTGCATGAACCTAGCGGCATCTGTTAATGTGCTGCTTTATGATCGTTTGGCTAAATCTGATTTATCTATTGCTGGCGATGACCTTATTCGGAACAGTAGAGATAACAATAACCGAGTTAAAGTAAAACGTTAGCCAAAATAGTATTTTTAATCCAATCAAGCCACTGCTAAGTCAGTGGCTTTTTTATGTACTAAGCTTTCAACACTGAGCTGCTCGGGTTTGTATTAAGCACAGCATTGACCTATGCACAAAAACTACGCATATTAAACAAGACTAATTTTACTAAAGGACTGATAAAATGGCGCTATTGATTAGGCGTTTTTCGATTTTTTTTATTTTGATTCTCTCGATTGGGTGTGCGACACAAGCACCTACATTGCAAACAGGACCTGAAGCAAGGGTGACTAAGGAGGGGTTAGTCAAAATTGATAACTCGGTGTTAGATCTATCATATGCCAGACCAAATGTAGACTGGTCGAAATATCGAAAGTTGTATTTTGAAGCGGCAACAGTGACCAACGATCATCCAGCAGATTATAAACCACCACGTATTGATCGAAGAGCTGATGGCTATAATGCCACCTATGAGCTTCCGGATGAAGCACTCAAAAGAATGTCGACCGAATTTGCTACCATAGTCGCAAGTGTATTCAATGAAGAACAACCATTTGAGCTAGTCGATAAAGCAGGACCTGATACCTTAGTTATTGAAGTTGCTATAACCGATATTCGTCTGAGTGCCCCCGTCAGTTCATCAAGACGAAACTATAATTCAATGGGGAGAACCTATACCCAGAATTCAGGCTCTATGATGTTACTTGCAATGATCAAAGATGGTCAGAGCGGAGAGGTGTTAGCAAAAGCTGTTGATCGCGGAGAAAGCTTTGATCAGTGGCGACAAAATGTCGACGTCTTTAATTGGGGTGACGTTAAAACTGTTTACCGTCGTTGGATAAATGACTTTAAAAATGCTTTGATGGCTGCAGGAGCTAAATAGTCTTGTGATATTTGCAGAGGCTAGATGACATAACAAGAGCCCCTGCCATAAGGCAGGCCGCAGGTTGTTGGAACCAAAGCTGTTTTTGCATAAACTTACCTCTGCCCCAAAACGTGCCACATGTAATGTAAGTTGCATGTTTAAGCTTGTTTTCTTAAATAGTGGCTAACAGGTAGTGACCGCTACAGCCTTTACAGCTTAAAGGTGAGTAGTCATATTACACGATAAACGCCCTGGGTAAGTCGCCATGCTAACTGAACTATTAGCGGAACTTTATTGTTGAAATGTATTTATTCGGCTTAGTAGCTATATTAAAGTTCCAGTCTAATTTTTCACTGATTTGTTTAACGAGTTTAAGCCCCAGACCAAATCCATCGGCTTTATCATTTTCAAGCAGCAAACCCTCGTTTTCAATGACCAGTTGGGCTTGATTAAGGTTTATACGGATTTTTCCCTCGTCAATATGTTGCATAGCATTGCGGATTAGATTGGCAACAACAATATTCATCAATACTCTCGGACAGTGAATATTTGCCTCAACCAGAGATTGTTCTATGGCAACTTTTTTACCCATAAGTAGGTAACTATGCTGCTCAACCGAATCGACTAATAGCTGGGTTAGGCTAAACAGTGTTGGCTCTGGGGTAGAGATCTCTTTGCGAGTTAGCCACAATAGAGTTTCGGTTAACTGGTGCATGTTTTTCCCTGCACGGGATAATCTTTGCAGTGCCGACTGAGTTGCTGCAGGAGGTTCAACTAATAATTGTTCAAGTAGCTCTGCATTGCTCTTAATAATCGAGATAGGGGTACGTAGCTCGTGACTGGCATACTGCAGAAACTGGCTCTCTCGCTGGGAGGCCGCATCAACCTCCTGTAAACTTTGATGAATTTTTGTCGCAAGGCTATCCAGCTCACGGTATTCAAAAGAGGGTACGGGCCTGCTTAAATCATCGCGGCTTAAGTGCTGCGCCCACAAATTTAGTCGATGTATTGGTTTAGCGATATGGAGAAACATACCCCAAATGGTCAAGATAAGCGCGAGTATAACCAGCAGAGATGCTTTCCAAATTTGATCTAATTGCGATTCTGCTATTTGCCAGTAACTTGGTATTTCAGATTGGTATTCGACGACCAAATAATAGATGCTGCCATTGTATTTTTGAGCGGTATAAACGTAGTAACCAAGGTCATTATCAATTGAAACCGGAGAAGTTAGCCCAAGATCTTCAAAAATTAAATGATTTGATTCGGAATTAACATAACTTCCGACCTCAAGAGCCTCCCTAGGGTACTGTTGGGTAATGATGTTAGGTAGCTGCTCATAAGATTGAATGACGCGAGTCTCTATGATTTCGAGATAGGATTCGATCGCATCAATTCCCTTCTCTGCGATAATTTGCTCGGCTTTAATCATATTAAAAGTGAGGCTTGTATCGAGTGCGCGGAAGTAGTTTTCTCTTGCCCAAAGGGTATAGCTAAGAATGAGCACCACAAGTATGAGTATGATGCTAAACATTAATACTAAGGTTAAACTTTTACGTAGTTTCACAGCCTTTTCCTTGTCGTAATGCCCAGCCCTTACCTGTTAATGTCTGTAATAACTCAGCGGCATCAACTTTTGTAAGTTCACGGCGTAAATAGTAAAGGTGTGCTTTAAGTACATTACTATTTGGTGGCTCGTCACCCCACAATGCATTTTCAAGGGTTGCTCGGCTTACGACAGCAGGACTTGCACGCATTAGTGTTTCGAGCAAGGTGTAACATGTAGGGGATAATTCGAGTTGTTCTTGTCGATAAAACACAATCACATTGTCGCAATCCATGACTAAATCGGCCACCGCTAGGCGCTTTACTTGGCTGCTTCGACGACCTGCAAGAGCGGTCACACGTGCAATTAGCTCTCTATTGTCAAATGGTTTTGCGAGGTAATCATCCCCTCCAGCGTCAAACCCTTCTAATTTATTATCGATACTGCGATATGCCGTTAAAAACAGTACTGGCGTATCGATGCCGTCAGTTCGAAGTTGACGACAAAGCTCAAAGCCATTTAGTTGCGGTAAGCCTACATCGACAATGAGTACGTCATAGTCATTTACTCTAGATAGCGTCAGTCCGGCCTTACCATTGCTGGCATGATCAGGTTGCATCTGCGCAAGTTGCATTAGTTGTAATAATGTTTCGGCGAGATCACGGTCATCTTCTACTAATAATACTCGGATCATACTCTTCTCTCACTAATGCTTCAGGACACTATTTACTATCAAACTGATTCTAGCGACTTCTGGGTAAAGGTTGAGTAAAAGTCTGTTTCTATCTCTTATCCAAAAATAAAAATGCGCTTCACTCTTGGATTTACTCTGTTTTTACCTTGGTTATTTTAGAATACATAATCGTGAAGATACAGATATGTATATCAGCAATAAATTCAGGAGATTAGGCTAATGAGGTTGAGAATGCGTCCAATAATGGATATTGCTATTTTGAATCGTACCGCAATGTTAGGGGCAATCCTTTTACTCAGTGGCTGCGGTGAGACTAGCGCTGAACAGCCATGGGCTGGCCCGAATATTGTCAACGTGTCGACAGTTACGGCAACTCTTATCCCTGTGACACTATTTGATACTCTGCAAGGGCGAGTCAAACCGCTGCGCAGTGCCAATATCCACCCGCAGATTAGTGGCATCATTACCGAGCGGCTCTTTAAGCAAGGTGATCGACTCAAAAAAGGGCAGCCATTATTTCAAATCGACCCTCAGACCTTTGCAATAGACGTTGCGATAAAGCATGCAGCATTAAAGAGAGCTCAAGCCGATCTCGCCTTGCAGCAAAGTCAGTTAGATAGGTTAACCGAATTGGTCAAAACTCAGGCGGTCAGTAAAGAGTCTTTTGAGGCGGCACAGTTCAATCAGCAAATTGCTGCAGCGAGCGTACTGCAAAATCAAGCAGAGTTGCAGCGTAGTCAATTACAGCTAAGTTACAGCACGGTAATCGCTCCCATCAATGGCACGATTGGAGCCGTTATTACGACAGAAGGGGCGTTGGTGAGTCCGACCGACAGCATGCCGATGGCCATCATTCAGCAAATCGATAAGGTCTATATAGATGTGCGTCTTCCGGTGGAAAAACTCCCGCAATTGCGGCAGGTATTGGCGGCGGGGGATGAGCTTGGGGTCACCGTTGAGCTATCCACAACACCTGATGATGACATCGTGGGGCAGATCTTGTTTTCTGGTATCAGTGTCGATGAAAATACTGGTGATCTAACTGTGCGGATAGAGGCCGATAATCCTAAGCTGAAGCTGCTTCCAGGGATGTATGTACGCACTAAGATCCCTATGCCAACAATTAATGCAGCTGTTATCCCGCAGCAAGCACTGCAACGTAGAGGTAATGGTGATCCTTATGTCAATGTCATCGTTAATGAAAAGGTTGAACGACGAGCAGTAACAGTAGCAGGGCTTAAGCAAGGTCAATACATTGTTTCAACAGGACTCAGGGCGCAAGATAAAGTGATTGTAGCGGGTAATGAGAAGCTACGGCCAGATGTTGAACTCAAACAAATGGCTTGGCAACAACTGCCGCACACGGCATTTCACTCATCTTCGAAATCGTCAAAGACCATATCATCTGCCAAGTTGAAAGAGGACTAACTATGTCGCAGTTTTTCATTTCTCGACCAGTGTTTGCTTGGGTTATTGCAATTCTTATCAGCATAGCCGGCTTACTTGCTATTCCCCAATTATCGGTTGAGCGCTTCCCAAGTGTCGCTCCGCCAAGCATAGGCTTGTATTTATCTTATCCAGGGGCTAGCCCAAAAACGATTAACGACAGTGTAGTGTCGTTAATTGAGCGTGAGATCTCGGGAATTAAAGGCTTACTTTATTTTAGCTCCTCTTCCGATGCCAGTGGCAATGCATCGATCACCGTGACTTTTGCAAATGGAACCGATCCTGAGATGGCTCAGGTTGAGATCCAAAATAAAATAAAAGCGGTCGAGCCCAGACTCCCCATGTCAGTTAGGCAAACAGGGGTCACAGTTGAAAAAACATCATCCAACAACTTGATGTACTTAGGGCTTGTCTCGGACAGTGGTCAACGTTCAGAGCAAGCATTGAGTGATTATATGGTGCGTAATATCATAGAGGAGATAAAACGTGTGTCTGGTGTTGGCCGCGTGCAGATGTGGGGCTCTGAATTTGCCATGCGGATCTGGGTCGATCCGGTTAAGTTAACGGGTCTTAACTTAACTATGGACGATGTGACTTCGGCGATAAGAGAGCAAAATATACAGATCTCGCCAGGTAAAGTCGGCGATGCACCTGTTAGTCGTGGTCAAAAAGTGGTGGTGCCACTGACTGCTCAAGGCCAGTTGGAAACGCCGCAGCAGTTTAAGCAGATTGTTTTGCGTTCACAGACCCATGGTGGTGTCGTTTTACTTAGCGATGTGGCTGAGGTTGAGCTGGGGGCACAAAACTACTTATATCGTAATCGTGAGAACGGACAAGAGTCGACCTCGGCTGCTATCCAGCTCTCGCCCGGCGCGAATGCTATTGCAACGTCCAATGGGATTAAAGCCCGGATGGAGGAGTTAAAGCTGGTGATGCCCGCTGATATGGACTATAGCATCACCTCTGACGCGGCCATTTTTGCTAAAATATCCATTGAGAAAGTCGTTAAGACTTTGCTCGAAGCAATGCTGCTAGTGTTCTTGGTGATGTATTTGTTTTTACAGAGCATTCGCTATACGATAATCCCGGCTATTGTTGCTCCTATAGCCTTGTTAGGCACCTTTGCAGTCATGCTTTTAGTGGGATTGTCGATTAATGTTTTTACGATGTTTGGCATGGTATTAGCTATCGGTATTATCGTTGATGATGCGATTGTGGTTGTTGAAAATGTCGAGCGAGTGATGGCCGAAACCGGTTTGCCTCCGAAAGAAGCTACTGAGAAGGCGATGAAGGAGATTTATGGGGCGGTGATCGGGATCACTGCGGTGTTATCGGCAGTGTTTATTCCGATGGCTTTTGCCTCGGGCTCGGTCGGCACCATTTTCTTACAGTTCTCACTGGCAATGGCGGTAGCCATCTTGTTCTCGGCATTCTTAGCATTAACCCTAACACCAGCCTTATGTGCCACATTGCTAAAACCTGTTACGGCGGCCGATCATAGTAAAACGGGTTTTTTTGGTTGGTTTAATCGCCAATTCTCAGCAGTGACACACGCTTGCGGCAACGGCGTAAGATATCTTGTGCTGCGATCGAAGAGAATGATGCTGCTATATGTCAGCATTGTCGCCATCTGCGTCGTCAGTTTTGGTCTTGTACCGAGCACTTTCTTACCAGAAGAGGATCAAGGCTACTTTCTCACCTCTATTCAGCTTCCGAGTGATGCAACGGCAGAGCGGACCATGACAGTTGTAAAAAAGATGGAGGACTTTACTCGTAATCGAGACGCTGTGGCGGCTAGTATGAATATCTCAGGCTTTAGTTTTAGTGGCTCGGGGGCGGGTTCGGCTTTTGGGATTACCACCTTAAATGATTGGGGTAAACGACACGGCAGTAGTACTCAGTTAGAGATGCAGGCATTGGCTGAGCACTTAGCAGATTTAACCGAAGGTGAAGTTTTTAACGTGTTACCCGGCGCAATAGAGGGACTTGGTAACTCATCTAATATTTCCTTTCAGCTGCAAGATAGGGCGAATTCTGGCTACGACCGCTTTCAAAAAATACAAGCTGAGTTTATCACTAAGCTTAACGAGAGTGATAAAATAGGCACGGTGTTTCTCGAGACCTTGCCTGAATCAAATGGGGTAAAACTTAATATTGATCGCGCCAAAGCACAAGCTCTAGGAGTGCCTTTTAACGCTATCAGCGAAACGATTTCAGCCGCGCTAGGTTCGAGCTATATTAATGACTTTCCTAATAATGGCCGCTTACAACAGGTGATTGTTCAAGTGCAGGCATCTTCGAGAATGCAATTAGACGATATTTTGCAACTGTCTATCCGTAACACCCAAGGTGGTACTGTCTATTTGCGTGAATTTGTGACTCCTGAATGGCAAAAAACACCACAGCAGTTAACACGTTTTAATGGCGTTGCAGCCGTTAGTGTGTCTGTCGGTCCCGCTGCAGGTTACTCATCGGGTGAGGCAATGCAAGAGATCACTGACATTGTTGCTTCATTATCTGCGCCTGCGACGGTGTCGTGGACGGGGTTGTCACTGCAAGAGATCCAAGCTGAATCACAAACTACCATGCTATTGCTTTTCTCAATGCTAGTGATATTTCTGGTGCTATCAGCGCTTTATGAAAGTTGGTCAATTCCGATTGCAGTGAT
The DNA here is from genome assembly GCF_016757755.1 of Shewanella sp. KX20019. Taxonomy (NCBI): domain Bacteria; kingdom Pseudomonadati; phylum Pseudomonadota; class Gammaproteobacteria; order Alteromonadales; family Shewanellaceae; genus Shewanella; species Shewanella sp. KX20019. The sequence continues at coordinate 3,282,477 of NZ_CP068437.1, read as the reverse complement.
ATTAGTGGTGCCGCTCGGAATAGTTGGCGCCGTTGGCGCTGTGATGTTGGCTGACATGCCAAATGATGTCTTCTTTAAAGTAGGTTTAGTGACCATTATTGGTTTATCTGCAAAAAATGCTATTTTAATTATTGAGTTTGCCCAGCAAGCCCGTAGTCAAGGCGTGCCATTACTAGAGGCTGTGACTAATGCGACTAAGTTACGGTTTCGCCCGATATTGATGACATCATTAGCCTTTAGTTGCGGCATTATTCCGTTATTTATCGCTACCGGTCCAAGCTCAGAGATCCAAAACTCCCTGGGCACTGGAGTATTGGGGGGAATGTTCAGTGGCACTGTGTTGGCAATTTTATTTGTGCCAGTCTTCTTCGTGTTTGTGAATCAACTCATTTCGCGAAGCAAAAAAGTGTTTAGGAAGGATCTTATGTCCTAGCATCAATAAATTGCTCTCAACATCAATCGTCTCTACTGTTTCCAAAAGTGTAGAGACGAAAAACCAATTATTGCTTTGATTTTTTGTCATAGGATGATTCTGAAACAATTAAGTATTATTAGCTAAGGCAGGGTTCAATATAATGGCATAACAATTTGATCCAAGTTGTATATGGGCACGTGTGGGCTAATAGAGAGCTAAAAATTAGAGGGGGCAAAGTGGCATTGACATCAAGTAATTACCTAGCATGTAGCGTATTGGCAAGTCTATCGATTAAATACTCCGAGCTTCGTTATACTGGTGACGGGCACATGAATAAAAGTTGGATTGTCTTATGTGACCACGAACCTGTCTACGTGCTTAAGAAATACAACGGAAGTAGAGAACTTGCAGATATAAAAAAAGAACACAGTGTCTTGAAAATGTTATCTACATGCTTGGATTGTAAAGTACCTACACCGCTAGAAAACGTAATTACTTGTGATGAGGCGAACTTTGGACTATTTCAATTTATTGATGGGGAACAGCCTGCAGAAACGACCGAAATAATTGAAAAAGCAGCCAGGTTAATTGCAAGAGTACATGGGAGTATTGCTTCCAGTAATTTATCACTGCCTTACAAGGCAGAGCCGATATGTAAGAGAGTTTTAGAGTCATCAATAATCATCGCTACCTTAAATAAGCTTGGTGGAATCTATGCTGAAGAAGCGTTTCACGAACACGTTTTATTTTTCTATCTGAAAGTAAAAAATACGCTACATAAACTGGAAAGCATTCTTAATTATAAACATCTAATACATGGTGACTTTGGGATTACTAACTTGGTCAAAACTCAAAGTGGTACTTTGGCGTTAATCGATTGGGATGAGATGCGTATTGATTCTCCATTGATGGATATAGTGAGCTTATGTGCATTTTCTGAGTTAAAGCCAAAGAAGTCTATTCGTAATAGCGTTATCAACTGTTATTTATCGGAATTGCAGCGTATCGAATATAAAAATTATGCGTTAATAAAAGAAGGATTGTCCAACATCGATGCACTTATTGAAGTCGTTCATTACATAGAGCTATCTGAAATGGTTAGAGTTGAAATGTTAGACGTTGACTATTTAATTATGCTGACAGGGTATGAAAAGTAAATAATCAATGCTTAATGGAGAATATATCTTGAACAGTAACACTTAGTCGTAAGAAAGCTATTCAAGCCGTAGTACCTCGGCGAATTATAAGCACTTTTGGCCAAGTCAGTTTATGCGAAGCAGATAAATTAGACTTGAAGCACTAACTCAGTTATGCATTGAAACGAATTACATACCGCTTGCTAGCATACGCTGCATTGTGCTTGTTGATAAGGTCTAGAATAGAGTAAGGAGGCGATAGTCCTCACTTACATCAATACAGCGTCCACACATTTACCAATACTAGATGTAAAACCATTCGCAAATATTGGGCCTGCATTGCGACTAGTGCTATTTTACTCTGAGCCACTCTCTATAGCTTTGCCCTTAAGCAGCTTTCGCATCCACATTCTGTTTGGATTTAAAAGTGCGATAAAGTCAGTGCTAAGAGGCATTATTTCACCACAGATCTGCGCTGCAAGTGCTTCAGCGGCTAAGGGACCTGAACTTAAGCCTCGTGAGCCTAACCCACCTAGTATATATAATCCCTTATGTACTGGTGCTGGCGTATTTTGCCAGTATTTTCTGCTGGCGGGTGTGAGTTGATGTGCTTCATAACGTAACAAAATAGCCTCGAGATCGGGAGCCGGTCCCATCATAGGTGCATGGTCACGCGTGACCATTCGAACGCCCACTCGGGCACTGTGTTTGGAAATGTCAATATCACGATTCCAGTCTTTATTTAAATAGCTATCTTGAATTTTGTGCAGGTTATCCAGCTGTTCTTGTGGGCTATAGTCTAAGTGAGGGGCATCTTTTACATAACTTGCACCTAAGCAATGTAAGGCGTTGTTCATCGGGGTCATATAGCCATGAGCACACAAAACAGTACTGAGCTTTGATAATTTAGCTCTTGTTGGCGCATGACTGACTTGACCTCGAAATCCAGTAATTTGTAGGTGCTTCGTTTGCTCGAATCGAGTTAATGATTTGCCGTTGGCAACGATAACTGTTTTGTAAGGGCCTAAACGTTGTCCATTGCTGACTAGGAACCAGCCTTCTTGGTTATTTTCGAGTGCGCTTATCTGGGTGTTTAACCTAATCGTTACGTCTGATAACTGACTTGCCTGCTTAAATGATGCTTTGGTGAGATCTTGCGGCGCCAGCCAACCGCCCAATGGATAGAATATCCCTGCTTCATCAATCTTGATACTTGCCAGCTGGCTGGATTGCGTGGCAGTGACCGCGTGTGCGATGCCCGCATGCCAATGGTAGCCGTTAATGATCTTCTGTACTCGTTTTCGACTGCGCTCATCATGACCGGTATGTAGCACCCCGCAAAGGTCAAAATCGATTGCATGCTTCTGACTTGTAAGCGAAATTAAACGATGCAGACTAAACAGATAGGCCTGCTGGAAATACTGGCTGAGGGTATTATTATCAGGTGTCAGCAGCGGATATATCGCCCCTTGTCGATTGCCGGATGCTGCTTGGCCAAGATCACTATCTTCGCAAAATACAGTGACTTTCTGTTTCCGTTCGGCCAGTGACAACACTAAACTTGCACTGGCAATACCGCCACCAATAACAGCTATTTCGCCTGAGTTTACCGCTGCATGGATCGGGTAGGGTGCTTGCTGGGTTACTTGCTGCGATCTTAATGCATGGCGTTCCATCAAAGGCACATCATCTACAATAGCTGATGCTAAGTGAGCAAAACCAACCGACTGGCTAAGTTGCAGCAGCCGCTGCTGAACGTCTGCTGTCAGCTTAGCTGAGATAACACAATCACAGCTATCTTCACTGTGCTTGGCCATTTGCCAGAATAATGCTTGGCTAATGTAGTGTGAATCAACCTCTGCAGTACAAATCCAATGCGCAATTAAGCTTGTGCCGCCTAGGGGGAGCTGCCGTAACTGCTGCTCATAATCTCCAAGATGAAAGTCAATGACTAAGCGGCCCTGGTTTAATTTGACACGTTGGCAGCCTTCAATAGCAACGAGTTGAGTTTCAGGCTGGATCTGCAAAATGTCTTTAAACGATTGTGATGCAAATAGTTGTTCAATCCGCTTATCTATAACGCTAAATATTTTAACTGTTAGCTGAGAGTTCGATGCTGATTGTTGTTCAACAAGCTCGATGATGCCGTTTACCGCATCGAGTCCGAGCATAGCAATTGTGATGTCATTAGTGTTTTCAGCGGCTACGTTGGCTTGAATAATTTTACTCACTGTCATGGTTACGTCTTTAATGTTAAATTAAACCCTCATAAAAACAGGGTAGGGTTTGCAAAACTTGGACTAAATTGTACATTTTAATCAAACAATTTAGGCAAGGATTTTACTCAATGTCCCATATTAGACATTATTTTTGTGTTCTTTATGGAAAGCTGACCACTTTAATGGAATAAAAGCGATACCATTGGCACAGCAAAGTGGGTACTACCTGTACAGAATGGATAGTTAATAATGAAAAGAGTCGTGATCACCGGACTTGGCGTTGTCTCAAGCATCGGTAACAACAAGCAAGAAGTCACTGAATCATTGAAAGCTGGTCGTAGTGGTATTACTCACTCAGATCAGTTTGAAGAAATGAAGCTGCGCAGCCATGTTTGGGGCGATATCAAGTTGGATCCTAAAGAGCACATTGATCGTAAAGCACTTCGCTTTATGGGCAATGCCGCCGCATACGCTTATATTGCTATGGCAGAAGCGATAGAAGATGCGGGTCTAACTGAAGAACAATATTCAGATCCACGGGTCGGTATTATAGCGGGTACTGGTGGAGCATCTTCTGCTAACCAAGTACAAGCAGCCGATATATTGCGAGAAAAAGGCGTGAAGCGCGTTGGGCCGTATATTGTGCCACGTATCATGTCGAGCACTGCAAGTGCTTGCCTTGCAACACCTTTCAAAATTAAAGGCATGAACTATTCAATTAGTTCCGCTTGTGCCACTAGCGCACACTGTATTGGCCATGCGGCTGAACTTATCCAAATGGGTAAGCAAGATATGGTGTTTGCAGGTGGTTCAGAAGAGGTCGATTGGACGTTGACTATGGGCTTCGACGCGATGGGTGCATTGTCTACAAAGTACAATGACAATCCAGAGAAAGCGTCACGCACCTATGATGCTGACCGAGACGGTTTTGTTATCTCTGGTGGTGGCGGCATCGTTGTCGTTGAAGAACTAGAGCATGCACTTGCACGTGGTGCAAAAATTTATGCCGAAATTGTTGGCTATGGCGCATCGTCAGATGGCTATGACATGGTTGCTCCATCAGGTGAAGGTGCTGTTCGTTGTATGCAGATGGCTTTAGCCGATGTGGATACTCCGATTGATTATATCAACACACACGGAACTTCAACGCCTGTAGGTGATATGCGTGAGCTTGAAGCGTTACGTGAAACCTTTGGTGATGACTTACCGCCAATCGCATCCACTAAATCGCTAACAGGCCACGCTTTAGGTGCCGCCGGCGCTCATGAAGCTATCTATAGTTTGATTATGATGGAAAACAGCTTCATCGCACCAAGTATCAATATTGATACCGTAGATGAAAAAGCCGCGGGCATGCCGATTGTCACTAAAATGACAGAGCAAGTACTCAACACTGTAATGAGTAATAGCTTTGGTTTTGGTGGAACAAACGCCACCTTGGTTATGCGTAAGTATAAGTAAGCCAAGTGTTTGATTGAAAAAGGAAGCCTTAGGCTTCCTTTTTTTGTATCTGTATTTTATGTACTAAGGGCTGAGCAACTTGTTAGAATGTGTGCTTTACGGATTCTGTACACATTTTAGGGACCATTATGAAGATTATTGCCGATGAAAACATGCCTTATGTTCAACAACTATTTGGCGATTTAGGCACTATCGAAACCGTGAATGGCCGAGAGTTAACAGCAGAGCAAGTTAGCAGTGCGGACGTGCTACTCGTGCGTTCAGTTACCCAAGTGAATCAATCATTACTGCAAGGCAATAACCAGCTGAAGTTTGTGGGTAGCGCAACCATTGGCACTGACCATATTGATCTGGACTACCTTGCAAGTCGTAATATTCCATTCTCTAATGCGCCTGGTTGTAATGCGACAGCTGTTGGAGAGTTCGCCTTTATTGCCATGCTTGAACTCGCTCAGCGTTTTAAAAGCCCATTAAAAGGCAAGGTAGTCGGTATTGTTGGTGCCGGTAATACCGGTACTGCTGTAGCAAAATGCCTAGCAGCATATGGGATAGAGGTGCTACTTTGCGATCCTGTTTTAGAAGCCAAAGGCGACCCTCGTCATTTCGTTTCGTTAGACACCTTAATCGATAAATGTGACGTGATTAGTTTGCATGTGCCGATTACCAAAACGGGTCAGCATAAAACATGGTACCTTTTTGATGAAAGCCGATTAAATAGTCTACGTGAGAACACCTGGCTGCTTAACTGTTGCCGTGGTGAGGTCATTGATAATCGTGCTTTGATTAAGTTTAAGCTGCAACGAGAAGACGTCAAAGTGGTACTTGATGTATGGGAGGGTGAGCCTAACCCTATGGCTGAGTTAGTGCCTTTTATTGAGTTTTGTACACCGCACATTGCTGGTTACTCATTAGAGGGTAAAGCGCGTGGAACCTACATGCTTTATCAACAGTTGGCTAATGTGTTAAACATCAAGGCTGAAAATTCAATGGAAAGCTTGTTACCCGCGTTGTGGAGTGAGCAAGTTTCAGTGAACGAAATGGTAAACGAAAGGGCATTAATACAGCTGGCTCGATTTGTCTATGATTTGCGCGATGACGATGAGTTATTCAGGAAAAACTTTCTTAATAACCAGGGGTTTGATCATATGAGAAAAAATCACAAGCATAGACGTGAATTTAGCGCATTAAAGGTAGGCAATATAGGCCAAACTAATGTAAATTGGTTATCCAAATTAGGCTTTTCAGGAATCGAGTTGTAATTATGTCGCAGGAATATAATGTTGTCGTATTAGGTGCATCGGGCGCAGTGGGTCAAACAATGATTGAGATCCTCGAAGAGCGCAATTTTCCGATCGCAAATTTGTACCCTCTAGCCAGCAGTCGTAGTGCCGGTAATACGGTCAGCTTCCATGGTAAACAGGTTGAGATTTTAGACGTGGATACCTTTGACTGGTCGCAAGCTCAAATTGGCTTCTTCTCCGCTGGTGGTGATGTATCTGAAAAATGGGCGCCTATTGCTGCAGAGCAGGGATGCGTTGTTATCGATAACACCTCGCACTTCAGATATGACATAGATGTTCCATTAGTGGTTCCTGAAGTGAACCCAGAAGCCATAGCTGACTTTAGAAATCGCAATATCATTGCCAATCCTAACTGCTCGACCATTCAAATGCTGGTGGCACTTAAACCCATTCATGATGCCTTTGGGATCTCGCGCATTAATGTCGCGACATACCAGTCTGTTTCAGGTTCAGGCAAAAAGTCAGTTGAAGAGCTAGCAACACAGTGTTCTAAGTTGCTTCAAGGTTTGCCTATTGAACCCAAAACCTATTCAAAGCAAATTGCGTTTAACGTATTGCCGCAAATTGATAAGTTTATGGATAATGGCTACACCAAAGAAGAGATGAAGATGGTGTGGGAAACACAAAAAATCTTCGGTGACGAAAGTATCGTAGTAAACCCAACTGCTGTACGTGTGCCGGTATTTTATGGTCACTCAGAAGCTATTCACCTTGAAACATTACAACCTGTCGACGCTGAAGATGTTAAGGCTGTGTTGAGAGGTGCTGCAGGCGTTGAGTTGTTTGAGTCTGATGAAGATTACCCGACGGCAGTTACTGACGGCGCGGGGACTGATCCTGTCTATGTTGGCCGAGTCAGAAAAGATATTTCTCACGACAATGGCATAAACCTTTGGGTTGTCTCTGATAATATTCGTAAAGGTGCCGCCTTAAACAGTGTTCAAATCGCTGAAGTCTTGATCCGAGATTATTATTAATTAGGTTTTGCATTGAGCATAATCGCCTAAAAAGCCCGCATTACGTGGGCTTTTTATGTTTTAGAGTTGTGAACAGTAGCAGGGCATCTTAATCTAGTTTATAGTAATCTCAATAAATACAATTGCCTAAAGCTTGTCGCTAAAACAGTGACTCCTACGCTTCAAAGGGAAGGATTGATGAACTTTCGCACTTCGCATTTTGTTGGCATTTTTGCCGTCGTTTTAATTGTCTTCACTGTTGGACCCTCTATTGATACAGCAGCTGCAGAATCATTAAAGATCACCGGTCCTGAAGGCCAAAGTAAAATAGTTAAGCGACAATATGGTCCTACAACATCATCTGATACTTTTTGGAGTATTGCACAAGCGGTAAAACCTGATAATAGCGTGACTGTTTATCAAGTGATGTCGGCGTTGTTTGACGCCAACCCTCATGCTTTTAGTGGTAAAAATTACAATAGCCTAGAACGTGGAATGATTTTGCTGGTGCCGTCAAAAGACGTCATGCAGCAGGTATCCAAATCTGTTGCCAAAAAACGTGCTCAAAATAATGATCGTGGTTGGTCGTCTACAGCGCAAACAGATGTCAAACCTACCAAAACCATCTCAAAAAATATTGTTAAGCCAGCCGTTGAGTCCACAGTAAAAACGGTCACTAAGCCAAGCGAAACAAGCGCTGAAATTAAATCACTCACTGAAGAGCTTGAACAGGCACAAACACTTAATTTGGCACTGACTGATGAATTGGCTCGTGCTACCGACGAAATTACCATCGGCTCAACAGATACTGAATCCTTTCAAGAGCAGATCTCGGAATTACAAGCCGAAAATTCGCTGTTAAAGCAAGCATTGCAAGATAAAAATGCTGAGATAGCAGCGCTTAAGAGTGATGTTGTAGCCAAGCAAGAAAAGATTGATGTACTGAGCCAGCCCAAAGAGCAACCTACATCGACGATTTGGCGATCATTGATGGACAACCCACTGTGGCTTATCTTAGGCGCTGTGGTGCCAGCTCTCCTTATACTCGGCCTTTTCTGGATGTTTATACGTCGCCGCAATGACAATGACGGCAACGTTGAGGCTGATAATGTATCTGATACCAATCAAGCAGATGCATTGACTGAAAAAGATATAGGAGCATTGAAGGAGTCTGATGCCGATGAAAGCCTAGCAATACATTTAGACCCAGAGCAGGCTAATGATCCTGTTGAGTCAATGAACGAGATCGAACAGCCAAATACAAATGACTCATCTGAATTTGTAGTTGAAGAAGCTGCAGATGAAGGTCAATCGTTAGATGATCTATGGGCTGAAGCGATGGGTGAGCAAGATGGTAACGCTGACGACGGGCAGCCATCGACAGAAAAAGATGATGACCTTGATGCATTGTTATCTGGTTTTGATGAAGAGCCTAAGGCTGATGTCATAACAGAAGGTGATGACCTTGATGCGTTGTTGTCTGGTTTTGACGAAGAGCCTAAGGCTGATGTCACTGCAGAAGGTGATGACCTTGATGCGTTGTTGTCTGGTTTTGACGAAGAGCCTAAGGCTGATGTCATAACAGAAGATGATGACCTTGATGCATTATTGTCTGGTTTTGATGAAGAGCCTAAGGCTGATGTCATAACAGAAGGTGATGATCTTGATGCATTATTGTCTGGTTTTGATGAAGAGCCTAAGGCTGATGTCATAACAGAAGGTGATGATCTTGATGCATTGTTGGCTGGTTTTGATGAAGAGCCTAAGACTGATGTCATCGCAGAAGAGGATGATATCGATGCACTACTTGCGGGTTTCAGTGAAGAGCCCGTCTCTGCTGAGGATGATATTGATGCTTTATTAGCGGGTTTTGATGAAGAAACAACTCAACAGCCTATAGACGAAGTGGTTAACAGCGAGTCTGAACTTGATGACTTAGATGCACTGATAGCCGCTAATAGTCCAGAGGTTAAGGTTGATGAGCAAATTACAAACAACGATGACTTAGATTCGCTACTTGCAGAGTTTGATATTAACGCTGATGAGCAAGAGGAACTGGCCAATGATGCTGATATAGATACATTGTCAGACGAAGTCGCAGCTGAACTTGAGCTACCGTTAGAAATTGCTGCTGAGCTTGATCTTAGTGTCGATGATATAAGTACTAATGATGCGGAGTTAGATAACGAATTGGATTCGTTGCTTGCGGATCTGGAAGCTCCAGTCGATGAAAATGCACTGCATTTTCCGCAAGAGTCAATCGCATTAATTGATGATATTGCTGCAGAGTTAGAAACAGAAGTTCCAGAGCAACCCGCAAAAGAGAATGAACTCGATAACTTATTAGCAGAGTTTAGTTTGTCAGAGACATCAGCAGATGATGTGCTTAACGAACTTGATAGTGACAAAAACAGCATGAGTGCCGTCGATGAGACCACTGATGTTGATTTTAGTTTGGACTTTGATACCACTGAGCTAGAGACAACAGAGTTTCCTGAGCTCAAAAGCAATGTTGAAACTGATGTTGCTAGCGATATTAATGAGGAACCTCTACTAGACTCGAACCAAGAGCATGACAACATGCTTGAGTTTAGCTCGACGCCAATAGTGCCAAGTGATACATCGGGAAAAGACAGTGGTTTCTTTGATGATCTAAAAGGCCCCAAAAAGATTGAGCCAGAAACACTTGATTGGGACGCCGCAGCTACTGAATTGACAGATTCAACATTAACCGATGATGAGTTGCTTAGTGCACTTGCTGCTACCGGGTCATCAGGTGTCGAGGCTGAGGACGAAGATGACATTAATTCGTTTATTATCGATGATGACAAGCTAACGGTTGATCAGGCATTAGCCGCACTCGATGCTAACGAAGTGAAGGCTTCAGAAAGTGTTATTCCTGAGCATGACTTAACGTCTTTCCAAAAGGACAACGGCTTTATCGATATTGACCGATTACTCAATGAAGCAGATGAAGACAATGTCGAAAGCGATCTTTATCAAGAGTTAGACGTCGATATGGGTGAGCTAGATGCATTAATGGGCAATACCTCAATGGTTGACGTTGATGACGCGGAAAATTCAATTAATGCCAAACTTGATTTAGCCCGCGCCTATATTGAAATTGACGACAATGATAGTGCCCGTGCCCTGCTTAAAGAGGTTGAGCTTGATGGCAATGATAGACAGCAAGAGGAAGCGGCGGGATTGATAAAAGAGTTAGTGTAAAATAATCAGTTAAAAACGGCGCCTAAGGCGCCTTTTTTATGCTTATCGTTTGCCGCGGTTATGCTAGAATCGCCGCCTATTAAATGATTTCGTTTACCGATAGCGTCGAACAGTATTTTGGCGTTGTTGCTTAAACATAGTTGAACTGAGTTAAGAGGTGTGTAATGCGGGTTGCGTTAGGTATAGAGTATGATGGTAGTCAATATTTCGGCTGGCAACGGCAACTCGATGTAGACTCTGTGCAGGCCCAGTTAGAAAAAGCCCTCTCTAAAGTGGCCAATGAACCGATTACGGTTCAATGTGCCGGCAGAACAGACACCGGAGTACATGGCACTGGGCAGGTGGTTCATTTTGAAACTAATGCCATCCGTAAAGAATCAGCGTGGACATTAGGGGTAAACGTTAACTTACCTGATGATATTGCTGTGCGTTGGGTTAAAGTGGTGGATGATGAGTTTCATGCGCGTTTTTCAGCCACCGCTAGACGTTACCGCTATATGATCTATAACCATCAACTCCGTCCAGGCATTTTGCGACGTGGTGTAAGCCACTACCGCGGTGAGATTGATGAAAATAAGATGCATGCAGCGGCGCAATTATTTGTCGGTGAGCATGACTTTACCAGTTTTAGAGCGTTGCAATGCCAATCTAAAACGCCATTTCGTGAAGTGCATGAGGTCAATGTCACTCGCCAAGGCATGTATATCTGCGTTGATATTAAAGCCAATGCCTTTTTACATCACATGGTACGCAACATTGTCGGCACCTTGCTTGAAATTGGTAAGGGAAATCAGCCGCAGGAGTGGGTTAATACATTATTAGCATTAAAAGACAGATCAAAAGCGGCTGCCACTGCCAAGCCAAATGGATTGTATTTAGTTGATGTGACTTACCCTGAACAATTTGAATTGCCAAAGTTGGCCCTAGGCCCGCTATTTATGTTGGACTAACGCTGTGACTGAATCGATGAAACAGGTTGCCCCCAAAGCGCAGGCAGCATTGAACACTTGGCTCGATTACCTGTTGGCTATTCATCCAACAGAGATTGATATGGGCCTTGTACGCGTATCAGAGGTTGCTTCTCGTCTAGGGCTCACAGAGCTTGGTATGACTAAAGTTGTCACTGTTGCGGGGACCAATGGCAAGGGAACGACCTGTGCCATGATCGAAGCTGCATTGCAACAAACAGGCAAAACAGTGGGAGTATACAGCTCGCCTCATCTGCTCCATTACAATGAGCGCGTGCGGATCAACGGTGTAGATGCAACAGATGAGGCGCTTGTTAGCGCTTTTGAGGCAATCGAATCCGCCCGTACTGACATCTCCTTAAGTTTCTTTGAATACGCAACCCTTGCAGGACTTGTGCTGTTTAAGCGGGAACATCTTGATGTTATTTTACTCGAAGTAGGCTTAGGTGGACGACTCGACGCCACCAACATTATTGATGCCGATATCAGTGTTGTGACCTCGATAGATCTCGACCATCAAGAGTATTTAGGTGATACGCGTGAGTTAGTCGCCGCTGAAAAAGCGGGAATATTCAGGGCTGGACGAGCGGCTATTGTCGGTGAGCCAGATTGTCCACAAACACTGATTGACTATGCACAAAGCATTTCGGCTAACCTATACCGAGTCGGGCATGAGTTCAACTATACGTGCCACGGAGCCGATTGGCATTATAGCGGCCAGCACTTCAATTTGAATTCACTACCATTACCAAAGTTGCCGCAACCCAATGCTGCAACCGCAATAGCGGTGCTAGAGCATCTATCCCCAGACATCGATAAAGCTGCTATTGCTGATGCCGTGGGTAATACTCAGCTCGCAGGACGTTTAGAACATGTGTGCGATAAACCGCGTGTCATGGTGGATGTGGCGCACAACCCCCACGCTGCGCGGTATTTACGTTCTCGCTTAGAAAATGTCAGTAAGCAGCGCTTATTTGCCATTTGTGGCATGTTAAAAGATAAAGATGCAACAGCGGTGCTTTCAGAGCTGTCATTAGACATAACACATTGGTATCTTAGTGATTTAAATGTTCCGCGTGGCGCCACTGCGTTAGCATTAAAAGCGTTATTGCCCCTTGATAGTCAAGCGAGTTGCTTTGCGACCATTGGCGCAGCTTGGAATGCTGTTAAACAAGATGCAAAAGGCGACGATATGGTGATTGTTTTTGGTTCATTTTATACCGTGGCAGCTTTTAAAGAGTTGCTAAAGGGAGAGAGTTTTGTCTAGTCATTTTCAAAATCGTCTAGTGGGTGTGATTGTTATTGTCGCCTTAGGTGTGATTTTTTTGCCTGATATTCTTGACGGTAAAAAGCAGCGTCAAGAGGAACAGTTTGCTGAGATCCCGTTAAGACCAGAGGTCGAGGACGCAGCATTACCGCCGCAAACTATTGAGACGTTAGAGATCAATACTGATGAATCAATTGTTTCAAATGGCGATGATAGTTGGAAAATTGAGCCAGCAAAAAAACAAGACCAAGTAGCGGTTACCCTTGAGTCTACAGCTGACGTTAACAAAGCGGTGGTTAAAGTGGAAAGCACCAGTGCCACCGTCAGTAAAAAAGTGGCTGGCTCTAACGCCAAAGCATGGACGATTCAGCTAGGCAGTTTTAACAATGCAGCAAACGTAAAAGCACTCGTTAAACGCTTACGTAATAAAGGCTTTACTGCTTATACTTTGCCGACAAAGCCCATTGATGGCCAGTTGACCAAAGTGTTTGTCGGACCGAATATAGCCAAAGACAAATTAGTTGCAATGCAGTCTGATATTGAAAAACTGACAAAGTTGAAAGGCCGCATTGTGGCATACAACCCTGTCGAAAAATAACAAGGTGTGATTGTCCTTATCCGAGAAATAGTAATTTCGTGCCTAAAGCGTGTGAAATAACTCGGTCTCTGTTAGAATCGCGCCGTCTTAAACCCTATGCCGGATATACTCTTCAATGGTTTGGATTGATTACGCCATATTAATCGTTATTGGACTGTCAACGCTGATCAGTTTAGTACGTGGCTTTGTAAAAGAAGCGATGTCACTCGTAGTGTGGTTTGCCGCATTTTTCATCGCCAGTCAGTTTTACCTCAAACTCGCCACTCATCTCACTCAGATGCAAGATGAACTCGTTCGCAATGGCGTCGCGGTCGCTATTCTGTTTGTTTCAACTCTCATTCTTGGCGCGTTAGTCAACTATTTAATTGGTCAATTGGTCTCAAAGACCGGTTTGTCTGGCACTGATAGAGTGCTCGGATTGTGCTTTGGTGCACTTCGAGGCGCACTTATTGTCAGCGCAATACTTTTTTTCTTGGATGCTTTTACCGGAGCACCCAATACAGATTGGTGGCAGGATTCAACGCTCGTGCCCGAATTTGGAGTTGTGATCCAGTGGTTCTTTGACTACTTGGAAAACACCTCAAGCTTTGTACCCAAAATATAAAATGCACTAAAGCATTATTTGGTCTTTAGCTAAGCAGCTGCTTAACTAAAGCAAAAATATTTAAATAATAGAACATCTTACAATGAGGAAGCTTACCCATGTGTGGTATTGTCGGAATAGTTGGTCAGTCATCGGTTAATCAAACCATTTATGATGCATTGACCGTGCTTCAGCATCGTGGACAGGATGCTGCTGGCATTGTGACCGTAGACGGATATGCGTTTAGACTACGTAAAGCCAATGGCTTGGTGAAAGACGTATTTGAACCAAAGCATATGCAACGCCTGCAAGGCAGTGCGGGTATTGGTCATGTGCGTTATCCAACGGCAGGGAGCTCGAGTGCTTCTGAAGCTCAGCCATTTTATGTGAACTCTCCTTTTGGTATCTCATTAGCGCACAACGGTAATTTAACCAATACGGTTGAGCTGCATGAGCGCCTACTTAAGCAGCGTCGTCACGTTAATACCACCTCTGACTCAGAGGTGTTACTTAACTTGCTCGCCGATGAGCTTCAGCATACGACTAGCCAAGAGTTAACTGCAGACGAAGTATTCAACAGTGTGACCAAGGTCCATGAACTCACTCGCGGTGCATATGCTGTTGTTGCGATGATTCTAGGCCAAGGTCTTGTTGCATTTAGAGATCCATTCGGTATTCGTCCCTTGGTGTTAGGTAAACATGAAACGCCAACGGGCACCGAGTACATGGTCGCTTCTGAAAGTGTGGCACTGGATGCGGTTGGTTTTGAGTTTATGCGCGATGTAGCTCCCGGTGAAGCTGTGTATATCAGCCTTAAAGGTGAGCTTCATACTCGTCAGTGTGCTCATTCGCCAAGCTATGCCCCCTGTATTTTTGAGTTTGTTTATTTTGCTCGTCCAGACTCAACAATAGACAAGGTTTCGGTATACGGTAGCCGCGTTAATATGGGTACCATGTTGGGTGAAAAGATAAAGAAAGAGTGGGAAGATCATGACATTGACGTAGTGATCCCTATTCCCGAAACATCTTGTGATATCGCCTTAGAAATTGCTCGTCATATGGATCTTCCATATCGTCAAGGTTTCGTTAAAAACCGCTATATCGGCCGCACATTTATTATGCCTGGTCAGCAAGAGCGTAAAAAATCGGTCCGTCGTAAACTGAATGCGATTAACGCTGAATTTAAAGACAAGAATGTACTCTTGGTTGATGATTCAATTGTACGTGGTACCACGTCTGAGCAGATCATTCAGATGGCACGCGATGCAGGCGCCAAAAAAGTATACTTTGCTTCTGCAGCACCTGAAATTCGCTTCCCCAACGTCTACGGCATTGATATGCCAACGACCAACGAGCTTATTGCTCATGGTCGTGATGTAGAAGAGATCACCAAGTTGATTGGTGCTGATGGTATGATCTTCCAGTCATTGCCTGATTTGATTGAAGCGGTTCGTCAACAGAATCCCTCAATTAAGCGTTTTGAAACCTCAGTATTCGATGGTAAATATGTCACTAATGACGTAAACCAAGAATATTTGGACTACCTAACGCAATTGCGTAACGATGATGCCAAAGCAAATCGTAGCAAAGATATTGGTACCAACTTAGAGATGCATAATGTTTGTCACCCGTAATTAGGCAATGCCTTTGCTGGTGTAAAACAGATTGAACACAAAAAAGCCGAGTATTTGCTCGGCCTTTTTATGTTCATAAACTAAAGAGCTGTGCTACCCAGACGGCCATCCAACTGACAAAAAGTAATGTACAAGCTGTTTTCCCAAGGTTATGGCTAACTTTTAGGCCCAAAATCGTGCTCACGCTCGTCAGCACAATGACCAAACTGCTCAATACTAATGGCTCGACCGCCGGACTCTGTGCCAATAATGGAGCGCACAATATCACCCAAGCAGTGACCAGTAGAAAGTGAAATAGTAGTAGCTTGTCTAATCTCGTGTTTGGCTTACTTAACGTCGTCAACATTATTCCTCCTCCAAAGTTAGGCTTAGCATTAGGCATTAAATGAGAATGATTCTCAACAAAGTTTACAATCTTTGAGCCGTTAACCGACTTTTGATTGCGCCAGCAGTCACCTCAGGTTACAGTTACTGTTAATTTATACAGTAATAGTAAATGTGCACTGATGATCTTATATATTGCAGAAAAACCCAGTCTTGGTAGAGCCATAGCTGACGTGCTGCCTAAACCTTTGAAAAAAGGTGAGGGCTTTATACGCGCTGCCAATGGTGACTGTGTTTCATGGTGCGTCGGACATTTATTAGAGCAAGCTGAACCTGATGCATATTCACCAGAATATAAGTCGTGGAAGTTTGAACATCTTCCGATAGTGCCAGATGTTTGGAAGATGAAACCCAAATATAAGATGCGCGGTCAAATTTCAGTATTGAGAGGGCTAGTGAAAGAGGCGACTCAACTGGTCAATGCTGGCGATCCGGATAGAGAAGGGCAGTTGCTAGTCGACGAGATTATTGCTCATCTAGGTGTTAAAGGTGCCAAATTACAGCAAGCCAAACGTCTGCTAATCAGTGATTTAAATCCGCAAGCGGTAACTAGGGCCTTAGGGCAATTGCGGCTGAACCGTGAATTCATCCCGTTGTCGACATCAGCCCTGGCACGCTCTCGCGCTGACTGGCTCTATGGTATGAACATGACCCGGGCTTACACCATTCAAGGGCGTAAGGTGGGTTATCAAGGTGTGCTCTCGGTAGGCCGAGTTCAAACACCAATACTGGGGTTAGTGGTCAGGCGTGATGAAGAGATTGGCAACTTTGTCTCAAAACCATTTTATGAAGTGCTAGCACATCTAACCACAGATACTCAGCAGGCATTTACAGCCAAATGGCAACCCAGCGAGGCATGTCAGCCTTATATGGATGAAGATGGGCGAGTACTATCTAGAGGATTAGCGCAGAATGTGGTTGGGCGTATCACGGGCAAAGAAGCAATAGTTGAAAAAGTCACAGCGCAAGATAAAAAATTAAATGCACCGCTGCCTTACAATCTATCTTCATTACAGATCGATGCCGCCAAGCGTTTTGGTATGAGCGCTAAAACGGTACTTGATACCTGTCAGTCGTTATATGAGCGCCATAAACTGATCACCTATCCACGTTCAGACAGTCGCTATCTACCGGTAGAGCAACACGCGATGGCCGCTAGCGTCATTGCGACAGTTAATAAAGGCGCAGCAGAGCTGACGCAAGGTATCGATGTACCGAATGCAAAACTTAAGTCAAAAGCTTGGAATGCCAAAAAGGTCGATGCCCACCATGCAATTATTCCCACTGAGAAAATCGCCAATCTATCGAGTTTAAGTCCAGCTGAAAAGCAGATCTATCTGCAAGTCGCACGGCAGTATTTAATGCAATTTTATCCCGCGTATCTCTATAAAGAAACGCTGGTCGAAATTGTCATCGCTGGAGGCGTGTTTAAGACTAAAGCCAAGCAAGAAAATGCGCTAGGTTGGAAGCAGCTGCTAAAACAGAGTCAATCTAATTCGAACAATGGTGCTAGCCCATCCTCGTCTTCAGGCTCTAAAAGCGGTAACAAAAACGATGACGAGGAGTTAACCACCATACCGCCATTAACCAAGGGGCAATCTTTACATTGTCAGCGTGGCGAGTTATTAGAGAAACAAACACAACCACCAAAGCACTTTACCGATGCCACTTTGCTTGGGGCTATGACGGGGATAAATCGTTTTGTCACCGATCCTGACATTCGGAAAATACTGAAAGACACCGATGGACTGGGGACGGAAGCGACCCGTGCTGGCATTATCGAACTGTTATTCAAACGCAGTTTTCTAGTCAGACAGGGTAAAAGTATTATTGCCACAGATGTGGGTAAAGGCCTGATTAACAGCTTGCCTCTTAGTGCTACGACCCCCGATATGACCGCACTGTGGGAAAATACCCTGGATTCGATGAGCCGCAAAGAAACCCAATATCAAGCCTTTATGCAGCCGCTTATAGGTAAATTAGATGAGTTGATTACCCAGGCGGGTTCGGTGTTGCCTACCGCCTTGCAGGGCGTTAAGAGTCCCACCCCGTTTAAGAAAAAGTCTTACTCTCGTGGCGGCAATAATTCGGGTAGGTCGACAACGAAGAAAGGGATCGCTAAAAAAACTGCAACTAGAAGGACTCGCACTAACAGTACAATGGCTAAATAGTCGTTTACCAAGTAATAATAGTGTTATCTCTAAATGGACTAAAACGATGGCTCGTTGGATGATTTTTATCAGTCATTGGACAATTAGCTCAGCAAGTCATTAGTTACTGCTTATGAGAGAGTGTTGCCTAAAGAGCAATGACCACTAGGCATTACCATGATCCCGATCATGTTTTCACACTCTTTTGCGTTAAGCTCTATTTACTGAAGATAAAAACCGTTATCATTTGCTGGTAATTTATTATCGGTAGTCGAACGTTCTACCAAGCAGATACGGGAAATATTGTTGTTTAACTCGACCGCTTCAATGCAGATGTTTCAATCTAAATTGACACTAGTACTCTTACTGGTGGTTTTTGTGTCGCAGTTATTTCCCACATGTGTTGCTTCAGACATCCACAATGTTGAGTTTTATTCTGCTGAGTTACCGCATTTAGAAAATGCACTGCCGCTTGAGCTACAGCAAGCTTGCTGCGATGTGCATGCAAATGCTTGTCAGCACATGGTGGATGTGAGCGAGCAAGACGAGTACGACAACGATTTTCATACCTCTTGCCATCCTCCATTGGAGTTTAGCTTTGCGACGCAATCGAGCGGCGTTAACAGCAAGTGTGATTTTTTCGTCAGCTATATCAATTATAATTACGCACCACCGATCCCCCCTCCGCACGCTTAATCCGCTTTATCCAAAACTAAATAAATTGTTGAGTCATTATTTTTATAAATAGTTGAATCAATAAATTTTGAGTCGTTAGGTTACCTTGCAAAGTGCAGTATGCGCTTAAGGGGCCACAGTTTTAGCACTCTCTTTTATGATTGTCAGTTTTGTCACTGCAAGCATAGGGAATGCGCTGGATATTGTTGTTATAACAGACTGAATCGTTTACTCGGTAATCTCTGTTGTGACTGGTTTCATTAGATCTATGTTGTACAGTTCATGACAATAAACTCGTTAAATTCGTCGGTGGCGCTTTATGTCGACAACGCACGGGTGTTAGTGGCTAATCAACAACAAAATCAAATAAAGCTGGGATAAAACCACGACTCTCATCATTGAATTAATCGGCTAAGTTAAAGCAGATTAATTGAATTAATAGGAGTTCTGTCTCGTGATAAGAGATACAAGAATCATTCGAGTTGCATGCCAGCGCGGATTTGTGACGGTCATATTGTGCTTGTTGAGTCTATACGCAACGCAAAGTTTCGCTAATGGCCAAGGGGCTGCGGATCTTGAGCCTCAGCGCACTGACGGTAATAGTCAACAGGGTATAGGTTTGCCTTGGGTATTAGAACAAAGTCTTTTGCATAACATCGCTCTTAAGAGCTTTCCTTATGAAGATAGGGCGAAAGAAGCATTGGCGTTGCAAGCGGGGATCAAACCTAACCCTCAGTTAAAGGTGAGTGTAGAAAATATTCTCGGCACTGGCGATAAGCAAGGGGTAGAAAACGCCGAGATCAGTTTAGCTCTTAGCCAGCTTATTGAGCTTGGTGGTAAGCGTCAACGCCGAATTGACTATGCCTACGCCGATCAAAAGCAAGCCATGAGCGATTATGAGTTACTGCGCTTAGACGTGTTAGCCCAAAGTACCGAGCGCTATTACCAGTTGCTACGCCTGCAAGCCTTACAGCAGTGGATCGCGCGCCGTATGACTGTCGAAGCGAATGCACTGGAGGCGATTAAAGTACGTGCGAATGCTGGCTCAGTCATTCAAGCCGATGTCAGCAAGATGGCGCTGCGACTCGCGCAGTCAACCTCAGCCAAGCAACGTATTGATGGCGACGTCAGTGTCGCGCAGAAGCGCTTAGCTGCGATGTGGTCTAGTGAAGTTAATTTCAATAGGGCGAATGAGAAGCTGAAGTTAGTTAATGTGCTTCCAACTGCAGCCAGTGTATTGAATGCAATCGAAACCGCGCCGCAATATTTAAAGCTATTGAGCGTAGAGCGTTTAATGGTCGCTAAGCGTCGTATGGAAGAGTCAAAAGGGCGAGCGGATATTACCGTTGGCGTTGGCGTTAAAAGTTATGATGGCTTTGATGACGGCGCATTAATGGTTAACTTCGCTATGCCATTGCAGTTCTCAAATCCAAATGAGGGCAATATCTTAGCGGCGAAAGCCAACGAAGATAAGGCCAACGAACAGCAACGATTAGCCCGTGCTCAGCTAAAACTGACCTTACTCGAAGTACATCAATCAATGATGAATAGTGCCAAACAAGCCAACTATATTACGTCGAATGTGCGTCCGTTGGCTAAGCAACTGCTTGAACATACTCAAACAGCTTACCAAACTGGCCAAGCAAATGTGTTGCAACTGGTGGATGCTCAATCAGAGCTCTTTACTATCGAACGTGAACTTATCGAGGCAAAAGCGGCAGTTTATTACGATCTTCTCGCACTAGAGCGGATCACTGGCCAATCAATGACCCTTGTAAACACCACTAATAAGCCTGTCGTGGCAATGGAACAACCGCAATGAAAATCAAATTAAAGCCGTTATCAAAAGCGTTTTCAACAGCCGCATCAACATCGCTATTCGCAGCGGTCCTGTCGGTATCTATGCTAGCCAGTAGCCTATTGCCTATTAGCGTTGCCCAAGCGAGTGGGGGACACGGACATGAAGAACAAGAAGAGGAGCACGCAGAAGAGGGACCACATGGTGGTCGTCTGTTACATGATGGCGAATTTGCACTGGAAGTGACCATGGCTGAATCTGGGATCCCACCGGAGATGCGGATCTATGCTTTTCATAATGATGAAAAAGTCGATCCTAGCGCCGTTGAACTCAGTTTAGTATTAAACCGCTTAGGCGGCGTCATCGAGGGCGTAGAATTTGTAGCCGAAAAAGACTACTTAGTCAGTCGCCAAAGTGTCTCAGAGCCGCACTCGTTTGATGTGGAAGTGAAGGCTAACTTTAATGGTAAGGCATTTGACTGGCACTATGAAAATCATATGGGCCGCACCCAAATTAACGATCGACTCATAGCACTGTCCGGCGTGAAAACCGCTGTTTCGGCGCCGCAAACCCTTAAGTTTACCGATACCTTATTTGGTATTGTTGCCCCGATCACTGATAAAGAGTTTAGCGTTACAGCACCCTATACCGGCGTGATTGAGCAACTTAACGTCAGTATTGGCGATAATGTCGTTAAAGGGCAGGTCATTGCCACGGTACGTAACTCAACGACGTTACGTAGCTATACCGTTAAAAGCCCTGCGAGTGGTCAGGTTACCGAACAGACATTATCGGTTGGGGATAATACCATTAACCGTGCGATCCTGCGCATTAGCGATCTTTCAAATGTGTGGATTGACCTATCAGCCTTTCCGCAAAATATTGACAAGCTAGCACTGGGTCAACCCGTGACCATTAATGATGATAAACATAGCGATAGCAGTGGCTCACACAGTGAAGGCGCGGCAAGTAGCACCATCAGTTATATTGCACCGGTAATGACGGGCGGACACATCGCACGAGTGCGTGCTGTCATTGCCAATCCGCATGGCCACTGGCGTCCGGGGATGCACATACAAGCTGATATTCAAACCCGTACTAAGCCTACTGTTAACGCAGTTCGCGCTGATGCACTACAAACTTTTATGGACAAACCCGCGGTATTTGTAAAATTTGGCAATACCTTTGAAGTCCGCCTACTAACACTGGGTGAGAGCGATGGAGAGTATGTTGAAGTGCTCGAAGGGCTAGCTGTTGGGGCAGAATATGTCACCGAAAATAGCTACTTACTTAAAGCCGATATTATGAAAGACGCTGCTAAGCACGTTCACTAAGGGGTTATCTCAATGGATACAATTATCGCATTCGCGCTTAGGCGGCGATTACTGGTATTGGCACTGACACTGCTCATCGCGGCATTTGGGGTATATAACACCTTAAAGCTGCCGATTGATGCGGTGCCAGACATTACCAATGTTCAAGTACAAATTAATACCGCAATCGCAGGTTACTCACCGCTCGAATCAGAGCAGCGACTCACCTACGTGATTGAAAATGCCATGGCGGGTATTCCTAGCCTTGAGTACACCCGTTCTATCTCGCGTTATGGTCTGTCGCAAGTGACGGTGATTTTCGAAGAGGGTACCGATATCTATTGGGCTCGGCAGCAAATTACTGAGCGACTGCAGGGGATCAGAAGTGAACTCCCCCGGGAAGCAGAACCTGCACTCGGGCCGGTCAGTAGTGGCTTGGGTGAAGTGTTTACCTATTCAATTCGTGCGCTTGACGGTGCGCTAAAAGAAGATGGTAGCAAGTATAACTCAGAAGACTTACGTACAATTCAAGACTGGATCATTCGTCCGCAACTGGTCAAAGTTAACGGCGTAACTGAGATCAACAGCCTTGGCGGTTTTGAGCGTGAATATCAAGTTGCGCCCGATCCAGCCAAGCTACTGGCCTATAAAGTCACCGTTAATGATGTCATCAACGCCTTAGATCTTAATAATCGTAATGCGGGCGCCGGTTACATTGAGCGCAGCGGAGAACAATGGTTAGTGAGATCCCCAGGTCAACTTAAAGACTTGGAAGAAATTCGCCAAGTTGTCGTAACCAAACGTGACGACGCTCCGGTACGTATTGGTGATGTGGCCGAAGTGTACTACGGCAAGCAGTTACGTACTGGTGCAGCGAGCCAAGATGGTGAAGAAACCGTGCTCGGCACCGCATTTATGTTGCTTGGCGAAAATAGCCGTGTGGTCGCCAAAGAGGTCGGTGAGAAACTCAAACAGATCAATACGAGTCTGCCACAAGGTATCGTTGCCGAAGCGGTTTATGATCGTACCACCTTAGTGGATAAAGCGATAAAAACAGTGCAGAAAAACCTATTTGAAGGTGCTGTACTCGTTATTGTTGTGCTGTTTGCACTGTTAGGTAATTTTCGCGCGGCACTCATTGCAGCATTGGTGATCCCGCTCAGTATGTTGTTCGCCATTTCAGGCATGACAGCCAACCGAGTTTCAGGCAACTTGATGAGCCTCGGCGCGATAGATTTCGGCATCATTGTCGATGGTGCGGTGATCATTGTTGAAAATGCGTTGCGCAGGCTCGGCATGGCACAGCATCAACACGGGCGATTACTGGTACTGGAGGAGCGTGTCAAGGTGGTGTTTGAGGCCACTAAAGAGGTATTCCGTCCGGCAGTCTTTGGTGTATTGATCATCATGTTGGTGTACTTACCTATTTTCGCGCTCAACGGCGTTGAAGGTAAGATGTTCCACCCAATGGCCTTTACCGTTGTTGCAGCCTTGATTGGTGCACTATTGTTTTCAGTCACTTTTGTCCCCGCAGCAATTGCAATATTTGTTAAAGGCAAAGTGAACGAGAAAGAAAACTGGTTGATGGCAAGTGCACGTAAAGCCTACGAGCCAGTACTATTTTTCTCACTTAAACGACCATTGATCATTCTTGCTGCGGCGATTGTGCTTATCATAGTGACCATCGTTCAGCTTAGCCGATTAGGATCGGAGTTTTTACCTAAGCTAGATGAAGGTGATATTGCGATGCACGCCATGCGGATCACCGGCACCGGGCTTGAGCAATCGATTGAGATGCAGAAGCAACTAGAATTGGTCATTGGTGAACTCGATGAGGTGCAGCGGGTATTCTCGAAAGTAGGTACACCAGAAGTGGCAACCGATCCTATGCCGCCAAGTGTTGCCGATACCATCTTGATCATCAAGCCGAGATCAGAATGGCTCGATCCAAGCAAAACTAAAGCAGAGTTTATTGACGAGCTACGTGAGCTGGTTGAGCAAGTTCCCGGTAATAACTATGAGTTTACCCAGCCGATTGAGATGCGTTTTAATGAGCTGATCGCCGGCGTACGTGCCGATGTGGCACTGCGAATTTATGGTGATGATCTCGATATACTCAAAGATGCTGGCGACAGAGCTATGGGGCTATTTAACACCATTGATGGCGCTGCGGATGTGCGAGTTCAACAGATGGCGGGTTTACCAACGTTGTCGGTGCAACCCAATCGTGATCATTTAGCCTTGTTGGGCTTGACCATTGTAGATGTGCAACAAGCGCTGCAAGCCGCCGTGGCTGGTGTGCCCGTGGGTCTTATCTATGAAGGTGATAGGCGTTTTAAGTTAGTGGTTAGAATGGGCAGTGATATTAGCCAAGATCTTGATAAATTGGCAAACTTACCAATAGCACTGCCCAGTGATCTCAACCCAGATCTCAGCTATGTGCCACTGGGTGAAGTCGCCGAGCTTAAATTTCTTGTGGGGCCGAACCAAATTAATCGTCAAAGTGGTAAACGCCACGTGGTGGTGACGGCTAACGTTAATGGCCGCGATTTAGGCTCGTTTATCCAAGACACTAAGCAAGTGATGACCAAGCAACTCGCACTGCCGAGTGGTTATTGGAGTGAATATGGTGGCACATTTGAGCAACTAGAATCAGCTTCTAACCGCTTGATGATCTTGGTACCACTGACGTTACTGTTGATCTTTAGTCTGCTCTATGGTGCCTTTGGCTCCATTCGTGATTCACTGATCATCTTTAGTGGCGTGCCTTTGGCCTTAACTGGTGGCGTGCTGGCCTTGGTGGCGCGTGATATGCCGCTATCAATATCAGCCGCAGTTGGTTTTATTGCGTTGTCGGGCATTGCCGTGCTTAACGGCGTGGTGATGCTGAGCTTTATTAAGGAGCTTAAACAACAAGGTATTGAACTGATAGAAGCGATTAAACAAGGTGCGAGTCAACGTCTGCGTCCGGTGATGATGACAGCATTGGTGGCGAGCTTAGGTTTTGTACCCATGGCGCTTAACGTCGGTACTGGCGCAGAAGTGCAACGACCTTTAGCGACAGTTGTTATTGGCGGTATTATTTCATCGACGTTACTAACCTTAGTGGTTCTGCCAGTGCTTTACGCATTGGTGTATCGCTATACTCGCAAGGACAGTACGGATTCTGCTTAAAACAGCTTAATTAAACAGCCTGCTAAAATAGTCGGCTTATAAAGTATTGAATTAGCACTGCTAACACAGTGCGAATCAATAGCAGATGATATGACGATAGGGACTCGTACCCTATCGTCTATTTTAGGTTTCGATACTGATTACTTAGCGCGTTATAATGAAAGCCGATATTGGCAAGCTTAGACTCTAACAACTGTTTATCGATATCCAGTTCATAAAAGAGTGCGGTTTGATCTGCGCAGGTTAAACGCAGCTTTTCATTGACGATTCCAAGTAATGTTTCTGCACTAAGTTGTTCAAGATGAGTGATGTCCATCAGCGATAACCGAATCGTGGGGGTATCTATTAAATATGGTTTTACAGGCAAAAAAAAGCAAGCCTTAAAAAGGCTTGCAAAAGGTGATACTGGGTGAGGAACAGATTACATTATGTCGTGGTAATCTTAAGTGTTTCTTAATTAACGCAAGTTTTCCCCACGATTAATTGTAATTAATCTATCCAAAATATGTTCGCCATCCATCCGTATACCATTGTGTTCATATTCCGACGTTAGCCAGTACTTTAAGTTGCCCACTTTAGAAGCAGTTTCTAGGCTGTAACGCATCTCAACAAACATGTCTTCACTGTAGATAGCTGCAGCGACGGGTACCCTGTTCTCTGCTAATACTGCTTCTTGATACAATGCAGGCCAATCTTCTTTTTGAGCCAAGCTTGTGGCCGCTTCTTTCAACGGTTTTAGATTGCTGAACTGATCAAACATCCACGGATAGATCATCTCTCCAGTAAATAGAAAAGGCTTATCAGCGCTGTAGTTGAACTGAGGGTATTGCGCTCTAACGCGATGAGCAGACCAATTGGACGCGTTGTTTTGACAATAAATAGACTCATGCAGCAAGGCAAAAATAGGGTTGCTATTGTAATCTAGCATTTGGCAGAAATGGGTCAAAAATAGCGGGTTGACTATGGTGCCGTTAGCGGTTGTGATCAGTGCCTGCTCTAGTAGGTAATAGACGCTCTCTGGACCTTGCTCCATGCCAATGTTGATCCCAAGTAGCTGTAACATCTCAACGGTGAGTTGCTCGCCTGTCGCCAGCTTCACATCATTCTCGCTGATATGCTGCGCCAAGGCTTTAATCAAATCTTGTGCATCACTGAAACGACTGAAAAAGTCATTATTCTTAGCTATAACACGCTGATAAGTGGCTTGATAAACTTCATCAGCGCTACGCGTAAGAGAGGGGACCCCTCCGGTAATGTAGGCTTCTTTAAGTCCTTGTGGTGCATCATTAAGATATTTTAGAACACAAAACCCGCCAAAGCTCTGCCCCAAAATAGTCCACTTTTCATCACCCACCAGTTGTTTACGAATAGCCTCGGCGTCGCGAATAATATTGTCTGCACGAAAATGACTTAAATGTTCACTTTGTTGGCTTGTATTTAGGTGTGTCAGGCTCGCTGCACTCACAGGGGTCGATAAGCCTGTGCCTCGTTGATCAAGTAACAGCACACGAAACTCTTGTAAAGCACGCTTTATCCATCCGCCATTGGCTGCAGGCCTAACCGCACCAAATCCAGGGCCACCTTGAAAGAAGACGATGAAAGGCAGTGATTTATGCTGGTTTTCAGGGCTAACCAGTTCTCGAGCAAAAATCTCGATTTTCTTACCGTCAGGGCGGTTGTAATCAAGCGGTAAGGTGAAGGTGTGTTTAAGAGCAACCATGCCAGCAAAGGTCAGTTGTGTTGTCATTTAGTGAGCCTTATCTTATTTTTAAGTATTTTATGGGCAACAGAGCTGGAGATTGTATACCGAAACACACAAGAGGTGCACCTTATCCAGTGGTTGCTAATTAACCTAAATCTTACCAACTACAAATGTGATGCTTTTGTGAGCGTTAGTTCATGTTCTACCAATTATTTATAGAGGAAACGGCCAAGTTGGCGTAATCTTTAACCATTCCACTGCAAAATATTCCTTAGGTGAGTTTTGATGAAGTATCAGTTAATACCGGTCACGCCATTCCAGCAAAATTGTAGTTTAATTTGGTGTGAGCAAACCTTGAAGGGAGCAGTGGTCGATCCGGGCGGGAATCTTGAGCGAATTTTAGAAGAAGCCGATAAAAACAATGTAGTGGTTGAGCAGGTATTGCTGACCCATGGTCATATTGATCATGTGGGCGCTGCCAAAGCACTTGCTGACCAGTTAGATATACCGATTGTTGGGCCACACTTAGCGGATAGCTTTTGGCTAGAAAGTTTACCGAAACAGAGCCAGCATTTTGGTTTTGTCCATTGCGATCCATTTACGCCAAGCCGTTACTTAGAAGAGGGTGATGAAGTTAAGGTCGGTGATCAGCTTTTGTCTGTGCTCCATTGCCCAGGACACACTCCGGGCCATGTGGTCTTTTTTGCCAAGGAGGCAGATATTGCATGGGTTGGCGATGTGTTGTTTAGAGGCTCGATTGGCCGAACTGATTTCCCGCAGTCTAATCATCAAGATTTAATTGAATCGATTACTAAAAAGCTCTGGCCTTTGGGTAAAGAGGTGCAGTTTATTCCAGGCCACGGTCCGCTCTCAACATTTGGAGAGGAGCGCGTACAAAATCCATTTGTCGCCGATCAACTTTTTGGTTAATTATTTTATAGAGGCGTATTCGCTTCTCAATTACGCTTGATATAAAAAGGCTACCTCAGGTAGCCTTTTTAGTTAACACTCACTGCTATAAAGACGTGATACTACTTAATAATAAAGCTACCTTGCATAATCGCCCAATGACCAGGGAAGGAACAGAAGAAGCGATAAGCCGTTGCTGGGGTTAATCCTTCAATACTAAAATTAATACTCGTCGACTCTCCGCCACCAATAATCCCTGTATGCGCAATGACTCTGGCATCTTTCGGTTTTACATAGCTATTGTCTGCCCCAGCCGCCATGCCATCGTTAGCAATCGCTTGCATGTCAGCCGCAGTACTTAATACCCAGTTATGACCCATTGCAGATTTAGGCAGTTGACCACCATGGGTCAGTGTCAGCGTTACTTCCTTACAGGTTGCTGGTACAGACAGCTCTTTTTTATCAAACTGCATAGCGTCGGTTGCGGTAATTGTAAGCTCGCACTCACTTGCGTATGCAGTACTGCTAAGTAAGATAAGCATGACAGCTGCTGAAAATGTGGTAATAAGCTTCATAGTTGATCCTTGTAATTGGTCGAATTAAAAACGAATGCAATATTAGAACAAAAACCAGTAAATGAGAATGATAATCAATTGTAAATTAGTTAAAGGTAGATCTAGTCAGTTTGTTAATTCGGTAAAATTGCTAGATTGAACAATCCACAAGACAGACTTGTCGCTTTTGTTCAATTAATTAGTTGACTAAGTCGCTATTATTGGGCTCTTAGCAGATAAGTGGTGGATAGCGCCACTGCGATAAATTATCTATATGATGTAAAAAAATTGTGCACGGAGAAAGACCATGGAAAACTCAACGATGACGTTAACACAACTAGGCTGGCGCCCTTTTTTTCAGCAGCAACTTAGCCTAGATGAGTTATCCCTGTTCAGTATTGGTCGTGTGGTCGAACAGCACAGAAGCCACGTGGTGGTGATGAGTGAGCAAGGGACGGTAAAATTAACCGTATCCGCCCAGGCAGAGCGTCTATGCGTTGGTGATTGGGCTTTATTTGATGACTCACAAAGGGTGCATCGTCAGTTAGAACGTCAATCTTTGTTCCAACGTAAGGCGCCTGGCTCGAAAGTGGCGACGCAGTTAATTGCTGCCAATATTGATAGTGTCATGATTGTTTGTTCGCTTAATCACGATTTTAACCTTAACCGAATTGAGCGTTACCTCGCGCTAGCGAAAGAAGCCCAAGTGGATCCTGTGGTGCTATTAACCAAGGCTGATCTGTGCAGTGATGTAGATGATAAGCGCCAACAAGTACAACAACTCGATCCAATGATGATGGTCCATTCGGTTAACGCACTCGATAGTGAGGCGCTTAAAGCGTTATCAGGCTATTGCCAAACAGGCAAAACGATTGCGTTTTTAGGCTCATCGGGTGTGGGCAAGTCGACACTAGTGAATGGTCTAATGGGCGTTGAGAGCCAAGTTACCAGTGCCGTGCGTGAAGATGACAGCAAAGGGCGTCACACCACCACCTCAAGAGCGCTAAAGTGGCTACCTCTTGGTGGGTTGCTGATGGACACCCCCGGTATGCGAGAGCTGCAGCTTAGCCATTGCGAACAAGGGGTAAGCGATACGTTTAGTGAGATCACTGAATTAGCCCAGCAGTGCCGATTTGGAGATTGCAGTCATGAAAGCGAACCCGGTTGCGCAATTCAAGCAGCGTTAAATGATGGCATTATCTCTGAACGCCGCTTAACCAGTTATCGTAAACTGATGCGTGAACAGGCATTGAACGGTGCAACACTGGCAGAGAGAAGAGCCAAAGAGAAAGCATTAGGAAAAATGATCCAAGGGGTGCAAATCGCATCCCGCAGAAATAAGAAAAGTTATTGATTTCTTGTTGGGCTTGTTTGTGAGTGGGCTCTTTTAACAAAAGCATCTCGTTTTGAGGTGCTTTTTTGTGTCAGGGGCTACATAAATGAGTCTGAGCCGTCTCTGTTTTAGGTTAGTTTGATGACAGAGTTGACAGCTACCACTTATTTAATACCTCTATTTGGTTACCCCAAAGGCTGAAGATTGTATATTTGTTACGTTTTCGTTTGTTTTGTGCGCTAGAGTCCACTTTATTAGCGATTTTTTGTCATAGATCGTGTTTTTTAGGCTACAAAAGATGGTAATTTAGCGACCTTGATATTAAATGCTGTGTATCGACATAGTAAAAGTGTATATCGCGCAATAGAGAGGGCTTTATGGAACATCGTTGGCAGATCGCTATATCAGCAGGATTATTGGCAGCCGTATGGGCTGGCTTTGCTGATGTATTTCAACTTGTTACCTGGATAGGTTTTCTTGGTTGCAGCACCTTTTTCGCACAAACAGAAACCGGCGTGAAGGGCATGCTGATGGCGATGACGACAAATGTCTCCGGTGTCTTCTGGGGCTGGCTAATTATTTCTGCAAGCAGCTTTTTTGTCTCCCCAATAATGGGCTATATCTTCACCGGGATAGCAACTGCTGCCATGTGTTTACAAGCAAGCTATCAAAAACTTGCCTTTATACCGGGTGCATTTATCGGTTGCTGCATCACTTTTGCGATGGGTGGCGATGTCGCGGCAATATTACCTCCTTTACTGCTTGGCGCGATGCTCGGCTACAGTATGAGTCTATTGACGACTCAACTCATCACCTTGACTCAAAAATTACAAACGGTCTTTGCTGGCAATACAGCGAAAGAGTCTTAGTTAACACTGAGGCTTTTAATCAATAACCGGACAATTTTAATAATTAAAACAACTCAACCTAGCCGCTGCTGCGCGGTTGAGTCGATAAAAGCTTATAAATGGTCAAGGCTCTGGGCCAAGGGAGTTTCACGATGAAGCAAATTAATTTTCGAACAGTCGATGCGGTACTAATCAAGCTTAGTCTCAATGGTAAGTTCTGGGCTATCTGTACTATGGTCACGCTGCTCACCATGGCTGTAGTAGGTGGCGCTTATACTACTAGCAAGCAGCAAATAGAAGCCGCTTCAATGGCGCGCGCTCAAGCTACAGTGAATGCTTATGCTAATGTGGCAACCAACCTATCTTTGGCAGGACCATCGTTAATCGACTTTGCTAACGAAAGTGGACTGAATGTCGGTTTTGTTCGCGAGTCGACACGTATCAACGATAGCGTTACTGTTAGCGCTCCAATTGATGGTGAGTACATTAATTACACTGTTAATGTCAGCAGCTGGGAACAGTTAGCGCTATCTGATTCGAGCAACATATTTTGGTTGGCTCTTGTAGCGCTATTGCCGCTATATCTTGTCAGCTATTGGACGTCAACATCTCTTGGTGGTGGCCTATGGGATATGCACCAAGCGATAAAAAGACTCGCTGATGGCGATCTTAGTTTAAGACTCAACTTTTTTGGTAAAGATGATTTCAGTTTGATTGCCCGTGAAATTGACCGTAGTGCGGATAACATGAGTGAAATGGTGTCAGCAATTGCACGAAATGCTCAAACGCTTGCTGAAGCTGCTGGAGAATTTCATCAACAAGCGGGTCAAAATGAGCAGTTAACACAAGCACAGCATCAGTTTCTGGATACCGTCGCGGTAGCGATGTCACAGATGACTGCAGCTGTTGAAGAGGTTGCGCAAAATGCCTCTAGTACATCAGAGCAAACTGAAATTAACTCATCACAGGCTGCGAATAGTAAAGTACAGCTCACTGCTGCAGTGGCAAGCATTGGCATATTAACAGAGAAAATTTCAGAAGCGTCCGCTTCAGTTGAAGATCTCTCCCACGCTGCGACGCAAATTGGTGAAGTGGTTACTACCATCAATGGTATTTCTGAGCAAACTAACTTACTAGCCCTTAATGCGGCAATTGAAGCTGCGAGAGCTGGCGAGCAGGGTAGAGGCTTTGCTGTGGTAGCGGATGAAGTTAGAACCTTAGCGAGCCGAACACAACAGGCGACAGTAGAAATTCAATCCATGATTGAAGGTTTGCAAACGGGCACCCATAAGCTAAGCAATATTACTGGCGACATAGTAGCGCAAGCAAGTAAGGGGCGAGAAGCTATCGTGTCAGTGAATAATGACGTTGATAAAATGGCGTTATCCATCAGTACCGTATTCGATATGAGTGCACAAATAGCCGCATCCTCAGAGGAGCAGAGTGTTGCCTCCCGAGAGATCGCATCGCAGTTGCATGATATTAGAGGCCAAGCCGAAACGATTAAACAAACAACTGAGCATTCAATTAGTCTGGCAACCGACTTAAATGACGCCTCGAAGGGGTTGGATCAGCTGTTAGACCAATATACTTTGGCGAAGGATACTCACTAATAACTAGCCTAATTGAACTTTGCCCTCGTCAGTGGCTAGATCTGGCTCGCTAGCCATGCAGCTTTGGACTTGGAGACAAAATTTAGTTGAGATATGGCGGCAGCATGATCGTCAGCATATTTTAAACAATTCAATCTAATAGTTAATGCTGTTGCTATGAGTCAAAAAGTAATCCAATAAAAATGCCAGCAATTACTGCTGGCATTTTTGATTGTATGGAGCCAACATTTAGATTAACTAAACGTGCTCCAAATCGGCGCGTGGTCTGAAGGCTTTTCAATACCACGTAGGTCGTAATCAATATCAGATTCAACCAGGCGCAGTGCAAGTGATTTTGTCGCTAAGACGACATCAATGCGCAGACCGCGATTATCGACAAACCCTTTGCTGCGATAATCAAACCAAGAGTATCGCTCTGTACGCGTTGGATGTAGTTCGCGGAAAGTATCAACTAGGCCCCAGTCCATCAAGGTCTTAAGCCACTCACGCTCTTCAAGTTGAAAACTACACTTGCCTGTTTTCAACCAGCGCTTGGCGTTAGGCTCGCCAATACCGATATCTAAATCGACCGGAGAAATATTAATATCACCAATGATAGCGATATCTTCATCTGCAGTGTGATGCTCATTTAAATATACCATTAAGTCTTTATAAAACTTACGCTTAGCGGGGTACTTAGTCTCATGGCTAACATTGTCGCCTTGAGGGAAATAGCCATTTAGCACGGTAAGCGGACGACCATTTTCCTGCATAAAAGTCCCCATGATCATACGGCGCTGAGCGTCGTCTTCATCGGTTGGGAACCCTTTTTGAAGCTTTATTGGTTCAGCCTTTGACAGCATAGCCACACCATAATGTGCTTTACCACCATGGTAGTGCACCTTGTATCCCATGGCTTCTACATCAGCAAGTGGGAAGGCTTCGTCATGTACTTTGGTTTCCTGTAAACCGATGACATCTGGCTGGTGGCTATCGATTAAGGCTTGCAGTTGATGCAGTCTTGCTCGCAATCCATTGATATTAAATGAAACTATCTTCACTTTTCAGTTCCTTTTATTTACGGCAACACTAACTTATAAGGTTTTACAATAACGCTTTCATACACACCAGCGGCAATATAAGGGTCGGCATCGGCCCAGCGCTGTGCATCTTCAAGTGATGGAAAGTCAGCAACCACTAATGAGCCAGTAAAACCCGCTTCGCCAGGATTTTCACTGTCGATGGCTGGGTGAGGGCCTGCGATGAGTAGCTTACCTTCGTCAGCTAAAAGTTGCAGACGCGCTAAATGGTCTGCGCGAACTGACAAGCGTTTTTCTAAACTATTTTCAATATCTTGCGATGAAATCATGTACCACATTATTTGAGTTCCTTACGATCTTCTTCAGACATGTTTTTAAATAGGTAAAGTACAGTGAGCACAGTATTGACCAGCGTCAACGCGGTTAGGCCAAACACTTTAAAATTGACCCAGGTCTCCTGCGATAGGCTAAAGGCAACGTAGATGTTGACCAGTGCGCACGCCACAAAAAACAGTACCCAATACCATGTTACATGAGCCCATATCCTATCTGCTACAACCAGTTCTTTGCCCAGCATACTTTTCAAAATAGGTTTATTCATAAACTGGCTAACCACTAACGCGATAGCAAACAGCGCGTATACTATGGTGACCTTCCACTTAATAAAGGAGTCATCGTGGAGAATCAAGGTCAGCGAGCCAAACACCGTGACCATTGCAAAGGTAATGAGGTGCATCTTCTCCAGTTTTTTATACAGCATGTAGCTAATGATCAGCTGCAATGCAGTAGCGGCAATCAAGGCTCCACTGGCGACGTAAATATCAAAAAATTTGTAGACGGCAAAAAAGATAACCAGAGGCAGAAAGTCGAGCAACTGTTTCATAGGATAGTGTCAGTTCATAAATCATAAAAGTGTGCTTGAGTTTAGCATGCAAGCCATGCAGGAAAAAGAGTAACAGACTTACTTGAGCAGTTCGGTAAAGCTAGATTCTGTATGGCTACATTAGGGCTGCTAAATTGGTGCAATCTTGTACATTTTGCTGATGCTACTCGTTGCAAGATGTTGCTGAAAAGAGTGTTGCTAATGAGTAAAGTACATATTAAGCAGGCTAGTAACAATTAGCTTAGTAACTTCGAAGAACTCAATGTTTGGAGCATAATCAAACTTTACCAGTTCAGACTACGCTTTCCTTTTATTCTGAGTCATATGTGACATTTTGCTTTAAGGCATCTGCTCGAACCATGCATTGCTTCATCACGCCATGTTATATTTTTAGTACACCATTTTGGCGCTGAATCTATCTCGGCCTTTCCAATAATGACATTGCGGACAAACATCGCCTTCGGGGTAATCAATTCCTTCTTCGTGAGGACAGCCTATTATCTCTTCGACCATACTCACAGACTTCGCGCCGTTTTCATCAATGAAGCATAATACCTCAATCAACATCTCTTCTGATTTTCTTAGGTCAGATGAAGAGAACCATTTTTTCATCGGTTCAGCTTGTGCGCCGTCATCACTTATGATGGCACAAACAACTTTTGTTGCAATATTATGGTTGGGACCATAGAAAGCTATCGTTGCTATTGGGTAACCTTTGTCACCTTTTCGAATCTTCTTGGTCAGTAATTTCTTATTTTTTCCTTGAGCCATTCGGTTACTCCTGCACTGATAAAATATAACGCTTAGTTAACAGACTAATTTTTTGAACAGAGTAAGTATAGCCAACTGTTTTTATCCTAATCGTTATGGATGTAGAGCATTGCTACAGGCTTCTCCTTTACACCATTTTCCGCTTTGATGCTGTTTTTTTAACACTCATAGCGTCCCAGCGGGCAATCTCTTCATTGGAGCAACTTATGAACCAAGACCATTTTGTTAAACTAAGAGCGTTTAGATAAACGCTCTTACCATTCGGTAAGCAAACCATCGAGGAGCATACGTTCACCTTCAATAAAGGTATCGCAATTCATATATTTAGTCGCGACTGTATGCCCCTTGATTACCTAGCACCACTCACTGTTACTCAAGGTTTTGGCTTTATCGACAATGCAACCGCATCTATGCGCAAAACTTTTACCCGTGGCATTATCTTGCCATGCTAGTAAGTATATTCTTATACAACGATTTATTACGTGGTGAAAAGGTTTTTCTTCAGTGTCAAAGAGGGCTTTTTTTTGCTGAAGTCATCAGTCGTGCTATGGCTGCATTACATACCATATGCCTATTACTTTAGCTTAAGTGCTTACTTGAGGAGCTCTGATAATCAAACAATCGGTTCGTAAATTATGCATGACTTTTTCTGCAGTATTGCCCAATAAAAAACCGCTCGCGCCTTCGCGGCCAATAGTCCCCATAACAACTAAATCAGAGCGCAATTCATTCGCGACATGTGGAATGGTTCTAACGGGGGGACCCGCTATAATATGACTCGTCACTGACTTCAGATCATACTGTTCCAATAAACTGTTCATCTTGTGTTGAGCTGCACTAGCATCGTCTTGTTTGACAGTATACTTATCTACGATACCAAGCTCTAACAATGAGTTAGCAATAGGGACACTGTACATGGCATGTAGCTCTGTATTAGTGACTCGTGACCAAACTTTGCCCCAATTCAGCGTTAGACTGTTAAGTTCTTGATGCATTATTTTGTTTTCTGACAAATCAACAGTTAGCAAGATATTGGCTTTACTTTTCCATTTTACATTTGAAGCAATGAGTATTGGGCAAGGTAGGTGTCGTATTAACTGCCAATCGCAAGGAGTATGAAATAATGACTCGCTTCGGTGTCCAGCTTTGATCACAAGGTCGACAGCTGTCTGCTGACAACGAGTGACGACCCAGTCGGCAATGTTATCACTATAAATGACTTGGCTAGTGATTTCTGAAGCATCATCGAAAACCTTATCCACAGTAGAATTGAGTGAGTTTTTAAGCTGTTCTATAGAGGTATCTAGTTGATCTTTACTGTGAAGAAATTTAATGACCTCCACCGAAGCATCAAAGGGGTGAATAATATCACGAGCTTTCTCAAGGGGAAGTAAATCATCACTTTTGATATTTGTTATCACCAAAATGTGCTTTTTCATGATTCAAACTCCTCTTTCACCCATATCTTTGTTTGCTATCGCAACTAAAAGATTCCAGTAGCAATACAGCTTTTAAAAAACTCAGTCATAAAACGTAAGTGACATTTTGTACGTTTAGTCATAAGTATAAGATTGAAAATCAGAGAGCCATCCAGATTATCAACTAGTATTAATGTAATTAAAGAACATGGCTTTGTGGTTGTCAATTGCCTATATAAGCCCCCTAAAGGTGATTTAGGTGAGAGTTGCTGGACTTCTACAAGCTATTGTAACCGGCTTTATCGGCGCTAATTCGCGTAGAAAGGTGACATCAATAAGTTTTAATACAGGTCGTTCTTATGAGACATACACTCAGTTTATCTCTGACGTTAACCACTTTTTGGGTATTAATGTCAGGCCACAGTTCTGTTTTGATGCTGTTTCTTGGAGCTGTGTCTATTACTTGTGTCCTATATATAGCACACAGGATGGATGTGGTTGATCATGAGTCTCAGCCAATCCACCTTTCAGGTAAGGTTTTTGGTTATTTTTTATGGCTTTTCAAAGCGTTGGTTGTAGCAAACATTGCAGTGGTCAAAAGTATCTGGCTAGGAAATGCTTCAATTTCACCTGTTTTAGTAACAATTAAATCGAGCCAAGTCACTGACATTGGAAAAGTGATTTATGCAAACTCCATCACCATGACCCCAGGAACTGTGACAGTCGATATCGTTGGCGATCGTCTTACTGTCCATGCTCTATTTCAACACAATGTGGAAGTGTTAAACACTGGTGACATGGATCGACGAGTGTGCGATTTGGAAAGAAAATGTTGATTGCAGCAACGCTTGCCGTGCTTGTCGTTATGGTTTTAGCGATCATTCGAGCGATTAAAGGACCAACACTTTATGACCGAATTCTGGCGGTCAATATGTTTGGCACCAAAACCGTGCTCTTATTGTCATTACTCGGTTTTGTGATGGGACGCCCTGAATTTCTAGATATTGCAATCGTGTATGTACTGATTAACTTTATTAGCGTAATAGCAATATTGCGTTATTCAGATAGCTTCAAGTTGAAAGAGATTGATATACAAGTTTCTGAAAAAAGAGGTGAAGATGATATTTGACACAATAACTATCTTTAGCTTTTTCAGTGCTATATTTTTGTTTATTGGTAGTTTTTTATGTATATCAGGGGGCGTTGGTATTCTCAGGTTTCCTGACTTTTATACCAGAATGCATGCAGTTGGAGTCACTGATACGCTTGCTGCTGCTATGATTTTAATAGGCTTGATATTGCAGAGCCCAAACAGTTTTGTGCTGTTAAAGTTGCTGATTATTCTTGTAGTGACACTATTTATCAATCCTTCAGCAAGCCATGCATTAGGCAAAACTGCTATTCATAATGGGCTAAAGCCTATGGTTATTAAACATGATCACGACAAGGTGATACTTGCTGAAAAGGAGGGTGAGTCATCGAATCGGTCATAAACTTCGTTCTATTGGCATTACTTGTTGTTATTGCTATCGAGATAACGCGGCTGAAAGATCTGTTTGCTGTAGTCATGTTAACAGGGATATATGGTCTAGTCTCTGCGAGCTTTTTTGTCTTGATGGATGCTGTCGATGTGGCATTTACAGAGGCATCTGTCGGCGCAGGGATCTCCACATTATTGATGTTAGTGGTAATTAGTTTAACTCAGCGTTCTGAACATCCCGTTCGCTATAGGCCTTTTGGGGCATTACTGGTGGTTATGCTCACTGGGGGCATGTTGATTTATGGCACTTTAGATATGCCTTATATGGGGGCGGGTGATGCCCCCATTCATATTCATATCGCGCCAAGATATCTTAACGATTCTATGCAGGAAGTTGGTGTTGTTAATGTGGTCACCGCGGTGCTCGCAAGTTATAGATCTTTTGATACTTTTGGTGAATTGGTTGTCATTTTCACTGCGGGGATTGGGGTATCAGCGTTATTGATGAAAGCGGGTCACCGAGATGATAAAAAACAAGCGGGATCCATAAATGACTCGATGCACAAACAACATCTGATTTTACGTATCGTCAGCAAAATAATGCTGCCATTTATCATGTTATTTGCGCTGTATGTGCAGTTTCATGGTGATTATGGTCCTGGTGGTGGGTTTCAGGCCGGCGTGATTTTTGCTGCGGCAATTATTTTGTATGCCTTACTATTTGGGTTAACGAGTGCACACCGTGTCATAAATCAAACTACGAGTCAGCTGGTTGCTGCTTTTGGAGTTCTATTATATGGCAGTGTTGGACTTGTATCTTTATTAAATGGAGGGAACTTCCTTGATTACAATGTGTTAGCTTCCAACCCTGTTAGTGGTCAACATTTGGGTATTTTATTTATTGAGCTGGGAGTTGGCATTACTGTTGCCTCGGTCATGATCACCATCTTTTTTAATTTTGCAGGCAGACAAGTACCTCAGAAAAATAAGGATAGTTAAGCGTCAGGCAAGGA
Source organism: Shewanella sp. KX20019 (assembly GCF_016757755.1). Lineage (NCBI taxonomy): Bacteria > Pseudomonadati > Pseudomonadota > Gammaproteobacteria > Alteromonadales > Shewanellaceae > Shewanella > Shewanella sp. KX20019. The sequence goes on along the minus strand of NZ_CP068437.1, from coordinate 3,243,674 downwards.
TACAAGGGGGAGTGTAATGTTGATGGGTCTATTTAATAATTGGGTTGTTGTCGTCTTGATGATGATAGGGCTTTATATTGTGATTGCTCATGGCAACTTAATCAAAAAAATTGTCGGTCTAACCATCTTCCAAACTTCAGTTTTTATCTTTTATATTAGCATGGCCAAAGTGGACGGAGGTACAGCACCGATCTTAATGGCTAACGTTACCAAATATGCTAACCCACTTCCTCATGTGTTAATTCTTACAGCGATTGTGGTTGGCATTGCCACTACGGCTCTAGCGCTCGCTTTGACTGTCCGTATCAAGGAAGCTTATAGCAGTATCGAAGAAGAAAGTATCCAAGAGCAGAATACAAAGCAAGCGTCAGAGCGAGATGAACTTGACTCCAGAAGCGAACAATACTGATGCTAGTACATTTGCCTATTTTGCAAGTGATAGTACCGCTAATAGGGGCACCTGTTTGCGTGTTATTAAGTCGAGCGAGTTTAGTATGGCTGTTTGCGTTAGTGGTGAGTGGTTTATCTTTTATCATCAGTGTTTTACTTCTTCAGCAAGTGCTGATGTCAGGCACCATTATTTATGAGCTAGGAGGCTGGGATGCCCCGTGGGGGATAGAATATCGTATTGATAAGCTAAGTGGTTTTTTATTGTTGATAATTTCAGCAATTAGTACGCTAGTTTTATTCGCAGCTCAAACCAGTATTAACAAAGAAATTCCAGCAGAAAAACATACCCACTTCTATATCTTGTACTTATTATCCCTGACAGGCATGTTAGGCGTTGTTGTCACTGGTGATGCGTTTAACGTATTTGTTTTTCTCGAGATATCCTCACTGTCTTCCTATGCATTGATTGCCCTCGGCAGGGACCGACGAGCACTTTGGGCTGCCTATCAATATTTAATCCTGGGGACTATTGGCGCCACATTTATCCTGATTGGTATCGGTCTTATGTACCAAATGACAGGGACGTTAAATATGGCGGACCTTGCTGCTCGCTTACCTGAAGTCGCTCAAACTAAAACGGTATTAACTGCTTTTGTTTTTGTTATTACCGGCGTTTGTTTGAAATTGGCTTTATTTCCACTACATCTTTGGCTACCCAACGCTTATACCTACGCGCCGTCGATAGTAACGGCTTTCTTCGCTGCCACGGCTACAAAAGTGGCCTTCTATTTATTGATCCGTTTTACCTATTCGGTGTTTGGTGTCTCTTTCTCATTTACTGCGTTACCGCTGCAGTTTTTATTTATGACACTGGGGCTGTTGGGGATCTTTGTAGCCTCAATTGCAGCTATTTATCAGACGAATGTTAAACAAATCTTTGCTTATTCGAGCATTGCTCAAATTGGCTATATGGTCATTGGCTTTAGTATCAATAGCGTCACCGGTTTAACAGCCGCTTTATTGCATATATTTAACCACGCATTAATGAAGGGGGCTCTTTTTTTAGCCTTAGGGGCAGTGGTATACCGTATTGGTAGTGTGCAAATAAGCCAATTTCAAGGCATGGGCCAGCAAATGCCGTTTACTATGGCGGCGATACTTGTTGCTGGCTTAAGTTTAATCGGTATGCCGTTGACGGTTGGATTTGTGAGTAAATGGTATTTACTCAGTGCGTTAATAGAAAAAGGCTGGTGGCCAGTTGCTCTGCTTATTTTGATTGGGTCATTGTTGACGCTTGTTTATGTATGGAGAATCGTTGAAGTGGCATATTTTAAGCCACCTCTGTCTACGCATAGCACTGTGAACGAAGCGCCTTTGGCTTTTTTGATCCCTATCTGGCTATTAGTCATAGCGAATATCTATTTCGGTATCGATACACGTTTAAGCATCGAGGTTGCACATTCAGCCTCTGAAAGTCTGCTTCAAGCTCAGAGGTTGGTGGTACCATGAGTCTGTCTTTGGAGATGATGCTGCAGCTGTGCATTGTATTGCCCCTGCTCGCCACAATACCAATAGCCCTAACTGGCCATAAGCCAAACCTGCGTGAGGCAGTTCCAATTGGTATGGGTTTAGTTGTTCTTTATTGTGTCATTGAGTTATATCGCGGCATGACTCAGAGCAAACAAATTAACGTTTCTTGGTGGGAGTTGATGCCAGGTCTAACACTCAGTTTCTCAATTGAACCACTGGGGATCTTATTTGCACTGCTCACCAGCTTTCTGTGGATAATTACAACCATTTATTCCATTGGCTATATGCGGAGTCACCATGAGAAAAATCAAACCCGATTTTATGGTTATTTTTCTGTCGCTATTGGAACGGTAATGGGAGTTGCTTTTGCAGCCAACTTATTCACTCTGTTTATTTTCTATGAACTGTTAACTTTATCAACTTACCCATTAGTGTCACATTCGGGGACTGAGAGTGCTAAAAAAGCAGGACGCGTCTATTTAGGGTTTTTGTTAAGTACCTCAATAGTCTTTTTTTTATTGGCAATTATCTGTACCTGGCAGGTGGCAGGAACGCTCGATTTTACTCATGGTGGGGTCTTTGACCCTAGTGTCAATAAGCTGCTGGTGGGTGGGCTGTTGGTACTATTTTTATTTGGAATAGGCAAAGCTGCAATCATGCCTTTTCATCTATGGCTACCAGCCGCTATGGTTGCACCAACACCTGTGAGTGCATTACTTCATGCTGTTGCTGTCGTCAAAGCCGGTGTATTTGCAGTATTGAAAGTCTGTGTGCTCATTTTTGGCTTGGACTTGTTAGCTATTTTGCCTTCAACTCAGTTTCTACTTTACATTGTGGGTGTTACCGTTTTTATCGCCTCTATTATCGCAATGCGTCAAGATAACTTAAAAGCTAGATTGGCATATTCAACGATCAGTCAATTGGGCTATGTCACTATCGGGGCGCTGATAGCGACATCATCAGGGGTGATAGGTAGTGCCATGCATATTGTTATGCATGCCTTTGGCAAAATCACCCTATTTTTCTGCGCAGGCGCAATACTGGTTACTACACAAAAATCAAATGTCAGTGAAATGCATGGCCTTGGAAAACAGATGCCACTCACTATGGCTGCTTTTTTTATTGCCAGTCTTAGTATCATTGGTGTACCACCTACTGGCGGAAGTTGGAGCAAGTGGTACTTGCTGTTGGGAACGGTGGAATCTGAGCAGTTTATTTTAATGCTGGTATTGTTGCTGAGCTCTTTGATGAATATCGCCTATCTATTACCTATACCTTTTAACGCTTTTTTCTCTCACTCTCTATCTCATCAGCAGCTTGATTCAAGTAACACGTTAAGTACTTTTCAATTAAAAGAAGCGCCGCCAGCTGCACTTATCGCTATAGGTATAACTACAGTCGGTTGTTTATTGTTGTTTATTTATCCGCAACCTATATTCGACTTGGCAAGGTCCATTTTGGAACCCTAAGGAGTTGCAGGTGGAAAGTAAAAAAAAGCACATCTTTGATGAGGTTAAAAACGTCAAGCGACTATTAAATTGCCTTTATGTTTGTTGTGCGCTGTTGCTTATTTTAGATTTTGTTATTCATCGTCATGTGAGTCATCACTGGGAGCGTCTATGGGCTTTTTATCCTATTTATGGTTTCTTGGGATGCGTAGTTTTGGTATTAGTAGCCAGTTGGATACGCCGTTTTTTAATGCGTGGGCAAGATTATTATGATGGTGAAGGCATTGATTATAAAGAAAAAGACAAAGAGGTGGGACAAAGCTTAAGTCACGTCAGGGGAAAAGGGGAGGGGCATGATGTGGATGCTTGAAATACCTCCATTTGTACCATTTTTTATTAGTGCATTAATTGCATTAGCAACGCGGGGTTTATTGCGTGCTGTGATAATGACCATTATCCCCGTCATTAGTATGCTGCAACTATGGATGGTGCCTGAAGGTATCCATCTTCAATTTACCTTTCTGAGCTTTGAGCTGATCCTTTATCGAGTGGATAAATTGAGCCTGATGTTTGGTTATATTTTTCATATCGCAGCCTTTATCGCCATTATATATTCCCTGCATGTACGAGACACTAGTCAACAAGTCGCCGCTATGATGTATGCAGGTAGCGGTTTAGGCGCTGTTTTTGCGGGTGATTTGATCACCTTATTTGTTTTTTGGGAGTTGCTAGCCTTTACTTCGGTGTTTCTTATTTTGGCACGTAGAACGCGGCGAGCTTATGCAGCCGCCATGCGTTATTTAATCATTCAGGTTTTGTCCGGAGTACTTCTGTTAATTGGTGCCGTCTTTTATTTGGCTGACAATGCAACGCTTGAGTTTGCTTATCTTGGCTTGGATGGTATTGCAGGCTGGCTAATATTTATCGCCTTTGGGATTAAATGTGCTTTTCCTTTGGCACACAATTGGCTTACCGATGCCTATCCTGAAGCAACTGTGACAGGCACCGTTTTTCTTAGCGCTTTTACCACAAAAGTTGCGGTGTACGCATTGGCTAGAGGCTACCCAGGGACTGAGTTATTAGTCTATATAGGCGCGGTTATGACCTGTTTTCCCATTTTCTTTGCTGTGATTGAAAATGACTTACGCCGAGTTTTAGCCTATAGCCTGATCAACCAGTTAGGTTTTATGGTCGTCGGAATTGGGATTGGTACGGCGTTGGCCATCAACGGCGCCGTCTCACACGCATTCAATGATGTTATTTTTAAAGGTCTTTTATTTATGTCTATGGGAGCGGTATTACATAAGACTGGTCGCATTAATGCCTCAGATCTAGGTGGGCTTTATAAATCAATGCCCAAAACCACAGTATTATGCATGGTCGGTGCAGCATCTATCTCGGCATTTCCACTTTTTAACGGTTTTGTGAGTAAGTCAATGGTGATGTCAGCTGCCTTAGAAAACGGCTATGATTGGATATGGCTCATACTCTTGTTTGCCTCTGCAGGTGTGTTTCACCATGCTGGTATTAAAATTCCCTACTTTGCCTTTTTTGCTCATGACTCTGGCATCCGTACCAGTGACCCTTCCAACAATATGATAATGGCCATGCTGATTGCAGCTGGCTTGTGTATCGCTATCGGTATTTACCCTGCAGCTTTATATTCTTTATTACCTTATGACACAGGCTATAACCCCTACGACGCCACCCATGTATTGGCACAAACTCAATTACTATTTTTTTCTGCATTAGCTTTTGTTTGGCTGAACCTGAGAGGAATGTATCCCCCAGAGCGTCCCTCTACTAACTTGGACTTCGATTGGGTATATCGACGGTTATTCCCGACGATGTTGAGATCGATATTTGCAACTATTTGGAAGTTGGACAAAAGATTTCGTCAGCGAGCTATCAATAAAATAGAGAGTCATTTTGTTTTTATGTCAAAAAAATATAGTCAGTTGACAGAGCTATTATTACGGGGCTATCCGCTGGGTAGTATGGTGTTGTGGTTGGTTGTTGTACTGAGCTGTTATCTATTTTTGAGTGTTATTTACTAATTAGTGGCATTTAGCTAGATTAATTTATTTATTCAACAACTTCAGCTAGGTTCTTTCCGTAAATAACAGAAATAAGTGCTGTAAGCACAATGGAACGTTTTGCTATTTGTTGAGGTGTAATCCATACATCATCCTCAATTAAATCTCCATCTTCTTCGACATTCACCGATCTCTCTTTAGATACCTAACGCCTTATTATTTGGTTTGTTATGTTATGTGCTACAACTCCATAGCACGCTTTATAATATTTCGTTTAGATTTACATACAAGCCACAGGTTAGTTCTTAACTCAAAACCTAACTTTACTTCTTGCTCAGAGGCACCAGTAAAAGTTAATGAATCATTGAAACTACCCATTCCACCATAAGCGCGAAGTGAGTGGGAATCACTTTTCTGAGGCTTTCCCTTGTAAAGTAACTCTAATGACTTTCGGAAATAATTAGCCCAATGATCTTCATTGTATTCTCGAAGTAATTCGACGAGTTTTTCTAACTTATTTTGATAATCAGAATAATCAGTTTTCATCTAAACTCTAGTGGCACATAACGCCCTGTTAATGGTCGAAAATTGTTGGCTAAACTGTTTAGGAACGAAAGCAGTTAACTATTTTCGTCCTTATTAATTAGCTTGTTATAAAACGTTTATCCACCAACTGCATTAACTGATTGTTGCACAAAACCGATAACAAACAAAGCAACCACTATTAATACTAAAGCCACTGGAACACCTAAAAGAACACGAGTAAAACTAGACCTGTTTTTAAAGAATTGTGAGCCTAAGACAGTTTCACCTAACCACTCTAGGAATAGATATGCGGGAATACCAATGATTATAAGTACGCCCCACCCTAAGACACTAGAAGGTATTTCTGGGTAAAATGTCCAAGCTAGAAAAGCAGCACAAAAAGCTACTTCTCCTAATATGCTCAGTATTCGATTCATGCACAATCCTTTAATGCTTTATAACGCTAAGCTAAGCGGAAAAATACAGGTGGCTAAAATTTGCGATGAAGGAGCGTAAGCCAAGTGTTTTTCGTCCTTTTACTTAAGGCGTTTGTTAGGCTTATATTTCACACTTTACTAATTTTTCTGTACAGTGCCCTGCAGGCCATTCTGATTGTCTCCAACAAAATGATTTATCATCTTTTAAGATTAAATCCCAAAGGAACATTTCTCCATTATCTGTTTTTTGAGTTTCATTGATCACTATTGTACGCAAATACTTGTCACCTTCGGATAATATGGAATAAACAATATTTTCGTACAATTCATCACTGGTGGTTAATTTCATCCCAGATTTAGAGCTATGATACATTTTTGTACCTGTATCATTGAAAGAGATATTAATAACGTGCTCCGCATTGCAACTATCTTCCTGATTACTCCAATCCCAACTTCCTATCAGTGATTTTCTGATATCATCTTCGGTAACTGTGAAATATATATCCGCTGAGCCATAACCCTCTATCCCCATTTCTGCATACCAATCGCCTGGTTTATCAGTACTTTTGTCTAAGTCATGTGAACACCAAAAATTGAAGTTACTTCCATCTGATTTGAATGTATTGAATTGAGAATTTACTACTCGTCTATCACCATCATAGATGATGCAGCTATATCTATAATCACCTGATGGTAAGTTCCATTCCGAAAAAACGTAAAATAGTTTATGATCTAATAGAATAGAGTCAATTTCATCGATTGGCATTCCATTATCATCAAGTGAACTCGTTACAAAAGCTCTATAACCACCTATTTCGTCTACATTAGCATTTGATAATTGACTAAAAGTCATAATCAAAGCAGTTAATAAAACTAGAATTATTTTCATGCGATACTTCCTGTATGCCTAACGCCACGTTAAGCGGCAAAAAATTGTTGGCTAAAATTGTGAACGGAGTGGAACTGAACAAGCTGTTACGAGTCCGACTTAAAAACCCTTGTTAGCTGCACCTTATTACCTGTACAGGTGAATTACAATACTCTAAATTCCCTATTAATTCGTTATTATCTGGATAGTTAGGACAATTACCAATATTAACAGCATGAACGCTACCATTTGGTTTTACCTCTACATCGACAAAAGATGCAGCAAGCTTATCTCCTAATTGACGACTCCAAGTAAAGTGATAATTGGTGTTATGTGATTTTAGGAATGATCTATCTGGCACGTTAAATTTACTAGTAAAAGAAGTTAAAACCATATCCTGAGTCTTTACATTAATACTCGCAGAACGAGCTGTCCAAGAGAACGGCCAAGATCTGGTGACATCGACAGATATTTTGCATTCGCCCAGTTCTGAGGTGCGCGATAGACCAGAAACTATCTCCCCATATTCAATGTTCTTTAAACTACTTGAGCCTGCTTGACTGAGCCAAACAAAAAGAATAAGTATTGGAATCCATTTAAGGTTCATGATGAATACACCCCACGTCCTGTGCACCTAACGCCACGTTAAGCGGCAAAAAATGGTTGGCTAAAATAGAGAACGCAGTGAACAAAAGGCAACTGTTTTTTGTCCTCGTTTAACAGCTTGTTATAAAGCCGGATTACATAAACCATACGCATAATCATCTCTGTATTGATTATTCATTAAGGTGTTTTGTTTTAAACTGCTCTCACGGGAAAAGTATTCTTTCTCTAGCAAACTATATGAGCCAGCATTATGTACAGAACAAAAAGCAACGAGCTTATTTAGCGTTAATGTCTCGAATGCATACTGTTTCATAAGTTTAAGCGCTTTACTACCTACACCTTTACCCTGAGCACTAGCCTTAATCATGAAGCCTACTTCAGCAATTCTAGCTTCATGATTGACAATTCTAAGAGATATATACCCCAACTTTTCACCATTTATGATTTCAGTGATAATAAAAGAACGCCAGTTATCACTTTCAAATTTCCATGGTGGTAATCTTCCTTCAAAAGAAGATTTAGCCTCATCATAAGTCAAAGGATCATAAACATGCTCCATCATCAGTGGGCAAGTAATAATTTTTTGAAAAAACTCAAAATCAGAATCTTTAAATGGTACAAGTTCGATTCTTTCATCTGCAAGTTGCATGACAACCCCTTAGGATTTATAACGCCCCAGTAAGGAGCTTATAATAGTTTGCCAAAATGTGTAGCGAAGCGAAACAGGGCAAACTGTTAGAAGTGATCTTCACCCGATAAAATAGACACCGTCCATTTTCAAAATAATCTCTGCTCAAATTCAACAGGTGTTTTATATCCTAAGCTCGAATGTAGGCGCTGTCTATTGTAGAAATAGTTTAAATAACCTTTGAGCTTAGAATGTAATTTAGTGCTCGTTGCAAATGTGTTCCCTCTGATCACATCCGCTTTCAATGAATGAAAAAAAGACTCAACCTCAGCATTGTCTGTACAACAACCAGGCCTGTTCATGCTGGCTATAATGTTGTGACACGCTAAATACTGCTGAACCACATGAGCTCTGTACTCTGCCCCTCTATCGGTGTGAAAAAGGACAGTCTCACTGGGTTTACGCTTTTTTATTGCGAGTTTCAAGGCCTTTAAAGTCAACTCAGTTGTTTTGTTCTCCCCAAATGCCCAGCCTATTACTCGGCGGGAAAACAAGTCGATGACAACAGCTAAATAATGCCACCGAGCCCCTACTTTTAAGTACGTAATATCTCCAGACCATTGCTGGTTCATATCTGTTGCTTTGGCCATATCTTTACGCCTATTTTCAATGGCTTTGTAGAAGAACTTTACTTTCGCTGGTTTACTGTAAGTCTTTAATGCTCGAGCCCTTAGGCCATTCTCTCGCATCAATCTAGCGACTCGCTTTTCACTGGTAATAACGCCTTCTTTTATAAGAGCATGAAATACACGGGGGCTACCATACGTTTGGTGATTGGCATTAAATACTTGCTCAATCTTTATCAGCAAATTAGCATCAGAAACTGCTCGTGAAGATATAGGGCGATGACACCAAGCATAATAACCACTACGTGAGACTTTTAGCCATGAACATAGGTATTTGACGCCTAGTGTTTTTCCGAACTTTTGGATGAATCCAAATCGTTCTGATGTACTTCCGCCAGATACCGTTGCCACTTTTTTAGCAATTCATTTTCCTGCTTAAGTCGCTCGTTTTCTTTCTTTAACTTCTGGAGAGTGTTCAGCTCACTTTTAGTAGGTAGCTTGCTCATAATTTCGTTGTTACTTTGATAGCGAGAGGCTTTAGAAAACTTACCTTCTTTATACTCTTTACGCCAACGACTCAGCATTAACGGGTGAATATCAAGAGCCAGAGCAACATCCTTAGACATGACATCGTCTCTTAAGCTTAGCTGGACTGCTTTGATTTTGAATTTTACAGGGTAAAACCAAGTCTTTCTTGGTTGGGTATATCTAGGCATTTTAGCCTCCTCAAAGTGATGAAGAGGTGTCTACTAAACTGGGGGAAGAGCAAAGTCCCGCTTGATAGGCTTGTTAAGTGGCAATTACCACGAAACGCTGTATAACTTTACCACTTTCAGAAAACTCCGAATTTAATAAGCCACCATTATCAACAATAACTTTAGCTGAGGCTGTATTCTCTTTGTAGCAATGAATATGGATCGGACTCACGCCCATAGCAGCAAGTTTCTCAATTGATCGCTTCATCAGCAGGTTACCAAGCCCTTTTCCTCTGTAGGTAGGTCGGATCCCTAACCCAATATGACCACCGCAATACTCTATTCGCTCGTTTAAAAAATGCCTAATATTTGTTACGCCAACTAATACAGAGTCTTCAACAAGCCAATATGTTGAGCTTGGTACTGTATTCTCTGGGAGATTGACGTCATTCGAGTAATCCTTAAGCTTGCTTAGGAGTTCAGAAAAGTGATTATGCTCAAAATCCAAAGTAAATGGATATCTTTCCTCTGCGCCTAACTCTGCGATGTAATCGATATAACTAGCTTTGTATTTTATCGAAGGAGAAATTAACTGCATACTTTCCATTGCCATTTAACGCCCTGTTAAGGGGCAAATTGTAGTTGGCTAAAATGTGAAGCGAAGCGGAACTGAGCCAACTGTTAGCAGTCCCGCTTAATTTTCTTGTTAGGCATTTTTTCTCTGTAATTGTAGAACAGCAAACAAGATATATGTGACTGAAATACCTATTCCAAAACTTAACCCCGCAGATAATCCACCACCGACTAACAATATACATAGCATTAATATAACGCCACAAAACCAACCTAATCTCAAGTAACCCAAAATATGGTGACTAGCTGTTTTAATTAGAATAAAACGACTTAACATTAACCACAGCATCCCACAGAAAATTACGAAGGGAAATGAAGCAACAAATATAGTAGATGCATGTTGAGCTCGATCATCACCGAGAAGTGATAAAAGAAATGTTATTAACCCACCAATGACAATTGAAATAATTGCCGCTAATTCTATCCGCATGATGCTAAATGCCTAGACATAATGACTCCCCACTAAAGATGCTGATCTCCAATCAATCGTGGGTTAGCTGAAAGCCAGAGCCATAATAGTTTTGTTAAAGAAACTAAATCGGAGATCAGCATGAATAAACATAACATACTTTTTATTGGCCTTGATACACATAAAGAATTTGTAGAAGTTGCTTATATTGAAGATCAAAGAGGAGCGCAAGCGGTTCATTTTGGGCGAGTTTCAAGTGCCAAAGCGTCTATAATCAAACTTGCTAGGCAGTTCCAATCTAAGTATCCAGAAGCGACCTTACACTTTGTATATGAGGCAGGGCCTTGCGGATATTGGATCTACCGCTTGCTGACAAGCTTAGGTCACTGTTGCTATGTCATTGCTCCTTCGCTTATTCCTAAAAAGCCTGGTGAGAAGGTTAAAACCGATAAACGTGATGCGCTTAAGTTAGCAAAGCTGCTCAAGTCCGAAGATCTGACCGCTATCTATGTTCCTGAGCCTGAAGATGAAGCTATCCGCGATTTATCTCGTGCTCGTGAGACCGCGATGAAAGGTTTAAAAGACGCCAAATACCAGCTTAAAGCGCTTCAGCTAAGAAACAATATTAACTACAGAGGCACTGCTAATTGGTCGCTAAAGCACTTACGCTGGCTGACTGAACTGATATTGCCGCACCCGAGTCAACAGATTGTCTTGCAAGAATACTTACAAACCATTTCAGAGCGGATCGCGAGGCTAAAACGGCTAGACAATGAACTTGAGCATCACGTTAAAAAGTGGCGTTACTATCCGGTCATCAAAGCCATACAAGCATTACGTGGAGTGAGGTTACTGGTTGCTGCAGGTGTCATTGCTGAGTTGGGAGACTTAACTCGCTTTGATCATCCCCGAAAACTAATGAGTTATGTAGGCCTAGTTCCATCGGAACACTCAAGTGGTGGAAAGCGGCATGTGGGTGCGATAACGAAATGCGGCAATGGTCGAGCAAGGCGGCTATTAGTCGAAGGGGCTCACTCCTATCGCTACCCCGCTAAGATCTCAACCGAGATGCAAATAAGACAAGAAGGTTTACCGAAAGAAATCATTGATATTGCATGGCAAGCGCAGCTTAGGCTTTGTCGTCGATACCAAAAACTCACGTACAAAGGTAAACATAACAACGTAGTCGTGACAGCCATAGCCAGAGAAATTATTGCTTATATTTGGGCTATTTCACGAGAAGTGGTACTGACAAATGTTAACCCTAAACTACGGTTGTCGAGAGTACCTGCATGATAAACGATTTTGAGCTAATACAGTGGGTCAAGCATCGGATGTGACACGATCACCGAGGGCGTTAGGATGGCAATACGATTAACTCTGTATTGAACCACGAACATAGACTGAAGACAGGTGTCACGACGGATTATGTAAGGTAGGCGCTGCTTATTGAAAGATAAGTAATCCACGGATATCAGCATGACAACCGACGAAATTACTTGCTTCATCGACTGTGTTAGCTCAATCCAATTTGGATGAGAAGAAAAGATAAAGGCTTAAGTATTTAGGCCGGTATCGTCATGTTCTGCTTGACGTGGGGAGTCATACCAACGCCCTGTTAAGGGGCTGCTAATGTTTGGCTAAAATGTGAAGCGAAGCGAAACCGAGCCAAACGTTAGCAGTCCCGCGCTTAAACAGCTTGTTAGGTACTTGGAGATACTGTCCAGAGAACATTAACTTCTTTTGGAAAGAACTCAATGTCTAAACCACAAACCTCTCCTTGATTATTTAATACTGCATAAGAGGCGCTGGTATTTTCAAAATTGATATCAGAATCCAAATCCACTGGTGAAAGTTTGTGACCTATTACATTTAGCTCTGAAACAATACTCTCACATTCATTAAAATACGCTTCACGGCGTAATTTATCGTTTAGGTAAACAGAATCAATTGCTCCGCTGTTTTTAACAAACTTTGGATGTGTAATTCTAGTCAGCGCCGTATCAATTTTTTCTTCTAGCTCGATTTTCAAGTCACGGAGCAAGAATTGCAATTCTTCAAATGAACAACTTTTCATTTGTTCCAGACTAAATTTTTCATCCATGCTACAGAAGTACCTAACGCCCTGCTAATAAGTGAGCCAAGTGCTGGCGGGCGATTTGCTCAGCAAATGGCATGACAGCCTTGGTGAATCTGAATTTAGCAGCTTGTTAGGCTTTGACTCTGCTTGGACCATTATATTTAACGATGTAGTTTCCATAGCTACCAAAATGCTTTTGCCTACTCAAATAGTGAGGATCTCTTTCGTAATGCCAACGGCAATACTCTATAAATGATGCATCCTCTTCACTTAATTCTTTCGATAGTTGTTCCAACCGGTATGTGCACCGCATCAGCTCTAGGCAATTATCTTCATTGGCTCCGTTGGTATCATAGAGTACGCCTGCAGGGAGCTCATGAAGCGTATAATCCAGATAACTATACAAAGCTGAGTATTCTTTTTTTACTTCGCTAACAGCCATAACGATCCCCGAAGCCTAACATTTTAATATACGGCTTGCGCGTTTTGCCAAACCATTCTGGGAAAGCGTGCACTGAATGTAACCTTGAAAACCCTTTTAAAGCAACCAATTACTAATGATAGTGAAGGATTGTATCCAATACTTTTTCTGACAAAAGTTAGTTGCACACTTTGCTTTCCGGTTATCTCAACATTTCAAGAAAGCACACTTTTATGTAACTGAATTTACATATCTTTATTACGACCTGCAATAGTAAACCGTGAATTAGACCTTCTGGGTTGTCTTGATTTTTTAGAAAAAGCAATAATACTGTATATAAGCACAGTGATTTTGTAAGGTATAACAATGCAGCCCTCTAGTCCTTTTTTGGAATCAATCAGACAAGATATACGCTTGCGAGGATATAGCTTGCGAACCGAAAAAGCCTATCTTTACTGGATTAAACGTTACATACTTTTTCATCAAAAAGCTCACCCTAGAACCCTCAACTCTGTCGATGTTAAAAACTTTTTAAGTTGGTTGGCAAATAGTCAGAATGTAGCGGTTAATACTCAGAAGGTTGCGCTAAATTCATTGGCTTTTCTATACCAAAAATGTCTTAAAGTTGAGCTAGGTGATTTAGGTTTTAGTTTGGCTACAAAGCAACGAACGCTCCCCACCGTGTTATCACCCAAAGAGGTTTCTCTGATATTGAAGAATATGGATGGAACTGCAAAATTGGTGGTAGAGATGCTCTACGGTAGTGGTATGCGTGTTAATGAATGTTTGAGGTTAAGACTTCAAGATATCAATATAGATAATCTCTCTTTGACCATTCGAGACGGAAAAGGCAACAAGGACAGACAGACACTATTGAGCCAATCTTGCTGTAGTAAACTCACTAATCATATTGAACAATCCATTCAATTACAGAAACAGGATAACAAAAGTGGCTTCGGTCCATCACTACCTTATTCTTTAGGGAAAAAATATCCGAATGCATTTCGTCAATCTGCATGGATGTTTTTGTTTCTATCAACCCATATCTGTGAACATCCTGTGACGAGAGTTCCTTGTAGACATCACCGCCATGATAGCGCTATAAGAAAAGCGCTTCAAAAATCGGTTAGAGTAAGTAATATAATGAAAAAAATAAATTGCCATACCTTTAGGCACTCGTTCGCCACTCATTTACTTCAAACTGGCACTGATATACGTACTGTGCAGGAGTTACTAGGGCATAACGACCTCAATACGACTCAAATCTACACGCATGTTTTAGGGCAACACTATGCGGGAACAAGTAGCCCTATGGATGCTCTCTAGTTAATAGCAGGGTTACTTAGGTACAATTGGCAACAAAAAACAATAAAAAAGCGCGGCAGCTATTAGTCTGTCGCGCTCTTAGGTTTGACGAGGGAAGACTGATCTCCCATGGCGATTAACGAGCTGTTGCAGCCTTCATATTACGAGTAAATTCAGCCAGTGCGCTGAGCAAGTTGGCTTCATTGCCTTTATTTGCATCGATGATTTTGACTACGGCAGAACCTGAAATCGCACCTGCGGCGCCCGCATCAATCGCCGCTTTAACTTGCGCGGGCTCTGCAATACCAAAACCAAGTAGTGGTGGCGCACCTTTGAACTCTTTAAGACGGTTCAAAATATCGCTGATAGGCATACCGGCCTTCGACTCTGTGCCGGTGACGCCGGCACGAGATAATAGGTAGGTATAGCCTTCGCCTTTTTCACTTACTAGCTTTAATGTTTCACTGTCGGCATTGGGCGGCGCGATAAAAATGGGTGCCACGTCATGAGCTTTTGCAGATGCAATAAACGGCTCAGCTTCTTCTACCGGCACATCGGCAATGAGTACCGAGTCGACGCCAGCGGCTTGCGCTTTGGCGTAAAAAGCATCAATGCCATTAGCGAATACCAGGTTAGCGTAAAGCAGCAAGCCAATCGGTAACTCTGGATATTTAGCGCGAATTGCACTTAGCATTTCAAAACACTGAGTTGGCGTAGTGCCAGCCGCGAGCGAACGTAGGTTTGCCCCTTGGATCACCGGGCCATCGGCTAACGGATCTGAAAATGGAAACCCTAGTTCAAGCGCATCAGCGCCGTTTTCAACCAAAGTATCGATGATCTTGAGCGACAACTCAGGTGAAGGATCGCCTAAAGTGACAAATGGCACGAATGCGCCTTGATTCTTTTTATCAAGGGCTGCAAATGCGGTTTGATAACGATTACTCATTGCCACTCTCCTTCGCTATTTTTTCTTTTTCTTGGGTTGCTAATATGTCGGCTACGGTAAAGATATCTTTGTCGCCTCGACCCGAAAGATTGACCACTAACAGGGTTTCTTTGGTGGCGGCTTTTGCGAGTTTAACGGCATAGGCAATAGCATGGGCAGATTCCAGTGCAGGAATAATGCCTTCGCTGCGAGCCAATAACTGGAACGTCTCTAATGCTTCATCATCGGTGGCTGACTCGTAGGTGGCACGGCCTGTTGCGGCTAGGTGTGCGTGCTGTGGGCCAACTGATGGGAAATCAAGGCCGGCCGATACTGAGTATGACTCTTCAATTTGGCCTTCACTGTCTTGCATTAGTGGCGCTTTCATACCAAAGAAAATACCGGTTTTACCGTGCTTTAATGGCGCGCCATGCATTGGAGTATCAATACCTTTACCTGCAGGCTCAACACCGATTAGTGCTACCTCTTCATCATCGATAAAGTCGGCAAACATACCGATGGCATTTGAACCACCACCGACACAAGCGATAACCGCATCGGGTAAACGTCCTTCACGCTCAAGGATCTGCTTTTTAGTCTCGGCGCCAATCATGCGCTGAAATTCGCGCACTATGGTTGGGAACGGGTGCGGACCTGCAGCGGTACCTAATAAGTAGTGCGCTTTGTCATAACTACCAGACCAGTCGCGCATCGCTTCATTGCAGGCATCTTTTAGGGTGCCAGAACCTGAGGTGACCGGAATAACTTCGGCGCCCATTAGCTTCATTCTAAAGACGTTGGGCGATTGACGTTCGATGTCTTTCGCGCCCATGTAGACTTTGCACTTTAAGTTAAGCAATGCACAGGCGAGGGCAGTTGCTACGCCATGCTGACCCGCGCCGGTTTCGGCGATGATCTCTTTCTTACCCATACGCTTTGCCAGCAGTGCTTGGCCTAACACCTGGTTAGTCTTGTGCGCGCCGCCGTGAAGCAGGTCTTCACGTTTGAGGTAAATTTTAGCCAATGGATTAGGGCTAAGATTTTTAGTTAACGTCAGTGCAGTTGGGCGACCTGCGTAGTTCTTCAGTAGGTCGGTAAACTCTTTTTGAAACGCTTCATCTTCTTGCGCTTCGATAAAGGCGGTTTCTAGTTGCTTGAGGGCTGGCATCAAAATTTGCGGTACGTACATGCCGCCATATTCCCCAAAATAGGGGTTTAACTTACTCATAATCTGTTCCTTTATCTTTCATTTCTTACTGCAGTCCAGCGTTTATGTTGCTGGCGTGCAGGGGGATTCTCATACTAGTACTGACGCAGATGCTTAAATGTTTCGGCGATTTTGTGATGATCTTTGACCCCAGGGCTTTGCTCGAGGCCACTGTTAAAGTCGAGCCCATAAAAGCCTTGGCTAGCGGCAAGTTTGGCGTTATTGGTGCTTAAGCCTCCCGCTAACATCGCCAGGTTGCGATTAGGAATTGCTTGTTGCCAATCAAAAGCTTGTCCGGTGCCGCCAAACTGACCGTCACTTTTACTATCGAATAGGATGCGATCGGCATTGCTCGGAGCCTCAAGCTTAGTATCACTACCGTCGCATTTAACGGCAACCGCTTTCCAAATTTGGCAATCTATTTTTAACTCTGCCAGTGCATCTCGAAGCGTATCAATTTCAAGTGCGGTCTCTTGTCCATGCAGTTGCACCGCATATAGTCCAAGCTGACTTGCAAGTGCTGTGATTCTATCGCTAGACTCATTTACAAAAACACCGACTAGATTAAGTTTATAAGCTGATGTTGCTAACTGAGTTATAAGCTCAACGGCCTGCGCTGGCGTTACGGCTCGAGGTGATTTTTCAGCGAAAATTAATCCACCATAAATTGCACCCTTTTTGGCGGCTTCAATCAAATCTTCAATACGGCTTAAACCGCAAACTTTATTATGACCAAAGGTTAAGGTTCTGCAGGCCAAATCTAAGTCATCTTCCGCCATCAATGAGCTGCCGACAAGAAATCCGTCGACCAACGGCGCCAAACGGCGTACTTGGGCATTATTGTAGATCCCTGACTCACTAATCACCACGCGATCAGCTGGAATTAGCGGTGCTAACGCTTCTGTGGTGGCTAAATCGGTTGATAAGTCACGTAGGTTACGGTTGTTAATACCAATTATCGCAGCATTCAATGTAATGGCGCGCGACAGTTCAGCTTCGTTACTCACCTCAGTTAAAATATCTAACTGATACTTGGCAGCTTCGGCAGCCAGCGCTTGATAGCGAGCATCATCGAGTACCGATAGCATTAACAATATCGCATCGGCGCCCTGATGGGCGGCGAGTTTGATCTGGTATTCATCAACGAAAAAGTCTTTGCACAAGATAGGCTGACGCACACGGGCGCGGACGCGAGGTATGTAGTCCATGTCGCCTTGGAAAAAAAGCTCGTCAGTTAATACTGAGATCCCAGCGGCGTAGCGGTCATAAACATCGGCAATGGCGTCCACATCAAACACATCTCGAATAAGCCCTTTCGATGGGCTGGCTTTCTTGCACTCTAAAATAAAGCCCGCATTAGGCGCTTTAAGTGCATCAAACAGGCTGCGGTCTGATTGCTTCGGCATTAAACTCGCCTCAGGAAAACGTAGTTTTAAAGCCGCAATATGTTCAGGCTTGGTATCAACAATTTTGGTTAATACATTGCTCTCTGTTGCAGTCGTGCTGTTGGCCATTGATGCTTCTCTTAAATCAGTCTCGTGATTGGTACTGGTATTAGTGCTTGTATTAGAATGTTGGCTCACACTAAGCTCCTTCCGCTTGGCTTGCATCAGCCAGCGCTGTCAGCAGTTGGTAGGCTTTACCGCTTTCAATGGTGGCTAACGCCAATGCTGTGCCAGCTTTTGGTGAGTCTGCAACACCTGAGATGTACAGGGCGCAACCAGCGTTAATCGCAACTGCGTTAATGTGTGCCGTTGAGCCTTTGCCTTGCAAAATCGCCCGGGTAAATGCGGCGTTGTCTTCTGGTGCACCGCCCTCAAGGTCGATTAACTGCGCTGTTTCTACGCCAAGTTCGCTTGGGGTAAGGTAATACTCAGTAATAGTGCCTTCATTGAGCTCATTTACCAAGGTGTTACCGTGTAGTGCTACTTCGTCTAATCCGCTACCGTGAACGACCATTGCGCGTTTTATGCCAAGGGCTTTAACGACTTGTGCGATGGGAGCCACCAGTTCGGCGCTATACACACCGAGCAACATAAAGTCAGGGTGTGATGGGTTAATCAGTGGTCCAAGTACATTGAACAGGGTTCGAGTTTTAAGTGCTTGTCGAACTGGTACAGCATGGGCGACGCCGCCGTGATAATGGGGCGCAAACAAAAAGCAAAGGCCTAAGTTATCTAAACAATCACGGGCGGTTTCAGGCGCCATGGTCAAATCGATGCCGAACTGAGCTAAAAGATCTGACGAGCCAGATTTACTTGAAACGCTGCGATTGCCATGTTTAGCGACTTTTGCACCGGCGGCTGCGGCAACAAAAGCGGCGGTAGTCGAGATATTGATGGTGTTATGGCCATCGCCGCCGGTACCGACAATATCCACAATACCTTGTGCTACCGTGCTCTCACTTGGTGTCGGAAAGTTTTTTGCGGCGGCTCTTAACGCATCTGCTGCGCCTGATATTTCATCAATGGTTTCGCCGCGCATTTTCATCGCAACTAACATCCCCGCCATGGTGACTTCGTTCATTTCGCCTTGAATGATACTGCTAAACAGTATTTTAGCTTCTTGACGGCTAAGGCATTCACCACGATAAAGTGATTCAAGCAGTCGGGCATTTTCAGGTGTTGTGGTCATGACTGTATTATCCTTTTCCGTCAAGTTTGGTATTGGTTTGAATTATTGATTGTGCAAGGTAATTTAACGACTGCACTAACAACTGGCTGCCAAGCGTGGTGAGTATTGATTCTGGGTGGAATTGAAATCCTACGGCCTTATCTTGTTGATGAATGATGGCCATCGGCATATCTTCAGTGGTAGCAATAACTTCTAAGCAGTCAGGCACCTGAGTTGCCACTAAACTGTGATAGCGAGCAACGGGCAAAGGTGAGGGCAGGTTGGCAAAGATATCTTTACCGTTGTGCACTGTTGGGCTGGCTTTACCGTGTACCACTTGCTGTGCTCGCTCGACCTTGCCGCCATAATGTTCAATCAGTGCTTGATGCCCTAAGCAGATGCCTAACATTGGCAGCTTGCCGGCAACTTTGCCAATTAATGCCATTAGTGAACCCGCTTCATGGGGCGCGCCAGGACCTGGTGATAACACCAATGCGGTTGGTTGTGTTTCATTCAGTAACTTGGCTGCGATAAAATCGGCGTCGACGTCATTTCTATAAATAACCACTTCATAGCCTAGGCTTCTAAATTGGTCCACTAGGTTATAGGTGAATGAGTCAAAGTTATCGAGTAGATAGATCTTCATAGTCCACCTCCCATCTTGATGGCTGAAATGACGGCTTGTGCCTTTTGTCTTGTTTCATCGGCTTCGGCTTGTGGATCTGAGTCATACACAACGCCCGCACCAGCTTGGATATAAGCAGTGCCGTCTTTGACAAAAGCGGAGCGAATAACGATACAGGTATCCATATCACCAAGCCCATTGAGGTAACCTACGGCGCCGCCGTAACTGCCACGACGGGTTTTTTCTGCGCCGCGAATAAGTTGCGCTGCACTGACTTTGGGCGCGCCTGTTAAGGTGCCCATATTCATACAGGCTTGATAGGCATGTAAGGCGTCAAGGTCGGTTCGCAGCTGACCTGTGACTCGGCTAACGAGATGCATAACATGGGAGTAACGGTCAACTTTTAATAGCTCCGGTACTCTTCGAGTGCCACTTTGGCTTATTCTAGCAACATCGTTACGTGCCAAATCGACGAGCATGATGTGCTCAGACAGCTCTTTTTTATCGAGACGCAGTTCCAGCTCATTACGGCTATCTAGATCAAAATCAATCTCACCATCGGCAGTCTTACCGCGCTTACGCGTACCTGCAATGGGATAGATCTCAACTTGATTGGTACAGGCCTCATATTTAAGTGCACTTTCAGGTGAAGCGCCAAAGAGGGTGAATCCTTCCCCTCTAAAGTAAAACATGTAGGGGCTTGGGTTGGTGAGCCTTAGGGCTCGATACGCACCGAGTGTATTAGGGCAGGGCAGGCTAAAGCTACGAGATGGCACCACTTGGAAAATATCACCGGCAATGATGTGCTGCTTTAGATCATTAACCGTTTGTTTAAACTCACTATCAGAGATGTTTACCTGAGTCTCAGCATTAACGGTTTTTAGCTCAGCAATAGGGTCGAGGGATCTACAGGTTTGCTGCAGCTCCGCCATTCGATTTGCAAGTGTTGTTTGAACATCTAGCTTATCTACCTCGCTAAAGGTGTCAAACTGGTGGGTGATGATGTCGGCAGTTTGCTGTTGGTGATCAACCAGAATCAAGGTTTCGGCGAGATAGAATAGATAGTCTGGGCAGCTATTGTCGCCTTCTGGTACTTGAGGTAACGGCTCCACAGTATCAATCAGATCGTAGGATAATACGCCGCCCAAAAATAGGTCTTCAAACGCAGGCGCCTCATTGCAATGTATATGTTTGACCAGCATTCTTAAGCCATCAAGTGGAGAGGTTGCCTTTAAGCGAGCATCCTCATCAAGTTGGCTAGACTCTTTTTGCAATTTTACCGTTAACGAGTTTGTCGATGATTCGGTAAACTCCGTTGTGGCAAAATTGGCACTTAAAAACTGCTTTATAGGTTGTAACAGTTTTTGGCCGTTTTGAGTAAATGCCTCAAAACAGAGTTTATAGCCATCGCAGCGGATCTTCATTGCTGCATGGGTCAAAATCATACTTTTAAGGTGGTCTTTGCTCTCAATATCTGCAGACTCAAGCAACATGGTGTGCGGTGCATCGTTGGTCACATGCTGGTATAAGCGCAACGGATCGTCATGATAAGCAAGCGCTTCCTTTTGAGTCACCACTTTAGCAATTGTGTTCATTGTCATATCTCTTTTAACGTTATCTTTATAATGAGAAATCAAGAGCCTGCCACTTGGGGAACTGTATCTAACGCTATTACTGCCGTTTAGATACAAGAAAGCCCGCAATGTGTGCGGGCTTTCTTGTTGAATCTAGTCTCAAACTGATTGAGCACAGATTTTCACACCACCCGCTAGTTTGGGAAGTGCCACCACCAATTAATGTTTTGGAAAGTTGTAAACTGTGTCATTAAATTATCAATCTAGTTTGTTGTCGTGGCTATATAAAAACATTTGCAGACAAAGGCTGTCAATTGAATATTCCTCTTTTTGAGAAAAGATAATGAAAATTTAACGGTAAAGGCGAGATGAGGAGCGAAAGGGTGTTGATTTTGGCATTATTTTGAAAAATATTTACCTATTTAACAAACCGTACACTAACACCGCAAGACTCGGGGAGTTGCCCCGCTAGGTATCAAGGTGAGTTAGTGCATTAAAGATGCGTTTTTTGATGAACAAAACGTATGATTCACGAGTGCCGTTTTAGTCCGAGAGTCATTACTATCTAAAACACCCAAATAATCAATTTGATTACATTTAGGCTATTTAAATCCCCTTTAATTTGTAAACTCACGTATTATATGGGGATGAAAGATGAAAACATTGATGAAATAAAATTGGTTGATCTGCACAGTCATACGACGGCATCAGATGGTCAACTCACCCCTTCAGAATTAATAGAACGTGCTATCAGTAAAGGTGTGCAAGTGTTTGCTATCACTGACCATGACACCACCGATGGCCTACAAGAAGCACACCAATACAATCAAAGCCATGAAACGCCATTAGAATTAATCAACGGTGTTGAGATCTCCACCTGTTGGAACAGTTTCGATATTCACATTGTGGCACTCAATATTAATATTGAGGATCCAGCTATGGTTGAGTTTTTAGCACATCAACGCGAACTAAGAGCTGCTCGAGCGTTTGAGATAGGCGAGCGACTCACAAAAGCAGGCATCGAAGGCGCATATGATGGTGCTAAATTTTATGCTGGTGACGCTGCAATTAGTCGCGGTCATTATGCACGTTGGTTAGCGGAGCAAGGCTATGCCACGACGACAGCCAATGTCTTTAAGAAGTACTTAGCTCGCGGGAAGACAGGTTATGCACCTAATAATTGGGGGGATATGGCCAGTGCTATTGCCATTATCCATCAGGCGGGCGGCGTTGCCGTTTTAGCCCATCCAAGTGGTTACAAACTGTCAGCTAAATGGTTAAAACGCTTAGTGCGGGAGTTTAAAGAAGCCAATGGCGATGCGATTGAAGTGGTATTGGGTCAACAGACTATTGATGATCGCAGTAATTTGATTGCGTTAAGTGTACTCAATAACTTGATGTGCTCACTAGGAAGTGATTTTCATTTTCCAGGAAGCTGGATAGAGCTGGGCAAAAATATGTTCCAACCCCAAGGTGTACATTGGGTTTGGCAGTCAGAAAAATGGAAGGAAGCACCATGAGTCAGTTTTTTTATGTGCATGAGGACAACCCTCAAGCACGCTTAATCAGTCAAGCCGTCAACGTGATTCAAAAGGGCGGCGTCATTGTCTATCCAACAGATTCAGGCTATGCGCTGGGCTGCTTGTTAGGTGATAAAGATGCAATGAGTAGAATTGCGCGTATTAGGCAAATCGATAACGACCACAATTTTTCACTAATGTGTCGTGATCAGTCAGAGCTTGCAACTTATGCTCGGGTGGATAATCAAGCGTATCGCGTGTTAAAACATAATACGCCCGGGCCTTATACGTTTATCTTTAAAGCATCAAAAGAGGTGCCTAAACGTCTGCAAAATCCAAAGAAGAAAACCATAGGTATTCGTGTACCAGATAACGTCATTGCGTTGGCGCTATTAGAGGCGCTTGATGCACCATTGATGTCTACCAGTTTAATTCTACCGGGTGAAGAGTTTACCGAGTCAGATCCTGAGCATATTCGTGACATTCTTGAGCATCAGGTAGACTTGATTATCCATGGTGGTTACTTAGGTGAGAAGCCAACAACTGTCATTGATATGTCAGAGGGTGACATTGACATTATCCGCGAAGGCGCTGGAGATGTGACCCCATTCCAATAAGCTGTGCTCTAAGGTAACTTAAGGTGAGTATCGCTTTAAACAGTCGTTATTTACGGGTATAATCGCGCGTTTGCGAAAGAGTGGGTGTGACGGATGGGGGCAATTGTACAAAAATTACCTTTAGCCGTGGTGCGAGGTGAGCCTGTAAAGGTGATGCCGAAGGATCTTTTTATTCCGCCCGAAGCGTTAGAGGTATTTCTTGAGTCCTTTGAAGGGCCGTTAGACCTGCTGTTATACCTTATTCGCAAACAAAAACTCGATGTGGTTGATCTGCCTATATTTGCGGTAACCCAGCAGTACCTTGAGTACGTGCGTCTACTACAAGGCGCCAAAGTTGAGTTAGCGGCGGATTATTTGGTTATGGCTGCAACATTAGCAGAGATTAAATCTCGGCTATTACTGCCTAAACCTGAGATTGAGCTTGAGGATGAAGAAGACCCTCGCGCTCAGTTAATACGTCAATTAAAAGCGTATGAAGTGATAAAAGAGGCGCAAGAAAAGTTAGATGTGCTGCCGAGAATGGGGCGCGACTTATTTCAAGCAAAAGCGGTTCCAGCTGCCAATATAAAGCCAGAGTTATTACCACCTGAAGTGTCACTTACCGAAGTCGCACGCGCGTTTTCATCAGTACTTAAGCGTATTGAGGCCACTGAAAGCCATCATGTTGTTCGAGAAGTATTATCTACTCGGGAACGTATGACGCAAATTTTGGCAAAGCTGAACGCGCAAACTTACTTGCCTTTCGAAGCATTGTTTGATTTTGAAGAGGGGCGAAGTGGTGTTGTGGTGAGCTTCTTGGCATTAATGGAACTGGTGAAGGAATTGTTGGTTGAACTGGTACAAGCTGAACCTTTTTCGACTATACATGTTAGAGCGTACTAAGGATCTAAATCGTTGGCACAGATTAATCCCGAGCAGCTAAAGCAGTTAATAGAAGCGAGCCTTTTCGTGTTGGCTAAGCCAATGACGATCAAAGCGCTTAAAGAAACCGTACTTGCAGAGTTTACTGTTTCTAGAGCGAAGATAAAGGCCTCTATTGATGAGCTGCAGCTTGATTATGAAGGGCGTGGAGTACAGCTAGTTAAGGTTGCAGGAGGGTATAGATTTCAAACTCTTGCAGAGCTAAGCCCGTACTTGCAACCATTGTGGCAGGAGAAGGCTGCTAAATATTCTCGTGCCACCATAGAAACATTGGCAGTTATTGCCTATCGACAACCTGTCACCCGTGGTGATATTGAGTTTGTTCGAGGTGTGGCAATTAGCAGCCATATCATTAAGAGTTTAAACGATAGGAACTGGATTAAAGTTGTGGGTCATAAAGAAGTGCCGGGAAGACCAGCGCTTTATGCCACAACCACAGAGTTTCTATCATATTTCGGTTTGGACAGCATCACGGAACTCCCGTCGTTGTCAGATCCCGAATCATTGGACGCACTTTTCTCGACAGTGAAAAGTGTTGCCGAAAAAACAGAAGAGTCTACTAATGAGTGAAAAATTGCAGAAAGTCTTGGCCCGAGCAGGCCATGGCTCCCGTCGTGAGATGGAGGCATGGATTGCTGCAGGCCGAGTTAGTGTTGACGGTGAAATAGCAAGCCTTGGTGATCGCATTGAATCTGATGTCAAAGTGCGCATTGATGGTCGTACTATTTCCATAAAATCTGAAGAAGATGTGATTTGTCGTGTTATTGCTTATCACAAGCCTGAAGGTGAAATTTGTAGTCGTAAAGACCCAGAAGGTCGCCCTACGGTATTCGACCGCTTGCCAAAAACTCGCGATTCACGCTGGGTTGCGGTTGGACGTTTGGATATTAACACCTCAGGTTTATTACTATTTACCTCTGACGGTGAGTTAGCGAACCGTCTTATGCACCCATCAAATGAAGTAGAGCGTGAATACGCTGTACGTACGTTTGGTGAAGTTAATGATGCTTGTATCCAGCGTTTACGCATGGGTGTCACCTTGGAAGATGGTCCTGCTAGTTTTGATAAAGTCAAAGCAGCTGGCGGCGAAGGCATGAACAAGTGGTGGCACGTCAGCTTAGCTGAAGGTCGTAACCGCGAAGTGCGTCGTTTATGGGAATCTCAAGAGGTTCAGGTGAGCAGACTTATCCGTATTCGCTATGGCATGATTGAGCTACCTAAATCTTTGCCACGTGGCGGTTGGATTGAGTTACCGATGGAAGACGTTAACTACTTGCGTAAAACTGCGGGTATGGAAGACGAAACTCGTAGCATACTCGGCACTGATAAACACAGTGTTGCTCGTGCTAAAGTCCGTGGTGCCAAGATCCGCCGTGCAGTGAAAAAGCATAAATCGACTGCATCAGCAAATAAACCTAGCCGTAGTCGCTCGTAGATAGTGATAGCAATAAAAAGGCCGCTATTTTAGCGGCCTTTTTTGATCCTACTGTGTGTCCCGTCCTGAGATAAGTAAGTTATTACTGTGCGTTAAGCTGTTGGCCATTAACGTCGCTTGAGTCTTTGCCCATTAAATACAGATAAGTAGGCATAATCTCTTCAGGCTTTTTAAGCAGTTGTGGATTTTCAGCTGGGTAGGCATTAGCACGCATACCGGTGCGAGTCGCACCTGGGTTAATACTGTTAGTACGAATGTTACTGCCTTCGTATTCATGAGCGATTGCCTGCATCATGCCCTCGGTCGCAAATTTCGACATTGCATACTCTCCCCAAAATGAGCGGGCTTGGCGGCCAACACTGCTTGAGGTGAAGATAAGCGACGCGCTTGCTGATTTACGCATGACTGGCAGTAAGGCTTTAGTTAACATAATTTCAGCAATCACATTAACTTTAAACACCTCTTCCACAGAGCTCATAGTGATATGTTCAAACGGACCTAACACGCCTAACATGCCGGCGTTATGCAATAATCCATCTAATTGTCCGAATTGCTGTTCAATAGTTTCAGCCATATCGAGGTAGTTTTGCTCGGTAGCGCCTTTCAGATCGAGCGGAACAATAGCAGGTTTTGGATAACCAGCTTGTTCAATCTGGTCATATACTGCTTCTAGCTTTTTTACCGTTTTACCTAACAGAATGACTGTGGCGCCGTGCTGAGCGTATGTTAGCGCCGCTGTTTTTCCGATGCCGTCACCAGCACCTGTGACTAATATAACTTTGCCATTAAGTAAATCTTTTGCAGCTTGATATTCCAACATGAGTTAATACTTCCTCTGAGCTCAAACGCCCGTCACTTCTAGAGTCGCTGATATGGTAAACAGCTGTTTAAAACAAACGATTAATTATTGATCGATTATTCATCAATCGTTTGTGACAAAAATGTAGCTAAGTCAATGCTTTTACGTTAACTTGAGTTGAGTTAAGGGCTAACAATAAGCCCTATTGGTCATACTTTGCTGACTATTGTGACCAATTTCCTAGTAAAAACAAAATTATTACAACAAGATTTGGGGAAAAAAGATGAAAAAGCTCTTTTTGGGTGTCGCAATCACATCTGCATTGGGTCTCACTGCTTGTAGTGAAGACAGTTATAACGAATTAGTAGATAAGACGGAACCATTGGTCCCTCAGTCTGTCATTGTTTTCGATCCCGGCAACGGTGAATTACCGCTACCTAACGATATCCTTTTTAGTGGAACTCTTGATGGTACCATTAATATCCCACAAGATGACGATCCAACCAAGCCAAGCGAAGCAAACGGGGATTATACCGATCCAAGCATAGCCTTGGGTGCATTAGATGGTTGGTCTACCACAGCGCCTATAAGTATTGAAGTTGCTCCAGCGATGGACAGCGACGGTACTGTATTGACCTTAAGTAAAGCATCGGTTGAACAACCCGGTGCGGTAAGAATGTTCGAAGCAACAGTGGGCGGTTCACTTTCTTCTGATCCAGAATGTAGCAGCGCGCCTGATATTTCAGCCTGTAAAATCGGTGAAGAGCTGCAGTTTGGTGTTGATTTCGTTACGACAACCTCAGGTAATAAAATAGTTATCGTGCCGCTTAAACCACTTAAAGCGAAACAGTCTTACATATATGCCACCACCAACCTGATCCAAGATTCAGCAGGACGTGCAATCGCACCTTCATCTACCTACATATTGCTGAAGTTAGATATTGAAACTAAGCCACTAGAAACACCTTCACAGCTTTTACTGCAAGCCGCGGTAAACAGTTACGAGAAGGGGATGGCAGCTGCGGGTGGCCCGGATGCTGAATCCGTTAGTTATTCAGGACTATTTACCACGCAATCTGTTGCTGATGTTTATGAAGTGTCAAAACTATTAATTGCAGGCCAGCCTGGTTATATGCCTGAGTTTGTAACTCCGCCTACTGACAGTGGTTATACGTTGGCGCAAGTGTTGATGATGCCGCCAGAGCACCCAGCCTATGGCGGTGCGAGTAAAGTTAATGTTTGGAGTGCTTCATTAAAACTGCCGGTATACAGTGAATGCTCATCAACAAACTGTTTCGATGCGGAAGGCAATATTTCAATTAGCGGCTGGTGGACAGCGGCTTATGATAGCCCAGTGTCAGTACTGACCGCGCTGCAAGCGGGCACGCTGAGCCAAGAGAACTACTTTACACAAGCAACAGTGCATGGCATCGAAGATCCAGTTGCTGCATTGAGCGACCCAGCGCAATTGGCTGGCAAACTATGGTTCTTGGATGACGGCACAGCTGCTGATAAGGCGAGGCATCTAACCAAGTTTAACCCGATCCCGCAAATTAAAAACTATGAAGTTGTACCTGTGCAGATGACGGTACCTAACTTCGCGCCAGCACCCGCTACAGGTTGGCCAACAACGATCGCTTTGCATGGTTTGGGTGGCGGTAAGGAGATGGCATTTGCCTATGCTGGTACATATGGAGAGATGGGCGTTGCCACTGTTGCGATTGATATGCCACTTCATGGTGCCCGCTCATTTGGTAAAGATTTAGTGGTTCCTGGTGCGTATACTGTTTCAGCATCTGATCCTAGCTACGGCGCAGTTGTGGGAGACGAGACACTGTTTTCATTAGGTGATCCTTTAGCGTTTATTAACATAGCAAGTACACTGACGGTACGTGATAACTTCCGTCAAGCAACTTTCGATCATTTAGCCGTACGTGCTGCACTAACTGGCTATGCTGGACAATTGGCAGCAGCTGGCGCCCCACAGGTATTTGACAATAACCAGATTAGTGCACAAGGTTTAAGTTTAGGAGCAATCGTAGGTACTGACTTTGCCACTTATGCAAATACGGGGCTAACGCATCCAACAGGGGCTGATCTCAGTTATGTTTATAAACTGAATGCTGCATCATTAGTTGCGCCTACAGGAGGGTTTGCGGGTACTTTCATAGGCTCAGCCACGTTTGGTCCAATGTTGTTTGACAACATTATTACCAGCGAAACCTTTATGGCGCTGGTTGAAGAAGCGAATGAAGATCTCGGTTATGAGCCCGGTACGCCGGAATACGATGCATTAGTCAAAATGGTATATGATGCGTTTTTACCAACCTTTGCTTTTGCGGTTCAAACGGCAGTCGATAGTGCAGACCCAATTAACCATGCCGCGATGCTTAAAGCGACAGGCTTGCCACTACACCTGATTGAAATCGTCGGTGATGGCGCTAACAGCTTGCCTGATCAGGTGTTGCCTAACCGTGTTCCTGGATATCCAGTATCTGGTACTGAGCCGCTCATTGAAAATCTTGGTCTTGAGTGTGTCGATACGACAACAGTAGGCTCTGGTGTTGTGAGATTTACTAAAGGACACCATAGCTCTATTATCTCTCCATCACCTGTTGAAGGTGTTACTGATGGCTTAGAAGATGTGGTGACTGTTGAGATGCAGACTCAAGCAGCATTTTTCTCTTATAGTGCTGGTTTGCCGGATGCCGTGAGCCCGACTATCTATCTTGGTTTGGTTGTAGGCCCTGATGCTGCAGCAGCTGTAGTCCAACCTTGTATGTAAAGTAGATTGCTTTTTAATCAAAAAAGACCCAGCTTATGCTGGGTTTTTTATTGGCATTTTTTATTACCAAATAGCTGTTAGAATAGCGGCAATTAACAAAATCAAAAAATCGATTAGGTTGGAGAATATTTTGGAATTTCTGTACGAGTACGGGTTATTTTTTGCAAAAGCGGTAACGATTGTAGTATCGATTTTGGCTGTTGTGATTGTGGTATTAGCATCAACGATAAAGCATAAAACAGACAAGGGTGAGCTCAAAATTACCAATATCAGCGATGACTTGAAATCGTTGAAGCATGACCTTAAAGAGGAGTTGCTGTCTAAAAAAGCATTTAAGGCCTATGAGAAGCAGCTAAAGGCTGACGAAAAAGCGCTAGAGAAAGCACAAAAAGACAATAAGGAGCCTGAACTAGACCCTAAAGTCTATGTTATCGATTTTAAAGGTAGCATCGATGCCAGCGAAGTAGCGTCACTGCGTGAAGAGATCAGCGCTATTTTGACTATCGCAGACAAAGGTGATGAAGTTATCGTCAACGTCGAAAGTGGCGGCGGCATGGTACATGGCTATGGACTTGCTTCAAGCCAGCTTGATCGTTTGAGACAAGCTGAAATTCCATTATCTATCTGTGTCGATAAAGTGGCTGCCAGCGGTGGCTACATGATGGCGTGTGTGGCTAATAAGGTCTATGCAGCTCCTTTCGCTATTGTCGGTTCTATTGGTGTGGTAGCTCAAGTACCGAACTTTAATCGTCTGCTTAAAAAGCATGATATTGATTACGAGCAACATACGGCAGGGGACTTCAAACGTACGCTGACCATTTTTGGTGAGAATACCGATGAAGGGCGTGAAAAGTTTCAAAAAGAGCTTGAAGAGACGCATGTACTGTTTAAAGAGTTTATCTCTAAGTACCGTCCAGAGCTTGATATTGAAAAAGTCGCTACGGGTGAGCATTGGTATGGCCAGCAAGCCATTGAGCTTGGTTTAATCGATGAAGTTTCTACCAGTGATGATGTGATAATGAAGCTTGCAAATGAGCGCACTGTAGTGAAGGTGACTTACCAGCTGAAGAAAAAACTTGCAGATAAAATTGCTCATGGCGCCTCGCTTTCGTTTAATGCAATTTTTAATAAATTTGCAGAGAAAGATCAGCCGCACAAGTAATCCACGCTGAACGTTAATAGAGAAAACCTGCTGAGGCAGGTTTTTTTGTCACTAATTATCCCTTAAGACTATTAATTCGTATTTAGATCCGCTAAAAATATAGTTAACCAGTCATTATATTAGTGGAGTAAAATGCACCAAGTCTGCAGTTATAAACCTCATCTAATGGTTGGCGATCAATCCTACCCCGCGTATGAATTGAGGAATTTGGTTAATTACTTAAAAAAGCACTTTGGTCGCTCGGCTGCAGCGCAATTGTGCCGAGATATCGGTGTGACAGAGACTGAGCTAGTACACAGCCAGTTTGTTTATGTATGGCAAGTCGATTATGCAATGACCTACCTACAAAATGTCAGTAACGATGCAGAAGTTGGAGTAAAAGCAGCGAGCGATTACAAAGTTGCTGATTTAGGTTTCTTACTCAGCTATTTAGCCAAGTTTAACACCCTAGGTGAATGCCTCGAATTTGTTATCGCACATCCCGAATTGGTCGGAAGTTTTTCTGATATATTCCTTAGAAATGAAGAGGGCGCGCTGAAAGTCAGATGGCTTAATACTAATAAGTTGGAGACCGATAAATATAGTTGTCAGTTTCAGCACAGTATCGGTTCGCTTATGACCTTTGCCGAGGAGCTGACGGGCGAAAAGGTTCAAGCTAAAGAGATTATATTGGCCGAACCTAAGCGACAAACTGAATTTTTAGCGTCTCGAACGGGGGCGAATATTCAGTTTGATGGGCAATTTTTTGAGTGGTCTATAGAGCAGAAATTTTTAATGCTGCCGATAACCTTTTCATTTGAAAATGTCGATTTGACGCCAGAGATAAGTCTGGCTCAGTCGTATATTACCGACGTGCTAGCTGTATTAAGAGAATGCGCTCCCCAATTACCGAGTATGGAGTCGATGGCGGTAACGCAAGAGATCAGTACACGTACACTGAGGCGTCGACTTTCAGCAGCAGGCACTAATTACCAAAAGTTGATTGATCAGGTTCGCTGCCAAATGGCGGTGAATCTTATTTTATCCAGTGAACATTCTATCGAAGCCATCTCCGACTTAATGGGCTTTGGAGATATTAGCCATTTTAGGCAGAGTTTTAAGCACTGGATTGGCCATCCTCCGGGTCATTTTCATCGTCTACATCAGGGGGAAAGTAAGGCGACTAATAAAGATTAAGCGCTTACTCAAACTCGATTACTCCTTACTCCTTACTCTTAACTCCTTACTCTTTACTTACTGCTGGCAATTACCAAGTTCAGGTGCCATAGCATCAATCCAGTCTTTAATCACGGTCACAGCTTCAGTGTGGGTAATGGCTCTCCCTATATGATGGAGCATTCGCTTTCGATGACTCCTAACTCTTAACTCCTAACTCCTTACCTAGTGCTGGCAATTGCCAAGTTCAGGTGCCATAGCATCAATCCAGTCTTTAATCACGGTCACAGCTTCAGTGTGGGTAATGGCTCTTGCTATATGGTGGAGCATTCGCTTTCGATTACTCTTTACTCTTTACTCTTTACTCCGTTCTTAGTGCTGGCAATTGCCCAGCTCGGGTGCCATAGCATCAATCCAGTCTTTAATCACGGTCACAGCTTCGGTGTGGGTAATGGCTCTCCCTATCGGCGGCATTCTATCTTTGGGCTCATTAAGCTCTTGGCGATAAACCAAAATAGAGTGCTCTCCATCGCTAGGAATAATGTCGTAAGACAAGCCTTTGGCACCACCATCCCAGCCCGGCGGTTGCTTACAAATACCGTATTGATAGCTAGTATGGTCGACATAAAAACCAAGGCGTAGCCCTGAAATACTGGCAAACCCGTCAGAATTGTGACAATGAGCGCAGTTGATATCCAAATAGCCTTTTGCCCTCGTTGTCAGGGATGCGCTTTGGTCAAGTATGTCAGCGGTTTTGCCAACTTCGCTAAGTTTAGGTAATCCAGAGAGCATATTGAGTTGTTGCCAATGCAATAGTTGATTACTGGACTGGCCTTGATGATTAATATCGAGATTGAGTAGATGCGCTTTAATCCCTATCGGGCGAATACGAACTGTTTGATCGTCACTGGCAAACGTTGATTGATGGCAAATTTTACATTCTGCGCGACTTGGGACGTGATAATCGAAAGTTTCTTGGTTACCTTGATGGTTCAAACTGTGGGGAATATCCATGCCTGCTTGTTGTAGTGTTGCTTGGTTGTTTTTCCAAATATAGGGCAGGGTGGTCCAGCCCGCTTCTCTATGGATTAGTAATCGAGTTTCAATGAGCACTTCATTACTTGCGCCAAGCACTTGTGTATCAAAGGGTAACGAGAACGTTTTGACAAGAACAGTGCCGATTGGCATCTCGAAGGTGTCACTTGAGTGATATGCTATTTTCTCCCCAGGAGGAACAAATATGAAGCGGTGTTTACTAGCGTAGTTGGAGAACAATTGCGTAGCAAGCTGATAGCTGATCCCCGGAGCGATAGGGTCAATAGTCGGAATACTGGGATCTATAAACAATCCATATTGTGATAATTGCTGGCAATCTTCAGTCATTAAGGCGTTCCAGTTTACCTCACTGGTCGTGGCGTCACATGCTGACTGTGATGGATCAGGATCCGTTGTTGGTTCAGTGGGGGACTGTGGTGCTTCTTCGTTAGCGAGTTCTTTTGTGTCGCTGGAGCCGCCACAGGCGCTAAGAAGTAGCATTAGACAGAGGATAACTAGATTATGCATAACTCACCTAGACAGTGGTTGATTTTTTGAGGAACGGGTATTGGCAATTAAGTGATTATGATAAAAAAGCCGGGAACATCCCGGCCTTTTTAGTCTGCTAAATTAACCTGAGCAAGATGCACTAGGCAGGCGCTTAATCCACTCGTTGATTAATGCAACGCCTTCAGCGTGAGAGAGACTTCTACCAAT
This sequence comes from Shewanella sp. KX20019, assembly GCF_016757755.1. Classification (NCBI taxonomy): domain Bacteria; kingdom Pseudomonadati; phylum Pseudomonadota; class Gammaproteobacteria; order Alteromonadales; family Shewanellaceae; genus Shewanella; species Shewanella sp. KX20019. Next base: position 3,209,947 of record NZ_CP068437.1, on the reverse strand, counting down.
TTCTGGCATTCTGTCACCAGGATCATTACTGTCCATACGGAAGTGCAAGATTGATTCTTCTGGGCTGCCAGGGACAACGTCAAAGCCAAGTGAACCGCCCCCATAGGCAACGGGTGACTTACATGTACCGTGCGAATAGCCAGCGTCTTCAGCGTAATCTCTCCAATATTCGAGCTTTAGACCTGTATTAGAGGCATTACCTTCTGGGCGATGACAATGAGCGCAGTTAATGTCTAAATAACCTTTGGCTGTTTTCATCAATGCGTCATCACTAAGCTCGGCAACGCTGGTCTCATCACCATCATTGTAAGCCGGTACGGTGTCGATCGTAGCCACCTCTGGAACACCTTGTAAAATGCCAGCGGACTGCCATTTTAACAACTGATTCATGCTGCCATCACTGTAGGCATAATCTCTGTTAAGTTGGCGTGCTTTGGGTCCAATAGGGACAAATTTCGCAGGACTATCTGCATCAGGCTTAAATTGGTGACACTGTTTACACTGGTTCATGCTCGGCACGACATAATCAAAGTCCATGGTGTCGCCATTGTGGACAACCTTTTTCCCTTGAATTGCGCCCGCTTTCGCGAGTACAGCATCCACTTTTTCAGCGTTCCACACATAAGGCAGTGCAGTCCAACCACTCTCACGATGGATTAATAAACGTGTTTCGACCAAGTCTTCATTCGATAAGCCACGCTTACTCGTATCAGCAGGAAGTGCAAATGTCTTCACTAAGACCGTGCCGACAGGGAAGTCCATTGACTCCATAGCCGAGAAATCAGCTTTTTTACCTTCAGGCACAAATACGTAGCGGTATTTACTTGAGTAATCAGTAAACAGTGGCGTATTTAAATCATAAGGTAGGCCACCAGAGTTGGGGGCGTTGCCTGGATTTGTTGCATCGGCAAACAAGTTGTAGTCTGAAAGGTTTGGACAGTTTGCTTTCAGCAGTGCGTCCCAAGAGGCATTAGTGCTTTCGGCCTTACAAAGACTTAAGTCACCATCTCCTACCAGGCCGCCTTCATCTTCGCCAATGCTACCGCCACCACCGACGAGAATACCACCATCACAACCTTCGGTATTGTCATCAACGCCGCAACCGAAAATTTGATCACCAAAGGTCACGGTATGAACGGGTAAGCTCACCTGAGCACAGTTCATCAGCTTATTTTGAGTTTTCTCATAAAGCACTTCAGGGTTGGCTGGATCAGTATTATCGTTAGCGTATAAGCGACCAAATGACACATCACCATTATCGCTTGCACAAACGTTATCACTGCCGTCTGTAGAAAAAGGCAACTCTTGAAGGCCTAAGTAAGCAGCGGTACCATTATTGGATAGCATTTCGCCGAGGCCATCATATAAAACTCCTGGAAATGCACCGTGGGTAAAAAGGTATCCTTTAATTATATCATCAATTAGGTAGCCGTTTGGCTTTTGGCCATACCCGCTGATGACGTTATCGTGCAGATAAATATTACGTGGTGTCGGTCGCCAGCCATCTTCAATTGGTTGGCCTGGCTGGCCATAGTTAGCGACAAAAGCCGACATGTCAGGCTCAGCAATAAAGAAACTGGTGATTGCCACACCCATGGTATCGTGACCGGTGATTTCGTTGTTAAAGATTTCAACGTCATCAGTAGATAGAATAATCATACCTGTGCCCGGCGGCACAATATGAACACCTGCAGGGTTGGCTGAAGCGTTAGCAAAGTTTTTAGTATTGTTATCGTAGACTTTGTTATTGAAAATCCTGACACTGGAACCATATCTATGGTTGTTAATCGGCAGGTCGAAAACAAGGATACCACCAGTATTACCCATGGCTTCGTTGTCATACACATCAGCATATTTTGAGTTTTCAATCTCAATACCGGCAACGTTTTCTTTGGCTATATTACGTCTAACAACTATGTATTGCGATTGACCGACATAAATACCCGCATCAGCACTACCGCGTACATAAGTGTCTTCAATAAGAATGTTTTCACACTCGACTGGATAGAGGCCATAAGCTCCATTACCTTCATCTAGTTCACCCTCCCAAACAGTAGCGAGGCGACGTAATATAATGCCGTTAGTATTCTTAAGCTTGATACCGTTATTTTTAGCTTCATTCACAGACAGATCTTGAATGATTATATTGACCGCATTTTGAACAAAGATACCGTCGCCAGAGTTAGATTTTGAGAAATCCAGAATGGTCTCATTCTGACCGTAGCCCATTATGGTTATATTTTTAGCGTAACTACCATCACCGTCGACATCACCATCAAATAAAAGTGTTGATTCGATCTCAAATGTCCCTTTTGGCAGAACGATCACATCGTTACTTTGCGCATCGATAAGCGCTTCTTGGATACGAATAGTGAGGTTTTCACCGTCCTCGATCATTATTGCACCTTCAGGGAACGTTGGCCCTTCTGGTTCAGGAGTGACAACGGGCGGTGTCTCTATTTCTGTTGTTGTATCGTCATCGTCAGATGAGCAAGCCCCCAAACTTATTGCAACTGCGGTAGCGATTAATGTCGGCATTAGCCAAGAAGGTTTGTTGTTGAACATAGCGTCTCCAGAATTTATTTTTATTATTCGTGTTCTAGATTGCACTGACGTACCAGATAAGCAATGTGAAATTGGGACGACAAGTTGTTAACATTGATTGAACGATTGACCTTGTGCGCTCTGTTAAACGTTCTGCTTGTTGTTAGTTATTGAAAATATGTATGAAGATACTCCCATTCAAACAGTTATGTTGTTGCAACTGATTGTGATTTTTATTCATAATATTAAACCGTGTAACACACTGTTTAATTAATGTTAAATGCTAGTGGCGATCAACATTGTAGTATTTATTCTTACGAAGCTCTAAAGGTGAGAACATTGATGTTTGGGAAGAGGTCAACAGCCTCTACGCTAAACAAGGTTAATAATGCTTCATTACTAATGAAGCCTAAATCGGCCATGTCAGCGTTCTATCTGACGTTTTTAAGGTATGTTCTTAAATATCGATACCAAAACCAATGATAAACTGATAATCGTTAGGTTCAGGTGTTAGTTTGTTTGCGTCAGGTTGCGGGTTATTGGTTCTGTCCCAAACGAATGACAGGTCAAGATCAAACATATCGGTCAGCTCTATCTCTAACGTTGCAATCGCATGATGGGTATAACCGCCGGAAGTTTCATTACCGTACTGTAAGCGATATAGCGCATTAAAATCGATGTCTCCGGTTATTTCCGTTTCATAAAGGCTTTCAATGACCAGTGCAGCACTGCCATCATCTTCACTTTCATCGGCTTCAACCGTATCAAATCGTGTATAGGTGTATGCGGGGCCACCACTGACACTCCACTCTGTTTTCGCATTATCGATGAAGTTGTAACCCAGACCAGAACCGATTGTGATGCGATAATCTATGTTCAAAAATGGGTCGATATAGACTTCAGCAAATACAGGTCTAAGATAAAACTGTTTGGAGATGAACCAGTCAAAGTTACTGTTGATCCGGTGGTTATTAATACGGTTTTCACCGTCAGTTTCTGAGAAGTTGCCGATATAGTCTAGATTGAATCGTGATTCCGTTGTGCGTCGCCGGGTCTTGGCGAGTGTGTTGTAGTCTATCTGGTCTGTATTACCTTTTCGAAAGTTGGCGCCTAAAGTGATTTTACTCGACCAATAGTTAGCTTCGGTTTGTTCGCCAGCGATAATGGTCATTATCTCGCTATTATCAAACTCTTCACCATTGATATAGGACTTGCCATCTTTGACGAGTAGCCGACCCGTTTTGGTGCTGAGATCGGTAAACCCAATACTGACTATACCGCTACTTTGCAGCATTTTTACATCTTCCCAATCGATAAATACGCTATCGAGTTCATCACTATCGAACTCGAGTTTGTCGTCGTAGAGGTTAACGATTTCGCCTTTGAGTAACTCTAATGAAGTGAGTTGCAACCAATCGTACTTAAGGTCTACAGGGAGGGATATTTGCTCAGGGGTTATTGGCGCTGGTGTTATAGGGTTGGCAGTTTCAGCAGCTAAAGCAGCGTGGCTAAAGCAGCCAATAGTAAAGCTGCTTGCAATTAATATACTGCCGCTAAATATTTTTATCATTACACTCTCCCTGAAGCTTACTTGTCCTGAAATTAAATAGGCTAGATGAGCCTATCAATAATCTACAAAGTTGCTAGTCGAGCTTCAAGCACTATGTTCATTATTGGTGTTTTCCTTAAAGTGTTCGTTGGATCCAGGGTTGCATAAATTCAGCAATTTGCGGCTGGGCTTTTGCATTCGGATGGATCCCATCTCGTTGCATCAAGCTACTGTCTATTACAATGGCCTCCATGAAAAATGGCATAAGGGTGATATCGTGCTCCACAGCGAGCTCTTTATAGACTTGGCTGATCTGAGATGCATAGCGTGGACCGTAGTTAGGCGGTACCATGATCTCACTGAGCAGCACTTTTATCTGTTTTGTTTTTGCAAGTTCGATGATTTTTGTAAGATTATTTTTCAACTGTTTAGGAGGGAAACCTCTCAGCCCGTCATTGCCTCCAAGTTCAACTAACAGGACTTCAGGGCTCGCAGATTCAAGCAGGGCGGGCAGTCTACGTAATCCACCAGCGGAGGTTTCACCGCTTACAGAGCCATTAATGATGGTGTGTTCAGGCATCTTTGACCGCAATAGATGCACCCACCCTTCATTTTCTGGCATTCCATAACTTGCACTTAAGCTGTCACCTAGGATTAATATAGGGGCAGCACTCAGCGGAAAACTGCTGAATAAAAATAATATAGCAAAACCACATCGTCGGTTTTTAAGGTTAAAGAAGGTTTTTATGTCTGAAAATAGCGCCATAACGGTAAGCCACCTAATTAAATCGGTTAATACTCAAGAGGGAGAGTTGACTATCCTCAACGGCATTAATATGGATGTCAAGCAGGGTGAGAGTGTTGCGATACTTGGGCCATCAGGTTCGGGTAAGTCAACTTTGCTTGGTTTACTTGCGGCGCTTGATTCTCCAAGCCAAGGTTCCATTTTGCTTGATGGAGTGCCGCTTGAGACATTAAACGAAGAATCTAAAGCTGCACTGCGTAAAAAGAAGGTGAGTTTTATTTTTCAATCCTTTATGTTGGTTGATACATTAAACGCCTTGGAAAACGTTATGTTACCTGCAGAACTTGCTGGTATTGCCAATGCCAAAGAAAAGTCTCAGGCGATGTTACAGCGGGTTGGATTGAGTCATAGGCTGAACCACTTTCCAAATCAACTGTCTGGCGGAGAGCAGCAACGGGTTGCAATTGCTCGTGCCTTTATCTGTGAGCCCAAAGTACTGTTTGCCGATGAGCCCACAGGTAATCTAGATTCAGCCAATAGCGATAAAATTGCTGATATGTTGTTTGAACTCAACCGTGAGAGTGACACCACACTGATATTGGTGACACATGACATGATTTTAGCAAGCCGGTGTCAGCGACAATTCATCATGGATTCAGGCAACTTAAGTGAAAAAGTTAGCGAGGATGTGGCCGAAAAATCAGCTGAGAATACTGCGGCTGAACGGGCTGATAATACCGTGGACAAAGAGGCAAGTTCATGGAGCTAAAACTTGCATGGAGGCTATTTAAAAGAGAGTTGTCACAGGGGCAACTGCTATTGATCATTCTAGCTATCACCTTAGCAGTACTTTCAGTCACAGGACTTGCGTCCGTCAGTGAACGACTACAACTGGCAATCAACGGCCAAGCGTCAAAGTTCATCGCAGCTGATAGGATTATTAACTCCCCTAAAGAGATCGATCCTGAGGTGTTAGCCATCGCTGACGATATTGGCCTTGCTCGCGTTACCAGCATGCAGTTTAACTCCATGGTATATGCCGGAGATGAATTCCAACTGGTGACGGTAAGAGCGGTTGAACAAGGCTATCCGCTTAAAGGCAATATAGAGCTCAGCTCTGGTGTTGCTCAAGGGTTACCGAACGCAGATAACATCTGGTTTGAAACCCGATTAGGCGGCTTGCTGGGCTATCCAGCGCAGATTGAGATTGGTAATGCCAATTTTAACTTATCCAATGAAATAGTCCGTTTACCCGACGCAGGATTTAACCCTTTTGCTTCATCTCCTGTGGTGTTGATGCGTATTGAGGATGTGGTTAAAACACAGGTGATCCAGCCTGGTAGTCGAGTGACTTATCTTTACCAGTTTGCAGGTGATGCCGCAAAACTTGATGCATTTGAAGTACAAGCTAAGCCATTACTTAATACCAGCCAGCGCTGGGTTGATGTGCAATCAGGTGATTCGCCCATAGCCAGTGCGGTAAAGCGTGCTGAACGATTTTTATTACTCGCAAGTTTACTGGGCATTGCACTTGCCTGTGCTGCCATCGGTATTGCTGCGCAGCGATATTGTCAGCGTCACTATGATGTGGTGGCCATGTTGAAGACATTTGGCGCTTCAGCAAAACAGATAAGAATTTTATTTGGCACCCATCTTCTGCTTGTTACTGCTGTTGGTGTGGTATTTGGCTTAATCGGTGGCTTCGGGCTCGACCGCCTGATCACTGCATTTCTGCCCGCTGAAATAGCCGCTTACAGCCCACCAATAAGTCGGCCAATACTGCTTGGCATAGGCACTGGTTTTATCAGCGCCTTTATGTTTTCAGCCTACCCATTGATGCGGTTGCTATCTATTCCACCGCTTAGAGTATTGCAGGGACATCTGGAAGGGTTGCAGCTCGGTATGTGGCTGCATCTGCTGCTTAGCTTAACGGCGATGGCGATATTGGGATATTTGTATTCACAAAGCCTGGCGCTAACACTGACTGTGGTTGCCGCAGTCTTATTGTTAGGGACTTTGCTGAGTGTTTTAGGCTTCTTTATGATCCGTTTGGGTCATAGCGTCGGCATGAAGACGACTAATCCACTGCAGCTTGCGTTAGCCGGACTTCGACGCCGGGCGCGACAAAATGCGGTGCAGCTGGTTGGGTTTAGTAGTGCGCTAGTCCTATTGTTGACCATTTTTGCACTCAGACAAGATATTCTTAACGAGTGGCAAAAGCAGTTACCGGAAAATGCGCCCAATTACTTTCTAGTCAATATTGCACCGGAAGAAACAGCAGCAATCGCAGATTTCTTGAAACCGCATGTGAAAGTTCCTCCAGTTATCTATCCAGTGATTAGAGGCCGCTTGAGCGCGATTAATGGCGAGCCGTTAATATCTTCCGAGCAAAAGAAAGCTGGTGATGAGGGACGAGTTGGGATCTCGCGCGAATTAAATCTAACTTATCGTGACAGCATGCCTGATAATAACGAAATTATTTCTGGTCAGTTCAACCAAGATACTTTTGATGTCTCAGTGGAGTCCGGAGTTGCCGAACGATTAGAACTAGTCCTAGGTGATAGCTTAACCTATACCATAGACAACCAGCGTTTAACGGTAAAAGTCGCCAGTATTCGCGCTGTTCATTGGGAAACACTGCAGCCAAACTTCTTTATGATCTTCACAAAAGAAGCCCTAGCGCCGTTTGCTTATACCTCAATGTCTAGCTTTCACTTAGAAGAGTCACAACGCTCGGTTATTTTGTCATTGATTAAACAGTTCCCAACGGTATCTATTATCGATGTCGGTGCAATGGTGAAACAGTTACGTCAGATCATCGATCAAGTCTCTTTGTCATTAACCTTAGTATTGGTGCTGGTGTTACTTGCCAGTGCGTTAGTGATGATAGCGCAGACCGAGGCTGGAATGGCGAGCAGACAACGAGAGCTTGCTGTACTGAGGACCTTTGGCGCATCGGGTTGGTTACTTAGAGCGGCGACGGGACTCGAATTTGCACTGTTAGGTACCATCGCCGGCGTATTAGCGGTTATCGTTGCTGAGTTTACCCTGTATTTACTGAAAACTCAGGTGTTTGAACTCAATGTTTACATGCATTGGCCTTGGTGGGGCATCGCGCCATTATGTGGCGGTTTAGTGGTTGCCCTGCTTGGGCTGTGGCGTTGTCGTCAGCTGCTAAATAAATCATGCAGTGAATTGCTTAAAGCACATTAAATTGTCGGAAAGTAAAGCGGCAAGAGAGATCCTCTCTTGCCGCTTTTCGTTTATTTTAATTGTCATTTAAATAGGGCGTTTAACGCACTGTCGATTGTTGAGTACTTAAACGTAAAGCCTTCTTGTAATGTCCTTTTAGGCACCACATATTGCCCGTCGATTAACAGGGTCGACATCTCACCTAATGCCAGTTTTAGTCCAAATGCAGGCGCTGGAATACACGCTGGGCGGTTTAATGCCGAAGCTAATGCTTTAGTGAACTCTTTGTTACTGACAGGCGTAGGTGTGCAGCCATTATAGACTCCACTTGTGTGTGGGTTTATGAGCAGGAATTCAATTAAAGCAATTAAGTCATCTAGATGGACCCAACTCATTCCTTGTTGACCGCTGGCAATAGGGCCTCCGAGGCCCAATTTAAAAGCGGGTAACATCTTGGCTAGAGCGCCACCTTGTGCACCGAGCACTAAACCAATACGGATAATACATACTCGTGTGGTTTCGCTTGCTGCATTTTGCGCCTCTTGCTCCCACTTTTGACACACTTGATGAGTAAACTCTGCTTTGCTCTCGGGGCTAAGTTGACTTGCCTCGTCAATATGTTGCGAGCCTTGGCTACCATAGTAGCCGACGGCAGAGGCGCTAATAAAGACACTCGGTGGATTGTCACTGGCGGAGCTGAGTTGGGCCAGCTTAGCGGTGATTGACCAGCGGCTATGACATATGTTTTTTTTCTGCGCGTCAGACCATCTTTTTCCTGCTATTGGTTCACCAGCGAGGTTAATGACGGCATCAAAGCTGTCTAGATTTGTCAATCCATCTAAAGAGCTCAGGTAGTGATGATGCTCGCCTAAGCGCTCTGCGGTATGTTCAGGGTGCCTAGTGAGCAACGTGAGTTGATGATGGCTTAAACGTTTCACAAGCTGTGTGCCAATAAATCCACTGGCACCGGTAATCAGTATATTCATAGGCTTTTGTTTTTATGGGCTCTTAATAGAGTTTACGTTAGTTAGGATAAATTGGATCTATCGTTTTGTGCACTTTGGTAATAGAGTGTTTCATTGCCGCTGTTTTTTGAACCGTGGTTGCTGAGGGAAGTGGGTATTAAGCTGCGCCACGTTAGCAATAAACATTGATAACCCATAAACTTAAGCAGCTTAAACTAAAGCGGTGATTTTTATAAAATCATGCGATAATTCACAAAATCATTTATCTTGTCATTATTGCCCATATTATTAACTCGCCTAGGATGGCTAAGCTGATAGTAACGTTTGGCATATTGTTACTGTTTAGTCGCGTGATGGTTGTTTGCAGTCGAAACTTCAGAACCGCGATATTATTATAAATCAACAAGGATTTTTTAATGCCCCGATTTGAAAATCAAGGTGTCGCATTTAGAGGTTTTGCCATCTCAGCATTTATTGTGGTGATCCTCGCCGGAATAAAAACGGCAAGTCCGATTGTCGTGCCGTTTGTGTTATCGGTATTTATTGCTGTGATCTGTAATCCGATGATTAGTTGGCTCACTCGCCACCGTGCCCCAAGAGGAGTGGCTGTATTACTGCTAATGGTGTTTATTGTGCTAATGGGCTTATGGTTGGCGTCTATTGTTGGTACCTCCATTAATGAATTCTCCCAGCAGTTACCTTTTTATCGGGACCAATTAATTGAACAGTTCTCTTGGGTTGTTGACAAGTTAGCTGCGCTCAATATTCAAGTCACTAAAGAGCAAATGCTTGCTTACTTCGATCCTGGCGTTGCATTGTCAATGACGACGAATATGCTGACCGGTGTGGGTAGCGTCATGGCTAACCTATTTTTAATCATTTTAACCGTGGTGTTTATGTTGTTCGAATCGAATGGGTTTTCAAGAAAGATGCATGTTGCACTTGATGATCCCGATATGCGTTTACAGCAAGTTGACCGTTTTTTAAATTCAGTTAACCAATACATGGTGATTAAAACCTTGGTGAGCCTCGGTACCGGATTCATTGTCGGAGTTGGCTTATATATCATTGGTGTGGATTATGCTCTGCTGTGGGGGGTGATTGCGTTTCTGTTTAACTATATCCCAAATATTGGTTCTATTATTGCCGCGATCCCTTCTGTATTGCTTGCCTTCATACAAATTGGACCGGGCGCAGCTGGTGCCGTCGCTTTGTTGTATCTAGGAACCAACACGATTATGGGTAACGTGGTTGAACCACGATACATGGGACGTGGTCTCGGCTTGTCTACGCTAGTGGTATTCTTATCGTTAATATTTTGGGGCTGGCTATTAGGCTCCGTCGGTATGCTGTTATCAGTACCACTGACAATGATTGTAAAGATAGCTTTAGAGTCAAGCGAAGGCGGACGTTGGTTAGCGGTGTTGCTCGGTGATGATATTGCTGAAAATAAAGATGATCCCGTAGATGAAATAAAGATTGAAAAAAGTAAAAAGTGAGTTAGATGCAGTTATTTATTGAAGCAATAAAAGACGTTACCTTTGGTAACGATGTTAGTCGATTATTTCATGGTCGTGGAGGACGATACCAAGGAGCTGAGCACCTATGCTTAGATTGGTATGCACCAGTGGTGTTATTAACCAGTTTTAAGCCACTCAATGAGGATGAACTTTCAGTCATCACTGAGGCAATTGAACAGCGTTGGTGTGAGCTAAATGGCGCTAAAGCGATAAACCTTGTTTTTCAGTATCGCCGTGGCGGTGAAACACACACTGATATCATTAAAGGCGAGGTGCCTGAAAAGCACATTGTTGTAGAGAATGGCGCTCAGTTTCAAGTTCATTTACTACGTGGACAGAATCATGGTTTGTTCTTGGATATGTCTAATGGCCGACAGTGGGTGCGGGAGCATAGCTGTGGAAAGAAAGTGCTAAATTTGTTTGCTTATACCTGCGGTTTTTCTGTTGCTGCGTTGCAGGGCAATGCGACAGAGGTGGTTAATATTGATATGAGCAAGGGCTCACTATCGATCGGTAAGCAAAATCACATGTTAAATAACTTGGGTTCAGGGGCTCGCTTTCTGGGTCATGACATTTTTAAGTCATGGGGTAAGCTAACCAAACTTGGTCCTTACGATCTCATCATTGCAGATCCACCGAGTAACCAAAAGGGCAGTTTTGTCGCGACAAAAGATTATGCACGCCTGTTAAAACGCTTGCCTGATCTTCTGGCTACTGAAGGCGACATTCTATTATGTCTAAATGCGCCTGAATTGAGTATTGATTTCCTAAAAGAGCAAGTTGCTAGCTACAGTCCTAGTTTGAAGTTCTATGAGCAGATGGACAACCCTGCAGTGTTTGAAGATATCGATCCGAATAAAGCACTAAAAGTACTGCGCTATCGACAAGAGACATTGTCGGTAACAGATATCGCGAATTAAGGATGAGTTAAATCGCGTCAAAAGGCCAAACACAACCGTGTTTGGCCTTTTTTCATCCCGCGTCCTAATAATTGAGTCGTTCGCTTATTGCTGATTGCCCATGAGACTCAATGATCTTAGCGATACTATGCCGTTCTCTTTGTTTTAGTGCGGAGATCTCATTAACAAGCGTACCTTGTACGTCAAGAGGGATGCTCATCTTTTCCATAAACATGTATATCGACAAATCATCCCCCTGATCAAATAACTCAACGAGCTGTCCTGCTTCATAGTCAATTAATGCATTCATTATAATTTACCTCTAATTAGCGCACGTAACTGTTTAGCATCAGCGATGCTATCTATTATTGATAGCAGCAGTTGTGGCAGTTAAATATATTGTTTGTGCACATAAAAAGTGTTTTTTAGCGCGATATTGAATAAAAAAGTGAAAGTCTTTCAGTTTTTCTAACGGAATAGCGGCTAAAGACGGTTGTTTTGCTGTTTTTGCCGATTAAAGGTGAAAGTTTTTTGTAAGTCGCAGTTTAACCCTGTTATAATCGAAACTAGAAACACGGCATAGTTGGCATGTTTTAAGAGAGGCAAAATGTCACATTATTGATGACATGCTTTTGTACCCTACACCTAAATCAAAGATCCGGAGTCGTTATGGAAATTCAAGAATATGAAGGCGCATATTATCAACTACAAGATGAGATGTTAGAGTCTCTACCAGTTGAAATGGATGAAGAAGCATTTTTGGATTAGGGAAAATCGCAGAATAAACCTATCTTTTATAGGTTTTATCTAGATGAAATAGCAACCAACAGGTTGCTATTTTTATTTGTAGAATTAACACTTTATAACCTGTCTGAAAGCTGAGAAGGTCCTAGATACTAGGACGTTCGCCTGCTCACTGCTAGAACGGACTACGTCCTGCTAGGAAATCAACAGAAAACACCCTTTGGCTTTTGATGTTGATTTTAGGCTTTGTTAGCACCTTCTTTTAAAGTGGGTCGGCATTTATGCCGTCGCTTTGTTCTTTTCTCGTTTTACCGTAAGCGAAGCAGTTACGTAGTGACGCAGTTATTTCCCGTATAGCCGTAGGCTGTTCGCCTAAGATTTTACCGTCTTTGCTAGAACCTGTCTGAAAGCTGAGAAGGTCCTAGATACTAGGACGTTTGCCTGCTCACTGCTAGAACGGACTACGTCCTGCTAGGAAATCAACAGAAAACACCCTTTGGCTTTTGATGTTGATTTTAGGCTTTGTTAGCACCTTCTTTTAAAGTGGGTCGGCATTTATGCCGTCGCCTTGCTCTTTTCTGGTTTTACCGTAGAACCTAGTACCTCTAATACTCAAGCCTAGCACCTAACCGTTAACGTTTCTCTTTTCTGGCACGACTTCGACAATAATCCATTTTCCCTTGTGCTTATTCAAGCGCAAGGTTCTGTCATCAACCCAAAACTGTCCACCACGCAGGCCTTTAATTTTGACTATGACAGTGACGTCCTCAGTCGATTTGCGAAAGAAATCAATATCGACTTCGTCAACTTCCATTTCAACGTCAGTCAATGACAAGTTGAGCACATGGCGTTGCACTGAAGCGGCAATGTAATAGTGTGAAAGGATCTCTTTCATTGAATCATCAACAAACAGTTTTGCTTTCTCTACATCCCGTTCTACGTAGATAGCGTTTAAGAATCCAATTGAAGAGAGTTCAGGCGTGCGCATAGAGGGGACGGATGGATCGGCTATTAGCTTACTATCCGTATAGTCACAGGCAGAAACAGTGAACAGTGCAATGATAAGAATAAAGTATTTCAACATAGATAATGATTATTAGTATTTTTTAGCAGTATCACGATTCTACAGCCTTAACGCAAGATTTTACTGTTTGATCGCACCCAAAGCTTGACCTCAATAAAGATCTCAGGCATATCTGTATAGATAACTTATAAAGGTTATCCACAGAATCTGTGGACAAGTGTGTTGAAGACTTTTTATTGGTTACTTAAGTTATTAATATATCAGCCTTAATTGGACTGGTTAATTTTTGATGCATTTTGTCGATGTACACAATTCGACCTACCGGTTGTTGCTTCATAAGTCTAATTAACTGCTAATGAGATCGCATCGATCGCAATTCGATTGAATTTAAAGCAAAAAAAAGCCTGCATAAGCAGGCTTTTTTAGTATTGGTGTAATTAGCTTTCGTTTTGCGCAGCTTGGATGGCTGTTAAGGCAATCGTGTAAACAATATCATCGACTAAGGCGCCGCGTGATAGATCGTTTACTGGCTTTCGCATACCTTGCAGCATCGGGCCAATTGAAATCAGGTCAGCGCTTCGCTGAACCGCCTTGTACGTTGTATTACCAGTGTTGAGGTCTGGGAATACAAATACCGTCGCTTGACCCGCTACAGGGCTGTTTGGTGCTTTAGAGCGAGCAACGTTTGGCATAACAGCAGCGTCATACTGTAAAGGTCCATCAATGACTAAGTCTGGACGTTTCTCTTTGGCAATACGCGTCGCTTCACGTACTTTATCAACATCAGAACCTGTACCTGAGCTACCTGTTGAGTAACTGATCATCGCAACCCGTGGTTCAATACCAAACGCAATTGCAGACTCTGCAGATTGAATTGCGATGTCGGCCAATTGCTCTGCATTTGGATCCGGGTTAATCGCACAATCACCATAGACCAAGACTTGATCTGGCATCAACATGAAGAATATAGAGGAGACCAAATTTGAGCCGGGTGCGGTTTTGATCAACTGTAGCGGCGGGCGAATCGTATTTGCGGTGGTGTTGACTGCACCAGACACAATACCATCGACTTCGCCTTGAGCTAGCATCATAGTACCGAGTACCATGTTGTCTTCTAACTGCTCTTTAGCAACAACTTCAGTCAAACCTTTATTACGACGTAGCTCAACCATAGCCTCGACATAACGACCACGAGCAGATTCTGGCTCAATGATCTCGACACCGTCACCTAAGGTGACGCCTTGCTGAGTGGCAATACGCTCAATCTCTTCGCGATTACCCAGTAGCACGCAACGTGCAATACCACGTGAAGCACAAATGCTGGCGGCTTCAATTGTTCTCGGTTCATCACCTTCTGGTAGAACAACCGTTTTACGTGCAGCACGAGCGAGCTCTGTTAACTTGTAACGGAATGCTGGTGGCGATAAACGGTGCTCACGTGGAGAGTTTTTAGTGACGCTTTCGACCCAGTTTTGATCAATATGGCCAGCAATAAACTCTTGAACCTGTTCAATACGAACGGCATCATCTACTGGCACTTCGTGATCGAAACGTTGAATGTTCAGCGAGGTTTGCCACGTATTGGTGTCAATAAGGAATACGGGTAAGCCGGTTTCGAATGCTTGTTCACAAAGCTCCATAATTTGTGGCTCTGGCTCGTATCCACCTGTTAGCAATAGTGCGCCAACTTTGATGCCATTCATTGAAGCAAGACAGGCTGAAACGATGACATCACTGCGATCGCCTGAGGTGACGAGTAGCGAGTCGGTTTTAATATGGGTAACCATATTGGGAATACTACGGGCACAAAATGTCACTTTGCGCATGCGGCGAGTGTTCATTTCACCAGCGTTGATAATTTTGGCGCTTAAGTGCTTAGCAAGATCAGATGCACGCGGTGCTACCAGATCAAGGTTGTAAGGCACTGTGCCTAAAATACGCAGTTTACTCTTGCCTGGAAGTTGGAACATGCTTGCCGGATCGGGGCGCTGAATATCGTCATGATCGAACACTTCAGACAGGTCTGGGCGAGCACGACCTTCGTCATCAACCGGGGCACCAACTTTGTTGATAATGGCACCAATGAGGCGTTTGTTCTTACTCCCACCCCATGAATTATGTGAGATCTCTAAGCGATTCATCAGCGCTGTCGCACTTTCATTGCCTGGAGTCGCTACAAAAATCACATCTGCATCTAATGCTTTAGCAATCGCATGGTTCACGTCGCTTGAGAAAGGATGGTTGCGGGTTTGCACTAATCCTTCGACAATAATGGTTTCAGTATCGTCTGTGCATTCTGTTGCACGAGCGATAATCTGCTCCATTAACACGTCAGTTTGATCTGCACGAATAAGGTTCTCAGCATGATCCATATCGAATGGTTCGAGTGGGTTAACTGTCGGTGATTTGCTTAAAATAGTGGTTGAACGTTCAGGTCCACGATCGGTTGGGCGCTGTTGGGCTATTGGCTTAAAAAAGCGAACCTTAACACCATGACGCTCAAGCGCACGAACCATACCTAAACTAATAGATGTTAACCCTACACCGGTCCCTATAGGGATGAGCATAATGTTGCGAGACATAAATACCTCTTAAAACTCGAGAAAGCCACAAAAGTATGGCAGTAGAAATATTGTTTTGAGCCACTAACTTATTTAGTTAGCAGCTCGCAATAGATAGGTTTTACTATTTAATGAGTGCCACAGCGTCTTGTGCGATAACCCACTCTTCATTAGTTGGGATCACCATAGCAACAGGACCTTCGTCTTGGGTAATTTTACCTTGCTTACCAAAACGTGCCGCTGTGTTACGCTCTTTGTCGACTTTAAAGTTGAAAATAGCCAATGAGTTAAGCACTTTTTCACGAATAACATCAGAGTTCTCACCAATGCCGCCAGTAAATACTAGTGCATCAAGACGCTCTAAAGGCACGGTATAAGAAGCGATATATTTTGCTAAGCGATAACAGAAAATCTCAAGCGCTAGTGTTGCCCCCTTGTGACCTTTTTCATATCCCTCTTCGATGCCACGACAATCGTTAGTTAGCTCAGATATTCCCAAAAGACCACTTTGTTTGTTCATCAGGTTGTTCACTTCTTCAAGTGTATAGCCAAGACGATTAACTAAATGGTAGATAATTGATGGGTCAATGTCACCACAACGGGTACCCATCACTAGACCTTCTAGTGGCGTCAGCCCCATTGAGGTATCTACGCTCTTACCACCTTTAATTGCTGTTACTGACGCGCCATTACCAAGGTGTGCGCAAATAACATTGGTATCGGCTTCATCTTTACCTAGTGCGGCTGCCGTTTCGCGGCTGATGAATAGGTGACTTGTACCGTGCATGCCATAACGACGGATAGAGTTTTCTCTATAAAGCTTATACGGAAGGGCATAGATAAAGGCTTTCTCTGGCATTGTTTGGTGGAAAGCGGTATCAAATACTGCGACTTGAGGTAGCTCAGGAAACGATGCTTGCGCTGCTCGTATACCAATAAGGTGGGCTGGATTATGCAACGGCGCCAATGTGGCACAATCTTCAATACCTTGAACCACACTTTCATCGATAATGACTGAGTGAGTAAACTTTTCTCCACCATGTACAACGCGATGACCAATGGCTTGGATCTGTTCGGCAATTAGCGGATGAGCGACCAAAATTTTGTTAACGATATACTCAACAGCTTCTCTGTGTGCAGTAAATGCACCTAGGCTAGCATCGTGCTTAGCACCGTTTACTTTCCATTTAATTCGAGAGTCTTCAAGCCCAAAACACTCGGCTAGACCAGAAATTTGGTCATCACCAGTGAGCGCATCAATAACCGCAAACTTAAGAGATGAACTACCACAGTTAAGCACCAATACCAGTTTGTTTGACATGTTTAAACCTTTCGCAATAAGTAATGAAATCGTTTGATTCACTGAATAACAATAACTTCTACGGCAACTATAGGCCGAAGTCGTAAAGTGTGCCCTGTAAAAGAGCGAAAATCTGTTGCTTCCCAGACATAGAGCCTTGGGGCAAGCTGAGTGTTTGTGCTAAAGTTAGGCTTGTTATTGATTCTTATAGGTGCCATTTTTGAGCATTTTCGTTCTCAAAACCTTAGGTGAAGGCCGTCGTTATATGAAGACATGGCCTATGGTTAGACAACTTAGTTTTTACTTTCCTGAGTATCGCGTTATGCGCGCGACTCAAATTGCTTTGCCATTAATGCCGCTGTTGGCAGTATTGGCGGGTGCAAGTCAGTTATACCTGCACGGTTGGGATCACCTGCCTCAGGCAATCACCATTGCGTTGTTCTTTATTAGCCTACCTATCCAAGGTCTACTCTGGTTAGGCTGGCGCTCCGCTCACCCATTGCCGTTATCGTTACTCGACTGGGGCAATCAGTTATCGACAAAACTGGCGCAAATGGGGGTCAATTGTCGCCCCTTAGGTGCTAAAGCTTGCTACTTCGATATGGCGCTTATTTTAAAGGCGGCATTCGAATGTTTGGATGCAAGTTACTGGGAAGAGCTTTAGCTGTAATCTCTTAACAACACTTAGTAAATAGCGTTAATCCCCATATTGATGAAGACTTGCTTTATCTGTTCCATGGTGTCAGCGCTTGGAGGAGAGATTTTGTTGAGTTGATACTCTTCGCCCATCGCTTGCCATTTGTGTTTGCCTAACTCGTGGTAGGGCAGTAGTTCCACTTTCTCGACATTGGTCATTGGCTTGATAAATTCGGCCAATGCCTGTGCCGATGGAATGTCGTCAGTGAATCCACCGACAACCACATAACGAATCCAAGTCTTTTGACCACGTTTGTGCAAATGCTCGGCAAACTGCAACGTACGTTGGTTACTGACCTTGGTTAAGTCAATGTGCTTTTCGTCGTTTATCTGTTTTATATCGAGTAACACCAGATCGGTGTTATCGAGTAACTCATCAATGACAGGCGTATATTTACGCACAAAACCATTGGTGTCTAAGCAGGTATGAATACCCTCTTTTTTGCAGGCTTGAAAAAGTTCGGCGACGAACTCTGCTTGCAATACAGCTTCACCGCCACTGGCTGTGACGCCACCACCGCTGGCTTCAAGAAAAGGTCGATAGCTGATGATTTGACTCATTAACTCATCGACTTTTATCTCTTTGCCGCCGTGTAGATCCCATGTGTCGCGGTTATGGCAGTACTGACAACGCATTAAACAACCTTGCATAAAGGTGATAAACCTTATGCCTGGTCCGTCTACGGTACCAAAGGACTCTAAAGAATGAATCCGACCTGTTACTGCCATTTCTGCTCCTTGAGAGGCTGGTGCAACTATGTGCTACGCCAGCCTAATCGACACTTTATCTATAACGTTGCTTACAGACCTTTAGTGAAGGTACGGGTAATCACGTCTTGCTGTTGCTCAGGTGTTAGCGAGTTAAAGCGTACTGCATAACCAGAAACACGGATGGTTAGTTGAGGATACTTGTCTGGATTTACCACGGCATCTTCAAGCATTTCACGGTTCATCACGTTAACGTTGAGGTGTTGACCACCTTCGCGGCTATCGTTATGGGCGAAATAACCATCCATTAGTGCTGCAAGGTTGGCTTTACGACCATCTTCATCTTTACCTAACGCGTTAGGAACAATAGAGAAAGTGTAAGATATGCCATCTTGTGCATGAGCAAATGGTAGTTTAGCAACTGATGTTAAAGAAGCAATCGCTCCTTTCTCATCACGACCATGCATTGGGTTTGCGCCTGGAGCAAAAGGTGCACCAGCTTGACGGCCATCAGGTGTATTACCTGTCTTCTTGCCGTAAACCACGTTAGAGGTAATGGTTAAGATAGACTGAGTTGGAATTGCATCACGGTACATCTTCATGCTACGGATCTTAGCCATGAAGCGTTCAACTAGCTCAGTGGCTAAATCATCAACACGTGCATCGTTGTTACCAAATTTAGGGTAGTCACCACTGATGTCGAAATCGATAGCAATACCGTTTTCGTCACGAATTGGTTTAACTGTGCCGAACTTAATTGCAGATAGTGAATCAGCAGCAATTGAAAGACCTGCGATACCACATGCCATAGTACGACGAACATCTCTGTCATGAAGTGCCATTAGGGCTGCTTCGTAAGAGTACTTGTCATGCATGAAGTGGATGGCGTTCAATGCAGATACATATTGCGTTGCAAGCCAGTCCATCATGGTGTCTAAACGACCCATAACGTCATCAAAATCTAAAACTTCATCAGTGATTGGTGCTAACTTAGGACCTATTTGAGTCTTTAGCTTTTCATCAACACCACCGTTGATTGCATAAAGCATCGTCTTAGCAAGGTTGGCACGAGCACCGAAGAACTGCATGTGCTTACCTACAACCATAGGGCTAACACAACATGCGATTGCATAATCGTCAGATTCGAAATCTGGACGCATTAGATCATCGTTTTCATACTGGATAGAGCTGGTATCGATTGACACTTTAGCCGCATACTTTTTGAAGTTCAGCGGTAGTTGCTCTGACCATAGAACCGTAATGTTTGGCTCTGGGCTAGGGCCCATGTTGTATAAGGTGTGTAAGAAACGGAAGCTAGATTTAGTTACAAGTGTACGGCCATCAAGACCCATACCCGCAATTGATTCCGTTGCCCAAATTGGGTCGCCTGAGAATAGTTCATCGTATTCTGGAGTACGTAGGAAACGAACCATGCGTAACTTCATTACGAAATGGTCGACCATCTCTTGTGCTTCTTGCTCTGTTAATACGCCAGCGGCGATATCGCGTTCGATAAAGATATCTAGGAAGCTAGAAGTACGACCAAGCGACATTGCTGCGCCATTTTGGCTCTTAACTGCAGCAAGGTAACCGAAGTATGTCCACTGGATTGCTTCTTTAGCGTTAGTCGCAGGCTTTGAGATGTCGAAGCCATAGCTTGCTGCCATCTTCTTCATTTGACCAAGCGCTTTATGCTGCTCTGCAATCTCTTCACGAAGTTGCATAGTGTAAGACAAGTTTTCACCGGTTTCGAAGTCAGCTTGAAGTGAACCGAATTGAGCAAACTTATCTTGCATAAGGTAGTCAATACCATATAGCGCGATACGACGGTAATCACCAATGATACGACCACGGCCGTAAGCATCAGGTAAACCGGTTAAAACTCCAGACTTACGACAGCCCATAATTTCAGGGGTATAGATGTCGAAAACACCTTGGTTGTGTGTTTTACGTAACTCTGAGTAAACATATTTGATGTTTGGATCAAGCTCACGGCCATAAGCGGCGCAAGAACCTTCAACCATGCGAATGCCACCGTTGGGTAACATTGCACGCTTAAGTGGTGCTTCTGTTTGCAGACCTACAATCGTTTCTAAATCTTTAGTGATATAGCCCGCTTCGTGAGAAGTGATTGTTGATACTTTGTCGGTATCAAAATCAACAGGAGCGTGAGTGCGGTTTTCTTGCTTAACGCCAACCATCACTTTATCCCAAAGTTCAGTCGTCGCTTCAGTCGCTTCAGCTAAGAAAGACTCATCGCCTTCATAGGGAGTGTAGTTAGCTTGAATAAAATCACGCACATTGACTTCAGTTTTCCAATCGCCTGACGTGAAACCATCCCACGCGTTTGCAAACTGTTCAGTTTTTTCGGTCATCGTACTTTTACCTTTTGTTTGGGATAAAGGTTATTGGGTACCGGCTCTGCCTTATACACCAATAGCTATGTTTTAAACGCCTCTTCAACTCTTTCATTAAGAAGCGCGTGGAAGTGAGTACACTTCGCTGTAATTAGTTTGGACTTTCTCAATCGTTAACATCTTAATGCTATGGATATCAACTTGAGCAAATTGGTAAGACCAATTAACCAGTCGTATATTAGCATAGCAGACATTGTGCTGCACCTTTATCAAAGTGGAATTCGTCCATAAATCCTAAAACTGTTAACAAGGTAGCATTTTTTGAACAATTTAATGTTTGCATCCTTCCGCTATGTCAGGTATTTAACTGTTGGTCTGATTTTCGCAGGTGGAATTATCCCATCCTACTCGAAGGTGTTCGTTTCAGAGGTGTTGCACTAGTTCAATTCTAGGCGCATTAATATTGATAAGAATTATAGATGAGAAAATGACGAAGAGAGCGCGGGTCTCTCTTCGTCATCAAATTTTAAAGCAGTGCTGGGATACCGGTGATCATACCTACCGCTAGCATGGCTGCTAGGCAGATAACAAAAGCTAATCCAGGGATCACTATGCGGTCAGTGACTGATAGTGATTTGGCGCGCTCTTTGTCACCAATTAGACCATTGTTGTCTAGGAACATGGTTAGTGCCCATGCTAACACTGGGTTTGCCACGAAAGCGGCGAAGATACATATACCCGCTGCCTGACTGTTTTTAGTGTCTTTTACCATCTGCATACCCGCTTCAAGCAGTGGTAAAAACACGCCAACTAAAAGTGCAATCGACATTACCGGACGCCAAACCGTGACATCCATAGGGTAGCCAATAACGGCTACCGCGATACACATAATACCGAGCAAAATAGCACCTGCTGGAATAGGACGTTTAGCAATAGCAGCAGGGATCATGTAGGTTCCCCATGATGAGGTGATGTTACCGCCACCGACTGCCGTTCCGACTATTTGGCGAAGTGAACAGGTTGTCATTGTGTCATCAACATCCATCAATACTTTCTCAGAACCCTTTGGATAGTTAAGTTCTTGGAAAATACGGTGTCCCAGAAAATCTGGCGACCACATCGCCACAGCAAGAATAGCGAATGGTAGTGATGCAATGAAATGCTCGAGGTTAGGTAAGCCTAACTGCCAGCCATATTCAGTTGAACCCCACCAGTACATAGGGTTTAAATTCGGGATACCAGGCTCGGTGATAAACTTAAGGTCGAGCCCAGCGCCAAGTGCAAAAGCCAGAACAATAGCTGCAATAGAACACAGTGGGATCGCTAACCAGCGTTTACCTATTTTTGCGAGGTAAGCGTAGATAATGACGTTAGCGAGTAAAATAAAGAAAGCAACATAACCTAAGCTGTAGTCCAGAGCATGCTTGGCTTCAAGGCCGCCAGCCCAGTCAAATAATGATGTTATTTGACTTTTGGCACCCATAAAGCCTAAGAAAACAAGCAAGCCGCCGGCCACACCACTGCTGGTCAAGTTGACTAACTTTGACCCCCCTTTAAAGTAGCTTAGAAGGAGGCCGAATATTCCGAGCAATATGGCTAATGCGAGTGGATGTGCGCCTGCTAGTGCGATAGCGCCAATCAGCGGGATCATTGGTCCATGGTTACCGCCGAGGTTTGCTCGAGGATTAATGAATCCGGAACTAATAATACAAAAGAGCAGGGCGGGAATTAGCATCTCAACACGCACTACTTGGATTGCAAACTCTGCCCCCAAGTTTACATGTTCCCAACGTTCAGATAGTCCAGAGGCCCAAGCAGCCATGACCGCTGAATACATCACAGTGATACCTATGGTACCCGCGATGGCAGGGACTAAGTCTTCCCATTCGAATCTAAAGTCTCTACCAGGGAGGTTGAGTCCCCAACGTTTTGGCTTCATGATTTTCAGCTCGTTATCCAAATACTCCTCACGGGTATTGAACTCAGATGCTGGGCGGTGAAGTGCTTGATAGCTCTGATCAGAGCCCTCTACTTCATTCTTTACTGTTTCAGGCATAATTTCTCATTCTCCGAAAAGAATTTAGGTGATTCATCGGAATTCGTGACAGCTTTTGGGTGTTCCCTGTGAATTAACAACTTGTGTCGCAATAAGTGTAGTCGACTTCAAGCCATTGTTAACGCTTCTGTAACCGTAAATTATTAGCCATTTCTGCCGCTAAGTGCCGGTTGCAGTAGTATTCCATTACCTTTCGTAAATTGGTCTGACCAATTTACCTTAAAGATATTAACATAGTCACTAAGGTACAACATCAAGTATCAAAGTTATTGAATGTGCTGTTTAGATAATTTGAGATCAACTTAACAACTTATACAGTGATGACTAAATAATCTAATAATAGGCATGTAATTTGCCTTAGTGTCTAGATCAATAAACGCGATAAAAACGTTTCATTTATGACCACTAGTAAACTTCTGCTTTGCTGTTGCATCCCTGATCACAATAATGGGGCGATTGTCACACCAAACTTAAAGCTTAGTGTGATCTGGGTCTTTTTGTTTGCCGCAGCGGAAGTGCTTAAGTAGGTCACTGTTGTAGCCAAATCACTTATATGTGCACTATCAATTAACTCGAATCAAGTGAATTGATAGTGCTGCTTAGCCATTTTTTTATCCCTTTGTTAATCGATAATCATCGGTTGCGAAATCTCTTCTCCGTTGTAGTTGATTTTTATCAGCCTCTAAAAAACAACGGTAAAATGAATAAAACTGGAATTAATTCGCTCTATTACAATGGCTTGCCTGTTCACCTTCTAAATTTAACAACTCTATTTTTTTGTTTTTAAGTATCATTAATAATGATGTGCCCCATCATTATTATCAGATTTTATTGACTTGGAAGATGGGTTAATTTTGCTGTTAGAGCGAGCGCAGTTATCGACTATCAGGAGAATTTAATGAATGTAGGGCGTATTAAGCTTAGTAACATAAAGGCGAGGGGGAAGAATGACTGGACGTAGTCAACCGAACCTCATCCCTTTAACCCGACAAACGGAGCAAACAGCAGGGCCCATAAATGCTGCAATGCCGAGTTTGTACCAGCAGGCTGAGGGGTACGGTACGGAAAAAGTGATCAAAGCGACTTGGCAATCCTTTGGGTTGGCAATATTTGCTGGTGCATTTATTGCGTTGGCGTTTGTATTCTATATTACGGTCACAACTGGGAACAGTGGTCCGTGGGGGCTTATTAGGCTCGCTGGGGGACTGGCTTTTAGCCTTGGTTTAATGCTGGTGGTGATCTGTGGTGGTGAGCTATTTACCAGTACAGTGTTGAGCAGTGTGGCCTGGGCTCAGAGAAAAGTCTCAACTAAGGAGCTGCTTAAATGCTGGCTACGAGTTTACGCGGGAAACTTTGTCGGAGCGATGCTGATGTTGGCCATGATCGTCATTGCCGGCATGCAACATTTAGACGGCGGGCAATGGGGACTCAACGCCCTTAATATTGCGCAACACAAGCTACACCACGGTTGGTGGCAAGCATTTGTACTGGGTATGTTGTGTAACATGCTGGTTTGCCTTGGCGTTTGGATGACATTCGCCAGTAAAGACGCATTAACTAAAGCAATTTTGTTGATGTTGCCTGTTGCCATGTTTGTCAGTAGTGGCTTTGAACACAGCATTGCGAACCTGTTTATGGTGCCGTTAGGCATCGTGATTGCTCAATTCTCTGATCCTAGCTGGTTTGAAACACTGAATGTGACGCAAAACCAATTTGCAGATCTTACGATAAGTCATTTTGTTATCAATAACCTAATTCCAGTCACGCTGGGAAATATTGTTGGTGGTGGTCTATTTGTAGGTTTGGGATATTGGTTAATAGAAAAAGCTAAGCCAGCTGCGTACCAAAAGAAAGCACTTTTAAAGGGGGATGGCTGTCTGGCGGAAGTCATTCCTTTATCGACTCTCGATACTCAAATAGACACCCCATTAGCAAAGCAAATAGATCCTCAAGCTTCACTTATTCAGAACAATAGCCGTTCTCAACCTTTTCCCGGAGTAAAAACAATGCCAAAAACAATTCAAAGACTTAACGTAAGCGAACTGATGAATCCAACTCCATTTACACTTACTGCAGATCTCTCAGTATATGAAGGGCTTAAACAACTGTCAGACGCCGCTAGTCGCGGCGCGCCAGTGGTAAACAACAAGCAGCAGCTACTAGGGTTTATTTCACAGCAGGACCTATTACGCAGTTTGTGGTCTGAGGAGTTTGTTCGCGGCATTAGCTATAAAGTAGGTGACTTGATGCAAACGCAAGTATTAACTGTCTCGCCATTGGATGCTGTCGCTGATTTGATTGAGTTAATGGTGGTAGATAGAAATAAGCTATTTCCTGTGAGTGATAGTGGTATGTTGATAGGAAATACCTTTAAGAGCTATGAAGAGCGTCTGCGCGGGGCGAATGCCAGCAAGCCGAGTGTTTTCCCGGTTGTAGATGAGGGCGTGTTATGCGGGGTTATCACACGAGAAGATATCAGCCAAAAAATATGTGACCTGTATAAGTTCTAAGTCGGCACTGGTTAACAGGTGCAATGTGGCATTGCACCTGTTAGTCGTTAACGACCATTTTTAGAATTTATTTTGTGACGGCTTAGGCGTCTAGCTTCAGTTATCACGCAATCCCTTAAGGGGTTTTCCCCAGAATCATTGCGCCAAACAAAGGACAGATGACGCTGCATGTTTAATTCTGGTGTTAATAGAACAACCAGTTCCCCATTAGCAATCTCTTTTTCTACATCTAAGTAGGGCAAACTGCTTAAATATGGGCCATTTTTAACCAGTGCTTTGAGTACTGACACATATTCATACTCCTTCCACACATGCAGTTTCTCTATAATCCCATGAATAGCGCCTTCGAATATACGGCGAGTACCGGCACCTTGTTCGCGAAGCACCCATTTGGCTTGTTCTAGTTGCGCTAAGCTTGCGGATTTGGATTTGGCGTAAGGATGATGTGGCGATGAAACTACCACTAGGTGATCATCTAACCATTGCTCTTGATGGAGTCGACTATCATCGTTTCGACCTTCGATTATGCCAAAATCGTATTCGTAATTAAGCAGGCCTTCGATCACGTTTTCGGTGTTCTCAACTGTTAAGTCAATTCGGAGCTCTGGGAAATCCGCATCAATTTTACTGATAAGCTTAGGAAGCAGATGCTCGGCAGCTGTTTGACTCGAACAAATTCGAAATCTTCCACTGATAAGGTGCTGTTCGTGAAGGCCTAATTCTATCTGTTGGGCGTCTTGCAATAAACGACGGGCCTTAGGCCTGAGCCAGTTGCCCCAATGGCTTAAGGTAAGCCGGTTCCCTTGGCGAATGAAGAGTGGCCGATCAAGCAAATTCTCTAATTGTCCCAGCGACATACTCACAGCCGATTGTGTCATAGACAACTTTCTTGCAGCCGCGCTGACGCTTTCTAAACTGGCAACGGCATCAAAAACCATGATCTGCTTAAGAGAGTACTTCATTATGTGTATTGTTTTCCCTAACCAAAAAAACGCTAAATGGAAACTATCAATTTAATTGATGGTTTATAAAGGGGATTTTAGGCGGGGATCTTTGGCTAAACAAGTAAAGTTGGCTAACCAATAGAAGAACTTAGAGGCTGCTCACTTTTCTATATATAGTGTGCACCGAAATAGATCTGCTTGAATAATTTAGTGTGAGTTGTTGATAAGGAAAGTTAGCCCATTGTACTTTTTGCGCTTTGGGGTGGATCCGGTTATCGGTTTTGATATTTATCAAAATCTTGGTTTACTAACTCGTCTATTCGACTGGTGTCGATAGCCAATATTGATTAGAATTGGCATCAGCTGCTTTTAGTATTATCCCCTATCTTATCGTTAACTCAGGCTGTGCTTTCATGAGATCGTTATCAACCACTGCATTGTTATTGACCCTTGGTTATTTTGTTTTATGGTGCCTAGGACCTGTGTTGTTAGCAGACCAAGGCTACTGGTTCAGCTTACCTATTTGGTTTTGGTTTTCCTGCATCCTGGCGCCTGCGCTACTCATTACTGTTTTAGTAAGAGTATTAGGTGCTACCAATGACTAGCTTATTCCCCGTTTTGCTCTACCTAGCACTAAGCTTAATAATGACGCGTCTTTGGAGTGCTCATCAATCACGTAGAACAGATGGGAGTCATGGACTGCATACTGACAAGGCTAAGCGTTTTTTTATTGGTGGCACATTTCTCGGCGGGCCGCTGCTAGCGTTAACATTAGTGGCCACTTATACCAGTGCGGGTTCATTTATTGGTGGCTCTGGCGCTGCTTATAAATATGGCCTAGGTTGGGTGTGGCTTGCACTGATCCAAGTGCCTGTGGTGCTATTAACCTTAGGTGTGCTGGGGAGTCGCTTTTTGGCGATAAGGCGGCATCAACATGCAACGCTCATTGAGTGGTTGGATGCGCGTTTTCAAAACCGGTGGTTAAGTACTTTTGCCATGGTGAGCTTAGTGGTCGGTTTCATTGCCATGATATCCGTTCAATTCATTGGCGGAGCAAGGTTACTCTCAGGGGTAACGGGAATAAGCTATGAGCTTGGCTTAGCTATTTTTGTCGGTACGGTATTGGCCTATACACTAACGGGCGGATTTCGGGCGGTAGTATTAACCGACGCCTTGCAAGGTGTTGTCATGTTGTTAGGGCTGTTTATTTTGTTGTTGGTGATATTATCGCAACCCGAACTAGCCGAGAGGATGCAGCGACTATCGCAGCAAACTCCAGCGCTATTTAGTCCGCACAGCATTGATGACTTTTTATCTTGGCCAATGATGCTGTCGTTTTGGCTGTTAATCTGTTTTGGTACTATGGGCTTGCCTCATACCGTGGTGCGTCTGTTGGCCGTTAAAGACAAAGCCTCACTAAAAACCGGTATTATTTGGGGGACACTCATCTGCTTTTTAATGACACTTATACCGCATTTATGTGGCGTGCTTGGCCGCGCTCTGTTTCCCGATTTGAGCGTACCAGATAAGATAATGCCAATGCTCATGTCGGGTTTATTACCGCCGTTATTAGCTGGAACGTTGCTGGCCGCACCCATTGCTGCAGTGATGTCGTCAGTTGACTCGATGTTACTGCAATCTGCAAGCAGTATTGTTCGCGATGGAGTGGTTAAAGTGTTGCCAAGTCTGACCGGGTCTAAACAAGTCTGGTTGACTCGATTAGTAATGCTTATTATCACCCTGAGTGCTTGTTACTTTGCATTGAGCCCACCCGATATGATTGTTTGGATTAACTTAGCGGCGTTTGGTGCCTTGCAAGCAGTATTTTTGTGGCCGATTATCGCAGGGTTGTATTGGCCCGCAATCACTGGGAACAGTGCACTTGCTGCAATGGTGAGTGGCATGTTTAGCTATCTCTTATTGCACAGCCAAACGCCCTTGCCATATCAGATCCATCCGATAGTGCCGGCTTTGTTATGTTCATTAGTTTGCATGCTAATAGTCCAACAGTTATCCCGCTATTTTGCGCAAACGCATTCAACGGCATGATATGTATTGGCCGATCACAGATAACTACGCTACAGATACATAGATAAAGCCCCAACATTGGTTTATATTTGCTGCCATATAACAATAATATGGCAGCAAAATGAATCCAGTTTCTTCGTCGAACCAAGGCAATCCCATTCCCGCACACGCATCAGAGCTTAATAACAGTAGTGATCATACGCTGAACAAATCTTGGCAGATGCCAGATACGCTAGTCATTATTTTCTTTGTGGCACTTGCTGCGGCGCTGCTGACCTATTTTATCCCCGTTGGTTCGTTTCAAACCCAAGAGGTTAGCTACGTTATTGATGGCGTGGAGAAGAGCCGTAGCGTTATCGACCCAAGCTCATTTGCATATGAAGTTGATGAAAGCGGTGACCCTATCCTTCAACCTGTCAGTTTATTCGAAGGAGGCGGCGGTGCGGGCTTTTTTAATTTTGCGTTCGAGGGGCTGGTGTCCGGATCCAAATGGGGCAGCGCGATTGGCGTCATCATGTTTATGCTCGTTATCGGCGGTGCTTTTGGCATCGTGATGGCGACGGGCACCATTGATAACGGGATCTTAAAGTTAATCGATAAAACTCGTGGCAACGAAACCCTGTTTATTCCAGTGATATTCAGCCTATTTTCCTTAGGCGGCGCTGTTTTTGGCATGGGAGAGGAGGCCATCGCTTTCGCGATAATTATTTGCCCATTAATGATAAGGCTGGGCTATGACGGCATTACCACTGTGATGGTGACCTATGTGGCGACCCAAATTGGTTTTGCCAGCTCCTGGATGAACCCTTTTAGTGTTGCGATTGCACAAGGCATAGCAGATGTGCCGGTATTATCGGGCTCAAGCATGCGCGTCGTGATGTGGTTAGGTTTCACACTAATGGGCCTGATTTTCACTATGCGTTATGCCGCCAAGATTAAAGCTAAGCCTACGCTTTCTTACAGTCATAGTAGTGACCAATATTTTCGTGATAATGCCAGTGAGTCAAAGCTGGATAGCCGTTTTAATGTGGGTGATGTATTGGTGCTCTTGACGATTGTAGCGACGATAGCGTGGATAATCTGGGGGGTGATCGCTAAAGCGTGGTTTATTCCTGAAATTGCCAGTCAGTTTTTTACCATGGGAATAATAGTCGGTACCATCGGGGTGGTGTTTAAGCTTAACAATATGAGTGTTAATAAGGTTGCAGCTAGCTTTAAGCAAGGTGCTGCGACAATGTTGGAACCCGCAGTATTAGTGGGGTGCGCCTCAGGGATATTACTGTTGTTAGGGGGCAGTAATGCCGCTAATCCTAGTGTGTTGAACACTATTTTGAGTGCGTCAGGTGAGTTTATCGGTCAATTACCGAGCGTGATGTCGGCGTGGTTTATGTTGCTATTTCAATCGGTGTTTAACTTTTTTGTGACCTCAGGTTCAGGTCAAGCCGCCTTGACTATGCCTTTGATGGCGCCTTTAGCTGATATTGTTGGCGTTACCCGTCAAGTCGCCGT
Organism: Shewanella sp. KX20019; assembly: GCF_016757755.1. Taxonomy (NCBI): domain Bacteria; kingdom Pseudomonadati; phylum Pseudomonadota; class Gammaproteobacteria; order Alteromonadales; family Shewanellaceae; genus Shewanella; species Shewanella sp. KX20019. The sequence continues at coordinate 3,180,096 of NZ_CP068437.1, read as the reverse complement.
GCTCGCATTTCAATTAGGTGATGGCTTTACCAATGTGTTAGTGCCAACATCAGCATCTTTGATGGCGACTCTAGGTGTGTGCAGAGTCGATTGGGGTCAGTGGCTGAAGTTTATTTGGCGTTTTATGGTCGCGCTGTTTTGTGTGTCTAGTGTGATCGTTATAACTGCTCACTATTTAGGATTTAGTTAACGCTATTTAGCAGATGCTTATACCCTATTATTAAACAAAAAAACGGCATCATATGATGCCGTTTTTACTGGAAAGAAGTATTGGGTATACTTCTAGGTGTAGTCCAGCGGGATTAGCTTAGAATTTCACTTCACCTTCAACAAACCACTCACGTCCACGAGCATTAAAAATGCTGCGGTTGTAGTGTGGCCATGCTCCATAAGTAGGATCGAAATTCGGGCCTGCATTAAATAGGTTTACAACACCACCTTTGACGCTAATGGCATCACTAATCATGTAAGCTGCAGTTAGGTTCCATTTAGTTTGTGAAGCAACTTCATAGTCCTCGCCGTTAAATTCAAGATCGTTATCTTCAGCTGATTGCTTATAGGCGCTATAGTAAATACCTTTAGAACGAGCCGTATGATATGCACCAATTGTTGTTTCAAAGTCTTCGTAGAACCAACCAAGAATTAGGTTGGCTTTGTACTCTGGAACGCCACCATCTTCTAAATCATCAATAACTTCGGCGGTAGGGTCTGATTGACCTTCAGACAACAGAAGTAATGAGCCATTAAAATCTAGTTTTAAATCACCAAAATTTGCCAAGTCCCAAGAATATCCGGCTGTGATATCCAGACCGCGTGTTTGTTGGTATGACAAGTTTTGTGCTTGAGCATTAATATGAGTGATAGTGCCGGATGTATCACGAGTTATATACTCTTCATAAATATCGTATTTTTGGGCGATGGTTGATGCGCCAAGGTTGCTCACCATGTCATCAAGTTTCCATTCCCATAGATCGATAGAAGCATTTAGTTGATCGCCGCCCCAAACCGCACCGATATTGGCAGTGTAGCCAGTTTCAGCCTCTAATTCAGAGTTTGCACCGACAGTAGTGTCTACTTGTAACGAATTACAAGGAGAGTTATCAGCACCTTCTCCTGGTGTACCGCCTATCTCCTGACACTTTTTGAAATCAATGACGCTATTAAATCCCTGGGTTGCATCTCCATATACTCGATGCATATCCGGGGCTCTGAATACACTATTGATAGATGAACGTACTAATAGCTCTCCCATAGGGCGGTATTCAACGGTGAGTTGTGGTGAAAAATTACCACCAAAATCACTGTAACGGTCATAGCGAAGTGCAGTGTTAATGGTTACGTCTTCGTGGATAGGTATTTCTAATTCAGCAAATGTTGCCCAATATGAACGGTCGCCTTGTCCTGATGAACCACCTTTACCTACAACATTACCAGCCATAGTTTCAGCGTCAGATGCAACTTTATAATCTTGTTCTGTATACTCCGCGCCGAATGCAAACTGTGCATCGCCTGCGTCTAATTCAAAAGCATAGCCAGCGATAGATGCTTGAATATTCTTTTGTGTTGATTGTGAACGCTCAAACCCCGTGTAATGAATAGCATCAGCTTCTTCATTTGTTAGGTTTTCATATAGTGATTTACCATCACCAGCACTCATCATATCGAATAGCTTTGAATAAGTAGTTGCACCACCGTTAAATACTTTTACGTCAGTTCTACCGTAGTTGATTGAAGCATCCCAAGCATATTCGTCAGCAAGGATGCCTTCTAAACCGGAACTGAAAAAGTAATTATTGGTTTCTGTCTCAGTAACTCGGTTACCTATTTCATGTAGGCGGCGGACATAGCCATATTTACCATCCCCAAAGTCACTAAAATCACCACCAAAAGCAGTGCTTTTATCTGCAAATGTTTTGCTATGAGTACCATCTGATAGGGTGATGCTATTTCCGCTAATAGAAATACCCATATCATCTTGGTCTATTGCTGAAGGTTCGATGTTGGTTGTAGATTTTGCATTAGCAACATCTAAACGACCTACAAAAGACATGTCATCAGTTAATGAGTAATTAAAATTTGTGATACTACTAAAGCGACGCGATTCAGGTGATAAATCTCGGTATTCTGAACGGTCAAATCCGCAAATACTGCCTGTCCATTTAAAGCCGCGCGCTCCACAGTCTTGTTCATTTAATGTATCAGCTGTGATATACCTTTCTTTTGTGTCATCATATTTCGCAATTCTTGCGCCATATGAACTGTATGAGCCAAAGTTACTTGTAGGTACTAGATCAGTATGCAAACCAAATGCTTCACGCTGAGAAGCTGTTATCTGTTCATCGCTTGAATACTCTAAAAAGGTTGATACATTACCGCGTTCTGAACTTGAACCTAGTGATAACGTCAGTCTATCGTTAGCTCCACCACCTTCAGTGGTATCTCCGTGACGATACTTTATTGCAGCACCTTCAAAATCTCTTTTCAGAATAATGTTGATTACACCACCAACTGCATCAGCACCATAGATAGCTGAGCCACCAGATTGAAGTACTTCAATACGGGCCACGGCTTCCATAGGTAAATTTGCAGTATCAACGAAGTTATCTGTGCCACCAGCTGGTTTTGGATATTGGTTAAGGCGCTTACCATTAATCAAGGTTAACGTTCTGTTTGCCCCTGCACCGCGTAAACTAATTGAAGAGGCTGCAGGAGTAAAACCGTGAACCGACTGAGTTGTCATTGCACTCGTGGTTGAGGTTAAACTTTGTAGTGCTTCTTGGACATTGTTAAAACCTTGCTTTGCCATATCATCAGCACTTAGTACTGTAACAGGGGTCGCCGTTTCCATATCGGTTCTTTTAATGCGAGAACCGGTAACTTGAATTCGTTCAACGTTGTCAGCAATTTCGGCATCAGCGGCAAGAACTACTGGTGCGGTAAGCGCTGCAGTTGCTGCACCGCCAATTAGCGCAAAGCGGACTGCTTTAGCCAATAATGAATTAACCTGCATATTATTACTCCCTTGAAACTTATATTTAATTATATGTTTTATTTTAATTAGCAATGTCTTTTTAAGGTAACTCAAGTGTAAATAAAAAGATGCCTCTCGGGCGGATAAGACCATAATTAAATAACTATGGCAACATGCTTGTTACAGAATTATTAGGTTTAGTGTCAGCTGGGGAAGTTATTCTTAATACATAATAATTATCAATGCAATTACATTTTGTTTACCTTTAAGTTTGTGGTGCGTAATATTGGTAACCTGGGGTTAATTAATAAACTACAAATTACTCAGTTGTTGTATTTGCGTTGCTAATTATGGTGATAGGTGTGAACGCGGTTCGCGATAATAATTAACGAACATGTAACGTTGATGGGTATTTAAAAGTTTTTAATTGGTAAATAAATAATGATAATCGTGAGCTGAATCACGCACCTATAGCCGTTGTTATTATGGCTTTGTTGCACGTATATGGTGTTACGTGCACTTTTATTTATGACTTACTAGGACTAGAGTTATTTTTTTCAGAGTTAAATAGCTAATTTGTTTGTGGGGTTAGCTACATTTTTCTCGCTAAGTTTGGCTTGTAGTGGATTAAAAGTTTCACTACGGCGCAAGTAATCATAATAGTTGTGATTATTATTTCCAATCTTACTGTTGATAATGAATTAACAGTAAACTTACTTCTCTCGTAGGTATTAATGACCCAAGTAACCGTTCTGAATGTAGAGTTTTATCAATAATAATTGAAAGGTTAGTGCAGCATAGTTCGGGCTAAAAGGTAGGTTTAATAAATTATAGGAACCCAATTTACTAATGCTACGGTCAGTAATATAGCCATAGTGATTGTTGACGGTTAGGAGGATGTAGTAGGTAACCTCTAAAGAGAGGCTTGTTGGTGCAGCCTTTAATAGCAATTGTTGGTTTTGTACTTGGAATAGTTCGTCATGCTAGTATTTCAATTAGGTGATGGCTTTACCAATGTGTTAGTGCCAACATCAGCATCTTTGATGGCGACTCTAGGTGTGTGCGGAGTAGATTGGGGCCTGTGGCTGAAATTTATTTGGCGTTTTATGGTCGCGCTGTTTTGTGTGTTTTGTGTGATGGTTATAACTGCTCACTATATGGGCTTTAGTTAATGCAACGGGCAATAACCAAACAAAAAAAGGTAGCTCATAAGCTACCTTTTTAATTTCACTGGCTAAACGCTTTGGCGCTTAAGCAAACTTCTTATCTAAGAAGCCGATGATCTCTGATGACTCATACATCCAAATAGCTTGGCCTGCATCTTCAACTTTCATGCAAGGTACCTGCAATTTACCACCCTCGGTAAGTAGAGTACTTTTATGGGGCTCCTGTTTTGCATCAAGCGTGACAATGTTAAGCCCTTGACGGCGCAGTGAGCGGCGCACTTTCACACAAAAAGGACAAGCTTTGTACTCGTAGATAGTCATATTCTTTGTGGCATCATCTACTTTTTGCTGTTCAGCGATAGGACGCTTAAGCTTTTTTGGAGTGAAAATAAAGTTAAAAAACAAAATGATCCGGCCTAGCACCCAACGAATAACAAACATTTACTGCCCTTAATGTGTTTTGATCCGCGAAGATTTTACCCCATGCGGTGCTGGGTTAACAGCCTTGATTAGAAATCGTTTATTTAACACTAGTTGTTAACTAACCGCGGTTCGCCAAATATCACTAGTTGCTCTGCTGAGAGTAACAACGCATCATCGTCACCACAGAGGTAGGCAGCACTTTTAAGTGTTTTAAGCTGTTGGTTAAAGTTGGCATCTTTTAATTGAGCTATTTCAAAATGTGGTACGAATTGAAAGGGGATCAGGTTTAATGCTGTTAGCTCGGCGTGCGACCCTTTTATTTGGTCACCGCAAAGTACGGCGCAGGCGATCGACGGCGTTAACACCATTGCGCCAGCGCTTACCCCCACTATTGCACCGCCATTCACGGCAAATTTTGTGAGAGGTGCAATGAGTTGCCGCCGCTTTATCGCGTTGAGAAATCGCTGTGTATCGCCTCCCGAAAGATGAATAACATCACAGGTTAATAAGGTATCAAGCGCTTGCTGAGTAAACTCTGACTCAAGCTCTAAATAAACCGTCATCTCGACATTGAGCTCAGCATAAAGTTGTTGGCTTTGTTGATAATATTCGCGCTGCGGATCAGGCATTGATGCGATGTAGCCAATTTTCGGGGTGGCAGTGGCTAGCCTTGACAGTAATTCACTGATGACCAAGCGTGCATTTGACGAAGTAGGCTGACTTAAAAGAGCGAGGAGCATCGCACTATCCCATTAAAAGAGTCCATTAAATATAAGGTAAAACACTAACTCAGCTAGAGGGGAAAAGGAATAGTCGTCTATTTGTAGTCATCAATGTTTATTAAGTTACTGCTAGATTCGCTATTGTTGGTTTTGAGTTGATTTTGATAATCCGAATAAAAAGGCCCCTAAACTCAAGTTCCTGAGCTTAGAAGCCTTATTTGATATGTGTTGCAGTTAAGTTCTTATCTGCACTAGTTGGCCGTTAACGTCATTAACGCTTGGCTAGCGCCGGTATTTAGATTGACTTTGCTATCGAGCAAAAAGACTCTTTCAGGGGCAACGGTTTTATTGTCTGCTAAGAAGGTCTTCACTGCCGTGGCTCGCTGCTGTGCTAGATCGCCTAATGCATCATTAGAGATCCGCTGACCGCCTAAGCTGAAATTGTACAATGCAATATGCCAACGGGTCTCTAACTCCTCGGCGGTCAGAGCATTATCACCTTGGTGCTCGGCTGCAATTGCTATTTTTACATCCATGGCCGGACTGGCAATTTCAGTTTCATAAAGTAATTTTAGCGCATCAGATAATGCGCCTGATGTTGGGTATGTACTGGCGGTTAATGCCACTGGCATCTGGTCAACCTCTATTTGGGCTAAATGCGCGAGCTTCTGTCGTAATTGCATTTCGGCCAATGCACGATTATCTTCAGCGACGTTAACGGCGCCTTCCACATTCAATTTTAGCATCGGTCTATCGGCTAAACCCTTTGCAAGCATCTCTAAGGTCTTTTTGGCGCTGGCATCTAGCTCAGCGGTACCTGCTGAGAAGTTCACTTTATCGAGTTCATCATCATCGCCACCCAATAAGTTGGCTAATAGCGAGAAGGGCGCGGTAACTGCTTTAGTGATGATGTTAGTAAATGCGGTCATCACAATACTGCCGATACTGAAACTTGGCTCGTCTAAATCTCCCGATACTTGCAAGCCTAAATCAATAACGCCATGCCTATCTTGTAAGAGGGCGATGGCGAGAGTGACAGGTAGGGTGGTCGCAAGACTGCTGTTGCTTGGCTTACCCAGTTGCAGTTGATCAACCACTAAGTGATTCTCGCCTACCAATTGGTTGTTCTCGAGTCGGTATTTAAGTTCTAACGATAATTGGCCTTTATCAATATAGTAACCAGCGTAAGTTCCTGAATAAGGGTTTACTGAGGTGAGCTCTACATGTTTGAAACCCAGTGCTAAATCTAAAAATGGTTGTTCTAGCAAGGGGTTAATATCGCCTTTTAATGTGACGGGAGCATAGCGATCAATCTTACCTTTTATATCAACTGATGCTGCCTGTTTACTCGATGATGATAGCTTAGTAATTTGCCCATCTACTTGCTCGATACTGGCGGCGAAATTAGGGGTCAATGAGTTATCGGCAAAGAAGGTAGAACCATCTTCGATACTGATTTTATTGATGCTTATCGCCATTGAAGCGGGTTTAGCTTTATCTATTTCGCTGGTTAATTGCGCTGATGTTTTTTGTTCAGCTAGCGTTTTTTTGGCCATATCAGTGGCAATAATTTGCTTGCTGTTACCGATCATTAACTCACCAAAGTTGGTGCTTTTGTCTTCAGCGATAATGATACGGCCATAGGGCTGCTTTAGTGCAATATGATCAATTTCAATGCTATTGGCTACTTTATCGAAGCCAAATTGGTTTATATCGACACTTTTCCACTTCAGCAGCGTCTTCTTTTGCACTGTATCTTTAATGAGCAAGTTGTCAATGTTGAGCGCGCCATTATAGCTAAGCTGCTCGGCTTCATTGTTGAGCTGAAGAGTCCCTTGGGTCGAGAGTTGGCCCTGTTTTAAGTCAATATTGAGGTAGGGGCTGAGGTAGTTTTGGAACTGACTTAAGCCCAGCGCTGTCAGTGCTAGCTGATTCACCGATTTTTGCTGCTTAATATCGATGCTGCCACGTGATGATAATGCCCCTTGCTGATTAATATTGAGCGAGAGTTGGTAATCTATCGGGCTTGCTAGGTCGGCACTAATTTTATCGGTAAGCAGCTTAATATCGCTTATTTGCCACAAGGTTCCCTGGGTGATTATTTTCTCGGTAAGATTGACTCGGTAATTATCTAGCTCAATAGCATTTAAAATGGCTGTCCAAGGTAAGTTTTCGTTGCTGCTATCAATAGTACTGTTAGTCGTCGTTGATATTTGAGCTAGCTTTGGTTGTAATAGCCTTTGTAGATTACTGCCCTTTTGGTCGAGCGTCGTGTTAACAACCAAGCCTTGAGAACGTATTTTTTCGGCTGTTACTGTTTGCTTGTGTAGATCAAAGTTAATGCCTTCAATAGCAAAAATGGGCAGAGTTGCAATAATGTCATCACTATTTTTAAGGCTGATATCTTCGAGTTTTATCACCCCATTACTCGTTGTTACTTGAAAATAATCGGCTTTTTCTTCGAGTCGATATTGGCTGTCAACACTGAGTTTACCTGTCGCGAGATTGGCAATGAATAACTTATCTACAAATGACCAAAACTGCGGCAGTTGGATATTGGTTAATTGAATATCACCTACAACTGATAGCGGTTCTAATTGAACGATACCCTGAGTCGCAATTTCTCCGCCGTTATTACCGACAAGATGGATAGCATAGTGATTACTTTGCTCTCCCTTTTGGGACTGCATTGATACTTCAATGGCATTTTGAGAATCAAAGGACTTAATATTGAGATTAACTTGTGGGTAGAGCAGTTTCCCTTGAGTCATATTGTCGATAAAGCGTAAGTCAGCATCAACGACAGCCAAGTTCTGCACCATAAAGTGAGGCAGGCCGGTCGACGCGGAGGAGGTTGGTTCTGTGGTTGATGCGTTATTTTGCGTTAAAGTATCGATAATATCGCTGAAATTGAAAGTCATAGCGTTATCGGACTTGAGTCTCTCAACATGAATAGAGGGTTTTAGTAAGGTGACATCGGCAATGCTAAAAGCAGTATTAAAAATTGAATGCCAAAAACGAAACTCAAAAGTAAGCTGTTCAAACCCAACAAATTGGTCGCCGTTTAGATTCGTCTTAGCTTCTTGTATTTGAAATTGATCGATAGCCACTTTCAAGGTAAAAGGGTTTATATGGACATCGCTTAATGTCACAGTGCGTTGTAGCATTGTTGTTAACTGGTTCGGTACTTGCTTAACGGCGATATAGGGTATTAGCAAGCCTAAAATGGCGGTAAAAATAACATAAAGCGTAATAGCGAGTATGAGCAAGCGTTGATAGCGTGGTCGTTGGCGGTATTTATCTCTAAACCCAGTGAGTGTTTTGGCATTAAGCATACTGACCTTAACTTCTTTTAGATGAATGAGCACTGTTTCTGCAGCTGGTGAATGCTTGGTTTATGCTGATTTGTCACAAGACCGTTACAAAGCAGAAGTGGGCTTCTATAATTTTAGCTACATTATTATGGAAGTGCGGCTGATATCATAATATTTTTTATTATTAATTGAGAAAAAACGTTCGCCAATGACAACTTTCTATTTAGATGGTCAAGCTTTTGATTCTGCTGAAGATGAATCAGTACTAGAGACCCTCATTCGCAGTGGTAGCTCGATAAACTATTCCTGCAAAAAAGGTGCTTGTAAAACGTGCTTAGTGCAGCACGTCTCAGGGGAACTTAGTGCGGGGTCACAGCGAGGTCTAACTGCGCGGCTAAAAGCAAATCATTACCTCAGTGCCTGTCAGTGCCAACCGGTGGAAGGACTTAAATTAAAAACAGTGTTTGAGCAAGATTTGTTTGTGTCCGCGCAGTTGCTTGAGCGAGTTTTTTTAACTGAAAGTGTACTGAAGGTACAGATTAAGTCGTCTGAAAACCTTCATTGTTACGCAGGACAATATATCAACCTCAGACGATTTGATGGACTGACACGCAGTTATGCCGTAGCTAAGGTCCTTGATGGTAATGTTATTGAGCTGCATATTAGCCGAAAATATAACGGTCAATTTAGCGGTTGGCTATTTAGCACCGCCAGTATTGGCGAGCACCTCCTCATTCAAGGGCCTTTAGGCCAATGTATCTATAAAGAAGCTTATCAACAGGATAAACTCATATTAATCGGTCATGGGGCGGGGATAGGTGCTGTGATTGGTATTGTAGAACAGGCACTAGCAATGTCCCATCAAGCTGAGATCTATCTCTATCATGGCGCTCGTACAGTCGCTGAACTTTATCTTCATAAAAAGTGCTTGTCCTTGATGTTGGCGCATAAAAATGTCCATTATCGCGCCTGTATTACCGCAACATCTCAAGCCGATTTGATTGATAAGCGTTGCTTACAAATACAACCCTTTGAGCTTGCAGCCAAAGAACACCCCATTAACCGCCATAATCGGGTGTTTCTTTGTGGGGAAGCGGAGGCCGTGGTTAAAGCACAGCAGCAGGCTTTTCTAGATGGATTTGAATACGCTAAAATTCATGTATTGCCATTTGAATATAAAGATTTACGCTCGGTTAAACGAGGGTAAACTGAATGCTGTATTGCTCACTTAGCGGTTTGTATGTAGCTGATGGCAGCGATAATGGCCCCTTGGGGGTCTTTTAACCAACAAAAACGACCAATACCAACGATATCTTCTGGGCCAAATAGAATGTCAGCACCTAATTCAAGGGCTTTTTCGGCTACAGCATCCACATTTGTCACTGTGATATATCCGGTCCAATTACTCGGCATTGCAGGTGCTGGGCTTTGTGCTATGCCACCAATATTGATGCCGTCATTGATAATAATATGGTAGGGGGCATTGGCAACGACGATGGTCTTAAATCGCCAACCAAATACTTTACTATAAAAAGCCATCGCTTCTTTACTGCTGCTGGCGGTTAATTCATGCCAACTCAAAGAGCCCGAACTGCTTGATGTGGGGTTCATCAGCTTTCCTTGGTAGGTACTGCTTGAATAAGTGTAGCTTCTAACATTGTGTTGTCTGCCTCGAATTGTAGTGACGGATAAAATATTGTGTTGCTTAGTGTCTTTAACGGGAGGTAACATAGCCCGTTTTCAATCATGCTCATGGGGAATTAGCTTGAATAAAAGTGTTGTTACCAATTTAATCGCTGCGATAGCGGTGTTAGCCGGTTACCTGCTATCGTCGCCAATTTTATTGACTGTAGGGCTGTTTGCATTGTCTGGTGCAATAACTAATTGGCTTGCAATCCATATGCTGTTTGAGAAAGTGCCCGGTCTTTATGGTTCTGGAGTGGTGCCTTCGCGTTTTGAAGAATTTAAAGAGGGGATCTCTCATCTAATGATGAAGCAGTTCTTTACCGAAGAAAATATTGAGCGATTCCTGTCACAGCAAGGCAGCGCTGAAAAGCATATTGATTTGGCTCCCGTCATCGAAAAGCTTGATCTTTCGCCCGCTTTTGATGCTCTGGTTAGCACGATTTCACAGTCTTCATTCGGTGGTATGTTAGCTATGTTTGGTGGAACAGAGGCTATACAACCACTGCGTGAACCATTTATTGACAAAATGAAAGCATCGCTGAGCGACATATCGCAATCAGATCAGTTTTATGAATTGTTGAAAGCCGAGCTTGAACAGAGCGATGTGATAGATGATATGCGGGTTAAAATCGAAGAGATTGTTAGCCAACGTTTAAATGAATTAACGCCTCAGCTAGTGAAAGAGATCGTGCAAGACATGATAAAGAAGCACTTAGGTTGGCTGGTTGTTTGGGGCGGCATTTTTGGTGGATTAATTGGGTTAGCTGCGGCGCTGCTTCAAGGCTGAGCTAGCTTAGATTAATGGCAAGTAATAGATGACGAAAGGGAGCTTAGGCTCCCTTTTTTGTGGTCAGCGTTCTATAGCCTTATGGCAGAACGTGATATTGTTTTAGCGATAAAGCCATTTTTCGTTATAGGGAGCCACCGATGAGCCAGCATCACACGATTAACTATTTGGAAATGCCTGTGAGTAATATTCAGGCAAGCAAGGATTTTTTCAGCCAGGTTTTTGCTTGGGAGTTTGTTGATTATGGACCAGAATATAGCTGCTTTTTAAATGCGGGGATCAACGGTGGTTTTTACTTGTCTGAGCAAGACTTTACCTTAGCGAAAGGCTCACCATTAGTGGTGCTCTATTCAAATGATTTAAGCCTATCAAAGCAAAATGTTGTTGCTGCGGGTGGAGTGGTGAGCAAGGATATATTTTCATTTCCGGGTGGACGTCGATTTCACTTCCTCGATCCTAATGGTAATGAATTTGCTGTATGGTCAGAATAAGTACCTGTATTAAAGCATTGAATAAGTTCTATAAAAATAAAAACAAAAAGGGCTGAACATGCCACATTGTGTTATCGAGTACGCTAAACCGTTAAAGCACATCATATCCGTAGAAGCGATGGTCGAAGCCATACATCTTGCTTTGATTGATTCCGACCTATTTGAACCGCAGGCGGTTAAAACTCGCGCCCACGGCGTAGAGCACTTTAGAGTGGGTGAAGATGAAGCTAACACCTTTGTGCATATTCATATGGCCATCATGCCTGGACGCAGTGACGAGCAAAAAGCGCTATTGCTTGAACGGGTGTTTGAGTCGATCTCACTCATCACTAATGTAGTTAGCAGTGTAACCATGGAAATCGTTGATATTAACAAACAGCATTATTTGAAGGTGCTTAACTGATAAAGGTTGTTATCCACTTTTTGTTAGGTAAAGAAAAGCCACTCAATCGAGTGGCTTTTTATTTAATCACATTGACTAGCGCTTAATAAGCGCTGTCGTGAACAGATTGAACAGCGCGTCCTGAAGGGTCGATAATGCCTTGTAGACTCTCATCCCAAGCGAGTGCTTCAGGAGTTGAACAGGCTACCGACTTTCCGCCAGGGACTGTTTCAGCTGCGCTGGCAAGCGGGAATAGCTCTTCAAAGAAGGTACGATAGAAATAGCCTTCTTTGGTTTCTGGTGTGTTATATGGGAACCTAAATTTGGCATTTGCTAGTTGCAAGTCGTCAACTTGCTTGGCTGCATGCTCTTTCAGACCATCAATCCAAGAGTAGCCAACGCCATCACTAAACTGCTCTTTTTGGCGCCAAGCAACCTCTTTTGGCAACTTGTGTTCAAACGCTTCGCGTAATATGTGCTTTTCAATCTTGCCATCTTTTGACATTTTAGCTTCTGGGTTAATACGCATTGCGACGTCCATAAACTCTTTGTCGAGGAAAGGAACGCGAGCTTCTAATCCCCAAGCTGCCATGGCTTTGTTGGCGCGCAGGCAATCAAATAGGTGTAGTTTATCAAGCTTTCGCACCAGCTCTTCATGAAAGGCCTGTGCATTGGGTGCTTTGTGGAAGTATAAGTAGCCGCCAAATAACTCATCAGCCCCTTCACCTGATAGCACCATCTTAATACCCATCGCTTTAATTTTACGCGCCATTAAATACATTGGCGTCGCGGCGCGAATGGTAGTCACGTCATAAGTTTCTAGATGATAGATGACATCTTTAATCGCATCGATGCCATCTTGAAAGGTAAAAGTGATTTCATGATGGATAGTGCCAATGGCATCTGCGACTTTTTTTGCCGCAATAAGGTCTGGTGCGCCCTCAAGGCCTACCGCAAAAGAGTGCAACTGCGGCCACCATGCACTGGTTTCACCGTCATCTTCAATGCGTCGTTTAGCAAATGTCTGAGTAATGGCTGAAATAACCGATGAGTCTAAACCACCGGAAAGTAGCACGCCGTAGGGGACGTCTGACATCAATTGGCGTTTAACGGCAGCTTCCAGTGCATCACGTACCTCTTCACTGCTGGCTGGGTTGCTTTGAACCGCGGCAAACTCACGCCAGTCACGTTGATAGTATTGAGTAAGCTCGCCAAATTCGCTCGATAAGTAGTGGCCAGGGCTGAAGGTTTCAACTGTTTTACATACTGGCATCAGCGCTTTCATTTCTGACGACACATAGAAGTTACCTTCGCTGTCACGACCCGTATAGAGCGGGATAATACCCATATGGTCACGACCGACTAAATACGTATCTTTAGACTTATCGTAAAGGACGAAGGCGAAAATACCGTTGAGCTTATCTAAAAACGCAGTACCGTATTCTTGATATAGAGCCAGAATGACTTCGCAATCGGAGTTTGTTTGATAGCTATACTTATTGCCAAGCTCTGCTTTAAGCTCTTTGTGGTTATAGATCTCGCCATTGACAGCCAAGACTATGCTTTCATCTTGGCTTAGTAATGGCTGTGCGCCGTGCTCAATATCAACAATGGCTAAACGTTCATGGGCTAGAATGGCTTTATCACTGCTATAGATCCCAGACCAATCAGGCCCACGGTGACGTAGCAGTTTTGACATTTCAAGTGCGACTTGGCGCAGTGGCACTGCGTCAGATTGAATATCTAAAATAGCGAAAATTGAACACATAGGTCACTCCAAAAAATGTCAGTCTTAATCTCAATTGAGTACTACTCTGCCATTGAAAATGAATAAGTACAAATCGAAAAATAGGGTTTTACCTGCTAATTGTCGATTTTGTTGCGTTAATCATCATTGATATGGTTTTTAAATTATCGATTATTTATATTTTCTCTATTTTTGCTGTGGAATGTCTATTGTCGTCACGTGTGATTCGGCTTCTACTGGAGATATGATAATGTACTGTAGATAATGACAATAATGTGCTGCTTTGGTTAATTTAGTGATATTTGGCACAAAATGATGAACTGATGGGGTAAATTAATGCAACAGAAAAATAATCTTGGATACGGTCATCCATAAAAAACGCTCGCAAGCGGATCGCTCACGAGCGTTATTGTCTATCCCGCTTCTACCTCCAACTACTTTGAAACATGCACTTTGAAGTTGAACGGGTATAGCCAACTGTTGATTACTTACTATCTGTTTTTGCGGGTCTAAGTGAGTGAAACTCAGTGCCGCTGAAATAGCCTGGCCAGTCGCTATTATTACCCAATGCTGTTGCTGCATTATAGTAGATGGCTAAATCTTCTAGCGCACCACTCAAGTCCCAATCTTCTCGGTACTCGTCACACACGTTGTGATAACAGCCTTTCATCTTCTGCTTCATCATCACCTTGTATTGCTCTGTGGCTTCATCAATCGGTTGGCTGCCGCCGCCAGCGAAGACAGCAGGGACCCCATATTTGGCGAAACTGAAGTGATCAGAGCGGAAGAAGCCGCCAGATTCAGGGTGTTTTTCACTGGTTGCAGTACGGTTCTGCTCTGTAACAGCCGCAATTAAATAGTTTTCCAACTCAGATTTTCCTTTACCTACTATGGTGTAATCTGAGGTACGGCCATAAATGTTGGTGCTATCTAAGTTAAAGGCAGCAACTGTTTTATCTAATGGATATACCGGCTTTGAGGCGTAGTAACGAGAACCAAGTAAGCCTTGCTCTTCACCTGTAGTAGCCACAAAGGTCACTGATCGAGCAAGTGGGTGGCCGTTTTTTGCCTGCTTGGCGAATTGGCGGGCAATCTCTAAAATACCCGCCGTACCTGAAGCATTGTCTAGTGCGCCGTTGTAAATTTGATCGCCATCTTTGCTTGGGTCTAAGCCTATGTGGTCCCAGTGAGCGGTAAATAGGATCTGCTCATCAGCACGGCTGCTTCCTGGTAACGTGGCAACAACATTATAGCTGTTGGCATATTCGGCTTTGTTTTCGAATGCGATAGAGGCCGTTTGGTTAAGCGCTATGTTGATGGCGCTACTTGCGGCGCGATCCGAGACTGTGTTTAGAGAAAGACCTGCTTTTTCGAATAATTTTCTGGCAACATCATGGGTCATCCAACCTTCAACTTCGATCCACTTTGCTTGTTCTGCTTTACTACGCACGAGATCTTGCTGTGCACCAGTCCAGCTATTTTCGACAACAGACCAAGGGTAAGAGGCTGGCTTGGTATCGTGAATGATAATGGCACCTAACGCGCCTTGACGGCTGGCTTCTTCGAACTTATAACTCCAGCGACCATAGTAAGTCATCGCTTTACCATCGAACTTTCCTGATGTTGGCAGGGCATACCCGGGATCGTTAACTAGGATCACCGCGATTTTTCCGCTCATGTCGATATCTTGGTAATCGTTCCATTGATACTCGGGAGCGTTGATCCCATAGCCAACAAAGACCAGTGGCGCATTAGCAATATCAACCTTGCTTACATCATGACGACTACCAACGACCAAGTCTTTACGATGTTGTAATTGCATATCACCTAAGCGGATAGACTGCTGTTCCGATGCGGTATAAGTCACCATAGGCACCGCTTGCAGGTAATCCTTGCCATTGGGTTTAGTTAGCCCCATTTCAGCAAATGCCTTGCTAAGGTAGTCCAACGTTAGCTGTTCGCCTTTGGTTGTTGGTGCGCGTCCTTCAAACTCATCTGAAGCGAGCACTTTTATATCTTGGCGGAAGCGAGATTCATCAAATAAGACTTTTTCAGGGGTGACAACATCTGTCGTATGTTGACTGCAAGCACTAAGCAGAGCTAGTGCACAGACTGGGAGTATAGTGCGCATCAATATGTCCTGTTATTGTTGTTTTAGACTTTTGTATCGTTCTTGATAGTTCATTGAGAACTTTAGCTGGCAATGATGGCGGAAACTTACCCATGATGACAAGCGGTAGAGTGCCTGAAAGTGTTACTTAATATTGCATAATCGGTTCATGTTGCTAACGAGTTTGCTCGTCAATGGTTTTCAATAGCCTAGGTAATGATTGCAGGGCGTGAGTGTCACTAATTAGCGGTGCTGATGCAGAGGTTCTAAGGTAAGTATCAGATATTCTTGCCCACTGTATTTAGATTGAGTAAATGCAATCTCGGCAGCAGTTTTCATTTTAAATACATTTAGTGCTTTTGGCGTGTTACTTAACGCCTGTAGCACTTTTAGTTATTAATTAAAGCAATCGTTTAACGTTAATTTTCCTGTGAGGAATTATTCTACATGCGTAATGGCTAAAGAGGAGATATTGCAAATTTTAACCTTCACTTCTGCCTTTAGATTGAGCTCATAATATCTTCTGTTAAATCAACACTTAGCTGAAATGGAGTTTAGTTTGTGGTAATTCCCCTCCATCCACCATCACAAAAAACCAATTCGACACTTGTGCCTATACATGTGTGTAGTTACTATTGCTGTTCAATTTTGATTTGCATGTTCACCCATGCAGTAGCTGAGTGCTAATACAATTGCTACAAGTTAAAGAGAGTTCAATGAGAAACAATACAAGTGGTTTTACATTAATTGAGTTAGTCGTTGTGATTATTATCCTCGGTATTCTAGCCGTCACCGCCGCACCGAAATTTATTAACTTAAATGATGATGCTGATATTGCTGTGGCGGAAGGCATGGCCAGTGCGTTATCTACTGGCGTCAGATTAGCCCGCGCACAGCATCTCATAGAGGGGGAACAAGGGGAAATAACGTTAGATGATGGCTCAGAAATATCATTTATGCGATTGTTCAGAGTCACTGCGTTCCCGCAAGCGAGTAGCCCTATAGAGTGCCAAGAACTTTGGAATAACTTGACCCAAGGCGAAAGGGCTAGCTTAGGTATTGATCCAAGAAACACGGACAAACTCGTGGCTGATTATGCAAGCCTAGAATGCCGCTATACCATTAATGAACGAGCCTTTAGCTACAGTACTATCGATGGCACAGTCCAAAATAGTTAGCTCGTTTTCAGCGAGTATGGTTGACATTGAACATTGCTAAATACATCTGCACTGATTCGACAATATATTATTTTTGCATCTAGGCTTACTTATCTAGGTAAGCCGTTATGTACACTTGCTTAAGAGGCTGTATGTCACTTTTCCGTAAAAGAACCCCTTGGTACAAGAGGAAACAAAAACACAAGCTTGAGAAAGGGCTGTGTATGTTCTGCCTCGCCGTCATAATTGTGATGTTAAATCTGTAAGCGAAAGAAAAAATTACTTTATATGACTGTTGAAACTTGCATGATAGTCAGTCGTTAGTACTGTAAACATTGATTTTGCAGTATAAATTTTTATAGGCAGAGTGGATTGTGTTACGTATAGATAAACCATCCTCTGCTCCTCAGAGATCTTTTTGCAATTATCAAGTCAAGGGAAGAGGCTAGCTTAAAGTAGTGCCAATCAGGTCATGAGTGGATGTGAGGATATGTTGCCTGATACCACTCTATTTAGCTTTTTTAGCAGCTGTCGGTGTTAGCTGAATATCCATCAGCACAGTTCCTCACTGTGATGATGGATAACCTAGTCACATTGGTTACATCTACAAGTGATAAATTTCTATAGCAAGCAGTTTCATTAATCAATAATCAAGGATTGAGATTTTATGAAAAACCGTAAGCGTGTAGGAAAAACGATGAAAAGACACAAAAACAAATTGGAGAAGGTACTGTCGGCATTCTGCTTAATAGCCATTTTATTTATGCTGTGTTTATAGATTTCAAGATCGGCCAAGTTACAATTAGATAGCAAATTCCCATTATCCTCAAACTAAATTCACAGTCCTTATATATACTGTAGCGGTCATTAACAGGGCGCTAGAGTGATCTTTGTATCAATTGTAAGTAATTTGTTTGTAAATGTTGTGTAAGTGGATTGATTTTCTTTTTTGTATGTAAATAATAGTCGTTCTCATTTACATATGGAAAGACAAGTGAAATTAAGTATTTTAGGATTGGCAGTATTGAGTGCGTTGGCAATGACCACGGCTCAAGCAAAGGAAAATACACCATCGACACCGGAAGATGATGCCATAGAGCACATTTTAGTTTCCGCTTCTCCATTTGCACAAAAGTTAAGCGATACCCCTAATTCGGTGTTTATCGTGTCAGAGGCCGATCTCGATCTTCAACGTGTGGTTGCACGTAACCTGTCTGAAATGATCTCTAATCTGGTGCCTGGCTTCTCGCCGAGTACTGAAACCATGTCTACGTTTGGACAAAACTTTCGTGGTGGTAAAGCGATAGTGATGATTGACGGTGTGTTGATATCAACAACGCTGCGTGCGGGCGGACGCGATCTACAATCTATTTCAGTTGATGTCATTCAAAGTATCGAAGTGATTAAAGGCGCCAGCGCCATGTATGGCAATGGTGAAGCGGGTGCCATCATCAATGTTATTACCAAGAAACCAACAGTTAACTTTGAAATGCAGACTCGAGTGGGCGTTGAAGCATTTGCAGATGAACTATCTGATGCTGGCTACAGTGTGTCACAGAGCTTTTCTGGTACCACTGACTTTGACCTCGGTTACTTGCTGAACTTGTCGGGTAAAGACCGAGGTAATCTATATGATTCAGCTGGTAATCAACTGCCTGGAGCCCCCAATAGCCAAGGCGGAATGGGGGATGCAGATGAGTATGATGTGCTATTCAAATTAGAGCAGGAGATGAATGATGGCCGTTTTGCTTTGTTGGCACATCATTACAACATTGAGAATAAACTGCATTACAAGCGCACTGTTAACGATGAAAATGGCTTAGTTGAAATTGACAAAAGCGCACCATATACCGGCTCTAACCCTAAAACCAAGCTAAGTACCATTCAGCTGACCTACGACAATGATGATGTGCTTGATCAGCAGTTAAGCTTGTCTACCTATTACAGTAAAGTCAACGTGGGTTACGAGTCAGATTCTGAAATTGTATCTAAGCGCAGTGGTTTTAAAGCGGCGATGCAGTGGACGATTAATGACAGCAGTCGTTTGGCTTATGGCTTTGAATATGGTCGAGATAATACTGAGCAAGGCAGAGTACGCGATGTGATTGTGGCTCAGGATATTGACGGTAACCTGCAAACACAGCCGCAGTATATTTGTTCAGTGTGTGATTTAACTGAAACCAAATTAAGCCCTTTTGCGCAGTACTGGAATCAAATTACAGATGATCTTACGCTACAAATTGGTTTGCGATATGAAAATTTTGAAATAGAAGTACCCGATTACCAACGTTATCAAAGAGGCGTTTTATCAGACAAACAAGGTGATACTTTAAAGTATGATAAGCCATTGGTTAATTTAGGTTTAGTTTATCGTGTTGCTGATAACACAGACCTATTTGTGAGTTTCTCGCAGGGTTATTCTCATGCCGATATGCGGATGCTCAGAGACATGCCAGTGGATAGTGTTAGTGAGTTTGCAGACGACATTCCGGCCACTCAAACCAATTACTATGAAACAGGATTGCGTTATGGCGGTGAAAGCTTGCAAGCCAGCTTATCCTTCTTCTATTCCGATATAACAGACGGTTATGCATACGACTACAACGTTGATGCCGAGCTAGTCAAACGAGTGGCAGCGGTTATCGTTGCAGATGAAGAAATATGGGGCTTTGAAGCAACATTGGATTATCAAATCAATGATGCAATTAAAATTGGCACCAGTGTTTCACAATCTGAAGGCCAACGTACTAACGGTGAAACCGGTGTTGATTATTGGATGAATGGCACGCGTATTACACCAATTAAAGCGACATTGTACGGTGATTATCGCTTTAACGAGATAGCGTCACTGCGCATACAAGCCAACTACGTTGGCGACAGGGACAAAAACAGTCCAGAAAGTGAAGCGGGTTATAGTTACTACGAATCACCTTATGATGGTTATACGTTAGTGGACCTGGTGACTAGTTTTGATACTGATTACGGGCGTTTAACCTTCGGTATCGATAACTTACTCAATGAAGATTATCAGCCGCTAGTGTCGCAAATGAACAAAGAGGTTGTTTGGGAGCAGTATCGTAATCAATTCTCTGGTTATGGTCGTCGCTTGGCACTGGAATACAGTATCAACTATTAGTGGGTGGCTATGCTAAATCGCTGAGATGATTTTCTAGATCTGAAAAGTATCTTGATCTGTTCAACCAAGCTCAATTGGCTCCACTGCCATTGTCTGGTGGTTGGCACTCAAGGTAATGTCTCTAGTGAGTATAAGTGAAATAAGGGGCTGAAATTAGCCCCTTATTACTCACTATAGCTTACTGGCGTTTAGCCACGAGTACACTCTTCAAGCAGATAGGCTAAATGACGATAAGGGATGCCGCTATGCTCAGTAAGGCCGACCTCACACATACGGTTAGCGTAATACCCCTCATTCACATCAACCGGGATCAACTTCTTAATGTTACGCAGAGCGCTGGCATTGATCTCTGGCTTATAGAGGCCTTTTTCACCCGCATAACCACAACATTGGATCCCAGCTGGACGAATAACCTGATGACAACAGGCATCCGCTATGGCGGTCATTTTAGGTTCAACCTTCATTGTTCTAGCGCTACAGCCAAGATGCAATGCTGCATGAGACTTCTTCTTGATGGTCATTTTAGGCAACAATTTGTCGTGCATAAACTCAACCAGATCAACTATCTCAACTTTCTCCGTTAAAGCCGCGTCACCCGCTAACGTACGCTTAGTGCATGACAGCGCATCGACGATAACCGGTAGCTTTCCGCCTTGAGTCATGGCTGAAACAGCCTGAATCAACTCTAGACGCTTTGCATCGGCATTTTTAAAGTCTCCCTTAGATTCCCACATCTGGCCACAGCACAGATCGCGCGTCTTCTCTGGAGTGATAACGTTATAACCTGCTCGCTCCAGTAAGGTGACCACAACTTCAGGCAGCGGTCGTTTGTCAGTATCGACCGGCGTAGGACCGAAGGTGCGACCACCGCAGGCTGGGAAGTAAACCACTGTATCCTGACCAGATTTA
Organism: Shewanella sp. KX20019; assembly: GCF_016757755.1. Lineage (NCBI taxonomy): Bacteria > Pseudomonadati > Pseudomonadota > Gammaproteobacteria > Alteromonadales > Shewanellaceae > Shewanella > Shewanella sp. KX20019. The sequence goes on along the minus strand of NZ_CP068437.1, from coordinate 3,159,095 downwards.
GCTGCAGAAACCTTAGGCAGTTTGCCGCCTTTAGGGAAGGATGGATTCCAGTAAGGAACTTCACTGCTGATCAGTCGTCCGGCCTTCATCATAGTATTAGTGATACCGTCGCCAGTGATCTTGTGGATGACGCCCAACATATCGAAACCTGTACTGATCACGCCGTTTACCACACCGAAGTGATTAGCCTGAAAATCGAGGAACTTTTGTTGACCACTGCTGATAGATGGGGTTCTTAATTTACGCACCAGTTGCCCCATCTTATTATCCACCGGGCAGGCTATGGTGCACAGCTGACAGGCGGCGCAAGTATCGATAACATCGTACTTGGCAGCGGCGCGCATGGTATCGGCGGCCTGCTGATCACCACTTTGCTCCAGACGGGCGATCTCACGCAAGGTCGCAATACGCTGACGAGGAGTGAGGTTCAGTGCTGATGTCGGGCAGGTCTTCTCACAGAAACCGCACTCAAGACATTTATCGACAAAGTCATCGACTACCGGACAAGGCTTGATGTTCTTAACGTGGATTTTTGGATCATCGTTTAAGATTACCCCAGGATTCAGGATCCCCTGGGGATCGAATAGCTGTTTGATGCTCTTCATCAGCGTATAGGCATCCTGACCCCACTCCATCTCAACATAGGGCGCGACCGCGCGACCGGTACCATGTTCGGCTTTCATTGAACCGTCGTACTTGTTGATCACCATGTCGGCAATTTCATCCATAAACGCATGGAAATTGTCTATGTCAGCTTGAGTCGAGAAGGTTGGCGTGATGATGAAGTGAAAGTTACCGGCCAGTGCATGGCCATAGATGCAGCCTTCGGGATAACCAAATTTGTGCATTAGCGCGGTAATATCACTAGCGGCAGTGGCTAAATGTTCAAGCTCGAATGCCACGTCTTCGATAATCACCGATGTACCTTTGGGACGCTCACCGGCAACGATAGGGAACAAGCCCTTACGCATAGCCCAGTACTCGCCATATACCGCAGCGTCGCTGGTAAAGCTGATTGGACGTAGAAAATCAAATCCTTCGAGCTTAGCGATCACATCCTTGGTGTAGGCATCTAACGTTTTGGCATCATCGGCACGGGATTCTATCAGCAAAATAGCTGACAAGGGTGGCAACTCGGATAACCACTCAGGCATCCCAGGTTTGCCGGTAACCGCCTTAATAGATGGCCAGTCGAGTAGTTCGGCCGCGGCAACACTGCCACAGTTAATCAACGGAATTGAGCGGGCAGCATCTTCCATGTTGTGGTAAACGGCTAGGGCTGACGCTTTAAATTTTGCTTCATTGACCGTGTGGTAGGTGACTTCGTTGATGAAGGCCAATGTACCTTCCATGCCGACCATCAGGTGATTGATGATGTCAAATGGATCGCTGAAATCGACTAAGGCATTGATGCCATAACCTGTGGTATTTTTAATGGAAAACTTCTTACGAATTTTGTCAGAAAGCACAATGTTGTGGCGCGTTTTATGCGCCAGTGCATGCACTTCCTCGAGCATTTTGCCATGAGACTTGGCGAATGCGACCTTAGATTTTTTACAGCCGGTGTCGAGCTCGGTACCATCGGCGAACAGCAACTTGGCCGACGCTATGGTCTGATAACTGTTTTGTGCGGTGCCGCAACACATGCCCGAGGCATTGTTAGCCACTATGCCACCGACCATGGCCGAGGCGATCGTCGCTGGATCCGGACCTATTTTACGGTTAAGCGGCGCTAGCACGGCGTTGGCATCGGCACCTATGACGGCGGAGCCGAGGGTGATCTGTCTAGCATCATCGCTGACTTCAATTTTTCTGAAACCATCATGGCCCAGAATAAGTAAAATCCCTTCACCAAGGGCCTGACCTGCTAGGCTGGTGCCCGCCGCACGAAAAGTTACCGCTGCATTATGCTCACGGGCAACGGCTAGAGTACGCTTAACTTGTTCCATGGTTTCGGCATGAACAACGACTTCTGGAACAATTCTGAAGTAGCTGGCATCGGTTGACCAAGCGAAGCGACGAACATACTCATCCGTCACAGGTTTTTCACCCAGTTGCGTACGCAGATCACTTATTACAGCTTTATAATTTATCGACATGGACATATCTCTTTACTCGCGATGATTAAGTTCAATCAGAACCGAAAATGTGCGGCTCTGATTGTTTGAGTATCACTTTTTAGAAGCCGCCCCAAAGGAAGGCTATGGTGCCTGCGATCATGGCGTAGGCCAGCGCTACCGGCATAGTCTTACGAATAATTTCTGATTCTCTTCCCGCCATACCTACTACGGTCGCGGCGGCAACGACGTTCATCACACACATCATGTTACCGGCGTTGGCGCCAATGCCCTGAAGTGCCAGAACCATAGCTTGGTTCATGCCAATGCTATCGGCGACGCTGTACTGCAGGCCGGAGAACATCATGTTGGAGAAGGTGGCACTGCCTGATAGGAAGGCACCGAAAATACCGACGATAGGGGAAACCCAAGACCATACAGCCCCCATGCTGCCCGCTAAGGTATCAGCCAAAGCAACAGGCATAGATGTCAAACCCGCAGCATTTTCGCCTGAGTTAAGAAAGATCTTCACCATAGGCACTGAAGCGCCGAGCGAAATGATGGTTGGAACCATAGAGCGGCACGATACCGTAATAGACTCACTGATGGCTTTCTTGTTCATTCTGAACAGGAAGAAGCCCAGGATACACACGATGATGAAGAAGGCACCTGGTGCATACAGAGTCTTGAATCCGGCCCCCAGCTCAGTACCTAACAAGCCGGTCCATTTGATGTTAAAACTTAGCAACCATGATTTTAGCGGCCCAATAACACGAGACAGCACCAATAAGGCCGCCATGATGATATAGGGAGTCCAGGCTGCAATTTGTGAGAATTTTGCCGTGGTAGCGACTTTAGTCTCTTTTTGGACGTCGTTTTCGGCAAAATCATTCCAGGGAGTCTTAGGCAGCATAATGCCTTTTTTGGCAACCGGGATAACGATAGCCATACCAACAAGGGCACCGATAACCGACGGGAACTCGGGGCCGGCGACGAAGTTAATGATCCAGGCCGGAACCGTGAATGCCAGTCCGGCAAACAGAGCAAACTTCCAGATGGCAAAGCCTTCGGTGAATGACTTGTTACGACCGAAGAAACCGGTCAGCAAGGACACCATAACTAGAGGGATAAGGGTACCGGTAACCAGATCTATGGTGATCATATGCATGGCAATGAACTGAGCATAATCGGCAAAGCTGCCACCATGCTGAGCAATCTGTTCGGCTGCCATGTTAACACCACCAGAAGTCAGCCCTTGCTCCATACCAAACAGCACCGGTAGACCAATTGCACCGAAGGATACGGACGCAGAGTCAGCAATCAGGGCGACAACCGCAGCGGCAATAGGGGGAATACCCAATAACACCAACAAAGGTGCGCCGATAGCAGCCGGTGTACCGAAGCCCGCACTACCTTCAATGAATGAGCCAAACAGCCAACAGATAATGATGACCTGCACACGTGCATCAGCACTAATATTTGTGAAGCCTGCGCGAATGGTATCCATCGCCCCTGAATACTTCAGGGTATTAAGCAAGAACACGGCACCAAAGATGATACTCAAGGGGGTCAAAGCTGCGAGTAATCCTTCGACGACGGATGCCGCCAAAAAGGTGGTATCCATCTGCCAGACAAACACGGCAGCTAGGCCGGTTAAAATGGCTGAAATGGGCATAGCCCGTGATGCTGGCATCTTCAGTAATACTAAAAATAGCATTACGCTGATCACCGGCGTTAAACTTGCGAGTAGTTGAGTAAAGGTCATGCTTGCCTCTTATTATCTAATTTTTACTTAGAGTTATTTCTAGTTAATAGTGGATTTGTTGACTCGTTGGTTACTGTCGTTTGCCTTAAGCACTGACCTAGGGTCAGATGCACGGCAAATGTATTATTTATCTACAGCCAATCATATGGCTTTATAGGGGCTTTTTTTATCCGTGTTTGCACCTAATACAACTAAGGGTTTACACGTAGATGCGTCAGTTAATCCGCGTTAAGGCTCGCATTCTCTAGGGGGGGGATTAAATGCCTTTAAATTATTATTCCATTATTACAATGACTTATGCGGCATGTTTTGGTGTGTGAGTTAACTGGTTGCAAGGGATGTCTCTAGGTCGCTACTGATATGATACAGATCAATTTTGTAACGATTAACCGTGAAATGGGTTATCGATGAGTATCAAGAAACGGTGGTCATATTGGTAAATGACACTGAATTAATAGCGGTAAATGAACAGGATCGTTCACTGTGGTTTAAGTGCTGTACTTTCTTGTATTTATTGTGAATCTGACGACATATTATTAAATAATAATGGTTGTGACTGTCGGGATATGCTGCTGACATCAAGTTGAGTTATTTGCCCTTCCTTTGATTTAACCCCTATATATTTGGGTATTTGTTGCCACTTTGTGGTTGATTAACTGTTAATATAACCCCCGTTTTGTGGGTGCGAACCCTGATATAGCGGAGTATTAATCAGCGATGAATATCAATCATAAGTTACAGCTAATCACCGTACTTCCACTCATTCTATCTCTGATACTGGTGCTGTTTGTGACTCAAATGCAGTATCGGGATCTCTCTCAGCAGGTGGTCGACGTTTATCGGCAGAGTATTATCGATCACCGCAAAGAGGAGCTGAAAAATTATCTGACGATCGCCAACGTGGCTATCAAACACCTCTACCAAAATAAGAGTGATGACAAGCAACAAATCCAGCAAGACGTTAAGTCAATGCTGGCTAATATGCGCTTCGGTGAGAATGGATACTTCTTCGCCTACGACCTGAATGGCAATAGCCTGGTCTTACCCGATCAAGAATGGCGGGTCGGCAAAAACTGGCTGGATTTGACCGACGACAACGGGGTCCCCTTTATTCAGGAGTTAATCTCAGGGGCGAGGAAAGGTGGCGGTTATCTCACCTACATCTTCAATCAGCCCTCCAATGAGGGGCTGCTGGGACAAAAGCTCGCTTATGCTGAGGTGTTGGGACAATGGGAATGGATGTTTGGTACCGGTGTTTATATTGATGATATCGATAAAGAGGCGGCATTATTGAGCACCTCTATAAGTAGTCATATCCGCAACACCTCCCTAATGACTCTGGCGATAGGTTTTTTAGCGGTCAGCGCTGTGTTTATCGGTGGCATTTTTATGCGTGTGGGTGAAAAACGACTCGCAAATGCTAAGCTCAGAACGCTTAATGAGCGGATTTATCAGACTCAGGAAGAGGAGTGCAAGCGGGTTTCCAGAGAGTTGCACGATGGCGTCAGCCAAACCATTGCCGCGGCCCTGTTTTCTATGGAAACCGCCCAATTGAAACAAGAATATGGTGACGATTCCAGTCCAGAACTGGAGAAGTCGATTACACTGACGCGGCAGATCATGCTTGATATCCGTAATATCTCCCATCAATTACATCCGGCCATTCTCGAAGATTATGGCTTGGGAGCGGCGTTAAAAGAGTTGGGCAGGGAGTTTTCGTTACGTACCGGTATCGAGGTCAAAGTGCAGCGATTATCGGTGCGTAAGATCCTGTCAACCGAGCTTAGCTGCGCGCTTTACCGCATTGTGCAGGAGTCGCTGACCAATATTGAGCGTCACTCTGAAGCAAAAAATGTGTTTATTTCACTGGGACTGACTCCGGGATGGTTGATCTTGGAAGTTCATGATGATGGTAAGGGGTTTAACTATGAATGCTTTGAGAAGAAATCGACCCCGTTTGAGGGGATAGGCCTGAGGAATATGAAGGAAAGAGTGAGTTTTTATAATGGTGATCTCGAGGTGGAGTCGACGATTGGCAAAGGAGTGACGCTGGTGGCACGTATTCCCCAGAGTGAGTTGCGTTATCGAGCCGATAGTGCCACAGGGGGATTATTATGATCCGTGTGCTACTGGTGGACGATCACCCCCTGTTTCGCGAAGGGTTGCGCTATCGTCTGAGCCTAGACAGTGATATTGAGGTACAAGCGGAAGCCGACAATGGTCTCCAGGCACTGGCAATCCTCAAGGATAAGCCAATCGATCTGGTGTTGACGGATATTAATATGCCGCAAATGGATGGCATGTATCTGCTTGAGTTGATTAAAGAGCAGGAGATGTCATGTAAGGTGGTGATGTTAAGCATGCATGACAACAGAGAATATATTATGGCGGCAATGCGCTACGGCGCTGATGGTTATATTCTCAAGGATGTACCCGGCAAAGAACTGATTGAAGCCATAAAAAAAATTGCCGCCGGCAAGCGCTATTTCAGTGCCGAAGTCATAGACACCTTGTCGCAGGAGCTGGCCAGTGGCAAGCAAGTCCTGGTAACCCAGCGAGAACAGTTGGTGTTACGCTTGATATCGCTGGGGATGAACAATAAACGCATTGCGCTGGAGATGAATGTCAGTGTACGTACGGTCGAAACCCATAAGCGTAATATTAAGCAGAAACTGGCGATAGACAGTACGGCCGGCCTGGTGCGTTATGCCATAGATCATGGCTTGGATCGGTAACAAGGATTTACAGAGGTTAGCCGTATCGAAAAAATACCCGAAGCGGGGTCATGCTTCGGGTAAAAGGCTAGCAAACTATCCATATAGTGGGCGTTAAGTTAGGGGCGCGCTTCATGTTTATTCTCTGGAGGCGTGGCCAACTATGCCAATGGGTGAGCTTATGGAGCTTGTAATTTAGAGGCTGATGGATGGCGCTAGTTTGATTGCTGACTTTTCCGTTATGCAAAGAGCACCAACAACTCGCCGCAAAAGAACCATAAAAGGTCAACAGCTTCGAGGAAAAGCAACGGCATAAATTAGCTTATGCCGTGCTGTTATTAAAGAACGTACTTGGCTGAGAGCTGAATGTAATCAGAGTTGGCACTGTCATTGGCAGAGATATCAGCATCATAGTTGCCAAATTCGACACCGACGCTTAACTGTTTGTTTAGCTGTTGGATCAGGTTGATACCGTAATGATTACGATCTGAGTCAGCGCCCACACCATTGAAATCTTCAACTTCAGCGTGGCCGTAGTAAACGCTAGAGCGTAAGTCGTCAGTCCAGAAGTGGCGATAAGCAACGGTATAGGCTTGCGTTGTCAGCAGATCACCACTGCCATCAGCATTGACCTTATCGCCAGCGTTGTGGCCAGGCGAAATATAACGACCTGCGGCGCCCGCGTTGTAGGCGAAGCGAAAGTCATCTTTACCGAAGCTATTCATTTTACCGCTTATGCTGTAAGCCAACTGAGTGCCGTCGGCATGACCTTGCACACCGTTGTCATCGAAGGTGCGAGCCAAAGCGGCAACAGCCACCTGGCCAAAATCGCCCTTGTAAGTGTAACGAACCACTGCATCGGGGATACTTTGGTTGGCATCGGTAGCATTGGCTGGGTTTTCCAATGCCAGCTGTAGACCGCCATTGGTATAACGGATCTGGGTTTGACGAACGAATACCTGACCGACGTGCGCTCCACCAAAGTCCAGTGCCTCGGCGATAGAAGCCAGTGGCATAAAGGTTGACCAGGTCTGGCCAACTTTCCAGTTCTTGTAAGCAATAAAGGCATGGCGCATACGCGGTGTGTATGAGTTAGAAACCAGTGCGTTACCGCCATCACCGTAGAAATCATATTCGAGGAATCCAGTCACGTCGCCATGAGTGAACTTTACATTGAAGCGTGACTCTTTGGCCTGGAGGCTGGTTTGATTGGTATCTGGCGCGCTGGTACTGGTACCTATCCAGAAGTCACGATAGGCCTGGTCGCCGCTGACATTACGCAGGTCGGCTTTGAAGTAGCCACCAAAGGTTAACTTCGAGCTTTCGTCGATTTTGACTTCGTAGCCAGCAAAAGAAGATGCTGAGAAAAATGTAGCTACCACTAACGCCGTTTTAGTTATTCTATTCATCAAGGTGCCTTTTGTATTTATTGATTTATTGGTTATTGTCGTCGGTTGTCTTGAGCGCTGCCCTAGGAGCAGATGCCGGCAAACTTATGGTTATCTGCGGCTAACCATATGGCTTTAGAGGTGATTTTTTAATCCGTGTTTACGCCTAAGACGACTAAGGGTTTACCCGTAGAAATACTGGGTTTCTAGTGTTCAGACTTGGGGGTTCTTTAGGGGGATAACTGGGATGTGTTATTTTTAGTGAATAAATACAGTGCGTTGTGCAATTATTTTTTTGGGTAAGCTAACGGGTAGCAAGGAAGAGTTGTATGTTGCTAGGGATATGATGTAGATCAACTTTGTAACGATTAGTCGTTAAATGTGTTACCGATGAGTGACGGGATGGTCACGGGTAGGATTCGGCGACCGAAGTAAATAAGGTCTAATATCTTTGTTGGTATCCGCTTTAATTTACGTAGTGACACTGGGTACTAGAGGGTAATTCTTGAAAAAGTTCTCTATATTGAGTCAGTGCATGACCCAGCGTTTGGGCTGAAAATAAAAAAGGCGCTTTAAGCGCCTTTTATCGGTTTGAACTAGCCTTTATGCTAAGAGCTTAATCTGCAGCGTAGCCATGGATATGCAGTACTTGGTCATCAAGTACTGCCGCACCTTCTACCATTTTCAATCGTTGTTGGCTAAACCATTTTACAACGAGTGGGTAGATGGCGTGTTCTTGTTCGTGAACACGTTCTGCAAGAACCTCTACAGAGTCATCTTCATAAACAGGCACTTTAGCTTGTAAGATCACCGGACCTGAATCTAGTTCGGGTGTGACAAAATGCACACTCGCGCCATGTTCACAGTCTTTTGCATCAATAGCACGTTGATGGGTATTCAAACCAGGATATTTTGGCAGCAGGGAAGGGTGGATATTAATCATCTTCCCTTCAAATCGCATGACAAACTCATCACTCAATATGCGCATAAAGCCAGCCAAGACCACGAGGTCTGGTTGATACTTTGCTATCGCACTAAAGAGCCTTTCATCATAGTCTGGTCTTGTTTCGCCTTTATGAGCGATGACGCAACTGGTATCAATTTCATTCTGGTGAGCACGAGTCAAGCCATAAGCATCGGGCTTATTACTAATGACACCAATGACTTCTGCTTGTACGTTATCATCACAGCCATCAATAATGGCTTGTAGATTACTGCCATTACCGGAAATTAATACTAAAACGCGACAGCTCTGAGACATTACAAGATCTCCACTTGCTCTTCGTCGTCAGTACGCTTGGCTATGTTACCGATTAACCATGCGTTTTCGCCTTCAGCATTTAATAATTCAAGTGCTGAACTGACTTTGTCAGCAGGAAAAGCAATCACCATGCCGACGCCACAGTTAAAGGTGCGGTACATCTCAAATTCAGTGATGTTGCCGTTTTCCATTAACCAATTGAAAACAACAGGCCACTGCCATGAGTCGCTTTTAACCACTGCTTTGCAATCTTCTGGTAATACACGGGGGATATTTTCCCAGAATCCACCACCAGTAATGTGCGACATTGCGTGAACATCATGCTGTTCAATCAACTTAAGCAGTGATTTAACATAAATTTTTGTGGGTTCTAATAGGTGGTCAATCAGCGGCTTGCCAGCAAGTTCTTGCGCTGGGTCGGCTTTGCTTACTTCTAAGACTTTACGTATTAGAGAGAAACCATTTGAATGCGGGCCGCTTGAGCCAAGCGCGATTAGAGCATCACCGTCTTGCACCTTAGTGCCGTCAATGATCTCTTCTTTTTCAACAACGCCGACGCAGAATCCTGCTAGGTCGTAGTCGTCGCCTTCATACATGCCTGGCATTTCAGCGGTTTCACCACCAATTAATGCACAACCAGATTGAACGCAACCTTCGGCGATACCTTTAACAACTGCAGTGGCAACTTCAACATCGAGTTTGCCAGTTGCATAGTAGTCGAGAAAGAATAGTGGCTCAGCACCAGACACGATTAAATCGTTTGAGCACATTGCAACGAGGTCAACACCAACGTTGTCATGTTTCTTATAATCAATAGCAAGGCGTAGCTTAGTGCCGACGCCATCAGTACCAGAAACCAGTACTGGATGCTTATACTTAGTTGGTAGCTCACAAAGTGCACCAAACCCACCTAGGTTGCCCATAACTTCTGGACGACGGGTACGTTTAACGGCTGACTTGATGTTGTTAACTAGTGCATTTCCGGCATCAATATCAACGCCTGCATCTTTATAGCTTAGTGGGGTAGTAGGAGTGCTCACGGAGATCCTCTCGGGTACGGGTCGATTGTTATTGGATTTTATGCGGCGCTATTCTACCAGTTTGTCAGTAGCCTCGAAAGCTTAGTTTTTCAATAAAGTTCGCGACAAGGCTCACGATTTAACGCCTTTTTAAAACTTTAAGTTTTCCTATGCGAACAAATCTACTAGAATCGTTAAAATTTACCGTAAAAAATACGTTAGAAAATCAGGAGAACAAGATGAAAGTCGTTGAAGTTAAACATCCTCTAGTCCGTCATAAAATTGGGTTAATGCGTGAAGGTGACGTTAGCACTAAGCGTTTTCGTGAGCTAGCGGCTGAAGTTGGGAGCCTACTGACGTATGAGGCAACGGCTGACTTCCAAACAGAGAAAGTCACCATCGAAGGATGGAACGGCCCAGTTGAAATCGAACAGATCAAAGGTAAAAAAGTCACTGTAGTGCCTATTTTACGTGCAGGTCTTGGCATGATGGATGGTGTATTGGAAAATGTTCCAAGTGCACGTATTTCGGTAGTAGGTATGTACCGTGATGAAGAGACACTTGAGCCAGTGCCATATTTTGAAAAACTCGCCAGCGATATGCCTAGTCGTATCGCGTTAGTGGTAGATCCAATGCTGGCGACGGGTGGCTCAATGATCTCGACTATTGATCTGCTTAAAGAGCGTGGTTGTACCTCAATTAAAGCACTAGTGTTAGTTGCTGCGCCAGAGGGTGTTGCTGCACTAGAAAAAGCGCATCCAGATATTGAGCTTTATACAGCATCAATTGATGACTGCTTAAACGAGCAAGGCTATATTTTGCCTGGTCTTGGCGATGCAGGTGATAAAATCTTTGGTACTAAGTAATACACAGAACGTTGTGCTTTGACTCAATAAACTGATTCAAGTGCAAATATTAAAAAAAGGAGCTAAATAGCTCCTTTTTTGTTTTTGTCCTTCCTAGAACCTAGAACCTAGAACCTAGAACCTAGAACCTAGAACCTAGAACCTAGAACCTAGAACCTAGAACCTAGCATCTAACACCTAGAGCACCATGGCGGCAATCCAACCAAACACTAACAGCGGAATGTTGTAGTGAATAAATGTTGGAATAACACTGTCTCTGATATGGTCGTGTTGTCCATCTGCATTCAGACCAGCCGTCGGGCCTAAGGTTGAGTCGGATGCCGGTGAGCCTGCATCACCTAACGCTGCAGCAGTGCCCACGAGTGCAATAGTTGCGGCAACTGAGAAGCCAAAAGTCAGCGCTAGTGGCACGTAAATAGTGGCAATAATTGGGATCGTTGAGAACGATGAACCAATTCCCATGGTGATCAACAGACCTACCAGTAACATCAAGAATGCAGCTAATGCTTTGTTGTCACCGATGATATCGCTAAGTGAAGCCACTAGAGTACTGACATCGCCTGTTTCTTTAACTACAGCGGCAAAACCAGCAGCAGAGATCATGATAAAACCGATATTGGCCATCATGCGCACGCCTTGGTTAAATACATCTTGGTCGGCGACATGTTTAAGTGCACCAGAGAAACTAAAGATGATAAAGCCGATGAGCGCACCGAAAATCATTGAGCCGGTATAAAGCTGGGTGACAAGCGTGGCGATAATCGCAATCATCGCGATGGCAATATTACGTTTATTGACCCCTTCCTCTGGCTCAGCGGTCAAGATCAACTGCTCTTCATACTCCCGTGGTTTACGATAAGTGATAAACACTGCAATCAATAAACCAGTAATCATCCCCAAAGCGGGCAGTAACATTGCTTGGGGGATCTGAGAGCGAACGGCTTCCAAGCCATTATTGTTAAGGTTTGCCAGCAATATATCGTTGAGGAAAATACCGCCAAAACCTACAGGTAAGATCATATAGGTGGTGACTAGACCAAATGTCAGTACACAAGCGACTAAACGTCGATCCAGCGACAGTTTGGACATCAGGTGCAATAAAGGCGGGATCAAAATAGGAATGAACGCAATGTGAATTGGCAAAATATTCTGTGATGATATAGCCATTGTCAAAATAGCCAATAATAGCGCCCAACGCACTTTTTTGATGTTTTGGCTAGACTGCTCTTTACCTAAAGCGCCAATCATCTTGCGAGAAATAAGTGTGGTGAGTCCAGAATGAGACAAGGCTACTGCAAAAGCGCCAAGCAGTGCATAGCTAAGGGCAATCTGAGCACCTCCACCTAAACCGGTATTAAAGGCATCAACAGTTTGTTGTAACCCCATCCCTCCTACTAAGCCCGCCACGAGAGCGCTAATGGTGAGAGCAATAACTACATTTACTCGAGCAAGGCTTAAGCCCAGCATTAAGCAAACGGCAATGACGACAGCGTTCATAATATGGTTAATCTTTTTCTTATATTTAAAGTAGCTGCTATTTTTGCCTGTTAACAGCACTGATGTCCAGTACCACTGTGCTATATCTTGATTTCGATGTGAGTTGTGAACCCGCTGTAGCTTTAATTGCATATAAAGTGTAAATATCAGTACTAATAATAAGGGGATGCTGACGGCATTCTAGCCAGTTAACAGAATAATGATTTAAAAAGGTGATATTGATCTCAAATAGCTTGTGTGAACTAAAACACTGCCTATAATGCCTTTAGATTTAAAACGAACCAGCGTTTTTAGCAATCCATAGATGGAGAAATAAAATGAGTGTATTAGTAGGCCGTCCGGCTCCTGATTTTACTGCTGCTGCGGTACTTGGTAATGGTGAAATTGTAGATACCTTTAACTTGTCTGAAGCAATCAAGGGTAAGCCAACCGTCTTATTCTTCTACCCACTAGACTTTACATTTGTATGTCCTTCAGAGTTGATCGCTTTCGATCACCGTATGGACGAGTTCAAAAAGCGTGGCGTTGAAGTTATCGGTGTTTCTATCGATTCTCAGTTTACTCATAATGCATGGCGTAACACTCCTATCGACAAAGGTGGTATTGGCCAAGTTCAGTACACCTTGGTTGCAGATGTTAAGCACGAAATCTGTAAAGCATACGATGTTGAGCATCCAGAAGCCGGTGTTGCCTTCCGTGGTTCTTTCCTAATCGACAAAGAAGGTCAAGTTCGTCACCAAGTGGTTAACGATCTTCCACTAGGTCGTAACGTTGATGAAATGCTGCGTATGGTAGATGCACTTCAATTCCACGAAGAGCACGGTGATGTGTGTCCTGCTGGTTGGGAAAAAGGCGACAAGGGTATGGACGCAACAACAGAAGGTGTTGCCTCTTACCTAAGCGACAACGCAGATCAGCTATAATATTTGCGTTTAGTTATTAGAAAGCCGCGTTTAAACGCGGCTTTTTTGTGTCTGCGATTTAATGCAGACACTTTTGTTTCTATATTTTAGATAAGAAAAATCACGATCGTGGCGCTTCGCCCATTCTAGTAATAAAGAGTAGATCCAAGGGGAAAACGCTAGTCCCCGCACTTGATTTCATAAGAGGTAATCCTCAGCGCCCCGGCGAAATTTCTGAAAAGCGAAACTTCCAACGGGGGAGATTGCTGTTATTCCTACAGATTAAAATTGTTCGGAAGTGGCACAAATTTATAAACACAGCCCTATTTTACGACTGAGCCAGTTTACTGGGGTTTACCGCATTTAAGATCCAAAGGTCGCATGCAGTATATTAAAAAAGTTGCAGCTGGTATGACCTCTATTGTAGTGTTGTAAAAATGTTGCGATATTTAGCGGGCTTGAAATGAATGATTTTTCCATCGAAGACGTAGAGGTTTATTGCCAAGACGATTACAAACTTGCAGCCACCTTATTTAAACCCCGCGGTAAGGTGAAAGGGGCGATATTGATCGGCCCAGCCACTGGGATCTCGCAGCGATTTTACAAGGGGTTTGCCGAGTTTTTAGCTGGGCATGGTTATGCCGTGATCACCTTTGATAACCGCGGTATTGGACTGTCATTATCGGGTAAAGTTAGTGCTAGTAATGCCACATTGCAGTGTTGGGGCGAACAAGATATGCCAGCCATTCTTGAGTTCCTCAAAAAAAGCTATCCAGATAGTGCTTATCATTTGATTGGTCACAGTGCGGGTGGGCAATTGGTTGGTTTAATGCACAATGCCAGAGATCTCAACTCAATCTTCACTTTTGCGAGCTCTTCCGGTCGGTTAAAAAACATGAAAATGCCTTACGCCTTAAAAGCGCATTTTTTTATGAATCTATTTATTCCTGTGAGTAACTTGCTTTTTGGCCATACTAAATCGCAGTTGCTTGGCATGGGAGAGCCGCTGCCTAAAGGCGTTGCCCAACAATGGCGTCATTGGTGTAATGGTCAGGGTTATGTAAAAACAGCTTTTGGAAAATCGATACATACTCACTCGTACAATTCGCTTTCGACGCCGTCACTGTGGGTAAATGCAACCGATGATGATATTGCTATTGATATCAATGTGACAGATATGTTGGCTGTGTTTGAAAACATGAATGCTGCAACAATGACCTTATCGCCTGAAGCTAACAATTTGGGTGAAATAGGGCATATGAAGTTTTTTAGTCGCAAAGCGAGTCATTTGTGGCAGCACCCTTTAATGTGGTTAGAAAATCATACGCCTTCGTCATGAATATGCGGGAGTGGAGTCTGAGGGCTCCCCATGAATTTAACTGCATGATTGTGGAGCCAGAACTAAATTCTGTAGCAATTTTAATTGCCGATTACCAAGCAGTAAATCGAGCCACCCATACCGAATTGTATTGTTGATCTATTGTGAGTGGCTATATTTATATTAGATCTTAAATTCGGAAGGTGTTACATGACAGAACAACAAGAAATCAAATCTACTTTAGAAGATTATGCAAAAGCATATTGTGCTAAAGATATTAATGCCTTGATGCATGTTTTTGAGGATAGCAATGATATTTCTGTCATTGGTACTGGTGCTGACGAACTTTGCGTAGGAAGACATTCTGTTAAGGAGTTGTTCCTTCGAAATTTTGCTGAAGCTACTGCAAGTGAATTTGAGTGGCAATGGTCAAAGATAACTATTTTAAATGATTATGCTGTAGTTGCTATTTCATTAGCGATTCATCTTGACTCCCCGAGTAGTAAATTAAAAATTCCAATTCGTTGGAGTGTGGCATTAAGAAAAACAGATAGGTGGGTATGGTTACATAGACACGCTTCCTCACCCGCCTCAAACCAAGATAAAGGGCAAGCATACCCTCAAGAAGCATAAGTTTTGGGTAGGTAATTATAACAAAAGACAATGTGAGACGATTTTTCGATAAGTCCTGAGTAATTGGCGTTCTTTGATCTTAACTCCAAGCTCAAATTTAAAACATAAAAAAGCCGCATTATTTGCGGCTTTTTAATTAGCGATGAAAGCTAACCTTACGGCTAGGCTTCAGGTTTAACGTCTACTTCCGCCACATCTTCTGACTCAGACTCGTCGGCGATGTATGGCCAGCCGCCGAGTGACTTCCAGCGGTTGACGATTAAGCAGAACAGTTCCGCGGTGCGCTCTGTGTCATATAACGCCGAGTGGGCTTCACGGTTATCAAATGGAATGCCTGCCATTGCGCACGCTTTCGCCAATACAGTTTGGCCGATGGCAAGACCTGCAAGTGCAGCTGTGTCGAATGTGGCAAAAGGGTGAAACGGTGTGCGTTTAAGGCCATTACGCTCGATGGCTTGGCTAACAAAGCCATGATCGAATGCGGCATTATGGGCCACAATAATACTGCGATGACACTCTGAGGCTTTTTGGGCTTTTTTTACCTCTTTAAATATCTCTAGAAAAGCTTCTTTCTCACTTACTGCGCCGCGAAGCGGGTTAGTCGGGTCAATACCGTTGAATGCTAACGCTTCTGGTTCGAGGTTAGAACCTTCAAATGGCTCGATGTGATAATGCAGCGTCTTATCTAAGCCGATTATGCCGTCGTCATCCATCTTTAACATAGTGACTGCAATTTCTAGTAGCGCGTCGGTCTTTGAATTGAACCCGGCTGTTTCAACATCGATAACCACTGGGAAGTATCCTCTAAAGCGGTTTTTCAATTTGTTGGGGTCGAAAGTGTCAGTCATTAAATTTTCCAAAAAGTTAGCAGGTGCCTATTATGGGGCAACAGATAATGACTGTCATGTTCGTTTGGTCGTTTTATAAGCTAAAGAAAGATAATTTTGTGCCGATAGAGTGTAGTGACTCAATTATAGAGAGTAGTTTTATGCGGCTTAGCGTTCTTTTTGCGACATTAATATGCTTCCCCTTTTTTGCCAACGCTGATTTAAAGCAATATGTGGCTTCATTAGAAGAGTCTCAGTGGCGCGTGAGCGGCAATAATCCGGTAATGTGTCGTCTTGAGCACGATATCCCTTCCTACGGAAAAGCTGTTTTTACCAGTATTGCGGGTAAAAACCATAATTTGAACTTTACTCTCGATATGTGGGTTAAACCTGACCAAGTCACAGAGGCTAAGTTAATGAGCATGGCGCCGGCATGGCGACCAGGTGTGGTTTCAAAAGAGATCACTGAGCTGACCTATCAGAAATATTTTAGTGGTGAAGTGCCGCGTAACGCAGCTTGGTCGATGTTGGCCGAACTTGAGAGCGGTATGCAACCTACTTTTTATTATGCTGATTGGTACAACGAGAGTAATAAAATAGCGGTTGGCTTGTCTGCGGTAAACTTTAGGCGCCAATACGCGCAGTTTAAATCTTGCTTGTCGACACTACTGCCTTACTCTTTTGAAGATATCGCCTTTACAGTGCTCACCTACGAGTCGGGTGGCACGGAGTTAACACGTTATGCCAAGGCACAAATTAGCAAGGTACAAGAATATCTAGCCTACGACCAAAATGTTGATCTAGTATTAATTGATGCTTACACCGATAGCTATGGTGGTCGCAGCGCTAACGAAAAGGTGTCGGTACAGCGCGCAGATTCAGTGAAAGAGCTGTTTGTGGCTAGCGGTATTCCACAGAGTCGTATTCACACCATGGGTCATGGAGAGCGTAGACATGTGGCATCAAACCTAAGCATTGATGAGCGCGCCAGAAACCGCAGAGTAGTGATTAGAATAAGTAAACCGCTTTAAGCATTTAACCTAGGTGCTCTTGTTACCTTAATCACCATATTAGCCCTGTTTATATAGCGGGGCTTTTTGTTATTTAGGCATTGGTAAAAAAAAGATAAAAAAAAGCCCGCTTACAAAAGTAAGCGGGCTGCAAAAATATATGATTTGCAATCAACAAATTGAAGGAAGGAAGTCAAGCTAAGAACCAGGGATGTAACTTCCGTGGATAACCACCAAAGTTTAAGAGTTCTTTGTTTCCGAATCTGCTAGGCAGACACTTCCTGAAAACGAGACGAATTATAGAGCGAGGATGCTAACCTTACAAACTAGAATAATTGAATGTCATCATTAGTTTTACTAATGTGTTGGTGGCGGGTTTTTGACGGTTTTATCGCTCTAGAGGCTACTTAACGAGTCCTTAGTCACGTTTTATGCATAATTCTACATAATATATAATTAATCTATGTTGCTAGATTATTAATGATGGAGCCGTGACATAAGCCAAGCTAGGGCTACAACAATTTTTTGCGCTGTTTTTTATTAGTTTGTATAGTACATCTTGAAAATGGCCATTTATGGCAACTTAATAAAAAAGCTTACCTAGTCAGGCAGTTCAGGTGTGTTGCACTACGGATAAGTGAATCAGGGATATAAATAATGCGAATTAATTCTTTTTTTGCCAAAAGACAGTTATTGGCTATCGGATTAGGGGTTGCCATCGTCGGGTGCCAATCACCATCTGTTGAAGAACCACAGGCCGAAGCGGTTATAGCGGGCCAAGATAGCGTCATTGAAACCATTCATGGTGTTCAGGTAGCTGATCCTTACCGTTATTTAGAAGTTGAGTCAGATAAAACTCTGCAATGGGTGAAGCAGCAACAGCAAGATGGCAAAGCTTACTTAGGTGCTATTGAAAACAAACAAGCCATTGTCGATCGCATCACTGAACTGTGGAATTTTGAGAAAATTTCTGCGCCAAATGAAAAGGGCACTAACACTTTTTACTATCGCAATAACGGCCTGCAAGCCCAGTCCGTTTTATTTGTGAAAGATGCCAAGGGTAACGAGAAAGTGCTACTTGACCCGAATACGTTTTCATCTGACGGCACTATTGCGCTGTCGGGTACGTCGGTCAGTGATGATGGTAAAACGTTAGCATACGGTATTTCCAAATCAGGTTCTGATTGGCAAACCTGGCACTTTGTCGATATTGCGACGGGAAAGAAGTTAACTGATCAGCTAGATTGGATAAAGTTTTCCAGTGCGGTGTGGAATAGTGATAACACTGGCGTCTATTACGCCCGTTATGATGCGCCAAAGGGAGGAAACGCACTCGCTGATGTGAACTTTAATCAAAAAGTGTATTTTCATAAAATAGGCAGCAGCCAGTCAGCAGACACCTTGGTATATGAAAGGCCACAAAACAAAGATTGGGGCTTTGGGATTGAAGTGACTGAAAAAGGCGATTACCTGTTGCTTTATATCTCGCAAGGTACTGACAGCCGCAACCGTTTCTTTTATAAATCATTGAAAACTCCTCAAGCTGAAGTAGTTGAACTTATCCCTGACTTAGAGGCGGAATATAGCTTTATTGGTAACGATAAGTCGACTTTCTACTTTAAAACAGATTATCACGCGCCAAACGGCAAAGTGATTGCCATTGATGTGAATAAAAGCGCTAAGGACAATTGGCAGACCATTATTCCTGAGCTAAAAGACCCGATAAGCAATATTGCTATCGTTAATGATCATATCGTTGTCAGCTACCTGCATGACGTTCTTGGCAAATTAACGATTTACAGCATGAATGGTGATAAGCGCCAAGACGTTGCTTTACCAGGTAAAGGAAAGGTTGCTGGGCCTTATGGTAAACGCAGTAAAGATTACTTCTACTACGTATTCAATAGTTACACTCAACCGCAAACTACTTACAAATTTGATTTCAAAACGGGGAAGTCAACACTTTACTCCAAACCAACCGTCTCATTTGAGCCTGATAATTACACGTCAGAGCAAGTGTTTTATCGCAGTAAAGACGGTACTAAAGTGCCGATGATGATCTCATACAAAAAAGGCTTGATTAAAGACGGTAACAATCCGACCTTGCTATATGCTTACGGTGGTTTTGCTATTTCATTAACCCCACGTTTTAGCCCTGCAAATATCGCATGGATGGACATGGGCGGTGTATACGCAGTGCCTAACTTGCGTGGTGGTGCTGAATACGGTGAAAGTTGGCATCAAGCGGGTATGTTCGACAAAAAACAGAATGTTTTTGACGATTATTATGCCGCTGCTGAGTACTTGATCAATGAGAACTACACTAACACTTCTAAGCTAGGTGCTTACGGCCGTAGTAATGGTGGTTTGTTGATGGGCGCAGCATTGACTCAGCGTCCAGAACTGTTTGCAGCTGTGCTGCCAGCGGTAGGTGTGTTGGATATGCTACGTTTCCAAAAGTTCACTATCGGCTGGGCATGGACTAGCGAATACGGTAGTGCCGATAACGGCGAGCAGTTCCCTGCTTTATATGCCTACTCGCCATACCACAATGTAACAGCACAATCTTACCCTGCTACCATGGTGATGACTGCAGATCACGATGACAGGGTTGTACCACTGCATAGCTTTAAGTTTGGTGCCATGATGCAAGAGAAACAGCAAGGCGATGCGCCTGTTATCATGCGAATAGAGTCGAAAGCGGGCCACGGCGCTGGTAAGCCGACGGCGATGAAGATTGATGAGTTTGCTGATATTTATAGTTTTTTATGGCATAACTTTGGTCTAAACATCCCTGCCAAAATTGCACAATAGGTTTTGATTTGGTTTTAGGACTAGGTTTAGACTCAGAAGTTAGTTGATTAGAAGGGGAGCTCAGGCTTCCCTTTCTTTTGCTCAAAAAACGATAGCTAAGCACCTTAGTTAAAGAAAGGATAACCAGTAGTACTATATGAAGAAGAGCAGCACAAACGGTGGCAATACCGTTAATACTGGCGCAATTAACCGAAGTTAACTCTATCATTGGTCAGCATGCCGAATTATCCATTTTGAGTTAGCTTGGGTATAGATGTAATAATCCTTTAAGATTATTAACAATATTTTATGAAGAACCACTCGGCTTATCACATATCGCCATTCCCAATTGCATACTGGCTAGGTATAGTAGGCCTCTTATTTTATCTGATTAAATGGCGATATCATTATATGTTTCGTTGGCCTATTTCCGTTTATTACGAAGATACTGATGCGGGTGGTGTTGTTTATCACTCCAATTATTTAAAGTTTTTTGAGCGCGCGCGAACCGAATGGTTACGGGCGATGGGCGTGAGTCAGACAGCACTGCTTGCCGACGATATCGCCTTTGTTGTAAAGCGTGCAGCAGTGGATTTTTGTAAAGCTGCCCGTTTTGAGCAGAACCTTATGGTCGAAACAGAGGTCATACAACTTAAGAAAGCGTCGTTGGTGTTTAAACAGCGTTTAATTGATGAACAGGGCGTTACGTATTGCGAGGCTGAAATTTTAGTTGCCTGCGTCGCATTATCACGTATGAGACCCCGAGCCATTCCGCAAAATATTGCCCAGGAGTTTAACGGTGGAAGCTGATATTTCTTTTATTGGATTATTTTTACAAGCAAGTTTTTTAGTTAAATTTGTAATGTTGACCTTACTTAGTCTATCTATTGCCTCTTGGGCTGTGATCCTTCAACGTCGTAAATTATTAACGGTAGCAAAAAAGGAAGCACTCAAATTTGAAGATAAGTTTTGGTCGGGTGTTGATCTCAATAAACTCTATCAAGAGCTGTCTGCGCGCCAGGATCGTAACATAGGTCTTGAAGCGCTGTTTGTGACTGGTTTTAAAGAGTACGCACGTTTGAATAAATTAAACGGACGAGTGCCTGAAGCGGTTATGGATGGTAGTTACCGTGCCATGCGAGTCTCACTTTCTCGTGAAATGGAAAAGCTTGAAACTCATTTACCGCTATTGGCAACAATAGGTTCTACTAGCCCTTACATTGGTCTGTTTGGAACGGTTTGGGGGATCATGAACTCTTTTATTGCCCTGGGTGCGGTTGAAAATGCCACGCTTGCCATGGTCGCGCCTGGTATTGCAGAAGCCTTGATTGCAACGGCAATGGGCCTGTTTGCCGCTATTCCTGCCGTCATTGCTTATAACCGCTTCTCTACTCAAGTGGATAAGATAGAGATGTCTTACGCCAACTTTATGGAAGAGTTCTCAAGCATCTTGCATCGCCAAGCATACAGCGAGAAGGAACAGGCATAATGCATCAAGGCTACCAAAGGAAGCGTCGTCGCCCCGTCGCTGAAATTAATGTGGTGCCCTATATCGATGTGATGTTGGTACTTTTAATTATCTTTATGGTGACTGCGCCGATTGTAACCCAAGGGGTTAAAGTTGATCTGCCCCAAGGCGCCGCAGAGTCTTTACCTGCTGATAGCAAGCCACCAGTGGTTGCGTCAATAGATGCCATGGGTGAGTACTATTTAGATGTGGGCAGTTCGAGTACCAAAGAGGTACTTGAGCTTGAAGAAGTTGCTATTCGCGTTGGCGCGATTATTCAATTGGAGCCTGAGCGTCCGGTAGTTGTTAAAGCTGACCGGAGTATTGCTTATGAAAAGGTGATCCAGCTAATGGTGACGCTGCAAGGGGCTGGGGTGCCTTCTGTAGGATTGATGACAGATTCGCCGGAGGATAAGTAGTGGCGGCTAAATCAGAATTAACCATTCCAGTGTCAATTTCAGCTGGGATTCATATTGGCGTGATAGTTATTCTAGCGTTAGGGGTAGATTTTTCTGACAAGCCTAAACCTATACCGCAGGCTAGTGCGCCAGCAGTGCAAGCGGTAGTGGTTGATCAGCAAAAAGTCGCCGAGCACGTTGAAAGGTTAAAAGCACAAAAGCGTGAAGCTGCACGTAAAGAGAAAGCTCGTCAAGATGACGCCGATAGGCGGGTACGTGAAGCTCGAAAAGAGCGCGAACGCGAGCAAGCACAAATTAAAAAGTTAGAGCAGCAACGTAAGCAGAAAGAGATTGAAACCAGAAATGCTAATGACGCCGCTAAAGCGGCTCAGTTAAAGCAAAAACAGGAAAAAGAGAAAGCAGCGAGAGCGGAAGCGGATCGTAAGCAAAAAGATAAGGAACGCAAAGCGTCTGAAGAAGCTGCGAAAAAAGCGGCTGATAAGCGCAAAGCAGAAGAAGCTGCAGCTAAGAAAGCCGCAGATGAACGTAAGCGTAAGGCGGAAGCTGAACGTAAACGCAAAGCTGAGGAGCAAGCACGTCGGCAGCAAGAGCAGATGATGCAAGATGCTTTGGCTGCAGAGCAGGTCGCACTGTCGCAAACGCGTAATAAACAAGTTACGAGTGAAGTAGATCGTTATACATCAATGATTATTGCAACGATTGCTCGTAATGTGCGACAAGAAGAGTCCATGAGAGGGAAGAGTTGTAAGGTGTTGGTGCGTCTGGCAAAAGATGGTTTTGTTACGACCAACCGTATTATTGAAGGTGATCCTGCTTTATGTACGGCAACACAATCAGCTATTCAAAGGCTTCAAAAGTTACCAGTGTCGAGTGAGCCAGCGGTATATGAAAAGCTTAAAGAACTAAATATTATTTATAGACCTTCATTCAATTAAAGGAGTCACATGAAGATTTTGGGACAATGGCTACTTGCAAGCCTGCTCATTTGTACCATGCCTGCTAAAGCGGCATTAGATATCGTTATTACCGAAGGGGTTGATGCTGCAAGGCCGATAGCAGTGGTTCCGTTTGTTTGGCAAGGCACAGGCCCTATGCCGTCACAAATATCCGATGTTGTTATGTCAGATCTTGCGCGCAGTGGTACATTTAGCCCCTCAGATGAGTTGAGTCTACCGCAGCGTAATATCAGTACATTAGCGCAATTTGATGCTAAGGCTTGGATGGCACAACCTGCCGAAGCAGTTGTGATGGGGTCAATCAAACCTTATGGCGCTGACAAATACTTGGTTAGCTTTGAGCTAATCGATTTGGTCAAAGCGCAATTACAATCTGATATGGGTCCACAAGCAGCAAAAGATTTAGTGATCGATAGCCGCGAAACTGTGATTAGTGCTGCACAGTTTAGACAGTATGGGCATCGTATTAGTGATGTAGTTTACGAGAAATTAACAGGTATTCGTGGTGCATTCCTAACGCGTATTGCTTATGTTGTTGTCAAGCATGGCGAAAAGTCACCTTATCAGTTGATGATCTCCGATTACGATGGCTATAACGAACAGATGTTACTACGTTCCCCTGAACCATTGATGTCACCATCATGGTCTCCAGATGGGCAGCAACTCGCCTACGTGAGTTTTGAAAATCGTAAAGCGGAAGTGTTTGTACAAAACATTTATACCCAGGCGCGTAAAAAAGTCACTAGCTTTAACGGTATTAACGGCGCTCCAGTGTTTTCTCCTGACGGTAAAAAGTTAGCGGTGACGTTGTCGAAAGATGGACAGCCAGATATTTATGTCGTCGATATCGCAACCAGTGCTGTAAAGCGTGTGACAAATCATTACGCAATTGATACTGAACCGTCGTGGTTCCCTGATGGAAAGTCACTGCTATTGACGTCTGAGCGTGGCGGTCGCCCTCAGCTATATCGAGTGTTTTTAGATTCTGGTAAGATTTCTCGCTTAACGTTTGAAGGTGAGTGGAACCTCGGTGGATCAATTGCACCTGATGGACGCAGCATTGTTTTTGTAAATCGTACTAATGGGAAATTCAATATCGCAAGAATGGATCTTGAAACCCGATTTATGCAAGTTTTGACGAGTACACGACTCGATGAATCACCAAGCCTGGCACCTAACGGTACTATGGTTATTTACGGAACAACATACCAAGGTAAACAGGTATTGGCCGCAGTTTCTATGGATGGACGTTTTAAGGCTAGATTACCCGCCGGACAAGGTGAAGTTAAATCACCTTCTTGGTCACCATTTCTCTAACTATAAAGATTAAGGATTTTAAAATGGATCTGAATAAGCTATTTAAAGCCATGTTAGTCGTACTTCCTATTATGGCTATCAGTGCCTGTAGCTCGACTTCTGAGTCTGAAACAGATGCAACTAGCTCTACTGAAACATCAACAAGTGAATCTGCTAACAATGGCGTTGAAACTGGCGGTGTCGCGCCGGTATTAACACCACATGAACAGCAGCAGCTTAAGTTTCAAGAGCTAAGAAAAGAACACATCATCTATTTTGATTTTGATCGCAGTTCAGTTTCTCAGCAATTTGCTGAAGTGTTAGAAGCCCATGGTGACTATCTTGTTGAACATCAGAATGTTCGAGTGATGATTGAAGGTCATGCTGATGAGCGCGGTACACCTGAGTACAACATTGCACTAGGCGAACGTCGTGCTAAAGCGGTGGCTAAATACCTACAAGGCATGGGTGTTCAACCTAGCCAAATGAGTATTGTTAGCTACGGTGAAGAAAAGCCAATGGATCTTACACGTACTGATGATGGTTTTGCTAAAAATCGTCGTGCTGTACTTGTATACTAATGTTTAGGTAAAAGGTTTACCCTATGAAATACGCCGTGATATCAGCGGCAATCATCCTAGCGAGTGCAGCGAATGCTGCACCTGCTCCAGTTGAGGATGTTGCTGGTGGCTCTTCAGACGATAGAGTGGCTCGTCTAGAGCGAATTGTAAAAGCTAAACAGCAAACTGAATTTGCTATGCAGCAGCGTTTAGACGCTTTGCAACAAGAAGTCCTCGATCTGCGTGGATTAAGTGAGCAACAGTCTTATCTAATAGAGCAGATGCTGCAAAGACAACGTCAGCTGTATGAAGATATTGCTAATATCTCGAGTAAGCCCTCAGCTCCTATGGTCGCATCAGGTGACAATAGTAGTGCTAATTCTACATTAGGTGAGACGGCTAGCTATGAGCAAGCTGTAAATCTAGTACTTAAAGAGAAAAAGTACGAAGCTGCCATTCCTGCTTTTGCCAAATTTATAGAAAACTACCCGAATTCCAGTTATGCACCCAATGCTAACTACTGGTTAGGTCAGCTACTCTATAATAAGAGCGAGTTTGTTGCTGCGGCTAAGGCATTTACAACTGTGGTTGATAAATTTAAGGATTCAGGCAAGCGAGGCGAGAGTTTAGTTAAGCTTGGTATGATTTCTGAGAAAACTGGTGATAAAGCCAGAGCGAAAGCTTATTACCAGAAAGTTGTGAAGGAATATGCTAATAGCGCAGCAGCCCGCATTGCACAGCAGCAACTTTCAGCACTTTGATTGCGATTTATTCAAAAAACAATCTCTTAGACTGTTTTTCATGCAAACGATGAAAAATGGGAAAATTGCACTTGCATGAGCAAATGAAAAAGGTATTATAGGCGCCCTCAGAGAGACACCGTCTTCCAGAGGGCATCTAAGCGAATTGTTTAGTTAATCTAAATAAAGCGTTAATGATGTAAGCAATACCAGAAAGGGCCGTTAGCTCAGTTGGTAGAGCAGTTGGCTTTTAACCAATTGGTCGAAGGTTCGAATCCTTCACGGCCCACCACTTCTGAGGTGGATTTGCTTCAAGGCAGATGAATTCAGAAAATGTAATACCAGAAAGGGCCGTTAGCTCAGTTGGTAGAGCAGTTGGCTTTTAACCAATTGGTCGAAGGTTCGAATCCTTCACGGCCCACCACTTCTGAGGTGGATTTGCTTCAAGGCAGATGAATTCAGAAACGCAATACCAGAAAGGGCCGTTAGCTCAGTTGGTAGAGCAGTTGGCTTTTAACCAATTGGTCGAAGGTTCGAATCCTTCACGGCCCACCACTTCTGAGGTGGATTTGCTTCAAGGCAGATGAATTCAGAAACGCAATACCAGAAAGGGCCGTTAGCTCAGTTGGTAGAGCAGTTGGCTTTTAACCAATTGGTCGAAGGTTCGAATCCTTCACGGCCCACCACTTCTGAGGTGGATTTGCTTCAAGGCAGATGAATTCAGAAACGCAATACCAGAAAGGGCCGTTAGCTCAGTTGGTAGAGCAGTTGGCTTTTAACCAATTGGTCGAAGGTTCGAATCCTTCACGGCCCACCACTTCTGAGGTGGATTTGCTTCAAGGCAGATGAATTCAGAAACGCAATACCAGAAAGGGCCGTTAGCTCAGTTGGTAGAGCAGTTGGCTTTTAACCAATTGGTCGAAGGTTCGAATCCTTCACGGCCCACCACTTCTGAGGTGGATTTGCTTCAAGGCAATAAAATTCAGAAAATGTAATACCAGCATTACCAGAAAGGGCTGTTAGCTCAGTTGGTAGAGCAGTTGGCTTTTAACCAATTGGTCGAAGGTTCGAATCCTTCACAGCCCACCACTTTCTGTTTCAATCGTAAACTGCAATATCTTACTTCGTTTACTCACCACTTCATAGATTTACTCCATTTTCAGCTACTCTATTTTATTTCCGATTGATAGAAATTTTATGCTATCTAGATTTAGCTGTTAGTTCAGTTGCTGCTGGTATTGATGAATAGGCAGTTGGCTTGCTCTTTCTTATCCAATTGGTCGAAGGTTCAGATCCTTCACAGCCCACCACTTTCTGTTTCAATCGTAAACTGCAATATCTTACTTCGTTTACTCACCACTTCATAAATTTACTCCATTTTCAGCTACTCTATTTTATTTCCGATTGATAGAAATTTTATGCTATCTAGATTTAGCTGTTAGTTCAGTTGCTGCTGGTATTGATGAATAGGCAGTTGGCTTGCTCTTTCTTATCCAATTGGTCGAAGGTTCGAATCCTTCACAGCCCACCACTTTCTGTTTCAATCGATTACCGCAATAAACTACTTCAAAATCTACTTCAAAAGTCTACTCGCTTTTATCTATTCTATTTTCAAGACTGAAAATGCCAAATATGCAACCAAAACGGTTGTTGTTCGTTTTATCAGCGCGGTTCTCGTCATGTATATTACTCGATAATGTGTATGCAGCATTTATGTAATAGATAAAACTGGTGAAACCAGCTATTTCTGCCTTTATCTGCATATCGGTTATTTTAAGTAAGCTTTCTTCCTAATAATCTTTATTCACCACTCCATTTCTTTTTATGAAAAATATTATCAGGTAATCATTCTAACGAAAATTTTAAGCTGTATACCAAATAAAAACTGTTGATAAAGTTGGATAGAGGAAACTGGAAAAGACTCAATGAAATAGTTTAGAGTTTTTATTAATGAGATGACAACAGTGTTACACATTTTTTGCAGTGCAATGTCAATCTAGATTGACATGTGGAAGTGGCTGTTTTAACTGAGTAATTGGTTGCCTTGTAACGTACTTTCTAGATATCCCCCTATTTGTCTTTCAGCAAAATCTAAAATTTCATTAATGACTTATCCTCCAAAAAAACGGTACTAATTAACACTTTGTATAATTCTTTACTAATATTAGCGGCGTCGAATGCGAATGTGATTAATTTGTAATGGTTGTTCTACCTTTGTCTGATAGACCTATTGCTAATGTTGACTTGTTGTTAAGTCGGTCATATTTCGTAAGGATAATAAAAAAATATGGGAGAAAGGGAATGAAACAAGCAAAACTAAGCGTTCTTTGCGCCGCAGCGATTGCGACAATGAGCGTCAGTGCATATGCAGAGACAGATTTTAAGTTCGGTGGTTATGTAAAAGCTGATGTTATGTTTAGTGACTACAGTAATGGCGCACCTGATTCTGGAAACCTATCTCGTCAGTTTTATGTACCAGGCACTATTTATGGTGACTCAAGCAGAGGCAACCAAGTCGTCGATTTTCAAGCAAGAGAGTCACGCTTCAACTTTAAATCGTCTACTGATATTGATGGTCATAAGCTGGTCGGGTTTATTGAACTTGATTTTATGACTCATACCGACGGTAACGAGCGAGTATCAAACAGTTACTCTCCTCGTATTCGCCAAGCTTTTCTCAGTTTTGACAACTGGGCAGCTGGCCAAATGTGGACCACCTTCCAAAACCCAGGTGCATTGCCTGAAAACTTAGACTTTGTTGGTGCTGCTGAAGGTACGCCGTTCGTGCGTCAAACCATGGTTCGTTACACCAATGGTGGTTTTCAGTTCTCTGCTGAGAATCCAGAAACGACTTTAAACGGCTACCGCGATCCAACTGGCGCCCGTATCACAAGTGGCAGCGGCATGGTGCCTGATTTTGTCGCGCGCTACAACATGAAAACAGAAGGTGGAGCAGCCTTTACCTTTGCCGGGCTAGCACGACAGCTTAATATTGAAAAAGACGATCTAGACTCAACGACATTCGGTTATGGTGTGAGCTTTACAGGTGTTATTCCTGTTGGGCAAGATGATATTAAAATGTCAGCGACCTATGGTGAAGGTCTAGGGCGTTATATGGCGCTTAACTATGCCAATGCTGGTGTGTTGGACGCTAATGGTGATATAGAGGCTATAAGCTCATATGGTGGCTACATCTCTTACCGCCACTGGTGGAATGATAAATGGCGTACTAGTATCACGGGGTCAGGTTTTAAAGCTGATAACGAGGTCAATTTAATCGGTAATAATGTTAACAAAGATTCTTACTCGGGTTACATCAACTTACTATACTCACCGGTGAAGCCACTGACTGTGGGCGTAGAGTATATGTATGCTAAGAACACCAAAGAAAATGGCCTTGATGGTGAGCTAAATCGAGTGATTTTCTCAATGAAATATGTGCTTTAGTCGAGGGTAGATAGGTAACTAGATTAAATGTTACCCACAAAAAAGGAGGCGATAGCCTCCTTTTTTATTTAAAGCGCTTAAATTATGCTGCTGGCATTAATTCGTTGTTTCTAACATACTGCTCAAATTCAGTACAGCCACCAACATGGTCCTTATCGACAAAGATCTGCGGAACGGTTTCAACTGGCTTACCTACTGTTTTTTCTAAATCGGCTTTGCTGATCCCCTCTGCGTGAATATCAACATATTTAAACTTGAAATCATCACGTTTTTCAGTAAGTTGCTCTGCAACTTGTACTGCACGAACACAATAAGGACAACCTGGACGACCGAAAATAACAACAAACATAATAATTCCTCTAAAATAGCTTGAACACTTTATAACATAGGCAAGAGATTAGTTCTAATCGATATTTAAACTCGGTTTAATCGCATTACTGATTTTTATTCTAATTCAGAAGGTTGTGTTTGATAGCGGCCTTGGTAATCAAAGATAGATTCCAGCAGATCCCAACCTTTTTTACTTTTCTTCAACAACAATAAGTCGGGCTTTCTAAAACAGGACTCATCAGCAGCAAGTTGTTGTGCAGAGCTATATTTTTTATGTTTCATTCCCGGTGTTTTACTATGTGGAAAAATAAACAGTGCAAATACCGCTCTAATTTGAGCCGCTGTTTGCATTTTGAAGTAGCGACAAAAGTCATTACCCTCTATATCGATATAGCGCACAATTAGACGGTCGCCATCAGGTTCTAACAGCATGCTTTGACACTTAAAAAGGTGATGATGCTTCTGTTGTAATACCTCTTTGAGCCTTTTATCAGGATCAACTAACACAGATTGGCAATGGCTACATACCTTGGCGGCAATATCATTCTCTTCGCCGCAATTAGGGCAAGACTTGGAGCGAAATCTAAAATCGCACTGCTGTTTGCCGTCAATGGTTTCGATTAATGCTTGGCAACGTCTACCAAAATGCTCAATGATATCGCCATCATCATCGGTTAAACCCCAAAAAATATTGGCAAAATCACACACAGGGCAGTGCACTTGAACTGGCTTGCATTTGCTATTGGGTTTAGGTTGACCGACTTCAGGATAGAAAAGGTCATAGCCGTTGGCTGCATAATCAATAATAAGGCATTCAGTTTTATTCTTATCAATCCTTAAACCACGGCCAACCATCTGTTGGAAAAGGCTTACCGATGCGGTGGGACGCATTATGGCAATAAGATCAACGTGGGGGGCATCAAAGCCTGTGGTTAAGACGGCAACATTGACAAGAAACTTTATCTGCTTAGCTTTAAAGGCATTGATGAGCAGATCTCGGTCTTCTCGAGATGTCTTGGCGGTAACGAGTGCAGGGTTATTACCCGCAAGTTTAGCCATTATCTCCTCTGCATGTTTGACCGTAGCGGCAAAGATAATCACGCCCTGTCGATGTTTTGCCAGTTCAATTAGTTGCTTAACAATAGCAGTAGTTGCACGGCCGCAGTGATTGAGCAGTGAGTTTACTTCTGACTCGTTATATTCGCCTGTTGGCGATGAGGTGAGTTCGCTAAAGTCGTATTGAGCGCTAAGGCCATCAAACATTTTGGGTTGGCTTAGAAAGCCTTGTTTGATCAGCGGCCGCATTGGCAGCTCGAATATGCACTTCTCAAATACAGGTTTTTCAGTATTACCTATTTTCCCGTGATAGTGATGGCGATAGATCCAACCTAAATCGAGACGGTAGGGGGTCGCTGTCAACCCTAATAATCTCATTCTACTATTTTTTGATCTTAGGTGAGTGAGCAGTTGCTGATATTGACTGTCTTTCTCTGGGCTAACACGATGACACTCATCGATGATGATGAGGCTATAGGGTTCATCAAACTGTTCGGGTTGTTTTACTGCAGATTGAATGCTGGCCACGACGGTTTTGCCACTGGTGGACTTCTGATTCAAGCCAGCTGAATAGATCGAAGCTTCAGTGGTCAACAGCCCTACTTTTTCGGCATTTTGCGCGACAAGCTCTTTAACGTGGGTTAATACCAGTACCCGTCCTTTGGCTATTCGAGCGAGTTCTGCGATAACGATGCTCTTACCTGCACCTGTAGGCAAGACAAGCACTGCTGAGTCGGCACTTGCTTTAAAATGACTGATGGCGGCATCAACCGATTGTTGTTGGTAATCTCTAAGTTGCACGAGTTAGTTTCCGTTTGGCAAACCATTGGAGTAGAGCAGATAGCGAAATCATCACACAAATATGCAGTGAGGATAAGTAAAATTTTGGCTTGTTTATTAAAGTCATAAAAAAAGCCCCTCAATGAGGGGCTAGGGAAGGTAAAACTTAACCATTACTCACTGCGGTTGAGTCGAGACTCAATAAGCGTGTCAATCACTGCTGGATCGGCAAGTGTTGAAGAGTCACCTAAGTTGGTCACTTCATTGGCGGCAATCTTGCGTAGGAATCGACGCATGATCTTGCCTGAACGTGTTTTAGGTAGACCGCCTGCATATTGGATTAAATCGGGCGTAGCCAATGCACCAATCTCCTTTCTAACCCATTGCCTAAGCTCTTGACGCAGCTCTTCGGTTTCTACGGTGCCTCGAGTAAGGGTCACGTAGGCATAGATACCTTGACCCTTAATGTCATGTGGGTAACCCACTACGGCAGCCTCAGCGACTTGTTCATGAGCCACTAGCGCACTTTCAACTTCAGCAGTACCGAGTCGATGACCAGATACGTTAATAACATCATCAACACGGCCAGTGATCCAGTAGTAACCATCTTCATCACGTTTTGCACCGTCGCCTGTAAAGTACATACCTCTAAAGGTTTTAAAGTATGTCAGTACAAAGCGTTCATGATCGCCAAATACGGTTCGCATCTGTCCAGGCCATGAATCTAGAATAACTAGATTACCTTCATTAGCGCCCTCAACGATGTTACCCATGTTGTCAACGAGTGCGGGTTGGACACCAAAGAACGGACGGGTAGCAGAGCCAGGTTTAGTGTCTGTCGCTCCCGGTAATGGGCTAATCAAAATTCCACCAGTTTCAGTCTGCCACCAAGTATCAACAATAGGGCAGTTCTCATGACCAATAACATCGTTGTACCAGCGCCATGCTTCTGGGTTAATCGGTTCGCCTACTGAACCCATAATGCGTAATGAACTACCATCAAAGTTATCGAACTGCTCTTTACCTTCGGCCATTAGCGCGCGAATGAGTGTCGGGGCGGTATAAAGGATATTAACTTTATGTCTATCAACCATTTCGCCGAGTCGCGCTGGTGTCGGATAATTCGGTACACCTTCATGGATTAATACGGTTGCACCATTGGCTAGCGGACCATACACCATATAGGAGTGACCCGTGATCCAACCTACATCGGCAGTACACCAATACACTTCGCCGTCTTTATAATCGAATACATATTCGTGAGTCATTGCAGCGTAAACCATGTAACCACCGGTGGTGTGTAACACCCCTTTTGGATTACCGGTTGAACCTGAGGTATATAGCAAAAACAGTGGGTCTTCAGCGCCCATCTCTTCAGGAACACAATACTCAGATGCTGTATCCATCAATGAATTCCAGCAGATATCCCGACCTTCAACCCAGTTGACGTCACCACCAGTGCGCTTCATGACAATGACTTTTTCAACGCAGTCTACATCTGGATGAGCTAGCGCCTCATCGATATTGGCTTTAAGAGGAATAATACGACCCGCTCGTAGTCCTTCATCGGCGGTGATCACCACTTTAGAATTACCATCAATAACGCGAGATGCGATTGAATCAGGTGAGAAACCACCGAATACAACAGAGTGAATGGCACCAATACGAGCACAGGCAAGCATGGCTACGGCCGCTTCTGGCACCATAGGCATATATATTGTGACGACATCGCCGCGTCGTACCCCTTGGCTGCGAAGGGCATTAGCAAATTTACAGACATCTGTGTGTAACTCACCATAGGTGATAGTGCGCTGATCTTTAGCATCATCGCCTTCCCAGATGATAGCGATCTTATCGGCGTTGGTTTCTAGATGTCTGTCTAGGCAGTTAGATGATGCGTTTAACGTGCCATCATAAAACCATTTTATAAATAAGTTATGGTCATCGAACGAAGTCTTCTTTACCTTAGTGAAGGGATTCATCCAATCGATACGGTTGCCGTGTTCTCTCCAGAAACCTTCAGGATTTACAATCGACTCCTGATACATTTTTTTATATTGTTCGTCATTTACAAGTGCGTTTTCAGCGATTTCACTTGGAACTTTGTAGAGAGACTGCATGCTCATTGGGCTTCCCTTATCTAATAATGCGTGAGAAGAGTATGAATTGTGTGAGGGCTACATCTCTATTAGACCTTGGTCTAGTAAAAAAATATCCTTATTTTTTAAACGCTTGTAAATTAACTTTGCCTAGATTTCATTTGTTTTTTACCGCAAAATAGGAAAAAAAAGAGAATCCTATGAATTTGACTGTGCTTGTTGGCACCATTGCCATTATTTATGTTTGTCTATTGTTCCTCATCGCTTGGGGGGCTGAACGCTGGTTTAGTCGTATCACCAAGCGTATTCAAGCGTGGATCTATGGTTTAAGCCTTGCTGTGTATTGCTCCTCTTGGAGCTTTTTAGGTACCGTGGGGCAATCTGCCGATGACTTATGGTCATTTCTGCCAATCTTTATCGGGCCTATTCTTATTTTTACGCTTGGATTCGGTCTGCTTAGAAAAATGGTGATTGTGTCTAAGGCGCAAAATATTACCTCCGTCGCCGACTTTATTGCGGCAAGATACGGTAAGTCACAGCTGCTTGCGGCAATTGTGACCCTAATCGCCCTGTTTGGCATCATGCCCTACATTGCGCTGCAACTTAAGGCGATGGTCTTTAGCTTGAACCTTTTTCAACCGGAAGGGGCGTTGTTTGATGGCGCTAAAGTGTCGTTAGTCATTACTGGCATATTAGCTGTTTTTGCCATCTTATTTGGTACTCGTAAACTGGATGCAACCGAACATAACCCTGGGATGATCCTCGCGATAGCATTTGAGTCATTGGTTAAGTTAGGGGCTTTCCTATTGGTTGGCGCTGTGATCAGTTTTGGTGTCTTTGACGGCTTTGGCGATATCTGGCAGCAAGCGAGTGCGCGGGATCT
Organism: Shewanella sp. KX20019; assembly: GCF_016757755.1. NCBI lineage: Bacteria > Pseudomonadati > Pseudomonadota > Gammaproteobacteria > Alteromonadales > Shewanellaceae > Shewanella > Shewanella sp. KX20019. The sequence goes on along the minus strand of NZ_CP068437.1, from coordinate 3,124,972 downwards.
GATCGGTAAACCCAATTTGCGCATTGAATCTCTAATGCCTGAGTTACTGGTGGGAATGGCGGCCTTTTTATGCATGCCAAGACAGTTCCATGTGATGATGGTTGAGTGCAACAATGAACAAACCATGGTTAAAGCCAGATGGATGTTCCCGCTCTATTTGTTGTTATTTGGTCTATTTGTAGCGCCGTTAGCGTTAGCTGGCAAGCTATTGTTAGGTGATGCAGTTGCTGCGGATACTTATGTGATAAACCTACCGCTGGCGCTTGATAAACCGTGGCTTGCCGTCGTGGCATTGTTAGGAACTTTATCAGCGGCTACGGGGATGGTCATTGTCGCGGTTGTGACGATTAGCGTCATGGTGAGTAATGAATGGCTAGTGCCATTAATGCTGCGGACTGGACAGATAAAAGCCAGAAATTTCAATCAGTTTTCACAACTGCTGCTTAATGCTCGCCGGCTCGCGATTATGCTTATCTTGGGGTTGGGTTATTTTAGCTATCTGTCATTTATTGATAACGACTCTTTGTCCTCTTTAGGCATGTTGTCTTTCGGTGCATTCGCGCAACTGGCACCCGCGTTAATTGGTGGTATGTATTGGAAGCACGGTAATCGCAGTGGGGTATTTTTAGGGCTTGCCGTCGGCTTTGGTAGTTGGTGTTACATATTACTGCACGGCGTGGCTCTATCACCGGAACTAATTACCACCGACTTTGCCTTACTCGATTCTATTAAACCTAATGTTCGAGATATTCTCATCGCCTTGCTAGCGAACTGTGCATGTTATGTACTTGGCTCTGTATGGTTTCGTGCTGGTGTTGTTGAGCGAATGCAAGCAAGCGCTTTTGTCACTCCTGGGCAGTTAAAAAACGCCACAAACCGTAAGAGTGCGGCGGTTTCACAGCAAGATTTACTCATTCTAGCGAGCCGCTTTGTGAGTCCAACGCGAGCATATGAGAGCTTTTCTGGTTTTTCTGAAGATGCTGTAAAGAGTGATAGTTGGCATAAAGTCGCCCCGCCTGAATTGATTGAACATACAGAGCATATGCTCTCGGGAGTGCTTGGTGCTTCGAGTGCGTCATTGGTGATGGATTCGGTGTTACAAGGTCGAGACTTGGCGTTAGATGAAGTGTTTAGCCTTGTGGATGAGGCGTCTTCAAAAATTATTTTGAGCCAAGATATGCTGCGCGGTGCGATCGAACATGCATATGAAGGCATGAGCGTGGTGGATAAAGATCTTAATCTTGTGGCTTGGAATTATAAATATGCTGAGCTTTATCAGTATCCAGATAATTTTTTGCAGGCCGGTATGCCCATTAGTGATGTCATCCATTTCAATGCAAAACGCGGCTATTGCGGCCTAGGCGATATTGATGAACAAGTTGAGAAGCGGGTGCAGCATATGCGCGATGGCTCTCAACATGTGTCTGAGCGACAACGTAAAGATGGTAAGGTTATAAAGATCCAAGGTAATCCTATGCCAGGTGGCGGCTTTGTGATGACGTTTACCGACATTACTCAATATCGTTTGCAAGCCAAAGCGTTGCAAGAGTCGAATGAGACACTAGAAGCGAGAGTAAAAGAGCGTACTTTTGAGTTATCGATGCTTAACAGTAAGCTGCTGGAGTCGAAGGCGCAAGAAGAGATGGCCAATGCCTCAAAGAGTCAGTTTCTAGCCGCAGTAGGGCATGACTTGATGCAGCCCTTAAACGCAGCCCGGTTATTTACTGCATCGCTTTCGCAGTATCCGAATTTGGATTTAGAGGCAAAAACAACATTAAGTCATGTCAATAGCTCCCTTAAAATTGCAGGAGAACTGCTTACTGACCTACTGGATATCTCTAAGTTGGATTCAGGCATGGTAGATGTCAATCGCCGAGATTTTGCTATTGCAGACTTACTCGATGGTTTGACGGTTGAGTTTCAGGCCATGGCTAAAGACTGTTCAATAAGGTTTAGCTCAATACCATGTTCAGCAACTGTTAATTCAGATCAGAGCCTGCTCAGACGAGTACTGCAAAACTTCCTAACCAATGCTTATCGCTACGCCAAGGGAAATCGCGTGCTGTTGGGTTGCCGTTACCGCGAGACAGAGCTTGAGATCCAGGTACTGGATAGCGGTTGCGGTATTGATGAGAGTGATACACAGGAAATTTTTAAAGAGTTTAAGCGACTCGATAATCCAGAAAGCAAAAGTGTCAGTGGCTTAGGTTTAGGGCTTGCCATTGCCGATAGAATAAGCCGTGTTTTAGAGCATAAAATTAGTGTGACTTCAATTTTAGGTCAAGGCTCTGTGTTCTCTATTAGAGTACCACTCGGAGTAAAAGTAACCGCGCCGACACCAAAGAAAATACCGTCGTTATTGCAACCATTGGCGGGCATCAAGGTGTTGTGTATTGATAATGAAGAGGCGATTTTAGCTGGGCTTGAGAGTTTATTGACTCGCTGGCAATGTGAGGTCATTTGCGCCAGTGATTTTGCCGATGCTCGCATTAAACTAGGTTTAAAAGGGGTGGCTCCCGATATTGTACTGGCTGATTATCATTTAGATAACAATCAGAATGGCGTCGATGCAATGGATGGTGTCCGTAGTCTTTATGGTGAGCATCTGCCGGGGATTTTGATCACTGCTAATACGCGTAAAGATCTGATTGATGATGTCCATCTTCGTGGTTATCACTACATGGCTAAAATGATTAAACCTGCCGCCCTAAGAGCATTGATCTCTAGTCTGGTTAGAAAAGGCTAGATAACTAACGATGAAAAACGGCATACCGACTAAGTGTGCCGTTTCTGTTATAAGCGGCTAGTTTTCTATTTTGACGGGGGTGAGGCCTTTATCTCTCGAGTCGACAGCACTTTCAACATCAAAGCCGCCAGCCTTCCAGTTTTTTGCCTCTTCAGCATCAAAAGATTGGCTTTTCCAACTACTGGCATTGGTTAGGTCAAAGCCTTGCTTTGACCAGTTTTGAGATTGCTCAGGGTTAAATCCGCTCCCCTTCCACGCTTGAGCTTTTTCAGCGTTAAAACCAATCTCTTTCCATGCTGCAATGTCACGCTCTGACATACCTTTCCAGGTAGCAGGCGCTGAAGCACAGGCACTGAGCGCGAAAATAACAATAGCTAAACAGAGTTTTTTCATATCACAGTCCTTCATGTTAATCGTTAATTAATCTGCCGAACCCGCAGAGAGCATTCCCTGAAAACCCAGCGACAGTAAATTTGCACAATTTCTAAACTATACCGTTCGACATTAACGTGCTTGGGGAAAGCACTGCACTGTGGATTAATCACTACTCTATGAGGAAGGGTATAAAATACTCTCTATTGAAGATAGTCGCTGAAATATCACTCGACAAGTTATACCAATAGCATTAAGTCTGAATCAATTCAAAACCGAGTAAAATTTTCAATTCGAATTGACGCCACTGCGTTTATCTCAAAAATGGCAGTCGGTTAGCTCGACTCATTGGTCCAAGTCGAGCCTTAACATTTACACGGCTTGACCTGAATATAAAGATGGATATACTGAACGCATGTAAAATATATAAAACAAGAAGTAATCGATTACTCAAAAGGAAATTGTTATGTCAGAACCACGCTGCAACTCCTACTACAACGCCACCATTACTGATGAAACAGATTACCCCGAACTAGAGGGAGAATTTCGGGTTGACGTAGTGATTGTTGGCGGTGGTTTTACTGGCGTCGCGACAGCTGTGGAACTATGCGAAAAAGGCTATAAAGTTGCCATTGTTGAAGCGAATAAGATCGGTTGGGGGGCAACAGGGCGCAATGGTGGACAGGTGACAGGGAGTTTGTCTGGCGATGCAGCTATGACCAAACAGCTTAAGAGTAAGTTGGGCGCTGACGCTGAACAGTTCGTATGGAATATGCGTTGGCGTGGGCATGAGATTATTAAGGCACGAGTAAAAAAATATGCCATTGAGTGTGATCTTAAATTTGGCCACATACATACCGCTTACAAAGCTAGCCACATAGACGAACTACAGAAGACCTATGATGAAGGCTGCAGTCGTGGAATGGAAAGCGAGCTAGCGCTGTTATCAAAAGCTGAGTTGCCCGAATACATTAATACGCCTTTGTATCATGGGGGGCTGCTCAATAGACGTAATATGCATCTTCATTCCGTTAATCTTTGTATTGGCGAAGCTAGAGCCGCTGAAAGTATGGGGGCGCTGATCTTTGAAGGTTCAGCTGTACTGGAAATTGATGATGGTGTGGTTGCGACAGTGACTACAGCAAAGGGTAAAATTATCGCCAATAGTGTGGTGTTGGCTGGTAATGCTTACCATAAACTGGCGCGAAAAAAGCTCAGAGGAATGCTGTTTCCTGCATCGCTAGGTAATTGCGCTACGGCACAACTGACACCAGAGCAAGCTCAAATCCTTATTCCCAAAGACGTGGCTGTTTATGATACCCGCTTCGTGTTGGATTATTACCGCCTAACCGCTGATAACCGTTTGATGTTCGGTGGTGGCACTAATTACTCTGGCCGTGATTCAAAAGATGTTGCCAAGGCATTGAGACCCGCCATGGAACGCACATTCCCTCAGTTAAAAGGGATAGAAATAGAATATCAGTGGACGGGGATGGCAGGGATAGTGTTAAACCGTATTCCTCAACTTGGCAAGGCATCGGCTAATGTTTTTTATTGCCAGGGTTACTCAGGCCATGGTGTAGCGACGTCTCATATTATGGGCGAAATAATGGCCAGTGCTGTTGTTGGAGAGCTACAAGAGTTTAGTTTATTTGCCGAGATGTCACATTTGCGGATCCCGCTGAATGAATGGTTTGGAAATCAGGCGTTAGCATTAGGAATGATGTATTACAAAGTGTTGGAGAACTTTAGGTAGTACATTATCCATAAAAAAACCGCATCTGTTTGCGGTTTTTTTGTGGTTGATTTTGAGCAGATTAAAGATCGATTTTTTCCATCTCTAGTTGCTGTAAAGCGATAACAGCTTGAGTTCGGTTCCGCACACCGAGTTTTCTGAATATTGCAGTGGCATGGGCTTTAATCGTAGCTTCTGAAACTCCTAGATCATAGGCTATCTGCTTATTGAGCAAACCTTCGGCAAACATCTGCAGCACCTTGTACTGCTGCGGTGTGAGATCTGATAGTTTACTGGCTACCTGATCGGTTCCGTCTTCATTAATGGCTTGGAGCTCAACACCTTCTGGTAACCAAACATCACCAAACAGAACGGCTTCGAGTGCGGCTGAAAGGGTTTCCATCGACGAAGATTTAGGCATAAACCCTGAACTTCCATAATGGATTGCACGGCTAATGGTCGTATTATCTTCATGAGCGGAGATCACAACCACCGGCAGTTCTTGGTAATGGGTTCGAAGGTGGATCAACGTAGAATAACCGTGAGAACCCGGCATCTGTAGATCGAGCAGTACGACATCATATTCAATGTCTTTATTGTCTAATAAATTTTGTAGCGCATCAGCGCTATCGGCTTCAAACCATTGGGTATTTAAAAATGCAGACGACAAAGCGTGTCTTAGTGCATTCCTAAACAAAGGGTGGTCATCGGCGATAATTATATTTAAATTTTCAGGCTTCATGGCTTTATAGGGTAATTGTTGTTGCGCGTGAAGGTAGTTCAATGTAACAGATAAATGACAAGGGGTTCTATGAGTTTATCGGCGAAAGGTTATAATTTCGTAAAATTCGCCACAGAGTTAGACTTATGTCTAAAGATTTAGCGAACGATTAATAGTTCTGCTTTATCGCTGAAACGAAAAAGTGAGGATCATGCTACTAATCCTCAACGCAGGACTATTCTAGGGTCCAAACTGCGGTGGGTTTTCTGTCATCATCAACGGCAACAAAGGTAAAGACCCCGCGTATAGCATGTTCGCGATGATCTCTATACATGTCTTCAACGAATATGTTCACCTCCACTTTGATTGAGGTGTTACCCACATGGATCACGCGGGCGATGATTTCGGCTAGTGAACCCGCTGGAATGGCTTTATTGAAATCGATTCTATCTGAGCTTACTGTGACCAGTGTTTTTCGACAAAAACGGGTGGCTGCGATAAAAGCAGTTTCATCCATCCAAGCCAACGCTTCGCCACCAAATAGGGTGTTGTGATGGTTGGTAATTGATGGAAATACAGCTTTGATCACGCGAGCTTCAGATTGCTCAATTCTAAGTGACATGGTTTCACTAAATTGAGTTGGTGTGTTTGTTAAGGGCATACGGCAACCTAAGGTTATGCGTTATAGGGGCGCGATTATAGTCGTTTGTTAGCGTTCAAAACAGGTAATTAATACATATGTCTAATTGTTTTAATGGTCACTAGAGAAATATTGATAATCAAACATCAAACCAATTGCGGTAAGTGATTTTTACTAGCTTTACAATCGTACTAATTTTCAATACGTTGATGATGTTTTAATTAGATGAAATTGTATCGTTATACACAAGTAAAAGGAAAAACTTCGATGTACCAGATAGAGCGTAAAGATAAGTTATCACTGCAGGAACAAAATGTGATCTGGGATGGTATAGAGGCTTTTAGCCAAACTAAAGTTCCGGCAACAGGACGCCAAGAATTAGCATTTGTACTGCGAGATAATGAAGGACAATTGCTCGGTGGTGTTATAGGGAACTATGAAAATTCTGGATGGCTATGGATTGATTCTCTATGGGTATCGGCCGATCTTCGTGGTCAAGGATATGGCATCCGTTTATTAGATAAAATAGAGGCTGAAGCTCGGCTTAATGGATGTGAACATTCGCATTTAACCAGTTTTAGTTATCAAGCTGTCGAGTTCTATAAACGAAAAGGCTACCGCGTTTTTGGTGAAATTGAGGACTACCTTCCAGGGCATAGTCGGTGCTGGTTAAGAAAAAACTTAGTTTGAGTATTATAGCTATTCCATTAAAAATTATATCTATTTAGAATGTGTTAGTGCAGGGGTTGATAGAATTAGAGTTTTTATTATTAGATAGTTAAAGCAATAAAAAACGCAGTGACTTTGATAAGTGACCGCGCTTTTAAGTATCTAAATCTGGCTTGTAAAAGACTATTTTTTCAATAACTCGATTCTTGCGCGAGATGCTTTGGCTAGATCGTGCAGTAATATTTCAGAGTCTGCCCAGTTAATACATGCATCGGTAATACTCTTACCATAGATAAGTGGTTCTCCAGCAACCACTTTTTGATTACCTTCCTCAATAAAGCTTTCTGCCATAATGCCAGCAATTGCGGTTGAGCCTTGGCTCATCTGCTGCATGATTGAGTCGGCGACATTTAGCTGTTGCTTGTGTTTTTTCTGACTGTTGCCATGGCTAAAGTCAACCACCATACGTTGAGTTACGCCCACACTATCAAGTTGTGTTGCGGCTTTTTCGATATCTTCGCTATGGTAGTTAGGTTGCTTACCGCCGCGTAAGATGATGTGGCCATAAGGGTTACCGTGGGTACGGTAAACGGCCATTGCACCATCTTTATCTGGCGAATAGAAGATATGTGGTGCTTGTGCAGCTCGCACCGCATCGACAGCGATATCGATATTGCCATCAGTACCATTTTTAAAACCGACAGGGCATGAAAGTGCAGAAGCCATTTCGCGATGAATTTGGCTTTCAGTGGTGCGAGCACCAATTGCCCCCCAAGTGATCAGGTCGGCAATATACTGACCATTGACCATATCAAGAAATTCTGTAGCGATAGGTAACTTAAGTTCAGTGATCTGCTGCAACAGGTGACGTGCTTTACGCAAGCCTTTATTCGGGCTAAAGCTACCATCCAAATCGGGATCTGAAATCAGACCTTTCCAACCAACGGTAGTACGAGGCTTTTCAAAGTAGACGCGCATTAGAATGCAAAGGTCATCTTTATATTGCTGGTGCAATGTAGCCAAGCGCTCAGCGTACTCGAGCGCAGCTTCAGTATCATGTATTGAACAAGGGCCGATAATGACCAGCAATCGTTGATCGTCGCCATTGATAATCGCTTCAACTTCATGTCGCTGCTGTACTAAGTAGTCAGCAGCATCTTGAGTTAAAGGATATTCAGAAGCGAGTTGTGCAGGTGAAATTACCTTACATAAAAGGGAGGTGCGTAGTTCGTCTGTTTTAATGGTCATTCACAATACCGAGCGTTCGTATGGGCTGTTTGCCTGATTACTTCGGATTATAACGAATAGTTGGGCTATGCACAGCGGCAATTCTCGGAAATTTAGCGCTAATTAGCCTGTTAATTGCAACTAATTGATTTATGTTAAAGGCTTTTGTTCTAAAAAGCCTTTAATTTAGTTTGGAAGTTTAAAACATGTGGCGTTCTAAACTGGTGGCTTCGAGGATTTTGGTGGCAATCTCTTCAACTGAGTGATTTGTTGTGTTTACAAAGGGGATGCGCTCTCTTTTATACATCATTTCGACCTCTTTCACTTCCAATCGACATTGACGCAGTGACGAGTAACGACTGTCCGACATACGGCTTTGGCGAATTTCATGTAAACGAACAGGGTCAATCGTTAGACCAAATAGCTTATCTTTGTTGCGCTTTAAGGCATCCGGAAGTTTTAAATTATCCATATCATCCTCAGTAAAAGGATAGTTGGCTGCCTTTATACCAAACTGCATCGATAGATACAGGCTTGAGGGGGTTTTACCGCAACGAGACACTCCTAGTAGAATGAGGTCTGCTTTATCCATATGCTTCATTGTTTGGCCGTCATCGTTCTCCATTGCATAGTTAATCGCTTCGATTCGTGCTTCATAACTGTCATTGGTTTTACCATGAGTTCGGTGTAAAGCTGGCGTTGCAGGTATGCCTAATTGTTTCTCTAATGGCGCGACAAAGGTGTTCAAAAAGTCATAATCTAAACCTTCACTGCTATAGATGATGTTTCTAATCTCTGCTTTTACGATGGAATGGAAAACAAGAGGGCGCTCACCTGTTGTAATAAAACAATCATTAATTTGTGCCTTCACTGCCTCAGCTTTTTTTTCTGTTTCAACGAACGGAATTGTAAGTGCGTCAAATTCAAGGGGAAACTGTGATAAAACAGCATGACCAAACACTTCTGCCGTGATGGCAGTACCATCTGAGATATAGAATACTTTACGCAACATTTCGACCTCTTGTAGTAATAAAATTACAAATAAAATTATACATTTACGCTTGATGCCGTGGAGTGTAAAATGCCGCTGCTCTCGTGTGAAGAGCCAAACTAAAATATACTTGCGGAGATTAGAACTGTGCAGCAATACGTACTCTGGTATCAAGAATTAGGCATGGGTGACGTCAACAAGGTCGGCGGTAAGAACGCTTCTCTTGGTGAGATGATTAGCAATCTTTCAAATGCAGGTGTTCAAGTGCCTGGTGGATTTGCTACAACGTCTTTTGCGTTCAATGAATTCCTTGAACAAAGCGGACTTAACCAGAAGATATACGAAATTCTAGACGTTCTAGATGTAGATGACGTGAACGCACTCGCTACAGCCGGTGCACAGATCAGACAGTGGGTTATCGATACTCCATTCCACCCAGAATTTGAGCAAGTGGTTCGTGACTCTTACGACAAGCTTGCTGCTGAAACAAGCGACGCATCTTTTGCGGTTCGCTCTTCAGCTACTGCAGAAGATATGCCGGATGCATCTTTTGCAGGACAACAAGAAACATTCCTCAACGTTAAAGGTTATGAAGCCGTTCTAGTGGCAACTAAGCATGTATTTGCTTCTTTGTTTAACGACCGTGCTATTTCATACCGTGTTCACCAAGGATATGACCACAAAGGTGTTGCACTATCTGCTGGTGTTCAGCGCATGGTGCGTTCAGACACAGCATCTTCAGGTGTTATGTTCACTATGGACACTGAGTCTGGCAACAATGACGTGGTATTTATTACCTCTTCATTTGGCCTAGGCGAAATGGTTGTTCAAGGGGCAGTTAACCCAGATGAGTTTTATGTGCATAAACCAAGTTTAGTTGCTGGCCATAAAGCGGTTGTTCGCCGTAATATCGGTAGCAAGCTTATCCAGATGGTTTATTCAGACGATGAAGCTCATGGTAAGCAAGTTAAGATTGAAGATATCGCCGCTGATAAGCGCCGTGAATTCTCAATCAATGACGCAGAAGTACAAGAGCTTGCTAAGCAAGCGATGACAATCGAGAAGCACTACGGTCGTCCAATGGACATCGAGTGGGCAAAAGACGGTAGCGACGGTAAGTTGTATATTGTTCAAGCTCGCCCTGAAACTGTTCGTTCTCGTGAAGATGTACAGCTTATTGAGCGTTACCACCTTAAAACACAAGGTGATGTCCTTTGTGAAGGTCGTTCAATCGGTCACAAGATTGGTAAAGGCGTTGCTAAAGTCCTTAAGTCAATTGACGATATGGATCAAATCCAGCCAGGTGATGTGCTGGTTACTGACATGACAGACCCTGATTGGGAACCTATCATGAAGCGTGCAAGCGCTATTGTCACAAACCGTGGTGGCCGTACATGTCACGCTGCAATTATTGCACGTGAGCTTGGTGTTCCAGCGGTTGTTGGTTGTGGCGATGTCACTGAACGTATTAAGAACGGCCAAGAAGTGACGGTCTCTTGTGCCGAAGGTGATACTGGTTTCATTTACGACGGTCTGCAAGATTTCGAAGTGGTCTCATCACGTGTAGACTCTATGCCTGATCTTCCTATGAAGGTCATGATGAATGTGGGTAACCCAGACCGAGCATTTGATTTTGCTCGCCTTCCAAACGAAGGTGTTGGTCTTGCGCGTCTTGAGTTCATCATTAACCGAATGATTGGTATTCATCCTAAGGCACTACTTGAGTTCAACCAACAAACGGCTGAACTTCAAGAAGAGATCCACGAGATGATCGCCGGTTATGAGTCGCCAGTTGAGTACTATGTTGCTCGCTTGGTTGAAGGTATTGCGACTATTGCTTCTGCGTTCCATCCAAAGAAAGTGATTGTTCGTATGTCTGACTTTAAGTCAAACGAATACGCAAACCTTGTTGGTGGTGACCGTTATGAGCCAGAGGAAGAGAACCCAATGTTGGGCTTCCGTGGTGCTAGCCGTTATATCTCTGAATCCTTCCGTGATTGTTTTGCACTTGAGTGTGAAGCGATTAAGCGTGTGCGTAATGAGATGGGTCTTAAGAACGTTGAGATCATGATCCCGTTCGTTCGTACCGTGAGCGAAGCTGCACAAGTGATAGAGTTGCTTAAAGAGCAGGGCCTTGAGCGTGGTAAAGATGGCCTACGCGTTATCATGATGTGTGAGCTGCCATCAAATGCACTGCTTGCTGACCAGTTCCTTGAGCATTTCGACGGCTTCTCAATTGGTTCAAACGACTTAACCCAGCTGACTCTAGGTCTTGACCGAGATTCTGGCATTATTAGTCATCTATTTGATGAGCGTAATGACGCCGTTAAAGCACTACTTGCAATGGCGATTAAAGCGGCTAAAGCAAAAGGTGCTTACGTGGGTATTTGTGGTCAAGGTCCTTCAGACCACAATGACTTCGCAGCTTGGTTGGTTGAGCAAGGCATTGATACCGTATCGTTAAACCCAGATACCGTTATCGATACTTGGTTATATTTAGCCAACGCACATACCGAAGCTTAAACGTTAAAATGAGCTGTTAAATCTGCGTGATTTAACAATTCGTTAAAAACATCAAAAAAGCCGCTATTTAGCGGCTTTTTTTTGTTTATAATGATCGGCATAATCTTAAGAATAATAATTGACAGAAGCAGCTATGTTACCGAAATTATCGCATCAACAAACGCTTGAACCCACATACCTTTCTTTTTTAACGACGTTAGAAGAGGGAGTGTTCTCGGGCGACATTGATACACGCTATAGTGCGCGTTTAGCCCAAGCGACCGATAACTCGGTATATCAGTTTTTGCCACAAGCGGTTATTTATCCTAAAACGGCTGAAGATGTGCAGATAGCGTTAATACTTGCCAATCAAGCAGAGTTTACCAAGGTGGCGTTTAGTGCGAGAGGCGGCGGTACTGGCACTAACGGTCAGTCATTAACCCATGGCATTATTGTCGATATGTCGCGTTATATGAATCAAGTTTTAGAGGTGAATGCGGCCGAAGGATGGGTAAAAGTACAAGCTGGCGTCGTAAAGGATGCACTCAATGATGCATTGCGTCCCCATGGTTTCTTCTTTAGCCCTGATCTGTCAACGTCCAATCGCGCCACGTTAGGCGGCATGATCAATACCGATGCGTCTGGCGCAGGATCACTGGTCTACGGTAAAACCTCTGATCATGTACTTGGGCTAACGAGTGTTTTGTTTGACGGTAGCGAGTTGCATACTAAGCCTGTCACTCTTGCAGAACTAGACGATGTTACAGCGGTTACCGATAACGTATTAGGTCAACAGTTACTCACAACAGTCGCCAATATGTGTAAAGGTAACCGTGAGCAGATTGAGCAACAATTTCCAAAGTTGAACCGATTCTTGACCGGTTACGATCTTAAGAATGTCTGGGATGACACGTTAGATAATTTCGATCTGTCACGAATTTTGACGGGCTCTGAGGGTACGCTGGCGGTGGTCACCGCAGCCAAATTGAATATTACCCCGCTACCGACGTGCCGAATGATGGTTAACATCAAATATGATTCATTTATATCGGCGTTGCGCCATGCTCCCGATCTCGTTAAAACCAATGCAACAGTAGTGGAAACAGTAGACTCAAAAGTGCTTAACCTCGCCAAAGAGGATATTATTTGGCATTCGGTGTCATCACTGATTGCCGACGTCACAGGTCATGAAATAGACGGTTTAAATATGGTCGAATTCGCTGGTGAGCAAGCGGATGTTGAAGCAAGATTAGCAAAGCTTGAAGCGATGTTAATCTCGCAAATTGGCGATAATGAAGCCGGACTTTTGGGTTATCAGGTCACATCTGATATAGCCAGTATTAATACTATCTATGCGATGCGTAAAAAAGCCGTCGGGCTATTGGGCGCCGCTAAAGGTACTCGTAAGCCGTTGGCATTTGCCGAAGACACCGCAGTACCGCCTGAGAAGTTAGCTGATTTTATTATTGAATTTAGAGCGTTGCTCGATAGCCACCAATTACAATACGGCATGTTTGGTCATGTCGATGCAGGTGTATTGCATGTGCGACCAGCACTGGATATGTGCGATGTCGAAGATGAAAAATTGCTTAGAACCATTTCTGATCAAGTGGCAGATTTAACGCTTAAGTACGGCGGTTTAATGTGGGGAGAGCATGGGAAAGGTGTTCGTGGTGAATATGGCCCGGCGGTTTTTGGTGAGCATCTGTATGGTTTGCTAGAGGAAGTTAAAGGATTGTTTGATCCGCACAATAAGCTTAACCCAGGTAAATTAGTGGCACCCAAAAACAGCGGACCGATGATTTACAATGTCGACAGTGTTAAGCGCGGTAGCTTTGATAGACAAATTCCTATTCAAACTCGAAATGCATTTCCTGATGTGATGAATTGTAATGGTAATGGCCTGTGTTTTAACTACAGTGCATATTCGCCAATGTGTCCATCGTTTAAAGTGACCGGCGACCGAGTTCAATCCCCGAAAGGGCGTGCTGGACTTATGCGTGAATGGTTGCGTTTACTAGAAGCTGAAGGCATTGATGTTAATGAGCTGGCTCGTGCTAAGCCTTTAGGCTGGTTGCAAAGGGCGCAGAATAGCTTAAAAATAGATAAAGAGTACGACTATTCCCATGAAGTTATGGAGTCGCTTAAGGGCTGCTTAGCGTGTAAAGCGTGTTCAAGCCAGTGCCCAGTCAAAGTCGATGTGCCCAAGTTTAGAGCGCAATTCTTTGATATTTATTATCAGCGTTATTTGCGCCCAGCAAAAGACTACTTGGTTGCAGGCATCGAAGATTCACTGCCGTTGATGGCTACTGCACCTAAACTGGTTAATGCGGTATCACAGAACAGTTTGAGTAAGTGGGTTATCAAAAAATCACTTGGTTATGTTGATGCGCCCGCTTTATCTGTACCGACGTTAAAGCAACGTTTAGAAGGGCACCCAAGCCGTGGTTATGATTTAGCGGCACTGCAACAAATTCCAATATCGGAACGCAGTGAATACGTATTAGTAGTACAAGATCCCTTTAACAGCTTTTATGAGGCCGGAACGGTACTGCATTTTATACAGCTTATTGAAAAATTGGGGCTAAAACCTGTGCTACTGCCGTTTAAACCCAACGGAAAGCCTATTCATATTAAAGGTTTCTTGGACAAGTTTGCACGAACTGCTAAGTCGACTGCCGATTTCTTAAATGAGGTTGCTAAACTTAATATGCCCATGGTTGGAATTGACCCAGCCTTAGTGCTTTGCTATCGAGATGAGTATGCTGAAGTACTCGGTGGCGCAAGAGGCCAATTTCATGTTCAGTTATCAAATGAGTGGTTATTAGATGTACTAAAAACTGAGCCGAGGTTAACGCAAGGCGAACATGGAGCTCAAGACAGCGAGCTCGGTCACCCCGAGTTCACTTGGTTTAGCCACTGCACTGAATCAACGACCAAGCCAAATACCGCAAATGAGTGGCAAGGTATTTTTGAATATTTTGGCGCTAAGCTTAATACTGTTAGTCTAGGTTGTTGCGGTATGGCTGGGACTTATGGTCATGAAGCTGAAAACCTTGAGCGCTCAAAATCCTTGTATGCTATGTCTTGGGAGCAAACGTTATCGGAGCTACCTCAATCGCAAATATTAGTTTCAGGCTATTCCTGCAGAAGTCAGGTGAAACGTTTTGGCGGTTTTAAGCCAAAACATCCGATAGAAGCATTGTTAAATTTACTATAACGACACTCAATATTAAAACTAGCATTCGCTAGTTTTTTTATACTCTTATAAATGAGTCTACAGTTAAAAAGAGTGGAGGCGGAAATGACATCAAAGATATCGAATGCGTCTGATGCGATTACATCTTTAAAAGCGGGCGCTCCCTTGTGTGCTGATAAAGCGATTTTTGAGATCATTGATAACGGTGACTGGTTTTATCAGGATGGAAAATTACCGCTCAAGTTTAGTAAGCTATTTGCCAGTATTTTGAATAAAATTGATGATGAGTACTTTCTCATCACGCCGGTAGAAAAGTTAAAAGTCGATGTTGCTAACCAAGCATTGATCATTGTGGATTATGATGCTGATGAACAGGGTGGTTTTGAGTTGCTGTCGAGTATTGATACGCGCCACAGCATTTCGTCACTTGAGGCATTCATTGTCAGTGACGATAACATCACGTTGACCGTAGAAAGAGGTGTTATCGCGCGGCTCAATAGAGCCTGTTTTTATCGCTTTATCAATGAGTTTATCGCTTAAGTGCTTTATTTTACCGTAAGCTCAACAGTATGTTTTAAGCTGATGATTAATAAGCTTTTTGATTGAATATTGATAATTAGCTAATCCTAAGGCTAGTTTCTTCCAGCGTAAGTGATAAGATGAAATGAAGCGCTATATTGCTGTGGAGGTGCTGATTGAATCGGTTCGAAAGTTTAGGTTACCTGGTCTCCCATCTAAATGTAGACCTACAAAATGCGTTAGATCAAAAGCTTAAACGCTATGATCTGGACATAAAGCTCTGGCCAGTGCTGTTTTCACTTTGGCAGGAAGAGGGTGTGACACAAACTGAACTTTCCAAACGTTGTGATGTGGCTAATTACACCATGACTAGGTTACTCGATCAGCTTCAGCAGCAGCAATTAATCACTCGTCAGCAAGATGTCGACAATCGTCGAGCCTTCAATATCTATTTGACTAATAATGGTAAAGCATTGGAGCAAGATCTTATTCGTGAAGCTGAGCGAGTCAATGAAACCTTTTTAGATCACTTAGATTTTGACGAACGAACGACATTCTTAGCGCTGATTAATAAAATAAATCAGTTTACAGGTTGAACCTTGTCTTATCGATATCCTTGTAGCGCAATGAATTTCTGATATAAAACAGGCTTTTAATAAAATGGTACTCGCTAAATGGAGTTTTTATGTATCGAACCCTACTCATCGTGGCTGTAATTGCTGTATTAACTGCTTGTTCTGTCAATATCAATAAATCTAAGCCGCCAATAGCACCAGCAGTTAAACAAACAAGCTCTAGTGAAGGGTTTATTCAATCTATTTTACTTGCGAATGGCTCAACCATAATCGTTGAAGAGGGGCGCTTAGAGCCTCGCTCTATTGGCAGTATCAGTGTTAAGTTGTATAGAGATCTGTATGTGGGGGACTTTATTGCTGCGGTTAATTTTGCTCGTGACGGAACAGTTGTTAAAGCGGTATTGATTGAAAATGGTTTAGATAAACAAAAGCTATCAATTACAACGGCAACTGCAGGCAGCGGAAATTATCAAGCAAGTCAGCTCATTTGTGTTACATCTAATAATATCACGTTATGTTGACTTAACTGATAGTCAGTATTAATACGACTAATAAGCCGATAGCAAGAATACTTTGTTGGGTTATTAAACGGCTTCGATATAGGTCTTTTTTCCCCTGCTTTAGACTTGCCACTAAGTTGTTCTGTTTATAGATCAGGCAGGTAATCTGTTCGGTCCTTGGATCGAGAAATAGATGCAACTTCGCGGGTTTACCATCTTTGAGCACAACATTGTGCTCGCTCTGGTGGCCAAAGTTTACTTTTCTAGATACCCGCTTGCCATCTACGTATGCTTGCTCTAAACCACACCAGTTACTGGCTTGTAGTTCAATATTCTCTTGGTTGAGATCATACTTAAAACACACCATTCGACGACCCACTATTATCCTAGGGCCTTTAATTCAAGCAGAGGAATATGACCTTTGCCAGTTCAGTAGAATGAAAATTTTATGAATATACGCTATATATTTGCCACTACGTGAGAAAATTGGCAAAAAAAAGCCAAGCTAATGCTTGGCTTTTTTAAAAAAGCTAAATATTACTTAGCAGCGTTAATTATCTCACGTGCCATTTCATCAGCCACATCACCGGTTGTACGATTTTGTTCATCAGACTGTTTGAAAATGGTGATAAGCGTGTTGTAGATCTCTTCCACCTTGGCAGTCGCTGCGCTGGCATCATAGTCTTTTTCAAAAGAGACATTAATAATACCACCGGCGTTAATCACATAATCTGGCGCATAAAGTATGTTTTGCTCCTTTAACAACTCACCATGACGCACTTCAGCAAGCTGGTTATTGGCACAACCTGCAATGATAGTCGCTTTTAGCATCGGAATAGTGATGTCATTGATTGTTGCCCCCAGTGCACAGGGGGCGTAGACATCAACATCTTGATGATAGATATCTTGCGGTGCCACAACCGTAGCGCCAAATTCAGTTGCCACTTTGTCCAGCGACTCTTGATGTATGTCGGTAACGATAAGCTCTGCGCCTGCTTCGTGCAGGTGACGACATAAGTAGTAACCAACATGACCAACGCCTTGAACTGAGATCTTAAGTCCTTTAAGGCTGTCTAAGCCACGCTGATGCTTCACAGCAGCTTTAATACCCAAGAAAGTACCAAGTGCAGTGTATGGCGACGGATCGCCACTCTTGCCCTCTAAACCCGCCATATAAGGCGTCTCTTGATGCGCGATCATAATATCGGCTGTTGAAACACCGACATCTTCAGCTGAATAGTACTTTCCACCTAAGGTATCAATACAACGGCCGAAGGCTCTAAAGAGGGCTTCACGATCTTTTACTTTGGGATCTGCAATAATAACTGACTTGCCGCCACCCATGGTCAGGCCAGCTAATGCATTTTTGTAGGTCATTCCACGAGACAGACGAAGTACGTCGGTTATCGCTTCATCGTCAGATTCATAATTCCACATTCTACAACCGCCTACAGCGGGGCCTAAGTTGGTGTTATGAATTGCAATAATGGCTTTAAGGCCGCTTTCTTTATCCTGACAAAAAACGACTTGTTCATGGTCGTCAAAAGAGATGTGATTGAATACTGCCACTTGTTGATCTCCGCTATGAGCACCGATAATGCCGCTACTGCTAGATTACAGTGCGATCTGCTTGTTATATTTATTGCAGAACGATAGCATTTAGCGATACTCTCAACAAAGTAAAGATTCGGATTATTTGTGATCCGTGTGGCAATTCTGCTTTCCACTTTACGTTAACGTAAAGTTTTAAGTGTTACTTATGCTAAGTAAGTTGGTAAATTATAAAAGAGTTGCTGTTTTTAGGAATTCAAAAAGAAAATAAGAAAATAAGAAAGGAAGGAAGAGATGGCTGAACAAGAAGTCGAACAAGCTCAAGACCAAGAAGCGTTAAGACAAGAGTGGATCAGAACTCAGTTTCAAAAAGCAAACAAGTTTCTCGCTGAAAAAGGGATTTTGCCAAGTAAAGTTCATGCTGATGAAAGCCGTTATTTAGCGCCGTTTGTTGCCATTTGGAAAATGGAATCTAAAAAGCCATCTAAGCAAACATTTTGGGTGATGTCCGGTGACCTGCCTTCTGATTACGTTGATGTTAACGTTGCGGCTACCGCTAGAGATGCAATTCGCCATTTTTCTATGATTTGGCAAATGAAAGCGGAGAATATCAAGCGCTCAAGCTTGGTCAAAGACCCTGCGCAAGCGAAGTTTGCCGAGCTACTGATCTCACGAGCGGAAGGGCTCTATAACATGCAGGCCGATGATAAAATCTGGGGACCTGTTGCTTAAACATCCCCGATAAAACCAGTTATAAAAATGTCTGAACAGTTTACTTTGTTCAGGCTTTTTTATTTTCTGGGCATATATACCCGTCCTACTTGAACAACGCCTTCTGCGATGGATGTGCTTTTTATATTGAAAGGTGGCTTTGCTCTGTGTCATTGAGAGAGTGCCGGAAGCGTGGGTTGGTAGCTCATTACCACCTGTCCGAAATTGCAGTTCATGACCATTATCGATAGGTATTAATAATCATATTCAGTTAGCACGACTGTGTGACAGTCTGATTACTATGTAATATTAATGAGTTAAGTGAATCACTCTAGGCATAAAAAAGGCCGCTTTACGGCCTAATTCAACACCCAACATTCGATTTTCATCGCATTAGCCCAAGTAAAAATAGCCACGATTAAGCAGTGTCAGAACGAGGTCTTGAGTAGGCACATTTTGCAGCAACTGTTCAGTTTTTTCAGGATCAAAACTGCAGCTGTTCGCCAGTATAGTTACATCGACAGTGATGCTAGCTGGATGGACAAAGGCTTCGCCATTAACAAATACCCGTGATAGTGAATCATTTTCTAGCTGTAGCAATTTTAAACCACCAATACGGCATAACTGTGCGCCTTGTTCAATATCCTCCTTCAGCATGTCGGCAGTGTAAGGCTGTTCTGGCTCACACAAATCTAATTCAAATCGATTCTGACTCAACATGTTGCCCAGCATCGTTTGATAACTTTCGGGGTCGCTGGCGAGTTCGCTTATCAGTGCCATCATATCTTGCTGGTGGCTAACACTCACTTGGTTAGCGATGGTCGGTTCTGATGTTGAGGTGAATCGCTTTAACCCTGTGTTGGTATCAATCAGTGCATCTGCTAATGCACTAAATAGCTCTTGCTGACTCGGCGCTCTATAGCCTATTGAATAGCTCATTGCAGTGGTTAACGTTTGGCCTTGATGTGGATAGCCTGGAGGGATGTAAAGCATGTCGCCTTTTTCCAATACCACGTCAATGATCGGGGAAAACCCTTCGATCAACGGTGTAGTTGGGTCATTATTTTTGGGTGCATATTGGCCTTTTTCACCTACAGTCCAGTGACGCTCGCCTTCACCCTGAATAATAAATACATCATAGTTATCAATATGCGCACCGACGCCACCGCCTGGTGTTGCAAATGAGGCCATCAAATCGTCGAAGCGCCAATCAGGAATAAAGCGGAAAGCATCAATAAAATTTGCTGAATCTGGATACCAATGATTTAACGCTTGTACCAGCAACTGCCAATGGCTACTGCCAAACTGATCATAATCTTCAAAGGGCCCTTGGCAGATCTGCCAATCGTTGTCTTTGGTTACTACAACACGGGAAGATACCTCCTCCTCACAGGCTAAACCTGCAAGTTCATCTGGACTAATGAGCTCTTCAAAATTTGGAAATGCATTTTTGATGAGTAATGGCTTTTTTTGCCAATAGTCGCTAAGAAAAGCGTTGGTGTCTAAATTAAGGCTGTACATGTTTGGCTGCACCCATGAAAAGGATAAAAATAAAGGCGATAAGCCTAAGCTTACCGCCTTAATTGAACCATTAGTAGTCTAACTACATCTGGTATTTTTGATTACTTAAGCTCATCAACAAAAGTTTCAGCACGGCCAATATAGTTGGCAGGTGTCATCTTCTTAAGCTCAACTTTCACTTCATCAGGTAGCTCAAGGCCATCGATAAAGACAGCTAGTTGCTGACCATCGATACGCTTACCACGAGTAAGTTCTTTTAGCTTCTCATATGGCTTTTCGATGCCATAACGACGCATGACTGTTTGTACTGGCTCTGCAAGTACTTCCCAGTTGCCATCAAGTTCTTTACGAAGTTGCTCTTCGTTAACTTGCAGCTTGCTGATCCCTTTCAATGTCGCTTGGTAAGCGATAAGAGAGTGAGCCATACCAACACCTAAGTTACGTAGAACTGTAGAGTCAGTCAGGTCACGCTGCCAGCGAGAAACAGGAAGCTTAGCGGCTAAGTGTTGCATTAACGCGTTGGCAATGCCCAAGTTACCTTCAGAGTTCTCGAAATCAATTGGGTTCACTTTATGTGGCATGGTTGAAGAACCAATTTCACCGGCGATAGTACGCTGCTTAAAGTGACCTAATGCGATGTAACCCCAAATATCACGATCGAAATCGATAAGAATGGTGTTGAATCGTGCTAATGCGTCAAACAACTCTGCAATGTAATCGTGTGGCTCAATTTGAGTCGTGTACGGATTCCAATTGATGCCAAGACTAGTAACAAAACGCTGTGAAAGGGCATGCCAATCAACTTCTGGGTAAGCAGATATGTGAGCGTTGTAGTTACCGACAGCGCCATTAATTTTACCCATGATTTCAACGTTAGAAACTTGCTTAAGCTGACGTTCAAGACGTACTGCAACGTTAGCCATCTCTTTACCTAAAGTAGAAGGTGAAGCGGGTTGACCGTGGGTACGCGACATCAATGGTACCGTCTTGTGCTCTTTTGCCAATGCTTTGATCGCATCAACAATTTTCTGACAATAGGGTACAACCACTTGATCACGTGCTTCTGTTAGCATTAATGCATGTGAAAGGTTATTAATATCTTCAGATGTACAGGCAAAATGCACAAACTCGTCAATAGCAACAAGTTCAGCGTTATCTGCAATACGTTCTTTAATGAAGTATTCAACCGCTTTAACATCGTGGTTGGTGGTGGCTTCAATATCTTTTACGCGCTGGGCATCAGCTTCGCTAAAGTTATCTTTTATTTGATCAAGCAAAGCCAGTGCAGCTTCACTAAAAGGGGGAACTTCTTCAATTTCTGGACTGCTGGAGAGCAGCTTTAGCCAGTTTACTTCGACTTGAACACGGTATTTGGTCAGGCCGTACTCGCTGAAAATCCCTCTTAATGAGGCGGTTTTACTACCATAACGACCGTCTACCGGAGAGATAGCAGTTAGTGCGGAAAGTTCCATTAGAAGCTCCTTGATGAACTTGTCTTATATTATAGGGTGAGGCTTTTCATAGCTGTATCGACTATTGTTTTTCTTGCGAAGACAAGATGCCTACGCTTGCCTCCTAATTGTCGCCATAACACTGCACTGCGCATGGCAGACAGTAAAAGGGCGCGGATCTTGTGTTGTGTCTGGGTGCGTTTTAGAAACTCTGGGTTACCTGATATTTGCAATTTAGGCCCAAGCTCGCTAACTATATCACTGTATATACTCGCAAAATTAGCAATGACCTGCTCATCAGTAATGTCGAAGTGTCCAAGTTGGCGATGAATTTGATTTATCCGCTCAGACAACATCCCCATGGCATTAGATGAGCGCGTAAGTTTACGCTCCAGTGCCAAAATGCCCACTAGATAGCGGGTAACTTCAACATCTTTTTCCTTGCCGTCACCCAGCTGGGCAACAATCATTTGATAACCTTTTCTCAACGCATCTTGGTCAGCGTATACATCGGCCGTTGATTCGGGGCTAGTGACTAACACTGAATTCAAGCTTGCCGCTAGCGCGTCTTTATCGGAGTCGCCATTGCGTGCGATGTATTGTACTTGGGCTACGGCTTGCAATATGCCAGCAAAAGCCATTGTGCGTTCAAACAGCTGATCGCTCATGGATTAATCTCTTATTAGTTCGTCGATTATTCCGCCGCCAAGACAGATTTCACCATCATAAAACACTGCAGATTGGCCTGGTGTCACTGCGGCAACTGGCTCGTTAAAAATAACGCGAATTCTATCGACACTGTCGTAGGTGACTGTGCACGGTACGTCGTGTTGACGATAACGGGTTTTAAGGGTGATTTTAGTACCGTTTTCAGGCCCTTTCTTATCGACCCAATGTAATTGATCAGCGATCAAGCCGTTAGACATCAGGCGAGGGTGATTACCACCTTGACCAACCACTAACACATTACGCACCAGATCTTTATCAACAACATACCAAGGGTCATCATTACTGTTTTTAAGGCCACCAATGCCTAAGCCTTTACGTTGACCTAAGGTGTGGTACATCAAACCTTGATGTTGACCGATCACTTCGCCTTCGCTGGTTTCAATTTTACCCGGTTGTGCCGGTAAGAATGTGGCGAGAAAATCAGTAAACTTACGCTCGCCGATAAAGCAGATGCCTGTACTGTCTTTCTTGTCGTGGGTGATTAGCCCCATCTCTTTGGCTATTTCACGTACTTCGCTTTTTTGTAACTCTCCAACAGGGAATAGCGAGCGGGCAACTTGCTCGTGGCTGAGAGTGTATAAGAAGTAGCTTTGATCTTTATTGCCATCAACACCGCGAAGCATTTGGCTGGTGCCATCGATATCACGGCGACGCACGTAGTGACCCATGGCGATATAATCGGCGTCGAGTATTTCATCCGCGAACTCGAGAAAAGCTTTAAACTTAATCTCTTTATTACAGATGATATCGGGGTTAGGCGTGCGGCCTGCTTTGTATTCAGCAAGGAAATATTCAAACACATTGTCCCAGTACTCTGAGGCAAAGTTGACGGTATGCAGTTTAATACCAAGCTTGTTACAGACAGCTTGCGCATCTTTTAGATCATCAGCTGCCGCACAATATTCATCCGTGTCATCTTCTTCCCAGTTCTTCATGAACAGGCCTTCTACTTGATAGCCTTGCTTCATCAGCAAGTAAGCAGAAACAGATGAATCTACACCGCCGGACATGCCGACAATGACTTTTTTACCAAGATGAGTGGGTTCGATTGATGTCATAAATTCTAAAAAACCTTTGTGTTTGACGAGTGTCGCAGCCATGTATTAGCTAAATATATGGGTAAAAAATCTAATTACAAGGGAGGCCTAAATCAGCCGCTTTCTGCGGGGGCGTATTCTATCACGCATTAGGTGACTGAGCTATCAAAGCAATTGATCATTTAGTAAATCCAGCGGATAGTGTTTATTGTTTAGATAATCTTCAATACATTTAAGCACTAGCGGGCTTCGTAGCTTAGGTTTTAGTGCGGTTATCTCAGGAAATGTGAGCCATCTAGTGCTGCAGATAGCAGGGTCTAAAGGCGTTGAAGAGACACATTTATTAAGCGCTGCATAAAAGGTATAACGAACAAACGCAAGCTGTTCTGTTGCCGTATATTGGTATATCGCCACCAGTCCTTCGGGTTTTATATCAAGACCCGTCTCCTCTTTAATTTCGCGAATACAGGCATCGATAATCGACTCCTTCGGCTCTAGGTGGCCAGCGGGTTGGTTATATTTAATTTCGCCATCAATCAGTTCTTCGACCAACAAATATTTACCGTTTGCTTCAATCACACAGGCTACAGTTGTGTTGGGTTTATACCTATTAGGCATTCTTGCCGCTCATATCCAGTTGACGGTACTGGCCATTAGGTAAATCATCTAGACTCCATTGGCCTATTTTATAGCGGATCAATCTTAACGTCGGGAAACCGATATTGGCGGTCATTCGTCTGACTTGACGATTTCTTCCCTCACAGATCTCAATTTTTAGCCAAGTTGTTGGAATGTTGGCGCGCTCCCTAATCGCGGGTATTCGTGGCCATACTGCAGGCTTGTCCATAATACTAATGTTAGCGGGTAAAGTTAGGCCGTCTTTTAGCTCAACGCCTTTACGCAGTTTATCAAGATCTACTTCTGTCGGTGCGCCTTCAACCTGAACCCAGTATGTTTTAAAGGTTTTCTTTTTTGGCTCAGTAATTTGAGCCTGCAATTTACCGTCATTAGTGAGCAGCAATAGACCTTCACTATCTCTATCAAGACGTCCCGCTGCATATACATCAGCAATTGGAATAAAATCTTTTAGGGTTTTACGCCCTTGTTCATCAGTAAACTGACAAAGTACATCAAAGGGTTTGTTAAACAATACAATGATAGGGTTTTGAACTCCTTTAGGTTTATTCGATTGACGGTAGGGCTTGTTCACCGACTTTGTGGCGAAGCCATTGGGTCTAGTGGGTTTCTTTTGCGGTTTTTTCTTTGAAAATGGCTGAGTCACACGAATTCACTTTTTAAAAAGGGGCTAATTATCCTATTGTACTGCTCATACGCCATTAGTGGAATTTGAATCTTGCGCGGAATGTTTTATGATGTCGGCCATAAAAGTGTGATCCGCAACTAAATTCGCGAGTTTATGAGACCTCAATTGAGAGCGAGGCGGTGAGCAAAATAACAAGTTATCGCACAGCGTGAGTGACGATAAGTATCGAAAGTGACTGAATTTTTTACCTTTTCATCATAAAAATAGACATAATTATTATAAAAATCTTAAATTTAAAATAATGTAGGACGAAAAATGAACGATAAATCATCAACGATCATCTATACCGAAACTGACGAAGCTCCAGCACTGGCAACTCTTTCTTTGTTACCTATTATTCAGAAATTCACTCAAAGTGCAGGTGTTGACGTTGAGACGCGTGATATTTCACTCTCTGGCCGCATCATCGCTGTTTTCCCTGAAAACTTAACCGCTGTGCAAAAAATCGGTGATGCACTGGCTGAACTTGGCGAGTTGGCTAAAACGCCTGAAGCTAATATCATTAAGTTACCTAATATCAGCGCATCAGTTCCGCAGCTTAAAGCGTGTATTTTGGAACTGCAGAATAAAGGGTATGACATCCCTAGCTACCCGGATGAGCCTGCAAATGATATTGAAAAAGATATCCAAGCGCGTTACGACAGAATTAAAGGCAGTGCGGTAAACCCGGTATTGCGCGAAGGAAATTCAGATCGTCGTGCACCAGGCTCAGTGAAGAAGTTTGCCCAGAAAAATCCACACTCAATGGGCAAATGGTCTACAGATTCAAAGTCTCACGTTGCTCACATGAGTGAAGGTGATTTTTATGGTAGTGAAAAATCAGTCACGGTTGTAGCCGCGGGTAGTGTTTCAATTGTATTAAACAAAACTGATGGTTCTGAGCAGGTATTACGCAATGCTATCGCACTACAAGCCGGTGAAGTGATTGACTCTGCAGTTATGAGCAAAGCGGCTTTAGTGAGTTTTTACGAGCACGAAGCTAAGCAAGCGAAAGAGCAGGATGTTTTATTATCACTGCATTTGAAAGCCACCATGATGAAAATATCGGATCCGATTCTTTTCGGTCATGCGGTTAAAGTTTACTACAAAGATGTATTTGCCAAGCACGGTCAGTTATTTGAAGAACTTGGTGTTGATGTAAACAACGGTGTTGGTGACGTGTATGCCAAGATTGCAAATTTACCTGCTGAACAAAAAGCGGCTATCGAAGCTGATATCGCAGCGGTTTACGCTAGCAGCGCTGAATTGGCGATGGTTGATTCAGACAAAGGCATCACTAATTTACATGTACCAAGTGATGTGATTATTGATGCGTCAATGCCAGCCGCTATTCGTACCTCGGGTAAGATGTGGGGTCCTGATGGTCAGCTAAAAGACATGAAAGCAATGATCCCTGATCGTTGTTATGCCGGTGTTTATCAAGAAACTATTGATTTTTGTATCAATAACGGTGCATTTAACCCTAGCACTATGGGTAGCGTACCTAACGTTGGTCTGATGGCTCAAAAAGCCGAAGAGTACGGTAGCCACGATAAAACATTTGAAGTTACTGATGCTGGCACTGTCAATGTCGTTGATCAAGATGGCGTAGTGCTAATGTCACACGAGGTTGAAGTGGGTGATATTTTCAGAATGTGTCAGGTTAAAGACGCGCCAATCCGTGACTGGGTAAAACTTGCGGTTAACCGTTCACGTTTGTCAGCGACTCCTGCAATATTTTGGTTAGATGCTGCTCGTGCTCATGATACAGAGATCATTAAAAAGGTTGAGCTGTATCTTAAAGATCACGACACCAATGATCTTGAACTGCACATCATGTCGCCAGTGGAAGCAACGCGTTATACGCTTGAGCGTGTTAAAGCTGGAAAAGATACCATCTCAGTAACGGGTAACGTTCTACGTGATTACCTCACTGATCTGTTTCCGATTTTAGAGCTTGGTACCAGTGCCAAAATGCTGTCAATCGTACCACTGATGAATGGTGGTGGACTGTTTGAAACTGGCGCGGGTGGTAGTGCTCCTAAACATGTTCAACAGGTAGAGAAAGAAGGTCACCTTCGCTGGGATTCATTAGGTGAGTTTTTAGCGTTAGGTGCATCATTAGAGCATCTAAGCCAAACAACCAACAATGCTAAAGCACAGGTGTTAGCGGATACACTAGACTTGGCCATTGGTCAGTTCCTTGATACCAACAAGTCACCATCACGTCGTGTTGGCGAACTTGATAATCGCGGTAGCCATTTCTATCTTGCTATGTACTGGGCACAAGCGGTAACCGCGCAAACACAAGATAGCGAGCTACAAGCGCAGTTTGCTCAATTTGCTGAAGATTTGACTCGTAATGAAGATAAAATCGTTGCAGAGTTGAATAGTGCGCAAGGTCCAGCAGTTGATTTAGGTGGATACTACCGTCTTGATGCTGCCAAAGCTGCAGCTGCAATGCGTCCAAGTGCGACATTGAACGCAATTGTTAATGGCTAAATGATAAAAGGCCTGTATTGCACAGGCCTTTTTATCAGCAAGAAAAAAGCAGAGTAGATAGCTACTCTGCTTTTTTATTTCAATCACATACTAAACTAGTTAGTTGTCGATATTGCCGACGCGTGCATACCTTTTGGACCTGCTTCCACTTCGAAACTGACGGGTTGGCCTGCTTTTAGAGTTCGATAGCCTTCCATTTCGATGGTAGAATAGTGTGCAAAAACGTCTTCACCGCCAGCATCAGGGCAAATAAACCCGAATCCTTTGGCGTTGTTGAACCATTTAACAGTTCCGCTTGCCATACTTCCACTTCCTTCTGTTGTTCACTTCCCAGTAAGATAGTAAAACTTATCAGCGAGGAAGATCCTCGCGTACTGAACAGAATGAAAGCAGAAAAGTGAGTTGTCAAGATAAAATTAACAAATAGGCAACATAATCCGTACAAAGTTGCACATACTATTTGGTATGATTTGTGGTATTAAATAGATTGAGTTCGATAATCAATTGGAACAAGCCAAGACTAGAGGCTAGTATTGAAACATGAGCAGAACAGAAAACGTTGAACACGTAGAAGAGAGTGTTGAATCAGAACTAAAACAACCTTCTATGTATAAAGTTATTTTAAATAACGATGATTACACTCCAATGGACTTCGTTATTGAGATTTTACAGCTATTTTTTAGAAAGGATGAAGCACAAGCCACTGAAATCATGCTGGCGATTCATCATCAAGGAAAGGGGATTTGTGGTGTTTTCCCTTTCGGTATTGCAGAAACTAAGGTTGCTCAGGTAAATCAGTTTGCAAGACAAAACCAACATCCGTTACTGTGTTCATTAGAGGAGGCCTAATTTGGTTGAATCTGTTGTTAATTTTTGGGGGTGCTTATGCTAAATAAAGATCTTGAAGTCACCTTAAACCTGGCTTTTCAGCAAGCCAGAGATGCACGTCATGAATATATGACGGTTGAGCATCTATTGTTGGCGTTAATCGATAACCCGGCCGCACAAGAGGCGCTAGTTGCTTGCGGAGCAAACCTTGATAAACTTAGAGATGAAGTTTCGAGTTTTATTCAACAAACCACGCCTATCATTTCCGATCCTGAAGAAGAGAAAGAGACTCAGCCCACGCTCGGTTTTCAGCGCGTTTTGCAACGAGCAGTTTTCCATGTCCAGTCATCCGGGCGAAACGAAGTCACTGGCGCCAATGTTTTAGTGGCCATTTTTAGCGAACAAGAATCTCAAGCTGTTTATTTATTGCGCTCTGGTGATGTTAACCGTCTTGATGTGGTTAATTTCATTTCACACGGTTTTTCAAAGAATGATGTTGAAACCGATGCAGAACCCAATCGTATTGAGGATCAAACGGAGACTGAAGAAGAGCGCAGCATTTTGTCGCAATTTACCTCTAACTTGAATGAATTAGCTAGAAAAGGTGAAATCGACCCATTGATTGGTCGAGGTGAAGAGATTGAGCGTTCTATTCAAACCTTGTGTCGCCGTCGTAAGAATAACCCATTATTAGTTGGTGAAGCTGGCGTCGGTAAAACAGCGATAGCAGAAGGGTTAGCATATCGAATCGTAAAAGAAGAAGTGCCTGAAATAATGAGCGAAGCGACTGTTTACTCGCTTGACTTAGGCGCATTGCTTGCGGGTACCAAGTATCGGGGAGATTTTGAGAAACGCTTTAAAGGTTTGCTCAAAGAACTGGCTAATGATGAGCATGCCATTTTATTTATCGATGAAATCCATACTATTATCGGCGCAGGCTCAGCCTCTGGCGGCGTAATGGACGCATCAAACTTACTTAAACCACTGCTTTCAAGTGGTAATTTAAGGTGCATGGGCTCAACAACGTTCCAAGAATATCAAAGCATTTTTGAGAAGGACCGCGCATTGGCGCGTCGTTTCCAGAAAGTTGATATCAACGAGCCTTCTGTTGCTGAGACGACTAAAATCCTTCAAGGGCTAAAGTCAACCTATGAAAAATATCATAATGTGCGCTACACGATGGCAGCATTGAGCATTGCTGCCAAACTGTCTGATAAGCACATTAACGATAGACATCTACCTGACAAAGCCATCGATGTCATCGATGAAGCAGGCGCTCGTATGGCGATGCTACCTGCAAATAAGCGTAAAAAGACCATCGGTCAAAGTGAAATTGAAACCATTATCGCAAAAATGGCTCGGATACCTGAGAAGTCGGTATCGAGCTCTGATAAGGATATGCTTAAGAACCTTGAGCGCAACCTTAAGATGGTGGTGTTTGGTCAAGATATCGCTATTGAGGGGCTTAGCTCGGCTATTCGCTTATCTCGTAGCGGTTTAGGCGGTGAGAATAAACCTGTTGGTAGTTTCTTGTTTGCCGGTCCCACCGGTGTTGGTAAAACCGAGGTCACTAGCCAGTTGGCAAAATGCCTTGGGCTTAACCTAGTTCGATTCGATATGTCTGAGTACATGGAGAGTCACACTGTGTCTCGTCTTATTGGTGCACCTCCTGGGTATGTTGGTTACGATCAAGGTGGTCTATTAACCGATGCCGTGATTAAGAATCCGCACTGCGTAGTGCTACTTGATGAGATTGAAAAAGCCCATCCAGACGTCTATAACTTGCTGCTGCAAGTGATGGATCACGGTACCTTGACAGATAATAACGGCCGCAAAGCTGACTTTAGACATGTCACTGTCGTGATGACTACCAATGCGGGAGTACAGGAAACCGTTCGTAAATCGATAGGCTTTAAGCAGCAAGATCATACTCAAGATGCGTTATCGGAAATTAACAAGGTGTTCTCACCTGAATTCCGTAACCGTTTAGATTCGATTATCTGGTTTAATCACCTTGATATGACCGTGATTGCAAAGGTCGTAGATAAGTTCTTAGTTGAGTTGCAAGCTCAGCTGGACGATAAGTCAGTGATGCTCAATGTCACTGATGAGGCAAGAACCTTATTAGCCGAGAAGGGTTACGATAAGTCTATGGGAGCAAGACCTATGGCACGAGTCGTGACGGATTTAATTAAACGCCCACTTGCTGATGCGATTCTTTTTGGTGATCTTGAAAAAGGTGGTGTTGCCACTGTTGATGCAAAAGGCGATGAGATAGTGATTAAGGTTGAATCACAGGAACAAGCCGTGCACTAAACACCGTTGAGTGGAGTCATCACTTGGCTCCGCTCTCTGGAGAGTGAAGATCCTAGTCAACAGTTCATTGAATTACAGAGAATAAAAAGCCGGCGATAGCCGGCTTTTTTAAATACGTTATAGGCTAATAATAACTTAGCGTGAACGGAAGACGATGCGTCCTTTGCTCAAATCGTAAGGGGTCAGTTGAACCGTTACCTTGTCACCCGTAAGAATACGGATATAGTTTTTACGCATTTTTCCTGAAATGTGTGCCGTTACGACATGACCATTTTCAAGTTCTACACGAAACATTGTATTTGGCAAGGTTTCAAGGATTGTGCCTTGCATTTCAATGTTGTCTTCTTTCGCCATTAATCAGTTATCCTGTTTAGCCTTCAAATATTAAAAACGGGCGTATCATGCCGCAAATTCACGTCGCTGTAAAGAAAAGGTTGAGTGAATCACGGCTGTAGCGTCGTTATAAGTTAATTGCTTATGTTTTTGATCTTAATCTCTGTAACCCAGCCTGAATGCGTGAGAATTTGGTGGGGACGATAGTCTCGTTTGTAATTCATCTTTCGTGACTCATCAATCTGATAGCCTAAGTACAAAAACTGTTTCTGCATCATCTTAGCTATCTTGGTTTGCAGTAATATTAGCAGACTTCCTAACGAGCGCTTATGCTCATCGGGATCAAAATAGCTATAAATCGCAGATAGACTGTTCGGTAGTACATCTGTGACTGCAACCCCAATAAGTTTGTCTGCGATAGAGAGCTCAATAAATACAGGCTGTGTCCAGCTTGCTGTGGCAAAGCTATCGTACTGCTCTGGAGTGGCAGGGTACATTGGGCCGTCTAGGTGACGTGTATTAACATAACGTTCATATAAGGCATATTGCTCGTCTGTTTTATGGTCAACTATTTTCCAGCTTAAATCTTGATTGTTTTTTAGGGTGCGTTTCTGCCTTTTTGACAGTTTAAATTGATCAATTTCAAGTCTAATCGGTAAACACGCGCTGCAGTGAGGACATTGTGGTTTATAGATCATACTACTACTGCGACGAAAACCTAACGCCAGTAGCTGCTCAAACAAGCCGACATCAATGATATCCTCTTGTAATACCATGAGTTGCTCTTGTTGCTCCTCAAGGTAGCTACAAGGAAAGGTTTTGGTTCTGCCAACCGTGATAGATCTAGAGTTAGAGTTCAATCAGTACCTCTGCAGTTAACCAGCTGTCAGGAGCAACCTTGCCATCTCTTAGGTGCTTAAGCAGTACGAGAAAGTCTTTTCGCTTTATTGATTTTGCGCCCAAGCTGTCCAAGTGCGGATTAACGACTTGTGCATCAATGAGTTTAAAACCACACCGTATCAGGTGTTGCTGTAATAAGATCATAGCAGCTTTAGAAGCATTAGTGCGAAGATGGAACATCGATTCGCCGCAAAAAACTTGCCCTATAGCTAAGCCATAAAGCCCTCCAATAAGAGTGTCATCTTCCCACACCTCAACCGAGTGAGCATGGCCTTGATGGTGCAAGCTAAGATAAGCCTGCTGGATATCATCTGAAATCCAGGTTTCATCTTGTTTTGCTCGTGGGGCTGCGCAGCCGCTGATAACAGCTGCAAACTGTTTGTTAATGCTAAAAGTCCATGGTTGTTTTTTAAGGTATTTAACTAAGCTGCGGGGTATTTTTAAATTACCGGGCACAAAAACAGCGCGTGGATCGGGAGACCACCACAAAATAGGATCATCTTGGTTAAACCAAGGGAAAATACCATTGTAGTAAGCGTTTAACAGCCTTTGAGGCTGCAGATCTCCACCAACCGCTAGTAGACCATTAGGATCGCTTAACGCCTGCTCTGGTGGTGGGAAATCGTGTTGATCTTGATTTAAATAAGACAGTGAGTTCACAATTGAGTAAAATTAGGCAATGTACATACCTTTAAGTTAGCGGAAAAATGCATATGTTGAAACCTCATCTTATTGTTTTTACGGTTATCAGTCTGTTTTTGAGCATTCCTCAGCTCAGTGCGGCCCCTTATGATCGTAATCAGGCAGTACCTGTTGAAAAAGTCGAATTCGGCCAAGTGGTTTCTGTGAGAAACATTACGGAGAAACAGTTGGTTGAAGACCAAAATACCGGTTGGAAGACATTCGGTGGTGCATTAATTGGTGGTGTTATTGGTCATCAATTCGGTGGCGGTTCGGGGCAAGATGTCGCAACTGTCTTGGGCGCACTTTTAGGGGCTGGCATTGGTAACCGTTATGGTGACAACTCATACTATCAAGAGCTTAAGTTAGTAGAGATGATGATTACCTTAGACACAGGTGAACAGGTCATGGTGATCCAAGATTTAGATCAAGGGATGATTTTTAACATCAATGATGACGTTAGAGTGGTTTACCTCAAAGGTTACGTTAGAGTCGATCAGCAGATGTGAGCAACTTACGTCACTTCGGTCTTTAGTGACATTTTTTAAAAAGCACTATCGTTGGTTTTGTCGCTGATGAGTCAAGCAATGCTTTAACTTTGAATAAAGAAACGTCGCGGCGCTTAGCCCACCAGACCCAAAATGGGCAAGCGCTTGCCCATTTTTCTTAACATTACAAAAGAAGTGCCTCAGCGCCCCAGCGAAATTTAAAAAGCAAAATTTCCAGCGGGGGAGATTAGGCTCTGCGAGTTTCTTTAAATGTGTTTAAGTCGTGACGTTTACTGAAAAACTACAATTTCCTGTTTAAAAGCTTAAAACTGAAATGCTAAGTATTTGCGCTTTTATAACCCAGTGTAGATGCGACAGCGGCCAAACCCAACGAGCGATTTGTGCCTCGCAGACAGTGGAACTCACAAATACTAAGACGTTATATGCTTTTCAAATAATGGCGTTTTAAAATAGTATGGAAACAAACTTAAAGATCATTGAAGCTTTAGCTAATGGTATAAATCCACTAACAGGTGAAGCTCTACCTGAAGAATCTCCTTACAATAGTCCTGAAATTATCAGGGCTTTGTTTTCCACATTGGAGTTCATAAAACATCCAGCTAAAAAGCAACCTAAGGTTAAAAAGACTCTTGAGCAAAAGCAGGCAGAAAACCTTGAAAACGGTTTACCTAAAAATGCTGGCTTACCTTGGACTGGGAAGCAAAAAATAATATTGAATCAAGACAAAGCTCCTGAAACACAACCGCAGTTTAAAATTTAATCAAAAAGTGCCAGGTAGCTTAAAAACACCGTGTTATTCAAATCTGCATTAAACTTTTAATATAAGTTTAAAATTTTTCATTTTAAACTTTTGTATCTCTACATATGACTTTCTCTATTACTTTATAAATATTCAGCACCAATTTTTAGTCGTTTAATCTATATAAGCGCACCCCGCCAGTATAGAACTCTTAATTAAATCCATAATGTCTAATGTTTGCACAGCAATACTGTGAAGAACCCCACCGTCAAAGGGTCAATTTTTTGACACTGAGATGTTGCGAGTATTGTTTATTTCATGTAAAACATGCTGTTGAATTGTGATCGCAGCTGTTTTTTTGGTGTTTCTGGTTTCGAGGTGTGTGTATTTGGTTATCGTTATGTATGTTTTGCCTAAGCGCTTAAATATCAAGCTACACATCTGAAGGGGTTTCTGACTTTACTTGGGACATATCAATATTTAAATCCCAATTTTTCTAGTAGAAGTTAATTTTCTGTAACTGCTAATTAGATTACTTTTTCATGAAATACACAAAAGTATGCGAATAACAAATTTGGTCATTAATATTTCTGAAAATCACTCTAGGTTGGCAGAGATTAGATAACTATAAATGAGACTTAAATGAATATAACAAAATTCCGTCTTACTGATAGGCGGGCATTAATTTCGAGTGCGATTTTACTTTCGTGTATCGGCTCTCCCTTTAGCATTGCATATGCACAAAGCGGTGCTACCTATATTACCGATACCGGCCCGACACTAGATGATAGACGAGGTTATGGAGAAACCATTAGCTTTGACATTAATCTTAGTGGTGAATTGCCTATTGGCGATGCTAAATTAACTATCTATGGCCATGACGTAGATGAGGAATATGGGGAGTTAGATGAAGTATTCTTCAATGGATATAGCCTAGGTTATCTGAGTGGAGAGAACAATAAGTGGAGCACCACGGTTTTTGATCTGCCTCTTGAATACGTACAACAAAATAACAACAGTGTCATCGTTGAACCAAGCAGTGGATGGCTGGTTACTGTTGACTGGGGTCAATTATTGATCGATGGCGGCTCACGGGAGCATGCCGAAACAACTCAAGTAAATATTGTAGACTACAGTATTGCTAATTCAACAGTAAGTATTGACACCACATCGAGTGTATCGATAAAAAGCGATGGCAATTTCAGGCTAGAAGTAAGCCTGATAGCGCCGGATCAATCAGCAACAAGCATTGATAGTCATGATTTTTCTGCTAGTGCAGGTGAACAGAAACGATTGGATGTCACCTCAAATTATAATCTGTCATTGGCCAGTGGCACCTATACCATCAAAGCGAGCATATTTTACATTGATAACGGCGTGCCGATTCAACAGGATATTGATGAAACAAGCTTTGAACATGTTATTAATGAGGGGCCACAACAGAGTAACTCAGCTCCTATTGCCAATGATGACGCTGCAACGGTTGATGAAGATAGCAGTGTGACTATTGATGTATTGTCAAATGACTCTGATGCAGAAGATGGCAAGCCGACTA
The DNA here is from genome assembly GCF_016757755.1 of Shewanella sp. KX20019. Lineage (NCBI taxonomy): Bacteria > Pseudomonadati > Pseudomonadota > Gammaproteobacteria > Alteromonadales > Shewanellaceae > Shewanella > Shewanella sp. KX20019. Next base: position 3,089,910 of record NZ_CP068437.1, on the reverse strand, counting down.
TCACCAGTGCTAGCGCCACAAATGGCAGTGTGAACATAGTCAATGACAAACTTTTGTATCAGCCAAATAGCCAATTTAGTGGTGTAGATACCATCAGTTACACAGTGAGTGACTCCGAGAATGAAACAGATACAGCGATAGTCACAGTCACGATCAATCAAATTAATGATGCACCAACGATTACCGGCAGCCCAAGTACCCAGATCAATCAAGGCCAGTTGTATAGTTTCAGCCCTGCAGCTGCTGATATCGATGGTGACAACCTGTATTTCAGCGTGACTGGAGTGCCGCAGTGGGCAAGCTTCAATGTGCAAACGGGTCAGATCACTGGTACCCCAAGCAACGGTGATATCGGCAACTCAGCTGCCATTGTGATTAGGGTACGCGATCGCCAAAGTGGTGGTCTCAGTGCCAGCTTAGCGCCGTTCAATATTGAAGTTGTTAATGTTAACGATGCACCGACCATCACAGGTAACCCAAGTACCAGTGTCAATCAAGACCAAGGCTATAGTTTCAGCCCAGCAGCTGCTGATATCGATGGCGACAACCTGTATTTCAGCGTCACAGGACTGCCGCTGTGGGCAAGTTTCAATGCGCAAACGGGTCAGATCAGCGGCACCCCAAGCAATGATGATATCGGTAACTCCGCTGCTATTGTGATTACGGTAAGTGATCGCCAAAGCGGTGGCCTCAGTGCCAGCTTAGTGCCGTTCAATATTGAAGTTGTCAATGTTAATGATGCACCGACTATCACAGGTAACCCAAGTACCAGTGTCAATCAAGACCAAGGCTATAGTTTCAGCCCAGCAGCTGCTGATATCGATGGCGACAACCTGTATTTCAGCGTCACAGGACTGCCGCAGTGGGCAAGTTTCAATGCGCAAACAGGTCAGATCAGCGGCACCCCAAGCAACGATGATATCGGTAACTCCGCTGCTATTGTGATTACGGTAAGTGATCGCCAAAGCGGTGGTCTCAGTGGCAGCTTAGTGCCGTTCAATATTGAAGTTGTCAATGTTAACGATGCGCCAACAATTACTGGAAGCCCAAGTACCAGTGTCAATCAAGACCAAGGCTATAGTTTCAGCCCAACAGCTGCTGATGTCGATGGCGACAACCTGTATTTCAGCGTGACTGGACTGCCGCAGTGGGCAAGTTTCAATGCGCAAACGGGTCAGATCAGCGGTACCCCAAGCAACGATGATATCGGTAACTCAGCTGCCATTGTGATTACGGTACGCGACCGCCAAAGCGGTGGTCTCAGTGCCAGCTTAGTGCCGTTCAATATTGAAGTTGTTAATGTTAACGATGCACCGACCATCACAGGTAACCCAACTACCAGTGTCAATCAAGATCAAGGCTATAGTTTCAGCCCAACAGCTGCTGATATCGATGGCGACAACCTGTATTTCAGCGTGACAGGACTGCCGCAGTGGGCAAGTTTCAATGCGCAAACAGGTCAGATCAGCGGCACCCCAAGCAACGATGATATCGGTAACTCCGCTGCTATTGTGATTACGGTACGCGACCGCCAAAGCGGTGGCCTCAGTGCCAGCTTAGCGCCGTTCAACATTGAAGTTGTCAATGTTAACGATGCGCCAACAATTACTGGAAGCCCAACTACTACAGTCAATCAAGACCAAAGCTATAGTTTCAGCCCAACAGCTGCTGATATCGATGGCGACAACCTGTATTTCAGCGTGACTGGACTGCCGCAGTGGGCAAGTTTCAATGCGCAAACGGGTCAGATCAGCGGCACCCCAAGCAACGATGATATCGGTAACTCCGCTGCCATTGTGATTACGGTACGCGACCGCCAAAGCGGTGGTCTCAGTGCCAGCTTAGCAGCGTTTAACATTGAAGTTGTCAATGTTAATGATGCGCCAGAAGCTGCCAATGACATTGCTATTGTAGATGAAGATAGCAGCGTTACTATCGCTGTGTTAAGTAACGATACAGATAAAGACGATGACCAGCTTACCTTAGTCTCTGCAAGTGCAAATAATGGTGAGGCGAGTATTACGGCAGATAAACTGCTCTATAAACCTGACGCTGATTATTATGGAATAGATACCATTATCTATAGCATCGAGGATGGTAGAGGAGGGCAAGCCAACGCTACTGTCACGGTTACTGTCAATAGTGTTAACGATGCACCTGATACAAAGCCTAGCACTGCTGAAGTGATGGAAGATGACAGTGTGACTATCGATGTCATCCATAATATTAAGGATATCGACGGTGGCACCATTACGCTTATTCACGCAGCGGCCGAAAACGGCACAGTGTCGATTGTCGATGGCAAACTGGTCTTTACACCGAATGAAAATTTCCATGGTGTAGATACGATCACCTATACCGTCACTGATGGCCAAGGTGCTGAAGTTTCGGAAATAGTGACCGTTACAGTGAAGCCTAAAAATGATGCTCCTGAGATTGAGGGAACGCCAATCATAGAAGTTATGGAAGGCGAAGCTTATCAATTTGCGCCAGTGGCTAGTGATTTAGATATTGATGATGAGTTGGTATTCTCTGTAGAAGGGGCTCCAAACTGGCTGAGTCTCGATGCAAAAACGGGGCTGCTAACGGGGATTGCTGAGTTTAGCGATGTGGGCTCACATGGACCGATTAACATATCAGTCACTGACGGTATTGAAACAGCTGCGCTAGATGCCTTTAACATTCAGGTGATCGCTAAAGATAGCGATGGTGATGGTCTACCTGATGGTAATGAACTCTTGTGTCAACTGGACCCATTTGATCCGGCAGATGCAAATGCTGATAGCGATGGTGATGGCATAACCAACGGTGAAGAGTGTCTCAATGGTGGTGATCCGTTTCTTGATGATGTTGCGCCTGAATTGCTGCTACCAGCGGATGTCAGTGTGGATGCAAACGCGCTATTTACTAAGGTTGAATTGGGTAGTGCTGAGGCTTTCGATTATCTCGAAGGTGTTAAAGTCAGCTGCTGCGAGCCACAGCCAACATCACTGATTGATGGCCTACCATTTTTCGAACCTGGTATTACAAAGGTGATTTGGGAAGCAACCGATGCAGCCGGTAACACCAGTCAGGCAGAGCAAACGGTTAATGTGCATCCATTAATTACATTCGCAAAAGATCAAACCGTTACAGAGGATAACCAGATACAAGTTCAAGTTCATCTTAACGGTCCATCACCTGTGTACCCGCTGGAGATTGGCTACTTAGTATCAGGTACCGCTACTGACAAGGATCACGACCTTGAGTCTGGGGTACTGGTTATTGAAGAGGGGATTGAAGCGAGTATCACTATCAATATCTTTGATGATGAAGTAGATGGCGAGGGCAGTGAAACTATCGAATTGACCTTCGATGGCGATTTTAACATGGGTAACAAGCAAAGCCATCTGATCACAATTGTTGAGGGTAACCTTGCACCTAAGGTTGAATTAACTGTTAACCAAAATGGTATTCAGCGGACACAATTAGCAAGTGACGACGGTTTAGTCACAATAGATGCTCTAGTGAGTGACCTAAATATCACAGATAGCCATCAGTTAGAGTGGCAGTTCAGTGATGACAGTATTATTAACCTGTCCTCCGATCCTGAGGTGTTTAGCTTCGATCCTGCCGGGCTAACTCCGGGTGTCTTCACCATCGCTATTTCTGTAAGTGATGATGGCGAGCCAGCATTGAAGACACAGGCTGAACACCGGCTGTTATTAAAGTCTAGTCTGCCGACTTTAGGTTTAGGTGACAGTGATAACGATGGGATCTCTGACCGAGAGGAGGGCTATAGAGATATAGACTCCGACGGTATTCCCGATTACCTAGATGTCATTGCAGAGTCTAACGTGCTCCCTGAAAGAGCAGCGAATCAGCAAGGTTATCTGGTTGAGTGTGACCCTGGCGTCAGTTGCCGATTAGGAGACTACGCATTACTCGGTGAGCATGGCGGCGTGCAGATAACTGCAGATGATATTGCCGTTGAAGGTGATGATCTTATCGCCGATAGCTATAGCAATGTGGGGGGGATTTTCAACTTTGAGATCCACAACCTACCTATTGCCGGTCAATCTGTACAGGTCGTTATGCCACAGCGCGTACAGATCCCCGCAAATGGGGTTTACCGTAAGTTTATCGACGGTCAATGGATTCATTTCACCGAAGATGCAAACAACTCCTTGAGCTCAGCCCTAGGTGAGCCTGGATATTGTCCTCCTCCTGGTGAGAGCAGCTATCGTGCAGGCCTAAACGAGGGTGATTGGTGTGTACAGGTAAATATTGAAGATGGTGGGCCTAATGATGCCGATGGCATAGTGAATGCGAGCATTGTCGATCCTGGTGGCGTCGCTATCTCTCACAGCGTTGCACCTGTGAATTCAGATAAAGATGCCAGTAACTCTGGCGGCAGTCTAAATTGGTTATATCTGTTACTGACGGCGAGCGTGGTTGCTAGCCGACGTAAAGCGGTAAAAAACCGTAAAGCATTGGCACTTACTGGGGTCGCTCTGGCCTCAGCAATGCAACCTATAGCGGCTCAAGCTACTGAAGAGGCACAAACTGTTCCAACAGCCCAAGGCTGGTTTGTTTCCGGTGACTTAGGCATGGTGACATCTTCAGGAAGTGAAGATCGTATCAATGCAGGTCTTGTGGATTTCGATGCTCACCTTACCGATATTAATGAACAGCGTTTTGGGTGGAAACTTGGCGCTGGTTACCGCTTCAACGACTACTTTTCGTTGGCTTTGGAGTTCATTGAACTGGGTGAGGTGGATGCGAGTTTTGCCGGTGAAGTTGCCGACCCGTTAGCGTTTTATGAGCAGATAGAGAAACTTCACCCTGTTTCAGCTAGAGGCCCTGGTTTATCCATGTTATTGCACTACCCGATAATGCAAGATATCGACCTACAGGGACGTCTAGGCGCTTTACGCTGGGAGGATCAATATAATACACACGAACCCATTGATGGACTCGTTGGCAGTGATACTGAAAAAGGAACCGATCTCTATTACGGTCTTGGTGTCAGTTGGCGTCTAGCGCCTAAATGGGAAGCTAATCTAGAGTGGCAACGATTTAATCTGCAAGATACAACAAATATGTTTAGCTTAGGGATCAGGTATTACTTTGGTGATGCTAAGTCTACAACCAGCAGTTATACCGCCGCCACAACTGCGAACTCTACAGCCATTACGGATCCTGCAGTCATTGAGCCTACAGTGGTAAAAGCTGCGGTAGTAAAAGCTGCACCAAATCTGCTACCTGCAATCGCTCAGCAGCAAATGATGCTGGTCAAGTTTGCTCGTGATAGCAGTGTCCCGCAAGATGAAGAACTAGTGCAATTAGATGATTTTATCAGCCAGTGGACTAATAAGAGGGTGGAGTTCATCATCACTGGCCACACGTCTCGGCGCGGTGCACAAGCCTATAATCAGACGCTTTCTGAGCGTCGTGCAAACTTTATTGCTGAACACCTATCAAAAACACACGGGCTAAAGGTTAAAGTCATACGTGCCTATGGTGAGACCAGGCTTAAAGTCACAGGAGTTGATGAAGCCGCCAATGCACAAAATCGTAGAGTGGAGGTCAGCATACAAGCCAAGTCAGCGCCCTAGGTTTGTTCAAGCCCTAGATTAGGGCCAAGCCAGTAGCCAAAAACGCCGCGATTAATCGCGGCGTTTTTATTCTTAGCACTAAACCTAAATCCCTACGTAGAAAAGATAGCCCACTCTTACTCTTTGCCTCCCTACTTTGAGTGCTGCGCAGTTAGAATGCAGGTTTCTTTAGCAATACTAAACAAACTCAATAGCAAAGAATTCGGCCTCCTTTAGATATAGCAGCTCTTCGGCTGCACGACTGAACGAGCACAGCATGCAGGCCCTGTATCTAGAGGCTGGATTACACAAATGAGTAGCTGCTTTGACTCAGTTTCAATATCGTGGATTCAATTAGCGCTAACTGCTTTTTAAACTCTGTTTCATCGCATGTGCCACCAATGCTTAATCGAATATGATTATGGCGATTATCAAAATCATCCCCATCACGAATGAGTATCCCTTCAGCAGCCAATGCGGCAACTACATGGTGAGATTTAAGCGGTAAAGAAAGTTGTAGCCAACCGTTGAGCCCACGCCAGGTTTGACTTAGGTTCAAACGCTCGCCCATAGCGATGCACAGACGTTGTCTGTTAGCTATTTGCTGCTCTCGATCTCCCATGAACGCCTTATTGCCTATGATCTTGCAGGCAAGCTCGGTATTGAGTGGTGACACCATCCAACACTGGCTATAAAGCGCCTGTTTTATTTTAGCCAGCAAGGGCAAAGGGCAGAGCAGAAAGCCTTGACGTAACCCGCCACAAAACAGCTTTGATAGGCTGGATAGATAAACCACTTTTTGTTGCATCTCATCTTGAGCAGATGCTTGATCTAAGCACCACATTGGCGTGTGCCACTCAACAGGCAGGCTGTAGTTTACATCGTCTTCGATGATGATGACGTCATATTGACGTGCAAGTTCGATAATGGCTTGCCGTTGCTGCAAGCTGTATTGGATACAGGTTGGGTTTTGATTATTAGGCGTAAGGTAAAGCACTTTAGGTTGATAGCGGATCATTTTCTGCTTCAACTCTGCAAGGGCTAAACCATCTTGAGTCAGTGATACCTTCTCTATATTGAGGCTGAGTTGCTGCGCTGCCACTTTAATGCCTGGATAACAGTTGTCTTCACATAGCAGGGTTTCACCGGCATTCATCAATCCATTCAGTACGGCAAATATGCCTTGCTGTGCTCCATGGGAGAAAACGATTTGATCACAGGTTTGCGGTATTTGACGTCCATGCAACCATTGGCTGAATTTGAGTTGATGCTGCGGTAGCGGGTCTGCATGGTATTGCATAAGCTGACTGATGTTATGCGGCTCTTTCGCCAATTGGCTGAGAGCATCACTAATGATGCTGGTCTGATTCGTTAAAGGTTGTTCACAGGTGGCAAAATTGGCAGCTTGAGATTTGGATTGAACCTCTCGGCCTTTTACAAATGTACCGGCGCCCACTTTGGCAAACACATAGCCACGTTGCTCTAGTAAAGCATAGGCGCGCGTTACTGTGCCAATGGTTACGCCAACGATATCTGCGAGTTGTCGTTGAGGGGGAAGTTTACTGTTGGCCAGCAATAGCTCGCTATTAATTGCATCTTCCGCAGCTTCGGCAAGACGAACATACAAAGGTCCTTTGTAGTTTTCAAGTGTTGGAACCCAAATTGTACCCATGACAATAAAACCATTGATCTCTATTTTGTATTGATTACTATGCGCTGTGTAAGGTTAGTGTGTCAATAATTGTACGCGTACAATTTTAAAGGGGTGGGAGAGATTAAATGGATTCTATGTTGGCTTTAATGGTGTCAGCTGCAATTTTTTGCGCGACGATGACAATGACGCCGGGGCCCAATAATATATTGCTGGCCACGTCAGGCGCTAACTTCGGCATCAAACGAACGCTACCACATATCATGGGGATCCGTGTCGGACAAACCTTGTTGCATATCGCTATTTTATTAGGCTTAGGAGGGCTATTTCAAACTTGGCCTGTATTGCATAGTGCTCTAAAGGCTGCGTCAGTGTTATACCTTGTCTATTTGGCCTATCGAGTGGTGAATATGCCAGTGGAGACAGATTATAAAGCGGCTGATAGAAAGCCGATGTCGATGAAAGAGGCCGCTCTTTTTCAATGGATTAACCCTAAAAGCTGGATGGCAACAATCACCCTTTGTACTGCGTTTACGGTGAGTGGAGATGCTTACTGGGCGAGTGCCATCTTGGGTTTACTGGTATTCAATATTGTTGGCTTTCCCGCATCGTTTACCTGGGTCATTTTGGGCGCCGCGATAAAAAACACATTGAATTCGGCTAAACGACGTCGCTATTTTAATTGGAGTATGGGCGGGCTATTGATGGTGACAATTCCCATGGTAGTAATATGAGTTTTGTATTTATGTTTTGATGCAATCTTTAGATAGATTGGGTATACATAGGTAATTAATATAACTAAAGACGATGGCATGATGAATATAATTGACCATAAAATCCTAAAGCTATTGAGTAAACTCGCCGTTGTTTCTATGGCTGTATCAGCTTTGCTAAGTCAATCCGTAATGGCGAACACTCAGGTTATTCATGCTGGAGAGTTACTATCTATACCGGGGCAAGCGCCATTAAAAAACTATACTGTTGTGGTTGAAGATGGTGTGATTACCACGGTTAAAAAAGGCTTACTACCTGCATCTTCCTTTGCGAGCGATGCAACACTTATAGATCTTTCCAGCTATTTTGTGATGCCCGGTTTAATGGATATGCATGTGCATTTACAGATGGAACTCGGACCTGATAATACCGCTGACACCGTGAAGTTGTCTGATGCTGATGTCGCTATGAAAAGTGTGCATTACGCAAAGACGACTTTAATGTCTGGTTTTACGACTGTGCGAGACCTTTTAAGCGAACCTGAGCAGATGTATGCGCTACGTGATGGTGTAGAAAAAGGCTGGATAGAAGGGCCACGGATTATTGCTGCCGCTGGGATCTCGATTACTGGCGGCCACTTAGATGCCGATGGCATGGCACCAGATCTATTGGCGATGAAATCATCTAAAATGCTATGTGATGGTCCTTTTGAATGCCGCAAGATGACTCGCAAAGCCATTAAGTATGGCGCTGATGCGATTAAAGTGGCCTCGACTGGCGGTGTGTTATCCAACACCAGCACTGGCACGGGTCAGCAGATGACAGATAATGAGCTAAAAGAGATCGTTGAGACAGCGCATGCACTGGGTAGAAAAGTGGCGAGTCACGCACATGCTGCGGCGGGTATTAATGCCGCGCTAAGAGCGGGGGTTGATAGTGTTGAGCATGGAAGTTATGCGGATGAAGAATCGATTAAGCTGTTTAAGAAAACCGGTGCGTATTTGGTCCCGACACTGCTTGCAGGTGCCACTGTGGTTGATATGGCACATACATCTAATTTTATGCCTGAAGCGGTTAAGGCTAAAGCGATAAAGGTAGGCGGAGACATGCTTGATAATTTTACTCGCTCCTATAAAGCGGGGGTTAACATCGCCTTTGGTACCGACAGTGGGGTATCAAAACACGGTACTAATGCCCAAGAAGCGGTACTGATGTATCAGGCGGGGATGACGCCCGCAGATATTTTAAAATCTGCCACTGTTAACGGCGCAGACTTAATTGGCATGAGCGATAAGCTCGGGACAATTGAAGTGGGTAAATACGCTGATATCATTGCCACTGATGCCAGTCCGTTACAAGATATTGAACAGCTATTAGATGTTGATTTTGTGATGAAAGCAGGCAAAGTTTACAAGCAATAAGTTGGCCGAGATTGTTTCAAAAAAGGAGCTGTAGCGCCTTTTTTGAAGACTGCACTATATCTGTAAAAGCATTTACCGAGCAAAAAGACTATTTGACCGATAATATTTACTTACCGAAAACAAACGATTGCTCACTTTCAAGCCAGGTCGGATATTTTTTCATTATCGTTATAAACTCATCACTTTGAAGATGATCCGCTAGCCATAGTTGCACATTTTTATAAGCCGATTGCTCGAACCAGACTTTGTCGACATGGGCAAACTGCCTGATGAAAGGATAGATGGCGTAATCGGCTATAGAGGGCGTTGTTCCCAAAAGTTGAGGGTGTTTGCTTAATAGGTTTTCAAGTTGGGCTATAAACACTTCGCCTTGTTCACGGTAATATTGCTGACTGTATTCGGGATGGCGGTCGGCATATTTATATTTATCTAGCCAGCCTTTAAAGATCTGATCATTATAATCAATCAGTGCTTTTGCTGACTCATGTTTGTTGCTAGCCGCTGTTAATAGCAGGTCGTTGGGATCGTTTTGCGCCAGTGCCCAGCTCATGATTTCAATGCTTTCTTCAATCACTTCACCATTGGGTAAAATCAACACTGGCACAGTGCCTTTGGGTGAGGCTAAAAGCATCGCCTCCGGCTTATGTCTCAGCACGATTTCTCGCAAGCTAACTGTTTTGTTTGCGAGAACTAGGCCAAGCCTAGCGCGCATCGCGTAGGGGCAACGCCTAAATGAATACAGTGTTGGTAGGGTCATAATATTATTATTGTGAATAAAAACTATGCTGCTATTTTTAACTGGCTCAAGCTAAATAACAATCATTATTCGTTTTTTTGATAATGCTGGGTTAGGGCAACGAATTAAACTAACACTATTAACCTTACTTTTTGTACCTGTTTGTTACGGTGTGATTCAGGTAGACTTCGCGCTCTATTTTGTGCGGCGGCTCACACTTTGCCGCTGCAGTTCTAAATGCACTGAAGATGAAGCTTCAGCGAGCAGTATTAAGAGGTTTGTATGTCAAAGGTTGTAGTTTGTGCCCTGTATAAGTTTGTGTCTCTGCCTGAGTTTGAAAATATTCAAAAGCCATTACTCACTGTGATGGAAGAGTCAGGCATTAAAGGCACATTATTGCTAGCAAGTGAAGGGATCAATGGCACGGTTGCGGGCTCTCAAGCTGCAATTAATGCATTGCTCATATGGTTAGCCACTCAGCCAGGGCTTGATAACATCGTCCATAAATTGTCTTTTGACGACGACATGCCTTTTTACCGCACCAAGGTAAAGCTTAAAAAAGAGATCGTGACAATGGGGATTGAAGGTATTGATCCTAATAAAGTGGTTGGTACTTATGTTAAGCCAAAAGATTGGAACGCACTAATTGCTGATCCTGAAGTGCTTTTAGTTGATACGCGTAATGACTACGAAGTGCAAATTGGTACCTTTAAAAATGCGCTCGACCCACAGACCAGCACTTTTAGAGAGTTCCCTGAATACGTTAAGCAAAACCTTGACCCTGCTAAGCATAAGAAAGTTGCCATGTTTTGCACTGGCGGAATTCGTTGCGAAAAGTCGACTGCATATTTAAAAGAGCAGGGCTTTGATGATGTTTACCATCTAGAAGGTGGTATTTTGAAATACCTTGAAGAGGTGAAGCAGGAAGAAAGCTTGTGGCAAGGTGAGTGTTTTGTGTTTGATAATCGCGTCGCAGTTAACCATGATCTTGAAAAAGGTCAATACGATCAATGTAACGCTTGCCGTATGCCTATCACAGCGGCAGAGCAGGCATCACCGCAGTTTGAACAAGGCGTTAGCTGTCCCCATTGCATTGACAATGTCACCGATAAACAACGGGAGCGCTTTTTAGAGCGTGAGCGTCAGGTACAGCTGTCAAAACAGCGTGGCGAAGCCCACATAGGTAGTGATGTGAGTGATGTTATTAAGTCGCGTCGCATTAAGAAAGAGCAGCTTAAAAAAGTTCAAAATGAAAAAAACTTTAACTAGCACTCGAGTAACAAAAAAGGCTGCTTTTTTGTTACTCACTGTTATTCGATGGTTCAGTTTTTCTTTTTGCTAGTGCAGCAGACTTTGCATCAGAATTGATTACACCATTGAGCAATTCCATCGGCAATGGGAATAAAATCGTCGAATTTTTCTCACTGGCTATTTCTGTTAAGGTTTGCAAATATCTCAACAAAATGGCATTGGGCTCGGTGGCAAGAGTGGTCGCGGCTTCGACAAGTTTACTCGATGCTTCCATTTCACCCGAAGCATGAATAACTTTAGCACGACGCGTTCTTTCCGCTTCTGCTTGGCGAGCAATCGCTCTTATCATGGTCTCGTTAAGATCGACATGCTTTATCTCGACATTAGAGACTTTTATCCCCCAATCATCAGTTCGTCCATCAAGGATTACTTGGATATCTGCATTTAACATTTCACGATTGGCTAGCATCTCATCGAGTTCATGTTGGCCCAATACTGAACGTAATGTCGTCTGTGCAAGTTGGGATGTTGCTTGTAAGAAGTCTTCCACATTGATAATCGCTTTTTGGGAGTCAATTACTCGAAAATACAATACAGCGTTGACCCTGACTGAGACATTATCTCTACTGATCACATCTTGGCTTGGCACATCCATGACAACGGTTCTTAAATCGACTCTTACCATCTGTTGAATGAATGGAATGACAATGACGAGACCGGGTCCTTTTACCTGCTGAAAGCGTCCTAATAGGAAAATGACTCCTCTCTCGTATTCTCTCAAGATCCTAAAAACACTGATAAGTAACGAGATAATGATAAATAGCATGACCGCACTGAATATAGTGCCGTTATTGACTATGGGTTCCATTAGAGGCCTCCTTAGATTCTTCTTTCGATACTATCAATGACAGACCGTCAATCTTGATAATAGTAACGATTTGACCTTGGGTGAGTTTTTGCGGACTAATTGCATTCCAACGTTCGCCATTTAAAAAGACAAAACCTTGACCTTCAAAGTCGTCAATGACAGTCGCATTGGCGCCGAGAATAGCTTCTTGGCCGCTGACAACAGCGTTGTTTCTCATACGCAAAATATAGCCTAGTGCGAACACGAAAAATAATATGCTGACGAAAGCAATACTGGCGATGAGTACCGGCGATACTTGAAACTGAGGTTGTGGGGTGTCGAAGAGAAATATTGACCCGACCACAAATGCAGCAACTCCACCTAAGCCAAATATACCGAAGCTGGGTAGCATTGATTCCGTTATGAGTAACACGATCCCTAACATCAGCAGTGCTAGCCCAGCATAGCTCAATGGCAACATCTGGAATGCATACAGGGCAATAATGAGCGAAATTGCTCCTGTAATGCCAGCTATCCCAATACCAGGACTATAAAATTCCAGCAGTAGGCCGTAGATGCCAATGATCATTAAAATGTAAGCAATGTTGGGATTAGTGATGGTGGCTATAAACTGATTTTGCCAACTTGGTTGCTTATTCACTAATACGACGCCTTTTAGATCCAAGATGATTTTTTCGCCGCCTAACTTTATAACCTTGCCGTCTAGGCGAGTCATGAGTTGCTGCGGGGATGCTGCGATTAAGTCTATTACATTAAGTGCTAAAGCTTCTTTCGCCGTTAATGTTGCAGCCTCTGTTACCGCAAGTTCAGCCCACTCTTCGTTTCTTCCTCGAAGTTGTGCAAGTGAGCGTATGTAGGCGATAGCATCGTTAAGGACTTTCTTCTCCATTGCAGAGGGAGCGAGATTATCTGGTTGCGCATCTTCAGCTTTTTTCGTCGGATTGATTTTGTCGGGTGAGGGGCCCATTTGCACCGGTGTCGCCGCGCCAAGGGTTGTCGCTTTCGCCATCGCTGCAACATGGCATGCATATAAAATATAAGTGCCGGCGCTAGCGGCTCTAGCTCCTTTAGGGTAAACCAAACATGCAACGGGAATATCGGAGGCCAAAATAGTTTGATTGATATCACGAAGGCTAGAGACTAATCCGCCTGGCGTATCAAGGGTGATAATAATGATGGGTGAGTTGTTTTGCTGATTAGCAGTGTTAATTTCAGCCGTTAGCTGCTTGCTCACCGCAGGTCCTATTGGACCTTTGATGCTAACAACAGGAACTTCAGTGACAAGTTTTTTTTCGTCCGCACTTTCCAGCCCCATACATAGTAAAGAGATTAAGGCTACGAATAGGGCTAATCTCCAGCCATACATAATAAAACCTTTGTCATTCGTTTAGTCTATTTTCAGCTTCAGCTAAGGGGTTTCTGCTCTCTACTGAATCCTACATCTTGAAGTCGTTTCGCTATATAGACTTAAGTCTAGTCTATTTTCGCTCAAGCGATTGGCTTGTCTCTATTGCAACTTTGTAAATTTTTTCAAGCCAGAATGAGAGAGTACTGTGAAGGCTTTTTTGTTACGCTTCTCAAGATATTGTTATCGATGACTCGAAACTGGCGTTACTCAGATTATTTTTTAAATAACGCTTTTTGCATCTTATTAACTGTGCTATTTTTCACGGCTTTTTTATGGTTAACGGGATCGGCTCATGTTTGTAGGTTTTGACTATGGTAGTGCCAATTGTGCAATAGGTATTATGCAGGATGAAGAGGTGCGCATAGTCCCGCTGAGTGGCGGTGCCAAATACCTGACTTCAACGCTGTATGCGATGGACAGGGAGTTAATTGCTGAGGAGGTATTAAAGCAACTTCCTGCCGAGCAAAAAGCACATTATACTCTTCTGCGTTCAGCACAATTAAGCCGAGCTGCATTTGCACGTCGTGAACTCGATCTATTACCCCACGAACAGGCGGTATTTGTCGGTGAGGCGGCGGTTGATGCATACCTCGAAATGCCTGATGAAGGCTTTTATGTCCGCTCTCCAAAATCATTTTTGGGTGCGACTGGCTTAAGGGAAAACCAAATAGCCCTTTTTGAAGATATCGTCACCTTAATGATGATGCACATTAAAGGCGCTGCAGAAAAAAACATGTCTGTAACGGGCTGCCAAATAACTCATGCGGTGATTGGCCGGCCGGTAAACTTTCAAGGTATTGGTGGTGAACAAAGTAACCAGCAAGCGGAAGCTATTTTATCACTCGCTGCAAAGCGCGCTGGGTTTATCGATGTCGATTTTCTGTTTGAACCTCTGGCAGCAGGAATGGATTATGAAGCTTCTTTAGAGGAAGATATGACCGTGCTGGTGGTCGATGTTGGTGGCGGTACGACTGACTGCTCGATGGTAAAGATGGGACCGAGCCATATTGATAACCGGGATCGTAGTGTCGACTTCTTAGGTCATAGTGGCCAACGCGTGGGTGGTAACGATCTTGATATAGCTCTGTCCATGGCGGCATTTATGCCTCACCTTGGATTGGGAAGCTTAATGGTGAATAAGCTGCCTGTGCCAAGTAAACCGTTCTGGAATGCAGTGGCTGTGAATGATATCAGTGCCCAGCGAGATTTCGCGACTCTCAATTCAAAAAGGCTTATCGAAGATTTGGCGAAAGAAGCACAGCAACCTGAGCTGATAAATCGCTTACTTAAAGTGCAACAACATCAGTTAGGCTATAAATTGGTTCGCAGTGCTGAGCAAAGTAAAATCGCATTATCTAACGAGGACAGCATTGATACTCAACTAGAGTATGTTGATGCTGGCTTACATGCCAAAGTAACTGAAGCCGATTTTGAAAGCGCGATAACCATCCCTTTAAGTAAAGTAGAGTCATTAATGCGTGAGGCATTAAACAGCTCAGGCGTTAAGCCCGATAGAATATACGTTACTGGTGGTACTGCCCGTAGTCCTGCTATCTATAAACGTATTTCAGGTCTATTCCCAGATATACCAATCGTTGTTGGTGATCATTTTGGTAGTGTTACTGCTGGATTAACGCGTTGGGCACAAAGAGTATTTGCTTAACCTTGTGTTAGCGTTGTTCTATTTAACTATTGATTAGAGAGAAAAATAATGAGCAAATTGACACGAGTAAAAGTGGGTATCATTGGCGTTGTTGCTACGGGTATTGCAGCAGTATCCTTAATCGGCTGCGGCGATGATGTCGGCAAAGTCAGCTTAGGCTTGTTTACCACCAAAGATGTTATCATCGATGCGCGCCAAGATCCTAAACTAGCAGGTGTTACCTGCCACATTAGTCGTATTGAGGCCAACCTTAGTTTGGCTGACCCTTCTGATATGAGTATTTCATGTCGTCAGACCGGCGTTATTACGGCAGCCGATATTGCCAGTATCGATAAAAGTAAAAATGGTGAAGTGGTATTTAAAGCATCACTTAGCATTCTGTTTAAGACGCTAAAAGTACGCCGTATTTATGATAGCGACAATCAAACACTGCTTTATCTGTCTTACTCGACAAAAGAGACTAATGGCAGCCATAAGCATGCACTGTCTACGGTACCATTATATGGCACTGAAGCTTGGATTGAGCCTGCACAGGCAACTCATTAGTAACCTCATGTGAGTGTTGTAAGCATTGACACTGCAGCAGAAAAAAGCATCTATTTGAGATGTATACCCATCCTACCTGAATATAGATCTTCAAGTAGGATAGGTATAAGTTAACTTTCGCTAATCACGCTGACGGCAGTACCTGCAACAGAGTCATAGATAATCTTAATTTCAGCTGTTTCACGGCCCGCAGTGTCATTAAGCGTACGCAATACATAGGTGCACTGCGTCTGTCCTGTTGGATTGGTATCTGCTTGGTGACGATACGCCTGAAAGTCGCTGCCATTTTCGACGCTGGATAGCGATACCGTAGCAGGATCTTCAAGTAAGGTATTCCACAAATCAACACAACCTTGCTCGCCTTGGCCAATATTGGTTGGCTGTCCCATCGGGTTACCTTTATCAATGCCCAGCGGAAAACCGAGTGCATTAATATCTAACTCGCCACCGGCGTAATCCGGTAGGTCATTTAGCGAGCTATTACTTCCCAGCACTTGCCAACGCGTATGGGCAAAGGTAATGGCTTGTTGGTAAGCTGCTGCTGTTGCTTGGACGCGGCTGACTTCGGCATCACGCCTGAAGTCGATAAATTTTGCTGCGGCAATTACGGCTAAAATACCAAGTACAATAATGACGACGACCAATTCAATTAACGTGAATCCTTTGACTTTACTGTTAGCTAGCATGCAATTTTGACTTCCAATATAGTGCGGCTATTCGGTGTTTTGAAGCCCACTGAATGAACAGATACTTAATTTGATTGGCATAATAGTAATCGATTTGTTAATAGACGGAAATAAAAAACCGCCAAAATGGCGGTTTAGTTGTTTTATAACACGTATAAGTCTACTTATTTAGCACAGCATTAAAGCGATCAAATGCGGCGTCGAGATCAGCAATGAGATCATCGACGTTCTCAAGACCAATGTGAAGCCTAATGAGTGGCTTACTGCTGTCCCACTTCGTAGCGGTGCGTATTTTATCGATACCAAATACACCCAAAATCAGGCTTTCAAAGCCGCCCCATGAAAAACCCATCTTAAAGTGATCCATGTTTTCAACAAAAGCGGTGACTGATTGTAAATCTCCCTGATTTAATACGAATGAAAATAGACCGTTAGCTGCAGTAAAGTCGCGTTTGAAAAATTCATGTCCTGGGCATGTATCAAAAGCGGGGTGGCGCAGATGGTCTACCTCTGGTCGGCTATTAAGCCAGTTGGCGACTTTTAATGCATTCTGCTCGTGTTGAGCTAAACGGATCCCCAAGGTACGCAGACCGCGACTGGCTAGATAGACGTCATCAGGCGAGGTGCACTGGCCTAACAGATAACTGTTTTCGCGTAACTGCTGCCAATGCTTTTCATTGGCAGTTGCTGTGCCCATCATCACATCAGAATGGCCAACGATATATTTAGTTGCCGCTTGGATCGAAATATCGACGCCCATCTCGAACGGACGTGAATTGATTGGCGATGCCCAGGTATTATCGAGCATGACGACAATACCTTGTTCGTGGGCAATTCGGCTCAATGTGGGCACATCTTGAATTTCCATGGTAATGGAACCTGGAGACTCTAAAAATAATACCTTGGTGTTTGGCTGAATAAGATCACGAATGCCTTCGCCAACCATAGGATCATAGTAGGTGGTTTCTATACCATAGCCGGCTAATAACTTATTACATAAGTCGCGAGTAGGCTCGTAAGCGCTATCGACCATCAGTAGATGATCGCCCGCTTTTAAAAATGACAGTAAGCTATTGCTGATAGCCGCGCTACCTGAGGGGTAGAGCGCTGTGCCAACGCCGCCTTCAAGTTCGGCAATAGCCGCTTGAAATGCAAAATGAGTTGGCCCGCCGCGGCGACCATAAAACATCTCGCCATTGGCTTTGTTTTTAGCAGCAAAACGCAGGTCATCCATCGTATCAAACACCATGGTTGATGCGCGAAAAACCGGTGGGTTTATCACTCCTTGAGTCCACTTCTTGTCGCGGCCAAGACTAATTATCTGCGTTTCTTTTTTCATAGAGCTCTATTTCCACTATAGGGTATTTTTAGTTTTAGCCATCTTAACATCTAAACGGCTAAAGTGAAGTGTCAATCTATTCATCCTGTTCTGCGATTTAGCTATGTTGGCTTCTCTTTACTAAGTGGCAGCTGGATCAATATCTCAACTCCAAAAATCTCACCTTGTTCATTGATTCTATTCTGTGCACTGATTTTTCCTTTATGGAACAGGCTGATCAACCGAGCAATATACAGACCAAGGCCTAAATGAGGTTTATCCTGCGCTTTTTGCGCTCTCACAGAAACCATGGACTCAAAGATCTGCTGCGACATATTCTCAGGCAGAGGTGTGCCGTAGTTTGCAACAGATAGCAGAGCGAGCTTATTATTCACTTTAAGGCTCACTTCGATAGCGCTATCAGGGGTGCTAAATTCCAGCGCGTTAGCAATGAGCTTATCCATTAGTTGCGCAATGTATTCTGGTACGCCCTCGACATACATCGCTTGTGAGTCGACATCAATGTTGAAAAACTGCTTAGGGTAGGCCATTTGATACCCCTGCATGCAGCCGCTAATCACTTTTTCTAGGGGGAATAGTGATTTTTCAGCATGGGTTAAACTCTCTTCCAGTCGTGTCGCTTCGCTCATATTATTGAGGATCATATTAAGGCGGTTAACCCCTTCCTGTGCCCGGTCAACATATTTTCGGCTATCAGGGTTGAGCGTTTGCAGGCTTAGGTGTTCTAGTGATGAGCGCACCACAGCAACAGGCGTACGTAGCTCGTGGGATAAGCGCGATGACATGTTTTCTAGGTAGTGAGTATATTGACCTAATCGACTAACTATACTGGCAAAACTACGAGATAGATCGCCAATTTCATCTCGCACTTTTGAGCCTTGAATGGCTTTTCTAATGCGCCCTTGGTTATCAATAGCTTGTTCGGCTTCATCGCGCAGCTTACGTATTCTGCTAGAGATGTTGGATGCAAAAAAGAACAGTGCCAAGGTGCCCATACTCATAATGGTTAGGATCACATTAAACAGCTTCTCTAAGGCTTTATTGCGCAGCGTGCGGATCCCATGGGTAGTTTCTTCGGCAATAACAACCCCCATCACTTTATCATCGATCCAAATCGGGCTGGCGGCGGCTAAAACCACCGCCTTGTTGTCGGGTGTGAGTCGCCATGTGGAGCCTTGTTTCCCCTGTAACGCTTTGTTGATATGGCTCCCTTGCAGTACGGTGGAGTCCTGTAATGAGTCGACAAAGTCCTTCGAGGGGATGGTTAGAATTTTATAATAAAGCGGATACAAATATTGCTGCTTAAATCGGTCCCAAGTGGTTTTACCCTCTTTTTCTACTGTTGAGCGGGCCCAAACGCTGTTATCTGAACGGATATCGCCTGACTTTGCTAGCACACGGCCATGTTTATCGAGCACCCAAATCCGCGAGCTATTATGGGCCATACCCTTGATAATGTTTTCAATTTCTGGAGAGGGCACTAATACCGTGCCAAGCTTATTAACATCATCAATCGCTGAGGTACCGACAATGGCATCCAACTGTCGAGTGTTACTGCCGTTGACATCATAGATGGCAAAGCCCAATTTACTGCCCACCATATTCAGCGGGATCCGCAGCTCAACATTGTAGCCATTAGCCGATTTAAGCCATTTACCCTGAATTTTAACTTCAGGTGTTACAGGTGTTGTCAGCGCAGGGTCTTCAGGTAGCTCAAATGCACTGATCCAGCCATCTTTTGTTGTTGCCACAACATAACGGCGAAATTGGCCGTCGGGCGCTAGCGTTGCAATGGCGATATGGTCATTTCGGTCAATGCTTAAACTGTTTTTGCCGCGATAGATCACCTGTGGATCGGTGACCTCAAAAAAACCGTATAGATAGCCGGCGTATTTACCGACCATATGGGTAAATTCGATGTCTAATGGCTTGGCTGGATCGCGTTTATAGATTTGATTGTCTTCAGCATAGTGCAGGGAGCGGTGACGATAGGGTTGCCAGTCACTGAGTTTACCATCGAGTTGAATCGGGCCTGCTAATGGATAGGCGTATAGATCGCGGCCCTTTTCGACTTGAGTCAAGAAGCTAGCTTGGCTATCAAACAGTTTCGGCCGCTCGTGCAATGCGGTCGCAAGCGCTTGGGTGGTGCCCTCGAGGGTTTTCTCTTGGCCAAGTCGTAGGTATTTTTCCATCTCCCACACGTATTCGTAACCTAACCATGGTAAGCATAGTAGGAATAGCGATAAGATGCCGACTTTGGCTCGTAGGCCAATAGGAAGATTAAACATATATTTCTCGATATAAAATGACGGTTAGCTTTGTGCGTCCCAGCGATATCCCATCCCATAAACCGTATCAATGCAGTCGAACAAGGTGTCTTGGGCGAGGAACTTTTTACGGATCCGTTTTACATGGGAGGTAATCGTGGAATCATCTACAAATATTTTTGCCTCCTGCATCAGCTCTTGTCGCTGCCGAACATGGCCAGGTCGCCTAGCAAGTGCGTGTACCATCCAAAATTCAGTCACGGTTAGCTCAATGTGAGTACCAGCCCAATAAACCTGCATGCGGTTGATATCAATCGACAGTAACCCATGTTCGATGACAGGGTTATTGTCATTGCTGGCATCTTTAAGCTCTGAGCGTCTAAACAGTGCTGCGAGTCGAGCTATCAGGTGCGGAAAGCTAACGTCTTTGCTGAGGTAGTCATCAGCGCCTAATCGCAAGCCACATACAGTGTCAAAGTCGCTATCTCTTGCTGTCAAAAAGATAATAGGCACTGTGCTCGACATCGCTCGAAGTGACTGACATAGGGTAAAACCGCCATCGATCTCATGCTCTAAACCGATATCAATAATAGCCAGATCGGGCAGCCGAGTATTGAACGCGCGCATCGCCTCAGGTCGATTGGCATAAGCTTGCACGCTGTAACCTTGCTGCTGTAATACGTCTTTGTAATTTTCCCTTAGGGCTGCTTCATCTTCTACTATCGCGATTCGTTTCATGGCCTATTACTTATAGCGTTGTCTCTGTAATTGATTGTGACTATACAGGATTTTATCTGCGTTTAAAGGCAGCAACAGCGATTGCCATTTTGTTGCCACATTTGATATTTAAATTGCCACGTTTGCTCCCCTTTAAGGACATTTGGCTGAGGTTTAATAGCGTTATTGAAATGACGCCGCATCTCGGCAACTAAATATGAGGCTCAATCTGAGACTCAATCTAAGTTAGTACTGAAAAGGGAAATATTATGAAAAAGCACATTATCGCATCACTGGTTATCGCCTCTATTACACTTTCATCTTACGCCAGCGCCGAAGAAACATTGGAAAACACCGAACGTAGCCATAACGAAGAGCTCATCGGTTTAAGTTCAGGCATCGTTGTTGGTGCGGTTGTTGGTGGCCCAGTGGGCGCCATAATCGGTGCCTTTGCCGGTAGCTTATTAGGTAAGTCGGTCGGCGATGATGATGAGATTAAAAGCCAGCAAGTCATGCTGGAAAATAAGCAAGAAGAACTCGCTTCTCTAAATGAGGAAAACGAATCTTTAATCGCATTATCTACTCAATATGAAGATGCTCAACAGCAACTTACCACGCTTAAGATGGCACAAGAGCGAAAGTTAACAGAGTTAGCATTAGGGCTTAATGTGCAATTCAAGACGGGCTCATCAGCTATTGAACCTCATTTTGCGCAGCAACTTGATGATGTCGCTTACGCAATGTCATTGTCGCCTGAACTGACCTTGGATTTAACTGGCTACGCCGATAGACGCGGTGATAGTGATTACAACCAAGCCCTATCTGAGCAACGTGTTGCTGAGGTGACAAGTTACCTAGTTAACCAAGGCGTGGCTAATGATCGTCTGCATTATCAAGCTTATGGCGCAACGTCCCCTTTGACTGCAGAGCAGAATTTTGAAAATGATTTCTTTGACCGCCGTGTCACTCTAAAGCTGCAGACCCATGACAGCTCACTTGCCGCAAACCCTGCGCGTTAATCCATCTAGCTGATCTGGCTGCCTGAAACATAGATTCAGACAGCTTAGCGTTTATAAGGAGATAAAGATGGTTAGGCAAATTACATTAGCTCACAGTCGCATAAGGCGCTTGTCATGGCAGAGTGCTTTGTTATTAGTGACAACATGTTACGTCGCAGCTATCAGCTCGGCTATGGCGATAGAATCAATGGATGTTGAGCGATCAGTTCGTGGCAGTCAAGGAATGGGGGAGATCCAGCAGGGAAGCTTGATCACGTTCGATGCTAGTGGCAACAGGAGTGTCTCATTACCGATGAAAACCCAAGTGAGTATGCAGGTTTCTGGCTGGACTAATCGGGTATCTTTACGTCATGAATTTCATAATGAGCAACTCTTTTGGGTTAATGGCGAATACGTTTTCCCTTTGCCCAATGAAGCCGCGGTAGACGGTCTTAAAATGTGGATTGGCGATAGAGTGATAGAGGGAGAAATTAAGGAGAAAGTAAAGGCTAAAGCACTATTCAACGAGGCTAAGAAAACGGGAAAAAAAGCCAGTTTACTGCAGCAAAAACGGGCTAATATTTTTAGTGCTCAAGTGGCTAACTTGGCGCCAGGTGAAACCTTAATTGTGGAGTTAAGTTATCAAGAGGTGGTTGCTTATGACCAAGGGATGTTTAGCTTGCGTTTTCCTATGGTGGTTTCGCCAAGATATCAGCCTCAAGGAGCGTCTACAGACGAAAAATCCCCATTATCAGCTTATGCCGACTCTGCAATGGCCGCTTGGAATAACTTAAGGCATAACAATAAAAGCACTCAAAATCGGATTAATAAGGTTGATATCGAGGTAGACCTTAATGCGGGTATGCCAATAGATAAGATTGACAGTCCATATCATCAGGTTGAAGTGACTCATAAAGATGATGCTCAAGCGCATATTCGTTTGACGGCGGCCAGAGCTAATAGTGACTTTGTACTCAATTGGCAACCCCAATTGGGTAATGCACCTACCGCTGCAATATTTAGCCAAATCGGTAAAACCTATAAAAACCCAGAGGCCAGCGAGCCACTAGACAAAAATGCAGCAACTAACGAAGACGTTGAACACGCAACAAGGTCAAAGGCACCATCATCAGAATATGCATTACTAATGCTGCTTCCGCCGCAGCAAGAGAGCATCTCAGATGTCGTTGGACCTAGAGAGCTTATATTGGTGATAGATACATCTGGCTCGATGTCTGGACAAGCTATTGAGCAAGCTAAGTCAGCCATTGTTTATGCCTTAGCAGGACTTACGACTCAAGATAGCTTCAATATATTGCAGTTTAATTCAAGGGTTTATGCACTTTCTGAGCAGCCACTTAAGGCTAATGCCAAAAACATCGGGATTGCGCAAGCTTATGTACATAGTCTGCAAGCTAATGGTGGTACTGAGATGTCACTGGCGTTAGATAAAGCACTCAATCAGCAGCCAAGTTTAACGCATTCCATACGGCAGGTACTGTTTATTACCGATGGTGCTGTCGGCAATGAACCGCAGCTATTCAATCAAATTCGCAATCAACTGCAATCTAGCAGGCTGTTTACTGTCGGTATTGGCGCCGCACCTAATGGTCACTTTATGCAAAGGGCGGCAGAGCTCGGACGTGGGACTTATACCTATATTGGCAAGCAATCTGAAGTGAAAAGCAAAATGGTGGCTATGCTCGATAAACTCGAGAAGCCAACGGTGACCGATGTAGAGGTGCGCTTTGCCGATGGCAGCATTCCTGACTACTGGCCAGCGACCATCCCTGATCTTTATGCTCATGAGCCCATTATGGTAGCAATGAAGTTATCAAGTTTTAGCGATAAAGAGTTTATCGTTAGCGGATTACTCGCGGGTCAGTATTGGCAGCAGCAAGTTTCAATCAAAAATAGTGCGCTATCCACTATTAATGCCAATCCAGATGCAAACTCTAACACTAGCGCCAAGGGCTTAGATTTAATCTGGGCTCGAAAACAGATAGCGGCTTTAGAGTTGTCAAAAGAAGTTGCTAATCGTGACCGTATTGAGAAACAAATTACTGCCATCTCGCTCAATTATCATGTGATGAGTGCCTATACCAGTTTGGTGGCCATAGATAAAACACCTGCTCGACCTGACGGCGTTAAGCTTGTTAACGGCCAAGTAGTGCCTCATATGCCAAAGGGTTGGCAGCGTTTACCGCAAACTGCGACCAGTAGCTACGCCCTGATAATTTTTGGTTGTATGTTTTTGGGGTTGTCACTGCTTTATGGACTGTCTTTTGCTGGTGCTAGCAGAAGTGTTGGTCATCTTGCAACAAAGGGCTGATAAATGAATTTACGCAGTTTAAATATGACTGACAACAAAAAAGGGCTGCGTCGAATTGGAACCTATCGACGGCTGCATATGGTTTTTACTAGCTCACTGTTTATTTTAGGGCTTACTTTTGTAGGTCAGGGAGGCTATATGCAAGCAAAAGCTTATTTTGCACAGTTTTTAATACAGCAAGCGTGGCAGAAGACCCTCGATGATCAGCAGCAACATAAACCTTGGTCATGGGCTGATACATATCCGGTTGCGAAACTTGAGTTTATCAGTTCAAGCCGTGCTCGAACTCAAGAGCAAGCATTGAAGCTAGCTGACAGCGTTGATATAAATAAAAACCCGAGTCTATATGTTTTATCGGGGGCATCGGGTCGTAACTTAGCGTTTGGCCCTGCGCAAGTATTGTCATCAGCGAAGGTTAACAGTGGTGGCAATACTGTTATTGCTGGACATCGAGATACTCATTTTTCACTGTTAAGTGGCACCAAAGTAGGGCAACTCATGACGCTGCAAGATGGAGGGGGCGGAGAGGTTTTGTACCAAGTGGTGGAAACTCGAGTCGTGCATGAAAGTGACGTGTCTGTAATGGCAAATGTAGGGGAGGCTAAGCTAACGTTAGTGACCTGTTATCCGTTTGACAGTGCGTTGGCTGGCGGCCCGCTGCGCTATGTGGTGACAGCGGTGCCAATGGATAAAGTGGAAGCCATTTAGTCGTTATGCGATGCAAAATCACGGGTGAAATAGTAAGCCTATACTTTGATCCCCGAGCCTAATTGATAATGGGCATCACTCGATTACGGCCTAGACGTTTTGCTTCATAGAGGTGTTTGTCGGCACGCTCAATGAGTGAAGAATCAGTATCTTTATCCTGATATTGAGCAACGCCAAACGATGCTCTGACATTATCAACCCGTTGATCTTTACGCTTATCCTTTAAGACAAGTTTTTCGAGGCTACGGCGCATCGACTCGGCAAGTTGTCTTACTCTGCCGAGCTGGCTTTTTGGCACTAATAGGGCAAACTCTTCGCCACCATAACGATAGAGTTTGCTTCCTTCATGACAACTTTCACTCAGTCTTCGGGCCACGGCCTTTAATACTTGATCGCCCAGCTGGTGGCCATAAGTGTCATTAAAAGCCTTAAAATGGTCAATATCGGCAATGACAAGGCATAATCCTTCAGGAGTTTGCTCTATGAGTCCTTTGATATCTTTATTGAATGCTCTGCGGTTGAGCGCGCTGGTTAATGCATCAAAATGCATGTCATGTTCAGATTTTTTCAGTTGAATTTTGAGTTGATTAATCTCTGACTGTGCATGAGCTAATTGATCGGTAAAATGCTGAGTACTGTTTTTAATGTCATAGGCGTCACTAACGAGGCTTTTTACCAGTGATAGTACCTCCTCTATAGAGAAACCTTCATTTTCAATTTTATTGAGCCTATCAAAGTTGCTGTCAATCTTAGTTTGAAACTGGTTCGCATTGAGATTGGTATCTTTTAACGATTGCGATAGATCCGTCACCATAGCATCGAGATTCTGTCGCATTTCGATGACGTCTAACTCTACCGGATCTGATAGATAGGTTTGATACAGGCGCTCACTTTGACTAGGGGGGCATGTACTGTATTGGCTCAGCACTTCATCTAACTGTCGATTGAGCTCTGGACTACTTTGGCCAACATAGGCGTACCATAAGGCATAATTTGTTGGCGTGGTGGGAATTTGGTGCTTGAGCATTAAAGGAATGGCTTTCTTTAACTTTGCAGCGGCCTCCCTTAGTAATTCATTCGACATTAGCTTGCCTTAACTTGATCAATTAACTCACTTTGTAATTATTATGCAAATGAGAGACGGCATCATTGTGCATTTTCTAAAGCCATTCTATTATGATTTACCTTTGTGAATACATCTCTTTAATGAAAATAAACCACAAAGTTACAGAATAATTAAAAAAAACAACAATAATATAGAATAGAAGGACAAACAGTGAAAAAACTAATTTTAGCAAGCGTGTTGTCTGCGTTAGCCTTGCCATCATTTGCCCATTCAGATAAAAACCCAATTAGCCTAGATCTTGATAAATATCGAACCCATGTAAAGACTCTTGCTAGCGATGAATACGGCGGACGAGCGCCTTTGTCTGCGGGGGAGACGCTAACCTTAAATTATATTGAAACTGAATTTAAGAAGATGGGATTACAACCTGGGTTTGGTAACGAGTTTTTGCAGCCTGTGCCACTGGCAAAAGTCACTGCTGATCAGAATATGACGCTTAAAATTGGCTCGTTAAACTTGACCAATGGCACTGAATTTACCGCCCGTACCCAGCAAATAAGCGACCGCGTTACACTCGAAAATAGCGAAGTGGTTTTTGTGGGTTATGGCATAAATGCTCCAGAATATAACTGGAATGATTATCAAGGCGTTGATGTAAAAGATAAAACTGTCATAGTACTCGTTAATGACCCAGGCTTTGCGACCCAAAATGCTGACTTATTTAAAGGTAATGCCATGACCTATTATGGCCGCTGGACCTATAAGTATGAAGAAGCGGCAAGGCAGGGGGCAAAGGCGGTATTTATAGTGCACGAAACTGCGCCGGCGGCTTATGGTTGGGGTGTGGTGCAAAACTCAAATACCGGCAGTAAATTTACCTTAGTTGATGATAATAATAACCAAGGTCAGGTTGGCGTGATGGGTTGGATCCAACATCAAAATGCAAAACAGATTTTTGCTAAAGCAGGTTTAGATTATGAGCAGCAAAAGCAAAAAGCTGCTAAGCCTAAATTTAAGGCGGTTGCTTTAAAAACAACGGCTAGCTTAACGTTAAATAACCACATTGAACGAGCCCAGTCATACAATATTATGGCTTTACTACCGGGTAGTGAACGTGCCGATGAAATGGTGGTAATGCACGCCCATTGGGATCATCTCGGCACTAGAATCGATAAAAAAGGTGAAAAGCATATCTACAATGGTGCTGTCGATAACGCTAGTGGCGTCGCGGGAGTGCTTGAACTGGCCAGAATGTTTAGCTTACGTGCCAAGGAGAAACCTTTCAAACGCTCAATACTGTTTACGTCATTCACGGCCGAAGAAACAGGCTTAATTGGGGCACAGCATTTTGCTAAACAGCCGCCAATACCGACAAAAAAGATAGTCTCCTTTTTGAATATTGATGGCATGAATGTCAATAACAGCGTCGATTACATATTGCGCTATGGGCAAGGGGTATCAGAGATGGAACATTACCTCAATGACGCAGCCAAGCATCAAGACCGCTTTGTAAAGGGTGACCCATTGCCACAAAATGGACTGATGTTCCGCTCTGATCACTTTGCATTAGCACAACAAGGGGTACCTGGATTACTGTTTATGAGTCTTGGAGATACCGACCCCGATTACATTGCTCATAAATACCATAAAGAAGCGGACGATTATGATCCAAATTGGACTCTGGGTGGTGTACGCCAAGATATCAGTTTAATCTCTGATATTCTTGCAACACTTGCTAATAATGATGATTGGCCTAAATGGTTAGAAGAGTCAGACTTTAAAAGCAGACGTGCCCAAGACGGGAAATAGCGAGTAATAAAAAAGACACCGTAGGGTGTCTTTTTTATTAGCATAACAGCGAGAGCAGTGATCAATTCAGTGATGATTAGAACTGATAGCTCACCGAAAGCATGGGTCCTGTAAAGCTATAGTAAATATTGTAATCGGCAATCTTCATATCGGCATTTTTCAAATTAGAGGTGTATTCGACGTCCACTTCATAATAGTTAAACGCCGCAGTCATATGCCAGTTATCGGTTATTGCAGCTTCGACGCCAAGTCTAATATCGACTAAACCGCCTTTTAAGTCATCCAGCTTAATATAGAAATATTGCGCATGTCCGCTGAACTTAAAGCCTGGGTATACCTCGTAGCTGCCATATACACCGATATCGGGTAACGGGGCTGTGAGTTTCTCATCAACAACTTTAGGGATAGTTACCGTGTCGGGACAGCGAGTTTCGGTGTCGACATCACAGATCCCAATATCCCCTTTAAACGCGGTTTTAATGAACATCGCGTGTATACCAACTGAGACGCCAACATCGTAATTATCGCCTTGCCAAATATCATATCCGTAGCCGATACGTGCAATATCGATATTAAGGGTGGTATCTAATGAAATGCCAGACTTTACATTGTAGATAGTGTCGTCCCAAGTAAATTGAAACGGTTTCTCTACTGACTGGACGAGTGCGTTGCGATGAAGTTGTTTCCAGTCGGCGTATAAATTATGTCTATCATTAAATCGATAGGTGAACTCAAAGAAAGGCAGGAACTGAGAATCCTCTAGCTTTAAGTCTTGCTCAAAGTCGAGTGAGAAATTATTACCCAGAAGAGGATCGTTTACATCAATACTTGAGTCAGTATTGGCATAAAAACCGCCCACGCGAATAATAGTATTATTCTCCGCTTTGACGCTATAGCTAGTCACCAAGGCCAATAACGTGGCTGTGATAAATGTGAAGCTTTTAGACATTAAAAGTAACTCCGCAATCTTTTATAATTTTTATTTTGCAACTGTTGAATCGAGTCGACAGCCTAGATACCTCAAAACAGCATAACAGCATATGTCGAAATGTGAACGATATGTTTCTAAATATGTGTTATTTGTTTGATCTATTACAGGGGAACTACATTTTTAACTAGTTTTGGCGTGTTTTGTGGAGGATATGACAGAAATCGTACTAAATGGGATATAGCGCTAAAGGTGACTTTAGCGACTACTGGTGTGTTATGGGGACGGCGACCGATAGCGATATAGCAAAAAATGCTCTTTTATTAACGTTATGTTGTTAACAGAAAGAGCATCTCTTTAGCCGAAAAGAGTGTTATATAAATTTAGGGAATAAGATCAGTGCCCAGCTTAGGCCACAAAAAGCTAAACTCATAAATACAGCTGCCGATGCAATATCTTTAGCTTGCCCACTCAATGGATGGATCTCATCACTAATTCTGTCAACAACCGCTTCAATTGCTGAGTTCAATAGCTCAACGATTAACACGATAAACAGGCCTAAGATGAGTAAAATACGCTCTACGGTTGTGACATCGACCAATAACGCTATTGGCAACATAATAACAGCGAGGACTAACTCTTGTCTGAATGCTGCTTCGTGTTTCCACGCAAGTTTAAGGCCTTGCATCGAAAATCCAGTTGCTCTAATTACGCGTTTAATACCATGATTATTTGCAGGTTTCATATGTTCTCATCTGTGTGCGATTATTTTTAATTTGAATTTACCCCAAAAATTGCGGCTCAGTATAACACGTTAAAATGTTGTGTTAATGCAAAAGGGTCCATCGATAAATCAGCCATTTTGTTGATGGACTAATTCCGTTTGGCCTCTAGACTTTTAAGCGAGAATAAGCACTGTGCTGCTTCCTTGATATGAGTTGTGTATGACAAAAATCGGTAGTCGAAGTTCAAATATAAGTTCAGGCCTAAATTATTTTCTAGGTATTTTGGGGTTTGCACTAACGTTATTCTTTGTAATAGCTGCGGAGTTAACAGCTACTGAAATGGCCAAGCCTCCTATTCAGCTAGCAAAACAATATCAACCACAGCAAGTCGCTAAACTATCTGATTACTTGATAAGTGAAAAACTTGATGGGGTAAGGGGCTACTGGGATGGCACTAATATGCTGTCTCGTTCCGGCAGAATCATTAACGTGCCAACGTGGTTTATTGAAGGCTTACCAAGTTATCCTATTGACGGTGAACTATGGATTGCTCGAAATAAATTCGAACAAGTATCGGCTATCGTCCGAAAAAAAAGGGCTAGTAAAGCGGAGTGGCAGCAAGTGCGCTTTATGGTTTTTGACTTACCAGCTGAAAGCACCCCCTTTATTGAAAGATATAAAAAGGCGCTGGCCGACTTAGCAAATATTAACCCTTACATCCAGGTTATTGAGCAATTTTCCTTGGATGAGCAGGCCCAATTAGATGAACGTCTACAATCAATCGTTGCGGAAAATGGTGAAGGCTTGATGCTGCACCACAAAGCAGCACACTATCAAGTAGGCCGCAGCAGTGACATTGTCAAATTAAAGCCGTTTTACGATGCAGAAGCTGTTGTTTTAGCACACCAACCCGGCAAGGGTAAATACACCAACATGATGGGGGCATTGTTGGTTGAAAGTCAGCAGGGTAAACAGTTTAGTATTGGTACAGGCTTTACCGATGAAGAGCGCCGGAACCCACCAAAGATTGGTAGCATCATAACGTTTAAGTATTATGGTGAAACCCAAAAGGGGACGCCTAGGTTTGCCAGTTTTCTACGGGTAAGAAAGCCACTTTAATGCTCTTATTACGTTGTCCTAACTACTATTTCTTTTTATCGCTATTTGAGTATTTTACTAACACCATGAGTCACACGTCGTAAATGCCATTGCTAATGGTAACATCTTAATTCATAGTGAATTTTGTAGCATATTGGATACTTAGGAGTGGGCTTTGATTAAATATAAGCAGCGTAGAAAATTTAAATACAATCTACATTCTGAATTAACCTTTGAGACAGGCATATCTGTTAAGCAGCCTGTTGCTAATAACTTTCTCGAGATTAACGCGAGTGGCCGTTTAACTATCAAGC
Organism: Shewanella sp. KX20019; assembly: GCF_016757755.1. Classification (NCBI taxonomy): domain Bacteria; kingdom Pseudomonadati; phylum Pseudomonadota; class Gammaproteobacteria; order Alteromonadales; family Shewanellaceae; genus Shewanella; species Shewanella sp. KX20019. The sequence goes on along the minus strand of NZ_CP068437.1, from coordinate 3,059,089 downwards.
CAGGTTACGCGTGGGATGGGCCAAGTAGTCCTGCAATAGACAGTAAAAACTTTATGCAGGGGTCATTAATCCATGACGCATTGTACCAGCTAATGCGGGAAGAGGTTTTGCCGCAGTCTGATAGAAAACGGGCGGATGAGATCCTCAAAGAGGTGTGTGTAAAAGATGGCATGTCTGCGTTTAGGGCATGGTATGTCTACTATGGTGTAAGATTTGCGGGCGCAAAGTCAGCCAAAACTGATCTTTTAAGTGCACCATAATCGTTGCACCGGTTGCTAAATTTATAAACCATAACTGAGCCAAAGTAGCTTCAATCAATTGTTGAAGATACTTCGGCTCCTCCCTGGGTTACACTTTAATCAACGCTCACGTTTAAGTAAAAAAGTGCTAAATGGGCAAATTCAACTCGAGAGAATTCTGAGAGTCCTGCTGCTCTTGAGTTTTATGCCGTTGATGCCAACGCTCACTCAGCAAAAATACCGCGGGCGCAAAAATCAAAATAGTGGCCATTGAGAAGAAGGTACCAAAACTTAAGCTGATCACCATTGGGATCAGGTATAGCGCTTGAGTAGATGTTTCAAATAACATAGGCGCTAAACCCAAAGTCGTGGTCATAGCAGTGATAACCACCGGCCTAAAGCGTCCTAAGCTGCTATTAATAATTGCCGTTTCAATATCACCACCTTGACGTAAGTGTTGTTTTATCTCTAATAAGAGCACAAATGAACCATTAAGCACCAATCCTGATAGCGCTATCATGCCAAACAGGCTCATCACGCTAAAGCTTTGCGCTAGAATAATATGTCCAAGCATCGCGGCGGCTAAGCACAGAGGGATCACGCTCATGATTAAGATAGCGTCAATGATATTCTTGAAATAGATAGCCAAGAATGAAAAAACGATAAACAGCGCCAACAATATCCCTGTCATTAGTTGGCTATTCACCTTTCTTTCAGTACGAGCACTGCCGCCTAACTCTATCTCAATATTTGGATATTTTTGCCTTAACTCAGGAATAATTGAATCAGAGATCTGCGATGTTATTAGCGCAACATTAGCAATGCTGCGAATAAAGCTCGCGCTAACTTCAACCTGTTCAACACCATCAACCCTGTCGATCTGTGTCGCTGACAAAATAGGAATAATTGTCGCGACTTGCTTTAGCAAGACTTGTTCACCCGTTGGGGATGTAATGAGTAACTCTCCTAACTGATTTGCTTTGAACTGTTCATTGCGATGGCGCATTACCCTAATCTTGAGCTCTTCGCTATTTAGGATCTGTCGTTTAACTTCATCGCCATAAAAACTATTGCGCAGCAAAGCTCCTAAACTATTACTGTCAAACCCCAGCATGCTACCGCGAGCATTAATGTTTAAGGTGTATTCACGCTGAGCATCGATAAGACCGCTATCAATATCGGTCACACCCTCTATATGCCTCAGTTGCGACATTAACTCGAAAGTCGCTTGCTTTAACACCTCGCTGTCGCTGGCACCTAACTCTATCGATAGCTCCTTACCGCCGCCGGGGCCCACTTCAAAATCGAAGAACAGTGATTTTATACCCGCCAGTGGCCCTATTTCGTTGCGCCAAGTATCAACCAGTTCACGTGCGCTATAGTCTCGTTTTGTGTCTTCAACAATCTGAAAGGTCGTTGCTGCGGAGTTAGCCCGAATAGATACCATAATGTGCTTATAGCTGTCGGGTGCATTTAAGCGCTCGAAGGCGCGTACACCTGCGGCTTGTACGAGCGCCATGGTCTTCTTTTTGTCAGCCAATGCAGAACCTGCTGGGAACTCAACCTCGGCATCAATACGTTGTGATTCGACCTTGGGCACAAACCCAACGTCAACACGCCCAGAATTAACCCAGCTAAACGTCACTAAAGTGATAGAGATAAAAATAGCCAAAATGGTTAAAGGCTGACGTAGGCCGTAACGCAGTACTTTATTGAAATGAACATCTCTGAGCCTTTCAAATGCGTTAAAACTCTTCTGCTGTATTTTACTGATGAAGTTCAGTTTTTGTGGCTTGTTAAGCTGTTTTAAGTGATGGGGTAATATCAATAATGCCTCGATTAAGGAGACGATGAAGATAGCAAAAATGAGTAATGTCATGGGTTTGTACATCACGCCAAGTTCGCCGGGCACAAACAGCAGCGGTACAAAAGCGATGATATTGGTAGCCACAGAAAAACAAACGGGCAGGCTCATTTCTTTGACGCCTTGTTTAAGCGCCATCTCCATTTCACAGCCTTGCTGAACCTTTTGATAGATGTTTTCTGCAACAATTACCGCGTCATCGACTAAGATCCCGAGGGTGATAATAAACGCAAATAGCGTGACCATATTGAGCGGGATATTGAGTATTGGCATAAAAGCGAGTGAGCCAATGATGGCAATAGGCACCCCCATACATACCCAAAATGCCAAGCGCATATCCAGAAATAGCGATAGCGCAATAATGACCAATATCATACCAATTAGGCCATTATTTAATAATAGATCGATACGGGTTTGAAAAGAGTGTGCTTGGTCATCCAGTACGATAATTTCTGCATTTACTGCAAGCGTCTGTTGATATTGAGTAACAAAGTCTTGTATCTCAGCGCTGAGCTTAAGTGGTTTGGCAGTTTTGCTTTGGTAAATAACCAGCATAGCACCTTGTTTACCGTTGATTAAAAAGGGCGCTTCTTGCTGAGAATAGCCAAAACTAACTTTGGCTATTTGACCTAGTCTTATTTCAGCACCATCAACTAGGGCTTTAATCTTAATTTGCTTGAATTGGCTAACTTGGTCTTTTCGACCAAGTGTACGAATGAGCACATCGCCAGCATTAGTACTGATATTACCTGCAGAGATATCGGTGACCTCTGCTGCAACTTTTTCAGTGATGTCAGCAAGCGTAAGCTGGTATTGATAAAGCTTATCTTGGCTGATCTCAATAATGATCTCTGGCTCTCTGACGCCCGCTATTTCAATCTTGGCAATATCAAACTGGGTTAACAGTGCTTTTTTTAACTCTGTTCCTTGTTGCCTTAGTTCAAGCTCTGAAAGATCGCCGTAGATACCAAATTCAACTAAGGAATCAAGCTCTTCGACTAAGGATATTTGCAGAGGCTCCATACTCGCCGGAAAGCTGTTTATGGCATCGAGATCATTTTTAACCTCGGCAATCATGCTATTGGCATCGACACCGTCATTGAGTGTCAGCACAATATTTGCCTCCCCCTCCATAGCGGTGGCAGAGAGTCGATCAATTTGGCTATTTTCTCTCAGGCTATGTTCGATAGGTAATACAATACCTTGCTCTATCTCTTTTGGTGTTGCGCCAGGGAAGCTTGCACTAATCGCAATTTCATCGACGCTAAATGACGGTGATGTTTCCTGCCTAATATCACCATAGCTGTAGATGCCAAGCGCGAGTATCGCAACGGTAAGCAAGTTAACGGCGACAGGATTATCAATCATCCAACTTATGAATCTATTGATGAGAGAACGCGAATTTGTTGGAGGTTGCGAATGATCTGTAGAGGTTTGCTGGCTCATTAGAGTACCTCCACAATGTTAACGCTTAAATTGGCTTGTGGAGCATGTATTTTATTGCTGATGATCTGTTCACTTTCACTTAAGGTGTTGATGATCACTGCACTGGTTCTATCTTGATGTAAGATGCTCACGGGCACTTGTTTGAGAGTACTGTTGGCTGTCACCAACCAAATGTGATTATCATCGATGGCAGATAGCGGTATCTTTAACGTATTTACTATGGAGGGGAATAGCAACTTCGCCTCGACAAAGTCACCTATAATCAATGGGCTAAGATCATTAGCTGCAGGTTGATATTCAGCGAACACTTTTTGTAGCTGAATATTATTTTCAAGCATGGGAAATACATGGCTGATTTTAGCGTTAACAGTACGTTGAGTATCGGGTTGGTAGAGCGAAACGGCTTGGCCTATAGTGACTTTTGATGCTAGTTCTCTCGGTAGATAGATAGGGACTCTTAGCTGACTAATGTCGACTAGCTTGGCTATTTCGTCGCCTTTGACTAAATAATCCCCTTCAGAAACACTTTTAGACTCAACAAAATAACGCTTGTCACTGTGCCAGTGACTGCGTATTAGATCGCGCTGAGCTATGGTTTGCGCATGTTGTGCAATCGAGAGTTGGGCTCTGGCTTGGACTAGTTGCGGCTTTCTTAGTAGGAGTTCGAGGTCCAGCTGCCATTCATTTTCATTAAAGTCCTTCTGCATCATTTGATAGTCTTTCTCTGCAATGCGTTGCTGGCCTAGCTCTAATGAGAGTTGAGCGCTGGCAATCTCAACTTCGGCTTGTCGCTGCGCCAGTAATGCGGATAGATCGGATGCGTCTTGCTGAAAAATATTATCATCTTTATTGAGTATTCCACCTGCAATCACATTGTCAGCAAGGTGACTGAGTAGGCCTTCAACTTGGGCTGTTAACGTGAGTTTATTTTTAGCCATAACCGTACCGTATGCGGTGTAGCTTGGAGTGAACGCCCGTTGTTTTACGTCAATCACATTGACACTGATAACCTGTTCACTGTCTGGCTTTACCGCTGCAGACGGCGAGGTAACTTGTAAAATATATGCAGTTAATACCGCGACGATGACCAAACACAATGGCAGGTACTTTTTAAATGTCGCTGGGTAGCCCAATTTATCGAGACTATTTTTATCATTTGTGGCAGTCATTTTGTTACCTAGGTTAATCACACTTATTTGCACTGGTTCAATGAGCCCGTTGTGTCTCATCATTCATTAGCCAGTAAGCTAACTAAATTGGTGTGAAGGGAATGTCAAAATAGGACATCGGATCTGAAATTTTTTGCGCTGGCATGTTGTGATGTTAAATATTGAACTAGAGTCAACTGGCTAATGTGTCTAACGAAAACTCCAGTGTTAAGGTGATCTGTTTCGGAAAAGAGAGCCTAATTTGTTGCTCCGCAGCAGGTAAGTGAATACGGCGGAGTAATTTGCGTACACTTTTATTGAGATACTTACTCGATGACTTTTGCAGCAATTTTATATTTTTAATATCTCCCTCGGCAGTTAAGGTAAAAGCCACGGTTACGCTGCCTTGATGACGGCGTAATTTAGCCTGCTTAGGATAGTGTTTGTGTTTTAATATCTCTGTTCTGACAAAGTTTATATATTGATTGGTTTTGTGCTCATTGGGGTCAATAACTTGGCTGTTTTTGTTGCTAGCATGACGATTAGTCTCTATTGCTGTGACAGCTCCTGACACCGATAAGACGGCGGAAGTGTTCATTGGCGCAGTTGATGTCACTATTGCTTGTGTTGCTAACGGCTTATTACTGTTTGAGGTGGTTATTGATGTCACCGATTGTTTGGTTATGGCCTTTTTTCTATTTTGGGCTAACTTTCTCTGGGGTTTAGTTTTTACCGGTTTATCAGTAACTTCTCTAATTGGCGATCGCTTTTGCACTATTGCTGAGTTTTGTGCCTTGGTGTCCAATATCGCAGACGCGTTAGTTTCGCTTGGTGGCAACTCTGGCAGGCTTTGCTGCGCATCAGCGCTATCGGATGTTTGCTGTTGGCGGGAAAAAGATATTTTTGTCACCGAATATGCCGCCGTTGGCGTAGCCGATGGAGTTGTATGCAGATCACACAACAGTTGCACAAATACTAGCGCATGAATGATGACTGCAATTGTTATGGCAGCCCATGTTGCCGCTGGAGGTTTCATTTAATCTGACTTTTGTCTAAACGAGTAATCAAGGAGATATCAGCGATATCGAGTTGCTTTAGCTCGGTAACGATATGTTGTAATTTCCCCATTGTGAGTGAAGCATCAACAGCCACATATAGGCTTTTATTGCTGGGAAACGCAGCTTGAAACTGCTCAAGTCTTAATCGTTTTTCATGGTAATAGCACTCACCCGTTAGCGTAACGTAAAGCCAGTTATCATTGGCTTCGGTGAGTTCAGAGTGTTGGCTTTGCGTGGTCAACATCTGCAACTCAATCTGTTGCTCGGTGTCGATATGCCCAACCACTAAGAAGAAAACAAGCAATAAAAACACCACATTAATTAGCGATAACATGGGCTCAATGACGGGGCGTGAGCTGATCTCAGCGTTGATTTTCATTGGGGATTATCCACTCTACAATATTGGTATAACCGTAACTTAATAACGTCTCTTTTACGGATACAAACTGCTGTGCAGTAACCGTAAATTCAATATTAAGATTAAGCTTAACGACAGTGTTAGGCGGAACTAGCTGGCTAAAGTTAACCAGGCTGTAACTCTGCTTTTGATACATAATATCGCCGGTTGTCATTAAGGTTATATCAACCTCTTTTTGTGGCTTTGAGCTGTTAGCTTGGTTATTTTTTTGCGATAAATAGAGCTCTAACGACTGATAGGACGTCATTTTTGTCACCAACATGAAAAAGATTAGCAAGATAAATACCACATCAATTAACGGGGTTAAGCTTATTTGAGGCCGAGTTTTACTTGCCATTTTTAATTTCATGAGAAGGCCATACGAGTCGATGGTAGAGAGCTGTAATCGGTCAGCAGATGTTCCATGGCCGCACTATGTTGGCTAATGATATTGTCAAAAAAGTGCCATGCGGCGGTCGATGGTATGGCAACGATAAGTCCCGCTGCAGTGGTGAGTAATGCTTGGGATATTCCTCCCGACAACATTGCAGGGTCGACCTTAGTGCCTGCTTGTTGAAGGTTTTGGAAGGCATCAATCATCCCTAGTACAGTGCCGAGCAAACCGATAAGGGGCGCCAGTGCTGAGATAACTTCAAGAGGTCGCATTCCTTGCTTGAGCTGCATAATCTCCTGTTCCGCTTTTATGGCTACTTTGTCTTCGAATGCTTGTCTATTAATGGCATTAGGTAAGATGGCGTTACAAAACTGTATCAGTCTAGTGGCGGGGTGGTTTAAGCGTAGGTGTTTGTCAGTAAAGGTCATTTTTTCTATGGTTGACATTGAATTTAACCAAAACTGATACTCGCTTTGTTGATTAAAGCCAAACTTAGCGAAGCTAATCAGTTTATTGATTATTAGGCTCAATGAGCTTACTGATAAACCGATAAGCAGCCATAGGCACCAGCCACCTTGAATTAGCCAATCTGGAGAGTTCACTGTATGTCCTTTTAAATAAATGAGATGTAAATGGGTTATGTTGCTAATTTTTTAATTAGAAACTGGTAGTTGTATAGAGTCATTGAAAGTCACAATGACTCTATATCTATGCTCATTTTTGTTTATTGTCAGCTGGCAACGTAAACACTCGGCAATTCGGTTTATGATCTCAGTGCCATAACCAAACCCAGGCGTTGAAGTGCTTAGATCTTTAACGATGTCATTATCAATCAGTAACTGATTGTCACTTAGCGTGATCCGTACCAATTTGTTAGATGAGGCGAGGGCATTGCGCAGTAGGTTATTGATCAATATGCCTAACAGTGCAGCGTCCGAGCGGACCATGCCATCGTGACAGATCAGGAACTTTGCTGGCGTTGCGTCGCTCGGATTTGAGGAGTCTATTTTGTCTAGCTCGTTGAAAATGGCTTGGCGTAGATTAACCGTGCTAAGACTGGCGTTTTGTTGCTCACGCCCGAGTAAAAGGAACGTCTCAATTAGCTGCACCATGTTGCTGGTTGCTCTATCAATTCGCGACAGCGCCGTGGCTTTAGCATCTTCGCTTGCATGCTCAAGTTTGAGCAAACTCATGCAATTACCAATAATTGCGAGCGGTGTACGTAGCTCGTGGCTAACATGACGCGAAAACTGCTTTTCTCGGTATAGGAATTGTTTTGCCCGCTCAATAGAGGCGGTAAAGCTGCGGCTGAGTGTGCCTATTTCGTCGGCACGATTATGGCCTACCAGAGGGAGCTGGGGTTCCGCTTTACTCACTTCCATAGTTAAGCGTTTTAGGGGCGCTGCAATTTTTCGGCCTAGAATAATCGAAACCATGATGCCAATTAAGCAAATGAGGATCGCTACCGACGCTAGCCCGACGATGATGTCTGGGGTACTTTCGTCTAATTTAGAGGCGTTAGTTTCGTCATAAACTAAATAGAGGCTGATATTGCGACGGGGAAGCTTGGATACTAAAATTTGGGCATCTTCAGGCTGGAATTCATGAAACCCAATAGAGAGCGGGGTGAGATACGCTGGAATATTGGCCGTAATCGAACTGTAAATGTGCAATTGTGGACGGCTTTGCTTGAAATGTTCGATTAGTAGATTGATGAGCTCTTCATCTGAGACACTGCTCAAATCTTTTGGCAACATGGCGCGGTGTTGAAGATCTACTGTGTTCGATTGAAGTTGCAACTCTATTGCATTGAGTTCTTTGAGTACTTCCACTTGTGCATTCTGTAAGTAGATCTGCGCGGCTTGGTTCTCAATTTCATGTACGGCATGAAAAAGTAAATAAGCATAAACTGCACACAAGATACTGGTATACACCAGAAAAGTAGCGGTCAGGACATGGTTAAACTTGTCAACTTTAAACAATCTGATAGCCCTTTGCATAAACCGTGCGGATAACCGTTTTTTCAAATGCGACTTCTAATGTTGCTCGCAAGCGGTAGATATGCGTGCGAAGAGGATCACTTTCTGGTGGCACTCCATCCCAAATAGCTTGCTCTAGCATCTGCCTTGAAACCACGTTGGGATAGTGTTTTAGCAGTATGGTTAAGATATGCATTTGTAGACTTAATAAGCGCACTTGTTTCCCCTCATAACTTACTAATGACTGGTTATGATCTACCGTTAAACCTGCGATTTTCTGGAGCCCAATATCACGTCTTGGCCCTCGAGAGAGTAAGGCTTGTAAGCGCAGGTGCAGCTCCTCCAGTGCGAAGGGTTTTACCAGGTAGTCGTCGGCACCCGCTTGAAAACCAGCTTTTTTGTCTTCTAGAGTATCTCTAGCGGTTAAGAAGATAACCGGGATAGGGTTAAACAGTTCATGGCGCAGTTTATGGCACAGCTCTAAACCACTCATTTTAGGCATGGCGACATCAAAAATAACGATGTCATATTGGTTGCTTTCTAGTAACTGCAGTCCCGCGGCGCCATTAAAAGCAAAATCAACACCATATCCAAGTGCGCTGAGGTAATCTGCAACAGAGCCAGCGAGTTCGTTATTGTCTTCAACGAGTAACACCTGTGATTTTTCAATCATTTTTAGCCATTCCACTTCTATAGTATCGATTATTAGGCACGCTTTTGTGAACGCGGTTGCGGTTGAACCGAGTCGCTTACTTTCCGTTTGGAACGGAAGCCTAACACTAAGCTTGTCAATGAAATGTCAACGTTAATGAGAGTCGTTTGTATTTAGTTGCCCGCAGTCAATAGATGCTGCGGGCGGAGGTTGTTAGGTATTAGAACCGTCGTTTAGAATTGGTAACTCAGCTGCAAATTAATTGAACGACCCTCTTCATAGTATTCATTGACAGGTTTTTCAGTGCCATCACGCTCAAAGTCCAGTTGATGGGCGTAGGCTTTGTCGAATAAATTAGTGACCGAAAGCCTAGCAACAAGGCCGTCAATGCTCATTGGGGTATAGCTGGCGTAGAGATCCATGGTGAACCAAGCATCAAAACCTGCTGCGGGGATCTCTTCTATCACCCCGTTTTCGCCCAACTGCTGTGTTGGTACTTTGTCATGGGTCAATGCGTAGGTCGCTCGAGTACCGATTAAAAGGCTGTCGTTGATCTTGGTATCAATATTTAGGTTGAATTTGTCCGATGGTATATCAGCTAAGTACCAGCCAGTGGTCATATCGGTGCCACGTGTTTGACCATAACTCAAGCTCATATTCCAATCATTGAGACTGTAGCTTGAGACAAATTCAAATCCTTCTAGCCTTGCTTCACCGATATTCACTTTGACCCCATCTGGATAGTTTTCATTGTCGGTGTAAGCGGTACCTATATAGTCTTGAATGTCATTCCTGAAAATATTAACTCGCGTGGTAAAGCTGTCTTGCTCGCTAAAAAGTGCTTGGGTGTCCCAAACTGCACCAATCTCTTTATTGTCTGCTCGTTCAGATTTTAAATATGGATTGGGTTTAAAGCCTCTACCAGAAGTAAATAATTCGCCATTTCGCGGAGCATTAAGCGCTTCGGCATAAGAGGCAAACAGGGTGATGTCATCGCTTAAGTAGTAGTTGAGGTTAAGTGACTTTGATAAACGGCTTTCACTACGGCCATCTCGCAATAGAGGTTGACCATTTGCGTCAACGGCATTGGCTGACTCAATATAAAACTGGTCGTAGCGTAACCCAGGAATTAACTCCAGCGACTCTGTTATGGGCAATTGGTAATTGACCCAAGCGGCTAACTTTCGACTGGCAGTCGTCGCTTCATCTGTAGCGCTATCATCAGTAATTTCACCTGTGTCATAGTCTTTATCATAGATAAGGCCATCATGATCAGTGAAGTGTCCCGATACGCCATAGTGCAATAGCGTGTCTGTTGTTGCAAAACTGAAGATACTGTCATTGCTGACTACAAAACCAATGCTACTATCTTTGATATCTTGTATTTGTTCTGCTGAACGACCTTGCTCTGCACTGTAGGAATCTACGCCATTGTAGTAAATAGTTGTATTAAGATTAAGGTATGGGTTATCAGATCCGCTGTCTTCCCAAATAAGTGAAGCGCCAGTGTACTGTTCATCTCGGTAGCCAATGTCGTTACGCACCTGATGTCCATGGGTGTCATCGAGGTTCAGTGTGAATTGTAATCGTTGGTCTGTTGAGAATTGGTGTCCCAATTTGAATAAGCCACTCTGTTGACGGCCTGATGTTTTGTAATAGCTGCCACCCCCTCCGATCTCATAGGCATCTTTATCCATATAATTACCAGAAAGTAGGTAATCGGTCGCACCACTTTTACCAAATATCGTTAAGCCAGAATCTTGCTGGGCATTGTTGCTGCGATAACCTAAATCTACCTTTGCTCCAAACTTCTCATCCTCACTGAGTAAGTCTAATGCTGAGATTGTGCTGATACTAATTTTTCCGGCAGCCGCGCCAGAACTTGGGCCTGCAGTGACTTGTATGTTGTTGACCAAGTTGGGGTTCAGGTACCAACTACCGCGTTTTGAGGCGTAGTTACTCTGGTAGATCCCATCAATAACAACATAAGCATGTGATTGAGGTAGACCACGTATAGTGATGTTTTGATTACTCGATGATGGACCGCCCTGTATATCGACATTTGGAATGATCTCAAGTGCATTTGGAACGTTAGTTGGGCTCAAATTTTGTATGGTGTCTCTTGAAATTGCATTAACTGACTGAGTCATTGTTAACGGGTCTTGCTGCTCTTCAGCTTGAGTCGACACGGTTATGTTATCAAGACGATAGACTGTTTCTGAGCTTCCTTTACTCTCTTCAGCTTGGGCTGTTTGGCACGAAAAAGCTAAGGCTATACAGCTGGCGATGTAAGTGACTTTTAATGGTTTCATAGTTGATACAGTTCCGTTTAATGCAAATGATAATTGTTATCATGTTGAGTTCGGCGTGAGTATAGTGTTGCAACTGTGAAGCAAAGTTCATCTGCATCGATAAAATATCATTTGATTTTATTTCTGTTGTTACTAACGAAATAGGGCGCCTCGGGAAGATGGCGCCATAGTTAATAGGGGAAGCGTTTCGCTAGAGAGTGTCGGCAACAGGTGCCCATAAAGAGGCTAGTTAGCCACTCTCTCGTTAGCGAGAGGTACTCAAATTTATTGCACTACGTCAAAGCTTCTAAACAGTTCAATAGATCGTTGATCGGCACCTTTATCGTTTTTTAGCTCTATTGCATGCTCAACTGCAATGATATAGCGCCCAGTGTTAGTAGGCGTAAACTCAACTTGGCCGTTGCTATTGGTGAAAAGCTCTACTTCTTCAAATTCGTTGTCATAGATGCTATTCATGCTTTTGATGGCAAACTCTGCATTGGCCAGTGGCTGATTTTGGTATTTCGCGGTAAAGCTAATCTTGTCACCGACGGTAAACATATTTGGGTGAATAGAGCTGGTAAGAGTGATCCCTTCTTGCTGGATAACTTTGGGCTCTGAAAATCCGTTATAACTGATGTAGGTTTCGGTTATCATCTGTTTTTCTACGGTTTTCTCAATTTTTACATTATCAGGCAATTCACTGTAACGGCTCTTAGGCAGCCTAACCTTGTGCTCCTTCCCTGCAGCATCATGATAAAATGTGAGGAATACTTGGGTCATTGGGCTTCTGAAGTAATAGGTTCCAGCTTCTGAAAAGTCTTGTTCGAACACCTCTTTATTTTGGCCACTAAACGCAGTATTAAGTTTGACAGTGGCTCCTGTTGGTGAAAGCACGTTTAGGTACTTAACTTGGTGATTAGCTTCTGCAATAAATGCATCAGCTGAGCGAGCGACATCCAAGCTATAAACAGTTTGTTCGTCTGAGTTGAGTTCAAAACTACCACTGTTTATCCATACTTCATGTGCTGTGACAGGGGTGCATACCCCAGCGATGAGTAGGGCGTTAACGATTACTTTTTTCATTTTAATTCCATAGAGTGAATAACTTTCTCAATTCTATGTTTGCTGCCGTGAACCAAATATCACTGAGTGCACATCTAAACATAAATGCAACTACATGCTTGAACTTAAATTGCTTAGCGGTATTCAACGCAGAATAGGTTGACCTCTTTAGTGCCGTTAATACAGTTTCTGCTTGGTTGCTTTGCTGCCATGCTAACCTCTAGTAACTCTCTTGTGCCATTTTCTCTTACGACTTCGAGCCAATAACGATGTGTTTCAGTCGCTGCTGTAGCCGGAAGTTCAAAGCTGAACTTGTGGCTGCCCGACCTGACTGTCGCTGAGGTTATGCCATCTAGCTTTTCACGTTGGTAACGGGCGATATAGCGCCAAAATGATTTGAGATCCCTTAACCATTTGCTATCTGCTCTAAGCACTTTAAGCGGTGTGTATTGCTTATTGGGTAGGCTATACCAAAGGGCCAGATAAGGTTTTTCTGTGAGCATATTAAACTGGCTTAAATTAACTTCAATCAACAGTTTATTACTCGAGGTAATTCTGGGGGCATTGCTATCAGCTTCGCTAGCCTGAGCAGCTAAAGCCACAGGTGATAGCAGTAAAAACAGTGCATTGATAAGGTATTTCATTGTGAGGTTCATATCATTTAGACCATGGTGATGAGTGCAACAGCACTCGCTGCGAGTATATATAGATAACGTTGACGCTGTGCTTTGTGCTTTAAACTTAGCCAAGTACCACTGATGCAGATGAGCATGATGATGCACGCGATAACATCAGAAATAATGGTCCAAATAGCAGGGCTATGCCTATTTTTGTGTAGTTCATTGAGCATGGCGATAAAGCCAAAATCCGTTTTTATTAGTTCAATCAGGTTATTTTCATCATCGATATAGAGATCAACTCGCTTGCCTGCCGTTGCTATTGTTAGTTCATGCGTATTAAGCAGTAGCGCCGCTTGAGGATCTGATAGTGCGATGCCATTTAATGCTAGTGCTGTGATATAAGCGTTAGGATTAGCGCTCGAGACTGAGATGTGTTGCTGCTCAACAGTCGCGTCAGTTGAGAAAAGTGTTGGATGATTTAAAGTGATGGCAGTGAAGCAGAACAAAAATAGAAATGAGAAACAGATAAGGGAAAGGTAGATATGTATTTTGCGTAGTAACTTACTATTCATAGTATTGTGTGATCAGTGTTGTGTAATGACTTTACGGCATGGCAGGTGGAGTGATTCTACACAGAGAAGTTCAAGCAATGATCAACCTGACGGTCGATTTTGAATTTTATTGTTATTGTGTGGATGATAGAGAGCGGCGCGAATAACGACCGCTATCACCTATTGATCATAAAGAGCAGCACCTTTAGCACAGAGCAGGCCGATTCTTAATAAAAAAACCTACCTCTCTGAAACGAGCATCTCCAAGTAGTAAGGGTATAAACAATTAGGCCATCTTGTTGAGCTATTAATAATCAGCTCTAGCGGCTTTTCACTGGGCCTAAATTTAGGGTGGCTGTGTAAGATATGTTATTTTAATGGTTAAGCTGCCATGTGTGCTGTTTACGAGCTTATTTGCATTATTAATGCATTCGCCAACACCTTTAGCATTATCAACCAAGAAAGTATTTATTTTATGACCATCAAAAGTGTCCTTTTTGTCTGTATGGGTAATATTTGCCGCTCGCCTACAGCTGAAGCAATGTTCAGAGCTCTGGTACAGCAGGCTCAGCTTGATATCAAGGTTGAGTCTGCAGGAACAATAGCCTATCACCAAGGTCGCTCTCCTGATAAACGCTCAATTGCTGCAGGAGTTAAGCGTGGCTTATGTTTTGATGGCATGACTGCTCGGCAGGTGAGGGGTGATGACTTTAGTGCATTTGACCTTATTTTGGCGGCGGACAAGCAGAACCTTGATGATTTAAGAGGGATCTGTCCATCACCACTCCAATCAAAACTCGGTCTGATTTTAGATACTTGTAAATTTGCTGAAGGGGAAGTGGTTTATGATGAAGTGCCTGATCCTTACTATGGCACTGGTGACGGTTTTGAATTAGTCCTAGATCTACTAGAGAACAGCTGTAGTCATCTTGTTGCTAGTATCAGGGATAACAAGATATAAAAAAGGCGCTGAATTCAGCGCCTTAAAGATATGCTAATGACTTAACTTAACCGTTTTCCAGAGCGCTTTAATCGCTCCTGTTCACGTTTAAGTTCCTCTTTGGCTTCTTTTTCAGCAAGAATTTTAGCGACTTTAGCTTTTTCAACTTCAGCCATTGCAGGTGTCTCTAATGATAATTTACCAATTTTACCTGAACGGTATTCATGCAATAGTAATTCAGATACTTTATGTAGATCAATACGACCACCAGGGCGCAGGGCGCCGCGTTTACGGCCAATAGCTTCAAGTAATTCAATATCGGTATCTGGTAACTCTTTAAGCTTATAGCGCTCTTTCATCGCTTCTGGATAAGCTTCTAAAAAATACTCAGCGGCAAACATAGCCACATCTTCATATTCGATAGCGGTATCTTTTATCGCACCAGTCACCGCTAAGCGGTAGCTGCTATTTTCGTTATCCACTTTTGGCCACAAAATACCTGGAGTATCAGAAAGCACAATCCCGTTACGTAAATTAATACGCTGCTGTGTCTTTGTTACAGCGGGTTCATTACCTGTTTTAGCAATTGTGCGACCAGCAAGGGTATTGATAATGGTCGACTTACCAACATTTGGGATCCCCATAATCATGGTGCGAATGTCTTTCTCAACCTTGTCTCTACTGGGGACAAACTTACGACATAGATCGGGTATCTTTTTAACTTGAGACGCTTGTAGAGTGGTAATCGCCATGGCTTTAACGCCTTGCTCTTGCTCTAAGTACTCGATCCACTTTTGTGTGGTTTCGGGATCGGCAAGATCAGACTTATTGAGCAATTTTATGCAAGGTTTGTCACCACGGAGCTTTTGCACCATAGGGTTTTCACTACTGTAAGGGATCCTCGCATCAAGCACTTCAATCACCAAATCGACTTGAGGCATAACCTCTTCGATCTCTTTTCGTGCTTTGTGCATGTGTCCTGGATACCACTGAATTGCCATGTGTGTGCTCTTATATCGAATAACTACATTGAGGAGGATTTTACCTTGTTCGGCCGAATTTTAACAAATAAAAAGCGCTCGAAAGCGCTTTTTAGCTGGATAAGCTGCTAAATAACCCCTAATTCTCGTAGACGTTCCATCAAATAGCTATCGGCGGTGTAATTCTCCGATAGTTTGACTTCAGGTTTAGGATGTAAAAATAGTGGTAGCGATACGCGAGCCTTGGTCATATCACTGCCTTCAGGGTTAATGACTCTGTGACTCGTAGATGGAAAATAACCGCCCGATGCTTCTTGAAGCATATCGCCAATATTGATGATAATATTACCAAAATCACTTGGGACATCTATCCATGTGCCATCTTTAAGTTGCACCTGTAGCCCGGGTTCATTTGCAGCCGGTAGTACCGTGAGTAAGTTAATGTCTTCGTGAGCTGCCGCACGAATAGCACCTACCTCTTCATCGCCTGACATCGGCGGATAATGTAAAACGCGTAAAAGTGTTTTATGACTGTCTTCAATCATTTTAGGCAGCGCCATAGAAAACTTGTCTTTTACTTCTTGCGGTGAGTGTTGCTCTACCCAATCGAGCAGTTCAGCTGCCAAGCTATTGGCATTGTCATAATACTTTAGAATGTTGGCTTTCAGTTGTTCCGGAATACGACCCCATGGATAAATATGGTAGTACTCCTTAATGTCTTTTACTGTATGGCCTTTCGCTGTTTCTGAAATTTCTGCGGGGAAAAATCCGTCTTGTGTTTCAGGCTTAAATAGAAATTGTCTTTTTTCGTCGGTATTAAAGAAAGCTTGCCACTCGGTATAGATATCTTCAACCAATTGCTTGTCGATAGGGTGGTTAGTTAAAACACCAAATCCTGTGTCACGTAGTGACTTTACAAATTTTTCGGCACTGCCTGTCGCTCTATAATCAATTGTCTCTAAAATCATGTTATCTGTTCTTATTTTTAGTTAACCCGAGGCAAGTTTAGCGGCGAGGATACTGTGAAGCAAACCTTAGTGATCTAGGTCACACTGCTTATTGTTTCTCTAGGTGAATAGTGTCGCCTAAATGGGAAATAATGCACTAGATATCACAGTGTTAGTAATCAACACTAGCGCAGTGTTCTACGACTAAATAAATTAATTTTTTTTGTTAATAAAGTGGTCTTATCGCTGATTTATGACATCATTAACTAGAATATGGAGCTAGTGCATTCTCATTTGGCCAGTTACCTGGCTCATTAGCTTCAATCTAAGGTCTATGTGGATCAAGAGATATAGAGTGGTTATCATGCGTAAACTGACAGAATTTGAAAAACAGGTCATAGAGCAAAAAGGCACTGAAAGACCTTTTAGCGGTGAGTATCATCAACACGACGCTAAGGGCACTTATTGCTGTAAAAAATGCGATGCTCCCTTATACCACTCAGATAGTAAGTTTAATGCCCATTGTGGTTGGCCTGCTTTTGATGATGAGATAACGGGTGCAGTAAAGCGTAATATTGATGCAGATGGTCAACGTGTTGAAATTGTATGTGCGCAGTGCGATGGCCATTTAGGTCATGTGTTCGAAGGGGAGTTTCTTACGCCCAAGAATATCAGGCATTGCGTTAACTCGGTATCGATGACTTTTAAGTCGGCAGCCGCAGCGCCTACTATTGACGAACATCTTGAACTGGCGACCTTTGGTGGTGGCTGTTTTTGGTGTACCGAAGCTGTTTTTTCTGCTTTAGATGGCGTAAAAAGTGTTGTTTCTGGTTATGCCGGAGGTAATGCAGATGATGCACATTACAGGGCGGTATGCAGTGGCATGACAAGCCATGCTGAAGTCGTCCATATTGAGTTCGACCCAGAGGTCATTAGTTATGAGAGTTTGCTAGCGGTATTTTGGCAGAGCCATGATCCCACCACACTAAACAGACAAGGAAATGATAGCGGACCTCAGTATCGTTCAGTGGTGTTTATTCATAGCGAGAAACAAGCAGAGATTGCTAATGGCATGATTAACACATTGACTAATGCCGGTGTGTGGCCAAATCCAATCGTGACAGAAGTGTCAGCTTTTGATGGTTTTTATGTTGCTGAAAAGCAACATAAAGATTACTTTGCACTTAATGGTGAACAAGCCTATTGCCAGATAATTATTAAACCTAAAGTGGATAAAATTAAATCTCTCTTTGCTGAATTAATTAAAGGTAAATAATTAAAGATATATAGTGAAGCTGCCTGATAGTTAATCGCAACAAAAAAAAGACGAGCTATTAAGCTCGTCTTCTTATTTCTGATATCAACTTTTATGAATCGAGTTTATCGTCAGCCACTTTGTAGTGAGGATCTTCAATCAAGTTAACTTCGACTAAGTCGCCCGCTTTATGCAACAACTCTTTACAGTCATTACTTAGGTGACGTAGATGCAGTTTCTTGCCTGCACTGACATAACGTTCCGCTAGAGTATCAATTGCATCAAGTGCAGAGTGGTCACAGACGCGAGAGTTTTGGAAGTCCACAATCACATCTTCTGGATCTGTCTTAGCAGGAAACAGTTCTAAGAACTCAGCCACGGAACCGAAAAACAGTGGGCCATTTAGCTTATAAACTTTCCAGCCATTTTTATCTTCGCTGATCTCAACGTTGATATGCTTTGCATGTTCCCATGCAAATACCAAGGCCGATACAATAACACCAACAAATACAGCAAATGCTAAATCAGTGAATACGGTCACGATTGTCACTAGGATAATCACAAAAGCATCATGCTTAGGCACTTTGCGCATCACTTTGAAGCTAGCCCATTCAAACGTACCTAACACTACCATGAACATCACACCCACAAGTGCGGCAAGCGGGATCATTTCAATCAATGATGAGCCGAACAAGATAAAGGCAAGTAGTGCTAGCGCTGCAGTGATCCCAGATAGACGACCACGACCACCAGAGTTAATGTTGATCATGGACTGACCAATCATCGCACAACCACCCATAGCGCCAAAGAAACCACTGGTGATGTTACCAACACCTTGACCGATACACTCTTTGTTACCACGGCCACGAGTACCAGTCATCTCATCGATAACGGTAAGTGTTAGTAGTGATTCAATCAAGCCTACAGCGGCAAGAATAAGTGAGTATGGCAAGATGATGTAAAGCGTCGCTAAGCTAAACTCAACTGCTGGGATAGAGAACGTTGGTAAGCTACCCGCAATTGTTGCGTGTTCATCACCACTCATTGATTTAAGAAAATCCAGTACGGTACGCGTATCTAGATTTAAGAAGGTCACCAATAACGTCACGGTTAGAATAGCAGCTAGTGATGATGGAATTGCGGTGGTTAGCTTAGGCAAGAACTGAATAATGGCCATTGTGAGGAGTACTAGTCCTAGCATCAGTATCAGTTGATCTTGAGGTAACCAGCTCATTACGCCATTGGCATCAGGTGTTTGAAACTGTCCTAGCTGGGCTAAGAAAATAACAATGGCTAAGCCATTAACAAAACCTATCATGACTGGGTAGGGCACAATGCGGATAAATTTACCGAGCTTAAATACGCCTGCCGAGACCTGAATGAGACCTGCGAGTACCACTGCTGCAAAAAGATATGCTACACCATGTTCAGCAACAAGGGCGACCATAACAACGGCCATAGCGCCAGTCGCGCCGGAAATCATACCTGGGCGACCACCGATGACGGCAGTGATTAGCCCCATAATAAAGGCAGCATACAAACCGACCATAGGCTCAACACCAGCAACGAATGCAAATGCAACCGCTTCTGGTACTAAAGCAAGGGCGACGGTTAAGCCCGAAAGTAAGTCAGCTCTTGAACTGGTAGTTTTGTGACGAATGAGATCGAACATTTAGCCTCTGTTAACAATTTGGTGGATAGGAATAAGTCTGGGCGCGAATACTATCAAAATTCAGCTTATTTTAATATAAAAAAAGCCATGCTCTTAAGCATGGCTTTTTGTTACAGGTCTAAATTTAGATTAGGTGCGTACCGTATCCGAATTAGCGCTGTTTGACACTTTTGATTTTACTACATCATTTTGCTCAGTAGTTTCATACTGGCGACCTGTTGGGGTCTCGATGTTTGCTCTGACTTCAACAACAGGCTTTGTCGTATCGGACATTACCATCGAACCAAAACGGCTTGCAGACTTAGCCTTAACAACTGGCTTTGCTTCCACTACCGCAGGTTGAATAACATCAACTTCAACAGCCTTGTTTTCAGTAGTTACAATTGCTGCAGGTTTAGCCATTGGCGCAGATGCAGCTTTTGAGCTAATAGTAGCTTTAGCTGGCTTAGTCTCTTCAGCTTTAGTCTCAACGGGTGCTTTTGCCTCTGGCGCAGCTTCTATGATAACAGCGTCAACCTTAGCAGGCTCAGCTGTTACGACTTCCGCTTTAACTGCTGGTGTTGGCTCGGCAACAACTGCAGTTTCAACCACTACTTCTGGAGTTGGGGTCGGCTCAACTTGTACTTCAGGCGCTGGCTTGGCTTTAACTTCAGTTGCAGGCTTATAAACCGGAGATGTATTCATCGCTGATGAACTTGCGACAGAGCGACTAGTCTTAGCTTTAGCAGGTTTAGCTTTAGCAGGTTTAGCTTCAACTGCGACTTCTACTGTTTCAGCTTTAACAGGTTCAGCCTTAACCTCAACCTTAACTTCAGCTTCAACAGGCTCAGCCTTAACCTCAACTTTAGCTTCAACAGGCTTAGCCTTAACTTCAACAGGAGCCTCAACTTTGGCTTCAGCAGGTGCAGCTGCCTCAATCTTAGGCTCACTGACTTTAGCGACTGGCGCTTCAGCATGAGTTTCAAACGCTTGAGTCGGTGTTGTAGCTTCTACTGCTTCGTTTGGAGTAAATACAGCAGTCTCTGAAGTGTTTTCATCTTCATCACGACGACGGCGCTGGCCTGCGGCACGAAGATGACGAGGGCTACGACGACTTCTACGTTGGCCTTCACGAGGCTCACGTGATTTATCATCAGTTGTAGCGTCTGCAGTTTGCTCAACCGCTAC
This sequence comes from Shewanella sp. KX20019, assembly GCF_016757755.1. Classification (NCBI taxonomy): domain Bacteria; kingdom Pseudomonadati; phylum Pseudomonadota; class Gammaproteobacteria; order Alteromonadales; family Shewanellaceae; genus Shewanella; species Shewanella sp. KX20019. The sequence continues at coordinate 3,038,424 of NZ_CP068437.1, read as the reverse complement.
TGACTCTGAAGCTTCAACAGGTGTAGTCGCCACTTCTGGTGTCGGCGCAGTATCTGTAGCTGTGTTGCTTTCAACAACATTGACTACTTCAGTGTTAGCCACTACTGCATTTTCAGTTGCTTCAGTATTCTCTACAGCTTCAACCTTAGCTCTTGGCTTGCGAGGCTGACGCTTTGGACGAGCTGGTTTATCATCTGCAACAGCTTGTGCCTGAACAGGTGCTTCGGCGATAGCGACTTTTGTCTCTTCTTGCTCGTTGTTAACGCGAACCTTACGACGCATGTTACGACGTTGGCGACGCTCACGAGCAGCTTCTTGCTTAGGCTCTGCAGCTTCAGTATTCGCTTCGACAGTTTTACGAGGTTTCTCGTTGCGTTGAGGACGCTTGTTGTCGTCTTGTGTTTTAGCACGGTTATCATTCGCATCACTTCGATTACTCTTAGTACGCTTATCTTTACCTTGCTCATTGTCGTTACGATTTTCGTTACGTCCTTCGTTGCGGTTGCGGCGAGGATCGTTACGACGATTACTATTATTGCGACGATTATTGTTACGCGCTTGACCGTTGCGGCTTGTTTTATCTTGCTGCTTAGGTTCAACTTTTGTTTCTTCAGCAGTACTAAACAGTGAGCTGATAGCGGCTGCAATTTTAGAAAACAAACCAGGTTCAGTTGGTTTTACTGGCGCAGGCTTAGCTTCTACCGTGGCTGGAGTCGCTAGTTTTGGCGTTGAAAAACCTTTAAGTGTTGGCTGTGGCGGCGCAGCTCTTTCAAGCTTACGAGGCTCGTAAAGTTTAGCTTCTTCTTGCTCAAGCAACTTATAGCTCGACTCGCTAATTTGATCATCCTTACGATGACGCACTACGCGATAATCTGGTGTGGTCATGTTTGGATCTGGGATCACATACACTTCAACATTGTGACGCTCTTCAGTGATACGAATCGCTTTACGCTTTTCGTTCAACAGGAACGCGGCAACATCAACAGGAACAATTGCTTCAATCTGCGATGTGTTCTCCTTGATAGCTTCCTCTTCCATCAAACGCAAAATTGAAAGTGAAAGAGACTCAGTACCACGGACGGTGCCTTGTCCATGGCATCGCGGACAAAGATGAGCTGCAGACTCTTCTAAAGATGGGCGCAAACGTTGGCGTGACATCTCCATCAAGCCAAAGCGTGAAATACGACCTAATTGGACGCGAGCTCGGTCATGGTGAACGGCATCTTGCATACGCTTTTCAACTTCACGTTGATTGCGAACTGGGGTCATATCGATGAAATCGATAACCACTAAACCACCTAAATCACGCAGGCGTAGTTGACGTGCAATTTCGTCAGCAGCTTCTAGGTTGGTGTTTAGCGCTGTCTCTTCAATATCGCTACCTTTAGTAGCACGAGCAGAGTTAATATCGATAGAGGTCAGTGCTTCTGTTGGGTCGATAACAATTGAACCACCAGAAGGTAAGCGTACTTCACGTTGGAAAGCTGACTCAATTTGCGTTTCAATTTGGAAATGAGTGAATAGTGGTACTTCAGCTTCATAACGCTTAATACGCTCAACAAAGTCAGGACGTACTAATGAAACGTGCTCTTTAGCTTCTTCAAAAATACGTGGGTGATCGATTAGGATCTCACCAACGTCACGACGTAAGTAGTCGCGAATGGCGCGAACTATAACGTTGCTTTCTTGGTGGATTAAAAATGGCGCGGGTGCACTTTCAGCTGATTCTTTAATCGCTGCCCAGTGATGTTGCAGTACATTTAAGTCCCACTTTAGCTCAGCAGGGTCTTTACCTACGCCCGCAGTACGGACGATAAGGCCCATACCTTGCGGAATATCAAGCTCTGAAAGTGCAGCTTTTAGTTCGGTACGCTCATCACCTTCGATACGACGAGAGATACCGCCGGCACGTGGGTTGTTGGGCATTAGGACTAAATAAGAGCCTGCAAGACTGATAAAGGTAGTAAGTGCAGCTCCTTTGTTGCCACGCTCCTCTTTATCAATTTGAATGATAACTTCTTGGCCTTCTTTAACCACTTCCTTAATATTAGGACGGCCTTGGAAAGAGTAACCTTTTGGGAAGTATTCGCGTGCGATCTCTTTTAAAGGTAGGAAGCCATGGCGATCTGCGCCGTAGTCAACAAAAGCAGCTTCTAAAGACGGCTCTACACGAGTGATCGTCCCTTTATAAATATTGGCTTTTTTCTGTTCGTGACCTGGGCTTTCAATATCTAGATCATATAATTGTTGCCCATCAACTAGGGCTACGCGCAACTCTTCAGATTGAGTTGCATTGATTAACATCCGTTTCATGATGACTTAATTCTTCTTTAATAAGGTCATCAAACGATACTTATTTCACTGCATTACGGGCCTAGGATTAAAAAACAGGACCTCACGGTCAGTCTCTAGGCAAGGTGCGCATTGCTGTTAGACGCATTCTCTGCGTGTCGCATCCTATTTATGGCTTATTTTTTAATGTTTACAAAAACAAGGAATTCGTTGTAAAAACGTCAACCAACCCCATAAATTCTTAAAATACTTTCCAGTAATGCCAATTCGAAACGGTAACGTCTGACGACGAGCTAAAATTATTCTTCGAAATTGGGTCGTTTTCAGCAGAGAAACCAGTTGTAAGTTGGGATTACGTTTTGATTTAGTCGTGAAGGCCCAATTATTGACCTTTTGATTGATACAACGACCTGTAAATCAATTATTTACTATCAAACTGTAAACGTTTTTAGTCTCATGCTTTAACGCTGTGCTAGGCGGGCTTGTGAACAGTTTATCCACTAATTATCCCCGTTAGCGGGAGAAATATAGCAATAATAGATAAAATCAGCAATTGAAAAGGCACAATTCTTTTCACTTGTTGTACAATACGCCGCAACGAAACACATAGCGGCGCAGCATGAATACTCCATCTCCAAAAGTAGAAGTTCGACTGGTTACCATTGATGAAGACCATACCGGACAGCGTATCGACAATTATTTAGTCACTAAATTGAAAGGCGTTCCTAAAAGTATGATCTATCGGATTATACGTAAAGGAGAGGTCCGGGTTAATAAAAAGCGCATTAAACCCGAGTACAAATTACAAGATGGAGATGTGGTTCGTATCCCACCTGTGCGCGTGTCAGAGTCGGGAGACCGTCCTGGGCCGTCAGCGAAATTAACCAAGGTTTCGCAGTTAGAAGACCGTATTATCTACGAAGATAAATTTATTATTGTACTGAATAAACCAGCAGGCATTGCAGTACATGGTGGCAGTGGTGTCGATTTCGGTGTCATTGAGGCGATGCGTTCTTTACGGACACAGCAGAAGTTTTTGGAACTGGTTCATCGGTTAGATAAAGACACTTCAGGTCTGTTGCTTATTGCCAAGAAACGCAGCGCGCTCAAACATCTGCACGATCAACTTAGAAATAAGAAGATGCAAAAAGATTATCTTGCGCTTGTTAGAGGTGAGTGGCAAAAACATGATAAGGCCGTTAAAGCCCCCTTATTAAAGTTAACGCTTAAATCTGGTGAACGCATTGTCAGAGTCAATAAAGAGGGTAAAGAGTCTGAAACCCGCTTTAAAATCATGCAGCGCTATAGTGATGCAACACTGGTACAAGCGAGCCCTATCACTGGTCGAACTCATCAAATTCGTGTGCATTGTCAGTATGCAGGTCACCCTATTGCGTGTGATGAAAAGTACAGTGAGCAAAAATTTGATGATTCGATGCGAGTTCACGGATTGAATCGACTCTTTTTACACGCCGCTCAGCTTAGGTTTATTCATCCAGAGAGTGATGAGATTATGGAAGTCAAAGCACCTATGGATCCCGTTCTAGAATCAACATTGAATAAGTTGAAAAAAGTATGAAGTCATACGAGCTAGTCATTTTTGATTGGGACGGAACTTTAATGGATTCCGTCGGTAAAATTGTCACCTGCATGCAACAGATGGCTGGATCTCTATCTTTAGTCAAGCCAACCGAAAATGCGATTCGCGATATTATTGGCTTGTCTATGGATGAAGCACTTAAAGCGCTTTACCCGATGTTGCAGCAAGACCATTTTGAACCGATGATCGCATCATATAAAGATCATTATCTAACACTTAATACCACGCCTAGTCCTCTTTTTGAAGGTAGCGAGACATTGCTGCAAGCGCTAGCAACGAAAAACTATCGTATGGCTGTTGCGACAGGAAAGGGCAGAAGTGGTTTAGATCGTGTTTTAGCTGAAACGGGCTTGGGTCACCACTTTGAGTCTAGTCGCTGCGCCGATGAATCAAAAAGTAAGCCAAATCCGGACATGCTGCATGAGTTGCTCAAAGAGCTTAATGTCGCTCCCGAACGTGCTGTGATGGTCGGTGACTCATTGCATGATATGAATATGGCTAATAATGCCGGCATTGACGCAGTAGGTGTCAGCTACGGCGCGCATAGCTATGACAAACTGATTGTAGCAAAGCCAAAAGCAATTATAGATACTCCATTAGCACTGTTAGAAGTATTATCTAAATAGGATTCGCCTTCGTTCATCGTCCCGCTTGTGCGGGGCTGACTCACTTTGAGCTTATATTGATTATCACTAAAGTCGATATTTGTAGCTGCACTTCCTCTATACTCGTCGGCTAAAGAGCGCTAATCCAAATGACTGATTTGCGGAATATGCTAACTTTAGTCGCTGAGGATTAGCTTTGCTATGTATCTTGGCGATGCTGATTTTTTATTTAGAGATAATTAATTACAACACTTCGATCCCTTGTCTGTGTAACAAATCTATCAGCGAAATGAGTGGAAGACCGATCAATGTATTGGGGTCCTTGCCTTCTAGGCGCTCAAATAGTGCAATACCTAAACCTTCGCATTTAAAACTACCGGCACAATAAAAAGGTTGTTCGATGTCGACGTAACGGCTTATAGCTCTTTGGCTTAGAACCCTAAAGTGGACAATGAATGGTTCAACCATGGCTTCTACCTGACCACTATCGACATCATGAAGTGCTAAGCCGGTATAGAAGGTAATAGACTGACCACTGGATTGGGAGAGCTGTTCTATTGCGGTTTCACGATTGAGAGGTTTGCCAATAATCTTGTTATTGATGACTGCCACTTGATCTGAGCCTATTACGACCCCCTCAGTAAACTTTGTCGCGCCTGCAGCCGCTTTTAACTTAGCGAGTCTTAGCACCAAATCTTGTGGTAATTCATTTTCTAACGCTGTCTCATCGACTTCAGGGGAGCAGCAACTAAAAGGTAAGTTGAGTTTCTCCAGTAGTTGCTTTCGAAAGGGAGATGTGGAAGCCAGTATAAGCGGTTTTGACATGGTTTTACCTTTGGGGGAGAAGAGCAAGATACTTTAAAAGGGTTTTCGCTAAAGACGAATACTATTTTCAAGTCATTATCGGACTGACATGTTTTTAATCATCGACAATATCTAATGATTGTATGAATGCACTTAGCTTTGTGGTTTTGATGGTATCGATTTTGGCGTGAAAATGAAACCAGCAGATGGTGTTAAGTTGTTGTACCGCGATATTGATTATGCTCAGTGCTGTAGTTCACTTATGTAGTGACGTTAGCTAACCGTTGTCCCCCACTATTTTATTTGCCATGGCTGCGGCCGCGAGAGAGGGGATACTAAAGCTTGATCAAACTAGAGTGATTTGGATATCAACGGCTGGTTCGGGGGCAAATCATCTCCTGTTAGCTAGCTATCATCATGTTGTAGGAGGCCTAGATTTTTCGAGTGGTGATTAGCCCAACGCCAGTATGATGAGTCTTTCGCCATTTTGATAACCGCTTTACTCGAAATGTGCTAGTAAAAACTTTTTTAGATAGGGCTAATGTTTAACCTTATTGAGATTAATCTAATACGAAAATGACTTGGCTAGTTGCGTTGTCATCACAAAATTTGTGCCTTCGATGGATTTACGAACACTTAAACTCATTTACCGCTGAAATTTAATGTCATGCGCCTTGGGTTTCTTGTACAATGCGGTTACCTAACAACTCACGTTAGCTGAATCAAACGGCGGTTAATCACCTTGAAAGTATAAGGGTGTTGACTTCTGCTAAAATTCACCTAAAATGCGCGCCTTATGCAAACAGTAAAGATACCGGTTTCAATTGATCCCGTTCGCGCTTCCGCTAGTCAACTTTCCTATGAAGGTTTGGTGCCCGGTAAGCAGTTAAAGCGATTAAATGAATTATGTGCCGGCGACTGTTCTGATGTGGTAGTGTCGCTTGAATGTGGCGTAGATATACAGGGGATAGTCTACCTTAACGGGAAGGCTGTGACGGAGCTCACTCTGAATTGTCAACGTTGTATGACACTATTTACCACTGAGGTTACGGTCGAGTTTAGTTTTGGTCTTTGTAAGACTGAAGCTGAAATCGATGAGCTCCCGGATGCGTATGAGCCTATTGAGTGCAATGAAATTGGCGAAGTCCGTCTGCATCAATTGATCGAAGATGAATTGATAGTCGCTATGCCTTTGATTGCCATGCATGAGAATGAAGATTGTCATCAAGGTAAACAAGATGTAGTAGTAGGCGAGATCGAACCCGCTCAAGAGGAGCGTCCAAATCCGTTTGCAGTGTTAGAAAAACTGAAGAGCAAGTAATCTAGGAGACAGGTCCCATGGCAGTACAAAAGAACAAAAAATCTCGTTCAAAGCGCGGTATGCGTCGTTCACACGATTCTTTGAGCACGCCTCAATTATCAGTGGATGCAACGAGCGGTGAACTACACCTTCGTCACAATGTGACTGCGGATGGTTTTTACCGTGGTCAAAAGGTTATCAACAAGTAATTTGTTGAGACCCTGATGACAAATCTGACGCTTGCGTTAGATGCGATGGGGGGCGACTTTGGTCCCCGCATCACAGTGCCTGCAACTTTGCAGGCACTTCGCTTAAATCCCCTTTTAAAAGTCATTCTCGTGGGCGATCAAGTCCAGATTGACGAATATCTAGTATCTGCAGAACCCGCAATTAGAAATCGTATTGAGATTAAACATACAACCGAAGTGGTGACTATGTCTGATCGACCAGTTCATGCCTTAAGAAATCGTAAGCAAAGCTCTATGCGGCTCGCAATAGAGTTAGTGCGTGACGGTAAAGCTCAAGCTTGCTTAAGCGCGGGTAATACTGGTGCGTTAATGGCGATTTCTAAAGTACTGCTTAAGACGTTGCCCGGTATTGACCGTCCAGCACTTGTTAGCTGTTTACCTGCGGTAAATAACACCCCGGTTTATTTATTGGACTTAGGTGCAAACGTTTCTTGCGATTCTGAAACCTTATTTCAATTTGCGGTGATGGGATCAGTACTTAGTGAAACGGTTGATAAAACGGTTTCGCCAAAAGTGGCTTTGCTCAATGTCGGTATTGAAGAGATTAAAGGTAATGACCAGGTTCAACAGGCCGGTCAACTACTGCAACAAATCCCCCAAGTGAACTACACTGGTTTTATTGAAGGTGATGAGATCTATTCGGGTAATGTCGATGTGATCGTTTGTGATGGTTTTGTCGGTAATATCACCTTAAAAACATCTGAAGGTATTGCTAGGCTGCTAACTCACCAGTTGAAGAAAGGCTTGAATAAAGGCTTCTTCGTACGTATTCTCGCCAAAATAATCGCGCCCCGCATTCATTCTTTGTTAAATCAGATGAACCCCGACCACTACAATGGAGCAAGTCTGATAGGATTGCGCGGAATTGTAGTAAAAAGTCATGGGTGTGCAGATGAAGCTGCTTTTTTACAAGCGATAAGCTTGGCAGTAACCGAAGCACAACGTCGACTCCCTAAGATGATCGAAGATCGTCTTGAGTCGATTCTTTTAGACATTAATAGCTGATAAATTCCTTATGCATACAAAAATTCTCGGTACTGGTAGCTATCTACCGGTACAAGTGCGCAGTAATCAAGATCTAGAAAAAATGGTGGAAACCACCGACCAATGGATTGTTGAACGCACAGGTATATCGGAACGCCGAATTGCAGCAGTAGATGAAACTGTTGCGACTATGGGATATCAAGCTGCATTAAAAGCCATCGAAATGGCCGGTATCGATGCAACTGAAATTGATATGATTGTTTGTGGCACCACCAGTGCAAGCAATGCTTTTCCCGCCGCGGCTTGTGAAATTCAAGCGATGCTTGGCATTCATACTATTCCTGCTTTTGATATTGCAGCGGCATGTTCTGGTTTTGTTTACGCATTATCAGTTGCTGATCAATATGTGAAATCCGGTGCGGCACGTAATGTGTTGGTTATCGGTGCAGATGTATTATCTCGCTTGTGTGAACCAGAAGACCGTTCGACTATTATCTTATTTGGTGATGGTGCGGGCGCCGCTGTAGTTGGTACGTCAACAGAACCAGGTATTATTTCAACGCATATATATGCTGACGGCCGTCAAGGTGATTTGCTCAAGTGTTCTATCCCACCGCGTAAAGGCGAATCATCCGAAGCAATGGGTTATATGACGATGAAAGGTAACGATGTGTTTAAAGTGGCGGTAACGCAACTATCACACGTGGTAACTGAAACATTGCGTCAAAATAATATTGAAAAGTCTGATATTGATTGGCTGGTCCCACATCAGGCGAATTTTAGAATTATCAAAGCGACCGCAAAGAAATTGGATATGAGTCTTGATAAAGTCGTACTGACTTTGGCAAAGCACGGTAACACCTCGGCTGCGTCTGTGCCGATTGCATTAGATGAAGCCGTTAGAGATGGTCGGATCCAACGTGGTCAAATGATATTGCTTGAAGCCTTCGGTGCAGGATTTGCCTGGGGAAGCGCTTTAGTTCGCTTTTAACTGCCGTATTAACGGTAAGACGTAAATTTGAAAGGTAATTAATATGGAAAATACAGCTTTTGTATTCCCTGGACAGGGCTCGCAAGCATTGGGAATGTTGGCAGAGCTTGCCGAGACACACCCTATAATTGGTGAGACATTTGCACAAGCAAGCAATGTGCTTGGTTATGATCTGTGGGAACTGGTGCAACAAGGACCAGTAGAAGCACTTAATCAAACCGACAAAACTCAGCCTGCATTACTAGCGGCAAGTGTTGCAATTTATCGTGCCTATGTAGCCTCAGGTAAGCAATTGCCGAAGATGATGGCAGGCCATAGTCTGGGGGAATACTCAGCGTTAGTGTGCGCTGGTGTGATAGATTTTGAAGCGGCAATTAAATTGGTTGAGCTTCGTGGTCAGTTGATGCAACAAGCTGTACCTGCAGGAACTGGCGCCATGTTTGCCATTATTGGCTTAGATAATGATGCAATCGCTAAAGCGTGTGAAGAAGCCTCACAGGGCGATGTAGTAAGCCCTGTTAATTACAACAGCCCTGGCCAAGTCGTCATTGCTGGTGAAAAGGCAGCAGTAGAAAGAGCCGCTGCCTTGTGTAAAGAAAATGGCGCAAAAATGGCGGTTGCTCTGCCTGTAAGTGTACCTTCTCATTGCCAATTGATGAAACCTGCTGCCGATAAACTAGCAACTGCACTTAATGATATTGAGTTCAGTGCACCTTCAGTTACCGTGATCAATAATGTCGATGTCGCTAGTCCTGTTGCGGCACAAGAGATTAAAGACGCCTTGGTTCGACAACTATATCGCCCAGTAAGATGGTCGGAAACTGTCGAGCTAATGGCTTCGCAAACTATCACTAACTTATTTGAAATAGGCCCAGGAAAAGTGCTTACCGGGCTTAGTAAGCGTATTAATCGCTCACTCACAGCAAAAGCAATTAACGATGCTGCGTCATTCGCAGCATTGACCGAATAAGGAAATCTAATGAGTATTAATTTTGATCTAACGGGTAAAGTAGCCCTAGTAACGGGTGCTAGCCGTGGTATTGGCCGTGCAGTCGCTGAGACATTAGTGTCTGCTGGTGCTGTCGTTATTGGTACAGCCACAAGCGAACGCGGCGCTGAAGCTATTCAAGCTTATTTGGGCGATAATGGTCACGGTCTCGTTTTAAACGTTACCGATGGCGACTCGGTTAAAACCTTGTTTGCAACAATTAAAGAAAAAGCGGGCGATGTTGATATTTTGGTTAACAACGCTGGTATAACTCGTGACAATCTATTGATGCGTATGAAGGACGATGAGTGGCAAGATATTATTGACACTAACCTGAGCTCTTTGTTCCGCACCTCAAAAGCTGTCATGAGACCGATGATGAAAAAACGTCATGGACGCATCATCAATATTGGCTCTGTGGTAGGTACCATGGGCAATGCAGGCCAAACTAACTACTCTGCTGCTAAAGCAGGTTTGATTGGATTTACAAAATCTCTTGCAAGAGAGGTTGCATCTCGTCAAATAACAGTTAATGCTATTGCTCCTGGATTTATCCAGACAGACATGACAGATGAGCTGACAGAAAGCCAGCAACAAGCTATTATGTCGCAAGTGCCAATGGAAAGGCTTGGTCAGGCGCAGGAAATTGCTAACGCAGTCCTCTTTTTGGCGTCAGATTCCGCTGCTTACATCACTGGAGAGACTCTCCATGTGAACGGCGGTATGTACATGGTTTAGGGAACGACGGGCTATTACCTCTTTACAGGGGTGATCTGCATCAACTGTGAGTCCATTTTGTGGTTAGACCACAAAAGTTAAGCTTGCAATGTCCGTCAAATTCAATAAACTACTGGCAATCTTACGCAAGTGTGTAATTTGAATTAGGAAAGAAAACAATGAGCAACATCGAAGAACGTGTAAAGAAAATCATCATCGAGCAACTAGGTGTTAAAGAAGAAGACGTTAAATCAGCAGCATCTTTCGTTGACGATTTAGGTGCCGATTCTCTAGACACTGTTGAATTGGTTATGGCTCTAGAAGAAGAGTTTGATACCGAGATCCCTGATGAAGAAGCAGAAAAGATCACTACTGTTCAAGCAGCGATCGATTACGTTTCTAAGAATCAGTAATCTAGAATTTCTGAAAACAGGCGGCATTTATGTCGCCTGTTTTTGTTTGTTAAGGCCACTGATTGATGTAAGTCTTTAAGCAATATTCTCCTCGCTTCCGCTTCAATACACCAATCAGACCTGGCTCATTAAGGTATTGGTAGTTCAATTCGATAAGTACTATCATAACAATTCATTTTTAATTAGATAAAGGTGATCGCGTGTCTAAACGTCGTGTCGTCGTAACTGGCTTAGGCCTAGTTAGCCCTGTAGGCAATACTGTGGATTCTACTTGGAAAGCACTCGTTGCTGGTAAAAGTGGTATCGCACCAATAACCAAATTTGATGCTAGCGAGTTCACGACTCGTTTTAGCGGTTCTGTTAAAGACTTTGACGTTGAACAGTACATGTCACGTAAAGATGCCCGTAAGATGGACTTATTTATCCAATACGGTATGGCTGCAGGCATACAAGCTGTAGACGATTCTGGCCTTGAGATGGATAAGCTTGATCCTACACGTGTCGGAACAGCCATTGGCGCGGGCATGGGCGGATTGCCTTTGATTGAGAAAAACCATGCCGCATTAATGAAGGGTGGACCGCGCAAAGTATCGCCATTTTTTGTGCCAAGCACCATCATCAATATGATTTCAGGTCACCTGTCGATTAAATACGGCATGACAGGCCCCAACTTCGCCGTGACTACGGCTTGTACAACCGGTGTACATAATATTGGTTTTGCAGCGCGTACAATCGCTTATGGCGATGCTGATGTTATGGTTGCCGGTGGTGCAGAAGATGCGACCTGCCCGTTAGCAGTTGCTGGCTTTGGCTCTGCAAAAGCACTTTCGACCCGTAATGACGACCCTCTAGCGGCGAGTCGCCCTTGGGATAAAGACCGTGATGGTTTTGTTATTGGTGATGGCGCTGGTGTTATGGTCATGGAAGAGTATGAACATGCAAAAGCACGTGGTGCCACAATATATGGTGAGCTCGTGGGCTTCGGTATGAGCGGAGACGCATTTCATATGACATCACCACCAAGTGACGGTGCAGGTGCTGCAGCGGCCATGGCCAATGCAATTAACGATGCTAAAGTAGGTCGCGAAGCTATCGGCTACATCAATGCACATGGCACATCAACTCCTACGGGCGATAGAGCGGAAGCTGCAGCGGTAAAATCAACTTTTGGTGCTCATGCATATGACTTAGCCGTTAGTTCGACTAAATCGATGACAGGCCATCTATTAGGTGCTGCAGGTTCGGTTGAAGCTATCGTTACTTTACTGGCGCTTAGAGATCAGGTTATTCCGCCAACACTGAACTTAGATAATCCAGATGAAGGTTGTGATTTGGACTTTGTTCCTCATACTGCGCGCGATTGTAAGTTCGACTATGGCTTATGCAACTCATTTGGTTTTGGTGGTACTAACGGCTCATTGCTGTTTAAGAAAATTTAGTACTCACTCCAGATGAATAATTGTTGAATTTAAAAGCGCCTATTGGCGCTTTTTTTATATCTAAAGCGGGTAAATTAATTGAAAGGTTAACTCTATATATTTGGAAAATTAATATTACTTCATATTGATTTTATTGCTTTAACAACTTCCCAAATGAGCAGATACTCAGCGAAAACTGAGTGCATGATTGAATGTCTCATTCATGCAATGATCTTTAGGATAAACTAAATTGTTAAACCTTTCTGTCGTACCCATAATGCCTATCCTAGGCTTGCTTACTGCTAATCTAAATGAACTTATTCGTGGTGAAGCTATTCAGTGGCATCCTAAGCTAACCATTGGGATCAAAACATTTAATGTCGCTATTACTGCATTTGCCATTATATGGTTTGCTCTATTAGTTACTGCCATTGATGTCAGCCAGCAGGGTAGCGTCATTGCCGGCGTTGAAGTTCTTGTTCTATTCTTGGCTGGTATCAGCATCTACTCTCTGATCAGTTTGTCGAAGTTTATTAATACGACAGTACAGCTTTGGCTGTATCGATTCGCTTTACCGATCATGTTGTTCGGCTCCTTTTTAGTTATTCAGTTTGGTTAATTGGGTGCTGTAGCGAGTTATTTCGCGTAAACTCAATCTACTAGATAGTTTTGATTTTGAGGTCGATATGGCAGGAACTGAAAGGCAGCTTACGTTACGATTTTTAGCAGAACCTGCAGACGTTAATTTTGGTGGTAAAGTCCACGGCGGCGCGGTAATGAAGTGGATCGATCTCGCGGGCTACGCTTGTGCTGCGGGTTGGAGTGGTAAATATTGCATAACGGCTTATGCTGGCGGAATTCGTTTTATTAAACCTATTCACGTTGGTAACATTGTTGAAGTAACTGCGAAGGTTATTTATACCGGTAGAACCTCGATGCATTTAGGTATTGATGTTAAAGCGGGTGATCCCAAAGGCCCTGAAAGACATCTTACAACACATTGTGTGTTGGTTATGGTGGCTGTTGATGATGAAGGTCAACCGACCCAGGTTCCTGAATGGGTACCGAGTACCAGTGCTGATATCGAGTTACGTGGATCTGCAGTGCGCTTAATGGAGATGCGTAAAAAGATTGGTGCAGAGATGGAAGCGCATGTAACCCTACAGGCCTAACTTAAACAGACTTATACCCATCGCCTCTGAAGCGAGCACTTTCAAGTAGGGTATATATAGTAGAAAGCTAGCATTTGCTGGCTTTTTTATTATCTACTAGAGACTTTTTTGTTTAAGCCAACCACAGTAGAATGTCTTAAAACAACATAGAATTACCCTACATAATAGGAACAATAATGGCTAAAGTTGCATTTATCGGTTTAGGTGTGATGGGTTATCCCATGGCGGGTCATTTGGTTAAAAATGGCCATGATGTGACGGTATATAATCGTACCGAGTCTAAAGCTAGAGCATGGAGTGAGGAGTTTTCAGGGCAATATTGTTCAACGCCAAAAGCAGCGGCAGAAGGCCAAGATATCGTCTTTGTTTGTGTAGGCAATGATGATGACTTACGACAAGTCATCCTTGAAGCTAATGGTGTGTTAGCGGGGATGAAGCCGGGTGCTATTTTAGTCGATCATACAACTGCCTCCGCTGATGTGGCGAGGGAGATTGCAGTTGCCGCAAGTGAAGTTGAAATTGGCTTTATCGACGCGCCGGTATCTGGTGGCCAAGCTGGTGCGGAAAATGGCATGTTAACGGTGATGGCCGGTGGCGCCGTAGTGACCTTTGATAAAGTAAAAGCCGTTATTGACTCCTATGCTCGTTGCGTCGAGCTTCTCGGTGACGTAGGCGCAGGACAATTGACCAAGATGGTTAACCAAATCTGTATTGCAGGTGTGGTACAAGGACTCGCAGAAGGGCTGCACTTTGCCCGCAGTGCTGGATTAGACGGTGAAAAAGTCGTTGAAGTGATTAGTAAAGGTGCGGCGCAATCGTGGCAGATGGAGAATCGCTATCAAACGATGTGGCAGGGCGAATATGACTTTGGCTTTGCGATTGATTGGATGCGCAAGGATTTAGGCATTGCACTGGAAGAGGCTCGTCGTAATGGCTCACATCTGCCATTAACCGCGCTGGTAGATCAATTCTATTCAGAGGTTCAAGGTATGGGCGGCAACCGTTGGGATACCTCTAGTTTACTGGCGAAGCTTGAAAAAAACAGGTGTTAATTTGATGTAAATAACATAAAAATGGACTGCCTAGGCAGTCCATTTTCAGTTTAAGCTTAGAATAACACGCTAGAATATGAGTTATTCAGGTTCAACCACGATGTGCTCAAGTTCTACAGCAGCGACAGCGTGTAGTGCATCCATTGTTGCACCCACTAATGAAACCATGCCTTTAGAGGACTCTATGAGTACTGCACGGTTAATGTCACTGAAATCACGATTGTGACGTGCCATAGTCGATAGCGCCATTTGCATCGGTAACATAGACGGGTTAAACGCTGCATTTTCAGCGTAGCGGCCACAATAGGTGGCGCCATCATTAGTCTCTAATACCACGGCTGCATAGTTTTTGGTGTACGGAGCGTAACTAAGGCCTGCATGATCGACTGCCTCAATGATCATAGGATCTGAGCTGTCCAGACTCAGCTCTTGATGCTGCTTGGTTAGCAAGGGCTCTGTGATATTCAGATCGCTCGGACCAAAGGCGTAGGGTAGATAATGGGACAGAGGTTGAGTTTCTTGTTCAGGAAGGTGGATGTTCACCTTCTGGCCTTCAACCAGCTCATTCATGAATTGGCGACAGTGGCCACAGGGTGAGAAGTTAACGATGACATCTTCAATTTGACGTTCACCACTTAGCCAAGCATGGCTAATCGCGCTCTGCTCTGCGTGCACGGAATGAAACAGTGCTTCGCCAGGTAACTCGAGATTGGCACCCATATATATATCGCCACTTTTGCCTTTTGCTATCGCGCCAACATAAAAATTACTGATAGGTACTCTTGCAAGCGCGGCAGATATTGGCAGTAACGCCAGCAGCAAATCCTGCTCCTCCATTTGGGTCGCCGTTTTTAATTCATCAAGTTGTTGAGCATCGATATGCCCTGCAAAGTCTTTGTCTAGTAACGGTACGATTGCCTTAGCTAGAGACTCTGGTAAATTAGCTATGCTTTTTAAAAATCGGTCTTGCATTCGCTACTTCCTTTCAATTAACGCTATTGGAATATCATTCTAGTAAGCTTGTTACATATAGAATGCGACATGGATCGCATTTTATGGCCTGAAAAACCTAAAGGCTTCTAAGATAATGACATAAAGCCTGTAATAATTTCTGCTTTGATTCATCTTGCTCAGTTTCTTCAATGATGTTCTCAAGCCTGATCATATAGTCAGGGTCATTAAGCCTTGGTTGGCAGAATTCCCGCCAACGAACAAGCTCTGAATCATCAAGTGTTTCAGGATAATTACGCGCCCTATATCGATACAACATCTCCGGTAAGCGTTCATCATCAAATGAAAGCTCAAGTGCTGCCAAGTTGATGGGCTTAGTATTACGGATCATCTCCATTTTGGCTTTGTCCGCATGACTAAAGAAGCCACCGCTGTAAAGCTGAAGATCAGGATCTGTAATGACGCGATCTGATTCGATATCAAACACGGCAACCAGCTTTTCTCTTATCTCTGGGTGCTGTCTAAGTCGCTTATATTGCTCTCTCGCGAATGCCTTATCGATATCAAGACGAGCTGCATTCTCATCAGTCAATGTTTTAGCACCAGCTAGAAATGGGCTTTTATTGATATGGATCTGTTTAAGGCCGATAGGCAGCTCATCTGCGGCTAAATCATCACGCCTCGTATACATGCGCTGTCGAATTTGCTCGGCAGTTAACTCAATGAGTGGCGTGACATCCATGGCTAAATTGACACAAATAACCGCATTCTTATTGGTGGAGTGAAAGGCCAGCGGCGCAATTAATGTTGTACAACCATTGAGAGCGCTGATCTTCGAACTCACATGCACTAAAGGTTTCATCTCCAGCACATCAATAAGCTTAGAGACCTCCTGTTTTCGGCGCAGGGTGAAGTAGTATTCAAACAGTTTCGGCTGCACTGATTTGATAAGCTTGGCCATTGCAATGGTTGCATAAACATCAGACATGGCATCGTGCGCTTTTTCATGACTAAGGCCATTGGCAACAGTGAGCTGTTCAAGTTTAAAACTAGGAGAGCCATCTTCTTTTTGTGGCCAGTTTATTCCGTCGGGTCTAAATGCATAGCAAGCACGGACTAAATCAATGATATCCCAGCGACTATTACCATTTTGCCACTCTCTAGCATAGGGGTCGAAGAAGTTACGGTAGAAGCCATAGCGGGAGACTTCATCGTCAAACCGAATTGAGTTATAACCAACAACACAGGTATTTTCCTGTGTGAATTGTTGATTTATTTTGGCCATGAACTCAGCTTCAGGCATCCCTTTTTTATTCGCCAACTGTGGGGTGATCCCGGTGATCAAAATAGCTTCTGGCGAAGGCAGGTAATCGTTTGCGACCTTACAATAAAAGGTCACTGGTTCCTCAATAATGTTGAGATCCATGTCTGTTCTGACGCCAGCAAATTGTGACGGCCTGTCTTTTGCTGGGTTTGCGCCGAATGTCTCGTAATCGTGCCAAAATAAAGTAGGTTGTTTCTTAGCGTTTTTCATAGTTCACTTATGTATCGAAAATGTGATTATTTCTTTTAAATATCAATAATTAAGAATGAATTAGGTTCGTTTCTGTTCAACCTTGAAATACAGTGTTAAAATAAAATTGTGCATCATAAAGTGCATCACGAATGTTAACAATGTGCATCACGCGAAGGTTGGTCAAATGGCATTATCTGATAGTAAATTAAGGAATATAAAAGCACCTTACCACGGCCCCATTGAGATTGCTGATCGTGATGGTTTGAGTGTACGAATTACCAAGAATGCTGTCATTACCTTTTATTATCGCTTTCGTTGGCAAGCTAAGCAACAGCGAATCAAAATTGGTCGCTACCCGGATCTCAAACTTGCCGAGGCTCGTGCAACCGCGCTGGAGTATAGGCAGCTGTTAGTTGACAACTTGGACCCTCGTTGCCACGGCGTTAATAGAGGTGCTGCGCGGCTGCTTGGTGATATCTGCAACGACTTTATGAAAGCATACGCTTACCCTCAGCTATCGCCAACGACAGTTGTTCTGTATGAAAGCTTTATCTCCAAGTACATAGTGCCAAATTTCAACATCGATGTTGAGCGATACCGTTACACTGAATGGATTAAGTTACTTGATGGTGTAAGGCTCGAAACGACAGCTGCAAACGCTGGCAGTATCCTTAAGCGTTTAAAAACGGTTATACGTTGGTCAAAAGCGCGTGGTGAGATTAAGTCATCTGCTTGCTTAGATATACCCATTAAGGCTATAGGCGCTCACCAGTCGCGCAGAGAGCGCGTATTAGAGTGGGACGAGGTCGCAGGGTTATGGCGCCAAGTTGAGGCGAGTAGGGCAACACCTAAAACTAAAGCCTGCGTAAAGCTGCTTATTCTAACGGGGGCTCGAAACGCCGAAATTAGAGGCGCTGAACGCTGCGAATTTGATCTTGATAAAGCCATCTGGATTTTACCTAAAGAACGCTCTAAGACGGGCAAAATGATTCGGCGGCCGTTAAGTAACCAAAGCATCAGTATCATTGAGTCGTTAGATTTTATTTATGGCCAAGACCGGCATTTCTTGATTGAGGGTTTAAGCCAGGATAAAGCGCTTTCTACCCATGCATTAAATCGATACGTGCAACGTCTAAATGAACAGCTCGATTACCCACACTTTGTGCCGCATGATTTCAGGCGAACAATTTCTACTCGGTTGAGTGAGAATAAAATAATGCCCCATGTAACCGAAAAGATGTTGGGTCACGAGTTGGGTGGGATCATGGCCATTTACAATAAGCATGATTGGTATGACGAGCAGATAATAGCCTATCAACTGTATTGGGATTTGCTAAAAAAGCATATTCTGCAGGGTGCTTGAGTAAAGCGTTCATTTCTAATCGGCCGAGTAGAAATATGTTGAAATGCCTCATAAACGGTCCAAGACTCCCATGTGTCAGGGTTCCCCTTAAATTCATCCAATAATTAAATAGAGGGGCGGTCAATGAGATGATTTGATCGTGCTAATGGGTATTTGAGTCGTACTAGTTCACTCTCGGACAAAAGTGAGTTAGAACACAAGCTCTAATTCATGATTTTTTATTCGGTATTATATGGCTATTGGATATGTGCTCAATGGTAAAGTTTACTGCCGCGTTTTAGCAAATATGCGACAGTAGACTTAATCATTTATAGTATGTTGCTATTTCATAGCTTTAACATACTTTTCTGAGTAATTATCTTTTATACTGTTCAAATCAAGCTTGTGAGCATTAATATACCTTTGTACTTCGTTATCTGTAATCTCATGAATATTAATATTGGCGAACTCTTTAAAAAAACCTTTCACATTGTACTTTAAATTGTTTAGTTTTCCTTTTCTCATAATTTCAACATCATGAGTAAAGTCTCCATGGTAAGATAATTTTTTTGTGGGAATAATCAAAATACGTTTACATGGCTTATCGTTATACTCACTCTCAAACCATCCACAATGAGAGTTCATTTGACCAGCTTCATGTTTTGATATTTCAGCCCGCTCTTCTCCTACTTCATTCTTACATTCGATAAGGAAGAAATAATCATCGACACCACACCACAAGTTATCTGGACCTTTTTTGATCTCTTTATCTGGTCGTTGACTCAAAAAGCCAATCGTCTCTCCAAGTTCTTTTAATGAAGCCTCAAATTTTTCAGAAGGCATTCCAAAGGACAAGTTTTGAAGCATTCCATCAACTGCTAGCATCATGTTCTCATAGCCATCATGCTGTTTAAGCCACGTCTTAATTCTACTAATACGATTTTGGTTCATGTACTCTAGCTTTTTGTAACTAATACCTTCTCTAGGTTTAAGTAGTTGAAGGTTATTTTGGAAAGCAACTTTTTGGAATTGATTTGAATCAACTTTACTTGTTCGGTATTTATACCTCGCCAGGAGTTGAAGATACCAGCCTCTCTCAAGTGAATCGGAAGAATATCGATCGCATAAATCTTGAGCAAGTTTGCATGCTTTATCATATTCACCAATAGAAAATTGTTTTTCCGCCTTATATTCAAGATCTAAAGCCTGATAAATATTACCAATGTGACCGCCACCTTCTAATTGATCCATCTCTTCTGAGTAATACTCTTTCCAGCCTTCATCTCGAGAAAGAACCTGATTAATTAGCTCGACTAAAGTTTCGTATGCATTTGTTTTATTTGAGTCTTGTACTGCAAACTCCGCAACCTGCATTCCAATTTCAATCTGCTTTCTAGTTTGAGTTGAGAAATACTTTGATGTAATAGGACTTTTAGCAAATTTAATTAGGTCCCCACCAACAAGTAGAATTACGCTGTAGTCTTTCTCTCCTCTAACACTGCGACCTAATCCTTGTTCAACTTTTTGTGCAACCCTTATGTTAATTATGTCGCTTGTAGACCGACAATCTTCCTCATATCGGTCTAATAATGAGTCAAAATATGGTTTGGAGTCTAAGATTAATATTCGGCATGCGTTATCAGGTAAATCAATTCCATCGTAGCGGTTAGCGAATGCCATCGATGTATCAAAAATACCACTTTTCAAACTTTGAACGCAGTTGAATAAATCATTTGAAACTGCTACGTGTGCTCCAATTTTCTCATACTGAGATTTTCGGCTAAAGCTTGGAATTAACGAGACAATACCAAATTGTCGTTCAGCATTAGGT
This sequence comes from Shewanella sp. KX20019, assembly GCF_016757755.1. NCBI lineage: Bacteria > Pseudomonadati > Pseudomonadota > Gammaproteobacteria > Alteromonadales > Shewanellaceae > Shewanella > Shewanella sp. KX20019. The sequence continues at coordinate 3,018,200 of NZ_CP068437.1, read as the reverse complement.
GACAAAAGCCAGCTTATCACTGAGTCACGATCTAAGCTTTCGTCTATAAGAGATGGAATTAAGATCATCTTCTCACCTGACCACTTTAGAGCTTCATTACTTAGTGGGTTTTCGACTGATTCAATATCAAAACCAAGCCCTTTAATGAAAAATGAATCATCTTGTGTCGTTGCTGACATGAGTACTCGATGTTCAGCTCTACTAAAGCTACCAAAAGAATCTATGGGCATTAAACTTGGTGAAATCTCAAGGCTATTTCCAGAAATAAATGCCTGGCAGTTCGATATTTGATCTTTTATAACTGGCCAAACAAAGGCTATTTCTCTATCATCTTTGTGTTCAATAATAGCAGCTGCTACTGTATCTTTCTTGTCCTCCCAGCTCCAATACGGAATAGGAAGCATTGTGTTGTAATCACCACTCTTTATTTCTAAAAAGCTCCCTTCTCCCTGGCCTTTTATATCATCTTCAAAAATTTCAATAATTTTTTTGAATAGGCTGTGTTCTTTGTTAACCTTTATCGTTAATGAACTTTTAATTGAATCTATACATGCATGTGAATCATCGAGGACGATAGAATTTACTGGAATTGATCTGTTCCCGATTCCAAAAACACTCTTTCCATTGAACATTTTTTGAACATACGTGATCAATATTTTCTTGCCTAGAAGAAATTCATCAGGCAGCTCTCGAGCACTTGAAAAATCGCAGAATGCTATACCGAATTTATTTGCTTCTTGTTTTACTTGTTCTGCTAAGTATTTATTCGGACAAACAAATACAGCCGGGCCTTTTCCCGCATTAATTTTTGACTGTAAAACCAGTAATCCTATAAGTGTTTTCCCTTCTCCTGTGTGAAGTTTAATAATTGAATTTTTATTATTTACTCGATTAGTAAACCAGTTATTTAATATATCTTCCTGAGAGTCACGAAGAGGGCCAGCTTCACTTCTTCTATCCAATGAATCATATATTTCTGTTGGATTTATTTTTTTTACAATCTCTTTCTTTTTCAATCTTTTCTTGAAATCAACCATATCCCGCTCCATGTGATATAAATTTATGATTTGTATAGTCCGAATGTCCACTTAACTTTCAGACTAGTAAGGGCGCACAGTTAATCTTTTGTACTAAAAGCTAAAGTCGAAATTAACTTCAATACACCTTCCACATAAATGCGCATTTTATAAGCTTACCATCTAAATTATTAATAGTATAACTTATTGATATTACTTAAAAACCAAGTGACTAACAAGTGTGTTCGCGCACAGTTCTCTAATAAAATTATCGAATAAACAATACCCCTGTACAAATGACAGCATTAACTACACATGCTGAAAATCTGCTTTTTAAATGAAGGAAGCGTGTGCTTTGAGTCAGAAAATGGTGCTAAGCATCAGTTTTCTATGTGCAGCAGATGAAGGTGGGGTGGGCAATAGTGGCTTAGAGCGATTATTCTAAAGCGTACCGGGACAAAAGTGCGTTAGAGTTTTAGCTCTGTAACGACAGTTGGTATTAGATAAAATATGGCAATCTTATAAGTACTATAGCCCCAACCGCGAAGTCCCGCGCATGCAACGCGTATTTTGAGTCGGGCTTACTATCGAGACAATCAATGAGTAACTTTTATACAGTTATTATTTCTGCTATGTCATCCAGAGGCCCAATCTCAACTAGAAAAGGTTCTAGAGAACCAGCTGCCCCTTGTCCTGTTTTCGGTCTAATTATACAACGATGCTCTTTTTGATAAGCATATGAAAAGTGTTTATAAAGCTCTTGATTCCGATCCTTAATCGTATCGTTGTAAGGATCATAATAGTACACGTCGCCTTCAATAAATTCCCAGTCTGGGTAGCTAATCAAAAGCTCATCTTTAAGACGTTTAATGAATTCTGCTTTATCCTTAATCATTAGTACTGCATCAGATTCAAAGTCTGTTGGCATTCTTCTACTAATTTCATTGCAAGTGCAGAGCAGATAGTAGTTTCCCATTTCAAATTGAATGGGTATCACCCCGTTCAGAATCGGGTTTCTTTGACCTTGAAACTCAAAGTGGCTTTCGCCTTTCAGTATTTCTCGAATCGCTTTAAGCCTGTAATTCCTTACAGTTTCCAGATCTTTTATTGCCTTGATGTGACTGCCTTTAGCATAATAGGAGGCTGGAGAGATTCTAAACCGCCCATATTTGAACATCTCATGAACATATTGTTTTTTAGAGAATTTGAAAAGACAGTTTTTGGGTTCAGGCTTAACCTTCTCAAACATTCTGACACCTAATGGTACTCCGTCGTTAAAATATGCTTTAAGTTGCTCCGATGCATATCCGATAGATCCTTTACTTAAAATACCTCTCCAATTGGTTTCTTCAATTATCTCTGTAAAAAGCCGACCAAACCTAGCGTCATTGTCAATCATCGGCGTTAAACCAATTTTCCCATCAGCACCAATATCTAGGCTATTTGTAAACACATCCGCAAATCTTTCTAGAATTGTTTCATCTTCTTCAAGAAGCAAGTATGGATTGCTGTAGTATTCAGAACGCCATATATCATGACGTACTAACCTCCCACCATTTGATTTTGCCTCGATATGCAATTCATTAAAGCGGTTTTTATACCACTCGTAAGTGCTCTTTTGTCTATCATTGAGAAGTTTCATCGATTCCTACTTCATTACACCCAGAAAACAACAGTTTATTTAATATCAACGCTATTTTGTACCAGTCTGATCTGGCATTACTCCAAAGATAACATCGCTAATGCACCGTTGTGAATAAATGTTTTACATTGATTTGATGCATATAAGCATTATTTAATGCCTCCTTTGATACTCAAATAAGAGACTAAAACAGTCTTTGTACGGCAAGTAAAAAGATCAAACTCGATTGGACAACAGTAAAATGATGTTGATGGGACCAGTGGTCTAGTTGCTAAAACTAACTCGCTTTCGAGACCTACTGTCAGTTTTAGTCGCATAATGGCTATAAAACTGACAGATTGGATCTAAACGAGCTTGTTTCCCGTTAATGCACTTCTTGTTTTCTCTCAATGAATGCAATTATTTCGGTCTGTCTATATTGCTTTAAGCCATTTTGGATTAAACACAGCGGTCTAACTATCTGGGTAAAGTCGGGGTCCTTAACCACTTTTGTGTAAAATTTTGCCCTGCTAACGCTAAGAATTTTCATGGTTTGTGTGGCTGATAGTAATTTTTCATCTATCAAATAGTTTTTTATAGGTGCATCTTCAGATTGATGTTTAGTTGAATCCATTGCTTTGTCCTTAGGCTGCAGCTGCAGCGTCTGTTTTAATACTATTAATGTGAGTGATAACTTTTGTGTGACAGGCTTTACACGCCATTGCTCCAAACTCCCCATATAATGTTGAGTCATCGTCATATTGATCTGATTCAATTCTGAATTTGTCACCTCGTTTAACTTGCTTGTTGCAGATATCACAAGTGAATTTAAACTTCATGCCGCAGCTCCTTGCGTTCTAAGTTTTGTTTCGGCGTCTTGTGCAAATGCCTCTGCATCGTGTTGGATAAAGTGGCGAAGGTCATCAGCATCGTAGCTTCGGCAAATTCCCCAACCGTTATAATTATTCGGTGTGTACTTAATCTCGATCTGCTTATTGTCGTGGTCGATGGATGCAAACGGGGCCGACAGAACGACAGTGCCATGTTGTGTTCTATATTTGCTCATGCTGCGGTCTCAACAGTTATCTTTATATTGGCCGCTAATTCGATAATCCTCTGGATGAGGCTTTGCTTAACTTCTTGTTCAGAATCCCCATTGAGTAAGCAGTGATTGGCAAAGGCTTCAAATTCACTTTCTACATCAAATGCAGTGTTTGCAGTGATTAATTCCTTGCTCAAGCTGTTTTCACTATCAAGGTAGTCATTCCAAGCTCTAGTCACGCAGAAAGTAATTGAAAATGCTGATGCGATAGGCTGAGTTTCGTTTCGATGATCACCTGGTGCTTTTACTTGTGCTGCAGCTTCGACCATATCAAGCATGGTTTGGCCATCACGCAGTAGATTATCGCGATTGATGTAACTCATGCGCTCGCCTTTCCAATCTTTATCGAATACGGCTATGGCACAGGCAAAGCCAGCGCTTGATGCTTCCTGTTTTTTATCCGCCGGTTTAAACCATTCTGGTAAGTCAAAGCTAATGCGGCCACGAATAAAGCAGACGTGATCGGCATCTTCAGGCCACCAAACTTCTGATGTGGCCGATTTAATGACGTAAACCATTTTGGCGCCTTTATCACGCTCTATTAGCGTTTTTTTAATGATACTGCGCATGCCTGTTACTGCGTTGCCATCTTCTATACTGGCGCGGGAGTAGGGCGGGTTTGCGTAGGCTTTGCCGCCTTTAAGTTCGGCAGTCCAATCTTGGGTTAGGGCGTTATCTTCTACTGTGTAGAAATTAGGGCATTTGTTGTTACTGCCATCGGTGAATAGGTCCAGTACAAACGGGCCGTACTTAGCAAATACACCCCAAAACAATGCAGGTGGTGTTTGCCACTGATCGCCGACTTCTTTCAGATAGTGTTGTGTTTGCTGCTTTAGCTTGGCTAGCCTTTGGGCGTAGCTACTTGGTGCTGTTGTCGTTGTCATTGTCATAATGCTATTCCTTAGCTTGCACTTGATACTTTGTTATCACTTAAATGATTAGGGTTACTGGTGTAGCCAAAACGCGCCCAATCAAGTTCTTTGACCTGTTCGATATTGCTGGCGACCTCTTCGAGCCGTTCTTGGGCTCTGACCAGGTTTGAAACTTCAATACCAAACCGTGCTGCGGCGCGTTCGACTGGTAGCGCGTTGACATAATGCTCAATGAGGGCATTCTTTTGCGGCACAGAGTTCATCTTGGTGAACTTTTGGATCAGCAGCTGCATTCGCTCGATAGGTTCATGACCTGCTAATAGATAGTTCATTGCTTATCCCTCTAGTTGTCGCATTGCAACACGCTCGATTATTGCCTTGTGTTCGTTCATCATTCTTTGTTTGGCTTGCTCATTCAGCGCTATTAAGCGGGTGAAAGTGTCACGTTCATGGGGCCAGCACTTAATAGCTTGGTGATGTTTTTGTATTTGCTTTTCGAACCATTCAAGTGCCCATGTTAAATCTTGCTCGGCTAGAAGTTGGTCGTAATGTTGCTGGTGCCTTACCTGCTTCATCAATCTACTTACGCGGTTAACTGATGTAGGTTTGTCTGATGACTCCATACACTAATTACTCCGGTTATCCCTTGCTTGGGTTCGGTATAGCGAAGGCTAAACTGTTGCCCAAGCTCACCAGCGTGGTGCATATATTGTTTTTGGAATGCTTGGCTTGGGTGGTTATACGCTAAGTACTTAGCCAATTTAGATGCTCTACTTTGTACTCGTGGACAATCTATCGGTTGAGGTATGCCTTGCGCTTTCGCCATTAAGCAAGCAAAACGAATTGCGACTAAAAAACGAAACTCAATGCGTTGCTTGGGTGTTGTTTGTACTCTAGTGAGGATCATTTTGTTTCTCGATTAGATAACTTGACTACAAAGTTAAGTTATCTTGACTTTGTAGTCAAGTCATTGTGTTTATAAAACTTGATTTTTATGTTTATTTGAATCTTAAGAAGCTAAGAGATATAGATAGAGGAAAGGAAAAAGTGGGGAATGGGTGCTTAATTTTAAAGATTAAAGCTGAACAATAAAGTGCGAAACAGAGGCATTTTATATTGAAGCCTTTTCATGCATGCCATGGGAGCATGTAACACTGTTTTGCCCCTTTATGAGTTAAAGGCAATAAGTTACACAGATAAGTAACAAGCCTGTTGACCTACTATTACTAATCGATAAATGACTGTTACTGATTACTTTCGATAAGGCATCAATATCAATGCCCACTTTCCAACTTTTTGTGCTCGTTTATTCTGCACCGCTCTGGTAGAGTGCTTATTAATCAATAGCTTTGCTATAGTGAGGATTGAATAATAGATTTATTAAATGTGCATGCGCGTTTTGCCAAATATACGCACATGCGCACAAATACTAAGACGTTAGGCATTATAATTAAAAAGGAGGAAAGCTAATGGGCAGACCAATAATTCAAAATATGAGAGTGTGGCCGCGAAACCTAAGTACGTCGCAGGGCGGCGGCCTTTCCACCTCTCAATATGGTGGCATGTCTACTTCCCAATACGGGGGCATGTCCACGTCCCAATATGGGGGAATGTCAACATCACAGTACGGGGGCATGTCCACTTCACAATACGGCGGTCTTTCAACTTCGCAATACGGAGGTTTGTCTACGTCACAGTATGGAGGCTTGTCTACCTCACAATATGGCGGCCTTTCTACGTCTCAATATGGCGGTTTGTCGACTTCTCAAGGTGGAGGCATGTCAACTTCTTCATCCAATGCATACACAAGCAATATTCCACCGTGGCCAGTATTTCTCAGAGAACTCGATGCAAGAGGCTATCAAGCTCAAGCAAGGTTAGTCAGGCAGCACTTACCAGAACACCTCTGGCCAGAGAATTTTTTCAAATAAAAAAGCAAAAGTGCCTAACTAAGAATATTGGGGATGCAAAAAGCCGCGCTCCAGATTTAAGCGTTAGCCTACCAGTTGGAGTTAAGAGAAAATGTTAGAAGTAGTAACCCTATTGGGTAAGACAATCGCAATTATTTCAGCATGCTGGGCTATTGTCTCAGGTGTAGGAGCGTGGAAACGTGAATTTATTGGAAAAAGAAGAATTGAACTTGCTGAAGATACTTTAGCTACATTTTTTGAAATCAAGGATACAATTGCATTTATTCGTAGCCCTTTTTCTTCTGTCGGTGAGGGTAAAAGTAGAGTGGTTGGAGAGCGAGAAAAACCCGAAGAAACTGAACTGCTCAACCGAGGTCATATCGTATTTGAACGATATGAGAGGAAGAGTGAAGTTTTCGCCAGATTTGAAACGTTAAAGTACAAATTCATGGCGACTTACGGTGCTGATAGTGAAGAAATCTTTAAAGACACCAATAAGACTGTGAACAGTATTTTTTTCTCCGCTCGTCAACTGGCAACGAGATACTGGCAGCGTCAGGGTAAAGTCAAAATGTCAGGTGCTGAGTTCAAGAAACATTTGAAAGAGATGCAAGAGTATGAAGGTGTTTTCTGGGACACATGGGAAGAAGACGACGTAATTAGAGTGCAATTACAAGCTATACAAGACAAGCTTGACGATATCGTTGGGGCAACATTCGAAGAACCCATGCCGACCTATAAGCTCTTAACTAAAAAGCTCTGGTGAAGTTAGGCTAACAAACTATTCAAGCAGGCTGCTAATGCTCGGCACTTTTGGTTTGGTTGAGCTCAGTGAATACGGTGGATTGGTTTAAGTTTTGAGTAGATTAACAAGGCGTTATCGAGCACGCGATTGCCATACGTTTCCTATCGGTAATCGTTGTTTTCAGAGCTTAAGCTCTAAATGATTTTTGTCCAAAAAGTGGCTAGTGCAGCGACTCAATCGCAATATGTCCATGTCGGTTTGCCATACATTGTCGTCTCATGTAAGGAGAGGGGGCAGCTTTCATATTACATGATTTACAAGAGTGCATAGAAAACGATGGCCAATGTTCTATTGCCTCTACGGCAATATATGTTTATTTAAATATTCAGGTATAGTCGATATGTTCATTACAGCATTAATAATCACAGAGAATTTCATATGGACATTGAAGAAGTAGATGCAAAATTTATAACAAAAGAATGTTTCGATGTACAAACTTTTTTGTCATACCTTTCTCCACTTTTAAATGAAGATATTGACTTTAGAAGTTTTATTTTTAGAGGGCATGGAAAGAGTAGTTATCAATTAGCTCCCTCTGCACTTAGGCGAGATGACTATAGTGTTGATAAGCTATGCGCGATGAGTGCTAAGATTTTGCATGATAGGGAAGAGATTAAATTTGAACATAACCAAGTCAATGCAGAAATAAATGCACTAAGACAGTTTTTTCGAATCTCAAATAGAAATGGTCTCCACACTCCCTCTACAGGCCTGTGGTTTAAAAATGATATGCATCTAACTAGTAATCAATTCTCTAGAGAAGATAGAGTAAATGATGAAAGCTGGATGTCAAAGGATTTATTAGAGTTAGCGGCACTAGCCCAGCATTACGGGGTCCCCACAAGACTTTTAGATTGGACGCATGATTCCATGATTGCTACTTTTTTCGCATGCACATCTGATATTAAAAACACAGAAGAAGATTTATGTGTTTGGATGATGAATGCTAATTGGATTTCAATGCTAAAAAAATCTAAGAAAATTGAATCAATTATGTTTTTCACTCCTGAATATAAAGATAATTCGAATGTTACGGCTCAGAAAGGTTTATTTACATTTACACCGTCGATATTTAAAAGGAACAGATTTTCATTAGAAGAACTATGTCTTCCACAAGAAAGACGCGACATTATATTAGGGACTAGTAATTTGGCGGATACGCGCTCTCTAAATGAAATTATTCATTCGGAGCTTGTTAATTCAGATCCTGCCAATCTTGGTGATGCACCACTATTTATAAAAGTAACATTACCTGCGAGTTTACGTTTAGATCTCTACAATAAGCTTTTATTATTAGGTTACGACTTTCCAAGAGTGTACCCAGGATATTTAGGTGTGGCTCGACATTTAGACTTTCTAAAACATATCCCAGAAAAAGAAAGGATTAAATACACCCTGTAAGTACCTTTGACAGCAAAGGTTTAAACTCATTGAGGATACAAGCCCTAAGTAATCGAGACACTGTTAGTGAATGAATTTGGTAATATCATTGGAGATTATCCTTAATATTTGTTCATAAGGGCGCAGAGCTTAGGCATACATTTTCTAATGCCGATAGTCATTTCCAGAGCATTAGCTCTAACACGTCTTTGTCCGTGCGCTTATATCAACACTGAGTACCAAAACACTTTGCCGATCACTTTGATATGTTTTAGGGCATCTGCTTCGTAGCGTTCGTCGGGATATTCGTCAATGTTATAGCTACGCAGGCGAAGTCCGTTACCTGGTAGTCTGTAAAGCATTTTAACGCGTAGCATACCGTCATGGTTAATTGCGTACATTTTACCATCCACAATATTGATTGCGGCAGTATCAATACCCACTGTTGAACCGTGGGGTAATACCGGCTCCATGCTGTTACCACTGACCTTAACGCAAGCTGCGTTATATGTGTCTACGTTTTGTCGTTTTAAGGTCGATTTAGCAAATCGAAGTTTAGGTCCTTTATATTCGACTGCCTCAGCAATACCTTCTCCAGCAGCTAGCTCTACTTCCATGTAAAAGGGTACCTCTACTTCATCAGCCCCTAAAAGACTGCCATTATCCCATGGTTCAAATTCACCGGCCCACTCAGCATTCTTTTCTACTTTAGGTGCTTTAATCCCATATAACAAATATTCGGGAGTGCATCCTAAGGCTTTTGCAAGCGCATGAAGATTCTCACCTTTTGGGGAAGTGGAACCTGACTCCCAAAGCGAGATAGTGGCTTTTGTAACGCCAATCGTTTTAGCAATTGCTGGTTGAGTGAATTTCCCAGCCTTGCGACATTCTTTAATTCGTTCATTCATCATAGTAAAGCAATCTTAACTCAATGCTGGTCAAGTTTCCTATTCTGCTGTTGACTTTGTGGTCAAGTTTTCTTAACCTTTGTTTTGATCATATATTGGAGCCTTTGATGAAGACAAAAGATGCAATTTCGTACTTTGGGAATAAATGTTCACTTGCTAGAGCGCTGAAGCTATCTAAATCAGCCATAAGTCAATGGCCTGAAAATGTCCCTGAGCTTCGTGCTTATCAAATTGAGCGTTTAACGAATGGCTTGTTAACCGCCGTTCCTCAGTTGACTCATTCTGACAATACAGCTTAACCACTGACATTAACTTTAATAGGAAAAAGGAAAGTTTGCATGAAAACACAATCACGTTTGGCTTTTTTGATGAAAGCTGTACATCGGGTGTTGGAGCTACCACGGATGACGCGTTTTGCTTTTGCGATGGATGTTGTTGCTGCAGTTGAACGTTTGGGCATGCTTGATCTATTGGCTGCAGAGGGTGTCACTTTTGCAAATACCGATGACGTTCATAACGATGCGCGAGTGAATGCGCAGAAGTTATTTCGATGGCTGGGGCAGTACGAGGGCCAGCATCCCATCGTTGACCGATTGTTTTATGTTGAGCAAGCGATCGTATCTGCTATGCCAACTCATTTACGAGTTAACTATCTCAATGATGTTTATAGCGCAGCAGGGGTGACAGTGGTTGCAGATCAGCGGCCAGATAACAACGTGTTAAAGCCTGTGGATATGGCAGTGGCATTAACGAAAGAGAATGCAGAGGCTCAGGTGGCTGTGATCCATTTAGGCGAAGCGCCATCGAATGAATTAGTGGCTAATGCTCACAGAGAGCTAAGGGAGTCTGCGGCAACTACACAAGCATCAATGGTGCTTTTGGAGCAGGAGTATCCGTTTTTAGTTAGCAAACTTGCTAAAGAAAAGGGGTAGTGGCTGTGATGAATCAGTTAAGTGATAACCGTTTAATTGAAAGAGTGAAGAGGGGATTCGTCGATGTTATATGACGCTGGGTTTATTAAAGACATAAGAAAGCCCGCTTAAGTTTGGAGACCGAACGGGCTTAATACCTACAAGAGGCAAGAGTATGTTACTGAGACAAGTACGTTTCGTCAATTTTTACGCATTGTGGGGGAATCCTACATGAGCATGGAATTGATGGTTAAAGCGATGAAAGCCAAAGTGGGCAACCCTTTGCGCAAGTTAGTGCTAATTAAACTCGCTGATAATGCGAGTGATGCTGGCGAGTGCTGGCCGAGTTATCAGCATATTGCTGAGCAGTGCGAGATCGCCAAAAGTACCGTTAGAAAGCACATCAAGGAGCTAGAGGAAGCGGGACTTCTTACTATCACTAATCGTAAAGGGCCAAAGGGAAATAGCTCGAATCTTTACATTTTGACCCTATGCCGACAGATAGCACCCCCTGTGCCGTCAGATAGCACAGGTATGCCGGCAGATAGCACAGGGGGTATGCCGTCAGATAGCACCGGAATCAGTCACTCTTTTGAACCAGTCAATGAACCTTTAAAAGATATAGCGCCTCGTTCAAAAAAATCAGCGGTTGATAAGTTAGATTTTTCAAGCTGGCCAGCTATGCCAACGGTTCAAGTTTTGGCTGACTGGATTGCTATGCGCAAAGATAAAAAAGCAAAACTAAATCAAACGGCGATTAACCGTCTTGCTAAGCATTTGCATGATGCGGTTGCTGCTGGGTTTTCTGTTGAGGATTGCATTGCGACTTGTGCTACGCGGGGTTGGGTAGGCTTTGAGGCGAAATGGTTGATTAATGCGGGCATGGGGAGCAGCGGTGGTAAATCTAACCCGTTGTTGATTCCGACTCACTCGCAAGCCAACTCAGAGCAGTTTAATTCTTACGATCAAGACTTTGACACGGAGCTATAACGATGCAAACCATGATGAATACAAACACTGTACTGAGTTCTATGTTGCGCAAACTGCGTTGTCCTGATCATATTAAACCCTGCAGCCGTTCGCATATCGAACAGCTCAAGTCTGAGGATGAACACGAGTCTTTTAAGCGTCACCAGCTGCAGATTTTGAATAAATTAAGCGGCAAGTCAGGCCTCAATACTCGTTTTCTAGAATGTACATTTGATAATTACTTTACCAGTTGCCCTGGGCAAATTAAGGCGCTTGATATTGCTCGTAAGTATGCGCACCGATTTGTTGAGTTGCGGCTGATGGGTAAGGGCTTTTTGTTTACGGGTACACCGGGTACTGGAAAAAACCACCTCGCTAGCGCTATTGCTAATGAACTGATCTCTCGCAATCACTCTGTTGTGTTGATGAGCGTGATGGACGTGTTTGCTCGAGCTAGGGAGTCGTATGGGAAAAATGGATTAACGGAAGAACGTTTGCTTGCTGAGTTTGTATCACCGGATTTATTGATCATCGATGAGATAGGTTTGCAGCGTGGTTCACTAGATGAACTGCTATGGTTTACTCGGATCCTTGATAAGCGTTTGTATGCAAAAAAACCAACAGGGTTTATCACCAATTTGGATAAGACCGGCTTGCAAGATTTGCTTGGCGAGCGAGCCTATGAACGCTTACAAGACGCAGCCAGTGTTTTAGTTAAATTTGAATGGAAGAGTTTCAGAGGGAAAAAAGAGGCCATAAGTCATGACAGCTAGCGGTGTCGATATTGGCAAATTGAATGATGCCGCGATTAGGCGTTGGCTAAAAGGTGGGGTGACTCGTGATTTTAGAGATCCGCGCTTTCCTGAGTTGCGGTTACGTGCCAATGCTGACCGGGCTAAGGCAAGTGTGTTTTTGGTGTTAAATGAGAGTGGTAAGACTAAATGGGACAAAATAGCGACCTGGCCGAGTGCGTGTATTAAAACCTTGAGTGGTGATCTGCCGGTGATGCTGGCCAAAAGGAGTGTTGGCAATATGGTGACCGGTCAATTTGAAACTGTGGGGTGTTTACTCACTTGGTACCAGTCGCACATTAAGAACAATTCAACTTACAGTCGCAGCTGGCGCAGTAACGTAAGTTCTTTGATTCGATGCCACTTACTGCCGCGCTTGGGCTCGCTTTCTTTGGCTTCTATCAGCTTTGTTGAACTTGATTCTCGTTTAGTTAAAACCATGCTTAAAGATGAGTTTGCCCCTAATTACATTCGTGAGGCAGTAAATAAATTAAAGGTGGCGTTCTCTGCTGCAGCAAAGCTGCGGTTGATATCTACTAATCCGATCGCCGGTTACCAAGTTACCGACTCAATTAAGCTTAATGGCGCCAAAGATACCCGTCTATTTGAAACTGATTTGACTGAGTTATTTGCTCGCTTGAGTGATTCCGCTATGCCGGTGACCATGCTGTTTGTGTTGATGATGATGTTTGGCACTCGGATTAATGAGACTCGACAAGCGCGGTGGGAATACTTTGCCGGTGACACTTGGGTGATCCCCGCTAGTCACGCCAAGAATAAGCAAGAACATAGAATGCCATTAACTCAATCGGCCAAGGCGCTGATTAACCATTACCGACAATGGCAACTCAAGCATGTTGGTAAGCGCTCAATCTTATTCCCAGGTGTTAAAGGGCCAATCTCGATCCGCACAGCTCATGATTGGAATACACAAATTAGGTTTAAATATTTTACCAGCCATGATCTGCGCATTCTGTTTAGGACCATGTTGGCTGACTTGGGTGTTGATACCATGATTGGCGAGCGATTGGTTAACCATGCATTGCCAGTGCTTTTGCGTACCTACGTTAAATCAACTTTGGATAAAGGGATGAGCCAAGCGTTAGAGCAATATCACGCCTATTTGATTGAACGTGGTTTTTCTTCTGTTGCGCCTGAGATATTGCCTAGATCACTTGCTGATCATGGGAGTGCTCAAACGCCTATGGCTAGTGGGTGGGTTTAATAATGACTGCATCATTACTAATAGAGTATGCAATGAGAGAGTTTTGGGGGATTTAATGACTAAACGTGGCGCTGATTTACTGAGAACGGCTCGTATGCTGAGAGGTTTTACCCAAGATGAAGTGGCTCAGACATATGGTGTAAGTGCTAAAACTTATCGCAATTGGGAACGGGGCAATACATCGGTTTCATACGATGATCTGTCAGCGATTTGTGAGCAGGTATTCCACATGCCGTTAGCCAAAGTGACGGAGGTTGCCAGCCATGCAGCATGATTTACCGATTGAGCCCATGATGAACATCAAGCAGCTACGCTCAGAGCTTAAAGCTTGGGGGCGTTACTGGGCTAGACAAGAACAAGGGCAGGGTTATGCAAGTCGTAGCGCTTGCGATAGGTTGGGAGAACCTATTAGGCAAACCTGCAGTGGTGGTAATAGTGACCACATGCCACCAGATTATATTACTGAGCTTGATAGCCATATTGGACGATTAAGCCCGAATTGTAAACGGGCCATCCGTGCACACTATGTTTGCAAAGGGCAGTGGAAGTTGATGGGCTTTGATAGTCAAAAATCGTATATCTATTGGTTGAGGAGAGCGGAGTTGGAGTTGTAAATATGAGATATAAATAGAGTTATTCTTCTTTTATTATAGTGAGAAAAAAGTATAATAAAATTAATAAAATAAGATATGGATGTCAAATGACAACAACAGTCTATGATTTAGAAAGTAAGAAAGTCGCAAGTGATACAAGGTGGTCTATTCGCACCGAGCTTTCTGATGGTCATGAGTACATTATTTATGTGGATGATTGTCTATTCGAAAAGATTGCTGATCGTGAAAGTGCTGTAATGGTCCTAGCAGGGCAAGGAAACTTAATAGCGCAATGGAAAGATTGGTGGTATAACAGTCTCGATGAGTCAAATATTCCACCTGTGCAAGATGAAAAGGGTGTTACTGCTGTCAGCCTTATGATTATCGACAAGGTTACGAACTCAGTTCTTTTCGATGCAGGACAAAAAAAGGCTCTTTTTTGTAAGTTCACTTCAAAAATGTTATCTGTTTTTGCTGGTTCAGGTGATTTGTATGCCGCTACATGCTGGGATGCTAATCGATGTTCATTAACGGCTGTTGTATCTGCATCGAAAGCTGATTATTTTACTGGACCGGTAACTAAATACGTTTCATTTGAGTCTGGTGAAAGCAATTTGACCGGAACATGTTATGATTATAAGGAAATAGTGGAAGCTATATTACGAGGAGGCTATGTCATGGATTTGTCAAAACGTCCCGCAGCTAATGATGTTGGAGTACCTTTGAACACACATCAAATACAAACAGAAATCACTGATTTGATTGCATCAGGTCGAGTAGTAGCATCAGCTCCAGTACCCGGGTTAAGTTCCTTTGAGTGGAATGAAGAGCATAAAACTAAGTTTACAAAAGCTATCCAAAAAGTGAAACAGTTGGAAGGCATTAAGTAGACTTCAAATATTTTTAAAAGAAAAGGCGCCTTTATGGCGCCTTTTCTTTCAGCAAATAACCATGGGTCCTTCTAAGTGGCTTTGCTGCGGGGGCGGGGACGCGCAGTGCTTCACTACATATGAGCTTTTCTTAGGGTTGGTTGTTGTTTTAATGGTTGCGATCTAACCCTTGCTGAATTCAACTAACTAATTTGTTAGCTCGCAACTGATTTTGTTAAAGTTTTAATCGCTTTCGATACTGGTTTAGTAGCCGGTTACATTGTGATCTAACATACCAACTTAGCGATCCTTTATAGAATAATTTAGATTCTCACATGCAATATCGTGAGCTTTTTGTGAGGAGGTCTTGTAACTCATCCGTTAGCGATCGCTAAATTACACTCTAATTTGATTTACTAAAGCTAATTTTGTGGCAAGGTAGATTTGAAAACAAACTCCCTATGGTATGCAAGGTAGATTTTTTGTTGGTAGGTAAATGAACCTATATTGAAAGGGTAGGGAACACCCCAGGCCTTAAGGATATTGCGGATATGTGGTTCTATAATCAGTAACTCGCCATTATCGGAAAATGATATCCACCCTCGATCATAAAGGCGGTCAATATGAGGAGAAAACAGAAAACCGTTATAGCCATCTAGCTTTTCTAGGTTATTAGAGTTACGCCATGGTTTACTGTGGCTAGCAACTAAAAATCGCTTGTCATCTAAGCCTGTAACACGACATTTTGACTCCAATAACTCTAAGTTGCGCCGATACTTACCTTGCCCTCTGCGTGACTTTATCAGCTGTTCTTTCTCTGTCTGCATTAAAGATATATCTTGTTCTATCTGCTGAACAATTGTGCTCTCTTGTTTATCTCTTAGTATTTCTTCCGCATCGACGTCGATTTTAGTTTTATTCTTTTGGCCTGCTAAGGAATAAAGCAGTAGAGCTAGTTCGTCAGTAATACTCGCTAAGTAGCAACTTTGGTTTCCGTTACCATTTTGCTGAATTGGGGCATACTTACTCGTAAGTAGTGGTCGGATTTGAGCTATATGATCTTTTGCTCTAAATGGTATATCAATCATTTTCCATTTAACATTGACTAACCAGCCTTCGTTGTTCCAATTATCGCCTTTACTTCCAAACTCGCTTGGCTTTGGTGCTGATGCGCAAGAATCAACTACTTCACCTATCGCTCGAACCTCTGCAAAAGCAAATGAGAACACGATATCGCCAACAGATGTTTTTGGCATATTATTATAACTGTTGTTATTGGCGCCATTAGCGTTCTTTTTTGGCGACCAGATGTACCCACCGTCGATTTCCTCTCGATGTGTTTGTTTGTGATTTACCCACCAGTAGCGCATTTATGGCCTCGTTAATTTCGTAGAAGTAGGGACATAATCAAATCGACTTATTTCTGCACTGAAATGATTGAATACTAGATGGTATCTTAAACGAACAAAATTGACTAAGCCATTCAAGATTAGTGGACCTTGATTAGGTCTTTTGGCTATGTAACTTTGTTTTAGAACTATCCTTAAGAAAGTACATTAATCCAAGGAAGGAATATGAAAATACTTCTAACGTTCTTAGTGCTTCTATCATTCAATGTAACAGCCACAGTCAAGGTATCGAATGCTGATGTTGTCAGTATCTATGATGGTGACTCTTTCACTGTAAATATCAAAGAATGGCCTGACATAGTAGGGCACAGGATACCGATCCGCATCTATGGCATAGACACCCCTGAACTTAGAGGGAAGTGCCAAGCTGAAAAGGAGCTAGCAAGATTAGCTAAACAGTTCACAGTGCAAGCCTTAAGAGAGGCTGAAGTAATTGAGTTGAAGGATATCCAGAGGGGAAAGTATTTCAGATTGATAGCTGATGTATACCTAGACGGTAAGAGTCTATCCAACATGATTCTAGAAGCAAATCACGCTCGGTTATACGTAGGCGGCAAGCGTGAATCATGGTGTAACTGATTATCCTAATCGAGAAATTCCTGCTGTAGTTTTATCCCCTTACCGAAAATCACTAAAGTGATAACTAACCATTTATTACAAATCACTAAAGTGATAACTAAACCTTTATTAAATTCCCTCGTTACATTTTAGGTCAATTATTACCGATTTTCGGTCGAATACTACCTTTTTAACGCACTTTAAAACGGGTAGATTTATATACGCTCAATAACGTCTTGTTTGTAGGATTATGCTTTATCGCCTTTTATGGCTCCTTTAATAGGAGCCATTTTTTTGGCCGAAAAAGACTGATTCAAACAGAAATAGCAGCCCTTTATCTCATTTAGTGAGTCCCAAATGAATATATCTCAAAAACTGATGGCCCTTGGCTTAGCTTCGGTTGTGGCCTTTGGTGGTGCGGCCTTGGTTGTACCTAATGAAGGGCGAGTGCTGGAAACGTATATTGATCCGGCGGGTGTTCTCACCAGTTGTTATGGCCACACCGGACCAGAGTTGAAGACACGGCAGTTTTTCACCGAGCGACAGTGCTTGGAAAGCTTAGCCGATGATCTCTCACAGTTTGATCGGCAGCTGCGGCGACTAACGTATCCCATCACTTTGACCGATGGCGAGCATGCCGCTTATTTGAGTTTTATCTATAACGTGGGTGCCGGGGCGTTTAAAGACTCGACGTTGCGAGCAAAATTATTAGCCGGTCAGCGGATTGGTGCCTGTAATGAATTGCCACGCTGGGTTTATGCCAAGGGCAAGAAGTTACCTGGGTTAATCAAGCGCCGCGAGTCGGAGCGTCAAATCTGTTTAGGGGAGCTTATTGATGTGGCGAAAATTAATCACTAGTGGTGGATCATTCCATTTATATTTTATCGGCTTGCTGATCCTTATGTTGGTTGGCTTAGGTGCTGCGCTCAAGTTTAGCCAAGCCGAGGTCGCAATTAAGGCTGGCAAAATTGAAACCTTGAGTCTAGCCAATGCGGTGTTGGTTGGTGATCTAGAAGCGGTCGCCAACAAAGTTAAGCAGATTGAATTTCAAAAGGAACAGCTGCGGCTTGAGGCTGAAAATGTTTCAAAGCTAAACCAGCAGAACGCTAAGGCCAAAGTGGCTATCGAAGTGGCTTTTCGGCATCAAAGTAAATTGCTAGATGAGATCCGGGGATCACCAAATGAGACTGTTAAAATGTGGGCCAATACTGTTATGCCTATTGATGCTGCTCGCTTGCTCAAGCAAGCCGCCTATTGCGCGCACCCTGATCACCACTCAGACCCAATATGTATTAGCACCAGCGGAAATGATCAGCCAATGCTTACCCCCACCGTTGAATACACCTTCTGAACAGTTTTCTAACGATTTGCATCTTGAATACAGCTTGTTACTGCTAAACGTTCTCGCTAAGTGCGAGGCTGATTGGGTAAGGCTGCGCCATTGGCGGGAGTCACATAATGATAAATGATCCAACCACACAAAAAGCGGTTTCAACTGCGGCCTATAGTGCCTCGTTCACTACCGCTGCAGGAGGAGCCGTTTCAGTGAATGAGTTAGCCCTATGGATAGGCATATTATTTGCGGCGTTAACCTTTGTGATCAATTGGGTTTACCAGGCGAAAAAGAACAGGCGAGATGTGGAAGTGAAAGACTTAGAGAAAGAGCTGATTAAAGCCAAGATAGATAAATTGGCAGAAACATAATTGTTTTAAATAAAGTAGGTGCGGAATGGCTCAAATAAAGGCGCAAAAAACCGAGCCACTATTACTGAATAAAACCGACTTATGCCGCAGTCTTGGGATTAGTACCCAAGCGTTCGACAAGTGGACGGTACCCATTCATAGCAAGAAAGGCCGAGAGTGCCTTTATACCATGAGCGATGTGGTAGCTAATCGTGTTGGCAATGAGCGCAGCAAGCATGAATCGACAGCAGATGATCCTGACAAGCAAAACAACATTGATTATGAACGTTATCGATTAACCAAAGCTCAAGCAGATGGCCAAGAACTTAAAAATGAAAAAGAGCGTAAAGAAGTTGTAGACGTTGATTTTAATATCTTTGTTCTCAATCGTATTGCCGCGCAAATTGCGCCAGTGCTCGATCAAATTCATATACGCATGAAACGTAAGTTTCCTGATATTTCAGACAAGCTCATTGAAGCCATGAAAGCTGAGGTGATTAAGAGCCAAAACACGGTGTCAAAGTTGGCAGACACTATCGGAGATCTATTAGATGAGTATATCGGCAGCGCAGATTAAAAATCTGAAAGCCGCCGTAACCACTGGTTTGCGTTCGTTCTATCGCCCTCCGATTTTAACTTGCTCTGAATACGCTGATACGCATTTTTATATGTCCTCTGAATCCTCATACACTGAAGGTAAGTGGGAAAGCCTACCGTTTCAGGTGGGCATTTTAAATGCCATGGGTAATGACCAGATCACCACGCTGAATTTAATGAAATCGGCGCGTGTGGGTTATACCAAGATGCTGATGGCAAATAGCGCTTATAAGGTTGAGCACAAAAAGCGCAACGTACTGATTTATCAGCCGCGTGATACTCAAGCAAAAACCTTTATGAAAAAGCACGTTGAAACGGCGATCCGTGATATTCCCGTTTGGCGAAAATTGGCCCCTTGGCTCGGTCGCAAGCATAAAGACAGCACGCTTGAAGACAAAATATTTAGTAACGGCAAAACCCTGATGGTGCGCGGTGGTACCGCCGCGGCGAACTACCGTGAAATATCAACCGACGATGTGACTTACGATGAATTGGCGGGCTTTGATGAGTCCATCGAGCATGAGGGTAACGCAACATCATTGGGTGACACTCGTGTTGAATTGTCGATGTTTCCTAAATCCATTCGAGGTTCAACGCCAAAAGTACTCGGCACTTGCCAGATAGAAAAGGCTTGCAGCGAAAGCCCGCACTTTTTTAAGTTTAATTTACCTTGCCCACACTGCGGCGAGCTGCAACAGCTACGTTGGGGCGGGGCTGAGGAGCCTTTTGGTATTAAGTGGTTGCGCGACAGTAACGGCAACCAAGACCCAAGCACAGCTTATTACTTATGTGAGCATTGCGCGTGCTGTATCGAAAACAATCAACTCGATGATATGGAGCTTGATGCCCGCGCCGTGTGGATCTGTGAAAACACCGGGGTTCGTACTGTTAACTACATCGATTTTTATGATGCTGATGGCAACGATATCACCACCCCTGCCAATATCTCAATCCATGTTTGGTCGGGTTACAACTCGCTAAATAGCTGGGCAAAGCTGGTTACCGAGTTTTATAAAGCCAAAGGTGATCGCGAGAAGATGCAAACCTTTGTTAATACCAAGCTGGGCTTGCCTTGGGATGAAGATAACGGCGAGCGCTTGGAGTGGGAAGAACTCGCAAGGCGCCGAGAAATGTATCCCGATAACAAGCTACCTGATTGGGTGGTTTACTTAACAGCCGGTATCGATACCCAAGATGATCGCTATGAAGGGCGCGTTTGGGGATGGGGCGCAGGTAAAGAGTGTTGCTTAGTCGATAGATTCATTCTTAACGGCGACCCTGCAAGCCAAGTGCTGCTCGATAAAGTCAGTGAGCGATTGCAAAAAAGCTATATTCGCGCCGATGGCGTTCGCTTGGACTTAGGCTTAGTAGCTTGGGACTCGCAAGGCCACTACACCGATACTGTTTACTCAATGAGTAAAAAGCTTGGGGTGATGAAGGTGATCCCCATTCAAGGCGCCAACGTTTATGGCAAACCTATTGCCAATTTCCCCAGAAAGAAAAATCGTAAAGGCGTGTATTTGACTGAGGTCGGTACCGACAACGCCAAAGAGTTGATTATGTCGATGCTACGTATCGCGCCAGATCCTCATGTTCGTAAACCTGGTGCCATTCATCTGCCGCTAAACGAGTCAATTTGTGACGATGCAGAGCTGCAGCAGTTAACGGCTGAGCGCAAAATTCCTGTCCGCCGTAATGGTCGCATTGTATATCGCTGGGATGCTGGCAAACGCCGCAACGAATCACTCGATTGCCTGGTGTATGCGATGGCCGCGCTTTACATCGCACAAGAGCGCTTTGGGATCGACTTAGAGCAACTGGCTAAAACCACTGTTGCCGCCAACGACACTGAACAACAAACGGCTCAATCCGAGTCAATTAAAGCCCATTCAGAATCACGCAGCGACTCAACAAATAGTTGGCTTGGTGACACAGGAACAGGAGGTTGGCTATGAGCCAAGCGCTCGCACAAAAAATGATAGATGCCTACATCACGGCAGAGCTTGATGTATTAGACGGTAAAACCGTGACAGTTAACGGTAAAACCATGGGCAGTGAAGATCTGCCCGCAATTATAGCGGGGCGTAAAGAGTGGGAGCGCCGCTTAAATGCGTACTCAAGCCCGAATGCAGGCTTTGGCCAAGCGCAGTTTTAATCACAGTTTTCGGTTAAGGAATATTCATGAGCTGGTTAAATAACGCTATCGCCCAAGTATCGCCTAAATGGGCGTTGAATCGTGAAGCTGCAAGGCAAAGCTACGACTCCATAAAAGGCTATGAGGCGGCAAAAGCAAGCCGAACTCACAAGGCTAACAAAGAAGCCCGTGGTGCTAATCAAGCGGTATTCGCTGCAGGTAAAAGCCTGCGTGAGCAAGCACGCTGGCTTGATGAAAACCACGATTTAAGCATCGGCATACTCGACCGAATGGAAGAGCGAGTAATTGGAGCCCAAGGGATTGTAGTAGAGCCGCAGCCCCGTGATCTAGAAGGCAATATTCTCGATGATCTTGCCAATGAGCTACAACGCCGCTTTGGTAACTGGTCATTAAAGCCCGATGTTACCAGCCGTTATTCGCGGCCAGAACTTGAACGCTTAGCACTGCGCACCGCTTTACGTGATGGTGAGGTGTTCGGCCAACATATATTAGGCCGAGTGCCGAAGCTTATTCACCCTAACGAGCAAGGCACTCCCTATTCAATTGAGGCGTTGGAGCCTGATTTTGTGCCGTTTGAGTTAAACGATGTGGCTAAGCGTATTCGCCAAGGGTTAGAGGTTAACGCTTGGGGGCAGGTCGTTAATGTGCATGTGCTGCTAGATCACCCCGCAGACAAGCAAGGGTTTCGGCATAAAACCAAAGCAATCGCTAAATCAAAGATGCTGCACTTAGGCTTGTTTAAGCGCCTACATCAACTGCGCGGCATTAGCATGTTTCACGGCATTATGACCCGTCTTGGCGATATTAAAGATTATGAAGAATCAGAGCGAGTCGCGGCAAGGATCTCGGCAGCACTAGCCTTTGTGATCAAGCGTGGTTCCCCAGATGCATATGATGTTGGCGGTTCTAAAACCCAAGATATTAAATTTAGCCCAGGCATGACCACCACATTAGCGCCTGGTGAAGATATCGACACGCTAGAGTCCAATCGCCCCAACGTTCATTTAGTCGATTTTCGTAATGGCCAGTTAAAAGCGGCAGCTGCTGGTACCCGTGGCAGTTACTCATCAATATCCCGAGATTACAGCGGCAACTATTCAAGCCAGCGGCAAGAGCTGGTCGAGCAGGACGAATCAAACCGCATCATGCAGCAATGGTTTTGTGCTGGCTGGTCGCGACCTGTTTTTCGTAACTGGCTCAAGATGGAGCAGCTAAACAAGGTTGATCCGCTAATACTGCCTGATGATCTTGATATCAACACCCTGTTCGATGCTGTGTATTACGGTCCCACTATGCCGTGGATTGACCCGCGCAAAGAGGCGCAAGGTTGGGAGGCTATGATTGCCGGTAATGCAGCAACTGAGGCTGAGTGGGCTCGCGCTCGTGGCCGTAACCCTGCGGAAGTAAAACGCCAGCGTAAACGCGAGGTGGAGTACAACCGTGAACATCAAATGGTCACCGATAACGACCCCGATCCCACACTTGGAGAATCCAACAGTGAAGAAACCAGCACAAAGCAAAATGCTAGCAACAACGCTCGCCGCGCTCGCCGTCAACAGCGTGCTGATCGCGCCGCAAGGGATGGCGAGTCCGGCAATTAATAATGAGTCAGTACCTAATAAAAATTGGTATGAATTAAAAGCGCAGAACGGCCACGCCGAGATCATGATTTACGATGAAATTGGTGGTTGGGGGGTAACGGCTAAGCAGTTTGCTCGTGATCTTCAAGCGCTTGGCAAAGTGTCATCTATTACCGCTCGCATCCATAGCCCCGGTGGTGATGTGTTTGAGGGTATGGCGATATACAACATCATTAAGGGGCATCCCGCACAAAAGGTATGTCATATCGATGGGCTTGCCGCATCAATGGCCTCGGTTATTGCTATGGCGTTTGATGAGGTTGTTATGCCTGAAAACGCGATGATGATGGTGCATAAGCCTTGGGGCGGCACTTTGGGCGATGCTGATGATATGCGCAAGTATGCCGATCTGCTTGATAAAGTTGAGGGCAATCTTGTTGGTGCTTACGCTCAAAAAACAGGGCTTAGCGATGATGAACTGCACTCTTTACTCGCTAGTGAAACATGGCTCACTGGCCGCGAAGCGCTCGAACAGGGCTTTGCCGATACCGTAACCGATCCGCTGCAGATGGCAGCATCACTAAGCTCAAAACGACTTAAGGATTTTACTAATATGCCTGAAGCTCTAAAAAATCTGTTTGCACCGCAAGGCAATGCGCCTAGTGCAACAACACCCGTTGCCGCAACTCCAGCGCCAGCATCGGCACCAGCTGCTATTAACCCGCCGTCACAAGCGGATATTACCGCGGCTGCAGCCACCATGAACAAAGAACGGATTGACGGTATTAATGCCGCTTTTGCAGCGTTCCCGCAACTGGGTGAACTAAAAAACAGCTGTATTGCTGATGCAACTGTTAACGCCGAATCCGCCAAAGATAAAATCCTAGCATCACTTGGCCAAGGCACAGCTCCAGCAGGGGCACAGCCACAAAGCGCTATCATTCACGTTGGTAACGGTAACTTAGTTGGCGACTCGATTAGCGCACATTTGATGGCTAAGGCGGGTCACGGTGAACGCCAAGCTGATAACGGTTATGCCAGTTATAACTTAAAAGAGTTAGCGCGTGCATCACTGCAAGATCGCGGTATTGGTATTGCTGGCCTAAACCAAATGCAGATGGTGGGCTTAGCATTTACCCATGATTCATCTGATTTCGGCAATATCTTGCTTGATGTGGCGAATAAGTCAGTGTTGTTAGGTTGGGAAACCGCACAAGAAACATTTGAACGCTGGACCAAGAAAGGTCAGCTTGGCGACTTTAAAGTGTCTAAGCGTGTTGGGCTTGATGAACTTGGCAGTTTGCGCGAAGTGCGCGCCGGAGCTGAATATAAGTATGTCACCTTGGGTGATCACGGAACAGATATTGCGCTGGCCACTTACGGTGAGATTTTCTCAATTACTCGCCAATGCATCATTAATGATGACATGGATATGCTCACCTCGATCCCGATGAAGATGGGCTCCGCGGCTAAAGCTACTGTTGC
Organism: Shewanella sp. KX20019; assembly: GCF_016757755.1. Lineage (NCBI taxonomy): Bacteria > Pseudomonadati > Pseudomonadota > Gammaproteobacteria > Alteromonadales > Shewanellaceae > Shewanella > Shewanella sp. KX20019. Next base: position 2,993,761 of record NZ_CP068437.1, on the reverse strand, counting down.
TGATCTGGTTTACGCTATTTTAACCAAAAACCCGAATATGGGTGACGGTAAAGCGCTATTTCATGCTAGTCATGGCAACTTAAGTACGGGCGCACCAGGCGTTGATTCGTTAAGCGCATTGGCTGAGTTGATGGAAAGCCAAACAACGGGTGGCAAGCACCCTCGCGCACTTAATATCATGCCTGAGTTTGCGTTGGTACCGCCAAACCTAAAACGCTCTATCACTCAGATCATCAAATCAAGCTCTGTTAAAGGTGCCGATGTGAATGCTGGCATTGCTAACCCAATTCAAGACTTTGCCGAGGTGATCTCTGAGGCGCGTCTTGGCCAGCATAGTAAAGAAGAGTATTACCTTGCTGCTGGGCAGGGTCGTGACACGATTGAAGTCGCTTATCTCGACGGTATCGATACGCCTTATATTGAGCAGCAAGATGGCTTTAGTATCGATGGTGTGGCGACTAAGGTTCGCATCGATGCGGGTGTGGCACCACTTGATCACCGCGGCTTAGCCAAATCTACGGGTAAGCCAGCGTAAAAAACAATTATCAATCAACAATTAAAACCGCTCTTTGTGTTTAACGCATAAGGGCGGTTTTTCATTTGTATCTTTCAATATTGATTTAGGAATAACGTAATGAATAATCATATTTGTGACGGCAACACTATCGACCATACGCCGACCGCTGATGTTGCAAGCGGTGCACCGACGCTAATTGGTAAGCTTGTTGCTGTCGCGTTGGGTAATGTAGTGGCAGATACCGAGGGCACCTTTGTCACCACGGGTGTATTTGAGCTGGCCAAAGTTGAGGCTGATGATATCGGCCAAGGCACACAGGTGTATTTAAAGGCTGATGGCAATATTACCTCAACGGCATCGGGTAACACCTTAGCGGGTAAAGCATGGGCCGCAGCTGGTAACCCATCGCTTACCGTATGGGTAAAAGTGAATGCCTAGCGTGGCAACTCACGCTGCTAACCAAAGGTTTGTTCGTAAGCTCGGACGAGCCTTTAATAAGCTGGCAACGCCTTGCCAGTTTATTAGTCATTCAGGCAAAGCACCATTTGATCGCGGCGTTAACCTGCAGCAAGCCCAGCGTGATGACAGTTCAGAGTATGTAGTCGAAGCGGTTAAGCTTGCTGAGTTTTTAAAAGCTGATGGCAGCGTGAATTGTGATGACCGTTTTGAGTTAGCCGGACAACAGTACGTGCTCACTCGGCTGTATGAAACTGATGAAATAACGGTGAGCTTTGTTTATATCGAGTTCTAGCGGGTTAGTCGGTGGGCATTATGTGGCTTGATACTACGGGTTTTGCTGCTGTAACCAAAGAGCTTAAGCGAATGCGTCAGGCGCAAGCGCCAGCGATTGCCAAAGCGGTTAGTGATACGGCGGTATTTGGTAAGCAGTTAGCCATTGATGAGATTTACAGTAAGTATGGCTTTAAATCAAAATCGTATATTGAACAAAACTTCAGCCTTAGCATTAACCCTAAAACCTTAACCGCCCATATTACCGCGCGTTATCGGCCTAGTTCACTAACGCGTTTTGCAACGCCAAAGTATCGAGTTGGTAAGCGTTCTCAGCGCGTCAATAGTGGCCAGATAGTGAGGTCAATTCGCAATCAACCAACTTGGTTTAAAGGTGCGTTTACCTTTATCGGTAAAAACGGTAACCAGGTGATGTACTCCCGTAGGCAGGGTGATAACAGTTGGCGCAGCTTTAAAGAGGCTAAAGCGCAAGGTGTTAAAGCCTTATATGGTCCATCAGTGGGTCATAGCTTTGCTTACATGCGTGATGATCTGGAAGTGCCGATTATTGCGCACTTGCGTAAACGCTATAACCAGCAAGTTAAATGAACCTCGCCATAAACCTCCTATAACGAGTAAACATCATGATTAACGCTATTTTAAGCCGCTTAAAAATGGTTGACGGTGCGACCGTGCGCGAGGGCTTTTATGCTCAAAGTTTAGCAAAAGAGCAGTGTTTTATCTTCTTGCAGCCTTACACCGATGGGTTCGGTGCGGTAAATGGCCGCGATAAATACCGTGATGACTTGGCGCTACAAATTGTTGCGGGGGTAACACTCAGTCGCACCGAATCCCCAACAGCGGATCTAATAAACCTGGTGCGAAACATAAGAAGCTCTTTTTATAAAGATCAACGTGACATTAATAAACCTAATTGGCTTAAAGGTGTTGCGCTTATCGGTTTTAAAGAGAGTGAACCTTGTAAATACATTATGCCCGAAGCCCATGAAAAACATGGCTTAGCGGTGATCACCCTCTCAATAACTCAAACCGTAGAATTTGGAGAACAACTATGAGCGAAACCGTAACCGAGAGCTATATTGGCTCTGGCATTGTGTATGCGGATGGCCGCGATGTAGGTAATGCCTCTGGCGTTAAAATAGACATTGAGCAAGAAACTAAATCCTTGCCTAATTATCGTGGTGGTGGCGGCAACGCAGCCGAAGTGACTAAAGTTAAGGCGGTAAAGTTATCGTTAACAATGAATGACTTTAGCAACGCTAATATGGCGTTGGCTTTGCGCGGAAAGGTAGATGTTGTCACCGCAGAAGCGATTAGCGATGAGGTACTCACTGCAGTGCTTGACGGCTTATGTGATACCAACAAAATGATTGATCTGGCGATTGCGCCAGTGGTTAAGAGCGATGATGCTGCAACGACTTTTGATGTGAATGTCGATTATGTTGTCAGTGCTGGCGGTATTCGTCCATTAAGCAGCGGCAACATCACAGCGGATCAAGTATTAAAAGTGAGTTACACCTCAAAAGCCGGTAATGCTCTGCAAGCCTTAGTTGAGTCAGGCAAAGAGCTAAAAGTGGTGATTGACGGTGTGAACGATGCTACCGGTAAGCCATGGACACTTAAGTTTTACAAGTGGAAGCCTAGCCCTACATCAGGCTTAGATTTGATTGGTGATGACTTTGGTTCATTCGATATCGAGGGCGGCGTGCTTGCTGATTCGAATATTGTTGCCTCGGGTAAGTCAAAGTTCTTTGTACGTAGCGCGGCCTAATTACTCATTAATAGTGTAGGTCTGCAACTCAAGGTCGTTACCGCTTAAAGGTGGTAACGGCCTTTTTATTAAGCCAGCAAAGGAGCGTTTTAGATGAGCTTTAAAGATCAAGTCATCAATTTGGTCATCAAGGGTAAAGACCTTTTTTCATCTGAGGCGAAGAAATCAGAACAGGCACTAGCGGGTTTAGCCCAGCAAAGTGAAACCTTAAGCGAGCGGCTACAGGAGCTCGAAGATCTACAGGGCTCAATTGGCGCTATTGATGAGCTGACACGCTCTATTAGCAAGGGCGAGAAAGCCTATGGTGACAACAGCGTAGCGCTAGATAAGCTAGTTAAAGAGCAAAAACAGGCGATAGCGGCAGTTAAACAGCTTGATACAGCCCATAAAGCGGCGTCCGCTCAAACTGATAAAACCGAGCAAGAGTATAAGCAAGCCAAAGTACAATTGGCGCAGTATGAACAACAAATATTATCGGCTAAAGCCAGTGTTGATAAGTTATCGACGGAACAGAAAAAGGGCAGTCAGGCCAGTAAAGAGCAGGCCATAGCATTAAGCAAAGCCAATACGGATCTAAAGCAACTAGAGCAAGCACAAACCTCAACAGCCCAGAGTGCCAAGCAGTTATCTTCTGCGCTCGATAGCCAGCGCCGTGAACTGGTTGAAATTGCTGTAGCCTCCGATGAAGCAGCCCGTAAAAAAGCCGACTACACATTAAAAGTAAAACATGCCCGTAGTGAGCTCAATAAGCAAGCGACAAGCCTTAGTAAGAACAAAACCGAACTCGAGCAGCAAACCAATAAGCTCACCAAAGCCGGCTACTCGATGGATAAGCTGGCCGATGCCAGTAAAGAGCTAAAACAGCAACAGACTGCAGCAGAAACCGCGGTATCAAGCGTCAATAAGCAACTTGCCCGCCATGACAAGTTACTCACCGAGTCAAAAAAATCAGCCAATGACTTTAGCGGTAGCATCAAATCAGCGACCGGATCACTGGTGGCGATGGCTGGGGCATATATTGGTGTTGATAGGTTATGGGAAAGCCTAAAAGGCATTCTGACCGCGGGTGATGATGCGCAGTCTTTTTCTGTGCAAATGAAAGCTATGATGGGCTCGATTGCCGGTGGCGAGCAGGCAGTTGCTTGGATTAAAGAGCTTGCTAACAATACCGGGACCAAGCTTGAAAGTGTGCAAAATGCTTTCTCAGCGTTAAAGACTTTTGGTATTGACCCAATGAACGGCTCATTGCAGTCGATGGTTGATTACAATGCGCGTTTAGGCGGTAGCCAAGAAAAGCTTGAGGGTATTATTCTTGCCGTTGGCCAAGCGTGGGCTAAGCAAAAGCTGCAGGGTGAAGAGATCTTGCAGTTGGTTGAGCGCGGCGTTCCAGTATGGGATTTGCTTGAAAAGGTTACCGGTAAAAACGTTACGCAGCTGCAAAAGTTAAGTGCCAGTGGTGAGCTAGGCCGCGAGACAATAAAAGCGCTGTTTGATGAAATGGGTAAACAGGCCAACGGCCAAGCGTCGAAAAGCCTCGATAGACTCAGCGGTCAAATTAATCTTATCTCGAATAAGTTTGAAGAGTTTAAGCGCATTATTGCCGATTCTGGTGTGTACCAGGTGGCGGTCGATTTTCTTAAAGACTTAAATGCTCAGTTTGATCAGCTCAATCAAGACGGAAAAATAAAATCCGCAGCAGAAGATATAAGCCAATTCTTTTCAGCGATGATCCGCGACTCCGGCTCTAGTCTTAAGGCAGTACTTGAGAACATCACTGCATTTACCACGGCACTCAATGTCATTTCTGGTGGTATTCGTCTGTTTTGGAATGGCATAAGCGCGGGAGTCTCTACTTTAGCGGCTGCGGTGACGTTGTCGCTAGCGCAAATGATGGAGGGTTTTGCCAAGCTGCATGAGTTTATTGGTGCAGATCAGCTAGCTGCAAATGCGCGTGAAGCTGCTGCGGCGCTGCAGATCATTAGCGATGCGTATGTGGCGCAAGTGGAGCAAGATGGTAAAGACGTTCGCGCAGCCTGGCAGCAGATAACTGGCGAAGTAGAGCAAGCAGCCACCAAAGCGTATAGCACTATGTCTGCCAATGCTGAGAAGTCAGCAGATAAGCAAGTTAAGTCCGTAACTAAGGTTATCAGCGCCCAAGACAAACAAGCTGCAAGTATCAAAGCGCTGCAACTGACAATGTCTAAGGCTGGCATTGAAACCATCAAAACACTCAAAGAGCAAGAGGCCTCAGCCCGTAAAACGTTTAAGCAAGTTGAGCAGGGTGCCAAAGATGGTGTTGTCTCTACTTACGAACTAAACCAGGCATTCTTAAAATATGCAGCGGCTGCAGTTGAGGCCGCAGCAGCAAGTGATACCCAAGTTGATGCTAGTATTCGCCAGCAAGCCGCCGCCCTTGGCTTATCTGGTGATCTGCAGCAAGTCATAGAACAGTATCAAAGGCTGAAAGAGACACAGGCCGACTTTGACAATCAAACCCAGCAAAACATGGATCAAACCCAGCAAAGCATCCAAAAGTCGGCAGATGCGACAACAGGTTACGGTACTACGATAGAGAATACCGTAGGAATGGTGACAAAAAGCGCCGAACAGGCTGGCACAGCACTGTCTGGGGTCGCTGAGTTTTTCACCGCCTATTTAAAAGGGATAACCGATGGTATTGCTGAGTTAAGCGAAGGGGCTACGGTTTACTTTAAAAACATGCTTTATCATCAAAATAAACTGCTTGATGATTCGAGCGAGTTAGAAAAAGCGACGCAGCAATATAAAAGTCTCACTAACGAAATTAGAGATCTTGAGAATGTGCTCGCAAAATCCATCGATTTTACTGGCATAAGTACCTTTGCCCGCAAAGCTGAAATCGCAGGAAAGAAAACTGAGGCGGCTTACCAACGACAACGAATGGAGCTGCTTGAACTCGTTGAGGCGTTAGAGGCCACCGGCGGAGCTAGTATTAGTCTGGTTCGCAAAGCCGAAAGAGCAGCTGAATCGCTAGAGTTGGTGAATGATCAAGATATGGGGACCCTCACATCTGCTATTGATAGCGCTACAGATAAGATGGATGCGCTACGCGGCAGTGCGCAAGATACCCTCTCATCACTGAAAGATGAGCTAGATAGCCTGCAGGGGAACGATAAAGCTATCGAGCAACGCGAATATGATCGTCAGTTAGCTGAGTTGAAAGAGCAACTTAGGCAGGCTCAGATCAGCGGTGATAAGAATATGATTGCCGACTTGTTAGAGTCTGAACAGATCTTAAAGCGAGTGCATCAGATGAAGATGGACGAGTTTAAGGTCCAAGAAAATGCTAATAAATCCAGTGCCGAGCAGGTAACTGCAGAGCAAAATGCCCAAGCAAGCAAGATCAGTCAACCAAGTGAGCCGGCAACCTCATATAGTGTCCCTCCGCCCGTACCCATTACGCCTACGCAAACTTCAACCACCTCGGCAGTGTTAGTGCTGCAGGTGGGAAATAAGCAGTTTGACACACAGACTAAAAAAACCATTTTGGCTGAATTGATGGCTGAAATAGAGAGACAGCAGCAATTAGGGGCGTAAGCCTTACATATCGAGTTAACGCCGAGGTTTTCATGCAAGTCATTGACACCATTCAACCCAAATTGCAGCAGCTTATTTGGTTAAATCGCAACAACCAAAAAAAGGTATTAGCTAACTCTAAGCGAGCCAGTAACGGCGCGCTAATTGTTAATCAAACGCTGATCCCATCGGGCTTACCCATTGAACTCGGTACTAAAGATAGCGGCTTAGATAGAGCAGATTTTGAAGCGCTACAACAGCATAACGCCACAGTGTTAACTGCATTTACCTTAAAACTTGATAACGAAACCATGCAAGTGATTTGGGATAACAGCGGCGATGCGGTGAGCGGCATTGATTTGTTTGATCAAGTCAATGGCTATGACCTGGTCACTAACGTGGTATTACGATTTTTAACAGTGTGAGCAAACTATGACAATTACCCGTAACGATTTAAAAGTATTTAAGCCAGAATTGCTTGGTTCAAGCGATGAGGCTGGCGGTTTACGCACTAAAAATGCGATTGAATCAGGCAAGCTCAATGAACTGTTTAGCGCAATCTCTGATATTGACCATGCGCAATCGGCTATCGATATCGCCAAGTGTTACCCGGCGCTCGATACTAACAACACCAGCACCTTGCTCGATGGTCATATCTTTATTAGCGAGCCGCCAACTGATCCGCTTGTGTCGTTAATGTTGGTTGAATCTGACTTGCTGACAGACGCCGATAGAATGACTGACATGAAAGAGATCATTGAGTCAGGCGTGACCAGTGGTAGATTAATTCGTGATGGTGGACCGGGATTTTTGCTTAATCAAAATTCGTTTTCAGCCGACTATTTGCAATCAAGCACCCTGTTTAATGGCCGTGAATATTGGAAAACCACCACATTAAGCCCTGGTACTGTTATCGCGATCAGTGTCGAGTATTCAGGTAATGAAGTGGGTGAATGGCCGCGTAAAACCCATTTTTGCAAAGTGGTGTCAGCAACAGCCAGCACAGCCAGTCACTCGGGAGGCGTTCGCTTTGAGCCTGCTATCCCTTTTGTCACCCCGGAGCCAAACCAAGGCGTGAACGGTGAAAGTCGCTGTACTAAATTGCGTTTTGTTAATGCCGTTTCACCGTTGGTATTTCACGGTGTAGCAAGGCTAACGGCCGCGGCCTCGGCTAAAAGCGTGGCGGTTGATAGCACGAAAGCGTCACTGTTACCCGCGATCACCACCGAAGTACCCAAGCCGGGTAATACCATCACAGGCGGTAGTGAAGATGGCGGTGATCTAACAGCCAGCCAAGTGTTTGATAAAACGCTAACCCAACCGAGTATTGAGGGCACTTTTAGTTACGTATTTACCACCCCTGATGTATTAGATGATCCTGATGGCTTACTCGCTATTTCATTGCTGCCGACAGGGAGCTTTAGAAGTTCGAGCCAAGTGCAGTCCGTCACCATCGGTGCGGGGAACATTACCGTCACGCTAACGTCATCTGCTCATACGCACATTAACGACAATATCACTCTGCGTTACAAATCATCTTACCGTTACGCGATTTACCAAAGCAGTGCCGCGTTCCCCAGTGAGAAACTATTAACGGTTGGTACCATTAAAGGCGCGGTGGTGTTCGATGATAGTAACTATCCAAGCCAAGAGGTGTTTGAGCGCGCAGGTGAAACTACAGGCAAGCTATACGATGGCGTTGAGCTGTTAGCCACAGTCGATTACATCACTGGTGATATCACTAAGCACAATGTTAGCCGTGGCACGTTCACGCTGACTTATGCGGGGTTAGTTGAGTCTAGTAGCGTAGTGGCCGCAGGTGACACCACAGTATCATTTCAACTCTCAGCAAACGAACCCAAGTTAAACACCTTCTATCTGCAAGTTGAGCGCATATCAGATAGGGCCATTGTTAGCGCGAGTGCCGATAGCAACGGCGTAGTGACTGGCGCAGGTATTAGCGGCACCATCACCAACGGCTTAGTTGAGCTGCTTTTTACTAGCGCTGTGGACTTAACGACCTTGCGCTATGACATTACTGAGCAATATCGGCAGCTACCGCCAGCCGAAATCTATGGCCTAAATCCGCTGCGTATTCCCAATGAGGGCATTGTTGATATTTTCCGGCAATGGGGAACGGTTGCGCTGCAGCATACGCAATACCAACCCATTTCAGCCCCCGCTGCAGCGCAAACTAAAAACATTCGTGCAGGGGCGCGTTTTACTGATATTACCGATGCTAATGGCGCTAGCCTTTGGACGCCAACCGATGAGCATTTCACGGTTAACAAAGAGGCGGGCATTGTAACGTTAAACAGTGACTTTAGCGGTTTTACTGCGCCATTTGTCCTCAGCGATACCATTGGCGAATTGGCCTTGGTCGCCGTGGTTAACGATGCTGAATTGCTGCTTTCAAGCGAGTTAACTCAAGAGTACCCAATCAACTCAACGGTGGCCAGTGTGCAGATATTAGGGGACTTGCAAGCCCGAGTTGGCCCCGTTCGCGATATGACCGCCTGGTCTAACAATTGGGCGTTAGACGGCGCACCCGCAACGGGAAATCTCAACAGCGTCGATTTTCCAGTTGAAGTCAGCAATGACACCGCCGTCAATGAAGAGTGGGTATTACTGTTTACCTCAGCAACCGCTTTTAGATGCATTGGTCAACGTCTTGGACAAATAGCCACAGGCGACACCATAAGCGACTTTGCCCCAATTAACCCCCTCACTAATAGCCCGTTCTTTATCATTCGTGCTGCTGCATTTGGGGGCGGCTGGAACGCGGGCGAAGCGCTGCGGTTTGAAACGATTGCCTCGGCTCAGCCGGTAATGGCACTGCGAACAGTACAAGCGGGCCATAGCCAAGTCACTACCGATAAAGCGGTACTTTCGTTCCGTGGCAATGAGTCTTAAAAACTAACTGATTAAGGATTTTAACAATGGGATTACCAGTAACAGTATTTAGATCGACAGACGAGGGGGCTCCCGTTGTAGCGCCTACAAAGCCTTCAGATTGGCTGGCTATATTTAAAGCTTGCCTAGTAGACGGCTATGGATCTAAACAACCACTTGGTTGGACGCTTGAGTTCGAAGATTTAGTCAATTTTAAAGCTGTTTTTAAAAATGATACATCAGTGGGAGGATCTGGTGGTGCCTTACAAGTACAAGCGCATGCTGCCAGTGACGCCGAGGGTCAACTTGTCAGGCTGACTGCCGCTATAGAAATAACCACATTAGATACATTTGTAGAGAAATGCGGTTATAGAACGATTACTACCCGGAATGACTCAATTCGTGTAGGAGGTTGGACTTTGATAGGTTGTGGTCGCAGTTTCTACGTTAGGCAAGAGTGGGGTTATCAAACTTGGGCAACGACTACTTCGTCTTATTATGACTATATGCCCGCATATTGGATAGGTGATATGCAGTCAGTTGTACCAAATGACCAACACATATTCACGATGCTGTCTGGTGGATCCAACCGTAGTGCTAGTGTTGACTCAACTCTAAACGATGCGTCAGAGAATCAATTGGGTGGAAGTGTTGCTGCTGTTTGTCAACTATACGCCCCCGATGGTTCGGGAGTCTCTAAAAATTACAGTAGTCCGCATGGGATAGCTTTGGGTAATACTAGTAGTGGTTATACCGCAGATTCCAGTGTACTAGGTGTACCAATGATTATGATCCCCGCTTACGCCTGGCACAATGACCCAAAGAACACTGTTAACCCGAGCTATCGTGGAACATTTCCAGGATTATACACTACTAATTTCCCCGGATATTGGGGAGCGACTTTACCAATCGTAAGAGCTGCTGGTAATGATAGTTTCGAGGCCATCTTTGGAAGACAGTTAGCATCGTACTGGGTTCAAACAACTGGTGAGTGGTATGACTAAACTTAGAATTAAAGGTGGGGTAGCTTCCCCGTATTACCAAGGGTTAATACAAGTTGATACGGATGATTCCGCTGATACATTGCTAGTATTTGATAGATTTATTCCAAACTTCAGTTTTTTGAAAGGTGGGTTAAATGGCGGTGTTGTAAAGGTAATAGTACCGCTTAGGTACTCCAACATTAGTGAACTTGTGGTTGGTATATTAGATGATGAACGCGAATATAATGGTAAGTTTGCCGATGGTGTAAAAGCCGAGGTTATTGACGGAACCGTAACGAATATCCTCTTATGACAATCTTACTTAGGTTCAATGAACCTTGGTTTAATTCGGAGTCACCGCTAAATCTAACACTGCCGTTTGAGGGGGTTAGATTGAGGTTCGACGTACCTTGGGGCGATTTCCTATCACCACTCAAGCTAAGGTACGAGGGGGAATTACCACCTAAGCCACCAATTCGTGACGGTAGTCTAGGGCTCGATATTGTACTTGCTTGGATAGAGCCATTACAGGTTGAATCGCAGACGGTAATGCTCGGCTATACCACTGGAGTTACCAACCAATATCAACTCCAGTGGCTAGCCGATAAAGCCACACAGCAACAAATTACTTTAGGCTGGCATCTTGGGCCACTGCAAAACACGCATATCAGCTTGCCATTACAGCTTGGTATGCAGCAAGCGCAAACGAACCACTTTGCTTGGGTATCCCCTGTTCTACATCACAGTGCCACCTCAGTTAATTGGTTGAGCCTTTCAGCAACAGAGAGTCACTTGCAAGTGTCTTGGTGGTTAACAGGCTCTTATCAAAGTGACACCGCGATAACACTTAAGAGTCACGATGTCGTTATTAGCATGCTCAATGTTGATTACGCATCAACGGATAGCGATGTTAATCATCATATAGACCTCGCTTGGGGGCCACATAAAGCGAAATGGGTTTGTTCAACCACATATCGAGTGCCAGAAGTAGGCTTGCTGACTATGCGCTTTAGTGAGTCAGGGCTAGATAACACTCTGTCACCAATCACCTTAAGGTTTACAGCTTCAGATAAACACTGTTATTTCGACAATGGTGGTGGCTCGATTGATGCCAATCCAATAATTCCTAACCTTGATTTTAAAGTTCCCATTGAACCTCAGATCCGCAGGGCTTATTTAATGCAACCAACGTTAACATGTACTCGCGTCAGCGACTCATTGCCGATTGTGATCGATGGCGTGAGTATCAATGATAGCCGAAGCCAATTTACTCAATCTGTAAGCCTACAGTTCAGTAGCGCTATTGATGCCACCCGTGCTGAAAATGAGTTACTGCTTATTGATATTAATGGTTATGAGTTTTTTGCTTTGGCTGAGCAGCCATCGAGTAGCGCAAGCTTTGGCACTAAAACCTATAGCAGTGCAGGGCGTAGCCGAACGGCGCAACTTGCAACCCCTTGGCGGTCATTGATTAGCTACACCAACGATACTGACCGCTCATTTGCGGGGATATTGGGAGATCTGCTTACTAATGCAGGTTGGACGGTTGAGCTAGATGGGGTAACTGATTTTACGGTACCCGCCGGTGCATTCTCAATAATGGGTAAGTCGCCAATCGATGCCGTGAATGATGCATGTGCTCAAATCGGTTGTATGCTGCTTGCTGATGAGTTTGCCAACAAGTTAAGCGTTGTTCCGCGTTGGCCTACATCGCCTTGGTTAATGGATGAGGCGATTGCTGATGTGAATATTCACGACTCAGTGATCTTGAGCTTTAGCCGTAAAAAACAAATTAACCAGGCATGTAATGCGGCTTGGGTTAGAGGTGAGCAACAAGGCGTGAGCGCAAAGGTTAAACGTGCGGGTACCGCCGGGGATATTCCCACTGCCGATATTAGTGCTCAGTTAATTGTTGATAACCAAGCGGCGAGGCTTGCAGGTACCAACGCGATAGCAGCCAGCGGCAATAAAGAGCTGATTACGGTGTCGTTACCAATTATGGCCGACCTGCCACCCTTAAAAAAGGGCATGTTAATTGGGGTTACGTATGAGGGCGAGGTATTCAAAGCAACATGCGATAGCGTGAGTATTAGCGCTAGCATGGATCAAAGCAGTGGCTTAGATATAACTCAAAGCGTGAACTTAATTAGGCATTTGGAGTAGGGGATTTATGTTTAAGCAATTACAACAAGCGCTGTCATTACCGCGCATGATCATGACCGTACAGAGTGATAACGGCAATGGTACGGTAAAGCTAATCAGTGATTCAGGCTTATCGATAACCGCGATTGGCAGCGGATCACCTGGTGCGAAAGTTTACGTGCAAGATGGGCGCGTTTTGGGAACCGCAGCAGATTTGCCACATACAGAGATAGAAGTATAAACTAGGCTAAAGTCATGGAGGATTTTATGAAGTATTCAATTTTGTTTTTAGTGTGTTTTACGACATTGCCGGCGATGGCAGGGGTCTATCGCTGTGCAGGTGATGTTTATCAGTCGGATCCCTGTGATGACTCGAGTCAGCCTGTGGATCTAAGCAATGTAGGTAGCGTTGTGGCAAATGACAACGCTTTGTACACTTCTGACGCAACCCTACGGTCTGCAGCTAGTACAGATAAAAAAGCTGAAATCAGCACCTACATACGTAACCGGCAAATTGACCGTGAAATTAGTAAGCTTAAGACTAGACGAAAAAAGGTACTCGTAAATCGTGATCAACGCATGGTCAATTTAAGAAACAGAGGCCGCTACGCTAACAACAATCTAGCCGGCGCAACCTGGCAACAAAGTTTAGCTCAAGAGATGAGTGCGATCACACAGCAAGCTGATACCGAAGTATCAACCATTGACCGCCAAATCACACGGCTTAGATCAGAGATAAAGTGAGTTTTATCATCGTTGGATAACAATAAATTTTGTCGTGGATATGAGATATCAATTGTTTAAAGCACGGCACCGGTCCTAAAACAAGATGGCACGGCTGGATCAACTACTTTGGCATAGCCAACGCTTATCAAGGGTGCGTCGACTTAGACCATTGGATCCGCCGTCGGGTACGTATGTGCTACTGGCGTCAGTGGCGAAAACCAAGGACTAAGGTGCAAAACTTACTTAAGCGTGGCGTCAGGATCCAAGCAAAGGCCCATGGTGAAGTTCGGCTCTGGTTAAATGCCATGATCAGGGATACATACAGCAAGCACTGAGTAATGATTACCTTAAGAAAGCGGGTTTATGTTCACTAAGAGATGGATGGATCGCAGTTCACTATTGTAATAAATAGGCTAACCAGAGAGTTTAGGTTAGGCGTTCTAAATGAACCGCCCTGTGCGGAGCCACATGCAGGGTGGTGTGGGGGCTGGAGGCTAGATACCTCCGGCTACCCGATTAGGTGCTGGTTCAAAGATGAGGGTTATTCTTTTTACTTTCTTTTTTGTTATTAATTAACATAACTAAATGATCAATAATCGCATCTTTTGGGTTTAGGTAGCTATCAATAATTATGTATCCAAGAACTAGAACTAATGTACTGATTATTAAAATAAAGACCATGATACGACCTCACTTTCTAACGAATAAACTAGATATATTTGTACTGAAATCACACCAATAATCCACGACCCCAATCTGTAACTCCAATGAAGTTTTACTGAAGTTTTGTTGTCTCCTGAATTAATGTAAGCCCCGACACCCACTAATAGAAAAATAGAACTTAAGCTCACAATAAAATGATCAAGTTCAATACCTTTTAAGCTAAGACCAGAAGCTAAAGCTATGAGACTTGTTAATGCAATTATAGACAACTGAAACCCGTGACTTTTAAAGTTAAAATTTGAACCATTATCATTTGCTTCTAAACAAATAGGCAACGCCCATAGAGTTGCATTAATAAACAAAAAATACATTACAGAATTTATATTAGAAAACTGTACTTTCCCTAAATAATGCCCAATCCACCAGACTCCACAGAATAAAGTATATACTAAAATAGTTGCTAATATAGGCTTGAAACTTTTTGTCATAATAACCTCCGTATTCTGACCTCGTGAATGCAGCTAACAGCTTATTGATTAGTCGCTCGATAACGTTCTTAGCAACTGTTTAGTGTGTTAAACGTAGTACAATAATAAGCTGTTGCGTAAATTTTTTTGGGGCAGATGTTTGCCGATATCACAAACTAATCAAGGTATCTGCTAGGAGTTACATTTAAAGTTTAAATTACAACTGTGCATCGCAGCGTGCATTACGAGATATTTCTGAGGCTTTAATTTGTTATTATTTAATAGCTTAGTGGTGGTGTCTCGTAATCGTGCCAGAAGAGGGTATTTTGTTTTTTTGAAGGCATAAAGTCGTAGCTATTAACTTCCATTAAGTGGATTCATCATAGCACCGCAGTAGTCCAATTGTCTTAACTTCAAGGACGGAGATACTTATTTGCTTGAATTTACATCAGCTTGATAGCTGGAACCTGCTCTCTATTGCAAGTATAATATGGCTAGGTCAATGAGGAGCTGTATGTTTGAACCGCTATTAATCCAACCGCAAATTATCGAAATTAACCACCAATCTAAATTGAAACTTGTTTTGTCTGAACAGTTTGGCAACTTTAGTGTATTGCAGCTGCAATCAGGCCCTATAGCAGAAGTGGTTGTGGTTAACGTTTCAAATTCACAAATGTCATTGATGGTTAGGCTACACCCTTACTTGTCGCTAGAGGTGTTGGAATCGCAAGAACATGTTTTGTCAAAGGCGTCCAATAGTCGTGGTGTTGGTCAAGGTTGGCGCTTGTTTTCAACCTTAGGTATTTCACCTAAACTTTGTGCTGAGCAGCTAAGACTGGGGCTGTCAATCGCGGTTGATATTAATAATGATAATGTCGGTCGGTTTCATATCGTTGAACCAATACAATGGGAATTAGTCCCTTTGGAAGCAGATTTTCGATTAGGACTTATTGCCAGAGAGATCCAATTAGCAAAGCATATTATCGCCCGTTCGATGGATATTGAACCCAACGCGGAAAGCCTTTTGGTAGAAATTAGCGAGTTAGAAAGTATTCGTAACGACTTAAAACGTTTTGCTAACGAAGGTTTGCTAAATCAGAATCATAGCGATAATGATATCAGCCAACTTGATGCTCAATTAGTCAGAAAAAGGCAGCTGTTGACTCGCGTTTATTCGCAGCTAACCGAGCGAGCTAATTTTTACTTGGCTGCTAACCTAGATATTGATCAAGATACATTGAGAAGAAAACTAGAAAGCTATCAACTGTTAGCGCCACCACAGCTAAATGAAATTGTAGAACAACTTATGGCAGATGGAACAGAGAGTTCATTTGCACTGGAGAATGATTGATGATTTACCGTTGCCCGATATGCGAACAACCTTTAATGCTGCAGAGCAAAACTTGGTTTTGTGCGTCTAATCATAGGTTTGATTGTGCGAAAGAGGGCTATGTAAACTTACTTCCCGTTCAAAAGAAAAAATCCAGTGATCCTGGTGACAACAAAGAGATGATGTTTGCTAGAAGAGAGTTTCTTAATAAAGGTTACTATCAACAGCTCAGTGACAGTGTTAATGAGCTGGCAAAGATTTATGCTAATGATGCTAAATACGGTCTCGATATTGGTTGTGGTGAAGGGTATTACTCCAATCGCTTGGCACATGAATTAGGCGATGGTTTTAACTTTTTTGGATTAGATATTAGTAAGTCAGCACTTAAGTATGCCGCCAAACGTTACCCCAATATCGCTTTTAGCGTAGCGAGTGCTTTTGATATGCCGTTCGCTGATGATAGTTTTGACTTTATGCTTAGGATCTATGCGCCTTCATTAGATACGGAACTTAAACGGGTGATAAAGTCAGGCGGGATCCTGATTACTGTATGTGCCGGGCCTAGACACCATTTTGCACTGAAAGAACTGATATATGAAACGCCTAAAGAGCATACCCAAGAGTCATCACAGATTGAAGGTTTTACATTAATCGATCAAAAACGACTTGAGAGCATGCTCAGCTTGAAAGATGAAGATGATATTAGTCACTTTTTACAAATGACACCCTATAACTGGAAATTGACAGACGAACAAAAACTCGCGTTATCAGCTTCGGGTTTTTTCTGTGAATTAGATTTCAAGATAGAAGTTTTTAGAGCGAACTAGTCGTTTTTTCTAAGTTAGACCTCCATGATTTAAGCCTTTGTTGTTATAGGTTATTTGGCTTGTATATATTATTTAATATCTGGATTTTTCTGACTGTAGATATATGAGTCGAAATACTCTTAATTTAGTCATGAATGTGTGTTGACTTATCATGGAAATGGTTTATAGTGACTGCAGCTTGAAGGTTAGGGCTTATTTTTATGTGTTCAATACGACAATGTTCGTCCTGTTAACATTAAGTAAACCGGCATTTTCCAGCTTTACCGCCGTTAAGGCTTTAATTTATATTTACAGGATTCAATATTATGTCTCAAGTTACTGGCGTTGTTAAGTGGTTCAACTCTGATAAAGGTTTCGGATTTATCGAGCAAGAGTCTGGCCCAGATGTATTCGTACACTTCCGCGCTATCAACTCTGACGGTTTCAAAACTCTTGACGAAGGTCAAAAAGTTCAGTTTACTGTTACTCAAGGTCAAAAAGGCCCACAAGCTGAGAACGTAACTGTAGTTTAAGTTACCAGCTTGATTAGCATCTAGCTAATCGCAACAAATTCTGAAGAGCCGTGGTTTACCACGGCTCTTTTTTCTTTGCTGTTTTAAAACATTATCAGCCTTGCTGCTATTGCAATAAAGTCTAATCACTAACGCACCGTCATTTTTTATTTCCCCTTGCCGTGACCAATACCTACCACCACAACGCCAAATCATCTTGCACACTTATCAATTTGTTTTTTCAAAACTGTTTAGTACCTGTTGCTACCAGTACCAGTATTTATCAAAATACAGCCGCTACTCGCTCTATCGATTTAGGTTGAGTTTTGCTTATCATAAAGATCCAAGATGTTGTGATTTATGCCATAGGCACTGAACCGAGAGAAATACCTCTGGGATCAAATCTGCTGAGCATAGCGCTTCAGAGTTGAGCTTATTGGACTAGTTGACTGCATTGAATAGAGGGGCGGCCAAAGCGCAACAATAGCCACTAGGGCTGGTACATCGTATTTAGGCACTGCGGTATTCAAGAGGGTGCCTCTGCATTCATTATCAGCATGAATTGATAAGAGTCAGAGAGCGGTATGAGTGGATGTAATTGAGAGTGTTTGACAGGAATGCCATTGGCAGATAAGTACCAATGGCGGTCGAGTATTATTTGGAAGTACTGTTTATTAATGGATCCAACTATTATGAGAAAAGCTTATCCTCTAAGGTACGTCCTCTGAGTATTGCTTTATATTGCCAGTTGTTATGTTTAAATAAGGTGAATAGGGCACTTTCAATAGCGTAATCTTCCTCGCTATTATGCTTTATCAAAAACTCATTGTGTTGTTTCTTCTCAATTGAACTAATATCTGGCAAAGCCATCACAGCATCTACGATTTTATCGGTATCACACTGCAGCATGGTCAATGTTAAATACTGGTTTTGCTGTTTATCATCCATCG
The DNA here is from genome assembly GCF_016757755.1 of Shewanella sp. KX20019. Taxonomy (NCBI): domain Bacteria; kingdom Pseudomonadati; phylum Pseudomonadota; class Gammaproteobacteria; order Alteromonadales; family Shewanellaceae; genus Shewanella; species Shewanella sp. KX20019. The sequence continues at coordinate 2,975,697 of NZ_CP068437.1, read as the reverse complement.
ATACCGACTGGGTTAGCTCTCCATGTTCAAGATATAATACTTTTCCACAGAGCTTTTCTAGTTCATCTAGGTTATGTGAGCTGATGATAAATGTAGTCTTGCCGGTAAGTTCTCTGACTAACTCACGAATTTTTTTCGCATTGGCGGGATCAAGGCCTGCGGTAGGCTCGTCGAGTAGCACCAATTCAGGTGACCCAATTAATGCCTGTGCGATAGCGACTCGCTTTGCCATTCCGTGGCTTAACGATTTAGGCTTTTGTGAGGCGCTATCGGCCAAGTCGACAAGGGATAAAACCCTTAGGGCTTCCGCTTTTGCTTCAGCTTTAGAGAAGCCCTGCAGTGTTCCAAACAATATAAGTTGAGTTAGAATATCAAAGTTGGGATCAAGGGTTGCATCTTGTGGTAGGGACGCCACGCGCCCTAGTAATGCATTATCTCCAGGCTTATGGCCAAGGATACTAATTTCGCCTGCACTGGGTGTTATGTAACCGCATAGTAGGCTAAAGAGAGTCGTTTTACCGGCACCGTTTGGTCCAACTAAAGCAATAGGTTCTCCGGCTTCCAAGTTAAGCTCAACCTGCTTTAATGCTTGTTTACTGCCGTAGGCTTTTGATAAGCCCTTACATTCTATTAATTTCATAGTGCACTCCGTTTGATATATATGCGTCCTAAAAACAGAAGCACGACTGTTTGCAACAAAGCAACGGGTGCATATGCAAAGCTACCTAAGCCTTGAGTATTAATCATTAATGAAATTTGTGAACCCGGCAGGATCCATTTCAGTTCGCTAATAATTGGCAGAAAGTTATTGATGATACCGATGGACACCGACATCGCAGCCCAAATGAGAATGGCATAGATGGTGGCTTGCCGTGCTGAGTTTGCATAAAGCGAGAGTATAGCCATTAACGCGGTATAAGGTAAAAGTACAATGACGAGATTGACGGTGACCATCAGTCCACTTGTCAAAGCGGGTATAAGTAGTGTTGTTTCTCTGCTAACCGCCAGCACTATGGTTGCTAGCACTGTTAAAGAGACCAGAATAGTTTGAATTATCATATAGCCTATAAAGCGGCCAAAGAAAATGCTGTCTCTGCTGGTTCTAAGCGTTAAGAAGCGAAATGAACCGCGCGCTTTATCAGAAGAAAATTGATCGGCAGCGATAAATATACTGAAGAGTGGAAACAGGTATAGCGCCGCAATCCAGTATATGGCTAATTCAGCGACTGACCATTTAAATAACTCACTGACAACCTGTGGCCCAAAAATACCTTCAATAAGATCTTTGTAGTGAGGAGTGATAAGAAACTCTGATGCGCCTCGGATCGGATAGAGCAAAATAAGTAACCAAACGAGGGCGAAAGCGGCGAGCGCGATCATCCCTCTAGGGTTGAATAACATCTTCTTGACTTCAAATTTGGCAAGTAAGAGCATATTGCGCAAATTATTGTTGTGTGGGCTATTTTCCAAACTATTCCCTTAATCAGTGGAATTAAAACAGCTAACAGGTTACCACCGCAACTGAAGGGCGTTAACTATTTGTTAGCGTTAATGGATTAATTTTTGTTTAATCCTAATGTTAGTTATTTAGCGAGTAACTGCTGCACCAGTAATTTTAACTCACTTAGATCAGTTTCAAGCTTAGCGACTTTATCACTTAGCTCCTGTTGTGAATGACTTGGCTTTACGGTGTCTACTGGCAATAAAGCGCTAGATTCAGTGTTTGCATTCATAGGAGTAAAAAGTTGACAGTAGCGTGCTTCTCTTTTGCCTGGCTCCTTCGCTAATAAAGCGACTAATGGTGTTTCTCTGCGAGCGAGTTCAACCAGTGCGTGTTCAACTTCACTCACATCGCTAAATTCATGCAGTCGATTGCTACGTGTTCTTAGCTCGCCAGGTGTTTGAGGACCGCGGAGTAATAACAAGCAAATGATAGCTAGCTGCGCTGGGTTTAATTGCAAATCACTAAACTCGGTATTGCAGAAGCGGTGCTTATATTTAACCACTCGACTGCCAAAGCCTGATTGGTCTGAGATTAAACGTTTTTTGGCAAGACTATCGATTGTATTTTGAACATCGGACTCGCTCAAGTTGAGCACTGGGTCTCTGCTGGATTTTTGATTACTACCGGATGTTAAACTGTTGAGGGATAAAGGGTACTGTTCTGGTGTGGTGAGCTCTTTCTCGAGTAGCACACCAATAATCCGCGCTTCATGTTGAGTGAGTTCCATTTTGGTCCCTAAATAAAAAAGCATGGCTTTGTTATAACAGAGCCATGCTTTAATGCAAAGGTGGTTTCGCTTACATTAACTATAATCGCTGTATTTATAGCCGTTTACACAGACTACAAAGATTATATAGCTAAGAATCAATCGACTAAGCGGATCCCATCAGGTGAGATCGTGATCTGCTCCTTCTTATACAAGCCGCCAATACTCTTTTTAAATGCTTTTTTGCTCATAGAGAGTTGAGAGTATATGACTTCAGCTGCTGTTTTATCATTGAGAGGTAAAAAACCTCCAGCTTGTTTCAATTTAAACAAGATAGTTGTTGAATGCTTATCTAACTCTTCTTTGACGCCTTTTTGTAAAGACAGATCAATTTTTCCGTCGCTTCTAACACGCTTAACAAAACCTTTGATCTTTTGACCGAAGCTTAGGCGGGTAAATACTTCGTTGCTATAGAGTACGCCCCAGTGTGAATGATTGATAATGGCCTTGAAACCAAGATCGGTGGTTCCGCCAATAATGAGACTCACCTCTTCACCCTCTTCATAAGTGGGCTCAGTCGTGTCAAGGAATCTATCAATTTTAGAAGAAGCAACAATACGGTCATCAACGTGACTGGTATAAATACGAACAAGGTATGATTTACCCTCTTCAATCTCTCTATGTTGCTCACCAAAAGGTAGCAGTAGATCTTTATCTAAGCCCCAATCTAGAAAAGCGCCATAAGGACCATTTACTTTAGCTTCTAAATAGGCAAATTGACCTACTTGCCCTAATGCGCGTTTAGTGGTTGCGATAATCATGTCTTCAGAGTCTAAATAGAGAAACACGTTGACCATATCGCCGACATGACACTCTTTTGGGACGACTTTGCTCGGAAGTAATACCTGACCTAAGTCCTTGGCATCCAAATAAACGCCAAATTCAACCAGTTTTACAACTTCAAGCTTGCAGGGTTTGCCTATCTCAATCATGTTTCTCTCTACTTTTTACTATGATGACTAACTTCTGCTGCGATTATAGTGGAATTTATATCAATATGCTTTAGCCACAAGGCGCTAATACCTGGAAGATATGATTTAGTCTCAATAAAACGGGGCTTTTTTCGGTGTATTTGCTTTATATGTGCGTTGTTTAAGCTTTTAGGTAAACAAATGCAGAAGTTGTTGGTTAGTATCTTGAGGTTGAGCTTGATTTATTTACCTTCTCAAGGTTTAATTGCGCCCCCAAAAAACACTGCTAAATTAAGCTAATAATAGGCGAAGTTTGAGCCGTTTTTTATAGGGCTACAATCGACAAAAACGTCGGGAAGAATTTAACCCTCACGTTTTACATGCTATGTTTATCAGTTAACACGGTAAGCTTTCAGCGTACGAAAAGAAGATAAGAACAGTGCTAGTTATTGGTTTTTAGTGAATGACGCTGAGTCATAAGATGGTTAAATGAGGCTATAGGCTTTATTTAGCGTTATATAGGTTAAATAGGCAGGTTAGGAAAATATGAGCAATTGGTCTATTGATGATGCACGTGCAAGTTACAACGTAAACTATTGGAGCCAAGGGCTCTATGGTATTGGTGATGATGGGGAAGTTACAGTCTCTCCAGAACCTAGCCGCCCTGATTGTAAAATTGGCTTAAATGAACTTGCCAAAGATATGGTTAAAGCAGGCGTTGCTCTGCCTGTTCTAGTCCGCTTTCCACAGATCCTTCATCACAGAGTTAATAGTCTGTGCCAGGCTTTTAATCAAGCGATTCAAAAATACCAATATGAAGCTGATTATTTATTAGTCTACCCGATTAAAGTTAACCAGCAGCAAACGGTTGTAGAAGAGATTTTGGCGAGTCAGGTTGAAAAAGAAGTACCGCAATTAGGGCTTGAAGCGGGTAGTAAGCCAGAGTTAATGGCTGTGCTAGCCATGGCTCAAAAAGCCAGCTCTGTGATTATTTGTAATGGCTATAAAGATAAAGAATATATCCGCTTGGCGTTAATTGGCGAGAAGCTTGGGCACAAGGTTTACATCGTGCTTGAGAAAATGTCTGAGCTTAAAATGGTGTTAGCGCAAGCGAAAGAGCTTGGCGTAACGCCGAGATTAGGCCTGCGAGTGCGCCTAGCGTTTCAAGGCAAAGGTAAGTGGCAAGCGAGTGGCGGAGAGAAGTCGAAATTTGGACTCTCTGCTGCGCAAGTACTCAAAGTCATCGATGAATTGAAAGATGCGAGCATGTTAAACTCATTAGAGTTACTGCATTTTCATCTCGGTTCCCAGATTGCCAATATTCGAGATATTCGCCAAGGTGTGAGTGAAGCGGGGCGTTTCTACTGTGAATTAATGAAGCTTGGCGCTAATGTAAAGTGCTTTGATGTCGGTGGCGGGCTCGCGGTTGATTACGATGGTACGCGTAGTCAGAGTGCTAACTCAATGAACTACGGTCTAACTGAGTATGCTAATAATATCGTTAGTGTGCTTAATGATATGTGTAAAGAGTATGAACAGCCGATGCCGAGGATTATCTCAGAATCTGGTCGCTACTTAACAGCACATCATGCAGTGCTAATAACGGATGTAATTGGCACTGAGTCCTATAAGCCGGAGACGATCTCCCCTCCTAGCATTGATGCACCATTATTGCTGCAAAACATGTGGCAGTCTTGGACTGAAGTCAGTGGCAAAGCGGATCAGAGAGCATTAATTGAAATTTTCCATGACTGTCAAAGTGATCTAAGTGAAGCACACTCTTTATTTGCATTAGGACAACTGAGCCTGGCAGACCGAGCCTGGGCTGAGCAGATTAATTTGCGAGTGTGCCATGAGTTGCAAGGCAGCATGAGTTCAAAATATCGTTTTCATCGGCCGGTGATTGACGAACTAAACGAAAAATTAGCCGATAAATTTTTCGTTAATTTTTCATTGTTCCAGTCATTACCTGATGCATGGGGAATTGATCAAGTATTTCCGGTGCTACCACTATCGGGGTTAGATAAAGAGCCTGAGCGCCGTGCGGTAATGCTTGATATTACCTGTGATTCAGACGGGATTGTCGATCAATATGTTGATGGGCAAGGCATTGAAACCACGCTGCCTGTACCTGCTTGGACCCAAGAAAGCCCTTACCTTATTGGCTTCTTTTTAGTCGGGGCATATCAAGAAATATTAGGTGATATGCATAATCTATTTGGCGACACGAATTCCGCAGTAGTGCGAGTTGATGATAATGGTCGTACTAATATAGATTCAGTATTAGCCGGTGACACCGTCGCTGATGTGCTTAGGTATGTAAATTTGGACGCCGTTTCATTTATGAGAACCTATGAAGAGTTAGTTAACAAGCATATTGATGAAGGTGAGCGTTGTAATATTCTTGAAGAGCTGCAGTTAGGCTTAAAAGGGTATACTTATCTCGAAGATTTTTCATAGTTCAGATTTTGGTTGAGAATTGTTAGACCAGTGGTGAGTGTACTCAGCACTGGTCTTATTTTTTACACACAAAAGAGTCGCTAGATGTTTTTTGAAGGTTCAGAAAAGAAAATCGAACTCCGAATCAAATTCGGAACGGGTTCACTACGAAGCTATGAACGTGCATTTTGGGATCGCGCTCTTGCATTCGCGGGGGCAGACATTCTTTCCGTCATGTCAAACGACGACTGTGATGCCTATATTTTAAGTGAATCTAGCCTTTTTGTTTGGGATAACAAATTGTTGCTCATTACATGCGGTAATACCAATCTGGTTGAAGCTGGTCTTTTTTTGATTGATGAAATGGGTGTCGATAACATCTCATCTTTTAACTATCAGAGGAAGAGCGAGTTTTTGTCTCATCTCCAATCAACACACTTTGAAGATGATGCCAAACAATTAAAATCTAGGCTAAACGGCAGTGCATATCGTGTCGGTCATTTAGATGGCCATCACCATTATCTTTTTTGCAGCGAAACGTCTGAAAAACTTTGCAGTAGCACGAGCTTATTGATGTACCACATAAAAGGTGATGCAGCTGACTATCTACGTCAAGCAGATCAAACAAAGTCGATGATATTGAGCAAGCTTAACTTGCACAGATTATTACCTGACTTTACTTTTGATGATCACCTTTTCGACCCTTGTGGCTACTCGGTAAATGGGCTAAACGGAGAGCAGTTCTTAACCATACATATTACACCACAAGCACAGAGTGCTTACGTGAGCATTGAAACAAACTTGAACTTTGAAAACTATTCGTTCAATATATTTACCGCAATGTTGAATATTTTTAACCCCATTAGCTGGGATGTAATTGGCGTTAACCAAGACATTATGGCGAAAGACTTTTCTGCGGATATTGAAGTGGCGAGCTGTGACCTTCGGCTCAATACGACGAATAACTTTAATTATAAACATTATATTCAAGCTGTTAGCGAAAAGCTAACCGCTCAGATTTTGTGAATGTAGACCTTTTACGGAGCTTTTATGACCACTATTGCAGACAAACCTGATTATTCGCTTTACTCAAATGCGTTTGGCTATTTAAGATTGCCATTAGACTTTAAGCCATTGGAGAGCGATGCAGATGTTGTCGTGTTAGGTTTGCCTTTCGATATGGCTACCACAGGACGTTCAGGCGGCCGTATGGGACCGGGTGCAATCCGTCAAGCCTCAGTGAACTTAGCGTGGGAAGAGTCGCGTTGGCCATGGCAGTTTAAACTAAGCGATCACATTAAAGTGGTAGATGCCGGTGATCTCGTTTATGACTGTGGTGACTCTGCTGATTTTACTAAGCGAGTAGAAGACTTTGCCACAGCAATCGTTGAGTCTGGCAAAGCGCTACTAAGTTTCGGTGGTGACCATTTCGTTACTTTACCGCTATTACGTGCTCACTATAAAAAACATGGAAAAATGGCTTTACTGCATTTCGATGCACATACAGATACCTATAGTCAGGGTAGTAAATATGACCACGGTACCATGTTTTATCACGCACCGAAGGAGGGTATTATTGCTGCTGAACACTCCATTCAAGTTGGGATTAGAACTGAGTATGATCAGTCAAATCATCTCTTCAAAGTGATTGATGCCGCCGCAGCAAACGATCAAAGTGCAGCTCAAATCGTCGCACAAATTCGAGAAAGAGTTGGTGACATGCCTTTATATGTCACATTCGATATCGATTGTTTAGATCCAGCTTTTGCGCCGGGCACTGGTACACCTGTATGCGGTGGACTAACGAGCGATAAAGCGATGAAGATCATTCGTGGCTTGAATGGGATGAACATTGTCGGCATGGATGTTGTTGAAGTGGCGCCTGCGTATGACAGCGCAGAGATCACCGCATTAGCTGGTGCAACGCTGGGGCTAGAATTACTGCATGTTTGGGCTGATTCTAACGGCAAAGTTAAGTAAACTATAGCGATGAATTATCTGGAGTACCTCTTTTATCATGCAATATGAAAGGATTGATAGATGTCAGAGCTAAGCGATATCCGCCGTGAATATTCTCTTGGAGAGATGCATAGCGAGAATGTTCCTGATGATCCGATGGAACTTTTTACATCTTGGCTAGAAGTAGTCAAGGATTCAGAGATAAAAGATCCGACGGCGATGTCAGTGGCCACTGTGGATGAAAGCGGCCAGCCGTTTCAACGGATTGTATTACTTAAAAGGTTTGGTAATGATGGTTTTGTATTTTTTACCAATCTTGAGAGCCGTAAAGCGCAGCACATTGCTCTTAATTCGCAGGTCAGTTTGCTGTTCCCTTGGCATACGTTAGAAAAGCAAGTCGCGATCACAGGGGTCGCAGAGCCGTTATCAAAGACTGAAGTCTTGAAATACTTCATGTCACGACCAAAAGACAGTCAAATAGCAGCGTGGGTTTCCAAGCAATCTAGCCCTATTTCTGCAAGGAAAGCACTGGAATCAAAGTTCGCAGAGATGAAGGCTAAGTTTGCCAAGGGCGACGTTCCTTTGCCAAAATTTTGGGGAGGCTACATCGTTAAACCAACCAGCATTGAATTTTGGCAGGGTGGTGAGAACAGGCTTCATGACAGATTTATCTATGTGAAATCATCAAACGACCAATGGCTACACGATAGGCTCGCTCCGTAGCTGTATGTGAATAGAAATGCCACTTTATTAAGTGGCATTTTTGCTTTTTAAGTAGGTAAAAACTCCCCGTGTACTAAAATAATCTCATACTGTGAAAATAGAATGTACTGTGTAGTGTAAGAGGTTATGCTAAATTAGCGATTGCCATAGTGTTGCATATTGATACCTATAACTATTTTGTCTAGAGGGAGCTATTATGAAAAATGTCATTATTGGATTACTACTTATTCCGTTGTCGTTTGTCACCTCAGCAGCAAGCTGGAAAGTCACAAATGATGAATCAAACGTAAATTTCATTTCGGTGAAAAAAGGTGATATTGCTGAAGTTCACCACTTCAAAAATATAGCCGGAACGCTCAATGATAAGGGTGATTTTGAGTTAAGCGTTTCTCTTGCGAGCGTAGATACCAGTGTAGAAATAAGAGATGAACGCATGGGGTCGCTGTTGTTTGAAGTTGATAAGTACCCCAAGCTGACATTGACAGCCAAAGTGGATACTAAGCTGCTCAGCAGTATTAATGTAGGGGAAATGAAAGTCGCGACCATAGAAGGGGTTGTGGACTTACACGGTAAAAAAGTGAATCTGCCCTTTACGGTGAGTATAGCTAGGCTTTCAGATACTCATTTATTCGTCGCCAGTGTTATGCCTGTGATTGTGAACTCAGATAGTTTTGGGCTAACCCGAGGTGTAGACAAATTGCGCGAAATTGCGGGTTTGTCGGCAATTAGTAAAGCGGTACCGGTATCCTTTATTTTGATGCTTAAGAAATAGCGTTAGTCGATATCATTTCACTTTAAACTCAGATAAGATTCTTATCCAAAAGATTTTTAGCGGCTCCTTTTGAGCCGCTTTATCATCGATGCACTTTGCAGATTTCGGATGGGATATGGTTACCGATAAAGACGGGTATATGCACCTAGTTCAATATTTGACTGAACATTTAGGTATATTTGAAAACTCGCAACAACAATCTGCCGCAGAAGATTCTGTCATGGAGTTGTTTGAAGAACAACTTGCTGCTCAAATTATCATGGTTTGCGGCCAAAACCCCTCTTTGACATTTACTCAGCGAAACATCGTCATTAGAGAAGTTGATTCGATTGTGTATGATCTAGAGGAGATCCTTGCAAGAGTCGCGACTCATAAGGCGACTGCTGAGCAGACACTGTTTATTACTGAGTTTTCATGTTTGATCAAGAATTTGTTTGACCAAGAGATTGCTAAACTCATGGCTGCTTAGTGGCGAGTAATTTTATATTTAGTTACAGAATTCTCTGTATTTGTCCTTGTTGCTCGTTTCAATAAGGCCTAATGTTCAGTTATGGATATAGGGAATTCAATGCTAGAAAATCTAAAGCGGTCTATTAATGGACAACATTTAATAGTTTATTTTTGCTTGCTTGTTTTTTGGTTTTTTCTACGCCTGTTTAGCCAGAATGCATTTGACTTCGGCTGGGGCTTTTTCCCGTTGGTTATCTCTCTCCCTTTTGTGCCATTTATCCTTGTTTGGCTAGGGGTGCAACTTTATCGAAACGTTAAGCTTTATAAAGAGAGTTTTCAAAAGCGATGGTATGTATGCCATTGCGTTTGTTCAGCGATATTGTTTGCTCTATTTGTTCTTCATTTCTTATAACTTGTTTTAGACCCCTTGTTCAACTTAACGTCAGGTTTAAGCTGCTAAATTTATTTAGTTGGCCTACAACAGATAAAAATTTTCAGTGGTTGAAGTGTAAATCTGAGAGGCTCACTTAATTGCCAGCACAGCTTGGCGTCAAACGGCAAAGTTTCTTGCTATGATAACGTTGAACCAGCAATAAATTGACTTAACTACTTTTAGGAATCGCAATGCTAAAAAAAATAGGATGGTGCCTGTTGACCTTAATGACGTCATTATCTGTACAGGCCAATGACAAAGCGGTTATTGGCTCTACGGCAAATATGTTTGTAGCACATGCTGATTTACCCTATGTCGCGCGTATAGACACTGGGGCGGTAAATACCTCTCTACATGCAGTCGATCTTAAAGTCGAAGGTGGAAATGCTAAAGAGATGAAAGACAACATTGGTAAAATGTTGTCTTTCACCACTGAAAATGCCGCGGGTGAGTCTAAACGCATAAAAGCTAAGATTGTTAAAACATCGACGGTGAGTAACTCCCAAGGTTCTGAAACGCGTTATATGGTAGAGCTTGATGTTGGCTTTAAAGGCAAGGAGCGAACTGTAAGAGTCAATTTACGTGACCGCAGTCATATGGATTATAAGCTGCTAATAGGACGAAACTGGCTTAAAGGACGTTATGTCGTGGATGTCTCTGACAAAAAGTATATTGGCCCGACAGCCCCCATTAGCATCGTTGAAACCGCTATGATGTTTAAAACGCGTATTGATACCGGCGCAGTGGAAAACTCACTACATGCTGTAGATTTTAAAATTGAAAATGAACAGACTGACATGAATAAAAATGTCGGCAAGGTGATTCAATTTACCACCGAGAACGAAAAGGGTGAATCTAAGGTTGTAACATCTCGCATCGTAGAAACCTCACTTATTCGTAATGCTCAAGGTAGCGAAACACGCTACATGGTCGAACTGAACATTGGCGAGTTAGGTGAAGAGTATAAAGTAAAAGTCAATCTGCGAGACAGAAGTAAAATGACCTACAAGCTACTCATTGGCCGAAATTGGCTACAAGGTCATTATATTGTGGATGTTTCAATGTAGTTCGATTGACGTTCTTTTAACGGTAAAAAAGCACTCAGATGAGTGCTTTTTTATGTCAGTGATAAAGAGCAACTAATTTGTGTTTTATATTGAGCTTCTGCCTGCAAGCTTCTTATTTGTACTTTACCGCCAAACTCACTTTGCAACCACACCGATAATGTTGTGATAGTGCCGTGAATTTCATTTTCAGCCATCTGCTGCTGTAATGGATCCAACTGGTTCGGGGTAAACCCTTTACCATTATCATAGAGGGTTATGACAAGTTCATTTTTCTGTTTCGCCAAAATAAGTTTAATGCTTTTGTTAGCTTGAGTAGGTCTAAATGCATCTGTTAACGTATTGTTAATGAGTCTATAGAACAGGATTAAAAAGTGCCAGTGGATCCCGTCGACGATAAGTCGGTCATCACTTTGGATCTCTATATTGACGCTTGAATCGACGAATTTAGGCTTTAGCAGCGCAACTGTGTGCTCTAATAGCTGCACTAAATCAATTGGTTTAGCACCATAGTCTTGTGCTGATAGTAAATATTCTAAGTGTCTTAATCGCTCGGTTTGCTCTGTGAGTTCTACACCAAAGTCTGCAGCATTAAGCGTACCATTCGATAAACGATAAGCATTCGCCGCTAGCTCATCTTGCTGTCTAAATATTGGCCTTACAAGATTGGCGACTAGAGTAGGGTATAGTGCTTGATTATCTAATTTAACCTTTTCGTAATTAAACTCTTTATTTGATTGGATCCGCGCTTGTACTGTTTCATGTTGAAGTCGTTTATTAGTCTCTTCTAACTTCTCAATGAAACGGATATTTTTGGACTTTTCTTGCCTTAGGATCTCAAACTGGGCCTTATTTTTAAGCTCCAGATTCTTGGTTTCACTAATATCAAATGCGATGGTACCTACAGATGTAACTTCATGCTGATGATTAAGAATTGGGAACTTTGTGACCAAGTAAGTGTGAAGAGCACCTTCACTTGGGAAGGTTTGCTCATAACTGAGTTCCTGTTTTTGCGTTATCACTAGCTTGTCGTTGTCGCTATTTATCTTGGCAACATCTCTAGGCAAAATCAAATGGTCTCTTACACCAATTATATCATCTCGATTTAGTGCAACTGTACGGCAGAATAGATCGTTCACCAGTGTTAGTTCACCCGCTATATTCTTAATGAATATTAAGTTGTGTGCAGAGTTCAATATCAAATTAAGATGCTCTTTGCTCTCTTTGAGCTCGGCCTGTGCAAGTTGTTGCACTTCTAGCTGCTTTTCTAAAGCAAGGTTGGTGGCATCTAAGCTGGCCAGTGCTATCTCTAACTGATGTGTTCGGGAACTGAAAGCTTTAGCGAGCATGCCAATTTCGTCTTTGCGATTGTTGCTTTCAAGCTCAATCAATGCTGGGTTACTGTTGTTTAGGGCATTTACCATTCGACTAATAGGGTTAATAAACAGCTTATTTTGCAAAATAAATAACAATATTAGTGCAATAATTTGGATGCCAACTAAATAAAGGCCTACGGAGCTGGCAATTGACTTAGCACTGCTTTCTATCGCTGTTAATGGTGTTACTAGGACAATTTTCCAATAGGTACCAGGCATTAGGAAAACGGTGACAATAACAGGCTCTTGCAGTTGTGGATCATTGTCGAGTTCAACGCTGGCTAATAATTGAACGCTTTGCAGTTTGCTTTTTGCATTTTGGTTGATCAAGGCGGTTAATTTGGCACGTTCGTGAACCGGGATATTAGCAGTAACATTTTTAAGCTGCTCTGTGGTGTAGGCTCTATCTATATTTGCCTGATTAATAAATTTGGCATCAATTTTATCTAATTGGATTTGCAGTGGTTTGAATGACTCATGTTGCTCTGTGAATCTTGCAAAAGGTTGAAATAAACGTTTTAGCTCACCCTCTGCAGTAACATCTGCGTCTATGCTGGGGAATGACAGCAACCTATTTTGCTGATCTAACGCAAATACATAACCACGCTGTCCAGATAGCGCCGTTCTGAAAAAATCATCAAGACTCGACAGTGCTATATCGACGGTAGAAACACCTATAAATTCGTGATGTGACCACATTGGCACAGAGGCTGTAATCATGGGATCTTGTGTAAAAGGGTCTATATAGGATTTAGACCAATAAGTGGTATCTGCAGGGTAATATTTTGCTGGAATATACCAGTTTTCTTTATAGTAATCAGGGTTGTCGTCTTGGTTATAATCATCAATCTTAAGCAGTTCCCCGCCTTTATTACGAGCCCAAAAGTGGCTGTCTTTACGCTTTTCTTTGTTAAATGCTTTGGGTTCGGGCCAAACTCCACCGCCAAGAATGACCTCTTCTTGGCCTAACAGATCGAGTAACGCAGGGATACTTTCGTTTAAAAGAGTAGGGCTGTGCTGATAAAGCTCACCAAGTGCACTGATTGATACAGCCAAATTTTCAATTCGATTCGTTTTTTGCTGTAACGTCGCGGTAATTGCTTTACCGACATTAATATTCAATGTTTGTTGGTTATCAATAAGTCGATTAATTTCGATAGACTTAAGAAACCATACACTGGCTAAGATGATTATTGCAGCCACAGCAAGCTGGATGAGCATGAACTTCATCGGTAAACTTTTACGCCAGTCCGTAAATTTAGGGAGGCGGTTCTTACGATTATGCATGCTAAAGTTACGCTCAAATAGTGAGTTGCGTCCTTAACTAGCATCCATACTGTTTAAGGATAAAATTGAAACGATAAAACGAGTATACAATCCTTGTTAGATTAATGTAAATAATGCGCGGTTTGGATTGTAATTATTTGGGTAGTGACACAAAAAGGCTAGTACTAAAGTACTACCCTTTTCAATGTTGGCGGAAGAAACTAGATTTTTAGCCCTATCAATAATGTATCAAGTTGTTCCGCTGTTGCGTGCAGTTCATCGCAACCTGAAACAGACTGATTAGCAGATTGTTCAACATCATGGGATTGATTGCGGATCTCCATTAAGTTGGTTGCGATTTCATTGGCAACGGCTGATTGTTCATCGGCTGATGTTGCAATTAATGTGCTCATTTCGTAGACCTTAGCACTGTGATGCGCAATACTTTGTAGATCTTCACCAGTATCTATAACATGTTTTTTGCCTTCCTCTGCCTTTTCGACCGTCCGGCTCATCACATGCTTTAAGTTTCTTGAACCCGCTTGCAACGCCTCGATCATCGATTTTATCTCAACCGTTGCCGCTTGAGTACGTCCTGCAAGTGTTCTCACTTCATCAGCGACAACGGCAAAGCCTCGTCCTTGTTCGCCGGCTCTCGCTGCTTCTATCGCAGCATTTAATGCGAGTAGGTTAGTTTGCTCTGATATGGCATTAATCGTGGTGACCACCTCATCAATCTTAGCCGCGTTTTCGTTTAGGTTATTAACGGCATCAGATGCTTGTGCTATTTCATTACTGAGCCCACCAATAGCATCCACAGTCACTGCGATGTCTCTAGAGCCTGCATCAACCTGGTTATTAGCCTCTTGTGTCTCTATAGACGACTGCTCTGCATTACGGGCTACCTCTTTTACCGCTGCGGTCATCTCTTCCATTGCGGTTGCCAGTGAATCTAGATGTTGCCTTTGGTTCATAGCAAGTGATTGGCCCTCTTGGGCAGTATCTCTAAAGGCTTGCACGACATTACGGATCTGCGTGCTGGCATTGGTCATTTGAGTGACAAGCTTATGCTGCCTTTCAACCAAGGTGTCAATGCTGATAGCCAAGATACTAAATTCGTCTTTGACTTCAAAAAAGTTTAATCGGCCTGTTAAGTCACCATCAGCGGCTTTCTTCAATGCCATTACGTTGGTGAACAGTGCGCCACCAACAAAGGTAGATATGTAGTAACCAGTGACCCAAATTATCAAGATAAGTCCGATAAGCGTACCGTAGACAAAATATTCATTGGTGCTTTCTTGATTTACTGCAACATTTGATACGGTGATCAAACCGTTTTGACTGCTACGACTTATACTTTCGATGCTGTTACCTTGTACTTGGGAGCCGCCGCCCTGATTTGCTGATGTTTGGACATCACGGCTAGCTTTTTCCTCATCATATAGGCTGATGTCACCGCTTAAAGCACTTAAAAACTGCTGTTTATTTTCATCTGCAACTAATTGATAGGCTTTATCCAGCGCATCACTCATCTGTTGATTATATTGCTTGGCTTGTGTGAGCTGAGATTGTTGCAGGTTTTCATCGAAATGATTGGTTAATACGAGCGTGAGACCTATCAAAGTGAAAATAGGAATAACTGCCATAACAGTAAATTTTGATTTTAACGTCATATGGATAAGGTATTTATCGACCCAGCGAAACTTAACTTCTTTCATAATTTTCTCTCAACCCTAGAACGGCGACCATATTATTCATCGGCAAAAAAAATAATTTCTTAACCGATTAGTTACAGATTTCTATCTGTTTGTGTTTTTTTTGTTCGCCATTGTGTGTAAGTGCTTGAAACCGTTATTTAGCTTGGCTTGGTTGCGGTTAACGAACTGCGAGATAGTACATTTGAGGCAGCATAATAACCACCTTATATTAAACGAGAGGAACACAAATTTTATAATGAGGGCTTAGGGGAGAGGTTTTCACTTGAACAAGGACTAGGCAAAATAAACAGTTAGCTTATAAAAAGGTGCAATTAACCCTAGTCAAATGGGCTTTGCTCACGTAAAATTTGTGTCTTTTTCTATTTTCACCTAGAAAATATGTAAGCCCGAAGACTCGTAGGTTTGTCCTACATGCACTGGAAGAGATGATGTCACAGTTAACAGAGATTGTAGAACAGGCCTTAGCCGCCATCAAAGACGCTACAGATTTAAAAGCGCTTGATGACCTCCGTGTCGATTACCTTGGTAAGAAAGGTAAAATTACCGACATGATGAAGATGATGGGGAAGCTACCCCCTGAAGAGAAACCGGCCTTTGGTCAGGCTGTGAACCAAGCTAAACAAGCGGTTCAACAGCAACTGTCTACTCGCATCGATGGATTGAAAGCGGCAGAGCTTGAAGCGCAGTTGAAAGCAGAAAGTATTGACGTGAGCCTGCCTGGACGCCGTATCGAAAACGGTGGGCTGCACCCGGTTACACGTACTATCGAACGTATTGAGAGCTTCTTCGGTGAACTTGGCTTTACAGTTAAAGATGGTCCAGAAATCGAAGATGATTTTCATAACTTCGATGCATTGAACATTTCAGAGCATCATCCTGCTCGTGCTGATCACGACACTTTCTATTTCAACCCGAAAGTGATGTTGCGTACTCAAACTTCTGGTGTGCAAATTCGTACTATGGAGCATGAGAAGCCACCTCTACGTATTATCTCTCCTGGCCGTGTTTATCGTAACGATTATGATCAAACGCATACGCCAATGTTCCACCAAGTCGAAGGCTTGTTGGTTGCAGAGAACGTTAACTTTGCTGAACTTAAGGGAATATTGCATGATTTCTTGCGTAATTTCTTTGAAGAAGACTTAGAAGTACGTTTCCGTCCATCTTACTTCCCGTTCACAGAGCCTTCTGCTGAAGTCGATGTAATGGGTAAGAATGGTAAGTGGTTAGAGGTGCTTGGTTGCGGCATGGTACATCCAAATGTACTGCGTAGCGTAGGTATCGATCCAGAAGTTTACTCTGGTTTTGCCTTCGGTATGGGGGTTGAGCGTTTATCTATGTTGCGTTACGGCGTAAACGATCTACGTTCTTTCTTTGAAAATGATCTTCGCTTCCTTAAGCAATTTAAATAAACGGAGCTGTATAGCATGAAATTTAGCGAATCTTGGCTTCGTGAATGGGTTAACCCAAGTGTTAATCGTGAAGAGTTAGCGCACCAAATTACTATGGCGGGTCTTGAGGTTGACGGTATTGATACCGTGGCTGCAGATTTTAGCGGTGTTGTCGTTGGTGAGGTCGTAGAGTGTGGCCAACACCCTGATGCGGATAAACTTCGCGTGACTAAAATCAATGTCGGCGGTGATGAGCTAATCGACATCGTTTGTGGCGCACCCAACTGTCGTTTAGGCCTTAAAGTTGCAGTGGCAATGGTCGGTGCGGTTTTGCCTGGTGATTTTAAAATCAAAAAAGCAAAACTACGTGGTCAACCGTCTTTCGGTATGCTTTGTTCATACGGTGAGATAGGTATCGACATCGAAAGTGACGGCATTATTGAGTTACCCGTTGATGCGCCAATAGGCAAAGATGTCCGTGACTATCTGGACCTTGACGATGCAATTATTGATGTCGATTTGACGGCTAACCGTGCTGACTGTTTAGGTATGGCGGGTCTTGCTCGTGAAGTGGGTGTTTTAAACCGTCAAGCGGTGACTGAGCCTACTTGGGAAGCTGTTACGGCAACCATTACTGATGAAGTCAGTATTGCAATTGAAGCAGAGCAGGAGTGTGGACGTTATTTAGCTCGTGTTATCAAAAACGTCAACGTTAAAGCGGCAACTCCTCTTTGGATGCAGGAAAAGCTACGTCGTAGTGGCATCCGTTCAATCGACCCAATTGTTGATATCACTAACTTTGTGTTGATTGAATTTGGCCAACCAATGCATGCATTTGATAATGCTAAATTGGAAGGTGGTATTCAGGTTCGTAAGCCAATTGGCGAAGAGAAGCTGACACTGCTTGATGGTAATGAGATCACTATCCCTGAAGGGATGTTGATTATTGCCGACCAAGCTAAACCGCTAGCACTTGCTGGTGTATTTGGTGGCGAATACTCAGGTGTGACCACAGACACTACCGATATTATGCTTGAATGTGCATTTTTTGCACCTTTAGCTATTTTAGGTAAAGCACGCAAAATTGGTTTGCATACAGATGCTTCACACCGTTTTGAGCGTGGTGTTGACCCAGAGCTACAGCATAAAGTGATGGACCGCGCCAGTCGTCTAGTGCTTGACATCTGTGGCGGTGAAGCTGGTCCTGTCGTTGAAGCTAAGTCTGATGCTAATTTACCGCAGCCAGTGCAAATCGTATTGCGCCGCAGTAAGCTAGATCGTATTTTAGGTCACCATATCGAAGATAGTAATGTCACTGAAATTCTTGAGCGTTTAGGCTTTGCCGTTGACGTGAGTGAAGGGCTGTGGAGCGTGACTACCGCAACTTACCGTTTTGATATGGCAATCGAAGAAGATCTAATTGAAGAAGTTGCTCGTATCTACGGCTACAACAATATTCCTAACATTGCGCCAATTGCACAGCTGAGCATGTCTGATCACAATGAGTCTGATATCAGCCTTAAACGTGTTCGTAGCATGTTGGTTGCACGTGGATTCCAAGAAGCAGTGACTTATAGTTTTGTTGACCCTAAGCAGCAAAACTTAATCCACCCAGATGCAGAGGCGATGATTTTACCGAATCCTATTTCGGTCGAAATGTCAGCAATGCGTCTATCAATGTTTACCGGTCTTTTATCTGCAGTCGGTTATAACCAGAGCCGTCAGCAAAACCGCGTGAGAATGTTTGAAACAGGCCTGCGTTTTGTTCCCAATGAAACTGCAGACTCGGGTGTTTCACAACAACCTATGCTTGCTGCTGTTATTACGGGTAACCAGAACGATGAACATTGGTCAATGGATTCAAAAACCGTTGATTTCTTCGATCTCAAGGGCGATTTAGAAGCTGTTATCGGTTTGACTGTAGCGGACACTGAATTTAGCTTTAGAGCAGCATCGCATCCAGCGCTTCATCCGGGGCAATGTGCTGAAATATTAAGAGATGATCGCGTTATTGGCATCATAGGTACGGTTCATCCGACCCTTGAAAAGCCATTTGGTCTAAACGGCAAAACAATTATTTTTGAGCTTGAATTAGACGCGTTGTTACATGCCAAATTACCGCTAGCCCAGACTGTATCTAAGTTTCCAGCTAACCGCCGTGACATTGCCATCGTTGTTGATGACTCTATTGCAGCAGAAGATGTTGTAAAAATGATAAGAAAAGTTGGCGAAAATCAGTTGGTTGGCATAAACTTGTTCGACGTATACCAAGGTAAAGGTGTAGAGGAAGGCAAAAAGAGCCTTGCTATCGCACTCTTATTACAAGACAACACTCGTACACTTGAAGAGAAAGAGATCGCAGAGATGGTAGATGTGGTGGTTTCTTCTTTGAAAGCCGAGTTCAACGCATCGTTGAGGGACTAAAAGTATGGCACTTACCAAAGCCGAAATGGCAGAACATCTTTTTGAAACGCTAGGTATCAATAAGAGAGTAGCGAAAGAGATGGTTGAGACGTTTTTCGAAGAGGTTCGTCAAGCGCTTGAAAGTGGTGAGCAGGTCAAGCTATCTGGCTTTGGCAATTTCGACCTGAGAGATAAGAATCAAAGACCGGGAAGGAACCCAAAGACGGGAGAGGACATCCCTATTTCTGCACGCCGTGTTGTGACGTTCCGTCCAGGACAGAAGCTGAAAAGTCGCGTCGAAGAAGCTAACGCAAAGAAGTAATTGCACTAGCATCGTGATGAAGAGGCCACTCATTTGAGTGGCTTTTTCTGTTATTCATTTGCTAACGAGGTTTTGCGTTTGTCTAGAAAACCGAAATATTTTGACCGTCGCTTCAGGTTATCTTTATTACATCCCAAGTATTGGCTGACTTGGATAGCGATATTGGTGTTAGTCCTTTTTGGTCTGATGCCTGCGTGGTTAAGAGATCCCATTGCGCGTCAGTTGTCAAAGCTGGTATTAAAAATTGCGGTAAAACCGATTGAAGTTGCCAGAGCCAATTTAACCACCTGTTTCCCCGATAAATCGGTTGCTGAAATAGAGGCATTAATTCGAGATAATGTCGAAAATTTTGTGATGATTTTGCTGGCTCAAGCAGAGTTATTAGTTCGATCTCGTCAAAATATTCGTAACAGGGTTAAGCTTGTTGGCTTTGAGCATGTCGAGCAAGCAAGAGATGCTGGGCAGCCGGTGATTTTTATTATGCCCCATGTTTGGGGAATCGAGTATGCGGGGCTGCGGCTAAACCTTGACTTACCTATGGTGTCGATGGCCAAAGCTCACAAGAATGAACTGTTTAATTGGTTTAATAATCGTATGCGCAGCTCGCAAGGTGGCAACATCTATATGCGGGAGGCGGGTATTAGAGCACTGCTCACGGAATTGAAACACAACAACAGCTTTTTTTACCTCCCTGATGAAGATCTTGGAGCGGATAAAAGCATCTTTGCCCCTTTTTTAGGCACAACTAAAGCAACATTGCCGGTAGTAGGACGTTTAGCGCAAGCCGGAAACGCACAAGTGATGCCAGTCAAGGTTGGTTATGACCAAATTAGGCGTCAGTTTGAGCTAACGGTAATGCCTGCGATTGCACCTGAAACTATGCAGGGTAAAGAGAACGAAGCGATAGCGTTGAATAAAGCTGTAGAGCAGGTCATATTAGCTTACCCTGAACAGTATATGTGGTTTCTGAAAGTGTTAAAAACTCGTCCAGAGGGCGAAGAGTCAATATATAAAAAGAAGCCGCATAAGTAATCGTTGCTCTAATTAGCCTGGCTATCAACTAGCATTAAAAAGCCGCAATATAAATTGCGGCTTTTTATTTAATGGCTAGTGTAATGGCGCTTACACGATGAGCTGGTATTCATTGCGCAGCGTATCGATGATCTCTTGCTTCGGGTTCTCACTGATATGAAGCTTCTTACCAATCACTTTTTCAGCAATACCAACATAAGTATTGGAGATATCCATCATAACGGACTCTGGCAGTTTGTTGTTAGTTGCAAGTGCTAAGCGCTCTTCCATGCGGTTTTTATTGAGTAAAATATCCGCATCAGGGAAGTGGTTCAGTAACCACTGCCTGAAACCTTCTTTCGACTGCTCAATGATTTTACCGTCACGATGAGAACACCCGTCCCAAATACGAGAGCTATCTGGAGTGCCAACTTCATCCATATAGATGAGTTTTTCATTGCCTGCAGCGTCATTGACGTAACCAAATTCAAACTTGGTATCGACAAATATCTGATCTTGCTCAGCTAATGCAGCGCTTATCACGTCAAAGCCTTCAGAGAGTAACTTTTCATAAAGATCGATGTCTTGAGTGTTGCTGAACTCAAAGCCTTTGTAATGACGCTCTATGTCGCTACGTGAGACATTGACATCATCGGCTTCTGGTACACCTTCAAGGCCAGTTAACACACCTTTGGTTGAAGGGGTAATTAGGATCTCTGGTAGCTTTTGATCCTTTACTAAACCTTCAGGCAGGGTAATGCCGCAAAACTCTCGTTCACCTTTACTATAAGCACGCCACATTGAGCCAGTAATGTATTGGCGGGCAATCGCTTCAATCATCACTGGGCGAGCTTTTTGTACTATCCATACCAGTGGATGTGGAATATCAAGGATGTGGCTGTCAGCTAAACCTTTATCTTTAAATAGCTTGAACCAGTGATTTGAAATAGCGTTTAGCGCTGTTCCTTTTCCAGGAACACCATTTAAACCGTTCTCACCTTGCCAGACGCAGTCAAAAGCAGATATGCGGTCACTAATAACCATTATTGCTAATGGGGCGTCAGCAGGAACGTCATAGCCTTTATCTTTGATTAAGCGAGCACTGTCTTCTGCTGTTAACCAGTAAACACTGCGAACTTTTCCTGAGTGGACTGGCTTGTCGGTACGGATGGGAAGGTTGTCATTTACGACTAAAACTTTATCTGCAAGATTCATAGGGCACACTTTTATTATTAAGAAGCTTAATTTTAGTGGCGCAGATTGTATCAGAACTTAGATCTGGCGACACTATGACAAGCACGGTTTTATCCTCTTCAAAAACAGTGTTCTTAATAAAAGAAAATCAGCTAGCTATCACTATTGATAACGCTTAATTATTTGCGCTATCTCACCGTTAGCTTTCATCTGTAAAATCTGTAGATCGATCCAGTCGACAAGCGCCTGTGAAACACCATCTCCGTAACTAAGATGGATCTCAACTGGTGCAATAGCCTCGCCAATATCAGCGTAGGCAAATATTGATGCATCTATCTGGTGCTGTTTAATGCTATATAAAACTCGGCTCTTCATCTCGATGAAGATGTCACCTCGACCATTTTTAAGCGCTAGTAGTGCACTCTTATGACTATTTACCTCGAGTGTGGCCATCTCATTCTGCGCTAGAATTGGCACTAATCCTGGGTAATCAAATCCATTTAATAAAATGACAGTTTTGTTGGTTAAATCAGTAAACTTTTTAGTTTTACTATCACTCTTTTTAAGTGACAGCATAATATGGTCAGCGCTAAATAATGCCTGCTTAGAAAGACGTTTATTTTGCGTGCGTTCTCCATCTTCTGCGCGCCATTTAGGTGAACCATAACTGATCCAATTTGGATATCGCTGCTGTTTTATTTCATATAGATAGCGCTTAAACGGCATGACCTGATTATCTATTTCAAGTTTCCTTTTCTGCGAGATTACAGCAACAATGTCAGTGATGATCCCTGACTGGATTTGATCGGCTTCATTGTTGATTTGATAGGGCTCAGCTTGTGCCGCGATGATCAGGTAGGTGAGTTTTTCTGCGGTAGCTGACGGGATTAAGAGAGAGCATAAAAGTGCAAAAGTTAAGGCAAGTGAGTTGATAAAACGGCTCATAACAAATACCCAATAAGAGTTGGCTCATTAATGTGGAGTATATAGGCTATCGCAACGGATGTAACTGTTACTAAAAGTATTATTCACTAATTTTATTTGATTGTTTTAGTTAGGGGAATATGAGCGGAAATGTGAAAAGGTTAGCTATACCTTTAAAGATATAGCTAGTCTTGATGTTGATTATGCTTTTTTAGCGGCATTATGGCGCTTCATTAGATTGCTTGTGATGTCTTCAAGTGACAGCGCTTGGTCTTCTAGCAACACTAGCAAGTGATAGATAAGATCTGAGGCTTCATCAATCAACTCTGGCTTGTCATTAGTCGCGGCGGCTAATGCTGTTTCAAGCCCCTCTTCACCGACTTTCTGAGCGATACGCTTGGTGCCGCGGTCAAACAGATAGGCGGTATAACTCGATTTTGGGTCTTGGCCCTTTCGAGAAGTAATCAATGTACTGAGGTTATCGATAAAGCTGTGGGATTTAC
Organism: Shewanella sp. KX20019; assembly: GCF_016757755.1. Lineage (NCBI taxonomy): Bacteria > Pseudomonadati > Pseudomonadota > Gammaproteobacteria > Alteromonadales > Shewanellaceae > Shewanella > Shewanella sp. KX20019. The sequence goes on along the minus strand of NZ_CP068437.1, from coordinate 2,952,568 downwards.
CGTCTTTCCAGCAGCTTTCAGTGCCCTTATGGCAAGTAGGGCCATTGGGGATCACCTGCACTAATAGACTATCGTTATCACAATCCATATCGATAGCGACTAAATCTAGTGTATTGCCAGAAGTTTCCCCCTTAGTCCATAACCTCTTTTTACTGCGGCTAAAGAAAGTCACTTGGCCAGTAGACAAGGTTTTGTCTAGCGCTGCTTGGTCCATATAACCCAACATAAGCACCTTGCCACTTAAGTGGTTTTGTACTATTGCAGGGATTAAACCGTCGGTTTTTTCCCAGTCTAATTGACTCAATAATTCACGGTCATCTGCTGTTGATTGGTAAAGCGATGTCATATTACATCCTTAATTCTTTTCTTTTCACAAATCGCTATTCATAAAATGTTATTTATAAGAGTCGTAATTAGCGACTACTTTAAGAACCAGTTTATGTAAGCCAGTTTAATAAAATCAGTCATTTGAGCCAGTCTAAATACGTACTGCAATCTTGTTATCACGCAAGTAGTGCTTCAATTCTTGGATATCTATGATGCCTTTGTGAAATACGCTGGCTGCTAATGCAGCGTCAACATTGGCTAAGGTAAATACGTCTTTAAAGTGAGCCATAGTACCAGCGCCTCCAGATGCGATTAAAGGGACATCACACAAGGAACGTACCATCGATAGTTGCTCAATATCGTAGCCTTGGCGCACACCATCTTGGTTCATCACATTAAGCACGATCTCTCCGCAACCGCGCTTTTGAACCTCTTCGACCCAATCAGGGGTGTACCACTGGGTATCTTTGGTCGCAGACTCGTCACCGGTAAACTGTTTCACCTTGTAGCTATCGCTGATGTGGTCGTAATAGGAGTCAATTCCGATGACGATACATTGACGGCCAAACTCATCTTGCAATCTTTCAATCAGACTAGGATCGCTAAGGGCGGGGGAGTTGACCGATATTTTATCGGCGCCAAAAGCCAGTTTTTCTCGGGCTTGTTCGATTGTTTTGATCCCGCCGGCAACACAAAAAGGGATATCAATTCGTTCGGCAACACGACTAACCCAAGATTTATCGATAACACGGTCATGAGCACTTGCAGTAATATCATAAAATACCAACTCATCGGCGCCTTCTTCAGCGTAACGAGCGGCCAATGGCACGATATCACCGACAATTTCATGATTGCGAAACTGTACTCCTTTAACGACCTTGCCCTCTTTTACATCCAAGCAGGGGACTATGCGTTTGGCCAGCATTCTATCGCCTCCTCAACCGTAAATTGCTTAATAAGCAGTGCTTTACCTATGATGATGCCATTGGCGCCGCTGTTTTTTACCGCAGAAACATCGTCAAGGGTTGCAATGCCGCCTGATGCTTGCCAAACGATATCTGGATAAGTCGCGCTTATCTCTTGATAAAGCGCATTGTTGGCGCCTTTTAAAGTGCCGTCGCGACTAATATCGGTCACTAATGCATGCTTTAAGCCAACGGTCTCAAACTCTGCCACTAAGGATTCAAGGGTTTTGCCCCCACCTGATTGCCAGCCCGATACCGCAACTATCTTTTCGCCCTGCTCATTGATATTCACATCGAGTGCTAAACAGATGGCATCGCTGCCATATTTTAAAAACCAGCTTTTAACTAATTCCGGCTCTTTTACTGCTAAAGAGCCAATCACTACTCGGCTGACACCGATTTCTAATAGTTCACTGACCTGGGACTCCGTGCGGATCCCACCGCCGACTTGAATGGGTGTATCTAGTCCTCTAACCAAGCTGGCTATTAGCCGGGTTTGACGCTTCATCGGATCTTTAGCGCCGGTTAAGTCAACAATGTGTAGCAAGTTTGCACCTTGCTCTTGATAAGATTGCAGCTGTGCTAAAGGGCTTAAGTCAAATGTAGTCTGTTGATTATAATCACCTTGATAGAGTCGAACCACTTGGCCTTCTATCAGATCAATTGCTGGTATTATCATGATTTCGCCTTTTGCTGCTGGTTATCGTCACTTTCAAAGCTTGATTGTGTCATCTGTAAGAAGTTCTCAAGCATCTTCGCGCCGACAGTGGCACTTTTCTCGGGATGAAACTGCAAGCCAATAAAATTGTTTTTGGCGATTGCAGCGCTAAAAGACTCGCCATGGTTCGCAGTCGCAATAGTGTAATCGCTTATTGGCGCGCGATAGCTGTGCACAAAGTACACATAGGCGCCGGTGTCGATGCCATCAAATATCGGGTGCGCAGAAGGCGTTATCTGGTTCCACCCCATGTGTGGCAGCGGTAACCCTTTACTGTCTAACTGCTCAATAGTGGTTGGGATAATCCCTAAACATTCGCAATCAACGGCAGTTGCGCCACGCTCCTTTGATACTTGGGTCAGCATCTGCATGCCCAAGCACACCCCTAAAACGGGTTGCGTTAAAGACTGAATCACTGTAACTAACTGTTTATTATGCAATGAGGCCATTGCGGCACCTGCGGTACCAACACCAGGCAACACGACGCGAGTCGCCGCTTTAATCGCTGTGATGTCATCTGTCACGATCAAGTTTTTACGTTCGTCTTTTGATAATAACAAGCGCTCAAAAGCGTAGCGTACAGAGCTTAAATTAGCGCAGCCGGTATCTATAATCACCGTCGTGCCGGTGATCGCTTCGATATTTTGACTGGGAGACTCTAGCTGACTCATAGCACACCTTTACTCGATGGCAGCGCATCTCCTTCAATGGCAACAGCTTGGCGTAACGTACGCCCAAGCACTTTAAATAGGCTCTCTACCTTGTGGTGATCATTGTCGCCTAACGTGGTGAGATGCAAGGTACATCGCAGGCCATCAGCAAAGGAGCGGAAGAAGTGCGGCACCATTTCCGTCGCCATTGTACCTACCATTTCTCGTTCAAACTCTGCCGAGAATTTGATAAACGGGCGACCTGACAGATCCAGCAAGCACTCAGCACTGGCTTCATCCATCGGGATCGATTGCTCAAATGCATTGCCAAATCGTGCAATACCACGCTTGTCACCTAATGCTTGACGCAGTGCATCACCAATCGCCAGCGCGGTGTCTTCAACGCTGTGGTGATCATCAATCTCTAGATCGCCATCGACATTAACGTCCATCTTAAAGTTACCGTGGGTTGAAATTTGCTCAAGCATATGGTCGAAAAATCCGATCCCCGTATCGATACTGCCTTTTACGCCAGAGTCCAAATCGATAGTCACCTTGATATCGGTCTCTTTGGTGGTGCGCACTACCGTCGCGATGCGGTTTTTACTCAAAAGTTTATCGGCAATGTCATCCCAAGTAAGACTTTGTGGGTTGTACTGTAAGCCCTCAATTCCCATTGATTCTGCCAGGCCCATATCGGTGTCTCGATCGCCAATAACAGCAGACTGGGTAAAATCGACACGGCCAGCGGTTAAGTAGCCTTTGACTAGCCCAAGTTTTGGCTTGCGGCAGCTGCAGTTTTCATCATTGAAATGTGGGCAAAGCAGAACCTCGTCAAACTTCACGCCTTGGCTGCTTAGGATCTGCATCATCATATCTTGCGGTGCATCAAAATCTTCTTTAGGGAAAGAGGGAGTTCCAAGACCATCTTGGTTGCTGACCATAACCAGACGGTAACCCGCTTTCTGAAGCTTTAATAATGCTGGAATAACGTTTGGTTCAAACACTAGTTTTGCCAGGCTATCGACCTGTTTGTCGATGGCTGGCTCTTCGATAATCGTGCCGTCTCGGTCAATAAAGAGAATTTTCTGTTTCATGGTGATAATACCTTCCAGTTTTCTTTTAGATTGCACTTGGCTTGAGCTGTTTAACCTAGTAGCCAAGCTATCATTATTTTTGTTAGTTCGAAGTTGAAAACAGCTTTACCAAATAATCTGTTTGCGACCGATTTGAAAAACTAAAGCGGATCGAATCCGCCAAACGTTTATCGCTGTAACTTCTTGCGATGACGCCAGCTTGAGTCAATTTTTGTAACACTGCCGCTCTATCACTAAATTGGGCTAATACATAGTTACCATGGGCTTTGACCACAGCTGCACCATAGGTTTGTAATGTTTGCGCTAACCGCAGTCCTTGCTGACTCATCTCATCCACTTGGCTTTGCATGGTGACAAGACCTGTAGGGCTGAGTGCTTTTACGGCTAACTCACTCACGGGGAGCGGCACTGGGTAGGGGGCTATTACTCGCATACACATATCAATGATGTCTGGGTTGGCCAGTAAAAAACCACAGCGGGCACCCGCTAACGCAAATGCTTTTGATAGCGTACGCAATACCACCAAATTGGCGCGGCTTTCGACAAGATCTGCCACTGAATACTCAGGGCTAAACTCAATATAAGCTTCATCGATGACAATGATCCGCTGGGGATTACTGTCTATAACCTTAATAAGCTCAGCCTTTGGAATAACGCTGCCCGTTGGGTTATTAGGGTTGCAGATAAACACTATTTTGACACTTGCGTTAGCTGAAGCCTTGTGGAGCTGAGAGCCATAGTCACTTGGCAGCTGAAAGTCAGCTGTTAATTGCAGTTCATTGACTGCGACATTGGCCGTCTTGGCGCTGATGGCATACATGCCATAAGTGGGGCCAAAGCTGGCAATTGCATCTTGTGTTGGGGTACAAAAAGTGCGGATCAGAATTTCTATCGCTTCATCTGCGCCGCGCCCAGCTAATATGCTGTTGCTAGGCACTCCACTATAACTGCTATAAGCGTCAATCAAGGCGGGGGGTTGGCACTCTGGATAACGATTTACCCCTACTAAATCGCTATTATTAAACGGTGATTCATTGGCGTTAACCCAAACATCACCCTGTCCACCGATGCGGCGCGCCGACTGATAAACTTGGAGATCTAGCAGCTCCGGTCTGGCTAGGCGCTGGGCAAGATTGTTTGCTGTGCTCATCATGCCTCCTGACTGTCTGTTTTGAAGCTGGTTTTGTTAAGCGCATTGTCATCAAGCGATGCAAGGCGAAGTGCAACGGCATTTTTATGAGCATCGAGCTGCTCGGCCGCCGCTAATGTCATCACCGTATCCCCTAAAGAAATCAAGCCTTCAGGGGTTAATTCCTGCACTGTAAATCGGCGGCTAAAATCTGCTAAAGACAAACTTGAGACCGTTTTACTGTAGCCGTAGGTTGGCAAAACGTGGTTAGTGCCGCTGGCATAATCGCCGACAGACTCTGGCGTATAAGCCCCTAAAAATACTGAACCTGCTGCACGAATATCAGCAAGCACGTCTCGTGGGTTTGCGGTTTGAATAATGAGATGCTCTGGGCCATAAAGGTTGGATACTGCTGCAGCCTCCACCATATCGCTAACGAGTAATGTGCGGCTGCAACTTAGTGCAGTGGTTGCCACCTCTGCGCGAGAAAGTAGCGCTAGTTGCTGGATTAATGCTTGATTTACCTTATCAGCCACTATGCTTGAGTTCGTCACCAGCATGACCTGAGAGTCTGGACCGTGCTCAGCTTGTGAAAGTAGGTCAGCCGCAACAAACTCGACATTGGCATCCGCATCTGCAATCACCAATACTTCTGACGGGCCTGCAGGCATATCAATGCTTACCGTTGCACGACTATCTTGGCTTACTGCGCGTTTAGCTTCAGTCACAAAACGGTTACCCGGGCCAAAAATCTTGTCGACTTGCGGTACAGATTCTGTGCCAAATGCTAACGCGGCAATCGCCTGAGCGCCGCCAACTTGATAGATCTCAGTAATGCCACATTCATTGGCAGCGTATATGATCGCATCATTGATAGGAGGCGGGCTGACTAGAACTCGCTGGGCACAACCGGCTATTTTCGCGGGTAGTGCTAGCATGAGTACCGTTGAAATTAACGGCGCCGTACCACCTGGAATATACAGGCCGACTTTCTCAATTGGCTCAGTTCTAAGCTCGCAGCGGATCCCCGGCTGTGTTTCTATATCAACCTTGGTTGGGATTTGCGCTTGGTGAAAGGCATTAATATTCCCTTTAGCCTGAGCTATGGCTTGCTTTAAGTCGTCTGGTACTGCTGCGCAAGCATTAGCTATCTCATCTTTTGAGAGCTTGAGCTGGTTGATATCAACGTTATCAAACTGCTCATTGAAACGACGCAGTGCCTGATCGCCATCATTAACAACCGCATCAATGATCGCGGCTACGCTTTGCTCTAGGTTTGCATCGCCGATTAAAGGCGATCTTGTTAGTGCAGCTTGCTTTGCCGTTGGGGTTAACGTTTGCCAATTGAGAATGTCCATCCGCTTACCCCATCATTTTTTCGATAGGCATAACAAGAATAGAACTGGCACCTAACTTGGTTAGCTCTTCCATCGTGTCCCAGAAAAGATCTTCTGTGCTGACTGCGTGGATCGCAACACGATTGGTATCATCATTTAGCGGTAATACCGTTGGGTTTTCAGCTCCTGGGAGTAGCGCGACAATTTGCTCAAGCGTTTCAGTCGGTGCGTGAAGCAGGATATATTTGCTCTCTTTTGCACGAACAACACCATTGATCCGCGACAGTATTTTGTTGATTAATGCTTGCTTATCATCTGGCTGACTTTTTGTAGACTGGATGAGGCAAGCCATTGACTGATAGATGATATCAGTTTCGTATAAGCCATTGGCTTCCAAGGTTGCACCCGTTGATACAAGATCACATATGGCGTCAGACAGTCCAGCTCTTGGCGCGACTTCAACAGAGCCCTTTAGCATACAGTCATTGTAGCTGATGCCTTTTTGCTGCATATAACGGCGTAGTATGTTGGGGTAAGACGTTGCAATGCGCAGGCCTTCTAGTGAGTTAGCATCTTGGTAGCTAAACTCGTTAGGTACGGCGAGCGATAAACGGCAAGCGCCAAAATCAAGCTGGCGCAGTTTGATACATTCAGCAGGCTTTCCTAAGGTTTGACGCTCAATCTGCTCCTCTTCTAATACGTTCTCGCCAATAAAACCTAAGTCGACAACGCCGTCCATCACAAGGCCTGGAATATCATCATCTCGAACACGGAGCAGATCGATAGGCATGTTGTCAGAGTGGGCGATGAGTCGCTGTTCATTGATGTTGAATTTTACGCCACAGCTCTTTAATAATTTCAGTGACTCTTTAGATAAACGACCTGACTTTTGGATGGCAATTCTTAATCTTGTTGACTCTGACATGGTTACTTCCTTTAAGTTGATTCAAAAATGTTTATAAAACAATCTGTTAATCTAAAACCAAAAAACCCCTAGAATTCCTTCTAGGGGTTTTTGATATTCTTGAATCAACCGCCAGAAGGAATGAGTCCTTCGGCAGTGAGCTTCCGAAGGCTACCGCATATGGTGATGATGATGGATAGTGTTCGTAAGCTGTATCATATTCTGTTCTCAATAAATGACTTTCGGTGAGGTCTGATGACCAAAACATCTGCCAACTGAAGACACTCTTCAATTGCGATGCATTTAAATTAATCAGTTTTACAACTGATTGCAACCACTATTTTTGCATATGAGTAATGTTCATCTAAATGTCACTTTATTTAACCGCGAGCTTAAGAATAATGCTAACTGTTCTATAAAAAAGACAATCATAGCAAACTCTTTTGTCGGGTTTAATACTTATTTGATTGATGCATATTAATAAAGAAGCAGAGAATGTCATTTATCGCTACACCCCATAGAGCTGTTAAATGAGCAGCTATTGAAGCTGCTTGGCTATTTAACCTAAAAGCGGCATACGTTACACTTCAGTGATTTTTACCTTCTAATGCAATGATGTTGGACTTTATGACAACTAAGTACGGTGGTTTTTGAGTGTGAGATTGACACAACAGGTCGCGTCGACATTTTCCGCTGACGGTGTGCTTGCAAAGGCCATTAAAGGCTTTAGCCGCCGCGAAGTGCAGCAACAGATGGCTGAAGCTGTCAGTGAGTCGATAACCAGCTGTGATAATTTGGTCGTTGAGGCGGGCACTGGAGTCGGTAAAACCTTTGCTTACCTAATTCCTGCACTACTGAGTAATAAGCAGATCATCGTCAGCACTGGCAGTAAAAACTTGCAAGAACAGCTATTCTACAAAGATCTTCCTGCACTACTGTTAATGCTAAGGATCACGCCTAAAGTCGCTCTGCTTAAAGGTCGTAATAACTATCTATGCCAACATCTGATGGAGAAGGAGTTGTCGGGCGCAAGTTCGATGGATAGCCAAATTCTTGATGATCTGTTAAGAATAAATCAATGGGCTGGGCAGACGGTTGATGGCGACCTTGGCGGCTTAGTCTCTGTGTCTGAAAACTCGGCAGCATTGCCATTGATCAACAGTGCAAAAGAGAGCTGCATAGGTCAACGTTGTGACCACTACGACGTTTGCTTTACCCGCAAGGCGCGAAATCGAGCCATGGATGCTCAGGTCATCGTGGTAAATCATCACCTGTTTTTGGCTGATAGGATCATAAAAGAAACAGGCTTTGCTGAATTGCTGCCCGATTCTGATGTGGTGATTTTTGATGAAGCCCATCTACTTCCTGATATCGCCGTTACCTATTTTGGCCAGCAGTGCTCAACGCGGTTAATTGCTGAGCTACTGGAGCGTTTTGCCGATATTTATCGCACCGAGTTACGCGATGCAAAGCAGATCGAGCTATTGAGTGCACGTTGCTTAACTTTGTTACATGAGTGGCATCAAGCGCTATTTGCAACTGGCGATACCGATTGGCGGCGAATGCTAAGCAATAAGGCGTTATCAGCACTGTCTTGGGGGGTGTTAAAAGAGTTAAGCGCTTTGCAGTCCTTGCTACAAGGGCATGTTGGACGCAGTGATAACCTGGACGATGCACTCGAAAAATTAGAGGCTCAAACAGCAAAGTTAGAACTATTTTTTCTGTGTGAGAACAATCAGGCTGCCTACAGCATTGATTATGGACATCGTTATCTGATGCTTCGAATCGCACCGATAGATGTTGCCAAGGAGTGTAAAAAACTGTTTGATGAAAATATTGCGTGGATATTTACCTCGGCAACCTTACAGATAAATCAAGATTTAAGCTTGTTTACCAAGCAACTAGGCATAGGTAAATGCAAAGAGTTGTTACTACACAGCCCATTTGATTACGCGAATAATGCGCTATTTTGTGTGCCTCGTCATTTAGCCAGCGTCAGTAACCATAATGCTATATTGCCGCAATTTGTCGATGTATGCATTAAAGCCATCGAAGCGGCAAAAGGTCGCACATTTATTCTCTTTACCAGTCACCGAATGCTCAAGCTGGTCGCTATCGAGTTGCAACGGCGGGTGTCGTACCCATTGCTGGTACAAGGCCAGGCCAATAAACAGAGCCTGCTTAAAAAATATCGCCAGCTAGGCAATGCAGTCTTACTTGGTACCGGCGCATTTTGGGAAGGGGTCGATGTGAGAGGCAGGCTACTGAGTTGTGTGATTATTGACAAATTACCCTTTGTATCGCCAGAGGATAATCTCTATCGTGCCCGTAGCGAGAGCATCTCTAGGGAAGGTAAAGATCCTTTTACCGAGATCTCATTGCCACAAGCTGTTATCTCCCTAAATCAGGGGGTTGGTAGACTTATTCGTGATGAAAAAGATCGCGGAGTACTTATTTTATGTGATAACCGCATTGTTAATCGACACTATGGCCAAGCATTTTTAAATTCACTGCCGCCTATGGCTAGAACCCGAAATTTGAACAATGTGGTTAAATTCTTAGAGCAGATTAAGTAACCTTAGCCTGGGATTAGGTGATTAACAGAATAACTAAGTAGATTAATAGCAGTAACAGCAGCGCTAAAATACAACGTCTTCGATACATCAGCCCATTTGGATTGAGCAGGCTTGGGAACAGCAAAAAATTAAGTGGGTTAAATAGCGTTTTATAGGTCAAAATTGCCACGCCGTCTCGTCTACCTCGATAAAGCATCTTCGAAAAGTAGTACATAAATCGAAACAGTAACACCGGAAAACTAATGTAAATAAATAGCGTTAGGCTTAGCTCAATGGTGATCTCTACCTCTTTTAACGTCAGCATTAATCCTTTTTGCCAAGCCTCTTCAAGGCTGCTTGAAAAGTAAATTAGCATCAATATAGTCACAATCAGGCTAAATGCGATGAACAGTAACGAGTAGCGAAATAGTCTGAGCCAATCTATGGTGATCTGACGCATATTTCCCCCATGTAAAGCTGCTTTGATAATAAAAACCGACAGTGCCTTTTATTAAATTTAGCTCATAAAACAGTGTTGAGGATGGATCTACTCAGTAACAGAGGCTTTTATTGGCTGCCGTGCTCTGATGACAAAACCTTGGGCAATCCCTGATATTATAATTAGCAGTGCACCAGATAACTGTATGGCGCTTAGCTGTTCAGCAAATAGCAACCAAGCAAATATCACGACGGCAACGGGTTCTAAATAGGCAAGGGTCCCAAAAGATACTGCTGGCAAAACGCGTAGTGCTTTTACGGCAAAAAGTATGGCAACAAATCCCGGCAAGACCCCAATGGCAATTAACCAACCCATTTGTGCCGCAGAGGGCATTATTGGTGTGATGACAACGAAGGGCAGTAAACAGGTAGCGCCGACGGTTAGTTGTACCAAAGTACTTTGATAGGGCGTAGATTGACTAGGCTTACGGTTGATGAGCATAAAGCCGCTATAGCTTAGCATCGCCATAATGGCATATAAGTAGCCCATTCCTTGGTGCTGACTCAAGGTGTCACTATCGGTGGGTAGCATCAATAGGAAGCCTAACAATGCTAATACAATGAATCCGCAGTTTACCTTAGTAAGCTTTTCACTATAAACAATGTGGGCAAAGATAGCGGTCATAATCGGCGCTAGATAAAGAAGCATTACGGCATTGGCCATGCTGATATAGTTGATAGCTTGTACGTAAAACACCATAAAGCTAGAGAGCATCACGCCGTTAATAATGGTGCGCTTAGTTGGTCTATGGTTAATTTGGTCACTCTTACCAGTAAAAATCATAAAGGCTAACATACAGCTTGCACCAATCACGAGCCGGTAAAAAGTTATATGCTCAGCAGGTAGCTGCGTGTAGCGAGCAAAAATGCCTATCGTGGCCATTAAAATTGCTGACAACATTGCCAGCAACATAAAGGCTAAAGGGTTTGGCGTTTTCACAGGGCGCTAGCTGCTTGTCGTAGTTGATACTGTTCTTTTGCCGCTAGATTATATTTCTCAAGCAGACTCAATTCGTTAGATGTTGTCGTTTTGGCACTGGTATCAGTGCTTGCTGATGGCATCAGCTCTGCTAAATCAATTTTTAACTTACCTTGGTGATCAAACTGGCTTGCGAATGTCCCCATACCGATAAGGTCTAATCTCCAATCGGTTAATTGACCTAAAACATAATTTCCATACTGAAAAGCTTCAAATTCGTTAAGCAGGGTTAAAAAGTCACTAAAACCAAAACCAGTTAACGACTTTTGTGCACTGAATGCGGCTACATAGCCTGAAGCAAGTGTGGCCTGGTTTGCACTGTTGTTAACTTGTTGGCTCAACTGAAACTGATAAGAGTGGCGGGTTTCGTGGATAAGAAATGCCAAACTGGCAAATTTGTCCTGAGTCGCTAATTTGTCCGGATTTAGATAAACCGTGCCGGTGCTCAAGCTATCAATCTTTGACCGCTGGGATGGTGCAAAATGAGATATATCGAAGTCAAAGTAGACCATTTTGTTAGGGTAGCTATGGTTATCGATGATGAGTTTCGGTTGCTCTATCCCCATAGAACGATACTCTAATGCGAAGATTTTGCGTAAGTAGGGGATCTGATCATTGATTGATAGCTGTTCCCAATGGGCCAGTGCGGTGACTAAACCGTCATCAGCTAAAATGAGCTCAACTAATCTGTTAGCATCAGCAATTGTTTTAGGTTGAGCGGCTAATATAAACGCTCGAGCTTCGGGTTGCAGTGCGAATGCTTGGGGGGATTGAGATTGCAACTCTTGAGTGGCATAAAAAGATCCTGCCGCATTTACTGCTGGCATAACTCCAAGTTGTACTAGCATAAATAACAGTGAAGCAGACAGTAGCGCAGGCTTGAATGATGGCATGGCATTGTTAACCACTTCTTTAGAGAAGTGACATCCTATATTTATTGTAGTTATTAGGGGCGACACCATAATGGTTTAGGCTATTTAGGTCAAAATAAACTTGTCCTCAGTGAGCAACAGATTTTACTCTATTAAGTTAGTATTCTAAACGATATACGCATGGCTAAGATGACTCTAAACCAATGGCTTATAGCTTAAAATTTATTTTATCTAACACCTCAGTGTCTTTCACTAATTTGTAATTCAGTTTCTTATGATTAACTGCAAAATCATGCTGTGCTAAACATTGATCTATGTGAATTATGTGCGATGTTTAATAGGGAGTTTGCCAAGGTTCGTCATAACAACGCATGTAGGGAGATTTGAGCGTGTTTGAGCATAAAATTAATAAGCATAATAATTTTTATTACATGACCGCCGCGCTAATAGTACTTTTATTGAGTGCATCTCTCGTGCGCTCTGTTGCCGATGGAATGGTGGAAACCGTTCTTGAAGGGGTTATCGCAGTGACTTTTTTAGTATGCGTCGTTAGTTTAGGTGTCGATAAAAGTTGGAAGCGCTTTATGCAGGCGCTGATCGTCATTTGGGTCGCAGCAATTTTGCTCAAAAAGCTGGTTGTTGTACCTCATATAGATCTACTTATGTTGGTACTTATGTTTGCTTTTTTTTGGGGAACATTTAGCTCAATTTCAAGGCAGATACTATTTTCTGGAGCAGTTAATAGCAATAAAGTCGTTGGTTCGATTGCACTATTTTTACTGCTTGGTCTACAGTGGGCTTTAGTCTATTTACTTGTGTTAGCTTTTTCACCTAATGCTTTTACCGGGATAGAACAGATACCCTGGGGGCAAAACTTTTCTCAAATGGCCTATTTTAGTTTTGTAACCTTAACGACGTTAGGCTATGGCGATATCAGCCCCGATACGCCTTTTGCTCAGGTAGTGGTATATATGGAGGCAATTGCTGGTGTGTTTTATATGGCGATTGTTGTTGCGAGTTTAGTGAGTGCAGGCTTGGCTCAAAAAGAGACAGAACAGGAACGTTAATATGGAAAACCCAATGCAGCACAATCAAAGTAAACTGTTTATTACCAATATGATGGAATCAGCCATTCGCATCGGCTTATTATTTATTTTAATCATCTGGACTTATGACATTATCAAACCCTTTGTTATCCCCGTGCTATGGGGAGCGATTATCGCTGTGGCATTAATGCCGTTAACTCAAAAATTGGAAAAGGCACTTAAAGGGCGGCGTGGTTTAGCTGCAACCATCATGGCGCTTGCGGGGATCACTTTGCTTGTGACTCCATTTGTTTTGGTTTCTAGCTCTATTTTTGAAGGGATAAGTCATACCATTGCTGTCGTGCAGACTGGTGAGATAAAAATACCTGGTCCGACTCAAAAAGTGGCGGATATCCCCTTAATCGGCGATAAGCTATTTGATGCATGGGCACTGTTTTCGACAAACCTTGAAAAAGCGGTTATGCACTTTTTACCACAAATTAAATCAGCAGTAGGCACGATGGCTGGAGTATTGGGTAGTGGTCTTGGTACTTTAGTGATGTTCGTGGTCTCGTTAGCTATCGCTGGTGGCTTTATGGCACATGCGGAAAAATCAGCTGCTGCCGTGAGCACAGTTGCAGTGAAAGTTGTTGGTAAGCATGGTGAGGAATGGACAACATTAACTGCTGCCACAATTAGAAGTGTGCTACTTGGGGTGGTGGGCGTTGCCTTTATTCAAGCGGTATTGATTGGATCAGCACTGTTTACCTTTAGTATTCCTGCTGCGGGTTTGTTTACCTTTATCGTATTTATTTTAGGGATAGCCCAGCTACCGCCATTACTGGTTGTGTTACCGTTAATTTTTTATGTGTTTTCAACCCATGATTCAACTGGTGCGACAATATTTACCGTTTGGGTACTGATTGCGGGTGTATCAGACAGTTTTTTAAAACCGATGTTGATGGGGCGTGGAGTTGATGTGCCGATGCCCATTATTTTAATTGGTGCGATTGGAGGCATGATCACCGCAGGAATTATTGGACTCTTTCTCGGTGCCGTGATATTGGCAATTTGGTATGAGCTATTTATTACCTGGCTTAACATTGAAGATAGTTTGGTTAAGGGAGCTGACCGAGACAATGCTGATGTGAGTACTTCTGGCGATGGAAGTAAACCATTGGTGAGTGCCCCCGCTCATAATGAGGCAGAAGATTAACTTAAGCGAATGACTCAATAAAAAAAGCCCGTTTAATACGGGCTTTTTATGGGGATAGACAACTCACCTTCACTAATTACAGATAAATGGTCGCTATTTTTTGACCCATTTACCACTAGTAGTTTGAATGTAATGGCCTTTCTTCGTTGCTTTAATGGCCTTTTCTGCTGCGAGTTTAGCAACATCGCTGATAGAGAGACTGTTCTTTTTCGCGATTTTTTGATAATGGGATTTACGCTTAGCGTTAATTGAACTAACTAAGGTTTTAGCGTCAGAAGTCTCTTTCACAAGGCCTAAGTAGCCATTTGTCTGCTCACCGACAAACCCTTGGGCTTTTGCGTCTTGCAAAGAGATAGCCAAGGCATTGAAGCTAAGTAATAGGCTAGCAAACAGTATTAGTATTTTAGATTTCATTGATTACTCCTTCTTATCCTTAGGTTAAAAAAGTTCATCGTCGGCGAGCAACTCATCGAGTTCTTTGTCGACTTTGATTTTAATTTCATGTTCTATTTTGACATTGAGATTAATGACAATGGGCTTGTCTGGAGGCTCAATTTTAACCGTAGGGCTGCAGCCGATTATGGCAAAGGTTGCAATGAGTATGCTCAGAGTCGATTTAGGGATATTAAATATCTTCAATGACTTATCCTTACTTCATAATAAAAAGGGTAGAGTAAATATTCTTTGTCTTGATGTCTATTAGATAAAAAATCTATCGTTAACGCCAAATTGTTTATTGCTGTATTGAGTTTTCAATCTGATTTTGTAGATTATTGCCTATTTGTAAACTTTTAAGTAACTGTAGCATGTTCTCCTCTTGAGAATAGTTCAAGTGGATAGGGCGTTCAATCCCGCGACTTTTACCTTTGACATTGACTTTGAGTAAGGCATTGCCTAAAAAATCCATATCAAAGCTGCTGGATAGTTCAGAATACTCCAGATGCTCTAATGCCGAAAATGCAAATTCAAGATAGGGCTGACTTAGGCGCATTTGATCAACGGCAGGATTACCGCTAACTGCTATTAATCCTCCGGGCGCCCTTGCTGCTATCTGGCCGCCACTGATTGCTGCTTGGCCATTTTCAAGAGTCACAGGCAGTACAGCATCAAAAATACCATCAGCATAAATACCAACCTGTGGCTGAATTTCAAGTAATTGTTCAAGATCGATCTGCTGCATTACAAAGTAAGCTGAAGAGGGTTGTTTTAGGTTTAGTTGAAATTGTGGAATAAGCAGCTGACCACCGAGCAGATCTCCCTTTGCGGTAAGGTTAAAGGATGCTTGTTGAACGCCAAATAGCTCCGCCGGTAAGGCAAGGTTATGTTGACCATTGCTGCTGGATTCGGTGAGGACTTGACTAGAGTCGGTACTAAAAGAGACGGCAGCTTCTGCTTCTATGTCGGTAAGCAATACTCCAGGATTAAATGCCTGCAATGAAAGGTTAATATCATCACAGTTAAAGTTGCTGGTTCTACTCTGTGATTGCAGTTGTTGCCACTGATATTGGCATTGAGTATCTATATTACCGCCTTCAAAGGGCAAATCAGCGAAGCTTCCTTGAATGTCTGCAACATGCGGCTTCAACGTGAGTGAAAATCGAGTGTACTTGTTGCGGTTTAAGCGGTAATGCATGTTGATAGATGCATTACCGTTAAGATCTAATGACTCTGGCAGTGAATTACTTTGGCTTAAAAAGGCGATAATAGGTTCAAACTCACTGTTAAATTGCCATTGACCCGCTAATTGGTACTGGCTTGGATTGCTATACTCTGGCTGATACTGGTGCAGGCTAAACAAATTCAAGCCATTTATTTGCCAAATCTCTTCGGTAGTGAGCTTGTTAGCGTTAAGGTCTAATTGCTGGCTCAATTCGACCTGATCTAAATGCAATAACCTTTGCTCGACTAGTTGATGAGATTTTTTTATCTTGGCTACTTTGTTTGATTTCAAAGCTAAAGCTGATTTATCTAATACTAGATTATCTATCGAAAAGCCAACTTGGTTAGTGAGTTCATGTTGCAGCAATTGGTTGATAGGTGGAGTTGAGTTCTTCGCGGTCAATTGCAAAGAAATTGGCGCAGCTAACGCGATGTCGATTACATCGACCAATAATTGATAATGAGTTTGTTGTTCATCAGTACTTTGCTGGTTTAGTTCAGCACTTTGAATTTGGTATTGTAGTGCCGGAATCGAAATATTGGTTTGCCCGTTGCCAAAACGGTAACTTGCCTTTGAGCCTAGTACCAGTTGGGTTTGAGTCATACTTGCGGTGATGATTGAACCATTTTGATTATTTAAATGTTCTTTGTTAGGCGAGATCGTAATCCCTTGGGTAAGCTGTGTAGCTTGAGGTAACACTGTGACTTCAAATGTTGACTTATCTTGGTTATTTTCTGCAGTAAATGATCCTTGTAGGGCGAGGGAAGCGCTATCTATTGCGACCTCGTAAGGCAGCTTTACTAACGTTGGCCATAGCGTATTGATGATTATATTTTGTTGATGGCTGGCTTGTAGTTGCCAGTCAAAAGTGAGTCTGTAGTCATCATTTTGCAAGGTTTGACTGCTTTGGATTGGGAGCGACAAATCGTAATGGATATCTTGTAGATGAACCACTGCGGCCAGTTTTGTATTTTCGACGGCAAGTCTTAGTTTTGGTAGTAACAAAGACCTTTTATTAAGTCGATATACGAGAGGGGCTGCAACTGTGATGCGGATTATGGGGCCCATTTGTGGCTGGTCAGCATTGCCATGGGTTGTTAATACCTGATATAGGTGAGCCAGAGCTTGTTCTAGAGGAACATCATCCAGCTTATTAAGTAAACTGATGAGCTGCTGAGGCGCGCTACTTTTATTCGCCGTTGCTGTCTGTTGCGCATTTAATGCTATTGGCAGCTCAAAAGGCAGTAGGGTGAGTTTTAAATCAGTGATATGGCCGTCAATGTTAAATGCCAATTGGCCAGTTGGCGTTAGTGGGCCCGTGGACTGAATTGGGGGAGTTGTTTTATTGTCAGTGGTAGCATCATCGCCGCCATTTACAATCAGACTTGGGGTAAGTTGTAATCCTGCGAATGCATTCAATCCTATTTGCAGCTGATTTAATCGATGCGTCGATTGTAATTGTGCGGATTTTATTGCCAATGTCATTGTTGAATCTAACGTTGCAGAAAAATCGATCTTCTGCGCGTTAATCGCTGCTTGTAGAGCATACAAGGGGGCTAATAAACTGCTATCTTGTGGGCTGCTTAGGGCGACATTAGTATCGATGATACGACTAGTCGATAGCGGTGTTGTTGTCGGGTTGACTGTAAATAAAGCTGTTTCAGCCGCCCGAATAGCTGATGTTAGCTGTTGTAATTGCGTTAAATCGAGTCGTGTGGTTGCACGCCACTGCGTAGCTGACAACTGTGCATCTAATGCAAAAACAGGCTGCTGATTATGACTGATGGCGCTACTAAAGTGACCTTTACTATCTAGTACTAGGTAGTCTAAGGCCATATTAAGTTTAGTGGCGGAAACGCCTTTTACGCTAAACAGTGTCTGGCCTATTTGTATCTCTGGTAAGTCTGAAAAATCGAGCGCTATAGTGGAGCTTGTGTCGTGACTGGGCGTCGAAGAGTGGCGTAATATGTTAGGGGCGAGCTGTACTTGAAGTTGTTTTGCCGATAGCGAGCGTAGATCATTTACGCCTATTGCCCATAATTTGCTATCGGGCTCAAGTATAATATCAAGATCGGTAATTTCAATATCGCTACCATTGACCGTCAAGCTGACTTTTGGCACCTGAAAATGGGTAAAAGTCAGCGGTGTAAAGCGAAGGTGCTCTATGTGCATTTGATAAGGCTGTAAAAAATTATTTGCCAGCTTTATCGTTAGCCGCTGATAATTCCAGCCAATATAGAGTGCTGTCATTAAGGTGGCAGCTAATATAATACCGAGTGATATCAATAATGAGCGGCGTACTGTTTGACCTAATGTTTTTTCTGTGGCTTGTTGCACTCTTTATGCTCTCTACACTTGCTCGTTTTCAACGATGTTTATGCCAAACTTTACTGCAATTGAGTGGTCGATTCTAGCACCGAAATAACAGCCTTGAACAGTTTATCAATGACTTAACTGTTACTTGCCGGAGTACTTAAGCGCCAAAATGGCCACAGTAGAAACATTATCCATGGTATTAAGAGAGTATAGGACCCGTGAAAAATGTTAACGTTGAATTTGCAATTAGTTGCTCGGCACATTTGCGCTTTACCAAAGAGATCTACTGGAAAAGGGGACTTTAACCAGCGATGTTACACCAGATTTAGTGACCAAATCACTCCAGTAGAGTTTTTAATTATTTTTTAAACGGTGCGCTTTTTTCGTGATACAGGATGTTAATCAGGGATGAGGAAATAATGAATAAAATGCTGATTTTTGCTGGTGTTTTCAATGCTACTGCAGCATTGATGCATATTGGCTGTATCTATTTTGATGCGCCTTGGTATCGATTTTTTGGCGCGGGCGAGCAAATGGCTGTAATGGCTGAACGTGGCAGCCTTCAACCAACCATTATCACGAGTGGTATTGTTGTAGTTCTTTCGATTTGGTCTGTATATGCTTTTTCTGCGGCAGACGTTATTACTCGGTTACCTCTAATGCGGCTAGTGCTGATTGTCATTAGCACTATTTATCTGCTCCGTGGAGTAGCGGGATTGTTTTTTATTGGCAATACAATGGGGCGTTCTGCTGCATTTTGGCTTTGGAGTTCGGCGATTTGCCTATGTGTCGGATTAATACATCTGATTGGTTTGAAACAACAATGGGCACAGTTATAAGAACCTACTTAAGCTTGCAGAATCAAGCGATAGGTAGGTTCTATACCCATCGCCTCTGAAACGAGCATCTTCAAGTAAGATGGGTATATAATTTAATGTTATTTCCAGCGGATATGGGTGGTTAATGTATGAGATTCATTTGGGGCTAAAGTGACTTTATCATCGAGAACATTCGCGGCTTCTAAACAGACCATCGATAAGTAATCATCGTCATTAAAACGGGACAATCGTTGCGATTTTTCAATCCAAGGGTTCCACAACACCGCACTTTTACTGTTCTCGCGACTGACTTCAATAACCCCATCAACAGTATGTAGCGCTTGTGTGTCGCCCAGTTCGGTATATACACGGTCTGTTTCACGAGTGAAATCGATATCATTTTCTGCTTGAGGGAAGGGCCCTTTGGCAAACTCGATAAAGTTAGCACCTGCAAATCCACTGGCCTTTAATTGGTGAATATCGCCGATTGGGAAATAGCTGTGTAAAGCTTGGGTTAAACTCACATCATAATCGGCATGGTTAATATTAGTAATACTGACCGAGAGCGTGTCATTGAGCCTAAATGACATCTCTACACTGGTGTTATGTGGCCAATATTCTCTATCGCTGTCAGTCAAAGGTAAGGTGAGTTTAATCTCTACCGCATCTTCAAGCATTTTGACCGAGTCTAAGGCCCAAATGCTTGTGCGAGCAAAACCATGTTGCGGGAAACCTGGCGTTGAACTCATACCAAACCAAGGCCAACAAACCGGCACTCCGCCACGGATCCCACTTCCGGGTTGATAATCATCAGCTGTTGATACCCATAACAGCGGTTTTTTACCTGCTGGTTCAAAGTAGTCAATTTGCGCGCCTTGAAGAAAGATCCGCGCCTTACAAAGAGGCGTATTTATATCGATATATTCTAGACCGTTAGCGTGCTTTTGAGTGGTGACGAAACCCATGGGGACAGTCCTTTCAGAGAGTTAACGCGATAGATGATTTAGCTTAACGCGTTTTTAGCGGTGAGATAAGGGCTATTTAAAGTGATTTTACAGTAACGCTGTTCTACTTAATAAACAAAGCCAAAATAATGCTGAGTTTTTGCTCAAATTTAGATAAGGTGGTCGGAGCACTGAGCATAAAGACAATAATTAAAGGGATGACACAATGCCAATTTATCAAGCTCCATTACGTGACTATCAGTTTGTACTTAATGAATTGCTCGACATTTATAATCAAAAGGAATTAGCGGGTTTTGAAGAGTTTGATCCCGAACTTATTGATGCAGTACTGCAAGGTGTTGCAGATTTTACCAGCGATATTATGTTGCCACTCAACGGCTCTGGTGATGTAGAAGGTTGTAAATTAGTTGACGGTAAAGTCGTTACCCCGAAAGGTTTTATCGATGCTTACCAACAATATGTTGATAATGGTTGGGCAACGCTCACGTGCGATCCAGAATTTGGCGGCCAAGGTTTGCCTGAAGTTGTTGGCATTTTTGCAACTGAGATGAAAACGGCCACCAACATGGCATTTGCCATGTATCCAGGTCTTACGCATGGTGCATACGCAGCGATCCATGCACATGGAAGTGACAGCTTAAAACGGAAGTATTTGGACAAACTGGTTAGTGGTGAGTGGACCGGTACTATGAACCTAACCGAGTCTCACGCTGGCACCGATTTGGCACTGCTGCGCACAAAAGCGACTCCCGCGGGGAACGATACGTTTGCCATAACAGGTGAGAAGATATTCATCTCCTCAGGCGATCATGATTTAACGGATAATATTATTCATTTAGTGTTAGCGAAACTGCCTGATGCCCCAGAAGGGGTGAAGGGGATCTCTTTGTTTGCAGTGCCTAAAATACTACTTAATGATGATGGAGGCCTAGGAGAGCCCAATACGTTATATGCTGCGAGTCTTGAACATAAGATGGGGATCCACGGGAACTCAACTTGTGTGATGAATTTCGATGGCGCAATAGGCGAACTCGTAGGCGAACCACATCAAGGTCTTCGAGCGATGTTTACCATGATGAACCAAGCAAGATTAGGTGTCGGTATTCAAGGGCTTGGAGTGTCTGAGATCGCTTATCAAAATGCACTAACGTATGCCAAAGATCGTATTCAAGGGCGTGCATTAAGTGGGGCAAAGCAGAAGGCGTTAGCAGCTGATCCTATTCTTGTTCATGGTGATGTTCGCCGTATGTTGTTGTCGCAAAAATCATTTAATGAAGGCGCTCGTGCACTGATGGGCCAGCAAGCACTTTGGCTTGATGAAGCTGAGCGACACAGTGATCCAGTACGAAGGAAGAGGTCTTCTCAGTTGGCGGCGCTATTCACCCCGATTGTAAAAGGGTTTGTTACTGACCAAGGGTTTAAGGCCTGTGTTGACGCGCAACAAGTGTTTGGTGGCCATGGTTATATTCATGAGTGGGGCATGGAGCAGTATGTGCGTGATAGTCGTATCTCCATGATTTATGAAGGGACCAACGGGGTACAAGCGCTTGATCTTGTTGGCCGCAAAATTATGTCTGACAAAGGTGCTGCACTAGAATTATGGTCTGAGGAAGTTAAAGCCCTTATTCAATCAAACCTTGATAACGATATGATGAAACCTCTGGTTTCAAGTTTGATGGCTGCGGCGACAGATCTTGAGAAAGCAACGAAAATCATTGCCACTGAAGCAGCCAAGAACCCCGATGTGATAGGCGCAGCGTCATTTGCCTATATGCAATTATTGGGCATAACCTCTCTAGCTTGGATGTGGACACGAGTGGCTGAAAAGGCTTTAGCAGGTATAGAGAGTCGTCAGGCGGATAGCGCATTTTATCGAAACAAATTAAATACAGCTAAGTTTTATATGGCGTATTGGGCGCCGCAAACCCGAAGCTTGCTGAAACAGATTGGATCTGCAAGCCTAGTTATTTGTGAGTTCGAGGACGCTGACTTCTAGGTTATTAGCGTCTATATGAATGGCTGCAAGCTACGGGTAAATCACTGAATAAGAAATAAAAAGCCTATTACGCGAACGTAATAGGCTTTTTTAAGCAAGATGTTTATTGCTTAAAAATTAACGCTTTAGCTTTTGCGGTACAAAAGGTAGACGCTTTCTTAAAGTCACTGGCTCACCATCAACGTCAGCAATTACGGTAATTTCAAACCAGGCGTCATGTTCTAGTGATTTTTCATCAATGGTAAAGACTTTCTCAAGTGCTTTTTCATCATAGGGCTGCATGGTAAATGCTTGACTATGACGCTCACTCTCTTGACCATGGAATAGGTCATAAATGATATGCCCTGAAGTATCACCGGAGAAAGGACCATTTAGTTGACCTGATAGGGTTAGCTGACCTTCATTATATTGAGCACTGATTTGTGGCATTTCAAAGCCACGATACTGTTTTGACTTCTGAGTGATAGTTTGGTCGATCTGTTGTTCATTCCAAATGTAGCTAATACTGGCAGACACAGTACTTGATAGCGCAAGCAGACTGTTTTCAATTGGCACTTCTAGTCTTTGGCCTGGATTTATCGTCATCGTTTCACTTTTCGCTGACTCACTCCCTGCGGTTACCGCTAGAGTTAAGGTAATTGAATCACTGCCATGGTTAGTCAATATGGCGACTTCATTGAGAGAGTCTAACCCCTTGCCAATCCAGTCGATTTTTAGCTCTAAACCGGATAGTTCAGCCAGTGCGTCATTTAGACCAGCACCCTCTTTTGCAAGAGACGGTAATAGGCTAACAACTGTAGCAACTTCTTTATCAGCTGTTGGACGATTGAGAGCCGCGCTGCTTAACTGGTTAAAGCTTTCCTGCCAAGATTTAGGCGCCGCATCGCCTGCTTTCCATATTGCTCTGGCAAAACGTAGTGACAGTGAATCACCTTTGAATGCCCAAGCATTGGTTGGAGCGGATGTTGCTAAATCAACCTTATTTGGATTGAGGTCACGCCCATCGTCTATAAATGGCGTGATACCATGCTGATTATCAGTAGAGACTAATCCGAAGCTGTTGTTAATCAATGCGGCGTATATGCCTGCAGTGATCGGCAACTCTACAATAAAGGTGTTAGCGTTTTTAGCCTTTAACGTGTAGATGACTTCAGTTTGTTTAATTTGAATCGAGACGCCTAATTGTGGCTTATCTTGGTTGTTAATGCTTTCGATAATATCTAACGGTAGCGCAATCTCTTTTAATTCTGCACCAAGGGTTCGACCGTCAATAACTAAGGTATTAGCGGATTTTATTTCGACTCTTAATTGAGGGTCTGTATCGGTATTGGCGCCTTTCCAACCCCAATAGCTATCTTGTTTCGCTTTGGTGTTTTCGGCGGTTGATTGTGCACCTAATGCCATACCAATACTGCCCTGAGTGATTTGTGCCTTATCAAAGTTGATAACATAAGCCAGGGTAGGCTGAGCGACACCTCGCTTGGCTGGTAACGTTAGCGAACTGGCAGCGGCTTGCGGAAAATCATTCTGAAATGGGGTAAAGCCAGGAATTTGTGCAGGCGTCATGTTAAAGCCTAGTCTCTGGGGGCCATACTGGTAACTTGTTTTACGCTTGTAAAACATATTACCGTCCATCTCCCACTGGCCACGGGTAGCCACTTCATGGGTTTGCACAATATTCTCTGCCCATTGCTTGAAGTTCTGCTCAAGTGCGTCCCAGTTAGGTACAATATCTTGTAAAACAGTTAAAGACTCTGCTCTGCTTGCAGTTTGGCGCTTTATAATTTCCTGATGGTAGATCTTCATGTACTGAGAGTACTCAGGGTTGTTATACATAAACTGTACAAACAACACGTTAAGCCCACGGTTGAATTTGGCACGGTTATGGATATCGACTAAGGTTGGCTTTTCTTTTGAATAAACGTCAATGCCCTGGCTAACAACATCAAAAATTGGTACATCATGGCCAAACACTGCAAGTTGCTTTTTCTCACTATCGAACACATGATTAGCCAGTGAATCACCTAAACCTTCACCATGCCAAGAGGGGGTCCAAGGGTAGTTACCAACGGCCATTTGATAAGAGTGCATGGTTTCATGAATGGCAATATAACGCTGATGCTGCGGCCTTTCGGTAGGAAAACTATAACCTACTTGGTTATAGTACATCGCCTCACCGCCTGCGGTGTGATGTACACCACGATTGAAACCATCGTCAAACATGGCTAAACGCAATTTGCCGACAGTTGTGGCATAAGTTGAAGCTATACGTTGATTTCGAATATTGGCAGGCTCGATTCCAAAGAACTCAACATAGTAAGGATACGATAACTCAAGCAGCTCCAAGAAGAATTTTGCCCGCTCGGCAGGGTAGTCTGTTTTTAATGCAAAATGCTTACTCACATACCAGTCAAACCCGTCGGAATTGGCTACTTTACCGTCACTAAAAGTAAAAGGGATCTGTTTACCCACGTAAGCCACATCGATATCGACTACGGTTGACGTTCTGGCATTATGCAGCACATTCGCCTTCATTGCTGCAGGGGAGGGAATAGCTTGTACGATATCAAGTGTATAGCTAGCAGGGGGAGTGTCTGTTTGTGACAATAACGCAGTTGGGGTGTTTTGAGCACAGGCGCTTAAAAGGATAGCAGATGTTAGTGCGCATATAATTTTCTTTTTCATACAAAATTAAGTCCATATTATATGTAAGTATGATGGGAGTTAAATAGAACGTTTATACTATTAACGGCTAAGTAACTAGCATTTTATCTTTATTTCATTAAATAAGTTCGACCTGATATTAAAGTGATGTAGTAGATGCTTTATTTGTAGGTTCAATTTAAATCAATGGCTAGGGTAATCCTGTTAATCCCGAAAGTGTCACCTTGTTGTAGAGTGTCTCTAGTTTGACTTAGGGGGACTGCACTTTTCTCAGGTATATTAATTTAGAATATTTCTACCCTAAATTAAAGAATAATGAAATTTACATTTTCTAGTGATCACCAATAATACTGGATTTTGTGGATATTGTATACTTAAATTGTTAGTTGTTGAAATTGAATGATAAATGCCTTTTTATATCGAGTTTTTGTTGATCTGTAGACGAAAGTTATCAGTGGTTCATCTATTTTGGTGTTAAATGCCATGTTTAAAGTGTTGGGTTGGTAAAACATTTAGGTCAAAGGTGTAGTGTTGGGAAATTAAATATTATAGCCTCGTACTTTTTTAACGTTGACAAAAAATATTACAAGTTATGCTTTATATAAATTTCAAGTTTGATAATATTGGGGTTAATATGTTTTCCATACCGAACGACTAAAGTTATTATTAATATAGTCGATAGTATTTAACGTTGAGCGTAAAGTACTGTGTTTATCCATAAAAACCATGAGAATGTTCAAATAAATACAATGAAGTCGTGATAATTAGGTGTCTTATGAGAATTAAAAATTCGATTACAGCAAAAATTGTAATTTCTACTGCTATTGTGGTTTCAGTCGTTCTTCTGGTGACTGCATTTTTTACGGTACGCTATGTGGCGCAGTCTGCGAGCAGTGAGCTCGATGATTCTATGGCTGCATCTATAAAGTTAAACGCCACTGAAATTGAAAGCTACTTCAAGCAACATGCTAATGGGGTTGAAACTGTATTTCGAAACGTTGGCCTTATTGATTGGTTTGAAAACCATAAAGTCAGTGGTGAAGAGCTTGATACGCCCGAATTTGATCGGGTTGTGCAGATAATTGACCGAGAAGTCAAAACCAATGGTGACATCATCTCCATCTTTTTTGGTTCCGCTTTTACTGGTGAGTACTTTGCTGAAGAGGGCGTATCGGTAATTCCTGGTTACAATGTGCTTGATAGACCCTGGTGGAACGAAGTTAAAGATAGCCAGCAGTGGAATGTCAGCCGCATTATTTATGAGGCAAGATACGATGAATTCTATGTGTCGATCAATTTTCCAATAAACAACTTCGAACGAGAGTTCATCGGTGTTGGCGGTGTTGATCTTTACCTGACCTCTGTCAAAGATATTGTTTCTGCTATCCATTATAAAGGGCAAGGCCAAGCATTTTTGCTAGATAATAATGGTGACATGGTGGTGTTCCCCGATGAGCAGTTGGCCATTGTTGACGTTGAAAACCGCGAGACTGAAAATATTAAACTGCAAAAGCTTGACCAACAAAATGGTAATGAAGGATTTTTACAACTCGCCAACCAGATGGACGACGACAGTTATGGTCAGTCACAAGTTATCTGGCGCGGTAAAGAATATTATGTGCAGTTTAGTAGCGTTGAAGTGGACCGGCTTAGCCTTGATTGGAAGCTGGCTATTATGGTGCCAATGGATTACGTTGAGGCGCCAGTGACTGAGTCTGTGCAATCATCAGCATTGATTGTATTGATTATTTTAGCGGTAACCCTCATCGCGGTTTATGTGATGACCTCAATTTTATTAAAACCACTGTCGCAGGTGAAAGAAGCATTGGTTGGTATTGCGGAGGGGGATGGTGATCTTTCTAAAACTATTCCGGTTAGAAACAATGATGAGATTGGGCAGTTATCGGAAGCGTTTAATAGCTTCGTGGGTCAAATCCAAAGCATCGTGCGTCACGTACAAGACAGCAGTATTGATTTAAAAAAGACCACGGCAACGGTGAGCGATATTAGCGAAGTGGCAGCTAGTAAGATCAAAGAGTCGCAACAAGAGGTCGCTTCAGCCGTTAATACCATTAATATGATGGCAGAGACAGCTCACGAGATTAAAGAGCAGGTGTCATCGGCGCGACAATCTGCCGCAGTGGCGAGCGAAACCTCAAAGCAAGGGCAGTCGGTGTTGAGCAACTCCATGGAAGGTATATCGACACTGAATGTGAATTTTGACAGTGCGGTGCATACTATTGAAGATCTGCGCTCGAGTAGTCAATCTATCGGAGAGGTTATGGTTGTGATCCGCAATATTGCAGAACAGACTAACTTATTGGCGCTTAATGCGGCAATTGAATCTGCGAGAGCCGGTGAACATGGGCGTGGTTTTGCGGTTGTTGCCGATGAAGTGCGACAGCTAGCCAAACGAACTCAAGAGTCGACTGAAAGCATTCAAAGCAGCATCAATGACTTGCAGAGTAAAGCCGTTGCTGCAGAAAGCAGTATGCGTTCGACTCGTGAGCAAATTAATCAATATATGGAAGACACTCAAGTGGTGCATACTCAGCTTTCAGAAATCACTATCGTGGTAGATGAGAACAGTGAGAATATGCAAGGGATCGTCAATATTACTCAAGAGCAAGATCAGGTATCGCAATCAATCCGCGATATGATGCATGAAGTTAATGATATTGGTGAGCAAACGCGTATAGAGGCCAGCAACTTGATGAAAAGTTGTACTGATCTAGAGGGCCAGACTGACAAGCTGACGGATGTGGTCAAACGATTTAAAATCTAAGCATAAATGAAGGTTAGAGCTGTCTCGATTTATACTTTAAAATAATTCTGTTTAAGACTAAGCACTCGACTGCATCAGTTGGGTGCTTTTTTGTTGTTTCTTGCAGGATATTTTTTTGCATGACAGTTAGGCTTTATAGGTTAATATAGCCAGCTATTTTGTGGCTATACGCGACATGTTGTTTTAGAAGGATAAAATTTTGAAATATGATTGGGTACTGTTTGATGCCGATGAGACTCTATTTCATTTTGATGCATTTAAAGGTCTGCAGCTAATGTTCTCTCGGTTTAATGTGGAGTTCACCGCAGCCGATTTTCAACAATATCAAACGGTGAATAAGCCTCTGTGGGTTGATTATCAAGATGGAAAACTCAGCGCTAAACAGTTGCAAAACACCCGTTTTGAAACGTGGGCCCATAAACTAAGTGTCTCAACTCAGCGTCTTAATAGTGACTTTTTAAGCGCTATGGCTGATATCTGTACTTTATTACCGGGTGCTCAAGAACTAATTGACACCTTAACGGGCAGGGTCAATATGGGGATCATTACCAACGGGTTTACTGATCTACAAACGGTAAGACTGGAAAAAGTTGGTTTTGCTGAACGCTTTTCGCCGTTAGTTATTTCAGAGCAGGTTGGGGTGGCGAAACCCGACGTGGGGATATTTGATCATGCATTCTCGCGTATGGGCAACCCTGCTCGAGACGCTATCCTAATGGTCGGCGACAATCCTCACTCGGATATACAAGGCGGGTTAAACGCAGGGATCCATACTTGCTGGTTGAATCGTCATGGCGAAAGCCAACCGGAGGGGATTACGCCTCATTATGAAGTCTGTTCGTTAAATGAATTGCAACAACTTTTATTAGCGAGCAGCTAACGATTTTTTTCAAAATGCAGTAAACGATTGTTAGCCGGCATGGAAAAGTCGGCTATCAACGACAGGTTCTGCTCCGCAGCTAACGCAGTAATCCACTCGAAATCCCGAATCGCACTTTGCGGGTTTTGTGCTGCTAGCCAACCATCAAAATTGCGATTGCTGTCACTGCTATATTGGCCTTGATAGTTAAAGGGCCCGTAAATACAAAGTTGGCCCTGAGCACTTAAGTGTTTTCCAACACCATTAAAAAATGCACTAACCATCTCTTTTGACATGATATGTAGTGTATTTGCGCTGAAGATTGAGTCGATTAAAGGGGTTGTTGCGGGATCTATTGGCCAGGGCTTTAATACATCAAGCAGCCATGGTTGGCGTAAATTACTGCTGGGTGATTTGGTCAACCAAGCGTTGATGCCTGCGTGATACTCAAGCTGATCGCTTGTTTGCCATATTGCATGTGGTAGAAGTTTGGCGAAGTGAACCGCATGTTGGCCAGTGCCACTGCCAACTTCGAGTACATGTGTTGATTGACTGAAAGCATCTTCTAAGATCGCGGCAATTGCGGCTTTATTATTCTCACATGATTGAGAGTAGGGTAATGATGTCACAACATAATCCTGTCTATATCCATCTTCTAGTAGGATGGGTATTTTCAATAATGCCTAATGTTTTACCGTGTTACTCACGAAATAACAACTCAAGTTAGTCTGTTCATCAATTTAGATCTATCAAAGAGATAGTCGTAGGCAGCTATAGTTAAAGGGGTTATTATCAATTCATAATGTAACGCCGCTTTGTCGGTAATTAGGTAAGGATATAACTTGGCGATTGAACAGCAAGAGATGATGGCGTTATTAAGTGAACTTGAATGTCGTACCAACTTCACCATCAAAAAAGTGACAGAGTATATGTTGCCGAAACTGAAGGAACCTTTTTATCTATATGTTGATGGTAAACAACTTCAGTTAGTGATCCGGCCTGCTTATGAAGTGTTTAAGGCTGATTTTGCTGCACTTGATGGTGTCACTGCAAAAGAGCAGTATTGCCACTACTCGGAGATGACCCGTTTTCCTAAGCGAGTGCAAAAAAGTGTCAATGGCATCCATTATGGGTTGGCCTTTAGTTTCGACAATATTGACGCTGTGAAAGGTTTTATCAATAAAATAATCTCTATTAATCAAGGGTAGAACTGTAGTCATTGGATTGAGGTTAGTGTGAAAAAGAGCGACAAAAAGATTGAAACTGCGATCCGCATATCGTTAACAGAGGTGTGTGAAAGCCTTAAAGCTGAAGTTGTAGGGTTTGAATGGCTAACCCACAAAGTGAATTTTTCAAACGTTAGCCAAAGTTTGCAAGTCACCTTTATGTTCGCGACCAATCAGTCACTAAGAGAAGCCAAGTTGCGGTTACAAACAGATGGCATGGCTAATCTAGCTTGCAGGGCCTTGGCTAAACATAATATCCAGATTAACAACGCTGCCAAACAGTTTGTCTTTGACACTGAAGAGCGGCACTTATAGCTTTAGCTATGTATAGCGTAATCAATTGCAATACTTGAGAAGGCGATATATCAAGCCAATATAATCCGAATGGGTAGTTGTTAAACGCATTTATTACACGGTTTCGAGTATAGTTAACATTTTGTAGCAAGTAATAGTTGGCGTCAACGACAATAGCCAGCCATAATTTAACGATAGGGACATTTAGAGATAAAGACAGGAAGCCGAATCAAATATGGATACTAATCAAGTGACCCATCAACAGGACCCAGTTGATTGCGATAACGATATTGAGATGTTGTCACAATTAAATCGAAAAAGATTAAAATTCTTTGGCTTAATGCTCGGTATCGTCGCAGGTTTACCCGCGGGGTTCTATAGTGCTCGCTGGATATATCTATGGTTATTTCCAGTGAGTTAATAGCAGTCGTTATGTTAAAAAAGGCTCCCGAAGGAGCCTTTTTTAGTGGGTATAGCTCTGTATCTATAGCTTATTTAGCAACAGGAGCTGTTGTTAAGTCGATGCTGTAGATAGCAAAACCTGCCACAGTCTCATCATCTTTCGCTAGTTTAACCATTACGCGTTGTTGATTTTCTTCAACGAAAGTATCTGCAAGCTCGCTGTCTTGCGTTTCAAAGCGAACATCAAGTTTTACACTGGTAGTGATTGTTTTGAAATCCCAGTTGTAATCAGCGCTTGGATCAACTTCGCTATTGTAGCCACCAGAACCGTCTGGCTGAGATTCGTTAGTGATGTATTCAGCGAGTGCTTCACGGTTAGAGTCAGGTAGTTCTAGTACTACGTGATCAGAACCAGTCCCCGCAAATGAACCACCAAAGGCGCGATAGTTATTTGATGCAACCACAAACTCTTTATCTGCTAGCTCTGCACCGGTAAACTCTTTACCGTCAGCATCGGTATAGGTCAATTCAACAATACGATTTGCATCAGCATCAACCAATGTACAGCTGCTGTCGAATCGAGTTGGCTCAGTGACATCAATTTTGTAAGTTAGGCCATCAATAACATCGAAGTTATAAGTTGGGTGACCTGCACGGTTGATTAGGTTTTGTGGTTCAGTGCTAGTTGGATCAATTTGGTTGAATTGATTTGCACTACATTCTAACCAATCTTGCAGTTCAGCACCGGTAGCTTTAACAGCAACCATAGTATTTGGATATAGGTACAAATCGGCTGCATTGCTGTAAGTTAACTCGCCTTTTTCTACCATGACGAACTGGCTAGCATCGCCTTCAGCGTAACGTCCACCCGCTTTAAACGGTGCAGAGGCTGACAATACTGGAAGCAGTTTTAAGGCTTCATCAGTTCCGTTTTGAATAACTTGCGCAACTTTTGCAATCTGTGCGTCAGAAACAATCTGTACGGTTGGATCATCCTGAACCAACGTCAGGAAGCTATACATGTCAGAAGAAGCAACACCAATAGGTTGACCAACAAACTCTAAAGTACCTTCATGTTCAAGTGCAACAGCGTCACGGATTGATTGCTCACCCTCAACTAACTCTACTTTATTCGCAGTGTCATATACTGGACGCGATTCAGTTTGAGACTCTTCATGGTAAACATTCCACTTACCATCTTCTTTGCGAAGCTTAAGGTCGACAATACCTAAGTTGTCACCCCAACGACCAGGCATTACAGCTGGAATGCCGTTGAGTAAGCCTTTTTCAACATCGGTGTTTGGTAAGTCTGCATAGCCTGCAGCTGGGAAGACTGAGTGACTGTGACCAAACATGATGGCATTGATGCCTTCAACATTTGTGAGTGCGTAAGTCGCGTTCTCTGCCCATGGATCGCCAGGGTTTTCAGTAGAACCAATGCCAGAATGCGGGATTGCAATAATAACGTCAGCGCCTTCGGCCTTCATCATAGGTACAAACTTATTTGCCGCTTGAGTAATGCCGAGAACTTCGACTTCACCGTCTAAGTTTGCTTTGTCCCAAGTGAGAATTTGAGGTGGTACAAAACCGATATAACCGATTTTAATTGTATGCTCGTCACCATTGCTATCAACCACAACTTTATCTGTGATGATGTATGGTGTGAACATGTTGTCGGCGAACTCTACTTCGTTCCAACAACCGTCTTTTTTAGCACAAATTACATTTGAGTTGATGTACGGAAAGTTTGCACCAGCGATGGCTTTTTCCAAGAATTCTAAACCGTAGTTGAACTCGTGGTTACCAATGTTACCTACAACATAGTCGAGAGTATTCATTGCTTTGTAGGCAGGGTGGGTATCGCTCATCCCAACGCTGGCAATATAATCGCCCATTGGGCTACCTTGCAGCAGGTCACCATTATCAACCAATACGACGTTGGCTGATTCAGAGCGAGCTTCGCTGATTACGCTAGCGGTTCTTGCTAGGCCGATAGTAGCGTCTTCTTTACCACTGTAATAATTGAAATCCATGATGTTAGCGTGTAGATCTGATGTTTCTATAACACGCAGATCGACTTGAATTTCACTATTTTTGTCATCATCTGAACCACATGCCGTTAGACCAAGTGTCGACGCGATAACTACTGCTAAAACTGTTTTGTTTAACATATCCATTCTCTTATATTTGGTTTAGACCCCAAGAAGCCATTAAGCACTTCTTAAACTGTTAATAGGTTTATTTTTGGCATAACTCACTATTAACGGATGCGATTATAACGACTCTTTATGTGTTTTTTGTGATCTAGGTTTGGCTTTCGTTGTATCAATTTGTGACACTGCTCAGCATTTAATCATGAGCATATCCGCTAGGCGATATTACAAGCTGTTGTTGCTACATTGTTGGTTTTAAATGCTATTTATAACAAAAAAGGCACACCCTAGGGTGTGCCTTTTGAAGGAACGCTTGTTGTAGTGATTTATACTTTAATCACACATGCATCTATTTCTTACTTAGCTAACAGACCACGGCTACGCAGTAATGGGGCGATCCCTGCTTCTTTGCCACGGAACTGCTTATATAGCTTCATAGGATCTTCACTGCCGCCTTGTGATAGTACGTTATTTCTAAAGGCATCTGCAGTGGCTTTATCGAAAATACCATTCTCTTTAAAGGCTTCAAATGCATCAGCACCTAGAATATCAGACCAAAGGTAGCTGTAGTAACCAGCAGAATATCCACCTGAGAAGATATGTGAGAAATAAGTACTGCGGTAACGCGGTGCAATCTCACTGATAAGCCCCATCTTATTTAAAGATTCAGCTTCGAATTTTGCCGCATCTTTAGGCATAAAGTCAGTCACGGTGTGCCAATCGAGATCAAGCTTTGTTGCCGCCATATATTCAACAGTGGCAAAGCCCTGGTTGAACTTGCTCGCCGCTTGAATTTTCTTAACAAGCTGTTGTGGGATCACTTCACCAGTTTGGTAATGCTTAGCAAACTGCGCCAGCACTTCAGGTTGGGTCATCCAGTTTTCCATCACTTGTGAAGGAAACTCAACATAGTCGCGGGGCACTGAAGTACCCGCTTGTGAGCGATACTCTACATCTGACAACATGCCATGCAGTGCATGTCCAAATTCATGGAATAGGGTACTGGCTTCATCAAATGTCAGTAATGCAGGTGCATCACCAACAGGGCGCGGGTAGTTAAGTACGTTAACTATGATAGGTTTAGAGTCAACGCCATTCATGTTGTACTGTTGGCGATAAGAGTTCATCCAAGCGCCACCACGTTTGCTATCACGGACATAATAATCGCCCATGAAAATAGCCATTATTTCGCCATCTTTGTCATACACTTCCCAAGTACGCACTTCGTCGTTGTACTTTGGCAGATCAGTACGCTCTTTAACTGTGATGCCATATAAACGGTTAGCGGTATAGAATACGCCTTTAAGGGTATTTTCTAGCGAGAAGTATGGGCGAGTTTGCTGTTCGTTGAAGCTATATTTAGCCACTCGAATTTTATCTGAATAATACCACCAGTCCCAGCCTGCTAGCTTAAAGTCACCGCCTTCAGAGTCGATCAACTGCTGCATATCAGCTACTTCTGCTTCCGCTTGAGCAAGAGCTGCCGGCCATACCTTATTGAGTAGGCCATAAACATTTTCGGGCGTCTGAGCTGTGCGCTCTTCTAGCACGAAGTGAGCGTGGGTTTTATAACCCATTAATTGTGCGCGCTCGGCACGCAGTGCAGCCATTTTCGCGAGGATCTTCTTGTTGTCGTGCTCGTTATTGTTATTGCCGCGCTCGACATAACCTTTATAGATCTTTTCGCGAAGTTCGCGGCTATCTGCATAGGTTAAAAAAGGCGTGATGGAGGGGCGTGAAGTGGTGAATACCCATTTACCTTCATGACCTCGCTTAGTCGCAGTTTGCGCGGCAACACTGATGACATCATCAGGCAGACCTGAAAGTTCATCTTTACTGTCGATAACCAATTCAAATGCATTAGTTTCAGCAAGTAAGTTGTCGCCAAACTCTAAGCTTAATTTTCCTATTTGATCATTTAGAGCACGCAGCTTTGTTTTGTCAGCATCATTTAAATTAGCGCCGCCACGAGTGAATGACTTATAAGTATCGGCTAATAATTTTGCTTGAGCCACGTTCAATTTTAATGTGTCACGTTGCTCATAAACGGCTTTAACTTTTTGGAATAGCGCGTCGTTAAGTAATACATCATCGCCTGCGGCAGATAACATCGGTGACACCTCTTTAGAGATAGCTTGCAGCTGCTCATTGGTGTCGGCACCGGTTAAGTTATAAAAAACACTGGCGACTTTAGTTGTTAGCTCACCTGAAAACTCCATCGCTTCGATAGTGTTTTCAAAACTTGGGGCATCTGGGTTATCGATTATCGCTTGAATTTCAGCTTGATGCTGAGCAATACCTGCTTTAAATGCAGGCAAATAATGTTCTGCTTTGATTTTAGAAAAATCTGGAATGCCAAAATAGGTGTCATAGGGTGCGAAAAATGGATTGCTCACATTTTTTTCAATAACTTGCTGGGCAACAACATTAGCTGCTGTTTGGTTGTCTGTGGTGTTATTCGCGCTGCTGCAAGCGCCAAGAGACAGTGTGATTGCTATGGCTGCAACCAATGGTTTAAGGGTTGATCCCTTCATATTTTAAATCCCCGATTTCACTTGTTTTAATTTTCATCAATATCTTTGCATTGACGTTAACGTCATTAAATATCACGGTTGGTCATGTTAAATCTATTAAAAAACCGTATTGTTTGTAACAAATATTTTGAATGGCTACTTTTTATCACTTTGGGGGCAAAAGTTATGGCAAACTGAGGCCGTTTTTTAAATATAATAATAAAATGGACGACCATGAAACGATTACCTCTGCTTTTTATAGCCTTACTTTCTCTCCCAATTTATGCCGTTGAACCTGAATCAGACAAGGTTGCCAACTATGCCGTTGAGCATTATGCAGAAGAGATGGTAAGCAGTCTGAAAACTTTAGTTCGATTTAATACCGTTGCGGTTGATGGCACAACGCCAGATACTAATCCAGAATTTATAGGCTTTAAAAGTGAGCTTAAAAGCCTAAGTCAGCAATTGGGTTTAGATTATGCCGATCACGGCTACGTAATTTTAATCGGCCTAGGCCAGCAACAAGATAAGCTGGGGGTGATTACTCATGGCGATGTGCAGCCTGCAAACCCTACGTTGTGGCACCAAAGCCCGTATCAACTGGATATGCTCTCACAGCCAGGTAAACTTATTGGCCGCGGCACCGAAGATGATAAAGGTCCTATCGTCACTGCGATGTATGCAATGAAGTCGATAAAAGACAATGGTATAAAGCTAAATAAACGTATCGAACTGATGGTTTATTTGGCTGAAGAATCAAATTGGGCACCACTTAAAACCTTTTTGACTACTTTTACTCCTGCAGATATCAACATTACCATCGATGCCGAGTATCCGGTTGTCACCGCGGAAAAAGGCTGGAGTAAAATTGAATTTGTTATTCCAGCAGTCACAGAAATAAATGCTAATGGGAAGCGACCGATACTTAACCAGTTTTCCGGTGGTTATTTTGGAAGTCAGGTACCACAGCAAGCCCAAGCCGAAATTAGCTTTGCAGATGAAGAGCTGATTAAGCAATTAAAACAGCAAGCAAAGAAGCAACAGGGAATGCATTATCGCTTTGAACAGAAAGGCAGTAGTTTGCTTATTCGCGCTGATGGAAAAGCGGCACACTCTTCGACTCCCGAAGATGGTATTAATGCCGTAACGCATCTTGCGCAGTTGCTTGCAACTCATCAGTGGCCCAAAACAACCGCTTCATTAACTCAGACTTTTATCCACGAAATGGTGGGTATGGGTATTTATGCTGAGCAGTTTGGTGAAATCGCTTATAAAGATGACTTTATGGGGCCAATGAGTTTAGCACCAACCATAGTAAAAACTGGAAAAGAGGGCACTCAGGTGATGATTAATCTACGCCGTCCAGTGGGAAAAACGCCTGAACAGCTTGACAGCCAAGTAGCTGAAGCATTGCAGCTATGGCAAACAAAGCAGCAGGTTAAATTGGTGGATTTAGAGACTTATTGGGGCGAACCTATGGTGATGAAAGATGCGCCACATCTTGATACTTTACTTGGTGTTTACGCTCACTTCACCGGGGTGAAAGATCCTCAACCTGTTGCTATTGGAGGGTCAACTAATAGTAAACTGTTTCCTAATGCTTTAAGTTTTGGCCCCGCCATGCCTGGCGTAGAATATACCGGTCATACCGAGAATGAATTTATCACTTATGATCAATTCATGCTGAATTTAAAGATGTACACTGCAGCATTTATTGAACTTGCTCGTTAATTTTCATCTATAGGTATAAATAAATCGCCGTCATTGGCGTTTTTTACAACAAAATAGTTGTATTGGGGAAACTATTTTTCGACTTATGCTTAAAGGGACGGGGCGGATTAGGTATAATCCTCGCTCTTTTATAGTGAGCTATGCTGTGAACTGCGACTCGGTAATAATTTCTGAGTTCGTCATAGTGAGTTTCAACTGCAATACGTAGGTACAAATTTTACGTGTTTAGCCCGATTATTGAGTTTGGTAAGTAATAAATGACAGAACAGTCCATTGAAGCATCTTCGTTGAGTATACTCGCTCTTGATACCTGTACAGAGTCATGCTCTGCAGCGCTAACGCACAATAATAACGTCTTCAGTGAGCAAGCTGATGCACCACGGGAACACAGCCAAAGGTTATTACCCATGGTGAAATCTGTGCTATCACAAGCTGAGTTAAAACTTACCGATGTTGACTTAATTGCTTACGGCAGAGGTCCGGGCAGTTTTACTGGTATTCGAATATGTACCAGTATCACCCAAGGATTAGCTTTGGGTCAGTCGTTGCCAGTTATCGGTATTTCTACGCTGGCAACAATGGCACAAGCAGCGATTGAAAATGGTGCTAATCAGGTGCTAGCGGCGATAGATGCCCGTATGGGTGAGATCTATTGGGGACAATATATCAACGTTGATGGTTTAGCCACTTTGGTCAATGAAGAGGTTGTCAGCGCACCTGAAGCGTTAGTGCTAAGCTTGAATGAAGCCGATACGATAACAGCATGTGGCACAGGTTTTGACGCCTACCCGCAGTTATTAGCATTGGCGGGAGGGCTTATAGTATGCGAGCTTGCTAAATATCCAGATGCAAAGTTTATGGCTGTTTTGGCGAAAAAAGGGCATGCTTTAGGGTTGAGCACCAGTGTAGATGAGCTAAAACCCGTTTACCTGCGTGACACGGTAACGTGGAAAAAACTCCCAGGGAAATAGTAAGTTGGGTAAGCTTGGGTGAAAAGTTCGCTGCATTTTTTATAGATTAGGGACGATTTGATGCAAATTAATTCAAATCAACTTGCACCTTCAAAAGTTGAAGTTAATAAGTCGATAGGGACAAATCAGGCTGCTGCTGTAACTGTAGATGCAGCGGATCCAGTGCTGCCGATCCAGGCACAGCAGTCCTATCAATTTAATGATTATAATGAAGATGCCGCAGCACTAAAGTCTCGACTTGGTGCGCATATTGAGTATGAAAATGAAACGCGAGGCCACCGCGGCGCAGTGGCTGAGTATCTCACTAATCAACATGCTGCAAAACGTGAAGAGATCCAGCAGATGGTAGGCATAGACACCTATGCCTAGTATTCGGCCAGCAAGTAGCTCTTCGAACCACTCAGGTCAATTTCTAACTCCAGCGTCTTCAGGTACTCCAACTCGTGGACGTTTTTTTATTGAGCTATTGATTGCATTCTTAGTGACAAAACTGCCTTTTATAAGTGTGCCGTTTAAATGGTTAGAAAGTTACTTTCATGAATTGTCCCATGGCTTAGCGACACTCTTTACGGGTGGAGCCGTTAGCCACATACAGCTATTTCCTAATGGCGCTGGTCTTTGCTTTAGCCAAGGTGGTTGGCCTTTAGTGATTGGGTTCTCTGGTTATTTTGGTGCTGCATTATGGGGCTACTTAATTTTTACCTTTGCAACCTGGCCTAAAGGGATCCGTTTTAGCTTCGGTTTGTTAGGCGCTGGCGTTACCTTAACGACGCTGCTTTGGGCTAGAGATCTACTAACCATATCTATTTTAGTGTCACTCGCACTGCTTTTTTTAATGCCATTAAAACTAAAGCTTAATCGCTACTTAGCCACCAGTTTGCGTATTATGGGATTGATGGTAATTTTAAATGCACTCGCTAGCCCGACGGTGTTATTTGGCCTAAAGGGGCAGGGTGATGCGAACATGTTAGCTGGACAAAGCTGGATCCCTGCATGGTTCTGGGTGCTTGTTTGGCTTGCAACCAGTGCCTTTATGTTATTTCTTTGCTGGCGTCGAGTCGATAGACAAGCGGATAAACTGAAAGCAAAATAATTTAACAAAGTGTAAATCTCTGTTTCATAGGCTTGGATTTTAAGCTATTGACTGATAGGTTGATGCCAGCCCATATGGAGATATCGAATGAAAATTAACACCCTAGCCGCAAGTCTTATTGTTACAGGTGCGTTTGGCCTGTCAATTATTAGCCCTACTGTTTCTGCCCATGTCCATGAAAATACGGTACTGGATAGCGCTGTAAGTAGTGATTTTCGTCAAGCTAAGAACACCGCCAGAGACAATTACAGACATCCAAAAGAAACCATTGCATTTTTCGGTGTAGAACCTACAGATACCGTCATTGAGTTATGGCCTGGTGGCGGTTGGTATGCTGAGATCCTCGCTCCTTACCTTGCAGAAAAAGGGCATTATATCGGTGCTAACTTTAACGCTAATCCAACAGATGAAAAACAACGTAATGGATATCGCGCTAAAGCCGGTAGAAAGTTTGAACAATGGCTGAAAGATAACCAAAGCAAGCTTGGTAATGGATCAACGGTGACTTTCGACCCTCCTAGCTTTTATGGAATGGGAGATGACAATAGTGCAGATGTGGTGCTCACCTTTAGAAATCTACATAACTGGGCTATGAAAGGTTATTTAGAGCCTGTTTTTGATTCTGCTTATAAAGTACTGAAGTCAGGCGGTACCTTTGGAGTCGTCGAGCACAGAGCTGTTGCAGGTATGGATGCTAAAACCGGTTATATGGATCAAGCTGAAATGATAAAGCTGGCTGAAAAAGCCGGTTTTATATTTGTTGAAAGTTCTGAAATTAATGCTAACCCCAAAGATACCAAGGATTATCCAAAAGGAGTTTGGACCTTACCACCGCGCTTAGCGCTTGATGATCAAGATAAAGAAAAGTATCTCGCCATTGGTGAAAGCGATAGAATGACGCTCAAATTCACTAAAAAGTAATTGGCAATTGGTATAATATGGATCTGTTTTGCGGGCAAGAAAATGAAATAACAATTCAATTACCTCATATTACGTTATCAGCGAAATTATGGGGCTCGCAAGACAAACCACTAATATTGGCGTTGCATGGTTGGTTAGACAACGCCAATAGCTTTCTGCCTTTAAGCCGTTATTTAACTAACTACCAAATAATGGCAATCGATTGGCCAGGTCATGGATTATCTGAGCACCGACCGGGTAAATACCCGCTACATTGGATTGACTATCTTTACGATTTAGATGCTCTGCTCGATGCACTTCCTCAGCATCAACAACCGATCGCGATACTAGGACACTCTTTAGGGGGCATTATCGCGTCAGCCTATACCTCTGCATTCCCTGAAAAGGTGGATCAGTTAATCTTAATTGAAGCTCTTTCGCCACTGTATGAGAAAGAAAGTAAGACAAAGCAGCGCCTCAATAATAGCTTTGTAGCCCATCGGCGTTATCTA
Organism: Shewanella sp. KX20019; assembly: GCF_016757755.1. NCBI lineage: Bacteria > Pseudomonadati > Pseudomonadota > Gammaproteobacteria > Alteromonadales > Shewanellaceae > Shewanella > Shewanella sp. KX20019. The sequence goes on along the minus strand of NZ_CP068437.1, from coordinate 2,912,438 downwards.
CAATCTACGTTGACCAATCCCAGTGTTTATCAGGATATTTCAGTTGCTGTCAATGCACGTCATAAACTTACTGCTTTAGATGTGGCATGGTGCGAAGTTATCACTCAACGTAATATGAAAAAAATTGATTCTGGAGTATGCTGGCGCAGTGATCCCCGCTTAAAGTTAGATTCCCCATTGAGACTGGTTTACTCCCAAGTTGACGCATTAATGCAACAACATGAAGTCGAGACATTACTTGTTTTTGGCCATCAGGGCTTCTCTCAACTTAAGAGTGCAATACCAGCCGCAAAAAGTTGGTTTAAGCAGCTTGAAGTCAGGGAACTTGAGGGCGATCATCATCTTCACATGGGTAACGCAAAAGAGGTATCGGTAGCAATTGAGAATTTCTTGACAGCTAAAGGCTGAAAAAGAGACTAGGTTTTTTGTTTCATTTATGTGATGATAATCAAAATTTAAACGCTCGTATGATTTATTGGCGTTTCTTATAAATATAAAGATTTAACAGTGTTTAGCTTGTTTATTGGCAAGCTGCAAACGACCGTTGAGGTATTGTTTCCCAGGTGGAAATATTAGGAGATTTTTGTGGACCAACTTTGGATTAATAATCTACCAGATGATGTGCCTTCTGAAATAGACGTGGAGCAGTATGCTTCTCTAGTGGATCTATTTGAAACATCGGTTTCAAAATATGCAGATCAGCCCGCCTTTGTAAATATGGGCGCAACCTTGACGTACCGTAAATTGGAAGAGCGTAGTCGAGCATTTGCGGCTTATCTGCAAAATGAGTTAAAGCTAAGTAAGGGCGACCGTGTTGCCATTATGATGCCTAACCTCCTGCAATATCCTATTGCGCTGTTTGGTGTTTTGCGTGCAGGCATGGTTGTGGTGAACGTCAATCCACTCTACACCCCTCGGGAGTTGAAACATCAGCTAACAGATTCTGGTGCTAAAGCGATTGTAGTTGTATCAAATTTTGCCCACACGCTAGATAAAGTGGTTGCAGAAACACCTGTTGAAAGTGTCATCTTAACCGGGTTAGGTGACTTACTCAGCGCGCCTAAACGTACTGTGGTTAATTTTGTGGTTAAGTACATTAAAAAGATGGTGCCTAAATACCATTTACCACAAGCAATTTCGATGCGCAAAGCGTTATCGAAAGGTCGCCGTTTACAATATGTAAAACCAGTTGTGAAAAAAGACGATTTGGCGTTTTTGCAGTACACCGGCGGTACTACTGGTGTTTCTAAAGGTGCAATGTTGAGCCACGGCAACGTGGTGAGCAATTTATTGCAAGCGGATGCCTCCTATGGCTCATTGCTGATCAATGGTAAAGAGTTCGTTGTTACAGCACTGCCGCTTTATCATATTTTTGCTTTAACGGTTAACTGTCTACTGTTCCTGCATAAAGGCGCCAATAACCTGCTGATCACTAACCCAAGAGATCTCCCCGCCTTTATTAGCGAGCTAGAAAAGCATCCTTTTACTGCATTAACTGGTGTCAATACACTGTTTAATGCATTGGTTAACTCTGAAGAGTTTACCAAGCTCGACTTCTCAGATTTAAAACTGTCTATTGGTGGCGGCATGGCAGTTCAGCGTGCGGTTGCAGATAAGTGGCAAGGGCTCACCAAGACTCGTTTGCTGGAAGGTTATGGTTTAACAGAAGCTTCACCACTGGTGACATGCTGCCCATACAACTTAGAGGGCTACAATGGTTCTATTGGCTTCCCTGTCGCTAACACCGACATTCAGATCAGAGATGATGATGGTAAAGTGCTAGCCCAAGGTGAAACCGGTGAGCTCTATGCCAAAGGTCCACAGGTGATGGTGGGTTATTGGCAACGTCCAGAAGAAACTGCGAATGTCATTGATGCACAAGGCTACTTAGCCACTGGTGATATTGGTTATATGGACGAGAAGGGCTTTTTCTTTATTGTCGATCGTAAAAAAGACATGATTTTGGTTTCAGGCTTTAATGTCTTCCCTAATGAAGTTGAAGAGGTTGTCGCGTTGCATCCTAAAGTCATTGAAGTGGCAGCGGTTGGCGTACCGCACGAGGTTTCCGGTGAGCTGGTGAAAGTATTTGTGGTTACAAACGACAAATCTTTAACCAATGAGGACATCATCAAGCACTGTCGTGAACATTTGACGGGATATAAAATTCCTAAGCTGGTAGAATTTAGAGATGAATTACCCAAAACGAATGTAGGCAAGATCCTACGTCGTGAATTGAGAGATGAAGCTAAGAACGATTAGCACTCTTGAGGATTAGTGGTAATTGCCACTTTTTATAGACAGAAGCCGGCGTATGCCGGCTTTTGCATTACTAGGCCGAGTTCAGGTTATTTCAGGATTTTTGGAGAAGACTTTGTTAGCGTTTCAATATATTGACGATGATGCCAGTTTAGCGGCGCTCGTAGCGCAATACCGCGAAACCAAGTTACTTGTGATAGACACAGAGTTTGTCAGAACTCGCACTTATTACGCTCGCCTAGGACTTATTCAAGCTTATGATGGTAAAACGTTAGCATTAATTGACCCGATTGCCGTCAGTAATCTCAGTCTATTCTGGAGCTTACTGACCGATGACAACATTATCAAGCTACTGCATTCTTGTAGTGAAGATCTCGAGGTCTTCGCCAATAACGGTGACTGCCAACCTAATCGATTATTTGACAGCCAAATTGCCGCGGGTCTTTGTGGCATGGGCTATGGTATGGGCTATGCCAAATTGGTAGAGCAAACCCTTGATATAAAACTCGATAAAGGCGAGTCTCGCACCGATTGGCTGAAACGACCTTTAACCGAAGCACAATTGAATTATGCGGCTAATGACGTTTATTATTTGTATGAACTCTATCCTCAGTTAGTCGAAAAGTTAGAGTCACAAGGGCGATTAGATTGGGTCTATGAAGACGGCGAGCGGATGACGTTAGGGCGACTCGATGCTCCAGCTCCTGAAGTGGCTTATCTTAAAGTTAAAAATGCATTTCAGTTGCTGCCACGACAGTTAGCGGTACTGAAAGCGTTGGCCCATTGGCGTTTAAAGCGTGCGATAGCTAAGGATCTCGCCCTGGGTTTTGTGGTGAAAGATCATGCATTGATTGCTTTGGCGAAAAAAATGCCAAAGACGACTAATGATCTGTATAAGATGACCGAAGTGACAGAACAGGAAAAACGCATTCATGGTAAAGAGATCATCAAGATTATTGCCAGCGTTGATTTTGAAGATCTTCCTAAACCATTAGATGTATTAGCACTTAAAACCGGTTATAAAACTGCATTTAAGAGCATTAAACAATGCATTGCGGAGCAAGCTGAAGCGCAGGATGTTCCTATTGAGTTGCTTGGGTCAAAGAAGTTAATCCATGAATATTTGCAATGGGTATGGGACGGTAAGAAAGGTGACTTGCCTCTAGTGTTAAGTGGTTGGCGCAAAACCGTAGTCAGCGAAGCACTCAACGCGCTTGCTTTGTAAAATGTAGCCTTAGGGCTAATCGTTCTATCGCTTTAGCTTTAAAAGTTAGTCGCAAAAAAGCCCGTATATCACGGGCTTTTTTATGTCTAAAAATAACGTTTAGATCACTTGCAATCACTCGTAAATGCACTCGGTGATGCTCGTCGTACTAATGTGTATTATCCCTGCTCTGGCAAGGTGACATTGAGTTCGAGTACAGATAAGTTGTCGTCATTTTGATCAAGTTGTACTGATACTTGATCGGCACCGACTTTTACATATTTGCGAATAACATCGATGATCTCCTGCTTCATTTGCGGAAAATAATCTGGTGCATCTCGCTCACCGCGCTGATGAGCAACAATGATCTGCAAACGTTCTTTGGCGGTTACAGCAGTACTCGTGTTCTTCTTCGTTTTAAAATAATCAAGTAATGACATTATTAGCTACCAAAAATTCGTTTTAAGAAACCTTTCTTCTCTTCCATAATAAATCGGAAAGGCAGTTCTTCACCAAGCAATCGCTCAACAGCATCGCTATAAGCCATACCCGCATCACTCTCTGTATCAATAATAACAGGTACACCAGAGTTTGACGCTTTTAATACAGCTTGTGATTCTGGAATGACACCTAATAGCGGAATAGCGAGGATCTCCTCAACATCTTCAACGCTTAGCATTTGGCCAGTCGTTACACGAGCAGGGCAGTAGCGAGTCAGTAAAAGGTACTCTTTTACAGGCTCTAGTCCCTCTTCTGCACGCTTAGATTTACTCTGTAACATACCCAAAATACGGTCAGAATCTCGAACTGAGCTCACTTCTGGGTTAGTTGTTACAATGGCCACATCGGCGAAGTAAAGCGCCATCATCGCGCCAGTTTCAATACCGGCCGGAGAATCACAAATAATATACTCGAAATCCTTTGCCAAGTTATTTAGTACAGTGCCAACGCCTTCTTTCGTTAACGCATCTTTATCGCGTGTCTGAGATGCAGGCAATACAAATAGCTTAGGGCAACGCTTATCTTTAATCAGCGCTTGGTTTAAATTTGCCTCACCGTTTATGACATTAACAAAGTCATAAACAACACGTCGTTCACAACCCATAATCAAATCTAGATTACGCAGGCCGATATCAAAATCGATCACTACGGTCTTATGACCTTTTAATGCAAGACCGGTTGCAATTGCCGCGCTGGTGGTTGTTTTTCCCACACCGCCTTTTCCTGATGTGACAACAATAATTTGCGCCATTTATTATTCCTTATTATTTGCGCTCTTACAGAGGCAATGATTCAACCGTAAGCGATTCGCCCTCTAGGCGAATACAACCGCTCGGAGCGGCTCCGTTTTGCTGAAGGTTTTCTGTTAACCAGTATTGACCTGCAATAGATACCAGTTCAGCTTCAATTTTTTGTGCCATTATCACGGCATTTTTATCACCAGCCGCGCCAGCCATTGCTTTGCCACGCAAAGTACCATAGATATGGATACTGCCATCTGCAATGACTTCAGCACCATTGCCCACAGCACCGATTACAATCAAGTCACCGTTTTTTGCATAGATCTGCTGACCTGAGCGGATGTTTTGTTTGACGATTTTGGTGGTCTTTGGCATTTGAGGTTGGTTTGAAGCGGCTTTGCCTGATTTAATGATGGCTAAACCGATGGATTTTGCCATTGCATTTATTTCAGGTAATGCACTAGTGATCCCAACAATAATAAGTTGGCGGCTAGTCAAAATCTCTTTCAAGCCTAATAGATCAAAATTGCTCGCTTTAATGGTACTTAAATTAACCACTAAAGGCGCACCAAGAAAAAACTGAGGTGCTATAGCAAGTTTACTGTCTAACTCCGCCGTTATAACTGCCATATCCTGACTATTAATATGCAGAACAGAGAGAGTAAAAGAGGAGCCTTTTAATTCGAGGCTAGGTGTTTGCATTCCTGTATCACTCTCTAGAAAAAGTCAGCGTAATGCTGATATCCATTATATTCCTAACAGTCCATGTTATAGTGTGCGGCATAAGCTGGCAAGTTGAATAGTCTGGAAATTGAGTCGTATATGATCTGTGCTGTGTATAAAAGTTTAAGAAAAGCGGATAGCTATCTATTTGTTGAAAAACGTGACCATTTTGACCGCGTTCCTGACGTGTTGATGAAGATGTTTGGCGAGCCTAAATTGGTGATGATGCTACCGTTTGATAAGCGTGACCATTTAGGTTTTGCCGATATCAAAAAGGTACAAGCGGAATTAGAAGCGAAAGGATTTTATTTACAGTTACCGCCGCCTGTGGTTAATTTATTAGAACAACATAAGAAAGACATTGGTTTTAACCCTGATTAACAGCATTTTGTCAGGGGAAAGGGAAAGGGAAAGGGAAAAGAGAAAAGGGAATATATATGTTACTGAGTAAACAGGCTTTTACATTAACGTTTGGGTTGCTGTTCTCTTTTACCGCGATAGCAAGCGATGCGGATACAACTGCTAAAGGTAGCTTTAGCGATTATGTTGCTGAGCTAAAACTAGAGGCTCTTGAACAAGGGGTTAACGGGCAGATCATTGATGATGTGTTTCCTAAGATTAAAATGTTCAAGAAAGCAGTCGCTTCTGATAAAGCACAGCCGGAAGTAAAGCTAACGTTAGAGAGTTATCTTCCCCGAGTCGTTCCTGACTGGAAAGTCGAAAAAGCCCGTAATCTCTTTAAAACTCACCAAGTAGAGTTAGAGCGCATTGGTAAGTTATACGGCGTGCAACCGCGTTTTATTGTGGCTTTGTGGGGAGTTGAGTCAAATTTCGGCAAGTTAACGGGTAATTATCCGGTGTTATCGGTAACGGCTTCATTAGCTTATGAGGGCCGTCGAGAAGATTTTTTCAAAAAGGAATTTTTTGCAGCGCTTAAAATAGCGGAGCAGGAGCAATTTTCCTTTGAAGAGATGAAAGGTTCATGGGCAGGGGCCATGGGGCAAACCCAGTTTATGCCTACCTCCTTTTTAGCTTATGCACGAGACGGCGACGGAGATGGTAAAAAGGATATTTGGAGTAATACCAGCGACGCGTTTGCATCTGCTGCGTATTATTTACAGCAAGCCGGTTGGAAAGCGTCTGAAACTTGGGGGCGACAAGTTAAGGTTCCTGCTACATTTGATATAGCCCTTGCTGATTTAACCATTAAGAAAACATTCTCACAATGGCAAGCGCTTGGGGTTAGACGATTTAATGGCAGCGACCTCCCCAATCGTGATGACATGATGATTTCGATGGTTATGCCTGATGGTGCAAAAGGGCGAAAGTACTTGGTATACGATAACTATCGAGGATTGCTGCGTTGGAATAAGTCGAACTACTTCGCCATTTCAGTGGCTTACCTTTCTGAAAGAATTAAGTACCCACCAATTAGGTAACTGCAACACCATTGATAGCGGCTTTTTAGCCGCTATTTTTATATTCGTTGTTGTATGTTAAGCGTCATTATTATCCGTGAGATTAGTAAACTTGAGGCTATATGTAGTGCCACAGAACATCGGGCTGGTGTACAATAGCGTCTCTTTGAGCAAAATAGAGTTAACGATCTTAGCATGGCATTTTGGAATGAAAAAACACTAGCAGAGATGGACACCACTGAGTGGGAGTCATTGTGTGATGGCTGTGGTAAATGTTGCCTCAATAAGTTGATAGACGATGACACTGAGGAACTCTACTATACCAACGCTGGCTGTAAGTTATTAGATGCCAAACAAGGTCATTGCCAGAATTACGAACAACGTTTTAGTTTTGTTCCATCATGTACTAAAGTGACTATCGATAATTTAGCAATGCTAACTTGGTTACCAGCTAGTTGTACTTATCGCCGCCTAAATGAAGGGCGTGGCTTGCCGACTTGGCATCCGTTAACAACGGGCTCAAAAGAGGCAATGATCGAAGCGGGAATGTCGGTTGCGGGTAAAGTGACTTGTGAAACTAAAATTCGCTATATGGAAGATCACATCGTTATTTGGCCAATGAAAGATGTAGAGTAAGTCGCTTGAATTAATCAAACAAACACATAAAAACGCCGATAAGTGAACCTTATCGGCGTTTTTGTTTTGCGCAATACTCGAGAGTATTATGCTCGAACTTTAGTCATATCAACATATAACTTTAGTGTCTGGCCAGGCTGAATATACTTACTTTTTTCAAGTGAGTTCCAACGTACAAGATCGCTTACCTTAACGTTAAACTTACTGGCAATTCTTGCTAATGAATCTCCACTACGAACCTTATAGTTAATAGTACGCATAACTTCGGTCAGGCTTTGCTTGCTAGCAGTGCTATCTCCGGTCCAAATAACCAGTTTCTGGCCTATTTGAAGCGGATCTTTGGGTGCCATGCTATTCCAGCTAGCGAGTTGTGATGTTTTAACTTTATGCTGTTTGGCTATTTTCCAAAGTGAATCTCCTGATCGCACCTTGTATGTTAGTTTCTGCTGGCCACGTGTTTGATTTTGCTTACGGTTCTTACGTTGATCAGCCGACAGCAAATATTCATCGAGGTTTTTGGCTGCAACAGGAATTAATAAAAACTTACCTGCGACAATCGTGTTGCCATTAATATCATTAACGGATTTCAACGCCGAAACTGTGGTGCGATAGCGTTTGGCGATAACGCCTAAGCTGTCACCGGATTTTATTTTATAACGTTCCCAATTTAATCTATCGCTCGTTTGAGTATCGTTTAGGGCGACTTTAAACGCTTCAGCCTTTTCAACGGGTAACACTAAGTTGTGCGGACCTGCAGGTGCTGTTGCCCAGCGGTTAAATCCAGGGTTAAGCTTATGTAATTCAGATGTCGTCATATCTGCGAGTTCAGCCGCAAGCGCGAGATCTATTTGGCTACCGATTTCAACGATTTCAATCTTTGGCTGGTTACTGATTGGCGTTAACACAATGCCATATTTGTCGGCATTTTTAATCACATCAGCTAGGGCCAATAACTGCGGCACATAACGCTCAGTTTCACGTGGTAAATTCAAATGCCAGAAGTCAGTCGGTATACCCTTTTTCTTGTTGCGCTTGGCTGCGTTGATGACTCGGCCTTCACCGGTATTATAGGCAGCAATCGCATATAACCAGTTGTTACCTGTCTTATCATAGAGATATTCGAGCATATCAAGTGCGGCAATGGTCGCTGCTGGTACATCACGGCGACCGTCATACCACCAGTTCATCTGCAAGCCAAAGTGGCGTGCCATCGGTGAGGTGAACTGCCATAGGCCAGAGGCTGCACCGTGAGAGTATGCAAATGGATCAAATGCACTTTCGACGATAGGCAAAAGAGCCAATTCGATAGGTAAGTTACGTCTTTCTAACTCTTCTACAATCAAGAACATGAACGGTGTAGCACGTTCAGAAACACGCTTTAAGTGTTGTGGATGCTTGATATACCAATCTCGGTACTGTCTCACTAATTTTTCATCGGGAATGTCCATCTGCATATCGAGACGGATCCGTTGCCAAATATCAGTGACTTCGACCACTTCAATAACTTCCGGTTGAGCGGATTCTACGGCGACTTTTTCTGCTGCAATCGGTGCCGCAGGAGTTCCTTCTGAAGTCGGTTGGTTGCTTAAGGTTTGGCAACCAGTCAGCAGGGCAATCCCCCCCGCGACAAATAAAATGGGTACGCGCATGTAAAATGTGTGTCCTTTATTTAGGCCTAAAAAAGCCAGATGTTATCTGGCTTAGTGGCGCTGGATTAGCGGGCTATTGTAGAGTATTTTTTAGAAATTGTCTTTCCATTGGCGCAGAAGTGCAAAGCTATGCACACTATCATTTATAGGTTGTTGGAATTGCTCGGCTAAAGATGTGTGGATTGCTGTGGTATGACTGCGTAAAAAGGGGTTTATTGCTTTTTCAAGGGCAATGGTCGACGGTAGCGTTGGGGTGTTTGCGGCACGCAACTGCTGGGCGTGTTCAGTGTATGTCGCAAGTTGTTTGTTGTCGGGGTCGACAGCATTAGCAAAGGCGAGATTGGCAAGGGTGTACTCATGAGTGCAGCACACTCGGGTGCTATCGGCTAAGTGACTTAGCTGCATTAGCGAGGCCAACATTTGCTTCGGCGTGCCTTCGAACAAACGGCCGCAACCTGCACTGAATAGGGTATCACCACAAAATAGAACATCTTCTATCAGATAAGCAATGTGGCCTAGTGTGTGCCCTGGAACCTCGATGACTTCAGCTGTGAGCCCAATGTTTTGCAGTGTTAGTTTATTATTGGCACTAACAGGCATATTGACACCGGCAATATTTTCCATCGTCGGGCCATAAATCGGGGTATTATTACCATAATGACTCAGTAGCTTAGCGATGCCATCAGTATGGTCATGATGGTGATGTGTTATCAGGATACCCAGTAACGGTATCTGCGCTTTATCAAGAAAATTGATAACGACATTAGCATCACCAGGATCAACAACATAGGCGCCAGGAGTATTTGCAACTTGCAAAGCCCAAATGTAATTATCATCAAAGGCGGGTAATGGAGTGACTGTTAACATAGTAAATCCTAATAATTTGGGCGCTAAAACAAGTTTACTTATCAAAGCTATTGCTTGTATAGCGCTTTCGTCATTAAAGTATAGCTTCAGCCGATCAGGAGATTGCTTTGACTCATACAGGTATTCCGCTAAAACCTTATCATTGGTCAGAATTACCAAACGGTCCCGTTATACGTGAAAGTATAGAAGAAGCACTGTTTTCATGGTGGCCGCGAGTGTTTGGTTATTACATGCTCAGCCTTGGGCCGCTAAGTGCCAAAATAGATAAAACAGGGCTTGGGATCAGTTGCCAATACTCCCTTTTTGATGAAGCGGAAGCCGATATTGTGGCTGACTATAGCCAGCTGCCTATTCAGAATGCTTGTGTCGATGCCGTGGTGATGAATTTTCTGCTTGAATTTGAAGCTGATCCATACCGGTTGTTGCGCGAAGTCGACCGAGTGTTAATTTCGGGTGGCTATCTGGTTATCGCTGGATTTAACCCATTAAGCCCGATGTTTTTGGGAAAAATGCTGCCTAAGCATCAGCAAGAGATCCCGTGGAACGGCCGCTTCTTTATGCCATCTCGTGTTAAAGACTGGCTTGGACTACTCGGTTATCAAGTCGTAGCTGATGAGCGACTGTTGCATCATCACCTGCTAAAAGAGGTTAAAAGCGACAGTATTTGGTCTCATGCCTTGGAATCATGGTTACCGAGTACTGGTAGTCTCTATGTGTTGGTCGCAAGAAAACTAGAAACACCGCTTACACCCGTTAGATCAAAGCGAAAGGTTAAGCAACCTAACTGGTCGACAGCCCCAAGTGCAGGCCGAACGGGTCATACTTCTCAATCTTCAAAATAAATGGTTAAGACTATTCATGCGTATTACCTTGAAACAACTCGCTATCTTTGAAGCTGTTGCCCGTAGCGGGCAAGTGGCGAAAGCTGCGGAGATGGTGAACTTATCTTCTCCCGCTGCGTCAATGGCATTATCAGAGCTAGAGAAACAACTCGATACTCGATTATTTGAGCGGATCGGTAATCGACTGCGGTTAAACTCGCAGGGCAGTATGTTACTGCCGTTAGCAACCGATGCACTGCAAAAGATAGATCAGATAGAGCATGCGTTTTCACCAGCTGGCACTGAGTTAGGTGGGGATCTAAATGTGAGTGCCAGTTCAACCATAGGTAACTATTTATTAGCAAAAAGTGCAGTGGCTTTTTGCCAGCAGCATACTAACACGTTAGTTAATGTCGACATTGATAATAGCCAAGCGGTCATCAACGCGGTGCTTGAATTTAGAAGTGAAATGGGGTTTATTGAAGGACAATGTCTCGATAGCCGTATTGCTGTTGAAGCTTGGCACAAAGACTGCCTACTCATTTTCTGCCATCCAGCTCATCCATTAGCGGGGAGAACCGTTCGCCCACATGAACTCATCGGTCAGCCCTGGGTCATGCGAGAAGAGGGCTCTGGCACCCGCGATTACTTTGTCAATGCAGCCAATACGCTCGATATGCAGCCACAAGAGAAGTTTAGGTTCTCAACCCCTGATGCGATTAAGCAGGCGGTAAAACAGGGGGCTGGGTTAGGCGTGCTCTCAGAGTTAACGCTTGAAAAAGAGATCAGTCGTAAAGAGCTTGCCGTTATCAATGTTGAGGGGCTGGTGCTTGAGCGTAAGTTTTACCGCATACACCATAAGAGCCGTAACTTTACTGCTATCGGTGCGGCATTTATCGCCTTTTGCCAAGACTTTTTGAACACCGACAGCTAATCTCTGCAAGGCTTAAACTTGCTGCGCGAGATAGCCACCGTCTTCTTGGGTTGGCTTTTTCTCTGCAGCTTGACGCGCTAAGTCATCACAGCGTTCGTTTTCGACATGGCCAGCATGGCCTTTAACCCAACGCCAGTCGATTTGGTGCAGTTGCGAAACCTTATCGAGACGTTGCCATAAATCGACATTTTTAACTGGTTGTTTGGTTGACGTTACCCAACCGTTGCGCTTCCAACCATGGATCCACTGCGTGATCCCTTGGCGCATGTATTGGCTATCACTGGTTAGAGTTACTTGGCAGGGGACTTTTAGCGCCTCTAATGCCACAATAGGTGCGAGCATCTCCATGCGGTTGTTGGTCGTAAGCGCAAAACCATCGGCGAGTTCGTTAGTTTGCTTTTTGTACTTCATTACAATGCCGTAGCCCCCAGGCCCAGGATTTCCTAAGCAAGAACCGTCGGTAAAGATAGAGATCTGTTTCAGTCCAGTCATCAAGTTGATACCATAGCTAAAGTGCTGGGCGAGTATACCCAAAAAATTTAACTGAGAAATGCATTAATTCACATGAATATTATTTCAAGCGCTAAACGTCAGATTATTCTCGATACTGAAACCACAGGTATGAACCAAGCCAGTGGTCCGATTTATCTTGGCCACCGAATTATTGAAATTGGCTGTGTTGAAGTGGTCAACCGTAAGTTAACGGGGCGTCATTACCATGAGTATATCAACCCGCTGCAGCCTATCGATCCAGAGGCAATTGAAGTTCACGGCATTACTAACGAATTTGTCGCAGATAAACCTAAATTTCATCAAATTGCCAAGAGCTTTATTGAGTTCATCGATGGCGCTGAAATTGTGGCGCATAACGCAAGCTTCGACGTCAGCTTTATGGATCATGAATTTTCGATGTTGCAGCCTATTGGCCCAAAGACGGCGAGTATTTGTCAAATTCTCGATTCACTGGCAATCGCAAAGCATCTTCATCCTGGTCAGAAAAATAACCTCGACATACTTTGTAAACGTTATGGCATAGATAACTCACGCCGAGATCTCCATGGCGCACTGCTGGATGCTGAGATCCTAGCTGACGTTTACCTCATCATGACGGGTGGGCAAACGAAGTTTAACCTATCGAGTGAAGAGGCGGGACAAGAGGGCGGTGGTATAAATAAACTATCTAAAGATCGTGCAAAACTTAAAGTGATCAGCGCAACGGCCGATGAACTAATTAGACATGAAGAGCGACTCGATTTAGTTGCTAAATCTGGACAGTGTATCTGGCGGGGATAGACCTTACTCTATGATTAAACGTGTAACTTCTTGTGTGGCAATTGCATCCTTGTGGCTGATGATAAGTCAGTTTTCCGTTGCCGAGGTCATCCACTCCTCTCAGGCATCAGAATTAAAAAATCGATTTAGAATTGATCATATGGTTGAGAGTGTGACGCTACTCATTCAACGTGAATACGGTAGCGCGCCAGTCATCATAGTGAAACCCGACGGCAGCAAGTGGTATGTCAGCCGCCATCCTGAAAACGTGAAATGGGTGGATGGCTTAACTGGCGATATGATCACTATCGACAATCCCATGCCAGGCCCCTGGCAATTGATTGGCAAAGTGGTTGAAGGCTCTATCATTGATAAAGTCTCGGCGCTATCCATTGATGTGGACCCTATTCCGCAGCCATTGTATCAAGGTGAGCGTTTAAAACTCACTGCTCGCTTGATGGGTGACGAGCAAAAGATACGCCTGCCAGGGTTAGATTTCTTAATGAACTGGACAGCAAAATTTATCAGTGACAATAACCCAGGCGATGAAAACTTTGCTGCTGGAAGCGTTATCGTGGGTACCTACCGGGATAACGGTGAGGCATTAGATGAGCGGCCTGATGATGGTGTCTTCACTAGTAAACTTAACTTAACCCAGGCTTGGGGAGGTTACACACTGCAAGTCACGGCAAAAAATGCTGTGCTTGAACGTCAGTATTCTGAACCCTTTAGATTGTCGACTCGACCGATAAATGTGGACATTGTTGCGCCACAAGATCTCGAATCGGGTGAATGGGATCTGCGTATTGTCGTTGATGAAAATGAGCTGCATTTGGCGCAGACTCATGTTGAAGCCGAACTTGTTGGGCCTGCCGGCATGCGTTTACAAGTTACCGTTTCCGATATTAATAGCACTGAAACCCTCTATAGCTTAAGCAAAGTGAATGACTTTGGTAGTTATCGAATAAAGCTCACCGCGGTGAGTACCACCAAAGCAGGGCGAGAGATCTACCTGACATTACCTGAACTGTTTTTTAATTTTATTAAACCTCCAGAGCCACCGCCGTCAGCGGAAGAGCTGGCAGCTAAAGCAGATGTTCAAGCTAAAAAAGCTGAAGGTACCGCCAAGGAAAATGCGCTATTGTTGTTAATATCCGTTAATGCGCTATTGATTATTTTGGGCATATTAGTGTTGTTGTTTGTTCGCAAGCGCAGTAATTTGAAAAAAGCACTCGCGGCGGCTCAAGCAAGAATGGACAAAGAAACGCGGCAACAGAATATAACCTTAGAGCTAGATGAAATTGACTTGTCTATGCCTGAAGATTTTGATGGACCTAAATCGGGGAGTTAACCACAGCTCAGCAGGAGGCTTGTTTTAACCCTGATTGCTCATTTTTTGGCTGGTTAACAATGATTGATGCAAAAATTGATTGACTGAGTTTGACAGGCTACGTATTATTCACCGCACTTGATGTGGAGCGGTAGTTCAGTTGGTTAGAATACCGGCCTGTCACGCCGGGGGTCGCGGGTTCGAGTCCCGTCCGCTCCGCCAATCAAGTGCTAAATTTTAGACTATTTGTTAGTGACATAATGAATAGAATAAACATTAACTTGTGGTTAATGTTTATAAGAGTTTAGGAGTGGTAGTTCAGTTGGTTAGAATACCGGCCTGTCACGCCGGGGGTCGCGGGTTCGAGTCCCGTCCACTCCGCCAGCATTAAGACGAAAGCCTCATCGAAAGATGAGGCTTTTTTCGTTTAAGCTCCTTACAAAACTCACTAGACTGCAGCAACAATATTCTCTGTTTTGTCATTTTTGAATCGGTATTAGCTTACAGTATTGATATGGCCTCTATACTTTTAGCATTACCAAAGAGGTTGATCTTATTCTAATCTTATGAATAAACCATGAAAGTGGAAGCCTATAAGGATGGAACATGAGCAAACCTATTGTTGCAGACAACAAACCTATCAAAATCGAATTGAGCAAAGATCAGCAGTATTACTTTTGTAGCTGCGGTCGATCCAAAAGCCAACCTTTTTGCGATGGTTCTCATGCTGGAACTGAGTTCAAGCCCAAGAGTTTTACAGTGCAAGAGGGTGGCGATGCTTACCTTTGCCGCTGTAAACATAGCGCAAACCTGCCCTTTTGTGATGGTTCTCACAAGCAGTTCTCTAATGAACAAGTGGGAAATGAAGGACCAGGACTTGATAGCCAAGTTACAGGTCTCGCCCCGATCGCCAGCGCAACCAAAGAGGAACCAACGGTGGAGTTTATTCACCAGCTAGCACGTGATGGACTTGCTAAAGTGGGACATCACGGTCCCATGACGTCTATGGGAGTACCAAGGTATCAACTTCCTCATTGGGACGAGCTGCAAGTTATGGTCGCGCAGATGGCAAAACAACCATTATTAGAAGACGTATCGGTAGCGACTGAGTTGGTTATTGGGCCACAAGCTAAGAAGCCACTTAGATTAGCGATCCCCTTATTTGTTTCAGATATGAGCTTTGGCGCATTATCCGCAGAGGCCAAGATAGCATTGGCGACTGGGGCTGAATTGGCGGGAACTGGCATATGTTCTGGTGAAGGAGGGATGCTCCCCGAAGAGCAAGCCGCTAATTCACGATACTTCTATGAACTGGCCAGTGCGGGTTTTGGCTATGATGAGTCTAAATTGAAAAGGGTGCAAGCGTTCCACTTTAAAGGGGGGCAAGGTGCCAAAACCGGGACTGGCGGGCATCTACCCGGCAGTAAGAATATTGGTAGAATTGCTCAAGTGCGCGGCATTGAGGCGGGAACGGCAGCAATATCTCCAGCGACCTTTAAAGATCTTCATACAGTTGAGGACTTTAAGATGTTTGCGGAACGGGTGCGTGAGGTCACCGGGGGCATTCCAATAGGATTTAAGCTCAGTGCTAACCATATTGAAGATGACATTCAATTTGCGCTAGATGCCAGTGCTGATTACATCATCCTCGATGGTCGGGGAGGAGGTACTGGAGCTGCGCCAGAGATGTTTAGAGATCATATCAGTGTGCCAACTATTCCTGCGTTAGCAAGAGCCAGAGCATACCTTGATAAACAGGGGGTCAGCGGCAAAGTCACCTTAATCATCACGGGTGGGCTTCGCGTCCCGATGGATTTTGTTAAGGCGATGGCGTTGGGGGCTGATGGGATCGCGATATCAAATAGTGCAATGCAATCGATTGGCTGCGTCGCTGCGAGAATGTGCCACACCAATAATTGTCCAGCAGGCATCGCGACTCAAAAAGCGGATCTAAGACAAAGGCTGAACGTGGCTAAAGCCTCAAAGCAGTTGCATAATTTCTTTGCAGCTTCAGTGGAGTTGATGCAGGTGATGTCGCGAGCGTGCGGCCATGATGAATTGAAGCAATTTAGTAAGCACGACCTTGCAACTTGGCACAAGGAGATGGCAGAGCTATCGGGTGTTAAATATTCTGGAATGGTTAAATTTTAGCATACAAGATACTTGGCTCTTTGGTTTACTCTGCATGTGACGCGACATTGTAGTTAGCTAATGATAAAAGGCCCTTTGCTAAATGTTAGCAAAGGGCAGTATGTGTTTTTTAGAAGGTTAGCTTAGTTTATTGGTATAACTGGGCATCAACTTCGCTACCTGCTAATGGGCGAGGTAAAATTTCGAATGAAGTATCAAACTCGATTGAAGCTGCTGCAAGTTTACTCAGTACTGATGTATCACCTTCGATATTGGCCTGTCCACTTTTCAACAACGTCTCTAATGTTGTTTGTCCAAGTAAGATTTGAGTGATATCAGACTTGTTAATGACTAATGTTGCATCGGCTTTACGTTCGCTCTCCACTATGATGTTATTCAGGTTACCGTTAGACATCTCAACAAAGTAGATCTCCTTGAGATCGGTTAC
The DNA here is from genome assembly GCF_016757755.1 of Shewanella sp. KX20019. Classification (NCBI taxonomy): domain Bacteria; kingdom Pseudomonadati; phylum Pseudomonadota; class Gammaproteobacteria; order Alteromonadales; family Shewanellaceae; genus Shewanella; species Shewanella sp. KX20019. Next base: position 2,895,509 of record NZ_CP068437.1, on the reverse strand, counting down.
CTTCACATTCATAGTGAATGGGTTTTCTGCAGCCTGCTTAGCAACCACCTTAACCGCCATAAAATCGAGTAAGTTAGTCACGCTCATCTCTGACATTACGTCCGCAGACCCCGATTTTGGCGTGCCAGGCATTGAGCCTACGCGTAGCTCTTGCGCTGAGGTCAGGAAGGTGTTTCTCCAGCCTGCACCTTCTGCTTGATAGCCCTGTTGCTCTAAAGAGTCAGCCAGTAATTTACGCGCAGCCTTATGTGTCGGCTCAGCAATCACCACCTTGTTCAAAGCGGTAGACACAAAACGATACTCACCATTTTTGAAATCGACTTTGGCCTTTTCAACAACTGCATCGGCGCCGCCCATGTATGCGGTAAACTTAACTGCCTCAGCGTGGACTGGAAGCGGGTTTAAGTTAGCTGCATTCATGTCAAAGAAGCCTAAGTACATGTTATAGACGGCACGAGCATTGTGAGAATATGTGCCGTGATAGCCATTAGTATGCCAGCTAGTGCGGATCTGCTCTGGTAACTCATCATAAATAAAGCTGCCGATATCCTGCATCGTCATACCATTGTTCGCTAGGCGTAATGTCTGATTATGCACAAAACCATAGTTGTCACGTTGCAGTGCCATAAACTGATTTATCTCTTGGTTACCCCATATTGGTGCTGAGTGTGACCCAAATAGGTATTCAACCGTTCCGCCCCAAGCCGAGATCATCTCATTGATATCTTTTGACCATTTTAATGAGTCACGTACTTTTGCGCCGCGAAGGGTATAGATGTTATGCATACCTTGATACATCATCTCACCCGCCCAAACAGCGTTCATGCTTGGGATATAAGTCACCATTCCTGCCGGTGCCTCAGTGCCTGCGGTATCCATGAACACCATTTCAAGCCCGTCTACTAGGTATGTTTCAAATTTTTCGCTGCTGTTAAAGGTATAATCTGGAGCAACTAAAGTGACCTCACCATGGGAGAACCCGTTAGCTAGCGCGGCATCGACAACACCCGTTGCCGAGGCTAGCCCTAAAGTCGAACCATATTGGATGCCAACGCGGCGGCTCATTGCATTACCAGCAAGCACGTTCTCATCAACAGTCTCTTTAATGAACCCCTCTGGTCCGTATATCTTCACATCAGGGAACGCTTCGGTAATAGCACGAGAGCCACCGAAGTGATCTGCATGGGAATGAGAGTAGATCATGGCAACAACGTCGAGCTCTTTCTCTGGTGCATTTTCTAAAAAGAAGGCGAGTGATGCCGCAGAGGCTTCTTTAGTCATCAATACATCGTAAACAATCCACCCCGATTTTCCGCGAATGAAGCTCATCGATGAAAGGTCGGTACCACGCACTTGGTAAATCCCCTCCCTGACTTCATACAATCCCGCAGCAGAAAAGTTCAGCTGAGCTTGGCGCCATAGAGAGGGATTGACAGAGTCAGGTGATTTGTCAGCAATAACCTGTCCTTCATGTAGGTGTGAGTATCTATCTTGCAATGTTGCTTTTGACGCTTTGTTGAGTGGTACCAGCAAACCGCGGTCATTGTTTTCGAATGCACGTTGGTCTTCGAAGTTAAGTCCTGCTGCAAAATTGTTATTGGAAGTCACAGTATGGGGAGATGCGGGCTTACCTGATACCGATAGATCGCCAGAGATGACAACATGGTCATGTCCAGCATGGTCATCATGATTGTGATGAGCGGCGATCGTATTAAAAGAGATGGCTGATAAAACGGATAGCGCAATGATAGATCTGTTCATGATAATACCCAATGTCTAGTTAGCTAATTAAAATAGGCTTTACAGAGTGAGTTATGAACCGTTCATTGCAGTCAGAAGTGTTAAAGCTGTGCTGTTGCAACAGTGCAGTTATTTCGGCTCAGTAAGCATCTACTTAACGTGTTGCAGCCAATATATCTAGTTTTAGTCATGCAATGTAGCTATGAGACTGTATGACTAATATAACCAGTACTGATGAGTTGGAAGCTCTACTTTGGATAGTGTTAAGTAAATTGCAATGACAGCCGAGAGTGCTTAGAGGGTTAATTTCAAGAAGATGAATGTAGCGATTGTGAACGTTTAACTTTCTGCGGGAAGAAGTTCATTGAGTTTCTTTCTGAGCCATTGGTGTGGTAAAGATTGCTCATTTCTCTTATGCCAAATCATTTGATGACGCATAGGAGACGACTCAAACGGAAAGGGGATAAGTTTAAGGCCAAAATTCTTTGCCTGCTCCTCGGCAATATTTTTAGTCAGTAAGCCTAAGCAATTATTTTTTGATAACAGTGCCATCATTGAGAAGATTGAGTCGACTTCACAAGCCTCCTTTCTAGGTTTTAAATTTTCTGATGTTAGTAAATCAGCCACTGACAATCGAGAACGTTTGAATCGGAGAATGACATGCTCTGCAGCATAATAGTCTTCAACGGTAATTCGCTCTTTAAATTCTGGGTGAGCTTCACGGCACGCGAGTACCATCTCCTCTTGATAGAAAACATTAGATGCAAACGCGGTGTTATCGGTGGTGCTGATATCAATGGCGAGATCGGCTTTCTGAAAATTTAGCAGGTTAAAAATTTCATCGTCTGTAGCGGGTGACGGAATAAACTTAATAGAACAGTTTCCCATCGAAGTATCACTCTCAACTCGAGATTGAAATAGATGCATAGCTGGCTCGTCGGCAATCACTACAAATTGATGCGCCGATTGAGCATTGAAACTGTCTACATTTTTTAACGCGTTATTGATAAGAGTGAGTCCAACTTCGATATCATTGGCAAGTTTGACCGCTGTAGCTGTCGGCGTTATGCCTCTTCCTTCACGAATAAAGAGTTCTGTGCCGATTTGTTCTCTAAGCCTTTTTATAGCACCACTGACGCCAGGTTGAGTCATATTGAGTGACTCAGCGGCTAAGGTGAAGGATTGGAAGCGATACACTTCTAGAAACACGTTGAGCAGGTTCAAATCGATATTGGGTAGCATAGGTATCGGCTTCTTAAGTGCATTAATGGGATGGAGCAAAGTATAGATTACCAAATACCCGCATACATTGTTGTATTTAAGGGCCCGCAACACTTTTTCTGCTGCAGGAATATGAACGTTCTCATAGAGTTGCGGATGAAGTTAAAGAGTAAGTGACTTAGCGTCACTTTATTTAGCGACAGTCTATCATTGGTTCGCGCCTAGTGTTGCAGACCTTAAGGCTAAAATCGAATCCATGATCGGAGATAGGTGAAGCTCTCTATCATCGATGAATTTATCAAAAAAATCTCTAAAAACAACGCCTCCTGCCATGTGCGGATGACCACCACCAAAGCCTAGGTTTTTGATGTTTAATTGTTCCCTCATTATTTTAGCTACATCGACATGTTCACACTCTGACCGTAACGATAACTGTATACCTTGATTGTTTGTTTGTGCCACGACGACGACATCAAGCTCATTGACCGTAAGTAAGAAATCCCCGAGAATTCCCAACATATTTTTAGGGCAGTCTATAGAGACGGTAGCCAAACCAACCCCTTGATTCTTTTCAATTGACTGACAGACATGTTCAAATAATTTGAGTTCAGAATATGTAATTTCATTTCGGCAAATTTTGTTAACCAATGCTAGATCTGCATATTGATTAAATACAATAAACGCTTTTAGGTCAGCAGAACAAACACCACGGGTTAAATGTGCAGTATCAATCTTTAGCCCAACGAGTAGAGCCGTCGCGACTTTTTTAGGGATCTCAATATTTAAAGCCTGAAAATATTCAAATATAATTGATGCCGTTGCTCCATAATTAGCCCTAACATCACAAAACCATAAATTTTTTGGCGGCGTGACAACATGGTGGTCAATCACAGCAATTTCTTCACCTGGCATATCGGTGACATTTCTTTCTCCAATACAACCATCAATCGTTATAATTTTATCCATTGTGGTTAATTGGGCTTTGCTGCAATGCGTTACTGCTATATCTAGCCAATCAATCATATTAGATAAAGAGATACGGTCAATCTCGCCATTATAAACAATGAGTGAATCTATCCCCAACTCCTTTAGTAGGACTGACATTGCATAGGCCGATGCTATCGCATCATGATCTGGAAAATCATGGGCTTGAATAACGACGCGCTGCAGCTGAGATAACTTTTGTATAAAATTAATTAGTGCCGATGTTTTCATCATATTATTTACTTTATTATTAATAAGTGTTCAGAGTAAACTTTTTAAGCCTCAGCAACATGAAGCTTTAGGTTGAAATATTTTGGTGAGGGGTCAAGTGGAAGGTTACAGCGCTTTGAGTCGGTGCTAATGATAAGCCCCTGTTTAATCACTCTTTGGCGAAGATTTCATCCTTGACTCCTGCTGTGTTCTGACAGCTAGCATTCCGTTTGTTTACCGACAATAACCTACTTTGATGCAGGATTCTATTACTTAGAACCTTTTGCCAAAGCATTAATCAACCATCCACAATATGGATTGTTATATCTATAGGGCCTGTGTGGCCTTTAAAAGACGGGATTCTAGATTGACACTGGTCAGTAATGGCAGAATAAACTTTATTCTGCTTTGAAGTTAACTCATTGCTGTCGACTGTGTTAGCTAGCAATGCTAGCCATTAATGCATCGATATACTCCTGTACAAAACACTTATCACAATAATTTTTACATTGGTTACTTTTACTTCTATGTTAACAATGTACTGACAGCAATTATTGGATAAGGATACATCATGCTAGAGCAGATCACCGCTATGCTCGCTCTGTTAGGCGTATTGTCGCTGTTTTGCCAATGGCTTGGTTGGCGGTTGAGATTACCTGCCATTTTGCCATTGCTACTGTGCGGGCTCTTGTTAGGACCCATGCTGAACTTTTTAAATCCAGACGCGATCTTTGGCGACCTGCTGTTTCCCATCATCTCCTTAGGTGTCGCGGTTATTCTTTTTGAAGGTGCATTGACACTGAATTTTAAAGAGATTAAGGAGCATGGCGGTATGGTTACGCGCCTAGTGACCTTAGGCACGGCGATCACTTGGGTTTGTATTAGTGTCGCAACGCATTATTTAATGGGGTTTGAATGGCTAATGGCGACACTGTTTGGTGCGTTGGTGGTTGTGACTGGCCCTACCGTTATTGTGCCTATGCTGCGTAGCATACGACCTAAAACAGAGCTGTCGAGTATTTTACGTTGGGAGGGCATAGTCATTGACCCCATCGGCGCAATACTGGCCGTGCTGGTGTTTGAGTATATTGTTGTCGCAGCGGATCCCACTACGCACGTATTATATGCCTTAGGCGCAATGCTCATTGTTGGCTTAGGTTTTGGATCATTAAGCGGTTATTTGGTCGGGGTTATCTTGCACAAAAACCTATTGCCTCACTATTTACGTAATACCGCCGTGCTTACTTTAATGCTTGCGGTATTTGTCGGGTCTAATTTACTGCAAGAGGAAGCGGGGTTGCTGTCGGTAACCGTGATGGGTATATGGCTGGCGAATATGAAGGGCGTTGAAATTGACGACATTCTGGAATTTAAAGAGACGCTTACAGTACTGCTCATTTCTGCGCTGTTTATCTTGTTAGCTGCGCGATTAAATGCGCAGGCGTTACTCAGTTTAGGCTGGCAGGGGCTAGTGTTGTTAGCGGTGGTGATGTTAATTGCTCGGCCGCTTAGTATTTGGTGTTGCGGTGTTGGCACATCATTATCTAGCGCTGATAAATGGTTTTTAAGCTGGGTAGCGCCGCGCGGTATTGTTGCTGCGGCCATCTCCTCACTGTTTGCCATCAAATTAGAAAAAGCTGGTGTGTCGGGTGCAGAGTTGATTGTGCCTTTAGTGTTTTTAATTATTATCGGCACCGTGGTGATCCAGAGTTTAACGGCTGGGCGCTGGGCAAAAAAATTGCGGGTGACGGCTGGGTCATCACAAGGATTACTGATTTTTGGCGCGTCGCAGTTTTCACGTGCTTTAGCTAAAATTTTAATGTCAAAAGGCGTGACAGTGCTACTCGCTGACAATAATTGGGACAATATTCGCTTGGCCAGAATGGACAATATTGCAGTGTATTTCGGTAACCCTGCATCGGAGCATGCTGAGAACCACATGAACATGAACGGAATAGGGCGGGTGTTGATTATGTCGCCTTATCGGCAGCTTAATCCTTTAGTCAGTTTCTACTTTCAAGATGTGTTTGGCGGCGAGAAGGTTTATGGACTCAATAATGGTGATAGCATTAACTCCAGAGCGAGCGCTAGGCACCAGTTGTCTGAGTCATATCTAAAACGGTTGTGTCTATTTGGCGATGCCGTGTCTTACTCTAAACTTGCAAGTTTAATGGCCAAAGGTGCCATGATAAAGAGTACAAACCTAACAGAGAGCTTTGATTACTCGATGTTTATGGAGCAGTATGGCCAAGCTGCCATTCCTTTGATTTACCTGCAGGAGGGTAAAGTTAAAGTGATTAGTGCTGCAGACACGACATTGAACCACGGTGTTGAGTTAATTAGTTTAATTCCTACCGATGCTAAACCTGCCGCAATGTCTAGTGTCGTGGCCAATATGTCTGACGCTGAGTAATACCAATAAAAAAGCCAGTTGCGTGTAGCGACTGGCTTTTAGGGTTTTAACTAACGTTTTGATTATGCAGCTTGTTCCTGTTTAGCAAACTCTAGCGCACGCGCTTTAAGCTCTTCAGGATCAAAGTCATCAACATTGATTGATTTCATACGGCCAATTTCTGCACGCTCTAACAGGGCAATCTCATCTTCGCTAAGTACGCCAAGCGCTTTACCTTCAGCCGCTATTTTATCTAACCACATAAACGGTAGGCGTTTGCCAGCGGCTTTACAGACCTTGTCGTAGATAGGCTCTGAAGCCAAGATATCTTTAAAGGTTTGTTCCTGAATACCAACAGCATTGTGCTCGCTAGGTGTCCAGAATTGGCCTTGTCCCATACGCTCACGGCTAGCACAAGGTGTTTGCATTATCTGCGCAACTTTATGATCAAGTACGTCAGTAGGGCGTTTTAGTGGACGGCCAAATGGGAAGATAACAGCACGCAATGGTAAACCAAGACCCAAGGGGAAGTTATCCAGCAGATCATCTAGTGAAGTTTGTAGCTTATGAAGTGAATCTTCAACTGCCCACTGTACTAATGGTAGATCTTCTGATTGACGACCTTCATCTTCATAACGTTTCAGTGTTGCTGACGCAAGGTATAGCTGACTGAGCAGATCACCTAAACGGGCTGATATACGTTCTTTACGTTTAAGGTTGCCACCTAATGTCGCCATTGCTAAGTCAGATAGTAATGCCAAGTTAGCACTGAAGCGGTTCATCTGTTGATAGTAACGCTTGGTTTTATCTGAGTAAGGCGCGTTAGAGAAGCGGCTTGAGGTTAAGCCTAACCAGAAGCTACGAACTAGGTTACTGGTGGTAAATCCAATATGACCAAAGATAGCAGCATCAAAATCACGCAAACCTTTGCTAGCATCTGTATCAAACGCCGATTCCATCTCTGGTAATACATATGGGTGACAGCGGATTGCACCTTGGCCATAAATTATCATTGAGCGAGTAAGAATGTTTGCGCCTTCAACAGTAATCGCAATTGGAGCAGCTTGATAGCCACGGCCTAAATAGTTATTTGGACCTAAGCAGACACCTTTACCACCATGAATGTCCATAGCGTCAATCACGCATCTTTGCATTCTGTCGGTGAGGTGAAACTTGACGATGGCAGAGACGACGGAAGGCTTCTCGCCCAAATCGATACCCGTTGTCGTTAAGGTTGTTACAGCATCCATTAGGTAAGCATTACCACCGATGCGCGCCATCGGCTCTTCGATGCCTTCGAGCTTTCCAATAGGTAACTTAAACTGGCGACGAATTCGAGCGTAGGCCCCTGTCGCTAATGCTGCGGTTTTAATACCACCAGCAGAGTTAGACGGTAGCGTGATACCACGGCCTACAGATAAACACTCAACCAGCATTCTCCAACCTTGACCAGCCATTGCAGGGCCACCAATGATAAAGCTCAGCGGGACAAATACCTCATTACCGTATGTTGGACCATTTTGGAACATACAGTTAAGTGGGAAATGACGACGACCAGTCTCAACACCTTCGATATCAGTTGGGATAAGTGCACAAGTAATGCCTAGCTCCTCTTGCTTCCCTAAAAGCTGGTCAGGGTCGCGCAGTTTAAAGGCTAGCCCTAATACCGTCGCGACAGGCGCTAAAGTAATGTAGCGCTTATTCCATGTGAGTTTCATCCCAAGGACCTCTTCGCCTTCCCATTCGCCTTTACAAACGATGCCGTAGTCAGGAATAGCGCCTGCATCACTGCCCGCTTCTGGGCTGGTTAATGCAAAACAAGGGACTTCAAGCCCTTGTGCAAGACGTGGAAGGTAATGATCTTGTTGAGCGGTGGTACCATAATGCTGTAGCAACTCACCTGGGCCAAGAGAGTTAGGTACGCCAACAGTAGAGGCCAGTTCACTGCTTAAACCAGCAAGCTTTTGCAGTACACGCGACTGTGCGTAAGCAGAATACTCTAAACCACCATATTTTTTCTTAATGATCATGGCGAAGAAACCATTATCTTTTAAATACTGCCAGATCTCTTCTGGTAGATCTGCGAGCTCATGAGACACCTGATGTTGATTGAGCATCTTACATACTTCTTCAACTGGGCCGTCTAGGAATGCTTGCTCCTCTGCACTCAACGTTGCTTTTGGGTAGTTGTGTAGTTTGCTCCAATCTGGCTTTCCTGCAAATAAGTCTGCTTCCCACCATGTCGTTCCAGCTTCAATTGCTTCCTTCTCTGTGGTAGACATTTCCGGCATGATCCCGCGATACATTTTAAGTAACGGACGAGAGATGACATTTTGTCTGAAAGAACTAAGATTAAGCGGTAGGGCGATAACAAGAAAAGCAACCCATAGTAACGGGCTAATAACTGCAGTACCTGTGCCGATAGCCATAACGATGGCGGCACCTAAGGTCGCAGTGAGTAGGGAGACTCTTAGATAGGCAAAAGCACCTATGGTAAAAATCATCGCCAGGATCCAAAGTAGGGTAGTCACTGTAATTCTCCTTTTAGTTGTGACTTATCACTTTTAGCGAGTCACTTATTTGCGGGCTAACGTCACAATTATAGTCTGTGGTCAGACCTGTGTCTCATAAAATTTAAACGTTAGCCCAATTTAATACAAGCCTTTTTCAAACAATTGTTTAAATTTTTTGTGTTAAGGGAGGATTCCACTATGGTGAGCAACTGGTTAGAATGGACTAATATGTTGTGGTTTATTGAACAGGATTAGGATTAATGTGCGAGTTGCTGGCCATGAGTGCCAATGTGCCGACCGATATTGTATTTAGTTTTACAGGCCTCGCTGAGAGAGGTGGTGTGACTGGCCCTCATATTGATGGCTGGGGGATCACTTTTTACGAAGGTAAGGGTAATCGAACATTTAAAGATGCACGCCCTAGTAGTGATTCACATATTGCAAAATTAATAAAATCTTATCCCATTAAGAGTGAAGTGGTTGTGAGCCATATTCGTCAAGCTAATCGTGGTTGTGTGTCCCTAGAGAATACCCATCCTTTTACGCGTGAGCTATGGGGCCAATATTGGACTTATGCTCATAATGGTCAGCTAAGCGATTATGAAGCGAAGTTTGCCTCTACACGGTTTAATGCCGTGGGAGATACAGATAGCGAGATGGCATTTTGTTGGATTATGGATAAAGTGGTCGCGCAGTTTGGTGATAAAGCGCCTGATGACATGCTCGCGGTTTATCGTTTTATTGCGACATTAGCGGATGAGATAAGAGCACTTGGTGTGTTTAATATGATTTTGAGTGACGGTGAGCACTTGATGAGTTATTGCAGTAATAACTTGTGCTACATCACTCGATGCGCACCGTTTGGTAAAGCCAAGCTAATCGACACCGATGTGGTAATTGATTTTGATAAAGAAACCACACCGAATGATGTTGTTACCGTTATTGCTACTCGTCCATTAACCAAAGATGAACAGTGGAACGTCTTAGCAGCAGGTGAATGGAAGCTGTTTAAGAAAGGCGAGTTACTGATAGGCTAGATTTGAACTAGACTGATAATAAAGCGCGGCTAGCTATTGGCTATCCGCGCTTTTTGCTGTGATATTGGTTATTGTTCGGTGGCGTTGCTTGACTCTGTGGCCTCTGGCTTAATAGCATCAGCTAACACAGGCGCTATTACTTGGGGAAGAACGACAGTGTCTTGCTCAAACTTATAATTTAGCAGTTGGATATCGAGTTGTTTACTGCCTTTTTCAAAGTGCGTTAAGCGTATGGGGAGGTAGCTTAGCTTGGGAGACATCCAAAAAAATGTTTGCCGTTTAGTACTGTCACGCACCACTTCAAATTTTAGGGTTTGGTAACTGCCGCTATCGATATTGACGCGCTCTTTTCCGACAATCTTAAAGCCGTAGTCATCAATCTCTCCCTCTTTGACCATGGTGTAATGCAGCTCTTCTTTATTGGCGGCCATATCGAGCCTAAATTGTAACTGCACCATGAGAGGATCAAACAGTTCAGCGTCGTAAGGGAATTTTGCTCGCTCATCTTTATAGCGGCTATGAACCACATTCTGCCCCTTGGCAAAAGCGATTTGTTCTCTAAAATTAGGCCCGGTCCCTGTTCTCTCGACAGAGTAGCGCATTGGGATCAGTTGCTTGTCTTCAAGGGTAAACTCACTGCGAATATGGCGTTGATCAGACAGTATTAGTAGACTGACATCACTGTCGAAACGGTATTTGAATGCGTTCCCACCCGCAGCCGCCAAAATATAACGCGCGCGCCCAAGTTCGATGCTGCCATAATTGACTTGATATTCAGCAGTGTGAGGAGTCAAAGGCGTTGTGTCACTGAGGGCGACATGACTCGTCAATAGTAAGCTGACAGCAAATAAAATACGTGACTTTTTAGACAAAAACGTCTCCTTAAAAGTGTTTAATGTGCTTTAAAATGGTATCGAAAGCACTAATGTTGCCATATCTGGCAGCCATTCGTGATCAGACAACTTAACTCGACCGCGATTGACAACAACCCCTTCGCTGCGTAGTAGCTCCATTTGCTCTCTATAAGGCTGAGTATGCTCGGCAAACGAGATCTTTCCTTGGCTGTTAATTACTCTATGCCAAGGTAAAGCTAGCGTATCAGGTGCAGATTTGAGCGCCTTTGACACATAACGAGCTCTACCTGGTAGCCCGGCTAAATCGGCAATTTTTCCATAAGAACTGACTCTACCTTCAGGGATCATAGACACAATATGCCATATTTGCGTCATAGGTGAAGCTTTGTTGTCGCTTGCCATTAGTCACTATCCCTTTATTTTCGATTAAATTCTATCGCTTATTTGTATCTCCCACTAAATGCGGGTTGCATTTGTTAATGCTTTATTGGTTTATGGTTGTTTTATTAATACATTGTAATATAAAGTAAAAGTTCTTGCTGAGACTTGGCGCCAAAGTAATAATAGCGCTTTTTTATGGTATATATCATGTCTGTGCAGGTCATCAAACCTTTCTTTAGCTCATTACTGTTGTTATCTACTGTTTCTGTTCCAGCTATGGCCGAACAGTATCGTCATATTGCCGACCCACTAAACCTAAGTGATTCGCTTTATGTTGGCTTCGATGGTGATGTCCTGAAAGTGGGTGGTAGTTTGGCGACGAGCCAGCAAAAATTCTCTGTCAACACCAATACTAGCGGTGATAAATGGCATTTTGGTTATCTGTACTCATCTTCTAATCAGTGGCATCTTAGAGCATCGATTGACCATGGTAAGAGCGATACACCTCAAGGTAAAGCTAGCCATTATCAGTATCAGCTGGGTTTGATGCATGAACATAAAGGCTGGTTAAACACCCAAGTGTTTACAGAGTTTGCCGTTAACCACTTAGCCGTTAAGTCTTATACCGATAGCACTGCAGCTAATGCCAGTATTACAGTGCTAAAACCGATTACCGAACATTGGTACACTGAGCTGTATGCCAGAGGTAATGCAGGTATTGATGGCGTTGAACGTTTTGATACGCGAGCTTGGTTAGCGATGGGTTATCAAGTGAATCCACAATGGTCATGGGTGGTGCGTTATCAGTATGATTGGGAAAAGCTTGAGGATATAGAAACGGATGATACCCAATGGGTATTTGCGGTTCGCTCCCAGTTTTAATGATATTTAATGTAATGGGTATTAGTACCCAATAAAAAGCCCACACTAATGAAATTAGTGCGGGCTTTAACATGCTTATTGAGGTTAGTTTGCTTGAGCTAGCTCGCTGTCAATTGCATCTTCTGCTTGTGGTGTAACGCCAAATTTATGGAAAATGATTAATCCTAACGCGGTCAGTAGACCGAGTCCGCCAATAATAAACCACATCAAATCTGGACGTTCAGCACCTTTGGCTACTTCTGAATATAGATAGCCTGATAATGGACCCGCCAGTAAAAAGCCAATAGCCGACGATACAAAATAGTAGCCCATAAACATGGCTTTTTTATCATTGGGCGCAAAACTGGCGACATATTCTTGGCTCTTTGGTGAGGCAACCATTTCCCCAATAGAGAATACTAAGATTGAAGTGAGCACCATTGCACCACCCATGACGGCCCCATGCGCAAATCCGCCAATGGCAGTACCTAGCGCTAGGATAATGGTTCCACCTACCAGTACTGGAAGGGCTTGGAAGCGTTCAACAAAACGGCTAATAAGCAGTTGCATCAGGACAATCGATAAGAAGTTAAGTCCGATTAGGTACTCAGGGTTAACTTGGCGATGTTCACTGGCCCAGCTTTGGGCGTATTGCGCTGCTAAAGCTGGACTTTGTCCAATTGCGGTCAATGCTTGGCTTATTTCGGTTGTTGGTACCATTACCTTGGCATGCACCAATTCAAAATAGGCTTGTTTCGCATTTAAGGTGCCCGCACTGAACTCTTGCGCTAAACGAGTGACTTCTGACTGAAGTAAGCTGATATCGACAGGTGCGAAAAATTGCTGCACCTCAGGGTAGTTGACTAACATCAACACCAGATCAGTGGTGTCGACAAAGTCACGGATATAGATAGGTAACGTAATAAAGATTTGCTGATACACCATCCACATACCAGACAGGATGAGTAGATAGATCACAAACGGTTTATTACCTAAACTAATTTTTTGACCATACCAAGGGGCGCTTTGCTTAGATGAAGCCAATTTGTCCCAAATAAAATGACCGCTAAACCAACATGCATAGATGATCAGTGTGGTTTCACCAGTGATCCATTTGGCGCCAAAAGACATTAATATCATCAGCGTACCAAAAAATAGTATAGCGAAGCGGGCATTACCGAGTACTTCTTGAATATCGCTGAAAACGGCCTTTAGTGGTTTACCTTTTTGGCTGTTTTGATCCGTCGGCTCTTTGTAGAATAAAAGTGCAGGGATAAAGTTAAGTCCGATCCAGAATGCAGACATAATGAATACCCAGTCCCAGCTTATTGCACGAACGTAACCGGCAATAAATGGCCCTAAGAACCCACCAATATTAACCATCATGTAAAATATGCCAAAACCTAAGCCACGGTTAGTGTCATCGGTAGTACGGGCAATGGTCCCAGTGACGACTGGCTTAAAACATGCCGCGCCAATGGCAACGCCCATAAAGGCGATAAAGAAGCCACTAAAGCTATCGACCTGACCCAATACATAATAACTGGGACACATTATCGCGTAAGAGATGAGAAACATTTTCCGGTAACCGTAACGGTCCGCGAGTGCACCTGTCAGCACAGGGAAAAGGTATAAGAAGAAAGGGATCATTCCTTGTAGTAGGCCACGCTCTTGATCTGAAAAACCTAATCCACCTTGATTTTGTGGTGAGGTCATATAAAGCGATGACAGGGCAAAAAATCCATACCAAGCGAGTCTTTCAAAGATCTCCATAGTATTAGCGACAAAGAATGTCGGGGGTAAAGGGGAGCGCACAGCTTGTGTCATATTATTATCCGTATATTTTATACATTTGCGTGAATGTTAACATAGCTATCACTAGAATGGATCGAATTGTGTGATTTCTGAGTTGTTTTACGCTAAGTAGCAGTCGTTGATTTAAGGCAATTGAGAGGGGTTACGCTACCGGCACTATGACTTATCGGGTGATTGTTGCTCTCTGTTTTATCTATTTTTCAGAGATAACAATGAAAAGTGTCTTAAGTTAAGGCGCGCCAGAGTTGCCTTTGTGGCTGATTCGGTCATAATAGCGCGAAATTTTTTAGTTAATACTAGTGTGATAATGATATGGCAGTGTTAGACATTTTAACGATCCCTGATGAGCGGCTGAAACGAAAAGCTGAACCCGTTAAGGATATTGATGCGGTGCAGGGTTTTATTGATGATTTGATTGAAACCATGTACGACACCGATGACGGTATCGGACTTGCGGCAACTCAAGTCGGTAGCTTACATGCTATTTTGGTTATCGACTTGTCTGAAGAGCGCGATCAGCCGATGGTATTGATTAACCCTGAAATAATAGAAACACGCGGTGATTTTCAAGGGGAAGAGGGCTGTTTGTCCATTCCAGGTTACCGTGCGAAAGTAAATCGCCATGAAGGCGTGAAAGTCACAGCATTAGACCGTACAGGGCAAGCATTCGAAATCGATACCGATGAGTTTCTTGCTATTGTATTGCAACATGAGATGGATCATCTCAATGGCGTCGTATTCACTGACCACCTATCAATGTTAAAACAGCAGATAGCGCTTAAAAAGGTGAAAAAATATAAATATTAGGGCCGTGCCTTAAAGTTTTTTACGCCGTAGCAAAGCATTATTTGATAACGCCCCTCAACAGAGGGGCGTTTTTTTTGGCTTGAAGATCTGCATCGAGTACTTGCGATCTCAATAAAGATAATTATACTGTATGTATGTACAGTATTTAAATTTGAGTATCATACAGCCTGTGACAAAGGCGTAGCACTTTAAATGATGAGTACGTTTTTATCACAATAGAAAGGTGGGCACATGGGGCACTCAAGCGCGAAGGCATTTTCAGTATTACAAGATAAAGAAGCGTCAGAGCAGATTGAGAATACCAGTTTCTTTAAACCTGTAACCGCCAATTCCCAGCGAATAAACGATGTCACTGACTGTGATAATAGAACTGAGACTCACTCGCTGGCTCAATTGTTAGCACGGCAGGATATCTGGCGTGGGCAGCAGTGGCAGTCACATGTGGCCTATTCGACAGGTTTTTCGTTGCTAGATGAAAAGCTTGCTGATAATGGTTGGCCGCAAATTGGTGTGTGTGAAATTTTATGTGATGGTGTTGGTCAAGGTGAGCTGAGTATCGTCTTGCCTCTATTGAAACAACTGCTAAGCCATGATGTGTCATCAACGCAAACTAATGATGCAATGGTGATGTTGGTGGCACCGCCTCACATTCCTTCGCCGCAAGCATTGTTACAACAAGGGCTGGATGTCGATCGCTTGCTCTGGATCGATACTGCAGAGCGAAAAGAGCGCTTGTGGGCTATTGAACAAGCGTTAGCGAGTGGCTGCGTACCGCTCGTATTAGCTTGGTTAGACAACTTATCGACAACAGAGGCGAGAAGACTGCAACTCGCAGCAGAGAAAGGGGAAGCCTTGTGTATGCTCTATCTACCAACAATCAATGCACAGCAGTCGCACCCTGTTAATTTACGCCTGGTGTTACAAAGAGCGTACTTTTCGGCGTTAAATACTGACGAGAGTCAGGGTAATCATAGTCAAAGCGCAAGTCTCGTCGAAACATCGATGTTGAAACTCGTGCCTAAGCATGCTGAACAGAAGCAATCCAGTTTAAGCCGATTTTCAAATAGCGATTTAGGGATGACTGAAGTCAATATTATTAAGCGCCGAGGTGGCTGGCCTAGCCCCACCTTTAGCTTACCGCTACTGCCTCCTCATTTAAAAGAAAGTCTATTGGGCGTGAGTGCTTGTTTGATTAATCAGCCTTTGCAGAGTGATGACTTGCTTGATAGTACTTCACTTAGTTATGATTTATTTACTCAAGAGCACTGCCAAGTACGGGTCGCAGCGCCTAAAGGGCTAGCGAATTATAGTACTGTCATTAATTGTCCACTACTTCCACAGAAAACGAATGATGAAGCCCTATTTGTTAATAGTTCCCATGCAATTAATAAAGATACAGCGATTAAAGTGGCAACAAGCAAGCTACGCCTTGTCGACGGGTTAATATTGGCTATAGGGACTGACGGTTTAAGTACTGACACTGTAAATATAGAGTTCGAGCGTGAAGAGCATTTACAGCTTGAACCGACACGAAGATTAAGCCTAGAACCGAGCAGTTCTCTGAAAACGCCTTTTGATGAGGCAAGGGTTCATACAATAGAACAGGTAACTCCAGCAACGGAAATATGCCACTCTAAGGTAAAGCGTCGAGCTCAACCATCGCTAATAGCCTCTTATGTCGATCCCGATAAAAAGGCGTGGGCAGAGTCCTACAAAACGCTGGCACAAGGGACGCCAATCTTACCTAACAAACTTCATTAATCGTACATCATGGTCTAATTGATATGTTATGGCTAGCAGTTCATTACCCACAGTGGGCACTGCAATACTTCCGCTATCGTAATGAGCTTAAGCAGAGCGATGAAGTATTGTTGTATGACCCTCATTCTTTACAAGTATTGGCGCTTGATGCTGGGAGTCTTAAAGCCGGAGTGACGGTAGGGATGAGCCTTGCTACCGCGCAAAGTGTAGCGCCGTCGGCGATACTCGTTGAGTTCGACATCTCCCTTAGTCAACAAGCTTCAGATTGGTTGTGCCAGTGGAGTTATGAGTTTAGTGCTCGCGTAGTGCCTCTGCGCTGCGCATTGGCGCATGATGCACACAAAGATGGCAGATCAAGCACCAAGTTGCATGTCGATGAGTTTGTCTGTAATACCCTGCTGCTTGAAGTCAGCTCCATGGCGCTTATTTTTAATGGCATTGATAAGCTTATTGAGCAATATGCTCAACGAGCCAAAAGTTATGGCTTAGAGGTATCACTTGCGACAGGTAACACGCCTTTAGCTGCCCAATTGCTAGCGCAGCAGTCTTCAGTAATGGCTGAGGTGACCTGGAGTGAACTGCTTGACTCTGATAAGAGTGATGCATTACTCAAGCAATTATCGATTGACTCACTACCTATATCAGGCTTTCTAAAGCAAAGCTTTCTCGATATCGGGGTTAACTCTTTTGCTGCATTATGTGCTCTGCCTGCTAAGGAGCTTGGGCGACGCTTTGGCCCTAAATTGCTGCAACTTCTAGCAAAAATTTCGGGCGTTTTACCACATCCGTTAATTTATTTCGAACCAGAGGAAACTTACCTGCAAAAGCTGACTTTATTGTATGAGGTTGAGTTGATGCAAGGAATTGTTTTTCCATTAGGAAGAATGTTGAAAGAGATGGCGAGCTACTTAAAGCAACGTCAATTGGCGATTCAACAGCTTAAATTGACTCTTATCTACCGTGACTGTGAGCGCAGTCAACTTGATATCATTATTCAGTACCCTTTCGCCGAACATCGAAGTGATAACTTATTAAGTTTATGCCGTATGCAATTAGAACGGATCACCCTGTATCAACCTGTGGTTGAAATGGTTATTTATGTCGATAAATTTGTGCCTATGGCGATTGCTAATGATAACTGGTTTGGACAGCAAACGGCTCAAGGGCAACGACCAGAAAAAGTATTGAGGCTGATGGCGCTACTGCAAGCTAGGTTGGGGAGCGATAAAGTGAAAGGGTTGCAAGCAACTTCGGCGCACTTACCAGAGGAGAGCTGGCAAGCCACAGTTCTATCCGTTACTGGGCATGAACATCGACCTGTTATCAATTCATTGCAGCAACTCTATGATGTTGGTCATCAGGCAACGGGCCTAAGCGTGGGAGCGTGCCGTCCAAGCTGGCTGCTGACAACGCCTGAGATGATCTCTATTGAGACAGTTGAGCTGCTTAAAGGGCCTGAAAGGTTACAAACGCTCTGGTGGCAAGAGCCTCAAATATGCCGTGATTACTATATTGCGAGTCATCATCAGGGTGGTCTATGTTGGGTATTTAAAGATGGTCGTGATTTTTTCTTACATGGCTGGTTTGGCTAATGTACGCCGAGCTACATGCTATTTCGAATTACAGCTTTCTTCGAGGGGCTTCTCATCCCCATGAGTTGGTCGAACAAGCGGCGCTATTGGGATATAAAGCAATTGCGATTACCGATGAGTGTTCATTTGCCGGTATCGTTAAGGCATATGAGGCAGCCAAAAAATATCAGCTCAAATTGCTTGTGGGGGCAGAGTTTCAATTAGCTGAAGGGCTGTTTGTGTTACTTGCCATAGATCGTAAAGGTTATGGACAGATCAGCCAATTGATCACTACCAGCCGTCGCCGAGCTGCCAAGGGCGAATATCAACTGCAGTTTAGTGAGCTAGAGCAGGGCTTGGAGCATTGTATTTTATTATGGCAGCCTGCCTCTCTTAATCCCATCCGCAGTGATCTAGGTGACTTATCACCGCAACTAGAGGCTTACCAAACAAAGATGCTTGCCATTGGTCACTCCGTTAAGCATGCTTTTGCTCAGCGCTGTTATCTGCTGATGGAGCGTAGTTTAGTCGCTGGTGAAGCATTAAAAATTCAGTTATGGACTCAGATTGCAGAGCAGCTAAACATGCCGTGTGTGGCAGCTGGTAATGTGCGTATGCATTGCGAGAGAAGACAGAAACTGCAAGATATACTCAGCTGCATCCGTTATGGCAGCGAACTTTCACAAGCGGGGGAGCGCTTATTAGCCAATGCTGAAACGGCGCTTAAACCCATTAGTGCAATATATAAACGTTACCCCAAGGTGTGGATTGATAACGCACTGCTTATTGCTGCGCAGTGTAAGTTTTGCCTCGATGAACTTAAATATGAGTACCCGAGCGAAGTGGTGCCAAGTGGTTTATCAGCGAGCCAATATTTAGCACAAGAGGTCTATAAAGGCGCAATGCGCCGCTTTAACAATCAGGTGCCAGCGAGCGTGATATCGCAGTATGAAAAAGAGCTGATCTTGATTAAAGCAATGCAGTATGAATACTTCTTTTTGACCATCTTTGATATCGTTCAATACGCCAAGTCACAGCAGATTTTGCATCAAGGGCGTGGCTCCGCCGCTAATTCTGTTGTTTGTTACTGCTTGGGGATCACTGAGGTAGACCCTACTAAAGTGAACATGCTGTTTGAGCGTTTTGTTTCTAAAGAGCGTAATGAGCCTCCTGATATTGACGTTGATTTTGAACACGAACGCCGTGAGGAGATCATTCAATATATCTATCGTAAATATGGCAGGGAGCGGGCGGCGCTGGCTGCGACAGTGATAAGTTACCGGTTTAAAAGCGCACTGGCGGATGTTGGCAAAGCATTGGGGATTGATAAGCAGCACCTAGACCATATTCAGCACAGCATTGATAGGCGTGACTCTGAAACGGATTGGTTAACCCAGCTACAAGATAAGTCCTTGGTACCCACCGAGGGGATGGGCAAATATCTATTGCCGTTAGTGCAAAGTATTTTAGGATTTCCGCGGCACTTATCGCAGCATGTTGGTGGCTTTATCATCTCCTCGGGTCCTTTAAGTGAATTGGTGCCCGTTGAGAATGCAGCGATGGCTGATAGAACTGTTATTCAGTGGGATAAAGATGACTTAGAGAGCCTTGGGCTGCTAAAAGTGGATGTGCTGGCGCTGGGTATGCTGACTGCTATCAGGAAATGTTTTGAGCTGCTTAGCACAACTCAACATCGTTTTACGATGGAGCAAGTGGAGTGGGAGCAAGCGGCTGTTTATAACATGTTACAGCGCGGTGACTGTATCGGCGTATTTCAAGTTGAATCGAGAGCACAAATGTCAATGTTGCCAAGGCTTAAGCCGCGATGCTATTACGATTTAGTGGTACAAATTGCCATTGTACGTCCTGGGCCTATTCAAGGGGATATGGTGCACCCTTATTTAAAGCGTCGAGATGGTTTAGAGAAGATCACTTACCCAAGCAAAGAGGTAGAGTCTGTATTGTCTCGAACCATGGGGGTGCCGATTTTTCAGGAGCAAGTGATTAAGTTGGCGATGGTAGCAGCGGGTTTTTCCGGCGGTGAAGCCGATCAACTACGCAGAGCAATGGCGAGTTGGAAAAAATCGGGCGAGTTACAACAATTTGAAGCTAAGCTGCTTAATGGTATGCAAAGCCGAGGTTATTCTGCTCAGTTTTCACAACAGATCTACAGTCAAATAAAGGGCTTTGGTGAATATGGTTTTCCTGAGTCCCATTCAGCAAGCTTTGCATTATTAGCCTATGTGTCTGCTTATCTTAAGTATCATTATCCGGCGGCATTTTGCTGTTCATTATTAAACAGTCAACCAATGGGGTTTTATAGTCCATCACAATTGCTCCAAGATGCACTGCGCCACGGTGTAACTGTGTTACCCGTGTGTATCAATCAAAGTCAGTGGCAACACACATTAGTGGCAATAGAAGCTGACTCAAAGGCGATCCGTTTAGGTTTTCGGCTGGTGAAAGGGCTTAATCGAAACGAGATTGATAAGTTGCTGGCGCAGCGACCAGAGCAAGGTTTTTCTCATATCGATCAGATTTACCAATTAGGCGTCGCCCGCCATGAATTGGAAACACTGGCCAGTGCGGATGCGTTTACTCAGATTGCAGGCCATCGTCATCAAGTGCGTTGGCAATTATCTGCATGTCAGCCAAGCTTGCCATTATTTGATTCCGTCCCAGAGGATGATACTTCGTCTGTAGCCGGAGCAAGTAACACACCGCAAGCGAACGGCGGATTATTTAAGGCAGCTGAAGTCGAATTAACCCGCCCGAGTATTGCCGAATCTATGCAAGCTGACTATGCCTATACTGGGGTGACTCTGGGTCAGCATCCGATGAGTTTATTACGTACAAAACCTTGTCTACAGCACTGTTTAACGGCGGAGCAGCTCGACGAGTGCCGTAGTGGTCAAGTGGTCAATGTCGCAGGTCTTGTCGTGGGAAGACAGCGACCGGGTACAGCCTCTGGCGTTACTTTTATCACGCTTGAAGATGAAACCGGTAATGTGAATTTAATTGTTTGGAGTGCTACAGCAAGGGCTCAAAGGCAGGCATATTTAGTCTCAAAAATTATGCAGGTGAGCGGTATTTTGCAGCGTGAATCTGGAGTGACTCATGTTGTTGCTGGCAAGCTAACGGATATTTCTGCAGCGCTAAATGAACTCGTAGTACATTCGAGAGACTTTCATTAACACTGCCCAATAATCCATTTTAGGCGTTATAATCACGGCGATTATTTTCTGAGGATAAAGCCATTGCAAATCATTTTGTTAACTCATGAACGAGAGGTCTCACGGCCCACTAATACAGGCCAGATTGCTTTGAAGTGTTTTCCTCAATATTGTCAGCGTATTGTTTGGGCGAGAACCACGCCAGATGCAGTATTATTAGAAAAACTACAACAGCCTGATTGCGCTCTATTATTCCCTGAAGATATGGTTGCAGAAAATAAAAACTTTGCTGAGTTACACCACACCAATAATGATGTGTCGAAGGTAGGTAGATTAGGTGAAATGGATACAAGTGATGCAATAAAAGCGTTACCATCAACCTTGGTGATCCTAGATGCTACCTGGCAAGAAGCACGTAAGATGTTGCGTCGTAGTGCTTATCTAAAAGAGGCTAAGAAATACGCCTTAACAGCGACGCATGATTCTCAATTCAAATTAAGACGTAATCAAGTTGAGGGCGGTCTATGCACTATAGAGTGCATTATGGAGCTTTTTAAACAGGCTAAAATGACATCACAAGCTGAGGCACTAGCTGCGGAGTTTGCACACATGTTGGATAAATAAAAAGGCGCATCAGCGTCTTTTAAAAATCCCTTTTTTAATAAAAATGCTCAGTGCTATATCACGGTTAAGTAAACGCATAAAAAGTGACTTATGGCTCCACCGAGTACAAATAGGTGCCAGATTGCATGGTTATAGGGAATACGTTTAGCAATGTAAAAGATGACGCCTAAACTGTAAAATAATCCGCCTATAATCAAAAGGTTGAATCCAAGAGGTGACATTCCTGCAATGAGTTCTTTCATTACGGTGACACAGAGCCAACCCATCGCTAAATATAGGGCTAAACTGAAGACTTTAAAGCGATTAATGAACAGAGTTTTAAAAAGGACCCCTCCAATTGCCAATGACCAAATGGCAATGAGTACAATATTAGCGTTTCCATTGCCAATTTCACCTTCTAAGCTAATGAGCATCAAGGGGGTGTAGGTTCCCGCAATCAACAGGTAGATTGCGCAGTGGTCTGCTACTTTTAATTTATGCTTCAAGACTTTATCTGTTGCGCTATGGTATAGGGTAGAGCAAAGGAACAACAAAATAATGCTGAGGCAATAGACCACAACGCCAGCCATTTGAACAAAGGTTAACTGCTCATAGCCCTTTACAATACACATAACCAAGCCAATCGCACCAGCCAAAACACCTAGCCCATGGCTCAAGCTGTTCGCCAGCTCTTCTTTAACGCTATAGCCTGCTCTTGCTGCTACGGGGGACTCTTGGGGTAAGGCTGATTGTTGAATAGACATAGAGCGTCAACGACTTCTGGTTAGACCACGATTAACCGCAGTGTATCAGCTTTAATGATAAAAGCTATACTTTTAGCGTACACGTGTTCGCTTAAAACGGTTATGACAATAGCACGCTTTTATCCTGAGCTATTAGTGATACAAAGCCATCAGCAACGGCAGATGTTGAACTTTTGTAATAAAGTGTTCTCTAATGGTATCAGTCGTTATTTTTTAATGGCATATTTACACTGTAGAAAAGTTTGATTTAAAGGAGCACATTGAAGAAATTTTGCGTGCTTTACTGCTAATTTGGTACGGTTTTGCACGTTATTTTTTAGCGTTAACATGGTCTTCTAATTGTATTAGTTGGCCCATTATGGACTATAGAGTTATTCATTGGAATGAAACAAGAGAGCAGATCTGCAGTACCTGTTTTTAGCGCTGTTGCAGTTGGTGAGAAAGAACTCATTGAGCCTAACTTCTCAACAAGCCTGGAGCCTGCCAATGAGCCTGTAGCCAAGATTAACTCTGATAAAAGTGCAATATCTTCAGGTCATTGGCGGACAGCCTATTCACTGCTCTTGGTTGTTTTATTGCATATCGTGCTTATCGGTATCATTAATCAATTTTGGGTTAGGCAAGCGTTAAAGGTTACAACTGTTACCCCAATTAAAATTCAATCATACCTGTATGTTCAACCTATACCGTTAGAAGAGACGGTTATGGAAAACACGGAAGCCCCAAAAAGTAATGACGCATCACAGAATCACTCGACAGGAGATAATAGAGCATCAACTGAGCAAAACAAACCTGTAGACACAGAAGTCGTTACAGCGCCAAGGGCTGAAGTTAATAAGACACTTAAGTCAGAGCTTTCAACAAATGATGCATTGGAAACTGCAGATCTTAGAGTGGATGACAGCACGCCTGTTGAGGCGCAGGAAACTGTTGTGAGCAAGCGTAGCGTACTCGTTAATAAAAGCAATAATGCCATGGCATTTGCCCAGTCCTATCTACAGCGTAAAAATGATGCTGCACTCGATGCTCTTATTGTTGATAAAGCCAACGAATATACAGGTTCTCGCTCATTAAGTGAGATGGATGGTGATATGGTCGAGTTGATATTTCCAGAGGTGGACGAGTACAGTAAAATTCCTACGACTGACCACCGTCTTGACCCAAATCGTATCGTACGCCAAGGTGATACCTGTTTTCGGATTGTTAAGACACCAACGCAAATTAATCCCTATGCGGAGAATATCGGTTACCCCTTTAATTGTGGTGGCGATAAAGTTAAAAAAGCGATTAATGATGCAATCTCAGCTCGATTGGAAAAGAGAATGAGCATTCGACAAAAATAATTATTTAAATGATTTATTTTCATTAGAGCCTCTATTTCAGCTCGCTATCACTAATTATCTTTATTAATATCAAATGTTTATTAGGTGATTTAAACGTTGACCAGTAGTGGGGGACGTTATTAATTTACACTTGTGTCTTGGTCAGGGATAGGCTTATACTGCTCGCTCATCTTGTCGGAGTGCCATATGGCTGAGACCGTTTATTCGGGATCCGTTGAACCTGATCAGGCTAGAACCTGCGAAGGAAACAAGCGAAATAACTGCGTTATATAAGTTGTATTAAAACAGCAAGCAGTCATATTTCGGTGGTTAAGTGCATCTGAAATTTGCGTTATTACGCGGTTTCATTTTGGGCTTTCAACTTTAAATTTCTCAACTCTCCTGACAAGCAACTTCATTTTTTATCATAGTGAGTTTGCTAATGTCGAAACGCCGCGAAACCCGAGCTCAGGCTCAACAGTTCATCGATAACCTAAAACCGTTACAGCACCCAAATTCCGAGAAGGTCTATCTTCAGGGCAGTCGTGCAGATCTTAAAGTGGGTATGCGCCAAATTCACCAAGCAGATACTTTGCTCAGTGGTGATGAGAACAACCCTGTGTATGAGGCTAACCCGCCGCTCAGAGTATACGACTGTGCTGGAGCATATTCAGATCCCGACGCCAGTATTGATGTACACAAAGGCTTAGATAAATTCCGTCTTAACTGGATCTCTGAGCGTGATGATACAGAGCAGTTATCCGCTGTGAGCTCTGGTTTTACCCAGCAACGCTTGGCCGATGATGGATTAGACCATTTACGTTTTGAATCCTTATTGCCTCCCCGCCGTGCAAAATCGGGTAAACGTGTGACTCAATTGCACTATGCGCGTCAGGGTATTATCACCCCTGAAATGGAATACATCGCTATTCGCGAGAATATGGCGATGGCAGACGTTACCGACCCTATTTTGACCCAAAAAGATAAGGGTGAGAGTTTTGGTGCCTCAATCAGTGAGCCCATCACTGCGGAGTTTGTTCGCAGTGAAATAGCTCGAGGTCGTGCCATTATTCCTCTCAATATCAATCACCCTGAAGCTGAACCGATGATCATTGGTCGTAACTTTCTAGTAAAAGTTAACGCTAATATTGGTAATTCAGCAGTGACTTCTTCTATTGAAGAGGAGGTTGAAAAGCTAGTTTGGTCTACGCGTTGGGGCGCTGATACGGTAATGGACCTGTCTACTGGTCGCTATATTCACGAAACTCGTGAGTGGATCATCCGTAACTCTCCAGTGCCTATTGGCACAGTGCCTATCTACCAGGCACTTGAAAAAGTGAACGGTATTGCTGAAGATCTCAACTGGGAAACATTCCGCGATACCTTGATTGAGCAAGCGGAACAGGGCGTTGATTACTTCACTATTCACGCCGGCGTGTTACTGCGTTACGTGCCAATGACCGCCAAACGCCTAACGGGCATCGTTTCCCGCGGTGGTTCAATTATGGCTAAATGGTGTTTGTCACACCATACCGAGAACTTTCTCTATGAACACTTCAGAGATATCTGCGAGATCTGTGCTGCTTATGACGTATCCTTGTCATTAGGCGATGGCATGCGTCCAGGCTCGATTGCTGATGCTAATGATGAAGCGCAGTTTGCAGAGCTTGAGACTTTAGGCGAGCTGGTTAAAATTGCCTGGCAATATGATGTTCAAACTATCATTGAAGGCCCTGGCCATATTCCAATGAACCTCATTAAAGAGAACATGGACAAGCAGTTAGATGTTTGTGATGAGGCACCATTTTATACTCTCGGTCCACAAACAACTGACATTGCACCGGGCTATGATCATTTT
The DNA here is from genome assembly GCF_016757755.1 of Shewanella sp. KX20019. Lineage (NCBI taxonomy): Bacteria > Pseudomonadati > Pseudomonadota > Gammaproteobacteria > Alteromonadales > Shewanellaceae > Shewanella > Shewanella sp. KX20019. The sequence goes on along the minus strand of NZ_CP068437.1, from coordinate 2,869,642 downwards.
ACCTCTGGGATCGGCGCGGCAATGATTGCCTGGTATGGTTGTGCGATGTTGTGTTATGTCACCCCCAAAGAGCACCTAGGTTTACCTAATAAAGATGACGTTAAACAAGGGTTAATAGCTTATAAAATCGCGGCGCATGCAGGTGATGTGGCTAAAGGTCATCCAAGTGCCCAAATTCGAGATAATGCATTGTCAAAAGCACGTTTCGAGTTCCGATGGGAAGATCAATACAACTTAGGCTTAGATCCTGAAACTGCCCGCGCTTATCACGATGAATCACTGCCGCAAGAGTCGGCCAAAGTGGCTCACTTTTGCTCTATGTGTGGTCCAAAATTCTGCTCTATGAAAATCAGCCAAGAGGTTCGCGATTACGCTGCAGCGCAAGAGAAGCTGGCGTTAGCGATTGAAGTCGAACCTAAAGGAGTTGAAGTTAAATCTTCAGCTGAATATCAAGCTTATAGCAGTCAAGCTGCAACGACTGGGCTGTCGGACAAAGATATCAGCAGTGGTATGGCACAAATGTCGGCAGAGTTTAAAGCCAAAGGTGCTGAACTCTATCACGAAGCAGACACTAGCGCAGAAACTAAAGAAGCCGCTGTAGAGGAGTAATCATGGCTAAGGTTAATTCTAGCCGACAGCCTGCTCGTAATCGTCCATTGGTGTGGACGATTGCGGGATCTGATAGCGGTGGCGGTGCAGGCATTCAGGCCGATTTGGCCAGCATGAATGATCTTGAAACTCATGGCTGCAGCGTGATCACTGCAGTGACTGCGCAGAGCTCAGTGACCGTCGCAGCGGTAGAAGCAGTCTCTGATGAGATGCTCATTGCACAACTTGATACGCTCGCGGCAGATCTTATGCCGCATGCTATCAAAATTGGCTTATTGGCAAGTCAAGGGCAGATTAATATTGTTGCCAGCTGGTTAGCGGACAAGCTTGCGACTTGGCAGGGGGCTGAGTTAACTGTACCTGTCATTCTAGATCCTGTGATGGTAGCAACTTGCGGTGACGCATTGGCTAAAGGTGAGCAGCTCGATTTTGCACCATTCAAAGGCTTGCTGACGTTAATTACGCCAAATGTCAGCGAGCTGGCCATATTGGCGGGTCGTTCATTAGTGACACCTGAAGATAGTGTGGTGGCTGCAACGTCAATCGCGGCATTATTGCAGACGTCAGTACTGGCTAAAGGCGGCGATAGAGGGCCTAACTGGCAGCAAGATAATGCACGTGATCTGCTGGTTTGCCGGAAAGTTAAAGGTATCTCTAGTTTGCATAGCGATCACACTTTTTGGTTAACATCACCAAGAGTAGCGACAGACAATAGTCATGGCACGGGTTGTACATTGTCATCAGCGATTGCTGCAGTTATGGCTCATGGCTTTGTATTGAATGATGCGGTTGTGGTTGCAAAAGCCTACGTATCTCAGGGGTTACAAGATAGCTATCAGCCGGGTCATGGTGCGGGTTGTTTAGCGCGTTGTGGCTGGCCAAATGATGTAGCTCAATATCCGGTTATTGAGCCTCTTTTATCATTGGATGGCTTAAGGGCCAATAACAATGACAACAACAAAACTGCTCACGCTTTTAAGCAGATAACTGATCCCCTCGGTGTTTACCCCGTAGTTGCTGATATTGGCCTGTTACAACAACTGCTCTGTGCGGGGGCTACCACCGTTCAACTACGTGTTAAGGATGCAACCGATCCACAGCTTGAGCAAAAAATTGTTAAGGCAATTGCACTGGGGATAGATCACTGCGCGAAAGTGTTTATTAATGATCATTGGCAACTGGCCATAAAACATCAAGCCTATGGTGTGCATTTAGGTCAGGAAGATCTGTTTGAGAGTAATTTACAGCAACTAAGGCAAGCGGGTATTGCACTTGGGTTATCGAGCCATAGTTACTTTGAGATCCTATTGGCACGACAGCATAGTCCTTCCTACATCGCTTTTGGGCATATATTCCCCACCACGACAAAACAGATGCCTTCGGCGCCTCAAGGGCTAAGTAAGCTAGCTCGTTATGTCGATCTTATGCAGGGAGAGCTACCCATTGTGGCTATTGGCGGCATTGATGCCAGTAATCTTGCGGCTGTAAAAGTAAGCGGTGTTGATGATGTGGCAGTGGTGCGCGCGGTGACTGAAGCAGACAATCCAGAAAAAGCCTATCAAACATTGGTCGATGCATGGGTGTTAGGAGCAAACGATGGCGCTGTCTGATCAAGCATTTATCCAATACTCTCGGCAGATTCTACTCGCGGATGTGGGAGAGCATGGGCAAGAGATATTGAGTCAGTCTCATGTGCTTATTATCGGCGTAGGAGGGCTTGGCAATCTTGCCGCGCAGTACTTAGCTGCGGCTGGTGTTGGCCAAATAACGTTAGTCGATGGCGATACTATCGAGCGCTCTAATCTACCACGGCAGTTGCTGTTTTCTGTTGAGGACCTCGGGAGTAATAAAGCTCACGTTGCTGCTGAAAAGTTAATGCAAGCTTACCGTGATTGTCATATCAACAGCTTGCAACATTATTTAACCCTAGAGAATTCGCCTGAGTTATTTAATGCCCATCAGCAATTTAGTTTGCTATTGGATTGCTCCGACAATTTTTCGACTCGGCAACTTATTAATCAACTCGCCATTGAGCATCAAGTCACCTTGGTATCAGCGTCAGCGGCCAACTTTCAAGGCCAGCTACTGAGTGTGAACCAACAATTATGTCCAGATACAGGTTGTTATCACTGCTTATATCCAAGTGATATGAGTGTCAGTCAGAGCTGTCAAACGGTCGGTGTGCTTGGACCTATGGTGGGCACCTTAGCGTCAATGCAGGCATTAATGAGCTTGAATTTACTCGTTAGTCAACAGGTAAAAGCAGAACAACTAAAAGTGGTTGAGCAACCGTTGAAAATCAATAGGCAACAATTATTGGGGCAGCTGTATCGCTTCGATGGTGCCGCATTTATTTGGCGGCAAGCAAAGCTAGCACGGGACCCTGATTGCTTAGTATGTAGCGCGTAGTTTGTTGTTAAACCGTTAGCGTAGGCGTTGTAAACGTAACAGATTTAGGAGTGAACAGATGATTAATATTTTACTTAATGACCAAGCCGTTACCGTTTCTGCAGGTATGTCACTGACGCAGATATTGGAGCATCAGACCATTACACTCAATGGGGTGGCGTTGGTACTGAATGCTGAAGTCGTACCGCGAAGTCGTTGGTCACATATCATGTGCCAACATGATGACAAGTTAGAAGTGTTCTCAGTGGTTGCTGGAGGTTAATGTGTTAAAAATTGCTGATACAGAGTTTAGTTCTCGATTATTTACTGGGACGGGTAAGTTTTCCCAAGCGAGTGATATGTTAGCGGCTGTAAGTGCATCGCAGTCTCAATTGGTGACCTTGGCCGTTAAACGTCTCGATTTAAAAAACGGTAGCGACAATATATTAAAACCACTGCAAGAGAGTGGGGTAAAGCTATTGCCCAATACTGCAGGTGCGCGTAATGCCAAAGAGGCTATTTTTGCGGCGCACCTATCCCGTGAAATGCTAGGGACAAACTGGATAAAACTAGAGATCCACCCAGATCCAAAGTATCTGATGCCAGATCCTATTGAAACCTTAGCCGCAGCGCGCATTTTATGCGAGCAGGGCTACGTCGTATTGCCTTATGTGCATGCCGACCCTGTCTTGTGCCGACGATTAGAGGAGGTGGGCTGCGCAGCTGTTATGCCATTGGGCAGTCCGATTGGTTCAAATCAAGGTTTAGCCACCGAGCCCTTTCTTAATATGATTATAGAGCAGTCAAATGTGCCAGTGGTGATAGATGCCGGAATTGGCGCACCATCACAAGCGACAAGAGCGATGGAGCTTGGGGCTGATGCAGTACTCGTTAATACCGCAATTGCCAGTAGTGCAGACCCTGTAGCCATGGGGCGCTGTTTTGCCCAAGCTGTCGATACTGGCCGAACGGCTTATATCGCTGGTCTTGGCGGTGTGAGTCAACATGCAAACAACACCAGCCCGCTGACAGGCTTTCTAAATGTATAACATAATTCAGCCTTTGGGCTGTGAGAGGGCGGTTTCATGAGCTTTGTTGATGAGTTTAAAAAGTTATCTCGTAGTGAACTGAAAATGTCATTGTATTCGACTACAAATAAAGAGGTTGAACGGGCGCTGCTAAATCCGGCTGGCGATCTCAATAGTCTACTTGCATTGCTGTCTCCTGCCGCTGAAAACTATATTGAAGAGATGGCGCAGTGCTCTGTAGCATTAACACGACAGCGCTTTGGTGCAAGCCTCGGAATGTATATTCCGCTTTATCTTTCCAATTTATGCGCTAATGAATGCGATTACTGTGGTTTTACCATGAGTAACAAGCTGAAACGAAAAACGCTATCAGAAGCTGAACTGCTTAAAGAGATCTCCATCATTAAACAGATGGGGTATGACGCCATTTTGTTAGTGTCAGGAGAGCATGAATCCAAGGTGGGGCTGCCCTATTTCAAACAGATGCTACCGCTGGTAAAGCAACACTTTAGTCATGTTGCCATCGAAGTACAGCCGTTGGATAAGGGTGATTATGAGTCATTGATAGAGGATGGGCTTGATGCCGTAATGCTCTATCAAGAAACCTATAATCCAGTGACATACGCAGAACACCACACTCGCGGCAAGAAGAAGGACTTTAGCTATCGACTAGAGTCTCCAGAGCGGGTTGCACAAGCAGGTGTTGATAAGATAGGTTTAGGCGTATTGCTTGGACTTGATGATTGGCGCTTGGATGCATTGTTGATGGGGCATCACCTGGCATATTTAGAGAAGCATTACTGGCGTAGCCGTTATAGCATTTCCCTACCGCGTTTGAGGCCTTGTACCGGTGGTATTTCACCGAAAGTTGAGCTGACGGATAAGGGGTTAGTGCAGATGATCTGTGCGTTTAGATTGTTTAATCAGCAATTGGAGATCAGTTTATCAACCCGCGAAACACCAGCCCTTAGAGATAATCTATTTGCACTTGGGGTGACCAATGTGAGTGCCGGAAGCTCAACACAACCCGGTGGCTACGATGAACCAAATTCGCAGTTAGATCAATTTGAGATCAGCGATGAACGTAGCCCACAGCAGGTCGTAGCCGCAATGAGTGCGCGAGGTTTAAATCCAGTGTGGAAAGATTGGGAGATGGGCTGGTAACAGTTAATCGTTACTACTTTTTTTGTACCGTAGCTTTGAGATAACTTGCAGTCTTGTGAGCAAATTATGCCTTAAGCACTTTTTGTTAATAATAAGGATTTTAGATTGCATATAAAACAGATTTCAAGCGATGAGTTAGACGACCTAGTGATGCTTTTTGATCAGTATATGGTGTTTTACAAGCAAGGTTCAGCGCCAGAAAAATATCGTAATTACTTAAATGAGCGTTTAACTCAGGGGGAAGCTACGGTGTTTATCGCTTATAGCGATGAAAAGGAAGCTATTGGTTTTGTCTTAAACTACCACTCATTTTCATCGGTTGCCTTGGCAAAAATTATTGTATTGAATGATCTCTTTGTATCTGCATTACATCGGAAACAGGGCATAGCTAATCAACTCATCAATAGTGTTATTGATTTAGCCAAATCTACCGAGTCAATGCGTGTTGATTTAGGTACGGCTAAAGACAATTTTTCGGCGCAGGCGCTTTATGAAAAAATCGGTTTTGTAAAAGACACTGAATACTACAGTTACAGTTTGCCGTTAAGTCATACAGCCTGTTGATAAATTAAACTACTCATCCAGTTTAAGGTGCTTTGCTAATTTGTTGTATACATCATCAGGATTAATAGGCTTAAATATATAGTCTTTGGCGCCTAATCGTAGCGCTAAATCTTCATCTGAGTCTTCATTTAAACCGCTAATTATGATCACTGGGATTTGATTTGTTAAAGTATCACTCTGTAGATCTTTTAGCACTTGATAGCCATTTTTTTCCGGCATCATTATGTCAAGAAAAATACATTGAGGTTGTAAACTACTGGCGAGTTCAATAGCATGAATGCCGGAATTGATAGTAGTGACATGATAATCATCACCCAGTGCTGATAACAATAGACTTGAACAAATAGGGTCATCATCAACAACGAGTATTTTAGGTTTATCCATATAGTGTGCTTCCTCTTCAGGGGCTGATTGATTTTTAAACCATATAACTATAACCGTATCATTTAAAAGCAATAGTGGCTATTTTATCTCTCTTATATAGAGAGTATAATTTTCATTGCAGGCTGACAAAATACAAACTGTTTACGCGCGCTTCGCTCTGTTGAAGCCGAGAGTAAGATATTACGCGATACATCTTGTACTCATGCTGAATAAGCGTTGCTGACAACGCCTTTTTAGAATTATATCGGTTATCTTAGTTAGCCCAGTCGTGATTAAGTTCAATAAATAGCAGCAGTGAAGCAGGCATAGTAGTGAATATCCGGTGTACTAAATTTACAACGTAAACAGAAGTTCACTTTTTGTATGGTTTGTTAGTAGGGGCCTACAGGCTAACAAGTATTATATTCTATGATAAATGCTGTACATTTTTAGTACGTTACTTGATAATAAACCCACTTACTAAAAGTGAGATTCCTTATGCAAATCCCCCCAAGTATTATTTCAGGGCACAATGGTTTTCAAAGCGCACAGTCTGATCTAACCCAAGCAACGGTTGATGTGGCAAGTTCAAGTCAGTCGGTATCTTCAACGACCACTGCCAATAGTAGTGATAGTCACTCGGCGCTTATCGAAGCTACACAAGCGGTTAATCATGCTCAAGCATCAGCTGAGGTGATTGAGGCCTCATCTGAAACAATAGGCACTTTAATTAATATTACAGTGTAGAAAGTACTAATAAACGCTCTTAGTATGCATCAAATAGAATCAATTTGATGATGTGTTTTTATTAGTGACTCGATTAACTCACTTGCAGGCCCTTGTTTATCTCTATTGGGAATAACCATACTTAGGGTTGCTTTACGCTTAGATGACCCTTTCAAGTTGAGTTTTTTAAGCTGGCCACCTTCAATGAGCGAATGCACTATATCCTCAGGGATCCAGCAAAAGCCCATGCCTTTCTTTAAAATAACAACCGCTTCATGAAAGTTAGTCACTGTCCAACGCTGCTCAGCTTTAAGCCAACCAAGGTCAGTGTTGGGCCCAAGGGCTGTGTCCTTAATGACAATTTGAAGGTGTTGAGCTAGCGTTTGATCATCTTCTATCACTTCAAACTGTGCGAGTGGATGCTCAGGGTGACAGACGAGGTTGAAGTTGATATCAACTAAAGGTTCAGCTAAATGACCTTTTGGTGGTGGCCCACCACAAATGGCAATATCAACAGCCTCATCGATGATAAGTTCCGAGGTTCCGGTCAATACGGTGTCGATGATGGTAATGCGTGTGCCGCGGCTGAGGGGATAAAATTGACTGAGTACGTCAACGAGATCATCCATAGGATAGATAATCTCCCGTGCTATGGTCAGTGTAGGCTCCCAACCTGTTTCCAAATTATTGGCCAATAATTCCAGCTCATTAACTGATTGAGTAATATGCCGCGAACGGCGCAGCAATACTTCACCACACTCAGTGAGGTATGCTTTGCGGCCTTTTACTTCAAGCAGTTGAACGCCAAGTTGAAATTGAAGCTTAGCAACCGCATGGTTAAGTGAAGACTGACTTTTATTCAGTTTTTCTGCAGCTTGAGCGTAACCGCCGTAATCGACAACTGCCTGTATAATCCGCCACTGCTCTAATGTAGATTTTGCTCTATCCATTTTTAGCGTTCACTATTTGTTTTTGGTTTCGCTTGAACCTGCTTGGGCAAGTATTTCTTGGTTGCTTTTAGTTCAGACAAGTAAGGGCCCTTATGAAGCTTTTCAGGCCAAGCAAGCAGCATCATGGCTAACACATTGCGATGCTCTCCCATAACCAGGTCAGGATTACCACGAGGAGAAGGGATCATCTGCTCTTGTTGATTAAACGCCTTGATAATATGCTGTTGAGTTTTGGCGACAACGGGATTGTCTGCTTGCCTAGCAAGCAGGAAGCTAATGCCAACCTCAGCAATAATATCGTCGGTAGCATCTTTAAGAATGCGGTCAATATTGTGCTCGAAATGATCCAAAATCCAAGCAAACTCTTTTGCATCTACATCGTATTGATAATATTCACTGGCGGCGAAAATAAAATGGGTCATGCCGTAGAGTTTATTGCGATACTGCTTTTTATCGAGCTGCTGATCTTGGCTATCAGGATAGACACCAATAAAGGCATCTTTATAATCTGCTAAATAATCACCAACACCGATCTGCTTCGCCCAATAGACATAGTTAATCAGCTGTGCCGCCCAGGTTTCTATCATCGCTTTGTCTGTAAGCCCGGTTTTTAGATCGGCTTTTTTAAGCGTATCAATCAACAGTTCATTACATGGACCAGTGAGACCAAATTCATTAATACGGCTTGAGTAACGTAGCAACACGTCGGTATAGAAGATGAACTCTGGGAAAGGTTTTAAGGCCTTTTTACGCGCTTTAGCTCTTGGCCCTTTTCCCAAAACCGAGATGGCTTTGTTGGCTTGATTGCTGATGAAGTCTTTCTGATTAAGGTTACAAGCATAGAAGGCTTGAGCTTCGGTTACAGCATACAGATCGACTAATGCCGCGTTGGCATATCGGTTGTCACCGGTCATTCGATACTGTCTAATGCCATAGTGGCCTTGAACACGGGGAGGCAGCTCAAATAGATGCGTTTCAAGATTGGCTTTTATCCCTTGATAGACTTCGCTTTTAGCTGCTTCTGTGACTAATGGCGCTGATGCAAAACTACTACTGCAAAAAAGTGCAACGGCTAGGGTACTTATTCTGAGCATCGAAGGCATGTTGGATCCTTGTTATAAGTGGAACAGCTGTAATAGGGGACCCCAATAGCGATTGAAGGATCACTTCTATACTATCGGCAGGTTCATTAACGACCAAGGTGTCAAAAATAGCGCTTTGATCTTGGCAACCCTTGGTGGATTGATATATATATTTTGCGACGCTTTTTTGCCATAACTTTTGATAATAGAGAGGCCCTTCGTAAACAATAGCACTAAAGGTAAAGGGAGCATCTGCTGTTTTATCCCAAAACTTTCCAAATCCTAGTGCAAACTGTCGATGATGGTCAAAAGCCGGCGGTGTAAGGTCTGCCCTATATAAATCGATTGCGACTTTCGATCGAAATACTGCTAGTTGCTCTGAGTAGAGCTGCAGAATGGCTTCTCGAGAACCGACTTGTGGTGCCTTAAGTAATCTATCTAATAACCAGTATTCTAGCCAAAATGCGTCGATATTACTGCTATCTGCCGTTTCGCTTATGGTATTGAGCAGATAAAATTGATGACCTATGGCTAGTTTTTTGACGGCAGCGGCAATGGTTTTGATGGCCTGCCTTTGCTGTTGGTAATGGCTTAATTTAGCGGGTAATGACAGTTCAATTTGACCAAACTGTTGGCCAACCACAAGTTGTCGAATCGGCTTTATGGTGATTTTTTCATTTCTAGTTAAATAGATATCACCTAGCAGTCGCTGCTTATGCCATAGTCGAATCGACTTTTTATTTATCCACTCAAAACCTATGGCCAACGCTTCAAGCTCTTTAGCCACAAGAGCTAACCATTGATCTGAGTCTATTGTATTGACATCTGAGGAGGGCGCTGCAGCAAGTGCGCGGCCAAGATCCCAGGGGGCTATCTGGATATTATGGGTTTGAGATAATAAAAATTGCTCAACAATTTCAGGCGAATGCAGCATTTGTTGCGCTAACTTAAATTGACTGTAATTGGTAAAACCCGCTTTTAGTGCTTGCTGATATCTCAATGCTTTAATGGTTGCTAACGCGGTTTTATTTTCAATTGATGCCCGCGATTGATAGGCTTGCCAAACACGTTTTCGGCACTGCTCGTTAGGCTGTTTTATGAGGTAACTTGCTAATGAACCGTTGAAACTGCCTTCTGTTTTTGCCGCAGTACTATTGTGGAGTTCGCATGTTTTATCCGAGATATTCAAGCTTAATGCTTGTGAGCTCAGCTTCTGTTTAAAAGCGGCTTGGGCGGTATGCAGTTGTGCTTTGTATGTGGGTGATTGACTGTTTTTTGATAACTGATTGATACGCCTAAGTAGTGCGGCAACTTGCTGACTTTCATTGTTAGCAAAACTAAATTGTAACGATTGAAATGGAGAGGAATCTAGATAAAGTGCCAGTTCGTCGGCGAGATATAGCTGGCATTGGAGTACGAGCTCTCTGTCCGCATTAGATAGCGGATACTGTCGATAGTAGTTAATACGATCGTTAATATTAAAAAATCCAATAAGCTGCCGTTCGAATGTGATGGCATTGGTATTGCTGTCTAATGCCGGGTCGATTATATCAGTCGGGAAACTATAACGAAGACATTGCTCAACGAGCAGTGGAATAGGCGATACGGCAGCACTGGCTGCCGTATGGACCATACTTGTGAGCAAAATAACTAGCCCAACAAGGTTTACTTTCAATCTAGCTGTTCGCACTAAAGTGTTTCTTGGCATACGCCACGCGTTCTTCAACTGACATGTTGTGGTTTGGCATCTGCTCAACATGACGCAGATTGTTCAAGATGCCGCGGCCATTTGCAATTTGAATCGCAAGGCCTGGACGCGCATTTAGCTCGAGTAATAATGGCCCTTTGTATTTATCGAGCACCATATCGGTACCTAAATAGCCGAGCTCTGACATTTCATAAGCCTTAGAGGCTGTATGCAGCAGCGTATCCCACTGCGGAACTTGAATTGCAGTTAGCTCTTTTTGGGTATCAGGATGTAAGTCGATAGGCTTATCGAATTGAACTGCATGCAGTCCTTTACCTGTGCCGATATCAACTCCAACACCCACTGCACCTTGGTGTAAGTTAGCCTTACCGTCTGATGCTGCTGTTGAAAGGCGGATCATCCCCATAATAGGGAAGCCTTTAAACACGATTAATCGAATATCGGGCACCCCTTCATAGGAGTAGCCATCGAATACCGGATCAAACTGGATTAACCCCTCAACAATAGCAACATCGGGATTACCGCCTAATGAAAACAGACCACTGAGTACATTTGAGACATGACGATAAACTTCGGAAGGGGTAACCTCCTGACCGTTTGGCTTGTAATAGCGGCCATTGTCAACTTTAGTGACAACTAAAATACCTTTGCCGCCAGAACCTTTTGATGGCTTAATAACAAAACCAACAGTGTCATTAACCATTGCAGGAATATCGTTAATCTCATGTTGCTCTGAAACCGTACCGATAAGATCGGGTACGGCGATATCATTCGCAAGGGCGAGTTGTTTTGTGGTTAGCTTATCGTCGACTCGTTTATAGTACTTACGCGGGTTATAGCGACCAATGTAGTCGATATTACGCTTGTTCATACCCAAAACACCGCCACGCGTTAACGCTGAGGGGTTAGCGAGAAACATATTATTCTCCAGCCAAAGGCTTAAAGCGTTTCAGCTCAAGCAGGCGATAACCGGTATATTGTCCCATCAACAGCACAAGGGCCAAGATCACTAGATGAATACCAAGGAAGTTAAATACCCAATGTTGAACCCAAGTCGCACTCATGGCTAAGTAAGCCAATGTTGCTACAAATAGGCTACCACCACCTTGTATGACGACCTCTTTTGCACCTTCCTCTTCCCACAGAATAGACATTCTCTCAATTGTCCATGCCAAGATAATCATTGGGAAGAAAGTAATAGTGAGGCCTTCGCTTAAACCGAACTTATAAGATAACAGGGTAAATAGACCGATGATGCCTATCACCACGATAATCACCGCAGAGATCCGCGATATTAGCAATAGATTCAACTCGGACAGATATGAGCGGATCATCAAGCCAAATGCAACTATTAGCAAAAAGCCAACCAGACCAGTAAGAAGTGTGGTTTGGATAAAGGCGAGGGCGATGAGCACTGGCATAAACGTACCAGAGGTTTTAATGCCGATTAATACGCGTAAAAATACCACCATTAATACACCGATTGGGATAAGCAATATGCCTTTAAAAAGGCTTTGCTCTTCAAGCGGTAATTGATATAAGGAGAAATCGAGTGCATTGTCATTCTTCATTACATCAATTGCAGTCGCCAGAGCTGAACGAGTATCTTGTAGCATTGAAAAATTAACTTGTGAGTTAACGCCACCAATCACATCCAGAACAGATGTCCCTGAGCGATCCCAGAGTAATAGGTCATCTGGACGTCCTTGAGTACCCGATTTCGGGTCGAATAAGTGCCATTCACCATCATTATAGACCTCAACAAAAGTGGATAACTGTTGTCTACGACGCTGATCTTCAAGGAACAACCCACTGACTTCTCTCGCCGGGATGCTTTTGTTGTGCAGTATTCTAATGAATAGTTTACTGGGCGAGTTTCCAGCGAGCAGCAGCTCAATGTTTTGACTGCGCTCATTGGCATTTAGATCTTTATTAAGCTGTTGTGCAAACGAGAGGTTAGTGGCACTTTTTGCCCAAACCTCTTCGGTAGCCTGTGCCGCTGCAGCGCTTTCTGTCGCCGGCCACATATAGGGCGTCGGTGCAGCAGGTTCACTCTCTGCCAGTAGTTGCTCTTGCCCTGTTGGGATCAAGGTTACTTTATAATAGAGATCTTGCTGACCTGTGGCGCTACGGATAGACCATATAGCGCGGCGATCAAACCTATTATTGGTGATGGTTAAACCGTAGCCCGGTGATGTTGCGTTTTCGACTAAGATTTCATAAGCGGGATCTTCTGGTAAAGAGAAAGACACTTCTGACGGCTCGCCAGTACCCTGGAAGCTGACTTTTGCATCAACTGCCCAACTTTGAACTTGTTTGCCTGGTAAAAACGGTACGCTGTGTTCAATGCCGCGATAGACACTTGCCGTGATGCCTGCAATAAAGAGCATGACAACTAAAATATAAAAAGGCTTTCTAGAATGCATTATTTTTTATTCCTGTTATTTAGAAGCAGACGATGCACTACCGCCTTTTTTCTTTCCATGGATATAAGTTTGGCCAACATCTACCACGGCAATATCTTGCATAAACTTGCGGCCAAGCAACAGCGGGAACTCTAAGTGACTTCTGTCGCTTAAGTTAAGATCTGTCTCTGCTTTGTATTCACCAATCTCGAGATGTGCATGAATAACTGGACGCCTGTCGGTTTTATCATCTGACTCTTTAATTCGCACGAAGCGTTCGACTTTAGATTCAAACGTTTGTGCTGGTTGTTTAGCGCCGTTAGTTAGCACATCAAAGCGAACCCATTGGTTACCATCTCTTTCAAATAAAATGATATTACGAGCATCAATTGATGATGATTCAGCACCGGTATCGATGCGAGTGTTAAAGCTTGCTTTCATTTCATCGACATAGACATTTTCCACTGCACCCAGAATGAACTTACCTTGCAGCGGTGAAGGAGGGCACTGCTTTGGTGCTACAACGGGTACAACAGCTACTTTATCTTTCTTATTCAGCGTAGTAATTTTAGCGTCCAGCTGCTCTAGTTGAGCAGTTAATGTTGTCATACTGGCTGTTTGCATCTCTTTACAAGAGTCGATGGCATTTACAATATTAACTTGTTGTTGATTCAAACTGGCTTCTAGCGCAGTAGCATCCACGGGTATAGGCGCGTTGGCGTCTTTAGTTGCTGCGCAGCCGCTGATTGCGGTTGCAATGGCGGCGATACAAATTATCTGCTTTAACATAGTGCTTCCCATTACTATCGGCTAGATTAAATCTTTATTTGGTTGGTTCTTTGTGGCGATGATTGTCGCTCTCTTTGGTGCCGGATAACCTTCAACGGTAAGGCTAACATCATTAGGGTCTAAGTAATCGACTAATGATTCATTCGGCATCCAGCTAGTACTTCTTTGTTCTGCTAAAGAGGTCACATCAACATCAACACAACGTATATTGATGAAATCACTCTTTTTAAGCCAAAGCATAAGCGCTGCAACAGAAGGTAAGAACCAAACGTTATTCATTTTTCCGTAGCGATCTTCCGGTACCAGAACAGTATTCTCATCTCCATCGATGACTAAGGTTTCTAAAATAAGTTCTCCACCTGTACGTAACTGGTCTCTGAGTTGGATCAGATGATCGATAGGGGAGCGGCGATGATAGAGCACACCCATTGAAAAAACGGTATCGAAAGCATCTAGTGGTGGTAACTCTTCAATGCCTAAAGGCAGAAAATGGATAGGTTGGTCGTTACCTGCAATCCTTTTAACCGCTTCAAATTGACACATGAATAGCGGTGATGGGTCGATACCGACCACATGCTTAGCGCCATCGCCGAGCATACGCCACATGTGATAGCCGCTGCCACAACCTACATCAAGTACCGTTCTGTTGGCCAAAGGTGAAATATGTGGGGCTAAACGCTCCCATTTCCAATCTGAGCGCCATTCTGTATCTATTTCTACACCGTGAATCGAGTATGGGCCTTTCCGCCACGGTTTGAAGATGGCTAACAGGTTTTCAAGTTTCTCTTGTTCACCTGCCGATAGCTGGTTACCAGAGCCTATGGTGACACTGGTTTTAAAATCAACGCTATCGGGCGCTGGGTAATGCAATTTGTTAAGCACTTTTTCCCATTTAGGCAATGAACCATGCTTATGTTCTCGCTGCCACTCGCCAAGGATAGCCGGGAGGGTCTCTAACCAGTGCTGTAGGCTAGAGTCTGAAATTTGTTTGTAAAACGAGCTAAAACTTATCACTTAATTGCCACCATAGATGCAAAATTAAAACACTGGAACCAGACACTAAACTGGCTAAAACCCTGTTCTTTTATCCGTATTTCATGTTGCTGAAGCGTATCAGGCTTCATCACATGCTCGAGTGAACTTCTTTTTTGGCTTATCTCTAACTCACTGTAACCATTTGCTCTTTTGAAATCGAGATGTAAATCATCTAACGTTGATTGAATTTTAGGCTGTTCGAAATAAAGCTTCTCAGATAAAACTAAAAGTCCCCCTGGCAGTAAGCCTTCATAGATTTTTTTGAGCAAGCTTTCTCTATGCTCAGGCGCTAGAAACTGCATGGTGAAATTAAGTATAACTAAAGAGGCATTTTCTATCTCAATATCACGGATATCACCGCAGACCAACTTAACGGGGGTTTCGCTGACATAAGCTGAAAGGTTCTCTTTACAGCGTTCTATCATGGATTCACTATTATCTACTGCGATTATCTGACAATTACGACCTTCTACTCGACGTCTAATACTTAAGGTTGCGGCCCCTAAAGAACAGCCTAGATCGTACACCTTGCTGTTCGGTTTAGCATATTTTTGTGCTAAATCCCCAATAGTATTAATGATTTGGCCGTATCCTGGCACAGATCTACGGATCATGTCATTAAATACACCTGCCACTTTATCATCGAATTGAAAATCGCTGACTTGTTGGTACTGTTTTGCATATATGTCGTCTTGAGAAGGTTTCATGTGATCAAATCGTGGGAATTCAACCTCTCATTCTAGCTAAACATCTCTGCAACCAGCAAGACTAGTACTGGAAATTCCTCATAAAATTTTGTCTAATAGCCTTATTGATACAAATTGTTTACAGATGTTTGACCTTTTATAGGGATTGTCATTGAAATATAACGCTTACCTGCTGCTGGCTGTTTTGTCTGTCTTTTTTACAACTTCAGTCTCTTCTGCGGCCAAAAATGGCATGCCGCCATTAGTGATATCAATGAGCGATGACAGTTACCCGTTCCAATATGTCGATGAGAACGGCGTTGCTAATGGTCTCTTAGTCGATTTGTGGCGCCAATGGTCGCGTGTTAATCAACGAGATGTCGTATTTCAGCCTGCTAATTGGCAGCAATCATTAGACAGCGTGGGGCAGTCAATTGCCGATATCCACATTGGAATGGCTAGGACCCCAGAAAGACTTAATGTGTTTGATTTTTCACAATCGATATCAAAGGTAAATGGCTACCTCTATATCAATAAAGCATTGATGAATGTCAACACCTTGGCAAAGCTTATTCCCTATAAAATTGGAGTTGTTAAAGGCTCTGCCCATATTGAAATGTTGCTTGAAAAACAGCCCAAGCTAACTTTTAGTTATTACGATAATCGTCGGCAGTTACTCGATGCCGTAATTCAAAATGAGATATTTATTTTCGCAGGGCTTGAAGGATATCTGCGTGAGAGCAATATTAGCCAAAAAATCGTTATGTCGTTTCCGTTTAACCGCCGTATAGCGATCAGTAAATTTGCATTCTATCCAGCCGTTAAAAAAGGGGATGCGTCATTTTTAAAGTTGGTAATGCAGGGGTTCAGCTTAGTAGAGCAGGCTGAACGTAATAGAATTGAAAGAGAGTGGTTAGGTATACAAAGTAGCCAAAACGAAGTCGTTATTGCGATGCAGACTGGTGTCGAGCCCTATGCCGATATGGGGCCGAACGGTTTGCCACATGGGTTACTGGTTGATATTTGGAAGTTATGGTCGGATAAAACCGGCTTACCGATCCGCTTTATTGCTGGAGACATGAAACAAGCTATTGTGAATGTCGAGAGAGGTGTCGCTGATGTGCAGCTAGGTTACCCCGAAAGTGAATCTATGAAGTCAGGACTCAATCGAGCACACCTAATCTATCAAGTTAGCAGTAGACTGTTTTCCTATAAAACACCTTTTAAAACGGTAGATGAACTTAAGGGTAAAGTATTTGCCGTGGCACCGACATCGCCTTATCTAGCCGAATTAATTGAAGCTTTACCTGATTCAGATTTCTACTATGTTGCCAATGTACAAGAGATGATAGCGGCCACAGAATCTGGCAGAGTGGATGGGTTTATTGCGGCAGCGGCATGGACGCAACACTATTTATTATTAGAAGGCCGATGGCAAGACTTTCACCTGTTTAAACCACTTCATTTTAAAACGGATCTATATGCATTAAATCGAAGTAGTGATATAGATTTCTCTGAACGTATTGCTGCGGGATTCAATGCGATGACGTCGGCGGAACTCGCCGCGATAGAAACAAAGTGGATTCTAAATCCTGATGATAGAATTTATTCGGCGACTAAAGACCTCATCCTGCTGAACGCAAAGCAACGTGCGATGATAAAGGGAATGGGAGATATAAAAGTGGGGTTTGTGAATAATTGGGCCCCGATGGAATATTTAAGCGATGACGGCAATTACGCCGGGATTAATAGTGAGATATTCAAGATTATTTCGCAAGAGCTAGGGCTGAAACTGAATTACGTCGAATTCAGTGATTGGCAAGCGTTGCTTGATGCACTCCTTCGTGGTGATATCGATATGTCTGGTAGTATTGCACCCACCGAGCAGCGTCAACAACAATTGGCCTTTTCAAGGTCCTATTGGCCTGCACCATGGGGGCTTGTTACCTCGTTAGATAGCGTGAATGTATTTAGTTTAACGGAGCTTAAGGGGCTACGGCTTGCTGTAGTGGAGGGGTATCATATTATTACCAATCTAATACGTGAGTATCCAACATTGAAGTTGGTATTGGTGCCAGATAGCCGTGCAGGCCTTAATGCTGTTGATGAAGGTCGGGCTGATGTTTTTATCGATAAAGTGGTCAATCTAAGTGCTGGTCTGAAAAAGGGGCAATTTTCTCAGCTAAAAATGTCTATGTTGGTCGACTTTGCTGAGCAGCGAAGCCATATCGGTGTCAATAAGAGCAAACAGCTTTTGTTACCCTATATTAATAGCGTTATTGCCAATATTGATCGCTCTCAGCAGCAAAAAATCCATCAAAAATGGGTATCACAAACGATAGAGTTTGGTCGCGAGGATTTTGAAAACAGATTGCGGTTAAGTATAATCGTTTTTTGTGTACTGGCTGTACTGATAATTATGGCCCTGTTGGCAAATAGGCGTTTACGTAGAGAAGTGGCGTTAAGAATTGAGGCTGAAAATAAAATGGCCCAGTTTGCTAAGCATGACAGCTTAACCAAGTTGCCTAATCGCTCGATGATAGAGGAACGACTGGAGCAGGCTATATTGACCCATAGTCGAGAAATGTCACAGTTTGCAGTTATTTTTGTTGATCTTGATGGTTTTAAAGCCATTAATGATGAGTTCGGTCATCATGTTGGTGACGATTACCTTATTGCTGTTAGCGAAGCATTAACCGGTGCAGTTAGGCGTTCAGATACAGTAGGTCGATTAGGGGGAGATGAGTTCATCGTCATTCTTAATCAAGTCGATTCGATATCAGCAGTTGATGAGGTAGCAGAACTGCTGCTACAGCGTTTGTCGAGCCCCTTTGTTATTGATGAACTGTCATTATCAGCTTCTGCCAGTATGGGCATCGCGTTGTACCCCGCAGATGGTGATAGTGTTGATACGTTATTAAAAACAGCAGATAGACATATGTACCGCGCTAAAAATGCTGGCGGAAAATCATCCAGAAATTCGCTGCAACAGTAACATTAGGCTAAATCTATTCATTTTTTTTGGAAATTGGCTGATACTTAACCGACTAGTCGATAAGTTATTTGGAAAACGGCAATATATCTCTATAATGCCGCTTTTGTCTTGTTTTGAACCAGATCCTCAAACATCGCTTTGCGGAATAAAGGAAAGAGTTAAATGCGCAGTCATTATTGTGGAGACGTTAATAAGTCTCACGTTGGTCAAGAAGTAACCCTAGTGGGTTGGGTTAATCGTAGCCGAGATTTAGGCGGCGTTGTTTTTCTCGATCTGCGTGATAGAGAAGGCATTGTTCAAGTTGTATACGATCCAGATCTTCCAGAAGTTTTTGAGGTGGCGAGTACTTTACGCAGTGAATTCTGTGTGCAAATCAAAGGCCAAGTTAGAGCTAGACCCGATAGCCAGATTAACGCTGATATGCGTACCGGTGAAATCGAGATCTTAGGACTAGGGCTAACCGTCCTAAACAGTGCAGCTCCGCTACCGATTAACATGGACAAGAACCAGCATAATACTGAAGAGCAGCGCTTAAAGTATCGCTATTTAGACTTACGTCGCCCTGAAATGGCAGAACGTATCATTTTCCGTTCTAAAGTGACCAGTGCTGTTAGACGTTTTCTTGATGGTAACGGTTTCTTAGATATTGAAACGCCAATTCTAACAAAAGCGACACCAGAAGGTGCACGTGATTATTTAGTACCAAGTCGTACTTATAAAGGTCAGTTCTTCGCCTTGCCACAATCTCCGCAACTATTTAAACAGTTGTTGATGATGTCTGGGTTTGACCGTTACTACCAGATCGTTAAGTGCTTCCGTGATGAAGACTTACGTGCTGACCGTCAGCCAGAATTTACTCAGATAGATATTGAAACTTCATTTATGTCTTCAGATCAAGTGATGGCAAAAACCGAAGAGATGACTCGCGGTCTGTTTAAAGAACTGTTAAATGTCGATTTGGGTGAATTCCCTAAAATGACCTTTGCAGAAGCGATGCGTCGTTACGGCTCTGATAAGCCTGATCTGCGTAACCCCCTAGAGTTGATTGACGTCGCCGACCTAGTAAAGGATGTTGAGTTTGCGGTATTTAATGGACCAGCAAATGATCCTGAAGGGCGAGTTGCCGTTCTAAGCATCCCAGGTGGAGCAAAGCTTTCTCGCAAGCAGTTAGATGAGTACGCCAAGTACGCGACTATCTATGGCGCTAAAGGCTTAGCCTGGATGAAGGTTAAAGAACTTGAAAAAGGCATGGAAGGTATTCAATCTCCAGTGCTTAAGTTCTTGAGTGAAGATGTTGTTAAAGCATTGCTTGAGCGCACTGGCGCAAAAGATGGTGACTTAATTCTATTTGGCGCAGATAAAGCGAACATCGTTGCTGAAGCTATGGGCGCACTTCGTCTAAAAGCCGGTGAAGACTTTGAATTGCTACAAGGCGATTGGAAACCTCTTTGGGTTGTTGATTTCCCAATGTTCGAACGTACTTCAGATGGTGGCTTGCATGCGATGCATCATCCATTTACCGCGCCTAGCAACATGACACCTGCTGAACTTGAAGCTAATCCAACGGAAGCTATTTCAGATGCCTACGATATGGTATTGAATGGTTGTGAGTTAGGTGGTGGTTCAGTCCGTATTCACAATAGCGAAATGCAGTCAGCGGTATTTAGAATTCTAGGTATTAATGATGAAGAAGCAAACGAAAAGTTTGGTTTCTTACTCGAAGCGCTACGATATGGTACACCTCCACACGCAGGTTTAGCGTTTGGTTTAGATCGCATCATTATGCTAATGACGGGCACAAGCTCAATTCGTGATGTTATGGCGTTCCCTAAGACAACGACGGCAGCGTGTCCATTAACAAATGCGCCAGGTTTTGCCAATCCAGTGCAGTTAGTTGAATTGGGTATTCAGGTCATCGTGGACGACACCAAAGACGAGCAGTAAGCACTGCTAAAAAGAGCCGAGTGTAGACTCGGCTTTTTTTTCGAATAATTTTGGTAAATCATGGCTCAATGTTTATTCATTAATGAATCGAATGTAGGAGAAAGAGATGGCAGGTCATAGTAAATGGGACAATATTAAGCACCGTAAAGCAGCGCAAGATGCAAAGCGTGGCAAGCTTTTTACTAAATTCATTCGTGAGCTTACTGTTGCCGCAAGAGAAGGTGGCTCAGATCCAGACGCTAATCCAAGATTACGTGCAGCCATTGATAAGTCACTTTCAAATAACATGACTCGCGACACCGTTGAGCGTGCAATAAAGCGCGGCGCCGGTGAGTTAGACGGGCAGGTATTAGAAACTATCATTTACGAAGGTTATGGTCCTGGTGGTACTGCGGTATTAGTTGAAACTATGACCGATAACAAAAACCGCACGGTTTCAGGTGTCAGAAACGCATTTAGTAAGTCAGGTGGCAACTTAGGAACTGATGGTTCAGTCTCTTATTTATTTGATAAGAAGGGCATTATTTCTTATCAAGAGGTTGATGAAGATACCGTAATGGACGCAGCCCTTGAAGCGGGTGCAGATGATGTTGTGGCTCATGATGATGGTTCAGTCGATGTATTTACCACCCCAGAGGATTTTGGTGCGGTAAAAGATGCATTGGATGCGACTGGCCTTGAGGCGGTTAATGCTGAAGTCACCATGTTGCCATCAACCAAAGCGGAACTCGATGCGAGTACGGCTCCTAAATTTTTACGTTTAATCGATAATCTTGAAGATCATGATGACGTACAAGAGGTTTATCACAATGGTGATATTTCTGACGATGTCATGGCGGGGCTAGAATAAGCTTATATGGCGATAATTTTAGGGGTTGACCCAGGCTCTAGGATCACAGGTTACGGAGTGATTAACTGTGTGGGCCGGCAACAGGTTTACGTCGGTAGTGGTTGTATAAGAACCAGTTCAGATGAGTTGCCACTGCGGCTTAAACAAATTTTTGATGGGTTATCTGAAATTATCAGGCAGTACCAACCTGATGAATTTGCAATCGAGCGTGTTTTCATGGCCAAAAATGCCGATTCTGCGCTTAAGTTGGGTCAGGCTCGAGGCGCTGCCATAGTCGCCGCAACCGCCGCTAATTTGCCAGTAGCAGAATACAGTGCGACCCAAATAAAAAGTGCTGTTGTTGGCACTGGCAGAGCACAAAAATCGCAAGTACAGCATATGATCCAACAACTTTTAAAGTTGCCGAGTGCCCCTCAAGCCGATGCCGCTGACGCATTAGGTGTTGCAGTATGTCATTATCATACTAATCAAAGCTTGGCGGCCATGGGCGGCAAGGCAAACTCAAGAACATACGGAAGATATAAATGATTGGTCGTATACGTGGTCTACTTGTCGAAAAACAAGCACCTGAAGTGCTTATTGATGTTGCTGGTGTTGGTTATGAAATTCAAATGCCATTGACCAGCTTTTACGAGTTACCCGATATTGGTCTAGAGGCCGTTATCTTTACCCATTTTGTTGTTAGAGAAGATGCACAGCTACTGTATGGTTTTATCTCTAAACAGGAGCGAGCTTTATTTAGATTACTGATTAAAACCAATGGCGTTGGACCAAAACTCGCGCTCACAATTCTATCTGGTATGACCGCGGCTGAGTTTGTTGCTTGTGTAGAACGAGATGATATTGCGACTTTAGTTAAATTGCCGGGGGTTGGTAAGAAAACCGCAGAACGTTTGTTGGTCGAGATGCGTGATAAACTCAAGAGCCTAATGGAAGCCTCGGCTGGTTCTGAAAGAGAGTTTATGTTGCAATCAAATTACACGGCTCCTGTTGTTGCTAATACCGCAGAAGAGGACGCAATAGGCGCATTGTTGTCACTTGGATACAAACCTGCGCAAGCAAGTAAAGCCGTTTCAGCTGTGTATGTTGATGGTATAGACTCCGAATCGTTGATTAAATCAGCGCTTAAATCGATGCTTTAAGGATAACTGATGATTGAAGCTGACCGCCTAATACAACCACAAGTTATCGAACCACAAGAAGTCATCGATAGGGCGATGCGTCCTAAGCTATTGGACGAGTATACCGGCCAAGATGATACTCGAGCGCAGTTAAAAATCTTTATCGAAGCGGCGCAAAAGCGCGGTGAAGCGTTAGATCATATGTTGATTTATGGCCCTCCAGGGCTAGGTAAAACAACATTAGCAATGATTGTTGCCAATGAAATGGGCGTTAACATAAAGTCGACCTCTGGGCCTGTCCTCGAAAAGGCCGGTGACTTAGCGGCCTTGTTGACTAACCTTGAAGAGAACGATGTTTTGTTTATCGATGAGATCCATCGATTAAGCCCGGTAGTGGAAGAGATTTTGTATCCTGCGATGGAGGATTACCAATTAGATATCATGATTGGTGAAGGTCCTGCTGCGCGATCTATTAAGTTGGATCTGCCCGCATTTACATTAGTTGGAGCAACAACCAGAGCAGGCTCATTAACCTCTCCGTTACGTGCTCGATTTGGGATCCCCTTAAGACTTGAGTTTTATAACGTAAAAGACCTGTCAACGATTGTTGTTCGCTCAGCAAAAGTAATGGCACTAGAGATCGATGAAGAGGGCGCTATCGAGATAGCTAAGCGCTCACGTGGAACCCCAAGAATTGCTAATCGTTTATTACGTCGTGTGCGTGATTTTGCCGAAGTTAAACATAGTGGTGATGTGACTAAGGTCGTTGCTGAGCTCGCTCTGGACATGCTCGATGTCGATGGCGAAGGTTTCGATTATATGGATAGGAAGCTATTGCTCGCTATTATCGACAAATTTATGGGTGGCCCCGTAGGACTTGATAACTTAGCGGCCGCTATTGGTGAAGAGCGTGAAACTATTGAAGATGTATTAGAACCTTTCTTAATTCAACAAGGCTTCATACAAAGAACACCACGTGGACGCATTGCAACACAAAGAGCCTATAACCATTTTAATCTAATCCAACCAGAATCCAAGTAAGCACTCTGTTTACTTAGTTGACGAGCAATCGCCTTGCAATTGCCCGTCAACTTATCGATATGTACTTCGACTTTTCCTCATCTACGCTCGGCTTTTTACTGTAATGACTTCGGCTGGTTGTTTTTTCATCGATTTTAAGTGTGTCTAAACTGACTGTTGGAAAGCTCTTGCACAGACTCACTCAGTCCCCTGTCGGTAGCGACACGTTGTTTAAAACTTTAATGCAAGCAAGTGAATGGTAAACAGGCCAAATTACCATTTTTTGATGAAATGATGGGTGAAATTGAAGTGAGTACAATGCCTGCCTAAGCCAATAAGATTATCTATTAAAATATGCTGAGATCTATAGATGTGGCGATTTTAAGCTGATTTCGGTTTGAAATTGATACAAGGAGAGTATTAGTTAAACGATCTAAGTTAGTTGTTAGTACTCCGCATTCCTGCTGAGTTCTTGCCATTAATGACTATTTTATCATTTTAATAGTGTTTATATTGCAGTTCTAAAGTCTATCTATCCAAAATATCTGAATATTTATGCCAAACGTGAAGTGTTACCTTAACGCCTGAAAATAATAACAGCTGTTGTTGGTATGTAAATTGTATTAGGTGTTTCTTTTCGGGTATGTTGCAGATTTTAACGGTTGAGGCTCGTAATGCTGTTTTAATTCTGAACACTTTCTTACCGACGAGTCCATATTTTCGTAAAAAAACATGAGCCAACTCTAATTGTTGCCCCTTTCTGAGTCACGATTACTAAAATTCCGGTAGGAAAAATGTGACGCGTGTCACAGTATGGTTGTTTGTCTCGGTTAATGAGATGTTGCGTTGCTGGTGGGTTTTTATGCTTTTTATTGTGAGTTTGGCAGGTTATTGTATCGCTCTTGGCGGTCGATGCTTGTTTAAAAAATCCCACGCATGACGTCGCGTTACTTTATTTGCCATGTAATTTAACAACGCAAAGTGAATGGTTAACGGTTTGGTGGATTGACGCCATAAACGTGAAATTGCAGTATCCCTAACAACGTCAGTGATAACAAATGACGTGCATATAAAAATAATTAAGTTAGGGAGTACGACATAAATGAATAGACCATCTAAATTGGCCTCAGCAATAAAGTTCGGATTAATCGCATCCGTTTCAACATCTGCAATTACAGTTTCAACTGCCGCATACGCAGAAGAGGAAGCTAAAGTAGAACGCATTGCTGTTACCGGCTCCCGTATTCAACGTCAAGATATGGAAACAGCTTCTCCAGTAACGGTTATTGATGCTGCAACCATTAAAGCAGAAGGTTTCACCTCTGTAGACCAGTTGCTACAAGCACAAACTTCTATGGCTGGCGCAGCGGTTGGTTCTAGCACTAACAATGGTGCAGACGGTGTTGCTCAGGTAGACCTTCGCGGTATGGGCTCTCAGCGTACGCTAGTATTGCTAAACGGCCGCCGTATGGTTAACTCAGGTTCAGGTGCGGATAGCGCTGTGGATCTTAACTCTATTCCTGTTGCAATGATTGCACGTGTAGAGATCCTAAAAGATGGTGCATCAGCGGTATATGGCTCAGACGCTATTGCTGGTGTTGTTAACATCATCACTAAGAAAGATTTTGAAGGCTTCCAGATTGATGTTACTGGTGGCATGACTGATAAGAGCGACGGTGAAAACGGCGAAATCAGTGCGCTATACGGCTTTAATACTGATACGGGTAACTATACATTTGGCGCCGCTTTCTCAGAGCGACGCAGTGTGATTCAATCAGATCGTGACTTTACTGATCCAGGTGCTAGCTCTTTCATTCCAAACGGCTCGTTGGGCGGCCAAGTGAAAGATGAGAATGGTAATTGGGTAGATCGCGAAGAGAGCTATGATTACACTCAAGATAGCTACTATCAAACACCTAGTAAGCGCTACAGCTTGTTCGCTAATATGACGCAAGAGCTTGGCGATGATCTAGTGTTAACAGGTGATATTCTTTACACTAAGCGTAAATCCAATCAGCAGATGGCAGCGCAACCGGCTAACCTCATGCTTGATGTATGTGAAGCAGGTGATGACCCAGCGACCTGTTTAGAGCTTGATCAAGATATGATTGATGGTGGTATTGTTGCCGATGAGAATGGCCAAGTAAACTACCGCAAACGTATGAACGATGTAGGCCCTCGTATCTATACGCAAGATACAGACACTATGCGTATTTCTGCAGCCCTTGCCGGTACCGCTGATATTAATACCGGTATGGACTGGGATATTGCCTACACTTACGGTAAAAACAAAGCTGAGACTGCGGTTGAGAACTCAATCAATGGCACTTCTATGGCTAATGCGATTTATGCAGACCAAGATCCTTGGTTAACAGGCCAACCAATAACTGACCAAGATGTGCTTAATAGCGTTGCGTACACCGAGGATGCAGACGGTGGTAATGAACAACATGTATTCTCAGCAGGCTTAACAGGTGAACTGTTTGACCTTGATGCTGGAGCTGTCGCATTTGCGATGGGGGCTGAGTACCGCTACGAAAGTGGTTACTACAATCCAGACCCAGTTGTGGTTGCAGGCGAAAGTACTTCGGCACAACAAGATCCAACCGATGGTAATTACAGCGTAATTTCTGTATTCCAGGAAGTCAGCGTACCGTTTACCGATAAGTTAACTGGTGAGTTCGCACTGCGTTTTGATGATTACTCTACATTTGGTAACGCATCAACATGGAAGATTGGTCTAACCTATGAAGCAACTGATGATCTTATGATCCGTACTGTTGCAGCAACAGGTTTCAGAGCCCCTAGTATCAGTGAGCTATATGCTGGTAACTCAGGTTCATACGATTACCTTGAAGATCCATGGGGTAATGAGCAAGATGCGCAAATCCTAGTCAACCGTACCTCGGATGAAAACCTTAAGCCTGAAGAGTCAGAGTCTTATACTGCTGGTTTAGTCTATTCTCCAAGCTACATAGATGGCATGTCACTAACGGTTGACTACTGGCGCTTTAAAGTTAAAAACGCAATTGCCCGTATGGATACTCAAAATGGTTTACAGAACTGTTATGACGGCGACCAATCAGCATGTGAAGCGTTTAACATCGGTCCAAACGGTGATTTAACTAACCTAACGAGTACACTGACTAACGTTGGTTACCAAGACACAAGTGGTATTGATTTTAACTTAGCCTATAGCTTTGAAGCATTGAACCTAGATTGGACTATCGCTAATGACACCACCTATTTGCTGAACTTTGAGCAAGATGGTGTTGATTACACTAACACCATCGATGGTAACTTCGGTGCATATGCTGAAATGCGTAACAACTTCAGTATTAAAGCCGGTCAAGATGATTGGAGCGTAATGTACTTCAACCGTTATATCGGTGAGATGGATGACTTAGGCGCAGGCACTAAGGTTGACTCTGTTCTTTATCACAATGTTTCGGCGAGCTACTTCATCAATGATACTTGGATGGTGACTGGTGGCGTTAAGAACTTAACTGATGAGTTACCTTCAACTGTTTCTAATGGCAGTGATGGTGGCACAGTACCGGAAGTTTACGACACAGTTGGTCGTCAATACTATGCTGGTGTAACGGTCAAGTTCTAAGCTAAAGACTAATGCTAAGAGCTAGTTCTAAAAGCTAAAAAAGCGCCGCAAGGCGCTTTTTTTTGATCTTTGGAAAAGGATAAGTTGCAACGGAGAGCGTTAACCAAGCCCCTTCTGCGATGAACTCATCTGTATTAATTCAATTTTGTAGCCGTCAGGGTCTTCAACAAAAGCTATTTCAGTGCTGCCACCGGCGACGGGGCCAGCTGGACGTATCACTTTACCGCCAGCGTTTGCTATTGCATCACAACGGGCATAGATGTCCTCTTCGCCAATGGCGATATGGCCAAATGCATCCCCTATATCGTAGGTTTCAGTGCCCCAGTTATAGGTTAATTCAATCACTGCGCTGCCTGTCGACTCTTCAGCATAGCCTACAAATGCTAGGGTATATTTATATTCACTATTTTCGCTTTTACGTAACAATTTCATACCCATAACCTGAGTATAAAATTCAATGCTGCGCTCTAGATTGCCTACGCGAAGCATTGTGTGAAGTAGTTGTGCCATTGTTATTCCTAGGGTTAAGGTTCTTTATGTAGCCATTATATCGCTTATTATTAAGTACTAAGAAGGTGATTGAATACTTTTTGTAAATATTGAGTGAGATCAACTTATTTAGTCTGTATCTAGATCACATAATGCCTAAATTAGCCTGAGAAAGTCTCATTTTTCTTATAATATGAATTAACTTATTTGAGGAGTTATCGATGCAAACTGAACTAAAAATGTCGCTGGGACTTAGCGCTATTATTGCCGTTGTTCTGTCAATTTTCTTTATCTGTATGTTCTAAAAAAAAGCCGCATTAGCGGCTTTTTTATTGCAGTATTAGTCTTCAACTCGGCGTTTACTCTTCGGGGTAAACCTTGTCTTTAAATTCACACAAGTCTTCAATCATACAGCTGCCACAGCGAGGCTTTCGGGCGATGCAAGTGTAGCGCCCGTGTAATATTAACCAGTGATGGACATCCACTTTAAACTCGGCAGGGACCACTTTTAGCAGTTTCTTCTCGACTTCAACCACGTTCTTACCCATCGCAAACTTAGTGCGATTTGACACTCTATCAATATGAGTGTCTACAGCGATGGTGGGCCAGCCGAATGCAGTATTGAGCACTACGTTAGCTGTTTTTCGACCAACGCCCGGTAGCGCTTCTAATGCCTCTCTATTTTCTGGCACTACACCATCATATTGCTCGACTAAGATCTCACAAGCTCGGACCACATTGATAGCTTTGTTGTTGTATAAGCCAATTGTCTTAATGTACTGCTTTAATCCATCGACCCCTAGTGCTGCAATACTATGGGCAGTGTTTGCCACAGGAAAGAGCTTATCGGTTGCTTTGTTTACGCTAACATCGGTGGCTTGAGCCGACAAGGTTACCGCAACAAGTAACTCAAATGGACTGGTGAAATTAAGTTCAGTTTCAGGGTGAGGGTTGTTGTCTCTAAGGCGCTCTAAAATAAGGCGGCGTTTTTCTGTATTCATATGCCAGTATCCATCAGATGTTGTTATTATTTCTAGACGGTGCAATTGCTAGCTCGAATGAACCGATATCAATTAACCGGTTCTAATTTAAGTGCTATCAAGTAACTTTAGTGATTCTAACTCGTGCTGGCGCTTCTTGCTCAACCTTAGGCTGCTTAGCCTCTATGTAGTTATCAATAACATTTTTAAGCGCAATCAACAGTCCCATTCCGATAAAGGCACCGGGAGGTAGCATGGCTAATAAAAAGGTCGTGTCTACTTGCCAAAGCTGGATGGTTAACCCTTTTGCCCATTCACCTAATAACAGATCTGCACCGTAAAAGAGTGTACCTTGCCCCAATATTTCACGGCTAGCTCCAAGTATGCAAAGTACGAGGGTAAAACCTAGACCCATCATCAAGCCATCAAAGGTTGATTTTGCTACACTGTTTCGCGAGGCGTATGCTTCTGCTCGGCCGATGATGACGCAGTTAGTTACAATCAGTGGCAAAAATATACCTAGCGAAAGGTAAAGCCCATAAGCATAAGCATTAATGAATAGCTGAACACTGGTGACCAGTGCGGCGATGATCATCACAAACACCGGAATACGGATCTCTTTCGGGACATAATCTTTTACCAAAGAGACTAATATGTTTGAACCAATCAATACCAGCATTGTGGCTAAGCCAAGCCCTAACGCATTGGTTAATGTTGCAGTAACAGCAAGTAAGGGGCATAAGCCCAGTAGTTGAACGAGTCCGGGGTTATTCTTCCACAGACCTTGCCAAGCTAATTCTTTATATTCACTCATTCCCAACCTCGCAACTCGCGGGTGCATCTAATAACTCATCTTTATGGGCATTAAAATAGAGAGTCGCTTTTTTTACCGCCTTTACAAAAGCTCTGGGTGTAATTGTAGCGCCGGTAAATTGATCAATATCACCGCCATCTTTTTTTACATGCCAGCGTTTATCCTCGTCTGATAAAACCGATAATCCGTTAAATGAAACAACCCAGTCGGACTTTCTTAGCTCGATTTTATCGCCGAGTCCAGGGGTTTCCTGGTGGGCGAGTGTACGTACACCAAGTATTGTACCTGATTTATCTAATCCTATGATAATTCTTATGTCGCCGTTATAGCCATCGGGAGCTACCGCTTCAATCGCAATGGCAACAGCAACACCATTTTTTGTCGCAATATAGGCTGGAAGTGCGGATTCAGTTCCCAGAAATTCAGCCGCTGTAATAGTGATGCAATGATCTGTGAGCTCATTATCGTGCAGGTCATCAGGAATTATTTGATGTAACACTCTTGCAAGTTCAATCTGTTCCTGTTTCTTTATTTTAGCAAATGTAAGCTGATTGACCGCTGCGACGAGTCCGGTGCAAAGCAGGGCAAACAGGCCGAGTGTTAAGCCATTTTTTAGCATAGATTTTTTCAAAACATTGTCTCTAACGTAATCATCGATGGCATTTTTTTACCCATTGTCTTGTGGTTTACTGGCAATCACTCACGATTAGTTTCCAGAACGGTGTCCGTAACTACGTGGTTTTACGTAATAATCTATAAAAGGTGCACATAGGTTTGCCAGTAATATTGCAAATGCAAACGCATCAGGGTAGCCGCCATAAGTACGGATAACATAAACTAAAACACCGATTAAGGCGCCAAATATCAATCTGCCTCGAACACTCGTCGCTGCGGTAACTGGGTCGGTAGCAATAAAGAATACAGCGAGCATAGTCGCGCCAGAAAACAGCTGCAATAAAGGTCCAATATGTGTGTCTGGGTTTAATAAGTAACCAAAGCTACTGCAGACAAAAAGAGCGCCAATAACACCCAGGCTGATCTGCCAACGGATCACTTTTAATTTAAGCATGGCGATGCCACCTAGCAAGTAGGCAATGTTGACCCAAAACCAACCTACACCGTAGCCGTCAGAGAAGATGTTTTTTGAGAGGCTCTCTGTAATGGTTAACCCCAGTGATAAGTCTGTCTTTACGGTATCAAGAGGCGTCGCCATTGCAATACCATCAAAGCCAAGTTTATAAACACTGAGTTGCTCTGGTGTCATAGCACCAAATATCGCTTTGAGTGTTAACCCTAGATCCATTGGCGTTTGTGCTAATGATAACGGCACTGACCAACTGGTCATCTGTACTGGAAAAGAGATCAGCAACATGACATAGGCTGCCATCGCTGGATTAAATATGTTTTGTCCTAAGCCGCCATAAAGATGTTTGACGATGACAATGGCAAAGAGCGTGCCGATAACCACTATCCACCAAGGTGCTATTGAGGGCAGTGAAACACCAATCAGTAAAGCCGTGAGTACCGCGCTATTATCACTTATGGTTGGTTTAATAGGACGTTTTCTTAGCTTGAGTACGGCAGACTCACTTAGTAACGCTACAGCAATCGCCAGTAGTAGCTGAATCAAAACACCCCAACCGAAAAAATAACACTGGGCTGCGATACCAGGTAATGCGCATAAGATGACTCTGCGCATGACACTTTGGGTTTGCAGCTGTACTTTTAAGTGTGGCGATGACGCTAACTTAAATGCCATTAATTATTCCTTCTCTTCCAATTTAGCTTGCGCTTTTTTTGCTTTTGCTTTTGCGACGGCTGCGGCAATACGTGCCTTTTTTATATCTTCGGGTGATGACAGCAATGGGGGCTTGTCGCTTGAGTTGTTATCTATCAAGTCACTTTGAGTATGTTCAATATCAACTTCAGCTTGTGATTGCTTTTTGGCTTTGGCTTTGGCGACAGCTGTAGCAATACGCGCTTTTTTAATCTCATCAGCAGATAGTGCTGTCGTTGTATCAGTACTGGAATTACTCGTTACGGCGCTAGGACTTGTCACTGCTGTGTCATCACTCTGTTGTGATTGTTTTTTCGCTTTTGCCTTGGCAACTGCAGCGGCTATCCGCGCTTTTTTAGTGTCAGCAGCCAAAGAAGGAGCAGTACTTTCTTTATTGGCATTCGGCACTGTGTTAGTTGTTATCGCGCTATCATTTTCAACGAGCACTTTCTCTTGGGATTTACCACCGTCAGCTTGTAATTGTTTTTTTGCTTTGGCGCGTGCAATGGCTGCCGCTATTTTCGCTTTCTTTTCATCTACAGCATCAACTTGTACATCATGGTCTGAAGTTTTAGCTGATGAACTATTTTGTTGTGCCTTCTTGGCTTTAGCTCTGGCAATTGCGGCGTTGATTTTAGCCTTTTTATCATCGATTTGGTCGACATTAACATCATCAGACCCAAGCGGATTGTTAGTTGTTGAAGTTGAGTCTTTTTTTGCTTTTGCACGGGCGACCGCGGCGGCTATTTGTGCTTTCTTATCCTGAATGGGTGCAGATGCAGAATTGTCAGATACATTAGCCTCTGCAGCTTTTTTAGCTTTAATACGTGCCATCGCGTCTGCAACCGCGTTTCTATCAGTACTAGCCATACTGTTTTTACGCCGTTCGGCCGCGTCTTTCGCTTTAGTTTCTCGAGCGAGTTTTTCATCTTCCAGTCGTTGCTGTCTTGCATCAAAACGCTGTTTAGCTAAATCAGCTTGTTTTTTCTCTTCGGACTGCGTGCGCAGAGCCGATTTAGCCACCCGGTAATATTCAACTAACGGAATGTCGCTTGGACAAACGTAACTGCAGCA
The DNA here is from genome assembly GCF_016757755.1 of Shewanella sp. KX20019. Taxonomy (NCBI): domain Bacteria; kingdom Pseudomonadati; phylum Pseudomonadota; class Gammaproteobacteria; order Alteromonadales; family Shewanellaceae; genus Shewanella; species Shewanella sp. KX20019. The sequence continues at coordinate 2,837,465 of NZ_CP068437.1, read as the reverse complement.
ACCGCATTCAATACAATCGTGAAGATTAAAGCTCGCCGCTTTATCATACTCTTCAGCTTGTGCATGCCAAAATAGCTGTTGTGGTAACAATAGCGCTGGGCATGCAATCGCGCATTCGCCACAGCGGATACAAGGCATCTCTTGTTGATCTGCAGTGATCTCTTCAGTGCTTGGCAATAAGATACAGTTGGTACCTTTTAGCACTGGCGCGGTCACATCTGGCAATGAGTAGCCCATCATTGGACCACCGATAATGATTTTATCTTGGCCGAGCTCACCTTTAAAACCATTAGTTTGAAGAATATGTTGCACTGGTGTGCCAATCGGTAGCCAGTAGTTACCCGGATGCTCGCAATTCAATCCTGTGATCGTAACCACTCTTGAGGTCAGTGGTTTTCCATTAATAACGGCATCTTGTATTGCGTAAGCAGTACCGACATTTTGTACCAGCATCCCTAGCTGGGCGGGAATAGCGCCGGAGGGCACTTCTTGGCCCGTCAAAATTTGGATTAACTGTTTTTCGCCACCTGATGGATATTTAGTAGGCACTTTTGTGATTCTAACTTTATCACTCGAAAGTTCACTTCGATTGAGTGAATGTTGCATCGCTTCAACGGCTTCAGGCTTATTGTCTTCAATAGCGATAATAATCCGTTTAGGCGTCAATAAACGTTCAATAATTGCGATGCCTGAGATGATCTCATCGCTATGCTCTTGCATTAATCGGTCGTCGGATGTGATGTAAGGTTCACACTCTATGCCGTTGACGATCACCAGTTCAATATCACTCACCGGACTCAATTTTATGTGAGTCGGAAAAGCGGCACCACCGAGCCCTGCAATCCCTGCGTTTTGGATCAATTTTAAGATTTGTTGATTATCCAAAGTCGATACATCTGATGCAATGGTTTCGACCGTTTCATTTTGTCCGTCAGCGGTGAGTACACAGCTTAAAACGGGTAAGCCTGACGCGTGGTTGCTCGGCATCTGTTTTATGGCTGTGATGATGCCAGAGGTCGGTGCGTGTACTGGACAATGAGCAAAGCTGGTACCAGTAGTTAGTGCTTGACCCTTTAATACCCGCTCACCGGCTTTGATATTCAGTAATGCGCTATCGCCGACTTGTGGAATAGGGATAATAAAATGGCTTGCTAACGGGAAGTTAGCAATAGCGGTCCTATTCGATAGTGTTTTTAACTCAGGAGGGTGGATACCACCATGCGAGCGCCAAAGCGTTCCTTTATCAACTTGTTCCAATAAAGTTAGCACTGCAGATCCTCTTGTACTTGTTTTACCGGAATCGCATTTAATTGCCAATCCCATGTCTTTGTCGTTTGTTCGATTGGTAACATATCAATACAGTCTACAGGGCAGGGAGCAACACACAGATCGCAACCTGTGCAGTATTCGGTGATGACGGTATGCATTAGCTTACCTGACCCCAAAATGGCGTCGACAGGGCATGCCTGAATGCACTTAGTACAGCCGATGCATTCATCTTCGCGTATATAGGCGACTTTCTTCTGCTGAACTTGCTCTGTGGCGTTGAGAGGCTCAGGGTCCACGCCGAGAAGGTCGGCGATTTTTTCCATAGTGGCAGTGCCACCAGGCGGACACTTATTGATCTTATCGCCATTTGCGATAGCTTCGGCGTAAGGTCTGCAACCTGGGTATCCACATTGGCCGCATTGTGTTTGTGGTAGCAATGCTTCCACCTGTTCGACAAGCGGGTTGCCTTCCACTTTAAACTTTTCAGCGGCAAATCCCAGTAAAATACCAAAGACAAGCGCGAGTACTGTGAGAACAATAACAGCGATGACAATACCTGACATGTTTATTTAACCAACCCTGTAAAACCCATAAATGCAAGGGACATAAGACCTGCGGTAACCATCGCAATAGCACCACCTCTAAACGGGGCCGGTACATCTGCCGCAGCAAGCCGTTCACGCATTGCTGAAAACAGGATTAACACTAACGAAAACCCGACTGCGGCACCGAAGCCAAATATGGCGGATTCTAAAAAGTTATGATCTTCATTGATATTGAGTAGTGCCACACCGAGTACAGCACAGTTAGTGGTGATCAACGGTAAGTAAATGCCTAACGCGCGATGTAATGAAGCACTGGTTTTTTGTACCAACATTTCGGTGAATTGCACAACCACGGCGATAACTAAGATAAAGCTCATCGTCCTAAGGTAACCGAGATCGAAAGGTAATAGCAGGTATCTGTTTACCAAATAACTGAGAATAGAGGCAAGCGTCAACACAAATGTCGTCGCCATCGACATACCGATTGCAGACTCAAGTTTGCTCGATACCCCCATAAAAGGGCATAAACCTAGGAATTTTACTAACACAAAGTTATTGACCAACACAGTGCTGACCAATAACAGGAGATATTCACTCATCTCAATTCATTATTTAGACAATCTTAACGCTATTATCGGCTTTTCCGCCGCCATAAACAACACAAAGAAAGCAGGGACAATTAAATTAGGTTTCTTATGAGTAAATTTAACGCACTATTTCAGTCGCCTTGTTATTACTCATTGTTACTAAAGGAGTTGGCTTGGCAATATAGTAGCCTTGCAGGCCATCGAGTAACAGCTGCTCCATGGCTAATTTCTCCTCTTGATTCTCTACACTAGTCGCAATCACTCTAATGGTAAGTTTCCTTGCAATATCAATGATCATTTTTACAAAGAAACGATTATGAGAGTCTGAGATAATACCTTGTGTGTAACTGCCGTCCAATTTGATAAAGTCTGGACGTACCTCTTTAAAGAACTTAAACGAAGTAAAGCCTAGACCGAATTTTTCGATCGATACTCGAGCACCAACACTGTGCACTTCATTGATAAAATGATATGTCGCGGAGAGGTTAGCTTGCATACCTGATTCACTAACCTCAAAAATGAGTCTTCCAGCCAAATGTCGTTGACGGATCAATACATTTTTCAACCAAGCGACAAAGCTTTCACTGTTTGCCGATGATGTGCTGACATTAATGCCAAATAAACCCGTTAGTGACGGTGTACCTACGAGCATACTCAGTGTTTTCAAGATCACTAGTTTATCCAACTCTTCGCTCATACCATGACGTTCTGCCATCGCAATAACTGTGGTTGTAGGTAAGAACTTTCCTTGGTCGTTGTAAAAGCGAGACAGCAGCTCACGGTATGACTCAACATCGCTTCGGCAAGGGCGTATTGCTTGGGCGTAAAACTTTATCGCTTTACGTTTTAGGATCTCGTCGATGGCTATTTTCCAACGGCTATCACCAAACAGTTCATCACCGGTGAGCTTTTGTTGTACGTGAATGCTATTTGGCCCCATCGTTTGCGCAATACTGACCGCTGTATCGGCTAACGTCATCAATGTTACTGGATCATTATTTTGCAAATAGGGGCATAAACCTATGTAGGCAACAGCATCGGTGCCTAAATTTTGTTGGTACTCATCAAAGGCTATTTTCAGTTGCTCGATGATCATCATGCCATCTTTTAAAGAAACGTCAGGCAAAATTAATGCGAAATCAGCGGTAGAAATACGGTAACAATCCGCATTCGGCGATCTAATCAAAGACTTTCTGATCAGGTTCGCTATTCGTGTTAAATAGTTATCGCCAGCTTCACGTCCGTGTAATTGGTTTATTGCAGCAAGTTCGGAGGCCCTAACCATAGCCAGCACACCCAATTGTTGGCTATTAGGCGAACATATTTCATTCAACTTTTCGGTGAATTTAGAGCGGGTACCGAATCCTGTTATAGGATCTTGAAAAGCGACTTTAGTCAGCGTTTCGTGGGTTTCATTGAGTTCATTGATTTTTGATTTTAACTTACTTTGGCATGACTCTAATGCCCTAACGAGTGGGGTGAACTCACCCTTTAGTTTTGATTTTTGTATTGCATGGAAAGTAAAATTTGGTAGATCGTCAATTATCTTTGCACTGTACTGTATTTTTTTTGCTTGGCGCAGAGCCAGCAAGAGATTAAAAACACTAATCAGTAGGAAGGAGCCCCAAATAAGTTTTAACTGATAAGCAAACCTATCGGACATTGTGGTGATCTCTTTTGCTATGGACAGTTTCACCTGTAATCGACCGTTAGTCAGTGTTTGAGTGACTGGCATTTCAATCTGATAGAGTTGATTGATAAAACTTCCACCCTCAGACAGTAAGTTGCCCTTGGTGTAACTATTATCTTTGTCATTGCTATCAATGTATTGGAAGAACTGGAAATTGAAACTTTGATCTAAATGTTGGTATAACGCTTGGCCATCACCTAGCCAATTGCTTTGATCCGCAATACTAGCAGTATATTTTGACAGCTCTTGATCGCTACGACTGGCTAAATTAGTTTGATTGTCGGAAAAGGTTACGAAGGTGAGTCCGCAGAAAACAAGAACTAAAAAGAGTTGGTAATATCGGAAACTAGTCATAATGAGTCCATTCACAATCATAGAAGACAAAATTGTTCTAAAAACGTGTATTTTTATGGGCATTATAAACTGATTTTGAATTGAATATCAGTTGCATTGTATGAGGAGTGTTTTATTTTTAGACTGATTTGTGCTTGGCTTGCAGAAGGCGGTGGTAAATAAGAATATTTTTGTTATACAGGTTGGCTCCCCAGACTGGATTCGAACCAGTGACATACGGATTAACAGTCCGCCGTTCTACCAACTGAACTACAGGGGAATCGCAATATTACCTATACTCGATTTATCTTTAGATGGCTCCCCAGACTGGACTCGAACCAGTGACATACGGATTAACAGTCCGCCGTTCTACCAACTGAACTACAGGGGAAACGCTATAAATCTAAATCATAAACAAAAGTTGGCTCCCCAGACTGGATTCGAACCAGTGACATACGGATTAACAGTCCGCCGTTCTACCAACTGAACTACAGGGGAATCGCATTTTACTTATTTTTGCTGATAAAAATTGGCTCCCCAGACTGGATTCGAACCAGTGACATACGGATTAACAGTCCGCCGTTCTACCAACTGAACTACAGGGGAATTACATTTTTTATCAATATTTAACCGTTATATAAAAGTGGCTCCCCAGACTGGACTCGAACCAGTGACATACGGATTAACAGTCCGCCGTTCTACCAACTGAACTACAGGGGAATTGCTCTTTTATATTACCAGATAAATATCTGATTAACTTAAACTTTGGCTCCCCAGACTGGACTCGAACCAGTGACATACGGATTAACAGTCCGCCGTTCTACCAGCTGAACTACAGGGGAATCGTTTAAGTTACGTCTCGTTGAAGACGGAGCGCATATTAAATGGCTCTTACTACTGAGTCAACTCGACAAGGGAAAAAAAGTGCATTTATGCGATTAAGTGTTCATCAAATGTGCATCATGGTGATGAATGCACCATATTTGTCATTAACTGAACAGCTAGAACGCAAGTCTATGAGTTAATCGTAGTTTTCGATTAACTCATAGAGAATATAGACAAACCACTTCAAGTTGCAGGATTCAGCATGTGGTCAAGTGACAGGGGTCAAGGTCGGCAATTGCTCCATGCATTACTCTACCTGCTAGATCTATTTAGCCGCGCTTCGCTCTACCTTCTGCTTCATACCGGCAAGGAGGGCGGAAATGTCATATTTTGTATAGAACAAAATATGACCATTCTGTCGGAATTCAATCTTTATTCTTAATAAATAAAGAATGCAGAAAAATGTTGCTCTCGCCATGCACTTGGGGAGTTTGCGTAGAATATCAGCGCTGTGTTACTAACCTCGGCAATAGGCCAACTATTGCACAGCGGTCTAAATCCTGTCTAAACCACTTTTAATTCCCACTGAAATCACGCATCTTGATGTAGAACAGGTATATATAAAACTAATTGCTTATAGAAGCAGTACCATAATTTCATATGTAATAAAATTACAAAAATTATATTGATAATGCTTAAGTCGCTGAATTGGTCAAAAGTCCCGCTATAACAAGGCTTGCGTGAGTTATCCACTAAATCTGTGGATAAGCCTGTGGGTTAAGTGATAAAAACTGTTGCAAAGGCCGATGAGTAGGGGCTTGAGGTTAAAATGAACAATTTTGTTGAGATTTTTTTTTATTGTTTAAAAACAGATTGATGCAAAAATCAACAGTTAATTTTTCACGATTTTGAAGTTGTTGCTGAATTGTAACTTATTCTAGTCGTGTAATTGTGAATTAAAGTGCCAGTTCTAGGCCGCTGTGGCCTAGTGTACTTTGCTAAGTCATTGATTGTGAAGCTGTCACAAACTTTCATCTGAGTAAACAGAAATGGTTATAACTTTTGAACCATCAGCTTTATATGGATTGGCAACTGCTTGCCTGTTTTTGCTAGTATAAAAACACTACTTTTAGTCGCCTTTAGTTAAAATTTTTGGATATGTATAAATTACTCAGTTCACCCATATTGCACATAAATAGGGTAAAATGCAGCCAAGCAAAATGAGGAAGCATAACCTAGTGTCTGAATCTGTATTTCAATTAGAATCTCAATATCAACCTGCGGGCGACCAACCTTTGGCAATTAAGCAACTTGTCGAGGGCCTGGAGTCGGGGGTTGCTAGTCAAACCTTATTAGGCGTTACTGGTTCAGGGAAAACGTTTACTATCGCCAATGTGATAGAAAAGATGTCTCGGCCCACTATTATAATGGCACCTAATAAGACACTTGCTGCTCAGCTTTACGGTGAGATGAAGGAGTTTTTTCCCCATAATGCCGTTGAGTATTTTGTCTCTTACTACGATTATTACCAGCCTGAAGCTTATGTCCCCGCGAGTGGTACCTTTATTGAAAAGGATGCTTCGGTAAACGCACACATTGAGCAGATGCGTTTGTCAGCAACCAAAGCACTGCTTGAGCGTAAAGATGTGGTACTCATAGCATCGGTCTCTGCTATTTACGGTTTGGGAGATCCAAAGGCCTATATGAAGATGTTATTGCACCTGCGAGAAGGGGCGATAATGGATCAGCGCGATATGCTTAAAAAACTCAGCGAGCTGCAATATAAACGCAATGACATTGAGCTACAGCGCGGTACCTATCGTGTTCGTGGCGAGGTGATCGATGTGTTCCCAGCAGACTCTGATAAATATGCCATTAGAGTGGAACTGTTCGACGATGAAATAGAACGACTAAGTCTATTTGATCCCTTAACAGGTCACATCAACAAGCGGGTTGCCCGTATTACGGTATACCCTAAAAGTCATTATGTTACGCCGCGTGAGTCGATATTAGCAGCCACTGAACACATCAAAGAGGAACTAAGAGATCGCAAGAAGCAATTGCTAGATCTCAATAAACTGATCGAAGAGCAGCGTATTACTGAGCGAGTTCAATATGATATTGAGATGATGACCGAGCTTGGGTATTGCTCGGGGATCGAGAACTACTCGCGCTATTTATCAGGGCGAGCCTCGGGTGATGGGCCGCCAACCTTGCTCGATTATTTGCCAGACGATGGGTTGTTGATTATCGATGAGTCTCACGTCACGGTTCCACAAATTGGCGCTATGTACAAAGGCGATCGTTCTCGAAAGATGAACCTTGTTGAATATGGTTTTCGCTTACCGTCAGCACTTGATAATCGTCCGTTAAAATTTGAAGAGTTTGAAGCACTCATGCCACAGAGCATTTTTGTATCAGCTACACCAAGTGATTATGAGATTAATAAATCAGAAGGTGAAATTGCCCAACAAGTGGTAAGGCCGACAGGGCTGTTGGACCCTGAAATTGAAGTTAGACCTGTAGGAACCCAAGTCGATGATCTACTCTCAGAGATTGCTAAGCGAGTGGCTGTTAACGAGCGAGTACTGGTAACAACATTAACCAAAAGAATGTCTGAAGATCTAACAGAATACTTGGATGAACATGGGGTCAAGGTTAGGTATCTTCACTCCGATATAGACACCGTTGAGCGAGTTGAGATCATTCGCGATCTTAGGCTTGGTGTATTTGATGTACTAATCGGGATCAACTTACTTCGCGAAGGCCTAGATATGCCTGAAGTGTCATTGGTTTGTATTCTTGATGCCGATAAAGAGGGCTTTTTGCGCTCAGAGCGCTCTCTTATTCAAACGATTGGCCGAGCTGCCCGTAATGTGAACGGTAAAGTCATTCTCTACGGTGATCGCATTACTAAGTCTATGGATAAAGCGATAACCGAAACCAATCGTCGCAGAGCCATGCAGCACCAGTATAACCTTGATAACGGCATTACCCCTAAAGGTGTTATTAAGAGTATTACCGATGTTATGGATGTCGGCGATAGCAAGTCTGATAAATCAAGGAGAGTGGCAGAGGAGGGCGCAGACTATCTTGTTAAACCCGCCGATATTAGCCATGAAATTGATAAGCTTGAAAAACAGATGCATGAACATGCTAAGAATCTTGAATTTGAAGAAGCTGCGGCCGTAAGAGATAGAGTAGGGCGCTTGCGAGAGCAGTTTATAAAAGCATAGCGATAATTGAAATCAACATATCCACAGCGAAAAATAGGAGACCATGGTCTCCTATTTTTTACGGTCAACGTTTAAACTTTTTCACAGCATAAACAGCGGCTAAACAGATAAACCCGCTAACAAGCCCTACAAGATGTGCTTCTGTTGCTACTCTAGCGCCGATTAGTGCAGTGACTTCGCTACTCGCACCAAATGTCTGCTCATAGATAACTTTTAAAACTACGCCGAGCGTTAGCAGGTAACCGGTTTTCAACCCTTTAGTGATATCAAATACAGCGCCATAAACAAATAAGCCGTGTAGCATGCCACTGAGACCAACATATCCTTTTGTTTCAGGGAAAAACATTAGCAGCCCGGTACCCTGCATTAGGCTTAAAGCAACGCCTAAAATCAATAGTGATTTGGCACTATAGTGTTGCTCATGCAGTAACAATATGACCCACAACCCGGCCAAATTCATAAGCAAATGCCATGCATTAGTGTGCAGGAAATTACCACTGAATAAGCGCCACCACTGGCCGTCAATAATCAGTTCGCGTCGATAGGCTAATAGGTCATCTAAGCCCAAATAGAAAAGGACAATACAAATAACGCTTATGATGGCAGCGACAATATAGGGGCTTTTTGCCATGGTGGTTATTGGGGGCATTTAGCTGCTAATTGTGTTTGGATCCCTTTTGGGTTTGCTAAATATTCATCTAAGCCACGTTGACGTAATAAGCACGCCGGGCAAGTACCACAACCGTCGCCTTTAAGACCGTTATAGCAAGTCAACGTTTGATGGCGAACTAACGCTAAGCTATCGTATTTATCAGCTAAGGCCCAAGTTTCGGCTTTATCAAGCCACATTAAAGGCGTGCTGATCGTTAATTGTTTATCCATTCCCTGCATCAATGCGGTTTGCATTGATTTGATAAACTCATTTCTACAATCAGGATAACCGGAGAAGTCTGTCTCACATACGCCGGTTATAATCACGTCAGCACCAAGCTGATAGGCGTAGATCCCAGCAAGGGTAAGAAATAAAATATTGCGGCCAGGTACAAATGTGTTTGGAATCGAATTAGTGTCTTTATTCTCTTCGATCGGTATGTCACGTGTTAGGGCGCTAACCGTTAACTCGTTTAGGATCCCAACGTCTAGAATTTTATGGCTGACGGCTCCAAGTTGCTTGGACAAGCCCTGTGCAATCTCTATCTCTTGGCTATGTCGTTGCCCATAGTCAAAGGTGACAGTGTGAACCTCATCATATTGGGTGAGAGCTTGAATAAGACAGGTAGTAGAATCTTGACCACCACTAAAAACGACAACAGCTATAGACATAATAGGACTTCAATTTAAATTTAAAATGAGAAGTGACAGTTTAACGCAGCATGGAATGCTTTTAAACTACTTGCGAGTCACTTAAAAATCCTCTATAAATGCCGCCCTGCTAATCACGAGGTAAGTTAGATGAACTATCCAGTCAATGAAGTGTTTGAAACGATACAAGGTGAAGGCTATTTTACCGGTGTGCCAGCTATCTTTGTGAGGCTTCAAGGTTGTCCTGTTGGCTGTGCATGGTGCGATACCAAACATACTTGGGAGTTGGATGAGGGTAATAGGGTTAAACCTGAGTTGGTGATCCAAGTAGACGGCACCATAGGTCGCTGGTCTGATCTTACAAGCGAGCAGCTGGTCAATGCTTTTAAACAAAAAGGCTTTACCGCAAAGCACATTGTGATAACGGGTGGTGAACCCTGTCTATATGACTTGTCTAATTTAACGGCATATTTACATGACAATGGTTATCAGACGCAGATCGAAACCAGTGGTACATTTGCTGTGGTGTGTGACAAGGATACTTGGGTGACCGTCTCGCCCAAAATTAACATGAAAGGCGGCTACAAGGTATTAGAGCAAGCACTCAAGCGGGCTAATGAGATAAAGCATCCCGTTGCGACCAACAACCACATTGAAGAGCTTGACCAACTGTTGACTAATATCGACTTAACAGGCAAAACCGTATGCCTACAACCGATTAGCCAAAAGCCAAGAGCAACAGAGTTGGCGATGAAAACATGTATCGAACGTAATTGGCGTTTATCGATACAGACTCATAAATACCTAGATATTGATTAGATATTGTTCCGCTAATCAATTTAAACGAAAAAGCCCCTGTGAGAGTGATCCCACAAGGGCTTTTTTGAATGACTAACAAATTAGTCTTTAGAGGGGCAAACTAGCACGCCAGTCTCACCAAATTGCTTCAGAGCAGCCTTGTATGGCGTTAAATCACCAATATTAGATTGTATCCACTCTGTATGGTAATAAGTATCTAGATAGCGCTCACCGGAGTCACAGATAAGGGTGACGATAGAACCCGTTTGCCCCTTTGCTGCCATTTCAGAGGCTAGCTGTAGCGCACCATATAAATTGGTGCCAGTAGATGGGCCCGTCTTGCGGCCAATGATTCTTTCTAACCAATTAATGGTTGCGATAGAGGCAGCATCAGGAATTTTACGCATCTCATCGACCACTCCTGGAATGAATGACGGTTCCACTCTTGGACGACCAATACCTTCAATTTTACTGCCATTAACACAAGTAATTTTGTGGTCACCTGTCTTAAAATAGTCAAAAAATACCGAGTTCTCAGGGTCTACCACGCAGAGTTTAGTGGCTAATCGTTGGTAGCGGATATAACGGCCAATAGTGGCTGAGGTGCCGCCCGTGCCAGGGCTCATGACTATCCATGTAGGAATAGCGTGTTGTTCTTTTTCCATCTGGTTAAAAATAGAGTTGGCAATATTATTATTGCCGCGCCAATCTGTGGCACGTTCAGCATAAGTAAACTGGTCCATATAATGGCCATTGAGTTCCAGTGCTAATCGTTCTGATTCAGCATAGATTTTACAGGAGTGATCGACAAAGTGGCATTGGCCACCGTAAAATTCTATTTGTTGAATTTTTTTCTTCGCGGTACTGCTTGGCATTACTGCTATAAATGGCAATCCAAGTAAACGTGCAAAATAGGCTTCAGAAACCGCAGTACTGCCCGAAGATGATTCTATCACCGTGGTGTTCTCTTTAATCCAACCATTACACAAAGCATAGAGAAAAAGAGAGCGGGCTAGACGGTGCTTTAAACTACCTGTTGGGTGAGTACTTTCATCTTTAAGGTAAATATCTACGCCGTTCAAACTCGGGGTATCTAGCTTTATAAGATGAGTGTCAGCACTTCGTTGAAAGTCAGCTTCAATTTTTTCAATGGCTTGATTTACCCAAGAGTTGGTCACATTAAGGCCTTAGCAGATAATAATAAAGTTAAATCATAGTGAAATTAATGGCAGATTGGTAGCAGAAACCACGGCGATTATTTAGAAAAGGATCTGAGTAACATTTTGAATGTATTTGATTAACTTTATGATTAAAGTTTGACGAAGGATATTTTGTTGGAAAGGAGATCTGTAGAGATATCGGATATCTAGTTTGAAGTCGATAAATAAGAAGTGGTGGAGGGAGAAGGATTCGAACCTTCGAAGGCTGAGCCGTCAGATTTACAGTCTGATCCCTTTGGCCACTCGGGAACCCCTCCACATTTTCTTACTTCATCTTGCCCACAATATTGGCCTACTGTGGTTAATACTTATAACACTATCTTTGAAGTAAAGTGGTGGAGGGAGAAGGATTCGAACCTTCGAAGGCTGAGCCGTCAGATTTACAGTCTGATCCCTTTGGCCACTCGGGAACCCCTCCACATTTTACTTTCATCTTGCCCACAATATTGGCCTACTGCGGTTTACACTTATAACACAAATTCTAGATAGAAATGGTGGAGGGAGAAGGATTCGAACCTTCGAAGGCTGAGCCGTCAGATTTACAGTCTGATCCCTTTGGCCACTCGGGAACCCCTCCACGAATATCTTTCTATTAAATTGTGTGCAAATGGTGGAGGGAGAAGGATTCGAACCTTCGAAGGCTGAGCCGTCAGATTTACAGTCTGATCCCTTTGGCCACTCGGGAACCCCTCCTCAATTGCGGCGGCAATAGTAGTCAGATTTTTTTCCTGTGTAAAGCTTAAATTTGAAATAATGTCTAAAGTATTTGCTTAAGTGGTCGATTACATATCAACAGGTTGTTTTGTAGGTTTTTTTTTATGCAAATAGAGTATTATGCAAGCAATTAGCCCTTTGGTTAACGAATTACAGTTAGGCTCACGTCTTAACGGTGCTGTTGAGTCAAATCGTCGTGGCGAGTTTGCATTATTGCTATCTATGCTATCTGCCGATGCACGCGACATGGCACAATTCCAAACGCCTGAATTTAAAGATGTGGATCTGCGCAGCAAATTTAACCTAGGTGACAGTCAACCACTTTTAAACCAACTCCACAGTGGCTTACCTGTGATAAATAACAGTTCTTCATTCCAAAACGGCGGCAATAGTTGTTTCAGGCTCGCCAATGCTATTCATGAAGAAGCGCTCGTTATCCGACGTAAGGAAGCATTAGAGATGGAAGATGTCCTTGCAAACTGCGAGATAAACACACGTCTTCGACATCAAAATATCACCACTGAACAGCCTGTAAAACTGCACCATTTTGTTGACCAACTGGTTATGCAACGTCAAATGAGTGAATTAATTGCTCAAGCTTGAGAATGATCCCTTTGTTGCTTGTTAAGCTGATATATAATGTTTACATATACCTCGTGTAGAAAAGAGACTTAACATGAAAAATATTCAAAAAGCACAATCCGATTTAGTTAATGATACGTGTAATGATTGTGGTAGTTTTGTTGATGTTGGTGCCGTAATTGATGAACATGACACTGTTTTAGAGTTAATGTTATCTGGTGAAGATGCCGTTAAATTAGCAACAGAAGTCGCCACGAAAGCAAGTAATCGATTTGCTGATGTTACGAGTGAAGTAACAAGGGCTGGCGACGATATTAAGTTAGCACTAACCTTCTCATTTAGCGCAGAAAAGATGATTTTTCAGTTGGAGAATAGTTTGTAACAAAGCGTGGTATTTCTTGCTGGATTTACTGTTTTTCGGTATCTTCTTTGCTATAAAAAATTATTGTCAGGTCTGAGTTAAATACATGACCCACTTGGTAAGCCATTTTGCTTACCATTCTTTAGGACATCGAGTGAAGAAACATAGATACCAGAAACTGTTAGAACAAATTGTTAACTCTGCAGTAAAGCAAGAGGGTGACTTTCACGCTACTGCCAAAATGTCTGCTGAATTGCTTTTTGAACAACTCGATGTATCTCGCGTTGTTATTTCTGGTTTAAGTGAAGAAAGCAATATCTTAGAGCTAGTCTGTAATGAACCAGTGATCGCGCTCAACATAGAACACAAATCCCGTCCTCAGCCATCAGCTAGTCCAATTTTTGTTGAAGAACTTAGAGTTAACAGACACGTAGTTTCTGATGATTGTATTAAAGATAGTCGCCTTATTGAGCTCATTGAATATTATCAGCAACATGGAGTCAAAGCTGCTTTAGAGGTGGCGATAAGGATCAATGGTCATCTTGAGGGGGTATTGAGTTTAGAGCGTAATGCAGAGATTTCCGCATGGCAGGACTCGGAAATCCAACTGGCCTCTCAAGTTGCAGACCAACTCGCGCTGACATTAGCCACCAAATACTCTTATGATAAAGATGAACGGTTAAAGTTATTTCTGTCAGCAACTGAGCAGTCTGACCAGATCATGATGGTAGTGAACCTTGCGTCTGCCAATATTGAATATGTCAATCAGGCACATTTTGAGTTAACTAACATCTCCAAAGATCAAGTTGTTGGGCGCCCGGTTCAGACTTTAGAGTTCTTTAAACAGTTCCCAGAAAAAGCTGAAAGTTTGCTTGTAAAAGCAAGAGCTGGCGATAGCATTGAAGAGGAGATTAAACTTGTTCGTCGTGATGGGTCTGATTATTGGGTTCGGCTCAGCGTAAAGCGGTTTATCTCAGAAAGGGGCAATCACTTTGCGCTAATTAACGCCGATAACTGCACCGAACAGCATCTGCATCAGAGAGAATTAGAAAGGTTGGCTTGGCGCTGTAGTTTAACGGGATTATATAATCGAATTCACTTTGGTAAAGTGCTTGATAAAACCAAAGAGGGACACCTTGTCCTGATAGACCTTCGTGGTTTTAAACGCTTTAATGATACCTATGGTCATGCAAATGGCGACCTAATGTTAGTTGAAGTTGCAAGACGGATCCGGCATTTTGCAGAAATCAATCAGATTGCAGAGATAGCTCGCATAGGCAGTGATGAATTTGCTGTATTAATTTCAGCGTCACAGGACGCTAATGTCACTAATGGGTTGATTGAACGGCTATATAGTCAAGTTGAACTTCCTGTCAGCATCGGAATTGAGCAAATAGAACCCAAACCCGCTTTAGCTTGCGTCGATATTGCCTCTATTGAACAGCTTTTCCCTGCACTTACTTGCGCTGATATTGCGCTGCAGTATGCAAAAAATAAACAAGGTAATGCCATTCAAGTTTTTAACTCTGCATTACTTAATGCGTTTAAGGATGATGCACAGATAGAGCGAGATTTGGCGGTGGCAATAAAAGGCCGCCAGTTCGAACTTTACTATCAACCATTAAAAGATTTGAAAAAACAAGCTTACATCGGCGCAGAAGCACTTATTCGATGGCACCATCCTAAAAAAGGCGTGTTATATCCAGGGGCTTTTATCGATATTGCAGAACAAACCGGTCTGATCACGGATATTGGCTCATGGGTATTAGAAGCGGCTTGTAAACAACTTAACTTATGGCAACATCGTCAAATAGATATATCAATGCACGTTAATGTATCAGCAAGGCAGTTTTTTGGGGGGACGCTGTTTGAGCAAGTCTGGGAGTTGATAGGCCGTTACCGACTGAAACCACACAGTTTAATACTTGAAATTACAGAAACAGAATTGATGGAAGATATTCGTTCAGCAACCAATTTATGTAATGAATTAGCTGAGTTGGGTGTCGGTTTAGCGATTGATGATTTCGGTACTGGCTATAGCTCAATGCGCTATTTAAAACAGTTCCCAATCACTAAACTCAAAATTGATCGTTCATTCATTTCTGATCTATCTATTAGCCACGAAAGCCGAGAAATTGTGAGTGCAATTATAGCAATGGCCTCAGCATTGAATATTTCACTCACTGCTGAAGGAGTTGAAACAAAAGAGCAGGAACTGTTCTTAGCCGATCACCTTTGCCATCAAGCCCAAGGCTTTTTATACAGCCCTGCATTACGAGTCTCCGAGTTCGGCGAATTTTTAGAAAAGTCGGTGTTAGTGCATTAGGGGCAATCTACTGTAAAACTCGCTTTGACAAGGTTACAAGCAACACTGCTTAAACTTCTTGCTGCTACCGCAAACACACAATGCATTTCTCTTGGGATAAACAGGATCTTTCTGTACGCCATCGGTGTAATACCAGCGACCATTTTCCTTTATAAAATTAGAGTATTCATGTATCGCATCAAGGGCGTTGCTCTTGTTGTCTCTGAACCACGCTTGGAAGGTAACAGTACCTTGGTCACCAATGACGTTAGATGAAATGACATCTAACGTTAACCAATGTGGTTGTGGACCATCACTTAACGTTTGTTGCGTTAAGTCAAATAGATAATTTTTATGGTGAGTGTCAATGAGGTACGCAAACAACCCTAAATAGAAAGCACTAAAGCGTGAGCGCATTAATTGTTCAGGATTTAGTGCTTTGACACCCAAGTGCAGTGGTTGGCAGCAATCGTTATAGGTCTTAAGTGAGCAACAAGGGCAAGGTCTTGTGGGATCAATGTTCGGGTTCATCATGAATTTTGGGCTTTACGTAGCTATTTATCGCTGAAAATTGACGACCATAATAAAGGTTTAAAGAGGGTTTAGCATTAAAATAAAATGCAGCTTCAGCACGGTTATTAGTATCTACCGTTAAGTACCATTTACCGTTTGCTTTCTTTTTAGACACAGTGACAAATTTTCCTGCAAATTCACTAACAGGCTCACCGGCATCAACCGATGGGTGAAAACGGATCAGATAGTAGCCGATATCTGTTGCACTTGTGCCTTCAATATTTCTTTCGATGACTCTAAAGTCCACTTCTATTTTGGCTTTTTTATGTTGTATTTTTCCAAAAAAAGTTTTGTAAAGCGCAACAATATTGTCTCGTCCCACCGTAATCTCTTCGCCTTGGCTTTCAGGAATATAGCAGGCGTCTTCCGAATAAATAGATTGGATTCTACTGACATCTAACTCGTTAAATGCTTCGTTAAAATGAGTATAAAGTTCGTTTAACGCTTCGTTATCATTGGCGAAGGCTAAATGCATCGCTGCCAAGTACAGACAAACTGCTAGTGTTAAACGATGAGTTGCTTTTTTAAACATGTATGACTTCAAAAAATAATTCCTACTATCACTATAATAGACAGCCTTATTGAACTAAAGAATTAGATCTTTACAAGATGTGTAAAACTAGCGATTACTTCACAAATTTTCTTGTTAACTACGGTTTTTGGAACAACTCTTTAGTGGCATTGGTTTAAGCACTGTATGTTGTTAGCGAGTTCAAGCTTAAGTCGGTAGACTGATTAAGCTGTATAAAAATAGAAAAGCCACTTTCCCTTTGAGAAAAATGGCTTCTATTTACTCGGCTAAAACGAATACAAACAGTGCTAGATAAAGTTTACCATCCGCATTGGCGGTTAGCTGTTTTATTTTGTTGATCCAACCAGCTTTGCAGTGGAGCAAAATAATCAAGTACGGCTTTGGCATCCATCTCTTTGGTGCCTGTAACCGCGGCTAACGCTTCAGGCCAAGGCTTGCTTTGTCCCATCTCGAGCATGGTATTTAGCTTCGCGCCAGCTTCTTTATTACCATAAATACTACAGCGATGAACTGGACCTGTATCACCAGCAACTTCACAGAGTGCTTTATGGAATTGGAACTGCAGTATATGGGCTAAGAAATAGCGTGTATAAGGCACATTACCAGGTACATGATATTTAGCACCTGGATCGAAGTCACTTTCACTACGGGCGATTGGGGCTTTTACACCTTGGTATTTTTCGCGTAATTCCCACCAAGCTTGGTTATATTGCTCTGGTGTGATCTCGCCACTAAATACCTTCCAGCGCCATTGATCGATCATTAATCCGAAGGGTAAGAACGCAACCTTATCCAACGCTTGTTTTAAAAGTAAACCTATATCTTTTGAGGCATCAGGTACTTCGTCAAGTAGACCAATCTGCTTTAAGTAGTTTGGCGTGATTGATAGAGCAACAGTGTCACCAATGGCTTCATGAAAGCCGTCATTAGCACTGTTTTTAAAGATAAAGGGTTGCTCTTTATAGGCGCGTTGATAGAAGTTGTGTCCGAGTTCATGATGAATCACGGTAAAGTCTTCAGCTGTCTTTTGGATACACATCTTTATGCGTATATCGTCGAGATTATCCAGATCCCATGCTGAAGCGTGACAAACTACATCACGATCCTCTGGTTGAACGAAAAGAGAACGTTTCCAAAAAGTATCAGGTAATTCATCAAAACCTAACGAGGTAAAAAAGCCTTCGGCTTGTTTAACCATCTTAATTTCATCAAAGTTATGTTTTGCGAGTAACTCTGTGACATCGTAGCCTGGATCTGCGTCTTCAGGCGCTACTTGATCATAAACATTGCCCCAGCTTTGTGCCCACATGTTGCCTAAAAGGTGAGCAGGGATCGGCCCTGATGCTGGCGCTACCGATTCGCCATATTGTTCGTTAAGCTCGCCGCGAACATAGCAATGTAGTGAGTCATAAAGTGGCTTAACTTGTCCCCAAAGGCGATCTAGTTCATTTGAAAACTCGTCGGGCTTCATATCATATTGGCTGCGCCATAATTCAGATAGATTGGCATAACCAAGATCTTGAGCTCCTTCGTTAGCGAGTTCTACTTCTCGTTCAAACAGAGGTCGCATAGGTTTTGCAATTTCACGCCACCCTTGCCACACTTCAAGCAACTCCTCTGGGTTGTTTGATTCGCCCATAATCGCCGATAGCTCGGGCTGGGTTAAACAACGTCCGTCTTCGAAACAATACTTTCCTTTACCGTATAGGCCATTCAATTTTGAACTAATATTGGCTAATTCGGCATTTTTTGCTGGATCCAAAGGTGCTGGAAGCACAATAGAACTGCGTAGAATGTTTAGCTTTCTTTTATCAGCGTCGTTTAACGGTAGGTCAGCGTACTGAGCTGACTGTGTCGCGAGCTTTACAGATGTACCTGTGTACTTCTCTGAAACACTGGCTGATAGTGCAGCTGTATCTTCGGTGATAAAGTTACTATAAATCCACTCTGAACGATTGCTCTCTATTGATAAGTCGGCCATTTGTGCTTCGGCATCAGCTATAAACTGTTGCGCTTCAAGTGTTTTATCAACAGCAGGTGTGCTGACCGCTTCAGTCTTAGTACATGCTGTCGCGCCGAGTGAAATTGCAATTAAAGCGGATAACTTAGAAACCTTGGTAAAGGTCATGTTCATCTGTCAAAATCCCTTGTTATTTTTGTGTTGCTTATTCTACTTATTTTGTTGCCGATTGATAGTGATGAAGCTGAGATGGGGGAAATCGCGTACATATGTAAGGTAAACAGGGTTTTTGTTTGACAAAAAGCAAGCGAGTGTTTAATTTAAACGAGTGTTTTAAATTGAATAAATAAAGGCAACGGAATGGCAAATCGCTCCGATACAAAAACAAGAATACTGGATGCAGCAGAAAAGCTATTTGCAGAGAGAGGTTTTTCAGAAACATCTCTTAGACTAATCACAAGTAAGGCTGAAGTAAACCTAGCATCTGTTAATTACCATTTCGGCTCAAAAAAAGAGTTGATAAGAGCGGTTTTAGCACGTTATCTAGATGTCTTTATGCCAACTGCTGCCGAGGCTATTATAGCGGTCCGCGATGCTGATGCGAATGCATCGCTAGATGATATATTTTCAACCTTGGTTAATCCATTGCTCGATCTTAATCAAGTTAGGGCGGAAGGCACAACGACCTTTTTGCAACTTTTAGGACGAGGTTATATTGAAAGCCAAGGACATCTGCGCTGGTTTATAACTACCCATTACGGCAAGTACCTAAGCTTATTTGTTAAAGCCGTTGGAGAGAGTACACCACATATTCCACCCGCAGAGATGTTTTGGCGTTTACACTTTACCTTAGGTACGGTTGTTTTCACTATGGCTTCAGCAGACGCACTAACTGAAATTGCTGCTGCAGATTTTGGCGAACACAATGATATAGAAGCGGTTATTCGAAAAGTTATCCCTTATCTATCGGCGGGGGTATCGGTTCCTGTTAACAAGGATGCAATGTAGAAATTATGTTTATTACGTTATTAGTACTCTTGATTGTCGCTGTCGTGGTCATATTTAGTGTGAAGAGCATTAGAATGCAGCTGGTGACGCGGCCTGTTTTTAGTTTTTTTAAGAAAGTGCTGCCTCCTTTGTCGGATACCGAAAAAGAAGCAATGGAAGCGGGCGATGTCTGGTGGGAGGGAGAGCTTTTTAAGGGGAAACCTAATTGGCAAACCTTACATAGTTACGGTAAACCGACATTAACTTCTGAAGAACAAGATTTTATAGGTAATCAAGTCGAAACGGCGTTAGCTATGATTGACGATTATGACATCGTGACTAATCGCAAGGATCTTCCTCCGGAGCTTTGGCAGTACTTTAAGAAAGAGGGCTTTTTTGCCCTGATTATTCCCAAAAAGTTCGGTGGTCGTGCCTTTTCTGCTTATGCCAACTCTACGATAGTGAGTAAAATTGCCAGCAGAAGTGTGAGTGCTGCTGTTACTGTGATGGTGCCTAACTCTCTAGGCCCTGGGGAGTTGCTAACGCATTACGGTACAACGGAGCAAAAGGATTTTTGGTTACCGAAACTAGCCGACGGACAGGCTATCCCTTGTTTTGCTCTAACTGGGCCTGAAGCTGGCAGTGATGCTGGTGCAATTCCTGATAGTGGGATTGTCTGTCGCCAAGAGTTTAATGGTGAAGAAACCTTAGGTTTAAAGCTCAATTGGAATAAACGCTATATAACACTTGCCCCTGTGGCTGATGTATTAGGACTCGCTTTTCAGATGTATGATCCAGACGGACTGCTTGGAGAGCAAAAGCATATAGGTATCACATGTGCACTGATCCCAACTGATCACCCTGGTGTTGAAATTGGCCGTCGTCATAACCCATTACACTTGGCCTTTATGAACGGTACTACTCACGGCAAGGAAGTCTTTATTCCGCTAGATTGGATCATTGGTGGGCCGCAGTACGCGGGCCGTGGCTGGCGAATGCTGGTTGAGTGTTTATCTGCTGGGCGGGGAATTTCATTACCTGCGCTTTCTACAGCTTTAGGGCAGATGGCGACTAAATCCACAACGGCTTACAGTGCTGTAAGACAACAATTTGGTATGCCAATTGGTCAGTTTGAAGGTGTACAAGAAGCGTTAGCGCGGATCATTAGTAATACTTACCAGTTGGAAGCTGCAAGACGATTAACGACGACGGGAATCGATCTTAACGTAAAGCCCTCTATTGTTACCGCAATTGCCAAATATCATATGACAGAGTTGGGTCGCCAAGTCATGGACGATGCTATGGATATTCAATCGGGTAAGGGCATCCAATTAGGTCCGAAAAATTATCTAGGGAATGCTTATATAGCGCAACCCATAGCTATTACGGTAGAGGGCGCGAATATTCTGACCCGCAGTTTAATGATTTTTGGTCAGGGAGCGACACGCTGTCACCCCTATGTGTTGGCGGAAATGGAAGCCGCGGGAATGGAAGATAAGCCTGCAGGTCTTGAGCGATTTGATGCACTTTTAACGGGCCATATTGGTTATGCAGCTCGTAATGCCTTTAGTGCTTTTAGTCACGCATTGTCGGGGAGTGTGTTTGCCGCGTCTCCAGTCAGTGGCGAAACAAAGCAGTACTATAAAAGTATGACACGTATATCTTCTGCATTAGCGATAATGACGGATATGTCGATGTTGATGTTAGGCGGGGATCTTAAACGTAAAGAGATGTTGAGTGCTAGAATGGGTGATGTACTCAGCCAGTTATACTTAGCATCTGCAACGTTAAAGTTGTTTGAAGATAATGGTCGCCAGTTTGATGATCTGCCTACGGTTAAACATGTGATGGCAACTCGATTACATTTAGCAGCTAAAGCACTCGATGAAGCGATTCGTAACTTCCCCAACCGCGCAGTGGCAGCCTTGCTGAGGGTGATGATTTTCCCACTAGGCAATCACTTTAACCTGCCTGATGATCAGTTATCAATTGAGGTGTGCAATTCTATGAGCACACCAGGTCCTGCTCGCGATAGATTGACGTTCTTGTGTCCTAACATCAAAGACGATAAAAGCGGAATAGCAGAGGTAGAAAATGCCTTTATCGCCAAACATGAGTGCAAAGTACTCTTTAGGCGATTAAAGCAGGCACAAAGAGAGGGGAGCTTGCCGCGGAAACTTGAGCCGCAAACATTGTTTGAATCAGCTCTTGAGCTTGATTTAATCAATAAGGCAGAGCATCAACAGCTGAGTGACGCGGATCAATTACGATTGGCTGCGATAAATGTGGATGACTTCGAAGTACTATAAAGGACTGTGGGGCTGTAAAATACCTTTTTCAGCTATTGCAGATTATTGATGCATACAGCTAGACATAAAATCCGTTGAATTTAATTCAGCGGATTTTTTTATGCCGACAGTATTAAGTCAAAGCTTCCACCCACGCTCCATTAACAAAATTGATTGACCGGTGGATAAAGGAGGGATACAAGATTTTTGATGAGACTTAAAGAGATAGTATGTAGGCAGGATACAAAAAATGCATGCCAGTAATTAACTGACATGCATTTATTTAAGGCGCTTTGTTAAGACTCAAACGAGTCATAAACTAGGCTACAATGACAACCTTGCTAGTGTTAGTACCACCAACAGTTTCCATTGCATCACCTTTAGTCATCATCGCCATGTCACCACTTTGTAGGTAACCGGCAGCAGTTAAGGTTTCTAAGGCTTTTTGAGCAATTACTTCAGGAGCATAAGCTGTTGAATCAAAATAGACAGGTTGAACTCCACGGTAAAGTGCCATCTTAGCAAGAGTCACTTCATGACGTGACAACGCAAAAATCGGTAGCGCTGAACTGATACGAGACATCATTTGCGGCGTAGCACCAGACTCTGTCAATGCAACAATTGCTTTAACACCATCTAAATGGTTTGCAGCATACATTGTTGAAAGCGCAATAGTCTCTTCAATTGTGGTGAACTGTTGATCAAGTCTATGCTTCGATACTTGTACACTTGGGTGTAACTCTGCACCTAAACAAACTTCAGACATCGCTTTAACAGTTTCTTCTGGGAAGTCACCGGCAGCGGTTTCAGCTGAAAGCATCACAGCGTCAGTTCCATCAAGCACTGCGTTTGCAACGTCCATGACTTCAGCACGAGTTGGCATTGGGCTTGTTATCATTGACTCCATCATTTGAGTCGCTGTGATAACTGGCTTATTAAGCTGACGAGAGCGGCTAATCAGTTTCTTTTGAACAGCAACAAGTGCTGGATCACCAATCTCAACACCCAGATCGCCACGTGCAACCATAACGGCATCTGATGCGATGATAACGTCATCCATAGCTTCATCAGAAACTACAGCTTCAGCACGCTCAACTTTAGACACTATCAGCGCGTTACTACCGGCTTTTTGTGCTAAATCACGTGCATAATTGAGGTCAGCGCCACTACGTGGGAAAGATACTGCTAAATAATCAACTTTAATCTCCGCTGCAGTGATGATATCGCGCTTATCTTTTTCAGTTAACGCAGCAGCAGATAAACCACCGCCTTGCTTGTTGATGCCTTTATTATTAGATAAAGGACCAGCAACAGTAACAATAGTGTGAACTTTATTACCGTCTACTTTTTCAACTCGTAACTGAACACGACCATCATCGAGCATCAGAATGTCGCCTAGGCTGACATCTTTTGGTAGCTCTTTATAATCGATACCCACTTGATTCTCATCGCCTTCGCCTTTTCCAAGATCACCATCTAAGGTATAAGCTTGCCCTAAGGTTAGCTGTACCTTTTTGTTGTCTTTAAAAGTTGAAATACGAATTTTAGGACCTTGTAGATCGCCAAGTACGGCAACGTGTACACCGAGCTCTTTCGCAATAGCTCGTGTATCGTCTGCGCGTTTTTTGTGATCTTCTGGTACACCGTGAGAGAAGTTTAAGCGAACAACGTTAGCGCCGGCAGCAATAATGCGGCGTAGGTTGTCATCACGATCAGTGGCTGGGCCCAAAGTTGTTACAATTTTGGTTCTGCGGAACATGACATACTCCGTTAAGTTTTAAAAAATTCTGACACTATATTAACAGACAATACCCTTAATTGTAGTAAAATTACGAACAAAATGATCTATCTCAAGTTTTTAATTTTGTGAGCCATTGCAACATTATTAGACTAAAGGACAGTATAGCGATGGCTAAACTGTCCCAAGTCATGTCGAAAGCCACTTACAGAATGGGATCTTTGTCTATTCTAGATTCTTTCAATACTTCTTTAACTCGCTTCAGGTTTTCACGGAATCGAGGACCTCTTCGCAATGTAAATCCTGTCGCTAATACATCAATTATAACCAACTGTGCCAAACGTGAAGCCATAGGGAGGTACATATCTGTGTCTTCTGGGACTTCCATCGTTACAGGCAGTGTACAGACGGTAGAGAGAGGCGAGTTACGGGCGGTGATACCTATGACGGCAGCGCCATTCTCTCTAGCCAGCTTTGCTATATCAATGAGTGACTTAGTTCGGCCTGTATGTGAAATAAGTACCACAACGTCACCTTCATTGCTGTTAATACAACTCATGCGTTGCATAAGAACATCGTCAAAGCAGATGACTGGAACATTAAAGCGGAAAAATTTATTTTGGGCGTCATGAGCAACGGATGCTGATGCACCAAGACCAAAGAAAGAGATTTTCTTTGCTTGAGTAAGAACATCAACAGCCTTGTTAATTGCAGCGGTATCTATGCTTTGTCTCGCGGTATCGAGCGATGCCATCGATGACTCAAATATTTTTGTAGTATATGAGTCTGGGCTATCGTCCTCTTCTACGTGGCGGCTTACATATGGTGTACCATTAGCAAGGCTTTGGGCAAGGTGCAACTTAAAGTCTGGGAAACCCTTAGTATCAAGACGGCGGCAGAAACGGTTTACCGTCGGTTCACTGACATCTGCCATTTTGGCCAGTGTAGCTATACTAGAGTGAATTGCCGTTTGCGGTGAAGAAAGGATAACTTCGGCTACTTTACGTTCAGATTTACTAAAATGGGTAAGGCTTTTTTGGACCTTTTCTAAGGTATTCATATACGTATGTCCATTCAATAGTAATGTAGTTTTATTATGTTGTTATAGTGCTGTAACTGGCAAACCATGTACAAGGCTGGCAAAGCACCTAAGCTGAAATAAAATTATAAAGATAACAGGTACAAAGATGATAAAATTCAGTAATTTTATCACGAAAGCATATCAGAAATTGCGTCAACATGCCTAATAGACTGAGTTGAAGTTTATTAGAGAATTTAGATGCAATTCTTGATATCTGTTGTTATATTACAACAAATATGTGAAATCTCATCAAAAATGGTGGGACACAGGATCAAAAGGAGATGTTGAAGCTATGGGCATAACAACACCAGAAGCCAAAGCTTGTGATTTTGTTCTATTTGGTACCAAGGGCGACCTCGCTAAGCGAAAATTGTTGCCATCTCTATATCAGTTAGATAAAGCAAACTTATTGAATGTAGAGACCAAAGTACTAGGCGTTGCAAAAGATGACTTTACTCAAGAGGAGTATCGTGAATTAGTGACTACGGCATTGAAGACCTTTGTAAAAGACGAATTGTGTGAAGACACCGTAAATCGTTTTTTAGATCGCTGTCATTATGTAGGCACAAATTTCACGGTTTCAGAGGGGTATAAGGCGTTCCATGATGTTTTAGAGCCTGAAAAAAGAGTGATGGTAAGTTACTTTGCTACACCGCCTTCTATTTTCGGTGATATATGCCGCTGCCTAAACGAACAAAATCTCATCTTCCCTGATTCTCGAGTTGTGTTAGAAAAACCTATTGGCTCAGATCTCGCTACTTCTAAAATTATCAACGACCAAGTTTCTGCCTACTTCAACGAAAATCAAGTTTACCGAATAGACCATTACTTAGGTAAGGAAACGGTTCAAAACCTACTTGCGCTACGTTTTGCTAATTCACTGTTCGCATCTAAGTGGGATAATCGTACCATTGACCATGTGCAACTCACCGTTGCTGAAGAGGTGGGTATTGAAGGACGTTGGGGTTACTTCGATAAAGCGGGTCAGATGCGCGATATGATCCAGAACCATCTACTGCAAGTATTGACGCTGGTTGCTATGGATCCTCCTGTCAATCTTGACGCCGATAATATTCGTGATGAGAAAGTCAAAGTACTTAAGTCACTACGCCCGATAAACTCTGATAATATCTACGAAAATACAGTTCGTGGTCAGTACTCCAGCGGATTCCTAAAAGGGGCTCCAGTACCTGGCTATCTAGAGGAAGAGGGCGCTAATGTTCATTCCAACGCTGAAACTTTCGTTGCACTTAGAGTCGATATTGATAACTGGCGTTGGGCTGGCGTGCCATTCTATTTAAGAAGTGGCAAACGTATGCCATTTAAGAGTTCTGAAATTGTGGTTTATTTCAAGAATCCGCCACATAACTTATATAGCTCTAATTACCGTAACTTGCCGCCAAATAAACTGACAATTCGTCTTCAGCCTCATGAAGGGGTTGAGATCCAAATGCTTAATAAAGTGCCTGGCTTAGGTGAAAAGCAGCGCCTACAAACAACCAAGCTCGATCTGAGTTTTTCTGACACCTTCAAAAATGAGCGCATTGCTGATGCATATGAACGTTTGTTATTAGAAGCGATGTTGGGAAATCAGGCTCTGTTTGTTCGTCGCGATGAAGTAGAACAAGCGTGGAATTGGGTTGATGGCATTATCCAAGCTTGGGAAGAAACTGACGAAAAACCTAAGCCATATCCTGCTGGGACATGGGGACCTGTTGCTTCTATTGCCTTGATTACTAAAGACGGCCGTTCTTGGGACGAGTAGGGGATACTGATGATTAAAGAAAGCGTTTTCAAATCATTCGATAGTAAAGATGCGCTTGAAGTGCAGCTTGCTGACCGAATCGCCAACCAGTTACAAGAAGCTGTTGATGCTAAGGGAAAGGCAAGCTTAGTCGTTTCTGGCGGCTCGACACCTTTAAAGCTTTTTGAGTTATTAAGTAAGAGATCTATTGATTGGAACGACGTCTACATTACATTGGCTGATGAACGGTGGGTCGACAACGATCATGGCGACTCTAATGAAAGACTGGTTAGAAATAACTTGCTTAAAAATCGTGCCGCTAATGCCAAGTTTTGTGGTCTGAAAAATATGTACTCTACTCCGGAAGAGGGGCGAGTCATGACTATGGAACAGCTAGCACATTTTCCGAAACCGTTTGATGTAGTGGTACTCGGTATGGGTAATGACGGACATACCTGTTCTTGGTTTCCTTGCGCTGAAGCGCAAGAGCTTGAAAATGCACTAACAACAAAAGATTTATGTGTAGCAGTTACCCCTGGTAATGCACCACATGCACGTATATCGCTGTCAAAGGCTGGCATTCTCGCTAGCCGTCAAATCTATTTACATATCGTTGGTGAACAGAAACTTGATGTTTATCGACAAGCACTAGCAGACAATGATAGTAGTGAAATGCCGATCAGAGCTGTACTCGATCAGCACAAAACGCCTGTTGATGTTTACTGGAGCGCCTAAGGAGTAATTATGCACACCGTTGTACAGTCTGTTACAGACAGAATTATTGCACGAAGCAAAGATTCCCGCGCTAAGTACCTTGCGGCTTTAGAAGATGCAAAAAATAGAGGCGTTCATCGTAGCGCATTGAGTTGCGGTAATTTAGCACATGGTTTTGCGGCGTGTAATCCCGCAGACAAATCTGCGATAAAGCAACTTACAAAAGCTAATATCGGTATTGTCACCTCATTTAATGACATGTTATCTGCGCACCAGCCTTACGGCGAATATCCCGATCTTTTGAAGCAGGCTTGTAGCGAAATCGGTAGCGTAGCGCAAGTCGCTGGCGGAGTACCCGCAATGTGTGACGGCGTAACGCAAGGCCAACCTGGAATGGAGCTGAGCTTATTAAGTCGTGAAGTCATTGCAATGGGCACGGCTGTTGGTTTGTCACACAATATGTTCGATGGTGCATTATTGCTGGGTATTTGCGATAAAATCGTACCAGGACTACTTATTGGTGCCTTAAGCTTTGGTCACCTGCCAATGCTGTTTGTACCTGCTGGCCCAATGAAGTCAGGGATCCCGAATAAAGAGAAAGCCCGTATTCGCCAAAAGTATGCTCAAGGTGAAGTCGATAGAGAAGCATTGCTTGATGCTGAGTCAAAGTCTTACCATAGTGCAGGTACATGTACCTTTTACGGTACGGCGAATAGTAATCAGTTGATGCTCGAAGTGATGGGCCTACAACTACCTGGCTCCTCTTTCGTCAACCCTGATGATCCTCTACGTGAAGTATTAAGTAAAACAGCGGCTAAGCAAGTTTGTCGTCTTACTGAAGTGGGTACGCAGTACACGCCTATTGGACAGATAGTATCAGAAAAGTCTGTCGTTAACGGTATTGTTGCACTGCTCGCGACTGGCGGCTCTACTAACTTGACTATGCACATAGTTGCAGCCGCACGAGCCGCTGGCGTTATTGTTAACTGGGATGATTTCTCAGAGCTATCTGATGCAGTCCCATTATTGGCTCGAGTTTATCCAAACGGGCATGCAGATATTAACCATTTCCATGCCGCTGGCGGCATGGCATTCCTGATTAAGGAACTGCTCGACGGCGGTCTATTGCATGAAGATGTAGACACTGTTGTCGGACATGGGCTTAAGCGTTACACCCAAGAACCTCAGATCCGCGATGGTCAACTAACTTGGGTCGATGGTCAGCGCAGGAGCTTAGACACTGAAGTACTCACAAGTTTAGATACACCTTTCCAAGCCAACGGTGGCTTAAAGTTACTGAAAGGTAACCTCGGTCGAGCGGTTATCAAAGTCTCTGCAGTTCAAGATCAACATCGCATTGTTGAAGCTCCCGCGGTTGTTATTGATGATCAGAACAAACTCGAAGCTATCTTTAATGCGGGTGACTTAGATAAAGATTGTGTCGTTGTAGTGAAAGGACAGGGCCCTAAAGCTATTGGTATGCCTGAACTGCACAAGTTAACGCCAATTTTAGGTACGCTACAAGACCGCGGCTATAAGGTTGCTTTGCTTACCGATGGCCGTATGTCTGGCGCATCAGGTAAGGTTCCTGCTGCAATCCACTTAACACCTGAAGCACTCGATGGCGGCTTAATTGCCAAAATCCATAATGGTGATTTAGTGCGTGTAAATGCGATGACAGGTGAGCTAAGTCTTCTAGTCGATGAAGCCGAGCTTCTTGCTAGAACCGCTGAAAAAGTCGATCTGCACAAAACAAGCTATGGCATGGGACGTGAACTCTTCGGAGCACTGAGAGCTAGCCTAAGTAGTCCTGAAACAGGTGCCCGCAGTACTAGCGCCATAGATGAAAATTATTAAAGACTAAGGAAGAGTAACGCAATGCTTGAGAATAACTGGTTAATTCAACCACAAGATATTTTTGCTCGCAGCCCTATTGTTCCTGTCATGGTGATCAATAAGATTGAACATGCAGTGCCATTAGCTAGAGCACTTGTTGCTGGTGGTATTAGTGTTTTAGAGGTGACTTTACGTACTGACTGCGCGTTAGAAGCCATAAGTAAAATAGCAAAAGAAGTGCCAGAAGCACTTGTTGGAGCCGGTACTATTCTAAATGAAGCGCAGCTCGCACAAGCTGTTAATGCCGGAGCTCAATTTGTTATAACGCCTGGTGCAACAACGGATCTACTAAAGGCCGCAATGGCTGGCACTACACCACTAATACCGGGTGTGGCAAGTATCTCTGAAGTAATGGAAGGCATGGCGCTTGGATATAAAAACTTTAAGTTTTTCCCTGCAGAAGCGTCAGGTGGTGTTAATGCACTTAAAGCCTTTTCGGGCCCATTAGCGGATATTCGTTTTTGCCCAACCGGTGGCATCACACCAAGTAGTTATAAAGACTATTTGGCGCTTAAAAATGTTGATTGTATTGGTGGTAGCTGGATAGCACCGACTGATGCGATGGAGCAGGGCGATTGGGACAGAATTACTGCTTTATGTAAAGAAGCCATTAGTGCTCTTTAATTGTCATTAGTGTTAGCTTGCCTTAGGTAAGCTAACACTAAGATATAATGCAAAAAAGCTACCTTAGGGTAGCTTTTTGTTTATGTGCTTTATGTTACTTTGCAGTATCACCTGAATAAGAATAAGCTGATTCAACTTTCCAGATCCTATAACGTACTTGGCTATTTTCTGGCAGGTATATCACCTTAGGTAATCTACTGTCATAGCGAACCTTCAAATCCGTTGTAATAGCGAGGAACTTCTCTGTTAATGCTTGATCAAAACAAGCCATCATTGTGCTCGGACCTGCAGATATGCTCTCTACTTCATAATAGCTATAACCCCAGCCCTGTACCGTTTTTTGAATAACCTCTCCTGAAAGACCATGCTTATTGCAATCGACCATTTTGGTTTGGCCGATTTGGATCTCAAGCATGTAGTCACTTTCGTTTTCTAGTTTATCCAGTGTCAATATATGTTGAATCTGGCCCTCTTTTGGTGCCGGAAACATTTTTGAGCTTTCTTGTGATACGTAATCAGTGGCTGAGAAATGTTGCGCGTTTACCATCTGTTGATTGGTTCCGTCTGGGTGCTGAGGTGAAGTCGCATTGGCTGAAAAAGCACAAATAGTAAATAGAAGACCTGAAGCCAGCGTAAAAGAACATGCTTTTTTATTTGTAAGTGAGTTAAAAATCATAATATCTCCAAAATAAATATAAGGTGTGCTTGTTTGATATGTCTCTATAAACGGTATTAAAACCTAAAAGGGTTAAAGGTATCCTAATTAATTTTAAAATAGACAAA
The DNA here is from genome assembly GCF_016757755.1 of Shewanella sp. KX20019. Taxonomy (NCBI): domain Bacteria; kingdom Pseudomonadati; phylum Pseudomonadota; class Gammaproteobacteria; order Alteromonadales; family Shewanellaceae; genus Shewanella; species Shewanella sp. KX20019. Next base: position 2,806,778 of record NZ_CP068437.1, on the reverse strand, counting down.
ACCTTAAGATATCAACGTAAAAACAATGGAGTACACGAGGGCTAGTCAAAATTTATATTAGCTCCCTTGGTGCTAACTGTCTAAACAATGGTAAATCCACTTCAATTCACCTCTGCGACTATATATTAATGCGGCATGAGTTTATCACTTAACCAGTCCAGCTTAATTTCTCTAATATCACACTAGAGTCATTATCCTTTACGGTAAAGAGCCGAACAAAAACTAGGCTGTTAAGAACAACGGCTTCTAAGTCTTTTGGAGCTAGATCACATGCTCTCTGTTTTCCAGTTGTTTGCATATAGCAAATAAACGATTATAGTTTGATTATCAAGATATATGAAAGTCAAATATTGTTAATTTCAAAATAGTCGTGTATCAAACATAATAAGTCTAAGAAATTAAAGATTGTCATGAATTTTAGCAAGATCGGCGAATACAAATCTGTTTGTATACAACACCTGTAATGAATGACTAAAAATAACTCATTAGAAGACAACGAACGTTGCATAAAGGTATGGGAATGATGGAAAACGTAGAAAAATTACGCCAACAATGGGCGCACCAGCATAACTTTGCTGCTCACAATAATAGTGGTGAACGTAATACTGCTATTGTGTTGTTGTTGACGGTAGTGACAATGTTTGCTGAAATTATTGCCGGCACCATATACGGGTCAATGGCGTTACTCGCAGATGGTTGGCATATGGGAACACATGCAGCAGCTTTTTTAATTACGCTGTTTGCATACCGTTATGCCCGTAAGCATGCCAACTCTCCAACCTATTCATATGGAACGGGTAAAGTCAGCGTTTTGGGCGGTTTTACCAGTGCTGTCGCGCTAGGATTAGTGGCGTTAGTCATGTTGGTGGAGTCAGGGGTTCGGATCTTTAATCCACAAGACATTCATTTCGACCAAGCGATAATGGTTGCGGTTATTGGCCTCATCGTTAACGTCGTTAGTGTCTTCTTGCTCAAGGATCATCACAGTCATGATCACGGACATAGCCACGCTCATGAGAATAGTCATGAACACTCACATCACCATAGCCATTCCCACGGTCATGAAGATCATAACCTTAAAGCGGCATATTTTCATGTACTGGCGGATGCACTGACTTCATTATTGGCTATTGGCGCGCTGTTAATGGGTAAGTATGTCGGCCTGAACTGGCTTGACCCATTAATGGGCATCGTGGGTGCTGTGATCATTTCACGCTGGGCATGGGGACTAATGAAGCAAACAGCGCCGATTTTACTCGATGCCAGTATGAAGCAGAAACAGTTAACTGAAATTAAACAGCTTATCGAACAAGAGGGTGATTGTTTGGTTGATCTGCATGTCTGGAAAGTTAGTGCTGACCATTATGCTGCAAGTTTAATTGTTGTTAGCGAAAGTGGTGCAAACAGTGACCATTTCAAAGGTAAATTGGCACAAATTAAGACATTAAGTCATGTAACCGTTGAAGTGCACATGGCCAGTCAGGCACAATAAGCCTGAAACCGCTAAGGAATATTAATTAATGAAAAACCAAGACGATCATTTAAATCATGCCATTATCGAATTTTATGAGAAATTATCGTCTTGGGAAATGGCCGTAGTCAAAGATAATGGCTTTAGTTTGCCCCAAGTTCATACTGTTGAAATACTGGGGCTAAATGGCCCTATGCGAATGAAAGAACTCGCGGAAAAAATAGGGGTCACTACCGGTACGCTAACTGTACAAATCGATAAAATGGTCAAAGCAGGACTCGTGCTGCGTCGTGCACATGAAACTGACCGGCGTTCAATATTGGTAGAATTAACCGAATCAGGACAAGTGATGTTTGAAGAGCACGACAAACTACACATGCAACTAACTGCAGATCTGACGGTACAGTTTTCTGAGGCGGAACGCGCGCAGATGTTAGACTTTTTTAATCGTATTAATAAAGAGTTCTAGTAGGGATAGACATTCCAAAACTTTATATCCAAACCAGAGTTTCTGCTCAGGCTATCAATCCTATTTAGTGTGCCTAACCAAATTTTAATCGACCCTCTAGGGCCACTGCCACTTTACTCCAATTTTTTACTCGCTATTTTTACCCTCCTGTAAAACCCGATGAACTAATGGGTTGTTTCGTTGCCTATAACTTCGTACGCAGAATTCTCTTCAAATACTGTTACGTTTATTGTGTTTGATGATGGCAAGTAGATTTTTTCCAAAACAAATGGCTGAAGTATTCATCCCGCAAAAAACAAATGTTAATATGTGTCGAGCCTGTAACGTATTCGCAAACTTAGTTACAGTAGAGTGTAGCCATGAGTGTTAATTATAACCTCACCGATTAAGTCGAAGTTGGCTCTGCACGTTTAGTTTATCAATCCAAAATAATAAGAGAGTGCCATATTGTGTTATCGCGTATAAAAAGCCTTAGTAGTATTCAGTTCACTGTCATACTGGCACTTTATTATGTTTGTGTTCTAAATATTCCTTTTTTCCAAATAGTAAAACAGGGCGTAGATAAGCAAGCTGATGTGAATCTTGTTTTTATTGCGACTATCCCGCTATTTCTGATCTTTGCACTTAGCTTCTTATTCAGTATTTTTTCGATTAAATATTTAGTTAAACCCTTTTTCATCGTGTTAACACTGATGTCGTCGAGTGTGTTTTTTGGCGCGTTACAATATGGGGTGGTGTTTGATTACGGCATGATTGAGAACACTGTTCAAACTAACTCTGCCGAAGCGGCAACCTATCTGAATTGGGCTTCAGTCGTTAATTTTATTGCTACGGGTGTGATACCAGCCTTGCTGATCTACAAAGCTAACATCCAGTTTAAGCCATTTACTAAAGAGTTGTTACATAAACTGGCATTTATGGCGGTAATGCTGATTGGCATTGGTGTTATCGCTGTTTTTTTCTATCAGAACTATGTCTCTTTTGGCCGCAATAATGACATTATTAAGCGTCATATCATTCCAACTTATTTTGTTGGCTCCACTGTAAAATATATCAATGTTAATTATCTACAAGAGCCGATTGAGTATAAGCAGCTTGGGCTCGATGCTAAAAACACCACAGACAAAGCAAACGGGAAACCTAATCTAGTGGTCTTAGTCGTGGGCGAGACGGCTCGAGAGATGAACTTTGCTTACTACGGCTATGATAAACCGACCAATGCGCACACCGAAAACCAAGGTTTGTTCGCCTTTAAAGATACGAGTTCATGTGGAACGGCGACAGCTGTGTCACTGCCTTGTATGTTCTCGCGGATGGATAGAGAAAATTACGAATCAAGACAAGCCAGGGCGCAAGATAGTGCTATTGATGTGCTTAATCATGGTGGAATAGCGTTAGATTGGCTGGATAACGATAGCGGCTGTAAAGGCGTTTGTGACAATATTGACAGTATTGTTATCGATCGCAGTAGTGACTCAGAGCTTTGTAACGGACAGTACTGTTACGACCAGATTTTACTCGATACACTCGATAACCGTCTTAACAATATCGAGAGCAAAGATAGTCTATTAGTGCTGCATGTTATTGGCTCTCATGGTCCAACGTACTATTTGCGTTATCCACAAGAACATCGATTTTTTACGCCAGATTGTCAGCGCAGTGATATCCAGAATTGCAGTGATGAAGAGCTGATGAACACTTATGATAATACCATTCTCTACACTGATTATATTGTGTCAGAAGTGGTTGAAAAGCTGAAAAAACAGAGTGGTAAGTTTGATACTGCGATGCTTTATATTAGCGATCATGGAGAGTCGTTAGGTGAAAGTGGTATGTACCTGCATGGCGCGCCTTACGCCTTTGCGCCTGAAGAACAAACCAAAGTCCCATTTCTAGGTTGGTTTTCTAAAAGTTTCGCCAAGCAAAATAGCTTAAATCTTACTTGTTTAGCGAAAGAGGCTGCACGGGGTGGCTATTCCCATGACAACCTCTTTGATAGCTTATTAGGTTTGATGAACGTTAGTTCCGAGGTTTATCAACAAGATAAAGATATATTTTCACATTGCCGACAGAATTAATCAGTCAAAAGTGTTAAAAAAATGATAAAAGAGGATGGCAACATCCTCTTTTTTGTTTATTGTATTGATAAGTTAGAGATTTACACAGAGGGATGGGAACTTTATGGATATTGCTAAACACTTGTCAGAGACAGAGATTTCTGCGCGAATTTTACGGCATGCGGTTCCTAAGATGTCAGAGTTAAACATCCCAGTCACACCCAACAACTATTCTGTATGGTATGAATATTACTTAGGTATTAATTTGGATTTGAAGCGGGCAATCGACGGCCTGTTGGCGAACGAAGTCAGCTTTACTACCGACGTGTGCGATGGCTTATTTACCACTTATATCCAACAGAACTCGCCAGAATTGATGGAGCATGTGCAAATAGAGACGCAGATGCTAATCAATAGTCTGTTGTCTAAGATCGCAGGCATGAGTCAGGGTAATATAAAGTTTTCTACCTCACTGCAAAAGTTTGATAAAACGCTGAAAAATAATCCAACTCCAGAGGTATTACAAGACATTGTCGATGATATTGCTACCGAGCTTGATGGTATTATTAATGCCAATATAGCGATGGATCAGTCCCTAACGAGTATCAATCAGGAGGTCGGCGCGCTTAAGAAAGAGATGCTAGATCTCCGCTCCGTCGTTATGACTGATCAGCTGACCTCACTCAAGAACCGCCGTGCTTTTGACGAAGAGGTGATTAGTCATATTGAGACTTTCAATCAACAAGAGATTAAAAGTAGCTTGTTAGTTGTAGATATTGACCATTTCAAAAGATTCAACGATGTACATGGCCATTTAATCGGTGACAAGGTGCTAACTTATGTGGCTCAGGCACTAAAACAGAGTGTTAAAGGCGATGATTTTGTCGCGCGCTATGGTGGTGAAGAGTTCGTCATTTTACTGTCTAATACTGGTATTGCCGAAGCTAAAATAGTTGCTGAAAATGTGCGTAAAAAAATAGCTCAGCGAAATCTCACCATTGGTAAAGAGAAGAAAATGCCATTAGGGAATATTACCGTTTCAGTAGGCTGTGCATCACTAAAATTAGAGGACAGTAAAGACAGCTATTTCATTCGCGCCGATGAAGCCTTGTATCGTGCAAAGTCTGCGGGTCGTAACCGTGTTATTACAGAGTCTGAAGTCAGTTAGCATCGCCTATGATTGGGCTGCACTGTGACAGCCCAATTGTTCATGTTGTTAAGTGTTAATGCTTAGGCTTTAAATCCATGTGCATTTTAATTAGACGCTCCTCCATATCAAAGGTGACTGTAAAGCCTAAATGTTTGGCTAGACTCGCCATATTGCGGTTTTCAAACAGGGTAAATCCAGTCAACACCTCAGTACCGTTATTCCTGTAATAGCGGATCAGTTTTTCAAGCAGCAATTTACCCAGCCCTTGTCCTTGATGGTTACTTCTAACTGCCATCGCAAATTCAGCTTCAGTGTTATCGGGATCGATAGAAGCTCTAATCGCACCTAAAGTAATATCCTCACCATCTTCACCTTTGCTGGTCGCAATAAAGGCCATCTCACGGGCGTAATCAATCTGGGTGAGTACCGCCATCTCTTCATGGGTCATTTTTGAACGAACACCAAAATAGCGCTTATATCTATCTTCATCTGACAGTGAATTATCAAACGCTAAATGTTTAGGTTCATCCTCCGGTAAAATCGGTCTCAACATTACTTGTTGGCCATTTTTGAGGCTGGCGAGTTGCTCAAGCTCTTTAGGATATGGAGAGATCGCTAAACGACTAGCGTTGTCGATTGGCTCTTTATGCAGCTGGATATTTACATCCAAAAGCGTGATCGATGCTCCTGCACATAAAACAGGGTTAAGATCTAACGAGGCAATTTCTGGGCAGTCGATAATTAAGTGCGAAATTTGCGTAAGCAATACACAGAGGGCGTTCATGTCTAGACCAAGTGGTAGGTGCCTATCTTTAAGCTTTTTGGTTTTAAGTGCTTGGATCACCATATAGCGAGCTAAGGTCATGTTTAGCGGGGGCAACGCTACCGCCGCATCTTTGGTGGGTTCCCACTCTGAACCTCCTTCACCCAGCAATATGGCTGGACCGAAAACAGGATCATTAGCCACGGCGACTCGAATCTCTTGTGCTCCAGCTGTTAGCGCCATTCTTTGGACTATTAGCCCCTCAATTCTGGCGTCCGGATTAAGCGAAATTACTCGATCAATCATGGCTTGTGCTGCATGTTCAACTTCTTGATCGGACGTCAGGTTGAGCATTACCCCATGTACGTCGGACTTATGGTGGATATCGGGCGACTGCACCTTTAACGCCACGGGATAGCCTGCTTGCTTGGCCAAGGCAACCGCTTGCTCTGGGCTACTTGCAAACCAAGTATCAATTGTTTTAAGGCCATAAGCACTGAGAATGCTGCGGGATTCATGGGTTTCTAAAATTGTTTTACCTTGGCTTAATGCCTGTTGCAGCTTTTCACGTGCCAACGCGGTGTTAGCCGGAATATTGTCAGGAATAGACAGCGGTACTTCCTGCAGTAATTTTTGATTGCGACGGTATTCTACCATGTGCATAAATGCACCGACGGCGCCTTCTGGTGTACGGTAGGTTGGGATCCCGGATTGGGAGAAATATCTGCGTGCAGCGTAAGCTGAATCTTCACCGCTCCAGTTGGTTAAGATATTGACTCTATTCTTATTGGGGTGTTTAGCGATGGTAGCGGCTATCGCTTCTGCGATTTGTACACTGTCTCCTAAAGCCGATGGAGAGTGTAGAATCAGTATGGCATCCAAGTTATCGCTATCCATCATTATCTCAAGCGATTGGGCATATCTTTGCGCATCGGAATCACCACCGATATCGACAGGGTTTTGTCCAGACCAACTTGTGGGTAATAGGGTATTTAATCTTTGATAAATACCGGTAGATAATAGTGGCAATTTACCGCCACCTAAAATTAATTCATCAAGGGCGAGTACCGCGGGGCCGCCGCCGTTGCTGATGATCCCAAGACGCTCCCCTTGTAAAGGTGCAGAATGGGCTAATGTCTCTACCGCAGCAAAGAGTTCGATTAAGTCATTGACTCGTAGCATACCTGCACGCCTGAAGGCCGCCTCGTACACCGCATCGTTTCCAGACACGCCGCCGGTATGCAGTTTAGCGGCATTGGTACCTTCAGCGCTGCGGCCGGATTTAATCACTAAAATAGGCTTGTTTCTGGATGCAGCTCTAGCCGCAGACAAGAAAAGACGTTTTTCGTTAACCGAATCGATATACAGCATAATGGCGTTGGTTCTCGAGTCACGGCCTAAATAGTCCAGTAGCTCATCAAAATCGATATCGTTGGCATCTCCCAGCGAGATAAACGATGAAAAGCCAATCCCCTTATTATTAGCCCAATCTAAAACAGTGGTACAGATAGCAGCGGATTGAGACACAAATGCTATTTTCCCTGGCAGTGCACTGGTGTGGGCTAAGCTGGCATTAAGCCCTATGTTGGGCATGATCATCCCCAGACTGTTGGGGCCCAAAATCCGCATACCATAACGGTTGGCATTTTGCTGCATTTGGGAAAGCAGGCTAATGCCATCTTCGTTTAACTCATCACCCATACCGGAGGCCATCACTATGGCGACCTTACAGCCAAACAGCGCCAAGGTTTCAATAATGGCAGGTACTCGACTGGCGGCAGTACAGATGATGGCTAAGTCTGGTTTCAGCGGTAGAGCGTGGATATTTGGATAAGCCAACACCCCCATTACCGCTTCATATTTTGGCGTCACCGGCATTATCGGCCCTGAAAAACCACCAGCGAGTAGGTTTTTCATCAGCACATTCCCCGCTCGTTTCGGGTCGTTAGAAGCGCCAATAATCGCGACTGATTTTGGTTTGAAAAGGTTATGAAGGGTACGTTGGCTCATGAACTTATCCGCTAAGTCAGTATGTTATGAGTGTACATGAGCAGATTGAATTTGCCATAAGAGTTTAGTCTCGAATGGCATCTATTTGGGCTTAAATTGTGTTCAATCAAACTCCCTGCTAGTCGTTAAGTGATAACGAGTTGAGTCAGTTTTGAGTACAGTCATTTACTGCCTGTGCGATTGAAGTCAAATAACAGCAGTTTCAAGTATTTTTGCGAGTTTAGCCATCATTATAGGCGGCCTAAAATGTTGCTCTAAATTGAAATTGATATGAGCATCTCTGTGAATTTATCTCAAAAAGCCGTTAGTCATCTATACACATCGGTTTGCAAAAGTGTTGTTGGTCAGGAGCATGTGGTCAAATCACTCATTATCGCGCTGTTGACCCGGGGGCATGTCCTGCTAGAAGGCTTACCAGGCACCGCTAAAACGCGTTCAATTAAATCACTCGCAGATTCGATGCAAGCAAGTTTTGGTCGGGTACAATTTACCCCTGACCTATTACCATCGGATGTTACCGGAGCTGAAGTATATCGTGAGGTTGCTGGCAAACCACAGTTAGATTTTCAAGCTGGTCCTATCTTTAACAATCTTATACTGGCAGACGAAATAAACCGAGCTCCGGCAAAGGTTCAAGCCGCTTTGCTTGAAGCAATGGCGGAGGGAACAGTAACCTCCGCTGGAAAAACCCGTAAGTTGCCTGAGCTTTTCTTAGTGTTAGCAACACAAAACCCGGTTGACCAAGAGGGCACCTATCCTCTGCCTGAAGCACAAATGGATCGTTTTACCCTCAAAGTGAATGTGGCCTATCCCGATAGAGAAGCAGAGCTGGCGATCATTAAGCTGGTTAGGCAAGAGGAAAGTGAAATTGAGCATACTGCGGAGGAACGCTCAGTACCGCACGTGGCTGAAATTAGCGCAGTGACACCAGCAGATATTATAGCCGGGCAGCGAGAGCTGGCTGATATCTATATTTCGCCAGTGATGGAAAGCTATATTGTCGATTTGATTATGGCTACCCGTAGCGGCGCTCAATACAGCAATGCATCGTTTCCAGATTGGATAGAAGTCGGTGCCAGCCCAAGAGCCAGTATTGCGCTCGATCGCTGCGCTAGGGCTAATGCCTGGTTAGATGGCCGCGACTTTGTCTGCCCTGATGACGTGCGTGCTGTGCTGCATAGCGTATTGGGTCATCGTCTGAGCCTAAGTTATGACGCTGCTGCACATGGGATCAAAGCTGAACAGGTTGTTGACGACTTGCTTAAACATGTCGCCTTTGGATTGTAATTAGTGGGCTCAATAATGGAAAGTGAACAGTGAGTAACCAACAGGCCAGCTCTACTCAAACGAGTGCTAAAGCAAGTATACAGCCTAATAGTAAGCGTGCAGCAAAAGCTCGTCTGTTAGATCCTCGGCTCTACTGCGAACTTAAATCACTTGTAGCACTCAAGCCTGCGGCAGCAAAGCTATCGTTTCTAAAAGGCCGCTTTCGTACCAGTAACCAATCGGGTCGCCATAATTCAAAGGTACGGGGCCGCGGGCTCAATTTTGAAGAGCTTAGACATTATCAAGACGGTGACGATGTGAAAAACATGGACTGGCGTACCACGTTACGCACAGGTAAAGCTCATGTTCGCGCCTACAGTGAAGAGAAAGAGCGACAAACACTCATCGTGGCGGATCAGCGCAGCTCGATGTTCTTTGGCTCGCAACACGCGATGAAATCGGTTGTCGCGGCTCAACTGTCGGCATTATCTATTTGGAATATTTTACAAAGTGGTGACCGCGTTGGCGGCATGGTGTTTAATGATCATGATTGTCAGTATATCAAGCCGAAGCGTAGCGCTGCTAACGCACTCGTTTTCTGTCAAACAATAGTCGATGCTAATCAAAAACTTTCAGCCGAAACCATTGCTACAGATAGCGAATCTACACTCAATAAAATGTTATTACGACTCAATAAATTGGTACTACGCGACTCTAGCATAATTTTAGTTAGTGATTGGCATGGGTTCAATGCAGCATCGCTGATGTTACTCAAGCAATTACAACGCGCTAACGATGTTGTTCTGGTGTACGTGCATGACAAGCTAGAGCGTGAACTACACAGTATTAAACACTTGGTCGCTAGTGACGGACAATCGCAACTTGCAATGGATCCGCAGCAGATCAAAGATCGCGCGCCTTCGTTTTATCAGCATTATCAAAGTGAATTCAAACAAAAGCTTGCCGAACTAAATCAGCTCAGCCAGAGCCAATTACTGCCAGTCATTGACATCGACACCGATGGGGATGAATTAAGTCAATTTCGCGTGGCACTTAGTTGGGGGAGCTCTTCATGAGCACGGAAAATCAACTTAATCGCGTTATAGAACAAAATGATTTTACCTTCGGTAATCCAGTCCTGCAGCTCAATGAGTTTATAGGAATAAGCCAGCCTAAAATGACCGCTTTTTTCCCACAAACCTGGGGCTGGTGGCTGTTGTTGCTATTAACTACTCTTTTTGTGAGCCGCTTCTCTTATCAACGTGTTCGCTATTGGTATAGCAATCGCTATCGTAAGCAGGCCGTCAAACGGATTTTATCCTATAAAAACCAGCCGCTAGAGCGCTTCTCATTATTGCTGCTACAAGAGATCAAACTAGCGATCGCAACTGCTTATGGTAGCGACACAGAAATTGACCTGTCAAGGCTTACGCTTTCAAAGCAGGCACTATTGAATCCAGCGTTATCAAAGCGAGGCGTTAACGCAACTGCCCCTATTTACTCAGCTTTTGGCGGTAATGCCAATAAAAGCGTAATCGTTACCCTCGCGGCAATAGAGGGACAGGCTTTGTTGCTATTACTTGATCTGACGGCAGAGCATCAGTGCGCATTTAACACATCCTTAGGGGATGCATGGCTTCAAAGTTTGCTATCGAAGATTGATGACAAACAAGCCGCTGTAGCAATGCAGGGCAACCTTATCGATCAGAGTTGTATTTGGCTAATGCATCATACTGCTGCTTTACCTATCGCTTTGCAGATATCTATGGCGGAGCGTGCAGATGCTTGAATTTAGTTATCCCTTAATGGCGCTATTATTGCCGTTACCTTGGTTAATAAACTACTTTGTACCAGCCTTTAAGGTTAAACAAGCTGCCATAAAAGTGCCGTTTTTTAATCTTATAGCAGCGCTGCTGAAAGCGAGTCCGAACTCGGCGTTGCAATATTTAAAGCCGACTCGATGGCAACAGTGTGCGTTAATTTTCGTTTGGGTTTTGCTCGTTATCGCTATGAGTAAACCGGTTATGTTGGGAGAGCCGCAAACTCGGCAGCAGATTGGCCGCGATTTGATGGTCTTGGTCGATCTATCTGGCTCAATGGAGACGGCAGACTTTTCTATTCAAAGCGATGCTAACAATCGTAGTGGCAATACTAGTCGAAGTAACAATAGTCAAAATAGCTTTGAAAACATTTCAAGGCTTGATGCGGTAAAGCGTGTACTGAATGATTTTGCTGAGCAGCGAGAGGGCGATCGTCTCGGTCTTATTCTCTTTGGTGATGCAGCCTATCTTCAAGCCCCATTCACCTCAGACCATAAGTCTTGGCTTGAGTTACTCAATGAAAGTCAGGTTGGTATGGCGGGACAAAGCACGCATATTGGCGATGCTCTCGGCTTAGCAATTAAACTGATGCAAGCAGGTGTTAGTGATGATATTAATTCAACGCAAAAAGATAAAGTGGTTATTCTACTGACTGATGGAAATGATACTGACAGCTCAGTGCCGCCGATTGAAGCGGCAAAAATTGCAGCGAAGAAGGGGATAAGAGTACATGTTATCGCAATGGGCGACCCATTAACGTTGGGTGAACAAGCGATGGATATGTCGATTATTGAGGGCATTGCAAGGCTTACTGGAGGCCGCGCATTTCAAGCTATATCGACGACTGAGCTCGCTGCTGTCTATCAACAGATCAGTGAATTAGAGCCTGCTAATTTCGCCAGTTTCACTTATCAGCCCAAACAGAGTGTGCATTACTTACCCATTGCCGCTGCCATCATTATTTATCTAATTACCTACTTAGTCGTTTTCTTCCTTCGTTTGCTTCGATCATTAAAACTATCGAGACTCAAGAGTGATAACCAGGAGGAGCTGTAATGGATTTTTATAACTTAGCCTCACAGTTCCATTTTCTTAGGCCCTACTGGCTACTACTGTTATTGCCTTTTGCGGTATTTTTGCTGCTATATGTTCGCCGCAAACCCAGTTTAAAAACTCAAAAATCTGCGCTGCCAGTCCATCTTGAAAAAGCCCTTAAAATTGGCGATGCAGGATGGCGTAAAGGTCTACCCGTCACATTCTGGGCGCTTGGTTTTACCTTAGCAATGATCATTGCTGCCGGACCTACATGGCAACGGCAAGCATCACCTTTCGGTGAGGACAATGCGCCACTTATCATCTTGCTCGACGTGTCAGAGTCTATGCTGCAAACCGATCTACAGCCATCAAGACTGCAACGTGCGAAACAGAAAATAGCGGACCTGTTAGCATTGCGAGAAGGCGGCAGTACGGCGCTGGTTGTCTATTCCGGCAGCGCCCATATCGCCATGCCACTGACAAAAGATAATGCTGTATTGCTACCGTTATTAGACGCCATCTCGCCAAAAGTGATGCCACGTAAAGGTAAGTTTGCCGAATATGGCTTAGCGGAGATAGATAAGCTACTACTCGACAACGATCTACCCATAGGCGCGGCTAGCGTACTTTGGATAACCGATGGTCTTGGTAGTGACAGTGCAAAAGCGATCATTGACTACTTTAAGCTGCCAAGAAAAATGGCTGCGGACAGCCTGCAAGCTGAGGGTGAACGTCTGTTGCCACCATTGCAGCTGATCATTCTTGGTAGCGGTGATGAAGATAAAACAGCAGAGATCCCATTTCAACACGATGAGCTCAAATTATTAGCGACTGCAGCTGGTGGCCATTATCAACAAACTAGTGTCGACAATAGTGATGTGAGCAGTATTAATCGTGAAATAGCGCGTAACGTCATCATAAACAGCGATAGCGCCGAACCATGGAAAGAGATGAGCTACCCGCTCGTGTTTGTACTGGCAGCTATCTTTTTGTTGTGGTTCCGCAAAGGTTGGACAGTGCAGTGGTGTTTTGTGGGTATATTGATGTTGGCCACGCCACAGCCAAGTTTTGCTAGTGGAATTGCGGTGCAGGCAGCATTTTCCAGCAACACAGTGGCAGTTGTAGCCGCTGACACCGAGCTCAATGGTGTAGGAAGGGTCCAGCAACGATTAGTCAATGCCTGGTACAACGCGTGGCTTACCCCAGAACAACAAGGGCAAATGTATTTTGCAAATGGGCAATATTCAAAAGCCGCGGCACAGTTTACCGATCCGTTATGGAAAGCAACGGCTTTTTATATGGCAGAAGATTTTAAGAGGGCGCAGATCTACTTTATGCGCTCTGATACAGCTGAATCGTTATTTGGCGCAGCCACCGCGCTTGCGCATCAACGAGAATACATTGCTGCTCGGAATCTCTATCAACAAGTGGTGCATCGATATCCATCGTTTGTGCCGGCGCAAACTAATCTACAGAAAATCCAAAAGATCATTGACGATATAAACCGTCAAAGTGAGAGCCAAGCCAATACCGAAAATGAAGCTTCAAAAGAGCTGGGTGACGAACCGCAAACGAGTGACGGGGCTGAAGAGAAAGTATCTGCAGAAATGTTAGTACAACAAACTTACACCGCTGAGCAACTTCTTGCGGATGATGCGTTAACCCAAGCTTGGATGAAACGGGTCGAGGGCGATCCGAGGCGCTTTCTTGCTACCAAGTTCAGCCTACAACTTAATCAACGTAAACAAACCATTTCTAGTCCGTCGACTTCAAATGACTAGGAGTTTATTTTACATGTCTGCCAATCAATATGTCCAGTTTCGGTCGAATGAACCATTGGATAGCTTATTTCCAATTACAGCATCACTGAGATCGTTAATCAAAGTCGTGGCGATGACCAGTGCGTGGTTATTGGTTATTGTTGCATTGTTTGTCTCGAGCAGTGTGTTTAATTTTAGCTGGGCAAGTAGCGTTATCGATGAAAACCAGCATGGTCAGCCGGTTGCTGCGCCAAGCTCTGTAAGTGAACTGCAACAGGCTGGAAAACTAACAGTAAAAACCCGACTGTCAGCCACCACTGTGGTATCGCCACATCAGCAAGTTGATCTTTATATACAAATATGGACCGATACCTGGTTCGGTGGTGGGGCACAAATAGCGACTTTTGACGTTAAAGATACCATCGTACTTAGGCGGAAAAAACTCGCTAATAATTCCACAGAGCGTATCAATGGCACAACGTGGTCTGTGCAGGAGTGGCAGCTAACATTATATCCGCAGTCACCCGGCTTATTCACTGTTCCTGTTATTGCAGTCGCGGTGAATATTGCAGATAAACCTGGTTCGACAATAAAGGGAACTGTATATACCGAGGCGCAGTCGTTTGAGGTGGCCTTGCCGGATGAAAGACTATCTGCGACGCCAAACTGGATCGCTGCACCTAAGGTGACTTTTGAGCAAAAACTAACCCCTAAGATCGGAACGCAGCTAAAAATAGGAGACGCGATTACGCGCACATTGACAATAAAAGCCACTGATAGCAGTGCAATGCTGTTTCCTGATTTTCCGTTATATCAAACTGAGATGCTTCAAGGTTATTTAGGTCCAGTGGAAAGTGAAGATAGACAGTATCGCGGTGATTTTAGTGCTAGCAAAATCTATCAACAAACTTATATCGTCCAGCAAAGTGGTGAGCTGAGCCTGTCCGAACTGTCGTTCTACTGGTGGAATACTGACGCTAAAAAGCTGGTTGAACTTAAGGTTAAAGGGCAATCATGGAGCATATCTCATACCCCATTGAGTTTTATCATCGCTTATTGGGCAGAGGGTTTACTACTGACCACGCTGCTGACAGTGTTTGTTTTTCTATTAAGGTGGTTATATCAAGGATATAAGCAACAGCAGCTGCCGGTTATCGTGCTCTTTATGTTTTCGCTTTTGCAAAAACGCTGGCGCCGAGTTGAGCAGTATCTTTATTGGCACAACACCGATAGAAACCACAGGCCGACATTCAACTCTGAAGTGAATCTATTTTGCCAATCCGAGCAACGTCTTGAAGTTAATTCAAAAATTAATTCAGCAACGAGTAAGGCCAAGGGCTCAGTGAGAAGTGCTTTAGCAGAAGCACTGCTGTTTTCTCGCTGGCAGCAGCGTTTTAGCCAGCAACAACAAGCTAAGGATAAAGGGAAGGGAGGATTAACGCGGCCTTCTTATCTAAAGTTTTGGCGAATGCTTTCAAATAAAGGCAATGTCAGTCCTCAGCGGCGTTAAAAGCAATAGCTTAAATCAAGCAGCTCCTCAGTAGCGGGGCAGTGGCTTGGTAGTTAAGGTACGACAAAGTCCCTTGGTGTTCACAGATGACCGAAGGAACGGCTAACTCATTTGTGGACAAAACAAGCTAGCTTAGCAGAACAACTTGGGAATCATTGGGAGTCATCCCGCAAGTCTTCTGAGCCGGGATCTAGTGCCATTACCTAAAACATCTACTTATGATGGAAAGCAGCTCATCCACTATGTTCCTTTGCAAGCCGCCGTGAATACCTCCATGTAGGCTCTGCTGAAAAATCCCTTTTTCAGAAGCTTGCACGTTCCAAAGCAGATGCTCTGCCAGCGAGTTCAGAGTAGCGTCTAGCTCATTTCTGGACATAAATGAGTTAGTGCAAAAGGTCTAAAAAGTGAGCTGTGAGATTAGGAAATGTACGGTAATAAATTAAAGTTTACACTGACCCCACATATTTTTAAAATTATCAGGCCATATTGAAATAGCAGAGCATGCGCCCTGTGTCCTAGCAAGCCGCCACAAGTACGTCCATGTAGGCTCTGCTAAAACATCCGTGATTTAGAAGCTTGCACGCCCCACAGCACATGCTCTGCCAGCAAGTTTCAATGTAGCGCCTGACACGCTTCTGGACATAAACGGCTTAGAGCATCCAGTCTAAGTTGACTGGTATTGATTAGAAAAAGTATCGCTCCGAACCCCTTTTACGGAATATTTAGTAAGACAAATTATGTCGAGGTTATGATATCAACCTCTAACTAGGTGGCCAAATTAACTATGCCACTTCAGTAATGATATTCTGGTATCTGTAAGTACCCTTGAGCATTAGCTTGCTCTAACATCCAACGTAAATTTTTCACCAACTGTATGCGGTCACTTATGTGCATAACCAATACAAACTCTAAAGTTTTCATATCAAAAGATTGAACTAAATGGAGAAAGTCCTTTTCTCTTATATGTTCACCATGAAATGCTTGAGCATTAAAGTAGATCTTAATCATTTCAAGAGCTGGTATGTCACACCAGCCATCAAACATACCTTTTTCTTTCCACCCAGATTTCAACTCCTTAAGTGTACTTCTAAACCCTTGATCATCACTAAGCCTACCAATCAAACCATGAAACCGTAAAAAGTTAGTTGGCTCATCGTTGCCTACAAAGAAACGAAAATCAACAAACAAGCCCTTCAAGCGATGTCTGCAAAAATTAATCCCTGAACCTGATATTTTCCCACCCTCGAATGAAAAAGTGTGTGAACCACAGACATTAAGCCCTTTAATCTTAATATCTTCATAGTTATCAATGAGTTCTTTTGATCTATATTGAAATAGCTCAATTGACTTTTTCACTTCATTTGTCAAAGGAGCAGAAATATCTACATTTCTAGACTTCACAGTTTCTCCGTAAGGGCTTGAATTATTATTTAGAGCTTTACTAAATTAGCTAGGTCTTCGATCAACTCTAGTGTAGTAGTCAATATTAATTGACTACTACACTTTGCCCCACAAATAGAAGGCTATGTATCGAAACAAAGTTAAGCAACTAGCTGCTGTAAACGGAGGCTCTCGTAGTAGTCTTCAGCTAAAGCTGTCATCTTAAATTCAGTGTCCATATCATCAATACTGTCAACAGCTTCCTTAATGGAGTCAAGATCTACCTGAAAAAACTCTTTTCTAAGATTCACAGCATTGACACGCAGCGATGTAAATTTTCGATGCAGAGCAGTTTCAAGCGCTGGGGCATCTTCGGCATAAATCATTGCGTGGACATCAAATGGGAAAGGTACGCTAGCGTCACCTAGCTCTTTGACACGATCCATAGGCTCTAAACGTCTAGTCATACCTATTTTGTATACATCTTCTCCAAATGAGCCAATGTTACTAATGACATAAACATGACCTTTTCGAGTTTGCTCAGCCATACTCTTAGCTCGACTTTCTTTAGCTTCTGCCTCTAATAATTGCTGCTCAAGTTGAGCTATTCGCAGTTCTGCAACAGCCCTCTCGGCTTCAGAGGCCTCAGATAGAGCTTTTCGTGCTTTATCTAATAAATCCCTATACATTCTTTCTTCTTTTTCAGCTTCAGCAATAGCTCGTTCATATTCCTTGATAGCCCGTTGTTCTTCTCTTATCTGTTCCTTAATTAGCTTTTGCTCTGCGACTTCTTCCTGCTTCTTCAGTGTGTATTGATATTGGAGTTTGCACTCTTCAAACTTTAGCTCTACGTAACTGATGTTAAAGCCGCACTCTAAGGTGGCTGCCGATTTCTCAAGAGCGTTAGCAATCTTTTCTATGCGTTCCAAAGTTCGACCAAAACTACTTGGGTTAACCTTACCAATAAGAAAATCACATTCTGTATTAAATGCAGTTAGCATCAACTTGACTTGCCCGTCTAGAATCTTTTTATTGAACGATTTATCATTTGAGATGATTGTCGTATCAGGGTAAGTGATTGCTTCTTTATCTTTAATCATTTCTTTTTGCTGAACCCTGACATCTTTGATTTCCTCAACAAATCTAACCGAGGTCTCATAGAGGTAGTCAGGCATTTCAAAATGGCCGCATGTCGTATATTCATCCAAACGAGAATATAAATCTAACATTCCCATTAACTCTTCTTGCTCCACACCAAGCTTAGATATGCTTAACACAAGCCTTTCTTTATCAGCTTCTAACTTAGAAATCGCTGACGTATGCAACTGAACATTTTCTAATAACTGCTTTTCATTTTTCTTAAGTTCTTGTAACTCAGCAGTCTCTAATTGCACACGCTCCAATTCTTTGGAGTCATCATCAAGCTCAATTTTAACAAGTGCCAGCTTTGCATTTATTTGCTGCAAAGCTTCATCAATACTTTTGTGCTCACCGAGCTTTTGATTAACACTATTTTTATATTCGTTTAGTTTTTTATTGAAATGATGATTGGCAACGAAATAGCTAATAATTATGGCTAAAATAGCAATAGCTATGACGATAAGGAGGTTGTTATCCATATGACTACCTTAGTACTGCATTAATAAATTGTTTTCGTAAAGCGGCTCTTTCTGAGCATCTCTCAGCATATTCTTCTTGAGCATAAACAAGCGAATCTTTGAACTGTTGCTTTGTTCTGGCAACATTCAATTTCGCTGCATGCTTTGCCTGATTAATTCTATTTTTTTCTGCACGTTCCTGCTCCCTTAATTGCTTTTGATACTCCCTCTCAGCTTTAGCCTGCTCTCTAGCGTTTGCTTTTTGCCTCCGCTCGGCATCCCTAGCAGCTTGCTTACCAGCCTTATCAATAGCCTTAACAACTTTAATAGCTAACCTTAAACCTCCTCCTCTCCTTGCCACTGACTTCTCCTTATCTCTTTTTAGATATTTAAATCACTTTTATCATGTAAGCATAATTCCCCTCCTAAATTCTACCTTCTGGCTTACAAAATCAGGTATTTATCAAAAGATAGGACAGGCATAACCTTTTTTGATTATCACACTCTTTCAGATTAGCTTTCCTATGGAAAAAGCTTTACCAGCCCTATTTACCTTTTGAACTGCGAAACTCACTTTGGGGCATAAATACTTTAGCTGCTGACCAAAGTGGTTCCGATTGCCTGCGGCAGGCGTATATGAAGACGCAACTGACGTGCGCAGCAAGTTCGTCCCAGAATGCGCTACGATGGCGTCCATGCCATCGAAGGCCTACACTGGTTTCGAAAAACGCAAACTACCAACATTTGAGTTATCAGCCTTCATAAAAGAAATTGCAATCTCTCAGTAAACATCATGGCTTAAATACATTAACCAAACGTGCAGAATCTAATCTCCCCCGTTGGAAGTTTCGTTTCTCAGAAATTTCGCCGGGGCGCTGAGGGTTCGCCAAGGGGTACAAGCGCTTTATCCCTTGGCTCAGGTGTGGGCGAAGCACCACGACCTTGACGTTGATTCTGATTTGAAAAGTAATAACTGATATTGCAGTCAGCACTATTTGGAGAAGAACCGTATTAAGTCAGATAAATACTCAGTTAATACAGGTAGAAAACAAGCTAATCTATTGGCCTTAGAACATATCAACAGCGGGCATGTTGAATACAGTAGGGGATAATGTAGGCAGTATGGCTAGTCTTCATCTGGGGTCATGGCTTCTTTGATTTCATCACTGCCAAAGCCTTTGCGCGACAGATAGGCATAGGCTTTAGATTTGTCTTTATAGTCCGATAAGTCGTAGCGCTTTTTAGCGAGCTCTTTTTTACAGCTTAGATAAAAATCGACATCTTCTGCTAGCGTTAATTGATACAGGGTATCTTCAAAATCGCTTAGGTCGATTAGTCGCTGCTTAAGCTCTTGTCGGATGAGGGTTTCACCTTTACCTTTATTAAACAGTTTTATGATTTCAGTGCTTAAGTCGACTTTGTCTGCCTTAACAGCCAATTTACAGCGCAGTGTTTCTCGCTCTGGGTGTTGTGCTAAGGCGTGATCGATCTCTACACGAGAGAAACCCCTGTTAGTCATTTGTGAATAGACCTTCTCTTTGTTAGTGCCGTAAAAGTTATCAAATCTGCTGAGTAACCGAGAGCTTGCCATTGCATAGGAGTCGACCTGTTGTTCGTCCATCACCTGTTCTATAGCGGTTTCAATTTCGGTAACGGCTATGCCGCGCAGTTGTAACTTACGTTTTATCGCCCCTTTACCGAGTTCATTGCTAAAGGCCTGCTCGCAATAGCGCACTGCAAAGTCAAAGTCGTTTTTTAAATAACCACCCTCTATGAGCCTGGCGAGTACAGTATCGATCCACTCTTGGTTTTCAGTTTTACGCTCAAGCTTGGTGCGAATTTCGTTAATGGTAAAATCTTGTTGCCCAAGGTGCCAATAGGCACTATTAAAAACGTTATCGATGGTTTTGGCTTGACGTAGAGGAGGGCGCTGCATAACAAATTGATCTTAAGTTAAATGAACCAAAAGCAGTGTAGCAGAACATTGCGTTGTTGAGTACGGGCTATATACCCCTCCCACAGCATCCAGCATCTTCAGACAAGATGGGGATAAGTATGAGGACTACCGTGATGCTTCTTATATTAATGTTAGGATGCTATCGCTAAATATAAGAAACAACAAAGCCCCGCTAAGGGGGCTTGGAAAAGGATCTACTTAGGCACGAAATACTCTGCAACGGCCAAATAGCCGTGCTGAACAGCCTCTACACCGGTTTTCTCACTTGATAACCCATAGAGCTAACAATCTGGCACATATAGATGTCGATGTGTTTAAAAAATATATGCCAGCCCTGACATAGGTAGTTGTGACCCATCTCTCCATCATAAGAACGTACAAAGCGGTTCTTCGGGCACTCACCAAAACAGGCAAACTTGTAATCACAGTTTTGGCATTGCTTGGTGAGCGTGCGACTTTTAGCAAAACCAAAGGCTTGCTGCTGAGCCGAAAATGCCATTTGGTCGAGCGGTTTTTGATGAACATTACCAATTTTGTATTCAGGGTAAACGTAGTGATCACAAGTAAATACATCGCCATTAGGCTCCATTGCCAAGCCTTTACCACACAATGAACCTAGGGTGCATAGAGGATTGGTTCTGCCCATCCAAGTCTCAACACAGGCTTCAAAATATTGGATGTTCACCTTGCCTATATCGTGCTTAATCCATTCATCAAATACGCCACATAAAAATTTACCCCAATCTTCACTCGATACGGACCAAGCGGTCACGACCGAATCTGGCTCACCTGGTTGGGCTTGCTTGCTACCAAGGACAGGCATGTCCTCTTTGTTCCAATGATGCGGCGCGGTCTCTCTAAATGTTTCAGGTTCCGCAATCGGAATAAACTGGATCTGTGGAGAACGAACTTCATCACGCAAGAAGCGATAGATATCTAACGGACTCTTGCTAGTGAGATTGTTAATACAGGTGAGTGTCGCAAAATTTACTTTATGTTTATGCAGCAGGGAAATTCCCGCCATCACTTGTTTAAAGGTACCACGGCCTGCACGATTTTTACGATAGGCATTGTGGTACATCTCAGGGCCATCGATGCTTAATCCGACTAGAAAATTATGCTTCGATAAAAAGTAGCACCATGCGTCAGTCAGTAACGTACCGTTGGTTTGCAGATCATTAGAGATGATCACATTTTTAGGCGCATATTTAGTTTGTAGCCGAACGACCTCTTTAAAGTAGTCGAGCCCAAGCATTGTCGGTTCACCGCCTTGCCAAGTGAATATTATCTCTGGTGTATTTTGTTGTTCGATATACTGCTTAATATAGGACTCAAGTTCATCAAAGGGCATTTGTGGGCTGCAACCTTTCTTATAGTCAAGTAGGTCCTGTTTACTTAAGTAGTAGCAGTAGGTGCAGTCTATGTTACAAGCAGCGCCAATAGGCTTGCTCATCACATGAAATCGTTTGCTTGCTTTACCATTATGTAAATTGACTTTGATAGGTTGCATAATTGAGTCCTTGAAGCGATTAAGCGGGTCGTTATTTAACATCTGTGATTATAAAGTGAAACTAACGATACACCTGTGAAATTCGGCGCAAAGGCGACAAAACTGGTGTTTTTACCAGCTAATTAGTTAACTGCTGTT
Source organism: Shewanella sp. KX20019 (assembly GCF_016757755.1). NCBI lineage: Bacteria > Pseudomonadati > Pseudomonadota > Gammaproteobacteria > Alteromonadales > Shewanellaceae > Shewanella > Shewanella sp. KX20019. Next base: position 2,784,884 of record NZ_CP068437.1, on the reverse strand, counting down.
GGGATTTCAGCGATTAAAAAAGCCAGCTAATTGCTGGCTTGGTTAATTAGACTCGTAGACAGTTAGAACTGTTGGTTGTATTCCAAACGGAAATCACCGTCACTGAAGTTATTCTGAGTTGTATTGTACCAAAGGCGGAAGTTTTGCTTTGGTGTCATCTGCCAGCTCAAGACAAATTCATGGGTTAGGCCATCGCTACCGCGTAGCTTGTCGGTGTATAGCTGGTCGCCGAAAATTGCCTGAGTATAAACTGGGTTATAGTTGGCCCAGATTGTATCCGTGATTTGGAACTTGTTGTAAAGAGTGAAACTGGCAAAAGCAAAGTCAGAATGTAAGCCTGTTGAGTCACCATCTGTAGAGGTCATTGAGCCATCATTGTATTGTACGCCAGCGGCGATGATGGGAAATGCTTGCCAAAAACCCACTTTGGGTAAAGCTTGGATCATGCCAACCGATGCGGTACCTGAGTTGGTGTCGAAGTTATGGATAACGTCCATCGAGATACCACGGCCATTGGTCATATCAACATCGAATTTTCTAAAACGAAGTTCTGATATCCCATCATTAGCCATATCTGGGTTCATTGAACTAGAACCTTCATCTTTGCTATGGTCGCCGAACATGCTTTTAAGCTCAAACAGTACCATCGACATGTCTGTTGCAGAACCCGTCTCTAGTGTTTTACCTAGCTTAAAGTTAACGCCATTTGTACCATAAGAGCCACCGACCTGCGTGTAAACAGCGAGTGGGTCAGACATGTCTTGAACTTCTTTCTCTTCTGCGTAAGCGGCGTTAGTAAGCAAGGGGAGCGTTAGAGACACCAATAATGCGGCTTGAAATTTCACTCTGTACATCCATTTTAAATAAATTTTGATGGACGAATAATAGAGGACAAGAACAAACTGAAATACTCGCAAATATTCCAGTTTTTCTTAGATTGAGTGGCATGAATACTTCGAACTACTGTTGAAAACGTGCCTTAAGTTGCTTAACGGCGTCAGCTGGTACACGAGTCGATAGATCCTGCAAGCATTGCTTTGCTTGTGGAGTGTTATTACTCAACATCAATTCACATAACGCATACAGGTACTGCGGGTTGCCACTAACCTGATAAGCCTTATCGAAGGCAGCAGCTGCTTTTGCGACTGAAGTCGGCGTAACTGCAATGGCGTATACATACCAGAACCGGCCGTTATTGGGTTCAAGCTCAGTGGCATTGAGAAGATACCCCATGGCATTTTCCGTTTCTTTAGCCCGCAGTAGTGCAAGTGCCATACTGAACTGGATTGCGCCTGAAGTAGGTTGCGCTTTAATACCTTGCTCAAGGGTTTTCATTGCGAGATTCTCTTGCCTATTTGCACGGTAGAGATCGGCAAGGTTTATATAGGCAGCGGCGTAGTTTGCTTGCACCGCAATAGCAGCTTTATATTGCACTACAGCTTGCTCCACTTTGCCTTGATTGGCATAAAGGTGAGCGAGATTGGTACGGGCAAAACCGCGATCGCCATTGAATTTTAAGATCTCTATATACTCAGCAAGTGGCTTAGTTAAAGTTTGCTGCTGCTTGGGTGTCAGCTCAGACCAGAATCCGGCTAAAGCCCCCGCCGCTTGGCTTCGCACCATCAACACTTCATCGGTCAATAGTGGCGCTAACATGCGCCATCTATCTGCAATCGGGTAGGGCGTACTGCCCTGAATCGTTGCAAATCTTAGTAGAGGGTCGTCATGTCGAGTGGCTCTTGCAATAGCCACCACCCCGTTTCTACCAGGGTATTGTTGTAATCGCTCAATCGCTGCTGCGCGTATAATGGCCGCTTGCTGATGATCTTGTGCGATGTAGGAGAGCTGATCTCCTGCAGCGGGGATCCCCGCTCTGGCGCCGGCAAAAGCACTGCTAAAGTGTTTAGCATCATAGGTGTTTAGGCCGGGGTACCAGCGAGCCGTTTTATCTACAGCCCACGCTATGTCTTTATCTTGATGGCATTGATTGCAGGCGTTTGGTGTTCCGATGCGCTGAGAGTTCGCCGGTTTTGGTATGCTGAAGCTATGATCTCGACGTTTATCGATCTGCATATAGGTAGTTTGCGGCATGTGGCAATTAACACATTGGGCGCCACTACTATCGACTTGGTGCTTATGGTGCTCGACAGTATCAAACTTGGCAGGGCTGTGACACTGGCTACACAATGCATTGCCCGGTAACACTATTTTTGTTGAGTGTGGATTATGACAATTACTGCAAACGACACCATTTTCATGCATTTTTGACTGCAAGAAAGAGCCATAAACATAATCTTCATCAAAGACCTGACCGTCGTCATAATAGAGATCTTGGCCAATCAGGTTTAACTGGTAGCGGTCGCCGAAATCACTGTTCACGAGTGGCTTACTATCACTTATTTGTAGTCGACGACTGTGGCACTGAGCACAACTCTGTAGTTGATTACTGTGTTGTGCTGAGGCGGGTTTTGCAGTGTTATTGACGCTATGAGTAGAATCACTACTGCCTGCAGCATTATTATTGCTTTGTGACCATGTCCAGCTTGCAACTGGTTTTGTTAACGCTCTATCAAAGCCAAAGGCTTGTGTTGTTTTATCGCCTGGCTTATTCGCCCAAGTTAGATGCTCACTTGCTGCGCCATGGCAGGCTTCGCAGCCAACATTGATTTCAGAAAAAGTGGTGTTAAAGCGGTCGTTTTCAAAATCGTAGTTTTTTTTAACATTGGTTGAGTGACAGTCCGCACACATGAAGTTCCAGTTTTGACCGACATTCTGCCAAAAGAAGTCATCGTGTTTAGCGCTATTGTCTGGATATAAGTGAAACCATTTCTGGCCGCCTTCTGCTTTTGGACGGTTATCCCAGGCAAAAGGGATTAGTTGCACTCGCCCGTCTGCAAACTCCACCATATACTGCTGCAATGGTTCGATACCAAAGGTATAACTGACCTTAAAGTCGTTGAACTGCCCATTGAGATCTTCGATATTGACCCAGTATTCATCACCCTTAGTAAAAAAACGGTTTTGTTTACCTTGATAGCTAAATTGAGTATTAAAGTTTGCCACTACAGAGTCTTTATTGGCGTGTTTCATTGCCATGTCATGATCTGAACCTGTCCAATCTTTAAAAGCTTGCTGATGACATTGCTGACATTCGAATGAACCGACAAATTCAGCTGCAAGTGAGCGCTGAGTTGTGAATATGCTTATCAAAGCAAACATTAGCAATGCACTGTATTGAAACAAGCTGAGTCTTAGCATCTTTTTAGGCAAACGTTTGATAGTAAGTTCCTTTTGGTATCAATTGAACTGTATAACTTTATCGTTAAACAAGCCCATGAGAAAGGGCATATTGAATAAGTTCGGCACTGGTTTTTGCATCAATGAGCTTCATAATAGAGTACTTATGAAACTCGACGGTACGTGGCGAAATAAACAGTTCATCGGCAACTTGTTTAGCTGACTTTCCCTGTACTAAAAGGCGCAGCACACTTAATTGTCTAGCAGATAAACTCGGTGAATTGTCGGTTACTTGCACAGATTTAGATAGATACTGCTTTCCCGCTAATACGCTATTGACGGCATCAAGGAGATCGTCTGTGGCCTCGTGCTTAAGGACATAACCCAGAGCCCCCGCAGCAATGGCACCTTCGGCATATTCCTGCTCATCATGCATGGTTAGGCAGATCACTCTAAGATCTTTTTTAATTCGTTTAAGGGCTGCAACCGCCGCAATGCCCGTCATACCCGGCATACTAATGTCGGTTATCACTAATTCTGGGTCATGCTTTTTAACCAGCTCGATTAACTCTTCACCATTTTTAGCGATAGCCAACACTTGGTGGTCGGGCTTTAGAAGACCGGCTACCCCTTGCGCGACGATTAAGTGATCATCTGCGATAATAATTCTACTCATAATGTTCCTCTATTGCTGGTATGGAAATGTTGACCACAAAGCCACCATCGTCAGGGCTAAGAAATTGTGACTCACCATTGATCAACTGGGCGCGTTCTCGGATGCTCACCAGTCCAATACTGCCTTTACTGCTCTCAAGAGAGTCTTTACAGCCTATGCCATCGTCTACTATTTGTAGCGTTAGGCAATTATTGTCAATTTCTAATGAAACAAATACCGCTGATGCCTGCGAGTGTTTGATGACATTATTGAGCGACTCTTGCAAAATTCGATAAAGATTTAACGACACGTCTTTTTTAAGTTCGGGTATGACACCGAACAAGGTTTGTAGCTCTATACTCTTTATCTCTGTTATGCGTCTTGCTTCAGATTTTAGCGCGGCAATCAGGCCTAAGTCTTCCAGCATTGCAGGATGTAATGAGCGTGATAGTGCCTGCATATCCTTGGCTATTTGCTGAATGTTAATATGCAGATCTTTTGCTTCAGGTTTTACGCTTTCACGTACTATGCCAAATACATTATTCGCTTTAATAGTCAGTAGCGCGAGACGTTGTGAAAAGTTATCGTGTAACTCTCTAGATAACAAGCGTCGTTCAGTCTCTTGGTTTTCCATCAAGTGACGCGATAATGATTCTAGTTCCTTATTTTGGTTTTGTAGTGCCAACCAAAAATGATAACGCTCATAGGAAGCGGCGAGGACTTGGCCCAAGGTTTTGATCCGTTCTAATAAAATTGGATCCCAGCCGTCATGGTTTTTGTAGCGGCTACAGGCAATCGCTCCCCAAACTCTGTCACGTACTTTTATCGGAATAACGCTATGGGCAATAATGCCGCCCATATTGGCCAAAGCCACTTCATCTTTTGTGAATACGTCCTCTACTGGGCCAGAATGAACAATCATTTCACCGGCTGAGATCTTATCCAAATAAGGGCTTTTCAGACCTGCGCCAATCATGGTCGTGGGTAAATAGCCTGCCGCAGCAACCGAATATGCTCCTTCATAGGTTTGCTCTTTTGTGATCCTTACCAGCGACATACGTTGCACGTTTGCAAAAGGTAGGTACTCAGTTAATCCTGCACAGATAACCTCGGGAATATTTGCAGTATCTTCTTCCAATAAACGATTAGAAATATCGGCAAAGAAGCGTTCAGTGATCGATATCTGTTCTGTGTCCATATACTTCAGCCTTGTAATTCATCTTTATTGAATATTGCTACTGCTAATAAATAGCGTTTATTCATCGATTAAGCCACTAAAATATAACATAAACTTTTAAAACTAGTGGAATTACTAGTTTGTAGAGGGGGGAAGGGATTATATTCTATTTTTAAAATACCAATAGACGTAAAGCTTTTTTATATATTGGTTTAGCAACTAAGTTTGCTCTTACTATTCATTTTAGGAAAAAACCCCCTTGTAATTAACTAAACAAGTAAATATCCGAGTTTTTTTTGAGGTGAATAGGGCGTCTAATTGGGCCATCGATTCGAGCGTCATTGTTTTTTCATTACTAAATGTAATCAAGCAGTGACAAAGAGATCTAACCAAGGGGAATTTAATGCTTAAAGTTTTATCTAAAGTAGCGCTTGGCGTTGGCCTAGTCGCAACAGCTTCATCGGCGATGGCAGCAACCGATCCGGAACGTCCAAATATTTTAGTTATTTGGGGGGATGATATTGGTTACTTCAATATTAGTGCATACAACCAAGGCATGATGGGTTATCAAACACCTAACCTTGATCGTATTGCTAATGAAGGCGCACTATTCACGGACCATTATGCTCAACAGAGCTGTACTGCAGGTCGTGCATCTTTCATTACCGGTCAGCATCCTTTCCGTACTGGTTTATTGACAATTGGTATGCCTGGTTCAGATAGCGGGATCCCTGACTGGGCGCCGACTATTGCTGATGCACTTAAAGATAAAGGCTACACGACAGGTCAGTTCGGTAAAAACCATTTGGGTGACCAAGATAAGCATCTGCCTACAGCACATGGTTTCGACGAATTCTTTGGTAACCTTTATCACCTAAATGCTGAAGAGGAGCCAGAAACATATTACTACCCGAAAGATCCTGAGTTTAAAAAGAAGTATGGACCACGTGGTGTTATCCACTCATATGCAGATGGTCGTATCGAAGATACTGGCCCAATGACGCGTAAGCGTATGGAAACAGCTGACGAAGAGTTTGTTGGTGCTTCAATTAAATTCATGACAAAAGCTGTAAAAGCAGAAAAACCTTTCTTTGCATGGGTAAATGCATCAAGAATGCACGTACATACACGTTTACAAGAAAAGTATGATGGTATTACCGGTATCGGTTTATACCCAGATGGCATGGTTGAGCACGATGACCACGTTGGATTGCTACTTGATACCTTAGATGAGTTGAAAATTGCTGATAACACTATTGTTGTCTACTCAACCGATAACGGTGCAGAGAAATTTACTTGGCCTGACGGCGGTACTTCACCATTCCACGGTGAAAAAGGAACAACCTTTGAAGGCGGTATGCGCGTACCACAACTTGTTCGCTGGCCTGGTGTAATTGAACCTGGTACTAAGATCAATGCCATGATGTCTCACGAAGATTGGATGCCAACTTTGCTTGCTGCAACTGGTGAAGATACTTTAGTTGAAGATCTTAAGGAAGGTAAAAACTTTAACGGTAAAGACTGGCGTGTACATTTAGATGGTAGCAACTTTATGCCTTACTTTAAGGGTGAAGTAGAAGATGGCCCACGTACGAGTAAGATCTATTTTAGTGCTAATGGTGAACTTAACGCCGTACGTTGGAATGATTGGAAAGCCTCTTTCGCTATGATGGATGGTGATATGCAGTCTGCAATACGTAACGTACCCGCTTGGGCTTCTCTTACTAACCTACGTGCAGATCCGTTTGAGATTGCCGCTAAAGAATCTGGTATGTATGTACGTTGGATGATCGATAACATGTGGTTATTCGTCCCTATGTCTCAAGAAGTCGGCAAATTCCTTGGCACAATCGAAGATTATCCATTCCAGCCGGGTGCAGGCTTTAGTGCAGCAGGTATTAACTACAATACCCTGAAAATGCAAAAAGTATTAAAAGCGATTGAAGCACAGCAAAACTAAATAGTAGCTGCAATTTGCGATGATACTCTATCGTAATAAAACGCCTCTAGGTACTCGTATCTAGGGGCGTTTTTTATGTAGCGAACTAGTAGTTCTTCGAGGGGTTATGGCTAACTTTCAGGCGTACAATTTAAACCGTATTTTACCCTTTGGAGTCGTTATGCGCCTAAGTTTACTTTCAGTCACAACCTTGCTCTCTCTAACATTGATACAGGGCTGTGCATCCTCAATTGATAAAAACATCAATGTTGAGCTAAAACAGCAAATTATGTCTGAAATGGTGTGGGTTGAAGGCGGTGAATTTAGCATGGGCAGTGCGTGTGGCACTGGCACTATAAGTGAATGCCCTGCGCGGTTAGTTTCTGTAGATAGTTTCTATATCGGTCAATATGAAGTGACACAAGGGTTATTTGATTCTGTACTCAGCGGTTCTAGCCCCTATTTTCCCGGCGCCAAAATGCCAATGAATAACTTGAGCTGGCAGCAAGCTAAGTATTTTATTAGCCAATTAAATTTGCAAACGGGATTGCAGTTTAGACTGCCAACAGAAGCTGAGTGGGAATACGCCGCTAAAGGTGGGACAAAAAGTAAAGGCTACCGTTATAGCGGTTCGAACGATATCGATAGCGTAGGTTGGTACGTGGCTAACTCAGCAAATAAAGCACACCAAGTCGGATTGAAGCAACCAAATGAGCTAGGGCTTTATGACATGACTGGTAATGTAGGGGAGATGGTAGAGGACGCATTCGATACCGACTATTACCATTATGGCCCAAGTCATAATCCGCTTAATTCGATCGAGTCTACTCATCACCTAGCCTATAAATCAGTGCGAGGAGGCAGTTTGGCGTATGACACGGATGAGTCAGCAAATTCCTCTAGAGATTCAGCAAGTCAAAGTGCAATTATGCCCGATATTGGTCTGCGCTTAGTGCTATCTGTGAATTGAGTAATAACTCTCATTAATTCACTTAATAACACCGCCTTATGGCGGTGTTTTCGTTTTTGATAAGTCATTCAAAACTTTCGGCGTTAAGGCGTAAAACTAGGAGATTTCCGAGTCTTCTTTGATAACGTTAACGGCGATAATGACGCCATCATATTTATTTAACAACTTCTGAGATTGATGAATGAAATTCCTACTTAAACCCTTAGTGGTTAGCATGGCATTAGTATCTATGCCGAGTTTTTCTGCCGGTACCGTATTAAGCGAACTCGGCAGTTTAAATGCCAGTACGGCTGGCGCTGGCAGCGCCGCAATTTCAGAAGGTGCTGAGAGTGCTTATTCTAATCCAGCAGCAATGAGCTTAGTTGAAAAATCAACATTAACAGGCAGCCTACAAGCATTTAATTTGAACCTTGAATATCAAGATCTTGGCTCTACAGGTTACTTTGGTGGGACTGACAGTAATCTAGATGGTGGCAATGCCGGTAGCACGTTGCCGTTAGGTTCTGTTTATTGGGTCAACCCATTAAGCGATAAATGGGCGTTTGGTTTAGCGATGGCGTCACAGGGCGGATCGTCAGTTGACTATGGTGATGATTGGCGCGGTGCTAGCCTTATTAGCTCTGTCGATTTAGTGACGGTTCAGGTCAATGCATCTGTATCTTACAAGATCAACGAACAATGGGCTGTCGGTGTTGGCCTAGTGTCAGAATATGCATCGCTACTGCAAACTCAACAATTTACCCCAAACATCAGCTCAGAATATGAAGCAGGCTCAATAGAGTTTGGCGTAAACCTTGGTCTGCATTACACCTTTAATGAAGATAACATGCTTGGTTTAACCATACGTTCTGGACTTGATCATACTTTAGAGGGGGATTTTAACTTAGATCGCAATGGCGACGTCGATACTTACGACGCAAGTTTAGGCTTAATTGCCCCAGCGATTATTAAGCTAAGTGGTTACCACGCGCTTAACCAAGAGTTTGCCTTATTGTGGTCACTCGATTGGCAAGATTGGAGCAAAAACCAATCGAGCATTTTGATTTTTGATGAAACTGGCCGTCAAGTTAATGTGGATCGAAACTGGCAAGATACTTATAGTGCATCAATTGGTATGCATTACCAAGTCGCACCTAAATGGCGTTTAGAGTTTGGTGTAGGTTATGAGTCATCGCCACTATCTGATTCAGCTGATAATGTACTTAATCAATACCCTGACTTGCCAGTCGCTGAAATCTTTAGAGTCGGCTCTGGCGTGACTTACCAAGCAACAGAAGACTTTTCAGTTAATTTCTTTATTGAATATATTGATTTAGGCTCGCCTGAAATTGAATATGATGGTGCAGCTAATGGCTATCTTGTTGGCCAATACAACAACGATGCCGGTATTGCCGGGATTACGATGAACTGGCAGTTTTAAGCGACAAATTGCTTAGTTAAGCCTTGGGCGACGTAATATCGGTATTGTGACGTCGCTTATTTCGATTTATGTATAAACGCACATAGCGGTACACAACACTATGATCGCAATTTAAAAACCTATAGAGTTCTATAAAAGCTTAGTCCACTTACGACTAAGCTTTTTGTCGTTACAGTTAATTTAACGTGCTTTTTGAGGTGATAAATGACTTGTTAAATACCGATGAATAGAGCACTAGAGGTAGAACCATTGAGCGATAGAGGCAAATGAGTATGCGAATAGAAGATCTAAAGTTATTTACGATTGTGGTTAAGCTAGGCAGTTTTACTGCTGCGGCCAATGCGTTAGATCTGCCCCGAGCCAACGTCAGTCGTCGCATTGGCGAACTAGAGCGTGCGCTTAATGCTCAGCTTTTTTTCAGAACAACTCGCCAGCTCAGATTAACTCAACATGGTGAGGCATATTATCACGAGTTATTAACGGTGCTTGATGGGTTTGAACAAGCGAAGAATAAGTTGCTCGACATCGATGACAAACCCGTTGGAAAAGTCAAAGTAGGCTTTTTACCTGAAAGTGATGAGACGCTGCAGCCTGCATTGGCGAAGTTTCAACAGCTATACCCAGATATTGAACTGGATCTGCGCATTACCAATAACTATGTCACCGATATTTACACCCAGGCATTGGATTTTGTGATCCATGCGGGCAAGGTGCAAGACTCAGGCTTCATTGCTCGTCGGATTGTAAGTCTTGGAAGTGGTATGTATGCCAGTCCTGAGTATATTCAGGAGAAAGGGGAACCAAAATCAATAGGGGAACTGGCCAAGCACGATGCAGTGTGTTATCGCTGGCCCGATGGTACCTTACATGATAAATGGGATCTGACAACTGAGGTTGTAAAAGTGAATAGTCGCTTTAGCTGCAATCACATGGGTTTTGTGCGCCGAGCCGTTGTGGGTGGGCAGGGCATAGGCTTTATGCCACCACTATTCGCTTTAGCAGCGATTGAAAGCAAGCAATTAGTACGGATATTACCCGAATATGAATCTAAGAAAGAAGATGTTTGGCTTATCTACCCCGATAGAAAGGGCATCAGTTTACCAACAAGGCTATTGATTGACTTTTTATTACAAGAGATCCCTGAACGCGCTGGATTGTAATGATATTCGTGACAGTGTAGTGCGCCGAAGGCAGATTATCTTGTAAAGTGAAACACATACACTCTCTCCCAATTGTTCCATTGGGAGAAAGTAATGATCAACCCCACTTCAAAAATCGTAAAATTTGCCGTAGCACCAGTTTCACTTGTTATCATGTCAGCCTGCAGTCAGGCGCCTGCTAACCCTAGCACTGATCTATTAAAGCCTGAGCGACCAGTTCAAGTGATGACATTGTCAGATCAACATCAGGCAAATACCAAACAGTTTTCTGGTGTATTAGAGGCGACCCAAACGGCGAGTTTGTCTTTTAAGGTGGCTGGGACAATAGATATTATTCTGGTGAAGACCGGGGATAAAGTCGTGAAAGGACAGGTGTTAGCAAGGCTCGATCCCCATGATTATCAAGTCATTGTGGTAGAAACTGAAGCAAGACTTGCTGAAGCTGACGCTGCCCATCAACTCGCCAAAGTAGAACTCGACCGTGTTAAACAAGCTATTGCTGATGATGCCATATCAAAGGTTAATCTAGACCGAGCACAAAGTGGTTATCTACGTAGTTTAGCCATGGTTCAAGTCGTTGCCCAGAATCTACAAAAAGCGAATGATGCACTGGCTTATACTGAACTTGTCGCCCCCTTTAGCGGTGTCATCGGCTCACAATCTCTACAGACGTTTGAACAAACTTCACCAGGTGTTAGCCTATTTTCACTGCATCAACCCAATCAGCTCAAAGCCCTTATTGATGTCCCCGAGAATCTAATGAGTAAGGTAGCCATTGGTCAGCAAGCCAATATTAGCTGGCATGGCAATGACAAACCGCTGCAAGCCAAGCTCAGCGAAATGAATACATTAGTCGATCCCATCAAGCAAACCTATGAAGTTCAATTCGTTATCGAGCAGCAAACTGATGCGCTACCCGGCAAGGCTGTGATTGTGGCTGTCGAACTTGATGATGCTAAAACCAGCTTCTGCGTGCCTTTTGCAGCGCTTAAAGGTGAAGGGGACGCTCAAAGTGTTTATTTGGTTAAAGATAAGGCTATCAGTCAACAAAGGGTAAATATTGACTCAATGCACAGCAATCGTGTCTGTATCAGCGGCAACTTGCATGCAGGTGATGCCGTTGTCACTGCGGGTGTTCATTACCTTGAGCCTTCTCAGGCCGTTGCAAACACGATTACAAAAGCATTTAGCTACTAGGAGGCGTTATGAATTTGGCTGAGTTTGCAATACGACAACGATTGTTTGTACTCTTCTTTAGTGTGCTCTGCATCATTGTCGGGATCATCTCCTATTTTGAATTAGGTAAGTTGGAAGATCCGTCATTTACCGTTAAAAGTGCCGTAGTTGTAACACTTTACCCAGGCGCTTCTGCCAAAGAAGTTGAGGAGCAGGTCACCGATAAAGTCGAAACAAAACTGCAAGAGATGGGTGCAATGTGGAAGTTGCGCTCTTTATCACGTCCTGGTAGCTCGATGATCTTTATCGATCTCAAAGAGACAACTAATTCAGATGAACTACCGCAGCAATGGGATCTATTGCGCCGCAAAGTGAGTGATGTCAAATTAACGCTACCTACAACCGCGCAGATCAGCATTGTTCAAGATGAGTTCTCTGAAGTTTACGGCATGCTGTTCAGTGTTTATGGTGAAAATGCTGAGCCGGAAGAGTTGCGTCAATACGCCAAAGAGCTGCAACGCAGATTAAAAACTGTGGATGGCATTAAAAAAATTGAACTGCATGGTGTGCAAGGCCAGGCCGTGTATGTTGATCTACCAGAAGAGCGCCTTGCGCAATATGGGATCTCAACAGCGCAGGTGATCAATCAACTGACCACACAAAACCTGACATACGACAGCGGCAGCTATGAAACCGCGGGTGAGCGCATTCGAATTGATCAAGGTAGTGCGTTTAAATCAATTGATGATATTAAAAACTTTACTCTTAAAGGCGGTATTGGCAGCAACAGCTCTGGTTTACTGAGACTCGGTGATATTGCCGATGTTAGTCTGGCGTATAAAACGCCTGCGACGACTATCAGCCGCTTTAATGGCAAGACTGCTGTCACATTGGCAGTGAGCCCTGTGAAGGGGATTAACGTGGTAAGCCTTGGCGATAGCATGACACAGATTATTGCCGATTATCAGCAAGAGTTACCGCTTGGGATCAATATTGGCATCATCGCATTTCAACCTGATGAAGTCGCTAAATCGATTGAAGATTTTGTGACAAATTTGCTAGAGAGTGTGGTGATAGTTTTTGTGGTACTGCTTATCTTCATGGGCTTTAAGAGTGCCACCATTGTAGGTGGTAGCCTGCTGTTTACCATTTTACTGACATTCATCTATATGTACGCTGCAGGTGTTGATCTACAGCGCGTGTCCTTGGGTTCATTTGTTCTGGCACTGGGTATGTTAGTGGATAATGCCATTGTTATAACTGACCTGTTCATTGTGAAACTCAATAAAGGCGTTGAGCGTACCAAAGCCGCTATTGAGTCGGTTAGAGAAACCTCTAAGCCGTTACTGGCAGCAACGGTTATTGCCATTATGGGCTCAAGTCCTGTGGTGTTCTCGCAAACAGATTCAGGTGAGTTTGCCGGATCAGTATTTCTCATTATCTGTTCGTCGCTACTATTCTCTTGGATTGTCGCAGTCACATTGACGCCACTGCTTTGCTGGTTATGGATAAAGCCAGACCTTAAAAAAGGCCAACAGCATAAGAAAGCCAGTCGTTACCAGTTAGCCGTTAACTGGACTGTAATGAATCCTGTTAAAGCAATCTCTATGGTTATTCCACTGATGTTGGTCACAGCTTTGGCAGTTCCCTATGTTGCTGTCAATTTTATTCCAAGCTCTGACAGGCCGATGGTGTTCCTCGATTACTGGCTGCCTAACGGTGGTGATATTGCTGAAACATCAACAGATATGAAAAAAATTGAAGGCTGGCTTTTGCAGCAACCTGAAATAACTACCATATCAAGTTATGTCGGTGCCAGCGCCCCACGATTTTCGGTGACTGTAGAGCCTGAACCCTACGACACCAGCTATGGTCAAATCGTTATTAACGTTACTGACTACGATGGCATTGAGCCTTTAACAAAGCGTGGTGAGGTGTGGCTTGCACAAAACTTCCCCAATTCTGAACCACGTTTTAGAGCGTTAAAACTCGCAACTAAGGACAAGTTTAGTATTGAAGCGCGTTTTTCTGGCCCAGATCCACAAGTGCTGCATGATTTATCAAATCAAGCGCAAGCGATCATGTTGGCCAATAGTAATACCAAGTCTGTTCGTGATGACTGGCGCCAGCAGAGTAAGGTTATCGAACCTGTTATTAATCAGGACCAGGCGAGGCGCGCGGGTATCAACCGTACCGATATTTCGTTAGCAATTAAACGAGCGACAGAGGGGGTTTCACTTGGCACGCTAAACCAAGGCGATCAGATGATCCCGATTAACTTTAGAAGTGCTAATGCAGACTTGAGCAATATCGATACCTTGCCGGTTAAATCATTATTAGGAGTCCACAGTGTCCCGTTAGGACAAGTTGTTGAGCGTTTCGAATTAAAGTCTGAGGAAAGCATGATATGGCGTCGTGACCGGGTGCCAGCCATTACAGCTCAAGCTGACGTGTTTGATGCAACGCCTGCGCAGGTGAGAAATCAAATTAAAGATGATATCGAAGCCATTACTCTGCCGCCGGGTTATGCCTTTGCTTGGGGAGGGGAATATTACGACGAAAATCGTGCTATTACTGACACTTTAAGCCAAATGCCTAAAGCATTGTTGATGATGGTGGTGATTATGGTAGCCATGTTCAACGGTTTTAAGCAGCCATTGATCATTTTGATCACCTTGCCGTTAGCGGCGATTGGTGCGACGTGGACGCTGCTGTTATTAGATAAGCCTTTTGGGTTTATGGCGTTGATTGGTGCCATTACGTTGTCAGGTATGATCATTAAGAATGGCATCGTGTTGATGGATCAGATAGAGCTCGAGCGGGCTAAGAAAATACCGTTAAAAGAAGCGGTAAAGGCGGCGACCTTGAATCGAACCATGGCTATTTCGATGGGAGCATTAACCACGGCGCTGGGGATGATCCCTCTACTCAGTGATCAATTGTTTGATCAAATGGCAGCGACGATCATCGGCGGACTAGCCGCTGCTACCTTGCTATCACTGTTCATTATGCCGGCTTTCTATTGCTTGTTTTACCGCAATGCTGACCAAGGCATGCCGCAAGAGACTCAAGCACAAGATACTCTATTAACCACAGCTACAGTGGAGCAAAGATAATATGAATCTTTTAAAACCTGCAGCCCTCGCGGTCGCATTGATGGTCGCTGGCTGTGCCGTTGGGCCAAATTACGAAGTTCCTAGCAGCAACTTAGATAGTGAGTACCTTTTCCAAGGGGCCAATGGTACCGAAGTCGCTCAGCGATTAAAAACAGATGATCACGCTTGGTGGACCAAATTTGATGACCCTATATTGAACCAACTCGTTGTTGATGCTCAAAACCAAGCTATCCCGCTTAAAATTGCGGCTCAACGGATCCGTATGGCGCAGTCTTATCAAAGTACGATTGAATCATTTAAAGTGCCAACGGTTAATGTCGGTGCTGGATTTGGAAACTTCCAAATCAGTGAGAACGATCCTTTAATGGGTCCGGCAACAACAGCGATTAATCCTCTCACTGGTGAAGACTTGGGTCTGATTGATGACAACAACAGCGCTTTCTTTGCTGGTGCGACAATTGCTTGGGAGGTAGATCTTTTTGGCCGCATCGATAGGCAAGCAAATGCTGCATCTATTCGTAAAGAGCAGATGGTCATTATGCGTGAAGGCCTAACCACATTAATTACATCCGATGCTATCCATAACTACTTGCAAATGAGAGGGGCACAAGAGCGAAAAGTTATCGCGTTAAAGACCGCCGATGACCAAGCGCGTACCTTAGAGCTCGTTAAACTGATGGTAAAAAGTGGTTATGGATCAAAACTTGATGAAGCACGGGCTAAAGCGGTATTGGCAGCGACTAAATCAGTGATCCCACAGTTAGATATTGCTGAAAATGTACATAAACAGCGCTTAGCAATATTACTTGGAGAAACACCCAAACAAAGTAATAAACGCTTTGATAGCACCATGCCATTGCCAAACTTTAGCGGGGTGATCCCAATAGGACTACCTGCAGATCTGCTTAATCGTCGCCCAGATATTAAGATTGCAGAGCGAGAAATGGCAGCGCTAAATGAGGAGCGTGCAGCTGCGATTGCTGCGCAATACCCAAAAGTTTTCTTAACGGGTGCGCCCGGGGTATTGGCGAAAGACTTTGATGACTTGTTTAGCAGTGATTCTGTTGCATGGGCTGGCAGCATTGGCGTCAGCTGGAATGTATTTGACGGTGGAAGAGGTGATGCCATTGTTGAAATGCAACAGGCTCGGTTTGATGCCAGTGTGTTGGGTTATCAACAAGCGGTTATTGCCGCATTTGGTGAGGTTGAAACCCTATTGCACGGCTACGGCCAGAGTCAGCAGTATGTGCACTTAGTCAGTGAAGCGGCTGATGAAACGACGGTAGCGGTCGATAAAGCCAAATCGCTTTACAAAGCGGGGTTAAGTGATTACTTGTCTATTTTAGATGCACAGCGTCAACAGAATATGATGCAAGATAGGGTGGTAGCTGCAAAATTACAAACGGCAAATATGACCATCGCTCTGCATAAAGCACTTGGTGGTAATTGGCAATTGGAAAATGTTTCAGCCAATTGATAGATGCTGATCCGTAGATAGCAAAAGCAGCACTAGGTGCTGCTTTTTTTATGGATAATTAACCATGTTAATCTGTTATCAGCCTAAGATCGACGAGCCTTGTGGTAGCACCAAATTAATTGCATTTGGCATAACCGTAAAATGATGTTTAAGATGGGATGTCGGTTCACCGTCCAGGTTTACCGGCAGTGGTTGAGTAGATTCAAAGGTAATATTTTGTACCTGCAAGCGGCTTACGTATTCGCCATCTAAGTTAATGTTGAGCAGTTCATCAATCACCTGCTTTACTGCAGAGCTAGGAAAGTGTTTGACTAAAAGCACATCAAGTAGGCCGTCATTGAGCAAAGCATTTGGTGCCAGTTTTTGCCCACCACCTGCAAGCCTTCCATTACAAATAGCACCAAGTAACCCGGCGCCTTGCTGTTCGATTAACTGACCATCCGCCAGCATGGCAGTTATTTTTCCTTGATAAGGAGTGAAGTTAAGTGCTTGAATTAAACCTGAAATGAAATAGGCTTGGCCGCCTAACAGATCTTTAAGTTCGACAGGGGTCTCTACAGTAATTTGTGCACCAAAACCTGCTGAGGCAACATTGATAAAATGGCGGTCATTGGCTTGTGCCATATCCACTTTATACGCACTACCCGATATCGCTAAGGTTAGCGCTGCCTCAATTTCGGTAGGAATAAGGCAAGCAGTGGCAAAATCATTGGCAGTGCCTAAAGGTAAAATGGCAATTTCAATGTTATCAAGCAAGTGTACCAGTGCTGGCTCTGTGTGCCTTAAGTTCGCAATGGCATCAACTAATTCATTAACTGTGCCATCACCACCGCCAGCGATGATCCTGGCGATATTCCTGCTGGCGGCTTCTCGAACAAAACGTTCTATATCGCCAGCTTCCCAAGTGCAACGGACTTCGATTAGATGCCCTTGTTGTCTTAACATCTGCACGGTTTGCCTTATTAACGGCAAACCAGATTTTTTACCATTAAGGATCAACATTACCATAGTGCTTGTCACCTCTTTCTAGCTCCATAAGCGCGACTATGTTGATAAGTCTAGCATATTAGTCGCAATATTTACGGCGAGGGAAACCTAATCATCTATCTGGCAACTTCGTATCGCTTAACCGTAATAGCGACGTTTTAGTTTACAGTTATTTTATAAATATAATGAATAAATTAACGTGGTTTTTATTTATTGATAGCGGCGAATTTCTATCAATAAATATAACTGGTTGCTATTACTGCTAAACAATTTGGTATTTTTAGGGCTGGATTTTATTTTTAAAATAGATAATTGCTTGCCTTGTAAAGTGAAATATATAGTGACTAGTAAAACCTCCTGTTATTGTCATTGTGTGTTGTAAGAAGAAGCCTCCCGCATAAGAACTTGATAATATCGCGCCATTATTTATTTGTGACTCGTAATTACCAAACTCTAGCGACAACTTAAGTTACTTTAATGTAACTCTAACCATCGCTTTTAAAAGAATTTTCAATTGATATTTATCAATAGAATGTTTCTGTTTGCATTTACGGTGTATGGATCTCATTCTTACGGAGTACTTATGACAATGCTATCTAAACCAATGTTATCAATAACATTGGTTCTTGCTACTGCTTCACTTATCGGCTGTGCCGAGCAACAACCAGAACAGCCAATTAAGCAAACGGTTAGGCCTGTCAAAATAGCGACGGTAGAAAGTGCGGCTGCCAGTGTGCAACGCTCATTCCCAGCCCAAGTTGCCGCAAACGCAAGTACCGATCTTGCGTTTAGAGTATCGGGCCAGATCATTCACCATTATGTTATCGAAGGCGATAGAGTTAAAGAGGGGAGCTTAATCGCTGCATTGGACCCAACCGATTTTGATATTTTGTTGGATAACGCTAAGGCTAAGCATGAACTTGCTGTATCTCAGCATAATCGTAATTCGACATTAGTCCCTAAAGGTCTGGCAACTAAAGCGGAATTTGATACGTCTCGTGCTGAGATGTTGATGGCTAAGGCGCAACTCGATCGCGCCAGTCAAAACCTTAAATATACTAAAATATACGCCCCCTATGATGGCATCGTGGCAAAAATTCACAGTAATAATCATGATCATATCGGCGCGACACAAGCTATCATCGAGTTCCAAAATGATAGCGTGAGTGACATTCAATTTGATCTACCTGAAAAGCTGCTCAATCAGTTTGACCCTGAACAATTTAAATTATTGACCACCCAAGTGGTACTCGATAGCTATCCTAGTAGGCCGCTAAACGCAACGTTTAAAGAGATGCGTAAATCTACAAGCTTAGGCGCATTAAGCTTTAGAGTTACATTGTCAGTTAAAGCTCCGGCAGATATGCGTGTATTGCCGGGTATGAGCGCCAATGTAAATACTGTTTTAGGCGGTGAAAATGACTCAATGAGCAATTTGGTGATAGTGCCAATGAGTGCCTTGTTTAGTCCCGAAACCAATAAGATAGCGGCTGGTGGTAAATACGTTTGGGTGGTTGACAGTAATTACAAAACACATCTACGTGAAGTGTCAGTATTGCGCCTATTATCGGCGGGGGCTGTCATTGACTCTGGCTTAGAAGTTGGCGACAAAGTGGTCACGGCGGGGACTTACCTTATTGCTGAGAATCAACAAGTTAAAGAACTTAAGCGTGAGCGAGGCATATAATGACTTCTGTTTCAAAAGAGCAGTCTATGCCTGAAAATGTAGAAGATGAGTGCCGTAATGGCGGTATTGCTGGCTATTCGATGCGCAACTCAGTGGTGAGTTGGCTGATCATTATGGTGTTGCTCGTTGGCGGTATTCTCGCTTTTAAAGATCTTGGTCGATTAGAAGATCCTGAATTTACGCCACGTTCTGCAATCATCGTCACTTCTTACCCTGGTGCTTCTCCAGAGCAGGTGGAAGAGGAGGTGACTCTACTCATTGAAAATGCACTGCAACAACTGCCGTCAGTAAAATGGATAAAGTCGGTCAGTACTGCTGGCTTGTCGCAAGTCGATGTTATGATGGAGTCTGAGTATACCAGCCTTCACCTGCCGCAGATCTGGGATGAAGTCCGTCGCAAGGTTGGGGACTTAAGAACCTTACCTCCAGGTGCAAGCGAGCCGATGGTCAATGACGATTTCGGTGACGTTTACGGCATGATTTGGGGAATTACTGGTGATGGCTATGAGATGGCTGAAGTTGAGCGCTTTGCCGATCAACTAAGACGTGACGTGGTTACTCTTGAGGGCGTCAGCAAAGTGTCTATCGGTGGGGTTCAGCAGCAGCAAGTGTTTGTTGAGATCTCTAATAGTAAGGTGTCAGCACTAAACATCCCTATCGACCACATCGCGGCGTTGTTACAACAACAGAACTCAGTCTCAAATGCAGGTCGCATCAGGATCCAAGATGATACGGTTAGGCTCTATCCAACGGGTGAGTTTCAGAATATCTCTGAGTTAAGAGATTTAGTGATAAGTCCCGTAGGATCTGAGGCGCGGATCTTACTAGGTGATGTTGCCGAAATAAAGCAAGGGTATATAGAGGTCCCGAGTAAGCTGATGTCGATGAATGGACTGCCTGCGTTGGAGTTTGGTGTGTCATTTATGCCTGGTGAAAACGTCATTGATGTGGGGAGCAGAGTGCAAGCGCATATCGATAGCATGCTTAATAAGCAGCCTGTTGGCATCGAGATGGAGAATATCTATAACCAGCCAGTGCAAGTTGAAAAGTCTGTCGATGGTTTTGTCTGGAGCCTTGTTGAAGCTGTAGCCATCGTCATTGCGGTGTTATTACTAACCATGGGGTTAAAGAGTGGCATCATCATCGGTATTGTATTGATCCTATCGGTGACGGGTACCTTTATCTTTATGGAGCAGTTGGGTATCGATTTACAACGGATCTCACTTGGTGCACTGATTATTGCGCTGGGTATGTTGGTTGATAATGCCATTGTGGTCGTTGAGGGGATCTTAATTGGAATGCAGCGCGGAAAGGACCGTTTCCGTGCCGCGATAGATATTGTTGAACAAACGAAATGGCCGCTACTGGGCGCTACCGTTATTGCAGTGACGGCATTTGCGCCGATCGGTCTATCAGAAGATATTTCTGGAGAACTGGTAGGCACGCTATTTTGGGTGGTATTAATTTCGCTGACTTTAAGTTGGATCACCGCCATTACAACGACGCCATTCTTGTCGGCGATGTTCTTTAAAAATGTAAAGCCAGCCGCTGAAGGTGAAGAGTCTGACCCTTATAAAGGGATGGTATTTACCTCTTATAGAAAGTTCTTAAAAGGCTGTATACGTCATAGAAAGATGACCATGTTGTTATTGGTCATCCTATTGCTAGGTTCAGTTAAAGGCTTTGGCATGTTGAAGAATGAATTCTTCCCGCCAATGAACCTACCTAAGTTTATGGTTGATACTTGGTTACCGTATAATACTGATATTAGAGCAACCGCCGCAGAAATTAAAGCGATGGAGCAGTTGGTATTAACGCACCCGGAGGTCACACAAGTTGCTTCTAGTGTCGGTGGTGGACATGTGCGTTTTATGCTCGCATACAAGCCTGAGAAAACCTATAACAATTACGGTAACCTGATGGTCACCATAAAAGATATGGATAAACTTCTCGATGTTATGCGCGATGTGCGTGGCATGCTTGAAACTAACTTTGCTGGTGCGAACTATAACTTTAAGCGATTTGAAATGGGCCCTGCGCCAGACGGAAGAGTCGAAGCCCGTTTTCAAGGCCCAGATCCGGATGTATTAAGAGCATTGTCTGCCGAGGCTAAAAGCATCATGGCTTCACATGAAGGGGCTACAGCCGTTCGTGATGATTGGCGTGAGCGTACTAAAGTCATGCGTCCGGTATTTAACGTTGAAGCGGCGAGAACATTAGGGATTAGTAAGTCTCAAGTTGATAGTGTTTTGCTAGCTAACTTTTCTGGTCGCAGTGTTGGTTTATATCGTGATGGTTCAGATCTCATGCCCATCGTTGTTCGTCCACCAAAAGCGGAGCGTACCGATATTGACGGCGTCATGGAACTGCAGATCTGGAGTAATCAACTCAATGAATACGTCAGTTTATCGCAAGTAGTGCACCGCTTTGATATTGACTTTGAAGATCCTGTAATAATGCGCCGCGATAGAATGCGCACCATTATGGCGATGACAGATGAGGACCAGATGGGTTCATTAACAACAGCTGCTGTACAGAAGTCATTTATGGCTGAAGTGGAAGCGATTGAACTGCCAGAAGGTTACAGCATGCATTGGGGGGGTAAGCATGAAACTTCAGCAGATGCTCTGGTTGCACTGGGTGAGAAGCTCGGTGGCGGTTATCTAGTGATGATTTTGATCACTGTTTTACTGTTCAGCTCATTTAGGGATGCGGCGGTTATATGGACTGTGGTGCCATTTGCGATAATTGGTGTCGTTGTCGGGCTTTATACTGCAGATATGCCATTTACCTTTTTGGCGTTGCTTGGCACCATGAGCTTAACGGGGATGCTGATCAAGAACGCTATCGTGTTGGTTGAAGAGATTAAACTTCAAATTAAAGATGGCAAAGAGGATTATTTAGCGGTGATCGACGCTTCAGTCTCTAGGGTTCGCCCTGTAAGCATGGCGGCTGTGACCACGGTGCTTGGTATGATCCCACTGATCAGCGATGGTTTCTTTCAAGCAATGGCGGTAGCCATGATGGCAGGTCTTACTTTTGCGACCATCCTGACCTTGATTGTTACGCCTGTGATGTACACGGTTATTCATCGAGTTCGTGCTCTGTAAATAACCTATGCCCATCTTCAGGCTGGATGGGCATTAACCCGCACACTAGAACGTTAGTGTGTGGGTCTTCTATTTTTATTACCGAAAATGTCTCACTTCCGCCCTAATTCCACACGAAAAGTTAACTCTCCTAATATTCTAGCGTTACAAAGTGATTTTAATATTGATAATTTGTTTTATTGATCTGTATTAGGTTATTTCTAAATTTAAATTGTAGGGCGAATATACCCGTATTGTTACGAGTATGCCTTTTTGTTGAGGAGAGTATATTGACGTCAAATTATCTCGTTGAATCTCTAATTTCATAAATTAATTGAAATTAGAGAGCTGAACCAAAGGTACGTCATGAAAAAATATTACTCGCTTACTCTTATCGCTGTTGGTATTAGCACCGTATTACTCAGTGGGTGCACTGAACCGCAGGCATCGCCCAATGCCGCTAAGCCGTTACCTAGTGTCGAAACCATCTCCCTTTCCACAACTGCAATCACCCCCTATTTTGATTTTATTGGACGAACTGTTGCTGTCAGCGATGTCGATATTATCCCTCGTGTTGGCGGCGAGTTGGTTGCTGTGCATTTTAAAGATGGTGACCTAGTTGAAAAAGGTGATCTGCTTTACCAAATCGACCCTCGAGTTTATCAAGCAAAGTTAACGTCAGCTGAAGCCACTCTAGCAATGGCTAAGGCAAATGTAGTGATGGCATCAAGTAATGAAAAACGAGCTAAAAAGCTGATTAAAGACAATAGTATTAGCGAAATGCAATATGACACGGCTATCGCCGACTACGCCACCGCGATGGCGGTAGTTACAGAGGCGGAGGCAGCAGTCACCTCAGCTGAATTGGAGCTTGGGTTTTGCTATATCTATGCTCCGTTATCAGGGCGCGCTGGCTTCAGTGCATATCGCGTCGGCGATCGTGTCACCATCGCAGTCAAAAACCGCTTGGTTTCAATTGCACAAGTAGATCCAATCCACTTCAATTTTGATATTGATGAGAAGCTTTACCGCAGGATCCGTTCAGGTGTTGATAAGGCCACGGCTAAAAATCAGGTTGTTGACCCAGAATTGACGCTGCAACTGTCAGACAACTCTATCTATCCAGAAAAGGGCGAGATCTATGCCGTTGGCAACATGGTCAATCCCGATAGTGGTTCAATCAATATACAAGCCAGTTTTAACAATGATGACTACTCATTGATCCCGGGTGAACACGGCATGCTTAACGTTAAGTTTTCTAACCAGACTATTAATGGTGTCCTGGTGCCTTTATCTGCGTTACAGCAGAACCAAGCGGGAGACTTTGTCATGGTGGTAAACAGTGAAATGGTGGTCACTCCTCGTTATATCGAACTCGGTCAGCGATATGGTATCAATCAACACGTGATTGAAGGCTTGCAAGCGAATGAACGTATTGTCGTTAAAGGCTTACAAAAAATCCGCGCTGGTGTGACCGTAAATGATATAGCGCAAGCAAACTAAGAATAAGCCTTTTAATTTAGTTAGGAACTAGCAATCATGCTTAGCAAGTTTTTTATCTACAGACCCAAGTTTGCGTTGGTGATTTCACTTACGCTTACCTTGCTTGGGATCATCGCGCTACAGGTAATGCCCGTTGCGGAGTACCCACAGATCTCACCTACCGTGGTTACAGTGAGTACAGTCTACCCGGGTGCCAGTGCTGACGTTGTAAAGAAGACCGTCGCCCAACCGATTGAAGCAAAGGTAAATGGCGTTGAAGAGATGACTTACATGTCATCCAATATTGGTAACGACGGTTCATACCGCTTAAAGGTGACCTTTGGTATTAATACTGACGGTGATATGGCCCAAGTTAGAGTTAACAACCTTGTTAACCAAGCTAAATCGTCACTGCCGAATGAAGTCAATCAGATTGGCGTCACCGTTAAGAAGCAGTCATCGGACATATTGGGGGTGGTAACACTGCGTTCGCCAAATGCGACCTATGACAGTATTTTCTTATCTAACTATGCCGATCTGTATATTTCCGATCGATTAAAACGCTTAGCGGGCATGTCTGATATTACCTTGCTAGGTAAGAAAGCTTACTCAATGCGTATTTGGCTTGATCCGACTTCACTATCAAGTTTAAACCTGACTTCATCTGATGTGATCGCTGCTATTCGTAGCCAGAATATGCAAGTTGCAGCGGGTAAAGTCGGTGGAATGCCAGCCCCTAATGACTTGCAGTTTCAATATGTACTGCAAGCAAAAGGGCGTTTAGGCTCGGTAACAGAGTTTGAGCAAATTATTGTACGAGCCAATAAAGACGGTTCGGTTATTCGCTTGAAGGATGTTGCGCGTATCGAACTCGGTGCTGAAAGTTATGACGCTGATGGCACCATCAATAACCAACCAGCGGCGGTGTTGGCGCTTTATCAACTGCCTACTGCTAATGCTCTGGACACTATGGCTGGCGTAAAAGTAGCGATGCAGGAGTACAGTAAAGACTTCCCTGATGATTTGGCCTGGGATATCTCTTATGACTCAACAGAATACGTTGAAGCCTCTATTCATGAAGTATATGAAACACTGCTCATCGCTGCGATTCTCGTGGTGATGGTGGTTTATATCTTCTTGCAAAACTGGCGAGCGACATTTATTCCTACAATAGCGATCCCGGTGTCAATTATTGCTACCTTTGCAGTAATGCAAGCGATGGGAATGTCTATCAACACCATCTCTTTGTTTGGCTTGATTCTGGCCATTGGTATTGTAGTAGATGATGCCATCATTGTGGTTGAAAACGTTGAACGTATTATCCATGAAGAACACATGGCACCGATCCCCGCGACCATCCAAGCGATGAAAGAGGTCACTGGGCCTGTATTGGCTACCACTCTTATCTTGCTAGCGGTATTTGTGCCGGTTGCACTGTTACCGGGGATCTCTGGTGCCATGTTTAACCAGTTTGCGGTTACCATTTGTGTTTCTGTGCTTATCTCTGCAATAAACGCGTTGACCTTATCTCCAGCATTATGCGCATTGATCTTAACCGATAAACATCAACAGCCGATCGCTCCCTTAAGAGCCTTTAACCGAGGATTTGAAAAGCTGACCAACCGATACCAGCACTTAGTCGGTTTTTTAAGTCGCCGTTTATTGATCACAGGTTTTGCCTATTTGCTGCTATCTGGATTTCTTGGTTACTTGTTTGCAACCCTGCCAACCGCTTTTGTACCTAATGAAGACAAAGGTGCGGTAATGGTCGAAGTTAGGCTACCCGATGCCGCCTCTTTACAGCGTACAAGTCCGCTGGTATCAGCATTTACTGAGCAGCTTATGGCGCTTGATGGTGTGAAAGACGTTATTGGTGTGAGTGGATTCTCTATGATCAATATGGCATCTATTCCGAATTCAGGCATGATGATCATTAAGCTTGATAACTGGAGCGAACGTAAAACGCCAGCATTACACCAACAAGTGTTAATGCAGCAAATTCGCGCCATTGTAAACTCAGATCCTGAAGCCATTGCACTGGTATTTGCAACTCCTGCTATACGCGGCATGGGCGCTGTTGATGGTTTTAACCTCGTTGTCGAAGATACCCTAGGTCGCTCACCAAAAGAGCTAGCGACGGTAACACAATCATTTGTGAAAAATATTAACGGCTTACCTGAAGTCGCTCGTGCATTCTCCATATTTAGAGCAAATGTACCGCAACGTTTTATCGATGTTGACCGTGATAAAGCGATATCTATGGGTGTGCCGTTGGATGAAATATTTTCAACACTACAAACTCAATTGGGCAGTTCCTACGTTAATGACTTCAATATGCTAGGCAAAGCATACAAGGTAAAAGTACAAGCTGAACAGCAATATCGCGACGATGAAAATGACATTGGTAACCTGTATGTCCGTGCGAGTAGTGGTGAAATGGTGCCATTATCAACACTGGTAACAGTAACGCCATTCTTCGGTCCCGATACCTTGTCCAACTACAACTTATTTGGTTCAGCGACAATTAATGGTGTGCCAGCATCTGGCTTTAGTTCTGGTGATGTGGTGGCCGCAATCGAGTTGTTAGCGAACGAAGAGCTACCGGCGGGATACACTTACGAATGGTCTGGTATGACTTATCAGGAACAAAAAGCGGGTAATGCAGCACCAATTGCTTTTGCTTTGTCATTATTGTTTACCTATCTGTTCTTGGTAGCGCAGTACGAAAGTTGGACTATTCCAGCAGCTGTATTGATGGCCGTTCCAATTGCTATTTTAGGCGCGATGGGCACACTACTGCTTATGGGCACTCCTTTTGACCTGTATGTGCAGATTGGGGTGGTGATATTAATTGGTATGTCCGCTAAGGTCGCCATTTTGATTGTTGAGTTTGCCAAGACGCTGCGAGAAGAGAAGGGGATGGGGATTGTCGAATCGGCTGTAGAAGCTGCAAGATTACGCTTTAGAGCGGTATTGATGACTGCGTTCGCCTTTATCTGGGGCGTATTCCCGCTGGTTATTGCATCGGGTGCTGGCGCTGAGTCGCGTCACTCATTAGGCTATGCCGTATTCGGCGGGATGATATTGTCGACAGTTGTTGGTGTGGTACTCGTGCCTGCATTTTTTGTGGCGATGCAAACGCTGCGGGAGAAATGTAAACCACAAGAGCAGGATAACAAGGTGATCATTTAGTGCAGTAGACCTTGTTTTTTAGCCTTAGTATGCTAGGTAACTTTCTGTATTAGTTGCTAATTCAGTTAATCTAAAGGTCAAGCCTCTGAGGTTTGGCCTTTTTTTGTTACCGTTCTTATAATAAATGTTTGATGGTTTTATGTGGCAATAAAAATTGCCTTCCCCTTGTTGCAGTACAGAAACCGTCCGTTTTACTTTACTGTTACTTTGTCGACAATTTTGGGTGGAAGTGTTGACTAGATCACATAATAGCGCTAAATTGTCGACAATCCTTTTAGTAGAACACATCGATGGTTTATGACATTTTTCACCGAACAGCCTGTAACGTCAGCGGATAAGACCTTTTTTCAACTTCGTAAAGATATTGTAGAAGGCGCTATATTGGCGGGATCTAAGCTAAGTGAAACAGAGTTGTCGACAAAATATGCGGTGAGTCGCGCGGTGATCCGCGAAGCAATTAATCGTTTAGAAGCCAGCCACTTAGTTGAACGCAAAGCTAACGTCGGTGCCAGAGTGGTGACTCTAACACCCGAAGGGCTGATAGAGCTATACCAGGTTCGTGAATCACTCGAAGGTATGGCTGCACGCTTAGCCGCACAAAATATGACCGATCATGAAATAGCCGATCTGCAATCGTTACTCAACTCCCATTTCGAAAAGGTCCAATCAGGACAGAGCTATTATCAAGAAGCGGGTGACGTTGATTTTCATTACCGCATTATTGTTGGCAGCAAAAATAAACATCTTATCTCGATGCTTACCGATGGTATTTACCATCTGGTACGCATGTATCGTGTGCAACTTGGTATGAGTGGACCGAGAGTTACCACGGCTTTTGATGAACATAAACACATAGTGCAAGCGATTTGTAATCGTGATGCAGAGCTGGCTGAGATGCTAATGCGCCGTCATATCTTGTATTCAAAATCGAGTATCGAGAGCAAGCTTTTAAACTAAATAGCGAATTTAATACAAACGCTAACCGTTAACACATAAAAACATAATCAATAGACAGTTAAATAACAATATCATTTTCACAGAGCGCAGCTTGTATAAGCTTTAATAGAAGTTGTTTATACAAGCTGTGTGAGCCCAAAGAAAAGGAACAGCACATGAGCGCAGGTAAGAAGTTTCGCGAGGCATTAGTTGCCAATCGTCCACTACAGATTGTCGGTACTATCAATGCCTATTCAGCAATGATGGCTAAAAAAATTGGTCATCAGGCCATTTATTTATCCGGTGGCGGCGTTGCAAATGCATCGTACGGTTTACCTGACTTGGGCATGACGTCACTTAATGATGTGATTGTTGATGTTCAGCGCATCACTTCGGCTTGTGATCTGCCTTTATTAGTTGATATCGATACGGGGTGGGGTGGCGCGTTCAATATTGCCAAGACTGTGCGTGATATGGAGAAAGCCGGCGCTGCAGCGGTACATATGGAAGATCAAGTAGCGCAAAAGCGTTGTGGTCACCGTCCAAACAAAGAGATTGTTACAACAGCAGAGATGGTTGACCGTATTAAAGCCGCCGTTGATGCACGTACAGATCCTGATTTTTTCATCATGGCGCGCACAGATTCGTTTGCACAGGAAGGTCTTGAAGCGGCGATTGCACGAGCTAAGGCCTATGTTGCTGCAGGAGCTGATGGTATTTTTGCCGAAGCGGTTAAAACTGAAGAGCATTATCGTGCCTTTGCTGATGCGCTGGATGTGCCAATTCTTGCCAATATTACAGAGTTTGGCCAAACAGAGTTGTGGAATAAAGATCAATTAGGAGAGTGGGGTGCCTCTATGGTGCTTTACCCGTTAAGTGCTTTTAGAGCAATGAATAAAGCCGCAGAGATGGTTTACACCTCGATTCTTGAAAAGGGTGATCAAAAGGCAGTCGTGGACTCAATGCAAACACGTATGGACCTCTACGATTATCTCGGTTATCACGACTATGAGCAGAAATTAGATAGCTTGTTCGCTGAAGGTAAGAACCTCTAATTAGTATGAATAATGGCTGTCTTTAAGGCAGCCTCCACAAACCTTACAACTTATGTCGGGCGTTAAACCTCGCAAGCTTGAGGCTCTGAACATAAGCGAAAAATTATAAAAATGCGGGGTTTAGCATATCAAGTTAAGCCACCAGCAATACAAATTGAAAAGGAATACTGTCATGGTTGATAAAAAATTGAGTGGTGCGGGTCTTCGTGGTCAAAGTGCAGGTGAAACAGCTCTTTGTACCGTTGGTAAATCGGGTTCAGGTTTGACCTATTGTGGTTATGATGTATCAGACCTAAGTGAAAATGCCACATTTGAAGAGGTCGCATACCTACTTTTTAATGGCGAACTGCCAAACCAAGCCCAGCTAGATCACTACAAAACAGCACTTTTTGCTCTGCGTGATCTTCCGCAAGCATTAAAAGAGGTGCTGCAACGTATTCCTGCTGATGCTCACCCTATGGATGTGATGCGCACAGGCTGTTCTTTCTTAGGCAATTTGGAACCAGAGAACGACTTTAGTGAGCAAAATAACTCTGCCAACCGCTTGTTAGCCGCGTTCCCGGCAATCATGTGTTACTGGTACAAGTTCTCTCATGAAGGTGTTGAGATCGATTGTGTTACTGATGAAGCCACGATTGGCGGTCATTTCTTACACCTGCTTAATGGCAAAGCGCCATCAGAGCAGCATCGTCGTGTAATGGATGTCTCACTTATTCTTTATGCCGAGCATGAGTTTAATGCCTCAACCTTTACCGCACGAGTTTGCGCATCAACCTTGTCAGACATGTATTCCTGCATTACGGGGGCTATCGGTACTTTACGTGGTCCACTGCATGGCGGAGCTAATGAAGCAGCAATGGAGATGATCCAAAAGTTCAGTTCTCCAAGCGATGCAAAAGAGCAAATGGCGGGCATGTTGGCACGTAAAGAGAAGATAATGGGCTTTGGTCATGCTATCTACCGTACATCGGATCCACGTAATGTGATCATTAAAGCATGGTCTGAAAAGTTGGCTAAAGAGAATGGCGACACGTCACTGTATGACATCTCTGTAGCGTGTGAAGAGTTTATGTGGGATAGCAAGAAACTATTCTGTAACGCTGATTTTTTCCATGCATCGGCTTATCACTTTATGGGCATTCCAACTAAGTTGTTTACCCCGATATTTGTCTGTTCACGCCTTACGGGCTGGGCGGCACACGTGATGGAACAACGTACTAACAATCGTATTATCCGTCCAAGTGCCGATTACACTGGTAGTGAGCCTCGTAAGGTTGCACCTATCAGTGAAAGATAGTCATAGTAAACAGTTTTAGGCGCAGTGAACAACTGCCTTAAAGCTACTTTAGTTGTTAATAAATAATGATATTTAGTTGTAGTAAAAGTTTGATGGAAGTTTTTTGCTGACCTAGAACCTAGAACCTAGAACCTAGAACCTAGAACCTAGAACCTAGAACCTAGAACCTAGAACCTAGAACCTAGAACCTCTAATACTCGAGCCTAAAACTTCCAACCTTTAAAGCTAGATATTTTATTTTTGAAGTGGAACGCCTTATGAATACGACCTACCGTAAACCTTTACCGGGTACCAAACTCGATTTTTTTGATACAGAAGCTGCAGTCAACGCGATTAGCCCAGATGCGTTTAAAAAATTGCCATATTGTTCTCGTGTCTATGCCGAGAACTTAGTGCGTCGCTGCGATCCTGAAACCTTAACTGATAGCCTAAAGCAGATCATTGAAGGTAAGCGAGATTTAGATTTTCCTTGGTATCCGGCCCGAGTCGTATGTCATGATATTTTGGGGCAAACGGCGTTAGTTGATTTAGCTGGCCTGCGTGATGCTATTGCAGAGAAAGGCGGCGATCCTTCAAAAGTTAACCCTGTGGTGCCAACTCAACTGATTGTTGATCATTCGTTAGCAGTAGAGCACGCAGGTTTTGAGAAAGACGCGTTTGAGAAAAACCGTGCCATTGAAGACCGCCGTAATGACGACCGTTTTCATTTCATTAATTGGACCAAGACCGCTTTTAACAACATTGATGTGATCCAGCCTGGTAACGGCATCATGCATCAAATCAACTTAGAGAAGATGTCGCCTGTTGTACAAGCGCGAGATGGCGTTGCATTTCCCGATACATTAGTGGGCACCGACAGCCATACACCCCATGTTGATGCTCTAGGCGTTATCGCTATTGGTGTTGGTGGGCTAGAAGCCGAAAGCGTCATGCTGGGGCGCCCATCTTATATGCGATTACCCGATATTGTCGGCGTGGAGCTGGTGGGTAAACGTCAAAGCGGCATCACAGCAACTGACATTGTACTGGCCATTACCGAATTTTTACGCGAAGAAAAAGTTGTTTCAACCTACCTTGAGTTCTTTGGTGAAGGTGCTGCCAATCTAACATTGGGTGATAGAGCGACGATCTCAAACATGACGCCAGAGTTTGGTGCCACAGCGGCGATGTTTTATATCGATGATAAGACCATCGATTATCTAAAACTAACTGGCCGTGACGATAAGCAAGTTAAACTGGTTGAAACCTATGCAAGACGTGCAGGCCTGTGGGCTGATACGTTAACAGAGGTTGAGTATGAGCGCATACTGCATTTTGACTTATCAAGTGTCGGACGTAATATTGCTGGACCATCAAATCCACATCGCCGTGTATCGACTAGCGATCTTGCCGAAAAGGGAATTAGCGGCGTAGTCGAAAATGAAGAAGGCTTAATGCCCGATGGTGCATGTATTATTGCAGCTATCACAAGTTGTACCAACACCTCTAATCCACGTAACGTCATTGCAGCAGGGCTTATTGCGCGTAATGCCAACGCTAAAGGCTTAACCCGTAAACCTTGGGTGAAGACGTCATTGGCACCGGGCTCAAAAGCGGTGCAACTTTATCTTGAAGACGCCAACCTGCTTACAGAGCTTGAAACTCTTGGTTTTGGTATTGTTGGATTCGCCTGCACTACCTGTAATGGCATGAGCGGTGCGCTTGACCCTGTTATTCAACAAGAAGTGATAGAGCGTGATCTATACACTACTGCAGTGCTTTCGGGTAACCGTAACTTTGACGGCAGAATTCACCCCTACGCTAAACAAGCATTTTTAGCATCACCGCCGTTAGTTGTGGCGTATGCCATTGCAGGTACGATTCGCTTTGATATCGAAAATGATGTGCTTGGCACTGATGCTGAAGGCAATGCCATTATGCTTAAAGATCTGTGGCCATCGGATGAAGAGATTGATGCGGTTATTGCACAGAGCGTAAAGCCTGAGCAGTTCCGTAAAGTCTACGAACCCATGTTTGATATTAAAGTTGAATATGGATCTGATAACAACCCGCAGTATGATTGGCGTCCACAAAGTACCTATATTCGTCGCCCTCCCTATTGGGATGGGGCACTTGCGGGTGAGCGTAAAATGAAGGGGATGCGTCCACTGGCCGTGCTTGGCGACAACATTACCACCGATCATTTATCACCGTCGAACGCGATTATGTTAGACAGCGCAGCGGGGGCATATTTAGACAAGATGGGTCTGCCAGAAGTTGACTTCAACTCCTATGCAACGCATCGCGGCGATCATTTAACCGCGCAACGTGCTACTTTTGCTAACCCAAAGCTTTTTAATGAGATGGTCACTAAGTTAGGTAAAAATGGTGAAGTTGAAGTGAAGCAGGGCTCTTATGCGCGGATTGAACCAGAAGGTACGCAGTCACGAATGTGGGAAGCGATTGAGACCTATATGGAGCGTAAACAGCCGCTTATCATCATCGCTGGCGCAGACTATGGCCAAGGTTCAAGCCGCGACTGGGCTGCCAAGGGGGTTCGTTTAGCGGGTGTTGAAGTGATTGTCGCTGAAGGCTTTGAGCGCATCCACCGTACCAACCTCGTTGGTATGGGCGTGTTGCCACTTGAATTTACTAAGGGTGAAAACCGTCATACCTATCAAATCGATGGTACGGAAACCTATGACGTGATTGGCGAACGCACACCTGGTGCTGCGCTAACCGTGATTATGACGCGTAACAATGGTGATACAGTTGAAATAGCAGTCAAGTGTCGATTGGACACTGCTGAAGAGGTGTCAATCTATGAAGCTGGCGGGATCTTACAGCGCTTTGCTCAGGACTTTTTAGAGTCGACTGTTAATTAGAGAATCATTAATTTAATAAAGATATTACAGCAATATAGGCTACGCATATTGCAAAGTAGATGAGGCGCCGCAAGTACATCCTTGTAGGCGCTGCGGTGTCCGATAACGTCTATGTTGAAATGCCAACTCGAGATCCTTCTCTTGTGCGCAGTGTATTTCAGGGGACTGAAATTTCGCCATGACACCAATGCTCATCTTCATGGCAATATTAAGCGCTTTTAAAGGTCGTTAGGCTTGCTCGTAATAATCTCATTTCATTCGATGCTAGTGACAACATATAACCGACGCTTTAAAAAAAAAGTAATTTAACGGTAACCTCATATGACAAATAAAAAAGTACACTTACCCCAGATTAAAGTGCCAGCCACTTATATGCGCGGCGGCACCAGTAAAGGCGTGTTTTTCAATCTAACGGAGCTTCCATTTGCAGCTCAGGTAGCAGGTAAAGCACGAGACTCGTTGCTACTTCGGGTGATCGGCAGTCCAGATCCTTATGGCAAGCAGACCGATGGTATGGGCGGGGCAACCTCAAGTACCAGTAAAACTGTCATTGTGGCCAAGAGCACTGTAGCTGATCACGATGTGGATTATCTTTTTGGCCAAGTCGCTATCGATAAAGCATTTGTCGATTGGAGCGGTAATTGTGGCAACTTGTCTGCAGCAGTTGGCTCATTTGCCATCAGCAGTGGATTGGTTGATAGCAGCCGCATCCCTGAAAATGGCATCGCAGTGGTTAGGATCTGGCAGCAGAATATCAGCAAAACCATTATTGCCCACGTGCCAATCACTAATGGCGAAGTCCAAGAAACCGGTGACTTTGAACTCGACGGTGTTACTTTTCCTGCAGCTGAAGTACAGGTGGAGTTTATCGACCCTGCCGATGGCGAAGGAGCTATGTTCCCGACTGGCAATTTAGTTGATGACTTAATGTTACCTGAAGATATTGTTCCTGCTGGTATGCTAAAAGCCACCATGATTAATGCAGGTATTCCGACGGTGTTTGTTAACGCAAAAGATCTCGGTTACAGCGGCGCTGAGCTACAAGAGGCGATAAACAGTGACCCTAACGCGTTAACAATGTTTGAAACTATTCGTGTTTATGGCGCCGTGCAGATGGGACTGATAAGCCATATTGATGAAGCTGCAGGACGCCAACATACTCCTAAGGTTGCCATTGTTGCAGAGCCTATTGATTACACTTCATCAAGTGGTAAAGCGATCACTAAAGCTGATATCGACCTAAATGTACGTGCGTTATCTATGGGTAAACTGCATCACGCGATGATGGGGACTGCTGCGGTAGCGATTGGTACTGCCGCTGCGATCCCTGGAACTTTAGTCAGTATGGCTGCTGGTAACGTAGAGCGTGAATCTGTACTTTTTGGCCACCCATCAGGCACGTTAAAAGTGGGTGCCCAAGCAAGTCTTGTTGGTGGGCAGTGGAAGGTAAACAAAGCCGTAATGAGTCGTAGCGCTCGTGTACTGATGCAAGGTTGGGTCAGAGTGCCTAGCGATACACTATAAAATCATATTTAAAGTCTATTATATCATCAGCAAATCTAGTCGAAGTGAGTAAGCAGAACGTGAATTACCATGTTCTGCTTTTTATATCGCATTGCAATCCGCTGAACCTAGGCAATAGGCGCGACACTAATATTCGTGTATTTCATTATTGGGTTATAATGTAAGGGCAATCTATTGCTATGACTTAGCACTATTAAACTAAAGAGATTAATATGAGTAAAGGTATTGTAAAGTGGTTCAACGCGGATAAAGGTTTTGGATTCATCACCCCTGAAGATGGTAGTAAAGATCTTTTTGTTCACCATTCAGAGATTCAAAGTGGTGGTGATTACGCAACACTAAATGATGGTCAAGCTGTTGAATTTGAAGTTGGCCAAGGTCAAAAAGGGCCTTGTGCTAATAAAGTTGTCCCTCTTTAACTCGTCAGCATGTAAAGCGGGACTTTTATTTGTTGTTTGAGTACCGCTTCTGTTCATATTTGAGCAACCGTTGAAACTCCTTATTTTGGCATTGCCGTCTAGGAAATAGTGGCTGTCAAAGTGTGTTTTTGTAGTATGGCTCGCGATCAGGCACTCTAGTTAAATGACCTAATTAACCCTGCTAAAGATTTTGAAGGTGGTGAAACATGCTTTCAGGTCAATGTAAATGATGTCTGCAAAGTAGGAGAACTCGTTGTCAATGTAGACGTAACTATGCTCGCAGGTAACCTATTGTTCTGCACTTCTTAGCATAGTGGGGAGCTCACACGCCACTTAAGTCAATTTCATAATTTGTTTAGTTGGGGTAAAATGCGCAATTATTCTTTTTGATGACACCCATGACGATAAATATTAAAAATGTACCGGAAACGGAAATTACCTGTTCAAACTGTCAGGCTTGCTGCTGCCGTTTAGAGGTTTTTCTTCTTACCGATACAGGTGTTCCTGAAGAGCATATCGCTGTCGATAATTGGGGCGGTGAAACGATGTTGCGTTTAGAGGATGGTTGGTGTGCTGCGTTAGACCGTGAGACGATGATGTGTTCCATTTATGAGAATCGACCTTGGGTTTGTAGAGAATTCGAAATGGCATCTTATGAATGTAGTGTTGAAAGAGAAGCAATGCTATAGCTTAATATCAATAAAAAATAATGGCCATCGTAAAATTTTGACGGCCATATTAGTGCTTATATCGCTGAAGATTTAGACGCTGCTTTTTTCGCCGCTTTAGCAGCTTTCTTTTCTTTTGCTGTTAAAAGTGGCTGTTTTTTAACAGCCTTTTTACTGTCTTGTCCTTTACTCATAATACATTCCACCTTCTTATGTGTTAGACCCAAAGCCAGTAAAAACCAACCTTAGGGCTTTAGCTCCTGATGACTTTGACTATAAATGCCGTTCGTTATGCATCCATTTCAGTATGGTCTTGTTGAAGTCCAATTAACAGGGCTACCTCAATTTGAGCGTCTTTAACCAATGAGCATTTATAGATAATGCACGACTGATTTTCTGAGACTGTGGCGAATAGTTGCTTTCTGAGCCATATATTCCATCTGCGATTATATCAGAGCCTAAATAGAGCCTATTGGCTGATGAAATCACTATTACGGGCAAATTCGATGGCTTCATTACACAGTAGAGCTTTTTGTTCTTTGCTAGCTGCTTTGAACTTGGCCATGTATGCTTCTAACTGATCGTTAGTGCTTTTGGACATTGTCATCTCTTCGATCCCCGCGTTTTTATGCGACATCATCGATTGCCCAACAATAGTACCTTCTATTTGCATGTCATTTTCACTGTAAAAAGTGGTGCAAATCATTAAACTTGCCATACCTATAGCAGCATCAGCTTCAAGGTCCTTAGCAACTGCTGAACTTGCAAAAATACAACTGATCAAGCTTGCCAGTACGATTCTTTTCATTACTTCAACCCTATTCCTATAGCATCAATGGTTTTGATATCTAGATGATAATACAAAGCAAATCTGTCATTTAAAATCTGCTTTAGCCTTGAACTTTAGGCTAGCATGAGTGGTAAAGACTTGGATGTGACCGACAGCAGTTAAACTATTAACAAACTAAAGTGGTGTCTAATTTTGTGTGTGTAGTCACTATTATTAATTGAACAGAACCCGTTATTTGGAGTTAATTGAGTGGGAAAGTTATCGCTAGGCGACATGAAGTATGCAGTGTAAAGGCGAGATGATGCATTTATCCGTATAATTAAACTACCGCCAGCTCATAAACGGCTATTTTCTAATTATTCGACTTTTGCTTCTGAGTCGTTAATCACTACAGGGAGTTAAGCCGATATAATAAGCCATTCTGCTAGCTGCAATGCTAATGATGTGCAAAGGCTATCGATAATGGTCAATGGTGTTATTTTACGGTATTAGTGAAAGTTGGAGACGCTCGGTGCGATGAAATTAGCCAAGCTAACTATCGTTCTAACACTAAAAAAGCCTAATTAAGCCATTTAGGTAATTAATCCAAGACTATTGCCTGAAAAACACCGATAATTCTCTACATTAAGGCACGCTAGCCGATTGACAGCGCACGACTCTGGACACTATTCAATGGAAATCAAAGTTAACTTTCTCGACAACCTCAGACTTGAAGCAAAGTTTGATGACTTTACCGTCACAGCAGACCAGCCTATTCGTTACAAAGGCGATGGTTCAGCCCCTAGCCCTTTTGATTACTTCTTAGCGTCGTCAGCGCTATGTGCCGCCTATTTCATCAAGGTGTACTGTAAGGCTCGAGATATTCCAACGGAAAACATCAGGCTGTCGCAAAACAACATTGTTGATCCTGAAGACCGCTATAACCAAATATTTCAAATTCAGGTTGAGCTGCCAGCAGATATATCTGAGAAAGACAGGACAGGCATTCTTCGCTCGATCGACCGCTGTACGGTTAAGAAAGTGGTGCAGACCGGGCCAGAGTTTAAAATCGAAACGGTTGAAAATCTTGACGAAGATGCAAATGCGATGTTGATGGGTCAAGCCGACAGCGACGCAAGTACCTACATATTGGGTAAAGATTTGCCGCTTGAGCAAACGATTTCCAATATGACCAGTATGCTTGCCGAATTAGGCATGAAGATTGAAATTTCTTCATGGCGTAATATAGTGCCTAATGTGTGGTCTCTGCACATTCGTGATGCCGCATCGCCAATGTGTTTCACCAACGGTAAAGGTGCAACCAAAGAGAGTGCACTTTGTTCAGCGCTTGGTGAATTTATTGAACGACTAAACTGTAACTTCTTCTATAACGATCAATTCTTCGGTGAGGAGATAGCAAACAGCGAGTTTGTTCATTATCCAAATGAAAAATGGTTTGCGTTAGAAGAGGATGACTCATTACCTGCTGGCATTTTGGATCAATATTGTTTGGAGATCTACAACCCAGATGATGAACTTGCGGGTTCTAATCTTATCGACACTAACTCTGGCATGACAGAGCGTGGTATTTGTTCTATCCCCTATGTGCGCCACTCTGATGGTGAAACAGTTTACTTTCCGTCTAACTTAATTGAAAACCTATTCTTAAGTAACGGCATGAGTGCGGGTAATAACCTAGCTGAAGCGAAGGTGCAGTGCTTATCAGAAATATTTGAGCGTGCGGTTAAAAGACAGATCATTGAACAAGAAATTGTGCTGCCAGATGTCCCTATGGCTGTACTTGAAAAGTATCCCGCGATCTTAGCTGGAATTGCAGGGCTAGAAGCACAAGGTTTCCCCGTAGTCGTTAAAGACGCGTCGCTAGGTGGACAGTTCCCCGTTATGTGTGTCACCTTGATGAACCCTAGAACGGGTGGTGTATTTGCATCATTTGGTGCACACCCAAGCTTTGAAGTCGCAGTGGAGCGCAGTTTGACCGAGTTGTTGCAAGGTCGCAGTTTTGAAGGCTTAAACGATGTCCCTAAGCCGACATTCGATAGTATGACGGTTACAGAGCCAGAGAACTTCGTTGAGCACTTTATTGATTCTACAGGTGTTATTTCATGGCGTTTCTTTAGCAGCAAGCATGACTATGATTTCTGCGAGTGGGATTTCTCTGGCAGTAATGAAGAGGAAACAGAAAGTTTATTTGGCATCTTGGCTGATATTGGCAAAGAAGCTTATATTGCCGAGTTTGATCAACTAGGTGCATCAGTATGTCGCATATTGGTACCAGATTACTCTGAAGTATATCCAGTCGAAGATTTGATTTGGGATAACACTAATAAGTCGCTTAATTATCGCGAAGATATCCTGAATCTGCATTCTTTAGCGGATGACGAACTCGCTGATTTAGTTGAACGACTAGAAGAGAGTCAACTCGATAACCAAACTGACATTCCAACCTTGATTGGGATTGTGTTTGACGAAAACACTGTGTGGGGCCAGTTAACGATTATTGAGCTTAAGATCCTAATCTATCTGGCTCTTGGTGAGTTAGAAAATGCGATGGAGTTGGTGGCTGAATTTTTGCAGTACAACGACAATACGGTTGAGCGTGGTTTATTCTATCAAGCGGTTAATGCGGTACTTGAAGTCACCATGGATGAGGAGCTTGAGCTTGAACACTTTATTGGTAACTTCAATAGAATGTTTGGTGAAGAGAACATGCAAAATGTTGTCGGTTCGGTAACCGCTGAGGTTAAGTTCTTTGGTCTGACAAAAACTAGCATGAAGCTTGAAGGTATTGAGCCGCACTTGAGATTGATTGAAAGCTATAAGAAATTGCATCAAGCGCGTAAAGACAAAGCTGTAAGTTTATAGTATTCGTTGCTTCAACTTTTGTTTGCCTAATGAAGCCCATCTTTCGATGGGCTTTTTTTTCACCATTTTGAGCGAGCTAATACTTCTGCACCGCGGATAAAGTTATAGTTAAAGCCTTAGTAAAGCTTTTAGCTAGCTATACACAGACAGTCATGGTTAAAACTGAAGGTTAGGGAAGTCATAGAAATGACTAAAGATAGTGTTGTTCAGTATTCAAACCAATTGTGTGATGCCTTGTTGCATGTAAGCTCGCTAGAAAAAGCAAAATCGATGGCGCACTTTTTTAACCATGAGGTTAATTTCATCGGGGCGAAAGCAGCGGATATCAAGCAGGTTATTGTAGCCTTTCAACTACAGAACAGTCACTTAAGTGCTGATGATAACCTAGAACTCTGCGAGCATATACTTGAGAACGCTATTTACACTGAAGAGGTATTGTTAGCCTTTGGTCTACTTAACAAGTTTGTTAAACGCCATTTCGATGATGAATTACTAAAGCGTTTCCACTACTGGCTGGAGCACTATGTGTCTAACTGGTCTCATGTTGACGATCTATGCATTAAAACGATTTATCAGTTTATGCTTTCAAGACCTCATTTGATTACAACAACCCAGTATTGGGCGTACTCGAGTAACCCTTGGTGTCGCCGTGCCAGCAATGTGGTGTGGGTTAAGTTTATCAAACGAAATATTGGTAAATCGGTATATGTTTTAGACCCAAAACTGATCTTCGAAAACTGTGATTTACTACTGAGTGACTCAGATCCTTTTGTTCAAAAAAGTGTTGGTTGGCTGCTGAAGGTAGCCTCTGTTGAACATGAGCCTGAGGTTATCGATTACCTAAAAGCCAATATCTCTGATATGCAGCGCGGAACCCTTCGTTACGCTATTGAGAAACTTGATAGCGATACTCGTAGACACTTACTTGCTCTATAAATGGCCATAGTGACTTAGATGTGCAGCAGGTGCCTAGCGTTGATAGTCATCTTCACTGTTGGCGTTTGAGGGCACCTGCTGTTAGGTTAGCATTGTTAAGCTTAAATCAATAAAGCCTTAAGTTATTGCTTTAAAGAATTTATACCAATGGTA
Source organism: Shewanella sp. KX20019 (assembly GCF_016757755.1). Classification (NCBI taxonomy): domain Bacteria; kingdom Pseudomonadati; phylum Pseudomonadota; class Gammaproteobacteria; order Alteromonadales; family Shewanellaceae; genus Shewanella; species Shewanella sp. KX20019. The sequence continues at coordinate 2,744,616 of NZ_CP068437.1, read as the reverse complement.
TTTACCGAGTGGACAGAATAAGGATATCTTCATGTATAGAAGCTTCGTCGCAACGACAATAGTTGCTATAGCGCTTACTGGTTGCAGTTATAGTGGCAATCAGAATGACACTAAGCAGCAAGCTGAGACTGTTAGTCCCGTTGCCTTTGAAACCTACAGCGCAGAACAATTTTATAAAACCACCAGCGTGTTTGGCTCATCCATTAATCATCTAGGTAATGCCGTATTGGTGAGTAATGATGAAAGTGGAATTTTCAATGCTTATCGCGTTCCAGTTGATGGTTCAGCTGCAACGCAATTGACCTCGTCAACGAAGGAGTCCATTTTTGTAGAAACCTGGTTCCCCCAAGACGAACGTTTTCTTTATAGCGCTGACAAAGGAGGTGATGAGCTTAACCATCTGTTTGTTCAAGAGCTCGACGGTAAAGAAGTCGATTTAACTCCGGGAGAAGGGCTAAAAGCATCGCTCATTTCTTGGCATGAAGATGAGCAATCATTCTTTGTGGTAACAAACGAGAGAGATGCCAAATATTTCGATGTATATCAATATAGTGCTGCAGATTATAGCCGCAAATTGGTGTTTAAGAATGAATCTGGATATGGGGTAGAGGGGGTTAGCCCAAATGGACGCTTCATTGCCTTGAGTAAAAGCCACTCCAATAGTAATGCCGATCTCTATTTAGTTGATCTTCGTTTAAAAATGAACAAACCTAAGTTACTCACTGAGCATAGTGGCGATGTGGCTTACTCTGTTTATACTTTTTCTAAAGACAACAAACAGCTGTTATTTGCCACTAATGAGTTTGGTGAGTTCAATCAGGCATGGTCATATGATCTTACTACTGGGGATAGTGCGTTAAATTCCAAAGCAGATTGGGACGTTAGCTTTAGCTACTTTTCAAAAGATGGCCGCTTTCAAATATCGGGTATTAACGCCGACGCACAAACTCAGTTAGTCATTACCGATCTAAAAACCAACACTGAGCTCAAATTGCCCACGCTGCCAAGCGGAGATTTACGCGGGGTCAGTTTTTCCAAAGACTCAAGTTCTATGGTGTTTTACATCAATTCAGACACGTCCCCGTCTAATTTATATACCCATCAGCTAGGCAGTGAGTCGATTTTACGTCTGACTAATAGTGGTAACCCGCAGATTAAGGAAGCCAATTTGGTCTCAGGTAAAGTTGTTCGGTTTAAGAGTTTTGATGGAGTAGAAATACCCGCTATTTTGTATAAACCTAAACAAACAACAATGAAAAAAGTACCCGCGCTTATCTATATTCATGGTGGCCCTGGAGGTCAGTCGCGTAAAGGTTATTCAGCCACAGTGCAGCACTTAGTTAATAACGGCTATGCCATTATCAAAATTAATAATCGTGGTTCGAGTGGTTACGGCAAAACGTTTTTCCACTTAGACGACAAACGCCATGGTGAAGATGACCTGCAAGATGTGGTGTATAACAAAAAATACCTGCAAACATTGGATTGGGTTGATGCCGATAGAATTGGCGTTATGGGTGGCAGTTACGGCGGCTACCTAACGATGGCTGCAATGGCATTTACTGATGAGTTTGAAGTTGGGATCAATATATTTGGTGTGACTAACTGGGTTCGTACACTTGAAAGCATTCCCCCATACTGGGAAGCATTTAGAAAAAGTCTTTATGACGAATTGGGCGACCCAGCGACAGACAGAGAGCGTTTACACAATATTTCACCGGTATTTTTCGGTGAACAGGTAAAGAGCCCTGTACTTGTTGTGCAAGGGGCTAATGACCCAAGAGTATTAAAGATAGAAAGCGATGAGATGGTAGAGTCTATTCGCTCCGGCGGTACTTATGTCGACTATTTAGTATTTGATGATGAAGGGCATGGGTTCAGCAAAAAATCCAATCGTATTAGTGCATCGAACAAGTATCTAGAGTTTTTAAATCGATATTTATAATGTGTTGGGCATTTTGATTAGCTTTATCTTAAGCTAGAGCAGCTTAAGAAATTTATAGAACAAAAAAAGCCATTTGAATAGTCAAATGGCTTTTTTATAAGCTTTACATCAACACTAAGGTCGAGGTTTATTGATTCGCTAGTGCTTCAGCTTGGCTCGACATGTACTCGTTGAACGAGCCATGGAAGTTGATTAAGTTATTGTCTTTCACGTCGATGATATGAGTTGCAAGTGATGATACAAACTCCCGATCGTGGCTGACGAATATCAAGGTGCCTTCGAAGTCTTTAAGTGCATTGTTAAGTGCTTCAATGGCTTCCATATCCATGTGGTTAGTTGGTTCATCCATTACAAGTACGTTGACATCCATCATCATCAACTTGCCAAATAATAAGCGGTTCTTTTCACCACCAGAGCAGTTACGAGCTTTTTTGTTGGCATCGTCTTCAGTGAAGAGCAGACGGCCTAACATGCCACGAACCGAAAGGTCATTATGCTTTGGTGTACGCCATTGTGACATCCAATCAAACAGGGTGAAATCGTTATCAAAATCAGTGGTGCTATCTTGTGGGCAGTAGCCGATAGCAGCATTTTCAGACCACTTAATAACACCTTCATTGTGCTCTAATTCGTTAACTAAACAACGAAGTAGGGTTGTTTTACCCACGCCATTCTCACCAATAACGGCAAGCTTGGCACCGGCTTCAAGAATAAGGTTGCCACCTTGGAATAGCGTACCACCGTCAAAACCATGGCTTAGCTCTTCAATCACGAGTGCTTGGCGATGCATTTTCTTGCTTTCATCGAAGCGAAGTGACGGTGTCATACGGCTCGATGATTTAACATCATCAAGAGAGATTTTGTCCAGTTTCTTAGCACGCGAGCTCGCCTGTTTTGCTTTCGATGCATTAGCACCAAAGCGGTTTACGAAGTCTTGCAGCTCTGCCATTTCAGCACTTTTCTTAGCGTTACCAGCAAGCAGTTGCTCTTGGATAAGACCAGCTGCTTCTAAGAAGTACTCGTAGTTACCTGGGTAGACGCGTAGTTCACCGTAATCGATATCAGCCATGTGCGTACAAACAGTGTTTAAGAAGTGTCTGTCATGCGAGATGATGATCATGGTGCATTTACGTTTGTTTAGCTCATCTGCTAACCAACTAATGGTGTGGATATCCAAGTTGTTTGTTGGCTCATCGAGTAACAAGATATCAGGGTTAGAGAATAATGCTTGCGCGAGTAACACTCGTAGTTTTTTACCCGGTGCAACTTGGCTCATTAAACCAAAGTGATACTCTTCTTCAATGCCAGCTTCTAGCAGAATTTCACCAGCGCGGCTTTCTGCGCTGTAACCATCCATTTCAGCAAACTCACTTTCAAGCTCGCCGACCTTCATACCGTCTTCTTCGCTCATTTCTGGCAAAGAATAGATGCGTTCCCGCTCTTGCTTTACTTCCCACAGCTTTGGGTCACCTTGAATTACAGCATCAATAACGCTGTATTGTTCAAAAGCAAACTGGTCCTGGCTTAGGGTTCCGACCTTTTGACCCGGTGTGATAGACACGTTTCCAGAGGTCGGCGCAAGCTCACCGCTAAGGATCTTCATAAAGGTTGACTTACCACAGCCGTTTGCACCGATTAAACCGTAACGGTTACCGTTGCCGAATTTTGCGGAGATGTTTTCAAACAATGGCTCAGGGCCGAACTGCATGGTGATGTTTGCGGTAGAGATCAATGGAATATCCTGAAATGTTAAGTATTCAAAGCTAAGCAGGTAACCGCCACCCCCTAATAGGGTAAGCGTTTGCATAGGTAAAACAGCCGCGCATTATACAGAGATAGGTGCTCAGATGTCGAGCAACCAATCCATTTAAGCGAATTAATTGTCGAGTTTCGTCTGCTTTTTACAAAAAATGGTTGGCTTAGCTGATTTGAGTGGGTGATATCGGTATTTTCTTGTTATTATTACAACTATATTGTGGCCGTGAGACAATGGCCTAGTTAGTTATCTAACGATTTTTGTACATTATCAGCGATTTTTGGACACCTCATGATTGAACATCAACAGAACAACCCACTGCACGGCTTAAACCTTGAAACTATGGTGACAGAGCTTGTCGATTTTTACGATTGGAAGATCCTCTATGCGGCGATCCGCCTAGAGTGTTTTAACTCTAATCCAAATATGCCGGCTTGTATTAAGTTCCTCAAGAAGACAGAATGGGCGAGAGAGCGTGTTGAAAGCTTTTATCTTTATCGCTTCAAACGTATGCCAAAAGGTAGCGAAGCTCAGTTTGATCTCAAGCCTCGTGAACGTGGATTTGCAGATGGCATTGTGCCACGTAAGCCGCAAGAGTTAACCATTGAGTTAATTGAAGAGATGCGCGCTAAAGCTACGGCTGATTATGAAGCGATGAAGCAGAACAAAGGCGGTCGCCCACGTTATGGTAAGGATAAACCAAGAGCGCAGGATTCATATGCACAAAATCGACGCTCAGACAAAAATCGACCTGCGCCTTCGCAAGATCCGACTAATCCTTGGGGTAAGTAACCCATCAAACTAGCGGTTTTTAGCTTGTGATTATTCAACCGACTGTGCTTTGATTTTTGATTACTCTTTAACAGAGAATTTTGAGTTAAAACCGCTTCCCGTGAGAGAGGGTTGATACTGTCGCGACTAAGATAAGCGAGCTTGAAGTGAACAACACCTAGCTTACATTATTAAACGTAAACTAGGTGTTGGACTTTAGAATGAGCGCATGTGATTTTCTACTGCTTCAAATCGAGCATTCTTAAGCGTCTACTGTGAATCTGACAATTAGGATACTTGTTTCTTAACTCTGCGTTCTCAGGGCTTGCAGTGTCTCCCCAAGTACCAACTTTAACGACTCTTCACATTCTGGCTGTTACGCAAGATCAGTAGTTTTAACTCCACAGCCTCAACATATTAAGGTTTTTCAATTGCTCTTCTGTATAACGAGAGTTTTTGGCAAGCTTATTGTGTATGGGTACAGTTGTTTCACTACTTAAATTGTACGCTTATCTATATGACGTTGTTCTTGATGTACAAGCGGTGCTGATTGTGAGTAGGTAGCTTTCTACCTTTGGTCTGCAGGATCACGCAATGTGACTTGATTACGATAATTAAACCTACTAACTGCGCCACTCTCTGAATGTTCGATCACTAGCAAGCGCGAATTCGAAAATATGAACCGTTGTGGCACACTTAAAGGCATTATAAATGTCACAACAGAACAATTAGAAAACCATCGTAGTAGGTTAACTGCGGTCCAGTCTCAACGTGTCAAATATGTAATTACTGAAAATACACGCACTAAGAGTGCTTTAGCTGCGCTCGTTATGATGAAATAGCAACAACGAGTTAATTGATGCTGCCGCACCATCAATTTTTAATCTACCTACACCTGAACTTAACTTCCTGACTGATATTGCGAGTAAGATATTAGGAATTAAAGGTTGTGTCTTTGACTCCAATTAAAAAGTCAGCGGACTTATCCCCAGTATTTACCCCTGTAGTGCCTTCTACTGCGCTTTTTGTTTAAAAGATTTATTCTAAAGAATTAAGTAGAGAGAAACCAATTGCACTATTAATGGGGCAGATATTGGTCTGCAATGAAATGTAGTACTAAATTTTAGACATAAAAAAACCAGCTTATGCTGGCCTACTATTTGATTAACGCATTAGTTGTTTTAATTCTGCTAAGTAAGAATTGATTGCGAGAGCTGGGTTATTTTTAAAAAGAGCAGGGCAACGACCTTCGCCAAGCTTCAATAAATAGTTGAGTCCGAGTAGCTTTTATACTGCTCCATCCCGCGCATGCGTTGACGCACTAGTTATCTTGATTCTACTAATAAAGAATTGGTTGCGGGAGCTGGATTTGAACCAACGACCTTCGGGTTATGAGCCCGACGAGCTACCATACTGCTCCATCCCGCGTCCGTGTTGAACGCACTAGTTGTTTTAATTCTGCTAATAAAGAATTGGTTGCGGGAGCTGGATTACTATTTGTAGAGCAGGGCAACGACCTTCGCCATGTTCTTTTAAAAAGTTGAGTCCGAGTAGCTTTTATGCTGCTCCATCCCGCGTCCGTGTTGAACGCACTAGTTGTTTTAATTCTACTAATAAAGAATTGGTTGCGGGAGCTGGATTTGAACCAACGACCTTCGGGTTATGAGCCCGACGAGCTACCATACTGCTCCATCCCGCGTCCGTGTTGAACGCACTAGTTGTTTTAATTCTACTAATAAAGAATTGGTTGCGGGAGCTGGATTTGAACCAACGACCTTCGGGTTATGAGCCCGACGAGCTACCATACTGCTCCATCCCGCGTCCGTGTTGAACGCACTAGTTGTTTTAATTCTACTAATAAAGAATTGGTTGCGGGAGCTGGATTTGAACCAACGACCTTCGGGTTATGAGCCCGACGAGCTACCATACTGCTCCATCCCGCGTCCGTGTTGAACGCATTAGTTGTTTTAATTCTGCTAATAAAGAATTGGTTGCGGGAGCTGGATTTGAACCAACGACCTTCGGGTTATGAGCCCGACGAGCTACCATACTGCTCCATCCCGCGTCCGTGTTGAACGCATTAGTTGTTTTAATTCTACTAATAAAGAATTGGTTGCGGGAGCTGGATTTGAACCAACGACCTTCGGGTTATGAGCCCGACGAGCTACCATACTGCTCCATCCCGCGTCCGGATGTATCATTTTAAAAACTAGTATTTTAATTCAACTAAAAAGAATTGGTACAACCGAGTGGATTCGAACCACCGACCCCTACCATGTCAAGGTAGTGCTCTAACCAACTGAGCTACGGTTGTATTTTTACAGGGCTTGCATATAAACAGTTTGGTACAACCGAGTGGATTCGAACCACCGACCCCTACCATGTCAAGGTAGTGCTCTAACCAACTGAGCTACGGTTGTATTGGTTGCGGGAGCTGGATTTGAACCAACGACCTTCGGGTTATGAGCCCGACGAGCTACCATACTGCTCCATCCCGCGACTGTTTATACTGCATGTTCTGTTGGCTGTTGCCTTGGAACGAGCGCTATAGTACGGTCGATGCAGGATTGGCGCAAGTAAAAAAACACTCTTTTGTGTTAAATGCTGCTTTGCTGCCCAACTTGTATGCTGATTAGACGATTTGAGCAAACTATGAGTAAAAATATTACATTACAGAAAGTATCGCGCCTCTTTTTTGGATATACCTCAAGCGCATAGCGAATAATATTGCAGCTGTCGTCAGTCCAGCTATAAGCCCAATCCAAAAACCTTGTGCTCCCATAGCTGGAACGAGTATGTCAGTTCTAGCCAATGTATAGCCAAGTGTCATGCCGACAGCCCAATAAGAGACTAGGGTAATGTAAAAAGCACTGCGAGTATCTTTATAGCCGCGCAGTGCACCAGCCGTTACAACTTGAATAGCATCCGACAGCTGATAGATTGCAGCAAAGAACATCAGGCTACCGGCCAATGTAATCACATCTGGGTTGTCATTATAGAGTAATGCAATTTCATTTCTGAACATCACCGTAATAATGGCAGTAAACAGTGCTAATGAGAAAGAGATGATCAACCCAAGACGGGTGATCATTGATGATATTTCCGGTTTGCCTTGACCAAGGTAGTAGCCAACGCGTATCGAAACCGCAATACCTATAGATAGTGGTAGCATAAATACGATGGATGAAAAGTTTAGTGCTATTTGATGGCCTGCTACCACTGTAGCACCCAGAGGGGCAAGTAATAGGGCAATAATGGCAAACAAACTGACTTCAAAAAATAGCGCCATCGCAATTGGGAAACCATGCTTAGTCATATCGATCATAATACTAAGGTCTGGCATATGAAAAGATTTAAAGGGGGCGAGCTCTTTGAATTTTGCGTGAAATTGCATATAGATGATCATCGCAATAAACATTGCCCAAAATACTAATGCTGTTGCGACGCCACAACCAGCACCTCCCATAGCGGGGATACCGAAATGGCCATAGATAAAGATATAGTTAGCAGGGATATTGACCGCTAAGCCAACAAAACCAATTACCATAGTCGGTAGAGTGTAGGAGATCCCTTCACTGCACCCGCGTAGAACTTGATATAGAACAAAAGCAGGTACGCCCCAAAGAAAGCCATTTAAGTAGCCAACACTAAGCTGAGCCATTTCTGGTTCCAAATCCATCAGCGCTAATATATTCTCCCCAAGTGAGAGGAAGAACATCACACCTAGGCTGCCTATTATGGCAATATATCCGGCTTGGAAAGCTAATGGTTGGATTGCCTTTTGATTATTTGCACCATGATGATGGGCAAAAACGGGCGTAAATGCCATTAGTAGCCCTTGCACGAACAATAGTGCAGGCAGCCACAAACTTGAACCAATAGCGACGGCAGCCATATCAACAGCACTGACTCGGCCAGCCATAACAGTATCGATGAAACCCATCATAGTCTGGGTAACTTGAGCAATTAGAACAGGAAGTGCTAATTGAATTAAGCGTTTGGCCTGAAAGCCAGAATGGTTCATGAATAGAGCCCTTAATACTTACGAGAGATAAAATGTTTACAGGTATAGTTCAAGCAACATGCGAAGTGTTGGCGATAGATAAAAAAACGGGTTTAAATACACTACAGATCGCTATTGGCCCGGATTTGCGCGAGGGACTTTCACTAGGGGCAAGTGTCGCAAATAACGGTGTTTGTTTAACAGTTACGAGAATAGATGATAATAGGGTGTTTTTTGATGTAATGGAAGAGACTCTCAAGCTAACTAACCTCTCAAATCTGAGACCTGGGTCACAAGTTAACATTGAGCGGTCATTAACCTTCGGTAGTGAGATCGGGGGACATGTTTTATCGGGCCATGTGCACACAGAAGCCATAGTTAAATCGGTAAGTAAAACTGAATCTCACCATGATATTTGCCTGTCAGTCGAACCAAAGTGGATGAATTATATTCTCTATAAAGGCTTTGTTGGTGTGAATGGCTGTAGCCTAACTGTAGGCGAGGTTTCGGGCTCTAGTTTTATGCTGCATTTGATCCCCGAAACACTAAAACTAACCAATTTGGATTCATATCGCGTGGGTGATTCAATCAACATTGAGATTGATAGTCAAACGCAAGCTATTGTCGATACTGTCGAGCGTGTATTAGCAAAGCGCTTTGCTGACTAAATAAAGCCTGAAGGCGCTGGTTGGCTTTGCTAGCAAACAGCGCGTTAAATTAGTAAATTTGCTCGTCATCTGAATCAATATAGAGTTCTATTGTCAGCCTAGACTCATCGAGATGCATTCGCATATGAATCGGGTTGCAGCATACTCTACAATCTTCGTAATAATCCTGATCACCGCCAGTCGCATCAATATTGAGATGTTGATGATGTCCACAATGCGGACATGAAATGGTTTTATTGATAAATCGCATATTAAGCTCCCGTAAATCCGACAGCGCTTCGTCCTCCATCTACCGCAATAATCTGCCCTGAGATATAAGGAGCGCTAACTAAATGAGATATCAACTTAGCAACGTCGTCTGTTTGGCCAAGTCTTGCTAAGGGGATCTCTTTTAAGACAGGGTTTTGAGAGTTATCATTTGATTGTTCTGGCCAGAGGATTGCGCCTGGTGCCACGCCATTTACGCGGATATCAGGAGCAAGTTCTTGTGCCAGCGAAAGTGTTGCCATCTCAAGTGCTGCCTTTGATATAGAGTATAGCCCATGATCTTTTAGTGGGCGCTTAGCATGGATATCAATTAGGTTGATTATGCAGCCACCTTGTTGTTTCAATATTGGAGCCAATTGTTCAGCTAAGAAGTAGGGGGCTAACAAATTTGTTGCAAGTAGTTGTTGTGCCGCTAAGTAATCGGTTTGGCCTATAGGAGTAGGGTAGAATTCGGAGGCGTTATTCACTAATACCTTTAGGGGTAAAGCCAATGATTTTACGTTATTAATAAATTGTTCAAGTTCAAGCTGATTGTTGAGTTCGGCCCGCACGATTTTTGCAGTGTTAGGTCTAGCCGCATTTAGTTCATTATATAGTGTTAGTGCTGCATTATGAGATTGGCTGTAATGAATGAGTATGTTGAACCCATCTTGGTGAAGTTGCTTAGCAATACAGTTGCCGATACGTTTTGCTGCACCAGTAATAAGAGCCCATCTGTCCATAACGATTATCCATAATGTTGTGTTGCTATATAATAAGGTATTATGGCCTTATCATAAGGAAACAAACAATCTAATACTTGGTACACTACAACTTCCTCTACCATTAGAATGTATCTGGCTGCGTAGAGCTTTGACCAGCTTGATTTGGCTAGCTAAAAGCTGAGCCCTTGTTCTGTTTCAACGCAATCTGGCTAGGAGTGCATTGTCGATTATTGATGGTTGTGCTTTATTGCTTTGAACATATCCAACTTGACTGAGTGTCGTGGCTAGTTATTTCACCTTTAGTATAATGTCCATCCTAATTGTACGTAATTGGATTAAGCACTAAGAGTGAAAGTAAAGTTACCGTAGGCATTTATTTTGTAATGTTAATCCCAGATGCTTTTCATCATCTAAATAGGAAAAACTAATCTCAAGGTAAAACTTGCATCCACCCGTGGCTATCACTTAGAATTACGCGCTTACGCGCCGGAAAACATAGACTCCTGTACGGTCTTGTCCCGGTGGCGTTAAACTCTTAATTATTAAACCCAAGTGGCCCTACGTGGGGGTCACCACTGGAAAAGGAAAATTCATGCCTGTAATTACACTTCCTGATGGAAGCAAACGCGAGTTTGCCCAACCTGTTTCTACTTTAGATGTTGCCGCCGATATTGGTCCTGGTCTAGCGAAAGCTTGTATCGCTGGACGTGTTAATGGTGAGCTGAAAGATGCTTGCGATATCATTGATACTGATTCGGAACTTTCTATTATCACAGCTAAAGATGAAGAGGGTGTAGAGATCCTTCGCCACTCTTGTGCACATTTGCTCGGTCATGCTTTTAAGCAACTTTGGCCAGAAGCTAAAATGGCGATTGGTCCTGTTATCGACAATGGTTTTTATTATGATATCGACTTAGATCATAAATTAACCCAGGAAGATATCGATGCGCTGCAAAAGCGTATGACTCAACTTGCAAAAACTAACTACGCCGTTGATAAGCGAGTCGTTAGCTGGCAAGAAGCGCGTGATACTTTTGAAGCTCGCGGTGAAAGCTATAAGATAGCCATCCTTGATGAGAACATCAGCAAAGATGCAACTCCAGCGCTTTATCATCATGAAGAGTATGTTGATATGTGCCGCGGCCCGCATGTACCGAATATGAAATTCTGTCAGAACTTTAAGTTGATGAGTGTTGCTGGTGCCTACTGGCGTGGAAACTCTGACAACAAAATGCTGCAACGTGTTTACGGTACAGCATGGGCAGATAAGAAGGCACTAAAAGTACACCTTAATCGTTTAGAAGAAGCGGCTAAGCGTGATCACCGTAAGATTGGTAAGCAACTTGATCTTTACCATATGCAAGAAGAAGCACCTGGTATGGTGTTCTGGCACAACGATGGCTGGAGTTTATTCCTAGAACTTGAGAAATTCATCCGCCAAAAGCTAGGCCAGTACACTTATCAAGAAGTAAAAGGTCCATTGATGATGGATCGCGTATTGTGGGAACGTTCAGGCCATTGGGATAAGTATTCTGAGGCAATGTTCACTACAAACTCAGAAAACCGTGAGTATGCTATTAAGCCAATGAACTGCCCTGGACACGTTCAAATCTTTAATCAGGGTCTTAAGTCTTATCGCGATCTTCCTTTGCGTATGGCTGAGTTTGGTTGTTGTCACCGTAATGAACCATCAGGTTCACTACATGGCTTGATGCGTGTTCGTGGCTTTACGCAAGATGATGCACATGTATTCTGTACTGAAGATCAAGTTCAGCAGGAAGTTAGTGCATGTATTCAAATGGTTTATGACACCTACGAAACATTTGGTTTTAAAAATATCGTTGTGAAGCTTTCTACTCGTCCTGAAAAACGTATCGGTGATGATGATATGTGGGACCGCGCTGAAGAAGCACTGCAGCAAGCTCTTAAAGCCAATGATATCGAATTTGAAATTCTTCCAGGTGAAGGTGCTTTCTACGGGCCTAAGATTGAATTCACATTACACGACTGTTTAGACAGAGCATGGCAGTGTGGTACTGTGCAATTAGATTACGCATTACCAGGTCGTTTAGGTGCGACTTATGTGGCTGAAGACAATAGTCGTCAAACGCCAGTGATGATCCATCGAGCCATTCTTGGTTCGTTAGAGCGCTTCTTGGGTATTCTTATTGAAGAGTACGCTGGAAAATTCCCTGCTTGGTTAGCGCCTCAACAAGTGGTTGTAATGAATATTACTGATAAACAGTCTGATTATGCAGAAAAAGTTGTCAAATTATTCAAAGAACATGGAATTCGTGCAACTAAAGACTTGAGGAATGAGAAGATAGGCTTTAAAATACGCGAGCACACCTTAAGGCGTGTCCCTTATTTATTGGTCGTTGGAGATCAAGAAGTAGAGAATAAGGAAGTAGCGGTGCGTACCCGAGAGGGAGTTGACTTAGGTAAAATGCAAATCGAAGAATTTGCTACTAAGCTCAAGAATCAAATTTCGCTCCGTAGTCTCAATTTGTTGGAGGATTAGGTCATAAAGATCAAAAAAACAGCAGGGCGCCAGGCGGCCCCGAATAGAATTAACGAGCTCATCACTGGTGTTTCAGAAGTCCGTCTTAACGGTCTTGACGGTGAGCCATTAGGTATCTTGACTATTAGAGAAGCACAAGAAGTTGCTGATGAAGTCGGTGTTGATTTAGTAGAGATCAGTCCTAATGCCGAGCCGCCGGTTTGCCGTGTAATGGACTACGGTAAGTTCCTTTTTGATAAAGCGAAAGCTCAAAAGGAACAAAAAAAGAAGCAGAAAATTGTACAGGTGAAGGAGATCAAATTCCGTCCCGGTACAGATGAAAACGATTACCAGGTAAAACTACGCAACCTGACTCGTTTTCTAGAAGACGGCGACAAAGCGAAAGTAACGCTTCGTTTCCGTGGTCGTGAGATGGCTCACCAAAGCCTAGGTATGGATCTTTTGAACCGTATCAAAGCTGATTTGGAAGTAATTGCAGTCGTGGAGTCTTTCCCTAAAATGGAAGGTCGCCAAGCTGTTATGGTTCTCGCGCCGAAAAAGAAATAGTAAGGCAACCTTAAAAGTAACAGGGGTCTTTTGAAAGTCTCTGTTCGCCTTGCGTTTTATTAATTGTCCCAATGCGGAGTTTTAGCAATGCCTAAAATGAAAACAGACAAGGGTGTAGCGAAGCGTTTTAAGAAAACCGCCAATGGTTTTAAACGTAAGCAAGCCCATTTACGTCATATTTTGACCAAGAAGAGCACTAAGCGTAAACGTCACTTACGTGCGAAATGTTTAGTATCTAAAGCTGACATGCCTGCGATTGCACGTCAACTACCTTACGCTTAATTAAAGGAGCAAAGAACAATGCCTAGAGTTAAGCGTGGTGTAACCGCTCGTGCTCGTCACAAGAAAGTACTTAAATTAGCCAAAGGTTATTACGGAGCTCGCTCTCGTACTTACCGTGTTGCAGTTCAGGCTGTAACTAAAGCTGGTCAATATGCTTACCGTGACCGTCGTCAGAAGAAACGTCAATTCCGTCAACTTTGGATTGCACGTATCAATGCGGCAGCTCGTCAAAATGGTCTGTCTTACAGCCGTTTCATTAATGGTTTGAAAAAAGCCTCTATTGAAATCGATCGTAAGATCCTAGCTGACATCGCTGTTTTTGATAAAGTTGTATTTACAACTTTAGTAGAAAAAGCAAAAGAAGCTTTAGCTAAGTAATTAGTTTTTGATTCTTGTAAAAAGGGAGCCCTAGGGTTCCCTTTTTTGTATCTGAAATTTGTCTGATATTGATATTCGCAGTTGGTAAACGTAACTAGGTGATGTTTAATTCGAGGCTAAAGAGCATTGCCCGATAGGGAGTTAGTTCATAGAAGGCAGCAAGTATCAGAGCTTAATTGCGGATACAAAAAAGCAGGCTTCGAGCCTGCTTTTTAAAGAAACAATTAACTTACGTCTTTGCGTCTAAGTAACGCTCAGCGTCAAGTGCAGCCATACAGCCGGTACCTGCGGATGTAATTGCTTGACGGTAATGTTGATCCATTACATCACCCGCAGCAAATACTCCCTCTATGCTTGTTTGAGTCGCATTACCATTAAGGCCACTTTCTACTTTAATATAACCGTTATTCATCTCTAACTGGCCTTCAAACATGCCGGTATTTGGGCTGTGGCCAATTGCGACGAATACACCTGCAACTTCTAAGTCTCTAATGGCTCCATCTTTGGTGCTTTTCATCTTAAGGCCTGTTACGCCCATAGCATCACCAACAACTTCGTCTAGCGTATTGTCTAGGTGTAAGATGATATTACCGCTCTCAACCTTGTCCATCAGACGCTTAGTTAAGATTTTTTCACTGCGGAAACTGTCACGACGGTGAATAAGGTGAACTTCAGACGCGATGTTACTCAGGTAAAGCGCTTCCTCAACAGCGGTGTTACCACCACCAATCACAGCCACTTTTTGGTTACGATAGAAGAAACCATCACAAGTAGCACAAGCTGATACGCCACGCCCTTTAAAGGCTTCTTCTGACTCAAGACCTAAGTACATCGCTGAAGCGCCCGTAGAGATGATAAGCGCATCACATGTGAACTCGCCGTTATCACCTTTTAACTGGAAAGGGCGTACGTTTAAGTTAACTTCATTGATGTGGTCAAAAATGATCTCTGTCTCAAACTTTTCTGCATGCTTTTGCATACGCTCCATCAGCGCAGGACCGGTAAGATCATCTGCATCACCTGGCCAGTTTTCAACTTCAGTAGTCGTCGTAAGTTGTCCACCTTGCTGCATACCGGTGATCATCACTGGCTTTAGATTGGCGCGAGCGGCATATACTGCGGCAGTGTAGCCAGCAGGGCCTGAACCCAGAATAAGTAAATTACAATGTCTAGCTTGGGTCATTTGTTTCTCCGTCCTTTTACGAATGCACTGTCTATCAAGGGAGGTTTATTCCCTCTATCTCTTCCAATTGCAGCGATTGTATGGAATTTACAGTTGTGGGTAAAGCTCTGTATTAAGAGAACACTGCAACGGAAAGCTTACACAGCGTCGATTTTTAGTGGTTTTTACACAGTTTTGGCTGCTCCTTATCACATTTTGGTTTATTCTATAGCGCAAAGATTGAAATCGAGCTGGATCACAGCCTAAAACAGTAGAAAGGAAGTGTTATGCGTATTAGCGCGAATTTTGATGGCGGAAACATAAAAGTAATCAATGCCGACAATAAAGACGATGTACAGCTGGCTATTCGTCCGGATGAGGGGGGGGAGTTTTTCCAGTGGTTTAACTTCAAACTTGACGGTGTCGTAGGCACTCAGTACACGCTTAATATCATTAATGCTGATAAAGCTTCTTATGTAAAAGGTTGGGATGATTACCAAGCAGTAGCGACTTATGACAGACAAAACTGGTTTAGACTGCCAACAACATATCAAGACGGCAAGTTAACTATTTCAGTTGATCTTGATTGCGACGCCATTCAAATCGCTTATTTTGCACCCTACAGCTACGAACGTCATCAAGACCTGTTAGCTGCGGTACAAGTTCATCCACAAGTGAGCCTTGAGCATTTAGGCCTGACTTTGGATGAGCGTGATATGACCTTGATTAAAGTAGGCGACGGTGATGAAGAGAAAGCAAATATCTGGATCACTGCACGTCAGCATCCAGGTGAAACCATGGCTGAATGGTTGGTAGAAGGATTGATCAACAATCTGCTTGATAGCGACTGCCCAACGGCAAAATCACTGTTAGACAAAGCCAACTTCTATATTGTACCGAATATGAATCCAGACGGCAGTGTTCGTGGACATCTACGCACGAATGCGGTCGGCACAAACCTTAACCGTGAATGGCAATCTCCGTCGTTAGACAAAAGTCCTGAAGTATTTTATGTGGTCAATAAAATGAAAGAGACCGGCGTTGATCTTTTCTATGATGTGCATGGTGATGAAGGCCTACCTTATGTATTCCTTGCGGGTTGCGAAGGCGTCCCTGCTTACACCAAAGAAGATGCGGTTCGTCAGCAGGCATTTGTAGATGCTTTGCAGATGGTTAGCCCAGATTTTCAAACTAAATTTGGCTACGATAAAGACGCGCCAGGTCAGGCGAATTTAACCGTTGGTTCAAATTGGGTTGCACATACGTTTGGCTGCCTTTCTAATACCCTAGAGATGCCATTTAAAGATAACGACAACATGCCCGATTTAATGGCTGGTTGGTCACCTGAGCGCTGTATATACTTAGGTGAAGCGTCTTTAATCGCAATGAACGCCGTTGTTGATAAATTAAAGTAAGTTGTACATTCACTAATAGAGTATTGAGGTTGTAAGAAGATGGCATTAGTTAAGTGTCCTAGCTGTGGCGAACGCATTTCAAGCATGGCCAAAGAGTGCTCGCATTGTAAAGCTAGTATTTCTGCCAACAATGAAAACCTGCAGCTGATTAGTCATATAAAGCGATCAAACCAGCTAATGAATCAAAGCTTTTTAGCGTTAACGTTATTTATTGGTGGGGTGGTCACCTGGTTTTGGGGCGGAGAGCCTGCTGAGGGAACTCGCTCAATTATTGCAGCGTCAGCCTTTACGCTTGGTTTTGTGGGCTATTTGATTACTCGATTGCAAATCGTGCTTCATAAACGGAAAAAAGTATGACCGATATAAATAAAGTTATTGATGAAATGCCAGCTGACGTTTATCAGCGCTTATTGAGCGCGGTAGAGTTAGGTAAATGGGAAGATGGCACCGTGCTAACACAAGAGCAACGCGCATCGACTCAACAGGTGGTTATGCTTTATCAGGCTAGAAAGCTAAAACAAACCGACCACTTCACTATTAATAGTAAAGGTAGTGTGAATGAGCTAACGAAGTCAGAGTTGAAGAAGCAGTTCAAAGGTGAGTCTATCGCTGAGTTTCAAGAAAAAGAGTTGTAATTTAAAAATTAAAACCCTGTTCTAATATATTAGAACAGGGTTTTTTGTCTTTGTTTTAACTGGCTTTTTGGTTAATCTTCAGTTAACTCACCAACGATAGATGTTTCCATAGCTGTACGAATAGCAGCTGGTGTGAGATTTTTTGATAATAAATAATGTAACTTAGCCAGAGCTGCTTCTGTTGTCATATCGTAGCCACTAATCACTCCAGCCGTTGCCAGTGCATTCCCCGTCGCATAACCGCCCATATTAACCTTACCCTGCAAACATTGAGTTAAATTGACCAGAACTATACCGCGGTCATGGGCATCACGTAGAGTTTTAAGTAATGCCGGTGTTTGTGGTGCATTTCCAACACCAAAGGTTAGCAATATAAGCGCTTTTACTGGTTGCTGTAATATATTGGCGAAAATTTCTGTATTGATACCTGGATAAAGAGTGACAACACCTATTGGTTGCGGGCTGATATCAATGACTTCAAGCTTTTGGTTAGCATTTTCTTCTGCGCGTTTGCCTGCATGCCAGCGGATCTTAATTCCCGCCTCTAACAATAACGGAAAGTTTGGCGACGCAAACGCATTAAAGCCATCAGCATGGGCTTTAGTGGTGCGGTTGCCTCTAAACAGTTTATTGTTAAAGAATAAGCACACTTCAGCAACTGGGTAATTAGCTGCGATATAGAGCGCGTTCAACAAATTAGTTTGCCCGTCTGAGCGCAGTTGTGCCAGCGGGATCTGTGATCCTGTAACGATTACCGGTTTAGATAATCCTTGTAACATGAACGATAAAGCCGAAGCTGTATAAGCCATGGTATCGGTGCCATGCAAAATGACAAATCCATCGTATTTGTCATAGTTGGCTTTGATGTCATTGGCAATCATCTGCCAATCAGTCGGTGCCATATCTGATGAGTCAATAAGGGGCGAGTATTCGCTAATGACGAAATCAGGCATCTCCTCATGATAAAATTCAGGCATAGCTTTGATGCATTCAGTCAAAAAACCTGCAACAGGGGCAAAGCCCTGTTCCGTTTTTTGCATACCTATGGTACCGCCTGTGTAGGCTACATATATACAGCGTTTAGTCATGTTGGTTTTGCTTTTGAAGACAGTAGGGTGATTATAAAGGTGCGGATATAATAAAGCCCAGTAAAACTGGGCTTTATTTAGTAAAACTTTAGTTATCGTTCAAGCTTGATGACTTAGTCACTGCAAGTATCGCAGTAAAGGTAGACACCATTAGGGTCATCAAAGGTTTGTAATGTTTGAGCAACTGTAGAGAATTGTCCCAAAAGTTGATCCAAAATGGTCGTGTTTGTCAGACTTTGTGGCATGTGTACCGCCGCAGTAGCAAACATCTCTTGAATAAACAGATCTTGCGGTGATAGTTCTTGTTCAATAACCTCTGTATCGAAATGCTCCATTGATGCCATATCAGCGGCTCGTGATACTGCCTCTTGCAGATCACCAATTTCATCAACTAGACCCAGTTCAAGCGCCTTACGGCCAGTCCAAACTCGTCCTTGTGCAATGCTATCGACCTCTTCAAGACTCATATTACGCTCTTTAGCGACTAATGAAATAAAGTCCTTATAACCGCGTTCAATATGACGTTGAATGATAGCGCTAATTCCGGGAGAGATCCCTTTGGTGACAGAAAATCCGGCCCAGTCGGAAGTCGCTACGCCGTCGGTATGTACCCCAATACTTGCTAATGAATCTTCAAAAGTCGTGACCATTCCAAAAATACCAATAGATCCTGTCAACGTTGTTGGAGTTGCATAGATATAATCAGCACTTGCTGATATCCAGTATCCACCAGACGCTGCATAACTCCCCATACTGACAACCACCGGTTTATTTGCGGTTTTTAGAGCCAACACCTCTTGGCGGATCTGCTCTGAGGCAAATGCACTGCCGCCAGGACTATCGACACGAAGTACGACCGCTTTAACTGAATCGTCAAAGCGTGCTTTACGTAACAACTTTGCGGTACTTTCACCACCAATTTGTCCAGCGGGTTGTGAACCATTCATAATGTTGCCTTTAGCAACGATGATGCCGACCTTATTGTTAGATAAGATCAACGGATGGCTTGCGGTTACTGAAAGGTAGTCGTAAAAATCGATCTGTTTGAAGGATTCTCCATCAGCAGATTTACCGACGGAATCGACCATGCTCAGGCGAAAATCCTCGGCTGTTTTTAGCTTATCTACCCATTTCATGTTCAGTGCCATCTGACTAGATTGGCCTTCAGCCTTATCGAGTTGGGCTAAATAGTCCTCGGCGGTTAAAGATAAACTACTGGCAGTGATATCTCGGTTTTCCCCGACTGTGGTGCTATAGCTTTGCCATAAATCATTTAGTAGTGCTAAGTTAGCTTCTTTAGCAGCGTCTGACATGTCATCACGAATAAAGGGCTCTACTGCTGACTTAAAGGTGCCGACACGAAATACATGAGCTTTAATTTTAAGCTTATCGAGTGCTGATTTAAAGTATTGGCGGTAACGTCCTAAGCCTTCAATTTCAACACTGCCTTGTGGGTTTAAGTAGATGCTGTCGGCAAAGCTGGCGAGAAAGTATTGATTTTGGCCGTACCAATTTGCGTGTGCAACAATCGGTTTGCCCGATGCCTTAAAGTTGTTTAGTGCATCACCGATTGTTTGCAGCTTACTCATACCGGTTCCACGTAGGTGTCCTAGGTCGAGTACGAGTTGGCTTATGCGTTTATCTGAGGCCGCATT
The DNA here is from genome assembly GCF_016757755.1 of Shewanella sp. KX20019. NCBI lineage: Bacteria > Pseudomonadati > Pseudomonadota > Gammaproteobacteria > Alteromonadales > Shewanellaceae > Shewanella > Shewanella sp. KX20019. The sequence continues at coordinate 2,724,820 of NZ_CP068437.1, read as the reverse complement.
GTTTACAACATCGAGTACGTCTGCTAATAGGATTTCACCATCAGCATCTTTACTATTGCCACTTTTCATTGCAGCTTCAAAAGGGTCAACTCGGCGTTTTTGATCGACGATTGAGCCTGATAGGTTTAAAACCAGTGCTGAACCATCTTCTACTTTTATACTCTCTTCACCGCTTAACGCTACGATGAGGGCAATGATAATGCCGAAAAATAATAAGTTTAAAAATAGTTTTCTTGTGCCGTTAATTACATTCCAGCTAAGCAGGAACATCCTTTTAAATATTGAGGGTTTAGCGGGCATCAGCCACTCCTTTGAATCCGAATTGTGACAATGCTAACTGAAAACCGTGACGAAAGGAAAATTCAATTGTAAAGGAATCTGATCAGTCACTTATTGAGCTTATGGTTTACACAAGGTATGCTGGATTAAATCACTTGTTTAAAAAGGATGTTTGAATGTCGTTTCCGCATTTATTAGAACCCTTAGATCTGGGTTTTACCCAGTTAAAAAACCGCGTATTGATGGGCTCGATGCATACGGGTTTGGAAGAAGAAAAGGGCGGTTTTGAGAAACTGGCAGCGTTTTATAAAGAGCGGGCACAAGGTGGAGTAGGTCTTATCGTTACCGGTGGGATCTCACCAAACCTACGGGGGCGTTTGGCACCCAATGCTTGTCAGTTGAGTTTTCCTTGGCAAGTGAAGAAACACACTACAGTGACTAAAGCAGTGCATGAAGCTGGCGGCAAGATCTGTATGCAGCTACTGCACGCCGGGCGTTACGGTTACCATCCATTCTCGCAAGCACCGAGTAAAATCAAATCTCCTATTACCCCTTTTACGCCATCAAAAATGTCTACAAGGCAGGTTGCAGGCACGATTAAAGATTATGCGAACAGTGCTGCTTTAGCGCAAAAGGCGGGCTATGACGGTGTAGAAGTGATGGGGAGTGAAGGTTATTTAATTAATCAGTTTGTCAGCTCTCGCACCAATAAACGCTGTGATAAATGGGGCGGCGTATTTGAAAATAGGGCGCAGTTCCCGCTTGAGATTGTCAAACAGATCCGCGCCAAAGTGGGTACAGATTTCATTATCATTTTTAGACTGTCGATGCTCGATCTTGTTGACAATGGCTCAACCTGGGATGAAGTTGTACAACTGGCAAAATGGTTAGAAGCTGCTGGCGTTACCATTATTAACACCGGTATAGGTTGGCATGAAGCACGAGTCCCTACAATTGCCACAAGTGTGCCTCGTGGCGCGTTCGCTTGGGTGACAGAAAAGCTGATGAAAGAGATGTCTATTCCGCTTATTGCGACCAACCGCATTAATACTCCGGAAATAGCTGAATCCATCATTGCGTCGGGCCAAGCAGATATGGTGTCAATGGCACGACCTTTTTTAGCTGATGCTGATTTCGTCAATAAGGCGGAAGCAAATACACCTGAGCTTATCAATACCTGTATTGGCTGTAATCAGGCATGTCTTGACCATACTTTTGCGTTGAAACGAGCGACTTGTCTAGTAAATCCTCGTGCGTGTTACGAAACAGAGCTTAACTTCACCCCAGCTAAGCTTAAAAAACGCATCGCCGTTATGGGAGCGGGACCTGCAGGAATGGCGTTTTCAATATATGCCGCGAGTCGTGGTCATGAAGTGGTCCTATTTGAAGCTAAATCTGAAGTCGGTGGACAATTTAACTTAGCTCGTAAGATCCCTGGTAAAGAGGAATTTAATGAAACAATTCGTTATTTCCTTCATCAGATAAAACTGCATAACATTGACCTTCGCCTAAATACTCGGCTCGATGCCAGTGTGGCGAGAGATGAAAAGTTTGATGAGATAGTGATGTCATCGGGGGTAAAACCTCGTCCACTCAATTTACCAGGTTTTGATAATGACAAAGTCGTTGATTATCAACAAGTACTCAATGGTGAAGTGGAAATAGGCCAAAAAGTGGCTTTGATTGGTGCTGGCGGCATTGGTTTTGATATGGCGCACTATTTATGTGAAGAAGAATCCACTACGCTCAATCCTAATAAATGGTTAAAGCAGTGGGGTATCGATAAAGAGTACCAAACGCCGGGTGGCTTAACTGAACCGGTCAGAGAAGGTAAGCACAGAGAAGTGGTGTTACTGCAACGAAAAACCACCAAAATGGGTAAAGGGCTGGGTAAAACTACGGGCTGGATCCACCGTTCTGTATTAAAACAACATCAAGTAGCGATGAAAACTGGCGTTTCCTATCAAAAATTTGATGATGAAGGTCTACACATAACCGTTAATGACAAGGCAGAGGTGTTAGCCGTCGACAACGTTGTACTTTGTGCCGGACAAGTGTCAAATACTGAGTTGGTTGACGAGATGAAAGCAACAGGTATACCAGTGCATCTTATCGGCGGGGTAGATGTGGCCGCTGAGCTTGATGCTAAGCGTGCTATACGCCAAGGAGCTGAGTTAGCTATAGCGCTTTAAGTCGATCCCGAAAGAGCCTGTTTAACTCCTTTACTGGGTTAAACAGGCTTTTTTGTGACTGATGACTTATGTTTAGATAAACAATTAAAGGATCCGGCTATGTTTAACCAAATGAGTAAAATGTTCATTGTTGTAGCGACGTTCGTTGTTTTTCCTCCTAATCTGTATGCCGAAGAGGCTAGTAACCCAAATTACGATGCTGATCGGGCCGCTAATGCAGGAGCGGATCAATATGGCATGAAACACTATGTTATGGCTTTTTTAAAACGAGGTCCAAACAGAGATAGGACTGAAGAAGAAGCAAAAGCATTACAAGCAGCACATATGGAAAATATAGGCAGGTTAGCTGATGAGGGGAAATTAGTATTAGCAGGTCCGTTCATAGGAGATGGCGAGGTTAGAGGAATTTATATATTTGACGTCACCAGTGTAGAGGAGGCCAGAGCTCTGACGGCGACAGACCCTGCAATAGAAGCGGGAAGTTTAATTATGGAGCTTCAGCCGTGGTACGGCACAGCGGCGTTGACTGAAGTAAACAAACTGCATGCTTTAATGGCTGAAACGTTGATGTAGTAAAACTGTAAGAAAAGAGCTTAATCAATAGTTTCACTTGCGCGATGTTGTTTATGTTTAGCGACTCGAACTACAACTTCGGCACCGTCTCCTGAAAGATCTAAATTAATATCAGTATTTGGAATACAACAACATGGCAGGCATTCATCCGCTGCTAATGTCACTAGTGGTTCAGTTAAGTAGCTAACTGAACCACTAATTACCTTAGTTTTACACTGTCCGCAAAAGCCATTTCTACATTCTGAAAAGGTTGTTACTTTTTTCTGCTCCAACGCTTCAAGCAAGGTCAGGTGCTGTTGATTAAACAACAGCACTGGTTGGCCTTGCAGGCTAACGATAGGCGCCTTTTTAAAACTGGCGTTGTTAAAGGTCAAAGTCAGAGAACTCATCTTCTTCAATAGAGGCATCAATTTGACCGACTAAATAAGATGAAACTTCTACTTCCTGAGGCGCCACTTGGACAGCATCACTTTCTAGCCAGTTTTTCATCCAGGGCAGTGGGTTCGTTTGTTCTGCATATGGAGATTCAAAATTAACCGCCTTCATGCGCTCATTAGTAATGTACTCGACATACTGGCAAAGAATTGTCTCATTTAGACCAATCATTGAACCATCTTTAAATAGGTATTTTGCCCATTCTTTCTCTTGTTCTGCTGCTTTGACAAAGATGTCGATAGCAGTTTGCTCACACTCTTTAGCAATTTCAGCCATTTCAGGATCGTCTTTACCTGCATGCATGATTTTTAAAATGTGTTGCGTACTGTTTAAGTGTAATGCTTCATCACGGGCAATAAGACGAATGATCTTAGCGTTGCCTTCCATAACATTACGTTCAGCAAAAGCAAATGAGCAAGCAAAACTAACGTAGAAGCGAATGGCTTCAAGTACGTTAACTGACACCATACATAGGTAGAGTGCTTTCTTTATTTCACGCTTTGTCACTTCAATGACTTCACCATCAATTTGATGATTTCCTTCACCGTGCAGGTGAAATGCTTGGCTAAGTTTGATTAGCTTGTCGTAATAGGCTGCAATGTCCGTTGCACGTTTCAGGATCTCTTCATTCTGGACGATATCATCAAATACTATGGATGGGTCGTTAACGATATTACGGATGATATGTGTGTATGAACGAGAGTGAATAGTCTCGGAGAATGACCATGTCTCAATCCATGTTTCTAGCTCTGGCAAAGATACCAAAGGTAAGAATGCCACATTTGGTGAACGTCCTTGAATTGAATCAAGCAAAGTCTGGTATTTTAAGTTCGAAATAAAGATATGCTTTTCATGTGCTGGTAACGCAGCATAATCAATCTTATCTTTGCTGACGTCGACCTCTTCTGGACGCCAAAAGAATGAAAGCTGTTTTTCAATAAGCTTTTCGAAAACTTCATATTTTTGCTGATCGTAACGTGCAACATTTACCGACTGCCCGAGAAACATCGGTTCAAGCATTGCATTATTGGGTGTTTGACAAAATGTAGAGTAGGCCATTTTTCTATCTTCCGATAATGGGGGCAAGCCCCCTTTAATTAACGTTTAAATACGAGTGATAAAATCCGCTGGATTTATATCTTACATGCGCCGCCTGCACAGTCGTCATCTTCGACTTCAATGGCAGTGATATCGTCATGACTATCTGAAGCTCCATCACGCGTATTGTGATAGTAAAGTGTTTTTACACCGTATTTGTAAGCAGTCAATAGATCCTTTAGTAGTACCTTCATTGGCACTTTCCCGCCATCGAAGCGACCTGGATCATAATTGGTGTTGGCTGAAATAGATTGGTCAACAAACTTCTGCATTAAACCAACTAACTGTATGTAACCGTCGTTGTTAGGCATCTGCCATAGCAGTTCATAACTGTGCTGGTACTTATCAAAATCGGGTACAACTTGCTTAAGCTGACCGTCTTTACTTGCTTTGACACTAATTAAACCACGTGGTGGTTCAATACCATTCGTTGCGTTAGAGATCTGTGAAGATGTCTCAGAAGGCATCAGTGCAGACAGGGTAGAGTTACGCAAGCCGTGGGTCTTAATCTCTTCGCGCAACGTTTCCCAGTCCATATGTAATGGCTCATCACAGATCTTGTCTAAATCGCGTTTATAGGTGTCTATTGGCAAAATGCCCTTAGCGTATGTCGTTTCATGGAATGATGGACATGCACCTTGTTCTTTCGCAAGATTGTTAGAGGCTTTTAGTAAATAGTACTGAATAGCTTCAAACGTTTTATGGGTAATGCTATTGGCTGAACCATCAGAATAACGTACACCTTCTTTAGCAAGGTAATTGGCGAAGTTGATAACACCTATACCGAGTGTACGGCGATTCATCGACGCCTTTTCTGCTGAGATAATTGGGTAGTCTTGATAATCTAACAAGTTATCCAGTGCTCGCACGGCAAGATCTGCTAATGGCTCAAGCTCTTCAAGCCTTTTAATCGCACCCAAGTTCAACGCAGATAGCGTACAAAGGGCAATTTCACCCTCTGAGTCATTGATGTTATTAAGTGGCTTAGTTGGTAATGCAATTTCTAAACATAAGTTAGACTGACGAACAGGAGCTACTTTTGAGTCAAATGGACTGTGTGTATTGCAGTGATCTACGTTTTGAATATAGATACGGCCCGTAGAGGCACGCTCTTGCATCATCAATGAGAATAGTTCTACTGCTTTAATTTCTTGCCTGCGGATACTCTTGTCTGCTTCGTACTTAAGGTAGAGACGTTCAAACTCATCTTGATCTTCGAAGAACGCATCGTACATGCCTGGCACGTCCGACGGGCTGAACAAGCTGATCATCCCGCCTTGGATTAGACGCTGATACATTAACTTGTTAATTTGAACACCGTAATCGAGATGGCGTATGCGATTGTCATCAACACCACGGTTGTTTTTAAGTACAAGTAACGATTCAACTTCTAAATGCCAGATAGGGTAGAAGAGCGTCGCCGCACCGCCACGAACACCACCTTGTGAACAAGACTTAACAGCAGTTTGGAAATACTTATAAAACGGTAAGCAGCCGGTATGGAATGCTTCTCCCCCGCGAATAGGGCTACCTAGTGCACGAATACGACCCGCATTCACGCCAATCCCGGCTCTTTGCGATACGTATTTAACAATCGATGAAGAGGTTGCGTTAATAGAGTCAAGGCTATCACCACATTCAATAAGTACACATGAACTAAACTGACGGGTTGGAGTACGTACACCCGCCATAATCGGTGTTGGTAGCGAAATCTTAAAGGTTGATGTCGCATCGTAGAAATCTTTGACGTACTTAAGGCGTGTTTCTTTTGGGTATTTTGCAAATAAACATGCAGCGACCAAAATATAAAGAAACTGTGCACTTTCGTAAATTTCATGGGTGACACGGTTTTGAACTAAATACTTACCTTCTAGCTGCTTAACGGCTGCATAAGAGAAGTTCATGTCACGCCAATGATCGATGTAGCTGCCTAATATTTCGAGCTCTTCGCGGCTATAGTCTTGCAGTATGTGTGCATCGTATTTGCCAAGCTCTACGAGTTTAACTACATGGTCATACAGCTTTGGTGGTTCAAATTGACCAAATGCTTTCTTACGCAGATGGAAGATCGCCAATCTAGCAGATAAAAACTGATAATCAGGTGACTCTGGGGATATTAAATCTGCTGCGGCTTTAATGATAGTCTCGTGGATCGCTTCAGTTGGGATCCCTTCGAAAAACTGTAGGTGAGAACGTAGTTCAACTTCTGACACTGAAACATTAGTCAGTCCCTTTGCTGCCCATTCAATAACGCGATGGATTTTATCGAGATCGATGGTCTCACGTTCGCCACTACGTTTTGTGACTGTCATATTACTATTCATTAAAGATAAACCTTGGTTCTTATATTGATGAAAGTGACCTGAATGAGGTGCACCGTACATTTCCCTGTAAACAATCTAAGCAAAACCATAAAACAGTGGCCTGCTATTTATTGACACAAACTGCTAAATAGTGCCTGCGATTGCCACTAACACACAATATATAGTGTTTTTAAAATTCTTAGGTACAAGATAGTGAGGTTATTGATTATTTGCAAGTACGAATTATGGGTACAAGTTGTGGATATCTTGAGGATAATCTCGGCAGTTAGTAACAGCTAACCCTTAAAGCTTGTTTTGATTTGACTTCCTAGCAGTTGCTGAATATATAGCCGACAAAAAAAGCTTCTGAAGATCGCAGGATCCTTGAGCGATCTTCTTAGATCATTTCACTAAGAGATACACCTTATTCATTAAGTTGATCTTTGAGCCAAATGGTCAGTGCGTCGGGATCATCAAAGTTAATGTCAGATGGCCAAGTGCTAATATTGTCATTAGCGCCGATATAGCCCCATTTAGCTAAACCAGCAACCATATTGCTTGCCCGTGCTGCAACCATATCTCGCTCAGCATCACCGAGATAAAGTATGTGGTCTGCACTAACACCCATCTGTTGAGCCGCGAGTAGCATAGGGGCGGTATGAGGTTTTGAATAAAACGTGCTATCTCCACTGACTATGGCTGACATTTGCTTATCTAAACCTAATTTAATCAACAATGGCCGAGTAAAACGCGCGGGTTTATTAGTGACCACACCAACAGGGATATCATGGCGTGTTAACAAACTCAGAAAAGGCCTGAGCCCATGAAATAAATCACAGTTGTTGCCGTTAATCTTTTCATAATTGTCTAGCAGGGCTAATTGCACCTGAAGCTGAATATCCTCGCTTGCGTCAGGAAGCGCCGCTTGAACCATTGCTAGGCTGCCGTGGGAGGCTGAATTACGCAATTGGTTATAGGTTACTGTCGAGTAGCCCTGTTCGTGAAGGCTAATATTAAGCGCATCAACCATATCTGGAGCTGTATCAGCAAGTGTGCCATCAAGGTCAAAAAGCACCGCTTTAATGGGTCGGTGCTTGAAAGCGCAATTTTTATCAGTCATTTTTTACTGTCGCAATCATGTAGTTGACTTCTAAGCTTTTAGTGTACCTAAAAATATCAGTAATGGGGTTATAGGTTATCCCTACAGCGTCTTTACAGATAAGCTCGGCGTTATCCGCAAGACCAATAAGTTCAGAAGGTTTTATAAACTTATTATGATCATGGGTACCAACAGGTAACATTTTCAATAAGTACTCTGCGCCAAGAATGGTTTCGACATACGCTCTCATATTTCTATTGATAGTTGAAAAGAAGACAAAGCCACCCGGTTTAACCATGTCGGCACAGGCTTGGATCACTGACCTGGGATCTGGTACGTGCTCGAGCATCTCCATGCAAGTAATGACATCATAGTGTTGTCTATGTTCATCACGATGGTTTTCAGCGGTGTTCTTTATATAATTAACCGAGATCCCCATCTCTAATGCATGTAGTCTAGCGACGTCGAGTGGTTCATCACCCATGTCTAAACCAGTAACATTAGCGCCTATCCGCGCCATACTTTCCGATAAAATGCCACCACCACAGCCGACATCAAGGACATTCTTGCCAAAAATGCCTGCTGCAGTTTGATCAATATAATTGAGGCGCAATGGATTTAAATTGTGCAGCGGCTTAAATTCACCGTTTGGATCCCACCAAGTAGCCGCCATTTTTTCAAATTTAGCAATCTCTGCAGGATCGACATTATTATTGTTTTGCACTGTAATTACCTCAGATCGATTAATTCGTCTTTTGTACTCATTATAATGATTAGTGCCAATAAACAAAGCGGATATCGTGTGGTTTTATAGGAATCGCTAAATGTGATTATAAAATACACTTATGCCTTGATTTTAATCAATAGTATTCCCTTTTTCTGCATATTTAGAATGAATGCTGTATTGGGTCTAGCGCCATGAAATAACTGTGTTAGAATGCCAAATCACGTTTTCAAGCATGGCCATTCTTATAAGCAAGAGTTGCGTGCTACATTTCAGGGGATCGAGCAGTTTATGACTGATCTGGCTTCATCTATAACACCAATTAATATTGAAGACGAATTAAAGAATTCTTACCTCGATTACGCTATGAGCGTAATTGTAGGGCGGGCACTGCCCGATGTTCGTGATGGCTTAAAGCCTGTTCATCGTCGCGTATTGTTCGCCATGAACGAATTGAAGAACGACTGGAACAAGCCTTATAAGAAATCGGCTCGTGTCGTTGGTGACGTTATCGGTAAATACCATCCACATGGTGATACTGCGGTATACGACACTATTGTTCGTTTGGCGCAGCCATTCTCAATGAGATATCCACTTATCGATGGCCAGGGTAACTTTGGTTCTGTCGATGGTGACGCTGCAGCAGCAATGCGTTATACCGAAATCCGCATGGATAAAGTTGCGCATCAGCTATTAGCGGATCTTGAAAAAGAGACCGTTGACTTTGTACCTAACTATGATGGTACAGAGTTTATTCCAGCTGTATTACCAACACGTATACCAACATTACTTGTTAATGGGTCATCTGGTATCGCAGTGGGTATGGCAACCAACATTCCTCCTCACAATATTAGTGAAGTGATTGCGGGTTGTTTAGCACTTATCGAAGATCCGGACTTATCCATTGAACAGTTGATGGAATACATTCCGGGTCCAGATTTCCCGACTGCAGCACTCATTAATGGCCGTAAAGGCATTATTGATGCTTATAACACGGGTCGTGGCCGAGCAGTTATGCGCGCACGGGCTGAGGTTGAAACGGAAGATAACGGCCGTGAGCGAATTATTGTTCACGAAATCCCATATCAAGTTAACAAAGCGCGTTTAATCGAAAAGATTGCCGAACTTGTTAAAGATAAAAAGATTGAAGGGATTAGCGGCCTACGTGATGAGTCTGATAAAGACGGCATGCGTATTGTGGTTGAGATCAAGCGTGGTGAAGTTGGCGAAGTTGTACTTAACAACTTATATGCTCAAACACAGATGCAGTGCTCTTTTGGTATCAATATGGTGGCGTTGACTAATGGTCAGCCAAAACTATTTAACCTTAAAGAGATGTTAGAGTGCTTTATTCTTCACCGTCGTGAAGTTGTTACTCGTCGTACTGTATTTGAACTGCGAAAAGCACGTGAAAGAGCCCATACTTTGGAAGCTCTTGCTGTTGCTCTTGCCAACATCGACCCTATTATTGCGCTGATTAAAGCCTCCCCAACACCTGCCGAAGCCAAAGTTAAACTGGTTGCGCAGGGCTGGGAACTTGGTCATGTTAAAGGCATGCTCGAAAAGGCTGGTGATGATGCTGCTCGTCCTGAATGGTTGGAGCCAGAGTTTGGGATCCGTGATGACAAGTACTACCTGACAGAGCAACAAGCACAGGCCATCCTTGAGCTTCGTTTGCACCGCCTTACGGGTCTAGAGCATGACAAGATCATTGCTGAATATGAAGAGTTGCTTGAAATTATTGCAGCGTTACTTCTAATTCTCAGCAGCCCACAGCGTTTGATGGAGATCATCACTGAAGAGCTTCATGAAGTCCTTGAAAACTTTGGCGACACACGTCGCACTGTGATCAATGCCAATGAAGTTGATATGAGTCTTGAAGATCTTATTAACGAAGAAGACGTTGTGGTTACACTTTCTCACCTTGGTTATGCTAAATATCAAGTGTTAAGTGATTACCAAGCGCAGCGTCGTGGTGGTAAGGGTAAAGCTGCGACTAAGGTTAAAGACGAAGATTTTGTTGAAAAATTGTTAGTGGCCAATACCCATGATACGATTTTATGCTTCTCTGACTTTGGTAAAATGTATTGGTTGAAAGTGTATCAATTACCGCTTGCAAGCCGAACGGCTCGTGGTCGTCCAATCGTTAACTTATTACCTCTTTCTGAAGGCGAACGCATTACTGCAATTCTACCGGTACGTGAGTACGCTGATGATAAGTACATTATCATGGCGACATCACACGGTACGGTTAAGAAGACTGCGTTAACTGCCTATAGCAATCCACGTGCTAACGGTATTATTGCCGTAAACCTTAAAGATGACGATCAGCTAATTGGTGTTGATATTACTGATGGTAATGACGATATCATGCTGTTCTCTAACGAAGGTAAAGTCGTTAGATTTAACGAAAAAGCTCGTAACGCCGAAACAGGTGAAGTTAAACTCGACCCTGAAACAGGCGAAGAGATTATTGCCCTGAGAGCAATGGGACGTACAGCAACAGGCGTGCGTGGTATTAAGCTCGATGATGGTCAAGCAGTTGTGTCACTGATTGTGCCTAAAGGCGATGGTGCTATCTTAACGGTTACTGAGAATGGTTACGGTAAGCGTACTTCATTGTCAGAGTATCCAGCTAAGAGTCGTGGTACTAAAGGTGTTGTTTCGATTAAGATTAGCGAACGTAATGGTGCTGTTGTTGGCGCTGTTCAAGTTGGCGATAATGACGAAATCATGCTGATCAGTGACAAAGGCACCCTAGTACGTACTCCTGCGACAGGTGTTTCTAGTATTGGTCGTAATACTCAAGGCGTGACCATTATCCGTACCGCGGAAGATGAGAAGGTCGTCGGCCTACAACGCATTGATGAAATTCAGGACGAGGAAGTTGAGCTTGATGAAGAGGGTAACCCTATCATCACAGAGCCAACCGCTGAAGCTGAAAGTGCACCAGTAGCCGATTCTGAAAAGTCAGAGCCAGATACTGAAGCTTAATTGTATCTTTTGATACAAATGCTAAAAAAGGATGCCATTGGCATCCTTTTTTATTGCTATTCTAAATCGCAAGGCGGTATTAGTGCTTTAGCACTCGGCAAAACCTGTCTAAAAGCAACAAGATTAACGCTTGTCTAAATTTGACAGCGTATCATAACTGCAGCATTAGCGGCTTTCACAACATCTGAGCTGCAAGGGTGGACGAAGTACCTTAAGCATGTCGGGAGCAACCATTACATCATTCACTGCCTTGATAACTTGCCAAAAGACAGGTTGAGTAGAACGTTATTATCCTGATTGGTATTTAAAGCCGACCTGGAAAATAGGGACCGAGTGCTAAAAGTGAGTATTCTCAATTAGATCAGTGTTTTTTATCAAGCCTGTCAGCGGTTAAGAACGCATCTCGCCAAAACTCTGCACTAAGTTTAGCGACGACTCTTGATTCACCATTAAGAAGCATAGCCATACCGATATTTAACTCCGGCGAGTAGGATATTTCTGCTACATAACCTGCAACCCATCCAGCGTGGTATATGAGAGGTCGACCTTCAAATTCATATACTCGCCAACCTTTACCATAATGTGCACTATCTAGATGGCTACGCCAATCCCGGCGGCGTAACTCTTTAGTCGTTTTTATACCGGGCGTTGTTAGATCTTTGATTAAGTCTGTAGAGATCACCTCGGGGTTCTGTCCCAAGTTTGCGATTAGCCATTTAGACATGTCAGTGATGCTGGCATTTACGCCAGCAGCTGGTGCGAGTCGGTAGTAATTTTGTTTTACCTTTACCTGCTTAAAACCGGATTTTGTTTTAACATGAGGCTCGGCTCGGTTAGTTGTTTGTTGAAACGCATTGAATCCCAATGTGGCAGATTTCATCTTTAATGGATCAAATATTCGTGTTTGCAACATTTCTTGATAGCTTTGGTTTGCTTGTTGTTCAATTGCGGATTGAATGAAAGAAAACGCCACGTTTTGATAGCCATAACAAACACCTGGATTACACATAGGTGTAATCTCTTCGAATTTGCCTATAATTTTTGGTATTTTGATATTAGCATTGACTAGGTTGTCATAACTATTCGGCCATAAACCTGTGCTATGGCCAATAATATGGCCTAAGTTAATTTGCCGTGCAGATTGCGGGTCGGCTAGTGTAAATTCTGGTAGGTAGTTAACAATGGGTTGTTGCCAATCTAGCTTTTTTTCCGCAACCAACATGCCTGCAAGGGTTCCTGCAAATGTCTTTGACACTGAAGCCAATCTAAAAACAGTATCAGCGTTAATTGCTAAGTTGCTATTTTTATCCCGTTTACCATATGTATCAAGTTTTAGTACATCGTTACCCTCAACGATGACAAAAGCGCCCCCTGGAACCTTATAACTTTTTAATTCACGGTGAAAATACTGGCCGAAGTTATCCGATAGGGTGGCATAATGAGAGGGGGTTGCGAGAGCTTGATTAAAAGATAAAAGGGCAGCCAGAGATAAAGTACTGATAAAAGCAGTAGATTTTAAAAACATTTACAGTCCAGTGTGCCGACAAAAGCTTTGTTAAAAGTAATGTCTGGTCTTAAAGAAATCAGTCAATGTGCTAAAGGCTCATTGTCTAGGGAAAATCTAATAATACTCGTTGTGTTAATGATAGTTAATACAAATTTATATTTTAATAACCGCTAACCACTAAATGTTTTTTTCATTTTAGAGACCAGACAGTTAGGCTATACTCGACTAAGTTTTACAAGAGTCGACTGTTTTTATCGATCACAATAGAAGGACAAAATCTGTGACTGCTATATATAATTTCTGTGCTGGGCCTGCCATGTTACCTAAAGCTGTTATGCATAAAGCGCAGAAAGAGTTATTAAATTGGAATGATATGGGCACGTCAGTGATGGAAATAAGCCATCGCAGCAAAGAGTTCATTGCATTAACGGAACAGGCAGAAGCTGATCTTCGATCGTTAATGGATATTCCTGCAAATTATCATGTTCTGTTCATGCATGGTGGTGGACGAGGCCAGTTTTCTGCTGTTGTTAATAACTTTCTTGGCGACGATGGGCGTGCTCTATATCTAGTCGACGGCAGTTGGTCTTCCGCGGCGGTTGTTGAGGCGAAAAAACTTGCTGGCGATAGCAATATAGATACGATTAATATAGTCGAAGTCTCAACAGGTAAAAATCGAATACAATTTCCTGATTTTTCTGTGATAGAAGAAAATTATCGTTATTTGCATTACTGCCCAAATGAAACTGTCGATGGTATCGAGGTTTTTGAGCCGCTTAACTGTCAGTGGCCGGTGATAGCCGATATGTCTTCTAATATATTATCGCGTGAAATCGATGTTAGTCAGTTTGGTCTTATCTATGCTGGAGCCCAGAAAAATATTGGACCATCAGGGTTAAGCATCGTGATTGTACGTGACGACATGTTAATGCTTCCGAGTTTGCCGCAATCTTCAATCATGGATTATAAGCTTGCAGTTAAACATGGCTCTATGTATAACACCCCGCCAACATTTGCTTGGTACCTAGCTGCAGAGGTCTTTGACTGGCTACAAGGCATGGGCGGCGTTGCTGCCGTGGAACAAATTAATATAGAAAAAGCAGAGCTACTCTATCAATGCATTGACGAAGTTGACTTTTATACTAGCGCTGTAGCTATTGAAAATCGCTCTCGAATGAATGTGACATTTCAATTGGTGAATGCTGAACTTGATAGTGTGTTTCTTGAACAAGCAAAAAATGCAGGTTTAGTTGCTTTGAAAGGTCACCGCAGTGTCGGTGGTATGCGAGCTAGTTTATATAATGCGATGCCTTTAGAAGGTGTTATTGCACTTGTGGACTTCATGCGCATATTTGCTGAGCAGCACGCTTAACGTATTTCTGAGCGAAACAAAAAGAATATAAAAAGCCGCTGTTAAAGCGGCTTTTTTACTTAACAGTTAAAGCACTTTTGCTATCGACTTTGCTAAGTAGTCAACATTTCCCGTGCCGATCCCAGCGATGCTAATACGGCTAGAGTCGACCATATAAACACTATATTCACTTTGAAGTTGCGCAACTTGGGCTGGAGTAATACCGAGAAAAGAGAACATCCCTTTTTGGCGCGTAATGAAGTCAAAGTTGCGTGCAACCCCGATCTCTTTAAGCTTATTCACTAGCATAGCCCGATTACCATTGATTCGATTGCGCATCACAGTGAGTTCATCGAGCCACTCTTGCTTTAATTCTGCAGAACCTAAAATGGTTTCAACTATTGCGGCGCCGTGTGCAGGCGGCATTGAATAGATGCAGCGCACAACATAAAGCAGTACTGAAAATGCAACATCGCTAGCTGCAGCGTCCTTACCTATAATAGAACAGGCACCAATGCGCTCACGATATAGGCCAAAGTTTTTAGAGCAAGAACTACATAAAATCATGTTGCTAACACTTGCTGCCATTTTTCTAACGCCGTAAGCGTCTTCATCAACACCGTCACCAAAACCTTGATAAGCCATGTCAATTAATGGAGTGAAGCCTTGCTCAACAGTCAGCTCAATAATGTCATCCCACTGCTGCTGATTAAGATCCATACCACTCGGGTTATGACAGCATGCATGTAACAATACAACATCGTCGCTACCAACTTGAGATAAAGTGGCTTTCATTTCATCGAACTTGAGTGATTTAGTATCGTGATCATAATATGGGTAGATCTTAACCGTGATCCCAGCAGCTTCAAATAACCCAGTATGATTAGCCCAAGTTGGATCGCTAACCCATAGCACTGAATTAGGATTACAACGTTTGATAAAGTCAGCAGCGACTCTTAATGCACCGGTCCCACCGGGGGTAGATACTGTTCGTACCCTATTGCTAAGAATGGCGGGGTTATCTATACCAAAAGCAAGCTCTGACATAAGGCGATTAAAATCAGCAGAACCGGTAGGACCGATGTAAACTTTGGTTGACTCTGTGTCTAAACGGTACTTTTCTGCCTTTTTCACGCAAGACAAAATAGGGGTGTGCCCTGATTCATCTTTATACACACCAACGCCTAAATCGACCTTTTGCGCACGGCTATCCTCTCGGTATTTCGTAAGCAGGCCTAAAATAGGGTCTGCAGGCATAGCGGTCAGTTTGTTGAACATAGCTCCATCTACCTCATGTTGATTGGCCTAATATCTACTACTAACTAGCGCCAATTTATTCATTATTATTTATTAGACCTAGGGTAACGTAAATTAGGTGTTAGTTAATAGCATTTGTGACTAATTTCATGTGAGATAAAAACGGCAAAGAAACATTCCACTTTTTTATATTTACCCCAAAAGAAACACTTTTGTTGTCGTTAAATGTTGAGTTTCACCCTCTTGAGTAACTTTTAGTGCTTAAAGGGCATTTTTTAGCAGAAAAGTGTTGAAAACTTCGTAGCAATCAGTAAATTTGTAACTACGAAGTTCAAACAATCGCTAAATTAGCCGTCATTTTGTCGTGGTGATATACAAAGCTTTTAGCATGAACATCTACTGTTAACCCGCAGGTGAGTTTGACTCCTGCAGTCATTTAAAGAAGTTACCAATGAATCAACTACGTATAGAGCCGATCACGAAAGTCAACGGAACCATTAATATCCCTGGGTCTAAGAGCATCTCAAATCGCGCTTTATTGCTAGCAACGCTAGCGGAAGGGACCACGACATTAACAAACTTACTCGACTCTGATGATATTCGCTATATGCTCGCATCGCTGAAACAACTAGGCGTAAAGTATCGACTATCGAATAACAATACCGTCTGTGAACTTGACGGTATTGCTGGCACACTTAACAGTGACGCAGCACAAACGTTATTCTTGGGCAATGCAGGCACCGCAATGAGACCTTTATGTGCCGCATTAACGTTGGGAAATGGCGAATTTACCCTTACGGGTGAGCCAAGAATGGAAGAACGTCCCATTGGGGATCTTGTCGATTCATTGCGCCAACTCGGTGCAGATGTTAGCTATTTGAAAAACGATGGTTTCCCACCATTAACGATTAATGCCACTGGACTGAGTGGCGGTAATGTAGAAATAGCAGGGGATCTGTCAAGCCAGTTTCTTACTGCACTTTTGATGGTCGCGCCTTTAGCTAAAGGTGATGTTAATATCCAAATCAAAGGTGAGCTAGTCTCAAAGCCTTACATTGATATTACCCTAGCCTTAATGGCGCAGTTTGGTGTTAATGTCAGCAACAATAACTATCAATCTTTTGAGATAAAGACCGGACAGCGCTATGTTTCACCGGGAAAAATTCTCGTAGAAGGTGATGCATCATCAGCATCTTACTTTCTTGCTGCTGGCGCAATCAAAGGTGGCGTCGTAAAAGTCACAGGCGTTGGTAAACTGAGTATTCAAGGCGACGTTAAGTTTGCTGATGTACTAGCACAAATGGGCGCGGATATAGAGTGGGGCGATGACTACATTATTGCGCGAGGCTCTAAGCTTAAAGCGGTTGATCTCGATATGAACCATATCCCAGATGCTGCAATGACAATTGCTACCGCTGCATTGTTTGCTGAGGGAACGACGCATATTCGAAATATTTATAACTGGCGTATTAAAGAAACAGATCGCCTTGCTGCAATGGCAACTGAACTGCGTAAAGTGGGCGCTATTGTAGATGAAGGGCATGATTATATCAGCGTAACTCCGCCTACTAAGCCAAATACCGCGAATATTGACACATATAATGATCACAGAATGGCAATGTGCTTTTCAATGTTGGCATTTGCCGATTGTGGCATCACCATTAATGAACCAGAGTGTACCTCTAAAACCTTCCCCGATTATTTTAATCAGTTCAATGCTCTTGCCGAATAGTTTTTCCGCACTAATACATTAGGTTATGTGGTTCAAACTTTCGTGATAAGTTTGAACCACTGCTTAAGCTGAATCCTTAATATTTGAATTAGATGCCGCTTTCTTATGTTATTTGGTTTATAATGCGCGCGCTCATTTTCAGTTATATCAAGGAAGACGGAATTTCTTGTGGAGGATTTTATGTCAGAACGGGCTCCTGTTGTCACTGTTGACGGCCCTAGCGGTGCGGGAAAAGGTACTATTAGTCATTTGCTTGCAGAGAAATTAGGCTACAAGTTGTTAGACAGTGGTGCTATCTACCGCGTATTAGCACTCGCTGCTATTCATCACAACGTAGAACTTGATAATGAAGAATCATTAACGTTACTTGCTGCGCACTTGGACGTGCAATTCATTACAGGTAACGGCAGTAAAGGTATTAAAGTGGTACTTGAAGGCGAAGATGTATCGACAACGATACGTAGCCAAGAGTGCTCGAACGCGGCTTCAAAAGTAGCCGCATTTCCGCGTGTTAGAGAAGCATTGTTGCGCCGCCAACGTGCATTTGCTGAAACACCAGGCTTGATCGCCGATGGGCGCGATATGGGAACGGTAGTGTTCCCTGCAACGCCAGCGAAACTTTTTTTAACCGCCTCTGCAGAGGAAAGGGCGCAAAGACGCTATAATCAGTTGCAGGACAATGGCTTCGATGTTAAAATCGATCAGCTTTTGTCTGAGATAAAAGAGCGTGATGACCGCGATATGAATCGTAGTGTCGCTCCTTTGGTTCCTGCCGAAGACGCGCTGATTATCGATACGACTGATATTGATATCGAAGATGTGTTGGAGCTTGCTCTAACGCATATTCATAAAAAGCTTCAAGTACCTGCGTAAGCGGGTATTTAACTATTTGCTCCAAGGATGAGGCAAAATTATTATACTGACTCCGCGTCCAGGATGGACTGTGGTTTATTAAAGAAAGTAACTTAAATATGACTGAATCTTTTGCTGATCTATTTGAACAATCCCTTGAAACTTTAGAGTTTCGTCCAGGTTCTATCGTTACAGGTGTAGTTGTACGCATCGAAAACGGTACTGTACTTGTTGACGCTGGTCTTAAGTCTGAAAGCCCAATCTCTGCTGACGAATTCAAAAACGCTAACGGCGAAATTGAAATCTCTGTTGGTGATACTGTGCACGTTGCTCTCGACTCTGTCGAAGATGGCTTCGGTGAGACTCAACTGTCTCGCGAAAAAGCTAAGCGTCACGAAGCTTGGATCGTTCTAGAAAAAGCGTACGAAGATGCTGAAACTGTTATCGGTATCATCAATGGTAAGGTTAAAGGCGGTTTCACTGTTGAATTAAACGGTATCCGTGCATTCCTACCTGGTTCTCTAGTTGACGTTCGCCCTGTTCGCGATACAGCTCACCTAGAAAACAAAGAATTAGAATTCAAAGTTATCAAGCTTGACCAGAAGCGTAACAACGTTGTTGTTTCTCGTCGTGCAGTTATCGAATCTGAAAGCAGCGCAGAGCGTGATGCTCTTCTTGAGAACCTTCAAGAAGGTCAATCAGTTAAAGGTATCGTTAAGAACCTTACTGACTACGGTGCATTCGTTGATCTTGGTGGTGTTGATGGTCTTCTACATATCACTGATATGGCTTGGAAGCGTGTTAAGCACCCATCAGAAATCGTTAATGTTGGTGACGAAATCAACGTTAAAGTTCTTAAGTATGACCGTGAGCGCACACGTGTATCACTAGGTCTTAAGCAACTTGGCGAAGATCCATGGTTAGAAATCAGCAAGCGCTACCCAGAAAACACACGTTTGACTGGTCGCGTAACTAACCTAACAGACTACGGTTGTTTCGTTGAAATCGAAGAAGGCGTTGAAGGTCTTGTTCACGTTTCTGAAATGGATTGGACTAACAAGAACATCCACCCATCAAAGGTTGTTAACCTAGGTGATGAAGTTGAAGTTCTAGTACTTGACATTGATGAAGAGCGTCGTCGTATTTCTCTAGGTCTTAAGCAATGTAAAGTTAACCCATGGGATGACTTCGCAGAGCGTTTCAACAAAGGCGACAAGGTTACTGGTAAGATCAAGTCAATCACTGACTTCGGTATCTTCATCGGTCTTGACGGCGGCATCGACGGTCTAGTTCACCTTTCTGATATCTCTTGGAATGGTACTGGCGAAGACGCAGTTGCTGAATACAAGAAAGGCGACGAAATCAACGCAGTTGTACTTTCAGTTGACCCAGAGCGCGAGCGTATCAGCTTAGGCGTTAAGCAAACTGAAGACGATCCATTCAATGCATACCTTGCTGATAAGAAGAAAGGTGTAGTTGTAAATGGTGTTGTTACAGCAGTTGACGCAAAAGGTGTTACAATTGAACTAGCTGAGACTGTTGAAGGTTACCTTCGCGTTTCAGATATCTCTCGTGAGCGCATCGAAGATGCATCAACAGTTTACTCTGTAGGTGACAAAGTCGAGTCTAAGTTCATGGGTGTAGATCGTAAGAACCGCACCATCAGCCTTTCTATCCGTGCTAAGGATGAAGCTGAAGAGAAAGAAGCAATGGCTAGCTTGAACAAGCAAGAAGATGACGTCATGAGCAGTGCGATGGCTGAAGCGTTCAAAGCAGCTCGTAAATAATCGCCTTGAAGTTCAGGGGTGCATGCACCCCTAAAAGGTGACTGTGTTTGGCTTGATAATAGAGGGTATAGGATGACAAAATCCGAACTGATCGAAAAACTTGCCACTAGGCAGTCGCAGCTGTCTGCGAAAGAAGTGGAAAGCGCTATTAAAGAAATGTTAGAGCAAATGGCCGAGACATTAGAGGGTGGAGATCGTATCGAAATCCGCGGCTTTGGTAGTTTCTCGCTTCATTATCGTGCACCACGCACAGGCCGTAATCCTAAGACTGGAACATCAGTCGATTTGGAAGGCAAGTACGTACCGCACTTTAAGCCAGGCAAAGAACTGCGCGAACGTGTTGACGCGGTCAACGCGTAATTTACACTGTATTAAAAGCCTCCCTCGGGAGGCTTTTTTATATCTAAAACTTAGGTATCACTAGCTAGTTCGCTCTTTTTCTTAGATAATCAAAGCTTACCAACACGTGTATGGAGCTTAACGTGAAGTCATTCATCATTGCCGTTTTAGTTGCCGCCTTTTTTTTCGTTGCGCTTATTTTTGGGGCTCGGAATGAACAAGTCGTTACCATCAGTTACTTCATTGCCCAGGGGCAATTCAGATTGCCAGTCGTGCTTGCTTTCGTATTTCTAGCTGGCTTTATAGTGAGCTGGATATTTGCGATGTATCATATTGCTGGACTTAAGTTTTCGATTAGACGCTTAAAAAAACAGCTGGCTGCCTCAACTGACCTAAATGCTACTAAGATACCGGATAATAGCACTGCTGTTATTGGGAGTTCAGCGAAGGAAGTAGACGCTTAATATGTTAGAGATCCTCTTTTTGCTACTTCCTATAGCAGCCGGTTATGGTTGGTATATGGGGCGCAGAAGTGTCAGGCAAAAGCAGACGAATCAAAGAAAACAGCTGAGCCGTGATTATTTCACCGGCTTAAATTTCTTACTGTCTAATGAATCAGATAAAGCCGTTGATCTGTTTATATCAATGTTAGATGTCGATGATGACACCATAGATACTCATCTGTCATTGGGTTCGTTGTTCAGAAAGCGCGGTGAAGTCGACCGCTCAATCAGAATTCATCAAAACCTTATAGCAAGACCGAGCTTAACCACAGAGCAAAAAGATATTGCGATGATGGAGCTAGGTAAAGATTATTTGGCTGCTGGTTTTTATGATCGCGCCGAAGAAATCTTTATCAATCTCGTGAGTCAAGACGATCATAGTGAAGAGGCTGAGACCCAGCTTATTGCCATTTATCAAGTGACTAAAGATTGGCAAAAGGCTATTGATATCATTAAGAAGCTTAAACGTAAACGCCAGCTAGTGCTAAAGCATGATAGTGCACATTTCTATTGTGAATTGGCGGCTGAGTCAGATGATGATTCGATTAAATTTAAACGTTTACTTGCTGCAACAAAACTTGACCCTAGTTGTGGCAGGGCGCTGCTGACACTTGCAGAGCTTTACTTAAAGACAGAAGATTATAAAGCCTGTAAGCAATCAATAGAGAAATTGTTGAACAGTGACATAGACCTTTTCCCGGATAGTCTATCAATATCTAAACAGGTTTATTTACTTACAGATGATAACCTTGGTTATCAAGAGCTGCTAAGAGAAGCTATAGAAAAAGGCGCTGGAGCAAGTATTGCTGTCACTTTAGCACAGCACATGATTTCACAAGGTAATGAAGAAGATGCTGAAAAACTTATTCTAGAAGGGCTCATTCGTCACCCAACTATGAAGAGCTTTCAGCATCTAATGAAAATGCATGTCAAACAGGCGGAAGATGGCCAAGCGAAAAAAAGCTTATCCATGCTTGAGCAGCTAGTTGAGCAACAAATAAAATTTAGGCCTGGATACCGTTGTAGTGAATGTGGTTTTCCATCACATCGACTGTACTGGCACTGCCCCTCTTGTAAAAACTGGGGAAGTATAAAGAGAGTTCGTGGATTAGACGGCGAATAGAGTCGCTTTTTTCTCCTAAAATATGATTAGTAAAACCTAAAACGCAAAGCGATTGGAGACAAGATGACAAACAAACCTATTTTGGTTGCCTTAGACTACGACAATAGAAATGATGCTTTGCAGCTAATAGATAAGCTAGACCCCGATATGTGCCGACTTAAGATTGGCAAAGAGATGTTTACCTTGTTTGGCCCTCAAATGGTTAACGACATACATGATCGCGGCTTTGATCTGTTTCTAGATTTGAAGTTTCACGACATTCCTAACACAGTAGCGAAAGCAGTTTCAGCGGCTGCTGAACTGGGTGTTTGGATGACAAACGTGCACGCATCAGGTGGTCTAGCTATGATGGAAGCCGCTAAACGCGCTCTGGAAAATTACGGCGATAAAGCGCCGCTACTTATTGCTGTAACGGTGCTAACATCAATGAGCGATGAAGAGCTTAGATTGCTAGGCATTAACGTACCGGCATCTGAACATGTTTTACGCTTAGCAGCTTTAACCAAACAAGCAGGACTAGACGGCGTCGTTTGCTCTGCGCAAGAGTCAAACTTACTAAAAGCAAAGTTTGGACAAGAGTTTAAGCTGATCACCCCGGGTATTAGGCCTGTGGGTAGCGACAAGGGCGATCAACATCGTGTAATGACGCCACCTCAAGCACTGGCAGCAGGTTCGGACTATCTCGTCATTGGCCGACCTATAACTAAAGCCGCAGACCCTCTTAAAGCATTACAAGACATATATCAGTCAATTGCGTAAAGGTTTAGATTAAAAGCTTTAATTAATGAGTGTAGTCATATAGGTTACGAATAGATTACTGGCATAATTTGTAAATTATAAAGCAAGTGGAGTGCACTCTATGTTCGATTATCAGGGAAAAAACGTCGTTGTTGTAGGCGGTACTAGCGGGATCAATCTTGGTATTGCATTGAGCTTCGCAAAAGCCGGCGCTAACGTCGCAGTTGCGAGTCGTAACAAAGACAAAGTGGATGCAGCGGTTGCTGAACTCACTGCAGTAAACCCCGATGGTCAGCATATTGGTGCTTGCTTTGATGTACGTGATTTGGATGGTTTATCCTTAGGTTTCGAATATATCGCTGCAACTTATACTGCCATAGATGTACTCGTCAGTGGCGCAGCCGGCAATTTCCCGGCATCCGCTGAAAAATTATCGGAAAATGGTTTTAAATCGGTGATGGATATTGATTTGCTTGGTAGCTTTCAAGTCTTGAAGCAAGCTTTACCTTTAATGGCTGGTAAAGGGGGCGCAATCATTCAGATCTCAGCGCCGCAAGCGTTTGTACCGATGGCGATGCAGGTTCATGTCTGCGCAGCAAAAGCAGGGGTCGACATGCTGACTAAAACCTTAGCCATTGAATGGGGTAACAAAGACATTAGGATAAACTCGATAGTCCCTGGTCCCATAGCCGGAACAGAAGGCTTTAATCGATTAGCACCTACTGAACAGCTACAAAGTCATGTCGCTAAAAGTGTTCCTTTAAGACGTAATGGAAGCTGTGAAGATATTGCTAATGCTGCGCTATTTTTAGCATCCGATATGGCTTCTTACATAACAGGTGCTGTATTGCCTGTTGATGGCGGTTGGTCACTAGGTGGCGCAGGCGCAGCAATGGCTGAAATCGGTCAATTAGCGAAACAAAAACAACGTTAAATTAGAGTATACAAGATATGGCAAATCCTTTTCAGGAACAGCTGCTTAAAGCTGGCTTGGTTAGCAAGCAAAAAGTAAGAGATACCAAAACACAAAAGCGTCGCGATAAAAAAGCCAAGGTCGATGACGGTTCTGACGCTTTGAAAAAAGAGATAGAAGCAAAAAAATTGGCACAAATAGAAAAAGATAAACAGTTAAACGAAAAACGTTTTGCTGAAGCTTCTGAGAAAGGGTTAGTTCGTGGCCTAGTCACTGAGTTGAAAAAGTTTGCAATTTCACCTTCAAAAGAAGCTGATATCAAATTCAATTTTACCTTTGAGAAGAAAATTTACTCATTGTATGTTGATAAAAAAATGCAAAGTCAGCTGCTTAAGGGTCACCTAGGCATTGTTAGGCATGAAGAGATAAGCTATCTACTACCTCACAAATTAGTAGAGCGAGTTAATCTTTTAGTTCCTGCTTGGGTAGGTTACCTATGGGCCAAGGAAGACAACGTTGAAGCAGTGGAAGAAGATGATCCCTACGCTGATTACGTAATTCCAGATGACTTAATGTGGTAACCAGTGCTAATACCGTCCTGAGGCCACATTAACCGTGGCTTGTTGAAATAAAACCGTAATGAATTATTCATTGCGGTTTTTTTATGCCGAAAAATAAACCTTATCATGCCCCTGATTATTCTTCAGTCCACGGCTAGAGCTGTAGTATTTCGCATCGAAACATTACAGTTCACATCTGTGTATTGAACTACTCACACTCTTATCTTGATTAACCATAACGCTTCCATTCACCGCGTAACTCATTAATTATTATATGTAATGGCTGGAACCAATATAGAAATGGTTACTGTCCAGAGACTGTCAAACTCGCCTTCAGATGCGAGATATTGCGATGGAGCGCGAGTGTAGACAACATATAGTTCTATACTGAGGAAGTGTTAAATGAAAAGGATTCAAACAAACCAGGGTTTCTATGGCGACAGAATATCTGTTCTAGAAGATTACTTGATTGAGGAGATCCATAATCCATCATCTAAACAGAGTGCAATCAACAGTAAAATAATTGAACAAACTCAACGGCTAGTGTTAGACATCTATTCAAAAGATCAGCTCCATAGAGAAACCTTGAGCGAGACTATCTTTTCAAAAAGCCATCTGTACCGTTCAGTGATTAATGTCGATCACTTGTGGTTGGTATATAAAGAACAGCAGTTATGCGCTTATGTTTCAGGTAAACACATATATACCGCATCAGGTGAACAACTTTATCTGTTCAGTTCATCAATGATCGCGTCAGAGCTCAAAAATAAGCGAAAACTCTTTTCAGTGTTAAACGCCAGACAGATCATTTGCAGTGTTTTATCTTTCTGGAACAAAAGTGAAAACTTAGGTAAGCCAATGCCGTTTATCACTAGAACCCTAAACCCTATTGTTGCTCAAACTGTTTATCAATTTGGCAGTAATATGTATCCAGATCTTAACGGCGTACCGATCACTGAAGTCGCTCGAAATAGATACAACGCGTTTGAAGATGTTATTCATGAAGTGATAAACGATGAAGGGATCCTTAAAAACTCCTTTATGAAGCACACTGACTACGTACTAAAAAATGCTAAAGGACGGTCAGCTCGCTCCAAGATCTATGAGTTCTGCCGCCAGCTCGGTGATTCAAATGGTGCAGCCCTGACAGGCGAGCTTAACTTCGAACAGGAGTTAATAAATTACCTTAGGGCCAAGAGTGCGCATGATGAGAGAAGCTTAAACGACGTTAACTTAATCGAGTTACTCAGAGATAACAGTAATCATCTATGCGTGAATCGCCCACTAATAACCCGTGCTGCAGGGGTTCAACAGCATATATTAGGGGCACAAGACTATGCCTAAACAACACAGCCCGCAAAATAATCGTCCCGATGCTTGGCAAAGCGTGATCAAAACCATTAATCAGCTAATGAATGTAAGCTGCCTAAGCAGTCAACACGCCGCAGAGTGCTACGGTGCAAATACCATTGCGGTACAACGGCAATTTTTAGGTGCCATTATTGTTGAGCCAATTGTTGCCGAAAATGGTTTGAAAATAGAGGAGGAAAACATTCGACGGATCATCATGCTGCTTAATGAATCTAATCTCGCATTTGTGCCAATAAGCAGTGGCCACAATTGGGGCTATGGATCATCGATGCCTGTCGATGATGCGCGAGAGCACTTTATATTAGACTTGTCCAAGCTTAAACGGATAGAGCTTAATCAAGAACTTGCTATCGTTAATCTGCAACCCGGGGTGACACAGCAAGATTTGCGTGTTCATCTTGATCAATTGAAGGTAAAACTTATGGTGCCAGTAACAGGGGCTGGGCCAAGTTGCAGCATAGTCGGCAATGCACTTGAAAGAGGTTATGGGATCACTCCTTACTGCGATCATTTTGCCGCAGTAACCCGCTTACGAGTGGTGTTGCCTGACGGTAGTGTCTATTGCTCAGCGGTCAATTCGTTAGACCATACCGATGCCAAGATCGCTGATCAGTCATATAAGTGGGGACTTGGTGCCTATTTGGACGGCTTGTTTTCGCAAAGTAACTTTGGCGTGGTTACCAACATGTGCATCCGCTTGGCCCATTTACCTGAGGAGGTACAATCCTTTTACCTTTTCAGTGAAAATGATGCCGATCTTAACCATGTTTTGCCGCTTGTTAGAGAAATTTTACGTGATTTCCCTGGCGTAGTCGGCTCCATTAACATCATGGATGCGCGGCGAATGCTGTCTATGATGGTACCGAGTGAGCAACAGCTGTCTTTAAGCTTAGATACTGATGTAGCAGAGTTTAAGCGGCGTTATAAAGTTGGCAGTTGGACCTGTGTTGGTAGTCTATACGGCAAGAAAGGGGTCGTAAAAGCGGTAAAGAAGGCAATAAGGGGCAAATTAAATAACAGCCTAGGTGTCAAACGGGCTGTTTTTATCTCTGCGCGGGCTATCGCTGTGGCGAGTAAACTGCTCGCCATACTGCCCGAAAGGATGCTAACTGCTCCCAAACGGCAACTGGAAACACTACGGAAAAGTACCATGATTATGCGCGGAGAGCCGAATCAGGTCGCGCTGCCGCTTGCCTATTGGCGTAACAATCAGCCACCGTCGGCTAAGTTACTTAATCCAGCTCGAGATAATTGTGGTTTACTTTGGTACGCACCACTGATCCCGGCGACATGTGCTAAGACCCGTGAGTTTGTCGATATGGTGCGCACAATCTGTTTGAAGCATGGTGTGGAGCCTTTAATAACAATGACGGCATTACAGCATGACTGTATCGATAGTACCGTGCCGCTGCTATTTGATAGGAATGACCTTTCAGCTGTGGCTTCCGCAAAGGATTGTCTGGATGAACTGTTCGACACAGGCTGCAAACGTGGTTTTATCCCCTACCGGATGAATGTCGATCAACAAAAGCGGTTGTTACCCGCTGATGATCCCCATTGGGTAGTTGTCAAAAAGATTAAAGCTGCGTTAGACCCCAATAATATTTTGGCTCCTGGGCGTTACAACCCCTAGCCTGATTATTGTTTAACTGAGCCCTAACTAAGGACTTAATTAAAATCTAACTAAAACCTCACTAAGCTCGGGCCTTCAATTGATGACGAATAGGGCAGAAGGACCGAGCTTATTATCTCGTTGTAGATGCATATATTTCAACCTGCTTGTTATTTACGTTAAGGTCGTTTAAGTTCCTTGCTGTCGAATAAAGAAAGGTGTGCAAACTCTCGTGACAAGAGCGACTAAACATTATGACAACTCAATACCAATATAAAACAAGAGGCATTGCAAAAGATCCCGCGAAAGAATTTAGCATTGGAGAGGGCCGTATCAGTGGTTATCTATCTTTGGTTCTTGGGTCTTTAAGCCTGTTGTCGGTATTAGCTATTTGTACCCGCCTTATCTCACTACCACGTAGCTTCGGCAAGTTTACGATGCCTCACAGTTACAGACGATGTTAAAATACAGCAGGTATTTTTCGTTGTTTTGGGTCTACTCATTTTTATAATTAATAAGGCTAAGAACCGTAATTGGGCAAACGTTATACCCGATTAGCGCAAACCTGAAATGTTACGCCAAACGTCGTTATAACTAGCGGAGACATTCAAAATTCCTAGCAACGAAATTTTAGTACTTTGTTAGGGAAAATCAAGGAATAAGAGGATATTTTATTCCTCTGAATTGAAAACATTGAACGGATAAAAAAAGGATTTTTGATATGAAAAGAATACTCATTTTATTGTTAAGCTTACTACCACTAAGTGGTAATGCTTCTTCTATGCCACACTTTCCATTTGTCATTGTAAATGAAGAAATAGAAAAGCAAGTGAAACCCGATATAGCCACACTTAGTTTTAGTTTAATGGCTTTTAATAAAGAGTCAAAATTATCGATTGAGGCATTGAGCCGCTCAACGGCACAAGTTCTGGCACTACTCAAAAAGTATAAAATACAGGAATCTCAATTAGTTTCATCACAGATATACAAATCAGCAGAACGAGCACGTAAAGACGGCGCTTATAACTTAGATATATTGGGCTACTCAGTCATGCAGATGTTAACACTAGAGCTAATGGATCTTAGTTTATATCCAAAATTAATGGTGGAACTGTTAATGATTGATGGCTTAGAGGACATTGATTCAGAGTTTAAATCGACTAAAAAAACTGAGATTATGTCGCGCTTGCTTTCTGAAGTCAGTACAAAAGCAAGGAAAAAGGCCGATGCATTGGCTAAAGGACAATCTAGGCAGGTAAAGTCTGTTTATGGAATTACAACGAAAGGTTCTTTCGATAGTAGTTTTGATGGTTTCTCTTTAAACGAAATAGCATACTCATACAGTGCAGGTAGCACAAACAAGGTGCAGCTTGTAATGGCTATTCCAGAGACTATTACTATCAGCCAAACAATATTAGCGATATACGAACTCAAGTAAAAGTTAAAATACAAAATAGAAAGTTCTTGTTGATTAAGCTTTTTTGCCACTAAGCTAGCCTAATCAACATGAATGACAAGTAACGTTAAATCTCGTAGCTATAGGAAATACTCAGCTTGTTATCGGTGCGATAGTTATCTTCTGAAAATGAGCCCATAAGTCTAACACTGTGTTTAGCTGTGATTTTATAACTGGCTCCTGCGCCAAGCCAATAACTGGAATAGTCGTTAGAGCCGATTGATCCACCAGCATAAGTAACTAGCGACCACTGAGCATCAATTGGACGAATGGCAAAAGCGCCTAAATAGGCACCGGTACTGTTATCGTTGCCTTTCTTGCCGTTGACATAACTCACACCCGCCATCGGGAATACCATCCATTTGCCTGTATCAACACCCATTAGTGACAAAGAGACATAAGTACCAATGTTGTACGTGGTGCGCTCTTCGTGGCCGTTGAGATAGGCATTTAATATGCCTTTTTCAAATAACCAAGAACCGCCCAACTGCCATTGACTGGCATCGGCGTTAATCTGACCGCGTAGCATTCGAGTTTCATCTAAGCCAATGGAACCGTTAAAGGTAAGCTCGCCATCATAACCTGCACCAATTTTGGTCATGATCCGCGTTGGATCATCAAGGTGTTTGCTTTGCTTTGTTTCCGACGCAGTTACTGACATTGAACTCAATAGTGCAGTGGCAATCGTGATGTAACAACAACGTATTAGTTTCATAGTGATCCATTTATTCTACCCATTTGCATAAAGCAAGTGGTCAATTTCCAACGACTTAACAGAGACCTAATTAAATTGATAATGAGCCAAAGCTTTCTAAGCCGACGGTTCGGCAGCTGAATAAGCTTTATTTGTTAATAATTGCAGGAGGGTAATGGTGTCACTGCATTCAAGCAACTAGGGAAACTAACAGTTTTATTAGTTTTGAACGTGTGGGGGCTTTCATAGCAAGAGATAGTCACAGCAGTGGTTGATTATCTGTGGCAGCAAAACAGCCCATAATCATTTAATTAAATTGATTTTAGTTAACCTCTGCTCGAGACTACAAAAGGCATTTACAGGTTAAAGATAGAGCAAGAAAAGGCTTTCTTTTTTGGCGTTATCTGGTAGATTTGAAACAACCGTTTTAATCTACCGTTTAAGAGTCGACTATGAATCCCTATAACGCCCCATTAGCCGAGATGCGCTTTCTGTTAGAAAAAGTATTCAATGCCCCTGAAACTTGGGCTGCTATGCCTGCAATGGCAGAATCTGTTGATATTGATACCGCCGCAGCAATTTTAGATGAAGCTGACAAAATTAGTCGAGAACTGATCCATCCTATTAACCGCAGTGGTGATGAGCAAGGTGTTCGTCATGAAGGTGATAAGGTGATCACACCTGATGGTTATAAAGCGGTATATGACCAGTATGCCGAAGGCGGATGGGTCGGCTTATGTGGTGATCCCGAGCTTGGCGGTATGGGTATGCCTAAAATGCTTGGCGTACTGGTTGATGAAATGGCTTATAGCGCGTGTAATGCATTTACCCTTTATGGTTCGTTAACCGCAGGCGCTGCACTGGCGATACATGCTCATGGTACTGACGCGATCAAAGAGCAATATTTGCCAATGATGTATAGCGGCGAGTGGGCCGGGGCGATGGATATGACAGAGCCTCAAGCAGGTTCTGATCTACGTAATATTCGAACCAAAGCCGTGCCAAATGATGATGGTAGTTACAATATTACCGGTAGCAAAATATTCATTACTGGTGGTGACCACGATCTAACCGAGAATGTTATCCATTTAGTATTAGCCAAGTTGCCAAACACCAGTGGTATTTCACTGTTCTTGGTGCCAAAAGTAAAGGTTAACGAAGACAATAGCCTTGGTGACGCTAATGGCGTTACCGTTGGGTCTATTGAACATAAAATGGGTCTCAAAGGTTCAGCCACTTGTGTGATGAACTTTGATGGGGCAGAAGGTTATCTCATTGGTAAACCAAATCGTGGTTTGATTTGCATGTTTACCATGATGAATTATGAGCGGTTAGCAATTGGTATCCAGGGGCTAGGGACATCACAAGCAGCATATCAAATGGCCGCAGACTATGCCAAAGAACGCGTGCAGGGTGTCGCCGCTGGAGGCTCTCCAACGGGGGCTACGAGCGACCCTATCCTAGTGCATGGTGACGTGAAACGAATGCTACTCACAGTACGCACATTAACGGAAGCGGGTCGAGCGTTATCAGTTTACACTGGCCAGCAGTTGGACTTAGCAAAGTATTCTGATAATACGGAAGCAAAAGCCAAAGCTAGCCGCTATGTCGGCTTACTGACCCCAGTGTCTAAAGCGTTCTTAAGTGACCGTGGTTTAGATGCGGCAATTATGGCACAGCAAGTCTTCGGTGGTCATGGTTATATTCGTGAAACGGGCATCGAGCAACTAGTGCGAGATACGCGTATTGCACAGATTTACGAAGGCACTAACGGGATCCAAGCGATCGATTTCTTAGGTCGCAAAGTAACTGGCGATAATCTCAACGCTTTAACTGAATTTGTTGCTGAGCATACTGCCAATATTAATCAGTTTGAGCATGTATCGAGCGTGGATAAAGCGAGAGTATTGGGGTTATTTGAAAAGCTATTAACCATTGGTCGTGAAGTGAATGAAAATAAGCTTTCCCAGCCAGCGTTAATCAATGCTTGCGCGGTCGATTATCTAGATGCGTTTGGCTATAGCCTATATGGATATTTCTGGTTGGCGATGTCAAATGCCGCCAATGATCACGAAGACAATAATTTCAAGCGCCAAAAGCAGCATTTAACGCGTTTTTATTTTGATAAACTGTTAGCTAAAGCTGATTATCACTTGTCGCAAGTTGCTGCGGGTGATGCTTCAATAATGGATATTGATGAAGCGCTTTTTTAACTAAAAAGCAGGCGGGTTAAGTTAACTTAATCCGCCTTTTATCTTTTTATCTACTCTTGCTCAACGTTATTGAGAAGCTGTTTTAAAATGGCCACATCATAGGGCTGTATATTTATATCATCGGCTTTAGGGCTGACCCCATTTTGCAAAATAACAACAATAGACTGTAACCCATCTTCTTGTTTTATAAAGCCAGCAATATTAGCCACGCCGAGCATTGATCCTGTTTTAGCAACTACCTGATCTTTAAGTGGCTCATGTGTGTAGCCATGTCGATATTTAAGCGTACCTGTTTTACCGGCTATTGGAAGTACATCAATGATGTATCTATAGTGCGGTTCCCGCTCTATTAACTGTAAAACTTGGACTAACTGGTTAGCACTAAGCAAGTTATATCGAGATAATCCTGAACCATCAACAATATTGGCAGAGCTTAGATCGACACCTTGCTGGCTTAAAATCTGGGCCATTGCAGCACTACCATTGGCAAAAGTTCCAGAGGAGCCAAATAGATGTTGCCCCATGCGCTTGAGCAGGCTATCTGCGATTAAATTATCAGACTTTAACAACATGGTAGCGATTAGAGTCGTTAAGGGTTCTGATTGATGCTGAGCGATTAACAGAGCATTACCTGGATGTTGCTGGACTAAGGAAATACTGCCGTTAATACTAATGTCATTGTACTTAATGAGTTGAGTCAGTTTATCTTTTGCATAAAGGCCAGGTTCTGTGATCGCAACTGCAAGCTTCAGTGCTTTATTACCTGGGTAGCACCCCTTTAAGAGATAACTATTTTTCTCGGTTCTAGCGAGCGTTAAGTCACAAATAGCACGCTTACCGATTTTATCAAATATGGCTTGGCTTTCAATGATAACAGGCTCATTACCTAATAACTCAACAACACCTGCATCATCTGCTAGTTTGGGCTGAAACCGAGCTTCAATACAGTTTTTATTCAGCACATAACTTGAAACGGGGGCGGCGTAACAGATCCCTAAATCGTCCCATACGCGGCCCGGAGCATGGTAATTCTCGTGTTGTTCACCCACCAAGTAAACGTTGCCAGTGATATGATCTAGGCCTTGATCTTTAAGTTGATGCAATAACGTCTGAATATTGCGGGTTGTTAGAGTGGGATCACCGCTAAAGGTGATATAGATGTTGCCTCTAATTTGCCCCTGATGGATGCTGTTGTCTGCATAAACATTAGTTTGATAACGAAAGTTCTTACCAAGAACCGCTGTTGCCGAAACAGCTGTAAGTAATTTCATGGTACTTGCGGGGATGAATAATTTATCGGCATTTTGGCTATGAGTTACAACATCAGTATTCGTCGAGACAACTTTTAACGTTGTCAGCGCGGTGCTTGAAGGGATAGTAAGGCTCTGTTCTGCGGTAACCCCTGTGTAGGGAAGTGTAATAAACAATGCTGTAGAAACGATATGCCGAAGTGTCAATGTACTGTCCTTTATGAGAAACAAAGCGAATTACTCAGGTTTGTCACTGTCATCTTTTTCCATTAAACGATACAACTTGAGTGTGACAAACAACACCAATCCAAAAAATAGCGGCAACATAAGCAATCCCAATTGGGATTTAAAGTGGAAGATAGCCCATGCGCCTAACAGTACCCCTAACAAGGTCAATAATGATTTAAAGTTCATTTTGGTCTCAACCGGTATAAAAATGACTGTTCATGATAGCAAACAGCGTCGGACTAAGCTGTGAACATTGTGTAAAATACCGATTATTCGATGAATAAAAGCGCAGTGACAACATTGATATGTAGACAACCTTTGTCTAATTATTTGCCAAATAGTGATACTTCGTACTGTTTTATGCACACAACAGCGCTAAACAGTAGAAATGACTTGCCGAAAGCGTGTTAAATCGGTAATTTCTATGGCCTTATCCAGGAGGATCTTGATGCCGCATATCAAACTATATGGAATACCGGAGCGCGTTGTCGCTGAGTTGAGCATTGAACTTGTCGATACTCTCGCAGATATTTGTCAGGCAAATGCAGAGGCTTTTGTTTTCGACTGCGTAAGTAGTAAGACATTTAGGCGAGGTAGTAACGTCAATGACGTTGCTCAAGTCGAGGTATTATGGTTTGCCAAAGATCCCGAAACACACCATCGTGCAGAAAAGGCCATCCGTGAAGCGTTATATGATGCTTATCCGGAGATTGAACATACCATTGTTATGTTCCGCGAATTAGTGCCAAGCACATATTATAAAGATGGTAAGCATTATTAAGGAGAGAGCCTTGCTGAGTAAGTTAGGTGGTATATCGCTACAACCTGAGTCGCTGCAATGGTTACTAACCCCTAAAGCGCTAAAAACAGAACTGCTAAAGCGTATCGAAAACGCAACACATTCCGTTTATATCGCCGCACTCTATCTTGAAGATGATGAAGCGGGTAGGGAAGTACTGGCTGCTTTGATGGCTGCGAAACAATGTAACCCTGAACTCGATATTAAAGTGCTGGTTGATTTTCACCGCGCGAGACGTGGACTTATTGGTCATAAAGGCGATAGTGGCAACTACTTCATGTACCGTAAGGTAAATGAAGCTGCCGAACATCCAATTGATATTCTTGGGGTTCCAGTTAAGTCTCGTGAGTTTATGGGTGTATTGCATTTGAAAGGGTTTATTGTCGACGATGCCGTTATATTTAGCGGCGCGAGTCTAAACAATATTTACCTCCATGAAGCGGAAAAATATCGCTTCGATCGTTACCATATTCTTGAATCCGCTGAACTTGCTCGCAGTATGCGGGAGATGATCCAGACCTATTTAGTTAACGATGTCGCTGTCAGCTCATTAACGCAGCCAAAAGAGCAGGAGCGTCTGCCATCTAAAGCAGAAGTAAGCAGTTTAAAGCATCGCTTGTCTAAAGCAGACTATAAATTTACCTCTACAAAGATTGGTAACCGCGTTACGCCTATCGTCGGGCTTGGTCGCAAAAAGAATCAGCTGAATAAAGTGATAGTGGCAATGGTAGATGAATCAGAAGAAGCACTCTTCATCTGTACTCCTTACTTTAATCCACCGTATATCTTAGTCAGAGCACTCGCTAAGCACTTACGAAATGGCAAGCGTATAGATATAGTTGTCGGTGATAAAACCTCTAATGATTTCTATATTCCGCCAGAAGAAGAGTTTTCAACCATTGGTGCATTGCCTTATATGTACGAGCAGTCGCTAAGAAAATTTGCTAAGCGCCAGCAGTGGGCCATAGAAAATGGACAACTAAACATTCATTTGTGGAAAGACGGCCGCAATAGCTACCATTTGAAGGGCATAAGTGCCGATGGAAAGCGCCATCTCATTACGGGCAGTAATTTAAACCCAAGAGCCTGGGCATTGGATTTAGAGAATGGCTTGTTGATCCAAGATGACAATGAGTGCTGGAAACAGCAGTTCGAGGAAGAGCAAACACATATTCTTGAACACACTGAAAGACTGTACCATTACTCTCAAATTGAAACGCTGCATAATTATCCGGCTCCAGTACGGAAGATAATGAAGCGTATTAAGCGCTTAAAGGCAGATTTTCTGCTAAGACGTATACTGTAAACGTATCCAATGGTAACAATTAAAAGCCTACTAATGAGTAGGCTTTTTTATTTATGAAGCTTAATTATAAATGTATAGGTTTTTACTCATATGAATTTGCCCAAGCATGCAGTTCACCGTTTGTACGACTACCGCAAGGCGATCTCTTCTAGACCCTTTACCGCCCGTGGAAAAAACGTTATTCGTTGTCAGTCCTGCTTGTTGGCGGAGCAGTTTTGTACATGCCGTTATCGCAACCAAGTACGCAGTGAACTCGCCTTCATGCTGATAATGTACGATGATGAAGTCCTAAAACCGAGTAATAGTGGCCGTTTAATTGCCGATATTATTCCAGATACCCATGCCTATATTTGGTCGCGTAATGAACCGAACCGAAAAATGCTCTCTATAATAAACGACCCGCAATACCAGCCCTATGTTGTCTTTCCTGCTGAGTATGCCGTTGATGGTCAAGCAGTGGTGAGTCGGGTTGATCAATCTAAACTGCCACAGGGGAAAAAACCCTTATTCATCTTGCTTGATGGAAGTTGGCGCGAAGCGATAAAAATGTTTCGTAAAAGCGAGTATTTACATAGCTTGCCTTTATTTTCATTCTCTCCAGAATCAACTGCATCTTATGCATTAAGAAAAGGCGCACGAGAGTTTCAATTGGGGACTGCTGAAGTTGCTGCGCTGGCGTTGTCAGCCGCAGGAGAATCAGTAAATGGTCAAGTATTAGAAGCTTGGTTTGCACTTTTTGTTGAATCATCACTTCACGGTCGTAGTCGTAACAACCCTAACGAACTTGGTCAACTCGATGATCTTATCGCCAACTACAGCGCACTTCTAAGTTAAGATATCCTCAACTAAACAGGATGTTATTTGTAGGGATATGTTGAATCTGGGTTTATTTGGGTTAAGCTTAGTGATTCATAGCATAGCCACGAGGGTACAGAATGAGTTTAAGCAAATTAGTGACGAGGCTGTTCTATCCAATATGTGTGTATGCGATAACAATACACTTTTGCAGCTTAAACACTTTGCCGGCAGAAAGTTCAGTGACTTTAGCTAAGAGTCGTTACAGTGCTGGACTTGTCTGCCAAGATAAAGGCTGGGAGTTTTGTGCTCGCTGGGCAAAGTCTAAGCGCAGCCCAGGTAGCCGCATAGCATAGCAGCCCTTGTGTGCTAAGATAATACCTCGAAGCTAACTATGCGTCGTTGCAATGCTGGTTACGCGATACTTTTACCCATTAAGAATGCCAGTTCTGCGATATTGCTAACTTGCATTTTTTGCATCACTTTTTGTCTATGTAGCTCTAATGTTCTTTGGGCAATGTTGAGCTCAGCGGCAATCACTTTATTGAGTTTTCCCTCTAACACCCTATTCATCACTTCCAGCTCTCTGGCCGTAAGCGTTGCGAGTTTATTGACTAACTCTTGCCGTGCAAGCTTACTACGCATATTGTGCTCCGTTTGGATGCTCGCTTGTTCGAGTAGCGACGCCAGCTTGTCTCCATCAACGGGTTTCTCAAGAAAATCAATAGCACCTTTTTGAATCGCTTGCACTGCCATGGCGATATTACCATGCCCGCTTAACATGATAACCGTGATCGGACTTTCGGCTTCCGTCATGTGATTCAATAGAGCACTGCCATCCATTCCCGGCATTTGTACATCTAATATTGCAATAGCTGGCTGTTGAATATCGATGGATTTAAGGAAGCAATCTGCCGACAAAAAACCTTTAGGTTGATAACCTAACCCTTTTAGCATCCAGCTTAAAGAGTCCAATACAGCCTGATCATCATCTACGAGATACAAATTATTCATTTATCGATCCCTTTGCGGGTAAACGTATTGATATGGTTAAACCAGATGTACCATTACTTGGGTTCTCATCTCTATTATTGTGTGCCTTGATCTCACCATTATGCTCCTCAATGATGCGTTTACAGATGATCATGCCAAGTCCTAAACCATTTTCTTTAGATGTTTCAAATGGAAAGAACAAACGCTCCAAAGCGCTATCACTAAGACCTGTACCATTATCGATAAAGCAAATTTGTGCATACTGGTCTTGTTTCGTCAGTGATATCGTCAGTTTTGGGGAGTTGACAGCGTCGGTAGCATCGAGAGCATTGCGGATAATATTAACAAAAACTTGTTGTAAAAGGCTCGGGTCAGCAGTTATGTAAACTTCCTCGGAGTTAAAAATGGGCGTCATCTGCATGCGCGCAAACTCAGCGCCCATTAAGCACAATGTATCCTCTAAGATCTGGTTTAGGCTGCAGTGGCTCATAACACTAGGCTGCTGACAAAAATGTCGAAATCGCTTAATTGTTGATTGCGCTCGATCGACCTGCAGTATCGCTTTTGACATAGCGTCTTTTAGATCCGACTGCTCTTCAGATAAACGATAAATACACCCTTGAGTTAGGTAACGGATCCCCGCTAATGGCTGATTCAGCTCATGGGCGATCCCCGATGCCATCTCTCCGGTTAATAATACACGCTGAGCTTTGTAAAATTGTTTTGTTTGCTCCAATAAGGCTTGCTGAGTTTGAGTGTGCAGTTGAGTCTCAGCTTTTAGATCCCTAGTGCGCAAAACCACTAGCCGTTTTACCCGTAAATGATGGATATAACCGAGTAGAAGCATTATAGCTGCAACTATCACCCAAGGTAGCGCTGTTTTAAAAATGGATGTCCAATTTGTCACGAAAGGCCACTGCTGTAACTGTTTTAGGAGTTTAAAAACCTCACTATCATTGACCGTTGCAGACCAGGAGTTATAACGTCCCTGAGTCGCTGCTTGGTCTGTAGATTGTATGGATAATAGTGATTGAATAACCTTAGTTGCTAGGTGGTAGTCTGTTTTCCCTAACTTAGAGAATGAATAGTAGGGATACAGTTGGCTCGAACTTTGGCAGTGAAAACCGGGATTATTTTTAGTAAGGACAACATGTAAGCTGCTTGGATCTATATTAGCTGCACGAATAGCATTTTCAAATACACAGGTTGGTAAAATAGCGATATCGGCTTCGCCATTCACGACCAGTTGCAGTAATTTTTTTTGCGGAAAACCGACGAATTTCAGCTGTTTAAAATGATTGAAAGGATTTAAGCCATTGTGTGCCATCTCACCAGCAAAAATGAGAAAGCCGCCAAATGCTTGTTTATCGGTAGAAACTGCCGTTAGATCTTCTAAATCATCAAAGTCGATTACAGCTTTGCCGGACCGCGTAATGAGTGCTGAACCGACGGACCTTGTTGGATCATTATTACCCAAAGGTACGAGTGTCAGTATACTACTCGTTCCATAATCTTTTTTGTAGCTAACTCCC
The DNA here is from genome assembly GCF_016757755.1 of Shewanella sp. KX20019. NCBI lineage: Bacteria > Pseudomonadati > Pseudomonadota > Gammaproteobacteria > Alteromonadales > Shewanellaceae > Shewanella > Shewanella sp. KX20019. The sequence goes on along the minus strand of NZ_CP068437.1, from coordinate 2,686,212 downwards.
GTCAATGCATTGGTGATTAGGAAATCTAACCTACCTTGAGCGACATAATTATCTAGTTGATCCGGCGTTAAGGCTACCAATGTAAAAGGTCTACTTAGGTCTTGCGCTAATCTATTGATGGTTGGTTGCCAACGCTCCGCCACGTTGTCAGGGTGGGCGTATGCCAATACCCCAACACGTACAGGATCAGGGCTACTAGCGTAACTACCGAATGAAATGACGATACTAGTAAAAAGAAAGATTAAGAAAAGTCTGGTTAGCATCATTTAGCTCAACAAAGAATTACCTGAGTATTATGCCGTTATTATAGTAAAATGTAGCGATAAACGCTGCGGCTAGTAGAAGTTAATCACAATTTTAATTATCTTGCGGCAAACCACTATATAACAAGTAAATATTTAAACTTATGATGGTTGAGCGAACTCAAAATATATAATGATCTTGCATAGGTCATGCTTACTTGTTGAAAGTTATTGCAACGACACATTAATACGTAGCAAAGGAGTTACGGTATAGTTTGAAATTATTTGTTTCCACTTTATCTCCGTTGTTATTTAAGAACCATACAGCAGCAATATCTTTATTTTTATTAGCATAAATTAGTGCTTCGTCCAATGGCATCAAAAAAAGTGTTGTAGATATAATGTCAGCATATAGTTGATTGTTATTCATGACTAATGTTGTTGATACTCCAGTGTCTTTGGGCCGTAATGTCTTTGGATTAATAAGGTGGTGATACTCCTTACCCTTCACTCGGTAATACCTTAAATAATTACCGCTTGAAACAATGGCAATATCTTTACCGCTAATAACTTCATGATACTGACCTTCAAAACTCTGGCACTGTGCAAGAGAATTACTGTACTTTTTACATATCGGATTTTCCACTGCAGTGGTAAATAGTCGCCCTTGTGGATGGGTTCCGTAATGTCTGATGTTTCCTCCCGCATTAATCATAAAGTTTTCAAAACCATCAGACTTTAACTGCCGATAGACCATCTCTGCCATCCAACCTTTTGCGATTCCGCCAAGGTCAATACTCATTCCCTGTTTCATCTGGATAGTATTGTTCACTGTATCCAGTAAGATATCCTCAATATTAGTCAGTAGATTAGCCTTGTTCAATTCGACTTCTGTTGGAATATCACAGCGGTCTTGTTGTTTACGTTCACCCTTACATTGGCTGCGATAGTTTCGCCAAATATCGATTATGGGTGAGAGTGCGATATTAAAGTATCCATTGCTTTTGTCATGCCAGTCGATACTCGCTTGAATGATCTGAGTCAGCTTTGGGTCTATCCTATGCTTTTTATCTGGCTCGTTGTTGATGCTTTTTATATTGGTCACATGAGGGTAGGTACTATAGTTAGAGGCTAAATAATGGTATTCCTGAATCACATTAAGTGCACTGCAAAGAGCATCATCTATTTTCCTATTATCTTTATCATAAATATCAATGCTAATTGAAGTCCCGAAATACTTGAGAGTGGTCAAATTAGTTGCGATGTCATTATGGGTAATTATCGAGTTGTCTTTGCACTGATAAGGTTTACCTTGGGTATCTACCTTTATGATTTTAAAATCTGGCGCGACTGGTTGCTGCGTATTTGTATTTGCATCGCTAGAACCAGTATAGATTAATAGAAACAATAGAGCTGACGTTCTTTTCAAAATATAGTCTACATTAGGTGGGTTTAGATAATATGTACCATGAGGTTAATATAAATATAAAACGTTGGGTTTATATTTGTTAACTAGATCAAATAAATTAAAGTAGACGTACAGTATTGCGGTTTTCCGCAATTGTATAGGATTTTAAAACTTATATTCTGGCCTCAATGAAATAACACTTGAAGGCTGAAAGAATGAAAAGCTTAAACCTATTCAATAGAACACTCGTATGCAGTGCCGTATTATGCGCCACCATGACACTCGCGGCGTGCTCTAGCACCGTAGAACAGGGCAAATATGTTGACGGTATCCACGATGTATCTGCAAAAGGTAAGAAGAGTCTAATTACCTTAACCGTAGCAGTTGAGAACGGGCATATCGTTGATATTAAAACAAAGTCTCAGAAAGAAACTGAATCTCTCTACCTAAATGCAGAACGTTTGCTGCCGAAGGTTGTCGCCAATAACGGTCATGAAGGGATAGATGCAGTATCAGGCGCTACATACTCCTCTAACGGTATATTAAGAGCAATTAATACTCTTCCTCGAATCGATGGTAGTCAACCTGAGTATGTCACGGTTGGCTCAAAAGAGGATTCAGCAGATGAAAACTTTAAACTTAAATGGTCTATTCAACCTCAATTAGGTTTATTAAAAGGGGATTACTACTTTCAAGAAGCGCGTTTTCGTCAAGGTCATATGGGTAGCGTAACCATAGTCACCGATAGAGATAATGCAGATGATGTTATTTTTGCTGAGTTTAACGAAAGCGGTCGTCCAAATTATTACACTCGTCTATATCAGGATGTACCTAAGCGTATGTCTGAATACAACTTTTCAATGGGCAAGAAGAAAGGCACTGCTTGGGTTCAGTCAGCTTTGACCATGGAAAAGCTCATGGTAGAACAGGATAAGTTAACTTTCGAGCATAACCCTGATTTCGATCCTAGCTTACGCAATAAATTGAAAGAACCAAACCGCCTAAAGTATGCCGGTATCGATGTGGTAGCCGGTGCATCTAACAGCATTCAGCAGTCGATGGTGCCGCTTACGGCCAAAATTCATGCCCAGATTAATGGTGACGGTACCAACGAGCAGTTCTATCAATACGCAGAAAAGCTGCTTAATGCCAAAGGTCAATGGACCGGTGTCACTGCCATGTTACGCCTTGTGGTCAATACCGACAGCAAACAAATAACTAAAGCACATTACGACGAAGTTTTTGCTGATGAGAAGGTGCAGATTAAAGATGCATCATTAAAGAAGTTCTACCGTCAGTCAAAATATGAATCTATCAATTATGTAGAACCCGCACGTATTGGCTTTAACGTCATGATTGATGCATTAAATATTCACCTTCAGCAAGGTGGCTCCTTGTTCTTAATCGACAATCTACCGGCAACCGGCGATACAGGAAGCTACGCAGCAACTGGCTTTACCAAGCGTTCTGATTCTTGGGATATCTATCTGCATCAAGCAGAAATCTTGTATAGAGAGATGCGTCAAGACGGTGTTATCAAACAACACAATAAAAATTAATCCGACAGTGGGCGTCGACTCCGCAACCAGCCTCAGAGCTGGGGTGTCGTCTACTTCTAAAACAAATTTAAATATTAATAGAGAAAATAATGATGAAAACAGTAAAACTGACATTACTCGCTGTTGCCGTTTTAGCTTCACCAAGCGTTATGGCTGATGCTTACAAGTTCTACGGCCGTATTGATTATTCGATTACAAATTCTGATAGTGGTAGTGCGACACACAGTGGCAAAAGCGGTACGATTTTAGAAAATAACTGGAGTCGCTTAGGTATAAAAGGTGATGCGGCGCTAAATGATGATCTGACCGTATTCTACCAAATTGAAGTGGGTGTGAATGGGGCATCGGAAGGTAAGCAAAACAATCCATTTTCGGCTCGACCGACATTTTTAGGGATTAAGCACGCTACAATGGGGCAGTTTGCAGCTGGGAGAATGGATCCTGTTTTCAAAATGGCAAAAGGCTCAGCTGACGCAATGGATATGTATTCATTAAAGCATGATCGCCTATTTCCAGGCGACAAGCGCTGGGGTGACTCTTTAGAATATAAAACGGTAAAATGGAATAAATTGCAGCTTGGTGCCAGCTATATAATGGAAGACAATTATTATGCTGAAGATGATGTTCGCCGAGAAAATGGCAACTACCAATTAGCACTAACCTTTGGTGACAAAAATTTTAGAAGCGGCAACCTATATTTGGCGGGCGCCTATACCGATGGCGTGGAAGATATCAAAGGCTTCCGCGCTGTTGTTCAATACAAGTATGACAATTTGATACTAGGTTCTATCTATCAAAGTTCTGAGCTTGTTAATCCAAACAAAGATAATTGGCAGCAGCGCGATGGTGATGGATTTATAGTTAGCGCCAAGTATAAAATTGATAAGCTGACACTTAAGGCGCAATACGGTACCGATGATTCTGGCACTGGTAAAATAGCGGGTAGAGTCTATGACGCGTTAGGTACATCAGCAACCGATGTACCAGAAGTATCTCAATGGGCCATAGGTGCAGAATATCGCTTGTCGAAAGCGACCCGAGTGCATACAGAATTAGGTCAGTTCGATGTTAAGCAATATAGCGATTTTGACGATACCATTGTGAGTGTTGGTTTTAGAATCGATTTTTAAACCTGTTTTAGCGTCGACAATAGAGTGCATAAGGATGTGTGCTCAGCTCGTTTCTCTCTACTGTTTACCAAATCGTACCTCCCTCCATAATCAGCTCATCCATAGAACAACATGACGCATGCACATTGTTGACTTGTTATGCGCTAAGGTTAAAAATTTCTCGGGGTTATACTTTACAAACTGACAATTTATTCAATATTGTGCCTAAATAGGTGACTGATTAAATCAAGATGGATAAACGCAAGGTCTGCAGGTATTGAGATAATTTATAAGATTGCTTTTATCATTACACGCTCGTTGAGTTCGACAAACTGCTGTATCATGCACCTCTTTGACACTTTAAGAATATGATATGGCACAAGCGGCAGATGACTTTATCGCACCTCGATGTTTTGAAGATATTTCAATTCTCTATCAGGATGAAGATATATTACTCATCAATAAACCCTCAGGGCTTTTATCTTTGTCGGGCAAGCACCCAGCAAATTGGGACTCGGTGCATTACCGTCTAGTCAAAGAGTTCCCAGGTTGCTCTCTAGTACATCGACTGGATCTCGGCACATCAGGGATTATGGTGGTGGCGAAAAGCAAACTGATTAACGCCATCATCAGTAAACAATTTAGTGAGCGAAGTGTACTTAAAAGATATACCGCCTTACTCCTAGGAGAGTTACCAAATGACTCTGGTGAAATATCGTTGCCCATAGCGAAGGATAAGCCCAACTTTCCGCTGATGAAAATTTGTGAAGCCGAGGGTAAGCCTGCCGTTTCAACATATCGAGTCTTATCTCGAGAAAATTATGCTGGCACTGATAGCGGCAATGTCGATGATATACAAGTACTGAGTAGACGAATCCATGCGGTTACTAGAGTTGAGTTAACACCACAGACTGGTCGTACTCATCAATTGCGGATCCATAGCCAGCAGATAGGTCATCCCATTATCGGCTGTGATCTTTACGGTTCACGTCATTCACAGCAGATGGCTCCCCGATTAATGCTGCATGCCACACGTTTAGAGTTTGATCATCCAGTTACTGGAACTCGAATTATCGGCTTCAGTCCATGTCCTTTTTAACAATATCGCCGTCGGCTTTTAACTGGCACTGATGGCTTTACGCTACATGTGTACTTTTATGCTCATTGCGGTGCCCCTAATAAAGTCAGCAAGGTAATGAATTGTTACAACAAGATGGCTTTTCTGCATTGTTTCTCCTCCCTCAACTGTTAATGTTTTGTTATCTTATAGTGGCAAAGGACTGTAGATAAAACCCAGTCTTGATCCGTTTAAATTGGAATAGTAGATAACAGGAAATCATATGTATCGATTAGTTACGGCTTCTATAGTCACGCTTACATGTGCAACTAGTTTTAATGTAGTCGCCAATGAGTATGTTTTGAGTAAAGTTGCCAAGCCTATAACACAAAGCGTAAAGCTGAATTTAGACCCTGCAAAAGACACCTTTTCAGGCAGCACTTCAATAAATCTTGTGGTGACAGAGTCTACCAAACAGTTACAGCTCAATGGTTTGGAATATACGACTAGCAATATAGTGTTGGACGGTGCTAAAGATTGCCAGATGAAAGCGACAATGCAAACAACCGGTGTAGTGTTGTTTGATTGTGAGCACACCATAGCCCCTGGTAAATACACCTTATCGATGGACTTTTCTGCGCCCTATAATAGACAGTCTGTCGGTTTGTATAAAACCATTGATGCTGGTCAACCTTATCTATTTACTCAATTTGAAATGAGTGATGCACGACGTGCTTTCCCTAGTTTTGACGAGCCTGAATATAAGATCCCATATCAAGTGACCATTACTGCCCCAAGTACTGAAAAGGTTTACAGTAATACGCCGGAACTATCAGTTAGCAACGAAAACGGAACGACTACCCATATTTTCAAACAAACCAAGCCACTGCCATCATATTTGGTTGCGTTCGCAGTTGGACAATTTGAAGAGATAGAAGTGAAAGGGATGAAAGTTCCGGGACGAGTCATTACCACCAAAGGGAAAATTGAACTAGCGCAATACGCTGCTAAGACGATGCCTGAAGTGCTATCGGCATTAGAAGGCTATTTTGGTGTTGACTATCCTTACGAAAAATTGGATACCATTGCCGTGCCTGAATTCCCTTTTGGGGCAATGGAGAATGCCGGCTTAGTGACTTATAGAGAAGATATTCTTTTAATCGATGAGAAAACAGCGAGCCAGAATAGTAAAGAGCAAGCCGTATCTATCATTGCACATGAGTTAGCCCACCAATGGTACGGTAATTTAGTGACTATGCAGTGGTGGAATGATCTCTGGTTAAATGAAGCATTTGCGAGCTGGATGGCATCAAAAGTAACCCATAAACTGCATCCTGAATTTGAATCAGATCTGTCTCTTTCAAAAAATTATGTGATGGCGATGGACGCCAGAGTTTCGACCAAACCTATTCGTAAACCGATTAAGACAGAAGCTGATATCATGGACGGTTTAGGTTTAGCCTATAGTAAAGGTGAAGCTGTTCTAGATATGGTTGAGAACTACATCGGTGAAGATGAATTTAAGGCCGGAATTCGCCAATATATTAAGGACAATGCGTTTAAAAACACCCAAGCGGATGATTTATGGGGCGCACTTTCTAAGGCCTCTGGCAAGGATGTGGGCGCTGTTCTGAGTACCTTCATTGAACAGTCTTCTTATCCACTGATTAAAGTAACGTTAGCGGGCAAGAAGTTAACACTTAAGCAAAGCCGATTTGTGACGGCAGGGACAAAAGCCGACAAGCAATCTTGGACAGTGCCTGTCTCGATAAAATATGGCAAAGGCCAGCAGGTTTCGCAGCAAACTGTTTTGTTAAGTCATGATACGCAAACAGTAGAACTTCAATATGCACCAGAATGGGTCTATCCAGATTCTGACGCCATGGGCTATTACCGTTGGTTACTCGATGAGACAGAGATGGCGGCATTGTTGCAAAATGCTAAAGTTCATTTATCTGCGCGGGAGCGTAAAGCACTGATCTCATCAGCTGACGCGTTGCTGGATGCAGGTTTTGTGTCTGGTGGCGAATTGCTCAATATTTTGGGTGAGTTTATTGATGATCAACATCCAGAGATAGTCTCTACAGCACTCGGTTATTTGCAGTCACAAAAACGTACCTTCATTGATGAGAGCAATCAACAGCAATGGGCTAAGTTTATTGCCAAGCGTGCAAGCAGTGCGATACACAAGTATGGTGTTACAGCAAAGCCAGATGAAAGCGCTGCGATTAGTAAGTTACGTCCAACCTTGATTAACTTATTGGCTTTTGAAGCCAAGGATAAAGCAATTATTGCGACTGCAACTAAAGAAGCTAAATCTTATATTTTAGGTAATAATGAAGTTGATCCTTATCTGATTGGTAACTACCTTACTATTGCCGTTTATTACGGTGATGCTAAGTTGTTATCGCAAGTTAAGAGTGAGTTCGAAACAACTAAAGATCCTAAAAAACGGACTCGTTTAATGTATGCTCTCGGTTACGCCCCCACTGACAAATTACAAGCAGAGGTGCTAGCCTATACGTTAACTGATAAGATCAATGCCCCTGATTTGAGGTATGTCTTGTCTGGTCAAACTTATACTGATGAACGCGAGCAAAGGTTCAGAGATTGGGTTTATGCAAATTACGATAAGATAAAAGAGAAACTTCCTCCATTTGCTGTCGCTAGTATTCCATATTACACCGGCAGCGGTTGTGATATGGCGGCACTCGAAACGACAGAGCAGTTTTTCACCCCTAAATTAGAGCAAACCCCAGAGTACGCACGTACTTTAGCCAAACTGGGGGAGAGTGTACGCAACTGTGTTAGTTTGAAAAAGCGAGAGCAGCTCAGTGTAGTGAGTTATCTAAACCGCTACTAACCCGAGTTTATGAGTATAAAGCCAGTCACTGTACTGGCTTTTTTTTGTCCGAATTTAAGTTGTTCAGTCAAAATAAAATATTTTCACATTTTTGACACAACAAATACACAACCAGATGGAGCGAGTTGTGCAACATCGTTGCAATCTATGATGTGGAGGTGAATTAGCCTCCAATATCTTAATCGACTTTAATAATCAATATCCGTCAACTCAACCTTGTTGCAGAGGAAGTAATTACTCTGTACGAATTTGCTACATTAGGACTTGGATATTTTCAAAACATTTGTGTATATCTTGTTGTATTTGTATGTTTTACAAGCTCTTAACCTAGATGGTTTATTTCAATATCTTCTGTTATTTTGTCGCTGGGTCCTTTATAAAGAAGAAATAAAACATGAAACTACAAAAGACTGTATTAGCGATAGCGTTGATGGCTGCGCTATCTGCTTGTTCAAATGATGATGATAAGAAAGAGAGCAGTGATGGTTTTAACTTAACCATTGCTCATGTTAATGACACCCACTCAAACTTCGATCCGGTAAAGTCTAGCTTTACTATGGGCGAAGACGGAGAGTTAGTTTTCAATGAATTTGGCGGTTACCCAAGAATACTTGAAGCAGCTAATGATATAAAAGAACAGGCGACTGATGCCAATCAACCACTACTTTTTTTACATGGCGGTGATGCATGGCAGGGGACAGCTTACTTCAAGTTAAATGAAGGTGCTGCAAACGCAGATCTATTATCACTGATGGGGCTCGATGCCATGGCACTGGGTAACCATGAGTTCGATTTAGATACGGCAAAGCTGGCGAGTTTTATAGATAGCGTAAACTTTCCGCTACTCGCAAACAATATAGACACAGGCTTAGACGCTTCCCTTAGTGGTTCAACTAATCTAAAACCTTATCAACTTTTTGCATTTGATGGTGCATCGAAGCGCAAAATAAACGAAGTCTCTGATGGCAATGAGAATGAGAAAATCGTCGCTGTTATTGGTGTCGTGTTAGAAGATATGCCGACGATAGCAACTGGTACTGGCGATGTTAAATTTGAAAGTGAGATATTTTTAACCCAAATAACCGTTGATAGCTTAAAAGCTCAAGGCGTCAATAAAATCGTCGTGCTTTCGCACATTGGTAACGCGCGTGATATCGCATTAGCAGCAGGTACTCATGGAATTGATGTCATTGTGGGTGGCCATTCGCATACTCTGTTGGGGGATTTCACAGATCTAGGCCATGGAGATAACGGCACTTATGCTCAACTTGTAGAGCAAAATGATAAGATTGGACAAACCTGTATCGTGCAAGCGGGGCAATATGCACAAGCTATCGGTAAAGTTGAAGTCCAATTTAACAATGATGGTGGCTTAGTATCATGCGCCGGTCAAAATACCCTGCTGACTAATGAAATTTTTTACAGTGATGGAAAACGTGAAGCCGCAGATCTAATCACCGGCAGCGAGCACGAAAAAGTAGAGTCCTTCATCGATGCTAGTGTTCTGATCGACGATGTTGATGAAAATGACGAAATGCGCGTACATATCGACGCCACCTATATGCCTGCCCTCGATGCAGCTTATGGTGAGGTCGTTGCTAATGCGCCCAAAGAGATCAATCATGAACGTCGCCCCGGTGATGCTGGAACAGATATGCATGGTTCAGATGTCGCGCCGCTGATAGCCCAAGGTATGATCTACTGGGCGAATCAAGCAAGTGTAAAATCTGTTACTGGTAAGAAAGTTCAAATCGGTCTTGTAGGTGCTGGTGGTGTTCGCACCGATATTGCATCTGGTGATTTCAGAGAAGGTAATGCTAGTTTAGAGTTATTGCCATTTGCTAACTATCTATCAGTCCTAACGATTAATGGCGCAACGCTTAAAGACCTTCTAACAACAACCATTAATGAAACTCTACCTCAGGGAAGTCATGCTGGTAAGTTCCCTTATGTCGGTGGCATGCGTTATACATTTACTGAAGATGTTAAAAATAGCAGTGGCACTATAACCGCGTTAGATGTTAATACTGGTACTGAAGCTGAACCTATTTGGGCTGTTATCAACGGCGATGAAGATTATGTTGTCATCGTTAATAACTATAATGCCAGCGGTAACGATGGCTGGAATGCACTTGGTGATGCGCAACTACTAGCAACCGATCGCATTGATCTTGTTAAAACTAGCAATGGTTATAAAGCCTATGAAGTTGATCACTTAACGTATAATGCTAGCGAAAAAACCTATAGCGTGGTTTATACTGATGCTATGCCAAGTTGCGATGATAATGGCGTTGATATTTGTAATACCGATGCGTTATCTTTTATCGATTACGCAAAAGAGAAGGTAGTTTTAGAAAATTTACCTTTTGAAACAACAACTGTGATTTATAAATAACGCATTTTGTCGATATTTAGTAAATTCTAGCATTAGTTATTTATAAGAAGGGCATCTAATTAGATGCCCTTTTTTTGATTCTCTATTTATTTCCAACAGCATTCTATTCTTTAAATAGAAAAATGGATAACCTCTATTCATTTGGTTTTAAATAGTGGTTTAGTGAGCGGGGATCAGTATGTCCCGTTCGGCCCATTATGTATAAATGATCTTTTTTATTTTCATGTAGTTGCGTTACACATCCACTGCGTAAACTGTGGGCACCGTAGTACTGCGGATCTAATCCTGCCTTATTGCAGTAGCGTTTTATCAACTGATAAATATCATCCCCCCGTAAGAAACCTTTTCCCAGATTAGCATCAGTAACTTGATAATCTCTTATTTGATGACCATCACGGGTTAATGATCTAAATAAGTGTCCCTCTTTAATATCAGCTGCGAACAACCACTCTTTAATGGCATCAAATGCAGAGAAGGGTTCCTCTTTAGGCAATACTTTCCATTCTCTTTGTCCCTGCTGATTACTTTTAGAGTAGGGCAGTCTGACTTTAAGTTTGTCGCGCAAAAAACTTAAGTGGTTTACTTTGATATTAGCGAGTTCCGATCGTCGAAATCCTCCTTGAAAACCCAGTTGAATAATCGCTTTGTCGCGTTTTCGAGTGAGATTTTGCTTTCGTTCATCAATGGCTTGCAATAGTAATTCGAGCTCATCGTACATAATGGGTTGCTGGTCATAATCTGAGACTATTCTATTTTGATTACGCATAAGACCGCGCATGACTCTAATCACTAACGGGTGCTCAGTAGGTGAGGGCGATCCAGCTTGAATATGGAAAAAGCGTATTGCAGCCAATCGGCTATTAATCGTTTGTGTTGAAAGCTGGTGGCCATTGCTCTCTTGATAGATATCTTTTTGATGACCGATAAAAGATATCACACTTCTAGGATCTGCTGGTAATGAGCTCAATCCATGAGATCCACAATAGGCACTAAAGATACCAAAACTGGATCGGTATACCCGCCTGGTATTGTCCGAAATTTCATAACGGGTTTCTTTAGCTGCACTTTCAAAGTCATTGAGGATAGAAAGTGGCAGCTCATTCTCTTGGTAAAAACCGTTTTTAGCTACTGTATCATTAAGAATTGGACTTATACGGTTTCCACTCATCTGATGATAATTCCTCGTTTATTACTGTAAATATTCAATTCTGTAATCGTTTCTTAAGGCAACATTTTAGCTATTTTGCTTCATTCCTACCAGTGATAATCGTCATTATCACTGGTAGAGATTAACCTACGTACACTTTGATGGAAAACTATACAGAGACTGGTAAATGTTAAGCTCTCAAGCTAAATGCACCACTCTAAGCGTGGTGCTACCATTTTTATTCCTAAGCCTCACGCTGTAGTAAAACATAACTGTTAATCATCAATATTATGGTTTATTATATATAAAAGTGGTGTAACCATACTTAAAGAATGGTGCGTTGAAGTGATGACTGATACCAAGCAAGAGTGGCAATATCATGATGTTAAACCAGTAAAAGGCAGGAAGTTACGACTGCTTGAAGAAACCGACCTTGTAACTGCGTTGCCATTAATTTTTAGATTGATCCCTAAGGCCGAGGTCGCACAACGTAAAGAATGGTTTGTGCATTTTGAAACCGAACAAGAGTTTCAATCTCAATTCTCGGCGTTAACTGAAAAACTATCAGTGGTTACCAAAAACAGAAGAGATGATAAAAATATTCGTGCAGATTTGCTGGAGGTTAACCGCGCCTTAAATTGTTACTTTAGTGACTATGGTTGGCGTATGGTACGTAAAGAGCTATCGCAAATTAAAAAACGGAAAAAAAAATCCCACATCGAAGTTAGCAATGATCTAATACATAGGTTAAAAGCATTTATGTCGTTGAAGCAACTCGATAGCTTTGATCAAGCGCTTGATTATTTACTCAGCGAAGCTGAGCAAGGTGATGATTAACGTCGCTGGAAAGCTGCCTTTACTTTATTAACAAAGGCAATTGGCTATTACGATAGCCTAAACATGTTGATAAGGAAGAGCAAACAAGTGAATTCATAAAGTCGCAATAGCAGCAACGGTTATCTTATGGGTAAAACATGTTCGCTTAGCATGGGTCGGTGCCCAACCGGCAAGAAAACGTTCAAAATCAGCCCAGGCAATGTTTACCAGTGGACGCCACTCTTTTTCAATTTCTTGGCTATCACATGAACTTTTAAATGACTTAAGTGCAGTGTGGAGTTCAGTAAAGTAGAAGTCTACTAGTTGACTAAAATTTAGCTCAAGAGTGATTTCATCTAAGCAACTACCGAGAAAATACACGAGATCTTTTACACCGCAACCACCACCAACATATTGAAAATCAACAGCCGCAACTTGGGAAAAATCATCAGAAAAACAAAAGTTTGCAATCTTGGCATCGCCATGTACTAAGGTTTTATATCTGCAACTATTTAAGCTCTTATCAAGCTTAACTGCCGCATTTTTTAACACTCCTTCCTCCATAGCATTAAACTCTTTTTTTCTGGTAGCAAGGTGCCAATAGGTACCCAACGGCCAAAGGTTTTGAGGCCAATTATCTGCAGGCTGATGTTGCATATTTAGCGCATGAAAGCGTGCAAGCCAACGCAAACACACCTTTGAATTTTCTGCAGAGATGGTTGTAAATCTTACTGGAAAACCTTCGCTATCTAAATCGGACATGACGATCATTTTCGATGATAGACAAGAGTGACTTAAACTGGCTTGGCCAATAAATAGTGGTAATGCGCAAAAGGGTTTTATGTTATTGGCCCAGTGTTGATAAAACTCAGCTTCAACATCATAAGAGGTTAACTTTCGTTGATGTGATATATCACCACTCCATCCTCTTGGGTGCTGTTGAATTGCCGGCGGATTAATGTGTTTAACAACAAATGTCTTGTCCTTTCTATTACTTTGAGAACTTAGGTATTGCGGTACATTTGTTTCGAAGCGGGCTATTTCACCATAACCAGACCAGAGTGATTGAATTACCTCAGTTTTAACATAGCGAGTTGTTTTGACTATATCCGAGAGTACTTGATTAAACTCGTGCTGATTATTTTTCAATTTTCTGAACCTAAGTAGCGCCAATGCGCCATAATTTAAAGGACTAGTAATTTTACGAGTATACACACACATCGTATCTAAATAGGGTATCTATCACTAAACTTATTGGAACTATGTAAGGGGCGTCTTATGAGTAAAAGAGTATTAATGTTTATTCTACTTTTTGTTTCATGCAATGCGACGGCAAACATTATTGTAGATAAAACCGGTGTAGATGAAAAAGATTATATTTACGATCTGCATCAATGTACTGAAATATCAACTCAAGTTAAAAAAAAGGACTCAAGCCGTAGTGCGGTCGGGACTGCTGCCAAAGGAGCTGCAATAGGATCCGCTGGTAAAGCAATAGCCGGAGGCTCTGGTACCGATGGTGCCAAAGAAGGAGCTGCAATTGGCCTCGGTGTTGGTATTTTATCAAATAGCCGAAATAAGCGTCGTGATGCTGATAACTTCGAACAAGATAAACAAAATGTAGTAAAAAACTGCATGATAAATCGGGGCTATGTAGTATTAAACTAAAGTATTGTAAAAAAGCTAAGCCATTATCTGACTTAGCTTTTTTATTGGTGACTTTTCTATTCTGATAGTGAAATAGATAGCCAATTGTCACTGCTATCAAACAGTAGTGACTGTAGCTTACCTTTACCCTCAATATTCACTAGATTAATTTGTGCTGGCCACAGATCTTGTAATGCGCCATTAGAAATAGACAGACTTGATAAATTTTTAGGTATGCTAGTTTCCTGGTAGAGCCATAAGTATTTTCCATCTAACTCTAAACCGACAAAGCTTAGAGGTAATGAATGACCTTCACTTGTTTCAATTGCAAACTGCTGTTGAACATAATCGGCAAAGGTATTTTGAGTAGCCTTGCTGCTTAGGATATCAGCAGCTGGGTCAAAAAGATCTCTCACAGCGTGCTCAGCGTCATGTAGATAGAACTTATGCATGACTTCTATATTGTTCACTCTATGGTTAAAACTAATCGTAGTGACAGCTGTTTTTTGCTGATGTGCATAAACAGTACTCACCATTAAGCATAAAACCATAGCAATTATCACATTCGTCTTCATCGATTAGGCAGCCTTATCGTTTTCTAAAGTGCTGTCATCTTCGTCATTTTTAAGCTCTGTTTTAATATCTTGCATGATGTCCCGTTTAAGTTTGCTTTTACTCTTCTTCTTTTTATACGCTTCAATTCTTGAAGGGATAATTCGACGAGGAAAATAATTATTATTGAGCTCTACGTCAGCTGTTTGCCAGCTTGGATCGATCTCAACCTCCTTCAGAGCATTGTCGGTTACGATAAGCTTATTGACTGACTTAGGACTTCTTCGCCAGATCTCTGCTGGAATATTCAACGATTCAACGGTGCCATCTTCGTAGGTTAACTGCAGAAGGATTGGCATTACTAGACCGCCCAAATTGGAAAACTCTAGCACGTAATAGTTTTTATCTTCTTTAACTGCTCTTTGGATAACCTCACGTTCCCACGGCTCTAGCTCTTTCATGAACTTGTTGTACTTATTGCGCTCTTTATTGGTAACTGTAAACTCATCATTTTCCTGATAAAAATCAGAAACATCTTTATTTAGTTCAACCCAAGACTTCAACCCTTCTTGTTTGTTTCTTTCTATCGCCATAGGCATTGGCTTTTCTTGCTCCATTTGACGCTCTCGATCAAAGTCAATATCCGGATTTTTTGTGTTCATTCTCAGTTTATAGATCTTATCTATCGAGATATCAACATGATCAGTGGTGTAAAACCAGCCGTGCCAGAACCAATCTAGATCGACACCCGATGCTTCTTCCATTGTTCTGAAAAAGTCGGATGGAGTGGGGCGTTTGTATTTCCAGCGGGTGGCATACTCTTTAAAGGCAAAATCAAAAAGCTCACGACCGAGTACCACTTCTCTTAATATATTCAAGGCTACAGCGGGCTTAGTATAAGCATTTGCTCCAAATTTTAGGATACTGTCCGATTGAGTCATTATCGGTACTTGCACCGTCGATTTCATATACTCAATAATATCCCGTGGCTCTCTCGCCCAATCAGATTCCGTTTCCCACTCTCTTACGGCTAATGATTCTAAGAAACTATTAAGTCCTTCGTCCATCCAAGTCCACTGACGCTCATCAGAGTTAACGATCATAGGAAAATAAATATGGCCTATCTCATGAATAACCACACCTATTAAGAATCGTTTTTCTGACAAGGTATAGGTACGGCTACCATCATCTTGTAACTCGGTACGCGGTCCATTAAAGGTGATCATTGGATATTCCATACCGCCGACCGGTCCATTGATAGATTGGGCTGTAGGATATGGGTAATCAAAAGAGTACTTAGAATATACCTCCATAGTATGGATGACAGATTCAGTTGAATATTTTTTCCACAGATCACCACCTTCCTTTGGATAGAATGACATTGCCATCACTAACGGCCGTTCAGATGATTTTTGTTGATAACCTTTAGCATCCCACATGAATTTCCGTGATGAAGCCCATGCAAAATCTCTCACATTCTCAGCTTCGAAGTGCCATGTTTTTGTTTTTATACTGCCTTGGGCTTCATTTTCTAACGCTTCTGCTTCAGTTACGATAAAAACCGGCCTTTTACTGGTTTTTGACTTTTCAAAACGCTGTCTCTGCGTTTTATTCAGCACAGTTCTGGCATTAGTTAATTCACCGGTCGCTGCAACAATGTGATCGGCTGGCACTGTAATTTCAACATCATAATCGCCAAACTCTAACGTGAACTCACCGCTGCCAAGAAACGCTTTATTGGTCCAAGCTTCATAATCAGTATAGGCGTGAAGGCGTGGAAACCATTGAGCTAACTGGAAAATATCATTTCCACCTTCACGTTTGTCTTTAGGGAAATGCTCATAACCAGCACGGCCCCCAACTGCTTTTTGCTCGGTGATATTAAAAGCATAATCAAGCTTAAACTCAGTAGTCTTACCAGGCTTTAGCGGCTTTAGTAAATCTATACGCATATTAGTGCCAACGATGGTGGCTTTTAATTGCTCGCCGTTAACTGTAATTTTTCCAATTTCATAACCGACGTCATTATCGGTTAGAAACTGTTGTTTACGTAAGGTATTAAGGCTGATTTTTGTTGGTTTCCCATCCACACTTTTTGCCATCTCTGATGGGCTAGAAAAAGTGCGAGTACGACTCGCAATGGAGTCTGCCTTGTAATAATTTTGGTCCAGCTGTAACCACAAATATTTAAGAGTATCAGGAGAATTATTTGTGTAAGTGACCGTTTGTGTCGCTTCTAAGCGTCTTTTGTCTTCTAAAAGTGATGCCTTGATATGGTAATCGACTTGTTGTTGCCAATACTCATGCCCCGGTTCTCCGGCGGCATTGCGGTAGATATTTGGGGTAGGTAGATCTTCATCTAATTGACGGAATTTGTCTTCGAAATCGCCTTTAGACTGTTTTATCGCTGAGGCGTAGGCAGGAAGAGCCGCACCTGAAAAAATCGTAAATGCTACGATTGATGAAGTTAAGAATCTATTCACTTAGTTGCTTCTCTTATTTTATTGCTCTGACATTGCATCACAGCTTGTTATTATTTTGTTTCTTGTTAGTGAAATGATTATACAATAGACAATAGTACTCCAGTCAATATCACGTAATACTTTGTAACGATTATTCCGCGATACGTCTTCGTTACTTTTAATGCTTTTAGTGATTTATGGGTGCGCAATTGTATAAGCTGTTGTCAGTTGGTTCTTGCTGAATACAGTACATTAATTGATAGATACAAAGCCTACTCCCTTTGGTTCAGCAATATGATTGCCGAACTAGGATTTTGCTGGAAACGCTGGAGATATGCAGGTTCTGACTTCAAATTTATAGCCGTGTTTCTTGTTACTATCCGGCGTTATTTGCAGGATTTCGTAGTCATTTAGTTCCACCACGTGGGCATTATCAGTGATGAGACATCGAGATTTTTCATCCGCTTCCAGTTGGTAGGCAAAGAGCGCAATGAGATCCCGTGTCTTTTTCGAATAGTAGGTCTTTAGTTTTACCGAGTTCACAACATCTTTTTTAATATTCTTCGCCAATGCTGACATTTGTTTATCGTCAGCACCGCTAGTAACATCAAGACTATTGCCAGACTCTGGAGCCTCATTGGCTGATGTTAATTGGGCGCTGCCCATATTATCATAGCCCTCAGCAGTCATAATGTTGTCTATAGTATCTTCTATTGCGACTGCTGTATTTTCATCGGTGAGTTCGAGAGAGGGTGACGCTGGTAGCTCCTTTGTACGAAGGAGTGCAGAGCCATCAAGGTTGTCTTCAATGACAGTATCAACATCACTCAGCAATGATAGGTTATAAATAACAATACTCGACAGTATCAGGCGGATAAACATGGTCCACTTTTGAAAATGTTGATGGTTAGTGATCCTAAAGCCTTTAACGCCAAAGGGCCTTGCTATAAGCAACAATAATAGATAAATCGGCGCTATTATCTGTAGCAAAAGTAATGCAACAATACTCACGGCTAGCGCCCAAGAGGGGAGAAATAGCAATATGGCAAAGTTATGAGTGTAGTTAAAGTGTGACGAAGAGACTCCGACGACTTCATTGACGACTGAAGCAGCTCCAGCTAACGCGAAATTGGCAATAATGGCATAAAAAAGTAATAAAACGGCTTTTCCAGCCAGAGAATGCCATACACGGTTAAATAGCGGCCAAAATTCAGCGGTAAGACCGACTACGGTAAGCAAAGCCACAAAAACCAACCTGTCTGAGAAAATAAGCACGAGTATCGCAAGCAGATACAGTTTTTGAACTGCACTAAGTTTGCCTGCAAAAGAGATAATCGCGTCATAGACACGGTTATTCCACGACATTATTAATTTTGCTAAATTAAAAACAGGTGGCAGAATTTTCCTAGTGGTCACTTATTTATATCCTTGTGATGGCTCACTTTATTTGAAATATCTTAAATATTAATTTTATACGATAATACAAATGCGCACGTCAGTTCAAGCTGAAGCCATGTAAGGTTGAAATGAGTGCGCTATATGAAAGAGTTATTAAAGAGCGCATGAGACATGCGCTCTCTAGCTAGCTCTATTTACGTTTTTATGTTCATCAGGGATAGGTAAATTGGATTCCATAGCGGTTAGGTATTTTTTATAGATGTCTAACTTCGCGCTATCTTCAGGGTTTCGAACAGTAATAAAAGCTTCGAAAAATGTTTTATAACCAAAGAGCTTATCGGTATAAGTTTCGTATGGCCCAATGGCTATCTCTAAAGAACCATTTAAATCCATCCATGCCATTTCTGAGTCACGGTATTTATCGTTAAGAAATGAATCTGCGCGTTTAGACAAAAATATTTTTAAGGTTTGATCTTTTGTTAATTCAGCAGCCTCGCGCATAAGCTTTGCAGCGTCGGTAAGTTCTTCTTTATAGTAGATACTATAGGGGATCGCTTTTAGCTGTTCCTTATCTCGGACAATGACGGTATAGCCGCTTTTAAAGCTTTTCTCATCTTCTGGATGTGCCGCTATCCATTGATTAAATTCACTCTTTGTTAGATCAACGGGATAGACACCTGCGCCATCAGGGCGCGCTGTGCTGCCAAAAAATGGTTTATCTCCGTTTAAGGTATCCCATGCACCATAGTGAAGCTCAAACAAGGACAGTAATTTGCTCTTATTGATATCAGTTGATGCCAATATCTGTTGTCTAACCGCAGCATTATTTTCAAACGTTTGCTTGAAGTAGATCCCGTCCAATATATCTGCTACTTCAATTATTTTTCGCAGCACTAATGTGTCAGTCGGGCTAAGGCTTGTAAGATCGGCCTGCATATCAATATCTACAAGCTGATCAAGCATCGCTTGGTAAGTTGCAGATTGATTTTCTCCCTTAACTGCTGAGTTGACTGTTTTAAATGAAGTCGTGTCATTTGCCGCCAGAGTTTGCTCTGTTTGAGAGCAACCACTGATGGCAACGGCGAGTGCTAACGTGATTAATGAGAGTTTCATGTAATAGGCCCCTGTATTCTTTCTACTATTTTTTATCGTTAGACTGGATTCGAGTTAATTCTATCGGATATGGTAAAGTGAGTGGTATATAAGAAAAATAAGAAGATAATATATGATCCTGCCCCTTAAACAGAACCACTTTAATGATGTGATTGAACTAGGAAATTTAGTTCACGGCAACGGCTACCTAGATCAAAATTCACTTCAAAACATTGTCAATAAAGGTAATAAGAACGGGATCAACAGTTGCTTCGTAGCTATAGAATCCAATCGCTTGATGGGCTTTAGACTCACTTATGCAGCAGAGCAATGGCTTGTCGACAAATGGTGCACGCCAAACCGTTGGGGGATAAGCCAAGAACAAGTCGGTTATTTCAAATGCAATACTGTTGCTTCAGATGCTCGCGGTAGGGGGATCGGCGGCTTGTTACTTGATGCTTCTATTACTGCACTAAAGTTGCAAGGAGCAACCGCTGGCGTAAGTCATTTATGGAAACAAAGCCCTAATAATTCAGCTGTTCGCTACTTTACAAAAGCGGGCGGTGTACTGATAAAGGAACATCCAGACCGTTGGAATAACACCGCAGAGCATCCAGACTATATATGTGTTCTTTGTGGGCCTAATTGCCACTGCGCAGCATGTGAAATGCTACTTATTTTCTAAAAAATTTAGAAATATATAAATCCAATACGTTAAAAGCATCCATTATGAACAGTAAAACATTTGACCCTTTAAAGCATGCTTCACCTGCGAACTTAACGCCCTGCGACTCTTATTGGGCGAGTACAGTGTCACTCGGGGCCGCGAATAAAAGCCTCCGCGGAAGTCACACGGCAGACGTCGCCATCATTGGCGGCGGGTACACCGGTTTATTGACCGCTCATTATTTGGCGGAACTGTATGATGTCGATGTATGTGTTCTCGAGGCAAATCAAGTGGGTTTCGGTGCTAGCGCTCGCAATGCAGGATTTGTGCTAAAAGGGTCTGGCCGTTTAGGTTACTCTCAAATCGCTAAACGCTGGGATTTAACTACAGCGAAAGGAGTTTATAGCGAATTTAGTCAAGCTGTCGAGCGTGTTGAAGGGCTCATTGAATCGTTTGACATTCAATGTGAGCCACAGCAGAAAGGTTATATAAAGGTCGCTCATAATCCAAAAGCGCTTGCACAATTAAAAAACGCCGCTGCATTTATATCGACACATCTCGGTGAAGATGCTCAGTTTATTGATGCTACAACGCTCAAAAACGAATACATGAACCATCACCAAGCTTATGGTGCGTTACGACTCGAAGACGGATTTGGTTTAAACCCACTCAAGTTACTTTTGGGTTATAAATCAATGCTAAACAAGCGTAATGTGAAACTTTATGAGCATAGTTGCGTTGAACACTGGATTGAGGAAAACGGAAAACACCGTTTGATCACCACAGACGGTGAACTAACGGTCAATAAAGTCATCAGTGCGGGTAATGCTTATACTCCGAAGCAATTTAGCCCTCATATTGATAATCGATTCCTGCCAATATTGAGCAATGTAATAGTCACGGAACCGTTAACCGATGCTGAATTAATGGCTTGTGGATTAAAAACCAAACAGGTCACCATGGATACGCGGATCCTCAAATACTATTATCGATTGTTACCGGATAATCGTTTGTTATTTGGTGGTAGGGGCGCTATATGGGGTAAAGATGCCTATGCACCTATTTTTCAGAGCCGATTAATGCTTGCGATGAAACAGTGCTTTCCTGCGCTAGCAAGTAAATCACTTGCCTATAATTGGACTGGCTGGATAGCTGCAGCTTTAGATGATATTCCGCATGTTTTTTGTCATAATAGAGTTGGTTATAGTCTAGGGTACTGCGGTTCTGGTGTATCATTTAGTACACAGGCTGCTTTTCGATTGGCACAACAAATTACTGGCCATCAGGCTCCTAGTTTACCTTTGTACGATAATGCGCTACCTAAGTTTCCATTGCCCAAATTTAGAAGAGTAGGGCAATGGGGTTACTATCATTATGGTTGGCTACGAGATAGATTTTTATAACACTAGTCAGCCAGTTTTAAGTAGCTGTGCTACATTTATAGATTACAATTTTTGAGGAACCGTTAGTGAAGAAGCATCCTGTCGATAAAATGCTAGAGAAACACGATGAACTTACCCACTCAGAGGATGTGAAGGTGTTGTCTCATATTCAAAGAGAAAAAGATGAATGGGTTTTGCATACCGTAATGATTGAAGATTGTGACACGCCGTTCAAGTTTAAAAGACGAAAAAAGTACAAAAGTCTTAAAGATGCAAACGTTAACATTACCTACTACAGCGGAACGGAAGGCATTGCTGGCTTCGAGATAGATATTTTTAACGTTGTTAGAATAAAGCGTAGCTAGGGCATTTTTTAGATGCACTAAATTTTACGACGTTTTACTGGTTATTCAGTGTTGTGTATCCACGCATTTGGCTGCCTAATATGGAAGTCATCATCGTTCCGACATTTAGTTTATATACACACTGAACATAGCTATTTAAACACTTTATTCGGATGTAAAAGCATTCACTCTAGGTTACCTATTCAGTACAGATACAGCTAGCTCCCCATATAATCCTCATTGAAGGTGGCATTTATTCCATTTATGATGAAGGGTGACATATGTATATTATGCAGCATAATCAATTGCAACATACTGGACTCGCAGTGCAGATCGTCAATGACGAAAGATTAGCATTGTTAACCGATACTGTAAAAATCTCAATAAAGCTGACACAAGCAGCATTATTGAAGCGTGCTCTAAATACTGTCCATATTTCATCACTCATTTTACTCACTCATAAATCAGAATCATTAGAACTCCATAGAATTATCTTAGACTCTCAACTTGGCAGTACAGAGAAAACAATATTACTCGGTTATATCGATCAAAATATTGAGATTATTGACGAAGCGTTATAAAAGCTAAACCTCTCATACTAATCTACGTATCATCCGCAATGATGCTAAACACTCCTGAACCATTAAAAGGCAGCTATTCAGAGTATTAATCGAATCGCACATAGCTGATGACACTTTAGTAATTATGGTTCAGATAAAAGAAAGCCCAGCATAAAGCTGGGCTTTCTTACTCAATATAATTGAGGTTTATTTAGCTGACATTAACGCTACGGCGTTATCGAGCATGCGGTTACTGAAACCCCACTCGTTGTCATACCAAGACATTACTTTAACTAAGCGACCATTAACACGGGTTTGAGTCGCATCAAAGTTAGATGAGAATGGGTTATGGTTAAAATCAATTGAAACCAATGGCTCATGATTAACCGCTAACACTTCACTCAATGGCGCTACAGAAGCAGCTTTCTCGATGATAGCGTTCACTTCTTCAACCGTTGTATCACGAGACGCAACAAACGAAAGATCTACAAGAGAAACGTTAACTGTTGGTACGCGAACAGCAAGACCGTCAAATTTACCAGCAAGCTCAGGAACCACAAGACCAACCGCAGCGGCTGCGCCAGTACGGGTAGGGATCATCGACACTGCTGCTGCACGAGCACGGCGCAAGTCAGTATGATACACATCTGATAAACGCTGATCATTCGTGTAAGCATGAATAGTAGTCATAAGACCAGACTCAATGCCTATCTCGTCATTTAACGGCTTAGCAAAAGGCGCTAGACAGTTTGTAGTGCAAGATGCATTTGAAATTACTGTCATATCGCTAGTAATTTCATCATTGTTAACACCGTAAACGACAGTAGCATCTACGTTCTTACCTGGAGCAGAGATAAGCACTTTCTTTGCGCCAGCATTAAGATGTGGCTGTACTGATTCTTTAGAAGTGAATATACCAGTACATTCAAAAACGATATCAATATCGAGTTCTTTCCAAGGCAGTTTCGAAGGATCACGCTCTTGGAACGTTAGAATCTTATCTTCGTTAACAAAAATCGCGTCATCTACATGTTCAACTTTTGCATTGAAACGTCCATGAACAGAATCGTACTTCGTTAAGTGAGCATTGATTGATGCATCACCAAGATCGTTTAAAGCAACTATCTTGATAGGGTAGTTCTTTTCGCTTTCATATAAAGCACGTAGAACATTGCGGCCGATACGGCCATAGCCGTTAATTGCAACTCGGATAGTCATCTCATATCCCTCAGGTAAAATTATAAAAAGAATCTGGTTGTAAAATTACCAAACTGACAGCTACCGTCAAGCAATATCGGCCAAAAAGGGCGGATTCCCTTAACAATTTTGGTAATATTTTTACATGGATCGCGTATTGAGCTATTTTTCAGCTAAACATTGGAATTAACTGTAAGTTGGCAAACATTTTGCCGAATACAAATTACACAAAATAGCATGCTAGTTAGCGTGGCTTAAGTCCTGCTCCAAGACAATTTTTAGCTTACTTTGCGCATAATTTCCAGATTTTAGTACATCTGCTAAATCTTCAGCTTCTTTATCCAATTTGTCTTGCAGTAATCTGTTTCCCTGAAGCATGGCTAGCATCTGCTTCTCTACAAAATTTGATTGGGTGATAACAATGTTAGTTTTCGACAGTAAGTAGTGCATCTCTGGCCGCTGTTCCTGGCGGTATATGGTGGCTAAACCGAGTAACCAGTCTGGATCGAATGTGTCTTCATCACTACCATTTAACGCCTCTGCGTATAACCGTTTAGACTTAAGTGAATTAATCCTTAAATAATGCGCGGCAAGTTGGGCTTTTAATCTGATATCGCTAATGAGGCCATTCTTTTCTGCGGCAAATAGTACCTTGCCAGCTTCAGTATCGTTGAACCGGGACCAATGATAATAAGCTAAATGGGGCTCAAGACTATTTTTGGTGCTTTCCTGAAGCTCCGCTAAAGTTTGAGAGCTTAGCCCAAAAGCGCGCGCACGATCGTTAGTACGCTCAGGGTGCAGTATATGCTGTACCCCAGCGGCAAGTTCAATGCACTTGTTGTAATCCTCTAGATTCAGTAACTGGTCATACAATTGCTCACCATTGGGCTCAATAGTCTGCTTTAATTTGAAACGGCTGCGAATAAGGTCACCTTTTTCGAACCGGCACCAACTATCTTTGTGCAAATCCAAACAAAGTTCAGGATTTTTGTTACATATTACCTCTGTATTAGAGACCGGTTTACAGCCAAACAGGCCAAAAAAGACGGTAAATGCTAGAAATGATGTAAACATTACAAAGTTTCTATTCAAAAGTGGCTCCATGCGTATTTTAATCTAATAAAATTACAACTTTACGAGGAATATCTAACTAGCCTGAAAGGCGACTTTTCATTACAATAGCGCCGACCAAACGGGGAAAGACACCCTACATAACCTAGATTATTGGTCTTTTCTTTTTGTTACTCAAACATTTCTGATAAAAAATCAGAAAAGTGAGATAAAGGATCTGTTAATGAGCGCTGATAAACACCTACAAAGCTGGCAAGAACGTTTCGAAATGGCTGAGGCTATGCAGCCTCTACTTGGTAAGTTATATCGTAACCAAGGTGTAGAAGTTGTCGTCTACGGTAAACCCTTACTAAACGCCTCTACTATTGAAATAATTAAATCACATCGTTTAGTGCGTCGTCATGTCGGTGATAAACTAAGACTACGTGAAAGTTTTCCATTTATCGAAGCTTTAAGCAAGTTAGCGGTAAAACAGTGCAAAGTTGATATCGGTAAGCTTGCTGTTAACTACTGGCGCGAATATAAAGATGCTAGTCAAATCGAAGCTTATATGAGCAACGAATTGTCTGCTGCAATTACACAAGAAGATACTGAAGCTAGGGATGTTGTACTTTACGGTTTCGGCCGTATTG
Organism: Shewanella sp. KX20019; assembly: GCF_016757755.1. Lineage (NCBI taxonomy): Bacteria > Pseudomonadati > Pseudomonadota > Gammaproteobacteria > Alteromonadales > Shewanellaceae > Shewanella > Shewanella sp. KX20019. The sequence goes on along the minus strand of NZ_CP068437.1, from coordinate 2,660,612 downwards.
GACGTTTACTGGCTCGTCTGCTAATTGAAAGAACAGGCGTTAGCAACAAGCTCAGACTTCGTGCCATTGTACTTCGAGGCGGCCGCAAGGGCGATTTGGAGAAACGGGCAAGCTTACTACGCCGTGATTCAGTTCATGGACCCTTTAATGGTTCAGTAGAAGTTGATGAAGAGAACAACGCCATTATTGCAAATGGTACTTATATTCAGATTATCTATGCAAACTCTCCAGATGAAGTGGACTACACAGAGCATGGGATCTCTAATGCCCTTGTTGTCGACAACACCGGCATTTGGAAAGACGAAGCAGGGCTTGGATTGCACCTTAAATCAAAAGGCGCAACCAAGGTACTATTGACTGCACCAGCTAAAGGCGCAATTAAGAACATCGTATACGGTGTTAATGAGTCGGACATTCTTGATGAAGATACTATTGTATCTGCAGCGAGCTGTACGACTAACGCGATTACACCAGTACTAAAAGCTGTAAATGATAAGTATGGCATTGTAAATGGTCATGTTGAGACGATTCACTCATACACCAATGACCAGAACCTTATCGATAACTACCACTCTGCAGACCGTCGTGGCCGTAGCGCACCTTTAAATATGGTAATTACTGAAACTGGCGCCGCTAAAGCCGTTTCTAAAGCACTGCCAGTTCTTGAAGGTAAATTAACGGGTAATGCGATTCGCGTTCCTACGCCAAATGTTTCAATGGCCATTATTAGCTTGAACCTTAATGGTGAAACTAGTAAGCATGAGATGAACGAATACCTCAAAGATATGGCACTTCAGTCTGAACTGCAGAACCAAATCGATTACACTGATTCTACTGAAATTGTTTCTAGTGATTTGGTCGGCTCTCGCTATGCCGGTGTTGTTGACTCTCAAGCAACTATTGCTGACGGCAACCGTACTATTCTTTATGTATGGTACGACAACGAGTTTGGCTATAGCTGCCAGGTGGTTGGCGTAATGCAAAAGATGCTAGGTCTAAATTATCAATCATTGCCGCTTGGCTAATATTGCTTTAAGTTAGCTTGTTACAAACGCCTCTATTGCTGAGGCGTTTTCGTTTTAACCACCTCCACTTTGCAACAAGTAACGATTTCTATTCGCTAGAAACTGAATACACCGCACAAATTTAGTCATCATCACTATCATAGATCTAAAAGCAGCTTTTCCATCTTCAACTAGGATGGGGTACATTCAGCGGTAATCCATCAAAATAGTGGCTTCACTTTCAAAGGGATTCACCTTTGGTAGATCGAATAGCTAAGCAAAGTAGCCGCGGGGCATTGCTACTGCACAAGTATCGATCAATAAGTACGAAAAACGTTATCTTTGATGAATTTAACAACAAACAGACATAAAATTGTTTTTTGGCGATTGACTCTCGAGATCAAATCGGTAGAATGCCATTCCGTAGTCAAGGGGAAGCGAACTAAGCAAGAACATGATTACAGATTAAATTGAAATGCGACATTAGCTCAGTTGGTAGAGCGATACCTTGCCAAGGTATAGGTCATCGGTTCGAACCCGATATGTCGCTCCAATTTAATAGTGGCGCGATGGCAGAATGGCTATGCTGCGGATTGCAAATCCGTCGATCTCGGTTCGACTCCGGGTCGCGCCTCCACAAATTAAGAGTTTGATGAGTGGTTAAGTAATTAACGACAGTGTTTCTACCGATAACACGTATCATCAAAGTCAACGAGTTTGCCCGAGTGGTGGAATCGGTAGACACAAGGGATTTAAAATCCCTCGCTTAATAGGCGTGCCGGTTCAAGTCCGGCCTCGGGTACCATATAATTCTCTTCGGAGAGTTGCGAGAAAGCCCCAACGAAAGTTGGGGCTTTTTTGTTTTCAAAATTTAATGGTTAGTTCTTGAGTAAGAACATAATAAATATCAAATATCTGCTTTATCATAGCTTGGTATTATTTTTTGCAGCCAATTTTTTATCTAAGAGTCTAAACATGAAGTCAGTATCCAAAGGGTTTACCTTAATCGAACTCGTCGTAGTGATCATTATTTTAGGGGTGATTTCAGTTATTGCAGCCCCACGGTTTATCAATTTGAACCAAGATGCACATGATGCAGCTATCCATAACGTATTTGGTAGCTTTACAACTGCGGTTGGTCTATATCATAGCTGTTGGTTGGCCTCTGGTAGCAGTGGTTATGAAACAAACTTAGGTTGTTACGGGTCTGGAGACCTTGACTCTACTGCAACCGGTTTTCCGTTGGGCTTAGATACCGCACAAAGCAAAAATGGAACCATCCTACAAGGAGACTACTGTAAGGAGGTTTGGGAGGGGCTACTCGATAACGATGAATATAACTTAGCGATGCATGAAAACGCTGCCTTTAGTAGCGATAATGACATAGTGTATTGGTTTTATGGTGGTGAGCTTTCTAACGCTAGCACACATTGTTATTTCAATTATATCGCCGATGATCCAAGCCAAGGTGCTGAAAACTGGCAACTTAAGTACTACCCCAGTTCAGGAAAAACACTAGTCGTACGTTCGGTACTCAGCATTCAGCAGAGCTAGTCTAATCTTTAATTTAATATCTCTCTTGCTAAAGCGACTGGTTAGCAGTCGTGTCTAAACCTCAATTAGCTCTACCTAAAGGGGGAGCTATCGCACCTAACAAACAGTGATGACGTAGCAGAGCACAATGCGCAGTCCAAAACGGGTTAGCTGCTCACAGGCTCTACATATACTGAAGGTTTAGCGATGGCGAATTGCAGGCGTTAGATACATTTTGCCGGTTTAGGCAAGCCCGCTATTTTGGTCGCTTGTTTTGCGGGTCCAATAGGGAAAAGAGTATAGAGGTACTTTGAGTTACCTTTATCGGCTCCTAGCTTTTGTCCAATCGCTTTGACCAATACACGAATGGCTGGACTCGTTTTAAACTCTAAATAAAAGTCACGTACAAAGTTAATCACTTCCCAGTGTGCAGCAGTCAGGTTGATTTTTTCTTCTTGCGCAATAATCAACGCCAGTTCGGGGCTCCAGTCGCTGACAACTCTTAAGTAGCCTTGCTGATCTGTTTCTATCTGTTGTCCGTCAAATTCAATCATCTATTACCAACTAATCACTTTCTTATGGATTAACGTTTGTTCTACAAAGTCACTATAGCCAATTTGCTTATATGCGCTTAAGCGGTCTTGGAGGCCGCGGGCAATGACATCATCGGCGAGTAACATTAATCTGTACGGCTGCAATTGTTCTTGCCAAGCTTGAGTAAGCAAGCAATTGACAGCGTTTCCTGACAGCAAAATACTGTCCGAGGAGTCAAGATAACGTAAGCATGTTTTTAACGCTGAGCTTTGCGTTGGTGAACTCTGGATATGGTGTAATATCATTAGAATACTAAGACCTCATCAACCAGACTTAAGTGTGATGCTATTCGCTGTGGCGAACACACTTCAACCTCGAGTTTGATATCATTTTCTACTAGCGACAACTCTGTCATTGAATCCTGGCAAACCAAAATAGTGTCAACATCATAGAGAGGTAACGCACCAAACGTGGCGATGTAATCCTTAGCCCCTATAGTTTCTGGAGATTGGTTATTAAGCAGATTCAACAGGCCTTCATCTGTAAAAATAAGACTCACTTCCTGTTCAAAACTCGCGCTTAACAAAGCAAGGTCAAGTGCTTCTCTGCCATGAGCAGTTCCGTGAGGACCCTGGCGAAAAACAATGCATAATTTTTTCAACGTAAACTCCTTAAATTAGCATCTAATCAATAGATACTAAAAACTGACTAAGCGATCTGCTGACTCTATGCCAATAACTAGCTCGCCTAAGCCACCCATAATAAAGGGAGGCTCCATGTTCCAATGAGGCAACTGGTTTTCTTTTGCGTCAGTCTGTGACAAAACTCCACGACGTAGTGCCGCTGACACACAATTAACCAGTGGTACGTTGTAAGTCCCGCTAAGAGACTGCCACGCTTGACCTAGATCGAATTCGTCACTTGCAGGACTGTTAAGGTGGTTAGTGTTGAGCACACCATCTTGATAGAAAAACACTTTCTCTATGTGATGACCGTTTTTTAAGGCTGCTTCAGCAAAACGAAAGGCATTATAACTTGATGAACTGCCATAGGCAGGGGAGTTTACCTGGATTATAAATTTGCTCATAATAAAAAAAATGGCCCTAAAGTAGGACCATTTTAACTCAATTAAAATTAATTGGTATTAGTCATCACTACCCATACCCATTAAATGCAGTAGTGCGACGAAGAGGTTTAAGAAATCCAAATACAAGGAGATCGTTGCGCGAATGTAGTTTGTTTCGCCACCATTAACGATTTTGCTTGTATCGTAAAGAATAAACCCGGTCATCAATAATGCGATACCCGCATTAAGTGCCATAAAGACCATGCCGTTACCTAAGAACATGTTAACCAGCAAACCTACGACCATAATCACTAAACCGGCAATTAAGAAGCCGCGCATGAAAGAAAAGTCTTTTTTAGTGGTTACTGCGTAACCCGACAAGGCAACAAAGATGACCGAGGTTAAGCCGAGCGCTTGCATAATAAGCTGTGGGCCATTAGCCATACCTGCGTAGTGGTTAAGGATGTAACCCAGTGATGCACCCTGCATCCCCGTGAACGCAAATACCCAGAAAAGGCCAGCGCTTGATTCTGCTTTACGTAAAGTAACAAACAGCAGTACCAAACTGCCAATGGATAAACCTAATGACATCATAGGGCTAATCGCCAATGCCATTGCTAAACCAGCACACACTGCAGAAAAAGCTAACGTCATTGATAGCAGCATATAGGTGTTTTTAAGAAGTTTGTTCACCTCAGCAGTCGTGCTGCTGTAGGCGGTTTGTTGTGTCATATCTCTCATTTCTTTCTCCGAAGACAAATGCTCAAGCTGTATGTTTGAACCTTATTTAACCAGGTAGTTCCCGATAATCTCAATAAGCTTCAAAATGCTTGTTAAGTTACTGAATCATACCCTAGCTTAACGGTCGGATAAAGCTTATGGCGGCTATATCTGTGTCATAAAGACCGATACAAACTCTTTTTTAGTCTAGCCAGTCTTTATGAAGTTTTTCCGTATCGCCCAAGTAATCTAATACCCAAGCCATAGCGGGAGACTTATTTGCGGCATTCCAAGCTAAACAACAAGGGCTTTTCTTTTTAGGACGTTCCAATTGCTTTTCAATTAACGCCCCCGTTTTTATAAAAGGATAGGCGAAATGAGCTGGCATATAACCAATCCCAAGGCCTTCTCTGAAGCAATTAATGGCACGGATCCAGTCTGGCACCACTAATCGGCGCTGGTTCTCTAATAACCAGGTCATACGTTTAGGGATCTCACGCGAGGTGTCCTCTAAACATATAGACGGGTATTGACGTAACTCATCATCAGCAAGAGGCCGTTCTAAAGCAGCTAATGGATGATGTTTGCCAACCAGAAAACACCATTCAATCTCACCCATATCTTTAAAGTGGTAATCTCCACCCACAGGTATAGCGGTCGTTGCGCCAATGGCGATATCGCTGCGTCCAGTTGCTATCGATTCCCATACACCGTTGAACACTTCAATGCGTATGATTAATTCGACATTGTCGAAAGTGCGATAAAAATCGGCAATCAAATTACTGATCTTGTCGGCTCGGACGATATTATCTAACGCAATAGAAAGGGTTGGCTGCCACCCGTTAGCAACTCTTATCGTATCAGCTCGCATGGTTTCCATTTCAGTGAGTAAGGTGCGTGCCTGTCTTACAAAATGCTCGCCTGCTGGCGTTAAGCTTACACTGCGGTGATGCCTTACAAATAGCACCACGCCTAACTCTTCTTCAATCTGCTTAACCGCGTAGCTCACAGCTGAAGGAACTTTGTGGAGCTTATTAGCGGCAGCGGTAAAACTACCGACGCGGGCAACCATATCAATAAGCTGCATAGATTGGTCTGAAATCATGGTTCACATCCTGCTGTGATTATTTTTGAAGGCTAATGTGAAAAATAAACGTTTCACAGCGAATTAGCAAGTGTTTACACTCCGCAGCCTAATTTATTCAATTCTAATTTTTAACTTATGAAATCTCTAATAAACGCTAAATACTATATATTTTTATCCTATCTAGCACTGCTGAGCATGCTTGGATTTATCGCCACCGATATGTATTTGCCTGCATTCAAAGCAATTGAAGACACAATGGCAACATCTCCATCACAAGTGGCTATGTCATTAACTTTTTTCTTAGCCGGACTCGCATTAGGCCAACTGATCTACGGCCCGATTGTAGAACGCTTCGGTAAGCGAAATGCGCTTATTTTTGGCTTGGTTGTATTTACACTAGCAAGTCTTTCGCTGGCCACAAGTGAGTCGATGTTGGTGTTTAATATCTCACGGTTTGTACAAGCTATTGGTGCCTGTTCAGCAGGGGTTATCTGGCAAGCGATTGTGATCGAGAAATATGATTCTGCGAAAGCACAAAATGTATTCTCCAATATCATGCCTTTGGTTGCACTTTCCCCCGCGTTAGCGCCGATAGCAGGCGCATTTATACTGCAATCATTCGGCTGGGAAAGTATCTTTGTAACTTTGACTTGCGTAGCTGTAGCCATGATTGCTTTAACGGTTTGCTTTGTACCTAGTGAAGCAAAAGCAGCTGTAGAGCATAAGAGTGAGATTAGTTACCTTTCAATTTTGAAGAATACCAAATACTTGGGTAACGTTATTATATTTGGTGCCTGTTCTGGTGCCTTTTTTTCCTACCTTACAGTATGGCCAATGGTAATGGAGCAGCATGGGTTCGATGCGACCGCTATAGGTCTTAGTTTCATTCCACAAACGTTAATGTTTATTTTAGGCGGTTATGCGAGTAAGACGCTTATTCGTAAATCGGGCGCTGAAACGGCGTTAAAAGTACTGCTAAGTGTATTTGGCTTGAGTGTATTTGCCATCGTGTTAGTCACTATTTTGATTAAAGGGCTATCAATCTTCCCATTACTTGCAGCTTTTTCAGTATTAGCGGCATGTAATGGTGCTATCTATCCTATTGTAGTGAATGGGGCGTTGCAGCAATTTTCGAAAAATGCAGCAAAAGCAGCCGGGCTGCAGAACTTCATCCAAATTAGCCTATCATTTGGTGCGTCAAGCATTGTGGCAATTTGGGCGAGTAAAGGCGAACTGGCGATAGGCTGGGGCATTATGCTTTGTTCATTTATTGTATTTGTAGGCTTTAAACTACGTAACTACAAAACATGGCAACAGGTGAATAAAAACTTTGTATTCCCTGATCCCGCTAGAATTGGTGTGGATCAAGAGCAAAAGTAAGCAATCTGCAGTGTAATTGACCAAGTACACAAAAATCTTTAATTAACGCTTTACAAGATTAATAGAGCGCTATATTATTCGCGGCGTTCGGAGAGATGGCAGAGTGGTCGAATGCACCGGTCTTGAAAACCGGCATGGGTTTGTAGCCCATCTAGGGTTCAAATCCCTATCTCTCCGCCACATAAAGATGAAGCCCTTGGCAGCAATGCTAAGGGCTTTTTCGTATGTGAGCGTTAGAAGCCCAGGGTTCCTTTCGATTAGAGCCAGCTATCTCTCCGCCACATAAAGAAAAGCCCGATATCGAAAGGTATCGGGCTTTTTGCTTTCGTTTTTTGTGTTTAAAATAGTTGGGCTGAACCCTCTGGTTCCCATTATTTAAATTCAGCTATCTCTGCAGCATATAAGAAAAGCCCGGTATCGTAAGGTACCGGGCTTTTTTAGATAGGATAACGTCTATTCAATACTAACTTTGCCCTGATAGCAGAGTCTTTTGAAGTACTGCTTCTGTTAATTCCTGTTCATCAATGGGCTCTTCTACCCGAGACTTACTACCAATCAAACGCTTGATATCTTCGATAGTCACATAAAGGCAAGGGATAAGTACCAAGGTAACGACAGTCGCGAACAATACACCAAAGGCGAGAGACACTGCCATAGGAATGACCATCTGCGCCTGCATACTTGTTTCAGCCATAATAGGTACTAGGCCGATAAAGGTTGTTAGCGAGGTCAGCAAAATAGCCCTAAAGCGGCGACTGCCTGCTTCTAACACGGCCCGTTTCATTGCAGTGCCGGATTCTCGTGCTTTGTTGATGTAATCAACCATCACTAAGGAATCGTTTACCACCACGCCCGCTGCGGCAATAATACCAAATACCGAAAGGGCACTGAGATCTAGACCCAATAGCATGTGGCCTAATACCGAACCAATTACCCCAAACGGGATAACTGACATGATCATTATAGGCTGCGCATATGACTTTAAAGGCACTGCAAGTAAGCTATAGATCACCAGCATTGAGATAAGGAAATCTCTTAACTGAGTATTGGCGCTATCAAGTTGCTCCTGGATATTACCTGAAACCTCGCTTTTAACCCTTGGGTACTTTGTCAGTAATTGTGGTAAGAAATTATCACGTATGTCTTTCGCTAATTTGAATGGCTCGGCTTGATCAGCATCAACCGATCCCCATACGTTAATGGTACGGTTACCATTTTCACGTCGAATGCTATTCACACCATCCGTAATAACGATAGCAGCCACTTCTGATAGCGGTATTTCGCTGCCTTGAGGCGTTTTAATATTCACATCAGAAACTTGTGCAATAGAGTTACGTTGCTCTTCAGGGTAGCGAAGCATTACTTTAATCTCTTCACCGTTACGTAAAATACGCTGGGCCTCAAGACCGTAGAAGCTATTACCCACCTGCGATGCAATATTTGCCAATGTTAGGCCTAGGCTATGTGCCAATGGTTTAAGCTCAAACTGGATCTCTTTAGCACTAGATTGACGAGAGTCATTGACATCACCCACACCTTTCAAGGTGTTGAGTTTAGCTTTTAGCTCTTTAGCTGCGGCAATTAGTTGCGTGTCGTCTTTACCTTCAAGTCTAAAGCTAATATCGCCATCATCACGACCACCGCCAATGAGGTTGTCTTGAATAGTGAATGATTTCATTCCCGGGATCCTTGGCATATTCTGACGCCAAAGTTCTGCAACGGCAAAAGTGTCCATAGGTCTGAGTTCAGGATCAACCAACTTAGCCCTGATCTCCGCTGATGTGCGGCCTCGTAACTCAACTTGCATATCCGAGATCATTCCCTGGCCATATTCTGCTTCGAGTTCGTCATCAACCTCTCTGAGGGTACGTTCAACCTGTAGCGCAGCAGATAGCGTGGCGTTCTCAGAGGCATCAATATTCATCTCGAACGAAATACGCGGAAAATCGTGTGGGATCTTAGGCTGGCCGATAAATCGAACAAAACCACCAACGAACAAACCCGCACAAATTAAGATTAAACTGAGGAATATCATTATCACTGTATAGCGATAATTAACCGCGAGCTCTAACGTGGGGCGGTAATATTTGTTGATAAGTATCTTTAGGCCCGTATCGACTTTCTTCTGCAGAAAGTTAACTACATTGCGTAGCCAATCTAATGGGTTTTTAGATCCAGGCTGAACCACTTTTGGTGGCTTCATGCGGGCTAAATGCGCCGGCAAAATCAGCTTTGATTCAACTAGCGAGAATATTAAGCACAGAATAACCACAAAGCCAATCGCCTTACCAAAAGCGGAGGAGGGACCATCATCAAGTGTTATTGGTAAAAATGCGGCAATGGTAGTTAAAACGCCAAATGTTGCAGGCATGGCTACCCGTTTGACTCCTCTAATAACATTATCAATGGTTTGCCCTTTTTCCTCACACTCCGCATGGGCGCTTTCCCCCATAACAATGGCGTCATCGACTACGATACCCAGCACCAGAATAAAGGCAAATAAACTAATCACATTGATGGTGACATCAATCATCGCCATTGGCATAAACAACAACGTTCCTAAGAAACAAACCGGTAGGCCCATCATTACCCAAAAGGCGAGTCTTACACGTAAAAACAGCGCCAGTAAGATAAATACTAATACCGCACCACTTTTCATGCTGTCCAACATTAAGTTAAGACGACCTTCTAAGTAGTAGGTCATATCAACCCAAGGCTCTAACGTTACGCCATTGGGCAGCTCTTTCTGCTTGTCGGCGATATAACCCTTAACTACATCGGCCACGTCTGTGAGGCTTTGATCATTTGCCGCACCAATGAAGAAGGTGACTGAATTTTTACCGTTAAACTTCGAATATTGAATACCCTCTTCAAAGCCATCTATTACCGTCGCAACATCACCGAGTAACAGGTTGGTGCCATCTTCTAGAGTAATAAGCGGCAAACTTTCAAACTCATAACCTACGTAGGCTTGATTTTGAACGCGAAGGTTTATATAGCCGTTTTCTGCCCGTATTTGCCCGGCAGATATGTTTCGTGAATAACCTCTAACCGCTGCAGCAACATCATTAAAACTTATACCAAACTCCCTTAAGCGATCCTTGCTGACCTCAATGGCTATCTCATAGCCTAATCCGCCATAAAAATCAGCAATGTTGACAGACGGGAGCTGCAACAGCTCGTCGTGTATTTTCTCGCCTAGATCTTTCAGCTGACGTTGGTTCAAGTCACCATAGAGGCTCATATACATCACTTCTTGGCGATATTTAATGCGCTCGACTTTAGGTCGCTCCATGCCATCGGGGAAGCTCGGAATCGAATCGATCTCAGACTTAACCTCCTCTAGCACTACGCGAGGATCATAGGAGTCTTCAACTCTGAAATAACCCGATGAAACATTACGGTTTGAGTAGGTGATCACACGCTTTAGCCCCTGAACACTCTCAAGCGCTTCCTCGATCTTAATGGTTATCCCTTCTTCAACTTCTTGAGGCGCCGCGCCTGGGTAAACCGCACTAAATTCAAGCCAGTTGATCTCTACCGCAGGGAAAAACTGTTTGCGGATGGTATTGGCGGTAAGTAAACCACCTAACAAGATAATGATCATTAGCAGATTAGCGGCAACACTATTACGAGCAAACCAGGCAATAATGCCTTTGTTGGTATCAATCATGACTATTCCTTTTCGCCCATCGCTATCTGCGTCGGTTGTGGATCAGAATCGTCATCGCCTAATGACTTTTCCTTAGGCAGTGCTAACTGCATCCCTTCAATAGGATAATCAAGCGCTGAAGTAATAAGATTCATTCCAGCATCTAAACCATCTGTGATGATAACTTTCGAGCCAATTTGACGAACAATGTTGACGTCTTTATATCTCAGCTTGTTGTCATCATCCAAAACAGCAACTTGGTTGTTAATCACTAAATGGCGTGCGACCTCAGTAACTTGACCAGCATGCAATCCTTCAATACTAGCGGTGACATACGTTCCATATCTAAGTTCACTGGTATTTGACGTCAGTCCATAGGGATCAGATACTTCGGCAACCAAATAGGTCATGCGACTACGACTATCAATAACCCCTTCACTACGAACTATTTTAGCTTTCCAGACTTGAGGCTGGCCGGCAAATTCGCCTTTAAGCAACACTTGAGCGTATTTACCTTTGTCATGTAAAAACTGCAGCTCTTTATCGGCGATAGGCAATCTTATCTCAGCATCATCAGTGCTAAACACTTTACCAATTTTGCTCCCCATACTGACATATGAGCCTAGGCCAATATTGCGCGCTTCAATAAGCGCATCATAAGGCGCTTTAATAACGGTACGTTCAACATTACGCTTTGCACGCTTTAGGCCTGCTTCAGAGGAGTTTAGCTTGGCGATCTCTTGGGCTAGTTGTGGTTTACGCAGACTGAGTTCTGTCGGAACTCCATCTTTAATGCGTTTCCACTCAGCTTCAGCAACTTTACCAAAGGCTTCTTCCTGAACTAGGGTAGCTCGTGCTGATGCCATACTGGCTTGTGCATCAATTAGGGCTGCATCATAATCACTTGGGTCTATTTTAGCTAAGACATCACCTTTTTTAACGAATCCACCGCGAACGAACTTTTCCGATAGGAATACAATTTCGCCACTAACCTGAGATACAAGTTCCGTTTCATACTTAGCGGCAACAACACCATATGAGTTGACTGAAAAATCCATTGGTTTAATTTCGACGGTTTGTACAGACACTAAGGGTGTTGTATCTATTTCTGGTTTCTCTTCTGGTGGCTTTTTAAGTGCCGCCATTCCAATGAATCCTACAACACCTAGAGCAATCACTACCACGGGTAAAATTATCTGTTTTTTTGTAGCCACGAACACATCCTCTTGTTGAATCGAGCCCAACACTCATCTCTTTTCTAACCGACAACTCAAATGGTTAAACAAAAATCTAACTATTATTTTGAGTGTATGTTAATGGATGTAGGGAAATGTAACAGCGGGATTATGTAAACTTGTGTTTCGATGATTCACACTATTAATAGAGCGGTTTTGACTTACCTTTGTTTTAGCCAAAATAAATGGTATACAATAGCCAATCATTACAAGCACATACAGAAAAGTGCTGAGCTTGTGCTTAGGGTTTATGTGGTTTTTATGTGGTACGGCAACTGTGTCAATGGCAGTTTTAAATGCTCAAAAATGTAACAAACACAATTACAGCGACAAGTAAGGGCTTATGAAACTAGCGATGTAGTAGGGTTATTTTCATTATAGTGACAAGCAAATAAGACAGTGAAGGACCTTGCATCCTTCACTAGTAACACTAAATATCGTTAAAAAGTGCGTCACTAAACAGCTTCGTTGCTTGGATTAGACACAGCACTTCTTATATTTTTTACCGCTGCCACATGGACACGGTTCATTTCGATTAGGCAGTTTTTCAAAACGGGTCGTTACTGGTTTATTAAGAATACCCATCAAATCGATAACGTTCTCTTCTGTTGAAGCGTCAATCGTGACCTTACCAACAAGTAGATTGTCAGACAGTAACAGGTTTATCTCTTTTAGGCGTTGCTCACTTTGAACCGATAAAACAAGAGGGTTTACGTCGGTACCTAGCTTGGCGACACGTTTAGTGTTGAATCCATAACTTTCATGTTTCGGTTTAGGGGTTTTACGACCTTTAAAAAAAAATTTGTCTGACATCGGTACCAAGCTCTAGTGTAAAAAGTGTAATAGGACGCATGCTTATACAGCAAAATAGAGCGCTTTGATATATACAAAGCTTAACTCCACCTCAATATGGCATATAAAGGCCTTTTTTGGCTAATATGTCGCAACATCAGCAAACTATCTTGCTGATGTCGCAGGTTCGACTTTACGCATTAGACTATCACTCCAAGCGCACAACTAGGTAGTCTGGCTTAAAAAGGAGTATATTAGAGTATGAAGGGCGTATTCGACCTTTTTGCTAATTCCTCATTGGCAAAAAGTTTGATAAAATCGCCGAAAATTAAAGGAGAGCGTAATTTATGCCAGTTTATGTCGTGGGCCACAAAATCCCAGATTCAGATTCAATTTGTGGTGCAATTGCACTAGCACATCTAAGAAACCAAATTGGAGAAGCCTCTATTGCTTCTCGTTTAGGTGAACTATCACCGGAAACAGCATTTATTTTAGACAAATTTGGTTTTGATGCACCGGAACTTAAGATGAGCTATGCTGGCGAAGAGGTGTATATTGTCGATCACTCAGAGCTTACCCAAGCACCAGATGATATCGCAGAAGCAACAATTGTTGGTATTGTTGATCACCATAAATTGGGCGACCTAACCACATCGACACCGCTAGAGTGCTGGATCCGTCCAGTAGGCTGCAGTAACACTATTATTAAAATGATGTATGATTTTTATAATGTCGAAATTCCAAAAGCGATTGCAGGCATTATGATGTGCGCCATCCTAAGTGATACGGTCATCTTTAAATCACCAACCTGTACCACCGCTGATATTAAGTGTGTTGAAGCTCTCGCAGACATTGCCGGGATTGAAGACTTTAAAGAACTCGGCATGGACATGTTTAGAGTTAAGTCTGCAGTTGAAGGCACTCCAGCACGTGATCTTGTTCTACGTGATTTTAAAGACTTCAATATGAACGGTAACCTTATCGGTATCGGTCAACTTGAAGTGATTGACTTAGCAGTATTTGATGACATCAAAGCCAGTTTAGCTGCTGACATTGGAGCATTAAAGGCCGAAGGCAATCGCCACAGCGTATTGTTGCTACTCACAGATATCATGAAAGAGGGGTCAGAAATGCTTATCGTCAGTGATGACGTCGCAATTATTGAATCTGCTTACGATAAGCCATCGAGCGACGGTAAAGTGTGGCTAGATGGCGTGCTTAGCCGTAAAAAGCAAGTGGTACCGCCACTACAAGCTGTATTTGCTTAAACGCAACTGCTAAACAAAAAGGCCGAACAAATGTTCGGCCTTTTTGATCGTAAATCAATTACTCAGATTTATGACTTTTTTGTAAAGCGACTTAAGCCTTAACTGGGCTTTACCCAATAAACTGTTAGGATGATAGTCTCCTTGCTTATCTGCTTTACCCACCTCCATCTCTGTCAGTAGTTCAATGGCTTGATCTACATGCTCGATGGCCCAGATATGAAACTTACCTTTCTTAACGGCATCGACAATATCGGCTCTCAGCATCAAATTGTGAACATTAGCAGCAGGAATGATGACACCTTGGCTATTCTTGCGCCCTTTAATTTTACATACATCGAAGAAACCTTCTATTTTCTCGTTTACACCGCCAATGGGCTGGGATTCACCAAACTGGTTCATTGAACCGGTAATGGCAATATCTTGTCTAATTGGCTGGTTAGCAAATGACGATAACATCGCACACAGTTCTGCCATAGTCGCGCTATCACCATCAACACCACCATATGATTGCTCAAATGTAAGGTGGGTCGACAGCGGAATTTTGTCTGTTTTACCCAAGATGGATGCAATATAAGCGGTTAAAATCATCACCCCTTTAGAGTGAATGCTACCGCTGAGTTCAACTGTGCGCTCGATATCAAAAACCCGTCCCTCACCAAAAGAGGTCGTTGCGGTAATACGACTCGGCGAACCAAATTGATAATCTGTCGTCGACATCACTGATAGCGCATTAACTTGTCCGGTTTTTTTACCGACTGTGGTCATTAGCGTGGTGCCATTAATAAAGCTTTGCATGTAATCGTCTTTGGCACGACATATACGCTGCTCTTTGTTAATCAATGCCTGTTCAACATGACTGGTACGGATCATATTTGAATTGACTGCACGAGCGCAGTAATTTGCTTCTCTAAGCAAATTGGCTATATCAACTGAGTGTAACGACAGCATATTCTGATCGTCGGCTTGACGAGAGCTAAACTCAATTATCCGACCTATCGCTTTACGATCGCAATGAAGCATCTTATTGCTATGGACTATACTAGAGATAAACTGCGCGTAGTGGCTCTCTGAGTCATCTGTTCGCGGCATGCTATCTTCAAAGTCCGCAGTCACTCTAAATAGCTCGGTAAACTCGGCGTCATACTGCTGCAATAGCTTGTATGTGGCAAAGTCGCCAAACAGTATAATTTTAACATCTAACGGTATCGCTTCAGGATCAAGTGAAATCGCACCAGACAGCGTTACTTCCCGTTCAAGAGAGGTCAAACTTAGCTTGCGAGAGCGCAAAGCACGTTTAAGACCATCCCACACATAAGGATGCTCCAGCACTTTAACGGCATCTATCATCAATACGCCGCCATTGGCTTTGTGCAAACTACCTGGGCGGATCAAGGAGAAATCAGTAAATACCGTTCCCTTGTAAGTCGCAGTTTCTACGTAACCGAAAATAGTGTGGTAATTAGGGGTCTCTTCAACAATTATCGGCTGATAGGGCGACTCCTGGGCTACTAGCACGTTAATTTGGTAACGCCGTGGCATTTTCTTGCTCATAGATGCGTAGGCGAGGGCCGCTTGCTCTTCACTCTCCTCAAGAAAGATATCGAGATTGTCCAGGATATCCTTGTGCATCGCCTTTATATACGCTTTCACATTTGCTTGATCTTTATAAGCCTCTTTTAACGTAGTAAAGACCAGTGACAAAACTTCTTCGGCGACTTGTTCATCATGCTTTTGCTGTTTTTCAGAATACTCGTCTTCCCAAACCGTTATCTGTCTTACGATAGCGCGAAGTTTTGCTTCAAGTGAGCTAATGGCTGCTTGCAGCGCATCTCGCTTTTTCATCGAAAGCATTAGGTAGCTTTCTTCGCTATGTGGCTCTTCACCGTCAAGCGCGACCAACTCATAATTTCCCTGGGGCGAAATAGATAAACTAATGCTTTGCTTTTTGGCTTCTTCTGTCAGCAACACTAACGCTTCTTCCTGCTTTGCCGCTAGTTGATTCTTTAGCTTATCAGCACGAGAAAAATACATTTCATTATCAAAAGCCAAAGGCAGACCCTTAGACAATTTGAGCATTAATTTTTCTATCTGTTTTTTAAATTCAAGCCCACTCCCCGCAGGGAGCTTAAGTACTTTAGGGTTGCGGGTATCGTCAAAATTAACGACATAGCACCAATCAAACAGCGTACGCCCATTGGCCTTTTCTTTTTGACGGCTAAGGTGGCGTAACACCATAGTACGTTTGCCTAGTCCATTACGGCCTAGTGCATAGATGTTGTAGCCTTTTTCTTTCATCGATAGTGCGAATTCAACAGCTTGCTGAGCTCTTTCTTGGCCAACTATTTTGTCTAGTGGCTCTAAATGCTTAGTTGATTTACAGTTAGATGCAAGCTGGTTAAGTCTTGAGGTTCTATATAGCTGGTCACTGCTGAGAGGTGTTATTGGCATAGTCGTTCCTCTTATGACGGTTAATAATTCCACTCTATACAGTTAGATAGCATTTATCCGCAAAAAATTGATAATAATGAGTAAAATCACCTATATGCACGCTTAAGTGCTGTATAAATAGTCAAAATTGGCTTGGTGATTTTATTAAAAATAAAAAGTTGATGTTTTATTCTGGAGTAACCAGTCTAAGTATGCGTGAAAAATAGACGATTATATTGATACCCGCCCCAAAACATCAACCAGGTGTCAGGGGCAATATAGATATTAGCTTAACCATTAAGTTAAAAATGGTGTAACAAAGCCAAAAAAGCTTACAAACCTTTCAAATATTGAACCCGAGTAGAAACAGAAAGCGCTTGGTAAAGAGCATTTACTTTTTCTGGCGTAGCACCTGAGTTCAGTAATTGATTAACAGCACTAACGAGATCTACTTTTGGCCAAAGAAATTGACTCTGTGTTGCTATAGCGCGCAGATCCAACAAAATAGATGCGAATTTATTCGGTAAATCCTCAATAATCTCGGGGTTGAAAAAGTGCTCGGCACCAAACAAGTTATTGTGCTCGCGCCTCTTTTTATCAACGATAAAGTCAATCTCTTTGACATTAGTAATGCTTGTATGTTTTTTACAAACCGATAAGCACTCACTGTCCATAATCGATTTATCGCAACCTGATGATTGTAAGAACAAACATTGCCGACTAGTCATCAGTAATATCGGATGCAATGCACTGTAATGCAAACTGAAATTCTTCGACGGATTTATCGCCTTTATCTGTTTGGCATTCAGTTCATTAGAGATAAATGCCCCAACGCAACCGACCTTTTTCAAACTGTCGAGACTAAATGAGTTACTGGTGTTGAGGTGGGGGCCGGCAATCCAGGAGATCCCAAGCTTATGTGCCGTATGTCCAATACCACTATTGTTGGTCGCTATAAGTGTTTGCGGAATATGATTAAGCAGTTGCTCTACTGCAACAAAGTCGCATTGCATTACAATTGAGCCAAACCAAGGCGTCAGCTCAGGGTTTGCGTTGAATAGCGCCGTTAACTTCTGTTGTTCTGCGGCAATTGAGTCAGGTACTGCATAATAGAAGCTAATGTTTTCAGTCTCACTTAGCTGCTTTACTTGTTGATATAATGCGAGATCTTTCCGGTTACCAATCAAAACAGATAGTGTCGTTGTTCTAGCAGCAGTATCTTGTATTTGCTGGGTTGTAATCGCGAGCCGTTGTTTACGGATCTCACTGAACTCAATTGGCTTATGCAGCGCTTTATTGCCGTTTAAAAAGGTAACTATGGCCATTTTCATCTGAGTCAGTTCTTTAAATGAAAGATGGATATCACTCGCAAGATCGGCGCAATTAACCGCCTTTAAACTGTGTTTGAAAGAGTTTAGACTCGCGAATCGACTCGTTAGCTCTTCGGCAGACAAATAATATTTATCTGCCGCAGTTAAAAAGCTTGTTGATAACACGCTGAAACTAGGGGTATCACTAGCCGCAATAAAGACATTAATCAAAAGCGGTGCACCAATACTGCCGCTAATTTCTAGTGTGATTTCAGGCTTGTTAATATTGAGCGTTTTGATCTGCTCAGTGACCGAATCAATGATCAGTGTTTTCTCATCATAAAGACGTTGCTTTACCACTTTAATCACGTCAACGTCAGGAGTTTCACCATTGGCCTCTAATGCACTAAAGTGCTGTACTGCGTTATCTCTTGGGTTATCTATATACATCTCTTTGCCTACAGAGCCCGTTAGGTAGCCGTTGGTGAAATCGCGGTTAAACACCGTGTATAGCGCAGTTTTATCTTTTGACAATGTTTGCTGCTGTTGCAGGTTGGTCAGTTGCTGACGCCAGGTGCTAATAACGCTATGCACGTAATGAGACTTCTTAATCCGGCCTTCAACTTTTAAGGAATCAACACCGGCATTAATGAGGCTCTCAAGATCATCAAAAGCAGAATTGTCTTTCATGTTAAGTGGGAAATCAGCGCCAACTTCGGTGCGTTGATATTGATCTCTGCAGGGCTGACTGCAACGACCACGGTTTCCGGAATTACCACCATGTGCAGAACTAAAATAGCAAACCCCTGAAAAACCGATACAATTAGACCCATGCACAAACACTTCCGTTAGCATCTCTAGTTGATGAGCGGTGCTCGACAACTCAGTGATCTCTTTAAGGTTCAACTCTCTAGACAGGTTTGCTCTAGTCGCTGCCATCTTCTTCAGAAATTCAAGCTGTCCACTATTATGCGTTGTTAACTGGGTAGAGGCATGAAGCTGTAGACTTGGGTAAAAACGAGAAATAATCTCAAAAACACCAAGATCTTGTACAATGACACCATCAATGTCGGTATTGACCAGTTGGTTGAGTAGTTTAAACAGCGCGGGGAGTTCGTGCTCTAAGACAATAATATTCAGCGTTAAAAATAGTTCGCAATTATGCTGATGAGCGACCCTCAATAATCCGCACAACTGTTCAAAGTTTAGGTTTTCAGCACGCTTTCTCGCATTAAAATTATCAAGACCGCAATAAACAGCATCAGCCCCAGCAACAATAGCCGCCTTTATTGATTCAATATCACCACCCGGTGCCAACAACTCAATTTTTCTCACAGTATAATTCAACCTAAAACATGTTTGACTAGGATATTCAAACTGGCAAGTAATACACAGTTTTGAAGTAGCAGTGTAATAATTTTAGAGGCTGCATAATGCCTTGGCTACGGAACATGATTAACTTATCGCTAAACTATGATGTTGATCGCCTTTGCTCTACCTTGGTATCGATTTGACACCGTCAAGTGGCCGTTAATCATTTGTGGAATAGGGCTAGTAAGTAGCCTGCAATCAATAACTCGCAGATTAATTTGTAGAGAGAAGACAACAAATCGACAAAAATTACTTTTTAGCCACTTGGACAATTGATATAAAGTTGAAAACCTCTTAGGATCAAAACTCACTTATCAATATCAAGATTGAAGTAAATGAACAACGATACAAAACTAAACGACGCCCAACTTGCTCTGTATTTTATTTATGACAGTCACTGCCCTTGGAGCTATGCAGCAACTCCGCTCGTCAACGCGCTAAGTGAAGCTTTCCCTAAAATGAATCTGCACCTTTTACATTGCAGCCACTTTGATGGAACCGATAGTGCGGGTCTTGAGCAGGTAGATACCATAAAAAACCTCTCGAAAGTTAAGTTCGGTAGGGAGCATATTCGTTATGCAAACAGTCCAAAAGATGCAACAAAAGTCGCCAATCTAATGGCCTGGTTAGAAACAAAACAACCAGATAAAATGCTGACAGTGCTAAACGCTTTGCAGCATGCCCATTTTGTTGAAGGTAATCCGCTAACCAATAAACATGATTTTAGTGCCATTTTTGATAGCCATAAGTTATCACCTTCAAATAAGGTGTTTAGAGAGGGCTTGATCAGTGACGCAGAGCAAACTCTTGCTGGGATTGCTGAAATATATGAGGTTATCGGTACCACATCATTTCCAGTCTTGCTGATAACCGTTAACGATCAGGGTATTTTCATTGATCACTCAAAGCATTTGTCAGCCCCTGAAACGGTTGTTGAGACAGTGCGACAAGAAGCCGAAAACTTAGACTAATTTCTCAGTAGAAGGGCTTGCGATTCACTCTTCAAAGCATAGAAGCAAGCCTAATTTATACCTAGACGGTTGTGAAACGTAATAAGACTAAAGCTATGATGCATGCAGTAAACGCCCAGCTAATGTGCCCTAAGGAACAGCACCTTGAAGAGATGCTCACTTGGTTTACTGACAAACAAGCGCTGTTTGATTGGGCTGGCCCTAACTTTAGATATCCATACAGTCTGACATCTTTCAGTGAAGATTTAGCGTTAAGTAAATTGGCGTCATTTTCGTTAGTATCCGACACTCATCAGCTTATAGGGTTCGGGCAGTTTTACAGACGAATCGACAGATGCCATTTGGGGAGAATAGTCATCAGTCCAAAATGGCGAGGTAAGGGCTTTGCCAAAATCCTTATCGAGCAACTCAATGCCAAAGGGCTTAAAACGCTGAATGTGGGTCAAAGTTCCCTGTTCGTGCTATCTCACAACCATCAAGCGATATACACATATCGAAAATTGGGCTTTGTTCAAAGCGACTACCCCGAAGCAATACCACTAAAAGATTGCTTTTATATGACTAAATGAATCATTTGCGATGTAAATACGTTTCGCTAGTCTTCTAGTCTCGGGCAGTCACTCCACCATAGATATCGATAGTTAATCCTCTTTCTTCAACATAGTGTTTCGGCGTTAAACCAATTTGTTTTTTAAGCTGTCTAATGAGGTGAGGTTGGTCGCTAAAGCCAAATTTAAACGCCACATCTACCCAGTCAATATCACTCGCATCGCGCTGATACAAGTACTCCAACATCGCTTCCAGTTTGTTCATCGACTGGCATTGCTTCATCGTTAAGCCTGTCACTCGGTTGAAACTACGCTCTAAGGTTCTTTGGGAGCAAAACAGCTTACCGCCAAGTTCTGAAACTGCCGTTGAATCCAATAGCTGCAACACTTTATGAGTAATTTCGCTATGCTGATCTTCTTTAGCATTGGTTAACAATGGTAAAAATAGTTCATCTAGCTTGTCACAACACTCTAACGGTTCAGTACGTCCAATTTGTAAAAGTGACTCTGCTGGGAAACCTGTGACTGAAAGTAAGTGATCCATATCGACAGTGTCCGCCTGATTCAGGGTAGGGTGGTTGTAATCGGGAATATCGAGGGAGTAGAGTGCACCGATATGAAATTTCACCCCTAGGTATATAAAACGTTCAGAATGATCTATTTGCAGTGTTTGCTGCTGAGGAAATAGCCAATGGCTCCCACTGCCACTTGATACTTGCGGCGCTGTGTCATAATGGAAACCTTGCTTTTGCGGGCAAATAATGAGGTGAGTCGCTGGATCTGGATTGAGTTTTGGAAAGTTATTAATATCTTGCAGTGTGGTCTTTTCTATCAGCCAGTAGCAACTGATGTATTTAGCAACTTTTATATTCTTTGGGTAATGTATCCAACTTTGCATGCTTAACCCCTGAGATGCTAGAGCTAATAATATGATAATGAGTATAAGGCAATTAGCATAACGCTGTAGGCTGCTAAATCAAAGGTTCCCATCAAAGTGCTCTATCAAAAAAGTAAGCCCATCATTACTAATAAGGGCTTAAAGTGCCTATTACGATACACAATTAACTTTTGCCAAATTCGATTTGTATAATTCGATTATTTGACACTAAGCCAGCCCGAGCAATCGATTTTTTGGCAGCTATATTATCAATTTCTGTAGAACAAATAGGCTTAAGCCCTTGTTGTTTTGCCACATTGATGAGGTAACGAAGTATCTTAACCGCAATACCCTGGCCACGCTCGGCTTGAGCAACTATCATGCCCAAGTCGGCAAAGTCAGTTTGATAGTTATCAAACGTTCGGCATTCACCCGTAGCAATAATGTGCTTGCCTTTTAGAGAGACCCAAAGCTCTTGCCTTTGGATCAGATTTAGATAGTAACCAGTAAGCCACTGCTCAGGGGCACCAATACTTTCAACAGCAAATGCAACCAGACTATCTAACATCTCTGTTGTTGCTAATGCCATATCAATTTTAACATTAGCCTCACCAGTGGTATCGGCCTCAGTACTTAGATGATACATCAGTGAGTTCACTGCAAACATTGTAGAATTATCGAGACATAATGATAGGTACTTAGGTTCTGCAGTGCTGGCAAACGCACCTATTACTGTGCCAATTACCTTACTATCTTGCTGTGTAATAAGAGTAAATAGTTCGCGAGAACTGATTTTCGCTAAAGGTGATAGATAGTACTGCAACATATAGCCGTCAGCGTTGATACAGCAATAGCCAACCAAAACTTGGTTCTCATAAAAGCCAAAATGCTCGGATATGGCTACGAAACCAAAATGCCACATTCCGTCAAGCGGTGCCGTAGCAAGTGAAAAGAACTGAGCTTTTAACTCACTGATGCTTGCCAGTGATTCAACTTTTTTATGTCTAACATGTTTAATTACCTACTATGTGTTTTAACTTTTGTCCTACAAATGGATTTAGGCATTTCCATTAAAGGTGCTAAAACCAAAAAATAACTTTGTCCCGCGGCGGCGATGAAATAAATATTAGCGGAGAGGGCGTTTAGAAGATTGAACAAATACGACAATTGCTTTTTATCTATCAGAATTTAAACCAGCAACTACACTTGTTGCGTAGTGCAGGCTTACCAAATAGATAGCTAATGGTAGTAGTTTGCGACTCCAGTATGGAAAGAGACTGCAAGTGACTTAAGAATCGGAGCGCTATACCGTTCGAA
This sequence comes from Shewanella sp. KX20019, assembly GCF_016757755.1. Taxonomy (NCBI): domain Bacteria; kingdom Pseudomonadati; phylum Pseudomonadota; class Gammaproteobacteria; order Alteromonadales; family Shewanellaceae; genus Shewanella; species Shewanella sp. KX20019. The sequence continues at coordinate 2,637,520 of NZ_CP068437.1, read as the reverse complement.
GCTGCTGGTCAATCTGCAGAACGATGTCACTCACGGATGAGAGCCGAAATAAAATGCCATTTTCTAAATTTAGAACTGACAAAGATCAGCTACGATTCTCTAAAGAGCAAAGTTATGTGTGGATTGAACATTCTCCGGTCTGTACCAAGGTTGTCGACCTAGATTTCAATCTGCAGTTTATGAGTTCATCTGGTGTCAAAGCGCTTGCCATTAAAGATGTGTCAGAGTATTACGGAAAGCCATATCCTTTTGACTTTTATCCGCAGCCTTTTCGTGACGAAATGTCTAAAAACCTAATAAAGTCGAGGGATACAGGTAAGGTTGTAAAGCAAGAAGCAGCCGTCGTAGATACTCATGGAAATGAAGTCTGGTTCCAATCGACTATTTCTCCAGTCAGAGAAGTTGGCGAAACTGGTGTTGAGAGTATAGCGTATCTTATGGTCGTTTCAATCGACGTTACCGCACAAAATATTGGAAGACAGAAACTAGAACAACTCAATGATGAACTAGAGCGCACTGTGTATCGGCGTACGCTTGAGCTTGAAAGAACAAACCAGCTATTACATCACCAAGCTGAAACAGATTTTCTAACTGACTTACCTAATCGTCTTGCCTTTGACAGAAACATTGGCGAGCACATAGTACTAGCAAAACGACACAAGCAGAGCCTCTCTTTGTTAATGGTAGATGTTGACGAATTTAAAAGCTATAACGACAGGTATGGCCATGACATTGGTGATATCGTTTTGAAAAAAGTCGCTGCAGCAATCGCTAATACATTAGTTGGGAATATGGATGTCGCAGTACGTTATGGCGGTGAAGAGTTCGCCGTTATATTGCCAGATATGGATGCGGAGATGGGCTTTTCAATAGCAGAGAAAGTTCGACGCAATGTTCAGAGATTAAAAATTAGCGATGGTAACAACGATATTATCGGCAACATAACTGTCAGTATTGGCGTCGCATCTTTAATATATGATCAGCTTAATAGCACCGATATAGTTAAACAGGCAGACAAAGCACTTTATAGCGCAAAGAACTATGGTCGAAATAACTCCCAAATTTACATTACTGATTAGCAGTAATATTTGTTCTAGTTTATCTTCGGAAATCCACAGTTGAGGTAAATAGCATTTCAAGTGGCAATGGCTGACTCGAGCTCAGTCACTCAAGATAAATAAAACCATATCAGTGTCTTTTCTTTGTCTTAAACTAAAATGCCAAACGGATTTTCGAATGCCGTGATGCATTACGGTTATTTCATCAACATAGTTCGGCAACGCCGATGGGGAATTGCTGCTTTCTATTAGTTTTGTAAAACATGGGTTAGGGGGCTTAACTCAATTTTCCCGAGTTTCATTAGGACGAACAAAATTCAATCAGATTATGACTGCAGTTTTATCTTACCTTTCCCAAATTTGCATTCTTGAGTGCTACGATCAAAGAATTTTGAATTTAATCTATTGCTTGGACCATGGTTGCGACATAATAGCGCTAAGTACTTAACAGAGTCGTTATAATGGACAAACAGCAAGACAGCTACATGACTGAAGAAACACTCATTGAAACAGTCGAAAATCAAATCGTTGACGGTGAACCGAAAAAGGTAAAAGAAACCTTGATGCGGTTAGTCATGACAGGTACACCACGTGAAGAAGCGATTCAATGGATGGCGTGCGCGCTGGCTATCGAAGTATTCGATGTCATGAAAAATGGTGCCTCTTTTAACGAAATACGTTATGCCCAGCACTTGGATGCATTGCCGAATATGGATTGGATGGAAGAGTAATAACAACTTAATAACTCCTATCATGGTAATCCCGATAAATGACACTATCGGGGTTTCATTGAAACGCTAAAGAAGATAATAAATTTGTTTAAAGCTAGTTAATGATTAAGAAAAACTCCAATGAACTTAGTATGTGGAGCGGATAAAGGCTAACGACATACAAATACTGAGTTGGTTAATACTACCCGTAAGCCATTGCTGCAAAGCTAAACGTCACCAATGTGGCCAGGTTCTGATAATACCAATATCTGAAGAAGCATCGACTAGGAAAAGTTTCCTTGTTACAGCTTGTACATATCTGGAAAATATCCAAAAACTCAGCGTATTTAGATTTGACGGTAAAGAGATATGAGAGAATATTAGGTCAAAAACTTACTTGCAGATATTACCGGTTGAAAAACTGATCGCGCTTAAGTTTGCAAATGAAGTCAGTCAAATCCATCCATTGAACAACTGCTTACTAGAAAGCAGGTCTATATCAAAATCTCAACTTAAGTGGCAGTGATCAAAAGCGACCTTGTCAATATCATCAAAAACCCTATTTAACATAATATACATTGTGCGCATTCGTGTATTAGGATTGATAAAGTCTAACAAAAGGACATTGTCGTGTAAGTTTCAGTTATTAGTTTATCTGTAGCTATCCGTTAGTTACAGTGCTATCAGCATGTTGAACGAAGCATTACCTAAATAACTACGCGATGCTGTGTTGATCCTGCAGTACTAAGCCTGCCAAGTTTAAAAAGCAGCCACGCAGCACGCACTTATTTTTTAGCGTTATATGTGTCCGCGAGTCAACAATCTTAAAACTATGAATCATTAGGATCTAACATCGCCGTGCAGGCAAAGTCTTAGATAGTTATTTTATCGAGAATGATATTGAAGCTAACTCAGATGTTATGCCGTCGACATTTCAAAGCTATAACAACAAGCAGCTGCGTTGAGACTTGCTCGCTATAACGATAGCTAGATATAATGAGCAGCTATATGAGTTTGTGTGACTTAATCTGAACTTTCATCGTGCCATACTTCAGGCTTATATGAATTCTGTGTTTGATTAAAGTTGCTCAATACTATAAACAACATCGGCACTTACTGTTGGGGAAATTCAAACTAACTAAGCATTAATGACTTCAACTGATTATGGAGAACAGCTGCCTTACAAATCAATTATCTGTATTCAGAGGCCCCTTAAATGAGTGAAAACCATCCATTTTATCTAAACGTTGCGGCTACTGCACTCGAGCATTTGATTGAAACGACTACTAATACTTTCTAAATTGATTTGATTAACTCCATTTGGGGTGCATTAGTTCCGTAATATACGATGGCGGCTTAGCACCATAGAACTTAATCACAGCCTATAATTATCCAAATTAATTCTCTACTGGGTCAACTATGAAGCATTGTTTTAGACTTTTCACTGAGATGCCGATAATGTCACTTATCGGCATTAACTTATCAGATTTTTTAATCTGATATTAGTAGCTTAGGAAAAAGTCGATGTTTAATTATAATTTCAGTTCTCTAGATAACTTTCAGCCAATCCCATGCAGGTTATCTAGCGGTCTATTTTGGCCGCTTTGATGGCGCTCTATTTGCGTAGTATGCAAGTATTGCGATGTCGTATCGATGCTTTCGTGCCCCGCATCTGCTTGTACATGTGACAGAGGTCTGCCATGAATATTGATATCATGAGTGATCCCTGTATGGCGAATATTGTGGATACTGAGCTGGCGCATTTGCGCGCCATCCTCGACGAAGCCGTCACATTCGGCGCTGATAGCTGCAAGTATGATGATTTTGTCGACCTCTTCTCTTATTTGGCGAATCCCCAGGTTTGCATTGATCAAGCCAACCTCCCTGCCTCGTCCAGCAGCTTTCTGCCTAATAATAAGAGGATGGCCTTCATTAATCTTTGGATAGTCAGGTAAGTTTAGGTAGTGCCGATACTCGACTAAGGCTGCTAGTAAGGCATCGGACATTGATACTGTACGACGCTTGCCACCTTTGCTTGAGGGGATATGAAAGCTCCATATCCCTGTTTGCGGATTGCGCTTAAACTGATCCATGATAGGTGAGTAACCTGCCCTTGCCGACACTTCGGATACTCTTAAATAGCAGGAATAAATCAGCTTTATAAGAAACAAGCTGCGTTGGTGTAATTCTGGTTGTTCTGTCGCAAGTTTTGTAACGGTCGACATAACGTAGGACCACTGTAACTCGGTAAATGCGAGTTGATTATCACCGTCGTTATCAAGGCGGTACTTTTTGTTAGACGAGAACCTGCTTTTATTGAGCCACATTTGTGCAGGGTTTTTTTCTACAAAATCTTCACTCATAAGGTAAGCATAGAAAGAGGATAAAATGGCCATTTTAGTTTTAAGTGCGCTTTCACTTAAACTGTATTGCTGTATAACGCCTTCATTCTTTTTGCCTCTAAAAGGTAGCCATTGAGGGTTGGGAGTCCTGAGTGCGCTCCCCTTTTGTTCTTTAAACTGAGCAACATTATAAAAGCCAATCAGTGCTTGTGGCGGGGCCTGACAATATTCAACGTAGCAATTTATCTCTTTACGTCCGACTAACGAGACTTCCGTTTGGGCAACATCAAAACACCAGTGCAAGAAGGTAGTTAGCTCGCTTCTATACGCTTTATAGTTGTTTTCGCTGTATTTCTGTTCACAGAGCCAGTCGGTTGCGTGCTCAAATACCAAACTGGCATCTGCAATTCCATAGAGTGCTAGTTGGGTGATATGCTGATTAACGATGGGGTTGCCACTTTGAATGAATTCGACAGAATCAAACAGTGGCATAACGTTGGGTAGGTCCATTTTATTACTACTAAGGTCACTGGCTATCACTGCATAATAATCAGTTACGCAGTATCAAAGTAGCCTTATATTGCTCAGTGACAGTAATTTAGTCGATTTAGCCTGTTGTTAGCGTAATTTTACTCGAGCATTGGGCATTGCAGTCACTTGAACAAGCTTTTTCACAATGAATTCGTTTTTCACAGCACCAGAGGCACAATTGCCACACTGTCTGTTTTGACTCCGCGTCTAAACATTTAAAATCAGCAGCACATAAGTGCCCTTGCTGTATTAGCTGAGCGATCTTCTGTTGTGAAATACTGATGTTAAGTTTTTGAGTTACTAATCCCATGACGTTCTCTTATTGCATACCCAATTATTAGTCTCAATATAACGTAATGAGAATGATTATCAATAGCGGTATTGTAATAATGAGATTTAGACCACATTCAGAGCAAAGTAACTTTCCAAGGTTTCACCCTCTTCTACTAGAGTTTCATCATTATAAAAGTGGCTTAACGTCAGTGCGCTTTTTCACTATCGGCAAGAAACTCAAAGATGGTAAATTTTTCGATTCCGTCCTGCTCGTAACTTACTATGGCTTGCCAAACCATGTAGCCACTACTACAAGACCCGTATATTAGCGGCGCATTATAGCTAGTTTCAGTCTCTTGAGCTAAATTCACCGGGATAATACCCATAAACATATCTCTGCCTTCAACGCGAATTTTTACTTTCTCTAGTGGAACAGAGCTGCTTAAACTTAATTCAAGTGGCTTTTCACTTGGGGTATTCCACGGTGTGATACGTAAATTAAGTTCAGTACCATCGACGGTGTTACTACAGGCACCTTTTTGAAAATTGCATAATCCCGTTTCTTGTTTAAAAGATGTAACATTTTTTCCGTTATCGGGTTCGCAACCACTGACAATAACCGCCATAAATAAAGTATATAAAACTCGCAATACTACTGATTTGTGAGTATTTTGCACAATAATTAACCTTTCAACAAAATCTATTAACATTCTATGGAGTAGCTTGATCTAGATCAACTTTTCTATAGGGCGAATTCCTATCTTTTTTGATATAGCTCAAGTATCATTGCATTGCCTCGTATTTACTTGTTGAAATGCAAGGTTACACATTGACACAGGCCGCCAATTTCCGATAGGTAATTTGCTTTTATGTGTCATTTTACCGAGTAGAGTCACACTCTACTTAATAATAAGTATAAGTAATAAGCAGTGGAAGCAAAATGATGAACCATTCCCAGCCTCAAGGCGCTGATTACAACTACACTATTGTTCGCCAATTTGCCTTAACGACCGTGTTTTGGGGAATTGTTGGAATGTCAGTAGGTGTATTAATCGCAGCCCAGTTAATCTGGCCGCAGCTAAACTTCGAAACTCCATGGTTAACGTATAGTCGTCTTCGACCTCTACACACCAATGCCGTGATTTTCGCGTTTGGTACTTCAGCCCTTTTCGCCACATCCTATTATATCGTCCAACGCACCTGTCAAACTCGACTATTTGCACCTAAGTTAGCTGCATTTACGTTCTGGGGTTGGCAAGCCATCATTCTATCAGCAGCAATTAGTTTGCCTATGGGTTTCACCCAAGGAAAAGAATACGCTGAACTTGAATGGCCTATTGATATCGCAATTACCATTGTTTGGGTTGCGTACGCAGTGGTGTTCTTCGGTACCATCGTTAAACGAACGACGTCCCACATTTATGTGGCGAACTGGTTCTTTGGTGCCTTTATTATCACCGTAGCTGTGTTGCACATAGTTAACTCTATGGCAGTGCCGTTATCACTAACCAAGTCGTACTCACTTTATAGTGGTGCTGTCGATGCAATGGTACAGTGGTGGTATGGTCACAACGCAGTTGGTTTCCTGCTGACAGCGGGCTTCTTAGGCATGATGTATTACTTCGTTCCTAAACAAGCTGGTCGTCCTGTTTATTCGTACCGTTTATCAATTGTTCACTTCTGGGCACTAATTGCATTGTACATTTGGGCTGGTCCTCACCACCTACATTACACTGCACTACCAGATTGGACTCAATCACTTGGTATGGTGATGTCGCTTATTCTATTCGCTCCTTCATGGGGTGGTATGATTAACGGTATCATGACGTTATCAGGTGCTTGGCACAAACTTCGTACTGACCCTATTTTGCGTTTCCTTGTGGTTTCATTGTCTTTCTATGGTATGTCTACCTTTGAAGGGCCAATGATGGCAATTAAGACGGTTAACGCGCTTTCACACTACACTGACTGGACTGTTGGACACGTTCATTCTGGTGCATTGGGTTGGGTTGCTATGGTTTCTATCGGTTCCTTGTATCACTTGATACCTGTACTGTTTAACCAAGGCCGTATGTACAGCACAAACCTGATTAACGTTCACTTCTGGTTGGCAACAATTGGTACTGTTCTTTATATCGTTTCAATGTGGATCTCTGGTGTCATGCAGGGTCTTATGTGGCGCGCAGTTAACTCTGACGGTACATTGACTTATAGCTTTGTAGAAAGCTTAGAAGCATCATACCCATTCTACTTTGTTCGTTTCATTGGTGGTGTTTTCTTCCTTACAGGTATGTTTATCATGGCGTACAACGTGATCCGCACTGTTAGGGCCCCTAAAGATTCTTTGCCAGCTATTGCTGATGCAAAAGCAGCTTAAGGAGTAGATTCGATGAAATTTAATCATGAGTTAGTCGAGAAAAACATCGGTCTATTAGGGATCTTTACTGTCATCGCAATCAGCTTCGGTAGCTTGGTTGAGATCACTCCCCTACTTTTCCAAAAAGACACAACTGAGCCACTAGAAGGTCAGATCCCTTACACTGCTTTGCAAATTGAAGGTCGTGACATCTATGTACGTGAGGGTTGTTATAACTGTCACAGTCAGATGATCCGCCCTCTACGTGCTGAAACAGAGCGTTATGGACATTACTCGGTAGCGGGTGAGTCTGTATGGGATCACCCATTCCAGTGGGGCTCTAAGCGTACAGGTCCAGATCTAGCCCGTGTTGGCGGTCGTTACAGTGACAAGTGGCATGAAGTTCATTTAATTGATCCTCGCGCCGTTGTACCGCAGTCGAATATGCCAGGTTTTCCTTGGTTGGCAGAAAACAAGCTTGACGGCGAGTTGACTGGCAAGAAGATGGATATCCTACGCAACCTTCATCCAACACATGAACTGTATACAGATGAAGAGATTGCGGCTGCGAAAGACGCTGTGAAGGATAAGACGGAAATGCAGGCATTGATCGCTTATCTTCAATCACTTGGCCACGCGCTTAAATAAGGAGGCAAATTATGGATTACGGCACATTACGAGGAATAATAACCATCGTGGTAATGGTGACCTTCATCGGTATATTTGCTTGGGCATATAGCTCTAGTCGCAAAAAGCAATTCGACGAAGCAGCTAATCTTGTTTTCTCAGATGATGAGCAAAACTTGGTTTCGAAGGACTCAGGAGAGCAAAAGTAATGACAAACTTCTGGAGTATATGGATTATCGTACTCTCGTCTGTGGTCATCATTGGTTGTATCGTTCTGCTACGCGCTTGTTCTAAGAACAACACGGGCGTAAAAGAAGGCGAATCAATGGGCCATAGCTTCGACGGTATTGAAGAGCTCAATAACCCACTACCAAAATGGTGGAGTTATATGTTTTACATTACTATCGTGTTTAGTGTTATCTACCTTGCACTTTACCCTGGTTTTGGTAGCTATAAAGGTCTTTTAGGCTGGACGAGCTCTAACCAAAGCGTACGTACTCTCGCCGAATCTAAGCAGGCTGTTATAGATGCTCAAGCGGAAGGACGTTGGGTTCAGTATGATCAAGAAGTAAAGCATGCTGACGAGAAATTTGGCCCTATCTTTAAAGCTTACGCCGATACACCATTGGAAGAGTTAGTTAAGAATAAAGAGGCGCTTAAAGTTGGCGGCCGCTTGTTCTTACAAAACTGTGCAATGTGTCATGGTAGTGATGCTCGCGGTAGCAAAGGCTTCCCTAACCTCACCGATGGTGCTTGGTTATATGGCGGTGAACTTGAAACGATTAAGACATCCATTATGAATGGCCGTCACGGTATGATGCCACCTAAAGGTGGTCTACCAATCGAAGACAGTGAACTACCAGGGCTTGCTGAATACGTAGTTAAGTTGTCTGGCCGTGAACATGACGAAGCGCTTGCAGCTCAAGGTCAAGGTTCTTTTATGAAGGGCTGTTTTGCCTGCCATGGAATGGACGGCACGGGCAACAAATTCATGGGTGCACCTAACCTAACCGATAATGCGTGGCTATATGGCGGAAGTCGTGGTGCTATTCAACAATCAGTTAAGAACGGTCGTAGCGGCGTAATGCCAGCATGGAAAGATGTATTAGGTGAAGAAAAAGTTCACGTAATCTCAGCATACGTTTATAGCTTGTCAAACAAGTAGTTACACTACTGTAACATTAAACGCAATATTAAGGCCTCGTCACAAACGAGGCCTTTTTTTTAAGTGCTAAATCACACTTTAAGCGGTAAAATAGCGGCTCTTAAAAACGTCGTCTCTCAGCAAATTATAGGTATAAAACATGTCTACTCCTCAGCCTTGGTATAAACAGTTCTGGCCCTGGTTTCTTATCATACTTCCGCTTTGTGCCGTCGTTGCTAGTGTTAATTTATTATATCTTGCGATCAGTAATAAAGACTCACTCGTTTCTGAAGATTATTATAAAGAAGGCAAAGGCATTAATATGGACCTTCGAAAAATTAAACATGCAAAACAATTGGGTATGAACTACCTCCTTGAGTTTGATGATGAATACGTAGAACTTTCACAACAAGGTGGCGAGCAATACGGAGCCGCGTTGAGTATTAGCTTTTTCCACCCAACAATGGCAGAAAAAGACTTTGAACAGATTGTCACAGCCGATGCTAACGGTGTATATCGCATTGAGATCCACCAAGCTATTTCAGGACCTTGGGAAGTCCGAATTGAGGGCTATGATCAAACATGGCGAGTGCAACAACGCATTACACTTGTTGATGATCAGCAGTACTGGCTCAACTAGTTTTTAATCTCTTTGTTTGTAACATAAATCGATGAACCCGAGTCTATGAGCCAAATCAGTTGTTACCATTGTAGTGAACCGGTATTAACCGCTAGCCAGTTCACTACATGTATACTCAATATTGACCAACCTATGTGTTGCCCTGGTTGTCAGGCTGTATCACAGGCAATTATTGATGCGGGTTTAACCAATTATTATAAATTTAGAACTGAACCAGGTAACAAACAGACAGCGCTTGTGCCTGAAGAACTTAATAGCGTCAGTGCCTACGATATACCTGAAGTTCAACAGGACTTTATACATCAACGTGATGATTTAAATGAAGTATCCTTAACAATAGATGGCATCACTTGCGCCGCCTGTGCTTGGCTTATTGAACACCAAGTCAAGAAACTTAGTGGTATTGCCAGTATCCAAGTTAACTCCACAACGCAGCGTGCGCTTATCAGTTGGCACGCAGAGTTGGTAAAACTTAGCGACATTCTGAATACCATTAGCGCCATCGGTTACCAAGCTGCACCATTTCAGATTGACGAACAAGAAACTAAAAGTAAGAAAGACAGTCGAAAGTTTTTACTGCGCTTGGGTCTCGCTGGATTTGCCACCATGCAGGTGATGATGTTCGCCCTCGCCCTGTACTCAGGTTATTTTACAGATCTTGATACTGAGTTTAGAGACTACTTCCGTTGGGTCAGTATGCTTTTTGCCGCCCCAGTCGTTTTCTATTCCGCTCAACCATTCTATTTTAGTGCCATTCGTTCCATTTTAATGGGGCGGTTAAATATGGATGTTTCAGTCAGTATTGCAATTTGCGGCGCTTATATCGCAAGTTGTATAGAGACCGTCAACGGTACTGGCGAAGTGTATTTTGAATCAGTCTCGATGTTTACCTTCTTCTTACTGCTAGGTCGATACTTTGAACAAAATGCTCGTCAAAAGGCCTCAGTGAGTTCCAGTAATTTACATAAGCTGGTACCGCTTACCGCATTTCTTAAAAATGATAACAGCATTGAAGAAGTCCCAGCCAAACGTCTTGTTATCGGTAATATTATATTGATAAAGCCAGGTGACGTTGTAGCGGCGGATGGCGTTATTATAGAGGGTGGCTCTTCGGTAAACGAAGCCATGTTAACAGGCGAGCAGATGCCCGTCGAAAAATCTGTCGACTCACAGGTCTTTGCGGGAACCATTAACATAGAGCAACCGATAACCGTAAGAGTGACGGCTTTAGGGCAAGATCAACTTGTTGCTGAAATTATCAGACTGCAAGAGATAGCCTCAAACAGTAAACCTAAAATTGCACTCTATGCCGACAGATTTTCAAATTATTTTACAGCGGCAATTTTGTTGATAGCCACTATGACCTATATTTTTTGGTCATTCTACTCACCTGAGGATGCCTTTTGGGTGACCTTATCTGTCTTAGTTGCTACCTGCCCTTGCGCTTTAGCGCTAGCAACACCAACGGCGGTGACATGCGGAACGGCAATACTGACAAAACTTGGCATTATTACTCGTAGAAGCGGTGTATTTGAGAAGCTACCTAAACTAAATCATATCGTTTTTGATAAAACAGGCACGCTTACACTAGGCTCCTTGTCTATAACCAATGTAGAACTAGTGGCTGGCACCACCGAGTCTGTGACAGAAAAGCGCGCTCTTGAATATGCGGCAGCACTGGAATCTAGCTCACTTCATCCTATCGCTCATGCATTCGAAGCTTACCTAACTCCGGCTATTACCGTATCCAACAAACAAAGCTTTGTTGGCAATGGTCTTCAAGGTGAAATTGATGGCAAACTGCTAAAAATTGGTAGCCAAAGCTTTGTTAATGGTACCGATTTTTATGAATCCGATGTCATTATCTGGCTGAGTATCGAAGGTAAGGTGTTAGCAAAATTTACTTTAGCAGATGCGATTAGGCCCAATACAGCAGCTGCAGTACAGTCACTAAAGCGATTGGGGTGCAACATCAGTATTGCTAGTGGTGATAATTCTGGTGAGGTTGAAAACCTAGCAAAGCGGCTCGGAATTGACGACTATCATAAAGGATTGTCACCTGAAGATAAGTTAACACTCGTTAGCAGGCTGCAGAAAAATGTGCACGTCGCTATGTTTGGCGATGGCATTAATGATGCCCCGGTGCTTGCAGGTGCAAATCTTTCAGTTGCCATGGGAAGCGGCGCCGCAATCAGCAAAAACAGCGCTGATATTATATTATTAGGCGATGATCTCGCGCGCTTCGCCGATGCTGTAACAGTGGCAAAATCGACGGCGCGGATCATCAAACAGAATTTGTTCTGGGCGCTTGGTTATAACCTGTTTATAATCCCTTTAGCTGTTAGCGGCCATGTTGCGCCTTATATAGCCGCTATCGGTATGTCCGCCAGTTCGCTAATTGTTGTTAGTAATAGTTTAAGACTACTCAAGGTACGTGTATGAGCATTATTTATGTCCTGATCCCCATCGCTATGTTATTTGTTCTCGTCGCTGTGGGTATCTTTTTTTGGGCGGTTAAATCTGATCAGTTTGATGATCTTGAAAAGCAAAGTGTTTCCATTTTGTTTGAAGAAGACAGCCATCAACAACAGAACCATGCAGAGAGTGATACCAATGACAAAACCACAGCTACAAGCGGAGTCAATACTACGGAAATAAACAAATAAGTGAATGATTACAGCATATATGGCGCCTTTCTTGTCGGTATCATGGGCGCTGGCCACTGTATTAGTATGTGCGGTGGTTTGGTAGGTGCTTTATCCGCGAACCTACCTCAAAATGATGCTAGTAACCGACTTGTTAACCAATTGGGTTACCTTTTTAGTTATAACAGCGGCCGGATCATTAGCTACGCAATAGCTGGTGCGCTCGTGGGCTTCAGTACCAGTGCGCTAGGGCTACTGTTTGACGTTGACCTATACTTATTAATAATGCGGGTACTCGCGGGTCTCATGATGATCATTACCGGTCTGTATATTGCCCAAATTTGGTCTGGAGTCGTACAGATAGAACGTGCTGGAAAATGGCTTTGGAAACTGATCTCACCAGTAGCCAATCGCTTTATTCCTATTAAGAATAAACGACAAGCGTTTATAGCGGGTGGTTTATGGGGTTGGTTACCCTGTGGCTTAGTTTATAGCATGCTGACATGGGCCGTGGCTGCTGGTAATGCAGTTGATGGCGCTCTTGTTATGGCGGCCTTTGGATTTGGTACCCTTCCCGCATTATTAAGTGCTGGCGTAGCTGCAAGTACATTCAGCCGTTGGGTACAGAAAGCGTCTGTAAGAAAAGTCAGTGGCGTTGTGTTAATCGCCTTTGGAATACAGACTCTATACATAGCAATTGGGCAGCTAAACTAGCCCCAATTATTAAATTAGTTTAACATAGCGTGTGAACACAAAACTGAGATAGATAATGAGCGTAGATAACAACAAACATCGTCGTCAAATGACATCAGGCTGTGCGATTCACTGTCATGACTGCAGTATGGGCACACTGTGTATTCCTTTTACGCTTAACACTAATGAATTAGATCAATTAGACGAAATTATTGAGCGTAAAAAACCTATTCAAAAAGGCGAGGCTATTTTCAAGTCTGGCGATCCGCTTAGGTCTCTTTTTGCGATCCGCTCCGGTACCATAAAAAGTTACACCATAACGGAGCAAGGTGATGAGCAGATCACTGGTTTTCATCTCGCGGGTGACGTTATAGGATTTGACGGAATTCATTCACAATTCCATCAGAGCTTTGCACAAGCACTTGAAACCTCAATGGTATGTGAGATCCCTTATACCACTCTCGATGACCTCATTGGTAAGATGCCTAAACTTAGACAACAAGTTATGCGGCTTATGAGTAATGAAATTCAAACTGATCAAGAGATGATTTTGCTACTGAGTAAGAAAAATGCTGAAGAGAGATTGGCGGCATTTATCAGTAACCTCGCTAAACGATTTGGTAGCCGGGGGTTCTCTCCTAGAGAGTTCCGTTTAACAATGACTCGCGGCGATATTGGTAATTATTTAGGTTTAACAGTCGAAACTATTAGTCGCCTATTAGGTCGTTTTCAGAAAGCAGAACTTATTGAAGTCAAAGGTAAATACATTACAATCCTCGATATTGACACGCTAAGTGACTTATCAGGAAACAGTAATATCGCTCGTTAAACATTATCGACATTTCTGTTGATCTATGACAATACAAAGCCATCTTTATGGTGCAAGATGGTAATACGATATTAGATAAGGATAAAGTTATGATGGACTATCAAAAACTCCTTGTAGTGGTTGACCCAACCACCGATAAACAAGCCGCATTAGCCAGAGCCGTTAAGCTTGCATCTGCTAATAATGCCAGTATTACTGTCTTTTTATCTATCTTTGATTTCTCTTATGAGATGACCTCCATTTTATCCGGTCATGAGCGTGAAGCAATGCGCGAAGGCGTAATTGCACAGCGTAAGGCATGGTTAGATGATATTGTTAGCCAATTCCAGACTGGAAGCGTTAGCATTGAGACTGAAGTCGTCTGGCATAACCGTCCCTTCGAAAGTATCATTAATCATGTCATTGAGGGCAAATACGATGTTATCGTAAAAGGCACCCATGAGCATGACAAACTAAAGTCAGTCATCTTTACCCCTACAGATTGGCATCTGCTTAGAAAAGCCCCGGTACCCGTTTTATTGGTAAAAGATCATGATTGGCCTGTAGCAGGTAAAATCCTCTGTGCGATAAACGTAAGCTCTGAGGATGAAACCAACCAGTCTTTAAATGTGAAAATAATCGAGCATGCACAGAAACTAGCAAAACAGTTTGATGCTCAAATCCACCTTGTGAACGGTTACCCTGGCACGCCAGTTAATTTGGCAATAGAGCTACCCGACTTCGACTCTCACTCCTACAGTGAAACTATCCGTAATCAGCATGAAGAACGCATCACCTATCTAGCGAATGCTTATGATATTTCAACCGATTTTTGTCATGTCAGAGAGGGGTTACCGGAAGATGTTATCCCGGAACTTGCTCAAAAGCTTGATGCTGAATTAGTCATTTTAGGCACCATTGGCAGAACGGGACTCTCAGCTGCGCTTATCGGTAATACTGCAGAACATGTCATCGACAGTATTAATTGCGATCTGCTTGCCGTAAAGCCTGACGGATATAAATCACCTCTTGAACAAGCTTAACGCTTAACGGGCTTTACCCGAAGCGGTTAAGCTGGAATAATACGCGCCCTGAACAATTGTGTACTAGGCGCGTTTTTTATGTCCGAAGAATTATCAACAGAACAGATCTCCCGTTGCAGCAAATTGCAGAAGCGCTTGCGCTCTGAAGTTGGCAAGGCCATAAGCGACTACAACATGATTGAAGAAGGTGATCGTGTGATGTGCTGTTTATCTGGTGGCAAAGATAGCTATGCCATGCTCGATATTTTGATAAACCTGCAGCAACGAGCGCCAATTAAGTTTGAGATTGTTGCAGTGAACCTTGATCAAAAGCAGCCTGGTTTCCCGGAAGAGATCCTGCCCGCCTATTTAGACACCCTTGGTGTGGCATATCATATCTTAGAAAAAGATACCTACTCTATCGTCAAGGATAAAATTCCTGAAGGAAAAACCACCTGTTCACTGTGCTCTCGATTGCGTCGTGGCACCCTTTATGGATTTGCTCAAAAAATAGGTGCCACCAAAATTGCATTGGGCCACCACAGAGATGACATTATCGAAACCATGTTCTTGAACATGTTTTTTGCTGGAAAGTTAAAAGCGATGCCACCAAAGCTATTATCTGATGACGGCGCCAATATGGTTATTCGTCCGCTCGCATATAGCAAAGAAAAAGATATTGCTGAATATGCTGAGCTCAAAAAGTTCCCGATCATCCCTTGTAACCTCTGTGGTTCGCAAGAGAACCTAAAACGCGCAGCTGTCAAAGATATGTTGGTGCAGTGGGATAGAGATTTCCCTGGGCGTATAGAAACGATATTTACCGCGATGCAAAATACTGCTCCTTCACAAGGTGTCGACAGAGCGAAGTTCGATTTCCTCTCATTAGAACGTAATGCTAATGCGCCATTGAAGGGCGACGTTGCAGAATCAGAACTACCCGCCTTCGATTTTGTCGATATCGCCAACAATGGTCATATTGATTTAGATAAAGCGGCACGTATTGATGTCGTAAGCACATATAGCCCTACTCGCTAGTCAGAATAACGAGATATAAAAAAGCCCTCTACTTGGAGGGCTTTTTTATATCTGCTCAGAGGCTATTTTGCAGTCCACGGACTAATCACCTTAGGTGACCGGCTAAACTCAATTGAATCAAGTGTTCTAATCACCTCTCTACTTAAGCGGTATGTGCCACTAACGGGGATTTTCTTACCATTAAGAGTAATAACAGCCTCAGTTTCAAACTCCAAATTCAGCCCTGCAATATCAGAGGAAAAATAACGCATAGGGAACCCTTGCATCATACTTAACAACTGATCCATTTCTGTTTCGATTTGTAATAGCTCAGAGCGTTTATATGCAAGCTTAGTGTTCTTTGATCTCACCTGCATCGCAATTGCACAAGACTTAGCATCACCTTCAACATTCAAATTAATCAGTGCACGATCAGACTTTAACTGTGCGTCATAAGGAAGGAATATTCTTTGGTCTGCTGTAAATGTCAAAGGATACGACTCTTTTTCAGTCGTTATCGTGCCATCTTTCAGCTTACAACCGTTGGCTTTCGATACAGAAAAAGCCACCTCAACTAACTGGTAATTACCTTTATTGACTTGTTTCAGTCGCTGGTAAAAACCGGCGTACTCTAATGAGATAGGTTCAGCATTTGCCGTCGCACAACTAAATATGATTAAACTAAGCAGCAGGGATTTTTTCATTTGTTTCCACTAGATAAGGTTGATTTTGACGTAACATTTCAAGTAACTCATCGATATAAGCTTCTTGTCTTTCTGAATAATTAACTAGGCCGTAGACAAGTTTATTGGCACTAGGCTCTTGGTTTTCAGCTCTCATATCTGCACGAATGGACCTCAATAATGAATAAGCTGCATTCGAGTTAAGGTTTCGCATGTAGGAGGCGACAGAGTCCTCAACAGTTTTAAAAACAGCGACCTCATGCGAGAGTCCATCGCTGCGAGATTGTGGTACTAACCCACAGCCTTTTCTGAAACACCATTGACCAAAAAAATTAAGGCCCTCTCTGGCAAAACGAGAACTTCCCCAACCGGTCTCATTGGCGGCTTGTATCAACACCATTTGTTCTGGCACCACATCGACTCTCACCAGCAGTTTGTCGATGGTATTGGTATTTATTCGTCTTGAAGTATATTGGTACTTTTCTGCAATTTGTTGCAAACGAAACTCATCGGCATCGGTAAGTTTGTTCTCATTTTCGAGCTGGGCTCTAATGCCAATCAAAAACTGACGTTCATCTTTAATTATGGCGTTCTGGTGTTTCACTGACGGCCGCAAAAAATTGAAAAACGCACGTTTCTTTGCTTTTACATCCTTTATGTCACTAAATTTAGGGACTTTGCTAACAAGTTCATTATTTCTTATGGCTTTACCCAGCTGTGCCTCATCGCTCGTAAGCGAAGGGATCATTGTCAGCCTAATAAGTATGAAACCACCAATAACGACTCCGAAAGCAATGGTAAACAACCCCACTTTACCTGTCTTCACTGCACATCCTTATAATATACAAAATATGTCTTTGCTTAACCTGTGTTTTTTGTATTATATGCTAGCTAGATTGAGATTACATCGCGAAAAATCCCGATTAAATCGTTATACTGTCGGTGATGAATAAAACCTTTGGGTATTCAGGAAGGAGGCCCCATGAAAAACAATGGACTTAATCAATATCAGCAAATAGTCGCAATTGGCGGTGGACATGGCTTAGGGCGGGTTCTGTCTGCATTGTCATTTCTAGGTCCAAAGCTCACTGGAATCGTTGCAACAACCGACAACGGTGGTTCTACCGGTCGCCTAAGAGCCGAAAAAGACTGTATTGCTTGGGGCGATTTACGTAATTGCTTGACACAGCTGGCTAAAAAACCCTCCATAGGCACTCTCATGTTTGAGTATCGCTTCAATGGTGAAAGTGAACTCAACGGTCATAATTTAGGAAATTTAATGCTCACCGCGTTAGATGAACTATGCGTTAGACCCTTGGAAGCGATCAATTTGGTGCGTCAATTTCTAAATATTGAAACTCGGCTTATCCCTATGTCTGAGGAGCCTACGCACCTAGTCGCGTTAGAAGCCTGTGGCAACAGTGTTTTTGGCGAAATAAACGTAGATAAAATGACTGACACCCCTATCGCACTGTCACTTGAGCCGATAGTGCAAGCCACGTGTGAAGCATGTGATGCAATACGTGATGCCGATTTGATCATCATCGGGCCTGGTAGTTTTTTGACCAGCATTATGCCGCCGTTACTGTTACCAAAGATTGCAAAAGCGCTAGCTGAATCTTCAGCCGAAGTAATATTAATTGATAATCTAACGAGTGAACCATCGCCAATCGCAAACTGCGGTCTCGAGCAAAAAATAGATTGGTGTCATCAGGTTCTTGGCCTTAAAATCATTGATAAGGTATTGAGCCATTCAGAAACGGCTTATCAAGATGGGCAAACGAGTTACTATCCATTAAGAAGCTCACACCATAGAGGGCTACATGATAAGCGCGCATTAGCCAATGCTCTAGCGGAGATGCTGCCTGAGAAACTCAATATTGATTAAGACCAACTCTTTAATGGTATAAATATTAAAACAAAAAAGGACCTTAAAAGGTCCTTTTAACATCTTGGCAGACATTTATAAAACGGCGGCGATCGCTTTACATATAACTGGCATATTTGTTTTAGTCATACCCGCAACGCTTATGCGTCCTGAGCCGACAATATATACACCAAACTCATCTTTTAGCTGCTTTACTTGTACTTTATTCAGGCCAGAAAAACTGAACATGCCATTTTGACTAGAGATAAATTCAAAGTCTTGACTAACACCATATTCTTTTAATGATGCTACAAACAGTGAACGCATTTCAGCGATGCGCTCTCTCATCGCTTGAAGTTCTTCATGCCAAAGTTGCTTTAACGATTCATCTTCCAAAATAGTACTCACAATCAGCGCACCGTGGGCTGGAGGGTTAGAGTACGAAGCGCGAATGGTACTTTTGATTTGGCTAAATGCATTAATCGCTTCAGCATCATTTGCGGCTACGACAGTTACCGCCCCGATGCGCTCATTATAAAGCCCGAAATTTTTCGAGAATGAATTGGCAATAATAAGCTCTGGCACAATGTTTGCGACAATTCGAAGTCCTGCAGCATCCTCTTCGACACCAGCGCCGAAACCTTGATATGCAAAGTCGAAAAGTGGTACCAATGATTTGGCGACACAGAGTTCAGCAACTTGTTGCCATTGTGCTTCATTTAAATCGATACCAGTAGGGTTATGGCAACAGCCATGTAGCAAAACAAGATCGCCCTCTTTCGCCTCAGCCAGATCACTTAACATCGCATCAAAATCTAGACCATGGGTCTCTGCTTTGTAGTAGCCATAAGATTGTGTTTTTAATCCAGCACTTTGGAATATATTTTGATGATTCGCCCAGGTAGGATTACTGAGCCAAATGGTATCAGTATTTGTATGGCGTACTAAAAACTCTGCAGCGACTCTGAGTGAGCCGGTTCCACCTGGAGCTTGTGCTGTTAACGCGCGGGCGTTATTGACTACGGTATGATCTGCGCCAAACAATAATGTCTGTACCGCACGGTTGTATGCCTGAACACCTTCCATGCCTAAATAGCTCTTGCTTTCTTCAGTTTGAAGTAACTTTTCTTCTGCTAATTTGACGGCTTTAAGAATGGGTGTTTTTCCAGATTCATCTTTATAAATGCCAACGCCTAAATTAACTTTATCCTCACGAGGATCGGCTTTGAACGCATCGGTTAGGCCTAGGATTGGATCGGCTGGGGCAAGTTCAACCTGGGAAAATATCATAACTGCTTTCCTAAATAGGGTGTGTAGGAGGGTTCGGCTGTAGTTATACCATTGAAGCAATGCGGTATAAAGCCAGTTTTAACGACTAAAAGGGAAAAATACTAATACAGAGGTGTTTTAGCAGTTAGAGTAGCTATTTAATTAATAATCAGCATTTTATAGAGCCAAAACTTAAGATTATTAAAATGTGCATAAACTTAGCTAAACGTAGGGCTAAAAAAGCCCCTACTATAGTAGAGGCGTTTTTAATCGTTATCGTTAACCGATTTTTTCTAAACCACCCATGTAGCCGCGTAACACTTCAGGTACCGTAATTGAACCATCTTCATTTTGGTAGTTTTCAAGTACCGCGACTAACGTACGTCCAACAGCAAGGCCAGAACCATTTAGTGTATGCAACAAGCTTGGCTTTTTCGCTGATTTAGCTTTGAAACGAGCTTGCATACGACGAGACTGGAAATCTTGCATGTTGCTGCACGATGAGATCTCTCTAAATGTATTTTGAGCCGGTAGCCAGACTTCGATATCAAATGTCTTACTCGCACCAAAGCCCATATCACCAGTACATAAAACCACTGTGCGGTACGGTAGTTGTAGTTTTTGTAGAACTGTTTCAGCATGACCCGTAAGCTCTTCAAGCGCTTGCATTGAAGTTTCTGGTTTCACTAATTGTACTAACTCAACCTTGTCAAATTGGTGTTGACGAATTAAACCGCGAGTATCGCGACCATATGAGCCGGCTTCACTTCTAAAACATGGTGTATGAGCCGTTAGCATTACTGGCAACTCATCTTCATCAATAATAGTATCGCGAGCGATATTAGTGAGTGGTACCTCTGCAGTCGGGATTAGGCTTAGTCCTTGCCCCTCTTCCGTTGCTGGTTTGGTATGAAATAGGTCTTCACCAAATTTAGGTAACTGACCAGTACCCAGCAAGCTATCTTCATTAACCAGTAACGGAACATAGGCTTCGGTATAACCGTGTTCAGTCGTATGAAGGTCCAGCATAAATTGTGCTAATGCGCGATGCATGCGGGCTATCTGGCCTTTCATAATAATAAAACGCGAACCGGTCAGTTTAACCGCACTCTTAAAATCCAATCCGCCAAGGTTCTCACCCAGTTCGACGTGATCTTTAACAGTAAAGTTAAACTCTTTTGGGGTTCCCCAGCGACGAACTTCAACGTTCTCTGATTCGTCTGCACCAATAGGTGCTGATTCATCAGGCAAGTTAGGTACGCTCATTGCAATCGCATTCAGCTCTTCTAACAACGCTGCTAACTCTAACTTCTTAGCATCAAGCTCTGCACCAAGAGTGCCCACTTTTGCCATAATCGGTGCTACGTCTTCACCTTTAGCCTTAGCTTGGCCAATGGATTTAGAGATTGCGTTACGAGAAGCTTGCAACTCTTCAGTATTAACCTGTAGCGACTTGCGCTTTTCTTCTAATTTACCGAGACGTTCGACATCTAAAATGAAACCACGAGTCGCAAGGCGTTCAGCTGTTACTTCTAATTCATTACGCAAAAATTTTGGATCTAACATGTCTTATTATCTTAATAGTTAATAACGAGAAAATACCAATTGCTGTCCTAGATAAACGACGAAAATACACACGCCAACATTGACAACAACATTCAAAATCGCTTTAACCAAATATCCCTCTTGCATTAGCAACAGAGACTCATTGGAAAAAGTAGAAAACGTCGTGAGGGCACCTAGCATACCCACACCAATAAATGCTTTTACTTCCGGACTCACTTCACTGACTTGACCAAGGGCATAAACGACACCCATTAAAAATGATCCCAGTATATTGACCATAAGTGTACCAAAAGGAAATCCACTACCAAACACCTGAAGCATCAATAATGAAATAAGATAGCGTAAAACTGCACCAATAGACCCGCCTAGCGCAACAAAAAGTATATTAGTCATATCTTTTTACCTCACTGCGCTGGTTGAGAGTGGCTAGGTGCTCAAGCTTTTCCTTAATGCGCTTTTCAAATCCACGTTCTGTCGGATAGTAAAAACGGCTATCAGCGATAGATTTAGGTAGATAAACCTCTCCTTCTGCGTAAGCATTTGGCTCATCATGAGCGTAGCGATACCCTTCACCGTAACCTATGTCTTGCATCAATTGAGTCGGCGCATTTCTTAAGTGCTCAGGTACGCCTTCATTGCCTGTTTCTTTGGCAAGCTGCCTTGCAGCCTTAAATGCTGTGTAGACAGCGTTACTTTTGGGCGCACTGGCTAAATATAAAACAGCTTGGGCTATCGCTCTTTCCCCTTCAGAGGGCCCTACTCTGTGAAAACATTCCCAAGCGTTAACGGCAACCGACATAGCATTAGGGTCGGCATTACCAATATCCTCTGAGGCAATGGCTAGTAACCTTCTACCAATATAGAGAGGGTCGCAGCCACCTTCCAACATCCGGCAATACCAATAAAGCGCAGCATCGGGGTCTGAACCGCGTATCGACTTATGTACCGCCGAGATTAAGTCGTAGTATTGATCGCCATTCTTATCAAATCCAGCAAGTTGCTGGCCTGCTACTTGAATGATCATCTCTTCGGTAAATACTTCACCGTCTTTAAGCATGTCGCTAATTAATTCGATGAGGTTTAACGCCTTACGCGCATCACCATCACTCACCTGTGCCAACTTTAGCGCCACATCTGGAGGTAGAATTAACTTACGTTTACCAAGCCCTCTCTCTTCATCTGCTATAGCTTGCTGCGTTATCTGACAGATCTCTTCTGTAGTAAGTTGCTTAATAAGATACACACGCGCTCGAGATAATAGTGCATTGTTGATCTCGAAAGAGGGATTTTCAGTAGTTGCGCCAACAAAAATAACCGTACCATCTTCAATAAATGGCAAAAATGCATCTTGCTGGCTTTTATTAAAACGATGAACCTCATCGACAAAAAGTAAAGTCCGTTGGCCACGAGATTGAGCAACATTTTTTGCATGCTCTATCGCACTTCTAATCTCTTTAACACCGGATGTGACCGCAGAAATGCGCTCTACATGGGCATTAACGTGACTGGCTACAAGTTCAGCTAGGGTTGTTTTACCCGTACCTGGGGGGCCCCAAAACATCATGGAGTGAGCCCTTCCTGCTTCAAGCGCTTGCCTCAACGGTTGCCCTTCACCCAATAAATGTTGTTGTCCAACATATTGCGCTAATGTCTCAGGGCGCATTCTAGCCGCTAAAGGCCGAAAGTCAGGTGCAAAATCAAAACTTAAACTACTCACATAATACTCTTAATTACTAGACTTTAAACGTTGGTCGTCGATATCAACATCTTCAGGCACGATAAATTTAAACAAATCACTTTCACTCTCTTTGACCTTAGTTTGATCTGATAAAGTAAAGTTGCTGGTATTTCCTTGCTGATCTTTAAGCACCATTTTAGTCAAGGTTATATCGTTAAAACAAACTTCAACTTCGGCTACGCCAGCATCAGTATCTAGCGGGCTTATTTCAAAGCACTGTCCATTGCTTTGTACTTTGTATTGCGACCAGGTCTCAGGATCTGAATGGACAAGTAAAGCGATGGGAGAAGCGCTTATTGCTTGGTTAACGTCCATAACAGACACCTCTTCAGCAAAAGGGTTGTAGATCCATACATCAGTGCCATCGGCAACAATCAATGATTCATCCGGCGCAGTTAAGTGCCAATAAAACTGATTAGGCTGTGCTAGTGCAAAAATCCCTGCACCAGTCTGAATGACCTTATCGTTTATGTCTGTGACGGTCTGGCTAAAATTAGCTTTTAGATTATCTATTTCGGTGAGCTTAACCTTTAATTGCTCTGACGCATCCGCTTGAACTGAAAAATGAGCTAAAAGGGGTAAACCTGCAATCGCTATTGCCATAAGTCTTTTCATGTTTATTTCTCCGGGTCATGCCTGAAGCACAACGCTGATATAGAGTGTCTTATTTATTAGGCATATATACTAAAAAGTCGTTTAGTCTAATCAAAGTCTTTAGGTGGTGGCGGTGCCAATACTTCTCGGTTGCCGTTATGCCCTTGGGCACTAACAACGCCCTGAAGTTCCATCATTTCAATGATCCGTGCTGCACGGTTATAGCCAATTTTAAATTTACGTTGCACGCTCGAAATTGAACCACGACGAGTTTGAGTAACAAACGCTACCGCTTCGTCATATAACGCATCCATCTCTTCTTCTGAGTCACTCGCTTCACCTGGAAGCAGTACCTGCTCTCCTTCTGCAGAGCCTTGCAAGATATCCTCGATGTATTGTGGTTTACCACGTGCATGCCAGTCAGCCACCACCTTGTGTACTTCATGATCATCAATAAATGCGCCATGTACACGACTTGGAACGCTGGTACCTGGCGGAAGATAGAGCATATCACCCATCCCTAGCAAGGTTTCAGCCCCCTGTTGATCTAAAATCGTTCTTGAATCGATTCTCGAAGAGACTTGGAAAGCCATACGGGTAGGAATGTTTGCTTTAATCAAACCAGTAATAACGTCAACTGACGGTCTTTGGGTAGCCAATATTAAGTGTATTCCTGCCGCTCGTGCTTTTTGTGCAATACGCGCAATTAGCTCTTCCACCTTTTTACCAACAATCATCATCATGTCAGCAAACTCATCCACGACGACTACTATTGACGGTAACTTATCAAGTTCAGGGGCTTCAGGCTCCATGCTGTCAGACGCCTTCCACAGAGGATCGAGAATTGGCTCTCCCGCCTCTTTGGCATTTTTAATCTTAGCGTTATAGCCTTTAAGGTTACGCACACCAAGCGCAGACATTAGCTTATAACGGCGCTCCATCTCACCAACGCACCAGCGTAGTGAATTAGCGGCTTCCTTCATATCGGTGACGACTTCACACAAAAGATGTGGGATCCCTTCATAGACCGAAAGTTCCAACATTTTGGGATCTATCATAATGAAACGAACATCATCAGGACCAGATTTATACAGTAAGCTGGTGATCATCACGTTCACCCCTACTGACTTACCTGAGCCTGTGGTACCAGCAACTAAAAGATGCGGCATTTTACCTAGATCCACAATGACAGGTTTACCACCGATATCCGCTCCTAGGACCATACTCAAATGAGACGGGTTTTCCCTAAATTCATCGCAATCTAATACATCGCGCATAAAGACGGTTTCTCGAAATTTATTTGGTAATTCCAGACCGACAAATGCTTTGCCAGGAATAACTTCAACGACACGCACACTCTCTGCCAGTAACGAGCGCGCTAAATCCTTAGATAAATTGGTAATTTTTGAAGCTTTAATGCCCGGCGCTAATTCGAGCTCAAATCGAGTAATCACCGGACCTGGATAGACACCTACCACTTTTGCCGTTATATTGAAGTCTGCAAGTTTCACTTCGACTAATCTACCCACCTGCTCCAGCTCTTCTTGGCTTATGGGATTGCTTTGCCTATTGGGTACATCAAGTAATGAAATACTCGGTAATGGTTCCATTGGAGCTGTATTAGCACTCTCGTCCTGGCCTGGTAAAATAACAATACCATCTACAATCTTGGCTTTATCATCTTTAACACGTTTAGTCGTGTTAACCTCGCCAACAGACTCTTTTGAATCAAAGTTAATCGTCTCAATTTCAGCTTGCGTAGACGACACCCAAGGGGCTTGAATGCTGGGATCCCTTGCTTCAGTCTGAGTTTCAGTGTCTATCATCGGTTCAATTTTAGGTTCGAGACGAGTAGTAACAGTTTGCTGTAAAGGTGAATCTATAGGCATAGCTGAGCCGCCATCGAAAAGAGCAGCATCAGTTTCTTGTTCATCCAATTCTCTGTTGCGCTTTTCTCGGAATCGTTCAACAACAGATAAAAACCCGCGTGTATCTTCAGTTTCTTCTTTTTTAGATGAAAGTTTTTCGGGTAACTGTCGTAAGGAGTTGAAAAACCACAGTGTCGCGTAACCCGTTAGATCAATAATAGTGAGCCAGCTAATACCAGTAAGTAACGTAAAACCAGCGCCAACGAAACACAGTAGCAGCAGAGTGGTCCCTAATTGGTTGAAATAGGGCAGCATTGCTTGACCAATGACATCACCTGCAACGCCACCGGCAGAAAACTCATATAACCCGTTTGCATTCATACTTCCCAAAGCTGCTAGACTAAACACGATAAGAAGAAATCCTATCAACCTTAAACCAACAGAAAAGTAGTCTATTTCTAGTAATTTATGAGTGCGTTTAAAAAGCAGCCAGCCAGTTAGCGCAATAATAACCGGAATGATATAAGCGGTATAACCGAAAATATAAAACAATACATCAGCTAACCATGCACCAACAGCACCGGTGAGATTTTGGATATCACCGTCAAAATGTGATTGACTCCACCCAGGATCGGAAGCGTTAAAACTACTGAGTGCTATGAGGATATAAGTTGCAATCATGCAACAAATTATCAGACTACCTTCTAATAGTCTTTGTACGCCGGAAAGGGTTTTTACACTAGTTGCCTTAGACAATCGCAAACCTACACTAAAAAAGACGATAATGTCAGTAAGATAGCAGAAATGAGTTTATTTTGCAGCGTTTGACTTGCGCTAAACTAAATGAATAAGTATTCACCTGAATTCTTTGCATCATTTTGTATCAATTGTATTTTGTATAAAAGAAGGGAGTCGACGGACTCCCTTCTTGTACAATAAAACAACAAAGTTACATTTCAGAAATCGTATTGATAGCGACGCGATTAGTCTGCTTAACCTCTTCCATCACCACATACGTGCGTGTGTCAGAAACTGAAGGCAGTTTAAGCAGGGTTTCCCCTAATAAACGACGATAAGCGGACATATCAGAGACTCTAGTCTTCAATAAATAATCAAAATCACCCGACACTAAATGACATTCTTGAATATCATCAAGTAGTTGCACGGCATCGTTAAATTTATCGAAAACTTCAGCTGTATCACGATTTAGCGTAATTTCAACAAACACAAGTAAAGAGGCACCCAAAAAGTGGGGATTGACTAATGCAGTGTATCCTTTGATATACCCTTGTTTTTCAAGCCTTTTTACGCGCTCTAGACAAGGAGTGGGACTCAGCCCTACACGCTTCGATAGCTCAACATTGGAAATTCGTCCATCAATTTGTAACTCGTTGAGTATGTTTCGATCTATTCGATCTAAGTCTTTTATAGGACTCTTTTTATTATTAACCATATTTATAACCTTGAATTGCATCTATAACAAAATAAAACACCGTGTTTAGATAAACTTCAGCAGCATAAACTACTGAAGGAATACTATACTAGATTTCCCTGAAACATTCACGTTCAGGCATAACAAAATAACAATTACACCCATAGAAAATGGGTTTTTATGCGAAATTGAGGCTTCAAGATGATTATAGGTGTTCCAAAAGAAATCAAAAACCACGAATATCGTGTAGGCATGGTACCTTCTAGTGTTCGTGAATTGACCCTGCGTGGTCATGAGGTTTTTATTGAAACAAGTGCTGGCTCTGGCATTGGTTTTTCCGATGAAGATTACGTCAATGTAGGCGCAAAAATCCTAGCAACTGCAGCTGAGGTATTTGCTCAATCGGAAATGATTGTTAAGGTAAAAGAGCCACAAGCAGTTGAACGTGCGATGTTAAGAGAAGATCAACTTCTATTTACCTACCTACATTTAGCTCCAGATTTACCACAAACAGAAGATCTTGTTAAAAGCGGTTCAGTTTGTATCGCCTATGAAACTGTAACAGACGATCGTGGTACGCTTCCCCTGCTCGCGCCAATGTCTGAAGTTGCTGGCCGTATGTCTATTCAAGCTGGCGCAATGGCACTTGAAAAGTCTATGGGCGGACGTGGTATGTTACTTGGTGGTGTGCCAGGAGTAGAGCCTGCTAAAGTCGTTATTATTGGTGGCGGTATGGTCGGCACCAATGCTGCACAAATGGCAGTAGGCCTTGGGGCTGATGTCGTTATTCTAGATCGCAGCATCGATGCATTACGCCGTTTAAACGCACAGTTTGATAATAAGGTTAAAGCTATCTATTCAACTGCTGATGCAATTGAGAAACATGTGTTAGAAGCTGACCTTGTCATTGGCGGAGTATTAGTCCCAGGTGCCGCGGCGCCAAAACTCGTGACTAAAGCACACATTGCAGCAATGAAACCAGGCTCTGCAATTGTAGATGTTGCAATTGATCAGGGTGGGTGTATTGAAACTTCTCATGCCACGACTCACCAAGATCCTACATACATTGTTGATGATGTTGTTCACTATTGTGTTGCAAACATGCCTGGTGCTGTTGCTCGTACCTCTACATTTGCACTAAACAATGCAACACTGCCTTACATTATCAAGCTTGCTCAGCTTGGTTATCGAGAAGCTTTGCTGCAAGACAAGCACCTATTAAATGGCCTTAATGTTATGCACGGCAAGATCACATGTGCAGAAGTAGCTGAAGCATTGAATCTTGAATTTGTTGATCCGGTTATCTTATTAAAATAATGACTTAGTTTATCAACAAAAAAAGGGAGCAAATAGCTCCCTTTTTTATTAGCGATAAATCAAGTCTAGATCTGCTCGCTACATCTCTGCAAAACTATAGCCTTTGCCTCTAACCGTATTGATTAAAGATTTGGGTAATTGTATAGCCGCCAATTTTCTTCGCGTATTACTGATATGCATATCCAAATTTCTATCAAACTGGCCTAACTCTTTTTGCAATACTCTTAGCTGTAGTTCCTGCTTCGCGATAACCCTACCCTTGCGTTCGAATAGATATTTGAACAACTTAAATTCTGTTTGGGTAAAATAGACCACTTTTGAAGTGATAGACACGCTATAACTACTATCGTCAAATAACACGTCAGTGGCTAAATCGTCATTTACTTCAGATTCATTTCTCACTAATTCGATTCGACGTTGAATAGCCTTTATCCGCACAATTAGTTCCCGCTGGCTAAAGGGTTTACCAAGAAAGTCATCTGCACCAAGTTCAAATACATTAACTCGTTCATGTTCAGTATCCAGTGATGAGATCACAATGACGGGAGTTTTATCATTGCGTAGTTTTAACATTTCAACACCATTGAGCTTTGGCATACTAATATCGAGGAGGATAATATCAGGGGTAATACGCTGTAACTTTTCAAGTGCCTCTTCGCCATTAGATGCCAGCGTTACGGCAAAGTTTTCAGCCTCTAAATAACTCTTTAAAAGACTTTGTAAAACAAGATCATCATCAACCAACAGTATATTTTTCATGTTACGAAATCTTAATGCGAACAATTATCATTGAGATTACATCAAGCTCGTTAAATTTGCTAGTCCAGAATCATGCAATAGATCACATCTTTGTTAAATCAAAGACATTGGACAATAAAAAGCCAGCAATTATGTTAATTGCTGGCTTAATATAAGGTCGATTCAAAAACACTATTTATGGAGCATCAGCCCTCTAATGTACTTCACTGGAGCACTTCCGTAACTTAAAAACTCTTCATGGAATGTCTTAAGATCGAAGTCTTCGCCTTTCAGTGCTTTATACTCTTCTCTAAAGTCATAAATCTCACGATATCCAGAATAGTAACTAGTCAGTTGCACTTGACTCAGCGTTGCTCTACGCCATTTGCCTTGAGCTTCGGCTTGTTGTTGGAATGCTTCATTCATCATAAGATCAAGCGCTTCAGTTTCTGTCATACCGTTAACCTGAATACCGTAGTCGAGTATTGTGTTACAGATGACGCGAAGGTTCCACTTGTAATACATCAACCACATTTCAGGCTCAAAGTTACCATAGCCCTCTTCCAGCATCATACGTTCTGTATAAACAGCCCAACCTTCAACCATAGCGCCATTACCAAACAAGCTCTTAATTAGGCTTGGTGATTCATTCGAGTAAACAAGTTGTGTGTAGTGGCCAGGTATCGCTTCATGGATATTTAACACCTGTAAAATCCAATGGTTATACTCTCTTAGGTAACTCTCTGCTGATTCATCACTCATCCCATCAAGTGGAGTCACGTTGTAATAGGTGTTTCCTGACTTCTCATAGGGTCCAGGTGCACTTATCGATGCACCGGCATAACCGCGCATATAAGCAGGGGTTTCACGTACGACGAGCGGCTTATTTGGATCAAGAGTGACTAGGTTTTTCTCATTAACAAAAGCAATAAGCTCTGGGATCTGTGCTCTAACTTCATCAACAAAATCATCACGCTTAACATGCTTAGCTGATAATTTATCGATAAGTTGCTTTATAGCCACTTTACTGTCTTTTGGCATTGCCGTATCAAAATTTGTTGGCCATAGCTTTTTAGTGATTTTGCTCATCTCTGCTTGTACGCGATTCTTGTCCATTATCGCTTTTTCGTACAAGTCTTTGCCTGTCATTCCAGCTTGAATATCGAGTGCAAACTTCTGTTCATAAAGAGTTTCGCCGATTCTGAAACTACGAGCTCCCTCATCAGCCAACTTAACTTCGAGTGCTTTTAGCCAATCAATGTGCTCATTGATGGCTATGCTAGCCTTATTAAAGCGAGTGACAAACAGTGCCTTTTGTTCATTGGTCAGTTCTGACGCAATCACTTTATCTAAAAGATCATTGTTAAACACAGAAAAAGCACCTTCATTTTGCATTATCGCAAGCTGGGTATGCTCTAGCGTAGGGTTATTAATATTTTCGCGAGCCGCTGCGTAATAAGCGGGAACATTTTCCATTCTAGATAACACCGATACTAAACGCTGATCTAAAGGCGCGAAATTCTCATTTATAATTTGCGCAAAACCACCAGAAACATTGTAGTTTGTTGGGTTCCACTGCCATGACTTGAATGTTTCGATGTCCCAACGTATTTCGCCAATTAAGTTTTCTATCAAGCGATAATCAGTTAAAAGCGCTGCAGATAAACTCTCCTTGTCAAAACTGGCTAATAATGCCGCTTGCTTCGACACAAAGTTTAAACTTGCTTGACGTGCTTGCTCATTGGGTACCTTAAGCACTCCATCATATTTATGGAAACCACTGTATAAAGCCCACGTTGGCGACTCAAGCCATAAAGCATCAATAAAACTCTGACTAAACTGTTGAAATGCCAAATTTTGGTCTGCCATTTCTATCGTATCTTGCTCTGTAAATGTTTGATTTTGACAAGCGGTAAGCCCGGTGAGTGACAATGCTATAGCAAGCGTTAACGCAGCTTTTTTCATGTTAAATCCCTTAGTTATCATTGTTCGCAATCTATGTCGCGATAAATTTGCCATCAGTAAAGCATGTTCTTTGTTTTATTACATTATTTAAGTAGTGTTGGAAAATCTTTGTTACATAACATGCATAAAACGATACGTATTATGCATATCACTAATACAGGCCACGCTGTTTTATTGCTGTTGCTCAATCCAATTCAGCACATCTGTAAAGCGGTAGCGCTCAAACTGCGCAAATCCTTTAACGGGTCTCATTTTGAGCTTGGTAAACAAGGGCGTTGTCAGTCCACATAGGAAGCGAGCAAGCAAGACTGCCGATGTATGGGACTTTAACTTTGAGATGGCGTCACCACAGGTCAATTGAAAATCATATTCGCTCAATGGTGTTAAGTACGCAGGTTCGGGTAATATTGCTATTTGATTAAGACAAACTGAACAATGTCCACAAGCTGTGCGTGCGTTGGGATCAGAGAAATACTGCGCCAGTTGCAAACTTAGGCAACTGCTACTACCAAAGAATGACACTAAGAAATTAATTCGCTCGATCTCACTGCTCTCTTTAAGGCTAAATTGTTGATAAAGACGTTCGGCCAACCCATCGACGTATAACTCAGCCGGAGATACTTGGTAAACCAAGGTTAATTGTTTGCTCTGCAATTCAATAAGTTGTTTTTGATCTAAATAATCTAATGCTTTTATCGCACGGCCACGACTATTGGGAGAGATAGACTCAAGCTGGCTGAGATCGGCGCTATACCAGATTTTGGCTTTGACAGAAGTATCCACAATTGCTTTTACGAAATGTTGCCGCTCCGCATCAAAGCGACTTAACACCTCCTCAATCGGCGCTAGTAACTTATATTTGTATTCAGCGAAGTAACTATACTTGGGCTTAATGGCCCCTTGCATCTCTAGATAAACTAACAAAGTTTTCAAACTAAGAGGTCGAATATTCGATGATGTAGACAACTGATTAAGCATTAGCTCCCAGTCATTATGCTGTTTGGTCACTGATTTTATTTCATCTATAACACTAACGATAGCATTAAGCTCTGGGGTGTCACCGAACACGAAATTCTCTAATACATTGAGATTATCTTTGTTCGCCAAGACCAAACAGTCAGAATCCTGACCATCTCGTCCCGCACGTCCAATCTCCTGAGCGTAGTTTTCAATTGATTTAGGCAGATCATAGTGAACCACAAAACGTATATCACTTTTATCGATCCCCATTCCAAAGGCGATAGTTGCGACAATGATGGGGACTTCTCCCGACATAAAGCGAGTCTGGATTGATTTTCGTACATCACTGTCCATTCCTGCATGATAAGCCAATGTGTTGTAGCCATTAGCTTGCAGATACTTTGCCACCATTTCAGCACTTTTTTGCAAAGTGACATAGATAATGCCGCTTGTTTGCTGCCTTTCACTTAACCAGTTCGCCAAAAAACGGGGCTTATCTGACTCTTTGATACCAACAGCATTTAGATGTAAATTGGATCGATAAAAGCCGGTTAAGGTAATATTCTCCGGCGCAATTGCAAACTTGCGGCTCATATCTGCAATCACTTTTGACGTTGCTGTCGCCGTTAACAACAGTACTTGTGGGATATTTAATGCTTGTTGGTAGCTCGGTAGTTTTAGGTAATCGGGTCGGAAATTATGCCCCCACTCAGAGATACAGTGGGCTTCATCGATCACCAGTAAAGAGATGGCTATGCCTGCAATAAAACGCCTAAATCGTTCATTATTTAAACGCTCCACTGAGATCATCAATATTTTGATACTACCATTGCTCACGCCATCGAGTACTGCAGCTGCCTGTTCTGGTGTTTGGGTGGAATCAATTGATGCAGCTGAAATACCTCGAGTTTCCAAATAGGCTAATTGGTCTTGCATCAAAGCCAATAGAGGCGACACGACCAATGTAAGGTTCGGCAGCGCTACAGCTGGTAATTGATAACATAATGACTTACCCGATCCCGTCGGAAAAATAGCTGCGGCGCTTTGACCATTTAATACCTTGTTAACGACTTCTTGCTGTCCAGTTCTAAAGTCACTGAAACCAAAATACTGTTTAAGTAACGCGCGGGCGTTATCCATGCTTTGTCCTGTCGATTTATCTACGAGTGTTTACTTACTAAGGAATTTTTTTGAGTAATCTAAAATAGGCTTTTAACGGATTATGATCAGAGCTATCGGTAACAATAGATTCAGTGTTTACCAACTCCAAGCCTCTATAAAATATATGATCTAGTGATTGGCTAAATACGGTGGTTCGATAGTCATCCCTTGGAACAGCTTCTATCAGCCCTGCTTTTTGAACCATAGTTACTACATATTCTGCTCTCTCATCGCTCCATGTATTAAGATCTCCAGCAAAAATAATAGGGCCATGGTGTTCCATCATCGCTGCAGCGACCACGTTAAGCTGAGCTTGGTAATCCTGAAGGCCTAAGGTAAAATTGATGCTGTGAATGTTAACGACCAACAGCTGGCTGCTGTCTGACAACTTGTAATACGATACCAGTAACGATTTAGGATAGTAAATCAAAGGTTCAGCATACCTAAAAGCACATGTACTAAGGGGATAACCTTTCGACAAGTTCATCACTCCCACCGCTTCGCCGGCAAAAATGAACGCCCTTGCTAATACCCAA
The DNA here is from genome assembly GCF_016757755.1 of Shewanella sp. KX20019. Classification (NCBI taxonomy): domain Bacteria; kingdom Pseudomonadati; phylum Pseudomonadota; class Gammaproteobacteria; order Alteromonadales; family Shewanellaceae; genus Shewanella; species Shewanella sp. KX20019. The sequence continues at coordinate 2,603,960 of NZ_CP068437.1, read as the reverse complement.
TCTTCATTCAACTCTAAAACTGAAGATTTTAAATCATCAGAAAGTGTTGCTTCTTGCAACAATAGCAAGTCAGTTCTATCGGCTAGCTGTTTTAGCACGTTTTGCCAGCCATCATTCTGCTGCTTATAGATGTTCCAGATTGCAATATCGAGATTGCCGTGTCTGTCTAGCGGTACCGTTGAACTATATGTGACACATTGAATAACATCTGCTCCGTCAGTATCACTTGATAACAATGTATCTTGTAGCGGAATTACTGTACTTTGATAAATAAAAAGGGCAAACAATGTCACTAGCAGTAGTGAAAACAAAATGAGCTTACGTAGAGTTCTATACATAATGAGTTATTCTGCTTGTTACTTAGATTTACGGTAATCTTTTCATTATAATAGCTTTTACTGGTATGTGGCATAAACATTAGTCGTTGACGTCTCCTACGTAGATTAAATCGTCATGACGCCATTATTCTTAATTCCCTAAGGCTTCTATCATCAAAGAAAACATGTACCAATTTTATCAATTACTCACTATCGCAGCCGTGTTTGTTTACTGGTTAGTGATTGCAGGTATCAGTGTACGAGTCGTTGTAAAAAGACGAGCCATTGGCGTCTCTTTAGCGTGGTTAATGATAATCTATATCGTGCCCCTAGGCGGCGCATTCGCCTACCTACTGTTTGGCGAACTAAATCTTGGTAAAAAACGCGCTGAACGGGCGAAACAGATGTATTCGCCTTATGAGCAATGGTTTTCACATCTCTATAATGTGCGCCAATATACGCCCCATGTGTCCAGTCTTTATGGACAATCAATTAGTGCTATATGTGAAAAGCAAATTGGGATCCCGGCGCTTGCAGATAACCAACTTACATTGTTAAACCAGACTCATGAGATCCTTGATATGTTGATCAAGGATATTGACCTCGCACAAGAATCAATCCACCTTGAGTTCTATATTTGGCAACCCGGTGGCAAAGCCGATGACGTCGCTCAAGCCTTGATTAAATCGGCTGCTCGCGGTGTTACCATCAAATTGCTTCTGGACGCCGCGGGTAGCCGTGCCTTTTTTAAAAGTCACTGGCCAACGACATTTAAAAAAGTCGGGATTACCGTTGTCCATGCACTCGAGGTATCACCTTTAAGAATGTTCTTTAGACGACTCGATTTAAGGCTACATAGAAAGATCGTAGTCTTAGATAATAGTGTGGCCTATACCGGTTCCATGAATCTCGTTGACCCAAAGTATTTCAATCAAGATGCTGGGGTTGGCGAATGGATCGACGTTATGGTTAGGATCACCGGGACGACTGTTCCTGTGCTAAACAGTATCCATGCATGGGATTGGGAAGTAGAAACTAATGAGCGATTTCTGCCCGAATTACCAAAATGTTTAGCACATAAACACAATGAAATCACAGATTTGGTTCAGGTTATTCCATCAGGACCAGGCATGCGAGATGAGATAATCCATCAGGTGTTACTGCAAAGTATCTACCAAGCGCAAAAAAGTATAGTTATTACTACACCCTATTTCGTCCCAAGCGAGAACTTGCAACTGGCGTTAATCATCGCAGCTCAACGGGATGTGCAAGTCGATATCATTGTGCCAGATAAAAATGACTCGCTAATGGTTGAATGGGCGAGTCGAGCCTTTTTCTCAGAACTTCTCGATGCTGGCGTGAATATCCATCGTTTTAAAGGTGGGCTATTGCACACCAAGTCTGTTGTCATCGATGGAAACCACTGCCTTATAGGGACAGTAAACCTTGATATGCGCAGCTTATGGCTAAACTTTGAAGTGACCTTAGCTGTCGACAATCTCACCTTTACCCAAGAGCTAGCGCGTGTTCAACAAGGTTATTTAGCTGACTCTGATATCGTTTGCCCTGAAAGTTGGACGAAACGCTCATTACGGAACCGTATAATGGAACGCATTTTCTACCTATTCAGCCCGTTACTGTAGATAATTGATATGCAATAACGACCTCTCCCTCTATTGTGGCTTAATATAAACATGAACAAAATTTTCATCATCGGATTACCAAGAACCGGCACCACGAGTATCAGCGTTGCCCTACTTGACTATGGGTTTAACGTTGCCCACACCGCCTATACAAAAAGAGCATTTGAACTAGCTGATGTTATTTCTGACTCGCCATGCTTTTGTGATTATGCACAATTAGATAAGCTTTTCCCCGGTTCTAAATTTGTGTATTTAGAGAGAGAACTTGCCCTTTGGGTACCTTCGATGCAAATGTTAATAAACAAGATGCTGGTGAATTTGGATCTTAAAAACGGAATTTTCAATCCAGTATTAAAACGCACTTTTAACGATATTTTTAAGCTTTCAACAACAGCTTTCCCAGATGATAAAGCACACTTAGAAAAATGTTATCAGCAACATAAGCAGCAGGTATTGACATATTTTGCAAACAGAGACGATCTGGTTTGTATCGACGTAAGTAAGCCAAACAGCTTGGGTGAGTTACTGAGCTTTATCGGAGTAAGTACAGCTCCAGCTTTAGACTCAGAGCTGAACTTCCCGCATCTGAATGTTGGCCGGAAAGTCGCGTGCTGGAAAGAGCATAAGCACCCAAATAAAGTTAATTCGAATGCGGCGGGAATAGAGCATCGTAAATTCTTTGACTACTGATACCCATTTTCCAAAGCATTAAAGAGCGCATACTCGAATGCCCAACATCAATAGTAATACTTGAAAATATGACAGCAAAAAGCCCGTTATCTTTCGATAACGGGCTTTTCTATATATGGCGGTGAGCGAGAGATTCGAACTCTCGTTAGGGATAAACCTAAACACACTTTCCAGGCGTGCGCCTTCAGCCACTCAGCCAGCTCACCAATTGATCATTTTTTTGTGTTTAATCATCACAATAGCTAACAACGTAGCTTACGTTGCCAACGGAGCGCTACTTTACGCAAAAGCTGCAATTGCGTCAAGCGTATTTGTGGCCAACAATGGTGTTTGCATACTTGCTAACCAAAATAGCGGGATCCGTCGCGTTTTTACTCAACTCAACTTAAACTTACTGACCTCTTTAGTAACGTTACTTGAGCCTTTAACTAACTCATTGGTAAGAGATTGAAGCTCATTAGCGATTGAGTGAGTTTGTACATAGATCTCGCTTATCTTCAGTGCGTTTTGGTTAACCTCTTCCGCTACTGCACTTTGCTCATGTGTCGATGCAGCTATCTGTTCGTTCATGCTATCGATAACCCCCACATGTTCAACTATCTTTCTAAGCTCTGCACTGACTTTGTCAGCTTCTTCAACACTTAGACTTGCTTGTTTCGTACCTTGTTCCATCGAACGTACAGCAATACTAGCCCCTGAGCTTAATCGCTCCGTCATAGCCTTAATATCACCGGTTGCACTTTGTGCACGCTGTGCAAGGCTACGTACTTCATCGGCTACGACAGCGAAGCCTCGCCCCATTTCACCGGCTCTGGCAGCTTCGATGGCAGCATTTAGTGCCAATAAGTTAGTTTGCTCTGCAATGCCGCTAATAACATCAGACACAGTCACAATGCCTTGAATATCTAGTTCAAGTGCTTGCAGTGCCTGTGCAGACTTGTTCATATCACTCGCAAGTAAGTTAATAGCAGCACTTGAACGACCAACTTCAGCGTTACCTTCTTGTGCTTCAATGTTAGCCTCTGCAGATGCCTCTGACGCATTTTCGGCATTAATGGCTATTTCCGCAACGGTAGCACTCATCTCCGTCATTGCGGAAGCAACTTGCTCCACTTCACTGTGACCAATTTCGACATCACTTTTTAGCTGTGTGGAATGTTGCTCTAACTTCTCAACAGCTTGAAATAAAACTGTTGAATTGTTAGTAACGTGCGCAATAACCTGTTCAAAGTCAGTCATCATGCCGTTAAATGCTCTGGCTAGGTGACCAAATTCATCATCACTGTTTTGAACTATTCTGACACTAAGATCAAAATTCTCTCGCGCTAAAGTCACTGTTCGCTGGAGATTGGAAACACTTTCATGGATAAATCGCATCACAGAAATGGACAGCAGCAACACCATACCGCCAGCCAGTACCAACACCGCTAAAGTTAGATAGAGGTATCTATTGGCAATGGCTAACCTTAGTTGTGTCTCACTGATTAAATCACTCGATAACTGCTGTTCAAATTGGCTTAACAGTTCTATCCGTTCAGACGCAGTTTTAAACCATGACTCAGGCTTTTGTTGCGCTAGTTGCTGTTTGTTTTGCGCAAAACCGATAGTACGATAAGCATCAACCTCCCTAAATGCGGAGTTTGTCATCAACTGCTGGAAACTCACGTAGCTTTGCGGATCGGTTAACGCCAAGAAACGTTCTTGATAAGCCCCCTGCTCTGACACTAGTGTAATGAAACGGCGATAAACACCTACTTTAAATTGGTCGTTACCAAAGGTTGAGCTTAGTACCGCTCGCTCAATTCCCGCACGCTCTTTTAGCTGCAGAAACGATGCAAATGCGGCGGCCTTAATCGCTATCTGTTGATTAGCGCCATTTCTTGCTGTTAGGTCGACAATACTAAGTAGCTCTTTGTTTAACTCAGTATAAAATTCGACCTCTTCGGCAACACTAATCGTCACCGCCATTACTTGTCTGCGTATATCAGCAATTTCATTGATTAAATTTCTGCTGTTGTTGATCTCAGTTGTAAAAGTAGAAGGCAGCGGCTGGCTGTTAAGGAATAACTCAAAGGAGTTTAAAAGCTTGTCTGTTTTTTTATGTTGGGCGGGTAACTTGCTTTTGAACGCTGAACCATTTGAGCCAATAAAACCGGCGCTCATGCCCCGCTCTTTTTGAATTTCATGAACCAAACTACTATTCTTGACGGCTAGCTGACTCAAAATAAGTACCTGATCGAGCTCTTTCGTTAACTTGTATTGGTCATACGCATACAACCCGCCAAAAATAATGGAGGCCAATAAAGGGGGCGCTATTACAATCACAAATTTCTGCTTTAACGTAAGGTTGCCGATCCAATTCCATTTCATTCGTAAGCCTTATTTATATTTAAATCAATTTGTTGCATAGCATAAACGAAACCAATTTCAGGTAAACAGTTGTTTGATAAAATTACCACAAAAAAAGCCTGCAATTGCAGGCTTATTATACAAGAACACCTAATGAGTGATCTAGATCATCTATTCACTAAATATGTGACAAAGAGTAACGTTAACTATGCGTTACCTTTCACTTTCATATTGAGGTTTTTTGCAAAGTCTAGCATTCTGTCGAGAGGCTTTAATGCATCCAATCTTAATGATTCATCGACGAAGATCTCATGCTGTTGTTGTGCATCCATTTCCAGAGAACTCTCGATAGCCTTTAACCCATTCATGGCCATCCATGGGCAGTGTGCGCAACTTTTACATGTAGCACCATTGCCACCCGTAGGGGCTTCAATTAATGTTTTATTCGGTGCAGCTTGCTGCATCTTATAAAAAATACCTCTGTCAGTGGCAACAATAAACTTATCGTTATCCATTGTTTGAGCAGATTTAATCAGTTGACTTGTTGAGCCGACCGCATCAGCAAGTTCTACGACACTGGCCGGCGACTCAGGGTGAACCAATATCGCGGCAGTCGGATGTAATTTTTTTAACTCCGTTAACGCTTTGGCCTTAAATTCATCATGGACAATACAGTCACCTTGCCACATTAACATCTCGGCGCCGGTCTCTTTGGCGATATAACCACCAAGATGTCGATCGGGGCCCCAAATGATCTTTTTACCTTCACTGTCTAGGTGCTCAACGATTTCTAACGCAATGCTAGAGGTAACGACCCAATCTGCTCTAGCCTTGACCGCTGCAGATGTGTTGGCATAAACAACAACAGTGTGTTCCGGATGGGCATCGCAAAATTCACTGAATGTTTCAATCGGACAACCAATATCAAGCGAACAAGTCGCGTCGAGTGTCGGCATTAGTACTGTTTTATCAGGACTTAGGATCTTGGAGGTTTCCCCCATAAACTTCACGCCTGCAACGATAAGCGTTTTTGCTGGATGATCACGACCAAAACGGGCCATTTCCAGTGAGTCTGAAACACATCCGCCAGTTTCTTCGGCCAATGCTTGAATTTCTGGATCGGTATAATAGTGGGCAACTAGAACGGCGTTACGCTGTTTCAATAACTGTTTAATGCGGTCTTTAGATTGCTCCTTTTCTATGTCAGACAAAGGAAGCGGCTTAGCTGGAAATGGATAATCAATACTTTCGATACTAGGGACAAATGCGCTCATACTACAACCAAAGACAATAACTGATTCGCGGAATTATACGGAATAATTAACCGTTTTAAAACTCTTAAGGGAAATGCAGTTACAAAAAAGGTGCTTTATTAAGCACCTTTTTTTATCTTGTAATGCAATGTTTACTGCATTGCAAGCAACATCTCTTGTGGTTGCTCTAAGTATAGCTTCCATAAGTTACAGAAGCGCGCAATAGTACCGCCATCGATCACACGGTGATCGCCAGACCAGCTCACTTGCATAATCTTACGAGCCTCAACTTCGCCGGCAGCATTAAATCTAGGTAACACTTGGAGTTTACCCAGTGCCACAATGGCGACTTCTGGCTTATTGATGATAGGCGTTGCAACCGTCCCACCCAATGCACCGATATTTGAAATTGAGATACTGCCGCCTTTAAGATCAGCGGGAGAAACTCTACCGCTACGCGCGGCAGTGGTTAAACGAGTGATCTCTGCAGCCACTTGTAAAATCGTTTTATTTTGCACATCTTTCACGTTCGGCACCAGCAAACCAACTTTAGAATCAACCGCCATCCCGATGTTATGGCTCGATAACAATGTTTGCTCAGTACAGTCGGCATTGACACGACTATTCATGTCAGGAAATTGAGCTAGTGCTAAGGACATCGATTTCATAAAGAAAGGCATCATAGTGAGTTTTAGCTCATCAGTTGAATACTTTTTCTTCATGCTCTCACGCAGTGCAACGAGTTCAGTTAAGTCAAACTCTTCACAATAGGTAAAATGTGGGATAGTAGATACTGATTCAGTCATCATTCTAGCCATTACCGCGCGAACGCCTTTAATCGGTTCGATGCGATCGCCAGTAGCAATAGCCTGTGTGTCTGAAACATTGCCACTCGCAGGTGCCGTTACCGATGGTACGTTAATACTTGTAGAGACTGCTGGAGATTGATGGCGCTCAATATCTTCTTTAAATACACGGCCATTTTTGCCAGTGCCTTTAACTGTCGATATATCTATGTCTAATACACGTGCCATGCGGCGCACCGCAGGGCTTGCTAACGCTTTACCTTGCGAAGCAGGTGCTGCACTTTCACTCATTACAGTGTTTGCTACAGGCTCTACTTGTGTATTTACAGTCGTCGTTGTTGCTACTGGAGTTTCCGCGGCAACTTCAATAGCAAATAGCGGTGCATGTACCTGGGCTAGTTGCCCTTTACGATAATGTAGTTTGGCAATTTTACCATTTTTGATTGCGGGAATTTGCACCAGTGCTTTGTCTGTCATGACATCAGCAATGGGTTGATCTTCTACCACAGTATCGCCTTCGCTAACCAGCCACTCTACCAGTTCACACTCCACAATACCTTCGCCAATATCAGGCAGCAAAAACTCTTCAATAGTGACGTTGGCTGTCGTGGTGTCGTTTTGACTCTGATTACTGCTGACAGTTTCTGCAACAGCAAGTTCAGTGATGACTGCCGCTTGAGCTCCCCCTTCATCAATAACATCAACGGCGTATAGAGGAGCATGCACTTTAGCAATTTCACCTTTGGCATAATACAACTTAGCGATAGTTCCTGGATAAGGCGCTGGGATTTGCACTAATGCTTTGTCTGTCATCACATCGGCAATTGGCTGATCTTCAGTGACAACATCACCTTCCTTCACTAACCATTCAACCAGCTCGCATTCAACAACGCCTTCACCGATATCCGGCAGGATAAACTCTTTAATCATGGCGAGCTCCTAAAATTTTACCGATGCTTTAATGGCTTCAAATGTTTTTAAAGCATCAGGCATATATTCTTTTTCATGGATAAGTGGATAAGGAGTATCCAAACCACAAACGCGAGCAATAGGTGATTCTAGGTATAAGAAGCACTCTTCCTGGATTGTTGCCGCTATTTCCCCCGCAAAACCACCGGTTAACGGTGCTTCGTGGTTGATCAGTAATCTGCCGGTTTTCTTAACCGAAGCAGCAACAGTGTCAACATCCCAAGGAGACAAGGTACGCAGATCAATAACCTCACATGAAATACCTTTTTTTGCTGCCATATCCGCTGCACTCTCTAGTATCTCCATCTGAGCGCCCCAGCCTAACAACGTAATGTCTGTGCCTTGACGAACGACTTCTGCTTTACCTAATTCGATGACAAAGTCACCGTCTCTAACTTCGCCAACAGATGCACGGTAAAGACGTTTAGGCTCAAAGAAAATAACCGGGTTTTTATCTCTGATTGACGCAATCAACAAGCCTTTCGCTTGTTCAGGATTACGCGGTATAACCACTTTAAGGCCTGGCGTTTGGGTAAAATAGGCTTCTGGTGATTGTGAATGATAATGACCACCCGCAATACCACCACCATAAGGCGTTCTAAACGTTAAACCACCGACGTCAAACTCATTACCACTGCGGTAACGGAACTTGGCGCTTTCATTAACGATCTGATCGATGGCTGGAAAGATATAATCGGCAAATTGGATCTCAGCAACAGCTGTCATGCCATTTGAGGCAAGTCCGTTGGCAAAACCTGCAATGCCCTGCTCTGTTAGCGGAGTATTGAAGCAACGATCACGGCCAAATTTTTCTTGTAGCCCTGATGTTGCTCGAAAAACGCCGCCAAAATGGCCAACATCTTCACCAAAAACCATCATTTTTTTATCAGCTTCCATTTCCGAGCTCAGGGCTTCGTTAATGGCTTGCAACATATTCATCTCTGCCACAGCTTATATTCTCCCTGCGCTTTTTGGATAGGCTTCTGGATACTTCTTGATATGTGTTTTTAAATCGGCCAGCTGTTTTTCTAATATGGGGGTTGGCTTGTCATACACGTCTTGGATGAGTTCATCTAAATGCGGTAACGGGATCTTCTCTGCAACTTTAAGTTCAGCTAGGACCTCTTCACGGTATTTAACATAAAGTTCGGCATCTTCTTTCTCATTCAGCCAGCCTTTGTTAATCATCCACAATTTGAATCGTTTTACTGGATCGTGCTGTTGCCATTTTGCTTCTTCATCTTTTGAGCGATAACCGGATGGATCATCTGATGATGAGTGAGCACCAAGACGATAGGTCATCGCTTCAATCAGTACAGGCTTATTATTATCTAGTGCATAGGCACGAGCCTGCTGCGTTGCGGCCAATACCGCCAGCATGTCATTACCATCAACACGAATAGTATGCATACCGTAACCCGGGCCGCGACTTGCAATACCGTTACCAGAAAACTGCTCTTCAGTTGGCGTGGAAATAGCGTAACCATTATTACGGCAGAAGAATATTACAGGAGAATTTAATACCGCAGCCATATTGAGGCCGGCATGGAAGTCACCTTCTGATGCAGCACCTTCGCCAAAGTAACAAATAGCGATGTTACGCTTTTTTTGCATCTTCAAGCTATACGCAACGCCAGTCGCTTGAGGAATTTGGGTTGCTAGCGGTGATGATATGGTCTGATAGTTTAATGCTTGGCTACCGTAATGGATTGGCATTTGACGGCCTTTGCCTAAATCTTTTTCATTACTGAACATTTGGTTCATAAACTGTTCAGTGGTAAAGCCTCGGTAACGAATAGCGGCATGCTCACGGTACTGGGCTAAAATAACATCGCCGTCATCAAGTGCAGCCGTGCTGCCGACGATAGACGCCTCTTCACCGGTACAGGTCATATAAAAACTGATACGACCTTGACGCTGCGCTCCCAACATACGCTCGTCTAATACTCGGGTAAACACACAAGTATCGTGGATTTTCTTAGCCAGCGCTTCATCTATAACGGGTAATACCGCACTTTCGTAAGTAGTGCCATCAGCTTGTAATACTTTAAGGATGGGGATCGCGATAGAGTTTTTATCTAAAAAACTCACACGATGGACAGTCTCAGCATTTGTTTTTGCGTTGCTCATAATGTGCTCTTGTTATTTATGATGCTTCCAAATGTCAAAAGAAGCATCTATCTATTCTAATACGCGGGAAGAACATTACGTTAACGTAAACTAACTCTCAATACTTCCCATCATTCAAAAGACAACTAAGCGCCTCTATGCATGTATATATTGGTTTACATGCAAAATTATTCAGTTTGAATTTAGTCCAAATTACTATCATCTGCCGTCTTTAACATCAGCACTGTTCGTTGACCGATAGGCACTTTGGCATTTGGAAAAACAATCGATTCAAACTCATGTTCAATTTTAACGGCTTTACCGCCCTCTTGCGCCAGAGTGTAACCTTTTGGAAATGCAGTGAAGTTTTCAACATCGTTAGTAAAATTAAATTCAAAATCGTCAAAGTGTTTATTCACGGAGCGGCATACTTGATAAAGATTAAGACGTTTAAGATCAAATTTCGGCAGTTGTAAATTGCGACCTGACATCAATAGCGTCAACATCTCCTTCAAGGCGATAAAACGTGTCATGTCATTTTGCCCCATAGGGAATACTTTGCCCAATTCTATGGTGAAGGCATCCGCGCGATAGTTCTCTGACGAAAAATAGCTAAAAGTTGTCGTCGGTTCATGATGGAATAAAATGGTGTTTACACCGCAAGACTCGAGGAACATGATCTGCTCTCGGCTGTATTTACGACCCGGACGATAGGGATAAATCGCAAATTTTTCGTGTTTGGATCCGCGAATAGCCGTATGTAAATCATAATGAATGCGTTGTCTTTGCCCTGACTGAGAGGCATAAAACCTATCGACGTATTGTTCTAGTTTATGTGCTCTAACGCGCTCAGGATTACACAGACCATCACCACGAGAATGCGCACCATTAAATAGCCGATTCAGATTCTCATCAATAAATCGAGTGCCATTATGAATCGCGGCGGGGTTACCGATTAAGAACATCACCCGATGCTGCAATTTTAACTCTTCTGATAGAATTTGCGTTATGAGTGAATTACACAGCTCTATAGGTGCGGTTTCATTGCCGTGTACAGCACAAGACAACACAATATCTTTACTGTGCTTAGATTGCATAGGCTCAAAGACAATAACGCCAGTATCCCAGACTTCAACATGAGTGTGCGAACCTAAATCAAATTCAAAACTCTCTGGAAGATACTGTGGATGCGCCAAAGTTAGCGCTAGAAAATCCTTGGACTGCTTCAATTCGTGAAACACAAACAACTCCTTATTATCCTTGTCAGTTCGCTCAGTGGTAGCCTGTATGCCTTACAGAATCTATCCCCATTGGCGATATTGCACTGAATACTAGCATAAAACACAGTCTCTTAAGCCAACGAATTTAACCGCTTAGTTCAACAAATAATCAGCTAGCCAAAATTGTACTTGCAATGATTAAAAAGATAAAACACAATGAGGCCATCTAGCCATCCAAACGGCTAACAAATATAAAGGAGTCAACATGGCTTACGCTACATTCGGTGCTGGTTGTTTTTGGGGTGTTGAGTATTTTTTCAAACAAGTTGACGGCGTAACCGACTGTACGTGTGGCTACATGGGTGGCGATGACCAATACTCTTCTTATTCTGAAGTCAAAGCTGGCACGACTGGCCATGCAGAAGTCGTCCTCGTTGAGTTTGACCCAAACAAAGTATCTTATGAATTGTTGCTCGATATTTTTTGGTCGAATCATAATCCTACGACGCTCAATCGCCAAGGGGAAGATACAGGCAGCCAATATAGAAGCAGTGTATTTTTCCATGATGCCAGCCAACAAACCCAAGCGATAAGCGCAAAGCGTGCGCTAATAGAAAGTAGCAAGTGGGGAGATAAGCAGATAGTGACTGAAATAGTCCCAACGCAAAAGTTTCATGAGGCCGAAGCTTATCATCAAGATTACTTGGCTAAGAATAACTTACCTAGCTGTCACATCAGCTTCTAAATATTGCTATAAAAAAGGCGCTGTTGCGCGCCTTTATGGGTGTTAACGGTGAAACTTTAGTTCGCTAATGCTTGCTCGACAATGACTTCAGCATCTTTGAGCAATTGTTGTAAGTGTTCTTGGCTGATGAAACTCTCACCATAAAGCTTAAACAGTGCTTCAGTCCCTGATGGACGCGCCGCAAACCAACCATTGTCGGTTGCGACTTTTATGCCCCCTATTGCAGCTCCATTACCCGGAGCATGTGTGAGCTTCTGAATTATCACATCGTTCGCCAGTGTCTTCGCTGATATTGAATCCACTGTTATTTCAGCAAACTTAGCTTTGTTTTCTAAGCTAATGGGGCTGTCAATGCGCTGGTAATAACTCTGACCAAATTCCTGTTCTAGCTCCAGATAGCGCTGTTGCGGTGTTTTTCCGGTAACAGCTAAGATCTCTGCGGCTAACAAACACAAGATAAAGCCATCTTTATCAGTACACCAAGTACTACCATCGAGCCTTAGAAAGGCCGCTCCTGCGCTTTCCTCTCCGCCAAAGGCAAACGTACTATTGGCCAGACCATCGACAAACCATTTAAAGCCGACAGGTACTTCAGACATGCGTTTATCATGCATAGCACAGACTTTATCTATCATCGCACTTGAGACTAATGTTTTACCGATGACCATGCTATTGGTCCAATTGGGGCGATGAGTCACAAGGTAATCGATTGCAACGGCGAGAAAATGGTTTGGATTCATCAAACCACTGCCAGGACATACTATACCGTGTCGATCAAAATCAGGATCATTAGCAAAACATAGATCATACTGCTCTTTATGCGCCAGTAGACCCGCCATAGCATAAGGAGAGGAGCAATCCATTCTGATCTTGCCATCTTTATCCAATGGCATGAAACTAAAGCTCGGGTCGACCTTGTTGTTGACTATTGTAATGTCAAAACCATATCTGTCCGCAATTGGCTGCCAGTAATGAATACCGGAGCCACCAAGAGGATCTATGCCTAAATGCAGTTTCGCATCGGCAATGGCCGACATATTAATAACGCTTGCAAGATCGTTTACATAGGGCGTGATCAAATCTTCAGCAATGACGTAATCTGTTTGCAACGCTTTATTGTAATCAATCCGTTTAACGCCCACTAAGTCTTGTTCTAAATAGTGATTTGCTCTATTTTGGATCCAGTTGGTGATATCCCCTTCAGCAGGTCCGCCATGAGGAGGATTGTATTTAATTCCACCATCTTGAGGGGGATTATGTGAAGGCGTTACGATGAGACCATCGACCAAACCTTTATCACCCAGCTGTTTATTAGCACAGACGATAGCGTGGGAGACAACTGGTGTAGGAGTAAAACCGTCATTTTTATGAACTGCCACAGTCACTTTGTTTGCGACTAAAACCTCAATAACTGATATGGCAGCGGGTTGTGATAGCGCATGGGTATCAATACCTAATATAAGCTTGCCTGTTATTGCAGCTTCGATACGATAATCTGCTACCGCTTGAGAAATCGCTAAAATGTGGGCTTCGTTAAAACTGCGCTTAATAGCACTACCACGATGACCCGATGTGCCAAAGGTGACCTGTTGTGTCACCTCTTTGACATTAGGGCTTAACCGATAGTACAAACTTACCAATTTAGATATATTGACCAAATCCCTTTGTTCAGCAATCAGTCCCGCTCTTTCATGAATAGCCAAAAACTAGCTCCTTTAGTTAACGTATAACCGCTATTATACTTTGTCAGTGATGGCGACAACTTGCTCATCGTCGGTACCAAATTGGGTTAATACTTCAGACAAAATAGTGCGTTTCTTAGCGGTGTTATTGTTGGTAGTCACCCAAAAGCCACTATTGCCAATCTCTTTTGGATTAGCAGACTTACTTGCTTTAAGTAACGCTTCCTTTGACGTCGCAAAATACAATCTATCACGCCCTTGGATCTGCAGTACTTGTTCAAATTGACTATTGGATGACTGATATACAGTGTCCAGAATAAACAGAAATCGACCGACGGCACCTTTTTGTGCAGCTAACTGCTCTGCATCAATTAACTCGATAAAATTAGCAAGAGTATTATTTTCAACCACGCTTGCTTCATTAACGACTTCTACGGCGTTATCGTCACTTTCTAAACTTGGGTGACTGATCGTTTCAGGTTGAGCTTGAGCAACGGCATCAACACGTAGGCCTAATATTCGACGTAAAATATCTGAAGCACTTTCACCAATCTGTTCTGTTTTGCTGGCTATGTGACGATAAAGTTCTTCATCAACCTCGATATATTTCATAACGGTTATCTTCCTTACGTAGAAAACGTGGATTGGTGTTATATATTGCTCCCAGTGTAGCGAGGTTTAGAGCCTTGATAAAGCGCCAATAATTGAAAACTGCGATCCAAATAAGAAAGTAAGGCTAGTTAACTAACTAAGCGGTTAATAATGCGCCAAAGAGGTGACATTTTTATGACCTTACTTGGATTATAAACAGGATACAGGCACAATCTTGCACCAATTGATCTTTTAGGCGAGCATAAAATGCACTATACGACCCATGGCAGCGGACCTGTTGTCATTCTAATCCACGGGCTATTTGGCGATCTCGATAACCTAAAGTCTCTTGGGAAAGCCTTAGAAGATTGTTTTACTGTGGTACGAGTCGATGTCGCCAACCATGGCAGTAGCAAACATGTCTCTTCGATGACCTACCCTTCATTAGCAGATGACGTAAAACAGTTACTCAACACACTCAACATAACCGATGCCATAATCGTCGGACATTCGATGGGCGGCAAAATTGCCATGGCAACCGCCCTCATCTATCCAGAATGTGTCAGTAAACTGGTTATTGCCGATATTGCCCCTGTTGCATACAGTAGTCGTCATGACAAAGTCTTTAATGCGCTCGAAACAATGCCATTAAGATCAATTGACGGTAGACGTGATGCACTTACGCATATGCAGAGTCTAGATATTGATGACGGTACAGCGATGTTCTTGATTAAGTCACTTAAACGAACTGATATTGGCTTTGAATGGAAGATGAATCTAACAGGGCTAAAGCAAAGCTATGATGACATCATCAGTTGGCCAAAATTTACCACTAAATATACTGGGCCATGTTTATTGATCCGTGGCGGCGACTCAGACTACGTCACATCAGCCCATCGAAGCGCTATAATTGAGCTATTCCCAGCAATAAAAGGGAAGACTATCGAGGGTACTGGCCATTGGCTTCATGCTCAAAAAGCAAACGTTTTTAACCGTGTAGTAAAAGATTTCCTTATCAGTAATTGACTTAGATTTACGACTAATATGATGTAAAGCGTATAGCCGCTTTAAAACTTATATGGTATATTCGCGCCACTTTTTTTGGCCAGAAGGAATGGTAGATGTTGATGCAGCATATGGAGCAGATTGAAGCCTTAGGCTTAAACCTGTTTTTTGCAGCCATTTTCTTTTTTATTGGTATGGCCATTCACGATGTACTAAAGCAGGGCCAAGTGCCTAAGTTTGGTCGATATATTGTGTGGTTAGTTTTATTTCTCGGCTGTGCCGGGTTTATCGCAAAAGGGATTATACAGATGACCTGGGAAGGTTCAGGCATCGGTTAAATTAGAATCAATGGCAAAAGAAACATCAGATAGAACCACCATTGATCTGTTCGCAACAGAAAAACGACGTGGTCGTCCTCGTAGCAATCCATTGCCACGGGACCAGCAGCTAAAAATTAATAAAAGAAATCAGATCCAACGCGACCGAGCGAACGGATTAAAGCGAATAGAGTTAAAGGTGTCACAAGATTTGTATGACGCCTTGAATGAACAGGCAATGGCCAGTAATATCAGCCGCAGTCAGTTAATTGAATTAATACTGCAAAAGCAAGTGAATGATTAGACGTTTTTGCAGCACGCATACCTTAAAGTGAACTAGATATTAAAGGAACAACAATGGCTACAGTAGGTCTTTTTTTCGGGTCTGATACAGGCAACACCGAAGCCGTCGCCAAAATGATCCAGAAAAAGCTGGGTAAAAAAATGGTTGAGGTGAAAGATATCGCCAAAAGTACCAAAGAACAGATTGCAGAGTATGATCTGCTTCTTTTCGGGATCCCAACTTGGTATTACGGTGAAGCGCAGTGTGATTGGGATGATTTTTTCCCTGATCTAGAGCAAGTAAACTTTGAAGATAAGTTAGTCGCCATTTTTGGTTGTGGTGACCAAGAGGATTACGCTGAGTATTTCCTTGATGCCATGGGCATGGTTAACGAAATCGTTGAAGGTCGTGGCGGCATTGTTATTGGCCACTGGCCAACTGCAGGCTACGATTTTGAAGCATCAAAAGGCTTAGTTGATGACAAGCACTTTGTAGGACTGGGTATTGACGAAGACCGTCAACCAGAACTCACCGAAGAACGTGTTGACGCATGGGTTAAGCAGATCTATGAAGAGATGTGTTTAGCTGAACTAGAAGATTAACAAACGCGCTTGTTTGTTCATCTCTAATACAAAAAACGGCATTTATGCCGTTTTTTGTATTTAAAGACAAAATTACAAATGGTGTAAAGCATTGACTCATTGCGCTGTAAAGCCACTACAAACGACAAATCACTGGGATATATTTTGCTGTGTGGTCGATAACTATGGTGACATCGGAGTCACTTGGAGACTTGCGAAGCAACTGACAGATGAATACCAATTTAATATCACCTTATGGGTAGATGACCTAGAAAGCTTCCGTCATATTTTGCCGCAATTGGACCCAAGTCTAAATAGTCAGCAACATAACGGTGTCCAGATAAACCTCTGGGCAGAGCCATTACCAGTACGCTACCGCGCAGCAGACGTCGTCATCGAAGCATTCGCCTGTGATCTGCCTAACAGCGTTGTGGAAGCAATGCATGCGCAGCATCAGGTCCATAAGCAAGATGAAAGCGCTCCAGCTGCCCCTGTGTGGTTAAATTTAGAGTACTTAAGCGCAGAATCTTGGGTTGAAGGTTGTCATGGCCTCCCCTCAATGCAAAATAATGGTCTTAAAAAACACTTTTACTTCCCTGGTTTTACGTCTCAAACAGGTGGCTTAATTTGCGAAAAAGACACACTAGACAGGCGAACTGTGTGGCAGTCTAATCGTAAAAATCGTCGTGAGTTGTTCAGTAAGCTTGGCCTTAGCAATATTGATGATAACGATACAGTGGTCAGTGTTTTCAGTTACGAGACAGCTTCCTTACTTGGTTTATGCCAATTATGGATGCAGTCAAATAAGCGGATCCATGCGCTTATCCCCAAAGGCCGCAGTTTAAACAGCCTGAAAACCATATTGCCTTGTTCTATACCTGAACTGAGTGCTGGTCAGCAGATTGTGCACGGCAATCTTACGCTTCATATTCTACCGATGACCGATCAGCAAGGTTACGATCAGCTGCTGTGGAGTTGTGACGTTAATATTGTTCGCGGTGAAGACTCATTTTTACGTGCCCAATGGGCCGCTAAACCGTTTATTTGGCATATTTATCCTCAAGACGAAGATTATCATCTTGAAAAATTAGCCGCATTTCTGCAATGCTATTGTGATAATCTCAGCCCACAAGCGAGTAAAAGCTATCGTGCACTCAATATTGCTTTTAATACAGAGCAAGCAGGAGCTACGGCTGAAGAGTGGGGAAAACTCGATTTTATCAAGCCAGAGATGTCACTTCACGCACAACAATGGCCAATTAGCATATTAAATGATGCAGATCTTGCTTCTCGACTAGTTCAATTCGTCAAAAATAGCTAAGATACTGCGTTGAAATAGAAAAACCAAAAATAGGAAATAGTGTAATGAAAACTGCTCATGAAATCCGTCCTGGTAACGTGATCATGTTAGATGGCAGCCCGTGGGTTGTACTAAAGACTGAAACAACTCGATCTGGCCGTAATGCTGCTATCGTAAAGTTAAAGCTTAAAAACGTTTTACTTGATTCTACAACTGAAACAACGTTTAAAGGCGATGATAAGTTAGATGACATCATTCTTGAGCGTCTTGACTGTACTTACTCATACTATGCCGATCCTATGTATGTATTCATGGATGCTGAATACAACCAGTATGACGTAGAAGCAGAAAACCTAGGTGACGCTGCGGCGTACATTGTTGACGGTATAGAAGATATCTGCCAAGTCACTTTCTATGAAGAGAAAGCCATCTCGGTAGAGCTACCTATTACAGTAACTCGTGAAGTGACCTATACCGAGCCTTCAGCTCGTGGCGATACTTCAGGTAAAGTGATGAAACCTGCTACCATCGCTGGTGGTAGCACATTGAGCGTTGCTGATTTCGTTAAGACTGGCGATATGATCGAAATTGATACTCGCACTAACGAATTTAAGAAGCGCGTTTAACCTTTCATCGTTTCTAAAAAAGCCAACCTAATAAGGTTGGCTTTTTTATTGCCTTAAACCGCAATGAATCACTACATAATTCAGCTTTAATCCCTTATTAAATACGTTTTATATGACTTACTGAGCAACGAGTGAATCAATTAGCCTTTTATTGATTTTGATCAACTAGCGAATAACCTAGTGAACTACAAGCCGCAGCAGTCACATACGCCAACTGCGACAGCTTATGTAGCATATAACGTCACCAATACTTATTAGCCTATGCCGGAACGATAGATCTGACCAATAAATTGAAAATTAAGGGCTATCTTTGTCATTTATTTTTAGCTATTGTTCACTCAACTAACGTCTTAACTACAATAGACTCATTTTTAAAGCATTTTCGAGGTTTAGATGCGGCCAATTATTAAATCCACCAAATTGGACTCTGTTTGCTACGATATTCGTGGTCCTGTTCATAAAGAAGCGCGAAGACTAGAGGATGAAGGTCATAGGATCTTAAAACTCAACATCGGTAATCCCGCTCCTTTTGGGTTTGAAGCGCCAGAAGAGATCGTACGCGATGTTATTTTAAACCTACCAAGTGCTCAGGGTTACTGTGAGTCTAAAGGACTATTTTCGGCCCGAAAAGCCATTGTTCAACACTACCAATCACAAGGGATCTTTGGGGTAGATATAGAAGATATCTACATTGGTAATGGTGTGTCAGAACTCATCGTAATGGCAATGCAGGGGTTACTCAACAGTGATGATGAGGTGCTTATCCCCTCACCCGATTATCCGCTATGGACAGCAGCTGTACATCTGTCGGGAGGCAAAGCTCAGCATTATCGCTGTGATGAACAGTCTGAGTGGTTTCCTGATATTGATGACATAAAAAGCAAAATCACCCCACGTACACGCGGGATTGTGCTTATTAACCCCAATAACCCGACTGGCGCGGTATATTCCAAAGAACTCATTCTTGAAGTCATCGAGTTGTGTCGACAGCACGATATGATCCTATTTAGCGATGAGATCTATGACAAAATCCTGTATGACGACGCTAAGCATATTCCATCAGCAAGCCTGTCGAATGATATTTTAACCGTCACCTTTAATGGACTGTCAAAGGTTTATAGAGCGGCGGGATTCCGTGTTGGCTGGATGATGCTTACTGGCAACTTAAAGTCTGCCAAAAGTTATATAGAGGGCTTAGATATGCTGGCATCTATGCGGCTGTGCGCTAATGTTCCCAATCAACATGCAATTCAAACCGCGTTAGGCGGTTATCAAAGCATACAGGAACTGGTACAACCTGGCGGCCGACTGTGCATTCAAAGAGATACCTGTGTTGAGATGCTAAATCAGATCCCTGGTATCAGTGTGGTTAAGCCCAAAGGTGCGTTATATGCTTTTGCAAAGCTAGATCAGAAAAAGTTTAATTTACGCGACGACGAACGCCTAGTGCTGGATCTGTTAAAAGAGAAGAAGATACTTTTAGTGCAAGGGACTGCGTTTAACTGGCCAGAGCCTGATCATTTTAGGGTCGTCTTTTTACCTTATAAAGATGAGCTAACCAAAGCACTGGCTGAAGTCGGCGAATTCTTAGACGGATACAAGCAATAACTTCACTACATTTGATAATAATGTTTTAAGCGATGTAGATGGGAGATGGATTCGAAATTCACCTTGAAAGCAGATCGCACTAAACAAATGTAAAACGACCTACGGGTCGTTTTTTAATGTTTAGATTATGGTAATCTCAATGAGCCCTCTCTTGGTGTAAGGAATGTAATGAGTCACTTATTCGCCCATTTAGCTAGAATGAAATTAATTCAACGCTGGCCGCTAATGTATAATGTTAGAACAGAGAATGTTCAAGAGCACTCTCTACAAGTCGCTATGGTTGCGCACTCCCTCGCCATAATTAGCAACAAAAAATTTGATGGCAACTTCGACCCTAACCGAGCAGCGACAATAGCTATATACCATGATGCCAGCGAGATCCTCACCGGCGATCTCCCCACTCCAGTAAAGTATTTCAATAAAGAGATTGAAGCTGAGTATAAAAAAATTGAGGCCATTGCTGAGCATCGGTTGCTTGAAATGGTACCTGAAGAGTTCAAAGAGGATTATCGGGCTTTGCTTACAAGTGAGTACGCCGACCCACAATACAAGGCGCTGGTAAAGGCTGCAGACACACTTTGTGCTTATTTAAAGTGCTTAGAAGAGCGTCGTGCTGGTAACACTGAGTTTAATACTGCACAAAAACGTTTAGAGCAAAGTCTTAAAGATAATCCTAATCCAGCCGTAAACTATTTTATAGAGTGTTTTATTCCAAGCTTTACGCTTGATCTCGATGATATTAATAAATTGCTTTAGTAACGAGTGAGGAACCCGCATGGATAGTACACCTTGGCATGAGCGGCGATTAACAGAAGACAAGCAACGACGTAACGATCATCGTAGTCCTTACCAAAGAGACCGAGCACGTATATTACATTCGGCAGCCTTTAGAAGGCTACAAGCCAAGACTCAAGTCTTGGGGATTGGACTCAATGATTTTTATCGAACTCGTTTGACCCATTCGCTTGAAGTCAGTCAAATAGGCACAGGGATCCGTGCTCAGCTTAAGCAAAAGCACCCTGAGCAAGACCAATTGCTTGATTCTATGAGCCTGATCGAATCTATATCTCTTGCCCATGACAT
Source organism: Shewanella sp. KX20019 (assembly GCF_016757755.1). Lineage (NCBI taxonomy): Bacteria > Pseudomonadati > Pseudomonadota > Gammaproteobacteria > Alteromonadales > Shewanellaceae > Shewanella > Shewanella sp. KX20019. The sequence continues at coordinate 2,582,783 of NZ_CP068437.1, read as the reverse complement.
AGGTCATCCGCCCTTTGGCCATGGTGGTGAAGTTGCACTTAACTATATGATGCGCAAACATGGCGGTTTCGAAGGTAATGGACAAACCTTTAGGATACTAGCTCGCCTGGAACCCTATACTGAGTATTATGGTATGAACCTGTGTCGTCGAACGCTATTAGGGGTCCTTAAATACCCTGCTCCCTATAGCCTGCTTCACCGTCAACTACCTTTCAGTGACGTGAGCCACTTTCGTCAATTAAAACCCTCTGAGTGGCCGCCGGTTAAAGGTCTTTTTGATGATGACTTAGAGGTGCTTAACTGGGTACTGGAACCATTATCTACATCAGATAAAGCGCTGTTTCTGTCACATCAATTAGTGGATAAATCAAAGCATAGACGAACCCAATACAAGTCATTTGACTGCTCAATAATGGAACTCGCTGATGATATAGCCTATGCAGTTCATGATTTAGAAGATGCAATCGTAATGGGGATAGTTAGCCGTGAACAATGGACGCTCGCCGTCGAAACTAAACTCAAACAAAGTAATGATGATTGGATCCGTAATGAATTTTCTACCATAGGTGAACGATTGTTTTCCAGTAAACATCATCTAAGAAAAGATGCCATCGGTACTTTAGTCAATGGCTTTGTCACTGCGATATCGATTATCGATGTTGAAGGGTTTAGTGAGCCACTACTAAAATTTAACGCCGCACTTGAAGGTGCTTTTAACGAAGCCTTAGAGATATTAAAGCAGTTTGTATATCAGTATGTGATTAGAAAGCCAGAGATCCAGATGCTCGAATATAAAGGTCAGCAAATTGTGATGGAGCTATTTGAAGCATTCATTTCAGATCCAGAACGGCTATTGCCCACAAATACCCAAGCGCGTTGGACTGAAGCAAAAGAGCAAGGGCTTAACTGCCATCGTGTGATTGCGGATTATATATCAGGCATGACAGACGAGTTTGCCGCAAGGCTGCACCAACATCTGTTTAGCCCTAAGTCAGGTTCGATGATTGAATTAAACCGAGAGCTTTAATACCTAAGCTGCACTACGGTGATAGATATCGATTGGCAATGAAATCGACTCATTTTCAATACTGCCTATCACTTTTTATCTTTCTAAAAAGTGAGTTAGGCAATGAGCTAAACTATGTTCCTGTTTTATAACGATGAATTTTAATACCTTGTTTACACATTTACCTGTTACAAAATTCCCTTCAATGGGCCTTACCTTTTCATAGCCCAATTTAAGCATCAACCGAAGCAAAGCGATATACCGTTAAGTTAGCCGTATTCAGAATGCTAAAACGAGTGTTTAAATTATCTATAGACTTAGCGCTCTATTGGGTAGTTCATTGCGATCCATGCAGGTAAACCAGAATGGCTAACGCAGGTAATATTATCCAGCCCCATAATAGACAGATTGGTTAATGCAGTTTGGGCTCTACGTCCAGAGTGGCAGTAGAGGTAGATATGATTAAAGCCTTTCAATTCTTCCAGATGTTGTGACTCAGTCCCAAATGGTATGTTTTGACTGCGAGGGATATGCCCTTCTGAATATTCTTCTTTTGTGCGATTATCGATGATTAATGTGTTGCTGTTTTCTTTTAGCCAAACGTTATAAAGCGCACTCATCGAAAAGTCGTTATGAATATAAGCATCCGGATTAAAGTTAATACCGCAGTTAGTATTGGCGGGTACGGCTTCATTGATTTTTTTAGGAAGGTCTAGGTTCAGGTTACTCATGATCTGCAAAAATTCATCGAGTGATTTATTTTGACCCAACCGGGGATTCCATTGTTTCTCTTCAGCAATCGTTGAGCTGGTTTTACCATTATAATCATGCCCAGGATAAATAACCGTTTCATCCGCCAAACTAAACAACTTTTTGGTGATGCTATTGTACAAATCCCCTGAGTCACCCTCTTGAAAGTCTGTACGGCCACAGCCCCGGATTAACAAGCAGTCACCGGTAAAAACCATACCATCCACATAAAAACTCATACAGCCATGGGTATGGCCCGGTGTATTTATTGCCCTGATGTGATGGCCCCCGATAGGAAGTTCATCGCCCTCTTTCAGTTCTATATCTATTGATTTGACGGCTGCCGTTTGACTGTAAACAATCTGCGCACCCGTTTTTTGCCTGATTAAACCTGCCGAGGTGATATGGTCGGCATGAATATGCGTTTCAATGATATAAAGAAGCTCGATACCAAGCTCTTCAATATATTGCAGGTCTCGTTGCAGATGTTCTTTAACCGCATCAATAATTGCCCCTTCATGGGTTTTTGGGTCTGCCAGCAGGTAGGTGTAGGTACAGCTATCTCTATCAAACAGTTGCTTTACATATAAAGGACGCTGGCAGCTTGTGATTAGCATTGTGATTTACCCGTATTCATGTATTCGTTCTTGAAAGTATAGTTAGTGTCTTTAATATTAATAAGTACCAGTACGTCACCCTTAGACTTTGTCATCTACCAGCGCAACAAAAAAGGCACCTTAATAGGTGCCTTTGTGTATACGGTAACCATCATTAATTCATAAAGCCAGGAAACAAACCTTTAACGCCAGCCGCGATAACTTCAATACCGATGGAAAGCATCAATAGTCCCATAAGGCGGGTAATTACGTTAATACCAGTATTACCCAGTACTTTAAAGATCACTGGCGCCATTCTGAACAGCATAAAGCTTAGCAAGCCGAAAAGGATAACCGTTATAGACATGCCAATAAGGTTCTCAAAGCTATTATGCTCCGCCGCAGAGACAATAACAGAACTAATTGCACCGGGTCCTGCCATCAAAGGTAACGCCAGCGGCACAACAGCGACCGACTCCATGCCTGACGCTTCTCGATCTTCCTCTTTGTTTCGCTTAACTTCACCAAGCTTACCTTGCAGCATCGACATTGCAATAATGCAAATAAGCGACCCGCCGGCGATTCTAAATGCAGATAGTGAGATACTAAACAGGTTCAAAATATGTTGCCCTGCAAAAATGGTGACTAGCAAAATAATCACCACTGCAAAGTTAGCGATTTTACCTGTTTGGTTGCGCTCAGATTCAGTTTGATGACTGGTTAAACCTACAAATACTGGCAACAACCCGACTGGATTGATGATCGCTATTAACCCTAAAAAAAACTTTACATAAAGAGTTAAATCCAACGTCTTATCCTCTGCACTTTCATGCATTTATTCTAGCAATTATAAAAGTGGCGCTACTCTACCTTATGTATCCCAAATCGAAAAATGAGATTTTCTAACCAAAATCACAACTTTGAACAAATTTTAGTAATCAATTTATCCACTCGTTTCCACAGTAACGTCACACTCTGTTGTTAAGGTAGTTATTTTATTACAGAAAGCCCCATTTTTGCGGTACCGATCACGGTCAACAAGTCCATTTGAGTGTAATTTTTCTTCATGGAGACTAAATATAGTCAAAGAAAGGTTAGCAAAACATGATTTTTGCTAAATTTTTTTAGGACGCACATTATGACAGTTACCAATGAAACAGAACTCAATCTTCTGGTGGGCAAGGTCGTTGAAGCGCAACGACAATTTGCAGAATACTCACAGGAGCAGGTCGATGTTATCTTCCGAGCTGCAGCCCTTGCAGCGGCAGATGCTCGAATATCTTTGGCCAAAATGGCAGCAACCGAAACACGGATGGGGGTGCTTGAAGATAAAGTGATTAAAAACCACTTTGCCTCTGAGTATATCTATAACAAATATAAGGATGAGAAAACCTGTGGGATCCTTTCTGAAGACCCTACTTTCGGAACTATTACTATCGCTGAACCCGTCGGTCTCATCTGCGGTATCGTCCCCACAACAAACCCCACTTCAACTGCAATATTTAAAGCACTCATTAGCTTAAAAACTCGCAATGGTATTATCTTCTCTCCGCACCCAAGAGCTAAGAACTCGACGACGACTGCAGCTCGAATTGTACTGGAAGCCGCTGTAGCTGCTGGTGCCCCTAAAGATATTATCGGTTGGATAGATGAGCCATCCGTGGCTTTATCAAATCAATTAATGACCCATGCAGATATTAACCTCATTTTGGCCACTGGCGGTCCTGGAATGGTTAAAGCCGCCTACTCGTCTGGTAAGCCTGCTATCGGTGTTGGCGCGGGTAACACGCCGATCGTTATTGACGAAACTGCCGATATTAAACGCGCCGTTAGCTCAATTTTAATGTCAAAAACCTTTGATAACGGTGTTGTATGCGCATCTGAGCAAGCCGTCATTATTGTGGACGAGATCTACGATACGGTAAAAGAGCGCTTTGCCAGTCACGGCGGTTACATGCTAAGCATTGAAGAAACAGCATTAATGCAAAATGTCATTCTTAAAAACGGTGGCTTAAATGCGGATATCGTCGGCCAAAGCGCTGCGACTATTGCCAAAATGGCAGGTATTGATGTGCACTACAGTACAAAGGTCCTTATTGGTGAAGTCTCCAATATCGACCAGGCTGAAGCTTTTGCCCATGAAAAACTATCACCGCTGTTAGCGATGTATCGTGCAGATGATTTTAACGATGCAATGGACAAAGCAGAAGCGTTGGTAACACTTGGCGGTATTGGACACACATCAGGCCTCTATACAGACCAAGATACCCAAACCGACCGCGTTAAAGCGTTTGGTTTTAGAATGAAAACGGCACGTATTCTCATCAATACCCCCGCTTCACAAGGTGGCATTGGCGATCTTTATAATTTCAAACTAGCGCCATCGTTAACCTTAGGCTGCGGTTCATGGGGTGGTAACTCGATTTCTGAGAATGTCGGTCCAAGCCATCTTATTAATAAAAAAATGGTCGCAAAGAGAGCAGAGAATATGCTGTGGCACAAACTACCTTCGTCTATCTATTTCCGTCGCGGCAGTCTGCCCATTGCATTAGAAGAGTTATCAGACAAAAAACGTGCTCTCATTGTTACTGATAAATACCTGTTTAATAATGGCTATTGCAATGAGACGATAAAAATATTGAAGAGCCAAGGTGTTGAAACTGAAGTGTTCTACGATGTCGAAGCCGATCCTACAATGGAAATTGTCAACCAAGGTGCGAAAGTTGCTAAAAGTTTCCAACCTGATGTGATCATTGCACTTGGCGGCGGCTCTCCTATGGATGCAGCCAAAATCATCTGGGTGATGTATGAACATCCCGATGTTGATTTTGCCGACCTAGCACTGCGCTTTATGGATATCCGTAAACGTATCTACAAATTTCCTAAGCTCGGTAAAAAAGCCATGATGGTAGCAATTCCAACAACCTCTGGTACGGGTTCTGAAGTCACTCCATTTGCGGTAGTCACCGATGAAAAGACCGGTATGAAATACCCGATTGCCGACTACGAGCTAACGCCTAATATGGCAATTGTTGATCCAAACCTTGTTATGGATATGCCAAAGTCTTTAACGGCTTTTGGTGGTATTGACGCAATAACTCATGCACTTGAGGCATATGTCAGTGTTATGGCTAATGAATACAGTGATGGCCAGGCCTTGCAAGCACTCGATCTATTGTTTACTCATTTGCCAGATTCCTACGAACATGGTGCCCAAGCGCCATTAGCGCGTGAAAAAGTACATAATGGCGCTACAATCGCGGGGATCGCATTTGCTAACGCGTTCCTCGGGATCTGCCACTCAATGGCACATAAACTCGGCGCTGAATTTCATCTTGCTCACGGACTCGCAAATGCATTATTAATAAGTAACGTCATTCGTTTTAACGCGACTGATATGCCGACCAAACAGGCAGCCTTTAGCCAGTATGATAGACCGAAGGCATTATGTCGTTACGCAAAAATTGCAGAATACTTAAAACTAGATGGCACCGTAGGTGAAGGCATTACAGATGAAGAAAAAGTCGAGGCTCTACTTAAAGAAATTGATGCTCTCAAGGAGAAGATTGGCATTCCAAGCTCAATCCAAGCAGCAGGAGTCAATGAAGCCGACTTCATCGCAAAACTAGATGAACTCGCAGAGGATGCCTTTGACGACCAATGTACAGGTGCTAATCCACGTTACCCGCTCATTGCTGAGCTAAAACAGATTTTATTGGCCAGCTATTACGGTAATGATTACAGCGATCAATAGCCTGTAACATTTTAAATTGCCGATATGAAAAAGCCTTAACAGTGCGCTGTTAAGGCTTTTTTTAGTTAACTAATAGACTCAACTGGCTTTAGCTTGAATGCGATAAGCATGTAGCAGCGGCTCAGTATAACCCGACGGTTGCTCTTCACCTTTAAACACTAGATCACATGCGGCTTTAAACGCAATGCCATCGAAATTAGGTGCCATATTGATATAACTGCTATCCGCTTTGTTCTGAGCGTCGACCACAGCAGCCATTTTTTTAAGCGCTGTCATCACTTCATCTCTTGTGCATATGCCGTGTGCTAACCAGTTAGCCAGATGCTGTGAAGAGATCCTTAATGTTGCCCTATCTTCCATTAGACCCACGTTGTTAATATCGGGTACTTTCGAGCATCCGACACCTTGATCAATCCAACGCACCACATAACCCAATATGCCTTGAGCATTATTCTCTAGCTCAAAGGTTTTTAGTTCAGCAGTCAGCTCATTAGGGGACTGCATTAGCGGTATCGTCAACAAATCATCTAGGCTTGCACGGCAGCGCAGTTTTAGCCGATTTTGAACTTCGGTAACGTTCACCTTATGATAATGGGTCGAATGCAGAACGGCACCGTTAGGCGACGGCACCCAAGCGGTATTTGCGCCCGCTTTGGGGTGGCTTATCTTTTGCTCAAGCATGGCAGCCATTTCATCTGGCATTGGCCACATGCCCTTACCTATTTGAGAACGGCCCTGTAGTCCACATGCTAAACCGGTATCAACATTCCAATCTTCATAAGCAGCTATCCATTGCTGTTGTTTCATCAGAGACTTTGCTACAAATGGACCCGCTTTCATTGAGGTATGGATCTCATCACCAGTCCTATCTAAAAAGCCTGTGTTGATAAACACCACACGCTCTGATGCGACCCGTATACACTCTTTGAGATTAACCGTGGTACGACGCTCCTCATCCATAATACCGACTTTAATCGTGTTACGAGCAAGCTTTAATGCGTCTTCAATTTTAGTAAACAGATCACAAGTGAATTGCACCTCTTCAGGGCCGTGCATCTTTGGTTTAACAATATTAATTGAGCCTCTGCGACTATTACTACGGTTGTTATTATTTCCCTGCAGGTCGTGCATCGCAGCAAGTACCGTCATCATCCCATCTAAGATCCCCTCTGGAATCTCACGTCCCTCTTTATCCAGTACCGCATTAATGGTCATTAGATGGCCGACATTTCGTACAAACAGTAAGCTTCGACCAGCAAGTGTTAGTTTCTGGCCGTTAGGGTTGAGGTATATGCGATCATCATTTAGCTCACGCGTTATCTCTTTACCATCTTTAAACAACGATGCTGATAAGTTACCTTGCATTAAGCCTAACCAATTACGATAGATCTCTACTTTATCTTCCGCATCGACTGCAGCAACCGAGTCTTCACAATCCATAATAGTGGTGACTGCAGCTTCGACTAACAAATCGCTGACACCAGCCGGGTCACTCTGACCAATCAGGCTCTTGGCATCAATTTGGATCTCGACATGCAAACCATTGTTTTTAAGTAATATGGCACTAGGCTGCTGTTCTGAACCTTGGTAACCTACAAAGCGCTTTGCGTCTGCGAGTCCTGTGACATCGCCACTTTTTAGCGTCGCTACTAAAACACCAGATTTAATCGTGTAGGACGTTACATCAGCATGACTACCACTTAATAATGAAGCCACTATATCAAGGTGTTGTTTGGCGAACGCTATCACCTTTGATCCACGCACGGGATTGTAACTTTTGCTTAATTCGGCTCCATCTTGCTCTGAAATCGCATCGGTGCCATAGAGAGCATCATATAAACTGCCCCAGCGTGCATTTGCTGCGTTTAGCGCGAATCGGGCATTCTTAACTGGCACAACCAGCTGTGGTCCAGCTTGCTGGGTAATTTCGGTATCGACATTTTCAGTCGTAATGGTGAATGCTTCGCCTTCAGGAATAAGGTAGCCGATGTCATAAAGAAATGTTTTATAAGCCTGTAGTTCAAACCCTTGGCCCTTGTTGCCGATATGCCATTCATCTATCTGTTGCTGCAATTGCTGGCGCTTCTGTAATAGCTGGCGATTGATCGGCGCAAGGTCAGTGACAATCTCTTCAAATTTAGACCAAACCTGTTCTGCATTGAGCCCTGTTCCTGGACAAATTTCATTTGCGACGAGATCTGATAACTCGCTGGCGACTTGTAGTTCACCGATTTGAATATATGTTGTCATATTTTGCCCCTGTTCATCCTTTGCACAGCTCTTATATTGCTCGAGCACTCATCCATCTACTAATTACACCGACTATTATTTACACCAATGAAGGGTAATTTTCTTTACCCTATATCAAGCAATGCATATTTAGCCAATTTATAGTTATGATTTTCATTATTCATCGTACTTATGCAAACTGTGATTTTGGTGTAATTAAACGTCATTTTTGGATTAATATCACTTTTACAATTTTCCGCGACTAAAGCTATCAGCAGTCTGGGTGATCAGTTGCCTCATCCATTTATGCGCTGGATTATGCTGTAGTAAAGGGCTCCAAGCCATAGTAAGCGCAATGGGTTGTATGACGAAGGGTGGTGCAACTATGCTAACCCGATCGTTGTGCTCATACTGCCTTGCCATCTTACTTGGTATGGTAGCGATCAAATCTTGTTGTTCTGCCAATAAACAAGCTGCTTGGTAATGGCGGGTAAAGACGGTAATACGTCGTTTTACACCTATTCGCGTTAAAGCTTCATCGACCCAGCCTAAGCGTTGTACATCATCTGGGTCCATTCCTACACCTACACCCATGCCAGTTTTACTCACCCAAACGTGTTTTGCTTCGAGGTAATTTTCTAGTGAAAACTTCTCTAACACAGGATTTGTATTACTTATCAAGCAGCTAAAGTCATCACTCCACAATACCTTCTGATGAAAAGATTGCGGAATACTATCGAATCGATTAATCACCATATCGACCCTTCCTTGTTCTACATCAGGGAAATTTACATCGCTTGGGGTCATGATATCGAGAATAACATTTGGCGCTTCAGTACGGAGCTTTGCAATAAGCGGTGGGATCAATGTCGCTTCAGCATAATCACTTGCCATCACACGGAAGACTTTGTCACTTTCTGCTGCATTAAAATTGGCGCGTGGCTGCACGGCTTTCTCCAACCCAATAATTAACTCGCTTATTGTTGGCTGCAACTCTTGCGCTCTTTCAGTGGGCGTCATCCCTTGGCTCGTCCTGATCAGCAAGGGATCATCAAATAATGTCCGCAACCTTTTTAGACCGTTACTCATCGCTGGTTGGCTAATTCCAAGCTGATCTGCCGCTTTGGTAACATTTCGTTCACGTAGTAGAACGTCTAAATAAACTAACAAATTCAGGTCAACACGAGATATATTCATAAGATAAATACCGAGAATAAAAACTATAAATTAGACTTATTTAACCAAATCTAACTAATATTTTCAACGTAATCAATCGCCGCTGATCAATTGTTAAAGGAATATACACATGACAAACTACAGAACTAACATCGATGAAGCCGCTACCTTGATTAATGCAGAAGGTAGTGCATGGAATGCAATCAATCCTGAGTCGGTAGCGCGTATGCGTTTACAGAACCGTTTTCAAACAGGGTTAGACATCGCTAAGTATACTGCCAAGATTATGCGTGAAGATATGGACAACTACGATAAGGACTCTTCGCAGTACACCCAGTCTCTCGGTTGTTGGCATGGCTTTATTGGCCAGCAAAAAATGATTTCAATTAAAAAACACCTTCTAACCACTAAGCGTCGTTACTTATACCTTTCAGGTTGGATGGTCGCAGCCCTTCGCAGTGAGTTTGGTCCCCTTCCAGACCAATCAATGCACGAAAAAACGTCTGTAGCGGCGCTCATTAAGGAGTTGTACACCTTCCTTCGCCAAGCCGACGCTCGTGAATTAGGCGGCTTATTCCGCCAGCTAGATGGTGCTAGCGAAACTGAAAAAAGTGCTATTCAAGACAAGATCGATAATTTTGAAACTCATGTAGTCCCTATTATCGCCGATATCGATGCTGGTTTTGGTAATGAAGAAGCTACTTATTTGATGGCTAAGCAGATGATTGAAGCTGGCGCATGCTGTATTCAATTAGAAAACCAAGTATCAGATGTTAAGCAGTGTGGCCATCAAGACGGTAAAGTCACCGTGCCACATGTTGAGTTTTTAGCCAAAATTAACGCGGTACGCTATGCATTCTTAGAACTTGGAATCGATGATGGTGTGATTGTAGCGCGTACTGACTCTTTGGGTGCTGGCTTGACTCAAAAGATTGCCGTAACAAGCGAAGCCGGTGATTTGGGTGATCAGTACAACTCATTCCTTGAAGTTGAGGCTATTGATGCTGCCAATCTTGCCAACGGCGACGTAGTATTCCAACAGGGTGGACAACTAGTTAAACCATCACGTTTACCAAATGGACTGTTTAAGTTCCGTGCTGGTACGGGTGAAGAGCGCTGCGTACTAGATTGTATTACCTCTCTACAAAATGGGGCAGATCTACTTTGGATTGAGACTGAGAAACCTCACGTATCGCAAATTGGCGCAATGGTAAATGAGATCCGTAAAGTAATACCAAATGCAAAGCTGGTATATAACAACTCACCGTCGTTTAACTGGACATTGAACTTCCGTCAGCAGGTGTTTGACGCTAAGAAAGATGCTGGTGAAGATGTTAGCGCTTATAACCGTGAGCAGTTAATGAGTGTCGACTACGACACCACAGAACTTGCGGTTCAAGCAGATGAAAAAATCCGTACCTTCCAAGCTGACGCAGCGCGTGAAGCCGGTATTTTCCATCACCTTATTACATTACCGACTTACCATACTGCTGCTTTATCTACCGATAACCTTGCAAAAGAGTACTTCGGTGACCAAGGCATGCTCGGTTATGTTGCTAACGTTCAACGTAAAGAGATCCGTCAAGGCATCGCATGTGTTAAGCATCAGAATATGGCAGGCTCTGATATGGGAGATGCCCACAAAGAGTACTTCTCTGGTGACCAAGCGCTAAAAGCATCAGGTAAAGACAACACCATGAACCAATTTTAGCTAATGTAGTCTTTGGATTTGCTAAGTTTTTTGAAGTGGACTTAGCCCCAAAGTAAGCTAATCCTAAAAGGCCTGCTCTATAGCAGGCCTTTTTACATCCCTACTCAAGCAAGTTCATTTATCCTCCAAAGTTAAAATTAGTTATCTCAAGCAAAGGGGCTAGCAGAAATTCAACTCTTAACTTCTAACGCAAACGCTTCAAATGTATTCACTTTAAACACTTCCTATATTAAGCTGGGCTTCAGTCACCAAGCGAACAGCTAGCCCAGCATTTATTTAATTAGCAATCATTATTTTTCATGGCTAACGTAGTGTAAGAACGGGCTAAAAATAGGCTGATATATGCTTAGTATTAAATAAACACGCTCCTCTAATTTACTCGGTATTTAAACGTAAATTCAATAGTCGCTATTCGCCCTATGTACAATGTTGCTTGCTCTATAGCTTTTGGGAAATGTTCGCTTTGTATCTTTGTATCTTTGTATCTTTGTATCTTTGTATCTTTGTATCTTTGTATCGCTAGCTTACAGTATTCAAAATACCCAATATAAAAGTAAATGTGAAAACATGCTTTAAATCTGCACTTTCTAAAGATGTAATAACTGTGACCGACCTAACATTTAGCGCTGCTATGTATCAGTTTGTATCGGTCGATACTTGTTGCCGATGAGCAAAATCGTTAGTCTGCGCCCAAATCCAATTAGACAAAGTATTTATGCTGCTTAAGCGCTCCCCCATATCTGGCTTCACCCTGATTGAACTCATTATTGTAATTATCATATTGGCTGTTCTATCAGTCATTGCAGTACCTAAATTATTAGACCTTAGTTCGGACGCAAAGGCTGCAAAAGTACGCTCTTTAGCAGCATTGATCTCATCACAAAATCAGTTAACGTTTGCTAAAAGCAACCTTGCCAATATAGAAACTCTTGAAGGGTGTACATTTCAATGTGGTAACCACCCGAATTGGGATGCACGCGTAGGAGAGTACTTTATCGATGCCAGTGGTACCAGGTTATATGTCAGCTTTGGCTACCCAATTGCGCCTTTGTCGTCATCAACTCAGGTTAACGATAACTACCGTCAGGTGTTTGGGCTAAATGAGCAGGAGTTTTACATTACGGTTGCACGCACAGAGCAGTCAGCTACCGCAATAGTACCTGTAGCATCCGCTGATAAGCTAACAGAGATAGCAAATGGTACCTACAAGTGCCACGTGGTTTACGGTGCTCCTACCCAAACTAGAGACTATTTTGTGCGAGCCTATAGCGATGATTGTTAGCCTGTCTGTATCAACAACCTCTTCGGTCAACATCTTCCGCTCTAGATCATATAGTCGCGCTCGACTTTAGCAATCCTTAGCGCAAAATGGCTGTACCATTTCTTCCTGCCCATTGACTGTGCTACTTGATGTTCTGCATGTTGTTTCCACGCCTTAATGGCATCCAGTGTTTGCCAGTATGAAACGGTAATACCTAGCGTTTCTCGAGCCGATTCAATGCCGAGAAATCCAGGTTGGCTTTGCGCCAGCTCTACCATTCGCATTCCCATTGCTGAGTAACCATCTGTATCGTTAGATAAAACCGAGGTGAACACCACGCAGTAATAAGGTGGTTTGGGAGTATCGGCTAATGCTGTCATATTGATCCTTAATTAAAAGCAGTCCAGATAAGTGTTATAGGCCGAATCTTTAATCGTGCATGTTACCAAGCCAACTTGAATCGGTACTGCTGTATTGAGCTCCGCCAAATAGCGTAAAAGTAAGCCGTTAACCGTTTTACTCGACGCGGCAACAGATCGATAAAAAAAAGCCAGAACGTATGTTCTGGCTTTTTAAAATTGATTTTACTTCTCAGTCCAACGGTCCATCCAACCTAAAACATTGTCGTACCATTGCTCTAAATTATCAGGGTTTAAGATCCAGTGGTTTTCATCTGGATATACGAGTAGTTCAGATGGGATCCCTTTACGCTGCATAAAGGTGTAGGCTGCAAGTCCTTGACCATAAGGAACACGGAAGTCTTTCTCGCCATGGATAACCAGCATAGGTGTCTGCCAGTTCTCAACGTAGTTGACTGGGTTAAACTTCTCGTAAAGCTCTTTGTTAGCATCATAAGTGCCACCAAATTCATACTCTGGGAACCAAAGTTCTTCAGTAACATAATACATAGAGCGCATGTCGAATAGACCTGCATGGTTAACAAGACACTTGAAACCATCGTTCCAGTTACCCTGGATCCAGTTCATCATATAGCCGCCGTACGAACCGCCAAGTGCACATGCACGGTCACCATCGAGCCATTTCTGTTGCTGAGTAACTGCCGCCAGGCCTTTTTGCAGATCTTCTAGTGGCTTTCCGCCCCAGTCCTGGGTAATTGAATCAGTAAATGCTTGGCCGTAACCAGTAGAACCGTGGAAGTCGATCATTACCACGCCATAACCCGCGCCAGCCCATAATTGTGCATTCCAACGGCTACTAAACGAGTTACCAAATGATCCTTGTGGACCACCATGGACCAAGAACGCGATTGGATATTGTTCGCCGGCTTTATAGTTTGAAGGTTTTATCCAATAACCATAAACCTCTTCGTTATTCCAACCTTTGAAACTAAACTGTTGATACTCCCCAAACTTTATCTCAGCTAGTTTATCTTTGTTTATCTCTGTTAAACGGTTTAGGTTTTGACCATCCAAATTAATAGAGTATAGGTCGCCTGGTTCTACAAGTGATTTATTACTAAAGACTATCTTGTCTGCATTTATACCGACAACACTGTTGCTGCCTTCGTTATAGATGGTTTTCACATCGCCAAACTGGGTGTTGACTTCGAAGATAGACACTTGGCCAATATCTTGCGCTGTTACATAAAGTGTTTTGTTGTCTTTACCAAATGCTAACGAATGCGGGCTACGATCCCAAAGCGGCGCAACCTCTTTCTCTTGGCCGGTCACGGTATCGCGCAGCATGATGCGATAACGGTCTGCTTCAAAGCCAGGCTTTGTCATTGCAAGATAAGCAAGGTAGCGTCCATCAGCAGAAAAAGTAGGATGAGCATCCCATGCTTTATTCGACTCAGTTAAGTTTTTGGCATCGCCACCATCCACACTCACCTGCCATAAATCATAGTTTGTCGTCCAAGCTTGATCTTTACTTGGTGCTTTAGCGCTATAAACAACATACTTACCGTCTGGAGTGAACGTCACCTCCTCCATTCCTGAGAACGGTTTAGGGGGTGTTTCCGTATCAAGGCCAACTGTAACATCAACGGCGCTTGTGACTGTCTTTCCATTAAGCTTCGCGACAAATAGGTGGCTTCTAGAATGGTCATTCCAGGTATCCCAGTGCCTGACCATCAACTGCTTATATTCACGGCCTGTAGATGTACGCGCAGCTTCTACATCAAATTTCTCTTTTGAGCATGCTAAGTCTTTACACTCAGGGAAAACACGCATGTTGACCACGACTTGAGTACCGTCATTTGAAAGCTTAAAACCTTCAACGTCGAGTGGGAAATCTGATACTTGCTTCGCTTCACCACCATCTAAAGGCAGTTGGTAAAGTTGGCTTGAACCATCGCGCGCAGCAAGAAAATAGACACTCTTGTCGTTTGGTCCAAAAGCCACGCTGTGCTCTGTACCTGCAAACTGCGTGAGCTGTTTTGCATCGGCTGTATTTGAGTTTAAATCTTGAATATAAAGGTCTGAGCTGGCCTTCCCATTGGTATCAACATTTTTGATAGCATAGACAACTTTAGTGCCGTCATTGGATAATACAGCCGAATGAAGTTTATTAATTTTAACTAATTGTTGAACCGTAAAAGGCGTTGGAGATGCAGCTTGTACGCTAAAAGCAGCGCCAACAGATGCTAACGCCATAATGATTGCAGTTTTTTTCATCATTTTAGTCTTATTGTTATGTTTAAAGGTGTGTTACCACGATGGGCGACAAAATAATCCCTGAAGCGAATACAGCACATTATCCAAATTGAATGGCTTAAGCAATACGTTTAAGCCATTCAAAGGGTGACTAAATGTGACTTAGCAAAGGATATTATCAATAGTTGGGTTAAGCAAAAGCTAACCCGTTAATGACTGTTAATTACTACCGATTGAGAACGATCAGTTTAACTTTACTTTCCAGATAGCGGGTCCAGTATCGTGAGCATTAACGCCGTCTGAATCAACCGCAACGGTTACTGGCATATCTTTTACATCAAACTCATAGATGGCTTCCATACCCAGATCTTCAAATGCAACGACACGTGACTTTTTAATCGCTTTAGACACTAGATACGCGGCACCGCCAACCGCCATTAGATAGCAAGACTTATGCTGCTTAATTGATGCAACGGTTGCAGGACCGCGCTCCGCTTTACCAATCATGCCCATAAGACCGGTTTTGTCTAACATCAGATCGGTAAACTTATCCATGCGAGTTGCAGTCGTCGGGCCCGCAGGGCCAACGACTTCATCACCGACTGGATCAACAGGACCAACGTAATAGATAAAC
The DNA here is from genome assembly GCF_016757755.1 of Shewanella sp. KX20019. NCBI lineage: Bacteria > Pseudomonadati > Pseudomonadota > Gammaproteobacteria > Alteromonadales > Shewanellaceae > Shewanella > Shewanella sp. KX20019. Next base: position 2,567,051 of record NZ_CP068437.1, on the reverse strand, counting down.
TTACCCTTAAAATCGACACCTTCAGGTAAGCCTTCACCACTTTCAATTAAGCTTTGAATGCGTTTATGGGCTGCATCTCGTCCAGTTAACATCTTGCCACTAAGCAAAACGGTATCACCACTCTTCCACTGCTCCATCTCTTCTTGAGTAACGGTGTCAAGATTTACCCGGCGCACGCTTTCGCCAACTTCCCAAGTGATTTTTGGCCAATCTTCAAGCGATGGTGGTGTTAGTTCAGCCGGTCCGCTACCGTCTAGGTGAAAATGCACGTGACGTGTTGCCGCGCAGTTGGGGATCATCACCACAGGCTTAGATGCTGCATGTGTAGGAGCAGATTTAATCTTAATATCTAATACAGTGGTAACACCACCAAGCCCTTGAGCACCAATACCTAACTTATTAGCACGATCAAAAATTTCTAAGCGTAATTTTTCATCCGTTGTTTCAGCACCGCGAGCTTGTAACTCATGGATATCGACTGGATCCATAAGTGATTCTTTTGCCATCACTGCGGCTTTTTCAGCAGTACCACCAATGCCGATACCTAGCATTCCAGGAGGACACCAACCAGCGCCCATAGTAGGCAGTGTTTTTTCTACCCACGCTGCTATATCATCTGATGGATTGAGCATCACCATTTTAGATTTATTCTCAGAACCACCGCCTTTAGCAGCGATAGCAACATCAACATGGTTTCCAGGGACCATTTCAACATGTACCACTGACGGCGTATTGTCTTTGGTGTTCTTACGCCCACCAGCAGGATCTGCAACTATGGATGCTCTAAGCGGGTTATCAGGATTGGTGTAAGCACGGCGTACACCTTCATCAACCATCTCTTGTACCGTTAAATCCGTTTTATCCCACTGAACAGCCATACCAATTTTGACGAAACAGGTCACGATACCTGTATCTTGGCAAAGAGGACGTTTTCCTTCAGCTGACATGCGTGAATTGATCAAGATCTGTGCAATAGCATCTTTCGCAGCTGCACTTTCTTCACGCTCATAGGCATCAGCCATTGAGTCAACGAAATCTTTTGGGTGATAATAGGAGATATATTGCAGGGCATCAGCAACGCTTTCGATTAAATCGGCTTGCTTGATTACAGGGATTACTTTGCTCACAGACACTTCCTTTTTAACAGACACTTATTTTTGACTGATACATCCCATAAATATACTGAGATGTACGCTCCAGCAGCCGTAGCGGCTTGTGTGTTTTGTTTTTATAACTTGTGTGAGCAATATGATACTCTTTCGCGACTTTGAGTTAAACATCACATTTTAGATAGGGTTAATAGATGAACAAATTGGCGCCTAAATCCGTATTTTCGATGCGTCTTGATTGGAATTTAGACACTGAAACAATTTTTGGCCTGTTTTCTGATTCTCCTTGGGCCATTTTACTCGATTCCGCCAATGCCGATCACATTGATGCAAAGTTCGATGTGATCTGTGCCAGCCCAATTGCAACATTGGTTAGCACTGAAAATTCAACCCAAATAACTAAAACCCCCAATAGAGAACCTTTATACAGTCTTACAAGTGATCAACTATCTCCCAGCCATTACATTGAGCAATACACGGAGGACCCTTTTAGTCTACTGAAACAAACCTTGGCTGAATTTTTCCCCATTATCAAAGGCAGCCCGTTACCCTTTTCGGGGGGAGCCATGGGCTGTTTCAGCTATGATTTAGGTCGTAACATCGAAAAGCTGCCGGTTATCGCAAAAGATGATATTTCACTGCCAATCATGAACGTTGGCGTATATGACTGGGCGCTGGTATTTGATTATCAGCTGCAGGCATGGACGCTAGTGCATTATCAAAGCCAACAAGAGTTAGAGACTACAAAAGTCTCACTTGATGCATTGCTCGCAACCTTAGCGCCTATTCATTCGACGCTCCTAGTGCCTGAGGCTCAAGAAACCCGCGATATCAAAGTATCATGTGCCAGCAAAAAGCCCTTTAGACTAACCAGCCAGTGGCACAACCAAACCAATGCCGCCGCATACAGTGATAAATTTGGCCAAATACAGCAGTTCCTCAATGATGGCGACTGTTACCAAATTAACCTAACGCAACGATTTAGTAGCCAGTATGAAGGGGATGAATGGCAAGCCTATTTAGCGTTAAGGGAAAGTAATGCAGCGCCCTTCTCAGCCTTTATCAGGTTACCTCAACACGCTGTGTTATCGATATCACCTGAACGATTTGTCTCTTTGTTAGTAGACCAAATACAGACAAAACCGATAAAAGGCACCATGCCAAGAGATAGTGATCCCCGAGTAGATAAGCAAATGGCATCGCTGTTAGCCACATCAGAAAAAGATCGCGCCGAGAACCTAATGATTGTTGATCTGCTCAGGAATGATATTGGTAAAGTCGCCACCGCTGGCTCGGTTAATGTGCCTAAGCTTTTTGATATAGAAAGCTTTCCTGCAGTGCATCATTTGGTCAGTACCATTACCGCTACATTAAAACCAACGCTAGATGCTACCGACCTACTGAAAGCCTGCTTTCCTGGAGGCTCTATTACTGGCGCACCCAAAATCCGTGCAATGGCCATCATTGAAGAGCTTGAACCATCACGAAGAAGTCTTTACTGTGGATCTATTGGTTATATTAGCCAAAATGGAAATATGGATTCCAGTATCACTATTCGTACCTTAGTTGCACAACAACATAATGAACCACAAGATCTCAAACAGAGTAATGTGATTTATTGTTGGGCCGGGGGTGGCATAGTCGCTGACTCTAAGGTTGATGCTGAGTATCAAGAAACTTTTGATAAGGTCAGTAAAATATTACCTGTGCTATCCCGCGTTAACCAAGAGGTATAATAATATGAATTTAGTGGAGTTTAGGCTCAAATTTAATCTCCACTCTTTGCATAAATCTCATCATTTACCCGCATCTCATCAGTTTGATCTATCTAAACCTTTGCGAAAAGCTGCCGTGCTAATTGCCCTAAGTCTTAATAACGGCGAACTCGAGCTTTTACTTACCCGTCGGCCTACTCATTTACGTTCGCATCCAGGGCAAATCAGTTTTCCGGGGGGAAAGGTTGAGGAGTTTGATACCAACTTAGAAGCAACAGCCCTGCGTGAAGCTCAGGAAGAGATTGGTTTATTGGCTAACAATGTTGATGTGCTTGGTTTATTGCACGATCATAAAACGTTTACCGGTTTCGACATCACGCCGGTGGTCAGTATTGTAAAACAACCGTTTACGCCGATTATCGATCCTGGCGAGGTAGATGAACTTTTTACCATCCCACTATCATTTCTATTGGATAAAGATAATAGGCATACGCAATATTTTAGTCGTAAGGGAATTGAATACCCCATTCACTTTATCCCGTACAAGTCCTACTTTATTTGGGGTGCCACCGCGGCTATGATTGATCAATTGTGCCAGCTTATTGCTCACCATGATGCTTAACTTTTAGCTCAGTCGTCTTATCATAGCGATACAATGTAACCTTAGACTACATAACGTATATATAGCCCCGCTGATAAAGAGCACAAAAATAGCAAAGGAATATTAATCCACCAGCCAAGGCGACTGTTTTTGGCAATATAGTAATTAAAGCCCAAATTTATAAAGCTCACTAATGCACACCACCAAACGATATCTGCAAGCAATACTGTTTGCACTGGATCCCACTCAAGCCGTATTTCTGCCCCTTTACTTTTAAGGTAACCCACAGCGGTATCGGGTCTCGCTTGATCGAACAGCATCAATGCATAAACCGCTAATGACCAACCCAAAACAGATAAAGTTGTTAGCAAATATTGGAATGCTCTGAGCCTTTTCATCGATGCCATCCATAGTTTTAGCGTTCTTTTTCAAACAATACCAAGATCCAGACCAACTTACCTTACTTTCCACTTGAGAAATGCTTGTATCAAGGTAATATAAACCTCCAAATTTTTTATTCAAACGTTTCGTTGGAGAACTAAGCAACAATGAGCATTACATCTGTCGCTTCTGTGTTTAAAGGTGAATTTGCGATTGGTTCGCAAATCACAGTACGTGGCTGGGTTAGATCCCGCCGCGATTCTAAAGCTGGGATCTCATTCCTCGCTATTTATGACGGTTCATGTTTTGACCCTATTCAAGGCGTAGTACCGAATAATTTAGAGAATTACGACAACGAAGTGTTAAAGCTTACTGCGGGTTGTTCTGTCATTATGACTGGTGAGGTTGTTGAATCTCCGGGTAAGGGCCAGGCCTACGAAATGCAAGTGACCAACATTGAGGTTGCTGGCTGGGTAGAAGATCCAGACACTTACCCTATGGCAGCTAAACGTCACTCTATTGAGCATCTACGTGAATTAGCACATTTACGCCCACGTACCAATATCATTGGCGCGGTCGCTCGTGTGCGTAACTGTTTATCACAAGCGATTCACCGCTTTTATAACGAGCAAGGTTATATTTGGGTTTCGACACCCCTCATTACCGCTTCAGACACCGAAGGTGCTGGTGAGATGTTCCGCGTATCAACGCTGGATCTCGAAAACCTGCCACGTGATGATAAAGGCGCTGTTGATTACAACGAAGACTTTTTCGGTAAAGAGTCATTCTTAACCGTATCTGGTCAGTTGAACGCAGAAACATATGCCTGCGCCCTTTCTAAGGTTTATACCTTTGGTCCAACCTTCCGCGCTGAAAACTCAAATACGAGTCGTCACCTTGCTGAATTTTGGATGGTTGAACCTGAGATTGCGTTTGCCGATCTAGATGATGCTGCAAAACTGGCTGAAGATATGCTGAAATACTGCTTTAAAGCAGTATTGGCTGAGCGAAGAGATGATCTTGAATTCTTTGCACAGCGTGTAGAAAAAACCGCTATCGAGCGTTTAGAAGCCTTCGTGACCAGCGATTTTGCTCAAATTGATTACACTGATGCAATCGAAATTCTTAAAGCTTGTGATAAAAAGTTTGAGTATGATGTTGAGTGGGGAATCGATCTACATTCAGAGCATGAACGCTACCTAGCTGAAGAACATTTCAAGGCGCCAGTTGTCGTTAAAAACTATCCAAAAGATATCAAAGCATTCTATATGCGTTTGAATGACGATGGTAAAACAGTTGCAGCAATGGATGTATTAGCACCAGGTATTGGTGAAATCATCGGTGGAGCTCAGCGTGAAGAGCGTTTAGACGTTCTTGACGCGCGCCTTGCCGAGATGGAACTAAGCCAAGAAGATTACTGGTGGTATCGTGATTTGCGTCGTTATGGCACAGTACCACACGCAGGTTTTGGATTAGGTTTTGAGCGTTTAGTCTCTTATGTGACTGGCGTATCTAACATTCGTGACGTCATTCCATTCCCTAGAGCACCTAAGTCGGCTAGCTTCTAAAGATCCGCTTTAGATAGGTTTCGTCAATTTAAGACAGAGTAACTAAAAAAGCCTCTAACGTAAGTTAGGGGCTTTTTTGTATCTGCAACCATCTGAATAACCCTTCAAATAGCAACAGTTAGCTGTTAAGTTGTTATCAGTATTCACCTGCTTTGCGTGCCATTGCTTGCTGACCATCAATCTCTTTATGGCCATAGAGTTTGCCGTCAAACTTAATGAGACCAAAGCGACGTCTAATGTACTCAGCTAGCACAATGCCCATCACTAAACCTAAACTCAAGCAACCCACAATAACAGACACAACTATCTCATCTCTGATATCACTTATGATGAAAGCTACCATTCCCATCGCTAACATAGGCGCCAACACGAGTGCAAGCCACTTAAATGACAGTACCAATCCTGAGATAACCGCTAAAAATATTCTTTCACCCATAATAATTCCCTTTAATATGACTATTTACAACTTTAATGATGTTACAACAAACTTGCGCTATCAGCGCATAATTAGTAGAACACGGTGTAAATCATCCATTTATCACCGACAGCTGCATTAACGATACCTTAACATTAAAACTAGCAAAAATAGTGACAGAGATCACGTCATCACCGCAGCGTAGACATATTGTCCTTTGCCACAATAAATAAATGATCTAGCTCAAGCCAGTATAATCTTCCTCTTAACCTACCTCCCAAACCCCTATAAACCTTGACACATATCAATATTAGGATGCTTTTTGACGCCTAGACTGACTTCGTAGAGCAAATTCCTTACCAATAATAATAAGGTTTAACCATGGAAACACACGAAGCCCTTTATCAGCAAGGTGTGGCGCGAATGGAACAATTGCGTCACTTGAAACCTCGTCACGGTGAAACGCTACAAGATAAAATGTTACAGAATGGCATTAGCCGTCGTGATTTTATGAAATGGACTGCATCTGTTACTGCAATGCTGGCCCTTCCCCTACCGTTCAGCACGTTAGTGGCAGAAGCTGCCGAGCTTGCCAATCGCGTGCCGCTTATTTGGTTGCATATGGCGGAGTGTACCGGGTGTTCTGAATCACTTATTCGTACCGATACCCCTAACCTAGATTCGCTGATATTTGACCACGTTTCTCTTGAGTACCATGAAACATTGATGGCAGCTTCAGGCTGGCAAGCTGAAGAGAACCTAGAGCATGCATTGGAAACCTATAAGGGGAACTATTTACTGGCGGTAGAAGGTGCTGTACCGACAGCCAACAACGGTGCCTACCTTACCGTCGGCTGTAAAGGCCATACTGGTTTACATATCGTCAAGGAAGCCGCCGCTGGAGCTGCTGCAATTATCTCGGTAGGAACCTGTGCAGCATTTGGTGGCATACAAGCCGCCTCGCCAAATCCTACGGGTGCCAAAGGCGTATATGAAGTTGTCGACAAACCAGTAATCAACTTAGGTGGTTGTCCACCAAGTGAGAAAAACATTGTTGGCACACTGATGTATTTCATCATGTTCGGCAAACTTCCTGCACTTGATATGTTTAACCGTCCAAAGTGGGCCTATGGTGCGCGCGTACATGACAACTGTGAAAGACGTGGACGTTTTGATGCTGGCGAATTTGTAGAAGAGTTTGGTGACCAAGGCGCTAAAGATGGGTACTGCTTATATAAAGTTGGTTGCAAAGGTCCTTACACCTATAACAACTGCCCAACCGAACGATTTAATCACCATACCAGTTGGCCAGTGCTCGCAGGCCACGGCTGTATGGGTTGCTCTGAGCCAAACTTCTGGGACGATATGGCTGATTTTGAAAAACCATTAGGTAGACAGCTACTACACGGATTGGATGCCACCACCGATACCATAGGTGCGGTAATTTTAGGTGCAACCGCTGTCGGTATTGGTGCACATGCTGTGGCCAGTGTCTTTGCCAAATCTGAAGAGGAATAATCATGAGTAAACGTGTAGTAATCGATCCTATCACTCGTATTGAAGGCCATCTACGAGTAGAGGTCGAAGTTGACGAGAATAATGTTATTCAAAAAGCATGGTCATCTTCTACCCTTTGGCGCGGCATTGAAGTCATTCTTAAGGGTCGTACACCTATGGATGTCGGCTTAATCGTACAACGTATTTGTGGCGTTTGTACCTATTCTCATTATCGCTGTGGTACAGAAGCGGTAGAGAATGCACTGGGCGTCAAAATTCCGCTAAATGCTAAGTATCTACGTAGCTTGATGCAAACCTCGCTCTATATGCATGATCATATTGTGCACTTCTACCATCTCCACGGTTTAGACTGGGTTGATGTAGTATCAGCACTAAGTGCTGATCCCGCACTAGCAGCTCAAGTTGCTCTTAAATACACTGATAATCCTATTAGTGCTGGTGAAGGTGACTTAAGAGCAGTACAAGAGCGTGTTAAAGGTTTAGTTGAGACAGGTAAGCTAGGACCATTTGCTAATGCATATTGGGGCAATGGCACTTACAAGTTCACTCCTGAGCAAAATCTTATTGCGCTATCTCATTATCTTAAAGCACTTGAAGTACAACGCGTTGCGGCTGAAATGCTGGCTATTTTCGGTGGTAAATCACCGCACCCACAGTCAATTGTTGTAGGTGGTGTAACCTCAGTACGTGACATGTTGAGCCCTGCTCGATTACAAGAGTGGAAACAGAAGCACGCGATTGTTAATGACTTTATCATCCGCGCTTATAAGGCAGATATCGTGATGGCAGCCGAAGCATTTGGCGGTGAGCCAAGCGTACTCGGCGGTGTTAACGTGAAAAACTTCTTAGCCACAGATGATTTCTTGCTCGGTGATGGACAGTACATGTTCAATCAAGGCGTGATCATGAATGGCGATCTAGCTGGAGTGAGCGATTTAAATCCAGATTTGATCAAAGAAGATGTGACTCATGCTTGGTACAAAGCGGATGGTCCACAACACCCTTACGATGGCACTACCGTACCGGATTACACTGGCTTCGTAGAAAGAGACACGGTCTACGGCAAACTACCTACAGTTGATGGCGACGGCAAATACAGCTGGGTTAAGTCACCTCGTTATCAAGGTGAGCCTGTTGAAGTAGGCCCACTAGCCTGCTTGTTAGTAAGCTATGCTCGCGGTAATCAAGTCGTAGTAGACGCCGTAAATGGACTGCTTAGTGCAACGGGGCTACCTGTTGAAGCGCTATTTACCACGTTAGGTCGTACAGCTGCTCGTATGCTGCAGACTGTGATTGTTGCTGAAGAGGGCCTTAAAACCTTTGATGCTCTACTCACTAATATGCAGTCTGATGAGTCTACTTATACCAAACCTGAAATTGATCCAAATAGAGAGTATGTCGGCCATTCAATGATTGAAGCGCCACGAGGCATGCTAAGCCATTGGATCCGTATTAAGGGTGGCAAGGTAGAGAACTATCAGGCAGTGGTACCGACAACCTGGAATGCTGGACCTGTCGATGTTGAAGGCAACATGGGGCCTTATGAGGCATCTTTGATTGGCTTAAAACTTGAAGATCCAACCAAACCATTAGAAGTCATTCGTATCATTCACTCTTTTGACCCTTGCATGGCATGTGCTGTTCACGTCATGGATTTCAAAGGAACCAATCTGGGTGAGTTTAAAATCGATCCCAACGGATTTTAGTTAAGGGGGTTAGCATGGCAAATCAATCTGCAACCCACCAAAGAGAACTTGTTTTTGGTGCCGCGACAAGGATATTTCACTGGCTAAGAGCATTAGCCATTCTGGTCCTTGTCATTACCGGGTTTTACATCTCCTGGCCATTTTTAGTGGCACCTGATAACTCAGATGTACTGGTACAAGGTTATATTCGAGGAGGTCATCAAGTATTTGGTTTTCTTCTGGTAGCCATTACTTTGGTCCGAGCTTATCTGTTCTTTTTTGGTAAAAGTGATATCGAGAGACGCTCATTTAAAGATGTGTTAAGTCCCAAGAGTTGGATAACCCAACTTAAGTCTTATCTTTGGATGGGACATTTAGATAAAGCTGGGGTCTACGGGCCACTACAATTTGTGACTTACTTTGCAATTTCGTTAGTTGCCTTCCTGATCTGCGTTACTGGCTTAGTGTTATATGCCAATGTGTATCATCAAGGATTAGGTGGAGCACTTAGCGGCGTCGCAAACTGGGTCACTATGATGATGGGCGGTCTTGCACCGGTCAGAATATGGCATCACTACTTTACATGGGTATTTATCATCTTTGTTGTCATCCATGTCTATATGGCAGTTTGGAGTGGGATCCGCTTTAAGCACAACTCAGTGGACTCTATTGTCTCTGGTTATGATTATCATAAGAAAAAATAAAAGGAAAACATGAAGATATTGCTACTTGGTATTGGCAATGTCCTGTACGCCGATGAAGGTATCGGCGTACATTTCGTCAATTACATCCAAGAAAACTTCGATTTCCACCATCCTGAGCATCAGCTCGATCTACTCGATGGTGGCACTTTGGCCCAAGGCCTAATCCCTACTTTATGTCAGTATGACTATTTAATTGTTGTTGATACGGTTAATGCCAACGGAGTAGAACCTGGCGAGGTTTACTTCTTTGATTTCGATGATGCACCGCCAGAGATTGATTGGCAAGGTAGTGCACACGAAGTAGAAATGCTGCAAACATTAATCATGATGGAGATGGTCGGTGATAGACCAAAAACCTTTGTTCTCGGTGTTACTCCGACGGTGCTTGAACCTATGACTCTTGGCCTTACTCCACAAATCCAAGCCGCTGTACCATTAATGGAGCGCACTTTATTCAACCACTTTGAACAATTAGGTTTCTCTCACTCTCGTTTAGCAAACATCGATATCAATGCACTCATTCCTGACTCTTACAAACGTGGCTTAATATCAGATGAAGAATATTAGATTTGAATTTGACTGTCAGCGTGAGGTGCCCTTCTACGGCCACCTCTGCAACCAATACCTATTAAACGACCAATACGATGTCACTATCGGACAAACCGGCAATAATTACTTTATTGAAGCAAAAGGTGAACAACCCGCACTAGAGCAACTTGCCGATGCCATAGCTGAAGATTTTTTGATTTCATCATGGTTAATAAAGCCCAATATCTCACTTATTGAAAGCCCTATTGGCAACAACAAACTTTTACAGCATACGCCACTATTACAAGAGTATTGTCAGCACTGCCAACCTCACTTTGGTGATAATCAAGCCAAGTATTTTGGCCAATTAGACTATGTCTGCCCCTGCTGCCAAGCAGAAAAGCGCCTTAATAAACAACATCAGGCGCTAGGCTTACTAGAGCTCAAACTGCTGGTCGATGATCTTGAAAGCAAAGGTTACGTCGATCTACCAACTCTCGATGGTAAACAAGCAATACAACTGAGCTATAAACCTAATAATGCAATGGGTGCCAGTGAACGACAGAAATTGGTGATCTGTAACCCTAATAACCTTAATGCCCACTTTGTGGTGTCTGATCAGCAAATCCTTGCATTATCGAGTATCGAAAAGCCACTAATTTGTAGCCGAGCAATTGATAACCACCCTAGGCTAACTGAACCTCTATATTCACTGTGTTTCGCTAATTCTCGCTTACTGATGGTAATTTGTGAGCTCCTGCGTCAGCGTGGTGTCGATTGGATCTATATAAATCACACCGACAACCCGCAACTCGCTCTAGTTAACGCACAATGGATTCCGCTAAAAGAAACAGGGCATAACAATACGACATTAAGCTACCAGTCAGATAAGGCGCCGTTGCACGACGATGCGCACCTTGGACAATACGATGTGCACTGGGTGAAAGACCACATTGAAGTCAGTGCGCTATCATTAGCAAATTCTAAAAATACTGAGGTAGCACCAGTTCAGGAACAGCATGAGGCCGCAACTTGTGCCCTGCATGCTGCAAATCTCGGCGTAAAGAAAGCAAAAAATTGTGCGGTACTCTATCTAAGTAATAGCAATAAAAGTCGTATAGTGACCATGGATTCTAAGCAAAAACTAGAACTGTTTTTTGAGTTTCCAACACTACCTGATAATGGTTATGACATTGTTCATCAGATCGACTCTTCTCCACAAAAGAATCTTTTTGATAAGTTCAAACTCAAATACCCGGAAGATTATCTAGCGTTACTAGAGTTGAAGCTTAGCGGGCCGACAAATAATATTCAGTCTCTATGGGCAATTGCGGCAATTATACTTGGCGCCACCACAGCAGATAGAAATATTAGCAGCAACAAGGTACAGCTTAATGACTTTGTTATCGCCAGTGCGATGCGCCACAAAGGCAGTAATGCACCGAGAGTCGACTTCCCCCTAACTCGGGGGGAAGCTTTTAGAAGTTTAAACTGGTGCAAAACCCTTGGCAGTATTATCAGCTTTAGATTGGCTGAAGATGGCAATATTGAAAAGCTCGCCTTCGGCATGCACGATTCGCTTGCTGACTTTATCTGCAATTGGATTGAGCATTTAGATCAAAACATCAGTATTAAATCTGTCGTATTGGCAGGGAGTACATTTAGCAATGAGCTTTTGGGTAAAAGGATCTCATTGCGATTAGGCAAGAATTTTGCCCTTAATCCAAATCTACAGATGGATTTAGAAGGTCTAAATATCGCAGTAGGTTCGTTGTTTCTAAAGCAGCGTAGACATTAATGGCACAATCTACTCAACGTGTTTGTATCAAGATCTCCGGCATCGTTCAGGGTGTCGGTTTTCGCCCCTTTGTCTACCGATTAGCACATGAACTAAAACTCAGTGGCAGTGTGCTCAATAATAGCGAAGGAGTAACGATTGAGGCTCAAGCGAGCACCAATGTCATTAATGAATTTAAACGAAGGTTAGCCCAAGAGCAGCCGCCACTCGCGCGGATAGATAACATCATAATCGTTGATAAACAAACAATTGAAGATGAGCTGCATTTTAGTATTATCCATAGCGAAAGCAACACTGACGCCGTCGTGGCTGTGTCCGCAGATAAGTGTACTTGTAATGATTGTATTGCGGATATAGACAATCAATCAAGTCGATATTTTCGATACCCGTTCACCAACTGTACTAATTGCGGCCCGCGATACTCAATTATCAATGCATTGCCTTACGATCGTAAAAACACCTCTATGGCAAACTTTGCAATGTGCGAGAGCTGCAAACAAGAGTACCTCGATCCATTAAACAGACGTTATCATGCTCAACCAGTTAGCTGCCCAGATTGTGGCCCAAGCCTTAGCTTTAAAAATCCTGACTTAACCCTTAACAACAGTCGGCTCGATCCGCTAGAGCAGACTGTTAATGCGCTAAAAATGGGAATGATTGTTGCGATAAAAGGACTCGGCGGGTTTCATCTCGTTTGTGATGCAAGCAATCATCATAGCGTCGAGACATTGCGAGCGCGAAAACACCGCCCCGCAAAGCCTTTAGCAATAATGGTAAAAAATATTCAAGTTGCTAAACAACTGGTCCAAGGAAATGACGCTGAATGGCTGACCTTGAGTGGCAATGAACGCCCTATTGTGGTGATGAGGAAAAAATCGCAGCCAGAGCTGAATATAAGCTCGCTGGTGGCCCCCGATATCGACAGGCTCGGCGTATTTTTACCCTATACGCCTTTACATCACCTATTACTACAACACATCGACTCACCACTGGTAATGACCAGCGCCAACCTAGCTGGCGAACCCATCATTACTGACAGCGCTAACATCGCCCTAAAGCTGGGCCATGTTGTAGACTATATTCTGGATCACGACCGCCCTATTTTGAATGGTTGCGATGACAGTGTAGTGCAGCATATAGGCGAAAGACTACAAGTCCTGAGGCTTGCACGTGGTTATGCGCCGCTGTCTATTTACAGCCCAAAACAGATCACCTCAACGACTTTGGGGTTAGGTGCACAGCAAAAAAATAGCGTCTGCTTTGGCTTTGGGCATAACTTGTTTGTCAGTCCGCATATTGGCGATCTTGTCTCTATCGAGGCTGAAAGCTATTTTCATAACACTCTGCATACTTTCTCTCGTTTATATCATTTTGAAGCGAAACAGTTAGTGCATGACTTGCACCCCGACTATTTCACCAGCCGTTGGGCGGAGCCTCTAGTTAACGTTGAAAAAAGGTCTGTTCAGCACCATTACGCCCATGTGTTAAGTGTGCTTGCTGAAAATAAAACGACTGCACAGGTATTAGCGTTTGCGTTTGATGGAACGGGACTCGGCGCTGACAAAACTCTATGGGGTGGTGAAGTACTCCTCGCAGACGTGCATAACTATCAGCGTATTGCTCACTTAAAGCCTTTCAAACTAATTGGCGGTGAACAAGCCATAAAACAACCGGTGAGATTACTGCTATCAATACTGCTTGAAAAATATTCACTACAACAAATAGTGCAATTAGACGTCCCTGCAATACAAAATTTGTCCACCATAGCATTAACTAATTTAGATAAAGTATGGCAGAAAAGCTCCTCTGCAAACGCGACCAGCTCTATCGGCCGTCTATTTGACGTCGTAGCGGTACTGCTTAACCTTATTGATAAGGTTCAATATGAAGGGCAAGCCGGAATATTACTTGAATCAGCTGCAAATAGCGCTGAACTGCCGACAGCGTTTGAAAATACTGACGATTCGAATAAGATTACTGAAGCTAAAAACATCAACTTCAAAATGTCATTATCAACAGACAATCAATGGGATCCAACAGAGCTCGTCGAACAGATCCTCAATGCTGTCTCTAGCCAACCGTTAACTCAAGTCAGAATCGCATCTATTGCAAAAGCGTTTATGGACGCCATTGCAAACATGGTATGCGAAATCGCTAAACAGTATCCACAGCTGCCAATCGTATTGACAGGCGGAGTATTTCAAAATCGTTACCTATCAGAACGCTGCGAAAATCAACTGCAAAGACAAGGGAATAAACTCATGCCAAGTGCTCTGGTACCCATTAATGATGCCGGTATCGCTTTGGGTCAAACTTGGCATGTAATTCACAACACAATAGACAACAGTGCTTATAGCGCCGGCAAAAAGCCAAAGTAAACGTGAGCCGCATCACCATTCGTCAAACCTAAAGCTGATTTACATCAATGCTGCGCTATTAAAGGTGGCAGACAATAAGATATAACTAATAATACGGAGTTACCTATGTGCCAAGACTGTGGCTGTTCAATTACCCGTCATGATCACTCTTTAAGCCCGAGCCATTCGCATTCAAAAACAGATCAAAACATAGCAACTAACCCTCAGTTGAACGACAAAAAAACCTTGTCTGTGATCCATAAAATTCTCGATAAAAATGACATTGAAGCACAACATAACCGCGATCACTTAGAAACAAAATCTGTTACCGGTTTTAATTTAATGAGCAGCCCCGGCAGCGGCAAAACAACACTGCTCGAACATTTACACCTACACACGGATCTTAAGTATGCCGTTATTGAAGGCGATCTAGAGACATCAAGAGATGCCGATAGATTGAAAGCAAAAGGGATCGAAGCATTTCAGATCCAAACTGGTGCTGCCTGTCATTTAGACGCATTTATGGTTCATAGTGCTTTGCATCACATCGATCTGGAACCACTCGATATCTGTTTTGTCGAAAATGTCGGCAACCTAGTCTGCCCCGCCAGTTATGATGTGGGCACACACAAAAATATCGTATTGCTATCCGTTCCTGAAGGCGATGACAAGATTGAAAAATACCCGGTGATGTTCCGCCGCGCAGACGTCGTGTTGATCACCAAAGCTGACTTACTCCCCCATTTCGATTTCAGTATTGAGGAATCAAAAGCCCAGCTTAGAAAACTAAACCCAAATATTGAATTGCTAGAAGTTTCAATTCAAGACACCCAATCACTGCGCAACGTTGCCGACTGGTTAGCCAAGCACGTTGGAGGTAAAGCCTAATGTGTTTATCAATTCCATCGCAGATCGTAGAAGTGCATGAAGATGAAGGTTCTGTCACCGTAAACACTATGGGTGTAAAGCGTAAAGTCAGTAGCCATTTAATGACGGATCCGCTGGTTCTAGGCGACTATGTGCTTATCCACATTGGCTTTGTCATGAATAAAATAGATAAAGCAGACGCGCTCGAAAGCCTGGCGTTGTATCAAGAGATCGTCGAAAAACTGGAACAAGAGGAGAACAGAGCCTGATGCTTTCTTTAAACGATCTCTACCGAGGATTTAGAGATCCCGAAGTCATTAAATCGTTAGCAAAAGAGATAGCGATAGAAGCGGCAAAATATTCGGGAAAAATTAATATTATGGAAGTATGCGGTGGCCACACCCATACCATTATGAAATACGGCCTCAATCAGCTTTTGCCAGACAACATTGAATTCATTCACGGACCAGGTTGTCCTGTATGTATCATGCCTAAAGAGCGCATTGACCACGCCGCAGCACTAGCAAGTCTACCTAATACCATCTTGATCACTCTGGGCGATATGATCCGTGTGCCCGGCTCCAACGGTAATCTTGCGCAGTTTAGAGCAAACGGCTGTGACATTCGGCCAATTTACGATCCCCTAGACAGCCTAACCATCGCCACCGACAATCCGGATAAAACAGTGATCTTTTTTGCCATCGGATTTGAGACATCAACCCCGATGACTGCAGTGTTGTTAGATCAAGCAGAAAAGCGAAACATTTCGAATTTACTATTTCATATCAATCATGTACTTGTTCCACCAGCAATCGATGCCGTGATGGCCGACCCAAGCGCAAAGGTTAACGCCTTTATTGGCCCAGCGCACGTAAGCGTGATCAGCGGTGCTAAAGTATACCGTTCTGCAGTCGACTCCTATAACACCCCTCTGGTGGTATCGGGATTTGAACCCGTTGATGTAATGGAATCGATCTTGATGATCGCCAAGCAAAAAGCACAATCTATCGCCGTACTTGAAAATCAATACAGCCGCGCTGTATCTGAGCAAGGTAACTTGACCGCTCAAGCTCTCATTAATAAATACATGACTATTAGGCCTAGTTTTCGCTGGCGCGGCCTTGGACCCATTCCTGATTCAGCTTTAATGCTCCGCGATGAATATAGCCATCGGGATGCTGAGAGAGTCTATTGTGAACAGTTGCCAGATATCGAAATAGATGACCATAAAGCTTGCCAATGTGGCGATATCTTACGTGGTTTATCTAAACCTAAAGATTGTAAGGTTTTTGGCCGAGGTTGCACACCCGAAACGCCATTAGGTAGCTGTATGGTCAGCTCTGAAGGTGCTTGTAACGCATATTACCGTTATAACGGAGTTACTGAATGAGTCATTCAAACGTTAACAAAACTGTTCAGCTGAGTCACGGCGGGGGTGGTAAAGAGATGAACCGCCTTATTAAAGATATATTTTTTAAGGCGTTTGATAACCCAATCCTTAGAAGTGAAGAGGATGCTGCACGCCTGCATTTCAGCGGTAATACCGCCTTTACCACAGACTCCTTTACTGTCGCACCGCTGTTTTTTGCTGGTGGTGATATAGGCAAACTTGCGATTGCAGGCACCGTTAATGATTTAGCGATGATGGGAGCGGAACCGCAATTTCTAAGCAGTAGTTTTATTATCGAAGAAGGCTTTGCTATAGACGATCTCAAAAAGATTGTCACTAGCATGACAAACGAGCTAAAGCGCTCCGGTGCTCGTATTGTTTGCGGTGATACTAAAGTTGTTCCTAGAGGCTGTGCTGACGGGTTATTCATCAATACCTCAGGTGTGGGCCGTATTCTCAATAATGGGATATCAGTTAAGAACCTTAAAGAGGGAGATGCCATTATCGTATCGCGGGATATTGGTCGTCACGGCGCCGCAATTTTAATGGCACGAGAGGGTCTTGCACTTGAATCTGAACTCACCAGTGATTGCGCTACATTGTGGCCAATAGTTGAGCAACTCATCGCAAGCAACATCGAAGTTCATGCCATGCGAGATGCCACCCGCGGCGGTTTATCAGCGGTATTAAATGAGTGGGCATCTGCATCAAATGTTGGCATAGAAGTTAACGAGGCACAGATCCCTGTTAGTAATGAAGTTTCTGGTTTATGTGAATTATATGGATTCGAACCCTTTGACTTGGCAAACGAAGGTACTTTTATTCTCGCAGTGCCAAAAGCCGTAGCAAAGGAAACGTTAGAGATCATGCAAACCTTTTGTCATTGTGAGCAAGCTGCCATCATTGGCAATGTAAATGACATTAAGCCAGGTAAAGTGATCCTCAATACTCCATGGGGCAGTAGCCGATTTTTAGATATCCCTCAGGGTGAACTGTTACCGAGGATCTGTTAGTGCACGAATACTCAATCGTTACCGCACTGATAGAGGAGTGCGAAAAGTTCGCGGCGCAAAACGATGCTAATAAGGTAACTCGAGTTGATATAAAACTAGGGATCTTAAGTGGTGTGGAACCTGCGTTACTCGAAACTGCATTTGAAACATTTAAATTAGAAGGTATCTGCTCTGAAGCGACTTTGAACATGAACATACAACCACTAGTGTTGAGTTGTTTTGTATGCCACAAAGAAACAGTACATAAAGAAAGGAGCATTATCTGCAGCCACTGCCAAAGTAACGATACAAGGGTATTAGACGGTGAAGATATGCTGCTAATGCAGCTGGAGTTAGAGCAGGTTTAGACACTAATTGACGGACACAAGTCGGAGTACAAGTGCCCTAATGTAAAGAAAAGCCACAGATATTTAGATCTGTGGCTTTTTAATTAGCCGCATGTCTAAACTCATCAGAGAGTTCAGCCCTGGCTCTTTTTAAGTTTTTCTGCGCTTGTTCAAAATAGCTAGGAGAGGTATCGATAGCTTTTTCAAACAACTCAATTGCTTTCTCATAATTCCCCTCAAGCATCAAAAAGTAGCCTAGATCATTGAGCGCGTCAGCAGGCTCCATCGCTTGTTCAAAGGTTGCAAGAGCACGTTTATACAAGCCCTTTCTGACGTAAACTAATCCTAAGTTTGTCCAAGCCCGATCCAGAGCTTGATCTTCGCTTATCGCTTGCCTTAAGTATTTTTCAGCGGTGGTAAGATCACCCGTTAAGTAATAGGAGTAACCCAGATTTGAGATAAGTATGGCGGAATGTGGCTGCAGCTCTATTAATAAGCGGAAATACTCTCGCGCTTTTTGGTGATTATTTTGTACATCATCTAGAATCGCGATCGCATTGTATACTCTTGCAGGAGATTCTCTATCGGGGACGTACAGCTTTCCTATTAAACGACTTGCTGTAATTGACGCAAGCCTTTGTTGGTCAAGCTCTATCGCTTTTTCCAAATGAACTCTAGCTTCTCTATACTGACGCTTATCCATGCTAACAACACCAAGATCGGCATGTACCATCACCAAATTAGGATCTAATGCAAGGGCTTCGTTATAGGCTTTAAAAGCGATGTCTGGATTGCCTCGCATCGTATGGATCCTGCCAATGTGATAAAATGTATTGGCATTTTCAGCATTAAAATCCAAAGCTTGAATATAAGCATACAGTGCTTTTTCAAGATTACCCGATTGCTCCTCATTTCTCGCTTTCTGAAGTGCTTCCTCTTCAGTTTTCGGTGCTTCAAAATCAGATGTTATTGACGACAAGGCGCCAGCATCCAAAAGATCTTGCCTGTCTGGTGCTTTGATTGCTAACGGCTCATCCGGTATTGTAGAGGAACACGCACTCAAGAGCGCGAAAATAAATATTGTTAAAAATAGCTTCAGCGTACGTTTAACAGTCAGCATCATACATTCCTTATTTTTTTGTTTTTGATTGTAGTTGCCAATACATTAAAAGGCTTGTCCCCATACTTTCATCACTTTTAATACTGCAGGCCCTACAGCCACAATAAAGAACGAAGGCCAGATACAGCACATCATCGGAAATATCATTTTTACAGCCAATTTTGCAGCTTGCTCTTCAGCAGCCTGCAAACGCTTATCACGATATTCATCCGAGAACACTCTAAGTGTCTCAGCGATCCCCGTACCTAAGCGCATACTCTGAGAAATTGCAGAGTTAAGGCCTTTAATATCTTCCAAACCCGTTCTATCGGTAAACTCCTGCAAAGCGACTTTAATCGTTAGCCCTGCTCGGACTTTACTACAGACCAACTCTAATTCACTGGCTAAGCTTGGATGGCTAAATGCCAGTTCTCTCGCAACCCTTTGTATCGCAGCCATCAGCCCAAGACCAGCTTCACAACATACAACCAAAAGGTCTAACGCATCAGGAAAACCAACTCGTAGTTGGCGCATACGACGATTTGCTAACGATTGCAAAACCATAGATGGTGCTATAAATGCGCCGCCTAAACATAAGCAGAGTATATAGATGGTCCAAATTCCTGAAATTTTTGGGAACAGATTGAGCACAACTATGGCGGTGATGGCACCCAATAGAATGAGTAATAGACGAGAGGCGTTGAATACAGCCAATGCATTTTGTGAATGAAAGCCTGCATGTATCAGTAGACGTCTTGTTTCATGGTTGGAAAAATTCAGAAATGGCCTCTTCGCCATCTCCCCAATACCATGCTCAAGCGTTCCAGTTACATCATTAGTGCCAATGGGAGTTTCTGCTCCATCATTCAGTAATTTAAGTCTTTTTCTGATCGGTGAATAGACACCACTGATTAAATAGGAGATTGAAATAGCAAGTGTCACGCCTGCAATTCCGGCGATGGCGTAAATTGCCCACTCTACATGTTGAGGGTCTTCAAAAAACTGACCAAAGAAACCAATTAGGAAGTCCATAATTACATATCTATCCTTATTATTTTACTTATCCACATGCCACCGACAAACATACCGATAGCACCCCAAATCAGCAATTTATGGCCCTCTTCTGTGCCTGTTAACTCTCCGACATACCCAGGGGTCTGAATATAGATCACAGCGAATAAAACAAAAGGAAGCAAAATGAGGATCCATGCTGATAACCGACCTTCAGCAGATAAGGTTCTTACTCTACGTCTAAAGGTAAATCTCAGCCTAATAACTCGAGCTAAGTTATTAATGTTTTCGGCCAAATTACCCCCTGTTTCTTTTTGCACCATAACCGCACTTGCGAAGGCCATTGCGGACACACTAGGTACTCGCTCAATAAATCCCAAGATGGCCCGTTTCGTGTCTTTACTGTAATTGATATTGGCAAACATCAGGCTAAACTCTTTCGCCAGTGGCCCTTCCATCTCCTCTGTAACAAGCTTTATCGCATCAGAAAACGAATATCCCGCTTGCAGAGCTCGCCGCAATACATCCAAGGCATCAGGAAAACTTTCTTCAATTTTCTCCATTCGCTTCGATGTATCGCGATTAAGTTTAAAATTAAACAAAAAGAGAGTAAGTGCAAAGACAAATAAAGCGGCGAGAGGTTCGGCCAAATAAAGCCATACAGCCGTACCTGTAACACAAGCCGTAATAGAGGCTAAGATTAAAAATTGATGGCCCATCATTTTATAATCTGCAAGCTCCAATCGATAGCTTAAACTTTCAATAAACCCAATTTTCTCTAGCCATCGGCCGATCGGGCCTAACCTTCCGAGTCGACTCTTGCGCAGTAATGACGTTTCATATGTTATATCACCAGACTCTTCCGATAATTTTTTTAAACGTTTACGAACCAGCGCTGCATTGGCACGCTGGGGGCTATAGACAGGCAGAAATAGCGCCTGTGAAAGAAAGATTACGGCAACAAAAATAAGACCTAGAAATATGATTTGATTGGAAAACATTTATCCCCCTTAGAACTCGGCAAATGGATCGCCACAATTGAATAGATGATAGGGCAGCTCAATACCATGCTGTTTCAATTTGGTGTGGAAGCCAGGGATCACTCCTGTAGCTTCAAACTCTCCTTGGATCTCACCTTCGTCGTTTAACCCTTTTCTAGAAAAGCGGAAAATTTCCGACATAGTGATAATATCTCCCTCCATGCCGTTAATTTCTTGAATACTGGTGATCCTTCTTCTACCGTCTTCTTGACGCTCCAGCTGAACAACTAAATCAATCGCAGAGGCCACTTGAGTACGGATATTACTCACTGGCATGTCAAATCCTGCCATGCAAACCATATACTCCAATCGCCCAAGCGCATCACGAGGGCTGTTAGCATGCAATGTTGTCAAGGAGCCCTCATGACCGGTATTCATCGCTGTCAACATATCCAAAGCTTCACCACCTCGAACCTCACCTATAACAATTCTATCGGGTCTCATTCTTAAACAGTTTTTAACTAGGTCACGCTGTGAAACCTCACCCTTCCCCTCTATATTTTGCGGGCGGGTTTCCAGCCGCACTGTATGGGGTTGTTGCAATTGCAATTCAGCGGAATCCTCAATAGTGACAATACGTTCATCTTTAGGAATAAAGCCTGAGAGCATATTCAGCAAGGTCGTTTTACCACTGCCCGTACCACCTGAAACTAAAATATTGAGCTTTCCTTTAACCCCACCTTTTAGGAGTTCAATCATTGATTCAGTAACCGAACCAATATCAATAAGCTGCTTAGCATTGAGCTTATCTACAGCAAATCGTCTAATCGATAATGATGGGCCGTCTAATGCAAGTGGCGGGATAATGGCATTAACTCGAGAACCATCGGCTAAACGAGCATCAACCATAGGGGAAGATTCATCGATTCGTCTTCCAACGCTTGAAACAATTCTATCGATGATATTCAGCAAGTGTACATTACTATGAAATTTGATATTTACCGCTTCAAGCCTACCACTACGCTCAACATAAACTCGGTCAAAAGAGTTCACCAAAATATCTGAAATAGAGGGATCCGCTAATAGAGTTTCCAAAGGACCTAACCCTAACACCTCATCAATAATGAGTTTGATTAAACGTTTTCTGGTCGATAAATTGATTGGTAAATGTAGGTCATTAAGGATTTGGCCACTTATTTCGCTAATCTGCTCTCGTGCCTGCTCCTTTGAGACGGTTTCAATTAGGGACAGATCCATAACACTCAATAACTTATCATACAGCTTAACTTTGATATCCTGTTCTTCCTGAGTTAATGGTTGATAACCATTAATCCCTTGAGTGTCTTTGTTTATTTCCATATTATTTCCCTAATAGTCTTTTCCAAAAACCAGCCTTCTTAGACTCCTTGCTATTAATTTCAGGCATAAATTTATTGGCGATAAATTTTATGTCTAAAAACATTTGCTGCTTCCTAGCTATCTCTGTAATCGGTTTCCCTAGCTCTACACATTCACTCGATAGTTTATAATCATTAATAATGGTCAAAATAGATGAAACTCCAATAGCTTCCTTTATATCTGATAACTTAATACTTGAATTTTTATCATATCGATTAACTATAATGCTAATTCTGTCGTGTGAAACGCCCAAGTTTGAAGTTAACTGATGAATCAAATCCTTTGTTTGCCGTAGATGCATTATATTTTGCTGGGTAACGACCAGCACATCAGCATCTTTAAGCATGTCGCTATTCCAATACTCAGGGCCGCGAGAAAAATCTAATACTACCTGTTGATA
The DNA here is from genome assembly GCF_016757755.1 of Shewanella sp. KX20019. Classification (NCBI taxonomy): domain Bacteria; kingdom Pseudomonadati; phylum Pseudomonadota; class Gammaproteobacteria; order Alteromonadales; family Shewanellaceae; genus Shewanella; species Shewanella sp. KX20019. The sequence goes on along the minus strand of NZ_CP068437.1, from coordinate 2,544,188 downwards.
GTAATGACGGCATTTCCAGATCAACTCTTTATTGCGGCATAGCTCTATGCCTTTACTGATATTTAATAGTTCAAACGGCTTTGATGCCAATAGATTTAAATTTCCCTTAGTGACCATGGTGCTTTTTAACGCCACTTCATCAAGCTCTTCTAACGAATCTAAAACATCACAAAGTGAATACCTCGGCTCCAATCCAAACATATGCGCTAATGTACCGTGATGCAGATCAGTATCTATTAACGCAACATTCTCCCTTTGTCTTTGCGCAACAACGTCTGCTAAACTTGCAGCGATAAAACTCGCACCAGAACCGGCCTTTCCATTTACAACGGCAATAACCGATGCCAGCTCAGCCTTTTCAATCAGCCTTAAAGATACTTTCTCTAGCGAGCAAAAAAACTCTTCGCTGCTAGCGCCGAGCGGTATGAAATCACTAACTTTATGTTGAAAGGCTAATCGTAGGATCTTCTGCGGCGTGTCATCACCCAGTATTATGATGTCAGTATTAAAATTTGACGCATAGGTTAAGGCTTTAACCGCTTCGGCCTCATCATTTGGCAAGACTAATAGGACTAAGTTAAACTCTACCTGCTCCTTACCTAGAAAAGCCTCAAAGTAAGAGGTTTCGCGCCATTTTAAATTTTCACACTGGTTTAAGTTGTCGGCCAACCAATCAAGTTCCTCAGATCCATTACTCGCAACTATCGCTTGCAGCGGAAACGGCAAAGTCACATGTGCACTTGACATAGGATCTTGGTTATTATTTGAAGCATATAACTCTAGCGGCTTGTCCATTTCGCTCCCGATAACCTCAAATTAAATACTACTACATTGACTATAGTCATAAATCCCTAAGCCATTTAAGTATTTACCTATTAATTTAGGAAGAACTAACTACAAACTGACGTCCCGCCTTTAAAAACACCTAAACTTTCTCTTGGTAGAGTTGCTGAAAAAGTAGGTGAATTTAGGGTTTTTGATAGGCCAGGAACCAGAAACTGGTGTTTATAGTTTGTGATTTCGGCTCTAACGAGTCGAATCAACCCACGGTCATTAACGAGATCCTCGATAACAGAACCGTTAAGCTGATGGTAACTGATAGACAGATTGCTATTTGTTAAGTTGGGTACTAAGTTTGCTCCGTTAAAAAGCGCTAGCGTGCGAATATCAGTACTCAATTGGCAAACAACGGCTATCCTTGCAGCCCGACGAGTCGCTTCGTGTAAGACATTATAGGTATATAGCAGTCGACCCACTTCTATCGCTGAGAATAACACTAAGAAAAATGCACTCGCAACGATAGAAAACTCAATAGCATAAACTCCTCTAATACGCTTCATATGGCCCTCACAGCATAAGTTGAGGTCAAACTAAAGCTCAGGTCAACTCCCTCTCCCGAGCCAAAACCAGACAATTTGTCGAAGAAAATAGGAGTCCAATCATAATCGACTGAAATAACGATGATACCGCTATCGACAGGAAACTCTGAGATCGAAATATCGGTTATATCTATGCCTGACAACAGCGGAGCGGTTCCGGTGTTTGCTCCATAGACTAATAGGCTTGTGGTATCGGAAATACAGCCATCACAATATTCATCAATTAAATCTGTTGGTACACCATTACCTGTAGTGATTATGGTTTGAGACAAATGACGTCCTGCATCACGAATCATTCTCGTCAGTTGACTATATTGATAGATCCCACGCCCCAGCTCAGCGGTAAAAAATATTAAAACCAAAAATAGCGGCAGGACAATCGTAAATTCGATAGCCGCGATCCCACTTTGTTTAGTTAAATACAATTGATTATTCATTGTCTTTTACCTAAGAGTCAGGACTGTCGGGATCCCAATACAGCACAATAGTTGAACTATCGCCGACATAATTAGGGTCTAGAGAAGCCTGACCAGAGTTCGAACAGGTCTTCAGAAATTCACCCACAATATATGAATCCTGCCCGGTTCCCCCCACCTTTTGCGTTAAGAAAAAGCATGCTGTACCCAATATGCTTATATCGTATGTCCCGTTTTCATCAGGATCACAAATTCCGACAACAACCTCTAGCTCCCTGCGTAATGCCATCGCATCGGGGTCATCTGTCGTTGCGCAAGCATCCGGAGTTTCAGCATGGTTTGCGGCATCATAATCTGCCCAGCGATACGCACCCGCTATTGAACCTGAAACGATAGCTGTTTGCATAATGGCTTTGCCATTATCATCAAACATGAGGTTTCCCTCATCATCAACTGCATGAACCTCTTCGACAGTGACCGGTGTGCCTTCACATATATTAAAATCCCGAGGATGTTCTTCACTGTTTGTTCCAGCCTGACCCCAATCGGCAAATCGAGTATTCATTCCCTGAGCCGCTGGCCCCACCGTCCCACCTGCTTTTGTAGTCGCCACAGTACCTGTACTAACACATTGATCTGGCGAATAACTTCCAGAGAAGGCATCCCTGAGATCACTGCCCCCGCGATCACCATCTAGGCTAATTAACTGAAAATTTCCCGACCCATTTGCACTCGGCTGACCAGCTCCGACCTTCATAAGATGTAACCCATCGGCTAATCCATAGTTATCCGCTGCTGACGAGCCCTCTTTCCCACAGACAAGAAGCGGTAAAATTTTATTTACACAGGCAAGATCTTGACTACGCCCAGCAACAGCTGATGCTCTTATCTTCTTTTCAAAATTAAGAATATCGGCCAGAAAATTTGATAATGGCACATTCTCAACCTTCACTCGTACATACTCACTACCTTCAGCAAGTATTGGGGTAAAAGGGTCTGGAAGCTCTGAAAATTCGACTTGTAAACGAGTCGTTACTTGAGTGCTATTGTAATCTGGACTATTTAAAGACACCGAGCTATTGAGCTCGCCGTTTTCGGTAAATGAAAGATTCTGTAGCAAAATACTGTAGGCGGCCTGCCTAGCTTCAGACAATGTCGCTCCCTGTTGCAACTCTTTTGCTGCATTCAAGGCAGCGGCATCCACCGCATTTTGTAAGCGGCCTTTACTCAGCAGCATGTGACCACTATCTAAAGCCAAAGCAGCGAAAGCAATAATCGCAAATATACCAATGGTAAACATCACTAAAATCGCACCTGATTGACGATGCAATGTAGTTGAACCTCTATTCACATTATAATGATTTCTAGACATCATAGCCTCACACGTCAGGTCTAATTACTGCCCGAACCAGAGCTACCTGAACTACTCGCTTTGGTTGAGCCCATATTCTTAGATGATTGTGGTACCACACTACTCTCCCTGTATGACTGCATCACCTTACGTCCATAGTTGCCATCAAGACTAAGTATAATCCCGTTATTTCGTTCTGCAGCTTCAGGATCTAGAATTTGTACTTGTTTGATATGTTCGTGGCTCTCCCCCATTGGGAAGTCATTGACTTGAGCACAGCCAACCCCAGCCAGTGAGCAAACAAAAAGCGAAACAAAATAAGCCCTAAAAACCCTATTTTCCTTATTCTTCATTGCCTTTTCTCCAAATTATAATGAATGGCCGTATTTTTGCTGAGTCCCAGTATCATCAAGTTTTGCATCTGATTCAGCAGGCTCATAAGGGGTCTCATTCGCTGCTGCACTTTTTTCTTTATGAGATAGTTTACCTAATAGGTAGAACTCGACGTCAGATGGTAAGACAAAACCATCGGTTGGCAGCGATATATCCTTGCGATTAAAAGGCCTTACAAGTCTTGGAGTGACTAAGATGACCAACTCACTCTGTCCATTTTGAAAGCTCTTACTGGTAAACAGTTGTCCTAAAACAGGTATATCTCCCAGACCCGGTAGTTTGTCCAAATTTTCTCTTAAGGTGTCACTGATCAACCCACTAATTGCTATTGTTTGGCCATCGGCCAGTTCAACTGTTGTTGCCGTACTTCTCTTCACTAATGAAGGTACCACTAGAGATGTTGAAGTATTGCCTGAAATTGAAAATCCATTTGCACTGCTTATTTCGCTGACTACAACATTCAGATTCAGATTAATTTGCCCAGAGTCTAAAACCGTTGGAACAAACTTCACCCCAACACCATAGTCTCGATACTCGATAGTCGTGTTGCCATTTTCTCCCGGCACAGGTATGGGAAATTCACCGCCTGATAGAAATTCTGCGGATTGGCCACTCATGGCTGTCACATTCGGCTCAGCTAAAACCTTTGCTAATCCATTTTGCTTCGCGACATCAAGCGCAAAATTCATCATTAAGTCGCCATTAATATATTGGGCAAAAAGCCCCTTGCCATCTACACCACCGATACTTCCAGGGTCGAAGCCCCCACCTCCACCAATTACACCACCAGAGAGATTAGAGCCCTGATTAAAAATAAAGAATTTTGAATCAAACTGGCGAGCGACGGTTCTTTGCACTTCGGCTACGACCACCTCTAGCATCACTTGATGATCCCCGCCTATAGTCATCATATTGAGCACCCGACTCGGAGCGGTCCCTCCGGCTGCTGCTTCAGCGTATCCCTGAGCCAACTCCACGGCAGTATTCATCTTCTGTAAGTTTGAGGCCTGCCCACTCAATAAAAGCTGCCCTTGAGAGGTCTGGACACCTAGCTTCTCGGAAGGTAAAAACTGATGTAATCTCGTTTTTAAGCCATTAAGATCGTGAGTGACTTCAATATCCATTACGCTTGATAATTGCTCACTTTCGTCCCAAATCATTATATTTGTACTACCGAGCTGCTTGCCTAAGATATAAAGCTCGTTATTAGGTAATAACTTAATATCAGCAATGCTCGGGTTACCCACTGAGACTCGGTGAACGGGTTCATTAAGCTCTAAAATGCGTGATTTATATATCGGTATTAGTTTAATTTCGTTTCTAACACCAGCAGTTGGACCACCAGCTTGGACAACTGATGTGATTAACATTGCTAACAAACAGACTATTGAACAATGACGAAAGAATGGCATGTTGCTCTCCTTAAAACACGATACTTAACGCTTGCTTCCACTAAATGCTAGTTATTTACTTTAATCTCTTGCTCTTTCATTCCTTTAAGCAAAATTACCTTTTGTTTACTTCTATTGGAGACACTCGCTACATGTTTAATCTCAACGGGCTTAACATCATCTACTTTAACTTGTTCAGGTTCATCGATTGCCGCAAGTTCAATTACTGCTGTGTCATTGGGGTTTCTGAGCGCCAGTTGTAATGCCCCCCGACTCTTAGCAATCATCAATATTTCAGCCTGCTCTAAGCTGAGCTCCAATGTTACCGCTCGAACAACTACCGGTTTGTTTTCATCATTTGAAGCTCTCTGATCGATAGCAAGTATTTTTACATTTGAAAGCACAATATCTGTTTTCAAGCCGTCAGTTGTGAAGATATTAATGATATCTACTCGGTTGCCAGGAAGTAAAAATCCTGCTACACCAACTACATCATTCACCCTAATAGTTACCGCTCGCATAGAAGGGGTTATTAAACTCGCTAACGTACTCCCTTCCCCTTTCACAGCTAACCTTTCAGTCCTCAATACCTCTCCAGCATATAAGCGCTGCTTTACGACTTTACCTTCAGCGTCTTTAATATCTCGTAATGCCCCCTCTGGAATAAACGCTTCCGGTACTGCCGTCAATGCCAAGTGCTTACGCTCCAATATCGCTCCTAAAGGGACTTGCACTGCCATGGTGATGACACTGCCAGTTTTCCCGCTAACCTCAACTTGGCTGTTACTCTTAAGCCAATTTTGAGCGAGATATACGGCAGTAACGCCAAACACCAGTGATAAAATGACAAATAAGAGAGTTTTGTTATTCATTTGTCGCTCCTAAAGAATAAATTAAATCTGAATGTCATACATTTATACAAAATAAATTGACCATGCTGAATCAACTAAGGACGGCGTAACAACTCGTTCAAATTCCATAAAGCTAATTTGGTCAGACATGATTCCCAATAAATCTCTGGGATAGCAAGGGATGAGAGGTTTTTTATATCGTTTGTGAAACTCATCTAAAAGATATTGAAAAACCTCTTCTGTACAACTTAAATTTAAATCAGCACATACCTTAAACCAAATTTTTTTATATAATGCTTCATCTAGTGCATCAAAATGAATTTTATACCCCAGACGTCTAAGAAAGGCTTCGTCTACCAATTCCTTAGGATTAAGGTTAGTTGAAAAAAGTAAAATAAGTTCGAAAGGTATTTCAAAATGTTCACCCGACTGTAAACTTAAGAAATCTCTGCGCTCTTCCATAGGAATGATCCAACGGTTGAACAGCTGCTTAGCGCTTATTTTCTGTCTTCCAAGATCGTCTAGCAGTAAAATTCCATTGTTTGCTTTCAACTGAAGTGGCGCCATATAGGTTCTACTGTGGCTATCAAACTGAACCTCTAACATCTCAGCGGTTAGCTCTCCCCCAGTAATTCTCAACGGGCGCTTACACCTTAACCATCTTGGATCATGCCCCTTGACTAGATTTAAACTACTTACATTCCCTTTGGTTTCCACACGATGATGAAGTTCAGGATCGAATACCTGTATGACTTCGTTGCCAATTGCTAATGCATATGGAATAAGGACATTATCACCTATGGTCAAATTCAAGTGGCGGCACAAATAACTTTTGCCCGTGCCCGGTGGCCCGTAGATAAGTACTGGCCGACTCGAGTTCATTGCTGGCCCTATTTTGAAGAGTAGATCTTTTGGTAGAACCAGAGCTGATAGTCCTTTTTCAAGCATGTCAAAGGTAATTGGATTTGCTCGACTCGATTGTTTTTTACAGATATCACCGTACTGTTTCAACGGAACAGGAGCTAGGCCGAGGTAACCGTTTCTAGATAAAGCTTGTTTTGCGTGGATTTCGCCACCAGCGCTAAGCGCATAACGCATCTGTCCATCTATCGTCGTCTGCCTATTCTCAACCCAAGCTAGTGCCTTTGCTGCATCGAGCAGATGTTGGATAATACCACCGGTAACACCGAGCAATTTCACCATCTGCTCTTTGGTCAGTACTCCGCCGGCAAGCAAATGTTTCAATAGCAGATCCAACAGCAAAGACTCAGAAAGTCCTGTACCTTTTATTGTTGTAGGCCGAGGTGCCAATTGATGAGCAGAATCTACTACTGTCGTTTCAGCGCTACTATCTAAATTGGAGACTCTTCGTTCTTCAAGTGCCATGACTTAACCCCCTATGAAGAAATATAGTGGCTATAAGAGACGTATAGATTGTTAATAGCAGGATCGAGTGAACAGGCCCAAAGCCAACCTAGTGCTAAAGCTGGTGCATAAGGCACACGTTGGCCAGCAGCTTCTCCCTCTTCAGGCGCAAAATATTTGCGCATATAAATACAGTCCCAGTAACGTTTTAGCGTATAAATTATGCCATTAAAGCCTGTTTTCCATATAACAAGCGCTACGCTTGTTACAGTACCGGCAACGATGCCATAGGCCAAACTCCATAAAAGAAGTTGAGGTCCCATTAATGCACCAATCCCCATCATTAACTTAATATCACCCGCACCTAAAATACGAAATATAAAAGTAGGAAAAAGAATTAAAAAGGCAAGAGAAAAACCAAATAATGCGGTAATAATTCCAGACATCTGGGAAAAGTAAGCATTTAAAGAAAATCCAATAACGACAGCAATAAGAGTTAGTTTATTAGGTATTTTTTGTCTGGATAGATCAAAGGTGATCGCCATCAGAAAAAAAAGGGCTGAAAAGCCCAATTGCATACTTAGTTGAATTTCGTTCATGGTAGTCCTTTAACCTGCATCATATTTAGGTTAGCCTGACTCACTCATCGATAGAGTGAGCCATATGAACCAGGTTAAGAGCTACAATCCGTTGAAGCACCGTTCACAGCACTAGCCAAACATTTAATTTTATCTGTAGCATTTGATCCTAACGTATTAAATGCGGCAATCATTCCTCCAACCACGAGGCCTCCCGCAATCGCGTACTCTACTGCAGTTAAACCGCTTTCATCTTCAATAAACTCTTTGATTAAATTCTTAATATCCATACTTATTTACTCCACAGTGTTTTCCTTGCCAAGCTTAACCGCTAGAAGTCTTAACCATCACAAAAGATAAATCCCTCTAGTGACACTAGTAATAAAGGTAGCAAAGGCCTTATAGACTCACCATGTCGAATAATTTAATGGTCTAGTAATAATTTTGCGTAAATTACATCAAATTAACATCCCCCCTCTCTTGCCAGTACCTTTAGTCACCACAGCCTCATTTCGAAGAGTTTATGGCTACTTAATAGCGTGTCTAATTGTGTTTATGACGAAAATATAAAATATTTCTCATTTCTAAAAACACTATTCTTTTGATAAACAAATAATAAATTAGACCAGTTTATTATTCTAGTTATAGAGAGCCGACACTTTATACAGTATATAAACAGCAAAAAAGGGATGGGACTTGAACTTGAATAGCATATAAACAAAATGGTTCATATGGGTACTGACAACAATCCTGACACTGGGGGAACAGGAACGATTAGGCTTATTAAATGAATATATAAATACTATTATTCGTTAAACAAACAGAGAATTATTCCAATAGTTCCAATAGTTCCAATAGTTCCAATAGTTCCACCATGAATGCTAGGTTATTAAAAATACAGACTATAGCTTCTCAATTATTTTATAAATACTTGATATTTCATACTTAATACCAAAATTGCTTTCAATATAGGATTGAACATCATTACCTTTCAACTTGTCTGTATTTAAGATATTCTTCCTACTCTCAATATAATTATTTAACTGTACTTTTTGTTCGATAGATAGTGCAGATGGTCTACCGCTATGAGCTTTCTCCTTCAAGCCACTTAAACCATTGGATAAGTATCCATTAACCCATTTATTCACACTCGTGCGGCTTACTTTAAGAAAAGCAGCGATTTGGTACCGTGACCTACCTTCCTGAAAGTGCAGAATCGCTAACAACCTTAGCCGCATCCGAGCATTTTTTTCTTTTCTAATTATTTTTAAGATACAACTTTTATCAATCGCTACCTGATCCATTACTATTTATCTCCATCCATATTATATATATCATTGCGAAACTGGATTGAGCCATCAGAGGCGACCCAACTTGTATTGTAGGTAATAAATACAGGTATTGGTTGTTGTAATCTAAAATGACTTGAATAGCCATGTTCTAGAGCATTTTCTATCTTATGACTATTTACCATATACTGTTGTTCAAAAAGGTATTTTGTTAGTTCCCTAGGCTTTGAAAGTCGAATACAACCATGACTCAATGCTCGGTATTGATTGGCAAACAGGTATCTTGCAGGCGTATCATGCATGTAAATGGAGCTATTGTTTGGAATTGAAAATCTAAATTTCCCAAGCGCATTATATCTTCCAGGAGCCTGCACTAAGCGATACTCTTTCAATAATGCAGATAATTGTAAGGAATCCTCTCCAGCTAATTGCCTAACGATTGGATTATCCCGCTTTCCCTTATGAAGCTCAAAAGAGCGCTGTACGAGTGTATTTGGTTCTTTTTTATGAAGCGGTAGCAGCTCCGAATATATAATACTCGCAGGAGGGGTCCAAAAGGGGTTAGTCGTCAAGCTTACTAATTTTGTCTGCATTGTTGGTGTTGGGGTGCTAGGTTTGCCTACAATGATATCCATTTCAAGCATATGACGCTGATTTCCCATAAGGACAAATTTATAATTAGGTATATTTATCGAAATATAGGTATTAGGAGCAATACTTGGAAGAGAGAGTAAGCGCCAAAGATTATTCTGCATTTGAGCGATGCGCAGTAAGGGACTAGTATTTAACGCTTTAACCGTTTTCTTATCCAAGTTTCCAGTAATGACAAGTCCGTGTCGTTTCTGGAATGACTTTACACCAGTAACAATCGTTGGATCAAATATAGAATATCTGTAACGGCTAACATTTATGCTGGGTAGATCACCTAAAGTAATGAGTATCCACCTAAGGTTAGAGACCATCCTAGTACTTTGCCCTAACCTCAGAACTTTATCTTCAATGTATGGCCATACAGTGATATCAAGGCTCTGGTATTCTGATATTTTTCGTCTTAAACTCTCTATTTCTTTATAGTTAGGGTAAATATTTGCAAAAAAACTAGCTAGTTCAGCGCTCTCCACTGATGCGGCAAACAACTCAACTAACCTCTTCTCATTACCCTGCTTTGACTTGTCTATTTGTGCCAAAGTTAATAACAACAAAGCTGTTAAACTCTCATCGTATTTTGCTATATTTCCGTCTACAAGCTGCGCTTTCTCTGGCGCATCGACTCCAAGTTCCTTGAAGAAAAGAAACAAACTCTGTTTTAATTCAGCATCACTCCCGCTACCTAACCAAAGCATATCCCCATTATTCAAACTATAAACTTTTTTAACCGCAGATAAGTCATCTGATGCAGATACATCATGTATCACGGTAGATAAGCCGCAAAACACTACCAATATACCTACTAAAAAGCGATAGTTCATAGGGATAAATCCTCTTATTAATAAGTAAGTATGTGATATTTCGTATCAACTACTAATATCGCGTGTTAGCTTCTAAAAAGCAAAGAACAACAAATCAATTAACAGGTGGTATAGCAAATCAATTCTACTAACTCCGGCGTTCATGTCACTTCGGTAGCTAGTTGTTCATTATTTCTAGCCATTGCTATATCAATATCTATACTATAGCTTAAGACTAGGTAGGTTAAATCTCAGTAATGATAAATGAACAGTGTATTCATACTAGATCAAAAAGATTGGTTGGAGGAATAAATGAAGAACAAACGACAACGTCTGATCCAAATTTCTTTGACCTGCTTAATCTTAATATTTGCTTCTCTTCATGTTTTATCCGCTTGGAAGACATACCAACTGAAAGCAACGATAAAATCAAAGGTAGAATCAGGGTCTAGTTTAGCGGAGCGATACATGATTTTAGGGGACTGGCCAGCATCAAACGATAATAGTAATGCTATATACAATCATAACAAATACCTTGTCACCCAATCTAAGCTCGACAACAGTTCAGAAATAACGGATGACAACTAAGGAAACTTATGGACTCCAGTATAAGTAAAGTATCAATGACACGTATATTTTGGCGTAGTTTTTTTACTCTTACATTATTTACTATTGTCCTCATTAATTACAAACAATCTCTTCAGTATCTTACTTCGTTCTCAATAGCAAAAGCATTTGCAAGATTTGAAACCTCACAAATACTCAATTTTAGTGTCATAGGAGACCTAGTATACTTCCTGCTAATTGTATTATGTATACATTTGATTTGGGCTGCAGTTATCACTATTTCCTGCAAGCCGATGATGAACAACACAAACAGTAGCCTTACAACACAGTTCTGGCTTTTTATAATCATATTGCACTTAACTATTATATTAGCAGCAAATTCACTTTATTACCCGACTTCACTATTAGGCTACTTTAGAGGAACTGTTTTAGCAAGTCAGGTCATGGTGTATATTGGCGGTTTCACTATTACTCTTTTGTTTTGCTATGGTTTATATCTACTCAATCGCTCCCTTATAATAGCAACGATAGTTTTAGCTAGCATTGTATTTATCATTCCACTAGTTCCTACTACCGACAAAATCCAATCAACACTTCCAAACGTAATTATTATTGGTATAGATGGACTACGGCCTGACCACCTCTCTTATAGAGACCCTAGTAACGAACTAACACCAGAAATAAATAAATTCCTATCAAAATCGATAATATATAAAAATAGCTATACTCCATTAGCACGCACCTATGTCGCATGGCTGAGTTTACTTCAAGGACAGTACCCAAAAACACATGGAGCGAGGTTTAACCTAGCACCACCAGAATTGGTAGAAAAGGAAATACCCTTACTTGATCAATTGCATAGTCGCGGTTACATAAGCACCTATGCAATGGATGAAAGGCGATTCAATCAAATAGATGAATCATATGGATTCAAAAACGTGATTGGCCCAAAAATTGGTGTAGCCGATGTTATTATTTCAGGATATGCAGATCTTCCTCAAATTAACCTCTTGGTAAATACACGTTTAGGTGAATTTCTTTTCCCTTATCTGCATGTTAATCGTGGCTACGGTAAAACTTATGATCCGGAACTTTTCAATAAAAAAGTAATATCAAGTATTGACACAAGTAAACCCAATTTTCTCGCCGTTCACTTTTGTCAGCTACATTGGCCTTATACATCAAAAGACTTTATAGAGCCTAATCCAAGTGAATGGACGGGAAATTATAATCATTTTCTATATAAAGAGATGCTCAAAAAAGTAGACCTGCAGTTTAGTAAACTAATGATCGGCCTTTCAAATAAGGGGCTTCTTAAAGATGCCATTATTTACATTATATCTGATCACGGAGAAGGATTTATGCTGGAGAAGGATAAACTTCACAATCCTACTCTTGACTTAAATAAACCTCTTAACCTAAATGCATGGGGTCATGGTACTAATGTACTTAATAGTGAGCAGGCAAATATTGTTCTATCCTACACTAGATATAAAGATGAGAAATTAGTTGAAGAGCCTAAAATTATAGATGGCACCTTCTCGCTAGTAGATATAGCCCCATCTATATTTAGACAGTTAAACATTGATTCAAACCCTACCTATTTAAATTTTGACGGGCAGCCACTACCATTGAATGAAATAAATGTCGATGAGGATAAAATGGTTTTCGTCGAATCATCAAGGTCCGTAAAATCAGTTAACGCAAGCTTTATAGATAACACCAAGGTATTATCAGAAACGGCATCTAGCTATGAGATTAGAGAAGATGGTCGAGCAGTTATGAAACCCGATTTGTATAAAACACTCATTTCTAGTAAACAACGTGCCGTGTATTATAAATCATGGCTACTTACTATAATTTCTGACTACGATGACATCGTCTTGGTTGACTCGGAACAAAAATATTGGTTTAACATATCAAGTTATGATGGAGAGGCTCCTTGGAAGAAAATGTTGGTTTCACTCTGCAATCATTATAAAGACGACGAAGGATTTGATGTAATGGGAAAATGCTCTTCTGTTGATAACCAAATAAATTAATACTTCACAACTTGATATGCTTATCAAATTTTATACACCCACCACTTTTGCAATGTAAAGCTAAATATAGGTAGTGTAATTGCGATAATAACAACACCTACAACATTTGATTCCTTGTCAAACAGCGAAGCTACTATGGTTATGAACAATACATTACCAAGTGCAACACACAAATATTTTTTGAAGTTTTTAAAACTCACATGGGTAGAAAAACTCCAAGAAGTATTTGTGAAGTATGAAAATGAAAAAACAACAACAAAAGCGATTATATTGGCCGAAATTAAAGTAAAATCCCCCTCCAAAATCAGCAGTAATGATAATGTTAAATGAGTTAATGTTGCTATAGCACCCACTACAGCAAATCTTATCAGCTGGATAGCTACTAATTTTCTCATTTAACTCTCCCAACCACCATTATCGACAGGCCTATAGGAAATTCCATATAATCCAATAATTTTTGTTCAAATTGGAACACATCGTATAATTTATCATTTAAAAACTTTGACCTTAAACTGCCTCCAATAGGACCAGCTCGGTTAGTTACACTATCAAATATGCGGGTAATAGCAGCAATAGGATATAGCAAACTATTAAAATGGGTGAAATAATCGACCTCTATGCCTGCTTTTTCAAGAAGATTTTTAATATCTCCTGAATTGTAGCGTCTATAGTGATGCATATTGATATCATGCTTTCCAAACATCCACTTATATGCAGGCACGGTAATCATCACCTTGCCATTTTTATTTAGTCTTTCTTTCAGGCTAATTAAAGCACTAAGGTCATCTCTAATATGCTCTAGAACATCAAATAAACAGATTAGATCGAACTGTTTGTTTTGAAAAGGCAAATTTTCAGGTAACCATCCTGACTTTACATCAACTCCACTAATGTCTGCTGCATGTTGCCTAGCAAAGTCATCCATTTCAACAGCATATACCTCCCCAAATGTCGCAAGCATTGATAAATTCCCACCGGTACCACAACCTACTTCGAGTATGCTATCGAGCCCTTCTGTTGAAAACTTTTCTATACTTGATTTTACAATCGCCCGCCTCCCCCTATACCACCAGTGATTAATTTGCTGACTTGCCATCACTTCGTATTCAATTGAGTCCATTACTACTCCTAATATTCATTACTTATTATATAAAGAGGTCTCATTTTAGTTTCAATATAGATTCGACCAATATATTCACCTAAGACACCAATTCCTATTAACTGTGTCCCCCCGAGGAAGAGTACGGCAACAAGTATGGAAGCGTAACCCGGTACATCAACACCAAAGAGCAGAGTTTTGAAAACAATATAAGCACCATAAAGGAAGGAAATGAATGAAATAAATGCTCCTAAATAACTCCATACCTTTAATGGCACAGTACTAAAACCAGTGATACCTTCAATTGCAAAATTCCACAGTTTCCAAGCATTAAATTTCGATTTCCCTGCTTTTCTTTCTGGGCGTGAATATTCAATCACAGTAGTTTTAAATCCCACCCAAGAAAATAGTCCTTTCATAAATCTTTGTCGCTCAGGTAATAGATTGATTGCGTCAACCACTACTCTATCCATCAACCTAAAATCTCCAACATTTTCTGGGACTTTAGATTGTGATAGCGTGTTATGTACCTTGTAAAAACCTATTGCTGAGTATTTCTTAAATTTCGAGTCTTTTGAACGATCTACCCTCTTTGCAAGCACAACCTTAAAGCCAACTTTCCATTTAGCTATCATGTCTAATATTAATTCTGGTGGATCTTGGAGATCTGCGTCAATCGGTATTATCGCATCACCCTTAGCTCTGGAAAGACCGGCCGTAAGAGCAATCTCTTTACCAAAGTTTCTGGAGAATTCTATAATCCTTAAATTACTATACCTAGACTTTAGTAATATAAGTTTTGTTAGTGTTGAGTCCGTACTTCCATCGTCGATACAAAGTATTTCACAACTCCCATCATAAGAACTCATCACCCTGCAAATAGTCTCTATTGTATCTTCAATAATATCTTCTTCATTATACACCGGACAAATTATCGAAATCATTACCAGCTCCTTTAAAGTGAATAATTGCTACAATATTCAATGTCCCCCCTATTGATGAAGCCAGCATTTTTATCACTACGTAAATAAACATCATAATGATGACCTTTAAAAAAATTAATTTTCATTTCACTTAACTCATAATTATCAAATATTGTTTCTAACATGCTTTCCTGCTTGAAAAAATCGACATACTTAAATCTCCCTCCGAAATAATCAGGTTTTTCTCTTGCATCAACGAATATTGCGACCGGTTCATACATTACAATTTCACATCTAATCGAAGTTAGCACATCTTCTTTAACACGTGCTATATCATGTTTCTTACTTTTTGTAATTCGTTCTGGAAAGCGGTCCATAATATTTATTGCGGGTAGTGGCCACATTGCTGGAAAACCTGAAACCCATACCCCATCGGTATAAGAACTAATAAATGCCGATGGCCAGACGTTACTCGATAAAACGTACACAGGCTTGCCTGAAAACTTAGTATTTATAGTGTAAGCCGACTCTTCCAGAAACTCATAACCCATTTCTGAAAATGTTGGCGCTCGATGGAATTTAACTAAAGTCAACATCAACTGACCTTGTTCCAATATAAGTCTGTAAGAAAAAACGGCCCCCCAAAAAATCAACAATACTTTTAGTAAAACAAGTATGCTTTTAAGTTCAGCAAACTGTTTAGTATAGAAGTAAGTGGTTAATACACCATTTATCATTAACAATGTTTTAAATGGCAATAATTGGTAAGAATAATGAGCTTGTATTAAGTAAGATAGTAAAGCAGGTAAGGACATAAAACACAAAAATAGTGTAAGTTCTCTCTCTTCTTTTCTTCTCAATTTTATCGCTGCAAAAAAAATCAAAACAAGCACAAGGATATTTAATATCAAGCTAGGGTAATCAATTTCCTTACCATAAGTCCAATAAGTTGCCAAGCCCCAGGGTATTATATTGCCTAGATATCCATCCCAGTATAAGAATAAAATTGCGTAAAATAGCAGAGTAACAAATAGCATTACAATGGTGGTCAACGAAGGTAACTCGGACAGCTTTTTAACCTTTATTAAATACCAAGACTCACAGAAAATAGGGAACAATATGAAGTAAGGCTTAATACAAATACCTACACCAGCTAATATACCTATCAGAAATACCATATATCTATTCAGATGATAACTTCCTTGAAAGTCATTGAACCTCGAAATGAAATATGGAAGCATGAGTAATATCGCAAGGTGATCTCGCTGAGAGAACCCTTTGTAGGGCATTATAAACGTAGTAATTATTAATAGAGGTATATAGATTTTTACAAAAGTAGATTTGGATATTACAGTTCTCATAATGTATAGATTAATAATAGTCACAACCGATACAAAAAATAGAAAGTATATTCTTGTAGAACTCAAAGCCGTGAAGCCTGTTATCGATTCTATATAGGTTATAGGCGTCATCAAAATAAAGATCATCGGCGGATTTATTTCAAAAATCGCCGTATATAGTTCCTTGCCAGCAAGCCACTGTTTTGTAGCAAAATACAGCCATCCAATGTCAGTGTGAATTGGGGTAGAAAGGTTTATAATAACAACGAGAAACATGAGCCAAATAGGTACGATATATATACTACAAAATGAAACAAGCACTGTTCTCATACTTTTCATAGCCCAACACCTATATCTCTTAAGATAAACGCTAGTCAATGAAAATCAGCGCGCTAACCAACAACTAATTAGGAAAGCTTAGTCATAAAGTGCCGAAATGTCAGATATTTAATGAAAAACATTTCAAAAATCATAAAGCTATTAGTAAAGTCCATTTATCCACATATATTCATTGTGAAACAAACAGTTTTTGCCTAACTTACTATTTAGAAATTAATCTAATGAATTTAACTATTTACGGCTCAAATTATTGGTAGGAATTCGAATTGAAGTTATCACATAAAATAGTAATGAGAATAAAATGGCAGTCGCCCAAGGGAAAGCAATTAAAGCGTTTAATGGACGTATCAGTGCCGGAGCAAGCCAAGCAACAAAAAGCATATTTATCTGCCCAGAGTGAAAGCCCTTATCTAAACCATATGAAGCTAAAGCAGCTATTGCCACAGAAAGGATTGTAAAATCATAATTAAGGATATATGGCGAAACCATCAAAGTCACAATGATAAAAACGGCAATTTGTAGTCTCAAGTCTACATTATCTGACCAAACCCTAATAACAATATATAAAGGAACACTTGCTACTACGAAATGAAGAAAATAAGATGTAAAAATCCCTACACCGCTTGCTCTCATCGCGGTAAAAACACTTTGCATAATGTCATAGGAAACCAACTCTTCGTGGAGAACTCTTTTTACTAGCTCTCTCCCATCCCAAAATGCTAGCCAAGTTTCGGGTCCAAAAGCTATGTACGAAACTAGAGCAAATAGGAAGAAAGTTAATGTAGCAAATAGAAACACCCGCCAACGCCCAGAACAAACTAAAATTAGTGGGATTAAAATTCCTAGATGAGGTTTGAAAGTTAAGATGCCAATAAAAAAACCTGCCAGTATTGGTCTTCGATCGATATAGACAAAAGCACCGGCAATCAAGGCGGCAGTTAACAGGGCATTTTGGCCGTAACCTAATGTAATGAAAACAGCCGGAAAGGAGAGACATAGCATAATTGACTCTTTTCGATTGGTTAATTTTCGAATCATAGCTACGAAAAACGCAAGACTACTAAGTTGAAAAACTAGAAGTGCCCATAGATATGGTAAGTAAGCGAGGGGATAAACTAAGGTTATGTAGGTAGGTGGATAGCTAAATGAGGGATAACCAAAACCTCTACTACCAATAATTAGCTGTTCGGCTTCATAATGCGCTGCTAAATCATAAGCTAAATATGGCGCCCCCTCCATAGCGAGCTTAGCCGCGGCGTAAAAACTAACAAAATCTGTACCTAAAGGGCGGCCGAAGATATCAACATTACCAGTAGAAAGGACAATCCAAATTAAAAAACCCATTACATATAAAATCGTCAGTAAACGAGGATAAACATTAAGGCGTTCCTCCGTTAGCCAAGCAGTTGACTTCCATTTTTGCATTTACCTTTTCCTAGAGCTAGGTCATGAATGTTTCATAGTTAAAATTTGTGACTACAAGTTACAACCAAACACTCAACTATTTACCAGTAGATGTTCATAGTAATGTTGAATTACTATGCCATTAAATATAGACGTTAAAATCAACAACATCATGTTTTTACTAACATCATGAACATAAACATCGCGATATTCAATCTAGTTCACTTTGAGCTACAGAGTAAAAGCACTGATGACATTTGCCTGAATGTAAATGTAATTTTGAAAACCCTGCAGTAATTGAAGACTATACATGCCAACAGGGAGCAAGCCGCCTATCAATTATCCAATCTACGGAATAATTTGAATGGCTTCTATTTAAGATGCTCTGAGATAAAAGAGGTAGAAATATGGAATGTTAATCAAGCAAACATGGTGAAAGGACATAATTGGTTCTATGCGGTAACTAAGTCATGGATGATTAAATAAAAAAGAACCCTTCTGTGCTCTTTTTTATTTAATTTAGCCAAGGTAATACTCAGCTGCAAGCGTTCGTTTAGGGAAGAATCAAGCTTCTGCTATGCGCTCTAGCTTTGCGTAGTAAAAACCATCAAAGCCTGTTTCAGCAGGGCTAATGTTGTCATCTTCGATAAAACTGAAGTGTTTGTTTGCCGCTAAAAAAGCATCGACTTGGTTGCGGTTCTCTTCAGGCATAATAGAGCACGTTGCATAAACCAAAATGCCGCCCACTTTCACCATTCTGCTATAGCTTTGTAAAATATCTTTTTGCAGTGCCACTAATATAGGCAGTCTCTCTGGTGTATCACGCCATTTGGCATCTGGGTTACGTTTTAGTACACCAAGACCTGAACATGGTACATCGAGTAACACACGGTCTGCGGTCAATTTAAGACGCTTAATCGTCTTGCTGCTAGCAATAATGCGTGTCTCAACATTGTGAGCCCCCGCTCTACGGGCCCGCTGCTTAAGGTTATCGAGTTTCCATTGCTCGACATCCATTGCGAGCAACCGTCCTTTACCCTGCATTTGTGCCGATATTGATAGCGTTTTACCACCCGCACCCGCACACGCATCTACAACACACATACCCGGCTTAGCGCCAAGGGCGGTAGCGATAAGTTGTGAGCCTGCATCTTGCTGTTCAAACCAACCTTTTTTAAAACTCTCTGTTTTAAATAGTGCTGAATCAGATACCACTTCTAAAGCAGTATCTACACCTTCAACCTCTTCGGTTTGCACGCGCTCGTTACGTAGCTTCTTCGCCAAATCATCACGAGTAGATTTAAGCGTGTTGACACGAATAAAACGTTTAGCCGGCTTAGTTAGCGCTGCACGTTCGGCAGGCCAACGGTCGCCCAACTGTGCTTCACCCATTTCATTCAGCCAATCAGGACAGCCGTCCCAAAGCGCCGGTTGTTGACGCGCTATTTCAGTTCTCTCTGCGAGATCTTTCTCATCTACCTGTAATGCATATTGCATTTTAGGTAACGGTAATTTATGAAATAGGTGCCAGGCATTAAGTAGTCGAGAGCCCATTCGAACCATCTCTTCAGGCTTAACGTCCGACAGATAACAATACAAATTTAAACGTCTTAAAATATCACCGGTAACAAAGGTGATACGTCCGAGCTCAGAAGGGGCTAATTGTTGCCCAGAGAAATGTTGTGAATAAGCACGATCAAGTGGCTTGCCCTCTTTTAATACAAGGTCAAGAATACTAATCACAAGTTCAGTCGAGCTGGGAGATAAAGACGAATTTAGCATTTAAAAGTTACCATAGAGAGAAATCGCAGCGATCATAGGAGCAAAGCGCCCAATACGCAAGTCAACTTAAGAAAAGCAGCAATAAAAAAGCGACTTAATTGAAGTCGCTTTTAAAATAGCAGTTTTGAACAAGGCTATAACCAGTTAATCTATAATTTACTGCCTTTCGCACCGTAGTAGAGAATGAAGGCGTAGCAGATAACGGGTAAAACAAATGCCTGCTGGATCCCCATATTGTCTGCCAAAACTCCTTGCAGTAATGGCAAAATGGCACCGCCTACAATTGCTAAGCATAAAAAACCGCTGCCTTGAGATGTGTGAGGGCCAAGATCACGTAACGCCAAGCTAAAGATTGTTGGAAACATTATCGAGTTAAATAAGCCAACAGCCAAGATAGACCACATGGCAACTTCGCCGGTGGTATTCATTGCGACTACAACTAAACTCGCAGCCATGAACGCATTAAAAGCCAATACAGTGCCTGCTGGTACTTTTTGCATTACAGCTGAGCCAATAAAGCGCCCCACCATTGCCCCGCCCCAGTAATAAGCGATGTATTTGGCCGCATCGGCTTCTCTCATACCGACAATATGCTCCTCACCTAAAAAGTTAACCAGAAAACTACCAATCGATACTTCAGCGCCCACATAGACAAATATGCCAACAGCCCCCAATACAAGGTGCTTATATTGACTGGCACTTGTTTTGCCATTTTTATCAGCTAGCCCCTCAATAGACACTGCTGTATGCGCTTTAATTTCAGGCAGTTTAAGTTTGGAAAAGATAATAGCAAGCGTTGCCAACATTGCTGATAACAGAAGATACGGAAGTTTTACCACCTCGGCTTCTGCCTGCATTTGGCTAAGCCCAACTTGCGCTTCAACTGCCACTGACAGAATAAGTATCGCGCCAAAATAAGGTGCTACTGTGGTCCCTAATGCGTTAAATGCCTGGGTCAAGTTCAAGCGGCTAGATGCGGTATCAACGCTACCGAGCGCATTTACGTAGGGATTGGCAGCGACTTGCAAAATGGTGATCCCAGATGCCAATACAAAAAGAGCCCCCAAAAAAAGTGGGTAGATGGCAAGGGTTGCGGCAGGATAGAACAATGCGCATCCAATACTTGCGATGACAAGTCCGCTAATGATCCCGCGCTGATAACCCACCTTCTTAACTAACTTACCCGCTGGGATTGATACTAAAAAATAAGCACCAAAGAAGCAGAATTGGATCAACATTGCCTCAGTATAGTTAAGTGAAAAAACGGCTTTTAAATGCGGGATCAATATGTCATTCAAGCAGGTAATAAACCCCCACATGAAAAACAGTGAGGTCAAAGATACCAGTGCAAAACGGAAGCTACCATTTTCACCCGACGTTACTGTGGCAGTGTTAGAACTAAAAGATGAAGCCATATTATTTTCTCTCTTATCAGGTCAATCTTCTTAAGTTGAAGTCAAATTACACATTAGACAATTTTGCGTAAAAACAGCCATAAGGTGCTAATGTCAGTAGGCCACCCAACACGGTGCCAGTCACTAATCCATGCTCAATGAGCACTAACTCAATATCCTTTTTTGGTAATGTTATCGTTTCTTCATGGCTGCTTAAATTAAAGTAGACAATGTAGCTGCACTCTTCGTCACTGCGTATAAAACTTAAAATCGGTTCCGCAGTTAAGAGGAATTCAATATCGCCACTTATCAGTGTTGGATGCTTTTTACGCCAAGCCAAAAAGTGCCGATAACTATTAAGAATCGAATGTTGATCTTGCTCCTGGCTCTCTACCGACATAGCGTAATGCTCTTTTGCTAACGGCAGCCATGGAGCGACTTTGCTGAATCCAGCATTAAGTTCCTGCTCAGACCACGGCATAGGGGTACGGCAGCCATCGCGCCCCTTAAACATCGGCCAAAATGCAATCCCGAAAGGATCTTGTAGTTGCTCATATTCTATTTTAGCTTCTGTAAGCCCAAGCTCTTCGCCTTGATAACTACAAACACTGCCGCGCAGAGAACACAACATAGCATTGAGCATTTTAATCATCTCAGCTGTTGCCTGCCCTTTTCCCCAGCGCGATGCCACTCGTTGAACGTCATGGTTACCAATGGCCCAACACGGCCAACCATCACCAATACGCCCCTCTAAGGCTTCTACCGTTTCTCGGATATATCGAGCGCTAAAGTCATCGGTTAATAGCTCAAAGCTATAAGCCATGTGGAGCCGATCGTTTCCTTGAGTATATTCAGCCATTGTCGCCAATGAATCTTCCGATGAAACCTCGCCAAGTGTCACAGCACCTGGATATCGATTAATGAGGTTTCTGAGATCTTCTATAAAGCTCACCGTTTCTGGTCGAGTATTATTGAAGTAATGATATTGATAGGCGTAGGGGTTATCTTCGCTAAAACCACGTCCTTGACGTTTATCTTTTGGTTTAGCGGGATTATCGCGGAGTAGGTTATCGTGAAAACAAAAGGTTATAGCATCTAATCTAAAACCATCAACCCCTTTATCTAACCAAAACTGCACATTATCGAGAACAGCCTGACGTACATCTTCATTGTGGAAATTTAGATCGGGTTGGCTACTCAAAAAATTGTGCAAATAATACTGCTGGCGCCGAGGTTCCCACTCCCATGCGCAGCCACCGAATATCGCTAACCAGTTGTTGGGAGCTGTGCCATCTTGTTGAGGATCAGCCCATACATACCAGTCCTGTTTAGGATTAGTTTTATCTTGCTGGCTTTCAATAAACCACTGATGCTTATCTGAGGTATGGCTTAAGACTTGGTCAATGACAACTTTAATATTTAGCGAGTGCGCCTTGGCAATCAACTCATCAAAATCCCGCATATTGCCAAACATTGGGTCTACATCGCGATAGTCACTAATGTCATAACCAAAGTCCTTCATCGGCGAGGTGAAGAAAGGAGATACCCATATTGCATCGACGTTTAGACTCGCAATGTACTCCAGCTTACTGATTATCCCTTGCAGGTCTCCAACTCCATCACCATTTGTATCCAACATACTACGTGGATAAATCTGATAAATGACGGCTCCGCGCCACCATGTAAGCTGTTCCATTCTTGCCCCTTAACACTCTATATGTAAAAACTAGCCAAAAGCCTACTGGTTAACGCAATGTTACCACCTGATATATGGTCGCTTTTGTTGTTGGAATGTTTGCAGCATACGTGAATAGCGAAATAAGGTTCAATATCCCTGCATACGTATGCAGTAACAGCCTTTACATTAAGCATCGTGCAATGACTAATAATTACGTTATAAAACAACAACTAGAGCCCAAGCGATCTACATCACACATTGTTAACAAAAGTCATAAAAAGAGTGTTCCCCCGGCTATGAATAGATTGAATACGTATGCATAACATTGTTAAGGTCAGAATCTCGGGAGTAATATCCTCACCGCTGCGCAACAAAATATTTATATACGCTGTACCTTTGTTGTAACAAGTGTGCTTTTGTAGCCAGTTTTGTTACAGCGTCAGTGATAATTAAAAAAATAATAACTAGCCGACTGTCTAGTTAAAGGGGATGGAGATGTTGCAATTTAGACCTAGTATGCTGACCTTAGCGTTAGTGGCTGCAGGGGCAAGTATGAGCAGTTATGCTGCTGAAGAAACCAATGCAGAAACTGACGAAAAAGTACAAGAAGAACAAATCGAAGTTATAGAAGTAAAAGGCTTTAGAACAAGTGTGATTAAGTCTCTAAACATCAAGCGTTTTGCGGACACAGTATCTGAAAGCATTTCAGCTGATGATTTAGGCGCACTGCCCGACCAATCAATCGCCGACGCACTAACACGTCTACCAGGTATCACGGCAGTACGTACCGGTGGCCAAGCAAGTGGCCTTAACATTCGTGGTCTTGACGGTGATTTTGTTTTTGCCACATTGAACGGTCGTGAACAAGTTACCACAGGTGGTAAACGTGCTGTTGAGTTTGATCAATATCCGTCTGAGTTAATATCACAAGCACAGGTATACAAATCTCAAAAAGCTTCACTAATTGAAGGCGGTGTTGCAGGTACTGTTGAATTGAAAACAGCAGATCCTTTGCAAAGCGATAAAGAGCATTCATTTGTAGTAAATGTTCGTGGAAGTTTTAACGACCAAGCTGGTGATATTGCTGATGCCGAAGAGTTTGGTAACCGTTTAAGCTTTTCTTACCAAGGAAAATACTTAGAAGATACCTTAGGCGTAGCGGTAGGTTATGCCCACCTTTATCAGCCCTATGTTGCCAGTCAATTCATCGGCCTGAGATTTAATGATGATTCCCGTGATGTCAACGGCGATGGTGAAGCAGAATCCATCAGTGAAGGCTTCGAAATGCAACAAAAAGGCGGTGAAGATACCCGTGATGGTTATATGGGTGCGATTCATTGGCAACCTAATGACAATTGGAGCATTAAGGGTGATGTATTCCATTCTAAGTTTGACTCTGAGAACTTTGCTCGTGGTTTCCGAGTTAAATCACTAAAGAATGGCAACATTAGTAACGCTACCGTGCAAAATGGCTCGATGACAGGCGGCACGGTATCCACCGATGGCACTGACAATTTTGCGGTATTTGTGGTTAATGATAACGACTCTAAATTCTCTACACTCACATCCGGCGCCTTTAATATTGCCTGGAATGACGGTGATGCATTAACCATCGCAGCCGATATCAGTTATTCAAAAGCAGATGGCGAATTCGTCAATGGCGGTACAAGAGCGGTGATATACGATGATATCGATAATCAAATTCGAGCATCGGAATCTGTAGATTATCAACTCAATGGACTTAACGCTGCCGATGTTAGTTTTGACAAAAGTTACACTGACACAGCGACGTTAGGGCTTAGAGAAGTCGGCATGTGGCCATATGATCAACAAAATGATCTTATGGCTTATAAACTAGACTTTAATTATGTATTAGATAACGATTTCATTTCATCTGTTGATTTTGGTGTGCGTTACTCTCAGCGAGAGTTTAATGCACAGCGGTCGCAAGCAGGGTATGGTTTTGAGTATGGTGATAATCCTGCGAACCAACCTGTACTGCGATTAACAGGTGATATGACAGATGTGGTTAACTTTGGTGGTGATCTTTCAAACTACCCTAGCTTCCTAAAAATTGATTTTGATAAGGCTGTCGATCTTGTTAATCAACAATTAGCGGCAACAGGCCAAGACCCATTTACACCGACGGCAAACTGGGATAACAACTGGACCATGATCCAAAGTGGCTCAGTCAATGAAGACGTGCTTGCGGGTTATGTACAAGCCAATTTAAACTTAGAGCTTGGCGACCTGCCTGTTACCGGTAACATCGGCGTTCGCGTGGTTAATACCGATCAATCGAGCAAAGGCTTACAACAAGTTGGTTTTGGCTTAGGTGAGGAAATTGCAGATGAGAAAGGTGTCATTAGCACTGATTACATTCGCAATGAAGTGGGCAAAACCTACACAGATTACCTGCCTTCAATCAACCTGAATTTCCATCTAACCGATAACGATCAGATCCGCTTTGCAGCGGCATCGGTAATGGCTCGCCCACCGATAGATAAGCTAAAATCAGGCATGGGCTCTTGGTATGATGACGCTGCGACTCCGGGCTATAAAAAGTACAACGCTTGGGGAAACACCAGTCCATTACTCGACCCATTTTATGCTGACCAATATGACCTATCTTATGAGCATTACTTTGAAGATAGTGAAGGCGCTATTGCATTAGCCATTTTCTACAAGGATATCAAGTCGTTCATCAATAACTTTACGATTCAACCATTTGATTTTGAAGAAGCTGGTTTTATTGTGCCTGACACCATTGTCGATAATGGCGTAGAGTTCCCAGTCGTTAAAGATGAAGGTCAATATCAAACCGCAATTAACAACGACAACGGCGGTTATATCCGTGGTGTTGAACTTGCTTACACACAGATCTTTGACTTCCTTCCTGGAGCATTGAGTGGTCTTGGCTTTACCGGTAGTTACTCATATTCAGACAGCGAAGTAGAGTTTGAAACAGATTTGAGTGGCCAGTCACTTGCTATACCTTTACCAGGTTTATCTGAGCACGTTGCTAACACCACGCTGTTTTATGCCCTCGACGGTTTCGATACCCGTGTCAGCATGCGTTATCGTAGTGAGTATGTTTCAGAGCAAGTCGCGGTTGAATCTCAATTAGCATTTTTTGATGCTGAAACGATATTCGATTATCAAGCTTCTTATGCGATGGACAACGGCCTGAAGTTACTACTTCAGGTTAATAACCTCACCGATGAAGCTAACAAAACCTACTTTGGTCAGCCTCAACAAACAGGTACGATTCAAACCTTTGGCCGTCAATATTATTTAGGCTTTAGCTACAGCATGTAACACTTGCTAATCAAGAGCTTACTTCTTCGATGAGGTAGGCTTTTTGCTATATAAATAACGCTCGACAACAAGGTCACATATGACGCAATCAATGCCTGTTAACCGCCCCCTAAAAACGTTACTCATTAGCATTACGGCATCTGTGATGTTAGCCACTAGCGCAATAGCCTACTCCGCAGCAGTAGACAATGAGCTAACAGCCTTTATTAATCATCAAGATCCTACCCCGGTTCAACTCAGAGTAGAGCCTGAGTTTTGGTGGGCAAACATGGCAAACTCAACACTTGAGCTAATGCTCCATGGCGATAATATCGCGACAATGCGAGCAGTGTTAAACGAAACAGCCAATCACATCAGCATTGTAAACACGACAGCCTCTGAAAATCCTAATTACTTATTTATTAAGCTTTCGCTCAAGGATGCCAAACCACAAACCATTTCAATTTCTCTCGAAAAAGATGGCAACCCTGAGCATCAATTTGACTACAGCATTAAACAGAGGCGTTCAGATTCGGCAAATCGTCAAGGCTTCAATAACAGCGACGTGATCTACTTAATTACGCCAGATCGCTTTGCCAACGGCGATCCGTCAAATGACAATCACATCAACATGTTAGAAGCAGTTAACCGAACAGATAAAGATGGTCGTCACGGCGGTGATATAAAGGGGATCCTCAACAGCCTAAATTATCTTGAAAATCTCGGTGTAACGCAATTATGGATCAATCCACTGCTGGAAAATAATCAGCAAAAATACTCCTATCATGGCTACTCAACGACAGACCACTACGCGATAGATCCCCGCTTTGGCAGCAATGAAGACTATCGTCAACTAGTCACTGCAGCTAAAGAGAAAGGCATTGGCATTATCAAAGACATTATTGTCAATCATATCGGCTCTAACCATTGGTGGATGCAAGACATTCCCAGCTCAACATGGATCAATGGCTTAACAACACAGCAAAACAGCGAACGAGGTAAGGTTCAATTCACCAGTCACAGACGCACCACACAGCAAGATCCTTACGCTGTGGCCACCGACCAAAAGAACTTTGTTGACGGTTGGTTTGTCGACAGCATGCCTGATTTAAACCAAACAGACCCTAAGCTTGCTACCTATCTTATTCAGAATAGTATTTGGTGGGTTGAATATGCCAATCTAACCGGCATACGCGAAGATACCTACTCATATGCCGACAAGACTTTCTTAGCACAATGGTCAAAAGCCATTATGACTGAGTACCCAAATTTTAATATTGTCGGTGAAGAGTGGACGGCAAACCCGATTACCGTCTCCTACTGGCAAGCAGGTAAAAGCAACCAAGATGGCTATGTATCCTATCTTCCGAGCTTAATGGACTTTCCACTATACGAAACACTACTAGAAGCCGTTAGTGCTGCAGAATCTTGGGACGAAGGCTTTATTCAGCTCTATGAAATGATGGCCAATGATGTTGTTTATGCTGACCCTACAAACTTGGTGCTGTTTGAAGGTAATCACGATACTAATCGGCTCTTTAGTTTGATGAACGAAGATATTTCACGTTACAAAATGGCCATGACATACACCCTAACCTCAAATCGTATTCCACAGATTTTTTATGGAACTGAAGTGTTGATGACCAGCCCACTAGAGGGCAGACACGATGGTGTGGTACGAGCCGATTTCCCTGGTGGATGGTCAGAGGATTATATCAGTGCTTTTACGCAAAATGGGTTAAATCCACAACAAATAGACGCGCAACAATTCGTTTCAACACTGCTCAATTTTCGAAAAAGTGCTTCAGCCATTCATCATGGCGAGTTAATCCATTATGTCCCTAAAGACGGCACTTATGTGTATTTCAGAGTTGATGAGTTGCAATCTATTATGGTGGTAATGAACAAGAACCCGACCGAAGTATTGCTTAGTCGTGACAGGTACAAAGCGCAATTATCAGGGTTCTCAACTGCTACGGATATATTAACCCAGAAAACCCAAAATATATCGCGAACAATCTCCGTACCTGCCAATGGCGTACTTGTGCTAACACTTAACCAAGATAAGCAACTGTAACGAGCTGTAATATAGCTAAAATAAACATAAATCAAAAGGTTATACTTAATGGCGCTAAAAACATTTATCCAATTGTTTACCCCAGAATTTTCAAGATCTGTTTTTGGCCGTAAAATTGAAGACCTAGGTTGCAATAAAAGCAAACTACCGTTTGTCAGCATTCTCTTTTCTATGCTTCTACTACTAAGCGGATGCTCAGAGGGTAAGCAACAGAGCGTTGCCGTTAGTGCTAACAAGCACAATCATAACGCTATTGAACACAGCCACGCAGAAACACACAATACCGTACACAACGCCATCCAAAAGCCAGTTGTGTATCAAGTTTTCACCCGCCTATTTGGCAATAAAAACACCAACAACCAACCATGGGGCACTATTGCTCAAAACGGTGTAGGAAAATTCAATGATTTTGATGAAACCGCACTTAAAAGCATAAAGTCTTTAGGCACAACACATGTTTGGTATACCGGTGTACCTCACCATGCACTGATAGGTGACTACAAACAATTCGGCATTAGCGATGATGACCCCGATGTCGTTAAAGGTCGTGCCGGCTCACCTTACGCAGTGAAAGATTACTACAATGTAAATCCTGATTTGGCCGACAATGTTGCACATCGTTTGCAGGAGTTTAAAGCGTTAATAGCACGCACACACAAACAAGAGATGAAGGTGATTATCGATATAGTGCCAAACCATGTCGCCAGAGCATACCAATCACCTGATATACAAAACGGAATGCTTAATCTTCAGGTTCATGAATTTGAGGTTAGTAGTTTTGGCGACAATGACGATAGCAGCGCAACATACAAGCGCCACAACAACTTTTATTACGTGGTTGAATCCTTAGCTACTGGCAAGACCGCTCCGGTAGCCTTTGAAGTGCCAATGTTATCAGCTAAGGAGCAACCACTGGGCGGTGAGGCGCATCCTTTAGCTGACGGAACATTCCAAGAGTCCCCTGCCAAATGGACAGGTAACGGTGCCCGTAAGGCACAACCGGACGCTAATGACTGGTATGAAACGGTAAAAATCAACTATGGCGTAAAGCCTGATGGCAGTGCCGACTACCCTCCCCTTGATAAATCAATGGCCCAACAGGGTACAGATGCACATTACCAATACTGGAGCGCCATTGAACTCGCTGACTTAGCGCGATCGCCTCAAGACAGATTGATCCCTGACTCATGGGTTAGGTTTAAACAGATCACTCAATTTTGGTTGGCAAATGGTGTCGATGGGTTTCGCTATGACATGGCAGAGATGGTGCCCGTCGCTTTTTGGAGTTACCTAAATTCAAACATCAAACATATCAACCCGCAGGCATTTCTGTTAGCTGAAGTTTATAACCCTAAGCTGTACCGAGACTATATTCATCTGGGGAAAATGGACTATCTATACGATAAAGTCGACATGTATGACACGCTCAAAGCGATTATTCAGCATAAACAAAGCACCGCAGCGATTGCAAAAAAGCAAGCTCAAGTCAGCGATATTGCAACCAATATGCTGCACTTTTTAGAGAATCATGACGAACAACGTATCGCTAGCGCTGATTTTGCAGGCGATCCCTTTGCAGCCCTACCCGCCATGGTGGTATCTACGACCATCAGCAGTGCCCCCACCTTGATCTACTTTGGTCAAGAAGTCGGTGAACAAGGTGCTGAGAATGCAGGCTTTGGAAGACCGACGCGTACCAGTATTTTTGATTATATCGGCGTCCCTGCACATCAACGATATATGAACAATGGCAAATTCGACGGCGGTCAGTCCACCAAACAAGAGCTAGAGCTACATCGCTACTACACGACACTGTTAAACCTCAGTCACAGCGCTACTGCACTGACAGGCGAGTACATTGAGCTAGATAGTTTTAACCGCATGCAAAAGGTAGCAGGATACGACGAACAAACCTTCGCTTTTAGTCGTTACTCTGCTGAGCAGCAGCTCATCATCGTCAACAATTTTAGTCAAACCCAAACAAAGCAATTCACACTGCAATTACCTGCGACGCTAATCAGCAAGTGGAACTTGTCATTAGGCAATATACCGCTGCTGGACTTATTAGCTCAAGGTGCTAAGCAAGCAAACTCCGGCGCCAGTCACGAAACATTACATGTCTCTCAAGATGATGCAACGCTAGCGATATCACTTGCTCCCAATGAATCAAAAATATTGATGTTAATGGGTAATTAGTCATGTATATGCTCTAAATAAAGCCTGTACTTAACGCTAAAAACATCGTTTTTAAGCGTTATTTTTTTGATAATTGCCGCTGAGCCAATTACAGATTTGAATACGTATGCAATCCATTGCAGACAGTTTGATAATCAACTTAGTATGCTAGCGACAATTAATATCCGTATTCAAAATAACGTCTAAAAATAACTTACGAACAAGGATTGCATAATGACAACTCGGCAGCCATCAAGTAAGACGCAATATAAGCGTTCGCCGCTATGTAAACGCTCCAAATCAGCTATTATTACTGCTTTATTTGTTAGCACATTGACAAGTTACGCAACCTTAGCAAAAACCGTCTCTGTCACATCGCCAGATAAAAACATCGTTATCACCTTATCTGATGACAATGGCCAACCTGAATATAGCGTGCAATTTCAAGGGCAAGAGGTCATTACTCCGTCTCGACTCGGATTGGTTTTTAAATCGCTAGGTGAGTTTGGCCAAGGTTTCAAAATTGAACAAAGCAAACACAGCTCAATTGAAAATCGCTGGCAGCAACCATGGGGTGAGCAAGAGTGGATTAAAGATAACTATCATCAAATAACCACTACGCTAAGCAATGGCAAATACCAATTTAAACTGCACTTTAAAGCATTTAACGACGGTCTTGGTTTTCGCTATGAGATCCCTAAACAAGCTAAGCTAGACCAATTAACCATCACCAATGAGCTTACTGAGTTTTCAGTACCTAAAGCAGAGAAAGCACAAGCTTGGTGGATCCCGGCCCGCGGCTGGAATCGCTATGAATATCTTTATAGCAATAGCACACTCGATAAAGTCACCAATGTGCATACGCCATTCACATTTAAGTTAGCCTCTGGCGTTCACATGAGTATTCATGAAGCCGCTTTGGTAGATTACGCTGCAATGACACTCAATCAACGCCGCACTGGTAAGCTAAAGGCAGACCTAACCCCTTGGTCAGATGGCAGCTTAGTTAAAACCCGCGCAGGATTTAAAACCCCTTGGCGTACCATTCAAATCAGTGCAGAAGCTATAGGGTTACTCAACTCAAATCTGATCCTAAACTTAAATGAACCCAATAAACTCGGCGATGTTAGTTGGGTGGAACCCGGTAAATATGTCGGTATTTGGTGGGGTATGCATCTCAATGAGAACACTTGGGGCTCAGGTAACAAGCACGGAGCAACAACCAGTGAAACCAAGCGCTATATGGATTTTGCAGCCAATAACGGATTTGATGGCGTGCTGGTTGAGGGTTGGAATATTGGTTGGGATGGTAGCTGGTTCCATAATGGTGATGTGTTTAGTTTTACTCAAACCTATGCTGATTTTGACCTCAAAGCCGTCAGTGAGTATGGCAGTAAAAAGGGGGTTAAGCTGATTGGTCATCACGAGACATCGGGCTCAGTTAGCAATTATCGCAACCAGATGGAAGATGCTTATGATCTTTATCAAAAACATGGTGTTAGCCAGGTAAAAACGGGGTATGTCGCAGATGGTGGTGACATAAAACGCATCGATGACAATGGCATAATTCGACATGAATGGCATGATGGTCAATTTATGGCTAACGAGTATCTCCACAGCGTGAAAGAAGCGGCCAAGCGTCACATCAGCATAAACACTCATGAGCCAATAAAGGACACTGGACTTCGTCGTACTTATCCAAATTGGATCGCTCGTGAAGGCGCGCGAGGACAAGAGTTCAATGCATGGGGCACACCGCCCAACAACCCTTCTCACACCACGACGTTGGCGTATACTCGTATGCTGTCTGGCCCAATGGACTTTACACCGGGCATTTTTAATCTAGCACCTGAGGGGCTTGATGCAATCAACCGGGTGCAAACCACGTTAACCAAACAGCTTGCCTTGTATGTTGTGCTCTACAGTCCAATACAGATGGCTGCGGACTTGCCACGAAACTATGTTGAGCGCCTAGATGCTTTTCAATTTATAAAAGACGTGCCGACCGATTGGAGCAACAGTGTCGCGATAGCCGGCGATATTGGCGAGTTTGTGGTACTTGCCAGACAAGAGCGTAACAGCAGCAACCAAGCTAAAGACTGGTATCTTGGCGCTATAACTGACGATAACACCCGAGATATAGAGATCAAATTAGACTTCCTCACTAAAGGAATTCGCTATCAGGCGCAAATTTACCGTGATGGTAAAGACGCTAATTGGCGCTCGAACCCTTACGACTATGTCATCGAAACCAAAGTCGTTAGTCGTGATGAGTCATTAATCCTCTCGCTCGCTTCTAGCGGCGGTACCGCTATCCGATTCAAGGCGCTCGATTAAACTCAATAAGCGTATAAAGATAACTGCGCTATCGGTTTAATCCACTAAAAAAGCCCTTTGTTAAGGGCTTTTTTGTTCTTTATAGTTATTTATTAATCCATCTGATGATTAACGTTTTAGCTCATAATCACTACCATCTTTAGCGGTGAAAACTTGATCAAGTACCGAAGACGCTACCACAGTGTTCTCTACGTTGACCAAGCTAATCCAATACTGATGCCCTTCAACTAAGATATCTTCGACATTGGCACAATCTTGAGCGCCCTTTTCACTTTTACTGTCGAAAGTCAGTTCAACATGAATGCCATTGTCTTTAAGCAAAATGGCTGTAGGTTCACTTTTATGGCCGTTCAGTGCAACGAACTGTTTTGGAAAACGCAATCCTGTTTGGCTACCGTCCTTCATAAACACTAACAATTGCTGGTAGTAAACAACATAGCTACAGGCATCTTTATGTGAACCTTGAGTGAGAGGGAACTTGTCATCCAAAAAGATTTTGGCACAGGGTGTTGTGGTGTCGTTTGCTGCCTGGGTGACAACATTCACATCAGCAAATTCTGAACCCATATATAGATTGTTCTCGTGGTTATTTGCAGTATTATTGATTGTTGATATATCCATAGCCCTGTCCTCATTCAATCCTAAAATAGGTCTTTCATCGTTGCTAACTTCTTCTGCTTTCAAAAAACTTATTCGTTTTCCGATTGCTTGATTTGTAGTCTAGTGCAAATTTCATTACAATTTCACAATAAAAATTTTACACTGTGAATTTTACAATATGAAAAGTAATCAGAGCCTGATCAGAAAGTCACATTTTCTTGGCACCAAGATTAGAAATTTGCGTAAAAGAAATCACCTTACAATGGAGGATCTGTCTGCCCGTTGTATAAGAGTCGATCCTGAGTCAGCCCCCTCTGTATCTTACCTTTCGATGATTGAGCGGGGTAAACGAGTTCCCAGTGCAGGCATGCTTGCGGTTATCGCTGCAGTGTTCCAAAAAGAGGTAGATTGGTTTCTCGATGATGTGCCAGAAGACGAAGCAATTACCCCCGACAAAGGTCGTCGTGGTGGTATAAGCGGTATGGCTTTAGAGCCGAGTTTCCTGTTTTCCAGTGATATTTTACAGATCGCTATCCCGGAAATGTTGTCACAAACGGGCACAACCGGGCGAGAATTTGCACATTTACTTATTCGTGCCCACCAAGAGCACCATCAAAACCACTTTCCAGATCTTGAACGCGCAGCTGAAGAGGTCGGCCAAAAACGTCTTCCGCTTGCGTTGAATGATATAAAAGATATAGCAAAATCATTAGGACTAAAACTGAAATGGATAGACAGAACGCCACAAGAGGTTGTTGATGAAATGGGTGTTAGTACCGCTCATGTCGTGACCTCTTTTTTTGAACCACCTTCAACTATCTATCTGAACAAGATGCTCAAATCTTACCCTACGCGACTTAAATATGACCTGTCTGTGCATATCGGACATTGTGTATTACACAACAAAGATGGATTGAAGTGCGTATTAACCGCAGGTAGACGCCACACGGCAGCCCACGAAGAAACTGCCACTCCAGCATCATCTACGTTAAATGCACAAGATATTCTGCATGCCTGGCGTGATTTTGAATCAAGCTTTTTTGCCGGCGCATTACTGTGCCCCAAAGTACCGTTTAGGCAGCTACTCGACCGACATGGTTATGAAATCAACGTCAATAAAACGGTAGGCGTTTCTGCATCTGTAGCCATGCGCCGAATGACAGTGGTATCCCCTTATCCTCATTGGCATTACTTCGATGCTTATGCACCGGGTAAATTAAAAGCAGTATACCGTGGTAATGGTATTCCACTGCCTTGGGGTAACATGCGAGTAGTCGAGGACCCTTGTCAGCATTGGGCTGTATTTAGAATGATAAACGAGCCCAAAGTTGGTACATCTGCGCAAATATCCATTTTGGATGTAGCACATGAACCACGGATCTATTGCTGTGAATCGGTAAAAGTTGAGGACATGGCGGGTAACAATCATGTGCTTTGCGCCGGTATCGATCTTAACCCCGCAATAGATGCACAAGGCGGCGATGCTGCTTCTATTGCTGCGGATCTAAAACAGATCTGTGCGTCCAACAGCGGCTCGGTAGAGATGCCGAAACATATAAAGAAAAACCTAATGAGCGTGGCAAAAATTCTCAACATTAACTGGGTGGAACGCGGCATCCAAAATGATGCACGTTTGATCTGTTCGCGAGGTGCTGTATGTCCAAGACAGCCTAGTTGTTATCAAGCAGGCAAAGCCTTATGTGAAGAGGCTTAACGCAGCTATCGCTTGCTAGCTAAACCAAAAGCGGTGGCATGCACAATAATGCACTGCTCTGAATAACCAAATTGAATTGAAAGCGTATCGTCAATGATCATATCAGTTAATACGACGGTACCCTTGATTTTCTGCTTTGCATTATTAACCGCAAGCAAAGTGGATACACTTTCATCAATTGGCAGTAAATACAAAAACTGAGTCTGGCAACTAGTCCCAAACACTGGCCCTAATTCTACCAATGATTCTATATCTGCTGGTGCTTGATAAGTTTTACTGGTAAATGAGCCATGATTTGCAATATTACAGCCAGACAAAATTAAAACCATCATAATTACAGTCCATTGAGCCTTAAAAATTTGGGTCATCTGCAGAAGCTCCGTTAATCAGGTGTTTCAATACCGTTAAATGCACAGCATGAATACGTATGTATTGTGTTGTGCCAAAATCAAGCTCAAGGTTAACATGAAACCCTACTTTTTTTCATGCACGGCTTGTGGCGTGGTCAATAAAAGTAGGGTCGTTTCTAGCAATTCGCGTTGTTAGCTTTCACCCTTTTTATAACAAACATCAGTAGAACTTAGCAAACAAGTTCGCCTATGGCTTTGTTAATGATAGTGGTTTAAGGCAGCTGCCAGCAGAGGTCGCCGGCAGTTGTCTATTTTTAAAAGCTAGTTCGACCAACAATAATAATTATAAACCTGAAAGGGATGGTTCATGTCTGATACAAAGCCTCTACAACAGAAACCTCAGCTCAGTTTTTGGCAAATTTTCAACATGTGTTTTGGATTCTTAGGTATTCAATTTGGCTTTGCACTGCAAAATGCCAATGTAAGCCGTATTTTTCAAACACTGGGTGCATCTATAGATGATATACCTATTTTATGGATAGCCGCTCCGCTCACAGGTCTTATCGTACAACCTATCATCGGCTACTTAAGTGATAATACTTGGGGTAAATGGGGTCGTAGACGCCCCTTCTTTGTTTTAGGGGCTGTTTGTACCACTTTGGCACTATTTGTTATGCCCCACTCGCCTGCTCTATGGATAGCAGCCGGAATGCTTTGGATTATGGATGCATCGATCAACATTGCCATGGAGCCCTTTCGTGCCTTTGTGGGTGATAATTTGCCTAACAAACAACGGACTCTTGGCTATGCAATGCAAAGTTTCTTTATCGGCATTGGCGCTGTCATCGCATCTGCACTGCCCTATATCCTGACTAACTTTTTCGGCGTTAGCAATACGGCTCCCGCTGGTGAAATTGCTGATTCAGTGCGTTACGCCTTTTATTTTGGCGGCGCTGTACTGTTTTTAGCTGTGATGTGGACGGTTGTTTCAACCAAAGAATACTCACCTGAAGAGTTAGCTGAATTCGAGAAAAATGGCCAACAGCAACCTGCGACAGCATTATCTGTCCTACGCGATGCTAAGCAATATCAAAGAGGCTCTGTTTTATGGACCAGCCTAGGTACGCTATTTACCGGGGCAATTTGGTTATTCGAATGGGACAAACAACTCTTTATCTTAAGCTTAGGGATCTTATTTTTCGGACCGCTACAATATTACTGTGCACAGAAAGTAAAAACGCTACAGAGTCACAACCAACAACATAATGAAACGAGCAATCACAACAACAGTCGTGAAAATCAAGGGTTAATCTTTAGTGTAGTCGATGATCTTTTTCATATGCCCAAAGCGATGCATCAACTGGCCTTAGTGCAGTTTTTCTCCTGGTTTGCCCTCTTTTCTATGTGGATTTTCACCACCGCAGCAGTCACCGATTATCACTATGGGACACAAGACGTGCTGTCAAAAGCCTACAATGACGGCGCGGATTGGGTCGGTTTATTGTTCGCTGTCTATAACGGGTTTGCTGCTATTGCTGCCATTTTCATCCCTATATTGGCCAAAAAATGTGGCCTTAAAGTCAGCCACTGTATCAATCTATTTTGCGGGGGCCTTGGTTTAATCTCTTTTAAATTCATCAGCGATCCAAGCCTACTTTGGCTGCCTATGATAGGCGTCGGTATTGCTTGGGCTTCAATACTGTCGGTTCCTTATGCACTGCTTTCAAACGCATTACCCGCAAAAAAGATGGGAGTTTACATGGGAATTTTTAACTTCTTCATTGTTATCCCACAACTGCTCGCCGCCAGTATTCTTGGACTGATATTACGGGTCTGCTTTGATGGTCAGCCTATCTACGCGCTTATTACCGGCGGCGTTTGTATGATGATAGCGGGCATCGCCGTGCTAAGAGTCAGCGTTGATGGTGATTAACCACAGTGACGAAACATAAATTAGCGGCTCAATTAGCATCGCTAATGAACTAAAGATAATAACTAATAAGATTTTTGGGGAAGCAGATGACAGGCTCGACAAAACTAACACACACCATATTAGCCAGCGCGATAAGCATGGTAATGCTGGCTAGTTGCGGCAATCAAACAGCTGAAACAGAAGTACTTCCCACAGCGGC
This sequence comes from Shewanella sp. KX20019, assembly GCF_016757755.1. Classification (NCBI taxonomy): domain Bacteria; kingdom Pseudomonadati; phylum Pseudomonadota; class Gammaproteobacteria; order Alteromonadales; family Shewanellaceae; genus Shewanella; species Shewanella sp. KX20019. The sequence continues at coordinate 2,506,477 of NZ_CP068437.1, read as the reverse complement.
AGACATCACTTTATCAAATGCTGTGTCACCTGGAATACCTGGTACAGATCCCACTTGGGCATTTTCTGGAAAAACCGGCATCGGCACCTCATACGAACCTTACATTGAAGGCCGCTATAAAGATACTGCAGCAAACCCTATTAGCCGAGTATGGTTCTCGTTAGCACAAGGGGTTGTGACCGAAACCATGTTTGGTCTTATCCATAATGCTCAACTGAAAGAGATGCAGTTTGTTATCACAGGTAACGGCTTTGTCGATACAGAAAAAGAAGATACCGACCATTCAATTGAGTATTTACATACTGACGAACAGGGCCGACCATTATCGCTTGCCTACAAATTAGTCAATAAAGACCGCGATGGTAAGTACCAAATAGAAAAACACATTTTTACTGATCCCGATCGCAATAGCTTAATGATGAAGGTCATTTTTACTGCTTTTGAATCAGGAGTTACCCCGCACCTTTATGTAAACCCTCATATTGATAACAGCGGCGCAAATGACATTGCACGCTATGATAGCGCCAGTAAGCAATTTTCAGTTACGACATCAGAGGTAAATGCCAATGTCATGACGGTCAAATCCAGCCTCGAGTTTGAGCACGCAAGCGTCGGTTTTGTTGGGACTTCTGATGGACTCACTGATTTGAAACAAAACGGTGAAATGAATTGGTACTATACCGACAGCAGCAACACTAACCAAGGCGGTAATGTTGCTTTAACGGCGCAATATCCAAGCCCGATGATTGAACTGGATCAACAATCTGCAAGTATCAGTTTCGATGTTGTTTTAGGTTTTGGTAAGGATAAACTGATTAGCGTAGCAAATGCTAATGACACCCTGGCACTCGGTAGTGACAAAGTACTCGCCGCATTCAATGGCGAAGATGAACGTCTCGGTTGGGAAGATTACCTCAACGCTTTGCCTGCGCTTACAAAAATGGCTAAAACAACCACTGACAATGGAAAATTGCTATTTGCCAGTGCTTTAGTGCTTAAAGCTCAAGAGGATAAAACCCACGCTGGAGCCTTGATAGCCTCGCTATCAAATCCGTGGGGCGATACAGTTTCGGCAAAAGTCGGCAGCACGGGTTATAAAGCGGTTTGGCCTCGTGATTTTTACCAGTGTGCGATGGCATTTCTTGCCATGGGAGATACCCAAACACCTAAAACGGCTTTTGAGTATTTAGAGAAAGTGCAAGTCAGCGCACAAACCCCAGGCTACTCAGGCACACCTGGCTGGTTTTTACAAAAGACTCATGTTGACGGTCAGATCGAATGGGTTGGTGTACAGCTAGATCAAACAGCCATGCCTATTATGCTCGGCTGGAAGTTATGGCAAGCGGGCGTGTTGTCTGACAGTGAAATATCACACTGGTATCACAAAATGCTTAAGCCTGCTGCCGATTTTTTAGTCAGCGGCGGTGAAGTTAATCTAGACTGGAACCACACGAATATAACCCCATTAAAAACCCAACAAGAACGTTGGGAAGAGCAACAAGGTTACTCCCCCTCCACTACTGCAGCTGTAATATCTGGACTTATTACCGCCAGTGATATCGCTGCTCACGTTGGTGATACCAAGGCTGCCAATTTGTATTTAAACACAGCCAAAAAGATGAAAAATAGAATGGCTAAGCTTATGGTCACCACATCGGGGTTACTTTCAGTTAAAGCTGAAAATAGCACTCAACCCTATTTTATCAGGCTCGCGCCAAATGGTACGCCCAACAGTCATACTAAACTTGGTGACAACAACGGCAGAGCTGGTGTCGACCAACGCCTTATTCTTGATGCAGGCTTTTTGGAGCTGGTTAGATATGGCGTTACGGCAGCAGATGACCAGATCATTGCCAACAGCGTAGACCTTGTTGATAGCACTGATTTAGAGGATAACTTAAGGGTAAAATACCAATTTAGTGCAAAAGATGGCTCACTCATTCCAGGTTTTAGGCGCTACGGTAATGATGGTTATGGTGAAGATCAGATAAGCGGCGACAGTTACGCTGAAAAAGGACAAAACACGCCAGGTCAACGTGGACGTGTATGGCCTTTCTTTACCGGTGAGCGCGGCCATTTCGAACTGGCAAAAGCGCTTAAAACGAATACGTTAAATAATGATACTCACAAAGCGTTGATTAACACGTATGTACAAGGGATGGAAACCTTTGCCAATCAAGGTTTAATGCTACCTGAACAAGCCTGGGACGGTGTAGGTAACTCGACACGTTACCAATACACAAAAGGACAAGGCACCAATTCGGCTACCCCACTGGCATGGACCCATGCCGAATATATCAAGCTAGTGCGTTCTATGTCAGATAAGCAAGTTTGGGACAATTACAGTGTCGTGGCGGAGAAGTTAGCTAACTAAATATCACTCGGTCTGAAATGACAAAGCCCGTTCGTAATAAGCTAACGGGCTTTATTTTCTATAGCGTATTACATTGCTAGCAAGCAGGGGCAGCATCTATTCTGCCGTTATAAAGGGGTTAAGCTCTGTCTGATTGCAGCATTGCATATTGATACTCACTGCCCCATTGACCTTTAAAGAAGATGTTATTAACAAAATGAGCTTCGCGGCGAAAGCCTACCCTCTCTAACAATCGATAAGAGGCATGATTATCGCAATCCGTGGTGGCAATTATGCGATATTTATTCATGGTATCAAACAGGTAATCAATAAAAGCGCCAAGTGATTTTGCAGCAATACCCCGACCTTGATTCTCTGGTGCTAAAGTAAAACCGACCTCTACCTGAAGTTCATCAATAAAGTGTATCGCCAAGTCGCCAAGTAAGGCGTTGCTCTGCTTGTCTGCAATTGCCAGCTGAAACCACTGCCCTATTGTACCAAATTCATGAGCTTGCATTGACTCAAATAAACCACTGGCCTTCTCATAAGAATAATCACTCCAACCTTGATATTTTGCCACTTCAGGAACGGCGCGGTAGTTAGCAAAAATATGCAGATCATTTTTTTCAAACTGACGAATAATGAGATTATCTAGATCTATTAATGTAGACATTTTTAGTTACTCTATGGGTAATTTAATCGATGGCTAGTGTAAATAAACGACTCTCTTCATCATATGCCGCCAATTTTTCAACTTTACTAAATAAAAAACCTAAACGCTCTAATGTCTTTATCGATGCCTGATTGGACATCGATGTGACCGCAATAAACTCTTTAGCATTCAACTGTTGCTTGCCATACTCCAGCACCGCAGTCGCCGCTTCTCCAGCGTAACCTTTCGACCAAAACATCTTAGACACCCCATAGCCGAGCTCAAAGTCATCGCGATAGTCTCTGCGGATCAATCCACAGATCCCAATAGGCGTTCCAACATCACGCAGCACTACTAGGTACATACCGTAACCGTTGTCGTGATAACTTTTAGTAAAGTTTTTAGCAATATACTCAGTAGCTTGCGCTACAGTATAAACCTGCTTATCGCCGATCCCGTCGATAAAACTTGGCTCGTTATAAAGCGCAATAATAAACGCTGCATCCGCTGAGGTAACCTCTCTTAAAGTGAGTCGTTCTGTAGTAATTAACGCCATATAAATCCTTTTAGATGATAACGATAAGGCTTAACTGCACGGTTAAGCCTTAAATTTAACTTTTCTATTTTCGAGCTAGCTTATTGTGTTGATCTCATAATAACGGGCTTTGCCTGCTACGGTGAGGTTAATTTCATCGCCTATTTCACCTGTCAGTAATTTTTGACCTATGGGTGACTGTGGCGTTATCAGCATAAAGCTGGCCTCTGCTGCCTGTACTTTTAAGCCGCCAGCACTCGGCCCCATGAACAATAGACTGACTTTATCGTTTTCATCGATCAGCTCGACCAGATCACCTAACGCTACTTTTCTTTCAGCTTTAATTGATACATCTTGCAAAGCGTCAATAACGGCCTTTTGTTTCAGTAGGCCAAACAACTGCTCATAAGCCAGTATATCTTCTTTGCATTGTGCCACTCTCACAGATTGCCCGTGGGCAAGATATGATGCTTCTAATCCAAAAGTGTCATACTTATTCTCAGCAACACTTTCGCTTCCAGTCGCTGTGTCATGGGCTCGCTTAGCCGCATCTACGGCATCTTGATAGGCCATGGTTAATGCTTGTTGTATTGATTGTTCAATGGTGATTCTTGGTAACACTTAACGCCCTATTTAGCTGACTTCGATATCTTGACTGATCTGAAAAATCAGCTTGTTTAGATCTCTTTAAAGATTAGCAGCATAACATGCTTGATTAAGCTGACAAATTGGTTAACTTAGAGTTATAGATATTGCTATTTTTATGGCACAGAACCAGCACGCCATCACCCATTAATGATCAAGAAAGGATTCTGGTTGAATATTAGTCGTCACTATAAGCATAGTTTTCTTGCCCCCACTAACATGTTTGCTGTTGCCATACTTTCTAGCAGCGGCACTTTCTGCTTTGCGCAAGATTTAGAGCCGAGAAGTTATAGCAATATTCCTATCGGAATGAGTTTCTTGGTAGTCGGTGCCGCCCATTCAGAGGGAGAGCTATCACCAGCTCCTTCAGCGCCGATTGACAATGCAGATCTCACCATTAATGCGGCCGTCGTGGGTTACGCGCATACCTTCTCCCTAGCTGGACGCTCTTCAAAAATTGACATGACGGCGAGCCGTATCTGTTATAAAGGCAGCGCCGACTTTCAGGGGGAAAGTGTTAGCGCTGACCGTTGCGGTTACGGCGATCCAAACATTCGACTCTCTTGGAATTTCTACGGTGCCCCCGCTCTCAAACCACAAGACTTTGCCTCTTGGCAGCAAGGCTTCGTTGTCGGTACTAGTTTGCAGCTCACCATTCCTGCAGGATCATATGAGAAGAGTAAGCTTATAAATTCAGGCGCTAACCGCTGGGTGTTTCGACCTGGAATAGGTCTGTCTCACAAACTCGGGGATTGGTATTACGACTTGATCGCTTCAGTACGATTTTATGCTGATAACGATGAGTACTTTAACCAAGTGACACTAAAGCAGGAGCCACAATATACAGTACAGGGTCACTTAATTTATAACTTTAGTCGCGGTCATTGGTTGTCACTTAATACTAATTTTTACTTTGGCGGAGAGACTCAGAAAAATGGTATCGATTCATTCGATTCCCAAGAAAACGCGCGTTTTGGTATTACCTATTCAGCCCCAATCAACAGCAGTAATAGTATTAAACTGTATGCCAGCACAGGGGTGGTCACTCAAGTAGGCAGTGATTTCGATACGTTGGGTGCGGTATGGCAATACATTTTTTAGCCTATAGCCCATTTCAAGGATACAGCTGAATATATCTGGCGCTTTATCCGCTCGCCTCCCTTTAAATGAAAGTAAAAAAAATGGTTCAACGACTAACGTCACTGAACCATTTTTATTAGCGAGATTAAAACGGCTTAATCGATATCGTCAAAATACCAGTAGCCAGCATTAACCCAATCGGTTAATTGCTCAATAACTTGGCTATTGTCTAACCACGGAGTGAGATCTGCTGATGTAAGCTGCTGCGTATCACAAAGCATGGCGATAAATGCCTCATTCCCCGCCGTTAACTGTTGTTGCTCACCATTGATATACAAAACACCGTCTGCAACGCTTGTTTCAAAATAAAGACAACGTAAACCACCCAATTTAATCAAAGGCTGCAGCTTTATCTGCTCAGTCACATCTAAGCTTTGAAATCCTAAAGGCTGTTCTGGTAAATCAAGTTCACACTTAGATTGAGTTAGGTAACGACCACTAAACTCACTGACTAGCTTGTCATCAAGTGTCGCAAACAGTTGTTGCTTAATCCGCTCGAGATCCGTGTTATCTACCACACCAGAATATTCACTGATTACGCGGTCTGGATCGGCAATCTGTTCATTACACAGATCATTATCAATGATATGGTCAGCCATCGCGCTAACCATGTCTTTTGCTGAAGCGGTTCTGTAACCGACAGAGAAGCTCATTGAAGGCTCAATAGTCACCCCATCATGGGGGAATCCCGGCGGTAAATACAAAATATCACCAGGCAGCAATTCAACATCAATAATAGGATCGAAAGCTTCTGTGTGGAGCAAGGCTGGATGCGCCGCAAACTCTTTATGTGGGCCAAGATCACCCACTCTCCAACGACGTCGACCAGAACCTTGGCAAATAAACACGTCGTACAGATCGATATGAGGCCCGACTCCGCCGCCAGGTGTAGCATAGCTAACCATTACGTCATCTAAGCGCCAACGAGGAATGAAATCAAAACATTGAATAAGCGCTTCAGCTTCAGGCACCCAGTTATTAAGAGCTTGCACAATTAACGTCCAGTCTTGCTCACCAAGCTCTTCATAAGATTCAAATGGACCAAACTCCGCCTGCCACTCATCATTTGCTTTAAACACCCGGCGCGATTCAACCATCTCATCGCAAGCAAGCCCCGCCATCTCTTCTGCTGAAAGCAGATCCTTAAAGTTTTTAAAGCCTTGACGGATCACCAGTGGTTTTTTCTGCCAATACTGCTCAAGAAACTGTTTTGGCGTAATACCATTTAAATCTAATTGCATATTTATCACTCACTATAATTTGCGGCGAGTCTATCAAGTATTAGCATTTAGTAATTTGGTCAAGATCATAAAACTGGAGATCTGTGGTCTTAATAGCACGAATAAGCCTGGGTACTCAATTAACCTCAACATTTGCATTGACTCACTTCGCTGTGGAACTACAATAACCGCAAACTTAATAGGGCTCGTAGCACTTTGGCACACTTTTCAACCACAGCAGATCCTCAGCAGATAACTAGCGAACTTTCTAGCAAAGCCAATACGGTTATAGTGCTGGATTTCGAGACTACCGGCTTATCGCCTAATCAAGGTGACCGCGCAATAGAGATTGGTGCGGTGATGTTAAAAGACGGCATTGTTATTGACCGGTTTCAACAGCTAATGAACCCTGGATTCCGTGTTAGTGGCTTTATCGAGAGCTATACTGGCATTAGCAACCAAATGCTCAGTGGTGCTGCGCCTTGTGATGAAGTGATGGATCAATTTGCCGACTTTATCGCAGATTATAATCTGGTCGCTCACAATGCCTCTTTTGACCAACGTTTTTTAGACGCCGAACTTAAATCAATAGGCCGTAACTATAGCGGTGAGTTTGCTTGCTCGATGTTAATCGCCAGAAGACTTTATCAAGACGCACCGAATCATAAACTGGGCAGCTTAATTAACTATAAGCAGATAGAACATGATGGCGTATTTCACCGAGCGTTAGCGGATTCTGAAATGACGGCGGATCTATGGCTGGTGATGCTCGATGATCTTAAACAAGATCATCGCATTCAAAACCCTGAATTTACGTTAATGCAAATGATCACCAAACAAAGCAAAGCCAACGTCAATAGATATCTCTCTAGCTACGGACGTTAGTTCTCAAAGTGCCAGAAGGGGCTAATACTTAGCCATTTACTTCTGGCTCCTCAGGTTTACCTCTACCGTTGAATGCGCTATGCCAAAGCGCTCTTTCAACAAGGTTTTTACTGCTATTTTTACCTGTTCTATATCTGCACCTTCGTTAACATCAACTTCAAGCGTTGCCACCGGTCGCTCCTGAGTGATTGACCAGGCGTGGACGTGACTAACCTTTATCACCTCAGATATTTCAGTTTCTAACGTATCTATAAGCTGACGTCGATCAAACCCCTTAGGCGCCCCCTCTAGCAAGATATGTCCGCTCTCCCGCACAACGTGCCACGCAGAACGGAGAATGATAATGGCAACAAAGACCGACAAGATAGGGTCGATAGGTGTCCATCCTGTATAGATAATGACAATGGAGGCTATGATTGCACCTACTGAGCCAAGCAGATCTCCGGCAACATGCAGCAGCGCAGCTTTGATGTTAAGATTATCTTTCTCACCTCGGGTTAAGATCCAAAAAGCGAGGATATTAATAATCAGGCCACCCACTGCAACCAACAACATGGTGCCACCTAGTACTTCAACGGGTTCATTAATGCGTTTATACGCTTCAAAACAGATCCATGCCGCAATTAGAAAAAGGGAAAGACCATTAACTAAAGCGGCCAGTACAGAAAAGCGGTCAAATCCATAAGTCGCTTTCCAAGACGCGGGGCGCTTGGCGAGATGAAAAGCAAACCATGCCAAACTCAATGCAACAAAATCCGTCAGCATATGACCTGCGTCAGCTATCAATGCGAGTGATCCTGACACCACACCACCGACAATTTCAGCAATCATAAAGCTGCCGGTTAGTACCGCTGCGATACCAACTGCCTTTTGGTTACCTGAGCCATGAGAGTGCCCAGCTGCGTTATGATCATGTGCCATTGACTAACTCCTTAAAAGTAGATTTTAGATACCACTCGATTCATTGAAAATAGTTATACCACCAGCACGAGCAACTACATTGGCAGCAACTAAGTCGATTTTCTCAACACAAGATTGGTCGGGATAAGCTGTGGTGATACCTCTTCGCCGTTAATCAGCTTTAACACACTTTCGACTAAAATCTCTCCGGCAAGCTGGGTATTTTGTTTAATCGTTGTTAGAGGTGGGTTAGCGAAACTTGCCACTGGAATGTCGTCATAACCAATCACAGCAATATCCGCCGGTACCGATAACCCCCTTGCATTGAGTGCCCTAATGGCGCCAATTGCGATGAGATCACTGGCAGAAAAAATAGCATCGAACTTCTCACCACTGTCTATTAGCTGATTCGTCGCCTCAAAGCCTGAGGATTCGGTGCTTATGGCTTCGAAAGGAATAACGCCACTCGGTTTAACATTGGCAGTTTTTAATGCCGCTAAATGACCAAGATAGCGGTCTCTAAACTCTGGGCTGTGACTTGAAGAATCGCCAACAAACACAATATCTTTATATCCAAGTGACAGCAGGTGTTCAGTCGCGCTCATGCCGCCTTGGTGATTATCACAACCTATAGTTAACACCGACTTATGATTATGTTCCGCTCCCCAAATAACGAAGTGAGTATTCTGCTCCAGCAATTTAGCTAACTTTCTTTCGTAATCAACAAAGTCACCGTAACCGAGCAGTATGATCCCGTCCGCCTTATTGCTGTCTTCGTAGTCTGCATGCCAATCACTGCTTAACTGTTGAAATGAAACCAGCAAATCATAGCCTTTTTGCGCTGATGCGCGTGTTATTGAGCCCAGCATGGATAGAAAAAAAGGATTAATTAACGAATCATCGTTTGTGGGATCTTCACAAAGAAGCAAGGCAAGGGTTTGGCTATTTTGCAGTCGCAGGTTACTGGCATTTTTGTCGACTTTGTAATTAAGTTCTTTTGCAATAGCTTGGATCCGCTGCCGTGTTTCCAAATTGACTAAAGGACTGTCCCGCAACGCTCTAGACACTGTAGACTGAGACACTCCGGCTTTGTAGGCGATATCGATTGAGGTTGCTTTTGTAACCATAATATATACTTAAACCTTTCTTATTATATACTCACGCTATAAATGCTCGCTTCTGAGTTTCCGTAGGCTAGCTGAACAAGACAATGATTGAGATTATGGTTTGGGTATGAACAACTCTATAGCACGCTTTAATGCCATCGAATCAATACAACCGAGCAACCTAAGTGTCCTATCAGTATGTCGCTTAAATCCCTAGCTCATCAAACAGGTCATCTGCACTTGCACTCATTTGAACATCTTTTTGTTTATTTTGTGCTGGCGTTGAACTACTGCTTTGACCATGTTCAGCTAATAGGTCATCTAGGTCGAAGTCTTCATCTGCATCAAAATCGGTTAACTTAATAAACTCCGTTTTATCCATGGCGAATTCAAGATAAAAAATATTATTATTTTGCGTTTTGAAAGATACTCTTCTAGCCACAGCTTCATCGAGATTGGTATCTACCGAAATTGTAAGCTCTTTATTAATCGTCAACATTTTTGGCTGACTTTGACTAATCGACGTTTGAAGTTCTTTACTAATTTTATTGATGAAATCGCCTAACATCTGATTCATCAGTTCACCCATTACATTACCAACTTCATCTGATGTATGTGAGAACGCCAATTCAGACTCAGGCATTCCCATATTAATCATATATTCGCGATAAATTTCAATTGCTGCAGGGGCGGAAAAATTGATAACAACTAGACCAGAGAAACCACCGTCAAATATTGAAAAGCAACCTAGATCAGGTTTTAAACAAGTACGCGTAATGGACTGCACCATGCCAGCGTGCGTGATCTGGCTATTAGTGGTGCTAGAAAGCACGTGAGAGACCGACAAACACAGCTTGCGTAATATGTCATCAGTCGTTACAGATTCTTGCGTTGTTAGCATAATTAAAACCTTTATTATTGTAATCGTTTCATAGTGCCGCAAACCGTTAACAAATCAAAGTAAAAACATGGCGAAAACGGCGACTTCCTCAGCACTTGCTCAGACATTAGACTAATTCAATTAGCTAAAACAAAAGTTCAGCCAGTCCAGTCGCGAGGTGTGAAAATAATGTAAATACAGAAGGGTCTAAAATATAGATGAGAATAAGACAAGATGAAGTTATCATTTTTAAAATAAACATACTCTTAGTTGTTCAGTTTGTTGCTAATAACAGGTACATTCAGCTTACTCTTTCTTTAGTAGAGCCACGCTATAATGATTGCCCTTTTAAGACAACTGACCATCCTCCAACGTCTCATACTAATGCTCATGCTAGCAGCGATTGGAACGGTATGTTTTGCCAGCTTTTCGATAAACGAGCAATACAACAATCTCGTCACACAGAAGTGGCAACAAAATGATGCACAGCTAAACACAGTTATTAGTGTTATTGAAGCGCATAGGATGCAGGTTCGTAATGGTGACATTACCGAGAATGATGCGAAGTCAAAAAGCGCTAGCCTTATTAGCCAGATACATTTTGGCGATGACGGCTACTTCATCTTACTCGATAAAGAACAAACTATTTTAGCCCATGGCGCTAGCGAAAAAGCGATCGGTAACAAGGTTTCCAGCATTAGCCAACCAGGTAATGAAACAACATTATCTGCCATCGTTGCTGATGCAAAAATAAGTGGTATGGCCAAAGGTGAAGTTAACTTTATCAATCCAGAAAATCGCCAAATCGAAGCTAAACTACTTGAGGCTAGATATTATCCGGCGTGGAATTGGACGCTAATAACAGGCAGCTTTAAGAGTGAAATAACAACAGTTATGTATTCAATGGCTATTGACTACCTTGTCATTATGCTTATGATTTCTATACCTATATTCACTTTCTTCATCGTACTTAATCTATCTATTACCACTCCACTAAAAGCAGCTATTGCCGCAATGAATGATATTGCACAAGGTGAAGGCGACCTCACTAAAAGATTACCAACCAAGGGTAAAGACGAAGTGGCAGAGCTGGCCGAGGCTTTTAATCTATTTGTAATAAAAATTGCCGATACGGTAGCGCAACTACAACCGCTAGGAAAAAATCTTGATGACGACGCAACCCGTTTACTCAATGCGGTAGAGGAGTCAAATAGCAGCGTTGATCACCTCCATCAAGAAACCAGCAGTGTTGCTACAGCAATCAACGAAATGTTATCAACCACTCATGAGATGGCGACCAATACCAGCCAAGCTGCAGATGCCGCTAACAGTGTAAAGCAGCAGGCCCAACTCAGCATGGAGAAGATGGATAACACCTTAGATAACACGGAACGTTTGGTGGAAGAGCTAAAGACGTCTGAGCTAATAACCCACGAGCTTGGCACCTCCTCTCAACAGATAGGTAGTATATTAGATGTGATCAGAGGTATCGCCGACCAAACCAACCTACTCGCGCTAAATGCCGCGATTGAAGCTGCACGTGCAGGTGCCCATGGTCGTGGATTTGCCGTTGTCGCAGATGAAGTGCGTGCGTTAGCAAATAGAACTCAGGACTCGACTAATGAAATTCAAAAAATCATTACCGAAATACAAACCGGTGTTGGTTCAGTCGTCTCCAGCAATGAGCGGACACAACTGCAATCAGTGCAGGTTCAAAGCCAAGCAAAGGGTGTGGGAGATTCTCTCGGTGAAATTTTAGCGTTAATCGCCCATATTAGCGATATGAACACACAATTAGCCAGCGCAACAGAGGAGCAATCTCTGGTCACCGAAGAGATTAATCGAAATATTTGCAGTATCACAGAGCTTACCGAAGTCTCGGTTAAAGCCAACGAAAGTAACCGTAATGCAGCTATGTCACTACAATCGATTAGTGAAAACTCAGCTAAAACCTTAAGTCAGTTTAAGGTCAGTTAAGGGAATACACACCTTTAAATGGGGGCATAATTTGCCCCTTTTTCATTTTTGAAACTATGTTAAGCTAAAATCAATTCGGAAGATCTATAAAAACGGAATTGATTTATGGCACGCATGACCTTAGCGATTCATCCGCAACTTTTTACCATTCACAGTCTCGCGCCAGACAGTGTTGTGCCAACAGCTATTTTTCAGCAAGAGATCTACTTTATCGGTAAAACGAGTGGAGAGCTGTCGGTCGTTGTAAACTCTACATTCGAAATAGAAAGTCTTGAGCAGGAACACAATTGGCGATGCCTCGAGGTAATAGGCCCTTTAGGGTTTTCCATGACGGGGATCTTAGCAAGTGTATCTGGCGCGTTAGCAGCGCAAAAAATTAGTATCTTTGCCATTTCAACATTCGATACCGATTATATTCTCGTCAAAAAAGACACCTTGGCCGAAGCCAGCAAAGCACTCAAGAAAAAGAACTATCAGATTATTGAACATCAGGGTTAGCCCTTACCGCGACTTGTATACGTAAAAACTCGCTTTTTGCCTTTTGACGAGAATATCTTATGTACCAAAAAATCGTTACCATTACAGCCAAGCATGGCATACACACTCGCCCCGCTGCGCTATTAGTAAAAAAAGCTAAATCGTTTGATTGCGATATCATCGTTGAATGTAACGGAAAACAAGCCAGTGCCAAGAGCCTTTTTAAACTACAAACACTGGGGCTTTATTTTGGTATCGAAGTCAAAGTTATTGCTGAAGGAAAGCTAGCTCAACAAGCCGTTGAAGAAGTTTCTGAACTACTAATCACACTTAGCTAAAAGGCCACATCATGTCGATTAAAGGTATTGTTGTTTCGTCAGGTGTCGCGTTTGGTCAAGCTCTACACCTTAACCTACACCATGAAAAAATTGACTATCGACGGGTATCCCCAGCACAAATTCCCAATGAACAACGAAAACTAGAGCAGGCATTCAATAAACAAAAATGCCATTTAGAAGAGGGGCTAGCAAAACTTGAAGTGGGTACTGAACATTACGATCTTATAGAAGCAGACATACTGTTTCTTGATGATGAGTCGTTGTTAGAGCTGGTGGCCAATGAAATTAGTCAGTTACAAATTAATGCCGCTGTAGCCATTGAAAGAATCTTTTCTGATCAGGCCGCTGAGCTTGAACAACTAGAGGACCCCTACTTAGCCAACAGAGCACAAGATGTGATGTGCCTCGGCAGTCGCTTAATCGCCAGACTCAGCGGTGCGCAACACCTCGATCTCAGCCGCTTAACTGAAGCAACGGTTATTTTGGCCCATGATTTGACTCCCGCTGAATTTGCGATGCTACCGCTACAACACATATCGGGCTTAGTCCTAAACACTGGTGGGCTAACAAGCCATACCGCTATTTTGGCACGCAGCGCTGGGATCCCTGCCCTGTTAAGTTGCCGATTTGAACGTTCACAAATTAATGATGGTGATGCAGTTGTTCTCAATGCGATCGACGGCGAGCTTCACCTAAAACCTACCGCTGAAACCGTCGCCAGACTGACCCATCTACGCCAACAAGACGAAGCACATAAGCAACAACTCCTGCTGCTTAAAGATCTGCCAACCACAACCCTCGATGGGCACAGTGTCGGGCTACTGGCTAATGTAGGCAGTTTAAACGAAATAAGTCATCTTACCGATGTTGGAGCAGAAGGGATCGGCCTGTTTCGTACCGAATTCATGTTGATGAATACCAACACCATTCCAAATGAAAAGATACAGTATCACTTTTATTGTGACGCACTGCATCTGATGGATGGGAAAACCTTCACCATACGCACGCTAGACGTCGGCGCAGATAAAGAGTTACCCTGCCTAAATCCTGCATGTGAGGACAATCCAGCATTAGGGATCCGTGGGATCCGCTATACCTTCGCTCATCCGGAAATACTCACCACGCAACTCAAAGCTATTTTGCGAGCATCGAATCATGGGCCTATACGGCTGATGTTCCCGATGATCAATCAAGTAGAGGAGCTAGACACACTCTTTGAATTGATTGAACAATGTAAAATCCGCTTAAACGAGGAGGAAAAAGGTTATGGTGAGCTAAGTATTGGCATTGTCGTCGAGACGCCTGCTGCTGTGATCAACCTTGAGTCAATGCTACCAATGCTTGACTTTATCAGCATTGGAACCAATGACTTAACACAATATACAATGGCTGCAGACAGAACTAATCCACAACTAACACGAGACTACCCTTCACTTTCACCCGCCATTTTAACCTTGATACAAATGTGTATCGACAGTGCAAAGAGATACAATGTAAAAGTCTCGCTTTGTGGCGAACTGGCCAGCGACCCTATCGTTGCACCGTTACTCGTGGGCATGGGGATTGATGAGCTCAGTGTGAATTTAGCCTCATTGTTGGAAGTAAAGTCTGCGATCAGAGTGATCAGTAATACGGCATGTTTAGAGATGGCTAAACATGCTCGCAAAATAAAAAGAATCGAGGAATTAAATCTTTATCTAACAGGTCTTAGTTTATAGATATATAATAACTGCAGTCTAATTTGAATATGATAATGATTCCAAGGGGCAAATAAATGGGATTTTTAAGCCGCATTAGACGTCTTATCTCCGGGCAAACAGACATAGCGGGCAGCGTAAATGTATATGCCCCCGTATCCGGCAAGATTGTTGCTATCGAAAAAGTACCCGACGCCGTCTTTTCAGAAAAAATTGTCGGTGATGGATTAGCCATAGAACCAACTGGGCAACATATTGTTGCACCTATAGATGGAACGATTGGGAAAATTTTTGAAACAAACCATGCCTTTAGTATTGAATCCCCACAAGGACTAGAAATTTTTGTTCACTTTGGGATAGGGACTGTCGAGCTCAGAGGTAACGGCTTCAAACGTCTCGCCGCAGAGGGGCAAGAGGTAAAAATGGGTGAGGCTATATTAGAGTTCGATATCGAGTACCTGAAAGAACATGCTGATAGTTTATTAACACCTGTACTTATTGCAAACATGGAAGATATACAGGGGTTGGATAAAAAACAGGGCAGCTTAGAAGCGGGTAAAGATGTCGTCTTTTCAGCAATGCTATAACTGCTGAATATTAGCTATCTGGCCATTGTTTTTGGTTTAAATAGGCTTGTACCTATTGTGGATCTTATAATTGGAATTGCTCGTTATCATCCACATTCTATACAAGCCCATTTATCAACCTTACATTAAGAAAACACTGCTTAAATTTGGTTGCTAAGACTTCAATTGCCGTTTTAATCTATCAAAAAACGAATGAAAAACAGCAGGCTCTTGTTGCTTTTACGTAACAACCTAACAAGGTTATTCACATTCAGCAGCCAATCAGTTGAATAAAACTCAATAATACTAAACTGAACTATTTCGTCCTTGAGGCTTTATTAAACCAATGCCACAATGCGAATCACTAATAAAACAGATAATGGAGCACCCGTTTTGACACTTTTCGGCATTAAGAACTGCGACACAGTGCGTAAAGCCCGTAAATGGCTCGAACAAAATAATCTTAGCGTTGATTTTCATAATTTTCGCGAACATGGGCTGACTGTAGAGCAAGTCGAGGAGTGGGTAGCAGTCGTGGGATGGGAAGCACTATTTAATAAACGTAGCACCAGCTTTAGAAATTTAACTGATGCAGAAAAGAATGATATCAACGAAAAGAAAGCAATTGCACTAATGGTGCTTTACCCAACGTTAATAAAGCGTCCAGTGCTCGTGGGCGGCGGTAAAGTTAATGTCGGTTTTAAAGAAGCAGAATACAAAGCGTGGTTCAATCTATGAGCCAGTCTCAAGATTCGCTAGTCCTTGCATTGGCTAAAGACTTAATATCTCGCCCATCGGTCACACCACTTGATGAAGGTTGCCAAGCCTTGATGGCTGAACGCCTTGCCGATGCAGGCTTTAACATTGAAGATATGGTGTTCGAAGACACTACAAACATGTGGGCAAGAAGAGGCACACAAAACCCGGTATTCTGCTTTGCTGGCCACACAGATGTCGTCCCTGTTGGAGACCTTAATCGTTGGCACACTCCCCCATTTGAGCCAGTCGTCATTGACGACTACTTGCATGGCCGCGGCGCAGCCGACATGAAAGGCTCACTTGCTGCTATGGTCGTCGCGACGGAGAACTTTGTTAAAAATTATCCAGATCATAAAGGCTCTATCGCCTTTCTAATAACCAGTGATGAAGAGGGACCATTTATCAATGGCACCACTCGCGTAATTGACACATTAGAAGCGCGTAATGAAAAAATTACTTGGTCGTTAGTCGGTGAACCATCATCGACCCATAAACTGGGTGATATCGTTAAGAATGGCCGACGTGGAAGCTTAACCGGTAATCTTACCGTCAATGGGATCCAGGGCCATGTTGCCTACCCTCACCTTGCAGATAACCCTATTCACAAAGCAGCTCCTGCGCTTGATGAATTAGCCCGCATGAAGTGGGACAACGGTAATGAGTTCTTCCCACCAACCAGTTTTCAAATAGCGAATATTAATGGTGGCACTGGCGCATCAAACGTCATTCCAGGCACGTTAGAGGTGATGTTTAATTTTAGATACTCTACCGAAGTTACTGCTGAAATATTAATAGGCCGAGTGCTTAACATACTCGATGCGCACGGATTAGATTATGATATCAATTGGATATTCAATGGCCTCCCCTTTTTAACAGGTGATGGACCATTGCTTGATGCCACGCGCGATGCAATTAAGAAAGTGACCGGGCTAAACACTGATCCTCAGACCTCTGGTGGAACGTCAGATGGCCGTTTTATCGCACCAACCGGCGCGCAGGTGCTGGAACTAGGCCCGGTAAATGCAACCATTCACAAAGTAAACGAATGCGTAAAAGTTGCTGATCTTGAGCAACTGGCTCAGTGCTATGAAGCAATTCTGGAAAATCTGCTGTGCCAATAGCGGCTCCCCATCTATACGGACTCAGCGGTGCTCATTTAGTTGAGTACAGCAGTTACTTTCTTGAGCAACAAACTGCCACAGCATTTGAAAAGATGCGCGTGGCTGCTGCTCAAGAAAATATCGCTATAGAAATATGTTCTGCTTTTCGAGACTTTGAAAGGCAACAGTTAATTTGGAATGCTAAGGCGAGCGGTACTAGAGCTCTACTAAACAAAGACTCACAGCCAGTAGGCATCAATGGCAAAACTGCAGTGCAGATTGTAGAACTTATATTGCTTTGGTCAGCACTGCCAGGAACCTCAAGACACCATTGGGGAACTGATATCGATATTTTTGATAGCAACAAAATATCAAAGCGCGACTTACAGCTTATTCCGCCGGAATATCAAGTAGACGGCCCCTGCTATGAGCTTAGTTTATGGTTAGCTAAAAATGCGCAACGCTTTGGCTTTTATTTTCCTTTCCAACAGGGGCTTAGTGGCGTAAGCGCAGAACCGTGGCATTTGAGTTATTACCCTGTATCTAAACATTATCTTGATGCATTCGATGTCGATACATTATCTGAAATCCTTCAAGGATCAGCGGTATTACATAAAGAGCAGGTTTTATTAAGACTCAAAGAGTTAGCACAAGAATATGTTTTTCGGGTTGCGCCAACCCCGTTATAGTCATCTATCAGTATTAATAACAAATAACGTCACAATTGACAGAGAATAATCCGTGAAAAATCTAGATTTTGCCAGCCATAGACAGCAATACAGCATCGATGAACAAACCATTAGCTATATTGATATCGGCCAAGGACCAGTGCTTTTATTTGGTCACAGTTACCTGTGGGACGCGCATATGTGGGCGCCGCAGATTGAACTTTTAAGCCAACAATACCGCTGTATTGTACCTGACCTATGGGGTCATGGTTTATCAACTGCAATGCCATCGAAAACCCGTAATTTACGCGACATATCAGCGCAAATGCTCACTCTAATGGATGCTTTAGAGGTTAGTGAATTTTCTATTATTGGCTTATCTGTTGGCGCTATGTGGGGAGCTGAACTTGCGCTACTTGCACCAGCTCGGGTTAAACGTTTAGTCATGCTCAATAGTTTTATCGGCTTCGAACCCGAGATCACCCGCGACAAGTACTACGCCATGCTTGATGTCATAAAGCATGAACAAGCAATATCTCCAGCACTGCGGGCAGCCATTATCCCGCTGTTTTTTGCAGACAAGGCAACCCCCCTACTTGTTGAGCAGTTTGACTTAGCATTAGCCCATATAAGCAATGAGCAAATAGACAGTCTATATCGTTTGGGTAAGATGATTTTTGGACGCCGAGATACGTTAGAAGAGGTCGAAAATTTGACTTTACCTTGTTTGATAATGGCCGGTGTGCAAGATAAAGCCCGTTCTGTTTTGGAGAGTTATTTGATGCACGATGCCATTGATGGCAGCAAATTTGTTCATATTCCTGATGCGGGTCATATCTCCACTTTAGAGCAGCCAGAGTTCGTAAATCAGCATCTCATTGAGTTTCTTACAGCAACAAATTAGTGCTTAATGAGGCAATCACGATAATAATTACCGTGACGCAACATTATTTAACAACCAGTTAAGCTTTGTGTTCTACTATTTTACAAATGGTAGAACACAAACAACAATGACTGAATAGACCAGCAAGACTATCAATAGATGGTATGCTTGGCTTGCATAAACATTCTAGTTAACTGACTGAAAATAAGAGCAGAATGAAATTACTTAAACCACTTTTTGACAATAACAAACGCTGGGCTGAGCGCATTCTCGAAGAAGACCCCAAATTTTTTGAACAATTAGCTAAACAGCAAAATCCCGAATATTTGTGGATTGGTTGCTCTGACAGTAGAGTCCCGTCTAATCAAATCATTGATTTAATGCCTGGCGAAGTGTTTGTACATCGTAATATAGCCAACATGGTTATTCATACCGATCTAAACTGTCTTTCGGTACTTCAATATGCCGTCGATGTGTTAAAAGTAAAACATATCATGGTGGTTGGACATTATGGTTGCGGTGGTGTTAAAGCCGCGATGGGCACAGAAAGACTTGGACTAATTGATAATTGGTTAGGTCATATTCGTGATATTCACCGTCTGCATAAAGAGACTTTATCAGAGATGGATGCAACTGAACGTTTTGACAGACTATGTGAGCTCAACGTGATGGAGCAAGTCGATAACGTTCGCAGCACCACGATAGTCCAGGAAGCATGGCATAGAGGCCAAGAAGTGGCGATTCATGGTTGGATCTATAGTGTCGAGAATGGGCTACTGTCGGATCTCGATGTTACGATAAACCAAGATAGCGAACTCAATAAAGACTAAGGTATTTTTTATCAAATACAGGCTATCAGCTCTCCGGGCTGATAGCCTTTTTTATTTTCTTTACACAGCCAGCTCACAATAGACAACGATGCTCTATTTATGGTTTTTAGCCTATCAGAGCTGATTCTCAGTCAAGCTTAAAGCCGCGGCGGTAACTCTTACAAACAAAACATCCACATTGATAAGCCATAAATCCGTCATAATTGGCTGTAATTAGCATTAATCAGTAGATAATTGCTAAGAAATCTCGCAGTTACCCCCATATCACAGTTATAATCCATTAGTTATTTTTAGCGCTTATGAGCGCAGTGAATTCTAAGGAAATTTCCATGCCTGGTTTTGAATTATTTGGTCCTGAAGAGAAGCAGGAAGTTGCAGATGTAATGGATAATGGTTTTACATTCCGTTATAACTTCGATCATATGCGCAATGATCGTTGGAAGACTCGTGAGATGGAAGCCCTACTTTGCGAGAAAATGAACGCAAAGCATGCTCACCTAGTATCAAGCGGTACTGCCGCTCTACAAACTGCGATGGCAGCTGCGGGTATTGGTGCCGGCGACGAAGTCATTGTACCGCCATTCACTTTTGTCGCTTCAGTTGAAGCTGTTTTCATGGCCGGTGCAGTTCCTATTTTTGCAGAGATCGATGAAACATTGTGTCTATCTCCTGAAGGCATTGAAGCCGTTATCACACCTAAGACTAAGGCAATTAACCTTGTTCAGATGTGTGGTTCTATGGGCAAGATGGATGAGATTAAAGCCGTTTGTGCTAAGCATAACCTGATTATTCTTGAAGATGCTTGCCAAGCAATCGGCGCCAGCTATAAAGGTCAGGCTCTTGGTACCATCGGTGATGTAGGTTGCTACTCTTTTGATTCTGTTAAAACCATCACCTGTGGTGAAGGCGGAGCAGTAATCACTAATAACGAAACCATATACAACAACGCGCACATGTTCTCTGACCATGGTCACGACCATGTAGGTAACGATCGCGGCGCTGAAGGTCACCCTATGATGGGTTTGAACTTCCGTATCTCAGAAATGAACTCAGCGATGGGCTTAGCGCAACTGCGTAAGCTGGATAAAATCGTTGATATTCAACGTACCAATAAGAAAGTCATCAAAGATGCGATGGCCGATATCACAGAAGTTACTTTCCGTGAACTACCAGATCCAGAAGGCGATTCAGCAGGTTTCTTAACCTTCTTTATGCCAACGGAAGCCCGTACTATCGAGATTAACAAGAAACTGGCTGAAAATGGCGTTGATGGTTGTTTCTACTGGTATATCAATAACTGGCATTACCTAAACAATTGGAAGCATATCCAAGAGCTTAAGTCCCCTGCCGCTCTGCCGATCACATTAATCGAAGATCGACCTGATTATACTAAAGTGTCAATGCCTAAATCTGACGCAATCATGAGTCGTACTATCTCTATGTTGATCAAGCTTTCTTGGACTGAAGAAGAGATAAGCCAGCGTATTGCGAACATTAAGCGCGCATTCGCTTAAATAGAATTTAATTCGCCGTCGGATTGATTATTATAATCCGACTGCACTTTTTACAGTAATAATCTCAACGGAGAATGTTGTAATGAGTTTTAAAAATTTCAAATGTGTACCAAAAATGATTTTTGGTCGCGGATCTTTTGTACAGCTAGATACTGTTCTCGCTGAAGAGCGCAAAAATGAAGACGATTTCGTGGTCTTTTTAGTCGACGATGTACATCAAGATAAGCCTCTAAGTGGCCGTGTACCGGCAAAAGCACACGATCTGCTTATCTACGTTAATGTAGATGATGAGCCTACAACGGTTCAAGTCGATGCACTTACTGAGCAAGTACAAGCATTTAACACTAAGCTTCCGGTTAGCGTTATCGGTCTTGGTGGCGGTTCTACCCTTGATTTAGCTAAAGCGGTTGCGTTAATGCTAACCAATGAAGGCGGCAGTGCTGCATATCAAGGATGGGATTTAATAAAAAATCCAGCTATTCATCATATTGGTATTCCAACAGTATCGGGTACTGGTGCTGAAGCATCTCGTACAGCAGTACTCTGCGGACCCGTGCGTAAACTTGGCCTAAACTCTGACTACACAGTATTTGATCAGATCATCATGGACTCTGAACTCATTGCCGGCGTACCAACAGATCAGTGGTTCTACACCGGTATGGATTGCTATATCCACTGTGTTGAGTCATTGGAAGGTACCTACTTAAACGAATTCGCTAAAGCATTCGCTGAAAAGTCGATGGATCTTTGTCGTGAAGTGTTTATTGACAACCATGAAGAGAAAGATGACAAGCTAATGATGGCATCTTACATGGGTGGAATGAGCATTGCTTATAGCCAGGTAGGCGCATGTCATGCGGTTTCTTACGGGTTAGGCTATGTACTGGGTTATCATCATGGTATCGGTAACTGCTTAGCATTCGACGTACTTGAAGAGTTCTATCCTGAAGGCGTAATAGAGTTCCGTAAGATGATGGATACACATAACATCGTCCTACCTAAGAATATCTGTAAAGACTTGCCAGATGAAACTATTGCGAAAATGGTTGCGGTCACTAAGAGCATGGGGCCACTTTGGGACAATGTTTATGGCGCAGGCTGGGAAGAGAAAGTAACAGACGAAATGCTGACTAAGTTATTCCGTCGTATCTAATCCCTCTTTTGGAGGCTAAATGGGCTTCTAAACAGAAGCCCATTAATTTTATTATTAGGTAAATTGAATGAATGTAACCTTGTTGATCCCTGCTCGATACGGCTCAAGTCGTTTTCCTGGCAAGCCACTGGCGCCAATTAACGGAAAACCAATGATCCAGCATGTTTACGAGCGTGCATCGTTAGCAAAAGGGCTTAAAGATATCTACGTCGCAACCGATGACGAACGCATTAAAGATGCTGTCGAAGGTTTCGGTGGTAAGGTTATCATGACAAGTATAGAGGCCGCTTCTGGCACCGACCGCATTGAAGATGCGATTACGCAGTTAGGTCTTGCAGAAGATGATTTAGTCGTTAATTTACAAGGCGACCAGCCGCTGATCGATCCTATCTCTATCGAACAAATAATTAGTCTTTTTGAACGTCACCCAGGTGAGTTCGGAATGGCAACTCTCGGTTTTCAAATTACCGAAGAGGAAGAGCTCAACGATCCGAAACATGTAAAACTGGTATTCGACAATGAGTTTAATGCATTGTATTTCTCACGCGCGCGCATTCCTTTTGGCCGCGATACCGACGATTATCCAGTGTATAAACACTTAGGCGTGTACGCTTACACACGTAAGTTCGTGCATACGTTTGCCAAGCTGCCACTCGGTCGATTAGAAGACTTAGAAAAGCTAGAGCAATTGCGCGCCCTTGAACATGGATACAGAATCAAAGTTGCCATTAGCGCTTTTGACTCGCCTGAAGTTGATACACCTGAAGATATTCGTATCTGTGAATCTCGTTTAGCGGTTGATTAACTAGAAGGTGACAAGATGTCTGATTTAGAAGTTGGCTTACTTATTTTATTGGTGATTGGTGTTATCGCCAGTAATTTAGCCGTGCTCAAGTACAGTGCTAAATACAAGATGCCGCAGTTTGGTAAAGATCATAAAAAACCTAAATCAACAGATTCAACCGGTCAGAATGAACCAAAAGAGCAAGATGATAAAGGTGATAAGCCGCAGTAAATTTGGCCTCCACTTTTGGTTATAGCTCAGCTAAATTCAAACAATAAAAAAGGCGCTTATAGCGCCTTTTTTGTTATCCATTTTTATATTCAGTTAAATCACTTACTCCGCCAACTCTTTTTCAAGTTGTTGGGCAACCATCTCTGGCGAGCCTGAATTTTTAGCTAGTAATGAATAAGCGACAGGAATAACAAATAGCGTAAAGAAAGTCGCTAAACTAATGCCTGATAACACCACCACGCCAATAACAAAACGGGTTTCGGCGCCAGCACCTTCAGCCATTACCAAAGGTATAGCACCAGCAGCAGTGGTGATCCCTGTCATTAAGATAGGGCGTAAACGTTGGCTAGAGGCTTGGATAATTGCGTTTTGAAACTCAACGCCTTTATCACGAAGTTGGTTAGCAAATTCAACAATTAAGATCCCGTTCTTTGCCGCTAAACCGACCAACATGATAATGCCTATTTGACTATAGATATTGAGGCTTTGATCGGTCACCCATAAGCCGATTAACGCACCGAGTGTCGCTAGCGGAACGGTCAGCATTATCACCACTGGGTGAACAAAGCTTTCGAACTGCGCCGCTAACACTAAGAACACTATTCCTAACGCTAAGATAAAGACAAAGTACATCGAGTTACCAGAATCTTGGTAATCTAGTGACTGACCCTTATAACTGACGATGGCTTCAGCGGGTAGATATTCATGAGTAAGATCATTCAAATACTCAAGCGCTTCTCCCAAACTATAACCATCGGCTAAGTTAGCTTCAATGGTGATGGCTCGCATGCGGTTATACCGATTGAGTTGACTCGCATCGGCGAACTCTTCAACGCTAACGAGGTTGGACAACGGAATAAGCGCTTGGGAACGTTCTGAACGTACGTAGATATTTTCCAGATCTTCTGCCGTGTTTTGATTGTCACGATTACCTTCAATAATAACGTCATACTCTTCGCCATCACGCATAAAGGTAGTCACCAGCCTTGAACCTAACATCGACTCCAGTGTACGACCGATATGTGAAATGGACACACCAAGATCAGCGGCTCTATCTTTATCAATCACTACCCGAAGTTGCGGCTTGGTCTCTTTATAATCATGATCAACCCCAACAAGGTTAGGGTTCTCTTTCGCTTTTTCGATAATAATATCGCGCCAGCGAGCGAGTTCATCATAGCTTGGCCCGCCCAGCACAAACTGTACCGGTTTACCCACACCGCGGCCAAATGCTTGGCGCATTACAGGGAAGGCCCGCACGCCTGCTAAGTCAGATAAACGTCCGCGAATGTCACCGATAATATCGAAGGCGCTGCGTCTTACGGCCCAATCTTCTAAAACGATGATCGCCATACCGTTAGAAAAGTTAGCGCTACGGCCAAAGCCACGAGGCGCTCTGATCAATAACCGCTTTATCTCACCGGAGTCGACCAGTGGCATCAAGCGGTTTTCAATCTCATCCATATAAGATTCAATGTATTCAAAGCTCGCCCCCTGAGGCCCATTGACGATAAGGAACATCGATCCTCGATCCTCTCTAGGTGCAAACTCTTGCGGAACTTCAGTTGCAAGGTAAGCACTACTCACTAAGGCAACCAGAATAAAGGACGACACGATAAACGGATGCAACATCGCCTTTCTAAGCCACGCTCGATACCCCGCCGATAGCTTGTTCATGCCATTATCTATTTGCCTTACCAACCAAGATGATTGACCTGCAGGCTTGAGCACTTTAGAGCACATCATTGGACTTAACGTCAGCGCCACTATGCTAGAGAAAATGACAGCGGCACTCATGGCAACTGCAAACTCTTTAAATAGCTTACCCAAATCGCCTTCTAGGAAGGTAATGGGCATAAACACCGCCACCAATACTAAAGTCGTGGCTACAACCGCAAATGCCACTTCACGAGCGCCCAGATATGCCGCTTTAAGCGGTGTATCACCCTCTTCTATTCGCCTATGGATATTTTCAAGTACCACAATCGCGTCATCAACCACCATGCCGATCGCGAGGATCATCGCCAATAGAGTAAGCAAGTTAATGGTGTAGCCCAATGCATACAGCACAATAAATGTCGCCATTAACGACACGGGTACCGTTAGGGCTGGAATGAGCATGGCACGAACACTGCCTAAGAACAGGTAGATCACCGCAATAACCAACGTCATAGCGATAAACAGTGTTTGGTAAACCTCTTTTACTGATGCTTCGATAAATACCGAACTGTCATAGGAGCGTTTTATCTCCATGCCAGCGGGTAACGTCGGGTTAATTTGATCAACTAACGCATTAGCTGCCCGTGCAACATCTAAGGTGTTGGCAGTCGATTGCTTAGACACGCCAAGACCAATCATCGCTTCACGGTTGCCTCTGAAGGTAATACGCTCCTCTTCAGAACCGATCTCGACCTTTGCCACATCACCTAGCTTGATCAAGTAACCGTCATCACCCTCGGCAAGTACCAAATTAGCAAAGTCATCAGAGGTTCGATAACTTCTTTCTAGCCTTACTGTAAAATGACGCTCTTTTGACTCTACGCTACCAGCAGGTAATTCAACGTTTTCCGATCTCAATGCTGATTCAATATCTGCAACGGTTAAGTTTCTTGCGGCTAACGCTTGTCTATCGATCCAGACTCGCATTGCATAGACTTTACCACCGCCTAAACGCATATTGGCCACGCCATCAATGACAGAAAAACGGTCGACTAGGTAACGTCTGGCATAATCGGTGAGTTGCAATGTATTCATTTGATCTGAGACCAAATTGAGCCACATAATAACTTCATCACCACCATTGGCTTTTTGTACTTCTGGCGGTTCTGCTTCTTCAGGAAGGTTATTTAACAGCCCCGAGACTCGGTCTCTAACATCATTTGCAGCAGCTTCAATGTCTCTACCAACATCAAACTCTAAGGTGACACGAGAGCGACCGTCACTGCTTGATGAACTAATGTGTTTAATCCCTTCAACACCACTAATTCTATCTTCAATAAGCTGAGTAATTCGGCTTTCAACAACCGCAGCACTCGCGCCGCGGTAGTTAGTCTGAATAGAAACAACGGGAGGATCGATGTTGGGGTATTCTCGTAGTGGCAGCTTTTCAAATGCCACTAAACCGAAGATGATTAACAGAATACTGATAACCGAAGCGAAGACCGGCCGCTTAACCGAAATGTCAGTTAAGATCATGCCACTGGCTCCACACTAGCTTGCTGTCGAAAGCTAAAG
Organism: Shewanella sp. KX20019; assembly: GCF_016757755.1. Taxonomy (NCBI): domain Bacteria; kingdom Pseudomonadati; phylum Pseudomonadota; class Gammaproteobacteria; order Alteromonadales; family Shewanellaceae; genus Shewanella; species Shewanella sp. KX20019. The sequence continues at coordinate 2,479,950 of NZ_CP068437.1, read as the reverse complement.
TTTTCGCTGAAGGTTATTTTAACGGCGTCACCTGGGCGAACTTTCAAAATACCGCGGATCACGACTTGCTGATCTAAGGCAACACCATCCAGTATTTCAACCCAACCACGTTTTCGTAAGCCAAGAGACACCTGTTTTTGCTCTACCACGCCCTCTTCATTTACTAAGTAAACATAGTGCCTATCTTGAATAGGTATAATCGCTGATTCGGGCAGTATTAATGCTTCCCTGCTTTGCTTAATCAATTTTACTTTCATCAGCATGCCCGGTAGCAGCCGATGCTTAGGATTTGGGATCTCTGCACGCACTATGACAGTACGTGTCTTTGGGTTAATGCGACTATCAATAGAGATCACTTCACCAATAAACATCTCGCCGTCAAACGCAACTGCAGTAGCTTCAACGACTTTGCCAATCGCTAAAGATTGCAAAAAACGTTCAGGAACAGAAAAGTCCAACTTAATAACGGAAATATCATCTAATGTCGTAATAGGGTTACCAGGAGAGACTAATGCCCCGACACTCACTTGACGTAAGCCAAGCGCTCCCGAAAAAGGTGCAGTGATACGGCGGTCGGCTAATGCTGATAGCGACTGCGCTAGTTCTGCTTTGGCGGTGTCGATGAGTGTTTGTAGCCTATCACGCTCAAGCTCAGCAATCGTTTGGCTGGTAACCAGCGAGCTAATTCGGTCCAATTCACGCTGATGATCTTGGACTTTAACTTTTGCGACCGTCACTCGCGCTCGTTGCTCACTATCTTGTAACTGTACAATTAGGCGACCTTTCTCAACTAGATCTCCATCTTCAAAGTTAACCTTAGTCACTACCTCTGTCACTTTAGGTGTTACCGTAATAGATTCGTTGGCTTTACTGGTGCCTAGTGCCTCAACCTCATCACGAATGGGCTGCATCGATGCTTTAGCAACGACAACATTCGGTGTAGGCCGCGCTTTTTTAACCTGAACCATTTTATCTTGCTGATAATGTTGATACCCAAAACCTGCAGCTAGTGCAATCAGTACAATTATTGTTATTTTTTTCATGAATTTCCTAACATACTGCTTTATTCAATTAGGGGTAGTTTACCTAGCTGTGACCACGCATCAATACGTTTTACTTTTTCTTACAAATAACACATTCTGGTCACACTTACGCTAGTAGCGTGTAATCCCTAGATTTTCTATTATTCGGTCATTTATGTGGGAAAGGCCTCTACTACAACCGTTAGTCTCTATTTTTCTCTAGTAGGCAGGATATACCGTTAATAAAAACCACGAGTATAATTTGGCGGATATGAGATAAAGAGCAACCCCGTTTATTCTGGACACAAAAAAAGGAGCCTAGGGCTCCTTTTTTATACACTCTAGCGTGTTAGCGCACTTTACGATCTTCTTCCATTAACCCAGAGAAACCTTCGTAAACGGCAATAACAACTTCGCTATCTAATGGCTCATTGTCTGCGCCTAAAAGATGGATCTGTGTTTTATTATCTTCAGTGTCGTCTTTAAGTTCGATACGGTAAGAGCCTTCATCTAGTGTCAGCTTCTTCTCACCCCATAATGAACTCCAAAAACCTGAATCATCAGCGACATTGATATATAACAGCCCTTTGTTGCTATCCATATCAACAATTTCAAAGCCCATTTCTGGTAACACTATACGTAAACGATCCCATGTACGCTTAAACTCAGCATCTGCAAGCCAATATGCTTGTTCGTCTTGCTCAGCTATAAGAACAACGTCAATACCTAAGCTCTGTTTAAGACGTTTAGCTTTCATTGCTTGAGAACGTTTAATACTCATATAGCTTATTGAGTCATTAAGAATATCTATGGTATAACGGCGCTTATCTTCGCCACTGAGCATAATTTGCTGCTGCTCACCGTCATATGATTCTTCATGTTCGATAAGATCGATAGTCACATAACCGCTGCGGCCATGTGGTCGAATACCTACATCGTACAGGTAGCGTTGACGTAACACATAAACTTTATCACTACCCCACAAGCTTGATTCAACCACTTCTGAGCTTTCGATCCAATCAGTTTCAAACGTACCTGCTTCGTAGTCTTCCACAAGGATTTGAATAGACTTACTGGCAAAATACTCTTTTAGGACATCAAAAATTTCTTGCTTTAGGTCGGAGTCATTGTCTATCGACTCAACCATAATCTTGATATTGTCGTCGCCCTCTTCTACACGCGTACCCGCTGCCATAGGTAGAACCTGTAGCGGAGGACGAATGTCTAATGTGCTGCCCACTAATGTGGCATCAACTTTAGAACCCAATTTGGGAATATCATATTCCTTGCTGTAGGTTGGTTGAGTTAGGCCTTCAGGAATAACTAACGGAGGCGCAGACACGAGATCGCTATATTGTTGATCCACGTCATTTGCTTGCCTTCTGTCAATCGGTGTACTGCACGCTGTAACAGCTGCAATCAGTAGTAATGGTGATACTTGCTTTAGCATTTATTATTAAACCTCAATTCGGGCATTTTTCATTGCTTCTAGCAACAGACCATGAAACTCGGTAGAAAGTTCAGTTAAAGGTAAACGAATTTCACCTTTGCTGATAAGTCCCATTCTATGAGCAGCCCATTTTACAGGGATAGGATTGGCTTCGCAAAACAGTGCACTGAACAAACTTTCAATGGATTTTTCGGCTGCAATAGCCTCTGCTGTGTTACCTGCTAATGCAGCGTCACACATCGCTTTGAACGCTTTAGGGACGATATTATTTGCAACGGATATAACACCATGACCACCTAAAGATAAAAACTCTCTCGCAGTCGCATCGTCACCGCTATAAAGCAGAAAATCATCGCCACATAATTGACGTAAGCGGCTCACCCGCGTTAAATCGCCAGTAGCCTCTTTAACGCCAATGATGTTGCTAACGTTCGATAGCTCAGCAACAGTCTCAGGCAGCATATCTACGGCTGTACGCCCTGGAACGTTATAAAGAATCTGTGGAATATCAGTACTTTGTGCAACCGCTTTATAATGCGCAATCAGTCCCTTTGGCGACGGTTTATTGTAATAAGGAGTCACGCCTAGCATGGCAGCAACGCCAACTTTTGACAGTCCTTTCGTCAACTCTATTGCTTCAGCGGTAGCATTTGCGCCATTACCACCAATAATAGGAAGACGCCCCGCTGCAAACTTAACGGTTTGTTCAACGACTTTAATATGCTCGTTTGCTGGCAGAGTGGCCGACTCACCTGTAGTGCCAACAGCAACAATTGCATCAGTACCTTGGGCAATATGGTACTCAACTAAATTTTCAAGACTTTCATTATCTACTGTGCCATCACTATTCATTGGTGTGATTAAGGCTACGATGCTTCCGTTTATCATGTGTATTCCCCAAGGGTTCAGGACTGGCTATGGTACTGATGGAATCAGTTAAAAACAAGCACTACTGCGCAACTGATGCCAGATTCATTATCAACTTGAAACATATTAAATATGTTAGCTATCAACAATGACAAAGATCGCAAATTAACTAACTTGTGGTAGCATTGTTGACCACACAAAAAACACACTCTAAAAATGCTGTTTTTTTGGTCTAACTAATACAATAAATGGGGTACTGAATGTCCAATCACTTGGTCGTTACTGCAATGGGGGCCGACCGTCCAGGTATTGTGAGTAAATTTGCTCGACTCGCAAGTGAGTGTGACTGTGATATTGTCGACAGTCGAATGGCACTTTTTGGTAATGAGTTTACCTTAATTATGATGTTGTCAGGTTCATGGTCTTCTATCACGAAGATGGAATCCACCCTGCCAAGTTTAAGTGTTGAGCTCGAACTGATGACCGTAATGAAGCGCACATCAAAACATACTACACAAAACTATATTTCCCGCTTAGAAGTCAACTTTAATGGCCATGATCAACGTGGCACGATGAAAAAGATAACTCAATTTTTGGCTGATCGTTCTTTAGATCTAGGCGCCGTAAAGTCCCATGCTGAAGAAGACAATGATGGTAAGCCATCTCAAAATATTTCACTTACCATTAATGTTCCGGAGAAAGTGGATCTTGAGAAACTAGAGGTCAGCATTCATCAACTTGCTAAAGAGCTGTCATTAGAGTGTACCTTAGAACATATGCAGGGCATTGATAGCTAGCTCAGAAGTTAAAAAGGAAAATATATGAATACGTTAAGTGCAGGTGATAAAGCGCCCCTGTTTACCTTACAGAATCAAAATAACGAAACGGTTAGTTTAAGCGATGCGTTGAAATCCGGCCCAGTGTTAGTCTACTTTTACCCAAGGGCCTCTACACCTGGCTGTACAGTGCAAGCCTGTGGCCTACGAGATAGCCAACCACAGCTCAATGACTTATCTGTCACTGTATTAGGCCTCAGTCCAGATCCTGTCGCAAAGCTTGCTAAATTTGCAGACAAGCAATCACTTAACTTCTCGCTTTTAAGTGATGAAGACCACGCCATTGCTGATGCTTTCGGCGTTTGGGGCGAGAAAAAATTTATGGGGAAAATATATGACGGGATCCACCGTTTAAGTTTCCTCGTTGGACAAGATGGCAATATAGCTCATGTGTTCAATAAATTTAAAACTAAAAACCACCATGAGGTGGTGCTTGCACATTTAGCAGAATAAATGTGCGAAAGCAGTAAAATAGGAGCCATGTGGCTCCTATTTTACTTTTTACGCCCTAAAAATACGGGTAGAGCAAAGCCAGAGCGATAGACCACATCGTTAAACAGATGAATCTATCGAGATAACACCAAGCCTTAGGTTTTTGAAATACAGGGCTTAAGTATCTTGCACCAATACTCAAGCTAAAGAACCATACAAATGACGCTAACACAGCTCCGGCACCAAACCACTGCTTCGCCGTACCTTCAAACTGCACACTAATGCTACCAAGTAACACGACAGTATCAAGATACAGGTGAGGATTCAGAAAGCTGATTGCTAGTGTCGTAATAACAGCTTTTTTAAGACTATCTGTAGCTAAATCTTGCTCATCTTCCATCTTTTGCTCAGAAAAAGACGATTTTAATGCCCCATAGCCATAAATGAATAGGAATATGGCTCCACCAAAACTGGCGATATCTTTGATGAGTGGGAAAGCCAGAATGAGATGCCCCAACCCTGCCACTCCTGCAGTAATCATTATCGCATCGATCAATGAGCACAATGCAGCTATAGGCAGTGAATGAGCTTGTCTCAGTCCTTGCTTTAACACAAAAGCATTCTGTGCGCCGACAGCCATAATAAGACTGCCACCGATTGCCATTCCTTGAATGAAAGCTGTTTGCATGGGTTTACCTTGAGAAAAATATGACGAGTTGGAACGCAGAATATTCTTCGCACAAAGATAAGTACAACTACTTTTTTTTATGTATCATTAGCAATACTTATACTCCATCTTGGATCGCCTATGTTTGATTACGCCCATCTAAAAGCGCTGTCGGTTGTCGTGTCGCAAGGTGGCTTCGATAAAGCGGCAAAACTACTATTTATTAGCCAATCCGCGGTATCCCAGCGGATTAAACAACTAGAAGATAAAGTAGGCCAAGCATTAGTCGTTCGAGCGTCCCCAGTTTACGCCACCGATATGGGCAAAAGACTGCTCCGGCATTATGCTCAGGTGCAGTTACTTGAAAGCGAGCTTCGCAGTGAGATGGATGTGGATGACCCGTCTTTGCCTACCATCGTTCGTATCGCTGTTAATGCTGATAGTTTAGCCACATGGTTTTTACCCGCGCTCACCGAAGTATTCAAGCGACATAGTTGGCTATTGGAGTTAGTCGTCGATGATGAGGCTTACACCCATCACCTACTAAAAAGTGGTGACGCAGTAGGCTGTGTGACCACGAGCCAATCGCCTATGGCTGGTTGCAGTAGTGAGTTTTTAGGCAATATGGAATACATTTGTGTCGCCACAGCAGATTTTATAGAGCATTTCTTTAATGATTTGATAGAGCAACCGCAGTCAATACTGCAAGCCCCCGCGGTTGTCTTTTCGACCAAAGATAAGCTGCATGATAAGTTTCTTAACTTCTATTTTGATATTAATGAAGGGAGTAGTCGCGAACATAAGATCCCCTCTTCAGAAAGTTTCTTGGAGGCGATAAAGATGGGGTTAGGCTATGGATTGGTCGCTCATTTACAAGCAAAGCCTTTGCTCGACAGCGGCGAGCTTGTTGAAGTATTTCCCGCTAAACGAATGCAAGTTCCGCTCTATTGGCAACATTGGAACATTAAAGCCAAGCAAACAACCATAGTTTACCGCTCTTTGGCGGCGACAGCTCGCCATCTATTGATAATCCAGGACTAACAAAAAGGGGCTATCAAGCCCCTATATCGTCAAACTCAAGTGATGACTGTTACTTTTGTTTTTCGGAGGATCCGTCATTACTGGTTAACAGTGGTTCATGCACCGGCCAGGCATTGATAACTGCTTTAACCAGTGAGGCAAGCGGGATAGCAAAGAAGACGCCCCATACTCCCCATAATCCACCAAACACCAACACAGCAGCAATGATGAACACCGGATGTAAATCAACAGCATCAGAAAACAATATTGGTACCAACAGATTACCGTCTAAGGCTTGGATTATTCCATAACCTATCATGAGGTAACCAAATTCGGTACTTATACCCCATTGGAAAAAAGCCACCAAAGCGATAGGTAGGGTCACTAGCGTTGCCCCCACATACGGAATAAGCACTGATAAGCCGGTTAACACACCCAACAATGCTGCATATCTCAGATCCATAACAGCAAAGAAGGCATAGCTCACCACGCCAATAATTACAATTTCAATCACTTTACCGCGAATATAATTAAAAATTTGTTGATGCATCTCATTCCAAACCTTACGCGCTAAATCACGGTTTGAAGGGAAGAATCGTTTACTGCCACGGATCAACTCGTCTTTATCTTTGAGGAAGAAAAAGACTAATAATGGCACCAAAATAACATAAACCATCAGTACTAACAGAGATGCTGAATAGCCTAACAACTGTTTACCAATATCCAATAGATGCTGGGTATCAAGCATTTTTTTCAGCTCTCCAACCATAGTATCTAATTGCGTCGGATTGACGAATTGTGGATACTGATTGATAAACTGCTGCGCGGTATGCAACCCTTTATCAATCATATTAGGCAAATCACCGATTAGGCTTACACCTTGACGCCAAAGGCTTGGAATTAAACCAAAACTGATCAGTAACATTAGGCCAATAAACAAGATCAATACCAAGGATGCTGCAGGCGTACGATTAATACCTATTCGCGCCATTTGAGCCACTGGCCACTCCAATAAAAATGCAAGTACTAGCGCGACGAGTAAAGGGGCAAGTAAGCCACCGGCGAAGTAAATCGCTAGCGCCAAGCCAACAAGAATAAGTACTAAAGTAACAGCTTGTGGATCGCTAAAACGCTCTTTATACCAACGACTCAAAATGGTTAACATTTATGTTCCCTAATCCAGCAGAAAATACCTACTGTACCGCTGCTGTTAAAAAATGATGCTTTACACTAAACAGGTGTAAAACAGTTTAAAGTCACTTTACTTAGTGATCTCAAGTGCCAAAATATACTCATCGAGTGTAAATATTTCGTGATGATAACCGACTTTTTTTAAAAAGCGGGGAACATCTTGCTTAGACCCAGGGTCTGATAACAGAACCCTAACTTTTTGTCCCGATTTCAGCTGCTTTAAGGCCAATTTCACTTTGACTAATGGCAATGGACAACGAAAGGCTGTTAAATCAATAATATTCATAATGAACTTGCTATAAACAATCTAAGGCTATTATCCTAATAAGCAGTGCAAACCACAAGCAAGCATTGTGGCCTTACAACAAGAAAAGCATAGCCCAAATTAAGGATCCGCTTGAGTAAACTAACTTTTTCAAAATCAGTTATTGCAGGCACGTTAGCATTTATATTAGGTACTGCAACACCTGTTACCTATGCAAATAACGATCTGCCTGATTTAGGCACTGCCGCAGTCAACACATTCAGTTTGGAAAAAGAAACTGAATATGGAGATGCGTATATGCGCGTTATCAGGGCATCGGCCCCGATGCTCAACGACCCCGTGCTTAATCAGTATCTAACGGAACTGGGTAATAAGCTGGTAGCGCATGCAACGGGTGTGAAAACGCCGTTCTATTTTTTCTTGCTGCGTAACGATGAAATTAATGCTTTTGCCTTTTTTGGTGGCCACGTTGGCGTACACACAGGCCTATTTCTCAATGCTGACACCGAAAGCGAGCTAGCCTCAGTTCTTGGCCACGAAATCACTCACGTTACACAGCGACACTTAGCACGCTCACTTGAAGCACAAGAAAAAAGCTCTACTGCTACGATTGCCGGGCTGTTAGGTGCAATATTATTGACCATAGCCTCGCCTCAAGCGGGTATGGCGGCCCTTGCAACAACCCAAGCGTTAGCAACACAAGCAAAAATTAACTTTACCCGTTTGCACGAAAAAGAAGCTGACAGAATCGGCATGCAGATTTTAGTTGATGCAGGCTTCGATCCTAATGGTGCAGCCGATTTCTTTGGTAAGCTTGCCTCGCGCTACCGATTCACCACTAAGCCACCACAAATGTTGTTGACTCACCCATTACCAGAGTCGCGGATCTCAGAAGCAAGAATTAGAGCGCAACAATATCCATTAAGACACATTCCAGACAACTTGAACTTTCAGCTGGCGAAGGCACGAATTCAAGTTCGATTTTCCGGCTACAGCGAAGCTGCTGTATTATCGATATTTGAGAAACAGTTAAAACATAATCGTTATAGCTTTAAAAGTGCGGCAGAGTACGGCAAAGCACTGGCACTATTTAGAATGGACAAATTCGACGAATCTGAATTGATAATCGATCAATTGCTTGCAAGCGCACCTAACAATCTGTTTTTCATAGATACAAAAACGGACTTGTTGACTCAAAAAGGTGATTATAAAGGCGCGATAGCTTTGCTGCTCAAAGAGCAACAAATTAAACCAACCTCAACTGTGGTCAATACCAACTTGGCCAATGTTTACATTGAAGATGGCCAAACCGAAAAGGCTATCCCCTTGCTTGAAGAGCTGATATTCCTTGATAAGCAAGACCAGCTAGCCTACCTATTGTTGAATCAGGCTTATAAAAAGAACGGTAATAAGGCAATGGAACATTATGTGAAAGCAGAATCATTAGCGCTAGCCGCCGATTATAAGACAGCTATCGATCAGTTGAATTTTGCCTATAAACAGTCCAAGGATAATCCATTACAACTTGCACGAATTGAAGCCAGAATAAGACAATTTAGACAAGCAGACAGAGCAATGGAAGCCTTGCAGTAAGCGCTGTTTATTGTGACTCAAGTCACTAAATACAGTATGATATCGGCAATTTTTTAGATAAGAATAAAATGACTATGACAAGTGTAAGTATTATCCACAACCCTAGATGCTCAAAAAGCAGACAAACCTTAGCTTTATTAGAAGCGCAAGGCTGTAGTATTCAAATCATTGAATACTTAAAAACACCGCTATCGGTAGATGACATCACCAGCATAAAAGCCAAGCTTGGCGTGGCGCCAAGACAGATGATGCGAGTAAAAGAGGACGAGTATAAGCAACAAAATTTAAGCGATGAAAGCTTAACAGATCTACAACTAATTCAAGCTATGGTCGACACTCCAAAACTAATTGAACGACCTATCGTATTAGCAAATAATAAAGCGGCTATTGGTCGTCCCCCTGAAAACGTATTAGCCATTTTATAAGCGAGCACGCAAATGGAGTCATCTACCCTCTTTACACTTTGCCGCGCTGGCTATGTCATTTTAGTTATAATGCTTGGCGGTTGGTTCATTCAACAAGGCATGTCTGGCGAATATTCAATGTTATTTAGCCTATTATGGTTAGTGCCTTTGTTATTGCCTCTTAAAGGTATTTTAACTGGTAAACCATACACCTACGCATGGGCTAGTTTTATACTTTGTTTATATATGTTGCATGCCTTAACACTGCTCTATGTTACTGACACTAATTTCATTTTTGCTTTGATAGAGTCTCTCCTCATTGGCGCACTGTTAATTGGTTTTCCCTTCTATGCCAGGATCCGTGGCCGCGAATTGGGTCTTGGTCTTAAAAAGAAGAAAAAGTAACTCAAATCCTCAAGGGCTGGTTTAGACCAGCCTTTGCAATACCCATATATAGCAAGTTAAAAAAAGCGCATTCACCTCACTTCGAACGTTAATGCTAAGCCGCAATATTAATAACATTTTGGCTCGTATTTAACGGCTCCACCCTCCACATAAAATGCTATTACCGCCATTACACAAGCAAAACAATACTGCACTTTTTCGATAACATCACGCGTGCTATATTGGATAAGCAACTAATAAACCGCTAATTAAAATAATATTGAGGTCGGTTAATGATTAACAAAAATCAGCTTATGTTACTGGGGATCTTTTTTCTCGCTGCCTGTGGAGGGAGTAATGAAAATAACGATAGTGACTTAATCGGCCGATGTGACACTCAATCATCACTCGTTGAAGTGTCTACCAATTCCAGCCTTCTCTTCCATATAGAAAGCTATAACACACTGCAACCAGCTGTCATTGCGGCCACCATTAATGGTGTAGATAGCACAAATTATACTTTCCAATGGACACAAAAATCTGGCGACACATTGATTTTAAAGTCAAGCCGTAGCCCAGTGTTGGCTTTTACGCCGAAATCAATTGGTCACTACCAATTTGAATTAGTGGCGATAGGAGCAACTAATTCCTTTACAGAAACCGTAACGATAGAGGTAACGGAAGGCCAGCCGGATCCATTAGCAATCCGCAGCGATCATCAAGTTAGCATGGGCAGCGGGGTTAGCTTTAGAATAGATACGCCAACCTCAAACAGTCCACAAGATATTAGTTGGTGCCTTGTTGCTGGCCCAGATCTTACGGTTGATCTGTCAGCCTCTGAAAACCCTCTGTTTAGCGCCCCAATCGTTACTGAAGATACCTTTGCGACGCTACGTGCAACTGCCACCATCAATGGACTGCCAGTATCAGATGAGGTTCATTTATTGATAACCAAAGAAGCTGCAATTACCTCGCCCTATTTCGATACACCCATTGCAAAAACCTTTGCTTACCAAAGTGATTCACCCTATAAATCAGTACTTAAAAACTGTGTATACTCGAATCAATTGAACCAAAACTGTACCATCGCGCAACTGCCCTTAATTGGTCAACAACCCAATAACAGCAAACAGCAGATTTTAGATAGGCTGTTAGTTTCCCATCAGTGGATGGGGGAAAATTTTGAGTATTTTCTTGATAACTTAGATCCTAACAGTGACTTTGCAACGTTACTTCAATCTGTCACCGCGGTTGTTATCAGCTATGATGTACGACCATCGTTTTATTGGGTTGTCACCGGTGCCATTTATCTAGATCCAAACGATTTATGGTTACTCGCTGAAGAGCGAGATACCATCAACGAAGCCCCTGATTATCGTAGTGGTTTTGGTAGTGAATTAAATTTTCTTATGCCATGGCGCTATGTCAAAAATAACCAATATACCTCCTATGTCACGCCAAGAAGTACTAGAGTAAACCGCAGTGCCACTGAAATGCATCCAGATCTTGCATCCCTGCTCTACCATGAGCTAGCACACGCAAATGATTTTTTTCCTCGCAGCATACATGCAAGCCTTCAAGGCCCGACACTACTCGACGACTATCAAAATAGAGATAGTCAGCAACTGCTCATCTCTGATCAATTATCCGCCATGTACCCGTTAAACAGTGAAATAATGACCAGTCTCGCCGATGTGAGTTTTAGAGGCGAGGCTGCCAATGAGACCCAAAAGGCCTACGGCCCGAGTGATATAACGAGCTTTTTCTCAAACGATACCGCCTCAGATTACTACGGCTATTCAACCCGTAGAGAAGATGCAGCCATGTTATTTGAAGAAGCCATGATGAGCCATAGACTTGAAATACAACGAGATGTAGCGGTGACTGATAAGCCTGAAGTGGCAACAGCCGATACCATTAGTGTTGATTGGGGCCAAAGAGGCAGGATCGGTGATAATGCTCTTCAATCACGCGCCGCATTCGTTATTGAGCAAATACTGCCTGAATTAGATAGCATGGGTCTGGTAAGTAAGCTACCGCAGCCCATTTTTATGATTCACGGAGATAGCTGGTCAGAAAACTTAACGATTTCGCCGACCACACCCAGCGCTATAAACCGCGTATCACAGCAGGTTGAAGTTACAGCGCCGCTAACCTTAAGCGGTAATAGACACCCGTTACGTGAAGATTAATTGAGCCTATTAAGTTTTAACGTAAAAAGCCCAGTTAATTCTGGGCTTTTAATATTTTAAATTATCGATTTAAAGCAACGGTTAAAGCCGCAACATCTCTTTTATAAAAGGAATTGTCAACTTACGTTGATGAACCAAAGATGCTTTATCTAGGCGGTCTAATACATCAAATAACGTTCTTAAGTCTCTGGCTAATCGATTGAGTAAAAAACGGCCCACATCGTCAGAAAGCTGTAAACCGCGCATTGCAGCACGACGCTGTAGCGCCGCTAACTTTTCATCATCAGCCATAGGTTGCAGCTGATAATTTAAACCCCACTGCATTCGTGAAATGAGATCGGGTAATGAAAAACCAGTATCCTGCGGTGAAACGCTGGCACTTAATACCAATGAACAGGTTTTTTGTTCGGAGATGCGATTGTAAAGATCAAAAATAGCCTCTTCCCAAACAGGATGACCAGCGATGGCATTAACATCATCAATACACACTAAATCAATCTTTTCCAAACCTTCTAACAAGGCTGGAGAGATACTGGCATGGATCCCTAATGGGATATAAAAGCTGCTACGGCCAAGATCATTTGCGTGAGCGCACGCTGCATGCATTAAGTGAGTTCGGCCAGATTTTTCTGGACCCCAGATAAAAACAGCACCTTCTGCTAGCCCCTCTGCACAAGCTTGCAAACTCTGTATGAGTTGATCATTGCCAGCAGCAGGATAGTAACTGTTAAAGGTTTCATCGTCCGGTAGATGAACGGGTAATGATAATTGTAACGGTGAGTTTGATTTCACTCAGCAGTATCTCGACAACGCAGAATTTCAATTTAGGCGCACATGTTACCATGGGCACCTAGTAATTGGGAGCTATTGACCTTTCCAATAGTAGATCTGTATCTGTTTCTCGACCTTAGCCATTGGTTCAAAGCTGGCATACTCCATATCATCGGCAGTAATACTCTTAATGACTTCAATCCGCGGATCAAGCTTCATTAAACGATGCAGATCATCTTCATTACCAAAAAGCGCTAAATTAAACTCAACTGTCGTGCCCTCTACACGAGCAACACTTGCCGTTTTTATGGCACTCAATTGATTTAGATACGTCTCGATTTCAACAAGCTGCTTCATGTGGCTAACATCGGTAAATGCAATTTTAGTGGTCAGTTTTTCACCAGAATCAGCGATGGCATATTGACTCACATAATATTCACTCGCTGCTGCGGTTATCGCTGTGACCGCTTTCTCAACTGTGGCAACTTCACCATTTGCATTGATTAAAGGAGTCAATTGACTGGCATCATCGGCACGCTCTCTTGGGTAAAGTGCCATCTGATAACGAAATACAGACCCTTGCGGTGCTATAGTCGCCATAATGAAATAGTTAAATTGATACCTTAACGAGGCATTGGCAACATTATCAGTGAATTGCCCCCGAATATCGTTAACACCAACCTGCATAGCATCATCGAGATCCATAAGAGGAAACACTAAAGGCACACCACGATTATCCGACTGTGTATTAAACACTTCTCGAGTCGATGACGAAGAGGCATCACTTAAGATACTTCTCTCATTCTCTATATCTTCAACAAGCCACATCAATGTTAATGGACGTTGCTTGCCCCAAACAGGTAAACCTGCTTGACGTAGTAAACTAATCAATCGTTTGTGGTCGAAGTTTACTTGGATGAATAGCTCCCCGTCTAACTCCTGATAACCATATTGAGTCATCAGTGAACTAGCCTTAGCCAGCTGCTTAACAACATCTGGATGTGTTAAGGCAGTTTCGGTACCGGTATTTTTAAGAACAACATCCTTAAAGGCCTGTTTAATCGCTTGGCTTCTTAAGTTATTGGCTCTCGATTCTACAGCCACTAAGCTTTCATCCAGCTTATTAACCTCGGCAGCAGTAGCAAGCGGGGAAATACTCACGAATAGCGCAAATATCATTAAGTAACGACACATAGATCTCAGCATATTTAAGCTTCAAAAACGACACAATTATCCAAATTGTACCACAGCCGTAAGAATTAGGAATTTTTATAAACAAGGATTTATTACAATAAGATCCGTTTAGTTTGAACAAAATCGCTGAATATTTTGTTGCATAAAGATATGATTGTTAAGTTTATTTAAAATAAGAGAATAATAATGAAAAACCTTACACTGCCTTTGCAGGGGGCACAAATGTTGTTTGTCGCCTTTGGTGCACTAGTATTGATGCCTTTATTAACAGGCTTAGATACCAATGTTGCATTATTTACCGCAGGAATCGGCACCTTAATCTTTCAGTTGATCACCAAGCGTCAAATACCCATTTTCCTCGCCTCCTCTTTCGCCTTTATTGCACCTATTATGTACGGAGTACAAACTTGGGGGATCCCATCGACCATGGGCGGGCTCATGGCCGCCGGCATGGTGTACGTTTTATTAGCCACAGTTGTCAAAGTAAGAGGCCCTGGCTTTATTAGGCGCTTGTTACCTCCGGTGGTTGTCGGCCCGGTAATTATCGTAATCGGCTTAGGCCTAGCGCCAGTTGCAGTTAATATGGCAATAGGTAAAACCGGTGATGGCAGTCTGGTACTTGTAGAACAAAACACGGCGCTCATCATCTCGTTAGCCTCTTTATTTACCACCATCGCGGTAGCCATATTTGCTAAAGGCATGCTCAAACTAATGCCCATTTTAGCCGGTATTTCTGTCGGCTATGGCCTAAGTTTGGCATTTGGTATTGTTGATTTCTCTGCGGTCGCCAACGCTAGCTGGATAGCGCTGCCTAACTTTGTCGCGCCAGAGTTTAACTGGCACGCCATTCTCTTTATGATCCCAGTAGCTATTGCACCTGCGGTAGAGCACATCGGTGATATCCTGGCTATTTCAAACGTCACTGGAAAAGATTTCATCAAGAAGCCAGGACTACACAGAACGCTCGCAGGCGATGGTTTTGCGACCATAGCCTCATCTGCTTTCGGCGGCCCACCAAACACCACTTACTCTGAAGTAACGGGCGCTGTGACACTAACTAAAGCATTTAACCCAGTGATCATGACATGGACGGCCATTACTGCAATCTTATTAGCATTTGTTGGTAAGCTAGGCGCCTTAATGCAAACCATACCCGTGCCAGTTATGGGCGGGATCATGTGTTTACTATTCGGCTCAATTGCGGCGGTTGGACTCAACTCGTTGATCAAAAATCACGTTGATATGAACGAACCACGTAACTTGAGTATTGTGGGTGTAACCTTAGTATTTGGTATTGGCGGCATGGCGTTTGGTATCGGCTCATTTAGCCTTACTGGGATTAGCTTATGTGGTATTGTCGCGATATTAATGAATCTTGTACTGCCGGATAATGCGGCTGCACATAGCAAAATCATTAGTGACGATATTGACCAAATATAACTCGTTTACATTGCATTATTCCTAATACAAACATCCATAAAAAAGCCCTGAATATCTAAGATATTCAGGGCTTTTCTTTAGCAAATCAAAGATTAGCTACTTGCTTGCTCATCTTCAGTTTTATATTTTGCTGCAGCTTCCTTGATAAGAGTCTGTAACTCACCCTTCTGGAACATTTCAGTAAGAATGTCACAGCCACCGATCAACTCGCCTTCGATCCATAGTTGTGGAAAGGTTGGCCAGTTAGCATATTTAGGCAGTTCGCTACGAATATCTGGGTGCAGAAGAATATCAACGAAAGCAAATTGCTCTTCACAATTAATCATGATCTGCGCAACTTGAGAAGAAAAACCACAGCTAGGTAACTTTGGTGAGCCTTTCATGTAAACGATAATTGGGTTTTCGGCTATTTGCTGCTTGATTTTTTCGACTGTTTCCATTTTAAATTCCTGAGTTATACAACATTGCAATATGACTATTGTACGCCAGTATAGAGCAGAACAAAAACCTACTTTTTGCAGGGATACTCGCTAATAGATTTAATCGATTGAGGTAATCGACCATTTCGAATAAACAATGATACACTTCACAAGTTTATTAGGTAAAATGTCCCAAAGTGAGCAAGAACGCATAAAACAACAATCAAGAGTTAACGGAGAAAACTAATGGCTTTCGAACTACCAGCATTACCTTACGCAAAAAACGCACTTGAGCCACATATCTCAGAAGAAACAATTAACTACCACTACGGTAAGCATCACAACACTTACGTTGTAAAACTTAACGGCCTCGTTGATGGAACTGACCTTGCAGAGAAGAGCCTAGAAGAGATCATCAAGACTTCTACTGGTGGTATCTTCAACAACGCAGCTCAAATCTGGAACCACACTTTTTACTGGAACTGCCTATCACCAAATGGCGGCGGCGAAGCAACTGGTCCAGTAGCTGACGCAATCATTGCCGCTTTTGGTTCGTTTGACGCATTTAAAGCACAGTTTACAGATTCAGCCGTTAACAACTTCGGTAGCGCTTGGACTTGGTTAGTGAAGAAAGCTGATGGTAGCGTGGCAATCGTTAATACTAGTAATGCAGCGACACCACTCACTGATGACACTGTAACACCAATCATGACCGTTGATGTTTGGGAACATGCTTACTATATCGATTACCGCAATGTTCGCCCTGACTACATGGCTCACTTCTGGGAGCTGATTAACTGGGAATTTGTTAACGCAAATTTCGCTGGTTAATTTCCAAGTCTCTTTCAACACTATGAGTTGAAAAAGAACATGAATACAAAATCCGAACTCTTGTAGAGTTCGGATTTTTTTATAGCTGTTTTTTGCCTTAGCCGTTGTCGGAAGACAGTAAAGTTTGATTATTATTCAACTCATTTTTGGGCAGAAATGAGATAGCTTAGCAGAACAACTTGGGAATAATTGGGAGTCATCCCGGCAAGGCTTCTGAGCCGGGATCTAGTGCCATTACCTAAAACATCTACTTATAATGGAAAGCAGCTCATCCACTATGTCCCTTTGCAAGCCGCCGTGAATACCTCCATGTAGGCTCTGCTGAAAAATCCCTTTTTCAGAAGCTTGCACGTTCCACAGCAGATGGTCTGCCAGCGAGTTCAGAGTAGCGTCTAGCTCATTTCTGGACAGAAGGGAGTTAGTGCTAAAGCTCTGAAAATGACTTTTGGCATTAGGGAAAGTATTGCAATCGGATAGACATAATGACTCCCCACTAAAGATGCTGATCTCCAATCAATCGTGGGTTAGCTGAAAGCCAGAGCCATAATAGTTTTGTTAAAGAAACTAAATCGGAGATCAGCATGAATAAACATAACATACTTTTTATTGGCCTTGATACACATAAAGAATTTGTAGAAGTTGCTTATATTGAAGATCAAAGAGGAGCGCAAGCGGTTCATTTTGGGCGAGTTTCAAGTGCCAAAGCGTCTATAATCAAACTTGCTAGGCAGTTCCAATCTAAGTATCCAGAAGCGACCTTACACTTTGTATATGAGGCAGGGCCTTGCGGATATTGGATCTACCGCTTGCTGACAAGCTTAGGTCACTGTTGCTATGTCATTGCTCCTTCGCTTATTCCTAAAAAGCCTGGTGAGAAGGTTAAAACCGATAAACGTGATGCGCTTAAGTTAGCAAAGCTGCTCAAGTCCGAAGATCTGACCGCTATCTATGTTCCTGAGCCTGAAGATGAAGCAATCCGCGATCTATCTCGTGCTCGTGAAACTGCTATGAAAGATCTAAAAGACGCTAAATACCAGCTTAAAGCGCTTCAGCTTAGAAATAACATCAACTATAAGGGCACCGCTAATTGGTCGCTAAAGCACTTACGCTGGCTGACTGAACTGATATTGCCGCATCCTAGTCAACAGATTGTCTTGCAAGAATACTTACAAACCATTTCGGAGCGGATCGCGAGGCTAAAACGGCTAGACAATGAACTTGAACATCACGTTAAAAAGTGGCGTTACTATCCGGTCGTCAAAGCCATACAAGCATTACGTGGAGTGAGGTTATTAGTTGCAGCAGGGGTCATTGCTGAGTTAGGCGATCTAACTCGCTTTGATCATCCTAGAAAGTTAATGAGCTATGTTGGCTTAGTGCCTTCAGAGCACTCGAGTGGCGGCAAGCGGCATGTGGGTGCGATAACGAAATGCGGCAATGGTCGAGCAAGGCGGTTATTAGTCGAAGGGGCTCACTCCTATCGCTACCCCGCTAAGATCTCAACCGAGATGCAAATAAGACAAGAAGGTTTACCGAAAGATATTGTTGATATCGCATGGCAAGCGCAGTTAAGGCTATGTCGTCGATATCAAAAACTCATGCACAAGGGCAAACATAACAACGTAGTCGTGACAGCCATTGCCAGAGAAATGATTGCTTATATTTGGGCTATTTCACGAGAAGTGGTACTGACAAAAGTTAATCCCAAACTACGGTTATCGAGAGTACCTGCATGATAAACGATTTTGAGCTAATACAGTGGGTCAAGCATCGGATGTGACACGATCACCGAGGGCGTTAGGATGGCAATGCGGTTAGCTCCGTATTGAACCACGAACATAGACTGAAGACAGGTGTCACGACGGATTATGTAAGGTAGGCGCTGCTTATTGAAAGATAAGTAATCCACGGATATCAGCATGACAACCGACGAAATTACTTGCTTCATCGACTGTGTTAGCTCAATCCAATTTGGATGAGAAGAAAAGATAAAGGCTTAAGTATTTAGGCCGGTATCGTCATGTTCTGCTTGACGTGGGGAGTCATACCAGACGCCCATTTAAGGGGCTGATAATAGTTTGCTAAAATTGTACAGCGAAGCGGAACCGAGCAAACTGTTAGCAGTCCCGCTTGAACGAAGATAGAAGATAAAATCGTTAAACTCATCGAATCGAACGCTGACTACCAAGCTAAAAACCTTATCCTGCAAAGCATGAAAGGAATAGGTAAAATTGCCGCAGCATCCATTATCAGTAACCTACCAGAGCTTGGCTATATTAATAACAAAGAAGCCAGTTCGTTGGTTGGTGTAGCGCCGATGAATAAAGAAAGTGGACGCTTTAAAGGCCATAGAAAAATCCAGGGAGGGCGACATCAAGTTAGAACCGTTTTGTACATGGCAATGATGTCAGCAATACAATCCAACCCCATTTTTAAAGAGACTTATCAGCGACTCGTTGCAGCTGGAAAACCTAAGAAAGTAGCCATTATTGCCTGCATAAGGAAGATGGTTGTGATCTTAAATTCGATGCTAAGAGATGGTGTTTTGTGGGAAGCGCCAAAAGCTTAAAATTAGCTATTGACGCCATAGTCTCTTGTTATGTGTCAGGTTAAATCAAATAAATTAACACTCTACAATGGTAGTAAACCCACCAAATATCATTCGTTTTCCATCAAAAGGCATCGAATTAGGCTCCCAATCTTTTAATCTAGGATCTTCCATAGCTGCCTTGTTTCCTAAATCGCGAACTTCTCGAGATGGCCAGACGATCCATGAGAAAACAACGTCCTCACCTTCCTCGCACTTAACTGCCCTTGGGAGTGAAGTAACATTACCGTCAGGCACGTCGTCTGCCCAATTTTCCACTATAGACAAAGCCCCATGATCTTTGAATACTGCAGCCATTTCTTTAGCGAGCTGAATATACTTCGATTTATTTTCTCTTGGAACAGCCAAAACATATCCATCAACGTAAGTCATAATTTATTTCCTTTAAACTGATTGTAAATTGTAATTATACACCTGACCACTTTTCGACACATAACGCCCCACTAAGGGAAAATTTACAGTTTGCTAAAATGTTGAACGGAGTGAAAACTGCAAACTGTAAATTTTGATCTTCACCCGATAAAATAGACACCGTCCATTTTATCGGGTGAAGATCAAAGTCCCACTTGATTTGCTTGTTATACGTTTAATTACCATACTTTTCAATTAGTTTTGGAAACTCTTTAGATAATTCAAACTTGTTAAAGTCATTAGTTAAATCCTCAGTTGGAAAACTAAAATTAAAGTCGGGTATATCCCGCTCAGTTAGCTCTTCATATGCTTCATGGACAACACCACGATATTCAATAGCAACATAGGATTCATTATTAGCTAATGCAATATCAGCTAAGTCATCTGGCTGATGCAAAGCAACTTCAAATATGGTTTTACCTTCAGAAATCAGGTAATCGATATATGGGATGAAATCATAATCACTTCTGTAGCCTTTGATTAAGAAAACAGCGCTCTTCAATTTATTTGATAGCGCTTTAGAAACGCAGTTAACAAAGAACTGATTAAAACTTTCAATAAAAGCAGGATCACTTTCCAATAAATGATTTTTTAGAACATGTGGCCTTAAGGCTATATCACCTTTTGAAGTTATCTTAACTTTTTCAATAAGTGACCAGAATTTATTTTCATCCATTTAAATTAACACCAAACCCTAGAAACGTATAACGCCCCGCTAATAAGTGAACCATGTGCTGGCAGCGATTTTCACAGCAAATGGCATGACAGCCATTGTGAATCTTAATTTAGAGGCTTGTTATGTGCTGATTTTTCTCAATACTTTTATTACTTCAATATGCTCTTTTCCCACCAAACCCACATCTTGATGGAAGCGAAAACCAGAGCGTTTTACTTCTGCAGCTTGTAAGGCTAATGAAGCCTCATTAGCATCAATGTTGATAAGTGCTTTCGAAGCGTGCCATTTAAACTTATCCAACGCGAACATTAAGCGGCTAGCATATTTGTCCAGAACATCTAGAGCATTCTTATACTCTGAATCAATGGCCTGCGTTGCTACTATATAAGGGTAATCGACATAAACAGTGGACTGATGATTTGGAAACTCATCCTCTCTTTTTAATACTGAACGAAAAGATTCCATCGCGCTTTCAGTTTGATTTATGCTCATGTAACTTCTTGCTTGAACCCAAAAAGCACGCATATCTTCATATTGATCTTTTCTAGTGTCGAAGTATTCGTCAATTAAACTTAAAGCAACTTTAGGGGTTGATTCAGCTAGGTAAGATGCCTGTATTACAACATATTGATCACGCTGACTGCGTGCTCGTTTCAACTTGTTGTAAAACAAAGCTTCTACTTCAGCATTCCATTCATAATTTCTATACCAGTCGTCTGATGACATTGCCTTCCCTAAGCACATAGACATAATGACTCCCCACTAAAGATGCTGATCTCCAATCAATCGTGGGTTAGCTGAAAGCCAGAGCCATAATAGTTTTGTTAAAGAAACTAAATCGGAGATCAGCATGAATAAACATAACATACTTTTTATTGGCCTTGATACACATAAAGAATTTGTAGAAGTTGCTTATATTGAAGATCAAAGAGGAGCGCAAGCGGTTCATTTTGGACGAGTTTCAAGTGCGAAATCCTCTATCACTAAACTGGCTAGGCAGTTTCAATCTAAGTATCCAGAAGCAACCTTACACTTTGTGTATGAGGCAGGACCCTGCGGTTACTGGATCTACCGATTGCTTACCAGCCTAGGTCACTGTTGCTATGTTATAGCCCCTTCACTTATTCCCAAAAAGCCTGGTGAGAAAATTAAAACCGATAAACGTGATGCGCTTAAATTAGCAAAGCTGCTTAAGTCGGAAGATCTTACCGCGATTTATGTTCCAGAGCCTGAAGATGAAGCTATCCGCGATTTATCTCGTGCTCGTGAGACCGCGATGAAAGATTTAAAAGACGCCAAATACCAGCTTAAAGCGCTTCAGCTAAGAAACAATATTAACTACAGAGGCACTGCTAATTGGTCGCTAAAGCACTTACGCTGGCTGACTGAACTGATATTGCCGCACCCGAGTCAACAGATTGTCTTGCAAGAATACTTACAAACCATTTCAGAGCGGATCGCGAGGCTAAAATGGCTAGACAATGAACTTGAGCATCACGTTAAAAAGTGGCGTTACTATCCGGTCATCAAAGCCATACAAGCATTACGTGGAGTGAGGTTACTGGTTGCTGCAGGTGTCATTGCTGAGTTGGGAGACTTAACTCGCTTTGATCATCCCCGAAAACTAATGAGTTATGTAGGCCTAGTTCCATCGGAACACTCAAGTGGTGGAAAGCGGCATGTGGGTGCGATAACGAAATGCGGCAATGGTCGAGCAAGGCGGCTATTAGTCGAAGGGGCTCACTCCTATCGCTACCCCGCTAAGCTCTCAACCGAGATGCAAATAAGACAAGAAGGTTTACCGAAAGAAATCATTGATATTGCATGGCAAGCGCAGCTTAGGCTTTGTCGTCGATACCAAAAACTCACGTACAAAGGTAAACATAACAACGTAGTCGTGACAGCCATAGCCAGAGAAATTATTGCTTATATTTGGGCTATTTCACGAGAAGTGGTACTGACAAATGTTAACCCTAAACTACGGTTGTCGAGAGTACCTGCATGATAAACGATTTTGAGCTAATACAGTGGGTCAAGCATCGGATGTGACACGATCACCGAGGGCGTTAGGATGGCAATACGGTTAACTCTGTATTGAACCACGAACATAGACTGAAGACAGGTGTCACGACGGATTATGTAAGGTAGGCGCTGCTTATTGAAAGATAAGTAATCCACGGATATCAGCATGACAACCGACGAAATTACTTGCTTCATCGACTGTGTTAGCTCAATCCAATTTGGATGAGAAGAAAAGATAAAGGCTTAAGTATTTAGGCCGGTATCGTCATGTTCTGCTTGACGTGGGGAGTCATACCAACGCTTTGCTAACCGGCAGCCGAGTGCGAAGCACGCTTTAGGCTGTCCAGTGGAGGCCGCTGTTTGGCCGGAACGGTGGTTGAGCAATTTGTTATGCATTTATATACCCATTAAACCTACGAACCATTTTGGCCACTCGTAACCAAAGTAAATTGAGCCAAGTAACGAGAATGCAATTGGTCTAATATCTTTAAGCCAGAGCGCAATAAACAAACCCACCAAACTGACCCAGCCCCAGGGCATTACTATTGAAAGCAGCAAGCCAAACGGTAGGATAAACACCATGCCGAACATGTCGTTTATAGGCTGCCAGTTTACATTTGCTTCTGGAATATAGCTGTATTGCCAATAGGCCATCGAGACTATTGATGAAGCCTCTGCTGCAACTATACCGCTTAATGCCCAAATTAGAGCAACTCTTTTTCTACTTGCGCTAAATCTCATCGATTGGCCGTGCATAACGCCCGCCTAACACGCAATGTGTTGGCATGGCTTTTTGCGTTGTTTGCCAAAACCATGACAACATAACATTGTCGGAGTTTAGGCGCTTGTTATACATCAAATTCACCATTGCTGTTTATGTATGTAATAGCAAACGCTAAGCTTTCTTTAGTCCAAATATCTATTTCAGACTCAGCTTTCATGTAGTTGTCAGTGAAGTCTTGAGCAAAAGCTAAGTACCCTTCTTCGGACTCATAATAGTACTCCCTATTTTTCAGCCACAAGTGCTTAATAGCAATATGAATTGTGTCGGATAGATCTAATACTTCTTCAACAACCAAAGGCCAATCAGAATGAGATGAATCAAAAACTTTTTGGATGTTCATTTCTTGAATTTGTTTATATCTATCTGAGCTAACAAAACCTAATGTATTTAAGATGTAGGACTCAAAAAAAAGATAAATTGGATTTTCTTTATACCTAGGTATCTCAAACACTGACATGGACTATCCTTGATGTATAACGCCACGCTAAGCGGCAAAAAATTGTTGGCTAAAATAGTGAACGTAGTGAACAAAAGCCAACTGTTTATTGTCCGTTCTTGAGCGCCTTGTTAGGTATATTTTTCCATTTCTTTTTCGTAACTACGAATTAACTTGTCACGCTCTTTATCTGGTATTCTACTTTTCAACTCTTCTATTTGTTTCTCAATAGAGTGTTTCATTTTAACTTTGAATACCTGATCATATTTAGCAAGATCCTGCCTTAAATTAAGTGTTTCTGTATAAAGTTTCTTCCACTCTTTAATCTTATTTTTTGCAGGTATCTTGATTGTCGGCCCAAGAAAACGCATGTTTTTACCGCAATGTTGGCATTTAGCGTCACCTTCCTCACCAATAGTCTCAGGGTTGTGATGTGTAACTTGTCTCCAAGTTGGTCTTCTACATGCAACTCTGCATTCAAAACAAACCCAGTTTCAGGAACATGCCATACTCTAGAGATACCTAACGCCTCATTAAGAGGCTAAAAATAGTTGGTTAAAATAAGCGACGAAGGAGCAAAAACCAACTGTTTTTTGTCCTGCTTTAATGACTTGTTATGTGTTTAATACACTAATATATTTAGCTATTTTCTCTACTAGCAATTCAGCCTCAGGATTTTTTGCATTAACAATATAGCCAGACCAAATATCCCACTCCAAACCAATAATGGATTGGTTTAAAATAAAGTCTTGGAATGTTTCATCAAGACCATTAATAAGCTCTGTATGAGGAATTAACTTGAATTCTTTAACAACAGATTTAGTGATTTTATGATAATCCTTTGAGGATATCTTATCAAAATCATATGCTAGCCTATTGCTGCAATCTCGATGTTTATTCACCAAACTTTCCTAAACACATAACATTTTAATATACGGCGTGCGCGTTTTGCCAAGCCATGTTGAAAAAGCGTGCACAGTAAAAAGTCTGAAAAAATCATTAATAACAGCTCATTAAACATTTACGCTTAAGATTGTATCCAATACACCTAGGGAGAAAAGTGAGTCGCACACTTTGCTTTCCGGTTATCTGAACTTTTCATGAACGCACACTTACATCTTACTGAATTTACACCTCTTTCTCTTTTCACTCAATAGCAAACCGTGAACTGATTGCGCAAAATTTAGAGATTAACCGCACAAAACCGATACTACTGTATAAAAGTACAAGCATTGGTTAACTAAAAGGTTCTCGCTAGACGGAACCCATACCTTTCCGACTGATTAGAAAAAGTATTACAAAGAGGTCAGTGTTCTATAGGACGAGTTGCTAGCGCTAACACGTAAAGGGGCTGAAGGGAGTTACCTTTAAGCAAAAATGGTTCCAATTGCCTGCGGCAGGCGTATGTGCAGATTCATTAAGCCACAACAGACGTGGCCGCAACTCTTTATAAAAGAAAGGGTCCCTGTGGGCTCAACGAAAACATCTGACCTCCAAGGACGGAGGAAATGCCAAATTATGTCGGGAACAAAATTGGTCCTGTTTCCGAAGGCATCAGCCTCATCTACACTGGTTTTGAAAAGCGCAAACTCTCAGCATCTGCGTTTTAAATTTAAAACCATATAAGTCACTAACCCGCATAGCAGGAAGAACACGCCAATCTTCCCCGTTGGAAATTTTGCTTTTTAAATTTCGCCGGGGCGCTGAGGGATATCCAAAAGGGGGGCAAGCGCTTTCCCCTTTTTGGTATGGTGTGGGCGAAGCGCCACGACCTTTCTTTTTATGAAAATGAAAGCGAAGCATGATAAACCTAACCAACTTTGGGGCAGAATCGAGTTACCTTTAAGCCAAAATGGTTCCAATGACCTGCGGTCAGCGCATGTGCAGACGCAACTGAGGCTCGCTTTGCGCCAGCTGACCTCCAAGGACGGAGGAAATGCCAGATTCTGTATGGGACAGAATTGGCCATGACCGCTCTGCGGTTTCATCTGACCTCCATGGATGGAGGGAATGCCATGCTCTGTATGGAACAGAATTGGCCCTGAAACCGAAGGCCTCAACTGCATCTACACTGGGTTATAAAAGCGCAAACTATCAGCATTTTAGTTCTTAATTTAAAGCAAGAAAAGTCAGCACTCTGTATAGCCAGCAGAACACACTCATCTTCCCCGTTGGAAATTTCGCTGTTTAAATTTCGCCGAGGCGCTGAGGGTTCGCCAAGGGGGACAAGCGCTTTACCCCTTGGCTCTACTCTTGATTACAAGAATGGGCGAAGCACCACGACTTTGATTTTGATTTGGAAAAACAAAAGCTGATAGAGCTAAACCGTTTTGGGGCAAAAGCTAGCCCGTAACCCTCTACCAACTCGCGTTTAGACCGATAAAAATGCCAAACTTTAATGCCAATGATTGATATTAATTGCCTGTCGACAACCGTACTCTTTTAGTACTTGTTCAACCGCGAGTTAACGCGTATAAAAATGCCGATAAACTAAGAGTTTATCGGCATGTTCAATCTAAGCCACCAGGCCCTGTTCTCGTTTCAAACTCAGTTAAAACTTATAGAGTACCGTTGCCATTGCAGGTGTTTTTGATTCAGTTGCTCGCCCTGCAAATATAGCCTTTAAGTAATAACCTTTACCTACAGCGGAAGCCACATCAGCAGCAATGCTGAATTTGACGTTTTGAGTTTTACCTGCAGGCATCACTGTTTCACGTATGGCTTGGGTAAACATCATTTCATTGGACCAAGCCCACACTTTGTTGCCAGCGGCATCCATTAGCCATAGATCAGCCGTCATACCTGAGTTAAACATTAAGGGGACACCATGAGATTGATTATTGGTGTATTGCAAAGTCACCTTCATTGGCTGCGCTGCAGCTTGCTCAACAATCAATTTAGCCTCAAACAAGCCCTGTTGGCTTAGTTTAGCCTTGACATCACTCTTATCTGCTGGCGTTACAATTACAGCTGTTACTTTAGCGCTACTGCTATTTGCTTTTGTCATATCGGCGTTCTCAACTGAAGTGGTATCGATGCCTTGCGAGCATCCTAAAGCACTCAATATCACTAAACCTAATCCTGTTTTATATAACATCAAAATCCTCCGAATTTTTTAAACAAGCTGTCTTTAAGCTTATTGGTTTCATCTTTTAACTTCGAATCTAGCAAGGCTTTGGTATCCAACGCAAATTTAGGCTTGGACATTGTGCCGCTAATCGCAAATGGGATCTCAACACCGTATAATGCATCGCGTTCATTACCGCCCTGACCTTCAAGAGAGCCCACTACAGAGGTAGTTAATTTGTAATCTAGCGCTTCGTTGATGACATTTGCAGTCCCGGCTCCAGTCAGACGTATAAGAGGTGACGCCATGTTAAGATCGGAATTTGAGACAACCCCTTTGGCCACCTTAAATGAGCCAGTCATACTGGTGAAGTCTGTCTTCTGCTCAGTAGAGTTACTCGATGACATATCGCCGCTAAGTTTGGCTTTCGCGTCTCTAATCATTTGCGGAATGTTAACACCATGAATCGCGCCATCAGCAATTTCAAACTGTCCATCCGCACTTAAGTTCTTTTTCAGATTATCAGGTAGTAAGCTCTTACCCCTACCGGCAACATTAAAGTTAGCCGTACCATCTAGCATATCAACTTCAGCGGCATCCATTAATAATGCACGTATGTCGACACCACTCAGATGTTTGTCAAACTGGTATTGCGCCACTTTATTACGACCATCCAGTTTGGCTGATGCCTTTATGCTGCCACCATACAAATTTGCCGATAACTGGCTGATATTGGCAATGCCTTGTTGCATGACCATCTTAAATCGCCAGTTTTGCGTGTTTAGATTAGCCACTTTGACTGACTTTACGCTTACGTTGACGTCTAAATCCACCGATTTCATTGCGGTCAAATCAGGTTCGACTGCAACGGCATCAGACTGACTTGTTGATGTCTCGTTTACGGCGTCCTGCCCCTGTTTGGGCAAGAAACGATCTAAATCAATATCGCCAACATCTAGCTTTGCGACCACCTTAGGCACTTTCTTGCCATAGGCAATATCAAGCTGACCAGAAGCATTAATATCAGCGGCACTAAAACTAGCTAACACTAAGCTCATTGTTTGCTTATCTAATGCCATCTCCAATGAAGTCGTAAGGTCAGCCGTTAACGAACCGTTAGGAAGACTTGTTCCAGTGATTACATTGGTCACAACAAAATCATTAATCGTCACTTGCTGTAGATCTTGAGAGACTCTTATTTGACCTTCACCACGGCTATCGACTTTGAGATCAGGCAATGATGCTGTGAGCTCATATTGTAACTTTGCGAACTCATCCAGTTGGAAACGTCCTAGCGTTAATGACTTTAAAGATAAAGATTGCTTGGTGTTAGTTTGGTGGTCAACATTACTGATTTGAGTATTAGTAATAGAGATACCACCAATATCCAATTTTGATAAAGTCGCACTAGAGCCTCCACCCTTGTTGTCTTTTGCAGGGACTGTGTCGCTCGCTTGATCAGTTAGCCCATCGAAACTGCTGCTACCATCTTTTTGCGTTTCCAGCGCCAGCGTTAAACCATCTAAGTTTAGTTGTGATATCTCAACTTCTTTGCTTAACAATGGCATTAGCGCCACTTCGGCGACAACTTCATTTACGGACACCATTGCTGAGTTTTCAAACCCTTGTGGATTTGAAAGTGTAATCCCGCCTAATTTAATCCCTAGGCTTGGGAAAAATGTCCATGTTAGATCACTGCTGATCGCCAAGTTACGACCTGTTTTTTCCTTTACTACTTCAACTATTTGTGGTTTAAAATCATTTGGGTCAAAAATCAAGGTGATATATAACGCCAACGCTGCAACTAAAGCTAAGATTGCTACAAAAAACCATTTTAAAAATTTCATGACAGATTCCATCTGAATAACAAAATGCGATTACTATTAATTTAGCACGGATAGATCTAAAGCTTGGTTAGATATTGCGATACCGTTAAGATCAGCATACAAAAATGAGTGAGGCGAAATAATGACACCGTAAATCTCTACTGCGACATTAACTTCTCCGAGACCTTTTTTAACGGTCTTTACTGGATTAACTCCGATAGCTTGTATGCCAATGTCCATGGTTTTAAGTGCAGCAACATCTCGCACACAGCCAAAAATCACAATACCTTGCCAACCGTTTTCTTCAGCATTTTTAGCGATCATGTCGCCAAGTAACGCACTGTCGGTCATCCCTTGCCCATCGACAACAAGCACCTTACCAGTACCATTTTTTGATAACGCCTCTTTAACTAACGAGTTATCCTTGAAACACTTAACAGTGACAACTTCGCCCCAAAAACAGTCTTTTTGACCAAACGACTTGAACATCGGTGGGAGTAAGGATAAATGTTCTGCGTATGAGTCAAATAAATCGGGCAATAGGTCAAGCATTAGCGGCTCCTTGCTTTACAAGCATTAAATCATATTTGCTAGATTGACAGGTCATTTGGCTAAACCCAAGTAAATAGTTATTTTTTTATACTAAAAAAGACGTTTTTCCTTTTACAGATATAGATTACAAACTATAATCTCAATCAATGTCTACTTTTGCACGAAAATCTTCCTCACTTCGGACTCCTATGAAAGAAAATCTAGATTTAGAAAACGCCATCGCTGCTTTAGACCAATACGGTTATGATAAAAAAACCAGCAGCGATCTTGAGCAAGCTCGTAATAAGCAACAAATGTTAAAATGTATTGATTCATTAGATTTTAATTTAAGACGCTTACTTATTTTACAAGAAGCTGTTACAGAACTTGTCGAAAATGAAAAGAGATTGCTTGCCCAGCAAGAAAGTATCCAAACGTATAAAACAAAAATAATAAACCTTTCTCGTCAATTCAATATATCTTACGATGACGTCATTAAAATAATGAAGCAACAAGAAACTTTATAAAATATCACTATGCTTTTAAAGCACTTATTACATATTAAATTATACAAATTCAGTAACAATGATGTCGAATCTAAGAAATTAGTGGATTAGCCTATACCATCAATGTTCGTAAAACGCCTACGGATGGGCGCTAGCGAGACTACGATGCAAAAAAATTTTACTATAGCTGTGGTTCTCCATCAAGAAGTACTCATCGAATACAATATATTGGAAATTAAATTTGGCGTAGCTCGAGTGCAAATTAGATATTAGTCAATATTTTAACAGACTTACACCCCACCTATGCGCATATAAAAGTTAGGTACTTTTAAATACCTAACCCTATTTAAACCCAATGATTTATGACTCTGAATTTACCTGACTTGCTCTTAGCCTATTTTTAATAGACAACTGTTTCCACCATCGAGAGTGTTTCAATCTTACACTCAGTAATAAACCCATAATTAAAAAATACAGTATTGGTTCAATAATCTCAGATTTTACAGACCAATAAAAATGTACCGGAATAAGTAGCGCGATGAGATAAATAGCATTATGCAATTTCTGCCAACGCTTACCCATTTTACGCATCACCGCTTTAAACGACGT
Organism: Shewanella sp. KX20019; assembly: GCF_016757755.1. Taxonomy (NCBI): domain Bacteria; kingdom Pseudomonadati; phylum Pseudomonadota; class Gammaproteobacteria; order Alteromonadales; family Shewanellaceae; genus Shewanella; species Shewanella sp. KX20019. Next base: position 2,449,496 of record NZ_CP068437.1, on the reverse strand, counting down.
TAATGCAAGTGCCGTTAGCAACAGATAAGCCGCAGCTCCCACTAGAATATAAGGACGTTTTACCACTTCTTCAAAGAAGAGCCCCCAAGCAAACAATAGGTCGAGGCTGAAAAAAGCGAGTATATGTAAGCTTGCATACGCGAATACATAAAGACCTACTAGCCGCCTCGTTTGCAACAACAATCCTTGTTTAAACTTTTTTGCAATCGGCGATATCAATAGAGTGGCAACCAATGCGTTTAGTGCACCCGTTCCCGTATAGTGGATAATATACTGTACAGGGTCGCCGCCAGCTTTATCATTTAGTACCAATAACACTAAATAGATAATAGGCAACAAGCCAATACAATGCATTAGCCCCTTAATCCAAAACAAAGCACGAGAGGTTAATCTAAATTTATTTTTATTCATCAAACCTCCCAACTAGAAATTTTTTCGTAAGTTTAAGCCATCATATAATCCAGAGACTAGATCACCATAACCATTAAAAGGCAGTGTTGGGATCCTTTTCGCTGAAAACAGGCCTCCTTCAGCAATACGTCGTTCTGAAGCTTGTGACCACCGGGGATGATCCACCTGTGGATTTACATTGGCATAAAAGCCGTACTCACTAGGGGCTAAGAGATTCCAAGACGATTTCGGTTGTTTGTCGGTAACATGAATTCGAACGATAGATTTGATGCTTTTGAATCCATACTTCCATGGCACAACTAATCTAATTGGCGCGCCATTTTGGGGGGGCAATGTTTTGCCATATAACCCTACAGACATGAAGGTCAAGTCTGTCATCGCCTCCGCTAACGTTAGCCCTTCAACATAGGGATAGTTTATCCCACCACCACTGTAACGATTCTTCTGTCCAGGCATTTGCTCGGGATCATAAAGCGTTTCAAACGCTACATGAGTTGCACTGCTTTTGACGCCGGCTTTTTTCAATAGCTTCGCCAATGAAAAGCCAACCCACGGAATAACCATTGACCATGCCTCAACGCATCGGAAATTGTAGATCCGCTCTTCCAATGGCAACATTTTTAAAATATCGTCGTAATCCAATGTTAAGGGGGTATCGACTTCGCCATCGATAACTAACTGCCAAGGGTTAACAGTTAAACCCTGAGCATTTTCTACCGGATCTGTCTTACTGGTGCCAAATTCATAAAAATTGTTATGTGATATCACCTTACTTTCAGGTGTTAGTTCACCGTAAAGAAGGTGATCGTATTCAGTCTGTTTAGCATGTGGTAGGGCAACTCGTGCAAATGCAGCCTTCTCCTCCTCACTTGAAAACAGATCAAACACGCCAGCATTGGCATGTGATGAGAGCAATGCGCCCGCACCAACAAACCCCAGCTGCTTGAGAATACGCCTTCTGTCATGGTAAACCTCTTCAGGTGTTACATCACAATCTTTAAATTTATCCCATGCAGCTTTCTTGATTATAGTCATTGGCCGCTATCCTCTATATTTGTTAATTTAAAACTCTTAAATACTCAGACCGCACTATCGTGTAAAAGATTTCGCCACCTTCATATAATTACATTTTATTAACAGCTGATTACGTCTGCAGCACTTACTTAATAGTTAATGTACTTAAGCTTGCAGTGTTTAAAGCAGCATGCCACTCTACCGTCTCATCAACCATGTTAAGAGCCTTCTCACATGCCTTTAAATATCGCTTTTTCTACACCTGAAATTATCATCATAATCGCCATCGCCTTTCTTTCTATCTTAATCGGCGCCCTGTTTAACCAACGTAAAACACGCGCTAAGTGGGAATACGTTCGTCAACAGCTTACAGATGACATTCAACAAACAAAAGTTGATCTTAATGGCGAAATATTAGAACTTAAAGAATCACTTCATCAAAAAGATTACCAATTAAATCAGTTACAAGAAAAACTAGAACTGCGCATAGAACAACTCGGAAAAGCACAAGCACAAGCAGAAAGAGCCGATGAGCTTGAACTAGCGTTAAGCGACAATCAGCGTAAACAGATGGAAACCCAACTAGCGTTGTCTAAATCAAATGCTATGCAGCAAACCATGACTGCACGTTATGATGCTGAACAGCAAGCACTTAACGACAAGATTCAATTACTAGAAGATAGCGAAATTAGGCTTAATGCTCAGTTTGAAAACCTAGCAACCAAAATATTTGAAGCGAGAAGCGAGAAACTACAGAGTCAGAATAACCAACAACTCGACAGCGTACTCGCCCCCTTTAAGCAACAGCTAGAAGGGTTTAGAGTTCAAGTACAAACCTCTTATTCTCATGAACAAAGTCAACGCAGCGCGTTAAAGCATCAACTCGACTCTTTGACCGAACTCAATCTCAAAATGAGCCAAGACGCCATTAACCTTACTAGAGCGTTAAAGGGAGATAACAAGCAACAGGGCAACTGGGGCGAGGTTATTTTAGAGCGAGTATTACAAGAAAGCGGATTACGTGAAGGTCACGAATACGACACCCAAGCGGACCTAAAAAATGAAGATGGCAAACGTTTCAAGCCAGATGTCATTGTCCACCTACCAGAAAACAAAGACGTTGTTATCGACGCCAAAATGTCACTTATTGCCTATGAGCGCTATTTTAACAGTGACGACGATGCTGTTCGTGCTCAAGCAATTAAAGAGCACATAGTATCTGTTAGGGCTCATATTAAGGGCTTAAGCCACAAGGATTATCAAAAACTTCATGGCTTAACGAGCTTAGATTACGTACTGATGTTTATTCCTCTGGAACCTGCATTTTTACTGGCATTAGAACATGATCCAAGTCTAGTTAACTACGCACTTGAAAGTAACATCATGCTGGTTAGCCCAACAAATTTATTAGTGGCACTAAGAACCATTAATAATATTTGGCGATATGAGTATCAAAATCAAAATGCTCAGTTAATAGCAAAGCAGGCGGGGAAAATATACGACAAACTATGTGGCTTCTTAGAAGACATGGAAAAAATCGGCCGCGCTATTGAATCTGTAGATAAAAATTATAGCAACGCCATGAACAAGTTAGCCTCCGGCAAAGGCAACGTGATCCGCCAAGCTCACCAGATGCAGCAACTCGGAGTCGAAACCAGTAAAAAAGTCGATACCCAGTTGCTGGATAAAGCGCTAAGCTTAGCTGAAGATGAACTCATCTCGCAGTAAGTAGAACAACATATCTGGCAATAGGGACATTGAAAGAGGGTTTAAGAGATGCACAAGCAGTTACGTGGCATTTTACTAGCGGTAATAACGTTCATCTTCTCCCCAATTGCTGCTGCAACGGCATTAACACCTGAGCAGCAACTTTACCTCGATGCAAAACAAGCACTCGATAAACAAAGACTAAATACATACCAAAAATTACGTTCTCAATTAGATGATTACCCTTTAGCCATTTATTTGGATTTTCACAACAATATCGAATCGATATTGAAACAGCCTGGCAGCAAAGCCGCAGGCTCTTTTCTGCAGTTTGACGGTAGCCCTTTGTATAATACTGCGCGTTACCGCTATCTAATCCGCAGCGGACAACAAAAGCGTTGGAATGATTTTCTCGCCGTAAGCCCCCTAAAACCTAACAACGTCTCATTACAGTGCTATTTCTTTCGTGCTCAACTACAGAAAGGTGATAAACAGCTCGCTTACAAAGGGGCAAGCGAACTGTGGCTCTATGGTCGTTCACGTCCCAAAGAGTGTGACCCGCTGTTTAGCGAGTGGAAGAAAGCCGGCTTTCAAACGCAAGAGATGATCTGGTCTAGAATGCTATTAAGCTTTGAGCAGGGTCAATATGGTCTGTTAAGCTATCTATCTAGAAAAATCACCACCAATAAAAAAGCTGCAGAACGGTTAGTCACTGTATACAAAGATCCGCGTAGCCTGCGTCATACCTCAAGATACAGTAGTAAAGCCAAGATAAATGGTACTATTGTCGATATCGGCATTAGGCGGTTAGCTAAAAAAGATCTGAAACAAGCCGTTAAATTATTTGCGAAATACCAAAAGGCGGACCGCTTTAGCGAGTACAAAGGACGGCAACTAAGCCGCTATCTCGTTCGCAGAGCATTGATTTACCAAACTGAAGAGTTAAAAAGCTTTGTCGATACTATGCTGCCGCTACTTGATCGTGACGATTTAGTTGAGATGCGACTTCGCTGGGCGCTGCGAACTAACCAGCGCTCTCAATTTGAACATTTCCTTCCTTTGCTCAGTAATGAGAAACAAAATACTGCCCGTTGGACATATTGGCGGGCAAATATTTTACAAAGTAGTGACGATAAGCAAAAGCAGCAGCAAGCAAAAACGTTATTCACAGCGCTTAGCCAACAACGTAATTTTTACGGCTTTTTAGCCGCAAATGCCATTAGTGTCCCCTTTCAGATCCAGCATAAACCAACGCCTAGCATTACTGAACGTCAACGCCAAATCGGTACAGATAAAGGGCTTGCTCGGGTCGCTGAGTTATTGGCATTAGATAAACAGTCAGATGCGCGCGCTGAATGGGTAATGCTATTAAATCGATATGATAAAGCGATGCAAAAAGAGTACGCCGTATATGCTATGACACAAAAATGGCACAGCTTAGGTGTGCAAGCGAGTATTCAGGCTAAATTATGGAACGATATGGATATGCGTTTTCCTTATGCCGCTCAAACCTCTTTTACCAGTGCCAGTAAAAAGTATCGCGTAGATATTGATGAAATACGCGCCATTGCAAGGCGTGAAAGTGCTTATTACCCCAATGCCACCTCGGGAGTGGGCGCTAGAGGCTACATGCAGCTAATGCCAGCAACGGCTAAACAAACCGCCAAAAAAGCCAAGCTTAACTATCGAGGAAAACGCAGCCTTTACGATGAAAAACTCAATATCGCCTTGGGCAGTGCTTACTATTCCAGTTTACTTAAACAGTTCGATCATAATAGAGTTTTAGCGACAGCATCCTATAACGCAGGTCCGCATAGGGTAAAGAGCTGGCTTAAAAAGAGCGATGCACAGTTAGATGCAATGAGTTTTATTGAGTCTATGCCGTTCACTGAAACAAGAGAGTATGTGCAAGCGGTGTTAAGTTATCGAATTATCTATCAAGTTAAGCAAGGTAAAACGCCGGAATTACTTTCCAAAGATGAGCTAATATACCCTTACTAAATTTAATCATGAACTGCCCAAGAGCGCTGAGTCAATTAGGTACAAGTGGCGAGTTTTATGCTTCAAACACAGCGGTTCAGCCATGGAGAAAGAGCACTCATATTCGTTTTACAGGCTAGTGCTTTAGTATTGATATCCTAGTAGAACGATAATTAGCCATTTCTTAATTAATCTTTTAAATAATTCATAAATGCCTATAAATAAGTCACTTAAGTGTAATATCTATTTCGTTTAACTCAATATGTGATAGTGTTAATCATTATCATTCCACACGAAAGAGCTATGATAGGAAATGACTATGTTTGAGCTGTCAGGACTACTTTTGAGCGCTGAGTTCCAACCGCTATTGAATCCTCACACAAAAGGGATCTATGGCTATGAAGCACTTTCTCGTTTTTATTACCCAGACGGAACAGCTATAGCCCCCAATATTGTGTTCGAAGAGTTACACGCACATCACGAGTTACTCAACAGTGTTGAAATGGCAGCTAAATATTTTCAGTTAGAACATGCACCTAACGATGGGGTGCTCTTTGTTAACATTGATCCCCACGCGATTGAATTTAATAGCACTGAAATGTTGTCTTTGCTACGGCAAAGAGACAATGTCTGTGTTGAGATTATTGAGAATACCTGTATCAATGACGCACATCTTGCTGCAAATTTTATCAAACAGTTGGTAAAAATTGATATTCCCGTTGGTTTGGATGATGTAGGAGCGCCCCACTCCATGCTTTCAATCGATCTAATGAGTCAAGTTAGCTGCTTAAAATTTGATAAATACTGGTTAGAAACAGCAAAAAACCCTCAGTATCATCATCTCATCAGCGCGCTTATAAGTTTTGCAAAAAAAACCAATAAATTGACTGTGTTAGAAGGGGTTGAAACCGAAGAGCAACTAATCTTTGCACGGGAGCTCGGAGTTGATTTAGTCCAAGGTTTTTTATTCAAGCCACAATTTATAAATGCCAAGCAGCGCGTCTTGCTCAGCCCAATGTTAGCGCAGGTAAGTTAGCCGACGGCTAGAGCCAATATCAAACAACAGCAGCTGACATAGTGACAACGCTTTAAAGTAATAATAATTTCAACACCTCGGACCGTATCAAAGTGGAAAGCGGTTCAATTTTCCATCATAGTTATGACTTGCGTATCGAATTAAATTTGCTAGATATGTCTTAGAAGCGATTCATTAAAACATCAATCAAGGGGTAACCATGCCCAATGAAAATGTGAAGATTTTGGTTAATCAGCTAGAGCAAGTATTGCTGGGTAAAAAGCATCAAATCATGCTTGCACTAACCTGTATTTTTGCCAAAGGGCACCTGCTAATTGAAGATCAACCAGGTATGGGTAAAACCAGCTTGTCACACGCCATGGCACAAAGTATGAGCTTGAGTTATCAGCGTATTCAGTTTACCAGTGACATGCTGCCAGCCGATATTCTTGGGGTGAGCATTTTTGACAAACAACAAACCAAGTTTGTGTTTCACCCTGGTCCCATTTTTAAACAGATGATCCTCGCCGATGAGATAAATCGTGCCAGTCCGAAGACACAAAGTTCACTTTTAGAAGCAATGGCTGAAAAACAGATCACCGTTGATGGGGAAACTTATCCGCTACCAACGCCTTTTTTTGTGATTGCCACTCAAAACCCAAGCGAGCAGTCAGGAACATTTCCGCTACCAGAATCACAACTCGACCGATTTATGATGCGGTTATCTATTGGTTATCCTAGCCCAGATGCTGAGATGGCCATGCTCAAAGGACAAGACTTAGATAACGTCGTACTACCACAATGCTTAAATGCGATGACGTTAAGTGAGCTACAGCAAAAGGTTGATACTGTTACTGCCTCAGATTCATTATTAAAATATATTCTGGCACTGGTTAATGTCTCCCGAGAATTAAATGAAGGCACAGGATTATCACCTCGAGCTAGCAAGGCAATCTTAAAAGCGGCTAAATCATGGGCGATGATTAACGGTCGAAACTACGTGGTGCCAGAGGATGTTCAAACCATATTCCCGCTGGTTGCTGAACATAGAATGACTCAAGCGAACCGTTTACAAGGTGATGTGATATCAAGCATTATATTGAACAAGGTCAATCCAATTCTGTAATGCGTTACGATTTTTGTTTTCTAACGCCGGTGCAGTTTATCTTTATCAAAGCCATTTATGCTAAAACACACTAGTGTAAAGCAGCGTCTGCGAAACCGTTTTAGCCGCTGGTTATCACGAAGGATCCCTGCGGCCTATAGAGTCACTTTAAGCCATAAGAGTATTTTCATCCTACCGACAGGCTTTGGATTCAGCTGGTTACTACTCATCAGCCTACTGTTTGTTTTTGGCACAAATTATCAGAACAATTTGGTCATGGGCCTTAGTTTCCTGCTATTAAGTGTATTCAATACCTGCATTATTTACAGCTATAGAAACCTTGCAGGGCTCACCCTAAGCAGTACTGTTTCACCCTCTAATACCTTCGCTGGCCAACCATGCTATATACCAGTCTTGCTTTCATCAGCAAATAACGCTTTTGAGATCCAACTTAATTTCCACGGCCATGGGAGTGAAGTCGTTAAAAAGGTAACTGACGACACCTCTGTGTCTAATTTGTGCGTAGACAGAACTCAGCGCGGTACGCTAACCCCCGGCAGAATTAAAGTTGAATCGCGCTTCCCTTTGGGCCTATGTCGGGTTTGGTCACATGTTGACTTGGATATTACTCAAGTAATTTACCCCAAACCGATTAAGAATCAGCATCCACTGAGGAGTCACCCGCAATCGAGTAATAATAGCCCCGAATTGGGTAAATTCGTTGCAGGTGTTGATGAATTTAAAGGGCTTAAACAGTACGTCAGAGGGGAGCCGCTAAAACAGATTGCTTGGAAACAATGGGCGCAAGGTCGAGGGATGTTAACCAAGGAGTTTCAACAACCGCAAGGCGCACCTTTGTGGCTAATGCTCGAGTCAGACACGCACGATCTGGAGCTAAACCTCAGTTACCTTTCTTGGCAGGCACAACAACTGAGCCAAAATCAACAAATATTCGGTTTAAGCATAGGTGCAACGATTATTGAACCAGCGCAGGGTGAGCAGCATAGAGTTAATGTACAAACTCATCTAGCGCTATATAAATGTAAGCATCAGGCAAACCCCAATGAGTAAGCAAAAACTCAAAAAGAATCACTCCAGCAGCGGATTTAGCTTATCTCGCCATACCCTAATGTGGCTGCTTATAACCAATGTCGCCATTATAACCCCTTTGTATCAACAAATTACACTTTGGTCTTTGGCTATTTGCATTATCTGCATTATCTGGCGTTTGGGGATCTATATTGGCAAGGTTGCTCGCCCTCCCCGCTGGTTAGTCACATCGCTCGGCATTGCATCAGCGATAACCTTAACCATGGTCGTTAACCAGATAGGAGCGCTAATTGCGCTCATTAATTTACTCATACTAGGTTACGCCCTCAAGTACATAGAGATGCGCAATCGCCGCGATGTTCATATCGTGGTACTTGTGGGCTATTTCCTGATTGCTTTGACCTTTATTCAGCAACAAGCTTTGTGGTCAACATTACATTTAATGCTAGTGACAGTGATTAACACCTGCGTGTTAGTCAGTCTTTATCACGATGAAGCTCGATTTCAATTCACTGCCAAGTTAGCCAGTAAAATCATCCTTCAGAGCTTACCATTAGCCATTTTGTTATTTATAGTCATTCCTCGCTTGCCTCCATTATGGATGGTGCCCTCTCAAGGCGGTGCAAAGACAGGCCTTTCAAATACCGTGAGTTTCGCAAACATTACCGAGCTCACTCGCTCAGCTGAGCTTGCTTTTAGGGCAACCTTTACCGATGGTTATAAGCCCAAAAATAAAGACTTATATTGGCGAGCTATCGTAATGGAAGATTACGACGGTCAGCAGTGGTCACAGAGCAGTTCAATATTAGCCAGTGAACGCTCTGTTTCACTATCACAACGCTCTTCACAAAACCTGCGTTTACTTGAGTTTAAAGCGAACCTAGCAAGCATCAAACAGCCCTCTCTGACCTACTCTATTATCGCAGAACCTAGCTCGCAGCAATGGCTATTTGGCCTAGATGTCGCCACCAGCCCTGAACGGGATATTGTCATGCTCGCAGATCACAGACTGTACGCTAGACAAGCGATAGAACAGCAAAAAATGTATAAACTGATATCTTATCCGACTCAAAAAATGGAACGAGTACTGCCTGCAGCGACTCATGAAATTAACGTAATACTACCAAAGAATAGCAACCCTAAAACGACTACACTTGCTGAGCAGTTCAAACAAAAGCACCCTCAGGATCTGGAACGTCTTGACGCTATGATGCACTATTTTACTGAGCAACCCTATTATTACACCTTACGGCCCCCTGCCGTCGGCCGAGAACAGATTGACGATTTTCTATTTAACAACAAAGCCGGGTTTTGCGTACATTACGCCAGCGCTTTTGCATTCATGGCCAGAGCCACTGGGATCCCCGCCAGAATAGTCTCGGGGTATCAGGGCGGTGAGTATAACGCCGCTGCAGGTTACTACAGTATTTATCAGTATATGGCACATGCTTGGGTAGAAGTGTGGTTACCCAATCAAGGGTGGACTCGATATGACCCAACGACCATGATCGCCCCCGATAGAATTGAACAAGGTTTTGATGCCTTCTTTGATCCTAGTGAAAGTTACCTCTTAGATAGTCCTTTTGGGTATTTTGGCCATAGAACCAGTGAACTATTTAATCAATTGCGGCTTAAGTTTGCCGGTATCGATTACCTCTGGAGTGTTTGGGTGCTTGGATTTGATTCCGATAAGCAGCAAGATGTATTGCAAGATCTCCTAGGTGAAGTCACCCAAACTAGACTCGCCATGCTGATACTAATCTCCCTTGCCATTATTGGCTTGGCTATCGCTTATAGTGCAGGTTTATTACAGTTTTCTCATCCTAAAGACAAGCATGTCCACGCTTATCTTTCGGTGTGTCATTTACTCGCTAGGCGAGCATTGCCTAGGCTGCCCCATGAAGGGCCTGAACATTACAATCAGCGCGTAGCACAGTCTTTTCCAACCATTGCACTGAGCTTTGATAAACTCACACGCTATTACGTCGCTATTCAATATCAGTCGTTATCAAAACCCGCTGTTAAGCGCATTTCTAGGTTACTTATCAATCAATCAAGATGGCTAAAGATTAATATCATCAAACAGAGATTGGCACTTAATAAAACAAACACATAGAATGGATAAATTCGAGTAAGGATCCGCTTAAATAAGCGCATTTTTGTCAAAGGAACGCCATGCTATATCTAGTCCAATCCAACCAAATGGAAGCTCTGTCGCAGTTATTAGCTGCAGAGTTAACCCAGCCACTGCCAGACAGTCCATTACTGATGCCAGAACATGTATTGGTTCAAAGTCCTGGCATGTCGACCTGGTTACGACTAGAAATAGCACGACAAAACAACATTGCTGCAGGCCTTGAATTTCCGCTTCCGTCGAGTTTTATCTGGCAGCTTTGCCATACCTTGCTTGATGATGTGCCAAAAGAGAATGCTTTTACTAAAGCGGCTATGACTTGGAAGTTGATGGAGCTATTGCCGTCGCTTATCGATCAAGATGACTTTACTCCTTTAGCTAACTATCTCAATAATGGTAACGAAAACCTTAACAGCCATAATGATCCCGCTCAGTGTGCAGAACCTAGTCCACTAAAGCTGTACCAACTTTGTGGCCAGATCGCTGATATCTTCGACCAATACCTCGTTTATCGACCCGATTGGATAGCAGCGTGGGAGGCCAATGAGCCAACCCTGCCCCCAAACGGTGACAAATTGAGTGATGCTCAAGCGTGGCAGCCAATACTCTGGCGTGCACTTATCGAATTTAATGCCAATACATTACATAAGAGCCAATACCACCGCGCCAATTTACATCAAGCATTGTTTGACGCATTAGATGACCCAAGTACCGTAATGGATAAGCTGCCAAGGCGCTTGTTTGTTTTTGGGATCTCTTCCATGGCGCCACAAACATTGGATGTACTGCATTATTTAGCCAAACGTATTGACGTCATCATGCTGAGTCTAAGCCCCTGCCAACATTATTGGGGGGATATCGTTGACCCTAGGCTGAGAGCGCGTATGGCTTTGCAATACGCCAATAAACAAAAGTTAGAATTAGAGTGGGAAGATAAGCTGGAAGTCGGTAATCCATTGCTTGCCAATAACGGCAAGATGGGCCGCGAACTATTAGATCTGATGCTGGAGTTACCAGAGGAACATACCGCATTTAACCTAGACTGCTACCAAGATCCAGGCACAGACTGCATGCTACATGGCGTGCAACATGATATTTTGCAGCTTAGCACTCGAGGGCAAATACTCGGTCCAGATGCTACGTTATATCTTAATCTAGACGGCAGAAGACTGTTACAACAAGACGATCAGTCTATCACTATCCGCAGTTGTCACAGCCCACTGCGGGAAGTTGAGACCTTGCATGATCATCTGCTGGAGATGTTATCTAACTCAAAAGATCACAATGGAAAACCATTAGCCCCCAAAGACATCGTCATTATGATGCCCGATGTTGCCGCGTATGCGCCCTATATCGATGCGGTGTTCAGTGCTAAGAAAGGCAGCCACTATATTCCTTACGCGATTGCAGATCGTGGTGCAGTACAAGAGTCACCACTTATTGCCAGCTTTTTACATCTACTCAATATCAATCAAAGTCGTTTTGGGCTGACTGATATTCTCAGCATACTGGAAGTCCCTAGCGTATTGAGGCGTTTTGAGCTTGATGTCGATGATTTAACCATTATTAAGCGTTGGTTAGAGCATGCTGGTGTGCGCTGGGGGCGAGATGAAACCAGCCGAGCTGAACATCAACTACCCGCTTTTGAGCAAAATGCCTGGTCACTTGGCATTAAGCGGCTAATTTTAGGCTACAGCTTTGCTGACGATGCGCCTCTTTATCAACAAACGCTCTCGGTAAACGGCATTGAAGGGCAAACAGCCCAAGCCCTCGGCAAACTGCTCGATTTTATTGAAGCCCTCGATGATGTGCATGCAGCCTTAGCGAGCAGCTGCAGCTTAAGTGAGCGTATCGCGCAACTAGAACAGCTATTAACGGAATTCTATCTTGTTGACGATGACGAACAGGTACAGCTACAAGAGATCCGTGATGCTATCGTAAAACTGAAAGAAGAGTTAACAGAATCGGGACACTGCACGCCACTTCCTATTGAGGTACTGCTTAATTGGTTCAACAGCCGCTTATCAGAATCACGGGTTGGTCAACGCTACTTGGCCGGTAGTGTTAACTTTTGTACCCTTATGCCAATGCGTTCCATCCCCTTTAAAGTCGTTTGTTTACTCGGGATGAATGATGGCGTGTACCCCCGCGTACAGCATCCTGTAGGATTTGATCTTGTGGCCCAGATGGGGCCACGCAAAGGAGACCGTTCCCGTCGATTGGATGATAGATACCTGTTCTTAGAAGCCATACTGTCTGCAAGAGAGCAGCTTTATATCAGCTACATAGGTAATAGTGAGCGCGACGATTCTGAGCGGATCCCATCGATGTTGGTCTCAGAGTTGGTCGAGTATTGTCAATTAGTCTATCTGCCCCAAGCATTATCACGGGAGGGATGGGACACTGATCATGATGGCGATAATATTCTTAATGACGACAAGGTTGTTAATGAAGACAATCAGGCCGCGGCTAAATTGGTTGAGCAGATCGAGAAAGCCATCGAGCAACAGTTAATCTGCAAACAACCGCTGCAACCTTTTGATGAGCGCCTATATCAGAGCAAGCAAAACTTAGACTCACTACCTATACAACAAAGTTATAGCGCCCAGTGGTGCCCCGTGCCTATCATCAAAGATAACAATAGCAATAAGGAAACCAGCGCTAAGGGTTTTATCAATTTACACAATCCTTTATTGAGTGCAACCGAGCCCGTTACCGATGACATTGAAGAGATAGAGCTATCGGCACTGATACGATTTTTCCGCAACCCTGCGCAGTATTTTTTCAACCGAACATTAAAAGTAGATCTGTCGATTGAGATCCGCGCCGATGATAACGATGAGCCCTTTAGCTTAAACGCATTAGAGCGCTACAAGTTACAGTCGACGTTAATTAACCATGCCATTGAGAGTCAAACAGAAACCCCAGATGAAGTGTTACTTGAACGCTTAAAAGCACAAGGCAATATTCCACTTAAACCCTTTGATAATCTGCTTTTGGGCCAATATCTACATGATATTACGCCTCTTATCGGCCGTAGCTTGTACCTAAAAGGTGAATCGAGTCAGTCAATCGACATTGGCATAGATTTACACCTAAGCAATCCTAGCGCCAATACTGATGATCAAACTGGCGTAGAATCAAGCGTTAACCCCATCAAACTGGTAGGCCGAATAGATGATTTAAGTGCCAAAGGCCTAGTCAATTATCGACCCGGCACCGCCAATGGCCGCGATTTAATAAGGGTGTATTTACGCCATCTTTGTCTGTGTGCTATGAACGGGAAAACCGACATCACACGCTTAAATCAACCCATTAATAGCTACTTGCTCGATATTGGTCATTTCCATGTTTTTGCCCCAGTTACCGCTGAGCAAGCGAGCAGTCAATTAAGCTTGTGGTTAAGCTACTTTAAAGAGGGGCAACTGCAACCACTGATGTTTATGCCACGCACCGCACTGGCTTATGTTGAAGCTGAAGGTGATCACCTTCAAAAGTTACGCGAAGCTCAACCGCAATGGTTAGATGAGCAAAGTCAATTGGGTGAGGGAATGGAACCACACTTTCAGCGTTTATATCAGTTCCCAGATGACTTTACTGAAAGCCGTTTTGCCAGTACTGCAGAGACTTTATTGTCGCCCCTGCTCAGCCTCTACCACAAGGGCAAGTTAAGTGAATTAACCACTTATGTAGAAGCTGGGATAGAGAGTGCTAATGCAAACTCAAAGACAACAAAGACCAACCTAAGTGAGGAGGGATAATATGAGCGAGCATCAAACAGACAGTACTCTCAATGACAGTACTCTCAATGACAATATTATCGCAGACAGTACCTTCACAGAGAGCATTATCACTGAGCCTCTTGATACTCTCACACTGCCCTTTGGTGGCAGCAGATTGATTGAAGCCAGTGCTGGTACCGGTAAAACCTATACCATTGCGGGCCTCTACGTGCGGCTACTGCTTGGTCACAGTATTGCTCAGGCACTGACATGTGAGCAAATTTTAGTGGTGACCTTCACCAATGCAGCAACGGGTGAACTCAGAGACCGTATACGCAAAAAAATTCAATTGGCCTATCGATGCTTTATCGGTTTGAGCGTTGATGACGAGCTTATCACCCAGCTATACAAAGCGACACCAGAGGCTGACAAAGCCATTGCACGTAAACGCTTAGATTTAGCGTTAAAGTCATTAGATGAAGCCGCTATCTATACAATTCATGGGTTTTGCCAACGTATTTTGGCTGATATGGCATTTGAATCTTCACTATTGTTTGAGTCAGAATTTACCTTAGATGATAGTGAATTCCTCCACCATGCAGTCCGCGATTTTTGGCGAGAAAAGTGTTACCCGCTGGGTGAAAGCCTAGCCGCTGTAATCCAAAAGAAGTTCGCTAACCCTGATGAACTATCTCGTCAACTCAGGCCGCTGCTAGGTGCGAGTAGCGCAATAGCCCACCCTCGCCCTACGGCCTTTGAGAAGGTTGAGGCTAACTTAGTACAAGGTTTAAGTCGCTTAAAACTTACTTGGCCAAGGGAGCGCGAGCAAACAGAAGCGCTGCTGCATGCTTTGCCACTGAGCGGCGTGCGATTTGGTAAAAAAGCCGATGGTTATCCCAAGTTGGCTAAAATGCTGGATGATCTTGATAACTGGGTGGCTTTTGGAACTGGCTTACCACCGTTGAAGGTGCTCGAATCATTATCGCTTAATGGGCTTAAATTAAATAAAGGCGGTGAGGTCCCAAGTGCTGAACAAGCACCTATTTTGGCTCATATTGAACGGTTAGCGAGCCTTATTGCTGAACTTATACCGAGCTTCCTCTATAGCGCCAGAGAAGGGATAGCTAAACGCTTTGCCCAGCAAAAGTCAGAACGTAATTTGCTAACCCCAGACGACCTGCTGCTAACATTGGCAAAGGCATTAACCGCATCGCAGCAGCAATTTCTTGCAACCTCAATTGCTAAACGTTTTCCGGTGGCACTTATTGATGAGTTTCAAGATACCGACCCATTGCAGTTTGAGATCTTCAGTCAGATCTATCAGCCAGCAGCGGTGGTCGCAACAGAGGCTCAAACAGCGGTAGAGCCAGTATCAGCAACGCAACAGCAAGAAAAAGATGAGTTAAGTTTGCTGATGATTGGCGATCCTAAGCAGGCTATTTATGCGTTTCGTGGCGCCGATATCCACACCTATATTCACGCCAGAGAGCAAACAGCCAAGCACTATAATCTTGATACTAACTACCGCTCCAACAAGCAGATGGTCGATGCCGTTAACTGTATTTTTGAGCATCGAGATGATCCTTTTATCAGCAGTTCAATCCCGTTTGAACCGGTTAAAGCCGCCAGCTTTGCAGATAAAAAAGTACTACAAGAGTCTAAAACAGACAAAAGCGCATTAAGACTAAGAATTTTAAGTGAAGATCCTGAAAAGGGCTTAAACAAAACGACTGCCAGGCAGTTACTTGCAAGCGATGTTGCCGATGAGATCACCCGCTTACTAACCGAAGCGCAGCAAGGCTTGTGTACCATTGCTGATACACCGCTAAAAGCGAAAGACATTGCCGTGTTAGTGCGCGACCGTCATGAAGCCAATGTGATTAAGCAAGCACTAGAACAACGACAGGTCGGCTCGGTATTCTTAAGTCGTGACAGCGTTTTTGACACCATTGAAGCCCGTGAAATGCTGCTGATATTATATGCCATGGCCGATCCAAAAGATGAGCGAGCACTGCGAAGCGCCTTAGCAACTTCACTGCTGGGGTATAGCGCAGAAGAGATCCATGCCTTTAACCAAGATGAAGATAAGCGCCAAGTGCAGCTGGAACAGTTTGCAGCGCTGCAACAGCAGTGGCTTAAACGCGGCATAATGCCCGCTCTTCTTAATCTTGCAGGGCAAGCCAGAGTGATTGAGCGGCTACTTATCAATAGTGAGGGGGAGCGCCGCTTAACTGATTTTAGGCACCTTGGTGAACTACTGCAGCAAAAAGCCACCGAACTTGATGGTATGAGCGCCTTGATCAACTGGTTTGAGCAAGCCCTCATTGGTAACCAAGCCAATGAAGAGTCACAACTCAAGCTCGCCAGTGAGCAAAACCTAGTGCAGATTGTCACCATCCATAAAAGTAAGGGACTCGAGTACCCGATCTGTTTTATTCCATTTGTGAGTTTAAGCCGAGGAAGCAGTAAACGTCCCGCGCCTATGCTCTATCACGAGCACAATAAATTGGTTTGGGATATTGAACAATCCGATGAAGGTTGGGAGCGACAAAAACGCGAGACATTAGCGGAAGACTTACGTTTGCTGTATGTCGCGCTGACCAGGCCCGTGCTTAAGTGTTACCTGTACATTGCCAACCATAGTCGTTTAACAAAAAGCAAAGGCATGACGAGTCAATTGAATGAGACAGCCATTGGCTACCTTCTTGGTATCGAAGGAAAGACATGCGAGTACAGCGAATTACAAAGCAAGGCTTTGCTGCTGGCGCAAAGCGATCTCAACGCCATTAGCCTAACAGAGCTTGCACCTGCAGGCTCAACGGCTTTGTCGATTGACTATTTACAGCTTCCAAGCAACACTGACGAACGAGTGGTACTTGCCCCCAAGCCGCTTAAACGTCCAGCTCAAACACCTTGGCGAGTCGGAAGTTATTCTGGACTGGTTAAGCATCTTGCCCATGAAAAGGTGCTTCCTGGTGCCGATGATGAGCAGTTCCCAGAGGTCGATATCATCGTTGATGAGATTGATCCACAAGCCTCACGTTTCACCTTTGAGCGCGGGGCTAATGCCGGTAGTTTTATGCACCTAGTGCTAGAACTAATTGATTTCACTAACGCCAGTCCAGACTTAGACGAACAATTACCCCATGCCATGAGTAAATATGGCATTGAAGAGGAATGGACAGGAGTGTTGAAGGACTGGTATATGGACCTGCTCCATGCGCCACTAGCCACCGATAACTCATTGTCTCTTGCGCAACTAACCGATCAGCAAAAATTAGTTGAAATGGAGTTTTACCTGCCGATCACTCAGCTAAACGCCTGTAAATTGAATCAATTACTAAGCGACTTTGGCTACAGTGGCGGCTTAGTATTCGATGACCTGCAAGGCATGCTCAAGGGCTTTATCGATTTAACCTTTGAGCATAACCAGCAATATTTTATTGCCGATTATAAATCTAACCATTTGGGTGATAGCCTCAATGTTTACCACTACAGCAACATGAAAAGTGCTATTCGCAGTCACCGTTATGATCTGCAATACATTATCTATACCTTAGCCCTGCACCGTTACTTGGGGCTTAGAATGTCCAATTACGATTACGACCAGCATATCGGTGGTTGTTTTTACCTTTTCTTACGAGGGATGTCTGTGAGTGAGCCTCAATCGGGTGTGTTCTACGATAAGCCACCTAAGGATCTGATTGAAAAGCTTGATCTGTTGTTTGGTACTCATAACAATCAACAACACACAGTGGAGGCTTACTCATGATAACCTCAACCCATCCGATTGAGACCTTATTAAAAGAGTGGCAAAGCGACCGGTTACTGACCTCTCTTGATAGGCATTTTGCGTTACAGATAGCACAGCTACATCAAGAGCATTCCCCCCTTTTTGTACTCATATGTGCGCTATTGAGTCAAAACCTCTCGAGCCAACATACCTGTTTGCCGCTGAGCCAGATTAATTTAGATAATCCAGTAAAAGAAAAGAATAGCCAATGTCAGATTAACTTAAGCCTAACTGATTTAGGCTCTGAGTTATTACGCTTCGATGCTATTGGCACTTCCGATGATGATGAGTTAAAGCCGTTAATTTTGGATCAAGGTAACTTGTATTTACAGCGCTATTACCACTTTGAATGCGAAGTTGCCCAGCACTTAACACGACTGTCACATGCTCCAGCACAAAATAGCTTAAAAGATAACGCACAGCTAACTCATGCTAAAACGTTACTAGAGAGTTTATTTCCTGCAAGTGAACAGCAATACGATTGGCAGAAAATATCCACCGCAACCGCATTAACCAAAAAGCTTGCCGTTATCACAGGCGGACCCGGTACAGGTAAAACCACCACAGTCACTAAGTTATTATACTTGTTAACCTCACAGACGGAGCTCACCATTCGCCTTGTTGCGCCAACAGGTAAAGCCGCTGCTCGTTTAAGTGAGTCGATTAAAGCATCGAAACAACGACTCGCCAATGAATTACAATACCTGCCTGCTGAAGACATAGCGCTAAGTATGGGACGCATACCTGAAGATGCTGCGACCTTGCACAGGTTACTCGGCGTCATTCCAAACTCGCATCAGTTTAGACACCATAAAGACAACCCTTTAAGGCTCGATCTATTGATTATCGATGAAGCATCAATGGTCGATCTGCCGATGATGCATAAATTGCTATCCGCTTTGCCCGCCAATGCCAGCATTATTTTGTTAGGCGATCAGGATCAATTAGCCTCAGTCGAAGCAGGCGCTGTGCTTGCCGATATCTGCAGTGGATTAAAAGTCAGTTTGGACAATGGCGAAAATGGCTGGCAGATGCGCTATTCAGCAGCACAAGCGCAGCTGCTAACTGAACTTACTGGTTATCCGTTAACCAATTTTGTCAGTGATAACCCACAAGTTGGTGATAGTCTTTGTATGCTGATGCACAGTCATCGGTTTCAGGGAGATGCCGGGATTGGCCAACTGGCCACCGCGGTAAATCAGGCAAACTTACCAGGTATTGCTCGAGTGTGGCAGACAGGTTATCAAGAGTTACTGTGGATTGAGCACAGCATGCAGAGCAGTGCCAACAATACGCCAAATCAAGGCTTAGAGGCGCTTCTTGAGCAATCGGTTACGCAATACAGTGCTTACCTCAATACAATTTCTACTGTGGGTGTTAGCGCTGCAGATATTATCGAGCAGTTTAACCAGTACCGGATCTTGTGTGCCATGCGCGCTGGAGAATATGGCGTTGACGGTATTAACCAAGGTGTCACACGCAGCCTTGCCGACAAAAACCTCATCAATCCAGAGCAGGAGTTTTACGCCGGTAGACCGGTGATTATCCAAAGTAATGACTACAACCTAGGACTATTTAATGGTGATATAGGCCTCATATTGCCCGATGATGCGAGTGAGTCAAAACGCTTAATGGCACACTTCATTCAAGCCGATGGGGGTCTGTTAAAGGTACTCCCCGCTCGATTGCCTAGCCATGAGACCTGCTATGCCATGACTGTACATAAGAGTCAGGGCAGCGAATTTAGCCATGTCTCATTAGTCTTACCCATTAAACCCAGCTTGGCACAGCAACAATTGTTGTCGAAAGAGCTTATCTATACTGCGATTACGAGGGCCAAACATCACTTCACCTGCCTTGGTAGCCAACGTGTATTTGAACAAGCAAGTTCGCGGTTAACCCAACGAGCTTCGGGCTTAGCGCAGCGACTATGGAACAAGCACGATAAGCTTGATAACGAACATAGTTAGCAACTGGATTAACTTTGAATACAAAAGCAGCGAATAGCGGCAATATCAGCTTGAACGGTTGCAATACCGAGTGATTCCGCCATAGTGAGTCTGCAAATTTTTATCGAGTAACGAGCGGAGATTAAATGGGTACGACGAATATTTTACTTCTATGTGGTGGCGGCGGTGATGAACATGCTATTTCACTATTATCAGCTAACTACTTTGAATCTTCGTTAGCAACACAGCCTCACTTTAATGTGCTTCGTGTTGAACTCGATGCTGAGGGTCATTATCGCACCGCAGCGGGCGAAAACTGTGAGTTAAATAACCGCAGACAGATCCGTTTTGAAGAGCAAGATAAGGCTCCATGGGACGTTGATTATGCCATTCCTTGTATTCATGGTTTTCCCGGTGAAACCGGTGACATTCAATCATATTTTGAATTAATCAATCTTCCCTATTTTGGCTGTAAGGCAGAAGCAAGTCGCAACTGTTTTAATAAAATCACCGCTAAGATGTGGTTTAGTGCGCTAAATATTCCAAATACACCCTACCTATTTTTAAGCGAACTTTCTGAGTTAACCGTGAAGCAAGTCTCTGAAGCATTTAGGCAATGGGGCAGTGTTTTTGTTAAAGCAGCTTCACAAGGTTCATCCGTCGGTTGCTACCGTGTAGATAGCCTTGATGATGTTGAATCGACTTTAGCTGAAGCTTTTAATTTTTCCGATTACGTCATTGTCGAAAAAACCATTCGTGCGAGAGAGTTAGAGGTCGCCGTATATGAAATTGCAGGCAATGTGGTCGCAACGGTACCAGGCGAAGTTGTCTGTTCAAGTAATAACTTTTACACATTTGATGAAAAGTATGCAGCGAACAGCCAAGCACAAACTCATATCGTTGCTGATATTCCAATTGATATCAGCGACTTGATCCGAAAATACGCCATCAGCGTTTTCAAGGGGATGAAGCTAAGACACTTGTCTCGAATAGATTTTTTCTTAACCGATGATGGCGAAGTGCTATTAAATGAGATAAATACATTTCCAGGTTTAACCCCTATTTCTATGTTTCCCAAGATGTTGCAAAACCACGGTGACAGCTTCGCTGAGTTTCTCTCAAGTAACATCGAAGTTGATAAATCCTAGGCTTTGATCCGTTACGCTGGGCGTAGATTCAAGATGCTGATATCCATGATATAACTAAAACAGTAACTTGGAGCTGAACAGTAGTTATAAAAAAGCCTGACTTAATTTAAGTCAGGCTTTTTTGATTCATTTCTCTTGTCCTGCAATGGTCAGTACAGCAGTATCTGACCTTCGCATCTTGCTCTTAAGGCTTACTTGTCAGCGGTTTTGGACAAAATCCAAATCGAAGCAACTGCAACCACGGTAAAACCAGCAAGTATAATAACCGGCATGGCGCTGTAACCAAGGACATGCCATATAACATTCTCTAATGTACTCATAATGGCTCCTTATTGCCAACCTTCAACTTGGTGCATATCTGGCAGTCTATGGGCGATACCTTTATGGCAATCCACACAGGTTTTTTCACCACTTGCAAGCGCTGTAGAGTGCTGTCTAACACTACGCGGGCTCTGCTCAGAGAAGTCCATAAATTCAAAGTTATGACAGTTACGACACTCTAAAGAGTCGTTCTTCTTCATTCTCGCCCACTCCCTTTCGGCTAAATGAGCTCGTCGCTCTTTAAACTTCTCAGGTGTGTTAATGGTTTTAGTCACAAAAAATGCAAACAACTCTTTAGAAGCCTGAACTTTTCGTATTATTTTATCACTCCAAGCATGAGGTACGTGACAATCTGAACAGATAGCACGAACACCAGAGCGGTTAGCGTAGTGAATCGTTTCTTGAATTTCGGCCACTATTGGGGCGTGACATCCAGAACAAAACTCTTCAGTGTTTGTCGCTTCCATACCGGTGTTAAATGCACCCCAAAACATGAGTCCACCTGCAAAACCCATAAATAAAACGATACCTACAGCGGCTTTACTGGGCCGCCTCAATATGTTCCAAAAGCCTTTTAAGGCATTAATAATCAATTTCATATTATTACCTGCCTATTTTATTTTTGCAGTGACTGAACACGTTCGAAGGAGCTACCCACTAACGGCTTCGCATCTGCTTGAGTCACGTGACACTGTAGGCAAAAGTAGCGTCTAGGAGAAACATCAGCCAACACTTCATCATTTCGGTTAGTGAAATGAGTCACACTAATTTTAGTCGCACCCATCTGCTTAGCATTTTTCCAACCATGGCATGACAAGCATTTGTTAGCATTTAATGAGACTTCATAGCTTCTAATGTGATGCGGGATCAGTGGTGGCTGAAAGACATAACTACTTTCAATATCCACCTGATCTCGCGGTACTTTCTTCATAGGATCTGCAGCTCTTGTGACCTCTAACTCAGCAGTGCCGCGTAAAGATTCAACGCCACCGATGCCTCGTTCCTCACTGAAAGCAGAACCACTGATCAGAGTTAAGGAAATGCTCAACGTCAATAAAATTGATTTTTTCATCGTAACCCTGCCTTATGCTATTTTAGTAATTTTAACAGGACACTTTTTATAGTCTGTCTGTTTCGATAACGGATCGGTTGCATCTAAAATCAGTTTATTAATTAAGATACGTGCATCGAAGAATGGTACAAATACCAAACCTTTTGGTGGACGGTTACGGCCTCGAGTCTCGACACGCACACGAATATCACCACGTTTGTTACTCATTAACACTTCATCACCACGGCGTACACCATGAGACTTAGCATCATCTGGATGCATGTAACAAAGTCCATCAGGTACTGCCTTATAAAGCTCAGGTACACGACGTGTCATGGTTCCTGTATGCCAATGTTCAAGTACACGACCAGTACATAACCATAGAGGGAACTCTTCATCTGGAGACTCTGGTGGCGCCTCGTAAGGTGCCGAGATTATCCATGCTTTGCCATCTGGCTTGCCATAGAATTCAAACCCTTTGCCTTTGCCAACATAAGGATCATCGCCTTCTTTAAAGCGCCATTTTGTCTCTTTACCATCTACTACAGGCCAGCGTAAACCACGCTCTTGATGGTAGCGATCGTATGGGGCTAAGTCATGACCATGTCCACGTCCAAAGCTTGCATACTCTTCAAATAGACCTTTTTGAACATAGTAGCCTTGGTCTTTTGCATCATCATTAAGCTCTTGCGCTTCAGACAGTGGGAACTTATCGACTTGGCCATTTTCAAATAGCACTTCGCACATATTCTTACCACGTACTTCTGGCATCTTAGCTAACAGCTCTTCACTCCACACCTCTTCAATTTTGAAGCGTTTTGCAAATTCCATAATCTGCCATAGATCTGATTTAGCCTCACCAGGTGCTTTAACCTGTTGATACCAAACCTGAGTACGACGCTCAGCGTTACCATAAGCACCCTCTTTCTCTACCCACATCGCAGTCGGTAAGATAAGGTCAGCAGCTTGTGCTGTAACAGTTGGGTATGGATCTGAACAGACAATAAAGTTGTCAGGATTTCTAAAGCCTGGTAAGCGCTCTTGATTGATGTTTGGACCAGCCTGCATATTGTTATTACACATGGTCCAATACGCATTTAGCACACCATCGTTTAGCTTACGGTCTTGCACTACTGCATGGAACCCAGGCTTTGGTGGAATCGTGCCTTCAGGGATCTTCCATAGCTTCTCAGCAAGTTTACGGTGCTTAGGGTTGGCAACAACCATATCTGCTGGTAAACGGTGCGAGAATGTACCCACTTCACGCGCTGTACCACAGGCAGATGGTTGGCCAGTAAGTGAAAATGGTCCATTACCTGGAGTTGATATTTTACCCACTAATAGATGGATGTTATAAACCAGCGAGTTCATCCACACACCACGAGTGTGTTGGTTCATACCCATGGTCCAAAGTGACATCACCTTAATCTTAGGATCAGCAAACTGCTTAGCCAGAGTGATCAGTTTATCTTCACCTAGACCTGTCATTTCAGCTGTTTTTTCAAGCGTATATGGTGCAACTGATTTTTTGTACTGTTCAAAATCAATTGAATGTATTTTACCTACGTTGGGGTTAGCTGCCGCTTTCTGCAGTGGATGCTCATCCCTTAAACCATAACCAATATCGGTAGTAGCTTGCTTGAAGTGGGTATGCTTAGTAACGAAATCCCAGTTTACCGCATCATTTTCGATGATGTAGTTAGCAATAAAGTTGGCAATTGCAAGATCGGTTTGTGGCTCAAAGATATAACCCTGATCAGCAAGTTCAAATGAACGGTGATAATAGGTTGATAATACGTTCACTTTCACATGGGGATGACTTAAGCGACGGTCGGTGATGCGAGACCATAAAATCGGGTGCATCTCAGCCATATTTGAGCCCCATAACACAAAGGCATCGGCTTCTTCGAAATCATCATAACAGCCCATCGGCTCATCAATACCAAAGCTACGCATAAAGCCACCCACAGCAGAGGCCATACAGTGACGCGCATTGGGGTCGATGTTATTAGAGCGGAAACCTGCTTTCATCATCTTAGAAGCAGCATAGCCTTCCATTACAGTCCACTGGCCAGAGCCAAACATACCGACGCTGGTAGGCCCTTTTTCTTTTAATGCCGCTTTCCACTTGTCAGCCATGATATCAAAGGCTTGATCCCAACTTACTGGCGCAAAATCACCGTTCTTATCAAATTTGCCGTTAGTTTGGCGTAGTAGCGGCTGAGTTAAGCGATCATTGCCGTACATGATTTTTGAAAGAAAGTAACCCTTAATACAATTAAGGCCCTTATTGACTGGCGCTTCTGGATCACCTTGGGTGGCAACAACTTTACCTTCCTGAGTACCAACAAGTACAGAGCAACCTGTACCACAGAAACGGCAAGGCGCTTTATCCCAATGTATTTTTGACTCATTGCTTGATGCGATTAAGTTCGTTGCAGTGGCCGGAAGAGTAACACCAGCAAGCGCCGCAGCTGAAGCCGCAGCATTTGCTTTGATAAACTCACGTCTAGACATTTTCATACTTGTTCCTCGCTAACACTATAGCTGGTATCGGGGGTTAGATTGTTGTTATTCGGTTCGATATCAATTTGGTGATAAACCATGGTTGCACCAAGTACACCTGGCATATCATTTATTTTTTCAATAACGTCAGTAATAAAGCCTTCTGTTTGAGTCTCTAATACCACAACGATTTTGCCGACTTCACTGACGCCATAAATTTCGGCTTCCTCAAAATCTTCTATCAGCTTTTTCGTTGTATTTAAGTGCTCTGGGCTAACTTGTACAAGCAAGCTTGAGATATGTGCCTCAGGTAACGACATGGGTGCGTTCCTTATCTATCTGAGTAATAAAGTTGAAATGATTTTATCTGGTTAACTTCATTGAGCTAACCCTCATCCATTACAGTCGTGTCTAGCTACTGTTCTTTCGTCATGTTGTCCATTTACAAAATAGAGCGAAATTGGACGCTACACGCTAACTATGCACTGGATGCTATTTTGTATTTCTGCTTTGCCAGCGATCTTCAGCAATGGTTGGTAAGTTGCTTCTATAAAATATTGTGCGGTTAGCGATCAATAAAGAGCGACTTAAACAACGGTGAACAACATCAAATGACAGTCTTATTAGAGCCTTAATTAACACGCATTTAACTTAGTGCAGATGATAACAGCTCTCTATCTGGTTGTTACATACCTACTTTTGGTAAAGCCAACCGCAGGTTGATCTAGATCATCCTTTTTCCATGAAAAAAACCTAAATCACCCTTCCTAATCAACTGGATAGATTAAAACCCCTGCAAAACACCCTTTAAGCTATTAAGAACACTCTAAACAATGGGTTATGAGTGGATAAATATCAATCAGCAAATGCTATTTTTCAAACAAAATATTCACAAAGAGGTACTACGTGATTTTTGGTGGGCACCATTTCAAATCAGAAAAGCATTGCTTATGGTTCACGATTGTAAAAATCTATGCAGCTCCCTATCGTGTCTAGTAAATTGTAGTGCCATAAATGTTCGCTCGCTGATGTGATATGCACAATGTTTATTCAACACAAAGTATATAACCTTATCCTAAATAAGCAGCATAAATTGATATGGCGATTTTGAGGCATTACAGAGAGCAATAAGTAATGGAACTATTTAGCAAACAATAGTGACAAAAAGAAAGACGGTGCGTGGTGGATATAAAAACGCACGGCATAATCCGTGCGTCTTTATCATTACAATGGTGACTAAGATTAAACCTGTGCGACCTGGTTGAGAATACGCTTTTCAGATATTGGGTAAGCTGTACCGAGTATTTGAGCAAAACAGGACACTCGATACTCTTCGATCATCCAACGGGCTTCTACCAGCACGTCAGGAACTGGCATCGACTTGGGCAGCTTAGCCATCTGTCCCTCTAAGACCTCTTGCACTTTATTGATACTGTGCATATGCAAGCGGTCACGGTTTGGATCAATAGGCAGCTTTTCTAAACGGTTCTCTATGCCTTTCAAGTAACGAATGATATCGCTTAATCGATGCCATCCACACTGCTGCACAAACCCTTTAAAGACTAACTGGTCCAGTTGGCTTTGAATATCACTCATCGCAAAAGCGATATCTAAGCTAATCTTACCTTTGAGACGCTTTTTAATGCGATTGTAGATAGTGAGTACTTCTTCTACCTTCAATGCTAATTTTTCAGCAGTAGGGTTGAGCTCTTGTCTGACTAAATCTCTTGCTTGGTCAAACTGAGTCTCAGAGCGGATGTCGATCCCCTCTTCATCAATAAGCTGTTGTACTGCCGCTGATAATATATCATCGATGAGGATCTGAACCTGCCCGAACGGATTAAAATACATCGCCAGTTTGGCTTTATTGGGTAATGACTTTTGCAAATGCTTTACCGGTGAAGGAATATTGATAAGCAGTAAACGTTGCAAACCGATTCGATGCTGTTTCTGCGCTTCATATTCATCATCAAATAATTTGATCGAAACACTGGTTTTATCATCCACAAGCGCTGGAAATGCCTTAACTTCAAAGTTACCTTTTTTCTGTTCAAACAGTTTTGGCAGGTTGCCAAATGTCCAACTCTGCAGCCCTTTTTGTTCTATCCCCGAGTCAGCAACTTCACGAATAGCTTGCACGACTTGTCCCTGCATACTTGCTTTGAGCGGTTCGAGAATACGCCCTTGAGTTAATAACTTGCCTCTATCACCTTCGATTTGAAAGTTAACCAACAGATGCTGTGCTAACTGGGTCTCATCAAAGTCCTCAGGCGATATTCGCACGCCACTCATTCTCAGCAACTGCTTACACATGGCATCAAGAAGAGGCAGCTCAAATGGCGTAATCGCTTGTAAACATGCTTTAGCGTAATCAGGAGCAGGGACAAAGTTTCTACGCAAAGTTTTCGGCAATGACTTAATCAGTGCAATACACTTTTCTTCGCGCAGTCCTGGGACTATCCAGTCAAAGTCAACATCGTCGACCTGATTGATCAATGCCACTGGAATATGCACCGATACGCCGTCGTC
Source organism: Shewanella sp. KX20019 (assembly GCF_016757755.1). NCBI lineage: Bacteria > Pseudomonadati > Pseudomonadota > Gammaproteobacteria > Alteromonadales > Shewanellaceae > Shewanella > Shewanella sp. KX20019. The sequence goes on along the minus strand of NZ_CP068437.1, from coordinate 2,422,062 downwards.
TGCCGACGACGGTTCAAAATGGTAACTAACCGTGAGGGTCAAATTGCCCTTATGCCATTTTTCAGGAAAATCCAATGCCGATACGTGATCGCTACTGCGCTGCATTAACGCTTCGCGTTCAAAGTCGAGTAGATCTGGATGTTGTTGTTTAGCCTTTTTCCACCACTTTATAAATTTAGGGGCGTTGTAAATATCGGCCGGTATTTTAGGCTCGTAGAAATGAAACAGCGCTTGCTCATCGACTAAGATATCGCGGCGACGAGATTTATGTTCAAGTGATTCAATATCTAACAATAACTTTTGATTATTGATAAAGAATGCTTCGTTGGTTCTTAACTCCCCTTCAGCAAGTGCTGAGCGGATAAAGATGTCACGGGCTTCAACTGGCTCAATCGGCCCATATTGAACCTTACGACGATTGACGATTTGTAAGCCATAAAGAATTTGGTTCTCTAGTGCAACAACCGAACCCTGTTTAGATTCAAAATGGGGCTCTATGTAGCTTTTTTTCAGCAAATGTTCTGCTAGCGGCTCTATCCATTCAGGTTCAATTTTAGCGCAGCAACGGGCGAATAAACGCGACGTTTCAGTCAACTCTGCCGCCATAAGCCATTTGGGTCCTTTCTTGGCTAGAGGAGAACCAGGAAAAACAAAGAACTTACTATTACGGGCACCAAGGTATTCTCTGTCTTTATCTTTAAAACCAATATGGCTTAATAATCCGGTGAGCAATGACTTGTGCAGTAATTCATAATTCACTTCGGCACTAGTGTCGTTAAGCTTCCACTTTAGTTCATGAGTCGCTTGTCTAAGCTGTGCGTAGAGATCTTGCCATTCACGTACACGCAAGTATGCTAAAAAATCTGCCTTACATTGTTTTCTAAATTGATTACTCGAGAGCTCTCTCTGACTTTGTTTTAAAAAATCCCACAGGTTCAAAAAAGATACAAAATCTGAGTCTTTATCGCTAAAACGGTTGTGAGCCTCATCGGCCGCTTGTTTCTTGTCCATTGGACGTTCACGCGGGTCTTGAATTGATAAAGCCGAGGTGATCACTAATGCTTCGTGTAAGCAGCCATTTTTTTGTGCTTGTATTACCATCCGTGCCAGACGCGGATCTACAGGAATATGGGCAAGTTGTCTGCCTAATGACGTAAGATTAACCTGACCTTTCTTCATGCTTACGGCTTGTAGCTCTTCTAGCAACATAAAACCATCACGAATGTAACGCGCATCAGGTGGCTGAATAAACGGGAATCCTTCGATATCTCCCAGTCCAATCGCCAACATTTTTAAGATAACTGATGCTAGATTGGTGCGTAAGATCTCAGGATCGGTAAACTCAGGGCGAGAGGTAAAATCATCCTCGCTGTAAAGCCTAATACAGATCCCAGGAGCCACACGACCACAGCGGCCTTGGCGCTGATTGGCACTCGCCTGAGAAATAGCTTCAATCGGTAAACGCTGCACTTTAGTACGATAACTATAGCGACTAATGCGTGCCGTACCGGGATCGATGACATAACGAATACCGGGCACAGTAAGTGAGGTTTCAGCGACATTTGTGGCCAAAACGATTCGTCTGCCAACATGACTCTTAAAGACTTTTGACTGCTCCCCATAGGAAAGTCTGGCGTACAGGGGCAGAATTTCAGTATCTCGGTATTGACGGCGATTAAGCTGCTCGGCAACATCACGGATCTCCCGCTCACCATTCATAAAGATAAGAATGTCACCAAGACCTTCATTGATCAGTTCGTCGGTAGCTGCAAAAATGCCGTCCATGAGATCTAAATCTTCATCACTATCTTTTACCAATGACCGATAGCGCGTTTCAACCGGATAAGTTCGACCCGATACTTCAATCACTGGGGCGCCGTTAAAGTGTTGTGAAAATCGTTCAACATCAATGGTGGCTGAGGTAATAATCACTTTTAGATCAGGGCGTTTCTTTAAAACATTCTTCAGATAACCCAAAATGAAGTCGATATTAAGGCTACGCTCATGCGCTTCATCAATAATAATCGCGTCATATTGGTTAAGTAATTTATCTGAAGTTAATTCCGCTAACAGGATCCCGTCTGTCATTAACTTGATGTAGGACTCTGGTTTTATCGCATCGGCAAAGCGAACTTTAAAACCGACAGCTTCACCCAGTGGTGTGTTCATCTCTTCTGCAATGCGCGTAGCAACACTTCGAGCGGCAAGTCGACGAGGCTGAGTATGACCAATTAAACCACGGGTACCCAAACCAAGTTCTAAACAGATTTTTGGCAACTGTGTAGTTTTACCCGAACCCGTTTCACCGGCAATGATGACCACTTGATTACCGGCAATTGCGGTGGCAATTTCATCACGTTTTTGCGATACAGGTAAGTTTTCAGGAAAGGTCACTTTTGGGCGGTTCGCAAGGCGAAGCTCAACTTTTTTGCGAGAGGCTAGCGCGAGCTGCTCTAGAGAATCTAACGTTGCAGTTTTCTTTTCTGAATCAGGCTCTTTACGTAGCCTAAATAGACGACGCCTAATCTGTGCGGCGTCGGCTTCATAACAGTGTCTTAAAAATGCGTTAGATAGGTGATGCTGTTGCGAACTCAAGTGCAAATTCCATGGCCAAAATCAAAGAGGTTGATCCTAACAAGGAACGCACTTCAGTGGTATAGCTGACATAAAAATACTTTCATTAGGCAGGCGTTAAATAACACTGTTGCATATAGGTATTTATTGCCGCGAGAACATTCGTTCGATTAATAGTGCCTACCACTTTGCCATTATCAACCACGGGATAAACTTTTGGTTTGGGGCCTAGCATTTGTTCAGCTAAAGCCAACACACTACTATTGGGCTCTACCGACAAAACCTCAGTTCGCATACAATCTTTAACGATCGCGATTAAATCGCAATGGTAACTACTTTTGAGCATGACAGCTAAGCAATCTTGTTGAGATAAGAAACCCACGAGTTTACCGTCGTCGACGACGGGAGCACCTAACTTATTGTTTGTTAGCAGCTTTTCTACAGCTGTCGCTATAGACATCGAAGGTGTAAGCATGACTGGATGGCGATCCATATGTTCTTTTACATTTATTGAATCCATTATCTTCCCCTATTCGTTTGTTTCTATTTTAGTTTAGCTAATATTTATCAATACGGCAGAGGATTAAAGCGATAGCGTTAAACGTAAAACTCGATTTCACTAATTTAGCCGTAGCAGACTTAAGCAGTAGTTTGTTAACTATGACCGTATTACAGCGGAAAATCATGTCAGAGGTGATGTAAATTGAGTTGCTCTTGCTCTAGTGTCACCAATATCAATATAGACGGAAAGATTATAAATATGGGTTAAATGTCTTCATTGAACAACAGCAGTACACTGCCGCCACTTAGCACACTGCCTATATTAACGGTAACCCCTAAGCCAATATTGTCAATCAATGAGGACAACCAAGGTGTGTCTATCACCCACCCTGCACCAACCTCATAAAAATGATCCGTTGCCAAAGGTGCAACGGCATCACCCGATAAATCGATGCGCTTAAACATCAATCGTAGTTCATTGTCGTAATCAACCAATTTCGGGAGTTGATAATGAAACATCAATGTATTGCTAAAGCGGCCTACTTTTATAGACACATCCTGTGGAGCAGAATCGGTGAATAACGTACGGCCAATAGCAAAACGGTAACGGCTGATAAACTGCCAACGATGTCCGAAAACAAGATTGTCATAACGAAACTCAATTGAGGGGTCAATCATCAACGCCCCATAAGAGGTATTCAATAAACCATTATCAAATAAAGATTCAAACTGTTTTAAAACGCTACGATACTCAAATTTATTTTCATACCAAATGGCTTGGGCACCGATGCCAAACAGAGCCTTCCAATGTTCTGATACTGGATATCGCCATCGTTGCTCAGCTTGGAACAGATAACTTTTTTCTAATAATTGATCTATCTGATTCGCAGGCTGTGAAAAATCTACCGACTGTTTAGAGCCAATGTAGGATAATTTGAGATAGGTTGAGGTTTGCCAATCGGTAATGCTATCTGACCAACTGCTAGTCCAAGGTAAAGAATAAGTTTTAAGCTCACGGCGGCGCTGGAGAGAGCTCTCCGAACCCGTGTCCAAATGAGCAAGATCTACCACTGAGCTAGGATCAAAATTGACCACACCTAAAGTAATCAAGTTCGCATCAGTCAATACAATCGAGGTCGCGATATTTTGTCGAGCAACATTGCTCACCATGGCGTCCAAAGAGTCTATGGATTGGACTGCTGCGTTAGCATATGTACCTAGCAGTATTGATAAGCAAAACTGACAGAAAAAGACATTGAGTAAGCGCATGTTAAACTGGTACCGGTGTGAGCCCCTTTGTTATTTTAGAGATTAAAGGAAGCACAGTAATGTTATTGATTTAAATTTTGATACTTAGATAGGGCATCGTTACGTATAAGCCCTCGCCTCACATTGTTACATAGTTTGGCAAAGCGACTAATATCTCCTAGTTGCGGAGTCTCCCCATTGGCGATGGCACTTTCCCAATAGCACAGCTCACTATCAACCAGTTCGACTAATTTTTTAGGGCAGCCAATACAACTACCATCAGGACCACAGACAAACGTTTCAGGATCTTTTAAGGGTAGCTCACGCTTTACTTGGTCGATGATATTCTGCATTGCTGTAATGCGATCAGGTTTTGGAGCCATAGTGCAATTGGATTTTACCGTTTGGATTAACTAACAGTGTAAATGAAAATGTGTACTAACGCCCATTCGTTGGCACTAGTACACATTTAAGTCCCTACAGATCAGACCAAATCATCACTTGAGCGGGTTCACCGCTTTTACGAGTCGCACGATACATGCCTTCGGTGTTAAACGGCGTGGCAATATTGCCTCGTTGATCGATTGCGATTACACCACCAGTGCCACCAGCAGTAATAAGACGCTGATTTATCACTTCATCTGCAGCTTGAATTATAGACTTTTTCTGATACTTAACTTTGGCACAGATATCACCAGCTACATGGTAACGAATAAAAAACTCACCATGACCGGTGGCAGATACCGCACAAACGCCATTTTCTGCATAGGTGCCCGCTCCAATAACAGGAGAATCACCAATGCGTCCAAATCGTTTAGCCGTCATTCCACCGGTAGAGGTATGGGTAATTAACCCTAAATAGTTTTTATGGCTAAAATGGATTGGTACCATCAATGATGATATGTATTAGAAATGATAACGCTATCTGAAAGGTAGCCCCCTTGTACATCATGACCAAAGGAACATATTGAATGGATTAGGCTGCCAAATTCAATGGCAGCCCATCAGTTCCTACCAAATCCCTAAATATTCTTTAATCGCTCTCTCATAAATGATTCCGTAATCTCGTGTTGAATCATTCTTATTGATCGAATCAATCATCTCTTTGAATGCTTCATCTATGATATAAGTCGCATCATGGTGCTTACATGCTCCAGAGTATGATCCTTCAATTTCTAATAGTGTACATTGGGTTATATAAACGGGTTCATTATAATCAAAGTTATCATAGTCGTATTGAAAATAGGTAAACACCTGACCATCACTCTGAGGTGTAGGATAGTTGCTAATATCAATATATGTATCTTTTATACTGCCTCGCTCAACTCTACCTGTCATAAATCTAAAGCTGTTATCTATATATGCAAAATTAAGGAAGTATCTGTTAATGTCATAAATCACTTCCCCAGCATCATCATAGCCTAAGAAATCCCCCTCTTGACGGTATTGGATTCTATAAATGAAGTTACTATCGTACTCACCACCTTCAATAGGGAGCGAACGGTAATTGGCCAGTTCATGTGGCATCTCTGCATAATCGTCATCAAACCACTCTGTCAACACTCTTTCATTGGTGCAAACATCGTATAAGCGCTGTATGTTCAACCCGCCTGGATAGCCCTGCATCACATCCGTACGCCACTCTTGTTCACATACTGGTAATTCAGGTGGGGTTGGCACATCTTCTTCTGATGAACTACCACAACCCCATAATCCAAAAATTAAAACGCCTATAAATATTTTTTTCATGCTATCTCCTACAATTGTTGCGTCTATAGTATAGGAGCTTGCAAGGAGTGTACACATGTGTACACAAAAAAGGCATTAAGCTAATACTCGATGCCTTAACAATATAGTTTTAACACTGTTATTTATGTGATTGACTACTTATCTCGCCAGATCATCACTTGTGCTTCTTCACCACTTTTACGAGTAGCACGATACATACCATCGGTGTTAAATGGCGTAGCAATATTACCGCGATGATCAATGGCTATCACACCACCAGTCCCACCAGCCGTGATTAGACGTTGGTTAATGACTTCATCAGCTGCTTGAATAATCGACTTATTTTGATACTTAACCCGAGCGCAGATATCTCCTGCCACATGATAACGGATAAAGTACTCGCCATGACCCGTTGCAGATACTGCACAAACACCATTTTCGGCATACGTTCCCGCACCTATTATTGGCGAGTCGCCAATGCGACCATAACGCTTGTTTGTCATACCTCCAGTTGAAGTTCCAGAGCTAATATTTCCTTGTTTATCAAGTGCTACAGCTCCAACTGTTCCAACCTTATATTCAACCTCAAGCTCATTATGTGATGCAATATAATCTTTGTTCTCGGATTGCGATTTGAGCATTTTTTCTTTTGCGTGCTGTAAAGACTCATATCGATGAGGTGTATCGAATGTCTCATTTGCAACAAGTGCAACCCCTTGGGTTAACGCAAATTCCTCGGCACCTTCACCATATAACATGACGTGGACAGATTTATCCATAACGAGACGTGCTAAATCGATAGGGTTCTTGATATGCTTAACCCCAGCAACAGCCCCCGCCTTCATAGTATTACCATCCATGATAGATGCATCCATCTCATGCTGCTCATTGTGAGTGTAAACGGCTCCAATACCTGCATTAAAGAATGGAGAGTTCTCCAGCACATTAATCGCTTGTGCTACAGCATCAAGACTCGTACCACCTTTTTCTAAAACCACATAACCAGCATCAACAGCTTCTTTTAGCTTTAATCGATATGCTTGTTCTTTTTCAGGAGTAAAGCTGCTCTGTTGAATAGTTCCAGCCCCACCGTGAATAGCAATGGCAAATGGAGCATCATTAGCATAGCTAGCAAAAGATGTACTGAGAACGCAGAGACATGACAAAACAGTGATTATTTTCATTTTATTCATCTAGTTAATACATTTACATCAATACTATTGGATTGCAGCGTGAAGCAAAAGAAAAACATAGAGATATGGCTGAAACAACTACCCGTATAACGCACTGTAAGACGTTAACGCCCCCATTCCACACGAGGTATACCAAAAGCAATTTAAACCAGTCACGGGTGCTGCGTATTGCCTTATAGAGTGGTAAATACACAGTCAACAAAGTGATTCGTAGACTACTTCCGACTCACAATGGCTTAGCTAAAAGATATAAGCATCTCTGACATAAAGTGCATAATAGCTAGCCAAATTATGACTGTCTCTAATGACATAATCGCTTGGTGATCACACAGACTATACTTCTTTGCTAGCTCACATTTGGACAGAAATGATTTAGCTCTGAAAGCAATGGCTGCCATTAGGGAACATATGGCAATCAGATAAATGAATGCCAAGCGTTGAGAATCACTCTTAAATGTATGTTCTATGCGTTTTAATTGACATAGAATGCTACTTCCTTACCCTCTAATTTCTAATTTTTATGTTAAACCCTAAACATCTCACCGAAGCAAAATCTGTTGGCTTAGAATTATTGCGTAACTCTGAAAAATGCGGTTACAAAACCTATCGGTTTGAATCTTGCGGTCATGAATGTGAGCTACAAGTTACTCATGTTAGGAATAACAATTTCAAGTGTAGTGTTTGCATTGAACACAAATACATAGAAGAAGCAAAACGCAAAGAGATTCGATACATTGGGGATAGTGTATTAGGTAAGCAATACCGCCAATATGAGTTACGGTGCGGACACCTACAGGATTTAAAAGCTGGGCATGTAAGAGATGGTAGATTTAGGTGTACACTTTGCCAACATAGCAAGATCGAAAACGAAGCATTTATTTCAGGTCTAAAGATTATATCTTCGTCCCAGAAAGGCACAAACTATCGACTTTTTGAACTACCTTGTGGTCACAGACAAGAAATAAGACAAGACCATGTGCGCGACAAATCATTTTGTTGTAATACTTGTGAAAAAATAGAGCTAGAAACTCTCTTACTGTTAAGGGGATTGGAATTTATAGAAAAAGGGACTAATAGAAACCCAAATAAATATGAGTTTTTGTCTTGTGGTCACAGACAAACTATACAAACTCATTGCATTAAAAGTAATACTTTCCGATGCGATACCTGCAACGAAATAAAGTATCAAGAAGAGGCAGTAAGTGCAGGTATTAAGTTAATTTCAAATTCTGATGCGTCGGGCTACAAAGTATATGAGTTGTCATGCGGACACCGACAGGAATTGCAAACTGTACACGTTCGTAGGCAATGGTTTGCCTGTAAACAATGTGGTGACCATTGGTCAAGCCCAAATGGCTTGTATTTACTACACATGGTTGCTGAAGATGGATTTGAATGGCTTAAAATTGGAACCGCTAAGTGTATTTTTGCACGAAAAGCAACTTACCAATTCAAAAAACCTACTGATGTATATGAATTAAATTACATAGAATCTAAAAGTAGATTTGTTGCTAATAAATTTGAGAAAATACTACAGCATTCACTGAAGGAGTTTAACATCTCGAGTGAAAAGATGAAAAATTATATGGGAAATGGTCATACAGAGTGTTTTTCAACTGATGGCTATACTTATATAGTTAGTACTTTCAATTGCTTACCAAAAGTGTCGGATTTCGAGATCGACTTAGGACAAAAACGAACAGAAATTAACACTAATAATGAAAAAAGAGCACTAAGAAAGAAATGCGGTCTGATTCCTTGGGAGCACGGGAATGTTATTAAAAATAAGTCAGCATACAAAATGTGGGAACATCTACCTGATATTCATCTGCTTTGGCTAGATAACAACAAACCCGGCCGAGTTAGGCTAGAAAAAATAATACTAGACACGTTTAAAATCAAGTGTCACGTAAATAGTATGCTCTGTATATTCAAAGAGGAAAATAGATATCGACTTTTGTTAGAAGCTCATCGTTACTATTTCAAATGAATCAATTATGGCCACTAAGCATATAACGTCAGCAATAAGTTACGCCTCGATGAACCTACTGAGCACATAGAGCTCCACATCAAAACTGCGGAGTCAAATACGTCAATTGGTGGCATTGTTATTCAGCATGAAACAGAGGAAGCTGACTTTCGAGATCTTCTAAATCAGAAGTAACGCTTCTAATTTTAGTATTAATATCGTTAAAGTTACTATCGGATAAAACAGAGGTAAACTCAGGCAAAATTGTAGTTCGAATTACACTAGCTTCTGCAACAAGACCTAAAGATACATCAGTTATTACTTTTCGTTCATGAATTATTCGTCGAGATAACTTCAAACTTATTGCATTCAAATCATCAGATGCCAATTTTAAAGTTGCGCGCTCTCGTGTTTTATCTGCTGGAAAACTACAAATTAATTCCAAAGCTTCTGTTAGTTCAACTGCCGCCAACTTGATTGCATCAACACCATCAACAGGCTCGTATTCATTTAAGAAACCTAACTTATCTCCAGGAAGGTATTCATATATATCCTGACATATATCATTACCATATGCTTCTGAAACTTCAGAAAGAAACCGTTGAAAACAGCGTTCAATTATATCTTTTAGTTCAATCTCTTTAATTATCCCTTGAGATAATAGTTCAATAACCAAATTCTTATTATGCGCTAATTTTATTTCTCGCGATACAATACCTTCCGAAATATCCTTCGTCATAGAAGCGCTTAGCTCCATCAATTCACTAACACGATCGTCATTCTGCATATTAGTTTTCCTTATTATTTCGATATTGCATCACCATAGTTTTCCATTGCTGGAGTCTCTTTTTACCATCAGTAGTAAAAGAGCTGCCTCCATACTCACCATACATAGCTTTTGATAGCTGGTAACCTGAAGCATTTGATACTTTGATTCGTTTACCTGTAGATTTATCATAAGTGAATCTTAGTAACCTATTTGCCATTTGATGACATAGACCATCTACTAAATATTTAATACCGACATTCTCTTCTGGATCGTTTGGTGTTGCAATTTGACGAGCAAAATCAGCACCAATGTCACTTTTGCCTAAAATACTTGCCGCAGAATGTGATACTCCCCAGCAATACCAATAATCGCCTAAGTGAGTATCAGGTTCACCTGTTCCGTCAGTATATGTCGTAACCCAAGTATGATCACCAGCACCAAGCTTGGTCGTATTTCCCCATGCACACAATTTATTTTTCACTTTTATCTCACCCTCCAATTTTCTGTACCAAATAACGTCTACTTAAACAGCAGTACTGATTGTATTGTTATCTATGATGCATTTGTAATTACTATTTGTGCGTCTTGATAATGTTCGCCATCCAACTATAACCTATTGTTTTAAAGACAACAAAAAAGTTAGGAAATTATCGATACACCGTTATGTGTATTTGATAGTTCCCCCATTCGAAAATTGGAAGCGAAAGGTAAGGTTTAATCTCATTCATAATTTAGATTAATTTTTTATGCTTCAATACAATTGTTGTTGAGTTGATAACATTATCTGCAAACTTACTTTGGGGCATTTCCGATTTAGACGTCGAACAACTACAGCAGAAATGAAGGCTCTAATTACCCAGTGTAAATACTGGCCGTGACCGTCCATGACATGGTAGTTATCGCAGAGCTTGCAGGGATTGTATTTGCAGCGTTTCGCAGCTGTATCAGCACATCCCCCGCTGAAGACGATTAGTTCATCTTTACTCAAAGGTAACCACACTTTGGGCAAAATGTATGGTACGCCTTGGACAGAATAGAGTCTGCCTTATAGTTAAAATAACACCTCATCAACAACTTCAGGTGTGGAAAAGTCGCTTATTGTAACTAAAATCGTAGTCTAATGGCCATTAGCATAAGCTCGCCACATTCCCCGCATTATTTGATTATGAGTTAAGCTCTCTTTCTCTCTGTCTGCCATACAAGCTAAGTTGCATAGCCAGTGACAAGAGTATCTATCTACCCTATAACGAAGCTCTGCCTATTCTTAGTATGCTGGTTCGTTGGATTAATACGAATTGCAGGGATATGGCCTGACTGTTTTAACTCTTCGATGTAATAACTGATAGTCCGGTGAGACTTATTAAACATCTTAGCTATCTCACTGATGCTATGAGTGTGATGTAATTTAAGGGATATAATCATCCCCTTTAGAGTTGCTTTGGCATCTGAGCGTATTTGACGGCTCTCTGATGCATAGTTTTTAATATGGTGCTCTTGGTATTTCATAATTATGGTTCCTCTATGTTGGTTACACTCCTATTGTCTGAAAATTATGTGCTGCAGACGATAGGAGTGTCATGAGCCAGTAACACTTTACTTATTGTACAAATTTGTAATGGATCATTACGCTGGTCGTACCGTCAATAAAACGATCTGTACTCTTTAGTACTAAATCAATGACTTCAAATCCAAGAAGTGAAGAAGTAGTATCAACCGCTTTTTGGTTGATGCTTCGATTCGCATCAGTGCTTTTCTGATGCTAATCTTTAGATATCATTCTTGGGTATTTTGAATATCCAACCTCCGTACCGACGGTTAGGATTTCAAAATAAGTAATCCTCCGTACCGACGGATTCCTGTGTTCTTATCTTTGGTCATTTGACTTATTCATCGCACCAAAACGGTACGTTTAATCAGTTGAATCAGTTGTTTCTTAGCGGTACGCACTAGTTGTTAGTAGCAGGCACAGCTATACGTATAAAATCAGCAACTTACGAGTAAAGATTGATTTTAAGGGACTATTTTTTGATTGTAAGGGACTAGATCAGTCTTTAAAGGCTAAGTTATGAAGTCCCAAGTCTGACAAGTAACCACCTGCACGTTTATCCATATCACCCATACCAATGATATGTTTCTCGGTACGCATACCAACCTCTTTATGAGATGAGGTTGTTATGCAATACCACGTGTTATTGAGTAATGCTATGGTCATTATTCCCACAAAGGATTTTTCTTTCATTAGTGAGCCATTACGAGCACATTTGAATAACGCGGAATGACGAGTAGACTCGTTGAATTCAATTAATATCTGACTATCTATTTCCTTTAACTTCACCTTATCGACTACCACACCTAAGAACTCATCTTTGACGAAATTATTGTGAGCATTAACTATGCTCTTATAGGTTTTATCCTGACTGTTCAAATTAGCATCCGACACTTTTTTATATGTATCGCGTGCTATAGCTGATATGTTTTCCTTAAACGTCAACTCACCATCAATACGACACCACCACTTAGCCTTGCCATACTGATCTTTAACCCCGCGGCGTGCTTGAATATCCGTTGGTTTACGGGTGAAGATGATATTTAAATCCCTTTCATTATCGAATACTTCTAGTGATGATATTTCGTTATCAAAATACACAGTTGCACGAGTTTGGGTATATGGCGTTTTGGATTTAGAGCCAATCTTACGACCTGCACCTTTACGAGAGCCACCACGACCATCTTTTTCTTTAGCCTCTGGGCTACCAGCTATGGTGTAATCGTTGATGAGTACGTTGGTTTGATCTGTTTTACTTTTCATAGGCTATAAGCTCCTATATCAAGACACAAGACGACTTAACTCTCAGCTGGTGGCTGAGTGCAAAATTAGACGTTCTCTTAATTTGGGGTCTGTCTGTGTCAGTTAACCGCTTTAGGTAAGCGGGTCTTGCTTCATGGCTGCACTGAGTAACCTGTGCCATTAAGTGCTAGGAATAGATGATATATTAACACAAAAAACAACATAAAGTCAACCGAATACTCACATGTGTACTTAGCATCTATCTAGGGAAAAGATTGGATTTTATCCAGGATATATTTTCGAAAAAATTGCCTAGTGCCTGTGAGGAGCTTACCTCATCTGACAAGGCCCCCCCATCAATTCCAAGGCACCGCCTATGATTACTGATTTGTTCCACCAGCTTAGCCTATTGATTTGGGTTCTGACGCGAATCTAGTAGGAAGGGTGCTAGTCCTCTTCTGTCTCCTCATCTTGTTCACTGCCTTCTGGTTCTTCACTCTCATAGCCTAGTGGCATAAGCTCATTGTCTTCAAAACCAAGCTGAGTATTTAGTATCTCGTTGAGTACCTTCATGATGCCTCCTTTAATATCTTATATACGGTCGATACACCTACGTCCAATGCGCCAGCTATCTCAGTTACCTTCATCTTCTGTGCATGCAGCTCTTTAATGCGATGTACTATTTTAGGATCAGTTGATTTACGTCCCTTGTACTTACCTTCCGTCTTCGCACGTTCAATACCAATGCGCTGACGTTCTAGCATTGTTTTACGCTCACCTTCTGCTACTTGTGCCAGCACAGCTAGTACGATTTTTCCAGCCATGGATGACAAGTCAATACCGTCGAGATCCGAAACAATGACCTTGACTCCTTTATCAGTAAGCTCAGATACAACGGTTTGGACTTCAATGGCGTCACGACCGATACGGTCTATTTTTAGTACGACCAATGAATCACCAGATTCTAATGATTTAAGCATCTTCTGGAACTTAGGACGATCTAAGGTTGTACCCGTGAACTGCTCAGTGACTGAGTAGTCGAAATGCGGATACAACTTTTCAAGATGCTTCGCTTGTTGATTTACGTTTTGCTCGTCAGTTGATGTACGAGCATAGATTATTGTCTTCATAACCCCTCCACTATTCTATTTAGACTCTAAGACATCAGTAGAATACCATATTCTATTTTAATTACCACCCTAAATAGAAAGTATCAGAGATTGTTTCTATTTATATTTAGGGAGTGCTCTAAATAGAGATTTTAGTTGGCGATAAGTCATTTTATTTTCCGATCCAATGACTCCAACCCGTACGGATAAAAGAAATGATATCCATCCTCAAGTAGAACTAGAGCTGCATTACCTAAGAACAACTCGATGCGTATTGCCTCTTTTGTCATAAACCTAGTTTTTCGTACAAACTTATTATTTTCATCTAAGCTCTGGATCGTAGTTCGCATTATCATTAGTCGCTCCTAGTCTTCCATTTCCACGTGCTGTTCCCAATCGGTGCAATCTTCTGTAATGACACCTTCGAGATTATCCATTGCATTGAATTCCTCCTTCGTTGTATTAAAGAAATTTTGATAGCAACCCGCCAGCTCTTTGAGATCACTTTCTGGTAAACCTTTCTTGCGATGATACTCAGTTGTCAATGCATGCGGCTGGTGGCGAAATTTAATAGACATTTCCCAGCCATCGCTTGATACATAGTCAACGAACTTACTTATGTACTGATTTAACTGGCGTCGATTTGAGTCAATGCTTAAGTCGAGATCTAGAATGGTTTTGTCGATATTTACAGTCGAATGCATAAGATCCGAAATTTTAGCGTTAACCTCTGTCAAATCTGACTGGCAATCCCCAAGCTTCTGTAAAAGCAGAGGCAGAGCGTTGCCCTTTACTGTACCAATTGCTACGGTGTAGTTGGAAATGGCATGTTCGCACTCGATTTTCTGAGCATTGAGCAATGAGATCTGATTTGTATTGTCAGATGGAGTAAAAATCTGTTTAAAATCTAGGAACTTAAGTACACCTAAAACAATATCTTCGATGGGTTTATAATGAATATGACCTATTTTACAGTCAGTTGAGCGTGATTTCTCGCCATTACAGTACAATCGATCGGGGTATTTGACCCCTGTGTACTTAGATTTACCAGAGTTCTTGTAGCTCAGTGAGTATCCACAGCAAGCACACTTCATGAACCCACGAAATAAGTGCTGATAAGTACCTGTTCTCCCGACTACAGTTGACTTAAATGTCGCATTGGCTTTAATAAATACATCATCGGGTATAATACGTGGGTAATAATCCTTTATCGGCTCACCAGTTAGCACTCTTTTCTCTTTGCCATCAATTACTTGTACCGTTCTAGGATGGTATTCACCTAATACAGTTCTAGATTTGATGGTATTGGTAACTAAGGTCGTATTCCAGTTAGATTTAGCAAAGCCTATCGTAGATACCCCCTCTGTATTGAATGCATCCACGATCTTCATGATGCCTAAGCCGCTGATCTTCATATCAAAGATCCGCTTAACGATAGCCACTTTGTCTGAGTTTACTAGAAATGACATACGGTCATCAGATAACGTCAGCCATGGCCTCTTAGCTAGTGCTAACTTCTTGCCGCCCTTTGCTGCCGACCGTCGTTGAATGTCGAATACTTCTTTTATCCGTTTTGACTTCTGTTCAGATTCCAATCTACCAAGGTATAGAGCTGCCGCCACTAACATCGCTCCACTTATGTCATTCTCGTCATCGTGTCTAAGTATTAGATTGAACTTAACTAGACCGATATTGATCTTATAGTCGAATAGCAATTGAATGATAGTCTGACCTTTACGTATACCCTGACGAGAGAGTCGGTCAGCATTTTCCAATATTAATAGTGAGTCATGTTCAATCTTGCCAGATTCGACTGCGGCAATGAACTTACCTAGACCAGCATCTGCTAAGAGGTTATGACCTTTATAGGCTGATACACCAGCATCATTAATCTCGTCGTGTAAAATATAATCGGGGTAATTCTTGAGGAATTTGAGCGCATTGTCTCGTTGGCGTTGCATGCCATCGCCTGAACTGGCTTGTATTTCGGTACTGACTCGATGGTACGAATAGGCTTTATTTTTCATATGCATCATGTAGTTAGATTAGTGGATGCATTATAACACTGTTTAGGGTCAATTAGTTATACGTCAGTGGATGTGCCAGCTGCAAGGTTGCCGTTTTGGTCTAAAGCCACAGCACCAACGGTACCAAACTTATAATCCAATTCCATATAATCGAGTGCACTTTGCTTATAATTATGCCCGGTACTCGCCTGATAATCGGGATTGGACTCCGCCATTTTAATTTTATCTTTGGCTCTTTGCAGCTGTTTGTAGCGGCTTTCGGTATCAAAGTGATTTGCAGGAACCAACTGATAACCTTGGGTTAAGGCAAACTCTTCAGCGCCTTGGCCAGATAACATCACATGAGGTGATTTTTCCATTACAGTTCTGGCCAGATCAATTGGGTTTTTAATATGTCGTACCCCCGCTACTGCGCCCGCATTCATGGTTTTACCATCCATGATTGAGGAATCCATCTCGTGTGCTCCATCATAAGTATAAACTGCCCCAACACCGGCATTAAACAACGGGCTATTTTCCAGTACATTAATTGATACCTGCACAGCCTCAAGACTATCACCGCCATCTTCTAATACTTTATAACCCGCATCGATGGCTTGTTGTAATTTGGCGCGATATGCTTTTTGTTGCGACTCCGTCAACTTGGCTTTAGAAATCGTGCCCGCACCACCGTGTATCGCAATCGAAAACGGCTTCTCAGCGGCATATGAAGTTGAGCTAACACCGACGAATGCCAGCAGGCAGACGGCTAAAATAGGGGAATAATTCACAAACAGTATCCATTTATATTTATTTGCCCTCTTTGTAACCATTTTCGACCATAATTACAATCAGCAACTTGCTTGAGTTCGCGATTCTAGTAACAATAGGTACATAAACTTAAAGTTAATAATAAGAGCCTGATATTTTTTGATAAGTTTGATTCGAGCAACGACCCATTCGTTAATGTTGATCAGTGTCTTACTGACTCCTTTTGCCGCTCTCGCAAACGATTTGCTCACGCTCAATATTAAGGGCGTAAAAGGCAGTTTGGCACGGAATGTCGAAGCACATCTAGGCGCTTTACCTGATTCAGAAGTGCAAAGGCGCGCATTTATTTTTAACGCTGAAGACAATATCAATGCAGCGATGCATTCAATGGGCTACTACAACAGTAAAATTAAACAAGAATTTATTACCAAAGACAAAGGCCCTTGGCTGCTTAATTACGTCATCACACCTGGTCTACCTACAACGGTTCGTTGGATTGATATACAAGTGGGCGGCGAACTCCGTGATGACGTTCTATTCGAACAGTGGCTGGCCCAGCTATCAATTCGTCCAGGAGATAGGCTTAATCATGGTGTTTATGAAAAGTTAAAAGCGCAACTGCTTACCTTGTCGTTAGCTCGCGGCTATTTTGACGGTAAATTTGAAAAAGCAGAAATTGAGGTAGACCGAGACTATAATAGTGCAAAAATAGCCCTGCATTACAACTCAGGTAAGCGCTATCACATTGGCCAAGTCACCTTTACCGGTCACACGCTGCAACCAGAGATCCTACAAGAGCTGATCCCGTTTGATATTGATGCTCCCTATAGTACGGGGAATCTTGGTCAACTGAATCGACAACTGCTGGATACCGGTTATTTCTCAAACATTAAAGTCTTGCCCTTAGTTGAGCAGGTAGACGGATTGCTCGTACCCATTAGAGTCGACTTGAGCCCTAAGCCAGATCATTCTATTGAACTGGGTTTAGGCGTCGATATTGGTAATACTGTCGATAATAGTATCGAGCCGCGAGTACGAGTCACTTGGCGAACTCCGCAAATTAATAGTTATGGTCACTCCCAAGAAACAACGGCAGAATGGGCTCCTGACAGACCCAAATTTTTAACCACTTATACTATACCTTTGAGTCACCCACTAGATGACCAACTTAAACTGCGTGTTGGCATGTTGCGCGACAAGTATGGTGTTACCCAAGTATATGACACTGAAGATAAAAAGTTCAAAAACACCGGCCAGCTCGAATCTTCAAAAATGCTCTTTGCAGTGATCCGCCAACAACGTTTAGGCCATCAGTGGATTTTGAACTATTCTGCAGAAGTGATGAAAGAGAGTTATACCCAGTCTGGTATCGATTATGATCCGCGATTCGTTCTACTAGGTGCTAACGTGTCTAAAACATCTCGTGGAGATAACTCACTCGATCCTAAGTCTGGTTTTTTGCAATACTACAGCTTAGAGTTTGCTGATCCTAGCCTTGGCTCTGAAGTCCGCTTGGCACGCTTTCAAGCAAAGTTTAAGTGGATCGAAACTTTCTTTGATAAACATCGCTTTGTCTCTCGTTTAGATCTAGCTGCCAACCTTACCAACGAGAATAACTTGGCTGAGATCCCTCCCTCGCTGCGCTATTTTGCCGGTGGTGACCAAAGTATTCGTGGTTACAGTTATAACGAGCTGGGCCCATCTATTGATTCTGTTAATGACGATGGAGATCTCGTGAGAGAAGTCGTTGGTGGCCGCTATTTAATGGTCGGCAGCATCGAGTATCAATATTACGTCACTCCAAATTGGCGAGTCGCTACCTTTGTCGATGCCGGTAATGCATTCGACGTCAATCAAATTGAAGCAATTACCTCTGTTGGTGCGGGCGTGCATTGGATATCACCCATTGGCCCGGTAAAGTTTGATGTAGGTGTTGGCTTAAAAGAGACGGATACTATCAGTAGACCTTGGCGGATCCATATCACCATGGGAGCTGAGCTATGAGTGGATCAAATAGCAACATTCCAAGCACGAGCAATGCTAAGGCAGCTGAATCGGCTGCAGCATCCAAAACGGTATCTCAACAGGTTTGGCGTTGGTTTAAGCGCGTAAGTCGAACAATTTTTTACATCCCATTAGGGCTGCTGATCTTATTCGCCATCATTATCGGAACCAACTTCGGAACGCATATCGCAGTACGGTTAGCCGATATGTTCGTACCCGATCTCAACGTGATTTATAAATCTGGCAAGATAAATCGCCGCTTAATGTTGGAAGTCGGTAATTGGCAAATGGCTGGTGTAAAGGTTGAAACAACCAACCTTGTATTGGATTGGAACCCGATGTGTTTAGTGCAGAAACAGCTTTGTGTGAATGAACTAAACGCGAGTAAAGTCAATGTTGAGATTGATACCGCTTTGATTGGTGAGCCATCCTCTACTGACAACACAAATACTGCTACCACTAATGTAGAGATAACGAGTAAAAACGCCGAACAAGCTAAAAACCAAAGTCAGACGGTCGACAACATACTCAGTGGTATCGAAGAAAACCAAGAGATCACCCTGCCCTTTGGCATAAAGCTAGATATAGGCTCCCTGAGCCAAGTCACAGTCCGTGTCAATGACATGGACTTCAATGCTGCCGAGCTAAACCTGAGCGCGGAGTGGCAAAGCACCGGAATTAGAGCGAGACATATCTATGCCAAAGACCTGTTAGTCTCCATCCCACTTGGAGAGACAGTAACGGACAAGCAAGCAGATACTGTAACTCAACAGACAAAGCCATCCACCGCAATAACGGCAAGTACTGCAGAAAAAGATTTAAACACCCATAGAAAAGATGCCGAGTGGGCGATGGCAAACTTACCTGAAGTATTTATGCCCATTCCAGTCTATGTAGAAGCGCTAGAGATCAAAAATGGTGATCTGATTCTGGGCCCAAGACAAGATAACTTTAAGCATCTATACCTAAGTGGTAGCTATCAAACCTTTCTCATTAACATAGAGAAATTTTCAGCAAGTCACAGTTATGGCACCGTTGACTTGGACGGGCAAATGTCGCTAGCAAAAGATTATCCGATGGACTTTGAACTTGACCTAGATCTTGGCCATGTCACTGAGGTACCTGGATTAAGTGATCAGCAACTGCACATCATCGTCAAGCAAGGTTTTAACCAACTTAACACTGATATTCAAGGTCAGGGACAGTTTGAATTTGACCTGTCATCAAGCATTGCACTGTCGAAACCAACAATGCCCTACTCAATATCATTGCGTTCAAAAAAGTTACAATGGCCATTAGTTAAACCTGAGTTTATTGCCACAGATATTAACTTGGAGACAAAGGGTGATCTTAATCTACAGCAAGTCGATCTAAACACTCACTTTAGATCCGATTACCATCCAATGTTAAAGATTGAATCCCAATTTAAACATAAAGAAAACAGATTTGAATTCGATCAACTTGATGTAAAAAGTCCTATGGGAAATGTAGGCCTAAATGGCAGTTTGACTTATGGCGACGTACTGTCATGGAACAGCTATTTTATTAGCGATGAACTCGATTTAAGCCAGTTAAATTTAAGCTTAAAGCAACCTCTTCCCAAGAGTAATATCAATGGTTCGATGGCAACAACAGGCGAGTTTGTGCTAAAGAATGCTCAATGGTCTATTGGGGTCACAGAGGCAAACCTTAATGGCGATGTCGCAGGCTATCCTTTAACGCTAGAGGGAGATTTAACCTTAGATCAAGATTGGTACCTAAGCTCTCCAGGGCTTAATATTCATGCACTGCAAAGTTCACTCTATATTAAAGGCGAAGTTGATAAACGCTGGGCCTTGACTGGCGACTTAAAAGTACCAGATTTAAGTTTGTGGCACCCAGATGCTCGCGGACAGATTAACAGTGATATTGATGTATCGGGTGAATCGAAGCAGCCAAATATTAATATATCTCTACTCGGTAATAATCTGAAATTTAGCCAGCTAGAGCTTGATACACTCACTTTAAAAGGCCAATACCAGCCACTGGATAATCAGTCATTTACTGCTTCACTTGATGCTAAAAACTTCAGCTACAATGATATTAATTTAGACGCTATTAACATTAATAGCGATGGCGACCTTAATCAACAATCCTTGAACATAGAAACCCAAGGAGAGTTGGCGCTAAAAACAGAGCTAAACAGCCTGTATGATGAAAAAAATAACCTAATAACTGCTGTTATAAACCAATTATCACTATCATCAACTCTTGGCGATGTCAGTCTAGATATGCCACTAAATGCTGTTTACGACCTTGGGCAAACTAAAGGTGAAATCAACCCCTTTTGCTTATCCCATCTCAGTGGCAAACTGTGCTCTAAAACAGCCGTTAAACTAGGTCTCAGCGGCGAAGCTAAACTAGAATATATTGGCGATATTGGGGTGCTAATTAAACCTTGGCTCCCTAGTAGTATTAACTGGCATGGTCCTGCTACCTTTGCATCTGAGTTTAAGTGGTTTAACGAGGGCAAACCTAGCGGATCGTTAAAACTTGATCTCGCACCAGGGAACTTAGATTTCAAAGCAAAAGCCACTAACAAGAACGAAGTTTCAATCGGCTATCGCTCAGTTCAAATTAGTAGCCTATTAAATGAGCAACACCTTAAAACGTCAGTTGCATTAGAGTCTCATGAAGTCGCCAGCTTGAATGCTGATTTAACAATAAATGTAACACCAGATAGAGCTATCGACGGTACCCTATCGCTACAGCAAATAAACTTGCATGCATTGGCGCAGCTATTACCTCAATTGGAAATACTTGAGGGCATTATCACAAGTAACTTAACAATTGGTGGAACACTCAGCGATCCACAGGCTTCAGGTGAAATATCTCTTAAGAAAGGTTCCATTTTGGCAACCGCAAACCCAACCTTGGTAGAGGATATCGATCTGAATCTAATTTTTGCAGGCAAGAAAGCGCAAATTGACGGAGAGCTAAAAATGGGTGATGGGCTGGCCTATATTGATGGTCAGCTTAATTGGCTAGATAAGCAGATTAAAGGCAATTTTAATATCAAAGGTGATGACTTAGCTGTTATTCAACCTCCTTTGGCTATTTTAAACGTGGGCACAGATCTCAATATCAGCTTTACCGACCACTCTGTAGATGTAAAGGGTGATATCAATGTGCCTTCAGGCCACATCACTATTGTTCAGCTCCCAGAGGGAGGCGTCGCAGTTTCAAAAGACGTAGTCTTTAAAGACAGCCTCACCACTGAGACGAAAAAAGCGACGCCTTTAGCTGTCTCGGCAGAGGTCAATTTAAATATCGGCGATAATCTTAAAGTTGACGGCATGGGCCTCAATGGCAAGCTACTAGGAAAATTAGAGTTAAAACAGAGTCCTTTTAGACCTCCTCTGCTGTTTGGTGAAATTAAAGTCATCGATGGAACCTATAAGTTCATGGGGCAGACACTGCAGATTAGAGCAGGCGAAATGCAGTTCATCGGTCCACTGGATGTGCCTAATTTAAATATTGAAGCAGCACGTGAAATAAAGGAAGAAGATGTGATTGCAGGTGTTCGCATAACTGGCACACCAATGAAACCCGTGGTTAACCTTTTTTCAAACCCTGCGAAAGAACAGGCAGAAATTTTAAATTATATTATTAGAGGCACAGGCCTCAACAGTAGCGATGGAGATCAGAATAGTGGCCTCATGATGGGGGCTGCACTTAGTCTAAGTAATCAAATTGGTGGCAGTGCTATTGGCAATATCGGTAATACTGCGACCGGGATCATCGAAAAAATTGGATTTTCAAATGTCCAGCTTGACGCCAATGATGATGGTCGATTCGCCATTAGTGGCTTTATTGGCGAAAACCTAATGGTTAAATATGGTATTGGAGTGTTCAATCCAGGATATGAGATGACAGTGCGCTACTATCTATTGTCCCAACTCTATCTTGAGACCGTATCCGGCACTATTGAGCAATCATTAGATATCTATTACAGCTTTGACTTGTAAGTTATCCGAGACACAAAAAAAGCCATCATGTTTGATGGCTTTTTTGCGATAACAATAATTACACTACATCGTTATGAGCACGCTATTTACTTATTAGATTCACCCAGCCCCACTGGCATATCATCTCTTAAGCTTTGCCACATCATGCCGCTATTAATGCCGTAGGTCCGCATTAATGAGGCCACTTCAGCATAATTTTTATCTATTGCTAACTGCTGTAACTGCTTATAAAAATCCATTGCTAACGCGCGAGCATCTGCACTAGAGAAGTAGTAGCGGCCAACGCGACTATATAAGCCTTTAAATCCATTAAGGATTAATACATACAGCGGGTTGCCAGACGAAAATGCTAATGTATGCTGTAACTCATAATCAAAATCAGCATAAGCCTGTGCAGTGTCTTCAAGCTCATCAAGCCTTGATAATGCTTCAACCGATTTTTCAGGGTTATTACGAATAGCTCCTCTGAAATAGATCGCGCTAACACTGCTACGAGCTGATAGCAATTGGTCTACTAGCTCAGGAAATCCATCGGGATTGAGTTCGGCAATCGTCTCAAGAATATTAAGACCTGACGTTTCCCAGAAATTATTTACTCGGGTAGGTTTGCCGTGCTGGATGGTTAACCACCCATCGCGTGCTAATCGTTGCAGCACTTCTCTTAAAGTGGTGCGGGTGACACCGATTAACTCTGACAACTCTCGTTCAGCTGGCAAAATAGAGCCGGGGGGAAATTTATTGTCCCAAATTGATCGTACAATATATTTCTCTGCAAAACTTGCAGGGCCTTTCGCATTGATGATCATCAGCCTACTTCATCCAATTGTTAGTATTATTCTAATACTGATCATACCAGAGCTAGTTAAAATGGAAACCCAAACAGGAGTATTAGCTAAATGCTGAGACGATAAACCTACAAATGTGTTCAAAAAACACGCTAACGATGATTTTTATATGATTTTTTTTGATTTAGGTAGCCGTTTAGGCAGACAATGCTTTTTAAGTTAGCCAAAAGGTTTTACCTTTAGCATCGACTGATTTATTAGTAACAACAAATTTAGTTAATTTTTTGTTATTATCAAACTATAAAAATACCAGAGTGAGGATTCCATGCCTGTGACAATGAGTCAGGCGTTTCTTGATAACTTCTTAGGCAATTCGCCGAAGTGGTTCAAATTCGCAATATTATCGTTTCTAGTGATCAACCCAGTCGTTTTTTATATTAATCCGTTTGTTGCGGGTTGGCTGCTGGTCTTAGAATTTATCTTTACCCTTGCTATGGCGCTCAAGTGCTACCCGTTGCAACCTGGAGGGTTGCTCGCTATCGAAGCCGTGATTATCGGCATGACTTCTCCCAGTCAAGTATTGCATGAAATTGAAGCTAATTTAGAAGTATTGCTACTGTTAATCTTTATGGTTGCAGGCATTTACTTTATGAAGCAACTACTGCTGTTTGCCTTTACCAAAATGATTACCAAGGTGCGCTCTAAAGTCGCCGTGTCTATCATGTTTTGTGTGGCGTCAGCTTTCTTATCTGCATTTCTAGATGCACTAACAGTTATTGCGGTCATTATTGCGGTCGCGGTAGGTTTCTACTCTATTTATCACAAGGTGGCATCGGGTAAGAGCTTTAATGACAACCATGATCATACTAGTGATGGACAAAGCCAACTGTGTGAAGAGGAGTTGGAAGCATTTAGAGGCTTCCTACGAAACTTATTAATGCACGCTGGTGTTGGTACTGCATTAGGCGGCGTTTGTACCATGGTCGGCGAACCACAGAACCTCATTATTGCAGCTCAAGCAAATTGGCAGTTCGCTGAATTCGCATTACGCATGTCTCCTGTGACTATCCCTGTTTTCTTTGCCGGTGTACTTACTTGTTACCTTGTCGAAAAGTTTAAAGTTTTTGACTATGGTAAACAGCTACCAGATGCGGTGCATAAGATTTTATCTGACTATTCTGCACACGAAGATGCCCATCGTACTAAACACGATAAGATGAAACTGGTAGTACAAGCACTTGTTGGTATTTGGCTAATTTTCGGTTTGGCCTTTCACTTGGCATCAGTTGGTTTAATTGGCCTATCGGTTATTATTCTAACCACCGCGTTTAATGGTGTGACCAATGAACACGCGTTAGGTAAAGCGTTTGAAGAGGCTTTGCCATTTACTGCTTTATTAGCTGTTTTCTTTGCTATTGTCGGTGTAATTATCGATCAACAGCTTTTCGCTCCAGTCATTCAATGGGCGCTAAGTTATGAAGGCAACACCCAGTTAGTTATTTTCTATATAGCCAATGGACTGCTTTCGATGGTGAGTGATAACGTGTTCGTGGGTACGGTCTATATCAATGAAGTGAAAGCGGCATTGCTTGATGGACAAATCACCCGCGATCAGTTTGACCTTCTCGCCGTTGCGATTAACACTGGTACTAACCTACCGTCAGTAGCGACACCTAATGGCCAGGCTGCATTCCTGTTCCTGCTCACATCCGCTATTGCTCCTCTCATTCGTCTGTCCTACGGACGTATGGTTTGGATGGCATTGCCTTATACGATTGTTTTGTCTATCGTAGGCATACTTGCGATACAGTTTGGGGCCTTAGAACAGATGACTCAATATTTCTACGATACAGAAATGTTGATCCATCACACTGTTCAAGAAGCTGGCAATAGTGCAGTATCAGCACATTGATAATGTAATAACTGAACTATTTTAATAATAGTTAGTCATATAAAACGCCCTATTCAGGGCGTTTTTTATTTGCAATGGAGACCTTGTCGTTGAATGCATTAACCCGTTTTGCCCAATCACGAGCCGCTTGGCTGACCCTTACTGCTACCGCAGTCTTATTAGAGTTAGCAGCACTGTTTTTTCAATATGTTATGAAACTCGACCCCTGCGTTATGTGCATTTATCAAAGGCTAGCTATCTTTGGTATTTTGTTTGCTGCGGTTGTAGGTTTAGCTGGTTACCAATCTCGTATTGCTAGATTGGCAGCGTTGGGCATATGGGGAGTAAGCGCCGTTTGGGGGCTAAAACTAGCACTAGAACTCGTGGATATGCAAACCAACCCATCTCCATTTGCAACCTGTTCATTTCTTCCGGAGTTTCCAACTTGGATGCCACTGCATGAATGGTTTCCATCAGTGTTTATGCCAACAGGAATGTGTTCAGATATACCTTGGGAGATGATGGGTATAACGATGGGTCAGTGGATGATCGTGGCGTTTTCAACTTATCTTGTTGCCTTGCTAGTCTTTTTTGTACCCGCTTTAAGGTTGAAGAAGTAGCTAATCTTCGCTTTCAAATGTGGTTGTAACATCAAGCCAGCCAAGACATTTGCCTTCATATACAACAAGTGACTATTCCGAGCTTTCTATAAGCTCGGGTTTTACTGCTTTCATGCCCCCATTAGTCAATACTCATTATCCTCCTGTGATACCGATTGCATTTAGACAACCCACAATAAACAACGGCGATATCTAATCGTTCTCCTGTATTTTTACAACCAAGAGACGTAAAAAATAGACGATTCATCAGCCTCAAATTTGGACTAACAAAACGTTATTATTAGTTTAATCTCAACTGCAACTATTGCAATTGCAACTATTTCTTATTGTTTTTATTTACTTTTTCATCTCAGCCTTTGCAAATTAGGTCTAATCTTAATAGTAGGAGGCCGCTGTTATCCAGCCTCTAATTCTATTTAGGTTGTTTAGGGGGTGGTTTATGGGTATTTTCGAGCATTACCAACAGCGCTATGAAAAAAAACTTGATGAAGAGTATTCATTAGAGGAGTTTTTGAGCATATGTAAAGAGGACCGTTGCGCATTTGCATCAGCAGCCGAACGGCTATTAATCGCCATTGGTGAACCAGAGTTAATTGATACCTCAAAAGAGCCTATACTCAGTCGGCTATTCTCAAACCGTTTGATTGCCAGATATCCAGCCTTCAAAGACTTTTATGGCATGGAAGAAGCCATAGAACAAATTGTAGCTTATTTGAAACATTCAGCCCAAGGACTGGAAGAGTCAAAACAGATCCTTTACCTCCTAGGGCCAGTGGGCGGCGGTAAATCCTCATTAGCAGAGAAACTTAAAGCACTAATGCAACAGGTGCCCATTTATGTACTTACTGCTGACGGTGTTCGTAGCCCTGTCAATGACCATCCATTTTGCCTATTTAATCTTGATGAAGATGGTCAGATCCTCAAACAAGAATACAACATTCCAAAACGCTATTTAAAAAGTATTATGTCGCCTTGGGCTGTTAAACGTCTGCATGAGTTTGGCGGTGATATTTCAAAGTTCAAAGTGGTCAAAGTCTACCCTTCAATCTTAGATCAGCTAGCAATTGCAAAAACAGAGCCTGGTGATGAAAACAATCAAGATATCTCATCGCTTGTCGGTAAAGTCGATATTCGACAGTTAGAGCATTTTGCACAAAATGATGCGGATGCCTATTCCTATTCAGGCGCATTATGCCGTTCAAACCAAGGTATGATGGAGTTTGTAGAGATGTTTAAGGCACCGATTAAAGTGCTTCACCCTCTATTGACTGCAACCCAAGAGGGAAATTATAACGGTACAGAGGGGCTTTCAGCTCTGCCCTTTGCAGGTATCATTCTCGCCCACTCTAATGAATCAGAGTGGACAACCTTTAGGAATAATAAAACCAACGAAGCATTTTTAGACCGAGTTTATATCGTAAAAGTCCCCTATTGCTTACGTATATCTGAAGAGGTACGGATTTACGAAAAACTACTCACAAACTCAGAGTTAGCGAATACACCCTGTGCACCAGGTACGTTGGAGACTTTGGCACAATTCAGTGTACTTTCGCGTGTAGTTGCTCCAGAAAACTCCTCTATTTACTCCAAAATGCGGGTCTATGATGGCGAAAGCCTTAAAGATACCGACCCTAAAGCAAAATCCTATCAAGAGTATCGAGACTATGCTGGCGTAGATGAAGGGATGGTTGGCTTATCAACCCGTTTTTCATTCAAAATATTGTCAAAAGTATTTAACTTCGACAATACAGAAATTGCCGCAAATCCAGTGCACCTCTTTTATGTATTGGAGCGGCAAATTGAGCAAGAGCAGTTTCCATCAGAAACTGCTGAGAGATATTTAGAGTTTCTAAAGGGCTACCTTATTCCTAAGTATGTGGAATTTATCGGTAAAGAGATCCAAACGGCTTATCTAGAGTCCTATTCCGAATATGGACAGAACATTTTTGATCGTTATGTCACCTATGCAGATTTTTGGATTCAAGATCAAGAATACAGAGACCCGGAAACAGGGCAACTTTTTGATAGAGCAGCCCTCAACGCTGAACTTGAAAAGATAGAAAAGCCCGCGGGGATCAGTAACCCCAAAGACTTCAGGAACGAGATTGTTAACTTTGTACTTAGAGCAAGAGCCAATAACGAAGGCACTAACCCGTTATGGACTAGCTATGAAAAACTCAGAACCGTTATTGAAAAGAAGATGTTCTCTAACACTGAAGATCTGCTTCCCGTAATCTCCTTTAATGGTAAAACATCTACCGATGATCAACGAAAGCATGATGACTTTGTTAACCGTATGATGGAAAAAGGCTATACGCAAAAACAAGTTAGATTGCTATCAGAATGGTATCTGAGAGTCAGAAAATCTTCTTAATAAAGCCAAGTGGGGGAGATTCATCCCTCGCTTTATTGGCTCGGAGGTGCGAATGGCCAATTTCATAGATCGTAGGCTCAATGCAAAAGGCAAGAGTACAGTTAATCGTCAGCGATTTCTTAATCGCTATAAAAAACAGATAAAAAAAGCGGTGAGTGATGCTGTTACACACCGCAGTGTCACCGATGTCGATAAAGGGGAAAAAATAAGCATTCCCACCCGTGACATTAGCGAACCTACATTTCACCAAGGCAGTGGTGGAGTGAGAGAGCGAGTTCACCCAGGTAACGATAAATTCAGCCGTGGTGATCAAATTGAAAGACCCCCTGCTGGTGGCGGTCAAGGTGCAGGACAAGGTGAAGCCTCTGATTCTGGCGAAGGTAATGATGATTTTGTATTTCAGATCTCAAAAGACGAGTATTTGGAGTTACTGTTTGAAGATTTAGAGTTACCTAACCTGCAAAACAATCGACTTAACAAACTAGTGGAATATCAAGTTTATCGAGCTGGGTTTACCAATGATGGCGTGCCAGCCAATATCAATATCATCCGTTCTTTACGGTCCTCTATTGCACGTCGCATGGCAATGACATCATCCAAGAAACGTACACTTAAGGAACTACAACAAGAGTTGACAGAACTTGAAGACACAGCAGGTTCTAACGCTGAACGCATATTAGCCCTTAGAGCAGAGATAGACGATCTGCAGTGCAGAATAAAGAAAGTGCCATTTATTGACACCTTCGATCTACGTTATAACAATTACGCTAAACGTGAAGTTCCTTCAAGCCAAGCTGTTATGTTCTGCCTTATGGACGTTTCAGGTTCGATGGATCAAGCAACAAAAGACATGGCAAAACGTTTTTATATCTTGCTCTACCTCTTTTTAACTCGCACCTATAAAAACTTGGAAGTTGTTTATATTCGCCACCATACCCAAGCAAAAGAGGTCGATGAACACGAATTTTTCTACTCACAGGAAACTGGTGGAACCATTGTTTCAAGTGCACTTAAATTAATGCATGAGATCCAACAAAAACGTTATCCGGCAACCGAGTGGAATATATATGCAGCACAAGCCTCTGATGGAGACAATTGGGCTGATGATTCACCCTCTTGTCATCAGATCCTCGAAAAACAGTTACTGCCTGTTGTCAGATATTTTAGTTATATCGAAATAACCAACAGAGCGCATCAAACACTATGGCGAGAGTACGAAACATTACAGAAAACACACACCAACATCGCGGTTCAACACATAAAACAAGCCGAAGATATCTATCCCGTGTTTAGAGAGCTATTCAAGAAACAAGCTGTGTGAGGGGGCGTTATGGACAAAACAGTAAAAAGAAAACCATTAGATGATGGACCCGATTGGAATTTTGAATTGCTACAAAGCTATTTAACCGAAATAGAACGCGTCGCTAACCATTATCGGTTAGATACATACCCTAATCAAATTGAGGTTATCACTGCTGAACAGATGATGGATGCCTACGCTGGAATAGGCATGCCTATTGGTTACACTCATTGGTCATTCGGTAAACGTTTTATCGAGACCGAGCAAGGTTATAAGCGCGGACAAATGGGGTTAGCTTATGAAATTGTCATTAATTCAGAACCCTGCATCGCCTACCTTATGGAAGAAAATACTATCACCATGCAAGCTTTAGTGATGGCCCATGCCAGTTTCGGACATAATAGCTTTTTTAAAGGCAACTATCTGTTTAAAACATGGACTGATGCAAGTTCGATAATAGATTACTTAGTGTTTGCCCGAAATTATATCAGTGAGTGTGAAGAGTTGCATGGTATTGAAAGAGTTGAAAGTATCATTGACTCATGCCATGCACTAATGAGTTTTGGTGTGGACCGATATAAACGACCAAGTGAGATCTCCTTTAAAGAGGAGCAAATGCGCCAAAAAGATAGAGAAGCCTATCTACAGAGCCAAGTTAACGATCTATGGCGCACGGTGCCAGAAACACCTCAAGAGGAGTTAATGGCTAAAAAACAGCATTTCCCAACAGAACCGCAAGAAAATATATTGTACTTCATTGAAAAAAATGCCCCACTTTTAGAACCGTGGCAAAGAGAAATTGTTCGAATAGTGAGGAAAATGGGCCAATACTTCTACCCACAAAAACAAACCCAAGTGATGAACGAAGGCTGGGCTACATTTTGGCATTACACCATTCTTAACCACCTATATGATGAAGGACTGGTGACAGATAGATTTATGCTGGAGTTTTTACAAAACCATACCAATGTTGTCATCCAACCTAGCTACAATAGCCCACACTATAGTGGCATAAACCCATACGCCCTCGGCTTCAACATGTTTATTGATATTCGTCGCATATGTGAAAAACCTACCGAAGAGGATAAAGAGTGGTTTCCTGATATTGCAGGGAGTGATTGGCTAACAACGTTGCACTTTGCAATGGAAAATTTCAAAGATGAAAGTTTTATTAGTCAATACCTTTCACCCAACATCATTCGTCAGTTCAAGCTATTTTCAATTCTAGATGATGACAATAAAAATCACCTAGCAGTGTCAGCGATTCATGACGAGCAGGGGTACAAGGAGATAAGAGAGAAACTATCGCAGCAATATAACTTGTCTAACCTAGAGCCAAATATACAAGTCCATAATGTAGAAGTATCAGGTGATAGGTCTTTAACATTACGTTATGTTCCAAATGCTAGGATCCCATTAGCTGACACCCGGCATGAGGTCGTCAAACATATCCATCGTTTATGGGGATTTGATGTAAGGATTGAACAAGGTGAAAATGGAGAACATAAGGTGATAGCCGCCTGCCCCGAACGCAAGTTAGACAATGCCGCCAATATTTAAATCACGTTTTTCTCCCACAAAAAAAGCGCCTAATTAGGCGCTTTTTCAATTCACTTAAAACTTAAGCAAATTTAAAGTCAATATGTTCAACTAAAGTCTTGTACGCATGACGTTGCATGTCTTGAACACGTACTAATACATCTTTACCATCTAAAGCGATAGTTAGGTCTGTATTGTAGAAATCATCGTTCGCTTGGATGTTGATGATATCTTTATGATCAAAAACGATAGAGATAGCTTCTTTACCTGG
This sequence comes from Shewanella sp. KX20019, assembly GCF_016757755.1. Lineage (NCBI taxonomy): Bacteria > Pseudomonadati > Pseudomonadota > Gammaproteobacteria > Alteromonadales > Shewanellaceae > Shewanella > Shewanella sp. KX20019. The sequence continues at coordinate 2,390,615 of NZ_CP068437.1, read as the reverse complement.
ACCATAGATAACAGCAGGAACTTTGTTAGCATGACGTAGGCGGCGGCTCGAACCTTTCCCTATTTCAGTGCGGATTTGTGCAGCGATTGTATAAGACATAATAAAACTCACTTAATATAAATAAGATAACAATAATTACAGTGGAGATTTTCGACCAACCTCTACTGGCTAAAAGCGGGCGGATACTAACATACAATTGTAAACTAAACAAAAGAATCTTCGAGTTCACCCATTGCTAATAGCTACCACTGTTACCAAGTTCTTATAGGTCCCGTGTCGATATGCACGAATCCGGAATTAGGGTAGTAACCAACCCCACCTAACTTTAGTTCAATCGCGGCACTTCTTACATCAGCGAGATCGACACCAGGGACGGCTATATCTAATGCCATACCCTTCATATGGTAGCTTTTCTTTGCGACACCATTACTTCTTTTAGCTAACATTTCGTTCGTTTTTGGCGAACGGTAGCCCGATATAATATGAAACTCATCATCAAAACTCAGAGAAGTTTTTAATTTATATGCAAAGTCAAATAACCGTTTATCCATGGGGGCAGATTCATTTTGACGATGATCTCTTAAAACTTGACTAAAATCTGTCAAAATATCACTCTGATAATCACCGTCAATCCAGTAGCTTCCCTGCTCTCGCTCACCAGTATGGCGGTTATAAAAGCCTAAGCTACGAACCCCTTTGGTTGAACGGCTTGCCTGTGCCTTTGTCGGAAGCATTGAAAACATTGCAACACCACCAAGGCCTAATAATAACTGTCTACGAGCAGAACATACTACGGTCACACTTTCACCATTGACTACTTTTCCTACAACTGGCAGGCAAATTAACCTGTTTATTTTTGGAATGCAAATAATCAGTATAAAATATCGCTATATATACTATAAGTCGTTGATTTGGTCTTTTGTAGAAGTTGAAACCGCTGTCAGCAGTTGTTTCTGGTAGATATCATTTCTAAATTGAGCGAGGTTATTTTTATCAATCCATGCAGTCCAATACACTAGATGGACATCGAGTGTCGCATTAAGAGCAAACCACTGGGTTTTTTGAGTATCTACATGCCTGTCAACCCATGTCTGCTTATCTTTAACTAAGTTTGCTGCGATCCAATTAGCCAATCCCTCAACATTTTCCACTCGTATGCAACCCGATGAAAGTGCCCTATTGCTACGCTGAAATAATTTTTGGTCTTCAGTATCGTGTAAAAAGATACTATGGTCATTTGGGAAGTAGAATTTATACCTACCTAAGGTATTATTGACTCCAGGCCGTTGAACGAACCGAAATGGGAATGGACCCGTCGCTAAATCACGCCACTGTTCTGCAGATTTAACGACTTGATTTCCGTTGCGATCAAAAACATCAAACGCCCGCTTTTCAATATAGTTCCCGTCTTTCCTAACCTGTGGTAATAGGTCATTGTATAAAATCTTTTTAGGCACTCTCCAGCTAGGGTTAATCACTACGTTTGAGATTGAGCCACTGAGTAATGGGGTTTGACGATAAGGCTTGCCGACTATCACTCTTGACGCCAACTCAACTCTGCCATTATTAAATAACTCCATTTCAAACGCTGGAATGTTAATTACAAGAAAGCTTCGCGCTTGCTGTGCCATAAACTCGGCTCTCAAAATAAAGTTAATGGCCAGTATTGAAACTCTTTCACTGGGAAGTACGTTTAACCATTTCAATGTTTCTGGTCCAATGATCCCATCAGGATTTAGACCATGCCTCATCTGGAATCTTTTTACTGACTTCACCAGCGCATCATTATAGTTATTTGGCGTTTCAGGTATCACGAGTGGAGGCGCAGCATCTCCGAGTAACCATAACCGCATAGCGATCTCTGCTATAGCCGAATGATCCCTATTAGGCCTTAGAAGACCTTCTATCTCAATAGGAGTCCATGGGTCTTTCAACGAGAGCCATTGTAGATGTCGTAAACGATTCTGTAGTTGTAGGTAACTTGGTAAGCTAGGCTCTATTGCCATCGCTCTTACGTATGGGTCTTTAACTGACTTATAGTCAGGGTTGCGGACAGAGATGTGCCTGCGGGCCCAAAACCCAACAATCTCATGCTCTATACTGGCAATTTCATCACTAGAAGCAAGGAACTGAGATAAGCGTTGCTTAGCAAGCTCATACTTAGGATCAGGCTCTACCACGAACATTAGCGCCAATTGCTGAGATAGCATACGTTGAGCACTAATGTTTCGCTCATTCCCTTCCGCAGAGAAACTCACAATAGCAAGAATAAAACAGAATAAAACACTAGCAAACTGCATATACACACCCTACTCATCACAACAAACTAAGTATGGCAAATAATCATGTTTTGTATATGACCGCTTTAAGAATAAAAATGAACTGTATCTAGCTCAAAAATAGATCAACTTTTTGCTTTTGCTTTTGCTTTTGCTTTTGCTTTTGCTTTTGCTTTTGCTTTTGCTTTTGCTTTTGCTTTTGCAAAGTATTTAAGTAACAGCTAAAGCATTGATTACGATGAAAGATAAAACGAGTGCAGCTCAAATGACCTATTGGCAAGTTCAGCCACTAGAAAGCCTAGCACAGGATTACAGGGTACCCAGACTGGTCTTGAAAGTGCGAGGGATTTCAGTTTAAGTTTTAAATACAAAAAAGCCCCAAATTTCGTTGGGGCTTTCTCGCAAAGCTCCGAAGAGAATTATATGGTACCCGAGGCCGGACTTGAACCTGCACGTGCCCTGTTAAGAGTAGCGAGGATTTTAAATTCCAATAGCATGGACTTAACCGAGTTCAATAATTACTGGATACAAAAAAGCCCCGACTAGTGTCGAGGCTTGAATGATGGTACCCGAGGCCGGACTTGAACCAGCACGTGCCTTGTTAAAAGTAGCGAGGATTTTAAATTCCAATAGCATGGACTTAACCGAGTTCAATAATTACTGGATACAAAAAAGCCCCGACTAGTGTCGAGGCTTGAATGATGGTACCCGAGGCCGGACTTGAACCAGCGCGTGCCTTGTTAAAAGTAGCGAGGATTTTAAATTCCAATAGCGTGGACTTAACCGAGTTCAATAATTACTGGATACAAAAAAGCCCCGACTAGTGTCGAGGCTTGAATGATGGTACCCGAGGCCGGACTTGAACCAGCACGTGCCTTGTTAAGAGTAGCGAGGATTTTAAATTCCAATAGCATGGACTTAACCGAGTTCAATAATTACTGGATACAAAAAAGCCCCGACTAGTGTCGAGGCTTGAATGATGGTACCCGAGGCCGGACTTGAACCAGCACGTGCCTTGTTAAGAGTAGCGAGGATTTCAAATTCCAATAGCATGGACTTAACCGAGTTCAATAATTACTGGATACAAAAAAGCCCCGACTAATGTCGAGGCTTGAATGATGGTACCCGAGGCCGGACTTGAACCGGCACGCCTATTAAGCGAGGGATTTTAAATCCCTTGTGTCTACCGATTCCACCACTCGGGCAAACTCGTTGACTTTGATGATACGTGTTATCGGTAGAAACACTGTCGTTAATTACTTAACCACTCATCAAACTCTTAATTTGTGGAGGCGCGACCCGGAGTCGAACCGAGATCGACGGATTTGCAATCCGCAGCATAGCCATTCTGCCATCGCGCCACTATTAAATTGGAGCGACATATCGGGTTCGAACCGATGACCTATACCTTGGCAAGGTATCGCTCTACCAACTGAGCTAATGTCGCATTTCAATTTAATCTGTAATCAAGTTCTTGCTTAGTTCGCTTCCCCTTGACTACGGAATGGCATTCTACCGATTTATGTCTGAGAGTCAACGCTATATTTATAGATAAATAACTGCTTGCGCACTAATTAATCTTATTGTTTTTTTAACGAGCTACTCGGCGGTTAAATCACCCCAAGCAGCCATTATATAGCTCATCATCGACCAAAAAGTCAGAACAGCTGCAACGTAAAATAAACCAAATGCACTATATATAATAAAATCATTTGGCTGCCAAATTAATCCTGTTATGGCAGTCATCTGTGCAGCTGTTTTATATTTACCAATCCAAGAGACAGCAACTGCACCTCGTTTACCGATTTCAGCCATCCACTCTCTTAAGGCAGAAATAACGATCTCACGGCCAATCATAAATAATGCCGGTAAGGTCAGCCAAACACTATCATATTGAGCAACAAGCAACACCAACGCAGTCGTCACCATGATTTTGTCTGCTACGGGGTCAAGAAAAGCACCAAATCGAGTTGATTGTTTTAATTTTCGTGCTGCGTACCCGTCGAGTGCATCTGTCACCGCTGCTAACCAGAAGACAAAAGCAGCGGCAAAAAGAGCCCAGCTGTCAGGCATGTAAAAAAGAACGATAAATACAGGTAACAGTAATAACCTGAACAGTGTTAAAGCAATAGGAATGTTAAACGGCATCATAAAACCTAAAATTCAAAAGCAGCGCCAATCTTGCCTTAATTTTACTACCCTCGCAATGCATCATGTATTGTTTGTGCCATTTCTAAGCTGATACCCGGTACTTTTACCAATTCTGCTACACTCGCTCCCTTAACTTCCTGTAATCCACCTAAATGTTGCAATAGTGCCTTACGCCGTTTAGGTCCGACTCCTTCGATAGATTCAAGTGAAGAGGTGTTGCGGGTTTTCTGACGCTTATTACGGTGTCCAGTAATAGCAAAACGGTGAGATTCGTCTCGTATATGTTGGATCAAGTGCAAAGCACCTGAATCTGCAGGTAAAGAAAAAGACACTTCATTCTCACCATAGATCAATGTTTCGAGACCCGGCTTACGACCTTCACCTTTGGCAATACCTATCAATGTCGGCGCATGATCTAACGAAACAAACTTTTCATCCACTATTTTTTGGGCGATGCGCAGCTGCCCTATGCCACCATCAATAAACAATATATCGGGTACCTTGGCACCTGCGACCACTTTATCGAAACGACGACTAATAGCTTGCTTCATTGCAGCATAATCATCACCAGGGGTGATACCATTAATATTGTAACGACGATAATCGGCTTTGTGCGGACCTTCTCTATTAAACACAACGCATGATGCTACCGTGCTTTCCCCCATGGTATGGCTGATATCAAAACATTCCATTCTCTGTATTTTATTGCTAACTTCAATAGCCTCTTCCAGTAATAAGAAGCGTTGTTCTACGGTATTCTTATGAGAAAGCCTGGTGTTGACCGCATTAGTCGCATTGGTTACTGCTAAACGTAAAAAACGTGCTCTCTCCCCGCGAACTTGGGATTTTATTTCCACTTTTCTTTCCTGAGCTGCTTTGATGGCACCAGCAAGCTGTTCTTGTTCATCAAAAGCGTCACTAACCAGGATCTCTTTTGGCGTAATACGTTGGCTGTCCGAATTAAGGTAAAACTGAAACATGAAAGCGCGCAGTACTTCAGACAACTCTGTATCAACAGGCACTTTGGGGTAATAACTGCGGCTACCGAATATTTTGCCTTCTCGAATAAATAACAGATGAAAACAAGCGACTCCTGATGCAAAGTGCACACCGATCACATCCATATCACCTGAAGAGTGCGAGACTTCTTGCTGCTCCGCTACTCGCCTTAGCGCGGTGATCTGATCTCGGTAACGTGCGGCATCCTCATAATGGAGCTCACCAGCAGCTTGCTCCATTTTTCCAACGAGTGCTTTAGTGACCTGCTGGTCTTTACCCTTTAAAAATAGGGCCGCTAATGTCACTTGCTCTTGGTAGTCTTTAAGCGATACCTTGTCTACACACGGCGCGCTACAACGACCAATTTGATACTGTAAACAGGGACGAGACCTTGCTTTGTAATACAGGTCATCACATTGACGAATGGGAAATATCTTTTGCAGTAGGTGTAAACTCTCACGGACAGCACCGCCATTTGGATAAGGTCCAAAATATTGGCCTTTATCTCTTTTAGGGCCTCTATGATATGAGAGTCTCGGATGCTTGTGGTTACTTAACAAGATATATGGATAGGACTTGTCATCTCTAAGCAGGACATTGTATTTAGGCATGTACTGCTTAATGTAATCATTTTCTAGGATCAGAGCATCGGTTTCACTGTGGGTTACAGTGACATCGATATTGGCTATTCTAGAGACCAGTGCTTGGGTTTTTACATTGGCTACATTTTTACGAAAATAGGAAGATAACCGTTTTTTTAGGTCTTTGGCTTTACCAACATAGATAACGATATCTGCAACATCATACATTCGGTAAACACCGGGTGATGAGGTCACAGTTTTCAAAAACTCATTGGAATTAAACGCTTCTGTCATACGCTCTTTATCTGTCAATTGACTCTATTAGAACTGGCCTGTATCGAGCATCTTATAGCGTATCGCTAATCGAGTGAGTTCAACATCACCACCAATACCTAACTTTGCAAACAAACGATAGCGATAGCTGTTAACCGTTTTAGGGCTCAAGTTAAGTTGTTCAGAAATATCGCTGACCTTTTCACCATTGGTGATCATTAACATGATCTGCAGCTCTCTTTCAGAAAGCGTTTTAAATGGGTTATCTTCAGATTGATTAAATTGACTGAGCGCCATTTGCTGCGCGATTTCAGGTGATAAGTAACGCTGTCCATGTGCGACTTGTCTAATAGCCTGAAGCACCTCTGGAGAGGTCGCACCCTTGGTTAAATAACCAGAAGCCCCTGCTTGCATTACCTTGGTGGGAAAAGGATCTTCAGTGTGTATCGTTAGTACTATAATTTTGGCATGCGCTTGAAACCTAAGTATTTTACGTGTGGCTTCTAAGCCTCCAATACCTGGCATATTCATGTCCATTAAAATGACATCTGCTTCGTTTTTCCGACACCATTGTACAGCGGTCTCTCCATCACCCGCTTCACCTACAACTTTAATTCCGCGTTCGTCTTCCAAAATCCGTCGAATACCGGTGCGTACAAGCTCATGGTCATCGACCAAATATACTGATATCAAAGCTGCCCTACCTTAAATTAATCTGGCTTGAATCAAACTAGATCCGAGCTATCTTATTCAGTCTAATCTAGCCCATAAACTTCAAATTAGAAAGATAAATTTATATAAGTACCAAGCAGACAATATTGAATATTTCTTTTGATAACAACGCGTTAGCTAGAAAGCAAAAAGGCAGCCTATTAGGCTGCCTTCTTTAATGTGGCGGAGAGATAGGGATTTGAACCCTAGATGGGCTACAAACCCATGCCGGTTTTCAAGACCGGTGCATTCGACCACTCTGCCATCTCTCCGAACGCCGTAGATACTAGGCGTTTAAGCTGTCATTGTAAATACCAAATGCTTTAAATTTTGCAGCCAACTGCACAACTGGCTATCTTACCAACAAATTGACGTTTCTTTATGCTCTGTGTCTCCCTATGCTCGGAATATTATTATGCAAACAGCTAACACTGACATATTGATGGCTAGCAGCAATACTATGGTAATATCGGGTTAATAGAAAAACTTACATGATATATATGAACTCAAACATTATTCCCACTGCTGCACTAAAACCGCAATTTACATTACCAGCGGATATAGTTACTGAAAGTTCTCCTGAGATGCGACTCATCGGTCAGTCGCGTGTTCGTGATGCATTCAAACTTTTAGGCCACACTCACAACCAACATATGTACTTAGCCGACTACTCAGGCTGTGATCGCAAACATATCATCGAAGCACTTGTCCATACAGAAGGCGTATTCTCTACTAAAAACCTTCTATTACAAGACAACACAACCTCTTGGCATGAAGATGGGATGAATAGTGAGGCCGTCGTTTTAACGACTAAACAGACTCAATATCAATACCTTTCCGGCACCATCAAAAAGCATGACCTTATTGGTCGCTACGATGAAAAAACCAAACAATATAAAGCGGGAGCCTTTGCTAACTGCCATTACCTATTTGTCTGTGCGGATTCAATTTGGAAACGTGATGCGCTTTGGGATCTACTTCTGGAAGTACTCGATAAAAAAGAGTATCAAGTCCACTCTAGCCTTCCGCCTTTTTCACTTGGCTGTAAAATAATACTCATAGGGTCAATTAACCAGTACGGGCAATGCTGGTTAGGTGAGGCCAGCTTTTCAAATCATTTCCCTCTTTTAGGGGAACTCATCAACGAAATAGACCTAAATGAAGTTAGCCTAGATGAGTATAACCAATGGTTAAACTGTATTTTAAATGATCTTAATCTAACTTTGGATAGAGAAGTTAGACTAGCAGTGCTTGAATACAGTGCCAGATTAGCAGATCATCAACAGCGATTAAGCTTGATGTCAATTAACATCGAACAGCTGTTAGTTCAAGCTAGCGCATACGCGCATCAGCCGCATATTGGCATCAAGGTATTCCAACATAGTATTGACATGTTTAACCAACGTCACAACGCCTCAGAAAAGCTTTCAGAGCAGAACTTTGACGATCTGTTCATCAATCTTCCTACGCAAGACGAAATGGTTGGCCAAATAAATGGTTTAACCGTCATTGAAAATGCCGAATACAGTTATGGCGAGCCTGCAAGAATTACCGCATCGGTGCATTACGGTGATGGAGAGGTCGCCGATATTGAACGCAAATCTGAATTAGGCGGTAACATTCACGCTAAAGGAATGATGATCCTGTCCTCCTGCTTGTATCGCATTTTTGGTAAAGATGCTCCTTTGCATCTAAATGCTAATATCGTGTTCGAGCAGTCTTATCAAGAGATCGATGGCGACAGTGCCTCGCTTGCAGAATACTGCAGTTTAATCTCCGCTATTTCAGAGAAACCGATAAAACAAAGTATCGCCGCAACAGGAGCGATTGATCAATTCGGTAATGTACAGGCAATTGGTGGTGTTAACGAAAAAATTGAGGGCTTCTTTAAGCTGTGTCAACGACGTGGTTTAACCGGTCACCAAGGTGTCATTATCCCTTGCTCTAATATGCAGCAGCTAAACTTAAACCGATCAGTTATTGAAGCGGTAGAAAAAGGACTATTCACTTTATACCAAGTTAAGCATATTGATGAAGCTGCTGAGATATTAATGCAAACCCCAGCAGGCAATGCAGATCAAGACAACCAGTTCCCTGATGATTCACTTTATGGCTTAGTACAGACAAGATTGGAGTCATTAGCCGGTTATCAAGATGAAGAAAAGTCTTTTTTTGTGAAACTGCGCGAAAAATTGTCATTTTCTAGCTGATCGGAGTTGTTTAGCGTACACGTGTTCGCTAATCTTGGCGCTCAAATTGCTGGAGAATAAAAAATAATGAGTAACGCAAACAGTTTTACGAAAGAAGACCTTGTCGCCTGTGGACTAGGTAAACTTTTTGGACCTAACTCTCCGAGATTACCGAAAGACAATATGTTAATGATGGACCGCGTACTTAAAATTAATGCTGATGGCGGTGAGTTCGGTAAAGGTGAAATTGTAGCTGAACTAGATATCAATCCTGACCTTTGGTTTTTCGACTGCCATTTTGCGTCAGATCCAGTGATGCCAGGATGTCTAGGTTTAGATGCTATGTGGCAACTTGTTGGTTTCTTCCTTGGTTGGGAAGGCGCTGAAGGTAAAGGACGAGCATTAGGTGTAGGCGAAGTTAAGTTTACCGGTCAAGTGCTGCCAGAAGCTAAAAAAGTAACCTATAAGCTAACGATTAAGCGTAAAGTGTACCGTAAATTGGTCATGGGCATTGCAGACGCCACTATGGAAGTCGATGGTCGTGAAATTTACAGCGCAAAGGATTTAAAAGTAGGTATTTTCAAAGATACTTCAAGCTTCTAAATTCTAATTTAAGTCGCCAAGATCGAAAACGCCCTCAAATTAGAGGGCGTTTCTGTTGTACCTATTTAAGCGTTACTTGTTAAACAATCCACTTAACCTACCATCAATACCTTCTCGCCAACCACCAAGCCATTGCGATTTTGAATCGAGTGTCGAATATGGACAAATCTCTTTAGAACGGCCCCCAACCCCAGCCTGAAACCCTTTCGAAAAAGCTCTGTCTAATCGATCTCTTTTTTGTCTCTTCATGCAAGCGTCCTCTCTTCCATAATGATAGAAGCTAATGCTTCAGCACTATGAATAAAACTATTTGCAGCAGAGATCAATCAAAAAAAACTCACATCTTAGCGCTTAAATATTAAGCTATTGAGTTGTGTGGTAAAAATAAATATAAAAAAAATCGAGGCTAATTGCCTCGATTTAGTCTACTCATCTATTTCCGTCTACGTCTCAACCAAACCAGCGGTAACATTAACAACCAGCCAAGGCTTGCCGCACCTTGTCTTACGTAGTCTTCACTCTCACCACTTTCATCAATACAGTTGTTAGCCGCTTTCCACTCATCGCTCGCTTCAGTACCATCCGTCTGGATCACCATCATGCGCGGTAAAAAGGAGGTAAACGGATTACCATAGCCATCAAGTAAGAAAAATGGCAGTCCATTTTCACCGATGACAATATTGCCGTCAATATCAAATTCATAAGAAGGCTTACGAATAAAAGCGGTACCAACTATAGTGCCACTGTCATTAATGCTATTGGCTTCAACGATAACGATTTCGCTGCTGTAAGTTAGCGTCTTGCCAGAGCCATCTTCAACTTCAACTTGGTGACGAACCCACTTATCTGTTTCAGCGTCTTTCTCAAAGCCTTTTGACTTACAAGTCAGTAGATCATTTAAGTTACTAAACTCCTCTTTATCGATATCATAAAGAAAGCCCGCTTTTGGCCGCGGCTTCTCTTTATCATGAGTCGTTTCTATATAACCAACCACTTGACCGTTATTATTAATACTGCGGCCACGGCTACTTAAATCCGATAGTGAGTTATATAAATCATTCGGGGTAACCACTTCAGCATTTGCATCACTGGTATCGATATAGAAAAACTTATCGCGAGTATAACCTTCGATGTACTTATTATAACTGCCAATCAAAATACCGTTATCATTGATGTCATACGCTATTGATGAGCGTACGTCTTTAACGGTATCAACATCCACCCAGTTATATTCATAAGAACCGTCGCTAGCTTCAGTCCAATAAGCGGCGTCAAAGTACAGTTTATCGCTATTACCATTTCGGTAAACATATGAACGACCAGCGACAACACCAGCAGTGTTTATGCCCAAGCCTTGGCTGGTATAAACACTATCGTTCTTCGGCTCCAACCCTAAGGGCAGTATCTTTGCTTCTGTAATCGCACCGTTCTCATAACGCCATACATAACCACGCGTTTGATATTGAATATCGCTATAACCGTAAGTATTCACAAACTGCCTATTCTGAACACAAATATCGGTTGGTGCTGTTTCACTATTATTTGATACGCATGAATCGATGATACTTTCACTGCTTGCACTAATATCAGTGCTGGCATAGCCAGTAATCATATTGGCATTATTGACAGCTGTTGCACTAGAGAAGCCACCAATATTAACGGTAACATCACCATCGTCCTGCTCTGATACATACTCAAAATAAGGCGGGATGAGTGCTATTTCAGTATCTGTATCATCCTTGACGAAGCCGCGCTGTTCATACTCGCGGTAATACCAAAACTCTTGTGTGGTGCTTGAGCCAGAATAAGCAAGTTGCTGCTCAGTTGCCGTCATTGCGCCAACTTTTAGCTTTGCATCGTTAATACCGTAGTAAAAAGTATCAACGGAGTTAACGGTGTCCTCTTCAGGAAAAGTAGGCGCAGTGGTGCCATTTACACTCTCGAATGTGGGTAACCAAGGTGTATTGGCATCATTCTTAATAGAGGTAAATGTAAAGTTATTGGCTAGAATCGGCAGGTTAACAGAGTAGGTAATGGTTTCTGCATCGGAAACACCATCTTCGATGTCAATAACACCATCATCGTTTTCATCTACAGTAAGCTTCTTTTTACCTTTTGCTGCGCCAACCGCTTCATCATTATTATTAACTGACATGCCATAGCCGTTACGGGTATTAGCAATAGTGCCATTAAGGTTAAAGGTATCCGCATCTAAATTTTTGATTTCATATACGGGTGCAGCTTGTACACCTTGAAGTACGCTTAATACGCCTACAGCCACTAAGGAGAGGGTTTTTTCCAACTTAAACTTCATGAACTCACTTCCCATTTTTTATTTTTAGCTTACTTCAATGATTCGAGCTCTTCCCATCGCTCGAAGTAACTCTCGAGTAGACCTTCCTTATCGGACAAAGTCTTTAGCTTCTCATTTACTATTTTTTGCTCCTGAGCATAAAAATCAGGGCCACTAATTATACTTTGCAATGTCTCGATTTCCTGCTCTAGCTGTTCCATCATTGCAGGTAAAGACTCTAATTCTCGTTGTAATTTAAACGATAACTTCTTTATCGGTTTCACTACTTCTACTGGTTTTTTCTCAGCAACTGGAGGTTGGACACTCTTTATCTCCTGAGGTTCCTCAGAATAAAATTTAGCGCCCTGAGATACGGCATCTTGGTAGCCACCAACATATTCACTCCAGCCACCATTCCCCGTAAACCACCAACTGCTGGTTACAGTGTTATCTATAAATGCTCTATCGTGGCTGACCAGTAGCAAGGTTCCTTTATAGTCAGCCAGTAAAGATTCAAGTAACTCTAACGTTTCGATATCGAGATCGTTTGTTGGTTCATCGAGAATAATAAGATTTGCAGGACGAAGCAACAGGCGAGCGAGTAGCAGGCGATTTTTTTCACCTCCAGACAAGGCTTTAACAGGTGTACGTGCTCGCATTGGTGAAAATAGAAAATCCTGCAAGTAGCTCAGAATATGTCTGTCTTGACCATTGATAGTGACGGTTTTCTTGCCTTCACCGACATTATCTTCAACTGTTTTCTCTGGATCAAGTGCTTCACGATATTGGTCAAAATAGGCTATTTCGAGCTTAGTACCCACTTTTACCGTGCCAGACTGCGCTTCTAACTGACCAATGAGCAGTTTAACTAAGGTCGATTTACCACAACCGTTAGGACCGATAAGTGCAATTCTATCGCCGCGCATAACGGTGGTATTAAAGTTCTTAACCAAATTCTTTTCAGGAAGGTTGTACTCTAGATTCTCTATGTCAAACACAAGTTTGCCAGAACGATCGGTATCCGCGACGGCCATCTTAGCGCCACCTTGACGGTTAAGCCGAGCCATACGTTCAACTCGAAGGTCTTTAAGTGCGCGTACGCGTCCTTCATTTCGAGTTCGACGGGCTTTTACCCCCTGGCGGATCCACACCTCTTCTTCGGCTAACTTTTTATCAAAGAGTGCATTCTGCTCAGCTTCTACTCGCAACCATTCAGCTTTACCCGTTAGGTAAGCTTGGTAACTTCCCGGCCAAGATGTCGCGACACCACGGTCAAGATCGACGATACGCGTCGCCATTCTATCGATAAAACCTCTATCGTGACTAATGAAAACGATAGCGCCACGGTAGCTCAATAAAAACTGTTCCAACCATTCAATGGTATCGATATCAAGATGGTTAGTAGGCTCGTCGAGTAATAATAGATCCGGATCGCTCACCAATGAGCGCGCCAAGGCTACCTTACGTTGCCAACCACCCGATAATTCTGACAATGCAGCATCAGGATCTAAGCCTAATAGTTCGCAGTTTTGGTTAATACGACTGTCTAACTGCCAACCGTTTAAATGATCAATATCACCTTGAAGCCTTTCCATCTGCTTCAGCATGCGCTCCATATCATCCATCGATGCTGTAGCAACATCATGAGATAACTGGTGATAACGCTCAAGTTTTTCGCCCACCTCTTTCAAGCCTGCGGCTATATAGGCATAAACAGTTCCCTGCTCTGCTTTAGGTGGATCTTGCTGTAAACGACTGACTTTAACATCGGTAGCAATATTAAATTCACCTTCGTCAAGCAGTACATCGCCACTAAGTACCTTCATAAGACTGGATTTACCAGTACCATTTCGGCCTACAATACAAACACGTTCACCGGGTTCAATTGTGAAATCAGCTTTTTGCAATAACGGGGTATAACCATAGGCTAAAGAGCCGTTATTTATCCGTACTAAACTCAACTTACGCTCCTAAAAATTCTTCTAATGCTTCGAGGTCAAATGGCCAATTTAGTTCACTATTGCATACTGTCTTTTTAATAACAGGAATGCGAGTGCCGTAATTTTCAGCCAATTGCTCATTATCGCAAATATCTCGGGCAACAAAGGTTACTTGTGTTTGTTGAAGTAACTCTGCTGCAAGTTCACACAGATGACAAGCATCTGTGTGATATAAAACTATATTACTGCCCTTACTCGGCATGCGTAATAAGCCAAGTATTATGGATTTGCGGATTGCGTTTATAATCAAGCGGTAGCGTCTGGTTATCAATGTTTTTAACAACCATGCCAGCCGCTTCTAAATCCGCTATTTCCATCTTAAATTTGCGCTTATTGTTAGAAAAAATAATCTCGCCACCAGGATTGAGTATCTTGATCAAATTGCTTAATAATGGCACGTGATCGCGCAGCACATCGAATGAGTCTTCCATGCGTTTCGAATTTGAAAAGGTCGGTGGATCGATAAAGATAAGATCAAATCGGTCATGAGTACGCTTAATCCACTGCAAACAGTTCGCTTGCACAAACTGATACTTGTCATCATTCAAGCCGTTAAGTGCAAAGTTCTCTTTCGCCCAGTTAATGTATGTATTAGACATGTCCACTGTGGTAACCGACGTAGCGCCACCTATCGCTGCATGGACAGATGCTGTACCTGTATAAGCAAATAGATTACAAACACTGCGGCCTTTAGACTTTGCACCTACCATTTTGCGGGTTAAACGATGGTCTAAAAATAAACCGGTGTCCAGGTACTCTTTCAGATTGAGCTTAAATTTAGCGCCATACTCGGTGGTGATCAATTCAAGTTTATTCGCAGTCATCTTTTCGTATTGGCTGATACCTTTCTTACGCTCACGGGTTTTCAACACGATATTATTGGGATCGATACCAATAGCATGCGGCAAAGCAATCAACACATCAGTTAGTCGGCGCTTAGACACTGATTCAGGGATCTCTGACGGCGCTGCATACTCATAAATAACCACATGGTCAAGATACAAATCGATGGCAACATTGTACTCAGGCAAGTCAGCATCATAAAGACGGTAACTGTCGATACCCTCTTTCTTTGCCCATTTTTGTAACTGCTTAAAATTCTTCTTAAGGCGATTGGCAAACGGTACAGCAATATCACTGACATCACCGTCTCGTTTTATCGTGGCAGGATCCACCCGGCGAGTGTTCTCTGCGTGGACAGTATAAAGATTAAAAGCACACTCTAATGCACCGTTATTCATCTTCATCTGTTTATCGGCTTTAAGCTTTAATGCAGATAGCAGTTCAACGTCACTGTTAAGAATTGCCAAACTCCAACCGCCAAATTCTGCTTTGAATTTGTCACCGAGTTGGTAATAAAGCTGCAGTAAAGAGGTCATGTTACCGAGTCTTTCACCATAGGGTGGATTTGAAATTAGATAGCCACTCGACTCAGGAACATTTATATTCAACGCATTGCCGACATTAAAATCGATAAACTCTAATACTCCAGCATTTTCGGCGTTGCGCTTAGCGAGCGCTACAATTCTAGAATCGATATCAGAACCATAAAACTTAACTTTACAGCGTGATTTACCGAGAGATGCTCTGGCATGCGCTTCGTCTAATAGCTCTTGCCACACTTTATCATTGTGGGGTAACCACTTTTCAAAACCAAAGCGCTCGCGATGAATACCGGGGGCAATATCACATGCCAACATTGCCGCTTCAATTAGGATTGTACCGCTACCACAGAATGGGTCGAGTAATGTCACCGGTGACTTTTTCCAACCACTACGTACTAGCATATTTGCAGCTAAGTTCTCTTTCAGTGGTGCTTCACCCGTTGTTGAGCGATAGCCACGTTTGTGTAACGCTGGCCCAGAGAAGTTTATGCCTAGAGTAATTTCGCCACGACGATAATGTGCATCAATTTTGTAGTCAGCATCAATTTTTTCAACATTCGGGCGAGAAAAGTCATCATCACGAAAGCGGTCAACAATCGCATCTTTAATCTTCAAAGCACCAAATTGGGTATTATTGATAAAGCCACCCATGCCATGAAAATCAACACTGAAAGTACTGCGATTAGAGAACTGCATCTGCCAATCAATACCATAAGCAGCATTATAGAGTTGCTCAGGCGACTCACAGGGACCTTTATAGATCACTAAAATGATTCTGCTGGCTAGTCGCGACCACAAGGTGATCCGATAACCAAGTTCTAGCGAAGCAGTAAAATATACCCCCGCAACACTTTCTTTGATATCTGAAGCGCCAAGCTCCGCTAATTCAAGCGATAACGCGTATTCGTAGCCCCGAGGAGCAGCAGCAAAAAAATTTAACATCGATAGATAGACACTGAATAAAAATTAGTTAGTGATTATACCCGTAAGCGCCACTAAATGATAAAAAGATCTTGGCTTAAAGCCGATATATTCTAAATGAGATAATAAAAGTACGATGTTTTATCCACTTTACCGATCTCCTTTGTGAGAACGAACAGCGCTAACGCGATTTATATTGCTTGTGACAAACCTTGGTTAGACGTCAAGCTGCATTCAATTTATAGCACTACAGTCTATTTGTACTTGTTAAGCACACGATTTAACCTATTAAAAGTGCGACATTTTGTAACTTTCCCTCCGCCTCTATTGATCACATCTTATCAGCATGTACACTGCATTTAAAACGCATTCAAGCAACAATGTCGAAACAAGGCTTAGCCTGAATTACAAACATAATAATAAGGTCCAAATATGAAAAAAATGTTTCCACTATTAGCCTGTCTAACCATTACCGCTTGTGGCTCAGATAGTTCAGATACACCAGAGCCGCCTACAGTCGTACCCGCCTTAAAAGCTGATGTGTGCTATTTAATGTCGACAAACAAAGGCGATATGACACTCGCTATTGATCTAACCAATACGCCGGTTACGGGACAAAATTTTAAAGACTATGTTGATTCAGGATTTTACGATGGCACTCTTTTCCATCGAACCATCAACAACTTCATGATCCAAGGTGGCGGCTTCACCACTGGGCTTGTTTCTAAACCGACTAATGACCCTATCATTAATGAAGCAAGTGTCGGGATCAGTAATGAACGCAACACCATTGCAATGGCGCGAACGACTAACCCAGACTCAGCCACATCGCAATTTTTTATCAATGTATTAGATAACCCACACTTAGATGCGTCAGCGTCAAATGCAGGTTATGCAGTATTTGGTCAAGTGATTAGTGGTATGGATATCGCTGATCAAATCAGTATTGTACCTACTCTTGGGAATGATGTTCCGGTTGACGAAATTACTATTGATACTGTTGCCGAAGTTAGCTGCCCAACAAGTTAATAAGCAAATAACTAATCTCTAGTTACTTAGCTTTAACAATAAAAAAACCGGGAACTGATAATTAGTCAGATCCCGGTTTTTTTATTGATTCTAGATCAAAAAAGAATGCTTATTGTTACAATTAACTCTATGCTGATTAAGCTGCGTTTATTTTTCTCTCTACAGCCAAAGGCGCTAAACGATTATGCATGACTTTAATTGTTTCAAATTGAGTTAACGTTTTTGAATCTGTCAAGCGACACTCTTGAGACAAGATCATCACCAATGATGCTTGTAATCCGGATTCTATAACCATTGCAGGCACAGTATGTTGACAGGTTCTCAACTGGAAAATCTTGCCTATACCACTATACACACATTCGTGTGACACTTCGAAAAACCAAGATTTGGGCATTTGGGGTTTTAATAAAAAATGTCCAGCCGTAGCGTTCAGTGCTATTTGGACAATGAGTGCATCGTTGAGCGAAAGTGTTTTTGATAAACGATCAACCAAAGCAATATAGAACTTAGCGTGTTCAACGCTAAACTCAGTTTTAATTTTGGCATCAGGTATTAGGGACTTTAATTTATATGGTGATAGAAATTCCATATCACTGTCTAACGAAACAGTTAATACACCATATGTTTCATTATATCCCCATTGCCATTCCCTTGTTGGCATTAATAACATAACGTTTACCTTTATTTAGATACAACTGGATAATAGATGATAATTTCATCAATATCAAAATAAATTTAAAACGAAAATCACGATCATATAAAATAAAAAACGATCATTGAGATCTATTACTAGATCCAAATGATCGTTTCCTTAAGAAGTATATTAATTAACGTTCGTAATGCTGCTATTTTATACGATACGCTTCCACTATATCTTTTATTAATTGCGGGCCTTGATAAATAAAGCCAGAATAAATTTGTACCATTTGAGCGCCAGCATCTAATTTATCTAAAGCATCCGCAGCACAATTAATACCACCGACCCCAATAATAGGGATTTGACCTTTGAGGCAATCAGCAAGCAGTTTAATTACTACAGTAGACAATGAATTCAATGGCTTACCACTCAAACCGCCAGCTTCATTGGCATTAAGCAACCCACTAACACCATCACGAGTTAACGTAGTGTTGGTTGCAATTGCTGCATCAAATTCATTACGAATAAGTGAATCTGCAATCTTTTCAATCTCTTCGCTCGAAAGATCCGGTGCGATTTTCAATGCTATCGGTACATATTTACCATGCTTTTCGGCGAGATCTTTTTGCTTTTGCTTAAGTGATCCTAAAAGATCATCTAGCAGATCTCCATATTGTAGCGATCGTAAACCGGGAGTATTTGGTGAAGAAATATTTATCGCTATATAGGCTGCATAGGGATAAACTTTATCCATACAGGTTAAATAATCGTCTTTTCCAAGCTCAACTGGTGTGTCCTTATTCTTGCCTATATTAACACCAACCATCGCAGCTGATTTTACCGCTTTCAGATTCTCAACTAAACTATCGACGCCTTTATTGTTAAAGCCCATTCGATTGATAATAGCCTTAGCAGGTTTAAGTCTAAACAACCTTGGTTGCTCATTGCCTGGTTGAGGCCGTGGCGTAACTGTACCAACTTCGATGTGACCAAATCCCATCGCATAAAAAGCATCAATACATTCGCCATCTTTATCCATTCCCGCAGCTAGACCGACTGGGTTTGGAAATGTCAGTCCCATCATAGTCACCGGGGCTAGTTTAATTTTCTGTGCATAGAAGCAGTTTAGGGGCGAATGGCCCGTAGCTTTTAAACTGCCGATCGCCAAATTATGGGCGACTTCAGGATCCATCTGAAACATGAACTTTTGTGCTATTTTATAAAACATGCTTTCTCCTAGACCGAAAAAAGCCCCGGCAATTGCCAGGGCCTCTGATTTATATCAGATTACTTTTGACCTTCACAGTGAAGGATCAAAAGATTAAGTTCACGTAGGGCTACAGAGAACTTTGCAAACTCATGGCTTTGCGAAGTTTTGAAATCAGCCAGCATATGGAACCAACGTTCCAACAAGCCTTGATTCAATTCAATCCACTCTGAAATGATCTTGTTAGCATCACAGCTTTCAGTACAAGTTCGTAATACCACAGAACTTAGTGAACGCTGTTGCCAATCAAGCTCCTCTCTAAATGCTGCTCTTGCCAGTGCTTGCCAGTGATTCGATACTGGTTGTGCACTAATTTGCTCGAGGAACCAATGCAGATCAACGCTCGCGCCTAACTTAAAGTAAGTTTCAGCAACCAACGGAACCGGTTTGGCTTCAAGATCACAAATCTGTGCAATATCTAACGCAGAAAATAGTGTACTAACGTTAGCGACCACCATTGCTACATCTTCTGGTACACCCTCTTTAATCAGTGCATCAGACTCTGCGCGTATGCCAGCGACTTCATCATTAACCATATATTGATGCACATTCGCTTTAAGCTCATCAAAAACAGGTCTAAAGAACTCAATCGTCTGTTCAATATTTAGATTACGGTTACGATGACGTAGGAACCAACGGCTAGCACGACGAATATTACGTCGTAACTGATGCAACATTTCGCACTGTACAACTGCCGGAATAATGCCATTTAGATCAGTAATTGACTTAGTTAAATCTGCTAAACCAAACACTTCGCGAGCCATAGTATAGCAAATAGCAGCTTCTGCTACTGAGGCACCAGTCTCATCTTGCATACGTTGTACGAAATTAAGGCCCATATCATTAACGAGTTCATTGGCTAACGAAGTTGCTATAATTTCACCACGCAATGGGTGTGCAGCCATATTGTCGGTGTACTTCTCTTGCAACTGCTTAGGGAAGTATTCGATAAGTAACTGACTTAAGAAACTGTCTTCAGTGATCTCAGTCGTTAATAACTGCTCTTTAAGAACCATCTTTGCGTAAGCAACAAGTACAGAAAGCTCAGGGCGAGTCAGCGACTTACCATTAACTAAGCGTTCTGCAAGCTCATCTTCATTAGGCAAGAACTCAAGCGCTCTGTCTAGCTTATCTGCTTTTTCGAGGTAATGGATAAAACGGATCTGCTCTTTTAACTGCTCAGCCCCACGCACTTGAGTAACAGAGATTGTACGGGTCTGATCTTTACAGTCTTGCAGCACGATACGACTGACTTCGTCGGTCATCTCGACCAACAAACGGTTACGCTGCTTAACAGTCATTTCACCATCAGCGACTAGCGCATTAAGCAAGATCTTAATATTGACTTCGTTATCAGAACAATCAACACCACCGACGTTATCAACAAAATCAGTATTCATACGGCCGCCATTAGCGCAGTATTCAATACGACCCAATTGAGTACAACCTAAGTTGCCACCTTCACCAATAATTTTGGCTCTAACTTCGGTGCCGTTGACACGGATAGCATCGTTGGCGCGGTCGCCCACTTCTGCATGGGTCTCCTTTGTTGCTTTAACATAAGTGCCAATACCGCCATTCCAGATCAAATCGACCTGCATTTTTAGTAACTCTTTGAGCAACTCGAGCGGTGGCATCGAGGCCTTTTGAGTGCCTAACATCTTCTTCATTTCTGCAGACAGTGGAATCGATTTAGCAGAACGTAGGAATATGCCGCCGCCTTTTGAGATTAACTCAGCGTTGTAATCTTCCCAACTTGAACGAGGCAATGCGAATAAGCGCTCACGTTCAACATAACTCGTCGCTGCATCTGGATTTGGGTCTATAAAGATATGCATATGGTTAAATGCTGCTACTAAGCGTGTATGCTTAGACAGCAACATACCATTACCAAATACATCACCCGCCATGTCTCCAACTGCTACACAGCTAAAGTCTGTCGTTTGGCAATTAACGCCCATTTCGCGGAAGTGACGCTTAACGGATTCCCAAGCGCCGCGGGCGGTAATTCCCATCTTCTTGTGGTCATAACCGTTACTGCCACCAGAAGCGAATGCATCACCTAACCAAAAGTTATACTCTTCAGCGATTTCGTTAGCGATATCAGAGAATGTAGCGGTACCCTTATCGGCTGCAACCACTAAATATGGGTCATCTTCGTCGTGTATAACGACATTTTCAGGAGCAACCACTTCGCCATTAATAATGTTATCGCTAATGTCGAGCAAGCCGCGAATGAACAATCGGTAACACTCTTGTCCCTCGGCAAAAAAGGCTTCGCGACCGCCATCTGTCGGCAGTTGCTTACAAACAAAACCACCTTTAGCACCGACAGGAACAATTACAGTGTTCTTAACTTGCTGTGCTTTCACTAGGCCAAGCACTTCGGTGCGGAAATCTTCTCGTCTGTCAGACCAACGCAGTCCACCACGTGCCACTTTTCCGCCGCGTAGATGAACACCTTCAACCCGAGGGGAATAGACGAAAATTTCATACTTAGGTAATGGCTTTGGCATCTCAGGGATAAGTTCCGGTTCGAACTTGAAAGAGATATATGATTTAGGGCTACCAGAAGCGGAAACTTGATAGAAGTTAGTACGATTGGTTGCATTGATTAAATCAAGATAGCGACGAATAATTCTGTCATCATCTAAGCTTGAAACGTCATCGAGACGAAGATCAATCTGCTCAATAAATTTGTTTAATGTACGTGTTTTCAACTTTGGGTTGAATTTACGAATGTACATTTTAACGAGTAAATCAGCTATTTGAGGATAGCTCGAAAAAGTTTCTTCGATGTAAGCTTGGCTAAAGGTAGAGTCAATTTGACGCATATATTTAGCGTAGGCTCGCAGTACGGAGACTTCGCGCCCTGTCAAACTGGTTGATAATACCAAGCGGTTAAAGCCATCATCTTCAAGCTCTTTTCTCCAAACTTGCGACAATGCAGTTTGGAATCGCTCTTGGCTATCAGCCAAATTATCAGTGGCAACTGCTTGAGTTGTCATTAAGAAATCTAGGATCCAATAAGTATCACCGTCTGCGGTAATCACTTCATATGGACGCTCATTAATGACCCGTAATCCAAAGTTTTCCAACATAGGTAACACGTCAGAAAGATGAATCGGCTCGTCTTTATGGAATAGTTTTAAACGCACTTTGCTATTTTTAAGTGCTGTTTCCTGCGGCTGATAAAACAACATGCCTAGCTTATGATCATCATCTAACGCTTCAAGATGTTGAATATCAACGACAGAAGAACTTGGCAATACATCTTCTTTATAGCTACGAGGAAACGCATCGACGTAACTCTTAATCAGGCTTGTTCCAATTTCTTCACCTTGAGCACTAATTAAAGCACTACCCAGTTTGTCTTCCCAAGAGCGAGCTGCTTCAGTCAAATTATTTTCTATCGCTGCCACATCGACATCCATATTATTGTTATCAACTTTGATAATGTAATGAGTGCGAGCCAAGGTTGACTCTGAAAAATATGTTGTAAACTCAACATCTTCACTACTATTAAAATGTTGAGCCAAAATCCGCTGGGTATCTTCACGTAACTTAGTGTTGTAACGCTCTTTAGACACATATACTAAGCAAGATAGGAAGCGGCCAAAACCATCTTTTCTGACAAACAGTTTTAGTTTGTCGCGATCTTGCATCTCAAGCACGCCGTGTGCAACACGAGCAAGCTCTTTAACATTTGCTTGAATGAGTTCATCACGCGGTAACGTCTCAAGAATATGCATCAATGCTTTATAATCGTGAGAACGAGGCGCTAGGCCTGAGCGATCAAGCACGCGCTGCACTTTTTCAGCAAGCAGTGGAATTTCACGAGGGCTGCGGTTATACAGGTTAGATGCGTACAGACCAATAAAGCGGTCTTCGCCAATAACATTCCCCTCTT
Source organism: Shewanella sp. KX20019 (assembly GCF_016757755.1). NCBI lineage: Bacteria > Pseudomonadati > Pseudomonadota > Gammaproteobacteria > Alteromonadales > Shewanellaceae > Shewanella > Shewanella sp. KX20019. The sequence continues at coordinate 2,367,387 of NZ_CP068437.1, read as the reverse complement.
CATCGAAACGTTTTACGCCGATATAATCTACGTAAGCTGGGCGATGAACACGGCTCTTTTCGCTACTTTTAGTCAATACCAACAAACTGCTATCAAGCGCTTCTTTACGGGCACTTTCTGAGAAGTTAGACAGTAATAAGCCGGTTTCGGTATTGGTTTTTGCGGACTTTGTCATCAAGCCTAAACTTGTACTCTTGTCTGCTACCAACTCTAAATCACCTTCCACTTTACGTAAATCGTAACGTCTGTAACCTAGTAAGGTAAAGTGGTGGTTATTGAGGTACTCAAGAAATTTAGTCGTTTCACTTAGCTCTTCTTTCGTGCCGGGGTATGGTCGACTAGCCAGTTCGTTTATCGTCTCGCCCAACTTGGCAGACATAACGTCCCAATCTTGTACTGATGCAGCGACGTCGGCAATAATAGACTCAATCTCTTTGGTTAACGCTTTTATATCCGCTTCGCTGCTTTGTCTATCGATTTCAATTAAAAATACAGCAACTTTATCAACATCAGCTTGTTCATCAGCGCTATAACTGACTCGGATCACTGAGCCATCTTTACGCTCAATCGCCATGGGAGTATGGAGCATCATGTGTGCCGTAATACCCAGTCGATTAATTGCCATACCGACAGAATCTACTAAGAAAGGCATATCGGGCTGAATGATCTCAATGATCGAATGAGTTGACTCCCAACCATGTTTCGATTGGCTTGGGTTAAACACACGAATGTGCCCTTCCCCAATGGATGTTTTATTAAGGGCGTTCCACTGACTCAAAACAGCACCATAGAGGTCGCTGTCATTACGGGCATTAAGGTCATCTTTCGACATATGCGCGTATAGGCAAGTCGCAAACTGTTCTACTTGCTTTGCTTGTGAACTGGGTACTTTAGAGTGAATAAGGTTGACTACATTTTCTAGTAGTACTGAAGGCATTGCATCTTTCAAGGCCATGTTGCTGTTTCCTTAGGGGGCTATGGCAGCGCTTTTATATTTTTATGGATGCTTCAAATCTGACCTGAGCCTATTTCTGTGACCTAGGTCATAGCGCGAAGTCTATTACTAAATCTGCCATAATTCGAGAACTATTTTAGTGGTAGTGCCTCCTAAAAAGAATGCTTCGCAGCTTTTATGGCTATCCGGTGAAATAACAATCGCTGATAGCGTTTTTTTATGCAAAAAAAAGAGAAGCTTTCGCTTCTCTTTTTTCAGCCTTTACTTGGGTTGCCGCCAAAATACCGCTGCTATTGCCGGTAGGATAATTATGGCACCTAACATATTTACTAAAAACATAAACGTGAGCAATATACCCATGTCCATTTGGAACTTAAGCGCAGAGAAGAACCAAGTGCTCACGCCTATTGCAAGTGTTAAGCCGGTAAATATTACCGCACTGCCACGCTCGACTAATGCTTCATAGTACGCTTGCTGTACCGGCATACCATCTCGTAACCTTACCGCCATTGTCGATAGAATATAGATCCCGTAATCAACACCAATACCGACGCCTAGAGCAATAACCGGCAAAGTACTTACCGCAAGACCGATATCAAGTTGTGTCATCAATGCTTGCGCTAAAGTCGATACCACATACAAAGGTAAAATAACCGCAATAGTGGCACGTAAAGAGCGGAAGCTTATCAAGCACAATACAAACACAGCACCATAGACATACAGCATCATTGGCAGTTGGGCTTCAGCAACCGCTTCGTTAGTTGCCGCCATGACGCCGACAGGGCCTGATGCTAACCTGAACATGAGTTGTTCATTATTCATCTTCGTTTGCAGCTCATTAACCTTGGCGATAACGACTTCAATGGTTTCTGCTTTGTGATCTTTTAGGAAAAGATACACAGGCATAACGGAGCAATCACTGTTTAATAAACCTGAAGTTGTGGGTACACGCCCTACCGCTTGTACAAGACTTGCGGTGTTTCTAGGCAAGACTTGCCACTTCGGATTACCTTCATTAAAGCCAGCGTTGACTCTTTTAGCTACCGAAGCCAAGCTCGCAGTCGACTCAACACCTGCAGTGTTACTCACTTGCCACTCAAACTCATCAATTTGAGTTAGTACCGAGTGGTAAGTACACGCTTCTGGGAATGCTTCTACAATAATAGTCATTACATCTGTGGTAATTGAAAACTTATCTGTAATGAAGAAAGTATCCTGATTATATCGAGAATCTAAATGCAGTGCGGGTGCCCCGCCCTGAAGATCACCGATTTTCATTTGATTCGCTTGCTGTAACCCTACAGCATATAAAGCAGTAGTAATGAGCAATACCCATACTGCATATTTAGGCGTTGCGAACTTTGATAGCTTGACCCAAATATTATTTACTTTAACCGCGGCGCTGCTCTGTGGAGCTTGCACATTGGTATAAGAAATAACAAGTGGCAATAGAATCAGGTTGGTTAAAATAATGACCGCGACACCTAGAGACGCAGAAATTGCCAGTTCGCGAATAATACCGATATCAATCGCCAGAAGGGTCAAAAATCCTATTGTGTCCGATAACAGCGCCACACCACCTGGGATCAACAGACTTCTGAACGCTAACGCAGCCGCAGCTTTAGTACTTTGTCCGTCACCCACTCTGCGCTTAACTGCGTTAATCATCTGTACGCTATGACTTACTCCTATCGCAAATACCAAGAATGGTATCAAGATGGACATAGGATCTAAGCCAAAACCAACAACGGTTAACAAACCAAGTTGCCACACAACAGCAATTAAACTACACACGAGTGGTAAAACAGTCAGCACAATTGATTTAGAGAAAAAGTACACCATGACAGCGGTGACAAGAATGGCAATGAGGAAAAACAGCAATACGCCTTTGGCACCTTCGGCAACATCACCAGCCATCTTGGCAAAACCAATAATATGAATTTTTATATCGTCAGTTTCGTATTGTGCTCTCAGCTCCTGTTCCAACTGTTCAGCAAACGCAAGCGTATCGAGAGGTTTACCGGTTTGTGGATCGAAATCCATCAACTGGGCGCTCACCATCGCAGCGGAGTAATCCTCTGCAATCAGGCGACCAACAATACCGGCTTTTTCAATATTGCCGCGCACAATGGATAAGCCTTGGTCGGTAGTGGTAAAGTCAGCAGGGATAACTGGACCACCGGCAAAACCATCTTCGACGACTTCTGTAAAACGAGTCGAAGGGGAAAACAGTGATTTTACCTGTGCCCTATCAACACCAGGGATAAAAAACAGTTGATCATGCACATTTTTGAGTGAATCAAAAAAATTAGCGTTAAAGATATTGCCGCTAGTGTCTTCAACCGCCACCATAATGCTATTTGCACCACCAAACTGTTTCTGGTGTTTCAAATAGGTTTTCATGTAACTATGGTTGAGTGGAATATTTTTTACAAAAGCAGCATCCATTTTCAGGTTGCTTGCTTGCAAGCCTAAAAATAGCGTTGCAATAACAAATAAGAAAATTACGAAAGCGCGATGCCTGAAGAGATAGGTTTCAATGCCATTTACGAGTTTATCTAACATAAGTCAGGTCCTATTATTTTTGTACTAACTTGATGAGACCTTTATTGCCAGCGACCCACAACACACCTGTGGAGTCTTCAGCAATGGCGACGAGGTTTTCGCCCTGTCGTTGTTCTACTAACTGCGCGTCACCTTTTTCCGTAACATCTATAATAACGCCAGCATTACCAACAATACGCAACACAGACCCCTCTATAGGGATCGCTGCATTAATCGTAGAGTCGACAGGTAAACTAATCTCCTGCCATAGCGCTACGTCTTCATTCGACTCAAAAAGATGCCCTCTGAGCCCCATAACATAGACACGGTTATCGACAGTTGCCGCATTAAAGAGAGACCCTTCGTAGGGAAAATCTTGTTTCTGCCAATGGTTTCCTCTATCGCTTGAGACAGCGACAAGACCCAATTCCCCCACCATTATGAGCAGATCGTTGGCAATAGGTAATACGCGATTAAAATGCGGTAGCAAGCTATTACGCTCTGACAAATACAGTGCTTCATCTTCGGCTTTTAACTCTTCAAGGTAAGCCACGTCCTCTTCAAAAAGAAGCTCTTGATGGTACTCGCTCTTCCAGTTTATACCGCCGTCAATGGTGCGATAAAAAAGGCCATACGCGCCGATAGCAATGCCATTATCTTCATCAAAAAAGAGAAGATCTAAAAAAGGTTTTTCGATTTCCGGCGCCTGCATCTGTAAATGCCAAGTCAAGCCGCCATCAAGAGTGTGGATAATTGTAGCGTCATGGCCGACAGCCCAGCCTTTATCTTCGGAGATAAAGAAAGCTTTGGTTAACTGCGCTAAGGTAGGTGTGTTGACTTGCTGCCATTTTGTATCAAAAACAAATGCGTGGCCACGCTCTCCAACAGCAACCAAAGTTTCGCCATATTGAGCAATATCGAGAACTAAAGAGTGCGCAGCAAGAGGTTGAATTTGTTGTTCTAATATTGTTTCTTGCGCCAATAGAGCAGAAGAATTAAAAATACTGGCGACACTCAAAAATGAGATAAACCGAAGCATGCTAAACGACATACAGACTTCCTTTAAATATAAGAGGGGCAAGATGCCCCTCGTTTTGTGGGTTAACGAATACCAGCACGTCTTAGCGCAGCAGGCGTGAAGTTACCTTCACTAAGCTTTGCATCAAAGTCGTACATACGGCCTTCATTATCTAGCCCCATTGCGATATAACGGCGTGACTGAAGATCATGGAATACTTCCAAAGTACTCCACTGAGTGGGTACTTCGTAGTAGTTCAAGCCGTGAGCTATCGCGACGCGATAAAGCTCATCTCGGTTGTCATATAAGTCAGCAACCGATACCTGCCACGAGTCTTCATCAATATAGAAGGTACGTGCCTTATAAATATGACGCATGCCCTCTTTCAATGTGGCTTTTACCACCCATACACGATGCTTTTCATAACGAACAAACTCTGGGTTGATATGCCCTGGAGTGATGATCTGCTCATAAGTCAGCTTATCTGAGTGCAGCTTATAATCGTTATAAGGGATATATAGCTCTTGCTTGCCAACTAACTCCCAGTTGTAACGCACTGGAGAGCCGTTAAACATATCGAAATCATCGGTTGTTCTTAAGCCATCAGAAACCGTGCCAGGGGTGTCAAATGCAACATTAGGTGCTTTACGCACACGACGCTGACCTGTGTTGTATGTCCATGCTTGACGAGGTAACTTCTCTTGATCCATTGTTTCTTTTACGAGTAGTGCAGTCCCTGCTAAACGAGCTGGCTGGGTAACAACTTGTTTAAAGAAAAACAGCGTATTTTCTTTGGCTAACTTATCCAATGTCATCTCAGGACGAGAATACTGAAAACGGATAGCTTCAGTTGTCTCAACGAGCGTATAACTACCACCGGCCGTAGGCGCAGCTTGGCTACGAGATGTCTTGATATCAACACCACGAAAGCGCAGAGCATGATTCCATATGACCTCGAGACCATTAGCGGGTATTGGGAAAGGCACACCAATAGATGCTCCAGTAATACCATTACCACCATCAATTAACTCTGCACGTGTCGCGTTAGCAATTGTGGCATCGTATACAAACTGTGGTACTGACGCAGAGCGGCGCGATTGATAAACATTCATTTTGAAAGTTTCAGGATAAAGCTCAAAAAGCTTGATTTGCCCGTCACTTAAAAATGCTTTGTATTGGTCTTTATTAGCATTGGTAATGGTAAATTCAATTTTATCACCAGGAAATGGATCGGGGTGATGCATGCCTTTACTATAGCCCGCTACAGGCTCAGTAATGCCACCATTCCATGCTGGAATAGTCCCATCTGCATTGCCCGCTTTTACAGCGCCAAGTGGTGTAAACTCAGACCCTAATTTGGCTGCGTCTGCGTCAGATACTTTAGCGAAAGCGCTAGATGCGCCTAAGGCCATAATGACTGCTGCAGACAATATCGCAAGATTCTTCATTTTTATTGTCCTTGTGACTTAAATTGAGTACTTGACGTTGAACGACACATAGTCTCGATCAGCCATAGTATTTGTCGTTCCTACTCCACCAAAGAAAGTGTTGTAAGAGATATCTGCACTCCAGCGGCTTTGGTAGTCAAAGTTAAGACCCAAAGCAACCGACTTTTTACCTTCAGTAAACAGGAACATTGGATCTGGCGTAATACCATCAACATCATGAGAGAAAATGACTCTTGGCGCGATATTTATGCCACCCCATACGTTGTTGTAGTCCGCCTTAGCGACTAAACGATAACCCCATGCAAAATCGGTGGGGAATGGATTTGTTTCAGGACCGTTGTGCAATGCCTCAATAATGCCAGGCATATCGGGGTTACCACCCGAACGCGCAGTACCAGGTCCATTTAAGCGAAGCTCATCAAAGCTCGGCATATCATGGATCCACACGCCGCCAATTTCGGCAAGCATGACAAGGTTATCAGTTCCCAATGTTGGACCAAATAGATGGGTAAATGTGGTTTGAGCTTGAGTTGTGTCTAAACGGATAAAGCCCTCTGCATATTGACCAGGACCATAATTTTCAACTTGTGAAATGCCGTCCAAATCAGGGCGAAGGCCAGCGTTAGCCAATTGCTGTGGCATTGCGGCAAACAATAGTTCAACATCATCAATCTGTAATGGCTCATCCAAACGATGGGCAATTTCACCGGCAACAGAGGTGTCACCCACTAATGTGTTGAAGCTAAAGCCCATTAATTGGATATCTTCAGGATAGACAATTTGTGCTTTGGAGAAGGTTTCTAATGCTAATAGGTCTTCACGGGTCATCATTTCGCCAGACTGCGCTTTTCCACCTAGGCGTTGTAAGTCTCTACCAATCGCTTCTTCAGTGAAATTAGCAGTAGTACCACTGATCAGTGGACGTCGGCTATGATAATTCATGTAGTACAAACCAAACTCGGTTTCACCCAGCTGCGGTGCGTAATAACCAACTTTAACGCCCCATTGACCGTCGTCACTCGCTGAAGCATCATCTTCAGTTAATGTAGCCTTAGTTGGATACGCTAATGCAAGACTTGCCAGAGTTGCATTATCAACTTGCCCAGAACCGACCATGCCAACAAGCGTATTATATTCAGAAAGTAGGAAGTCGAGATTCATATCAGGATTGGCGTTAAAGCCTAGCTGAGCATTTTGGTTATAACCGCCGTAACCAGCAAAATCATTGGTAGAGAAGATAGAACCAGGCGTTGGTACCCAAACAGGCTGCCAATCATACTGATAAAAACCTTCTATTGACAGATCATCGGTTAATCCGAAAGATGCCCAAACCATGCCTTGTGGCCTAAAAGCTTCTTTTAACTCTGCACCGGGTGCATTCAAGATATTAAGATCTACAGCATTAATCACACCGATACCATGGGCTATCAAGGTACTCTCACCCCATGAAACCACTTGATTACCCACGCGAACCGATAGCGGGTTAGCACCATCGTTGAAATCGAAATCAGCGTAAACGAACGCATCAAGCAACCGAATGTCTTTACACTGAACCTCTGATGCCTTGCTGTCTGCACAAGGATCAAACTCTTTGCCCGTTAGAGGGTCGTTAAAGTCATAATTACCATCATTGAGCTTACGGTCATAAAAATACATACCGCGCGCAAAAACACCAAAGTTCTCATATTTTAAAGATAATTCATGCAGACCTTTAAATATCTCTGAAGTGGTGTCACCTTGCGAGTAAAGTAAATTGCTCAAATCACCGTTGCTTGAATAGGAACCTGGCTGCGCCCAAATCTCAGCTGAGCTGTATTTAGTATTGCCAAATGCAGTATAACCAGACCAATCAAACTGAGGTTGGTTTACCTTACCTATCTGATTGTTCCAGTCTCGCCCTTCTACTCGCCAACTTGCACCAGCAGTCCAGGTTGAATCAAATGTTCCTTCTACTTCGCCCCAATTAAATGAGACTGCATTGGCACTTGTTGATATGCCAAAACCGAGCGCCGCAACTATCCCCAAAGCGAGCGTCGACTTGTTAAAGCCGTTTTTAACCTTTTTCATTTTAGCTTCTCTCCGTAACCTGCTGGATTCTTTTGTTATTGGAATTGATAGCCAACATACTGTTAGCTTACAGGTAACACCATTGTTACAGCATTTACACGATGTGAGCAAGGATGAAATAGTGAAAATCTTTAATAGATTCAGCCATTTTAGAGGGAATTAGCGTGGTGTTTGAGAGGGTGTATTTAAATCAGATTTAGATAATATTCAGAAGAGAGTAATTACAAGTTATATATTATTTAATAACAATGCCTTATACAAAAATATACAAATTCAAACCAGTGCGTTTAAAGTAATCGACCGTTTTAAGTATTTACTCTAATTTTTATTGAGACTGATCAGATTTCCTTGCTCATCAACCACCATTTTAAAATAGGCTCGGATCCCAGACCGAGTAAAAAACGGCCGAAAATGCCTGGCACTTATCCATAACGTTCTTCCGGCGGTATCGATGACTTCAACTTTGGTCACTTGCCCACGATAATAGGGTAGGAAATCTTCATAGCTGATATTAAGCGGGAATTGGAATACTTGGTTAGATTGTCGCACTAGGTTTCTCTCGGATTGATGTCAACGGCTCAACTTAAACAGAGAGTAATCCTCTGAATAAGCTGAGATTTTACTTAGTCAATAATGATTATGACAGTGCTTTTGTCACCTTTTCATATAGATCTTTAGAAAGATCACTAATCGCAAGTATTTCCTGTAGCGATCTGCGCATCAATGCTTGCCTTTCTAGGTCAAATTTTTTGAATTGAATGAGCGGTGTGATGATCCTTGCGGCAACTTGTGGGTTAACTGTATTGAGCTTAATAATCGCCTTAGTCAAAAACTCATAACCCTTCGCGTCTTTACGATGAAACTCAAATGTATTGGCAGCAGCAAATACCCCAATCAGTGAGCGTACTCGATTAGGGTTAGACATACTAAAGGCTTCATGTTGTAACAATTGCTCTAATTGCCCAATACAATCATTACTGGTTAACGTTGCATGTAAACTCAACCATTTATCCATCGCTAATGGTGTTTCTAACCAGCGTGTTTCAAATGAGCTCATTAGTTGACTTCGATCAGCCGAAGTTTCGCCATTGAGTGCCGTTAGCGCACCTAAGGTATCAGTCATATTGTCTGCAGACTCAAACTGCTGCTTAGCTAATTCACGATATGAGTCATCAACTTTTAAAAGCAGACTTAAACAAACATTTTTTAGAGCGCGAGCGTCAGCACTATCAAGGCGCTGTAACTGTTTTACTTTTGCTTGCAGCTCATCTTCACAACCTTGTGCGATCTCAAGCACTGCAAACTGGCGTGCCAAAGCCAAACTATCTAAATCAATTGAATCCATTTGTTCAATCAATGAACCAGCACTTGTGAGCGTAAGGATCTCAGCCATTAGCGCTTCATTAAGGCTCTCTGATAATAAAACGCCCTTAAAACCATCTACCAATCGACCATCAATATACATTGCCTTGCCGCTTTGCAAACTTTCAACGCATTGCCATACAGCCTGACTGAATAGCGATACTGAAGCCTCCCACTTGGCAACTTCGCTACTAGCAAAGCGCATCAAATGAAGCATTTGCTCTATCGAGTATTCAAAGTCTAACTTTACCGGAGCTGAGAAATTTTGCAGCAATGACGCGAAAGGTTTGCTCTTTATATTATTAAAAACAAACTGCTGAGATTGCTCTTTAAAGTCTAGAACTTGATTAACCAAACTATTACCTTCGGCATCGATAAGCTCAATATCAAAAGGAATATGTTGCGGCAACTTTTGAGCTTGACCAGGAGTATCTGGTGTATTTTGAGTCAAGGTTAAGCTATATGTGTTAGTTAACTCATCAAAAGACTCTGTTACCGTCACTTGAGGTGTACCTGCTTGGCTATACCAAAGTCGGAACTGCCCTAAATCGACTTTACTTGCATCTTCCATCGCTGCGACAAAATCATCACATGTAACAGCTTGTCCATCGTGTCTTTTAAAATACAGTGCCATACCCGCTTGGAATCTATCTTCACCTAGCAAAGTGTGGATCATTCGAATAACTTCAGCACCCTTGTTATAGACTGTAACCGTATAGAAATTGTTCATTTCAATGACAGATTCTGGACGGATCGGATGTGCCATAGGGCCAGAGTCCTCAGCAAACTGCTGATTTTTCATTACCTTAATAGCATGAATGCGGTTAACTGCACGAGAACCTATATCAGAACTAAACTCCTGATCTCGAAAAACAGTTAAACCCTCTTTTAAGCTTAACTGAAACCAATCACGACAAGTGACTCGATTCCCTGTCCAGTTGTGAAAATACTCATGACCTACGACCGACTCTATCCCATGATAATCATCGTCTGTCGCTGACGCTTTATCAGCGAGCACATATTTAGTGTTAAAAACATTAAGCCCTTTATTTTCCATAGCGCCCATATTGAAAAAATCAACGGCTACAATCATGTAAATATCGAGATCATATTCTAAGTTGAAACGTGTTTCATCCCACCTCATTGACTTTTTAAGCGATGCAATCGCATGATGCGCTTTATGTAAGTTACCTCTATCGACAAATACCTGTAACTTAACGGCTCTATCACTACGAGTAATATACTCATCTTCTAAAAGATCGAAGTCACCCGCCACTAAAGCAAATAAATAGGCAGGTTTTGGGAAAGGGTCATGCCATTTAACGTAATGTAGACCACCCTCTAGCTCACCACTCTCAACGAGATTACCGTTACTGAGTAAGAATGGGAATAATGCCTTATCAGCTTCAATTCGAACGGTATAGATAGCCAGCACATCTGGTCTATCGAGGAAATAGGTAATGCGTCTGAACCCTTCTGCTTCGCATTGCGTGCAGTACGCACCGTCAGACATATAAAGTCCTTCAAGGCTGGTATTTGACTCTGGGTCCGTTACTGAAATAACTTCTAAAGTAAAGTTATCCAACTCAGTCTCTATTATCAATTGCCCCTGCTTTTCGCTGTATAGCACTGCTACACCATCAATTTTAACTGATGTGAGGTTAATCTCTTCACCATCTAGAACCAAAGACTCACCATGGGTACCGACTCGGTTAACTTTGCTTGTGGCTATTATTACTGTTTTATCACCTGCTAAAGAGATATTTAAATCAAGGTGACTGATCTGAAAATGCGGTGCTTGGTAGTCTTTGAGGTACTTGGCTTGAGGTTGTGTCATTGTAGGCCTACATATTCTAATTTTAAGTTAAAAAAAACGCGCTAAAAGCGCGTTTTCTAATTCGGAAAGAACAACTATTTCTGATTTTTAGCGACTTTTTCGACGTCGGCTAAATCAAGTGTGATGTAAGCTGTTTCATCAAGAAATGCATCTGCTTTTTCGATGTCGTCTTCAATATCGTCTAATGATTTAACGATCTCTAGATCTTCTCGGACTCTGCGTTCGTTAACACGATCAAGTTGCTTCTTGTCATTTTCATCTCGTTCAGCAAGTCGTTCACTTTCGACCAATGAAACTGTCTTGTCGTTATGACTCTCTTTAAACTCTGCAATATCTTGGAAGATGTAGCTAAATTCGACGTCAGTCTTAATTCTTTGTTGATGCTTACCATCAAGATTTTGAATCAACTGCGGGTAGATCTCAGTTAATGTACCGTATTGAGCTACAGGCACCTTATCCCAAGGCAATGCATTCTCCTCTTCAGCTTCGCCATATTCCCCTGGTTCTAATGCACTTGGGAACGAAATATCAGGGGTTACACCTTTAAGTTGTGTGCTACCGCCATTAATTCGATAAAATTTGGCAATGGTGTACTGTACATGCCCAATAGGCTTCTCATACATATCGTATATACGGCCAAGGCTCTTATGCTGTTGCACAGTCCCCTTACCAAAGGTAGATTCACCTACAATTAATGCTCGGTCATAATCTTGTAGCGCCGCGGCAAAAATCTCTGATGCTGACGCGCTATAACGATCGACCATTACTGTTAAAGGTCCATCATAGGTAACCCGTCCATCGTTGTCTCTATTTTGCGAAACTCGTCCATTAGCGTCACGTATTTGCACAACAGGACCCTGTTCAATGAACAAACCGGTCAGTAAAGTAGCTTCTGTTAAAGCACCACCGCCATTGCCTCGCAGATCAATAATAATCCCTTCAACCTTTGCTTCTTTCAGCTCTGCAAGCTCTTTAGAAACATCCTTTGAAAGATCCATATAAAAACCAGGGATTTGGATAACACCCACTTTACGATTGGCGTATGGTCCTTCAGTAGGCTCAACAACTTTTGATGTTGCTGCACGGTCTTCAAGTCGAATTTTATCTCGAACAATGGTGAGTTCAAAAGACTTGGCACTCGAACCACCTTTATTTGGCAAGATCTCTAACACAACCTTGCTGCCTTTAGGCCCTTTAATTAATTCAACAACGTCATCTAAACGCCAGCCAATGACATCAACAACCTCTTCACCTTCTTGACCGACACCAACAATTTTGTCTTCTGGTGATAACTTCTCGCTTGTAGCCGCTGGGCCACCAGCAACTAAGCTCTTAATAACGGTATAATCGTCATCGACTTGAAGAACAGCACCAATACCCTCTAGGCTCAAATTCATCTCCATTTGGAAACGTTCAGCATTTCTAGGAGATAGATAACTAGTATGCGGCTCAACCGTTCTTGCAAATGCGTTCATCACCCCTTGGAAAACATCTTCACTGTGGGTTTGACTAAGACGCTTAATCGAATTGTTGTAGCGCTTCGACAAAATAGTAACGATTTCATCCCACTTTTTGCCAGTGAGTGAAAGGTTAAGCGCATCGTATTTGACTCGCTGACGCCAGAGTTCATTGAGTTCGGCTTCATTCTTTGGCCAAGCGGCATCTTTACGATCAAATTCGTAAACATCACCTGCAACATCAAATTTCATCTCTTTATCAAGCAAAGAAAGCGCATAGGAAAATCGTTCATAACGACGCTTTTGAATGACTTCAAACATGGAGTATGCTTGTTGAAGATTGCCACTTTTCAACATGTCGTCAAACTGAGTTGAATACGCCATAAAGCTATCAACGTCAGATTGCAATAACACGTTTTTACGATAATCTAATTGCTTAAGATAACGTTCGAAAACTTGCTTTGAGAACGCATCGTCCATTTCAAAACGATGGTAATGTGATCGAGTAAACAAACCAGTGACGCGTTTACTCGCCACCTTGTGCTGGGGTTCCTGTTTTAAAGCAGGTAACTCGCTGAATTGAATAGTAGGGCTAACAGCCCACGCCGAGAATCCTACAAAAATACTGGCGATAGATACAGCCAGAGACATTTTCCGCATCAACAAGTTACTCCTTTACATGCTTTTAAGCCATTACAGTAGTATGTATTCAGCTTTAACTTTAATTGTTAAACCAGAATCTAGCTGAATCTGAACATCTTCTTTTTTGATATCCAAAATAACACCAGCTACTGGTGCCTTACCTAGTTTGACATTTACACGTTGATTTTTCTTCAACTCAGCCAATACTGCAGGCGTTAAAATTACTTCTGCTACTTTCTCTTTTACAGGTTTTGCGCTTGTCGCCGCTTTCGGTCTTCTAGCAACCGGTTTTTTAGCTGGCTTCTTAGTCGGCGCAGCGGATTTACCAGCCTTAGCGATTCTTTTTGCTTTCGCTTTTTCCTGACTTTCTTTAAGTGTAGCTTGAGCATGGTCAACGTGCTCTTGTTCTAGCTCACCACAAGAATTACCCTCTAAATCGATACGGTGTGCACCGGCTTTCACACTTTTAAGGTAACGCCAGCTACTTGTGTATCTTCTTAAAGCGATTCTGAGTTGAGTCTTACTGACTTTAGAATCATCAGCTAACCTTTCCGCTAAATCTTGAAACAATCCGATTTTTAATGGCTTAGTTTCACCTTCAGCGATAAAGCATAAAGGAAATGTTTCATATAAGTACGCAAGAATAGCGTTGGTATCGGTCAACTTTTCTGTTGATTCCATCTTTACTTCCACAATTTAAAAAAGGGACACCACCAAAAGAGTTTCTACCTCTCATCGATTTATGTGTCGTTCATATTTGTCTGATTATGACCTAAAAAACAAATTAATAATGATTAACCTATTTTTTAAGTGGCAAAATCAAACCTACCTTAGCAACAACCTACCATAAACGCTATTGATTCGCTTTACCGAACAATCACGATTTGAGATTTCATTGCCCAAACCGCTTATTATAGAGAAGCACGAAATGATTGCGACCATCAATTAACAATAATTGCTCGTAGATTAACCAAATAGGCAGTTTTCGAGACTTTTAACCATCGTTTCTACCCCACGCTGGTCAATTTCATCAAACCTTGATAACGACGGGCTATCAATATCTAGTACCCCGATAACAATACCATCACGTCTGAAGGGCACTACCAGTTCCGAATTACTCGCCGAATCACACGCTATGTGACCCGCAAATTGATGCACATCTGCAATTCTTTGTGTTTGGTTTGTTTCAACCGCAGTACCACACACGCCCTTACCTATCGGAATACGAGAACAAGCCACTTTTCCTTGAAAGGGCCCAAGCACTAACTGATCATTCTTTAATAGATAGAATCCAACCCAATTAAGGTCTACTAAGTTGTCATTTAGTAAAGCTGAAAAATTGGCTAAAGCCGCGACTTGATCATCTTCCCCCGTCAGCAAAGCGGTAACCTGACGGTTTAAAGTGTCGTAAAATGGCGCAGTCATTAATATCCCCTAACAGTTTCGTCGATTGAAACAAATAAACTAACCATATTCTATCAGCCAGCAATCAATTTCAAACTGATTGTTTTTAACTTTAATTATTCTGAATCAGTCTTTTTTGATACTTTTTTAATGGCTTTCTTTTTCTCTGGCACACTACCTTTCAACAAGGATTGCAGCTCGTCTTTATGCTGCGCCAGATAAAAACCGATTTTTTCAATATCATTATCTGCTAGATCTAGTTCTGCTCTGCTCAGAAAGGGGATCAAGTTGTCAGCGACATCAAGCATCTTATCGTAGGCATCGGCCTCCTTTTTAGATGTAAAAGTCATCTTTTCAACCCCTTCTCTAACGACAACAAATTTTGTTATAACGGCCATAATTAACCTCGCACTGTTTTTATATACAGTAAAGAGTCTCACACATTGAAGTTCTTATGCAAGTTTTCTTGAAAATCTGGTACGCTTATATATTAAGGACTCTGTATTAATCAATTGCCTACGAATAAATTGAGTTCTATATCACGATAAAACTTTTTCTTTAACTTAGTACGTTTTATAGAGGTTTTGATTCTTATGGCATCGGACGCGCTAGATAATAGTGTTACTTTATGTCGGTCTTGTGACCTTGTCATCAGAAAGCGTGCGCTTCCAACAGGGGTGAGAGCACTTTGCCCGCGTTGTCACACGCAACTGTATGACACGCCTTATTGTTCTATAAACGGCATGTTGGCTTTATGTATTACCGCGATAATATTTTTCTTCCCTGCCAATACGTATCCCGTACTAGAGTTGGAATTTTTAGGCAGTATGCGTACCACAACGGTGCTCGAAGGTGCTATAGCTGTATATCAACAGGGCTACTGGGTCGTCGCTATTGCAGTAATGACAGCAGCTGTAATCGCACCAGGAATACTACTCGTGTCCATACTGGTGCAAATTGTGATTATAAAATATGGATTACAGCATTCATTTTTAAGGTCAGTATTAAAACAGGCATTAAAGCTACAGGGATTACTGACCCAACTCACCATGCTCGAAATTTATGTCATTAGTTTTTTAGTTGCCGCTTTCAACCTGGCAGATTTTGCAACTGTTTCTTTTGGTTTTGGAACCTTCTGCTTTACAATGCTGTTTATTATGAATTTATTTCTTTTGAGAGAGTACGATTTAGAGCATATGTGGAGTTTTCTTGAACAGTAACCCAAACAATTCCACCTTAGGCAAACAGATAGGGCTAACCTGTTGTCCAACCTGCAATAAGGTGACTTGTGCAGAGTCGGCATGCTGCAGTCGCTGCGACACTAAACTTACCATCAGAGACTACGCTAGCTTACAAAAAAGCTGGGCCTTGTTAATTACTGCCGCCATTTTGTTAATTCCGGCAAACCTTTACCCGATAACAACCCTGACAAACCAAGGAAAAGTCACTCAAGACACTATATTTTCAGGCATCGCGCATCTGGTAAAAACCGATATGATCCCGATTGCGATCATATTGTTTACGGCGAGTATTTTGGTTCCTTTATTAAAAATAATTGGACTCACCATATACTTAACCGCTATCAGCTTTAAATTACCTATTTCTAAAAAGAACCTAATGATAGGGTTTCATATTATTGAATGGATAGGTCGTTGGTCTATGCTAGACCTTTTTGTTATTTCATTAACAGTAGCCGTAGTCAATATGGGCCAGTTGCTGGACGCAAAGCCCGCTCCAGCGGCAACTGCATTTGCCTTAGTCATCTTGCTAACGCAACTGGCAGCCAAGGTTATTGATACACGTTTACTCTGGGACCGACTGGAATCTAAAAATGACTCACGTACAAACACCTAAAGTCGTAAAGAAAAAACTCTTCTCTCCTATTTGGCTATTGCCAATTATTGCGCTTGCGCTGGGTGCTTGGCTCGGTGTTAAAAGCATTCGCGAATCGGGGATCGAGGTCAGAATTCATTTCCCGAGCGCGACAGGAATAGACATAGGCAAAACCTTGGTTAAATACCAAGGTCTCACTGTAGGTAAAGTGGTCGATATTAGTATTGATGATGAACTTCAAGGTGTAAATGTCGATGTGTTAATGGACTACCGCTCTGCACCGTTTATCAATCAGGGCACCAAATTCTGGTTAGTCAAACCCAAAGCATCCATCACCGGCGTTGAAGGTCTCGATACACTATTTTCCGGCAACTACATCGGAATGTTGCCAGGCGATGGCGAATCTCGCTCATTTTATGAAGCTGAAATTACCGCCCCCGTCATTACTCCTGGCAATGAGGGCCTTATTGTCAACATCACATCCGAAAGATTGGGTTCTCTCGATGTCGGTTCCCCTCTTTTTTATCGTCAAATCCCCGTAGGACAAGTCGTTGGGTACCGTTTGGACGGCACTAAAAAAATCATTGTCACCGCTTTTATTCAGCAACAATATGCTAATTTGGTCAAAGTCGATTCTCAATTTTGGAATGTATCAGGGATCAGCATCGATGCCTCTTTATCTGGAATTGAGGTGCGCAGTGAAAGCCTAGCCGCTATTTTAGCCGGTGGTATCAGCTTCAGTTCTAGCGAAACTTCGCAGGAAGCCCAGAATCAGCATGAATTCTCTCTGTACGAAAGTGAAGAGCAGGCCTTCGGGGGTATTGAATTCATGCTAACGGCTACGGGCTCTGAATCAGTGTCGAAACACACCGCTATTATGTTTAGAGGCATTGAAATTGGACATATCACTAACAAAACACTAACCGACGAAGGCGTTAATTTAGTAGCTAAAATTGACAGTAAATATAGTGAATTGCTCGCTGGCAGTTCAACATTTTGGCTTGAAGGCGCTGATATATCTCTCAGTGGCATAAACCACCCTGAAAGATTATTGACTGGCAGTGTGATTAACTTTACCCCAGGCTCGGGCAAGCCACAGCAGCAATACTCACTATTAACTGAACGACCAGAGCCTGCAAACACGCAAAAACTGGCATTAACGTTACATTCCGACACCAATCCTGGGATCTCTGCTGGCGCGGAGTTGCGGTTTAAACAGATAACAATCGGTACTGTATTATCAAGCCAGTTAAATGATTCGTTAACCGAAGTGGAATACGATATTGAAGTAGATGGCGATTTTAAGTCATTAATCACCAAAGGCAGTTACTTTATCGCTGAATCAGTACTATCTGTTGAGGCGGATATCGATGGGATTGCTGTTTCAGCAAGAGATTTAAATACCTTTGCCCTTGGAGCATTAAGCTTAGTTAGAAGTAGCAGTGGTCAACAACTAGATAGTGGAGCCTCACTCAATGTGTTTGCCAACAATAGCGACGCTGAAAACTACTTTAATAGTAAGAGACTAATTAACAAGCAGTTAACCAGCCAAAATGGAGCTGATGTTACTAAAGGCTCACCTGTATATTATAAAAAAATGCAGATAGGCCAAGTAGAACAGGTTGAATGGCAGCGCAAAGAGAATAACTTCGTCATTGACATCAGTATCCAAAAATCATTTGCCAGTTTACTCACAGATAAAACTGTATTTTGGCGTAATAGCGCACTATCAATAAACGCTAACCTAAGTGGTGTCGAGGTTGAAGTATCACCACTTCTAGGTGCAATTAAGGGTGGGATCGCATTAGGCTTACTTGACAGCCCTGTAGCGGGTAGCGACAAACACCTATACGATTCAAAGTTTCTCGCCTTAAGCCAATCAACCGCTGTCACATTAACCTTCCCCGCTAGCGTTAAGTTAGCAAAGAAGGCACCCATTCGATATTTAGGTCACAAAGTGGGTGAAGTCCGCTCTGTTGTGCTGAGTAAAGATCTATCTGAATTAATCGTCGATGCTTACCTTTACGGAGATTATGCCGCTAATTTTAGTCAGCAAGATGCAACCTTCTCTATCGTCGATGTAAAAGTGTCGTTAGCCGGTATAGAAGCGCCAGAAGCGATTATAACTGGGCCCTATATTTCGGTATTCCCAGGCGTTAGTACACAAACATCGTCAGAGTTTGTCGGCTTAATTGAAAAACCGTTTCACAATGTTGATAACGCATTAACTATCATCATCACCAATAGCAGTCTGGGCTCAATCAATAAAGGCACTGCGATTTTCTTCCGTGGTGTAAAGGTTGGTCAAGTTGATAAATACAGATTGATAGACGATGGTACAGGCATTGAGATGACAGCGCACATTGAGAATTCATATCGCCACCTTATCAATAAAACCAGTGTTTTTTGGGATCTTTCTGGAGTGAAGGTCGATGTGGGTCTTTTCTCTGGCGCACAGATAGAGACAGGCTCTTTGGAAACAATACTGGCCGGTGGCATAGGCTTAGCGACTAAAGACATGACCACGACAGACAACATGCTTGATTCTAACGACCGCTTCTCTCTTAGCCCTGCACTCGATCCGCTTTGGCTTGAGTGGGCTCCTAGACAAACAGCCAAATAGAGTAAGATGGTAGTGACTATTTAAGGAGGAAGACGATACTGTTTGGCATCGTCTTTTTTCGTTAATTAACCATAAAACTGGTAACAAACAATGATTGCCGCCAAAATCCCAGCGAGATCAGCAAATAGACCACACGCTAAGGCATGCCTGCCATTGCGTATGCCAACAGCCCCAAAGTAGACAGCCAACACATAGAATGTTGTCTCTGTACTTCCCTGCAAAATAGCCGCGAGTCGCCCAGCAAAAGAATCAACGCCATAATGCTGCATCGTCTCTAACATCATCGCCCTGGCCCCTGAGCCACTAAATGGTTTCATTATTGCCGTCGGCATTGCCTCTACAAAACGGGTGTCGCCGCCAGCGAAAGCGACGAGTCCGGCCAAAAGATCCAATGCGTAATCCAACGCACCAGAAGCCCGTAGCAAAGCAATAGCGAGTAACATTGCTAGAAGGTAAGGAATAAGCTTTATCGACTGAGAAAAACCCTCTTTAGCGCCTTCAATAAATTCATCATAAACTGCTACTTTACGAAAACCTGCTACCAACACAAAACTAAAAATGAGTAGCAGTAAAATACCATTACCCATGGCAGTGCTGACGTCCCCAATAGCCGTAACAGTCAGTGTCGACAAATAGAAGATTAACGCCGTTAATGCCGCTAAAATTCCCGCTGCATAAGCGATTACGACGGTATTTAGAATCGATAAACGCTGCACAATGGCGACCGCTATTACTCCTGCTAATGTCGAGGCACTTGTAGCTAACAAAATAGGAAGAAATATATCCGCGGGGGCAGCAGCGCCTTGCTGCGCACGATATAAAAAAACAGTAACAGGCACGAGTGTTATAGATGAAGTATTGAGTACCAAAAATAGTATCTGTGCATTGGTGGCAGTATGCTTAACAGGGTTTAACGTCTGTAAGTCTTGCATCGCTTTAAGCCCTAACGGTGTGGCAGCATTGTCCAGCCCTAGCATGTTTGCCGTTAAGTTCATGGTAACGCTGCCATAAGCGGCATGTCCACGTGGCACTTCTGGCATCAATCGAGATAACAGAGGCTCAAAAGCACGGGAGAAAAATGCTACAACGCCAGCTTTTTCTCCAACTCTCATTAACCCCATCCAAAGACAAAGCACGCCAATTAAGCCTAAAGCAATCTCGGCTGCAAGCTTAGCACTAGAAAAAATAGCGTCGACACTATGGCTAAGAACGCCAATATTTCCACTCAATAACTGGATAAATATCGCGCCCAAAGCAATGGTAAAAAAGCCAAACCAAATCTTATTTAACACCTAGGGGTTCTCTCCTAATCGCGTACATCACTACACAGTTCCATACATGTGCTCCCACTATATCGCTGTTTAGGGTTATAATCTGAATACTTTATCGCATTACCTCAAGCATATGGCTCATTTTAATCAGAATTTTATCAGTAGCATCGAACAAGATCTTCCACCTCACCTCACCATGGAAGACTTTATCCGTTTTAGCAACAAGCCACTGCGCCCCTCTATACGTGTCAATACGCTAAAGATAGCTGCAGAGGATTTCATCGCATTGATGACCCCGAAAGGCTGGAGTTTCACCGAGATCCCTTGGTGTGAGCACGGCTATTGGATCGAATTATGCCACGACATTCAGCTCGGCAATACCATAGAGCACCTGCAAGGGCTTTTTTATATACAAGAAGCTAGCTCAATGCTGCCACCTACTGCACTAATAGCTCAAGAGGAAAACAGCGCCCAACAATATGTGCTAGACATGGCTGCAGCCCCAGGTTCAAAAACCACTCAAATTGCCGCACTGATGAACAACAAGGGGCTACTTGTTGCCAATGAGTACTCTGCTAGTCGAGTGAAGGTGCTACATGCCAATATAGCTCGAATGGGTGTTTCCAACTGTGCATTGACCCATTTTGACGCTCGTGTGTTTGGCGAATATATGTTTGAAGTGTTTGATTCAATATTACTTGATGCGCCATGTAGCGGTGAAGGCACCATTAGGAAAGATCCCGATGCATTAAAAAATTGGGATAACAATGATGTTAAAGGCATCGTAAACACCCAAAAAGAGTTAATTGACTCTGCATTTCAAGCGTTAAAAACCGGCGGTGAGTTAGTCTATTCAACCTGTGCCTTAAGTCGAAAAGAAAATCAACAGGTATGTGCTTATTTGAAGGAATGTTATCCCGAGGCGGTTGAGTTTATTAGCTTATCGTCACTATTTCCGGGCGCAGACAAAGCCTGTACAGAAGAGGGTTTTTTGCACGTATGGCCGCAAATTTACGATAGTGAGGGCTTTTTCGTTGCTAAAATAAAGAAAGTATCGAGTATAGAACGTCATTTACCTGAGCCTCGAAAGCAAAAAAACTTTCCGTTTGAAAAGGCATCAGCCAAACAGATCGCAGCACTTTCCGAATACCTTCAGACCTCGTTCGATATGGCTCTGGCTAATGACGGTGATATTTATGTACGCGATGCTGAAATATGGCTTTTCCCGCTACCGTTTAATGCGCTTATCGGAAAAATGCGTTTTCAACGCATCGGTATCAAACTGGCCGATATATTAAAAAAGGGGTTTAAAGTTAAGCACGAAGCAATATCAGCATTAAATACACCGATAAGCGCTACTTTAACAGATGAAGAGGCACAAGCGTTTCTGATGGGTCGTGATATCCCGTTACCCGAAAAGATTAAGCCCCAAGGCGAAACAATTGTCAGTTATGCTGGATGTTCATTAGGTGTCGTTAAACACCTTGGAAATAAGCTAAAAAACAACCTTCCCAGAGACTTAGTAAAAGACAAAATTGCACGTTACCCAAGCCTGTAATGTTTAGTTACATATAGATGGGAAGCTTAATAAAATAAAAAGGCTGAATGGCGAATGCTCTACTACACTCTAATACATTAGTTTTTACTGAGTTTGAGTAAATAGCAGATTTTAACCTAACGGTTATCAACAGTAGCGCACGGCTCCTAGAGAGCCATTCCCCTAGACCCAGAACAATTGGAATAGTTTTGGGTCTTTTTTTGTCTAAAATTTGGCATTTAAAATCTGCGAGAAAGAACGCTAAATATGATTATCTGCCGGCGATACGTGCAGCATCTTTAAATAAGTTGAAGAAGTTTTCTGTTGTGTACTCAGCAACATCAGCATATTTATCTCCTCTTAACTCAGCAACAAACTCAGCAACATCACGCACAAAAGCAGGTTGATTCTCTTGCCCTCGATGGGGTACAGGGGCCAAATAAGGAGAATCTGTCTCAACAAGCAGTCTATCTTTTGGCACTTTTCTAATGACGCTGCGCAGTTCACCGGCATTCTTAAAAGTGACAATTCCTGACACGGAAATGTAAAAGCCCATATCAATTGCAGCTTTGGCCATCTCCCAGTTTTCGGTAAAGCAGTGCAATACGCCACCAACAGAATCTGCGTTGCCACGCTTGAGAAAATCAATGGTATCTTCTCTTGCATCACGAGTATGAATAATCAGTGGCTTTTTAACCTTAACGGCAAGATCTATCTGCTGTTCAAAACAAGATTGTTGTAACGCTTTTGTCTCGTTAGCATAGAAATAGTCTAAGCCTGTCTCCCCTATTGCGACCACTTTTTCATCGCGGGCGAACTGCTCTATCTGTTCGACATTTAGTCCGTCTTGTACATCAAGTGGATGAACACCTGCAGATAGAAAAACCTCATCAAATGAAGCCATTTTCTGCTTCATCTCAATAAAACCCTGTTGCCTAACATTCACACACAAAAAGTAGGCAATATCACGCGCTTTAGCTGCATTAATAATGTTCGTTAAAGTATCTTGATCGGGGGCAGTTTTGAGGCGGTCTAAATGACAATGTGAATCGATAAGCACTGGAGAGTCCAACTAGCTAAAAGGAGAGCAAGTCTACCGAGCTACATAGTGCAGGTCAAATCTCCAGATGACAGTTCGGCAGAAAGTAGCTTTTCAATATGGTGTTTGTGGATGTCTGGCTCAGAGATTATTTTCACGCCAATACCAGCAGGACGCCCGCCTGATGCCCCTATGGGGTTAATCCAAACTACAACGCCCTCAAACTGCATTCTCTCAGTTGAGCCCGGGAGGTGATACGCCACTGACAGAGATTGGCCAAGAAAATAACTCTCTGTACTGCCAATAAATAACCCTGCAGGCTTTATGAAAGGCATATAGGCCCGATAAAGTTGATGCACAGTATCAAAATTGACAACAAGTTTCGTCATAGTGTTTTAGTGGTCCAATAACTGAGTGTATTCTCTGACTATGCCTTCAAATAACCCCAATGTATTCACCGTTGGCATCACTGACAAGCGCGTTTCTTGCTGCATGACCTTGGCTGCAAATACCGCAATTGATGCGCGTATTAAAGGGTCCATCGCCTGATCTTTCACAAGTTTTCGATGCAAAACTAGGTATAAAACCTTAATTGCGTCAGAAACTTGCTTTTCATTCACATTTTGTAAGCTAGCACAGAGCTGAGCCGACGACAAACTTTGAATCCAACCTTTTCTGAAGTCTAATAAGCTTTGGTAGCGGCCACTTTCAATTGCTGAGACAATCGCTAATGGCCCACCAACGACAGGTAAACACCAGCTGTAATCATCAGATGCTTTAAGCTCATCGCTAAGCCAGCTCTTCACATCCACTCTTGATGGAAGTTTAACTTGGATCCTTTGGCAGCGACTGCTAATTGTCGCCATTAACCGACTCGGCGTATTAGCTTGCAGAAAAAGAATCGTGTCTTTACCCGGCTCCTCTAGTGTTTTAAGCAAGGCGTTTGCAGAAGCTTGGTTGAGACGCTCACAATTAAGAATGACGGCAACTCGTCGTCCACCTTGTTGTGCTGTTGTCGTTAGTTTCTGGCATAACGTCCGAATCTGATCAACTTTGATTTGCGCACCATCAGCTTCAATTTTATAAAAGTCAGGATGACTATTAGCTTCAATTAACTGACATGCTTTACAAAAACCACAGGCAGCAGAAACCCCCACTTGGCTGCATAATGACGCTTTCGCCAGCATCAATGCCAACGTTTCACCGCCATAACCTGCATCTAATCCAATAAGATAAGCATGTGCGACCTGTTGACGATTTAACAGGGTGTTAAACGCATCATTTGCGTCCTGCAACCACGGTAAGAGCTGCATATTACCAGGCCTGATCTTGTAGTACTGCAATGATATCTTTATGCACTGCGGCCATGCTCTGGCTCGCATCAATGATCATAATAGAGTCGTCGTTGTCTGCGTAGGATAAAAACGTTGCCCGAGTTCGATTAAAGAAGGCGATCTCTTGCTGCTCTATCCTGTCCAACTCACCACGGTTAGCTGCACGTGCCAATCCAAGCTTAGGGTCAATGTCCAAGTAGAGTGTCAAATCTGGTTTAAAACCTTTTAACGTTGCATCACTAATGGCTGAAACCAATGGCATAAGATCGCGACCTCCCCCTTGATATGCCAGCGATGAAAGGTTGTGTCTATCGCCAAGAACCCACTTACCCTCGGCAAGAGATGGCTTAATCACATTCGCAACCAGTTGCGCCCTAGCGGCATAAAATATTAAGCATTCTGCTTCATCGCATAATGGGTCTGATTCGTTGGCAATTTTAACCAAATCACGCATCTGTTCTGCTAACGGTGTACCACCAGGCTCGCGGGTGCAAACAGGGATTTGACCAGTGTGCTTTTCTATAAAATCACGTACTAATGCGATTGCGCTAGATTTTCCTGCGCCTTCAAGCCCTTCTATGACAACAAACTTGGCGTTATTAGCCACGGTTGATTCTGTATTCATCGATTTCTCTGATATTTGTTCACTGCTCGATTATGTTCCAACAGTGTTTTTGAAAATACATGACTACCATCATTGCGCGAGACAAAATAAAGGTAATCCACATCGGCAGGATTTGCTGCTGCATGCAAGGCCGCTAGGCTTGGTGCCGCGATTGGCGTTGGTGGTAGCCCGTTAATTCTATAGGTATTAAAAGCCGTTTGCTCTCGCAGATCTTTGCGAGTGATATTCCCTTGGTAACGTTCGCCCATCCCATAAATAACGGTAGGATCCGTTTGCAAGCGCATCCCTTTGCGTAAACGATTAATGAAGACTGCCGCTATCCAAGGTCTTTCACTGGCTTTACCTGTCTCTTTTTCAATAATAGACGCGAGTATAAGCAGTTCATACGACGACTTAAACGGTAAGTCTTTTTGTCTGTTTTCCCAAGCCTTTTCTAGCTCAGCTTGCATCTTTCGATAACTTTCCTGCAATAGCGTATTGGCCGAACTATTGGCCCTATAATGGTAGGTATCTGGGAAAAACTTACCCTCTGGTAAAGCCGACTCATCGCCATTTTTCAGCAAAATACTATTAAAGAGTCCATCATCAAACTTGAGCTTTTGTTGCTCTGCTAATTGAAGTTGCCACTCTTTTACGGTTTGCCCTTCAAGTAGTGTAAGCGCAAATGATTTCTCATCTCCCGCAATCAGTTTGTCTAAAAGGCTATTAACTGTCTCTTGTGGATCTATCTCATATAAGCCGGACTTTATATGCGCTAACTCAGGGTGCAGACGCACTAACCATTTTAGTTTTCTACCATCTTCAATTAACTTCTTCTGGGTTAATATATTGGTGAACTGGCTAAATGACGTACCTCTCTTTATCTCTAACTCTTGTGCGTGTTCAACATTAAGCTGTGACTGAGCAAACATCGTTAAGGTTTGGTAACCCCAATAACCCCCTACTGCAACGACTGTTAGTAACGTAAACCCGGTCCCGAGCATGCCGATTAAGAATTTTTTCATAATGTCAGATCAAGTCGCTCTCTTAATAAAGATGTGTAAGGCGCTATACTAAAGGTTTGTTGGTCAACTTGAGTGACATCAACAACCCCGAGTAAACTATTGGTCATAAAAATATGTTTCACTTTCGAGAGTATATCAACATTCATTTCAGTAACAGATACCGAAAATTTCATCTCTAGCAGTTGATAAATGATTTGTTCTCTCATCATACCTGCAACCCCCGCATATGACAGCTTTGGAGTAACAATGCCGATATCCGTTTCAAAGAACAGGTTAGCCATCGATGATTCAATAATATCTCCATCACTATCAAGCACTAACCAATCGTCATAACCGTCAGCAAGGCTAACTGACTTCACCAATATCTGTTCTAGTCGATTACAGTGCTTGATCCCCGCTAAACGTGGCTGCTTTGCCAACAACACAGTTGAAGTTTGCAAGCTAACCCCAACTTTTTGCCAGTGTTGATACAAATCGGGAAACGGATGAACAGATACAACTTCGTTAATCGCAAGACTCGAGTTTGGCGGCGTATAGCCACGTCCACCAACACCACGAGACAAGAGAAGTTTAAGGCATGACTGAGGATTATCTTTAGCACACTGTAACAACAGCTCACGCAGTGTCGTTGTTGGCTGCCAATCAAAGCCTAAACGCCGCGCACCTTGAGCTAATCGCAAAAAGTGAGATTCAATAAATTGAATCTCACTTTTGTTCACTCGCATCGTTGCAAATAAACCATCGCCGTAGGCTACCCCTCTATCAAGAGGACTAATCGTGGCATCAGGTTGTCCATTTACCCAAACTAGCGCCATTAGCAAGCCTGACTAATTCTGTTTGCGACTGCGTTTTGTTGATCTCTGTATTTTGCACTCTCACGCTTACTGTAAAGTCTCACCTCAGCGCAGAGGTGAGGTTCCATAACGATAATGCCTTTATCTAAACACTCTTCAATCTCAATATCAGTTAAGCGCATGATCGTTAGGGTCCCTTAAGCTCACTTTTTTAGGATACTTCTATTTAACTAAAAGATGCTGTATTCGAGCCTTTAGAATATCGGTCGCTATACGGTTTTTACCGCCGCGGGGGACAATAATATCTGCATACTGTTTAGAAGGTTCAATGAATTGTAAAAACATCGGACGTACGGTTTCAGTGTACTGCGACATCACTGATTCCATTGTTCTGCCACGTTCAGCAACATCACGTGACAGTCTACGCATAAAACAAATATCCAGCGGTGTGTCCATAAATACACTCGCATCCATTTGGTCACGTAATGCTGGGTCAGTTAGCAGCAAGATCCCCTCAAGAATAATCACTTTCTTAGGAGTTAAGGTTACTTTCTCATCGGTACGCGTATGTTCGGTATAGCTGTAAACAGGAATATCAACCGGATTACCATCTTTTAGCGTCTGTAAGTGTTCACAAAGCAATTCGTGATCTAGCGCTTTGGGGTGGTCATAATTCGTCAATACACGCTGGTCCATAGACAAATGACCTTGATCGCGATAGTAAGCATCCTCTGCAATTACACCTATTTGATCAGTGCCTAGATCACGACATAACTCTTCATAAATCGTTTTAGCAATAAGACTCTTACCAGAGGCTGATGCACCAGCAATTGCGATTACAACACATTGTTTTGAATTCATTTAAACCTACTCATCGTCCGATATGCTTATTGACACTTTAGATTGCGCTTGGCATAACGCAAGTTGAGCACCCACTTTGCGGGCTATTTCTCGATAGATACTAGTAACCTGACATTCGCTATCAGCGATAACGGTTGGTGTGCCTTTATCGACATCTTCACGAATGTTTAGCTGCAATGGCAATTGTCCCAATAATGGCACATTGTACCTAGTTGCCATTTTTTCGCCGCCATCAGCGCCAAAAGGATGATCTTTATGGCCGCACTCAGGGCATAAATGGAAACTCATGTTTTCCACAATACCCAGCACTGGTATGTTCACCTTTTGGAACATGTTAACGCCTTTCTTAGCGTCTGCCAGTGCAATGTCTTGCGGTGTGGTCACAATCACTGCGCCACTTACCGGTACTTTTTGCGATAGTGTTAGCTGAATGTCACCGGTTCCAGGTGGCATATCAATGACCATGTAATCCAGTTCAGGCCACTCGGTCTCGGTCAGCAGTTGCACCAATGCACCCGCTGCCATAGGACCACGCCATACAGCTGCTTGATCTCCATCGAGCATAAAGCCTATCGATTGAGCAGCGATACCATGCGCTGTTGCCGCTGTCATTATCTTCCCATCAGGAGATACAGGTTTAAAATGTTCAACACCTAACATCATTGGAATTGATGGGCCATAGATGTCGGCATCTAAAATACCCACACGGGCACCTTCAGCCGCCAGTGCTAGCGCAAGGTTAACCGCAGTGGTTGACTTACCAACACCGCCTTTTCCTGAGGCAACCGCTATAATTTGGCGTATATTTGGCAGAGGTTCTACCGCGCTAATCGCTGACACAGTATCCGGCTGAAAGTCGATTTCACACTCTACTTCATCAATTGCATCCAATACCGCTAACTCTTTTGTTACCGCCATGACGATATCTTGATATTGCGTTTGACACGGGTATGAATAACAAAGGCCCAGTTGCAGACGTTTGCCTTCAATTGCTAGCTTGGTCACCATGCCTGCACTTAAAAAACTTTTGTTTAAATATGGATCTTGGAACGCATCAAGAATGGCTAAAACAGGAACGAGAAGATCATCACTGAGATGATAATTTGGGTGAGATGAAGACAAAATGTAGACCCCCTAAATATGATTTGCGCAATTGTACCAGAATTTCATGCAAACATTAGTCTAGATTTACCACAGTTACGCTAGGTTTTGATGAAACTCAGCATTGGATCGGTTAGTATCTATTCCATTGTATTTAGGTTCCCAGCGATTTCGAGAAAAGATGGCAAATTCACAACGTAAAATCTTAGTCACTAGTGCACTCCCATACGCAAATGGTCCCATTCATTTAGGGCATATGCTGGAGTACATTCAAACCGATATTTGGTCACGTTTTCAAAAATTACGTGGACATGAATGTCATTATATCTGTGCGGACGATGCTCACGGCACGCCAATTATGCTTAAAGCACAGCAGATGGGGATTGCACCAGAAGAGATGATTGCTCAAGTTCAAAAAGAGCATGAAAAAGATTTTGCTGATTTCAACATCCAATTTGATAACTTTCATAGTACCCACAGCGAAGAAAACCGCGAGCTTGCCAGTGAAATTTATCTCAAATTACGTGATGCGGGTTATATAAAAACCAAGACAATTTCTCAGTTATACGACCCTGAAAAGTCAATGTTCTTGCCTGACCGTTTTGTTAAAGGCACCTGCCCAAAATGTAAGAGTGAAGACCAGTACGGCGATAACTGTGACAATTGCGGTGCAACCTACAGCACTACCGACCTAATCAACCCGTACTCGGCCGTATCAGGCGCGACGCCAGTGATGAAGGATAGTGAGCATTTCTTTTTCGACCTGCCGGCATTCTCAGACATGTTGAAAGAGTGGATCAACTCAGGCTCTTTGCAGCAAGAGATGGCAAATAAGCTAAGTGAATGGTTTGAGCAAGGTCTGCAGCAATGGGATATCTCACGAGACTCACCTTACTTCGGTTTTGAAATCCCAGATGCACCAGGTAAATTTTTCTATGTTTGGTTAGATGCACCAATCGGTTACATGGGGTCATTTAAAAACTTATGTGACCAGCGTGACGATTTGAACTTTGACGATTTTTGGAGTAAGGATTCTACCGCTGAGGTATATCACTTCATTGGTAAAGATATCGTTTACTTCCACAGTCTATTTTGGCCTGCCATGCTTGAAGGCGCGGGTCTGCGTAAACCTACGAGCGTTTATGCCCATGGTTATGTCACCGTAAACGGTGCCAAGATGTCAAAATCTAAAGGAACATTTATTAAGGCACGTACGTACCTTGATAATCTAGATCCTGAATATCTTCGTTACTATTATGCCGCAAAACTTAGCAGCAGAATTGATGACTTAGATCTGAACTTAGAAGATTTTGCTCAACGTGTTAACTCTGATCTTGTTGGTAAGCTGGTTAACTTGGCATCTCGTACAGCAGGCTTTATCAGTAAGCGCTTTGATGGCAAATTGGCTAAAGTTGCTGATAGTAGTTTGACTGAGAGTTTCTTAGCAAAACAGGAGACGATTGCCAATTTTTACGAGACCCGTGAATTTGGTAAAGCGATGCGTGAGATCATGGCGCTAGCGGACGTTGCTAATGCCTACGTAGCAGATGCTGCACCTTGGCAGTTGATTAAAGATGAAGCGAAGCAAGATGAAGCTCATCAAGTATGCAGCAACGCACTAAACTTGTTCCGTATTCTTGTGACCTATCTTAAACCTGTATTACCAAAGCTTGCGGCGGACGTCGAAGCTTTCCTACAGATAGAGCTAACGTGGAATAATTTGGACGTAGATCTCGCTGGTCATGAAATTGCTAAGTTTAAAGCCTTAATGCAGCGTATAGAGATGAAGAGTATCGAAGCTATCATCGCAGCGTCTACTGAGAACCTACAAGTAACAGCCGCCGAAGCGCCTAAAGTTGAAGAGGTGAAAACGGAACTTGAGAAAGAACCGTTAGCCGCAGAGATCAGTTTTGATGATTTTGCTAAGATTGATCTGCGTATTGCACTTATTTCAAAAGCTGAACATATTGAAAAAGCCAACAAGCTGCTTCGCTTAGAACTTGACTTAGGTGGCGAGACCAAGCAAGTTTTCGCTGGCATAAAGTCAGCTTATGCTCCAGAAGATTTGGTTGGCAAGCACACAGTAATGGTTGCTAACCTCGCACCACGTACAATGAAATTCGGTGAATCTGAAGGTATGGTACTTGCGGCAGGCCCAGGTGGAAAAGATATCTGGATCCTTGAGCCACATGCAGGCGCTAAACCGGGTATGCGAGTGATGTAAAGCTCACTTTGCATAAAAGAGCCGCTGTTAAACCAGCGGCTTTTTTGTATCCGTTTTTTCTCAGTACTAAACTGGGTTACTGATATCAATAAAATGGTGACTTAAGCCAAATTTATCAGCTAAGTGCTTGCCCAATGCTTGAATGCCGTATAACTCAGTAGCATGGTGACCAGCTCCGTAATACTGAATATCTTGCTCCATTGCACAATGATATGTCCGCTCAGATGCTTCACCACTGATAAATGCATCAATGCCTAGAGAAGCTGCAATATCAATGTAATCCTGCGCGCCACCGGTACACCACGCTATAGTCTCAACTAAACCGGTCTCATCACCCAAGTGCAAGCACTCGCGGGATAGCGTGTGCGATATCGCACTGGTTAACTCTTTGGCTTGCACTGGTACGCTGAGCTCACCACGCCATATTAGGCCTTGTGCGACCCCTTCAATCACCCGCGCATTGTCAATACCGAGTACCTTGCCCAGCTGTGCGTTGTTACCCACATCAATATGCGCATCTAACGGCAAGTGATAACCAAAGAGATTGATGTCATTTACCAATAAGGCTTTGATCCGCCTTTGCTTCATGCCAGTGATAACTTCTGCTTCACTTTTCCAAAAGAAACCATGATGCACAATAATTGCATCGGCATTCAACGCTATCGCTTCATCAATCAATGCTTGGCAAGCGGTCACGCCTGTGACAATGGTTTTAATCTCTTGCTTGCCTTCAACCTGCAGTCCGTTAGGAGCGTAATCTTTAAAATTGGCTATCTGTAGGTATTGTGCCAAATACTGGCTTAATTCGGTCCGTGTCATCAACTCACCTAGAAAAATATTTCCGCATTCCCTATTCTCGCTTTTTATCTATAAACAAGCCAATACAAGTTCAATTCAGAAACACACTATACCCAATAGTAAGCATGCCCATGTTGTAACTGCCATATCCCAAATTTAGGCAAACTTGACTCACTTAATGACCATAAAATGTCTAAAACATCATATAAATGAAGCCATTTGTGGTGAAAATTGGACTTTTTGGTGCATTAAACGATAAAATCACTTCAAACCTTCATGTAAACACAAAAACAAACAGGTTATTATTATGTCAAAACTGACCAAAGAAGAGGTTATCAGCACACTTGAAGCCAAACTTGCAAAGCAAGAAGGCCAAGCTGTTAAAATTGAACAGAAAGGTAGCTGGTACAAAATCGATGGTGGTAAATCATTGAGATTCAGTGATTTAGAAGCAATGCTAGCTGAAAGCGGTAGCGAAAGTGCACCAGTAGAAGCTAAAGCCGAGAAAAAAGCAGCTGTGAAACCTGCAGCAAAAAAAGCCGCTCCAAAAAAGGCAACCAAAGTAGCTGCTAAAAATGGTGGCAAAACACCTAAAGAGCTTTGGCGTGACAAGTTAGCAGGTAAAGGGCAACTTCCTCGCGGCTTTTAAGTCGACATAAGTAAGTAACTTGAGCTTTATCGCTCAATTCCTTACTTAGCTTTAACAAGCATAAAAACGCCGTCACTTAATAAGTAACGGCGTTTTTTTAATTTTATACAGCATCACTCTAGCCATCGCACCTTCACTCTCTTAAAAATAGATCCTTACAAATAGAACCACTTTTTAGAATGGTTACAATAGAATTATGGTTGGTTAAAATTTTTTAAAACGATATTATAGAGCCGCTAAAAACTTTTCATATCGCTAGTGCTATCTCAATTCGATGTTAAGTCAACTAAACTATCAAGTCTTTACGGCAGTAATCAAAGCCGAATTTAAATTGACCCGAGTACCACATTTCAATTATTACCAGCGAACCAGCATGAAAAATTCAAAGAGGCAGTATTGAAGAACACGTCCAACAATAAAGTACCACACACCAACCTAACAGGGATCCCCAACTTAGCGTTACTCATCCCCATGCTCGCCGCGATTGTAGCCATTACGCCATTAGCCATCGATATGTACCTGCCAGCAATGGCTACTTTAGCCAGCAGTTTTGATACCGGGATAACCTTAGTTCAACAATCCCTTAGTCTATATTTAGCCGGATACGCTTTGGGAATGCTCAGCTTCGGTCCACTTGCAGATCGATATGGTCGCCGTAAAATGGTTATTATTGGTCTCTCTGGCTTTATGCTTACCAGCTTTGCACTGGCATTTGTTCAGTCAATCGAAGCCTTTTTGACATTACGATTCTTTCAAGCCTTTATCGGCGCTGCTGCGACGGTAGTTGTACCTGGTTATATTAAAGAGATTTACGGACAAAATACCGCTAAAGGGATGTCCTATGTGAGCCTCATTATGATGCTTGCTCCACTTATTGCGCCCAGTATCGGAAGCTTAATTTTGGAGCTTGGCGAGTGGCATTTAATCTTCTTTATTCTCGCTTTTTATGCGCTAGCATTACTTTTTCTCGTCTGTTTTAAACTGAATATGCCGAGTGACAGTGATACGAGCAGCCGCAGTGATAAGTCTTTTTTAGGTTCCTATGGCACTGTATTAACGAGATCAGGTGTAAAGCTAAACATCGCCTGCGGCGTACTCACCTCGTTTGCTTTTTTCTGTTATTTAACGGCGTCACCGTTTGTCTATATGGAGGTGTTTGGCCTCGATAAATCACTATTTGCCATTTTGTTTAGTACCAATGTCGGAGCACTTATGCTCGCAAATGTGATTAATAGTAAGGTCGTGGGTCGTTATGGTTCGAAGAGAATGCTACGCGTATCGACCATCTTCGGTATGATCTCTGCTAGTGGCTTATTACTGGTCAACTTATTCGACTTAAACTTCATATTTACCGTTGTTATGTTACTGCCCTTAATGGCTTGCCTTGGTGTGATGTCTGTTAATGCTGATGCGATTGTATTGATGAAATTCCAACAGGAAACAGGTACGGCCACTGCAGTAATAGGAACACTTAGATTTGGATTTGGTGCACTTGCAGGACCTCTACTCGCACTGTTCTACACAGGGACGGCTGTGCCCTTCTCTGCATTAATGTTAGCCGCAGTCTTCCTTGTAGGCTTATGCCAGCTTTTTAGTAAACATGAGTTAAGCCAATAAGCTTAAAAATGCAACAAAGCTAACAGTGTTGAAATCAGCCTGCTTAGCTCGTTTCCCATTTATAGCAGCTCTACCTGAAGATGCTTGTTTCAATGAGCATTTAATCGGATTGAATCAAGGTCAGTTATTGCTCCTGCTTAACTGACATTCACACCATACTAGGGGCTTGCTTCGATAACAATGGACGGACGCTCCCATAGTAAAATCAATAACACAGAGTAATGCCCCCTCTTTAGTCACTTGTAACCCCAGCCCGAGCCAAGTTGTTTTTCTGCTAGAGATATTGAAAATTCTTCATTTAGAACAATTTTTTTGCATTCATCCCTTGTAATCATTTGGGTTTTTTATATGATGAAGCTGACTCCATATGGAGTATGAGCCGAACAGGTATTACTGTGACAAGTCTATCTCTGTTGAGAGGTATCGGCGAAACGAGAGCAAGGATCACCATCCAAGCTTAATTATTAGAGCGATTACCGTCGCTGTAGTGAGATACTGCATACCGTAGCGGTAACTTAAAAAGGAATTATTATGGAGAAGCTATCAGGCGCCAGTATGGTCGTCCGTTCTCTTATCGACGAAGGCGTTAAACATATTTTTGGCTATCCAGGTGGATCAGTTTTAGATATTTATGACGCTCTGCACGAAAAATCCAATATTGAACATATTTTAGTGCGACATGAACAAGCAGCCGTGCACATGGCTGACGGTTATGCCCGCGCGACAGGTGATGTCGGCGTTGTCCTCGTCACCTCCGGGCCAGGTGCTACCAATACCATTACTGGTATTGCTACTGCATACATGGACTCAATCCCTTTAGTGGTTATTTCTGGCCAAGTTCATAGTAACCTTATCGGTAATGATGCATTCCAAGAATGCGACATGATCGGTATTTCAAGGCCTGTTGTTAAGCATAGTTTTTTAGTCACTGACCCACGAGACATTCCCGCAATCATCAAGAAAGCCTTTTTCATTGCCGCAAGTGGTCGCCCAGGCCCTGTAGTCGTCGATGTGCCTAAAGATTGTATGAACCCTGAAATTTTGCATGACTATCAATATCCTGAAGATATTGCCATGCGTTCATATAACCCAACTACATCCGGACATAAAGGGCAGGTTCGCAGAGGATTACAAGCGCTCTTAGCTGCTAAAAAGCCTGTTTTATATGTGGGTGGCGGCGCCGTAATATCAGGCTGTGACAGCCAAATTCTCGCACTGTCTGAAAAACTTGGGATCCCTGTCGTTAGCACATTGATGGGACTCGGCGCATTTCCGGGCACCCACCCTAATAGCGTAGGTATGCTCGGTATGCATGGCTGCTATGAAGCAAACATGACCATGCATAACAGCGATCTTATCTTCGGGATCGGAGTTCGCTTTGATGACCGAACCACTAATAACGTCGAAAAATATTGCCCTAATGCCACTATTTTGCACATTGATATCGACCCCTCTTCAATCTCAAAAACGATTAAAGTTGATATCCCTATTGTGGGCTCTGCAGAGAAAGTATTGGATGAAATGCTCAAGCAAATTGACGCCAATGACTACGGCATTAGCGATCCAACGGCCAATGACCATTGGTGGAGCGATATTGCCAAATGGTGTGGCCGCAAGAGTTTAGAGTACCAAAAATCAGATGAAAGGATTAAGCCTCAGCAAGTGATCGAAGTGGTCCATAGACTGACTAACGGTGATGCTTATGTCGCATCCGATGTAGGTCAGCATCAGATGTTTGCGGCGCTGTACTACCCGTTTAATAAACCTCGTCGTTGGATTAACTCTGGTGGTTTGGGCACCATGGGCTTTGGTCTACCTGCTGCAATGGGCGTTAAGCTTGCAAAACCTGATGAAACCGTTATTTGTGTTACGGGTGATGGCTCTATTCAGATGAATATTCAGGAGTTATCAACGGCACTGCAATATGATATTCCCGTTAAAATTATCAACCTAAACAATCACTTTTTAGGCATGGTTAAGCAATGGCAAGACATGATCTATGCGGGGCGTCATTCGCAGTCTTATATGGATTCAGTGCCCGACTTTGCTAAAATTGCCGAAGCGTATGGCCATGTAGGCATGACAATAAGCGATCCAGCTCAATTAGAAGCAGGTTTAGAGAAAGCATTTGCGATGAAAGACAAGTTAGTGTTTGTCGACATCCACGTTGATGAGACTGAACACGTATATCCAATGTTGATCCGTGGTGGTGCGATGAATGAAATGTGGTTGAGCAAAACGGAGAAAAGCTAATGCGTCGGATTATATGTGTATTACTTGAAAACCAACCTGGTGCACTCTCTCGTGTTGTCGGATTATTCTCTCAGCGCGGTTATAACATTGAAACCTTAACCGTAGCACCAACAGAAGATAAAACTCTGTCTCGTTTAACCATTGCAGTTAAAGCCGATGAAGCGGTGCTTGAGCAAATAGAGAAGCAGCTACATAAGCTTATCGATGTACTCAAAGTGTCAAATATCACTGAATCAGCGCACATTGAAAGAGAAGTGGCGCTGATAAAAGTAAAAGCTCAAGGTGAGTACAGGGAGGAGGTAAAAAGGCTGGCCGATATTTTCCGCGGACAAATTGTCGATGTAACTCAAAGCCTGTATACAGTGCAACTGATTGGTACCAGTGACAAACTGGACGCCTGTATTTCAGCCTTAGCTGATGTCACTAAAGTGATAGAGATTTCACGCTCTGGTGTGGTGGGTCTAGCGCGCGGTGAAAAATCAATGCGAGCATAAGATTTAAGGCAGGATTGCTATCGTCTCTAGCTGAAACGATCAATATCAGAAACTAAAAAAGGGAGTCTTTCGACTCCCTTTTCAATGCTTATTTAATCAATATATCAGCCAGGGAAGCTATTATTTAATTAGCATCTAATATTCTTGAACTGCCTATCTCTATTTTTCGAGGCTTTAGGGCTTCTGGGATCTCTCTTTTAAGATCAACGTTAAGTAAGCCATTTTCTAGATCTGCGCCGATAACAGTGACGTAGTCAGCCAGTTGGAAGGTGCGTTCAAAACCACGTTCAGCAATACCTTGATATAGATATTTGCGTTCTTCGCTCTGCTCCGCTTTAGTCCCTTTTACCAGTAGCTTATCGCCTTCACTAGTGATCTCAAGCTCATCCATCGTAAAACCAGCAACTGCCATCGTAATGCGGTAACGATGTTCGTTAATGAGTTCAATATTATAAGGCGGGTAACCGGAATTGCCTTTGTTCGACGCGGCATGTTCGGCAAGTTGTGCTAAACGGTCAAATCCAATGGCACTGCGATAAAGTGGAGTTAGGTCGTAATTTCTCATGGGTATATCCTTGTATTAAGCAATATATAAAGTATGTAGCCGACATATGTCGCGCTGTGTTGACTAGCACCTACCCCGAAGGCGTAAAAGCTAGCAATGGTTTAGAGACCTCGTTGAGCGACTCTACAAATAGATATGAGGACGTCAAATTAGTTTTCAAGTCTCATTTTTCATTTTTTAGTAAAAATAAAGATAAAATAGTACGTTGCATGACAAATAAAAACAGCCTCTAAATAGAGGCTGTTTTTGATTCTAGAGCTGTTAATAAGTCAACGTGATTAACGGTTAAAGATTATTGATTGTCTTCAGGTTTAATAATTGGATCATCAATATTGAAATCAGCTGGCGCGATAAAGGTCAAGCCTGTTGGGATTTCAACCAATTTCTTTCCTTCTGTAGTTAACGCTTCTACATATTCAATCATTGATTCGTTATCAATAAAACCAGAAAGAACAACCTCAGATTGTTTCTTAGTATCAAAAATTTCATAACCATCTTTACCACCAGCAATGTAGGCGTTAGTCGCTATCTTGTAGGTAGTATCATCTTCAATAGCAGTACAGCTTCCCACAGCAACACCATCAGGACAAACATTCAAACTTTCTATTTGTTCACCAACGCTTGCCAAACCATTAAATGTAAATTCAATATTGGCAAATGTAGGGAAAGATCCTGAAGACGTCGTTAATGAGTAATTAATAGTGTCTTCAAGCAACAGAGTAATATCAGCACCGCTTAATTCAACGATGGCGAGTTCATTATTGAAGTACAGTAGTGAACCGACCACATAACCAGCCGTCAAACCTTCTGGTCCTGCAACAATGCTATTACGTACACCACCAGTATTGGTGATGGCCATATCCACACCATAGCCTTGCTTGTTTAATTTCCACACCATCGACGCAGCGACTTGCGCGCCCGCTTCAGAACCTGTAACCGGTAACGATGCACCTTTACGCGCTACGCCGGGTTGGCGAACGTGATCTAACATACCACTATCAGTAGGATCATTAGCGTCGAACACTTGGCCAATGACTTTACCTTCAAACTCTTCAATCAAAGGTTTGTAATCAATATCAATAATATTACGCAGTAAGGCGTCTTCTTCTGTAAACGCGATATTGTTTTGCTCATTCACAAATGCTTCAGTAGATGCTTGATCGGCTTCAGTTAGTACTACTCTATTGTCACCGTCATACTTATGCTGAAAATCATTATCAATAAGCAGGGTGTTATTACCTTCACAAGCCGTTATTTCACCATTTTCGAAACTAACATCAACTTGACCTACGGCTTGAGCAACATCGCCAGCTTGCACAATACACGTTTTAGTTGTGCCATTCGGGTTAGTAAACATTTCAGCGTAACCAGCAGTCGCAGAACCGTTACCATTACCGATATTTGTAAAGTCACCTAGTAGAGTATGAGAGTGACCACCAACGATAACGTCAACACCGTTTACGTTTGAAGCGATTAAAATATCACGGTCTAAACCAATATGGCTCACCATAATGACTTTATCAACACCAAGATCTTTCAATGTATCAACGGTAGCTTGAGCCGTTTCAATCTCGTTATTGAAAACAAGATCCTCACCTGGAGATGAAATAGTTTCCATATCTTCTAAAACTAAGCCGAAAATACCCACT
The DNA here is from genome assembly GCF_016757755.1 of Shewanella sp. KX20019. NCBI lineage: Bacteria > Pseudomonadati > Pseudomonadota > Gammaproteobacteria > Alteromonadales > Shewanellaceae > Shewanella > Shewanella sp. KX20019. The sequence goes on along the minus strand of NZ_CP068437.1, from coordinate 2,328,382 downwards.
TGCTCGCCATTAAACTCTTTGACCATGTAAGGCATGATATTAGTAACATCACCCATTTGAGAATCAGCAGAAGTGTCGAGGTTTGCAGCCAAAATAGGGAAGTTAACTTTATTGGCGAATTCGATTAATGGTTCATTACCCAAATCAAATTCATGGTTACCAATAGCCATTGCATCAAGTCCCATTTCACGTAATAAAGTGGCATTACCAGCACCTTTTAATACGTTGAAATATAAAGACCCTTGAAAAGCATCACCGCCATGTAAAGCTAGAAATGGTTTATCAGCATCATCTGCTGCTGCGCGAGCTGTTTTTAACGCTGTCGCGACACGTGGATAGCCTCCAGCAGAAGTACGAACAGCAAAATCAGCTGAATTTACTTGAGCGGTAAAATCGAATGATGTTGGATCAAAGCTAGAATGCGTATCGTTAATATGCGCAATTGTTAAGTCAAATTTATTTACAGATGAAGTGTCATCATTGTCACTGCCACATGCTGTTAACGCAGTTACAACAGCAGTTGCTACTAGCCCTTTGATTAAAGTCTTTTTCATTACAATCAACCCCTTGATTATTTTTATGTTTTTACAACATTTTATTTAGTTCGGCAGAAACAACCCTATTTTGCCGTAAATCATCTTAGCAAAGATTATGCTTTATTTGTGTCACACATATTACATAAGATGATCTAAACACCTATTTGCAAAGTGTTTTATTCCAAAAGATGTACGAGAAACAGAACAAGGGGTAGATGTAATTTTGAAAGTGAAGATGTTACAAATAATCACGGCATAAAGTGAACAAACTAAAACAATGCATTTCATGAGCTTATGCTTTTTGACTTAGTACTTAATATTGTCTTTAAACAAGAACAAGCATTGCAATAAGTTGCAATGCCAAATCGTTCAAAAAACACGCTATTAGACTATTCTAATCTTAGTTAAGGACTTTTTGCAGCCACTTTGAGATATCACGCAGCTGTTCAGGTAGCACATTGTGGCCCATGTCATAAGTTTGCCACTGATTATCATAGCCCTGTAGTTTAAGAAGTTCGAATGCCATTAACCCAGCACTTAACGCAACGACCTCATCCTGAACGCCATGTTGCTGTAGTATAGGGGTAGATATATTCACACTCGCAAGATCATTTGGCAATTTATCAGCCGTAGGTAGATAGCACGACAACGCCATTATTCCAGCCAACTTGTGCTGTAACCTTAAACCGGTAAAAAGACTCATTACCCCGCCCTGACTAAAACCTGCTAACACAATGTTGCTTGGATCAATCCCCAAGGCTATTTGTTCATTAATAAGAGCCTTGATTTGAACTTCACTGTCTAAAACACCCTGCATATCTGCGCGGTCATGTAAGTCCATGCTTTTGATGTCATACCATGAACGCATGATATAACCGCCGTTGATGGTGACAGCTTGTTCTGGTGCGTGGGGAAAGATAAATCGAATAGTATGCCCACTTGGGAGCCCTAATGCTGGTACGACAGGGGCAAAACCAGCACCTGAATCGCCCAAGCCATGAAGCCAAATAACACAGGCTGTGGCCTTTGTGCTCGGTTCTACGATTATTCTCTCTAACGGCTTATCTAACATGACTTTCCTATTGCGTGGCAATGGCTGATTAACTGGTTGTAATAATATCAGTAGCGGAGCAGTCATACACATATTTAATAGAAAGGTTTTAACGACTAAATGCGCTTTAATGCTGGACGTTCTCCAACTAGGCTATGACTATTGCAAACAGATAATATGGGAAGCAAACATAATGGGCTTACTGCATAACGGTCAATGGGTCGATAAATGGTATCCAACAAAAGAAACAGCGGGTGAATTTAGTCGCTCAGAATCTACTTTTAGAGATTGGATTACCCAAGATGGGCAGCCTAGACAAGCCGGCAAGCGTGGTTTCAAGGCTGAAAAAAATCGTTATCATCTGTACGTATCGCTAGCTTGTCCGTGGGCGCACCGAACATTAATCTACCTACAATTGAAAAGCCTACAACACATTATTGGCGTAACAGTCGTTGAGCCCCACATGCTCTCCAATGGTTGGGAGTTTTCTGGTGCCAAACAAAGCGAAATAGCACGTCATATTGATGGTGGGCAACAAGATACGCTAAACGCTGCTAATTTTCTCTATCAAATCTATCAAAAAGCCGATGCTAATTATAATGGTCGAGTGACAGTGCCTGTATTATGGGACACCCATACAAACACTATTGTCAGTAATGAATCAGCTGAAATAATTCGTATGCTTAACAGTGAATTTGATCATTTAATTGATAACAGCAGTGATTTTTATCCTCTACAACTGCGGACTCAAATCGATGAACTCAATGAATGGATATATAACAGCATTAATAATGGCGTCTACAAAGCAGGTTTTGCCACCAGCCAAGCCGCCTATCATGATGCTTACGAGCAACTCTTTGCAGCGCTCGACAAATTAGAACAACAGCTTTCAACCAAGCGCTATCTCACTGGTACCGTCTTCACAGAAGCTGACATTCGTCTGTTTACGACCTTAATTCGTTTCGATGCCGTCTATGTAGGACACTTTAAAACCAATAAAAAACGGATCGAGGACTATCCGAACCTGTCAGGTTATGTGAAAGAGATCTACCAAATGAAAGGTGTGGCGCAGACGGTTAATTTTGAACATATTAAACAGCATTACTATTTCAGTCATGACATGATTAACCCAACAAGGGTTGTTCCCAATGGGCCTGCACTTGATTTTAACCAACCCCATGGTCGACACAACATGACTTGACGACCCAAGCTAGGCTATTGGCTTAATCGGTGTGTTTCAAGAGAGTTAGCCAATCCCTAGCTCAGTTTTAATCGTTTGTAGCTGTTCATTACTGTCCAGTTTAAGGCTCCAACGAACTGCACCAGCATCGGCAACCATCATTAGCGCATCTTGGTGAAATTTAATATCTTCCACCATTCCATAGAGCTGACACTGGTTATTGAGTTTGACTTGAACTTCAAATGGACTCAGTACCATTTTGCCATTGCTTAATTCTATGACCATCTTTCGTCTCTAAAAGTATTGATACCAAGCTACATAAATATTTGATCATTCTTACTGGTCACAACCGCTGATAACTACGTTATGAGTTTTGTAATTAGAATAACTAGTTACCAGCAACTCATGCCTTGTTCTAAGCGGTTTTTCCTGCGTAATGTTATCAACACTTACTTATCCAGATTGGTATGACTCATTAACCAAAAAAGCCCAAACAAGGTTGGGCTTTTTGTTGCCGATAACTCAGCTTAGTGGTGGTGACCGCCTTTACCATGAGCATGCCCATGTGCAATCTCTTCCGCTGTTGCATCACGAACATCAGCCACTTCAAGATCAAAGGTTAATTCACGACCAGCTAGGGGATGGTTAACATCCACTGTTGCCATAAACTTACCCATTTTGATGATAGTTACCTGGCGTTGACCGTCATCTGTATTGATCAAAGCACGCATACCGGCTTTCCATACTTTTGCGCCTTGTAGATGCTTAACTGAAACACGCTGCTCAGCATCATCATTACGCTCACCGTAAGTTTCGCTGGCAGGCAGTGTGACTGAAAAGGTTGCACCAGCTTCTTTACCCAACAGCGCCTTTTCAACACCAGGCATCATATTGTTGTGACCATGAAGATAAGCAATTGGGTCTAGACCTTCATTGCTCTCTAAAACTTCGCCCTGCTCATCACGTAGTGTGTAGTTAAATTGCACTACAGAATCATCTTTAATACTCATGGTATTCCTTAACTCAAATTTTGTTGCGTGAGCTTAACAAAACTCTTTCAAAGCCACTAGTGTTATCTCTGGTTACGATTTTGCACCTGGTACTATCGTTAAATGCTCTATTTGCTGTAACACCTCATGGTTCGACAACGCCAGTTGGCAAACGCCAGAACCAATTTTATGCTTCGCAGAACAGTCAACGCTCCATTGACGTAGCAGATAACCAGCTAGTGATGCCCTACAATTTAAGGTAAGGCGTTTATTCACCATTTGATAGTCAAGTTCTATCGCCTCTGGGTGCGCCAGTGATGGATGTGGGATTAACTCAAGCTGCACTTCTTGCTGCCAATACTTGTCATTAGCGCACGTCTCCAAATACTTAACACTGGCATCAGACAACGTTGTATTTTTAATTCGAGTGACCACAAAATCAGTAAACACTTGATTGGCTCTATCAAAAGCCCGCACATGCCAACGCTGACCGTTATTGACTAAAGCATGAGGTACTATCTCTCGTGACTTTTTCCCCGATGACACCGACACGTATTCAATAGCAAGCGCCAGTTTACCTTGTATGGCTCGCATTAGCGCTGCAATAGTCTCAGTATCCGGATGGATAAGCCCAATGGCATCGATACACACACCACTTGGCTTAATAGGGTGAGACAAACCATCACCAAACCCTTTGGCAAGCCCATGCAATATCGCTTCGGGTTCATGGGTAAATAGCGCTTTAAACTCGGGTAAACGATGATAGCACTTAGTTTGATGGACCAAGCGCATATTAGTTGGCGCAAGGGTTCTATAGCTTTGAAAATCACGAGTGGCAGCGGCAAGACCTGTGGCAAACTTACTGATTAAATCTTGACGAGATACTTGGCCAAAATACTGTAAGCTAAAATCGATAAAAGCTAAACGTTGACGCTGTGCGTGAGAAAGATTGTCCATAGTAATAAGCCATTCCAGTCGTTCACTTTATTGATGAAATTTAATCTAATTCATCAATAAAAAAGATGCAATCTTTTTGATTGCATCTTCATCATTTAAAATCTTATGAGTCATAAACGGGTTACTTACTTTACCCCTAGAGCCTTAAAGGTTGCTTCGCTAGGGTAACCATCGGCGACCAAGCCATTATCTTTCTGGAATGCTTGCAGGCCCTTTAAAGACTTTGAGCCTAAAATTCCATCAGGTTTACCCACATCAAAGCCTAAAGTATTTAATTGATTTTGTAACTCTTTCACTCGTGCTCTACTTAAACTCGGCATCTTAGGCGGTTTAACATTGAGCCCTGCTGCACCGTTGATTCTATCTGCAAGGTGTCCAACAGCGATGGCGTAGAAAGTAGAACGATTCCATTTCATGATCACATTGAAGTTGTCATAACCTAAAAAGGCGGGGCCGGTATGCCCTGAAGGCAGATAAAGCGCTGCGGTCATATCGGGGGTGCTAAGCGCTCGACCATTTGTTTGTGCCAGTCCAAGTTCAGCCCACTTCGTCAATGGCTGCGCTTCCGCTCTGCCAAGATAAGCGTAGGAAAAACTAGCAGGCAATGTGACTTCTCGCCCCCAGCGCTCATCTCTTTTCCAGCCTAAGTTTTGTAAAAAATGTGCGGCTGATGAAAGCGCGTCGTCTGTACTGTTCCAAAGGTCTGCCTTGCCATCGCCATCACCATCGACTGCATATTTAGCATAAGCAGACGGCATAAACTGAGTATGCCCCATGGCACCAGCCCATGATCCGACCATTTTCTTCTCATCAAAGCCATACTGCTCTTTAAGCTTTAATGCTTGCATTAGTTCTGTCGTAAAGTATTTACTTCGACGAGGATCGCAAGCTAATGTCGCCAGCGAATTGAGCACCGACATCTTACCTTTATAGGAACCGAAATTAGTTTCAAGCCCCCAAAAGGCGAGCAAATACTGCGGTGGAACACCGTACTCTTTCGCTAATTTTTGCAGTAGTTCCTTGTGTTCTTTGTATAGCTTTCGCCCTTGCTGAACACGCCAATCCGTGACTCGTTTAGTGAAATAGCTTTCAAACGAAGAGCTAAACTCTGGCTGTTTATTGTCCAGTTCAATAACGCGAGGTACATACCTTACATTGGCAAGTGTGGTATCAATGGTTTGCTGCGATAAACCTTCAGATTTAGCCTTTTCCTGAAGATTTGCAACACAAATTCCCCAGTCAGGAGAGGCGACCGAAGCAATAGCACTGGAACTTGTTAATATGAGCGTTGCTGCCAGGGGGATTGATTTAAACAATTGAAGACTCCCAAAAATGAATGACACTAACGTATTACTTTGATGTGTTGAGATTAAGCTTACCTTAAACAGCTTAGCTGAATGATGATCTTTAATTCATAAACCCGCTTAGTTCTGCCTATCTACAGCGATACTAACTAAACTAGATCCTGCAGCATTAATATAGACTAAATCAATGTGCTTATTGCAGTTATCTTCACTTCAAAGTTTAACCGCTTAAATTACGCACGCTCGGGAATAAATAGTGCTGCTAACCGCGCTAGAAACATCACCAAAATCCATTAAATAACTTGCTAAAAGTACAAGGCAGTTGCAGACTATTGTGAGTGGATATAATCGATATCTTCCAATAACCAAAAGAGATTAATCATGACTGAGATGACTCCAGCATTAGAAAGCTTTATTAGTAACGTAAAGCAACACCAAGTGGTTTGGGGCCTGCAAGATGAAACCGGTGAAGGTTGGGTCGTATGTGATTCATCTGAATTCGAAGCGACTGATGTGATGCCTCTATGGTCGGAAGAAGCGCAAGCAAAAAGCCATTGTACTGAAGAGTGGTTAGGCTATAACGCTGTTGCTATTCCACTTGGCGAATTTTTAGAGTTTTGGGTTGCCGATCTAAATGATGATGGTGTACTTGTCGGTGTTGATTGGGTAGCAGAACAAGACTGCCTTGAGATTGATCCTATCGTGCTAGCCACTTCGCTGGTTAACGTTGAAGAAGAGTAAATCTTCCAATATAGCTAACAAGATATTAAAAGTAAGCGCCAATCAGCAGTGATTGTGCGCTTTCTTTTTATTTAAAATCAACTCTTTAATAAAACCATTAAGTGAGCCATTTTGTTTGAACTTGCCCCATCAATCGACATACCCTTTAATCGCAGACACCAATGTTGGTTTTGTGGCGAGCCAAGTTCCATGCAGTTGGGTTATATTAAAGAGCACTACACACCGCATCCATCACTAATGCTCCCAACCTGCAAAGAGTGTTTTAAAATTGCTAAACAACATAAGCTAACCTCTATTTGGGATTGTAAAATGGCAGTCAAGGATGAGCTAATGCGGATCTATGAGAAACATCTCGCCATTGGTATAAACTGGACGAAACAAGAGCTTGAAGAGTCTGAATTTGAAGACAAAGTTTTTGGCGGGTTTAAAAAAAGTGCATGGATGATGTACGAGATCGCCAGAGATAGAGTTAATTATCCAGCTTGGCCACTGAGTCTTAATGGTGTCACCATTGATGATTATGGTTATGACGCTGGCTTTAGTTTTGACGGTGTTAATTACAGTTCAGTCACACAAGCGATTAAATTTTACGCTAAACAATTTGTGCTCGATAAACGTTTTCTAGAGGATATTGTTAGTATTGTCGGTAAACAGCGTTTTAGTTTTGCCGTGCGAGTCGCACAGATCAATATCGCTGCCGCTCCAGAATTAAAGCGACAGGTCATTAATGACTTAAAACAAGAACATGAAGACTAGCTGCTACTGCATCTTGATCACTTCTGATTGGCGTAGTTTATCTTGAACAACTTCAACGAGTAGATCGGGCTGAAATTTAGAGATAAAACGGTCACAGCCTACCTTTTCAACCATCGCATTATTAAAACTGCCACTTAATGACGTATTTAAGGTGATATATAGCTGACTCATACGTTTGTCCTGACGGATCTCATGGGTCAATTTATAGCCATCCATTTCTGGCATTTCAGCATCGGTGATTAACATAACAATATGCTCCGATACATCTATTCCTTGATCACACCATTGTTTTAATTGATTTAATGCCATCAAACCGTCAGAAACTTCAATAACCTCTAAACCCAATTGCTCTAATGTTTCTCTCACTTGGCGTCTTGCCGTTGCCGAGTCATCTGCGATCAACACTCTTCTGCCTTGCATTAATGGCAACAATTGCAGATCTAATACACCCTCTGATAGCTTAATATCGTATTGAATAATTTCTGCCAATACTTTTTCAACATCTATAATTGACACCAGCTCCTGCTTATCCTGATACTCGACTCGCGTTATCGCCGTGAGGTAGTTATTTCGCCCCACCGTTTTAGGTGGCGGCATAATATCGCTCCAAGTAAGATTGACGATATGCTCTACTTTGTCGACTAAAAACCCCTGCACCGAACGATTATATTCGGTAATAATGAGGTTACTATTCTCATACACTGCCGAGGGTCTATAACCAATGGCCTTTCGAAGGTCGATCACAGGTATTGCCAGCCCACGCAGATTAGCAACACCGATGATACTAGGGTGACTGCCTGGTAAATGACTTAAAGGGGGCACTTTTACCACTTCTTTTACTTTGAATACGTTGATGGCGAATAGTTGCGTTACACTAATTCTGAACAACAAAAGTTCTAATCGGTTTTCACCAACAAGCTTAGTGCGCTGATCAACGCTTGCGAGCATCTCCGCCATACGACTTCCCATCTATAGTGCTATAAGAGCAACAATTATAACGATATGCGATATAAAATCACTAGCTTAAAACTCACTTTGATGTGTAGATTTTACTGTAGTTAATCAATCAAATTGAGCGGACCCACTGCCCCGCTTGATAAAGGCAGTTTCAGAGCATAAAAATAATTTCTATATCTGTGATCTAATCCCTTATTAGCTGGAAAATAATCCCGAATATTGATCCCGAAAGTTCATTTTACTCTGCAGCAATCGGTACTACTGGCACAATTCGAGTGCCATGCTTTACAACAGTATTCATAATACTAAAATGCAGTTCTTCAGAGACCAACTGAAACTCAGCAAAATCAGTAGTGCCAATATAAGCAAACACATTAAGTTGCAGTCCATGTAAGCCAAAACCTCTGAATGTCACCCTTAACGGCGTCTCATCTACTTTTTCATGTTCCACTAGCAAAGCACGTATATCTTCAATGATGCCATGTAGCTGCTCTGTCGTCGTTTTATAATCTAAGCGAATATCAGTCTTTAAACGGATTTTTTCGCGCTCCGATATGTTCTCAATGTCCATCTCAGACAAACGCGCGTTGGGTACGTTTATCACTGTCCTATCAATTGTCCGAATACGGGTACAACGTAGACCGATCTCTTCGACAGTACCGGTTATGGTACCAAAACGACCGACATCTCCGACCCGAATGGGTGCTGACGAGTACAAGGTAATAGTACCTATAAAATTCTCGATTGATTGCTTAGAAGCTAATGCTATGGCGACCCCACCAATACCTAAACCGGCTAGAATAGTGGAGGCATCAAAACCAAGATGCTCCAGCCAAATTAAAATTGTCAGCGCAACTAAAATCACTCGAAGAAAATTTGCTAAAGGCCGCAATAAAGATGCAGTTTGACTCTTGCCCTGATTAATCCAACGCAAACGTAAACTGTTTTGCAGTACATCGGCTAAGTTCCAGATAAACCAAATAATTGCAATGACGAGTAAAAAACCAGTATTAACCACTTCCATCACATTGGCAGAAAGCGTGGTATTTGCCATCCATGCACGATCTAATAGCAGTGCAAGTAAAAGGCGTGATGGCCCAACGACAAGGTGCGCAACATCATCTTTGTATTGATATTCACTGCGCAGTATTAGTTTTTTTGCAAACCACGTTAACGGAATGACCACCAATAATGCCAAGATTAGATAACTAATCAGTAGCGCCCATTCCCACAAGTTAAGTTTAAAGAGATGGCCTGCTGGAATATTTTGCACATACCACTCAACAACTGGTCCATAGCCAAGCTCACTATAGAGCATGGGCACTTTAGCCACGGTAGCATTCGAGATCTTCCAAATTTTACCTAACTGCTTATCCGGTACTTTTTGCAGTAATAGTGTGATCTCGTTACCTTGCACTTCCACTCGGCCAAAAGCATCTCGGTAATTTGGCAATTGATCATTGCTAGTGCCGCTAGGCAGATCACTGATCTCTTCAAGATTAACCCAAAGATTACGCTCGATAATAGCCACTAATTGCTTGGCGTATTCAGGCCCAAGGTCTTTTGACATACCATCAGGTAGATAGCGTAAGTCTAAGTACTTAGCGGCTTTTTCAAAGTTCTGTTCAAATGTAGCCTCAAAGAAACCTTCGATGGTTCCCCGAGGTGTATCTCTAAATAGGCTGTCTTTGTAGTCATAGCTGCTGACTTTGACGCTGGTAGGCGGTGTCTCTTCTATCTGCTCTTCACTTGATGGAGCTGCACTTGCTAGCCTTGTAACACTAAATGCTACGGAGGGAAGGCTGATTAGCAGCACAAACAGTGGAAAAAAAATAATCCTTTTCATCGAAAAACTCCATTTTAATACAAGGATATTGAATAACACAGGCAAAATATTCTTAAGCAAATATTAGTCAAGCTAGCACTTATTAGCCTATTGCTAACACTTAATAATAAGCTAACTTCGACACAAGCTTTTTAATTTTATTGATTGACAAGGATTATTTACTGGATATAATCCACACAGTTTTTAGAGATATACCCTTTTTTGATATACTTTCACCGCCTTCTGTAAAAATCCACGATTCGTCGTTTGATCCCCACATAAGCGTTATCACAACAGGTTCGATCATCTTAATTGACAGTCATTTTACTGTCATATCTTTATGCTTTACTTCATTACAGCTTGAGATTAGTTTTGTTTTTGTGATGCTAACAACACATTTATTAACAAAACTGCTAGCAAGCCACTTGTATAAGCATGAAAAGATGAGTAATCTCGAATTGAACTTAAATTCATCTTTCGCGAAAATGCTAAGGATATCTTATTGTTATAAACAACTACCAACTTGGTAGCTTTAATTAAAGGAGTGTGACCATATGTCATACCTAGTAAATGGACACGAAATTACAGTCAACTTTCCAGTAGATTCAATTTCAGTCAACAAATCTTCAATCGCCTTCACTGACAGTCAAGGTAAAAACAGACAGACTTTTTCAAAGCGCACTGAAGCGCTAAAATTTATGAACTGGTTATTGTCTTCAAGTAAATAATTTTCAATTAAGTAAAATGACTTTTCGATACACCTCCTCTCGCTCGTATCGATAGTTTGTCTTCATAGGCAAACGAATAGGACTGAAACATATTCAGCTATTTAGTTCACTTCATTTGGTTTAGGCCTTACCTCTGCTCAGGTAACTAGCCTAACCAAGTGGAAACACACCACCTACTTAAATCTCTCTATACTGCCGCATATTTACGTTGATAGCGTGGCAACATCGTCGCGTTCCCTAATAAACCACCTTGATGAATATAGAGAATTGCTGGTTCTGGATTCGCTAACAAGTGCTGCTCAACACAAATCCACCCCTGCGGATCATAAAGTAACTCAAACTCAATCCCTTGTTCACCAACTTTACGCCAGATATCATAAAACGCTTTATATAACTTTCCGAAATGGTATTTTTTATCAGAGCTTAATATCTTTGGATGAAATGAAGTATCACTTATTAGCTCAGAAAACTGCTGTTTAAGGTAGTTTTCACCTCCAACACAGGCACATGTTTTCACTTTGATGCAGCTCTTATTGAGCACAAAATATTCATTTAAGAATACCGCAGTAGTACCTGTTCCCGACGGCAGAAAAACGGTCAGTTCATCAAACTGACAACTCTCGAACCAGTTAACTATCTCTCTTGCCAGTTGATGCACGCCATCACGAGCGTAGAGACAACGGCCTCCTTCAGGAACATACAAAGCCTTATCGTCATTTGGCAGGACAACCTGCTCGATATACTCTTTACAACTTCTACCATCTCTATCTGCGACCAAAGACAAATCAATAACATTTGCGCCATTTTCGATAGCCGCTGCATAATTACCTTTTGACGATACTAAAACTTGCGCAGCAATATGATCAGTATAAAAATCAAGTTGCCATCCTTTTAAGATGGCTAAAGCGGACATTGAATAAAGCGAATTAGCAACCGGAGAGCCGTAACCTACTAATCGGCTAACACCGGGGAAATCATGATGCAGAAAATAAGCAAATTTACGTGCCTTATTGCCCGAAAAATCCTTATGCAAAAGATCATCTCTTTTTACGAAAACACGGCGACCATTAAAGTCGATATGATCTACTGGAGTGTGAGTAAACACGGGCTATTCTCTTCAATATAATGAGTTACTATTGTAACGCTTTACTTAGTGTAATTTAGACTTCAATGTCTAGAATCACTAATTTTTAGTATATTTCATTATTCAATGGCTGCCCACAGAACATAAAATACATATAAAACAATGAACTGAGAAGTGGCATGATAATCGCATTTAAACAATACATTAGCGCCCACTGGGCAGTAGATTTTTAATAAGGGATCTTAAATGGCAGTTTTACGCTTAGTATTTAATATAGCTTGGTTTGTGTTGGGCGGTTTTGTAATGGGGTTAGCATGGTGGTTTGCTGGCCTACTGTGCTTTATTAGCATTATAGGGATCCCGTTCGGGCGAGCGTGTTTCGTTATTGGTGAGATGACGTTTTGGCCATTCGGTCAGGACTCTATAAGCCGCCGTTCTGTAACAGGGATGGAAGATTTAGGCACCGGTGCCTTTGGTATGCTTGGTAATATTATTTGGTTCCTACTGTTTGGTATATGGCTTGCTATCGGTCATATCGTTCACGCATTTGCATGTGCTATTACCATTATTGGTATTCCGTTTGCCTTACAGCATTTAAAACTTGCGATTTTAAGCTTAACGCCTATTGGCCAAACCGTTGTTTCAAAAGCTTAACCAATTGATATTTCCCCTGCTGCGCTAATAGCGTTAGTGAACTGTCGACGCGGGTCGCCTGACCCGTCGTCGCAAACTCTAATCGACCAAATTGTCTTTTAATATTTTATCGACATCAATTTTTGCTAATCCCTGATTAAATAAATCTCGCCACTTCTTTCCCTCCTCATTGTTTTTAAACGCAATATAGAGCTCTTTCTCTGTCAATGTACGCTTATTTAACTGAACTCGACTGGCTACAGACTCCATATCAGGTTGTGCCAACAGGTAACGCAGCACATAAGCGTCGATAACTGCTGCATCAATTCGCCCTGATACGACTTTTTTAATATTGTGGATATCAGACGCTACCACCTCAACGGGCTGTACTCCCTGTGCGATCATTTTATCTATTTGCTCAGTATTGACATAACCTTGTACCACACCAATATTGTACTGATTAAGATCGCTCTGCTCAGACCAACTGATAGGATGACGTTTTTGCTCCACCAGCCCTAAGGGACTGCTTCCCATCGATTTAGAGAAAACAAACTTTTCGGTTGGATAGGCATATTCAGGCAAATATCCAGAATATTTTGAGTCTACTCTTGAGGCCATCCTCACTGCTCGACTCCATGGATAGAAATCGACCTCCACTTTATGGCCCACTGCAGCCAGCGCCGCACGGGTGATTGCAATACTTGCGCCCTCGTTTTTGAGCGTACTTCCAGAGTAAGGTGGCCAGTGTAATGACGTTAAGTACAGGGTGTCTGCACTCACCATTGACGATGAGCACGCCACGATCAATAGTAGTATCAATCGTGTATGCGTTTGAACAATATTAATCGTTCGACATAGATAATCCATTAAGTAAAAGCACATTTCTATTTCGCAGCCTTTCGTTTAGCACGCTGTTTCAGTTCTTACTTTTTTGTGATGACCTAACGGTCATTACCATCAATTTTAGTCAAAAGTGACAATATCACCAAGGCCCCCAAAAAAAACAGTGTAATCACATGTGTGATGTGAACAGCAGCTTTCACCTAAAAGACGAGTCACATTAAGTCTAAAGTGAATAGAGAAGGATTTGTTACAGTTCGGATAAGAACTAAAGATTAAATGCGCATATACTAAAATCTACAATGCTAAGTGTATTAACGTGCGCATCGTACTATTTGCAGGCTTAGCTGCCCATACATTCATCCTTGGAGTCAAAGATGTTAAAAAGAGCACTCATCACCATCGTTGGCGGTTTACTCACCTTAACCGGCGCAGCACTTATCATATTACCAGGTCCGGCTTGGTTGCTACTGCCTATAGGCTTAGCAATATTAAGTATTGAATACTCTTGGGCACACCGTTGGCTAAAGAAGAGTCAAAACCACTTGAGTCATACTGCTCGTTGGCTCGATCGAAAAATCTTACTACGTAAGATGAAACGATAACAACCACAGTGTTGCTCAACGGTTACAAACATATCGGAAGGTAGTTGAAAGTGTAGAGCGACTACCTACAATGGCCTTACCCTACTAACTCTTTCGTGGATATTCTGCGACCAAGGTCGCATTAAATCAATCCAAACTAGCGATAGTCTCAATCGAAACAATGCGTTACCTCCTATTAAAGTATTTACTTATTATGGTCCCAACAAATAACCACAATTAAAGTAAGTTTATAGGGGCCCCATGATAAAACTAACCACACTCACTATCGCTATTGCAGCAATCTGCTCTGCTAGTTCGTTTGCGGCGAGTGAGCCAATTGAAATTATCCCCGCAGCGGTCATCACCAACCCTGAAAAAGTTGAGCTAGGTAAAATGCTCTTTTTCGAGCCTAGACTGTCTAAATCTGGTTTTATCTCATGCAACTCTTGTCACAATCTCTCCCTTGGAGGCGTTGACGCACTGCCCACCTCTATTGGTCATAACTGGCAACAAGGCCCCATAAACTCACCAACAGTGTTAAACGCCGAATACGGCTTAGCGCAGTTTTGGGATGGCCGAGCTAAAGACTTGAAAGAGCAAGCCGGTGGCCCTATTGCCAACCCAAAAGAGATGGGCTTTAGCCATGAGCTCGCAGTAGACACTATTCGTTCTATGCCAGCGTATCAAGCTCGCTTTGCTAATGTATATCAAACCAACGATATCAGCATTGATTCAATAACGGATGCCATTGCAGAGTTTGAAAAAACACTGGTGACACCTAATGCCCCATTCGACAAATACTTAACTGGCGATAAGAGTGCCATTAATGCCGACGCTATAGCTGGCTATCAGCTCTTTAAAGACAAAGGCTGTGTAAGTTGTCATAACGGACCTGCTGTCGGCGGAACCATGTACATGAAGATGGGGCTCGTAAAACCATTCCATACCACAAATCCTGCTGAAGGACGAAAAGGGGTAACCGGTAAAGAAGCAGACAAATTTGTGTTTAAGGTACCGACGTTGAGAAACATAGAGCTAACTTATCCCTACTTCCATGACGGCAGTGTCTGGGACTTAGCAGAGGCCGTTAATACCATGGCCGATATTCAACTAGGCCAGGCGTTAACCAAAACTGAAACCAAGCAAATGGTATCATTTTTAAATTCGCTTACAGGGGAACAGCCGCAGATAGTGTTGCCTATCTTGCCACCTTCAACACCAAATACACCGCGACCAGTGCCTTTTGCTGACTAAGTCATCTAGCATTTGTTTATCTGTACACAGTAAAAAAGCCGCATTATGCGGCTTTTTTACTGCTAAACCTATTTCAACTCAGCCATGGATCTTAATCCTTACATTACCGCCTCAAATGATAATACTTTAAACCGTTTGGCTATCGCATTAAGCACCCCTTGCCTGCGCATATTACTCAATACTCCTGGGCTGAATCTGTCTAGCCTCGCCATGGCGGTGACCAATAACTGACATTCATATAATGTCGCATCGGCGATGTACTCAGGACGGTCAACCATATAACTGTTGTTATACCATTCATCCCATTTAAAGCTTTCAAGCAGCAAGCCTTCACGTGCTAAGTCGGCAACAAAGTCTTGTAAACGCTTGTCTGATACAAAATGATTTCCAATCAAAAGATCATTAGCATACTCTTTATATAAACCAGTCGCGTGGCTCTTCATTATTGAGTTATTCATACTATACCTCCGTTTAGAACTGGCCTTTTTGCTTCACTGTAAAGAAGACAAGTTATGCAGGGTGTTTTAACATTGAATTGCATAAGGCATACCAGCTTTTAATGAGGTCATTCTAATTGAAGCTAACTGAACACAAACTTAACAACGAATAATCTGCTTAAGCCACTGTTGTAAACCATAAATAAGTCTAACGCCCTCAAGATAGCGACTTAAATAGTGTGCAGCCATGGTTGGTAAAGTCATCACTGTATGCATAAACGCCCTATTTTGTCGCCAAACTAAAATCGTTTTACAGCAGCAGTCGCAAAATGCCAATGCAATCTGCATTGACTATACTTGAGCGAAATTGAGCAAAAATGAGTACATTCATGAAATTTTCCATCAGCTACGTCCTGATATTACTTTATGCCATTATCATCAGCGCGACTCCAACTCATGTGTTGGCTAAACACGATAAAGATGGCAAGCAACAAGGTCATAATAAGCAGCAAGCACTCCCCTACGGCCTACAGAAAAAACTAGATAGAGGAGAGCCTCTGCCACCCGGCTGGCAGAAAAAGCTCAAACGGGGCGACAGACTCAGTGATGATCTTTTCAAGCGAGGTAAAGTGACCTCGCCTGTCGACTCCAATGGTAATCTAGTTATCGATATTGATGATGTGCCAATCAAGGTTAATAACAAAACCCGTGAAATCATTGATATTCTAATCAAAGGCAATTAGCAGCTTGCATCTAAAACTGGAGCAAGTATAAGTTAATGATCTAACTGGGCTGCTCCTTCAGCTTTAAACTCTTCCATTATTAACTTTGTAAACAGACGGCCCGCCTTACCCAGTGGCCGCTCCATGGTAGAAACAAGTTGTGGCGTAAAGCTATAGTGGTTACCCCCAATGAAATCAACTTCAACTAACTGACCGCTGGCGAGCTCGTCTGTAATCAAAAAATCTGGCATCCATCCAAAACCTAATCCCATCAACAAGGCATTCTTCTTCATGATGAAGCCCGAAAGATAAAACACCTTATCGCCACCGAACTGCAGTTCATCGCGGTTTTGTTTGTCCGGTGAAGAATCTTCAATAGTGAGTTCGACGTGGCGTTGCAGTTCAAACAGGCTAATATTCCTTTCGCAAGCCAAGTAATGGCTATCGGCAACAACCAAAATGCTGGTAATTTGTGGTAGCGCTTGCGGCCGATAATTTGGACCAGTTCGATAATCTTTAACCAGCATTAAATCGGCACTGTCACGCTCAAAGCGTTCCTGTACACCACCCAAAAATTCCATATTCAACTGCACTTTAGTGGGTATTTGTTGCTCTGCCATTCTTTTGAGTGCTCGCATAATCGGCTTCATTGGCAGTGCACCATCAACCACTAACTCTAACTTTGGCTCCCACCCTTCACTAAACCTGCTGGCTAAGTGTTCTATATTTGTCAGGTATTGCAGCAACCTTTGCCCCTCAGCCAAGATAACTTTACCTTCTGGTGTTAATTCTGCACGGTACTGATCGCGACAAAAAAGATTTACACCAAGGTGTTGCTCAAGCTTTTTAACTTGATAGCTCACCGCCGACTGCGCTTTGTGCAACCGCTCTGCAGCCTTAGCAAAACTGCCCTCTTCGACCAACACTTGCAGTACTTTAAAGGCATCTACATCAATACGCATTGAGCTCCCCTTGCGTAAACACAAATATACCATCTATTTTTTAGATGGAGACAGGTTAATTATTATTCTTTTTTTTGCTGAAGTTAGCAACTAAATTGTTAAGTAGATCACGTTACTGACTAGATAAGTGCAGTGTGCACATTACAAGGAAAGCAAGTATGCCATTTTATGTGAAGCAAGGGAGTATTCCCACAAAGCGTCATATCACATTCGAAAAAGACAATGGGGAGCTTTATCGTGAAGAGCTGTTTTCAACCCATGGCTTCTCCAATATCTATTCCAATAAATATCACCATAATATGCCGACTAAGGCGTTAGAAGTTGCGCCTTACAGTTTATCTCATGGCAAGGACTGGCAAGACTCGTTAATACAGAACTATAAACTGGATACCAAACAAGCCGATTGCAAAGGTAACTTTTTCAACGCTCGTAATAAAATATTTTTCAACAATGACGTCGCTATGTATACCGCTAAAGTTACGGAAGACACCGACGAATTTTATCGCAATGCTTATGCCGATGAAGTGCTATTTGTTCACGAAGGCGAAGGTACGCTTTATAGTGAATACGGTGCACTAGCCGTAAAGAAGTGGGATTACCTTGTTATCCCAAGAGGCACTACCTATCAACTCAAATTCGATGACTACAGCACTGCAAGGCTGTTTGTTATCGAGTCTTCAACCATGGTTGAAGTACCAAAGCACTTTCGCAATGAATACGGACAGATGCTGGAATCGTCCCCCTACTGTGAACGAGATATTCGCACGCCAATATTACAAGATGCAGTCGTCGAACAGGGTAACTTTTCATTAGTGTGTAAGTTTGGCGATAAGTATCAACTGACCTCTTTAGAGTGGCATCCGTTTGATCTCGTCGGTTGGGACGGTTGCGTTTACCCCTGGGCTTTCAATATTCAAGAGTATGCGCCAAAAGTAGGTAAGATCCATCTGCCACCATCGGACCATCTTGTCTTTACAGCGCACAACTTTGTGATCTGTAACTTTGTACCGCGTCCCTATGATTTCCACCCACAATCGATTCCAGCACCGTACTACCACTCAAATATCGACAGTGATGAAGTGCTCTATTACGTCGACGGTGACTTTATGAGCCGAACCGGCATTGAAGCTGGTTATATGACATTACATCAAAAAGGGGTCCCTCATGGCCCTCAACCGGGTCGCACTGAAGCCTCAATAGGCAAAACAGAAACTTACGAATACGCAGTGATGGTCGATACTTTCGCCCCACTGAAATTGACTGAACATGTAAAGAACTGCATGAGCATCGACTACAACCGTTCTTGGATTGAAAGTTAACAATGACCCAAGAACACCAGCCGTCAACGTAATGGCTGGTCTGAATTGATAAAGGATATAACAATGGCAAGCGAACAAAACCCACTGGGCTTACTCGGCATCGAATTTACCGAGTTTGCCACACCAGAGCAAGATTTCATGCATCAGGTATTCATTGATTTTGGTTTCTCTTTATTGAAGAAGTCTAAGTCGAAAGATATTTTGTATTACAAGCAAAATGATATTAACTTTTTGCTTAACACCGAACGCAAGGGCTTTTCAGCCGACTTTGCCAAAAGCCATGGCCCAGCAATTTGCTCTATGGGTTGGCGAGTCGAGAATGCACAGTTAGCCTTTGAAGGTGCAGTTGCTCGCGGTGCAAAGCCCGCCGATGAAGACGCTAAGGATATGCCCTATCCAGCCATTTATGGCATCGGCGACAGCCTTATCTATTTCATCGATACCTTTGGTGAATCTGACAATATCTATGCCACTGACTTTGAAGACTTAGATGAGCAAGTTATTACGCAAGAGAAAGGCTTCATGGAAGTTGATCACCTGACTAATAACGTCTACAAAGGCACGATGGAGCATTGGTCAAACTTCTATAAAGATATTTTTGGCTTTACCGAAGTCCGTTACTTTGACATTAAAGGCTCACAAACAGCACTTATTTCTTATGCTCTACGTTCGCCAGATGGCAGCTTTTGCATCCCAATTAACGAAGGAAAGGGTAGCGACAAGAATCAGATTGATGAGTATTTACGTGAATACGACGGCCCAGGTGTGCAGCATTTAGCCTTCAGAAGCCGCGATATTGTCGGCTCTTTGGATGCGATGGAAGGCTCATCTATCCAAACGCTGGATATTATTCCTGAATATTACGACACTATTTTTGAGAAGTTACCACAAGTGACTGAAGACCATGATCGTATCAAGCATCATCAAATCTTGGTCGATGGTGATGACGATGGTTATTTACTGCAAATATTCACCAAAAACCTCTTTGGTCCCATTTTCATTGAGATCATTCAGCGTAAAAATAATGAAGGCTTTGGTGAAGGTAACTTTAAAGCACTATTTGAATCCATTGAGCGTGATCAGCAGCGACGTGGCGTGCTTTAATAAGTGCTTATAAAGCGCAGTCATTGAGAGTGCAATTTTTAGAGTATGGCATATGAATAGCTCTAATAAAAAGCGCTTAAAGAAACGTTCATAACGCCTATCGCTCGTTAATAAACCAGTTTATGCCTATCAATCGGCTAAGCTGGTTTTTTATATCAGATAATATTCTGAATTTGTATCCCGCTTTATATCCAAAGGCAGCTATCTTCTCTACAATAACGCTCCAGCTAATCCCCATTAGCAACTAAGCCGTTTTAACTACTGAGACTTGCAACGCCATGCCTGATATCGCTTTACTCGCCGTATTTCTGCCCACTTTCTTTTTTGTTTCTATTACCCCCGGTATGTGCATGACTTTAGCCATGACACTAGGCATGAGCATTGGTGTGCGCCGTACTATGTGGATGATGCTTGGGGAACTCGTCGGCGTAGCACTTGTTGCTGTCGCGGCTGTAATGGGGGTTGCCAGCATCATGCTCAATTACCCTGAAGTGTTTGCAGTACTAAAATGGGTTGGTGGCCTTTATCTCGCCTATATTGGCGTAAACATGTGGCGCTCAAGAGGAAAAATGGCTTTAGTCGAGGGCCAAACAGCACCGAGCGTTGGCAATGTCGAGCTGATGACACAGGGCTTTATGACCGCAATAGCCAATCCGAAAGGTTGGGCTTTTATGGTGTCGCTGCTGCCGCCGTTTATTAATGTCGAGCGTGAAGTCGCACCGCAGTTACTCGCTTTGCTCGGTATCATCATGTTTACCGAATTTGCCAGCATGATGGCTTACGCAACGGGTGGTAAAAGCTTACGGGTCTTTTTAAGCCGCGGTGACAACATTAAATGGATGAACCGTATCGCGGGTTCGTTAATGATAGCGGTCGGTTTTTGGTTAGCGTTAGGCTAATCGCCTTAGCTAGCAACCGCTTAATCAGCCTGTTGTCGATAAGGCAGCTTGCTGGTTAATTGCTGCATGTAAGTTTTTATATTATCAGCCTCTTGAAAAGTAAAGCTTTCAATGGCGCTGCGAAACTCGGGGTGAACCACCTCGTGAGTAGAGTATGTTGCTACTGGCTCGAACCCGCGGGCCACTTTATGTTCTCCTTGGGCGCCAGCGTCAAATACAGCCAATTGATGCGCAATGCAGTATTCGATACCTTGGTAATAACAAGCTTCAAAATGCAATCCGTCGATATCAACCAAACTGCCCCAGTAGCGACCATAAAGATGGGTTTTCGACTTAAAATACAGCGCAGATGCAACCACTTGCTCCTCAAGGTTACGCACCAATAACAGCAACACGTTATCAGGCATGGTGTTAGCAATCGACTCAAAGAATGCCAAATTTAAATAACCAGCATGGCCCGAGCGTTTGGCATACGTTTGCCTGTAGCAAGCATAAAATGTTTGCCACATTGCTGTAGTTGCTTGCTCTGCATTAACAAACTCAAAGCTTAGTTTGTGGGGCATTAACTTGGCGCGCTCCTTGTTAATATCTTTGCGTTTACGGGAGGTAAGTGAGTTTAGAAAATCATCGAAATCCTGATAACCTCTGTTTTTCCAATGAAACTGAGTACTGAGTCGTTTCAAGCAAGCAGGATTATCTTCTGCTGGTTGAGACATGGCGATGAACTGCTCTTTGGGCAGGAATAAACAGTGCCAACTGGAAAAACCATGCTCGATTAAGCTGCCATCAAGCGCCTGCTTAACCACATTCCACACTAGCTGCGCAGTAACATCAGTGGCGATGCCGATGCGCGCTCCGGTAACTGGGGTAAATGGGATCGCAGATACTAACTTTGGATAATAAGGAATTTGATGCTTGTCGTAAGCTTCGGCCCACGCCCAGTCAAAAATATACTCGCCATAAGAGTGGCTTTTAATATACAGCGGCATAACAGCAACGATTCGCGTAGCTTCGCGCACGATGAGGTGTAATGGCGTCCATCCGGTTTGTTGGCTAACACAACCGCTAGCCTCTAATGCCGCTAAATAGGCGTGTTGATTAAACGGATTTCCATCATCCATTAAATCATCCCAAATACTGGCATCCACAGCATCTATTGCATCGACAAACCCTAAGCTTAAACATGCTCCCAGCGATTGCGACTCAATTCCATCATCGTTTCTGTTGTCCAAACTGAGTTCCAACTCCTTTCGTCAAATTGCTATCAATAAGTCAGTTAGCGCATAATTGCGCGCCATGGTCTGATCACTATTGCATTTAATAGCGATAAGCGTCACATTGCTAAACTCGAATTAAGAGTTGAACTCAAGAGCTGTTTTACCTCGAGCAGAGCATGAGATTCAACCGCAATAGACATTACAAAAAATACAAAGGATTGAAAATGCGCATGTTTAAGAGCTTAGCATTTGCCATCTCCATGGCAATACCACTCACACTAACATTAACCGCCAGCGCCCCGCTATCAGTTAATGCTGCAGAAACATCCATATACAGCCACATGGCAACAGCACACCCGATATGGGCTGAGCATGGTATGGTCGCGAGCCAAGAAGCATTGGCAACAAGAGCAGGAGTGGAGATCCTTAAACAGGGAGGTAATGCAGTAGATGCAGCCGTCGCCGTAGGTTTCAGCCTCGCCGTGACCCTACCCCGTGCCGGTAATATCGGTGGTGGCGGTTTTATGTTGGTACATCTTGCCAAGCAAAACAAAACGATTGCTATTGATTACCGTGAAATAGCACCAGCAAACGCTCACAAAGACATTTTCCTTGATGAAAAAGGCAACGCCGTCAACAAGCTCAGTCGTGAACATGGTCTGGCTGTCGGGGTACCCGGTACTGTTATGGGAATGGAGCTTGCGTTAGAAAAGTACGGCACTATGACGATGGCACAAGTCACCAAAGCAGCCATTACAATGGCTAAAGATGGCATTGTGGTCACGCCAGATCTGTCGGCATCACTAACAGGCTTGAAGAGGCGTATCGCACAGTGGCCTAGCTCTGCAGCCGTCTTTTACAAAAAGGATAACTCGGACTATCAAATAGGTGAAACACTTAAGCAGCCAGAGCTTGCTCACTCGCTGACGCTTATCGCAGAGCAAGGCAGCAAGGGGTTTTATCAAGGTGAAACGGCTGAAAAGATAGTGACTGCAGTTCAGGCGGCAGGAGGAATAATGACGCTTGAGGATCTAAAAACCTACCAAGCTATTGAGAGAAAACCGGTATCAGGCAATTATCGAGGCTACCAGGTCGTCTCTATGCCGCCGCCATCTTCTGGTGGAGTGCATATTATTGAGATGCTCAACATACTCGAGCAATACCCCATTGATAAGCTAGGACACAATACTGCAACTACCCTGCACTTAATGACCGAGTCAATGAAAAGAGCCTATGCCGATCGCAGTGAATATTTGGGTGACCCCGATTTCAACGATGTGCCTGTCGATGCGTTAATTAACAAAGATTACGCCACAGCGTTAGCGAAAAAAATCGCTATTAATAAGGCAACACCCAGCAGCGAGATTAAGCCTGGTAACATCGCGCCTTATGAAAGTAATCAAACCACCCACTATTCAGTGGTAGATAAATGGGGAAATGCGGTTTCTAACACTTACACGCTCAATTTCAGTTATGGTTCAGGTCTGGTCGCTAAAGGAACGGGAATCCTACTCAACAACGAGATGGATGACTTTTCAGCCAAACCTGGCGTGCCTAACGGTTTTGGCTTGATTGGTGGCGAAGCCAATGCGGTAGAAGGCAAAAAGCGCCCGTTGAGTTCAATGAGCCCGACTATCGTCATGAAAGACGGTAAACCTTACATCGTTACCGGCAGCCCTGGCGGTTCACGCATCATTACCACCACTTTACAGGTGATAATGAACGTCATCGACCACAATTTTAATATTGCTGAAGCCACCAATGCAGCCCGTATTCACCACCAATGGTTGCCCGATGTTCTCCGGGTAGAGCATACTTTAAACCGTGATACTCAAGCGCTGTTGGAAGCTAAAGGGCATAAAATTAAGATTAATAATTCAATGGGTTCAACGCAATCAATTATGGTCACAGACCAAGGTATCTTTGGTGCATCAGATCCTCGTAGAGCAGGCAGCGAAACCGTCGGGTATTAGCTATTAAGTCGTTAAAAAAGGCGCTTTAACATGGTATTAAGCGCCTTTTTTATTACAGGCATATTCATGCAGAGTAAATGTTCGTCATTTTTTCAATAGAATCAACGATAATACAAGATAGTACTTCAATATCGATACCCGATAACGATTTGATATATAAGCAAGATTTCCCTATCTTATATTTCCCCAATTTAGCCAATAGCGCTTCGTAATCACTAAATCCGTTCATAATATAAACAGTGATACCATTTTTTCTTGGGGAAAACCCCACCAGCGGCCAATCCCCTTCCCGGCCAGATGCATACTTATAGTGATATTGTCCAAAACCAATAATGCTGGTTCCCCACATAGTCGCTGTTTGGCCGGTCAATTTAGTAAGAAGATTTAGCAGAACTTTGCAATCTTGAAGTTTTTGACCATCCACCTTTTGAGCAATAAAGGCATTAACATCTGCGTTTGTTGGTTGTGTTTTTAATTGGTTGGTTTTGGTATTATTTTTTAATGTAGCTGCAGTAGGTTGTGACACGACGTCCCCCAAATTTAGCTTTCTTAAAGTTAGTTTAGAGACTATTGATTAAAAAAGGGGCGCTGCAAGCAAATAAAAAATGGAGCAAGGCAGTCCCAGCTCCATTCACTTCCAATATAACCTAAAAGTCTTGCTCACCTTTTATCACTTCAGGGTAACCACTAATAGCTTTGGAGGTTTGCATTCCAGCCATTGTGGCCGCTTCCACACAGCTGGCATTAATGCCGGTTTTTATCCAGTCGCCTGTCACGAAGAGGTTATCGATTCCGGTTCCATCCGTTGCAATACGATACTGTGTACTGCCTTTAACAGACATCACATAGCGCTCAGATGGGTCAACGTTGGCTCGCCAGTATTGACTGTCGAATCTTGCTACACCCGTAGCTTCAGTGTCATCATGTAACCACTGCCATGGGAATTGACCTTGCACTTCACCATTTTCCTCTACCGTTGGCGCTGGCACGTTACCCCACAGTTTGTAGATCTCATTATTAAGCTGGGCGATGGCCCCCCCTTTTGCCTGTGCAGTTTTGTGCTGTTGGAAATCGATATCACTCGCTGGAGGATAACTTTCGACAGGTAGAGCCGAGCAAAAGTAACTGGCATTTTTAGGTTGTACAGCTGGCCAGTCTTCTTTATCGATAAGGTGAGTTAATGAGGCCCAGGTATCAAAAGGTTCTGTAAAGCCAGAAAGCACTGGCTCTTCGCCATTATCAGGCATTAAGGGCCAGCCCATCCCGGCCAAATCTTGATCCATCCACAGCTGATAGGCTTGTGTCGCAACCGTTTTAACTTTCTCAACGCTCAGACTCAATGCTTCGCTCTGTTCCATCACCTCGCTGGCAACATGCGGTACAGAGCCTATTGAAAGGCCAAATATCACTTTATCAAAATCCTTGCCCTTAACCAGGCGCTTTTTCGGCAATGTATGGCCATAGTGTTGCTGGTACACCTCGTCCCAACTGCTCCAGAAATGCTCCAGATTAATATCATGCTTTTGCATTAATTGCGCTTGCACAGGATCGAGTTCAGCGAACTTTGGCTGACTCGGCCAGCAGTCTAACCCTTTCACATCCACCAGTGGCGAGTAGGATTTTAGCCCCTCTTTTAATGCCACCTGCTCGGTTATCTCTATCGCTTGAATACTGCCATCTTGACACTCAAGGTTCTCAACCTTATTAAAGAAGTGGAACTTAACCCCTCTGCGCTTAAGTACTTCATAATAAGGGGTAAAGACGGTATCACCCATGCCTGCCTGCATCTCCCACATCACCCCACCTTGGTAACAAAGTGCAATGCGCATCATTGACCGAATAATCGTGCCCGCTTCTAAGTTAGGGTTGTCAAAGTTACCTTTCTCGTAAGCAAATACTAGATCGTAAAAGCCACGCACTGGCGCAGAATCGACGGTAAATGTTTGGTTAGCACCATGCTTAGTGAGCCATTCACGATAGTCATAATCATTTATCACATCAAAGCCATGCTTAAATACGTCATCAACGAACATACCTTTCAGGATGGTTAGGCCCAGATCAGCAGCAATATACAACCTGCGTAGTTCATCATTAGTCTCCAACCTATCGACAAAACGCTCCTCTAGACGTGCTCTAAAGGCATCAACAGCAGATTCAACGAAGCCACCTTCATCTTCAGTGTCATGATGGTGTTCTTCACAATCACGGCCTATCATTTGATTAAAATGACATTCCAACTTATCGGCTAGTGATGACATGCTTTCTTTCGCGTCATCGATAGAATCATCAATTTTATCGTTTAGCTGTTCGAACCATTCTCGACTAAACCAGTGTATCGGCCTTGCAGACTCTTTGGCTTGCTCATCCATCTCATCGAGCAGGTCGTCCATTTCAGTTAACCAATGGCGGATCCAGCTAAATGCGGCCTTGACTACCTTCCACAATGTGAGCACTTCCGTACCGTCACCCGGCAAGCCACTACGCTCGGGGAATTGAATCGGCCAACTATCAGAGTCGCCACCGACATCCTCTTGCAATACGATAAAGTTATGCGGTTTAAATGCATCTAAGAATGTAGCCAGAGGCGTACCTGCGGGTCTATCAAGCTCTTCATAAGCTTTACGCATTAAGCTAAAAGCATTTTGGTAAAATCCGAACCAGATGTGTAGCCCATGCTCTTCAATGCGTTGACCTTTATCAGCATTTCGTCCACTGGCACCTTTACCACCAATACGCCATCCCATTTGATACACATCGATTTTGTAGCGGTTTTGCCAACCGGGCTGCTCAGTTAAACAAGCCGCTGCAGTCATTGCAGCGACACCGCCTCCCAAAATCGCAATTTTCTCTTTTTTGATAAAAGAGTTATCCACTAAAACCTCGCCCTGTGGCACTTCAAAATCAAAGTTCACATGATATGGCAACAGGACATGTTGCTCGCCAAGTTCGACACCTAATGACTCTTTGAAAGAAAAGGATGCATTATCAAAAACTGTGGCAAGCAGGTCATTCTCTAATAGTGAAACAGAATGGACCTTGTTTACTTTTGCTGGAGCTGCAGTAATCGCCTGATAAACCGCTTTATCACCCGCGCTATCGGGTAACTGCTTAAGGAAAACTTGGTCTATGGCCGGTTTAAACAACAAGCTAAACAACTGGCTCTCACCAAGCTTATCCAATTCAGGAATAAAATCAGTTTGGGCTTTAAACAAGTCCCATGTTTTACCAATCGCTTCAAGAGATGACAGTTGATGCTCCTCGGCGGCCTCACAATCCACACTCAACAAAGGATGAAATGCCAGTTCACTGTCAGGGGAAAAAGTCTTAAAGCTCTTCGCCGATAAACTCAGCTTTGTCAGCGGAGCGCCCACGTCAGGCATCTCGTATTCACACATGTACTTAGGATAGCCAAACAGCTCACGACCATTTATCAGTGCCATCGCATCATTGACAAAAATATGTAAAGGATGAAAGTACACATGGCTAATATCGTCACTATCGCTGCTATTTTGACGACCAACCATCACCCAAGTCACGATATCCGTTTCCTGGATCCAACCTTTCTCTCTATCTTCTGGATAGGCAGAATAGGCTTTATCGACGCGAGTAAAACTAGTCAATACGTATGGCGATAGCACTTTGAAATACATTGCACTGCCGGCCACTTGGTTAAGGCTGGTATCGATAGATTTTTGCAGGTTGGCCATTTTGCCTTTTAAGAAAAAGCCGTACATATCGGCTTTGCTTAAAATTAGCGGAGAGTGCATTAACATAGAGCCGGGGGGGTAGATAAAATCAGGGCGTAGAGCATCCATTGCGTCATCCTTGTTTATATAGATAAATAACCAACTAAATCTATTAAATCACGGATTATTAACAATAACGATAGCCAGAGCAAAAATTCAACATGCAACTCGGTGGCAAATACCTTCGTTAGATTAGACCTATCCCCATCACACTCAATCGAGCACTTTCAAGTAAGATGTGAATATTACTAAGCTGTGAAGCCGACTCTAAAACCTCCCCAATGCTTGCCATTTACAAATATGGGCACAGAGAGATCGTGCATCACCTCCCCCGTATCGCGCTTATATGTTTGTAACAATACAGGATTGATATGCTGACCACAGCGGATCCCTGTCGGATCATCAAATATGCGCTTAGTTCGATTATTAACAACGTCTACCGGATCTCGGCCTGTTAAAGGCTTACTAAAACATCGATTATGGGTTGGGAAGTAGCCTTTTCTATCTACGCAACCTGCATACACAATCGCTTTATGTCGCTGTAAGATCGGTTCTTGAATCGCAGGGAAACATTGATCTGTAAAGCGATCAAATTTGGTTTGATATTTAACTGGCTGAGTATTAGGTAACACCTCATACTGGGGTAGGAATAATTCATGCTCACTATAGATGTTTTGCACTAAGCCGGACTCTAATAATTCTCCACAGCGCTGCGCTGCCTCAGTCGCTTCACTTAACACTTGCTGATCAAAAGTTTGGCTATCAAACTGAGCAAGCTCCTGAAATACTTCCTCTGTTGTTATCGACAAACTGAAAGCTTGTGCTGACAAATCTTCGCTTTGCGATGCAGTCTTTCCTAGAGATTGATGAATAAGACCAACTGACGCCGATATATCTTCAGTTGTTAAAGTTGACTCTTTTAACGCCTCTTCCATATGAGCTAAGGATATTGTCGACTGTGAAATAGACGCAGAAATATGGTTAAAACTATCATCAAGCGTTAACATTGCAGCTACCGCCTGCGAAGTACCATCTACAACCTGCTGCATTGTTACCCGAGAACGCTGGGTGTCATTAATAATCTGTTCCAACGTAGCCGCTATATCCGCTGTAGCTTGAGTCGTCTTCTGCGCCAAACTTCTAACTTCATCAGCCACAACAGCAAAACCTCTTCCTTGCTCACCAGCTCGTGCAGCTTCTATTGCGGCATTTAAAGCAAGTAAATTGGTTTGCTGTGCTACGGAGTCAATAACATCTGTAATACTTTGTATTTGTGAAACTTTTTCATTAAGTGCAGTAACACTATCTGCTGCAAGATCGATATTTTCACTTAAACATTTAATCGAGTCTACACCTTGGCTTGCACGGCTACGCCCCTCCACACTAAATCGCTCTGCATCATGAGATTGTTTTAAAATATTGGCGGCATTATCACTCAACTGCCTGGTCGCTACACTAAGCTGCTCCCCGGCAACTGCGATCTTACTGGCACTCTTTCCATTTACCGCTATCGCACCATTTAACTCATCGATAAAATGCGATACCTCAGCCGAACCAATGGCAAGCTTGCTGGTATGAACACTAATATTGGTCGCGGCATCATTGACTACCACACGCTCTTTTTCTGTGATTAATGCCCTTTCGGCAGCAGATTTGGCAAGGTAAACATTAACCAGAATACACAGGACGACGCTGCTTACAACGGTACTCAAGGCAACGAACAGTAAACTGTAATCCCCCCAATACATAAGCATGTTTGTCAGCAACATAACAATCAGTATTGGCAGGAGTGATGCTAAAACGGGGATTTTTGCCATACAACCATCCACAAATAGAAACAATGGGTAACAGCACTATTCTGGAATGTTTATGGCTAAGTTTGGATTAGACCTTAGTCGGGATAACACTGATAAGCCTAACTAGCTCAAGCTTTCAAGCAGATTGATCACCGATGAATTCATTAATCGATGTAGGGCCACACATAAAATCACTGTGAATACAGAAAACAAAAAACGCAGCTCAAAGGCTGCGTTTTTCTAATTCAAGATGCTTTACTTTGCTTAATCGCCAAAGTCATCGAGCAAAATATTTTCAGGCTCTACGCCCAAGCTTTCAAGCAGATTGATCACCGATGAGTTCATAATCGGAGGGCCACACATGTAGAACTCGCAATCTTCTGGCGCTTTATGATCGCGCAGATAGTTTTCAAACAGCACGTTATGAATAAAGCCAGTATAGCCTGTCCAGTTATCTTCAGGTAGTGGATCAGATAGCGCCACATGCCAAACAAAATTTTCATTCTCGGCCGCAAGCGCATCAAAATCCTCCTGGTAGAACACTTCACGTGTTGAACGTGCACCATACCAAAAGCTCATCTTACGCTGAGTCTTTTTACTCTTAAGCTGGTCGAAGATATGCGAACGCATCGGTGCCATACCTGCACCACCACCGACAAAAATCATCTCTGCGTCGGTGTCTTTGACAAAGAACTCGCCAAATGGACCTGAAATAGTCACTTTGTCACCCGCTTTGAGGTTAAAGATGTACGATGACATCTTACCCGGTGCAACTTTGTCATTCGGCGGTGTCGCAATACGCACGTTCAACATGATTGTGCCTTTCTCGTCCGGATAGTTAGCCATAGAGTATGCACGCAGTACTTCTTCATCTACTTTTGACACTAGCTTAAACAGGTCGTACTTAACCCAATCATCACGGTATTCAGCTGGAATATCAAAATCAGCATAGTTAACCTTATGTGCCGGCGCTTCAATTTGGATGTAGCCACCCGCCTTGAAGAGTACATCTTCACCTTCAGGAAGTTTAAGCAGCAGCTCTTTGATAAAAGTCGCCGTGTTGTTATTTGAAATAACCTCACACTGCCACTTTTTAACACCGAAGATCTCCTCTTCAACCTCAAGCTCCATATCAGTTTTAACAGAAACCTGACAAGCAAGGCGACAGCCCTCTTTCGCTTCTTTCTTGCTAATATGATCTCGCTCTGTGGGTAAAATATCACCACCACCCGATTTGACGGTCACGCGGCATTGACCGCATGTTCCGCCGCCACCACAGGCTGATGGAATAAAAATATTCTTACTCGCAAGTGCGCCGAGTAACTTATCACCTGCTGAGGTTGAAATGCTTTTTTCCGCATCATCATTAATACGGATGTTGACATCACCCGTAGACACTAGTTTACTTTTGGCGAACAAAAT
Organism: Shewanella sp. KX20019; assembly: GCF_016757755.1. Lineage (NCBI taxonomy): Bacteria > Pseudomonadati > Pseudomonadota > Gammaproteobacteria > Alteromonadales > Shewanellaceae > Shewanella > Shewanella sp. KX20019. Next base: position 2,297,366 of record NZ_CP068437.1, on the reverse strand, counting down.
CACCATAACCAATATGCTAACCACGACGGTGAACATACCGATACCAATTGCCATTTCCATCGAATCTACCTTTTGTTTAATTCGTTTTCATTAAGTCGTTTATCGCTAACGGACTTAAATAGAAATACCAGAGAAAGCCATGAAGCCTAGCGCCATCAAGCCTGTGGTAATAAATACAATACCGATACCCTGTAGGCCTTCTGGTATCGCGTGGAACTTCATCCGCTCTCGCAATCCGGCAAGCATGACAATCGCCATCGCCCAACCAAATCCAGAACCGGCTGCAAATACCACTGACTCACCCAGTGTATAATCTCGGTTAGCCATGAAAATAACCCCAGCAAAAATCGCACAGTTTACGGTCAGCAAAGGTAAGAAAATACCTAATGAGTCATAAAGTGCCGGAATGTACTTGTCTAAAAACATCTCTAAGATCTGTACCAGCGCGGCGATAACACCAATAAAGGTAATTAACTGTAAATAGCTTAAATCCAGAGCAGGATACCCTGCCCATGCAAGTGCTCCTGGCGCTAAGATATTGGCATAAATTACCTGGTTAAGCGGCACTGCTAACATCATCACAACGATAACAGCTACACCTAATCCAAAAGATGTCGATACCTTTTTCGATACCGCCAAGAAGGTACACATGCCCATAAAGAACGAGAGCGCCATGTTGTCGATAAACGCAGCCTGAATAAACAGGTTTATATAATGTTCCATATCGCTTACTACCCTCGCTTACGCTGAATGACGTTTATTGACCAGATCATCAAGCCAATTAAGAAAAACGCACTTGGCGGTAACTTGAACATTTCATTGGCGAGATACCAGCCACCGTTTTCAACGGTTTTTAGTATTTCATGTCCAAATAAGGTACCGCTACCGAGCAGTTCACGTACAAACGCGACGCCTAATAAGATAACGCCATAGCCCATTGCATTACCGACAGCATCAACTACAGCTAAATGCGGTGGGTTCTTCATGGCAAACGCTTCAGCGCGTCCCATAATGATGCAGTTGGTAATAATCAGTCCCACAAATACCGAAAGCTGACGTGAAAGTTCATAGGCGATATCTTGCAACACCATGTCCACAATAATCACTAATGACGCGATAATGGTCATTTGCGCAATAATACGCACGCTATTGGGAATAAGTGAACGTATGCTTGAGATAATTAGGTTTGAAAATACCAGTACAAACGTCACAGCCAGTGTCATCACCAATGCGGTTTGCATTGAGTTACTGACAGCCAGTGCTGAACATACCCCAAGCACTTGCATAGCGACTGGGTTATTACTAAAAATGGGACTGGTTAAAATGTCACGAGTCGATGCAGTTTGAGTACTCATCAATTACCCCTCCGACGCTTTTAGCTTATTAAAGAACATTTCGAATCCTTCAGCACCAAACCAAAATTGCACTGAACGCTGTACGCCGCGGCCGGTCATTGTTGCGCCACTTACCGCATCAACACCGTTAACGTCATCGGCTTTAGCGCCACCTTTAACAACCTTAAAAGAGATCTTGCCTTTAGCATTGAAAATCTGTTTACCATGCCATTTGTCAGTCCAGTCTGGGTCGTTAAGAAAATCGCCAATACCCGGGGTTTCGCCATGTTCATAAAACACCACATTTTCGATGGTATTAAAGTCAGGTTGCACCGCTATATAGCCATATATCATCGACCATAAGCCTTTACCGTAGATAGGAACCACAACACTGGCTAACTTGCCATTATCGTCAAACACCTTAAAAACACGGGCTTGATCGGCACGGCTTTTAATCTTGGCGGTATCTTTCTTTGGCTTACGCGATGTCTCAGGATTGATTGATGCCATGCGGTCATCAAAATCAAGCACGTTAGCTTCTTTATCCTCTTCACCAGTATCAAGCGTCACTAACGTCGGTTTAACGTTTTTATCAAAGATGGCTCTAAAGTCTTTGTCGGCGATATCCACATCTGCCGCAATAAGCACATTACGCTTCAATTCGTCACGCTTTTTTACCAGCTTTCGCTCTTTCAGTAACTCTGCAGTGCCAGTGATCATAAATGAGCACAAGAGGCATAGGGTCACCGTAAAAATCATGGTGCCCACAAATGAATCTTTCTTAAATGCCATTACGCTTTATTCCTCGTATTGACCTGCTTTGCACGTGTTGGCATACGATAAAGTAGGTACTCAAATATCGTTTCCCAAAGTTTTGCTAACAACATCGCAGGCATTACCACTGCGGATAGATCAGCTTTCTGATTCGATTTAAAGGCCATTGCGTTTAAGTCTCCGTTTGATATTGGCTTTAGCCACAAGATAATCGAAGATAGGCGCCCATAAGTTGGCGAATAAGATTGCCAACATAATGCCTTCTGGCATTTTCGGGTTAACCACACGGATAAGCACAGTCAGAAAACCAATAAGCAGACCATAGGCCACCTTACCTTTGCGGGTATAGGATGTTGTCACCGGGTCGGTTGCCATAAACATCATCGCAATCGCAAAACCGCCGGTCACTAAATGCCACGTCCACGGCATAGCGAACAGCTCATTCTTAGAGGAACCGATTATGTTGAACAGAGTTGCTGTTACGATCATACCGGCTAATACGCCAGCCACGATGCGCCAATCAGCAAGACGAGTGAGGATTAAAAAGCCGCCACCAATGAGTAATGCAAGCGTGCTGGTTTCACCAATAGCTCCAACGGTAAAGCCAAAGAAGGCATTCCACCAATTAGGGTCGGTAAATGCTTCATACCATGCATAATCGGCAAAGCTCAACTTACCTGCTGCGGTTTGCATTAGCGTAGTTGCGCCAGAAAAGCCATCAACGGCAACCAATTGAGTCACGGCGGTAACTTGCGACGGATAAGCAAAGTAGATAAAAGCGAGGCCAGCAAGCGCAGGGTTAAGGAAGTTATACCCCATGCCACCGAACACCTCTTTAGCCATTATCACGCCAAAGGTAATTCCCATCGCGACTAACCAAAGCGGCGTTGCTACAGGTAAAATGAGCGTGAACAGCAGTGCCGTGACAAAGAAGCCTTCGTGTAACTCTTGACCACGCACTCTAGCAAACACCATTTCCCAAAACAGGCTCACCACCAGTGCGGTCAAATAAATAGGCGCATAAAGGCTTAAGCCGTATGCAAATAAGCCAATAAGGCCTGTTTGCTCAGTCATACCGCCAAAAACAACATTAAAAGGGATCAGTTGCCAAATGTCAGAAGTCGCTAGCCCTGATGCCATTGCAATTTGTGCTTGCAAACCAATGTTATACATACCGAATAAAATTGCTGGCAGTAAACATAAGCCCACAATCGTCATGGTTCTCTTTACGTCAATGGCATCGCGTACGTGGACTTTTCCCTTAGTACTGCGACCGTGAGCCACCAATAAAGAGTGCAAGTAGCCCTTTACTGAACTGCCCGGTGCATAATAATCCTCTTGGATATCAGGCTTTTTATCTTGCTGACTCATCAACCTTCCCTCTCAATAATTTCTAAGCAAGCACGTAACTCTTTACCGAAGTCGTACTTACCAGGACAAACAAAGGTGCATAACGCGAGATCTTCTTCATCGAGTTCGAGCGCGCCCAATGCTTGCGCTTCATCTGTGTCTCTAACCACCAAATCACGAACCAATAGCGTCGGCAATACATCCAGTGGCATCACTCTATCGAGTTGACCAAATGCCATCATTGCGCGAGCTGAGCCACCGGTGTGAGTGGTCAAATTGAATAGCTTTTTAGCGCCCTTCAAACGAGAGGTTACTGCTCTGGTTATTGAAAACTTCTCTGAGCCGCCTCTGACCCAAGGCATGAGCTGATGCTGTGAATCTTCTTGCAGGACACTAATTTGATTGTGGAAACGGCCAAGGTAATCGTGGGCTCCATATGCAGTGTGACCCGATAAAACAGAGCCAGAAACCACACGAGAGTTACCCTCAGTTAGCTCATCAGCAACCACTTGCGATAAACAAGCACCCGTTTGAACGCGAATTAATCTAGGTTCAATGACATCAGGACCAGCGAGAGACACGACGCGGTCAGTATAAATTTCACCGGTTAAGAATAGCTTGCCGTAAGCGATGACGTCTTGATAACCCAAGTGCCACACTGGTCGTTCGATGCTCGCAGGTAAGATGAAGTGAATGTGTGTACCAACAAGACCTGCTGGATGCACCCCAGTAAAGCAATGATTGCTAACATGTTTTAAATCGCTGCCAGGCAGTTCATCGCCAGGCGCCTGACACAAATGGACTTTACCATCGGTAAGTCGACCCAGCACAGCAATACCGGCTGCGAATGATTCAGCTTGTTCGGCGATAACAATACGCGGGTCGGCTGCCAATGGATTACTGTCCATTGCGCTGACAAAAATACCTGAAGGTGCTGTATCTAACTGAGGAACTCTGGAAAAAGGTCGTGTACGCAGTGCAGTCCATAGACCACTATTCACTAATTTTGCTTGCACTTGGCTGCGTTCGAGCCCTGCGATGTCGTCATTAATACCAAAGTTAATCGCGCCGCCTTGGTTACACTCAATGACAATAGATTGAAAAAGCCTGCGGTCACCACGGTTGATAGCGATGATTTTTCCGCTGGCAGGAGCGGTATACTTTACGCCAATATTCTTTTTATCTTCAAAAAGCACCTGCCCTTTTTGCACCAGTTCACCAACTTCTACCAACATAGTCGGTTTCAAGCCAACATATTCCTCTCCAAGAAGGGCTACATGGGAGCAAGATTTGCTAGTGTTAACAACTTGCTTCGGTTCTCCTGCAATAGGCACATTTAGGCCTTTTTTAACTGCTATAACCGGGTTTGAATAACCTGTCATCACAAACATCAACCGTTAAATAATTGGATGACTAATAGTAGTTGTTTGTTAACTAATATTCCACGTTTAACATCACACTTTACGGTCGATCTCGTAACTTAACTACAGAACATTTTAATTTGAAGCTTAAATGGCATATTTATGTTGCATAATATCTTTGCAAGCTCGTCATGCTGTAATTTTATAACCATTTTAAACGGCGAACTTCAAAGATGAATCGGTGCTCTGACTAGCAAAAACAGTAGTAAATTTGAGGTACAGCGTTACCTTTCACGGCAACGAACATTTAGGGGCTTAGCTCAGAACAAATAACCACCACAACAGCGAGTGCCAGTGTATTTCACTAAGGAATAAGATGAGACGTAATTATACATATCTAACAAAGTTACCTTAATTTGGCGTTTAACTATCAACACCGCTAATAATAACCTCAAGTTAGAACTAACGCCTTCCTGAAGATCAAATAGTCACTCTTAGAGAGAATTAAACCCACTTAAGCTCAATGGAAAACTGCCACCACAATAGATAAATGCCTATAACTGTTTAACTCTCTTATCATTTGCAATTTGATTAACTAAAGAAGAAACCAGCAGCATCACCTCATCTGAATTTCGCTCCCCCTCTGACAAGTAATTAGGGTTTGCAGTCGTTACGATTGAAGTATCTAGTTCTGGTACATTAACGATATATTGCCCTCCATAACCTGCTGCTCTATACGCACTATAACCCGCTATTTCAAACCCTTTCCATAAATATCCATAGTGCTCATTTGCAGAGCTCTTATCTTCCGGAAAGTCGCCAATTAAGGAGCGTTCTATCCACTGTTGACTGACTATTTGCTGCTGTCGATATTTGCCGTTATTTAAATAAAGTAACCCTACCTGCATCATCTCCCGCGGCGTTAAAAACATATCGGAACCACCCATGTAGATCCCTTTTTGCGACTTATACCAAACAACACCTCTAATGTTTAAGGGGTGAAAGAGGTATAAATTGGCAAAAGTTAATGTATCCATACTCGTCGCTTTAGTCAGCACGGCAGATAGTAGGTGAGTTTGCACTGTCCCATAATTGTATAGTTCTCCGGGTTTAGTACTCATCTGCAATTCAGATATAGCGCGTACCCAGTCAATGGAGTCCCATATAGGGTGCGCTCCAAAGCGATAAGTGGTCATCTCGTTAAACTCTAGCCCCGCCCTCATATTGAGTAGATCACGAATGGTGATCTGATTTTTCAGTCTATCTTCCCGAAACTCTTTATGACTTGGTAAGTATTGCGCAATTTTTTCATCGAGATTGTCGATAAATTTCTTATCAATCGCTATACCGACTAAGATTGATAATAAGCTCTTGTTGACCGACTTTATATTGGCAGTTGTATTTTGATCTAACTGATTAAAATACTCTTCAATCACCAACTGACCGCCGCTATAAATAAGAATAGAATTTAGTTGAGGAAGTTGCTTGGCCTTATTAATAACCGTTTTAAACTTAGAAGGATGACTAACGACAATGTTGTTAAAATCTTCTGCTAGCACGGTATTTGGTAATTTAGAGTTATAAATAGATGCAGAAGCTCGCGGCGCTTCCATTACAGATTTTAACCTAATAGGGATGAGCTCCCCCTGCCAAGCAAACTCTGCTTCAATGAATTTCCCACCATAGACCAGCTTACCGTTCAGTGACGCATTGATTAGGGGCAAATCGATATTAATATTGTTTGCATCGCAGCTGATTGATGCTGGGATCCTCATCCAGCCATCGTCGGGTGCATCCAAATATACGGTTTGTTGCAAGTGCTTATTACGCTTGATAGTAAAAACGAGTCGCTGTTCAACTCCTTTGTCAACGATCACCCCTTGCCATATTCCCTCAGCGAGTGTGTTGGTATGTCCATAGAAGCTGCAAAGCATAAATGCTAAAAATATTAAAATTCGGTCACTAAAATAGCACATCGTAAAGTCCATTTTATTCAAGCCACAACTCCATTTGTATCAGTACAATTGACTCTTTTAAATATCGGCATCTAAGAGAAACAGTAAAGTGAGTTCTACTCATGTGTACATGCTGGAATGACATACATGAATCATAAGTACCACTCAGTGATAAGGCATAAGAATGGCCCTGTTTACAAAAAGCGAAGGGACCAATTCCATAGTCCCTCCTCTTAATGCTTACTTCAATGGTTTAACAAACCAATATACCTAATCCCTTTGCAAAGCCACAATAGGGTCAAGTTTGGCTGCTTTTTTCGCGGGGTATAAACCAAAGCCAACGCCTATGGTCATGCACACGCCTAAGGCGAGCACAATAGCAAACGGAGACCAAGCCACAGGCCAGCCTGCTGCGGAGGAGATAACTAAAGCCAATAGCAATCCAACACCGATGCCGATAATGCCGCCAGTTGCGGATATCGCGATACTCTCAATCAAAAACTGACGAGCAATATCTTTACGCTTAGCGCCCAAGGCTCTTAATAGTCCGATCTCACCTGTTCTTTCCAAAATGGTTGCTAACATAATATTCATAATACCAATGCCGCCCACCAGTAATGATATCCCTGCAACGCAAGCCATCACGATATTAAATATTTGTTGGGTTTTTTGGTGTTGCTCTAAAAGATCAGCTGGCACCACCACGTCAAAATCCTTTTCGCCGCCATGACGACGATTAAGCAGGTGTTGTAAACTTTTTGATGCCAATGTCGGATCAATGCCGCCAACGACAGCAAGTTTGAATGAGTCCAGCTCATCTTCTAAATGTTTAAATTGCATTTTCTTTAATGCTGTACTTAGAGGGATAAAGACTTGATTACGCTCGCCACCTAACTTAACTCCTTGAATAGTGGATTTAGTGCCCTCTTTCTCAGACAACACGCCCACCACAGTAAACCACTGATGGTTAACTTTAACTAAACTGCCTATTGCATTCCCCTGTGGAAAAAGACTCCTGGCCGCTTCGGGTCCAAGCACGGTCACTTGTTGGAAATGTGATTCATCAGCCGCATTAAGAGTGCGACCTTCTCCTAAATCTAGTGCGCTTAAATCAAAATAACTTGGGGTCACACCCATGACTTTAGCATCGCTTCTTCCTTTTAAACTGAACAAGCCAAATACTTTAACGTTCTTTTCAGCGCTCCAGTTTTCGACAAAAGGCAAGGTATCGGTAGCACTTTCGATATCCCTTAGGCTTAAACCTATACTATGTTCACGTATCGACTTTAACGCTTCGCCCTCAGTTACTCTGGCGTTTACCACCAAGTTATTCACGCCCATTGATTCAATCATTTTCAACGCTTCACGCTCAGCCCCTTCACCCACACTGAGCATGGCGATAACAGCACCCACACCAAAAATCATTCCTAACAAGGTTAACAAGGTACGTAACTTATGATGACGCATCTCATCAAATGCTTGTTTAATACCGTCCCAGTAAATAGACATATTAGCCTTATAATGACTTGCTAGCGCTGCTCTGTGGTCGACACGGATATTTGCCGATGGTCTATTGCCCGTCATACTCGATTCCTTTTCGGCGGTGTTGTTAGCGCGATGATATCGCCTTGAGTGAGTCCCTCAGTAATGACCGTACGATTCAAACTGCGGTTACCTGGCTGTACTTGCCGCTTAATAAAGCCTGCAGAGGTTTTTAAGTAGACCCAATACTCCCCTGATTTCTGGAATAATGCTTGGTTTGGTACGGTAATAACATTTTTAAGATCTAACGCATGAACGTTGGCGTTAACTTGTCTTCCTGGTTGCATCACTTCAACCAAGGTTTTATTAATGCTCACGCTCATCTCGAAATAATTAACTGGACTGTCTTTCTCTTTCGCTTTTGACAAAGCATCTAACTGAGACACGGTGCCCTCTATCGGCATGTCTGGGTAAGCATCAAGATATAATGTCACTGGTTTACCTATAGCCAAACCCAGCGCTTCAGACTCAAGCACATACAACTTTGCTTGCATCTTTGACGTATCGGGTAAAGTGCCAATGGTCATACCTGACCACATCATATCGCCCACCACCGGCGGTACACCGCTCCAGCCTGGCATAGCAACAAAGACACCATCATGGGGGGCGATAATCTGCATCTGTTTTAAGTTATTTGAATAACGAGTCATTTTCGCCTGATGACCCTTCTGCTTTAGCTTAATCAACTCTTGTTCAGCTTGCGCTTGAGAACCATGCTGGCCAATACCCCAGTCATAAAACAGCATTTTTGCTTCTAAGTAGTCTTGATTACGCATCTGGTCGATGATGTCTATCTTGGTATACACCCGTTCATCTTCACTAAAGAAACGATCGGCGAGTTCAAGCTCCTGTCCGGTTAATTTAGTGTCGGTTGTTAACGTCTTATCAATGGTTTTGTCTCTCTGAGTCTGGATCTGACGGTCCAAACCTAAGCGGTCAAAATCCAGTTTTTCCATATCTAAGCGATAACTTTCACGGGTTGAGTCCATAGTTGCAACGACATCGCCTGCTTTGACATTACTAAAATTATCCATAATCCACGCCAAAGATTGTGGCCCTCTAAGCCCTGATGGCACGGACACTGTGGTCGAATTACTGGCTTCTAACTCCCCTACTGCTGGGATATCGACCTTAAAATCAGCAGTTGCAATTTCAAGCGTTAATACACCGTCACTAGATTGTTGACTACAACCAACGGCAGCAAGCAAAAACAATATACTCATCATGCTAGTCGCGATACCAGAGCCTTTGCGATTTACTAATAAATTATTCATGGTAGCAGTACCTCATCGCCTTCATTTAAACCAGATGCAATAACGACCTGCTCTTTTCCCAACTTTCCTAATGATACAGACTGTTTGCTGTCGCTAAATAAGCCTGGTGTATAGACGTACGCATTACCTTGCTCATAATGCACCGCATCCAATGACAACAATAGTTCAGGCACATCATTGGCAATATCTATGCTGATTTTTGCAGTCATTCCCGGTCGCATCAACTCACTATCAACCTCAGCGATGCTCGCAACGGCATCAAAGATAACCAATGGAACATCTTGATTCTTTACCCTGAATACGGCTCCAAGCTCCTTGATTTCACCGTTGAAGCTTTTTTCAGGGTTAGCATCTAGGCGGATTTTTAGCTTCTGACCAACCTTAACTCTGCCCGCTTCAACTTCTGGAATCGTCATATTAACTTGCATATGTTTAAGATCTGGAATGCTTAACAGAGTGTCTCCATTGAAAACATTTTGCCCTTCAGCGACTTTATTCCCTTGTTGATCGTAACCGTATACGACCATGCCACTGCGTGGTGCGATCAGCGTAAGAGACGCAATACCTTGTTTTAATGCGGCAACTTCAAGTTCAAACTTCTGTTTATCACCTTCGAGCATTTTTACCCTCTGCTCTGCACTCATGATCTCCAGTTCTATTTTTTTGTTAGTCAAGCTCACTCTGTCAGTTGCAATAGTTGCATCACGTTCATATTTCATTTTGTCGATCTCTGAAATGGTTTCATCAGAGATCTCAACTTTAAGTTGGCTTTTTTCCTGATTCATTTTCGCTTCTGCTAACTCAAGCTTTAACTCTTGCAACTTCTTTGCATTACGAAGCTTTGATGTTTCCAGATCTTGTAAAGTGGTCTCTAAATTTGCCGTTTTTACCGAGAGTCGTTGCCCAAGCTCAGAAGTGTCAAGTTGAGCAACTCGATCGCCCTCGCTCACATCACTACCTTCAGGTGCTAACATTTTAATTTGATACTGCCAAACTCGTCTCACCGCTGGCGGTTTCAGATTGACGGTATTCGAAGAGACTAGCTCTCCTGTCACCTCAATCTGTTGACTCAATACACCCGACTCAACGTGGGTCACTGCGATATCTGAACAGCCAACTAAAAAACTGGAAAGTAGCGCAACACGTAATAATGATGTGTTCATGATGCATCCCCTTTAGGTTCGACTAACACACTCATGCCGGGAATTATTTTCACTCGGTCATCACCTGAAAAAGCGATCTCAACCCTAAACCAATGGCTATTGCCCCAGGCTGTCTGTTTGGTCGCTTGGCGACTAATCGCTTGAATTGACCCATTGAGGGAGATGCTTGACTGAGAGTCTAATCTAAGATTTACCCGCTCACCAATAGTTAACCTATCAGCATCAACTTCATTAACCCAAGCAATGACTTCTAGATCTTTCATCGCAGGAATAGTAGCGACTTGGCGGCCAATTTGCACAGAGTCACCAACGGCAAACTTTTTATCCGACCAAGGATCCCGTGCATATAAAATAGGACCATCGATATTGGAGCTTATTTCTAACTGTTGGAGACCTTTGAGGGATTTATCGAGTTCTTTTTCAGCCCGTGTTTTATCTATCTGTAACTGTGCTAAAGAGGTTGTTCGCTTATCAATGATCTCTGCTAATGATTGTGATTTTTTAGACAGTTCAGATATTGCTTTGAGCTTATTAAATTGATTATCTGCATAATCCTTTGCTGGAATATAATCGGCGGGGATCCCAGCATCTAATTGTGCTTTTTCCAACTCCAACTTCGCTTGTTTTAGATCAAATTCAGCCTGTAATATTTGCGCATCGAGCTCTATTGACTGACTTTGCTCTTGCGCTGTCACTCGTAACAGGCTCGCCTCTAACTGCTCAATTCGATTCGCAATCGCACTTTTATCAAAAATAACCACGACTTCACCAACCTTGGCAATACTTCCTTCAGGTAGCATCCATTGGATCTGGTAACGCCACGCATCACCCGCTTTTGGCACCATAATCGCTTGTGAAATTACTGATGATACTTTGCCAGTTAACAGCAAAGGAGATAACGATTGTCGTGTAGGTGAGACTTGTGCAGTATTGGCAACGGCAGTCATTGGTTTAACCAAGGGTGCATCTGCTTGAGATGAGCTTGGGAACAGAGCCAACATTAAACACAAGCTCGTTAATCCTAGAGTTGCATTAGGCTGCATTAGTCGTCCTCTCTTCTATCTCAACGATATCACCATCTCTCATACGAATAATTCGCTGCGCATATGCGGCAACTTCCTCTTCGTGGGTCACTAAAATAATGGTTTGCCCCGCCTTATGTAATTCAGTGAATAACGCCATAATTTCAACTGAGGTTTTGCTATCAAGCGCACCCGTTGGCTCATCGGCAAGTAAGATAGCGGGTCGATTAACTAAAGAGCGTGCGATTGCTACGCGCTGTCTTTGGCCACCAGAAAGCTGATTGGGGCGGTGATCATGCCGAGTCCCTAACCCTACTCGCGATAACAATTCATGGGCATAACTGCTGTCTTGATCTGGCTTGTCTGAAAACCTTAAAGGCAGTAATACATTTTGCAGTGCCGATAAACGTGGTAATAGATGGAAGCTTTGAAAAACAAAACCTATCTGTTTGTTCCTAACGGCGGATAATGCATCGTCATCTAAATGAGCGACTTCTTGCTCATTCAGGCTGTAGCCTCCTGATGTCGGTTTATCTAAACAGCCAATAATATTCATCAAGGTTGACTTACCTGAACCTGAAGGCCCCATAATCGCAACAAATTCATTTTTAGCGATACTAAAACTCACTCCATTGAGTGCGTTTACACATGTATCACCCATGGGATATTCTTTTTTTAATTCATGGACTTCTATCATAATAAATGCTCTTTTTTGCAAGCCAACTAGCCAAACAATCGCTCTATCATACAACTAAAGTCAAAACGATATAGCCAAGCCTTGGGCAGAATTTTGTAAATCATCGTGATATATACCCATCCGAATTGAAAATGCTCGTTTCAGAGGCGTTAGGTATAGACAAATAACCGTAAAAACTAGCAATTAATAGCCTGATAGGCTGGCTTGTAAACTATGGGGTTGGGACAAAACCTAAGATGTGGGGAGGGTATGATTCGACTTAACGTTATTTGCATTTCTCTTCCTGATAGCGCTGTTCCAATCCATTTGAAACATACTTTACTTTGCAAATAATCTACTGATAAATAATTGGAAATACAACCGTTAATATAATTTATAACATGCAAAAAATTCAACCAAGTTAGTTATGGAAGACGCATCACTAGCGATACTAAGCAGACTGAATAAGAAACAGCATTCCAATTATCTCAGCAAAGCACCGAGTAAAGTGAATACCGATATGACAATAAAAAAGACCCACTGAAATAGGTGTTTAAATGGCTGTTCAAGTTCACCGGTCACACCAATATAGAGTTGCCATATCGCGAATAAACCAAAATTAAGTGCAATAAAAACCAGCATACCAAAACTGTGCATTTGAGACAGCACTTCAAAAGCACAAGCCAATAGAATAAGCGTTGAAAGTAGCAGAAAAACCGATATATAGTGGAAAACACAATGCATAACAGATTTAGCGATAGGATCAAAATCAGCCTGCTGCATGGGCATTAAAAAATGCTTCCTGCCATAGCTGAAATGCCCTACACATGTTAATGCGGCGATGATCCCCGCCAGTAATAGATAGATATTCATTTCTCATACTCCAACACGATCTAACCTGTCAAATACAGCAATTATAGCTGTCGTTAAAGATAGCTCATAATATGACTCCAGTTAATCAGACCTGTAATATCATGCTTCTCTTACAAAAAAAGAGAGCTTTCGCTCTCTCAATTTACATCGTCGCCATGGTCCAATAATCAAGCCGCTTATCGGGCTGACTAATCACCACTTTGCACTTTTCTTTATATATCCCCATCAAGGGCCCTAAACTCTTTGAGTTAGGCATAGAGGCTTTATGTTGCTCTGTTGCTGCGATAACGGCTTGATTAACATCCTCGCTACTTTGATATTTATTTGCGATTGCAACCGCTTGCTCACCAGAGAGTTTTAACCTGTCACCTACCGCTTGCATTTGCGGCGCATTCATTGCGGCTATCGCACTCGACGCTATCTGATAATATGCTGCACATTCAGTTAACTCTTTAGTCAATGCATCTTCAGCGTCGCCCGCTGTAGCATCAAAAGATAATAAACCGACGGCTATCACTAGCGTACATGCGTAAGTGGTACCAGACATCAAAATAATCCTTTTTATATTTGTTCGATTTAACTATTTCTACTTTAGCTTTCATTGAATATCAAGCGTATCGTCAAAAAACAGGTAAATATCCATTAATTAATATGCGTTTGCAGCCGATGAACATTGAGCTTATTACGTAAGCCCGTCTTTACCTCGTCCCATTCAGAGTCAATAATCGAGTAAACCACAGTGTCTCTTATGGTGCCATTGTCTAAAATCTGGTGATTGCGCAAAATGCCATCTTGGTTGGCACCCAAACGACAAATTGCCTGCCGTGACACTTCATTTTGAATATGAGTACGAAACTCCACGGCGATGACAGCTAAAGTTTCAAAGGCATAACTTAATAACAGTAATTTACACTCGGTATTAACCGCTGTACGTTGGACGCTTTTTGCATACCAGGTATGACCGATCTCTAGACGGCGATGATTTTGCTGCCAATGACAAATGCGGGTGCAGCCTACGATTTGGCCAGAGTGACGATCTCGAACGGCAAATGCCAAAGCCTCACCGTTTTGTTCATCTAAAAGGGCTTGGTTAACATATTCGTTCACGTCGTCCGGATGTGGGACTTTGGTAAACCACAGTTGCCAAAGTTCACCATCGCAAACCGCAATACTCAATGCTGGAGCATGTGCCAACGTCAAAGGCTCTAAAACAACGTGTTCGCCTACCAGCGTGCTGTCTTTCACTTCTTGTGCGTTCAACTCAACCTCCTATTTGATTGTTAATACCAATTCCGTTAAATATATGGTCAATTCAGAGCTCTCTCAGCGCTTTCAATGTTAGGCGCATTTTTGAAGAAATGGTTATTCCCTTTTGAGGTAATGCAACATAGCAGTGAAAGTGCTGAGAGGCTCACCTTGTGCGGCTGATGTTTAAGGCATTAGAAAATCACTCTATGCTGCGTAGGTGGCTTTCGATATAGAATAACTATTAGCGACAACCCACTTACTTGCCTATAGTAATTTTAATTCCCGCTGAATGAACAACGATTCAATGGAACTGGTATAACTTAGCATGGTTAGCAAAGCAAAATATATGTCTACCATGTTCACTATTATTCAGGTTCAGTATTGGCTAGCCACTATAGATAACGAGCGAAGCCCATACCCTCTTTCAATGACTTTGTCGGAGCCTGAAATGCAGGCGTTCCTATATAGAGAAACCCAACGATTTGATCAGTTGCTTCAAGGTCGAGTAATTGATGTACATTTCTATCAAAAGCGAAAGCCCCTGTACGCCATATGCCGCCAAGT
Source organism: Shewanella sp. KX20019 (assembly GCF_016757755.1). Taxonomy (NCBI): domain Bacteria; kingdom Pseudomonadati; phylum Pseudomonadota; class Gammaproteobacteria; order Alteromonadales; family Shewanellaceae; genus Shewanella; species Shewanella sp. KX20019. Next base: position 2,282,230 of record NZ_CP068437.1, on the reverse strand, counting down.
CCCTGTGCAAACACCGCTTGCTGCATTGCCATTGCAGCGCAACCTGCTGCGAGCTGTTGTTCAAAAGCTGGAACTTTGGGATGTTGCTTCACTTTTGCCACCACAGTGATGACCGTAGGAGCTCTCAACGGCATATTGCTAGCTTTACTGATAAAATCTTCTTCGGCATCATTCAATCTAGCGGCTTTGGCAAAAATGTTTCCTAGTGTCTTAAGCCCATCGCCTGTGGCAATAATAAACTCCCAGGGGGTCAAACCAGCATGGTCGGGTACGCGAGCCGCTGCATCTAAAATGTTCTTCAGCTGCTCATCTGTCGGGCCTGGTGCGATCAGGCGGGGGGAGGATTGTCTGGTCAATAAAAGTGTTAATGCATCCAACGTATTGTCCTTAATAAACTGCGATTAATGCTGACTTAAGATGAGAGTATCAAGCCGCCAAAAAAAATCCCACCTATTTGGTGGGATTTAATAAAGAGGACATAATGCAAGCGTTAAGCAATACCGTTTTTCTTCGCGATGTAATAATCAACACTGGTATAGCGCCCGCCGCCCATAAACACCAGTGCCAGCAACATAAAGAGATAGGTAATGGCAAATTCAATACCGTTATTGAGGACAACGAAGTTACCCGAACTGGTTAGCCACTCATAATTACCGTTTTGTTGTAACAACTCTTTCGCGCGTTCAAGCTTCTCAGCTGATGCTAATACTTTATCGTTTGCTAACCATGAACTGGCATCGGCAATGGCTAACCAGCCATTATCCCAATGAACGGCAAAGGCGGCAACCAACATGGTAAACGACAATGGGATGGCGATTAGTCGAGTCGCTAAACCAATGATAAGCAGACCACCACCGACAAACTCAGTGCCAGCCGCTAATATCACCATCAACTCAGGAAACGGCAGACCGAGCCCCCAATCAGGATTACCGAACCAAGCGGCGCTGTCACTAAAGTGGGAAAGCTTATTGTAGCCTGCCTGCATCAATACGGGGGCAAGATAGAGCCGTAAGGCTAACGGTGCAATACCTTCAGCATATCGAATGATGTTTAGAAATTTTTGATATAGTTGTCCAAGTAGCATGTCGATCCCTCTTTAATTCTATTATCCCATTAGACCTTCACAAGCATCACAATCTTTCAACTCCAAGCAATAAAACCTGTCAAGCTGCCTAGATGTGGATCTAGATCTCCTCACTCATTTCAGTAAGATCTTTAATGAGTGTATTCAACTTTTTTGCAAAGCGCTGTTTTTGTTTTGTCGATGCTAATCGATTTAGCTGGATCAGCAGCTCACCATACCTGGTGGTGTTGTCATCCAATATTGCTTGGTAGGCTGTTGATTTTAGCGTTTCTGGCTGGGTCATTAGCAAGGTTAAGCTATGAGAGAGTGCGATTTTGTTTTGCCTATTTTTTAATGTCTGTGAGAATAAACGGATCCAATCATGGCGGTATTCAAGCCACATATCTAAGCTGTCACCACGGGCAACATTGTAGTTGTGTATTGCCGTTTTTTGGGAGAGTAACAGCTTACCAATCCACTTTTTAACTCGTTTTTCAATACGCTCGTCAGCCATTTCAATTAATTGCTGCTGACTCTTACCAAGGTACTTTTTGTTAAGCTCTTTTTCTTCGACTCTAAGTTGAGCAATGACCTGCTCTACCTGTTCATCCGAGAAGGAGCTAATTAACGGGGTCAGCGATGGTTCAATAAAATCAAATACCCTAACCCAATGAGATTTGGCTGAACGCACATGGTCATTCCAAGATTGCGTAGTGAAATCTTGATTGCCAATTTCAGCCGCGAGTTGGACTAATTGATCTTTATAACGGGGTAACTCTTGTGCTCGGTGCCAAGCTAGAAAGGTATTTAATGCGACTTCAAATTGTTTGTCCTGCTTATCATCTAAGCTAACGTACTCTTCGAGTTCCCATTCGATAGCCCAATCCAAAAAGTAGTAACCCACTTTGGTTGAGCACCCTAATAAAGTAATCGATAACAAACTCCATAAAATCACTTTTCTCATATAAATACGCCCCGACTGTTAATACCAACCTAGCACAGAATATCGGCAATCGTATGAACGGTTACAAAGTGTCAATAAATGGCTGCTTAAGACTGGCTAAATCACCACAGCCCCTAATTGCAAAATCCAATCACTTGCGGCAGGCATTCCGAACAAAGTCAGCATGAGATCCAAAGTAAACTGGCAGACTATTCCAAAGCGTTTCGGCAGGTGTAGAAACAAAAGACCGCTAATCTAGACCTCACCATAAAGCCCCGCAAGTGCGAGGTTTTGGATTCAAAAATGAATACATTTAGCTGACATTAAATTGTTTCTCTTACCTAATTAATTTTTCTTAATTTTGTCAAAAACGGCGTTTTTAATTCGATCCAACAATATTGCGATTGCGATAGTTATAAAAAAGTGGACGAAAAAACCATCCCTATTAATCGAGAGTATATCCATCAGATTACTAACAATCTGCCCTATAAAGCCTGTGGTAATACCGATAAAAAACATGATACTACCGAAGTTCCCATCATCATATTGAAGATCGAAAAGGCTTATTAGCGCATATAAAATAAAACTCAACAGAGTAAAAGCCAAAAACACATTTCGGACAATCAAGTGCCACATTATTTATTCTCCTCAAAAGTTTCTTTAGGTAATGGTTTATCAAAGCCGGGAGCATTAGGTACATTCATTTTACTTGTATCCACCCCCGCAGCTTGCAACAGACCAGACACATAAGAATTTGAGTTAAATGTACTAGTTCCATTAGGGTCGAATGAATAGTCAGCATTGTCTTGATAATTACCATCTAACCCTATCATTTTATCTACAAATTGCTCTTCTGACATTCCTTCGGGTAAGTTTACTTGTATACCCCCACTATGTTCAGGGGCATCATATTCTCTATTGTAGTCACTAACCAAATTGCCATTACCAACAACGACACCAGAGCTTGGGCCGGCCCCCATTGTTCCATATTTTTGTCCTTGCGAATTTGTTAACCGACCAATAGAGCTAATGCGGCCAGTATTATTGAAATGAGAAGGATTGTTCGGAGTAATAGTTATAAGTGAATGATTTTTCCCAGAATTATAGGCACCAATAGTCACTTCGTGCCATTGCACTTTTACTTCTCTACCGTCAGGGTCAACATACTTATACGGATTGTTATTCGCATATGCATATCTGTTAAAGCTATGTATACCTTTGAACCCAACAGGATCATTCGAATAAAAACGACCTATGAGTGGATCATAGTATCGTGCCTGCATATACATTAGTACAGAGTACGACTCTAATTATTAACGATATTTTTATAATAATTACAGTCTGTTATGACTATAGTTCTTCTGTGTGAATTTGGTAGTATTCGGACAGTAAAAAGCCCCGCAAGGAGCGAGGCCTTAGATTCAGTAAAATTAATCTTATCCCAACAAATTACTCAGTGAATTTGCAAATTTCATTCTGATAATCCCACATGCCACCGTTATCTAAACAGGAATCAATCTTTAGTTCAGCGCGTATATATAAAGCTAGGGCGATGAACAGCACCAAAAATATTAGTACAGTTATAATTGTTTTCATCTTCATATCCTATTCTTCATCAAGTGCTTCTGGTCTTTGTGAACCACAGGCTACGGGGCACTGTTGAGGTTCATTGGACTCACGCATTTCTTTTCCCGCCTCTCTTCCTTGTTTATTTGCCTTTTGGTCCTCTTCACTTGCCGATTCAGAATCACCCTTTATATTCTGATCAGTCCATTCACGGACATCACTAATGACTTCAGCAGTAAGTTCACCAAGCTCTCCCTCAAATGATGCTTCACAATTAGCTTTACAATGAAAGTATTTATCCGCTCCGATAGTATTAGCCTTACGCATTGCTCTATAGTTCTTGAGAAAATGCCCAGAAGATTTACCAACTTCTACAGCTTGCGGGGGAGTATTGTGATTTCTCGATGGCGTAAACGCCAAAACATTAGACTCACCGTTCGGATCGACATACTTATAAGGATTATTATTGGCGTAAGCATAACGATTAAAGCTATGAATATCACGTACACCAATTGGATCACTCGAATAAAAACGACCTATGAGTGGATCATAGTATCGTGCCTACATATACGTTAACTAAGAACCGCATCTTGCAGATGAACGGTGTAGCCTATGCCCTCTTTTTCACCTTCTAGGCGTTTATCAAAAGGCTCATAGACCGAGCGACTGATTGGTGTGCCCTGCATATCGGTATGTTGCTAGCGTAACAAAATATTGTTCGCCGGAAGCGCTTTTAGCGTAACGTCTCTATATTATGAACAGCTGGCAATCAGCTGCAGGTATTGGCTAGCGCAATCGAGGTAGTTACTTGCCTGCTCAGCAGAGGAAAGCTGTTGGCTGCGGTTGTCAGAGTTGCCTGTTAGCACAATATTATCAAACGCCATTTGTAGTGCCCAACACACGGCAAAGACCCAGTAGAGATCGACGGCGGCAGGCACCGCATGAACTGCGTGCTGGTTCAAATTACTTTGCTGCTGTATATAGTTTTCTATCAACCAATGTCGCTGTTTTGAAGACAACGAATGGCTGGCAATGATTGATGCGAGATCGCACAAAGGATGCGAGCTACAAGCGTATTCAAAATCAATACAGTTGAGCTTATCTTGTACGACTAAAATGTTATAGGGGTTTAGGTCTCGATGGCTAAACTGCAAATTGACTAAGCACTTATCGAGGGAGTCGAGCATTACCGCTATTGCGCCAGTTTGGGCGAAAAGGCTATCAAACAGCTGTAACCAAGGCGTAATACTTGGATGACTAGCGCTTGGTTGACTCAGTAGCTTCTGCTGCATTTGGCTCAAACGTGCGTTATAGATCTGCCACTGCTTCTCCACCCCGATTACATTTTTAGGGGCGGGTAGCTGCTTTAAGCCATTGAGTAATTGCAATAGCTGTTGCTCAGCTCCTGGCCAATACTCTTGGGTGTTGGTCATTGGATGAGCGCCATTGGCACTAATAAGCTCATTCCAACTACGGTCATTCTCTTGAGCGATAAATTCACTTAAATAAAATTGCTTATCGGCACTGACATAGACCATCTTTGGCGCGAGGCTAGCATCACTTGCAGAGCGCCAAGCATCTACCTCACTATTTCGATCACAGATCTGAGAACTCGCCCAGCTGTTAACCCTGAGCACCCATTCCGACTCTTCAGCCTTACTCCCATGTAAGCCGCGTACATAGTAGTTTTGATTGCTTAGCCCTTGGGTCAATGGGGCGATAACACTCACTCTACTCAAGCCTGACTGGGTTAAATAGCCAGCTAACTGTTGTTTAAGTGAGTCACTCACTTAAACCGCTCCAGCCACGACTGTTATGCTGTCATTTGACTGCTGTGCTTTCATTTTATCGCGCCACATAAAGTAGCCAAACACCACCATGACCACATAGAGTACAAACAACACAGAAGTTAACATCAGGCCCTTACTGACATATAAGTAAATCGAAACAGCATCGATCACAAACCAATAAATCCAGTTTTCCAACACTTTTTTAGCAACCAAAAAGGTCGTCATCACTGCAAAGCAGGTCGTTGCGGCGTCCAAGTAGGGAAATGAAGCTTGAGTCTGTGTCGCCATAAAATAGCCAATAATTAACGCCAATAATGTAGTGGCCGCAATCAACTTAAGATGAGTCGACAGTCGCCATGAGACTATGTTAACGCCATCATGGGCATTGCCACCTTTGGTCCACAACCAATAGCCATACACGGCCATCGCCATATAGTAAACGTTAAGCACCGACTCCATCAGTAACGACACATTCCAAAACAACACCGTATAGATCGCTGTGCTGGCTAATGCTGCAGGCCAGCACCATACACTCCCTTTCATTGCTAATATCAAATAGGCTAGCGCCAGCAATACTGCAACCGCTTCCCAGGCTGTTAAGGCTTGTGCCTCTCCAAACGCTGAAGTAATACTATCCATCAAAGGTAACCACAAATCTGCCATAAAACTCAATCTCTTTATTGACGCTAATAATCATCTGAAGTTAAAAGCAAATAGCCACAAAGTATCTATACCCATCCCACTGATCCCTGCATCTTCAGGTAGGATGGGGATATACAACTCCGTGGCTACTTGTCATTACAGCGGTAGATATCCGCAGTGACTTTAACTATAGACAGTGAGTCGCTTACTCACTGTGGCTTAAGTCGAGTTCACCGCCGATAAACTTAACAACAAATACCGCCTTGCCCCACTTCTCGTGCGCCGCTTCCATCTCAGTTGCCAGCATTGCCATCACCTCAGCATATTCACCGCACACCTGTGTTGCCATGGCGTTAGTCACCCGCTGGATATTGTCATAACTATCAACTCGACCTATAAACCATCTAATAGGATCTAAATAGTTGTCTTGTAGTGGGTAGCAACTAATTTCTGCAGTTAACTTCATTTTCTAACCTCAAGCATTTATTGCTGATAACAATATTAAAATTAATAAGCTTTTTTTAACTAGGATTTACATAAACTTAACGTTTAAGGTAAGTCCTAATTGGCGTGGATCACCATAACGTACATACTGCTTATCTGCCCAGCCTAAATCAGGCTCATTGCCGAAATAGAAACCTCGAACGCCGTATTGTTCATCAAACAGGTTGCGCCCCCACAGGTATGCAGACCACATTTCAGCTTCGTATCCAATCTTGGCATTAAAAATCTGGTAAGCATCAGATTTAGATTCGTTACTGTCAGAGTAATAGAAGTCACTCTTGCCGCTGGCGTTCACGTTTGCAAACCAGCCAGAATCGCTACGGTAAGTGGCACCAACACTAAAGGTAAAGTTCGGTGAATGGGCTAGTTCGCGACCAGAAAGATCGACAATCCCCCCATATTTATCTTCATACTGGTAATCACCGTATTCGGTTTCTAACCAACCTAGACTGGTGTAAAGCTTGAGATTGTCAGTGGCATACCAGTTACCGTCTAGCTCTGCACCGTAGTTTTGAGAGCTACCCGCGTTTTCGGTAAACAGAATGAAGTTACCCTCTTCGCCAGGCACTGTAGATTGTTGTGACGCAGCAACTTGTTGATCTTGTCTATCCATAAAGAATACCGACAGATTAGTGCTTGCTTGGCCATCAAACCAAACCGACTTTAAGCCCACTTCATAGTTATAAAGGATTTCGGTGTCGTACTCTTTTTTATCGGCAAGCTCTACTGGCAGTGACATATTAAAGCCACCCGCTTTATAGCCTCTGGCGACACGGATATACGACTCGTGGTTTTCGCTAAGCGCTTTGCTTAACGCAATATGGCCGCCCCACATAGTTTCACTAGGCTCAAACTCATCGCCAGCGGAATCACTGTATTCGCTATCACGGCGCTCAACACGTAGACCAACCGATAAAGCATAGTTAGCGCCTAAATCAGAGTCCAGTTGGCCAAAGAGTGCATAGTTTTGCGCTTCGTATTCTGCAGTAAGCTGGTTATATGTATCGACGGTCTCATTGTCTTCTTGTAAGTCCATCGCATACACACCGACAAGCCAATCAGTGCTGTCGGCAAAGATACGGCCAGATTCTGTTGAAGCTAATCTAAACTCTTGGGTTATGGTTTGCCTATCGCCTTTCTTGTCCCAGTTATACTCATATTCACATGGGCTGCCGTCGCAATCTCGACTTTCCCAGTAGTCAGGGTTTGCCCAGTCGCCATCATAATTATGACGAGTATTTGAATTTGCAAGCGAGGTTAATGAGGTTAGTTCAACGTTTTCAGCACCAGTATAGGTAAACTTCAATGCGGTACCGTTGGTGGTTTGCTTATCAACACCTGGGGCGTCAGTTAACGTATCGAAGCCGTTATTATCTAATGTCCAAGCATCATAACCATTATCGTAGTCTGCAAATAAGAAGGTCAGATCTATCTCTAGCTCTTCTGTAGCGTACCAACGCAGTTTTGCGCGGCCGGTAAATTCGTCACGGTTATTGGTGTCGCTCTCGCCAAGATAGAGATTATCTCGATAGCCGTCTTGTTGATGTTGCTGCAGTGACACACGATAAAGCAAGTTTCCAGAATCGGTCAGTGGACCGGAGCTAAAGCCGCTGAAGGTCTGCAGGTTATCATCACCTAAGGACACCTCGGCGCCATGTTCAAACACATCGGTTGGATCGTTACTCTTAAGATAGATAAGGCCCGCTAATGCATTAGCACCGTAGCGGGTGCCTTGTGGTCCGCGTAATACTTCAACTTGTTGTAGATCGTACATGCTGGAAGCCATGCCTAAACCTGATAAATCAATATCATCAACAATAAAACCGACAGAGGAGTTAGGTGCGCCTTGATACTCCTCTTGCTCGCCAACACCACGAATTTGAAAGTATTTAGGTCTTGAGCTACCGCCAGACCAGTTGAAGTTTGCAATTGAGTTTAAGAGATCTTCAAAGTGCTGCGCACCTTGATCCTCTATTTGCTGTTGATCAATGACTGTGACACTCGATGGCATCTTTTCTAACGATGTACCACGAAAATCAGACGTCACAACCATGACTTCCATCTCATCAACAGGCGTCTCAGATTCTGTATTAGCAAAGGTTGGTGATGACACTAGCGCTGCCATGACGGCAACCGCAACAGGAGAATAAACTTTTAGATTTAACATAGGACCTCAAATTATAATTTTGAGATCCGGCAACATAAAGAAGCGATCGGGAAATGAATTGTGGCCCATTCCTACGCCGGTATAAGCCGGATCAGGTTCAAAGGGTTCGTTTTTCAACATCTCAGTTAAAGTCTAAAAAATCCAACTTTCGGTTTATAGACTTTAACACCCCTTGGCGCGGCCGATTATACATGAGTTTTACAAAGCGATGACACACTTCTTGCTATTACTGAACGTTACGCATAAAAAAACGCCAACATTGCTGACGTTTTAATAACAAATACTGAATCTCAGCCTCTACTGCTTAATTCGAGAAAGCTTTTCTTACATATAGCTCAAAACGCGTTGCATTGACATTAGGCGCTACGGCGGAGACTTGCAGTTGCTGCTTACCGTGCAATTTGACTGACTTCCAGCTAACGCCTTCATCATCAATAGTCATGCCACTGGTATCAAACCAAGTAAATTTATACTGTAAGCGCAAGTCAGTCGACACCTTACTGATAATCGTGCCTGTGCCCTGTAAAAACCCACCTTCAGGGCGTGCCATTACACTTTGAACCTCGACCTCTTTTGCAAAGCTATTATTATCAATACGTACTTCACCTTTGGATCCCGCCATTAGGCCGGCGGTGTGTGGTGCACAAGCCGCTAAAATAAGCGCCGTAAATAAACCTAAAATCAATTTCTTCATTTTGTTCCCTAGAATAAAATCATTCGGTGTTGTTACAAGGATAATCCAAATTAGTCGATTAAGAAATGAGCTCTGGCCGTGGCAATCAAGTGTTTTCGATTAGTCTGCCAGCAATTAATGCTCACATTTGCCACTCGTCGACCTTGACGGGTTATCTTACATTCAGCAAAGCTGTCTTTATGGTAGCCAGCTCTGAGGTAATCAATTGAAAAATCTACGATTTTCGGAACTTTAGTCGCTTGCATAAACACCATTAACTGCACAATGGCTGACATTTCCATAAAGCCTGCGATGACACCACCGTGTAGCGCCGGCAGCACAGGGTTACCGATATTGTCATCTTTTGCTGGTAATTTAAACACCAGTTCGTCACCAAAACGTTCGACCCCCATACCAATAAACTTGGCGTAAGGAACATGTTCGAGTAAGTGACCAAAATCATTAAGTTCCGTTGCTTTTCGAACAATACTTTTTACATCTAGTTTTGCAGCATCACACTCTAAAGGATTAGGGTTAGTCATGGCGCGGCTCCCCCATCAATGCTTGTCTAAACTCTTCACCCACCATCTCCGGACTAATTCGCATAAAAGAGCCAACCGCGTGTGCAATGGGATCGTCTATTGAATCTTGGTAGGCAATAGCGCGAGTAAACGCTACGCTTGATGACAACTTATAGCACTGCGCAAAACCATAAACAGGCTTAAAGGGTTCAGCAGGTTTCATATAATCAACACGCAAATCAAGCGTTGGTGAGATCTCTAAAGCTTGATACTTATCAAAAATAGAACATACCACTGCGCAGCCACTGGCTGTATCCATTAATGTCGTTATGACACCACCGTGAATAACACCAGTGTCTGGATAACCAACAAGTTGAGTATCGTAAGGCAGTTCAATGAGGACGTGTTTAGCACAGCCCTCGAGCACCTTTAACTTTAACCTTTGGCATTGAGTAAGTTGCGCAACAAATCGACTTGCCATTTCCGTCAGTGGGAAAACATCGGCAGTTTTATTCATCGTGCTTTACTCAACATAGGCCCTAAAGCATGGCCTCCCACTAAATGCATATGAATATGAAACACCTCTTGGCCTGCATCTTCATTGCAGTTCATGATAAGACGATAGCCGCCTTCAGCTACCCCCTCTTCCTGAGCCAATTTGGCCGCAACAGACATCATTCTGCCCAACGCTTTCTCATCAGAGGCCTTAATATCGTTGACAGTCGGGATAAGATGATTGGGGATGATCAATATATGAGTCGGCGCTTTTGCACTGATATCTCTAAATGCGGTGACTAGCTCATCTTGAAATAAGATCTCAGCTGGAATTTCACGTCGAATAATTTTACTGAATATGGTTTCTTCGGCCATTCTATTGCCCTCATCAGAATAAGTTAAGCCTAGTATACTCGAAAAACAGCATCAGGCGATTGGCGTTTTTTTCAAGCAAACACTGTCATTACCATGATTAGATTACAGATTGAACAGCTGTATACACATTATGATTGACTTTCGGGTCGTATCCATTTTTAATAAATAAAAAATTTTAGGACATATCATGCTCACCGTTAAAGAAACCGCACTGCTTAATGCTGCCGCCGAGCTTATACAGGAAAAAGGCATGATTGCGCTAAATATGTCTGATGTTCACAAGAGAGCTGGTTACTCACGCGCTGCTCAATATCAGTCTTTTAGTGACAAAAATTCATTGCTCGCTGCACTTAGCATGCGAGAACTGGTATTCAATACTCTCGCGCTGGAGGAGAAGCGATACTCAGATCTCAGCGGAGATTTTTCGGTCGTTTTAAGGCCTGTAGTGTATCGTTACCTCAAATTATCAGACAGGCTTATGATTGACTCTGCCTTTAACAATATGCTTAAAGAGGTCAGGCTACTGCCTGATGAGGAGCAATTTATATTTTGGAAAAGAGGCTTTGAGTTTTTAAACAGTGAGCGAGAACAGGACAAGTAATAGTAACGTTATCTTATATATGGCCAAAACAACACAACTTCCTCTGTTGATTTGGCTTATATACCCATCTTACTTGAAGGTGCATCTTCAGTCGGTTTGGGTATAGGCAGTGCAATAAATATTAAAGTTCGATGCTAGTATTATCCCGCTTTAAACAACGCTTGTTTCGAAATGATTTTTCAACATTTAATGCCACTGGCGGCGACGGCTCTCTGACTTTCAAAAATATTTGATAGCAAGCGGTGCACACATGACGTCCAAGCAAAGTATTCTTAGTTTCATATTCATTACAAAAAGTACACAAGCCAAAACTACTCACTTTACCTAAGCTCAAAGGTTTTATTTCAGTAGCTGCATTTTGTTGCTGGTTATCCAGTATGCTTAAGGTGCTATGGCTTAACCCGACGAGAAGCAGCTTGACAATATACAAGGCCAATGCCAATAAAAGAGTGACCACCATAGTTAAAATACTGGTTTCTGATCCCTGCGATTTGATAATAAACATCAACCCAGAAAAACACATAAGCACTACAACCAACACCAAGGTATGATCTAGAAATTTTAGCTGTTGCCTAAACTCGTCAACTTTGTTCATTTATAGAAGCTCTATTATCTCAGCAGAAATTAACTAACACAGGGTTAGCTTTGTTCCTTAACCAGGTAAACAACACCATCCTTTTCATAAACGTTTTTAACCTCATCCCCCTCCCCCAGTACAACCACTTTATTGCCTTTATTTGTGATCGCGTTGCCAGCAGCATCTAGCACAATCGCCAAACCTAATGCCGAAAGTAGTGGCGATTGATACGCGTGATAATGATGGTGACTTTTAGGTATGACAATGACTTTTGCCCGCTTATACGGTTTATAGGACTTATTAACTTTCTGGCATTTTACACCACCCGCCCTTTCACATCCGACGGTAGCCGCTTGGACAGAAAATGTCGCTGATAAAATAGTCATAGCCAGTAGCATAACTTTAGTCATATTCACCTCTTTCGATTTCATAGTATAAACGAGGGCGATCATATCAAACAACTACACAACTGTATAGCCTGCCGTGTATATTGTTTTTCAGTGACAAAAAAGGCGCTACATGTAGCGCCTGAAGTAAGTTTACCTAGCCTAGTATCCCTACTGAGGCTATCTGGCTATTATTTATTGAATAACTTCATGCATATTCATTTGCGCCCAAGCGATTGCTTGACCGCGGCTAGATACGCCTATCTTTCTAAAAGCACGGTAGAGGTGGGTTTTAATGGTGCTTTCACTAACAAAAAGTTCATTGGCAATATCTATATTGGTACTCCCAGAACGGAGTACCTGCAGAACCTCTCGTTCTCGGATAGTTAAGTTATCATGCTCTTCATTCGTAGCTACTTTGTGCAAGATTTGCTTATTAAACTCTTCTGGAATCGATGTTAGTCCCTTAACTATTTTGTCCATACCGGTACCGATAGTGTCTAATGAAACACCGGAATAGAATACGCCTGCAGTGATGTTACTTTGTACTAAAAAACCTGCATCAACCTGCTGAGGATAGTGCAGAAAAACAACGCGGGCCCCGCTACGTTCTTTCTCTAACTTTTTTTGAATTTGATAAGCTTTCTGAATATCGACACTCGAGAGATCGATAAGGACTAAATTTACTCTGTTTTCAGTAAAATTATCGATAATATTATCTGGTGCTACATTGTGAATTTTGACTAAAAACTGTTGTGGCCATCGAGTATTGAGCAAATCGACTAATATTTGCGAGCGGGTTACCATAACCCAGTGCATAACTTTAAACATCTAACTCTCCATGTTTACAGTGTAATCTTCCCTGTATGTATGAGTGTAATACATAATTTAGATAATAAACTAACGAAAGTAATTCAATATTGAGAAATTCTAATGTTCATGAATTTTATTATTTATAGACACTGATGACACTTAGATTACACACTTATAGTGTGTCATTTAATACACTTCGCGGCTGTTATACATAATTACTATAACTAATAACGAGTTTATTGATTAATCACTTTATCAAACTCAACAAGAAAGAAGTCATTCAATTTATCCTAATGCTAATAACACCATGTTTGCCAGTAAGTTAGAAATAGCGTTATAGTCATGAAAATATTGAAGAGTAAAACTGCCAGATAACACTTTACTACTAAATATCGCCAAGAAGAGAATCAAAGCAATATTCTTAGCAAAGGAAATTTAGATGTTTATACTCATAAAAATGTTAACTCTACAAAACGCAAACTCTTGCCTTTTGCTCCATACGACACAAAACTAGCGTGACCTTAACCAAGCAAGTTTTGCTTGGTAACGCATTTTACTTACTGGTTCTGCTGCATAATCAAGCGCCTTTAGCAACGCACTCCTTGCTTGCTCTGTCTCGCCTAACTGGGTGTGAACTTTGGCGAGTTCAAAGTATGCTCTATGAAAATAATGTGTGTTATCAATGAACTTAAACAGGAATATTTTGGCGCTTTGGTAATCCCCTTCTACTATTGAATCCTGTGCCACCATATACCATTTATAAGGATTAGAATCATCTAACTCGAGCAAACGTGACTTTACCACTAACGCATCAGCGGTTCTGCCTTGACGCACAAGTAAGTAGTGATAATTACTCAGTAGCGTTAATTTATCGTCAGAGACTTCAAGTCCATATAAGTACAAGCGTTCTGCATCTTTGTCAAAACCTAGCCGCCTCAACAGGACTGCCATCATGTTAATCGATGGTGCATAGTTATCGCTAAAGTCAATGCTCCTTCTTAACAAAAGGTAAGCTAACGGTAGATCATTATCAAAAAGAGCGTCAGCTGCCAAATTACGGTAAAACATGGCGAAAAATAAATCTTTATTGATTACTCTTCCACCCCGATCATATCGCTCTGGAAAATAATCAACTGATATTCTTTTTTTAGCAGAAAAAAATGTATTTCCATCCCCTATAGAAGGCTCATAGAGGAATGTTCTTACATGGTTAGAAGTAACAGCGTAACGATCTGTGACGTCTAGCAACATGGGCATAGTGTGCATAACTTGAAAGTTAACATCTACTTGAAGCTGTTCAGCAATACCATAAGTCAATAATGCGAGCGACATACAATTGCCACGATTAAGTCTAAGCGCCGTGCTTGCACTGTAATTCTGCCCTTCATAATTAAAGTTAACCAAGCGCTGCCCCATAAATCTTGCAACCTGATGATTAGCTGACAATGTGCTTATGTCACTTTGTTGTATAAAATGCTCAATTTTTTTAATCTGCGGGGCGGTCAAAGTCAACAAATCTTCGGGCTCTGGGATCTTGTATGCAGTAGCATCAACTTGATAATCAAGAGTTGGCATTTTCGGTGCTTCAACCAGCTGCTTTTGTGTACTTTGGCAACCACAAATAATAACAAATACCGTCAACAACAAATATTTCATCGATCTCCGTCCTTTGAGATGTTTATTTATTCAACAGTATATCAAGTCTCAGCCAACTACAACGTCATAATAATCAACATTAAAATAGTACAAGTAATAAAGCCAGCAGCGCAAAAGCCACCGTTAAACATTGCCAAAAAAGCAGTGGCTGAGTATCAATTAGAGGGGCTTTCACCACTGATTCTTGCCACTGTTTTACCGGTTGTGTCATCTCAAATAACCATTCACTGCTATCTGCTTGACGCTGCTCAGGTGCTGTACTAAGCGCCTTTTTAAGGGCTTTATCCATCCAAATGGGTACCAGCGGGTTGATCTCATAACTGGGAATATATTGCAGCTTTAAAAAATCCTGCTTTGTTTTGCAGTACTGCTGCTTTCCGCCAAAGGGAAGCTGTCCTGTTAGCATCTCAAATGCAATAACCGCAATCGAGTACAGATCCGCTTTTTGTGTCACTTGGTAGCCCAATATACTCTCTGGCGCCGAATATTCAGCCGTACCCAATATTTTGTCTCGCTGCAAAGGAGTTGTTATTTCAGCGATCCCCTTGATGTAACAGGAACCAAAATCGATGATCTTCATCCTGCCATCATTGGTTATGATTAAATTGTCTGGTTTTAGGTCTTGGTGCAGCGTTTCTTTGCGATGAAATGCGCGAACTCCAGCCTCTAGCTGTTTTAATAGCCCTAAAACCTGTTGTACATCGGGGCTTGGATTGTGTTTTATCCACTGACTAATTGAATGACCTGGAAGATATTCAGTTAAATAATAGAGCGCAGACTTTTCTCTGTCACGATCGAGTATCGACACTACATTGGGGCTATTAATACGCCTGCCTATCCAGCTTTCTAACAAGAAACGTTCAATGTATGCTGCATCATCTAGATAATTGACCGAAGGTGTTTTCATACACATCAGACTATCTTGTTCATTTTTGACTAAATAGACTTGGCTTCTTTGGCTTTGGTGTAATGTATCGACTACCTTGTATCCATCTAGCATCATGCCGATATTGAGCGGTGGCGGAAATGGCAAGTTTGATAGACTTTGATATACCTCATCAATATTCTTATCCGGCAGTGCCTCGATATATAATAACTGACAACTGGCGTTATCTTGCGAACCACGCATCAGTGCCAGCTCTACCATTGCTGTACAAAATGCGTCGCACTCTTTGTCAGAAAAGCCATTACTCGTTGCCTCATTAGCATGGTGTTGCCAGAGCTGCTGCAATCTCGACCTAATCTCAAGGTCGGTGATAACATCATGCACGCCATCGGTGCTGAGAAAATACAGATCGCCTTTGGCAACCGTTAGCATTCTGTAATCCACATCCACATTAACATCGAGCCCCATAGCGCGAACCAGATATTGCTGATTTTGTCCCACAAGGCTGGTGTGATCGTGGCTAAGCTTATCAAGCGTACCGTTTCGATAGCGGTACACTCTTGAATCCCCAACATGAAACATATGCAGATGACAGGACTTAAAAACCAAGGCGCTAAAGGTACATACATAACCCCGCCTCGCATCACGATAATCTTGTCCTAAACCATAGAGCCAGCGATTAAGAGCCGTTAATACTTGAGTGCTCGACTTCTCTACCGACCAAAGATCCGGCGTTGAGTAATAATCGGCTAGAAAGTTACTCACACTAATCGCCGACGCTGCGGCGCCACTTTCTGCGGTACTCACGCCATCACTAATGGCTGCAACAGCGCCTTTGGTCGTTAGCATAAGTCCGCTCGGTATACGGATCCCAATGGCATCTTCGTTAGCCGTTTTAACGCCTTTATCGGAATACTGACCCGCAGCAATCACTAACCCGTTAACCGGCTTTAAAGACGCAATAGCGTCATCTATTGAACAGTATCCATTAGATGTGCCGTCAGTTGAAAGCTTGGTTGGATTGTTAAGTTCAGTGTTAACTGCAACCGATTCAGCCATACTCGGTAAACTCCGTTAATTTACGCTGATCAAAGTGACTTCACCTTTCTCATTCACTTCTGCCATATGCCCTTTCGGCTCCGTCATCAAGAACACGGTAAAAAAGCCAAACAGTGCACTTATCGCAATAACGTAGAAGAAAGTTTGCGTCGATACCATGGAGTAAACGGTTAAAAAAAACACTGCACCAACATTACCGTAAGCCCCAGTCATTCCGGCTATCTGCCCCGTCAAACGGCGTTTAATCAATGGCACAGCAGCAAAAACAGCCCCCTCACCACCTTGAACAAAAAACGAGCACGCCATCACCACAACTATGGCTAGAGGTAATGCCCAAGTACCATCAATTTGCGCGACACCGAAGTAGCCAATCGCCAGTCCTGCGGTCAGGATCAATAATGTTGATTTACGACCGAAACGGTCACTAAGCCAGCCCCCTCCGGGACGAGACATCAAGTTCATAAAGGCGTATGACGATGCAACTAGTCCCGCCTGCGCAAGACCTAACTCGAATGTCTCAGCAAAATACAGCGGCAACATAGAAACTACCGCCAATTCGGAGCCAAACGTTGAAAAGTACAATACGTTAAGCACTGCAACTTGCTTAAACTCATAACGTTCAAACTGAGGGATCGTGCCCGTAAAGACCTGCTTATTAACTTGATAGGTTTGATACACATCGATGATAAAGATGATAACCAGTAATAAGTATATGCCATTGACAACTTGTTCACTAAACATCGCCACCCCCGCTGGTGACAACTTCCAAGCCAGCAATGCTAATGTGGCATACATAGGCAGCTTCATAATAAGCAATAATGCAAAATCGCCTTTACTGGTGACTTCAAGGGCGCCCGCTTTTTTGGGCCTAAAATAAGTTGAGCCTTTGGGTGTGTCAGTCACATTGAAGTAGTAGATAAACGAAAAACCTAAGCTCAATAGTCCTGTAAGGCCGATGGCATAACGCCATCCATCATCACCACCAAATGCTAGCGCTACTGCAGGTAACGTGAAGGCTGCGGCCGCGGAGCCAAAATTACCCCATCCACCGTATATGCCTTCAGCCGTGCCCAGCTCCTTTGCAGGAAACCATTCACTTACGATACGAATACCGACGACGAAACCAGCGCCAATAAACCCGAGTAGAAAACGCGCCAATGCCAGCTGCTCGAAGGTGGTTCCCAAGGCAAACATAAAGCAAGGAATTGCACAAAAACCAAGTAGCAAGGAGTAGACTAATCTTGGACCATACTTATCGGTCACCATCCCTATCAATACCCGAGCAGGAATCGTTAAGGCGACATTGAGAATAAGCAGTGTCTTGATTTGCGAATGTGTTAGTCCAATACTCTCAGCAATCACACTGAGCAAAGGCGCCGCATTAAACCACACCATGAAGGTAATAAAAAATGCCATCCAACTGAGGTGCATCACTTTCATTTTTCCAGAAAATGAAAATAGATTAAAACGGTCCTGACTCATACTTTTATTATCCATCATCGAAGCACTCCTCCTTAAGCTAATGCACGAGCCAGAACGTTGCCTGACTGACACTTGACTTCAAAAACATCAACACTAAGTGATTCATTTTCCAAGCACTGACCCGTTGTTAAGCTGTAGTGTTGTTTATGGATGGGTGAGGCAACGTACAGCTCATTATTGAGCTCACACAATAGCCCTCGAGAAAGCACGCTAACCCCCGTCGCAGGGTCAATATTATCGATCGCAAATATTCCGGCCTCTCCTAAGTTAAATACCGCGACGGCTCTACCTGCAACCCATGCTGCGACACCTCTTTTTGCTGGTAACAGCGACTCTTCACAAATACTGACCCAACTCATACCAACACCTCCTCTTCATCTAGCAGGGTGATAGCAATATCCCCTACTACTGATTTACTGCGACTTACCTCGATAAACGTCTGCATATCAGACGCTATGGGAAACTTTTGCTCACGTTGATACTGATACTGATTTTGCGTGCTAGCAGGGGCAAATTCTGGATTCACAAACTCACTAAAACGCTGTAAAAAGGCCTTATCTTCTAAGCTGGTTTTCCATTCGCACTGATAATTGGCGACAACTTTATCCATCTGCTGCTCTAACTCGTGATTAACGCCCAATGCATCATCAATAATCACTGACTGCAAATACTCAAGCCCACCCGCGAGTGATTCCATCCACACCGACGTTCGTTGTAAGCGCGCTGCCGTTTTGCTGTAGAACATTAAAATGCGATCGATGTACTGAACTAACAGTTCAGTGGACAGATCTGTGGCAAATAGATCGCCATGCCTTGGTCGCATACCGCCATTTCCGCACACAAACAGATTCCAGCCTTTTTCGGTTGCAATAATTCCAATATCTTTGCTTTGCGCTTCGGCGCACTCTCTTGTGCAACCCGACACTGCAAACTTGATCTTGTGCGGCGAACGCAGCCCCTTATACCGATGCTCTAATGCAATGGCTAAACCAACCGAGTCTTGCACGCCATAACGACACCAACTGTTGCCAACACATGATTTAACCGTCCGTAGTGACTTACCATAAGCATGCCCGGTCTCGAATCCTTCAGCTATTAGTTCGGACCAAATTTCCGGCAGATCTGAAAGTTGTGCGCCAAACATATCGATACGTTGGCCACCGGTTATCTTGGTATAAAGGTCATATCGTTTAGCTATTTTCCCCATAGCTATTAATTTGTCAGGGGTGATCTCTCCGCCCGCAACTCTTGGCACCACTGAGTAGCTACCATCTTTTTGTAGATTACCGAGATAGGCGTCGTTACTGTCTTGCAGAGCGACATGCTCTTCATTAAGCACATATTGGTTTTCTAGCGTGGCAAAGATAGATGCTGCAACGGGTTTGCAGATATCACACCCAAGTCCCAATGGCGAGGCATTCGTTTTAGCATGGCGCTGATATAAGTGTTCAAAATCTTTTATATTTTCAACCTGACACAGGTGGAATAATGCCTGGCGGTCATGCTCGAAGTGACAACAGATCCCAGATTCAGTGTCTAAGCCTTGGGCCTGCATAGTGTCATCAATGATCTGTTGTACTAGTGCCGAACAACCACCACAACCTGAAGCCGCTTTAGTACAACTCTTAATTTCAGCAAGTTGATGATTACCAGCGATCACCTGCTCAACAATATCGGCTTTAGTCACCTGATGGCAGGAACACACTATGGCGTTATCTTTTAGTGTTAAAGGTGCTGACTCATCGGTCAACAATAGGGTTACCGCTGGCTCTTCAAGCACATCGCCTGACAAGTACTGACTCAATAAATGGCTGTACTCATCGACATTACCCACAAGGACAGCGCCGCGAAGATAAAGCCCCGTTTCATCAAGCCATAGCTTTTTGTAGACCCCGGCTTGCAGGTCACTCAATTCAACATATTGTGCCCCTGCAAAACCTCGACTCTCACCAATAGAGGCGACATCGACCCCAAGTAACTTTAACTTAGTGCTCATGTCAGCTCCGGTAAATGTCAAAGGAGCCTCCACTCGCTCAGGCACCTGCAGAGCAATTTGTGACAAGGCTACTTTTGCCATTTGGTATCCCGGCGCAACTAAGCCGAATATCTTTTGCTGCCATAAGGCACATTCCCCTATCGCATAAACATCTTTAGCAGATGTCTGGCAGTTATCGTCAATCACGATCCCACCCCGTTCACCAATACCGATATCACTGGTTCTTGCCAATGTATCTTGCGGACGAATACCTGCCGAAAAGACAATCATGTCAGTTTCTAAAAAGCTGCCATCGCTAAAATTTAGCCGATGCTGGGCACTTTCCCCATCGACTATCTCTTGAGTGGCCTTGCTTAAATGCACGCCAAGCCCTAGCGCTTGTATTTTTTGCTTTAGTAGCTCACCGCCTTTGTCATTTAACTGCACGGACATCAGCTGTGGTGCAAATTCAACCACATGAGTCTCTAGACCTAAGGCACTCAATGCATTTGCCGCCTCAAGCCCGAGTAATCCGCCGCCGATCACAACCCCAGAGCTCGCATTGAGCGCAGCTTGTTCAATCGCCTCTAAATCTTCAATGGTGCGATAGACCATACAGTCACGACGATCATTGCCTTTTATGGGTGGTACAAACGGATAGGATCCTGTGGCCAATACGAGTTTGTCATACTGGATCTGCTGGCCATTCGCCGTTAGCCGCTTATTAGCAGTATCAATATGAGAAACCTGCTGCCCCAAATGCAGTTCGACACCTTTCGCTGCATAGTCTGCTTGCGTGGTTAACATCAGTTCATCAGCACTGCTGCTGGCAAAGTATTTTGATAGCTGTACTCTGTCGTATGCAGGGATATTTTCGGCCCCAAAGACCTCCACATCATAATGCTGGCTCAGCTGCTGTTCACATAACTGCTCTACAAAATGGTGGCCAACCATGCCGTTTCCCACAACGACCAACTTGGGTTTACTTGTTTTCATGTATCGCCCCTCTCGCTATCCACACTGGTTTTTTTGCCAGCAAAAAGGCGCCTATCTCCTTTGCAGGAGATGGCGCCTTTGCCAAAAAATTTAAATTGTTAGTTATCTAAACCGATTGCTCTCTTCTCTTTCTATATTGCAGAGAATATGCCAATCTACATTGAATTCAAAATATCCAATAAGACATTGTTAATAAACAACAAAGTCATTCAAGGTAAAGCAATAATAGCGAAATATAAATAGACTAAACGGAGCAATTGCACCATTGTGGTCACCTAGTGATTATTTGGGTGCAATTGGGCGAACTCATCTGTTATGACAAAGAATGGCCGCGATGCTGGCCAAACTCCTACCACTGCTCATCGCTTGCTGTTGCAGCGCTGTGTGTGCATCGCTTTCGGATAAGCCAGATTGTTGCAGCTGTTGCTTGGCGATATCAACTAACTTTTGATCCTGTAGGCATTGCTCAAGTTCCGCCAGTTTACTGAGCAGTTGAGTTGCCGTGGTAAAACGTATGAGTGCCAACTGTATAATATTATCGAGACGTTCAAAATCAAATTGCTGTGGTATATAGGTCACCCGCCCACAATGCAATAACGCTGCGATGTCCAAGCGCTCTGCACTCTTTGAGGTAATGATGAGCGGTAACGGTGCAAACTGCATTAACCGTTCAATGAATTTGACGTGGATTGCGGTAATTGACTCAACGCAAAGCAGTACAATATCGCTGTCTGTTTTTAACGAAAAACGTTCAAATGCCGATAGTGAATCAAGTTTTACGAGCTCAAAATTGCACTTAGTAACCTGGTTTAATAATGGCTCATAGTCAGTAAATTCAAACAGAGTCAGTATGCGCATTGCCCACCTCCGTATAAGTAACAACACCGCGCTGCAGTGGTTTAGAAGCAACAGGGTTCGCGTCGCAGGGAAAGTGAGTGTCATCAGCAACGGGATAGGTACTTCGGCTCATCCAATATTCAGCCGCCAACGTATTAGCGCTATCAATACTGAGGGAGGAGTCTGTTAACATCAGTAGTACCGCTGTATTGGTGATCACAGCGCTGTACGCCCTAAGGAATTCGGTTGAATAACGAAAGATGTTTCCATTTTCCGCCTCACCATGCCAAAGCGCTGTTAACCACTGCGCTTGAAGTTCCTCCTCTTGCGCCTTACTGCCGATTAATGCATTGAGC
The DNA here is from genome assembly GCF_016757755.1 of Shewanella sp. KX20019. NCBI lineage: Bacteria > Pseudomonadati > Pseudomonadota > Gammaproteobacteria > Alteromonadales > Shewanellaceae > Shewanella > Shewanella sp. KX20019. The sequence goes on along the minus strand of NZ_CP068437.1, from coordinate 2,259,867 downwards.
TGAGTTGGAAGATTCATTTGGTTAAGTCCGTCGCGCTTTACCACATGGATGCTCGTGCTCGATCTCGGGTTTAACTCACACTCTCCTTGATAACCTTTAAATATCGCCACCGTCGTTTTACCTAAGCTTGGATCATTTTCAGCCATCATCCTTGCCAAGTTTATATGGATCTTATCTAAACCTGGATGAAAAAAACTTCTGAGGCTAAGACTGGCATTTGTCGGGTTTATACAGCGGATAGCGCTTTGAAAAAGACTCCTTAGGCCTATCTCTTGCTGAATATCGGTAAATGAGCTGACTAGGGGTGAGAATGCATCAGCATTGACGTAACAGATCCTAGATGATGTTAACGCGACTTGCGCTTCAGCCACTGTAGAAACACTGACTATCCCTAGCGCGTCAATGAAGTGCGCAACGTGTTGCCGATGAGGAAGTACCCGATTGTCGCCATGCAGTAAGATCCGATAACCTTTTTCTGCCAACAGTTTGGCGCTAAGTAGCAAGTAGGGAAGCTGATCCCGCTTTGCTCCATAGCAAGGCCAGTCAATATCGACCTCCAGTTGCTGCCATTGGCTATCTATAGTTGAACGCAGTGCAAGTGCCACGCCCGCGACCTCTGCTGCCACCTCTCCTTTTACTCGCATCAACATTAAGGCCACGCTAAGCTGCGTCACAGTGCCTATCTTGTCGTAAAAACCTCGTACTAATTGAAAGCTTTCAATTAAGGTTAATGACCGAGAACCTTTTTTACCTCGACCTAGCACTTTAATAAGCTGTCGATACTCTGCAGGCTCAGACACCCCAATGAGCAGTCGGTTTTGGTTATCCATATGCACGCTCGGACACATCGCACTCGGCATCAGATTCACTATCGCTTTTGATATCACAAGCAAGCAACAACAGGCTGAGTTCTTGCCCGATCCCGACCACCTCCCCAACAATTAACAATGTTGGGCCGTCGACATTGATGCTGGTAGCAACATCAGCCATATCTTGCACTGATGTGCTCACTATCGATTGATTATCTCGTGCACCGTTACTAATGAAAGCGACAGGTAATGAGAGTTTTGCGCCAGCTTGCAGTAACCCATGTGCAATCTCGGCCGCCCTCTCTTTGCCCATGTAAAACACCATGGTACTTCTGGCTGCCAGCAGGCCCGCCCACTCAATTACCGTATCATCACAAAGGTGCCCTGTTACAAACGTTACCGACCGAGCCACCTTTCTATGGGTCAAGGGGATCCCCGCACTGGCTGCACAGCCTAATGCGGCGGTAACTCCTGCAACAAATTGGCTTTTCACACCATTTTTAGCCAAAAATATCGCCTCTTCAGAGCCTCGACCAAACACATTAGGATCTCCGCCCTTAAGGCGAGTAACTGCCTTTCCTTGTTGGCTTAGCTGCAGCAGCTTCTGATTGATCTGCTCTTGAGTGGCACTGGGTTTTGCAAAGCATTTCCCCATGTAATGCATCTCACAACCTTCAGAGGCTAACTGTAAAATATCTTTACTGACCAGATTGTCATAGACAATCGCTTCTGCGCTAGCAATCGCTCTCGCCGCCTTAATCGTTAGCATGTCGATATCGCCACACCCCGCACCGACAATAGTCACTAAATTAGCTTCATCAGCACGAATAGAGTCATTAACTCGCTGCAGCATCGGCATAACACCTTCTGCCATTAACGGTTTTATACTGGCTATTTGATTGAGCTTCATTAAGCAACCTCCCTGTTTGATTTCTGTTTGTCAGCAATAACTGCATTAGCAAGATCTTTGACTTGATTTAAACAACTGCCACACACAGCGCTGCATTTGAGCTTTTGCTGCACTGCATCAACAATCAAAGGGATAGTGGTCGCGCCAGCATCAAAATCTGCACACATCTGCTGCTCAATTTCTTTTTCAGTCACTCCAGTACATGCGCAGACTATTTTACTGCTGCCTGCGCGTAATACTTGATGTAAGTGTTTAATAAATTGTGCGTTAAGTGGATTATTAATGAGTGACTGAATTGCGTTAACATCAATATCTAACGCGTGTTCAGCTGTGATAAGTAGACTTTTAAGCTTGCCTTGATAGATGATGCAGTAGATCTGTTTGTCTTGATCTCGCCACTGCAAAACACGCTGCGAGGACAACTTATGATGAAGATCTGCTGCCATAATCGATGCTGAAATGTTGGATTCAGCCGCAATATGGCGACAAACGCCACCGCGTAGTTGCTGCTTTACATCCCAACATAGTCGCTTAGTATCGACTAACGCCTGGCCCCACTCTATCCCTTGTTCCACCACCTGTTGATGGCGCAGTTCAACCCACTGGTTTTTAAATCCTGGTTGCTTCGAGAAAGGGTCAACGGCAGCTGTAACCACCCTATTTACACCACCACTTTTGCTAAATTGCGTTGACCAATGCATTGAAAGAAATGCTGTATCTTTTAGTTGTGACTCATCAATAACGACGCGAGCAATAAGTGGTTGTGCCAAATTCTCGGTTTTAATCGCCACCAAACCATCCACCTCTAGCCCATGCTTTTTAAGCGTTCTAATATTCAGCGTTAATTCTGGTTGATAATGCGATGCTGCTAGTTGCTCAATATGACCGGTTCTTGTCATGGTGTGCCATTGATCACGGCTACGACCACTGTTTAAGCACACTCGGTTTTGGCTCAAGGAGCCAGAGTCCATCGGGGCTTGACCGTCACCCTCAGTAGACAGTCGAGTTTCTACAAACTGAGCTTTACCACTTGTAGTAGCAAACTGGCCTTGGGAGAATAAACGCACATCTCTTTGACCAATCGACTGAAAGTCATTCACAGGCCATTGTGTTGGTAAAAGTTGCTCATACTGGCTAGCACTTAGGCCTGATAAACCCGCTAGCGATAACTGTTTATGTGGAAATTGTTGCTGTACTTTTACTGTTAGCCTAGCGTATTCATTAAAAATATCGGCACTGTCTTTAAATTCAAATGCCGCTGTAAATCCAAGCGCTTTTGCGACTTCACACAGCGCCCACCAATCTGCTTTTGACTCTCCTTGAGGCTGAATAAAACCTCGTTGGCGGCTAATGGTCCGCTCACTATTAGTGACTGTTCCCGACTTTTCTGACCAACCTTGCGCGGGTAAAAGCAGATCGGCATATTTTGCGGTATCGGTGTCAGCGGTGATATCGGAAACCACGACATAATCACACCTTTGTAGCGCCTTCTTGACGAGCTCCGTATCAGGCATTGAAACAGCTGGGTTGGTACCCAATACCCATACAGCCTTTATTTTCCCCTCTGCCATATCGGCAAACATCTCAGTCGCTGTTAACCCTTTTGATTTTGGTAGCGCCGTTGTTTGCCAGAACTCCTCGACTAACCGCCGCTCAGGCTCTGAAAATCCAAGGTGGCAGGCTAACTGCGTGGCCAGGCCGCCTACTTCACGTCCTCCCATCGCATTCGGTTGCCCTGTTAACGATAAAGGGCCACAGCCTACTTGACCGATATCCCCACGCGCTAAGTGACAATTGATGATGGCATTGGCGGTATTTGTGCCTGAAGTTGACTGATTAACCCCTTGGCTGCTAGCGGTAACCACTTTATTGCCTTGTTGATAAAGCGCATAAAAATAGTCAATTTCCTTGGCTTTAAGTCCAGTAAGATGAGCGATGTTGGCAAGGGTTTCACTGTCTTCACGGGCACTATTAACTGCTTGTTCAAACCCTTCGGTATGGCTATTTATATACTCACGGTTCGATTGACCTTTATCTGCTATCGCACAGAGTAGACCGTTAAACAAATGAAGGTCAGAACCTGGAGTGAGCTGCAGATGCAGATCCGCCTGCGACGCCGTGGCGGTTAGACGTGGATCGATGACCACGATTTTAGTGCCACGCTCAGCGCGAGCAGCAAGTATTTTCTTAAACAGTACCGGATGTGTCCAAGCAGTATTAGCGCCGACTAATACGACGACATCGCTAAGTAACAGGTCTTCATAACAACCTGGAACAACATCCTCACCAAACGCTCGTATATGGGCGCTTACCGCAGACGACATGCATAACCTGGAATTAGTGTCTACATTTGCGGTAGCCAAAAAACCTTTAGCCAGTTTATTCGCGACATAATAATCTTCTGTGAGCAGTTGACCCGAAAGATAGAATGCAACGGAATCGGGGCCATGCTCTGCAATGGCGCTGCTAAATTTTTCCGCTATTTCGGCTACAGCGGCAGGCCAACTAATGTTTTGGTAACTGTCATCTATGCCAGCACTAATTTGTCGGCGTGGGTACAACAGTTTATTGGGAATATTTAAACTGTCGATTAACGCCAGGCCCTTACCACATAAGTCACCTGAATTAGCCGTGTGATCACTATCACCACTAACCGTCAGAGTTTGATGCTGTGAAAAACTAATACTGTCTTTTTCATTAAGGTTATTAACTGTAACTCCACAGCCAACCCCACAGTATGCACAGGTCGTTTTACAGCTTGGCATGATTCGCTTTCCTAGGTATTAACTCATGCCAATTGCATCGCAATACCTATGCCATAATATAACCAATTGTTTTAGTGCAATAAAAAATCATCCTTACCGTCTTTCCAGACAGAATGTTCTACATGAGTGCAGCGCCATGCACTACAATCACGCAAGTGTTTGATAAAGCTCGCATCAAGGTACTCACAAAGAGATATGGCGGGTTTAGCAAAGAAATCAGTATTGGCGCAAAGGTTGAATCATCTGCACTTGCCCAATACTGCAGCAATGTGTGTCAATATTCACGTTTGGTTTGAATTTTGGGTACAAAAAAACCAGCTTTAAGCTGGCTTTTATCGGTAACGGTTTAGGTTACTTAAGTGTTGATTCTGCAGTACGACCATCATCATGACAGCTGTCACATGTTGGCTTGTCACCCACGTTCATTTCGTGAGGTGCGTGGCAGTCAGCACACATTAGCATGCCATCGTGTGGCTGGTGGACTGCATCCATCTCTTCCAATGTACCGTGACAAGATTGGCACTGTTCGAACTCATATTCGCCATCTGCAGATGGAGAACCGTCAGCGTGACACGCTTCACAGCCATCCATTTCAGCATGCATTTCAGCCAACTCTTGGCCTTCAGCGAAAACAGAAGGAGATAATGCTAGTGCTGCGATAGCCGCACCAAAGATTGCACTTAATAATTTTTTGCTCACAGTTGTATCCTCATTAGATGTTCGCATAGTGGAAACTTTATCAGTCAGGTATGTTTCCATCTTGCGATCAATATTATTAGCACGACTTAGCTTAACTTAGCTAAGGAATCACAAATTCGCAACTAATTTAGTTTGAAGATCATATCATTGTGACCATTACCAAAATGTGCGCTCCATCAAATTCTACCTTTCATTCGCGCTATGAAAGACTACAAATGTTCAATTATCACCTTGATTTTGACTACTAAAAAGACGATTCGGAAGTTGCCCCCCCGAATCTACTTTATTAGCTAAAGATGAATTAACGAGCTCTAAGTGCGGCAATTCGTTTTTCGAGTGGTGGATGGCTCATCAATAATTCAGACATTGATTTCTTACCATTAATACCAAGTGCTGACATTTGAGCTGGCATAGCACCAGTCTCTGGCCCTTGACGAAGTCGGTCAAGCGCGGCAATCATTTTCTCTTTGCCGGCCAACTTAGCGCCACCTTCATCAGCTCTAAACTCACGGATACGAGAGAAGTAAGCCACGATCATTGATGCCAAGATACCGAACAACATATCAAGTACAAAGACAACGCCCATGTAGGCGAACATACCTAAGCCCTCACCCTCTTCATCATTGCTAGCGACAAAATTATTGATAATGCCAGCAACCACACGTGCAGCAAAAATAACAAAGGTGTTCACTACGCCCTGAATAAGCGTCAATGTTACCATGTCACCATTAGCGACATGACTGATCTCATGAGCGAGTACCGCTTCGATCTCATCATGGTTCATACCGTAAAGAAGACCACTACTAACGGCAACTAACGAGTTATTTTTACTTGGCCCCGTTGCAAAAGCATTGAACTCTTGTGACTGATAGATAGCCACTTCAGGCATTTTAATCCCAGCCTGCTCGGCTTGGCGAGCGACCGTGTCGACTAACCAGCGTTCAGTATTATCTCGCGGCGTTGTGATAACCTCACAACCCATGGTTTTCTTTGCCATCCACTTAGAAATAGCCAAGCTGATGAACGCACCACCAAAACCAAAAATAGCCGCGAACACTAACAAGCCGCCCATGGTTGAGGTATTTACGCCCAAAATAGACATCACGATTGATGCCACTAATAAGATCGCCATATTGGTAGCAATCAGTAAAAATATACGCTTCATTTAAGCTCCTGTAGGATACATATGGTCCTGATAAACATTGTTAGAGACATAATATGTCCGAAATCTTCAATTTCAAGGGATTCAACGAAAAAACAGTTCAACTGCGTTTATCTTAGACGATCACTTTAATACCCAAGCCCCTTCTAGACATGCTAAATCCTGCATTTTGGAGTAGTTTGGGTATCTTTATCAGAGGCGGTGATTTTAGGCAGTTTTTATTAATCTAATCTTAAATAGTGTCAAAATAGACCTATATGCAGATTAATCTTTTTTAACAGAGGGATAACCCGTAAGACAATGCACAAGATTGCATCATCTTAGAGGTTAAAATAACCAGCAGTTGATTGCTTTAATCAATCGATTGAATCTATTAACTAAGCAAATTTACATTAAGGTGTACAGCGGCTTCTGCTGCCGTTGCGTTCTCTAGATAGGGAATATGCCCAAGAAAAGGGGCAGACATCATCTGCTGTAATGAAGCTAGGTTCTCTTGTTGGTTAGCCATGTCAGGATCAACTTGGTTCGCAACCCAACCTGCAATGACAAGACCATCTCGCTCAATCGCTTCAGCAGTCAATAATGCATGATTCAAGCAGCCTAGCTTCATACCAACCACCAAGATCACCGGCAGTTGCATTGCTTGCACAACTTCAGACATAAAATGACCATCGCCTAGTGGTAGTCTCCAACCACCAGCACCTTCAACCAGTGCAAAGTCGGCCCCTAGGTATTGCGCCATATTAAGTTGCGCCTGGATCTTTTTAGGTGACAGCGATATATTTTGCTCGCTCGCTGCAATATGCGGTGCAATTGCAGCTAAAAAGGCAAAAGGATTAATATCGTCATAAGGAAGTTTTATGCTTGATGCGGCCATCAGTGCTAGCGCGTCACTGTTTCGAAGGCCCTGTTCGCTTTGCTCACACCCAGACGCTACTGGCTTAAAGCCTACGGTTTCACCCTTTACTGCGGTTAACAATGCTGAAGACACTAACGTTTTACCGCAGTCAGTGTCGGTCCCGGTTACAAAATAAGTCATGCATACTCCAAGGTGTTCAGCCTTTATTAACGCGTCTTTCTCGCTTTGATAAAACTGATATTATAAGTCAAGGGAAGCCCCTCCGGGGCGCGGCTTAACTCTGCCTTATTAAGCAATTTTTGCCAATCTCCTCGCCCTCTCAATGTGACGTGGCGTTGATTAAGCTGACTTTTTACCTCAACTGTAGATGCACCAACACCCTTGATTGACTGCAGTAACGACTTAAAGTCATCAAAATATACCGTTATGGCGCGCGTCTCAATCTGTTCAATTTGCCAATCATCTTGATTAAAGCAATTAAGTATCTCTGCTTCACTTTTAAAGCGGTTAACGTTTAATCTAAGATCTGACAGTTGATACAGACTATTTTCGGCAACAATACTGGCATTAAACTCCCCCCCGATTTGGAGTACACGGTTAGCTTCAGTTACCGCAAGCTCGAGGTTTTTACACCACTGCAGTGCAACATTGGAATAAACTGTCGCTATTGACGCGTCCAGCAAGGGCAAGTTTTGTGCATCAGCGCAGAGCGCCTTATACGCTGGAAAATCTTTTTTAAGGCTGCGCAACATTCCTTGTGCAATGTCAACACAGATAACATCGTCAATATGGTTGAAACATGTAAATGAGGTTCCGGGACCACAACCGAGATCGAGTAAGGGCTGAGTCGGCCGCATTAACTCAAACAAATGCTTTGCCGCGATTCGCTGTAAAATATCATGTGAATGGTACGATGATGCAGCCGCTGAGAAACGATTAGCGACGTCAATATTTAACTGGTTTACCGCTGTTTTCACGACATTGGATCCTAAGCGCTATGGGGTTTGAAATAATGCTGACTAACAAGCGCTTTAGTCATCTTGTAAAATATCAGCAAGTACAGCAACAAATGTGTGTATATCTTCTTCGCGGTGCTCTGCGGTTAATGTGATTCGCAGTCTTGCACTTCCTTGAGCGACTGTGGGTGGCCTTATTGCACCGACCCAGAAACCGTGCTCTTTCAACCGTTTTGCAATTGCGAGGGTTCTGGCACTCTCTCCAATAATAATAGGTTGAATAGCTGTGGTAGAACCCGTTAAGACAATATTTTCTGTTTGGCATGCAGCTATAAAACAATGGATATTGTGCTGCAATTGTTCGTTTAGTGATGGTTGCTCAATAATGGCTGCTACGGCAGCGTTAACCGCTACTGCATTGGCAGGTGACAATGCAGTCGAATATATGTAATGACGTGCATTAGCAACTAAGTAGTCTATTAATTCCTGGCTTCCTAGAATAGCAGCACCTTGGCCACCGAGTGCTTTACCAAAGGTGACGATCTGCGCATCGATATGAATATCATTTGCTAATGCCGTTGCTCCAAGCCCCTTCTCTCCGACAACACCGAAACCGTGCGCATCATCAACAATAAGCCAGGCGTTATGTTGCTTACACAAGGCTGATAGCTCAACCAACGGGGCAATGTCGCCATCCATACTAAACACACTTTCAGTCAATAAGGCACAGGGAGAGTGACGCTCAAACTGTGTGTTTGCTGATACTAAATCATTATGGATAAAACGCTTAAGCACTGCGCCACTATCTTGCAGTCCATCAATCACCGAGGCGTGCACCAACTTGTCGGCGAGCACGGTGTCGGTGTGATTAAACAGACATTTCATTAATGCATTATTGGCGCTAAAACCGGAACAAAATAGCAATGCCGCCTCGTGACCCGTTGCTTGGCAGAGTGTTTGCTCTAGCTGTTGGTGTGCTTGGCTATAACCGACGACTAAGGGTGATGACGCACTGCCAAAACCGTAAGACTTTGCCCCTTCATGCAGTGCTTCAATGACTTTGGTTGATCTGGACAAACCTAAATAATCATTACTGCTAAAATTAATATAAGGTAAATCATCAACTTCAAAGCAATTAGCATGTTCAGCATCAAGCATGACCTTAATTCGTTTTCTTAACAGCCCTTGCTCTTCAAGCGCACGATTGGTGTCGATGACTCTTGATTGAAGCAATGATGGTGTTGTTTTTTGTGCAGCAGCGTCAGACATTAGCTCTACTCAATTGTGGAAAGGACCTAAGTATACGGATAGTAAACTAAAAACGACTCGCTACGTTAGCAAACGGGGCGCTTAGCATAGATGTTAAGCGCCTTTTTCCACGAGACTTTTGAACTGAATATAATTTAAACTAAAGCGCGCCTGCATCGTAAAATGCTGCGACTTTTTTGTCTTGTTGTGCAGCCGCTTTGGCCAGCATGGCTTTATCTTGCTCTTTGGTTGAAGCTACCCCCTGCTCTGGGTGCAGCCCTAGGCGTTTAAACAGGCTCATATCGTCATTTTCTTCTGGGTTTGGTGTGGTCAATAACTTGCAACCATAGAAGATTGAGTTAGCACCAGCAAAGAAACACATCGCTTGCAGTTCATCACTCATGTTCTCGCGGCCCGCTGACAAACGCACTCGCGATTTAGGCATAATAATTCGAGCAACCGCAATGGTACGCACAAACTCCAAAGGATCGAGATCATCTATCTTTTCAAAAGGCGTGCCTTCGACTTTAACCAACATGTTAATTGGCACTGAATCAGGGTGTTGCTCTAGATTCGCTAATTGCTGTAATAAGCCCGCTCTGTCTGTCGCTTTCTCGCCCATGCCAACGATACCGCCCGAGCACACTTTCATTCCAGAAGCTCGAACGTTTGACAGCGTGTCTAATCGACTTTGGTATGTACGAGTCGTAATAACATCACCATAATATTCAGGTGAGGTGTCTAAGTTATGATTGTAGTAATCAAGACCTGCATCCGCTAATTCATCTGCTTGACCGGCTGAAAGCATGCCTAAGGTCATGCATGTTTCCATACCTAACGATTTGACCTCTTCAACCATCGTTTTTAGATAAGGCATGTCGCGCTCTTTGGGGTTACGCCACGCGGCTCCCATACAAAAACGTGAGGCGCCAGCAGCTTTTGCACTGCGCGCTTCGGTTAAAACCGTTTCCATTGCCAGTAAACGTTCTTTCTCTAACCCGGTGTCATAACGTGCACTTTGTGGGCAATACTTGCAATCTTCAGGGCAAGCACCGGTCTTAATTGAGAGCAAACGACTGATTTGAACCTCATTAGGATCAAACTCTTGGCGATGTACGCTATGAGCCTGGAACAACAAATCATTCATTGGTAACGCAAACAAGGCTTGGATCTCTTCGCGTTGCCAATTATTTCTCACTACTGCATCAGACATGCTTTATCCTTTTCCGACTCACGCTCATTGCAAAATCGTTCTTTTGTATCAACGTTAATGCTGTATTTATAAATCCTGGGCTAATAATAGTACTACTTATTGTAAGGAAAATTAACTATGTCCTTATTAAACAGTAACATAACGCACAAGCATGGCGTGAATTATTTGATATTTATCTTGCCTAGGATACCTACAAGCCTTAACCTGTCAACGCCAACCAGTTTAAAAGGTTTACTAGCGGTCACATTATGAACAATGAAAAACAACCTACAGAGCAGTATATCGACTCAGATTTTGATCAGAAACATCTCTGGCATCCTTATACCTCGATGAAAAATGCACTTCCGACCTACGGTGTAGTTAGTGCAGAAGGTGTCGAATTACAACTCGACTCTGGCGCAAAACTCATCGATGGGACAAGCTCTTGGTGGGCTTGCGTGCATGGTTATAGTCATCCCAAAATTGTGGCGGCAATGCAACAGCAAACCCAGCAACTCAGTCATGTCATGTTCGGAGGGATCACCCATCGTCCAGCGATTGAGCTAGCAAGAATGTTAGTGGATATGACGAGCGAACGCCTGACAAAGGTGTTTCTGGCCGATTCAGGTTCAATTGCCGTTGAAGTGGCAATGAAAATGGCACTGCAATATTGGCAAGGAAAAGATAAACCCAATAAACAGAAAATACTCACAGTAAAAAGCGGCTATCACGGCGATACTTTTGCGGCTATGAGTGTTTGCGATCCTGAAGGTGGCATGCACACCATGTTCGGCGAACTGGTCACTAAACAGTTATTTGCGCCAGCGCCAATCAGCAAATTTGGTGAAGAGTTTGATCCATCTGAGTTAACCGCTATAGGCACCATCATTGAGGACAACCATCAACAGATTGCAGCGGTGCTTATCGAGCCTATCATGCAAGGTGCCGGCGGAATGCGCTTTTATCATCCTGATTACTTGGCGGCTTTACGTCGTCTCTGTGATAAGTATGACCTGTTATTAATTCTAGATGAGATTGCCACAGGGTTTGGCCGCACAGGCAAGTTATTCGCCTATGAACATGCCAATATTGAAGCCGATATATTGTGTCTAGGTAAAGCGCTCACTGGGGGCTATGTTTCACTTGCAGCAACAATATGCAGTGACGAAGTAGCCAGAGGTGTTAGTGAGTCTCCAGCAGGCGTGTTTATGCACGGACCTACATTTATGGGCAACCCATTGGCCTGCTCTGCTGCCATCGCCAGCCTGGAACTGATAAACCAGCAGCAGTGGCAGACTCAAGTAGCGAGTATTGAATCACAGATGAAGTCTGAACTTGCAGACGCAAAGAGCTTTAGCAACGTTGTGGATGTGCGAGTGCTAGGTGCTGTGGGAGTATTAGAGATGAATTCAACATTGAATACCGCCGAACTTCAACAGCAGTTTGTTGATTTAGGCGTTTGGATAAGACCATTCTCAAATCTTATCTACATCATGCCTCCCTATACAATATCAGCCGTACAGCTGTCTAAATTAACCAGTGCTATGAAGACAGTTGCGAGTCAAATATCCTTGCCTGACAGTGACATCGCGTTTATCAGTCACGGATAGTTCTTACACGAGTAAGCTCCATCAGCATAGCCGCCTTTAGTGGCGGCTATATGTAATACGCTACTACGCCACTTGCTTTAAAAGCTTCAGTGGCACTATGTAAGCTTCTCTGCCACTGCTCTTCAGCAGTGGCATCGGCTCATGATGAGCCGTCTCCTACATGCAAGTGCACAACTCTCCAGTCAATGCGCCTTGAATTGAACGCCTTGAACGGTTCTGAACAGGCTAGATATTTAGCAGGCTGGTATTCGAGAGTGTTTATCTGAAACTATTGATGACCAGATTAACTGGCATTGAACATCAAATAAATTAACAAGATCCTTACCAACATAACCCATTCTTAGCCGTCATAAGCAAAATAACATTGGTAATATTAAAGGTGCTCTTGCGCCAATATTGATTTGGCTCCCCCTACTAATCGTAATATTTGTCTCTCTTTAGAAAGCACAATTATTGTTTTCTGCAAGAATCCCAACCATAAGCACCACTTTGTTTCCGGCTCAAAACGTGACTTTTTCACGATATTTAGCTTAATTTAGCCCTGAATGATAAAAATCGATAAAGAAAATGGAAAAGTATTGCTATACTTGCGCGGAATTTTAGAACGTAACTCCAATAGAGTAGAAAAATGACTGATTTATCAAAGTACAGAAACATTGGTATCTTTGCTCACGTTGACGCGGGTAAGACCACCACAACTGAGCGTATCCTTAAGCTTACCGGCAAAATCCATAAGATCGGTGAAGTTCATGATGGCGAATCAACAACTGACTTCATGGAACAGGAAGCTGAGCGTGGTATTACCATTCAGTCTGCTGCTGTAAGTTGTTTTTGGAACGAGCACCGTTTCAACGTTATTGACACCCCTGGCCACGTTGACTTCACAGTAGAAGTATATCGTTCTCTTAAGGTTCTTGATGGCGGTATCGGCGTATTCTGTGGTTCTGGTGGTGTTGAACCACAATCAGAAACCAACTGGCGTTATGCGAACGAATCAGAAGTTGCTCGTATCATCTTCGTAAACAAGTTAGACCGTATGGGTGCTGACTTCTTACGTGTTGTTAAGCAAACTAAAGACGTACTAGCTGCTAACCCACTGGTTATGGTTCTTCCTATCGGTATCGAAGATGAGTTCTGTGGTGTTGTTGACCTACTAACTCGTAAGTCTTGGATCTGGGACGAAACCGGCGAAGCTGAGAACTACAAGATTGAAGAAGTTCCTGCTGACATGGTTGAGCTTGTAGAAGAATACCGTGAGATGCTAATCGAAACTGCTCTTGAGCAAGACGATGACCTACTAGAAGCTTACATGGAAGGCGAAGAGCCATCTATGGAAGACATTCAACGTTGTATCCGTAAGGGTACTCGTACAATGGACTTCTTCCCTACATACTGTGGTTCTGCATTCAAGAACAAAGGTATGCAACTTCTGCTTGACGCTGTTGTTGATTACCTACCAAACCCAGTTGAAGTTGATCCACAGCCGCTTACTGATGAAGAAGGCGAACCTACTGGTGATTTCGCTTTAGTTTCTGTAGACGAGCCATTTAAAGCGTTAGCATTCAAAATCATGGATGACCGTTTTGGTGCCCTAACCTTCGTACGTATCTACTCAGGTAAGATCAACAAAGGTGATACCATCCTTAACTCGTTCACAGGTAAAACTGAGCGTGTAGGTCGTATGGTTGAGATGCAAGCTGATGAACGTAACGAACTTGATTACGCACAAGCTGGTGACATCATCGCTATCGTGGGTATGAAGAACGTACAAACTGGTCACACTCTGTGTGATATTAAGAACCCTTGTACTCTTGAAGCTATGGTATTCCCAGAGCCAGTTATCTCTATCGCTGTTGCGCCGAAAGACAAAGGCGGATCAGAGAAAATGGGTATCGCTATCGGTAAGATGATTGCTGAAGATCCATCTTTCCGTGTAGAAACTGACGAAGATTCAGGTGAAACTATTCTTAAAGGTATGGGTGAACTTCACCTAGACATTAAGGTAGATATCCTTAAGCGTACATACGGCGTTGACCTAGTAGTAGGTGAGCCTCAAGTTGCTTACCGTGAAACTATCACTAAAGAAATTGAAGATAGCTACACGCATAAGAAACAGTCTGGTGGTTCTGGTCAGTTCGGTAAGATCGACTACGTTATCCGTCCAGGTGAGCAAAACACTGGTTTCACTTTCAGCTCTAAAGTTGTTGGTGGTAACGTACCTAAGGAATTCTGGCCTGCAGTTGAGAAAGGTTTCGCATCTTTGATGGATACTGGTACTGTTGCTGGCTTCCCTGTATTGGACGTTGAACTAGAACTTCTTGATGGTGCTTTCCACGCAGTTGATTCATCAGCTATCGCGTTCGAAATCGCTGCAAAAGGTGCTTTCCGTCAATCTATGCCTAAAGCCGGTGCACAACTTCTTGAGCCTATCATGAACGTTGACGTATTTAGCCCAGATGACAATGTTGGTGATGTTATTGGTGACCTTAACCGTCGTCGTGGCATGATCAAAGACCAAATGGCTGGTGTTACTGGCGTTCGTATTAAAGCTGACGTACCGTTATCAGAAATGTTCGGTTATATCGGTTCACTACGTACTATGACATCAGGTCGTGGCCAATTCTCTATGGAATTCGCTCACTACTCACCATGTCCAAACAGTGTTGCTGAAAAAGTAATTGCTGACGTTAAAGCACGTGAAGCAGCTGCTGCTAAGAAGTAATGATTAGAAGTTTTAACTCCTAGGAGTTATACACTTTGATAGAAGCCTATAGATCAAAATCTATAGGCTTTTTTATTGGCTGATATTTGATGAAGATAGCACTAGCCACACACTTATTGGCCACTTGTCATAAAAAATCAAACTCAGCTCTCACAATCATAAAACCGACTTGTTTTGCCCTCTAAAGACGTTAAAGTGCGCTCTCGGTTTATAACGTCAATACTATGTCTACTTACTCATTTAAAACGCTCTACCTGTTCTTAATTCTATTTAGCGCTTGCAACGCGCTTGCAAGCGATGATTTAAATGCAAGCATCGAGCAACAAACGACCCCTAAACATTGGAGTGGTTTACCACTGCTAGCAGATAAAGCGGCTGAACGCGGTCATAAACTGCCGATACCGATTGGTCTCACGCTATTTTACAACAGTATCGATGCTGATTATGAAGCGGTTAACGATTTCCAAGTTCAAGTTGACGGTGGGCTGCTCGGTCTCAGAGGCCCCAACGACTATGTCGTACCCGCAGAAGATGTCAGTATCACTGGTAGTGATAAAAGTGTGCAGTTAAAGATTGATGCATGGCTACTGCCTTTTTGGAATATCTACGGGATCCTAGGCTATACCGAAGGCAATAAGGATATTAGAGCAAAACTAGACAACGTTGAAGGTTTACCCTGCGGCGATAGTTGCAATGGTATCGTGCTGCCGATCCCCATCAGCTATACCGCGACTAACTATGGATTAGGCACAGTGTTCGCTGGTCAGATTGCCCCAATTATTGGCGATACTCCGTTCACTATCATGGCCATAGGCGCAATCATAAAAGCTAAGACAGATACTACCGATAGTTTAATAAAAACCAAACTCGCATCTGTTCGTATTGGACAACGTTTTGATATTGGCGCTGATAAACTAGCTTGGTTCTTGGCTTTTAGTCACCAAAGTGTCAATCAGAATGTCACTGGAGATTACTCTTTCAGCGGGACTCAGCTAGCACCGTTAATGGAAGAGGTTAAGTTTGATATTGACCTTGCAAAGAAAGAAACTAAAAACATGTCTGTCAGTTTCAACTATGACTTTGGCCACCGTAATGAATGGAATATCTACGCAGAGTACGGTTTTCTTAACTGGAAACACTTAATTATCGGTATGGGCCGCCGATTTTAGAAAAGCTAGCTCCTAAGCAAGGCTGCGTTAAAGAGGTTCGAACAGTGCAGCCATACGCTTAATGCTATTAAGTGGAACGCCATGGCTGTTGCGTTGTGCGCAGAGTCGTTGGTGTTCAACATCTATTGGAACGCCAATTTGTTGTATGCGAATCTCATAGCCTAATGCCAGCGCTGCGGCTTGATATGGCTGATATTCCCAAAGTGCCATATTGGTATTATCACAAATAACAAACGGCACATTATCCGCCATTGCTTCGATAAAAGCGCTGAGGTTCATTTGATGGTATTTAGACAGTAATTTAGCATTAAACTGATAAGTACCATTTTTAAAAAAGTATTGGTCGGTGGAAAAAACACCAACTGAAGCCGTTGTCCCATTCAGCTCACTCTGCTTAGCTTTGCTATCGATAAAATGCGACACCCAGTAGCTTTTACCACTGCCAGGCAATCCACGCATAATAATCGCCACTCTTAAGTCATCATTGGCTTCAAGCATCAGCACTAGCCTACTTGCAATTGATCATTGAGGATCTTGCCTTGTAGAATTTGTTCAACCAGTTTCGGTAAAACTTCACTGGCTTTGCCCTCTAAGTGATACTGAAATTGACTATGCCTATCTGCGGGTAGTAAATTAATATCGACAGTCTGAGCACCATGATGATTTGCAGTATCAACAAATCCGGCGGCAGGATAAACAGTGCCAGAGGTGCCAATGGCAATAAACAAGTCGCAACTATCTAATGAATGCTGAATTCTATCTAGACCTATTGGCATCTCTCCAAACCAAACTACGTGAGGGCGGAGCCTTTGCGCCGGTATACAACAGGTACAAGTATGCTCTGGACCGAAAGGTTCTCTAAGAAGGAAGGTTTGTCTAGAGCGTGGACAACGTCCTTTTGAAAGCTCACCATGCATATGCAATAAACGTTTTGAGCCAGCCCTTTCATGAAGGTCATCAATATTTTGGGTAACCACGAGTAACTTACCCTTAAATTCGCTTTCCAATCTGGCGAGGGCTAAGTGACCAGCATTGGGCTCGATAGCACCATTATGAAACTGTTGCCAACGCTCGTTATAGAATTTTTCAACGAGCTGCGGGTTATTCTCATACCCTTCAGGTGTGGCTACCTCTTCAATCTTGTGCTCTTCCCATAAACCATCTTGGTCTCGAAAGGTACGTAATCCAGATTCAGCGGAGATCCCGGCTCCGGTGAGTATCACTATCTGCTGGTACATCTACAATCCTATTTATCAGTTTTATTATTTTCATTTTGCCTAGTTAACAACCCTTTTCACATTAGGCATTAGTATAAACAGTAATAACAATACAAAAAGTATGCTTAAATTGCTTGTTTTATATCAGCTTTATCGCTTTTATTTACAATAGATGACTTATTGCTAGATCAAAGGTTTAAGTTTTCTAATTGTGCACATATAATGGATTGCATACTCACATATGAACTGGCTGGTGTTAACAGGCCGTTCTGCAATCAAGAGACCAATAATGACAGATGGAAATCAAGCGCTAAAGAAAGCGGGTTTGAAAGTAACCTTACCACGAGTCAAAATTTTAGAATTGATGCAAGCGCCTGAGAATCAACACATCAGTGCTGAAGATCTCTATAAAAAACTGCTCGAGTTGGGTGAAGAGATTGGATTAGCGACCGTTTATCGAGTGCTCAATCAGTTTGATGATGCAGGTATTGTTACCCGACACCACTTTGAAAGTGGCAAAGCGGTATTTGAACTTGCCAGCCAGCATCATCATGATCACCTTGTCTGTTTATCTTGTGGCAAAGTGTTCGAGTTCTCAGACAATATGATTGAACAGCGTCAAGATGAAATCGCGATGAAGCACAATATTAAACTGACAAACCACAGTTTATACCTTTATGGTGTTTGCACTAACGACAAATGTGAGCACGGCGAAGCATAAAAATTGAAATAAAAAAAACCAGCTAAGGCTGGTTTTTTTGTTTTAGTGGGTGCTCTATCATCGGTTACAGATGCTTATGAAAGACATTTACTTTATGTCCCATAAATTTATCTCTGCCACGGTCACTCATACCCAACTTCTTAGCAACCCCTTCAGAGCCTTTATTACCGATCAGAATTAATGCAATAGCTTCTTTGATACCGTAATCCATAAACTTCGATAGTGCTGCGCTACCAGCCTCAGATGCAATACCTTGGCCCCAGTAAGCAGGCAAATAACGGTATCCCAACTCAACTTCATCAAACTCTTCAATATATTTCGGCCCACAAAAACCGATGACCTTAGCATCCGCTTTATGCTCTACCGCCCAACGGCCATAACCGAATTGCTCGTAGTTTTTCAATATCATATTGTTTAAAATCTGTTCAGCCTGAGAAATGTTCGTCATCGGCGCACCAGGGATATAGGTAAGAATTTCCGGAATGCTATTGAGTAAGAAAATAGCTTTCGTATCTCTAGGCTCAAACCTGCGTAAGACTAGCCTTTCCGTTTCTACGATTATCACTTTGAACTCCTTGGTATCGTGCTATCCATGTGACTGCAACATACTGCTAATTCAGCTAAGTATGCCTATCTGTATTCACGACTCTATGACTGTTATCAATATTAATATAGCGAATTCCGCTCTAAATTAGAAAGTATTAAAACAAGTTTGCGTAAACAGCAAGAATGGCTTTCAATAGAACAGAGATTTGTCTGCTGCTATATAGTAAGGAACACTTATGACCATCATGCAAAAATTCTTTTGGATAATCGCATCCTTAGGAAATTTGTTAGCCATCAATTTTGCTCTCAGCCAAGTAGGCGCTGGGACTATATTATTGCTGCTGTTTACCCTCAGTTATACCATTGTCGGCTATTTTGATATGTACCACAGCAAACATACGTTAAATCGCTTATACCCCGTTGTTGCCCATATTCGATACTTTCTAGAGTCTTATCGCGTCGAAATTCAACAGTATTTTATAGCCAATGACACTGAAGAGAAACCGTTTAACCGCGAGCAGCGCTCACTGGTCTATCAGAGAGCCAAAAATGTCCGTGACACCATTGCTTTCGGTACTCAGCGCGACCTTTTAGAGGAAAACTATTTAAGTCTTTGGCAATCATTACACCCTCGACAGGTTGTTGCTGATGCTAAACGTGTTCGCTTTGGTGGTCCTGACTGCTTAAAGCCCTACCATGCCTCCTATTTGAACATATCAGCAATGAGCTTTGGCTCTCTGAGTGCCAACGCTATTGAAGCCTTAAACTTGGGCGCACTTAAAGCGGGTTGTTACCACAATACCGGTGAAGGTGGGGCAAGCCCTTATCATCTGAAACATCATGGGGATGTCGTTTGGCAGATTGGCTCTGGCCTATTTGGTTGTCGAGATAACGAGGGCAACTTTAACCCTGAAACGTTCAGAGCGATGGCGATCCGGCCACAAATAAAGATGATAGAGATAAAGCTATCTCAAGGTGCTAAACCTGGACATGGTGGCGTTTTACCCGCAGCAAAAATAACCGATGAAATTGCCGCTATACGCCATATATCGAAAGATAGTGACTGTGTATCGCCTGCGGTTAACCCCGAATGTACTACGCCAAAAGATCTGCTCAACTTTGTTGTTAAACTAAGGGAACTAAGTGAAGGAAAACCCGTTGGCTTCAAGTTATGTATTGGTAATCCGGTAGAATTTCTCGGACTATGCAAAGCCATGCTTGAAACGGGGATCACACCAGACTTTATCACCGTAGATGGCGCCGAGGGAGGCACAGGTGCAGCACCCGTCGAATTTACTAATCGTTTAGGTATGATGTGTCTAGAAGGGGTATATTTCGTTCACAATGCGCTTATAGGCGCAGGGTTAAGAGACAAGATTAATATTATCGCTTCCGGAAAGACGGCTTCTAGCTTTGATCTATTAGCAAAAATTGCGATGGGGGCAGACACAGTTAATGCCGCACGCACCATGATGATGGCTCTTGGCTGCATTCAATCTCGCCACTGCAACACCAACATGTGTCCTACCGGTATAGCTACTCAAGATCCAGCCCGAAGCAAAGCCGTTAATGTGGTTGAAAAAAGTGAGCGGGTTAAAAACTATCACCATAATACCATTGAAAGCTTCTTCGAACTTGTTGGTAGCATGGGCTTGGACAATCCAGCCAAATTAATGCCTCACATGCTTAAAAGACGGACACCATATGGGTTGTTAATGTCAGTTGGAAGCCTCATTGAGCCATTAAAGGAAAACGAACTAATCGTAGAAAATCACATTGAAGGGCCCTGGAGTGACTGGTGGCGTATGGCAAGAAGCGACGACTTTTATAGTGAAGACACCTACATTCTATCGCCGGCAGAGTTTTCTCGCGCTAAGCATGCGAGTCACAATATAAATACCTCACAATAAAATAGCTAACCACAAGCTCATAGTAAATACACAAAGTACTGTGGAAAGAACCACAGTACTGGCGATAACGGCTTGCTGTGACTTTACCTGCACTGCGATTAAATAAGCATTAATACCCAGAGGGGACGCACTTAACAACACTAAGACTGCTAATAGTTGCTGATCTAACATAAACCAAGTTCCGAGAGCATAAACAAGCGTAGGCAACACTATCAACTTGATGAATGTAGCAAGTAATGCCAACTTCCAATCCTTGGCCACTTTGTAAAAGCTTAGGTTTGCACCTAGTACAAAAAGCGCACAGGCCAACGCAGGCTGACTGAGTAAATCAATACCATTGGCCAAGTTTTCAAAGAGTGGAATGTGTAATATATTCAGTAGTAACCCTAGAGAAATACTCATCACTATCGGGTTAAATACTATTCCTTTTACAAAAGGCCAGTACTTAAACCCCGCCTCCTCTCCCCTTAATGCCAAAATAAATGTTAAAGAGAACAGTAATGCGCTATGAAATGTGATGATAACAAACACATTGCCCATCATCTCTTGGCCAAGCGCACCCACAATAATAGGTAGACCGACTAAGATGGTGTTTGAATAGCTGCAACCGAGACCAAAAGCAGACCCATTAGCCAGTAACTGATCCTGCCCTTTACGGAGAAAACAATATAGCCCCACACCAACACAATATGCGGTAACGACAGGCAAGTAGAAAAATGCTAAGGCTGTGATATCAAAACTTTTGCTAAGATCTGCCTGAAACATATTAATAAACAAAAAGGCAGGAATGCAGAGGTAGAAGGTAAACAAACTAATACCACTAATTTGCTCTTTAGAAAAAATAGACTTGCTTGTTAAAATGTAACCTAACGAGGCCATAAAAATTAATGGGAAAACAATTGAAATTATAGCCATTAGTGCTTCACTACGTCCTGAAAAATCTTTAACTGAAACAAGTAAACGGACCTGAATCTTTAGGCCGCTATGATAACAGGTAAGCTACGCATCAAGGTATTTATCAAAGGAAGATAAGGGAAACAATCAATGTTAGAGGTGGTTTAGTCTGTTCTAAGCGTCCGCTGCTGGAAATTCAATAACTGGTTGGAAGTGCCTTGTACCGTTAACAACTACTTGTTGGAAATATTCAGCGGTATAACATTACAAAATATCTCTTTCTCAAACTGTTGCTCAAGCTTATCGCGCCACGATTGCTTATTAATAGGGACTAGATAAAAGTTTTCACGGGAGGTATCCGTCACAAAAGCCAAATCGTGACGCATGAGTTCAAAATGAATATCACTCACAAAATCAGATGAGAAATTTTGCCTACCAGTAAGTTGGTTGATATCTTTTCGGCTTAAAGAGACTCCTTCATTAAGCCCTTCAAACCTTAATCTTAACCAATCCGAAAACTCTTTTGCGCTGACCATAGACATATAATCTACCCACAAGTTCCTCTTTAGATAAATTAGGTATAACAGATCGTTGTTACATCGCCATATTTTGGGGTTAATTTGACAGCTTTATCACCATTAGTTCTAATTGAGCGGTGAATAACATTATTAAACTCTAAAAACACTGAGGCGAAACGATTGAAATACACTAACGGTTGTTAGGTAAATGAGAACCCTGCTGACCCAAATAAATCGGGAACAGTATGTTTTCAACACTATTTGTGGAGCAATAACACACGGAAACTACGACTTAAATCGTGCCATTGCCTTAATTAATTGTGAAGATTGAGATCCCGTCTGCTGTATCATTTCGGCTAGAGCTTGGGTCTGTGACACAGTGTTTGTCGCCATTTCATCAATTTCAACAATGTCCTGATTCATTTGAATCGCAGTGCTGGATTGCTGAGTGATCGTTGAAGAGATATCAACCATATGTTGCTCAAGCTGTTCCATTGAGGCAAGTATACTTTCAAATTCTGGAATGATAGCCAAGGTCGCGGTTTGGTTGTTTTTTGTCTCATCTAAGCCTGAATTCATCACTGAAACGGCTTTTTTTGCCGTCGCTTGAAGCTGAGCAACAATATCATGGATCTGCGTAGTCGACGTTTGTGTTCTTGACGCTAGATTCCGTACTTCATCTGCAACAACCGCAAAACCTCGCCCCTGCTCCCCAGCTCTAGCAGCTTCAATGGCTGCATTTAACGCGAGCAGGTTCGTCTGCTCCGCTATCGCACCAATCACGTTTACAACTTCGCCAATTTTACTGGTATCTTGCTCTAGTGCAGCAACCACATTGGTTGCTTGTTGGATCTGATCAGCTAAATAGTTCATCTGCTGATTAACGCTCTCAATACTAGAAACGCCGTTAACAACACCTAATTTTGTCTCTGAAGCGATACTAGAGATATCTTGCGCTCTGGCTGCGACATGCTCACTGGTTTGCGCCATTTCAACTGAGGCACTCGCTACAATAGCTAACTGCTCCTTTTGCTGCCCGACGATAGTATTAGCCTCATTGGTACTCAGCAAACTCTGCTGTGAATTCTGATTGAATTTATTAGCCATCGAACTAGACTCATTGACCATCAACTGGATTTTGGCCACAAAATCATTGAATGCACCAGATAACTTGCCAAGTTCATCCCGTCGATTGATGTCTATTCGGCAGGTAAGATCGGCATCCCCCTGACTGATGGAGTGCATTGCCTGCTGCAACTGTTGTAGTGGTTTCAATTGCCAACGGATCAATAACCACATAAACAGTGCCAACACCACGCTAAACGCGATCGAGTTTAGAATATTATCAGTGATGGCTTTATGGATCGGGGCAGTAATTGCTTCTTCGGGTAACATCACTGCTACGTTCCAATGAACTTCAGGGTTTTGCTTTTCATAAGCCTGGATATAAACACGGTACTGCTGGCCTTGCCATTGTACTTCGTGCTCCTTAAGGTTTTGATCTCGATAATCTGACCACATTTTATCGAATCCGCCTGCACCATCACCACGAAGCGCATCATCTATAGCAGCCATATCAAGAGTACTAAGATCATTAGCGACCATCAGTTCTACCATATTTGGAAAATTGACCAATAAACCCGTATCACTGACGACAAAAACATCGAGTCCGGGATAGATGCTTTGTAACTGCGCAAACTCACGATTGACCTCCTCAAGATCAAGATCCAAGCCTACCGTTCCTATCAAGTTATTCTGTGAGTCGAAAGCTGGCGCTCTAAAAGTCAGCAAAATTTCGCCCTCTGCATCAACATAAGGATCGTTAACGTAATGATTCATTTGGCTAAGGAACTCCTGCCAAAAAGGGCGTTGATTAATGTAATAATCGGGGTCTTCATTCTTACTATCGTGATCAAAGTATTCCCAAGTAGCCGTCGTTGTGAAGAAGAGGCTGACAACCGCTGCATCGGCTTGCATCAGAGATTGAAAATACTCACTTACAGGTTTGAGCGCGAGATGCTGTTCATAACTTAGCCCTCTCTCCTGAATCGAGTTAATTGCTGCGATGGTACTAGGGTGGCTAAAAATGGCATCGACTTGGTTATTTCTTGAATACAACAGATGATCGATTTTTGCGGTGAGCTGCTTTAGGATACGGTTGACTTCACCTTTTAATGCCACAGATGAGTCGTCCTGTACCTGCTTAGTATTAAAAATCAAACTCGCAAACGTGATAACCGTTAAGGTCAGTAGCAAGCCTGCAATGAATTGTCTAACCATACTCTTTCTTAGAAAAGTCATCGAACATGTGCCCCTTATTTATCGTTATTGGAATGCAGATAATCTGAATAGCGTTAGGCAAACATTGCGTATCTAGCTCTGCTTTAAATTGAAATTGTAGAGCCCATAATTGCTTGTTCCCTTGCTGTAAGGTGTTTTCTGAAAGGTACACAAGCTGCCCGCCCAAAGCACGCCACATTTTCCAAACATAATTACAGCATGGAATACAATATACTGGGCGTGTTTTTTATTCTAGTGCCGAAAGGCTAATTAGCTTTTAGCTGAATTATTTTCAGAACTTAATCTGTCAAAAAACAGGTTTAGTCGCTGTTTTGACTTTATAACTACAATCTAAGAGTCGTAGATTAATGTAGGGCAATAAAAAACAGAGGTTAATAAATTTTCAAAGTGAAAACAGGGAGGATAAGAAGTATTGGAATTAAGGTGCTTCAATAAAAAAGCCACCCTATTGCTAGGGTGGCTTCTCGAGAACTAAACCGGTGTTATTACCAACCCGTTCTAGTACGAAGTGCTTTACCGATATCAGCAAGAGAACGTACAGTCGTTACGCCTGCAGCTTCAAGAGCGGCAAACTTGTCTTCTGCAGTACCTTTACCGCCAGCGATAATTGCGCCAGCATGGCCCATACGCTTGCCTTCAGGTGCAGTTACACCAGCAATGTATGAAACAACAGGCTTAGTGACGTTCGCTTTGATGTATTCAGCCGCTTCTTCTTCAGCAGTACCACCAATTTCACCAATCATTACGATTGCTTCAGTTTGCGGATCGTTTTGGAACATTTCCAATACGTCGATGAAGTTAGTACCTGGAATAGGATCGCCACCAATACCAACACATGTTGATTGGCCGAAACCTTCGTCAGTCGTTTGCTTAACGGCTTCGTACGTCAACGTACCAGAGCGAGAAACAATACCGACTTTACCCGGCTTGTGGATATGACCAGGCATAATACCAATCTTACATTCACCCGGAGTGATAACACCTGGGCAGTTTGGACCGATCATGCGTACGCCAGTCTCTTCAAGCTTAACTTTAACTTGAAGCATGTCTAACGTAGGAATACCTTCAGTAATACAAACGATAAGCTCAATGCCACCGTCGATAGCTTCAAGGATTGCATCTTTACAGAAAGGTGCTGGTACGTAGATAACCGTTGCTGTAGCACCAGTTTCAGCGACTGCATCTTTAACAGTATTAAATACTGGCAGACCTAGGTGAACTTGACCGCCCTTTCCAGGTGATACGCCACCGACCATCTGAGTTCCATAATCGATAGCTTGCTCAGAGTGGAATGTACCTTGACCGCCAGTGAAACCTTGACAGATAACTTTGGTATCTTTATTAATTAATACAGACATTATTTGCCCTCCGCAGCTTTAACTACTTGCTCAGCCGCGTCAGTAAGACTTGAAGCTGCGATGATGTCTAGATCTGAGTTTGCAAGAACTTCACGACCTAGATCAGCGTTAGTACCTTCTAAACGTACAACTACTGGTACTTCAACACCGACTTCTTTAACTGCGCCAATGATGCCTTCAGCAATCATGTCACAACGTACAATACCGCCAAAGATGTTCACTAGAACCGCTTTAACATTTGAATCAGACAAGATAATCTTGAATGCTTCCGCAACACGTTCTTTAGTCGCTCCGCCGCCTACATCGAGGAAGTTAGCTGGCTTGCCACCATGAAGGTTTACGATATCCATCGTACCCATTGCTAGGCCTGCACCGTTGACCATACAACCCACGTTTCCGTCGAGTGCTACATAGTTAAGTTCAAACTTAGCCGCGTGAGCTTCACGAGCATCATCTTGTGATGGATCGTGCATGTCACGGATTTTAGGCTGACGGAATAAAGCGTTACCGTCGATACCAATCTTGCCATCAAGACAGTGGATGTTGCCTTCGTCTGTAATAACAAGTGGGTTGATTTCAAGTAGTGCGAAATCATGATCTTCAAACATCTTCGCCAAGCCCATAAAGACTTTAGTGAACTGCTTCATTTGAGTAGGATTTAAACCTAACTTGAAGCCAAGATCACGTGCTTGATATGGTTGAGCCCCTGTTGTAGGGTCGATGATCGCTTTATGAATTAGCTCTGGCGTTTCTTCTGCCACAGTTTCAATATCAACGCCGCCTTCAGTTGATGCCATGAACACAACACGTCGTGTAGCACGGTCAACAACAGCACCCAAATACAGTTCATTTGCAATGTCAGTACAGCTTTCTACTAATATTTTAGCAACGGGCTGGCCTTTTTCATCAGTTTGATAAGTAACAAGATTCTTACCTAACCATTTTTCAGCAAATGCTCTGATCTCTTCTTTGTCGCCTGTGACTTTAACGCCACCTGCTTTACCACGGCCGCCTGCGTGTACTTGACACTTAACAACCCACATATCACCGCCAATATGTCCTGCAGCTTCAACAGCTTCTTGAGCTGTATCACATGCAAAACCTTCTGACACTGGTAAACCATATTCGGCAAATAAAGATTTTGCCTGATACTCATGCAAATTCATGATGATCTATCCATTATACTTCTTATCAATTTTTCAACAGGCCCTAATGGACCTGCAACGAGGGTATTGTCTGTCTTGACTTATAGGTCAAGTAGCAGACGAGTTGGGTCTTCTAGGAAGTCTTTAATAGCAACCAAATAACCAACCGACTCACGACCATCTACGATACGGTGGTCGTAAGAAAGTGCGAGGTACATCATAGGCAGGATTTCAACCTGTCCATTAACTGCCATAGGGCGATCTTTGATGGCATGCATGCCTAAAATCGCGCTTTGTGGCAGGTTCAAAATTGGCGTCGACATCAATGAACCGAATACACCACCGTTAGTAATGGTGAAGTTACCGCCAGTCATATCAGCAACAGTCAACTTACCGTCACGTCCTTTTAGCGCCAATTCACGAACGTTACGTTCGATATCTGCAAGGCTCATCTTATCAGTGTCACGAAGCACTGGAGTGACCAGGCCACGTGGCGTTGATACTGCTATGCTGATGTCGAAATAGTTATGATAAACAAGTTCGTCACCATCAATAGACGCGTTAACTTCTGGGAATCGCTTCAATGCTTCAGTCACGGCTTTAACGTAGAAAGACATAAAACCTAAACGAATGCCGTGGCGCTTCTCAAAAATTTCTTGATACTGCTTACGGATATCCATAATTGGCTTCATGTTAACTTCGTTAAACGTTGTTAACATCGCAGTAGAGTTTTTAGCTTCTAGTAGGCGATTAGCAATCGTCTTACGTAGACGACTCATAGGAACACGCTTTTCGCTACGCTCAGCTAGCGGTGCGGCAACGGCTGCTGGCGCGCTTGTTGGAGCTGGAGCCGCTTTAGCATTTTTAACAAATGCTTCAACGTCTTCCTTAGTAATACGCCCACCAACACCTGTGCCTTTAACTGCGCTTGCACTAATATTATGCTCAGCAATTAAACGTCGTACTGATGGGCTTAAAGCGTCACTGGTCTCTTCAGCTTCCGCTGCAGGAGTTGCAGCTTCGGCTTCAGCTTTAGTCACTTCCTGTCCCGCTACTGCGCCGGCGACGAAGTTAGCGATCACGGCTTCGCCTAAAACTGTATCGCCCTCTTCCGCGAGGAATTTAGCAATCTGACCATCTTCTGGTGCTACAACTTCAAGTACGACTTTATCAGTTTCAATATCAACAAGGATTTGATCACGAGAAACTTGCTCGCCAGCTTGAACATGCCAAGTAGCAATAGTTGCATCGGCTACAGATTCTGGCAGTACGGGTACCTTAATTTCGATACTCATGGATAACGATCCTTTTATATAGTGTCTATTACTACAGTTTTAATGCGCTGTTAATTAACGATTCTTGTTGCTGAGCGTGCAATGCAGGGTAACCACATGCTGGCGCAGCAGAAGCTTCACGACCGGCGTAACTCAATTGAGCTCCTGCGGGTATAACGCTCCAGAAATGATGTTGGCTACAATACCAAGCCCCTTGGTTCTGCGGCTCTTCTTGGCACCAAACGAAATCTTTAACATGAGCATAATCAGCAAGAATCGCAGCCGCTTCTTCATGTGGGAACGGATATAACTGTTCTACACGAATAAGTGCGACATTATTTTTGCCCTCTTTACGACGACGCTCTAGCAGTTCAAAGTAAACTTTGCCGCTACAGAAAACGACTCTATCCACTTCGCTAGCATCTAACTCATCGATTTCGCCAATCAAGTTCTGGAAGGTACCTTCGGCTAACTCTTCCAAGCTTGAAACAGCTAATGGATGACGTAGCAGCGATTTCGGTGACATAACCACAAGTGGGCGACGCATAGGACGCACCACTTGACGACGCAACATGTGGTAAACCTGAGCAGGTGTAGATGGCACACACACTTGCATGTTGTGGTTAGCACAAAGCTGTAGGAAACGCTCGAGACGCGCACTTGAATGCTCAGGGCCCTGACCTTCATAGCCATGTGGCAATAGCATAGTTAGACCACATAAACGGCCCCACTTTTGCTCGCCAGATGACAAAAATTGGTCAATGACGACCTGTGCACAGTTAGCAAAATCACCAAACTGAGCTTCCCAAAGTGTCAGTCCACCGGGTTCTGCTGTTGCATAGCCATACTCAAATGCAAGTACTGATGCCTCAGATAATACAGAGTCAGTTAGATCGATCGGACCTTGGTCTTCAGCGATATTACGCAGTGGCATGTAAGCCGTTGCATCATTTTGATTATGTAGCACAGCATGACGATGGAAGAAGGTTCCACGACCAGAATCTTGACCGGTAATGCGGATACGATTCTTATCTTCAAGAATCGACGCATAGGCTAATGTTTCTGCAAAGCCCCAATCGAGAAGCTTTTCGCCTGCGGCCATTAAAAGACGATCTTTGTAGATTTTCGCTACGCGAGATTGAAGCTTATGACTTTCAGGCACATAGCTTATTTTATCCGCTAAGTTTCTAATTCTATCCATCGACATCTGCGCAGGATAGTCGTCATTCCATTCTGCACCTATGTAGGGAGTCCAGTCTACAGAGTGCAACGTCATAGGACGCCACTCTTTAACGACACAATCACCGTCATCCAATGCATCACGATAAGCGTTAACCATTGAGGTAACGTCATCGCTACCCAATGTATTTTCTGCGATTAGCTTATCGGCATAGATTTTTCTTGGCGTTGGATGTTTTTTAATTTGAGCATACATCAGCGGCTGCGTAGCACTCGGCTCATCAGCTTCGTTATGGCCATGACGACGATAACAAACTAAATCGATCACCACATCACGCTTAAATTCGTTACGATAATCAACCGCTAGTTGCGATACAAAAGCCACCGCTTCAGGGTCGTCAGCATTAACGTGGAAAATAGGCGCCTGTACCATCTTGGCGATATCAGTACAGTATTCCGTTGAACGAACATCTTCAGTCAGGTTGGTGGTAAAACCAACTTGGTTGTTGACAACGATACGGATTGAACCGCCCACTTTAAAGCCGCGAGTCTGAGACATATTAAATGTCTCTTGCACGATACCCTGACCGGTAATCGCTGAATCACCATGAATGGTGATAGGCATGACTTGCAGGCCAGTATCACATTGGCGTCGATCTAAACGAGCACGTACTGAACCGATAACCACAGGATTGACGATCTCTAAGTGAGATGGGTTAAAGGCGAGCGCTAGATGGACATTGCCACCGGGAGTTTCAAAGTCCGATGAAAAACCTTGGTGATATTTAACATCACCAGAGCCGTTAAGCTCATCGCTATGCTTACCGGCAAATTCATCAAACAACTCTGATGGTTTTTTACCTAGCACGTTTACAAGCAGGTTTAAACGACCACGATGAGCCATGCCGATGACGACTTCTTTAGTACCAGCATCGCCCGCACGATAAATTATTTCACGCATCATAGGAACAAGCGCATCACCACCTTCGAGTGAGAAACGTTTGGCACCAGGGAATTTAGCACCTAGGTATTTTTCGATACCTTCGGCCGCGTTTAACCCTTCAAGAATGCGTGTTTTATCGGCTTTCGAATATTTTGCTGCACCAAGAGACGGCTCGAGACGTTGCTGGATCCAGCGTTTCTCGTCCGTGTCAGTAATATGCATATACTCTGCGCCAATTGAGCCACAATATGTCGCTTTCAAGGCTTTAACCAGATCAACAAGCTTCATAGTGTCACCACCATGAGCAAACGATCCAGTATTGAATTCGCGCTGCATGTCGTCGCTATCTAGACCGTGAAAAAATGGGTCTAGCTCAGAGACTTTATCGCGCTTCCATATATCTAGCGGATCCAAATTCGCGTTCTGGTGACCACGAAAACGGTGCGCGTTAATCATCTGTAGGACTTTAACTTGCTTTGCATCGACTTCATGATCGGTCACCTTAGGTGAACCTTTCTGACGTCCATCTAATGCAAGACTACGAAAATAGTCGCGTATTTTAGAGTGGGCAGCTTCAGGCACGTCACTAGATGTACCATTCACTAGAGGGAGGTTATCAAACACGACACGCCAGTCTTCAGTTACTGACTGAGGGTCTTCTTGATAGGCTTCATACATCTCTTCTACATAGGTCGAATTCGCGCCATTAAGATGAGACGATTCAAGCCAGGCTTTCATGATGCCTTGGTGCATTTCTATTCCTTTCAAACTGTATACACGTGCTTAGCCAAAGTCATAAATACAGAGCCTTGTTGTCGCCAAAGGTTCTGCAATCTCTGTAGCCCCGAGAGTTCCAGATTTACTATTATTGTCTTCCATGACACAAAAAGAGTCACTCTCTCAAAGAGGGTGACTCTCATAGAGCTATATCAATATCGGCTCTTTAATTTGCATCTAAACGGCTCTCTTCAGAAGCATAGACTTAATGTGTCCAATTGCTTTTGTCGGGTTAAGCCCTTTAGGACAAACGTCAACGCAGTTCATAATGCCATGACAGCGGAATACACTATAGGCATCATCAAGCTCTGATAGACGCTCTTCAGTCGCAGTATCACGGCTGTCGATCAAGAAGCGATATGCGTGAAGCAAACCACTCGGACCGATGAACTTATCAGGGTTCCACCAGAACGAAGGACAAGCGGTAGAACAACATGCACACATAATGCACTCATAGAGTCCATCTAGATGCGCACGCTCTTCAGGTGACTGCAGATGTTCACGCGCAGGCGTTTTCGCATCGTTAATCAAATAAGGCTTAATCTTTTCGTACTGAGTGTAGAACTGGGTTAAGTCTACAATTAAGTCGCGCACTACCGGCATGCCTGGTAGCGGGCGGATCTCAATTTTTTTGTTCTTGAAGGTCGAAACAGGCGTGATACACGCCAAGCCGTTTTTACCATTCATGTTAACACCATCACTACCACACACACCTTCACGGCATGAGCGTCTAAATGACAATGTTGAATCTAACTCTTTCAGCTTTATCAGTGCATCCAGTACCATCATATCAGTACCTTCGTCTACTTCTAAGCTGTAATCCTTCATGTAAGGTTTAGTATCTACATCAGGATTGTAGCGATAAACTGCAAATTCCAATTTCATCGTCGCTTCTCCTAGTAGGTGCGCTTAACAGGCGGGAACGCAGCACGAAGCTTTGGCTCCATGTTCACATCACGCTTAGTCATAAGCTCGGTTATCGGGTCGTATATGCTGTGGCATAACCAGTTTTCATCATCACGGTCTAAGAAATCTTCACGTGAGTGCGCACCACGACTTTCCGTACGGAAGTTTGCAGCTGTAGCAGTCGCAATTGCTGTCGCCATCAAGTTATCAAGCTCTAAGCACTCTATTCGCTGAGTGTTAAACTCAGATGAATTGTCAGAGAGCTTAGCGTTAGCTAGACGTTCTCGAATTGCTTTAAGCTCTTTCAGGCCTTCAGCCATTGCATCGCCACTTCTAAATACTGAGAAGTTAAGCTGCATACAAAGCTGTAGATCTTTACGGATAGTCTCTGGATCTTCGCCGTCTTTGTTGCTTTCCCAACGATTCAAACGCGTCAGAGATGTTTCGATTTGATCTTCGGTTGCATCTTTCGGATTAGGCGTTGCATCGAGTGCTTTACCCAAATGCTGACCAGCTGCGCGCCCAAAGACGACTAAATCGAGTAGTGAGTTACCGCCTAGACGGTTAGCACCATGAACTGATACACAAGCAATTTCACCTACGGCAAATAATCCGACGATATCTTCTTCTGTACCGTCTGCATTTTGACGTAAAACTTGACCACTAACTTTAGCTGGCAAACCACCCATCATATAGTGACAAGTTGGCAATACTGGAATTGGACCATCTGCTGGATCGATATGGGCGAATGTACGAGACAATTCACAAACACCAGGAAGACGCGCTTCTAGGGTTTCTTTACCTAAATGATCAAGCTTTAGTAAACAGTGCGGGCCTAATGGACCATCTAGACCACGACCTTCACGAATTTCAGTCATCATCGAACGTGCTACCACGTCACGAGATGCTAAATCTTTCGCGTTAGGCGCATAACGCTCCATGAAACGTTCACCGTCTTTGTTGAGTAGGTATCCACCTTCACCACGACAACCTTCAGTTACAAGCACACCTGCACCAGCGATACCCGTTGGGTGGAACTGCCACATCTCCATGTCTTGCATTTGAACGCCGGCACGAATCGCCATACCAACGCCGTCACCGGTGTTGATGTGGGCATTGGTAGTCGATGCGTATATACGCCCGGCTCCACCCGTCGCTAGAATTGTTGCCTTAGCTTTGAAATAAACGATTTCGCCAGTTTCAATTTCGATTGCAGTACAACCAACAATGACACCGTCTTCGTTTTTAACTAAATCAAGCGCGTACCACTCTGAGAATACTTCAGTCTTGTGCTTAACATTTTGTTGATAAAGACAATGAAGTAGAGCGTGACCTGTACGGTCAGCTGCTGCAGCAGTACGAGCCGCCTGTTCGCCACCAAAGTTCTTTGATTGGCCGCCGAACGGACGTTGGTAAATAGTGCCATTTTCAAAACGAGAGAATGGAAGCCCCATCTGCTCTAATTCGATAACGGCTTCTGGACCTGTTTTACACATGAACTCAATCGCTTCTTGGTCACCGATAAAATCGGAACCTTTCACGGTATCGTACATGTGTTGTTCCCAGTGATCTTCATGGGCATTACCCAATGCTACGGTGATACCACCCTGCGCAGAAACAGTATGAGAACGTGTAGGAAATACTTTAGATAACAGCGCGCAGCTCTTACCTTCTTTGGAAATCTGTAATGCCGCGCGCATACCTGCGCCACCAGCGCCGATTACAACCGCGTCAAATTCGCGAACTGGAATACCCACTTAAACACCCCACACAATCAAAATGCCTGCTGCCAAATAAGAGAAGGCGGCTACGACAAAAACAAACTGAAGTACACCACGTAGAGACACGCACTTAACGTAATCGGTAAGCACCTGCCAAACACCAATCCATGCATGGACTAGAATCGCAACCAGTGCGAGTAGTGTGAAGACTTTCATTGGCAGAGCACTAAATAATCCGTGCCATGCATCATAAGTCAGTGGAGAGCTACATGCGATAAAACCAACCAGAAAAATAGTGTAACAGGCTAGAATTACTGCACTTGCACGTATAAGAATAAAGTCATGGACACCGCTGCGACCAAGACTTGCTGCGTTAGTTACCATACCCAAATCCCCGCAATGATTGAAAACACTACTGACAATGCAATAGCCACTTTAGCCGAAGTTAATCCTGAAGAGAGTTCTTCCCAATAGCCAGCATCCATCACTAAGTGGCGTAAGCCCACTATCAAGTGATAACCCAGCGCGGTAAGAATTCCCCAGACGATAAACTTGACGATAAAGTTATCAAAAAGAGATTGGACGCCAGCAAAACTTTCAGCGGATGCTAATGATTCATTAAGCAACCAGATAAGAATACCGACAGCAAACAACATAATAACGCCCGATACACGGTGTAGGATGGACGCGATCGCAGTTGCAGGGAACTGTATAGTCTGAAGATCTAAATGGACAGGTCTTTGCTTTTTCACGTTCTGCTCACTCTGCTCAATTGAGCTAATTTTTGTTATACGAACCGCTTTTGTTCAGATCCCCATCTGCGAACTAGGTCACAGTTTAAGCTCTTCACAAAAGAAAACTTGAAACAAACATTTAACAGATTAGCGAACACTAATTAAGATTGTAAAAAAGTGATAACTATTCACTAATGTCTGCAGCTCATCTGAGCCGCAGCAAGTATACGTGGGTGAAATGTCAAATACAAACATCACATTATGCAAATTTTGTTTTTTTGGTAAAAAAATCTGCCAAGCCCCTGCTACGACAGGTAGTTATTGACTATTAAGACCATGGTCTAACAAATTTAAACGCTTATTTAAATTGAAATGTGATCTAGATTCACTGTAAGGTATTGGGGTTTGATAAGCCGCACTCAATAAGAATGAAGTAAGGAGAATGGGGTATGGCTGAAAATATAGCCAAATTGGAACTACCAGGGAACGATTCAATCGATTTGCCGATCAAGAAAGGAACGGCAGGATTTGATGTCATAGACATCAGTAAGCTAGGTAGCACAGGTCACTTTACCTTCGATCCAGGATTTCTCGCAACAGCTTCCTGCGAATCAGCGATTACTTATATCGACGGCGCACAAGGGATCCTGCTTCATCGCGGATACCCAATTGGCGAGTTGGCAATAGACTCTGATTATTTAGATTTATGCTATTTGCTGCTTTACGGAGAGCTTCCGAATAAAGCACAGTACGATACATTCGTACACACGGTTAAAAACCACACCATGGTTAATGAGCAACTTGCAGCCTTCTTTAGAGGTTTCAGACGTGATGCTCACCCAATGGCAATGTTGTGTGGCGTTACCGGCGCACTTTCTGCGTTCTACCAAGACTCTTTGGATGTGAATGACGAACGTCACCGCGAAATTGCTGCATTCCGTTTGGTGTCTAAGATGCCAACTATTGCTGCAATGTGTTACAAGTACTCTATTGGTCAGCCTTTTGTCTACCCACGTAACGATTTAAGCTACGCAGGTAACTTCCTCAGCATGATGTTTGCAGTGCCGTGTGAAGAGTACAAGGTTAACCCAATCGTTGAGCGTGCTATGGATCGTATCTTCATCCTTCACGCCGATCATGAACAAAATGCATCGACTTCAACTGTTCGTCTAGCGGGTTCATCAGGGGCTAACCCATTTGCTTGTATTGCTGCGGGTATCGCGTCTCTTTGGGGACCGGCTCATGGTGGTGCAAACGAAGCTTGCTTGAACATGCTTGAAGAGATTGGCAGCGTTGACCGTATTCCAGAGTTTATTGCACGTGCAAAGGATAAAGAAGATCCTTTCCGTCTAATGGGCTTCGGACATCGTGTTTACAAGAACTTCGACCCTCGCGCAAAAGTTATGCGTGAAACCTGTCATGAAGTTCTAGCTGAGCTAAATGTGAATGATCCACTGTTAGATGTTGCAATGGAACTTGAACGTATTGCATTAGAAGACGATTATTTCGTGTCTAAGAAACTGTATCCGAACGTTGATTTCTACTCAGGGATCATCATGAAGGCTATCGGTATTCCAACTAGCATGTTCACTGTACTTTTCGCCCTAGCGCGCACAGTCGGTTGGATTGCACATTGGAAAGAGATGCTAGATCAGCCTGGTCATAAGATCAGTCGTCCTCGCCAGCTATATACTGGTGATGCTGAGCGTAGTTTTATAGCTAAAGACAAGCGCGACTAACTACCCAAGTTAGTCGTTGAACTTTAGATAGAATACTAAAAGGCACTCATTGAGTGCCTTTTTTATTGGCTGACAAAGTATGTCCTCCCTTTACCATCAGTTTTATCAACGCTTAACTCACTCTAGGACAGAAATGAGATAGCTTAGCAGAACAACTTGGGAATAATTGGGAGTCATCCCGGCAAGGCTTCTGAGCCGGGATCTAGTGCCATTACCTAAAATATCTACTTATAATGGAAAGCAGCTCATCCACTATGTTCCTTTGCAAGCCGCCGTGAATACCTCCATGTAGGCTCTGCTGAAAAATCCCTTTTTCAGAAGCTTGCACGTTCCAAAGCAGATGCTCTGCCAGCGAGTTCAGAGTAGCGTCTAGCTCATTTCTGGACAGAAACGAGCTAGTTTACGTCTAAAATCTGACCCAGATTCGTCATCCCGCGACTGAATGGCCGTTGATAGTTCCAACAACAATGGCATTTCCTACGTCCTTGTAATTCAGATTCAGGAGGTAGAGCAATGCAAGGAGCAATTGCCGAGTGAAGCTTCTGGGCTGGATCCCAGTGCCTTTAAGTCTAAAATTATCAGGCCATATTGAAATAGCAGAGCATGCGCCCTGTGTCCTAGCAAGCCGCCACAAGTACGTCCATGTAGGCTCTGCTAAATCATCCGTGATTTAGAAGCTTGCACGCCCCACAGCACATGCTCTGCCAGCAAGTTTCAATGTACCGCCTGACACGCTTCTGGACAGAAGGGAGTTAGTGCTAAAGCTCTGAAAATGACTTTTGGCATTAGGGAAAGTATTGCAATCGGATAACGCCTTGCTAATACGAATCAGACTTAAGCAATTTGTTATGTGTGTTTTCCCATTTCTTGCTTAACTGACGACTTTAAATCTGTAAGAGTCTCTTTTATTTGCTCAGTTGCATCTTTGTAAGATACATAAGTTTTAGGGTTTGTTTTGTTATTCAATTCCAAAATGTCAAACTGACGATGTACTTTGTAAACTATTGATTGTGTTGTCTTTGGCTCAAATGGAATATTTGGGAAATAGAGAGTTGATAACATTTCAATTCTGTCAGAAAGCTCGACGCTTTCAACCATTTTGTCTATTGTCTTTTGATCTGTAGGAGGATGATTGTAAAGACGAGATAAGATATCAAAGCAAAGTCTTTCATATGAATAAATCGCAGCCGCAAACTCTTCCAGTTTTACGATGCGAAGATTCCTATTGTCTTTTCGCTTGCTAAACCATTGGTTTAAAAGTAATAGGGACACCGCGAGTAAGGTTGAAACACAAATCGAGAATAGTGTCGCTTGCTGTGCCGCTGTCCCAAAAGTTTTAACAAACCACTCAATCATAAAATCTTTACTCGAAACTTAATTAAACACATAACGCCCGCCTAACACGCAATGTGTTGGCATGGCTTTTTGCGTTGTTTGCCAAAACCATGACAACATAACATTGTCGGAGTTTAGGCGCTTGTTATACATCAAATTCACCACTGCTGTTTATGTATGTAATAGCAAACGCTAAGCTTTCTTTAGTCCAAATATCTATTTCAGACTCAGCTTTCATGTAGTTGTCAGTGAAGTCTTGAGCAAAAGCTAAGTACCCTTCTTCGGACTCATAATAGTACTCCCTATTTTTCAGCCACAAGTGCTTAATAGCAATATGAATTGTGTCGGATAGATCTAATACTTCTTCAACAACCAAAGGCCAATCAGAATGAGATGAATCAAAAACTTTTTGGATGTTCATTTCTTGAATTTGTTTATATCTATCTGAGCTAACAAAACCTAATGTATTTAAGATGTAGGACTCAAAAAAAAGATAAATTGGATTTTCTTTATACCTAGGTATCTCAAACACTGACATGGACTATCCTTGATGTATAACGCCCCTCTAATAAGTGAGCCATGTGCTGGCGGGCGATTTGCTCAGCAAATGGCATGACAGCCTTGGTGAGTCTTAATTTAGAGACTTGTTAGCTGTACTTTGACTTTTGTTAAACATTTTTGGAGCGCGTAATGCTGTTACAAATGCTATAGAAAAAAGAACACCTGTGTATGCGAACCATGATATCTGGTACAAGCCTAATAAATTACTTAGATTATGTGCCATAAAGAAAACAAAAATTGATGATAATGCTAAATTTTTAATAGCTAGTGATTCTTTTATTATTAGTTGGCCTAGAAAGAAGCCTACGCCACCGATTAAACCAGCTACCAATACACTTAAGGCAACACCAAAAGTACTAATATTAGAACCTGAACTATAAACAGAATAGTAGCGGAGTAAAAAACCGAAAACGATCAGGAATATGGTAAATAGGCTTGATTGTTTAACAATGCTCAATGTAACTCCTTGTACAGCTAACATTTTAATATACGGCGTGCGCGTTTTGCCAGGCCATGTTGAAAAAGCGTGCACAGTAAAAAGTCTGAAAAAATCATTAATAACAGCTCATTAAACATTTACGCTTAAGATTGTATCCAATACACCTAGGGAGAAAAGTGAGTCGCACACTTTGCTTTCCGGTTATCTGAACTTTTCATGAACGCACACTTACATCTTACTGAATTTACGCCACTTTCTCTTTTCACTCAATAGCAAACCGTGAACTGATTGCGCAAAATTTAGAGATTAACCGCACAAAACCGATACTACTGTATAAAAGTACAAGCATTGGTTAACTAAAAGGTTCTCGCTAGACGGAACCCATACCTTTCCGACTGATGAGAAAAAGTATTACAAAGAGGCCAGTGTTGCATAGGACAAATTACTGGAGATAACACATAAAGGGGCATAAATGCGTTAGCTGCTGCCCGAATTGGTTCCAATTGCTTGCAGCAGGTGCTGGACAGGATGTCCGAATGTCGTGATCACATGGTCGATGATGCTCCCGACATTAGAACGACATTTCCCATATCCCGTTGGGTCAGATGTGAATGAACGACCGTATGTGCAGTCGCTACTGAGGCTCGCCGCAACTCTTTATAAAAGAAAGGGTCCCTGAAGCCTCAACGAAATCATCTGACCTCCAAGGACAGAGGAAATGCCAGATTCTGTATGGAACAGAATTGGCCTGTTTTCGACGGCCTCAGCCGAATCTGCACTGAGTTATAAAAGCGCAAACTCTCAGCATTTTAGTTCTTAATTTAAAACCAAAAAAGTCACCACTCCTTATAGCCAGCAGAACACGCCAATCTTTCCCGTTGGAAATTTCGCTGTTTAAATTTTGCCGGGGCGCTGAGGGATTGACTCTTATGAAATCAAGAGCGGGCGCAAGCGCTTTTCCCCTTGGCTCTACTTTTGATTACAAGAACGGGCGAAGCGAGCGTTTATGTAGATACTGCTGAAACTCGCTAGAAACAAGTTTCGCCACATATTGTTAAAAACCGCAACAATTAAACCTTTCCGCTACACTTTTTATCAAAAACACCAACATACTAAGCCACTGCCAACCTAAGTCATTGTATACAAACAGATACTACTTTTGGCACACATAATGCTTATTAAGCGTTAATGAAATAACTTAAATGGGTTTATAGACATGGAAGCACTCAACAACAAGAAAATCATCCTACCTATTCTGCTTGTAGCACTATTGAGCGCCTGTGGCGCGGAAGAAGAGATTAAAGAGGAGGAAAAATATGCCATCCCAGTGGAGACGACAACGGTGATCCAAGGTGATGTATCCTCATTTTATAGCACCACAGCTACCCTTGAAGCGCCAGAGGAAGCGAAAGTGGTTACCCGTGTTGCTGGGCTTATTCAATCAATCAATGTTGAAGAGGGTGATCGCGTAACTAAAGGTCAACTCCTTGCCGTTATCGATTCAAAAAGACAAAAATTTGATTTAGACCGCTCACAAGCTGAAGTCGAGATTATTGAACAAGAACTTAATCGTCTGAAAAAAATCAGCAATAAGGAGTTTTTTAGTGCCGACTCGATGGCTAAACTCGAATATAACCTTCAAGCCGCAATCGCTAAGCGCGATCTAGCTGCACTATATGTGCAGGAAAGCATGATCCGTTCACCGATTGAAGGCGTTGTCGCAACTCGCTTTGTAAAGTCTGGCAATATGGCCAAAGAGTTCGACGAACTGTTCTATATCGTTAATCAAGACGAGCTATACGGGATTGTGCATCTGCCTGAGCAGCAACTACAGCATCTTCGTTTAGGACAAGACGCACAGATTTTTGCCAATAAGCATACCCAAGATACCACTCACGCGACGGTGTTACGCATAAGCCCTATTGTTGATGCCCAAAGCGGTACCTTTAAAGTGACACTGTCAGTGCCGAACCAAAAGGCCACTTTAAAAGCTGGTATGTTTACCCGAGTGGAGCTTAGATACGATACCCATAATGATGTCATCACTGTCCCTTATAATGCACTGGTGAATCAAGACAATGAGTTTGCCTTGTATGTTATTGATGGAACCAATGCTAATCGCCGCACCGTAACACTGGGTTATCGCGAAGCAGATACGGTAGAAGTCGTTGCAGGTATCGAATCAGGCGAGCAGATCGTTATCCGTGGTCATCAGAATCTTAAAGATCAATCACTGGTTGAAGTGATTAGCTCTTTAGATATTGCATCAGCCAAGTAGACCGGGAGCAAGCGTTATGTCAATAATAAAAACCTCGGTAAACCGACCTGTTACAGTGTGGATGTTCATGTTTGCTGTCATTCTTTTTGGCATGGTTGGTTTTTCACGCTTAGCAGTAAAACTACTTCCTGATTTAAGCTATCCAACCATTACCATACGCACCCAATATATCGGAGCGGCGCCAGTTGAAGTTGAACAACTGGTCTCTAAACCGATTGAGGAAGCCGCTGGTATCGTTAAAGGCTTACGTAAGATTAATTCTATTTCTCGCTCAGGAATGTCGGATGTAGTGCTCGAGTTTGAATGGGGTACCGATATGGATATGGCCAGCCTTGATGTACGAGAAAAACTCGACACCATTGAATTGCCATTGGATGTGAAAAAGCCCCTACTACTGCGATTTAACCCAAATTTGGACCCTATCGTTCGTCTGGCATTATCGATTCCAAGCACAAGCGCCGATGTGGCGAGTTCTGCAACTGAGAATGAACTCAAGCAGATGCGTACTTATGCAGAAGAGGAGTTGAAGCGTCAGCTTGAGTCATTGTCAGGTGTCGCGGCTGTTCGTCTTTCAGGCGGACTGCAGCAGGAAGTGCATATTCAACTCAATCAACAAATGCTGACTCAGCTTAATCTCAGCGCCGATCTTATACGGTCTCGCATTAGCGAAGAGAACATTAACCTCTCCGCTGGTAAAGTGATTCAGGGTGACAAGGAGTATTTGGTAAGAACACTGAACCAGTTCAACTCACTTGAAGAGCTAGGTCAAATTGTGATCTACCGCGATGCACAAACTTTAGTCCGACTATTTGAAGTAGCTGATATTGTTGATGCCCATAAAGAGCGTAACGATATTACTCGTATCGGCGACAGAGAGTCTATTGAGCTCGCCATTTATAAAGAGGGTGATGCCAATACGGTTGCTGTGGCGCGTAAAGT
Source organism: Shewanella sp. KX20019 (assembly GCF_016757755.1). Classification (NCBI taxonomy): domain Bacteria; kingdom Pseudomonadati; phylum Pseudomonadota; class Gammaproteobacteria; order Alteromonadales; family Shewanellaceae; genus Shewanella; species Shewanella sp. KX20019. The sequence goes on along the minus strand of NZ_CP068437.1, from coordinate 2,218,331 downwards.
CACTGATGAGATTAATAATCTCAACAAAAATAGCCCAAAAGCTGAACTAAAAGTCATTTACGACCAATCAGAGTTTATCGAAAGTGCAGTTAATGAAGTCACATCCGCAGCACTCATCGGTAGTTTATTATCAATGTTGGTTATCTATCTCTTTTTAAGAGATATTATTCCAACCCTTATCATCTCTATCTCCATCCCCTTCTCTGTTATTGCCACTTTTAACATGATGTATTTTGCAGGGATCAGCCTAAACATCATGTCACTTGGCGGTATAGCATTAGCCGTCGGCCTACTCGTTGATAACGCAATTGTGGTGCTGGAAAATATAGACCGCTGTAAATCATTAGGCATGAGTAAACTAGACGCCGCGGTGACAGGAACTAAAGAGGTTTCAGGCGCAATTTTTGCTTCAACGCTAACGACACTCGCCGTATTTGTACCCTTAGTATTTGTTGATGGTGTTGCAGGTGCGCTATTTTCAGACCAAGCACTTACCGTTGCTTTTGCTTTGCTAGCATCGCTATTTGTGGCTCTTACCACTATCCCGATGTTGGCCTCACGTGAGGGTTTCAAAACACTGCCGCCACTATTAGCTAAGACTGAGAAAGTAAAACCCGTAACAAAACTTGGAAAACTTAAGCACTACAGTGCAACGGTGTTTTCATTTCCTTTCGTGCTGTTATTCAACTACATACCCAGTGCGCTATTGGCATTTACGCTCATTTTAGGCCGCTCTGTTTCGTGGATCGTTGGACTGGTTATGCGCCCTTTAAGCGCAGCATTTAACTGGATATATAGTTTGCTTGAACGTGGCTACCATCGCCTGTTAGCTGCAGCCCTAAAATTTAAAGTGTTAACCTTATCTATCGCAGTGGGTATTACCGCGGGTGCAGCCCTGCTAGTTCCAAGCTTAGGAATGGAGCTTATTCCTCCGATGAACCAAGGTGAGTTTTACGTTGAAGTACTACTGCCACCGGGAACGGAAGTTTCTGAAACAGACAGAGTACTGCGTACTCTCGCACTTTCGATTAAAGATAGAGCAGATGTTAAACACGCCTATAGCCAAGCGGGTAGCGGCGGCTTAATGACGTCTGATACTTCACGTGGTGGAGAAAACTGGGGGCGCTTACAAGTGGTACTTAGCGACCATGATGCTTTTGATGCCGTCACGCAAAAATTACGTACCACAGCAATGAGGATCCCGGAGCTTGAAGCCAAGATCCAGCATCCAGAACTATTCAGCTTTAAAACACCACTTGAGATTGAACTGGTGGGCTATGATCTTGCCCAGCTTAAAACGACTGCCGATACCTTAGTCGATGCATTATCTGACTCTGACCGCTTTGCCGATATCAATACCAGCCTACGTGATGGCCAGCCGGAATTAAGTATTCGTTTTGATCATCAGCGCCTTGCAGCCTTAGGAATGGATGCACCGTCGGTTGCCAACCGAATTGCTCAACGTATTGGCGGCACTGTTGCCAGCCAATATACCGTCCGAGATCGTAAGGTTGATATTCTGGTTCGCAGCGAGCTTGATGAACGTAATCAAATCAGTGATATCGATTCGATGATCATCAACCCAAACAGTAGCCACCCTATTTCGCTTAGCGCGGTAGCTGACGTCACTCTCAAACTAGGCCCATCGGCGATTAACAGAATTAGCCAACAACGTGTGGCTATTGTCTCGGCAAACTTGGCCTATGGTGATCTTAATGACGCCGTGTTAACTGCTAGAGAAATTTTAGCGGATCAAACACTACCTACCTCAATTCAGGCGCGTTTTGGCGGCCAAAATGAAGAGATGGAACACTCATTCCAGTCATTACAGATTGCTTTAGTGTTAGCGGTATTCTTGGTTTACCTGGTGATGGCAAGTCAGTTTGAGTCGCTATTGCACCCTTTACTCATTCTTATCGCAGTGCCGATGGCTGTCGGTGGCAGTATTTTGGGGCTTTATGTCACCCAAACCCACCTAAGCGTGGTGGTGTTTATTGGTCTGATAATGCTTGCCGGTATTGTAGTGAACAACGCCATTGTACTGGTTGATAGAATTAACCAACTGCGTCAATCAGGGCAAGATAAACTGACCGCTATAACAAATGCTGCGCAGTCACGCCTTCGTCCAATCATCATGACAACCATGACAACGGCTTTGGGTTTATCCCCTATGGCCTTAGGATTGGGTGATGGCAGCGAAGTCCGAGCACCAATGGCAATTACCGTGATATTTGGTCTATCACTATCAACATTGCTAACACTAGTTGTGATCCCCGCGCTTTATGCACTCTTTGACCGCAAGGATTACTCAAAAGATGCCGTGGTAACTGAAGGAGCTAAAGCATGAGTATCACACGCTTAGCGATTAAAAGACCGGTAACAACGGCGATGTTCTTTATCGCTATTTTACTCTTCGGCCTTGCTTCAAGCAGACTATTACCACTGGAGATGTTTCCTGGCATTGATATTCCTCAGGTCATCGTTGAAGTGCCCTATAAAGGCTCGACACCGTCTGAAGTTGAACGGGATATCACCAGTATATTAGAGGAAACACTGGCGACTATGGGCGGCATAGAGGAGCTTCGATCTAGTTCATCGCAAAACGGGGCAGAAATAGAGCTAAGAATGAAGTGGGGAGAAAACGTTGCCACTAAAAGCTTAGAAGCACGAGAAAAAGTAGACTCTGTACGTCATCTACTGCCCAAAGATGTAGAGCGTGTTTTCATCAGACAATTTAGTACTGCCGATATGCCGGTACTCAATTTAAGGATATCCAGTGACAGGGAGCTCTCTGGTGCATTTGATCTGTTGGATAAACAACTCAAAAGGCCGCTTGAACGTGTTGAAGGTGTTTCGCAAGTCACTTTATATGGTGTTGAGCAAAAGCAGATAGAAATTAGAATCAATGCAGATAAGCTTGCTGCTAGTAACATCTCCATTAAGGATCTAACGCGTCGCTTACAACAAGAGAACTTTGTTATTAGCGCTGGTGTGCTAAAAACAGATTCTCGCGTATATCAGGTGTCACCTAAAGGTGAGTTTAGAAACCTAGATGAGATCAACTCGCTAGTGCTTACCCCAGGGATCACCTTAGGTGATATCGCTTCAGTGAGATTTGCTCTACCTGAACGTCTAGACGGTCGCCATTTGGATCAAAATTACGCCGTCGGCTTGGATGTATTTAAGGAGTCTGGTGCAAACTTAGTTGACGTTTCAACTCGTGTAATGAAGGTCATTGAAAGTGCTAAACAAGATCCTCAATTCCAAGGCATTAAGCTCTTTGTAATGGAAGATCAAGCATATGGCGTAACATCATCACTTAAGGATCTACTCACTGCCGGTTTGATTGGTGCCCTACTCTCCTTTGTGGTGCTATATCTGTTTTTACGTAACCTTAAAATGACGCTAGTTATCGTATCATCAGTACCTATCGCGATTTGCATGACACTCGCTGCAATGTACTTACTCGGTTACAGCCTAAATATTCTCTCAATGATGGGGCTGCTGCTGGCCGTCGGTATGCTGATTGATAACGCAGTTGTGGTCACAGAGAGTGTATTGCAAGAAAAGCAGCTGCAAAAATCACAAGCTCAATCACATGATAAGACCGCAGTAAGCGACAATAGCTCAATACTTAACGGTGTAGATAAAGTATCGCTGGCTGTACTTGCTGGAACCCTAACCACCGCCATTGTTTTTCTACCCAATATTGTTGGTGTTAAAGTCGAATTAACGATTTTTCTTGAGCATGTAGCAATCGCTATCTGTATTTCACTGGCGGCATCACTGTTAGTGGCTAAAACTCTATTGCCTTTGATGCTCAGTAAGATGGAGTTTGATCTACCAGAAAAAGTACAGCAGAGTAAATTACAGCTACGCTACCATAAAAGCCTCAACTGGATCTTAGCTAGGCCACGTACATCCGGCGTAATTGCACTGTTGTTATTGGCGTCAACTGCGTTACCGCTTTCAATGGTAAAACAAGATCAATCCGATGGTGAAGGTAATAATCGACTCTATATTAACTACCAAGTTGAAGGACGTCACAGTTTAGCCGTTACCGAAGCTATGATAGATAAAATGGAAGGTTATCTATACGCAAATCAAGAAAAGTTTCATATAGACTCAGTGTATAGCTACTTTTCAGCAGATAGAGGCCAATCAACTCTGTTGCTAAAAGAGGATATCGAAGTTGATATGAAAGCCCTTAAAAAGATGATCCGCGAAGGGTTTCCAAAATTTTCTATCGCCACGCCTCAGTTTGGTTGGGGTGGAGAAAATAACGGTATTCGAGTATCACTAACGGGTCGTTCAACCACAGAGCTTATCCACATCAGCGAGCAAGTCATTCCGTTACTGAGCGCCATTGAAGGTTTAACCGATGTACGTTCAGAGTTAAGCGGTGCACAACAAGAGGTTGTGATCCGCATTGACCGCGAAATGGCCGCGAGACTCGATCTTAAATTAAATGAGATTGCATCGAGTATCTCTATGGCTTTGCGTGGAACTCAATTACGTTCATTCCGTCATGATCCTAATGGCGAGCTACGTATTGAGATGGCCTATGAGCAGCAATGGCGCTTATCGCTCGAAAAGCTTAAGCAGTTGCCAATCATTCGTATCGACAACCGCGTTTATACCTTAGATAGCCTAGCGAAAATCGAAATTTTGCCAAGGTTCGACACCATTCGTCATTACGACAGACAAACGGCACTCTCTATTGGTGCAAACTTGGACGAACTCACCACCGAAGAAGCCCAAGAAAAGATCACCCAAGTGATGGAGTCGATAAACTTCCCGGCAGGTTATGGCTACTCGCTGCGCGGCGGTTTTCAAAAGCAAGATGAAGATGAAGCGGTAATGGCAACAAATATGATCTTAGCCATCGCGATGATCTATATTGTCATGGCTGCATTATTTGAATCTTTACTGCTACCTACTGCCATTATCACCTCGATCCTGTTTTCGATTACAGGCGTATTCTGGGCGTTACTGTTTACGGGTACGCCAATGTCTATAATGGCGATGATTGGTATTTTGATTTTGATGGGAATTGTGGTCAACAACGGCATTGTATTGGTCGACCAGATTAACCAGCTCAAACCCGAACTCGATGAACTGTCAGATACTATCAGCCAAGTATGTCATACCCGCTTGCGTCCAGTGTTGATGACCGTAGGTACCACAGTATTGGGTTTGGTTCCTTTAGCAATGGGAGAGACTCAACTTGGCGGCGGCGGTCCATCATACTCACCGATGGCGATTGCTATTATTGGTGGCCTCACCTTTTCAACTGTGACCAGTCTTTATTTGGTGCCGTTATGCTATCAAGCTCTCTATAGAATGCGCTATCAATCTGCCATTCGCCTTGGTCAAGCCGACCGTTTTTCACGAAAAGTATTGCCTTGGATGAGTTAACAAGGTTTCTAGTCATCTAACAAAAGGCTGCTATTGCAGCCTTTTGTTGACCAACTTTCCATATTCATCGCTAAACATTCATGTTGCTGTAACTGATTGCTTTACAGTGCGCCAGTTCGACGACAGCGATAACTCGTGCAATTAAATTAACTTATCGGTAACATTGAAATCACAAACTACCGCGTCACTAAAGGTTTCTACAATGATATCCCTACCGAAAATAGCTCGACCCGCCCTTCTCATCGGTACTTTATTTGCCATGGCATTAGGCAGTATGGCGACCGCCGAGGATAGATTCAAAGATGTAGAAATAACACCGATTAAACTCAGCAATACAACCTACATGTTTGTCGGTTCTGGCGGCAATATCGGTGTTTCAGCTGGTGAGGATGGTGTGCTTATTATCGATGACCAGTTTGCCCCGCTTGCCAACAAAATATCCTTAGCATTGAGCCAAATACAAACAGGGGCGCCAAAATTTATAATCAACACCCATTACCATGGCGATCATACCGGTGCCAATGCCCACTTCGGAAAAATGGGCACCATTATGGCTCACGATAATGTATTGAAACGGTTAGCATCAGACAATAAAACGGCACCGGAGGCATTACCCGTTATAACTTATGATCAAGGTATTACGGTGCATTTCAACGGTGATGCACTAAAAGTTCGTCATATGGGTCCAGGTCATACAGATGGTGACAGCGTGGTGATTTGGAGTAACGACAAAATAGTCCATATGGGCGACCTATTCTTTAAAGACAAGTTCCCCTATATTGATTTGAAAGCTGGTGGTTCAGTTGAAGGATATCGAGATAATGTCTCGGCGGTATTACGCGGTTTAGACGAACAGACAAAAATTATTCCAGGCCATGGTGCTCTTGCTAATAAAAGTGATTTAACTCGTTTTAAGCACATGTTAGATGCATCGATTACTTGGATGAAAGATCAAAAACAGTCTGGTTTATCACTAGCAGAATTGAAAACCGCTGGCATGCCTGAAAAATGGAAAGGTTGGAGCTGGCAATTTATTTCTGAGGAAAAGTGGATAGAAACCTTATACAACGACCTCTAATTGGAATTCATCTATTTCGGTGCCGTTTATGGCACCTCTATTAGAGTTACGTCGATTGTAGCGCCGTTACTCTTCAAACACATTATTGATTAAACACCGAACTCTCTTTGTCACAAGGAACTGTGCAGCATGCGAAGAATAAACACGATAAAAAAGCTAGTTTCCATTATTTGTTTAACATTGATAACTAATGTACATGCTGCGGAGCCTGAAGAGACGCTAATAGTTGATTATAAACCTAATTGTATCGTGGAGATCTTAGCGCCAATAACTTTCAATAAGACGGCACTAAAATACCAATATTTAGGGCCTATAGAAGAAAGCCCAGCTTTCGCATTAGCACTTCAACAATTGCGCCAAGATGCAACAGCACTAGGTGCTGACGTCATGTTATTTACTAAGATTAGAAACAATAAAATATCCGTAACTAACAGGACTAGACGTAAGACCGGAGCGAAGATCAGAACAGAGACTAGCTTAAAAATGCACTTCGAAGCACAGCCATACACTCTCTGTAAAGATGACCGATCTTTTAGCAATGAACGGGCACCTTATCGCGCAGATGGTTACGTTCTACAAACAATGCAACACCAATATACACTTACCTCCAAGATCATTACGCCAAAGAAGCCTATAGAAATAGCTCAAGCAATCACCTTACCCCCAGCTAATATCTCACTCGCAACAGGTGTATACGATATCAATTTGGGCGCAAGCACAGCACAAACAGCCAAAAAACTTGGCCCACCGAGCATCATACTCACACTTGAAAAAAACGAAAAAATATGGGGCTATGGACGTCACCTTTGGTTTACCTATTCAGCTGATAAACTTAAATCGGTTAGCTCAGAGCTCGCACTATTAACTGGTGCAGGCCGAAATAGTATCGGTTTCAGAGATGGATTTGATGATACGAATTGGCAAATAGAGGGAAAAGTGGCACAAAAAAGTCCCATTGAACAAGTAAGAAAATCGCTGTCTCAGCACGATATAAAAGAGACCGTTGAACAAATTACTATGACTCAAAAGCAACAACGTCTTATATTACAGTTTGATAAATTTCACCCTACAACAAGAGATAACCCAGTGACTCTGCTGACTAACTTCACCTATAGCAGTGATATAAGTGAGCCAAAAAAGCAAATTATGCCTCCCTTAACCGCCGCACAAGAGCAGTGGTTATATAAGCACTTACAGCCCGATAATGTTGAGTTACTTACCTTGCCTAACTTACTCAAGCAGATCCCGCAAGCCAACAAAATCAATATCGCCAATGATAAAAAGCAGTGGTGGCTAGTTGGCAATAATGTGCAACTGCAATTTCATGATATGGAGCTCAATCAAGCGCACATTAGTGAGTCCCTCTTTACAGACAGTAACAGTGATGCTTTTTTTCAGTCAGTAAAATCACTACAACTGCCACTAGATAAACAAGGCATGCTAGCCTTTTATAAAGACGCCAACGACAACTATGATGAAGTTGATATAACACGGGAGCACTTTAATCTCATCGCAAAATTTGAATCAGAGGAAGATGATGCAATAGTTTATGATTTAGTGTTCACCTATTTATAGTCGCCAAAAAACCTTATTGAAGATGACTCTACAACCTTTGCATACTGCTTTACATTGGAAGTTCGCCATATGAGCCAGACCACACAGATAGAGACTGTGTTTTCATATGGAATTACTAAAAGTAGCGCATTAACTAGCACAAGTGATTTAGCTCGCTTTACACCTGCTTGATGCTTTGACTAACTGGGTGAAGAACCAAAAAGAGTCAGGCCTAACCTTAAGACAGTTATAGGCAAGCGGTATGTCTGAAAATGGAAAGGCTTGCGCTATAAATTTATCTCTGAGAACATTGCCAATTTAACCTACAAAAGGAAGAGGCGACATAATACAGGGCGTTTTAACAACAAGCCTCGTCAAAAAACCATCAAATGCCAATTATATGGCACATTGTATCGATATTGACTTGCGTTCCCTCCAATCCTTTCTAAAATTTAACCATTAATCATTCGCTACTACAGTACTGACGCTGCATCCCGCTAGGGAATATCGTGAACAAACTCCAGCAAGAAATAGATATCATTTATAGAGACATTTTAATACTCGATCTCACAAGTGAAAGGATTTGCTGTGGAGAGGAACTTAAACAATTTCATTGGCGCTGTTTCCACGTCAGTACGCTATCGGCTGCCATAAAATCGTTGCAAAAATATAATGTTCATGTCGCTATTGCGCTGATCTCAAAGACTCAGCTGCAGCGAGTATTGCATACCATCAACGCGCTTAATGAGGCTCAAAACAGCCTTATTTGGGTGGCAATATCGGTGGACAGCGCACTTGATAACGATCAATTAGCATCGTGCCTTCCCCGTTACTTCACCGACTATCATCATCTACCGATCAACTGGAAACAGCTCAACCACACCTTAGGTCATGCCTATGGTATGTCAAAGCTCAAGAAACGAAGTAAGCCGCCGATTAATCACCCTAACCATGAAAACCAGCTATTGGGTAACTCAAGCCAGATCAATACACTCAGATCAAATATCGCTAAAGTCGCGAAAGTCGATGAAGCGGTTTTAATCAGTGGAGAAACAGGCACGGGTAAAGGCCTGTGCGCACATTTAATTCATAGCCAATCAAAACGTAGCAACGGTCCATTCATTACAATTAATTGTGGGGCTTTACCTGCGAGCTTGATCCATTCAGAATTGTTTGGTCACGAAAAAGGCGCCTTCACGGGTGCCGATAAACAATATATTGGTCATATAGAAAGGGCTCATAAAGGCACTCTGTTTCTCGATGAAATCGGCGATCTCTCATTAGAATCTCAAGTTAATCTGTTACAGTTTTTAGAAGACCACATCATTGAGCGTTTAGGCGGCAGTGTAGCTATAACGATTGATTGCCGGATTATATTCGCCTCACATATCAACTTAGAAACCGCTGTTGAAGAGGGCCGTTTTCGAGAAGATCTCTATTACCGAATCAATATACTACATCTTCATGCCCCTAGCCTTAGAGAGCATAAAGAGGATATAACGCTACTCGTTGATGAATACCTCAAACAATATAGCCCAAGTGAACAGTTGTTTACGCTGACAGCTAAAGCACTGAAAACAATGTATGAATATCAGTGGCCTGGCAATATCAGAGAACTCAAAAATCGTATCCATCGAGCCATTATTATGGCCAACAATGATCAATTAACTGCAACAGATTTAGGCATAAAAATCGTAAACCTTCAGTCCGATGGAGAGGATGTTATCAACCTCGCTCAACATAGAGTGGAGATAGATACTGAGCTGTTACTAGACGCTATCAAACGTAATAGCCACAACATATCAGCAGCCGCAAGAGAGCTTAAAATCTCTCGGACAACATTCTATCGCTTAATTAAAAAATGCAAAATCAAACTCTAGAGATAAGAACCCCAAATCCACTTAAACACCCGAGGATCACGGCAATGTTAAGATATAAACAACAATCCATTGTGTTCATGCTGACATCGCTATTCATTGTGGCTTGCCAGCCACAAGGTGATGCAAACTTAAAAGAAAAGATAACCTCGCTCAAGCAAGACGTTAGCCTATTGAAGAAAGAGATCAGTCGTATAGGCAGTCAAGTTAACGATATTCATACCATCGCCATGAGCTCGCAAAAACCCCAATACAAAACCTTACCCACGCAAACTAATTTCAATGCAGACGGCAGCCTTCCATTACTGGGCAGCGCAGCTTCACAATTGGCAATCATTGAATTTTCTGATTACCAATGTCCGTATTGCAAGCGTTTCATCGACCAAACATTCACTAAGATAAAGTCCAATTACATCGATACGGGCAAAGTCCAATACCTCACTCGAGATTTCCCGCTTAAGTTTCACCCAAAAGCCGAAGGTGCCGCCATTGCCGCTAATTGTGGCCTTAAACAAGATGCATATTGGCCAATGCGCGACTCACTATTTAAAAACATGCAACAACTCAATGAGGCACTATACCAACAGACTGCCACTGACTTATCTTTAGATCTCACCCTATTTGCCGAGTGCCTCGCAGATGAAGCTATTTCGAGTAAAGTACAACAAGATATCGCTTACGGCTCCTCTCTGGGGATAAGAGGTACGCCCAGCTTTATCATTGGTAGAATCGAAGGCAATCAATTGATAAGTCCAAAGCTTGTCGTTGGCGCGCAAAGCTATGAAACCTTCGCAGTTCTAATGGATGAACTGCTCGCCAAACCTGAAAAAAGTGATTAATTAGCCACAGGTAAGAGGAGACTTTCAGTTAATCTGCTGCAATATGGAATCGCACAATGCCAGTACAGTTCATATCAACCTCTTACTGGCAATTTTCCTATCAATAACTCCAATCCAACAGTGCATCGGCTGTAGCCATGATGCGTTACCGAAAGCCCATTAAAGGGCTGGCTATGCCCATTACTCTAGACGCTAAACCAACTCAACGACAGAGCTGCTAATTATACCGCTCTATTGCTCTGACTCGAAGATCCCAGCCAGACTTTCACCATTAACAAAGCCTAACATCCCCGCCGCTAATTAAATTTAAAAAGAGCTCTACTAACAACTACCTTAACTCGAACATAGTCAATATATCTCCAATTTAAATGGTAATCATATTCTGCGAGAGACAACAGTTGCGCCAGTCTGTTTGCTCAGCATTGCAACAGTAACTGTAACAGGCGTTACAGCGCCAACGTGAACAATTTCGCAATAAAACCACCTATAAACAACTACTTAAGATAAATCATCATTAACTGCTGTTACATCAGTGATACAGAATGGCACTAAAAACCCAGCCGATTAAGATGTTTAATCAACATATTCAATAACTTATAAAAACGGCCTAACGCTTGCTTACTCTTCAAGCATAAGTTTGAAATTTACCTCACTGTAAGCCAGTAACAAACGCTTGTTTCAGCCAGGTAATCAGTCTTATCGGCAATATGCCAACCATGGCGTAACCATGCTTTTACGCCAAATATTGAAACAACCCAAGCAACAACTTATTGAAATTTTTAATAACTAACAAGTAATTAGCACGTTTTATCCGTATTCACTTATAGGATGGTAAATATTATGAAACGATTCAAATGCAAACGGCTTATCGGAGCGCTAGGTATTGCGCTGATAAGCACAACAGCCCTTTATGGAGTGACCAGTCTGACGCCAGCCAACGCAGGTGCTTACGACTGGCTCAATCTGACGCCGCCGCAACAGGCTGAAAAATTCTGTATGGCAGATGCCTACTTGCTCAAACCGGGCAACAAGCTCGCCCAGGACAAACTCAACTGTACCGCCAATGACGTCGAAATCACTAGGGTGACACCGAATGACCCTAGCGCTGAGTGTAACCTCGGGCAAGTGTTTACCTTCGATGCCGATGTGACGGTGCGAACCAACGCTAATGAGCGCTGGGACACCACCTTCTATCTACCTTTAACAGATGCTAGCCCTCAAGTCGTCCATGGCCCAGGTCTTCGCGACTGTAGTATGATCTTGCCGATCCCTGGTGCCAGTGGCGAAACTGCCGATGTTCAGTTAGACGGCGATCAATGTGGCGATATTACCAAGGCTTTAGGCCCAGATGAATACGTACTAGCGGGTGAGTCTATCACCATGCTGTGTTCGGATGAGGATCAGGATAATCGCGCCGACTTCACCTACTGTGCAGCCTGGGATAACATAGAACGTAGCAACTGTACGACTGACGAAGATCCTTACGCTGGTCAGATCCCCAACAATAAATCCAAGTGTAATTGTGACACCTTTAATATTGATGTCTTTATCAAACCAGCCCCACCAACGGTGGTTAAAACGCTAACCACCCAGTCATCTCGTAGTGAGCCAGGCGGAACATTTAGCTATACAGTCAGCTTCACTAACCCTAATGCGCAAACCTCACTGTTTATCACATCGCTAAGTGATGAGATTGATATTGGCGGCGAAGGAACGTTCGACAGATCAATTGATCTATGGAACGGCCTAGATACTGTCTTGCCTATGGTAGACGGCGTATATCTGACTGCGACTAACTGTTCACAGCCTGCTAACGGCGGGGAAATATTGCCTAGCGGTTCATACAGTTGTGCCTTCACGGTGCATATTGTTGACCGAGACTTGCCCGACGATCAGAGTCCGCAGTTCTATGACGACTTAGTGATACTAGCTCTGGAAGATAAGAACGGTGATGCCGTCACTGACGGTGATAGCTGTGCAGCCATTCCAGGTAGCATTGATGGCGATCATTGTAGTAACGAGATCACGGTGCAGATCACCAATCTAGAACCGGCGATTACAGTCACTAAGACCGCCAATCCAACATGGGTGTTGGAACCGGGTGATGATGTCGAGTTTACGATAACAGTCGACAATGATGCCGCATTCTGGGATTCTCCACTTACGCTTACAGCGCTAAACGACACCGACTTTGGTGATCTTCTCGCCGATGAGTGTTCAGGCGTGTCAACCAGTATCGCCTTAGGCGGAACTTACACTTGTACCTTCACTAAGTTCATTGGCGGCGATGCCGGCGATCTACACTCTAATACCGTGTCAGCAACTGCGGAAGATGATGAGCTTGATCAGGCAACCGGCGGCGACTCTGCGATGGTCGATATACGTGATGTGCCATCGATGATAACCCTAGTTAAAACCGCGACACCAACCTCAGTACTTGAGACCGGTGACGATCCCAATAATTACAGCAACGTGAGTTACAACTTCACCTTTAGCGTTAACGCTGCGGGTGTGGATGAAGTGACCTTCAGCAGTCTGACCGACATTCCATTCGGTAACCTAACCGGTGAATGTATGGTCGACAGTAAGAATGGCGCACCTATAACGCCGACAGCACTTAGTGGCTTTATGCTGCTTCCTGGCCAGTATGCAAGTTGTGATATCACTAAGGGTCTGCAGGGTAACGCAGGTGAAACCCACCTCAATACGGCCACGATCAGAGGTATTGATGATGACGGTCAAAACGTGGATGCCACGGATGACGCGCTAGTGACCTTTACACCGCAAGCCCCTGATACGGATATGGCGTTCGCCACCAGTATGTTAGTGGTGCTTGAGCTAACCAATGCCGGTATCGAAGACGTGACCTTAACCGCACTCACAGTGCAAGGTATCACGGTTGCCGACGGTAATTTCAATACAGCCTTTACCATTCTGAATGCCATCGGCGGTGAACATGCCGGCGTGGCATATTCAGCCTGTAGTATAGGAACTGTACTGGGTTACAGTGGTTCTCCTACCGATACCTACAGTTGTGCCTTTACCATAGAGCTCAAGCCTGGTATTGAGAATACTGACGATATCAATTTCCTCGCATCTGGTGTTAACGGCGTCGTCGCCGTAGTCGCAGACGATGAGGGAGATGAAGTTGTCAATGGCGTAGCGGTTCAAGTTATTACTGATGAGTAACTAATAGCACTCGAATGTTAACTAAGCTACAAGCTTGATATAGCAAAGAGGGCGACGGTCAATACCGCCGCCCTTTTTATATCGCAATCGATAAAAATTGATTTAAGATAAAAAATGGTAGCACTAACTATTTTTTACCATTGCCATGACCATTGCCATTACCGTTGCCACCGCTCAAGCTAAGGCTGACCGAAGCCGTTGCCGTCATATCACCGTCACTGATGGTATAGCTAAAGCTATCGCTGCTCTTAAAGCTCTTTGCCGGTGTATATAACAGCTGACCACTGCTAGTAATTTGCACACTGCCCTTGGCGCCTTGGCTCACAGAGACGATAGTAAGCTCATCACCTTCAGCATCAAAGTCATTGGCTAGCACATCGATGGTGACCGATGTTTTAGAGGACATAGTTACGCTATCACTGACCGCGACAGGGGCCGTATTAGCAATTGATTTAACCGTGTAACTGACACTATCACTGCCGATATAATCTGTTTCAGCTGTATTTTTCGCGTTAACGGCGATGTTAAATGCCCCAGCAGCCGTTGCCGCGTCAGAAGTGATGCTAATATTCACCACTGCACTGCCACCCGGTGTTAGGTTGACCTTGGTATTACTTGCGCTCCAGCCAGTAGGCGCATCGGCAAACACCTCAAAACTGGCCTCTAAACAGGCCTCGCTATCTCGACTGGTCACAGTCGCGCTGTAACTCACCTGAGTCCCAGCGATGACTTCGGCTCCCTGAGGATTCGACACCACAATAGAAGGCGCAGCAAGCGTACACGTCGGTAACGGCTTCGATACCGTATAACTCGCTATATCATTGCCAGTATAGCGATTGTCTTGACTATTTTTAGCACTTAAATCGAAATCATAAGTACCGTCTTGCGCCACTGTGGATGACTCCACATTTAAGCTAATATTACGGCTCTCACCCGGCGCCAAACTCACACCTAGCGTATCAGCACTCCAACCCGCTGGCACATTCGCTGCCACATCGAAATTACTGCTCTCACAGCTGCTGCTATCCTGACTGGTTATAGTGCCGCGGTAGGTCGCAACCGCACCCGGCGCTAGCTCACCACTGTTGTCAACAGACAAGATAAATCTTGGACTCGCCATGACGCAGGCCGCGACAGGGGTGTCCACCACATAACTGACGATACCAGTCTGAGCATAATCGCTATTACTGCGGTCTGCAGCACTGAACTCAATGTCGTAAAAACCATCGGCTGCGGTATCTAATGAGCTTACATTCAGCGTCACCGTACCACTCATCCCGGGCGCTAAGCTGAGACTCTTCTCTGTCGCCGTCCAGCCACTAGGCACCAGCGCCGACACATCATAATCAGAGGTTGCACAGTCTGTACTGTCATTATTGGTGACTGATGCGCTATAGGTCACAAGCGTTCCCGCCTCTACCCAAGCACTTTCATTAGGTAGCAATGACAAACTTGGATTCGCCTTAACACAGCTAAGACCTGAATAGCTTACATTGACACTGGCACCCGAGGCGTCAGCCCATTCGGTGGTAATGGTAACGCCAGCATCAAGGTCCTGATAACTGGTACCTGCTAGTAATGCTGCATCATCGAGATCATAAATGCCGCTGTTGGGTGTCATATCGAGTAACAAGTTACTCTGCATGTCGTTCTCAGTCGCCAGATGCAATACCACGCCATCTGTTATACCGCTCTTACCGGCTAGGAAACTATCGAAACCAATTGCCTGACGATATTCGAGGTAATACCACAGCGGCAGTCCGGAATCAGCATCAATGCCGCGTCGTACTCTAAGTCCCTTGGCTTTACCTGCTGGCGCAGTTTCATAGGGTTCTAGTTGATAGCTACCATCACTTTCAGCAGTAATAACTTCACCCGCTGAAGATGTGATCCAACCGAGTTGTTGCTTACTAAAAGCATTGAAATGGCCCGTTACTTCAGATTTACCCATAATGTCCATGGTATCGCCATATTCAAATGACAAACAACGACCAGCCAATACCCCATCAGAACAATCAAGATCTTTAGCATGGTGCAATCCAAGGTTGTGACCCAATTCATGCCCAACAGTGCGCAGTGTCATTGAACCATTGATGAACGCACGAGAAGGGCTTCCACCAATAGTCCCCTGCCCCGTCCAGCCACAATCGCTGTTCTCGGGATAGATATACACCCAGCGATCGTAATTTTCAACATCGATACCACTTTCGATAACCGCTTGACGTCCGTAATTGTCGATTGCGTTAGTACTACAAGTCGCATCAATTGGCAGGGTGAAGTAGCCTTGTACATCTCCGCTTAACCAAGTCTGACCATAAGACGCTTCCTGGTAATAGTCGTTCACAGGACCAAAAACCAATTCCTGCGCCTGTTCAACAGTCCATGGCTCGCTGGCATTGTTTTGAAAGTTGACCAGAAGAACCAAGGTGCGTTGTTCGCCTAATGTATTGGATAAACTTGACTCGGAAATGGTGGTCGTAGTCATAGCGGTATCAGCTAGAAGCGCCAATCCATCTAGCTCATCATTGAGAACTAACGCGCTTGAGTCCATTTCGTCCGAGTTATTACCGGTAAACATCCAGCCTTTAGCGCTAACACGAGTGCCCGACTTAAGTTCATCAGACTTTGTATTTTTAGACAGGTACAACTCAATTGGTCCGTTATCTGTCATTAACGAATGACGCAGGTGACTCTTACCGCTATCGTCATAATCCACGTATAACACTTGCAACTCGCCTTTAAGCTCACTCTTTTGAGTCAGCATAGCCAGCACTTCCTCCGGCATACCGGCTCTGGAAGATTCTGGCAACACGGCACGTACTGCCGCAGCGGGATCAATTTTGACTAAGTCGATTAGCAGTGTCTGACGAGCCTCAGCGTATGCAATCAACTCTTGCTTGAGTTGCTTCTTATTTGATTTACTCGCATGGCGATACTCAGCCATACGGTTAGCAAGCATCAAGGTCTGCTCTTCTGCTTGATTTTTGTGAGCGTGTTTGTCTTTAGTTTGCGCTTTGCTTTGGGCTGAGGATCTCTCCTGAGCTGTGGCACTGGCATGTGCATCCGCGTTTGCAGATACGGCAAACGAAGATGTGGAAAAAGTAATGGCTGAAAAAACCAGTAATGCCGTGGCTGGGAGCTTTAAAAAATTGGCAGCCGAGTTCGATGCCACTATGACATTTTCTTTGTTCAAAAATCATTTCCCCTAAAAGTAAAACTTAGTTAACTAAACCGATCTAATGACAGATTTCTTATTTTGAATCTTCTGGTACAAGGATTATTAAATAATCGCCAGCAGAGCGTCTGCAGCGCATACTAGCTCTGGGCTGACCAGTTAAACCAGCCGGCATACTAGCAAAGGGGTCGGTGAATTTACAAACAGTAATTGATCGTTTTTTGATCGATCGCTCACTTTTTAACCACCGATCAAGCTAAGTAATTGAAAAGGAATCAATGGCTAAACCTGTTCTATTTTTGAGCTATTATGGTGAAAGTTGTTATCAGAAGGTAAGGCGAACAACATCTGAAAGTATCAACTTATACTGAAGGGTTTTAACTAATGCAGATATTAACTCTAGAAATAAGGCGTTATGCAAACCAGCTATTAATAATTCACAGCTCATACCATTCTATATAAGTATCTGCTCAGTTCAGAGCCTCATGCGCTGCGGCTGATATTAAATCGAAGGCAAAGCCAGTATGCGGAGTTAGGTGCCCTAAGTATACGACTGCATATATGCCGGAGGTAGACTGTTACCGAGGATGACAGAGCCGAGAATAACGAATAGCTTCAAACATTGGCTAGCCTAATGAATGTGGTGAATATCTGTATTGCAGGACCAAACAGCCCTTGCCAACAGGAGTTTGAACTCCAGTTGCATGTGCCGATACCGACTTAGAATGGGACGGTTCCACAGAGAGGACAGTAAAAAAGCGCTCAAAAGCGCTTTTTAAATACATCAATTCAGAGGTTAATTTCAATCTCTGCTTAGCGAGTCTAAACAACCCTCCCAATAGGGTTAGCCTTCGATTAGCGGCTCTGCTTTATTCTCAAGTAACACCGGGATCCCTTCATTTATCGGGTAGGCAATCTTATCAAATTTGCAGATAAGCTTTTGATCTTCTTTGCTGTACTCTAGCTTTCCTTTGCACACTGGACACGCCACAATCTCGAGTAATTTTTTATCAAATGCCATGCTGTTACCTTTGTTTCTCTACGGCCAATTGTTTAATTCGGGCCAGAAGTTGTTGATCAAATGAAGGTGGTAGCTTCGCATCTACGGCTAAATACCACCAGTTATCTTTTGCAAATTCGCGACATTTCACCGCATCTTTTTCTGTCATGACTAACGGTTTATCACCTGTTAGTGCCATCAATTCTGCTTCTTTGTATGCGCTGTGGTCATCAAACGCATGTCTGCTTTCTAACTTGAAGCCTTGTTCAGTTAAACTATCAAAAAAACGAGCTGGATTGCCTATTCCCGCCATAGCCACAACAGCCTGGTCCGCTTTGGGGGCCGTATGCTCAGCAGCATAGCCTGATACTGGCAACCACTGCGTCGGCTGCAGCTGCATCTGCAGTTCCGCGGCCAGCGCTACCCCGCCATTAACGATAACATGGTCAACGTTTGCCATGCGCCACTTGCCCTCTCTTAATGGGCCCGCAGGTAATAGCATGCCGCTGCCGAGACGCCTTTCACCGTCGAGAATAATCAGTTCAATGTCGCGTCCAAGGGCATAGTGCTGCAAACCATCATCGCTGATGATCACATCAACATTAAAGTTTTCGAGTAGCGCATTTGCGGCATCTACTCTTTTAGCGCCTACGACCATAGGAACCGCTGTTCTTGCCACCAGCATTGCGGGTTCATCACCCACCTTTGCAGCTGTGTCACCAGGTAAAACTGCGCGAACACCGTCAATGTCGACACCGTAACCACGACTGATTACACCTGGGTTATAACCGTGTTTCCGCAACAGTTCAATCAAGTAAATAACCGTAGGCGTTTTACCGCTACCACCCACGGTAATGTTGCCCACAATAATAACTGGCACTGGCAGCTTAGTTTGCTTGGCGATCCCCAAAGCAAACAGGGTTCGTCTAAGGCAGGTAATTACCCCAAATAATACCGATAACGGCCACAATAAAAATCTAAGTGGGTGACCTTGATACCATAACTTGTTTATCCAAGACTGCATCTAGCTACCAAACTGCATCTGATACAGGTTGTAGTATACGCCCTGCTTTGCAAGTAAAGAGGTATGAGTGCCGCGTTCAACAACTTGCCCTTGGTCAACCACGAGTATTTGATCTGCACTTTCAATGGTTGATAATCGGTGAGCAATCACAATCGAAGTACGATTTTGTCTTAGATTATCGAGGCCATCTTGAATCGCTTTTTCCGACTCTGTATCTAACGCCGATGTTGCTTCGTCCAAAATCAATACTGGCGAGTCACGTAATATCGCTCTCGCAATCGCGATACGCTGTCTTTGACCACCGGAGAGCATGACACCGTTTTCGCCGATTTGAGTATCAAGTCCTAGCGGCATCGGTTCGATAAACTCCATTGCATGCGCTAGTGTTGCAGCGTGAATAATCTGCTCTCGCGAAGCTTCGCCTGGGTAGGCATAAGCAATGTTATTAGCAATTGAGTCATTAAATAGCGTCACTTGTTGCGAGACCAAAGCTATTTGGCTGCGCAGTGAGGTCAATTTGTATTCATCTATATTGGCGCCATCGAGTGTAATTTCACCCGACTTGAGCCCTGTATAAAAGCGGGTGACCAAACTTGCTATCGTCGATTTGCCAGAACCTGAACGGCCAACTAACGCTAACGTTTGGCCTTGTTCAACTTTAAAGTCGATACCGTTTAGCGCAAGTTTTTCATGGCCAGGGTAACTGAAATCAACATTATTAAATGCGAGTTCACCAACAACACGGTCGACTTCAAGCTTGCCGCTATCAGTTTCGGGCTTGGTATCTAGCAATTCAAATACTGTGGTACACGCTGCAATACCACGTTGAAATTCGGCATTAACGCGGGTCAGGTTTTTAATCGGTTGTAACATCGCCAGCATGGCACCTAAAATGGTTGCAAAGGTACCTGCCGTGAGCTCAGCTTTCATGCTATCGATGCTTGCAGCATATAGGATAAACGCGATAGCAAACGAGCCAATAATCATCACTAGTGGTTGACTAATCGCTTGAGCCGTCGCGAGTTTCATTGTTTGATAGCGGTTTTGGTCGTTTACTTTAGCAAAGCGCTGCGCTTCTGTTTTTTGGCCGCCAAAAGACAGTACATTCTTATGACCTTTAATCATCTGCTCTGTCGCTGCAGTGACCCCCCCCATTGCCGCTTGTATATTTTTCGACACTTTTCTAAAACGGCGACTAACAACCGTAATGACCAGCCCGATAATCGGACCGACAACTAAGATGACTAATGATAATTTCCATGAGAAGTAGAACATGATGCTGATCATGCCGATGACAGTGATACTGTCACGTACTATGGTGATGAGCGCACTACCGGATGCTCGGGCAATTTGTTCTGTGTCGTAGGTAACACGGGAAATTAAATTACCGGTGTTCTCGTTGTCCATATAACTCACAGGCAGCGTCAAATAATGTTCAAACACCTCTTGGCGCATATCCATTATCACTCGAGCGCTCATGTAAGAGATGCAATAAGTTGACAAAAAGTTCGCTAAGCCGCGCAGACTAAAGAGCACTATGACCACAAAAGGAGCAATGAGTAACACGTCATTGCCTGAGCTAAAACCATTACTAGTGCCAAGATCAACGTTGGTTAATCCGCCAACGCCAGAAGCCGCCTGACTAGCTTGACCGCCGAAGCCTTCATCAATGAAAGGTTTTATAACGGCAATAAATGTCGCATCAACTAATGCGTACATCGTTAAGCCAATAACGGCAAAAAACAGTACTTTCTTGAGAGGTTTCAAATAGCCGAGAAGGCGCTTAAAGACTGTCCAGACTTCACTTTTAGGAGATGTTGTCATTGATAGAATTTACGTATTGGCAAAAGAGTCATTCTACTCTGGATTTTTCATCTCACCAAACCTTAACACCTGGTTATACCAAAATGGCGCAAAATCTGAACGATATGTGTAAAAATTAATAGTTTCTGGCTGAAAAACAACACTAACTTGCCCCAGCTCTCCGCTGACTAATGTAGCGATCCCCAAATCATGATATCTCCTCATAATATCTTTTTTAGGAAAACCATAGCGATTATTAAACCCAGCAGGAAACAACACCAACTGCGGTGATACCGCTTTAATAAACCCATCACTTGAGGATGTTCTGCTGCCATGATGTGGTGCTGTCATCACATCACTCGCTATCCTTTTATGGGCTATCAGCTTTTGCTCAGCCCCATGCTCAATATCTCCGGTTAATAACAGACTGTTATCGCCACTAGCAAAACGAATCACACATGAACCATTATTTCCTTTGGCGGGTATTAAAGGGCCAATGATCTCGAGGTTAATTGCTTGCCACAGCATTTTTTTGGGTCGGCAATTAACCATTCCCCATCTTTTATCGTCGGATATGACAATAGCCTCAGGGAAAGCCTCCATGATGACGGATGTACCACCAGCATGGTCATTATCAGCATGGCTAATCACTAAGAAGTCTACTTTCGTAATACCTTTACTGTTTAAAAATGGCAGAATGATACGGTCGGCATAACTAAAGTTCTCGCCAAAACTGGCACCAGTATCGTAAATAATTGCTCGGCCATTTTGTTCAATAACGGCCGACAAACCCTGGCCTACATCCAATAGATGAACTTTCCATTGCTGCTGTTGAATACCGAATATCGTTTGCAAAGCCAATATCACCGCAGGAAGCGTCATTACACTAAATGCTAAGCGCCAACGCATGGTGCGAAACTGACAACAGAGCCAAATACCCAGTACTGCACTAATCATGACCGCTATCCATTGCATTGATAAACCAAGCCAAGCAAATGGAATACCACTGCCAATGTCTAACAACATGAGCACAGGCTCCATCGTTAATTGGCTCAGCCAAAAAAGATCAACTAACTCAGGATCAACACCAACCAACATCGCCATGATAAAGATCAACAGAGACAACAGTGATATCGGCAAAACAATAAAACTAAACCAAGGCACCAAAATTAGGTTTACTGCAATGCTAATGATCGAGGTGCCTGCAAAAAATATCGCTTGTACTCCCCCTAAAACCACAGCCAACCGCCACTGTACCGCCCAAAATGCGACGACCCATCGTAGAGTGGCTCTAAAGCCAAGTATTGCTTGTTTAAGCAATACTTGGGGAACTGAAACCGCTGCAGGCTGCTGTGACGCTACGTTAGTTTCAACAGCTTTAAGCCGTGGCGGGTCAAACTTGCTTACAGTGAGCAAAATAACTGCCAGTGCAGTAAAGGAGAGCCAAAAACTTGCACTTAGCGGGCTCAAAGGATCCAGTAATAGCACCATGAATAGCGCATACAGCAATCTTTCCCAGCTACTTGAAAAACGGTTAAATAACCATGACGAAATATAGGCTAAGAGCATGATAAGCGCGCGCTGAGTCGACACAGAAAAACCAGCTAGATAGGCGTAAGCAATGGCAGCTACGGCACAAAGTACCATCGCAATCACGCCGTTTCGCCGCCCTTGAGTCGGTAAAAAGTTAAACAGTAATACTTTGCTAACAAGATATATCCACAAGCTAGCAACCGACAGGTGTAACCCAGATATCGCAAACAGGTGACCCGTCCCCGTGTTTCGCAACTGCTGCCAACGCTCTGATGTCATTAGGCTTCGATCGCCAACCAACAGTGCTAGCAACAGGTCTTGCGCAGCGTACCCAGCCAATACTGGCTTCAACTGTTCAATGAGTTTATCTCTAACACCTTTATTGTCGCTTAACAGCTGCCCTGCTGTTACTTTACCTTTCATGAAAATATGTTTACTTAGAAGGTATTTCTGCTGATTAAACCCTCCCTGGTTTAAAGGGCTAGTAATCGGCTTAGGTTTTATAGTTAATAACCACTGCTGCCCAACCCTTACTGTAGGCGGGTTTGACCACGACAACCTAAGTTTTCTTGTTAGTTTTTGGGGCAAAATTGAATCAACCAGCATAATATCCATACTAATCCAGTCGCCGTTTGCATGAACTAGTGATATGATTTCGCCCTTAATATTGATAGCATCGGCATTTTTAGTGGTGTCCCACTCCATTAAAAATGCATAGAACATCGATATCCAGCTAAGTGCGAACAAGCAACCAGCTAGCATTGGGATCCGCCGAATTAAGACCATCGCCACTAAAATACAAAGCGGCAATAGAGACAGCTGAGGGAGCGATGGCCAGACCATTGCTGATAATATAGTGGCGCAAAAGCCACACATGAATCCATTCATAATGAAGTAAGTTAAGACAGCAAATTCGAGTTATGCCAAAAAAAATTATAGAAAGATTTATGCCCAAGCCTGAAACACTGCGTAATCATAAGAATCTACGCATGTTCGGCGATCTTTTACTAAAGCCTAATTTATGGGCGCTCAATCGGCGTTCAGCACCGGGAGCATTCGCTGTTGGACTATTTGTGGCGTGGATGCCTATGCCGTTTCAAATGGTACTGGCTGCAGCGCTAGCGATTTTATTTAACGTCAACTTACCCGTTGCAGTGGCACTTGTATGGATCACAAACCCGGTGACGATGCCGTTTATGTTTTATATGGCCTATATGCTAGGGGCAAAAATATTGGGGCATCATCCGCAAGAGTTTGCTTTTGAAGCTAGCTGGCAGTGGGTTGAGTCGTCAATCGAAACCATTGGGCCCTCTTTTCTAACGGGTTGCTTTGTTTTTGGGGTGCTGTTTTCGGTTACGTCCTTCTTCTTGATTAAAACCTTATGGAAGTATTCAGTCCTGTTTAAGTGGAGAAACCGCAACAAGTGATAGCACTATCACTTATTGCGTTTTGAGCTGCTGGTTCTGATTGCTTAAAAAAACCCTAATAACAAAAAAGCAGCTTATCGCTGCTTTTTTGTTGCTTTGGAGATGCTGACGCTAGTTCGCTGCCTGCTTTTCCAGTACGCTCTTCATCGAAGGAACGATGCTGGTTGGGTCGAGCCTCATCTGGTACCAATTAACTCGCCAATCAAGATGTGGTCCTGTTGCACGGCCAGTAGCGCCTACTTCAGCGACCTTATCGCCCTGCTTTACCTCTTGCCCCTCTTTAACGTACAGCTTACTCAAGTGCAAAAAGCTTGAACTGACACCGTAGCCGTGATCAATAATCATTGTTCCGCCAGAGTAAAACATGTCGCTAACAGAAAGCGATATAATACCATCAGCAGGTGCAACCACTATCGTCCCCGTTTTTGCCGCAACATCTACCCCATAATGCGGCGTTCCAGGTTTACCGTTATACACACGTTGACTGCCGTATACGCCTGAAATACGGCCAGTGAGTGGCCAGATAAACGTTTGGCTAAATGCATTGCTCTCAGTAAATTGTGCCCGCGCCGCCTTAACCTGCTTACTGTCCTGTGCCGAACGACTCTGGGCCTTGGGATCAGGCTTCATGATTTTCTTGCTGATCCCGTTCACCTTTTGGATCTTGTACTCTCGCTTTGCTAAAGTCAGTGGCTTAAGCTCAGTTAATCCATCAGGATAAACCAGCTTCAGCAACTGCTTGAGCTCTGCTTCTCTAGCAAAACCAAACGCAAATTGCCCGTCAGCATTAACATCAATAAGTGCATCGTTTAAATACACCAAAGTACCCGGTTGAACCTTGGCGCGAATTAACGAACCTTGCTTAAAGTCACCATTCAATTGAACTTGGGCACTTGCCTGCCAAGATAAACTGCTGGCGAGACTTGCAATGATGATGGGAATTATTTTGCTCAAAGTGACTCCTAAAAAATATTAGCTATTTGCGCTACGACTTGCTATTGCACCCTTGCCGACCCCTTCAAAAGCGATCACTTTAAAGGCACTGCTAGGCACTTTTTCTGACAAGGTTTGCGCCATATAGTCGGCTAACAACTCCACTGTTGTATCGTGTGGTAACACATCACAACACGCTTTTGGCATGGCAAGTTGGAAATCGCCTTGTGGCGCTTGGTAATGAAAACCTAAATGAGTGTTGTCGTTCACATCTGTTTGTGGTGACAGTGTAAGGGTATCCACCGATACACTGTCTTCTTCACTACCAAGGTAGATATCGTGCCAGCGCTTAGCCCAATACTCATCCCACTTAGGGGCGGCTATGCCGTTTTCGAATACGGTAACAGGGCTTCTGTGCCCATGTGCAATACGTTGGCAGTTGCCGTCGTGCTTCTTCAAGCCATGGGTATAATGGTAAAATGGAGCGTCATGGACCTCATTTCTTAACGTCAAAGAGATCCCTTCAACGTTCGCAGGCAAGACCTCTTTTAACGCTTTTTGCAGAAAACTATTAACGCTTTCAAAGTCGATAATTTCACTGGGGATTAAGGCGAATGCTTGTGCTGGACATGCTAAATGCATGTCACCTTGCTGGCTGTTAAAATCCATCCATACTCTGTCGCCTTGCTGCTGCCAACGAGCCTCACTACAGGCCGTTGGAACCAACAATCGATGATCAGCGACATCATCAATAGTCCTCTTAATGGTGCGCTTCACTTTAGCAAAATCTAGCACCATGTTTTGCTCATCTAATCCACCATCTAGCAAAACATCGACAATCCAACTTTCACCCACCATGCCACGTATAGGGCAAAGATAAGAAAAATCGATAACAGTTAAATCTTTAACGAACAGTTGCATTTAAGCTCCTAGGTAGAAAAACAGTCTACCTTGCACAGTCCAGGCAGCGATGGCTGCAGGATGTAAAACAGGTAAAAAGCCACTTTTAAGTGGCCTTTTTCATAATTTCTGTAGCTTACAATGATAAGCATTATTATTCGACCATTTTAAGCCTAATCAACGCTATTATTGAGCTGCAGCGATAAAAAAACCGAGTGATAAAACACTCGGCTTAAACTCAGTAGCATTGGATGACTGGCTACTATTCGCCTTTTAAGCGACGATCCAGTTGATCTTTAAGGTTTGCAGGTACGCCTTTGATAATGATGCTGTCTGACACTGGGTCATAAATCACCCTTTCACCAAGATGTTGGCCATCAAAACTTAAAGTTACGCCTCCGCCGGTACCAGAGAACTTCTTCAATTGACGCAGTGTTGGCTTGTCTCCTGGGAACTCCTCTTCAAGCTCATAGCTGCCACCTTGTGCAAAGTCGTAAAATGAATCCATGCCTTGATCTGCTAGCTCGTCGGCAAGATCTTTAATCTGAATGTCGGCCCCTTCATCACAACGCTCGGTGCAGTAATCAAACACCCGTTCACGCGCCACTTGGCGCTCATCTTTGGTCAGTTCACTGCCGCCAACAAAATCTTCAACTGCATTTAATAATGACTTATTTTGCGCCTTGGTATTGATACCTTCTACGCAGCCCATGAAATCGAGGAAAAAGTCAGCCACTTTACGGCCCGCTCGTCCACGTACGAAAGAGATGTACTTTTTAGAGTCTGGATCCGCTTGCCATTCCGTTAAATCAATACGTGCAGCAAGTTGTACATTGTTGAGATCAAGATGAGTATTTTGAGTTAACTCCATATCATCTAAAACTGTCATCGATGATTTGGCATTGAGCAGTGACACAAAAAGGTAATCACTGGTCATGTAGGTATAACAGGACAGTAATAGAAACCCGCCCGTACTAAAGTCATACTTGGCTAACTCTTCTTGCAACAATTTACCTGCAATACCGGAAAACTCAACAAAACCCAGTTCGTTACTACGATATTGACTTAGTGCGTTTTCAAACTTGGTGTTAGCTTCACCATCTTCACCGCTTATACCAAAGTGGCCAAAGCCTTTACCCGCCTTACCGGTATAAGTGTGATGAAGTTCATCCAACATTGCCTCTACCGCTTGGCTGTTTAATAGTGGCTGTGGGCGTAAGCGACAGCTTAGCTGGCCTTCTCCATCTTGAGAAATGGCATGGATAATTGCTTGTTCGACGTTAATACTCATTGAGCCTCGATAGAAAGTTGCTTAAGAGCCATAGCCTAGTAGTCAGCTCTGTAGGTAAATAATTTGCAACCACAGCGTCGATAAATCATCAACTGTGTTGCAAACGTAATGGCAGATATCATAGCAGACAAAACCCAGAAATTCATACGGAAAATGGTGGCAGAAAATGAATTGTTCGCGATGAAAAAGAGCGGTAATTAAAGGCTATAAAAACGGCTTACATCAGCAGTTTTTAACTGAAAAATGTCGGTTGAATAATGAAATTTGCACAATACACTATACCGATGATGCTATTAACCGTTATGTTGAGGATAACCAGCAAGCACGACATTACTCACATCATCGATGTGATAAATGATAAAAGCACTCACTCAACGCTAAAAAGTGCAGAGCTTATTGGAAAAATCCGTTATTATATGCCGTTAATCAGGATTTAAAGTGAACGGTTTCAATTATGGCTATCAAATCAAAATATTCAAACACGCAAGTTGAATCTATCATTGCTGAACTTTTAGCAGTGTTAGAGAAGCATCAATCACCAACAGACTTAAGTCTGATGGCGTTAGGCAATTGTGTTACACATCTATTGCAAAACAAAGTACCAGCTGAATCGCGTAAAGTTGTGACTGAGCAGTTTGCCAAAGCATTATCGCAGTCAGTAAAAAATAGCTAAGATAAGTGTAAGAACCACATTGAGTAAGGGTTTAATAGTAGTGATTAAACCCATTAACCGCATTAAGAGAATAATGGGTCAACATGGTTGAGCGACAAAAACAGATAGGACGAGATCGAGTTTCACGCTTAGTAAGTTGGGGGCATTGGTTTGCTTTCATTAATGGCTTACTCGCCATTATCGTTGGTTATCGGTATCTCGACACTGTCGGTTTTCCCGAATCGATTATCGGCTCAGTTTATCTAACATTGAGTACTATTGGTCATTTTAGCTTTCTCGCTTTCATGGTCTACCTGGTGCTCATTTTCCCTGTCACCTTGTTACTACCTTATTCAAAGATCCTAAGAGGCTATGCTGCTGTTGTCGCGACATTAAGCTTATGTGCTCTGCTTTACGACACCATTATTTATGATGATTACGGGTTGCACCTCAGCCCTTTCGTGTTTGACTTAGCGTGGACTGATCTCAACGGACTACTGCAAGGCACCTCCTATATTATTACGCCTATCGGTATTTTAGCGCTTGAGCTCACTCTCGCTAATTATTTGTGGAAGCGTATCGAGAAAATTCGTAAGCGTAACTACGGCAATAAAGTTGTTGCGGTGGTAGGTTTATGCTTTGTTGCCAGCCATCTTATCCATATTTGGGGAGATGCAAATGAGATGACTGAAATAACCCAGTTTGATGACGCATACCCGTTATCCTACCCAGCTACGGCAAGAAGCTTTATGGAAAGTTATGGCATCGACAACACTCAAGTCCATCAAGCACAAACTAGACCTAAAGCCAGCCTAAAATATCCGCTTTCGCCAATGCAGTGCGTAGCAGACGATAAACCTAATATTTTATTTATTGCGATTGACAGCTTGCAAGCCAAACTAGTTGATAGCACGACCATGCCAGTATTAACCGCCTATGCCGGTCAAAATCAATTTTTTCAGCAGCACCTTAGCGGTGGCAACCAGTTTAGCAGCGGTATGTTTAGCCTACTCTATGGCTTACAAGGCAGCTATATGAACGCGATAGACCTGCACTATGAAAGCCCGGTATTAACCCAAGAGCTAGTCGCCGACGGTTATCAATTAGGTTTATTTACCACAGCCGATACTATTGCTCGCCCCCAAGCTATTTTTGATGACTTTGAACGTATTGACGCACCGGATCAAGATAGCTACGCTCGCTCAGACCTAAGCTCAATTAACAGTTGGTATGAATGGACCCAAGCATCAACAAAGCCTTGGTTCACGTTACTAAACCTAAAGTCGCCAGATAGTTACGACACCCCGATCGGTTTCTTAGGGATTAAAACGGTAAAAGCTGATAAGGCACTTAAGCCCGCTCAAAAGGTATTGTTCAATCAATACCGTCAATCTTTGAATTTTATCGATACTCAGCTAGGAAAAATCTTCAGCGACCTACCGGAAAATACCTTAGTTGTTATTACCGGCGTAAGCGGCAAAATGTTTACTAGCAATCCAACTGAAGCCCGAGTCAATATGTCGCCCGACAGTGTTCAAGTGCCCATGGTTATTCATTGGCCAAACCAACGTGTCGCTAAACGTATTAATTACCGAACGACCCATAATGCCCTTGTTCCAACGTTAATGACCCAAGCGATGGGTTGTACTAACCCAGCCACAGACTTTAGTGCTGGTAGCAATCTGATGCAGCCTAGTGATACATCATGGGTCTATACTGGCGATCACCGTATTTTTGCCATCTACCAAGAATCTGAAATAACGACGATTGATCGTCATGGTAAATATCGAATTTACGATAGTAAATATGATAAACGTCTTAAAAAGAAAATGAGCGCGCCAGAATTAATTGAAGTGATGCGTGAAGGAAGACGCTTTTATATCCATTAAGAAACGTAAAGAGAGCATAAACTAGCCAAACAAAACAATGACTCAGCTGAAGCGCTTGCACTCACAATTATGACTTGATACAGTGCTTGCTCTTCAGAACTCCCCCTCGTTTATAACGGCTTCTGTAGAGTAATTCGGGATATGGCCTAGTTCGGTAGGGCGCTTGTCTGGGGGACAAGAGATCACAGGTTCAAATCCTGTTATCCCGACCAAATTCCAATAAAAAGCCAGCTTATCAGCTGGCTTTTTTATTGCGTGCTCAACAAGTACTCATTAGTCGTGACAATCAGCACACTCTTTAATTGTTAAATCAACAGTGTGGATCTCAGTATCTAACTCATGCGCACTAGCCATATCATGACAATCATTACAAGTATTGATTGTCGCTTCCATTTCAGTGTGAGCAGTGATATCAATTGTTTCATGACAATCAGTACAATCTACAGCCATAGCTGAAGCAGAAAAAGCCAGCACTGCAAACATCGATAAGTATTTCATAACGGTTCCTTAATCACGGAGTTGTTGCACTTAAAATCTGTTTATTACAATCGATTTAAGACACATTTTTAAAAATCCCACCAGCTAAAGCCCATTGAAAAATAAAGACTAAAACTATATTGATATCATAAGAATTAACATTAACTGAGTCTTAAAAAACACCTTATTCATGAATAAATGCTGAATGGATGAATGACAATATATCGATGATGTGAACTAGATCTTATATACAGGGATTCAGCAATAGACAGCGCAAAAGCGAACCAAGTAACAATTAAATTATCGTCATTTTTAAAAGGTCGTATTTGAACGAGCAGCAAACGCATCGAAATCATCTCAAGTGCTCTCTTAACAGTTGCTATCCATGAAAAAAGTTAATAGATTGTAAATGTCAGTTCTAATCATAAAGTAACGAGCTTGCAGCACTCGTTTAGTTAAAGCAAAGGTTACGATTTTGGATAGTATCAAACATAAGAAACTCCTCATCGCATCAATATTGGGACTCGCAGGCCTAATTATTAACCTCTATCCATCTCCTTTATTTGCCAACATACAACTTATTCTTGGCAACGCTAGTTACGTGATCTGTGCCATCTTATTCGGCCCATGGTATGCGCTTTATACGGCGATGATTACTGTGTCAGGGTTATTTATCGCATGGGATAGTTTGCATGTTTATTTGCTGTTTCCGATAGAAGCATTATTCTTAGGTTTAGCCATGCGAAAAAACATTTACTCACTCTACGCAAGTATTGTTTTTTGGTTCACCATTGGGATGCCACTGTTTTATCTGTATGCAATACTCAATACCAATTTACCCAGTAGCCACCTGCCGTTCATTATCGCTAAGCAAGGCATTAATGGAGTTTTTTATGCTGGCATAGCTTCATTACTGGTAATCTTAACCCCCTCATTTTGGAATTATCAACCGAAATCAAAGAGCAAGCAGCGACGTACTTTTAGTGCGCAGCTAACCTACGCATTTACTCTAGTCATTTCCTTAGCTCTGCTTTTAGCTGCACTGCTGTTTAATAATCAGTTTATTAATCGCTACCAAGCCTTATTGAGCGAAAATATAAAAGAATCGGCACAGCAGCTAGGAACATTGGCTCAGGCTTATATCGATACTCATGTTCAAGCCTTAAACAATGCTGCAAGTAGCTTAAGTTTAAGAGAAGCGAGCTTACCTCAGCAGCAACTATCGCTTTCTAAGTTGCATCAGATGTACCCAGGGTTCATCACTATGCTGATAGCCAACAAACAAGGTGATATCAAAGGAGCCAGTCCAGTTTCACGATTAAGAGGGCGCACGAATAATGAGGCTGAACTCAGCATTATTGACAGGGATTACTTTATTGAAGCTTTTGTAAACCAGCGAAATTTCATATCGCCGGTCTTTTTAGGTCGGGGCTTTGGTAACGACCCTATTGTTGCGATAAGCGCACCTATTTATGCTGCTGACAATGCATACCGTCCTATCGGAATTATTGAAGGTTCGCTTGATCTGAGTAAGTTCAAAGAGATAGACAAAACTAATAAAACATTTAAGAATCAATCTATCGTACTGGTTGACAGCAAGAATAGGGTTATTTTTGCTTCACCAGAACTGAGTATCGCTCCACTGTCTGAATTTAGCTATTCACAAAATAGTACTGATTATACTACTCCGTTGCCGATGCTAAACATTCTTGATCAGGAGAGCATGGCGCCTGAATATGTATTTTCATCCTTCAAGCTTGATAACAGATGGAAACTGTACGTGCTAAACCCTTTTAGACCTTTAGTGTTATTAGTCGAAAACATGTATATCGCAACCTTTGCCATACTGATTATCTCTATGTTAATTACCTTCCTTATAACGCGGGTTATCAGTGCCAGATTAACGCGGCCTTTAGAAGAAATAGCCAACAAATTCAGTAACTCAAATGGAAATATCAATCATAACTACGGTATCGATGACGGTTCACCAAAAGAGATTTACTCTCTCTATAAGCGTCTTAATCAAAGTAAAAAGCAGCTCATAGGCTACCAATTAGAGTTAGAGGAAAAAGTAGCCTTAAGAACATTTGAATTAGAGCAAGCGAATGAACAATTAAAGACACTTGCTGAAAAAGACTCACTCACAGGGCTTTATAACCGTCGCTATGCTGAAGATAAGTTTTCAGCCATCCAAGAAAGCTGCCAAAGAACAGATGAAGTCATTGCGATTGCCATTTTAGATCTCGACAGGTTTAAGCACATTAATGATACTTATGGGCATTTAAGTGGCGATGCAACACTTAAGACAGTAGCTAAACTGCTAAAAGATGATTTTAAAAGAGATGGAGATATTATCGTGCGTTACGGAGGTGAAGAGTTCCTCATCATTATGCCTCTGTGTAACGCATTAAAAATAGAATCTCACCTTGAGAATTTCAAACAAAGACTCGCCAACACCGTCATTGAAAGCACGGATAAAACAACCCATTTCAATGTCACTACAAGTATTGGAGCCGTTATCGCTAATGGTACTTACAGTGATGCGCTTGAAGACTGGATAAAGCAAGCTGATATCAACTTGTACAGCGCTAAGCATGGTGGCCGAAACAAATTAGTGTTTACCACCTTGTTAGATAGCTGCGCCAAAAATGATTTTAATCAATGATAACGCTATCCATTTTCTTCAACATATAACCAAAAAATGGATTCCACTTTTGTCGAAGAACTTCACTTGGGGAAACGCTAAGCACGCCTCGCTCTCCCTTGGAAGCACCGGCTCCTATCTGAACTCTATTGCCATTGTGTACTTTATGAGGACCATAGAGTTGATCGGCTTCAGGAAATGGCAAGGCAACATGAGACAATGAATAAACCTGTTTAGGCCAATGCTGCGCAATAGCTTCAATATCTGTTCCATTGGTAAGATTTCTTGCCTGTACTTCCCCCCTTACCTCACCTGTGTTTTCAATTAACGTAAAGTCAAAATCGAATTTCATCGCGTCAACTAAATCAACATAGGGTAACAAGGGGTCTGTTGGCATTAGGCTTAAATTGACTTGAGTGCGATTAATATCGAACATCACTAATTCATGGTTATTAACAGGCAGTTGTAGATATAAATCACGAAGTACTGCCATTGAATCTACAGTGTCATCGGTCAAAGATTGGAACGTTAACATTGGCGCTAATTGAGCTAATGACCGACTATCCAGTTGATTTAGTAACTCAACGTTTCGACTAGCAAGCTGATAAACAACATCACCTGCATTTACAGCAAATGAACTGTATTTAAAAGGATCGTATTCGGTTTGAATACTGTTCCAGCTCAGCTTATCTAGTCCTAAAAAATGGCCAAGCCGTGCCTGCCACTTTGCTCCTGCGGCGACGGGCGGTAACCCTATTGCTGGAGAGACAAACACTAAGCCTGAGAAGTCACCTGTATCTCCTAGCATTAGCTTCTCAAGCTCATGATTAAGTGCCAGTGCAGCACCAGTTGAAAAGCCCACCACATAGAGTGGTTTATCCTGCATAACCTGCTGCATATGTTGTACAGCAATCGAAACTGCTGCTGCCATGTCTTGCCATTTTATATCGGTGAGCCCTGAGGGCAACGTGCCATGGCCTGGTAATCTAAGGGCTAGTACATGAGCCGACGCTCTATAATGTTTGGCAAAGTACTGCATCGCATAAGGTGAATCAGACATCCCATGCAGCAATAAAACGCCGTATTCTGCATGTTCATTTTTCCATTCGAAACTTCTATTCCAATTTTGCGGCCATTTGTTAGGATCGGAATAACTGCCTGGCACGTAACGATTCACCACAGACAGAGAATCTGAAGTTGTCTTACTGCTGACCTTGCGCTCAACCTCTTCGAACAGCTTCTCCTCTA
This sequence comes from Shewanella sp. KX20019, assembly GCF_016757755.1. Lineage (NCBI taxonomy): Bacteria > Pseudomonadati > Pseudomonadota > Gammaproteobacteria > Alteromonadales > Shewanellaceae > Shewanella > Shewanella sp. KX20019. The sequence continues at coordinate 2,184,380 of NZ_CP068437.1, read as the reverse complement.
AGCGTAAATAGTCTTTAAAGCTTACAACACTCGGCTGTTGCCGATATTGCGCCTCAAGTTCGGTGGTATGCCATAGGTCCAATGCGGGTCGTGAATTTAAATACCAAACGGCAGCCGCAATTAGGGCGATACTGGTGCCTATTGAAGAGTAAAATAGGGCAAAAGCTAAATGCTTCGTTGAACCAATAATAATGGATTTCATCATCAAACTTACTCACGTATTTAAGTTGTTGGTATTGGTAAATAAATCGACATAGAATACAGACAAGATAATGATAACTTACACTGTTTTTAACGCGAAACAAGTAGGCAATATGATGATTGGAACTGAACTTGCTGGTCACTGTTTTTACCTCCCTAACCCTCCGGTGTTGCCCACGAATTGGGGCTATCGGGATATAGATGCAACTCAGTCGCTCATTGAATTAAATGGCAATCATTGGCGAAAGATCCTGACTATCATGGCAAAAATAATGGTTAATGGCCAAGATTGGCGGCAGTATCGTGATATTCAATTATTAAAGCATAAAGAATCAATTGGCTTTGCAGCTTCATCTTTGCAGCCTAATTCAAAAGTTCACATTATATGTGGACAAGAGAGTGCACAGGGTTTGCAGTTAAACATTAATGAGTTTATCTCGATAAATAGCCAATGTAACAAGCTATTGAAACACCCACAGCAAGCTATTTATCTTTGTCCATATTTAGATTATCGGCAATTTCCTAACCAACAGATAAACCAGTTAAGAGAAGAGCTGGGATTACAGTTACTTAATTAGTAGGATCTTGCGACTCCAATAAAGCGCTATTGGCGCTTTATTGGGTTGATTAAACATTAATCGTAAATAGTCGGAATGGCATCACGCTTATGCTGCGTAGCGCGGTAAATTCCGGTTAATTTATTATTGACGTACTCGCCAACCTCTCTCCCCTCAAGAAAGTCATCTATCTGATCATATGTCAGTCCTAAGGCAATTTCGTCTTCTAATTGAGGCTGCCCCTCTTCAAGATCAGCCGTTGGAGCCTTATAAACCAAGATATCAGGAGCACCTAAAAATTTAGCAACTTGCCTTACCTGGCGCTTATTCAGGCCAAATAATGGGGCTAAATCACAGGCACCGTCACCCCACTTTGTATAGAAGCCGGTAATATTTTCTGCACTGTGATCGGTTCCAACCACTAACCCTGCCACTAATCCTGCTATCTCATATTGTGCAACCATACGCATACGGGCTTTGACATTGCCTTTTACAAAATCAACTTTAGCAGGATCTAGCAGCGAAATACCGGCGGATTCAATCGCATTAATGGTTTCAGCATGAACACCATCTACGCCTTGTTTAACATTGACTGTAACTTGTTTAGACGGATTAATAAATTGACATGCTAACTGAGCTTCATCTTCATCTTTTTGTATATCGTAAGGCAGACGAACGGCGATGAATTGATAACGAGTTACAGCTGTGTCAGCATTCAGTTCTTCAATAGCTAATTGGCACAAACGCCCAGCTAAAGAGGAGTCTACGCCGCCACTAATGCCTAATACCAATGATTGAGTATTAGATTGCTTAAGCTTGGCTTTAATAAATGCGACTCGTCTTTGTACTTCAAAAGCAGGATCAATAGCTTTAAGTACTTTCATTTCCCTTAAAATCTGTCCTTTCACGTAATAAACTCCAATGGCATCAGTTGTTAACTAAAAACCCAACCATTATGGTTCAATTGCAATCACAATACACGGCTATATTGTCCTCAACGGTCATAATCGCGCATATGCTTGCAATAATTTACTAGCTGTCACAATCACAGCTAAGTTAGACTCATTTTGAGAACAATATTTTCAGCTTAACATTGGATCAAACTTTGCCTGCTCGCCAATATTGTCGGATTTAGCGAACTCCGATTTTTTACGTCTGTTAGAAAGTACCACCGGCATGACACCCACAATAATAACTTTATGGATAATTTAATGGATTTAACCTTACTTGTGTCACTGGCCGTCATTCACAGCGTTGCACTAGCAAGTCCTGGACCAGACTTTGCCCTTGTAGTCAAAATGGCCAGTCAGGAGAGAAGAGTGACCGCCATCGCCTCCGCTATTGGGATTTCAATTGGAATATTGCTGCATACTCTGTTGAGCCTGACCGGAGTCAGCCTGCTGATTAAAAGCTCTGGTATTTTATTCCTAATAGTACAGCTCGCAGGGGCCAGTTATTTAGGCTGGATGGGGATAAATATCATCATCAGTACGCTACAAAACTTTAAAGTTAGACACATAGAGAAGGAAAAGGCTCAAATATTTAACCAATTGACGCCATCGCAAGGATTTACGCAAGGCTTATACACTAACCTGCTAAACCCAAAAGCGATGGTGTTCTTTATTACTCTGTTTTCAGCAATGATAACCCCAGAAGTCACCTTGATCACAAAGGTTTGGGCAGCTGTCACTTTACTGGTTTTATCATTAGTCTGGTTTGTATTGATTGCATTAGTGCTATCAAAGCCTGCTATTCAACAGAGGATCCGCACGGCCGCACCAGTTATCAACTTGCTCACCGGAATGCTATTTTTCAGCGTTGCTCTAATTATCATATCAGGGCTCTTCTGAACCGAATATTAAGAGGTCACCAGAAAGTACACCTCTTTCCAATGGCTCCATAAATCAAGAAACACAGTGCTAAACATCAGTTGGCTCAACAGGCCAAGCGTTGAGGCATATACCCTTCCTATCTGAAGACGTTGGATTCAGTAGAAATTTAATGGGTATAATCACACTGCGGTAGAATGATTGACTGTTATAGCATTGCCATAGTGATCTCATCGAACTGGTATATTTTGCCACCGAATTCGAGCATAAAGGCTTGCGCATCCGACTCGTTAACGAAACTCGCCAACGTTTTTCCCATCGCACCACTTCTGCTCGATTCGAGTACATACCAGGCCTTTCTGGCGTCGATGAAGTAGCTGTCCTTAGGCTCTGTCCAGGGCGTTTTACTCATATCATGAACATAGATCTCCTTTACCTGATGCTGGTATTCAGGATCCAGAATGAAACTGAATAGATCCCGAGTAGAACAGAACTTTTTCGTCATATCAGAAGTTTTAGTATACAACTCTCCCTTGGGACCAGGAAAATTGGTGATAATCATTCCGCACAGATGACACTCATCACCAGACTCGATAGCGGCAGCCTGATGCACCATAGACTCTTGCGGTGCCTCCTTACATCCAAACAGTGCGAAAGCGACCAGTAACAGAGTGAGAAAAGTTGATAGCTTAGTATTTTTCATGACTTAATTATTCCCAGACATATTGATATTTACAGTGATTTTTTATTGAAGACGAATGCTGCAAGAGCCAGCGGCCCCAAGACCCATCCCAGCATCATAGAGACTAAAATCAACGGCGATTGACTTGAATTTATGGCGACGGCAAGCACACCATTAACGTCGCTGGTATCAAGGCTGGCCAAATTAATCAATCGAAACAGGTCCGCAGGATTAAACATCATGATCTGCACTAAGTGTTGCTGAGTAAGCCCATCCTGTAATCCGATCAAGGTCGCTAACAGTGCCAGATCGAAAACTAACACGAAGAAAAACCACACCATAAGCGCAAGCCCTGCAGCCTTTGATTTCTCGGTAACAGATAGACTGATGACATAGGCAATACCGATAAAGCACAAGCCCAATAAGATGGCGGTCAGAATGAATAACCCAAAGGCTGGAAGCACATATTCAGCTGTCGATTGCACCGATAGCAACACAGCTGCACTGCCAAAGCCCAGACAGGTCGCCAGACTAATGATTGAACCTTGTCCACAAAATTTCCCTAGTAATAGCTGGGTATGGCTAATGGGATAGGTCAAAAGCAACAATAAGGTGCCAGACTCCTGTTCTCCGACAAAACTGTCATAGGCAAGCAGCAAGGCAATAAGCGGGATAATAAACACTGCGAGACTGGATAAACTGGCAATGGTTGATGACAGAGAAGCCACGCCTAGCTGTCCCGAGGCAACTGAGCCATAATAACTGAGCCCCAGAGATAACACCGCAAAAATCACCGTTATGGAGATAAACCAGCGATTTCTCAAACCGTCTTGAAACTCCTTAATAGCGACCGCTAAAATTGGGTTCATCGTTTATCCTCCTCTATTTTTCTCTTTTGCTTCCCGTAGGCCGAACTCAAGTAATGTTGGTATACCTGTTCGAGATCCGCGGGTTCGACGCGCAAATCACTAATATCCTGATAATTAACCAGTAGCCTAATAAACTTGAGCTTCTCCTTTTCTGGCACCAGTAACTGATTGGGACTAACGAGCATATGGTCAAAGCGGGGATCCTCACGCAGGGCGCCATTGAGTCCTTGAGTTTGAATCGAAACCGGCAAGCCAGCTTGCTCTCTTAATTGTGCCAAAGTGCCAATGGCTAAAGACGTTCCACCGGATAAGATCATCGCCCTATCGATATGCTGCTCCACACCGGGCAATACATGTGAGCATAAGATAATACTGGCGCCATCCTCTTTAAGTTTATCGACACTGAGGTAAAACTCCTGCGTCGCTATCGGATCTAAGCCTACGGTAGGTTCATCCAATAGCAGTAATTTAGGGCTACCCAGAAATGCCTGAGCTAAACCAAGTCGTTGGCGCATGCCCTTCGAATAAGTTTTCACCTGCCGATCCATAGCATGTGTTAAACCGACCCTTTCAAGGAGTTGAGCTATCTGGGCTTTCGGTACCCTCTTCAAGCGACCGAAATAGGTCAGTACCTCTTTACCCGTCAGTTGATCATAAAAACTCACATTCTCCGGTAAATAGCCTATCTTCTTGCGTCCCTCAAATGCCTGTTTTGACATGGGATCGCTACCAAATACCTCGACACTGCCCTGACTGGCCCTCATCACTCCCAGAATGAGCTTCATCATGGTTGTTTTACCTGCACCATTGTGGCCGAATAAACCTAGGACCTCACCCGCCTCAAGTTGTAAATTTATCGCTTGCAGGGCGTGGACATTTTTATAATGCTTACCTGCATTTTGCAGTGATACTATTGCTGAAGGCATACGCTAATCCTGCTTCACTAAATTGATAATTGGACCGTCGTCAACGCCCATGACCGACGGCGCTTGCATTAGAGGAAAGCTATCTTTCACTCCTGGGGGCTTGAGCACAGGAAACTGAGTCTGTATCCATCTCAGAATAAGTATCGCCGGGCTATCCAGCAGAACCTTAGCTTCCGGATACTGCCAGACTAATCTATCAATACCATCGTTAGGTTCGAACGCGCTATCACCCTTGCCATCATTGTTTAGATCCCAGCCGAGATAATTACTCCAGAAGTTTCCAACCCCTTCATGGCTCCACTCCTCTTCACGATTTGCAACGTACTTCACTTGTAATGGATTGTTGATAAAACTGTTGTTATAAACTTTAGTATTTTCCGAACCTGCGGTGAGGTGGATGCCTATCTCGGCGGTGTTTATCAGGTTATTGCTAACCGTGTTATATGCCGAGTTATAGATGAACAGTCCCTTGCCCTCCCGGCCTAGGACCTTATGTTCTGGCTTGGTCCACACATTGAAAATCTGATTATGGCTGATCTCGGACGAAGTAATAAAATTCAGTAAAAAACCATAATCCTCGCTGTCACGACTCACATTGCCGGTGACGGTAAGCATGCGTGAACTCATCAGCGCGTAACCTGCTCGAGTATTATAGGCCAGGTTACTCTTCACCTCGTTACTGTGAGAATACATGTAATGGATGCCATAACGCAGATCATGCATGGTATTGTTATGCAACAGGTTATTTTGGCTAGAAATAATGTAAAGTCCATCTCGGGTGTGACTAATACTATTACCCGACACCTCAACATCTTGGACTATCGACAATTGGATCCCGTTACCACGATCGGTCGACCTCAAATTTGGATTGCCTACAATTTCATTGTCGAAGACCTTAATATTACGACCCTTTTGCAGCCATATCCCAAAACCATCGCCAGTAAGTCTGTTGTCCCTGATAATGAGATCTGTGGCCGATTTATCTGAATAGATCCCCGAGTCTTGTGCAGTCAAGTCATGACCCCAGTTCTGTATCTGCAGCTTTTCCAGCACAATATTGGCACTTTTCAGCTGCAAGGCATGCCCCTGTCCATCAGCATCTATGAGCGCACCTTGCTGGCCGGTAAGCGTAATGGCCCGTGAGACCACGAAATTTCCCACATACTTACCCGATGAGAGTATTAAGGTGTCGCCGTCAACGGCATTATCCAGCATGACTTGAAGATCATCCTCTGGCGTGACGCGTATCTGCGTAGCATTGCCAGCGCAGTGGAACATCAGGATAAAGAAAATTAATAGTGGCTTTAACATTTCGATACTTGTATTCCTCTTCTCCGAACGATAAGTAAAATAGTAATACCAATCGGTATAAGTGCTTATTCAGGCCCCGATATATCAGGGCCTGTCGGTTTACACTAAGCTTCTACTAACATGCGACCACGCATCTCCATATGAAGGGCATGACAGAACCAGTTACAGTAGTACCACTGCACACCGGGCTTATCCGCCACGAAGGTGATAGATGAAGTCGCCTGAGGACCAATTTCCATCTGTACTCCATGATTTGTCATACAGAATCCATGGGTCACGTCTTCGACTCTGTCTAAGTTAGTCACGACCACAGTGACCTCATCGCCTAGTTTCACCTTAAACTCATACATACCAAAAGCCGGTGCAATGGAGGTCATATAGACAGTGACCTTTTTGCCGTTACGAATGACTTTATTGTCCTGCTCCAACGTCACCCCGTCTCTTTTCGCCATTGCAACAGTTTCGGCAAAAATAGGATCGTCACGGGTCCAGAGTTTTTTAGGCTTAATCTTACTGCGATGCACCATCATGCAATCATGAGGCTCGGCGAAAGTGGGCCCATCGTGAACTAGCTTCATCTCATCGCCAGAGATATCGATTAGCTGATCATTTTCCGGACGCAATGGCCCAACAGGCAAGAAGCGGTCTTTTGAAAATTTACACAGTGACACCAGCCATTTTCCATCCGCATCACGTGTCTCTCCTTGTGAGGTATGGTTATGGCCCGGTTGATAATGAACATCCAGCTTCTGACGCAGGTAGTTAACTTTTTCGCCGTTATAGGCCTTGATGGCATCTTCAACATTCCACTTAGCTATCTGGCTGTCGAGGAAGAGCGTGGTATACGCGTTACCCTTATTATCAAATGCTGTATGCAGTGGACCGAGTCCCAATTCAGGCTCAGCGACTATGGTGTCACGAGGCTCAATCTTATCGCTAAACAGCGCATCTAACTTGGCGATAGCTATAATTGACACCGTCGGCGATAACTTACCGTTAGCCACAAAATACTTGCCGTTTGGCGATGTGTTCATACCATGCGGAGACTTAGGCACAGGAATATAGCGGGTTAGTTCTGAGCCTTTACGACCGTCAAGAACTGGCACCTTGTTACCATTATAGGTTTTAAATTTTCCAGCCTTTAGCGCAGCTTCACAACGTGCCAGATTAAAGACCACCACATGATCTCGCTCGGCTGTCATCATTTCGCCCAGATTCATCCCCATCTCTGAGTTATAACAAGTAGACGCGAAATACTTACCATCATAGTCGGCATCGGTATTATCTAAGTTACCATCGACCATCACCTGAAAGGTCACTTCCATCTTCTCGGCATCGATAACATTAAACAATGAGCGATAGGTAGAGACATCTTCTAATGTTTCTTTGCCGTTATTGTCCATCGGGATCTCAAATTCACCATTACAGATCACATACTTGGTAAAGGGGACCTTTTGCACCCTTAAACCATGAATCGCCTGAACATTGGGTACTGTGATCATCTTATCTGTTTTCATCACATCGCAACGGATCCGAGCTACCCTTGAATTAGCCTTGTCGTTGATAAAGACATATTTTCCGTCATAGCGACCGTCCGTCATACTCATATGTGGGTGGTGTGAATCTCCAGCGAGTAAGTGAGCACTTTCCCCTTTAATGCGCTTACTTTCATTGGTCAGCCCCCAACCTGTCGCGCTGTCGATATTAAACACTGGAATGCGCATCAGCTCGCGCATAGATGGGATCCCCATGATACGAACCTCACCGGAATGACCACCACTCCAAAAACCATAGTACTCGTCCAGATCCCCGGGGTGAACAAAAGGACTGTTCGACGCTTCTGCCGCCTGTGCTTTAGCCATAGAGGCAAACATTGCAGCCGTCATTGGGGCCGCGACGGCGCCAGCGCCAAGCATTGCGGTTTTACTGATAAACTTTCGTCTTTCAATACTTTGCAACTCAAGTTCTGCTGTCTGAACTGAGCTAGAATCACTGCTTTTATCCTGCATAGTCACTTCTCCATATCTTGTTGATTTGCTATTATCTTAATATTTACAACACTCTGTTTTAATATAGATTTTACTGTTATTCGGTCACTACCACGGCTATCTCTTGTTCACGACTTTGGCGCTTCTTACGCGCTATTTTTTTCAACGGTGGGCACTTCTCATCATTAAAATAGGTGATCTGGCAATCTAAACAGTAATGACACTCACGCATATTAATAACACCATCGGGTTGAATGGCTTGAATTTCGCACTCTTTAGCGCAGGTCTTACACGGGCTACCGCACTCAGGACGTCGCTTGAGCCAATCGAACAGACGAATGCTGTTACTCACCGACAGAGCAGCCCCCAACGGGCACAGGTAACGGCAGAAGGTCTTGCGATTAAACAAACTGATAAGGATCAGAAAAACAGCCCAAGCCACGAATGGCCACTGACGGTCAAATTTAAGCAAAAAAGTGGTTTTAAAGGGTTCGACTTCAGCAAATTGCTCGGCGAGCGCTAAAGAGTCGAGTGACACTCCGAACAGCACGAGTAAAATGAGGTATTTGATTGCCCAGAGTCTTTCATGAACCGCGAAGGGCAGCTCAAACTGAGGTAGCTTTATATATCGACCAAATACGTTCGCCAGCTCTTGCAGTGCGCCGAATGGACAGAGCCAGCCACAGTAAACGGCTCGCCCCCACAGTAAAATGGTTACCGCTGCAGCTGACCATAGGATGAATATAATCGGATCAAGCAAGAACAGATCCCAGGAGAACTCACCCATCAGAGCCTGCAGGAAGGTGAACACATTCACAACTGACAACTGACCGCCCCAGCTCCAACCAATCAGAACGACTGTCACCACTAAGAAGCCGTGGCGAAGACGATGCATAAAGGTAGGATGGCGTACCAATATGTCCTGAAAGAATAAGATGAGTAACAGCACCAACAACAATACTAGCAAGGCGATAACTTCGACCTGTCTTTCGAGCCACACCTGCTGAGTCAGCGCCATCTCAGGTTCGGGGACAATAGCCGGCGGAGTATCAACATATTTATCTAACATGTCATAGCTCCCCTTGAAACTGGTAAACAGGCTATCGACCGGACCGGTTTGCCGCCTGACTAACAACTCAAGTTGCCAGTCAGCTCCTGGGTCGAACTCATGCTGAGCCCTGATTTTAAAGATCGACATCTCGGTAAACCTAGGCACTCCCTGAATATAAAGATCGGTAATACGCTCATGATCTAAGTCTCTGAAGGCAATTGAATTTTCGTTTTGATGTAGCTGAATTCGGTCGAAGATCCCTCCACGCACATAGCCAGACCCCTTGAAAGAGTAGCCATTACCAAATAAGCCCAACAAATGCTCTCCTGGCTCGAGTGATTCGGTCAGCCACAGGTAATCAGCTTCACCAAGCAAGTTTTTACCTATGGTGGGAATATCCACTAAAGTGAAATAAAGTTCCGCAAATCTGTCATTTTTCTGCTCTGGATTAGCTTCATCAACATGCTCGGCCGCTGTACCTTCAAACGCCTTATCGACGCTGGCTCTATCGAGATAGAGCCGACGAATAGAACCATCGCCAGTAAGTGTTAACCAGCTAGCATGCTCGAAAACATCGGCTTTGATGGTTGAAGGGGGCTGGATGACCGCAGATTGCTTGTCGATGATCCCTAAAGACTGTGCGGCTTTGGTAGCAGCTTTGGTAATCGCGACATTCATCACCATCACGGTGACTGTAGCCCCCGATAAACCATCGATACCCACATACCCCTGACTCTCATTACCGCCAACTTTGAGTCGGTCTCTCACCGACAGTCCAGTGTACTGTTCGGTAAATTTCCATAACTTACTTTCCGGGATCCCTGCCAGAATAATAGGTTCATGATGCTCTAACACCTTAGCCGCTAAATATTGGCCGAGAGGATCGATGGCGACCAAGATATTAATCGGCTCTCCCGAGTAAGCAGGAATTCTCGCGATATCGTTAGTTTCGAAGGCATAACCTAAGATCTGCTGATCCTTAAAGATGGTCCAAAGTGGTAACTCACCTTTTTTATCTGATATATGAGTCGCTTGGGGAAAAATAGCCTCGATGATAGGTTCAGGTTCCTTTGGAGGACTGACAAATAGTGCAAAACTAGGCGAAATGAAGTTTAAATTAAGCAGTATGCCTAATAAAAAACCAAAGAAAACATTGGTGTATGAAAATGACTTTGGCACCAATTAGCTCCTTAAATAGACAATAATTGGGGTGCGACAAAATGCCGCACCACAAGAACTTAAGGTGCATAATAATTATATGTTTAAAGGTTTGACTTGAGCGAGATCAAAATTAACGCAGTTATGTTGCGATTACTGGGTAATATTTAAAAAGATGTTAACTATCGATATAAGAGAAGACTAGGGCTGCAGAGCTTATATTTTTTAGAATATAGCCTGACTCACTCTGGATAAAATAGCTGTCAGGCGATGTAAGAAAGCAGCTAACAGGAGATGGTTATGAATGGGTATATGGCCATCATACCTGAAGGTGTAGGGTTCAGCGGGAAGTTAATCGCCTTTAAACTAGGTATTTTATTGCTCCAGCACAACTGACATTTCCCCTCTTCGTTGCTTGCATTGATTACCACAAATGACATCTTCACCCTATAAATCAACTGCATAGAGTAAAGCATATGAGCTTTTAGCAGCACCTGCTACACTAGTTGGTGCTTATCTAATCGATATAAAAATGCTTTGTAACTCAGCCCTAAAAACTTAGCGGCTTTTGTACGGTTGCCTTGATGTCTACTCATCGCTTGTTCTAAACAGTCTTTCTCAAAAATCTCCCACTCTATGCCAGTTTCAGGCAGCAAAAACTGGTTGGTGTTGAGGGGTTGAGGTTGACGACTTAGCTCTTCGACTAACTCATCTTCATCACCGAGTAATACAAAACGTTCGATACGATTTGACAGCTCGCGGACATTGCCTGGCCATGGATAATCTAACAAGGCTTTTACCGTTACTGCACTTAAATTCGCGGCTTCAAGACCGTATTGACCCCCATGAATTTTCAAGAAATGTTCAATTAGTCGACCGATATCCTCTTTACGCTCGCGCAGTGGCGGCATCTCAATCGGAACCACATTTAAGCGGTAGAAAAGATCTTCTCTAAAACGCCCTTCGGCCACTTCGGTGCGTAAGTCCCTATGAGTTGCCGCGATGACTCTGACATCAAGCTTGATCTCACCATTTTGTCCTAGCCGAGAGATAACCCCTTCTTGTAAAAAACGAAGTAATTTGGTTTGTTGTAACAAGGGTAAATCACCAATTTCATCTAAGAAGATAGTGCCGCCATTGGCAGCTTCGAGTTTACCGATTTTTTGACTTGTGGCTCCCGTAAAGGCCCCTCTCTCAGCTCCAAATAACTCAGATTCCGCTAAACTTTCCGGTATAGCACCGCAATTGATTGCGACAAAAGGTTTATGGTGTCTTTGCGATAGTTGATACAAGGCTCTTGCGGCAAGCTCTTTACCTGTACCGCTTTCCCCCCCAATTAACACTGTGGCATCTGTAGCGCTAACTCGTTGCACTCGCGTATATACCTTTTGCATGCAAGGCGCTTTACCGACTATGCCCACCAACTCCTGTTGCTGTGAAAGCTCCGATGCTAAGCGTCTATTGTGTTGTTTTAGCTTTAATGACTTAGCCACTTTCTCAATCGCCATGAACAATGATTGACGTTGATAAGGTTTGGAAAGGTAATCATCTGCGCCAGCTTGCATAGCGTCCACAGCATGAGTGATGGTTCCGTAGGCTGTGGCGATAATAAACCCTAAGTCTGCATGTTCGCGTCTCACAAACGTTAGCAGATCCATACCCGTTAACTGTCCAAGCTTCCAATCTGAAAATATCAGATCCGGTACACTCTTTTTGAGCAATACAATGGCCTGTTCAACACTGTCAGCTTCACTAACAACGTAGTTGTTTGCTGTCATCATTTGGCAAATGAGCGAGCGCTGATCCGGCTCATCTTCTACTACTAGAATATGTAAAGGTTGCTGACTCATCAATTATTTTCCTTTTGATCTGGCTGTTCTTCGACAAAGATAATGGTTGCTATGGTGCCCCCTTCCGGATTGTCTTGATAGTAGATGTCGCCATTGTAGTGACTCTCAATAAGGCGTTTTGCGATGTAAATCCCCATGCCTGACCCTTCTGATTTTGTCGTGATATGCGGTTTAAACATTTGGCTTTTAATCGCTGAATCTATTCCTTTTCCCCAATCTGTTATCACTACAGATGTTTCCTTCTCAGATTGGTTCAGTTCTATCTGAATCTGTTTACCACCAGCTTCAACGGCATTGATCAGTACCGCATGCACTATACTTCTTAACTCCGATTCTGCGCCGTAAACTGCTATTGGGTTATTTGCATCAAAAATCACTTCAGGTTTAAGGCCAGAGATAGATAGCTCTAGCAGAATGTCTTGTACAATGGCATTGAGTGGCACCTGCTTGTCTCTTAATACCTCATGACTTGAAAGCGTCAGTAACGATTGAATGCTCTTATCCATTAAAGCAATCTTCTTTTGCATCTTTTGGTTTATCGCTTCACGCTCGCTTTGGGAGTCGGTATAGATACTTTGCTCTGACAACAATCCAAGTGTATGCAGTGGGTTTCTTAAGCTGTGGGCGATACCTCGGGTAATTTGACCGAGATCTGCAAGGTGTTGCTGCTGAGACATCTGTTGCTCTTTTTTATTCCAGTTTTCCAATGCTAAGCTCATGCGGTTAAAGCCATTCATGATCTGTTTAAGCTCTTTAACGCCTTGCTCTTTTAACTGAGTACCAAATTTACCCTCACTCAACTTTTGATGACCCTGAGCTAATTCACTTAAAGGCTCGGTAACATGATGGCTTAGCCAATACGCGAGGATAAGTGCCATGATACTCGTCAGCAATATCACAAATAGTACTGACTCGCTAAAGCGCTCAAGCAGGTGATTCGCGCCTTGACTCGGCAACTCTATGCTTCGCTCTTCGCGTATGAGCATACCGTCTTCTTCATCGCCATCTACGATCAAAACTCGACCGGCCTTCAACCAATCATCAGTATGGATCTCAAAGTTTTCAAGACTCTCCTCCACTCTCAACTGATACTCTTTAGCCGCCTTTTGTTTGAGTTGCTGTAAATTCTCTCGCTCACCTTCCATATGACGGCGCTCTTTCTCTAGTAGCGCTTGAACTTTCTCTTGTAACGCCATTTGATGCTGTTGGTAGTCATCACCTTCCAGCTTTGACGCGCCTTTATCCGCGTTAATTTCTACTAACGACTGGGCAAGGTTATCTATCTCTTGTTCTAGATCGGCAATGTCTTCATCGAGTTCTAATACAAACTCTTCATTCTCTTCGATATCTGTCAGAAATTCGCTTTCTTCTGGTAGCGCAAACTCCCAACTCTCGATATCGGACGCCCTTTGGATAACTACACTCACTAAACTTTTAGACAATGATTTTGAACTTTGCTCTAACTCTTGTTGAAGTTGAGTTTTAAAATACTGAGCCACAAAAAGCTGGCTTATAGCCAACATAAGAATGAGTGCTCCGAACAACAGAAAAACATAACGTTTAATAGACATAATCGACTCTTTTATGTAGCCCAAGATACTTGAGATTGCATTTTTTTATTAGTTTCACTAGCTATACAAGTTTAATACCAGCTTTCAAACATCAGCTACCGTCACGCAACTTGCTCTGCAAGGTCGGTATTGACCTCGACAGATGATTTAACCCTAGCAGGTTTACATACAATATCCTCATTTGAGGAAACCATATGCTCAAATAGGGTTACTTTGTTGTTCTTTAATGAGTTAACCGTTTATTCCCACCCAGTACCCCACTATAAATGTACTTCTGTGAGTTGGCACGATCCTCGCAATACCTACTGAGAATGAGCGAATGTGTTACTCAGTGGCTGCGTTAGCTCAAAATAGATCAATGCCTGATGACAACAGAGAAGATATTATGAAAAATAACACATTAGTATGCGCACTATTAACCTGCGGTTTAGCATTACCAACCAGCTTATTTGCTGCACCGACGCAAATTGAAGTCGTCGACAGTAAGGAAAAAGAATTTACCACCCAAATAGAAACCGATGAGAATGACATTACCCATATAACCGTTAAAACTGACGGTAAGCAACATGACTTCGCATTTACCGACCAAGAATTGCAAGATAAGGGTGTGATTAGCGCTAAATTAACCGAGTTACCCAAAGAGACTCAAGTGCTACTGACTCGTATGCTGTCGCGTATGCAACTGCACCCGAAAAACAATATGTTTGTGATTGATGCTAAGCATGACAAGGCTATTAAAATTAAGTTGGAGAAACTGTATAAAGAACTTGATGGCAAAGAAGCGCAAATAGAAGCTCATGTGATGAAAATCGAGATGAAATCTGGAGAGCTTGAGGCGAAAGCCCTCGAACTTGAAAAGCTATTTGAACAAAATGAAGGTGAGTTTGAAATTCATATCGAATCTCTTGCTGATGATATAGAGATTATTGCTGAACAGATCACCGAGCTTGAAGTCAGGCGCTTTGGCGAGCGTGAAGAATATGGTGATTTTGTTATCTTTGCTGATGAAGATGAAGCAAGTGCAGAACATATTCTTAGCTTAATTAATCACGCAAAGCTCAGTGAAGAGGATAAGCAAAAGCTTAAAGCAGCGCTAGATAATCTCAAAGAGCATTGATTAACTGGTAGAAAGAGCAGCTGAATGATCTGGAAAACGTACAAATGTCTGCCATCAACAAAAGCGGAGTTGTGCCGTGGCGCACATAACCGCCCATAGATATCGATGCCAACGAGCATTAGTCTTATATTTGTGAAGCCACCTATAGAATACTGGTTTGATTTTACCGTATCCTTGTTCGCTATTTATGGTCAATAAGGTAAAACTCTATGTGGTGGCGTATTCTATTTATCAGTCTTGCGTATTTATTACTCGGCGCACATTTCCTTCGTTTTGGTCAAAATGAAGCCTGCATAGCCTATGCTTTAGCACCAGCATTACTCTTTATTCGATCAACGTGGATGACTCGACTTTTACAGTTAGCCCTTATCGTATCTGCTTTTCTAGTTTGGGGTGTGAGCGGGTTTGAATATGTACAGACACGCATTCTTGCTGAAGCACCTTGGTATCGCTTGAGCATCATTATGTCAAGTGTTGTCATGTTTACGTTATTTGCAGCCTGGTGTGGCAATGGCATTATTGATAAAAGAAGCCAACGTAGATTATTTAGCTAACTCTATCTCGAGCACTTGCTAACATTCGCTCACTATCCAATTTCACCGTATATACATTGATAATATACGGTGATTTAACAAGGCTTATGTGACAACGAGCCTTTTACTAGCAACCTACGACTCGCTATATCGATTAATATATTAAGTAAAGCAGTCGCTCCTATCAGCACTAGCGCGCCATTAAAACGTATCTCAGAAAAGTTGCTATCGATATAAAAGCCTAACGTAGCAACGCCTAACATCCCCAAAATAGCCGTTTCTCGTAGAATAACTTCAAACCGATAAAACAGTAACGCCATCATATTGGGGTATATTCTCGGCAATATGTCATAGGCATAGCCATCAATTTTGCCATTAAAATGGCAGCTAAACGAGGTTGTAGTGCTTTGTCTACCGGTTAAATAGGCGACTAGAGCACCATTATGAATAGCTAACGCTATGATTGCGGGTAACATCGAAGGTCCCAACAACAGCATAAAGATATAGGCAAATATGTACTCAGGCACCGATCTTAAAATCAGTAAGACAAAATTGTTTATTCGAGCGATAATCGTACCCGTTAACGGCCTAAAACTTAATGTGGTCATCAGTAACGCTAGCAGGTAGCTAAAACCTAAAGCCGCAACGGCGAGCAATACCGTCGCCAAAATGCCTGGCAGTGCTTGCTCTGTGACGATGTCATAAAACCATTTTGCAAATAACCGCCACCTGTCATCGAGTAACAGCTCCATGCTATGGCTTTGAAACATCGGCGGAAAAATATCGTCACTTAAAAACCGCCAAACAAGTGAGCCATCAATGGTTGTTATCTCTGGTAACAACCATAGCGCGGCAATAAAATACAGAGGTAACAATTTTGATCGACACCAGAAAGGGATGCTTCCGATCATGATAATAAACAAGATGAGTAGCGCTGCGCCTTGATGATAATGCCCTTGTCTAAAAGCCGACTCTAAATAGAATCCGAGTGTAGGCATCCCTACAAAGCCAAGTATCGCACTACTTCTTAAGGCACACTCAAAACGGTAGCGCACATAAGCTTTGATTTCATTCATCACGTGGGCAAAGCGGCCATAAATATAGCGACTGACTTTATCGGTATTAGCCGGTATATTTTGCAAGGTGTAGATCGGGGCTTGCTGTAAAATATCACTAAAGACTCGAGCAAATGTCGCGCCATAGGGTAAGGCAATAGCAAGCACACCCGTTAAAGGGGATAAACCGAACACTTGCAGAAACAGTAGTGCCCAAAACAGTTCGTGAATAGAGCGAATAAAGGCACAAGCTGCCGCAACTGCAGGCCTATTATAAAAGAGTGCCACCGGTGCACCGAATAACAATCCCGCAGCCACCCCCAATAAAGCAAAGCTGACGGTTTGCCACACCGCTTCCAATAAATATTCTGTCGCTAAAAAATTCGGAGAGAGAAATCCTAGACCAATCCGTTGCAACTCGCTCCACGGTTCCAATGCAATAATTTCTGTATCTGCCCAGTAAAAGCATGTCATCGTGACGCAAAGCAAAATCAGCGTGACTTTCTGCCAATAACCAAAAAATGCCTGCCGTGGAGTTGAATTCATATTGACAAGATCAGGCAATTTCTGCGGACTCTATAGAGACAGGAGTAAAATGAATTGAGTCTTCATAGAACGCTTGCAACAATTCGGCACTTAACGCTGATGCCTTTGTATCTATGCATTTTTTCCCATCACGCAAGCCAATGACTCTATCAAAATGCTCCAATGCCATATCCATATCATGCAATACCATTATGACGGTTTGGTGCTGCTGTAATACTAAATTTATCAGCCGCTTACCCATAACTGGATCTAAAGCAGAAAAAGGCTCATCGCCAATAAACATTGGCATATCTTGATATATCGCACGACCAACGGCTGTTCGTTGACGCTGTCCACCTGATAACTGAGATACAGCCTGAGATATTGGGCAGTCGAGCTCTAGTGAGTTAGCAATTGCAGTCACTTCTAGAGCTGGCTTTTTACAGGGAAACGCTAGATTTAAAAGATTATATACCGCAGAGTTTCTGCCCAGAGCACCCATATAGATATTATGAAATACACTTAAGCTCTCGACTAAGCCCTGCTGTTGGGAGCAATAGGCAGCGCTCCCTTGCAGCTGATCATAGATATGACGGATCAGCGTAGATTTGCCAGAACCTGAACTGCCAATAACTGCTATTTTCTCGCCTGAAGCAATAGAAAAACTAATTGAATCCAGTGCTTTTTTATCACCAAAGCTTAAAGATAAGTCGCTGATATTTAGCATTGATTAATCGATCAACCCTATAGTTTTAGCCACATTCTCTATCGGTTGATAATCTTGATTACCAGCTGCCACAAATGATTTCCGTGGAAAGCTCTTAAGCAGTTCGGCATCATTCATACCCAACAACACTGCTTCCACTTGTGCCTTAAAACCTTCACCAAAAATCTCATCAACACCAGCTCTTACCGTCCATTGGTAATCAGGATATGTAGGGCTTGCCCAAATAACGCCAACTTTGTTCAAGTCAACTTTACCAGCCGCAACAGCCGACTCCCATACTTTATAATTCACTGCGCCAACTTGGTAAACGCCCGCTTGAACTTGCGCTATTGTTCGACTGTGATCGCCTGAGAATCCAATACGCTTAAATATATCTTCTGGCCGTTTACCTAAATTACGTTCGATAAAAAACTGTGGCATTAAGCGGCCAGATGTAGAGTCTTTTGAGCCAAACGTAAAGGTGTAACCGTTGAGGTTAGGGAAGTTATCACTGGCAATAATCTCAGTTGAATGGTGGGCAATAAAATAGCTTTTAAAGAATTGATCTTCATACCCTTGTGCTATTGCGTCAGAACCTGGCACTAAACGCCTTGCTTGTACACCCGAAAGGCCACCAAACCATGCAAGTTGCACTTGGTTATTTCTAAATGCTGTTACCGCTGCCGAATATGACTTAACCGGTACATATTTAACGTCGACACCTAGCCTTTCTTCCAAGTAAGCAGCGACTTTATCGAAACGCGTTCGAAGTTGGCTTTCATCCTCGTCTGGAATCGCGGTAAAAGTAAAAGTAGCCGCCAAAAGACTCGGTGTGAACAGCAGTACCAACATGCTAAGAAGTGGCTTGATTACAAACATAATGAACTTTATCCGACAAAAAATTTACCAGATTTTAACTAAATTCCGCCAACAAACCCAGAATAAACACTATAAAGCACTAGATAATTACCGATTAAGCGATACCACTGTTCAAACTGATGTTAAAACATCCAATTAAGCGCCTTGTTAACCCAGACCTATACGCAATTCAGCCAAGGTTAAGTAATCGAAGCGTAAACTCCTACGTAATTAGAAACACTTAGTTGGCAGTATGTATAAATCTGCGTAAACTAATCTTTATCGCATTCAAGGATATTTGACTATGAGAATATTGGTTGTTGAAGATGATCCTATTTTATCTCACCACCTTAAGGTGCAGCTAACTGAGCTAGGAAACCAGCTTCAGGTTGCATTAACAGCGAAAGAGGGATTTTACCAAGCGACGAATTATCCAATTGATGTCGCTATTGTCGATCTGGGCTTACCTGACCAAGATGGTATTAGCCTAATTCAAAGTATGCGCGATAATGGAGTTAAAGCTCCCATTTTAATTTTGACTGCCCGTGTTAACTGGCAAGATAAAGTGGAAGGTCTAAATGCCGGTGCAGATGACTACCTGGTTAAACCGTTCCAGAAAGAGGAGCTCGTGGCTCGACTTGATGCTTTGGTCAGGCGCAGTGCTGGTTTTGTAAAACCCAAGATCACCAGCGGCGCTCTTGAGATAGATTTGGCAGCCAAACAAGTCACTCTCAACGAAGTGCCAATGGAAGTCACCGCCTTTGAATACCTTATCCTTGAATACTTAATGCGACACTGCCATGAAGTTGTTGCTAAACAGCGCCTGCTCGATGTTATCTATGGTGACAAAGAAGGCGACCCAAATACTATTGAGGTCATGGTAAGTCGATTACGCAAAAAACTCACTAAAGATGGAATTGAAAACCCTATCGCGACGATTCGTGGTCAAGGGTATAAATTTAATCTGCCATGCAGTTGAGCTTTATACCCAAGAAACGTCTGCTGACGCGGATGTTTCTTACCTCCCTATCAATCATCGCCCTCGTGGGCTTTGGTTTGGCGTGGATGGTTAATATCCTTCACGCCCAAAATAGTTACAATGAAGAAACCTCTCAGCTCATTGCTGAAATCCCAAAAGTTGCCGCCGAGCTTAGAGAGCATGACCTGCTACCCGATACGAGTGATGAATGGCTTGCGGAAAATAACGCTTCACAACGTTATATTATTGCCAGTTGTGATAGTAGCTTTAACCAAGTTTGGACATCCTCTTTAGCTGTTGATCGCGGGTTATTCGATACTTGCGAGCGTTTTAACGAGATCCGCAATAGCACTCCCCCCTATTACCTCTCCTTAGCCGATACTCGCGGCTACTTTGTGTATTTACTCTCACTGGATATCGCTGGCAGTGAATACAATTTGCTGGTACTAAAAGATGCCGAGAAGTTAGAAGAGGAATACAGTAAGTTCAGTCGACGCACCTATATACGACTCGGATTTGTGCTGGCATTGGCATTAGTATTACTCATTAGTGCAGCATACTGGGGAATGCGGCCATTAGTGCAGTTACGAAATGAACTTCAATCGGTTAATAGTGGTAAATCTAAGACCCTTTCAGAAGGCTATCCTGTTGAGCTAGAAGGTGTAACACAAGCCCTCAACCAACTGTTAGTACAATCAAGTGCACAACAGCAGCGTTACCAAAATGCAATGAACGACTTAGCGCATAGTTTAAAAACACGCTTAGCTGCCG
Source organism: Shewanella sp. KX20019 (assembly GCF_016757755.1). Classification (NCBI taxonomy): domain Bacteria; kingdom Pseudomonadati; phylum Pseudomonadota; class Gammaproteobacteria; order Alteromonadales; family Shewanellaceae; genus Shewanella; species Shewanella sp. KX20019. The sequence continues at coordinate 2,163,843 of NZ_CP068437.1, read as the reverse complement.
TACACGCAATTACTGATGATGCCAGATTAAATAAAGAAGAAACCAGCGAAAAAATAATGGAGCAAGTAAGCCAGATGGATCAATTGGTCAAATACCAATTAAAGCGGGCAATGTTAGGCCGTAAAGGCTTGAAACAGGAACAAACTCAAATACTGCCACTCGTTGACCAGCTAGCTCAAATGTTATTTAAGGTATACCGCGACAAACAAGTACAGTTTGAAGCTGTTATCGAGCAAGAACATGTTTTCCCCGGTGACAAAGGCGACTTAATGGAGCTGTGTGGCAACTTAATGGAAAATGCATTTAAGCTATGTATTACCACTGTAAGGGTCTCGTCCTATTACAATGATGCGGGTGAGTTTGAGCTTTTGGTAGAAGATGACGGCCCAGGCGTAGAGGAGAGTATTAGACAAAATATTATTCAACGTGGTGTTCGCGCTGATACCCAAAAAGCCGGCCAAGGTATTGGGCTGGCCGTATGTAATGAGATCGTCATTAGCTATGGCGGACGTCTCAGCATTGAGACATCCGCATTAGAAGGCGCATGTTTTAGAATATCGATCCCTATCTAACGTGCGTACAACTGCTCCGCTCTATTAAACATTATCCAAGAGGTCGCGATATATTTGTCGCTACTCTTGGGCGTGTTGCCTCTATGGGAATGAGTAAAACCTGCTGGTGCAATCACCATGGTGCCTTTTCTAGGTTTAACGACCTTGTCTTGATAATAAAACTCAGTCTCCCCGCCGTCCTCGACATCATTCAAGTAAAACATATACAACATCACTCGGTGTAAGGCTTCATTATGATTGAGCTGTGGAAATTGTTCCGAGTGCCAATGGGGGTAACCGCCTCTATTCTTGTCGTATTTTTGTATATTAATGGTGCCACTACGATATAGATATTTAACTAAGGCTTCCGCTCTTGGCTCCCCTAATGCGGCATAGTTGTCAGGGGTTAACGTTACGGTTTCACCTTCGTTATTTGACACCCCAACCGATACAGCTCCCATTAGCGCCATAGAGTACTTATTAAAGTACTCTGCAGTACGGGATAAGGTATATTGCAGTAAAGTATTTTTAAGTGATGCTAAATCATCATAAGAATCCAACATCAAATCACGGCTCAGTTTTTTTTCAGTGTCTACGCCGCCACCAGTGCTCCCCGCTAACACGCCAGGGTGTTGCTCAAAGGCATGTACGAGCTGATCACAAAGATCGTCGGGAAGTGCATTCGGGTATATTTCAATAAAATCCATTAGATACTCTCAACCTGCTTGCCTTCGCATAATTGTAAACATATGCGTTAAGCAATTGTAAATAATATAAGTTCCGTTAAAATAGCAAATTAAGGAAGACTCACACAAATACATATGCCAAATAGTTGTAAAGTAGCAGTAAAGCAACTGCAGGTAGGTAATTTCATTCGACTACCTATTTCATGGAAAGATCACCCTTTTCTCTTCAGTAGTTTTAAAATAAGACAACAAGCCCAGATTGAGTTAATCAAGAACCTGGGGATTGAGCATGTCTTTGTCATACTGGATCGTAGTGATACTGCCGTGCTGACACTTGAAGATGCCAGAACGAAAGATCAGCCAATTGTTGATAGCAATTTAGATCAATTATCTGAGGATCTTAGTCAGCAAAAAGCAGAAAGCATAGAAGCCCATAAAAGCCTCAGGCGCCAGCTGCAGAAGACAGAACAACACTTCGATCGTTCTATAGCGATGATCCGCAGTCTGATGGGAAAATTGCGAAATCGCCCTTTAAATGCTGTGAATGATGCAAAAGAGCTTATCCATAATATCTGCGAGCAGTTATTAACCTCAGATAAGTTAGTTTTGCACTTGATGACCGATGCTAAAAATGATGACGGGATCTATTTCCACTCTCTCAATGTCTCCATTTTATCTATGCTAATAGCAAAAGAGCTAAACTGGAGCCGCAATGAAATAGAATTAGTCGGCATTGGTGCACTGTTTCATGACACAGGTAAGCTTAAAGTGCCCTCGCAGATATTGAGAAAGACGTCACCACTATCGTCTGCTGAACAAAACTTTGTCAATCAACACCCAATGATGGGCGTTGATTTACTCAAGCTTGCTGATAATTTCCCTTCTGAAGCACTGCCAATTATCTTGAAACATCATGAGTACCTCGATGGAACAGGCACTCCAAAAGGCTTGAAAGAACCGCAAATTGATAAATTAAGCCAGTTGGTTGCAGCGGTAAATACCTATGATAACCTCTGCCATTCAGACAGAAGTAGAAAAGCCCGCACCCCCTTCTCAGCGTTAGGTTACCTTTATAAGCATTATAAAACGCAGTTAAACCCGCAAATTGTCGGCAGAATGGTAAAGATGTTAGGGATCTATCCACCCGGTAGCATTGTAGAATTATCCTCTGGCCAATACGGTATGGTGATGTCTGTAAACATGAGTCAGCTCCTGCTACCTAGGATCCTTGTTTACGATGCATTAGTTCCAAAAGAACAAGCCCCTATCGTTGAGCTGGCACAAGAGGAGATTACTATTGTTAGGTGTTTACCCCCCGCCGCCCTGCCAGAAAAGGTCTTTAAATATCTCAACCCGAGAGAAAGAGTTAGCTATTACTTTGGTACCGATAGCTAAAAAAACATGATATAGCGGTCTACGTCTTGCTCTATTTCGTTCCTGTTACTAGATTTAATCTATCAGAAAACGTTTTAGAGTGAGTTTTTATGACTAAGCTTCCCGGTTTTGACAGGTTACTTTGGCTAGCAAAAAACGAACCCACCAAATTAAATGCTTTGCAAAAAAAGTTAAACAAAGAAGTTATTGATGAGAGTTCTGCTGCAAGTAAGCCAAAGTTGATCTCATTGCTGAGCCACCTCGAAAAGAAATTGTCTCTATGCAAAACACCCTACCAACGCTACCAAATAGTAAGCAGCATGATGTACCAAAAACTTTCAAGCCTTAACAATGTTCTTAATCATCCCAATGAATTTTATCAAAATAAGGCTAAGGTACTTTATTTTGCAAACAACACCCCACAAACAGGCACAAAAAAAACTCGCTAAATGCGAACGCTATAGCGGAGCCTAGTGGAAAATTCAATAACGTAAAATACTGAAACGACTGTTTCAAAGTCGTTTCAGTATTTTAATTATATCTTACCGTTTTATAGCCAGCCTTTACGCTTGAAAAAGAAGTAGGTCCCTGCTGCGCTGCCGAACATCATCAAAATAGCCATAGGATAACCCAACTGCCAATCCAATTCAGGCATGTTGGCAAAGTTCATACCATAGCTACTGGCAATCACCGTTGGCGGTAAAAATACCACTGCCGCAACCGAAAATATTTTAATAATCTTGTTTTGTTGCAGTCCACTAAAGCCCATTGCTGCATCAAGTAAGAAATTCAATTTATCAAAGATGAACTGACTATGTGGCATCAGCGATTCAATATCCAATAGCATCTCTCTAAGATCTTTTATCTCACCGTCTGAGAGTTGACCACGATAGTACTTTTGCATGTAACGTAATGAACGCTGTGTATCAAGTAAACTTAATCGAATCTTACCATTTGAGTCTTCTTGTCGAGTTATAAGCTTAAAGACATCATCGAGCTCTTCATTCTTAAAAACTTCCTCACTCACGCTATCAAGCACGCTGTAAACGTCTTCAATTAAATCTGATAGGTAATCTACTTTTAGATTGAAGAGTTCAAGTAGTAATGCTTGTGGTGACGTAGCTTCAATTCTACCAAGACGTAGGTAGTTTCTAAGTAGTCTTATTAAGCCGACGTCTTCTTCTCTAATCGTCAAAAGAAAGTTTTGGCGGATATTGAAAGAAACGTTTACACCCTTAACGTCTTGTCCTGCTCTTTGCGGAAACAAAGAGTTAATATGCAAGCCGTCTTTATTCTGATAAAAACGTGCTGAAGCTTCGATCTCATTGATATCTTCCTCTTCAGGAACATCTTCAACAGAAAACTGGCTTAGCCACTCACGTTCCTGATCATCAGGCTTATAAAGATCTAACCAAGTCGTGCCGGGAGGGATAGTATCCTTGATGCTCAATTCGCTAATCGTTAGGTTACGATTCTCGTAGGCATAGGCTGTTATCATAGCTCCTCCTTCTTACAATTAATCAACTAATAGGGGTAAAAAAACGAGGCTATTCTAACCCAAAAATAGAGCTCGCAAAGCGCTAACTAAACGAAAAGCCACAAATATTACTCTTGAACTGCATTTGCGATGGTTATTCGCTCTTGATTGGACAACCTGACTCTTATTCCATCTATAGTTATTATTTCGTTGTTAGCAATATGCTTCTTTCTTACTTGATAAACAACGGAGTCATTACTCGTTGGCGACACAATCGTTACACTAACGACCTTATTACCATCCTGCCAATCCCAATACCAATAGCCGGCACTTGCCAATATTGAAATACTTAAAGTGATATAAAGAGAGAAGCGAATAATCATCCCCTTACCCATATCTTGAGTCTTCTCTTTGGTTCGGCTTACTTTAGATTGACGAATATAAAAAATGGCACCCGCTATGACTAACAAAGTCACAAGAATTTTCGTTAACACCCGCTCTCTCCACAACCGTAATGAAATCACATTATAACTAACATCATAAAGCTAAACTGTTAATAATATCCAAGCATTCGCATTGAACCGCTCAGTTACTTCAGATGAACCTGCAAAAAAATAATCGTTCTGCTATAAAGTAGGTATCAATTTAAATAGAGGTTTTCTATGAAAATATACCAGTGTATCTTGGCCACTGCATTACTTTGCGTTCACTCTATCGCAATTGCCAATGTAGAACTCACACTTCCATCCAACTCTGAACTTCTCCTTATCAATGGTAAAGAGGCTGACGGCAATAAGGAGCCTTCACTTAAGAATGGTGAGAATCAAATAGCCCTGAGGTATATAGGCCGTTACCAACAACAAGGGTCACAAACCCAATTTAGCTCTGACGTAATTATTGTGACGTTTACAGCCAAAGACAAGCAATTGACTATCGGTTTTCCAAGAATACGTTCAACTAGAGACGCTGATGCTTTCAACAGTAACCCTCAGATCACCGTCAAAGATTCATCAGGCACAAGTGTGGATTTCCAACAGGGATTATTGATTAAAGAGGGTCTGCAGCTAGGTCGTGATTACGAAGAGGAGATCAGTATTTATAATAGTAGCAATAAGGTTGCTGCAATCGTCGCATTAGCTGCGCCAGTCATTTTGGCTAGCCCGCCTATTAATACTCAAGCAGTTACGGCACTCCCGACGAAGGATTCCAAAGCTATATCAGACCAGGTTAATGTGGGTAAAATGCTCGATTTTTGGTATGAGCAAGCCGATGAAGAAACCAAACAAGCATTTAAATTAAAGATTAATGCTAAATAACTAACCTAGATGCTCCATGACGCTACTGAGTTTGAGTGTCATGGAATATCTCGATCATGCCATCTGTAAATTACCTTACTATTTTTACTATCAATGGGTTGACCTACGCTGCTAACCGCTTACGGTATTGCTTTGCAATAATAGACAGCAAACTTAAGGATACAACCAAAAAAGTCCACAGCAGTAACTACGGGAACCCCATTCTTTTACAAAACTAATATAGGATAGCGAAAGACCTGATCTTTATCCTCTTCGAAGGGGCACAAGGGCTTATTGGTGACACTACTGTCAGTACAGATGGTATGATCAGTAAAGGAATACACATAACGACTCAAAACCACAAATCGCAGACGTAAAAAAGCCCGTTGCGTTAGCAACGGGCTTAATACTCTCTTTCGAGAAATTAGGCACCTGGAAATGACCTATTCTCGTCGTTCGCGAAGCGAACACATGGGGGCGGCGGGGTGACATCGGGGTAGGTATTTATGCCTACTTAAGTGAATAAGCCACCTTTAAAGATAGGTAATCGATACTCAAAAGCATTTTTCTAATTTACAAACGCCCAAACGCAAAAAAGCCACCTTAATAAGGTGGCTTTTTCACTTAATTTAAAGCCTGGAAATGACCTACTCTCACATGGGGAAACCCCACACTACCATCGGCGATACTGTGTTTCACTTCTGAGTTCGGAATGGGATCAGGTGGGGCCACAGCTCTATGGTCTCCAGACAAATTCTTACTGGTTAATTGCCCGTCTGACGGTATTGTTTCCTCACTGCACTGCTCATGTACTAAAGTACATTCCGCGGCTCGTTCGTCACGGCTTTGTCAGCCAAACAATTACCTGCGTAATTAGCCAAATAACTAAATTTGAAAAGCTGCTCTTTAATTAAAAAGAGTTAAATCATTGAGTTTTACTTACATTAAGTGCTTATTCTAACTTTGATGATGTAAAAACATCAGTCTCATACAAAACCCATCAGGGTTGTATGGTTAAGCCTCACGAGTCATTAGTACAGGTTAGCTCAACGCCTCACAACGCTTACACACCCTGCCTATCAACGTCCTAGTCTCGAACGGCTCTTTAGAGGAATTAAATTCCTAGGGATGACTCATCTTAGGACTCGCTTCCCGCTTAGATGCTTTCAGCGGTTATCGATTCCGAACGTAGCTACCGGGCAATGCTATTGGCATAACAACCCGAACACCAGCGGTTCGTCCACTCCGGTCCTCTCGTACTAGGAGCAGCTTCCTTCAATCATCCAACGCCCACGGCAGATAGGGACCGAACTGTCTCACGACGTTCTGAACCCAGCTCGCGTACCACTTTAAATGGCGAACAGCCATACCCTTGGGACCGACTTCAGCCCCAGGATGTGATGAGCCGACATCGAGGTGCCAAACACCGCCGTCGATATGAACTCTTGGGCGGTATCAGCCTGTTATCCCCGGCGTACCTTTTATCCGTTGAGCGATGGCCCTTCCATACAGAACCACCGGATCACTATGACCTACTTTCGTACCTGCTCGACGTGTATGTCTCGCAGTTAAGCTGGCTTATGCCATTGCACTAACCGTACGATGTCCGACCGTACTTAGCCAACCTTCGTGCTCCTCCGTTACTCTTTGGGAGGAGACCGCCCCAGTCAAACTACCCACCAGGCACTGTCCCGAACCCCGATTCAGGGGCCGCGGTTAGAACATCAAAACTACAAGGGTGGTATTTCAAGGTTGACTCCACTTCATCTAGCGACAAAGCTTCAAAGTCTCCCACCTATCCTACACATGTAGGTTCAATGTTCAGTGCCAAGCTATAGTAAAGGTGCACGGGGTCTTTCCGTCTAGCCGCGGGTATACGGCATCTTCACCGCAATTTCAACTTCACTGAGTCTCGGCTGGAGACAGCGTGGCCATCATTACGCCATTCGTGCAGGTCGGAACTTACCCGACAAGGAATTTCGCTACCTTAGGACCGTTATAGTTACGGCCGCCGTTTACCGGGGCTTCGATCATGAGCTTCTCCGAAGATAACCCAATCAATTAACCTTCCGGCACCGGGCAGGCGTCATACCGTATACTTCCTCTTGCGAGTTTGCACAGTACTGTGTTTTTGATAAACAGTTGCAGCCACCTGGTATCTGCGACTGCCAACAGCTTAGGGAGCAAGTCCCATCACCGTCGGCAGCGTACCTTCTCCCGAAGTTACGGTACCATTTTGCCTAGTTCCTTCAGCCGAGTTCTCTCAAGCGCCTTGGTATTCTCTACCCAACCACCTGTGTCGGTTTGGGGTACGATTCCTACTAACCTGAAGCTTAGAAGATTTTCCTGGAAGCATGGCATCAACTACTTCAGTCCCTTAGGACCTCGTCATCAACTCTCAGCATTGCAATTTAATGCGTATTCCCGGATTTGCCTAAGAATACTGCCTACAGCCTTAAACGCGGACAACCAACGCCGCGCTAGCCTAGCCTTCTCCGTCTCTCCATCGCAGTTAGCAGAAGTACAGGAATATTAACCTGTTTCCCATCGACTACGCCTTTCGGCCTCGCCTTAGGGGTCGACTCACCCTGCCCTGATTAACATTGGACAGGAACCCTTGGTCTTTCGGCGAGGGAGTTTTTCACTCCCTTTATCGTTACTCATGTCAGCATTCGCACTTCTGATACGTCCAGTGTGGGTTACCCCTTCACCTTCAACCGCTTACAGAACGCTCCTCTACCGCTTGCTAGTAAACTAGCAAACCCATAGCTTCGGTGTATTGCTTAGCCCCGTTAAATCTTCCGCGCAGGCCGACTCGACTAGTGAGCTATTACGCTTTCTTTAAATGATGGCTGCTTCTAAGCCAACATCCTAGCTGTCTAAGCCTTCCCACATCGTTTCCCACTTAGCAATAACTTTGGGACCTTAGCTGATGGTCTGGGTTGTTTCCCTTTTCACGACGGACGTTAGCACCCGCCGTGTGTCTCCCGTATAGTACTCATTGGTATTCGGAGTTTGCAAAGGGTTGGTAAGTCGGGATGACCCCCTAGCCTTAACAGTGCTCTACCCCCAATGGTATTCGTACGAGGCGCTACCTAAATAGCTTTCGAGGAGAACCAGATATCTCCCGGTTTGATTGGCCTTTCACCCCCAGCCACAAGTCATCCGCTCATTTTTCAACATAAGTCGGTTCGGTCCTCCAGTTGATGTTACTCAACCTTCAACCTGCCCATGGCTAGATCACCGGGTTTCGGGTCTACACCTTGCAACTAAACGCGCAGTTAACACTCGGTTTCCCTACGGCTCCGCTATTCGCTTAACCTCGCTACAAAATGTAAGTCGCTGACCCATTATACAAAAGGTACGCAGTCACGGTCTCAAGAACCGCTCCCACTGCTTGTACGTATACGGTTTCAGGTTCTATTTCACTCCCCTCACAGGGGTTCTTTTCGCCTTTCCCTCACGGTACTGGTTCACTATCGGTCAGTCAGGAGTATTTAGCCTTGGAGGATGGTCCCCCCATGTTCAGACAAGATGTCACGTGTCCCGTCCTACTCGTTTTCACGTAAAGTTAGTTTTCATGTACGGGGCTATCACCCTGTGCCGCTGTGCTTTCCAACACATTCCACTAACACCCTCTACGCTTAAGGGCTAATCCCCGTTCGCTCGCCGCTACTAGGGGAATCTCGGTTGATTTCTTTTCCTCCGGGTACTTAGATGTTTCAGTTCCCCGGGTTTGCCTCACAACACTATGTATTCATGTTGTGATACTCACTTATGTGAGTGGGTTTCCCCATTCGGACATCGTTAGCTCAAATGCTTGTTACTAGCTCGCCAACGCTTTTCGCAAGTTACTACGTCCTTCATCGCCTCTGACTGCCAAGGCATCCACCATATACGCTTAGTCACTTAACCATACAACCCAAATAAGTCTCTATGAGAAATAATCGTTGTTTCAAGCGGGTAAGCTTAAAACAGTCGTATCGTAACTAATGGTTTCTACTTTCGCCAAAATTAGAATTTTTAACTCGTAACCGTTAAGTCACAAGCCAAGACACTTAATGTTTAAGTGTTTAGAACTCAATTTTTTAATTTCGCGCTAATCCTATAAATAACAATACGATAAATCGTAACTGCTATCCCTTTCAGATTAACACTATCAGCTTTCCAAATTTTTAAAGAACGGGCTTAAAAAAGCCAAAGATAAAGTTTTCGTTTATCTTTGGCATCTCTATCCAATGCATGCCTCACTTATCAGCTAGAAAAGTAAGTCTACTAAATCATCAAATGATAATTAGCAAAGTAAATGGTGGAGCTATGCGGGATCGAACCGCAGACCTCCTGCGTGCAAGGCAGGCGCTCTCCCAGCTGAGCTATAGCCCCATTTACATGCAGTCAAACAAATTAATCAATTGGTAACACCAAATCGAGATTAATCAAGGCAGGTTGATGCGACGTTTAGTGTTGTTCTAAACGAGTATTAACCTAACGATGAGTAAGCGAAGATTTGGTGGGTCAGAGTGGACTTGAACCACCGACCTCACCCTTATCAGGGGTGCGCTCTAACCAGCTGAGCTACAGACCCATTCTTTTTGGTCTTTTAATCCTTTCTCTGCGTTACTATCATCGTTTCTCAGTCATGTGCTAAAGCACACTCCCTGCGAGACTCTTCAAGTGCCTTGATTAAGAATCAAAATCCTCAAAAATAACCTTTCGATTATTTGCTCTTTCTTTATAACAAGCATATCTGTGTGAACACTCAAACGTATTTGCATACTTCAGATGTGAGTTAGTCGTATAGGTAAGGAGGTGATCCAGCCCCAGGTTCCCCTAGGGCTACCTTGTTACGACTTCACCCCAGTCATGAACCACACCGTGGTAAACGCCCTCCCGAAGGTTAAGCTATCTACTTCTGGTGCAGCCCACTCCCATGGTGTGACGGGCGGTGTGTACAAGGCCCGGGAACGTATTCACCGTAGCATTCTGATCTACGATTACTAGCGATTCCGACTTCACGGAGTCGAGTTGCAGACTCCGATCCGGACTACGACCGGCTTTGTGAGATTAGCTCCACCTCGCGGCTTTGCAACCCTCTGTACCGGCCATTGTAGCACGTGTGTAGCCCTACTCGTAAGGGCCATGATGACTTGACGTCGTCCCCACCTTCCTCCGGTTTATCACCGGCAGTCTCCCTAAAGTTCCCACCATTACGTGCTGGCAAATAAGGATAAGGGTTGCGCTCGTTGCGGGACTTAACCCAACATTTCACAACACGAGCTGACGACAGCCATGCAGCACCTGTCTCATAGTTCCCGAAGGCACACCAAAATCTCTTTCGGCTTCTATGGATGTCAAGAGTAGGTAAGGTTCTTCGCGTTGCATCGAATTAAACCACATGCTCCACCGCTTGTGCGGGCCCCCGTCAATTCATTTGAGTTTTAACCTTGCGGCCGTACTCCCCAGGCGGTCTACTTAATGCGTTAGCTTGAGAACCCAGTGTTCAAGACACCAAATTCCGAGTAGACATCGTTTACGGCGTGGACTACCAGGGTATCTAATCCTGTTTGCTCCCCACGCTTTCGTACATGAGCGTCAGTCTTTGTCCAGGGGGCCGCCTTCGCCACCGGTATTCCTTCAGATCTCTACGCATTTCACCGCTACACCTGAAATTCTACCCCCCTCTACAAGACTCTAGTTTGCCAGTTCGAAATGCAGTTCCCAGGTTGAGCCCGGGGCTTTCACATCTCGCTTAACAAACCGCCTGCGTACGCTTTACGCCCAGTAATTCCGATTAACGCTTGCACCCCTCGTATTACCGCGGCTGCTGGCACGAAGTTAGCCGGTGCTTCTTCTGCGAGTAACGTCACAGCTAGCAGTTATTAACTACTAACCTTTCCTCCTCGCTGAAAGTACTTTACAACCCGAAGGCCTTCTTCATACACGCGGCATGGCTGCATCAGGCTTTCGCCCATTGTGCAATATTCCCCACTGCTGCCTCCCGTAGGAGTCTGGACCGTGTCTCAGTTCCAGTGTGGCTGATCATCCTCTCAGACCAGCTAGGGATCGTCGCCTTGGTGAGCCATTACCTCACCAACTAGCTAATCCCGCCTAGGTTCATCCAATCGCGGAAGGCCCGAAGGTCCCCTCCTTTCCCCCGTAGGGCGTATGCGGTATTAGCAGTCGTTTCCAACTGTTATCCCCCTCGATTGGGCAGATACCTAGGTATTACTCACCCGTCCGCCGCTCGACACCTCAGGAGCAAGCTCCCTTGTGTTTCCGCTCGACTTGCATGTGTTAGGCCTGCCGCCAGCGTTCAATCTGAGCCATGATCAAACTCTTCAATTAAAGTTTTTTGCTTTACCCCGTTAAGAGCAAAGCGGCTCAATGAATTATACTGTTTTTCAAATACCCGAAGATATTCGAAGTTTACATATTGCTATGGTCACTCAGTGGTTCATTGAGTTAATATTTTTGATTGCCGACATTCCGAAGAACAGAAGGCAATTTCGAATAACTCAACACCTGTGAGTGCCCACACAGATTTGCTTGTCATATTGTTAAAGAGCGTGACATCAATCTTTCAGATGTCGCCGAAGACGCTAGGTCGTTGGCTTGAGGAGGCGTATTCTACACTCTCCAGTGTCGGCGTCAAGGGCTTATTTTAAGAAGTTTTTCAAGCGATGATTTCTTAATCACTCTCGTGAAATCAATCATTACCCGAAGCCCTTAAAGCGCTTGTCACCTGAATCAAATCTCCGAAGAAGTTTAACTCTCTAACACTGCTGCAAGTCCCGTACAACCTAAGCTGTTGGCCTGCTGTGCCGTGTCAGTGGATGCGCATTATAGGGAAATCCAGAGAGAGCACAAGAGGGTTTCTTAATAAAAATGGAATAACACGACCAAACGGATATTTCTCAAGCAATACGCACAAAAAAGGGGCTAAAAGCCCCTTTCCGCAGCCTAATTTTAACTTAACGCTCTTAAAGGACTGACGATTCAATACTAACTCGCATTCTCGAATTAATTATCCGCCAAATAAGCGGGTACATCTGCAATTGAATCCAACACCACTGTGGCTGCTGCTATAGCTTCATCAGTGACGGATTTCCCAGTGCGCACTAATATACGAGTCGGAACTCCTGCAGCTTTAGCTGCTAGCATGTCATCTCTTTTATCACCCACCATCACAGATTGGCCTAAATCAATCTTTAGGAACTGTGCTGCAGTGTTTAGCATTCCAGGTTTCGGTTTACGGCAGTCACAGTCAACTTTATACTCACCAAGCCCTTTTTCGAAATGATGGGGGCAATAGTAGATACCATCCAGTTCAACACCTTTGTCAACAAAGTTCCAATCCATCCACTCTGTTAATGTGTGAAACTGATCTTCAGTATATAAGCCACGCGCAATACCAGACTGATTAGTCACGACCGCAAGAAGAAAGCCTGCATCTTTTAGCGCTACACAGGCTTCAAACACGCCTTCAACATATTCAAAATCATCGACCTTATGTACATAGCCATGATCTATATTGATGACACCATCTCTGTCTAAAAATACTGCTCGTTTCAAAATGCCGTCTCTCTAATCATTAATGACGTTATTATTTCATTCATTAAACAAAAATGCACCGTGAACTTGCTATAAACTGTCTAATATCGTGTAATGAATATAATATACATACCTATACAAAGAAAAATACAATATGGACAATATCTATCGCCACAGACGAGCAGAGCTACTTAAACAGCTACCTGATGACAGTTTAGTGATCCTTGCTGGCTATCAGCAAAAAGTCCGTAGTAAAAATATCAAGTATCACTTCAGACAAGATAATGACTTCCTCTATTTAACAGGGTTCGATGAGCCAGACGCTATTGCTATATTGGTCAAACGCGAAGTAAGTGAGTATCTATTGTTCAGTCGCCCTAAAGATCCAGCTCAAGAAGTCAGCTTCGGATCCCGTGCAGGGGTTGAAGGCGCTGTAGAGCATTATGGTGCAGACAGAGCCTTTTCGAATACGCTGTTTGAACAAACCTTATTACCACTGCTGCAAAACATTAAAACACTCTACATAAGTGATGAGCTAGGCCGATTTTCATCATCATTAGTCAACTGGTCAAATCATCACAGATTCAATTCGTCATTTGACACTCCAAAATATTTCACCTCAATCAAACCGCTTGCCGAGCTGTTACATCCAAGACGAGTAGTTAAAAATCAAGCTGAAATAGCTAAAATCCGCAACGCAGTTACTGCATCGACCGCTGGACACCTTGCGGTGATGCAGGCCTGCCATCCTGGTATCAATGAGCGTCAGTTATCTTCACTGTTTGACTTCACTATCGCTAAATATGGCTGTAACGATGTCGCTTATCCAAATATTGTAGCCAGCGGCAATAATGCCTGTTGCCTACATTATGAAGAAAATAGCAGCCAACTGCAGGACGGCCAGATGCTACTTATCGATGCCGGCGGCGAATTGGAGCACTATGCTTCTGACATCACCCGTAGTTATCCAGTCAATGGCCGTTTTACCCCTGAGCAAAAAGCCATTTACCAACTGGTGTTAAGTGCATTAGATCAAGCCATAAATAAAGTACGGCCGGGCGCGATGTGGAATAGCCTCTATAATACCTGTATGCAGGTAATGGCAGAGGGTCTCAAACAACTTGGATTATTGTCCGGCTCGATTGAGCAAATCATGGCAACTGAAAGTTATAAACGCTTTACCGTGCACAAAACTGGTCACTGGCTTGGCATGGATGTACACGATGTTGGTCCCTACCATGACAACAATGGCAAATGGCGTACATTAGAGACAGGAATGGTGTTTACGATTGAGCCTGGGATCTACATTCCAGAAGATGCAACCGATGTACCTGAAGCATACCGAGGCATGGGGATCCGCATTGAAGACGATATTCTGGTAACCGCAAACGGTTTTGAGAACCTATCAGCCGATGTGCCTAGAACAGTTGAAGAGATAGAGCACTGTATGGCACATACATAATACTGAGTATGTAATTTAATGAATGCGGTTTGCTCATAGAACGACTTTAAAATTTATATTCTTTACTCATACCTCAAACAAGGAGCAAATTTTTGGTCTTTGTTTGAGGTATTATCAATAGGTCTTTTCATTGAGTACTAATAGCTCTAATCAAATCTGTCGATACGATAAGGGCTCAGTTCTATACTTGCTTGCTCTCCTAATATCTCCTCCGCCAGCAGCTTTGCTGTCACTGCCGCCCACGTTAAGCCAAGATGCTGATGACCAAATGAGAAATATACATTTGCTTGTTTATTACTTCGTCCCAGTACCGGCAAACTATCAGGCATAGATGGTCTAAATCCCATCCAGCGTTCACCATCACTCGCTACAGCATCGGCAAATAGATCTGGCAATAGCGCTTTTCCGTGTGGGAACAAACTATCTGCTCTAGCTGCCACTAGCGGTGCTTTCAAGCCGCCAAACTCAACGGTACCAGCAAGCCTCGTTCCCGCTAACATGGGTGTGATTATAAACTTACGATTGTAAGAAGCCACGGGACGAGAGAGATTACTCTTTTGGGGCATCATAAGGTGGTAGCCACGCTCGGTTTCTAGCGGCACTGAATGACCGAGTTGCTTAACGAACGGTTTTGACCATGCACCAGAAGCTATAACGACAGCATCTGATTGCTCACTACGTCCAGAATGCATATCAAGTTGTATGCTTGAGCTAGTTTTGACAGCGTGGATCTGAACAAGTTCTTCGGTGATAAGCTTACCACCTAACTCCTTAAATTTAGCCTCTAATGCTTTGCATAAGCGATATGGATCAGCTGTATGTCCAACATGAGTAAAATACAGCCCATTGGTAATGCTACTGCTTAATGACGGTTCAAGTGCCCTAACCTCATCGCCATTGAGTAACTTTACATCCACGTCGGCATCGGCGTAGGCCCGATACTCTTTTTCAACCAAGGCTAAGGGCGTACTTTCAAATACTAATAAGCTGCCATTCAGGGTTAGCAAATCTTCACAGTCGCAGAATGCAGTTAATGATTTCATTGCTGCTATAGCATTTTGATTGAGTAGTTTAATCGCTTGGCCATTTTTTGTTCTACGAGACGGTAGCATGTTATGCAAAAACCGAAAAAACCAAGGTAGGGCTTTAAGCAAGTATTGTGGTTGAATGCGAAACGGCCCTATCGGATCCATTAACATTCCAGGCAGTTTAGGTAACAAAGCAGGGTCAGCTAGGGGAAAAACTTGTTCGGTTGCAAAATGACCAGCATTGCCTTTTGAGGCACCTGCGGCCGTCCCTTCTTTATCAAGAATGGTAACATTGAAGCCCACACGTTGTAGTTCAATAGCCGCTGCTAGACCAACAATGCCAGCACCAATAATAGTGACTTTTCTGGGACTGTTAAGTGTTTGATTATTCATATCGTTTATCTACTCTATTGTAGTCGTAACCATTAACGCAGCATAAAGCCATCTTGGAACACATCATCAGGATCAATAAAAAACTGATGTTTCCCAGTAATATATGAGCGACCAGACACTTCAGGGATCACCGCTTGTTTGTCATGAAACTGCGTTGTCGCCGTTGCGCTTACAATCATTCGGCCATCGACAATACTCTCAATCATTAATGGACTATTTAACGCAACCTCCCCCTTTGCGTACAGCAGCGCAATTCGGCCAGCAACACCGGTTCCTGTTGGTGAGCGATCCACTTCACCATCGGCAAAAATACATACGTGGCGAGAGTGCGCTTCAGGATCAGTCACCTTTTTTGAGGTAAATATGGTGCCGTAAAGAAAGCTTAAATCTTCTTCGATAGGATGTGCTAAAGGGTGTGAAGCCATCACTGCAAGCTTGATACGCCTGCCTATATCGATTAATTGAGCCACGTTTTCTTGGCCACATGAAATACCATGGGCGTCTGCATCAACATACGCATAGTATGCGCCACCAAAGCTAATATCATAGGTCACGTCACCAAAACCATCCACCATCACAGTGCAATCTAACGACTCAGCCCATGAATCAACATTTTTAAAGCTTGCATGAATCTTACCTTGTTGGTCACGGTAAGCTTTTGCAGTTATTAACCCCGCTGGCGCATCAATTTTTATCACTCTTTCGCTATCATTTAACTCAATCGCACCCGTTGTACACATCACTTTAACTAAAGCAAGAATGCCATGGCCACACATAGAGCTGTAACCCTCGTTATGCAAAAAAAGCACACCAAAATCAGCGTTCGGTGTTACGGCTTCAGTAATCAACGCGCCATACATATCTGCATGCCCTCGAGGCTCATGCATCAGCAATTTTCGGTATACATCGCAATTTTCGGTAACATATTTGCGTTTTTCTAAAATAGTTTTGCCTTTTATTTCAGGGTAGCCTGAGACAATAATACGCAGAGGTTCACCTTCTGTATGTGCATCTATCGTTTTGAATTCTGTATAAGTGCTTGCCAGCTCTGGACTGATCTCAATTTTTCTCATTTTTAGGTTTTCTCTTGATCTTTTTGCATATTGTATACAATAATGCAAGGGTGATTTAGTTACTCCCAATCGCGTAATGGGGTCTTTTAATTTGTAATTTCACGTATACAATATCCCATAACAAACCATAATTTCAAATGTAAAACGTAGTAATAGAGGCTTAATATGAATGTAAATTGGCAAGGTGTTTTCCCCGCTATCTCAACTCAATTTAATGAAGATGGTTCGATCAATTACGAGTCAAATGCTCGTATGCTCGAAGATCTTATTAGAGATGGAATTGACGGAATTATTGCTTTAGGCACAATCGGAGAGAATGCTTCTCTAAGCCCAGAAGAAAAACGTGAGTTCATCAAACATACCGTAGAAACCGTTAAAGGCCGTATTTTAGTGCTAACTGGATGTACTGAAAATACTGCTGAACTAGCATCTCTTTATGCACAAGATGTAGAGAAACTTGGTGTTGATGGTCTAATGCTACTGCCTGCTATGGTTTACCGTGGCACAGATCGTGAAGTCGTTGCACATTACCAGACTGTTGCTCGCTCAACTAAACTGCCAATCATGATCTACAACAACCCTGTGAGTTATGGCGTAGACATTAATCTTGAGATGACTGCAATTCTTGCAGAAGAAGATAACATTGTAGCCATCAAAGAATCGACCACTGATACCCGTCGCTTAACTGAGTTGCAAAGTCGTTTTGGTGAGCGATTCAGTATTCTATGCGGTGTGGACGATATCGCTCTAGAAAGTTTACTGCTTGGTGCAACAGGTTGGATCTCTGGTCTAACAAACGTATTCCCACGGGAATCGGTAACACTGTACAAACTTGCACGTGCAGGGCGCATCGAAGAAGCACGTGAAATCTATCGTTGGTTCATGCCGCTGCTAAGACTCGATACCATTCCAACGCTAGTTCAGTGTATTAAATTTGCGGAGCAAATTTTAGGTCGTGGTAGTGAAAATGTACGTATGCCACGTTTACCATTAATAGGTGAAGAACGCGCTTATGTAGAAGAAGTTATCGCACTAGCACTCAAAACACGTATTAATCTAGACAAGTACAACATCGACTAAACCTAAGTCATATCTCCAAGCGCTGAGCCTTTGATTAATATCGGCTCAGCACACTAACAATAATAGTGGAGCTATATTTATGCTGAAAGGCACGTTTTTTTGTATTGATGGACACACAGGCGGTAACCCTGTAAGGCTTGTGACCAGTGGTCACCCCCATCTTCTTGGCAAGAATATGAGCGAGAAAAGACAACACTTTCTTCGCGAGTATGATTGGATCCGCAAAGGGCTTATGTTTGAGCCTCGCGGCCACGACATGATGTCTGGTGCCTTTCTTTATCCTCCGTGCTCTAACGACGCTGATGCGTCTATTTTATTTATAGAAACCAGTGGCTGCTTGCCCATGTGTGGGCACGGCACTATTGGCACCGTTACGTCAGCAATTGAATCTGGATTATTGACGGCAAAAACACCGGGGAAACTCATCATCGATGTCCCCGCTGGCCAGATAAAAATTGATTATCAAAAAACTGATGAAAAAGTTGATTGGGTCAAGATATATAACGTTGCAGCATATCTTGCACATAGGGACCAAATTTTAGATATTCCAGGCTTAGGGACACTAAAGGTAGATGTGTCCTATGGCGGCAACTACTACGTTATTGTTGACCCGCAAGAAAACTTTCCTGGATTGCGCCACTGGAGCGCAGCTGACATTCTTCGCTGGAGCCCC
Organism: Shewanella sp. KX20019; assembly: GCF_016757755.1. Taxonomy (NCBI): domain Bacteria; kingdom Pseudomonadati; phylum Pseudomonadota; class Gammaproteobacteria; order Alteromonadales; family Shewanellaceae; genus Shewanella; species Shewanella sp. KX20019. The sequence continues at coordinate 2,145,200 of NZ_CP068437.1, read as the reverse complement.
ATTGTCAGAGCCATTGCGCAAGAACAACTTACTTGTATCCACCCAAATGATCCTACGGTAAGTGGCGTAACACATGTGCTTTGGACTGGTGATACCATCTCTTCAGGTTCCGATGGTGCAAATGCGGTCTTTTATGGTGACAAAGCCATTGACCGTTCGCCCTGTGGCACCGGAACAAGTGCTAGGCTTGCCCAATTATATGCAAAAGGGCATCTGCAAATCGGCGAAGAGTATACCCACGAGAGCATTATCGGCAGCCAGTTTGTTGGAAAAATTGAATCAGCAACGCAAGTCGGTGACTACCAGGGCATTATGCCAAGCATTAAAGGCTGGGCCAGAATGACTGGCAACAACACCATTACCATTGATGATAGTGACCCTTATGCTTTCGGTTTTCAGGTCGTGTGATCAACAATTAATTTATTGAGTACCTAAGTTCAGGAGTGAATATGACAGATTTAGTAACAGTAGCAATTAGTGGTCAGCATTTAATCGATGGTGTTTGGACTGACGAACCACTGCAATTTAACAGTATGAACCCTGTCCAAAACGAAGCCACTGAATGGCAATTCGCATCGGCGACATCAAAAAATATCAATGATGCCGTTAACGCAGCGCAGCAAGCTTTCATTACATATAGACGCACAACTAATGAAAATCGTGCAGACTTTTTAGATGCAATTGCTGATGAGATCCAAGCTGATATCGCTGCAATTACACAAACAGCTCATGTAGAAACAGGTTTGCCAATGGCTCGTCTACAAGGCGAAACAGGCAGGACTTGCGGACAATTAAAGTTATTTGCAAGTACATTAAGAACCCCTATCGAGAATGTACTGATCGACCTTGCTAACCCTGACAGACAACCTCTTCCAAAACCCGACACTAGACTAGGAACTCTACCTATTGGACCCGTTGCGGTTTTCGGCGCATCAAACTTTCCTTTGGCTTTTTCAACAGCCGGTGGTGATACCGCTGCAGCACTTGCAGCAGGTTGCAGTGTTGTTGTAAAAGGACACCCTGCTCACGCGGCTACTAGCGAACTTGTAAGTAAGGCAATTGCACGAGCAAGTGAAAAAACTCAAATCCCTGCGGGGGTATTTAACCTGGTACAGTCAACAGAGCCTCAGTCTTCTACGCTACTAGTTAGCCATAGCGCTATTAAAGCAGTCGGCTTTACCGGATCACTGAAAGTGGGTCGCATTTTAGCTGATCTTTGCGCGGCAAGAGCTGAACCGATCCCATTCTATGGTGAACTGGGTTCAACGAACCCACAGTTCTTACTTAGTGAACTGCTGACACAACAAGCGGAAAGCCTTGCTACGACTCAGGTGCAATCTATGTTGATGGGCCATGGCCAGTTTTGTACAAGTCCTGGGGTAGTGGTGGCAATAAAAGGCGAGGCACTAAATCGCTACCTTGCCACAGTAGCCGAGAAAATCTCACTTGAATCAGCGGCTAGCATGCTAACAGCAGGCATTGCAGCTACCTACCAATCACAAGTTGAAGCGCTTATTAATAATGATGCAGTGGAGCTGATTTCACAGGGTAAATCATCACCGGCAAGCCACTTTACGCGCCCGGCTGCGATTAAAGTCACCGCTGAAGATTATTTAGCTTTAAATGAGCTTCAACAAGAAGTATTTGGACCATTCGCGGTCGTTGTTGTTTGTGATAACCAAGCACAGATGGAGTTAATAGCTGAGCAGATGGAAGGTCAGTTAACGGCATCTATTCATGGACTAGACCCTGAGTTGGCAGAGCAAACTCAGTTAATTGAATCAGTCTCATACAATGTAGGCCGTTTAATATTCAACCAAATGCCTACAGGTGTTGAAGTATGTCACTCGATGAACCATGGCGGGCCATATCCGGCCAGTACCGATAGCCGTACGACATCGGTTGGCACCCAGGCAATGTCTCGCTTCGAACGACCGTTATGTATACAAAACATGCCAATAGCGCTCATGCCACAGAAGTTAAGGCAAGAGCAAGAAAATATCATTACATTCTAAATATTTCAACATATGTACAGGGAAACAAGTTGTTTCCCTTTCATTATGCTTATTTAAGCGGTAATCTAAGAAAATCATCTTGAATAACTAACATAAAAACAGGATATATGAGCAGAATAACGCCTATCGTTCATAAAACACGCACCCAAGTTGTTGTTGAAGTATTAAGGGAGAAAATCCTCTCAGGTGAAATCGCTGCGGGTATGCCATTACGCCAAAGTGCCTTAGCCGATGAAATGAATGTAAGCAGGATCCCAGTTCGAGAGGCATTACTGCAATTAGAAGCTGAAGGGTTAGTTAAGTTTGAAGCTCATAAAGGCGCGACTGCGACTACTTTGTCGGCTGTCCAAGTCACTGAACTATTTGACTTAAGAGCATTAATAGAGACAGATCTATTGGCAAAAGCTATCCCCAATATGACTGAAGATGACCTCGCAGAAGCTGAGAGTATTTTGGACTCGCTTGATGTTGCTTTTCAAGATAAAGACCAAATTGAAAGCTGGAGTGGGTTAAATTCCCAATTCCATACTTGTCTATACCGCGCTGCAGACAAACCCCATACAATTGAAGTCGTCAATGGGCTTAATACCAACTGCGACCGATACGTCCGCTTGCAGCTTTTTTTAGCGAGCGGTATTCCTAAAGCACAACAAGATCATAGAGAATTGCTAGACTATTGTAGGCAAGGTGACGTTGATAATGCGGTAGCGTTGTTACGCAGTCACATCCTGCATGCTGCAGAAGCAATTAGAATTTTGGTTGCTCAACAAGAGGGCTAGCTCACTGTTGAGTGCTAAAAGACTTGTTAAGCTTTACTAATACTGATTGACAAGGCAGACCTCAGGTTCTGCCTTTTTATTTTTTGAGAGATATCCTAATGCAGTACGCTACGATTACAGGTTGGGGAAAGTGTGTTCCGCCCGCTACCCTAACAAACCATGACCTTTCAACATTTATTGAAACTTCTGATGAATGGATAAAACCTCGCACAGGTATTAGCCAACGTCATATTAGTCATGTAAATACCTCTGAGCTTGCCTCTGTTGCCGCTCAAAGAGCACTTGCTGCCGCAGGTATTGAAGGCAGCGACCTAGACATGATTATTCTAGCAACAGCTACACCAGACACATTGATCCCGAATATCGCTTCAACGGTTCAAGCCAATGTGGGTGCAACCTGCGCTGCGTTTGATATCAATGCAGCATGCAGTGGTTTTCTTTATGGGCTAGGCCTAGGTAGTTCGCAGATCAAAAGCGGCCAATGTAAAAAAGTCCTTGTCATTGGTGCTGAAAGACTATCGTTCTTCTTAGATTGGTCACGTCGTGAAACAGCGGTTTTATTTGGTGATGGTGCTGGAGCTGTCGTGCTTGAAGCAACTGACGAAGCGATTGGTGTCTTGGGCTACGAGCTTAATAATGACCCTGCTGGTCGCGATATTCTTAAAGCTGGCTTTGGTACAGCAATGGACAGGTTTGAAGCCTCTTCACTCGATTTTTATATCGAATTTAACGGTCAAGAGATTTTCAAACGTGCAATTGCTGGCATGGGCAAGTTAAGTACCAAGGTCATTGAGAAATGTGGTATCGATAAGGAAGATATCGATTGGGTGATCCCTCATCAGGCTAATGAACGTATTATCGATACGCTGATTAGTCGTATGAAGATTCCCAAAGAAAAAGCATTTAAAAATATTGCTAATTATGGCAATACCTCAGCTGCTACGATTCCGATTGCTATTTGTGATGCTCTTGAGCAAGGTAAAATTCAACCACATCAAACAATACTGTCTTGTGCATTTGGTGCTGGCTTAACCTCAGCTGCAGCGTTAATCAAATGGGGTGACAGAGTGACTCCTATCAATATTAGTGATGCTGAGCTACCACCTTGTGATAAAACGGGTATTGAATTGGTTAGCAAAGCGGTAAAGCACTTCTGTAAATAGCTTAGCCTTAAAAGATTGCTTAATAACACCGACCTAACCCGTCGGTGTTTTTGTATTAAACAATCGCTTCATCCCAATAAATAGCCTCTTTAAAGTACATTCCAATCTCATTATTCAGTTTACTAAAACTCGATAAGGCCTTCTCTTCTCCACTTAAGCAATGCCAAACGAATCGATGACAGTTATTGTCTAACAGATCGTATTCTCTATAAGTGAATATCGCTTGTTTTGCTCGTGCTAAGATCTGCTCTCCCACTAACGGCTGGTGAAGATGATTACAGGCTTGAAAGACCCGACTGCCACTTCTGCCAACAAGAAAGCGCCGAGTGGAAACTGCGCGAATTAAACCACTGCCATGTAGCTCCACTAAGGTGTCATCCCCTAACCAAATTCCCGTATGCTCAATGACCCCAAACACGAAGCAGCAGATGATCGAACCGGGTTCAAGCTGAACTTTCTTGTCGCCTGTATGCCATAGGCTCGGTGACAGTTCGGCACTTGCCCCTGTCGTATGATCTGCTACAGCATTGCCATGCAAACGTTTCTTGGCAATCTCTTTTTGCTTTTCTCGTTCATCAGCAATCAAAGCGGCACCAATCGCTGCAGCGCCCAACCAAACTAACGGTAACGGCATAAAAGTCCCTATAGATCCAATTCACTTAATATTAATAAGTTATAGAACAGTTACTAATTGAAGAAGCTTAAATATGTAAGCAAAACTACGTTCAAATTATTAATATTTCAAATTAAAGCCGTATCGACAACAAAATATCACAGCAGCGTTAGTTAAGTGGTGGTAAATGGTAGTGCAACAAAGGGCTGTCATTTCTTAGTTTGAATGTGCTGAACTAGAGCAGAGATACGCCATTGAGGCTTTTCTTAACGAAGAAGATCAAACAAATTCAGATCATCTTTACCAGCTATTCCCACCATTTGTGCCAACAGCAACTCACCACATGCTAAGGCATCAACAGTCGCATTATGCGCAGCATAAATAGGCAGATCATATCGGCGCCGACACGCATCTAATCTTAACGAACCTTCCTTAAGCACTTCATGTTGCCGTAGTAAGCGACTTCGCTCTAACGCCATGGTATCAATCGCAACGAAAGACATTTTTTCACCTAAGCTACGGTAGATCTCAGCTTTAAGAAAGCACATATCTAGAGGCGCATGATGTGCGACTAATACATGACCTTGAGTTTGACTTAAGAACCAATCCATCGCCTCTTTAGCTGAAATTGCTGTTGCTAATTGTCTATCGACAATGCCATGTATTGCAGCGCTGTCGCCAACGCTACCGTCTATACTCACCAATTTGTGCTGTGCTTTTCCAAGTTGTAACATGCCGTTGTGAATTGGAACCAAACCAATACTCAAAATCTGGTCAAATTTAGGGTCCAAACCGGTCATTTCTAAATCAATAGCCATTAACGGTATTTGCAACAAGGGTTTTGATAAGTTGCTTAATACTTCACGGTAATAGTGTTTAATGCTTTTATTACTCGTTTTGAGAGTACGCCATCGCAACTTACTCTTAAGGTAGATACTCTTCAAAAATCTAGTAACTCCGCATCATTTTCAGTTTCAGTCCTACCTGCCCATCGTGTACTACTTTAAAGGCATCTCTTAATTGATGCCGTACTAAAGACGATACGTCCTTCGGCATCAGGTAGTTAGTTACGGGCTTTGCATGAGTATATTGATAACCTTGATTAGATAGCCGCATATGAGCAATGAACTCATGGGCATCCGCAAGATTTAGTGCATCTTTGCGGTTTATGATATCTTGATCCATTAAGGCTCTAATTCGTTTAGCAGTGTTAACCTCTTTAATGCCAGCAGATAATGCATAAACCCGCGCAATATCATTAATCAAAGCATTACCTTTATGCTTTAGATCGATTCCTTTTACCTCGGTGCCATCGCGCTCCAACACAAATTGTCTAAAAAAGCCTAGCGGTGGCGTGCTCGTTAAAGAATTACCTGTCAGACCCGCGAGGAAAATATCATTGCTTTTGGTGTTTTTAAGGACCTCATCTTGCAAACCATCAAACAGAGATTGTGGCCCAAACACTGCTCGCATGTCGAAAAATATACTGCAGTGCATCAAGGCTTTTGGATCGGGTGTATTAACCCACTTATCAAATACAGCGCGCCAACGATTGAGGGACATTCTCCATTTTGGGTTTTGCGCCATTATATCGCCAGGGCAATAAACATAACCACACTCATCAAGCCCAGCACAAACTGCCTTCGATAAAGCTTCAAAATAGCCTTGCGCAGCCTCATCCGGTTCGTGCGCAAGTAGCAGGCCATTATCTTGGTCTGAACACGCAGCTTGGTCTTGCCGGCCTTGAGAGCCAAAGGCTAGCCAACAAAATGCCATAGGAGCTTCGCCCAATATCCGCTGATTAAGTACAATGAGGCGCCTTGTTAATGCATCGGTTACAGAAGTTAACACTCGTCCTATCTCCTCAGCTCGTGCATCAGCGCTGATAAGGTTTTGCAGGAGAAGTGGTATTTGCTTGCTGACGAGAATCAAACTAGGAAGATCTTTTTGCCGCTCTATTTCTCCAATTAACAATAAGGGCTGCGAACTCTGACCGCGTAAAATGTCGGTACTGGTAATAACCCCTTTGGTCTCGCCATTGTCGACTACGGGCAGGTGATGAATATTATGCTCACTCATCAACAGCATCGCTTCAAATACCAGGGAGTTTGATTCAATTGAGATAGGGGTTGTTGTCATGGCTTGATGTACAGGCAGCTTGCCATCTAGGTTTTCAGCCAAGACACGGTTACGTAAATCTTTGTCGGTCAAAATACCAACAAGTTTACTGTTATCAATCACCAGCACGGAAGATACGCGTGATTTTCTCATCAATTTTGCAGCATCTGCAACGGAGGATTTCATATCGATCATTAATGGAGAATGAGACATTAATGTGGTTATACGGCTCGTGGTTGTCAACTCTCTTGCTTTAAATCGACCTTGATGCCTTAAACGCTTGGCAAACGCCTTATTAAAGAATCGATCAAACTGACGGCTTTTAGTTCGCAGTAAGTTAAATATGTCAGGTGGTAAATGGTATACCAAGCCATCTTCCAAAATAGCAACTCGGTTACTCGCTTGCTCACCAGACAACAAAGACGGAAAGCCGAAATAGTCACCTTCACCAAGTCTATCTAATAGTTCTCCACTAATGTCTCTAACTTCGAAGGCGCCGCTTCTAACAATATATAGCTGCGGATGTGACGGGTCCAAAGGAACAAAACTTGACGCTTTACTGTAGTAACCTACGGTTAAGGAACGACAGCAAGTTGCTAACGTGGCCTCATCAAGTGACTCAAAGGGTACGCTTTGTTGTAAAAACTGCACGATGGGTTGTAATTCACTTGCATCCATTTAACGACTCCCTTGCTCACATCCTCTATTTTCAAAGACCACTATAGCGGTTACACCATCACTTGGACTATTCGACTAAAGGCCAGTGACAATAAATTACCCATAAAAAAAGAGCGCTTAATGCGCTCTTTCTAATCACTTTAGTCATCGGAACTAGTGATCTTGTGCTCCACCTGAACCTTTAGGGAAACGAATAGATTCAACCATGTCCACTACATCTTGTGGTACAGCTGATGTCACCTTGCTGACACCGAAGGCGACGGCAAAGTTAACCATCATACCGAGCATGCCAATACCTTCAGGTGAAATCCCAAGGAACCAGTTATCACTGCTGTTCGCACTAGGGTTAACAAACTTGAAGTAAACAATATAAGACGCGGTGAATAATAGACCAACTATCATGCCAGAGATTGCGCCCTCCTTGTTAACCGTCTTAGAGAAGATCCCCATGATGATTGCAGGGAACAGTGACGATGCAGCCAGACCAAAAGCTATCGCAACAACCGCAGCAACAAACCCTGGTGGATTAATACCAAAGTAACCTGCCATCACAATACCCAATGCTGCTGCTATCCGCGCATACATCAACTCTTTCTTATCGGAGATATCGGGCATTAAGTTTTTCTTCAGTAAGTCATGTGATACCGAAGTCGAGATCACAAGTAGCAGACCCGCTGATGTCGATAGCGCAGCAGCCAAACCACCCGCAGCAACGAGCGCGATAACCCAAGCTGGAAGATTAGCAATTTCAGGGGTCGCAAGCACCATGATATCACGGTCAATCTTCATTTCACTTTCAGCACCTTTAGCGTAATAAATCTTGCCGTCTTGGTTTTTATCATCCCATTCAATTAGACCTGTTTTCTCCCAGTTCTTAATCCATTCAGGAGCTGTTTCATAGGCAACACCCGTTGACTCAGGTCCATTGATGGTTTCAATCATGTTTACACGAGAGAAAGCAGCTAATGCTGGGATGGTGGTGTACATAATAGCAATAAAGACTAATGCCCAACCTGCTGATACACGTGCATCCTTTACTCTAGGTACGGTAAAGAAACGTACGATAACGTGCGGGAGACCCGCGGTACCGAACATCAAAGCACCGGTAATAAAGAACACATCAATCATGCTCTTTGAACCTTCAGTGTATTGCGAGAACCCAAGTTCAGCTGACAAACCATCTAACTTATCAAGAAGATAAACTCCAGTACCATTACCCGCAGCATCGATTAGTTCAGCACCAAAGCCAATTTGAGGAAGAACATGACCCGTCATCATCACCGAGATGAAAATTGCAGGCACCATGAAAGCAAAGATAAGTACGCAATACTGTGCAACTTGAGTGTAGGTAATACCCTTCATACCGCCTAAAACAGCATAGAAGAACACCACTGCCATACCGATATAAACGCCAGTTTCTACTTCAACCTCTAGGAACCTTGAGAATACAACGCCTACACCACGCATTTGTCCGGCGATATAGGTGAAACAGATAAAGATGGCACAGACAACCGCAACTGTACGTGCGGCTTGTGAGTAATAACGGTCACCAATAAAGTCAGGCACGGTAAACTTACCAAACTTACGTAGGTAAGGAGCCATACAAAGCGCTAGCAGAACATAACCCCCCGTCCAACCCATTAAGTATACTGAACCGTCATAACCGGTAAACGACACGATACCGGCAAGCGAGATAAATGATGCAGCCGACATCCAGTCAGCTGCCGTTGCCATACCGTTCATCACAGGGTGAACACCGCCACCAGCAACATAAAATTCTTTAGTCGAACCGGCTCGCGAATAGATCGCAATACCGATATAAAGGGCAAAAGTAACCCCTACAATCAGATAAGTTAGTGTTTGTACGTCCATTTCATGGCTCCTTAAATAAGTTCTTTGTAATTAGTCTTCATGCACATCATATTTTTTGTCTAACGCATTCGCTTTTGCGACATAGACAAAAATAAGCGCAACAAACACATACATAGCACCCTGTTGTGCAAACCAGAATCCCAACTTAAACCCCATGAAATGGATCTCATTGAGTACATCTACTAATAAAATACCGCACCCGAATGATACTGTAGCCCACACGGCTAACAATCCGAGTACTAGGCGTAAATTTTCACGCCAATAACCTTCTGCCTTCTCGTTGCTTTCAAAACTCATAGCGACTCCCCTGTGCTGATTTTTATATTAAGTCAGGGTTTAATCTAACAACCATGGGCCGAACAACAATCACGACCTTAGTCTAACGCTTAGGGAAACTTCAACTCAACAAAGTGAATAACCAATTAAATACAATACCTTACAGCGTTACGCGCACGTAAAGCCGCTTGTCTTTCGAATGCTAAATTAGACCAAGGTATTAGCCATTTTCATATTCAAGATACAAAAAAGCCCACTTAAAGTGGGCTTCTCATCACTATTTAACCCTTAGTCTTTAAGCTCACTAAGATATTTAATCATCGCTGCTAACGCTTCTGGTGACCGAGGCTGCACCTTAATCAAATACTGGCCGTTAACCACTAATGACGGCACACCACTAATTTCAGCTAACTGGGCTTGAGTGTCATAGTTCATCAAGGCAAGCTTTGCATCAGCCGAATTCATCGCGCTGTCGACCTCTTTAGCATCTAAGCCTTGGCTAACAAAAAACGCTCTTAGTTGATCTGGGCGGTTAAAAGCTTCCCCTTTCTCATGAATACGGCTAAAGATACTGCCATGAACCTGCTTAGTGACATTAAATTTCTGCGCTAAATAATAGGCTTCTTGACTTAGTATCCAACTAGTACGTCCCGCACCGACTGGAGTTCTTTCAAACTGGATGTTGTTTTCCAGCAGATGCGCCGTCTGTTCAAAAAGCGGGTCTTGTCGATAACAATGGCCACAATTATAGGAAAAAAACTCTCTGATCACAGGTTTTTGTGTTTCAGGGATCCCGGCGATTTTAACGTAATCGATTCCCTCTACATATGGCTTGGCATACGCACTTTGTAGCGGTAGTAACAGCGTAAATATCACCAATAACGCACTACCCAGAAATGCTTTTAACGGTTTCATAATTATCCTTAATACTTAACAGGCGACCAGCATATCCATTGGATCACTGAACTGATATTCAAAATTTAACTCTTTCGTTAATCTATCACTACTAATGATCTTGCCGCCACTCATCTCCTTAGTGAATTGAGGTGCGACTAAGTCCAAATCTAAACTCGCTTGTTGATAAAAATCCTGGCGTGAAGGATGCTTAGGCGCGCAAACATTATAGATCCCTTCCGAGCTTGGCTCAAAAATCAATTCAGACACGGCACGTATGCAATCAGTTAAATGGACGATGTTAACCGGTGCTTCTGGCTGAGACATACCGGTTTTTCCTGCAAGAAAACGCCCAGGATGGCGCTTCGGTCCGACTAAACCGGCAAAGCGAGCAATACAGCTATTAGTGAGTCCGGCAAACATCGCCTCCGCTTGTAACAGCTTATCGCTAACTTCAGAATGGACAAGAGCATCATCTTCAGTCATTCGTTTTTCGACTGAAGGATAAACCCCTGTGGTACTGATAAAGATGATCTTCTGATAACTGATATCGCGGATCAAGCTGGTTAGTCTTGCGAGCTTTACTAAATAACCCTCTGGATCGTTTCTTAAACCGGGTGGGATATTAACCACTAAACAATCAGTATTGAGTGCAGCTTCTAAGGCGAGTTCACCTTCTTCTACCTGTTCGTCAAACGATAGGTCCAATGTAAAGCCGTTAATACCATACTCAGTAAGCGAATCAGCCTTTTCAGTACTGCGCTTACTACCGTTTACCCTTATGCCTTGCGTTACCATTGCTTGTGCTAATGGCAGGCCAAACCAACCACAACCTACAATACAGACTGACTTTATCATCTCTATCCTTAAACTAATTACACAGAGCTGAAATAAAAACTAATATCAGCACTGGGGTCCAATACCTTTAATGCTATTTGACTTAACTCATCAATTTTTATCACTTTCTCAATCGACACATCTTCGTTAATTAAATAACGTAGCGACGAATTGTCACCGCTTTCATCACATGCTAGCACGTGGGGTTGCTTCACTATAGATGTTGTTACCAGCACTTTTGCCACTTGAGAGTTTGATAGCAACACCAGCGTACCAGGAGGATAGATCCCAAGCACTTTAACCAGCGCTGAAATCAACCTAGGTTCATGTTTTCCGGCTCGATTTTTAAAGAGGTACCCTAAAGCAACTTGAGGAGAACGCCCCCCGCCCCCTTTTAGCAACATCTCAAAATCATTGGCAAGCGCAACAATCTGCGTTGTGATTGATATAGCTGAACCTTTCAGTCCATTAGGATAGCCGCTGCCATCAGCCCATTCATGATGATGTAAAACGATATCGAGCACAGCTTCAGGAAATAGATTCTGTCTAGTCATCATGTCATAGCCAAACTTTGGGTGCATCTTTAAGAAGTTAACTTCATGATCAGACAAATTCGACTTTTTCCGCCGGATAACATCAGGCACTTTCCGTTTGCCAATGTCATGGAACAATGCCCCCATCGCCATATCGCGTAATTCAGAATCAGTGCAACCGAGCAAACTCCCAAGCATCATCGATAATACCGCAACAGATACGCCATGCTCAGTAATCGCGCTCTCTTCACCACTACTGACTAAGGCAAGATGTGGTGTTGGCGTTTCTTTAAGATGATCCATAAGGATTTCAACTAGAGTCGCTGCAGAACGGTAGGCCCCTTCAGGTTCAGCAGTTATTTTTGAAAATGCTGTGCGACATTCAATACCGCACTTTTGAAATCGTTGCTGGCTAACCCTTAATGATTTTCGCAGAGCTAAAAGCCGCTCTTTTGCGTACTCTTCTGCGGACTTCTCTACCGCAGCGACTGCCGGCTGTGCAGCAAGCGTAGCTTCTAGTGCTTTGCCAGCGATTAAATACACATAAGAGATATTTAAGCTTTTAATCAACTCTATCTGCGCTGCGGTTTCAATCACGAATTGATTAAACACAAACGGATGATTAGTCCATAACAGCGGTAACTTAATGGTTAATCCAACGCTTAATTGTGACAAAGGTAATTTAACGTCCTTGGACATTACTGATTGCTCCAGTGAAAATGCACTCGCTCAATAAAGCGTCTCACTCTTGAATAGGTGTTTAGAACCAACGGCTTTAGTAGTGATTAAATTGACGCTAAAGTATTTGGATATCGATTTTACTTATGCCCAGATAATAATAGCTTTCCCGTCATAATAACAGTTAGAAGTCAATTTTATGACAGCTGCGATTGATAAACCGCAGTTCATTTACAATGGAATAGAAGATTGCCCAATATTTGATCAACCGTAGAAACGAATGCATTAGCAACCACTCTTTTGAATGTTAGCAATTTATTCTTAACTCAATTCAGTTATAACTTATAGCGTAATCATTTCACACTTTTGCAACAATCGCAGTAATGGATATTGTATACAACCGTGATTATTGTATACTAACGCTGTTCTTTGAAATTGATAGCCCCGACTATTCGTTTCAAAGGCTAACTGTCAATTGTCCTTTATGAAGGCGAGTAGTAATCGAGTTCTGCTTATTACTTAACTGAAAAAGGTTTTTTGTTAACATCCCCGGATCATCATATCGAATGCTGTCGATATTGCAGATTCTTTTGACGCTGTAATTATACAGCGTCTTTTTTTTATCTTTTATTTCATTAGCTTGACACTAATGCAAAGACCAACATTCTTATCTAACTAAAAAAGCAGAGGTCATGGCTAAGTTAATTCAGTTGAACTAACCGATTCAATTTAACGGTTAGTCATAGTGTCAAGAAAGAGGTAATGAAGTGAATATTAGCAGGTGAAATATCTAAACTTGTGCTTTCCAATCAGAAAAATAATGCCTCAACCTCTTCGAGTTGAAAATATAAAGCGTGCTCCAAAACAGAAATAGCGAGTCTAATCCGACGCTCCAGCTATAAACATAGTGTGCATGCAGTATCCGCTGGATCAGTAAACTTGCATCGATACACAATAGTGCCAGTAACAACCATTTCATATAAGGAAATAGTGGCCGTACCCACTGAGGTTGACGTTTCCTTTCAGCAATAATGGCCGCGTAGACGACTAAGGCTCCAGCCCCTGCCATTAATGCCATTAAAAAGTCGGACTTTTGCGGGTAAACCAACGCGACCAGACCAGCCCTATCACTTGCTTGGGTTAAAGACGCCACTAATATGCACCAACCACGCGCCAAAAACACCAATATCAGGTATAGCATCAGCGGAGGTTTGATATGGCCTTTATCGTCAAGCCAGGTAATATTGCTAAAATTCAAATCATCTCCTTTGAGTTAAAATCGGTCGTAGCACCTCATACAATCACCTTGTGAAGGGTCACTACCCATAAAGTAGATATGGTGTCAGAGTTAAAAATTTCAATGAGCAGAAAACAAAAAGCTCCTTAAAAAGGAGCTTTTGTTTACCGTGACTGTTGTTAAGACAAGATTGCAATCAATGCTTCTTCATCGATCACTTTTACGCCTAGCTCTTGTGCTTTGGTTAGCTTAGAACCTGCCGCTGCGCCGGCAACCAAACAATCAGTATTCTTCGATACACTGCCCGCCACCTTGGCACCGAGTGCTTGTAGCTGTGCTTTAGCATCGTTGCGGTTGAGCTGGGTTAATGTCCCGGTTAATACCCATGTTTGCCCTTTTAGCGATAAGTCCGCTTCAGCTACCTCTTCGATCTCAGGCCAATAAATGCCAGCATCGATGAGCTTATCAATAACCTCTAAGTTATGAGGTTGTGCAAAAAAGTGCTCAAGATGTGCCGCGACGATAGCGCCAACATCATCGACTTTAATAAACTCTTCTGCATTTGATGCCTTAAGAGCGGCTAATGTCTTAAAATAGGCAGCAAGGTTAGCCGCTGTCGCTTCACCCACCTCTCTTATCCCTAATGCATATAGGAAGCGGGAGAAGGTTGTCTGTTTTGCCACATCGATGGCTGCCACTAATTTAGTGGCTGACTTCATCCCCATACGCTCAAGCATGGTCATCGCAGAGGCTGTGAGCCTAAATAGATCGGCTGGGCTTTCGACCAACTCTTTATCGATGAGTTGCTCAACAACTTTATCGCCCATACCGTCGATATCGAGCGCCTTTCTAGAGGCAAAATGTTTAATGGCTTCTTTCCGTTGTGCTTCACAAAATAGTCCACCGGTGCAACGGGCTACGGCCTCACCTTCAATGCGTTCCACTAGGCTTTGACATACAGGGCATTGTGTTGGAAATTCTATTTCTTCTGCGTTTTCAGGGCGTTTATCAGCAACCACGGCAACAATTTGTGGGATAACATCACCCGCGCGGCGAATAATTATCGTATCGCCCATTTTAACCCCAAGCCGCGCTATTTCATCGGCATTATGCAATGTGGCATTTGATACGGTCACGCCGCCAACAAATACCGGTTTAAGTCGGGCTACTGGCGTTACAGCACCGGTGCGACCCACTTGAAAATCGACCCCTTCAAGTAGCGTCATCTCCTCTTGCGCTGGAAACTTAAACGCGGTTGCCCAGCGTGGCGCTTTAGCAACAAAGCCCAGACTGAGTTGATGTGCAATCTGATTAACCTTGATGACCACACCGTCAATTTCAAATGCTAAGCTACTGCGGCGCTGTTGAATATCATGGTAATACTCCATCACTTCAGCAACCGACTCACAGACTTTGACCTCTTGGCTAACGGGCACGCCCCATGAGCGAAGCTGTTCTAGCTGGCCATAATGGCTATCGGCAAGCGCCCAAGTTTCTGGCTCCACGACCCCTAATGCGTAAGCATAAAAACCTAATGACCGACTGGCGGTAATTTTACTGTCTAACTGACGTAGGCTGCCAGCGGCGGCATTTCGGGGGTTAACAAACAGTTTGTCGCCTTTGGCTAATGCGCGCTTATTAAGTTCATCAAATGCCTTGTGCGGCATTATCACTTCACCACGCACCTCAACTAACGGTGGGAATTTATCGCCACGTAGCTTTAGCGGTATAGACTTAATAGTCCGTACGTTCTCAGTAATGTTTTCGCCGGTTTGACCATCGCCCCGAGTTGCTGCACGTTCAAATATGCCGTCTCTATAAACAATACTGACCGCTAAGCCATCAAGCTTTGGCTCACAGCAATAGCTGAGTTCTGTACCCACTTTATCGGTGATTCTGGAATGAAATGCGCTAAATTCAGCTTCATCAAACACATTGTCTAAACTCAACATCGGCTTTAGATGAGTAATTTGCGCAAACTTCGCCAAAGCCTCACCACCCACACGCTGGGTCGGAGAGTCGCTACTCGCCAATTCAGGATGTGCTATCTCCAACTCTTTTAGACGCTTAAGCAGCCTATCGTACTCAGCATCTGGGATCGTGGGATTATCATCAACATAGTAATGGTAATTGTGCTGATTAAGTTGCGCAGTGAGTTCTGCAATTTCTAGTTCATTCGCTTTCATACATTTTGTCCACATAATAAAGGCCGCCTAAGCGACCTTTTAAAAACCGGTTTAACAAATAAGTTGTTCTGAGTTAACCCTGCGCTTTAATTCGTTGAATATAATTTTGTTTAGTACTATCGAGCCACTCATCGCGACCACCATCAAGTACTACACCGTTAAGATCATCAGCAATTTGATGCGCAGAATTAAGCATAATCGAAAAGTTTCTCATAGCTTCACCATAGCAAGGTAGCGTCATAAACAACACTACACCTTGTGTGGAGAACTGCTCCATGCTGTCAGGATCAAATACACCAGGCTTAACCATGTTCGCCATTGAAAACAGTACCTTCTCTTTGCCTGCATTGTCTTCATGACGATGGAATATATTCATCTCACCAAATTTAAAGTTCAATGTCAGTAAGCAAGGTAACAATTCTGCGCCATTAAGCTCTTCACCCTCTTTAGCCACCACATGCAATACCAACACATCTTGAGGCTCACCTAAAGGTTGCTCCTGCTCTACTTCTTCAGCAACATAGCTTTCTTGGGCAGCCTCATCGCTTAAAACGGCTTCTTCAGCAGCAAATAATGACGGCTGAATCGGCGACGCTTCGACAACCACATCAGTGTCGTCTACTGACAATGAAGGCTCAACGCGAGTATTTTTTGCGGTACGAGCGGCTTTTTGAGTGGGCGCTTCACTTAAACTAAAGGTTTCATCAGCATTCGATTCAAATACCGTTTCGACGGTTTCTGTTACATCAACGTCAGTCACTAATGGAGCAATACCCTGCTCTATATCAGCAGAACCATCAACGCGAGCCTGCACGACTCTCACTTCACCGATACCATCATTATCGAAACCTTGAGCATCTCTACGTTCTCGATTGATATCTGTCATTGGGCTTTGTTTGAACCCTTTAGGCTGCTGCTTTCGTATGGACCAAAAACCATGCACGAGTACGGCAATAATCGCTACCGCACCTAAAAGAAGCAACACCACTTGCAAATTTTCCATTGGTTACCCTGTAATTCCTATGTTTATCCAGCGTCAGCTAACGCCACCGCTTCATCGATATCTACCGCCACAATGCGTGAAACGCCGGGCTCATGCATAGTCACACCGATAAGTTGATCGGCCAATTCCATGGTGATCTTGTTATGACTAATATATATAAATTGTACGCTTTGGGACATCTCTTTTACTAAACGACAAAATCGTTCTACATTGGCATCATCCAAAGGTGCATCAACTTCGTCCAACATGCAAAAAGGGGCTGGATTTAGTCTAAAGATAGCAAAAACTAATGATAATGCGGTTAACGCTTTTTCTCCACCCGAAAGAAGGTGGATTGTACTATTCTTTTTACCCGGTGGTCGCGCCATAATCGTGACCCCAGTTTCCAAAAGGTCGTCATCTGTTAACGCTAAATATGCGCTCCCCCCACCAAATACTTTCGGAAACAAAATCCCTAAATCTTTATTAACCTTATCGAAAGTATCTTTAAATCGACTTTTGGTTTCGGTATCAATTTTTCGAATAGCTTCTTCCAAACTACTCAATGCAGAATTCAGGTCTTCATCTTGACTATCTAAATAGCTTTTACGTTCATTTTGCTGTTCAAACTCTTCAATAGCCGCGAGGTTTATAGCCCCTAAATGCACTATTCTAGCGCGTAAACGTTCCAACTCTTTTTGACGCCATAAGGTACTACGATCAACATCGAGTTTTAACAATACCTGCTCAACATCGATGCCTTGATCACTTATCAAGCTAAATTGGCTATCGATCTGCCCTTTTAACCCCTCACGACGTAACTTTAACGTGCTCATGTTTTGAGTCAAGTCTTCTATCTTCGCAAGCTGTTGTTTTTTATTCGTTCCTGCACTATCGCACAGTTCTTGAAGTCCTGCCTGCTGCTGTCTGATATCACTCAATGCTTGCTGTTGAACTTGTTGAACTTCCAATGCTTGCGCTAACTGGCTTTTTATTGGCAGAGCCTTGTTATTGACACTACCGCTCTCTTTAAAGCTCAATTGCTCAAGAACTTGCTTTTCATTGTGTTCAAGCTCTGCAAGTCGGTGCTTTTGATGATTAACCTTTTGCTCGATTAAAGCGACTTGGGTTTGTATGGCTTGTTCACTATTAAGTCGGGCTTTAAGCGCAATTTCTGAGCTGTTGAGAGACCCATTCAGCTCTTTCAACAAAGTCGCAGCCGCAAGTTTGTCTGATTCGGCTGTTTGCTTGCTTCGTAAGGCTTGCTCAAAAGTACGCTGCAACACTTGTGCGTCGTTTTGTAACTTCCCCTTTTCGGCTGATAACTGCTCCAGCTCTAGCCGCGTATCAGAGAGTTCTTGCAGTAACTGCTTATGCCGTTCATTGGTATCATTAATTGCCTGTAACAACGCTTTAACTTGCGACTGCAAACCGGCTAAAGTGACTTTTTGTGCTTGGATATGTAGATACTTTTGCTGCTGAGAAGCCACCAAGGGCTGTAGCTCTTGCGCTTGCTTAGACAATGCATCTGTTAACAAGCTTAATTTTTTTTCTGTGTCAGTGACGGCATTGGTAAGCGCAGTGTATTCATTTTTAAGTTGCACCAACGAGCTAGAACCTGATGTTTTTTTAACAACAAAATCTCCCCCTACCAGATAGCCATCGGCGGTAGCGAACATTTCATTGCTAGCAAGTTTCACACGTTGTTGTAACGCTTCGTCCTTCGTTTCTAGCCAGCTAACTTGGCTTAACCAAGGCTGCAAATTCACCGGCGTACTGATGACATGGTTAGCCATTGGGTTAGGCTTAAAACCATTACTAATCTGAACTGCATCGTCAAGTAATACTGGAGAATTAAGTACATTGGAGAGTAACAAATCGACTGCAACTTCCCAGCCTGGCGTCACCTCAATGACTTGCCATAGCTGAGTGCACTCGTTGTCATTTTCCTTAGGCAATAGCTGCGAAATAACCGATAAACGTCCCTTTTCATCAGCCAATTTAACTTTTATCGATTCAAGTTCAATTTTAAGAGCGTCGCTTGCGCTTTGACGAGTTTCTATATTGAAACTTAGCTCATCATAAACCTCTTGTTCGCCCTCGCTATCGAGCATCAGCGTATCGCACTGAGCCGTTAACGGGCTCGCCTTTAGTCCAGCAAGCTGTTCGCTCAGTTGTTGCGCTTTTTCCGTTAGCCTTGCAACGAGCTTTTGCTTTTGAGTAAGCTCATTTGAACAGTGATTGAGTTTACTTCGATTCATCTCGACGGCTAAATGCGATTTAGCTTCTGCTTCGCTATGCAACTGAAACGACTCAGAAACGTCATTGTGCTGTTGGCTCGCTGTGGCAAGTTGTGCGGATCCGTTAGCCACCTGACGCTGTAAGTTATCCATTTCAGGAAGAGATTTTTGCTGCTGCTGTTGCAGATTAATCTGCGTAAGACTATCGCTATTAAGGCCCGCTTGGTGAAGCTCTATTTGGTCGGTGATCTCTTGCAGTCGTTGATTTAAGCTATCATTTTGCTGCTGACGATGTTTCAGTGATTGCTCAAGTTTAGCAATATGTGTCTTGGACAAGTAAAAGGCTTCAACTTGTTCATGCTCGCGGTTATCTAATTCATTTAATTTTAAATTTAATTCCGTCAAACTCAATTCAAGCGTCTGTTTCTCTGCTAATAAGCTGGCTTGCTGCACTTCTAACTTGCCGATCTGAAGGTTGAGAACATCCGTTTGCTGATTAAGTTCATGGTAACGTGATACCACCAACTCCGACTCACATTGACGTTCTGATTGCTTTAACTCTCGGTATTGCTTGGCTGTTTCAGCTTGTTCAGCTAGCCTCTCTAACTGCTTAGCGAGTTCTGCACGAATATCACCAAGGCGTGATAAGTTTTCACGCGTGTGCCTAATACGGTTTTCAGTTTCACGTCGACGCTCTTTATATCGAGATATTCCCGCAGCTTCTTCGATGAATACCCTCAGCTCCTGCGGTTTTGATTCAATTAGGCGAGAGATCGTGCCCTGCTCAATAATGGCATAACTTCGAGGGCCCAGTCCTGTCCCCATAAAGAGATCAGTAATATCTTTACGACGACACTTTTGATTATTGAGAAAGTAACTAGAGTCGCCATCTCGGCTCACTTGCCTTTTTATCGCTATCTCTTGATAACTGGCATATTGACCTGCTAATCGATTGTCTTGATTATCAAACAATAGCTCTACGCCTGCGACAGATACAGGCCTTCTGGCTGTTGAGCCGTTAAAAATAACGTCTGCCATCGAGTCGCCACGCAGATGTTTAGCTGAGCTTTCACCCAGTACCCAGCGCACCGCATCAATAATATTTGATTTCCCACAACCATTTGGACCAATAATGGCACTCAAGGGGCTGGGTAAGGGGATTTTAGTTGGATCGACGAATGACTTGAATCCGGCAAGTTTTATCTGTTTAAGTCTCATGATGCCGTTAAGGTCACTTCCACGCTAAGTTATTTAGCGACTAAATTTGAGGGATTTATTCCGATGCTAACTTTACCAAAGCTAACAGCATTTTGTAACGTTTTTTATTGATGATTAACGGCTTTTCACTTGCGGATAACAGCCGACTGACACACAATCGACCCAATGCGTAATCTTAGCTATGAAAGAATTCTATGAATAAAACCAATCAAGTAACAAAAAAAAGCGGCGTTAATTACTTCTTAGAAGGCTTTAGTTTAATAAAACGACCTGGACTGAGACGTTTTGTATTTATTCCACTTTCTATCAACTTAATACTCTTTGCAGGCTTGATCTATTTCGCCATAGGGCAGTTAGAGCAAATTTTTACCTGGTTATCGGGTCAACTCCCTGAATACCTAAGTTGGTTGAATTTCCTTTTATGGCCGCTGGCGGTACTAACATTATTGGTGGTGCTGTCCTTTGTGTTTAGCTCGGTGATGAACTGGCTTGCTGCGCCGTTTAACGGCTTGCTTGCGGAAAAGGTAGAACAGCTATTGACGGGAAAACCGCTTAATACCGGTGGTGGAATCGATTTAATCAAAGATTTACCACGAATTCTTGGCCGAGAATGGATAAAACTTAAGTATTATCTCCCCAGGGCCATTGTTTTCTTGCTGCTGTTTTTGCTGCCTTTTGTTGGCCAAACGCTAGCGCCTGTTTTATGGTTTCTCTTTAGTGCATGGATGATGGCCATTCAGTACTGTGACTACCCTTTCGACAATCATAAGGTGCCTTTTTCTGAGATGAAATTTGCTCTAAATCAAACCAAAGGTAGTAGCTTCAGCTTTGGTGCTGCCGTCACGCTATTTTCAATGATCCCAATCCTCAATTTCGTTGTCATGCCAGTGGCAATTTGTGGTGCTACTTCTATGTGGGTCGATAAATATCGTGAAGCCTATAGAAACAATACTATCGCACCAGAATAACTCGCTATGAAGCGACGTTAGGCCATGAGCATTCGTGGCCTAACGGTTAAACAGTCTCGTTTCCCCCAGCCTAGTCCCCTCGACAACATTTGTAACAAATAGCATACCTTTTTCACACACAATTCATTTACAATTCACACACCTAAACGATTCGCTTTCAGTAAATAATAACAAATGAATAAAGCCGCTCTCTTTGCTACTACACTACTTATCGCCGCCTCAACTAACACCTTTAATGCTAATGCAGGCCAAGAAAGTCAATTCAATATTCAAATTCCGTCACTTACCGGTGACATTGAGGTCGATGGAGAGTTTAACGAACCGCAGTGGGAAAACGCCGCTTCGACTCAAATTAGCATCGAAACCAGTCCAGGGGAAAACACAACCGCAGCAGTGAAAACCGAGGTTAAGATCTATTCGACCGATACTAGCCTATTCTTGGCGTTTACTGCTTACGACCCAAATCCAGCACAGATCAGAGCAAACCTGAGTGATCGCGACAGCGTTTGGGGTGATGATCTCGTTGGTATAAAGCTTGATACATTTAACGATGCTCGATTAGCATATCAGTTCTTTGTCAACGCCTATGGCGTACAGATGGACTCGATTGAGAATGAGCTAACAGGCAGTGAAAGCGATGCATGGGATGGCATTTGGTACGCAGCTTCTAAGCGCACAGACACTGGTTATCAAGTCGAAATACAGCTGCCTTTTAGAGTGCTCAACTTTGATAATACCGCCGAGCAGAAATGGGGCGTTGAACTGGTTAGATTCTACCCTCGAAACGAGCAACACCGGATCTCAAGCCACCCAATTGACAGAAACAACAGTTGTCAGTTGTGTCAATTAGGCGTGATGAGCGGGATGTCGAATCTAGAACAAGGTAACGATTTACAGATCACACCCTCTGTTGTTTTTAATCGAAATAGCCAGCGGCCACATGCACTAAATAGTGATTGGGAAAGTGAAAACAACATAGAGCCAAGCTTGGATATTCGCTGGGGTATTACACCAAGTACCTTATTAAGTGCAACCATTAACCCTGATTTCTCTCAAGTGGAAGCAGATGCTGGCCAGCTCGATATTAACAGTACTTTCGCGCTATTTTACCCAGAAAAGCGCGCATTTTTCCTCGATAATAAAGACTATTTCGATACTCAGTTAAACCTGTTACACACCCGAAACATCGTCTCTCCCGACTATGGATTGAAGCTCACCAGTAAAGTCGGTGAGCATACCTTTGCAACACTCGCGACTAACGACACCACCACGAATTTTTTAGTGCCAGGTAATCTAAGCTCGGATATCGCCAGCATTGATGAGAAAAGTCAGAACTTTGCAGGCCGTTATCGCTACGACGTTGGCAAAGAGTTATCGATGGGTGCCTTGGTAACAGCTAAAAGCAGTGATGACTATCATAACTATGTCACCAGTGTTGACGTTAAGTACCAGCCCACAGCGCAAGACACGTTTACAGGGCAATATGTGGTCTCTGAGACCCAATATCCGCTTGGTTTTTCACAGACCTTATGCAGTAACAGTGATTGCTTGCCGGAAACCGATTGTGATTTAACTGACTGTGGCATAAACGAACGTGTTTTACGCACCAATAGCACCGATGCTATTCATGGTGATATGTATTTAGCAAAGTATGAACACGAAACCCGTAATTGGAACGCTGTAGCGCAATATCAGTCTGTAGCGGAGGATTTTAGAGCCGACTTAGGCTTTATTGAAAAAGTAGACTTTAGTAAGTTTGTCGTTGGCGGTGGCTACACTTGGTATCCTCAAGACAGCAGCTTCAACAAAATTAGAGTCAGTGGTGACTGGGATATAAGCCACAACCAGGCGGGTGAAAAACTGGAGCAGGAAGCCGAAGGGAAACTTGAATTTGAAGGCGTGTGGCAAAGTTACACCGCATTTGGGTTAGTCAATCGTCAGCGCGTTGGTAGGCGACATGATAGCGCGAGGCTAGCGGTTAAAAATAACAGCCAGACATTTGACGAAACTATGGGCTGGTTTTACGCCAACATGAAACCCACTCGCACATTATTCCTAGAGGTCGATATTAACTATGGTGATAGCATCGATTTCTCTAATGATCAGTTAGGCACTAAATTTCTGCTTAATCCTGGCATTCAATGGAACGTCACCGATGCCGTCAAACTCGATGTGTCTCATGTATACCGAACAATGGATGTCGATGACGGACGCTTGTTTAGCGCAAATTTAAGTGATGTTAGATTAAGCTGGTATATCGATATCCATAATTTTATTCGCGTCTCCAGTGTCTACACCCATATTGAAAGAGACCCTAACCTTTACCGTTATGGCTCGCCCAATAAGCAGCAGCAAAACTTGGGTAACGAGATCCTTTACGGTTATAAGCTTAATCCACAAAGCGTATTTTATTTGGGCTACTCTGATGGCTTAAAGTCAGATGATTCGATTGATTCATTAATGAAAACCGAAGAAACCTACTTTATGAAAATGAGTTACGCCTGGATCCTTTAGCATCACTAACTGTTATATTAGAGGGCTTAAACAATATCGTTTAAGCCCTTACTTACCCTATACACACCAAGTTTCGTCCAGCACCTTTCGCTTCATATAGGGCAAGATCTGCGCGTTGAAGCATCTCGTCAACACTTTCTCCCGCTATAAAGCCAACAACGCCAGTACTGACGGTAATCGTCAAATCGCCCTTGCTGGTCACTACAGGCTTGCTTTCCATCTGCATTCTAAATCTGTCTAATAACGAAAATGCTTTCTCCAGACTCAGCCCTTTGAAACCGATAACAAACTCTTCACCACCAAATCTAGCCACGGTAAAATGCTGTGAAAAAGATTGCGTTAATCGCGCCGCAAACTCGATGAGAACTTCATCACCAACATCATGGCCATAGGTATCATTCACTTTTTTGAAAAAGTCGATATCCATTAATCCTAAAGACAGCACTCCTTGATTTCGGGCGATAACAGGCAGTTTGTCTTCGTACAGACTAAAGAAGTAACGTCGATTAAATACGTTAGTAAGATAATCTAAGTTTGCTTGCTCCCAAAGTTTCGCCATCATATCGAGAGCATCTAGCGTATTGAGCACACGACAATGAAACTCTTCATGAACAAAGGGCTTTTGTAAAAAATCATTAGCCCCATTTTTAATAAACCGAGCCGATAAGCTTTCATCACTGTCACTCGATAAACCAATAATCGCCATATCTTCTCGACTGAATTGTTCTCTAACCTTAATGATCAGTCCGAATCCATCCAATCGTGGCATATTGTAATCGGTAATAAGCAGCTTTATATCAGGATTATCATTGAGGGTATCGAGCGCTGCCACGCCATCATCAGCTTCAATAACCTGAAAAAGGTGTTGCTCTAATAGACTACGAATAAACTTACGACTAACAACTGAGTCGTCAGCCACCAGCACTTTAACGCTTTGGTTACGCTGTAAGCGCTTTACCAATTTAGCTGTATATTCATAACTAAAACGGTTTTCTTTTAGCACATAATCGACGATGCCTAATTGTAAGAGTCGCGACCTTTGTTGGGGATCCCAGCTTCCGGTTAATACGATACAAGGGATCTGTTTCGCTAGCACAAACTTTACTATCTCCCCCTCCTGAGCATCAGGCAGATTGAGATCCGTCACCGCAACAAAGTACTCGTTGTCTAACAATAGCTTTTTCGCGCTAGCCATATCGGGGGCGACATCGACTTCACAATCTAATTCTTGGGTTAATAAATGGCGCATTACCCTAGATACAACTAGGCTATCTTCAACGACTAAGATCCGCAACTTAACTCTCCTTAAATCCCTACTCCTTCTCCACAAAACTTAATCGGTCTTTATCGAAAACCTCTTCAATCATTAAGTTTCCATGTAGAAAGGGAAAACTGCACTTATGCCATACGACACATTTTTCAATTCTGTGAGCAGCTTAACGCTTAGTTGCCCGAAACGGTATAAATTACGTTAACTTTATGCAACTTTTGTATTAGTCGATGCATTCAATACATTTACGCTAGTTGCCTGTGCAGGATGTTCTAGCGGTGTCTTTCTTAAATCAATGACAACAGTAGCTGAAATTTTATCTTGGATAGCTTGCCTATTAGCATCGCAGAATATTTGGATGAATCCTAATAAACCGGTAGTAAATCCTGCGGCATAACCGCCATATCGACCAAAGGCTGCCCATAGAGTAATTTTAGAACCATCGAGCTGAATGACACTTATCCCTAGCAGTTTCTTACCCAGTGTTTGACCATCAAACCAAGCGGTAAACACGGTAAAATAAAAAGCGGCCCAACCAAAACCTAAGCCCATATCATTTAAAAAGCCGACTAACCACGCTAACGGACTTGAGGTTGGCTCACCAGTCGATGCTGAATCACTATCACTGCCTACATCGTCCCAATCAATTTTATCAATGTCGCTAAATTCATCCTTCACACTGGGCTCGATGCGTATTTTTGTTGCTGTAGGTTCGTCACTACCCTCTATAGGTAACTCTGCAGGAAGCTCTTTGGTGGGAATATTAATTAACTCAGCGTTCAATTTATCTATTTCTTGCTTCGATAAAGGCAGGTCATCGATCAATTCTTGTAATATCCGCCCCTGCTCATTCGCCGATAAGTTGGAATGTGTTAACCCATCTTTAACCGCAGCTACACCTTGTAGAGCGCATTCATAGTCTTGGCACTGACTCGCAAAAATTATTTCTGGCAAGTAATTACTTAATTCTGTCAATGTTTGCAACGTTTCAGAACCAGAATCTCCTTGAGGGTCTATCGTCTGGACATGTCCGTTCTGCTGTACGCTATCGCGGCTCTCCTCTTGATAGTTTAGCAACGCAAATACCATTCCCACCAACATCAAAGCGTAAAGCGCCCATTTTATTGCCCTGCCCACTGTGCGGCTTCTTTTGTGGATCACCACGGTTATCGCAACCATAAATACAAAGATCCAACCCGCATTTTCTGCCAAAGCAGCCACAAGTAACCCATCAACAATAATCGCTAATGCGCGCTTTAAAGGGCTTGCTAGTGGTTTGTAAAGTACGTTAGGGGCAATTTTAAAGGCGTAGGGCGTGACTAATGACTTGGGATCTATCGCTTCATCAGTGTGTGATTTTTTCATCTATACTTTCCAGTCACATAGGGTGGAGAATTTGCTCAGAGGCTTATACTACCACCACGTTAACCTTAGATTAACAATTGAATCCTATAGAAATACTATTGAATACATATAACAGTAATCGCTTTAATAACTAAAAGGAATAACGAAGAACAAACAATCACTTCTATTGCCGCAAAAGACGATTATGCTTTAGCAATGCATTTTAAGGAGCAAGCAGCCCATGAGCAAAATTTTTGAAGATAATTCACAAACAATTGGCAACACACCACTTGTCCGTTTAAACCGTGTTAGCAATGGGAATGTTCTTGCTAAAATTGAAGCACGTAACCCAAGCTTTAGTGTCAAGTGCCGCATAGGTTCGAATATGATTTGGGATGCCGAGAAGAAAGGCATATTGACTCAAGACAAAGAACTTATCGAACCGACATCGGGCAACACCGGTATTGCGCTTGCTTATGTTGCTGCAGCAAGAGGCTATAAGCTGACGTTAACCATGCCTAATACCATGAGTTTAGAGCGTCGTAAACTGCTTAAAGCACTGGGTGCTAACCTAGTGTTGACTGAAGGTGCCAAAGGCATGAAGGGCGCTATCGATAAAGCCGAAGATATCCGCCAGTCAGCACCTGAAAAGTACGTACTATTGCAGCAGTTTAATAACCCTGCAAACCCGGAAATTCACGAGAAAACGACCGGACCTGAAATTTGGAATGATACCGACGGAGAAGTCGATGTTATCGTAGCAGGTGTTGGTACGGGTGGGACAATTACTGGTGTGAGCCGTTATATTAAGAACACCCAAGGTAAGGCAATTACCTCTGTTGCTGTTGAGCCAGTTGATTCACCTGTCATCGCGCAAACGCTTGCAGGGCAAACGGTACAACCTGGCCCCCATAAAATTCAAGGTATCGGTGCTGGATTCATTCCAGGCAACTTAGATCTTGAACTTATTGACCGTGTTGAAGCCGTTTCCAATGAAGATTCGATTAAAATGGCACACCGTCTTATGCAAGAAGAGGGGATCTTGGTTGGGATCTCATCTGGTGCTGCTGTTGTTGCTGCGAATCGCATCGCTGCATTACCAGAGTTTGAAGGTAAGAATATTGTTGTTGTACTGCCATCAGCAGCAGAGCGCTATCTTTCTTCAGTGCTGTTCCAAGGCGAATTTAGTGACGCTGAAAACGTGCAGTAAACGATAAGCTTACTGAACAAAACCCAAGCATTAGCTTGGGTTTTTTATTGCGCTGATAATATGGTTAACGGTGGTTTCTACCACACTTTTTAGCACACTATCATCTACTCTTTTTCTGAGTGAAAATTGATACTCTAGTAATCGAATAATAGCCAGAATCTGATGTGCATCTTCGTAGGAAGTTTTCGAGCCAAGTGCACTAAAAAATGTTTTTATGCTTTGTAGAAATGTTTCATCAAGTAGGATAATTGACGAGGCAAGTTGCTGATTACGTAACGCTTCCTCATGAAAAGCATTCTCCAATATCCGATCGTCAGGATGAGTTAGCTGCTCTTTTATATGTGCACATATAAACTCACTTAAACGTGCAACGATTAATGCCTGTAACTCCACCTTAGGTAAGCTTGGACTCACTTCAGCCATACTATTTAGCAACTGGTAGCTTTGATCTTCTAACGCCTTATTCATCCATAGGGTTTTTTCAGCAAAAAAAGTGAGTGCATCACTAATCAAATCTTTAATATCTTTGAAGTAATAGGTTGTTGAAGCTAAAGGAACTCCAGCTTCTGCCGCCACAGCTCTATGACGCACGCCGCGAACTCCCTCTTTTACGATTAACCTTAACGTCGCCTCTAAGATCTCGACGCGCCGAGACTGACCATCACTACGACTGGCTTGGCGACCTACGTAGGTCAAAGGTACGAGCATGATTGATCCTTTAAACTAATAAAAACAAGAGTCTATACCCAGCGATTAACTCCATTGGACTAGCCCTAAACAGCCTGAAGCTAGATCCAGTTCAAACAATGTTAAGACTGTAACATGTAAGATACCTGTCCACTAATTCTGTACTACCCTTGTCAGGTTTAACTTATGCCTTTTTATCGTTCCCCACTTTCAATCAGTGCTTTTGACGCCAAGTTTGAAGCGCAAAAAATTGCTTTCGCTCCAATCAGCTTTCAGGTTGCACGCTGCCTACTAAAATTTAACCTATTACAGCTTATTTCTGATTGTGGTGCAAAAGGCTGTAGTGTAAACGCTTTAGCAAGGCAGTCCGAATTGTCTGAGTATGCCGTTGGCGTGTTAGTTGATATGGGACTAAGCATGGGTCTGTTATATCTCAACGATGATGCCTATGTACTCGATAAAATAGGTCATTTCCTACTGCATGACGATATGGCAAGAACCAACTTAAACTTTACCCATGATGTGTGCTATCAAGGCCTGTTTGAATTGGAAGCTTCACTTCTAGAAGGCAAACCTAAAGGGTTAGCATCGCTGGGTGACTGGCAGACTATCTATCCCGGTTTAAGTCTATTACCCGACGAGATAAAGAAGAGTTGGTTTGAGTTTGATCATTTCTACTCAGATCACGCATTTGAATCTCTATTACCTCTGATTTTTAAAGCAAAACCAAAGCATATCATTGATGTGGGTGGTAACACTGGTAAATGGGCATTAGCGTGTACAGGTTTCAATAGCCAAGTAACCATCACCATAATGGACTTGCCAGGGCAACTAAAAGTGGCGATGGAAAATGCTCACAATGCCGGTGTTGCAAAGCGCGTAACAGCTTTCGCGACGGATCTGCTCGATGAGGCCAAGCCATTTTGTGAACATGGCGACCTGTATTGGATGAGCCAGTTTTTAGATTGCTTTTCCGAAACTGAAATTCTCAGTATTTTGCAACGAGCAGCATCTGTTATGCGTAGAGACAGTGAGCTGTGTATTTTGGAGACCTTCTGGGATCGCCAACCCTTCGAAGCTGGCGCCTTTTGTGTCAATGCAACCTCTCTCTATTTTACTGCGATTGCCAACGGTAATAGTCGTATGTATCACAGTAAGACCTTGCTAAAGCTCATCAGCCAAGCCGGACTTTTTATCGACGAGGATATTGATGGCATTGGCCTAGGACACACTTTGCTGCGCTGTAAGCTAAAGCCTTAGTATTTGTTTTTAAATCAAGATTAAATTTTATTGAAGTCAACATTAAGACGACTTCAATATTAATTACTAACGGGTCATTCTAAAATACGTCCATAGAGATTGGATGTTGGAGAAACATAATGACTGTAACAAATAACACACTAAGGCACAGAGTGTCCCGTTTACCAAGCCCTATGGGAGGACTTGCATTAGCCATTGCAAGTCTGGGCTGGGCTTGGGAAAGTATGTCACCGAGCATTGGGGGGAGCGCGCAACTTATTGGTGCCGCTATTGCATCTGTTCTTTTACTTATGTTGGTTGCTAAGTTTGTTTTGCACCCTAAAGTACTTATCACCGAATTATCTCACCCTGTGATTGGTAGTGTGATCCCTACTTTTGCAATGGGGTTAATGGTGATTTCAGCTGCTATCGGACAATATAGCCACAGCCTAGCATTAACATTATGGCTTTGTGCTATCGTTATTCATCTTATCTTTCTCTCTGTGTTTATCTACAATAGAGCGGTCGATTTTAAACTTAGCCATATGGTTCCAAGTTGGTTTGTACCGCCGATTGGCATCATTGTGGCGGCGGTATCATTCCCACAAAGTGAACTATTCCAGGTGCAAAATCATTGGATTGCCAACGCGATTCTTAACTTTGGCATGCTAAGTTACCTCGTCATGTTACCCATTATGCTGTACAGACTTATTTTCTGTGAACCTATACCTGACGCAGCAAAGCCAACTATTGCAATACTGGCAGCACCTGCAAGTCTCTCGTTAGCAGGTTACCTCACGATATCAGAGCAGCCATCAATCATTATTGTCGGTGTATTACTGACCTTAGCATTACTAATGACCAGTATTATCTACCTTGCCTTCTTTAATTTATTGAAACTACCCTTCAGTCCAGGTTATGCCGCATTCACCTTTCCGATGGTTATTGGCGCAACAGCTTTATTCAAAACGGTCACTTGGATCATGAGTACTTACGGCGAAAACAGCCTTTCAATTAACTTATTATTGACAGCAAAGTTTGAGCTAATCATTGCAACCATCATTGTTATTTATGTCGCAGTGAGATATTTAAGCCATTACAATAAAAAAGTAACATAAGGTTGGTTTGTGGTAGGGAGAGAATCCCTACCTTCACACAACGACATGAACGTCATTAGACGCCTTTGTTGATCATCCCTTTAAGCACAATATCGTGATAACTCACCAGCCCAACAATTTTTCCCAGTTCTACTACTGGCGCCTTGGTAATTCCGAAGCGGTCAAATAAACGAGCACAATATCGAACGTCCATCTTTCCATCGACAGCCAGTACTGGCTTAACCATGATCTCGTAGATATTAACTCGCTCTGGGGCTTTATCTAGCGCTAATACCTTTTTAGCTATATCACTCATCAACACCATGCCGTATTCGTCATCATCGTGGCGTTTATTCACGAACAACACATTCACTTTATGTGAAACCGCTTGCTCGATAGCTTCTGCAACTGTCTGCAGACCATCGACCATGGCGTAATCTTGGCACATCACATCATGGTTTCTGACTAAAATTGGCTTCTTCATATCTGATCCTCAATATCATGGCTCAACTGTTGTACTTGGTGCGCAACACCAACGGCATCTTCTACATCTATTTGGATAGCAATACCTTTACCTGAATCACTATCGAAGCCACCTACCTTGTTGACCGTTTCCAAAATGGTGCGGCTAAGGTGCTCTTCCACCAGCAGTAGAACGACATCGCGCTGGATATCGAGCGACAATCCCATGAAAGTCTTCTGTTTTTTTAACCCCTCACCACGAGCATGATTAATCACAGTGGCACCCGTAGCACCTTTACTGCGAGCAGCATCGAGAATCGAGTCTGTGCATGCGTCATCGATGAAAACAATGATGAGTTTAAAGCGCATTATTTCGCTCCTTTTGAGTTCTATTTTTATATTCAACCAACTGGGCATAACCCATTACGGTGATCATCGGAAATAAACTGGCGAAGGCAATAAGTCCAAACCCATCAATTAATGGGTTACGACCATCAACATTGGTCGCCAAGCCTAAGCCAAGTGCGGCAACTAACGGTACGGTAACTGTTGATGTGGTCACGCCGCCGGAGTCATAGGCCAGCGGCACGATCATTTTTGGCGCATAAAAGGTTTGGATAACCACAATAATGTAGCCTGCCATGATGTAGTAATGAATAGGATCACCTACCACTATTCGAAAGCAGCCAAGTGAGATGCCAAAAGCGACTCCGATAGCGACAGAGATCCGCAATCCTTGAATGCTAATACTGCCACCAGAGACTTCATTAGCTTTAATCGCCACGGCGATTAGTGAAGGCTCAGCAATCGTAGTGCTAAACCCTATCGCGGCAGCAAAAATATATACCCAATAGTAATCTTGCCAAACGTTAACGCTGACAGACGGGTCGTCGGCATGAATGAACGATGCAGAGGTAAGCTGCTCTGCCATCGCCTCCCCAATGGGAAATAGCGCTAGCTCAAGCCCAACTAAGAAGAAGCTTAAGCCTAGAATGACATAAACAAAGCCTACGGCAACTCTGCGCCAATTGGCGATTGGCCTTTTTAATACTCCGAGTTGAAAGCCAAACAAGATGACGGCAATTGGAATAACGTCACGTGCAGTTAACAACAGGGTCTCTAGTACTTTGCTCAACATCTCCATTACAACACCACCATTCCATAGATAAGTACAAATATCATCGGCATCAAACTGGCGAAGGCAATGAGGCCAAATCCATCTAGCATGGGGTTACGCCCCTTAATCACACTTGCGAGCCCCACGCCCAAGGCGGTGACTAAAGGCACAGTGATAGTCGAAGTGGTAACGCCGCCAGAATCATAAGCGATGCCAATGATGTTTTCCGGTGCAAAAGAGGTCAGCACCATCACTAAGATGTAACCACCTATAATAATGTAATGAATTGGCCAGCCTTTTAAGATCCTTACCACGCCGAGTAAAATGGCCAGCCCAACTGACAGTGCCACGGTGAGCCGGAGCCCCATCGCATACTTATCCATTGAAGCCGTGTTTTGCTCTATGGCGCCCGCTGTAGCTGCTACTTCAGCAGCTTCATTAGCCACAGCGGTGAGCGCGGGTTCGGCTAGTGTGGTACCAAAACCTAACGAAAATGAGAACAGCACCAGCCAAAATACACTGCCCTTCCTTGCTAGCGCTTGCGCGAGAGACTCGCCTATCGGAAACAGTCCCATTTCAAGGCCAAACACAAAGAAAGTGAGTCCAACTATAATGAAAAGAAGACCGATTAGAATAGAAAAAAGATTATCTGGCGCTTGATGTAGAACAAATATCTCAAAAAAGCTGACCACCAAAATAATGGGGATAAGATCTTTAAAGCTATTTAGCATCGCCTTTAATAACTGCATCATTGAAGCCATACTCACTCCTTTGGGGCTACAACTTCAGTCTGCCAAAACCACCATTAATCACAACAAGTTATTAACAGAAATATTGATATATGTGAGCCATGTCATGGTGTTAACCCGTACTATGCAGATTACAAAACAGTAAAAATGCGCTAGGAGGATGTAACGGTATGATACGTCTGCATTCATCGCCATTTTGCGCGGTAATAATAAAGCTGTTTGAATGTGACAAGCCTCATAAATCGCGATATGGTAAGCGCTAGCATACCGATGATAATGAGCAATGGGGGCGATTGATGGCAACAGATATCCTACAACGAGGCGGATGCCTTTGCGGCGCAATACGCTATCAGTTAACTGCAAAACCCTTTGCAGCAGATTTTTGTCACTGTCGCCAATGTCAGCAGAGCACAGGTTCGGTGTTATACCAATTGCATTAAGTATCTGTTCATTCAGTGGGAATTCAAAGCGCTGAAGGCAAGTCGGAAACATGAAGCTAATAGTTATTCTATATCGAGAGTTTTCGGCGCAGCATACAGGGCTTTGCCATTTGCTTTAAACGTCAGCCACCCTGCGGGAAGCGCTCATGCATTCCACTTCTGCTTTGCATTGACTTACAAGGGAATAACCATTCTCTCGTCAATGCGCATTGAATTGAAAAGCGTGAGCGCTTCTGAATTGACTACATACTTAATGCAATTGGTATTAGGTGCTTGGATGGATTTCAATATCGAGGAGGTCAATTGGTTATCGGGCTCTGTCACTGAGTTTCAATCGTCAGAATGTGTTCGACGTGGTTTTTGCCACCACTGCGGCTCAGCATTAACCTTTAGAGATACTCGTTATCCCGATTACCTCACCTTAGCCATTGTCTCCCTTGATACGCCAAACACAGTTCAACCCAGCTACCATATTCACACCGACAGTCAGTTAACGTGGCTCAGTCTAAGTGACAGTTGCACTAGATACCCTCAGTCGAAAACCTAAACTGCAGCAAAAGCCTGAACAGCCTATAAAAACGCCAATAAGACAATGAGGGCAGCCCTGTGACATTGAGGCTTAGATCAATACTCTTAACTAGTGTGACGAAAAATTCCGTATCAGTAGATCTCACCTTCCAGCGACCTAATGTGGAAAGCCTAATGTAAAACAGTTTAAAGCCCTGCTAACTTGATTAAATATACGTTATGCTGAGCTACAGAAACCAATTATTAACATAAAAACAATAATGAAAAAATACCCGCTACTGTTAATTTTATTACTATCCGCCTGCAGTGGTACTAGCGAAATAGTGCCTGAAGAGTTCGTTGGTCAGCTCACTGATTCATTTAAAACTGATATTAAAAATAATGGCTTAAAGTTATTCACCTATCGCGCTAAGCTGGTGCAAAGTAGTAATGCTCAGCAAATTCCGCTTCCCCATGAACAACGAGCATCACAAAAGAAACGCTCAAAAAAGCGTTATCAGGCACCGGATTTAACCGCTTGGACTCAGAAAATTGAGCATGGACTTAGCCAGACAATCGCAATGACAGGTTATTGCCGAGAGGGTTATATCGAGATCAGCCGCTCCATTCAATATGACCGTGGCAGTATTAGAGGCGAGTGCAAAGAGGGTGCTACAGAGAAGGATATAGCCAGATTCGACTCGTAATCGACCCGGCTCCGCTACCAACATGTTAACGTTTTGTATGTTGAGTTCAGCATCTAAGCTGATTTAGACTCAAACACTAAAGGGCTTCAATTGAAGCCCTTCATGCTGTGCTATACAGTTTTATGCTTTTAGCTCATTATTTTTATTACTAAAACTCACTTTGCCAAAATCTTCGAGTATTGCGTAACAGGCCGGCACCATAAATAACACCAGCGCGGTCGAGGCAAAAATACCAAATACCATAGAGATGACTAAAGGCTGTAATACTTGCGCCTGAATACTGGTTTCAAGTAGCAAGGGCAACATACCTGCCGCTGTAGTCAGCGACGTAATAAACACCGCTCTAAAGCGCTCTTTACTAGCACTCACTACAGCTTCATGCACAGATTGTCCCTCCTCTACATGAAATCGAATATATTGCACTAGCAATATAGAGTCATTCACCACCACACCGGCCAATGCAACAAAGCCCATTATCGATGGCATACTCATGGAAAAGCCCAGCAGCAAATGGCCCCAGAAAACACCAATAAGCCCAAGCGGGATCACGGCCATCACCACGAGTGGCTCAAGGTAGCTTTTAAACTGCAAACTCAAAATAGCAAATACCCCCAATAGCCCCAGAATGAATCCTGAAACCATAGAGTTTTGCGTGGTTGCACTTTCCTTGACTTCACCTTCAAAACTCACCCGCACCTCAGGGTAGCGCTTAAGTAATTGGGGCAGTAGTTCCTCTTGAAATGCGTTGTTAATCTCCCCTGCATTGGCAAGGTGAGTATCGACTTCACCAGTGATGGTCACAAAGCGCATGCCGTCTAAACGTGAAATTTTGACGTAATTACGCTGCCAAGCAAAATCAGCCACTGCTGATAGTGGCACTTGTTCACCAGTAGCATTCAGAGTGATCGGAAAGTTGGCCAGATTCTCTAGTTTTGCTGCATCACTCTTATCGAGCTGCACATCAATCCGTATACTCTCAGGTCCCACTTGAATATATTCAGCGGTGTGATGAAAATAAGCACCGCGCAATTGGCTCGCTAGCATCATGCCATTGACCCCAAAAGCTTCAGCACCGGGCTTTAACGTCATTAAGATTTCAGACTTGCCAGGGCGCATGCTGTCCATCACACCCGATACGCCATTGAAACCGCCAATATACTGCTGCACATCAATTGACGCCAATTTAAGCTGATGCAAGTCATCTCCACGAAGGCGTATGTCTATCGCGCGGCCCGCTGGCCCCATTGACGGCTGCTTGTACACTATAGCGATGGGATCTGCTAACTCACCCACACCTTGCTCCCATTCGCGGATAAAGGTGTTAATCAGTGTTCTCCGAACTTCTGCACTGAGAAGGTCAACCTTAACCGTCGCGACATGTGCCCCGCTCTCATTGGCATCGCTATTAAAGTTAAACCGCTGCGTAATATGCTGTATTAACTGCTGACCATCTTCGTTTTTGCTGTACTTTTCATTTAGCAGCTGCGCAGCGCTGACTATCTTAGCAACCACACGGTCTGTTTGTGCGAGTGTAGAGCCTGGTGGCAAAATAATTCGCGCCTCAACAACATCGCCATCAAGCTCCGGAAATGCAATAAACTTAACCATTCCACCCGCCGCTAACGATACCGATAGCAACAACAAACTAATGACCGCGCCCATAAATGCATAGCGCCAAGCAATAACCCACTCCACGGCGGCAACGAGGTTGACGGTTCTAAAGTGCTCGAAACGGCGATTAAACTCGGCTTTAAAGCGACTGGTTTCACGATCCTTCCCTTTCGCAGCATGGGCCAAATGATTCGGCAGAACCAAAAACGCCTCTACCAAACTAACTGTTAAAATAAGCAACAATGTTTGTGGAACAACTCTGAGTACCTTACCCATATCGCCTTCCATAAAAGCGATACTCGAAAAGATAAACACTGTGGTTAAAAAGGAGGAGATAACCCCTGGCAACACTCGCTTAACCCCTTGGATCACCGCTTCTGTTTTATCTAGCCCTCGCTCTATATGCGATGCAATCGATTCGGCTATAACGATGGCATCATCCATCATGATCCCGATAGCCATCAGAAAGGCCACCAGAGTCATAATGTTAATAGTCAAACCCACTTGAGCCATAAAAAATAGGCTGCCCATAAAGGCAACAGGTAGACCCATAGCCACCCAAAACGAATAGCGAAAGCTAAAAAACAACCACATACATAGAAAGACCAGCAACACTCCTTGCCAGCCATTTTTGAGCAGCATGGTAAGACGATCCCACAGTAACGAGCTCATATCATTGGACGTACTGATATTGACCCCATCTGGTATGCGTAACTTTTCTGCCTCTAAAAAGTCCATCACCTCCTCTTTTAGGCGCAGAGAGTCCTGTGATTTATTTTTAAACACGGTCAAAATTGCTGCGGGTTCGCCATCAAAACGCACATGATCTTCATCTAACTCAAACCTATCGGTCAGTTTGGCGACATCTCGCAAACGTACCACTCCGCCATCGGCATTAGAGCGGATCACGATATCAGCGAGTTTATCGACTTCAACTTCTCGCTGATCAAATCTTATTAAAATATTCTTACTGACGGTCTCCAGCGTACCACTAGGCAACTGCACATTTTGTTGTTCAATCTGACTGGCAACATCGGCCACAGTCATTCCTAAACGCTTGAGTGCATCAAGCGAGATCTCGACCAGTAGCTGATGTTGAGAAAATCCTGCGATTTCAACCTGACGGATACTGGTATCAAGCTTTAATCGCCGTTTAAAATCTTCAGCATAGGCTTTCAGCTCCGGTTTACTCGTTGATGCTGACAGTGCGATATCGATGATCGGCTCATTAAAATTAAACTCCTCAACAATGGGCGGTTCAATCTCCGCCGGAAAATCTTTTATTGATGATATCTTGGTTTGAACATCAACTAGGTAGCGCCCTAAATCAGCTTTATCATCCAGCTTTAACGTCATCTGGGCAACGCCCTCTAATGCGTCACATTTGGTTTCAACAATACTCCCAAGACTGTCGATCGCATCTTCCATTCGTAAGCAAAGATTCTCTTCAACGTCTTGTGGTGAGGCGCCAGGTAACACCACTCGAGCACTGATGTAATTTGGCGAAAATTCAGGAAATGTTTCACGCTTTAACTCGGGTAAAGCTTTTATCCCAAGAATGATAAGCGCCAACATCAACAAGTGGGTTGCCGTTGGATGACGGACAAAAAAGGCAATCACAACGCTGGCTCCCCATTTTTACTTGAATCATCACCATCGGTTGTATGACTACGCAACGCCAATCCAGCGACTGCAGGAATAATATCGGTCAATACAAGCTGCATATTCTCATTAAGTTCGCCTTGCACTGCAGCCTGCCCCTCCTGACGAAATAAAACCTGTACATCAATTAGTTGCAATCTATTATCACCGTCCATTAAATACAGCTTGTCGCCATGCAAGGCACGCTCAGATACCATCCAGTAGTCTTTTGCCGCGCCTTTAATACGCGCACTGACGAACATGCCGTTGACTAACGGCGGTGACTGGCCAATCTTGAGATCTCGATATTGTTGTTCAACTTGTAAAACCACACTGACGGTTGCCAGTGTAGGATCAACCGTTTCACCAATACGGCTTATTTTGGCAGGCCATTTAAAGACATAAGCAGCACTTTTAAGAGTGATCTCAGCAGTTAATCCAAGCGCTTCAGCATTGGGGAGTTGCTTGTTGAAAATAGCGGGTTTATCGATCGTTTTCATTAATGTCATGAGATCCGCGAGTGATAACTGCGCCTCTACCTCCATGATCTCGGTGCCATTGATTCTAGCCAATACTTGTTGCGGTGAAACAACTTGACTGTTCTCGACATTAACCTCGGAAACACGACCTTCAAACGGTTGACGAATTTCAGTTTTATCAAGCTGACTTTGCGACTCTTCCTCTCTTGCAACTGCTTGCAATAATTGAGCTTGTAGTACATCAGTCTCATTTGGCATTAAATTGATATTGTTGTTTAAATCTTGGATCTTTTGCTTCTGAGCCAGCACATTTTGACGCTCTCCATCAAGTTCAGATTGAGAGATTAAATTCTGCTTTCTTAAACTCTCTTTACGTTTGAGATCAGATTTAACCAGCTCTAATCGATTGATCTCAATATCAAGTGATAACTTAAGATTCTCAAGTTGCAATGCTTTACCAATCAATTGACCCTCTAATGCTTTACGATCGGCTTGGGCTTGCGCTAAACGGATCTGATAGTCGAGCGGATCTATCGATAATAGTAATGTGCCTTCGGGGATCATTTTTCCAACCGCTAGATCAGGGTGCTTATAAATTATTTTGCCACCGACTTCAGGCAGCAGTTGCCACTGCACCTTTGGTGTTACCCGACCAAACGCATCGACTTGAGCGACGATAGAGCTTTTATTTAGTGGGATAACATCAACCAATTTACTCGGCTCTGACTGCACCTCTAAGGGCGGATGCCCCTTAAACATTATGACTGCAAATAACGTGACAACTCCCACAGCAACAGCAGGAAAAAAGTACCAACGCTTACCTTTAATTACATCCATCACTCTTGCTCTCCAAATAAACCTTGCTCTAGCAGTTTTATATTGTGTTGTGTCAAATTTGTGTAGAACTCTTTGTCGAGCTTAAAACCATGCAGTTCGGCCATAGGTGCCGGAATGATGTAGGGAAATATCATTAGACTCATCATCGACATTT
The DNA here is from genome assembly GCF_016757755.1 of Shewanella sp. KX20019. Taxonomy (NCBI): domain Bacteria; kingdom Pseudomonadati; phylum Pseudomonadota; class Gammaproteobacteria; order Alteromonadales; family Shewanellaceae; genus Shewanella; species Shewanella sp. KX20019. The sequence continues at coordinate 2,105,848 of NZ_CP068437.1, read as the reverse complement.
TAACCAGCATAGGATCAGTACCTGAGCACTTCTCTAACAATGGTTTCGGCATAGGAATTAGGTTTGCCAGCGGAGTAAATAAACGAAATACCACCTCTTTGGCCTCTATTGAACCGTCTGAATTCATTAATCTAAACAAAAAGCGCGGGAAATCGGGTGTCTGACTCATGGTCTGGTGAAAGTCGTTGATGATATCCGCGACTCTAAATTTAGGATCAACACTTTGCAACTGCTTGCTACGAGCTAATACAGGCTCAATATGCTCTATCATCATGGCTTCAAACAAGCCGAGCTTATTGCCAAAATAGTAACGGATCATCGCCATGTTTACGCCGGCTTCATCGGCTATTTGGCGAATACTCACCTTGTCGTAGTTTGAGGAGAGAAAACAGCTGCGAGCAGCGCCAAGAAGGCTCTCTCGCACTTGAGTGGCTGTTCTAGCTTCACTTTTGGAGTCTGTCATCGGCATTAACTTAGTGTTATTCACTTGAATAACACTAAGTCTACTTGCTCAATACAAGATTTGCATGGTTTATCGTTATTCAAAAATTACGTTTTCGAATAACGTATGCACCTAGCTCGACCTCATCTATGCAGCTAAGATGAGGTCATTAAACGGTTATAACAATTGAAAATTGATTTGATAAAGCGCTTCTATCTCTGGGTAGATCTCGCGGATTAAGCTTTTTAACTCGTTTAGCGACATATTCTCTTGCTTTGCATGCAGCTCATTTAAGTCATCAAACTTAACCCAAGCGACACTGGTGATGTGTAACTGGCCGTAACATGTACCGCAGTCTAAATTAGCCACATTGACCGTTTGCCCTGCTTCAAAGTAAGACTCGCTTTTATCTCTTAAAGTCACTGTCTTTCGACCTGCGAGAATGTCATCTTCAAAACGTTCAAAAAAAGTAATCGTTTGCATTTAGTCTCTACTCAAATGTATCGGTAACCGCCTTAGATCTTGCTTCGCGGTTTCAGCCGTAATAGTTTGTTTATTTTAGCAAGGTCACAACGATGTCGTTTAATCACTGCTCACAAAATGGCGACAACAGGGTGAAACAGGCTAAACTCGAAGCGCTTCTATCCACTAGAAAACATACATAGATGCATGCTGAATACCTATTGAATATCTAAAAATTAGCCCTATAGTAGAGGAATTGGGGATAGTACAGTGGCGTAGCGGTTAGCTTTAGGGTAAAATCCGCTTCCGATTTCAAGCTGCGCGCATTGCGCTAAGCTTGTCTTAGATTGACGTATCGTAGAGAACACATGAACAAAAAACAGAAAATGATCAAAATGACGGCTAAGCGTGCCAAGGCTCGTCTAAATAAGCACACTCCGCCTACGATCAAAAAATACGTATCTAAGGCCGAACGCGCTGAGAACTTAGCTAAACTTGAAGCTGAAGAACTTGCAGCAAAAACTGCTACCGAGGCTGAAGTTTCTATCGATGCTAGCGATGTAGACACAACTCCAGCTAGCTAATTAGCCAGCTGTTTAAGTAATGTTATTGAGCAGTCATTATTGAGCTTATTTGTTTGATGGCCCTTCGCCTTTCACACCAATAAGCTCAGCGATTTCATTACTTGCTTCGCAATCTTGCTCTTCTGTCACCATGGCCATATTTGCACATGAAGAAGACAATGGGCTTTGGCTGCTTAAGCTCAGCTCCTCATCAAACTCACTTGTGACCTCGATTACAGCCGTTTTAGGCACGCCATTGGTGCCAATCTGTCTTTCAGCCCCTCTTACACTCTCTACTAAGCGATAAGCCACCAGCACACCAAGCACACCGAAGATAATGGAACCAACCGCCTGACCAATAAGTACTCCGTAAACGCCGCCCCACAGAGCCCCGAAATACACAAATGGGATAGTCCCTATCGTTGCTTTACCCACATTAAACAGTGTCGAATACTTCGCCTTACCTAAGTTATTAAACGACGCATTGGCAACAAACAATACCCCTGAGAAGATGAAAAATACCGCGATATAACTGCAGAAAAACAGTATTAACTCAGCTGCATCACCTTTCATGTCAAACACACTCACGATGAAATTGCGGCTGAAAAACAATAGTACCGAAACCACTAATACATAGACACAACAGAACTGGATAGCACGGGTTAATGACTCTTTCACCCGGCCAAACTCCATCGCACCATAATTTTGTCCAACAATCGGGCCTACAGCGCCAGAAAGTGCGAAAATCATACCGAATGATACCGGGATCAAGCGCCCTAAAACGGCCCAACCTGCCACATAACTGTCACCAAAATCTGCAATCGCACGGGTCACAACAGCATTACCTATTGGAGTGGCAACATTGGTTAGCATTGCAGGCCCAGCTATCGCAAAAATTGGCGTCAAGTCGGCAATAAAATGCTCTTTATTAAAGCGACCAAATAGATTGTGCTTAACAATAACCCCTTTCGCAGCCACGACCAATACCGCTAAACGCGCTAAAACTGAAGCAACGGCGGCACCTTCTATGCCCATAGCAAACATAAAGATAAATATAGGGTCAAAAACGGCGTTAACGCCACCACCAACCAAGGTTGAGATCATCGACAGCTTTGCATCGCCAACGGCTCTTAACGCACTGCCGAGCGCCATAGCTAAACAAATTAACGGCAATGAAGGCACCAAAATATAGAGGTAACCCGCGGCTAACTCGGCAGTTTTTCCTGTTGCGCCCACCAAAGCCAGTAGCTCAGGAATAAAAACGAACACACAGATAGCAACAACGACGCTGATGAGTAGTGTCACCACCGCGCTATTAAGCAATAACCGCTTGGCTTTTTCTGTTTCTTTTGCGCCAATAGCGCGGGACACTAATGCGCCTAATGCAATGGATAATCCAATACCAATAGAGGTGGTAAAAAATGAGATAGTGCCAGCATAACCCACGGCTGCGGCAAGCTCCTGCTCACCTAATAAACTTAGGAAAAAGATATCCATTAAATCGACCACAAACAGCGCCGATATGCCAACGGCGGCCGTTGAACTCATCACTAGTATATGACGCAGAATCGATCCTTGTACAAACTTGGCAACAGCCATAAAACCTCTTAATCTGTGGTTAATTTTAATGCGTTATCATTCTAATCTAAGGCAACTTTATTTGAGTGTCATCGGCGAAATCTGCTTAACTCAAGCAACACTAAATGTCCGTTTCAAGTTCACTACCACATTTATCACAATACAATGCGCCGCTTTCGTGACCGACCTTCAAACAATTACTGCAACGGCGTAGATCTCTGTGCTTCCCTATCTCTTGCGATATTTCGGCGGTTAAAATACCGGTTGGGATAGCAATAATGGAGTAGCCTAGTAACATAGTAAATGCAGCAATGGCCTGCCCTAAGTTCGTCGCGGGGGTAATATCGCCATAGCCCACAGTAGTAATCGTCACTATGGTCCAGTAAATGGATTTTGGAATAGAACTAAAGCCATTATTTGGGCCTTCGACAACATACATGATTGAACTTAACACTACGACGATTAAACTAACCGAAAAGAAAAAGATAAACACTTTACGACTCGATTGCATCATAGCTCGTAGCAGTATATTACCTTCACTTAAGTAGCGTAATAATTTGAACACTCTAAATATTCTAAACAGTCTTAGCACGCGGATCACCATGGTGAAATTTGCACCAGGAAAAACTAAGGCTAAGTAAGTGGGAAGCACAGATAATAGGTCAACTACCCCATAGAAGCTTTTAGCGTAGCTCAAAGGGCTGGCAGAGCAATACAAACGCAGTAGATATTCCGCTGTAAAGATAGCGGTAAAGCACCACTCCAATATAATGATAATGTCACCATATTTGTCATGGATATGGGCAACGGTATCAAGAAAAACGAGCATGACACTCAGGATAATACAGACAATCAAACTGATATCGAAGAAGCGACCCGCTGGAGTGTCGGTGCCAAAAATTATTCGACGAAGCTTAAGCTTAAATAAACTTTCCGTGTCCGTTTCTTTTACCATTTTAACCGCTGTTCCTTGCAATAAAGTACTGTAAATTCCCTCTGAAATTCTGCGTCTTCAGGTGGGATGGGTATAGTGTGACACGCAAACAACCAGAGCTCAAAAATAATCTTAAGCCGATACATCAACAATTAGATGTTTTTCAGGTAACATAAGCTAAATGATTCACAAGCTAAGGGCATTACGCTCAGGGTTATACATGCGTTTTTTCTGTTTCTCGATATTAAAACTAACACTGCTTCTGTGTAGCCTAATTCCGAGTCTAGCACTGGCTAGCAACAAAGCCGACTTAGTCATCGTCACCAAATCAACAGCGAGTTTATCCTTATTAAGCCAAGGTGAAATATTTAAAACCTATCGAATAGCGATGGGCGATAATCCGGTAGGGCATAAACTAACAGAGGGCGACCAACGCACACCTGAAGGTCGTTACCTACTGGATTACAAAAAGTTAGACAGTGCCTACTATCGCTCAATTCATATCTCCTACCCTAATGATGAAGACAAATTACGTGCGGATGCTTTAGGTATTCAGCCGGGAGGACATATCATGATCCATGGTGAGAACCCCAACTCCAACCTTAGTCCAAAAGAGGCGCAAAATTACAATTGGACCGATGGTTGTATCGCTGTGACCAATACGGAAATGGATGAATTATGGCGTGCCATTGACGCTGGTACTCCCATCGAGATCTGGCCTTAAGCGTCGATTCTGTTATCGACTCTGGCGGGCTGTTATCAGGACCCCTTATGACATACGAACAATTAAACCAAAGTTGGCCGAGTTTCAGTCAGGCAATTGCCGCCTTCATCACTGAACTGGGTTTAGACAAACTTAATCTGGAATGCGACCACTGCGCTTTACGTGTCAATACGCCGCAAGGTGCAGATGAGCTCCGCAGTCAATTTGTAAAACACGGTAACATTATCTCTGACAACATGATCAATGGCAGACCCATACTCATTATTGAGCTTGATTCGCCACTAATGTTAAATAACAGCGCTATTGATTGCGTTGAACTGCCCTATCCTGGTGAGAAAACATATCCACAAGAGGGCTGGGAGCATGTTGAACTGGTATTTAAGTGCGATGCTATTGATTGTGGACCATTGAGCCAGCAACTTATTAATGCAGTACCTGCATTGGCAGGTATCATCGCTGGTGAAACCGATATTAAGGTGAAGCAAAGTTCACCAAAGGGCGATAAAGAACGACTCGCTAATCCAACCATCGCCTTTAAGAAAAATGGTCTGTGCGTTAAAGTTCACCCCCACGGTATTAAAGCCGTCATCGCATCGGAAGCTTAGATAGAAAAACAGCAACATTGAGTTGCTGTTTTTATCTTCAATACCTATCGCATTTACTGCAAGTACTAGCCTTTCTTAAACTGTAAATAACTAAACACTGACATTAAAGCAAAGAATGCAGGGTCGCTCCAGCCAAGCCCGACGAAGATCCCAGTAATGCCCGCATAAACAGTGATAACAACACCTAATAAGTTAGTGATCAATAATGCGCTAAAGAGTTTGTTCGCGATAATGCCTGCTTCAATATCTCTTAGCATCCAGCAGATGACAGCAATACCGCCTAAGAAAATACTAGTATGCTGAGATAGGAAATAGGCGTACTGGTCATTGATGTCCACTCCATACATCGGCCACATTAAGGCCGGGATAAAGAATAAAGCCAATGCGAATACCGCATAAATGGCCCCATGGGCCGTTAAAAATGTTCTGTTGCTCATCATAATATTGTCTCCATTACCAGCTTAAGTGATAGGCGCATTGTTTATGCTGGAAAGTAATGGGTTTACGGTAAATATTTGGCCTCGGATATTCTCTATTCCCATCTTAGTTAAACGTGCAACATGCATTTTCAAATATGCCGCTGCGGTGGTCTCATCTTCAAAAAGATAGATGCCACCACCCAGTTGAGCAGTTTGGTCTTCAGTCCAGATCTTCCAAATCATTCCTGGCTCATTATTTATCGATTCAGCAAGGCCTGATAACTGCTTTGCCATCTCTTCGCCAAATGGGCCTGTATAGTCAAAATCAACCTGTAGTAATTTTTTCATCATCGTTCTCCAAATAAATTGTCAATAATTAGCAATGAGCATGCTCTGCTCCCTTGCGGTGTATGCCATAATACCTATAAAAAATTGACAGAAAAGTTCATAATACTGTGTATATATGTGAGTAAATTAGACCGATGAGATTAAAAACAACCTTAGAGCAGTGGCTAACACTAGTTGAAATCGATAGGTGCGGTAGCATTCAAGCCGCTGCATCTAAGCTCAACAAAAGCCATACAACGCTTATATACGCGATAAAGAAGCTTGAAAGACAACTCGGCGTGCAGCTGCTGAAAGTTGAAGCGCGTAGAGCGGTACTTACTGAAGATGGCAAGTCACTACTGCGAAGGGCTCACTCGATGTTAGAGCAAGCCAAAGTGCTTGAAGATATGAGTAATCAACTCACACGTGGCCTGGAGTCTGAAATAGTAATTGGCATTGATCACCTATGCGACAGGCAATGGTTGTATCAACCTATGGCTGAATTTTTAGCGAGAAACAACACCACATCGATTCAAGTCGTTGAAACATCACTGTCAAAAACAACCAGCATGGTGCGCACAGAAAGTAGCGATATTTCCATTATCACCTTGCCGATCACCAATCATCCGTCAGACACCTTTGGTATGGTAAGCATGTTGCCCGTTGTGAGCCTACATCACCCTTTAGCGAAAAAACTTAATCCGTGCTTAGCGGATTTAAATGCCAGTCGGCAAATTGTCCTCCGTGACTTAGGGGATGAAACCAAACAAGATGCTGGCTGGCTAAAGTCTAGCCAGCGCATTACAGTCGATAATTTTGATCATGCCTGGCAAGCAACCAAACAGGGATTAGGTTATTGCCGTTTACCGAAACACATTATCGATAAACATAATGATAAAGAGATGTTGATCCTTAACGTTGAGCATTCGAATCGATATCAAGTCCCTTTGCATCTGACCCTACCTAAAGGCGCAAAAACAGGACCTGCTGCTCTAGCGCTGTATCAACTCATGCTTGCCTCTGCAGATAAGAGAATTTAAGACTATTGCCTACCAGCCCAAAAACTAATAAAACCACAACATCTTGAATAGTAGATTACATTCAAGATGTTACATAGGTTTAAAGCACTGTTCATCAACTGCTATTTAAACTAATGATAGAGCTATTGTTAACAGCTAGCCTTGTTGTTGCCTGTTAGCATTATTTAATGATAAACATCCCTTCACTCGCCGGGCGGCTTAATTTGAAACCAAACTTGCTGTAAAGCTCTGGTACATCAGCCATCAAGGTAATGTAAGCTCCTTTGAAAGCAGCTCTATCCAAGTAATCCATAATGCGCTGCATGATAACCCGTCCAAACCCTTGACCTTGGTAGGCAGGATCAACCGCGATATCGACAATCTCAAAATTCAGAGCGCCATCACCGACTACACGTCCCATAGCAATTGTTTGCCCTGCGATACAAATCTGTACGCCAAACAAGCTATTGGGTAGGCCTTGCTGTGCCGCCGCAAAAGTCCGTGGCGATAAGCCTGCAATATCCCTTAAGCGCACAAAATCCGCAGCACTCACCACAGTCTCGATCAGTTGATGTTCCATTTTATGTCTCTATAAACTCAATAAGTAATCCAATCCACCGGTGATGGCAGCAACTTGTGCGATAATACAGTTCTCACCGTCCACCAGCGGACTATCGGGATAGACTTCGGTAGTAGAGACATATTTTGCGCCACTTAACCCTGCACACAACCCCAACGCCTTAGTGGCGTAATTGATCACGCCAAACTGCGCCAATTCAACACCAATCAACTTGCCACCGTCATCGGCAGGGGCAATATGCGTCACTAGCTCCACTTCCGAAATCATCGCCTTTTGAAATGCTGTTTGCGGATTAATTGTATCTCCAACGAGATAGAATCCGTCGGGAATATTCCAGTTATCATGCACCACAGCATCTCTTGCCGCTAACGCGGGTCTGAACTCGCTATTGTCGCTATCGGTAGTTTCGTGTAGATCGATATGCGCAAAAATATCAGCATTAATCGGGGCTAAGTACGCCAGTAAAGCGGCAGACTCTTCAGCAGGGCTATCTTGATAGAAGGAGCGATTTGGATCAATAGCACTAGGATTCCAGCGGTTAATGGTCTCATAGCCCCAAGGGCTTACACAGGGGATAAGCACAATATTAAAATGCTCGGCGTAAGCGAGTGCTTTTGTCTCCATAAAACGAATAGCCCCCTGTACGCCGCTAGTCTCGTAACCATGTACGCCACCAGTGACCAAAATAATGGGTTTGCTTGACTGCCAATCACGGCTCTTTAGTGCGTATAAGGGATAACGAGCCTCATCACACGACAGCGCCCCATATTGCTCCAAGGTAAATTGCTCACCTAACGCTAGCACTTTACTGAGTACTTGCTCTTGATATGAGCGCTTAACAGACTGCATAGCAAGCCAAGCGGATTTGTCAGCATCGTTCCATTTCTGTCCTGGTGAACCTATAGGGTAACGTTGTGGAGAGTTCATCAATTTTCCTTTTATTCGCATGGTCTTTATATCGTATTCAGTGCTGCTGAAGCATAAACATCACCCTGCCGAATTTCAATCATCATTTAGTTAATTTAATCTTTATTGTAAATAAAGTGTTAGCTCAATTCTAGGCGGATTAGTGTAGGCAGGCTTATTGCTTTTAGCCTAATGCAAGCATCAAGGAGGGTGTTAGTTAAACAGCAATAACCGAGCTAAAATCCCACTAAACCCTGCATCTTCAGGTAGAGCGGGTATATATGCCGTAGATGCCATATAATATTAATAATATATTCCAACCATCATCAATATCGAGCGAATCATGGAAGTCGAGCTACTTGAAATTCGTAACTTTATCCGCCAATACCCCCCTTTCGATCAACTGCCTGAAGAAGCGTTAATCGAAATATCAAAAAGTGTCGAGATCTCGTACTACCGAGCTGACAATATGATCATCAGCTTTACCGATAAAATACACGATCTGTTTATGATCCGCAGTGGTGCCGTTGAAATATATCGCCGTACTGGTGAGCTCTATAATCGCCTCGACCAAGGGGGATTATTTGGGCAGATGGGGCTACTGACTAATAATAAAGTGCGCTTCCCTACTAAGTCACTTAAAGACACCCTGTTATACTGCATTCCAGCAACTATCTTTGAAGATTTTTGTGAACGCTATGACGCCTTTGCCGACTTTGTTGAAGTCGAAGGCAGTATTCGATTACAGCAAGCCGTAGAAGATAATAGCGACGATGCCAACTCTCTGACTACTTCAAAGGTAAAGACCTTACTCAGTGGTGAGCCTGTGATGCTCCCCACCAGTACCACGATTCAAAACGTGGCAAAAATCATGTCCGAAGAGAATGTCTCGGCCGCACTCATCAATGATCCAAACCTCGCCGATGAAGGCGGTAATAGCTTTGTAGGCATCATTACAGAGCGCGATCTGTGCGCAAAAGTGGTCGCACAAGGCTTAGATGTTAACACCCGAGTAGATGAGATCATGTCGACTGAGCTTATCTCGCTGGATCACAACGCCTATATTTTTGAAGCCATGCTGTTAATGCTGCGCTATAACGTGCTCCACCTGCCCATATTAAAAAACAAACAGCCGATTGGCTTAATTGAAGTCACCGATATCATTCGTTATGAGTCTCAGAACAGCTTATTGATTGTCAGCAGTATTTTTCAGCAGAACAGTATTGAAGATTTAATCATGCTGTCGCATCAACTCAAAGACTGTTTTGTGCGCATGATCAATGAAGATGCCAACTCACACATGGTCGGTCGTGCCATGTCAGAAATTGGACGTAGCTTTAAACAGCGCTTGCTCGAATTAGCAGAGGAGAAGCTGGGTGAGCCACCGGTGCCCTACTGTTTCTTAGCATTAGGTTCTATGGCACGTGATGAACAGCTGATTGTTACCGACCAAGACAACGCGATTATTCTCGATAACCAGTACCAAGAGTCTCTGCATGGCGATTACTTTAGAGAGCTTGCCACTTACGTGTGCGATGGCTTAGCAGCGTGTGGCTATACCTATTGCACCGGTGACATCATGGCGACTAACCCAGAGTTCCGAAAAACACAATCCCAATGGGAGGAGTGCTTCGCTGACTGGATTGATAACCCAAACCCACAAGCACTACTAAACAGTTCTATCTTTTTTGATCTCTACGGTGTGTATGGTAGACAAAAATGGGCAGAACAACTGAACGCTTTTATCCTGAGAAAAGCCAAAAAGAACAACCGCTTCTTAGCTTGCCTTGCTAGAAACGCACTAAACCGTACCCCACCCCTTGGCTTTTTTAAGGACTTTGTGATGGAAAAAGATGGTCGTCATAATAACTCCATCAATTTAAAAAGACGTGGTACAGCGCCGCTAGCAGATCTCATTCGTGTGCATGCCTTGGCTATTGGTTCACAATCGCAGAACTCATTTGATCGCTTAGAAGACATTATTGAAGCGGGGATCCTACCGCCCTCAAAAGGTAAAGATCTGCAACATGCGATGGAATTTATCTCTTTGGTTCGTATTCGCCATCAAGGGTTAGACATCGAGTCTAACCAAGAACCAGATAATAATATTGAGCCAGAGAACATGTCTGATTTTGAAAGGCGTAACCTAAAAGATGCCTTTTTGGTATTGAGCAGTGCGCAAAACTTTTTAAAATTTCGCTACAGTGCCAACAGCATGCAAGGGTAAACAATGCGTGATTTCAGTAATCAAGATGTATTAAATTGGCAAGCATTTTTGCAAATTAAAGCGCAAGAAAGTAAAGATAGCCGCCTGACTAACTTTTATGATGCCAGTACCTACCATGAAGAAATTAAACTTAAAGATATTGATTTTGTCGCCTTAGACTTTGAAACAACAGGTCTAGATGCAAATCAAAATAGCATTATAAGCATTGGTTTAGTCCCATTTACCCTGCAAAGAATAGCTTGTAGACAGGCTAAACACTGGTTCATAACACCAGAAGATAAGCTGCAAGAAGATTCAATCATCATCCATGGTATAACTCACTCTGATCTGAAAGGTGCACCGGATCTGCTGCGGATCTTAGAACAGCTATTAGATGAACTGGCAGGTAAAATTGTAGTAGTGCATTACCGTAGAATTGAACGTGATTTCTTTGATGCGGCGCTTAGAAGCTTAATCAACGAAGGCATTGTTTTTCCCGTTATTGACACCATGCAAATTGAAGCTGATATTCAACAGGCCCGTCCGAAAAAATTTATAGACTGGTTTAGAACTCCCCGTACAGAATCGATTCGACTGGCCAATAGTCGTAGCCGTTATAATCTACCAACCTATCCGCCACACGACGCCTTGACCGACGCCATTGCTACCGCTGAGTTATTACAAGCGCAAATTCATCATCACTTTAGCCCAGACACGCCTATCAAGAAGCTTTGGTTGTAGCCTTAGATTTAAAATCTTGATTATAACGATTGGCATTATTTAAAGTGAGCAATAAAAAAGCCGAGTGGCGCAGTCTATAAATACTGCGTCACTCGGCCCTATTTTTTAGCTAACGGTTCAGCAGATTAACGAGGACGTTTTTCTGTTCGTAGCCCCATTATCAAACTGACGCACATCACCAATAAAATAATGGTAAATGGCAAGGCAGTTGAAATCGCACCCGCTTGCAAGGCTTCAATGGCTTCTGAGCCCCCCACCCAAACAAGACCTGCAGCAATCGCGCCTTCGATAAATGCCCAGAATACACGCTGAGGTACAGGTGCATCGACTTTACCACCAGAGGTGATGCTATCGATAACCAGTGAACCCGAGTCTGATGAAGTCACAAAGAAGACCAGCACCAATACAATAGCAAGTAGAGACAAAATGCTGCCCATTGGCAATGCATCAAACATCTGGAACATTGCAAGTGGCACTTCGGTTAACCCTTTTTCGCCAAGCGTTCCGACTTTATTAACAATTTGATCAATCGCTACTCCACCAAATACTGACATCCACAGAGTCGTTACCACAGTAGGCACAATCAATACTGCCGTCATGAACTCACGAATAGTACGTCCACGTGAAATACGTGCAATAAACATGCCGACAAAAGGAGACCATGATATCCACCAAGCCCAATAGAAAACAGTCCAACCATGCATCCAAGCTTCATCTTCTCGGCCAATTGGATTGCTTAATGGAATTATATTTTCAATGTACCCCATGACAGTGACTGGAATGGTTCCCATGGATACTGCAAAACTAACCAAGATAACAAACAACACTAACGCCAGCGCCAATAGCATATTGACATTACTGATGATCTTTACACCGCCATCTATACCACGGATGACCGACACAATGGCCAGTAAAGTCACTATAAATATGATGGCTATTTGCAGCATTAAGCCGTTATCAATGCCGAACACATGGTGAAAACCACTCGCAGCTTGTTGAGCACCTAATCCAAGAGAAGTCGCAAGACCAAACAATGTTGCAAGCACCGCTAAAATGTCAACAACATGCCCTGGCCAGCCCCAAGTACGATCGCCTAAGATAGGGTAAAAAACCGAACGCATGGAAAGTGGTAGGCCTTTATTGTAAGCGAAAAATGCTAACGACAGTGACACCACACCATAAATTGCCCATGGGTGAAGTCCCCAGTGGAACATTGTCGCGCCAAGCGCCAGCTTAGCCGCTTCAGCCGTGTTAGGCTCTACATTAAGCGGTGTTTCGTACCAGCCGGTAAAGTAGGCAACGGGTTCAGCCACTCCCCAAAACATTAATCCAATACCCATGCCAGCAGCAAATAACATTGCCACCCATGACATCATCGAGTAATCGGTTTTTGCTTCAGCACCGCCTAAACGTATTTTTCCATAGGGAGAGACAATCATAGCCAAACAAAACAGCACAAAAATATTGGCGGACCACATAAATAAACCATCAAAAGCGCCGATGATCTGCCATTTTATGCCGTCTAATACGGACTTAGATGTTTCAGGGTCGACCAGCAATATAGCGATTAAGAAGAGTCCAATTAAGGCTGCGCTGATCCCAAAAACAGGATTGTGTACATCAAAACCCCATTTTTGAATATTATCTTGTCCGACTGTATAGTCAGTATTATCAATACTGTATTTATCTTTTCTAGTATTCATTGATCCTCATTTAGAACAACTTTCATTCGAATAATGTACATCTATTTTACGTTATTTGACGGCAACTTGCAGCCTAATGCCTAAAGCATTCACGTTTCATGTCTCCTTCCAGACTTTAGTTTAGAAATTACTGCTTAAAATACCTAGCGAGATTGCTAAATGTATTTACTCAGAGATCCAAATTGAAGGGATATAAATAAGGGGAATTTTACTGCTTCGGAATTTAGCCGCTCACACAAAAATAGCGAGACAGCTATACCGTAGATTCAGTAATCTAGATAAACTAAAAGCAACGTTATCGAAGAGTTCCTCCTCAATACAAAACTTACATTATCGAGACTTTAAAAACTGTATAACAGTTATTTTGGCGACCACTTTATTTGAAACTCTATCTCCTCTTCGTCATCACTACGTTCGTGTTCGACGGTATATTCGGCACGAACCGGAACATAGACCCTTACCCCGCTATCTGTATTTCAAACTTTTCACCTGACTCTAACGAATCAGCCAAACGCCTTAATTTTGCAGCAAATTCAGCATTGGTGTAGCCTTTCTCAATATCTCGCTCTGGTTTACGACTCATGTTGTATTTCCTTATTCATTCAATCGATGCGACTCAGTCCAATTTTATCCATAACTCTTGCTCTTTCAGTACGCCATCTTCAATACGCCTCGTTTGCCACTTATCCTCAGAGATCTCATAAAAGAAGGTAAATGGGGTATTAGGTTTTACACCAAACGAATTGAACTCTGGATACTCGGTATATTCAGTTTCGGTATATTTATAGCGGCCAGTACCTGCAGCCCAAAACTCTGATTTTGGTTCGGCTTCAGTACCTATATTTTTCATGGTGGTGAAACTAAAGTGGCTAGCAGAAATCACCTTAATTGCACTCAGTTTTAAGTCACCGTAATTTACCCACTCTCCCTTGCCATCGAGGTACTTACCCGACACCAGTGACCAGCTGCCAATAAAAGGGTTGTGTGCTGCGCTCAGCGGAAATGCTAGTAATAGCCATGCGGAGAAAAATAACATCATCTTGCTCTCTAATGGTTTCATTTCTACTCCGTACAATTAAAGATAACAAAAATGCGCCAACAAATTAATCATATACCTCTTCTATGCCTTCAAGCTTTACCCAATCGTGGCAACGTTCTTGATAAACAGAGACGGTTGGCGCGGCTAACTGCTGTTTTGATACGTCGTCATCGGCAAAGTTACCCAGTGGGATCGCCACCACATCTGGCATGAGATCCATGGTAAACCACAGGTTACCGCCACAATTGGGACAAAATTGAAAAGTGATCACTGCGCCTTCATCACCTACACGTTGATAGTGATGACTCTCCCCATTAAAAGCGACTTGGTTTAATGCATAACGTGCTTGAACCCCAAAGGCACTGCCGGTGCGCTTTTGGCAAGCATGGCAATGACACACTGATACTCGAATAGGCTCACCGCTAACAGATAGAGATAATTTTCCACAATTACAGCTGGCTGTTTGCATAACTCCACTCCTTGAGTTTCAATCTAAATTTTAATGACGCAGTTAGCTCTAACTTAGCGACTTTTTGAGTCGTTGCATACCTTCATCAATACTCACAATAGCGCTGTAACCAAGATCGCGTTTAGCGGCACTGATATCAAAGTAGTGACTGGTCGAGAGCTGTCTTGCCACAAAGCGGGTCATTATTGGTTCTTCCGATTTAGCCAACAAACGGTAAATGGTTTCCAGTACCACCCCAACACCATAGGCTATAGAGGTGGGTACCCGCTTACTGACATTGGGTAACCCTTTACAATCGAGGATTTTATTGAGCATCTCAGCCATGGTAATGGGTTCGTCATTACTCAAATAGTAAGCTTTGCCTGCACACGGTGCCTGCAAACTTTGCGCACTTGCAGCGCATAATCGCTCAGCTGCCAGGATATGCGCAAAAGCGGCGTTGCCAACATAAATGGTATCGACCAGTTTGTCTTTCTTACCCACCAACTTTAAGCGCCCGGCTTGAGCACGCTCCAGTACCCGTGGCACTAAATGCGGATCCCCAGGGCCCCAAATAAGGTGCGGTCGTAACGACACTGTTTGCAACACTTGCCCTGCCGCAGTTTTATCACCGCTAGCGGCTATCATCATCTTTTCAGCAACGGCTTTTGATTCACCATAAAAGTTCAGATAATGCTCTGCATAAGGCGCCGATTCATCACAGCCATTTTCATCAAGACCTGCAAACGTCACGCTAGGCGTACTGGTATAGATAAGCTTGCTGATATTAGATTGTTTACACGCGTTGATGATATAACGAGCCCCATCAACGTTAGGCGAGAAATAGCTCAGCTTACTGCCCCAAACACCTGCTTTGGAGGCTACATGAAATACAATATCGCAGCCTTGCATGGCCGCACACACTGCCGCCTCATCAGCAAGGTCGCCCTTTATCATGTTAACGCCCATTGCTGAAAGCGAGGGATAATCACCACGAGCAAAGCCTGTCACTTCGATCCCAACGGCCAACAAGCGCTCACAAATGGCTTTACCTAAAAAACCGCCTGCGCCTGTAACAAACGCGTGTGATGCATGGGATTTTAAATTGAGCAGCGCCGCTTGTTCTAGCGCGGCAAAATCAGTTAAAGGGGGGACTAACGAATTATTGTCAAACACAATCAACTATTCCTTGATCTGTTTCTGCGCCCAAACGGCCAGTTTCTCTCTAAATATTTTGGCGTTATGACGAATATCAACCGGGAAGTCAGCATGAATTAAGAAGCGCTCAATCCCCTGCGTTTGGCTATGTTGCCCAGCAAGCTCTCGCAGCTGCGCATACAAGATAGCCGACTTTGAACAAGCCACAGCCTGATTAAGCTCGATACAGACCAGCGGTGTTAGCTTACCCGCAATCACCACGCCCACCAGCGCACTGCGCTTTATCTCGGGGTGGGTATTAAAAATTCGCTCACATGGGATAGAGTAGTAACGCTGCATGCTGTTATCGGCCGTTATCGCATCGACACGGTGTGCCTTGCGGCCGCACATCCACAATAAGCCCTTATCATCAAGGTAACCCAAGTCACCCATTCGGTGGCGAGTTGCAGTGCCATCGTTAATTTTGGCAGCTAAGGTCGCAGTTTCTCTGTGATAATAAGTACGGCTGACCATCGGCCCTTTTACTACAATTTCACCAATTTGATTGGCCGAAAGCTTTAATTTCTCAGACCATTCTTTGATCGGTTGTTCATCGATATCAATAATGGCGAGCTCAACGCCGCCAATAGCAGTGCCAACACAAATACCACCGCCGTTATCTGTCACATCGATGGTATTAAACAGTGCTTGGCTACCGATTTTACTTAACGGTAAGGATTCTGTCGCACCGTATGAGTTGAGCACCTCAACATCATCATTGAGCATGCTGCTAAAACGCTTAATCGATGAGATAGTGGCAGGCGCGCCCGCCGAGATCACTCGCTTAATGCTGCTTAAGTGATGCTTGCTATGACTTCCCGCTTGGCCCAATCGTTCTATCAATGCCGGGTTAACAAACATATTGCTACATTGGTACTTTTCAATCGCAGCAAAGATAAAATCGGGATTAGCGGTGATAGGCTTACTGGCATCCATATCTGGCACAATAGACGCCATCCCCAACGCGGGGCCAAATAATGAAAATAGCGGAAAAGTGGCTAAGTCACGCTCACCTGGTTTAATGGCATAGTCATGCTTAAGGGCACTAATTTGCGCTTCAAACATTTTGTGAGAGTAAACCACGCCTTTGGGTGTGCCGGTACTGCCGCTGGTAAACAAAATGGCCGCCATGGCATCATCTGCCAACCACTGCAGTTTAAAAGCTTGGTCGTCACTGACCTTACTAACGATTTTCTCGAGGTTTATCGCGCCGGTGAACTTATTTACCAGCTTGCCGCCACCGACAGTGATCAGGTGTTTAACGCTGTGCTTGCCCCAACCAAATAATCGTCTGGCAATATGTGCTTTAGGGATGCCAATAAACACATCGGGGTCGGCTTCAATAAAACACTGTTTGAGGTTTTTAACCCCCATCCCAGGATCGACCAAAATAGGAATAATGCCCGCTTTAAACAGGGCAAAGGTCAAACAGAAGAAGTCGATACTGGGGGTCACCATCAGCACGGCTTTCATGCCCGGCGTGAGGCCAAATTTTATCAGTGCGGCAGCGATTTGGTCACTTTTTGCATTAAGCGTTTGAAAGTCCATCTCTTCATAGCTTAAGCACTCAACAGCCTGACCACTTGAGTGTTGTACAGCAACCGCAAGAGAGTCAGGAATGTTGTTGGCAGCGTCGACAAGATGGCGACAAAGGTTTGCAGCAACGTGCTTACTCTCAAGCGGACTTGTCATGATATTTACGCCACCGAGTCTTGTACTACTTCAATACTATTTTCATCAATAAAAGTGCTGATATGCGCAATGACTTCATCAGAGGCATCTTCCAGAATATAGTGGCCACAATCTGCAAACTCATGCACTTGAGCATGAGGCATTCGTTGTTTCCATTCAGCTAAAAAGTGCTTATCAAATACGAAATCCTGCAGTCCCCAGCAAATGACGGTAGGTACTTTGGCAAACTTATCTAGGCTTGCGGCAATATCTGACACCATGTCGTAATTACGATCGCCTGGCTTTAACGGAATATCCTGCACAAAACGTAAGGTAGAGATACGATTGGCCCAAGAGTTAAATGGTGCAACGTAAGCTGCACGAATGTCTTTATGCATAGGCTTACGCTTTACACCTACATAAGATGCTGCCGATGCAAAAGCATTAAAGCCACGCACTAAGCAAGTACCAACAAAGGTATTGCGGCAGATTGAAAGTGCCCATGGGAAAGGTTTTGTCTTAGGAAGATGAAACGCACCCGTGTTGAGAATAACTAAACGCTTTATGCGCTCTGGATAACGAGCTGCATAGCCCATACCTATCATGCCGCCCCAGTCGTGGACGACTAGAGTAATATTCTCTTTAACGTCTAGATGCTCAAGCAGTGCTTCAAGGTCATCTATGCGGCTTTTTAAGGTGTAATCATAGCAGCTATCATCAGGCTTATCAGAAAGGCCACAACCAATATGGTCAGGCACAATACATTGATGCTTACCGCTTAACGCGCTAATCAGATTACGATAGTAAAACGACCAACTTGGATTTCCGTGAACCATAACCACAGGTTCGCCAGAACCTTCATTCACGTACTGAAGTTTATTGCCGTTTCTATCTAAATAATTACGTTTAAATGGGTGCAGAGTGTCTAACATGACGCTTCCTATAATTTTTATGCTGGGCTATGTATAAGCGATGATGCGTAATAAAGGCGTAAGGGTAGCCAGCAACGAGCGCTACTGGCCGGTAGATTTACCACTTAAGGCCTAACATCATGCAGTTTAAGCCACTACCAATCCCTAAAAAGCTTACTTGATCGCCGCTTTTCAAAAAGCCTTGATCGTGGGCCATTGCAGCAGTAACAGGCAATGATACTGTGCCCATGTTGCCCAGTAGTTTATAGGTTGGAAACTCTTTTTCTTCCGGAATATTCAACGCTTGAAGCACATTACGGCGGTTTGATGAGCCCACTTGATGACAAATGACTTTATCAACTTGCTCAACTAACCAACTACGCTGATCTAAGAAATGGCTCCAGGTATGGCGCGCGAGTTCAACACCCTCTTTCAGTAAAGCGACACCATTAGTGCGCATATATTCTCGGTATAACTGAGGACCCGCTTCTTCAAGCCCCCATTGGCATAAGTCGTAATGTTGCGGCGCTGACAGATGACTAGCTCCTAACAACTGATGCTGACGCGCACCTTTTAGGTTTAAGCTTCCATCGGTCAATAAAACCGCTACCGCACCAGAACCACCCGTTAATGTGGCTAGCGACTGTGCAAAATTTTGCATTGTCGGTTCGGCAAGCATTTTGTCGATGGTGATATCTACAATGTGACGAGCGGATTCACATGAAACGACAAGGCCGGCTTTGATTTGACCTAATTCGATACGGTTTGCGATATCTAAAATACCGGACAACACGCCTAAACACGCATTACTGATATCGTAAATCGCCGTATCTTTAGATACGCCAAGCTCAGCGGCGATACGACATGCTGTTGCGGGTTCATGTTGATCACGACAAACGCCAGTGTAAACCACCGCACCTAAATCGCTTATCTGGACATCGGTTTCATCAATCGCCTTGTGCGCCGCAGCTAATGCTCCGTCAGACAACCTGTGCCCTTTTGGCCACCAACGTCGTTCATGGATCCCAGTCAATGCAGCAAGTTGCCCCATCGGAATACGAAACTTTTTGTA
Organism: Shewanella sp. KX20019; assembly: GCF_016757755.1. NCBI lineage: Bacteria > Pseudomonadati > Pseudomonadota > Gammaproteobacteria > Alteromonadales > Shewanellaceae > Shewanella > Shewanella sp. KX20019. The sequence goes on along the minus strand of NZ_CP068437.1, from coordinate 2,086,301 downwards.
TAACGGCGCTAAACGAGATTCAAGCTCCGAAGTCGAAACAACTTCAGGCGCTAATTCGTAGGCCATGCTATTGATAAAAACGCGGGAATATTTCATGAAACTGTATTTTATCGCTCACTAAACGGGTCAATTTTCGACCAATGTAGATAATTATTTATTATTAACCAGCCATTTGAGCAAGAAAAAGCTGATGATTCAATAAAAAACCTCATAACTGAGATCTTTTAATCCACTCGATCATCGGCATTGCTATTAAAATGACACTTATTTAACGTCAGATTCAATCATAGCTGACTCAATTACAACTTAATAAACAATTTGTTACGCACTTATTAAATCATTAATCTGTAATTTCTCTATTTAAATGCGCTAATTAGTGCATTTCGGGGTGTTATACTGTTTGCACAAAATTCACTCAGCTCAACCTGGTATCCACACTCTTCTAAAAAGCAAACTCGGTCAACTAATAGCCATTTTTCTAATACCGCTCTAAAAAGGTGTGCCACTAAATCAATGCGGCGAGTCAGTCGCTGTCGTTCACGCCCAATGGCGTGATAATGCACCCAGTCAATCGTTGCAATCAAGGGCACTTGTTTGCAGTCCGCTGCCCAACGACAGAAAGCTTCAAATTCGCCATTCAACTGGCTTTGCTTAATCGATGGGATAGGTAAATACTCATCCACATGACGCATCTCTCGTTGCAAAGAATCAAATCCTAATCGCCAAGCAATCTCTTGCAATCGATATTGGCCCTGTTTAGCACTGGCTACCATGCTTTGTTGCAAAGGCAGTTGCAGATCGGCTCGAGTCAGTAGTAAGTCACTTGTCTTAGCCGCCATTGAAAGTGGCTGGTAATGTTGAGCTTGAATAAGGTGATAACAGCACGGTGATATCACTACCTGCTGGGTACCTGCGTCTGCAGCATGCTTTAACAGAGTGACATGCAGATCGCCGCATGCATGCAGCGCCACGGCTAACTGTTGCTGCACTAACTGCTCATCCTGGCCCGCAAACGCATCTGCACAGACAAAACGTTGTGGTAATAGCCATTTATCTGCAAACTGCTGACCGGCAGCGCACAGGCTCTGTTGCCACTCCAAACTCACCACACTGCGTCCAGTCGTTTTTGCGATCAAGCGCCCTAAATGCCCTTTTCCTGCACACCACTCTAGAACAGGCAAGGTAGTATCCGGCAAATGTTCAATAAAAGCCGTGATCTGTTGCCACTTACGGCCTTTTATATGCGCACTAAAATGGGGGCGTTCAGCAGCAGTAATGCCTCCTGCTAAGCTCAAAGATGCTTCAGCGGCTAGTGTTTGCTGCTTGTCATTGGCTAGATTGCCACGATTAGGCGCCAACAGGCTAAGCTCCCAGTCTTGATTGTTATTCGCCAAATCATTTTTAAGGGCCGGTAATAAAGTATCCACAAGATGAGATTGTGACGCATCAATCATATCGAGGTCATTATCATTAAGTTGCCACACAACGTTTGCCAATTGCGGAAAATCATCCTTCCAAGGCAGATCTGTGCATTCAAAACTACGGTTCTGCCACAGGCTTCGGCTTTGAGTCAGCAGAGTATCGATACAACTAAACTCGGCTAAAAAATTAGACATTCAAAAGCCCTCTCCACTGTTCGCAGCAAAAGCCTTAACTGGAGATCGGTATATGGAAAAAGTGTGCTTTGGCATGATTGGTTGATAAGTTCTGTTTTAACTATTTAGTGCCGTTGAAGGCTGCAACCTTTAACGACTAGATCAAAAAAAGGAGTTAGAGTCTCCTTTTAGGTTTAGGCAAATAGTTTACCACAAGCTTGAGAAGCTTATCTCCCCCGTTGGAATTTTGCTGTTTATATTTCGCCGGGGCGCAAAGGGATTGACTCTTATGAAATCAACAGCGGGTACATGCGCTTTATCCTTTGGCTCGACTCTTAATGACAAGAATGGGCGAAGCACCACGACGTTCTAGGCCGTAAGGCCGCAGCTTGATAGTTATCAAACAACACATTAGTTAACTTTCAACAATTGTGGTTCCAATGGCCTGCGGCAAGCGTATGTACAGACGCTACTGAGGCTCGCAGCAAGTACCTCTGACCGCCATGAACGGAGGAAATGCCAAATTCTGTCTGGAATAGAATTGGCCTTGTAGGCTCAACGAAAACGTCCTGTTTCCGAAGGCCTCAGCCGCATTTACACTGGGTTTGAAAAGCTCAAACTCTCAGCATTAGGCTTACCAATAAAAATTTTTAAAGTTAGATAAACCTCCACATCAGTGAACATCAGAATTTACATTTAAGTAGCCAAATTTGCAGACAGCAATCTTCCCCGTTGGAAATTTCGCAGTTTAAATTTCGCCGGGGCGCTGAGGGATTGTCAAGGGGCACAAGCGCTTTGACCCTTGACTCTGGTGTGGGCGAAGCGCCACGACTTTGATTTGGCTTTAGATTTTAAAAAAGCGACAGCTGATATAGCTGCTAGCACACTTTGGGGCTGATGTGAGTTACCTTTAGGCACTAGTGGTTCCAATGAACTGCGGTCGGCATATGTGCAGATACTGCTGAGATTCGCCGCAAGCACATCTGACCTCCAAGGAAGGAGGAAACACCAAAGTTCCCATTCATTGAATTTCACTCTGACCCATCAAGCTCCCACTTTCACCTCTCCAACATTAAACACCACTCATGAACCTAAGCACTCGATAACGCTCATTCAAGCCAATAAAAGATACCTAAACTAGACAAAAACACTAAACTTTATTGTCTATTGAATTGCCTGCTGATCTCTGCATTCTCTTACCCAACCATACACCCAGTCCCAGCGGCGCAAAAAAGACCACCAGCAAGAACAACACAAAATAGAGTATTAGGCTTTTGAGCGTTTTACTGACCTCTTCGAAAACCACTTTAACGGTTTGCTCTGAGATTTTCTCTAAATCAACCGCAGCAGCAGCTCGCTCTCTGCTCACCATGGCTTCTAATGAAACACGCTCATTTTTAACCATCAGTTCCAACGCTTGCCTCTCGACAGATAACTGGCTAAGTTTGTCATCGGTTGCTGCACTTAGCTGCGTCAACAGTGGCGTTAACTCTCTGCGCATATCGACTGCCAATGCCTGCATCATCTGTGGACTTTGCGCCATCAGCTGTTGAAATTTGGCAGAGGTATCACTAATACTCACCAAGGTGGCCTGTACTTCCTCGGCGTTAATATTGGAATGTAGCGCATAAAGTTCGGCTTTCCAGCCCAATATTTTTGGCATCTGCTCGGCTATCATTGCCATGCGGTCAGAGATATCACTCATCACCTCGGGCACTGTACCAAAGGTCGTTACTGCATCAAACTCACTCAGTTCATTGTACGCAAGCCAATCAGTAAAGGCCGACTGCCGGGTAAACGACATATCCTTGATGGGATGCTTAGCTACATACTGCGTAACGAAATCCTGGTTTTTTTGAAAACTTGCTACAGCAAAATTTTTAATCGTGCGTTCAAACTGATCTCTCAGATGGTTACTGACATCGATAGCTGTTTGCTGCTGCTCACCAAACACATTTTTACCTGCGCCGAATTCAAAGAACTGTGCCATCTGTGCAGTAAACACCCAAGTATCAACCATGGCGGCAGTAGGCGATGCTTGAAATATGGTGTGTTGCAGATTCTGCTCAGCATTAATTTTCCACATCAAAGAGTTCGATTTAATCGGCACGCTATCGCTGTTTCGTTCAATCAAATCGGCAGCACTTTCCACCTGGCTATAGAAAACGGTACTAAAATCGCGGCTAAAAACGCGCATGTTCAACTGATCTTTAGGCAAGGGATCAATGCCGCTTTCTAACTTGATCTCCAACAGGGAACACCCTGCAACCAACACCCCAGTAACAACGATAAAGCAAAAGCGAAACATCGCCGTCATAAAGCCTCCGTTAAGATGCAACATACTGAATATATTCAACTAATAAAGAATTGTGCCGAGATTCTAGCATTCGTTATCGGGTCGTTCTACAACTAAAATCAAATATTAGACAGGCGTATTCTCTAGCAATCGATACAGCTATCTGTTTAGGCAAAGTAACAACACTAAAAGACCAACAAAGCTGATTACCCTGTCAGTCAATTCTAGCTAATTTGTACTCAATGCATTAATAATTTTCTCATTAAATATCAGAGCAAACACTCGGCAACGTCACTGCATTGAAAATACCTAAGTATTTCGAGATTAACTATAAATTCTCTGCCATTGATATTACACTTCGACGCAAATTCAAACAGGTGCACAATAAAATGCAATCACCGTGCGTGGCTCGCTGTGGGCTTAATGAAGATGATTACTGTATGGGATGCTATCGCCACATTGACGAAATTGTCGGTTGGAGTAGCGCCGCAGAGGAGAAAAAAGCACAGATTTGGGCCAAGCTCGAACAACGCAAAGCTGAAATGGTCGATGGGGAGAATAGCGCCATTTTAAGTCGGGCTAAATGGTTATACCAATTGCATTAAGTAAGTAGTCAATTCAGAAGCGCTCACGCTTTTCAATTCAATGCGCATTGACGAGAGAATGGTTATTCCCTTGTAAGTCAATGCAAAGCAGAAGTGGAATGCATGAGCGCTTCCCGCAGGGTGGGTTTCAAAGCCCTGTATGCTGCGCCGAAAACTCTCGATATAGAATAACTATTAGCTTCATGTTTCCGACTTGCCTTCAGCGCTTTGAATTCCCACTGAATGAACAGATACTTAATGCAATTGGTATTAAAAGCCGAAGCGAGACTTAACGCCTTCGATGACAGTTCGACTTAAACTAAAAAGCCGCTCATCGCGGCTTTTTTCATGTTTAATCGATTTAGAATAAACTCGATTATTTCTTTAACATGCTTTTTAGATCAGCGAATGGATTATAGGTTGCCGCATCGACTTTAGTTTCAGTGGTTGCGCCGTATTGGATCAACTCTTCAAACTTAGAATGCTCATTGTCATGACAGTATAGGCATAACAACTCCCAATTCGACCCGTCTGATGGATTGTTGTCATGATTATGATCACGATGATGAACCGTTAATTCACGCAAGTTTGCATTGTTAAACTCGCGAGTACAACGACCACAAACCCAAGGGTAGAGCTTAAGTGCTTGCTCGCGATAACCGGTCTCGCGTTTAGCCTTGTAGTCCCGAGCTTCTGCTAACACTCTATCTAATTTACTTTGGCCTGATTGTACTGACATTCAGTTTATCTCATGTTGATTTAATACTCATTGGTTTCAATACTACCATTGAAGCCAATGTTGGGGGAAATTTGGCGACATCTTTTCAAATAGCTTGAGTCATCTATCGCAAGCAGATCTAAAATAAAGTCAAAATTGAAAAGTGATGAGCAACCAAGATCGAGTCTAAGTGCCCATCACCAGCTGTTAAATGATTAAGGCTACTTTATCTCCTCACCCAAATACTCAGATCCAGAAAGGTGCAGATAGTGCAAATACTTCTCATACTGGGTCACTACATCCGCCAATACTTGCTCTTGAGTGAAGCCCATGACGTCGTAATGCTGGCTGCCGTGTTCTAAAAAGACTTCAACACGGTAATACTCAGAGTCGCCTTCTGCCACTTCACTTTCAATAGGATTTGTAATACTAAAAGCACGGATCCGTAATCCGTAAACAAAGTCATCATGTTCTTCGTTAGCAATGACGAATCGAAGACGGTTTTCAAAATTCATCACCTCCGCCGCAACACCCTTGCTATTGAACGTATCACATACCTTGTTTAATGCAGGTTTTGCCACTTCTTCAAAGAAGCCAAGCGCCATCGATTCACTAGGATGAGAAACTAAGACGTCAATATGGTCTTCCCAGCTTACGTTGGTTTTAGAGAACTGCACACTGGTGTTATGGGACTGCACACTGTTGATTTTCAACCAATCGTCTTGCAGCGCTTTGAATAGACCAAAGCACATCAACAGCATCACAAGTAGAAAAGGTAACGCACTGGCAATAGCCGCAGTTTGTAACGCTTGTAAGCCACCCGCCAGTAGTAACACAGATGCTACTACACCTTGCAGTAGCGCCCAGAAAATACGCTGCCAAACGGGAGCGTTATGATCGCCACCTGAGGTCAAGTTATCGATCACTAACGAACCTGAGTCTGACGAGGTTACAAAGAAGGTCACCACTAGACACAACGCGATAGTCGACAGTAATGTGGAGAATGGCATATGCTCAAAGAACACGAACAGCGCCACAGAAACATCAGATGACACCGCATCAGCAAGGTAAGTTGCACCATGATTCATAATGGCGTTTATCGCCGTATTTCCAAACACGGTCATCCATAAGAAAGTCAGTGCCGATGGCACCAAAAGCACACCAATTAAAAACTCACGAATGGTTCGTCCACGTGAAACACGCGCAATAAAGGTACCTACAAATGGGGACCATGAGATCCACCAGCCCCAATAAAGTAGCGTCCAACCGCCAATCCAGTCGTTCTTTTGCTCATAAGCATAAAGGTTGAATGTCTTGCCAACGATATCACTTAAATAACCGCCGGTATTCTGTACAAAGGCTTGTAATAACTCAACTGTTGGTCCAAAGATCAACACCGATATCATCAATAGCAACGCTAGACCTAAGTTAAGTTCACTTAAGCGTTTAACGCCTTTATCTAGTCCAGAGAAAACCGACACTGTTGCGATAATGGAGATCACAATAATAAGACCGACTTGCACCATCGCATTCACGGGGACGCCGAGCAGATAATTAAGACCCGAGTTAACCTGAAGCACACCAAAGCCAAGTGATGTAGCCACACCAAACATGGTACCGATCACTGCAAATGTGTCTACTGCATGACCGATGGGACCGTATATACGCTCACCAAAGAGTGGATAAAGCGCACTTCGAGGCAGCAGTGGAAGTTTATGGCGATAAGAGAAATATGCCAGACTTAGCGCCACCACAGCGTAAATAGCCCAAGCATGGATCCCCCAATGGAAGAAGGTTATCTTCATCGCATCTTTGGCAGCTTGTATCGTCTGAGGGTCGGCATCTGGCGGCGCAAGGTAATGCATAACCGGTTCTGCGACACCAAAAAACATTAAACCAATACCCATGCCCGCAGAGAATAACATCGCTATCCAGCTTTTATAGCTATAATCGGGTTCGGAATGGTCAGGTCCAAGCTTTATATCACCAAAACGGCTGACCATGACAAAGATAATAAAAATTAAAAATACTGCAACGCCGAGGATGTATAACCATCCCAATTTCAGTTCAAACCATGATTGCACAGTTTTAAAAACATCTTGTGCTTGTGTTGGCCAAATAGCACTGATCAGTACCATTATGCTGATGAGGAAAACAGAAGAGAAAAAAACAGGGGGGTTAATACTCGATTTAATCGACATATAGTTACCGAAATTAATGAAGTACACGCTTCCTTCTAGCTCAGCGCATACATGGCCAGCCAGAGATAAGGAGCTTATAGGTTAATATAAGAATACACTGGCGGGATTATCATTTTGTGGTTAGGCCCGTGAGTTGTACTCACCAAAGTAATGCTTATTGATCAATATACTGACGCTATAGGAGTTCAGCTTTTGATTAACAAACATATGCAAATCGCATTGAATAGCTCAACCTGAAATCTGCCTTTATGGCCTGATCCAGCTATTTAATAGAATTTGTCTTTGATGACTTACGGCACAAAATTCATCAACGATAATATATTATTTCCTGACTTGAGGTTTTCGTCTAGATCCCAAATACAAAAAAAACAGCAAATAGCTGTTTTTTAGATTAAAAAACCAGCGACCACAATCAATCTGTGGTGCTGATCTCATTATTTAGTGAGTCATATTAGCTACAGGTTTGCTTGCCAAATTCGTCATTTAAAACTTAAGGTCTTTTTCCATCTCTTCATAGGAGACATGGCGCACATCCTTACCTTTGACGTAGTAGATAATGTATTCACAGATGTTCTGACAACGATCGCCGACACGCTCTACTGCACGCGCAGCCCAAAGTACGTCTAGCACTTCAGGAATAGAGCGAGGATCTGCCATCATATAGGTCATCAGCTGACGAATAATACCTTCATACTCTTTATCAAGTTTGGCGTCCTCTTTATGTAGCTCAAGTGCGACATCTGCATCCATGCGCGCTAACGCATCGAGTGTTGCGTGCAGAGTACGCGTCGCATGACGGCCCATGTTCTCGATACTCACCAGCAGAGGCTGCTGATTCTTAGAGCGTTTATCTAACGCGGCTTTTGCAATTTTTACACACGCATCACCGATACGTTCTAAATCGGTGATGGTTTTAGAGATCGCCAGTACTAAGCGCAAATCACTGGCGGCGGGTTGACGCTTAGCAATGATACGGGTGCACTCTTCGTCAATGGCCACTTCCATGCCATTCACTTTATGGTCGCCTTCAATCACTTTTTGAGCCAGCTCGGAATCAAGTGCCGCTAATGCATCTAGAGATTGCTCAAGTTGACGCTCAACAAGGCCGCCCATCGTTAATACACGGTTACGAATATCATCCAGTTCAGCATTAAACTGACCAGAGATATGTTTATTTAAGTTCATGTTTTCCATTGTAATAAACCTCTATCAGTTCAATTTAGCCGTAACGACCGGTAATGTAATCTTCGGTCTTTTTCTTACGTGGCGTGGTGAATATGGTATTGGTGTCAGCATATTCAACCAGCTCCCCCATATACATAAAGGCGGTTTGATCAGACACGCGAGCGGCCTGCTGCATATTATGTGTCACGATAACCACGGTATATTTGGATTTAAGCTCAGTGATCAGCTCTTCAATCGTCAAGGTAGAGATTGGATCCAGTGCTGATGTGGGTTCATCGAGCAGCAATACTTCTGGCTCAATGGCAATAGCACGAGCAATCACTAGACGCTGCTGCTGTCCACCAGAGAGGCCAAAGGCATTGTCATGTAATCTGTCTTTAACTTCGTCCCAAATCGCCGCGCCGCGCAAAGAACGTTCTGCGGCATCATCGAGATCACGACGATTGTTGACGCCTTGCAGACGTAAGCCATACACCACATTCTCGTAAATTGATTTCGGGAATGGGTTTGGGCGTTGAAATACCATACCGACATTACGACGCAATGCAGCGACATCGACTTTTTTGTCGTATATGTCTTGCCCATGCAGCAAAATCTCGCCACTGGTATGACAGTTATCAACTAAGTCATTCATGCGGTTAATGCAACGCAATAGGGTTGATTTACCGCAACCACTTGGCCCAATAAAAGCCGTCACCTTTTTCTTAGGGATATGCATAGACACATCAAACAGTGCCTGTTTATCGCCATATTTAAGGTTTAAGTTACGGATCTCTAGCGCCGTGTCTTCTTTGCTTAAGTTTTCTAGGTCTAGCATTTCAGTCTTCATTACCGATTGATCTATTGAAATCATGTTATTTCCTATCACTTAGGATAATCGTCAATTAATGCTCAAGCGAACGATATTTTTCGCGTAAGTGGTTTCGTACACCAATGGCCGTTAAATTTAACGTCACGATCACCGAGACCAAAAGGAACGAAGTCGCGTATACCAACGGGCGCGCAGCTTCTACGTTAGGGCTTTGGAAACCAACATCATAGATGTGGAAACCTAGGTGCATGAACTTTCGCTCTAAATGCACAAATGGGAAGTTCAAATCAACTGGTAGCGTTGGCGCAAGCTTTACTACACCCACCAACATCAAGGGAGCAACCTCGCCTGCTGCGCGTGCGACAGCCAAAATCAAACCTGTCATTATCGCTGGGCTGGCCATTGGGATAATAATCCGCCACAAGGTTTCCGCTTTAGTCGCGCCCAGTGCCAAGCTACCTTGGCGTACCGAAATTGGGATGCGGCTCAAGCCCTCCTCTGTCGATACAATCACGACTGGCAGCGTTAAAATGGCTAAGGTTAATGCAGACCAGATAACACCCGGTGAGCCAAAAGTCGGTGCAGGTAGTGCTTCAGGATAAAACAGTTGGTCAATCGTGCCACCAAACATGTAAACAAAGAAACCTAAACCAAACACGCCGTAGACGATTGATGGCACGCCCGCTAAATTAATCACCGCGATGCGGATCATCTTAGTGACAGGACCTTTTTTGGCATACTCATGTAAGTAAATGGCCGCTATCACCCCAAATGGCGTCACAATCACCGCCATCAGCATCACCATAAACACAGTACCGAAAATAGCGGGGAATACCCCTCCTTCTGTATTGGCTTCACGTGGGTCATCGCTGACAAACTTGCCAATACCAATAAACCAATGCCCTATTCTGCCTAATGTAGTAAGGCGGTTAGCATAAGTGACATCTAAAATTGTATCGAGCTTAAGGGTAACCTCTTCACCGCGCATGTCGCGAATAATAACAAAATCACGACCCGCCTCTGTTTTAAGGGCAAAGAACTCTTTTTCAACGATTTGATACTCAGCATCTAATTTTAAACGCTGTGCTTCAATTTCAGCTTTGCGGCTCTGGGTCAGTGCATTATCCAGCTCATACTTACGTGACTTTAAGCGTAGATTTTCTAGCTCATAGTTTATGGTGCCAATATCACCTTTTTGAATATCGAGTGCGCGGTCATTTAACGCCACTGCACGCTCGATATGTTCAGCAAAAGCGGATTCAATGTTATCAGGTGTTAAGCGCTTACCATCTTCAATTATCCCAACTGGATAGCCGTAGAAGTCACCGTTTTTGCTACGCTCTATGACTGCTATATCATTCGGCTTAGAGCGCGATATAATATTGGTCTCCATCACCCAGCGAAAGTCCAAGCCAACAAACTCGCGGTTACCGGTTTTAATCAGGTAGCGTGTCACAGTGTCGCCGACGTCAGCATCAAACGTATGGCCTGCAGACAATAGGCGTTCAATCGGCACTTCTTCTCTATCGTATATTTCACCGATAATCGTGTAGCGCTCACCTTGCGGGTCTTTCATCTCCCACTGGTAGATATCAGCAGGCCAGAAGTAACTTAAACCACGCCATGCGATAAGTAAAAGCAATCCGAGTACCGCAATTAAACACACGCTCACAGCGCCACTGGTCATCCAAATCCACGGAGAACCAGATTTAAACCACTTACCCATTTGCTAAACCTCTTACGGCGACAGGCGAAATATTATTAATCATCTTAATATCCATATATATCTGTACTTTTAACATTACAGTGAGCTATAGCGTTCACGTAGACGTTGTCTGACAACTTCTGCAATAGTGTTGAAGAAGAACGTAAAGATAAACAATACAAAAGCAGCGAGGAATAGCACTCGGTAATGGGAGCTACCAATAGCAGATTCCGGCATCTCAACAGCAATATTGGCTGCCAGTGTTCTCATGCCTTCAAAGACACTCCACTCCATAATCGCCGTGTTACCCGTGGCCATTAAGACAATCATGGTTTCACCTACGGCGCGCCCTAACCCCATCATTACGGCAGAGAAGATACCTGGGCTTGCCGTTAACAAAACCACTCGTGTTAAGGTCTGCCATGTCGTTGCACCCAGTGCCAAACTACCGTTTGATAGATGACGTGGTACCGAGAACACCGCATCTTCAGCAATAGAGAAGATAGTCGGAATAACCGCAAAGCCCATGGCAATCCCCACAACTAACGCATTACGTTGGTCAAAGGTGATACCGAGCTCGTTGGTGATAAACATACGAGTATCACCACCAAAGAACGCAGATTCTAAACCTGGGCTAATCGCAAACGATAACCAACCGATAAAGAGGATCACTGGGATTAACATAATCTCTTGGTAAGTATCGGGCAGGCGTTGCTTCCACTTAGTGGGCAGTTTATGCCATGCAAATGCACTAGACAGTATCGAGGTGGGTAGCAATATGAGCAGGGTAATAATGCCGGGCAGATTCTCTTCAATCAGCGGCGCGAGCCAAAGACCCGCTAAGAAACCCAGAATCACTGTCGGTAAGGCTTCCATTATCTCAATCGTAGGCTTAACAACGGCGCGTACCTTTGGAGACATGAAGTATGCTGTGTATATCGCACCCGCTATCGCCAAAGGAGTGGCAAATAGCATCGCGTAAAACGCCGCTTTCATGGTACCAAACGCCAGTGGCATCAGGCTTAGTTTTGCTTCAAAGTCGTCAGAACCTGACGTTGACTGCCACACATATTTAGGCTCAGGGTAGCCTTCATACCACACCTTACTCCACATCGCACTCCACGATATTTCAGGGTGGGTATTAGACACACTAAACAGGTTAAGCTTACCGCCAGCCTCGACAACCAACGCGTTAGAGCGTGGGCTAAATCCTACAGTACCGGGATTTTTAAGGTCAAAGTTCTCAGAGAAAAGCTCACGCTGACTGGTGGTATAAAGCAAGCTTAAGTTGCCCTCGTCAGTAATGGCAACAAAACTCTTACGGTAAAACTCAGAGGCGACACTCTTAATACCCGCTCTGTTTTCAAAGCCGCGGATCTCTTGATATTGACGTCCTTGTTCACCGTTTACCTGAAAATATTGCTGAATTAGGCCACTGTCGTAGCTGACCAGCAAAGAGCTAGCACCTGCTAACAAACTCACATTGGTCACCTTGGCTTTAGCGCGCCCAAGTTCAAGCACTTGTCGTAAACTCACGGCTTCAGCATCACGAATATCATAAACAAACAGTTTGTTATCTGAACTCAAAATCAGTTGACGTTGATCGGGTGTCATTATCTGCTGTTGAACGTTGACTGGCGCATCAGGGATGGTACCTGTGTACGACACCCACTCAACCTCTTCGGTCATCATATTCTCTTCGCCTTCCTGACGAGAGATGCGCCATACTTTATCATCACCTTGATATACAAAGCTCATTTTGTCACTGCTGACATCAAATACTAAATGGTTAAGTGCATGACCGTCAGTATCGACCGTCAGTGGCGCATTGCCATTATAGAAACGAAGCTTAGGTGTGATGAGGCGTTTATTATCAGGGTAGCTAACCCCAAACTCCACACCGGCAATAATCACTTGACCATTACTTAACCCTAATGCAAAGCGCTGCTCATTTGGCATAGCAGCCGAACTACTGACAACATTTGCACCTACAGGCGTATTAATCTGCTCTGTTCTTAAAAGTTGTGATGTTTCAGTATCAAAAAAGTCCACTTTACCCAGCTGGGATACTCGATACATGATCTCATTTTGCTCATCACTACCAACCATTAACGCGGGCTTAGTATCATGATATTTCGCACTCGCAACAGCAGTTACCTCCGCGCTATCGAATAGAGGCTTAATGACATAAAGTAGATAAAAGAAGATCAGTAGCAAGGCCACAAATACCATGGTTCCACCAATGGTGACACCTATTTGGGCTGCTTTGTCCATGATTGCTCTGCGCGATGTACCATTGTTTATCAATAGGTTTTTTGCCGCAGGTCCAGGCTGAGATACCTGAGTTTCCATTAAGAACCTCGATTATTAAAAAGCCAGTAAAATAAACTGGGATTGTATCAACGACTATGTTAACTGTAGTGGTACCAAATAAGCACTACGTTGACATATTTTAATGTGATGCATTATATGACGCAAAAATGACACTAGTGTTACAGCGGTTAACTTAATAATTAATGGAGCTATATCAATATGTTGAGATACTTAGTTACCTTACAAGCGATGGACCGCGAAGGTTTAGTAGAGCAAATAGCCCAAGCAGTAAGCCATCACGGCGGTAATTGGTTAGATTCTGAGCTGCGCCATATCGATGGTATATTTGCTGCAATCTTGCTATTAGAGGTACCTTCAGCTCAATGGGACACACTTATTGAAACCTTAGAGTGTCTAGAAGGTGTGGCGCTAAGCTACGCCAAAACAAAAAAAGTAGCCGACAAAGATATCCACCTTAGTTATTCACTTGTTGCTTATGACAGACCTGGTTTAGTCCATGAAATATCGAACAAAATTAGTGCACTAGGGATCAACATTGAGCATATGAGCACTCGATATGAAAGTGCAAGCCATAGTGGTATAGCACTGTTTAGAGCAGAATTTGATTTAGGCCTTAAAGATGCCAGTCATGAGGATAAATTGACCGAAGCGCTATACGCTATTGGTGACGATGTGGTGTTAGATAACATATCAGCGTAGAGGAGACAGCACATAACTCTTGGGCGATGCGCTAGCCACAAATGTCTGAGCTTGATAAAAGCCTATTTAAGCTAGGCTTTATTCATCGAGAATTGGCATAATTGAGATTGATTACTGGCTTTGTTTACATTCAACTTTTAAATCTTTACAGATTTTTAGCACAGCCATCAATGGAGTCGTTTCATTCTCAGCGGTGAGTCCCGAAGTGATTATCAGTTGCGAAAGCTTAGCGCTTAACTCCCTCACTTTAATACTGCCATCATTTTCATTTTGACGCAGATCAACCAGCATAGCCACATCATCCTGATTAACAAGAACGATATTCGAGTTGCCCTCTACGGCATTAAGAACTGCATTATAAACATTGTTAGCCGGCGCTTTTATATCAACTGATGCAACTTCATGGTGTTGACTCTTATAGTACATGACAGAACCCACTGTCGCGATTCCAATACAACCTGAAATCGACACAACAACAAATAATAACGCGATTAGTTTTTTCATATAAAGCCCTCTTTTAAAACTTAAAACTAGTACAGATAAAGCCACAAATAAAGTCAACTCTCACAATCACAACTTACCGTTTTAAAGTTTGCGTAACCTTTCACGATGACCTGTCACCGGACTGTAAAACAGCTAGTGCTCTTTCCCATAATCTCGATAATCCCAATAGGTACTCTGGCTGTTGCTCAATAATCGCATTTGGCTCACTCATGCTGGTGACGAGTTTGTTGAGTGCAGAGATATTGGCATTATCTCGCTGCTGCATTAACTGATACTGATTGCTCGGCTCAACTTGCACTGACAAGTAGCTTTGCCATGTCTCTGCAGGCATAGAAACAGGTGATGGGAACCAATAGACAGGCCCTGCAGTTTCACAAAGTAGCAAGTTACCATGGGGGAATGTGGCACTAACGCGGTGGTTGAGCAGTGTCGCACTACCGTCATCATGTTGTGAAGCAAAGTTCTGGCATAAAAGAGACACTGAAAATTCAGGCCCTGTTAACTGCAATGTTTCAAATAATCCCTTTGTCTTAGCGGCTTGAGTTACTGGTACAAGTCCAATGTTTGATAGTGAGCCTAAGGCTCTGCCTAACAGATCCAGCCCAGAATACAGGGTGCGTAAATTGACATTGAGGTCAAAATGCATGCACCCAGCTTGCTGCGAGGCAACTGAAATCGCTTGGTAAAACGCTTGCGGTGCCTCAAGATCGGCAAAGTGAGCATTGACGTGGAAACGGCAGCCATTTGTCGCGGCTAATTCTAGTGCATAACGCACAAACTCCTCGCCAACAGGGTGCTCACACAAAACATGAATCCCTCTATTTAAGCATTGCACCGTCAACTGCTGCCCGGCTTCTCCTGACACGGCAATACAGGCTATATCGACGCTTCCTGTCGGGATCTGCTCGATTTGAGTAAAGTGCGGTACCTGCAGTTGCGCTGCATATTCCTTTGATCGCTGACTGCCTGTCGACAATATTGCCGCCAAACTTAGGTTTTGCGGCTGTGTCGCTAATGCGCGAATATAAGTTGCGCCATAATTGGTGCCGCATACAAGTACTTTCATCAGTTCATCCTTGATGGTAAAGAGTTTGCCCATGCTGCTATCTAAAGAAAAAGCTAACAGCATGGTCGTGTTAATGATTGAGGGTCAGTGATTGCCTGTTAAGCGATTGGATGAGGGTCCATATTGACACTCTCACCGCCAAGCAGTCGTTTCAAGCGTGGATTGTCCACTCGCTTAAACTGCTCGCCAAAATGAATCGGCTGCATGTGTTTGCCCACTGCCCTTGCGACTCTAAAGGGGCTTAAAGCCACATCTGGAGAGGTCACATCAACAATGGCAACCTCTACTCCGGCATCACGTAGCCGTTGATTTAAATCGACAGAGTCCTTTACAACCGGGTAGCCCCACTCCTCTATATCGATAGCCTGCTTAGCAGGTTGACGCATAAAGTCAAAAGCTGAGCGCTTGTTTAGCTTAAAATAGTAAGCCGCGTGATCTTCAAGGCTTTGCACCTCAGAAACATGTTGCGGCACTTTTGCGCCTGTTCTCATCAAGTGGCATAAGTACGGCATCACATGTCCCTGCTCTAGCAATGCTTTTTTCATCGCAACTTGAATATCGCCATGACATGCAAGTGCCACTGATACCGCAGGTGTGCGCAGACCATCGCCAAAGGCTAAGCAAACAACGGTTGGTACATGAATCCCTACATCGAGTAGATAAAGCTCCAATGTCATATCCATCGCTGATAGTTCATCAAGCATTACTCGCATCTTACCGTGATTGACGGCATCAAGCTTTAAACGCTGACAGGGTTGCTTGCCGTACCAGGTCAACATCATGGCATCACGCTCAATAAGCTCGTAAGTTGCTCTGATGGCGGCATCGTCGTTATCCTGACCGGCAGCCAGACCGTTGGAGGATACTTGACTGAACTGTTCCTCATAGGGGCAGCTAAAATTGAAGTAGCTCACTAATGAGGGCACCCATACCGGTTCCTGCCCACCTAAATAAACGCCTTTGCTCCAGTGGATCTTGCGTTTTTTATTCCAGCGTGAAAATGGAAATTGCGCCGAGTGGTACTGCTTTTTTGAGTACAACACTAAATCATTGGGGTCGAGGTAATTTCCAGTTAGCTGACTAATGGATGCATAGTGACAGTCCTCTAGACGGTACCTTGCCGCTGAGTAGCGTTCAATGGCCTCACCGATGGCGCTGATATGAGCAGAAACACCATCAAGCCCTTTACCAGAACCCACTTGTCCTGCAGCCCGAGGATCATAGTGCCCAGAGGTAAAATTTGAGACACTGGCTGAGGCTGTCACAGGGAAGTCTGGTAATTGTGGAGAGTGACCGCTTAATTGGCGAATAATACCGGTTTTGCTATCAACCCAGCCTTCGAAGAGTTGATTGACATCGTCGACCGTATTTGTGAGATTCAGCGGGTTCGTCAGTTCAATTTGATGTGCAGCAACAGCACTCATTGCGCCAACTTGCATACCTGCATGTTGTAACTGTTGCTCTTTAATGAGTGAAGCATGAGCTGCTGCTGAGCTATGATCGTAGCCGCATACCTTACACCAAGGCACAGGGATGATTTTATGAAATTCGCCCTGACTGGTAACAAGATTTTGCACATTCACTTTACCCACCAGATCGGTTGCAATATAGCCTGATAAAAGTTTTATCACTTCCATCGTAAGCTGATGGCCAGTCAGTGCAGCCATCGAGGTGAGCATACTGCGCGATCGGCTTGTTTGTTGGCTATTGTTAGCACTTTTGTCTAACTCGTGTGCTAAATCAGGGGCTTGCTCTGTGCCTAATCGACGTAAACGTAGGCAGTTCCAACACGCATCGATTGCACTCGTGGCGTGGGATAGATTAACCGCCGGGCCAATCCAAGACTCTAGACCGTCTAAACTACCATAGAGTGCAGGCAAAGCATGATGATGCAGTGTTTTAGATATCTGATAAAGCCAGTGTTTCGCCTCTTTACTGAGTGTAACAACCACCAAGTCCCAGCCCAATTCATCGGCCAAATCGATTCCATGACTCCCTTTGGTGAGTGATTGCGTGGTGACTTTACACCAAGGGCTTTGTTGAGCAATAGCCGCTTTTAAAACCTCCCCACGTAGCTGTCCAAGGCTATGTTGACCAAAAGCGCGGTGACAAAGAATATCGTCGGCGGTGACAACATCATTATCGATAATATGAATATGAGCAACGCCAGAGCAGGCGAGCTCATCGATCATTTTTACTGACCATGGCTCCAGTCCAATCACCAGTATTGCCTTCTCATTTAATCCATTTTCAGCTGTTGCTTTGTTAGACCAGGCATTCATAAACCGCTGATGCATTGCCCATGGTGGCGCAAAGCGGTTATCGGCCTCCACCTCCTCCAGTAATCCATTCTGCTTAAGTAAAGCAATAACGGAGAGCACACTACTGTCGCTATAATCAGGCAGTTTTTCACACACTTCTTGCGCTGTATTGTCCCCCTGCAATAGCGGTACAACAGTGGTTACAAAGTCACTGATATCTTTACCGTGCAGCTGAAAATCGCCTAGATCTGACTGCAATAAAACCCCGTGAACATTGGGAGTGATGGTTGCAGCGGGTGAGAGCAAAAGAGTATTCATCTTGTTATTCCTTTAATCCAAACAACCCTAGCACTTCGCTAGAGTTGTTTGCTTTCCGTCATTAAACTCAAATTAGCTAGTCGCACTCAATAAGCAAAATGTTACCGGTGAACTCGCACATTGATACCCAGTGTCACAAGGTCTACAGGTGACACACTGCAGATTTGATGTCGGTTGACACTGTACGCAGTAACTTACGGGACTCGGCGCACACGTTACGCACTGAAACGTAGGTTGGCATGTCAAGCATTGCAGCCCTGTGGCACACGGCGAGGGCTGACACTGAGCGCAATAAGCAACAGGGCTTGGTGAGCATGTGACACATTGCACCGACGGCTGACAAGGGACGCAGTAGTAGCAAGGCGCGCACTGCACGTTTGGCTGACACGGTGCGCAGAACTCAACAGGACCTGAGGAGCAAGTTGCACATTGGGCGGTAGGCTGACATGGCGCGCATAATATTGTCGGCTGGCACGGTACGCAATAGTAGCAAGGCGCACACTGCACGTTCGGCTGACAAGTGACACATTGCTCGACTGGACCAGATGAACAAGTCACACACTGAGCTGTCGGCTGGCAGGGTGAACATAACACTGTCGGCTGGCAGGGTGAACATAACACTGTCGGCTGGCACGGCAGGCAATAATAAACAGGCCCAGGTGCGCAAGTGACACATTGCAAGTTCGGTTGACAGGTCACGCATTTAACATTGGGCTGGCAGGTCAGACAGCAATAAGCTGCGCTTTGGTCACATTGCACACAAAAACTGACCGTACAAGGGGCACAGAAATTGATAATACAAGGTAAGCAATTCTCACACTTACGCACAGATTGACCGCTGTCGCACACGACGCATTCCGTTGCGGCGCAAACTAGACATTTATCAGCCGAAGCTTGCTGACTACATTGAACTTCCAACTCTTTCACTTTTGACGTTAATTCCGTCACCTGAAGCTGAAGTTCCTTTATCGTTTTCTCACTCATTTTTCATTCCTTGAAGCTATGTCAATAGCATAGAAATTGCTAACAGATGATCCCGAAAACCTAATTTCGAGACAGTTGAACGCCTCGAGTCCTCCATAGCTTTAGCCGTGACGACTCGAGAACGCTTTTTGGTTCGAGGAGTAACACACTCCTCGAGTCCAAATTAGTGCTCGATCTTTAATTGCTGAAGATGGATTAATATTCGGTCAGTCGGGTGTTACTGAACTTTGGTCAGTGTATTGGCGGTGATATGGGGGAATTTGTATGTGTTGCCACCAATAGGCAGATCCAAAGTGATATTTTGCGTGTATTGCAGCTGCAACTGACCGGTTGATAGCTGTTCTAACCAGTAAGTCGTCGTGAACTTTGACACGTCTGAGTTCTTTTTCATGAATGGCGTGTTGGCAATTGCGCCATTGTTACTGCTATCTACGGTGATCGCTTTGGTATTGGTAACCGAAATGCCTTTGTCTGCCAACTGTTTCAGGGCAAGGTCCAAAAGTACATTAGGGTTGATATTTGGATTTGTAGGAATATTAGTTCCGTACACAGCGTTGAATGCCTCCGGTGCGTCAATAGGTAAGCAATTGGCCACAGGAATTGTTGGCTCAGCGCAGACCTCTTTCACTCCGCCTAGCGCTAGAATTGAATTACCATGCGGCACTGAGACTTGCTTAACGATTTCAGTCAATGGGTCTTGTGTCGGGATCGGATTCGGAGCCGGTGGAGTGGGAATATAAGGTTCAGTATTTAGTGGGTTCTGACCTTGTGGGCCTGTCACTTGGTGCAGCCAAGATCCATTTTCTGCATGGACTAACTCATTAGCCTGCAGGCCATCAGCGAAAAAGACTCTTTGCTCATAAAAAAGTGTATAGGCATCTTGCTCGTATTTACCCGCTCTATTCGCCACCTTACCTTGTATAGCGCTGAAAGTGATGACCTCATAGTAGCTATGATTTTTCAAAATAAAACCATTGGGAGCGGTCACCTGGGGAATTGGCATAACATTAAAACCACTGAAGCGTTGGCTCACCCATGTCCCCACCAGCCCTGCTAATGGGCCGAGCTTGGCCAGTATTTTTGGATCGGTATCCCCGCCACCAGGTGCAAGCAGTGGAATATCAAAATCTGGGACAAAAGGTGACTGCACTGGCGTATTAACAGCACATAGACGAGTTGAAGGGTTTGAATCACTGCACCTAGTAATAGGGCAACCAAGCGGTGCACTCTCCGGTATTGATTGCTCTGCAACAGGGCATTGCTTCTCTAGTTCGGCAACCACGGATGTCAGTTGTTGCACACTCAAATCTAACTGTTCTAAATCTGGCTTTGCGTTCATTATCATTGCTCCATGCTTTTCAGTTAACCAAATCAAGGCTTCCATTCCTTGCCTAAAAGCAAAGCTGCAAACGAACTTTGATTTGGGTGTATTAAAAAACTAGCACAGCAGATCCAGCATAAAAATAGCACTTTATGAGGATAATCAGTCAATAAAAACAGGGCTAAAAAGACACTATAAAAATCGAGTCAAGTACCACAAGAGGGAAATAAATCAGCACTATAAATATGTCACAGCCCCCATGAGAGCTGAACATAACGACAGTGCTATAGGCAGGGTAAGATTAACGTAAGGTTTAGGTAAGGTTTACTGAAGAGTGATAGTGATCGCACTTGCGATCACCCTAACACTAAAGAACTATAAAGTGCCTATAGTTGTCATCAAAAATAGCGACTCTAACGGCCTGCCAATGCAGTTGCTGGTGGTGTTTGACTTGCTTTCCAAGCTGGATATAACGTGGCAATCAGACTCATCACAAAAGCGAGAGATACAACCATAATGACATCGTTAGCCACTAATTGCGACGGCAGAAAATCAATAAAATAGACATCAGCAGAAAGCAGCTGAACACCAAATATCGACTCAATCCCTTTAGCGATATCACTTAAGTTAAGCGCTATACTGACTCCCAAAATAGAGCCAATGACGCAGCCTAAAATACCATTGAGTGCACCTTGTACAATAAAAATGAGCATCACGGCGGTCTTTTTCATACCCATGGTCAACAAAATAGCAATTTCAGACTGTTTATCACGTACAGCCATCACCAATGTCGACACAATATTAAAACAGGCCACTGCAATCACTAGCGCCAATACAAGATACATCACCATTCTAACGAGCTGTATATCTTGATATAAATGGCCCTGAGTTCGAGTCCAGTCCGAAATGTAAACATATTGCTTTTGACTAAAGCCAAGGTCACGGATCAACATCGGCGCCTCGAAAACATTTTCAACTTTAATACGCACACCAGAAACGCCTTGCTCTAACTTGAGCAACTTGGCGGCATAACCCATAGGCACATAGGCGGTGGTTGTATCTAGCTCGCCGCCAAGTTCAAAAGTACCGGAGACGACAAATCGGTGACTTTTAGCCGCAGCAATTTTGTTTTTAGATTGCTTACTGTTGTTTGGCATATACAAGCTAATAGATTGACCAACTTCAACCCCTAAGCTCTTCGCCAGTCCTTTACCGAGCACAATATTATTTTGGCTTTCGTCCTGCAAACTTTGCCAACTCTGCTCCGACATGAAATGGCTAATGTTCGAGACTTTTTCCTCTTGGGCGGCATTAATGCCAAGTACTGTTAATCCTTGAAAACCTCCCGATTTTTGCACTAACCCCTGCATCCGTACGAA
The DNA here is from genome assembly GCF_016757755.1 of Shewanella sp. KX20019. Lineage (NCBI taxonomy): Bacteria > Pseudomonadati > Pseudomonadota > Gammaproteobacteria > Alteromonadales > Shewanellaceae > Shewanella > Shewanella sp. KX20019. The sequence goes on along the minus strand of NZ_CP068437.1, from coordinate 2,064,340 downwards.
CGGAGCGGCAGCAACAATACCAGTGACCTTATCAGCGTCCGCGACAATAGCCTGCCAATCATGTATAGGCTCATTCACGCCGACAAGTTCACCGTGAGAAACCACGCCTAACAATCGCTCCTCTAACTCTTTTTCAAAACCGTTCATCGCCGATAAAGCAATGATCAACACCGCGACACCAAGGGCTATGCCCGCTGTTGATGCAAAGGAGATAAAGTTAATAAAACGATTTGACTGACGGGCTAAGTAAAAGCGCCAACCGATACGCATCGCTAACAGGCTTTTCATCCAGCAAGCTCCTCAGCGTTCACCAAATGACCATCTTTCATGTGTAGCTGCCGATCCATTCTCGCAGCTAGTTGTTGATCATGGGTGACAACAACAAAGGCGGTGCCTAGTTGTGCGGCGAGTTCAGTAATCAACTCATAAACCGCTTCGCCACTGTTAGCATCAAGGTTGCCCGTCGGCTCATCGGCAAGCACCAATTTAGGATCGTTAATCAATGCTCTGGCGATAGCGACACGTTGACGTTCTCCGCCTGACAACTCTGCAGGCGTGTGTGCTAAGCGATGTCCGAGTCCGACTCTTTCAAGTAGAACCGTTGCTTTACTCTCTACTTCTTTACGTTTTTTACCCTGTATCAAGGCAGGCATAGAGACATTTTCCAATGCACTGAACTCGGGCAAAAGATGATGAAACTGATAGATAAAGCCGATATTACTGTTACGCACTTGAGCTTGGCGCCTACTCGACAATTGATAAAGATCTTCATCTAACATGGTCACATTACCGCTCGTCGGCTGATCAAGTGTGCCCATAATATGCAGTAACGTGCTCTTACCTGAGCCTGAACTACCGATTATCGCCAGTTGTTCGCCCTTATAGACCTCCAAATCGACGCTATGTAACACTTGCGTTTCTACTGAGCCATCGTTGTATCGCTTACTCACGTTGCTCACTTTTAACAATAGCTCTGAATTCATTGTTAACTCACTATTCATGTCTAAGGGTACTCGCAGGCTGAACATTTGCAGCTCTTAAAGCCGGATAAATGGTGGCTAATAGAGTTATGACAAGAGTGCCTACGACTATCCAGCTCAGTTGGTTAATCTCGAGTTGTACAGGCAGGTTTTGACCTGCCCCAAGAATAGAAACCCCTAATACGTTAGTGATTTCGTTTAAATTAATGGTCAATAATACCCCGATAGCAACACCCGAAATCAAACCAATAATGGCATTGAGCGAACCTTGGATCATAAAAATCCCCATCACATCGCCCGTGGATAAGCCTTGGGTTTTCAGCACGGCAACGTCAGTGGTTTTATCAACGACCATCATCACTAGCGCAGACACAATATTAAATGCGGCAACCGCAATAATAAGGCTGAGCATTAATGACATCATGTTCTTTTCCATTTTAACAGCGCTAAAAAGGTGGCCATAAGTGTCACGCCAATCTGTGGTGGTAACTTGACGTGAAAAGTAATCGACCACGCTCGGTGCTATTGCAGCTGCACTAAAGGGGTCATCAAGATAAACCCGTAGTTGCTTGACCTCCCCCGCTTGTTGCCGCATTAAGCGCTGTGCATCATCATGGTGGATATAAGCGACGCTAGCATCGACTTGAGAGCCCATTTCAAACACGCCAGCCACTGTAAATTTTCGTTGACTTGGAACCGGCCCAAATGGCGTATAAACAACACCATCACCACTAAGGACTCGAACTTTATTACCGACTACAACATCAAGGTTTCGCGCCAACTCAGCGCCCAATATTATTTGATACTTGCCTGGGAGCAACGCATCGAAGTTACCTGAATACGTACTGCGCGTAAGGCTAAGCAGGTTTTTCTCCTGCTGCGGGTATACACCATAAATTTGTGCAGCGCCGATGTTCGAGGGCGATTGCAACATCGCTTGAGTCGACACACTCGGCGTTACCCCTTGCACCCCCTTTAAGGCCGACAACTGAGTCACATCTTGCTGCCAGTTTTCTAACGGAACAGGGGAATGGATAGTAAGCTGTGGCACAGCACCTAAAATACGCTCTTTAAGCTGTCCTTCGAGACCATTCATTACCGAACTGACTACAATCAGTGCTGCCACCCCAAGCAAGATACCCGATACAGAAAAAATGGTGATAAAGGATGCAAACGCATTAGCCTTTCTTGCTCGCCAATAGCGATAACCAATATAAAATGATAATGAAAAATTCATTAATAAACCCAAATAAAGTCGACTCGATTCTGATGCTAATATGAGGAGAAAATTAGCACATATTAACAACACTAATTCCAACAAATACTACTCAGCAATACCCTATTAATTAATAAAGAAAAGGCATTTACGCCTCTAACCTTGCTAAATCATAAAGATGCGCACGATAATAGGGGTATTAGCCCCCTAAAAACAAGAGGCAAAACCATTGTTAAATGACTCTAGCGCCTATTTTAGTATTAATCATCCATTTGATGTCTATCTACAAGCTTGCGACAGTGGCCAGCCGCTGCCGTCTGTAGAGCAATTGAGTTTTATGTTACCTCCGAGCCTACAGCTAATTAGTGACATAAAGGTACTCGAATCAGATTGCCTGTTGCAGCTGCGCCACCTAGATGATGATGCCAAAACCGTTGTTGAATTTTTAAAATTACAATCTCGAAAAATTGACATGGTGTTGCAACACATCATCGCCAAAGAGGAGTACGAAGGTCATCATTATATTGGCAGCCATTTTGGCGGAAGCTCCATTAGAATAACCGCCAATGAGGCGATAACTGTGGGTAACCAGTTTAAAGTAAACTTAAATATTAAGGAGGAGTTAGTTGCTCTGCTCTGTTTTGCGACCGTAAAAAACTGCGCGTTAATCACCACTGCAGCAGAGGGCGCGCCGCAGGCCTTTAGCGTTGAATTAGCGTTTAGTGTCATTCAAGATGCTGACGTAGAGCAATTGGTAAAAGCAAGCTTAAGCCTACAGCAGAAACAACTAAAATTGCGAAAGTTAGCGCCGTAATCTAAAACCAGTTTTAACTGGCCAGAGCGAGCCCAAGCCACTACAATACCAAGCAACTTTGCTGTTATTGGACTCGTTTCCTCGCCCTTAATGAATGCTTTTTCTGTATTGACTCCACCAGCAGTCAAAAGTGCTAAATTAGCACAAACGCTGTGTACTCTTGGTGGCGCTGCCCAAGCGCTTACGATCGCAAATATTGCTAAGCAACATCAAGGTGTCACTCTTGTTGTGACCGCTGATACTCCTAGTGCCATCGCGCTAGAGTCTGAGCTCGGTTATTTGCTTAGTGAAACATCGATAGCGATATGGCTATTTCCAGACAGGGAGACCCTTCCCTACGACAGCTTCTCTCCCCATCAAGATTTAGTCTCACAACGTCTTGAAACGCTGTCGAGGATCCCTCAAGCGCAGCAAAGCGTCGTTATCGTGCCGATCACGACACTAATGGTCAAACTGCCTCCTAGATCCTTCTTAAGTGGTAATGTGCTTATTTTAGAGAAAGGTGATAACTATCAGCTGCATGATGTTAGAGAACAGTTGATTAGTACTGGCTACCATAGTGTTGAGCAAGTATACGAACACGGTGAGTTTGCAGTCCGCGGTTCAATCATCGACATCTTCCCAATGGGATCAAATCAGCCATTTAGGATTGAGTTATTTGACGATGAAGTGGAGTCTATTCGACATTTCGATCCAGAAACTCAACGCTCTAGCCACGAGATCCCTTCGATTCGACTGCTTCCAGCTAAAGAGTTTCCCACTGATGATGCCGCTATCGAAGGCTTTAGACAGCGTTACCGTCGCAGATTTGAGGTTTTAGTCAAAGAACCTGGCTCTATTTATCAGATGGTCAGTAAAAAAACCATGCCTGCAGGGATAGAAAATTACCTGCCACTATTTTTTGATGACACGGCCACTCTGTTTGATTATTTACCTGAGAAAACACAATTAGTCACTGTTGGTGATATTGAGATTGCGACCCAAGCTCACCTACAGGAAGTTGAAACTCGGTATGAAGATAGACGAGTCGATCCACTACGACCTTTATTGAGCCCGCAAGAGCTGTACCTTTTGACGGAGCAGATCTTTAGCGCCTTTAAAGTGTTGCCAAGATTCCAATTAAAAACGCCTCCCTATACTGGCACTGCAGTCGAAGCAAAAGCGGTGAAACTGCCTGATCTGGCCGCAAATCATAAACTGAAACAGCCACTCGCGCTGCTAGAAGAGTATGCAGGCCTTGGTGACAGGTTGTTATTCAGTGCCGAATCTGAAGGTCGCCGCGAAGCACTTGTTGAACTGCTCGGTAAAATAAAGCTAAAGCCGACGCTATTTAGTCACTTTAACGAATTTGCAGCCAGTAAAACTAAACTCGGACTTATTGTCTCGCCGCTGTCTCAAGGGTGTGTCATTGAGAAAAAGACTGGCGGTAAATTCAGCCTAATTTGCGAAACGGAACTGTTTGGCCAGCGAATTTCACAGCGCCGCCGCCGAGATAAACAGCGTCAGATCAGCAGTGATGCATTGGTTAAAAACCTTGCAGAGCTTAAAGTCGGCCAGCCGATAGTCCATCTTGAACATGGTGTCGCGCGTTATCAAGGTCTTGAAACGCTTGATACTGGTGGCCTTGTTGCAGAATATTTGATTCTAGAGTATTCCGGTGGTGACAAACTCTACGTGCCAGTGTCCTCTTTACACCTCATCAGCCGTTACAGCGTTGGCCCCGATGAAGAGGCAAACCTTAACAAACTAGGCAACGAAAGCTGGGCCAAGGCAAAACGCAAAGCGATTGAGAAAATCCGTGATGTTGCCGCTGAGCTGTTAGATGTGTATGCACGTAGACAAGCACGCCCAGGCGATGCTTGTCATATTGACCAAGAGGAGTATGCACAATTTGCCAGCAGCTTTCCGTTTGAAGAAACCGTTGATCAAGAAACGGCGATATCTGCAGTCCTAGAAGATATGCGTACCCCCATGGCAATGGACAGATTAGTCTGTGGCGACGTTGGTTTTGGTAAAACAGAAGTCGCCATGCGTGCTGCATTTGTAGCCGTTAATGACGGTAAACAAGTGGCCATTTTGGTGCCAACGACGCTACTTGCACAGCAACATTTCGAGAATTTTCAAGACCGTTTTGCCGACTGGCCGTTCAAAATCGAAGTTATGTCACGCTTCAAAACAGCCAAAGAACAAACCCAAGTGATGAAAGACTTAATCAATGGCAAAGTAGATATTGTTATAGGTACTCATAAGTTATTGCAGTCAGAGGCAAAGTTTGAAAACTTAGGCTTACTGGTTATCGATGAAGAGCACCGTTTTGGGGTTAGGCAAAAAGAGAAAATTAAGGCGCTGCGTGCCAATGTCGATATTCTTACATTAACCGCAACCCCTATTCCACGTACCTTGAATATGGCGATGTCCGGAATGCGTGACCTGTCGATTATCGCCACACCACCTGCTAAGCGTTTGGCGGTAAAAACCTTTATCCGTGAATATGATGAAGCCACAATTAGAGAAGCACTTCTGCGTGAAATTTTACGTGGTGGTCAAGTCTATTTTTTACATAATAACGTTGAAACTATAGAGAAAAGAGCTGCTGAGATAAGCGAGTTACTGCCTGAAGCTCGGGTTGTTACCGCCCACGGACAGATGCGTGAGCGTGAACTTGAGCGAGTCATGTCCGATTTTTATCATCAACGCTTTAATGTATTAGTCTGTACCACCATTATTGAAACCGGTATTGATGTGCCCTCAGCAAACACCATTGTAATTGAACGGGCTGACAAGTTTGGATTGGCGCAGCTGCATCAATTACGAGGCCGTGTTGGTCGCTCTCATCACCAAGCCTATGCTTACTTGATGACTCCGCACCCTAAAAGCATGACAAAAGATGCACGTAAGCGATTAGAAGCGATTGGTGCTTTAGAGGATCTCGGCGCAGGCTTTATGTTGGCAACTCAAGATTTAGAGATCCGTGGTGCGGGTGAGTTACTTGGCGACGAACAAAGTGGCCATATTTCCAAGATCGGTTTTTCTCTTTATATGGAGATGCTTGAAGAGGCTGTTAAATTACTAAAAGATGGTAAGGAGATATCACTCGATCAGATGCTACGTCAACAGAGTGAAATTGATTTGCGGATCCCAGCCCTGCTGCCAGAAGACTATGTTAGTGATGTTAATATGCGACTTTCGCTATACAAACGCATCGCTAACTGTAAAACAGAAAAAGCGGTTGACGAGCTAAAAGTGGAGTTTATTGACCGCTTCGGTATGCTGCCCGATCCAACTAAAAACTTAATGGCGTTAACTCTCTATAAACACCTTGCAACCCAGCTTGGTCTTCGAAAGATCGAAATGCACGCAAAAGGTGGTAGCATAGAATTTGGCGACAATAATAAAGTGGACCCCACCTTTATTATTGGATTGTTACAGAACCAGCCGCAAATTTATCGAATGGATGGCCCCAATAAGCTAAAATTTAGCATGCCATCTGAATCAGCCAAAGACAGGCTCGCGCTCATAAAACTGTTAATTGAACAGTTGTCTCAACATCGCATTGGAGAGTAATCGTGTTTAGACTATCAACAAATAAGTTAATACTCGCCCTAACAGCAGGTGTTATTTCAAGCCTGTCGACAACAGCCTTAGCCCAAGAAGAGCGTTGGTTTGAAGTCGAGATCTATCTATATGAGCACAACGCGCCTACGAGTGAACAATGGCCAGATAATACCGTTAAGTCGCGACAACGCAAAACCGTAGATTTTATCACCCCGTTAGTAAGCACTGATTTAACTGCGCTCAATATGGGACTTAATGGCTGTACCTCTGTAGATTGGGCAACTGATAGTCTCAATTGCAATGAGCAGCTTAACTCAAGCAATCAAGTTAAATCGCTCGCAGACATCCCGATGGTAATTGCAGCCTCTGACCCCGCTACGGCTTACTTGGGTGATGGCGCAGTTTTATTGGCTGAAAGTCAGAGTCAATTTAAAGAGATTATCGCGACGTTAAAACGAGAGAAAGGTAATAAAAGCCTACTGCATATGACATGGCAGCAATCCATGCTACCAAGAAACAAAGCGATTCCGCTTAAGCTCTATTCTGGTCAAGATTACTCCAAAGACTATGAGCAAAATGGACAGCCTTTGCAGCTTAGTCAGTTAAATGAAGAGCTGCCGCAGTTTGATTTTATGAGCAGTGGATTTTTAGCTGACAGCAAGAAACCAGTCTGGAAGCTTGATGGCACGCTTAACATCTACCTTGAGCATTATCTATTTATAGAAACTGCGTTTAATTTGCGTGAAGAGGGTGAGAAAACGGTCACATTGACTCATCATGACACAACAAGTTTTAGCAATGAGCGTCAAGAAACAGCGCTAGAGTCAGTAACTAGCCCATTCTTGTATTCGATTCCGATGAAACAAAATAGACGCGTTAGAAGCGACGAAGTGCATTATTTTGATCATCCAAAGATGGGGATGATCATTCAAATCAGAAAAATGGAGCAACCTACCGCGCAACCTGAGATTGATGTGCTGGATAATACCAGTAGCGCCAATGACGTAAACAGCCTTTAACACTAATACTGCTCTCTACAACTGAACAATAGAAAAGTCGAGGTAGATATCATCTGCCTCGTCATCCTCTACATAAACCTTATCAACGTTGGCCATCGGTGCGCCTTTCTGACACCAATCAATTAACTTATCGACAGCTGGGTAGCTACCTTGCGCCAGCACTTGAACTGAGCCATCAGCAATATTACTTACATAGCCGGTGATACCGAGCATAGTCGCTTGAAACAAAGTATTTTGACGAAAAGAGACACCTTGAACTTTTCCAGTGATCTTAATGATGACACGCTTCATAATTCACACCCACTCCATAATATCAGCCTGTGTAGAGAGAATAGTACTTGCTTCCAAACACTATTTTTACCAAGCGCAAGGCTTAGACTATGTTTAACAACTTAGCCTAAACTTCACTATTGAGCAAAGTAACCCTGAAACTTAAATCCACTTAACTTCAAATATTTTTAGTGGACGACTATCACTTGTCAATAAATGGCTTAACTTATTTTAAATGCCTTAATGCAATTTAGCTGAGCAGCAAGAGAAGTAAACTTATGACTCTGCTCTTCGTCCCATACGATACTGTAATAATCCTTTAATTGATTAGCGATAGCATCGTTATCATTAACTTCATCATTTCTGGCCAAGATACACAATGATTTTTCACGATTAAGTAAGCGAAAGTCAGTAACGCATTTGTTCATGATATCGGCATACTCTTCTGGCCTGTCTATTTTGTTAACCATATCATGTTGCGGAGCGAGGTTCGGATTAATTAACACCGACTTAATCTTGTTTAAAAAGCCAATTCGTTCCGCCCAAAATGCGCCTAAACCAACACCGATGATCAGCGGTGATACATCCTCTGATGCGATAATATGCTTACTAACTTCATTCAATAAATACTGCATATCATTTTTGGGATGCTGGGTACTATAGCTAACCAAACGTACATCTTCGTCAATAAATTGCAGTTGACGCATTTTGTCGTGGTTACCAGGACTGGTTGCATCAAACCCATGTAAATACAGGATCATATAAGGCTCCTCTGTCTATGCGAGTATATCTCCATCCAACCTGAAGATGCAGGGTTCAGTGGGGTGGGTATATTAATAATAGCTAACCTAACAAGCTAAGCTATAGAATTCATTGCGCTAAATCAATCTTTCAAAATTTCAGCTGCTATTGCTTTGGCTTTTTCCCAACGTCCATTATCTTGCAATGCATTAGCCACAACATCCAGTTTAGGTTTTAACAAATTGGCACTAACTTTTTGCTCCTGCTTAGGCCAATTAACGCCATGGAGTACCTCGGTAGCACCGACACTGTCATTACAGACCAGAATCATGTTGCAGCCTGCATCAATAGCAGCCTGCGCCCGCTCACAATAACCTCCAGCAACAGCCGCACCTTTCATCCCTAAGTCATCAGAGAAGATTACCCCATTAAATCCAAGCTCTTTACGCAGAACATCTTGCAGCCAAAACGTCGAGAATCCAGCTGGATGCGGATCTACATTTGGATAAATAACATGTGCAGGCATGATCCCTTGCAGTCGTTCCTTCGCTATAAGCTCCTTAAACGGCTGCATATCATTAGCAAAAATAGACTCTTTTGGCCTTGTGTCGACAGGCTTAGCGATATGTGAATCAGCCTCTACACTGCCGTGCCCTGGGAAATGTTTACCCACGCTGGCCATTCCAGCATGTTCCATCCCTGCAATAAATGCATTTGCAAGTAATTCAACTTCATCCTTATTATCACTAAAACTACGTTTGCCAATCACTTGGCTAATACCATTGAGATCGAGCACCGGTGCAAAACTCAAGTCGACATCGATAGCTAGAAGCTCTATCGCCATAAGGAAGCCTAACTCCGTAGCCCAAGAGCAGGCCAGCCTGATATCGCCCTTAGCCGCTGGTAATATATCGCCCATTGCAGGCAATATTGTAAAACCGTCTCTAAAACGCTGTACCCGTCCGCCCTCTTGGTCAACCGCAATTAAAATATCGGCACGAACTGCCCTTATTGACCGAATGAGTTGTATAAGTTGATTGCGATCAGCGTAGTTACGGCTAAACAAGATTAGACCACCAATCATTGGGTGGGCTAGCTGCTTTGCCTCATCATCACTTAAAACAGTCGAATCAACGTCTAGCATCAAATAACTCATATCACCTCTAAAAAATAATTTATGACTAAAAAAACATGCGAAAAAAGGCTAAGTAAAACATCGTTCACCTAATAGAGGCAAGTTAAAGCTTTGTTATATATAGACTATAAAATCTATTCAAAACATACTTAATGAAATTATACATCTTACACTAAAATTAGTTTATCTAATGCTTTGGCATTAGATGTAAAAAAACTAATGCTATAAATAAAGCTAAAGTATGGGATACTTTTTACGCCAATTAATTCAAGCAACTAAGATTAACATTAAGCTTAAGTTTTTTACGCTGATTAATCGACATATACAACTATATGCTCAATTAACCACGCGTAGACGATCTTAGTAATATTGGGTATAACTAGAACAATAAAGGTTTAGCATGATTAGCGTATTCGACATGTTTAAGATAGGCATTGGCCCATCAAGTTCACACACGGTAGGCCCGATGAAAGCGGGCAACATTTTTATAAATGAGCTCTCAGAACAAGGTCTATTTGAATCTACTGATGAGTTACGGTCAGAACTATTTGGCTCACTGGGCCAAACTGGTAAAGGACATGGTACAGGTAAAGCCGTGATACTCGGTTTGATGGGAGAAGCACCAGATACCGTTGATACCGATAAGATTGATGCCATTTTAGAAAACGTCAGCAATAATGAAAAGTTATTGCTCAGTGATGGCCGAGAAGTGAAGTTTTCTCGTGCAAACGGTGTTACCTATCATAGACGTAAGAGCCTACCCGCCCATGCCAATGCCATGACCCTTTATGCTTACGCTAATGGTAAATGCATCTATGAACGGACCTATTACTCCGTAGGTGGTGGTTTTATTTTGGATGAAGATGAGATCACAGCCCAAGATGCCTCTCCAGCTGCACCTATAAAATCTGCCCCGTATGATTTTGACTCAGCACAACAACTACTTGAACTCTGTACTGAACACGGCTTTAGTATTTCATCATTAATGATGGCTAATGAGCTCAGTATTGCAGACTCTGACGCCATACAAGAGCAACTGTGGCAAATTTGGCAAACTATGAAAACCTGTGTGGAACGGGGTTATCAAAAAGAGGGTATTCTCCCCGGTGGATTAAAGCTAAGACGCCGCGCACCATCGCTTTACCGCAGATTAAAGGCGGAAGGGAAAAGTGTGGTCGATCCATTTACTGCGATGGACTGGGTAGACCTGTTTGCACTTTCAGTCAATGAGCAAAATGCGGCAGGCGATCGCGTTGTTACTGCACCAACCAACGGCGCCGCGGGGATCATTCCTGCAGTACTCAGTTATTACGATATGTTCGTACAAGAAGTGGATATGGACGTGTGTTGTCGTTACCTACTTACTGCTGCTGCGATTGGTATTCTTTACAAAAAGAATGCATCCATCTCCGGTGCAGAAGTAGGCTGTCAAGGTGAAGTCGGTGTGGCCTGCTCAATGGCTGCTGCCGCACTAACTGAGATAATGGGCGGTACAGTAGAGCATGTTGAGAATGCAGCTGAAATCGGTATGGAGCATAACTTAGGCTTAACCTGTGATCCCGTTGGCGGCTTGGTGCAGGTCCCCTGCATTGAACGTAATGCCATGGGCGCCGTAAAAGCAATTAACGCCTCACGAATGGCAATGCGCGGTGACGGTAACCACAAGGTGTCTTTAGACAAAGTGATTAAGACCATGATGGATACGGGCAAAGATATGCGTAGCAAGTATAAAGAAACTGCTAAAGGTGGTTTGGCTGTTAATATCGTTGAGTGCTAACCCCCATTATCTTTCAACAAAAAAACCTCGCATTGCGAGGTTTTTTTTGGCTATCAATCATTTCCTATCACTACCTAACGGGCAGTTGCATATCTGCGAACATCGCTTCAATCTGCTGTGGATCTCTCAGCGCAACCGCTTTTTCAACAACAGTGCGAGTTAAATGAGGCGCAAAATGTTCGATGAAATCGTACATGTAAGTTCTTAAGAAGTTACCCTTTCTGAAACCAATCTTGGTGGTACTGTGAGCAAATAGATGACTTGCATCGATCGCAACTAAATCTTTATCCATATGCTCATCGATTGCCATTGAAGCAATAACACCAACACCTAACCCTAACCTGACGTACGTTTTTAGCACATCGGCACTGGTTGCACTGAAGACGACACGTGGCTCAAGACCTGCACGGTTAAATGATTTCTCAATCTCAGATGCGCGATCAAAACCAAATACATAAGTGACTAAGGGGAAGCGACCGAGATCTTCGATACTGATATGACTTCTAGAGGCTAACGGATGATCGCGGGTGACCACTATTGAGCGATTCCAGTGATAACACGGCAACATAATAAGATCGCTATAAAGATGCATCGCTTCTGTTGCAATTGCAAAATCTGCGTCGCCACGGGCTGCTAACTCACTGATCTGTGACGGTGTGCCTTGATGCATATGCAGATTAACTTTTGGGTAACGGTCAATAAAGCCCTGAATAATATGCGGTAAAGCGTAGCGAGCTTGTGTATCAGTAGTCGCAATATTTAGCTCACCTTGATCAGGTTTAGTATATTCTTCGGCAACTTTCTTAATACTTTCTACTTTGCCTAAAATATCATTCGCAATGCTAATAACCTGAAGACCAGCTGGAGTCACATGGGTTAAGTGCTTACCGCTACGACCAAATATTTGAATACCAAGTTCGTCTTCAAGCATACGGACTTGCTTACTAATACCAGGTTGAGAAGTATAGAGGTTTTCTGCCGTAGCAGAAACATTGAGGTTATGGTTAACCACCTCTGCAATATATCTAAGTTGCTGCAACTTCATCTTTAGTCCTTCTCTTTGGTAGGCTTACAGATCCATTATTAGATAAGCAATAACACATTTAAGTATATTTATTCGTTATAGTATAACGAAATAATTAAATCAAATGGAATATACCATAATTGTTAATCCGTGCGAACTGATAATAGCCAAACCATGATGAAGATTACTATCCTAGAATGTTGATTTATAGTAGCATTAAAAGCACTGTAAAATATTTGGACCCCCTATGATTATCGTTTCAGTCTTTGTTTTGATCGGTGTTTTGCTTCTTCTTATTATTGGCACTAGCATCATTCAACAACAAAAAGCGCGTGTGGAAGCTGAAAGGCGCACAGAGCTTGCTCGACAGAGGGCGATCATTGATGAAACAGAAGCTGTGCTTTCTAACACGGGGCTTATTCCCTGCTCCAGCAATATAGTACTCGTGCTATATAAAAGAATAGAGGAAGCCCTTAATATCGCCGCTTCATTATCACCTGTACAAAAAAATGATTATGAACGCCGACTATATGATCTGCGTAGCCAAATAGAAGTACTCAACAGTTCACCTAAATCTGCACCCGCCATTGAACAGTTTAGACTACCTGATAACGATAGACAGGTGCTCACGTTAGTCCAGACTCTTAAAAAGATGAAAGCCATACTGAGATCTGAACACAATAAAGGACGAGTCGAACCTGCCGTCTTCAGTCAAGAAGAGTTAAGAATAGACAGTCTACAGCTTAGAATTAACGTTGACTCTATGCTCGCAAGAGGCAGAGCAGCTTGTTTTATGAAGCAATACGGCTCAGCAAAACAGATGGTCACTAAAGCTTTAGCAACGTTGCATACCATTAAAGCACAAACGCCAAATGATCCTTTCATAGCAAAGAAAGTCGACGAAGCTAAGACAATGTTAGACGAAATAATGGGCGCACAAAAACTGGCCCAACCTCAAGCTGTAAAGCCAAGAGCTGAAGAGGATGATATTGACGTGCTGTTCCAACCAAAACGCAAGTGGTAAGCGATTAGCACACTAACGCTCTATGATTTGACAACCAATCACATTAAAAACAAACATTAAAAAGCCCCGATATAGTCGGGGCTTTTTATTAAGCTTTCAAACCAAACAACTTACTTACCTTTCGGTTCTGCTTTCGGTTTTGCTTTAGCCTTTGGCTTGGCTTTAGGCTTAGCTTTCGCTTTAGGTTTTGCCTTTGCCTTGGCTTCAGCAACCCACTTTCCGTCAATAAACTTAGCATTCCAGCCTGTCGCTTTACCATCTACATCGGTTGCAACGTATTGCTCCTTTGTCTTTCGGCTAAAGCGCACTGACGCTAGATTACCATCATCATCAGCAATCGGTGCATCGGCAAGGAAAGCGTACTTAGGCCATAACAGCTCTCTGTACTTAACCAGCTCTTCAACTAATGGGCCACGTGTCTCACGGGACTTAGGGAAGGTACTGGCGGCAAGGAAGATCCCTGCAGCGCCATCTCGCAATACAAAATAAGCATCAGACTTAGTGCATTTAAGATCTGGCAGGTGAATAGGGTCTTCCTTTGGTGGCGCAGCTTCGCCGCTTTTTAGCAGCTTACGCGTATTCTTACATTCAGAATTAGTGCAACCAAAATACTTACCGAAACGACCATTCTTAAGTTCCATATCGTTTTGACAACGATCGCACTCAATAATGGGCCCTTCATAACCCTTAATCTTAAATTGCCCCTCTTCGATTTCAATACCTTCACACGTGGGGTTATTGCCACAGATGTGCAGTTTTCGTTTTTCATCGATGAGATAGCTATCCATAGCAGTGCCACATATACCGCAGCGATGTTTTGCACGTAATGCTTCAGTTTCTGCATCTTCAGCACTTTCACTTATCGCTTCTTCGCCAGGCGTTAAGTTTAAGGTCGTCTTACAACGCTCTTTTGGAGGTAATGCATAGCCTGAACAACCTAGGAATACACCGGTTGTACCGGTACGGATACCCATTGGACGACCACAGGTAGGACACTTAATATCCGTCATTACCATCTCATTAGGACGCATACCGCCCTCTTCAGGTGGTAATTCAGCGTGCTCTAACTGTTTGGTGAAATCCTTATAGAAACCGTCGAGTACTTTTTTCCACTCCAGCTTGCCTTGAGCAACATCATCTAATGTCTGCTCCATGCTTGCGGTGAAATCATAGCTCATTAAATCTTGGAAACTGCCGACAAGTCTGTCACTGACGATTTCACCCATTTTCTCAGCATAGAAACGACGGTTATCAACCTTTACGTAGCCTCTATCTTGAATGGTCGAAATAATCGTCGCGTATGTAGATGGACGACCAATACCGCGCTTTTCAAGCTCTTTTACTAATGACGCTTCACTGTAACGTGCAGCAGGTTTAGTAAAGTGCTGTTTAGGCAGTAGCTCTTTGAGCTTAACCTTGTCGCCTTTAGCGACAACAGGCAGTGTATTGTCTTCTTCGTTCTTTTTCTTAACAGCCGTTTGAACTCGGGTCCAACCATCAAAACGTAACGTACGTCCAGTGGCTTTTAGCTCATATTCACCTGCTTTGACGGTAAGACGCGTCGCGTCATACTTTGCTGGTGTCATCTGACAGGATACAAATTGACGCCAGATCAACTCATATAAACGCTGAGCATCACGCTCCATATCTGTTAGAGATGCCGCTGTGACTTTCACATTCGACGGACGAATCGCTTCGTGAGCCTCTTGTGCCCCCTCTTTGCTGCCGTAACGAAGTGGAGCTTCTGGTAGATACTTATCACCAAACTCTTTGCCAATCATTTCTCGCACATTATCCAGTGCTTCTTGGCTTAAGTTGGTTGAATCGGTACGCATATAAGTAATGTGGCCCGCTTCATATAAGCGCTGCGCCATCATCATTGTCTTTTTAACGCCATAACCTAAACGTGTACTTGCTGCTTGTTGTAACGTTGAGGTGATATAAGGTGCCGATGGCTTACTTTGCGTTGCACGGTCTTCACGCGCTGCAACAACGAAGCTAGACTGCGACAATGCACTTACGGCAGTGTCTGCTTCTGTCTGATTAACAGGGTTAAATGCTTTATTCTGATATTTAACGACCTGCATTTTTAACAGCTCGTCAGCTAAAGTATTTAACTCAGCGTGGACATCCCAAAACTCTTCAGGTACAAACGCTTTAATTTCACTTTCACGTTCAACAACTAAACGCACAGCAACTGATTGAACTCGTCCAGCAGACAGTCCGCGCGCCACTTTTTTCCAAAGTAACGGTGATGCCATAAAGCCCACAACACGGTCTAAGAATCGACGCGCTTGTTGCGCATTGACCATGTTAGTATCTAGCACCGATGGCTGACTAAATGCGTCTTGAATCGCCGATTTAGTAATCTCATTAAAAACGACGCGCTGGTAGCGGGACTGATCTCCACCAATGACTTGCTGGAGATGCCAAGCAATCGCCTCACCCTCTCTATCCAAATCGGTTGCGAGATAGATGTGGTCAGCTGACTCAGCCAGTGTTTGTAACTCTTTTACAACTTTCTCTTTGCCGGGAAGCGTTTGATATTTAGCTTTCCAACCTTTTTCGGGATCGACTCCCATGCGTGCAACTAACGCTTGCTTCGCCTTTAAACTTTTATACTCAGCCTTCTCCTCTGGAGACATCTTCTTGACTTCAGCTGGTGTCTTACTGACCACATTAGCGTCAGGACTCGACGATGTTGGTAGATCACGGATGTGACCCACACTCGACTTAACGATGAAATCTTTGCCTAGATATTTATTAATAGTCTTGGCTTTGGCCGGTGATTCGACGATTACTAGCGATTTACCCATAAATTAATTTGCGCCAACAAGTTTCAAAACTCTGAAAATTTGCTCCATATATAGAGGGTTGTGTAAAGACTTTCAAGCTAATCCCTCTTTTATTTGCACTGGAGTACCATTTTTAAGCGTTTTTGAAATAAATGTGAAAAAAATTAGTGCTTATTTAAAAACTAATATTTCATTATTAGTCATCAAGCAACTATTAGATGTGAATTTTGATGCATATTCACCATTTTTTAAAAATATAGCCACCTTGTTTAGCCTTTGAGCTTAAGTATACTGAGCTCAATAATTATAACTCAGGAATGGAAATTGCACCTGAGCTACCCTAAAGGATAAAGAATGAAGCATTTTGAAGCCAATTTCGACGGACTTGTCGGCCCAACACATAATTACGCGGGCTTATCATTCGGAAACGTTGCCTCTTTAAACAACGCTGCCGCGACATCTAGCCCTAAAGATGCTGCCAAACAAGGGATCAAGAAAGCCAAAGCACTTGCAGACCTAGGTTTAGTACAAGGCATGTTTGCGCCTCAGGAGCGTCCAGACCTCCACACACTGCGTAGAATCGGTTTTACAGGCTCAGACTCTGAAGTCTTAAATAAAGCAGCAAAAGACGCACCAGCGTTGTTACGTGCATGCTGCAGTGCCTCGAGCATGTGGACGGCAAACGCGGCGACCGTATCACCAAGTGCCGATACCCATGACGGTAAACTGCATTTCACGCCAGCCAACTTAGTCGACAAACTTCATCGCAGTATTGAACCTGTAACCACAGGCAATATTCTTCAAGCCACATTTAACGATAGCCGTTATTTCAAACACCATCAACATTTGCCTGAACACACAAGCTTTGGTGATGAAGGTGCAGCCAACCATACTCGCCTGTGTAATGAATATGGCCATGCAGGTATTGAACTGTTTGTTTATGGTCAAGAAGCGACTAATCCTTCGGCGCCAAAACCTAAAAAGTTTCCTGCACGCCAAACTCTAGAAGCCTCGCAAGCCATCGCTCGCCTGCATCAACTCGATGATGACGGCACGGTATACATGCAGCAAAACCCAGATGTGATTGATCAAGGCGTGTTCCATAACGATGTTATCGCTGTTGGTAACCAGAACGTTCTTTTTTATCATGAGCAAGCATTTTTAAATACACAAGCTAAATTTGCAGAGATAAAACAAAAGTTTGGTGAAACGCCATTACATTTTGTAGAAGTACCAACGGCAAAAGTCGCGATTCAAGATGCCGTTAAAAGCTACCTGTTTAACACACAAGTGGTGACATTACCTTCAGGTGAGATGGCGATTATCGCGCCAACAAACTGTCAGGAAAATCCAGCCGTGCACGCTTATTTAAGCGAGCTAGTTACTTTGGGAACACCGATAAAGCAAGTCCACTATTTCGATGTAAAACAAAGCATGCAAAATGGCGGAGGGCCCGCTTGTTTGCGGTTGCGTGTAGCGATGAATCAAGATGAAGTGGCTGCTGTAAACCAGAATACCATGATGAATGATGCATTGTTTGCACGCTTAAACCTATGGGTTGATAAGCATTACCGCGATCGTTTATCGGTTTCAGACTTAGCCGACCCACAGCTAGTGATGGAATCACGTACCGCACTTGATGAACTCACTCAGATCATGAAGTTGGGTAGTGTGTATCAGTTCCAAAGATAAGTATTTGTCGTTTAAAAGTGATATAAAAATAAAAACCACCTTATTAAAGGTGGTTTTTATTTTTTACAAGCCTAAGTTCTTGTGAAACATAACAATATCTATTACATAGATATATCAATCACCGCCACTGTTGAAATTACTCCACTAGGTGTTGTCACACTAATAGTCAAAGTACCTCCTTCTGGTTCAGTCGGCGCTTTAACTGCAATAGTTTCACATCGTGCACCATTAAAGTTTGTATTTGGCCATATAATAGGATTGGTTGTGGCGATACTACCAACTGAAGTTACCGAAGATATTTCACTACCTGATGGCATTTGTTGATTATGCATATCTGAAATACAAAGAGAAACATAACCAACTGACTTGGGGGCTAAATCTAATACGTGAACACCTGTATCCGTAGCGCTATCCACTACGATAGGTTGTGAGGCTATAGCTGTACTACCGGACATTACTAAAACAAGGTTTTCTCTGATATAAGTACTCGTGCTTTGATTGGTAAAAGAAGCACACCCAGCATGAGTAGGTTCTGCACATAGAAAACCATTGTATAAAGAATCCTTAGTGTCAAACTCACCATCAGAATCAAAATCAATTAACTCTTCTAAATTCCCGCCGCCAGCAGCTGCCCCTTCGGATGGGTTAAATAATCCATCCTCATTGAAGTCTTCAAATGGTTCATTTAAGTCAAAATCTTCACCAGCTGTGTTTTTACCTAAAAAAGCAGCTAACTCAGTTAAATCAAAACGCCCGTTACCATTGGTATCTGCAAAGGATTCCTCACCAATAGCGAAAGCCGTGACTGTAGCTCTTCCTCCTATTGGTTGGCCAAGATAATAATTTTCTCGAACATCCCAGTATTGACGCCCTTGTCCATCGATTGCTAGTGGTTGGACTGCTTTCCCATAAGGACGTGGGTCTTTACTTTGCCACTCAACGGTACAACCTCCGTCGTTCGTCACACATGAGTCAACTATGTCTCCACCTTCAGTCCTAAACGTCACAGAGGTACCATCTGGCACTCTATTATTAAACGCATCAGATAACTTAGCAGTAATATTTACAATAGTACCTTCACTGGTCCAGCCCTCAGGGTTTGTGGTTGAGGCGGACAATGAAAAGCTATCTTGGTCTGGAATACCTGTCGTTACAACCAACTCATTCGACTGACTTGCAACAATAGGGTCTGAACCACTAATGGTACCGGTTACCCTAATTGTCGTTGCTACCGTTCCTGAACGTACAACTGTTTGCACTAGTCCTTTATCATTTGTTGTTGCAAAATCCGGATCAAACGTAATTCCACCAACATCAGTATTTATCGCAAAATCAACTCTCTGATTGCTCACTGGTAGCGCATTAGTATCGAGTACTTTAAACACAACGGTTGATGACTCAGGAAGACCAGTTCCAACAATACCAATTTTCGTCGGCGTCGCTGATTCGAAAACAATACTCCCATAGCTTGCAGGTAAGATATTAATATTGGTACTTGCGGATAAATTAAGTCCACCAGCATTTGCGGTTACATTTATCTGGTCATCACCGCTGCACCCCTGGGCTAAATAGGTACTAGAAGCCTCTCCATTAACCGCAGTAACTGGAGTACTTAAGATTGCTTGTGGTGTTGAGAATGAAGCACATGTCGAGGTAAAATGGACCTCAACTGGCTGTGTAAAAAGATTATTATCACCGTCTTGAAGTTTTACACTTATAGTAGCTGTGCCACCCGCTGAAATTTGTGGCGAAGAGATTAATGCGACACCAGTGACAAATGGGTCACCACTCCCCATAAAGACATTAGTAGCACCAACGACAACAATGGCATCTCCTTTTTCACCAGTTTCAAGTGACGCTTCTGCTTTGCCTGCGCCCAAATCCGAACCTGCAAATATGTCTACAGTGGCGACACCATTCACTGTTACAGCGGCATCAACAGGAATTTCTCCTTTAACGGCGGTAAATGTCACGATAACTGGCTTAACTGTTCCCGTAACGGTTGCAACCAATTTCCCTGGTTTTGTCGTTGAAATAGTATCGGTAATGTTTCCATCAGTATCTGTCAAGGTTAATACAACTAATGCACCTTCACTCGTCTCACCACCATCACCAACCATAGTCACATTAATAGTTGCTTTTTCACCAGAAGATATTGTTGCAGTTACTTCAGCACCCGTAGGTATTGAAGCTGTATTTAATTTGATTGTAGCTATACCATCAGCGCCTGTTGATACTTCTCCAGTACCTGGCTCAAAAGTGCCATAAGTATCATTATTTAAAGTAAACGAAACTAATGTACTAACGGCAGCACCATTCGAGTCAATCACCTTGGCTGTTATCTCAGCGTTTTCTGCAACTGAGATTTGTGTATTTGTAGTACTTAACTGAATGGATATTGTGACAGGGCTCGGCGTCCCCCCATCACCAGGATCAGTGGAAATACTTCCCCCGCCTCCACAACCAACGAGAAAAAACGACCATATTAACGCAATAAAAACACTATAAGCTGACTTCATTGTCAGACTCCCTGTTACTCTGATTATAATATCTGGTAATTATCTGATTACCTAGAGTTCAACACTACACAATTTACTGGCAACTTATCTACCACGAAAGGTGGTAAATTTCTAAATTTCATTAAAAACTTTAACTTTAACACCATTTCAACTGTGGCTCTTTCTTGCTAGGCTTTAATGCGCAAATTGAAAAGCATAAAAATTATACAGGAAGCACTATGTCTGCTACAAAATCAAAAAAGCTTGGGTTGACGAGTAAGATTTTACTCGGCATGTTCTCAGGTATCATTCTCGGGTTACTTCTTCGTAATCTTTTCCCTGAAAGTGAATTCATCAAAGATTACATCACCGAAGGCTTCTTAAATGTCATCGGTACTATCTTTATTTCAAGTTTAAAAATGTTAGTTGTACCCTTGGTATTTGTATCGCTAGTTTGTGGTACATGTTCGTTAAGCGAACCGTCTAAGTTGGGACGACTCGGTGGCAAAACCATCGCGTTTTATCTATTCACTACCGCTATCGCACTTTCGATGGCAATTCTAATTGCTATTGCGGTTCATCCTGGCCACGCAACCTTAGTGACTGAGAGCATGCATTTTGATGCTAAACAGGCGCCAAGTTTGGCTGATGTAATCATTAATATCGTCCCCACTAACCCACTGCAAGCGATGAGCGAAGGTAATATGCTTCAAATCATCATATTTGCGGTTATCTTTGGTTTTGCTATCTCCCATATCGGCGAGCGCGGTAAACGCGTTGCAGCGTTGTTTACAGACCTTAACGAAGTGATCATGCGTGTTGTTACGCTAATCATGCAACTGGCGCCTTACGGTGTATTTGCATTAATGGCAAAACTGGCATTAACACTCGGAATGGAAACTTTCGGCAGTGTGGTGCAGTATTTCTTTGTGGTACTGGGTGTACTGCTCATCCATGCGTTCATTGTTTATCCAACGCTGTTGAAAGTATTCTCGGGCCTAAGTCCATTTACCTTCATCCGCAAAATTCGTGATGTGCAGTTGTTCGCATTCAGCACAGCGAGTTCAAACGCAACATTGCCAGTAACGATTGAAACTGCTGAACACCGAATGGGTGTCGATAATAAAATTGCTTCATTCACACTGCCTTTAGGTGCGACCATCAACATGGATGGCACCGCGATCATGCAAGGTGTAGCAACGGTATTTATTGCACAGGTTTTCGGTATCGATTTAACCATCACGGATTACGCAATGGTTGTGGTCACCGCAACGCTGGCATCAATTGGTACCGCTGGTGTACCAGGTGTTGGCCTTATTATGTTAGCTATGGTGCTAAACCAAGTCGGTCTTCCTGTCGAAGGTATCGCATTGATTATCGGTGTAGATAGACTACTTGATATGGTACGTACTGCTGTTAACGTAACAGGTGATACGGTAGCAACCGTGGTCATTGCTAAATCTGAAAATGAGTTTAATGAAGAGATTTTCAACGACACTCAAGCGGGTAAAGTGGCACCTGGTTTTAACGCACAGGTTCATGCTGAAGAAAAGTAATATTGATTTAGCATGAAAAAGGCGCCTCGATGGCGCCTTTTTTATTGCTGACTCCGTTCACCCTTTTCTTACCTTTGATATCAAACCTAAGCGAGTATTCGATTCATCGATTTGACTACTTAAGCTTCTTCAACAACCGAGCTGGTATACCACCGACCATACAATCAGCTGGAACATCTTTATTGACCACGGCACCTGCCGCAACAATGGAACGAGCACCAATCGTTACTCCTTGATTAATCACTACATTACCGCCAATCCAAACATCGTCTTCTATGACTATCGGCAGACAAAATGTTTCCCAACGGCGGCGACTCAAATGATTAGTCGAGTGTGATGCGGTATAAAACTGACTGTTAGGGCCGATCATGACATTGTTGCCAATGGTGATCTTAGCGCCATCTAACATCAAAACACCCATGTTGAGAAAGCTTCCTTCACCAATGCTTATCTGCTTTCCAAATTCACAGTTAAACGGCACACTCACCAAAGTTCCTGTTCCGACGTTATTAAACAGTTGCTTAATTAAGTCCTGCGCATCAGTAAAGCTATGACTGTGATTAATTTTCTTTGTTAGAGTGAAAGCCCTATCACGCACGGCTGAAATCTCGAGGTCTGCACCCTCAAAAACGTCACCGTTAAGCATTTTTTCATATTCTGTCATCTGATGCTCATATATGTAAAAGTAAAAAAACCACAGTTTAGAGGGACTAAACTGTGGCCTATTATATTGTCGTTCGTTTAATACAAACCGAGTCATTTCTCTCAGAATTTAAAATCGCACCGAGACAGGGAGCTGAACCATTTATGATTCTCTTTAAAGCTCTGAGTAAGTTAAATAGATTATCTTTCCCAGTATGACTCTTCTAGGCTATCTTCACGTTCAGGTAAACCACGAGATAATCGAGGGCTGTGTTGCGCTAAGACTTCATAAGCAACGCGATTAGCATATTTACAGATCTGCGAGAATGATGAGTAACACAGACCATCACGATTATGCTTACTTGATCCCGGCACATTGGTCTTGTGGAATCGATTAGATGCTAGATCATGCAGTAATGCGGCTAATGCACCATCGCCGGCGCCGTTCGTATTACGGATTTTTTCTGGGCCACCCATATACGGAGAGATGTGTGCATACACTTTAAGCGGGGACTCACAGTCGGCTTTCAGCTTAGGGCGAGAGAACTCATAGCGGTTAAACTCAGGGATAGCACCAGGGAGCAACGTATGACTGGTCTCACGCTTTTCAGAGTCTTCAGTATATCCGGCAGTATAAAGCCCTAACGGTCCTGCTGTAGTCAACACCATGTCACACCATTCTAACGCTGCTTCACTGGCTTGTAGGGGGTCTTTAAATCCAGTGAGTGCCTCACCTTCATCCTCATTCATGGCCAAAATGGTCACATGCTCTTTAATAAAGCGCTGCCACCACTGTGGATCCTCTTCAATTAGGAAGCGAGTGCCCAAGGTTAATACCACAGGAACTTCAGCCGCTTTTGCGTATTCTATGGCCTTCATTGCCGCATCGGTAATTTTATCTTCACCACTGGCACGCATAAGGTAAGCTGTCAAAATGAGTGCCGAACCGCCCTGTACAATATCTTTATCAATATATTCAGGTGTCAGTTTATCCATTGAGCCTTTACTAATCGCAAACGTTCTTTCGCCGCACTCAGAGATCAATGTGAAACAGCGGCCAATTGGACCTGCAACAGGCTGCAACTGGTTTAAATCAACCTTTGATGAAGTGTTGCAGAGGTATCGATAAGCGTAGCTGCCAATTTCGATATTTTGACTCATAACGCCAAATAACACAGAGCGGTCATCAGCAAGAATGGAGTAATTGTGTACCGTGTTACCTATGGTGCCACCAGCAAACTCATCACTAACCAGCTCTCGCTCTTTCAATTCAGTGTACAAGGCATGTGCCTTGTCATCATCTATCAAGGTCGAATTACCCTTAGGTAAGTCATAACGACTGAGTAACTCATCTTCCACCTTCGCTTCAATATCTACCAATGTTTGGTCTATACCTGACACATAAGTAGAGATAGGCTGAGGCTGTTGGATCAACTGTGCTAATAACGGATCGCGATTTTTGACCGGAAAATAATGTTTAGACTTACGCTGACCTGGAAACTTCATATTGAGCTCTCTTTCATTCGGCATCCATGCAAAAGATAATTAAAACGGCTAAGGGATCACAAGTCATTACGCTTGGCATAAACAAACGACTTGTGGCTTTCAATTCTAGCAGCCTGTGGAGTTAACGCAGCTAACTGTCGTAAAACGATTAAACAAAATGCGTTAACGTTAGGCGGATACAAAAAAGTGGAGAATTCTACCATATCCAGCCTCATTCGCTAGCTGAAATCACTGCTAAACGGCTAAATTTAGTACCAACCTAAGGATTGTTGCTCAACAATTTGCGTTAGCAAGCTGATATGCGGATTTGAGTCATTTAAACAAGCAATAAACTCATAGCGCTCACCGCCTGCCGCTATAAACGACGCTTTGCCCTCTTCAGAGATCTCTTCCAGCGTTTCCAAGCAATCAGAAGAAAAAGCCGGACACATGATATCGACAGATTTCACCCCTTCAGCTGGGAGAGTTTCCAACAGTTTGTCAGTTGCCGGCGTTAACCATTGCTCTTTTCCAAACTGAGATTGAAAACAGATCCGCCACTGCTCAGCCGTTAATCCTAGCGAATCAGCCACCAGTTCCGCTGTTTTTTGGCACTGCATTTGATAAGGATCGCCTTCGGTGACATAACGAACGGGCACGCCATGAAACGACATCAGTAATACATCACCCTGCCCCTTACTCTGCCAGTGTTGCTTAACGGATTCAGCAAGTGCGGCAATATAGGCTGGATGAGCAAAATAGTCTTTGTTGATCCTAAGCTCTGGAAAATCGCGTTTAGTTCTATGTAGATCGCTAATCGCGTCGAACACTGGCGCAACAGTAGAGCAAGAATATTGCGCGTAAAGAGGCAGTACGAAAATCTTTTTAACACCTTGCGACTTTAAGCTATCAAGACCTGATTCTAGTGACGGATTACCATAACTCATGCCTAACTCGACCGGCACTTTAAAGCCAAAACTGTTGTGCAGAGATTGCGCTAGTTTTTCGCGCTGCCGCTGGCTTATTACCATTAACGGCGAACCTTGCTCCCACCAAATAGACTCATAGAGCTTGGCGACTTTCGCTGGGCGAGTATTTAAAATTATACCATTAAGAATGGGCTTCCAGATCCAAGGAGAGATATCTACCACACGTGGATCACTAAGGAACTGCTTGAGGAATTTTTTAACGTCTGGCGCTGTTGGAGAATCTGGCGTGCCAAGATTAACTAACAAAACACCAAATGGGGAGGTTGTGTCGCTCACGTTTTCTCTCTTTTAACCAAGATATTCAACGTCAGGCTAACATTGGAAAAAGCATAAAAAAAGCCCACTTACATGGGCTTTTTCAAATATGAGAACTAGCTCATAAACACATTATCATTTTGTGTAAATTTAGCTAAGTGCTGCAACAATTTCTTCGCTAACTTTAGCAACAGACTGAGTGCCATCAAACTTGTTATAAGTCGCTTCACCTTTCGCTGCAACCGCACCGTAATATTCAACCAATGGCTTTGTTTGCTCATGGTAGATATCAAGACGTTTACGCACTGTTGTTTCTTCATCATCTGGACGAATAGCTAAGTCTTCGCCAGTAACATCATCTTTACCTTCAACCTTTGGTTGGTTAAAGACGATATGATAAACACGGCCAGAACCTGGGTGAACTCGACGGCCGCCCATGCGCTTAACGATCTCTTCGTCAGGCACGTCAATTTCAACGACATGATCGATAGCAATGCCACCAACAGCCATCGCATCAGCTTGAGGAATTGTGCGTGGAAAACCATCTAATAGGAATCCATCTGCGCAATCATCTTGTGCAACACGCTCTTTCACAAGACCAATAATTAACTCGTCAGATACCAGTTGACCTGCATCCATCACTTTTTTTGCTTCTAAGCCAAGTGGAGTGCCCGCTTTAACTGCAGCGCGCAGCATGTCACCTGTTGAAATTTGAGGAATACCGTACTTTTCCATGATGAATTGGGCTTGGGTACCTTTACCGGCACCTGGGGCACCTAATAGCATAATGCGCATCTCAATCTTCCTCTTATTTCGCATTGTTATACCAACCTCTAACGCAGACAAAGTCTAAAGTGTGGTCACGCGATTGGTATTATTATGTTTAGGGCGGCGATTTTCGCATAAATAGCCGCCATTTTGAAGCGATTTCCCTTCGACTTTAGCCTCACTTATGGCAAATAAGTCTAGATTATGGCCATTATCAATAAAGTAAGGTGTAAAGTTTACGGCGATACTGTTTCGCTAAGCTATTTGCTTGGCCTAAAGCGGTTAAGATCTCTAAGAATAACACTTTTACTTTACCCTCCTGCGCAGTAAGATCTTTCTGCAAAGGTGTAAATAACAAGGCCAGTGCTTCGTCATTACGTTTTGCCTGATGCAGTGCTTTGGCAAGCGCCAGCAAAGCGTCAAAGTCATTTGGTGATTGCTCAAAGTCAGTTTGCAACTTTCTGATCTCAGGCGTATCAGCCGCATCGAGTGCGAGCGCAAACTTGGCCTTTAAAGTCTGATAATAGCCATCTTGATCTGCAAGCCCCACACTAGCGAGTAGTGTTTGCGCATCTTCTAAAGCACCTAGCGACAGATACACATCCGCTAAAGCAAGCGCAATTTCAGCAATGGGCTGTTCAGCATAAGCCTCTTTCAGCAACGGCAACGCACCAATGGCATTTTGCTCAGATAAAAACACCCTGGCTTGGTTAAGTTTTAACTGCCAAGCCGCCGGCAAATGCTTATCGAGCATTTCAGTGATCTGCGCCGCATCTTGCACGCCAGCAAAACCATCAATAGGTTTACCTTCATGCAAAACTAAGGTGGTTGGCAAATTTTGGATCTGGAAATAGTTGGCTATCTCCATTTCAGCTTCGCAATTTACTTTGGCTAACACAAATCGACCGTTTTGCTGCTGAGAAAGACTCTCAAGTGTTTGCATTAGCGTTAAGCTTTCAGGACTTTTACTGGCCCAAAACGCTAATACAATCACCTGCTCCATTGAAGCATCGACGACTTGCTGAATGTTGTCTTTAGTCAGTTCTAGAATATTTTCCATCACTTTCCTTTAACCTTTAAAATACCCAAAAAAAAGAGGCAGATTAACTGCCTCTTTCATTATAGTTCTTTATTACTTAGCGTTGGCTAACAACATCTGGTTCATCAATTTAATGAACGCTGATGGGTCTGCTAAGCTGCCTTTTTCAGACAATAATGCCTGCTGCAGTAAAAGATCTGACCACTGCGCGAATGCCTCTTCGTCTTGCTCGTCGTTAAGACGGGCAACAAGAGGATGCTCTGGGTTTAGCTCAAATGTTGGCTTTGACTCAGGAACAGCTTGACCCGCAGCTTGCATCAGCTTAATCATTTGGCTAGACATTTCGCCTTCACCCGCAACAACGCACGCTGGTGTATCAGTTAAACGCGTGGTCACTTTAACTGCAGACACTTTGTCACCTAAGCTGTCTTTAACACGCTTAACTAGGCCTTCAGATTCTGTTTCAAGCTTTTCCTGTGCCTCTTTCTCACCAGCATCTTCTAATTCACCTAACTCTAGGTCGCCGCGAGTAACAGAGTGCATCTGCTTGCCATCAAACTCAGTAAGATGGTTTATCAACCACTCATCGATACGCTCAGACATTAATAATACTTCAATGCCTTTTTTACGCAGCAATTCTAGATGCGGGCTATTGGCAGCTGCTTCATGGCTATCGGCTACGATGTAGTAGATCTTAGTTTGACCTTCCTGCATGCGCTCAACGTACTCAGCAAGAGATACATTTGGTGTTGCTTCGCCGGTATGGGTTGAAGCAAAACGTAACAGACCTGCAATACGTTCTTTGTTAGCAAAATCTTCAGCAGGACCCTCTTTCAAGATTTGGCCAAATTCAGCCCAGAACGATTGATATTTTTCAGCATCATTTTTAGCAAGCTTTTCAAGCATGCCCAAAACGCGCTTAGTCACCGCGGTTCGTAGTGATGTGGTCACTTTATTGTCTTGTAGGATTTCACGGGATACGTTTAGTGGCAGATCGTTTGAGTCAATCAAACCTTGCACAAAACGCAGGTAGCTAGGCATAAACTGCTCAGCGTCATCCATCACAAATACGCGTTGTACAAACAGTTTTAAGCCGTGCTTACGATCACGGTTCCACATGTCAAATGGCGCTTTAGCCGGGATATAAAGTAAGCTAGTGTATTCCTGCTTACCTTCAACACGGTTGTGGCTCCACACTAGCGGATCAGTGTAATCGTGAGAAATATGCTTATAGAACTCTTGGTACTCCTCTTTAGTCACGTCACTCTTGTTACGTGTCCAAAGCGCTGTTGCCTTGTTCATTGGCTTCCAGCTGCCTTCAGTTGCAGTAACAGCTTCGCTGTCTTCAGTCGCTTCAACTGCTGGCGTGCCCTCTTCAAACATCTCAACGGCAACAGAGATATGATCTGAGTATTTAGTCACGATAGAGCGCAGACGATAATCATCAACAAACTCTTTTTCATCATCTTTCAAATGCAGGGTAATTTCAGTACCACGAGATTGCTTAGTAATAGTGTCAACGGTGAAGTCACCTTCACCGGCTGATTCCCAAAGCACACCTTCATCACTGCTATGGCCCGCAGCACGAGTACGCACAGTCACTTTGTCAGCCACAATAAATGCAGAGTAGAAACCAACACCAAACTGACCAATCAACTGCGAGTCTTTTGAATCATCACCAGATAGATTTTTAAAGAAGTCAGCCGTGCCTGATTTAGCAATCGTACCTAAATGTTCAATTACGCCATCACGAGTCATACCAATACCATTGTCTTCAATGGTAATCGTGCCTTTTTCTTTATCAGCACTGATGCGAACACGTAGATCGCCTTCACCTTCGTAAAGGTCGTTATTGGTTAAGGCTTCGTAGCGCAACTTATCTGCGGCATCTGCGGCATTAGAGACTAGTTCGCGCAAGAAAATTTCTTTATTTGAATATAAAGAGTGGATCATCAAATGTAGTAGTTGTTTGACTTCAGTTTGAAAGCCATGAGTCTCTTGTTGTGACATGAAATGTTCCCTTTAAAATTTGATATAAGTACTGCTTGTTACTAGAAATGGGGTTATAAAATCGCTTTTCAAGGGGAAAAGGTCTCATTGATTTCGATTGCGCAAAAAAAATCCAGCTAATGGGTCAACATTAGCTGGATTTCAATCTTAAACTCACTATTGCCAAACAGGTTAAATCGGCAAGCGCCCGTTAAATGACAGGGCTAAGGTGGTGCTATCGACATATTCAAGCTCGCCGCCCACAGGTACACCGTGGGCAATGCGGCTAACAGCCAATTCATGGTTCTTCGCCATATCCGCAATATAATGGGCAGTGGCATCGCCTTCAACCGTTGGGTTGGTTGCCAAAATAAGTTCACTGACCTCACCCGAGACTAAATGGGTTTCCAACAGTGCAAGCCCCAATTCATCTGGCCCGACGCCATCGAGTGGTGACAAGTGCCCAAGCAAAACAAAGTAACGGCCACTAAAATGGCCACCAGCCTCGATTGCTAATGCATCTGCGGGGGTTTCGACAACACAAATAGTACTTGAATGGCCACGCTTGGTGCTAACACAAATTGGGCAGTAAGTTTCTTCGGTAAAGGTACGGCAAGACTGACAATGGCCAACTTCAGACATCGCTTTACCGAGCGAATCAGCAAGCTTACTTCCCGCCTTGCGGTCACGTTCTAATAGCTGAAATGCCATGCGCTGTGCTGATTTTGGCCCGACACCAGGTAAGCATTTAAGTGACTGGATCAACTCATCAACAAGAGGACTAAATTTCATTTAACGTTCCGCGTAGCAAGGCAAAAACAGCCTAAGAATAATAATATTGATTGTTAAGTGCCAATGGTAAGCTTAAAGCCCACTGTACGCTTAATCAGGTTGATTAAGCGAATATTAACATAGAAAATCTTAACAGCATGCTAAATTAAGCAACGCTTGGCTTTATCTAGCCTACCACCTCGATATCGCCCCAACAAAAGCCCTATTTAATTGGGCTGTAAAATAGCCAGTGATATTCCATTATTGGCTAGCGGCCTTCGGGCAAACTTGCCAATAACGTGCGCAGTTATTTTAAATCATGCTGAATATAATCGCGCTTCAAATCTTCTTTACGGGTGCTGGTTATCCAACATTTCACGCTATCTATGTCTTTATCCGCTTCATTAATCAGCATATTTGCGACCCCAAAAGGTGGGATAACCACAATAGAGTCAATCGCAACGGCTTGCTTTTCAGCAAACCCAACACAACGCATTTTAGCGGCTTCGCTGTATGCTACTTTCACGCGAAAATGGGTTTTACTAATAGCTTGTATCGACTCGCCGCTAAACTCCAGCACTGGAGATTGACTGTCTTTACTCCAGGTTCCAGCACTCGCAGCACTGCCTAGACTTGCAACTAATACCACAGCCACTGCAGCGAATAAAAAGCAGAATCTGTTCATGTTATTTTACCTTTACTCGTACTCATAGCCGCCATTTTATGTGCTAAAGAGCATTTCCAACACTGGGACTTTTCCTAAGTTCCATTACTCATCCAGCACAGACCAATGCTCTAGTATTCGATGCGTTTCACCAACATGAACTACCTAGGGTTAAGCGGTTGCAGTTGAAAACCTTGATAATAGAATAACCAATTAATATGGATCATTTGCCCAAGTAGGAGCCGGCGTCGAACCTTAACTGAGCCAGATATTTGATAACAGAATAATGACTGCAATTGCCGAGCTTCAATTTGTAATGATTTAGACAGAAGTTCTGTCCAACATGTGTATAACGCAGGTAGCTTTTGCTTGGAGCAAAAAACGGCTTTTATCGTCAAAATAAGCAGCTGACTCAAGGGTAATGATGCCGCGACTTTTACCTCAGTTAGCCCTAGATTAAACAAGCCGACAAACCAACGTCTTTGCCAAAATACCAACAATATTGCCGCGAACGCCACCGCAAAATACTGCTGATAGGCTTGAATCACATCAACAAGGCTCGACAGCCAGAAGCTGACCCTTTGTTTCATCGGCAAGGACGGCGCTGGCCTAACCGTTACATCGACTGCTGGTAAAACACTGTATTCCACCTGCTGCTTAATTGGATCCCACCAACTAACAGATATTTGAGGCAGCTGATATTGACCTTCAACTGTAAATCGGTAGAGCAGCTCACTTTCTCTCTTCCCCGTCACTGTCCCTCTAAAAGAGGCACTACTGGTGACACTATTTGCCATCGTCACAAACTGACTACTCGCTGAGTCTGTAACTGATAAAGGAAGCTCTGCAATCAAATACCCCGGCAAGTCAGCCACTTTCATGGATACTTCACGACTCACTGCGCCACCAGCAATAAGCTCAATGTCTGACAGCTTTTGCGATAAGGTTAATGATGAGGTAACTATCAGGCCGCGTGCTTTTTCTGGCTGGCCGACAACATTAAACTGCTGAGTGTCAGCATAGATGATGCTTGCGCCTTCCCCTTTACCAAGCGTCACTTTAGTGGCGGGTAACGCAAATTCACCTGCTTTTGCAGGATAAATATCGTATTTCACTTGAGCGACATGCTTTCGCAGACCGTTAATGACACGAGTGGTATAAATAGGCCCCGATTTCGCTTTTTCGATAAAAAAGTGCTTCACTTTAATCGGTTCAACCACCATTCTAGCGGCTATCGGTTCATCGCTAATAACGGCTAACCACAAGGTATTCTTCATCCGAGATTCTAACGGCTTTTGGCTATCGATAATCCATTGAGCGCGATAACTTGTGGCATTGGCCGATATACTGAATACCAAGCATAGGTAACAACAAAGCTTGAGTAATAAGGTTGAGTGGTCGGTTAAGCGCATCACAGGCCTCCAGTTAACGCTTGAGCATCCGTTTTCTGCGGCGTGCGCGAACTGTCAGTTTCATCTTTCTGTAATTGCAGGGTGAATTTATTACGTAAAAAAACAGCAGGATCACGCTTAACTTGCTCTAGCCAAATTTTGGTTAGATGTTCCTCGGCAATAAGATCCGCGCTATTAACTAATTCAATCTTTTCTGCAGGCTCATCAATCTGCATATCCTCTTGCAAGGAATCAATCACATCAGCCGTCATATCTTCGCCAGCAGTGCCCTGTCCCTGTGCACGTTGCTCCATCAGCTCAAAAATATCATCCAGCACTGTTAGGTTATAAGTGGCTTGTGGGTGCTCAGGTTCTAACAATAAAACCTGCTGGAACCAACGCTGCGCGGAGCGAAATCGCGCTAGATGTAAATAACTCATGCCGATATTAAACCGTCGTGTTAGTGAGTCCGGCTGAGTATTAAGCATGGTCAGAGCCCATTCCCATTGGTTACTACGCATTAAGGCTTCTACTTTCCATTGTGGGTCAACGAAGCTATTCGCAGCACAAGAGAAATCCTGTCGTTGATAGAACCATTGCCCTTGCTGATCTGGCGTCATCAATAACCGCATAAATAGATTATCGCAGTTGTTGATCTCCCCTACAGCGACCTTAGCAGCCCCTTGTGCGTTAGCTTCACTGGTTGGTGCCATACTGAGCAAGGGCAGCAGAAGAATAACGCCAACCCAGTGAATGCTCCAGCCCCTTCGAAACCAAAGCAAGCTCAGCAATAACGTCGGAAAAACTAACCAATAGCCAGCCTCAGCCCAAACAATATTGGTATCTTCTGGGTCAAAGAAGCTAAATTGATTAACCCAGCTAATTATCGCTTCAATATCAGTATCATCTGCCGTCATCTGCAGTAACTCTATGCCACGAGGACTCGACATCGATGAGGCAAAGCCAAATTTCCACAGCAGTAATTGGTCATGGCTATCCTTTTCGTAGGCTAATATAGCCTGCCGCGCTTCGTTATCGATGCTGTCGCTAATGACCACGATACTCGCTGGAACTGACTGGGTATTTTGCTGCTGTTTTAGTTGGCTTAACACAGTCGCAATATCCTTCCCCTGTCTAGGCACTAAACGAGTATTCAAACTCTGCAAATACACAGTTAGTACTTCGCGATCTTCGGTCGGAGGAATAAGTTGGTGGCCACTACCGGCATACACCCATGCCCCAACTAAGCCATCATTTTTATTCGCAAGTAACCTCGTCAATTTATGCTTAGCACTTTCGATTCGACTGGGGGCGATATCTGACTGCGCCATCGAGCTGGAAAGATCGATGACAAAGATGAGCGGCGACCTATTTTTAGCCAAGCTTCCCTCCTCTGGCTGCCAAGCTGG
Source organism: Shewanella sp. KX20019 (assembly GCF_016757755.1). Lineage (NCBI taxonomy): Bacteria > Pseudomonadati > Pseudomonadota > Gammaproteobacteria > Alteromonadales > Shewanellaceae > Shewanella > Shewanella sp. KX20019. The sequence continues at coordinate 2,030,842 of NZ_CP068437.1, read as the reverse complement.
ACCACTCACAATAACAATCATAATCCCCATAACCATGGGCAATAACTGCATAGGGGAAAACCGCTTTCCCCCTTGATGACCAGTATTTAAATAAGGGGCTAAGTGCGCAGCCAAGGGTAATTTAGTTTGAGTATGTCGCTTTGCTCTGTGGCTAAGCCACAACCAATAGAGGTAAGGAATAAGCGCCAACAGTGCCCATGGCCGAATAAGATGAAATTCACTCATGCTTGCCTCTCTTTCTTCGCGCGCTCCATGTTGCCATGATCAGCGCGGCGAGATTTAACCCTACAACGATTAACAATGGCCAAAAATATAACTGTTTCTCCGGGCGTATAGTAAAGCTATCAAAAACCTGCGGCTCTAACGTCTCAATGATGTTGTAGACTTGCGTAAAGGCTTTGCCATCTTGCGCCTCAAATACCTGCCCATGGGTTATTTCAGCAATCTGCTGCAACATCTCGATATCGAGACTATCTTCACCTACATTAGCAGGGTCTCCGATAGCGATAGGGTAAATAACAATACCCTGCTGCGCGGCGTAACGAGCCGCTTCCAGTGGGGGAAACTCGCTGCTGGTATCATTGCCATCGGTAAGCAACAGCAACACTTTATTGTCAGTGTCTGAGTGAGAGAAGTGATTAACCGCCACACCGATAGCATCGCCAAGTGCGGTGCCAGCGCCAGCCATGCGGACATCCATCTCTTTAAGCAATAAACTCAAGGTGCCCTTATCTTCGGTAAATGGCGCCTGCAGATATGCTGCATCACCAAAAGCGATTAATCCGATACGATCTGATGCTCTTTGCGCTAAAAAATCCAGTAATAGTGACTTTACGCCATCTATACGTCGAGTCTTGTCACCTTGTAAATCGACAAAGTCACCGGCTTCCATCGAGCCTGACAAATCTACCGCAACCATCATCTCTCGCCCGACTTTATCTAGGGTGAAAGGTTCATCGAGCCATATCGGTCGCATTGCAGCGATAACTAAAGCTATATAGGTCAACGCCGCGAGGCTTCTTTGCCAAAATAATCGTCTTAATACCACGGCACCTTGGGTCGGTTTATGAGTACTTAAACTGGCAAGTTGCTCAAACCTAGAAAAACGAATGGCAGATAACTGAGTACGGTGTTTTGGCAGCAGCAATGCAATGATAGGTAATAACAGTAGGCATGCTAGCCAAGGGCTGCTGAACGTTAACATGTTATCTCCTCAAACCATTTTTTGATAAGTTGCCGTTGCATTGGCTCAAGCTCGGGGTTTTGTTGGTAACTGTTGCTTAGCAGTGCACACATGGCAGATTCAAGCAGGGCAAAATCCATGGGCGCGACGCGAGATCTCCGAGGTGCCCTTACAGTAGCGGTTAACTCGACAACACATTTAGAAAACTCCCTTGTATCTAAAGCTGACAGCGACTGCAATGGCCAATGTTGCTGGCTAAAGCGCTTCAGTAAATCTGCCATTCCAACCAGATCGTTGCTGCTGTCAAATTCAATAAAATGACGCCGTGTTTGGCGTACGTAGGCTTTTTGCAAAAAACGATAGCCACTTAGTATTGTCCAGCCAATAATACAGGCCACTATAGTGATAAAGATGGCTGTCCATAAAGGCGTCTCTGGCCACCAAGAAATTGCGTCTGGCGCTGTTTGCCATTGAGCTCTTTTGATCAGGTGTGAGCCAAATTCGACCACCTGTCCTGAAGATTGTGCCGATCCCGTCATATTAACCCTGTCCTTTTATCGACATGGCAGCCAATTGCTGCCAGCAGTCTTGATGAGTCGATAAATGCAAACAGGGGATCCCCATTGCCGTCAGGCTTGCTTCAAGCTGTTGATTTTGCTGCGCTGCAAATTGGTTATAGCGTTGACGAAGTTCAGCTGCATTTTGGCTGACGTCTAACTGAACATTTCCGTTACCCATGACTAGCGCGATCTCAGGGAGTTGATCTTCAAACGGGTCACTGACACGCAAGGCAATCACATTGTTACGTTTTGCTAGCTGAGCGATAAAGGCGTTACTTTTCTCAACGGTGAAATCGATAAAGTCGCTGATCATGAAGATTTGGCTTTCTTTGGTTTTTTGCAAACACAGCTGTTTTAATACGTCATCAAGCGATGCCTGAGAACTAAAGCAAGTCTCTGGGCCGTCACAGACTAATGGTTTCCTAACAGAATTTTCCTGCGTCTTCTCCAATGTCTGCCCCAACGACTGCCCGTGAAATACAACGTTTTCCAGTAAGGTGAGCAGTGATTTTTCACCACGTTGTGGCTGATGCACTGCAATCCCTTTATCGGTCATTAATAGTGCACCAATTCGATCGCCCTCAAGTTGAATACGACCAGCAATGATCGCAGCCAACTCACTGGCAATGACTGATTTCATCGAGCCATCACTTGCGAAAAACATACTGCTGCGCAAGTCGATAATTAATACTGTATTTTTGTCTTTCTCTTCGGCATATAAACGAATAAAAGCTTGGCCTGTTCGTTGAGTCACCCGCCAATCTATACAACGAACATCGTCACCAGGAAAGTAATGCCGCAGTTCGACAAAATCCAAACCTCGCCCTCGCTGATGACTTTTTTGTACACCACTCATCGGGGATATTTTGCTATAGGGGGGGCGCCAGCTTAAATCTCTCCCTCTTTTGGCTAGCAAACTTAACCTTGAAAAACTGCTGTAAATACGATCATCGTTGTTCATTTTTATCCCCTCACCTTACTCAGACAAACGTGACGTTCTCGAGTAGCTTATCGATGACATCATCACTGGTTAGCTTGAGGTTGATACAAGTAAAGCTAAGAACAATTCGATGACGCAGAACCGCATGACAAACGACTTTTACATCCTCAGGGGTAACAAAATCACGGCCTGCTAACCAGGCGCGCGCCCGTGCGCATTTATCGAGCGCTATCGTGGCGCGAGGGCTCGCCCCTAGATCAATTAATTCAGCTAATTCGGTGGAAAACTTCTGCGGGAAGCGGGTCGCATCAACAATATCGACGATGTACTGATCGATATTGTCATTAACATAGACTTGCTCCACCTCGGCTCTCGCTGCAAGGACAGCGTCGACCGTCAGTTTAGGGGTAGCGGCTGCCAAGCGACTGTTTGTTGCGGCTCGAAGTAATTGGAGCATCTTCTTTTCGGCATTTTTATCTGGATAGTCCACTAAAACCTGCATTAAAAAGCGATCCATTTGTGCTTCCGGCAAGGGATAGGTCCCCTCTTGCTCTACGGGGTTTTGCGTCGCTAATACCATGAAGAGTTCAGGCAGCGAATGTGAAACACCCGCGACAGAGACTTGGCTTTCAGCCATCGACTCCAACAATGCTGATTGTACTTTTGCCGGCGCTCGGTTTATTTCATCGGCGAGTAAGAAGTGGCAAAAGACGGGCCCAGGTTTAAAACTCAGACTCTGAGTTTGATTGTTGTAGATCTCGCTACCAGTAATATCGGCCGGCAGCATATCAGGAGTAAATTGAATTCGATTAAGCTGCGCTGAAACCTCAGCGGCTAGGGCATTCACAGCCCGAGTTTTAGCTAAGCCAGGTAGCCCTTGTATCAGGACGTGCCCATTGGCAATAAGCGCAATGACTAACTGCTCAACAACGGTTTCTTGGCCAAGCACCTGTTGATTAACGCGCAGTTGTAGTTCTTCAAATAGACAAATTGATGGATGCAAGGCTATCACCTTTAGAGTGTTTTGAGGGTGCTAGATAGATTAAAAAAGGGCACTAAATTGTGCCCTTAATAGTGCGACTAATTACTTCGCGTCACCGCCACGATAAGGCAGTTGCTTGATCACTCGTTCTAAGTTAAATGATGCAGGCTCTTGTCTTAGAGGGAACTCGTTGAAAGTTTGTAGCAATTTAGCGACTTCAACTTGGACTGGAACGAAGTTATACATACGCTCACCGAACCAACGAAGGTACATCATCGAATGCTCAGGAGCATCTTCGTACGGATCTGAACGTAGGTCGACAAGTTGAGGCCACTGCGTTGCTAAGCGAGGTGCAAACCAGCTTTCTTCAGTTGGCTGAATAAAGGTTGCTTTCGTTTTACCAACTCGTACAGCTTCTAAATTGCCAGTTTCAGCAAAATAGAAAATCTCATTACGGGCGGTATCTTCATTGCTTAACCAAGCTTGAGTGTGGTCATATCCATCAATGTAAACATCATGCTTCTTCTTGAAGTTCTGCTGTACATTTTTCTCACCAGCAAAAGTGGCTAGAGTGGTAAATATATCTTCATGAGATTGAATACCGTTGTTAACACTGCCAGCTGGGATTTTTCCAGGCCAGCTAACCATGAACGGAACACGTACACCGCCTTCAGACGTTAGACCTTTCTCGCCTTTAAAGGGGGTATTACCACCGTCAGGCCAAGACATTTTTTCAGCGCCATTATCGGTAGTGAAAATAACAATGGTGTTTTCACGTTGGCCAGTCTTGTCTAGAGTATCGAGGATTTCACCGACATAACTATCAAGCTCAGCCATGCCATCTGCGTACAAACCATAGCCTGTTTTACCCTGCCATTTTTCACTTAAATGTGTCCAAACATGCATACGTGAAGGGTTGTACCACATAAAGAAAGGCTCATCTTTCTTCGCGTAATCTTCAATATAGTCAACGGCCATATCGGTCAATTCGCGATCGATAGTTTCCATACGTTTCTTAGTTAACGGACCACCCGAGCCCGTTTCACCGTCAGCTGAACCTTCAACGATACCGCGAGGACCGAAACGCTCTAGGAATGCTGGATCTTTAGGGTAATCTTCATTCTCAGGCTCTTCTTCAGCATTTAAATGATATAGATTTCCGTAGAAGTAATCGAAACCACGGCGATGAGGCAACATGTGCTCTTGGTCACCCAAATGGTTTTTACCAAGTTGAACAGTCATATAACCCTGCTCTTTTAATACTTCGGCGATGGTTGGATCATCTTGGTGAATACCAATTGGTGAACCTGGCATTCCTACCGTTAGCAGACCTGTACGGATCGGTAGCTGGCCAGTAAGGAAGGCTGCGCGACCCGCTGTTGAACTTGGTTGACCGTAGTGGTCAGTAAACATCATTCCAGACTTTGCTACACGGTCAATATTTGGAGTTTTGTAACCCATCATGCCCATGTTATATGCAGAAGTATTTGACCAACCGATATCATCTGCCATGATAACGAGAATGTTTGGTTTTTCTGAATCATTTTTAGCGATTGCTGGTGCAGATACTGCAGTTGTAACAGCCGCAATGCCCAGTACTGCTTTTGATAACAACGTTTTGGTGAAAATTTTCATCGTTCACTCCCCATTTAAGTTGGGGCTAGTATCTAGATTCTTTGTGAGGAATCGAACTAGGAAAATTCCTAAAACCGTTATTTACCCGTGCTTATATCACTTTTTTAGTAGAAGATAGTATTGAAAAAATAGTGTCTCTGAATAGTAAATTCATTGATACTTTTGTACTTAAACACACCGAGATCAGAGTGTTTAAGCAGGAAAACTCAACGCAATAATTGGAGAGTCCTAAGGTGAGTCATCAACATTCAATAGCGTCTTCTGCATTCGATGAAACGCTGATTTCAATCTCGACCCAGCTATTAGACTCCCCCACAGGAACGCTGCCTGACGTCATGGATGCGGTATTGGAAGAGTGCCGTGTTTTGCTGGGTGTTGATCGAATATCTTGCTTACCAAATACAAAAGACATTGCTGCCGATTGGCGATCATATACGGTGTCAGGACGTAATATACCCAGTATAAAGCTAGACCTAAGTCTTGAGATAAAATCTCAGTATCAGGCTATGATCCATTCAGGCGTTATTCTCAATAGTGCGACCCATCCGCAGTTACTGGCGCTAGCAAAAGAGCTTCAAGACCAAGCTCCTATCAATCATATTTTGATCCCCATCCAAGCAATGGGTAAACCTTGGGGGGCATTTGCGGCCGCTAACTTTAACACCGTGAAAGATTTTGATGAGCAATTTATTCGTAGCTCAACCATCTTGGGAAATATCATGGCCTCTAGTATTCAGCGGCTACAGCATTATCAAGAGCTATTAAACCAAAAAGAGAAAGTGACTGCATTGAACAAGCGCTTACTCGAAGATAGTGAGGAGCAGCTCAAAATTATAGCCAGAGATCTACATGATGATATTGGCCAGCGTTTAGCCTCGTTGAATCTAGAGCTAGGTTTTATCAATAATCAGATTGAGCCCAAATCACAACCCGCGATAATGAAGGCTGCTGCTGATCTATCAAAAATCACCCGCGATTTACAACACATCTCGCGGCACTTACACCCAGCAATTATCGATAAAGTCGGTTTGTATGCGGCGATTGAGTCAGAAGCAAAGAAAATGGCGGCTCATAAGAGTATTGCTCTATCGCTCAACCTAAGCCAAGCAATCTTATATACTGAAGAGCAGAAACTACATATTTATCGGATCTCCCAAGAAGCGCTATCAAACGTTGCCAAACATGCTAGTGCCACTAAATTGGCAATCGTTTTAGCCTGTAAGGAAAATACTGTCAGCCTATCTTTCCAAGATAACGGTGTGGGTATGTCATTAGAACCGCAACCTATGTCTTCATCCCTGGGAATACAATCTATGCGTGAACGAGCGGACATGATTGGCGCCAAAATCCAGTTTCAGACCGATCAGCAATCGTCTGGTTTCAGGGTCACACTGCAGTGGCCAATGCCACAAAAAAACACTCTCTAAAGAATTACTCGAACATTTTGATAAACCTATGCAAAGAGATAACAAAGGACAATAAAACTATGATGCCAACAATGGTAATCGCTGATGACCACCAGATGGTCAGTGAAGGTATAGCACGGCTCGTTGAAAAGCTTTATCAAGTCAGTTCTATTTCAACCAATGCTGATGAACTTATCCAAGCCACAAAAGCTGAGCAGCCAGATATTATCATCACGGATATATCAATGCCTGGCATGCAGCTCAACCACACCTTAGGCTTACTTAAACGTTCTTGCCCGCATACAAAGATTATTTGTCTAACCATGCACGATGAAGCAGAAATTTTACAAGCCGCTTTTGAATATGGCGCCGATGGGTACGTTGTTAAGCATCAAGCCGGATTCGAGCTACTACAAGCTATTGAGACTGTGCTGGCCGGTAAGCAATATATCTCTGCAGAATTACAAGGAAAGGTAACACAAAAAACAGTACTTACCGCTAGGCAGTTAGATATTCTCAAGCTTTTGGCCGCTGGAATGTCAGCAAAAAAAATTGCTACTACCCTCAATATATCAGCGAAAACGGTGGAATATCATAAGTACAAAATGATTGAGTTACTGGCGTTAGAAAATGCATCATCGTTGGTTGCGTACGCCCACAGCCGTAACCTTATTTAACCCCTCCTACTGTCTCGACATTAAGTGCTGACTAGGAAACTTCCCAGTCGATTTGGCTCATATATGTATGGATAATGAGCACAAATAGAGGGGTTTCCATATGTCATCAGTCGCTAAATATCCATTTCATCTTCTCGTAAAGCCTGTCGGTTCAAAGTGTAATCTCGATTGCCACTACTGCTATTACCTTCGTAAAGAGGAGCGTTATGAACCCAATGCAACGATGCAGATGTCAGAGGCTATGCTGGAAACTTACATCTCACAGTACATTGCCGCACAACCAGCCCATATCAACAATGTTGATTTTAGCTGGCAAGGTGGCGAACCTGCATTACGTGGCTTAGCGTTTTTTGAAAAAGCCGTCGAACTGCAAAAACAGTATGCCCGCTCAGGGATGACCATCTCCAATACCTTCCAAAGCAATGGCACCCTCATTAATGAGCGTTGGGCTAAGTTTTTCAAAAAGAACAACTTCCTCATTGGCTTAAGTATTGATGGAGATGAACTAAATCATGGCAACGGCCGTCCCGATCTAAAGGGTAATAACAGTTACCCCAATGTGATGCGTGGACTGGAGTTACTTAAAAAACACCATGTCACATTCAATACGCTAACCGTAGTTCACAGCGATAATGCTCACCTTGGCAAGGAAACTTATCAAAAGCTAAAAGCGCTAGGCTCAACAGTCATTCAATTTCAGCCCTGTGTTGAGCATGAACTCGATCGCAGAAGCCAAAAAGACTGGTCTTTATCGCCACAGCAGTGGGGCCAGTTTTTATGCACAGTATTTGATGAATGGAAGCAAGAAGATGTCGGTAAAATTTTTGTTCAATTTTTTGAAAACACATTGGGAATTTTAGCAGGACAACCGAGCCAAATGTGCTTTCATGCAGAAGCTTGCGGTCAACAGATGATGCTAGAGCATGATGGCAGTGTTTATAGCTGCGACCACTATAGTTATGAGGAATATAAAGTGGGCGACATCGACATTATAGACCTTGGAAAAATGGCGAGTAGTGAACGTCAGATTGAATTTGGTATGAATAAGTGGACCCGTCTACCCAAGCAATGCCGAGAGTGTGATTTTAGGCCATTTTGTAATGGTGGCTGTCCAAAAGAACGTACAGGGACTACCGCCGACTTAGAGGCTGGTTTGCATCACTTATGCAGAGGCTACAAGCAATTTTTCGTCCATGCAATGCCATACTTAGGTGCGATGCTAGAAGCCATTAAACAAGGCCACCCTGCCAGTGTTTATCCTATTTACCTGCAGAGAAAGTAACACTAACTGTTCACTTTAAACGTTTCAACTCTATCTAATTTTAAAACAGATTCAAAAAAGCCCAAGATATACTTGGGCTTTTTTATACCAAATTAGGCTCAGAAGAACCTAGTTTGATTATAATGTCATCAACTAAGCAAGCGCTTAGAACGGCATCTTCATGCCTGGTGGAAGCTGCATGCCACCAGTGACTTCAGCCATTCTTTCTTTTTGACTCTCTTCGACTCGACGAGCGGCATCATTACATGCTGCTGCAATCAGGTCTTCTAGCATCTCTTTATCATCTTCAAGCAAGCTTGCATCAATGTCGACTTTGCGCACACTGTGAGAACCTGTCATGGTAACTTTAACAAGGCCAGCACCAGCTTCGCCAGTCACTTCCATACGTGCAATCTCTTCCTGCACTTTAGCCATTTTGTCTTGCATCTGCTGGGCTTGCTTCATCAAGTTGCCCATACCGCCTTTTCCAAACATACTCTAATTCTCTTCTATTATTTATCACTACAAATAAACTGCGCTAATCTTACTAAATATAGACTGATTAGCAATGAAAGCTGAAATTTCAATTGTAAAATTATGACTCAGGTAACCGCTTAAAGTTCGACATATCGACCAATTCTATCAATTTACCTTTTTTAACCAACAATTCTGGTGCATAAGTAAGCGTATCAGATGTTAATTGTGCGCCCATGTGTTGTGCTAACCAACGTACATTATCGTCAGTCATCAACCCATGATGAGCTTGTGCAAGGATCTCTTTATGGAAACGACGCCTAACTTCAAGAGGCGTCTCTCGAGTACTGTCGACGCCAACAGAGACTCGCACTTCACTTGGCTCGCCAAGCGCTTGACTCATAGCCTCTTCAAACTGCTTAATGGCAACATCGGCAGCAAGATGCTTTTGATCCGGCTTGAGTAACAGTGACAATGGTTGTTCAAACTGATGACACACTGAATTGACTGCGAGCTGTCTAACGCGCCCGCCGACTTCAAGCTCAGCCATAAAGCGATACCACTTCAAGTCAATGTCATTACCCGTTAGCTCACCGCTAGGAAGTTCTGGCAAGTTTAACTCAACATCCTGAACTGAAGTTGAATCAAGCTGCGACGCTGTGACTTGATGCTCCACTGCAGCCGTTTGGCGTTGCTGTTGAGGTGGCGCTTTAACAGCGTCAACATCTATTTCCGGCTTAGCTACATTAGCGTCACTGGTATCTTTAAACCGTGGCGTGGGATCATGCTCATGTGGCTCTTCCCATGGCGGTCTGTCGACAATATTACTGCTGCTATCTGCTTGAACCATCTCATTGTTTGGCTGTGCTGGCTGTTCAGCATCTTGTTCTTCGACTTCAGGTTCAGGCTTACGTACTGGCGGCGTAAACGCCTTTCGCTCCTTAACGGACTTTTTTGCTGAACTCTCCTTAGGCTCATCTTCGCCTAATCCGTCCAGTAAAGAGTCCCTTGCAGCTAATACAGCATCTAAAATATCGTCACTTAACTCGCCACCTGCAGTTGAACTTTCTGTTCCACTTTTAGCAACCACTGTAATTTGTTCGGCCGCAACAGGAGATAACGAGTCTTGTGGTAATGGCGCCGAGTTAGGAGCATCAAAGTCAAAATTGTTGTCATCAAAATCTATATCCTGCGCGCCAGCATATTGTGAATAAGCAGACAGGTCGTCTTCAGCCCCGTAGTCACCTTGACTTGATGATGTGACAGCTGCAGTTGTTATCTCTACTTGATTACCAGCTGTTTCATCAACGCTTTGATGATCATCATTATTGGCTGCCGATGTTGAATCGACAGTTGAGTCAACGTTTTTGTCGATAGTGGCGTCGATAGTTTTACTTTGCAGTGGACCTGACCCATCAACCTTTGCATACCCTTGGCTCTCAGCTTGACTGAGTATGACGGCCATTTCACTATTCATGCTCTCCAGATCACCTAATGCTGGCGGCACAGATTGAGACACTGGTTCTTGAGCCTTAGCTGTAGCATCTGAATTGCGCTCTAGCTCTGACTCTAAGTCTGAAAGCTCTGTCGTTTTATCGCTAAGGTGACTGGTAACTGTGTCACTAGCCTCTATCAGCGTTTTTTTTTCTGCCGCTGTATCAACTGGAGAGGCTTTTTTCTCGGGGTGTTCCAGCAATGTGCTTTGCGGCGTTTGCTCAGGTATAGCGAGCTTTGCAGGCGTGTCAGTCACCCATTTAGTTACTGGTTGCTCCGGCACAAAAGTCACTGCACGCAGGAGTGCCATTTCAAGCCCCGATTTGGGATCAGGCGCATAGGGTAAGTCTTTACGGCCGGTCAACAGCAGCTGGTAATATAGCTGTACTTGCTCAGGCGATAACTGCTCCGCAAACGCTTTTATTTGCTCGCTGTATAGCGACATCTGCGCTGCAGCGGGAGCAAATTGAGTTAAGGTAATTTGGTGCAATAACTCTAGTAAACTACGCAGCACCTCTTCGGGCTCAGCGCCAAATGACAATACACAGGCACTGACTTGCATCAACGCCATCACATCTGCTTTGGCTAATGCTTCCAACAAAGCAATGACCTGTTTGTCATCAATACTGCCCAGCATGGTTTGCACAAGTTCAAGTTTGACTTGCCCGGCACCAAAAGCAATAGCTTGGTCGGTAAGACTTAACGCATCACGCATACTGCCGTTAGCCGCTTTTGCAAGTAGGGTTATCGCTGAAGATTCAAAATTCAATGTTTCTTGAGTCAAGACATTGGCTAGCTGATTGGCAATCTCATCTTGGGTCAAGCTCTTGAGGTTAAACTGCAAACAACGTGATAACACGGTGACCGGTAAGCGCTGTGGATCCGTTGTAGCAAGTAGAAACTTTACATGTTCTGGCGGCTCTTCGAGCGTTTTGAGTAGCGCATTGAAGCTACTGCGAGACAGCATATGCACTTCATCGATAAGGTACACTTTATAGCGGCCACGGCTCGGGCGGTATTGAACGTTATCGAGTAGTTCGCGAGTATCATCAACTTTTGTGCGCGAAGCAGCATCGACCTCGATGAGATCAACAAAACGCCCTTCTGCGATTTCAACACAAGCTGAACACACACCACATGGCGTGGCGGTAACCCCTTGTTCACAATTTAAGCCTTTAGCGAAAAGTCGTGCAAGACTGGTTTTACCCACTCCTCGAGTGCCGGAAAACAGATAAGCATGATGCAATCTTTGCTGAGTGAGCGCATTGGTTAATGCATGTAAAACATGAGACTGGCCAACCATTTGCTCAAATTTGGCAGGGCGCCATTTTCTGGCTAACACCTGATATGACATGGAACTCCCCAACGTGTCATGAATATGATTACGGGAGCACGCTCCTCGACTTATTTGAACAATAGCATGCCAAGGTTTGACATGCTATATCAAGTGTTCAAGGAGCGGTTTGGCGGTGATTAAATCACCTTAAACAGATATTTTAGTCTGATTATTCGCCTTCGAATTCACATAAGCTGAGTAATTCGAGATCCATAGTTCCTAGACGCTTTTCGCCACCTAGATCCGGTAGTGAGATAACAAATGCAGCGTGATTAACTTGACCACCTAAATTACGGATTAACTTAACCGTTGCTTCAATGGTACCGCCAGTCGCCAGTAGGTCATCAACAACTAAGACTTTATCTTCACTAGTGATGGCATCGACGTGAATTTCAAGAACATCATGACCATACTCAAGCTCATAGCTCTCAGAAATAGTCTCTCTTGGCAATTTACCCGGCTTACGTACTGGTACGAAACCAATTCCCAGCTCTAACGCCAAAGGTGCGCCAAATAGGAAACCACGAGCTTCAGTACCGACAACTTTCGTAAAACCTTGCTCCTTGTAGTATTCCACTAAAAGATCAATTGTAAGTTTATACGCTTGTGGATCTTCTAATAAGCTAGTCACATCTCTAAACAAAATCCCCTCTTTAGGGTAGTTAGGGATAGTTTTAATGCTGTTCTTTATTAGTGCCAAGCTGTCAGTGTTCATAACCATAATTATTTACTTTATTGAGTTTAATTTTCTGACACCCTGCAGGCTATTATCGCCAAAGCAATGTCATCGAAATGTAAAAATGGCCGTAAAGCTTAAGCCGCTTTATGATCAGTTGCAACATTGGATAGCGAGAACTGCTGCGTCATATCACGCTAAATATTGCTACTATTGTTCACATGTAAAAAGAGCCTTTAACTGCGGCTTAATTTAATATTTTAATTCAGCATGATGCAGCAATACAGTGTTATCACTATTCATCAATTTCAGGAATGCTTCTCAGGTAAACAATTAACCCTGTTCCGATGCAGGCTAGCATCACTTTGACCCAAATTAGCGGCACAATTGTGATACTGACGATAAAACTAAGGCTACTGGCAATATATGCTTTCTTCTTCAGCCCTTTGCGAATAGCACCTTTTGCCTGCCAATTTTGCAGCGCATCAGCAAACCACGGATGCAGCATCAACCATTGATATAATCTGTCACTTGAACGAGCAAAACAATAAGCAGCCAATAAGATAAACGGCACAGTTGGCAGTATCGGCAATAAAATACCCAATAAGCCTAGTGCGAGGCTACAAAGACCAGCTAGAAGAAAGAAACCACGTTTTAACGCCATCCGTACCGCCTAAAAAACAAAAAGCCACTCAAAAGAGTGGCTAGTATACCTGACTTTGGTTAAAGGCAGCTTAAATCAGCCCCATCACCTTTAACCAAGATAAGCTTGCTGGCAATGTCGGCAACAACATTACCAAGATAAAACCAATAAAATAAACAATGTTAAATGGGTCTTTAAACGGCTGACTCATGACTTCCTCGACGACTATTGCTAACGGCTGTTATTGATCTAGATCAATTTTTGCCGCCATTATAGGGTTTCGTCACACCGATAGAAAGTCTATTCAGCAATAAACTCTCTAATTATCCCTTTAGCGCTCAACTGCATTAATAGCTCAATACAACCTTGTTGCAATACAGCAGGTTCAATATTAGTAAAAGTCACTGATAACCAATCAATCAACTCTACACATTCGACAGATTCAAATTGCGACATATAAGCCAAAACCTGCGCCGTTAGCGGATTTAACTGTAAAAAGCTTACCTCATCTTCAAAGTCTGAATAGATGCAAAAAAATTGCGGTTCTACTGTTGGTTGTTGTGGCCGATAATCTTCACTAATGTGCTGTACATCAAATGTATATTGCGCTATTTGCGATGTAGCAGAGACACTCAAGGTCATTGTTGAGATAACGTCGGCATCCATTGCCGCCATATCGATGATCTTTTGCTTTGGATTATCTTGTGCGACTGCCACCACAAGCTCTAGCCATTCATAATGCGCCAGCTCCAGCATAAAAGGGGGATCGATCTCTGTGGCGGTATATTCTGTCTGCAAAAACAGCAGAAACTCTTGCGCGATCTCAATAAAGATCGGCGTGTGACAGTCATGAATAGCAAAAAACTGCTGCACCCTTTGTTGCCAGTCTTGTTCGCGGTATAAAGTCTTTAATACCGGAAAGGCGTTAGAGACAAAGCCATCAATATTGTTGAAAAATAGTTCGCGGTAAATCTTCATCCGTCGAGCTTCAATCCCCTCCGGCAGCGGCTTTGATGGATCTTTAATGTAATCCATAAAGTGTTGCTGTGTGTCAATAAAACTCATCAAGCGCTCCTTTTTATACTAGCGATATGACGGTTTTGATAGTCATGGATCTGATTAATCTCTAACAATAGTTCACTGGTTGCTGGAATATTAAAATCTCGCTCGAGTAGCGTAGGAAATACACCATGATACTGATGGCAAGCCTCGAGTAGCTTCCAAACTGGATCCACTATATCCGCACCATGGGTATCAACCATTAAATCTTCAGCTTCTTCATAATGACCCGCGATATGTAAGTATTCGATTCTTTCTGTTGGCATTGCCTTTAAGTATTCAAACGCATCATATTGATGGTTAATCGAGTTCACATAGATGTTATTGACATCGAGCAACATCTTACAATCTGCTTCTTCCATTACGGCGGTAACAAACTCCAGTTCGGACATTTCGGCGCCAGGCGCTGCATAAAATGACACGTTCTCCAATATTAATGGTCGTTCAATAATATCTTCAACTTGTTTAACGCGCTTAGCCACATGACGAACGGCTTCGCCAGTGAAAGGAATTGGCATTAAGTCGTACATATGTCCAGAACCAGAGCAATAACTTAAGTGTTCAGAATAGCTGTTAATCTGGTGTTGATTGAGAAAATCTTTGATGTTTTTGACAAACTGAATGTCGAGCGGCGCAGGGCTGCCAATGGATAGCGATAAACCATGACAGTAAAACTCATGTTTTTCTGTCAAAGCCCTAAATTGACGACTGAACTTTCCACCAAGTGTCATCCAATTTTCGGGGGCAACTTCAAAAAAATTAATCTCTTTCGGCACAGCTTGGCAGAACTCATCCAACATTTCCCGCCTTAGACCGAGTCCCACTTGTCCTTTACTTGTCATACAGCACGCCTGTTAATTTAGGATTTTATTAACAAATAGGGCCAGCAAACGCTGACCCCGTTCTACTCAGTAGAAAGCCTACTTAGTGCCACCACACTTACCTTCTTTAGCTTTCTTATCGCCGCCACACTTACCTTCTTTGGTTTTCATTTTGTCGCCGCCGCATTTACCTTCACCACACTTACCTTCTTTGGCTTTCATCTTATCGCCGCCGCATTTACCTTCGCCACACTTACCCTCTTTGGCTTTCATCTTATCGCCGCCGCATTTACCTTCGCCACACTTACCCTCTTTGGCTTTCATCTTATCGCCGCCGCATTTACCTTCGCCACACTTACCCTCTTTGGCTTTCATTTTGTCTTCGCCGCATTTACCTTCGCCACACTTACCTTCCTTGGCTTTTTTCTTATCTGCGCCACATTTACCTTCGCCACATTTACCCTCGCCTTCAACTAGCTGGTAACCGGCTTGCATTTCACTATAACCAAACGGGCTTGCTTGAACAGATGTAGCCAAAGAGCTTCCAAGCACAACAGCACCAACGGCAACAGTAATAGCAGTCTTGTTAACGAGTTTCATAATATCTTCCTTCTTGATTTAATCTACAGTATTTCGGTTACCAACAATGTATTTTGCTGGCTTGCTTAAAGAGACCAGCACAGCTACAAATAAATTTCATTTTTCTTACACCTATCACATTTATGGCGCATAAAAGCTGATAGTGCAAATATTGCTTATATCTATTTATCACTCTTTAGTGCCTGTTTTCACGATGCTTGACATAATAAGGAACCGCCAAATAGGCACTAGTTAGCAACAAATAGCAGCAGTCCAAAAAATAAACAACCCGATAACACGACTAATTTGCTACTGCGATAAGATCACTCTATACGCGCTTTCGTTTGGTACCACACGGTGCATGATGTAGAATGCAGCGCCTTTTAAAACTGATGAGTGGACTGTTCTGTGCGAATAATTTTGGCGCCTATGGAAGGCGTTGTTGATGATTTAATGCGTGAAATTCTTTCAGCAATCAATCCTTACGATTTAATGGTGACGGAATTTGTACGTGTCGTTGATCAGTTATTACCAGAAAAAGTGTTCTATCGTATCTGTCCGGAATTAAAAACCGATGGAAAAACAGCATCAGGCACACCAGTTAGGGTGCAACTTTTAGGGCAAGAGCCTGGTTGGATGGCTGAAAATGCGCTGAGAGCAATCGAGCTTGGCTCCAAAGGAGTCGACGTTAATTTTGGTTGCCCAGCAAAAATGGTTAACCGTAGTAACGGTGGCGCAGTGATGCTGCAATATCCTGAGCAACTATATAATGTCGTCAAAGCCATGCGAGATGCAGTGCCAGATGAGCAACCTGTAACCGCAAAAATCCGTCTAGGTTTTAATGACAAATCTCTTTATATGGAGAATGCACTGGCCATTCATGAAGCCGGGGCGAGTGAACTTGCGGTACACGCTAGAAGTAAAGTTGATGGCTATAAGCCACCTGCATATTGGGAATACATAACCGACATTAATGCAAAGTTGCCTATTCCGGTTATTGCTAACGGCGAGATTTGGGATCAACAAGACGCACAGCGCTGTATGCAGGTGACAGGGTGCGACAGCATAATGGTAGGGCGTGGTGCTATCTCCTTGCCGAATTTGGCTGCAAGCATCAAAGGAGAAACACCATATACTTGGCAACAATCACTGGCGTTGATGCTGGAATACACCAACCGCGAGCTCGTAGGCCGTAAAAGCACCTATTACCCTGCCAGAATTAAACAATGGTTTAATTATCTTAACCGCCAATATCCCGAAGCAGATACGCTATTTCGCGAGCTTAGAATCTACAAAACGGCTGAAGAGATCATCAATGTGCTGCAAACTGCAAATAGCAATCTTTACAAGTAAAAGCTAGTTAATAAAATAATTGGTTATTATTAGTACTAATGCTCTCTGAATTGATCTTCGTCATTACCTACTGTCGTGACATGTTTAGACTGATAAACCGTAAAGTTGATAATTGTAGGCAAAACCGTGAGTACGAACCAGATCAAACAGATGTTATCCGGTATTGAATCGGAGTTAAGACAGAAGATTGGTGCGCTCCCAGAGATCCAGGCCAAGCTAATGGACCAGCATAATTATTCCCTTTGTGAGCTCATTGAAATAATGACCCAAGCTCACTTATGCGATAACCCATTATTTTTAAAGTTGACACAACTCGATGCAGCTTGTTGTCAACTGGACATTGGTTTGTATGGCGTGTGCTCTGATTGTGAATCAGATATCGAAACAGAACTATTAGCAGCTAATCCACTTGAACAGCGATGTTTAAACTGTAATAGCCAGTATAAGCAGGAACATCGTCAAGAGTTAAGACTTAATCACTAACTATCGATTATTGACTCAT
Organism: Shewanella sp. KX20019; assembly: GCF_016757755.1. Classification (NCBI taxonomy): domain Bacteria; kingdom Pseudomonadati; phylum Pseudomonadota; class Gammaproteobacteria; order Alteromonadales; family Shewanellaceae; genus Shewanella; species Shewanella sp. KX20019. The sequence continues at coordinate 2,013,261 of NZ_CP068437.1, read as the reverse complement.
TTGATCTTCAATTAGCTCAAGCAAAAAAAAACCTCCGCAAGCGGAGGTTTTTTATTATCTAAAAAATAATTTAGAACTTAACACTTGCTCTTACGAAGAAGTAGCGACCTAGTACATCATAAGTGTACGGATCTGTGTTTGAATCATTGTTACCTGAGTAGTACGGTGGCTCTTCATCAAGAATGTTGTTTACACCGCCCGATAGACGAAGTGTATTATTCACATCATAGGTTGCTGATAGATCGTGATAAACAATACTATCTACACTTGGTGCATAACAATCTGCTGGATCATCTTTACAAGCAAATGAATCCATTCCGTCAATGTAACGCGCTTCGTATGTAGCACTCCAGTTATCACCTGATGCTCTTAAGTTGAAGTTAGTTTTGATCTCTGCAAATGCGCCTGCTCCACCTGTGATGTAGCCACGATAGTCAACTGCATTACCGTCTTGATCAAACTCTTCATAATCACTTAAAATTGAAGTATCAAGACCTGCTTTCCAATCTAGTCCGAAGCCTTCAAATGCGTAAGCTACGTTAACATCATAACCAGATGTATTCGTTTCACCAATGTTTTGTAAACCATTGTCGAAAGTGATTCGACCTGTGCCGTCAATTGCAATATTAGACGACTGACATAACGCGCTACCCGTATTAATCAGATTTCCAACCTCATCCATACACTGGTTAGCGATGTAATTGTTATCAACTGATGTAATTGTATTACTGATTTGGATATCAAAGTAATCTACTGTGAAAGATAGACCTTCTACAAAGCTTGGAGAGTAAACTAAACCAAGTGTGGTAATATCCGCTTCTTCTGGTGTTAGTAGTGGGTTACCGCCTACCGTTACTTCTGCTTGAGTTTGCTCTGACGCTGCGTGAACAATTTGCTCAAAAGATGGTGATTTACCACCATATAACTCATCAACTGTTGGAGCGCGGAATGCTGTAGACATACCACCACGGACCATCAAGTCATCCGTCATGCGCCAAGTAAGACCTAGCTTCCAAGTATTGTCTGAACCAAATGTGCTGTAATCGAAATAACGCATAGCTGCACTTAGGTCCACTTGTTGTGCGAAAGGTAAATCGCTTAACAATGGAATAGCAAGTTCTGCATAAACTTCATTAACATCAAATGAACCCGCAGTAGCTTCAACACGAGGGTCGTTTGCTAAACCTTGTGCAGTCAAAGAATCTGGCGTGAAATGTGCGGACTCTTTACGGTACTCATAACCTGCCGCAAAACCTACAATACCTGCTGGTAATTCGAAAACCTCACCAGAAAGCGTTGCAGCTGCAATATCAAGCTCTGAGCCACCGCTGTTAATTTCAGTATAGATATAAGGAGCTATGCTTTCGCCTTCCCAAGAAGACTGACTAAATGGATCAAAAGTTCCGTCTAAAACAGCATCATTAATTGAGCCTAGGTTATGCAGGTTAGCAAGAGTATCAACAGAGTCGTTTTTACCCTTGTTATATGATGCATCCCATGTCCAACCATTGTCGAACTCGCCTTCCAAACCAACTACTATACGTACAGTATCGACAACTTGAGAGAAATCACGAGTGCCAGACTCAACGACTCGACGGCCATAATCTAACTTTTCACCCTCTTGAACTAAACCAACTAGCTCTTTGTTCATCCAAGAAGAATCATAAGCCCAAGCTGTGCTGTTCCAAATTGGCTGAGGTGCCATTTGCTGCTCAGACCAACGCTTTGAGTACATTGCTTCAGAGAAAAACATGATTGAATCTGAAAGTTCATAAGTACCAGAGAAAGATAGGTTCAAACGCTCCATTGGCGTTGAAAGATAGCTGTCTTTTGAATAGTTGTACTTATCGTCATTAGTGAAATCATGGTATTCACCACCACGACCACTGAGGTCTGGAACACTTCTGTCGCCAAATGAAGGATCTACTGTGGCGTCATAGTAAACTGAAGCTGTATCAGTAATTGCAGACCAACTGTTGTAGTATGCATCATTTGACTTGCCGTCATCGTCTAACCAAACAGTGCCATCATCATTAAGTCTTTGTACGTATTTACCGTAGTAACCAGAGTCACCATTGATAACAATTGGATTGCCTTCTTCATCGACGCCACTCTTAGTCATCAGGTGCTGTGAATCACCCCAGATATGACCGCCTTGTGAATATGAGCTACCACCACAATATAGGCCATCAGCGCCTTCTGCTAGCGGGCATTCAGAGAAATCGCGATCTGCCTGACTTGCTTCGCCACGTTTTGTGTACTGGCCACCGATTACAATATTACCTTTATCGAATGAGTTACCCATTACGAAGTCAATACTGCTCTCGTCTGCATCGCCTTGGCCAGAGATACCTGTTTGAACGTTCATTTCGAAGCCTTCGAAATCACGCTTTAAAATAATGTTAACTACACCAGCAATTGCATCGGTACCATAAATGGCTGAAGCGCCATCTTTTAGGACTTCAATACGTTCGACCATGGCAACCGGAATAGTGTTTAAATCTACAGTAGATGCAGCGCCCGTTCCTGAAGCAATCATACGACGGCCGTTAACCAATACTAACGTTCGGTTTGAACCCAGGCCACGTAGGTTGATACTTGCATCACCACCAGAACCGTTGTTCACAGCGGCATTCACCATGGCTCCGCCAGTTGACGTCATTTTCTGCAATACGTCATCAATAGAAGTAGAACCACCTGACATAATCGCAGATGCATCAATAATGCTTACAGGGCTAGATGTTTCCATATCGGCACGTTTAATACGTGAACCGGTAACTTGAATACGTTCAACTTTCTCTTCAGCTGTATTTCCTTCTGCAGCATCTTCTGCCAAAGCAAATCCAGATAAAGCTACACTGCTAGCAGCAACTGCAATAAAGCTTTTTCGGATTGCGCTTGCTGTTAATGTCATCGAGCTCATATATTTCCCCTTCAATTTTCCACGTTACACGTCGAGATTGTTATTTTTATGTTTTTAATATTTATAGAAGTTAATTTCTTCGGTATGAATACTGTTAAATATAACCTAAAGTGTCAATAGTAATTACATAAAAATAACTCAAAAGACATAAATTGATACAGGTCACATTTCCAAACCTAACAAAACAAGATTATTACACTATTAAAACAATGACATATACCAACAATGCAAAGTCACCGCGTTAAAATAACAAATAAATCAATTTTGCTACACTTGTTATAAGTATTAACATTTCAACATACAAAAAACATACACATACAAAATATTGAATACGAAATACAAAGTACAAGATAGGTCAAAATAAAAAATAATAATTACAATACAAGCAGTAAGAAAAGACAATAAAATTTAGAGATCACTTAACAAGACATTGCGTAGCCACTTAGGGCTAAACAAGTTGGCAACAATTAAAAGGCGCTAATCAGCAAAAGAAGGCTAAATACTGCATAACAATTAGCCTTCACTACATTATTAATAACCGAACCAACCTATCTTTTAACAAATAAGTTTGTAATGCCACATTATCAAATAAAAACTAACGGTCAAATAATATCCAAATTTAATTAACAGCACTGAAAAAATAACGCAGGCTTCTGCAACATAGTTTGCGTTGGGCCATTAATCTGGCTAGGAGGGCCGAAATAAAACATTGTGGCAGCCACAATAAAATAGGGGGAAGTAGAGGAGTAATGGCTAAGGAAGAATTTGAGATGTCTCTATATGCAGTACTTCGATGCCTATAGGGAGTGATTAATCAAAAAGCATAAAAAAAGGAGCCATAAGGCTCCTTTTTAGATTCTTACACGTCTCAAATTAACGAGTACGTGGGCAAAGCTCTTCAGTGCTGAAGAAGTATGCTACTTCACGCTCAGCCGAAGCAACTGAATCAGAGCCGTGTGCTGCGTTCTCATCGATGCTTTCAGCAAAATCTGCACGGATAGTACCTTCCACAGCATCAGCTGGGTTAGTAGCACCTAAGATTTCACGGTGTGCAAGAACAGCATTTTCGCCTTCAAGCGTCTGAACCATGATAGGACCAGATGTCATAAATGCAACTAGCGCACCAAAGAAAGGACGTTCGCTGTGCTCAGCGTAAAAGCCTTCAGCTTGTTCTTGGCTTAGATGAACCATTTTAGAAGCGATGATTTTCAGGCCAGCAGTTTCAAAACGGTTGTAGATAGCGCCAATGTGGTTTTTTGCAACAGCATCAGGCTTAATGATAGAAAAAGTACGTTCGATAGCCATGAAAAGCTTCCTTCTTAAATAAACGGGTTTTAATTTCGCGCGGATTATACGAAATTAATGCTTAATTGCCTACCCTTATAGTGCTATCAAATTGAGATAAGTCTTATTTGTAAATGCATAAAAGCCAATCAGATCACAGTTCATTGATGAATTTGTTCAAAACTTGGCTTATGAACTTAACGCTCAGGGAATACACTCTGCCACTATAGGTGCTATTTACTTACGCTTTTTAACCCACATTACGCCTGCTGCAATCACAACTAGTAATGCTAATGCTGGTGCGAGATCCATAAAGTGATGAAATAACCCGATGCCACCATGACCTTCATGGGCAAATGCTAAGGTTGGAGTGAGTAGTGTGAAGGCTAGAATTAGAAACTTGCTCATATTAACGTTCCTTTGATTAATGGCTGAAACATATCACTTTTACCACTTTGCGTAGTAAAGTAATAACAGTGACGCTAGCCTAAAATCAAACACTGAAGGTAAACTTGATGTTGATCAAGCCTACGTTTCTTTCACATATTAGATATCGACTTACATGATTTAGATCACAACAGCTTGAGCAGTCGGTGACAATTAGTCTCACTTTTCATCGATCCAGTGAGCTTGAATAGCTTCCAAAATACGTTCATTACAGTGGTTAGGATCATCATCGAAGGCTTCGAGTTTTATCACCCAATCACATAGATCGGTAAACCGAACAGATTCAGGGTTAACGTCCGGATAACTCTCCAAAAGCTCAAGTGCAATATCTTGCGAATCAATCCATTTAAGTGCCATGTCCAGCTCCGTCGATTCAACATGAATTGAGTATAATACCAATCTCATTATGATGAAGGAGAAAGCAGTAATAATAGCGATTTTTTAGCAAAAAAAACCAGTAGGCTAGCTACTGGTTTTTATATTTTAGTTGGAGGCTATTGGCTTTCGCTGACCATATTAATGGTGTACTTAGGGATCTCAACCACCAAATCACTATTGGGTACTTTAGCTTGGCAAGACAAACGGCTTTCAGGCTCTAAGCCCCAAGCTTTATCGAGCATGTCATCTTCCAGCTCATCGCTCTCTTCCAGGTCATCAAACCCTTCACGCACGATGCAGTGACAAGTTGTACATGCACAGGACTTCTCACAAGCATGCTCTATGTGGATACCGTTCCGCAAAGCAACGTCTAATACAGTTTCGCCTTCATTGGCTTCTACAACTGCACCATCTGGGCATAATTCATCGTGTGGTAAAAATACTATTTGTGGCATGTTGGAACCTATATATTGTCAACTGACTGCCCTTTGAGGGCCAGTTTGATTGAATTATCCATACGCTTAGCAGCAAAGTCCTGCGTTACGCTATCTAATGCTTCGATTGCTTTTTCAATAGCATCGCTGTCTTGTTCGCTTGCAAGTTGTGCTAGTGAGGCCATAAAGCTCTGAATAGAAGAAAGTTCATCAGCTGTTAGCAACTGACCATCTTTACTTATAGCCGCGTTAAGCGACTCTAATACTCTCGCAGCTTCGACCTGCTTTTCAGCGAGCATACGACGAGTAATATCTTCTTTAGCATTGGCCATTGAATCTTTTAGCATACTGCCGATTTCAGTATCAGTTAAACCAAATGATGGTTTAACTTGAATACTGGTTTTAACACCCGTTGATTTCTCCATTGCCGTTACACTGAGTAATCCATCAGCATCGACCTGGAATGTCACGCGAATATGAGCAGCTCCAGCAGCTAACGGCGGGATCCCTTTAAGCGTAAACTTAGCGAGTGAACGACAATCTGCAACGAGTTCTCGCTCACCTTGAACAACATGAAATGCCATTGCTGTTTGACCATCTTTAAACGTTGTAAACTCTTGAGCACGAGCAACTGGGATAGTGGTATTACGTGAAACCACTTTCTCAACCAACCCGCCCATGGTTTCAACGCCTAATGACAATGGAATAACGTCCAATAACAGCAGATCGGATTCAGGCTTATTACCCACTAGAATATCTGCTTGGATCCCTGCGCCGATAGCAACGACACGATCAGGATCGATCGATGTTAAAGGCGTTTTACCAAAGAAATTAGTCACCTCTTCTCGTACAAGTGGTACTCGCGTGGATCCACCGACCATGACAGTTTCTAGCACCTCTTCAGTGCTCACACCGGCATCACGCAGTGCACGGCGACAGCTTGAAACGGTTTTCTTAACTAATTTGCTGATCATGCTGTCAAATACTACACGAGAAACGGTTAATGACAGCTCAGTACCCTTGTCATCAACGACGGTTGCTGTCGTGCTCTCATTGTCGGTTAATGCTTCTTTAACGCGACGAGCTTCGATAAGCAACTTACGACTTAAACTCGCGCTTAATTCCTGCAGTGACCACTCTTGTTGGAAATAAGCTTGTAGCATATGGTCAAAATCATCACCACCGAGCGCAGAATCACCACCGGTTGCTAAGACTTCAAATACCCCTTTATTCAATCGAAGAATTGAGATATCGAACGTCCCGCCGCCAAGATCATAAACAGCAATGACCCCCTCTTTACCAGAGTCTAACCCATAGGCGATTGCCGCTGCAGTCGGCTCATTGAGTAAACGCAGCACTTTAACACCAATTAATGCTGCCGCATCTTTGGTGCCTTGACGCTGCGCGTCATCAAAATAGGCTGGCACAGTAATAACGACGCCTTCTAAGGTTCCCCCGAGAGTCGCTTCTGCACGTTGTACTAGCGGTTTTAGGATCTCCGCTGAGATTTGTACTGGATTAACTCTACCTTTAGGCGTCACAAATATCGGCAGTCCGTTTTCACTCGCTTCGAAAACATAAGGGAATGTTTGGCTACCTGACTGAATATCTTCAAGGCTACGGCCCATAAAACGCTTAACCGACACAATGGTGTTTTGTGGATCTTGCGCTGAAAAGGCTTCGGCCTCACGTCCAACAAAGATTGCATCCTGGCTATATCGAACCACAGACGGCAATGAATGCAGATTGCTCTCATCTGCTAGAGTGTTTGCTTCACCGCTTCGAACGGCGGCAACTAAGGAGTTGGTTGTACCTAAATCGATGCCCACTGCAAGACGGTGTTGGTGGGGAGCAGCAGTCTGTCCAGGCTCTGCGATCTGCAAAAGTGCCATATATATCCAACTTAAAAAAATGTTGGCTCAAGATTATTGAGCCAACAGCATTATAAAATGAAAACAAGCTGGCTAATCTAAGAGCGTATCTTCCACTCTTGCCAACTCGTCTTGTAATTTTGCCATAAACTTAAGTTTACGAATTTGCTCCGCGGCCTGCAAATGCTCAGCGGCTAAATCGCTCAACAATAGCACTTTTAGTGCTGCTGTGATCGGCTTTGCAAACGCTTCAAAAGACGCATAAAGCGCTTCTATTTCAGTTTCAGGATCATCACTATCGCTAATCTCTTCAAGAGACTCTCGCCACTCCATCTGCTGCATTAAAAATTGAGTATCTTTAAGCGTAGTAGACTCGTGACTTAACTCTAGCCCTTTAAGGGCCAATAAGTGCTCAGCGCGTTGGATTGGGTTTTTCAATGTTTGAAAGGCATCATTGATTTGTGCAGTACGTTGTACTGACAAGCGTTTATCTTGTTCACTTGCATTAGCAAATTTGTCGGGATGAACCGCCCTTTGCAGATCGCGGTAGCGCTCTGCAAGGATGGCGGTGTCGACATCAAAGGAAGGAGATAAACTAAACAGCTCAAAATAATTCATAGTTTAACTTTTAAAGCTTATACGGTGAAACTCTCACCGCAACCACATTCACCTTTAGCATTAGGGTTGTTAAATTGGAAACCTTCGTTAAGGCCTTCTTTAATGAAGTCCAACTCAATCCCTTGAAGATAGATAAAACTCTTTGCATCAATAATGATTTTCACACCATCGACATCATAAAGCTCATCATCATCGTTCAAGTCATCAACAAACTCCAGTATGTATGCCATACCAGAACAGCCTGATGTTTTTAGCCCTAAACGTAAGCCTAGACCTTTGCCGCGACTAGCTAAAAAGCTTTTAACTCGATCTGCCGCTGCGGGAGTGATACTAATTGCCATCTTAACTCCAGGTATTACTTCGATTGCTTTGTTTTATACTCATCCAGAGCAGCTTTAATGGCATCTTCAGCCAAAATCGAACAATGAATTTTAACAGGGGGTAATGCTAGTTCTTCAGCGATGTCGGTGTTCTTAATAGCACCAGCTTCTGCAACTGTTTTACCTTTCACCCATTCAGTGACCAATGAGCTAGACGCAATCGCGCTACCGCAACCGTATGTCTTAAACTTAGCATCTTCGATAATACCATTATCATTAATGCGCAGCTGTAGCTTCATTACATCACCACAAGCGGGTGCGCCAACCATTCCAGTGACAACTGATGAATCGTTTTTATCAAACGAACCAACGTTGCGTGGATTCTCATAATGATCTATTACTTTTTCGCTATAAGCCATGATACTGCTCCAGTTTATCTATTCGTTAATATCGTTAAGGTTAATGGTGTGCCCACTGGACAGAGTCCAGGTCAATTCCGTCTTTGAACATTTCCCAAAGCGGAGACATCTCCCTTAAGTTACCAATAGATTCTTTAATTGTTTCTATTGCATGATCGATCTCTTCATCAGTCGTAAAGCGGCCTAGTGAGAATCGAATCGAGCTATGCGCCATCTCATCGTTCAAGCCTAGAGCACGAAGCACGTAGCTTGGCTCAAGGCTCGCAGAAGTACACGCTGAACCAGATGAAACAGCAAGATCTTTAAGCGCCATCATCAAAGACTCACCTTCGACGAAGTTAAAGCTGACATTTAAACTACCGCAATGTCTTTGATCTTTATCGCCATTGATATAGGTCTCTTCAATGTGATTAATACCATTCCATAACTTGTCACGTAGACGGCGGATGCGCTGGTTATCTGACTCCATGTCGGTTTTTGCGATGGCTGCAGCTTCACCGAAACCCACAATCTGGTGTGTCGCTAATGTGCCACTGCGCATACCACGTTCATGTCCACCACCGTGCATAGCCGCTTCTAAACGAATGCGAGGCTTACGGCTAACATACAATGCGCCAATGCCTTTTGGACCATACATCTTGTGAGCAGAGATAGACATCAGATCGACTTTTGTCTTTTGAACATCAATTGGCAATTTGCCAACACTCTGTGCAGCATCAACATGGAAGACAATTTTTCGTGAACGACAAAGTTCACCAATGGCATCGATGTCTTGAATGACACCAATCTCATTGTTAACTTGCATAATACTAACCAGTAGTGTGTCTTCACGCATTGCCGCTTCAATCATAGCAACAGGGATAAGACCGCTCGATTCAGGCTGAAGATAAGTGACCTCATAACCTTCACGCTCAAGCTGACGACAGGTATCTAACACCGCTTTATGTTCTGTTTTACTGGTGATGATGTGCTTGCCCTTCTTCTGATAGAAGTGAGCAACGCCCTTTATCGCTAGGTTGTCAGACTCTGTCGCACCAGAGGTAAATACGATTTCACGCGGGTCGGCATTGATAAGGTCCGCAATCTGGTTACGAGCAATATCAACGGCTTCTTCTGCTTGCCAACCGTAACGGTGAGAGCGAGACGCTGGATTACCAAAAATGCCGTCCATAGTCATACATTGCATCATTTTCTCTGCAACGCGAGGGTCAACCGGCGTCGTCGCAGCATAATCTAAATAGATAGGTAGCTTCATCACACACTCCGTACTTTGTGGTAGCCATTGTGCTACCACTTACAACGTACAAAAATTATTTTTATATTAATAACAGAGACCGCTAAACGCTAACCCTCTGTTCCTGCTGCAATTTATCCTGTTTGACCGAGATAAATTGCACATCTCTTTTTTTCATTAACCCGGCAAGTGAAATGCCGTTTAAAAAATCTGAAATCTGTGAGCTTAAATCTCCCCATAAAGAGTGAGTTAAGCATCGAGTTCCGCTTTGACAGTTACCCTTGCCCTGACAACGAGTGGCATCAACAGACTCATCAACCGCTCGTACCACCATACCCACAGAAATTTCGCTTGCGTCGGTACCTAGGCGATATCCGCCACCTGGGCCACGGACGCTAGATACAAGCCCATTTTTTCTTAGTTTTGCGAAAAGTTGTTCTAGGTAAGATAGAGAGATCCCTTGACGCTCTGAAATGTCCGCTAATGGTACTGGACCATCGGTAGAGTGCATTGCAACATCTAACATTGCAGTGACAGCATATCGACCTTTAGATGTAAGTTTCATTGCTACTACGTCTCCCAAAAAAGCATAGGGTAATTTCATCATACCCGAGTAATTTAGTCAAGTATAAAACCTAGTGAATTGGTCAAGTATTATAAAGAGCATGGCAGGGACTAAATACCCCGTCATTTTGCTGGGGTATTTAACCTGTTTATTAGGCAAGATTCAATGGCATTTAGTAAAAATGGCGCACATAAATCTAGATAATGGGATCAAACTCATCTAATGACTTCTGACGTTTTTGCGCAGCCGCTAATTCAGCTTCACTAAAATCATCAACTTCAAGTTCAGGAAGCTTCTCAGTGCACACACTACCACCCAAAGTTTGTACGGCTTGGCACACTTCCTGTACCTTTGAATCCATCAAATGCATATGATCTAACATTTGGCCGATGGCATTTGCAACGGGATCTGGATTGTCAGGCGCGACGGCATAGGCATCGAAGCCATACTTTTTGGCCATTTCAGTGCGTCGATCTGTCTGCTCTTTAGACTGCTCAGAAGGGCTAGCAACCGCTCGGCCCGGAATGCCAACCACTGTGGTGTCCATCGAGACATCTTTGACAACAACCGAATTGGAACCTACGCGAGCGCCGTCATTCATGGTTATAGGTCCAAGAATCTTTGCCCCGGCACCAATAACCACGTTATTGCCAAGCGTCGGATGTCGCTTGCCTGATTGCCAAGTTGTTCCACCGAGCGTTACTCCGTGATAAAGCGTACAATCATTACCAATCTCAGCAGTTTCACCAATCACAACGCCCATGCCATGATCAATAAAGAAGCGGTCGCCGATAGTTGCACCTGGGTGGATCTCAACACCGGTTAACCAACGAGAAAATGTAGATAGACATCGTGCTAGCAAACGCCATTTTCGAACCCATAACTTATGACTGATCCGGTGGATCCATATAGCTTGCATGCCAGGGTAATTGAACAGTATTTCAATTGTCCCGTTCGCAGCAGGGTCTCTATGGTAGATAGACGCTATATCATCTTTAAGTCTTGCGATAACACCCATGCTAACTAATTCCTTTTACTTATCGTTGGTTTCTTTCTTAGCGACAATTTTATCTACGGACGTCAAAATTCCGCGCAAGATATTCATCTCTTGACGCTCGATTCTTGCGCGGCTAAATAACCTACGCAGTTTTGTCATAACCTGACCTGGGTGCTGCTTGACTATAAAATTAGTTGATAGAAGTGTGTTTTCCATATGTTCAAAGAAATTTTCGCGTTCTTTTGAAAATGGATATTCTGTTTCAGGCTCAACAAAGTCTGCAGGTTTCTTGCTTTCAAATTCAGTTTGAACCTGAGCAAGATGCGCTACACGGGCCTCATAGCAGATAATTTGAACTGCCTGAGCTAAATTGAGCGAGGTGTATTCGGGATTAGCTGGTATCGCAACATGATAGTCGCAGCGCTGCAACTCTTCGTTAGAAAGACCGTTATTTTCCCGTCCGAATACGATAGCAACAGGACCAGTAAGTGATGATGCAACCAGTTTTTCACCAGCTTCTCTAGGCTCTAGCATAGGCCAATCCAGTGTGCGGCTGCGCGCACTGGTTGCAATCACTAAACTACAATCTGCAATAGCCTCTTCAACAGAATCGACTGTAATTGCATGTTTTAAAATATCTGAAGCCCCTGCAGCTAAGGCCACAGAATGACCATCAGGTGCAACCCTAGGTTCAGCTAAATATAAAGTGGATAACCCCATGGTTTTCATAGCACGGGCTGTTGAACCTATATTGCCAGGGTGGGACGTACCGACAAGAACGACGCGAATATTACTGAGCATGAAATGTCTTAATTTAAATGAGAGAACACTTGAAAATATTTTAACACAAGCCCGCTATTTTTACTTATACAAAAATCAGCATTTGATATCATCGAAAAAACACGTATAATTCGGCTCCGATAATTTATATCTGTTCTTTTACATCCAGGGGATTTGCAATGCTTCCAATGCATACTATTGCTGTGCGCGCCGCTCGCGCTGCCGGCCAAACAATTATACGTGCTTATGCAGAATTAGACCGAATTGAGGTTACTTCAAAAGGGGCTAATGACTTCGTAACTAACGTAGATAAAGAAGCTGAAGCTGCAATTACCTACCAGATCCGTAAGGCTTACCCTGATCACACTATCATTGGTGAAGAAACAGGTGAGAACAAAGGCGCTAATAAAGATTACGTTTGGATCGTAGACCCACTGGATGGCACTAATAACTTTGTCAGAGGCATCCCTCACTTTGCTGTATCAATTGCGATGCAGTTCAAAGGCAAGACAGAAGTCGCTGTAGTTTATGACCCAATTCGTGATGAGCTTTTCTCTGCTGTACGTGGAAAATTCGCCAAGCTAAATGATTTCCGCATTCGTGTTAAGCCAAAAAATAACCTCAGCGACAATATCATTGCAACTGGCTTCCCATTCAAAGCCAAACAGCATACTGAAACTTACATGAAGCTTTTTGCTTTAACATTCACTGAATGTGCTGATCTACGTCGTGCTGGTTCTGCTGCGTTAGATTTAGCTTACCTTGCAGCGGGCCGTGTCGATGGTTTCTTTGAAATAGGCCTTAAGCCTTGGGATATTGCTGCAGGTGATCTGATTGTTCGTGAAGCTGGCGGCACAGTAACAGACTTCACTGGCAACCATAATTACCTTGCATCAGGAAATATCGTTGCTGGTAACCCAAAAACAACAACTGCACTTGTTAAGTCTTTCCGCCCATTATTGAGCGAAGCACTTAAGCGTTAATAGCAGGCAGATCATAAATTATTTGGATATTGTTTAAAAACCGCCTAATTAGGCGGTTTTTTTGTGGCTTATTTTCTTCTCTGAATGTGTGCTACAAAAAGCGTATAGCCATTGTATTACTAGGAAGTCATCATTAGCTCATAAAAACGTCTTGAATTACAAAGCATCTGCCTCACTTTTCATATATGAACGTTCCGTTTGAAAATGCTGATTTCTCCATATAAAACACACAACTGTGAAAAGCATCACACAGCCAATGTCGCATTTATACAATTTGCTGGTACTCTTTATGAAACGACTGCATTAGGAAGTAACATGGATAAAATGTATCGGAAATATGGTATCTCAAGTATCAAAGCCGTTGAACATCTAGTATTAATCATTATTGCTATCGCTACTATTGTTGCGATTGGACAAGAGATAGTGCATATATTTAACGCTGGGGAAGTCGCTTTAGCGGATCTATTACTACTATTTATTTATTTGGAAGTGTTAGCTATGGTCTCGCATTATGCGGAATCTGGAAAGCTACCGATTAGAATGCCACTCTACATTGCCATTGTAGCGTTAGCGCGTTATCTCATTTTGGATATGAAAGCTATGGACGACTGGCGTATTGCAGCTATCTCATTGTCCACATTAATTTTAGCGGCTACCGTGATAGTCATTCGCTGGGGTCAGCTTAAACTGCCATATCCTCGCCCGAAGGACATTGATTAATCACAATCTAAGATTGCTGAAAACAAAAATGCTCAAAGCTAACACTTTGAGCATTTTTTATGGCTTTACAAAATTTACAGTGATTAATGATTACAAATTCGATCTGCCGCAGTCGCAATGCCAGCTTCAGAATGAATGAACTTACCTTTCTTCTCTAAAAGAGCAATTAGCTCTTCTGCATTCATCTCTTGCGCAGAGCAAGTATGATAATGAGCATCTGCGCCAAACGTCTTATGCATTAACGCTTTAAGCGCCTCTTGTGACAACGACTGACCATGCTCCAGCATGAGCTCCATGACTTGATGACCGTGGATTGAATCTGACATATACCCTCAAAATTAAAGCTGTATTTATTAAACACTTTATACTGTAAGTTCAGCTGTTAAACTTTGATCTAAGCGGCAATCTTTAACTTTGACATACAGTAAAACAAAAAAGCCAATCATATGATTGGCTTTTAAATCTGATTATATCCGCCTGAAGTGAGTTTGTTATTCGCCCTTTAGAATTTCAGGTTCCACTAACACACTGTCGTTGTCATCTGAGATCCAGATCTGACCTTCACAAATGTTAATTTGCAGAGCCATATTTTTACCAACTAGTTGCCCCATCGCTTTTACCGCGTCTTCAGGAATGTTGATGACCGTTAGGTTATCGTAACGCGCTAGCGCAGCTTCATTCTGCTTCCACCAAATGGGAACACTACGGCCAGCGTAGGTAATCAGTTGCACTGCCTTAGCTCTCCCACAGGCTTTACGGACCCATTTCTCATCACTTTGACCAAACTCAATCCAGAGATCAATTTCACCAGATAAAGTTTTATCCCAAAGCTCGGGTTCATCGTCAACGTTCATACCTTTGCTGAACGCTAAAGATTCGCTAGCATTCATAGCGAAGGCGAGCAGTCTTACCATCATGCGTTCATTGGTTTCAGAGGGGTGTTGAGCTAACATCAGTTGATGATCATTGTAATATGCACGATCCATATCGGCGATCTGGACGGATACTTTATATACTGTTGCTTTTAAGGCCATGAGTTTTTTCGACTAAATATATTCGGCTTAGTGTACCTTAATTCCACCAACAAAAGGGCAAACATTAAGGGGTTACAGCCTTCGATTGAAATTTCGATTATCTAATGTTGGGCTAACTTGCCTTATACAGCGCCTACTTGGAAGCGTTTGGCACCGGGAAACAATATAGCTAGTCGCTTAACCTCTGCAACATCAGCACATACTAAGCAGTGCTCCCCTGCATTCAGTGCTTGCTCAAGGCTGTTAACACTCCAATTGCTGTCACGTGCAGCGTCTCGCCTCAGTAACTCATTGAGAGAGTGTGGTATCGAATGTTTGCTAAAGACAATATCTAACTTCTGCAGGTATGGCATCGCGGCGATTGGTAAAAGTTCGGCATCAATGTTCGGGTCAAGCAACAGCAGCTCCCCTTGTCCATCTTGCTGTGAAAAACTTGCTTGATAGTGGGCCGTTGTATTTTCATCGAACCGCGACTGATTAAGCTTAAAGAAACGTTGCCAAAATAATCGCCTTTGCTTAAATATAGGTAACCTTGTTTGCACATCTTGTCGATGTTCTGCAATAAAATCAAACAGTGGCGTAATCGACTGTGGTAACCATGATTCAAGTCTTGCTCTAAGCTCTCGTGCATAAACAGGCGCTGCACCGGCGGTGCTAATTGCTATTTGTAACCGGCCGCGATCGACAATAGAGGGAGTAATAAATCGACAAAAGCTTGGATTATCCACCACATTAACCCATATATTACGTTGCTTGGCGACATTCGCTAACATCTCATTTAGCGATCTATCTGCTGTTGCCAAATAGACGAGATCCCAGGACTCGATATCGTATTCACTTACCGGTCTTTGTTCTAGTGTAATGCGTCCTTGTTGCTGATAAGCAATGACTTCAGCGTTCAGCTCTAATGCAATAACATGCACCTCAGCTTCTGTGCGGCAAAGCAGATCCAGTTTACGACTAGCAACGTCGCCTGCGCCGACGATTAATATTTTCAACGACTGGGTATCTACAAACAACGGAAAATATTGCATTAAGCGAACTGACCTCTACAGCTAACAAGAAGGACTAACCTTCAACAAGCGGTAATTGTCTCTCAAGCCATGCTTTATAGCCACCTTGGAGTGAGACAACTTTAGAATAACCCATAACTTGTAAGTTAAAGGCGGCCATCGCCGAACGGTAACCACCACCGCAATACAAGGCTAAAGGCGTCATTTTATCAGGAAAGCGGGTCTCGATATCTCGTTCAATGATCCCTTTGCCTAAATGATGTGCTGCTGGCAGGTGATTAACATTCCACTCATGATTTTCTCTCACATCGAGTAAAACCCAGTCTTTGTGTGACTGGTATTGCTCAATAGTTATCTCAGTAATGTGGGGAATAATACTTTCAACTAGAGCTAGGAACGCAGGGTTATGTTTCATTAACTGTATTTCTCACTTCTTTCAGCGCTGCAGTTCCAGCACAACTCAAAACTAGACTCATTAACTTCATGACAGTTGACACACTTCCATTGCGGACGCTCCGCATTTAACGATGCCATCTGATTCTTTGCATCTTGATAATGGCTTTGAGATACCCAAAGCTCAACATTCTGTATCCCTGTCGGCAACTCACCCACACCACCCAATAGCGCCTCACCTTTGAGCTCTACCGCAATGCCGCTAGATTCAAGCATACCCTTCCAAGTATGTGCTTCTAATAAGTTTCCAGCTGCTAGTAACCGCATTTTATCGTCCATGTTATTTCCTACTGCAATTGCACTAATGGCAATATTTTATAAGCCGATACGACTAACAATTAACGGGTATAAAACATTATTAACCAGTCTTGATCATATTAATTCGCATTGGAATGGCCTACATGCTACTGCTAAAGCATCTGTACTGTCGAGCGCTGTTTTATCGTTCAATATAAAACACCATAGAGAGAAATAGATCTTAGTCAAATCCGCTGCAATTGAGCAATACCATAGTAACTTAAACAAAAAAGCCACCTTAAAGGTGGCTTTTAAACATCAACACGATGACTAAGGCATTAATGTATCTTGATCTGCACCCTCTTTTTCAATCTCTACTGGCATCATGTGTTCACGATTGATCCCAAGTTTAATCGCTAAGAAACTAGCGACGTAGATTGAAGAGAATGTACCGACAAAAATTCCCATTAGCAAAGCTGTAGCAAAGCCATGGATCATAGTGCCACCTTTTAGGAACAAGGCCACAACCACGACCAGCGTAGTTCCCGTTGTAATAATCGTACGACTCATTGTCTGAGTAATCGATGTATTAACAACTTCTACAGGAGTCCCTTTACGCAACTTAAGGAAATTCTCACGTATACGGTCAAATACCACAATCGTATCATTTAGCGAGTAACCCACAACGGTGAGTACACCTGCTAATACGGTGAGGTCGAACTCTAGTTGGAATAGAGAAAAGACACCCAAGGTGATAATGACATCATGGCCTAGAGCCGCAACAGCCCCCATTGCTAAACGCCATTCGAAGCGGAAAGATACGTATATAAGAATACATATCAAGGCAACCAATACCGCTAAACCACCCTGTTCTGCCAACTCTTTACCGACCTGTGGTCCAACAAACTCAACGCGTTTTTGGATGACAGCAGAGTCTAGCTGAGTAACAGCGCTCATCACATGGCTAACCTGAAGATCACTCTTAATATCTTCTTTCACAGGAAGACGGATAAGAATGTCACGGCTTGAACCGAAGTTTTGTACTATCGCACCATCAGTTGCTTCTGATGTAAGCCCGTCACGTATTGCGGTCAAATTTGCTGGATTCGAAAACTCGAGTTCAACAACGGTACCACCGGTAAAATCCAAACCCCAATTAATACCTTTTGTTGCTAGAGAGCCTAACGAGCCCAGCACTAATATCGCAGAAAGGATACTAATAGGTACAGCATGACGCAGAAAGTTGACGGAGCCTTTGATATTTAAAATCTGAAACATTTCAACTTCCCCTTAGATAGACAGTTTCTTCACGCGCTTACCACCCCAGATCGCATTCACAATTGAACGAGTTCCGACAATAGCGGTAAACATAGAAGTAGCGATACCAATCATTAAGGTCACCGCGAAGCCTTTTACAGCACCCGTGCCGACAGCAAATAGGATCAGCGCAGTCATAAAGGTAGTAATGTTTGCATCGGCAATTGTTGAGAATGCATTGCCGTACCCTTCATGAATCGCTTGCTGAACGCTACGACCGTTGCGCAGTTCTTCACGAATACGTTCGTAAATAAGTACGTTACCATCAACCGCCATACCCACTGTTAATACCATACCAGCAATACCAGGAAGCGTAAGCACTGCACCTGGGATCATCGACATCACACCAACAACCATGACTAGGTTAGCCGTTAACGCAAGATTTGCGATAAGACCAAAACCACGGTAGTAAACCAGCATGAAGATAAGTACAACTGCCATGCCCCAGATCATCGCTTGCATACCGTTTTCGATATTTTCCTGACCAAGGCTCGGACCAATGGTACGCTCTTCAACGATATAAACAGGCGCAATCAACGCACCAGCACGTAATAATAATGCTAAGTTTTGTGATTCCGCATGGCCGAGTCCAGTGATGACGAAGTTACGACCAAGACGAGCTTGAATCGTGGCGACTGAAATAACTTCTTCAATCTTCTTCATTTTCACGCTTCCATCAGCGTTCTTATCACCAGTATCTTTATACTCAATGAATAAAGTCGCCATAGGGTTACCTATGTTGTCTTTAGTCACGTTTGAGAATATAGAGCCACCTTTTGAGTCTAGGTTAATCGACACTTGTGGACGACTGTACTCATCGTAGCTTGGTTGTGCACCCTGGATATGAGTACCCGTTAGCATAACCGCTTTTTTAAGTACTACAGGGCCGCCTTCACGGCGCTGATAAACCTCAGAACCCGCTGGTACACGACCACTTGCTGCCGCTTGAGCGTCTGCATTTTGGTCAACCATATGGAACTCAATTGACGCCGTCGCACTCAAAATCTCTTTTGCGCGCGCCGTGTCTTGAACACCAGGCAGTTCAACAATAATACGTTCAGCACCTTGGCGCTGTACAACAGGCTCAGCCACACCAAGCTCGTTGACACGATTACGCAGGGTAGTGATGTTTTGTTGTAACGCTTCTTCCTTGATCTGTTTTAAGTAAACGTCACTTGGATTTGCAATAAGGAAATAATCACTGCCAGTAGAGCGGTCAGTAAAGACCATGTCGTTACTGCGAGACTTAAGGAAGCGTTCAGCATTCGCTAAGGTCTCAGCATCACGAAACTTAATCTCGATACCTTTGGCGCCATTACGAATACCCGCATAGCGAATTTTCTCAGCTCGTAAATCAGTTCTGTAATCAGCAACTTTGGCTTCGGTCATCTTACGAATGGCTTCACCCATGTCGACTTCCATTAAGAAGTGAACACCACCACGTAGATCTAGACCCAGCTTCATAGGCGAACCGCCCATCGACTCAAGCCACTCAGGTGTTGCCGGCGCTAAGTTAAGCGCAACGGTGAACTTGTCGCCAAGTGCATCAGCAATAGCCTCTTTAGCTATTAGCTGATCTTCACCGTTATTCACACGAACTAATAATTGACCATTTTCAAGCTCAGAACGCTTAACCGCGATACCTTGGCTTACTAATACATCATTTACTGCCGACTGAGTCGACGCTGTCACCTCAGCTCCACGGGTTGCAACCACCTGTACAGCGTGGTCCTCACCGAAAAGGTTTGGTATCGCATAGAATGCACCTACGGCGATGATAATCATCACCATTAGGTTTTTCCACATTGGGTATTTATTTAACACGCCATAGCCCTCTTGGCTTAAAGTGACTTAATAGAGCCTTTTGGCAATACCGCCGCAATGTAATCCTTTTTAATAGTGATTTCGCTAGTCTCGTTGATAGCCAACAATACATAGTCATTCTCATCACTGATTTTGGCAATCTTACCCAAAATGCCACCGCTCGTTAGCACTTCATCGCCTTTGCTCAAAGAGCCCATCAGGTTCTTGTGCTCTTTAACGCGCTTAGACTGTGGGCGGAAAATCATAAAGTAGAAAATAAGGCCAAAAATGACCAGCATGAAAATAAGTTCCATAGTGCCGCCAGCGCCGCCTATAGGTGCATCTGCTGCATGTGCATTTGAAATAAACATAGTTTTCTCTTCTTATTGTCTGAGTAAAAATTAATCGGTTAATTCAGGAACTTCAGGTACTTCCCGGCCCAAGCCAGTATAGAACTCTGTAACAAAGTCGTCTAATGTACCTGTCTCAATCGCGCCACGCAAACCTTCCATCAATCTTTGATAGTAGCGAAGGTTATGAATGGTGTTTAATCGAGCGCCTAGAATCTCATTACAACGATCTAAGTGGTAAAGGTACGCCCGAGAATAGTTCTTACAGGTATAACAATCACACTTATCATCAAGTGTTGCAGTATCATCACGATGCCGTGCATTACGGATCTTGATAACACCTTCACTGGTAAACAGATGACCGTTTCGAGCATTACGTGTTGGCATAACACAATCAAACATATCTACGCCGCGACGTACGCCTTCAACTAAATCTTCTGGTTTACCGACCCCCATCAAGTAGCGTGGTTTATCCGCTGGGATTTTAGGGCAAGTGTGCTCAAGAATTCTGTGCATGTCTTCCTTCGGCTCACCTACAGCTAAACCACCGACTGCGTATCCATCAAAACCTATGTCCACTAAGCCTTTAAGGCTTTCGTCGCGCAGGTCTTCATAAACACCACCTTGAATAATGCCGAACAGCGAGTTCGGATTTTCAAGCTTATCGAATTCATCACGTGAACGCTGCGCCCAACGTAAAGACATCTGCATCGATTTACGTGCTTCATCTTCAGTCGCTGGGTATGGCGTACACTCATCAAAAATCATTACAACATCACTGCCCAAAGAATCTTGGATCTGCATCGATTTTTCAGGATCCAAGAAAATCTTTTCACCGTTAATTGGTGAACGAAAATGCACACCCGCTTCAGTGATCTTACGGATATCGCCCAGACTAAAGACTTGGAATCCACCGGAGTCTGTTAAAATTGGCCGTTGCCAGTTCATAAAGTCATGTAGATCGCCATGCTTGCGCATAATCTCTTCACCTGGGCGTAGCCACAAGTGAAAAGTGTTACCGAGCAAGATATCAGCGCCAGTTTCACGCACCTCTTCAGGTGTCATACCTTTAACCGTACCGTAAGTTCCCACAGGCATAAACGCAGGCGTTTCAACCGTACCGCGTTCAAACACTAAACGACCGCGACGAGCACGACCTTGGGTTGTATCTAATTCAAATTTCATTGTTCACCTCGCCAGAGAAACAGTCTGACCTGAGTTAACTCGGCAATCGAGTTGTAGATTAAGACTAGAGATAAGGGCAAACAATTGAGTATCAACCCTTATCGTTAAATTAAGCACCAAAATGAGGACAAAAAAATACCCACCTCATTTTATGTGGGTGGGTATTTTAAAGCATATTTCAGTATTAGTTCGCTTTTTTAGTCACAAACATGGCATCACCATAGCTAAAGAAGCGGTATTTTTGAGCAATCGCATGCTGATAGGCGTTTTTTACTTCATCAAAGCCCGCAAATGCACTGAGTAACATTATTAATGTCGATTCTGGCAGATGAAAATTAGTCACCATCGCATCGACAACTTGGAATTGATATCCGGGATAAATAAAGATATCGGTGTCACCACAAAATGATTCGAGCTCAGTAGAAGATGCCTTTGCTGCACTCTCTAAAGATCGTACGGAGGTGGTTCCGACGGCGATGACTCGGTGGCCTTTCGCTTTAGTCATGGCAATTAAGTCAACTACATCTTGTGGTACTTCAGCCCACTCTGAATGCATTTTGTGCTCAAGAATGTTATCAACACGCACAGGCTGAAATGTGCCAGCACCAACATGCAAAGTCACAAATGCGGTATTAACACCTTTTTCTTTGAGTGCTGCCAACATGGCGTCGTCAAAATGCAAACCAGCAGTTGGTGCTGCAACAGCACCGGGGGTTTGGTTATAAACGGTTTGATAACGCTCTTTATCGGCATCTTCATCAGGTCTGTCGATATAAGGTGGAAGCGGCATATGCCCCACCTCTTCTAACACCTCTAATATCGTTTTATCAGACTGCAGTTCTAATTCAAACAGTGCATCATGACGAGCACACATTTTCATTTCATAACCGCCATCTAGGCAGATTATAGTATCCACCTTAGGGGATTTAGAGCTACGAACATGAGCAAGTATTCGCTTATCATCAAGCATGCGCTCAACTAAGATCTCTAACTTACCACCAGACTGTTTCTTGCCAAATAAGCGAGCAGGTATGACGCGGGTATTATTAAACACCATCAAATCACCCGGCTGCACTTTGTCAAGAATCGCAGTAAATTGCAGATCAGCCAATGCACCGCTATTACCGTCTAACGATAATAATCTAGACGCTGTGCGCTCAGGAGTTGGGTAACGAGCTATAAGCTCATCAGGAAGTTCAAAAGAAAAGTCTGCAACGCGCATGGAAAGTCTCTACTGTCTTTAAATCGGCCGCTAGTCTATGACTAGAGCAAAATAAGATCAACAATAATGGCACAATAAAACCCCATTATTGGTATTTATAGAGAGTGAAAGACATTCTATCGTTATTGATGTCTGTCCATGTCACGCTTTACTGTGTTCATTATCTTTGGAAGATGCTTCTGTTTCACGATCAAAATCTTCGATTCGATAGCGATGTTGCTCGTATGGAATATCGATTTCTACTTTTCTGCGCTGGGGCTGCTCTGTACGAGCAAGTTTTTTAGATAACCAGTTCCACATCATCCTTGATCCTCAAACCGTTAATAAGGGGGAAATTGCAATAAAACGATGCACATCCATGAAGCCAACTCTTTAGCATAATAATTGTAATAAAGAATTTCCTTCGCATCGCACTGCATGTTACCGTGAAAGTACTCATATCACCAAGTATAAAATATGAACTTTCTTGCTCACTTACATTTAGCAGATGTTAGCCGCACCTCTTTAGCCGCAAACTTAGCTGGCGACTTTGCAAAAGGTAATATCGAACGTTTTCCAAAACATCTACAACAAGGGATCTGGCTACACCGACAAATAGATAAGCTTACTGATACCCACGAGCTCACCAAAGAACTGTATGCGAAATTTCCAAAGTCGTTGACGCGCGCGGCCCCCATTATCGTTGATATTTGCTTTGACCACATGCTAGCAAAGTATTGGGATGAGTATCATCATCAAAGTTTGAGCGAATTTTCCGCTCATGCGTACAATGAAATCGCTGCTTGTGAGCAGTTGCCCGAACAGTTGCAAAGCATTGCGCCAAAAATGCGGCAAGAGAATTGGTTAGTCAGTTATCAAAGTAGAAAAGGCCTTAACCAAACCCTCGCATCGGTTGCACTACGGGTTTCAAAGCCTGAAATATTTACGGGTGCTCAAGATTATGCCAAGAAACTTGATATCGAAATAGAGATCGCTTTTCGCACCTTTTATCCACAGCTAATGGCGTACAGCCGTCTTTGGACTCGTAATACTCCAGTTGAATACCTTTAAATATCCCTATCGGTACTCTCTAATTCTTCCCCATAGACAATAACCCTCTGCAATATTTTTCCACTTAGAATCACCTCGACGGTATTTGCCACTTGTCGTCGAGGATTATTTTGCTAGAATTGCCTCGCAACAGGAGAATTCATGCAGATATTTACCTACCAACCCCCTAGTATTCCTTGGATAGATGTTCGTTATGTCGATAGAGACATTATTATCATTAATAAACCATCAGGGTTACTGTCAAACCCTGGGATCGCAAAAAATACCCATGACTGTGCGCTCTCCCGAATTCAACAACGATTCACAGATGCAATTTTGGTACATCGTTTAGATTGCGCAACATCTGGCATCATGGTTTTTGCTCGTAATAAAAAGGCAGAATCAAACCTTAAAACACAATTTCAAGACAGGAAAACCAAGAAAACCTATATTGCCGAAGTGAGCGGACATCTCAAGGATGCTCAAGGCGTCATCGAACTCTCATTAGCAGCTAATAAAACCAGCCCGCCAATGCAACAAGTCAGTGATGTAGGCAAGGTTGCTATAACCCATTATCAAACGCTTGAACTTAGAGCTAATAGTACTCTGTTAATGCTAAATCCGGTTACTGGCCGTACCCATCAACTTCGAGTGCATATGCTTGCAATTGGTCATGCTATTTTGGGGGATGATTTTTATGGGGACAAACAGGTAATAGATGCTGCACCGAGGTTAAGACTGCATGCTCAAGAGCTCAGCTTTGATCACCCCTATACGGGTAAAAACATGCAGTTTAAAAGCCATTGCTCTTTTTAGAAAATAAAGCACACACTAGAAAGGGGCAAAGCCCCTTTAAAATCAACAGGTATGGCTTAGATTATGCTGCCACTTCAGTTTTTGTGGCTGTGTAATAGCACAGGCTAGAATTACAGAACATCAGATCGTTACTTGCTGTTAGCATAAAATACTCACCAAAGATATTACCGCCCTTATCTTCGAGCTTTACGCCTGCAGCTGACTCATTTGAGATCATCTCATCTAAGCTGTGGCAGCCATCGTTATACCAGGTCTCTAGATAATAAGTGTCGGCCTGCTTGTAAACGGTAATGTTATCACCCAGTAGCGGTCTCTCATCAACCCAGCGGCCAATAACTTCTCTAGTTTCAAGATCCGTATCTTGCCAAAATAAACGTCTACGCTTTTCGACTACCGACATTTCAATCTCCTTGAGTTTGGCTCTATTCTCAATTTGAATAACTTCTTTTGTCCCATTACGCACAACAGCCATCGACTTCACTACCCCAAATAGTTAACTTGTGAAAATAATATTATTAGAATCAATTGTTAAAATAATGTTTACCACAAAAATGCCCAATATCTCTACAATGAAATTGTATCGAGCAATAAAAATAAAAACGCGATATAAGTCACTTTATATGCATTACTTTAGTAAAGATGAATAAAAATACAAGTGCAGCAAAGCGAAACACCTTTTTTTGGTCGTTAACTCAATAAATTTGATATAACTTTGTTTGATTACAAAAACTAAAAATGGACTTTCGGGCCCCAACACTCTATCGCCCTCTACATAGGACAGATAATGAAACTCAATCGCAGACATTTTTTGAAAACAGCGAGCCTTGCTGCCGCGAGCCTTGCTACATCCTCTTTTTCAGCCACGGCAAGCACTGTACCTAGGCCTCCAGCCCTAGGCACTAGCGTTATGGGGTTGGTGGTTCCAAAAATGGAAACGGTGAGAGTGGGGTTTATTGGTGTAGGGCAACGCGGTTCAGGGCACGTAAAACATTTCTGTCATCTTGAGGGGGTCGAAATAATAGCGATTTGCGATACCGATCTAGAAGTGCTGGACAAATCAATCGAATTTGTTAAACAGCAAGGCCTTAAGGTACCCGCACGCTACACAGGCAGTGAACGAGCTTACCTAGACCTGCTTAGCCGCAAAGACATCGACATTGTTATTATATCAACTCCTTGGGAATGGCATGCTCCCATGGCTATCAATACGATGGAGAGCGGAAAACATGCCTTCGTCGAAGTTCCGCTCGCATTGACTGTCGAAGAGTGCTGGCAAATCGTCAACACTGCAGAGAAGACCCAAAAGAACTGCATGATGATGGAAAATGTAAACTATGGTCGTGATGAGTTAATGGTACTTAATATGGTTCGACAAGGCGTATTTGGCGAACTTCTTCATGGTGAAGCTGCTTATATCCATGAGCTGCGCTGGCAAATGAAGGAGATAAACCAGAAAACAGGTTCATGGCGCACCTACTGGCACACAAAACGCAATGGCAATCTATACCCAACCCATGGCTTAGGCCCTGTATCGCAGTATATGAACATTAACCGTGGTGACCGTTTTGATTACTTAACCTCAATGAGTTCTCCAGCGTTAGGCCGAGCCTTATATGCGCAACGAGAGTTCCCCGAAGACCATGAACGGAACAAGCTCAACTTTATCAACGGTGACATTAACACCAGTCTAATTAAAACAGCCAAAGGCCGTACCATTATGGTGCAGCATGATACGACGACACCAAGGCCTTATAGTCGCCATAATCTCATCCAAGGAACTAACGGTGTTTTCGCTGGATTCCCAAACCGCATTGCGATTGAACAAGGAGGTAATGGCAACTTCCATCAATGGGATATGGACATGACTAAATGGTATGACAAATACGATCACCCTCTTTGGCAGCGAATGGGGCAAGAAGCCGAAAAAAATGGCGGCCATGGTGGTATGGATTTTTTAATGCTGTGGAGAATGGTTTATTGCTTGAGAAATGGAGAAGCACTAGATCAAGATGTCTATGACGGTGCTGCATGGTCAGTGGTCAATGTCCTCAGTGAAGAGTCAGTCAATAACCGTAGCAACTCGGTTAACTTCCCCGACTTTACCCGCGGTGCTTGGAAAACTGCAAAGCCACTGGGGATTATCGGCGCCTAGCTACAACGCTTAACTAAGGTATCCAACAACTGACTCACAGCGCATTCGATAAATAGAAAAGCCCCGTAACTCAAGTTACGGGGCTTTTTTAAACTAACTCTGATTTTCTCACTGCTGAGTAATACTCAATATACTAGCTCTGTTTTCTTTCAGCAGCTTCGCATGCAGCAGCAGTAAAGATAACATCAGTCGAGCTGTTCAAACCTGTTTCAGCAGAATCTTGAATCACGCCAATGATAAAGCCTACCGCAACAACCTGCATAGCGACATCATTTGAGATCCCAAATAAGCTACACGCTAATGGGATAAGCAATAATGATCCACCCGCTACACCTGATGCGCCGCAAGCAGAGACTGCTGCAACAACACTGAGCAATATAGCCGTTAAGATATCAACTTGAACGCCCATAGTATTCACTGCAGCAAGCGTTAAAACTGTAATGGTAATCGCCGCGCCGCCCATGTTAATGGTTGCTCCCAATGGAATAGATACCGAGTAAGTATCTTCATGTAGCTTTAACTTTTCGCACAGTGCCATGTTAACCGGAATATTCGCAGCGCTTGAGCGGGTAAAGAACGCGGTAACACCACTTTCACGCAAACAAGTAAATACCAGTGGATATGGATTACGGCGGATTTTGTAATAAACAATCGCAGGGTTAACCACTAATGCAATGATTACCATCGAACCTAGTAATACAGCAAGTAGTTGTGCATAACCGGCAATAGCTTCAAAGCCTGTCGCTGCAAATGTTGCTGACACCAAACCGAAGATACCGATAGGTGCTAAGCGGATAATGAAGCGCACCATTTGTGAAACACCGTGGCTTACATCTGCAAATACTTGCTTGGTTGAATCACTGGCGTGATGCAAGGCTAAACCAAGTCCGACACCCCAAGCCAGAATACCAATATAGTTACCGGTCATTAATGCGTTAACTGGGTTATCAACCAATTTAAATAACAAGGTATTGATAACTTCACCAATCCCTTCTGGCGGCGTAGCGCCTTCAGCGCCGGTCACTAACACCAACGTAGTCGGAAACGCAAAACTCATCAGAACAGCGGTTAAAGCCGCACAAAAAGTACCAAATAAGTAGAGCACTACGATTGGGCGCATATTTGTTTTGGCGTTCTTTTTTTGATTCGCTATCGAAGCCGCAACAAGAACGAACACCAGAATAGGTGCGATAGCTTTTAGCGCACCAACGAAAAGTTCACCAAGAAAAGCGACATTTTCTGCGCCACTTTTTGATACAGTCGCTAACACGACACCAGCAATGATACCGGCGAGAATTTGTAGCACGAGACTGCCATTGACTAACTTGGCAAACAGTGATGTTTTTTGATTCATTACTTAACCTGTCATTATAATTTTTAGTATGTATCAATTTGATTTAAGGGTTATCAGCAAAATAGTAAACCTTAAATAAAATTCATCTTCCTTCAACACCGTTTGTATCGGATGTATCCATTGTTGTCTACCTTTGGTAGACATTTAGGCTTGGATATTACCCTGAGGTAGCATCTTACTAACAAGCTCCTAAATATTAGCGATGGCTTTTACTTTATTGGCGCCACGTAACATAGCGTCGATAAGCTCATGGGCATCAAACTTTGTAAGCGCTTCGTTGGCTCCCACTTGATGCGCCTGACTCACACTAATCTCGCTCGATAACGATGTATGCAAGATGATATAGGCGTCAGCAATTGCCGGATTATTCTTAACTTCAAATGCCAATTCATAGCCATCTAGACCTGGCATTTCAATATCACTAACTAAGAGATCAATCGCCTGACCGTTTTTTTCAGCTTCTTTCATGATAGCAAGCGCATGTTGGCCATCAGCGGTAACCTGATATGGGATATTGATACTATCAAGTGCATCAGACAATTGTTTACGTGCAACCATTGAATCATCAACAAGCAAAATATGCAGAGGTTTTAGCTGTTCTCGCTGTACATCCGTCAATATCGCTCTTGTTGTTTCAGGACTTGGTGGAAAAACTTTTGACAGCAATAGCTCTACGTCTAGCAATTGCACTAACTTATCATCAATACGGGTCACCCCCGTCAGAAAAGCATTCTTACCCAAGTTATTGGGAGGTGATTCAATATCTCGCCAATTACACTCAATGATCTTATCGATAGCGCGCACTAGAAATCCGATCACCATCCGCTGGCAGTCAGTAATAATAATATAACTGCTCTTAAGTTCCTCTTCCGATATCGGTCGATAACCAATTGCAGCTGCCATATCAACTACCGGAATGGTGGTGCCGCGTATTGTTGCAGCCCCTAATATCGTCGGATGAGAATGAGGTATGACACTCAGCGGGCTATAAGGCACCAATTCGCGCACTTTTAATGTTCCTAGTGCAAACAACTGAGTATATGACAGCTGAAACAATAATAATCCTTGGGACTGCGTTGCCTTACTTTTCATTATGTTGCCGTCTCTTTTATTAAATCCGTCATGCTGGCGAAGCGCAGATTTCTGCAGCTAAACTCTACTCCAATCACATTAAACTCTCAATTAAAGCTGTGACTCAATAGGCAGTAATGCGATGCAATCCACTAAAAACTTGCGCCAAAGGCCTGCATCAGGCTCGGTATAGATCTCTCGCTGTTTAGAATCATCATGCCAGATAAGTTCTTCATCTCTAATTGACAGACGATAACTATTTGCCGCTAAGCTATCTTCTATACTATTAACCACGCCGCTAGCAAGCTCACCGTTGTTAATTATGAGGCCCATTTCAGTGTTTAACCAAGCAGAGCGAGGGTCAAAATTAAAAGAGCCAACAAAAATCGACGATTTATCAATAATAAATGTTTTAGCATGCAAGCTACTCTTTGAACTCCCAGTCCAACTACTGCTTTGTTTCTGATCGAGGTTGGCCTTAACTTCAAATAATCTCACTCCAGCTTCTAATAAGCGCTGCCGATAAGTTCGATATCCTGCATGTACGGCCAATACATCTGTTGCGGCAAGGCTGTTGGTGATTATTGTAACTTCAATACCTTTTTCAACCGCATCAATTAAACTGCTTGCACCTGCTCTGGTGGGCACGAAATACGGCGATACAATGAGTACTTCTTGGTTAGCCTGTGATAAAAATGTACCCAAGTTGGCTAAAATACTGTCTGAGTCTGATTGATGGTTCTGTTTATCGGGTTGGTCATAAATAAGTCTCGCCTCTCCCCAATACCAAGATAATGAGTGGCCTTCCATCCTCTGCATTAACTGGCTGCTCAGCAAACGCTTTATGTACGGGTTATCTTGATAATTAGCTTTACTGGTCTCTACTAACTCCATAGCTTGTGTTAACTCTTGCTCTGTCACTTCAACCTCAGCAAGCGCATTGATTTCAACAGTTAAAGGCGCATTCCAATACAGATCAAATTGATCCGACACGTCATCGACAGCTTCACCAATAGCCATCAAATCAAAATCACCAAAATCGACATCGGTATTATTAGAAAAATACTCATTACCAATATTGCGACCACCAACCACAGTAATGGTGTTATCTACTGTGAGTGATTTATTGTGCATACGATGGTTTAAACGAGAAAAGCTACTGATAAAGGCAAGAGTTCTAAAATATCGTTCAAATGATGGGTTATATAATCGTACATCAATGTTCTTGTTCATTGCTAACATCAACAACGTATTGTCAGCACCCTTGGTTGCCATATCGTCGAGCAGAATTCTAACTCTGACTCCGCGTTCAGCAGCATCTAATAAGTGCCATAACAGCAGTCTGCCGGACTCATCAGCCCGATAAATATAGTATTGCAGATCAATACTCGTCGTTGCTGCATTAACTAAGGCCAACCTGGCAATGAAAGCATCAACTCCATCATTCAATGGCACTACGCCGGTTAAATTAGGGTTAGCTTGAAGATCAGCTGCCACATACTGCGAAAGTGCTGATTGTGTTTGTTTAGCAAGCTTGAATGTAGATGTTTTATCAGGGTATTGAGGAGAAGTCTGGCAGCCAACCAATAACGTTATGGCTGCCCAGATAAACATAGATTTAATTGATAAGCTTGTCAGCAATCCGATTGCTTTCATTGAATAACTTCAGTTGTTAGCTAATACCTATTCTTGTAACGCATAAAGTACATCAAATGCAAATTGATCCCAACCATCAGCGCTAAACGCAATGTCACGTATTGCTCGTATTTGACTTACTGCATGCAATGGTGCGGCGCCATTATCCATTAAATAGTAGGCCATAATCAGGCCGGTTCTATCTTTGCCTGAACGGCAATGGATAAGCACTGTCTTATCCTGTGCTTCACATGCTCTAATATAAGCCAGTGCTTTTGGGACTTGCTCAACACAATACTCAAGATCTCCAGCTTCCGGTGGCGCATTTCGCGAAAAAGGGATGCACTTGTATTCTATACCCGCTGATGAAAAATCAGCATCATCACACGACTCGCCATTATTAACAGAAAGAATGGCATCTATGCCCTCCTCTTTCAATTCAGACAAATTCCATGCGTCTTTATTGGGGCCACTGCGTCCTGCAATTTGTCCTTCTACTAACCAAAATAGGTGCTGCATATTTATTCCTAAATAATCTTAGTGTTAAACGAAGTAAAATTTACAATGGTGAGTTACTTTTTTGACCAAAGGTCTGTGTTTGCCTGTGGCAGTTTATTGCGATGCTTTTTACCGCTACCCGCTGGTTTTGCCATCGGTTTTTCTAGCCGTGATGGACAATCTTCAGGCGCTTCTTTATCGGCTTCAAAACCAGGATGTTGTTCACGTTCGAGCTTTAATTTGTTCTTTTTCTCAATCACTGCGAAATGCTGGTACTCATCATGAGAGATCAGCGATAGCGCTATACCCGCTTCGCCGGCACGGCCACTTCGGCCAATACGGTGCATGTAATCAGCAGGGCTACGTGGTAACTCATAGTTAATCACAATAGGCAGTTTTTCAATATCAATACCGCGGGCGGCGATATCGGTCGCGATCAATACTCGGATCTCACCGCGTTTAAAACCATCTAGAACTCGTGTTCTGGCGCCTTGAGCTTTATCACTGTGGAAGATCTCGGCAGTGATCCCTGCATTATCAAGCTTTTGAGCTAAACGATTACAGGTATATTTAGCGCTGGCAAATATTAGGATCTGCTGCCAATCATTCTCTTTGATAAGCTGGACTAACAACGGCGTTTTACGATTACGATTAACCGTGATCACCCGCTGAACCAAGGTGTTTTCTTCTTGGCTTTGCAGTTGAACTTCAACCGGTTTGTTAAGCAATGATTGAGTTAACAAGCTGACTTCTTCGGGAAAAGTCGCTGAAAATAGCAACGTTTGCTTTTTTGCGGGCATTTGTGCCAGTAACGTGGTGATCTCTTCAGTAAAGCCTAAGCTCAACATGCGATCCGCTTCATCGAGGACAAGCGTACTGACTTTGTCTAGCTTAACCGCATTGCTTGAGATCAAATCGAGTAGTCGCCCAGGCGTTGCTACAAGAATATCTGCACCGCCACGTAAACTTTGCATTTGAATATTAGTTGAAACACCACCGTAAACAGCAAGCACTTTTAGATTAGGCTTAATGTTTTGCGCATAACGCATAAAACTATCAGCCACTTGCTGTGCTAGTTCGCGAGTGGGTACCAATACCAAACCAGAAACAATATTGCCCTGCTTACTTTGCCTCGATGATTTGGCAAGTAGTTGAATAATAGGCAGTGCAAAAGCCGCAGTTTTTCCTGAGCCCGTGATCGCACCACCTAATACATCTTGACCCGCTATAACGGCAGGAATAGTGCTTTGCTGAATCGCAGTTGGAGACTGATAATCCAAGGCTTTAAGCGTTTCTAAAAGCTCGGGGATCAACCCTAACCCCGAAAAAGTACGGTGATTCACTGCATTATCCACAGAGGTTAGGATGGCTTTAGCTGTCAAGTCTGGCTGAGTCATATTTACGGGCGTTGCCTAATCAAAAATAAGGGCGTTATTCTACGCTAATATCACTTAAAAAGCTTTTACTTGCTGCCAAATACCGTTAACAAGTACTGAGTTTCAACCGACATGAGCGCTGAAACATTACTTAATTAGATTGATCCCTTCCATTTCTAACAACTTTTGCTTAAGCGCAATACCATAGGCATAGCCAGTTAACGTGCCATTTTTACCTATCACCCTATGGCAAGGCACAATAATAGCGATGGGATTAGCGCCATTGGCAGTACCGACCGCTCTTACCGCTTTAGGTCGCCCAATTTTGGTTGCGATATCGGCATAACTACATGTTTCACCAAAACCTAACTTGCTAAGTGCTTGCCAAACTTGCTGCTGAAACTCAGTGCCTTTCGGCGCTAAAGCCACATTAAATTGTTGCCGCTCACCCGCTAAATACTCAAGCAGTTCACTCTTTGCTTGGTTTAAGTGCGTTTTGGCAAGCGCTAATGCCTCTACATCAGTGGTGTCATCCACTGTCAATTCTCGTGTCTTCCAACCATCTGTTGATTGTGGAATAAAATTTAGATGAGACAGCCCAAATGCGTTTGCACAAATCGAGATAACACCCGCGCCGGTATCAAAATTAAGTTTTGCTAATGGTATTAACGGCTTCATGATAAATTCCACAACTGAAAGGTTAAGTAACTTCCCCAAGGACTCACTGTATTGGCGATATCTTTGGTTAGCGTGCTGTAATCTATTGCTAATGCCTGCATCGGCGTTTCACTGAACTGCTGATAAAGCGCTAGTACTCGCTTTTTCACAACCAAATCACCACACAATAAGATGTCAGAACAGCTCGCCCCACGCATTTGTGCGTAAGCGATGGTCCAAGGGCCAATGCCTTTAATTGATAGCCAGTCATTAATATCTGCCGTGGTATTTTGTGTAACAAACTCCCCTAACCCGTTAAGGGCCAGTTTTCTTGCTCCAGGCATCTTCAATTCATCTAGGTTCGCGTTAGCGATTGCTATTGCTGTTGGAAACAAAACGACTTCTTTATTGGCAATAATGCGCCGCTCACCATAAGCAAGTACTAACTGATTCAATAATTTAGACGCCTGAACAATGCTAACCTGCTGGCCTAATACCGCTCTACACCCAGCTTCAAAAGTAGACCAGGTACCAGGTAATCTCAGACCTGGGATGATTTTTTTCTGCAATGGTGTTAGCAATTCCAATACTTGCTCTATCGCCTGCATATTGGCATCAAGATCTAATACCCTTTTGATATTGCCAATGATAGCGTTAAGTTCTGCTAGGCCCTGTTCGTTTTCTAATACGATATCAACGTTAAAACTATTACGGGTTTTATTGTGGTTGGCGTCGAAGTAACCACTCACCCCATTAGTGGTAAAACTGCGACCATAATGATCATCACTATCTAACCACTCCATATTACTGACGGCTCTAACTTGATAAAAATCATGCTGCTGTTGCCATGCAATTGGTGGACGATAAAACAACTCGACGCTCAGCTTTAGCGGTTCTGCTGCACAGACAGCCTGCTCGTTAGTTGCAGAGTGACAACTAACGAGCGTGTTGGTATTTTCTGACACAAGCTGTTTTCTAAAGCTTGACGGGGTTAATTTCAATACTTGTTTAAACACCTCATTGAAACGGCGGATACTATTGAATCCTGCAGCAAGCCCAACTTGAGTGATACTTAACTCTGTTTGATGCAATAACTGTTTAGCAAACATTAACTGTCGGTACTGGGAATATTGTTTTACTGAAGTACCCAGTCCGTCGGTGAAGAGCTTGCGCAGATAGCGACTACTTACTCCCAAACGTTCTGATAGTTGCTCGATATTGATGGCATCAGCTCCGGTAAGCACACCCATATCAATTAATGAAATAGCCCTCTCTAGCGTGGTCGCTACACCTTTCCAAGCAAATGAACCAGGCGCACTGTCGGGACGACAACGTAAACAAGGCCTTAATCCCGCATTGGCTGCTTTTAAAGGTGAATCAAAATAACGGACATTTTCCTCTTTGGGACTCACGGCAGGGCAAATACTACGGCAATAAATACCAGTGGTAAGCACTCCGGTAAAAAACTGGCCATCAAACCTAGCATCACGTGCCAGCCTCGCTTTTCGGCAAATATCATTTGCGATTATACAATCGTGATCAACCACTATGTTTCCATCTTAGGCTAAGCGTTAAATGAATATTACCCAATCAATGTCCTTACCACTAGCGGAAAACGGAACTGAATATAAATCTCGCTTTCTTCCCCTTAATTATCCAATTGCGCGTATGCTAACCCTACTAAGCAACATTTTGATAATCCATCAATAACAACTGAGACATTACATGTTTAAGAGATTTGAATCTTGGGTCAATGCTCTGCCCCCAGAAGAACCAGAACAACCTCCTAAAGGGATATATGCCTTTTGTCGCCATTACACCAAAGGGTTTGAAGTACCGTTAGTCATTATGTCTATTTTAACGGCGCTACTCGCTATCTTAGAGGTGTCTTTATTCGGTTTCATGGGCGATTTGGTCGATCTTTTAATCAACAATGATCCAGAGACCTTGTTTGAAAAAGAGGGAATGAAGTTACTTGGGATGACCATTCTTATCTTAGTCGTTATCCCCGCGCTCGTCTTATTGCACGCATTAATTGTTTACCAAGGACTGCTGGGGAATTACCCGATGTCCATTCGCTGGCTTGCCCACAGATACTTACTTAAACAAAGTGTGTCTTTTTATCAAAATGACTTTGCTGGTCGTATTGCCACTAAAGTAATGCAAACTT
This sequence comes from Shewanella sp. KX20019, assembly GCF_016757755.1. NCBI lineage: Bacteria > Pseudomonadati > Pseudomonadota > Gammaproteobacteria > Alteromonadales > Shewanellaceae > Shewanella > Shewanella sp. KX20019. The sequence continues at coordinate 1,977,916 of NZ_CP068437.1, read as the reverse complement.
CACTTGCAGTAAGAGAAACAGTCACGAAGTTACTCGATGTCTTGGTCTATATCCTAGTGTACTTCACCACCATGTTAGTGATGATTGCAAACGTTGACTTGAGATTGATGCTTCCCATGCTTGTCTGGCTATTGCTCTATATTGGATTACAGCTAAAGTTTTTACCTAAGCTTAAAAAAGTCTCCACAGAACAAGCTGATGCCCGGTCGACTATGACTGGTCGTATTGTCGATAGTTATACCAACATTGCTACGGTAAAACTGTTTTCTCATACCCAAAAAGAAGCTGAATACGCAAAAGGCAGCATGAAGACATTCCTTCATACCGTTTATCGTCAAATGCGGCTAGTAACTTGGATAAATGTGAGTGTGCAGATCATTAACTATATGTTGGCATTTAGCATTGCAGCAGTATCTATCTGGCTTTGGAGTGATAGTGCAGTTACTGTTGGTGCGATTGCGATCGCCATTAGCTTATCATTGCGTCTTAATGGCATGTCACAATGGATAATGTGGGAAATCAGCTCTTTATTTGAAAATATTGGTACCGTAGCCGACGGGATGAACACGTTATCTAAACCGACAGAAATCTCCGATATTGATGATGCACCAGATCTTACGGTTGATAAAGGCAGCATTGATTTTAACGATGTGAGTTTTCATTACGGCGAAAATACCGGCGTTATAGATAACTTAGATCTTAATATTAAAGCTGGGGAAAAGGTTGGCTTAGTTGGCCGTTCTGGTGCTGGAAAGTCAACATTAGTTAACTTGTTAATGCGTTTTCATGATGTTGAAGCGGGTAACATTCTTATTGATAAACAAAACATAACCCAAGTCACTCAAGACTCGCTGCGAGCACATATTGGTATGGTCACTCAGGATACTTCCCTTCTCCACCGTTCAATTAGGGAAAATATTCTTTACGGCAACCCAGATGCCTCAGAAGAAGAACTAAATAATGCAATCAAAAACTCACAAGCATATGAGTTTATTCAAGGCTTAAGCGACCCTGAAGGCAACGTGGGACTTGATGCTCAAGTCGGTGAACGTGGCGTAAAACTGTCTGGTGGCCAACGTCAACGAGTCGCTATTGCCCGCGTATTGCTAAAGAATGCGCCTATTTTGCTTCTCGATGAGGCAACATCAGCGTTGGATTCTGAAGTCGAAGCGGCAATTCAAGAAAGTTTATATCAGCTCATGCAAGGCAAAACGGTAATTGCGATTGCACACCGCTTGTCGACTATTGCCGCGATGGATAGACTGATAGTGCTTGATGAAGGGAAAATAGTAGAGCAAGGTAGCCATCAAGAACTTATCCATTCCGGTGGGATCTATGCCCAGCTTTGGGCTCATCAAACAGGTGGTTTCCTAGGGGTAGACTAGTTATACCAACAAGCTATCCTCTTAGAAGGTCACCTCACCAATTTAAAGTCACCGTTAATGGTGGCTTTACTATATCGCAAGCGCTAATTACCTGTTATTCCACCAATTTCAGATTGGTTCATACTTATACAACTTCAAATTGCTCTTTCAGAACTTCCGTAGGATAGCGGAAAAATGAGGTGAGTTTTGTCATTGCTACCAATTTTTTCCCTCGATTTACGGGCACAAAAAAACCACCTAAAGGTGGTTTCTAATATATACCAATTAATGGTAAATATGGTGGAGCCTAGCGGGATCGAACCGCTGACCTCAACACTGCCAGTGTTGCGCTCTCCCAGCTGAGCTAAGGCCCCATTTGTAGCTAACTACCGACATACATCAGCAATTTTACTCTTTCGAGAAAATAAAGTGGTATCCCCTAGGGGATTCGAACCCCTGTTACCGCCGTGAAAGGGCGGTGTCCTAGGCCTCTAGACGAAGGGGACCCGGACTGCATTAGACTCTGCAAAGAGTGAATACTCATTAAACCCTGTAGGCTAAGGTTTAACGCTGGCTTTAATTTCTCGACATACATCAAGAAAAATAAATAGTGGTATCCCCTAGGGGATTCGAACCCCTGTTACCGCCGTGAAAGGGCGGTGTCCTAGGCCTCTAGACGAAGGGGACCCGGACTGCATTAGACTCTGCAAAGAGTGAATACTCATTAAACCCTGTAGGCTAAGGTTTAACGCTGGCTTTAATTTCTCGACATACATCAAGAAAAATAAATAGTGGTATCCCCTAGGGGATTCGAACCCCTGTTACCGCCGTGAAAGGGCGGTGTCCTAGGCCTCTAGACGAAGGGGACCCGGACTGCATTAGACTCTGCAAAGAGTGAATACTCATTAAATCCTGTAGGCTAAGATTTAACGCTTGAATAACCAGACCGAAATCTTGTTATTTTAAATAGTGGTATCCCCTAGGGGATTCGAACCCCTGTTACCGCCGTGAAAGGGCGGTGTCCTAGGCCTCTAGACGAAGGGGACCCGGACTGCATTAGACTCTGCAAAGAGTGAATACTCATTAAATCCTGTAGGCTAAGATTTAATGCTTGAATAACCAGACCGAAATCTTGTTATTTTAAATAGTGGTATCCCCTAGGGGATTCGAACCCCTGTTACCGCCGTGAAAGGGCGGTGTCCTAGGCCTCTAGACGAAGGGGACCCGGACATATTGTTTTACTTCTAATATAACGAAGACCTATAAGTAACACTTTAGAAGGCTATTAAAGTGAAACCGCCGTGCTGCTTTAAATAAAAATAGCGCGGTGCCCTAGGCGCTCTCTTCTTTAATCGAAGGGGACCCAGACTGCATTAGACTCTGCAAAGAGTGAATACTCATTAAACCCTGTAGGCTAAGGTTTAACGCTGGCTTTAATTTCTCGACATACATCAAGAAAAATAAATAGTGGTATCCCCTAGGGGATTCGAACCCCTGTTACCGCCGTGAAAGGGCGGTGTCCTAGGCCTCTAGACGAAGGGGACCCGGACATATTGTTTTACTTCTAATATAACGAAGACCTATAAGTAACACTTTAGAAGGCTATTAAAGTGAAACCGCCGTGCTGCTTTAAATAAAAATAGCGCGGTGTCCTAGGCGCTCTCTTCTTTAATCGAAGGGGACCCGGACTGCATTAGACTCTGCAAAGAGTGAATACTCATTAAATCCTGTAGGCTAAGATTTAACGCTTGAATAACCAGACCGAAATCTTGTTATTTTAAATAGTGGTATCCCCTAGGGGATTCGAACCCCTGTTACCGCCGTGAAAGGGCGGTGTCCTAGGCCTCTAGACGAAGGGGACCCGGACTGCATTAGACTCTGCAAAGAGTGAATACTCATTAAATCCTGTAGGCTAAGATTTAATGCTTGAATAACCAGACCGAAATCTTGTTATTTTAAATAGTGGTATCCCCTAGGGGATTCGAACCCCTGTTACCGCCGTGAAAGGGCGGTGTCCTAGGCCTCTAGACGAAGGGGACCCAGACTGCATTAGACTCTGCAAAGAGTGAATACTCATTAAATCCTGTAGGCTAAGATTTAACGCTTGAATAACCAGACCGAAATCTTGTTATTTTAAATAGTGGTATCCCCTAGGGGATTCGAACCCCTGTTACCGCCGTGAAAGGGCGGTGTCCTAGGCCTCTAGACGAAGGGGACCCGGACTGCATTAGACTCTGCAAAGAGTGAATACTCATTAAATCCTGTAGGCTAAGATTTAATGCTTGAATAACCAGACCGAAATCTTGTTATTTTAAATAGTGGTATCCCCTAGGGGATTCGAACCCCTGTTACCGCCGTGAAAGGGCGGTGTCCTAGGCCTCTAGACGAAGGGGACCCGGACTGCATTAGACTCTGCAAAGAGTGAATACTCACTAAACCCTGTAGGCTAAGATTTAACGCTTAACATTAGTTAGTTGGTGGAGCCTAGCGGGATCGAACCGCTGACCTCAACACTGCCAGTGTTGCGCTCTCCCAGCTGAGCTAAGGCCCCTCACTAACTAAATCACTTTCGAGTGCACTATAAGCATTTGCTACCAGTGTCTCAACTGCGTGGCGCATTCTATGCAGCACACCCAAAAGTGTCAACTCGTTTTTTAGGAATTTATTCTATTTGCTACAAATTCAATCGCTTTGGATATTCTTTGCTCACAACGTGCCTTTCCAACCAAGAATAAGGTTAAATCTACAGCTGGAGACATACCCGCGCCAGTAACCGCAACGCGTAAAGGCATTCCAACCTTACCCATACCCACCTCTAATTCGCTTGCTGTATCTTCAATGGCCTGATGAATAGCTTCTACTGTCCACTCAGTTAATTCAGATAATTTATTTTGAATAAGAGTCAATGGCTCCATGGCAACACCTCTAAGATGTTTTTTCGCTGCAGTTTCATCAAAGTCAGCAAAGTCTTCATAGAAGTACCGACTCGAAGACGCTAGCTCTTTCAGTGTTTTTGCTCGCTCAGAAAGTGCAGTAACAACTTCAGCCAATTTAGGGCCGTTGCTGGTATCAATGTTCTGATCATTCATGTGCCACACTAGATGAGAAGCAACATACTCAGGATTCATCTCTTTAATGTAATGCTGGTTCAACCAAATCAACTTTTCAGTATTGAAGGCTGATGCTGCTTTGTTGATATCATCAAGTTTGAATAACTGTTTCATCTCTTCGATTGAGAATACTTCTTGATCTCCGTGCGACCAGCCTAAACGAACTAAATAGTTAAGTAGAGCTTCTGGCAGATAGCCATCATCACGATATTGCATAACACCGACGGCGCCATGACGTTTTGACAACTTAGCGCCATCATCACCCAAAATCATCGCTACATGCGCATATTCAGGGATTGGAGCACCAAGGGCCTTTAAGATATTAATTTGACGTGGTGTGTTATTAATATGGTCTTCACCGCGAACAACACAAGTAATACCCATATCCCAGTCATCAACAACAACGCAGAAGTTATAGGTAGGTGTACCTTCGGTACGAGCGATGATCAAGTCATCTAGCATGCTATTTGAAATTTCAATGCGGCCACGTACGTGATCATCAAAAACAACACTACCTTCGATTGGGTTTTTAAAACGAATAACAAAAGGCTCGTCAGTATTGCGAGGCGCTTTATTACGACAACAACCATCATACTTCTGCTGTTCGCCTTTTGCGGCCTGCTCTTCACGCATAAGTTCGATACGTTCGCGGCTGCAATAACACTTATATGCACTACCCTGCTCTAACATTTGCGCGATAATTTCGTTATAACGGTCGAAACGCTTAGTTTGGTAAAAAGGACCTTCATCCCAGTTTAATCCTAACCATTCCATACCTTCTAAAATAGCAGCACATGCTTCAGGTGTAGAACGTTCAATATCTGTATCTTCTACTCGTAATACAAATTCGCCTTGGTTTGCACGTGCATATAACCATGAATAAAGTGCTGTTCGAGCACCACCAACGTGAAGAAAACCTGTAGGGCTTGGTGCAAAACGCGTCTTAATTGTCATAATGGGACACTGACCTAATATAGAAAGCCTAAATAATAGACTGTACCAATGAATGTGGCGCACATTCTAACAGTCAAAACGGTCAGGGAAAATAGGCCTGCTACTATATGGCAATTTTTGTGGGTGGAATGACGCTTTTAAACACTAGAATCACTTTTATTCGTCTTTAACAGTCATTCAGTAAAAACCATCTCTAGCTAATTCTACTTAGCTAATCGCAAATATTGGTAAGTCCAAGCTTTTTTATAACCGATTAATGTCTCTTTCATTCGAACAAACTAATATGATTAAACCTAAATTGAGTCACTTACCCTCACTTTCCCTGTCGTAAATGATTAACTAAGCGCCAATACGTGCATAATTGAACCGTACACGAGCTTTTATCTAAAAAAGCGTTGACAGTAGATCGTTCCCCCCTATAATACGGCCCCACACAGCGAGGTCGATTAGCTCAGCTGGGAGAGCACCTCCCTTACAAGGAGGGGGTCACTGGTTCGAGCCCAGTATCGACCACCATGTTTTATTTTTAATAGAATGTAGTTGTAAAATTAGATAAGTCCCAGGTCGATTAGCTCAGCTGGGAGAGCACCTCCCTTACAAGGAGGGGGTCACTGGTTCGAGCCCAGTATCGACCACCATCTAACTAGATGTAGCTTATCTAAATCAACGTTGTTAAAGTATTCCCAGGTCGATTAGCTCAGCTGGGAGAGCACCTCCCTTACAAGGAGGGGGTCACTGGTTCGAGCCCAGTATCGACCACCATCTTTTTGATGATGAGAATATTTTATTGTACTAATGCCCAGGTCGATTAGCTCAGCTGGGAGAGCACCTCCCTTACAAGGAGGGGGTCACTGGTTCGAGCCCAGTATCGACCACCATTCTCTGCTAAGAGAATAAAAGGTAGTAAAATTAGTAAGTCCCAGGTCGATTAGCTCAGCTGGGAGAGCACCTCCCTTACAAGGAGGGGGTCACTGGTTCGAGCCCAGTATCGACCACCATTCTCTGCTAAGAGAATAAAAGGTAGTAAAATTAGTAAGTCCCAGGTCGATTAGCTCAGCTGGGAGAGCACCTCCCTTACAAGGAGGGGGTCACTGGTTCGAGCCCAGTATCGACCACCATTCTCTACTAAGAGAATAAAGTTAGAAAGATTAGTAAGTCCCAGGTCGATTAGCTCAGCTGGGAGAGCACCTCCCTTACAAGGAGGGGGTCACTGGTTCGAGCCCAGTATCGACCACCATTCTCTGCCAAGAGAATAAAGTTAGTAAGATTAGTAAGTCCCAGGTCGATTAGCTCAGCTGGGAGAGCACCTCCCTTACAAGGAGGGGGTCACTGGTTCGAGCCCAGTATCGACCACCATATTCTTATCTCCTAAATACAATCTTCCTTACTGTTTATTCGGTTATTTACCTTCTGTACTTCTCAATTTCAACTATCCTTTAGTATCTTTTATTTTTGGATGAATCTCATGGCTGACGTCAGTCAATCGGCTTCGCTTTCGAGTATTGCCGCCTATTTAAAACTCACCTACCAATATGATCAGCAAACCGCCCTTGTTGAAGCAAAAGAAGTTATGCAAAACTTAGTGAGAATGCGCCAAAAAGGCTTTATCACAGGCTGGTATTTTGATGAGCAAGGCCATCTTGAGTTACTCCCTAGTGATTCAGTAATGAATCAGATTAATCCGACCAAGTAAGCATTAGGCATTGCCCTCTTGCTAGCGGAAACTAGACGCTACCAAACATCTATCCCCTGTTTACAGATTTTAGACAAAACCACCTCCACACATCAGTAAATCGTTTGTTTGTTTTATGACATAAAATTGAAATTTAATGTCGCAACCAATTAAGTAAACATTTTTATTTACATAACATCTGTTACGTGTAATATTTGCCATTCATATTATTCGTTAAAGACAAAATCGATGCCGACATCTATGCCGCAGACCGACGCCAAAAGAATATTGATGATCACACTCGTCGTGACACTTATCAGTGTTGCCGGTATCGCCCTTCCCTACCCTATTTTAGCGCCGCTGTTTGAACAAGGTGAAAGTGCATTAACTCAATTTCAAGGGCTGCCAAAAGAGCTATTACTCGGTATTGTATTGGGTGTTTATCCATTAGGAATTATTATAGGTAGTTCTTTTATCGGTGCTTTGTCGGATAGTTACGGTAGACGTCGTTTATTAACCCTCACCTTAGTAGGCAGTGGCGTTGGCTATAGTGCAACTGCTTTCGCAGCACTTAGCGGTAATTTTGCATTATTTTGTATTGCTAGGTTAATGACAGGCGTTTGCGAAGGTAATATTTCGATTGCACGCGCTATTGCAGCCGATCTTCATCCGATTATTGATAAAACTCGTAGCTTTTCTCTCATTAGTGCCATGGGATACGGTGGCTATCTACTGGGACCTCTTATGGGCGGATATTTAATTTACTCTGGAATTGAAACAGTATTTATTGTTGCGGCGATAGCATGCTTTTTGTGTGCAGCCTTGAGCCACTTTCTCATGCCTGTAAGCTTAAATAAAACAGTCAAAGCCGCAAGTAATGCTTCCAGTCTAGTCTTGTTACGCCAAGCGGATTTGCGACGCTTTTTCATGCTTTATCTACTACTAACCATGGGGGTCAATCTCTACTACGAATACTACCCCTTACATTTAGTAAGACAATTCGACTATAACCCCGTCGATATTAGTTGGGCCACAGTATTCTTAACGGCATGTATGATTTTTACCAGCATTTGGATTAACCCCAAAATTCAGAAAATGATGTCACATGCTAGCGCAGGTCTAATGGGAGTCATTATCTTTGCCTCTTCACTCGCCACCCTGCCCCTTGTCACGAGCCAGTTATATTTGATTTCTTTTGCGCTTATGGGTGCAGGAATCGCCATTTACAATGGTTTCTTACCAGTGTATTTGTCTAATTCATACCAGAGTAATGCGCAAGGACAGTTGATGGGGATGTTGGTGACGATATTTTGCTTAGGCAACTTACTCGCTGCTGGGCTTGGTAGTGTATTGAGTATGTTTGATGTTAAATGGGCTTTGCAGAGTGGAGCTTTAGTGACATTTTTTGCCGCTGGGGTATTCTTTCATGGACATTTCCGGGCCAAAATATGGCCACAGCCGTCCAGTGTATCTGGCTAACCAGCTGTAGATAGGGGCTCAACTTCAACAGTAGCTCACAACATTAAACAGTGAATGTCAGCGGACTTTTTGCATCCATTGGCGATATCAACTTACTAACAAGCATTGCTAATACACTCAAGCAGATCATTGAGCCGAAGACTACGCCTTGCCAGCCCCACTGTTGCCAAAACGGTAATAAGTAAGGCCCACCAATTGCAGCACCAAGATAGTAACTACATAAATACAGCGCGGTGGCTTTAGCGCGATGTTGCTTGGCGATAAATGCCACCCAAGCGTTACAACTACTGTGAATAAGAAAAAATCCAAATGACGAGATGAGAAACCCTAAATAGATGGTCATAACACTATTAAAAAGGGTAAACAATGAACCAAGCATTAGCGCAATAACTGACAAGCTAAATACGCCTTTAATACCCAGTTCACTAATCCATTTAGCACTGCGATAGGATGCGTAAGTGCCGCTTAAGTAACAAAGGAAAATCAAGGTAACTTCAAAGGGTCCCTGCACAAAAGGGCTCGCCATTAAATGCAGCTGGATATAGCTAAATTGATTGACCATCACCATGAATGCGACACCACCCACCAAATAAATCAATCTCAGTCTTGGATTCGTTAGGTGCTCACAAAACCCTTTAAAATCTGATTTCAGTGATAAATTTCCGAGTTCGAATTTTGGTTTAATAAACTGACTATCAGGTAGCATGATTGCAGCCAGTAGCGTGCCGAAAAGCGATAAAGCAGCCAATAACATCATCGCCTCATGCCATTGTAAGTACTCTGACATTAAACCGCCCAATAACCGGCCTGCGATCCCGCCAATACTGTTGGCTGCAATATAAATAGCACCCGCTTTTAACAACACATTTCCACCTAGCTCATCTTTGAAATAAGCCATTGCCATTGCAGGCACCGACGCCAGCAAAATCCCCTGCACCATCCGCAACGCAACGAGCTGACTAAAATCTCCAATAAAGATGGCAATAATATCCACGATGACGAGCAGATAAAGGCTAATTAATATCGGGCGTTTACGACCGATACGATCTGACATCACAGCAAACAGCAATAATGACAATGCCATCGTGAAGCTGGTCACCGACAGCAATAATGTTGCATGAGTTTTCGATACTGAAAATGCCTCAGCGATAAGCGGAAGCATCCCCTGAACAAGGTATAAATTAATAAAAATGACTATTGACGCAATCGATAACCCGCCAATTAATTGGAGTTCGCGCTTACCACTACCCTGCACAGCTGTATTGCTCATAATAGAATGACTTTTCACGATTTTCTCTCGGTCTAAAGATCATAACAATTCAATATACATAACGATAATAATTAAAAACGGCACTATTTATTGATTTTTGTTATGGATGTTTAACTATCAAACTCGTTAGTATAACCACTCGAAAGCGGTTAATTTTTTCATTCTGTTGTAAGTGAGGTTGTTATGGATATAAAGCAGTTAAAACACCTTGATGCATTGATAACCTCAGGTAGCTTTACTAAGGCAGCGCAACAATTAAACATAGCGCAACCAGCACTCAGTCAGAGCATTAAAAGGTTAGAAGACTCACTAGGGGTTACTTTAGTCGATAGAGGGGCTCATAAGCGCAGTAAGGTACTTTCGTTAACAGCTGAGGGACGCGCACTACATCAACATGCGACCCAAATCATTAAAAACATGGCGCAAGCTGAAGCGCATATCAAATCAATGGCAAACCTGACCAAAGGTGAAGTGAGGGTTGCCGTACCTGGCATGCTAGGCTCTTTTTATCTGCCAAGCCGATTAATGGCATTTAGACATCAACATCCGGATTTGAAGTTATCGCTATTTGAAGGGGGGACTCGTGACACATTAAAAATGCTGCTACGAGAAGATGTTGATATCGCCATCATTACCGCCAATGATCTAAACGAACACTTTGAAAGCCACCTTTTGCTGCAAGAACAAATGGTTGTTGCCGTAGGTAAACATCATCCGTTAGCAGATCAGGGTTCCGTCCCCCTGGAGCAGTTTTTCCAACACGATTTAGTGCTCTTTAAACAGGGGTACTTTCATCGAGAGTGGATGCTTGCACAAGCACAGTTATTGGGCCTTAATGCCAGTATTGCGTTCGAGACTAATCTTATCAATCTCATCAAACAAGTGGTTGCTCAAGAGTATGGCATTACTAGCGTTTTAGAGATGGTGATTGAACCCCATGACAACATATTGGCAAAACCTTTTGAACCGCCAGTATATTTAGATCTGCATATTGCCTGGAAAAAACAACGCCCGATCAGTAAAGCAGACCGAGCGTTTGTGGAATTCTTAATGGAAAATAGATAATGGAAGATAGATAGATCGGCAATCTAAATGCGAGCCTATGTTGCGTCGTGCTGATTCTCAGGAATCGCATCAATAAAGACTTGCTCCGCTAAGCAATTGGCATTGACGCGTACGATATTAGGATATGGCGTCATATCCACTTTAAAGCGCTCTGCGTTATAAACTTGTGGCACTAGGCACAGGTCAGCTAAGGTAATTTTATCGCCAAAACAGAACTTACCACTATAGTGTTCTAATTGCTGTTCTAATGCGGCAAAACCTTGATGTACCCAATTGTGATACCAGGATGCTTTAGCACTATCGCTAATATCTAACTCTGCCGCCAAATACTGCAGAACTTTTAAGTTATTTAACGGATGAACTTCACACGCAACGGTAAGCGACATAGCTCTTACAATCGCTTTATCAGATGCACTTTGAGGCAGAAGTGGATTATGAGTGTGCATATCCTCAAGATACTCGATTATCGCGAGCGACTGCGTTAATACCAGTTCTCGTCCATCTTCATCCGTTGTCACCAATGTTGGCACCAACTCTTGCGCATTCAATGCTGTGTATTGTTGCTGATGCTGTTCACCGCCGTTTTTCACCAGATGAACCGAGAGCTGCTCAGCTATCACCCCTTTGTAATTAAGCGCGATACGCACGCGGTAAGCAGCGCTTGAACGCCAGTAGCCATATAATTTCATCATTATTAAATTTCCCTATTTTATCAATTGCACTGACTTACCAAGGAACAACCAATATCTTATATACCCATCCTACCTGAAGATGCAGAATTCAGAGGGACGGGGATATCCTAAAAATAAAAAGAGCTAACCCGATACGAATTAACTCTCTTTCAAACTTTAATTATTAACCACTAGTGAAGAATCTAAGCTTTGTATTCAACGACCTGCTGATCAATAGTACCAAATATTGACTGCTCATTTTCGTCAAGCATCTCAATACGAACGCGGTCGCCAAAGCCCATAAATGGCGTTGAAGGCTTACCGTCGGCGATGGTTTCAAGCATGCGAGTCTCAGCAAGACAGCTTGAACCCGCACTACGATCATAGTTAGAAATAGTCCCAGAACCAATAATGGCACCCGCACCTAAAGGACGTGTTTTTGCAACATGAGATACCAACTGGCTAAAGTTGAATGTCATATCGACACCCGCATTTGGGCGCCCAAACAGCTCATTATTCAGATGAGTGATTAATGGCAGATGTACTTTGCTATCTTGCCACTTATCGTTTAACTCATCGGGCGTGACCGCGACAGGTGAAAAACTGCTTGAAGGCTTAGCTTGGAAGAATCCAAAACCCTTAGCCAGTTCGCCAGGGATCAGGTTTCTTAATGACACGTCATTTACCAGCATCAGCAGTTTGATATGTTTGGCAGCATTGTCCCTTGCGACCCCCATGGGTACATCATCGGTAATAATGGCAATTTCAGATTCAAAGTCGATGCCCCACGCTTCACTTGCCAATGGAATGTCTGCAGTTGGTGCTATAAAGCAGTCTGAGCCACCTTGGTAAACGAGAGGATCGGTCCAGAATGTCTCAGGCATCTCAGCACCACGAGCTTTACGTACCAATTCAACATGGTTTACATAAGCACTGCCATCAGCCCATTGATAGGCTCTTGGAAGTGGTGATAAACACTTAGCTTCGTCAAACACTACTGCGTTATCCATCAAACCTTCGTTTAATGCATCATAAAGCTCAACCAATTGTGGATTGAGTAGATCCCATGAATCTAACAACTGCTGCAAAGTATGAGCAATAGCAGGCACCGCAACCGCTTTAGTTAGATCACGGCTAACTAACATTAACTGACCATCACGGCGGCCATTATCATAACTTGCTAACTTCATACTCACTCCTAATAAAATGTGGCTAGCTGCTGATCCCAGCTTTTGTATGCTGTTTTAAATGAATCAAGCTTACGCCTAGATCTACTTGGCATAGAAATACCTTAAGAACGGCAATAGTGGAATAGCGTGAGCTAAATCACATTTACCTACAATTGCACCCAATATGTAAACATATAATTACAGCCTAGATGAGATAGGCTGTAATAGGGGTTACTAAGCTTCTATTGCTGCTAAAGCAAGCAAACACTGGCAATCAGCTGTTACAAAGCTTTCTGTTTACTAATCTTGTATTCACGCAGCTTATTCGCGATAGCGGTGTGAGAGACACCTAATTTTTTAGCAAGTTGACGTGTGCTTGGATAAGCCGGATATAAGCGTCGTAGCAAACTAGCTTCAAACTGCTTCATCGCTTGCTCAAGACTGCCCTCAAACTGATGATCAAAATAGCCGAAGCCTTCTGCATACGATGGCAATTTAAGTTGGTCCACAGTCAATTCAGCACTGCCATCCCACATAGACACCGCTCTAAAAATGGCATTTTTAAGTTGGCGTATATTACCCGGCCAAGCATAAGCAAGAAGGTGCTCACGACATTCACCTGAAATACGGCGAATTGGGATAGAGAGTTGTTGGCTGTAATGCTCTAAAAACATTTCTGTCAGTGGGATCACGTCCACTTTACGCTCCCGAAGAGACGGTACATGGAAGCTTAAGACGTGGATACGATAGTAAAGATCTTCTCTAAACTCACCTGTCTGGCACAGCTCGGCTAGATTTTTCTGAGTCGAACAGATGATGCGAACATCACTGCGCACCTCTTCATCTCCGCCAACACGTCTAAAGGTACCGTCCTGTAAAAAACGTAATAACTTAACTTGTGCAGACCGAGACATCTCAGCAATTTCATCTAAAAAGACGGTTCCGCCCTTTGCTTCTTCAAAAAATCCGCGCTTGACCACAGTGCCATTACTCACATAACCAAATAACTCTTCTTCGGCTGCACTGTCTGGCATCGCGGCGCAATTAATCGCAATAAAAGGCTGTTCGCGGCGCATACTGGCATCGTGACACGCTCGTGACATTAACTCTTTGCCAGTACCGGTTTCTCCTGTGATCAATAATGGTGCGTCCAACTGCGACATTCTGCGGGCCTGCACCAGCACCTCTTTCATCTTATCGCTGGTTGCTAATACATTTTCAAACCCAGTGGTTTGGTTTTGCAATGCATTAAATTGTTTACCTAAACGGGCTGGTGACTTTAATGACACGACTGCACCAGCAAGAATTGGGTTTTCACTACCGTCAGGCAGATAAATAGGCAACATTTCAGCCAGATATTCGTTCTCACCAATATTGACCCGAGTCGCTTGCGCCAACACGGTTGATTCACTCAACCAACGGCTAAAGTTAAAACCCTGTACCCAGTGGCCAATGGATTCCTCTATGATCTCATGCTCAGCCATACCGATAATATGCAAAGCCGATTCGTTCACAATGCGAATACGCCCTTTTATATCGAGTGAAAAGACTGAATCAGGCAATGTTTTTAACAGTGTTTTTAACGCGTAATGTTCTTGCTCAGACGGCATAAAGGAGACGGTTCGTACATCGTGTACCCCCTCTACTTTGCGGATAAGCGGCAATAGTTCGCTGAGCATATCAAAGCTAACTTCAGCAAATTGCAGATACAGAAAACCTTGATTACTAGCGTCGATAGCAAACAGGTTGATACCATAATCTTCCATTATCAATAATATATCTTTCGCTAAACCGACTCGGTCTAAACAGCTGACTTCCAAGCGCATACTATTGCAGTCCCTTTTCTAAATAATTGTTATTGGGATAAAACTAAAATATAACTAGTGACCAGTATCCAGCGACAATGTGCTCAGCCCAATAAGGAGAGCAGATAACTGTTAAGCATATTTCGCCTATACGTTAAAAGGTTATGAGTGTTGTGGCAAGACTTGTTTACAGCAGATTTGGGGATATAGAGAATAAACACGCGCCAGTAGAGCTGGCGCGAAGCTCGATTAGTCAGCTAAAAGTGTATCCGTCTTGGCTGCCATAATGAAATCATTCTTGTGTAGGCCTTTAACTGAATGAGACCACCATGTTACCGTCACTTTTCCCCACTCAGTCAAAATTCCAGGGTGATGAAAATCAGCCTCTGCAAGATCGGCAAGCTTATTAGTGAACGCCATTGCTAATCTAAAATTCTTAAACTTGTACACACGCTCAAGCTGCATAATGCCGTCACGTACTTCTACAGTCCAATCAGGGATCATACGCACAAGTTCAGCTAGTTCAGCATCACTCACCTTGGGTGCATCTGCTTGACAGGCTTCACATTTCATTTGGGCTAATTCAGTCATTTTCTTTCCTCTAATTCTGTTATTTCTATCATCATTCTGAAACTCATCCTTCGGTTTCAATGTTCACTTCAAACCAAGGTTCTTTCTAATCATATTTAACCCGCTTTAGCAGGATAAGTTGCTGCAAATAACCCCAGCTGCTGTGCTTTTTTTACTGCGCCCATAATATCCATTTCAGCGATGCTATCGAGCTCATCGATACTGTTTATTGCGTAATAGATTGGCTGCATAATATCAATACGATAAGGAGTACGCATGACATCAACCAGATTGAACTCCCTGATTTCGGGCTCATTACCCATCACAAACAGTGTTTCGCCTGGCGAACTAATAATACCGCCACCATAAATACTCAGGTTGTTATTTTCAGCACGTATGATGCCGAACTCAACGGTAAACCAATAAAGGCGCGCCAAATAAACACGTTCCTCCTTGCTTGCAGCTAAGCCCAATTGACCATAAAGATGTGAGAAGTGAGCAAAAGATGGATTGGTCAGTAGTGGACAATGCCCGAAGACCTCATGGAAAATATCTGGCTCCTGCAAATAATCAAGCTCTTCACGACTGCGAATAAAGGTCGCCACCGGGAATGATTTATTAGCCAATAACTCAAAAAACTTTCCAAAGGAAATCAACGCTGGCACTGCGCTGGTTTTCCACCCTGTTGTTTCTTGTAGCACAGTGTCAATCTCACTTAACTGTGGGATCCTATCGCTTGCCAGATCCAATCGCTCTAGTCCATCTAAGTAAGCTTGGCATGCTCGGCCGGGTAAATTAGCAAGCTGTCTTGAATAAAGCTCCTGCCAGATGTCATGTTCATCTTGCGGGTAATTAATATGGCCACTTGCATCTGGCAAGCGAGCGATATACTTCGTGGGTTTGCTCATGGTGATAAAAACGCTAGTGACTATTTCCTATCACCATAGTTAACCAAACTCAGCTTTTTGTTAACTAGATCACAGTTTATTCTTTACTCGTTCCACGTCGCATAGCGTAACGAATATATTACATGCGTCTTAGCTACATCAATTAATCCTTTATTAACAGTCAACTTGATGTATTCAAATATTTACACCCATCTTAGTCTCTATCGAGATAACCCAAAAACATAAAGGATTAAAAAGCATCGAATCGAGTTTTCACCTCCAATTGTGTAAACAACTAAACAAAAAAACGTCAAAGCTATTGAGTGCATTCTAAACAACATACGGGCAAAATATCGCCTTACAAACATCAAATACAATAAATATCAATTGGCTTCAGCAAAATCACAGCACACATGATAAAGATTCAGTATAGAATAGTAATGAAGCGCTAATCCATTGATAGGAAAAGTAGGAATACAATGAAACAACATAAGATTCTAAAAGCAGTGATCCCGGTCGCAGGTCTTGGTACAAGGATGTTACCAGCAACAAAAGCGATGCCTAAAGAGATGCTGCCCGTTATGGATAAACCCCTTATCCAGTATGTTGTCAAAGAAGCGATTGCAGCCGGTATTAAAGAGATTGTACTAGTAACTCATGCCAGTAAGAATTCAGTTGAAAACCATTTCGACACCAGTTTTGAGCTTGAAGCGCATCTTGAGCGTCGAGTAAAAAGACAGTTACTGGCAGAGGTGCAATCCATTTGTCCAACAGACGTGACCATCATAAGTGTGCGCCAGGCCCAAGCAAAGGGGTTAGGTCATGCCATTCTTTGTGCGAAGACGATTGTTGGTGATGCGCCTTTTGCGGTATTACTGCCTGATGTTATTGTCGATGATGCCAGCAGTAATTTAGCTAAAGACAATTTAGCGCAAATGGTAGCGTTATATGACGAAACTGAAGTAGGTCAGATAATGGTAGAAGGCGTGCCTCACGATCAAGTCGATCAATACGGCATAGCCGATATTGGCGGCCAAGAGCTAAAGCCAGGTCAATCACTACCGCTTACCCAGTTAGTTGAAAAACCAGACGTTGATGATGCCCCGTCTAATTTAGGTGTGGTTGGACGTTATGTGCTTCCAGCAGAGATTTGGGCCTATTTAGCCAAGACACCAGCCGGTGCAGGCGATGAGATCCAATTAACCGATGCGATTGCCATGCTAATGGAAAATCAAACGGTTAATGCCTATTACATGCAGGGTAAAAGTCACGATTGCGGTAACAAGCTGGGCTATATGCAAGCCAATGTAGAGCATGCTTTGCGCCATAAAGATATTGGTCCAGAGTTTGCCAAATATATAAAAGACATCGCAAAAAATCTTTAATGAATGAAAAAGCATAGTAATAAAGGGTATTAAAATGACAATTTTGGTAACAGGCGGCGCAGGCTACATCGGTACTCATACGGTGGTTGAACTGCTAAATAGTGGCAGTGATGTCGTGATCCTCGATAATCTAAGTAACTCGAGCGTTACTGCATTAGAGCGTGTCGAGAAAATCACAGGCAAGTCTGTGACCTTTTATCAAGGTGATATTCTCAATAAACCTTTTCTGCAAAAGCTGTTTACCGACCATGATATTGAGTCTGTTATCCATTTTGCTGGCCTTAAAGCAGTGGGCGAGTCAGTAGAGCAACCGCTTCGTTACTATGAAAACAACGTCACTGGCACCATTATATTGTGCCAAGTGATGGATGAATTTAACGTTAGAAACTTAGTGTTCAGCTCTTCAGCAACGGTTTATGGCGATCCTGCATCGCTACCCATTACTGAAGACTTCCCAACGGGCGCAACAAACCCATATGGGCAATCTAAGTTAATGGTTGAAAATGTACTGGCAGACTTACATCATTCCGATCCGAGCTGGAATATTGCTCGTCTTAGGTACTTCAACCCCGTTGGTGCACACCATAGTGGCCTGATTGGTGAAGACCCAAATGATATACCCAATAACCTTATGCCGTTCATTACCCAGGTCGCAGTCGGTAAACGAGCGCAATTGAGTGTGTTCGGTAATGATTACGATACTGTTGATGGCACCGGAGTACGCGATTATATCCACGTTGTTGATTTAGCCATTGGCCATTTAAGAGCACTTGATAAACTCCGCACCAAGCCAGGTTTAGTGACTTATAACCTTGGTACAGGTCAGGGCTATAGTGTGTTAGAGATGGTTAAAGCGTTTGAAAAAGCGAGTAACACCACTATAAAATACCAATTGGTGGCAAGACGTCCTGGCGATATTGCCGCTTGTTATGCTAATCCAGAAAAAGCGCAAACAGAGCTAAAGTGGCAAGCGACACATAATATTGATGATATGGCACAAAGTAGTTGGCATTGGCAGGCAAGTAACCCTAATGGTTACAGTAGCTAGAACGAGTAATACCTTAGGCTAGTTTGAACCGTAATTTACATAACCGAGAGTACAACTGATGAGCAGTATCAATCGAAGTCGACGTCGTCTTTTTAGCCGTAAAAAAAGCGATGCTGTTCATCTTCCTTGGGTAAAAAAAGACATAGAGTTTACCGATGAGTGCACTCGCTGTAATAAGTGTGTTCAGGCCTGTGAAACCAACATCATCATCAAAGGCGACGGTGGTTTCCCTGAAGTCGATTTTAACATCGATGAATGTACTTTCTGTCAGCAGTGCGTTGATGCTTGCCCTGAACCTCTGTTTACCGCAACAACCGAGGCTCCTTGGACGGTAACCGCCGCCATACGGGACAACTGTATGGCCTACCAAGGTATATGGTGTCAAAGCTGTAAGGATGCCTGCGATGAAAGTGCGATCAGCTTTACTATGGCAATAGGCAAAGCGCCTCAACCACACATTGATGTTGATGCTTGTACGGGCTGCGGCGCATGTGTTTCCCCTTGCCCATCGAATGCAATATTAATTAATCTCTGATTAAACACTGATTAACATAAATATTTTTCAGATTAACATTTCTGCTCATCCACTTTCTAAGCCTATCCAGCCAAAAGCCCCGCTACATCCTGCACTGTTGAGCCAAAATAATGACAGCAAGCGCCAAATATAAGTGGTTTTTTATTGTTTTTTTTCAAGGTAACATCAAGCTACCTTGACTAACAGCGACGCATTTATGTTTAACAGAAAAAGAAGCGGTGGGCTCACTTTTATCGCCCAAGGAACAAAGCTAACTGGAGAGAGTGAATTCAGCGCCGAGGCACTTGTCTCTGGTGAGATTTTTGGCGATATCCAATCCACAAGTAACATTACCATTGAGCAAGATGGCCTTATCGATGGTGTATTAAACTGCCAAGAGCTGCGTGTCTCTGGTACATTTCGCGGTAAATTAATCTGCAATAAACTCAACATAAGCAGTACTGGTGTTGTTGATGGGGAAGTGACTTGTCAATCGATGGAGATTTTTGAAGGCGGTCAATTTATTGGAATGCGCGTACGTGATGATATCGCCTTCCTACCCGCATCTTCAACAGACAAGCACGGCTCAGCTAAACCCGAACAGATAGAAGAAGCGCAATTATCAGCAGGATAATAATACGTTAAAGAACTAAGTTTATAAAACAGTCGAATTTTTATAAACTTAGTTCTAATTAGCTCTCTAGTAACAGTGCCAATCTATGATACTCACGCATGAGTGCAATAAACTCATCAGCAGGTCTATCTAATGCATCTGTAGCAATATACAGATGAAAACCTAAATGGCTGCCTAATATGCGGCATCGATGACCAAACATCGCCAATACGCCTTTATAGCGACTATCGTCCTCTATAAAAGGGGTAAACTCTTCACTCATTTGGTTTTCCAAAGTCGATAGATCTTCATCTTGCGCCGAAGCTGTTATTAAAAGCGGTCTTTGCTCGGTTAGCATCCCCGTTGCTAAGCGCAATGAGATGCACTCTAAGATTGGGCCAATGGCTCTCAATTTTATCCCGATATAGGGCAAAGTGAGTGTCTCAACACCTTGAATCACTTTGGGTTGATCAAATCTTTGGATATTTCCCCATGCTATTTTAACTTCACCACGCCGATGAAAATAGCGGATCCCGTCAGTATCAATCATTATTGTCACTTCCGGCTCAAGTAATTTGGAAATACCAAGTACCGCTGAAATAGCACCAAAACCAAAACAAACAATCCCAGGCGCAAAGAGGTGACTGCCATTGATGAAGAGAGCTATTCCCGTAATAATCCCCGTGATCCCTGCAAAAGTAAGGGTAAATCCATTGCGTTTGTTGGTAGGTTTAATCAGGAGAGGATCTATATGCAATTGTTCCAAGGTGGTGTCTACTATATGTTGGTTAATTAATAGGTTCAGGCTCTAATACGAAGTACTTAAATCATGACTCAATTTGCATGCTTTAGTTTAAACCAAGCCAATCCAAGGTATTCGTGGATAGCGCGCTGTGACGATAACAGACTTTGCGCATCAAAATACCACCAGTAGGTTTTTCTTTGGGCGAAATCTGTTGGTGCTGCAGTAACATTGAGCCCAGCATTCTCAAATATCGCCATGGAACGCGGCATATGACTCGCAGAAGTCACCAGCCTAAAGGGTGCATCCATCACCTCCCATTGCATATATTGTGCTTCCTCAATGGTGTCTTTAGCAAGCGGGAACTTGATAATCGAATTTGGATTTACGCCGAGTTCAACCGCAGCATCAAACATGACATCGGCATGTGCACGTTGGTTCATTCCACCGCTCCAACCGCTGACCACTAATTTGCAGCCGTCACCTAATGACAATTGCCTTATACCTTCACTTAAACGTGCCAAAGCCGTACTGGATAGCTGCTGCACCGCAGATTGGTTCTCAGCCTCATCATGACCACTACCTAACACCATCACTAAGCAGCTTTTTCCCATAGGCCTATTGTTCACGGAATACTTGTCTTCTAACGGCGCCAATAGCGCATTACTGCCGAGACCACTGCACAAGACGATAAGCATGCCAGCGGTGATGGCTAGGAGACCTCTCGCTAGCTTTCGATTACGAACAACAAGGTAGGCCAGCACAATGAGGATGATCGCTAACGGGACTGGCATAAATAGCTGGGAAACAATCTTTTTTAACCAAAACATCAAATAAGAACCAGAAAAAAAGATGGGTAGAACAGTAAGCTTAGCATGTTTCTTCCCTGCTAAGCTTAACGATTGCTCTCAATCACTAACCCTAATAAGAGGATTAAGCAGTAAAATACAGTCTGCTTTCCAGATATAAAAAAGCCATATAATGACAAAAGATTATATGGCTTAATAAGCATATTTTATATCGCTAAATTATCACTAGAGAATAATAGTCCCTAGTTTTCGTTCTTGCTCCATAGCCAAGCGGCGCCGCGAACGCCAGATGAACCACCATACATATTTTGTACCACTGGGGTACGGCATTCACCACCGAGTACATACTTAGGTAAGATATTTGGCAATAATGGATAAATAGCCTCAATATTAGAGACACCACCACCGAGCACGATGACATCGGGATCTAAGATATTAATAACGTGCGCAAGTGAACGCGCTAGTCTATCGATGTACCGATCAAACGCCTCTTTAGCAAGCAGTTCACCGGTCTCCACTCTTGCGGCGATTTCAATTCCGCTCACCCCATTGCCACCCGCTTGCTTATAGTCACGTACAAAACCAGTGCCAGAGATAAAAGTTTCAATACAGTTTTGATTACCACAAAAACAACTTGTTGAATTAAACTCATCGGCATTCATCCATGGCAGAGGGTTATGTCCCCACTCGCCACCGATACCATTACCGCCACCATGTACTCTGCCGTTGATAGCCACTCCGGCTCCACAACCAGTACCAATAATAACGCCAAAAACAACGCCTTTACCTGCAGCTGCGCCATCAACCGCTTCAGACACTGCAAAGCAGTTTGCATCATTAGCGACTCGCACCTCTCGGTCGAGACGTTTACCTAAATCAATATCCAGCGGATGACCATTTATCCAAGTTGAATTGGCATTTTTTACCAAGCCAGAATAAGGCGATACCACACCTGGGATCCCCACGCCAATAGTGCCTTTCTCGCAAAGCTGGGACTCCGCTTCATTCACTAACGCCTCTATCGCATCTAAGGTCGCCAGATACTCTTTTGGAGTGGGTACACGTTTACGAAAAAGCTCTTTACCTTCGCCACTCAGCGCAACCAACTCTATTTTTGTCCCACCTAGATCGATGCCAATCCGTAACATTTAACCCTCTCCCATAATTGTAGTGTTCGTTATTCTAATTATAATATTATGACTACATGCATTAATGTATGCTTCCATCAAAACACAAAGCCAATCAAACTCTATCTTATTGAATGTAATGTTTAATAGTTATTTTAAAATGCTCGAAGTTAAACCCTGTGAGGCGCATAAGCAATAAAGTATGGATTCAAAATATCAGACTTCTGATTGTAATCTAATGCGACTTCACTGCCATATTGCAACACTTTGCCACCCGCACTTTCTAATACGGCTTGCGCAGCAGCCGTATCCCACTCGCTTGTTAGACCCAGTCGAGGATAAATATCAGCTTCACCTTCGGCCAATAAACAGAATTTGAGTGAACTCCCTACACTCTTCATTTCATGTTCACCAAGCGCCTCTAAATAGGTCTGTAACCCAGGGCTAATATGAGAACGGCTGCCAACCACTCTTGGCACCGCTTGCTTGTCAGCTACAATTTTATCCAGCGGCCGTTGTGTGCCCTTTTGTTTCAACCAAGCCCCTGCATCATGGCTACCAAAATAACATTTATCTAAAACAGGAGCATAAACTACACCGGCTATCGCTCTTCCTTGATGAATGAAGGCAATGTTAACGGTAAACTCACCATTGCGCTTGATAAACTCTTTGGTGCCATCAAGGGGATCTATCAACCAGTACGATTGCCATTGTTTTCTTTCATCCCAGGCTATTGTCGTCGACTCTTCCGACATCACAGGGATACTTGGCGTTAACTTAGCTAATGCCGCAACAATAACGTTATGGCTGGCAACATCTGCTGCTGTGACCGGACTATCATCCGTTTTGATATCAATAGCAAAGTCATCTGTCGCATAAATGGTCATAATCGCATCACCTGCAGCGACAGCAATATCGACTATCGACTCCAACCAAACGGGGTTAAAAGCCTCACTATTACTGCAGCGCTGTTCTATTGATGCTGGTGTATCAATCTGACTCAAGGTGTTCTCTCTCTTATGCTTAATATGCCCAGATTGCCATTATGCCACCGACCCAAAACAAAATTTAATAACCAATTACTCAATCTAGGTCTAAAAGATACTAAGCTACTCTCATAAACAAAAAAAGTGTTAGCGCAGTGCTGCATTCGTATTCAACCCAAACAGCAATGAGCGCCGCGATTGAAGCATCATTTATTCATTAACGTTCACGGCGTTTACCTTGAACCTTTACTGCATCAGGCTGGACATTATTAGGCCATTTTCGAGCGTAATGTAATCTGCCGTGAATACACATTTCAATTTGTTCAGGCGCGCTGAGGTATCGCTTTTAGTCGCAGATGTGTCATCGATGTGATCATCCTTATTAGCGGCCCCAGTGTATTGCTCTTGCCTAGCAACAAGGTGAACTTTCCAGATTTTAAGTTCACAGATAACTTTGTTAGCTCGTTAGATGTCAGCCACTACGGTGACTGACATCTAACAAAGCGTACACTACAGGCATTGAATCGTTGCATGCTCATTATCTTCAAGCGGTTTCATTTCTATATCGGCGATGCTAACGATTAACTTACCCTTTGTAGACAGTGAGAATGGCGAGTTAATTTTTGCAAAATCGACCCCAGTATCACTGAAACATTTCAGCTCAATACTGACAGTTTGCCACTCGTCTGTTGGTAAAAGTGATATTGCGTCAGTAATATTTAATGGCTTGCCACAATCAGTATCACAACCCATCGCAACATAAACATCATCACTAATATCACTATCCACTTTTAGGGCAAAAGAGAGGACAGCGTTAGACTCAACGACTGCTCTCAAGTCTCTTGGGAAATTACTTCTGAAATTAATATAACCCGCACCTACACCATTAAATTCGACTCGCCTTGCATCTTCCTGAACGACTTTATCAACCGTGCGTAAATACACGGTCTCAGCCTGTAAAACACTACTCGTCACAGGCAGTTGCTCGTTGTCACTACCGATCGACATAACCCAAGGCGCCTGCACTGAACGGGTAAAAATGGCGACGGATTGTGATTTATCATTGCTAACAGCAGCCACTTCGCTCAAGACTTCAAGTACCGTTTCATCAGCGTAACTCAAGCCAAAACCGTAGGGGAAAAGCGGTTGATAATCATCATCAAAGCGATTTACTGCCGTTTGTGTCGGACTGCTTGGCCAAGAAAATGACAACTTACCGCTCATATCAAACTGCATCTCAGCATCGGCATGGCTAAACAACACTTCAGCAACACCAGCACCCTCACTGCCTGGTAACCAAGCCGCGACAAAGGCATCGGCTGCATTTAACTCTGCATTTAGCCACATTGGCCTGCCGCTGATAAAAATAGCCACCACAGGTATGCCTTGCGCCTGCAACTTTTGCAGCAGCGCCAGATCTCGTTTATTACCGCGTTGATACTCCAAGTTATCAATATCTCCATTACCTTCGGCATAGGGCTCCTCACCAAAAACGACAATCGCGACATCTGGCTTTATCGCAAAATCACCTGTGGGACTTAGAATCGTTTTACCACCCGCTTTTGATACCTGCGACTGAATACCATCATATATCGAGCTACCACCAGGAAAATCTGCATTGGTATTATTGGTGCCTTGCCAAGTAATCGTCCAACCACCTGATTGTTTACCAATGTTATCCGCCGCATCACCTGCCACTAATACCACTTGGTTTGGTGCCAATGGCAATAGATTGCCATTGTTCTTTAGCATCACCAGTGACTCTCTTACCGCTTGCTTCGCAACGTCGCGATGTGCCTTAGTGCCGATTAATTCAGTTTTACCCGATAATGTTCGCTGTGCAGGACTTGGTTTATCAAACAAGCCAGCTCGCATCTTCACTCTAAGCACACGCGTCACTGCATCATCAATGCGCGACATTGGTATTTCGCCGCTGTTAACCTGTGCAATCGTGTTTTCAAGAAGTGGTTTCCATACTGGCGTCGGTACCATATAAACATCTAGCCCAGCATTGACTGCTTGTGGGCAACTTTCATTACTGCAACCCGCAATTTGGCCGTGACCATTCCAATCACCAACAACAAACCCATCGAAGCCCATCCGATCTTTCAATACATCGGTTAATAGGTACTTATTACCGTGATTCTTAACACCGTGCCAACTATTAAAAGAGGCCATCACAGTTTGGGCGCCTGCGGTTAATCCACTAACATAACCTTGGGCATGAATATCAAATAGCACTTGTTCTGTAGCAATATTATCACCTTGGTCGATACCACCAACTGTGCCACCATCACCTAAAAAATGTTTGACGGTTGATATCACTCTCTCATCGCCCAAAAAGTCTTGCTCGGCTGAACCTTGTAAGCCCTTGACGATTGACGCAGCATAGGCGCTAACAATTTCAGGATCTTCAGAATAGCCCTCATACGTGCGGCCCCATCGATCATCACGCACTACGGCAACAGTCGGTGCAAACACCCAATCGATACCAGTAACCATCACCTCTTTTGCGGTAATAGCGGCGATCTGTTCAATCAGTTGAGGGTTGTTGGCAGCGCCTAATCCAATATTGTGCGGGAAAAGTGTCGCGCCGATGACGTTATTATGGCCATGAACCGCATCGGTGCCCCACATCGTTGGAATGGTTGAACCATCGATAGCGTCATCTACCGATGCTTGGTACATAGCTTCCGCTAACGCAATCCAATCAGCAGGTGTGGCATGCTTATCATCATTAGGAAATGCACCGCCACCATTAAGATAGGAGCCAAAGCCATAAGTGCGCATATCTTCCACAGTAATGTCACGGATCTCAGGTTGGATCATTTGGGCGACTTTTTGCGCTAATGTCATCTCACTGACCATTCTGGCAATGGTCTTTTCCATCTCTGCTTCGGGTTTGATTTCAAGTTGCAGCTTTGGCCATACAACCGCTGCATCACGCTGCTCAACTGGCTTAGAGTCCTTGAGTGAGCAAGCAGTAATACCCGTAATAATCATTGCTGCCGTCAGCAAGGTAATGGTGGGTTTATTTGCTATTGATACAGCTCGTTGCTGATTTAACTTATTGTTGATCATTATTTAATTCCCTTTATATGGCCATATATGGATAGTTAACTGAGTTTTCATCATCAAACATTCCATTACACCTGCTTCCTGCTAGAAACCTGTTCAACATGGCTCCCTTTAAGACCATAGAACAAAATATAGCCATAGCACAGTACCGGTAGAAAAAAAGCCAGCTGAATACCGATGCTATCCGCTAAAACTCCTTGCGCCAGAGGTAAAATAGCACCACCCACAATGGCGAGACATAACCAGCCAGAGCCTTGAGAGGTGTGCGGCCCTAGATTTTGCAGTGCTAAACTAAATATCGTTGGGAACATGATTGAGTTAAATAGTCCGACAGCCAAAATAGCAAACATAGCCACTGGGCCCGAACTCACTATCGCCACGCACACTAACAAGGCAGCCATAGTCGCATTAAAGGCCAGCACTTTTCCTGCTGGAATTTTTTGCATAATAGCCGAGCCGACAAAACGCCCTATCATGGCGCCGCCCCAGTAATAAGTGATGTACTTAGCCGCGTCCGCCTCTTGTAGACCCGCGATATGCGCCTCGCCTAAAAAGCTTACGAGAAAACTACCAATAGACACCTCTGCGCCGACATAGACAAAAATGCCTAAAGCACCAAGCGCAAGGTGACGATGCTCAATTGCATTAGTTTTACCTAAATATGCAACTGCATTAGTGTCTGAACTAGAGCTTGAATGAGCTTTTATAACCGGTAGTTTAAGTTGTGAAAAAATAACGGCTAGCATTGCGAGCATGGCCGACAATATCAAGTAAGGGAGTTTCACTTGTTCAGCTTCGGATTGTGCATGCGTTAGCTCGCTAACAGCACCAGTAGCGACTGATAGAATGAGCACCGCACCAAAATATGGCGCTACTGTTGTACCTAGCGCATTGAATGCTTGGGTTAAGTTCAAACGACTAGAGGCAGTTTCAGCTGTGCCCAATGCATTCACATAAGGGTTCGCTGCAACCTGTAAAATAGTAATACCCGATGCAAGTACAAACAATGCCCCCAAAAACAGACCATATACCGCTTGATCAGCCGCCGGATAAAACAGCGCGCAGCCAATACTGGCAATCACTAACCCGGTGACTATACCGCGTTGATAACCTATTTTTTTAACCAACTGGCCAGCTGGCATAGAGACCAGAAAATAGGCACCGAAGAAACAGAATTGAATCAGCATTGCTTCAGTGTAAGTCAGCGAGAAAACAGCTTTCAAATGAGGGATCAAAATATCATTTAAGCAGGTAATGAATCCCCACATAAAAAACAACGATGTTAGCGACACTAATGCAAACGTGTGCTTTTCAGCTCCACTTGATGCCTTTAAGTTATTGTTATCTGAAACTATTGGCGAGCTAGCCATATCCACCCCTTATTAATCTCATATTTCTTATAGTCAATGCACCGCAAATTCATCTGCTTAAAAAAGCAAAGCTTTATCCACGGCTCAAAAGTTAATCGCTGCTTCACCGTTACACCATCACAACTATGTTAAATAAATGTGTTGACCTTTTTCCAGTTAGGCTCTAATCTCGATGTAAGCGCTTTCATTTATAACATACTCACAACCAAGATCAACGAAAATATTAACATTTAATGTAAGCGCTTTCATTGGTAATGTACTTGTTGATAATGCAATTTTCGTCGCCTGAAATCTTGCTCTATGTCGACTAACAGTGAATTACGGTAATGATTTGGAAGGTTCAATCATGCTATTAGTGCGTAAAAGATACCAAACTACTTGCTAATAATATTGATGATTGCGCTGTGTATTTTTTATCACTATTAGGAATGACTAACATCACCATGAAGATTTCTCTCCCTCTTAATTCAATAATGCAAAAGAGTGACTTTATATTTGGAGTTGCCACAGCCTCATTTCAAATTGAGGGTGGTGTTGACTCTCGCCTTCCCTGTATTTGGGACACTTTTTGTCAAACACCTAATAAAATTCGTGACAATTCAGACGGCTCAGTCGCTTGTGACCACATCAATTTATGGCAACAAGATGTAGATCTTATTGACTCGCTAAATGTTGATGCTTATCGTTTTTCCATCTCTTGGCCTCGGGTCATCAATGCCGAGGGCGAGCTTAATCAACAAGGAGTAGACTTCTATATAGGTTTACTCGATAAGCTTATAGCAAAAGGGATCAAGCCCTATGTGACCTTATATCACTGGGACTTGCCACAGCATTTAGAGGATAAAGGCGGTTGGCTAAATAGAGACACGGCTTATAAGTTTCGCGACTATGCTGACTTAATATCTAAAGCTCTGGGCAATAGAGTTACCTCTTACGCCACACTAAATGAACCCTTCTGCAGCGCCTATTTAGGTTATGAAGCCGGTATTCATGCTCCAGGTATTAAGGGTCGAGAGTTTGGTAAAAAAGCGGCGCATCACCTGCTATTAGCTCACGGTTTAGCCATGCAAGTATTGCAAAAAAATTGCCCTGATGCGTTAAACGGTATTGTGCTCAACTTCACTCCTTGCTACCCAGCCAGTGACTCAACGGCGGACAGGAATGCTAGTAGCATTGCCGATGCTCATTTTAATCAGTGGTATATAAAGCCGCTATTTGATAAATGCTATCCAGATGTCATTGAAACTCTACCAGCCATAGAGCGACCCGACATTCTCGACGGTGATATGGAGATCATTGCCCAGCCACTCGATTTCATGGGGGTCAATTTCTATACTCGAGCCGTTTACCAAGCGTGTACTTATCATCAATTCAAGCAAATAGAAGTGCCAGATGTACCGCACACTGATATTGGCTGGGAGATCTATCCTAAAGCCTTAACTGAGTTATTAGTGTCGTTAAATGATATTTATCAGCTACCACCTCTTTACATTACCGAGAACGGCGCAGCCATGGACGACAAAATGGTTAACGCTGCGGTTAATGATGAAGGCCGCATCCAGTATTACCACCAACATCTAAATGCCGTAAACGATGCCATTGAAGCGGGCGTTAACGTTAAGGGCTATTTCGCTTGGAGCTTAATGGATAACTTTGAGTGGGCAGAAGGATACTTAAAGCGCTTCGGCATTATTTATGTCGACTACCAAACTCAGCAGCGTACGCTTAAAAATAGTGGTAAAGCTTATCGGGAATTTATCTCGAAACGGTCATAACAAGCTTTAAAACAAGTGTCAGAAAGCTTATGTTCTCTAACTTGCTTGCCACATTTACTCAACGCACAGCAATTTAAGTTAAGCTGCAACAAAATAAGAATAAAAACAATGAGGCTAACATGCTTAAAGTAAAAGAGAAAATTGCCTATGGTCTAGGGGATACCGCCAGTAACATCATTTTTCAAACTGTAATGATGTTTCTCCTTATCTTCTATACCGATGTAGTGGGCTTATCGCCTGCGGCAGTGGGCACACTGTTTTTAGTTGTGCGCGTGTTTGACGCCATAACAGATCCATTAATGGGCTCACTCGCCGATAGAACACGCACCCGTTGGGGTCAGTTTCGTCCTTACTTACTCTGGCTAGCATTGCCTTTCGGCATCATCAGCGTGTTGGCTTTTACAACACCGGATTTGAGTGATTCCAATAAGCTTATTTTTGCATTTGTCACTTATACGCTATTAATGATGATCTATACCGCAATTAATATTCCCTATTGCGCTTTAGGTGGCGTACTAACCGCTAAGCCTTCAGAGCGCGTGTCAGTGCAATCTTATCGGTTTGTTTTTGCAATGCTTGGCGGGGTTATTGTCGCGTCTTGCACTCTACCTTTAGTTGAATGGTTTGGTAATGGTGATACCGCTAAGGGCTATCAACTGACAATGACTGCCATGAGTATTTTTGGGGTCGTGCTGTTTATTTTGTGCTTTTTGGGCACAAAAGAGCGGATCTCAACACCTGCGCAGCAGAAGACTAATTTCTGGGTTGGCGTAAAGCTCCTGTGGGAAAACGATCAGGCTCGTATTCTTTGTATCGCTGGGATTTTTCTGTTAACTGGGCAAGTGCTGAAGTTCACTCTCGCCGTTTACTACGTTAAATACTTCCTACTTAGAGAAGATTTAATTACTGCCTTTATGACAACTGGCATGATCGGCAGCATGCTTGGCTGCGCGCTTGCACAGGTTCTAGCTAAAAAGATGTGTAAGATCAAGGCTTATATTGGTTTGCAGATCATTGCTGCTATCATCTGTGTGCTAAGCTACTTTATTACTGCAGAACAGGTTACTTTAGCCTTTATCGCGTTCTTCTTATGGAAGTTTTTCCTTGATATGGCGACCCCTTTACTATGGGCAAAAATGGCGGATGCGATAGATTACGGCCAATGGAAAACCGGAGTTCGCATAACAGGCATGGTTTATTCGACTATCATATTCTTCATAAAATTGGGCGTCGCGCTCGGTGGCGCACTGGCAGGATGGGCATTAGCCTATTACGGCTACCAAGCCGATGTTGAACAAAGTGAAGCAACAAAATCAGGGATTTTATTGTCATTCACACTATATCCAGCCATAGGCAGTTTAATTGTAGCCGCCGTAATGAAGTGGTATATCTTGGATGATAGGAAAGTTGAGCAAATTCAAAGTGAATTACATGCTGCAAACACGTAATATCAGTTTAGATATATAAGTAGATAGGCGTTTTAAAGGGAATATATGGCAACGATTTACGATGTGTCAGTACTGGCTGGAGTCTCACTCGCGACGGTATCGAGAGTGATGAACAAGAATGCCAAAGTGAGTGAGAAGACACTGAAAAAAGTGCAAGATGCAATGGATCAATTAGGCTACCGACCTAATGCCATTGCACAGTCATTGGCTTCCAATCGTTCAAATAGCGTTGGGATCTTGGTCTCCGAACTGCACGGTCCCTTCTATGGTTCAATGCTTAGCGGTATTGAAGCGGAACTTAGAGTGGCGCAAAAACACGCCATCATTGCGGCGGGTCATAGTGAAGAAGCGTTAGAGAAAGAGGGTATTGAGTTTCTTATCAGCCGTCGCTGTGACGCACTGATCCTCCATGTGGAAGCTGTGTCTGACGATTATCTTATCGATCTTGTCAAAAAAGAGGTGCCTATAGTACTCATTAACCGCTTTATTCCGTCCATCGCTAATAACTGCATTAGTCTCAATAATGAGCTTGGCGGCTATATTGCTGCCAAAGCGATGATTGAGCAAGGCCATCGAGAGATAGCTTATATATCGGGTCCCAACTGGAAAATGGATGCCTGCGATCGTCTACAAGGCCATCAAAGAGCCTTGAAAGAGTTCAATATCACCTATAACCCAAAGTTAACTTATGAAGGTGACTACCAGGAAGGAGGCGGGAGCGACGGATTAGCGTATTTATTAGAGAACGATTTCCCCTTTAGCGCTTTAGTCTGTGCTAACGATGAAATGGCTGCTGGGGCGATGAATTTAGCCAGAGAAAAAAAGGTAGCAATACCTGCTGAGTTATCCATTATTGGCTTTGATAACATTATTTTAGCGCAATATATTTACCCTAAGTTATCGACTATTGATTACCCAGTGAAACAGATGGGACAGATGGCGGCTAGGTGGATATTGAAAAATACCTTTAAGAAACCTGAGCTCGAGGTTAAAAATGTATTTGAACCTAAGTTGATTAAAAGAGATTCAATCATTTCTCATCACTAACGGCTTCAAATTGGTGATTCACTTAAACTACGAGTTGAATAAAGACGGTAAAGAATCACTCTTTAACCGTCTTTTTTATTGCGAGCTGTTTCTACCTACCTATCCTACCTAAAGATGCAGGACTCAGTCGGATGGATATAGCATCGACAATCAACATTACCTGTTAGAAGTCAAAAGCACAAAATACAGAACTCAAGTACTGTTCTTTTCATTCAGTGTTTAACCAGCATCTATTCACTTATCTATACAATAGAGATGATTGTCATGTTGGACTTTTCACTAAGCTAAACTATCAGAATATTAAAATGAGGATTTTACGAGTAAGCTAACTGGATGCGGAAATGGCGGATGGGATAGACCCATGGTAAAAAATGGCTGCTTAACATCCTTGCTAAACAGCATTCAATATATACCCACCCAACAGAAGGTGCTGGAATTAGTCGGATGGGTATAACTCCCAACTAGATCAAGGTTACTCAACCGCTCAAATCCTTTGATACTACCTCTCCCCAATGTCCGAAATGCGACCTTTACTTAACATTTAGACAACATCAGTATAGGCAGAAATAGATAAGGATGAAAGCGCTTACATTAATTTTATTTCAATATTTATCAATTATCGGCTGTAAAACTAGCGGTTAGCCATTTTGCAATTACTATCAAATTGCCATATTGAAGCCAGATGAACCACCGATGACAATTTAAGCGGATTTATTATCCTATAAAGGTTCGAAAAACAGTATATAGCGACCTATTTCCTGTTGAGCGCTTTCTCATTATCTTCAAAGCATATTAACGCCGCGACCAGCTCCGCTCACAATGAAAATCCTTAGCACTCATTCTCTACTCCAGCCCTTGCTACACATGGATAGCTAAGTAATGCTAAAACCACTATCGTTACGAAAATGTTAATCAATAGTGAATTTATGTTGACCTTAGAAACAAATTCCCCTAGGTTTGTGTAAGCGCTTACAAATCACCGATAAACGGTAAAGGTATTTTTTTTAACCTCAATTGTAAGCGCTTACATTTAGAATATAAATAAAACTATGATTGAATGACTCTGGGGGGATGGAGATGAAACAACAACTATTTAAAAAGACGAGGCTGGCAACTAGCCTATCGTTGGTGCTTAGCGCATCAACGATAGCGCCTATTTATGCTGCTGAAGCTGTCGATACCGAAAATGCTGCAAATGAGAATATGGAAGTCATTGCCGTTACGGGTATTCGTGGCAGTTTAGTCAAATCTATGGACATTAAGAAATCATCAGATGGCATTGTCGATGCTATTTCTGCTGAAGATATCGGTAAAATGCCTGATTCTAACTTAGCAGAATCGATGCAACGTATACCGGGTGTCTCGATTGACCGTCAAAATGGCGAAGGTAGTCGTGTTTCAGTTCGCGGTTTCGGTGCAGACCGAAATCTAGTGTTGTTAAATGGCCGTCAAATGCCAGTAACAACAGGCTCTCGCTCATTTGATTTTGCCAACATCGCTTCTGATTCAATTAGCGGTGTGGAAATTAGAAAGACCAGTGTGGCATCAAGTCCAACAGGTGGTATCGGCGCAACAATTGACGTATTAACGCACCGCCCATTCAATACACCTGGCCTAAAAGCCACCTTTGGCGCAAAAGCGGTAGATGATACCTCTACTGATAAAGGTAGTATTACACCCGAACTATCTGGTCTTTATTCCAACACTTTTGCCGATGATAAATTTGGTATATCTATCTCTGCAAGTTACCAAGAGCGTGAAAGCGGCAATCAACAAGCGCAAGTCGGTACCGGCTGGAGAAGTTTCCCTGGAAGCGCTGATAACACCACCGATTGGGGCGGCGTACAAAAAGATAATCAAGTTAACCGCCCCGGTGATGATGATATCTATTCAGTGCCACAAACTACGGTTTATCGGTTTGAAGAGCAGCAACGCACCCGTACTAATGGTCAGCTAGTGCTGCAATATAGTCCGGTAGATTCATTGGTCGCTACGCTTGATTACACCTATATGCGCAATGACATTGATACTCAATATAACGATGTATCAGCTTGGTTTACCTTTGCCCCTTCTGAAAACGTTTGGACTGATGGGCCAGTATCTTCACCACTCATTTACTCTGAAACCTACGACACCCCTGCCGATATATCGATGGCAGCAGGTGACTACGGTGTACGTAACGAAAGTGGCTCTTTAGGCCTAAACTTAGACTGGCAAGTCAATGACAGCCTAAACCTGACCCTAGATGTACATAAGTCAGATGCTGAGAATAAACCAAATCATATTTATGGTAGTAGCAACACGCTTAGTACCGCCGGTTTTATCCGTACTAGTGCAGCGGCAGACTTCTCAAAAGATCTCCCCGCCCTAGCCGTTGGTAACGGTAACAATATCAAGCCATCTGACATGCGCGTAACCGGCAGTGTATTTGGTAATTCACGTAATAAATCAGAAATAGAGCAATATCAACTTGATGGTGAATACCTATTTGATAATGCCGGTAGCATCGACTTTGGTATCGCGCTAACTGACGTTAACAACCACTCTCAAGCCGTTAACGTGCAGCGAAACGATTGGGGCGGTGTTGGTCAAGAGGGCGACTTTGAAGATGAGTGGTTCCCAGCTGAAGGGATCCACGACAAATTTGATGCAAGTAAAGGGGATTTCTCAGCCGCTGATGGTGACTTTGATCTACTAGATACCATCTTCTTCTGGGATTTCGACGCTGTTCGTGGCCGAGCTGAAGAGCTTTACACCGCAGCGGGTTACGTCGGCGCAGGTGATTGTGGTACCGATTTCTGCCCATCAACTCAATATGCGATGGACGTCGACCGCTATACCGAGGAGCAATCAACCTCAGCCTATATTCAGTACAATTTCGAATCAGAATTTGGCGATATGCCTTATGACATTCATGTTGGTCTACGCTACGAGCAGACCGATGTAACTTCAACCTCTGCAGTAGCTAGTTATGATGGTGCCGATTGGATTGCGGAAACTGAAATTGCCCTCGTCGCAACGGGCATGCAAGACTTCCAAACTCAAACCGGCGATTACGACTACTATCTGCCAAATGTTAACTTCAACATTGAAGTGGTTGAAGATGTGATATTACGTGCAGCTTATAGCGAAACCATTGGACGTCCTGATTATACCTCAATTCAAGGTGGCACCGTCGTTGGTACATTGGCAAACCGTGCTGGTGGTAGTGGCACCACAGGTAACCCAAGCTTATTACCGCTTGAATCAACAAACTACGACTTATCAGCAGAGTGGTATTACTCATCAAGCAGTTATGTATCTGTAGGTTACTTCAGAAAAGACACCGTAAATGGGATCGATAATGTAAAAGTTGAATCTGATATCTATAACATCGCTAACCCAACCGATGGTGCTAAGTACGATGCAGCCGTTGCAGCTGTAGGGACTGATGCAGGAGCAATACGTCAGTGGATCTTTGATAACTACCCTAACGACCCATTTGTTGATGCCGCCAACGGTGTTATTTCAGGTAACCCTGCAGAAGATAACACGCTGTTATTTGACTTAGATACGCCTGCAAACAGCAAAGAAAAAGCCACTATTGATGGTTGGGAATTTGCGGTACAGCACTTCTTTGGAGAATCAGGTTTCGGGGTGATTGGTAACTACACCTTGGTTGATGCCGGCGCTATCTATAACAACTACTTGTTAGAAGACCAGCCAGTAGAAACCAATATTAGTGATACCGCTAACCTCATTGCTATCTACGATAACTACGGCTTTCAGGCACGTATAGCCTATAACTGGCGTGATGAATTTTTAAGCTCTAAAGGGCAAGGTACAGGTGCAAATCCAGAATATACCGAAGCTTACTCACAAGTTGATTTTAATGTCAGTTACGACATTGGTTACGACTTTGAGGCACTTGAAGGCTTAACTGTATTTGTCGAAGGTTTGAACATTACCAATGAATACACTCGAACTCATGGCCGAGCAACTCAACAGGTACTTAACCTGACTCAAACGGGTGCTCGCTATAGTATCGGTGCACGATACACTTTCTAAGTGATCACTAAAAGGTGAAGCCAATACAGTGGCTTCACCTTTATCTCTTAAAAATAAAACGACAAGGCACTTTTTATTAAGACACTTTTAGCGCTATATCAATCTGTTTCAGCCTGAAGTATTCAGTCTAGCCCTTGATACATAAAGAGACTAGATCTGCTGAAATGACAAGGTTATATTGGCTCAAGTTAAATATTTGTAACGGATATCAGATACCTTTCATTTCTTACAAAAGCGTCAACATAGAACACAAAAGAGTGTCTCAATAAGAGCAATAATAATAGGTCGAGCGGTATGAATAACGACATTAATAGAATCATTATTATCGGCGGTGGAGCCAGTGGTTGGCTCACTGCAGGTATTATTGCAGCCGAGCATATTAATACTAAGTTACCCGCTGCTGAACGAGCCATTGAGGTTATCTTAATTGAATCCCCTCAAGTTCCAACCATTGGCGTAGGTGAAGGGACTTGGCCATCAATGCGTGGCACGCTTAACAAAATGGGCATTTCTGAAACTGAATTTATTATTGAGTGTGATGCTAGCTTTAAACAAGGTTCCAAATTCAGCCAATGGTCACATGCGCCACAACAGACTAGCTCCATGAAGCAGCCAAGTTGTGACAGTTATTACCACCCCTTTTCTCTCCCTAGTCAATTCAATGAGATAAACCTTGCCGCACATTGGCAAGCACATAAACAGCATGTCTCTTTTACCAATGCTGTTAGCTTTCAAGGACGATTGTGCGACCAAGGCTCGGCCCCTAAGCAGATAATAACCGCAGAGTATGAGTGTAATGCTAACTACGGTTACCATTTAGATGCAGGAAAATTTTCCCAGTTTTTACAACGTCATTGCACCCAAAAACTGGGGGTACAACACATTATCGACCATGTTGAGCACATCAGCAGTCATGATAACGGCGATATTGCATCGGTAACCACAAAAGTAAACGGCAGCGTCGCTGGCGATCTATTTATCGACTGCAGCGGCTTTAAGTCATTACTGCTCGGCGAGCATTACCAAGTTCCCTTCATTGAGCAAAAGTCGGTACTGTTTAATGATTCAGCGTTAGCGGTGCAAGTTCCCTATGACAATGAGCACAGCCCTATCGCCTCATATACTCACTCTACAGCGCAATCATCAGGCTGGATTTGGGATATAGGCCTGCAATCTAGGCGCGGCGTTGGCCATGTGTATTCGAGTGCCCATATCAGCGACGACAATGCAGAAAATGAGCTGCGCAGTTACCTGCTAGCAAGCATGACTAAAGCCCAAGCAGAGTCAGCATCACTGCGAAAAATCGCATTTACTCCTGGACACAGAGCGTACTTTTGGAAACATAACTGCGTTGCAGTGGGTATTGCAGCGGGATTCATTGAACCATTAGAAGCATCAGCATTAGCGCTTATTGAGCAATCAGCCAAGATGATTAGCGAGCAGTTGCCGCGTAATCGTCAGGTCATGGATATTATTGCCAAACGCTTCAATGTTAAATTTCAGCAGCGCTGGAGCCAAATCATCGACTTTCTCAAATTGCATTACGCCATCAGTCATCGAGATGACTCAGGCTATTGGCGCGATAATCGAGATAACAGCTCAATCCCGGAATCGCTAAAAGAGCAGATCATGCTTTGGCAACATCAACAGCCATATTCATATGATATCAATCAAACGGAAGCGCTTTTTCCTGCCGCCAGTTTTCAGTATGTACTGTTTGGCATGGGATTTAACAGCGCCGTGCCGAAGTACCTAAGCCAAGCTGAGCAAGATAAAGCCCTAGCGCTATTTCAACAAAATAGTCAGCGTAGTCAGCAGTTGCTTAAGGTATTACCGAGCAACAGAGCCCTACTCGATAAAGTCAAACAGTTTGGTTTTCCTAAAATATAACGAATAAAACAGATATAACGAATAAAACAGATATAACGAATAAAAAAAGGAGTCAAAATGGCCACTCAAGCAGTTTCTCAAGAGCAAAACAATAATGTCATGTTGAACAGTGTTGAGCATAAAGACCTTAAAGTCATCACCGACCATGCAGCTCAATATGGTGACAATGTTTGGTATGCACTGACCTTCCCGGTTGAATTTAGAAGCGTGCAGGCCCACTACCCTATCTTCTTCCAAAAAGATCCACAGACAGGTCGCTTCTTCTCTGTCGCGCTGTTTGGCTTTAAAGATAGAGAGAATCTGTTTTTAGACAAGGGTCAATGGCAAGCGTCCTATATTCCACTCGCTATCAAACGTCAGCCATTTTTAATTGGCAGCCAAAATATTATCGAAGACGGCGTGCAAAAGGTACAACAAGTGCTGCATATCGATCTTAATCATCCCCGGATAAGCACTCAACAGGGCGAGCCGTTATTTCTGGAGTTTGGCGGCAACACCCCGTTCCTTGATACCGCGGCAGATATGTTAGATGTTATTCACCATGGCCTTGAAGACAGCGAACATTTTATAGATGCGCTGCTGAAGTTCGAACTACTAGAGTCTTTCACATTAGACGTTGAGCTTAATAACGGCAACAAGCACCAAATGATTGGCTTTTACACCATTAATGAAGACAAACTAAAAACCCTTGCTAGCGAAAACTTGGCTCAACTGCATGACAAAGGCTACCTGCAAGCGATATATATGACGATAGCCTCACAAGCAAATATTCGCACATTATTGGATAAGAAAAATAACCAACTCGAAGGATAATTTTTTATCTATTGATGTAAGCGTTTACAGAACAAGGTGCATCCATGCTAACCGTCGAAAATAGCGTTAAACAGATATGTAATTGCAAACCTGGGGATATTCCAGAGTTTGTATTATCGTCGACTCAGCCGCTCATTCTGAAAGACTTTGCCGCCGAGTGGCCGTTAGTCAAAGCGGGTAAGCAATCGACTCAAACTGCTATTGATTACCTGCTTGAGTTTTATACTGGTACCCCTGTCACGGCTTGCTACAGCGACAGTGAGCAGCAAGGAAGAGTATTTTATAACGAGCAGCTGACAGGTTTTAATTTTCGCGCCAGCCAGGTCGACCTGAAGCAGGTATTCGACAAACTATTGTCGCACCTTGATGATGAAACGCCGCCCACCTTGTATGTAGGTTCAACCGAAGTTAACCGCTGGTTGCCCGGTTTTGCAGCAGCCAACCCATTAGCCTTAGATGATATTCATCCACTAACCAGCGTTTGGATTGGTAATCAGAGTCGTATCGCCGCGCATTTTGACTTCCCCAATAACCTTGCCTGCTCAGCCGTTGGTCATCGCCGCTTTACGCTGTTTCCACCAGAGCAGATAGACAACCTCTACGTTGGCCCGATGGAGTTTTCTCCCGGTGGCCAAGATATTAGTCTGGTGGACTTTCATGCACCTGACTTTGACAAGCATCCAAAATTTGAGCAAGCCCTTAAAGCGGCTCAAGTGGCAGAACTTGAACCTGGCGACGCACTTTTTATACCAAGCATGTGGTGGCATCATGTAGAAGCACTCGATGCTATTAACGTACTCGTCACCCATTGGTGGCGTGACTCCCCAGCCTTTATGGGCAGACCGACTAATGCGCTGCAACATGCAATTTTGAGTCTACGCAGCTTACCCATAGCGCAACGTAAAGCGTGGCAAGCCATGTTCAACCACTATGTTTTTGAACACGAACTGCATGATACAGACCATATAGCAGAGCATGCCCAAGGGATGTTATCTCACCCAATAGATGAGCTATCGGCGCGTAAATTACGAGCAGACTTACTGAACAAACTAAAGCGTTAACCTTTTAAGGTAATGATCAGAGAAGGACATATGATGAAAACTAAAAAACCCATAAAAAACATCGTCATTGCCGGTGGGGGCACCGCAGGTTGGATGGCGGCAGCGGCATTATCA
Organism: Shewanella sp. KX20019; assembly: GCF_016757755.1. Lineage (NCBI taxonomy): Bacteria > Pseudomonadati > Pseudomonadota > Gammaproteobacteria > Alteromonadales > Shewanellaceae > Shewanella > Shewanella sp. KX20019. The sequence continues at coordinate 1,938,033 of NZ_CP068437.1, read as the reverse complement.
AAACTGTTGGGGAAACACCTCAATATACGTTTAGTTGAGTCCGACGATATTCCCACCGTCGGCGTGGGTGAAGCCACCATCCCAACCCTGCATGTATTCCATCGCTTGCTCGGTATCAACGAACAAGAGTTTATGGCCGCCACCAACGCGACTTTTAAATTGGCGATCTCTTTTGAGAATTGGCGCGATGAAAATCAAGACTATCTACACTCTTTTGGATTTTTAGGTAAAGATTGCTGGGCCGCAGGCTTTCAGCACTTTTGGCTAAAAGGTCGAGAAAAAGGCATTGCCAGCGAGATAGGTGATTACTGCGCCGAACATCTAGCATCGCGTACCGGCAAGTTTGCCGTATTGCCGAACCAAGATCTGAATCACGCCTATCATCTCGATGCGGGGTTGTACGCTAAGTTTTTGCGTAAAATTGCTGAAAAGAGTGGAACCGTGCGCATTGAGGGCAAGATCACTGAGGTCAATCTTGATCGAGACAGCGGTGAGATAGAGAGTTTACAGCTCGCCTCGGGTCAATTAATCGAGGGCGACCTCTTTATTGACTGTACTGGCTTTAGAGGCTTACTCATTGAAGATGCCCTGCATACTGGCTTTGAAGACTGGTCACACTGGCTGCCTTGCGATAGCGCTATTGCAGTGCAAACCACGACCACCAGCACACCCGTTCCTTATACACGTTCAATAGCCCGTGAGTCGGGTTGGCAGTGGCGTATTCCATTGCAAAACAGAACCGGCAATGGTTTGGTATTTTGCAGCAAATACATGACTGATGAACAAGCAAAACAGTTACTACTCGAAAACATCGAGGGTGATCTGCTGACTCAACCTCGCGTGATCAAATACAAAACCGGTACTCGACGTAAACATTGGAACAAGAACTGCGTGGCAATTGGCCTTTCAAGCGGTTTTATTGAGCCACTTGAGTCCACCAGCATTCATCTTATCCAGCGCGGCATCGTGCGCTTAATGCAGATGTTTCCATCCCAAGGGTTGGTTCAAGCTGATATCGACGAATTTAATGCGCAAACCAAATTTGAAACCGATAACGTACGCGACTTTATTATCTTGCACTACCACGTCACCCAAAGACGTGACAGTAAGTTTTGGCGCTACTGTAGCAATATGCCAATACCTGAATCACTGGCACACCGATTAGCGATGTTTGAGGCAGCAGCCAAAGTATACAAGTATCCCAATGAGTTATTTGGTGAAAGCTCATGGATCCAAGTCATGCTTGGTCAAGGCATAGCGCCTAAACAGTATCATCCGATTGTCGATATGATGGAGGATGAAGAACTAAAAGCATTCTTGGGTAATATCAAGAGTGTGGTGAAGCGTAAAAATGAAAACCTACCTCATCATTACGACTTTATTCAGCACTACTGCAAGTCGCTGATGATGTAAGCCATAAAGTATCAGCAGCCCTACCGCTCACATGGTTAGGGCGCTGTTTGAGCTTGAACGTAAAACTAATTAGTTTAGCGCTTTAAAACGGCCAGGTTTTTCTCAAAAGATGGCTAAGTGGGAAAATTAATATGCAGCAGAATATGATTACGGTTAACCCCGTCGCTAAGCCAAACATTGTCTTGATAGGTACTGAGAAAACACCGGTTGTCATTATCGATGACTTTGCTCTAAGCACTGACGGTATTAATGCTTACGCAGCAGACCATGCCGACTTTAAAGCAGACCGCAATTCATATTACCCAGGTATTCGTGCAGCCTTGCCGCGTGAGTATGTTAAAGCTGTCATTGATGCCGTATACCAAGGTATTTACCAGTGCTACAAGATCCCGCATCAGCTGAGATTGAAGCCACAAAGCCTGTTTCTGTCTCTTATAACGCAGGAAGAAAGCAAGCTAACAGCACTGCAAAAAATGCCACACTTTGATACGCCAAAGCCCTATCACTTTGCTATTTTGCATTACCTCAACCCAAATCAGCATGGACCAACCGGTTTTTTTCGTCATCGACCGACCCAGTGGGAACGGATAACAGCGCAGCGCTGTCAGCCCTATTTTGATGCAGCGCAGCTGCATATAGAGGTAAATGGTGAACCAAAAAAGGGGTACTGCACTGAGAGCGATCATCATTTTGACCTATACGAGCAGATAGAATACCGCCCGAACAGGCTAGTGATTTATCCCGGCAATTTACTACACTCCAGCATAGTGAAACCAGCTCAGGATATAGACTCAAACCCAAATACAGGCCGACTTACTGCCAATATATTCATCGATTTTAAGTGATATAACCGCATGAGATAACGCTCTTTGTTACTTTATCGCTATTAACCCATTTAACTCGAACGATACGTCAACAAACTAATATGGAATTTAGAATGAAGCGTCCCACCACTTTTGCCATAGCCTTGAGCAGCCTTTTTGTTAGCGCCCCACTTTTTGCCGCAGAGGTACCAGCATCCAAACTGACTATTTATGACGAAGTGGGCCTTATAGAGCCAACTCGTCCATTGTTACAACAACGTTTGGATCTGGTTGAACAGACCATTAAAACGCTCATTCCGCAAATGACCCTAGCAGAGAAGGTATCTTTAGTGCATGCCAATGGCAAGTTCACGACGGCAGCGATTGAGCGCCTTGGGATCCATGAGATGTGGTTATCCGATGGTCCACACGGTGTACGTCATGAAATTGAACGCGACAGTTGGAACTCAGCAAATTGGAGCAGCGATTACTCGACTTACCTGCCCGTGTTAACCGCCGTTGCTGCTAGCTGGAATACCGATATGGCGACCTTACATGGCGCAGTACTTGGCAGTGAAGCACGCCATCGCGGCAAAGATCTGATCCTTGGCCCGGGGGTAAACTTAGCCCGCCTGCCGCTGTATGGCCGCAATTTTGAATATTTGGGTGAAGATCCTTACTTAGCCTCAAAACTGGTTGTACCGCAAATTAAAGCCATTCAAAAGAATGATGTTGCTGCCACCATCAAACATTTCGCATTAAACACCCAGGAGCTAAATCGAACCGGGGTTAATGCAAAGCCTGATGAGCGCACCTTACGAGAGGTATACCTGCCAGCTTTTGAAGCTGCGGTAAAACAAGCAAACGTTTATGCAATGATGGGAGCTTACAATGAATTCAGAGGGACTAACGCCAACCAAAGCAAGCATTTGGTTATGGATATTCTAAAAGGTGAATGGGATTACAAGGGTCTTCTCGTTACCGATTGGAACGTCGATATCAATACTGTTGATGCAGCAATCAATGGACTCGACCTTGAAATGGGCACAGATGTGCCAAATTACAAAGATTACTATCTCGCTGAGCCACTGATTAAAATGATTAACGCTGGCAAGGTGCCAGTGGCCGCACTAGATGACAAGGTCGCACGCATACTGAGAGTGCAGCTAAGTATCGGCATGATGGACAATCACCGTCTTGCAGGTCAACGAAATATCACTGCTCACAGAGTGGCTTCCAGACGGATTGCAGCAGAGGGCATAGTACTGCTCAAAAACAGCCGCAACGTGTTGCCGTTAGATCAGAGCAACGTTAGCAATATTTTAGTATTAGGTCCAAACCTTGATAAAAAGCATGGGCAAGGAGGTGGCTCCTCAGAAGTAAAATCCCTTTATGAGATCACCCCTTTACAAGCCCTCAGAGATAAGCTTGGTGAGAAAGTAAATATCACCGTTATGCGCGCGCAAAGCAGTAAGTTAGCACCTATTAGCAACGACTATTTAGCCACGAGACATTGGACTGGAACCCCCTCATGGAACATCAGCTATTTTAGTGATGACAGCCGCCAAAAACTCATCAATGAATCATGGATAGCCGACTCCGAGTTCAAACCCTCAAGCTTTACGGCAAAAGATGCTCAGCAATTTATTACCATGAAAGCGGCCATAAAGCCCCTTGAATCAGGTGTGCATACCTTAAAATTGACAGCTAAAGGCAAGATTAATATTACAATCGATGGTAACCCTGTCCTGCTATATGAGGGGGACTCAGAAGAGCTGTTAACTAAAAACATCTCGCTGCTGAAAGATACAGATTACCAGTTCGAAATCGAATATAACGGCACTGATGGTTATACCTTAGGCTGGGATACTCCCAATAAACTGTTTAATAGTGAAACTGAATACCTCAGTGCTGCCAACAAAGCAGATGCTGTGATCTACTTTGGTGGCCTGAGCCATAGTGATGACAGAGAATCAATTGATAGAGCCAATTTAATTTTACCCAATCAGCAAGATGAGATGATTGCTAAGCTCATTGATGCTAACCCAAATACTATTGTGTTTCTGACCGCTGGCAGCGCCGTTGAAATGCCCTGGAAAGACGACGCCTCAACCATTGTTTGGAACTCCTATAGCGGCATGGAGGGCGGGCATGCTGTGGCCGATATGCTGTTTGGTGATGTGAACCCCAGTGGCAAAATGCCCTTTACCCTGCCGCAAAGTCTTGCCGATACAGCCCCTATAGCGCTCAACGATTACAATGCCACCGAGTCACTCTACTCTGAAGGGGTATTTATTGGACATCGCTGGTTTGAGCAGCAAAATATAAAACCACTGTTTAGTTTCGGTCATGGTTTGTCTTACACCAACTTCACCCTCAGTGATATTAAGCTATCTGCACCCAGCATCAATGAGGAAGAAACTCTCACCGTTTCAGTCACTGTTAGCAATATCGGAAAATTAGCCGGAGCAGAAGTGGTACAACTCTATCTGCGTGATAAAAAAGCGAGTGTCGAGCGCCCCGAAAAAGAGCTCAAAGGCTTCGCCAAAGTGATGCTACAGCCTGGTGAAAGCAAACAAGTGAGTATGCAACTGACCCAACGGGATCTGTCGTTCTGGGATGAAAAAGCAAATGATTGGTTGGCAGAAGCGGGTGAGTTTGAAGTTCTATTAGGCACCAGTTTAGATTACATCCATCTGCGAGAGACTTTTACTCTCGATTAAACTTAGTAACTAATCTTATCAAGTACTCTTAGTAATATTGCTGAGAGTACTTACTAAAATACTCTCATTTTGAGTGAATTATAGAAAATAACCTTATTTCCCCCATAGAAAAAGCAGTCTGCAGTCTAAAAGCTGAGTCATTCCGCCTACAGTCAACCTCCTATTCACTGTTTATATGGTAATAGTCAACAATATGAATAATTGGCTAACCAATTGATCGTTATTAGTGCTTATTTTGAATAACAAATCACTCTAGACTGTTAGCCTATAGCGAAATACTCTAGAATGCGCTTCATTGACATAAGGGATCCCAATGAAACTCAAATTATTAGCAGGACTTTTTCTTTTCGGTTGTAGCTCAGTGCAAGCAGCATGGTGGGTTGAACCGACTGACTTGGCACTTAGAGCCGACATCCAACTACTTTCCGATACGGGTGTTATTGTCCAACCCATTACCACCTACCCTTTGATGTGGGATGGATTAAAAGAAGATTTAGATAAAGCCGAGCCGGCTGAACTTTCAAATATTCAACGCAGTGCTTTTGACAGAGTTAATCGTGCCTACGATAAAGACCATCGGGCATTTAGCACCAAGGTTGAACTTGCTGGCGCAACCGACACCACTCGTTTCATCGGCTTTGGCCAAGACTATCGCGATAAAGGCGAAGGGAGTGTGAGTGCTGAAGTCACCCAAGACTGGTTCAGTGGCCGTCTATCAGCCAGCTATCATGTAGATCCTATTGATGGAAACAGCACCCGTTTAGACGACAGTTTTGCCGCTGTTATGTTAGGCAACTGGATTGTCAGTGCCGGTGCGCAACAAAAATACTGGGGACCAGGTTGGGACAGTGGACTCATTCAAACTACCAATGCCAGACCGATGCCCGGTGTGACCTTAAGCCGAAATAACAGTCAAGCATTTGAAACGCCTTGGCTTAACTGGATCGGCCCTTGGACCTTTACCACTGCATTTAGCCAGATGGAAAGTGACCGTTACGTGCCAGAGACTAAACATTGGGGCGCACGCGGTACCCTAAGACCAATTTCGAAATTGGAAGTGGGCTTTTCATGGACCATGCAGTGGGGCGGCGAAGGTTACGGTAATAGCCTTAGCGATTGGTGGGACGGACTATTTAATGGTGGCAAGCATGAAGGTGAGCTTGAAAATGGTCAAGAAAATATGCTGGCAGGCTACGATTTCCGCTGGTCAGACACCGCCTTTGGTATCCCTTACGGGATCTACTACGAGCGTACCCATGAAGACTATCACAATGGTAAAAACAAACTGATCAATGCAGCCAATATGGGCGGTATCGATTTTGTGTTAAGCGATTTAAATACTCGGGTATTTTTAGAGTACTCAGATACCAAGGTATCTTGTGGCATTGACCCACAAAAGTATAACTGCCTCTACGAACATGGATTTTACAAGAGTGGCTATCGTTATTATGGCCGCAGTTTAGGTAGCACTTATGATAATGACTCTGAAACTCTGGTTGTAGGCGGCATTACCCAATTAGGTGGAGGTCAAAACATTACCAATAAACTACGTTGGTTACGCCTCAATACCGATGGCATTGACACCGGTAATGTTGATGGTGGCAATCCTGTTTCACCAGGTGAGTATGAGCGGGTATACCAATATGACACTAGTTACCATAGACCCTTTTATGAAGGCACCTTAAAAGTCGGTGGCACCGTTAGTTACAGTGAATATGTCACCTCTGGCGGCAACGACTGGGATGCGACACTTTATGCCGGTTGGGAGCGTAGTTTTTAAGTTCAGCATAGGTTCTAGGCTCTAGGTTCTAGGAAAGACGGTAAAATCTTAGACGAACGGCCTACAGCCTTACAGCACGCGACTTCGTCACTACGGAACGCTTCGCTTACGGTAAAAACTAGGAAAGAGCGAAGCGACGGCATAAATGCCGACCTACTTTAAAAGAAGGTTCTAGATGCTAGCATAAAATCAGCATAAAAAGCCGAATGGTGTTTTCTGTTGATCTCCTAGCAGGACGTAGTCCGTCCTAGCTGGGAGCTTGCGAACGTCCTAGTTCCTAGGACCTTCTCAGCTTTCAGATACGGTAAAATCTTAGACGAACGGCCTACAGCCTTATAGCGCGCGACTTCGTCACTACGGAACGCTTCGCTTACGGTAAAAACTAGGAAAGAGCGAAGCGACGGCATAAATGCCGACCTACTTTAAAAGAAGGTTCTAGATGCTAGCATAAAATCAGCATAAAAAGCCGAATGGTGTTTTCTGTTGATCTCCTAGCAGTGAGCTGGCGAACGTCCTAGTACCTAGGACCTTCTCAGCTGTCAGGTAGATTCTGGGACCTTCTTTGACAGTCAAGCATAGCCTTTAGCTGTTGTTGCCATTTAGCATTAAGTAAACTCCCTTGTAAGCCCCCTAAATGTTGGCACAGTTTTTTAATATTTAGAGCACTTTTCGATGGCCTTTTAGCTAGCGGTTTTTCATGCAATGCTTGCCAAGATTTGGCGCTAATTGACTTAATTTGGCAATGGCTAACGCCTAACGCATTTTTCGCGGAAGAGGGAACAGGCAAAAGTTTATCTGACTCTAATGCCATTAATCGCTGGATCTCTTTGGCAAATTCAAACCATGAACAAGTGTTTGCAGCAGCGTAATGGTATAAATTGCTTGCTCCTGTATCAGGATCCCCCTCATTATCTGTAATGTCCGCTTGGCTTGTACTCAGAGCATTTAAGCTCACAACCTCTTTGTGTATTATTAGCTTAAAAATCACTACGGCTAGCGCTTCACTCCAAGTCGGACTGCCATATTGATCCCCGATAACCGATAATTTATCCTTAACCGCGAATAACCCCAGCATAGTGTTGACAAAGTTATGCCCCGAGCAACTATAAAGCCAAGCAGTTCGAATAATACTTGCCTGAGCTCCCAACACTTGCTGTACGGACTGCTCGCCCGCCAGCTTACTTTTGCCATAAACAGATAGCGGAGATGGACTATCACTCTCATCATAAGCGCAGCCCTTATTGCCGGCAAAAACAAAGTCCGTCGAGATATGGATTAGCTTTACCCCATTTTTCTTACATTGTAATCCAAGTAACTCAGGCCCAATTGCATTGACTTGATAGGCAGTATCCACATCTAACAGCGCTTTATCGACAGCATTATAGGCCGCGCAGTTAATCAGCACATCTGGCTTTATTTGCTTAAAAGCGGCAGCGATTGATGTGGAGTTGCAGATATCTAACAGCTGGCGATCCAATATAAACACCTCATCTAGCGGACTTAAACAACTCGATGCTTCAGGTAAAACAGCGAGCAATGCCCGTTTAAGGTCGGTGTTAATAGCGCCAGCACTTTGGTCATCAAACGGGCTCGCTTTAACCTGAGCACCACTGATGTTTGCTATCAATGCTAAGGACTGCGCTAGCTGCCCGTTACCACCTGTAACCAATATTTTCATCAAAAAATTCACTAAAGTTGTTGCATTGTCAGCGGTTAATTAACCGATTTGATTACACTATTACTAACAATATCTATTTGAGCACCGAGCAAAAAGAGTGGCCCATTAACGGTCATCGCTAACAGCCATCATTTAACGTAAGTTTACTCAATTAAAGCGGAGTACTCGTCCAGTGATGTATGACCTCGAGCAGATAGAAAACACAGCAGGGCTTCAGGACTACGATTAAGTAAACGCTCTATTGGAAACTCTGCTTGCTCAATAACTTCGATCGCTTTTTCAAAACCACCTAAGCTAAAGGCAACGTGAGAGTCAGAGCCCATCACCAATAGCCCACCAGCTTCTTTTACGGCATTAGCAATTGCAATGCAGTTACCTTTACTGCCTTTTCTGGAGGTCAAAAAAGAGGAGTTATTGATCTCTAACGCGACATTGTTTTTGGCGGCGGCAACAGCCACTTTTTTAATATCAATCGGGTATGCGGGGTTGCCCGGATGACTAATAATGTCGACATTACCGCCCTCAATACAGTTTATCAGTGCAGCAGTGTGAGCCTCTTTTGTCGATGGCGGTAACACTGGTTCATGAAACCCTGCCAACACGATATCGAGCTCTTGCAGATAGTCGCCAAAAAAGTCGATGTCACCCTGCTGATTTTTTATATTAGCTTCGATACCACGCAACACACCAACACCATCAACAATCCGCGGTAAAACCCGCATATTAACAAAATGCCAAAAATGCGGTGCGTCAGCCATATCAGGCCCATGATCGGTAATGGCAAATAACTTGATGCCTTTCTCTTTCGCAACCCTAAGGTAATCATGCACAGTGCTATAAGCATGGGTTGAAGCTATGGTATGAGCGTGAGTATCGACGAGAAACTTCATGATTAGTCTCATTCTTAAAAACAAAAAGAGTAGACATGTAGTCTACTCCGATACAGGTGGTTTCTCTATGTTCTATACCTAACCTTCTTGAGTTAAGCTACTCTCCAGCTCTTCCCAGCTCTGTCGTTTTCGATAGATTGTCGAGGCACTAATATCCAACAATGCCGCCGCCTTAGGTACATTGCCACCACAAAAATCAATCGCATCTTCAATAGTCTGCTTCTCGGAGATCCATAACGGAACGATATCGACTGCTGTTTGTGATGCTAGCGGCTCAGTTCCTCCGCCCTCAACTTCTACAACCTCATTAACCGCCGAGTGACCATTCCCCCCCGTAAAGGGCGTTGCTTTAGTTTGAACTTGAGGCGTTATATGTTTAACATTATTATCGGCGCTGACTTGCATAGGTAACATATCAAGCTCTACCGTATCAGTATCATTAAGCACCACCACTTGCCTAATCACATTCTGCAGCTGTCTTACATTGCCTGGCCATCGATAATTTTTAAGGCATTGCTTAGTGGCAGAGCTAAAGCCTTTAAATTGCTTACCCTCTTCCTTGTTGTACTCTTGAAGCAATTTATTGGCTAATAGAATAATATCTTTACCGCGCATTCTTAACGGTGGCAGTTCAATGGGGATAACATGTAATCGATAAAATAGATCTTCCCTAAAGCGGCCTGCTTTCACTTCATCCCAAGGAGTGCGGTTAGTCGCACTAACAAAACGTACGTCAACTTTCTCCTCTTTAGTGCCCCCCACGCGTTGAAAAACACCGGTCTGAATAAAACGTAGTAACTTACTTTGCAGCTCTAAATCCATTTCGCAGATTTCATCAAGAAACAGCGTACCTTTGTGGGCGCGAGTAGCCGCACCATCACGGTTAGCAATAGCGCCGGTAAAGGCCCCTTTGGTGTGGCCAAAAATTTCACTCTCGATGAGATCTTTAGGAATTGAGGCACAGTTTAAGGCAACAAAAGCTTCATCGCGGCGGCTACCGGCATGATGAATCGCATGTGCGCAAACTTCTTTGCCGGTGCCACTTTCGCCCACGATAAAAGCGGATGCCTTGCTATTTGCTACGCAGTCGATTGTTTTGTACACGGTTTGCATCGCAAGCGACTCACCGATAAACCCCATATAATGAGGTTTGGGTAAACTGCTTTCATATTTAGCGACCAAGTTAACCAGTTGTCGCTGCTTGAGGGCATTGCGGACGGTAATGGATAGACGCTTGGCGTCGAATGGCTTCACCAAAAAATCAAAAGCACCCGCTCGCATAGCATCGACCGCCAGATCAATGGTGCCATGCGCGGTGATCATGATGACGGTAATAGCTGGATACTGTTGCTGAACAATATCAAGAATCTCCATACCGGACATATCGGGAAGTTTAATATCTAAAACTAGTAGATCCGGTTGCCACTGCTTCAACTCGTTTAGCGCATCCTCACCATGATTAACATGAGTGACTTTTGCTCCATCGGCACGTAAGTATTCGGTGTATAACGCTCCGAGCGACATGCTATCTTCTACAAGCAGTGTGGTGAACGAGCTTGTTATATCCATATAAGAGTCACCTATTACCTATTTATCATTAACGAAGCTGAATACGCTTTCATTATCGAATGTAAAGTCTAGCAGTTATCTTGCATATGATTTTATTAAGGGTATGACCATTAACTGCAATAGACGCAAGTACCAAGGACAGTGTCTAAAGTCCATTTAATTCCCACTGAAACCTGCACTTTCAAGTGGCTTGGGTAGAGGTCGAGAAACTATCCTACGCGAGATTTAAATACCTGCAACGTTTGCTCGCCCGTTTCAATGACATGACTAAGTAACTGCGGTACTTGATTAATATCACCTTCTTTAGCACTTAATTCAAGCGCTTTTGCTGCCGCACTTAATGCTTTAGCACCAAAACTGCCAGCACTGCTTTTTAAGGTGTGAGCCTGTATATCAGCTTCGCCTAAATCGCATTCACCCTGTGACTGACAGGATTTTAGTAGTGACCGCAATATATCGAGTCGCTCCTCAGCCTCATCTATAAAAACAGTGAACATTCTTGCCATCGCCTCCTCTCCAAGCATACTGGTTAGCTCTTCAAGTGTGGTTTCATCGAGTATGCCACTGCAGTTCTCTTCAGTAACATCGTTTGCTGCATGCTGCTCTAGCTGATGTTTTTCAGACAAACGTGGTTCCTCTACTTGCTGGCAGTCTTGATTGGCTTCATTATTAATTGTAGCCGTAAAAACAGGCTGTGATGCTGACCATTTTGATTCAATGCTCTCGTTTAGAGCATCATCAATTTGAATAGAGGGCGTATGCTTGGCTGAATTAGCTTTAAGCGGATCGTTATACCCAGCAGCGATAGTTTTACCACTGCGACCCCCTTGCTGATTTACATGATAAGACACTTGACCTGCAAATGTGTCCTTTACCACCCATCGATTAACCGCTTTAATGAGTTGCGCTCTGTTGACGGGTTTAGGCACAAAGTCTTTCATCCCCGCATTCATACATAACTCTACATCCTCTTTTTGCACGTTGGCGGTCATAGCTATGATGAGCTGATGCGGATTGTGCAGTAATATATGTTCGGTGGCTTCGATACCATCCATCTCTGGCATTCTCATGTCCATTAAAATCAATGCATAATCCTTGCTCGCCGCCATAGCTACAGCTTCTTTACCATTATTAGCTATCTCAACATCGAAGCCCGCTTTATTTAATAGCGCACTAGCAACCATCTGATTTGCGGGGCTGTCTTCGGCCAACAAGATGGGCAATGTTGTTTGGCTTTCATTCATCAATATATCTTCGGCGCTGGTTAACTCAGTATTTAAGCGATGTTCCCCACTGAGCATGGCAAGCATCATATCTCTGCTTAGCGGTTTGTTAACGACTTGCTCAAGACCGACCTCTGCCAACAATTTTGACGCTTCAGGGACTACAACCGTCATTAGCGCCGCCATTAACGCTTCATCATAAAGATAAGACTGTTTAATCTCTTTAGCCTGTTGCACTGTGAGATCGACAAGACAGCGTTCATCAATCAGTACAAGGTTAAAACGAGCTTGCGCTTTTAATACATTGAAGATGTTCTCAACACTATCGACGCATATTACATTTACCCCATATTGCTTATATTGCTTTTCAAATAATTCACAGTAAGTCGCATTAGGGTGCACCAGTAGCACCTGATCATCACGAGGCGGGTGAGCAGATAACGGCACATCAGCTTCGTCTAGCTCAAGTTTGACGTCAAAGCTAAAACAGCTCCCTTCGCCTTGTTCACTCTTGAGCGCAATAGAACCCTCCATACGTGTGATAATTTCTGCGCAGATAGCTAAACCCAGCCCGGTACCGCTATAGTTAGTATTGTACTCATCATGAACCTGACTAAACTCCTTAAATAGCGTGCTCTGCGCTTCCTGGCTAATACCAATACCTTGGTCCGATACGGTACAGCATAGCTGCACCTTACTTGAGGTACTTTCAAGCAGCCACATCTCTACGGCCACACAACCACCGGATGAAAATTTAATTGCATTGTCGACTAAGTTTTGCAGCACTTGGCGTAAGCGCTGACCATCACCAATAAGACTTTCAGGGACATTACAATTGACAAAGCTTGCTAGAGTAACCCCTTTATCTTGCGCTTTAGGTGACAAAATTTGTAGCACCTGACTAACTAGCTTCGCTGCTGAAAAAGTGCTTTTTTCCAACAACATCTGCCCAGCTTCAATTTTAGAGAAATCCAAAATATCGGTAATCGTGCTTAGTAGTGCTGTGCCCGCTTCTTTTGCCGTATTAGCATAAATACGCTGCTCTTTATTTAGGCGCGAATCCAGCATCAACTCTACGCTGCCCAGAACAGCATTGAGTGGTGAGCGAATTTCGTGACTCATGGTGGCTAGAAAACGCGATTTAGCTTTACTGCCTTGCTCCGCTTGTTCCTTAGCGAGTTGAAGCTGAGTTTCATGCTCTATTCGCTTTGAAATATCGCGAATAAACGCAGTCAGTAGCATCTCCTCTCCTAGCTGAACCGGAACTAATGTAATCTCAATTGGAAGGGACTGCCCATCAAAGCGAGTCGCAAACATTTCGGTGGCATTTTTAAATGCTTTTCCAGCCCCAGTGCGGCGGTACTCCTCTAAAATTTCGCGAAAGGCTACTTGCGCCTCGCCTTTAAACAAGCAGGTCTCCATTATCTCACCGACCAAAGCCTGTGAATGGGCGTGGAACATCAAACAAGCGGACTCATTTACCTCTTGAATTTCACCTGTGATGTCGATGGTGATGAGTGCATCTTTACTGCCTTCTAATGTGGCTAATAGAATTGACTCTGTACGTTGGGCAGCGCCCTCTGCACGTTTTACATCACTAAGATCTTTCACTAATCCTAAAAACAGTAGTTCGCCATCGAGTACCATTTTTGAGATTGACAGCTCAATAGGAAACAATCCACCAGCTTTATGCTGCGCCATTAACTCTCGACCTTTGCCTATAACTTTAGCATCGCCACTCTCTAGGTACTTGCGGATATAACCGTCATGCATCTGTCGTTCTGATAGTGGCAAAAGTAACGATACATTCTCGCCTAATAGCTCACTCTCTTTATAACCAAAAAGCCGACTAACAGCCGGATTAACTTCGTTGATTTCACCGCGAGTATTAATAATAATATAGCCATCTAAAGCGGTGCCTAAAATAGTGCTCAAGCGTGTATTTGCATTTTCAAGCGCATGAGTTTTCATATCAATCTGCTCAACCATCAGGTTAAAAGCATGCGCTGCTTGACCTATTTCGTCATTTGATGTTACCGCTAACTTAACCTGTTTTTCACCTGAAAATACTCGAGTAGAAGCCGATTTTAGTTGCAGTAAATTGCGGGTTAGATAGTGACCCAATAACCAAGAAAAAAGCGCCACGAGAATCATCTCTAAGGCGGCAATAAATAGAAACCGCTTAGTAGCATCGGCAATAAAGAGTTCCAATTTAGACACCTCGACCCCAAGCTCTACTCTGCCGTAAACAATCCCTGACTCGGCTACCATAGCTTCAATATCTAAAATACCATCATCTACATTTGTCACCGTGCTATCACGTGCGGCAAGGTGAACTTCATCAACTCCGCCAGCGGTAACTAGAAGGTCATCTATATTAAAAACACTGACATACAGTACTTGATTGGTCGCAATCAGCTCATTCGCCAAGTTACTCAAAGTGGATAAGTCGGTGCTCAACACCGCATCTTTTGCCGCCGCCGCAAATAATGAAGCAATTGATTGCGCCCGTTTTTCAATTTCAGACTCATTCGATGACTTCAGATAACCGATACTGGTGTACACCAGCAGCATTAACAGCAAGCCTTCAATAATCGCAATGCCAAGAATGGTTTTTAGTCTAAACGACATTAATGACCCTCCTTTAATGGAATTGATAGCTCACCAAGCTTTAATGCTCGAACATCATCCCAGTCACTATCACTCGCGGGGTTCAATGCGCTAAAACCAAGCGTATTGAGCAAAGCCAGACCTTGCTGCGACTCAGATAAAGCCGCTAGCTGGTCGACAAGTATGTTACGCGTGCTCTGTGACACTCGCGGATGCACGGCAATCGCGTGGGGAGTGTAACCAGGCGTGGTCCAAAGAATACGCAGCTTAGACTTTGTCTCAGCGGGCAAATTATTGAATGTTCTGCCTACCCCGCCGCCTGCTTTAAATAGCCCTTTCGATACCCCTAAATAGACAGAATCATGGGAGCCGACAAACTTAGCCGAAAAGTCTATATTGCGTTGTTTTAAGTTTGCTCTGGGGATCATGCTGGCAGCAAATGCCCCTGGTGCAGGGAACGCGATAGTTTTTCCAGACAAAGCCTCGAGATTGTTATATGCCGCATCTTTTGCAACCACAATGATGCCTCTAAGCTTTTTGTCTTGCTCTTTAGCAAGAACCTGATAACCCAGCGATTGATTAAACTGCACGTAGTGGTACGGGTTCATATATGCAACGTCATACTCCCCTTTCGCAAGCCTTGCTTCGAAAGTAGGGATATCTGGCGCTGTTGCAAAACGCAAATCAAGCTTTGCATTTTGCGACACTTCAGCCAACAGCGGTCCCCAAGCTCTAGCCAATGTACTCGCCGCTTGCTGAGGCACAACACCAAATACCAGTGTTTCAGTAGAGCCATGGCGCTCAACCTCAGCTGTGCTGGTCTGCGCGAAGAACAATAGCAAGCTAGCGATCACTATTTTTAAGCCCAGCATTAAATCTACTTTGTCTTTATAGAAGAGTGAAAACATGCCGTTCTATCCTTGATTTGAAACAATTTGCGGTTGATTAATACCAGCAATAAGCACGCCAAGATTAACAAAAGCCGAAATCAACCAGCACATTTAGAAATATCCATCTATGACAAGTACTTATTGATAATAGATGTAGATTCTCAATATGGAACAGCGATTCGCAATTTGCAACAGTCTCACAATAAAATGGCTATTAGGCTAGAGTTCAAAAAACCATTTAAAACACAATAACTAATGTATACAGGTAGATAGGAGAAAGTAAGTGACGGTGGCATAGTGCTTGCTGTCTAGTTCCATGGCCCAGCAATTTTGCGAATTGAGTAATGACTGTGTTTGCCTCTTCAGAAACAGAGCAAAAGTTTAACATCATGCTGGTCGAAGATTGCGACAGCGAGCGCTGCTTACTAAGTGGTTTATTGGCTGCTATGGGGCTTAACTGCGTAGATTTCGCCGACGCGGAGTCAGCGATTGAATACCTTAGCGATCACCATATCGATCTCGTCATTACCGATTGGATGATGCCAAACATGAACGGCATCGAGTTTTGCAAGATACTCAAACGCTCACTCAATAGCCCCTATACCATTCTACTCACAGGCAACAGCGAGGCTAGCCATATTGTAGAGGGGATCAATTCCGGCGCCGATGATTATGTTGCTAAGCCATTCAATAGTGCTGTACTCAAGGCGAGGATCAATGCTGGACTTCGAATAATAGAGATGCAGAGCCAACTTGCACAAAAAAATACCAAACTAAACCAGCTACTTAAAAAGGAGCAACAATACCTCAGTTTAGTTAAACAGGATCTCGCGCTGGCAGCCCAACTACAACAGGCGCTGCTGCCGGAACACTGTCAGCTGAATCAGCAGTGGCAGGTGACCTGTGAGTTCAAACCAGCACACGATCTGGCTGGGGACATTTTTCAGTGCTTCAATATCGATGAGCAGCATATTGGGTTTTACCTACTCGATGTCAGCGGCCATGGCACAGCAGCTTCTATGCAAAGCTTCACCCTGGCACAAAATTTAACTAACAATCAAGAGGCCTGGCAGGCATTAGATCTGTGCAGACTGGTCTATACGGTTAACAATGAATTTGATGACCCGCAAAATAGTGGCTGTTTTGCAACCGGTTTTTTTGGCATAGCTAATACTGTCACTGGCGCTGTAGAGTACATTAACGCGGGCCACCCAGCACCTATTATCATTGATCCACAGCAAGCCTATTTTGTCGGTCAAACCCAGCTCAATGTGACTCCTCAACTGCCTTTGGGGGTCCGCAAGAATGTTCAATATAGCAGCAGCCATTTTTCATTAGCACAGCAGCAACACTTACTACTCTACTCCGATGGGATCTATGAATGCCGTCACCCGAAACATGGATTCTTTGGCCAGCCGCGTCTGCTCAAAGTCATCAACGATGCCAGAACACTAACTCCTAATTCCCTGCTGCACCACCTAACCCATAGTTGTGATTTATGGCAACAGAATCAGGCTCAGGACGATATTTCATTAATGCTGATCTCCTCACCGTCAGCGACCAATAACTCATTCACTCCACGAATAAATTAATCTTATCAAGGACAGAATATGAATAGCTTACAGATCAACCTCAATAAAACGATATTGGCTAAGCACTCTCTTTGCCTAGAGATAGAGCAGTTTATGTTACAAAACCACATAAGCTCGTCGCAAAGATTTAAGATTGTCACCTGCGTACTTGAAGCTGTCGCAAATGTAATGAGTCACACTGATAACAGCTCCGCAAATATGACCCTCATTTTGCACTATCGCGATAGAAAATTGATTGTCGACCTGCTTGATAATTCTGCATTACATAGCAACCAAGTACCACAGCAATGCCCTGATGCTAATACTCAATCTGGCCGAGGTTTATGGATTATGCACAGCTGGATGGATAACGTAAGAGTACAAGAATCTGTTGCGGGGACTCATCTGCAATTGAGCTTGTCAATCCGATGATGCTGGCATGCTCAGCGCTCATATTAACGAAGCTTAATCAAGATCTGTACGCTGTGTTCTGGCTAAGCAGTTAAGTCAGTAATCAAAGCGCAACATGGCGTATTATCTTCCTCTTTCAACCGCCATAACTCCGCTCTTACTGCACATTTTGGCAATTGACAGATTGTGCATTTTGCTTTGCATATTAAGAATCGATTTAAATGTCACTTCCCCCAACCTCGCGACAAAACAGGTAAACTCACAGTAATACAGGCACTTAAAAACTGGCACTGCAGTTGCAATGGTCTATATGAAGCCAATAAAGATGTAGAGCAGAGCACTCGCTACTTTCATCTTCATTAGCAACTATTCACTAATCACGACTTACTAATCACTAATTGCGACCCATGAGTAACAGTGGCCAAAGTATATTAAGGAGCTTCCTATGACATTCTCCCCACTAGCACAAAATAATGCCTGCAAAATCACTTTTCCTGTTGAAGTGATCATGACCAAGACACCGACGCTTCGCGCTGCAATGTTGCAACAAATTAATGCCGGAATGACCCAACTGGTTATCGATTTACATCAGGTGCAGTACATAGATTCCAGTGGCCTTTCAGTACTTATTTCAGCGCTAAAAAAAGTTGAAGAGCAAGATGGCGAAATTGTATTGCTGTCACCAACTGCTGGCGTACGAGCACTGATCGAGCTTACTCGTCTGCATCAGGTTTTTTCCATCTTTGAAGACGAAACTGCCGCAGTTGATTACATATGCAATGAACTTGCTAGCTAACAAGCCATGTATAGAGGGCTACGCTATGAACCCCAATCACAGCTTAAACTTATCAGCGACAGCAATTCACTCTGCATTGACGCAGAGTGTTGAAATGAGCTCGGTGAGGACGACAAAGCCATTAAAGGCGTTATCAGCACTGTTCATCATTACCATAGCAACGGCATTATCCGGATGCGTACTGCCTCACCACCCAGAAGAAGCGGACATTTGTGACAATGTTGAAGATGACATGACCCAGTGCCACTTCTACGATAGCGATACTCCCTACATGCGCAGTAAAACCAGCGAACGGGCGCCTAAAAATATAAGCCAGCAGCCAAACAGTCCAATGGGCACCACTTGGTTGATGGATGCAGCTCAAGCGCAACAAGCGCTACATCTACCGCAAAACATCAGTTTATCCGTCGGAGATAGATTGAAGGTCGATATTCTTAACGGCGAGGAGTTTAGTGGCAACGTCGAAGTCAATAACGACGGCTATATCTACCTGCCCTACCTGCAAGCCATTCATGCCAAGGGGCTCGATGTTCAACAACTATCTACCGCGATAAATCAGCATTTAGTTGATGAAGACTTTATGCTCAAAGACAGTGTAAGACTCAGTATTACGCCGCTAAAATGGGCACCGGTAGAGGTCACCGTTTCAGGGGGGGTGTTTGAACCAGGACAGCATCAAATCAACAAAAAAACAGATCTTGAGATCATCGATGATGATGGCGGGCACAGCGGCGATCAAGCAGCAGAGAGAAGCATTGCCGCTGCACTAAGAGCCTCTGGTGGCGTTCGCCCCGATGCCAATATCAGTGAAATTATCGTTATTCGTGAGCAGCACAGCTTCAAGCTTGACCTTTCGGGCGTGATCCACGGCTACCCAGTGCCATCAATGACCTTAATGTCAGGTGACCATATACATGTACCGCAGCACGACTATTTTGATGATGCGCTGGCTAGACCATCTCAAATCACTACGCCAGGGATCCGGGTGTTTCTATCAAACCTAACGCAACCCGCCAGCAGTAACTCGCAGTCGGCAGTCGATACCGATGCCACGCGTTTTCCCTACGGTACCCGTCTACTTAATGGTGCAATAGCAGCAAACTGCGTCGGTGGCGCGCAATCAACCAATGCCAGTCGACATCTACTGCTGATCACGAAAAATCCATTAACTTCAGAAGTGGATGTGATTGAGCGCTCGATGGATTCACTCATTAGACACTCTTGGGAAACTGGCATGAACCCGATATTGATGCCTGGTGACGGTATTGCTTGCTACGACTCACGTGTCACCAATATGCGCGAGATAGCAAGAACAGTCACCGAGATTTTAGTCCCTGCAACCTTGCTGGAACTACTTTAATGTTATAACCGTTCAACCTCAAGATGCGTGATTTCAGTGGGATTGAAAAGAGGTTAAGACCGGGATTAGACCGCAGTGAAATAGCAGGCCTACTCCTTATAACTGACCGGCTAAGGTCTATAACCCAGTATAAATAAAGGAGGCAATGATGGATAAACAGCAATCAATAAGACCTCTACAGTGGATGAAGCGTTTACTCATTAACGGTAGCCAAGTCACTGTCAAACAGCGAAAAAGCAATTACCTAAAGCTAACCTTTATATTGCTGGCGATAATATGGTCATTCGTACTGTTTTTTATACTTGTCACTCCTAGCCGCTATGTCAGCCAATGGACACTCATTCTACCCGGCGCAGGTGCCGGTGCAGTGGTGAGTTTAGACAGTGTCGGTCAAGCAAGCAGCACAGTTAGCTCGCCCTACTTAAGCACCGCCATTGATCCGCGGATCAATTACAAATCCATTGCCAGCAGCAGAACCTTACTTAATGAAGCGGCAAAGATCGTCAATATCAAAGGGAGTCAGTTTACAAAACCCAAACTAAAACTGCCAAATCAAACAGGGCTAATGCAGTTCAGTTTAAAAGCCACCACGGCCGAAGGGGCGCAGCAGCGAGCATGGGCACATTATCACAGCCTACAAGCATTACTGTCGCAGTTACGTAATGATGAAGTACAACAACGAGAAGACGCCATTAGGGTTGGTATTGCGAGTTTTGCCAATAAAGTCAGCCTGACCCAAAACAAGCTATTAGAGTTCCAATCAGAGTATGGTTTAGTCACGCTCGATCAATTTAAAGAGCTGGCGTTAACGATGGAGCGCTTAAGACATAACAAGGTTAACTTGTCGTCAGAGTATCAAGGTGTTATCGCCAGCCAGAGAATGCTAGAGATACATTTATCATTATCACCCAAACAAGCAGCTGGCTTGCTAACATTAAAAAATGACCAGTTGTTTCAACAGCTACTAATAAGCTATACCGATGTCACGGCAACACTGACTGAGTATGCCAGTCGCTTTGGTAAACGTCATCCGCAAGTCGTTACCCATCGAAATGAGCAAACATCGATACTCGCTGCAATATCAAAACGTTGTAAAGTATTACTTGGCTATACTGATAAACGCTTGATGTTGATGTTATCAGCCGATGATCTTGATGGTCGAGCCCAATTAATGCAGCAACTCTTAACTCTGGACACTAAAGCCAAAGGGCTAAATAGTCGAATTGGTTCGCTTACGCAGCAGATCCACGATTGGGATCACCGTTTATACGACAGTAACGATGACGCTGCTAAACTTGAGGCACTACAAAGAGAGCATCAGGTAGCAACGGCGGTATTTACCTCGGCACTGGCAAAAATGGATGTAGGCAAAGCAGATATATATTCGTCATTTCCTTTGCTGCAGTTAATGTCTACGCCGACGCTGCCGGAGTCATCAGATAAGCTGCCTGTTTTACTCGCGCTTGTTGGCGGATTTGCCGCATCGATATCATTAATCGCAGGGATGGGAATGTTATGGATCCGCAAGCCTATACTCCAGAAAATTCTGATGAACGACTAGTTTGGTATGCGATGACTGGCACCTACCTCTTCTGGTTATTAGGTGCCATGTATGTGGTTGCCCCTGTCATTGGTTGGATCTTGCTATTAAGACTCACCAGCAGACCCCTGTTTAAAGGGCAGCATTTTGTGGTCAGCAAAACACAGCTTTACTGGATAGTGGCAATGAGCTTGATGTTGTTAGCCTTGGTTATCGCACATTTCAGTGAGGGGTTAGGCCTAGCCAAGCTAATCAAATCGAGCATTGGCTGGGCCAAAGGTTGGGCGCTGCTAGCCATATTCCCGTTAATCGGTTCACTCAATATTCGCCCCCACATCATCTATCGCGCCGGTTGTATCGTCTGTAAGCACACGCTTATATTATTGCCTATTTTTATACTCGCATGGGCGATAAAGCTCCCCAGTACACTCTATACCTCACCACTGAGCATTATTGGTGGTCCAGGGCCTGAGTTTTTCAGCGTAAGCCTATATGAACTTGATCCAGGCAGTGGGCTGCCAAGATGGCGCTTATTTACCCCCTGGGCACCGGCATTAGGCCTGATGGGCAATCTGTTTTTTATCTTTGCCTGCCAAGAACAATCAAGGCGATATCGGTTCTACGGTTTTGCTGGCAGTTTAAGCATGGTTTTACTGTCTCAGTCTAGACTGGCACTGGTCTGCTACCTACTTTTGATCGGCTTTTTTATGTTCATTCGGTGGTACCGCTCCCCTTGGTTGTATTTTGCCGCCTGCCCAGCGCTGCTATTGCTCGGCTTATCGGGAAATAGCGTACTTGAAAAAATTGAACAGAGTATCGACGCCTTTAAAAATGTCCGTGCGGGGTCGACACGTGTCAGACAGGAGCTGGCTAATATTGCCCTCGAACGTTGGGCTAATGAGGCGATGATATGGGGCCACGGCATTGTCGAAAAAGGTCCCCATTTAGTGGAGTACATGCCGATTGGCTCTCACCACACCTGGTATGGTTTGCTATTTGTAAAAGGACTCATTGGCGCATTAGCGTTAGCCTCCGCGATGTTAATCACTTTATTCAGTCTGCTGCGCTATGTATTTAGCAATGCTATTTCAGCAGCCGCGGTTGCCATTATAGTGATGATTTTCCTTTACACCTTTGGTGAAAACTTAGAGATATTAGCCTACCTATTTTGGCCGGGACTTATCATTATAGGCAGTGCGCTAAAACACAATAAAACCGGCGAAATCCCAGCTCCACCCCAGCCCTAAGTCCAGATCTTGCCAGCTCTATCCTTGACCGGCTCTATATCGACTCTTCCTCGGCCTATCTATTCCGGCCTTAATCCTGCTTTTACTCGGCTTTATCTATTCCCTTTTCCAGCTCTATCCTTGACCGGCTCTATCTATTCCAGCTCTAATCCTGCCCTTTCTCAGCTTTATCTATTCCGGACTTAATCCTGCTTTTACTCGGCTTTATCTCTGCCCTTTTCCTGCTCTAATCCGGCTCTTGACCGGCCCTATCTATTCCAGCTTTAATCCGGCCCTTCCTCAGCTTTATCTATTCCAGCTTTAATCCGGCCCTTCCTCAGCTTTATCTATTCCAGCTTTAATCCGGCCCTTCCTCAGCTTTATCTATTCCGGACTTAATCCTGCTTTTACTCGGCTTTATCTCTGCCCTTTTCCTGCTCTAATCCGGCTCTTGACCGGCTCTATCTATTCCAGCTTTAATCCTGCCCTTCCTCGGCCCCACCCCTGCTTTACTCCTGCTTTACCCTGCTTTATTCATTCTGACTCGCAATATGCAAAATCAGTATTAATATTCGCTGCCACTATCTAAAGTCCCACAACACTCAAAAACACCAACGAACTAATCGTAATACTCTTCAATTACTTAGCAACTTAATGTACGGAAATTAAAAGTTGGCACGATACCTGTAACTCTCTGTGTAACACGAGAGGATATGCAGCTTAATGTTAGCGTCTCCTAATTTCATCGACTAACAGGTGGTTGTATGCAGGCAATATCAAAGCTTAAAAGCAGCCTAACCACCCTGTTAGGCTGTGCGCTTGGCAAGAGTCTGTTTTGGCTTGGTTCCGCTCAAGTACTCGGTCGTATTGTGCGCCTTGGGTCTAGCATCATTATCGCTCGCCTATTGACACCGGAAGTGTTTGGTCTGGTCGCCATCATTCTCACCAGTTTTGAAGTTATCTGTACTCCGACACGCAGAATATCATCCGCTGCACTAATACAGATGGATGACCAACAGTTTAATAATGCACTCACCAGTGCCAATCAAGTTAACTGGTTAGCCGCCATTACCGCCTTCGTTGCCATGAGCTTACTCAGCTGGCCACTTGCACTCTATTACGATGACGTGCAGCTCATAATGCCAATGATACTTATGGCAACAAGCTATTTATTACTGCCACTGGGCATGCTTTACGCCGCGCAAAACCTGCGCCTCAACCGCATGAGAGTGGTTGGTCGCGCCGTGCTTTGGCAAACGGTTTTTGATGGGCTATTAACAGCCACTCTTGCTTTACTCGGGTTGGGGATCTGGGCAATTATCTTGCCTAAGATTATTGTGATATTTGTTTGGATTGGGGTTCATCGATATCACAATCCCCTTCCCGAGGCTTTATTAAACACACTTACCTCATCGAATACGGTTGAGACTCAGCAACTTACGACGAGCCCTAACACTGTCCCCAGCGCTAGCAAGCGTACTAGCAAGCACAAACAAACACTGGGGTTGAACCCACAGGCCATTGAGATGTTAAGATTCGGCCTACAAGTTGGTTTCGGGGACTTGGCTATCGCCATACGCCAGAACGTCGACTACATACTGGTCGGTTATTTCCTCGGTATTGAGGCCTTAGGGATCTACTTTTTTGCTTTTAATGCCAGCTTAGGGATCAGTCTTGGGCTGATCCAAAGCTATGGTACAGCCCTTTACTCTCACCTTTGTCAAACAGCGGCTGACAGCAACAAACCAAGCCTGAGTTTATACCAAAAATACTTTCAATCGCTTAAATTCATTATGCTGCTCACGCTACCGATCATTACCGTGCAAGCGATGCTCGCTCCTTTTTATCTGCCGCTGATTTATGGCCAAAAGTGGCTCGATGCTGGCGCCCTACCCATTTTTATTTTGCTGTGTCTAAGTGGTCTGGTCAGGCCGCTTGGCGAAGCTGTTAGCCAATACTTAATCAGCTCAGGACAAAGCCGGTTCAACCTTATCTGTAATAGTATTTTCACTTTAGTGCTAGCCACCACTATCGCGTTTTGCAGCATCTCAGGGCTCACCACTGTGGCACTGGGTATCTTACTGGTTCACTTGATTGCCATGCCGAGCTTTACCCTCTATTTAATGTTTACTCAAACGCCATCCAAAAGCGTCCGCAATGGCCAGCAGCGACAAGATATCACCACTAGGGTGTCATGGAATAAATCACCTTGACGCCGTTCACTAAGAACACCTTAACCGCAGATGAACGCTCACGGGAGACACGCTATGACATCTAATAACCAATACCATAAACCGCTAACGGCAAAAGTATCTGTGGTCATGCCCATCTACAATGTTGCTGCGTTTGTAGAAGACGCTATCAACTCGGTACTGGCACAAACATTGAGTAATTTTGAACTAATTTTGGTCAATGACTGCTCCCCCGATAACAGTCTCGCGATATGTCAGACTTTTACAGATCCACGGATCAGGATTATTAATCATCCGATAAACCAAGGCTTAGCTGCCGCTAGAAACACCGGCATACGCCACGCTATCGGTCGTTATGTTGCTTTTATTGATTCTGACGACATGTGGCACCCAGAAAAGTTAACTCAGCATGTAGCGCATTTGGATAACGCCCCAGAGGTCGGCATTAGTTTTTCCCGCTCACTGTTTATTGATTACCAAGGTAACGCTATCAATGTGTTCCAGATGCCGCAGTTAACCGATATCAGTGCCAGTGATCTACTTTGTCGTAACCCTGTCGGTAACGGTTCCGCTGCAGTACTGCGCAGGGAAACATTATGCGATATCCGCTATCAAGCACTGAATAAAAGCCATCCCCATAGTTGCTACTTTGATGAGAACTTTCGTCAATCGGAAGATATCGAGTGTTGGTTGAGGATCCTGGCCACCACCCATTGGAAAATGGAGGGACTCCCCGCACCACTCACCTATTACCGCCTCAATAACCAGGGGTTATCTGCGGACTCCAATAAGCAGTATGCCTCATGGGAGAACATGGTAAACAAAGCTAGCCGCTACGCACCTGAGCTATTGGCGCTACACGAAAATCGTGCCAGAGCCTACCAACTGCGATACCTTGCGAGACAAGCCATTCGCAATAACGATGGTAAAGAAGCAGTCATACGCATAAACCAAGCACTGAAAACATCGCCGACGATTGTGAGGTATGAAACAGGACGCACTGTGGCCACTCTTGCCGCCGCCTATCTGTTAAATATTTTGCCTCGTCCTGCCTATAAAGGCGTTGAGTTATTGGCTCAATCGGCTCTTGGCCGTATGCAACGTGCCCGAATATCTAAAGACGGCGTGACACCAGAGCTAATGAAAAGCCTGTAAAGCCGTGGCCCCTGTTAGCGAGTAAAAATAGCTAGCTCCCGTTTGCAGCACGCAATGCAAGATGCAAACGGACCATTCCCCTACAAATACAAAACAGCACAAAAACACACCAAACCACTGTTTAATAAGGGGTTGCAGAGTTGGCCTGTTACCTGCAATACCTCTAGCAAGCACCATAACGACTGCGTTAACAACGGCTCATAACAGCAGCCGTTAGCTTAATCACTACAGCAGAGTAATTCACAATGCGATATAGACCACGAGGCCGATTATGATAAATACAGCAACGCGCCCCACCAGCACAACCGCACTGGCTATCCGTGTTGTTGATGCATCTGCTGCAATGTTGATGATATTGCTATCCAGCCCGTTACTTGCTTATGCCATGCTCAGAAGTACCATTAGCCATATCCATACCTTTGAATCGGTATTTGTTTGTGGCCCTAATAATAGCGTAATCGCACTGCAGCAGCTGACTTACGATGGACGCTACAAATCGCTGCCAATGCTATTTAATTTGCTAAATGGCGATATCAGCCTACTGGGTAGCAAGATTAAGTTTGCCTGTGATGCAACCCAAGCGCGCAGTCAAACAGCAGACAAATACGCAGCCAAACCAGGCCTCATCTCTATCGAGCAGATAAACAGTGCCACAGGGCTTAGCTTTGAAGCGGCGCAGCACTCTCTCAATAAAGCCCACAACAGTTTACCGAGCTACATTGCCGCACTAGTTAGAGCCCTATTTGTGTTTATTATCACCCGCACATTCATGCCCAAAATCAAACGAACTCACCAAGCAACATCTGTATTTGGCGTAGAACTTGATAATTGGACCATGGCGGAGCTGTTAAATGATTTTCAGCAAGCGTGCCAAAACCCTGAGCCACAATCAATGAAGCAATACTGCTTTGTTAATGCTGATTGTTTAAATATCAGCACTCAAAATGAGGTTTATCTCCAGTGCTTACAGCAAAGTGCGCGGGTATTTGCCGATGGTATTGGCGTCCGCTTAGCGTGCCTATCAAAAGGCCATGGACTTAAAGACAATCTCAACGGTACCGACATGTTCCCAAGATTATGCCAGCTCGCCGTCGAGCAGCACCTGTCTATTTTTCTACTGGGAGGTGAAGAGGGGGTTGCCACAACCGTAGCTACCAATATGATAAAAAGCTACCCAAACCTTAAAATTGCCGGCACTCACAGCGGTTACTTCAATACGACTAACAGTAACGGTAACAATGATGCTGACAAAGGGCATGGCTGCCGTGAAAACGACGCGGTTGTGAATCAAATCAACCAGGCTCAAGCAGACATCTTATTAGTGGCGATGGGAGCACCATTGCAAGAGCAATGGCTTAAAGATAACCAACATCAGCTCAACTGCCATGTTGGGATCGGTGTCGGTGGTCTTTTCGATTTCTATTCAAACCGCATCAAGCGCGCCCCTGCATGGTTAAGACAGATGGGCATGGAGTGGAGCTATCGATTACTGCAAGAGCCGCGCAGAATGTGGCAACGCTATATCATCGGTAATCCTACGTTTTTGCTACGCGTGTGGCGCGAAAACCGTCAACTGAAAAAGATGCAATCAGCCCAGCCACAAAAGCAAAAGCCAAGAACGAATATAAACGACACCCCCAAATTTAATGCTAAGCAAGCCAATGCCCGCCGCGCAGCGCATAACTTGCATAGACACTTGAACCGCGCTGCCAAACGAATACTCGACATTAGCGTATCGGCAACCTTACTCACGTTACTCATGCCGCTATTTGTGCTCATTTCACTGCTTATCCGCATCGAGTCAAAAGGCGCCGTGCTGTTCTGCCAGCCTCGTGCAGGACGCAACAACCAACCCTTTACCATGTGGAAGTTTCGCTCCATGTATCAAGATGCCGAGCAAAGATTAGCAATGGTGAAAACAGAGAATGAAATGCAAGGCGGCGTGCTGTTTAAGATCAAGCGAGATCCAAGGATCACCTTATTCGGTAGATTTATTCGCAAAGCGTCAATCGATGAGCTACCGCAACTTTGGAATGTTTTAAAAGGTGATATGTCGCTAGTCGGTCCTCGTCCAGCGCTGTTAAGTGAAGTGAAACAATACAGCCAGCATGACCGAAATAGGCTGATGGTAAAGCCTGGGATCACTTGTATATGGCAAGTATCTGGCCGTTCAAACATCCCGTTTGATAAACAAGTTGAACTCGACATCGACTATATCTACCAACAATCGATCGCTGCAGATATTTGGCTACTGCTTAAAACCATTCCCGCGGTGTTATTTGCACGTGGCGCATATTAAGGAATCGACTATGCAAGCAATTATATTCGCTAATCGAAATGGCAATGAACTATCCCCGTTACACGAGTACTACTGCCCGGCGCTATTGCCCGTTGGTAATAAGGCCGTAATTGAATTTACCTTAGAGGATCTAGCCGAAGCCCATATTGACCGAGTGAAAATTGTGATTTCATCACATTCTGCAGCAATAGAAAAGCTAGTTGGTAATGGTCAAAAATGGGGGTTAGAGGTTGAGTATTTTTTAAGTCGTGAGCAAGAAGATGTATCAAAAATTCTGCCACGGCTTGCTCTGAATAAAGATGAAGCCATATTACTGGCACGTGCTGATATGTTAAGAAGCCCATGTATCAAATCATTTGTACAGTTTAGTAAGCAGATGAGTCATAGCTATGTGCTCGCTAAAATAGCCAATCAAAATTCGGGGCTGATGCTGTTACCAGGCGCTAGCCATTTTACCGAAGATCTCAACTGGCCACTGGCTAATTGCCAAGGGGGCGTTCAGCGGGCAGATCAAGGTACAGAGCAGCAAAGTGTCACCCAAATACTCCACGGCGACTGTTTTCTTCTCGACTCTCTGGAAAACTACATGAGTGCTAACCAAGCATTAGCATCAGCAAAACTCACCGGGGCTACGCCTAAAGGACGCTATTTTAGCAGCGCCGCACCCGTTAAAGGTTTTTACCTTGCCGCTAAAACTAAGTCCGGCCAACTTAGAATGCACAACGCCTGGGGGGTGATAGGCAAAAATAGCTGGATAGATGAAAGTGTTGATATGCAGCAAAGCATTATTGTTGGCAAGAACTGCTTAATCGAAAAAGCCTGTAGCCTGAAGAACTGCCTCATATTGGATAATACCTACATTGGTCAGGGGCTCAATGTCAGTAATGCAATTGTCTGTAAAGATCTACTGTTAATGCCTGAAAGTGGTGGCCACCTAAGGCTAACAGACCCCAGTATTATTGCAGACAACCGTCAGCAAGCTAAAAATCAGCAGCCATCACAATCGGTCTCTCTTCTCGATAAAACACAAGCATTGATATTGTTCTTTGTCGGCCTGATTGTAGCGCCATTACTGATGATGATCTCACTAACGACCCACCCTCGGCGACCATTTGTAACAGAGACTCTTTTTATCAAGGGCGGACAAAAATCCACTTGGCGCTGGAATATCAGCCAGCAGTTTATCGCCCGCCTACCGCAGCTTTACTGGGTGTTTACCGGCAGGATCGCCCTATTTGGCGCCACACCATTCGAGCAAAAAATACAAAATACCAAACAGTTTAAGCAGATCACACTAGCAAGCTCTTTAGGTCTATACGGTCCTTTACAACTATTTATTGATGCTGCGGCCCCCATCGAGGAGCGTCAACTCATTGAAGCTGAGTACCTTAGTGTTAACCAACGCTGTAGATACTGGTCATTAGTCAGAAAATCCCTAGTGAGTAAACCTGTAAAAAACAATGCACCGGTAAATGCAGTGAAGTAATCACAATCATTAATGTGTATTTGGCATATCGATTTATAACTGACGCCCATACAGAGCAGAGTAAGAGGGAACATTATGAAAACGAATACAAAAACTATCATTACTTACGGCACGTTCGATCTATTCCATTATGGCCACGTACGTCTGTTTAAGCGCCTCAAAGCACTGGGAGATAAACTCATTGTTGCCGTTTCAACTGATGAGTTTAATGCACTAAAGGGTAAGGCCGCTTTTTTTAGTTACCTACAGCGTGCTGAAATCGTAGCAGCATGCAAGTATGTCGATATGGTGGTGCCAGAAACGCATTGGCAGCAAAAAGCCAAAGACATCTGCAAATACGACGTCAGCACCTTTGGTATGGGAGATGACTGGAAGGGAGAGTTTGATGAGCTGTCAATACTGTGCGATGTTGTCTACCTAGACCGAACAGGTGAAATATCATCAACTGAAATTAAAAATAGCCTGGCAGACAAAGACACTGCGACCAAGCCGTCAGTCAAAGACTCGAACAATAACCCTCATGATAATTTTGACAATAAGGTCTCTAAATAATGCGATGCTCCTCGCTACTGTCATCTTTGCTGCAATGGATTAAGGCCTGCAGTCGAAAACTGCTATATCAGCTTGCAAGGCTGGTTCCCCGCAGTGAAAATAAGGCCGTATTTGGCAGTTATAAAGAGCTATTTTCAGACAACAGCAAGTATCTTTATAAGCATTGGAGTGATGAAGAGTTCATCCGCTGCATTTGGATCACGGCCAATAGAGAGGTTATCACGCAGCTGCGATCTGACGGTTATGAGGTCTATTACCGCTGGTCATTCCAAGGTGCATTTCATGCATTAACGGCCAAGTATTACTTCTACAACAGCTATATTGGTGACATTAATCAATGGCTGGCAGGTGGCGCTGTAAAAATAAACTTGTGGCATGGTCTGCCGATGAAGAAAATTGAGTTCGACATTACATCAGGCCCCATGGCAATAGTATTCAACCCAGAGTCCGTGCTGCAAAGGCTTATGCAGAATCTGCACGCACATCAACAATGGATAAAACCCGATCTGATGTTAAGCCCCAGCCCACTGGTTGAACAGTTGTTTAAAAGCGCATTTAGACTCGACAGTCACAATTTACTCAACTGCGGCTACCCAAGAAGCGATTACTACAGCCTAAACCCTCATCAGGCACTATCAATCAAAACTGGCTGTTTGATTAACCCTGCTAGGCCGAGCGAAAAACAGAATGAAATAGAGAACAAAATAAAGAGTCAAAGCTATCAACAAGTGATTCTTTACGCTCCATCATGGCGTGACTCTTTTCAAACAAAGAGCTTTCAAAGCCAAAGTTTTCAAACAAAGAGCTTTCAAGCAAAGAGCCCTGAAGCTGCAACGCCCTACTGCGCGGCCTTTGACTGGCAAGCGCTATCAGAGCAACTACAAAAAAATAACCAGCTATTTTTACTGCGCCTGCATCCAAATGAAGCCGAGCTGGGCGTAAAGCTCGCAAGTTTTGCTAACATATTGAACATCAGTACCATGGAAGACGTATATGGAATACTGCATGAAGTTGATCTGCTAATCACCGACTATTCATCACTGTTCATCGATGCCCTGCCTCTGGATATTCCACTGTGTTTCTATCGCTTTGATAAAGAGCAATATCAACAGAACTGCCGAGATATGTATGAGTATTCCAGTACAATGCCGACACTCGGGCCAGAGTGCCTCACCTTTAACCAACTGTTAGCACAAATCCAGCCTGACTCAGTCAATGCACTAGCCAGTAAATATCAGGATAATTATCAAGCTGCAAACAAGATGTTTTGGGGAAACTCGCAAACCGAGTCATTTGCAGTTTTAGAGGAGTGGATGAATGCTAAGGCGGTTTAAGAGCCGAGGAAAAGCCGAGCAAACTGAGATGGTTTGGAGCCGGTTGGAGCCAAGACAGTAAGAGCGGGGTAAAGGCCGAATAAGCAGGGAAGATTTAAGCCGAGAATAGCTGAGACGGTTGGAGTCGATTAAGAGCAGGGGAAAGCCGAGCGAGCTGAGACGATTTAAGTCGAGAGGAGCTAGCACCTTGATCCCAGCCCCTTCATTTAAAGTAGGTCGGCATTTATGCCGTCGCTTTGCTCTTTTCTAGTTTTCACCGTAAGCGAAGCGTTCCGTAGTGACGAAGTCGCGTGCCGTAGGCTGTACGTCTAAGATTTTACCGTCTTGAAAGCTGAGAAGGTCCTAGGCACTAGGACGTTCGCCAGCTCACTGCAAGGACGGACTCCGTCCTGCTATAAAATCAACTGAAACACCATTCGGCTCTTAATGTTGATTTTATGCTTTGCTAGATCCTTCATTTAAAGTAGGTCGCATTTATGCCGTCAGTTAGCGTGGTCGATTGCAATGATTGATGGGCTAAAGCCCAACTTACAGCGGTGTTGTAATACCTATGTTGGTGTTTACGATTATCTTTTGTAGGTCGGCATTTATGCCGTCGCTTTTCCTTTTCTAGTTTTTACCGTAAGCAAAGCGTTCCGTAGTGACAAAGTCGCGTGCCGTAGGCCGTAGACTGTTCGTTCAAGATTTTACCGTCTTTGAAAGCTGAGAAGGTCCTAGGTACTAGGACGTTCGCCAGCTCACTGCTAGGACGGACTCCGTCCTGCTAGAAAATCAACAGAAAACACCATTTGGCTTTTGATGTTGATTTGATGCTTTGCTAGATCCTTCATTTAAAGTAGGTCGCATTTATGCCGTCAGTTAGTGTGGTCGATTGCAATGATTGATGGGCTAAAGCCCAACCTACAGCGGTGTTGTAATACCTATGTTGGTGTTTTCGATTATCTTTTGTAGGTCGGCATTTATGCCGTCACTTTGCTCTTTTCTAGTTTTACCGTCCTTGCTCGAACCTAACCGCTTTTCCGTCTTTATCCGACAATATCGGCACAGCCCCCTTATCTAACGGCCACTTAATAGCTAAATTGGCATCATTCCAAATAATCGAATGCTCATCATCTGGCGCATAATAGTCGGCACATTTATAGATAATATCTGCGTAATCACTCAAGGTTAAAAAACCATGGGCAAAGCCTGGTGGAATATACATCTGCAATCGATTTTCAGCTGATAAGATTTGACCAAACCATCGGCCATAAGTCGCCGAGCCTTGACGAATATCCACTGCGACATCAAAAATCTCGCCGCTAACAACCCGTATTAATTTGCCTTGAGGATGCCTCTTTTGAAAATGCAGCCCCCGCAGCACATGCTTTACTGAACGGCTCATATTCTCCTGCACAAAAGTGGGCGCCTTTAAACCTTGCTCCCCAAACAGTTTATCAAACTCTGACTGGCGAAACGTTTCCATAAAGAAGCCACGCTCATCAGCGAAACATTGAGATTCAAATAGCAGCACATCTGCAATCGCAGTAGGAATAAGTTTCATAATATCTCATGGTAAAAAATGGCATCTACGCAGAACAAACAACCCTAGCAATTAATAAGCGCCCGCAGAACTATACTATTAAGCGCCTTTGCATCCTATTATATTTGGATTACTCTAGTTTAATCCATGGAAGGAGTTAAATACGGAGATAAAACATGCAAATCATCCATCACGGTGCCGTCAATGGAGTTACAGGCTCTTGCCACCAACTTGATATCAACACTCATTTCAGTGTCTTGATTGACTGCGGCCTGTTTCAAGGAGCTGAAACTGCAGGTAAAAGCGCCATTGAACAACTACCCATAGAGTTCGATATCAGCAATATACAAGCGCTCATTATAACTCACTGCCATATCGACCATGTAGGCCGTATCCCCTACCTGCTTGCAGCAGGCTTCAACAAACCCATCTATGCAACCGTAGCCACTGCTGCACTGCTACCGATGGTGATTGAAGACGCGTTAAAAATTGGTGTCACCCAAAACCAGCGTATGATAAAGCTCTACTTAAAAAAGCTTAAACAACTCATTACCCCGATTGAATATAACCAATGGTTTACCTTAGAGCTCGGCTCCCCTATCAAAAATAACAACACAGCAGCTAAAGCTAAAAGCTATAACCAAGCGAAGGCAAAATTTAGAGCAGCGGGTCATATTCTAGGCTCTGCTTATGTAGAAACAGAACTGTTCAACAGCTTCACTAACAAGAGCAAAAACAACCATAGAGTGGTGTTTTCGGGGGATTTAGGTGCGACTCACACGCCACTGCTGGCAAGTCCCAAAAGCCCTTATAGGGCAGATACTTTGGTAATAGAGTCGACATACGGCGATAAAAATCATCATGGTCGAAAACAGCGCTGCGAGAGTTTAAGAAAGGTCATAGAAAAGTCTGTTGCAGATAATGGCGTGGTACTGATCCCAGCCTTTAGTATTGGCCGAACACAAGAGTTACTTTATGAACTAGAACAACTGATCCATCAATATCGACATAAAAACCAGATGTGGAAAAATATTGAAGTGATTATTGACTCACCAATGGCGGCAAAGTTTACCGAGCATTACCTGCAGTTTAAAGCGCTGTGGGACAACGAAGCCAAACAGAAGCTAAAGCAACACCGGCACCCGTTAGACTTCGAACAACTTTATACCGTCGGCAGCCATCAAGAGCATCTAGCAACAATAGAATACCTCTGTAAACGCAATAAACCGGCGATAGTCATTGCCGCCAGTGGCATGTGTACAGGTGGAAGAATTCAAAATTATTTAGCGAGACTGTTAAGCGAACCAACCACCGATATCATATTTGTCGGTTACCAAGCCCGAGGGACAACAGGCCGCGACATTCAAACCTACGGCCCTCGAGGAGGCTACTGCCTTATAGAGGGTAATAAAGTAGCAATTAAAGCCGGAATCCATACCGTCAGTGGTTATTCAGCCCACGCAGATCAGCACAACCTGATTAACTTTGTAAAAGGCATGCGCGTTAAACCGACACTCATTCGCATCGTCCATGGTGATAACGAAGCAAAGAGCGTACTCGCAGAGGAATATAAGAAGTTACTGCCTGATGCGAGAATAGAGATAGGAGTTTAAGCCAGTTAGAGCCGGTACAGGCTGAGACGGTATGAGCTGAGATGATGTAAGCCGGGCTGTAGCTTAGGCTTTAGCCCATCAATAATAACAATAGACCACGATAAGCGACGGCATAAATGCCGACCTACAAAAGATAATCATAAACATAAGCATTACATCGCTGTAGGTTGGGCTTTAGCCCATCAATCATCACAATGGACCATGCTAACCGACGGCATAAATGCCAACCTACAAAAGATAATCGAAAACACCAATATAAGCATTACACCGTTGTAGGTTGGGCTTTACCCCATCAATAATCACAATAGACCACGTTAAACGACGGCATGAATGCCTTATAAATAGATAGAGTTCCAATACGGATAATCACCAATGCGGTTAACTATTCTCTTTCTTAATGGGTTAGCCACTATATATCGACTAATTTGTATCCTGTCGTCATCATTACGTAAGGCTCGATCATAAAATGAGGACTGCCACAAACTTCCACTTTGCTTGGCTATTTTGTTAATAGCGAAACTACTAGTCCCTTTCAAAGCTCCTACGGTTTTAGATAACTCCGCTCCAGCGCCTAACCTTAGTAAACCATGAAAATGGTCTGGCATTAACACCCAAGTTAACCACGTACTATTGTAATGGCGTTCATTTAGAGCAATCTGTAAACAAAACATACGAGCCATATCAACATCATTGAAAAGGGCCAATCTATCCTTTGTATTAAAAGTGATGAAGTACTCACCCTGCTCTTGTGAACAACGCCCCTTCCTTAAGTCACTCCATGACATAATGATCTCCTAAAACATAAGCATAAGCATAAGCATAAGCATTACACGCTGTAGGTTGGGCTTTAGCCCATCAACCATCGCAATGAACCATGCTAACCGACGGCATAAATGCCGACCTACAAAAGATAATCCTAAACACCGTATCCGTCCGATGAACTACACCTAGCTTAGTTTTGCATTTCAGGGCAAAAAAGGGCTCTCCTTCAACTTCAGCCTCATTAAACAACTCGCTTTAGCCGGAATGGCCCTCGGCACTTTTACCAAATTGCTTTAATTTTATGCTAATTTCGTATCGCTTTCATAGCTGTAGTTATAGTACCCATAACCATATGATGCACTGGCCTTCTTTTCAACAGCATTAAGGATAAAGCCTTTCACTTCTACCCCTGCCATTTCAAAACGGTTGCGGGCAACTTCAATCTCTTTTACCGTATTTTGGCCAAAACGCCCAACCATCAATGTTGTGCCGACAATCGCGCCGACAATACTAGGATCTGTTACTGCCAGCACGGGTGGCGTATCGATGATAACCATATCGTACTCGCCTGAAGCCCAATTAAAGAAGTCAGCTAAGCGTGAATGCATGAGCAACTCAGATGGGTTTGGTGGCACTTGACCACGAGTAATAACATCTAGGTTTTCGACGCCTGATGCTTTAATCACGTCTTTAGTCTCCAGTTTGCCAGATAGCATCTCAGACAAGCCGTTATCCCATTCCAGATTAAAATGTCGTTGAATGTAGCCTTTACGCATATCACCATCAATAAGCAGTACCTTTTGACCCGTTTTTGCCAGTACGGCCGCGAAATTTGCTGATACAAAGGACTTACCAATACCCGGCGCTGAGCCAGATATCATCACCACATTATTTTTAGCTTCCATCATGGCAAAGTGCATACTGGTTCTAAGGCCACGTAACGCTTCGATTGATAGATCCGCTGGATTAAATTCGGCTAAGAGTGATTCGCTAACCGCAAGCTTCTTTCTGTGTTTGTTTTTCTTATATTTTTCATCAATAACATTCTGTGACTCTGACAGAGGGATACTGGCATAAACCGCTAGCCCTATTGCTTCAATTTCGTCTGGGTTTTCAACGCCTTTATGCAGTGCCGCTCGAACCAAAACAATGGCTACAGCCAACATTCCACCCAACAGAGTTGCTAATACCACAATTAGCGGCTTTTTAGGCTTAATCGCTTGTGAATAAGACTGTGCGGTATCTAAGATGCGTACATTGCCAACTGTACCCGCTTTTAAAATGCTTAGCTCTTGCACTTTATTAAGCAACTGAATATAGATCTGCTGGTTAACTTCAACATCGCGAGTCATGCGCAGTATTTCACGCTGTGTTTTAGGTAGCTGCTGCACTCGTTGATTGAGGCGTTCTTTTTCACCAAATAATACCTGACGCTTGTCCAATAATGACTTATACGCTGGATGATCTTTAGTAAAGCGCTGGCTAATTTCACTCTCTTTGAAGGTTAACTCATTTAGCTGTGCTTCTAGCTCTACCATTACCTTTAAGGTTGATTGCGCTTCTAAGCCCAAATCGATTGAATCGTTATCCTGGCGAAAACGATTCAGTGTGTTTTCGTAATCGGTTAACTCTGTCTTAATGTTTGGCAGGTGACCTTGTAGGAAGTCTAAGCTTTTTTCGGCTTCTGCCGAGTCTCGTGCTACGTTTTGTAAAAAGTAGTTTTGGCTAACGTCATTAAGAATATCTTCGATGAGTATTTTGTCTTCACCACTAAACGACAGTTGCAGTATGCCTGTTTGCTTGCCACGTTCACTTACAGTTAGGTGCTGTTGCAACCATAGAATTGAATCTAGTGCTGAGCGTTTAGACACTACAAATTCATCGCCATTGTTACCGACTAGCTGTTGTACGAATAGACGGTAGTCACCTTGCTTGGCCAGTTCACCAACAACACCAGCAAGTACCTTACGGCCATCTGTATTATAGAGTGAGTAAGCCCCTAGATTTTTATCATCAAGGATTAGATTAAAATTGGTCGAAGCATAATTTTGGATTTCAAAACGACTAATCTTAATCACATTTTGCTCACCACTAATACGGCTGAGTCCTTTTCCTACTCCTGGCAAGTACTTAGGTGTTGCAAGGGTGGTTAAATTTAGCTTTTCAACCGTTTGGTTTAACACCATCCGAGATTTGATGATTTCGACTTCTGTTGTTGCAGAAGATTCACTTGAAAACATATCGCCCATATCGCCAACAAGCGCAGACATGCCACTACTTTTTTGCTCGACTTGGATAAGAGCATCAGCTTTATATATAGGCGTAACTAATAACGCATAAGCAACGCCAATAACCGTAAATACAAACGTTACTGCGATAATTAGCCAGCGAGCGTCAAGTAAGATGCCAAATAGTTTGCCTAAATCGATTTCATCGGTTGTGTTGTTTTGCGATGACTGTTGCGACTTATTTGTATGATAGGGGGGATTACTGCTCATAGCGTTTATAGAATCCAAATTTTGACTTTAAAAGTGAGACGCTTAGTTATTTGTATATCGTAAGCTGACTTACTGCTTTCTAACTTATTAGTAGAGTTAGCTGTTGATTTAACTCTTGATTTCAGAGAGCAATCTAGTGTGTTTGCTCGTTGTATTTATTTAGCTATTTTTTTCGCCCAAGCTTTTGCGGAGTTATCGATTAACTGAAATGCATGTTCGAACGCTTCCCTGCTTTGACGATATGGATCGGGTATGTTTTTTTGCCCTATCCATTGGCCAAAGAGCATGGTTTTACCTCGCGCTTCTGGCGCTATCTGCGTTATAGCCTCTATGTGCCCTCTCTCCATTGCTAGGATCAAATCGTAATCACCACACAAATCTCGCGTTAATTGCTGCGCTTTATGCACATCTAACGAACAACCGTTCTCCGTCGCTATATGATTGGCCGATTTATCTGCTGCTTTACCACTTAAGCCACTCTTTTCAGTTGCTATACCAGCGGATTTAATGACTTTTTCAGGCAAATACTGTTTTAGCAAATATTCACCAGTGGGTGATCTGCAAATATTACCTACGCAGACAACCAATATTTTATTAAACATACATAAAAACCTATATTATTTGCTTATTCCGATTACCAATTTCTAATGCGAAGCGCACCTTCAGTTAGTTGATTGAAACCACTGATAGTAGGCACTAATTGGCCAACGACTCGGTTCCAACGAGTAATTGGTGCAGCGGTAACATACACAATGTCATAGGGCTGGATGTCAAATTCGGTGCCAATGATCATCGCTGTGGGGTTTTCTACATCTAGCTGATAAACGTTTGCGGTTACATCATTATCTCTACTTGCTCGAATAACAAACACCCCGGTAGCGTCTGATGATAATTGATTCAAACCGCCAGCCGCAGTTAATGCCTCAGTTAAGCTCATGCCCGCTCTATCGATTTTAACTATTTTAGGTTCGTTGACTTCGCCCATGACGAATACTTTTTGCCCGTCATTGCGTGGTACATGCACTATATCGCCATCACACAGCAATCTGTTCTGGGTTAAATCACCTTTTTGCATTAAGCCATAAAGTGAAACTCGATCCTCTTTACCATTACGGGTCAACACAACATTGCGCCAATCTGCATCAGCAGCTAACCCGCCAGCTTGATTAATTGCATCGAGCAGAGTTAGCGGCACATTACTAATCGGTTGCTTACCTGGCTTACTGACTTCACCTGTTATATAGGCTTTTTGTGAGCGAAAGTTGGCGACATTTACGTCGACTTGGGGAGTTTCAATATACTTTGACAGACGAGTCGCCATCTCTTTGCGGATCTGGACAACGGTTTTACCCGCTACGTCAACGAAACCGATGTAGGGGTAAAATATACTTCCATCAGCATGCACCCAATTACCTGATTCAGTCGCGCTACGATAAGAGCCTGCTGGTATTGTTAACTCAGGATGATCCCATATGGTGACATTTAAAATGTCAGCTGGCCCGACGAAATATTCGTAATTAGCAAGTTCTGAATCTAAGCTAGGATTGCTCTGACCGTTAATGGCAGCAGGTGCTAGCTCTCTTACCAATTTTGGCGTTAAAGCATAGACATCGATATTTGATACAGACTCATCTAAGTCAGTTTGGTTGATAACTTCAGATTCAACACTAAGGTGTTGCCCTGGTACCACACAACCGGCGAGGAAAAGAGTACATAACGTAAGTGCTGCAATTTTCATATTTAGTTTGTTCATTTTTGTTTTTTATTTCATTAATATTGATTAATTACTACGCGGCAAAATGTTGTACCGATTACGTGAAGACACCGTAAGACTAGAGTCTATTTACTAGACCACTGACTATAAACCTACATCACCATGGTGGCAGAACTTAGAGACTTTATGAGATTTAACGCGCTGTATCTGTGGAAAATGCATCAAGGGAGCTATAAAAGAGGACTTACATATAGGCTGACGACAGCGGCTATATATCCGTATAACGAGCACTGACGCCGAAACCAGCCATTTTAGACACGCTACCGCCCACGGATTGTGGCTTCCAAATTGCCGTATCATCTATTGCTAAGCAATTTTCCTTCTTGCTTATATATGTTACACGGCTGTGATTATACATACTTATTCAGAAAAAAATGACAATAAAATGGCATTTTGTTAGAAATGAGCTACAAGACTCGGATGGGAAGGTGACATTTTGGTGGCGCGGTTAATAATTATCCACAGGTTAAGCTATCTGCAGTGCCAATTTTGATATCAAGTTAGTAATGACAACTATCTGTTAAACGTCAACCTTCCTGACACAGGCAGGGGTGGCTGGAGTTGCTGTCATTGGAGGTTAGTCTAGCGGCATAAGCATTACGCCTCTGTAGGTTGGGCTTTAACCCATCAACCATCGCAATAAACCACACTAAGCGACGGCATGAATGCCGACCTACAATGTGAAACGTAAACCAACAAAAGATAACCGTAAAATCGATCATGCAAACTAACAGAAAGACATTCCCCTGTAGGTTGGGCTTTAGCCCATCAATAATAACAATAGACCACACTAACCGACGGCATAAATGCCGACCTACAAAATATATTCGCAAACACCGGCATGAATATTACACCGCCGTAGTTTGGGCTCCTAACCGTAAGCATAGCGTTCCGTCAGTGAGCCTGCGAACGTTCCGTTATCCGTTAACCGTCTTCTAATCATCTCAGCTCTAAATCACCTTGGCTTTTATCGACCTTTAACCGGCCTTCAACCGTTTTCCGCAGTCCAGACTCAAACGATTCCTTCGGCATCCACCCTAATTCCTTTTGGATTTTAGTTGCGTCAATTGCATATCTCACATCATGACCCGGCCTATCGGTCACAAATGATATCAAGCTCGCAAAGCCATCAATGCGCTTATCACTACCCTGCAGTGAATATGGGCTATCAGCGGCGACATCTTCAAGAATCTCACAAATCTTTTTGACTACATCAATGTTCCGCATTTCAGAGTTTCCACCGATATTATAGGTTTCGCCCAATTGCCCATTACACAGCACCTGATAAAGTGCTCGTACATGATCATCAACGTATAACCAATCTCTCACCTGCTGACCGGAGCCATAAATGGGAATTGACTTGCCTTGCAGTGCGTTTGATATGGTAAGAGGGATCAGCTTTTCAACATGCTGATATGGACCG
Source organism: Shewanella sp. KX20019 (assembly GCF_016757755.1). Lineage (NCBI taxonomy): Bacteria > Pseudomonadati > Pseudomonadota > Gammaproteobacteria > Alteromonadales > Shewanellaceae > Shewanella > Shewanella sp. KX20019. Next base: position 1,896,940 of record NZ_CP068437.1, on the reverse strand, counting down.
TAGTTGTTAGAGCAATTTGATAATACAACTGGCAGGGCGTACGTTCTGTGCCAAGCTCTTACAAGATGGTCAGCGGCCGCTTTACTCGCAGAATATGGCGAACTAGGCGCATAGCTTGATTGTTCAGTGAACTTACCGCCATCAGGTAAATCACCATACACTTCATCTGTAGACACATGATGGAAGCGAAACCCTTGTCGTTTTTCATCTTGCAACGTAGAGTAGTAATCACGACAAGCTTCCAATAAAGTAAACGTACCGACAATATTGGTCTGTATAAACTCATCAGCACCACTGATAGAGCGATCAACATGGCTTTCAGCTGCTAAGTGCATAATGGCGTCGGGCTGAAATTGCTCTAATACGCCTAGCAGTAACTGCCTATCGCAAATGTCACCTTCGACAAACTGATAACGCTCGTTTTGTTCAATGCCCGCTAACGCACAAGGAGTACTTGCATAGGTCAGTTTATCGATATTGATAACACTATCTTCTGTCTGTTCAATGAGAAAGCGCACTAACGCTGAACCGATAAAGCCCGTACCACCAGTGACTAAAACAACCAACTACATTCCCCTAGAATTGAATTAATGCTTCTCTATATTTAAAAATATAGCGATTGTAAGTATATTCCGTTTTTATAATATTCAATATAAGAAGGTGAACACATTATTATATTGCTGTTCATTTAGATCAATATGCCATCAAAACATGCAAGACTATCAACATCATTGAAGAAAGACTTATCCTCTAAAGCATAAGCATTCACCCTGTAGGTTGGGCTTTAGCCGATCAATCACCGCAATGGATTATGTTAGCTGACGGCATAAATACCGACCTACAATGTGAAACGTAAACCAACAAAAGATAACCCTAAAATCGATCATGCAAACCAACAGAAAGACATTCACCCTGTAGGTTGGGCTTTAGCCCATCAATCACCGCAATGGGTTATGTTAGCTGACGGCATAAATGCCGACCTACAAAAGATAAACACCAACATAAGCATTACACCGTAAGCGCAGCGTTCCGTCAGTAAGCCTCCGAACGCGCCGTTAACCGTCTCAGCCCTTCTCGGCTCCTAATCGGCCTTAACCCGGGCTCTTAAACCTTCATTTACCTTCAAAACAAAAAAGGCCAACTCTAAGAATTGGCCTTTAAATAAACTTGAGGAGGTGTTAGGAAACTAACGGCACAACTTTGCCACTTTCTTTAACCGAATCCATCTCTCTTTCTGATTCACGTTGCTGCCATACCAAGTCGCAAATACCATCGGTTGGATTAAAACCTGTCGGTGTAGTAAGCAAAATATCGCGAATAACTTCATGTTGAAATTCATGGCAAGCATTGTCGAGTCTATCCAATATCGTCGAATAGTCACTCCAATCTAAAAATGACTCATTAGCCGTCATAATACGCTCGTGATCGGTGCCAGTAACATCATCACCAATAAGCAACTCTTCATAGAGTTTCTCGCCTGGGCGTAGGCCACTAAACTCGATAGCTATGTCACCATCGGGGTTAATCTCGTTTCTGACTTCAAAGCCACTCAAACGGATCATCTTAGAGGCCAAGTCGACAATTTTAACTGAGTTACCCATATCCAATACAAAAACATCGCCGCCTTTGCCCATCGCACCCGCCTGAATAACCAGTTGCGATGCTTCAGGAATAGTCATGAAGAAGCGGGTAATTTCAGGATGGGTCACAGTAACCGGGCCACCATTTGCGATTTGAGTTCTAAATAACGGCACAACCGAACCTGATGAACCCAAAACATTACCAAATCTCACCATGCAAAAACGAGTTTGGTGGTTTTCTTTAGCGAAAGCCTGCAATACTAATTCAGCCATGCGCTTAGTCGTGCCCATAACATTGGTAGGCCTTACCGCTTTGTCTGTAGAGATTAACACAAAGGTTTCGACCTTCGCGGCAATTGCGGCTCTTGCGGTATATAGAGTACCAAACACATTGTTTCGCACCCCCTCCACCACATTGTGCTCAACGAGTGGCACATGCTTGTAAGCTGCTGCGTGGTAGACGGTTTGAACGCCAAAAGACTCCATGACCGCTTGAATTCGATTTTCGCGCTGGACTGAACCCATCAACGGAAAAATCGGTACATCTAAATTAAGCTCTAAAGCAATAGCTCTCAATTCTCGCTCTATGGCATATAAAGCGAACTCAGACAGTTCAAAAAGGACAAGTTTTGCTGGTGATTGTTTCAGAATTTGACGACAGAGCTCAGAACCAATAGAACCGCCAGCCCCAGTGACCATAACGACTTTATTAGTGATATTAGCGGAAAGAAGATCTTCACGAGGCGAGACAGAGTCGCGCCCAAGCAAATCATCTATCTCAACCTCTTTTATGTCACTGTATAGCTTCTTGCCATTCACCAAATCCGCCGTCGCCGGAATGGTTAACACTTGAACCGCAAACGATTCGAGTGTTAGCAGTATTTTTTGTCGCTTAGTCCGGCTCGCACTCGGTATAGCCAATAGTACTTTTGTCGCTGACTTTTGCTTAATAAGCTTACGTATAATAGAAGGTGAGTGAACATGCACCCCTTGAATAACCGTACCGTGCAAACTTACATCATCATCGACAAACGCAAACGGATGATATTCATGGCTCTGCACTAAAGAGCTCAAAAGTTGGCGCCCACTAACACCAGCACCATAAATAATCACAGGTTCGCCGACTCGTTTGATCCCTGTGCCGACCAACGAGCGAACCAGAGCCCGTGAACCTCCAATAAAAACCAGTGCAAAAGAGGCATAAATGAGAGGGAAGGTCCGAGGTATATTCGCTTCGGTATAGAATGCGACCAGCACTAGCGTTATCGTCGATACAACAATGCCGGAGGATATAGCGACCAGCGCTTGCAGCCCCATATAGCGTAAAACCGCACGATAGAGCCCAAGCTTGGCAAACACAAATAAGCTAACAGGCAGTACGAACAATAACACCAGCCAGTAACCGCTGCCCGACAAAACAGAAACATCATCTAAACGAACTAATAACGCAGTCCAAAAAGCAAATATCAAAAATAAAGAGTCAACCGCCAAGCTCACAAAACGCTTTTGAGCACGAGGTAACGTAAATATGCCTTGCAAAAATTCCATTTTTCGCCTCAATTTCATAAGTGTCATAATATAAGAGATCTTAAAAAGATTTACGCTGCTATTGTTGCAGCGCCAATAGCAGCGATTTTATCATAATAGGTGTTATACATATACACATTTAGCGGTACTCGAATCGAGTTCACTTCGGGTCATAATCTTTAACGAATGGCATTTTTAAACATATGGTGAAATTGACTAGGCTTGACAGTTTGAATAGCCAATTCATCTCCGTGCGAATATAAAGAAAGAACATTATCAGAGATAAAGTTTAGGTGAATTCGAAATGAAAACAGTTTATTAAGCACTGAGAGTCAGGCGCTGGTAAGCCCCCTATTCTGTAGCAAGTAGTCTTGACTTGTTGCTTATGGAAAGCTGTATTTCATTGGGATTTAATATAAGAAAAAAGCCCGGACTAAGTGCTTAGCCCGAGCTTCAATCATATTGCTCGATAACAATTATCCTTCTACAGGTAAGTGAACACTTACTACAATATTTTAACTTTTATGCATCTCTTAAAGCTTGAGCGATATACTCAGCCTGGGCTCGAGTCATATCTAGATCAGCAGACTCTACCATCTCTCTGATCAATGGCTCAGTCCCAGACTTTCTTAATAACACTCGTCCATTTTCAGCCAGGATAACTTCTGCATCTAAAACAGCTTGCTTAACCTTCTCAGAGGCAATGATCTCATCAGCATTGTCAGACGTTAAACGAACATTAATGAATAATTGTGGCAATTTAGTCATACCAGACGCTACTTCTGCAAGTCGCTTACCGCTGAGTAGAACTGCTTGCAACACCAACAATGAAGCAACAATACCATCGCCAGTCGTTGCGTAGTTAAGGTCTAATATATGGCCTGAACCTTCACCACCAATCTCCCAGCCAGTCTTTTTAAGCTGTTCAACAACATAACGATCACCCACTTTAGCACGGATAAAAGGTATATCTAAATCTTTTAAGGCAAGTTCTAAGCCTAAGTTGGACATTAAAGTACCAACAACTCCGCCTTCCAGCGTGCCATTTTGTTTGGCTGCTTGAGCTAGTATAAATAAAATCTGATCACCATCAATGACTTGGCCATTATAATCAACAAACATAACCCGATCAGCATCACCATCGAGTGCAATACCTAGATCAGCCTTATGAGCGATAACTGCTGTTTGCAGGCTATCTAAACTTGTTGCACCGCATTGTTTATTAATGTTTAACCCATCAGGTTTGTCGTTGATGCTGACAACCTCAGCACCTAATTCACGATAAACATTTGGAGCAATATGATAAGCAGCACCATTAGCACTATCAATGACGATCTTTAACCCTGCTAGCGATAGGTCATGCGGAAATACACCTTTACAAAACTCAATGTAACGCCCAGCAGCAGCGTCGTCTATGCGACGCACTTTACCCAAATTAGCAGAATCTACACACTGCATTGCATTGTGATTAATTGCTTTATCTAATAATGCTTCAATTTCTAATTCTTGAGCATCAGTGAGTTTGGTTCCCGTATTAGAAAAAAGCTTAATGCCATTATCATAAAAAGGATTATGTGATGCACTAATCACAACGCCTGCATCAGCCCGAAAAGTAGATGCTAGATACGCTACAGCGGGTGTAGGCATTGGCCCAACAAGTGAAACATTCACACCTGCAGCTGATAACCCAGCTTCAATCGCGGATTCAAGCATATAGCCACTTATCCGAGTGTCTTTACCAATTAACACGCCCTTAGTGCCAGAAGACGCTAGTACCGTCCCAGCAGCCCAACCTAACTTCATTGCAAAATCAGGTGTAATAGGAAATTCACCTACTTTTCCACGCACACCATCAGTGCCAAAATATTTACGCGACATTAAAATAACCTTTGCAAACCAAAGTTCAAAAAATGAGGCATCAGTTAAACTATAAAAGTTTGTAATTGACAAAAATAACTGAATAATTGACTGATATCAAATTAAAAGAATACGTAATAGGCACTCATAAATAACTGATTAGAGCTACTTTTGAGCAGATAATAAAACTTTTCTTATAACTTCACAGGTTTTATCAATCTCAGCTTCAGTTAACGTTGGATGCACTAAAAACATTAAGCTGGTCTCACCTAATTCAACCGCATTTTTTAAACGCGCTTTCGGACGCCATGGGGTTCCATCGAAGGCTTTCTCAAGATAAACCTCAGAACAGCTACCTTGAAAGGCTGGTACGCCAAGAGCAATAATTTCATCCACGATACGATCTCGTGACCAACCTTTGGCTAACTTATCAGGCTTAACAAACATATAATGCTTGTATTCGGCATGCTCAATATAATCAGGTACTACGACAGTGCGCACACAGTTAATACCAGTAACCGCATCATCTACCGCTTTAGCATTGGATTGACGTTTAGCGGTCCAATCTTGCATACGAGTTAACTGAATGCGGCCTATCGCTCCCTGCATTTCTGTCATCCGCCAGTTCGTACCAAAACTTTCATGTAGCCAACGAAAACCTGTTGGATGCTCCCGATTATAAATAGCATCATAGCTTTTACCATGATCTTTATAAGACCACATTGTAGACCATAAAGCTTTGTCATTAGTCGTAACCATGCCACCTTCACCACCAGTGGTCATAATCTTATCTTGACAAAATGACCAAGCACCAATATGACCAATACTGCCTACTGACTTGCCTTTGTATTTAGCGCCATGTGCCTGAGCACAATCTTCAATTACATACAAATTATGTATTGCAGCAAGTTCCATGATCGCATCCATTTCAACAGGCATACCAGCAAGATGAACAACGATAACGGCTTTAGACTTTGGAGTTAATACAGCTTTTATAGATTGCGCAGTGATATTCTGACTATTTAAGTCAACATCAGCAAAAACAGGTGCGGCCCCACTAGTTACAATAGATGAAGCTGATGCTAGAAAAGTACGAGAAGTTGTTATAACTTCATCACCCGCACCTATATCTAACGATTTGAGAGCAAGATCTAGTGCTAATGTGCCATTACCTAAGGCTATTGCATATTCAGTGTTAGTAAAAGAAGCAAATTCTTTTTCGAACTCACGGCATTCAGAACCAGTCCAGTAATTTACTTTATTAGATAGTAAAACTGATGAGACTTTATTAGCCTCTTCCAAAGTAAAACAAGGCCATTTTGAAAAAACATTAATACTCATCTTAACCTAACTTAATATTTTGTAAAACTTTGAATAACATGGGAAATAATCCTTTTCTTTTAATTCTAAAATATCTTCTTCATTACATACATTAGACTTATCTACCAAAGTACTAATTACTTTAGAAACTTCATCATACATCGCGCTATTTAAAACTTTCCTTCCAGTATAATAACTAACAATGTCTGATGGGAAGAAAGCCTTTTTATACTCAAATATTCCATCATCCTTTCCATAACCTCCGCCAAGTACAAAGTAACTAATGCCTTGTTCTCTAGCCCAATTAGTTATTACATATTTCAAAAAATCGTTTGGCCTTTTTGAAAATGATTCTTTAAGCGTTCCACCTAAAAAAGAGTAAATAGTGTTATCAGAAATCAACAGCAATTCTGTTGAAACTGCTTTTAAATCGTCATAAACAGTAATGATGACGCTATTTTTTATATTATTTCGTATGTAATCAAAAAAATCATTTGGGGTATACATGAAACTGATATCTGCATTTGTTCTTTTCATTGTATTAATATAAATATCATGAAAAATAGCTAATACATTATTATCAATCTCATTACCTATATAAATCTCACTTCTTAGATGTTCTCTTAGCGCGCGCTTTACGTTTTTCCTTACCTTATGGTCAGAATTCGTCCACAATTCTTCTTCGCTAACTATATTACCTTTTACATTAGATAGAGTTGCTAGTGCAATACCATTATACAATTCAATTTCACTATCTAATGAAAATCTAACAAACTCGCTAACGACATTATTTGAAGCTAAAAAGTTATCAGACAAAATCCAAAAAGCTGTAATTTGGTCTTTCGACATATTAACAAATAAAGGACCAGAGTAACCATACGGAGAAGCTATATCATAGTATTTAACCCCATTATTCTCTAATGGAATAACATTCATATAAAACGGATATATTCCTATCGAATCATTCTCTTCAAATATTAGACAATATAGGTTTTTTGTGCCTTTAGAAAAACTTGTAAAAAACTCGAACTTATAATATGGTTCATTTACTTCATATTTAACCAAATGATTTCTATATAAAACAACATCTTCATCTTTTGATAAATCTAACAAATTAATCATCATAACACTCCAGTGAAAACTTTATCATTTCTATTACTTTGTACACATCAGACTCATCATATCTCTGATCAAAAGGAATCGTTAATATTCGGTTTGATATCTCACTAGCAGTAGCCAAATCAAGGTTATCAATAGCCCAATGAATAGGAGTGTAAACAGAGTTTGAAATTAAATATTTTTGTACATAATTTCTTTTCTGATTACTATCAAATAAAATAACAGCTGCAAAAGGACTCCCACCCAACGGAATTGAACAGGTTAAGTGCTCAGCCCCCACAATTGAATGAAATTCTTTATCAAAAAACTTGACATTGCGGATACGTTTTTCTCTAAAAGAATTAGGGTAGCCATCTTTTATTTGAATCGAAGACATAATAGAAATTTTTGTTATATCTAATTGTGAAAGTACATACTCACCATCAATTTGAAGCGCTCGGTAAGCATCTTTTACTTCAGTGATACCATCGGTAATATATAGAGATTTTAAAAACATTGCCGACAATTTCATAGAACTGTCTTTAAGATTCATATCAGGCAAATCATTAAATATATCAAATTTAGCAGGTGACCATAGAATGGCACCATCAGATATAGGGAGTGTTTTTCGTAGTGAAGCAAAACAGAAATCAGAATTTGACGTTAAAGCCCAAACGGACACTGGATCATGGGTATGATCTTCAACCAATAAAATATTTGGGTTGATTTTTTTCCACTTTTTCCAAGAGACACCGTCTTTCATTCCAAAATAATTAACAGCGAGAACAATATCACCATCAGTAGCCTTCAAGGATTTAAAACATGGCTCTTTTAGAGTCGGATTATCCTGATAAAAAACTATGTTTAGACCATAAGACTTCCAATATTCTATTACTTCTTCACAAAAATACTCTGGAATGTAGACTTTTGCCTTTGGGCCACAAAATTGCTTCCATAGCATAATAAGGGGAGCTCTCCCCATAGAAGTAAAAAGACAATTCGGTGGCCATTTAGTCACATCATTCTTTGGGATATTCTCCCAATGAAATTCACTGCCTAATTCATACTTCATAATCACAATTCTTTTTTTGACCCATTTTATTACTTTGTAATATTCTGAAAGTGTGAAAGTCCATTACTTCATTCTGTCCTCTAACAACAACATCAGATTTAGATATAACCTTTAAGACAGTTAACAACAAAATTTTAAGATCAAAAATAAAAGAGGCATTACTAACATAATAGATATCTAATGCAAACTTTTCCTCCCAACCTAAATTATTCCTACCGTTTACTTGAGCCCAGCCACTAATTCCAGGTTTGACATTATGGCGTAATAACTCATTTTTATTAAAATACGGAAAATAAAGTACAGGGAGAGGTCTAGGACCGATAAAAGACATTTCGCCCTTGAGAACATTTATTAACTGTGGTATTTCATCCAAGCTTAATTTTCTAAAAACCCCAGAAAATTTTAACATTCTTTCGGAGTCATTCAACAAAACGCCATTATCTTCTATTTGTACTTTCATACTACGAAATTTAAAAATACTGAAAGTTTTATTTTGATAACCAACTCTTTTCTGGATAAAAAGAACAGGACCTTTAGGGTCTTCAATTTTAATAATTATTGCACAGACAATCATAACTGGAAATAAAAAAACCAACAAAAAACTAGACAAAACAAAATCAAAGATCAATTTAACATAGAAATATAATTTCACTTCCAATACTCCAAATTATCAACTAAACTAACATACTCATCTTTTAGAATGCTTAAAACGTTTAGATCATTATATTCCCCTCTTTTAAAAACTGCCTCTCTCTTAATTCCTTCTATTGTCCATCGACATTTTTTTGTATAGAGATTTAAAGATGCTTTATTATAAGAAACGATTGTAGTTTCTAGTCTATTAAGTTGTAACTCATCGAAAGCATACCTCATAACAGCCATAACAACATCAGTACCAATGCCTTTCTTTCTGTCCTTAAAATCGGCAATTTTAATACCATGTGTTGCAGAACGATACTTCCAATCAATATCAGTAATATTTGCAAAACCTATAGCACCGTTTTCTTCAGTCTCTATAATCAACCTTAGGCTCGAATTATTTGACTTAACATTATTAAACCAATCAAGTTGCTGTTCCTTAGAAACAGGAAAAGAATAACCACCAATCAAATGTTCTATTTCAGGGCTATTTACCATTGCTCTCAACATTTCCATATCTTCAGCTTCCATAGCCCTGAGTAAAACTTTATTACCGTATATATGCATAAAAACATCCTAATAATTATTTGTTAAAATTTTCTATAGCCTTTAAAAAAACATCCTCAAATTTTGACACGCCAACACTTTGGGACAAATTTTCAAAATAAAAAAATTTCCCATTAGTTCCCATTAAATCTAACTTTTCTTTGGGTAATTCAGAAACATTAACAAAACTATCATACAAAGAAATGGAATCTTCTGGACTTGCAAAGAAGCCACTTTTGCTTACTTCAACAAGATCTTTAGCATCACCTTCAACAGCCATTATAATAGGCTTTCCAGCTAACAAATACGATTGGGTTTTAGATGGGATTGTAATGTTGAACAATTCATTTTTAATCAAGTGAACTAACAAAGCATCAGCGGAATTAATTATGCCACTAACTTCTTGCATTGATACTCTAGGTATAAAAAAAACATTCTTAACATTTAGCTTAGTTACATAATCTTTAGCCGTATCCAATAAAACACCACCACCAACAAACACTATATTTACATTCTTATTGTTTTTCTCTAATAACAAAGCAGCATCTATAATACTAACTATACCTTGTGCTCGCCCTATATTCCCTGCGAATAAAACATTAAAGCCTTTTGAAGGCAGAACCGATGTCTTAACAGAAGGATTCAAAAAAGAAGACTCATCAGCCCAATTGTAAATAACACTTATTTTTTCCTTACTAACACCTCTGGATAATAGTTTTTCTTTAAAACCTGGTGAAAGAACCACTATATCTTGTACATACTTGTAAATAAAACCACAAAAAACAGAAACTATAGAAATCAACTTTTCGCTATTTACCATCCCAGTTGCTTTGAGTGTGTCAGGCCAAAGGTCTTGAATATCTATCACTACAGGTATTCTACGTATTTTCCCAACACATAATGCAACTAAGCCTGAAGTAATTGGCGGATGGTAAACATATATAACATCAGCCTTTTTTGCTTTAAAAATACCACATAATAAAGAACTGAATGAAAAAGACATATAGTTAAAAACGCGTTTCAAAGCAGAACTATCATGGCTAGGATATAAAGGCACTCGGTGAATGACAACCCCATCGATAATTTCTTTTTGATAGAATTTAATCTTATACCCATCATAAACTATCCCCCCTGGATAATTAGGGAATCCAGTAATAACTTGAACTTCATGACCATTCTTGACTAATGCTCTAGCAAATATAAGTCCTTTTAACGTTGGTTCAGGATCAAACCATTGACTAATAATAATAATTTTCACATTAACCTCAATAGAATAAATATGTTGAATTAAATTTATTTAATACTTTTTCCAAACAACACGATTAACATAATCAGTATAAGAATGAATTATGCGAACAATCTTATCAGATACATTAGGCATACTATAATCGTAGACAGCTCGCAACAGGCGTTCTTTTCCTACTGATTGAGATTCTAATATTTGCAACGCTTGCATAACTCTAACCGACTCAAGACCCACCATCATAACTGATGCTTCTTCCATACCTTCTGGACGTTCATGTGCTTCGCGTAGATTTAGCGCTGGGAAGTTCATAATAGATGACTCCTCATTAATCGTACCGCTATCAGAAAGCACTGCCTTGGCATTTTTTTGCAGGTGATTATAATCGTGAAAACCTAAAGGTTTCAGTAATTGGATATTTTTATGAAACTCAATACCTTGCTCTTCAATACGATTACGTGTTCGAGGATGAGTAGAAACAATGACTGGCATGTTGTATTGCGCTGCCACTGTGTTTAGTGTTTCAGCAAGCTTTGCTAACTGAGACGGACTATCTATATTTTCTTCACGGTGAGCACTGACTACGAAAAACTTACCTTGTTCTAATCCTAAACGCTTAATCACATCTGATGCATCAATCTGAGGCATATAATAATTTAGCACCTCAAACATTGGGCTGCCCGTTTTAATGACTCGATCTGCCGGCAAACCTTCAGCCAGTAGGTAGTCACGGGCAATTGAACTATAGGTTAAATTAATATCTGCAGTATGATCAACTATGCGTCGGTTAGTCTCTTCTGGTACACGTTGGTCAAAACAACGATTTCCAGCTTCCATGTGAAAAATAGGTACTTTACGACGCTTTGCAGAAATAGCAGATAAACAAGAATTAGTATCACCTAGCACTAACATCGCTTCGGGTTGGATTTCTTCTAATGCTTGATCAACTTTAATAATCACCTGTCCAATTGTTTCAGCGGCATTTTTACCCGCAGCATTAAGAAAATGATCAGGTTTTCTAACGCCTAAGTCATTAAAAAATACTTCATTGAGTTCAAAATCATAATTTTGACCAGTATGAACGATTATGTGCTCACAGTGTTCATCTAGCTTAGCAAGCACACGTGAAAGACGAATAATTTCTGGACGAGTACCAACTACTGACATTACTTTTAATTTTTTCATTCTTAAACCTTAAAGTTAACTGTATCAGGCTTATCACGATCAAATATTTCATTTGCCCACAACATAACAACCAATTCATTTTCACCAATATTAGTTATATCATGTGACCAACCTGGGGCTGTTTCTACAATACGAGATTCCACACCGTCAACAATTAACTCGTAAGACTCACCAGTACTGATATGTCTAAATTTAAATGAAGCTTTGCCATTTATCACTAAAAACTTTTCGGTCTTGGTATGATGATAGTGACCTCCACGAGTTATCCCAGGGTGTGCGGTAAAAAAAGAGAACTGACCCGAGTCTTTGGTTTTTAACATCTCGACAAAAGTACCGCGATCGTCACTATGACGAGTAACGGAGTATGAAAATTGCTCTGGTGCTAGGTAACTAACATAAGTTGAATAAAGTGAGCGGATCAAACCTTCACCCACTTTAGCTGAAATCATACTTTTACGGCTTTCTTTAAACTCAGCAAGTAATGAAACGACTTCACCTACCGTTGTTTGGTAAACAGGTGCAACACTACTGTATTGTTCATTTTGTTCGGGCGTTGTTAACAAACTGATAAAAGAATGACAAACATCATCGATATAAACTAAACTAAGAGTAGCATCAGGATTATTAATAGTAATTGGCAATTCATTGATAGTGTTATAACAAAAAGTAGCAACTGCTGAATTGTAATTCGGACGGCACCATTTACCAAAAACATTAGGCAAACGATAAATATAAGCAGTAGCCCCTGTTTGTTGCTGATAATTTTCTAATGCTTGTTCTGCACCAGCCTTACTAGCACCATAAGGATTTTCAAGCTCAGCTTGAATTGATGATGTTAGTAAAATAGGTGTTTTAAGACCACTTTCAATGAGTATATCTATGATGTTTTGTGTTAAATCAGTATTACCTTTCTTAAACTCATCATCATTTTTAGGACGATTAGTACCTGCAAGGTGATATATAAAGTCGGCTGACTTAACTTTTTGTGCAACACTTGTTTCATTATCATCAAGTGTAATTTTATTAATGTTTTTAAAGCCCGCTTCTTGTAAAAATACACATAAATTCTTACCAATAAAACCTGCAGCTCCCGTCACCAATATATTCATTTATACACCTTCGGGGATAAATAGATTCCCAGCTTCGATTTCACACATAAAATCAAGCTGGCGTAACAGAGCTTTCATGCCTTCAACATTTAGACGCTCTGTATTATGCGAATTATAATCTTCAATGGCAGATAAATCTTTATCACCTTCTTCGGTATACTGCGCATAATTTAAATCGCGATTATCAGCTGGAATACGATAATAATCACCTTGGTCCTGAGCAACAAACATCTCTTCACGACTACATAATGCTTCAAATAATTTTTCACCATGACGGGTTCCAATTATATTCACTTTATGTTCCGGTTTACCGACCATCTCAAGGATAGCTTGTGTCACCACTTCGATTGTAGCTGCTGGTGCTTTTTGTACAAAAACATCACCATTAGTACCATGTTCAAAAGCATGCAGTACTAGATCAACAGCGTCATCTAAAGTCATCATAAAACGAGTCATTGATGGATCGGTCAACGTAATTGGAATATCCTCAATTATTTGACGTATAAATAAAGGAATGACCGAACCACGAGATGCCATAACATTACCGTAACGAGTACAAGAAATAACAGTGTTAGTCCCCTCTAAATTACGACTTTTAGCAACAATCACTTTTTCCATCAAAGCTTTTGAAATACCCATTGCATTAATTGGGTAAACTGCTTTATCTGTGCTTAAACAAACAACACGCCTGACCTTGTGGAAGATTGCAGATTCTAAAACGTTCTCGGTGCCTAACACATTTGTTTTGACTGCTTCTAACGGATAAAACTCGCAAGAAGGTACTTGCTTTAATGCCGCAGCATGAAATACATAATCTACACCACGCATTGCTGTTGAGATACTTTGTGCATCACGAACATCACCAATATAAAACTTTAACTTTGAATTTTTATACTTTATACGCATATCTTCTTGCTTCTTTTCATCTCGCGAGAAAATACGAATTTCTTTAATGTCCGTTTCTAGAAAACGATTAAGAACAGCATTGCCGAATGAACCAGTACCACCAGTTATTAATAAAATCTTATTATAGAACATCTACGTTCCTACCTTTATCAGTAAATTTATTACATCATCCATTCCATTTCCTTTTTGAGAAAATTTAAAATTGTATCTTTCACTTTCAATCTCGTTAATCAATTTATCAATTTGTTTTCCCCACTGTTCAGGTGAATTTTTGTGAATAAAACTTGCACCTTTATAATCACCAATAACTTCTCTTGAATAAGGTTCATCAGACACAATAATCTGTAAACCAAAACTTGCAGCTTCAATAAGAGGCAACCCAAATGTTTCAATATAACTCGGAAATAACAACGCATTTGAATTACCATACAGATTATTTAATTCGCCTTTACTTAAATGCCCTTTGAATTCAAAGTAACCCAACAGATTTTCGTTAACTAATTTGTGATATAGGTTTGGCAAGTCAGATTCATTTATAGTAAAAATAATCTTAAAATCTTTATTAAGTTTGTTTGATTTCTTTAAGAAAACAATAGCATTTACAATTTCCATATGGTTTTTATAAATAATTGGTGACGCTGGAAATACAAATTGAAAAATATCAGAATCTATTTTCTCAACATTTAGTCTTTCACTATCACAGCCTAAGCTTACTATTGGAGTTGAAACATGAATGAAATCACTTGACATAGCATAACTTTTAATAAGTTTGTTTTTTAGCCAATCGGACTGAACGATAAAATGATCTTTATGTTTATTAAAATGTATAAATATGAAGTATGAATAAAAATATTTATAAAAAAACAATAAACGCTCATCTTTTTTAAATATATTCCAGCGTTTAGAGCTAAAAGGAAGAGGTTGATGCAAATATACTACTTGAGGACATTGATGATTATGTCTGACAGTTGTATTTTGCAATGAAATAATCACATTAGGGATTATTTCATATTTTTTAAGATGTCTTTTAAAACCAAAGTAATCCCATAAAATTCTGGATAAAAAAGTTCTGGTATTCACTTTGAAAAACTTCAAATTTGTATATAGTTCATCAAAATTATGAGAGTGGTCTATAAAAATCAGAAAATCACTGCCGTCATTATTAGCGGATTTTAAAAACTGGTGTAAAACGGTTAAAGCTCCACCATGTTTCATTGCGGTTGCATTAACTATTACTGTTGGTGTGTTTTTTATTGACATATCTATTTATAATATCTATTTATAGGTTAGACATTAAGAGATAATTGGATCTGAACATTTTAATAGCCCTTATCTCTTGTCGGGTTCGCTCTTTAATTATACGTTAAAAAAATCATTAGCTTTTAACAATGTTTTATCAAGCGTTGGCATCACACTTTGCGCACTGAAACCACAAATTGATAAAACCAACCTTGGGTGTTTTTTGTTACCATAAATCTTGATAGCTCAATACAGGGCTAGTATACGAAGCCTCGCATCCTGTAAGGCTCCGTGAGAGGTATTCATTATTTCTGTCAGCCTTTATTTGTTTTCTTTTTAATCCTGCTGTGAAGGGTTTATCGGTATTGATTAAGTTTAAACCAATATGCCTCACTAGCGCTAAATTTTCTCCACTTTCACTACGTCGGATCCTGCACTTATCTTCGTTCATACCGAGGAGAGTATACCATCGAGGCGTTGTTGATCAAATCAGAGCCCTAGACGCAGCTACCCCAAGGATTCTACCTAGCTAGGCAACTTGTTTCCTAATTGGCATACCTAGCCCTATGACTTTGTTCATCGCTTTTACGCCCGCTAAAGCTTCGCCTACCTGAGCGTTGTAATCTCGAAGGCTAAGTTTAGGACTAATCAACTGCTTATATCGATACATCGCTGTCTCAGAGAGCGACCTTACGTGGTAATCATTATCCTGTTTCCATTCGGCTAATTGATTAGCTTTGAGCGCTTTAACGGCTTCATTTCTCGGGTGCCCCTCCTCCCAATACCCTGCATTACTTCTAGGTGGAATAGTGGGCTTACGACCCTTTCGTTTGAGTAGCTGATGGTGCCTTTGTGTCATAGGCACCATCAGCTGAGGCTTGAGCGATACGTCTTCTCAACGGGTTGAGCAATGTAGGTAACACTTCATTATCGGCAACGTTAACCAGAGTGACTTCAGCTGACACAATCTCATGCGTATTACTATCAACTGCCAGGTGTAGCTTACGCCAGGTGCGCGCTTTTCTTTGCCGTGCTTACGGGTTTTCCATTCACCTTCACCGTAAACTTTGAGACCTGTTGAATCAATAACAACATGTGACACAGGACCATGACTCTTTGCCCGATACTTGATTTCAACAGTCTTAGCTCGCTTACTGAAACAGCTGTAACTCGGGGAGGTCAGTGGTACATCCATAAGCTGGAATATAGAGTTGGTAAAGCCTTCTAGTGCTCGCAGAGACAAGTTAAATACGCCTTTAACAACCAGTGCTGTTTCAATAGCAACATCGGAGTAAATATACCCTCGGCCACGACGACCATGGTGTTCAGTACATCGCCTAGACTTAATCGCTTGCTCATCAATCCAGAACGTCAGAGAGCCACGATTGACGAGTGCTTTGTTGTACTGAGACCAATTGGTTATTTTATGTTTAGACTTTCCCATCTTGCTGCTTTCTCATAACTACCTTGGGAGATCAGATCACGCTAACGGCAAAAGGTTCATTCGATTTAGGAAACAAGGCCTACCATCGACCCTTTCATTCTCACTTTCCAATGGGCAAATAAGTCACTATGAGTGTCGGCAATATTTTCCATACATTTACCTGCTCTCGTTTTGCGTCGTTGAAGTTTCTTATACTTATGTCTTGCCCACCAAATCAATGCTTTATTGATTTGACGAAAGACTTTGTAAAACTCCGAGCGACAGAAATGACCATAATAATTAATCCAACCATTTATCATTGGGTTAACCCATTTAGCTATTTCTTCAAGACTTAAATCAGTTCGTTTTCGGATAGCTAACATTCTGAATTTTTTTATCATTCCTTTTTGAGCACTTCTGCTCACTGCGGGTGTAAAACTGACAAAGATACTATCTCTGACTCGATTACGACAAAGACGAGGTCGGAATGTATACCCTAAAAAGTCAAAACTTATATGCTCATGCTTTTCATTTCGAGAACCATCTTTGCAATATACAATTTTAGTTTTCGTTGGATGCAATTCAAGCCCACAAACTTCAAATCTTTCTTTTAACTGACTTAGCATCTGTTGATGCTTCATCTTCACTATATCAGTGCACAAGCCCATTATCTGATTATCTGATTATCGACAGCATTTCACGTTTGAATGGTTTTTCTGCATTCATTTATCAAAGATAAAATGCAAGAATAAATTTGCTAACACAGGGCTGATAGCACCACCTTGTGGTGTCCCCTATGTTCGCTCCATTTTCCTTAACCATTGGTGCTTTTAACCAACGATCTATATACAACAGCAACCATTTACATTGCGTATGTTTACAAACAGCCTTCATGAGAAGGTCATGTGAAATATTGTCAAATAAACCTTTTATATCAAATGCTAAAGCCCAATTTTTATACCAACAACGTTGTCTTGTTATCCGTATCGCATCAATGGCAGATTTGTTTGGCCTATAACCATACGAATCATTGAGAAACTTTGGTTCAACAAATGCTCAAAAGATAATTTTGTTACCATTTGGACTATACGGTCTTGAATCGTCGATATACCAAGGCTCCTTTCTCCGCCTGATTTCTTAGATATCGCAACTGCTTTTACTGCCGGTGGAAAGTAACTACCAGTCGACATTCGATTCCATATTTTGTAAAGGTTATTCTTTAAGTCTTTTTCAAAAGCCAACATTGTTTGTTTATCGATGCCTGCTGTGCTTTTATTAGCTTTCACTAATTGATAGGCGTGAACAACCTGCCATTTATCAATAATAAACCGATGTACATTCGTCACAATATCTCCTCCTGATTACAACACAGTTGGATATATCCTGTTTTTATCTAAATCATAAAAAGAGGTGAGTACTGTAAATTTATGTTCTTTTTCCAAGAGAGAGGTCAGGTTAACTAAGCATCTAACTGAACCTCCAGTTTTTAAGCAGGGAAAAATGACTTAATACTAATACTTTAACAGAAGCCTAAATACATCTTATTTTAATAGTGTTTTAGATAGTACGTTTAAAGATTCCAGCCTAAGATTATTCAATTCCTTAGTAACTTCACTATAATTTTGAATTGAAGTAAAAGAAACATCGGAAACATCGGAAACGTCGGAATTTAATAGCCGATTCCCTAAGTCAAATTTATTTAATATAGTTGATATCCTTGTGTTCGTTTTCGCTCTTCCAGGCAAGAACTGCACATAAAAATCTTTCTTAAAAACAATAGAAAATGCAATCCCATGAAAAGAATTTGTGACAATGTATTCTGCGTAATAAAAAAGAGAAATCCAATCAGTGACCTTAACCTTAGACAGGGTTATTACACCATTTCTTTTGAATAACCTGTCAGATATATAAATTACTTCAAGTCCTTTCTCTTTAGCGATCGATTTTGCTATAGAAAGTGTATTTTTTGATTCTGCAATCATATAGACTAATACATATTTCCTATTTTTATACTCATCCACTATTAATTCTTGCCAATCCTGCTCACCAAGAAGTAATGTAGGGTCGAGAACTACAGGTTCTTCTTTGCCAGTGAAACTCTTGTAAATGGATGCACCTGACTCTTCTCGCAGACTAACATTTGAAAAATCTTTAAACAATTCCGTGTAGTCTTTGTCAAATTTCGTATCAATACTATCAACACCAAAACTTGCAGCATATGCGCATTTTTTTGTTTGATTGGAAAAATCCAAGAAATATGTTGTATCAAAGGCAGAGCAAAATGGACTCCATACTTGGTCACTACCTGTGAGTAAAATATCATATTCATCATCTATACTTTTTATACTTTCTTTAGAGTAACTTACGCTAGTTATCGGTAAGTACTGCTCTACAAAACGTTCAAAATTAACGCCGTTGTATTTAACATTACCATTGTAAACCAATATTGATAATAGCATTTTAATTTTTGGTAAATTAAATAAGCTATACTCCTTGTATTGCTCCTTAAAAAATTCACATTGATAATCTACTACTTCTACCTGATAGCCTAATTTCTTGATAGCTTTGGTTAAAGCATAACATTGCAAGACTCCACCATAATTGTGCGCTCTATGATACGTTAATAAACCGATTTTCATTCTCTCTCCTCTTTAGCATAACGAGTGTAATTATACTATTTCAATTAAATTTGTGATCTTGTTGTACGTAGGAAATTAGACATCCTTTCACATCAAGGAGTTCAAGTAATTCTGGAATGGCTTTCATCTCATTATTTTGAACATGTACTTTTAACTGCCCAATGCTCATACCATTACGAGTAGCGAAAGCGTTAACCATATGGATAGCAACTTTACCATTCGATTTATTATATGAGCCTCGCGCTGTTTTGCCATCTATAGCAATAACTTCACCTTCGGTTAAAGTATGGCAACTTTGCATCCGGGGCAACCGCATGAGTGCTTATTTTTCAACCTCCGCACTCAAGCCTGCAATTAAAACGCTTTCAACCATCACTGGATTCATTAAACACCGCTTCTGTTTACCGACAATACTCAGTTTGGTTGGCTCTGAACGCAACATATTCAACGCCATATGACGTAAACAAGCTAAGTTTTCTGCACCGTTATCTTTATAAACCTGGCAAGCATCCTCATTCATACTGACATCGAGCACCCAATGCATTGACTCGATACCCCAATGTTCACGTACTGCAGACGCGGCCTGCTTAGCGCTCAATTCCTTTGAACTGATGTAGTAACGATACTCAAGTCCAACGGACTTACCCTGTTTGTATCGAAAGCTTTCTATCATGATGATACTTTTTAAGTTCTTCCACCGCGTAAAGTTGCCATCAAGCTCTTGCGCATTTAACACGGTGCATTGTCGAGACTCAATTCGACCATGTCTTTTTTCAAAATCTATCTTACCCAATACGGCTAAGCGTGGTAGTTTAAAGGATTTTTCAATGGCTTGTCGCAACTTGCCTTGATTGTTTTTAACCGCGAGTAAATAGTCACCACCTTGAGCTACAATCGTCTTAGCTATCTTTGTCTGGCAAGCCATAGCGTCAATTGTGACTAAAGCTCCGCGTAAATCGAGCATCTTAAGCAGTTCTGGAATAGCAGTGATTTCATTGCCTTTCTGAGCCGTTTTAACCTGACCAAGCACGAGTTTGTTTAATGAAGCGTAGGCACTTATCATGTGAATGGTACTTAACCTGTCTTCGCGGTTATACGAACCACGAAGTGTTTTCCCATCAATAGCGATCACTTGACCTTCTGTCAGAGCATGAATCGATTGCATCCAGGCTAAAAAGCATTGTTGGAATTGCTCTGGTTCAATCCTCGAGAGAATACGAGCAATAGTGTCATCAGCTGGAATATCGTTTACAAACATGCCATTGCTTTTAAACCATTGATGGTGGCCTAAGATATACTCTCTAATATCAAACCAACCTTTAGCGCCCGCAATAACGGCGCGAAGGGAACCGAATAAGACCTCAAAGAGAGTGTAAGTTACTTTAGCACTTTGGCGTTGGTCAGAGATTGGTTGGAAATGGCCTTTGAAGCTCTCGATATGCAAGAGTACTCTCTTTCAAAAGGGAGTATAAGATCACAGGTAGCTTTGAGCGTCAAATCAATCTATTCAATTGGTTAAAATACGTTCACGATCTTGCCCTGACTTTGCATCCAACTAATAAAGCATCTTTGTGGTGCTTTAGGGCTTATTAACCCCATAACCCGTGCTATTGTGCATGCATCTGGAATACCTAATGAAAATATGCCATACCGTTTAAGAAAGTCAATTCAGGCATGGCAAAAATCTTCAATACCACTCCAGCCATCTTGACCTGAATTTAAAGCAAAAATAGTTAAAAGAATGATATCTGAAAGCTTGTGCTGAACTTTTTCTTTTTTCGATAGTCTGTTATTTCTGAAAAGTGTTTGAATGGATTATTTACTGATGTCATGCGAGTATCCTTGAATAGAAACTCATTTAAGCACAGCGAAAACGATCTACAACTCGATCCTTAATTTGCTAAAAACTGAAAAAAATCAAGTGAATACAGCCCTTATATATTAGGACATTTCATGCTATTTCCTGACCTATTAGGAATGAGTGCAACGACGTATTGAGATATTTTAACAAGTACAAGTAAGCAAAAACTTATTGGTATAAGTATAAGATCACATCCAAATTAGATCCTCAAACCGATCTTTTTTTATTTCTAAATCCTATGAAATTACTTATCACTAATATTTGAATAGCCTATTAAATAGGGCTTCTTCATGATCTTTCCCTGATTACTATATGATGCAGGGCTCTTCCATACCCTTTATTACTTTGACTGAAAATATTTTCTGACACTGAATCTAGATGATGAACATTGAATATTTTATTCTATTTGATTTAGTAAATAATCGACCTTGATTTCCTTTTACTTCTAAAAGGTAGTCACCACCTTTATCTACTATTTTTTTCGCAATCTTAGTTTTGCAACGGATCGCATTAATTGTGATTAACCGCCCCCTAATATAGGGTGAATCTACAAAATCTATTCACGACTGGTTTTCGATACTTGCGGGCTTATCGCCGTAAATCAACTGAATGTTGATGCGACTTGTCGGGAAGATCGGTCTTTCTTACCACTTCGCTTCAATTCTCGATAAATGGTTGAGCGATGGCATTTAACTATTTTGGCAATTTATGATACTGAAATTCCCCGTTCCAAAAGGGTAGAAATCTGATATATTCTCCCCTCAGTCAACTGCTGATAATTCATGATAGTACTGCTTGTTCTTTGGCGAGAAGAGCGTACCACCTTCGACAGTTGGCTCCCTCTTCTACAGCTTCCCATGAGTTTCGCAGTTATTATCTGAAGTCGGGTATATCAATAAGAGATATGAAATACACAATATTTTCTATAAATTAAATCTACAGCGCACGTATCACCGATCGATAATATGACTCCCAAGTGTAATCATTTGCCATCTTTAAACTATTTCTTTTTATTTTATCCATTTTTTCTGAATCTCTAACAATGACGTCTATTAGTGACGTAAGACTAGTGTAATCAGAAATTGAGAAGCGATATCCATTTACATCACTTTTTACTAATTCAGCCGCTCCTACAGAGTTAGAACAAAATATTACGAGGCCTCTTGACATAGCTTCTAAAACTACAAGCCCAAACCCATCAGATAGTGATGGCATTATTAGTATATCGCAAACATCTAAAATTTTATTTACTTGATCTTTTGGCTTATGCCCTAGTAGTTCAATATTTTCACTTAATTCTTCCTCACTTAAGGAACAGGATTCAATATCGCCTAATGCCATGAAATTGATATTTTCATTTTTATTATTACTAGCTAACTCATTAAAAATATGAAAACCTTTACGATTAGTTAATCTACCAATAAAAATAATATTGATAGTTTCTTGAGTTACTTTAATACCTGAACGTACATTATCAATCCCATAAACACATTTAAACACCATATTATCTTCAATATTATCATCTACACTTTTTAAAGATTGACTGGTAAAACTAGATGCTACAAGATATTTATTACTGTTCTTTATTTCTTGATCACCTATATAAGACAAATAATTATCTGTACTGTTAACATTAAATTCATCTATGTCTTCCTTATATTTTTTCATCATAAAGGAATACGCGGGTGCAGACATATCTAGTATAATTTCCAAATTATAATTTTTTTTCTTTAATTCTTTCATCAAGAAATAGTAATATTGATCGAATACAATAACTTTTTTAATATTATTACTTATTAAATATTTCGCAAGTTTTTTTGCGTAGACTTTATTTATATAGCGCTTTAAAGCATTGCATACTAGTTGATTCTTATCTACTCGTTGCAAAAACAATAGAAATAAGCCTAAAATTTCACAGTACTGTATAACGTTAATATCTTTTATTTTAGGGTTACAACGAGATGAGCTTCTCTTTTTATTGTCACCTTTCAATATGAGTGATGATAATATATTTGTAATACCACCTTTCTTATTATAAACAGTAGTTATGTATTTATATTCTACATTCATATCTTCCATCGCACAAGCTAATGCATATGAATGTTGTTGGGCTGGATGTGAAATAACGACTTCAGTCATTTAAGTAGCCTTAGTTAATCTAGGAGTTAATCTAGGAGTTAATATTAAACAACAATTATTCGCTCTTATACGTATAATTGTCGTAGCCATAGGTATAATAGCTAGATGCTGTCTTTATCTACTGCGTTTAGAATAACGCCTTTAGTTTCAACACCCGCCTGTTCTAGGCGGTCGCTTGCCACTTCAGGGAAAAATCAAGAAAGGTCGCGCCCTATGAAGACTTTCTCAGCATAACTTGTATTTCTATTGGCTTTTTTAAGCTTTCTTTTCATACTCGCTTGAAAAGTCGTTTCGTGATTGAGCAAAATAATGACTGTGTGCCTTACCATAGCAAGGTTTTCATCCGAGTTTTCTCGTCTACTTCAATAAATGCAGTGTCCAATTCCCATCCATCACAACCTGCAATTATTGCTGTTATAGCAAGAAACAATATATCAGGTAAAAAGTGAACAACTTTCCAGTTTTGACGATGATCAGTGATGATTGAATTATGGGACATTAAAGTTAACCCATTAATTTTATTACCTTTAGCCTAAAGATAAGCATAAGATCATAGGAAAAACTAGGGCGAAATCATGAAAATTATAACGTTATCAATCCCTTTAAAAGTGGGGATGTTCATCACGTGAAAATATGCGAATTTCAGCAATGTCGGTATCTAAAAAACGATCTAGAACAGCACTCCCAGAAGAACCTGTACCTCCAGTTATTAATAAAACTTTTGATTTAAACATAATAATGGCCTGAAAAAATTAAAATATAATAATAGTAAAAAATAAACACTTAAAATGAACGAACTAAGTATAAACAGCATGGTTGTTGTCAACAACATATTCAAAAAGCTAAAAAACACAAACGATAAACATACAAAAACAACAATTAAAAACAGCCTGTATAGGAAAAACTTTGTGAAAATCGTACAATTAGATTTAACAAAAAAGAACACAATTAAAAACAAACACAAACACAGGTTGGCAATTAAAGTGGAATAAATTATTCCATAAAAAGAAAATTTAGAAACAAGCATGTAATTAAAAAAGATATTTATTAAACTACATATGATTATAAATACGGTTGGTACATAAGTATTTTTAAAAGAGTAGTATATCTTAATAAGCAAAAGACGCAATGCTGATAAGACCAATCCTAGAGAAAAGTATTTAACGCACTCAGATGTAATATAAACATTATCGGAGTTAAACTTACCAAAACCAAAAAGAAGTTCAACAATGTAAAGCGAATTAAAATATACATAAATAGATAAGGGCAATGACAAAAGTATTATTTTATAAAAAGACTCAATTATTAGATTATTATATTCTTCATTGGTATGAAAATTATTTTTGTATACTACGTTTTCATTTATTGACGAAAACATTGGGAAAAGTACAGTTATAATCGGAATGATACACAAGGACATTACTAACAAATTTATCTTAATAGACATATTTAATGAAGATAAAATCCCTGCATCTAGAGTAGAAGCTAACGACTGATCAAATACTTTGGAAACAGTTGTAAATACACCCGCAAAGATTAAAGGTAACATTAAATGGATCAGGTTTTTAAATTTATTATCAAAATCAAAATTCAATTTGATTTTAGTGAAAAATGACTTCATAACATTAAACTGAATGATCAATTGTATAAGTGGCGATAACACAAAAGGAATTACAAGAATAATAAAACCAAAATCCTCAACAAAATAAATCAACAATATTGACAAAACAGGTAAGAAAATCTCTGAGATAGAAGTTTCAAAAAATTTAGACTGCGATTGTAAAAAACCACGAAAAAGAGCAACACAAACTACCAATATTAAAGATGGGAAAAGAATATCAAGGAATTTCAATGTTAGTGAAATTTGCTCGGCAGTAAAACCTGGAACTATATAATTAAAGATATTAACCTGTGAAGTTGTAACGTAATACGCAAAGACAGAAAAAGACGAAAATAAAATTAAAGCAGTAAATACAGCATTAAACAATTTAACATCAATATTACCTGTTTTCTTATCTGAAAAAACCGGAACAATGGTTGCGTTTATACACTGTATAAGTAATATAGAAATTAAAATGTAGAATGATGTTGCAAAAAAATACACGTCTGTATCTTTCGTAAAACCAAATTCAGACGCAAATATAATATCCCGAAACAAAACAATAAACTTTGTAATGAAAGCAATTATTATTAGATAAGTAGTTGGGCCAAATGATCTCATTAAATATTTAACAACTTTATGTATTGTGAAGCTTCAATACCATTATCACTTGTATGTAATACATGGCAACGTAAGGATTTTCTCACCTGAATATTAACAAAATCCCTAAACTCTGCTTTTATTAGCTTAACATTATCGTAGCAAACATGACCAACTGGGTAGGACTCCGCAATACTTGAATTCATAGTATCATCTTTAACAACATAAACATATGCAGGATACCCCCCCCAATTACTATTCAAGCTTAAACACCCCCAATCACCACCACGGCTGATATTATAAAATTCTAATGACGTATTATAATCGAGAAGATGTGAAGATTTAACGCTCAGATTATATTTAGAAAATAATTTAAGTAATTTATTTTTATAATAATCATTATTTATAACTTCTCTTAAAATGAAAACAGTTAAACCGGAGTTATGATAATCAGAAGTATTTAACATTTCAGGTAAAAAATGACTCAAAATTTCATTTTTGGGTACTCGGCGGAAATAAACATCAACAGGGGGCGTAAACTTATGTTCTTTGAGAATAGAATGAATACCTTCAATTGTAAAATCATCATAAGTATAATTGAGATCATTTAATTGAGACAATTTAAAAAGATAATTTTTAAAATTATGTTTTGATGAGTGAGTTTCATGGAAGGAAGAAGAAAGGCCTGAATTCTTCCCTTTGTGAAACAAGGCATGATAACACAATGATAAAAAATGATAATAATCATTTGGAACCATAAAACCAGAAGAGTGCCTAACTTTACTCTGTAAAATTTTATTTGCTAAATGGGGTGGGTAATATGAAATATATTTGTCCATATTTGTAACTGAATAAATATCAAATTTAATGAAAGACAATAATTTTGGCCTACCTCTTTTACACATTTTTTTTAAACGTTTATAACTTTCATCAGAAACTAAAATGTCAACATCTTCATCAATGGATATATAGGGATAAGCGTCAAACCATCTAAGAACAACATAATCTATATTATTAAGATCTAAGTACTTATAGAAATCTTCAAAAGAATCTTTATCGATACCATAAGAGAATTTAGAATCAATTTTTTTTAATACACGTTTAACAATTAACATTTTTATTATACCACTTTAGAAAAGCTATTGATGGTTCTATATTAGATTCTTGGTAACTTAAAACATTATTATTAAATCTAAGTTTTATTAAGAACACATAAAACAATACAAAATAATTAACAGACAAATGATTTTTTGTATTAAAATCATTCAATAAATCAAGGTTTTCCTTAATGAATTCTATTGTCTCATCGAAACTATAATTACACGTACTAAAATATGTTGCTAAATCCCATGTTTTCAATCCGGTACAGTATGAATTGAAATCAAAAACCTTTATAGAGTCAGAATTAATGTTTAAATTTTTCCAATGAAAATCATTATGAACAAAATCAAAGTGTTTATCCTCAATTGATTTGTATAATTTGTTCTCTATAAAAATATGATTAATATAAAGATAATCATCAACACTTAATACTGTCTTCAACTCTTCAACTATCATCTTACTAAAAAACTTATATCTCACTCCGTATGAATAAGGCTTTTTATAAAATTCACCAGCATTAATTATGATATCTGTAGATAACAATTCAGACTCAATATTATTATATAATTCTAATACCTTGGGTACTTCACCTTTATTTAAGAAACCATTCTTCG
The DNA here is from genome assembly GCF_016757755.1 of Shewanella sp. KX20019. Classification (NCBI taxonomy): domain Bacteria; kingdom Pseudomonadati; phylum Pseudomonadota; class Gammaproteobacteria; order Alteromonadales; family Shewanellaceae; genus Shewanella; species Shewanella sp. KX20019. The sequence goes on along the minus strand of NZ_CP068437.1, from coordinate 1,869,642 downwards.
GTAAGCTATCAAAAAACATTATATTTACATCATATTTCTCTAAATTCAAACTGAATAAAACATTGACAATATAACTACTTCCAATAGCTTTTACACTTTTATAAAAAGCTACTTCTTTTTTATTTTGATTATTAAGAGAAATCTTTCCAAAATAAGATTTCCCATCACAATTCAATAAAATAGAGCCCAAATTTTCATTACCAATAACTGATTTGTAACTTAGATCAAATGTTCCTTTTTCCATTAAACCATTATCTATAATATGATTTTCTACGTAACCTAGAAAACAAGTTAGTTCACATATTTTTTTTTCAAAATATCGAACAGAAAAATAATTTGATAACACATCGTCATCGTAATCATTTACAGTTACCGAAATAATTCTTAGGAAATGGAGATTATCGATTCCTTTATTTTTGAGAATATAAGCTTGTTTTAAAACATCATTTTCATTTCTACATATTTTTTTATTTATGAAGTCCCTAAAATCTTTATTAAAAATTTTATTAAATTGATAATACAAAGTGGATAGCAGATCATCAGGTTTTAATGAAAGCAGGTATATAATTTTATTAATGATTTTATACATTTACAGCTCTTATGTTTCGGTGACTAAATATAATCGAAAACCAAAAAATAACGAAAACATTATAGTATGAAGGTATGAATAATAACATACTACTCCATGATAGCATAACGAAAAGGATAAAAGAAAATTTAAAAACAGATAGATTAAATCCATCATTTATAACTAATATACCAGCTCTATAAATAGCTATCAGCAAAGTCAAATACAATACAATGCCAAACAACCCTAGTCTATAATGAATTTCAAAAAAATCATTATGGACTTGATTGGTCAATAAAATATCTTTTGAACTATTTATAATTCCATGCCCAAAAAACGTATCAAAGAAATTAAAATAATATGCCTTATTTATGTAACTAAACAGTAAATGGAATCTTGCATCGTCAGCTAAATCCAAGTTAGTTATACGACTACTTGATGTGGAGGAAAAATCGAATGTTAAAAAAAATGGGATGATCAAAGCAATAGGAAGTAAAAAACTTAAAACATTTTTTAAATTTAATTTTAAATTTAAATTTAAATTTTTAACAATTAAGAAAAAGATAGATATTAATGACAAAATAATTACAGTTCTTTTTCCCGAGATCAAACCATTAAAACCAATAAATACCAGTAAGAAAAGAGATATATACATATATCTTTTAGATAACAGCAATATAAATGGTATTAACGATATTTGATAATAAATTGTATTAACAAATAAACCATTACTCATTCCCACATAAAGCTTGAGATAAGCAAAACAAGTGGCATATAACAATAAAAAGAAACATTGAATTTTAGTTATAAAATCTAATTCATTAATATTTATTTCTTTAATCAAACCGTAAATGACGATCATAAACAATAAGTTGAAAATTTCTAAATATGTGGCACTTGATGACTTATACAAATATACATTTATTAAAGCGTAAAAAAAAACAACTAAATTTATTAAAAAAAAACTTTGTACGTACTGATATTTTTTAATATCTTTAAGGCCGAAAACATATAAAATAAATATAGCAAAAAATAGGAACAGCCTTTCTTTAGTAAAATCAACAGGTATACCAGATAGCTTTGGTATTAATAATATGAAATTAATATTAATAATAAAAATAAATATTATTCTAGTAATCAATTATTTTCTCCGTAAAGTGTCAACCCAGAGTTCCCGCATGAGTTGCAAAGTTGTTAAAACACCTAAGAAACAAATAAAACTCTCTCTCGGAATTCTGTATTGAACGCGCATTTCAATTGTCTACATTTAGGGCCGCGCCCTATAAAGACTTTGTCGACATAACTTGTATTTCCATTAGCTGTTTTAAGCTTTCTTTTCAGACTTGCTTTGAAAGTCTTTTCGTTCTTGAGTAAATTAATGGCTGTGTACCTTACCATAGCAAGGTCTTCATCCGAATTTTATCGCCTAATTCGACAAGCATCTTCATTAAATGCCGTTTCCAATTTCCAGTACTGCTCAACTTCTATACTCCAATGTGCTCTTGCTGCATAAGCAAACTTTTCAGCACTTAACTTTGCAGATGAAATATAAAAGCGAAATGAGCAGGTTTCCTCTTTCTTGCATTCTTTTCTAAAAGAAATTGAATAACCAATGCTTTTAAGCTTAGGTCATTCAAATAGAATGTCTCCCAACACGCTTAAATCATGTATTACCATGTGGTGCCGAGTTTCTTCTCTTCCATGCCCATCCCTTTTTGAGCACATCTGCTCACTGCGGGTGTATAACTGACAAAGATACTATCTCTGACTCGATTACAACAAAGTCGAGATCGGAATGTATACCCTAAAAAGTCAAAACTTATATGCTCATGCTTTTCTTTTCGAGAACCATCTTTGCAATATACAATTTTAGTTTTCGTTGGATACAATTCAAGCCCACAAACTTCAAATCTTTCTTATAACTGACTTAGCATCTGTTGATGCTTCATCTTCACTATTACAGTGCACAAGCCCATTATCTGAATATCGGCACCATTTCACGTTTGAATGGTTTTTCTGCATTCATTTATCAAAGACATAATGCAAGAATAAATTTGCTAATACAGGGCTGATAGCACCACCTTGTGGTGTCCCCTATGTTCGCTCAATTTTCTCCCCATTTTCCTTACCCATTGGTGTCTTTAAACAACGCTCTATATACAACAGCAACCATTTACATTGCGTATGTTTACGAACAGCCTTCATGAGAAGTTCATGTGAAATATTGTCAAATAACCTTTTATATCAAATTCTAAAACCCACTTTTGATACCAACAAGGTTGTCTTGTTATCCGTATCGCATCAATGGTAGATTTGTTTGGCCTATAACCATACGAATCATTAAGAAATGTTGGTACAACCAATGGCTCAAAAGATAATTTAACTACTATTTGGCTATACGGTCTTGAGTCGTCGGTATACAGAGGATCCTTTATCCGCCTGATTTCTTAGGTATCGCAACTACTTTTACTGCCGGTGGAAAGTAACTACCAGACGACATTCGATTCCAAATTTTGTAAAGGTTATTCTTTAAGTCTTTTTCAAAAGACAACATTGTTTGTTTATCAATGCCTGCTGTGCCTTTATTTGCTTTCACTAATTGATAGGCTTGAACAACCTGCCATTTATCAATCATAAACCGATGTGTATTCGTCACAATATCTCCTCCTGATTACAACACAGTTGGATATTATTTGAATACTGTTTAACACGACTCCTTTGCTCCACATTCATTACAAACGCTTCTTCACTACTATGAGTTCTTCCGTCCCAGTGCTAGACATTGGTACTCTCATACTTATCATTTTGATGATTTGTATTTCTCCCTTAACATTCTAACGACTGGTTCCCACAGTTCCTAAGAAAAGCCTGAAATGAGATCACGCCCACTTTACACCGGACACCACTTACACAGCCTTCGGAGCAACTTGTAAATTTATCACTAGTCTTAGACGCTACTAGCTTTTGATGTTGAGTCTTTGGATAACGATGCGTCATCATGGGTTCGATAACTCGTCTTCTCATTCCTCACCTGGTTACTTTAATATATCCGTTTCTTAAACGCTCATCACGAACACTCTTAAAGTTCGCAACTTGAAGTGGTTTGAAGCCAGTTTCCGACAACAGTCTTCGGTGGGCCATACCACCATCTTCTCTTATGCTTCGCCATAATTATTTTCACATATCCTTATGCGACAAAACTATGTGCCTGTGGCACACCATCCAATTTCCAGTGTAACTTTACTTCAATGGACCAATGCTCTCTTGCTGCGTGTGCAAGTTCTTCTGCACTTAGCGTCGCAGAAGTTATATAATATCAATTAAAAACTCAGTCTTTAAAACCCCAATGAGACACTTTTCATCCATTTTGAGACAGTCGAACTATCGCTATCCCTTGTAAAGCCTCGGTTTCACTGTTTTTCTTTAAACAGTCCCAATAAGCTGCAAAAAGAAGGATCTAAGTTATAGATCCTAGATTATGCTAATCTTCTTTTTTAACAAAATGTCTGATTAGTACAATCATTATCGAAAGCATGCCACCTAGCATTGTTCCTAATACACAAATTAGAGCGCGTTTCGGCCCTGCTTTTTCTTCTGGGATTAATGCTGGATCGATTGTTTTAAATACATATTCATCTCTAACTTCTGCGAACATAATTGTTTTTGCTTGCTCTTCGATAAGCTTATAAAGAATTGAACGAATATCTGCGACGTTAGTTAGTGCAATTTGCTTATTCAAAAACTCACTACTGCGATTTGCTTCAGTAACGTCTCGTTTTTTCATGACTTTGTTAATATCTTCTACTAACCAAGTCACCCACTGCTGTGCAATAACTGGCGATAAATGCTCAACAGATACCGTAACCATGCCACTATCTTTAGCTGAGTTAACCGAAATGACTTTAGCGAACTCTTTATATGCCTCTTGCATTGAAGGTTCTGGTTTAAAGGGCGCTTTAACTCCACGAACCCATGATTTTTTACTGACATCATATAATTCATCATCGTATGCTAGGCTATTGTCTTGCATGTTCCATTTTTCAGCAGCCATTAAGTCCGGAAGAATATTATGCTTTTGGATAAATTGACTAGTAAATTGACGAGACTTCATTACCTCTATCGCCATTTGAGTTTTATCAACTCCACCACCGCCACCAAGGTTAATACCCGCCATACTGGCAAGGCCGCCAAATTGACCCGCTAATGCACTTAATCCACCACCTTGCTCCTCACTTGCTGGAGCTAATAAAGCCTCAGACTTATAGGTATTAGGTTGCGAGAGTGCGAATATGACTGAACCTATGGCAAACACTGCAGTTATGGCAATGATTAGCCATTTGCCTTGCCAAATTACGGAAAACAGTTCGCGGAGGTCGATTTCGTCTTCTGACGAAGTCGATGCAAACTGTTGATCTTGTGTGTATCTATTCATTTCATTGGACATTTAAAAGTATTTCTCTGTATTCGGGGGCTAGAGTCTAGGACGCTTCGCGGCTAGAGCGCTTTGCTTCTAGATCGCTGCGCTGCTATAAAGTCAAAAGAAACAGCAGAAATCTGCTAAGGTTTGTGGCGCTAGAGCGCTACGCTGCTATAAAAATGGAAAGCAATAGTCGCTATCCGTTCAATTAAATTAATCAGTTTTGTAATCAGCGTTATCTTCTTTAATCTGTGATTCCTTGTTTTTAATTAGAGAACCTAGGATTTTCGCCAGCTCTTTGGCTTCTTTTACCATTTCCAGTGAGGATTGCTTACTCAGGTAACCGATTTCAATTCCGATGTATAGCTGAGTAACTAGCTCCCCAAGTGAGCCTTTTGCATAGTACAGAAAACGAATTTTCTCTTTGTTTGTTTCACGTTCTTCACCTTCAGCGATGTTTGAAGGAACTGATAACCCTGAACGTGTTATTTGATCTTTGAATCCCCAGTTACTTATTAATTCAGTGGCTTTATATATTTCGCAAGAAGCCGAGAGGCTCTTTTCCAAACATCCAGTTGTTCGAATCTCATTTGAGTGACTCATTTCAGTAGTCAGAGCAGAGCGCTGCGCTTCTAGGACGTGACACAGTCACGGCGAGAGCGTCGCAAGCTCCTTCTAGATTCTATAAAATCAATAGCAGAGCAAAGCGAACGACTTATCCTTACCTTAGCTTTTGGCTTTTGGCTTTTGGCTTTTGGCTTTTGGCTTTTGGCTTTTGGCTTTTGGCTTTTGCAGTTATAGCAGGACGTAGTCCGCTCTAGCAGCGTAGCGTTCTAGAGTCATCTTAGCTTCACCGTTCTAGTAGCGAAGCGATCTAGCCGTGAGCTTGCGAGCGTCCTAGCCTTCTTTTAAAGATTTGCGACTGTGGCGAATGCGACTGCTGTGTTGTATATGATGCTGGTGACTTGCGTCCAGAGCGTTAAGCTGTCTTTGTATTCAGTATCAAGTGGCACGATGATGGTGTCACCTGGTTGTAGGCTAGATTCACTGCTAAACCACATTGACTGATTTGGTAACATTACTGAGCCATCCGCTTTAATGATGTAGGTTCTGTCATCATCCGCACGCTCTCTGGCGCCGCCAGACATTGCTAGATATTGGTCAACTGTCTGGCCCTCTTTAAATCTATGGGTTGCTGCATGTTGAACTTCACCCATAACTGCGATGGTTTGTTTGGTCGATGGGATATACAGTACATCTTTATCCTCTAACTGGAGATCTGCCTGAGATATACCGATAGAGATAGCAGAAAGGTCGACCACTAGACGGCCAACGGCTTGAATTGTTTCTAGATCCGTTAGCATCAACTGAGCATCGCTGTAATTTACAACGTTACCGTCTTTCGATACTCCACGAGTGGCAATATCACGACGCAGTTGATCGGCAAGCTTCTTAATCTCTAACTGCTCTTGCTGGCGCACAGATTCACGTACAAAAACTGTAGAGGGTAAATAAGCGTAGTCAGTAAAGCCACCTGCGCGAGTAAGTACATCACCTAGGGTTTCACCGCGACGAATGTTATAAGTGCCTGGGAATTTAACTTCACCGCGAATTTCAACTGACTTATTTTCTTGCCAATCAGGCGTTGTCATCACTGTTAATATGTCGCGACCTTTTAGTAACACGTTCTGAGACGCATCACCTTGCAACGCTAAATCTAATGCAATATTTTTATGGCTGATTGATGAACCATCGACTGTAGTAAAGGTACTCGTTAGCTCTGCGCGTGCTGTATAAGCACCCTCTTCTAGGCCGCCCGCTGCCGTCACCAAATCACTTATTTTTGAATCTAATGCTAGAGGGTAAATTCCTGGGTTATTGACCTTACCATTTACTGCAATCGCTTGAACCCCCGCTCCTTGGCGACCTTGGTTGTTCAACTTCATGATTACTGGATATAGAAGTTCGCCTCGATTCATTACACTACTAAGCTTGATTAGATCTCTATCTTCAAACAAGTTAACCAACATCTTGTTGACTTCACCCTTGATTGCCGCGTTTTCGTTATCTTCAGCTTTGCTATTAATTGCGATGCCACCCAACTCTGAGCGATCGGCAAACTTCTGTTGGCTCAGTTGAGAGAATCCCGCTTTAAAAAGGTCATTGCCAATTAACGAGTCACCGGCAAGTGAACGAACCTTCTTGACACGCTCTTTGACTAATTTGTTGAGTTCATATCGATTTTGCGCCATATCGCTAAAATTAAAGAAGATAATTTTATCGCGTGGATTTAGCTGTAGATTTTGCGATGCTACTTTAGCGTTTATCGCTTGTGATGGTGAGAACTGGTAGACCTCGATATCACCCTGTTTATTTGTTTCACGTACTATAATTGCGTATTCTAAATCGGCTGCAACGGTTAAATCGCCCCAGATCGAAGGTATCAGGTCACTTAACTTCTGACCTTTATACCATTGGTATTTTCCGGGTCTAACAACAGCACCTACCACGGTAAGCGCATCTTCATATTGTGAAGCGGCACTTTTAACCCGAATAACATCGCCCGATAGCGCTTTAGTTGCTTTACCGGCAGTAGAAGTAAGGTCAACGTTCACGATAGTTCTGAGGCTGTTTTTATTAAAACGCTCTACACTGCTGCGTTTAGGATAGGCGCCAGGCTTAACACCCGCGGCCATTTCAATCACCTGCGCCATGGTTTCGTGCTTTTTAAGCTCATAGATAGCAGGACGTCTAACTTCACCGGTAACACTAACTAAACCGCCAACCGATGGAATGAATACCACATCACCTGAACGAAGGCGGATATCGCCAGATGCGTCACCGCGAAGTAGCAAATCATATAGATCCATACTGCCAATGAGCTTACCTGCTCGTTTGACCTGAATATTACGCAGCGAGCCAATCTCGTTGACACCACCAGAAACAAACAGGGCTTGAGTTATGGTTGAAAGACTTGAAACTGTATATGAGCCAGGTTTGTAGGCATCACCGGCTACAAATATACGAATGGAGCGTAATTCGCCCATGGTGATATTCGATTGAATACCAATCATCTGTTTTTTAATTCGTTGCGATAACGATTTTCGTAACTCGCCAAAAGTAAGCCCTGTGACGGTCATTGGACCCAGTTCAGGAAACTGAATCACACCTTCTCGGTTGATAACTAGGTCATACTCTTTGTTTTCTTTACCGTACAGCTGAACTTTAACGTTATCGCCTGGACCGACGAGGTATTCGCTCGGTACTGGCACATCAGAAACCGGTGCAAACGTGGTTGGCTCCCCGGCAAACAGGTCATAACCAAATCGCTTTAGTTCCGTTTTAGCTGCTTCGTCTTCGAAGGTTAGCTCTCTATTTTCTTCATCGTTACTATTGGAGAAGTTGCCAGCCTGATTTGCATTACCATTTTGGTTGTATTCACCTCGAGGGTTAACAACCTGAGGATTTTGCAATTGCTGCTGCGAGCCATTGCTGCCTCCCAACATCGAAGGATCGATGCCATATTGCTTCGCTAAACGTTGTTGCTCTGATGCTGGCAAGTTTTTAAACTGCTCAATCATTTGAGGAGATGGCGTAATAGCACTAGCCTGCCCTGACAGTAATATCAGCGCCGACATGCCAGCAATGATGAGTTTTTTAGTCTTATTAAGCACCAGTTATCTCCGAAAAAAGTTAAAAGCAGGTAAAAAGCCGGGTTAGAGCTGAGACGAATGGCCTACGGCCTTACGGTACGTGACCTCGTCACTACGGAACGCTTCGCTTACAGTAAAGCAAAGACGGTAAAATCTTAGAAGAACAGTCTGCGGTCTACGGCACACTTCGATTACGGTAAAGCAAAGACGGTAAAATCTTAGACGAACAGTCTGCGGCCTACGGCATGTGACTTCGTCACTACGGAACACTTCGCTTACTGTTAGAACTAGAAAAGAGCAAAGCGACGGCATAAATGCCGACCTACTTTAAAAGAAGGTTCTAGGTTCTAGGTTCTAGGTTCTAGCAGAGCATAAAATTAACATCAAAGGCCAAATAGTATTTTCTGTTGATTTCCTAGTAGGACGTAGTCCGTCCTAGCAGTGAGCTGGCGAACGTCCTGATACCTAGCTTTCAAAAGGTTCTAGCAAGGCATAAAATCAACATCAAAAGTAGGTTGGGCTTTAGCCCATCAATCCATTGCAATTAACCATGCTAACCGACGGCATGAATGCCGACCTACTTTAAAAAGAAGGTCCTGGTACCTAGTACTTTATCAGCTTTCAGACACGCTACCGCCCATGGATTACGGCTTCCAAAGTGCCCATCCGCAAAGCGGACATCTCAATTTATCTAACTAAAGGTCGAGCCTTTAAGCCAATTTAGTAACAACCAATATAGAAATTAGGATTGGTTGTTACTAAAAAAACTCACCTGTCGTTGCTGTAGTCCCTATGACCTAGTAACCGCAACGCTAACTCCTTCAGGTAAAGTTTACCCGCAGGCCCATCTTCTTTCGCCAATAACCTGTTTCAAGTCGCGCAAGATTATACATCAATGAGCAAATTTGAGCAGTAACTCTAAGAGATACAATTTACTAAGTGTTCAATCTTTATCCGCTGAAGCCACAAAATCAGCAAATACTAAAAACCAAAATGTAGCTTGATGATTATTGGTTCATTAAAGATAACGACATAATAATTATAAATAAGCTAAACATGGTGTAATAAACCCAATAAAAGAACTAACTGAACAGATCTCGCTAAAAAGAGTTACTCTTCATATTGTTCGCTATGTTGCAACAGCACTAGCAACCATAGTTAAATTTTCTACTCTGGATAACTGTGGCTATGGCGAATCTCTTACAAGAAAAATCGTTTTTAACGTACTTTAAAATAACTAGTACTAAAAACATGCTTTAAAAAGCTATATCCGCGACTCACTTATGCAGAGTTTAGGCTTACTTTTTATCCAATCGTGAAATGGCAGATTTATCTACTGCAACACGCTGCTGTTTACCCATCAATTCAAATAATACAAAACAACGCTTTTCACCATTAGACTCATCAAATACGCCTTCAAGTTCTGCAAAGGGGCCTTCGGTAAAGCATACGTTTTCACCTTGCACCATTTCAGGTTGGGCGACCGATTCAGGCATCAGTTGAGACATTAGCTTATGCTCGCGCATTTTTATCCGGTGGATAACACTTTCATCGATAGCTGTCATTAATTCCTTACAGCCAACAATGCGGATAACACCTCGAGTGCTATGAATACGGGCAACACTCGTCACTTCTGGATCAAAATATACAAATAGGTAGCTCGGAAAGAGCGAAACGCGGCGAACCGTTACTTGTCCCTTTTGTAACTTTTTTTCTGGAAAGGTTGGCAGATAAGTTTCAATGCCTTGAAGTGCTAGGTTCTGTTGCGCTCGGGCTTCGCCACGAGGTTTGCAATAAAGTAAATACCAAGCCTTCATTCTCTATCTCTTATCAATTGTAAAAATGGTGATGTCCCTTCACGGAGTCGAATACTAGCAAAAGTTCTAATTAAATTGAAAGTAAATTTCATGTTACGGGCTAATAAAAAGCTTGTATGTGTGACGCAGCGTCGAAGTCACTCTAGGCTGTGCTTAATTAGCCAGCAGTCGCTCCCTTAAAATTGACTTAATACCCCTTAAAAGGGTATATAAGGTGGGCTTTATCGCATTTGACGCTATTTTTAGCTTCAAATAATAAAAATTAGAATATAAGCCAGTAACAGCGCGATCGAATCTGTTACATATACCCACTGTGCATAACGTTGCAGTAGATATATACGACACATCAGATCGGGCTAATTTATGCAAAACTACTTCTGTGATGTTTATTAACTCACAGGCAATCACAAGCTGAAGGTGGAAGAACAAATGAGCGGAGTAAAACCCCAGGGGACGATGCTTGGGCATCCGAAGGGATTGTTCCTGTTGTTTACAACAGAATTATGGGAACGATTTAGTTATTACGCGATGCGTGCAATTTTAGTACTTTATCTAGTTGATAAAGTACAAGGTGAAGGTGGTCATGGTTTAGGTTGGACCAGTGCCGATGCTCTTTCACTTTACGGTACATTTACTGGTTTAGTCTATTTCACTCCGCTGATTGGTGGTTGGTTAGCAGATAATGTCCTTGGGCAACGTAAAGCTATCTACATTGGTGGCGCCTTAATGGCCATTGGTCAGTTCACCCTCGCCTTCCCACATAGTTGGATCCCTGGTTCTGAAACCATGGCATTCTATATCGGCCTAGGCACATTGATTATTGGTAACGGTCTATTCAAGCCAAATATCTCTACCATGGTTGGTGACCTATATGAAGAAGGCGATCACCGTCGTGACGGTGCATTCACTATCTTCTATATGGGGATCAACGTGGGTGCAGCACTAGCTGGTTTTGTTGTAGCTTGGGCTTATACTTCTTTTGGTCAAACAGTTTTATTTGAAGGCCAAGAAGTCTTCATTAACAACTGGCAGGCTGGTTTCTTCTGTGCTGGTGTTGGTATGGTTTTTTCTCTGATCATCCAGTACATATTTGCTCAAAAACTGCTTGGCGATATCGGTCGCTACCCGGCAGCTAAAGTTGATAAAGAAAATGCAGCAGCTAGCGGTATTGTTCGTAAAGAACCACTAACTAAGATTGAGCGAGATCGCATCAAGGTCATCATGGTTATGGGTCTGTTCACCATCATTTTCTGGGCTGGTTTCGAGCAAGCCGGTGGACTACTGAACTTATTTACAAATGAGTTTACCGACCGTTCTATTGGTGGTTTTGAAGTACCAACGACTTGGTTCCAATCTCTTAACGCCATCTTCATCGTTATTTTTGCCCCGGTTATTGCGTCTATCTGGATCCGTCTCGGTAAGAACGAACCCAACTCTCCAGTTAAATTTGCACTAGGTCTTTTCCTACTTGCGATTGGTTTCCTCTTTATGATGGGTGCCGTAATGGAAATGGACGGCAGCGCCAACGTTAAGTCAAGCATGTGGTGGTTAGTAGGTGCATACTTCTTCCATACCATGGGTGAGCTATGTTTATCTCCTATCGGTTTGTCTATGGTGACTAAGCTTGCTCCACTGCGTATTGCTTCGTTACTCATGGGTGCATGGTTCCTATTTATCGCAGCAGCGAATAAGATTGGTGGTGTGGTTGGTTCATTTATCGGTCACGATGGTACTAAAGAGGAGCAATTGGCTAATGCCATGGGGATCTTCGCAGGTATCGCAATCACTGCTACTGTTTCTGGCATCATCCTCTACTTTATGGCTGACAAGCTTGTAGATTGGATGCACGGCGCAGAAGGCCATGCTGAAACTGAAGAAGAAGTGCTTGAGCAAGAAATTGCAGTTACAGCAGAGCATGAAGGAATAAAGCAGTAAAGTCGGTTCTAGGTTCTAGGTTCTAGGTTCTAGGTTCTAGGTTCTAGGTTCTAGGTTCTAGGTTCTAGGTTCTAGGTTCTAGGTTCTAGGTTCTAGGTTCTAGGTTCTAGGTTCTAGGTTCTAGGTTCTAGGTTCTAGCAAAGCATAAAATCAACATCAAAAACCAAGTGGTGTTTGCTGTTGATTTCCTAGCAGGACGGAGTCCGTCCTAACAGTGAGCTGGCGAATTCCCTAGTACCTAGGAGCTTATCTACTTTCAGATAGGCTCTGCAACGAAATGAAAATGCCTCGTAGTAATACGAGGCATTTTCATATAAAAAAGAAATAAATTATAGCTCTGTTGATTAGTTGCCTTTTCGTATCCTGATTAATGCAGCGAGCATTGAAGATAGCTGTTTTGTTTCATCAATGAGTGCTAAAGCACTTTTCTTATGCACTAAGTCGACTTCAATGGCTATGTACAGTTGGGTAACAAGTTCACCAGCGGAGCCTTTTGAGTAATATAGAAAGCGAGCCGATTCCTTCGCTGATTGCCTTTCCTCTCCCTCTGCTATGTTAGATGGGATTGACAGTGCAGCTCTTGTCACTTGATCTTTAAAGCCATAATCTTTACAGTTTTTAAATAATTTATAAATATTACAAGTTAATCTAGACGCCCTCTTCCAAACATCTAGCTTCTCATACGCAAAGCTTTTCATTCATTCATCCTTGAACAATAAAAACAGATAGTGACTATAGTATTGATCTGGCACTACCGTATTGATAGTGGCTATCAGGCTAAATACAGCTTTCCTAAGGAGTAACAAAATTAGCCTTATGAACATAGGCTGTCATCTAATGGAGTTAAACTAGACCTCATGATTCGAGGTAAACATTAAGTTCTCCTCCTAGTGACTCGTACCTAGCACCTAAAACCTTTCCTAAGACGCTGACAGCTGTATATAACCTCCTGGTGGCATGCTTGTGTCGTGCACTAGGCCGTGGAATTGATTATTTAATAACTGCAGCTTATGCTCGCTCACATTGGTTAAAATACACAGCTGTTCGCCTGGCATCAACGTGCGAAACTGAATAGAGGGGTTCCCCCAATTCATCACGCCTAATTGCAAAGAATCAGCTAATGCGAGTGGAGTCAGCCCTTCACTATTTCTCAAGTAGCAACGAAATTCACTGCCGGCTTGGGCAATTGCGACGCGGTAGCTGCTCAAATCAATCACCACATAGGTCATATCTACAAAGATATCTAAGCCTGATTTTGTCATTCTATCATTCAGGTAGGTGAGCATATTGAAGGGCTCAGCAATGACTGTTGACAGACTATTACGGTAGCGCTTCAACTTATGATTAACAAAACTTTTCAACAACACACTGGCAAATGCGGCGCGATTATCATGGGGATAAAAATGCGCCATGTACATCATTATATGGGTGTCATCTAGCATTGCAGTATCGATAAAGTGCGCACTCACTTCATTGGTATTAAACAGGCTATAGTCAATTTCGGCTTTTACGTATTCAATGCGGCTTGGGGGGAATAGTTGCTGTTGCACGCTCTTTGCTGCTTGCTCACTTTGCTCCAATAATTCAAGGTTTTGGTTTAACTCTAGATAAGATAACGACTCCAGTTCATCTATCTGCAAAGAGGCTTCAAGCGAGCTGTTGATAGATTCAAGGACGGAGTTTTCGATAAGAAAAAGATCAGCGACGGGTTTAACAAGGTAATCACTCGCGCCGTGTCTGAGGGCTTCTATAACATCAGCCATCACCTGATTGCCTGAGATAATAATAGAGGGGGTGCCTGGGCTATATTTATTCATTGCCTTTAGCATCTCTAAGCCACCAAGTTTTGGCATACTTAAATCGGCAACAACGATATCAAACCTTTGTTTTTTAAACACATTCAAGCCGACCTCGCCATCGTCAGCTTCGATGACAATCGCGCCTCGGCTCTCTAAAAAAGCCGTCACGATTTTGCGGAAGACGGGATCGTCCTCCACGAACAGAATTGTTAACCCTTTTAGCGCCATTTGCTGTCCTTAACTTACAACAGCGTAAACTCACATCCTTGTTTTTTATGTTTCCGCTTTATATCGGCTTATTTTTCTATACGTTACCGACAATATAATTATTTACTCAAGTTCCTGCATATATTCATCAAGTAATTCGTCATCATCTTCACTTTGAGGAATATCTCCATCATACACCTTGTAATCGATATGCTGGAAATACGCGTCCTTGACGAAAGTATATGGATCGAGTGCATTGTCAACCAACCGCTCCTGATCGATTGCAGATGCCCTACTATGCAGGTTTTTAAGACCCCACTTTAGTACTGACTGCCAAAATGTCAGCTCAGATAAAGGAAAGTATAGATCATCAACCCAATCCGAAGCGAGCTCTCTTGTGACATAGGGACCTATAAAGGGCGCCATGAAATAGGGACCGTTAGGTACACCGTAATAACCAAGCACTTCGTTGAAGTCGTCTTGTTTACGAGTCATGCCCATCATTTCAGCTACATCAACCACGCCTAACAGGCCTAAAGTGGTATTTACCGTAAAACGACCACCCGCGTTTGCGGCCCAGCCCCACTTACCTTGCAGAGTATTATTGACAATACTGCTCGGCTCTTCGAGGTTGAGGACAAAATTATTAATGCCGTTTTTAACCGGCCGCGGCACGTAGTCGCTATAACCATGTGCTACGGGTCGATAAAAATATCGATCCATAAACAGATAATTTAGATCCCACATGGCCCGGTTAAACCCTTCGATGGGGTCGCGCGGATCATTGTAAGTGACTGTTACTTCGTTACCTTCCGTGGTGTTATCTTCTGCAGCTGTTGTAGAAAATCCAACTATCGCCAGAGAAAGCACAATCCATTTATACTTCATAATTGTCTCTTTAAAAAAGGCCAAATTTCTTACCGCAGCGGATCGGCTTAAGTCTTTTCAGGTTGCTGCCGATATAGTCATAAGAGCGGATAATTAAGCTACATCTAACGTAATTAACTATTAAAATTATGATACTACGGGTAAGACGCCATAGGATACTCAGTACAGCCGATAGGTCAAACATAATTTTGTGATAAAACATATCGATTTAATTGGTTAAAATAGGACCTACTTTTGGATAACTTTGTCAATACAGTATCAAACACTGCAAAAGGAGGTAAGCCAGCCCTAAATGTAGCGTTATCCTCAAGTTCTACTGCGCTTATTCCTGTCACAGCTACCATGAGTAAAAGTGCTACCCAGATCAAGTTTTCAGGACAAACATACTCAATAAAATTAGAAGCCCCATTCGCTGCACAGCAGTTTACTAAAGCGCACTCATTCCTCCTTAATATAGTGCAGCAAAATGCGCTTGCCACTAATGCGGCGCAGATGCAGCTGCTAACCTTAGGCCAATCGGTTTACTTTCCAATGCCTAAAGCGATGTTAGCACTGGCAAAGCGCAACAATATTTCAGAGCAAAAGCTATTAAATCTTGCTGGAAAGTCAGAAGGTTATTCGCTACCTATAGCCAAAAGCCACGGCACCGAACTGCAGTTCAAAAACGGCCCAACCATTAAGTTGCCAATGCTTGCTACACTGACCGATGGCGAGTACTCAGTAGCGATAAAAACCAAAGAGCAGCAACTATTACTTAAACTGTCGCCTATTCAAGCCCAAATCCCCATCAGCTTCGACGGCCAACTTGGTGATAGTAGCCTGAAGCAGAGCTCTGAGGATTTACAGCCCCCGAAAACACAAATAGACAAAGCGAAAACAAACGTCAACTATGAGTACAAGCAGCTATTTAGCCATCTTGAAAACATGTCTCTACCCGGCTCGATTAGCTCATCAGCGGTAGCTGCCAAAAGTACACTTGCATCAACAAGCACTGCTAGCCCAAAACAATCGGGGCAACAGAGCTTTTTGGCATCTGCGCTAGCCAAAGCGGGCGGCTTACCCAAAGCATCAATAAAGTACAGTTCGCCACTGACAAGCTTGGCAAGTGAACTGTTTAAGATATTGCCGCAACTCAATCCTGAGTCGATGTCTTCGCTCAGTGAGCCAAAAAGGTTACAACAAGCACTGTTAAGCCTAGTCACACTCAATATCGATCCTACAACATGGACCACTACAGCCAATAGCCATATCGACAGCTTGAGTTTGCTTTGCCAGCTGCTGTTAGGGCGTACGACAGAACGCCCAAGTTTGAGCCCTGAACTACAAAATAGCTTGGCACTACTACAGGCCAAACTTGGACTTTCACCACAACTGTTATCATTGCTTGAAGCGACTGGCACGCAGACATCGATGGCAAACTTACTGAATAACTTGAGCCTTTATCAGCAGCAATCAGGTACGCTTGAAGGCGTTAACCATTGGTACTTTGCACTGCCCTACTCCATCAATCATTATCAAGAACAGTTTGAAGGTCATTTTGAGCAGGTCGAGGAGCGATCAAAACGCAGCGACAAATGGAAACTTAGGCTTAAATTTAACCTGTCTAGCGGCCCACTGTTAATTACGGCCACCGCCCACGTCGCTGAATCGGCCGAAGATCCATTACGCTTATCGGTCAATTTTAGTAGTGACAGTGAGGCCCTGCTAAGCAAAGTTAGATTGCTCAGCCCCAGTCTGACCAGCAAAGTCGAGCAGTTAGGAATATCCATCAGCGAGGTCAGCACTCAACAGCAGACTGTCCCTGCCACCTTGCTGCCCGGTGAACATTACTTGGTTAAAGTAGAAGTCTAAAAAGGAATAGCTAATGAGTGACAATCAACAGCCGACCAAAGCCGTGGCGTTGAAATACGATAAAGGCGCTGCTCCCACAATATCCGCTAAGGGCGAAGATGCATTAGCGCAAGAGATGATAGCGTTGGCGGAGGCCGCGGGCGTGTATATTCATCAAGACGAACACCTCTGCGATTTTCTACAAAAATTGGAAGTCGGCGAAGCTATTCCCAAAGAGCTCTATCTGCTGATAGCCGAACTAATCGCCTTTGCTTATGTGCTTGACGGTAAATTTCCAGAGAAGTGGAACAACATGCATCAAAAAATTATGGAAGAGGTTTGATTTTTAGGTTCGAGCTATAGAGGTTCTAGGTACTAGGTACTAGGTACTAGGTACTAGGTACTAGGTACTAGGTACTAGGTACTAGGTACTAGGTACTAGGTACTAGCAAGGACGGTAACATCTTAGACGAACGGCCTGCGGCCTTACGGCACGCGACTTCGGCACTACGGAACGCTTCGCTTACGGTAAAAGCTAGAAAAGGGCAAAGCATAAAATCAACATCACAAGCCAAATGGTGTTTTCTGTTGAGTTCCTAGCAGGACGTAGTCCGTCCTAGTACCTAGGATCTTCTTAGCTTTAAGATAGGTTCTAGCAAAGACAGTAAAATCTTAGACGAACGGCCTACGGCCTTACAGCGCGCGACTTCGTCACTACGGAACGCTTCGCTTACGGTAAAAACTAGAAGAGATAAAAGCGACGGCATAAATGCCGACCTACTTTAAAAGAAGAATCTAGCTGTTAGCAAAGCATAAAATCAGCATCAAAAGCCGAATGGTGTTTTCTGTTGGTCTCCTAGCAGGACGTAGTCCATCCTAGCAGTGAGCTGGCGAACGTCCTAGTAGCTAGGATCTTCTTAGCTTGTTCGGCTTTTAACCTTCTCAGCCTGTACCGTCTCAGCTAATACCGGCTTTTAATCGGCTCTTGTTCGCCTTTACCCTGCTCTTTACAGTCTTAGCTCCAACCGTGTGTTAGCCCTTTCTATGCAAACGGATCAGTAGTTCAGCTTCGGCTTTTGGTAATTCACACTCTTGGATAAGCTCGTCGATGCCTGCGCCCAGATCGACCATTTTCATCGCACGGGAATACAATCTTGCTTGTGGATCTTGCTGATTAGCTTCGTCCCATTTCGCATCTTGCTGCTGTAGCTTCTTTTCCAGCTCTAGTACTCTGCGCCCGACACCAATAGTGCCACTTCTAAGCTCTTGGAGCTCTCGCTTAACCGCTTCTCTTTGCTTATCGCCCTCTTTAACCAATAAGGTCAACGCTTCCACTTTTGTGCGTATCTTTTCCGCTTGTTTTTGTAAAAACCAAACCAAGCCTATAAATGCAATTACAAACACCAGTGCAGCAGCAATAAGCACTTCATCAGTCATCATTAGTGTCTCTTTTAATAAAAGGGGTTAGGGCGAAGACGGAAATTCTCAGACGAACGCTCCGCTTACGGATAACGGAACGCTCGTAAACTCACTTACTGTAAAAGCGAAGAGGACCAGCGTACCACCTCAACTCGAACCATCTCAGCTTATTCGGCTCTAAACCTGCTCTTAACCGTCTCTGCCTATACCGTCCCAGCTTGTATCGTCTTAGTCCGTACCGTCTTAGCTTATTCAGCTCTAAACCGGCTCCTAACCTTCTCAGCTCGTACCTTCGCGACTAAATCTGCGTCAGCTCCATCCACTCTTCGTCTGACAGTAGCTTATCAAGATCAACTAAGATCAATAGCTCACCCTCGCGGTTGCTGACTCCTTGGATGAACTTAGCACTCTCTTCAGTACCCACGTTCGGTGCATTATCAATCTCTGAACGGCGTAGATAAACAACTTCAGCAACGCTATCGACCAAGATGCCAATCACTTGCTTTTCTGCTTCGATAATCACAATACGGGTAGAGTCGTTTACGTCTGCCGACGCTAGACCAAAACGTGAGCGAGTATCGATGACAGTAACCACATTACCACGTAGATTAATGATCCCGAGGACATAGTGCGGTGCACCAGGCACTGGAGCGATATCGGTATAACGCAGCACTTCTTGTACCTGCATTACATTGATGCCATAAGTTTCGTTATCTAACTTAAAAGTCACCCATTGTAATACCGCATCGTCATTACTGCCCGGTACGGCTACACTATTTGAACTTGTCATAATCGCCTCAATCAATAGTTCTATGACTATCTATTTAAAATTCACAATAAGCATATCTTTCTATGCGCTTCAAACCAATCAATTTAATATCGAAATAATACAAACCTAAGTCTTTTATCGGCTATTTGTACTATTTCTAAACTCGCATTTCAAAATAATACTAGTCCAATCGTTTTAGCGGCAAACTAGCCTTGGCTGCCAAGACCTGAATCGAGCATTGTGATTAATGCATAGACATTTAAGATGCCGCACATTTGCTCTTTTACCACGCCCGCTAGCCACGGTCTTTTTCCTGCCTGGCTGCGCCAATTAACTTGGGACTTATGAATTTTGACGGTGTTGACCAACGATTCACAAGTTAAGCCCCAACTGCTGTCTTGTAGCAGCACAATGTATTTATAGGACACTTTTTCCGCTAAGGATTGATCATATTTTTCAGGCATCACCCAAGCGCAAGTATCTACGACATTAAGTTGTGACTGTCGATGTTGCTGCACACCTAAATACCAGCTCGGCCGGCCCATCAAATGATTAATGCGTTCAAGATTGACAATGCCACCTAAACTCACTAAAGGTACCGCTAATGTCAGCCCAGCAACTTTAAAAAACAGTACTTGAAACTCATCGTCTAACTGCTCAATCAACTCTTTAGTCATACTTGCTGGTGTTGATGCAGCCTGCAGCGCAGCAACGTTAGCATCATCAATATTGATACTTTCTGCCACGGCATTGAGAGTCATCTCTTCTGGCAATACGCTCTTTTGAGATACTGCTGCTATCTGTTTCTCTGCAACCACAGTCACTGCTGGCTTGGGTTCTACAATCGGCTCAGGTATTACTTTTGGCGCCGACACCGGCGCTAATAGCTGAGCTAGCGCTAGCTGGCTAATGCGATCCTCAACCTCTGCAGTGGCAAACTCTTTCGCCTGCACGGCGATGCCACCATGCTGCTGGCGAGGTTCTACACTCAAAGTGCCGTGGTTTATAGCAGTTGACTCATCAGTTTCAACGCGCTGAGCTATGGGCGTATCATTAAGCAGCGAAGAGAAGTAATCACATACCGCGTCATCAACCAATTTTGACATGAGATAGATCCTTGGCGAGCAAATAATCAAGCAATCGCTCGTAAGCTTTTACGCCGCGACTGCGCGGTGCGAAATGTGAAGCGGGTAAATGGCTCAAGCTTGCATCTCTGAATTTGGTGTCTACGGGAATAACGTCCGACCACAAGCTGTCTTGGTAGTCTTGATTCAACTGCAACAATGCGGCATTGCTGGCACGGGTACGTTTATCAAACATGGTTGGCACTATAGAATAGCTATAACGGACTTTTTTCGATCTCCCCATAAGGATCATGGTTTTCACCATGCGATCTAAGCCTTTAATTGCTAGAAACTCGGTTTGTACTGGCACAATGATATGTTGGCTCGCGGCTAAGGCATTGACCATTAATACGCCCAATACCGGTGGGCAATCGATTAATGCCACATCATACTGCTCATCTAGCAGTGCCAGTGCCTTGGTTAAAATCAACCCCATCCCCTCTTGATGACCCAAACTTCGGTCTAGCGTCGCTAACGCCATCGTTGACGGTATTAGGTCGAGCCGAGGGACATTGGTTGGCACAATGTAATTGCCAATATTCTCTTTGCTTAAGTTTTTGTTCGCTAAGAACAGATCATATAGAGAGCTAGGTAGCTCTTCACTATCGATCCCCAAATAATACCCCAAAGAAGCATGTGGATCGGTATCAACCATCAACACCCGTTTACCTCGCTTGGTAAACGCGCCAGCTAAACTCGCGACCGTGGTTGTTTTACCAACACCGCCTTTCTGGTTTGCTATGGTCCAAATTTTCAAAATGATCCTTATGATGGGTTAGCCATCGCCTTAGGGGTACTTTAACTCGCGCTTAGCCGGCTGTTACTCTTCTAACGTTCGAGTTGTGATCCTGATCCCACCGTGGGGGAGACTTATCAGTTTCACTCCATCTTCAGAAACTGTAAGCATCTGCGCTTTTACCGGGATAGCAACTGCAGCTGCGTCCAGCACCACCGTTGCAGTTTCATTATTGACTTCATTTGCGGCGACGGAGAGCATCTGCGCTTTTACCGGGGTAGCAACTGCAGCTGCGTCCAGCACCGCTGATGTCGCCTCATTACTTTCTTCATTTGAGGCTGGCGCGGAGGGCTTGCTATTCATAGTGACAGCGGCATTGACGGGGGTTGCGCTCTCATTTAGTGCGTCGCCAGTCAGCTCTATTGTCGCTAAAGCTTTAGTTGCGGGAACCTTACTGACAGGCACGCTCGCGGCCGCCGTTTCAATACTGCTAGCAAGATCAGTAGCAACTTTTTGATTATCGCCCGCTTGTTCGCTGTTAGCATCGGCGGTGACTGTTTGCACTGCTTGCTTAACGATATCTTGCTCAACACTGCCATCACCGACCGGCATGGTAGTTATCTCGCCTTTACGGGCTCGCTCTGCAAAAGACTGTACAAATACCGGGTTCTCTGCCATCCAATTAGCCATAACTTCAGCTTGTTCATCAGGCACCATAAACAATATTTGGCTGCCTTTTAACTCGGCAACCTCTTCAACAAGCAGTTGATGCTTATACTTGAGCTCAAAATAGAGCGAGCCTAAGGTAAATGCAGCAATACTCAGCAAAAAAATCAGCAACAGTGACACAGTATTAACTGCACCTTTGATATCTGTTTTACCCGCAAGTTGCTGCATATGACTAGCCATGTAAGGTCTCTTTAAGAATTGACTCGGCCATTTGCTCAATGCCTATCGATTTACTCGAGATGCCAGCATTGGTTACAGCCTGAGGCATACCATAAACCACACAACTCGCTTCATCCTGTGCCCAAATATTGGCGCCTGCCGTTTTCAGCATCCGCGCACCTTCTCGGCCATCGGCACCCATGCCCGTTAATACCACTGCTAATACATCGCCGCCAAATACCTTAGAAGCTGAGGCAAAGGTAATATCGACGCTTGGCTTGTAATTCATCTCAGGTTTACCCGCTAGCACCTTAATTCGACCGAAACTACCACCACGTTCAAGCATCATCTGCATACCGCCAGGCGCTAAATAGGCACAACCTGCTCGCAGCTGATCGCCACTTTGCGCCTCTTTAACCTCTATCTTACATAAGCTATTGAGACGGGTTGCAAACGTCGGTGTAAATGCCGCTGGCATATGCTGAATTAGGATGATTGGGTGTGGATAGCTTGCTGGCAGTTGCGTTAGCACTTTCTGCAGTGCTACCGGTCCACCGGTTGAGGTGCCGATAAGCAAAGCTTTGTATCTCTTACCACTCGCACGCGCTACAACCGTTGAACGGCTGCAAGGCCGCTCTGCTAGCGCAGGCGCTTGCGATGACATAGTTGCAGCATTGCTTGAACGTGCAGACGCTGACGGCTGCGCTATGCTAGTGCGCGCTCTTGTTACAGCAGCTTGTGGCCGCACCGCGGGTCTGAATAAACGTCGACGCCCTAAGGTTTTGATCCTTTGCTGTAATAAGGCAATCGCATCATCTTTATTGGTAGCGATGTCTTCAAAACGTTTGGGGAGAAAATCGAGTGCTCCCGCTTCAAGTGCATCTAATGTCGCTTTTGCGCCGTCGTGAGTTAATGATGAAAACATCAAAATAGGCACCGGCCGACTGGCCATGATCTGCTTAACCGCAGTGATCCCATCCATGACGGGCATCTCAATATCCATCGTGATCACTTGCGGATTTAACTCAGCAGCAAGCTTAACGGCCTCAGCACCATTAACTGCGGTTGCCACTACTTCAAGCTCTGGATCTTGACTGACTATCTCGCTAACACGTCGTCGAAAAAAACTCGAATCATCGACAACTAGTACTTTAATACCCATTTAAATTCCTATAACGCATGGGGTTCCTGCTTTTGCCACTACGCAAAAAGGAATAAGTTGAAAGTACACTTTCTGCTTACTCCTTTATTGAAACGCTAGCTTTTATTGCGAGCGTAGTGCTTTAGTAGTCCTGGAACGTCCAAAATCAGCGCGATACCGCCGTCGGAGGTAATTGTTGCGCCCGCCATTCCCGGCGTACCATGTAACAGGGTGCCTAGTGGCTTAATAACCACCTCTTCCTGTCCTATTAATGAATCAACCACAAACCCTATTTGCATTGTTCCCAGCTGCACTATCACCACGTGTCCGTGTTGTTTGTCACTAGGACTTAACGTCGAGCGACTGCGTGTCAGCCAATGCTCCAAATAAAACAGTGGTACCGCTTTATCACGCACTATGACTGTTAGTTGGCCATCAACCACATTGGTTTTAGTCAGGTCTAGGTGAAATATTTCATTCACGCTAGACAGTGGCAAGGCAAATACTTGCTCGGCAACTTCAACCATGAGCGTTGGCATAATAGCTAAGGTTAGCGGTACTTTAATTTCTAGACGTGTCCCTTTGCCTTTATGCGAGTCGATGAAAATTGTGCCATTCAATTGGGCAATACGGGTTTTGACAACGTCCATGCCAACACCACGGCCTGATATGTCCGAGACCTCTACTTTGGTAGAGAAACCAGGGGCAAAAATCAGATTATAGGCTTCTTCATCACTCATTCTCGCAGCAGCATCTTCATCAAGTACACCGCGACTTATCGCAATATCCTTGAGTTTGCCAGGATCCATTCCCGCACCGTCATCCTCAATCTTCAGCAGGATATGGTCGCCTTCTTGACTGGCAGAGAGCGTGATAGTTCCAGAGCGGGTCTTGCCGCTTGCTTCACGTTCATCAGGCATTTCAATACCATGATCAACCGAGTTTCTGACCAAATGCACTAATGGATCGGCTAATGCCTCAACCAAATTCTTATCAAGGTCCGTGTCTTCACCCACCATAATAAGATCAATCTCTTTATTTAGGCTGCGTGCTAAATCTCTAACGACTCGCGGAAAACGGCCAAAGACTTTCTTAATCGGCTGCATGCGCGTTTTCATTACCGCGCCTTGCAGATCAGCGGTAACCAAATCCAAGTTTGCCAGTGCCTTTGACATCTCTTCGTCATCACGGGACACCCCAAGACTCAACAAACGATTACGTACCAGCACCAACTCACCGACCATGTTCATGATCTGGTCAAGCCTTGAGGTATCAACTCGAACCGTTGTTTCCGCCTGCGGCATATTATTAGCAGCCGCTTTAGGCTTTGACTTGGCTTGCACTGGGGCGACAGGTTTTAATTCTGGCTTGCTCTCAGGCTTTGCTGCTGGTGCAACAGGCGCTTGCTGAGATGTCGTGATGGCTTGTACAACAGCGGCTTCGCTGATATTGGCTGGTGTCGTTTCCGCTGCAGCCGATGCGCTTGGGCTACTGCCTGAACCATGGAGTTCATCGAGTAAACGCTCAAATTCATCATCCGTAATTTCATCGGAATCAACTATGTGCGCAGTTTCCTCGACAACGGCGGCTGGTGCTGGTGCTGAAAACTGACCGGAGCCATGCAATTCATCAAGTAACGATTCGAATTCATCGTCGGTAATATCGCTGGAACTGGCCGTCACTACATTCGTGCTATCAGCAGGAGCGCCTGGGCTATTACCATTGCCATGCAGAGCATCAAGCAAGGCTTCAAACTCAGCGTCGTTGATGTCGTCAATACTGCCACCGGCGGTTATGTCTACACTCGCAGGTTCAACCACTGCGACTTGCTCAACAACGGCTTCAATAGTCGTTATTTCCTCTATGACCGCATCACCTTGTAGACTCACTTGAGCATCAGTTATCTCTGAAGGTAACAATTGCCCTGCACTCAAGGTTTTAAGTTGCGATAACAAGTTCGCATCGGCTGCAGACTGGGGCTGGCCCGCCTGAGTTTCGGCAAACATAGAGTTGATGGCATCGACGGCTTGTAAGATGACATCCATGAGGTTGGCGCTGACTTGCCGCTTACCTGTACGTAACAGATCGAAGGTATTTTCGGCTTCATGGCAGACATCTACCATTGGAGTCAAACTGAGGAAACCCGCACCACCTTTTACAGTGTGGAACCCTCTAAAAATGGCATTGAGCAGTTCGCTATCGTCAGGGTTATTCTCTAACGTTACTAGTTGTTCTTGTAGAAGCTCGATAATCTCACCAGCTTCGATCAAAAAGTCCTGCAGTATCTCTTCATCAACATCAAAGGACATTCTCTTGACTCCCTTAAAAACCTAAACTCGAAAGCAGATCGTCAACTTCATCTTGACCCGTCACAACATCTTGACGTTTTTCTGCATTCATAATAGGACCTTCGGCTTCAACATCTAGCGACGGTGTGCTTGCTGCATTGGATGCAGGCTGCTCACCAAAGACGGTCAACATAGACACTAAACTTGTCTCCACTTCTCTGACGAGTTCAATCACTCGACGGATCATTTGGCCAGTTAAGTCTTGGAAGTCTTGTGCTAACAATATTTGATTAAGAAGTTCTTTAACTCGGTTTGCGTCCGATTCGCTTCTTTCTACAAATTGCTGAATGTCATGGCACAGTGCTTTAAATTCAGTTAAAGGCAGTTCACGACGCATGAGTTTATCCCATGCTGGCTTCACCGCTTGAATATTATCGCTTAGTGCGTTTGCTAAAGGTAAACACTCTTCAACCGCATCCATAGTCTTATTAGCCGCTTGCTCCGTCATATCAATAACGTAGGTCAAGCGCTCTTTTGCATCTGGAATTTCGGTATTGGCTAGCTCTACCAAGCGGTTATCCACTTGAAAATCAACTATTGCACTGTGAAGTTGCCGCGTTAAACGGCCCACTTCATCGAAGAGTTCTTTTTGAATCGGTGAAGCAATTTCTCTCACTAATTCATCGGCTTGCGCTTGCTCGCCATCGCGAAGTAACGCGACGAGGCTCTCAGCTTGCTCGAGAGTAATGAGCCCTGAAGTATATTGCTGCATTGCTCATCCCTGCTTAACCTAATCGCTCGAAAATTTTCTCTAACTTTTCTTTTAGCGTTGCTGCGGTAAACGGTTTGACTACATAACCATTAACGCCAGCTTGTGCGGCAGCAATAATCTGCTCACGTTTAGCTTCCGCCGTAACCATCAGCACAGGTAGATGCTTTAGATTATCATCGGCACGAATCGCCTTTAATAAATCAATACCTTGCATTCCAGGCATGTTCCAGTCGGTGACGACAAAATCAAATTCGCCCTTCTGTAACATAGGTAAGGCTGTCGAACCATCGTCTGCTTCTTGAGTGTTGTTGAATCCCAAGTCTCGCAACAAGTTCTTGATGATACGTCTCATTGTTGAAAAGTCATCAACAACAAGAATCTTCATATTCTTGTCCAAGGTTTCCTCCGCGGAACTTAATTTTTAGTGTTCGTTTATTGTTATGTTTGCGTCCAGTGCTTGAGTTTACCCTTGAGTCTTAGCATCGCCTGACTATGGATCTGGCTAACTCTAGACTCACTGACCTCAAGAATGGCCCCAATCTCTTTTAAATTTAGCGCTTCATCGTAATACAGTGACAATACCAGAGCATCACGCTCTGGTAATAGCTTTATTCCCGCCACTAATGCTGAATGAAATTCAACTTTAGCTAACGATTCATAAGCAACGTCGTCATGGTTATCGTCGTGATTAACCACATCAACAGCAACTCCAAGGTCTTCTATGCCAACGACTTTACCCACTGCCACATCATTTAAAATGCTGTAGTAGTCGTCGAGCGACATCTCTAGTCGTTCAGCAATCTCTGGATCACGTGCATCACGTCCAAGCTCTTGCCCAAGTTCGTCAATCACTTGTGCAACGCGGCGTTGATTACGGTGTACCGATCTGGGTACCCAATCGCCACGTCTTATCTCATCTAACATAGAGCCACGAATTCTGATCCCGGCAAAAGTTTCAAATTTCGCGCCTTTACTACCATCAAACTTCGATGACGCCTCTAACAGCCCCATCATACCCGCTTGCAGCAAATCATCTAGCTGCACTGACGCCGGTAAGCGCGCCAATAAGTGATGGGCAATTCTTTTAACTAGCGGTGCATACTGTTCAACGATAGAGGTCTTATTATCTAAACTAGTATACGCGGCCGCTTTATTCACCAGAGTTATCCTCTTGATAATCAGGACGTTGCACTAATCGTTCAACAAAGAACTCTAAGTGTCCACCTGGTTGAGAGGGGATAGGCCAGCTCAGTATTTTATTCGCTAGTCCATGGTAAGCAATGGCCGCTGGAGACTTAGGAAACATCTCTACAATCAACTTTTGCTTTCTGACAGACTTACGTAAATTCTCATCGAAAGGTACGGTAGCAACCAGCTCTAATGCAACATCAAGAAATCTATCCGTTACTTTACTCAGCTTGGCGAATAGCTCCATTCCTTCGCGTAAACTACGCACCATATTGGCGACAATCTTAAAACGGAACACGCCATGTTCACGGCTCAAAATTTTAATCAATGCGTAAGCATCGGTTATCGACGTAGGCTCATCACAAACCACAATTAATACATCTTGTGATGCCCGAGAAAAACTCAGCACCATATCCGAAATACCGGCTGCAGTATCCACGATCAAGATGTCAAACTGAGTTCTCATTTCACTAAATGCACGAATAAGACCTGCATGTTGTGCCTGAGTCAATTCGACCATCGATTGGGTTCCAGACGTCGCTGGAATGATCCCAATGCCCTTTGGTCCTCTTAAGATGACATCATCTAATTCGGCATCTCCAGACAAAACATGAGATAAATTTTTATCGGCGCGCAATCCTAGCATCACATCAACGTTCGCTAGGCCCAAATCTGCGTCCAAAACCAGTACCCGTTTGCCCTTTTCGGCTAACGCGACAGCAGTGTTAATAGACACGCTGGTTTTACCAACGCCACCCTTACCACCTGATACGGCGATAACTTTTACTTTTTCATTATTTGGCTGATTCATCATACGTAAACCGCTTGCTTGATCGGGAGTCATGTTTTCACTCAAATGCATAGGTCATCTCGTGTGACCGTTCACTATTCTGTAATGGTTCTAATTGTTCGTTATCTAACACGGCTAATGCTCGATTGGCTAAAGCTAACGTGTCAGCCACTTGCATATCTTCAGGAACGCGTTGTCCATCCGTCACATAACTCAAAGGTAACCCACTTTGAATCAATACACTTAGCGCTGGCGCCAATGACACTGATTCATCTAACTTCGTCAGTACCGCGCCTGAAAGCGGGATACGAGTAAACTGTTTTACGGCGTCTTCTAGTACTCGACGCTGACCTGTAGCAGACATTACCAGATAACTACGGATAGGTATTCTGCTATTTGCGGTTAAGTTATCAAGTTGCTGGAACAAACGTAGGTCTCGCTGCCCCATTCCCGCGGTATCAATCAAAACCAACTTACGATTCCTAAACTGATACAAGATCTGTTCTAACTCATTAAAATCATGAGCCTGCTTAACTGGACACCCCATTATTTTGCCATAAGTTGCCAATTGCTCAAAGGCTCCAATGCGATAATGGTCGGTTGTTATCAATGCGACTTGATCTGAGCCATGATGCGCAGCAAATCTGGCCGCTAATTTGGCAACTGTTGTGGTTTTTCCCACCCCTGTTGGACCAACAAAGGCGACCACACCACCTTGACGCACAATATCGTCACCTTGATTGTCGAGTAAATTGGCTAAACTGCGTGGCAAGGAAGCAACAAGCTCTGCCGGGTCATAATGCTCGCTCAAACTTGACAGTTTTTTGGCGATGGCTGGTGAAAATTCAGCCTCAAGCAGTTTACTTTCTAACATTGCTCCAACGGGGTCGATACGTTTCTTTTGCTCAGACATTAAGGTGCTGACTTGATGAGTCAATAAACTACGAATGGACGCCAGTTCCTCTTTCATCGCGTCCATTTCAGCGCTGTTATTTTGCTTTTGTGGGCTAAAACTATCTGGCGCTCTATTAGGCGTAAATTCAGCTTTAGCCGCTTGCTTGGTTTGTGGAACCTGTGCTTGCAATCCTTTTGCCCATTCAGGCATATCGAGCTCGTCACTGCGCGTTGCCGGTGTGTGCTGGCTGAGGCGGCTTTGTTGGCGCTCAAGTAGTGCTTGTAGTGAATCAGGCGCCGGCGTTGCTTTAGCGCGAGTTTCTGTCTTCACATTGGCACGTGAGCCTAGGGTGACTTTTTCATCGCTAAGGTCAGTAAAGGCTGCTGGTGACGGCGCTGCGGCTGGGATCTGTGGTTTTGGGTCGTCATAATCCACTGCCGCAACAATTTCAATTCCGCCAGTCACTTTCTTATTCGACATGATCACAGCGTCTGAGCCCAAAGTTTCTTTAACTTGGGCTAAGGCCGAGCGCATATCTTTTGCTAAAAATCTCTTAATCTTCAATTATTCGCCCTCTACTGCCCAACAGCGGATACGATGCGTATCTGTTTTTCATCAGGAACCTCTTGGTAGGAGATCACCCTCAGATTTGGAATCGTATGCTTAACAAATCTCGACAACGTTGAACGTAGCATGCCAGATGTGAGTAATATTGCTGGTTGACCGACCATTTCTTGGCGCTGTGTGGCATCAACCAATGACTTCTGCATACGCTCTGCGAGGCTTGGTTCTATATTTGGACCGTCGCCTCCCGTTGCTTGCATAGACTGATGCAACATCTGTTCCAACTCTGGCGCCAAAGTAATGACAGGGATCTCTAACTCAGGTCCGCTGATCTCCTGCACTATCATTCTCTTTAACGCTATTCGTACGGCGGCTGTAAGCACTTCGGTGTCAGCACTCTTTGGCCCATACTCTAATAATGTTTGTACTATGGTCTTCATGTCTCTAATCGACACACCTTCGTTAAGTAAGTTTTGCATCACTTTAACCACGGTACCCAGCGGCATAACATCGGGAATAAAGCCATCAACCAACTTGGGCGCGTTTTTAGCTAACATATCAAGTAGCTGTTGAACCTCTTCATAACCTAGCAACTTAGACGCATTATTGGTGAGCAGTTGGCTGATGTGAGTGGCCACTACCGTTGCAGAATCGACTACCGTATAACCTAAGGTCTGCGCATGCTCTCTAAGCTCAGGTGCGATCCATACTGCTTCTAAACCAAAGGCTGGATCGGTGGTTTCAATGCCATCAAGCTTGCCAAACACCTGCCCTGGGTTAATCGCCAGCTCGCAATCATGGCGAATTTCGCCTTCGCCCGAAGATACGCCCATTAATGAGATGCGGTAAGCGTTGGGTGATAAGTCCAGGTTGTCGCGAATATGCACCGCTGGGACTAAGAAACCTAGCTCTTGTGACAACTTTTTACGTACGCCTTTAATTCTGCCAAGTAGCTCGCCGCCCTGACCTTTATCTACCAGCGGAATTAGACGATAACCCACTTCCAGACCGATAGTGTCAACATGTTGAACATCATCCCAGCTCAACTCTTTAGGTTGAGTATCACGCTTCTCAACAGGGCCAGATTTAGCCAACTCCAACGCTCTCTCGCGGTCTTTGCCTTTCTTTTTGTTAATAAAATATGCTGAACCGCCAGCGACAATAGCAAGCGTTATAAAGACAAAATGTGGCATGCCTGGCACGATGCCCATCACAAACATGACCGCGGCAGCGATGGCAAGCGCTTTGGGGCTGTCAAACATCTGGCTCATCATCATTTCGCCCATATCGCCAGATTCATTCTGGCGAGTCACCATCAAGGCGGCGGCAATTGACAACAAAAGACCAGGAATTTGCGCAACGAGACCGTCACCAATGGTCAGCAATGTATAAATTTCGATGGCATCCGAAAAACTAAGCCCATGCTGAGCCATACCAATAACAAAACCACCGAGGATATTGATCACCAAAATCAATATCCCGGCAATCGCATCACCCTTTACAAATTTTGACGCACCATCCATCGCACCATAAAAATCGGCTTCACGGGTCACTTCAGCGCGTCTTGTACGTGCTTCTTCTTGACTTAACAGACCGGCATTGAGGTCGGCATCAATCGCCATCTGCTTACCTGGCATTGCATCCAGCGTAAAGCGAGCACTAACTTCAGAGATACGACCAGCACCCTTGGTCACAACCGCGAAGTTAATGATAATTAGAATTAAAAATACCACGAGACCGACAGCATAGTTACCACCAATCACCACCGAGCCAAAGGCTTCAATCACTTTACCCGCGGCATCACCACCATTGTGGCCCTCGAGTAACACCACCCGAGTAGAGGCAACGTTTAGTGCTAGTCGCAATAGTGTGGCAATGAGGAGAACGGTAGGAAAGGCAGCAAAATCGAGTGGCCGGTCACTATAGATCGCCACAAGTAACACAACCAAGGCGAGTGCAATGTTAAATGCAAACAAAATATCCAGCAGAAAGGCAGGCATGGGCAAAGTGATCATAGCCAAGGCGGCTAAAACCAATATTGGGGTACCCAATCCTTTAAATTGTGCGGGCTTTAATTGTTTTAATTGCCCTAAACTTGCTTTAAGTTCCATTCACCCTGAGTCCAATCTTTGACGCTTGTTAGCTGTACTGCAAATTTAATACCAATACTAATATCAGTAACAAAACCAACAGGGTCAATCTGCTCACATCGTAGAGCGTCGGACACTATAACCTGAAACCGATAACCAAAGAATGGATAGCTAAACAACCGACTGTTTTTTATGCTATCTAATTCAAACAATGAGAACTTATACCCATCTTACTTGAGTAATGCTCGTTCAGAGGCGTTGGGTATATACCAAACAGCGATCAACGAACCGCCTTAAGAACTATATTGAGCAGATCAATGTCAGTACTTAATGTTTAGTGTTTTAGCTCATCGGGGATAGGCTGTTTTGTAGGGATAGCGTTAGGACGGCGCCCTTTGCCTTTTTGAAACTGTCGCAGCTGAAATACATAGGCAAGCACCTGAGCGACTGCGGTAAATAGCCCTTCGGGGATCTCTTGGTCGATTTTGGTAGTGTGGTAAATAGCACGGGCTAACGGCGCTGCAGTCACAATCGCCACATCATGCTCGCGGGCTATTTCACGGATCTTAAAGGCCACCTCATCTACCCCTTTAGCCACCACAAAAGGCGCGGTAGATTTAACCGCATCATATTTAACGGCTACGGCGTAATGTTCAGGGTTAACCACAATGACATCGGCGTTGGGCACCTCCCCCATCATGCGTCGCTGAGCCATCTCTTGTTGTAGCTGACGGATACGTCCCTTAACCTCAGGTTTACCTTCGGTGTCTTTATATTCGTCTTTCACTTCCTGCTTGGTCATCTTCAACTCTTTGCTGTGATTCCAAATTTGATAGGGAACATCGATGGCAACAATTAAGAATGTTGATGCGCACAGCAAGATGAAAATCCACGAGACGAGATCAAGTGCATGATAGATATTGCCGGGCAGATGGTCCTGCGACAGCATCAAAATATCATCGAGATAGATGTTAAGCACTGAATAAGCCGTTATCGCCACCACAGAGAACTTAGCAATACCTTTGGTCAGTTCCACCACAGCTTGCACACCGAACATGCGCTTTAAGCCTTTAGCGGGATTCATTTTGCTGCCCTTGGGCATGCAAGCTTTACCAGAGAAAGACATGCCACCAAGTGCGATGTTGCCCACGAAAGCTATCAGAGCGAGAAAGGCGATAAAACCCAACAAAGGCGCCGCTAACTCGTTACCGACCATGCCCCAGATATTCATCATCTGCCGCGTGTCAAAAATCTCCTCGCGGGTCATGGTAAACAAATTAGTCATGATGGTGTGCATCGCCTTAGCAATGCTCGGGCCAGTCATCACTAAGCCGACCGCAGCCGCAATAAGCACTGCTGAGGTACCTAAATCTTTGGAACGTGCAACCTGCCCTTTGTCTTTGGCCTGTTGCAACTTCCTGGAGGTTGCTTCCTCTGTTTTTTCTTGACTGCTGTCATTCTCAGCCATTATTAAAGCCCGCCATCCAAAGTACACTGTAGCTCGAGTACATTACACAACAAGATCTGCGTTTCACGCCACACCTCATCAAAATGGGCCATAATCGGCGTCAGCGTAAGCCATAGAATAAATAGACCACTGACCATGGTGACAGGGAAACCAATGGAGAAGATGTTCAACTGGGGGGAAGCGCGAGTCATTACCCCAAATGAGAGGTTAATGGTTAGCAGCGCCACAATAGCCGACAATGACATGGTCAATGCTGCACCAAACATGTAGCCGACAAATTCGCTGAACAAGCGGTAACTGGATAGACTCAGCCCCTCCATCGACACAGGAATGGAGTCAAAACTGGCCACCACCATTTTTATTAGCACTAGGTGCCCATCTACAGCGAGAAATATTAATGTAGTGAGCAGTAAGAAGAAGTTAGCAACGACTGGAGTTTGTTGACCGGAACTGGGATCGATCATTGATGCAAAACCCAAGCTGGTTTGCATTCCAATGATCTGCCCTGTTAATACAAAGGTTTGCATTAGCAATAAAGTGGCAAACCCCATCGACACACCAATAATGATCTGCTGAAACGTTACAAAAACGGCACTTAAGGAGAACAAGTCAATATTAGGCATAGGCGGTAAAACAGGCACTATGGCGGCGGTTACCGCCAGTGATAGCATTAATCTGACTCGAGATGGTGTGGTATTGGCACCAAAAACAGCCATCACCATAAACATGCTCGATATGCGCGTTAGTGGCCACATGTAGCCAGCAATTCCGCTCATGATGGTATCAAGTAAGATATCCATCGTTACAGCACCGGATCTTTGTGCGGATAGAGTGGCTCACTAAGCGGTAGCAGCATGCAGTGTATCACTAGCCGATAACCTGCGGGATCATGTTCACCATCTGTAGAAAAAACTCCATCATGGTTTGCACTAGCAAATGCCCCATGAACATCAAGCCCAATAACGTGGTCAGTAGTCGAGGTAAAAAGCTCAGTGTTTGTTCGTTAATTGAGGTCGCCGCCTGAAAAACGGCCACAATCAGACCGACAATCAAACCAGGTACAATGATCATGGAGACCATGGTGACAATAACGGCTAGCGCTTCACGAAAAATATCAATCAGTGCTTCAGGAGTCATAGCGTACCTCCAATGAACAAGCGAGAAACTATGGCTACTAACGTTTCATGGCAAATATCAAAAATATTAATGAACGTTTCAGGAGTCATAGCCTACCTATAAACCGAAGCTATTGGCTAAGGTGCCCATGACTAGGCTCCAGCCATCAACCAATACAAAAAGCATTATCTTAAAGGGCAAGGAGACAATCATTGGTGACAGCATCATCATACCCATCGCCATCAAAATACTGGCCACCACTAGATCTAATACCAAAAATGGCACAAACAACATAAAGCCAATTTGGAATGCTGTCTTCAGTTCACTGGTGATAAAAGCGGGAATGATCACGCTCATCGGCGCATCTTCAGGCTCATTGATGTTTTGATAGCCTGAAATTTCTATAAAGGTATCTAAATCAGTTAAGCGGGTTTGTGACAGCATAAATGCTTTCAACGGGCCTTTACCGCTATTGAACGCTTGGTCAATCGGCATCCCCTGCTCAATATAGGGTTTAACCGCCTGCTCATAAATTTTATCAAATACCGGCGACATAATAAAAAATGTCATAAACATGCTAATGCCGATTAAGATCTGGTTCGACGGTGCCTGCTGCAACCCAATCGCTTGTCGCAAAATAGACAGTACCACGATAATTCGGGTGAATGAGGTCAACATAATGACTGCGGCAGGAATGAAGCTTAGCGCTGTCATCAACAGCAAAATCTGCATGGTTACTGAATATTGAGTGGAGCCGTCAGCCCCCGTCGATACTGTTACAGCGGGTAAAATACCCGTTTCAGCGAGAGCTGTCGGCGAGAGCAAAGCCAGCGCAAGCCCAGCAATTAATATAATCCATTTTATCATTGTGACGTCTTCGCTTGACGTAAACGACTCGCAAAAGAGTCTGTAGATATTTGTACCGGAGTGGTGAGTTTATCGACCACATTGACTTGATGCGGGGTAACGCCAAGTAAGTATTGCTGGCCGTCGACTTCGACTAATACCAACTTTTCTTTTTGCCCGAGTGGGGTTACGGCGAGTGTTTTTAGCACCCCTTGACTGCTTGGCACTAAATTGAGTCGTTTCACCATATAAGCTAAGGCAAAAATGAGCAACAATACGACGATTAGCCCTCCGACCATACTGGCGAGAGTGGCAATACTTGATGGCGCCGCCGACTTTTCTGCAGTGGCAACAACAGTACCAAGACTAGCTAATACAAGCTGAAAACTCATTGCTAATCCTTTTATTTAAGCTTTTTAATCCGCTCAGTTTGACTGATAACGTCGGTTAAACGAATACCAAATTTGTCGTTAACCACCACCACTTCACCATGGGCGATTAAGGTGCCATTGACCATAACATCTAAGGGTTCGCCTGCAACGCGATCTAACTCAACCACAGAGCCTTGATTCAACTGCAGTAAGTTACGAATATTGATAAAACTACGGCCCACTTCCATCGAGATGGTCACCGGAATATCCATTATCGCATCCAGTTTTGACGCTTCCGCTTCGCTGAACTGAGAAGGGTCGCTACTAAACTCATCGAGTTCTACCGCTTGTGCTTCTTCAATTGCTTGCTCAGCCATTGCTGCAGCCCAATCATCACCTGTATCTGTACTCATTAACTTATCACCTTATATCTCAGAACGTTCGCGTGGCTTGCCTTTAAGCGTAACCAACTGCAACTCTGACTTAACCGTCTCTGGTCGAGGAATTTGTTCGCAAATCTTTAATGCAAGATTCTCTTTTGTTTTACCCATCTTACAACGATAAGTGGGAAGATCTTCTACTTTCAAAATAATATGTTCAGGTAGTTCAACCGGAATAACATCGCCCGCTTTAAACTCCAGCACTTCACGCAAAGTCAGTTTATGTTCAACGACTGTGGCATCAATACCGACATCGACATCCATGATCTCGTCTCGTAACGCCTGCGACCAACGCATATCTGTATCTTGGGTATCACTTTGTACACCCGCATCGAGTAACTCGCGGATAGGCTCGATCATCGAATACGGCATGGTAATATGGAAATCACCGCCGCCACCATCAACCTCGATATGGAATGAACTCACCACCACCACTTCGGTCGGGCTAACAATGTTTGCCATCGCTGGGTTAACTTCAGAGTCAAGGTAATCAAACTCAACCTCCATCACCGGTGCCCATGCTTCTTTATAATCTTCAAAAATGATTTTCAGAAGAAGCTGAACAATACGGCGCTCTGTAGGGGTAAATTCTCGGCCTTCAATTTTGGCGTGGAAACGTCCATCACCACCAAAAAAGTTATCGACCAAGATAAACACCAGCCTCGCTTCCATGGTAATAAGCGCCGTGCCTTTTAAAGGACTAAAGCGCACCATGTTCAAACTGGTTGGGACGAACAAGGTATGAACGTACTCGCCAAACTTGAGCATCTGTACGCCATTGATCGACACTTCTGCCGCTCGGCGCATCATGTTAAACATGCTAATACGCAAGTGACGAGCAAAACGTTCGTTAACAATTTCAAGCGTCGGCATTCGGCCACGCACAATACGGTCTTGGGAAGAGAAATCATAAGAGCGGGCGTCAAGTTCGCCATCTTCGATCATATCCTCTTCAACGTCATCTACACCGTGTAGTAGCGCATCAATTTCGTCTTGGCTTAATAAATCACTCACGATATTGCCTTTGCCTATATAAAAACGTTTGGTTTACAAAAAGCCGTGCAAACTTACTGCATCACAAAGCCGGTAAATAATACTTTCTCAACCACTTTACGGCCAATAATGGGCTGTAAGGTGTTTTGCACATTGAGCAGCGCTAAAAGGCGCACCTCATCCTTGCCTGCTTGGGTGCTGAGTTTTTGTACATCAGAGCCACTAAATGTGGTCAATAGCGCATCTTCAATCAGTGGAATGTGCTTTTTAATCAATATGTCATCGTTCTTGCCGCGCACCATTAGCTGCACTTTGATTTCTACAAGTCGAGTGCGGCCATTACCGGGCAAGTTAAACAGAAAAGGTCGCGGCATAGCAGCGTAAAAGGCTTCTCCCTGGTTTACAGTCTCTGTCGCAACCGTAGATTGACCATCGGCTCCCTGATCAGAGGCTGCATCACCACTGAATACCATCCATAACGTCACAACGATAATGGTGATGAGCACGGCCGCAATAGCGCCAAACATGATTAACTTTTTTTTACTCTTTGGCTCGTTGCTGACCTCGAGCTCCAATGATTGTTCTTCTGCCATCTGCTTTCCCTAACTGGAGCTTCAATGCTCTTGCTTAACAGGCTAATGAGTAACCAATTAAGCCAAAATTACTTATAGTGGTATAGGTTACCTGCTTATGCATAATAATCTATACCTGAAGCGCTACTTGTTGCCACATTTGCGCCAGCAACCAGCTCTTCTGCTGAAATTTCATCCATTTCTGCGTGACTTCGGCCCTGGCCGTCTCCATCACCGTTAAAAGACTGTTCATTGCCACCGTTGCCTTGGGACACTTGACCATCGGTTAATTGCATCCCCTGCTCAGCCAGCATTTCGCGTAACCTTGGCATTGCTTGCTCAACTAGATCGCGAGTTTGATGTTGTGATACTTGAAACTGAACTTGTGTGGAATCGCCTTGCACCTGAATACGTACGACCATACTGCCGAGTTCAGCCGGATCTAAGCGAATTTCAGCATGTTGAACACCTTGACTTACCATGGTCATTAACTGCTGTTTCATCACCGGAGAGAATCGCTGGATCATCTCCTGCATCTGCGTAGTTTGCTCGGCATGTTGCTTGAGTGAAAGTTGTATTTGCTGCGGCTCCGCACGGGGCAAACTTTGCTGAACATGTAAATTGTGGGCTTGTAGACCTGAAACAGTTTTAATATCTTGTGTCGATAACTCTTCATTGCCACTGGCTAAATTGGCTTCTAGCCCCATCTTAATTGGCGTTAACCGAACTGAAAGCTCTGCGCCTTTTAACTGTTCTGCAGCCATCTGGTTAGCATTAGCTGCGGCAGATTTAGTCGCACTAGCGCCGTTTTCTATGTCGTTTGCTTTAGCTTGAGAGGTGACAGCTTGCATGGCCGCTTCCTTGCCTAAAATATCACGGCTAACAACTTTATTATCTAAATCAGCCTGTTCAGCCCCCGTCTGAGTAGCATTGAGCTGTTTTGAGTCAGCTGCGCCGCTATTTAACGCTGCTGCATTGGTTGTTACTAATGACTCAGCACTGACCGTCTGTGCCCTAGCTGCATTGGTTGTTGCTAATGACTCAACGCTGGCCGCCTGTGCTTTGGCTGCATCGGTTGATGTTACTGACTGTGAGGTCGATGTTACTGCATACTGAGTAAGTAGCTCACCATCACTATCAGCATCCAGTATTTGGCTTTTTGCTAACAGGCTCTTGAGTTCATCTGCTGGCATATCGCGCAGAGCTTGTTCCGATAAGCCACTTTGAAGGCTTAACGCTTGTAATATTTCATCAGACAACTCAGTGTTGGCGGCAGCGGTCGATAACTCGCCCTCTTTAACCAGCAGTTCATCAGTTTGCTCTAAAGCCATTTCATCGTCTGACGGCAAGCTTTCGCCGTCAGCGGCAATTGTAGCTCCACTCTCTGCATAAATAGGGAAGTTATTAGCCAGATTGATCTGTGCTAGGACTTGGCTAACATCGTCGCTGTTGTCTGACTCTTTAGCATCTCCAGTTCCGGTCTTGCCGCTTGACTGTGCAACTGTGGTGTTTTGAGTATTAAAATCGTTTGCTGTTGTTTCGGCACTGCTCTGCTTGTTACCTTGCTTAATAGCCTGGTTATTCGTTTGCTCAGTTTTTATCGCTGCATCGCTTATGCGGGCTTTTTCTAAGGCAGCAGAGAAATTGTCACCGCCAGCAGTCGCTTCTGGCTTGCTGTTAGCCGTCGACTTTTTTGTGGCATCAGCATTACTGAGTAAAACATTGGTCATCTGCTGCATAACTTCTCCGTCAGCGTTGCCTTAACAAGCACTAAATGGCTATCAATATTTGGTATTAGCCTGGTATTGGTCCGGTATTGGGCGTCAAAATATCGGCTTGATAGCTGACACCTATAACCATTCATAGCAATTATGATGCCAAGAAATGTGACAGAGAAAAGCTATCGGCGGGATTTTCGGTAAAACTGTTGCGATGCAAACTCATCGACCATTTTTTGCTCTTTACGTTGCTCTGCAAGTTGAGCTGCTTCAGCTTTCTTAGCCAGCAGTAACTCTACAGCCTTACGCTTTTGTTGCTTCTCTTGCCAATGGGTTTGTCGGTGTTGCTGTTGAGTCAGCGCTTCCTGAACCGTGTTAACTTGCTGCACAATCGCGTTATCAATTTGGCGCACAAACTGGTGAAACTGATGGTAGTAGCTGGCGCTAATTTGTTGACCCTGCTGCTGCTCCATCTGCTTCATGTAATCCAAACGATAGTCCTGCAACGCTTTTAATTGCGCTTGCCTACGCTGCAGTTCTAATTGAGCACTACGCAGTTGCAGCGATGCCTGCTCTTCCGCATCTTTGGAGAGTTTAAGTACGGTAATGAGTGGATCTGTCTTAGCCATTTTACAGTTTACTCTTCAGCGCTAAGCATGACATTGCGCGCCTAATTGGCTCAACATTAACGCACTACTGTCGAAGGTAATGGCGTCTTTCATCGTTTGTCGTAAAAACGCATTCATGGCAGGTTGTAAGCGGATAGCATTATCGACTTTAGGATCGCTTCCTTGGGTATAAGCCCCGATCGAAATCAGATCTTTATTCTGTTGATAAAGCGAGTAGACTTGCTTGACGCGGCGCATAGCTTCTAAATGCTCAGAGCTAATCACCATCGGCGCGACACGGCTAATCGATGCTTCAATATCAATCGCCGGGTAGTGCCCAGAATCCGCTAGTGATCGTGATAATACAATATGGCCATCAAGAATTGCCCGCGATGCATCGGCGATAGGATCTTGTAGATCATCACCCTCTGTCAGCACGGTGTAAAATGCGGTAATAGAGCCCTGCTTGCCGCCACCGTTGCCGGCGCGTTCCACAAGTTTCGGTAGTTTAGCGAATACTGAAGGCGGATAACCTTTAGTGGCTGGCGGTTCACCCACAGCCAAGGCTATCTCTCGCTGCGCTTGTGCGTAACGGGTTAAGCTATCCATAAGTAATAGTACGCTATAGCCCATGTCACGAAAGTACTCGGCAATTCGAGTCGAGGTTTCACAAGCACGAAGTCGCATCAATGGCGAAGTATCTGCTGGCGCTGCCACGACAACCGAGCGCGCTCGTCCTTCAGGGCCTAGAATCTCTTCAATAAACTCTTTAACTTCTCGGCCACGTTCACCGACTAACCCCACCACAATAATGTCAGCGGTAGTGCCGCGAGTCATCATGCCCAACAGCACACTCTTACCGACACCAGAGCCTGCGAATAAGCCCATTCGCTGCCCTTTGCCAACAGTCAACATCGCGTTAATTGCGCGCACACCAACATCTAGCGGTTCGCTTATCGCACGCCTCGCTAGGGGGTTAATTGCGGTTGTATGGGTGGGCGCTTTTTGATCTGTCTGTAGATTACCTAAGCCATCTATTGGCAGGCCGCTACCATCGAGTACTCGGCCTAACAATGCTAAACCAACACTCAGTCCGGACTGCTGCCCCAGTGGCGTCACTTTAGCGCCAGGCAATACACCGTTTAACTCTTCGATTGGCATTAAGTAAAGTAGTTCATCATCAAAACCTATCACCTCGGCAACGAGATCACCTGACATGGTTTCGATGGAGCAAAGACTACCAACCGAGGCTCGACAACCTGTAGCTTCGAGCGTAAGGCCCACCACGCGCACTAATTGCCCGCTGGCTTCTGCAATAAAAGGGTTTACCTTTTCATGGTGCTGCGCCAGTTTGCTACGCAGTCGGTGTTGGCGTGTCGGCATGTTCACCTTCGGTTATTGGAGGCTCTACTGGTGAGGGTTCTACCGCGGCGGCATTAGCAGTAGCTTCTTCAGCTGCTGTAGATTGATTGTTCTGGCGTTGATTGCTTTCACGTTGATTGAGTAGCGCCTCTTCTTGCTGCTCTTTGAGCTGCAGCAGATCTTGCTGGCTTTTTTCCAACTCAAAAAAGACATGTTGGATACGGGTATCTACGGTCATATCAATATGGCTGCGGCCACTATTGATGATGCAATCACCAGCCGACAAGCTTGGGTCGGCTTCAATATCCCAGCGATTACGCTCCAATTGGGCGGCTGTGTATAAACTGCTAACTAACGATTCGTCGTCTGGTGACAGTCTAACATTCACTTTTTGTTCTTTAATCGGTAGAGAGTCAACACCTTGACGCAGGGCGCTTAGAATATGTTCTGGGTGGGTCTTAAGCTCATGCCCAATCACGGCTTTGGCCAGACTCATTGCTGTCGACAAAAGCTCTTTTTCAATTTCAGTATCTAAGATACTCAACGGTTGCTCAAATTGACTCAGCAGTGTTTCGAAGCGTTGCAGCATCTCAGCGGATGCTTGTAGTCCCGCTTCAACCCCTTGTTCTTTTCCCTGCTCAAAGCCTTCTGTATGGCCTTGTTCCAGCCCCTGCAAACGACCTTTTTCCAGCCCTTCGGCATGGCCACTCTCTTGCCCCTGTACAAAACCTTCTTGCTCAGCATGAGCGCGGATATCTTCAATCTCTGTCAGCGTCGGCGGTAAAATAGCCTCCGCTTCATTCTCATCTTCAACCTCAACATGCAAGCCATGACGGCCAAACATATTCAGCGAAGAGCTATCAACCTCTTCGGTAATATCGGGAAGTTCCCAATGACCAAATTCATCAGTGGTATTTACCGTTACCCCTTTGGGCTCTTTTGCATCAGCCATTATAAGAACTCTTCACCGCTACCACCGCCGAGCATCAACTCACCACTTTCACTAAGGCGACGGGCAATAGAGAGGATCTCTTTTTGAGCCACTTCCACTTCACTAATTCTAATGGGGCCCATTGCCTCTAAATCATCACGTAGTAGTTCAGCGGCGCGTTTAGACATATTGCTCAATAACTTTTCTTTGAGTTGATCGTCAGCACCTTTTAGCGCCTTCATCAACACATCTTGCTGAACTTCTCTCAGAAGTACCTGAATACCCATATCATCAACATCACTGAGGTTTTCGAAGACAAACATTAGATCTTGGATCTGCTGCGCCATCTCTTCGTCAGATTCGCGCATGGTTTCCATCAGGTGACTTTCAACGCCAGTATCGAGGTAGTTCATGATATTAGCGGCAGCTTTAAGACCACCCATCTTAGCGGCTTGCGCGCCACCTTGGCCGGCAAACTGTTTCTCCATGATATCGTTAAGCTCTTGCAGCGCTGCAGGTTGCACCTCTTCAAGGTTGGCAATTCGCATCATCAAGTCCAAACGAGTATTCTCTGGGAACTGGGCAAAGATCTCTGCCGCTTGGTCGGGCTCAAGATAAGACAACACAATGGTTTGAATTTGTGGATGCTCGTTTTGGATAATGGTCGCCACTTGACGCGCGTCCATCCACTTAAGAGAATCTAGCCCCTTAGCTCCGCTGCCCATAATAATCTGTTCGATAAGATTACCAGCTTTGTCTTCACCCAACGCCGCGGTTAGCGCCTTGCGAACAAACTCTTCACTGTTAAAGCCGATAGAGGAGTACTTTTGGATCTCATCTAAAAATACTTTATGTACGCCGATGACCTTATCTTGACCAAAGTCTTGCATCGCAGCCATGGCCATGCCCACCTTTTGTACCTGCTTCGGCTCAAGGTGCTTCAAGATAGAGGCGGCATCACTTTCGCTTAAACTTAACAGCAAAATAGCGGTTTTTTCAATACCGGTCAGATCTTCAACTTTAAAGCCGGCAGCAGGTGCAACTGCTTGCACCTCTGGGCTAACATTATTTTTCATCGTCTAGTAACCAATTTTTCACGACTTGAGTCGATAGTTCAGGTTCATTCGCGACAATGGCGCGGATGGCTTTAATCATGTCATCATCTTTATGCAGATCGGGAATTAAAATAGACCCATCATCAGCATAACTATATTCAGCTTCGGGCCGCTCGAGCATGCCTAATGTATCGGCAGCATACTGATCTTCAATCTCGGCAAGTTCATCGCCCACTTTTGGCTCGTCAGGCATTTTGGTGCTATCAGGGTAAACAATTCGTTTCAGCATCGGGCTGATAACAAAAATCACTATAACTAACGCAACTAACGTGCCGAGCCCTAATTTAACCCCACGCCAGAACCAAGGTTGCTCCCAAACTTCAGGAGCAGGAGCATCTTCAATGAGCTGATCCATAAACGGCACAGTGACGACTTCGATCATGTCACCACGTTGAGTATTAAAACCTACAGCGCCTTCGAGCAAGCGGCGAATGTTAGTCAGTTCCTGTTCGGTACGAGGCACTCTGGTAACACTGCCATCTTCAGCAACTGGGGCGTTCTTGAAATCAACGGCAACTGACACACTCACGCGTCTTAAGGTGCCAACTTGCTGACGGGTATGGCTTATGGTTTCATTGAGCTCATAGTTTCGGGTCGCTTCTTTATGACTATTGCCAGAGCTAAGGGTTGTCGACTCAGCACCAACCTCTTGTGGAATATCTGCATCCATTGGCGGCTGGTTCGATAACGCTCCAGGAATACCACCACTCGTACTGCCGTTTGAGTTATTTTCAACAACCATCTCACTACGGAGTGCGGGCAGATCGGGGTTATAACGCTTGGCAGTTTGCTCTACAGCGGTAAAGTCCATGCTAACGTCAACTTGAGAGGTGAAATTCTCAGGCCCTAAAATGGGCATCAAAATAGACTCAACCTTGTTACGATATTCAGACTCTTTTTGCTGCACGATTTCGAGCTCGCGACGGGCGATAGCGGAGACACCATCTTGACTACCAGAGTTAAGTAGACGGCCATTTGAGTCTGTCACGGTGACTTTATTCGGTTCTAAGTTATGCACTGCTGAGGCCACAATATCAACAATCGAATCGACCGCTTCTTGGCCAAGACCGCCACGTCTAACATTGACGACCACTGTTGCGCTCGGCTTTGAGCGATTGCGCGCAAAAACATTCTCTTTTGGTAACGCTAAGATAACTTTAGCGCGGCTAACACTTTTTAACTCTTCAATAGTTCTTGCCAAGTTTTGCTCTTGGCTGTGTTTAAGGCGAGCTTGTTCCATTCGCTGGCTAACACCAAAGCCGCTGTCTTTACTTAAATAGTCGTCATTTGCAGCCGCTTGATCTAAACCTGCTCGGCTTAGCATCATCTTTACTTCTTGATATTTGTCTTCAGCGACTTTAACCACATCGCCTTGGATCTGGTATTTAATTTTATTCTTATCAAGTTCATCGAGTACCTGCACCATCTCTTGGGTACTCATTTGCCCCAAAGGGCGATATTCTGGCTCT
This sequence comes from Shewanella sp. KX20019, assembly GCF_016757755.1. Lineage (NCBI taxonomy): Bacteria > Pseudomonadati > Pseudomonadota > Gammaproteobacteria > Alteromonadales > Shewanellaceae > Shewanella > Shewanella sp. KX20019. The sequence continues at coordinate 1,824,855 of NZ_CP068437.1, read as the reverse complement.
TGCGCCCAAATCATCACAAAAACAGCCAATGCCAAGCAGATAGCCAACGCCAATATCATTGTCACTTGGCGTAACATATCAATATTACCGAGAGAGCCCATCACGCCAGGTTTGTGTTCCTCTTGAACACCACCAGACTGCCCACTGGCAGCGACACTTGAACCTGTTCCTACGACCATTTCTGTACTCACAATTGCTACCTGTTGTTAGTGATTAAAGCCTAAACAGGCATACTCATAATGTCTTTATAAGCCTCTACCAGCTTATTGCGGACCTGCACTGTTGCTTCAAAAGCTACGCTAGACTTCTCACGCGCAATCACGGTATCAGATAATGTCACTGTGGTGTCGCCCATATCAAGGCGAGTGGCCAAATTAGCTGCATTTGACTGAAGTTCGCTCACATTTCCAACAGCTTGAGAGAGAAGTTGTCCAAAATCCGCACCAGAAGTGTTATTTACTTGGCGAGCGATACCGGTTTGGATCCCTTGAGTACTAATTTGGCCGTTAAGTGACTGCATCTCTTGCAGTAAAGAATTAGCGCCGATTTGCATAACTATCTCCCAATGTCGTTTTCTTGACGAAAAACTTATATTGAATGAGTTAAAGCAGAAATCGTGCCAGAATGCGGAAAGGTAGGTTCTAGGTTCTAGGTTCTAGGTTCTAGGTTCTAGGTTCTAGCAAAGACGGTAAAAACTAGAAAAGAACAAAGCGACGGCATAAATGCCGACCTACAAAAGATAATCGTAAATACCAACATAAGCATTACAACACTGCTGTAGGTTGGGCTTTAGCCCATCAATCATTGCAATCGACCATGCTAACCGACGGCATAAATGCCGACCTACTTTAAAAGAAGGTGCTAGCAAAGCATAAAATCAACATCAAAAGCCAAATGGTGTTTTCTGTTTGATTTCCTAGCAGTGAGCTGGCGAACGTCCTAGTACCTTCTCAGCTTTTAGATAGGTGCATGTTTGACATGACAAACCATGCGTAAATACATTCTCCTAGCTTCTTTTTCCTAGTACCTAGGACCCATTAGTCCGGAGGCCGCTCTCGAAGCGCAGCGTCCTCTTATGTGCTAAGCCGGTATTTGAATTCCTGAGTCGCGCATCTTTGCCATTTTATAACGTAAGGTGCGGGCACTGATCCCCAGCTTTTCGGCGACAGCTTTACGACTACCATTACATTGAGTCAAGGTTTCTAAAATAATCACATGTTCCTGCGCTTTAAGCTCATAGCCTAAACCATCAAGTTCTGCTGACTTATCCTCTTCAACAGTTACCGCTTCAGCTGCCAGTTGAATGTCACAAGAATCGATAATAATATCAGCTGCCGTTATTTCGCTTGAAACACTTAGAATAAGCGCTCGCTGGACGACGTTATCGAGTTCACGTACATTGCCCGGCCAACGATGGGTTAATAAGCGGCGTGAAGCACATTCAGCCAATAGCGGCACTTCTGTTTTATTCATCGCTAAAGAGTGTTTATTAATCAAGTGCCTCGCTAAAGGCAAAATGTCTGCTGGACGTTGATTTAGCGCTGGCCACGTTAATGGAAACACGTTGATGCGATAATAAAGATCTTCTCTAAACTCTCCCGATACTGCCATCGCTTTTAAGTCGCGATTTGAAGTGGCTAATACCCGTACATTCAGTTTAATGGTTTTACGGCCACCTAATCGCTCCACTTCACGCTCTTGCAGTACCCGCAGTAACTTAGCTTGTAAGCCTACTTCCATCTCTGAAATCTCATCAAGCAGTAACGTACCGCCTTGGGCTTGTTCAAATTTGCCAGGGCAGGCTTGATAAGCACCGGTAAAGGCGCCTTTCTCATAACCAAACAGTGTCGCTTCGAGCATATTTTCAGGGATGGCGGCGCAGTTTATCGCCACAAAGGGCTCTGCTGCACGATGACTGTGTTGATGAATATAGCGTGCTAATACCTCTTTACCGCTGCCACTAGGGCCCATGATCATCACCGATGCATCAGATACCGCCACTCGCTGCGCCAAAGCCAATAACGCTAAACTCTTTTCATCTGCAACGACGGGGTTGCCTGTCGTTGTTTTGGCTGGCAGGTATCGTGATACCTGGTTAAGAAGTACCTCTGGCGAAAATGGCTTTGCTAAATAATCGACAGCACCGAGCTTCATCGCGTTAACCGCATTATCGATGGTCGCATACGCCGTCATCAATAACATAGGTATTTTAGGATGATGCTGTTGCAGGTAATTGAGCAGCCCTAGACCGCCAACCCCCTCCATTTGCACATCACTTATCACCATATCAAAAGAGTCATTTTTTAACGCTAAAATAGCCGCTTCAGCCGAGCCAACATCAACGCACTCATATTGCGCCAGCATAAGTGTGTCTAATAGCGCTTCGCGTAATGATGCATCATCTTCAACTAATAGTAATTTACCTTCAGACATGCGCTTATGCTCCGCCGATGGTGTCAGTGAACTCTTGCTGAGTCACTAGAGGGAATTTAAGCGAGGCGGTACACCCTTCGCCAACATGACAACTAAACTGCATAAGACCACCATGATTGTTCACCACCGATTGCACTACTGCGAGTCCGAGGCCTGTGCCTTGGGATTTAGTGGTAAAGAAGGGTTCAAGCACTTGTAGCTGCATATCAGCATCTAACCCTTTACCGTTATCTATCACATCCACATGCAACGCGGTGGCAGTATCATAGGCCTTAATCTCTATCTGTGTTGCGCCCGCTTCAATACTATTAACCACTAGATTATTTATTGCAGAACTTAGCGCCGAGTCATTGGCTCGAATACGCTGAGTTGACTGATTATCAAAACTAAGTTGGCAGCCTTTTTGCGCCGAAATGGGTTCACAGTTATTGAGCACACTATCGATAACCTCTTCAATAGAGACGATAACATCCAGCTCCTGCTGGCGACCTTTAGCCATTAGCAGCATGTCATTTACTTGATGCTCCAGCTCATTGAGTCTATCGACCAACTTGCCTTGAAAACGCTTTCTAGCAGTATCTGATATTTTAGGGCTGGCAAGATTGGAGGCATACAACAACGCTGCGCTCAGTGGCGTACGCACTTGGTGTGCCAGTGTGGCCACCATTTTCCCTAACGCTGACAACCTTTGCAGATGTGATAAATTCTTTTGCAGTAAACGGGTTTCAGTCAAATCCGTTAATACAATTAACTGTCCCGGCTCTGGTGTTAATGGCGTTATCGCCAGCTTAACGCGGCGGCCATTACGCAGTGACACCTCATGACCATCATCATCTTTCGGTGAAAAAGCCTGATTGATCACTTTAAACCAGCGCAGCCCTTCAAGCGGTCCGCCGAGCAACTCTATCGCGACCGGGTTTGCATCAGTCACTATACCGTCGCCATTAATGATCACTACACCCGACGGCATCGCCTGCAAAATATGCTCCATACGGTTGGACATATTTGCCGCTTGCTGTACATCGACCAATTGCGGACGATTAGCGATAAGCGCATCTAATTTGGGTTGGGGGATCGCGGACATAATGACTCCGTCAAAAAAACTGCATTTGCCGGGATAAAGCAGGTTTCGTGCCACAATAAGAACATAGGCCTTAGATCATGGCTTCGCCATTGCGAGGACGCTTCGCGATTAGGACGTTCGCCAGCTCACTGCTAGGAGATCAACAGAAAACACCATTCGGCTTTTGATGTTGATTTGATGTTTTGCTAGCACCTTCTTTTAAAATAGCTCGGCATTTATGCGGTCGGTTAGCATGGTCGATTGCAATGATTGATGGGCTAAAGCCCAACCTACAGCAGTGTTGTAATACTTATGTTGGTGTTTACGATTATCTTTTGTAGGTCGGCATTTATGCCGTCGCTTTGCTCTTTTCTAGTTTTTACGTTAAGCGAAGCGTTCCGTAGGCCGTGCATCTAAGACTTTACCGTCTTTGCTAGAACCTAGCGTCTCGAGCCTAGTATCTAGCGTCTAGTAGCGAATACCTCGAGCCTAATGCCTACGTTCCCTAAGAACTACACAAAATTAGCGCAAAAAAAATGCGACACCAGAAGTGTCACATTTTTTCTACAGAAAGTATTAGTGTAAAACTAGTCTTTCCCTAAACCATATTTACGCATCTTTTCTACTAGCGTTGTACGGCGAATACCGAGCATTTCCGCTGCACGAGCGACCACACTGTCTTGTTGGTCCAACGCTTGTCTAATCATGTCGATTTCAAGTTCTGCTAGCAGATCTTTAAGGTTTACACCTTCAGGAGGTAACTCACTTGGGAAGCGAGACTCTGGGATCTCTATTGGCTCGTCATCATTAAAGATGGAGGCTAGCGCATCACGCTCGAGCTCCTCTTCACTGACTTCTATGCAATATTCTGGCACATCGATATGACGATACTTAACGGGTAAGTCATTAACATCAACCAACCCACCAGGGTATAAAATGGTTAAGCGTTCTACTAAGTTAGATAACTCACGAACGTTGCCAGACCATGCATGCTCTTTAAGCGACTCGATAGCTCTTTGCGTAAAACGAACTCGACCGCGGCCTTCGTTATAAACTCGGCTAACCAGTTCTTGCAATAATAATGGGATATCTTCTTTGCGTTCACACAAAGCTGGCATCTCTATTGGAAAAACATTCAAGCGGTAATAGAGATCCTCTCTAAAGCCGCCCTCTTCAATCATGGTTTCGAGATTTCTGTGTGTCGCCGCAACGACTCTCACGTCAGCTGCAATAGACTTGCTACCACCAACACGTTCAAACATACGTTCTTGCAATACACGCAGTAGCTTAACCTGCATTTGCAGTGGCATATCGCCTATTTCATCAAGAAACAGTGTGCCTTTTTCTGCTAATTCAAATCGACCTTTACGGGCACTTATTGCACCGGTAAATGAACCTTTTTCGTGGCCAAACAGTTCGCTTTCTAATAACTCGGCAGGTATTGCACCACAGTTCACAGGAATAAACGGACCATCACGGCGCTCTGAAATATAATGAATATTTCGTGCAACAACCTCTTTACCGGTACCTGATTGCCCAAGGATTAACACTGTGGCTTCAGAACTGGCAACCTGGCTTATGAGGTGGCGCACGCTGGCGATACCTTCACTTCTGCCGACTAGACTACGAAATAGTTTAGTTTGATTGGCACTCGTGGGCACATCAGGACGCTTCACTTGACCATAGACTTGGCAGAAGTGAAGTAACTCAGTGAGCTGAGGATAATTTAGTGGTTCTTCGATACAGCCAAGAATATTCGATGCTTTCAAGCTATCGACTTCACCCAACAGCAAAAAAGGCTGCCACGGAAGTGCTCCAGCCAAAGACTGGATAAGTTCTTTTGATTGGTTTTCAGCAGGTAAAACAACCGCGCGAAAACGCGTTTGTTTAGTATGCAGTTCAAGTTTATCGAAACCGATTAACTCGACTTGCTCACCTAAAAACTCAAAGACACATGACAAGCGATTAATTCGCTCTGACTGGTTACCCACAAGTAAAATTCGTTGATCTGTTTGCATCATTCCGAAGGCCGTTAGGCTTATATGTATCAGCGCATTAATTATTAGTGTTCGTTGCTTATTTCAAGCCGATAGCTTCTTTCAAAGAAATCTTATCAAATTCACTACCAAATTGAATAGTGTATTATCGGCTCGCCATAAGCAAGCCTCCGATGAACTTTATGAGAAACTGGATCCGTTTTGCTTAAAAACTCAGCAGTCACTAATTTAGCAGCGACAAGTTTTTGACAAATGTCAAAAAGGAGTGACCAACCACCCCTTCTTTTAGCCCCAGATAAAACCTCTCGACAATCATCAACTTTCAGAAGATAACTCATGCAGTTCAGTTGGGATTGCATCCCAAGCTTCCTTAATAGTGCGTAAAACACCAGTTGCATCATCAATGGCTTGTACATCGTTATTGACATTTGCATCAGATATTCTCTGCAGCATAAAGTCATAGAGCGAGCTTAGGTTACTGGCAACATCACCGTCAGCTTCCATGTTGAGACTGCTATTAAGCCCAGCAACTATGCTAACGGCTTTGCCTAAGCTCACGCCTTTAAGCTCCAAGTTATTTTGCTCTATGGCATAACGTCCCTGTGCTAAACGCTCTAATGCGCCGGCAAACATCATTTGAATCACTTTATGGGGTGAAGCAACTGCAATACTGCTATCTAGAGAAACCTTACGATATGATTGAAGCGAACCTCTCATATATACCTACCTATTTGAATCTATTGTTTTATATAAGTTAGTTTGGCGTTTACCTTTACGTATACCTCGTAATAAGGCTTCGCGGTCGGCTAATACTTTTTTTGCTTGACGTTCAAACTCCAACGTTTTGTCCACCTGTGCTTGCAGGTAAGTTCGGTCTTCGAACTGACTATCGGCCACTAACTGACCTATCAAAATTTGACGCGTACTAATGACTTCTTGCAATTTAAGTACCAAAGTGTCGCTAGTATCATCTTCGAACTGAATATTTTCTAGTTTTTCAAGTAATTCAGTCATGGCGGTATCGACTGTAGCCAGTTGAAGAGTAATTTCAGTCGCGGGGATAGTTGGGGTAATCATAAGGCATTCACTTCATCGGTTTCTTTTTTTAGCATTAGAAATTAATTACGGCACACAGGTTTACATAGCTCTTTTGCAGCGTAATATTATTGCCGTTCGGATCATCGAAAATTGATTCAACTCTTAATGATTAAATCACTGCTATTTTTGTGGTACTACGCCAGGTAGTGATGCCAAACGACTAGTAAGGTCTGCAGACTGCGCACTTAAGTTCGCCACAATCAAATCCATCGCATTGAACTGTTTTAGTAGTCTGGCTTCATAGGAAACCATTTTACGTGTTAGCTGCTCACGGCTTTCAGTAATACGGGTTATTTGGTTATCTAAAGTCTCGTCACGACTATCAATAGTGCCACCGGTTTGTACGTAAGTTTCGACTAAACCATCAAGCCTAGCAGCAAGTCCTGTATCCTCGGTGCTAAACATATCCTTAATCTGGGTCATGTCATTATCAAGTGCTTTGTCGAGGATCTTGTCGTCGAGCTCCAATGTGCCCTGCTGAGTGGTTTTAACACCGATATTGGCCAACATAGTTGCACCATCTTCAGAATCAAAACTACTCGATAATACACCCCGAAGTTGACTCTGGATACTGCGGATCATCGAGTCCCCCTGCAGCACCCCGGCGACTTTAGTTTCCGCATTATAACCCGATAGATTCGACACGGTATCCATTAAAGCATTGTATGACTCGACGAAGCCTTCAATGCTTTTTTCAACTGTAGCGGTGTCTGCAGAAATGGTTAATTGTGTACTTTTACTCAGATCACCATCGGATAACTCTATGCTTACACCGGTAATCACATTTTCAACCGTATTACTGCCCGATGTCACTTTTAGACCATCAACATAAAGCACCGCATCTTTGGCTGCACTCAATTCTGTCATGGTAAAGGTATCAACTAGGCCTGTACCGCCATCGGTGTCTGCAGCGGTCACTGAAATCAGCTTATCTGTTCCGGTCTTGTCCGAAGTCATCACCAGCTGTGGGCCATTATCACCATTGATGATGGTCGCAGTGATACCAACATTATCTTCAGCGTCATTGATTTTTTGCATCACGGATTCAAGGGAGTCTCCCGCAACAACATCAATGCTGAAATCAGCCCCATCAACCCCAAAAGTCAATGAGCCCTCACCCAATGGGGTGGTTGCATCCGTGACCGGCGCAGAGCCAAGTTTTTGACTCTCGGCCAATTGCTCAACTTCTATTTTATAACTACCTGCAACGGCGGTAGCATCTGCTGTGGCACTGATATAACTGCTACTTGAAAGTTTAACCTTACGCGCTATAAAGGTATCTGGGTCGGTTAGTTTTTCTAGGCTATCTTGAAAATCAGTTAATGCACTCTTGAGTGCACCCATTGCAGATATCTGGGTATTGATTTTACCTTCATCGGCATCAAACTGAGCCACTTTAGGTGCGCTTTCAGCTTGTACCAATGCCGAAACAATGCCGTTAATGTCCATTCCTGAACCAATACCAACCGATGTTAATCCCATGACAACCTCAATACGCTAATACAAAAAACATGTACAAATATGAAAAAAATAAGACAACGGCAACTCAGCCTACACTTGGGTAGACATCAGTAAACCGTCCATCTCAGCCATTTTTTCATGCAATTTAATGGCCAACTCTAACGCTTCTTCGTTGGGGATCTGTCTAATCAGTTCACCCGTGTCTATATCAAGTACACTAACAACCTGAGTTCCCAGTGAATCATCGACCTTAAAAGTGAGGCCTTTACGTAACATGGCCATCATATCAGAAAGTTTGGCCGCAACCTCTTCCATCTCTTCAGGTGATTCTTGCGCTTGATCTGACTTTTTCGCCTGCTCTGCCTCTTCAAGCTTCGCTAGCTCCTGTGCGTTTGTGGATTGCTCAATCACATTAACGATATTGCCATCTTGCAGATTATTGACAGTTTCAGCCCTGGATAACGCATGGCTCGACTCTTGTTCCTGGCTTGGCAACTGGCTCTGAGTTTTTGTTGTATCAATGACTATCGGCGCTGCAGAGCTGCTGGATAAGTTAAGTTCCATTTTCACCACTCCTGTCTTTCATTATTATAAGTCGGCTAGATAGTTGCGAGAAACACTATATTGCCTGAAAGCTCCGCTAACATCATACCTTGTTAAACCAGTCCTTTGAACTCTCTTAAAGGCCTCATTAGAACGGTCTTCCTAGCAGTTTAAACAATAAAGGGAGAGTCGTTGCCGACCCTCCCTTTAATCAATTCGCTAATATGCTTAACTCTGTTATTAACATAAGATCAGACCTTAACTTTACTTAAGTTAGTGACTTAAGGTTTACAACAGTGACAATGCAGCCTGTGGTAGCTGGTTAGCCTGTGCAAGCATTGCTGAAGAGGTTTGCGACAGAATTTGCTGCTTAGTTAGCTCAGCAGTTTCCTTGGCAAAATCCACGTCTTGAATTCGGCTACGTGCATCAGATACGTTAGATTGTACGTTGCTCAAGTTATTGATGGTAAAGTTCATACGATTTTGAACAGCACCTAAATCAGCACGTTGTGAATCGATACCAGCGATTGCTGCATCGATTACTGCGATAGCACTTTGCGCACCTTCAGCAGAAGTAATATCCAAATCATTGACACTTGTTAATGTTGAAGCAACTGTATCACCGACAACATCTGCGACTGTTGCCGCATCACCCGAAATGGCAATAGCACCGTTACTCGAAGTCATTTCAATCGTCGCTGTATTACGCTCTGAACCAGTAACAAGCGCTGTATTACCGTCGAATTTAGCCGTGTTAGTTGCAGCACCGGTTATTCCGATGTCGTCAACGTTTTTAGCTACAATTGTAATCACACCAGTATCAAGTGACGCTTCAAAACCATCGTCTTGTAATTTCGCCACTAACGCATCATCGTCACCAGCATAGGTTGACAAGTCATATGATTTATCACCTACTTCAAGTGTCGCAGCAACAGCACCTGTACCCATTTCAATTGTAGCGGTAGCTGATGCTTCAGCTTTCACGCCATTGTTTGAATCAGTGATTTGCTGAGCAACCGCTGTTGATGTCGCGTCTGCTGCAATGGCGATTTTCTCACCATTAACTTTAATATCACCCGCAGCAACACCCGTTGGGGCTCCTGGCGCTGTCGAAGTTGAAGCACCCAATACAAGGCCAGTTCCGCCACCTGTTAGATTATGTTGGCCTAACGCTGACGCACTCGTATCGGTAAGTGATACTGAAATAGTTTCGTTAGCATTTGAGCCCACTTGGAAATCTTGGCTGCCGTATGTGCCGTCTAGTAATTTCTGGCCACCGAAAGAGGTGGTTTCTGCAATACGCGTTAATTCACTGTTTAGCGAGCTAATTTCTTTTTGCATAGCAGTACGGTCATCGGCAGAGTTAGAACCGTTAGCTGATTGCAGTGACAAGTCACGCATACGCTGGAGAATGTTAGTAGACTCCTGCATAGAACCTTCAGCGGTTTGTGCGATTGAGATACCGTCGTTGGCGTTACGCATAGCGACACCAATACCATTGATTTGGCTGGTCATACGGTTAGAGATTTGTAGGCCGGCGGCATCATCTTTTGCACTGTTAATGCGAAGACCAGATGCTAAACGCTCCATAGAGGTTTTTTGATTGCTTGTCGCGCTGTTCAGATTGCTCTGCGCTTTCATTGACGTAACGTTAGTATTTACTGAAATAGCCATTATTAATTCCCTCTTACCTTGCTTTAGACTGTACTAAACGACAGTACTTATATTGGTGCCTGTCTTTCTAAAGCCAGGCGAATCATGTTGGTTACAGTATCTATAACGGCACCTTCTTTTTAACCTTTAGCCTTTATTTTGAATTTTACAAAAAAAATATTTAAAGCTAGATAAAACAACAGCATAAATAACATTAGATATTATAACGATCACGCTCATACCTAAGTTGTTGAGCTTGAGATAGCACGGTTCAGAAAGGAGAGTAGGATGAAAAGCAGAAATAAACACTGTCAATCAAGACAACCTTCGGTTTTTCTACAACAAAAAAGCTTCGATGAGATCATCGAAGCTTTTTTGTCCTACCTGCATTGATTAAGGCCATGCAAAAACCAGCACGATTCAAACCCGCCAATAATTAACCCAATAGAGATAATGCAGCTTGTGGTAACTGGTTAGCCTGTGCCAACATTGCTGAAGAGGTTTGCGACAGAATTTGCTGCTTAGTTAGCTCAGCAGTTTCCTTGGCAAAATCCACGTCTTGAATTCGGCTACGTGCATCAGATACGTTAGATTGTACGTTGCTCAAGTTATTGATGGTAAAGCTCATACGGTTTTGAACAGCACCTAAATCAGCACGTTGTGAATCGATACCAGCGATAGCTGCATCGATTACTGCGATAGCACTTTGCGCACCTTCAGCAGAAGTAATATCTACCTCGTTCACACTTGTTAATGTTGAAGCAACATTTGCACCTACAACATCTGCGACTGTTGCCGCATCACCCGAAATGGCAATAGCACCGCTACTCGAAGTCATTTCAATCGTCGCTGTATTACGCTCTGAACCAGTAACAAGCGCTGTATTACCGTCGAATTTAGCCGTGTTAGTTGCAGCACCAGTTATTCCGATGTCGTCAACATTTTTAGCTACAATTGTAATCACACCAGTATCAAGTGACGCTTCAAAACCATCGCCTTGTAATTTCGCCACTAACGCATCATCGTCACCAGCATAGGTTGACAAGTCATATGATTTATCACCTACTTCAAGTGTCGCAGCAACAGCACCTGTACCCATTTCAATTGTAGCGGTAGCTGATGCTTCAGCTTTCACGCCATTGTTTGAATCAGTGATTTGCTGAGCAACCGCTGTTGATGTCGCGTCTGCTGCAATGGCGATTTTCTCACCATTAACTTTAATATCACCCGCAGCAACACCCGTTGGGGCTCCTGGCGCTGTCGAAGTTGAAGCACCCAATACAAGGCCAGCTCCACCACCTGCTAGATTATGTTGCCCAATAGCAGAAGCACTTGTATCAGACAATGTGACAGAAATAGTTTCGTTGGCATTTGAGCCCACTTGGAAATCTTGCGTACCATAAGTTCCGTCAAGCAGTTTTTGGCCACCAAAGGAGGTTGTTTCAGAAATTCGGGTCAATTCAGATTGTAGAGAGGTCATCTCTTTTTGCATCGCAGCACGATCATCTGATGAATTCGAACCGTTGGCTGATTGCAGTGACAAATCACGCATACGCTGGAGGATGTTTGTCGATTCTTGCATCGAGCCTTCAGCCGTTTGGGCTATTGAGATACCGTCGTTGGCGTTACGCATGGCGACCCCAATACCGTTGATCTGGCTGGTCATTCGGTTTGAAATTTGTAGACCAGCAGCATCATCTTTGGCACTGTTAATGCGCAAACCTGAAGACAAACGCTCCATCGAGGTCTGCTGATTAGAAGTCGCCTTGTTCATGTTTGACTGGGCTTTCATTGATGTGACATTAGTATTAACGCTAATAGCCATGGTGTAATCCTCTTCTTAGTTGGTTTGCCAAGATTGGTTACTTGGCTAAAATTGTTAATATGTAAATTATCAAACCGAAGCTGTATCAATTTAGCTTGCCAAACGCGGCAAACACATTATTAACTGATGCACATCTCATTTGATTCTAGACAGAGGTTTAGAGATATATAACTAATATTACCAATACCTTAACTGTCAATTTTTTATCGTACCTAGCTAATTTTTTGACTCTCAAATTTATTAATGCTTTTTCTGTGCCAACAATTGTAAAACTGATAACTTTTTAAACATATCGCTTACTCAATGTTTACACACTCACACGCAAAACCTTATAGGCCGTCCGTTTTATAGATAATCAAACAGCGACATAGAGCCAACTTTACTAAACACACTAGATACCGCGTTGAGCGACATCTGTTGCTTTTCAAACTCTGTTATCGCTTCGGCATAATCTAAGTCTTCAAGCAAAGACAGTGCCGACTGGTTAACCAACTGCTCCTCTTTATGAGTGCTGGTATAGTTTTCTAAGCTCTTTAAACTATTGCCTGCCACACTGCGGCTGGTTGCCATCTGTTCTTGGCCACTACTAACGTTATTCAATAACTGTGCCATTTCTGACTGACCTTGGGGAGTATTTAACTTACTACCATCTTCAAGCAGTGCTATGGCGCTGTTTAGGGTATCGAATATATTGGAGTTTTGTTCAGGTGTTAACTCGAATGTATCACCTGCAACAGGCGTACCTTTAAGCTGCACCTCAATACCATCAACGGTTACAGGGTTGGTGGCATCAAAATTGGGAATAGTGGTTACAGTGCCTGCAGAGTCAGTCACATTAAGATCGAGCCCACCAGCGCCATTGTCTGCAAAGTCAAAGGTATAGTTACCCGCCATCGGCAGGGTTGGATCAGTAATGTTGGCACCTTCAACACTAAAGCTACCTTGCTGTGTCGACGAATAATTGACGCTATAATCGCCCGTGGCATTTGCAGCGTTCATAAAAACGCCATCACCAGGGATATTGCTGCCGACAGTGACACCGGACGCGACCACAGAATCTCTGACACCAGAGTCGCCGCGGTAAATCACCTTGCCATTATTATCAAAAGCAAACGGTTCTGAATTGGTTTTGAAGCCAGCAAACAGACTATTACCCGATTCATCCTTGCTGTTGGCAATCGACAGTAGCTCTTCCAGGCTGCCACGCATATCATCGGCAATTGTTTGCCGATCGGCATCAGTCAATGTGCCGTTTACTGAACGAAGCATCTGCTCGCGCATGCTAGAGACGACCGTTTCAGCGTTACCTATTTTACTTTCGCTAACAGCCAAACGATTTGAAGCGTAATCTATGTTCTTTAGAAATTGATCGACCACTGCGCCGTGCTGCTTAAGATTATCGATACCGATAGCGGCAACGGGATCATCACCCGCCGTACTGACCTTTTTGCCGGTCGCCAACTGCTCCATGATTTTGCTCGTCGCTGACTGGCCTTTCATCATGTTGGTTGTCGTTTGGGTAAACATTTGCGCCGTTGAGATTCTCATGCTGTTTTCCTTGCTCTATTCTTTAATGCCGAGTTAGCGCAGTGAGCTAAACAGGGTATTAAATATTTCCGTCGCGGTGGTCATGATGCGCGCCGACGCCTGATAGGATTGCTGAAAGCGCATTAAATTGGCCGCTTCTTCGTCAAGATTAACTCCTGATACACTTTGAACTCGGGTATAGGCTTGGTTATAAATGGCTCCCGCGGAGCCGACTGATATTTCAGCTGACTTGGTTTTGCCGCCCACATCAAGCTTGGTGTTTTCATACACATCCGTCAGGGTAGTGCTACCACCGTTCATCATTTTCGTTTCGTTTAACTTCGCCATATTAACCAGATTACTATTGTCACCTTCTGCGAAAGACAGGTCGAAAGTGAACTTATCTTTAGTGACTGCTGTTGAGTTAATTTCAAAGGTAAAGCCATTGGCACTAATGTTAGGTGGGGTATAAGGAGCCGCTACCCCCATAGAATTTCCTTGAGCGTCGAAGACTTCAAAGGTCGGTGGCAATGCTGATGGGTCAATCTCGAAGGTTAGCTCGGCGCCCGTGGTCGGAAAACCCGGCGCGTTGCGGTTATCAATACTGATTAAATTAATATTGCTATTGCCAGAGTTTGCCGCATCGCTGGTAATACTTGTCCCGGCGGCTGCAATGCCCTTGCCGTCGGTCATAGTGACCGATAACGCTGTGGCTGCACTTGAAGTGGGGCGAATTTCAAACTTATCACCAGAGGCTAATACGCCGCTCGCGATGTCGATGCTAAAACCATCGGCTCCCTCAAGCGTATTGCCATTAAGCGTTAGTGACGTGATATTTCCGCTACTGCTGTCTTTTAACTCGTAGCTCGATGGCGTGGTAAAGCTAAGTTCATAGCTGCTGCCAGTGAGTGAACTTACATCATCAATATTGACACCTAGATTGGCATTGCCAGTATTGGTTGAAAATGCACCGACGCGGCCAAGTTGCATTGTAGGGTCGTTAATATCGGTAAAAATATTGGCGCCCACCAGACCATTGAGATCAAAACCTTGTGACTGCGCCTGATTAAAGGCATCCGCGACACCGAGGGCAAACTGACCAAGCTCCAGTTGTGCAGGAATTAACGTGTCATCACGAAAATCGACCAACGCACCAAGCTGACCGCCAATTTTTGAGGCATCAACCACTAAACTGTTGCCGCCTGAAGACGCGGTTATTTGCAATTCATTGGCATGAGGATCACCCGGCTTGGTGCCAATTTGCATTGATACTTCACCAGACACCAGCATGATTGAACCACCGAGCATGACACTTTTAGCACCAGACTCCAGCGGCACCACATTAACTTCAGCATATTCACTTAGCTCAAGGATCAGTGCATCTTGCTTATCAAGCAACTGCATATCTTGGCCCTGAGACTTCATTAGCTCACGGTTGATGTTGCCAAGCTCGTTACTGATCTCATTGATGCGTTCGGTGACAGCCGAAATTTGGTCGTTAGTTTGTCCCATCTGTCCATCAAGTTGCAGTTGCATCTGATTAACGTTGTTGGCCAGCTGCTCAGCATTAGACAGTAAAGAATCTCGCAGCCCCAGATCGTCAGGAATATCTGCCAGACTGTTGATCCCGCCAAACAGGCTGGTTAGCGATGCGGGAACTGCCGAGCCTATCTGCGAAAATAGTTGATCGAGTTCAGACATTTTGCTGTAAGTCGTTTGCGCTTCGCTTACCGCAGTTTGACCGATACGTAACTCACGCGCAGCGTAATCGTTATAAACACGTTTTACGTCTGATACATATGTGCCAGCCCCATAAAAGTTACTGCCCAACTGCTGTGACTCGAGACTCGACTGCGAAACAACCTGACGGTTATAGCCTTCGGTATTGGCATTGGCGATATTGTTACTGGTGATCGCCAGCTGAGATTGTGATGCTAGCACCCCGGTGCGAGCAATACTGAGCAAGTCCATTGACATTAGTTACCACTCCCCATTACAAACGGTTGCACAACTGGGTTTATCATTGCTTCGCCCCTTGTAAAACATCTTTAAAATCTCTAGTGATGGTCTTCATTACCTGAATGACTTTGTCGGCATACTTTGGATCCGTGGCATAACCCGCATCTTGTAGCGACTGCACAAAAGCCTGTGGATTAGCGGCTTTCTTCATCGCATCTTGATAACGTTCGCTATTGGAGACAAACGACACAAAATCATTAAAGCTCTGACCTATATCGTCATACACTCTAAAATCTGCTTTTTGCTTTACCGCTACGCCTTGCTCGTATTCAAGGGTATTAACTTGGGCTTTGTCGCCCTTCCAGCGGTTATCCGCCTTAATATTGAATAAATTATTACTTTGCTGTCCTGCAGTGCCCTTGACCATTTTCTGGCCCCAACCAGTTTCAAGTGCCGACTGTGCGATTAACACTTCAGCAGTTGTGCCTAACTCTTTGGCGGCCTTTTCGGCATGAGGGTATAAACGGCTCACGAACTCATCCTGACTGGTAAAGTCGGCTTGTGACTTGTCCGCATTGAGCGCTGCCGACGGCAATACCTTGCCACTTAGCATAGAATCAAGTGTTTGTGGCGCAACGCTAGCGCTAGTGGCAATATCAACCGGAGTCGATGTCGTTGTGAGCGCGGTTGGCATCTGCATCAGATGTGCATCATCGAGTGTAAAGCTATTGGCTCTGGCTGAAGTGTTACTGTCGCCTCTTAATACAGACGCGGGGGTCATTGGGCTGTTAGCAGGGTCTAATTGCTGCACCATCAGATCGGCTAAGCCAAGCATGCCTTCGCCTGAAAGGTTCAAAGACATCTGCTGGTCGTGCATCTGCTCGTAAAATTTGGTGTATTGGCTGTTCATTGGGCTGTCGGATTCAAACACAGCGTTCGCGTCTCGCATGCTAGTCATTAGCATCTGTACGAAAATACCTTCAAACTGTTGCGCCACTTCTTTTAGTGCACCGTTTTCACCACCTTGGGCTTTGGATCTGAGTGAGTCTAATCCCCCAATATCCAAAAATTGCGATGCATTCGACAGCTTATCCATGACTACTTCCCACTCAAACCGACAATTTTTATATTATTATCAGTTCACCATGCAAAGCCCCTGCCATCTTTAACGCTTCAAGTATGGCAAGTACATCTGAAGGGGCTGCTCCAACAAGGTTAACCGCCCGAACTAGCTCATCTAGCGTGGTGCCAGGGTTAAACATAAACATGCGACTATCGGCTTCAGATACATCAATGGTGCTATCGGACGTGACGACGGTTTGACCATTACCGAAGGGATTAGGCTGTGACACTTGGGTTGCTTCAGCAATCGTCACGGTTAAGCCACCATGAGTGACTGCCGCTGGCAATAATTTGACGTTTTGACCGACGACTATGGTGCCTGTACGCGAATTGACGATCACTTTGGCTGACTCTGTAGCGGGTTCAACTTCAATATTTTCCAGCGTGGCTAAAAATGACACTCGCTGCGAAACGTCACGAGGTGCACTCACCTGCACTGAGGCTGCGTCGAGCGGTCTTGCCATTCCAGGGCCTAATAGGTCATTGATTGCATCAGACAATCTTTTCGCGGTTGAAAAATCAGCTCGACGCAAATTAAAGGTAAGGTGATCACCTGTCGAGAATGGCGTCGCAACGGTACGTTCGATAATCGCGCCATTAGGAACGCGGCCAACGGTAGGCGTGTTTTGAATCACTTTAGAACCATCTTGCCCTTCAGCGCTAAAACCACTGACGACCATGCTGCCCTGTGCAATCGCATACACGTTACCATCCACACCTTTTAGGAAGGTCTGTAGTAGCATGCCACCACGTAAACTTTTAGCTTCGCCTAAACTGGAGACGGTAATGTCTAATGTCTGACCGGGTTTAATAAAGGGTGGCATATTGGCACTTACCGCCACGACCGCAACATTCTTAATCTTAGGTCTGAAGTTATCAGGCAGATTAATGCCAAAGTTCTTCAGCATGGTTTTAAATGTTTGTTCGGTATAACGGGTTTTTTCGCCGGTACCTGGCAAACCCACCACTAAGCCATAACCAATCAATTGGTTACTGCGCACCCCTTGGACATTGGCAATATCTTTGATGCGCTGCGCATTTACCGGCGCAGCAATTACCATTATCGCGCAAAGTATTGCCAGTTTTATTTTCATCATGAAAAGTCCTTAGCTTAGTCGACGAACTTATCGCCGCTAAAAAGCTGCCCTAGCAGGCGGTTAGGTGTCGCAGTCCGCGCGGCACGTTGGCTTATTAGTGTTTTGGTCATTTTTACTTGATATTGATTACTCTGGCTCATGAGTTAAAACGGCCACCAGCTGCCCATAAAGAATGAACTTAGCCAGCCCACTTTCTGTACTTCGGCAAACGTTCCCGTGCCGCTATATTGAATACGCGCATTAGCGACTCGCGGCGAGTCGATGGTGTTATCTGGGCGAATATCCTGGGCGCGTACAATACCGGTAATACGCACAAACTCATCGCCGTTATTGATACTTATCCACTTCTCACCACGAATGACTAAATTGCCGTTATTAAGCACTTTCATCACATTGGCAGAAATGCTGCCCGATAAGCTGTTGCTTTGGTCAGCATCAGATTCACGCTTGGTGTTCATGCTGTCTTTGTAACGCAGATCGATTGGGTTACCGCCGATGGTGACGTTACCGCCGCCTGCGTAGATAGGGTCGAGAGACAGGTCGGTCCCGCGTGAAATCTCATTATTAGCACTCTTTTTCGCTTGGGTCGATTCCATCAGCATGACGGTAATAATGTCGCCCACTTTTAACGCTTTAATGTCTGAGTAGAGACTTGCTGCTTGGCTGTCTTGATACATAGATCCTGTAGCAGCAATCTTTGTTGGCGGCGCTTCAGGGTAAACAGGGGCGTAATACGGGTCGTCAGCAATCGGCTTTTGATTGGTTGAACTACAACCTGATAGCGCGGCAATAACGATTAATATCCAGTAACGACTCATACAAAACTCTCTTCACATTTAGGCCATATTGAGTGCCATATACGTTGAAATTAACAGTGGCGAGTAACACACTTAAGCCACTAAAACTGACCTACCTGCTTATAAATTCTGATTCACGTACGACAGCATCTGATCGACAGCAGAGATAACCTTGGAGTTCATCTCATAAATACGCTGGCTTTCGATCAGGTTCACTAGCTCTTCAGTCACGTTAACATTTGAGGTTTCTAATGCCCCTTGGCGGATTGCACCCATGCCGTCGAGTGATGCAGTGCCTTGGATAGGTGTGCCACTTGCGCCCGTTTCCATATAGAGGTTTTGCCCCATAGGATCTAGGCCCGCAGGGTTAATAAAATCAGACATTGCCAGCTGACCCACCACTTGGTTTTCAGCATTGCCCGGTGTTTTGACCGACACTTCACCTTCTGCCGACACGGTAATACTGCTGGCGTCATCTGGGATGGTTATTGCTGGTTGCACCACATAACCAGAGCCAGGCGTGACGATCTGCCCTGTGTCGTCTAGGCTAAATTGACCGGTACGGGTATAAGCGGCTGTACCGTCTGGCATCTGCACTTCGAAAAAGCCAGGGCCTTCAACCATCAAGTCTAATGAGTTATCGGTGGTCAACATGTTGCCTTGGGTAAACACTTTTTGCGTCGCCACCACCTTGGTACCTGCGCCAATGTTCAAACCGTTAGGCAATTTAGTATTTGACGCACTCACACCACCAGCTTGATTAACGTTTTGATAGAGCAGGTCTTCAAAAACGGCACGACTCTTCTTAAAACCTACAGTACTGGCGTTGGCCACGTTGTTTGAGATAACAGAGATGTCAGTTTGCTGAGCGTCTAAACCAGTCTTACTTATCCATAAAGCGGGATGCATATCATATCTCCTAGCTTATGCGCATTAATGAAGCGGAAGCTTTATCAATTTCTTCAGCTGTTTTCATCATTTTGACCTGCATCTCAAACTGACGTTGTATGTCAATCATCGATACCATTTCATGTACTGCGTTAACGTTACTGCCTTCAACAGCACCGCTAAGTAGGCCGACGCTAGGATCTGCAGCGGCGACTTCACCTGACATTTGACGGAATAAACCATCTTGGCCACGCATTAAATTTTCATTACCAGGGTTGACCAGCTTAATGCGGCCCACCTCTTCAATAACCTCAGCAGTGGCACCCGACGGACGGACGGAGATGATGCCATCTTGAGATATTTCAATTTTTTCGATAGGCAGTGGCAACACGATGGGGCCGTTGTCACCCATCACCGCCGTGCCTCTATCATTGCGTAATACGCCAGTGGTATCGAAACTTAAGCTACCTGAGCGAGTATAAGCTTCGCCGCCATCTTCGGCTTGAACGGCAATCCAGCCATCGCCTTTTACAGCAATATCTAGGTCTCGACCTGTGGTCTTTATTGGGCCATTTTCAAAGTTAGCAGACGGGTTTTCAGTCATGGCGAACACACGCGTTGGCAAGCCATCACCAAAGGCTTGCATCGAACGCGCCTGAGCGAGATCTGATTTAAAACCATCGGTACTGGCATTTGCCAAATTGTTTGCGCTAATCGCCAACGCATTCATATTCTGTTTCGCGCCGCTCATGGCGACATAGAGTAACTTGTCCACTTAACGCTCCGTCAAACTTCCGTCTAACGTATTAATTAGCAAGCATCGTGCCAAGATAAGCAAAAAAGGTTCTAGGTTAAAGCCAATACGAGAATGAAAGGACGGACAAACGAAGATGGAATACAAAGACGCAACGGCCTACGGCCTTACGGCACACGACTTCGTCACTACGGAACGCTTCGCTTACGGTGGAACTAGAACAGGAAAAGCGACGGCATAAATGCCGACCTACAAAAGATAATCGTAAACACCTACATAGGTATTACAACACCGCTGTAGGTTGGGCTTTAGCCCATCAATCATTGCAATCGACCACGCTAACTGACGGCATAAATGCCGACCTACTTTAAAAGAAGGTTCTAGCAAAGCATAAAATCAGCATCAAAAGCCGAATGGTGTTTTCTGTTGATTTCCTAGCAGGACGCAGTCCGTCCTAGCAGTGAGCTGGCGAACGTCCTAGTACCTAGGATCTTCTCAGCTTTCAGATAGGTTCTAGCAAAGCATAACATCACAAGCCAAATGGTGTTTTCAGTTGATCTCCTAGCAGGACCTAGTCCGTCCTAGCAGTGAGCTGGCGAACGTCCTAGTACCTAGGATCTTCTCAGCTTTCAAATACGGTAAAAACTTAGACGAACGGCCTTACGGAACGCTTCGCTTACGGTAAAACTAGAACAGGAAAAGCGACGGCATAAATGCCGACCTACTTTAAAAGAAGGTTCTAGGTTCTAGGTTCTAGCAAAGCATAACATCAACATCACAAGCCAAATGGTGTTTTCTGTTGATCTCCTAGCAGGACCTAGTCCGTCCTAGCAGTGAGCTGGCGAACGTCCTAGTACCTAGGATCTTCTCAGCTTTCAGATTAGGTTCTAGAGGAACTCTTAAAAAAATAAAGGCAACAAAGCACCGCTAATACGGACATTTGTTGCCTTAATTCCTCCTCGCAGTTAGCCTGCGAACGTTCTAGCTAGGCAACCCCGAAGCGAAGCGCCCTTATCTACCCAGTCAATTAACGGATCTGCAGTACCGTTTGTTGTAGCGTATTGTTGACTTCCAACGTTCTAGAGTTGGCTTGGAAGTTTCGTTGAGCAGAGATAAGATCAACCAATTCAGTGGTCAAATCCACGTTTGACTGCTCTAGTGCTGATGAACGAATACTACCAAAAGTACCACTGTTTGCCTCGCCCGCTAATGCAGGACCTGAATCTAGACTAGCTTTCCAAGAAGTATTACCCGCCTGTGACAAACCTTGCTCATTAGCAAAGCGTACTAACGCCACCCGTGCCAATGGCACTGTAGAACCATTACTGTAACTGGCATTGATAAGGCCATCGGCACCAACTTCAACGTTAGTTAAGCGACCGACTGTAGTACCATCTTGTGTCAATTCGGTCACTTCAAAGGGTGATGCGTACTGAGTTGGGTTATTAAAGGTAAGATTTAAAGTTTGTGTACCATCGGCACCTGGGCCGAGTACATTGGCGCCGCCAACACCGAGCGCTTCAGTCTGAATAGTCGCTGGATTACTACCGGTGTATGCACCAGTGTCATTGAATGAAATTGCAGCGCCTCTCCAGCCACCCGCTGATTCAGCATTTTTAGTGCCATCTACCAGACCATCACCGCTAGTATCTACATCGTAGGTTCCTGAAGCTGGATCAACATTCACTTTTTTGCCATCAACCGCGTAAAACGCAACCCAGTTGCTTTCACCGGTATGGGCAGCATCTGGTGGGCGGACAAAGTAAGTCGTCATAACATGTGGCTCACCTAATGAGTCATACATGGTGACTGAGGTTGAGTTGTTAAATGTATCAGGGTCATTGGGATCAAAATTTGCTGGATCGAATGTTTTATCGCCGGCATTGAGGTTCATCTGCATACCGATATTATCGGTCTTTACTGGGCTACCCGCGGTATCGGGAATCTGTACAGGCTCAGTAGTGGTCAAACTCACTGAGGTTGAGTTGCCATCTTTGTCTACAGGGAAGGTTTGCAGGAAATTACCGGCAGAATCGACCATGTAGTTGTTCGAATCAAACTTGAATGCACCCGCACGAGTGAAGGAGTGATCTTGTGAGCCAATTTCTGAAGAGGTTACGAAGAAACCGCCACCGTTAATCGCCATATCAAGTGAGTTATTGGTAAATTGTAAACTGCCTTGATGGAACTGTTGTGCCACTTGGCTAGTAGCTACACCACCGCCGACTGTGGTCTTGCTGTTGGCAAAAATAGAGCTGGCGTAAACATCAGCAAACTCGGCACGTGATTCTTTAAAACCTGTGGTGTTGACGTTAGCGATATTGTTTGCAGTTGTATTTAGGTCTTTTTGCGCAGACGATATACCGCTCAGAGCAATGTTAAATGACATAATTCACCTCAATCCTTGTTCAATTCGTTTTAGGAGAGACTTTATCCGTCTCTCTTATTAATATCTGTCGTACGTTTACGATTCTGAAACTGCTAACACGTCACTAATCTTAATGCCGCCAACACCGCGCAAGTTCAAAATTGCGCCAGTAGCTGCTGTGCCTAACGACACACTTGTCACGTGAGCATAAGTTGAAACGGGTAACTCTTCACTCTTACCATCGACTTTACCGGTCACTTTAAGGGTGTAACTCCCTTCAGCGACGGGCTCGCCATTTTTACCCATGCCGTCCCACGTGATATCAACATTTCCACCTGCACTGCCATCCACTTGAAAAGTCGATACCAACTGGCCGGTTTCATCTTCCACTCTCACGGTTAAATCTTTAATCGTTTCAGGCGTACTGACGATGCCTTTTATGTTCGGCTCTTCAGCTGAGATATAACCGGTATCGGATGGAATAAGTACTTTCTGCCCAACGAGTCCAGATGCCTGCAGTGCTTGGCTTGATGTCGTTAGCGCGTTGAGGTTAACAATCTCTTCGTTAAGCTTGCTAATACCATCAACGGTAGAAAACGAGGCCATCTGCTGGATCATTTGATCATTGTCGACTGGTTTAAACGGGTCTTGCATCGATAACTGTTGACTCAATAACGAGAAGAAATCTTCTTGAGATAGATCCTGACTATTCGCTTCAGGTATTGAATCCTCTACCGGCAAGCGCAAACTGTCTAAAAATGGATTCCCCGTTGTAGTCGTCTGCTCTGTCGACGCACTACTTTGTGTTGTCGTTTGCGACGAAGCTTGCGGCGTAACAGTGCTAGCCTGCTGTGGCTGGGCTGTTGTCGATTGCGTGTTATTGAGCGGGTTAATTAGGCTCAAAATTTACCTCCAGCTTTCACTGAGTTTATTTACCAATTCTAAGAGTTTGCTGAAGCATCGATTTTGCAGCTTCAGTCACTTGTACATTCATTTGATATGAGCGAGAGGCAGAGATCATATTGGCCATCTCCTCCATCACATTGACATTGGGTTTATAGATAAAACCTTCGGTGTCTGCCATAGGATGACCTGGCGAGTATTCTTTATTTAGCGGTAAGTCGCTTTCAACGATGCCCTTAACCGCAACTGATTGTGAGGCACTTTGATGCTGTTGTGCCTTGCTCATTTCAGCTTCAAAAATAGGATGACGAGCACGATAAGTCTCGCCAACGCTGCTTGATACTGAATCTGCGTTGGCAATGTTACTGGCCGTAGTATTTAGTCTGACCGATTGCGCAGACATACCCGAACCTGCGACGTTAAAGATATTAAATAAACTCATAATTAATCGCCTCTAATCGCTTTTTTCATACCTGAGAACTTACCGTCGAGAAAACCGAGCGACATTTGATACTCTAGGGCATTTTGCATAAATGCAGATTGCTCCTGCTGGATGTCGACCGTGTTACCGTCACCGGTGTCGGGCTGATTCGGCACACGGTAGCCCACATTCTGTTGCGATAAGGCAGCCAAATCGAAGTGTTTAGCATCGCTCTTTGCCATGGCTAAACCCGACTGACGTGACTGAGCTGAGTTCATCGCTTTGGCAAAGTCTACATCGCGAGATTTGTAGTTTGGTGTATCGGCATTGGCAATATTTGAAGATAGGACTTCTGCACGTTGGGAGCGTACGCCCAATGTGTATTGATGAACCCCTAATGCTTTATCAAAACTAATCGCCATAAAATTGCCTCCTCAGCTTGGTATCTGAAATAAAGCAATTGGTGTGCCAAATTAGTCTAAAAGAATGAAAATAGACGTTTTAGCTGAGGATTAGCGATATTGAGGGCGGGTTTAGACGGATAAAAAGGGTGTCAAAATTGCGTTAACTGCACTTCAACACCCTACATACCACCCCACTTAAAGATGCTCGCTTCAGTTAAGATGGGGATAAAGCAGGTTTAGACTTTCTTCTGGTAATAGATCCCCGGATTACAACGCACCATATCAAACTCATCAGATAGACCGGCGATAGACTCTGACGCACCAAGGAACAGGATCCCTTTAGGGTTCAGTGCGGCAGCAAATTGCCGCAAGATTTTCCGCTTTGCCTCTGGGGAGAAATAGATCAATACATTGCGGCAAAAAATAATATCGAACTTACCGAGCAAGGTATAACTTTCGAGCAAGTTATGCGCTCTAAAGTTAACCAATTGCTTTACATTATTTTTAACCACCATATTACCGGAGGGTAAGGCATCAAAAAACTGACGTTTGCGTTCATCAGATAAGCCACGACCTAACGCTAGGTTGTCATACTCTGCTTTTTTACAGCGTTCAAGCATCGACGGAGACAGATCCGTCGCCAATATGCCGGCACCGCTGGGCAGTGTCCCGGGTTTACGCTGTTGATACTCGAGAATGGTCATGCCTAAAGAGTATGGCTCTTGCCCAGATGAACACGCTGCAGACCATATTTTTACCGGCCGACCAAGTCGACTGTAATTTGGCAAAATGGAATTAAACAGCAATTCGAACGGATAACGATCTCGAAACCACAGCGTCTCGTTAGTCGTCATGGCATCAATGACTTCGGTGCGAAGTTGACGCTCTGTGGGCTTCATTGAATGCTTAACGACATCCGATAGAGAGGGCAGATTATATTTCCCCATAAGCGGTGCTAATCTACTACGCACCAGATATTGTTTGTTCTCACCTAGCACAATACCGCTGTGCTGCTCTAGAAAGAGCCTGAACTGATGGTACTCGTTTTCAGCAAGTGATTTATTTGGCACGCTAACATCCTAAATATCTATAAAACAAGCCGCATAAAAGGCGCGGCTTTACCACAATCGCTGGGTTATACATTAGCCATCTAGGAAACACAAGCAAGACTTGGTTCCCTCTGGCTTGGCATTGCAGCATAAACCAGCTTTTATAGACTTAAGTGCTTGTTTACAGCGGCTGCTAACTCATCAGGATTAAATTTAGCAATAAAATCATTAGCGCCAACTTTCTGCACCATCGCTTGGTTAAATACGCCACTAAGCGAAGTATGTAACACCACTTTTATGTTTCTAAGCTTAGGATCATCGCGTATTTCAGCCGTTAAGGTATACCCATCCATTTCAGGCATTTCAATGTCTGAAATAATCAGTGGGATTTCAGTCGCCACATCGTCAAGCTCCGCCGCCATTGCCCGTAATTTATCTAACGCCTCTTTACCATCTTTGGCGGTATCAATTTGCAGATCAAGAGAGGATAACGCACGAATAATCTGTTTGCGGGCAACCGATGAGTCATCGATGACCATAATGTGATAATGGCGCTCTCTATCAATGGTTAGCTTATCATCCAACTCTTTACTAATGTTGGTATTGACTGGTGAGATCTCATCGAGGATCTTCTCAACATCCAAGATCTCCACTAACTCATTTTCTATCTCTGTTACAGCCGTTAAATATGAGCCACGACCCGACCCTTGTGGCGGTGGCATGATGGCTTCCCAGTTCATATTGATAATACGCTCAACTGAACTCACCAAGAAACCTTGCACACTACGGTTGTACTCAGAAATGATAATGAAGCTGCTCTCAAGGTTCTCAATTGGGCGGCCGCCAGTTGCTGCGCTCAAATCGATCACTGAAATGGTCATGCCGCGCACATGCGCTATTCCACGCACACTAGAGTTGAGCCTAGGCAAGCTGGTTAATGGAGGGCATTGCAGCACCTCCTTGACCTTAAATACGTTAATGCCGAATCGTTGACGTCCATTAAGTTTAAATAACAATAACTCAAGTCGGTTTTGTCCAACCAACTGTGTTCGCTTATTTACTGATTCAAGAATGTTCGACATGAAAATTTGCCTTGTACTTATTTTTATCGATTAATCTAAAAGATTAAATGTAATTTTAGTTAACGCTTATTACGTTGATTTTGCGCATCAATGCTGCCAATACACTTCAATATAATGCTACCTCTACATTTAGGCATGCTACTTGCTTAGTTAGCACTATCTGATTCTAACGTTGCGACATCAGTCAACTTTATGACGCCCAACGATTTAATGAGTTCGCTACCAACATTCTACAATTAACACGACTTAGGTGCATTCTAGCGAATCAAGCTGGTGTATTCATTATGAAAATAAATTTTGGGCTACTTTTTACCGTACTTTGTTTCCCCGTTACCGCTAGCGCCAATGCGAATCAAGTTGCGAGTGTTCCCTCTTTATCGACCATTTCTCGGTTAGCTATAGCGGCAGTTGAAGAAAAAATAGAAGCTCCTGAAAAAGCAAAGATTAATATCACTCCCCAAAGCTTAGATACTCGTGTCAGCTTACCTAATTGCTTTCTTCCGATAAAAGCAGAGATAGCCAGCGATCGTGCAATAAGGCGTAACAATACAGTAAAAATAAGCTGTGACAGCCCAGACTTAAGCTATCCATGGCAGATATTTTTATCAGTGAGAGTCGACATTCTTTACCCTGTGGTGGTAGCTAAAGCAACATTAGGCCCAGGAGATCTGATCTCACGTAGCGATGTTGCCATTGACTATGTGGAGCAAACCACGCTCAGAGGTCAACAATTTGACCAACTAAGCGAAGTGGTCGGCGCCCGTCTTAAACGTCGAGTCGCACCTCAGCAACCTATTTTTAATAATCATCTGTGTATTGTTTGTAAGGGAGACACAGTGTCGATATTTGCCAAGTCTGAAAACTTCGAGATAAAAACCGTTGGAGAAGCCCTACACGATGGTAATTTAGGCGATAAGATACGGATTAAGAACAGTCATTCACACAAAACCTTAAACGCAAAAGTCACCGCAGTTGGCCAAGTTGAAGTAAGAATGTAAAATAAGATTAAAGTTAACAGCTATCGCGCCGATAGCATGTGTAAGAAAGTCTCTTTATTCAATGTTGGATACCAAAATGGCTATGGATATTAAACAAGTAAATAGCGCTGCTACTACGCGCATAAACAGTGGTAACACAGGTAAAGGTGCCGCAACGCAAAGCGCTCCGGCAGCTCCAGTGCAAACAGCGGGTGCACAAAAAGCCGACTCAGTGTCGATTACGCCGCAGGCTCAACAGCTGCAAAACGTGCAAACTAAGATGGCCGACATGCCAGATATTGACCAAAAGAAAGTTGATGAGATTAAAGCAGCGATTGCTGAAGGTCGTTACAAAATCGATCCAGAAAAGCTTGCAACTAATATCGCAAACTTCGAGAATGAACTTAGCGATTAACACTAATGTCGCCGCAAGCAGCGGATTAAGGCAGAAAAGATAAGGCCATTATGACAAATTTATCTCATCTATTGAGCTCACAGCATACCGTGTTGACTGAGCTTAAAGCCGTTATTAGCCAAGAAAAACAGGCGCTACAGTCGCAAGATGCAGACACATTGCTGTCACTTGCCAGTACTAAAGCGACGTTACTAGATAGCTTAAAACATAACGATGAGATGATAGCCACACAGCCTGATAAAAGTATATTAGAGACCGATGCCACATTATCTCAGCAAGTTAGCGAAGCAAAATCTTTGCTCGCAGAGTGCCAACAGCTCAATGCTGAGAACGAGTCTTTAATAGAATTGAGCTTAGCCAGCTTGAATCGCTTCTCTCAAGCACTACAGGTCAGTCGTAATTCCGCCAGCCTCACCTATGATGGTAAAGGCCGTACCTCTAGCATCTCAAGCTTAGGGAATAATTTAAGAGCTTAAGAACGGTTCTAGCTTCGAGTAAAGAAGGTAAAATCATAGACGAGCGACCTACGGCCTTACGGTACGCGACTTCGTCACTACGGAACGCTTCGCTTACGGTAAAAACGAGAAAAGAGAAAAGCGACGGCATAAATACCGACCTACAAAAGATAATCGTAAACACCAACATAAACATTACAACACCGCTGTAGGTTGGGCTTCAGCCCATCAATCATTGCAATCGACCATGCTAACCGACGGCATAAATACCGACCTACAAAAGATAATCGTAAACACCAAAATAAACGTTACAACACCGCTGTAGGTTGGGCTTCAGCCCATCAATCATTGCAATCGACTATGCTAACCGACGGCATAAATGCCGACCTACTTTAAAAGAAGGTGCTAGCAAAGTATAAAATCAACATCAAAAGCCGAAGGGTGTTTGCTGTTGATTCCCTAGCAGGACGGAGTCCGCCCTAGCAGTGAGCTGGCGAACGTCCTAGTACCTAGCACCTAGGTCCTTCTCAGCTTTCAGATAGGTGCTAGCAAAGTATAAAGTCAACATCAAAAGCCAAGTGGTGTTTGCTGTTGATTCCCTAGCAGGACGGAGCCCGTCCTAGCACTTATTAGGCTGAAGGCCGCCCTAGAATCTCCCTTACTTTAAAAATAAGTGATCTCTTTGACCTTTTGCGAGCGATTCTGCTGCTGATACAGAGCCCAAACTTGTTCAAAGTCCAACTCCAACTCAGTGACATAATGCTCGCCAGCGGGATAACTCTTAACCACCTTGGCACCGCGGATCACACCTGATACCGAGGCTTTGATCTCATCGCTCGATAACATCCAATCGCTTACTTGGCTTGAAGCTGCCAAGTGTTGGCCGTACACCTGCTCTGCCAGTTCTCGATAAGCGGCAATTTTTGACGCTTGCATCGCCATTAGTACCCGCTGCGCCGGATCTGATGAGGGTTGATTAGCCAAGGTTGCATAGCCAACTGCTGTTAATGTCGGAAAAGACTCTGGCGCTTCCGTCTCATACTGTACATAACGGTCCTGTGCTGAACAGCCACTTAAAGCGACTAACAGTATTACCGCTGCACATCGAATAATTGCTTTCATCTACTGAGCTCCCACCACTGTTGCCATTCGCTGCCCCGCATTTTCAGAGCGGTACAACAAACCATTTTCTGATACCACTTTTTCGGAACGGCTTAACATGCCTGACATCGACGAAATGGGTACAAAGCTTTGTGCAACAGAAACAACACGGTTATTACTCACGTCAACAATGCGGCTATAAATAACCATACCGCCTTTGTCCGGGCTCATCGTAGTAACAACCACATGCCTTACATCGATATCAGTTGGTAACTGCTGCCAATCTCGGCTCAAGATAAAATCACCCGCTTGAGTGACGCGCAATGTTTCGGCTACGTTCATATCGACCAGATTAAACTGGTGATCATGTAATGCCGCAATTAGTCCTTGCTGGTACTGCAAGCCCAATTCATTGGTGGTCGCTAGATCTGACAACATCACCGGTGTTGCCACTAATAGCGGCTGCGTAGGTTTTAAACTGTCGTTTTGCCTGACGAGCTCATTAACCATCTGCTGAGACAAATAGTTAATTGATGACAGGTGCGGCAAACCATTGCCGCTCACTAGCGTCTGCTGTTCAGATGCGTTTGGCTGGGTGTTTGCACAGCCAAGCAGCACAAGTAATGGCAGCAAGATTAATGTCTTATACATCTTTTCATTCCTGTAATGCAGAAACAGAGATTAGCCGGTTTGAAATAAAACCATCGACTTAGCGTCAGTAGAAACAGTTTTTTGCTTAAACGGCGGCCAACCAAACAGTATTGTTATCTAAAGCAGTTATCGGCGCAAACCTGAGAAACTTTATGGATAAATACGTTACCCCTCCCAAATAAAGGGCATAGATATTGCTTATTTCAACCTTATCGATTCAGACTGTCATTTTGTCGGCAAGTAATTGCACCTCTTTTTGACAAACAGTCCCCCTATATTACGCCGATTATGTTGGCCTAAAGACTTGGAAGATTAATATGAAACTGGCTTCACGTAGCATTATCACAGTCATTCTGGCTTGCTCTTTTATAATTACAGCGCCAGTACAAGCAAAGTGGATCCAAGCGAGCGGGCAAGCCAAGATTGTAAACAACAACTTAGCTAAAGCGCGCGAAGATGCTATAGAGCAAGCAGTAAGTTACGCGACCTTAAAAACCGGCGCTCGTTTTTCAAGTGAACAAACCGTCAGTAATGGCCAACTGGTTAATGACAGCTTTACCTTGACCCGCAATGCACAAGGTCAAGCAGTTGAGATGGTTAGTGAACTTATCGAAAATGACTACATCACCGTTAATATTCGTATCGACATCATTGAGCCATTTGAGCAAGCTTGCCCTGCCAATAATTTAAAAGCCTCTATTTTAGTGCCACAAGCCTTAATAAAAGACAGAGCGCAATTACGCTACGGCAATCTAGGCATGTTCGAGCAGAATCTGTCAGAGCAACTCGCCCAAGTCATTGAAACAAACTCAAGCAGCAGCTTTACCCATTTGCACGCTAATGAGCGCTTAGATGTAGATCAGGCGTTAGTTGATATTCGCGGTTATAGACTACCCAGCTGGTTAGGTGAAATCACCGACAGCCAGTACATACTATTGCCAGAGATCATCGATATATCACCCGAGCCATCGACCCGCACTTTTGGCCTGTGGGAAAATGACCCCATGCGTGTATTTCAATTTAGGTTATCGCTGTTTCATGCTATTAGCGGCGAGAAGGTATGGAGCAAGCAATACGCGCAATCTGCCGAATGGGAATTCTCACTGCAGCAAACGGTAAACTCCAATAGTGACCAATTCTGGCGTTCGGAATATGGCGACATGATCAGCACTGTCTTGCTCGTAGCCAGCCGAGATATTGACGAAGCGCTAAACTGCCGCCCGCTTTTAGGCCAGGTTGTTGCTAGGCAGGCTGATAGAATCATACTCAACCTAGGTCGACGTAACGGTATTCGTGTCGGCGATACGCTGCAATTGGTTCTGCAGCAGAATATGCCAGACAGGCTTGATAACATGCGCGCCGTTGCCGGCAAGAGCAAAGCTACCATCACTATCGACCAAGTGACTGAAGAAAGTGCCACAGCAGTACTAAAAGGCGTCAGTGCTTCACTGAACATTCAGATAAATGATCTAGCAATAAAACTCTAACCGAGTAATAAACGAGCAGAATAAGCAAATAAATTCAAAGACTTTGTATACACTCTTTTCATCTAGAGTAAAATCAGTATAATCACTGGCGTCTCCCTATAGCTCAACAGGATAGAGCAGTCGCCTCCTAAGCGATCGATCGGGGTTCGAGTCCCTGTGGGGAGACCATATACAAACTTTTGTATTTGCAATTCAATAAGTTACAGCTCTCGTCAAATCCTGAGCCCCCCAGTGCCACCACAGGAATGTGCTTTTTTAGTACTTTTTATTGTGCATTCTCTTGGTATTAGTCGAATAATGTCCATTTTGCTCAGTTAACTTCAGTTGTAGACATTTCGCTCTATTTCTAATAGTTTTGTCTCAGACAGAAATATGGAAGTTGATAGTGATGGTGATGGTGACACCTCATCAAATAATCACAACAAAGTAGCAAGCGAGATCCGAGAGTTCACCAACGCTCCTTCCATCTTTGAGGTATTCGGCCAAACAAGATTTTATGAGCTAATTGACTTCGAAGGAACAATGTCGAAAGACGCAGAAGAGTGCTAGCTACCTTGAAAACACCAGTATTGAAACCTCCGCTTATCACCAACATTACGTTGCTGATAAGGGAGTTTAACGCGGGTATGCACCGGGTTAAATGAAGTCGCCCCAGGGGCGAGTGTTCAAAAAGCAACAGCCTTTAAGATTTAGATATTACCGCCGACTTGATTCCCAGTAGGCAGTCCCCCTGGCACCTCTTGATAAAACTCTTCAGTGGTTAAGCTACGTAAAAAGGCTTCAATATCACCAATATCGTCCTCTCCTAGATCAACTTGAAGATCTTCACGCTGCTCATAAATCGCGACAGAATCTCGTAGGGTGGTCATCGAGCCATCTTGCATGTACGGTGCTGTTTTTTCGATATTCCTCAATGACGGCGTTCTTACCGACGGCAGATCTGGAACAATTTGATCGCCTTCATGCAATAGGTTATCAGATAGCATCATGCCACCATGGCAACGCGCGCAGCCCCCATTTATAAACTTATTGAGACCGGTGATCTCACGCGAGGTTAACGCTGTTTCATCTCCCATAAGGAACTTATCAAACCGCGAATTAGTCGTTATGACTCGACGTTGAAATGTGGCTAACACTGCAGCAAGATTCTCTGCGCTCACAGATTCAACGGCAAGCTGTGTCACGGGATCAACTGTGCCAAATGCCTCATCAAAATAAGCTTTGTAGGACGAATGTTTCAATCTTTCTATTATCATCGCCAGATATTGATCATCATCCAGTTGCGTATGTTCGGCTAAATTCCCCCGCATTTCTACAGGGTTACCTATTGGTCCTAGAGCCTGCTCCTCCAGCGTATCCGCTCTTAAATCCCAAAAATAGGCTCCAGATATAAAATTAGAAGGGACAGTTTTGTCATCGACACCCAACCCCGTAAACCCGACATTCATAATCGTCGGCGTGTTAATGAGAGTTAAGTTTCCAATCCCGTTGTCATCTCTATTCGGCCCTAAACCAGTACCGCCTACGCCTACGGAAAAACTCCGTCCATCCGCCCAACCAAAATCTGGATGATGACAGGTAGCACAAGCAACATCTTCTTCGCCGGATAAAATGGGGTCAAAGAACAAAAGCATGCCAAGCTCCTGTTTATCTTCTGAAAATGGGTTACTGGCAGGATA
Source organism: Shewanella sp. KX20019 (assembly GCF_016757755.1). Taxonomy (NCBI): domain Bacteria; kingdom Pseudomonadati; phylum Pseudomonadota; class Gammaproteobacteria; order Alteromonadales; family Shewanellaceae; genus Shewanella; species Shewanella sp. KX20019. Next base: position 1,791,646 of record NZ_CP068437.1, on the reverse strand, counting down.
AGGCACTGCTTCTGGTAAAGGGCTGAAAAAATCGGTATAGGGTTGGCTTGGTGTACCTCCCAAATTATCATCACCACCATCGGCATCTGCACAGCCAGATAAGACTATTACGACTAAACAGGAAAATATGATTCTCATAGTGCACCTCTTGTTTTCATTACCATTCTCATTATCATTCGAGTGGGTATTAAAACAGGTTAACTGTGAAAAAAATGTCCATTAAAAATGATGCAAACTTTTACTTTTAAAGACTTTTAGTGTTTTTCAAATCATCAGATAAAATGTTTCAATATTGCGGCTGCGGAATACTATGAAAAAGAATAAATTGCGAGGATTTAGTGAGTTTTAAGGCGCAGAATATTAACTCGGTGAAATTACACATTGAAGAATTAACACTTAAATAAAGTATAGAACAACAGCTTACTTGAGCTGCTGTTCTATAAGTTGGGGTTAGACTATCTCTTTTTCATTTATTTGATTAAAAATCTTTTGATGATGCGCTAGATTGTCCTCAAACTTTTCAAGATCTGCAGCATTCATTCTACCAGTCGCAAGTGCATCCCCCTCATTGAGTCCTAGTTGCGTCATCAGCATACGATCTAGATCATCAGCCAGCTTCAATCTAAATTCTCGGCCCACTTTTTTAAAGGTGATTCGATGCTTTTCAAATAACTTATCGATATGAGCACACAATAAAATGCCATTAGCACCCTCTAAGCGTTCAGCGGTGCTTTCACAATTACGCCAAACCTTAATATGTGATGCAACAAGCATCTCTTTCACGGGTGTCAGCGTTAATGCGCAGGTTTCACTGCCCCATACATTAACAACTTCTTGTCTAAATTTACCTAGGCCAACACGCGCATCTATTTCTTGTCTCTTTTCTAAATCAGATAAAGAGGATTCAAACGCAGCAATGACATCTTCTCCAACTTCACCGTCGTTGATCACTTCACTATTACTGATGCAAAGGGGTAGCAAACTTTCGAATTTTTCGCTGTCTTCTCTATCTTTTTCGGATACATTAACCGAAGAATGAACATACTTAACAGCCTTGCCTTTCGCTGAAATAAGGCTGCAGTCAGGATTTCTTTTTTCATGCTCAAAGTACGGGTGCTGACCCTCTTTACCGAGCTTCATTAGCTTGATAGAGGCATGGCACTCTGGGCATCTGCGTAAAATGCCAGTACTCCCATGTAATGATTCAACTGGAATTAAACGCCAAACACCACAAATAAGGGCTTCGCAAACAGAATTAGTTAGCTGTATCATATTGTTCCTTGTGATTTTTTTTATTAACAAATAAACGATTAAATATCTCTTGCCTGTCTTGCGGCTCTCTCTTTTATAAATCTAACATCTACCACCTAGCACCTTTCATACTCGAGCCTTACACCTAAAACACCGAGTACACCTCTGACAGACTCCAGTTCTTAATGAACATCAAAAGTGGCGGACACTATTTGCAGGGGTACCGGCTATTGTGCAGCGCTCTCTGTATCGATTAGCGGTTAGTACCCAATAGCTACTCGTGGTCACATTCTTGGTGTATATAGACTATCCGCACACGAAACATTAACAGGCAATGGCACGGCAGAGTCTCTCGATAGTGACACCTTTGCCCTACTGCGTACAGCAAAGCCTGCTCATTCAGTAATATGGCGGAAGAAAAGAGCGAATATATGAAGTTGTAGCAGTGAAGCTCTATGTTTGGTCGTTCTCACAAATCATCCAATTTAGTCTTGAACAAATAGTGAAGTGTAAGTTCCATTAACTACCAGCTAACGCACATCAAAGAGTAGCAGCCCAGCCTCTATACAGAGATAGAGAGCAAGGCACTTGTCAGCGCCTTGCCGTTAATGCTTATAGCGCAGCTTTCTTTCGTTCTATTTCAAGTAGGGCTAACATCAACTGACGCTCTTTTGGTGACAGTGACTGTACCGCTTTTTTCACATTCTTTTGGTAACGGTCCAGCGTCACTTTGTCATTAGCGATTGCCATATCTAATGTTTGTTCGTATTTGCTCAGTAGACCATTCAACTTCTCAGCATTTTTCATGTTGGTCGTATGGGCGCTATAGGCCAAATATAGAACGACTACCAAGGTCAGCAAGCTAAATATATCAAACTCGAAAGAGAACCTTTTTTTGTTAGTTTCTGATGTCATGGTTAATGTTCCGTAATCATTGAAAGTTTAATTTTTATAATTTCCGCTTGTTTAGCTGCTTCAGTTATTGCTTGGTGTTCTTGGTAATTAAAATATTGAATGCAAGCCACTAAAACACCTGCAGCGAGTAGCAATAGCAGTTTTTCTGCGATTTGTTCTGCTATCCATTCAGTGCTGGAGATGAACATATTTTTTGTCATAGAACAGCCTTACATTTAGGTAACTCTTCATAATCGAAGAAGTTGACGTTAATTGAGTCACTTATCATCTGGGCATCAACGACCCCGAGCACAAAGCAGCGGTATTTTTTGTTGCGTTTGAGTTCAAGTAGAATCAAATTATTTTGACCCTTCTTGTGCAATGTATTTAACAGCGACAACGTAGAAGGCTGATTGTTAAGGTAAGCCGCCATGTTTATTTCAAGCTTTTGCATTAATGACTCTTTGCCTATATCGCCTTGGCCTAATTTAAGCCAATACTGCGGGTCGTCAAAATTAGAGGCAAACTCAGACACGAGCCCAGCCACATCTGGCTTATAGAAAAACTTTTGATCTGCGAGCAAACCAATATCGGAGTTTTGCAAAAAGTTAGGCATATTAACCGCAGCCACTTTTTCATTCTCGAGTCGCACTCCAATATACGCGCCCACATTCAAGTCTTGCTTAAGTACCGTTATATTGGTGTCAAAGGGTTTGATAACCTCCCCAAAACCATAATGTTTAGGCAAAAAAGATAGCCAGGTATAAGCAAAGTCATCATAGGCTCGCAAAAAGTGCTCGTCGTTTTTGGCGATAGCCTCAACAGGCTGAGCTTGCTCTTGCGGTTGATAAGGCGGGCGGTATTTGATGACATTCCCCACGAGCTTTACCACAGCTAGATCCCGATAAGTTTGGAATATACCGTTTTCAACATCCAGAACATAACCAAAGCCGATGGTAAAAAACTTATCAAATGGGTCAACCGTACTGAACTCTTTGGCGAAGTTAGCCATCATTGCATGATAAGCATTTTTATCTGCCACAGAGTTACCTACCGGCACGCCAAAAGCCAATATACCCGCGAGCATTGCTAGGGTGAGGTAGCCTTTACTCTGTGACCACAAGTACACACCTAGTTTGATAAACAACAAAAAGATAGCCAATAAACTTGCGGCTATGCTCATCGGCGGAATAACCGCTAACTTAACCGCATCTTTACCCAGCATGAACATACTGCCACCAGGAGAGAAAGCCGCTGTCGCGGCCGTAGAGGTCACCATTTTAATGAAGGAGATATTGTCCTGTTTAGCGAGCCATAGTTTTTTATATTTTCGCTCAGAAATACTCGGAGTAAATTCAGCTAAATAGTAGTTACCCAAGGTTTGTTTAGCGTATTGAGTAACCTGGGGCAAACGGGCAAAGGCAATCCTGTCTAAGCGCGGTTTAGCGACTGAAAACGTCGCGTTTTTGCGGTAGTCATTCCAAAGTGCTTTGGCGCGGCCTTTATACTTGGCTTCAATGGCTTTATGTAAGCCTCTTTGATCGCTTAAGGTCCAATCGTTAGCAACTGTGACCCCTTGCTTTTTAAACACATTTACCGCGACGGATACCGCTTGAGCTGAACGATTATATTGCTCATATTCCATATCTTCAGGAATACCATATTGGCGGTGGATGTATTTTATCCGCCCACGCTCGAACATCGACATAAGGTAATACTTTGACTTAAGCATTTTGGCAACGGTGATATCGTCTGCAGTCAGATAAACACCGAACGACTCTCCGGTGTCGTATTTGAGCGTGCTTAAGTACGCTGCAAAGTCGACTTTAAGCTGCTGACGGCAATCTGATTTACAGCTTGAGCGAAAATAATCATCTTTGACAGAGCTGTAGCCTTTTCTTATGGCATTATTTGGATCTTCTGCCACTTCCTTACGGTAATTGTCTGCATCTAACAGCGCTTGTGAATAACGCTTCCAATGGTCAGTAATTCTGCCATTCGCTTGATTTAATAACGACAGTCTTTCTTGCTCAATCAGGCTGTAGTTATTCTCTTTCTTTAATGCCACTAGGTACGCTTTACTGGCCTTTTGGTAGCTCGCCAACTCCTGCTTATATTTACGGTCAAACTGTCTAATACGGGGAACAGCCTCTGAGATAAAAGACACTTCTTGGCGATTCAGTAGAAATTGGTCAGCCATGTTTTCTAAATTGGATTCAATCAATTGATTAAACCCTGCAGAGAAGTAAGCCAGCGATGGAATGAGGGCCACCATTAAATCTTTACGCTCGGGGTCGCTAACGATATCGTCAAACTCAGGAAAACCCTCAATCGCGACGGTTTCTGCTAAATAAGCCTCTTTATAAACTATCGCTCTAACCGCACTGAGCTTCTTATCATTGGAGGTGGTGTCGACAACACCGTCAACAGCAATCCTCAGGCAAGGGATAATTAACGCCCACACCAATACCAGTAACAAAGGACGAAAAACCCCATTGATAAGCTGAGCCGTTTTAGGTTCAATCGGTTTATCTAGCAGCACTTTTTTTGTGTCATCACGGATCAACACATTAAAAAGCTTCGCCGGTATAAACGTTGCTATAGCCAGTGCTAAACCAAACCCGGAGAGGGTTCTGCCGAATAACTCTAGCCTTTCGGCGGTAATTCGATGTTCACCAAAGACCGCTTGGATCGGTTGGGCATACATGTCGATTAGTAATATGTTTAGCGATAACTCTAAACAGACATAAACCACAAATAGCAGCAGCAATAATATAATTTTTGCTTGGTCTGAAAACTTGCTTAAAATCATTTTTGTTTTTTCTTCATGATGTATTTTTGAGTCGTCACAGCGGTTTCACCATCTTGTTGTCTATCTAAGCAGTATTGATAGAGCGCATCACCAGACTTGAGGTGGCGACAGCGATTGCTGTCAACTTGATTACTCAGCGGATAGCTTTGCTGTTGGTTATCAATCGTTAAGTATTGGCCTGAACTCAGTAGCCGTTGTTGTTCATCTAGACGATTAAAATCAGCATTAGACGGCAAGACATTGGCAAGTAATACGGCGTTAACGTTTGCTGGCGGCGCTATGATCTTTTGGGTTGGCGCAAGCACCACACTTTTATTTGCCTGCATACAGGCCATTAATGGCTGTGTGTCAACAACAATGGCGATAGGCTCTGCCACATTAAAACTATCGACACTCATTAATATTCGTTTTCGCGCATCTGACGTCAGAGGAGTCGGGGCGAGATATAGATCAGATTTGGCTGGACCATCAGACACAGCTTTAAAGCCAGACTTTTCAACTTGCGCAACATACTTTTCTGGCACCACAAATTGCAGTGGATGTTTTGGCAGTTGCACTTCAATCAAATCAATCAACTGCTTTAGGTTTGAGCGGGTTATCTCTGACTCTGGTCTGATGATAATCACATCTCGGATCATGAGCTTTGGTGTTAACGCTAGCAGCAACTCATTTAAGATCAGTTGGCTTGGGGTTTGACTCTGAATTTGAGCAAAGTCATTGTCAGTATCAACCACAACCCAGTTGTTATTGACCCTAGCTACATCGATGTAAAAGCCCGAGAATAGATCTTGATGCTTACCGACATATTGAGGGAAAGCAGCTTGAGTGACCCGATAAAAGAGCTGTGACTGACAAACACTTTGGTTAATCGGCAGCACCTCCCCCGTCTCAGAGATAATCAGGTTTCGATGCTTTAACGCATTTTGTAAATCACTGTGCTGCGGAAGAGAGCTTGCATGAGCTGCTAATGAGCTACTGACTGAAATAGCAGAAACATAATGGTCGGGTCTTTTATCTACCGCGCAGCCCCAAAGCAAAAAAACCAGCAAAAAATATAGCGAGATTGTCCTTAGTAACGACACAAAAAATCCTTCTTTATTATCATGTGGGCAAAATAGTACACCCTCCACTCAAATGCAACAGATTGTAATTAAATGAGTGATTTAAGTGTGCTAATTGTGCATTTAGAGGGCTGAACATTAACAATTTAAGCCGGTAAACATATCGACTTGAGCTAGCCTATTGCAGAAGTTTTACTCCAAAATGGCGAAGATGCTGCAGTGTAAGTGACAATGAGAAATAGTAGAAAAGAGCCAGCTAATGCAGGCTCTCATTGGAAATATAAAGCTACGGATTTTAGCGCTTTGACTAACTATTAAGCTTGAACTTCGCTGTTAGGGAGTGCAGTTGTTGCGACAATTTATCGATATGTTCACTTGCTGCGGCGACCTGCTCCGAGCCCGCAGAATTTTGTAACGCGGTATCATTAATCGCAGTCATGCTCTGGCTTATCTCTTGCGCCGCTAATGACTGTTGCACTGTCGCCGTTGCAATCTGCTCAGCATTAGCAGCAATACTGTGCATCTCTTCCATTGCCAACTGAATCGACTCTTTACTGCTACCAGCTGCGTTTATGGTTTTTTGCGTATGCTCACTGCTTTGCTTCATTACTGCTACGGCGTTTTGAGCATCAAGCTGTAGTTGTGCAATCATCTCTTCGATGTCTGTGGTGGATAACTGCGTTTTTTGTGCCAGTTGACGCACTTCATCAGCGACCACAGCAAAACCTCGGCCCTGCTCTCCGGCCCGCGCCGCTTCGATGGCTGCATTTAGCGCTAGCAAGTTTGTTTGCTCAGAAATTCCTCTAATCACTTCTAGAATCGAACCAATCCCTTGGCTTTTGGATTCAATCTCGGCAATCACCTCTGTGGCAGCACCGACCTCTTCCACCAGCTCATGTAACTCATCGATGGTATTAGCCACGCTATCTGTCGCAAGTTGTGAGCTTGCTGTCGCATTTCTCGATAAATCAGCCACTGATCGCGCATTTTCAGAAACACTCTCAATTGTTTCAGACATTTCAAACATAGCAGAAGAGACACTTTCGATACTGGCTTGTTGCTCTTGTAAACTGGCACTGGCTTGCACACTAGTACTGCTAGTTTGCTCGGCAGCGCTCGACAGTTCGGTGGTCGCATGGCTTAAGGTGGTTATCATGCGAGTCAAGTTTTGGCTCATCGATACCATCGAAGAGTACACCCCAGTACGATTGACGTTAGACGAGAAGCGCGTAGTCAAATCACCACTCGCTATTTTTTCAGTTAACAAGCCCATCTCTTCTGGCTCACCACCGATGGGTTGCAATATTGATCTAGCGATAAAGAAGGTCAGCAATAAGATCCCCGCTAAGGTAAGCAAGGTAATGATGATGATAATTCTTTGTAGGTTATTGAGCTCTGCGAATGCTTCAGCTTCATCAATTTCCGCCAGCAATACCCAGCTCAAATCAAGAAACTCAACCGGAGTATATGAAGACAGCACAGGGTTACCGTTGTAGTCAATGATCAAATCGGTACCAGAATTACCTCTAAGCCCCGCTGTTGCCGCGTCTGTTTGCACGCCATTACTGCGTACGTTACCGGCAAAACTGGCAACAACTGAATGGCCAACAGGATCTAAGAATGAGTCAGAGCGCATCTTAAAGTCTTGACCCACTAGATAGGTCTCTCCAGTCTCCCCCATCCCTTCACGCAGTTGCATTATTTGATTTATTTTTTCGATGGAGAGCTGCAATGCAATAACGCCTACGAACTTACCATTAACCTCGATAGGTTCTGCGATAAAACTCGCAGGTTCATCATTGCTTGGCGCGTAAGGCGCAAAGTCTTCTATCTCAACTTTTTGACTAAGACTGACTTGTTGGAACAGCTTACCTAGGCCAGAGTTCTGGTAAAGGCCGGTCTTGAGATTAGTTTTATAGTCTGACTCTTTAGCAACCGTATAGAATATTTCGCCCTGTTCATCGATCAGAAACAGATCATAATAATTATATTCACTAATAAATGACTCAAAAAAACGATGCTTTAGATTTGCCAATACTTCAGGCCGCAGCTCGGAATCAAGCTTAAGATTGCTCGACCACACGTTGTTTATTAAAGAGAGATCTTTCTGTGTCTGTTGGAAATAATTTTCCAGCTGCTTTTTCTTAATTTCTCGCGCTGATGTCAACTGATTATAAGCTTGGTTTTCAATGCTGTGACTGGCGATGTACAGAGCAAAAAAAGCAATGATTGCAGCGGGCACCATGCCCAAGAAAATAAACGAGTATAATAATTTGTATTTTAGTGTCATAACAGTATTTTTAATTTACTCTTCATTAATCATATGATTTTGTTATAAATAAATATGTTTCGAAAAGCCTAGAATGAAGATTAAAAGTACAGCACTTCATTTTGCACACCATATTCAAAGAAATATTATTGTAACTTGCGACGACACAAAAGTAGAGCTGGATCACAAAAACCAGCAAAAACGTGATCACACCCCGCGAGAATACCTATTTGAAGTAACTTACTCTAAATAATCAGTAAACACTTATACTATGCAGAGTAATAAACTCGGAAGATTAGCCCTTCCCCCTCGATAACTGGTCGCTAACCACAGATATTCTGCCCCGTTGTCACATCAATGGCGAAACCGCCAACACTCGTCAGAAAAACCAATTACATTAGCAGCACTAAAACTTACCCATACATGCCCGCCACTTTCGACTGGCTTATATTTTGTTAATGGAGTGACCATAACTGCAATTTAAACAAGCGCCAAAACGGTGTTTGCCAGTTATGCAGCAGCAATAACTGACCTTGTCTAAAGTCGATTTAATTCCTACTGAAACCTGCACTTTCAAGAGGCTTGGGTATATAATGCTGAGCACTGCGTTTTAAGCTAATTAAATTCAACAGAGAGGCCCTGTGTCCGATACCTATATTCCATTAGAACAATACAAACGTAAGTGGATTTTTAATCACAAAGATCTACCTGTTACCGATGAAGATAAAGCGCTAATAAAGCCGCTTTCTCAAAAGGCATCAATGGAAGTTTGGAATAAATGGATAAGCAATAAAAGCAGCTGTGCCGAGCAATTTGGTAAGGGTGATTGGGCAGCAAAACAAGACGCTTGGGCATTACCCGAGCCTTGGCAAAGTGCTTGGGACAGCGAAGAGCCCGCGCTGCCAGAGCCTATCGCCGAGCATATAAAGTGGCTGGATGCAGCCAAGGTCTATTTTTGCTATGAAAAGTATCAAGTGATTGAAACCCGTTGGGATGTATTTGTTAGAAACTGGAAATGCTTTCTGTTTTTTGATGATGGTCCACTGCTTATTTCACCGAAGCAAAAGCAAGCTATTATGTTTCTTCAAAGTGGTGAGTATCAACTGGGTGCACGTGGTTAAGCCCGGCAACTTTTTATTTGAGGTTTTTATGAAGTTTATCTCTACTATTGTTATTGCTTCCGCGCTACTTTTGCCACTCTCTTTGCAAGCCAAAGAGATATCTGGTGTTGAACTGGATGAAACATTAACACTTAACGAGCAACCGCTCGTACTCAATGGCGCAGGTGTCCGCAGTAAGTTTTTTATCGATCTTTATGTGGGTAGTTTATATCTCCCAACACCACTTGATAATACCGCAGCAGTACTAGCGGCCGATATCGTTGCAGTGAGACTCAACATTACCTCAGGTATGATCACTGCCGATAAGATGAAAGATGCCATCAACGAAGGGTTCGATGATGCAACCGATGGCAATACTACTGCTATTCAAACTCAGATAGATCAATTTATGGATCTATTTAGCGCAGAGATTGTCGATGGCGATCAATTTACTCTACTGGCAAGTAAAGTCTCTGGCGTCACAGCGTTTAAAAATGGCACAGCCCAAGCGACCATTACCAGTGAGCCGTTCCGCCAAGCATTACTCAATATTTGGCTAGGGGATGAACCCGCCCAAAACAGCTTGAAAAAAGCCATGCTGGGCAAGTAAATTTTGCTATTTACTGCTTGGAACTTATAAGTGAGATCCAAGGCGATAGCGCCTTGGTTTTCAATCTCTTCCTTGCTGCCTTGTAAATCCTGTTCTAGCTCACCATTAAAGAAGTAACCCTCATAACCATTAGCTGGCTTATTTCACTCGGTAGGCCTTTAAAAACATCGAAACACTTCCATCTATATATTCAGCCCTATCAGCTAAAAGGTCGCTTACATCTAAGCCAAGTTCTAGCTTCATTCTCATTTCACCAAACGTCATTAAGCAAAACCTTACCGCACAGTGCTGTGGATTATCGAATTGATATCGACCCAATTTTGTCACGTTAATAAAGTAGTCCGTTAATATCCGCAGTATGTTTTCAGGCCCAGCACTGTAAAACAACTTAGAGATCTCAGGATGAGTATCTGCTTGTGAGACACAGGCTTTAAACACTGTTATCGCTTCAGCACTGGTGATGACCTCTGAAAAGTGTTTGGCAAATAAGGCTAAATTATCTTCAGGGGTTGATGGATCCGACAGCATCTCTTGGTTTACCCCATGAATAAGACATTTGGATTCAATGGATGCAACAAACAGATCGTCTTTGCAGCCAAAGTGTGAATACACCGTTTGCTTCGAGACCCCTGCCAGCTTAGCAACCTCATCCATGCTGGTATTAGGGAAGCCCTGCTCGCAAAAAAGCTCTTTTGCGGCCAGTAATATTTGCTCTCTTTTTTGCTCACTACGACTCATCACAGGTGCATTCATTGGCGTTTACGCTCTTTTTAGGGGGCTGAAATATATCAATTAACTATTTAATCACAAAATGGACTAGACAGTCTAGTTCTTAAGAAATAGACTAGACAGTCTAGTTTAACGTTTTCTTTACGCTGTGTTAACCATTAACTTACTCAAACGGATTTTATAAAATGGATATTAAAAGGGCTTTGACTCGCCGTAAGCTGCTTGCTAGCTTAGCTGTTGTTAGCTTTCTTTGCGCATGCCAAGATGCTCCCGTTGCGCGCCCTGAGGCGCCAAACTACCAATCCGTAAGCAGCAGCGAGTTAATTGCTGAATCATCCTATCCATATGCTCAAGAGTTCTCCGGAACCATCCGCGCCGGCAACACCACAGGCGTTGGTTTTGAGTTAGCAGGTAAAATTAATGCACTCTCTGTCGACAGTGGTGATAGCGTTGTTGAAGGTCAGCTGCTAGCCCAATTGGATACGCGACTTTTACAGGCTGAGAAAAATGAGCTGCTTGCGAGTTTGGCACAAAACAGAGCCGATTTAGATCTTGCAACCGCTACACTTAACCGTAGTCTCGAGCTTAAAAAGCAGGGTTATGTTTCAGAGCAACAACTTGATGAATTAAAAGGTCAACTCAATAGCTTATTGGCAGCAAAAAGCCGTTTTAATGCCGCTATTCAAGCTAATCAGCTCAAGATTGAAAAATCAGACCTTCTCGCCCCTTTCAATGGCACCATTAGTAAACGAAGTCATAACCTCGGTGAAGTTATTGGCCTCGGCAGTCCGGTATTTACCTTAATCCAACATAACAATGTGCAAGCTTATATCGGCGTACCAATTGATGTGTCTAGCACCTTAACCACTGGCCAAACGGTTAACTTACGCGTTAGAAATAGACTCTATCAAGCTAACATTGCAGGTATCGGCGCACAGCTAGATCCTGTCACTCGCACCGTAGAGCTAAGGGTAACACTGCCCTCTGATGCCAATGTCATTAATGGTGAGTTAAGCTATTTCACTTACCAACATGCTATCGAAACTGCCGGCTATTGGGTACCAATATCCGCGCTTACCGATGGTGTTCGCGGTCTGTGGAATATCTACGTGCTGACGAAAGACAGTGAACAACGTTTCCGTATCGAGCGCCGCGATGTTGAAATCATCTACACCTCAAAAGACAAAGCCTTCATTAATGGTGCCGTAAAAGCTAACGAAGCTTATGTCGACCAAGGTTTGCATAAGTTGGTTGCAGGCCAAATTGTGACTCGCCAAACTAACTTGGCAACGAGGTAATTAAGATGGTCAAAGCATTAGTTGAAAATGGCCGCTTAATTAGCTTAGTCATCGCATTATTACTGGTAGCGGGTTTAGGCGCTATTTCAAGCCTTCCACGGATGGAGGATCCTGATATTACCAACCGTTTCTCCTCGGTGATCACCCTATACCCTGGTGCATCTGCTGAGCGCGTCGAAGCGCTAGTGACCGAAGTACTCGAAAGTGAATTGAGGCGTTTAGAAGAGTTAAAGCTGGTGCAGTCTACCTCACGGCCCGGTATTTCAGTTATTCAGCTTGAACTTAAAGATAACGTCTTAGCAACTGCACCAGTGTGGTCTCGTGCTAGAGACATGATTGGCGACGCCAAAGGCTTACTGCCGAGTTCGGCACAAAATACCATACTCGATGACAAAGTCGGCTATGCCAATACCGCTATTTTAGGTATCGCATGGCGTGGTGAAGGTGCTGTTCGTACCGACATGTTAAACCGATACGCTAAAGAACTGCAGAGCCGACTACGACTGCTAAACGGTACCAATTTTGTCAAACTGTATGGCCAGCCGACTGAGGAGATCCTAGTACAACTTGACGGTAATAAGGTCAATCAACTGCAGTTAACATCGAAGGGCATAGCGCAGATCCTGCAAAATGCCGATGCCAAAGTGTCTGCCGGTGAAATTAACAACGATGATTTCAGAGCCTTAGTTGAGGTCTCTGGTGAACTCGATTCGATTGCACGTGTGCGTCAAGTGCCCTTAAAAGTGACCAGTAACGGACAGATCATTCGCTTAGGCGACCTTGCCAAGATCACCAGACAACCTAAAATGCCCGCCAGCAGTATTGCACTGGTTGAGCAACAACAAGGTGTGATGGTTGCAGCACGCATGCTCAACAATACCCGTGTCGATCTTTGGCTCGAAAAAGTGCGCGTTGTAGTGGATGAGATGCAAGCGGGGATCCCAGCCAATATCGAAATAGAATGGCTGTTTGACCAAGAGCATTATACCACTGATAGATTAAGCGGCTTAGTCGGCAGCCTGTTGCTAGGTTTCATCATTATTCTAGCGGTTTTAATGCTAACGCTCGGGCTTAGAAACGCCGTTATTGTGTCGTTGTCACTGCCATTAACCGCGCTATTTACCCTCGCTTGTATGAAATACATCGGGCTGCCTATTCACCAAATGTCTGTCACCGGCTTAGTCGTTGCGTTAGGGATCATGGTCGATAACGCGATTGTAATTGTGGATGCTATTTCCCAGCGCAGGCAACAGGGAAAAGACAAGATCCAAGCAGTTAAAGAGACCTTGCAGCATCTATGGCTACCCTTGGCAGGTTCAACGATAACTACCATGCTGGCGTTTGCACCGATTGTATTGATGCCAGGTGCCGCAGGAGAATTTGTTGGCGGTATCGCAATCTCAGTGATGTTTGCCCTGCTCGGTTCTTTTATTATCTCGCACACTATTATCGCCGGACTTGCAGGCCGTTTTGGGGTCGACGGCAAAGGTACTCAGTGGTATCACCATGGCATAAAACTGCCAGCGATGAGCAATGCCTTTAAGCGCAGCTTGTCTTTTGCCCTGTCTCGTCCATTACTCTCTGCGGTCGTCATTGGCGTATTGCCAGTGATGGGCTTTATTGCTGCAGGGCAAATGACCGAACAGTTTTTTCCGCCATCAGACAGGGATATGTTTCAGATAGAGGTCTACCTCGCGCCACATGTCAGCGTTGATAATACCCGCATTCAAGTCGAAAAAATGGATAGCGAACTGCGCAAAACCGAAGGTATAACTCGCATTGATTGGGTTATTGGCGGCAACGCGCCCTCTTTTTACTACAACCTATTACAACGGCAACAAGGCGCCAGTCATTACGCGCAAGCCATGGTTAAAGTGCGTGACTTTGATACTGCTAATATACTTATTCCACAGCTGCAGAGATCCCTCGACTTAGCGTTCCCACAGGCGCAAGTTATTGTGAGAAAACTAGAACAAGGCCCGCCTTTTAATGCCCCAGTTGAGCTCAGAATATTTGGCCCCAATCTTGACCAGTTAAAGCTGCTTGGTGAGCAGGTAAGAAAGGTGCTGAGTGACACCAAAGACGTGATCCATACTCGCGCCACGTTAAGCGCTGGTGCACCCAAGGTATGGCTACAGGTCAATGAAGATGCAAGCCTAATGAGCGGTTTGTCGTTAACCGACATCGCCAAACAAGTTGAAATGGCGACCACAGGTATTAATGGTGGCAGTATATTAGAGCAAACGGAGTCACTGCCCATTAGAGTGCGCTTGCACGACAGTACCCGACAAGAGCAAACAAAACTGTCTGCTTTAATGCTGGTATCGAGCAGTGGTAATAGTATTCCATTATCAGCGATATCGACCAACAAAATAGAGGTGAGTCGCGGCGCGATCCCCCGTCGTGATGGTCAACGCGTTAATACTATTGAGGCTTACATCACTAGCGGTGTATTACCCCAAGAAGTCTTGAACCATGCTAAAGAGCAGCTCGACGCAATTGCACTACCCAGTGGTTATAAAATTGAGGTGGGTGGTGAAAGTGCCAAGCGAAATGAAGCTGTCGGTAATCTAATGTCTAACTTGGTGTTAGTAGTGACCTTGCTATTCGCCACAGTGGTGCTGTCATTTAACTCATTTAGATTGACTGGCATTATACTCTTTAGCGCGATGCAGTCGGCAGGTCTTGGCTTGTTGGCTGTTTATACCTTCGGTTATCCGTTTGGCTTTACCGTTATTATCGGCTTGCTTGGCCTAATGGGGTTGGCGATTAACGCTGCCATCGTGATTTTAGCTGAGCTTGAAGAGGTGCCAGCCACTCGTAGTGGCAACGTCCAAGTGATTGTCGACCTCGTCAGTAGTTGTGGTCGTCATATCGGCTCAACCACTATTACCACTATTGGTGGCTTCTTACCTTTGATTATTGCAGGCGGCGGATTCTGGCCACCCTTTGCTATTGCCATTGCGGGCGGAACACTACTCACCACCCTGTTATCCTTGGTGTGGGTACCGACCATGTATCATTTAATTATGCGCCCTAAAAAAACCACCGCTGCCGACTCGTCTTTACCGTTAACGGCAAAAACAACGGGTTAACCCTCTTATTGAGGCTGCCATAGCGTGAATTAAGATGATTTAGGCGAACATCATATGTCCTCGTAATAGAGGACATATGGTGCCTTCTTATACTCACTCTAACCTCTACACCCACCTATTTGTTTTGTGATTCAACAAAATAGCCAAATTAGTCGCTTAATTTTTTAGCATTTTAGCTAAAACGACTTGAGTATTAGACCTACATCAAATCAATTACCCTTAATTTCCATTAAATTAACCGCAACATCCTACAGATAATATTAACCTGTCATGAATTATAAAAATTGGCCAGTGGCCAAACAGATTGGATTGGTCGCCTTTGTTCTTAGCATCATTGTTTTTGGCGCGTTAGGCATGACCTCGTATATCTCAGCCTCAAATATTTTAACTGAGAAAGCAGAAGAGGCAATGCAAGACCAGATGAACGGCACCGCCGATCTTATCGAGCTGCAATACAACAGCTTACTGTCGCTCGCCCACCGCAATGCCGATGTTTTTAGAGCCATGTACCCTGGCAACTTTCATAAACCCAATAGAACCGTACGGGTACTGGGTAAAGACACTCCATCGCTAGTTCATGAGCGCCAACAAGTTAACTCATCAAAAAGCAAAGTCGATCGCTATGCCAATTTAACCGGCGGCAACGCCACGGTGTTTGTTAAAGATGGTGACGACTTTTTACGAATTGCAACATCGTTAAAGAAAGCGGATGGTAAGCGCGCTTTAGGCACCTATTTAGGGAAAAAACACCCGGGTTACAACAAATTACTACAGGGACAAATCTATGAGGGCTATACCCGCCTATTCGGTAAAGATTATATGGCGGTATATCGCCCGATTAAAAGTGCCGCGGGTGAGGTGATAGGGATCCTCTATATCGGCTTCGATATCAGCGACTCATTGACACAACTGCGGAGTTCAACCAACTCGCTGCGCCTCGAAGAAACAGGTAGTTTTCTTATTATACGTAAATCAGATCAAACGATTGTCGCCCACCCCGGCCATGAGATCGGCGGTGAAGTTGACAGAAATGTGCTCGATGGTATCACTGTAGAGCAGGCCCTAACCGATCGAGGCTCATGGGAGTACCTCGATAGCAATGGTGATAAGTCCTATGCTTACACTCTCAATATACCAGGTTGGAACTGGGCGTTAGTCGGTCAAGTGCCGATGAAGGAGCTCAATGAAGAGAGTAGTAAATTACTGAGCATTAATTTGATTTTTAGCACCATCGGCTTATTCGCTATCACTATACTGCTGTCGCTCATTTTACTCAGAACACTTAAGCCGCTACGACAGCTTGAAGTTCAACTCGACAATTTGGGTAGAGGCGATCTGTCACAAAGCTTCGCAAATAGCGATAGTGACTCAAATAACGAGGTCGACAAAATTACTCACAGCGCCTCTAGAATGGCCACTAACCTAAGAGAGCTAATTATTTCACTGCAGCAGTCTGTAACTTCACTGCAAGATCATGCGGTGCAAACACAAGAAACCGCCAGGCTTAATGGTGAAGAGTCGCAAGCATTAATGGCGCAGACAGATCAAATTGCTACCGCAATTGAAGAGATGTCAGCTTCCGTGCGTGATGTGGCCAACCATGCGAGCGAAGGTGCGCTTATGAGCCAACAAGTGGATGCAGCGACTCAAAATGGCCTCGATCGCCTCAATCAACTTGTTATCGATCTACAAAGCCTTAGCCAACAACTTGCAACGAGTCACAGTAGTGTTGAGCTTGTCAGTCAAGAGAGCATCGCGATTAGCCAAGTTACCGAGGTGATTAACAGTATTGCTGAGCAAACTAATTTGCTGGCACTCAATGCCGCCATTGAAGCCGCAAGAGCGGGTGAGCAAGGTCGTGGATTTGCCGTTGTTGCCGATGAAGTGCGTACTTTAGCCCAACGCACTCAAACCTCAACGTCTGAAATTTCGCACACTATTACCCAGTTGCAAAACCAAGTTAAAGCCACTGCAACTCAAATGAATCAAAGCAATGAACTTGGCGACCGCTCGGCAATTCAAGGCAAAGAAGCCACTGAACTGCTTATTACGATCACCCAAAGCATTGGTGAGCTCGCTATCGCATCAAGCAGTATTGCCAGCGCTACCGAACAGCAAAGCGCTGTAGCCGAGGAGATCACCCGTAATCTACATCAGATCACTGAGCTTGCTAGAGATGGCGAACAACGTTCTGGTGATACCGTCGATTCAGCTGAAGATCTTGCCGTTATCGCTAATGATATTAAGCAAAAAATCAGTGTATTTAAGGCGTGATCCAGCTCAATTAAAATTAATAGATCACATTCTGGCCTAGACCGCTTCTGAGTCATTTGAAGTAAAAGTAACAGCTTAAGCCGTTACTTTTATTTTTACGATCGTGATAGCCAAAGCTAAAGCGACATCCTGTCTGCCAAACCGTTTTGCCTTCCCGCTCATCATTTCTGCAATAACTGCTCTTTCAAGCTCGAGCAATCAAACTCATGTTCCAACGGCGTACTTACCTTTAATAATTTTGCCATCTGAATCAAGAAAATCATTCAATTTACAACCAAGATCCCTGTTGATATTTTTACAGTAATCATTTTATTCATTTATGAAGTGACAAGTATCTTTTGGACTGACATTCACTTTCAAAGGAAGATGTTTCACTGCATTAATCTAGACTACAAATTCGCTATTTACTTGATTAATCGATATGGATATACGGAGTTTAAAATGGAAAAAACTAAAACTAAAACGAAGGAGGAAGTCGCATTCATTCTTTTGAGGACTATCGTGGCTATCATTATTGCCAGTCACGGCTGGCACAGGCTGCTCAGCGGCGGTTATGAGCCATTTGGAGGCTGGTTAAGCAGTCAAGGTTTCCCGTTCGGTCTAGGCATAGCTTGGGCGATTACCCTGTTTGAGATCATCGGTTCTCTCTTCTTGATAACGGGCAAACAGTTACCCTATATTTGCGCCAGCTATATCGTGATATATATCGGTGGAATTTTCTTAGTACACTTACAGCATGGTTGGTTTGTTGTCGGTTCAGGGACCAATGGTATCGAATATAGTACATTGCTCGTTGTATCATTGCTTTGCATTGGTTATCCACATATGAATAAAAAAGATAATCTCAAAGCGCTGTAGTTTTAATCCCACCTGACTTGTAGATGATATAATCCGCAAAAAAAAGCCCCGATATATCGGGGCTTTCAGACTTATCAAACCAAAATGAGTTTAATCTTCGTGCTCAACATCTCGGTCCATATTTTCGGTATTTTCAAGCCACAGTGCGTTGATAATACCGAAGGAGCAGGCTAACAATACGCCTAAAATCCAAGCAAAATACCACATAGTCTAGGCTCCTTATTAATAGAGTGAGGTCTTGTTCTTTTCAATGAAGTCGCGCGATAAGCGGCCAAACATCTTCAAGTACGTAAACACGGTATAGCTCAACACAATCGGTACAAAGATGATTGCAGCCCATGTCATCACTGTGAGTGAAACTTCACTCGCCGTGGCATCCCACATCGTCAAACTGACGTTTGGCTCTAGTGATGATGGCATAACAAATGGGAACATCGCTGCACCACAGGTTAAGATAACTGCAGCAATACCCAGTGAGCTAAAGAAGAACGCAAAACCAGATCGGTTAATGCGGCTTGATAGCAACACTAAAATAGGCATAAGCAGGCCGAGTACAGGGAACAGCATAGTAACCGGATACTTATCGTAGTTAACCAACCATGCACCCGCTTCAACAGCAACAGTCTTCAATGTCGGATCTGATAACCCACCAGTGTCGATTGCTGAGGTGATGACATAACCGTCGATACCATTGATTAGCCATACGCCCGCAGCCCCAAAGAAGACAAACAATAGCACAGACAAGAGTTGCGACATCTTAGTAGCACGAACACGTAGCTCGCCTTCAGTCTTCATCTGTAACCAAGTAGAACCTTGCAACATAAACATGCTGACGCACACTAGGCCTGCAAGTATACCGAATGGATTCAGTAAGCCGAAGAAACCGCCGTGGTAGGTTGCACGAAGGTATTCGTCAAAGTTAAACGGCACCCCTTGCAATAAGTTACCAAACGCCACACCGATAATGAGCGGCGGAACAAAGCCACCGACAAATAATGCCCAGTCCCAAGACTTACGCCATCTTGGATCTTCAATCTTCGAGCGGTAATCAAAGCCAACAGGTCTTAGGAACAATGCAAACAGAACCAACATCATTGCGACATAAAAACCTGAGAATGACACGCCGTAGACCATAGGCCAGGCAGCAAATAATGCGCCACCGGCAGTGATCAACCAAACTTGGTTACCATCCCAATGTGGGGCGATTGAGTTAATCATAATACGGCGGTCAGTATCGTCTTTACCGATAATCGGTAACAACGCGCCTACTCCCATATCAAAGCCGTCAGTAACAGCAAAACCGATGAACAACACGCCAATCAGTGCCCACCAGATGAATCTTAACATTTCATAATCAAACATAATCAGATCTCCAGTTTAGGCATCAAGCTTTTCAAAGTGATAACGACCGGTCTTCAAACAACTTGGTCCTTTACGAGCAAACTTAATCATTAGATAAAGCTCAATCACTAGTAAGATTGAATAGAATGCGGTAATCGAAATAATACTGAATAATAGATCACCAACCGACAAGCTCGAGGCTGACATAAAGGTCGGTAACACTTCAGAGATAGTCCACGGTTGACGGCCATACTCAGCGACGAACCAACCACACTCGATGGCAATCCAAGGCAGAGGCAAGCTGTAAAGTGCCGCTTTAAGTACCCACTTCTTCTCTTCGATTTGATGACGCGTGCTTTGCCAGAATGCAGCAGCAAAGACGAACAACATAATCATACCGGCGCCCACCATGACACGGAAAGACCAGAACATAGGGGCAACATTTGGAATAGAGTCATCAGCTGCCGCTTTGATCTGCTCTTCAGTCGCATCAACCACGTTTTCGGTATAACGTTTCAGGAGTAAGCCATAGCCCAAATCAACTTTCGACTCTTCAAATGCAGCTCTAATCTCTGGTGTTTCATTACCTGCGCGAAGTTCCTCAAGTAGGCTGTACGCCACCATACCGTTACGAATACGCACTTCATGCTCCGCTATCAGATCTTTAATGCCGATAACTTCTTCATCAAGTGAGCGTGTTGCGATAATCCCCATTGCATACGGGATTTTAATCGCGTAATCAGTGTGTTGTGTTTCTTGATTAGGGAAGCCTACCGCGGTAAATGCTGCTGGAGCGGGCTCAGTGTGCCATTCAGCTTCAATTGCGGCTAATTTAACCCGCTGTACTTCACCGACTTTATAGCCAGATTCATCACCAAGCACGATAACAGACAAGATTGATGCCATACCGAAGCTTGCTGCAATCGCAAATGAGCGACGCGCAAAAGGTAGATCACGTTTCTTCAAGATATAGTAAGCACTAATCGACAGCACAAACATAGCGCCGGCAACATAGCCTGAAGCGACGGTGTGCACGAACTTAACCTGTGCTACTGGGTTGAATATCACTTCCGCGAAGCTAGTCATCTCCATACGCATGGTTTCGTAATTGAACACCGAACCCACTGGGTTTTGCATCCAACCGTTAGCCACTAAGATCCATAGCGCTGACATATTAGATCCAAGTGCGACTAACCATGTCACCGCCAGATGCTGACGCTTGCTAAAGCGATCCCAACCGAAGAAGAACATCCCGACCAATGTCGATTCAAGGAAGAAAGCCATCAAGCCTTCAATCGCTAAAGGCGCGCCAAAAATATCGCCTACGTAATGTGAAAAGTATGACCAGTTCGTACCGAACTGAAATTCCATTGCCAGGCCTGTAGCTACGCCGAGAGCAAAGTTAATTCCGAATAACTTACCCCAGAACTTGGTCATATCTTTATAGATCTGCTTATTGGTCATCACATAAAGTGATTCCATAATGGCTAGCAAAAATGCTAACCCCAAGGTCAAAGGTACGAATAGGAAGTGATACATAGCAGTCATCGCAAATTGAAAGCGCGACAGCTCAACAACCTCTTCTAAAATCATTTGTGACTCCTTAGGTGGTGCGTCCAGTAATTATTGTTAGATCCCCATCAACAATAGTGACTGCCTATATAGGATATATTAACGTAGCAAACTAGGTAGTTTATTTTCAAAAATACCTATTTAACTGCGTTTCGTTGTTTAATTCATAAATTTTGTAATTCAAAGCCAAAAACACTGACAGCAACCAGCCTAACATCGCAATATCACCAGTAAGTGTGACCACCATCTAATTTCGCAGATAAAAAAGCAACAAATTAGTTAATATCAGTCACTTGCAACACGAAATAGCGTTATCAGCAGTGAATTTATACCATTCAAAATTGATTCAAATCAATCAATGCATTTGCTTTTAGTCGTTTTTGGGGGGGAGTACACAATTACACCCACCCCGCCGTTGACAAAGAACAAAAAACACGCTAGGAATAACATTGACAACGCTTAAACAAGTTATTTCAGCCGCTAGCAACATAATTCTATCCATAAATAGGAAAAAAGAAAACCAATCACATATTGCGACAGCAATGCTATTGCTAATAGAATCCTACAAACCACCACGCACAACAATAAATACATAAAATACAGCAACTTAACACTTTACGCTCAAAACAAGAAATAACAACCCCGACAATACGGATTAGTTTTACTAATCTCTACATGTAATTTTTCTCGTTTGATGAAAAACATTGCCTCGCATAGAATGAGCACCAAGTTAAGGAGACAGTCAATTAACCCCGGCGAAGTTACCCGGAAAGACTGCCTCCGCTTACATCATCAACCAAGCGTGGAGATACGATTATGAATACATTTTTTGAGCGTCTAGTTAGCAGTTATCAGCGTGTTTTCGTTGAGCTTTATACCTCAAGAGAACGTTAATTCAAGTTTTCTTTGCAAGATTATTCTTGAAGTTTTGTTAGCGCAAAGCGGCCACTCTTAGCAATAAGAGTGGCTTTTTAATATTCAGAACCCTCTCGTTTATAAGTTTTCCTTTTCATTAGCTTTTCTCGCTAACTTGCAATAAGTTTACCTAGTCATTCGACAGCCTCTAACAACAATAAAACAGCTTAATTAAGCATTACATGCATCACTAAACTTAAGCTAATAGCCTGTTTAACTACTCTTTTTCTATCTCAATTTCTACTGAAAAAAAAAGCCCCTAACATTTAGGGGCTTTTTTAATGGTTAACGTTAGCGCATTGATACGCAAAGGCTAATTAACCAATTGATTTTCTAACGTTACGGAACATTCTCATCCATGGGCTATCTTCACCCCATGAATCAGGATGCCATGAGTTGGCAACCGTTCTAAATACACGCTCAGGATGCGGCATCATAATAGTGACTCGGCCATCGGTTGAGCTTAACGCGGTAATCGCATTTGGCGAACCGTTAGGGTTTTGCGGGTACTGAGTGGCAATTTGACCATTACCATCAACATAACGCAGTGCAATAGTACCCGACGCTTCAGCGGCAGCTAATGCCCCTGGTGATGCAAACTCAGCACGACCTTCGCCATGAGAGACAGCAATCGGCATACGCGAACCTTGCATCCCTTGGAAGAACAACGATGGGCTCTTTTGAACTTCAACCAAGCTAAAGCGCGCTTCAAAACGCTCAGAGCGGTTACGTACAAAGTGTGGCCATAGTTCAGTACCAGGAATGATGTCTTTTAGATTAGACAGCATCTGACAACCGTTACACACACCAAGAGAGAAGCTATCGTTACGCTCAAAGAACTGGCTAAACTGCTCACGAGCACGCTCGTTAAACAAGATAGACTTAGCCCAACCTTCACCAGCACCCAGTACATCACCGTAAGAGAAGCCACCACAAGCCACTAGGCCTTGGAACTCTTCTAAGCTAATTCGACCGTTTAAAATGTCACTCATGTGAACATCTGTTGATTCAAATCCTGCACGGTCAAATGCTGCAGCCATCTCTATATGCGAGTTAACCCCTTGCTCACGAATGATAGCCATCTTAGGTGCAGCACCTTTTAAGATAAACGGCGCTGCAACGTCTTCACTAGGATCAAAGCTTAAATCAACAGTAAGACCAAGGTCGTTATTGTCTTGTTTAAGCGCATGCTCCTCTTTGGCACATTCAGGGTTATCACGCAGCGACTGCATGCGATATGTCGTTTCAGCCCACATAGTACGCAGTGATGTACGCGACTCAGTTAAGATCTCACGCTGTCCATCAAAGATAGCGATTTGATCAGTATCGTTGATGCTAGCCACTTTATGACAAGGCACGCCAACTGCGGCAAACTTAGCGCTAATGACAGCAGACTGTTCACTACTCACCTGGATAACAGCACCAAGCTCTTCATTAAATAGACGCTCAACGTCAGTTCCAGCTAAGGCGCCTAAATCAATATTTAAACCAGTGTGACCCGCAAATGCCATCTCAACGAGCGTGGTGTATAAGCCACCGTCACTTCTATCGTGATAAGCAATAATTGACTTGTCTGCCACTAACGGCTGAATGACTTCAAAGAAGCCCTTTAGGGTCGCTGAGTTATCAAGATCTGGCGCGATATCACCCAGCTCACTATAAACTTGTGCTAAACAAGACCCGCCAAGACGGTTCTTACCTTGCCCTAAATCTAGTAGCAATAGCTCGCTATCACCTTTATCGGTGCGAAGCTCTGGTGTGACAGTGTTGCGAATGTCCTGTACCACACCAAAAGCGGTGATCACCAGTGACATTGGTGAGGTAACCGCTTTTTGAACGCCGTTATCTTCCCATGCCGTCTTCATCGACATTGAGTCTTTACCGACTGGAATGGTCAGTGACAAATCAGGGCATAGCTCTTCGCCAATCGCTTTTACCGCTTCATACAGACCCGCATCTTCACCTGGGTGACCCGCTGGTGACATCCAGTTAGCAGATAACTTGATACGCTTGAACGAACCAATATCAGTACCGGCGATATTCAAGATTGATTCAGCCACAGCCATACGCGCCGATGCGCCAAAATCGAGCAGTGCCAGCGGCGTACGCTCACCTATCGACATTGCTTCACCGACATAGGCATCATAGCTTGACGCTGTCACGGCACAATCTGCAACTGGAACCTGCCATGGGCCAACCATTTGATCGCGATTAACCAAGCCAGTTACCGTTCTATCGCCAATGGTAATGAGGAAGGTCTTCTCTGCAATCGTCGGCAAGCGTAGCAAACGATGCGCTGCTTCTTTAACTGTGATATTGCTTTGATCTAGTGCTGCTGAATTAGCTTTAGCGCTGACCACATCACGGCTCATCTTAGGTGCTTTACCTAACAACACCTCTAATGGTAGATCAATGGGGTGATCTTCGAAGTGTTCATCACTTAGGATCAGCTCTTTCTCTTCCGTCGCGATGCCGACAACGGCAAACGGTGCACGTTCACGCTGACAAATAGCAGTGAATATATGTAAGTTTTCAGGGGCGATTGACATAACGTAGCGCTCTTGCGACTCGTTGCACCAGATCTCAAGCGGGCTCATGCCTGGCTCATCTGAGGGTACGTTACGCAGCTCAAATTTACCGCCACGGCCACCATCATTGACGAGCTCAGGGAAGGCATTTGATAAACCGCCAGCGCCCACATCATGGATAAATTGGATTGGGTTTTCATCACCCATCTGCCAACATCTATCGATAACCTCTTGGCAACGACGTTCCATCTCAGGGTTTTCACGCTGAACAGAGGCAAAATCTAAGTCTTCACTTGATTGGCCAGATGTCATAGAAGAAGCTGCACCACCACCAAGACCGATGTTCATTGCAGGGCCACCTAGCACGACAAGCTTAGCGCCAACGGTGATCTCGCCTTTTTGCACATGGTCTTCGCGAATGTTGCCTAAACCACCGGCAAGCATAATCGGCTTGTGGTAACCACGCACTTCAACGCCATTGTGGCTGTTAACTTCCTGCTCGTAG
Source organism: Shewanella sp. KX20019 (assembly GCF_016757755.1). Taxonomy (NCBI): domain Bacteria; kingdom Pseudomonadati; phylum Pseudomonadota; class Gammaproteobacteria; order Alteromonadales; family Shewanellaceae; genus Shewanella; species Shewanella sp. KX20019. The sequence continues at coordinate 1,766,534 of NZ_CP068437.1, read as the reverse complement.
GTACGGAAATAACCCACAAGTGCTGGACGACCAAACTCATTGTTAAATGCAGCGCCGCCAAGTGGGCCTTCTGTCATTATATCGAGTGCGGTAACGATGCGATCGGGTTTGCCATAATCGGCTTCCCATGGCTGCACAAAACCTGGGATTTTAAGGTTTGAAACACTGAAACCGGTAAGTCCTGCTTTTGGCTTAGAGCCACGACCTGTTGCGCCTTCATCACGAATTTCGCCACCAGAACCTGTCGCAGCTCCTGGGTAAGGGCTTATGGCCGTCGGGTGGTTATGGGTTTCGACCTTCATCAAGATATGCATAGGTTCGGTGTGATAAGCGTAAACACCATCTTGTTTTGGGAAGAATCGTCCCGCTGTAGCACCTGTCATCACCGCGGCATTATCTTTATAAGCTGAGAGGACATTATCGGGTGTGACAGCCATGGTATTCTTAATCATCTTGAACAGTGATTTAGGCTGCACTTCACCATCAATTGTCCAGTCTGCATTGAAGATCTTATGGCGACAATGTTCAGAGTTTGCCTGAGCAAACATCATCAATTCAACATCGTGCGGATTACGCTTTAACAGCTTGAAGTTTTCAACTAGGTAGTCGATTTCATCTTCAGCTAATGCAAGCCCTAACGTGGTGTTAGCAAGCTCAAGCGCACTGCGCCCTTTACCTAGAATATCAACGCTGTTGAATTTTGCCGGTTCTGTACGAACAAACAGCACATCCGCTGCATTAAAGTCAGTTAAAATCACTTCGACCATGCGGTCATGTAACAGTGCAGATAACGTCTTCTCTTGTTCAACAGTCAACTCATCAGCGACAACGTAGTAAGCAATACCACGCTCTAAACGCAATACTTTATCGAGTCCACAGTTGTGGGCGATATCAGTTGCTTTAGAAGACCAAGGAGAAATTGTACCGGGACGGGGTGTGACAAAATGGAGTTTACCTTCTGGCTGGTGTGCTTCAATAGCAGGGCCATAGGTTAAGATTTTTTCAAGCTGTTGAGTTTCATTTTCATCTAGTGATTCTTTCAAATCAGCTAAGTGGGTAAACTCGGCATAGATTTGGCGCACTGGTAGTGCTGCCGATCCACAAGCTTCCATCAGCTTCTGTACTCTAAACGCCGAAAGTGCAGGGGCTCCGCGAATGATCTCCATCACGTCTTTTCACCTTATAAATTATAATTGCAGGGTCAGATCTGGCGCTATTATAGGGAAATGTTTGCCACAAATCATTAGCAGTCACTATAGAAAACAGTGTTTCCTGTATAGGAAAAAGCACTCACTATTTTTTGTCGATTTGCTGAGTGAATTTGCAGCAAAATCTCGATTTAGGGTCATAATAAAATAGCAGCCTAATTGAAAAATGGCATTTTTTTGCCATATAGCAGAATGTGGTATAATCGACGACTATTTCTTTATATTTTAAGCGCTAACCAATAATAATGATGAAAAGACTTTTGCTTGTTTTTACCTGCATAACCCTACTGGCTGCCTGCCAGAAGGTAGCAGTGGAGCAAGAGAAAGTCCGCGTAACGGCCCCTAAAACTGAATTAGTGGTTGGCACAATGTTTGGCCCGCAGATCTACTTTAGCTCTGGTCAAGGTGATTCTGGTTACGATTTTGAAATGGCTGAGCGTTTTGCCAAATACTTAAACCTAGAGCTGAAGATGCAGCCCTACGGTAATATCAGTGAGCTTTATAACGCACTAAGGCGCGGCGAAATTGATTTGATAGCCGCAGGTCTTGCTGATACACCAGCAAGAAGAGAGCAGTTTCGTGTTGGTCCGCCTTTATACCGAGTCAACCAAGTCTTAGTTTATCGTCAAGGCACGCCGCAGCCTAAAGACATTAACGACTTACAAGGTGATATTACCGTTATTACCGACTCTTCCTTTGTCGACACCTTAACTGAACTGCAAAAATCTAACCCTAATCTTGTTTGGAGTCAGGAAAAAGATAAAGATGCAGAGGAGTTACTCACTATGATAGCCGCTGGCGAGCTACTCTATACCATTGCCGACTCAACCAGCTTAGATATTAACAGGCGCTTTATGCCTGAGTTACGTCAAGGGCCTATCCTAAAAGAGAAACAACCCGTAGTTTGGTTGCTTCCCCCCAATAATAGTGACCGCCTCATGAGCCAGCTATTAGCATTTTGGCATACCGAAAAGCGCAGTGGCACCCTCGCCCACTTGAACGAAAAATACTTTGCTCACGTAAAACGTTTTGACTATGTCGATACACGCGCCTTTATACGTGCCATCGATAATAAGCTGCCTAAATATCAAGCGACGTTTGAAAAATACGCCGGAGTGATTGATTGGCGCAAGCTTGCCGCGACCGCCTACCAAGAATCACATTGGAACCCCAATGCACGTTCACCGACTGGTGTGCGGGGATTAATGATGCTCACGCTGCCCACGGCAAAACAGGTGGGAATTAAAAATAGACTCGACCCTTTTCAGAGCATCCAAGGCGGCGCTAAGTATCTCAACAGTATGCTTGAACGTCTGCCCGACTCTATACCAGAGAGTCAGCGGATGTGGTTTGCACTCGCATCATATAACATCGGTTTTGGCCATGTCGAAGATGCTCGTAAACTAGCCCAATCGATGGGGCTCAATCCGAGTGCTTGGCGAGATATAAAAGAGGTATTACCGCTGCTACAAAAGCGTAAACATTACCAGAAAACTCGATATGGTTATGCTCGCGGCAATGAAGCTGTGCACTATGTCGATAGTATCCGTCGTTATTACGACACGTTAGTGTGGATTGATAACCAGAATATGCTAATTGAATTAAAGGAAGTTGCGACTCAAACTGCCGACAATAGTGGCCAAACAATTGAAACAGCTCAACCACAGTAACGACGTAAAAACCGTCGAAACCTATAGATTTAATTGAATTTAATTAATTTAAACTTCATCTAACTAGGTTAAGCTATTTAGAAGAAACCTCCCACAGACCTTGGAACTGATATGAGAAAGAAAACGATTAACAATATTGCCGCACGTCGCCGTAATCAACTAAAGGCACGCCATGTAAAAAACCTTAATAGACAAAAGCAGTTCTTTGTTTTTATTCGCCCTTCTGACTAGCCTCGAGCTTAGCTTGCGCTTTAGCGGCCTTTTTCTCTTTTCTACGTCGCTTAAAAAAGGCACTTAACTGCGTAGCGCATTCAGTTTCAAGCACCCCAGAGGTCACCTCTACTTGATGATTAAACGCACTGTGGCGCACAATATCAATCACCGTCCCCGCAGCGCCCGTTTTCTGATCTTGCGCACCAAATACTAAACGGCTAATTCTCGAATGGACTATTGCACCGGCGCACATTGCGCAAGGCTCTAACGTGACATACAAGGTACTATCGAGTAGACGATAGTTTGCTAATACTTTGCCAGCTTGGCGAATACACTGCATCTCGGCATGAGCACTGGGATCATGTAGACCGATACTAAAGTTAAACCCCGCACTGACGACTTCACCGTCTTTGACCAATACTGCGCCTACTGGGACCTCTCCCTTCTCTTCAGCTTTTGCAGCCATCTGCATTGCCATCTTCATAAAGCGGCGATCTTGAGCCTGTTGCGCGGCCATTGCTTCACTCATGCCTTCATTGCTGTGTTCTGTGGGTGATGTATCGGGTTCTGACAAGTTTATCTCCAGCTGAGTCGCGGTTTTTCGCTGATAACGTTTTACTAACTCGTATTCTATCAATTGTGGTACAAAATAAAAAAGGTGCCGAAGCACCTTTTTTTGGGGTCATTATAAGCGGAAGATTATTCCCACTCAATCGTTGCAGGTGGCTTACCTGAAATATCGTAAACGACACGCGAAATGCCATCGATCTCATTGATAATTCGATTAGATACACGACCTAAGAAGTCATAGGGCAGATGTGCCCAATGCGCTGTCATAAAGTCGATAGTCTCTACCGCACGTAAAGATACAACCCAATCGTATTTACGGCCATCGCCCATGACACCTACTGAACGCACTGGTAGGAACACAGTGAACGCTTGGCTCACTTTATTGTATAGGTCGGCATTGTGTAGCTCTTCGATGAAAATCGCGTCGGCTAAACGTAGTAAGTCGCAATACTCTTTCTTCACTTCGCCTAGAACACGTACACCAAGACCAGGTCCTGGGAACGGGTGACGATAAAGCATGTCGTATGGCAGACCTAACTCTAAACCAATTTTACGCACTTCATCTTTAAACAATTCACGCAGTGGCTCAACTAACCCCATCTCCATATCATCAGGCAATCCGCCAACGTTATGGTGTGACTTAATCACATGAGCTTTACCGGTGGCGCTACCTGCAGATTCAATCACATCTGGGTAAATAGTGCCTTGAGCAAGCCATTTAGCGTTAGCGCATTTCTTTGACTCTTCATCGAAGATCTCTACAAATACACGACCAATGATCTTACGTTTTGCTTCTGGATCTGCTTCGCCAGCCATCTGCTCTAAGAAACGATGCTCAGCATTGACGTGCACAATGTTAAGGCCAAAGTGATCGCCAAACATATCCATCACTTGATTGGCTTCGTTCAAACGTAAAAGACCGTTATCAACAAATACACAAGTCAACTTATCGCCAATTGCGCGATGCAGCAGCATAGCCACTACCGATGAATCTACACCACCAGATAAACCCAAAATAACTTCATCGTTGCCGATCTGTTTTTTAAGCTTCTCAATTGCGTCTTCAATAATTGATGACGGTTTCCAATTCGCAGGACAGCCACAGATCTCTAATGCGAAATGCTCTAGCATACGCTTACCCTGGCGAGTGTGGGTCACTTCAGGGTGAAACTGTACGCCGTAAAACTGCTTATCTTCATTAGCCATAGCCGCAAATGGACAAGTTTCAGTTTTAGCGACAGTGACAAAACCTGCAGGGATCTCTGACACTTTGTCGCCGTGGCTCATCCATACGTCAAGCAGTGGTTTGCCTGTTTCACTGATGGCATCTTCGATGCTTTTGAACAGTGCCGATTCAGCTTGCACTTCAACTTGTGCGTAACCAAACTCACCCTCACCCACACCTTGAATCACTTTACCGCCAAGTTGCTCAGACATGGTTTGCATGCCATAACAAATTCCAAGTACTGGAACGCCAGCGTTAAAGACATATTCTGGGGCACGTGGAGAGTCTTTGGCAGTCACACTTTCGGGACCACCGGCTAAGATAATGCCGTTAGGTGCAAAACCACGAATTTGCTCTTCGGAAACATCCCAAGCCCAAAGTTCACAATAAACACCGATTTCACGAATACGGCGGGCAATCAACTGGGTGTATTGAGATCCAAAATCCAGGATGAGGATCTTATGCTCATGAATATTGCTCATGGGGTACCTTATCTTTATATTTTTATTTAACGATTATCTTTGTCGGTTAATGGCTGCCGTCTGTTAGCCAGCCTTTAACACATAAATAAAAGGCGACAATAACTGTCGCCTTTATCAAACCTTAAGAGCCTGAACGATAGTTCGGCGCTTCTTTGCTGATGGTCACATCGTGCACATGAGACTCGCCCATGCCTGCTGAGGTAATTTTCACAAATTCTGCTTTTTCATTAAGATCTTTAATAGTCGCACAGCCGGTTAAGCCCATGCATGAACGTAGACCGCCCATGTGCTGGTGAATGATCTCTTTAAGCTTACCTTTGTAAGCGACCCGACCTTCAATACCTTCTGGTACTAACTTGTCTGCTGCATTATCGCTTTGGAAATAACGGTCAGACGAACCTTGTGTTTGGGTCATTGCACCAAGAGAACCCATACCGCGGTATGACTTATAAGCACGGCCGTTATATAGCTCAGTCTCACCAGGCGCTTCATCAGTACCGGCAAACATAGAACCGGCCATGATGCATGATGCGCCCGCAGCTAATGCTTTAGCCAAATCACCAGAGAAACGAATACCGCCATCAGCGATAACAGGAATATTAAGATGCTTAACCGCTTCAGCTGCATCAGAAACAGCAGTAATTTGCGGTACACCCACACCAGTAACGATACGAGTAGTACAGATAGAGCCAGGACCAATACCGACTTTAACCGCGTTAACACCGGCTTCAACTAGGGCTATTGCGCCTTCAGCTGTTGCAACGTTACCGCCAACAATTTGTAGGTCAGGATATTTGGCGCGAGTATCACGAATACGCTGCAGCACGCCTTCAGAGTGGCCATGAGATGAATCGATGAGCAGTACATCAACACCAGCAATAACAAGCGCGTCAACGCGCTCTTCATTACCAGGACCAGCACCAACCGCAGCACCAACACGTAAGCGACCTAACTCGTCTTTACAGGCATTAGGCTTACGCTCGGCTTTTTGGAAATCTTTAACTGTGATAAGACCTTTAAGCTTAAAGTTACTGTCAACGACCAGCACTTTCTCAACACGGTGAGAATGCATCAGCGTTTGAACTTCATCTAGCTTAGTCCCTTCAGGAACAGTCACTAGACGATCTTTAGGGGTCATCACCTGATCTACAGTACGGCTCCAATCAGTAATAAAACGCACGTCACGGCCAGTAATAATACCGACAAGCTCATGTGCATCATTCACGACTGGGTAACCCGCAAAGCCATTTTTCTCAGTGAGAACTTTAAGATCGGCAAGGGTGGTCGTTGGCGTCACAGTCACTGGCTGCTGAACAATACCCGCTTCGTAAATTTTAACTTTGCGAACTTCTTCAGCTTGTTGCTCAATCGTCATATTCTTATGAATAAATCCTAAACCACCTTCTTGAGCAATCGCAATTGCTAAGCGTGCTTCTGTGACGGTATCCATCGCAGCAGACACAATAGGCGTGTTTAGTTCTATCTTATTTGTTAGACGTGTTTTGAGAACGGCAGTATTTGGGAGGACGGTGGAGTGCGCTGGAACTAGCAACACATCATCAAACGTTAGCGCTTCTTTCTTTAATCTTAACATGCAACATCTCCCCAAGAGAGTAGGATTTAGAGGTGAAATATTGCGGCGAGATTATACCTTGCATATCTGGGTTGGTAAATGGAAAATAGGCATTAATTAGCATTTGTGTGTAAATAAATCATGAAAACCTCAAAAAACAATGTTTATACCGTCTCTCGGCTCAATGGTGAAGTCAGACAACTTCTTGAGGGACAGTTAGGCCGAATTTGGCTAAATGCTGAAATTTCAAACTTTGCCGCTCCCGGTTCTGGCCACTGGTATTTGACCCTTAAAGATAACTTTTCGCAGATCCGCTGCGCGATGTTTAAAGGGAGAAACCAAGCGGTGACATTTCGCCCAGCCAATGGTCAGCAAGTTTTAGTCAAGGGTAACATTAGCGTTTATGAACCAAGAGGTGATTATCAGTTACTGATTGAATCGATGCAGCCTGCAGGCGATGGCTTATTAGCCCAGCAGTATGAAGCGCTGAAAATGAAGCTCGCGGCTGAAGGTATGTTTGCTGCAGATACCAAGCGACCATTACCGAAAAATATTCAACGCATTGGCGTGGTCACCTCCCCTACTGGCGCGGCGATTCGCGATATATTACATGTACTAGCCCGCCGTGATTCATCTGTTGAGGTCATCATCTACCCAACGGCCGTGCAAGGCACTGAGGCCGCATTGAGCATTTGCAACGCAATTAATCTAGCCAACACCCGCGCAGAGGTCGATGTCTTGTTAGTGACCCGTGGTGGTGGATCATTAGAAGATTTATGGAGCTTTAACGATGAAGGCTTAGCTCACACCATCTATAACAGTGGTATCCCGGTGGTATCCGCCGTTGGTCATGAAGTTGATACCACTATCAGTGATTATGTCGCCGATCTGCGCGCCCCGACGCCATCGGCCGGTGCAGAGTTGTTATCCAATGATGCCGACAACAAGGCGCAAAAGTTAACTGCGGTATTATCTCGATTGAAGCAGAGCTGGCAGCATTACCAGCTAAAGCAGCAAAATCAGCTGCAAACAGCTGAACACCGTCTGCAAAAGCAAGATCCACAGCGACGCTTGCAAACCTACGAGCAAACCTTCGATGAGATGCAGCTCAGACTACAAAAAGCACTGCAATCAAAACTGCACGCTTTGACACTAAAACAGCAGCAATTAAGTAATCGACTCGACAATCAATCTCCGCAACATCGTTTGGACCTAGAAAGTCAACGATTGAGCTATCTTGGTGACAAGCTAACCACACTAATGACCGATAAGCTTGCCATGAGCGAGCAACGCCTCGCTCATCGCGGCCAGCAGTTAGACACAGTGAGTCCACTGGCGACATTGAGTCGAGGCTATAGTATTACCTTGAACGGTAAAGGTAAGGTGCTACAGACAGCTGACGATACCATTGTGGGGGACACGTTAACGACGCGTTTGCGGGATGGAAGTGTGACTTCAACGGTTATTGAGGTGAGTTAACCTGTTGTGCTTTGGTTCAAACTTCGTTTTATATTTAACATACAGCTAATCAAACTTCGTTTGACCTTATAGTTAGACTACGTCTAACAACTACAATAATGGGATTCCATCCCATACCTGGGCAAGGAGGACTGCTCGTCCTTATCCTCCTTGCATCCACCATGAGCCCCGACGAAGTTACATGCATTAGATACGGGCCTCATACTCCAATAAAAATCGCCTAACGGCTCAGATGGGACATCCATGTCCCCCCAAGCCTGAACCATCATCTGATAGGCAGGATGCCTGAATGTCTTGAAGTGCATGGATGCACGGGAAAGACCATGATGGCTCCACGGCATTGTTATCTACGCACTTCGGCAACTTCGATGGGGAATGGCTGTTTTCTATTAGTTTTGCGAAACGGTGGCTTTTGTGTTCTTTAATTAAAAAACTCAAATGCCGAGAGTTTACGCTTTTATAACCCAGTGTAGATGCAGCTGAGGCCATCGGTTTCAGGGCCAATTCTGTTCCTTACAGAATTTGGCATTTCCTCCATCCCTGGAGGTCTGATGAAACCGCAGAGCGGCCATGGCCAATTCTGTTCCATACAGAATTTGGCATTCCCACCGTCCTTGGAGGTCAGACGGCGCAAAGCGTGCCTCAGTTACGTCTGCACATACGCCGACCGCAGGTCATTGGAACCGCCATTGTTAAAAGCTAGCTCATTTTGCCCCATTCCTTGCTAGGGATACAGCTCGCCAGTTAACCGCAGCATTGCTTTTATTATTGAAGCTAGGATCCGGCTCCATTCGATTCGCACCCTGTTAATAAACGAAGCGCTTGCAGATGAACGGCTAGGGATGCCAATTCGCTGATTTCAACTTACTGAATAATTTTCAGTCCATTCGGGTAATAAAGGTTTGCTCGTTATCCACAAAAGCCACAAAGCCGCCGTGATAGATAAACACCCGACCACGCCCCTCAACTAGGCAGGCAAGCTGTGGGTTCAAATCTTCTTCGTTATCCTGACTTTGAAATGAGCCAGTATCGGTGATTACGCCGCTGAGTGTAGGCAAATATCCATAAGTACGCTTGGCTTGATCAATCAGGTTCAATTCGCTGGCGGTAGAGAAGCAAAAGGGAATCTCACCGGCTTCTTCGATAAATATATTTTTCAGTTCTTCAAAAGCTGTAATCACAAGCCAGTCGATGCCGTTAACATGATGGATAAACATAGAGTTTCTCGGTAATTCTGATGCGGAGATTTTATCACTATCAGAGGAGAACGTAGTAGTGATTTAGTTGCTAAAGGCGGTAATTCTGTGCCATTAGCGGACATTCACTAGGCCAACTTGAAATACGTTTTTGTCCAATAACGAGCTAGGCCTTTAGTCATATTTCAAATAAGTACAAGGGAGGCAACTTCGCCAGGGCGGCAGGTGCGATCCAAGAGGGGTTGCTGTTGACCCCTTCTTGGCCAAGTGTAAGCTGGAAGCCCACGACCTTTATCAAGCAGAGCTTTATTAGCTCAACCTCTTTTGTAAAAACAGAAATTAACCTTTAAAACCCAAACCCCAAGCAACAAAAAAGGAACCCGAAGGTTCCTTTTAGTCACTAACTTAGCAATCAAACTCGATCATCAAGCGATAAGCAAAGAGTTAATCTTCATTCTTCTTGTCACGAATATGCGATGTCATACGCTTACGACGACGCTCTTGACCCACTGTCAGCTTCTTAGTGTGCAGACCCTCGAACGGGTTAGCACCATCTTGGAAGCGAATTTGGATCGGCGTGCCCATCACTTTAAGTGAACGACGATAGTAGTTCATCATATAGCGCTTGTATGAATCAGGTAGCTTCTTAACTTGGTTACCGTGAACAACCACAATAGGAGGGTTGTAACCACCGGCGTGAGCGTATTTAAGCTTAACGCGGCGACCATTTACCAATGGCGGCTGGTGATCGTCTTGTGCCATCTGCATGATACGGGTCAACATAGCGGTACTTACACGATTAGTAGCACTGTCGTATGCTTCTTCAACCGACTCATATAAATGACCAACGCCAGTGCCGTGCAAAGCAGAGATAAAGTGAATACGGGCAAAATCGATAAAACCTAAACGTCGGTCAAGTTCGCTCTTAACACGATCCTTAACGTCTTGATCGATTCCATCCCACTTGTTGACGGCGATCACCAATGCACGACCAGCGTTTAGGGCAAAACCTAAAAGACCAAGATCTTGCTCAGCGATACCTTCACGGGCATCGATAATAAGCAGTACCACGTTACAGTCTTCAACCGCTTTAAGCGTTTTAATGACCGAGAACTTCTCAACGGTTTCATGCACCTTGCTACGACGGCGTACACCCGCAGTATCAATAAGTACATACTCACGACCTTCACGTTCCATTGGAATGTAAATACTGTCGCGTGTGGTGCCAGGTTCGTCATAAACAACAACGCGCTCTTCACCCAAAATACGGTTAGTTAGCGTTGATTTACCCACGTTAGGCTTACCAATAATGGCAAGTTTAATCGGCAAGTCCTGCAGACGTTTCTGCTCAGCTTCCGCTTCCTCTTCCGTGAATTCACGCTCCTCTTCGTCCTCTTCGCCTTCACCCTGCTTAACGATACCCATCGCTTCAGCATATGGCGCCAACGAATACTCAATCATGTTGGTTACACCACGACCTTGCGCCGCTGCCATTTGGTAAACTTCACCAAGACCCAGCGACCAAAACTCTGCACAAGCTGAATCGGCATCGATACCATCAACTTTATTGGCAACAACGAATGTGGTTTTCTCACGGCTACGTAAGTGCTGTGCAATTGCCAAATCGGCTGCGGTTAGACCAGCGCGAGCATCGGTCATAAACAGGACAACGTCAGCTTCTTCAATCGCCGCTAACGACTGCTCAGCCATGCGGGTTTCTATCCCCTCTTCAGTGCCATCAATACCACCAGTATCGACCACAATGAACTCATAGCCAGCCAAGAATGCTCGGCCGTACTTACGATCCCGAGTTAGCCCAGGAAAATCTGCCACTAAGGCATCTCTGGTACGGGTAAGTCGGTTAAAAAGGGTCGACTTACCAACGTTTGGTCGCCCAACAAGGGCCACAACAGGAATCATTTTTATTGCCTCTATTACTAATTACTATATTTCTATTAACTAAAAAGCCCCCGGAATACACATCCAGGGGCCTTATCATCTCAAACAACTCGGCTTACGGAAGTGTAACTCGAACCACTTGTCCACCACGAGTCTGCACATACAAGTTGTCATTGACAACAAGCGGCTGACTGTACAAACCTGTGCTATCTACTTGAACACGACCAACTATTTTGCCGTCAGACTTGCTTAAAAAGTGTAGGTAGCCTTCAAAATCACCAACTACAACATAGTCTTTAAATGCAACCGCTGCAGTTAAGTTACGGTTTGCCAGCTCAACATTACTCCATAACTCTAGACCATTTCGTCTATCGACAGAGTAAATACGGCTATGATCATCAACCACAAACAAGCTCGCACCTGAATAGGCTAATTCATGAAAGCTTGAATACTTACGAGTCCATACAACACGACCGGTACGCATCTCCATTGAGACAAGGTTACCGTTGTAACTCACCGCGTATAGGTTTTCACCCACGAGCAATGGCTGCATGTCAACATCGGCCATACGAGAAAACTCGTTACCGCCTGCAGGCGTATAGATCGCTTGTTGCCATGCTGCCTGGCCGTTGGTTTTAATCACGACTGCAATTTTTCCATCGGCAGTACCGACAAAAAAACCACCCGCATCAAAGGCTGCCGAGCCAGTACCACGTAGGGTTAACGTTGGCAGTTGGTTTTCATAAACCCAACGCTTTTCGCCATCATCAACATTAAAGGCTTCTAGTGTACCAGAACCTGTATTGACGACCACAATGTCTTCGCCAACCGTCGGTGCTGATAACACTTCACCACCAGCGATAACATGCCATACTTTTTCACCAGTCTCAGCATCAAACGCCGCAACAAGGCCGCTTTCCCCGCCCACAAAAACCTTGTTTCGAGCGGCTGTAACACCACCAGCTAAACGAGCGCCTTTGTTTTTAGCTAGGATATTATCCCTAAAAACGGAGCTAAAATCTTGTTCCCACGCTTTTTTACCCGTCGCTTCATCAAATGCAACGACTTTACCGTAGCGATCAGCAACATAAAGTTTATCATATCGCGCAGCCGGACGTAGACGTGAATAGTAATCGCCTACCCCATCACCTACATTAGCGCTCCAGTTAACTTCAGGGAAAACGCTTGCTTCAATTTCTGTAAGCTCAGCAATGGGCTCTTCTTCGACATCATTCGATGAACACGCAGACAGCATACCTATGCTCAATCCACATGCGAGCAGTGTTTTGCACCAAGACTTCATGGGCAGATTCCTTATGCCTTGTTCAAATTATCAAGCTTCATTTGCAATGTTGGACTACTCATAGTGCCACCATTTTCTACCGCAGCTTGATAGGCAAGCTTAGCCTTGTCGGTATCACCTTGGCGAACCAAGAAATCACCTTTTAATTCATCTCTCTGTGCCGCTGAAGCAACATCTTTAATCTGCTCTAGCGTAGTAATCGCTGTCGCAAATTGACCTTGCTCTGCTTGTACACGTGCTAGACGGATAGTGGCAACGAGCACGATACTGCTATCTGCATTGACCGCTATTACATTTTTAAGTGTCGCTTCTGCCTTTTCTAAATCACCCGTTTCAACAGCTGATTTCGCCACCATAAGCTCTAATAAAGACTGATAGCCTTTTTGACCATGCTCTTTAGCAAACGTATCAGCTGCGCTAAGCATTGCTGCATCCGCTGTATTTTGACTACTTAGGGCCTGAAAAGACTCTGAGGCTGCTTCCGCTTGAGCTATCTGGTAGTCGGAATAATAGTTCCAACCAAATAATCCACCTAAACCGACAACAGCACCTACGACAACTGAGCTACCGTAATCTTTCCAGAACTGTTTGATAGCATCTACTTGTTGCTCTTCTGTGCTATAGACTTCCACGTGTACTTCCCCTTTTAAATCAGTTCTGCAATATAAGTCGCCAACGCATCTCGGGCAACTAATTCTTGTGCTTTATCTTCACGAAGGTACTTTACTGCAACTTGATTATTGGCAAGTTCATCTTCACCAATCACAAGCGCCACAGCGGCACCGCTTTTATCTGCTCGCTTCATCTGTTTTTTAAAGTTACCGCCACCGCAATGGCTCATCACTCTCAAATTTGGCAAACTTGTTCTTAATTCTTGCGCTACCTTTATCGCTTCAACACGACAGTTATCACCCATCGCAGTGACGTATACATCAACTGCAGGTTTAACGTCTTTATCTAGCTCAAGGGTTTCTAGCAATAACACAATACGCTCAAGACCCATAGCAAAGCCGACTGCAGGCGTTGATTTGCCTCCAAGTTGACCCACTAAACCATCGTAACGACCGCCTGCTAATACTGTGCCCTGTGAGCCTAAACTTGATGTCACCCACTCGAATACTGTGCGGTTATAGTAATCTAAGCCACGCACTAGACGAGGATTGATTGTGTATTGGATGCCAACAGCCTCTAAGAGTTCACATAAATGTGAAAAATGTGAACGAGTCTCTTCGCCTAAATAGTCCATCAACGCTGGAGCATCAGCCAAAAGTGCTTGAACAGCCGCATTTTTAGAGTCTAAAACTCGAAGAGGATTACTGTACATACGGCGTTGACTGTCTTCATCGAGCACATCTTTATGCTGCTCTAAAAAGGCAATCAAAGCATCGCGGTATGCTGCACGCTCTTCGCTATCACCTAGGGTATTCAGTTCCAGTGTGACATGCTCCGAGATCCCCAGCTTTTTCCAAAGCATGGCGGACAGCATCAAGACTTCTGCATCGATGTCTGCACTCGGGATGCCGTAAACTTCAACACCAAACTGGTTAAATTGACGATAACGACCCTTTTGAGGGCGCTCATGACGGAACATAGGTCCCATATACCAAAGACGTTGCTCTTGGTTATACAGTAAACCGTGCTCGTTACCCGCGCGTACAGTTGAAGCGGTGCCTTCTGGGCGCAGCGTTAAGCTATCGCCGTTACGATCTTCGAAGGTGTACATCTCTTTTTCAACGATATCAGTTACTTCACCGATTGAACGTTTGAAAAGGTCGGTACTTTCTACGATAGGTGTACGAATTTCGCTATAACCGTATGCACTGACAGTATCTCTAAGAACGGTTTCAAGTTTTTGCCATATAGGACTTTGGGTCGGCAGAATGTCGTTCATTCCGCGGATCGCTTGGATCTGTTTTGCCACTATTCGACTCGCCAAATTTGCTGTTTAAAAAATAAAAAACGCCTCGCATTATAGGCGTTTCAATACTAAACGTAAAATGGGTGCTTTGACCCACAAAAAATCACAAGTCGCCAAGGCTTACTTGTGATTAATAAACGGTTTACTTGCTTACATCTTGCGCTGGAATTCTTGCTTCATTCATGGCGACTTTGGCACGAATTTTAGCTTCTAGCGAATCAACGATATTATTATTATCAAAACGCTCTTTTTGACGCACACCGTCTTTATAGTAGCCGCTCATGCGGTTACCGCCTGTCAGCCCTATATCGGAGATAAGTGCTTCACCAGGACCGTTGACCACACAACCTATGATAGAAACATCCATTGGGGTAACAATATCTTCAAGGCGCTGCTCTAATTCGTTAACCGTCGAGATAACATCAAACTCTTGACGAGAACATGACGGGCAGGCAATGAAGTTAATCCCGCGCGAACGGATCCGCAAAGACTTAAGAATATCAAAACCGACTTTAATCTCTTCAACAGGATCGGCTGCAAGTGATATACGCAGCGTGTCACCAATACCATCAGCCAGCAACATACCTAAGCCGACAGCTGATTTAACTGAACCTGCACGTGCACCGCCCGCTTCAGTGATGCCTAAGTGAAGTGGCTGTATTATCTGCTTAGCCAGCAAACGATAAGATTCAACCGCTAAAAATACGTCCGATGCTTTAACGCTAACTTTAAACTGGTCAAAGTTAAGCCGGTCGAGAATATCGACATGACGCATCGCAGACTCTAGCAGCGCTTCAGGTGTTGGCTCTTTGTACTTGTCCATTAGCTCTTTCTCTAATGAACCACCGTTGACCCCAATTCTGATGGGGATGTTTTTGTCGCGCGCGCATTCAACAACACTGCGAATACGCTCTTCGTTACCGATATTACCTGGATTAATACGTAGGCAATCTACACCGTATTCAGCCACTTTAAGGGCGATACGGTAATCGAAATGAATATCGGCAATTAATGGGATATTGGTTTGTTGCTTAATAAGTTTAAACGCTTCTGCTGCATCCATCGTCGGTACGGATACACGCACAATGTCTGCGCCAACTTTTTCCAATGCGCTAATTTGCGCTACAGTCGCAGCAACATCAGTGGTGCGAGTGTTAGTCATCGATTGCACAGCGATAGGTGCGCCGTCGCCAATCGGTACATCGCCAACATAAATGCGGCTTGATTTGCGTCTAATTATTGGAGATTCGTTATACATCGTCTTTGTGCTCTGTCATTCGTTATTGTCCAGCGAGAGGCAGGCTTAAGCGTGCCACTTTACCGCTAGGATACTGTTTCAAGCTAACTTGAGTCCCATTGAGCTGTATATTCACAACTTGTGGGGCGCCCAATATCAATGCAAAAGGCTCAATGCCACTCACCTTGATGTCACGTCCTGATTTTTTCAAGCCATTGATGAGTATTTCACCGTTAGCATCGGTTACTTTTATCCAGCAATCGCCCGTTAGGGTTAAGGCCACATCTGACATGATGGCATCGCTGCGATTAACCTGCTTAGTGGCAGAACTGTCTTCACTGACCTCGTCGCCGAGCTGGTTTTCAACTATAGAGGCTAGCATCGCTCCTGCAGACATTGGTGTGCTAGCAACTGTAACCTGAGGATTAGCGCTTAACGTATCAGTCGCGATAGATTGCGAATCTGCTGTTTGTTCGTTCAAGGGCTGTACACTTGAGTTATTAGCAATATCGTTCTGTTCATTGGAGCGAGCATCTTCAGCAGAGGCCGCAACTTCTTCAACGGTGGGTTGAGAGTAGTCAACCGAAGTTTCCATGGATGACTTTTGGAACCACCACAGCACCATTAACGCTAAGAGTACTAACACTATGAAGTAGGTTAAAAACATCAACCGACCATCACGAGCCTGACGAGTTGTTTTACGAGAAAAGCTCTGCATCGACGGTTCAGCATCGTTTAATAGCTGTTTGTCTAAGCAGGCTTGCACTTCAAACGGATCCGCTTGCACCGCTCGAGCATAATTTTTTACATAGCCGCGCACATAGGTCGCCGCGCCGACCGCTAATAAATTGTCCGCTTCAATCTCTTTAATGATAGCCGGGCGTAAATGCAATTGCGCCGCAATATCCTCTATCGTTGCCCCTTTATTTTCGCGGGCTTTTTTTAGCAAAACGCCCAGTGTGAGTGTTGACTCTTCCACTAGGCTTTCGGTGTCTATGTTGGGCAGATCATTCTGTTCGTTTTTCATTAATGCATATTAGCCCGATATTGCTTGGCCTGAGGCGAAGAGGGAAACTTTGCTAATAGTAAAATACCAAACTTTCTTACTGCGTCGTCGTCTTTCAGACCTTGTTCAATTTCAATTCCCAGCGCTAAACTGATTGGAGATTCGACCGCGACTTTATGGTAACGCGTTAGTCGAGCTCTCGCCTCTATATAGCGTTCCGCTTCAAGTTCAATTTCTGTTAACTCGATAAGCGAAGTGCGTCTTCTAGGATCATATTTAAGCGCCATAGAGAAATACTTTTTCGCTTTTTCTATTTGACCCGCTTTTCGGCTACAAATTCCCAAGTTCTCATAAGTAGATGCTGATTGAGTATATGCAGAATGTTCAAGCGCTTTAAGGAACATCTTTTCAGACTCAGCATATTTACCTTGTTGACACAGGAATGTACCGAAATTATTAAATGAATCTCCGCTGGCATCCCTAAGGTTTGTTGCCTGTCGATATGCCTGTTCGGTCCTTTCTAATTCGCCGACTGAGCTGTAATAATATGCAAATGCAATATGCACATCTTCAAGCTCAGGCGCAAAAGCTAACGCACGATCCAAATTTACTTTTGCTTGCTCACTATTACCTTTCTGTAAATAGGCTAAGCCCAACTGCACCCGTTGACGTGCAGCGGCCACTTTATCGACTTTCTTCTCAGAGACAGGTGTATTAGTGCCGGTATAGGTACTTTGTGTCACGCAGCCCGCAAGAGCGGTTGCAGACAGCAAAATAGCCAGTGGCACACTTACCTTTCTATGATTCATCGTTTAGCCTATCTACCAATAGATACAAAGAGTTAATCCATTGTGACCGAAATTTGATTCTCTTGCATGCGTTTTTTCGCTAAACGCTTGGTTCTGTCTCGAATATCACCTGCAAGTTGACCACAAGCAGCATCGATATCATCACCGCGGGTTTTACGCACAATAACCGTTAAGTCATATTCCATCAATACTTTAGAAAAACGGTCTATTCGTGAATTAGACGAACGGCCGTAGGGAGAACCTGGGTATGGATTGAATGGAATTAAATTCACTTTGCATGGCGTATCTTTCATCAACTTAGCCAACTCATGCGCCTGGTCGGTACTGTCATTAATATGGTCAAGCATCACATACTCAACTGTAACGCGGCCACGGTTAGCATTAGACTTGGCGATATAGCGACGGATCCCCGCCAGGAAATCTTCCAATGGGTACTTCTTGTTTACTGGCACAAGTACATCACGTAGCTCATCGTTTGGCGCATGAATACTCACAGCCAAAGCCACATCAAGTGCGTCGCCAAGAATATCTAACGCAGGAACGACACCGGAGGTCGATACAGTGACACGGCGCTTTGACAAGCTGAAACCAAAATCGTCTAACATGATGTCCAAAGCGGGGATAACGTTCTTCAGGTTGAGCAGTGGCTCACCCATTCCCATCATAACGACGTTAGTGATTGGGCGTTCGCCAGTGTCTTTCACAAAGCCAATAAAGTCCGCGACACGCCAGACTTGACCGATGATCTCAGCCACAGTTAAGTTACGGTTAAAGCCTTGAGCTCCAGTTGAGCAGAAGGTACATTCAAGGGCACAACCAACCTGCGACGAGACACATAAAGTGGCGCGATCATCTTCAGGTATATAAACCGTTTCAACTTCTTGGCCGTTACCCACGTCAATAGCAAACTTAATAGTGCCATCAGCTGATTTTTGATAGCTGGCAATTTTTGGTGCAACAATCTCAAACTTACGCGCCAACTTTGCACGTAATGCTTTGTTGATATTGCTCATCTCTTCAAAGTCACTCACACCAAAGTGATAAAGCCATTTCATCAATTGATCAGCACGGAACGGTTTTTCGCCCATATCGGCAAACAACGCTCTCATCGATTTACGATCAAGATCTAATAAATTGATCTTCTTTTCACTCATGTGTGTAACCTCAAAAAACCTAAAACCTGCATGCGGGCGGCGAATTATACAGATCCTAACAAAATTTGGCCAGCAACCTCGCTCCTCTAATATGCTCATACCGCTAATTCATACACTTATCGTTAATGCTAGGCTGCAAAAGCATGATAAATATTCAATTCAAGCGACGACTTATAATAGCTAGATACAAAAAACCGAATAAATTGCGACTAAACTGCATTTGCCCCTATCACGGTTAAGATAAACCTATGCTAGAATCCGCTCAGACCAATGTTGGTCTGCAATTTGGAAGTGTAATTTCACCTTTATGATAACTCTTATCATTATAGTATTTGTCGCCATTACTATCTCTTTTCTTTGTAGTGTGTTTGAAGCAGTTCTACTCTCAGTCACGCCCAGTTATATCGCCACTCTTGCCGGAACAAAACCCGCAGCAGCAGCTAGGTTGAAGAAACAAAAAGAAAACGTTGAATCTCCACTCGTATCTATCCTTACTTTAAATACCATAGCGCACACAGTTGGAGCCGCAGTAGCTGGCGCACAAGCCGCTAAAGTGTTTGGTGACGAGATGCTAGGCGTATTCTCTGGTGTGCTTACCTTTCTGATTTTGTTCTTCTCAGAGATCATCCCTAAAACACTAGGGGCAAACTACTGGCGCTCACTGGCACCAACAGTTTCAGTCGCACTAGTATGGATGGAGCGTACAACACGGCCACTCATCTGGATGTCTAAGCAGGTTACCCAGCTTATGGGCAAAGGCGATGAAGGCCAATATATTCGTCAAGAGATGAGCGCCATGGCTGAGATTGGTAGAGTATCGGGCGAACTAGACGAGCAAGAGTCTAAGATTTTGACGCAAATGTTGTCAGTGAAAGAGATGCCTGTTACCACAATAATGACGCCAAGAACGGTGATGTTTAAGCTGCCAACAACCTTAACCCAAGGCGATTTTGCGGCTAAATATATGGCAAAGCCTTTTACTCGAATTCCGGTTTATAAAGATGAGCCTGATAACATCATCGGCTATATTAACCGCAATGACGTATTGCTTGCAGAGCGTAAGACACCGAAAGAATCGATTGCCGTGTTGAAGAAGAACTTGTTGGTCATCCCTGAAACCGCAAAAATTCTCCCACTATTTGAGCTTATGATTAAACGTAATACCAAGATTGCGATGGTTGTTGATGAATACGGCTCAGGTGAAGGCATTGTTACCTTAGAAGATATCGTCGAATCCCTGCTCGGACTAGAAATTGTCGATTCGAATGACCCTGTCACAGATATGCAGCAATTAGCGCGTAAATTGTGGAGTCGTAGAATGAAGCACAAAGGCATTGTGCTGTCAGACGACGGTGAATTTGATGACAAGCCCGATAAGAGCTAATTAACTTACTCTGTAAAAAAGGGAGCTTGGCTCCCTTTTTTAGCCGCCAAAATCAGTATTTCACCAAACAGAAAGGTTAGTGCTATAATTCTTGTTTGGTTCTGAGGATTAAGATGACGTCTAATTACACTTTAAAACTTGCCCACATCAACGACACACATTCTCATTTCGACGCAAATAGACTGCAGTTTACGTTCACCGAGCAACAACAAGAGCTAACGCTGTACACCCATAGCGGCGGGTATGCACGCATAGGTTACCAACTTTCTCAGGCCAAGTTATCGGCCAAAGCCAAGCAGCAATCGTTTCTGTTTTTACATGGCGGCGACAGCTTTCAAGGCACACTTTACTTTAATGAGTTCAAAGGCAAAGCCAATTCTGACCTTCTGAATCTACTAAAGCCCGATGCCATGGTGCTCGGAAATCATGAAATTGATGCCGGTAACGGTCCAGTGTTAGATTTCCTAAACGATATCCAATTCCCGTTACTTGCCGGTAATATGGATTTAAGCCAAGAAAGCTTAGACAAAAAAGCGCGCCTAGCGTGCCACCCAAACCTGTACGATTACGACAATGACTCGCAGACGGCGAAATATATTTTAAAGCCATTGCAGGACAAGCAAGTCGCTATCGTCGGCATCACGCTTGATCAAATGAAAGAGATTGCTCGTCCCGACGAAGATACCCATTTTATCAATGCCATTGAAACCACCAGACGCACTGTTACTAAACTCCATGCTGAAGGCATTTACCACATCATAGTGCTAAGTCACCTCGGTCTGGACCAAGATAAAATACTCGCCCAAGAGGTTGCTGGGATCAGTTTGATTGTTGGCGGCCACTCTCATACGTTACAAGGTGATTTTCGCGAATTGGGCTTGAGCAATATTCCCTATGCTGAACGCGTTAATAACACCCCGATTCTGCATGCAGGAAAGTACGCCGAAACCATCGGCATCGCGGATGTTACTTTTGATGACAAAGGCAGTGTAATCAGCCTTAACGGCGCTAACTACTTTATGCTTGATCAGCAATTTATTTTACAAGCTGGTGAGGGCGAAGTGAGCGCAGATAATTATCTTGCCATCCGCGCCAAACTTGATGCAAACCCAGCGATATATTGGGATGGCGAAGACAGCGTCGTTCAGCAAACCATTCTCAAAAAATATCGTCCAAGTCTCGACGCGTTAGATAATCAAATTCTCGGTTTTGTACCCAGAAACCTAGTTCATACCCGCTTGCCTAGCAAAGCCCTACCTCATGGCAGTGAGATAGCACCTTGGGTTAGTCGGAGTATGTACCAAGAAACCACGAAGATTGGTATTGAGGTTGATTTTGCGCTACATAATGCTGGGGGAGTAAGGCAATCACTCAATAAAGGTCAATTAAGCCTTGCTGAGGTTATTGGCCGCATCCTGCCATTTGACTTACCTTTAGTGACCTACCAAATCCAAGGGAAGTATCTATTTGAGATGCTGGAATCTGCCATTAATGCCGCAACGAACAACTGCGTGATAGGCACTGGGGCCGGCAGTTTTCCATACACCTATGGTCTTAAATACTTTTATGATGGCAGACAAACCTTAGGTAAACGCATCGTTAAACTCGAAATTATGCGCAAAGTCGATGGTATAGCGCAGTGGCTTGATGTTGAGCCGCAGCAACATTATATCGGCGTGTCATCGGCATATACCGCATCGGGGAAAGAGGGATACTCACCGATATTGCAGTCCAACTGGCAGCGCAGTGTCGAACAATTAACCTTACCCAGCGCCTTTATTCGTTTCGTCAGTCGAGCAGAAACGCTAGCTGAAGTGATAGAGCCACAAGTTCATTACACTAGCCATAGAAGTTAACGCTATTTTGTAAGGACCCAGTCAACACGCAGTAAAAAATCGACAAAATCCTCCATCATTTGATGGGGGATTTTTTGGGATGCATAAGGTAATCGTTAGACCATTGTCAGTATTTTATGCATGCTAAAGTTGACTAACACTTGTCCAGCGCGTGGATGCTGGTTTTTAGAAAGCACTTCATAACCCTGT
This sequence comes from Shewanella sp. KX20019, assembly GCF_016757755.1. Lineage (NCBI taxonomy): Bacteria > Pseudomonadati > Pseudomonadota > Gammaproteobacteria > Alteromonadales > Shewanellaceae > Shewanella > Shewanella sp. KX20019. The sequence goes on along the minus strand of NZ_CP068437.1, from coordinate 1,744,163 downwards.
TTCTCGAAAAAGGGTTTAGCCAGAAAAGAGGCCTCAACTGTAAGCTCCCTTATCTGCTCCGCTACAGCAAACTCTTCTAAACCTTTATAAAGCGCCGTTGCGACCCCTCTGCCTGTAAACTCTGGGTGGCTAAAGAGACAATCAATATCAGCGCAAAGCCACTCTTTATTATCCGACTGCAGCTTAAGCTGTGCTGGTTTTAAGTTGATAAACCCAGTAATAACACTGCCTTCTTCAGCCACCCAAGTAGTGGTTGGTTGCAATCTTGTTAGCCAATTTTGATGACTCCTAGGCGAAGCAGACCAAACAGCCCTTTCCTCAACACTGTAATGACTGCTTGCGCCTTGTGTAACGCTTAAATGAAACAAAGTCGTAAGTTGTTCAACATCTCGGGGGTTAAATCGTCTCACACACATCAAATTCATCTTAAGCTTGCCTCGGCACAGTCAGGGCTTTAGTCATTAAATAACCCATTATGATTTGACCACGCTTTTCTTGATAACTGCGATGGTTCAGTCTAAACCCATGAGATAGAAACAGCGGTTTAGATAGCTTTGAGGCATCAACGGATAAGTTGCTGATATTTGCACTAATAGCCCAGGTTTGTAATTGGTTAAACAGTGCTGCAGCTATCCCTTGATGTTGAAAACTGGGGTGAACATAAAGACTGTCGATATAACCGCGACTAGTAAAATGCGTTTCTAGGTTTACCACGCCACAGCATAAAGGATTGCCTTGTACTTCACGCGAGTCATCTACCATTAACCAGGCTTTTGAACGAGATAATCTTTTGTGCCAATGGTAGCTGGAACGAGGGGCGAACGACCAAGCTTGCTTTTCAGCTGCCGAGTAAACCCCCTCTTCAATGGCGTTAATTGCCAGATGAAACAGCTGGCTGACTTGCAGTGCATAACACTTTCTATAGGGAATAATTTTGAGCATGAAAATCAAATAAGCGAAACTGTGGGGTTATTTTGCGCTAGTTGATGACAAAAGAAAACGGCGCAAACAAAGTCTGCGCCGTTTTCTTTTACAGTGATACAAGTTGAGCGCTTAGCGACAACTGATATCGCTATTACTTCTTATCGATACGACCAACAAACAACAGCTTGTCAAAAGTACGATTTAAGGTTTTGCTGGCAAAGTCATTCATCCACATCTGCTCTTGAACTACGACCTTGTCGCCTTTCTTAACTTCGATTTGTGGACCAGCAGCCCAAAAGGTTTGGTCTGCTTCTTTAATCTGTACATAGGTATAACCGCCGCCATTCATAGTATCCATGACAGTACCTTCATGCATAACACCTTGAGCCCAAGCGCTAGACATACCAAGAGCAAGTGTTGCTGCAGCAGCCAATTTAACTAGTTTAGCTATCATCGGAAATTTCCTTTCAAAAGTGATCAATTGAATATATACCCGTTCTACTTCAAAGTGCATATTGCAAAACTTCCTGAGGTAGAACGGTTATATTAAAGCACGCAATAAAGCATAAATCTCTAATACTCGTCACTAATCATAATCAAATCATCAACTATTAGACCCAACTCTCATTCCAAAGGAAATTTAGCAAGTTCACGGAACTTTATTCAGGATGAAATGGTTTATCGAGCCTGTTTTACCTTATCGAGTAGTGGTTGCAACATGCCTTCTAGACCATTGAGCTTCACCTCATACATTAATGCCAGTTGTTGTCCAAGTTTGCCCTCAGGAAAACCTTTTGAATGGAACCACACTAAGTACGGTTCGGGTAGCTCAAGTAAATAACGGCCAGCATATTTGCCAAACGGCATTTTCTGACTAATCGCTTGTTGTAATAGTTTCTCATCCACTGTGCTGCATCCGTGTTTATAGGTACTTAGGAAACTGTCGGCAAAGACTAACATGGAGTACTAGTCGTAGTAGTAATTTTTACCCTACTTACGCTCAGACAAGATACGATGTATCGAGCAGCGATAACCAACCTAACATATAATTAATTGACATAAGCGCCAGCGTTAATCGACACTTTTGATATATCAAACTTTAGAATGACACTGCGATATCCATCTGCGCGAGTAAATTCGTCGGCTTTCACCCTGCAGATTGGGTTTATAAATAACTTAAACTACTAATAATCATACCAAACAGCGCCTATTAGTCTGTCGCTACACTTGCGCGTCAAAAAAATAACGAAAACAACTTTTATGTCAAAAAAACTTCGCTAGTCAATTGGGATAAAAGCGTCAAAAATCATACAGTTGACCTTACGCGTATCTCTGCCTAAATTAATGTCACAGCTGTTGCATTGGGTAACAATAAGTCGCTCTAGATTATCCCAATAAAACCAGTACGCATCCAGCAGCTTGCAAACAGTCAGATAAATAAACGCGTACTTGAGGAAAAAGCATGATTATATTAGTTGGTGGTGAAAAAGGCGGTAGTGGCAAGAGCTGTCTAGCGCAAAATATTGCCGTTTTCTTAACAGCAGAATGCCAAGCTTCTGTGATTATGGTTGACTGCGATCCTCAACGTACCACGTCAGATTGGATCCACGCCAGAAATAACAATTCAGATTTGCCGGGTATCAACTGCGTACAACTATATGGAAAAATACGTAATGACTTGCTGAGTCTGGAACAGCACTATGACTACGTCATTGTTGATTGTGGTGGTCAAGACAACCTTGCATTGCGCGCAACAATGTCAGTTGCATCCCATGTACTTATGCCGCTTAGACCCAAGCGACGCGATCTTAAAACCGTGAGCCACATGGATGATATTGTCGCTACATGCATGATGATTAACCCTAAAATGCGCGCAACATTTGTTATTACCCAATGCCCTAGTTTACCCAACCAAGCCAACCGTATTTTTGAAGCTAAAGAGGTGTGCAAGACCTATGACATCAATGTTCTCGATGCCATTACTTATAGTCGAAATATCTATGATGACAGTGAAGAGTCTGGCTTATCTGTTTTAGAAATAGAGCCAAAAGGAAAAGCAGCCAACGAGATCCGTGGCATTGCCACAGAATTGCTGCAAGTTGCTAATTCAACAGAGATACGCAACCGTATCGCTGAAAAACAGATAAAAAAGATGAGAGGTGAATATGGGTCTGACCGATCTCAAGAAAAGCTCTACGCCGTCTAAGTCAGCTCATCAAAAAATCCATAGCTCCCAGTTAGCCTTAGATGATTTAATTGATGATTTTATTAATGATGCTAATCGCTATGCTGTTGGAGAGGAGCAACTCGCTCCGTCAACAAATATGGTGATAGCGCTAAACACTAGCAAGAGCCAGTCTAATTTATCTAGTTTAAAGCAACTTGCAGACGATGTCGGCGTTGTAGTGCAGCCGACCACAGCAAAAGTGAAGAGAATAACCAAAGGAGATGCACCGTTTAGAAAATCAACATTCACCCTGAGTGAATCGGCTATTACTCACCTAGCGGTTTTAGCCGATGACGGCGATGTTGCTAAGTCCAAATTGGTGCGCTTTTTAATTGAACATTATTTCAATATGACACCACAAGAGAGAAAAGAGATAGAGAAACGTATTATTGTTGAGTAACCTTCCCAATTTAGCTGGCAGAGATGGAAAAGTTTTGAATTGTTGAACTGCCAGCCTTTTTTACCGCAAAAAAATCTACCTCTCACTTAGATTTCCATAAATAATCTTAGAAAAAAGCATTCATTGTTGAATTCCAACCCCTTCACCCACATATCTTTAACATTAGCCGCACCATACTTCGGCAACCCGAAGCTTAGCTTCAACATGTTAATAAGGGGTTCTAATGCTCGCTATTTTATTGATAATACTGATTAGCGCTAGCGCTATCTTGTGGATTGCCAGCCGTACATGGCGAGTAAACAGGCGCAGAGAACAGCTAACTCAAACGCCCTTCCCTCATGCATGGCGAGCCATTCTTAAAAAGCGGATCCCTTTTTTCCGCTCACTCCCGGCAGACCTGCAGTTACAGCTGAAAAAACATATCCAAGTGTTTATTGCCGAAAAGCAGTTCGTTGGTTGTGATGGACTAGAGATTGATGATGATATCCGTGTCACCGTCGCCGCTCAGGCGTGTTTACTGCTACTCAATAGAAAGACTGATTTCTACCCACACTTAAAAGAGATCCTTATCTATCCCTCGGTATTCATCGTTAACAATGAGCAACGTGACTCAAATGGGCTGGTATCGGAGCGCCGTCGAGTCCTATCGGGCGAATCTTGGCAGCACAGCAAGGTCATTCTATCGTGGCAAACGGCTAAAGAGGGCGCTGCTGTGCCCAATGACGGCAGCAATGTGGTTATCCATGAGTTTGCTCACCAGCTTGACCAAGAAGATGGCCATGCCAACGGCGCGCCGATCTTAACCCACTCACAGGACTATGCATCTTGGTCAACGGTGATGATGCAGGAGTATCAACATCTAGTTGAAGCAAGCCAGAGCCAACAATACTCTTTATTTAGCTATTATGGTGCGACAAATCCTGCTGAGTTTTTTGCAGTAATAAGCGAAGTTTTTTTCGAGCAGCCACACGACTTCCTTGCTTTACATACGGCACTCTATAACGAGTTAAGTTCTTTTTATAAACTCGATCCCGTAAACTGGCACTAGTTTTTAAATCAAAGTGGATTTGAACTAACAAATATATATGAGGGATTTATGCTTCATCTAAACCACAAAACATCTGCCCTTTGTCGAGCAGTTATACTAATGTCCGTCCTGCTTGGATTCAATGCCGCCGCGCAAACTGTCAGCCAAAATGATGATAAACAGCAAGCAGCGACCCTACTCAACAACCTCAATACCTATTCGGCAAACGCTGACTGGGACAACTATTTTGATCTTTACGCAGACAATGGCATCTTTATTGGTACCGATGCAAATGAACACTGGGATAAGGCGCAATTTGAACAATATGCGCGACCAACAAAAGGCTGGCGTTATGACCTAACCAGCCGCGCAATGACTCAGCACGGTGACGTCATCTGGTTTGATGAACTCCTTAATAGCCCATCTTATGGAGTAAGCCGTGGCACGGGCACCTTAATAAAAACAGCACAAGGTTGGAAGATAGCCCAGTATCACTTGAGCTTTCCCATTCCCAATGAGATAGCTAAAACCATTACCGCGGAAATTATTGCCGCTGGGTCTCAGTAAAATAAAAAACGCGCTTTATTAGCAATAATAAAGCGCTTTTTCTGCTGCAAATATTGATTAGTTCATTGTCGCTGAAAAGCAAACATTTGAAAGTTCAGCAAAGTGGCTAAAACCTAAGAAATCCTCTTCACTTAAACGTCTTCCTGAACTATCTCTATCTGCGAATAACACACCAATAACCGTGTGGTTCATTATCAGCGGTGCCAGCATAAATCCTGTCGGTGATACTAGGCTTCTCAATGTATCATCCATATACAGCCTCCATTTGGCGGAATGAGGATTATCTACAAACAGCGCACTTTTGAATTGAATCGATTCTTGAAACAAATTTTTCGTCCCACTGAGTTCTATCGAGAAGTTTTTTTTCATCTCAGCGGCACCATCACCTAATACAATGCGTGGCTGCAGTATCTTTCTGTCCGGCGTTAACAACAATACTGCACACCGATCTACCCCAACCCCTTGCAGAACGCCTTGTAACGCAATCGATAAAACCTGATTAAAGTCAGACTTTTTTAATGCACATTGCGTCAAGGCTCGCAGGCATTTCAACTGTTCTAGCGGGTTTGAACCCCGTATAACAGGTTGTTGAACTTCGATCTGGTGTTCAATTAATAGGTGCTTCACATCAGGTAAATAATCAACTAAAACTTTTGCACCATAGGCCTCAGCCATTAGTTCTGTGGCTTTATGGCAACTGATCATGCGTCCTTTTAGTTCATCAACCTCAATATCAAGGATATCAGCGGTTTGTTTCAATCTTTTTGATAGTTCAAGCATCGAAGGCAGCGGTTGCGATAGAAGATCGCTCAACTTATTTGCCAGAAAAATACTGCGAATTTCAGGTGTTCGTTCATCCGGTTGGCTTAACGACATAATGAGAATACTGCCTAAGCCCCAATTACGTGCTATGCCTGCTGAAAGCTGTTGAAAGCTCGTTCCTAATACCGTTCTGACCGCTTGATCACGCTCAGATGATGACTCACACTGATTCAGTTTACTGTCTAACACTAAGGTTTCAGTGGAACCTGTGCCCCAAAATGCACTCTCACCCAAATGATAAAGCAGTGACGCAATAAACACCTCTTCCTGGAGTTCATCATCATGATCGTGCATCAGCATTTTAGTAAACATCGCCGCCTGAAACGACTTTGCCATTAAACTAATCAGGCGCTTATAAACACCTTCAGATAAGCCTTCCGACTCTAATAAACTACTCAGTAACTTTGCAGTAATACATATATTTTTGATCGCATCGAAGCCCAAGACAACCGCCGCCTTACTCACCGTCGTCACTTGAGCGCCGCCCTTATTGTATGTCACGCTGTTTGCAACACGCAGAATACGGGATGTCAGCGCATTATCATGCATAACGCTCTGACCTAATATAGCAAGAGATGACACATCATCTTTCGCCAGCCTCTCTAAGGTTTTAATCGTTGAACATAGCGCGGGCATCTCTTGCTCACTGATCCGCTGCGTCCAATAATCAGCGCCTTTTAACTTGCTATCTTGCATGCTGTTAGCTTTCAAATAATACTCTGCTTATGACGGCTAATACTGCCAAGTTTCCAATGATTAAATGCGCCCATCCTCTTGATGATGTGCGCAGACTCCAATACCGATTGCATTAAGTGTTTAGCCAGTTCAGAAACACTCAAGCTTTTCAATTCAAGGCTCTGAATGAACAGATATTCAATACAATTCGTATAAGATACTAATAGAGTTAATTGTATACGCAATTAGCGTAAAGTGCAGTATAGGCCTGCCATTGCTACGATGTTTGATTGACGTTGATATCATACGTGGGGGTTAAGAAGAGTAAAAAAATGCGACCCCGAAGAGTCGCCAATCACAAGCGTAAACCGTCATCACCATACTGGGAAGCGGGAGATCACGTTTTTTATTAAAAACCCGCGTAGCACGTAGGTTTACTACGCGGGGGACACAAGCCGCAATAGGCAGCCAAACTTAAAATCTAAATAACTTATAAAACAAACACTAACTTAGCTCTATCATTCAACAAGCCGATAAAATAAACCCTATGCAATAAGCAGCTCATAACCTGGCCGAGTGATAAAATCGACCAGTTCTTCAGCGGTGGTCGTTTGTTCCAGAATAACCGCAGCCTCAGTAAAACGGCCATGGGTGAATCTATCTGCCCCCACCTCCTCTTTAACTTGAGCCAACTCTTGAAGCAACATCTCTTTGAACAAAGACTTGGTCACTAATGTGCCGTTCGATAGCTGCTGCTGATGCTTAATCCACTGCCAAATAGAGGTGCGAGAGATCTCCGCCGTCGCAGCATCTTCCATTAAGCCATATAGAGGCACGCAGCCATTACCATTGATCCATGCCTCTATATACCGCAGCGCTATACGGATATTTCGACGCATTCCATCCTCTGTTCGCTCACCTTTGCACGCCGACAATAGTTCATGAGCTAGGATAGGTGCATCAACATCACGAGTAATATGCAATTGATTGACATGATCTTCGCCAATGTACTCATTGAAGACCTCCATTGCGGTATCAGCCAAGCCAGGATGAGCAACCCAAGTGCCATCATGACCATTACGCGCTTCAAGTTGCTTATCCTGACGCACTTTATCTAAGATCTGTTGGTTAGCAATTGGGTCTTTTGTTGGAATAAAGGCTGCCATTCCGCCCATTGCGAGTGCACCGCGTTTATGACATGTTTTAACCAACAAGCGCGAGTAGGCACTAAGAAACGGTGTATCCATGGTGACAGATTGTCTGTCAGGTAAAATACGGTCACTATGGTTATTCAACGTTTTGATATAGCTAAATATATAGTCCCAACGGCCACAATTGAGTGCCACGATATTTGAGCGTAACTCATACAAAATCTCATCCATCTCAAAGACAGCAGGCAAGGTTTCAATTAAGCAGGTACATTTAATCGTGCCAGGCGGTAGACAAAAACGCTGCTCCACAAAAGCAAAAACCTTTGCCCACCAGCGAGCCTCAAGATGACTTTCCAGTTTAGGGATATAAAAATACGGACCACTGCCCTTACTGAGTAATTGACGGTAGTTATTATAAAAATAGATACAGAAATCAAATAACGCTGCAGGTATAGCTTGTTCAGCATAGCTGACATGCTTCTCTAGCATATGCAGGCCGCGTACACGACAGATCAACACGGCTGGATCTGCAGCTAACGTATATGATTTACCCGTTTCTGCCGAGGTATAACTAATATTCCCTGTAATCGCATCGCGTAGATTAATCTGGCCTTCGACCACCTTATCCCAACTCGGCGCAAGCGAATCTTCAAAATCAGCCATAAACACTTTTGCATTTGCGTTAAGCGCATTGATCACCATTTTCCGATCAACAGGCCCAGTTATTTCAACGCGTCTATCTTGCAAATCATCGGGGATCCCTCTGATCTTCCATTCGCTATCGCGAACGGCTTTTGTTTGTTCTAGAAAATCTGGCAACTGACCTTTATCGACGAGTCCCTGTTTAATCTTTCGATCAACCAGTAGCGAAGGTACATCGCTAGCAAAATGCTTACAGAGCGTTTTAAGTAAACTTAACGCACCTACTGTTAATACCGTTTCTTGTCCATCGACAGTGCTAGCATTAATGGCAAGTTCGTTTTCAACAACGCCATTATCAATTGTGATCTGTTCTGCCATAAACTTTCTCTCCAATCTGTATCGCCAGTATGTTTACTTATGAAGCCAAATACCTGCAGCTGTGTATTTAGCGTAACTAAAGATGGCTTCAATAAATGCGGCCACTTACTTTTCTCGGTTAGAGGAAGCGAACCAATAAAAACACCACCGAGGGCCACATGTGGTTATTTGCAACAAAAACTAACCACAAATAGTGTTGGATGCAAGCAAACCTAAGCTCGGCAGAGACTTTATAGCGCATAAGTAACAGACGTAAAACAGTATTAAATCAGATTATAAGCACACAATTAAAGCAAGCAAAAACAACCAGATATAGACAACAAACAATATTTAGAGATAACGGAAAATACAGTTGTAAGACAAATTGACCAAGCAAGCTTGCTTAAACTCCACCCCGTAATTTAATTACGCATCGTCATTAAATTGATACAGCAAGTGTGAAATTTAGTAATAAGGTAAATGCAGAGCTCCGTTTACGGCTACCTTAGACGTAAATCAAATAAATGCTTAATTACCAGTAAGTTAAAAAATATACTATTTAACAGGAATGTAAACGATCGTTTTATATTGACGTTTACGTTAGCTAGAGTGTGATGAGTTAACGCTATGAATCACCGCTAGAGGAAGAATAGTGACTAACATCACAAAATATATTGGTTTTATGTTAACTTTTTTTTAAAATTCGGCCTTAAGCAACTTAAATCACACCATTAAAAAAACGACCACTGACTAATGGCTACATTCTTTGTCCTTAAAAACGAGCAACACAAAACGTGCCTTCAATACAAATATCAAATCTGTGACAATGATTAAAAAATAAATAGCGGTTGAATAATGGCTAGCGCTCACCACCAAGCTTCAATTGCCCTGCAGTGATGGACTTAAAGCCTTATTGCTATGAAAGCGAATGCTAATATCTGATAGCAGCAAACTGCAGCTTTAATCATCCCTAGCCAGATAAGAATTAAACCACTTAAAATCAATTAGTTATAAAGCAGCGGTAAATCTATTTAAATTCAACAGCGACCTTTACTTGCCATTGTGTGGCAAGTAAAAAGTGACCAATGCCTAGAAAAATACTAATACGAATGAACTAATTACCCATTTACGACTCAATATAAGCAGCATATGTAACCTCAGTGTTAAAACTGAGAAACAACATAGATTAGCAACCTGAGCAGACTCTGCGACAATAGCTCTTGTCAGATAGGGGATTGCTTGGGTATTATGACCGACAGATTTTGATGAAGTAGCGCATTTAATGACAATTAAAAAAAGAAGTCTTACCCTTTTGGGCGCTGCTGCGCTCTCACTATCGCTCAGTGGCTGTGGTGTATTGGACTGGTTGATCTATAAGCCAGACATTCCGCAAGGTAACTACATGGAAAAGCAGCAGGTAGAAAAGCTGCGTATTGACATGACTAAAGAGCAGGTTGAATACGTTTTAGGTCGTCCTGTACTGCGTGATAGTTTTTCAGACAATACCTGGTATTACGTTTACCACTATAAAAGTGGCCGTGACGCCAGCATTATCCATAAAGAGCTGATCATTAACTTTGACGGAGATGTTCTAGTTAAAGTGACAGGTGATTATGATTTAAGCGAAGAGTTTAATACGCCGCTTGAAGAGAGTAAGCTACCTGGTTTAAATGTTCCAGAAGGTGAGCCCTTGGTACCAGAACAGCGCCCTCAAGCAGAGCCTTTAGTTGAAGAGAAGCAAACTCAACCAAAAGCATTATCGGAAAAAGACCAAGAGTAATCGACGTGTTGTCAGCTTAACTCTGCTTTTAACGAACATAAGAAATGCGGTTCTCCTATCGGAGACTCGCATTTTTTTTAACTTTGATTAAGCATCAACCTTATTCTTTAACGGATACCAGTCTTTATAACTTAGCGCCTGTGATCTTGTTCACCCGCCCTTCGTCCTTCGCTTTTTCTGCACGTTTACGACGCACATCTTTAGGATCAGCGATTAACGGTCGGTAGATCTCTACTCTTTGTCCTGGAAGCAATACTTCAGAGTGTTTCACTGAGCGACTAAAAATACCCAACTTTACCGTCTCAAGATCAATATCGGGGAAATAGCGCAGCATGTCACTTTGCTTTACCGCATCGATACAGGTAGTCCCGGGTTCAACGTTCACTTTAATCAGCTTTTGCTGGTGCGGTAACGCATAAATAATTTCGACCGTAAACAGGCCTTGCTCAGTATTCATTTGTAAATCACCTTAGCGCGGCGAGTAAACGCGGTCACCATAGACGACATTAACTCTTTAAACACTTTACCAAATGCCAAATCAGCAATCGGACTAGAAAACTCAAACTTCAGCTGGAAATCAACTTTACAGGCATCTTCTGTTAACTCAGTAAACGTCCACTCGCCAACCAACTCTTTAAAAGGGCCGTTTTCTAACTGCAGCTGAATACTCCTACCCGCTACCACCTTATTACGAGTGGTAAACGTTTTACTTATCCCCGCTTTAGCCACATCAACCGAGGCAACCATGGTCTCACCATCAAACTCCAATACCTTGCCACCGACACAACCGGGCAAGAATTCTTTATAAGATTCGACATCATTGACTAAGTCATACATCTGCATCGCACTAAAACGAACTAATACATTGCGGGAAATTTGTGGCATTGATGGTTGGTACTCAGAATATAAACAAGATTGTTGAATTTTAACATGACTACAAAAAAACGCATCTTTGACGCACTTAGCCAACTTTAAGTGCTCAAAAAGCAGACAAACGCATCAGAGAATCCACAAATAAGTGAATATTTCGGTTTGCCTAATTCCAAATCCTGCTTGCCTGCGTATAATAGCCAGCCTATGGCTAAGAAAAACGCAAAAAAATCAAAGAACACTTCCGCTTCAATCGCCCGTAATAAACGCGCGACTTTCGACTATAAGTTTGAAGAGAAAATGGAAGCAGGCCTATCCCTAATGGGATGGGAAGTTAAGTCTATTCGTATGGGCAAGGTAAACTTGTCTGAAAGCTATGTATTTCTAAGAGAAGGCGAAGCCTATCTTTTTGGTTGTACTATCGCGCCACTCAATACCGCCTCTACTCACGTAGTGTGCGATCCGTTGCGCTCGCGTAAGTTACTGCTCAAACGTAAAGAGCTAGATAAATTACAAGGCTTAGTGGACCGTAAAGGTTACTCAATCGTTCCTATCTCAATGTACTGGCAAAAAGGTGCATGGGTAAAGATAGAGATTGGCCTGGGTAAAGGTAAGAAAGAACATGATAAGCGTGACGATACTAAAGATCGCGAATGGCAGATTGAAAAAGCGCGTACCATAAAGAAAGCGGTACAGCAGTAGTTTCAACGTCAGTTCTTTCAATAACGGGTGTAAAACGAACAATCGGTTGCTAATGCGGTTTTTATGCTTGGTAAAACAAGATGTGACGCGTTACAATCATATTGTACTTGGGGGCGATTCTGGATTCGACAAGATTCTCGAAACCCTGGGAGCATGCCGAGGGGCGGTTGGCCTCGTAAAAAGCCGCACTGTTATAGTTGCAAACGACTCTAACTACTCTCTAGCAGCTTAGGCTAGCTAGCCATCTTGCCGAAACTTCTCAAATGGGTTTGGTTTATAGATGGTCATCTCACATTTGATAGCGAGGGAACCACGTTCAGGGGTGAACCGCGAAACAGTACTGAACTCGCCTTGTAATATCCTGTCTTTCGGAGCTTGCAAGGTTAACCAAAAGAGAGACTAAGCATGTAGCGCCTTGGATGTAGGCTTTTTGGACGCGGGTTCGAGCCCCGCCGCCTCCACCAAATATAGGAACGAAGACGTCTCAGGACGTCTTTTTTTCTGCCTGAGATTTGTAAAATCAATAGCTTAGCGTACAATAGCGTTTATTGTCATCCCATAGCAGCTTGAGTTTTATGTCACACTCAATGTAACATCGAATCCAAATCCCATAATCGTGTTACATTCATGGCCAATACCACTAAGCAACTCACAGCAACACAAGTTGCAAACGCTAAGTCTAAAGAGAAAGAATACAACCTTGCTGATGGTCGTGGCTTATCAATTAGAATAAAGCCGAGTGGCTCAAAATTTTGGCTGCTCAACTATACCCGCCCTGTTACGAAAAAACGTACTAACCTTGGCCTCGGCACCTACCCTGATGTGCCGCTAGCAGAAGCAAGAAAACGCAGAGATGCTGCCCGAGAGTTGCTTGCCAAAGGCATAGACCCTCAATATCACCTTCAGCAACAAGAAGAAACAGTTAAAACGGATGCAGCTAATACCCTTAAAGCTGTTACTGATACTTGGTTCGAAGTAAAAAAACAAAAAGTATCTACAAATCACTCAAGGAAGCTTTATCGCAGATTAGAGCTATACCTATTCCCTGCCCTAGGCGAAACACCAATCAGCACCTTAACCGCCCCACAGGTCATTCAAGTGCTCAAACCATTAGAGGGCAAAGGACACGTAGAAACTTGTAGACGTGTGATCAGCTGGCTTAATGAAGTGATGACCTTTGCAGTTAATACAGGCGTAATTCACTCCAACCCGCTTATTGGCATAGCGGCTGCGTTTGGTGTCCCAGAGAAGCGTCAAATGCCCACAATCAAACCTAGTGAGCTACCTGAATTTATGCAGGACTTATCTTATGCCAGTATCAAGGTGACAACTCGCTGCTTGATTGAACTTCAATTACATACGATGACCCGCCCAGCGGAAGCCGCTATGGCTAAGTGGGCTGAGATAGATTTTGATAAAAAGCTATGGGTGATCCCTGCTGAGCGCATGAAGATGAAGCGTGAGCACATAATCCCTTTAACACCTCAAGTTCTCGCATTACTAAAGCGCATGGAGCCAATCAGTAGTCACTTGGAATACATATTTCCTGCAGACAGAAACCCGAACAGACATACCAACACTGAAACGGCCAATATGGCTATTAAGCGTATGGGCTACAAAGGCCGTCTAGTGGCGCACGGGCTACGTGCATTAGCCAGCACTACACTAAACGAACAAGGCTTTGATGCTGAGCTTATTGAGGTATCACTCGCCCACGTAGATAAGAACACAGTAAGAGCGGCTTATAACCGAGCCGACTACATTGAGCGGCGCAGAGAGCTTATGTGCTGGTGGAGCGAGCATATTACAGCACCGAAAAAATCAAGCTAATCTATTTCCGAAGTCAATAACTACACTAAAGACAGCCCCCATATAAATGTTAGCCCAGGCTTAGGTTAAAACATTGCAATACAGCTGGGGGCGTATCAGTCATGGAAAGTAACAACTACTAATTGTCAAACAACCCCGCATCACAACAGCCTAATATGAAAGCTTTTTTAAGAAATCGTTTGTCTACAAAAGGGTCTAGATCACTATTAAACTCTATCGCAGTAACATATTTTAACGTGGGCATGTCTAATTTCTTTGAGCGTTCAAATATTTCGGATAGCCACGCTTTACCTGAATTTTTAGAACAACATTCGGCCTTGAAACGTTCAGAAATCCCGTATAAATCATCCCATGTATCAAGTTCCGGCCTGATTAAGGCAGGTCCCATATTTAGAGTTACATCGGTAGCCTCTAAACTCTTCCAATCTTGGGTTTGGATACTCAGAGATAAGTTAATTAGATTCGTATAATTGGCGTAAGGATAGAAAACCTTACGTGGGACTCGTAAAGGGTTTTTAGCTTTAGCCTTAGCTGTATCAGGTTTTTCTATATTTGGATCTTTTGCTAATTTGTAACTGCTGTTGCAATGAGGACAAGCTGGCACTAAGTTAAGGAAGTTAATGCTATTGAATGGATATTTTCCTTTGGGGAAATAATGATCATAAGCCTCACGTGGCTTAGTAAACTGATTTAAAATACCTGACAACCCACAGAAAGGGCATACATCTCGGTCGTTCAATTGAGTAAACTTCAGATTATGATCCGCAATGAGTCCTATTCGCTCTCTAACTGATGCTAACTTCAGAAAGTCGCCTGAGTACATATTTTTATAAAATTTCTCAAGCTCGCTGACTAAACCAGGATACTGAGCTTCAGGATATAGAGCTTTAATTGCTTCATAAGTAGCAGGAGTACACCGGTCCCCATCTTCACAAAGCTTTTTAATATCATTATTAAGGGCAAACCAATCTTTAAACTGCTGCTTTTGAACAGCATTTAACAGCTTGAACTTTTCAAAAAGAGAGTTTAAAGGACCAAGAAAGTTCTTAGCCCCTTTAACTTCAACATCATGAATATCGAGCTCTTTTATCATATCCCTTAGGTCAGGTTTAGCAGCAAATAAAGTATCGATTTCATAGTCCACTCCATCTATAGCAATACACCATACATCTTCTAAAATGAACTGGATGTATTCTTGCATTGTGTTCATTTTATGGTCTAAAAATTGATACGGAAAGAGCATCAGTCCTGTTCCTTTAAACTGTCCATTATCGTTTTCATAAGTAAGAGCTTCTCAACAGAATCACCGAGTCGATTATCAATACGCTTTAACAAGCTATCAATATCCACCCCTTCTTTTTTGAACTCTTCTTTGAAATCATCTAGCAACTTATGAGCATAGCCACCGATAGTCTCGTGCTTTCCGAACGTTTCTATGGTTATTTTGTTTATCGATGCGCCTAAGGTTTTATATTCTGGATGCTGAATAGTGACCTGATTACTTTCAGGATTTTTATCAAAGACCATAACCTTATGACGCTCGCTATCAGAAATTAAAAACGGTGTGTGCGTCGTAATTAACATCTCATGGCTTGCTTGCGCTTTATCTTTTTCAGGAAAGCACGCTCTTAGACGGCTAATAAAGTTTGAGCGCCATGCAGGGTTGAAATGTGTCTCAGGCTCATCTAATAGAAATAAACTATTGGTATCCTTGAATAGCAAGCACAGTCCAAGGCTATGTAAGAGCTGATGTTCTCCATCAGATAAAGACTTAAGCAAAACAGGCTCTTGTATCCCTTCTTTATTAAACCAAAAGTTCTTAAAACGCATGATCCGTTCATCAGAAGCTAACGTAGGCACTGTTTCATTAACGTATAAACTATCTGATTGATATAAATCAGATTTAAGTTGCTCGCTGACTGTATACAAGTTAAGCGATAGCAATACCTGGAAAGCTTGAAACAACTCAATGGGAGATTTGTTAACAGCAAAACTAAAGTTTTCAGCAAAGGCTTCTCTAGTGGCGCTATTGACACAATAATCCAGATATAAAGTATCTGTTTCCTCATCTACAAAGAAACAAGTAGCACATCGCTTTAATCTAGTGATCATAGGATCAAATCTATCAGAAGAGTCTTCGTCAGCTTCTAACAGATCAACAAGGTTCAGAGTGTATCTATTGCTTTCCTCATCTACAGCCAGAGCAGGGTGTTTTAGCCCAAACAAGTCAGCTTGCTCTCGGCTAACCTCAATACTTCGTTTGATTACAATACGAAACTCATGCAAAGCACCTAGCCCCATATCCAACTCAAAAAGCTCTCTCGCTTCTACTTCGTTATATAGCAAATTACAAAGCAGAATCGCTTGGCTATATGAATTGTCCATATAAGCCATACGAGTTTCAGGGCGACCAGAGTAAGGAAGTTGATCTCTTAATGCCCCCCAATACTCATCAAATTGAACAAATCTCATTTTAAAAAAAAGCAAGCTGAGTACTTCGTTTTCACCTGAAGAATAGCCTAATACAAAATCTGGAAGTAACCGCTTAATTTCATCTCGAGAAAGTGGATTATGATCTTTGTATAACTCATCACGATTTAGCCATTGCACCTTAGGTGTCATGCCTATTTCTTTTGTGATCAATACATGTGCATGTATCCGTACATCATCACTTCCAATCGGTATTAAGTATTCAATTTCAAAACCATCGGGATTAGCGCTATCACTTCTGAAACCAGTCTTATTAGTCTCTTCATCATAACCAAACGCTGGCGGAAGGTTATCTAAATACATGCATTCTAAGTGGTAGAATATTGCAGCTAGAACTTCTAGAAGGTTAGACTTACCACTGCCATTGGGGCCCGCACAAACAAAGGGTGCGAAGCCTTTTTCACTAAACTGAGGCTTCTTGGAAGATTCATCTTGAAGGGTCCATTCTGAACGAAAAACATACTCAAACCCCTCTTGTAAGCTGCGAAAGCCCATTGGGTCTGTTACTTTAAGGCGAACTAATTTCATTTTTGGCTAACCTTAAACTTAATACTATTTGAGGCTTCTTGATACACCTGTAGGATCATTCCGGTTCGCAGCTTTTTAAATAGCCAATCTTTAAGAACTTCATAGTCATTGATTGAAAAACAAAGGCTTTCACAATCTTCTTGTTCAAACTTTCCGATCCAGTTTTGGGCCGCCTCCCAAAAGTCAGGTAGAGAAAAAGAGTTTGTATCAGAGTCCATTAGAAACTCCTTTAATAATTTGATTAGCCACTTTCTCCGTGTTTTGTCCTTACTTAAATCCGGCATGACTTTAGGCAAAATAATAGCTTCTAAGCTTTTTGTTATTTGTTCAATCGGCCTAGTAATACTCTTTATCTGCTCTAATGGCTTAGTGAGCGACTCAAGAGGTTTAGTTATGCGTTCAAGCTTCTTTTGTATTTGATTTATAGCTAGGAGTTCATTTTCAACATCTTCGTCTTGATCAGCTTTTTCATTAAGATATTCAGGTAAGGGAACAGCGCTTAGATCCAGTTCACCTTTAAACGCTTTTTGGCTTAGTGAACCATATAGGAGCTCTAAATCATTAAGACTATTCTGAAATAAATTTTTTATTGCCTCTATTTTATTGGAAATTTCAACAAATTTAAGCTGTAGTTCAATACTTGGAACAGGAAGTAACGCCGTCTTCAGGTTAGCTTTAGATATATTTGGCATTGAGCCAGCAGCGCCTGCTGCAAGGCTTTGTATTTTTTTACGTTGCGAAGGGTATGAAAGCAACTTCCACAAATATACAGGGTGAATCTCACCTTCATCTTTGATAACAAGTCGAAATATCAAATCAGGTAAAAGTAGTTTAGAACGAGTTTCATGTACAAATGCAGTTGCTGCGACCAGTTCATAGGTGTTTTTACGGCTAAAAAGTAAGTCTCCATTTTTCACTTCATGCTGAATCTTTGGCTCGGAATTAGGTAGCATTGCCTTATTTTCTTCTTGTTTAAAGGCTCCCGATGTAACAGCTCCAAGCTTCAATACCCCCCACTGGTCGTCATTGGCTGACACAGATTCACATTTTGGGCTCCAGCCACTATCTATTTGAGAAAGTAAGTCCCCTAATGGGAGCTTATTCCATAACTTTTCGTTATGAACAGGATCTCCAAACATTTCAAAAAAAACACTGTTAACCAAATTATCTAGCTGGTTTTTCCGCTCGATACGCTCAGCTATAATATTCTCAATTCTTCCAAGCAATTGTGAAATTCTAACTTGTTCATGAATATCAATGCTCGGAAAAGAGATTTTTTCTAACGCGCGTCGATTTATATGCGGTATAGTGGCACCTGTAGATGTTTCTCTCAGGTATTCAAACTGCGACTTTAAAAAATACCCTACAAATTGAGTATTTATTTTGTCTAGTTCGTTTATACGGAGACGAGCGATTGTACTGCCTAAAAAGCCTGATTTTCCAAAACCAATAGTCCCTGCATTAGCGCCATCCCAAGCAATCATTACATCACTAGAGTTAACTTCCGTTCCTTTGACATCATCAGTAAATCGAATCGTTCTATCATTTCGTAAGTCATCGATTAAAATGATTCTTTTTGAGAATGTTGATGGTGATTCGGAAACCGTATGTTTCTTACCTTTAGTTATAGTGACAATATCACCAACTGTTAACTGGCGATTACTGCTCACTAATCATCCCTCTCAAATCCAACAAGTCTCTAACAATCCCACTTTCGATTTTGGATATATCTTTTTCTGATAGCTCTCCCACCTCTGAAGATATTAATCGTTCAACAATCGTTAAAGGCGACTCATATTCAACTGAGTCAAAAGTATGCTCTTTGTAGCAATTAAAGCTAAGATCATAACCTTCAGATTCTATTTCTTTAAAAGGAACAGCAAAACATTTCTTAGTTCTATCCCACTCTTTATTTTGTTTTTGTGAGTGCTCCTCACTAATATAGCCATTATATTGGTAGATAATATCCTGAAGATCACCAAAATCTTCTTTTTTAATACGCTTATCATCTAGACTGTAGCCATCGCGTTCCATATCATAAAACCAAACACGTTCAGTAGCTGGCGTGCTAATTTTTTCCTTAGGCCCCCATACTTTAGTGAAGATTAAGATTGCAGTACTTACCCCTGCATAAGGTTTAAACACACCACTAGGCATACTAATCACAGCTTTGAAGTCACAGCGTTCAATCAATTGCTTTCTTATAAATTGAAAAGCTTTTCCCTTTCCGGTTAAAACTCCCTGAGGAATGATCACACCGGCTGTACCACCTTTTCTTAAAAGGTGATAGATGTTTTCCATAAACAGTAATTCAGATTTAGTCGTACCCGATTGGAAACGTTCGTTAATATCGCCCTTATCTACATTTCCTGTAAAGGGGGGGTTAGCCATGATAATGTTGTATTGACCTTCTTCCTCGAAGGTTTTACTCAACGTATCTTTGTAGTCAATCTGTGGCTCACTAATTCCGTGCATCATCAGGTTCATTAAACCTAGGCGTACCATCGTGCCATCGATGTCAAAGCCAAATAAACTGGTATCTAGTATCGCTTGAGCGTCCGGAGTTAGAGTAGAAGCAACTGATGTTCGAATGAAACCGTCTTCATCAGGGATTAAATCCTTTGTACCAGCTTTAAGAGCAAGCTGAGTAACAATGTATTGATAGCCGCCAAGCAAAAAACCACCAGTACCGCATGCTGGGTCACAAATTTTATCACCAAGTTTTGGTTGAACTAATTCAGCTAAAAGCTTGATGATATGACGTGGTGTTCGAAACTGACCGTTTTTACCCGCACTAGCAATCTCAGACAATAGAAATTCGTATACATCACCCTGAATATCCTGAAAATTTTGTCCTTGCTTCGCATCTTTCTCCATTATGACAAATATTTCATCTATGGTTTTTACAGCCTCGACTAACAAAGACGGTTTTGGAATAATAAACACCGCATTTTTCATGTGGTGTGTAAAATTCGACTCTGTCCCGTTTAAATCTTTTAAAAATGGGAAAACTTTCGTTTGCACATGCTCCAGCATTTGTTCTGCTGGTTTTTTATTAAATTGACTCCAGCGCAAACCTCTTCTGTCGATACCATGTTTTTTCTCATCGTTAGCACGATAATCAATCTTCTCTAACTCAGAAGCATTGTCAGGAATTTTACTGCGTAACTCTGGTGGTACCCACTTACCTTCAAACTTTGATTTATAGGGCTCATCGGTCCATTCAGCATCCAGCTGCTTCTTTAGATCTAACTCATCTAAACGCTTCATAAAAAGTAAATAGGTAATTTGTTCAATTGCTGTCAGGGGATTTGAGATACCACCAGACCAGAACTTATCCCAAAGTTGGTTGATTTTACTTTTGAGTTCTGCGTTATGCTGTAGCATGATTATTCTCTATTAATTAGGCAGCTAACTGCGCTGTTAGCTGTAAGATGTCATTGATTTCATTAGGGCTAAAGACGCCACGAATTCCTTGAGGGTGTATCACTGTAAATGGTGTGCTAATGAGATCTTTTTTCTCGATTTTTTCTCGCTCTATTATTACATTTTTTAGCAACGACAGAAACTCTAACTGTCGGCTAGTCAGTGTAGTATGTGTCTGAATGAAATCCTCAAACGCCTTGCCAACAGTTTCTGGAAAACTGTCAAGAATCTCAACTCCTAGAATGTGACGTATGAACTGAATAAACTGGGCTTTCTTATTTTTATATACTTGTCGAAGAAGATCTTGCGTAATGTGCGGATGTTCAGCATGAAGAATGTCAGCAAGTAGAATGACTTCATCACCACCAACATTTCCACCAGCTTGAATTTTTTGTAAAATAGAGTTGTTTTTTGTCAGCTCAATAATCAGTTCTTCAACCATCTCTTTATAGCGTGAAATGCTCACCGCTTCATGCTGAGGACCGAACTCAACCATCTCTTTTTTGTGGAGGCTATCTACGAGGTTCAGATGGACCTGCGATTTACCATCTCGTTCTTGTTCACGGAACTTCATCAATGGTCCTAGCTTACTACAAAGGTGGTCTAATTCATTTTCACTTATATTGCTCCAATAATGATTACTTTGAGCATTACGCACTAAGGTTTCTTCTATTTTGACAAAAGGTACAGTAAGAGGGAGTTCACTTACTTGCTCTACAATTCCGGCTTTTAGTGCCAGTGCTTTTTCTTTCTCTTCACTTAAAGCAGCTAGAGAATACTCCAATAGGTCACGTTCAAATCGCATTTCTTTAAAATCTGTATTCGATACAGTTCTAAATAGTGGCTTTATATCTGTTCGTAAAAATTCTAGTTTTTGATGATCTAATGATTCCCAAAAACCATGTTCAGTTAATTTATCTAAAAGCGCAGAAGCCTCTTTGATGATTACTGAGCTATTCGGTAAGTGTTCGATTTGTTGCTGTAATTTTTCTGTCTCTCGCCGAGCAACTTCTTGCTCTCCAATATCAATCGCCTTTTCAATTTTATCTATACGTAAACCAGCTAGCTTTACAGGCAAAGGAAGTTGAGATTTGAGATCCTTACCTTTAGGTTGAAGTTTGAAGTATTCAAAATTATCCCAGCAGTCAATTATTAAAAATGCGTCTTTTTCAGTACACCAAGGTTTGATTTTTTTTGGTTCAAGCAAGCGTGTTCCTCGTCCTATCATCTGCCAAAACTTGGTATAAGAATAAATTGGTTTCGCAAACACCAAATTTACTAGCTCACGTACATCGATGCCTGTATCGAGCATATCAACACTAATAGCTACCCGAGGCATGTCGTTTTTAGTAAATTGGTCTAACAACCCACCTTTACCGTACACTCTAGGATCATCAGAAACCAATACCTTAGCTAGTTCTCCACTGTACTGTGGGAAAAGCTTGTCGAACGTACTTTCAATGCGACGAGCATGAGCTTTCGAAGAACAAAAGAAAATTGTTTTTCCTGGTAAAACACCATCACTATCTTTAATGCACTCATCCATAAACTCTTTTACAATTAGAGTGTTAGTTCCTTGGTTAATTACCTGCTTTTCTAGCTGAGTCCCTTCAAAATTAAGCTCTTCTATTTCTTTGCCTTCAAGAATCAACTTTTTTTGGTCTTCAAGTGAAATGGTGCGCTTGCTTATTCCTTCCATCTGGAATTTCGTTTGTATTTTCATTACCTGAAAATTACTCAAATACGGAGGAGTATTGTTTACCGCTTCTTCGTAGGTATAGGCAAAGGTTGGTAAGCCGTCTTCACAATCAAAAAGCTCAAAAGTACTACGGTCTATAGTGTTGATAGGCGTAGCCGTTAACCCTAATAGGGTGGCATTGAAATACTTTAAGATTTCGCCGAAAGTATTGTAAATAGAGCGGTGGCTTTCATCTACAACAATGATGTCAAAAAAATGGGGAGACAGATGTTGTTGCTCGTCCTGAATAATATTAAGCATTGTTGGATAGGTTGAGACATAGATGCGCCTATCTTTTGCTATTATTTTCTCACCAACGTTAGGCCAACGTGGCTCGTTCGGTAGATGTTCTTTAAAAGCTGATAAAGCTTGCTCTCTTAGTGCTATTCTGTCGACAAGAAACAGCACTCGTTCTGCATACCCAGCCCTCATCATCGCATCGACATAGGCAATACAAGTACGAGTTTTTCCCGTACCTGTTGCCATAACCAGTAAGAACTCACGTTTTTTATTTTCGATACCTTCTAGTACTGAACGAATAGCTCTAATTTGATAATCTCGACCTGCGATATCTTTGTTAATAAATTCTTGAGTTAGTGATTTTTTATTTCGGCGGATATATTGAAAACGCTCCAAATCATCCCTAGAAGGGAAAGCAAAAATTTTACGAGGAGGATAGTTTTCAAGGTCCCAGAAATAAGTTTCATGTCCATTGGTATAAAAACAGAACGGAAGTTCAATGCCTAACTGCTTTTGAATGTTGTAGCAGTACTGCTTGGCTTGCTCCCGACCGATTTCTGCATCTGTGCTTGATTTCTTAGCTTCAACGACAGCAAGTGGTTTTCCGTCCTTACCTAAAAGCACGTAATCACTATACTGATGACCCTGATAAGGAGTTTGAGGCTCTTTGATCCCTTCAGGTAAGCTTACAAGGATGTCAAATTCATGCGCTACCTGTGTAGGATCTAATATATTCCAACCTGAAAGTTCTAATTCTTTGTCAATTAACTCCACACGAGTTTGTGCTTCTGACTTTGTCATTCAACTGCCCTCAAACTTCAAAAAACTCTTCGTCTATTTTCTTCAGGCTTAACACCTGCTCATCACGGCTACCAATGTTGTAACGCAGCATCAGTTTTGCTAACTCCTTACCATTGATAAGAACGATACGCATACCTAGGTCTTTAGCTGTTTGAGTTGCTGATGACGTGAATTCCGACGTGGTAATAAAAATCCCTTTTTGCGCTTTCTTTAGGTTAAGCGCGCCAAAAAAGCCACGAATATCCCCAGAACTGACATTGTTACCTTCTGCGTACCGTTTCGCTTGAATGTATATCTGGTCAACACCCAATGGGTCTTGGTTGATGACACCATCAACACCATTGTCACCACTTTTACCCAGGGTATGAGCCATTCCTTCATCACTACCGCCATAGCCCATTGCTAGTAGCAGGTCGATAAGTAGTTGCTCAAAGAAGGCTGGGGACACTTTGCGTGTTCGAGACAAGATGTCTGAAGCTAACGCGTCGTTAATCTGTTTGTAAGCAGCTCTTAGCACTTCATCTGGTGTAGTTTCATTGGCTGAACTTTCTATTACCTCAGTGGAAGCCTTTTCCGTGCTGGAGGAGTCATTCTTTTGTTCTTTAAAGGCGATAAACTCATCAAACTGCTTCAAATAGTGATTATTGATAAGAGTATTTGGGTCTTGCAGTGCCTTAATGCCTCTGTCTGTAATGACAAAATGTGCTCGCCTGGTAACTTCAAGTAGACCAGCTTTGGTGAGATAGGTACGCGCCCAGCCAATGCGGTTATCCAGAGTACTCTGTCTGCCACTAGGAAGTGTTTCAGTTCGCTCATCTTCAGAGAGGTTAAACTGGTCTGCAATTTGATTGATGACATCTCTAAGCTTGACCTCAGCACCATCTGCAGCCTGAGCAATTTCAAGAAATGGACGCATAAACTCTTGGTAATTAGGGATCATCCGTTATCCTTTTGCTTCTCTATCCAGGTTTTTAAAGCTTCGCACTTTAAGTTCCATACAATTCGATCTGTCATGTTAGTCTGATTAATCTATCACATTCGTAATGTTTAATGAGCTGTAAGGAGAATATGAGAAAATTGGATAATAAACAATGATCTTGCTCTAGAGTTCAAGTAGTTAGCTCTGATTGGCTTTGTTCCAATGCCTCTTAACTGTCGCAATCCCCAAACCTAATGTTTCTGCCGCTTTAGATTGAGATAACCCCTCAGCTTTTTTTGCTTGAACTAATACTGTTGTGGCGTGAGCTTCTGGTCTACCAAGCTTCTTGCCTTGAGCTTTTGCTCTTTCAAGGCCTTCTTTTGTTCGCTCTCTGATCCGGTTTCGCTCGAACTCAGCAAAGGCCGAAAACATCTGTAACATCAACTTGCCCTCAGCACTTGATAGATCTGCTACGGGGAGATCCAGGCAAGCAACCTTGATGCCTTTATCTGTAAGTAGGTTAATGGTGTTTTGCACATCAATGTTATCGCGGCCTAAACGGTCTAGTTTAAGTACCACCAGCATATCCCCACGCTCCATCTGGTGATTGATAAGCATCTTGAACTTTTCACGTTTCATTGCCTCAACGGAACCTGAGACCGTTTCACTGATAGTGCGAGCATCATTTACCTCATACCCTTTTTGTCGGATAGCAAGAATCTGATTCTCGGTGGTTTGCTCTGTTGTAGAAACACGGCAATAGGAAAAGATACGCATGGGCCACTCTCTTTTGAAAAAGGTATCAAATAAAGGGGTATCATATAATTAAAGTACCATTAAAGCTACACCCTAATTTTGTGATACCAACATTCAATAAAGAAAGCTGGTATCAATATACGAATGTTTTTTGATACCAGCTAATTAGGTTAGTTGGGTATACTTTTAGATTTCGCCATCATTGCTTGAAATTGTTGGAATTGCTTAAATTCCTCTTCCACATCTGAAGAGGTACTTTCAGCAGGCTCAGCTAATTTACGCAATAGTTCGGCTTGTTTGTAATCAGGCACATCACCATAGCTATAAAAACTGGTCAACACGCTTTCATGCCCTAAGTTCTGACTCCATGCTTTGAACTCTTCAGGCGTTCGGCAAAGGTTCTCACCTAGCCTTACCAAAGTATTACGGAAGCTATGAGGATTAAAGTAAGGTAAACCAACAGCTTCAAAGGCTTGTTTAAAGACTTTACGTATTGGATTTGCATTACTCCAATGCTCCTTATGTAAACCAACAGCTTCGAACTGTTGATTTTTATTGTGTGCCAACTTAGTTTTTGGAAACAGCGGATCACTTTGCTTAAATCCAAGCTCTTTAATCAAATAATCAATCCACTCAGTCAAAATCTTTGATGGCAATTCATCCACTGGAAAAAAATAAGTGGTAAAGCTTTTACTAAACTTTGTATTAACCTCCCTTGCATCCTGATAAAAGCTTTTGTCAGCAAGATCGACATGCTTAATCTTTACTGAAGCAACCGCCCCATCTCTTGCACCAGTTAAGAGAACAAATGAGAATAACGCTCTATCACGCATTTCTAATGCTGTGTCATACGGCATCGCTTCCAAGGTTTGCATAATTTGCTCAACCGTCGCCACATTCCTTTTACGCTTTGCATTGGCAATGCGAGTATCTTTTTCAGACAAATTGAAATATTCAATATCGCTGTAGTTTATTTTTGCTCGATAGTCTTTTTGTGTCACTAGGTATTTAAAAAGACCTTTCAAGTGGCGCATGGTAGTCAGCACCGTCGCCTTACTTAACTTTCCCCCTGTCACTATCGATTTTTGAGCAAGCAGGTTCTTCTTAAACCCAATAGCATGCTTAGATCCAAACTTCTTAAAGTCGAGGTAATTTGTCGCATCTTCAAACCGATTAATTGACTTCATTACACCGTCAATTGTTGAGTCATCTAATTGTTTTGCTTCCCTCAAATACTTTGCATACTCGTATATAATTCGGGTGTTTTTAGTGCTATTTTTTTTCATCATTAAATACCTTAGCAAAAGGATAATTTAAGGGCTTTTGACCTCTCAGGATTAAGTGCTTTTCAGCTATCGGTAATTTCCCACCTAGTTCCGTCCAAATTTGGTTAAGGTCACGCCAAGAAACGAACTTATTTGACTGCTTATCACACTCAGCACAACGGCCAGTCATTTGCGCACTACCTGAAGGTACAGCTATAAATTCAACTGAATCAATGCTTGGCTTTTTAGGGACTTTACATTTAAAACAGAACATCTCATTAAGCTCACATCGATGCAGATATGTTTTGCGCTTCTGCTTTAAATACAGCTTCAAGTCAGCACCTTGAATTAGTAAAGGACCGGTTTCTTTGATAACCGGCAAACCGGCATGTATCCAATTACGTACAGTTTTTACATGAGCACCTATAGTTTCACTAGCATCCTTAACTGTATAACTGCGATGGACTTTGACTCTATTAGGGTTAAATCGCTTACTCATCGTTAGCCACCTTAGATGCCGCAATGCGCTCATCAAGCCATTGCTCAATATCTGATTCAAGCCAACCGACCGCGCGATCACCTAATGAGATGCTTGTAGGGAATTCCCCCTTAGAAATACGTGAATAGATACTGCTACGACATAAACCAACCCTCTGTTTAACTTCAGGAAGGCGCATTAATTTTTTGGACATAAAAAAACCTCTTAGCTACTTATTGGAAAGCCAAGAGGTTATCGAATTGGTGTATTGCTAAATCCTATTTAGGAAAACCAAATTCCTAAATAGGATTCTTTTATTTTTGTCTTCTTTCTATAGCAGCTTCAACGTCAGCTAATGTGTCTCGAATATAATCATCAGATAAAGGAACACCTATCAACTCTGTCATAGCCTCTACAGATGGGGTTACCCCTCGTGCTGAGGGATCAATGTTTAGCGCATGACACAAGGCACCAATGAGAACAAGTAGCGTATTACGCTGTTTTGAACCTAATGATTCCTCAGTTTGAATTGGTGACGAATCTTCTTCATTTAGCGATTTCTCAAAACGTGTTAGCTCATTTTTTCTAATGACAAATTGACAACTATGATCTTCAAGAGTAATTGAATCTTCAAACTTCTCATCATCAGTAAGCTCAACTTGCATGATGTCAGACAGTTGTCCTAAGGAGTCGATTTCAGCTCTACTTAAGCATTCTGATACCTCATCACAATTTAAAAAATCATCTATTGTTAGGCCTTTAGGGTGTAAAAAACTCTCCATTTCTTGTTCCAATATCACCATATTTTCGAGTATTGGTGGAGGTAAGAGGCTATTTTGAAGTTTACAGATCAACCCTTCTCGCTTTAGAAAGAGCCCTGATATTGGAGCAACTAATGGCTCTGGTCCACCAACCTCTTTTTGATAAAGCTGCTCAACATCTAAAGTCTCCATCCCAATCATGGCCAAATCCCAAATACCATCGATAAGATGCACTTTGTCGTTAAATGCAAGCCACTTATTGTCTTCAACCTCCAAGAAATCATCTAAGGAAATTAGATATTCTTCATCTAAAGCCTCGTTCGTCACCAAGTCATACGCTACTGGATGGCCGTTATTGTCGATATATGGTTGAGTTATAAACTGCCCGTTTAGTGCATATGCCTGATTAAGCAATCGAACTGACAAGGTTAGTTGCTTTTCTAGTGCAAACATATAAATATCAGTTAAAGAGACTTGCTCTTCCAGAGAAGATGACAAGTAATTAGCTGCCTCTTCCAACGTGAAAAACTTCTTTAATTTAAATACTTTACTCATTTAAGTTTACTTTAAACCTATGTTCCAGCAGCAATTGAAACTAAAATTTTCCATTAGGCCAATATATAAAAAAAACCAATGCAAAAAATAACTTTATGCTGCCATGACAGAATATGGCGGAAAGTATCGTAACCAATAAGAAAACGCGAATTTATTTGATAAAACTGATAGCTACATGCTTATCGTCTCGAAATGTACCCGACCAAGAGCAGTGCCTCTACGGCAATTTAATGTTGTCATTTGCTTGGGACGCTAAACTGGAGAAACAAGAGAAACAGGAGCTTTCTAGCATTTACTTGAGGTAATGATTCATGCTTCAGCAACAATCATTTTCAACTCAAAAAAACTAGGTAGGCATGCCATTGTTACGAAGGATGCTGTCAGCAGGTATACCGAAGATATAGGGGCTAATCTAGCCATCAAACTACATGAAAGTTGGTCTCCGAATATTTGTTTTTCCTATTAGCGTTAAAGCTTGGATCTAGGTTGAGGTTTGCATCTATGAGCTCACCAGTTCCAAGGCAATCATATAAATCTCTTAGCAAGGCTTTCGCTTGAGGTAAATATACGTAGCGAAATTCAGTACTTGGATAAATTTCTATATATTTTTTGACTAACTCCCCTATGCTAATACCCACCTGTTCTATCTCTTGCCACTGCATTCCATCTTTCGTACCAGAGCAATGAAGGTAGTTTATATAGATACCTAAATTTTCAATCTGTTCTTGATCTAACACTTCATCAAAAATCACTCCTTCAATAACGCTTTCACAAGTCACTAGCTCATTGGGAGATTTTTTTATATTTAGTTCAGCCCTCAGGTTATTTTGATTTATCACTTTGTTTTTCAGCAACTCTTGATACTTATTCAACTGAACATTTAGTAACCGGTCTAGCTCGCTCAAGCGCGCTTCCTTTTCTAAATGCGCAACTTGTCCTTCAAGTGCAAGACGACTTTTTTCTGCTTCTTCTTTGGTTGCTGTTAGCTCTTCTCTTGTTAACCTCAATTCTTTCATCTGCAGACGTATAGACCAAATGAGTAAACTAACAGTGGCAAAGCCCAAGATTGGGTTGAGCGTACCACCGATAAAATCACCAAACTGCGCAAAGGTTTCCTGTGTACCTAAGGAGCCTTTGAACTGAAAGAAATATAAAACCAAAATACCAATTGCTGCAAATACAACAACTATCATAGAAGCCTTCAGCAAGCTTGGAAATATATCTTTTTGATTCCTATTAGGGTTAACAGGTTGATTTGAAACTCGACCATTTTTATCACTCATATCAAATTAACCTTCAGTACCATTAGCTGTAAAATCGTGTAAGCAATTAGCGAAAGCACCTTTCTCGCCTGTAGTATTTATCCAACCAGCACTAATACTCTCATTTAGTACAACTTTGCCATCGTTAAACACATCTGCACTCACCAAAAGATAATTAAAACTACCGGTATAAGTTTCTACTCTATAACCATTAGCACGGTTGAATTGTCGAACCTCGAAATTTGTTATACCGGAATGAGACTGTTGAAAGCCATCAGATAAACAATCAACAAAAAATTCAATCTTGTCTATCGGTATGTTGCCCAATGAAACGACAAAAAAGTCATCTTTATCACTACGGGTTGGCGCTGAGCACGCCGAAAGGAATAACAAAGCAAACAAAAGGAAAGAGAGCTGTTTCACAAATACACATCCATATGAGATTTTCATACACAATATCATTTTAGAACAATTAACCATAATCAATTATTAATCAAAGAGCTAAGCAGATAATAACTTTTTAAACGACCTCTCGTAATCACCAAAACCAGAATCCATTAGGCTTTGCTGGTGATAATCAAGCCATAGGGCAATTGCGTTATCTATCCCGAATTGACCTTCGTTCAAAGCTTGTGAGTAAAACTCAGGACTTGTAGTGAGCTTTTCCGCGTTAAACCTTTTACCTTTAATTTCTGTCAGATCCAGCTGACTATCAGGCACATATTTAAGGGAAGTGACTTTACTAAAGACTCTAGGATTAATGTGACGTCCTGATACATAACAATTACGCTTCCAGGCTTGCGCTATACATGCGGCAATATCAGCTCTACATTTCCAGTAACCATAAACCCACAATTCGCAGAAATGATAGCGGTAAATAGCTTCTTCTCCGAGCTCACCGATCTGCTCTCTCATTAAAATTAATGTATCGTATTCATCAGTCGTGTACTTCGTTGTTAACAACCAGCCATCGACTTTACTTCCACCAGCAGCGGGCAACAAGGAGTCCATCCAGTCACCAAACAACTTTGGCTGTTTGTAAAAGTGCCTAAGCTCATACAACTCATCAGTACCACCTTCCAACCACTCCAGTTTTATGCCAAAGAGCATTGCGGCAGCTTGCAACAAATTGCAATCTAACGCCTTCAGAAGTTCGGTCTCATCTTCAACTTGATGAATAGTAAGTTTATAGCCAAAAATACGAGGGATTTGCCCCCTGGCTATTCCATGAGCTTCAAAAAGCCGAATAAACCTCTGTGCTGTATTAGTAACGATAGGCTCAGGCTTACGCCATTTTTTGAACCTATCTCTCAATGAGAAAAATGCTTCGATATCACCTAATCCAACCATGGATAACTTTCCTTATCATATTTAGCCAATCTTGGAGCACTATATATCCACCATCATATTTCATAATCAACTAGTAATGCAGCCTTATTTTATTGAGTACTATATCCTCGCATCATGCTCAGTAAATCAAGTAGGTCTTAGAGCTTACCTCATGATAATAAGCCACCGAAATTTACCTGGCAGGGTTGTTCCAGAGATTGAAAACGTGTAAAAATACAACTACAAATACTTTTAAAACATAGCCTTATTAGTGGATAACCACATGACGAAAAGTGCGATAGCTCGACTGATTCAGGGGGATAAACTAAACAACAAACAATTGTGTAATACGTTTGGCTGCAGCCCTCAAGGTGGAATGAGAAAATCTAACTCTACTAATTCACTGGTCATAGTTTCAAATCACATCAAATCTATTTACGATGATAGATGGGACATAGATACACTGCATTACACCGGAATGGGCACTACAGGCGATCAAAGCCTGAACTTCTTGCAAAATAAAACACTAAGTAACTGCAAAACAAATGGTATATCAGTTCACCTTTTTGAAGTATTTCGAGACAAGGAATATACCTACACAGGCGAAGTAATTCTGGTTGACACCCCATACACCGAACAGCAGCCAGATCAAAATGGTAACCTCCGCCAAGTCTATATTTTCCCCCTTCAACTTAATTCTAAATTTCATAGCGTTTTAGCTGAAGATAAACTGCACGTATATAAAGTGAAACAGAAGAAAGCTAAGAGGCTTAGCATAGAAGAGCTCGCTAAACGTGCTAGCCAATCTACTCGAAAGATAAGTTGCTCACAGCAAACAACTACAATTTATGACCGAAATGTGTGGGTAGTCGAATATACAAAAAGATTAGCCAACGGAATATGCCAGCTGTGCCATCTGCCTGCACCATTTAATAACCTGAAAGGCGAGCCTTATCTAGAGACCCATCATATTATATGGCTCTCTCGTAATGGTATTGATACTCCAGAAAACACTGTTGCGCTATGCCCTAATTGTCATAAAAAAATGCATGTGCTCGACTTACCAAACGATGTAGCATTGCTCACCAATAGAGCGAATAACTTTTAAAACCTAGAATGCATATGAAGAAACAAATAGAAGTCGTAGCAGCCATTATTCAACGTGATGGAAAATATCTTGCCGTACAGCGCGGTCCAGCAGCTTTAGATTACATAAGCCATAAATGGGAGTTCCCAGGCGGAAAAGTAGAAGCTGGCGAATCACTTAAAACTGCAATTGAGCGAGAGCTCTACGAAGAGCTTAAAGTTACAGTAAGTGGACTGAAGTTACTTATTACCGTTAATCATGAATATCCAGATTTTCATATCACTATGCATTGCTTCCTTTGTCACTTAGATACAACGGATATCACGTTCACTGAGCATATTGACTCCCGCTGGCTCAATAGCAGTGAACTTTGGGATGTTGATTGGGCTGCCGCGGATATCCCTGCTGTAAAGAAATTAACTTAAAAGGGTTATCTAATGGTATTGAGCCAATCTGGTTGGGCTGGAACATGGGAAGACTTTTTAGGTCGTTGTGATTTGCAGATAGTCCTTGGTCGGATACACTGAGACATTTGAGATGGTCGAGATGGTCGAGATGTTACAAGTTGTGATTTGCAGATAGCCCTTGGTCGGATACACTGGCGAATGCGTGGGGTTCTACTGAGTCTGGGTTGTGATTTGCAGATAGTCCTTGGTCGGATACACTAGCTTACTTTCAAGTTGAATAAGGTTTACTGTTGTGATTTGCAGATAGTCCTTGGTCGGATACACTCACCAGGTGAGTTTATAACCAAGTGAGTTGGTTGTGATTTGCAGATAGTCCTTGGTCGGATACACTTTCGCTGACGCCGATAAAGCCTTATCAGATAGTTGTGATTTGCAGATAGTCCTTGGTCGGATACACTATGCGATCAGCAGCAGTTAGCCCCAGCTCTGTTGTGATTTGCAGATAGTCCTTGGTCGGATACACTGAGGATGGGCGCGTGATCCCTATCGTACTTGTTGTGATTTGCAGATAGTCCTTGGTCGGATACACTTTGAGCTGGGTTCGTGGCCGCTTGGAATACGTTGTGATTTGCAGATAGTCCTTGGTCGGATACACTTGCTCATAGACAGAGCCAGGGGCGCGCTTTGTTGTGATTTGCAGATAGTCCTTGGTCGGATACACTTTTTGATGACGAGGACTTACAAGACTCGTGGTTGTGATTTGCAGATAGTCCTTGGTCGGATACACTAATGGCCTCGCAGTTGGCCACCATGATATTGTTGTGATTTGCAGATAGTCCTTGGTCGGATACACTATCTTCGCGCTGCGAATCTCGTTTCAGCGAGTTGTGATTTGCAGATAGTCCTTGGTCGGATACACTTTTCAGCAGTATGTGGAGGTAACTCAGGAAGTTGTGATTTGCAGATAGTCCTTGGTCGGATACACTACCTGCACAATAAACAGCTGTTTTTTGTTAAGCTAATTAGCAAAGTGACATTAAAAAAACGCCAACTGCGAAGGGGCATTCTCTGTGGGACGGCGTTTTTTTCCATAATAAACCTCGATTCTGCCAAATTGTTGATCGGTGATTTTTATTATTCTTACCTCCCCATCGGCGGGAAGACTTGCCCTTACTCTGTTTGCATGCACCATTGCATTTTCATCGCTGTTGCAATGGCGCATGTAAACCGAATACTGCATCATGATAAAGCTATCTTTCAATAATCCTTTTCGAAATTGGGTGTATTCGAGCCTTGCCTCTGGCGTATCGGTTGGTAAATCGAAAAGAACAATAATCCACACGGTGCCAGCTCCGCCAAAAGTTTCCATATTATAGAGTAGGAAAAATAATTGTATCCATCTCCTTAGTATAGTTTCGCTTTAAGTCGGCGGATATAAAATGAAGACTATTCATCAATGGCATGCTTTCTCCCTTAAAGGTTACCCGTTTAGATATTAGCCCGAGTAATATTTGCTTAGCCTCCTGTGTGACCTCTAGTACACCCTGTTCTTGCAGATCGTATACAGCAATATCGACAAACGGTCGAAATGGTTCAACAATGTCATCGGCTAAGCTGAGATTGTTGTATTGATTTTGATGAAATATTCCTAGCGCTGGATGCAACCCTGAGCCGACTAATGCCCTTGCCACACAAGCACGAAGAACCATATACCCGTAATTTAATAGCTGATTTAAGCCCTCTAGCTCTCTATTACGCCTAAAGTTTTCACCAAACAAGGCGTGCCAATAATGCTTTGCAGCTTGTGCCTCGACATTATTAGGATCACCACTTTTTACTTTTGTGGCAAAATGGACAATTTTTTCATGACTCTTACCACAGTGAATTAATGCAGCAGATTGAGCGATAATCTTTTGCTTAATTATCTGCTGCCACAAGCGTTTATGTATTGGTTTACTTACTGATATTTGCTGTTTAAGGACTAATGAATGCAAACTGCTCGGTTGGAACAACGGCAAGCTTAAGCTGAGTGGCAGGTGTTTGTCGTCACAAAAAATCACCGCGACATTGTGCTGCTGGCACAACACCATCACTGATTGGGTAAATACCACCTGCTTATGCGCCAGTAACAACACCCCAATATCTTCCACTGCAACAGTGGCCACCGTTTCTCGATTTTTATCAATACACAGCTGCCTATCTTTAATGTGCAGATAAGCAGCATGACTAATATCGATAACACGCTTAATCAAGTAATTTTCCTATTGCATTTACTTTTAATAACTTCAATTGGTAGGTATTCATTAAAACAGGTACAGACAGGCGAATACCCTCAGATTTATCATTGTTCCTTGCTGCAGTGTGCAACCTTGTTTGAATTGAATTAGCTTTACTCTCTAATTTTTGTATTCGATGTAACTGCTTTTCACCATCAACCGTTAACTCGACCAAATCATTTTTATGTAGTGTGAGCATAGGCTGAACTTCGCTATCTATTTTTGTGTTAATTGCTGTTTTAGCCTGATAAGCAGTGACAAATTCTGTGCGGTACTTACCATTATCGAGTTTAAAAATATAGACACAGTGTGTATTACCAAATGCGTACCATTTAAAAACTTTCCCCTGTTTATCGGTAATTGGCAATTTGCTTTTATGTAGGCTAGCCAGGGTATTTTTGGCCTGCACAACTCGCACCCTTTTTATAGACGTTTTGTTATCTTTATGGGTAACTATTTCACCATCAGCGAAAGCGTCTTTGGGCTTATTGTCATATTTTGCTAAATGACTTAATACCTGCTTTTTCACTTGTGGATCGATAATGCTTTGGGCATTTTTCAAGCTGAAATCTCCATTTAAATCTTTACGATAGACAGTGCCAATACCGTCGATAAAACCGACACCGGTATCTTTGTGAAGTGCCCCGCTAATTTTATGCTGTGGCGTGTGGGAAACTATTAGCTTGGATAATTGCTCCATTAGCTGTTCACGAATACTTGCAAAAGGCGGTTCTATATGGATGTCTTTCATCGATAGGCCCCTATCACTTTCCTCTAAGCTTTTAGCCTGCTTTCGTAGAGTATCGTAGAGTTTTCTGTCTATACAGGCTATGACTGCTGCATCGATAGTGTGATGGCGATGGTCGATACGCTCTTTTTCATTTGTTGTACCTATTAAATTATTTAACCCCCACTGAAAGCGCAGCCATGATGTCATGACACCTTTAGGGTAAGTTACATCAACGCCTAATTTTTTTAAGTATTGACCTGCTTCTTTGCAGATATAGCGAGTGTCGTTAAGCTGCGACGATAGGAAGTCGCCTTCCCCGTTTATTAGCTCTTCTGAGGTTTTATAAAATTTGCTTTGCTTAGCTTGAGGCCATTTCTTTATGCGCTGGCTGATTTGCTCCCACTTCTCTTCACTGCCGTCATACGCATCTTTGGGAGTACGATTACCTTTATATTGATTTTCTTTTTGGGTGCATACAACTTTATTCATGAAGGAGTCATCAAAGGATTTACTGTATGGCAGTATATGATCAACTTCGATATTTGCTGTAAATAACTCCTCAAGCCCTATCATTTTCCCACTGTAAGCACATTGTTCATTTTGCGCCTTCCATAATCGATAGCGGAGCTTCATTTCATGGTTGGGATATTTAGTGGCAAGTACGGTTTTGGATGCTATGTGCTGAAATTTCTTTGTAGCCTCATCATTTTCTTTGGTATTGGCTTTCTGTTGCTTTGCAAATGCAGCGTACTTTTTGGTATTCATTTCAAGATCACGCGCCATCTCAATGTGAATAACATCTGGTTTCCCATACTCAGCGATGATGGCATTAACCACACGCCTTACTTCACTAAGACCTCTGCTAACTATTGGATTGTTAACTTCTGGTGCAGGGCCTAACCTATCGACTACTTTGCCAGTTTGGCTTTCGTATTCGTAGCCTGCTGCAACTCTAGCATCTGAATATATTCGCCCTTTTCGTAAGAAAGGCAACATTTTATTGATTGCTTTTAGGCTATTATTTGCATGCCCTGGCTCAAACTCTAGCATGCACAATTTAACTGCTATTTCTCTATCACACTTCCAATGGTCTATTAACCTTTTTTTAAGCACCGACTTTTTATTAATGGTAATTAAATCTTCAACAAAATCAATCTTTTGATCTAGCGAGATTTCATTCCACGAAGGCAGCACGCTGTAAATGGCAAACGATGTTCTGTTACCTTTTAACTTTTTATTACCCGTATCCAAATTAAATTTGTAGGTGTTATCTAGACCAAGCGTTTTACATATTTGTGGAAAGGTAACTAAATCTTTTTGCTCAAATAGTTCGATCAGTTTTAGTTTTTGTTCCTGTGTTAACCAAAGCTCTTGCTCTGAGTAAGGATCAAAATATTTAAGGTGATTAATATCCTGTAGGTACCTAAATTGTTGTACTTCGAGCCTGGCTAGCGCAGCCCTTTTTTTTCTTGGTTCTAGGCTACATTTACCAATTCGGTCACTTTTTAGTTTTAGTGGTCGTTGATGAAAAATGATGTTTGCGAGCTCAATTTGGACATTTTCTGTTAATTGACAGTGGTGGTTAGCTTGAGCATTAAATATCATCTTAAGCTCATCACGGTACATTTGCCTGTCGGTTCTTAGTTTTGTACCTTTACGATTTCGTTTACAGTCTTGATGTTCTAGCGAAGCTAAGTACTCGCCTAAAGTACGAAAGCCAGAATGGTTAATTGATTGACGTAACTCGCTTATCTCTTGTTTAAAAGCTCTCTCTTCTTTATTTGAGTCATCAATAAGACCTTCATCCTGAAGTACTGCCATAACATCAGGATCGTCAAGCATATCCCTGCCCAACAAGGTTTTCTTGTTACTTTGAAAGCCTCTGCGTTGCCCAATATGTAAAATGACACGCCCTAGTTCATATGGTTCTAAAACGTGATCAAGCGCCTTC
Source organism: Shewanella sp. KX20019 (assembly GCF_016757755.1). Classification (NCBI taxonomy): domain Bacteria; kingdom Pseudomonadati; phylum Pseudomonadota; class Gammaproteobacteria; order Alteromonadales; family Shewanellaceae; genus Shewanella; species Shewanella sp. KX20019. The sequence goes on along the minus strand of NZ_CP068437.1, from coordinate 1,707,190 downwards.
GCCCTAAGTTGATATGGACATCCAAAGGTGTTTAGTGTGATTTCTGGCTGTGGCGTATCTTTTAATATTGAAGGTAATAAATTAAGTGAAATAAGGTAATTTTTTAAACGTTCCTTTCTTCTTGCCCTTCTTTGAATAACCCGTCTCGCTAGACGATTGTTACGACGCTCCTGATTTTTTGGTGTAGGTGTTTTATCTTGCACCGCCTTAGGAAATATTCTTACACCTGAATCGATGATACTGTTAGGTATGTTGTCATGTGACGCAGCCAATAGCGCCCACCCGATTGAATTGGTACCTAAATCTAAACCTAAAATGGATTTGCCCATTAGAACTTTCCCTGTTACATTAATATTTAGTGTATCCGACCAAGGCCTATCTTTGCTTTTCATACCAAGAAATAGCTTTTTCGTAGGCAACGCTTTAAAGCGACCAGAGCCCTCCCAGCGGGGGCTTTTTCATTCTATGATTAAAAAACCTTATATCAACAGATTATTTTTCCGACCTGAAAGTTACTCAAACAACCTCAACCATTGAAACCACTTACAACCTAATAACCTAATAAAACAATGGCTTGCGGTTAGCGTATTTTGTAAGTGAAAAGAAATTTTAACTATTATCTTCTAAATCTATTATCTAAGCCTAGCTTAAGCAAGGCCGTTGATTAATAAATATTCTAAAAATTCAAGGCGGACAAACGAGTAGACTTAATCGGAAAAGTGCGCTTTGATATGGATGCCTTAGTGAAAGCACTTAGTAAGTTTCATTTATGGCTCACTGACTTATTACCCGCTTAGCCGGTCAGCCGGTCAGCTCTAACAAGCTTTGAGTCAGAAAGGAATTAGGGCTAATGATAAAATGATAATGTCGGTCAGTTTCATTGAGCTGATGAAACTTGCCTAAGAAACAACTCTTGATCTGCTTACTGCTAACAGGCTTCTTCAAGGTATTAATCGTTGTGCTTGCCCATTTTTAGAAGAAAATAATCTGAGTTGGTTCCAAAATTTGCATTTGCACCATCAAACCAATGTAACACTCAATGGAACACCTGTACAAAAACAGATCAAACAAACCAAATACAAACAACACCTTAAAATACAAAGAAGAGCCCCGCCGCCTCCACCAAATATAGAAAGCCTCGATACGAAAGTATCGGGGCTTTTTTCTGCCTGAAATTTAACGAGTTAAAGCTTAGTCACCGTAAGCCCCCCAGCAAACAACTAGGAGACAAATAAAATATTAAAAGACCAACTAGTACGATACACCATACTTTTACGTACCAAAGAGCGTAAGCGTGAGGCTGCAATCACAATATTTATGAACCTACTGGAGCACGCCATTCTAACGTATTCAATGATACGCGAATCGACACAAGTGAGGAAATGCCTGAACTCGTTAAGAAGCGATACAGTGTGATACTGGCCGAGTTTCAGACTAGGCTATCGTTACAATCAGGCACCGACTCCTGAATATAAACAAATCAGAACAGCATGGACAGTCGAGGTGTAGGTGGAAAATCGTCCGCCAATTCATACGCGGGTTCACCGATAACCAAGCCACTGATTTCTATTCCTTAAAAATAGGTTAACGATGTAAACAATCTCCTTTTTCAGGGGCTAAAACCAACACGAATCACACTAAATTTTGCCTATACCTTGTACATTATCCAAGACCGATACAAGGATACAGTCATGTCGAACAATACCAGCGAAAAGCTATCAAACATTGATATAATTACTCTCATTATTTTCACGAAAGTATACCAAGAACGGAGCGTAACCAAAGCTGCTGTAGCCACGAAACTACATGCTTCTAAAGTGAGTCGACACATTGCTTCACTGCGAACATACTTCAACGATGAACTGTTCTACAGACGTAAAGCAGGACTAGTCCCGACCGACCTAGCCCACAGAATATATAAAGAAATAACCCCAGCCGTTAACACGATTACGAGTAGCCTATCCTCTGATAACAACGGATTGTGTAAAGCCAAACTTACGGTACACGTATGCCCGCGCTTGATGGGAGTCATCCCCACAGCAATAGTTAACAGGAGTGCTGCACTGGGCATAGAGAGTGATTGGTTTATATTCCGCAGCAAGACAGCTAAATCGGAAGAGATGATGGAGAACGGGGAAGTCGACATCATGTTCTCTCTTGATGAAATATTCACAGACGGCATTGAGTCTGAACGAATTGGTGCAGAGAACTCGCTTCACCTTGCAGCCGTTCCGTCACACCCCATATGGGACGAAGAAGTCGTCACCCTAGAAACCATCGCTAGCTATGGTTTTATGTACATGGCCTCTGATGGATTTAACGAGCGCATAGATCCACTACAGTCCTACTGCCGCAAGCACTCTATAGAGATAAAAGAAACACTTGAGGTAAACAACCTCGATGAATGGGCAGCGAATATCAGCACTGGTCGATACCTTGGGTTTGTGGGAACTAAGAGCCTCATAAGTTATGTATCAGGCCGCAGCAACATTAGAGTAGAGGCATTGCCAGAGGGAGCAATGGACGCATTGCATAACTCGCTAATGCAGCCAGCGTACTACCTAAACTATATGGCTTCCGAATGGGACGAGAACTACAACAAAGCAGTAGAAGCACTAAGGGTTATCTACGCCGAAGTCACTGCCGACTAGGCAAGAAAAAGCCCCTGTGATGATTCAGGGGCTAAAAGTTTGTACGGGGGAACTGGCAGGGACTAACCCGCACACTTTTTCTTTAGAACTTGTGGAACTTATCTACACCGAAAGATTTACCTTTCGCATGGCACACACCACAGCTCTCAACTGACATCTCTTTCGTGCCACTAATAGACTCTGGCAACAAGTTACCCTCGCTATCGAACTCTGCCACATACGCGCCGTTAGTCTTGAAGTGTGCAATAGCCGCCTTGTCAGAGTGAGCGTGACAACTACGACATGCTTCAGCAACAGGCGAGATATAGCCTACTGCTGGCACATCATCTTCTAGCTTCTGGCCTACCAAGTGAGGAGCAATCCAAGTGTCTGTAACTTGAGTGGCAATCTTACCTGAGAACAGCCCACCATCAGTGCCGAACAATGGAGACTCTTCTTTGTGACACACTGAGCAGTCAGTCTTAGAAGCTGAATAGCCCTTTAACTCGTCCTCAGATGTTAAGTAAACACCGCTTGGATCTTGTGAATCCCAGTGCCCGCTGTGATAACGGTGAGTCACTGTCGATAAGTCACGGCTGTACACTTCGTACTTAGTTGTCTCAGGCGTATCTTCTCCTGGTGCAAACTTAGTGACTCGGCCATGGTAAGTGCCTGTGTTTGTCTCATTGTGACAAGCTGAACAACTGCCAAAGTCATCAACGCCGTGTACGTGTGCCAACTTAGGAATGGTTAAGCTGCCGTGACAAGCATTACATTTGGCTTCAGAAACGTTCATACGGCTTTCATCAGCGAAGCGAGGAAGGATTGGGTTGTCGCCGTTGTCAGTGGCCATGTTCCAATACTTAGGAGTCATTTTAGCCGCTACAGCGTAATCAAGACCTGAATGCCCTGCATCCTTACACTCTGCTAATACCGCATTGCCTACTGTGTCTTTAGCAACACATACCGCAATGTCAGAACTAACCCACACTGTCTTGTTGCCAAGGTTTGCGAACTCAGCTTTAAAGTCTTCCATAACCATGTCTTCAGTGATGGTCATGGTGAAAGATGAGTCTGTAGCATCGAACTCTTGATCAAAGACGCGAACGTTATGATGATACTCAGGGATAATACGATGAATAATACCTTTACCAGTCACTACGCCGATAGGCATATGGTGTTCTTCGGGGATAGACTTAAGAACTTCAGCAAGAGTCTCAGTCATTAGAGGTTCACCGTTAAGATTAACAACAACCTTAACCGCTAGCTCTACGCCGTCAAACTTAACGCTTGTTACGTCCAGAGATACAAGGTCTGTACCTTCAGCGCGCAATCCAACAGAGTGAGCACCTTCAGCGCCTAAGCTTCCACTTGTATGACAACCTAAGCAAGCTTCATCACCGTTAGGCACGATACCCGCATGATTCTCACCAGTAGTAAGATTAACGGTAAGGTGGCAGCTAACACACGCTCCCTCATTGACGATCTCTTTCCAAGCATTGTTGTCATGGCATGAAGAACAGTCGTTAAGCTCATTAGGGAAGCCGATATCGCCAAAGAAGTCATGAGCCATACCTTGCAATGGCATGCCAAACTTAGCTTCAGCCTGATGACCTGCATGTAACCGATGGATCATCTCATCAAAGTTGATGTTCCAGCCGACATCTGTATCAAATAATGGGTGATTTTCTAACGACGGGTTATGACATGACACGCATGCCTCAACAGTCTGGTAGTTATGATGCGCCTCAAGCTTTGCGATGCGCTTGTCGCCATCTTCAAAGCCTTCTATAGAGCCATGGCATGCAATACAGGACTCAGTACTTATTGTCGTCTTTGTCGGCGTGGCCAACTCACCTGTTGATGGGATGAACGTTATTGGCGCTGCAAATACCTTATCACTAATGTACTCACCTTCAGCATTCTTCATCTTATACAAACGAACGATTAATCTGTTTACCGCATTAACGTCCGCCCCTTTTAGGATCACTGGCGCTTGACCTTCGTGATCCCATGTTGCTTCGTATGTCCCCACTTCAGTCTCTGTCAGCGTACAAGTATTAACGGTCTCTCCGTCATCTTCCATTGTGCCTTCTGGGGTGCAATACAGATATCCCCCTGGCTCATTTGTCCATACGTGGTTAATCCACTCACCGTTTTCGTCTTCAGATGAGGCGATAAGCGTTGCCTTGTGTATCCCTGACAGCGGAACCCCAAAATTATTAGTTGCTTTAAACGTTACAGACAGTGGCTTGCCATCACTCATGGATATATCGGCAGGGGTGAGATCTAACTTAAAGTCATAAGCCTGTTCAATTGTGGTTGTATAGGGTACAGGGGAAGTACCATCTTGCCCGTTCTCGCCATCTGTGCCATTAGTGCCATCTTTGCCATCGCTACCACTACAGCCAGCTAGCACGAATGCCACAGCTCCAGCGACAAGACAGCGTTTAAAATTGTTCATCATTTTTATAGCTCCGAGTTTGTTTTTGTAAGTACTCGCCGCTAGTTATAAAAGTTTTTTTCGGTATCAACAAATTTAAAAGCTGGGTTCTTGAAGCCCACATCACTCCTCGAAATATAGAAACACAGTTCCTATAAAATGCATTTTGTGACTAGAACAAGATCTCGAAACCAAGCTGCTCGATCCGCTGTTTTAGCCATAGAAAATCTTGCTTCTTATTCTTCGTGCTATACACCAGAGATATGCTTTGCTCGCCAACTAGGCCATACATATTACGGGCTTCAACATCGGAGATCCTAACCCCATGCACGCCTTTAGTTTTGCCTGTTTCCTCGTACACAGACGAACAAGCAGTAACCGTGACGTACTCACTACCAGCAATACAGGCTAACAACGCTGATGAACTCACTGTCTCCATAGCAGATTGCAGAGGCAACGACTTACGCGCGCAATACTCCTGATACTTACTAGAGTACCGAGACTCCGAACCGGTATCACACCACACGTGCGGATACTCAGCGATAGTCTCAAGACTAATCTCTCCGGACAGTAAGGGGTGCCCCTCAGCGCATGCTAAGTACAGCGAGTTTAAGGACGCAAGTTTTGTGTGCGATAGGCTCTTATCAAGTAGGTTCGCAATATCAGAGCCGTCGGAGCTGTAGATACCAAAATCTGCCGCACCAGAAACAACATCATCGAGTGAGCCGCTGCCCCAAGCTTTGACATTGAGCCTCAGCTTCTTGCTGCGGTCATCGGCTGCATCGAGGAGTGGGTTAAGTAATGACTTAGCTAAAATATCAGGAGCTACTATGTTGAATGTCTTAGCTGCACCCTCAGCCGTATCCACTAGAACATTCCTAATTCCATCGAAACTATCCATTAAATTCTTAGCCGCAGGGTAAATTCGATCGGCAAACTCATTAGGTTCTAGGCCATGCTTCTTGCGGACGAATAGCTCATTACCGAATGCGTTACGAATACGCTGAATACTTCTGCTTACTTTCGGAGCTGGTGCGCCCATCTCAGTGGCCGTTTCGGTTACTGAGTGGTTCTCATAAACGCTAATAAAGATACTGATGCTCAGTAAATCCAAAGACAGTAACAACCCGTTATCCATAGCGACAAATCCTAACCTGTAAAATTAACTTGACGCCACACTACCAATATTACCAACGGTCAAACAGCGGATTTGTAGTTGTAGAAAACAATTAATTAAAAACTGTTAAGCCCATATGACATTCTAAAAAAGTGGTATTCATCTTCTATAAAATCCAAACAAGACTACCCGCCCAAACATCGAATCCAGAAATGACTAGCGCTGAAAATTTGAGTTAAATCGTACTAAGAATCCGACAAGTTTCGGTTTCCAAACGACTAACAATTTTAAGCAACATAGGGAATAAACCATGAGCACACTGGGATTAATGAGTTACCTATTCATCTACGGCGTCCTGTTCGTCATCGTACCGTTCGTAGCTATCGTTTTTGTAATGACCTGCATTAAGTTCTTCAAGAGCGAAGAGCATGAGGAGGATGAGATCCTGACTAAATGCCAGAACATGGCTAAGGGAGAACAGTAACTCCGTGAACAAGGCAACTAACCACCAACCTCGGCAGCCACTATAAATGGCTGCCAACAGAGAACTACTTATGCGACAACTACACAAATACATTTACGCAATGGCACTAGCCACAGTGCTATCCCCACTACAAGCAACCGCTAAAGCCGATGAACCTAAGCTAGACATCAATGGCAACAAGCAATGCATCATGTGCCACAAGAAAAACGGCAAGATGTTTGGTGTGCACTCGGCCAACGACCTTGTCATAAAATGTCAAAACTGCCATGGCCGCAAAGAGGGGCACCCACGTAAAGCCTCAAACCTCCTAGGCTTTGCTGAAAAATCAAGCGCCACCGCAATACAGCAAGTCGCGGCATGCGAGAGCTGTCACTTAGTGTCATCACAAGGTAGCAAAGAGTGGACGCACACCGTACACACCAACAAAGTGAACTGCGCAAGCTGTCACAAACTGCACAGTAGCAACGACCCAATGTTCGGCCTAGAACCAGAACAACGAAGCCAGATATGTGCCAAGTGCCATGCAATAAAAGAGGACGCACAAGGTGAATAATCCAAGACGAACGTTCCTAAAATCAATGTGTGCATCTGCCGTTGGTGTAGCCAGTGCTTCTATTGCAGCATCAGCCCACGAAGGCCATCAGCACGACCCAAAAGTCCGGTATGGCATGGTACATGATGAAACGAAATGTATCGGATGCAACCTGTGTGAACAGGCGTGCCGCAAAACAAATGACGTACCAGAGGGCGTGAGCCGTCTAAGTATTGAGAAAGAGGGACCCTTCGGTGACTACCCAAACCAGTACTTCAAGTTTTCGCGTAAATCATGCCAACAATGTGAGGGAACACCTTGCGTTAATGTGTGCCCAACAGGCGCGGCTAACTATGACGAGGCCACAGGTATTGTGGCTGTTGACCCGTGGAAATGCGTAGGCTGCCTATACTGCATAGCTGCATGTCCATACCAGATCCGTTTCATTAACCCTGAGACAAAGGCCGCGGATAAATGCGACTTCTGTAAAGAAACCAAGCTAAAGAACGGTGAACAGCCAGCGTGTGTAACAGCATGCCCTACCGAAGCACTCACGTTTGGAAACCTGCAAGACCCAGATTCAAAAATCGTGCAGCTACTAAAAACCACAGCACACTACCGAACTAAGACTGAGTTAGGAACAAGACCAAAACTGTTCCGCATCGCAGCCAAGACGGGAGACTTAGCGCTATGAGCCCTTTTCACTTCGACAGTTTAGTATGGCACTGGCCAATCGCTATATATCTATTCTTAGCTGGTATATCAGCAGGCGCTATCTGCTTCGCTGTACTGCTCAAGAACTTCAAGCTTGGCAAAGATGCGCACAAGTCACCATTCGTGCGAGCAGCGTGTATTCTAGCCCCATTGGCCGTATTTGCTGGCCTCGGAATTCTAGTAATAGACCTGACCAAACCATTCGACTTCTGGAAGATTTTAGTCTTCTATAACCCGACATCGATAATGTCTATTGGCGTTGCCGTGCTGATGGTTTACCAAGTGGCGCTATTCGCTTGGCTTGCCTGTTTATTCAAAGAGCCAATACAGACATGGTGTGCGGGACGCTGGTCTGTAGTCGATAAAGCACTTGCAGCCCTAACGAAACATGAGCCGACGATCACAGGTCTCCTAGTGGTTTTGTCTATGTCACTTGGCGCGTACACAGGCTTCTTATTATCTGCCCTGACCACATTTCCAATGCTAAACAATCCTGTACTGCCGATGCTATTTCTAATATCGGGGATATCCTCTGGAGCCGCAGGAACACTTATAGGTGGTGTTCTACTAAAAGGTGACCCAGATGGTAAGGAGGTGCACTTTATCCACCGCATTGAGATCCCGCTGATACTTACAGAGCTAGTGCTGCTATTCACCTTCTTCGCAGGACTCATCGTGTCAGGCGGTCAGAAGCAAGTAGCAGCAATGGCCGCTATTGGGACTGGATTCTGGGGCGCTGTATTCTGGCTGGGGATCGTAACACTCGGCCTAACCACACCACTGGCGATGAACCTATTCATGGAAGCATCTTCAAAACGAAAGCTGTCCTACGTGGTAGTAACCGCATGCTGCAGCCTGTTGGGTGTTTTACTGCTAAGAAACTTCATTCTTTACACTGGCCAGATGACGGTCGCTTAACCACGGAGAGACACCATGCTAAAACCTTTAGGACTTGCAGTGCTACTAACCATATCCGGCGCAGCTGTAGCACAGACAACCGCAGAGACCCATGCAGAAATGGCAGGTTGCGAGTCTTGCCATCCAGACGGTTCACCAACTACGGAATTAACATTTGAAAACGAGAAGTGTGTCGAGTGTCACGGAGCACTAAACGAGTTCGCTGACGAAACACATCAGAAGCACTTTGAAATGATAGCCTGTAGCGACTGCCACGTTTCCCATAGCGAAGAATTGCCGAGCGATACTTGCACTAACTGCCACTAACAACAAACCTTTCCCGTTAACGCGGGAAAGGTAGCAAGAGGACTACCATGCGCCTAACGAACTTCCTTAAGACATATCGCAGTGCAAAATCGCATACGCTGAATGAGCGCCTTGTGCTGTGCCACATTGCGGGTAGGCGAAATGCGACGCTATCACAGGCTCTAGCCCTCATTAATCTATCCAAACCAAAAATCATGGAGGCTATAAGAGGACTCAATGAACATGGACTAACTCGAGTGAGACTGAACGTCATTGAGCTTACATTCAAAGGAAATAGTTTATTCGACCCACCGCTACCCGCTACGTTCTCACACCCGCCATCGTTGCCAAAAGTGACAGAAGACTTTGGCTGGCCTGTAACCGAGCTGCCAGAAGGCCTAGGCTGGTCGCATTCACACAATGCCAATGTTGAATTTAAATAAGCCCTCTAGCTAAAATGTAGGAAGGGAGGTCGGCGGCCTTGTTTCCTAAATTGATTGAATCTTTGCCGTTAGCGTGATCTAGAGTGGTCTTCTGGCTCTTCGTTATGCGCGAAGTCATAAGGGTCATACTCATCTTGATGGCCTCCCGTTGACTCCCAGTATTGGTAAGCTGGGCCACACTTACCGCACTTAGGGCAAGTGAGCCAGCCACACGTATCACACTCTTCGTCAATAGTAGTCCCAAACGCCGTATGGCATAGAGTAAACCTAGTTTTTTTATTTTCATTATTGGCCATAGCTATTTATCTATATACTGTTTTTGTCTCTCGCTGAATGAACGGGCCTGTTTCAGCTATAGCTTCTAGTATTTTTTTCCTCTCCCCAAGGTCTAACTTCATAGTGCTGGTTTCTGTTGGTCTAACGCTTAAGGGTCGTTAGCAGTAGTATCAATGTCGAAGTAAGTAAATGCACTCGCAGCTTCCAATAGCATAACTTAGCGGATAGCTTGAACAACTGGCTCTAGCCATGAAGCAGTTAAGCTATATCCAAACTTTGATGTTTAACCACCTAGCAAGATCTGTTCTGTACAAGTGCAAAGGCCGTTAAATACCTGCTCAATTTTTAGGCTTTAGCGCTAATATTACTTACCACGTTAGTTCCATGTTTCCACGAGGAGCATTCTACATGCAACAAGCTGGGAGTTAACGTTCACGTCCTCCTAAAACACATAGTAAACGCACAATTCCTTCACCGAGTTAACGTTAATCATATTTTCGACCAACCAGATTGTTTGGAGGGTATTGAATTGAGTTCCCTCCTAAAGAATTGTATTCTTGACGAAATGAAAAGTTTGGAGATGAATTTTTGGATAAAGTGGCTGATATAGGTGATCTCGATGAGCGCGAGGTCATGGAGTCCTTCAGAAAGATGAAGCGACATGTTGGAATTGTCTACTTCATGAACCCAATTAGACTTGACTCATATAGGAACATCGACGATCCCAAGTATCGCGAACCAACCAATGCAGAAGTTATACATGTCATAGATACCATGATCTTTATTGGTCACTGCAAGACTGATATTGCCAGAATGCTTGGCCTCAAAACCGCGAGTAAAGATAAGACAAAAGTACTTAGAAAGTGGTGTGATGGTGAACCAGATGAGGTATCTAGTATCCCTTACTCATCCTGGGTTCACTTATTAGTATTAAGCGGTAAGACATGTTTATACAATGCAGTACCAGAAGATGGATGGACTAGATCTTAAAAATTACTAGTAAGCAAGCAGCGTTTGTGACCCGCTCTAAGCTAGGCTGTGAAGAGGAGACGTTGGTAAGTTATCTTCGACATTGAAAACACCGATTCCACATCGCAATCATCGCCGCTAATCCAACCTTTATCTTCATCTTGTTTTCCTTGATAAACTCCATCATTAATGGTGGAGAACTATCAAAGCGTTACCCAGCGCCGTCCGTAACTCTGAAGTCCCACACCTATATATTTCTGAAAGACTTCCTTATCTGCACTCAACTATTTCTAAACTGTATTTTTTTGTGTCGTTTGTCGCTGGCTTATAAACAAGCCAGCACTTTCTGTCAGCATGAATTTCTGAATAGATCCAAGACTCACCAGCCCCAAATGTAGGAGTCACTAGCCAGTCAGCACTGCCTGTTCCACCGATGGATTGAGTCATGTTATCTACCAGACTTGGCAAGTCAGCATAAGCATTAGTTGGATAGCCATAAGCGAATACATCACAATCAGGACAAAATCTGGTGCCGCTGAAGCAAGCCCTTCCTTACCTTCTATAGCCATCTTGGAATAAGACATGGCTAAGGCACTATCAATCACTCCTTTCATCGTTTTAAGAGTAGCGTTGGCCGCATCGTCACCCAGATTAATAAACCTAGGTGCTGCTATTACAGCAAGTACCCCTAAGATAATGATCACTACTATCAGCTCGATAAGCGTAAAGCCTTTTTGCTTTGTCACTTTTCAGCCTTAAACGATGATGTATCTTCAGAGTGGCTACCGCCTTTGTTAGCTATTTCTTTTCTCAGCATATATAGGTTCTCGTTCACTGCCTTTAGCTCTTCAATAACCCTGTCTGCTCTTCCCTTAAGGCCAAAGACGGCGAATGGCAAGACGATCCAAGCTATCGTGATTAACGAGGCTACAATCGCATAAACAAATATTGGTATTCCGTACATTATGTTGCTCTCATTGTTAAAAAGCCGCCCATAGACGGCTAGGTATATTATTTTGTCGCTAATTGCTTGTATCACTACATAGTGATGTATCTAAGCTGTCTGCAGACGTGCCGCACTCAGTCTTATGAGTTCCGTCTTTGTAGAATGTATTCCTCTCCCACTGGCCGTGACTGTCATGCATTGTCATGACCTGTGTAGGGTCGTCGCCCGATACATCTTCGACTCTATACCAAAAGTCAGAATCGAAATTAGACTCATCATAGAAGCTGCGGCTAATCCCTGCCGTTACCGCCTCAATGTCGCTACTGGTAATAGTGTCCGTAATGCCTGCCAATTCACGAAACTGGTTAACATTTCCTGAGTGGTAGACAAACTCAGCATAAGTACGACCAGTGGATGAGGTGTCACGAACAAGCTTAGATTGCACTAAATTACCTTCGTCCATAGAAGCGCATTGCTCCCAGCCCTCCACAGCACCTATATAGGTACTGCGAATTCCAGACGTGCTTTGTCCACTAACAGTTTCAATCTCTTCATCATTCGAGCAACTGTAGTTATCACTTTCTTGCTCAACTGTTACAGTTCTTTGAATATTTAGGCCGTCACGTTGAGTAGAAGCCATTACTTGTTTGCTGAATAATCCGACCAAGTGATTCAGATCTTCACTAACTTCATGCGTTTCAGATTCAAAATTACCGCTTGATGCCTGCACAAACGAGGTTCGATACCAGCTATCGAGATAGTGGCCTTCACTACTAAACTTGCCAGAAAAGTATTCCACCCAAACAATGCTGGCATCTGGATTACTATCAATCAGTTCTTTTGTTTCTACGTATGACTTCTGCAGCGAAGGAACAATTGCCTGAGCAATAGCGTGGATCTCAGTGTCACCAGATGCAACATAGTCACCGTATAGGTCATTAACTGTTATGTTGTATCTTCTGGCGACTCGCAGCTCTTGGGCAGATAGGCGGCTCTTAATGTCTTTTCGCAGCTCTTCCCCATTTAAAATCGTTTCGCATGTTAAGGGCGCGGTGCTATCACCCTGAAGCTCTCTCTCTACCTGATCCCATACCACGGAAGTTAACGGGGTAAGGTTAATAAGGTCTTGATCGGTTGTTAGCGTAAAATGTGGAGGAAACACCATGGTGTACGCTTCGGTGATCGGCGTATCAGGATAGTCAGTGTCTATAGCGCCTACAGGCACATCTACAGTTACGGGAACGTATTCAGCGCACTTGGCATAATTGTCAGAAATATGGAGAGCAAACTCCCCCTCCTCCTCTGTAACTGTGCTTGGCTCTTTAGGGTCAAGTTGGCCATTGAAGTTAAGATCAAGAAATACGGTCGCCCCGATGATATAGCCGTCTATTGCCTTGCCACTGACTAAAGAGGATGAGTTTTCTGATGACGAAGATCCTCCGCCACAGGCTGTTAATGCCGTTGTTATAAGTGACACTAATACAAGTTTTTTCATTGGTACAGATCTCATTGCTAAAGCCGCTCAAAGACGGCGTGGAGTTGGTTAATAACGGCTTGCGGTTTTAATTATCTCTTCAGAAAGGATATAGATAACATCAAAACTATCGATTAAATGCCTTGTTTCAGTGCTGTTTTCATCAAGCAGACCTACCTACTTCTGCAATCAGTAAGCAAGTAAACATAAATAACCTCTAGTTTGCATATATGCTTCAATTTTGATGCTCATGTTGCAGCTCTCGTCAACTTGTTTCAACGGCGAGCATCCTACACTCAGAACTGGAGGGTTACAACACAATACCCCTCCAGTTAACAACAAAAATTACTACAACCCTCCAAACCTTGATATAATTCATATTTTGGAGAGCCTTACCAACTAAGGAGTAAATTTCATTATTGCCTCGATTTTGACAGTAATCTTCTCATCAAATAGCAATAACAAGAGATCCATATTGGATAACCTAAATAACCTGCTTGGTATAAATGGGCACGAAGTCGCTGAGGGATTTAGAAAGGTAACAACTCGTTGCTTAATTGAATTTCAACTGCACACAATGACTCGACCTGCAGCAACAGCAATGCCACCGTCAATCTACTTATGAATGTTAAACAGGGGGAATTCTAGCGTGAAACAGAATTTCTGACAGGGGTTGTTAACTCAAGATTTTGAAGGGCTGCTGGATTCAAGTAATAAGTACAACGAACAGTAAGCTAGCTAAATTAGGCTACCAACCATCTTCTAAATACCGACAACACTTAGCAAAATGACGGCGCCGTTTTTGTAGATGTTCGCAGTAATTTGTAAGCCCTTGAGTGGTACCAACTGGCCCATGAAATATCTTACCAAACTCAGAGGTGAGTTTAATCCAATTGTCCGTTGATATATTCAACCTATTTATAATCTTAGATGAACTGGCAGAGATACTGCCAAGCTTGTCTTAACGAAGTATTCGACCCGTTTTATCCACTAGCTATAGATAATCTGGTAACGCAAAGTTAACCCCTTCTGGCTGGTTAAACCGTTCACCTCCAATCTATCGCGACCTCACAACATTGATCCAAGAGTCACACCGATTGCAAAACCAATAAAAAGACCAGAAATAAATATTTTCTTGTTCTTTAACGTCCCATTCCAGCTACTCTTTGAACTATCAGAGTTCCATCTGTTCTCATTCTTTATTTTATTCACCCCCCACTTTAGCAATAGCTAAAGTTTAGTAAGAGGATGCAATGTTCGCAATTTGCTATGGGTGGCTTTATTTAACTCCCTTTTAGCACTCTAAAGAGATAGCAGTGCTCTAAGCGATTCTGCTTTATTCGCTGGCTTAAGAGCCTCTTTCTCTTTATTGAAAAGTAGCCATAGATGAAACACCCAACGGATTTCTTTGGGGCATAAAAAAACATCTGCTCTAGGCAGATGTTTTTATAGTTTGCAGTAACCAGTGCGACTCGAAAGTCGGTTAGTTTTGCTTTCTTACAAACTTAGATTTAAGCATCATATAGCCGTGGCCATCGACCTTACAATCGATGTCGTGGTCGCCGTCTACGAAACGTTTGATAACCGCTTTGGTACCAACTTTAAGCACTAATGATGACCCTTTCACTTTAAGGTCTTTGATTAGTGTCACTTTATCTTCTTCTGCTAATAAATTGCCGACAGCATCTTTTAAAATAATTGCATCTGGATCAACGATAACTTCGCTAGGATTCCATTCATGAGCACATTCAGGACAAACGAGCTGTGAACCGTCTTCGTATACGTATGTTGATTCACATTTTGGGCATGTTGGGATAGCGCTCATGGTATTTTCTCTTTAATAAATAATTTGTTGAGTCGTGCTTAATAGACCACTTCTGATAATGATCATCGATACAACTCGCTTTTCAAAGACTCATTATAATCAAAAATTCCGATATCATCTAGATTGAGGATCTTGTCCTGTGAACAAGCCTAGATTGTTGATACCGATTCCATTAATTAGAATTCGTTTTCAACAGGTTATTTTGTCTATTCACTGCGCTTCATTTGCGCTAACAATCATGAATCAGCGATTTGCGTTCACTGCTCACTTAACGCTAAAGCCTTGGCTATTAAGATATTCTTTCATAAAGGGCCGTGATTCTTTGCTCAGCGCGGCTTTAACATGTTCAGACCAAGAGGTTTGCTTGGTACTGCTACTACGAGCAGCATAATAGTCACGAATATGTTGGTCATATTCAGCCAATACGACTCTGTCGAGTTGTTGATACTGGTCTTGATGCACCACAATATTGAGTGGCAGACGTGGTTTGGGCTCAGGCTCTCTTGCAGGGTAGCCTAGACACATACCAAATAGTGGCAGTACATGCTCTGGTAACTCTAACAACACGGTAACTTGCTGTGGGTTATTGCGAATACCGCCAATAAACACTCCACCTAAACCTAACGACTGCGCTGCGAGCAACGCATTTTGTCCCATCAATGCTGTATCAACGGCACCGATTAAGGTTTGCTCAGTAAAACCGAGTTGCGCTTCAGCATGGATCTGTTGATGGCGATTAAAGTCTGCACAAAATACCAAGAACTCAGCAGCGGATGCAACATAGTCCTGGCCTCCGGCACATTTAGCCAACTGTTGCCGTAGCGATGGGTTTGAGACACGAATAATGCTAGTACATTGAATAAAGCTCGATGTAGAGGCTGCTAACGCGCAATTTAAAATCTGTTCAAGCTTCTCCACTTCGATGGCCTGCTCAGTATAATGACGTATTGAACGGTGGCGCATTATTGTTGCTATTGTCGAGTTCATATCAACTTCACCTATTGCATTTAGTGCCACCAGCCTACTTTTCTAACCTAATAACAACTCACCATACTTCAGGTCAATTACGCAAAGCTCAACGATAGTGCCTAAGCATTAAATGAGTCAATTTGCCTAAGCCAGATGATTGCGATAATAATAGAAGAACTAGCCAGCAACGCGACGGAGGATTGTAATCATGAGTAAAATGACACCGCTGGTTCCTTTAATCAAGTCACAATATGCAATTGCTTTTATCGATATGCTTAAACAGATCGACGATGATATCTATCCCACCATTGCAAAAGCACAGTTACCTGAAAGTATCTCAAATATTGAGCATGACTATGTGCCGCAGCTCCCGCTAATCAATTTATTGAATATTATTGGAGAAAAAGCAGGGCCAGATAAGTATAGCCAGCTAATATGGCAAGCTTGCCGACAAGTATTTATTCCAAGCTACATAGATAAAATAAAGCATGCGAAAACCTTAGGGCAAGCACTCAATGAGTTCTGTGTGTTTTTCAACCGAGAATCAACTCACTCAACGGTAAAGCTGCGCCACTTGTTTGGGCGTCACTGGTTTGTACGAGAACATCGCTTTGGCAAAGAGCTGTTAGCGGATTTTAGAGAACATTTCATTCTCACTTTCATGATCGAACTGGTTCGTGGATTAACACAAAGACAATGGTCTCCTAAAGAGATTGCATTGACTATCGACAGTACAGGCAAACTAGAAAAAAACTTACTTATCAATAACTCTCAATTCTATCTCAACCGCAGCGTCACAGGCATATCGTTATCGAGTAAAGAGCTCGCACAACCTATCAAACTCAAACTGGGTTGGCATGAAACTCAAACTGAACAACCATTAAAGCCAACCCTATTTGCCGATTCATTAAAGCATGCATTAAAGCCATATTTGGGCTTGGGGAGACTCTCCATTGAGTCTGCAGCAAGCATTTTGGGGATTCAGGTAAGAACCTTACAACGTCGTTTAAAAGTAGAAAATGCAAGCTACTCTAATATCGTAGAAAACATTCTCTTTAGCCAAGCCAGTGAGATGATGACAGACAGAAATATTCCAATCAGCCGTATTGCCTCATCTTTAGGCTATTCAGACTTGCCTCACTTTTCACGTGCATTTAAGCGTATAACCGGGCTTTCGCCTCGAGCCTATCGACGACAACACAGCTAAACATTCGCCTAAGCCATTACCCTTTTGCCCGCGCATTTAGCGTATATACAAGCTATGGCTTTATCTATATGCTGAAAGCGTTAGTTTTATGTATATTCTCGCCTGAAATCATGCATTGAACTTTACATCGAGGAGTCTCTTTTGACCTTCTTTCACATTAATCACACTGCATTGAATAAAAGCTCTGTAGTAACAGTACTGATATGTGCCACTCTCTCTATTCCCGCTCAGGCAGATCAATGGTATTTAGGCCTCGATAATGACGTAGTCATTGGTGATGACGGCGACTTCTCCAATGGCATTGTTTTTGGATGGCAGACTGCCGACACCAATTTTTCTCAACCATTTTGGCCGTTAACCTGGCAAAAAAATCTACTCTTTTCGCAACCAAGTGGACATATGCAATGGGGCGCAAAAGTATACCAACGCATGTGGACGCCCACTGAAATTAAACATGACTATGCTCAGCCTAACGAACGTCCCTATGCGGGTCTGTTAGAGCTTGAAAGCTTTACCGCTGTCTATAGCAGCCAGCTGGCGCAAAAAAACTGGTTTGGTGTGGGCGTCATGGGCCCAGCTTCCGGTGCGCAAGCAACACAGGAATTGGTACACAAAATTACCTCTTCCACATCGCCGCAGG
Source organism: Shewanella sp. KX20019 (assembly GCF_016757755.1). NCBI lineage: Bacteria > Pseudomonadati > Pseudomonadota > Gammaproteobacteria > Alteromonadales > Shewanellaceae > Shewanella > Shewanella sp. KX20019. Next base: position 1,689,318 of record NZ_CP068437.1, on the reverse strand, counting down.
GCTGGCAATATCAAATGGAGAGTCAACTCACGCTGCAATTGGCCTATGAAGCAGATTACCTATTAACACGGCAACAAGCTTTTAAAGACAGTAGCTGGGAGCTCAGTGGTCATAGTTATTCGCAGCTGGGTAACTTCCGCTCAGAAACCAATTTAGGAGTGACATTGCGCTGGGGGGATGATTTAAGTCAGTCTTTTGGCCAATTAAGCAGCCATCAAGGTCATTACGGCCAATATAGTACAGCAGCAAAAGAGAGCGGCAGCTGGACTGTTTTTGCACGAGCTCAGGCGGGATACCGCTTTAACGACCTCAGCATAGACGGTAATTTACCCTATGACTCATATGTGCAGCTAAAGCATGAGCAAGCACAAGCGAGTGCCGGCGTTATATGGGCATTCCCGAGCTGGTCTCTTAGTTGGCGCTTTGATTTTTATAGCAAGGAGTATGAGTCAGACTCGCAGGACTGGCATGGTTATGGGGTACTTAGCTACAGTTGGATTATGTAACTTGTATATACCCATCCTACCTGAAGATGCAGGATTCAGTGGGATGGGTATACGACGTCTTTTACCTGTTTGGCCTTACAGATAAAGGACATCGCCTTTAAACAGATTACTTATCGGCATCAACCCAATGCAGCACATCTTTTATCACAGACCAGCGGGGGGTTTTAGGTTTAGCGTTTTCACCTAAAATCCAGTATCCATATAAGGTGTCGACATAACCCGATGACTTTTGGATCGCTAACCAGCTATTGAGAAATGTTTGCAACGAGGCATTATCTCTGGCAACTGCATATGATGCAGGGAATGATTTTATCTCTTCTCGATTATAGAGCGTGGTATATTCTGGATACAAGATAGTCCAGGTCTTACCCGCTTCAAGGCTGATCATTAACCCGTCCCATGTTTTACCATCATCTTCAAAGAACAGCCGGTCAGATTGAATCGTTTCAAACTCAAAATTTGGAAACTTCTTCTCAAGGTGAGGCATTATCGAATAGGTACCTACAGACGCTATTTTAATGGTGCCGGCTTCGCGCATCATTTTGTCAGTTTTGAATTCATCGGCGCGATGATCTTTCACCACAAATGAGTAGTGAAGATCGAGTACAGGGGTCGTAAACCCAACGTACTCAATACGCTTGGTCGTCATTTGTAACCCTGAAATGGCAATATCAAATTGCCCTTTATTGATGGCGCTCAACACGTTGTCAAAGGTGTAGGGGACAAACGCGATTTTGACCTCCATTTCTGCTGCTAGCTTCTTCATTAACTCAACGTCAAAACCGACCAGTTGATCTTGCGCATTATAAAAAGAGAACGGCACCTGAATAGGGTTATATCCGATCCTTAATATGCCACTCTCTCTTATCGCTGCTAAGCCTCTTGGGCCTGTCGCTTCCGCCAGCTCTTCCCACTTAAAAGCAGTTACTTGATCGGGAACCTTCTCGGCAGCACTCATCTGCGCTACCACTTCATCCATGTTGTATTCAGTATTAACAATACTACTCAGCAGCCAGCTAGACGCTAATAAACTGACGCCGACGACCACTGGCGTTAATGCGCTGTACATCAGTAACCTTGTCATACTGACTTTAGCAATGCCGACTAGCATAGCTGTGCCTCCAACCGCGAGAATGAAGATATTCATTGCCGCTAGTAACGAAGTAAATCGGCTGGTGAACAAACTAGAGACCATATAAAGCTGAAATAGATCCGATGATAACTCAAGCGAATCGAGTAACATTGGTATGGTTAGATATACGCTACCAAATAGACTAATCAGGCCATTTATCGACATGGGCAGATAGGTTAAAAAATCTATCTCCTTACCTGAAAACCACGCCGCGAACAGGACAAAAACAATGGTCAATAACTTACCAAGATTAGGAAAGCTAAAGACCACTGGGATAATGATATTGGCGTAATCATCTGTTTGTTGATTGCCAATATTGTACTTATGAAATAACTCTTTAGTACGCTGAATAAGCAGCGGAATAACAATGAATATATTTCCGGCGGCGAAGGCAGTAATCATGGCATCTTTAGCTATGCCAGTAATATCACGATATGAGAAAGGGGTAATAGTGGCAAGAATTGCCGGTAACACCCAGTAGGTCAAAATGATAGTCATCACCACGTGCGCCACAAAATACACCTGCAGCTTTTGAAACTCTTCAAAATCCATGGTGCCAGCCGTGGCTGCTGTCATGGCAAAAATACCTATCGGCATCAGCTTTACAATGCTTTGAGTCACCTTATTAAATGACTCACCAAGCAGTTGCATTGGCCGCATCAAGGATTCTTTGTTGTCGATGGAGATCAGTGCTATACCAGTTGCAACACAGAACAATACAATCGCTGGAATATAGCTGTTTGATAGCGAGAAAAATGGATTTGAAGGAATATATATATCTAACAGATTAATCGAGTTTGGATCTTGTAGCGCGGTTAAACTAAAAAACTCACCCGCTTGCCAGTCTGGAAAGGTGTATTTAATCAGAAACATCGTCAGCAAACCGAACATCCAGATCACCAACATCAGCTTACCCACTTTAACGCCCAGCGACTTTGCTTGATCCATGGTCAAGCTGCCTAAACTAGAGATAAGCGAAACAATAATATAGGGAATAATGGTCATTTGAAGCAGTTTAATAAACGCATCACCTATAACGGACATCCATGCTAGCATCTCACCAAAGAACAACCCTGAAGCAATACCAGCGGCAAAAGACAATAACACCAACGTCGACATGCTCATCTTTTTATTCGGCTTTTCAATAAGCTCTTTTCCGAGTTCACTATCGCCCTGACTGTCGGCAACCGTCGCTTTATCAACCATAATCAAGCCTGTCCTTTTATTTGTATCTTATTTGCAGTTAACCTGCAGATCTATCCCCAAATTCCTTGGATATACGATGTCATCTTCGGCGATAGCTTCGTAATAGCAGTCCACGTATTGGCCGATTTTTTGTTCTGGGCTAAACAATGCTCTTGCTCGGCGGCGACCCGCTTGCCCCATCTGTAGTTGCTTATCTGGATCGTTCAAAATACCTGCCATTGCTTTTGCCATACCTACTGCATTATCAGGGTCAAACATAAAACCGCATACGCCCTCCTCGACTACCTCTGGAACCCCATCAACATTACTGCCAACAGTCGGTACCGCACAGGCCATAGCTTCGAGTAATACCATGCTAAATGACTCTCTGTAGCTTGGTTGGATCATGCAGTCAGCATTGGGAAGATATGTCTCCACATGCGTCACAGCCCCCATAAAAGTGACCTGCTGCAAAATATCGAGTTTTTCACACTGCTGTTTAATCCTATCGATATATGGCCCGCTTCCCAGTAGCACTAAACGAGCATTTACCTTTCTAAGCAGCAAGTAAAACGCCCTTACGACGGTATCGGTATTTTTAAGCGCTCTAAAATTAGATACATGCATCACCACTTTTTCGTCATCCATTGCCATTTGTCGGCGGATATTGATGTCAGCATTCATCGGAGTAAAAACACTCAAATCAATGAAGTTATGGATAACTTCTATGGTTTTGTCTTTTTCAAAATGGCCATAGATATAGTTACGTTGATAATCTGAAACCGTGGTCACTTTAGTGCTCTTATGAATACTGAATTTATTTAACGGATAAAGTGGTTTATCTTGGCCAACAATAGTGACATCGGTACCGTGAATAGTGGTGACGGTAGAAAATTTTTGTCGACTTATCTCACTGGCGAGATATGCGCATAGCGAATGTGGTATTGAATAGTGAGCATGAACAACATCCAGTTGATACTGCTCTGCAACTTCGACAATCTTTGCCGTTAAAGCAAAAGTATATAGAGGATCAGCAAAAAGCGGATAGTTAATAGCTTCAACTGAATGAAAAAAGAGTCGCTGAGAATCTTCAATTAGCTTGAAGGGTCTAACACTGGAGATAAAATGAACTTCATGACCGAGCTTTGCTAAGCCGAGACCCAACTCTGTTGCAACTAAACCCGAGCCACCAATACTGGGGTGGCACACTATACCAATGCGCAGTTTTGACATAGATCTACCACCACCTGAAACAATAGTTAATAAAATGTTAGCTATCGATAAAACTTAGCACTGTTATAAGAGTTAAGCCAAGTCGTATAAAAAACATACGCTACCTTACTCGGCCTTTAACCGCCTTAACCAATAGATATTGCTCCCCCCTCTGCCTATCCGATTGGTTATTTCGATTTGCAAAATGCAATTTATTGATCTTAAAACACCCAAGCAAATAGATAACACATTGATTTATAACTGCTAAAAAAACTGGCACAGCTTATGCTGTATTCAACTTACTTTGATAACGTGACAGTGAGAGATGCATTATGGAAAAATCAAAATTTATTTCATTTAGCTGCAGTTCACCTTTAATTCTGAGTCTGCTTATATCAGCGAATGTTAGTGCATCTGAACCCTTTAGCGCTTGTCCAACCGAAGCATTTGTCATTCAGAAGCAATCCAATACACCAAAAACCTTCGGCGTAAACCTTGCGACAGGTAGCTACGTTGTATTGTCCAATGATATGGGCACAGGCAATGCATTTAACGGTGTCGGCTTTAACTACCACGACAACTACATTTATGGCTGGGACTATTCAAACGCAACGCTTGGTAAGGCTGGCAACGACTATCAAATATCGGCTTTGACGGTAATAAAAGATGCGTCAGCTGCAACTGCAGGTAATTTTTATGTTGGTGATGTCGCTATCGCTGAAAACATCTGGTACGGCTACCGTAAAGGTAAGGGGTTATTTAAAATCCCACTCGATAACCCAGCAAGCTACAACATGACTATCGTGCCTGGCAGTAAAGAAAATGCCAGTTACAACATAACAGATTTAGCCTTTCACCCCACCGATGGCCACATCTACTCGATCAGTAATGGCTCCGTCGGTAAGCTGCTCAGAATAGATGCTACAACCGGCGAAGCAACAGATCTAGGGACTGTGATCACCTCTAGTGGCAGTAATTTCATCTTTGGCGCACAGTTCTTTGATCCCAATGGCAACCTATATGTAAGTAACAACAGCAACGGTAATATCTATAAAGTTAATGTCAATGATGCCTCCCCAAGTACTGTGCTATTTGCTTACGGACCGGCATCATCAAGTAATGACGGCGCAAGATGTGCTTTAGCAGAGGTCATCGTTGGAGATTCAGTCGACTTTGGTGATGCGCCAGATTCTTACGGCACATTATTAACATCAAACGGTGCTCGACATGCCATAAGCGACGAGCTGTACCTTGGGGCTTCAGTTGATAATGAATCAGATGGGTATGCCTCGCCATTATCAGATGACGTCAATGACGGCTCTGATGATGAAGACGGTGTGGTAATGCCTACCGGCTTTGAACTTGGTGAAACCGCTATTTTACTAGTGACCGCTACAGGCAGTGATGGCTACCTTAATGCATGGTTTGATTGGAACCAAAATGGCAATTTTGATCTAGAAGAACAGATCATTCTCGGTGAACCACTCGACAACGGTTTAAATACCATCACAGTTGCGGTACCTAGCTGGGCGAAAGAGGGTCCAACTTGGGCACGCTTCCGTTTAAGTACTCAGCAAGATATTGCTGCGACAGGGGGCGTTGGAGATGGTGAGGTCGAAGACTATGCAGTAACGTTGACAGAAACAGGCGTGACCATCAACTATTACCCTTCATCATCAACCTATACAACACTTGCTTATGAGGATCTTTATCCTGACCAAGGTGACTTTGATATGAATGACGTGGTTGTGCAACTGCGGATCACCGAGTATGTCAAAGACAACAAAGTGAGACGCATTGGTTTTGATGCACAGTTAGCGGCAATGGGCGCAGCCTATCACAATGGTTTTGCTGTGCACCTTCCCGGTGTGAGTAGCAACAAAATCAAAGAATCTCTTATTAGTTGGACTATTGACGATATAGTCCAACTAGAGTCACCTTTAGAGGCGGGGCAGACCAACGCTGTATTTATCTTTACCCAAGATCTATCCGATTTCGTCACGCTTGAGCAAGGCTGCGAATATCTAAGAACCGAAACAGGTTGTGAAAGTGCCTTTAGAACGACTTGGTCACTTGAGATCCCATTTGAAACCCCGGTATCAGAAAGCCTCATACCCGCTTTCCCCTATGACCCATTTATCTTTGCCACTCCCAACACAGATCATGGTCTCGCCGCTAAAAATGCTGTTGGTGCTAATCCTGGTCGTCAACTAGAAGTGCATCTTAAGAATCAAGCACCGACAGATAAGTTCTCCAGCAATTATTTTGGCTACAGAGAGGACGCTTCCAACCCAAGTGCTGGCCAGTACTTTCAAAATGAAAACGGCATGGCTTGGGCGATTGAAATCCCGGTCGATTGGAAACATCCAAAAGAGAAAGAACGCTTAGATAATGCCTATACCGAATTTGTCGATTTTGCAGCCGACAGCAGCGGTGCCACCAACCCAACTTGGTATGAAAATGCTAACCAAGCACTTATCTTTAACGATTAAAGGAGAATGCCATGAAAACTGAAATTGAAAAATTCATCAATGTACCTTGTGGTCTTATTGCATTTTCATTATTCGCATTAACAGCCTGTGGTGGAGGAGGAGGAGACGGTGGTGACGCAAGTCCAACGCCAGTACCTACCATTACGGCGACACCGGATCCGGACCCGGAACCAGCGGCAGATCCAACATCATTAGATGACCTCGTTGTCGATGCTGACAACGCTTTGCAGTCATCTTACATGCTGAGAATTGCTGTCGATATGAGCAGTCAACGCAGAGGTTACTTCTCTTTATGTGACGACTACACAACGCTGGGTGGAGCTTACGCAGTGAACTTCGACTCATGTTTATTCAGAGGGCCTTTAAATGAGGGGAAACTGAGTAAGGAGCTAAAAATTGCCAACCATGAAAGCCAGCTAATTGCAGTTATTTGGTTCTATGAAGGCCAAACTCCACAGTATTTGGAGTGGAGCTATATGACCGACAACGAAGAGCAAATATTAACAATGAACTAAACCCTATAGCCGATACTAGACTTTTCATCGATGCTATGGAGAGCTTAAATATTTAGTCATCTGAGGGAGCAAGGCCGAGCTGTTCATGCTCCTAGTCTCAGCAAAACAATACTGAGCAAGCGCGATTTCTACTTGCTGATAATAGCAACTCCATTAAAACAAAAATGCCAGGTTATTAACCTGGCATTTTTGTTTCCATCCAACCTGAATATGCAAGATTTTTTAGGACGGCTATATATTAAATCAGCCTATTTTTCATTCTCAATAAAGTCATCTGAAAAATCTGTTTCCCAATATTTATAGGCCTGAACCGTCGCCTGAGCTGCTGCGCCCATTAAGTTAACTTGGTAAGTTTTTACACCTGAAACATCAACCGATTGATTTGCCGATGCTTGATCGCCACTTTCTTCGTATTTGGCACTGGCTTCAGCCTGCGCTTGGCCTTCATAGCCAGACTCTTTGTAACGAGTCAAGGCATCTCTATCCATGAAAGCTTGAACAAAGGCTAGTTGCTTCCAGCCAATGCCTGCACCAACGCCACCGGTGGCAAATCGGTAATAAGAATTTTTGCTTCCCTCATGCAAAACACAAATTCCACCACCGGTCGATAGTGCAAACAGATAAGAATTACTTCCAGTACAGACAACATAACCCACTGACTCAGCGACCGCTGACTTCGCTGCTGGATGCTCCTTATAGATCTCTTGCAATGCCGATTGAGTCTCTTCACGAGCATTCATCTTTTTCGAGTCGGGACTATCACCCGTTGCACAGCCTACAAGTAGCACTGGAACTAAAATTGCAGCAAACTTAAGCTTATTCAGTTGGAACATAGTTTTATCCTTTTGCTAAAACAACAGTGGGTACAAATCAGCACCCACTTATATAAAATGACATCCGCTAAAATACTCGGCTATATAAGCTATAGCACAAGATTCAAACTATTGATTCGACTATATATCATTATTTTGCTGAACCAAAGTTGAATAACTTTTATCTAAAATAGGTAATGTCACTACAGCAACAATGCTAAAACTCCATGAAAATATGGCTTATAAAGCGATGTGAGGAAAGGAAAGCCCTGTAGACAAGACTATTTGGGGTTAAAGCGAGTTTCTCTTTTTTAAAAACTTCCAATCTCTTGACTCTAAATAGAAAGAAGCAAATACCATGTACACACCAACAAAGAAAAGCTGCAATATTCTAAGGTAAAAATTGATCGCTACATCTTTGTCTGTAGAAGATACTGTCGAGCCCACTACTACTAGGAGTGCAGATAAAATGCCCGCAAACAAAGGAGCCTTGGCGGGATCAGCGTATATTTTTTGGCCGAAGAACAGCGCGGCAAGCATCGCCATTCCTATGTAGAATGGCAGTTCAGGTACTATGGTTAATAGGTTATAAAAAACAATCGCCAGCACGCCACCAATGCCATTAGTGATCAGCAAAAACAGACTGACTTTAATGCTCTTTGCCCCTGCCGCCTGCAATGACAAGATTGCAATAAAGATCATGGTGAGTAACGCACCGGAGATCTCTAGAAAATAGAAAAAACTGATGACAGGAAATGCTAGGATCAGCGCTCGAAATGCTTCATGGGTTCGCTCATCATGACTTTGTTCCGCCCCAGCCAACAGCTCTCTCTCTGGAGAAAGGTCAGGCAGTAAAACATGCAGTAATGCAAAGATGCTAACGGCAACCACTCCAGAAAAGCTCAGTCCCACACCGACCATTAGTGATGCACCTGGCTGCAATAGTCCCAAGTAAGGTAATAATAGCGTCGCTACAATGAGAATCGTGGCGAAGAAGTTCCATTTAGGGCTACTAAAAAGGTAATACCCCCAAAGCATCATCATCGCTAATAAGGGTAGCAATACCAGAGGATATTGCGTCGGACCAAAACTTACTAGCCACGCAATGGCGATGGTACAAATCATCGAGATGAGTAGCTCGTAGACCGTTTGCACTGTCGGCTCTTGTCTATCAACCAAAAACTTGGCGACAAAAACTGGCACGATAAACGCTAGCGGCCAAGCCCAGATAGAAGAAACCGCAACAGCAAGACCAATCCCTAAGGTAAACCTAAGGACTCTGCGAGTATAAATAGCCTCATCAAGTAGCTCCTTATTGGCAGCAGCAATAGGCTCCTGCTCACGGATACTATCTGACATATGAGAACCAACTTACGATTCGGATCCAAGCGCGACCAAATAAGTTAATCAAAGAGCTATCTTTGGTATAAACAATCACATCCGCTTGACCACCTACACGCCTAAGGCCAACCGCTTCCTCTTTTGATAATACAATGGTGACGGGGAATCGTTGTGATTGCCTGAGCCAACCCGTTTGACCTGAGATTTGTGCCAGCTTACCTGTTTGCTCACTCTGTCCCCAATCGATACCATAATCAATGCTTCCTACAGTCGCTTTAAACACTTGCCCTGGGGCATAATCCAAAGCGAATTCAACTTTATCGCCAGCGGTAATATTGCCCAAACTATTTTCTCTAAAGTAGGCTTCGATCCAAACATCTTCCGAAGAGATAAAGGTCATTATTGGCTGACCAGCGTTAGCATAAATCCCCTCTTTCAACCTAAAGTTAGAGGCAACCCCATCGGTGGGCGCAATGATGGAAGTGCGCTGTAAATTGAGTTGTGCTTTTTCTAAACTAAGCAGCGCCGATTGCACATTGGTATTGTTTTCACCTTCTGAGCCTAAGCGTTCCTTCGCTTTCGCTAAGTCAGCCTTAGCACTAGCGACACCAGCCTCGGCTTTAGTTAATTCAGCACGCGCATTATCGGCATCGGCTTGCGACATGACTTGCTTTTCGACCATGGTGAAAATTCGTTTAGACTGAACTTGCGCATTTTTATAATTCGCCACCGCGTTGGTGACCTTTGCTTGTGCCGCTGCAACGTTTGCCGTTTGTGCACCAACATTTTGCCCCGCTTTTTTCAAAGACTGTTCAGCTTGTTCTAGTGCGATTACATAATCGGTAGGGTCAATCTTTGCCAGTACATCACCGGCCTGAATAAAGGTATTCGGAGTGGCTAAAATCTCTATGATTTCGCCTGATACCTGTGGACTAATGGGAACGACATAACCACGAATACGGCCTAAATCTGTGGACGGGATAAAACGGTCGGCAATCAAGTGAAATACAAACAGAACACTAACAATAATTAAGATGAGATTGGTGGCTTGGCGAATTTTATTGCTTTTTTTATCCACAGCCTGACTACTTTCGGCCTGCGAACTGTCACTCTGTAATACTTGCTCTTCATTCTTACCCTTTGGTTTCGTCATATTCATCCCTATGCATAATCGGTATTACGCCCAAAAAAGAGCAACTAACACGTGCTTATTTTTAACCAGTTTAGTGGTAAAAATGCATAAAACTCAATCTCTTTGTTAAATTAACAATACTATGACGCTTACAGCGTTTGCAGAATGTACAGGCTAGGGGGAGTAGACTTAGAATAAAATGAGCGTTATCAACCTGGGAACTGCTTGATCAATAACGCTCGAAACTCTTAGATATGATAGATAGTTAGCACAATAATTATTGCGCCTTTTTTACGTCCTCAGCCATGCCATTGGCAGGTAAAGCGCTTGGCTTAAAACCAACTACAGGCTGCTTTTCCAATGCTTGTTGCAAGTAATCCATCGCCTTTTCAAGCTGGGCATCTTTGCCCATAAATGTGGCATATGGCAAATTGTCTACTTCGATATCAGGACTCACGCCACGACCTTCGATGATCCAACTTCCATCCATTGCATATTGTGGGTACTCGGCAACGCGCGCCATGCCTTTATCTGTTAACGAATTTCGGCCTGACAACCACACTCCAGCCCCTGTAGTCTGCTTGCCAATAAGCGGCGCTATACCTAGTGCTTTAACGCCTGCAGAGAAGGTTTCACCATCTGAATATGTCAGTTGGTCGGTAAGCACAACTAACTGACCTTTAAAGGTTTGCTGCATGTTACCTGAAGGGGTGCCGTGGGTTGGTGCCCAAAATGCCCATGTGCGTCTTAGTAGTTTTTCAATAATCCAGCTATCAATATTACCACCTCGGTTACGACGAACATCGATAATCAAACCATCTTTGTCGTAGTTGGCATAGAACTCTCGCGCAAAGCTGGCAATATCGCCACTGCCCATAGCGTAAAGATGTAAGTATCCAATTTTACCGTCGCTAGCGTCATTGACGGTGCCACTGTTATGGGTTACCCAATCTTGATATCGCAATTTGGCATTAGCAGATGCTGTGACGGGTTTAACGACTGTTAGGTGTGTTTTATTGCCACGTTTAAGTAGCAATAGCACCTGCTTTGCACTTTGATTACGAATAAGACGAGTAACATCGGCAATATTAGCGAGTGTTTTACCATTGATGGCGAGAATAACATCGCCCACTTTTGCATCTACACCCATCTGATTTAACGGCGCTGCGAGTGACGGTAACTCTGGGTCGCCTTGGTAAATATGTTCAATAACAACCCCCGCTTTAGTCTGTTCTAAACGGGCACCTAAACTCGCCGACTTGGCCTTTTTAGGATCTTTTGAAAAATCACCACCGCGAACTTGAGAGTGCAGAGAGTTCAGCTCTCCCATCATCATCTTAAAGATATCGTTGAGTTCATGACGATCAGTTATACGGTCCACCAAAGGTTGGTACTTAACTTTGGTTTGCTGCCAATCAACACCACGCATTTTTTTGTCATAGAATGAATCACGATGCATTAACCAGGCATCTTCAAATATTTGCTGCCACTCGGCTGTAGGCTGAATCGCCAACTGCCAGTTTTGTGTCTGCACCTTGGCGTGAGCTAGCTCTTTTGGCAACTTGTCACCCGCATCAACAATCAACATCTCCTTGCCTTGCTTTGATTGTTTACGCAGAAACAGCTTTTTACCGTCATCTGACAATGTGTATGAACCGATGTCTTTAGCAAACGTGTCAACCTTGGGGCTTAAGGCATCAAATTTAATCACTTTTAATGATGACTTTCGGCTAGCTGCATCTCTATTAAGCAGATACAGCTTATCTTCAGCTAACTGCAAAGATGAATAATTTCCAGCAGGCACCGGCACTTGCCATAGCCTTGCAGATAAACCATCCCAATCAACCCGGGTTTCAACCTTGTCATCAGTTTCTTTGTTAGGCTCGCTCAATAATTCATTTGGCTTTTGAAATGCAAAACGCGCTTGATTATTAAGCGCAATAGCAAAAATCTGGGTACGTTTATTGAACATAGGTCCTAAATTTCTATCCCCCCACGGCGAACTTGGCGTAGATACAAATTTACGATTTGAAAGGAAGTATAGCCAATCTCCATCTTTACTAAAACTCGGTGAGAACGACTCATATTTATCGGTCGTGAGTGCTTGAGCCTTACTCTTTTTAAGCGAATAAAGCACCACTTGCGTGCGCGGATGATCAATTTCGGCTTTGGTTAACGCGATAAACTTGCTGTCGCTAGACCAAACAATATCAGCATATGGACCTAAGCCCTCACCTTGGGTAATAACTTTTTTGTTGCTTGCCTTTTTTAAATCTAGTAACCAAACATTGCCATCGTAATCATCATGGGCTAAATAACGCCCATTGGGTGATAAGTGCAGATCCATCCGCAGTGCTTTGCCGTTTTTAGTTAACTGTTTACGTTTGTCGCGACCCGTCGCGTCAAACTGCCAGATCTCCTGCTCACCGCTAATATCACTAATACCATAAACCCACTTACCGTCTTTGCTCATCACCGCGTTACGTACTCGACTATCTCCAGGCAACGCTATTTCGACTAGCCTTTGGCCGTCGGTTGACGCAACAGCAACATGACTGCGCGCCGTGATAACGACTTTATCAGCTTGCGGCGTGAACCTCGTCGATGTGGCGTACTTCATTGGATCGGTAAGCCAATGTTCACGCTTATGGGCAAAATCAGAGGTGAGATCGATATCAACCGTAACCTCTTTATTAGCGGCGATATCAAATAGCTTAATATCGGCGCCCTGTTGGAATACGATGCGCCCTTCATTAAGTTTGGCGCTTCTTACCTGCCACTCTTTATAATGTGAATGTTGCTGCAGATCTTTGCCATCAACAGACATAGACCAGATATTGTCGTTACCATCACTATCGCTGATGAAATATAAGCGAGACTGCCACAGCATAGGCTGCCTAACCGAACCGTCATGTGTTGTCGCTAGTTGCTCAGCTTCTTGTTTAGATGCTAATTTGAAACGCCATAGCTCTCCCTTAGCGCCGCCACGATAAACTTTGGCATTGTCGCCTGTGGTTTGCAGGCCAAAACGGGTGAAATACACATACTCATTTTGCTCATCAATGACCCCCTCTATTGCATCCGCTAGTGGTAAATCTGTGGTCACGAGGCTCGTTGGATCAACTGTACGCAAGACCCAGTAATTAGCCGGGCCAAACGCGTTATCAGTGGCGTAAAGCACTTTCCCGTCGCTAGTCCAGCTTTGCACTCTGACTCGAGAATTTTCAAAACTCACTCGCTTTGCTTGTCCGCCATCAATATTAATCACGTAGACTTCAGATGAACCTTCATAGTTAGCAACATACGCAACAGACTTGCCATCGGGTGAAATTGTCGCGCCTAACTCTTCAGCAGGTAAACTGGTTAAGCGCCTCGCCTTTGACTCTGCAAGATCTTTAGTCCACAGATCCCCCTCTGCAGTAAACACTATGGTTTGCTGATTTAATGCAGGCGAGCGAAAGTACCCAGCTTTATCTGTAGAATCAGAGGCAAACGTAGGAATTGTACTGATAGTGCCAAGGGCTAACATGCAACAGGCAAGTGAGTGACGAAGTTTCATCGATGAGGCCATCCTATTGTTATTTTTATTAAATGAAAACAGTGCAAGCCAATCAAAATAGCAAACTTTCAGCTACGCTTCAGCAAAATAGTCACAAAGAATTATTAGCAAATGTGTTTCACTGATATGTGGGATACTTTTGGATTCGGCTTCTTTCAACTACGCTTAATCAACTTACTATATGGCGTTAATCATCAGCTATTCAAAGGGGTAAAGTGATCTCCAATTATAAGCGGCCTTCATTAAGGGACGACCCACGCGTTAATAAGGCATTACTGAATATGCCAGGTCGACATGCTGATAGCTACAGTGAAATACAGCTGGTCTATTTCAGACATGCCCTTATGGATCACCAGTGGCAGCGCCACTTTATCGATACTCGCGGCACCTTTTATTTTCCCTTTATAGGTTGGCGCTTTTTCTACGTGTTTCTATTAGGAAGAAACAAACGAGCCTTAAACAGAAAAGAGAAGCAGCTATCGATACTGATATTTATTGTTTCAGTAGTATCATTTATTGTTATCTCAATTGTCTTTGGACTAATATTACTTTACTTACTTAAATCCGCTCTGGGGATCGACCTGTTCGAAAACAGCTCGCTAGGCATTTGGGATTGGTTTAATGGCTAAAATAATGCCTGTTATATAAACAGGCATTATTTTCACTCATATTCTAGTTTTCTAGACTCTTTTTTAGCTGTGTCTCTAATTCACTAAAGCGTTGACTCAATTGGGATTCTGTCACCAATATTGAGCGATAGTCATTTTCTATCTGCAGTAAAATGTGTTCAGCCTCGCCATAATCTTTTCGATTAATAAGCTCAGATACCTTATCGAGACGCGAGATTAGCTCTTGGTTTGCAGCCTCATCTGCTGCAGAATTTGTATTATCACTAAAACCATTCGATGGCAGTAATAACGGTGCTTCGCTGCTGCTTGCAGTCGAATTATCAGCAGACATTTCAATATCCGATACCTCCGGAGATGCCATTCTCATCATTGCCGGAGCGGGACTATCTTGCGGGGTCATCATTAATGTTGGCATTGCTTCATCACTCAAATTCCCCGTCTCTATTTGTGGGTTAATGACAAATAGCGTGACCACCATTAGCACTGAAGCGGCTGATGATAAAGGCCAGCGATGCTTGCGCCAAAACGATTGGCTTTGCAATTTAGGTTTTGCGTTTGCAGCTGCCAAGTTTAAGATCTTTTGATCAAGTGCTTGAGGGGGCTGCTCTTGCTCTATATGTTGATAAAGAGCGTGCACCTCTTTACGAATAATCTCATCACTATCTTTAATCATACTCCACCTCCTGCCACTTTAAATCGACACAGGTTTTCAGCCCTTTTTGCGCATAACGGAGGCGACTCTTAGTGGCTTCAAGCGTAGCGCCAGCAATATCAGCAATAGTGGCTGCAGTAAAACCCATCTCAATGTTGAGTAGAAATGCTTCTTTCTGCACCTGAGGCAATTCTTGCACGCAGTTTTTTAGCAGCAGAGCTTTATTCTGTATTTGCAGCTGTTGTTCTGGTGTTTCGCTTGCACTGGCCACCATTGCGTCGGGTTGTTGTTCAGGCTCATAGACTTCACTAAAGCTACTCTCAGGCTTTTTGGCTCTGACATGATCAATGATTAGGTTATGCGCAATTCGATATAACCAGGTGGTAAATTTAGCTTTAGCCTCATAGGCTGAGGCCGCTTTAATAACTCGGCTCCAGGTTTCTTGGTAAAGGTCTTCAGCAAGCTGGTTGTCATAAATTTGTCGCACAAAATAGCGATATAACGGCGCTTTGTGTTTGTTATAGAGCAATTCAAAGGCACGCGTATTGCCGCCTGCATATTGCAACATTAGTGCTCGATCAGGGTCTGCATCTATAGGTTGTTCAATTGTGTGAGTGGGCTCTAACACACCAAGGTCCTTAGAGAAAATCTTATAGATTAAGTCTGCATCGGCGCTGAGGATTTGTCTATAGCGCTAGGGTGTAAATATGCATGCATAATCAAGGTTGGTGTTGCTCTAATGGAGATGACAAAATAGCAGTTTAAAGATGGAACAGGCTCTAATGGGGTCAACTAACTCGTTTTAAATAGGCTTTAACAGGCAAAAAAAACCGCAGTACTATGACTGCGGTTTTAATATTGAGATCACCTCACTAGGCAAGCTTTGCTTGTAGCGCTGCATCTTTAGCTTGAACAGCTTCAGCTGACTTTGCACGCTCTTCTTTGACTGCGGCAGCCATTGCATCATCACCTACAGCTAGCATTTGCGCTGCAAGGTAACCCGCATTTTTTGCACCAGCACTGCCGATGGCTACAGTGGCAACAGGAACACCACCAGGCATCATTACTGTTGATAACAGTGCGTCATGGCCTTGTAATGGGCCGCAATCAACTGGAACACCAATCACTGGACGAGTTGTGATACCAGCAACGGCACCAGCCAGATGTGCAGCAAGACCTGCTGCACAAATAAATACTTTACAACCACGTGCTTCGGCGTCAGTCACATATGCGTGAGTAGCAGCAGGAGTACGGTGGGCCGATGTAACTTTAGCTTCAAACGTAATGTTAAAAGTCTTTAGTACATCTAGGGTAGATTGCATTGTAGGCAGGTCAGAATCAGACCCCATTAATACTGCAACAAATGGTTTGCTCATTTTAAGTCCTTCAGTAGGGCGGTACATTATTATATTTGCGCGCATTATAATGAAAATAAGCGCAAAGAGTAAACAGGCTTCCCCCAAAGCCAATACAACAATTATCCCTAAGCTTTGATTTGACTGCAAATAACTTATTGGTATTGATGTATAACAAATTATTACGACAACAATAGTGGCCTTTGATTGAGCATTTACAACTAGCTATAACTGCTGCACGACTGATTTATTGTATATAAAGTAAGCTCCAGCTGTATCATTTTGTAGAGGAGGCAAGCCCATTGCGCGGCAAATAAGACAATCACACACTTTACGCTTATATTTCCTTTAATCACTGCAAATATTACTACTATTCAATCGAGCTAATTTGTTAAACTTAGCCAGTGTAGTACCGACAAAAAATTTATTTTGGATGACAACTCCTTGCAGTAATTTCACTTGTTAGCGGTGTTTTTTTGCCTATTATTTAAGTAAGTTATGATTTATCTAGAAAGAGGCTTAGACATTTTGGATGCAGCAGACAAATGGTTTGAACAAATAGAATAGGATATTCATGTTGCCCATCAAAGATAGTTTGAAAAAGAAGAAAATTGACTCATTGGATTTTAAGACACATTTAGTTCTACTAGGCGTGCCTTTGCTATTGCTTTTTATCTGCTGGGCGATTTTTTTTAGTATTACTGCAACTCCAAACTCTGTCGCAAACCTTATCCTAATAGGCATCATTTATTTATTCGGTTACAGCCTAAATTACTATTTCCATCAAGGCCGACTCACCCGACTTTGGGAACACTTACAGCGAGTCGTTCATGTCAATGAGACCACCTTCGAATTAGTTAATATTGCTAACCAATATCGAGATGAAACGGCTTTTCTTAATGCCTTACTCAATAAGGCTGTCAGTAGTATTGATGGCGCCGAGATGGGCAGCATCATTCGGGTTGAACCTGATTCCGGCTGCTTATCATTTGAATCAGCTGTGGGCATTGATATCAACAAACTCAAGCAGCTAAATATTAATTTGGAGCAATCTTTCGAATATAGGATCACAAAAGGTAAGTGCGACACAGTGGTGGTGATTGACGACATGGAAGCCATAAATGCCCACAGTTCTTTAAGCGCCTCTGACCAAGAGATACTACTTCAGGCACCATCAACGGCAATACGTTCCACGCTATCAAGCCCTATTCATATCGATGGTAAGCTATACGCCATGCTCAATTTAGATAGCAGTAAAGTAAAAGCATTTAGCCATTATGATAGGAACCTTGTCGCGATATTGACCCATGAGGCAGCTAATGCGATATCCCTTTATCAAAAAACACACAAGATTAGTACACTAGCAAACTTTGACAGCCTAACCGGTTTATATAACCGCCAGCGTTTTGAAGCACTTGTTAAGGAGTGGGCCTTAAAGCCACACTTTGGCAGTTATCTGCTATTGATTGATTTAGACAATCTAAAAACAATCAATGATCAACTGGGACATCAAGCTGGAGATGCTGCATTACAAAAGCTCAGTGCGTTACTAAAAGCACAATGGCACGATAAGCAGTTAGTCGCTCGTTACGGCGGCGATGAATTTATCGCCCTTTGCCATGGTCCTTTAGAGCGGATTAACAACGAAATAAATGCAATTGAAAAAGCGCTCGAACAACAAGGTTTAGTCTCGTTCAGTTATGGTATTGAGCAATATAACGGCCAGTGGAATAAAACATTCAAGGCCGTAGATGAAGCAATGTATCGTAATAAACGAGACAAAATTAATTAAACACAAACCCGTTTTAGAATTTTATCAAGCCTTGCAGAAGTCGTTTTTTGCTCTCTTGCTTGCTCGGCAATAGTCTTTAAGTTGCTATGAACATCTTGGCTAAGTCTAGAGATCTCAGATGCTCGATCGTTAATACTTGAAGTAGAAACTTGTTGTCCCTGAATGCTGTAATTAATATTTCCAGTCAGGGTGTCTAGCTGTTGGAACACACAGCCTATATCAGCAAACGCTTGCGATACCCGTTCACACTGCAACAAGCTTTCTTGGCTCACCCGCTGGCTTTCACCAATTGCGGTAACCGCACTACTGGTTTTTCCTTGCAGCCCTTCAACAATGCTTTGAATTTCAACTGTCGACTCTTGTGTTCTATGCGCGAGCGCCCTTACCTCATCAGCGACTACAGCGAAACCACGCCCCTGCTCTCCCGCCCTTGCGGCTTCAATTGCAGCATTTAGTGCTAATAAGTTAGTTTGCTCTGCAATACTCTTAATCACCTCAAGTACATTGCCAATCTTCTGGCTATCTTTATTTAACACATCAAGCTCACTGACTAAGCTTTCAATGCCGTGGGTAAAGTCACCCATAAATGTCTGATTCTGGATAGCGTCATGAGTACCGTTTTGCAGTAATTCGTTCACTTGCATTGATGTTGTTTTCAACTCTTTGGCATTACAGGTTAACTCTTGCGCAGTGCTATCTATTTCGCCTAATGAGAGCGTGATTTTCTCATTCTCTCGTGTACTTAGATCCACTGATGACTCCGCTAACGTCATCTGCTGTGCTAATTGTTCTGAACCTTGACGAAAACTTGTCGCATCATTGCGGACTTTATCAAGCACATCCTTAAGCCCTTCGATAAATTCACTCAAACTATTAGTGATCAGGGCTAGTTCATCTTTATTTCGATCAATTAGCCGCCCCTCTGGTGCCTCTTCAGTACTCACCACTAATGCAAGATAGTGACGAAGTTTTGCTAGGCGCTCTATTAACAATTTGTGATTAACATATAAGCAGCCACCCACTTGAGTTACTGCCGTACCTAGAAGCAACAACACAACGGTTAATTTTGACACTGAAGCGCTGGCGAAAATAGCCAATAAGAGTAGTGCTGCGAGGTTAAGAGCAACGACGGGAAAAATAAGCTTTAATTGCAACTTGTTATCATAATTTTCTTGCATAAGAGTTCCATTCTAAGGGCGGAGCCATGAAGTTTAATAATCGCTACAGCAGAATAAAAGCGATTTAACAAAATGTCTACATAGTTATCAGGTAAAACAAAAAAGACCAGTCACAAGGGTTACTGGTCTTTTTAAAAATAATCAATTTATAGCGAACTGATCTATCTAGCCAAAAAATAATCGCCACAGCCAAGACGAATCGAGATCCTCTTGGCACTGTCTGTACTGCCCAGCATAACGTTTTGAGCGATCATCCACTTTTTTAGCCACTTTAATTAACCAGGCTTTTTGGTTATACGTTTTACGTTTATAGCCACCCCAGCCTTCGTGATAATTAAGGTATTGATTACGTGCGTCCCACTTAGATACGCCGTTAATTTTGTTGGTTTTATAAATAAACCACCCCATAAAATCCATAGCATCATCAAAATTACTGCGGCTTGACCAAGAGTTACCGGTCTCTCTTACATAATCATCCCAAGTCATGGTTTTAGCCTGGGCATAACCGTAGGCGTCACTGGCACGACCGGTAGGAATAAACCCTAAAAAATACTGCATTGGCGGCGCAGCGTTATGCTTAAATGAGCTTTCTTGATACATCATTGCCAATGGAACATGAACAGGCACACCCCACTTTTCTCTAGTATTTTTAGCAGCGCTATACCATGAACGGTTCTCTTGAAATATCGAACATAGATTTTCGGGATCTTTTGGGGGGGGAGTTGCGCAACCCGTTAAAAGTGTAGCCAAGATAACAGTCGCAAGTAGTGCAGGCCATTTCATAAAAATTGATACCAACGGACAATAATAGCAAAGCACTAGTGTCACATTGATAGCCAAAATATGCAATTGAGGTTTGCTTAAAAGGTGTTATAAATCAAGCTGAGATAACCTTATTTCAACAACTACCTCGGTACGGGAAACTCACATTCAAAAGGCTCTTGTTGCCATACTTCAGGTTGCCAAAAGCCACTATCTTTACCTCTATAGACTCTGCCCTGATTAAACTTGGCGGCTAAGTGGTAACGAGTATTGGCCTCTACCAACACGACTAACTCTTTTGGAGTACGAGATGCCAGCGACACTTTTAAGTCGGGCGAGTCAATCAATTCTGCCAGTGTAAAGCGGTGTTCACCAATGCTAAGACGATAATTGGGTTGGGAAATAACAGGTTTTCCATCGAGATGGGTCACCACTGCGCGATAGAACCCAAGCTCTGGCTCAGGTGCCAAAAAGCTTGAGACAGTGCCGCATTGATTACTGCTATCGAGCTGTGTTGCACAGCCAGATAGCAGAGATAATAACAGCAATGAACAGGCACTAACGCGTTTCAAGAATTAATGCTCAAAGTAATCGCTAAGAAACTGATCAAAGTTAATTTCGTCTATCGCTTCCGTCGCCGCTTGTTTTTCTAAGGACGTTTTAGCATCTAGCTTATAGCGTGCAAGCACAGAGTCACTAATAGGGAAGCCATTAAGCTCCTGATAATATTGCTGTGCAAGCTGCTTCACCCATTGACTGTGATCCACTTGCTCCTCTGTAAGTTTACTCATAATCCGGCCCGATAAAGTCTCACCAGGGTTAACGACCGCTCTATGCCAATATACTAGCGCCTGTTGGTATTCGCCATCATCACCTTCATCAAGCAGTTCAGCGATTGCAGCTAGACTGTCAAACAGCGTATCAAGCCACTGTGAAAGCGTTATGTCTGTGCCATTTTGGCTCAGTTTTAAGCCAGGCTTACGCCCCTCGAGGACAACTGCTTGTAAGTTTGCCGCGATTTCGGCTTCTTCCGTTTGATCACTGCTAGCTGATGGCTGCAATAAACAATTAAGCAGGAACATATCTAAGAATCGAATTTGTGACTTTTCGATACCAACTGCACTATAAGGGTTAACATCAAGCGCTCTAACTTCAATATATTCAACCCCTGCCCGCGCTAATGATTCAGAAGGTTTCTCATTACCCTTAGCAACGCGTTTAGCACGAATAGGGGAATAAAATTCATTTTCAATCTGTAGAACGTTTGCGTTTAATTGACGATACTCGCCATCCACTTTAACGCCGATCTTAGCAAAGTTCGCCGATGGCATATTGATAGCGGCATTCATGCCATCAAGATAAGAAGATAGATTGTTATAGCTAATGTCGAGATTGTCTTGCTCTTGATTGGTATAGCCTAAATCACTCATCCGTAGCGACGTGGCGTAGGGTAAGTAAAGCGTGCCCTTGCCGATTTTTTCAAAAGGTAGCGTCGTCTCTTGGTCTTTAATAAACGATCCACATAATGCTGGTGAAGCACCAAATAGATAGGGTAAGACCCAAACCAGGCGTCGATAATTACGAATAAGGCCAAAGTAAGATTCTGAGATAAAGGATTCTTTGTTTAGCGCTTTATCTGATAATTCGTAAAGCCGCGACCAAAGATCATCTGACACTGAAAAATTAAAATGCACACCGGAGATAATCTGCATTTGCGCACCATATCGATAGGTTAACCCTTTACGATATAAGCGTTTCATTTTGCCATTATTTGAACTGCCATAATCGGCAATTGGGATGTCGGCAACATCACCCACATAACAAGGCATACTGACTGGCCACAACTGCTGACCGTTCAAATTTTGCACGCTATATGCGTGCGTATAGGTTAAATCTTCAACGAGTTCATCAATGTTTTCAAAAACAGGAGTAATAAACTCAAGCAGGGACTCACTATAATCTGTGGTGATCCGCGAATGCATCAAGGCTGAGCCTAACGCTTCAGGATGACTATCCATTGCTAAGTGAGCTGTCTTTTCAATTCTAAGCGCCTCACGTTCAATGCCTCGCTGCATTGACCTTAGCGCTTGACGACTTGTCGGATCCGACAAGTCCCCTACTAATTCATTGAATGATTTCAATATATTATTCTCTAGTACGTGACTTTAACCCAAAGCTCATGACAGTCAGACCTGCTTTCGCTGACTAAACTTTCAAGTCATAGCAAAAATAGCCTTTATGCCACTGTCATGACAATTATAGATGAGGTAATCCCATCATCTGGGACTACATCATCTATATAGGGTCTCCCCGCTTGCTTTACAACTGTAAAACCTCAATTGGATAACCAAGTGTTGATAATTCAGACTCTATCTTAGCTCGGTCACCGACAATTAGGATTAGCATATCGTCAATTTTCAACTGGCTTTGGGCCAATGAATTCAACTCATCGAGTGTGACGTTATTCGTGATTTCAGTTTGCTGCTCGTTGTAATTATCATCCAAATTATAACGTTGGATATTACGCATCAAACCGGCTTTCTGGTAAGGTGTTTCGTATTTTAGTGCCTTAGATTGTGAGATAGAGTTTTGCATAAAGGCAAGCTCATCCTCGGTCATCCCCGTCGCTTGAAATCCATTAATCTCTTTAATAAATTCCACTAAGGCTGCAGTTGTCACATCGCTACGTACGCTGGCCGTTGCCTGATAAAGACCTTGCTCAGGTCCTCCAGAAAAGAAGCTTCTGGCGCCGTAAGTGTATCCCTTGTCTTCGCGAAGATTGAGGTTGATACGGCTATTAAATGCCCCTCCCAGCGGGTAGTTCATCAAGTATGACTTGAAAAAAGTTCCCGTTGCATCGTAAGGCAGTGCACGTTTACCAATCTTTATGACTGACTGCGCCGCTTCTGGCTTATCGACAATGTAGATTTTCCCGCCTGAAAACTCAGGAAGCGCTGCCAGTTGAGGAAGTGGTGTTTTAGCCCCAGCCCAACTGTTCAAGCCACTAAGCTTGGACAGCATTTGCGCTTCGTTTAGATTACCGACCGCCACTATTTGTGCATTACCCGCTGTATATTGACGCTTATAGAAGGCTTTAACATCATCTAAGGTAATTGCTGTTACTGACGCAATTGAACCACCACTGCTAACCCCAAACGGGCTCTTATCACCGTATAGCAATGTACCAAATGCTCGCGAAGCCAAATAGTTTGGCTCAGTCAGCTGTCGTTGCAGGTTCTGTAAAATCTGTTGCTTGACGCGGTCAAAATCAGCTTGATTGAATGCGGGTTCAAACAGTTTCTCTTGTACAATTTTCATTGTCGCATCAAGATTTTCTGTTAACGATGAAACCTGCAATCGACTTTGATAGCCACTAGCACCAAAACTGATATTACTGCCGAGCATCTCTAACGCTTGGGTTAGTTCCTCAGAACTACGCTTGAGGCTTGACTCATTCATCATTGACGCCGTTATAGATGCCAGACCGGCTTGCTCAACATCAAGTATACGATGGCCACCATTGAGATAAACTACCACTTCCACGGTAGGTGTTTCGTTAGTTTCAGTACCTATTACTTCAATACTATTAGCCAATTTCCCCTGCCATAGCGTAGGTACCTTCAACTCTGGTGCGGCACCTACTGGCGGCACTATATTACGATCAAACGCTGAGCTAATTTGTGGTTTTACCTGCAGCTCTTGAACAGCGACTGCAGCTACCTTTGCTATTGGCGCGACAAAATTATCAGCTTTAGCAATAAGCTGTTTTTGCCCCTGAGGCACAACACTCATCACTACCATAGGCTTATCTTTAATATATTTATTAAAGACTCGCATAACATCCTCTTTAGTGACGTTGGCATAACGTGCCAAGTCAGACCCTATCATGTTGGGGTTGCCGGAAAACGTTTCGTTAAATGCAAGACTAGAGACTTTTACTTGCACGCTTTGCAGGCCAAAAATAGTTCCTGCTTCAAAGTTTACTTTCACTTTTTCTAGATCATCATCGGTTACACCGCGTTGCTCGAACTCGGTTACCGAGTCGCGCATGATCTTTTCTAAATCTGCGAGCGAGCCACCTTGGGCTGGATTTGCTAATGCGTACATTGAAAACTGACAAGCCAACTCCTGGCATGGATGACTCACACCAGCTTGAACGGCATAGCCGTCTTTAACTAGATTTTTATAAAAAATGGAAGTTTTACCACCACCTAAAATATTAGATAGTAGGTCCAACGCCGGCTCATCTTCGTGGCGAGCATAAACCGTTGGCATTGCCATTTTAATCAAGGGCAGATGCACTCTGTCTTCCATCGACAGGTAACGAGTCTCATCCAGAGTCACTAACTCTTTTTGCGGTGCTTTAACTTCAGGACCCGTAGGGATTTCACCAAAATACTTGTTAACCCAAGCTAGAGTCTGGATCTCGTCAAAGTCGCCACCAATCGTTAATGTGGCGTTATTAGGCCCATACCAACGCTGGAAAAAGTGCTTAACATCTTCAACATCGGCACGGTCTAAGTCTTCTGGCCAACCGATTACAGGCCATGAGTAAGGGTGACCCTGAGGATAAAATGCTTGATCAAAGCGCTCACCCATTCGACCATAAGGGCGGTTATCGATACGTTGAGCACGCTCGTTTTTAACCGTCTCACGTTGCACTTCAAATTTTTCTTCTGTTAAGGCGGGTAGGAAAAAGCCCATGCGGTCTGATTCTAACCACAGCATTTTCTCTAACTGATTATTGGGCACAGTTTCAAAATAATTGGTTCTATCGGTATTGGTTGTACCATTAAGGTTACCACCAGCTTCAGTGACCATTTTGAAATGCTGTTCGTCGGCAACATGCTGTGAACCTTGGAACATCATGTGCTCAAACAAGTGCGCAAAGCCCGAACGCCCGACGAGTTCACGCCCTGAACCGACATGATAAGTCACATCAACATGTACTAACGGATCAGAATGGTCTTCATGCAAGATAACCGTTAAGCCATTGGCTAATTGATATTTACGATAGGGAATACCAACATCCTGTCCAGAAAAGCTTACCGACTCAAGTAAAGTCACTCCTGCGGGTAACGTTGTTTCAGCCTGTTGTTGACCGGCACATCCAAATAACGCTGCGCTAACTGCAGCGGCTAACATCCATTTCTTCAATTGTTATCTCCTTCGCCTGAATGCGATATAGTTTTACATCTGATCCGTAAGCTATGCTTGGCACTAGTATTACCTACTCGGCTCGAAACAACCAGCAAGTCATAATCAGTTAAACACACCTACTACGTAAAAAAAATTACGCTTTTTCCTAACAAAATATTGCTAACACCTAATCATAATCGAACAGCCGATCTCACTCTAACTTTGAATCTATTGTGTTTTTTAGACTTTAGTTAGTCTATTACTGCTATGTTAGCCAAACGTTAACTGTTAATATAATTAAAACAAACTTTTATATGACAATAAGTTATAACTAAATCGGTTTGTGATGCAAGGTGATCTATCTATAGAATGCCGACGATAGGGTAACTAAATGTAAACCTTCACAGCATTGAAGTGTTAGTTTCCGAGCAGACAACTGCAAAAAATTAAGTGACATCTTAGTCGCTTATTACAAATGAAATAACAATAATATATTTGGAATATTGATAATGTGGCAAGTAATTAAAAACATCCCTTTTTGGCAGAAGGTATTAGCTGCCTTTATACTTGGTGCCACGGTTGGTGTCATTTTTGGTGAGTCGGCGACAGTATTAAAGCCTTTAGGTGACCTCTTTATCAGCGCAATTAAAATGCTGGTCGCACCGCTTATTTTCTGCGCCATCGTTGTGAGCATTACTTCTCTAGGCTCAGAGGCGAATCTGAAAAGGTTAAGTTTTAAGACGTTAGGCATGTTTATGTTTACCGGTACTATTGCCTCCCTTATCGGCTTAACCGTTGGCTCGCTGATTGATATGGGCGGCTCAATGGAACTTGTTGCCACCGAAGTTAACGAGCGTCATGTACCAGGTTTTGCGCAGGTACTACTGAACATGGTACCGGTTAATCCATTTGCCTCTCTAGCAGAAGGTAAAGTACTTCAAATAATCGTATTTGCAGCACTCATTGGCATCGCAATCAATAAAGTCGGCGAAAAAGCAGCACCCTTAAAAAGAACTATTGAAGCGGGCGCCGAAGTCATGTTCCAGTTGACTCGTATGGTATTACAACTAACACCAATTGGCGTGTTTGGTTTAATGGCATGGGTGGTCGGCGAGTATGGTTTATCGATGCTGTTACCCCTTGGAAAGTTCATTGGTGCTATCTATCTAGCAGCGCTAATCCATATTATTTTTGTCTATGGTGGACTGGTAAAATTCGCAGCTAAATTAAGCCCACTGCAATTTTTCAGGAAAGCAATACCGGCACAGTTAGTGGCATTTACCACGGCTTCAAGTTTCGGCACTCTGCCAGCAAGTACTCGTAGTGCCGAATCAATGGGCGTATCAAAACGTTATAGCTCATTTGTACTGCCACTCGGTGCAACCATGAACATGGATGGTTGTGGTGGGATCTATCCCGCGATTGCCGCAATTTTTATTGCGCAAATTTATGGTATCCCTCTTGATATGACTGATTACATGCTGATAGCGGTGACCGCGACAGTGGCGTCAGTAGGCACAGCCGGCGTACCTGGCAGTGCAATGGTCATGCTTACCGTCACCTTAGGTGTCGTAGGCCTGCCACTTGAAGGTATTGCATTTATTGCTGCGATTGATCGTATCATCGATATGATCCGTACTGCGACCAATGTTACCGGTGATATGATGACCGCCGTTGTAATCGGCAAATCCGAAGGTCAGCTGGATCAACAGCAGTTTTATGCTGAAGACAGTACTAAAACCGCGCCTATTGCTAATTAGTAAGATTAGCATTAATGAAAAGGCCGCAATTGCGGCCTTTTTCATTTATACTTTAAAATCATATCGCTAAGTGATTAATATCAAGGGTGTTAAGTATGGCTAAGATGTTTATTCTTCCACTGCTATTGTCTCTCGCATGGGCACTATTTCTTAACTACAACGGTGTGCCGCTAAAGCAGGGGAAAAAAGGGTTTATCTATATAATCGGCATTAGTTTAACCATCATTATGGCTTTAGGTTTTCTGCTTTGGCTTACCGCAGGTCAAAATATTCGTAGTTGGTAAGCTGGCTGCAACACCAGTCCATTGATGTGCCTGACTCGACAATCAGGCGCTATCGTATCAGCCTAATGCTTCATCATTTAACGAAATACCACCAATATCTGTGTCACTCCAGATCACTACATCGCCTTCATCACTGGAAAAGATGTAGCCTTGTAGTTCATCAATATCAACGCCCTCAGCCTCATATTTTTCACGAAGTTCAGCGTCCATATCTTGGCTACTTAAAGTACTGTCTGATTGAGTCCAATTGCCATCGCCTGTAAGGTCAATATTTTCACTGCCGACGACTAAGAAGTTATTCTCAAAGGGATCATGGTTATCGTTACCAACAATGCCATCACCATCACTTTGCTGATAGATTTTATCCAGTGACAATAGTAACTGAATATCACTGACCCCATCGTCGACAATAAAGGCTTCCATGTTTTGGATGCCAGCGCCTGCCATATCAATAATTTCGTCATTAACACTAGAGATTTGCAGTACGTCAAACCCATCGCCACCGTCGTAACTAAAGCTATCGCTATTCATGCTGCCGTCGGCGTTACTAGCAAAGTCACCTCTATCAAAAACAATCGTGTCATCACCGGCACCGCCAAACATTTGATCTGCACCGCTACCGCCATCTAATGTATCACTGCCACTATCACCAAATAAGATATCGTCACCACTACCACCAGCCAGATTATCGTCGCCACTGCCGCCGTATAGCTCATCATTGCCACTACCACCATCAAGCTTGTCATCACCATCACCAGCAAAGAGCAGATCGTTACCACTTCCGCCACTGAGTTGATCATTACCCACATCGCCATAGAGCTGGTCACTACCACCACTGCCGATGAGCTTATCATCACCCTCGCCGCCAAATAGTTGGTCATTACCACCACCACCGATGAGCTTATCGTTACCCGCTTCGCCAAAGAGCATGTCATCGCCCGAGCCACCACTTAATGTATCGTTGCCGTCACCACCAAATAGTTGATCGCTACCACTGCCTGAGCTAAGCGAGTCATTGCCCAAGCCCCCTTCAAGTAAATCAGCCCCCGCTCCCGAAGTAAGCGTATCATTGCCCTCGCCGCCTGATAGCTGGTTATTGCCGTCGCCAGCATTGAGACTGTCAGCGCCATCACCACCACTAAGGTCGTCATCACCTCCACCTGCGATGAGCACGTCATCTCCTTCGCCACCACTTAGGGTATTATTACCCGAGCTAGTCTCAATCCTGTCGTCACCGCCACCTCCTGATAGATTATCATGCCCGGAACCTGCAAGAATAAAGTCATCTCCATCGCCGCCAGTCACAGTATTGTCACCATCACCTGCGTCTATGGTATCGCTGCCTGCACCTCCAGAGATAACATCGCTGCCAGCACCTGCTACTAAGGTGTCGTTACCGCCATCACCGCTGATCTGGTTGTCGCCATCGCCAGCATCGATGCTGTCATTACCATCACCACCAGAAAGGATATCACTGCCACTACCGACTACAATGCTATCGTTTCCAGCGCCGCCGCTAACTTGATTATGGCCCTCTCCAGCAAGAATAGTATCGTTGCCATCATCGCCAGCAATAACGTCATTACCGCCACCCGTGGTGATAGTGTCATCACCAGTTCCGCCACTGATAATGTTATCTCCCGCGCCCGCTTCGATGCTGTCGTTATCATCTCCGCCATCGATAGTATCGTTGCCACTGCCGGTAATAATGGTATCCTCACCGACGCCACCTTCTACAAGGTTATTACCAAGATTGGACTCTAGATGATCATTGCCTTCGCCACCGATTAAGCTGTCATTACCACTACCACCATAGATAACATCATCACCAACGCCGCCATCGAGCGTGTTATCACCTAATTCACCATGCAGTTCGTCAGCTCCTTCACCGCCAAGTAAATGGTCATTGCCAGCACCAGCAAATAATCTATCATCATCTGCGCCGCCGCTAATCACATCGCTACCTAGACCACCCAATATGATGTCTTGCCCCTCACCACCATCAACGACATCATTGCCGCTACCAGCATCAACAAAGTCATCACCCACACCGCCTATAACGGTATCATCACCATCATCAGCATAGAGTAGATCATCACCGGATCCACCATCAAGTATATCGGCACCATCTCCGCCATATAGCTGGTCGTTGCCTTCGCCACCACTTAAGCTGTCTTGTCCTGCTTCACCGTGAAGCTGATCCTCACCGCTACTGCCATGAATATTATCCTCACCATCGCCACCGAAGAGCAAATCATCCCCTTCTTCACCGTCAATAACATCGTCACCTGAGCCACCAAAAACTAAGTCAGCTCCAATGCCAGCACTGACCGTATCATTGCCACTACCCGCATCAATGAAGTCATCACCATCTTCAGCGTATAATGTGTCATCCCCATCACCACCATAAACAATATCGTCACCGGTGCCAGAATTCACGGTATCACTACCTGTGCCACCATAAACCTCATCTGCCCCCGCTCCTGTGTTTATGGTATTTTCGCCGGCTTCGCCTAGGACGATATCGTTACCATCACCAGTATCGATATTATCGATGCCATCACCAGCAAATACCGTATCATTACCATCACCAGCAATTACCGTATCATCGCCAGTACCAGCAAAAATAAGATCATCACCTTCCTCTCCTAATATTGTATCGTCACCACCGTCACCATGAAGCTCGTCATTGGCGCTTGCTCCAAGCAGTAAATCATTGCCATCGCCCCCAGCGAGTAAACCGGCTTCGTTTTCGGCATGAAGGATATCGTTACCCGCGCCGCCATATAGCTCATCGTAACCTTCACCACCTGTTAACTCATCATCTCCAGCTCCACCAAACAGAATGTCATCGCCTTCACCGCCCAATACTATGTCACTACCTTCACCAGCAAAAATAGTATCATCACCCGCCTGCCCCAATAATTCATCATCACCATCATCCCCCACTAGCACATCAGAACCCACTCCACCCGTTAAAAGGTCTGCTCCAGCGCCACCGATAAGAGTGTCATCGCCTTCTCCCCCTTCAATGATGTCATCTCCTTCACTGCCATCAAGCGTGTCGTCCCCTACGCCACCAATTAATACATCACTCCCCTCTCCACCATAAAGAGTATCGTTGCCCTCTCCACCGTCTAAATAATCGTCTCCACTACCACCATGAAGTAGGTCATTACCTGTACTGCCATCAATGGTGTCATCGCCAGCTTGAGCGTAAACGGTATCATCGCCATCGCCAGCGGCTATCACATCATTACCAGCACCAGCATCGACAATATCGCTACCGGCACCAGCAATGATGCTGTCGTGTCCCGCACCACCAACTAATACATCATCGCCAGCTTGTGCAGTAATAGTGTCGTCACCACTACCACCATCGATCTCATTATCACCAGTCCCAGAGGTTAAAATATCGTCTCCCGCTCCTCCACTCAGCTTATCGTTGCCAGCGCCACCTTCTATAGTGTCGTTACCATCACCGCCGTTAAGAATGTCATTTCCATCACCGCCAGAGACTAAGTCATCGCCATCTTCAGCATAAATAATGTCATCACCTAAGCCTCCCTGCACGTCATCGTTTCCGGCTCCAGAATATATTCGGTCATGACCCAACCCAGCAATGACGGTGTCATTACCGTCATCAGAAAAGACTAAATCATCACCGTCTCCAGTATTGATACTATCCGCATCGACGCCCGAATAGACTGTATCATTGCCATCACCAGTATCGATGATATTGGCTCCAGAACCTGAATAGATGTGGTCATCACCAGCACCACCAATGAGAGTGTCATCGCCTATACCGGCATAAATTTGATCATTCCCCTCACCGCCATCGATGACATTATCGCCATCACCGCCATATAGAGCATCATTGCCAGAGCCGCCGCTGATATTGTCACTACCAGATTCAGCATAAACTAGATCATCCCCCTCACCGGCGAGAATAATATCTTCCTCATTACCACCATATATCGTGTCATTTCCTGAACCAGCATCGAGTATATTGGAACCGCTATAGCCATAAAGTACGTCGTCACCATCGCCACCGGAAAGTACATCATCTCCTTCTCCGGCATGTAGTTCATCATTACCGTCCCCCCCGGTTAAGGTGTCATCACCTGTTTGGCCGAATAAGAGATCATTGCCTTCCCCTCCAACCAATTGATCAGAACCACTGCCAGCAAGTAAAACGTCGTCTCCAGAACCACCTTGTAGCTCATCACTACCACTACCTCCGATGAGTGTGTCGTTACCCTCCCCTCCGACTAAACTATCGTCACCTTCATCCCCTTGCAAAACGTCATGCTCGGCACCACCACTCAGGCTGTCATCTCCCTTACCTCCTATGAGTTGATCTTGTCCATCATTGCCCTCAAGTAAGTCATCGCCATCATCACCTAAGAGCAGATCATCACCATCGCCGCCATAAAGTGCGTCATCACCAAGCTCACCCATTAAGAAATCATCACCACTGCCACCGCTTAAATGGTCATCACCATCGCCGCCCATGAGTGCGTCTTGTCCCTCGCCCCCGATAAGAGCGTCTTGCCCTTGACCTCCCATCAACAAGTCATCACCCAAACCGCCGTGTAGCTCATCGTTATTAATTCCGCCATCTAAGATGTCGTCACCTTCATTGCCATACAGCACATCTTCGCCCTGCTGCCCCATGATATGGTCGTCACCCATTCCGCCCTCTAGAGTATCGTCATATGTATTAAGTGCGAGTAACTCTATTGAATCAATATCAATGTCAACATCGGCGTCAACACCTGTAGTCACGAACTGAAACTCGATATCACCAGATACATCAAGCTGATCCTCTGTCAGTTCGAAATCTATCTGAATAGTACCGTCAGCAAGTTCGGTAGCAGTACCGGAAGCAACGATGACCATAGTGCCATTCTCTCCCGGAGCGTAGACATTAACCGTCAGTTCAGCGCCTTCAGCTAAAACAGGGCTATCTTCAGGCACTGCGACATTTAGTTGAAAATTGTTGCCTTCACTACCAACAAAGTTACCTACATTCACTGTTTGAGTTGTCGGGGTGTCGGCACTTATCGGCGCTAAACCTTCATTACTGGAAAATACGTTCTGCTCTACCCCCCAAGCAGTCGTTTCTTCCGTTTCAACCACCTCCTCAAAAGGTACTTCCCCTAATGCTTGGTCTCCCAAAATAAAATCTTCACCTGCGTCACCGGATATCTCATCATCTCCTTCGCCGCCAACTAAATAGTCGTCTCCCCCTTTGCCGCCAATAATGTCGTTACCTTTACCACCTTCTAGATGGTCATTACCGTCAGTGCCTTCAAGATGATCATTACCATCATTGCCGACAAGAACTTCCTCATCATTGATTCCATCCATAACCGTATTCCTTATTCAAAAATGCAATGTATGCTGATTAACTTTCTCTGAAGGCAAGCTCGAATGAGCTACCTAACGGCGACAACAAATACTCAAGTAACGTTCTAGGCTGTAATACAATGAACACATCGGCTGACATACCTGGATATAACTTGATATTGGATTGCTTACTATTACCGGGGGTGAGCTTAACTTTGACTAGATAACCTTCTGGCTGTCCTGCAGCAGAAGCAAAAAAACGGTCTGCGGATACATGTATCACTTCGCCAGACATCGGAACTGCATCTCGGCTGTCATAGGCTGTGAGCCGCACTTGAGTAAGCAAACCTGCGTGAACAACATCAATATCTTCGGGGCGTACATAAGCTTCGACAATCATCTCATCCGTTTCAGGCACTAGCTCCATCAATATTTGCCCTGGAGAAATAACGGCACCGATAGAGTGAATCGCCATTGCTACCACCGTTCCACTGTGCTGGGCAGTGATGGTGACATGCTGTTTTTTATCCGTTTGAGCAGAGAGTCTATGCAGACCCTCATCCCTTATCTGCCGCTGCTCTTGAAGCTGTTGCGCCCAATGCAACTCTCGATTAGAACTGTCCGCAGCGTGACTTTGATTTAGCTCCCCCAACCTTGCTGTAGTTACATCAACCTCTGCGCGTAACTGCGCTAATAGTCCTTCAACGCCTGACTCACTGCGTTGTATTGCCAAGTGACGCGATTTAGAGACAAAGCCGTCATCTAACAAACTGGCATTCATCTGCACCTCTTCCTGCACCAAACTAAGTTGTTTCTGGGTCGCTTTAAGCCTTAGTTGAACGCCTTTGAGGCTATGCTCCAACTGATTTTTTTGGAAATGAAACTGTTGATTTAACATGTGAGAATCTGACGTTTGTCGCTCAAACATTAGCTGCTGCATTATCATTATTTGTGTTACTTCATCTCTTTGTTGATGCTCTAAAACCAGTGATGAAAAAACTAGACCAGATTGACTCGCTAGCCCTTTACCCGCGAGTAATGGCGTGAGCCTATCTATTTGCGCTTGTGCTCGTACTGTCTTTAATAGTATTCGTTGAAAGTCGGCTTCCACTTGCACATCACTTAACTCAATAAGTGTTTGTCCTTTTTCTACATGCTGCCCTTCAAAAGCCAATATCTGCTTAACTTGCCCGCCATGTAGATGTTGCACTTTTTTTCGTTGCGACTCCGCCACAAGCTTACCTGGTGCAATCGCTGCGGCATCAATCTTGGTTAAGCTTGCCCAAAGAATAAAACCGCCCACCGCGAAAGTGATGATCGAGAAACCAAACACAATCACTTTTCGGGTATTAAACTCAATAACATCATCCATGATCTTTTCCTTACTGATTTGCCGCAGGTTTATCTATTGATTGCACCGCGTTTTCAGTGCGCTCACTTATCTCATGTATATCTGAGATAAATTTTTCTTTAGGCCCTGCCTTTTCGATATAGCCATCACGCAGACAAACAACCCAGTCCATTTGCCGTAAAAAACCGGCTCTATGGCTGATCATAATGACGGTGATCCCTTGCTCCTTACAGTGCTGGAGCACTATCGCTAACGCGACTTCGCCTTCAGGATCGAGGTTAGAATTGGGTTCATCGAGAATGAGTACTTTAGGTTTACTAAACAAGGCTCTAGCAAGCGCAAGCCGTTGCTTTTGCCCACCACTTATTTGGCTAGCGGCCTCTCCAAGCTGCGTCTCATAACCTTGAGGCAGAGCGATAATGAGTTCATGTACACAGGCAAGGTGTGCAGCTGCAACAATATCTTTAGGCTCCGCATCGCTGAAGCGGCAAATATTTTGGGCTACAGTGCCTGAAAGTAACTCTACATCTTGTGATACGAAACCAATATAACGACCGAGATCATCGCCATTCCACTGGTTTAGACATGCTCCATCAAGCTTTACCTTGCCGCTTGTCGGCGCAACAATTCCCATTAGAAGTTTGGCTAAAGTCGATTTACCTGAGCCACTTGGCCCGATAATGGCCAGTGATAATCCTGCTTGCAGCCTAAAATTAATGTTGGTCAATATCGGTTTGTTCTGACGGTCTACCGCAAAGCTTACTCGTTCAAGTAAATACTCCCCCTTGGGTGCAGGTAGAGAGGTCTTTTTCTCCTCTGGCGCTCTCTTTAACGCCACTTTTAAGCGTTGGTATGCTTGCCAGCTAGACTCCCAGTTTTTCCAGCAGCCAACAGCCTGTTCTATGGGTGCCATTGCGCGGCCGAGAATAATCGATGCAGCGATGATCTCACCAGTACCCAGTTGCTGCGTCAAAACAAGCCCAACACCGATACCAATAATGGCAACTTGCAGTAAGGTGCGTGTCAATCGAGTCAATACCAGCATCATGCTAACTTTGTCCGCCACACTCCACTGCAAGCCCAGTAACTGTTGATGGCCTTTTTGCCAATGTCTCGCGACATCACCGGCCATCCCCATCGCTTGTAATGAGCTTGCATGTCTTAAAATATCATTGATCTGCATACCACTTTTAATAACAGCTTTAGACGCCGCATCTTGTGGCGGCTTAGCGGCGGCTTTAACACCAAAGGCTAGTAACGACAGCACAACTGCACCTAATGTTGCAGTTATACCCAGTAGTGGATGCAAGCCAAATAGCACAATTAGAAAGATAATCACCCATGGAGCATCAAATATTGCCGTGGTTGATGGGGTAAGCAGTACGGTTCTGACTTCACGAACATCGAGCAAACTTTGCTTACTGATAACTCCTTGCCGCGCTGATTCTTTAATCGCTTCATGCACTAAGAGTGAGCTCAACTTCATTTCAAGTTTGAGACCAGTTTGCTGTAATAATTTATTTCGAACAAAGTCTAAAGAGGCCTGAACGACTAGAAGAAATACAACGATAAGGGTTAGATTCAAAAGCGTGTGGTAACTGGAACTTGCGATGACACGACCAAACAATTGCAAACTATAAATGGGTAATGCCAACATCAACAAATTGACAAAGATACTAAATATCGCTACATACTTTAATTCCATTTGTAGTGAGCGAATAATACTATTGAAGTGATTATTCATATATTCGCACTCCATTGCGAAAGATACTGCAGGGGCTTAGTGATTTGTGGTTAAGTGATCCTTAGTATAGCCAACTGCACAATTTAATTTGCTTGAGATAAAAAAAATCCCATACTCAAAAAGTATAGGATTGATTTAATTAATTAAATTATTCGCTATTTTACATAAATCGTTAGCCAAGCACGGCAAGTAGTACACCTGCGGCAACCGCACTGCCTAACACGCCAGCCACATTGGGGCCCATAGCATGCATCAACAAGAAGTTCTGATTATTCGCTTCAAGACCGACTTTATTAACCACTCGCGCCGCCATAGGCACTGCTGATACACCCGCAGCCCCTAACAGTGGATTAATCTTACCACCTGACAGCTTGCTCATTAGCTTAGCCATTAACACGCCCGTCGCTGTACCAATACCAAACGCAACTGCACCGAGCACCAAAATGCCTAAAGTTTCAATTTGCAGAAACTGATCGGCAGATAATTTAGAGCCCACTGCGAGTCCTAGAAAAATGGTGACTATATTTATCAGCTCATTTTGCGCAGTGTTAGATAATCTATCTACCACACCTGACTCGCGCATTAAGTTACCTAAACAAAACATGCCGACCAATGGTGTTGCAGCTGGAAGGAATAAAATGGTTAACCCCAACACCATGAGCGGGAAGATTATTTTTTCCTTCTTACTCACTTCACGCAGCTGTTCCATCTTGATCTTACGCTCAGACTCTGTTGTTAGTAGCCTCATAATCGGCGGTTGAATAAGCGGCACTAACGCCATATAGGAGTATGCAGCAACCGCAATAGCACCAAGCAGATCAGGAGCCAGTTTGGAGGCTAAGAAGATAGCTGTAGGCCCGTCCGCTCCCCCAATAATCGCAATTGCGGCGGCGTCTTGCATTGAAAATTCAAACCCTGGCACTAGGTTTAAGCCTATCGCCCCTAGCAAGGTGGCAAAAATACCAAACTGCGCTGCCGCGCCAAGCAGTAACATTTTAGGGTTAGCTATCAATGCTCCAAAATCAGTTAATGCCCCCACCCCCATAAAGATCAGCAGTGGGAAGATCCCCG
Source organism: Shewanella sp. KX20019 (assembly GCF_016757755.1). Classification (NCBI taxonomy): domain Bacteria; kingdom Pseudomonadati; phylum Pseudomonadota; class Gammaproteobacteria; order Alteromonadales; family Shewanellaceae; genus Shewanella; species Shewanella sp. KX20019. The sequence continues at coordinate 1,652,363 of NZ_CP068437.1, read as the reverse complement.
TTTCAATACCCACATGATAAGCAAAGTAGAGCAAACCGCCTTCATCGGTAAATCCACCATTAGGAATGTTAGCTAAAATAGCGCCAAACCCTATGGGTAAGAGTAACAACGGCTCAAAACCTTTTGCGATAGCCAGAAACAGTAATAGGCAACCAACACCCATCATTAACAGTTGGCCTGGAGTAAAATTGGCAATGCCGGACTCAGACCAAAAGGCAATTAATCCTTCCATGACGACTCCTAAGCTAAGGCTAACAGTTGACTACCAACTGATACCGAATCACCCTCTTTAACCCAAACCTGAGAGATCACTCCATCTGCCTCGGCCCTGACTTCGGTTTCCATCTTCATCGCTTCTAAAATAATAACGACATCGCCCTCTTTTACTGTGTCACCCGCAGAAACATGCACTTTAAAAATATTACCTGAGAGCGGTGCATTTTGTTCTAGCTTAACGACCGAGGTATCAACCGCAGCAATTGCAGTAGGGGCTGCAAAAGGAACCACATTTTCAGCTGGCGTAATGTCACTAATGTCACCACCTTCGGCCACTTCAACAACAAAGCGCTGTCCTTGCACTGTGACAGTATAAGTTTCCGGCCCTTGCTTACTTACTGCTGCCGCCTCCGCTTTGTTAGCTTGCTCAAGCGCTTTTGCAGCCACTTCAGGCTTAGGTTCAAACGCGTCAGGATTATTGCGGTTCTTAAGAAACTTAAGACCAATTTGCGGGAACAATGCGTAGGTTAATACGTCATCATCGACCTCTGTTGATAAGCTAATCGCCTCAGCGTTGGCTTTTTCAGCTAACTCTAAACGTAATCGGTCTAGCTCAGCTTCAAGCAGGTCTGCTGGACGACAAGTGATTGCTTCGGCTCCCGCTAAAACGCGTCGCTGTAATTCACTATTCACCGGGGCTGGGGTTGCACCATACTCTCCCTTAAGTACGCCTTCAGTCTCTTTAGTAAGCGATTTATAACGCTCTCCGGTCAGTATGTTAATCACCGACTGGGTGCCTACAATTTGAGAAGTTGGTGTAACTAAAGGTAGAAAACCTAAGTCTTCACGAACACGCGGGATCTCTTCTAGCACTAAATCCAATTTGTCAGCGGCACCCTGCTCTTTAAGCTGACTTTCCATGTTGGTTAGCATACCGCCAGGAACTTGGGCGCGAAGAATGCGTGAATCAATCCCCTTAAGCTCACCTTCGAATGCTGCATATTTTTTGCGTACAACTCTAAAGTAAGCGGCTATCTCTTCCAATAACGCCATATCATAACCGGTTGCCCTGTCAGTATCCTCAACCATTGCAACAAGCGTTTCCGTCGCGCTATGGCCGTATGTCTGGCTCATCGATGAAATGGCGGTATCAAGGACATCTATGCCCGCTTCAATCGCTTTTAGGTATGTGGCGCTGCTTAGGCCTGTTGTTGCATGGCAATGTAGCGAAACCGTCAAATCTGTTTGAGATTTGATTTGGCTAATCATGTCAAAGGCATCGAATGGTTTTAGTAACCCTGCCATATCTTTAATACACAAGGAGTGACAGCCCATATCTTCAAGGCGCTTAGCCATGTCAATCCAGGTGTCCGTCGTGTGCACAGGGCTAGTGGTGTAAGAGATAGTCCCCTGGGCATGAGCGCCAACCTCAACGACTGACTTAACCGCAGTTTCAAGGTTACGCACATCATTCATGGCATCGAAAATACGGAATACATCTACACCGTTAGTGTGAGCACGTTCAACAAAACGGTTAACTAAATCATCAGCGTAGTGGCGGTAGCCTAAAAGGTTTTGTCCTCTAAGCAGCATTTGTTGAGGCGTATTAGGCATGGCTTTTTTAAGCTCTCTAATACGTTCCCATGGATCTTCACCAAGATAACGAATGCAAGAATCGAACGTAGCGCCACCCCATGATTCAAGCGACCAAAAGCCAACTTTATCGAGCAATGGTGCGATGGGTAACATATCTTCGGTACGCAACCGAGTAGCGAGAATGGATTGGTGAGCATCTCTTAAGACGACATCGGTTAAAGCCAGTGGCTTGCTCATGGTAAACTCCCTACTTATTATGCTTTTTGACGGTGTTGATGAATTGCAGAGGCGATAACGGCTGCCATTAAAGGGCTCACTGCGGGTTTACTTACTGCCGGTTGGCGAGGTTTATCGGCTGCTTTCTCTTGGGGTACTGGCGCATATTTTTTGGCAACGAGCTTCATTGCCAAAATCAATGTTCCTAAAAACACAAACACCAAAGACATGCCGAGTATCATGATCCCCAGCGCATCGGTTAACTGCTCTGATATTGTTTCCATCTCTTCCTCTCACCAGCCCTGAATTTACTTAGAAAAAATCGCTGTAACCAAGTTGCCCGCACCTCAGTCACCCAGTTAACAACCACGCAACTAAAGTAACGTGAAATGGATATTTATTCACTACTAGATCGCAAGTTATGCATTTTTTGCGACTTCGATCGAATAATAAATAGCTCAATGACGCGTTTAGCAATCAAAAACAATAACCAATCTATAACAAAATAGCGAGCCCTTTGTAAATTGGTCATACCAAAAAGGATGTAAATATCACGCCACCAATGATAATTCTTCAATTTATAAGCACAATAAATGATGATTCATTAGCCTTATCACGAAACAGGCTAAATATTTATAATCTGAATGTTGAATTGAAGGATAATGATTTCAGCTATGAGAACAGAGACTCAATAAAACGGCGCAGATGAAATTTTATGCAGTCACCGACTAAGCTAAGCAGTGTCATTTAAATGAGTGATCAACGAGCACATTATTTTATTAAATATCTAAGCGCTTCTATGATGGAAAGCTTCTCTCCCTCTTTAGGCTTGAATGGATTGCTATTGTTTTCAGCTACAGAGTTAAAGCATGCTCTAAATAACTCTGATATAAGCTGGTGTTTTTTATGTTCTTCTACTGAAGCTGGCAACGGTAACGAAGGTTTTATTATTGCGGGGGCAGATAACTTGTCACCACGTAGATACAATAGATTGATAAATTCTCGCCAATTTCCGGCTAACAGTGCTTTGGTCAATTTAACGCGTATTGGCAGTACTAATCTTTTTAATCCAGGCAAAATCAATAAAGTGGCTGTAGATGTGACAAGAGCAAACAACACCCATTCACGACCCGTACTGCTCCCGGCTACGTTGAGTTCAATTTCAGCGAAGTTTAATCGATGCAAACCAAAGTCAGGTTCCCACCACATAATCTCTTCTCCTCCAACGATAAATCTACCGCCGTCTTCGACAATATAGTGAAGTTCTTGACTCAATATTGCGCTGTTTTCTCCACGGTTATTGTTGTCAGTCAGTTTAGCTTCAAGCGCAGTCACATTAACGCCATCAGCTGAGGTAATTAAAATTCGGGGGATATTCATTGCAGGAAGGTTAGCAACAGAGATCTTGATTCTACGCTTAATCACATCACCAACATTGTAACTAGGCTGCGATACCGACCACTGGTCCTCAATCAATACCGATTCTGAAACGATATATTGTTCTGCATTTTTAAGACTGGCAGGAATATACGCGTAAAGAGCAATCGCGTCCGACATCAAGGTTGCAGTCTTAGACTCTCCACTGCTGCTATCCATGTATTTGATTTTAAATCTAAGGCTCGGTACTTCAATAACACCTTTATGTTCAGGGTAAAGATACAACTCCCAGATCTGAGAGGAGAGCGCTTGCCCTGCGCTTGTTCTGCTGCCGTTAATGGCAAATGAAGATGCTTGAGACAATCGAGCACTGGACATCGAAGGTAAATCAAACTCAGTGCCGCCGTTAAAAAAACCGTTAACGAGCAGTTCAAATCGCAACACAACTTGCTCACCGACAACAGGGTGAACGTTAGACACTTGAGTCAATATTTGGCTCGATGGCGTTACTGTTTTTACAGTATTAATCGCAGCAATATCAGCGGATATCGCACTACTGCTGATACAAATCATACCAAAGAGACACAGTGCCACACACTTATACTGCAGTGCTAAATGAAGGGTAAAATGGCCAGACTTGCTAATCATTCCTCTCCTCCTTAGCATTGTTGCTGCCCGCCTTGGGCGCTAATGAGCTAGATTCTTGTTGAGACATGTTGTACTGAACTTGGAAATTTGCAGCTAAAAACTGCTGTGGATCTTTACTGATATCCCTTAACCACTGCTCTTTTTTGGTTTCACTATTTAATAACTCCTCAACTGATAACTGCTGTAGCTCAACTTGTATTCTTCCCACTTGCGGTTTATCAGCGCCAAGATTCATGTCTGTCATATCGTCGGGGCTAATCGACTCCGGCGGGTTTTCCTCTTGTTGGCTCTCTCCAAGCTGCTTTATCTCTTTTATAAGCTGAGTCACTATTTGTAGATTCTTTCTAGCACCAGGGAAATCTGAGTCTATCTCGAGTAACAATTGATATAGCATCTTTGCTTTACTGTAGTTACGTCCACGAGTGTAGCTCATTGCTAGATTAAAAAGGCTCTGCAAATCGTCCTGCTGCCGATATAACTTAGCCGCTTTGCTGTACTCTTTTGCTTGATAATAAGCACGAGCCTTCCAGCTAGGGTCTTTAAAGCGTAATGCAGCTTCTTGATAATCTCCCTTGTCGTAATAGTACTGCCCTTGCTGATCGGCACTAAAGAACCAGTCGAGCCATTGCGCGTGCGCTGGCGCAGGTATCAAACTGACACATAGCACGATAGAAGTAGCCCAATAGAGACTAAAGCCTCGGCGAAAAAACAGTAGTAATAGCAGTGCTGCCGGGTAAAGTATCCAATATCCTTGATTAACCATCTGACTCGATTTGCCGATAATGTCCTGCTCAAGCTTTGTTATTTGCTTAAGCCAGCTATCACCGCCAGACAACAGGCTATCAGCTTTGATAACCGTAAAGCCAAGCTCGGCTGCTGCAGACTCGGCTGATGCCGTCAGTGAGGCAAATAGCACTCGTGCATCTTGTGCATCTGTGAACTTAGCCAATGCTCGACCTTGGACCTCAAAACCATCCGATAAAATAAGTAAGTCAAAACCAAACTTCTTTGCATCGGGGATCGCTGTAATAACACCGATCAAACTATCAATATCATCACCGTCAACGGGCATGATTTGCGGCGACATATAGCCCAAATATAAGGTTAGCAACTCAAACTGATCTGATGGTGGTAATACTTGGTGACTGCTGCCTGCAAATGCTACCAATGCCATAGGCCTCGAACTGCCGCGATTTAATAGTTGCGACGTCAGTAATTTTGCTCGCTCTAGATGGCTTATACTACCTTCACTGTTTAACATCGATTGCGACAGATCTACCGCAATAATCAACGGCGCTTTAATGTCATCGTCACTGGGTTTTAGCCAGCTTGGTCCGGCCAATGCAATGATGATCAAGCTTGCCGTGAGCAACGTTAGCCCTATAGGTGCTTTAGTGGATCTTTCACTATTCTGCATTGAGAATACTTTTGCTAAGTGGTTTGCTATGACCCCTTCTCCAGCCTGTTGCTGCGCCGTTTTTCGATTGCGCCAAAGGCCATACATTAGTAAACCTATAGGCAGGAATAGCCACAACCAAAGTGGCTCAGCAAATGCAAAACTACTTAACATCAGCCCGCTCCTTATTTGCCATCGCAGCTGAGATGGTTAGTGCTAGCCACACAAAAAGATAGATAACCAGCATAGGCCCCATAAGCCAAGGATATAGGTCCAACTTAGGTAAGTAACGTTGTTGCTGATACTGTGCCGGTGCAATTTGATTTACCTGTTGCAAAACCTGCTCAATAGCGCCAGTGCTATTACCTTCAAATGCCTGGCCGGCAGTAATATTGGCAATTTTATTGAGCGTATTAAAATCGACTTTATCATCTCCCTCGGTATCAACTGATCCCATACCTAAGGTAAAAATTTCTATCCCATCGGCAGCAGCCATTCTGGCGGCATCTACAGGATCTAATCTAGAACTCGTATCGCTACCATCTGTAACTAACAGCAGTATTCGCTCCGTGCTATTGGACTCATCAAAAGCACGAATACTTAAACCTATCGCATCACCAATTGCGGTAGCAGGGCCTGCCATCTGCGTATCCATTTGATCTAATAATGTCTGCCAAAGCAGAGTGTCTTCAGTAAAAGGCACTTGTAAATATGCCCCAGAGCCAAAAACAATCAGCCCTAGCCTGTCGCCGCTACGCTGCTTTGAAAAAGTGTTCAGCAAGAATTTAAGTGCTACTAAACGAGAGACCTTACCTTTCTCTTGCAGTTGATAATCTTGCTGTTCCATTGATTGAGAAAGATCGACCGCTATCATCAGATCTCGCCCGGTCTTTTGCGTAACGATGGGCTCACCTAACAAGACAGGTCTTGCTAAACAGATGATGATCGCCAACCAACTCAGCACTAACGCTATAGCTTGGATACGTTTTCGCTGTTTAACTTGGCTACCTGACGTGGGAGCTTGCCCTGTCGCCGCTACTAATCGAGCAAAAAAGGGCACATAGATAGAAGCTGTAGGCTGCAGGTAGGCGGGAAATATTCGGAACACGAAGGCCGGTAAGACAATAAGTGTAAGCATCCATGGATAATCAAGACTAATGCTCAAAGCGATGCTCCTTTACCCAACGCTGGCATAGCTGATTCAGCTTAGAAAAGTCACTTTTAGATAGATGCTGCGAAAGGTGTTTAGACGATTGATAGTTTAACGCTTCAAGTCGTATTAACTGCATCTCAGTAAAAATCGCTTCCGGGCTACTGTTCATTATGAGCCGATACCAAGGCCCCCCTATTTGGCTTAATTTATTGTCACATTGCATTGCTAGCATTGCTGTTCGCCGCATGACTTGATTCATGACGGCCGCATCATGCACCGTCAGAGATTGCAATTGCCTCAATGCAGCTCGTCGATAGGCATTGGCAATCCAGCGCCGCCTTTGTCGAACAATAACGACGATCAAAAAGAGTAATACAACAAACATTATCCCATACCAACCTGGTTCTAACGGCCACCAGGGGATTGATGCTGGCAGCGGTATATCCACCAGTTGAGTCACCAGGTTCATAGCGGTTCGCCCATTAACAAACGACTTAACTGAGTAATCACAGGCTCATAGGTATTAACTAGACCCACAGGCAACGCGCTGGTTAGCGTCGCCTTTTTCAAACTCGCTAAGCGTTGCTGATAAAGATCATCGTATTTCTGCTGATTGTGGGCATTGGCTTGAATACTAATTTGCTGTTCCCCATAAGAAACACTCAAACCATGGGCTGCAGTTAAATCATCTTCTAGTGGATCTTGGATAACAAAAAGCAGTACATTCGATTTTTGAGAGAGCAGTTCCAACTCAGCTAACTCTTCAATTTCAACCCCCTCTATGTCAGTGATTAATATCATTACACTTTGACTGTTTAACGTAGCAATTAACGGTCTAACTTGAGAGAGTAAGGAACTGGTTGTTGTCGATTGTTTACTGTTTTTAAGTGATGCTAAATCCAATTGATTATTGGCTGTCACTATCGCTTCGAGTAGCTGGATAACATTATTGCTGCTGCGTTTAGCTGACATTTGTACTATATCGCTGCAACCGATAACCGCGCCACCAACGCGATCTCCACCATCAAAGACTTGCCATGCTAACAACGCCGCCAGGTGAGCTGCTGTAACCGACTTAGTATTGACTTGGCTGCCAAAAAACATCGGTAAGCGTTGGTCAACAATAATGTGTACCGGTCTGTCAGTTTCTTCGGAGTAGACTCTCACATAAGGTTTACCGAGTCGCGCTGATACTCTAGAGTCGATTTGGCGTATATTGTCGCCCGCTTGATACTGCCGCAGCTCTTCAAAATTCAACCCACGACCTTTTATACGCGATGCATGCCTACCCGAGAGCATTCCTGCAGGTCGGTAATGCGGCGACAATGACAAGTGACGACTATCTTGTCGCAGCCCTATTAGCGCACTTAAGCTGGTATAAATTCGCGGATCTAGCTTGCTCATAAGACAGGAGTCACCCTTACAAGCTCTTTAACCACATCTTGAGCACTTTTACCGTCAGCGACAGCGGCATAAGAAAGCATGATCCGGTGGCTAAGTACGGCCATTACGACCGCCCTCACGTCATCAGGATCAACATAGTCTCTTCCCTCAAGCACCGCATGCGCACGTGACGCCTTATCAAGTGCAATAGAGGCTCTTGGGCTGGCGCCAATTTTTATGTATTGATGCAACTCACTCTGAGGGTATCTTTCTGGCTTTCTTGTCCCCATCACTAAAGCGACGATATATTTTTCAATACTCTCGGACATAAACACCTCATGCACTAAGCTACGCGCCTGCATTATCAACGCTTCAGCATTATCTATCTTTATTGCGGGGCTATCATTTCGAACTTCTTGACCTCGGGTTAAGCGAATAATCGCAAGCTCTGTGGCATCTTCAGGGTAATCGATCACTATTTTAAATAAAAACCGGTCCATTTGTGCTTCGGGTAATGGATAGGTTCCCTCTTGTTCGATAGGATTTTGTGTCGCCAATACCAAAAATACCGCTTCCATTGGATGGCTAGTATTGCCGATGGTGACTTGCCGCTCTTCCATCGCTTCAAGCAGAGCAGACTGCACTTTAGGGGGGGCTCTATTGATCTCATCCGCGAGCAATATATGGTTAAAGATTGGGCCTGGATTAAAATCAATTTGGTTACTAGCGGAGGATGATAACGCTTCGTAGCCAATAACGTCGGAAGGCAGCAGATCAGGGGTGAATTGCACTCGGCCTTGAGATAGCTGCAGCAGATCCGCAAGTGTTTTAACTGAGCGAGTTTTTGCAGTACCTGGCAACCCCTCGAGTAGCACATGTCCATCAGCCAACAGCGCTAATACAAGCCCTCTTACGACATGCTCCTGACCTAGAACCTGCTGCTGTAAGGCAGTTTGTAAATCATTCAGCTGTGAATATATCGCTTGGCTTTCCATACAATAGCTTTCCTTTTTACCCGTTTCCATTTTTAAAGGACACTTATTGATGAGTATCATTTAAAAATAGAAAAAGGGCGCAAGCGCCCTTAATAATACAAACTGCTATTTACTGGCAGGCTGCTGCAACTTCTCCATCACTTGGTCTAAGCTGAAGCTTGCCGCTTTTTGACTTGGTGGGTATTCCTTGAATGTCTCAAGGAATTTACCGACATAGGCTTGGGCCGGCACCAACATAAACGCTCTGTCTAACATCCAATCCCAGTAGGTATTCGAGGTTATGTCGGCGTTTTCGTATGGATCCGTTCTCAAGTTATAAATTTTTGGCAGTCTTAGCACGACAAACGGCTCGGCCCATAGTGCTAGCGTACCGACCATTCTCTGCTCCATAAATACCAGCTTCCAGTTTTGGAAACGAAGCGCGGCTAAGTCGCCATCATCGGTAAAATAGAAAATCTCTTCACGAGGAGCCTTTTTATCTTTACCCGTTAAATAGGGTAAAAAATTATAACCGTCGAGGTGATTTTTGAACGTCTTACTACCCGCCTTATGGCCCTTTAATAGCTTATTTTTCACATTGCTATCACCCGCAGCGGCAGCAAACGTCGGTAACCAGTCCATATGATGCATAATGTCATTGGATACAGAACTAGCTGCTATTTGTCCGGGCCAACGTACCATGGCTGGTACACGGTAAGCCCCTTCCCAGTTGGTGTTCTTTTCACCTCGAAATGGTGTTGTTCCCGCATCAGGCCAGGTATTCATATGAGGGCCGTTGTCGGTTGAATAAAAGACAATGGTATTATCTTTTATGCCCAACTTATCAACGGTATCAAGCAATTGCCCCACATGGTTATCATGCTCAATCATACCATCGGTATAATTACTCAAGCCACTTGAGCCTTGTAGTTCAGCTTTAATGTGGGTACGAAAATGCATGCGAGTACCACTCCACCAAACAAAGAATGGTTTTTTGGCTTTTACCTTTCGTTGCATAAAATCTATAGCTGCTGCAACTGTCTCATCATCCACCGTTTCCATACGTTTCTTCGTCAATGGTCCTGTGTCTTCAATCTTTCCGTCAGCAGAAGACTTGATGACGCCACGTGGACCAAACTTCTTACGAAACTCAGGGTTCTTGGGGTAATCAATATTTTCAGGCTCCTCTTCAGCATTGAGATGATACAAATTACCAAAGAACTCATCAAAGCCGTGATTTGTTGGCAAGAATTCATCTTTATCGCCTAAGTGATTTTTACCGAATTGGCCTGTTGCATAGCCCATAGGTTTGAGGATTTCTGCGATGGTTGCATCGGAGGCCTGTAAACCGATATCAGCTCCAGGCATTCCCACCTTAGATAAACCGGTACGAAATACACTTTGCCCAGTGATAAAGGTAGAACGGCCCGCAGTACAAGATTGCTCACCATAATAATCGGTGAACATCATTCCCTCTTTGGCGATGCTATCAATATTGGGGGTTTTGTAGCCCATCACTCCAAAGGTATATGCGCTGATATTAGATTGACCAATATCGTCGCCCCAGATCACGAGAATATTGGGTTTGTCAGCCGCAGCCGCGCCGAAGGACATTAACCCAGCGGTAATAGATAGCAGAGCAAACTTTTTAGTAAATTTATTGCGAAGTAGCGTCATAAAAGATCTCCGTTCTTTAATACAAACTTGTTTTTATACAAACCTGAATTCACCCTGCGCAAAAAGCGACTTCCAGAATGACTACGACAAATATAGTTGCTAACATTAAAAACACACGCTTACATAGTGTAATTAACTAAATTTGCAACTATTAACCTCTAGCGATAGGTAAATGAACCATAAGCAAAGACCTTTTGGGTGGTTTTTGTGATCTCTATAAAATCGAACTTTCACTTCTAGCGTTAAATCCAAACAGGAACTGATTGTTTTGTTAAAGCATTTCCAAGATTTGCTCAACTCGACTTTCATACAAAAGCGAGTCAGATTTACTTAGCAGAACCGAGAAAAGGGAGAGGAATGGGAGTAATAAAATTAGCAATATCGGTACAGTAGGTTTATAAATGCTGAGCTAAATTTCAGGCACAAAAAAACCGCTTATTAAAGCGGTTTTTTTGTATTTAAAGAATGGCGGAGAAGGAGGGATTCGAACCCTCGATGGGATTTAAAGCCCATACTCCCTTAGCAGGGGAGCGCCTTCGGCCACTCGGCCACCTCTCCGCAAAACATGGTGCGCATGAAAGAAATCAAAGTTCCTTCCATCTTATTAGTTATCAGATAATCTATCTAACGGCACTAAAACGCAAAATCTGTAAGCCTTATATGGTGCGGATGGGAGGAGTCGAACCTCCGACCGCCTGGTTCGTAGCCAGGTACTCTATCCAGCTGAGCTACATCCGCATATATAAAGATAAAACATTTAGAACAACTTAATGGTGCGGATGGGAGGAGTCGAACCTCCGACCGCCTGGTTCGTAGCCAGGTACTCTATCCAGCTGAGCTACATCCGCATATATTAAGGTAAAACATTTGACAATACTTAATGGTGCGGATGGGAGGAGTCGAACCTCCGACCGCCTGGTTCGTAGCCAGGTACTCTATCCAGCTGAGCTACATCCGCATATATTAAGGTAAAACATTTGACAATACTTAATGGTGCGGATGGGAGGAGTCGAACCTCCGACCGCCTGGTTCGTAGCCAGGTACTCTATCCAGCTGAGCTACATCCGCATATATTAAGTATTAAGGTAAAGCTTCTAAATGATTTAATGGTGCGGATGGGAGGAGTCGAACCTCCGACCGCCTGGTTCGTAGCCAGGTACTCTATCCAGCTGAGCTACATCCGCTCATCAAAACATTTAAACACAAAAGTAAATTATGGTGCGGATGGGAGGAGTCGAACCTCCGACCGCCTGGTTCGTAGCCAGGTACTCTATCCAGCTGAGCTACATCCGCATCGTCGTTTACTTTAAGAAATGGCGGAGAGGGAGGGATTCGAACCCTCGATGGGATTTAAAGCCCATACTCCCTTAGCAGGGGAGCGCCTTCGGCCACTCGGCCACCTCTCCGTTTCTTGGCGCACATATTACTGTTTGCCGAAAATAAGTCAAACCATTTTTAAGAAACTATTTCCGTTTGAACTGTTTTTAAGCATGTTGACTGTATATACGCCTAAGAACGCCCATAATGAGACTTTTCATATCCTAGAAAATAAAAAAGCCAGTTAAAAAACTAGCTTCTAAAATTCTCAGTAATCATCAAACTACAATCAGAAATTTCCACCTTCTGGAGCGGTACCTGATTTTTCGGATTGAATGCGTTGATAAATCTCTTCACGATGGACAGAGACCTCTTTAGGTGCATTTACACCAATTCTTACTTGGTTACCTTTAACGCCTAATACAGTGACCGTAACTTCATCACCAATCATCAGTGTTTCACCAACACGACGAGTCAATATCAGCATTATTTTGCTCCTTTAGTTCCTAAATCTGCTTTATACGGCATTATTCCGCTATATACTTATTATAGAGTTAGCTTAGTACAAATTAACAGTATTCAATTTGAAATACGCTAATTAATTGCACCTTTACTGCCTTTATCTACAGTTTTAACATCAAAACCCTACAAGCCATATTAAAAAATTCTGCACTAAAAAGGCTATGTTCAAATATAGAGATTAAACAGACATGAAAAAGATTTTAAGCCTATTTCAGCAACCGCCCTACACTTCAACTAGCCAAACAACTTTTCATTGTCGCAACCAACCATACCAAAGTTAACTAGTATATCTACTAGTTTTCGCGTAAATGGTGATATTCATGCAATTAGTTTGCTAAACATAAGCACTCTCATTAGCACTTATGCTAACTTTTACCCTTCAGACAACAAAAAACGCCCATAAAGAGCGTTTTAAAAACTTCCATTAAACAATCGAACGATTAGGCTAACTTGTCAGAAATCCAAGGAATGACACTATCAAGTGCAGTTTGGAGGTTTTCAGGCTGACTGCCACCCGCTTGCGCCATATCTGGACGCCCACCCCCTTTACCACCTACTTGAACAGCAATAGAGGCAACAAGCTCACCCGCTTTCACTTTCCCAGTAAGATCTTTAGTGACACCAGCGATTAGATTCACCTTAGCGTCACCTGCGATACCTAATACCACAATGCCAGACTTAAGTTTCTGCTTGAGCTCATCTTGCAAACCTCGCAGCGACCCGGCATCTACACCTTCGAGCTTCTTAACTAAAACTTTTATACCGTTGACGTCAACAGCTTCACCTGCAAGGTCGGCACTCGTTGCTGCCGCTAGTTTATCTTTTAACTGAGCGAGCTCTTTCTCTAGAGATTTAGACTTGTCCAGTTGTGCCTTGAGCTTGGCTACAACAGAAGCGCTATCACCTTTTAATAATGAGGCTGCTTCTTCAAGTTGAGCTTGTTGCTTAGCGATGTAGGCCAGTGCAGCTGCCCCCGTTACCGCTTCGATTCTGCGAACACCCGCTGCAATACCACCTTCAGAGGTGATCTTAAACAAACCAATATCACCTGTGCGGCCGACGTGGGTTCCACCACAGAGTTCAATTGAGAAATCGCCCATCGCCACCACACGGACTTCGTCGTCATACTTCTCGCCAAATAACGCCATAGCGCCTTTTTCTTTGGCTTGCTCTATGTCCATCACTTCAGCGGTTAAGGCGTGGTTACGGCGGATTTGAGTATTGACCAGCGCTTCAACCTCTTTAACTTCAGAGGCTTTAACAGCTTCAAAATGAGAGAAGTCAAAACGTAAACGCTCAGGGTCGACTAATGAGCCTTTCTGAGTGACGTGTGTACCTAACACTTGACGTAGCGCAGCGTGCAGTAGATGTGTAACAGAGTGGTTTAACTCTGTACTTTGGCGACTCTCATTATCGACATGAGAAGAGACTGGCTGGCCGACCTGAATTGAGCCGACCGCTAGCTTTCCGATATGACCAATTGCTTGGCCATATTTTTGAGTATCTGTAACGTTAAACTCAATACCGTCGGCATTCAGCACACCTTTATCGCCACATTGACCACCAGACTCACCATAAAATGGTGTGCTATCGAGAACGATTACCGCTTCATCACCTGCCGCTAGTTCACTAACGGACTCACCCGCTTTATAGATAGCACTGACAGTCGCTTGATTACTAAGCTGCTCATAACCAACGAAAGCACTCTGGGCATCAATCTTTAGACCATCATTATAATCTGTTTCAAATTGACCTGCTGCTTGAGCGCGACTTCGCTGCTCAGCCATTGCGGTTTTAAAACCCGCTTCATCGACGGTAATATTCCGCTCACGACAAACATCAGCGGTTAAATCGACAGGGAATCCATAGGTATCATATAATTTGAAGGCTGTTTCACCGTCTAATACATCACCTTTTAGATTCGATAATGCATTATCAAGGATCCCTAGACCGCGCTCGAGTGTACGAGCAAACTGCTCCTCCTCAGCTTTAAGCGACTTTTCAACAATCGCTTGAGTTGCGACTAAGCCTTTAGCAGCATCACCCATAACTTCGATCAACGTCGGTAGCAACTTATAGAAGAAGAAGCTGCTAGTCGCGCCTAATTTATTACCGTGACGTACTGCACGACGAATAATACGACGTAATACGTAACCGCGGCCTTCATTTGATGGCATCACGCCATCGGCAATTAGAAATGCACATGAACGGATATGATCAGAGATTACGCGTAGTGACTTATTCTCTAAATCCGTGACGCCAAGGATTTCAGCTGTCTTTTTAATTAGCGCTTGGAAAATATCAATCTCATAGTTTGAATGCACGCCTTGCATAATCGCAGCAATACGTTCAATTCCCATTCCGGTATCTACAGAAGGTTTAGGTAGCGGGTTCATGTCACCGTTTGACTGACGGTTATACTGCATGAACACGATATTCCAGATCTCAATAAATCTGTCACCGTCTTCTTCTGGTGTACCAGGGCGGCCACCCCAGATATGATCGCCGTGGTCATAGAAGATTTCAGAACATGGACCACAAGGTCCGGTATCACCCATCTGCCAAAAGTTATCTGAAGCATAAGCCGCACCTTTGTTATCGCCTATGCGAATAATATTTTCAGGTGCGACACCGACTTTTTTAGTCCAAATTTCATAAGCTTCATCATCAGTTTCATAAATTGTGACGCATAAACGCTCTTTAGGCAGCTTTAACTCTTTAGTTAAAAAGTTCCAAGCAAAGTTTATTGCGTCCTCTTTGAAGTAATCGCCAAAACTAAAATTACCAAGCATTTCAAAAAATGTATGGTGGCGCGCGGTGTAGCCAACATTATCTAAATCATTATGCTTACCGCCCGCTCTTACGCATCGTTGAGATGAGGTGGCACGGCTATAATTGCGCTTGTCTTCTCCAAGGAATACATCTTTAAACTGGTTCATACCCGCATTAGTAAATAATAATGTTGGGTCGTTAACTGGCACTAAAGAACTACTATCAACGACCTGATGACCATTGGTGCGGAAATATTCCAAAAAAGCACTACGCAGTGCTGCAGTGGTTTGATACATGAAACCGTCCTGAATTAGGTTGTGCAACTAGCCCAAAAAAGAGCCTAATGATAAATTTTTATGAAGAGCATTATAAGCAGTGTCATGACTAACAGCTAGCCCTGAAGGTACAAAACTGCTTAGACACTAAAAATAAAATGGTTATTAGCAGATCATTTAAATATATGAGTGCTGAAAGAGATAAAGGTGTAAACGATAACTTCAACCCACTTGCGTATCCCATAGCTAAAGGTATTTGTTCACACAGAAAAGTTAACCGATAGATAACGAGTGCATTTAACAGCGGCCAGGTATAGATCGCAAAAACGAAGAGTGGGGTTTGAGCTTGGATTGATTCTTATAGAGAAAGAGAATGTCGGCGCACTACAAACGTTATCACGATATGCACTGCTGGCTGAGCTGTAAAGAAAAAGGCTAGCTTAAAAAATGATTTTTAAACTAGCCTAAATAATTAATTTAAAACGTTTGTTGAAAAACGAACTTAAAACACTTCGCCTGTTTCTAAATCAACATTATCACCAGCGGTGTCAGCAGCATCAGGTGCTATCTTTTCGCCTTTATTCAACAACATTGAACGCAGAGCTGTTTCAATCTCGTCTGAGACTTCTGGGTTTTCAATTAAGTACTTTCCAGCATTGGCACGGCCTTGGCCTATCTTGCTACCCTTGTATGCATACCAAGCACCTGATTTTTCGATTAACTTATGAATAACACCTAGGTCAACTAGCTCACCAGTGCTGTTAATGCCTTTGCCATAAAGGATTTGGAATTCAGCTTGCTTAAACGGAGCAGCGATTTTGTTCTTAACCACTTTAACTCGCGTTTCGTTACCAATAACTTCATCGCGGTCCTTGATGGCACCGATACGACGAATATCTAAACGAACAGAAGCGTAAAACTTAAGTGCATTACCACCCGTTGTGGTTTCAGGATTACCAAACATCACACCAATTTTCATACGAATTTGGTTAATGAATATAAGCAAAGTGTTTGATTGCTTAAGGTTACCCGCAAGCTTACGCATTGCCTGGCTCATCATACGTGCCGCTAGACCCATGTGAGAATCACCAATTTCGCCTTCAATTTCAGCTTTTGGCGTTAACGCAGCTACCGAATCGACAACAATAACGTCAACGGCACCAGAACGAGTCAATGCATCACAAATCTCTAACGCTTGCTCACCAGTATCAGGTTGTGAACAAAGCAAGTTATCAATATCAACACCTAGCTTTTGTGCATAAACAGGATCCAAGGCATGCTCAGCATCAATAAATGCACAGGTCTTACCCTGCTTTTGCGCTGCAGCAATCACTTCTAAAGTCAGTGTCGTTTTACCTGAAGATTCAGGACCGTAGATTTCACAAATACGTCCCATTGGCAGGCCACCGGCGCCCAACGCCACATCCAAAGATAGAGAGCCAGTAGAGATCGTTTCAACGTCCATCGAACGATCTTCGCCCAACTTCATAATTGAACCTTTACCAAATTGCTTTTCAATTTGACCTAAAACGGCATTTAACGCTTTCTCTTTATTTGGATCAGTCTTCTTCATCTTTATGTCCTTTGAATCACAGTGCTAACACAGTTTCAGCACTGTATTATCATTTAGGTGACGACTCTAATGTCTTCTTTAGGGCCTCAATATGAAACTAGTATACTGTACAATCATACAGTATCAAGTGCTGTGCGAGATTTTTTTATTAAGCTCATAAAAACAACTAGATAGCTGGAAATACCTCTAAACATAACTCAATTACCAGTATTTCCTTGTAATAATACCCACTAAAATGGGTAAAAAATTGCTAAGATTGCAGCCATAATTGTTTAATGGCCACTATGCGCCGCAGTAAAGTACAGGCAAAGCAAATCGATGACTGCTATTGATCCGCAAAACTTAGAAAAACACACTCCTATGATGCGTCAATATTGGACGCTAAAAGCACAACATCCAGATATGTTGTTGTTTTATCGTATGGGAGACTTCTACGAGCTTTTTTACGAAGATGCCAAACTCGCTTCTGAGTTGCTTGGTATATCGTTAACTGCACGAGGAAAAAGCGGTGGCGATCCGATCCCCATGGCGGGCCTCCCCTACCACGCTGTAGAGGGTTATTTAGCCAAACTAGTGCAACTTCGGGTGTCAGTCGCGATATGTGAACAAGTGGGCGATCCTGCAACTTCAAAAGGGCCGGTTGAGCGCAAAGTTGTTCGTCTCGTTACGCCAGGGACTTTGACTGATGAAGCGTTGTTGCAGGAGCGGCAAGATAATCTGCTTGCTGCACTGTATCAAGGCAAGACCGGCTATGGTTATGCAACTCTCGATATCGCATCGGGCCGTTTTGTCGTCACAGAACTGGCAAATATCGAAGCACTAGAAGCTGAATTGCAGAGAACCAACCCAGCAGAATTGCTTTATAGCGAAGACTTTTCACAAATGAGCCTAATTGCAGGCATGAATGGCACTCGCCGCCGCCCAGAGTGGGAGTTTGATTTTGATACCTGCCACCGTTTACTGCTAACTCAATTTGGCACCAAAGACCTTAAGGGTTTCGGTATTGAAGACGCAAGACTTTCGCTGCAAGCTGCGGGTTGCCTCATGCAGTATGTCAAGGATACTCAGCGTACGGCACTACCACACATTAATTCAATTGTGCGTTTTAACCAAGCTGACAGCATTATACTTGATGCTGCTACACGTCGTAATTTAGAGCTGACAATCAACCTACAGGGCGGACAAACTAATACGTTAGCATCAGTATTAGATAACACGGTTACAGCAATGGGTAGCCGTATGCTACAACGTTGGTTACATCAGCCACTACGTGATCACCAAGTGATTAACGCTAGACAGTCATCTATTGCCGAGTTAATCAGCAGTGATTATTACCTTACTCTTGCTGAAGACTTAAAAGCGTTAGGTGATGTTGAGCGGATCACAGCTCGTATCGCCCTTCGTAATGCCCGCCCAAGAGACTTTGCCCGCTTGCGCCAAGCATTAGGTCTGTTACCGCAACTGCAACAAACGCTTAAGTCAACAACGGTTCCACACCTTCAATATCTATCACAGGTTATAGGCGAATTCCCTGAAGAGTTGGCATTACTATCCAATGCAATCGTCGATAATCCACCAATGCTTATTAGAGATGGCGGTGTAATACGTGATGGTTATGATACAGAGCTTGATGAGTGGCGCGTACTAAGCGCGGGCGCTACCGATTACTTGGCCCAATTAGAGGCACGAGAAAAAGAGCAAACGGGGATATCGACGTTAAAAGTCGGCTACAACCGAGTCCACGGTTACTACATTGAGGTCAGTCGCCGTGAATCTGATCTGGTTCCCCTTAGCTACCAACGCCGTCAAACCCTAAAAAACACTGAGCGTTATATCATTGCGGAGCTAAAAGAACATGAAGAAAAAGTCCTTTCAAGCCAAGGTAAAGCACTCGCATTAGAGAAGCAGTTATGGGAACAGTTATTTGATCTACTACTGCCGAAAATACATGAATTGCAAGAGTTTGCCAAAGCAGCAGCAGAATTAGATGTCTTGTGTAACTTCGCAGAACGTGCCGAAACGCTTAACTATGCCTGCCCACAATTATCTGACTCTACAGGAATACATATAGAAGCGGGTCGTCACCCCGTTGTCGAGCAAGTGAGTCAAAGCCCCTTTATCGCCAATCCAGTCACACTGGATGACAAGCGTAAAATGCTCATTGTTACCGGTCCAAACATGGGCGGTAAGTCTACCTATATGAGGCAGATAGCACTGATCACTTTAATGGCGCATATTGGTTGTTATGTTCCCGCGGCGCATGCGGTGATAGGGCCAGTAGATAGGATATTTACCCGAATTGGTGCCTCTGATGATCTAGCATCAGGACGGTCAACCTTTATGGTAGAGATGACCGAAACGGCTAATATCCTGCATAATGCTACGCCAAGCAGCCTGGTTTTAATGGATGAAATAGGCCGCGGTACATCTACCTATGACGGCTTATCATTAGCATGGTCGGCGGCAGAATATTTAGCCAATAACCTCAAAGCGATGACCCTATTCGCCACCCATTACTTTGAGCTAACGCAGCTTCCTGAGCAGATGGATAACGTCGAAAATGTGCACCTAGATGCCGTTGAACATGGTGATTCAATCGTATTTATGCATGCAGTGCAAGAGGGACCTGCGAGCCGGAGTTACGGGTTACAGGTGGCAGCGCTCGCCGGTGTACCAAACAGTGTCATAAACGCTGCGAAACAAAAACTTCACCATTTAGAGAGCCGCGATCAGGCACTGGAGCAATCACACAACGGTAACCTGACTGCGCAGCAAGTGATCAGTTTCCCAACGCAAGCTACATCACCGGTTATTGAGGCACTTGATAAGCTCAATCCCGATGAACTTACGCCCAAACAAGCGCTCGATTATCTTTATCAATTGAAAAAGATTTCAATTTAAGTAGATAAAGAAAAGGCGCCAATGGCGCCTTTTCTTTATCTTAAGGTTCTACACTCTAAAAATAGCCTCGACAGATAGACCTTGGGCGCCTAGCAAATCTTTTAAACGCTTTAACGCTTCGACTTGGATCTGACGAACACGTTCACGGGTCAATCCAATCTCTTTTCCGACATTTTCAAGTGTAGATGGCTCGTAACCTAATAAACCAAATCGGCGTGCTAACACCTCTCTTTGCTTAGTATTAAGTTCATCTAACCATTTCACTACTGACTTGGACATGTCTTCATCTTGAACTTTATAATCAGGTCCGACATTGTCATCATCAGCTAAGACATCGAGTAGTGCTTTATCACTTTCACCGCCTAGCGGCGTATCTACTGAAGTAATGCGTTCATTTAATTTGAGCATACGACTGACGTCGCAGCTTGATAGATCGAGTTTCTCTGCAATCTCTTCTGCGGTGGGCTCATGGTCTAATTTGTGAGCCAACTCTCTTGCTGTACGCAAGTATACGTTAAGCTCTTTTACGACATGGATAGGTAATCGAATCGTACGAGTCTGATTCATAATTGCTCGTTCGATTGTTTGTCTAATCCACCAAGTGGCATAAGTAGAGAATCTAAAACCACGTTCAGGATCGAACTTTTCTACGGCACGAATTAAGCCTAAATTGCCTTCTTCAATAAGATCAAGCAGCGCTAAGCCGCGGTTGTTATATCGTCGAGCAATTTTTACGACTAATCTGAGGTTACTTTCGATCATGCGGTTACGGGATTTGTCACAGCCTTTAAGTGACTTGCGTGAGAAATACACCTCTTCTTCTGCGCTCAGAAGGGGGGAATATCCTATTTCACCTAGATACAGTTGAGTCGCATCGAGATTTTTCTGTAAATCGTCTTGTACTTGCTGCTCTAACTCTGCTTCTTTAACTTGTTTTTTGCTAAGGTCTAGTTTAGATCCTTCTACAGCAATGTTTGTAGGTTCTTCTGCTACAACGGCATTATTAGTTCTGCCCATAATATATCTCCCAAATTTCATATTTAATTACTGCACTTTACTATCCTCCGATGTGCCAAATTGGCAGCCTAAGCGATTATTGCTTAGGCAAATATTTAAGTGGGTTTACTGACTTCCCATGATAACGGATCTCAAAATGTAATATGACCCGATTAGTGCCTGTATTACCCATTTCAGCAACTGTCTGTCCAACATTAACAACTTGCTTCTCTTTCACTAAGATCTTATCAGCATGTGCATACGCACTTAGATAATCGTCACTGTGTTTAATAATAACTAAATTACCATAGCCTCGTAGTGCACTTCCTGCATAAACCACTCTACCACTAGCAGCAGCTTTAATTGCATCACCACGATTACCCGCGATCTTTATCCCTTTATTTCCCTGCTCTTTGGCTGAGAAAGTTCCAATCACTTTACCTTTCACTGGCCAGAACCACCGACTTACCTTTTTAGGTAATGTTGACTCTTGCCTGTGGACAACCCGGTTAACATCTTGTTGACCGCTTGTTACAGAATACGCAGGCTTTGCGACTTGATCAAGCTGTTTTTTTGACGCTGGCTGACTTGCTTTCTCGCTGTTCTTTTCAGCGCTAACACTTTGTTTATTATTACTTTCAGTTGCACTTACTGGTGCTTTATATGCCGTTTTTGACGGTTTATTGGCACTATTGGTATTTGTAACAGTTTTTTTAGAGCTAAGACTCAATACCTGTCCAGGGTAGATGGTATAAGGCTTTCGTAGATTATTGACCAGAGCAACAGCAGCAAAATCTTTATTTGCCCCCCAGGAGATAGAGTACAGCGTATCACCCTGTTTAACTTTATATCGACTACTGGTAATCGAGCCTCGGTCGTGACTCGGCTTTATGGGGGAATTCAAGGATTCTACTGGTGCGGGGCGCTCAGATTGGAAGCTGCAGCCAGTTAATGTAAAAGCAAAAATGATACAGAAGTGTGCAATAAACTTCATATTACTCGGCTACCCCAAATCGCTAGTCTGCGACCGTTACTTAAAATTTCGGACAAAGACTACAACAAACAGTTAAGCAAGTTCGCCATTAACTAATGGCACAAATCGCACAAACTCTATCACCTCTGACTCATATTGTTCACCGACTCGAGTGACTTTGAGTAATTGCTGAGATGCCTCTCCAACAGGAATAACAAGCACGCCACCATCCACTAGCTGCTCTATCAAGGCATTAGGTACACTCGCAGCTGCAGCCGTCACCATAATTGCATCATAGGGCCCTTTACTCGACCAGCCTTGCCAGCCGTCTCCATATTTAAAAGCAATATTATGCAGATCAAGCTTTTTTAGACGTTGTCTTGCTTGGATCTGTAGGCTCTTAATCCGTTCAACGGTACATAACTGTGGTACTAATTGCGCTAATATCGCCGCTTGATAACCTGAACCAGTACCTATTTCTAGCACCTTATTCGGTTGACTTTGCAATAAAATCTCGGTCATCCGTGCCACTATGTAAGGTTGAGATATTGTCTGGCCTTGACCAATTGGCAACGCAGTATTTTCATAGGCTTTATGCCCCAATGCAGCATCTAGAAACTGCTCTCTAGGTGTATTAGCCACCGCTTTTAAGACTGACTCTTGGCGAATACCAGCTTCATACAGACTTCTTGCAAGGTTCAAAGCTGATGTTGAGGCGACCCGGTTCATAAATAACGGTTCCAATAGTATTAAGTTATATGTCGTCAACCCTTCCAGAAAATTTTAGAAAGGCATAAGTTATCTGTTTACAAGGTTATGGTTTCTAACCAAGTCGTCATTGCTGGTAGCTGCTCAAAAGCGGTTAAGTCAACTGTCAAAGGCGTTATCGAAACATAGCCGTTGGCTACTGCATAAAAGTCGGTGCCGTCGCTCGCATCTTGTTGATCGCCTGGTGGGCCTAACCAAAATATCTCTTTACCCGCAGGATCTTGTGTCTTAATCATCCCCTCCGCTCGATGCCTAGCACCCAATCGGGTGATCTTAATGCCTTTAATATCTGCAACGGGGAGATCTGGTACATTAATATTTAAAATTTTATCTTGTGCTATAGGCTGTTTTTGTAAGCCTTTAACAATTTTCAACGCAAAATGAGCTGCCGTCTGGTAATGCTTTAACTCCGAGCCTACTAGTGAGATAGCGATCGCAGGAAAACCTAAGAAGCGTCCCTCCATTGCAGCAGCAACGGTGCCAGAGTATAGAGTGTCATCACCCATGTTAGCGCCTGCATTGATCCCAGACACCACCATGTCAGGCTCATCTTGATACAGCTCTCTAATAGCGAGATGCACGCAATCCGTTGGAGTGCCACTGACGGAGATATAACCATTGTCTAACTTATTCAGCCGCAGTGGATTCGTCAAGGTCAGGGAATTGCTCGCACCTGAGCAGTTACGGTCTGGGCCAACGGTTAATGTTTCTGCAACCTGCTTCAACGCATCGGTTAAAGCCACGATACCTTCGGCGTTTACACCATCATCGTTACTAATTAAAATCTTCATTATTTTGCAACGAGTTCCTGTTCAGCAGCGAGCCTCTGTTTTCTAGCCACTTCCTGTACATCTTGGTAATCAGCGAGCTCACGTAAAACAGATGTGGCATAAGAGCCTGATGGTAAAGCAAATTTAATTGTAATGGTATCGTCTTCGATTTGATATTGTAAATGTTGTGGCTCAAGTAGCAGTGCGCGACGCTCCTGACTTAGCCCGGCATGTTCTAATCCGTCACGATCAACAGCTAAATCTTGCAACGCGTTTGATTCCATTTCAGCTGCTTCAGCTTGTGCTAATGGCAAACCGCGCCCCCACATTGGAGCCGATAGTTGGATATCTTTTTTAGCTAAACGTGCGGTTAAGGTTTCATCCCATTCCTCAGCAATGAAATAGCTCTTGCTTCCCGCCAGCATGACACAATCACCGCTAAGCGTCGTAATGCCGTGTATGGCTAATCTCGATGATGTAGCCACATTAAACAGGTTCGAGCGAACAGCAGAAAGATACATACTGCGCTTATTTCGGTCTTTCACATTACGACCACCAAACATCTGCCGGCCAAATACAAGATTTTTTCCTTCATGGCCAAAACGTTGCTCACCAAAATAATTAGGTACACCTATTTTGGTGATCTCTTTTAAACGAGCGACAACATCTTCAATTTCTGTGACGTTTCTAAGTACTAAGGTGAAACGGTTGCCCGCTAATGCGCCTATACGCAGTTTTTTACCATGACGAGATGCCGACAAAAGCGTTATCTGCTCGCTGTTCAGTTTTTGCCAATCTGGCGTTTCTTTACCTGGAATGCGTACACCAAACCATTGCTCAGTCACTGCATTCTTATCTTTTTGCCCTGCATATGTCACCTCTTTGGGGTGAACATGAGCAAAACTCGACAGCATTTTGGCGACCTCTACGGTATTTAAACCATCTTTGCGAATATGTAGCAGATGATGTTCCCCTTCACCCGTTGGAGCAAAGGGGAGTATTTCTTGCACTAAAAAATCGCTATTATGTGTTCTAAGATCTGCCGTAGCGGTTGGCTTGCCGTGTAAATAATGAAGTTCGCTCATATCAGTTGTTTCTCTCTAAATCTTGGTCATCAATACTACAGCTTCCACTGCAATACCTTCTTTTCTACCGGTAAACCCGAGCTTTTCGGTGGTAGTCGCTTTAACATTGATATCGTCAATATCTGCTAGAAGATCAACGGCTAAAACAGCTCTAATCGATTCGATATGCGGCGCCATTTTTGGAGCTTGTGCAATAATAGTTACATCCAGATTGGACAATGAAAAACCTTTGTCTAGCGCCAGTTGGTAGCAATGCTTCAATAATACTCGGCTATCCGCACCTCTAAACTCAACATCGGTATCAGGAAAGTGCTTACCAATATCTCCCAGCGCCATTGCGCCAAGAATAGCATCAGATATGGCATGCAGCACGACATCACCATCAGAATGTGCAATAAGACCAACATCATAGGGTACAACAACGCCGCCTAAGATCAATGGTGGCTCTCCACCAAACTTATGCACATCAAAGCCATGACCAATTCTAATTTTCATTTCAATTCCTAGTTATGATTCAAGCAGTCAGATTATTACTTGCCCTGACGGCTTAGATTTTTAAGAAACAGCCCAGCCAATTGTAAGTCGTCGGGATGGGTCACTTTTATATTGTCAGCACGACCACTAATAATTCCCGGCTTAATGCCCGCCCACTCCATCGCCGACGCTTCATCGGTGATAAGTGCTTCAGCGGCTAATGCCGCCTCTAAATTGTCTTTTAACTGTTTAGCGGGGAAATATTGCGGCGTTAACGCATGCCAAAGTTTGTCTCGACAAACAGTATGGCAAATTTCGCCACTATCATTACTGCGCTTCATAGTATCGCGCACCGGAGCGGCTAATATCGACCCTTGTGGGAAAACAGCAGTTGAAGCAATCAGTTTATCGATATCAAGATGGCTTAGGCACGGCCTAGCGGCATCATGTACTAACACCCAACTGCTCTCATCAGCATGTTGTAAAGCAGCTAGCACCGAGTCTGCACGCTCATTGCCGCCTGTAACGGTGATTAACTTAGGATGCGTAGCCTGAGGCAACGCTGAAAAATATTTGTCTTCAGGATTAAGCGCTATGATAACCGCTGATATTTCAGTATGAGTTAACAAACAATCCAAAGTATGTCCGAGAATGGTTTGCTCATTAAGTGCTAAGTATTGCTTGGGCACTTCTGCACCCATACGGCTGCCTATCCCTGCAGCAGGAACAACTGCAATGATCTGTTTAGTTGATTGGCTCATTAGAGGATCCCACTTAGAAGCTTATATCTTATAATCAATGATTCTGTTTTGAGAGGCGGTCACCACCCACGACTCTAAAGAATGTCTCTCCCTCTTTGACCATACCTAGCTCGTTACGAGCGCGCTCTTCAAGCGCTTCGGTTCCGCTACGAAGATCATTGATCTCTTCTCTCAACACTTGGTTTCTAGCCACCAACTGTGCATTACTCTGTTGTTGTAGTTTTATCTGCTCTTGCAGATGAATAGAGTCAGCGAGGCTCTTATCTCCTAACCAAAGGCGATATTCCAGTAAGATAAGTAACACTACCAAGGCAAAAAGAAGGCGTTTCATGATGCTAAATAGAAAGAGTTTGAGAATAGTAAACAGATAGTACAACAAAAAAGGCCACCGAGTGGCGGCCTTTTTACACTTTATAGCAAATTATGCTTGGCCTTTTATCTCGCTTAAGCCGTTATAAGGTGCTTTTTCGCCAAGCTGTTCTTCGATACGCAGTAGCTGGTTGTACTTAGCAACACGATCACTACGGCTTAAAGAACCCGTTTTGATCTGACCTGCAGCTGTACCTACAGCTAAATCAGCAATAGTCGCATCTTCAGTTTCACCTGAGCGGTGAGAGATAACAACAGTGAAGCCTGCATCTTTAGCCATCTTGATAGCAGCTAAAGTTTCAGTCAATGAACCGATTTGGTTGAACTTGATTAGGATTGAGTTAGCAATACCGTTGTCGATACCGCGCTTCAAAATCTTAGTGTTTGTTACGAATAGATCGTCACCAACTAATTGGATTTTATCACCCATTAGTTTAGTTTGGTGCGCGAAACCGTCCCAATCAGACTCATCAAGACCATCTTCAATAGAAACAATCGGGTATTCTTTGGTTAGGTCCTGTAGGAAGAAGTTGAACTCTTCTGAAGTGAACTTCTTACCTTCACCTTTAAGGTCATAGATGTTGGCTTCTTTATCATAAAACTCAGACGCCGCACAATCCATCGCTAAAGTGATGTCTTTACCTAGCTCGTAACCCGCGTTTGCCACTGCAACTTTAATTGCAGCCAAAGCAGATGCGTTTGATGGTAGGTTTGGCGCGAAACCACCTTCATCGCCTACTGCTGTAGAGTGACCATCAGCCTTAAGTACTTTAGCTAAGCTGTGGAATACTTCTGCGCCCATACGTAGGCCTTCGCGGAAGTTTTCAGCACCAACAGGTTGAATCATGAACTCTTGGATATCAACAGAGTTATCTGCATGCTCGCCACCATTAATGATATTCATCATAGGTAACGGCATAGAGTAAACACCCGGAGTACCGTTTAGGTCAGCAATATGTGCGTATAAAGGTACACCTTTAAAGGCTGCTGCCGCTTTAGCCGCTGCAAGAGAAACAGCTAGGATAGCGTTAGCGCCAAACTTAGCTTTGTTTTCTGTGCCGTCTAAATCAATCATGATTTGATCAAGTTCAGCTTGCGCAATCGCATCTTTGCCTTTCAGCGCGTCAGCAATAGGACCATTGACGGCTGCAACTGCTTTCAGTACGCCTTTGCCTAAATAACGTGCTTTGTCACCATCACGTAGTTCTAGTGCTTCGCGACTACCCGTAGATGCACCAGATGGTGCAGCAGCCATACCCATGAATCCGCCTTCTAAATGAACTTCAGCTTCAACAGTTGGGTTACCGCGAGAATCCATGATTTCGCGACCGATAATGTTAATAATCTTAGCCATAATGCCCTCGATTTAAGTTTGAAAGATAAATTTAAAGTAAAAAGTAAAACGAATTTGTTTCTATAAACTCACATCACCAAAAACAAAAAAACCGCCCCCATTAGATGGAAGCGGTTAATAGTTTGGTTTAGCCTAAATCGCGTTTTTGATACGCGGCGGCTGCTGCGATAAACCCTTCAAATAATGGCTGACCATCACGAGGTGTCGATGTGAATTCAGGGTGGAATTGACCCGCTACAAACCATGGGTGGTTTGGTAGTTCAATCATTTCGACCAGTTGGCGGTCTGATGATAGACCACTAAAAATCAAACCTGCTTTTTCAAGACGGTCTTTAAAGTTGTTGTTCACTTCATAACGATGACGATGACGCTCAACACAGCTGATACCTTTATAGGCTGCAGCGGCTTTAGTGCCTTCCTCTAGATGACATAGTTGAGCACCTAAGCGCATAGTACCGCCCAAGTCTGACGTTTCATGACGCTCTTCAACGTTACCCTCTTCGTTAATCCACTCAGTGATTAAACCAACAACAGGATACGGAGTCTCTTTATTGAATTCAGTTGAATGTGCACCTTCAAGGCCAGCAACATTACGTGCAAACTCAATTAGCGCTACTTGCATACCTAAGCATATACCAAAGTAAGGTAGATTATTTTCACGAGCGTACTTAGCCGCCATGATTTTACCTTCTACGCCACGCTCGCCGAACCCGCCAGGAACCAAGATACCGTCAAGACCTTGAAGGATCTCTTCGCCTTTGGCTTCAACGTTCTGAGAATCAATGTACTTAATTTGAACTGATACACGATTAAACAGACCGGCGTGCTTCAAGGCTTCGTTTACTGACTTATAAGCATCTGGTAGCTCAATGTATTTACCAACCATACCAATGACGATTTCGCCAGTTGGGTTAGCTTCTTGATAGATAACATTTTCCCACTCGTGTAAGTCAGCTTCAGGACAATCAATTCCAAAACGCTTAGTGACGAGTTGATCAAGCCCCTGTGCTTTTAGCAACGCAGGGATCTTATAAATACTGTCGACATCTTTAAGCGAGATAACGGCACGTTCTTCTACATTACAAAATAGCGATATTTTCGCTTTTTCATTTGCAGGTACTGGACGGTCACCACGACAAACTAAAACATCAGGAGCGATACCGATAGAACGCAGCTCTTTAACTGAATGTTGGGTTGGCTTGGTTTTAACTTCGCCAGCAGCACCTAAGAATGGCACCAAAGTTAGATGCATAAATAGGGTTCTTTCGCGGCCGAGTTCAACACCCAGCTGACGAATAGATTCAAGGAAAGGCAGTGATTCAATATCACCTACTGTGCCGCCAATCTCAACGATGGCAACATCGTGACCTTCGCCACCAGCAAGAACCTTTTCTTTAATGGCATTAGTGATATGAGGGATAACCTGAATTGTGGCCCCCAAATAATCGCCACGACGCTCTTTACGTAATACTTCTTCGTAAATACGGCCAGTGGTAAAGTTATTACGACGATTCATCTTGGTACGAATGAAACGCTCATAATGACCTAAGTCAAGATCGGTTTCAGCGCCGTCTTCAGTCACAAACACTTCACCGTGCTGTGTTGGACTCATGGTACCTGGATCGACGTTAATATATGGATCCAGCTTCATAATGGTTACGTTTAGGCCACGGGCCTCTAAAATTGCAGCCAAAGATGCTGCTGCAATGCCTTTACCTAGTGATGAAACGACGCCACCAGTAACGAAGATATACCTTGTAGTCATGCTGAACCTGAGAAAATGAGTTGGAAATATGTGCTTGTAAGAAAGCACTAGGACGGGGCAATATTATACCAAAGCATCATCGATTCGACAAACTAGAATTAACCTTAAATTCAGATTATTTGTTCGACTCACTCACTTTGACCTTGTCCCAGTATCTATCGAGCTCCACTAACGTATGCTCATCAAACGCTCTTCCATCCTGTTCAACATAGTCCTCTACACCACGAAAACGTCGTTCAAACTTTTGATTTGCTTGTCTTAAGGCTTTTTCTGGCTCTACACCTAGATGCCTTGCCAAGTTGACTACAGCAAATAATAAGTCGCCCATTTCGTCAGTAACTTTATTATGATCAATATTTTCTTGCTCGACTTCAAAAAGTACCTCTTCTATCTCCTCGTGGATTTTTGCAACCACAGGAGGTAACTCAGGCCAATCAAAACCGACGCCGGATACTCTTTTTTGAATTTTTATTGAGCGAGAAAGTGCCGGGAGGTTTAGAGGGATATCATCTAGCACAGAATGCTGCTCACGTTCTACGCGTTCAGACGCCTTAATTTTTTCCCAGTTTTGTTTTATCTGCTCGGTGCTACTACTTTTGAGATCAGCAAAAACATGGGGATGGCGTCGAGTTAGCTTATCGCAAATACGGTTAACAACGGTATCAAAATCAAACATTCCCTGCTCTTTACCCAGCTGGCAGTAAAACACCACCTGAAACAGTAGATCACCTAATTCATCAGGCAGTTCATCGAGTGCAACACGCTCGATGGTATCTGCCACTTCATAGGCTTCTTCTAACGTGAAGGGCACGATAGATTGGAAAGTTTGTGCTTTATCCCAGTCGCAACCCGTTTCTGGGTCTCGCAGCTTTTGCATTATCGTCAGCAAAGGCTGCATGTTTCCCACTGGCTCTTTCATCTATTACCTATTCTTGGTGCGAGTTATACTCTGCGGGCTTCGCTGACGCCATCGACCTGCGACAATTTAGCAACGACGCGCGATAGACCATCCAAATTGTACAGTTCAAGCTCTAACTCAATGGCTGCAGTTTGTGTTTTCACATCCGATGTCGAACTCATTGACAATACGTTAGACTTTTCAGCGGCTAATACCGAAGTAAGATCTCTAAGCAGTCCCGAACGATCACTTGCTATCACTCGCAAACGAATTTTGTAGCCACCTGAGTAATTCTCTCCCCAGACAACCTCAACAGAGCGTTCTGGATGAGCACGAATAAGCTCTTTGACTTGATCGCAATCGGCGCGATGTACGGATATGCCGCGGCCTTTAGTAATAAAGCCAAAAATTTCATCACCGGGAACGGGTTGACAGCACTTAGCAATATGGCTCATAAGATTACCTACGCCATTAACCTCTACCTGACCAGAGCCCTTTCTTGCCGGTTTGCTATGGCTCTTTTTCACCAGGTCTTCGAGCACCTCTTCATCAGACAGCTCGTTGGTACGCAGCTTACTTTGCACATGATTAACAACTTGGTTCAGACGAACATCACCTCCACCGATCCCCGCAAGGAGATCATCCATGCTAACCATGTTAAAGCGTTCCACCGCCGATTGAGCGTCTTTTATCTTTAAATTAGTTCGTGCAAGCTCGGTCTCCAGCATTTCTCGGCCGGCGATAATATTCTTGTCTCTGTCTTGCTGCTTAAACCAGTGCTGGATCTTAGAACGAGCCCGCGAAGTTTTAATGTAGCCTAAGCTTGGGTTAAGCCAGTCTCTTTTCGGATTAGGGTTTTTAGAGGTGATGATCTCAATCCGCTGTCCGGTTTCAACTTGGTAAGTAAACTGTACGATACGGCCATCAACCTTAGCACCAATGCATTTATGCCCAACATGTGAATGAATATAGTAGGCAAAATCAAGAACAGTAGAACCCAGCGGTAGATCAACCACTTCGCCACTTGGGGTAAAGACATAGACACGGTCTTCAAAGACTTGGCTACGCACCTCCTCAACCAGGTTACCGCTTTCAGCAACATCTTCTTGCCACTGCAAAATCTTACGTAACCAATTAATCTTCTCTTCGTAACCACTTTGCTTACCGCCACCACTGCCACTACCCTCTTTATACTTCCAGTGGGCAGCGACACCGAGCTCTGCATCTTCATGCATCTGCTCGGTACGAATTTGGATCTCAACGGTCTTGCCCTCAGGTCCCACTACAATCGTGTGGATCGACTGATAGCCATTTGGTTTCGGATTTGCGACATAATCGTCAAATTCGCTAGGGATATGATGCCAAAGGGTATGCACCACACCCAAGGCCCCGTAGCAATCTTGCAGTCTGTCGGTGACAATTCGTACCGCTCGTACATCAAACAACTCATCAAATGTAAGTTGTTTGCCATTCATCTTCTTCCAGATACTGTATATGTGCTTTGGACGGCCATATACCTTGGCTCGGATCTCGTCCTTATCTAGACGCGCTTGCAACTGGCTGACAAAGTCATCGATAAAGGTTTCTCTGTCAATGCGCTTACCATCAAGTTGCTTGGCGATATCTTTGTAGGTTTGCGGATGCAGGTAGCGAAAAGAGATATCTTCTAGCTCCCATTTTAACTGCCCAATACCAAGACGGTTGGCGAGTGGCGCATACACGTCGGCAATCTCTCTGGCGATGAGCACTTTAACTTCTTCATCGGCATTTTTTATTTCACGCAATAAGCAGATACGCTCTGCGAGTTTGATGACCACTGCGCGCACATCTTCAACCATTGCCAGCAACATTTTACGAATGTTATCGATTTGCGGCTCACCATTACGGGTCTGATTGTCAATTTTCAACGCACCAATAGCATTCATGGTTTCAACGCTAGAGACTAGAATTTCAAGCTTAGGGCCAAAGCGCTCATGAATATCTTCTTGAGTGATTAAGTCCGCATCAAAAACAACAAACAATATTGCCGCTTGCAGGGTTTCGATATCCATATTCAAAGGTGCAAGAATTTCAATCATCTCGCGAGCCCGTTGCAGCACAGGAAGGTTGACCTCTTTATTTTGGCCAACTAATAACTCAACCTGCGCTATCAACTCCAAAAGAGTTTTGGCTTCGTTGGAATCACTAATATAACGTTTCACCCACTCTTCTAGTTGAAAGTGAGGGTCGCTAAAATGTGCTTCACGAACTGATACCATCGTCTATTATTCCTTTACATCCCGAGGTGGATTAAACCAAAAATATTAATCCAAACCTTTTAAAATTCAGACCCTCTATCTTCAGCATTCAGCGAATATTGTCAATGAACAAACGCTGACAATCGTAACTAAAATTGTCTGTTAATCGCGTTCAAATAACGCCATTGATTCTAAATGGTGGGTTTGTGGAAACATATCCACCATTGCGATTTTTTTAAGGCTATAACCTTGCTTCAATATCACTTCACTATCACGCGCTAAACTTGCAGGGTTACAAGATACGTAGACCAAGGCTTTAGGATTGAGCTTCTTTAGCGATAACATGCTTTCATAGGCTCCTGCTCTGGCTGGATCAATGAGCATTTTATTAACTTTACCGAGCCACGGCTCTTGTGACAGATCAGCACTCAAGTCGGTATGGAAAAAAGAGACTTTATCTAAACCGCTATGTTGTGCATTAAGTTCTGCTTGAGCAACCATTGCCGGCACCCCTTCTACACCAATCACTTCAGCGCCATTTTTAGCTAATGGCAGACTAAAATTGCCGATACCACAAAACAGATCGAGCACTCGTTCACCAGCTTGAGGGTCAAGCCAATCTACCGCTTGCTTTACCATTGCTTGGTTAACCGCCGCATTAACCTGAATAAAGTTACCTGCTGAAAACTTAAGTTCTACATTGCTGTCACTAAAGCCATAGAATGGTTGTTCAGCCTTACCGCTAAGATACTCAGTCGCGGCATCATCGTCTTGCAATACAAGGTTAAGCTCATTGCTCTGACCAAAAGCGGCCAGACGCTGACGATCTTTATCGGATAAAGCTTTGGTGATGCGCAGAACGACAAAAATGCCGTTGTCAGCCTGGGTCAACTCTACATGGCCTAATGCTTTCTTACCGCTGAGCTGATTGAGTAGATAAGCAAGGTCGGGGATTAATGCCGACAGTGGCTTTGCAAGTACAGCACATGATTGGATCTCTACGACATCACTGCTACTACTTGCTCTAAAGCCTAAACTGACATGTTTAGTGTTACGGTCAAACCAAGTCGCTAAACGGGCTCGTCTACGGTAATGCCACGGGGAGTCACTCAATGTGTCGCAGACTTCACTTGCCTGGGTTTGAGCAAATTTAGCCACTAACTCCTGCAGTGCCTTAGCTTTGTGTGCCCGTTGAGCATCAACATCCAGATGCTGCAAATCACAGCCACCACATTGTTCATAATGCGGGCACGGGGGCTCGACCCGCTGGCTTGATGGATTTTCAACCTTTAACAGCTTTGCTCTAGAAAACTTCTTCTTCTGCTCGGTAAGCTGTACTTGCACGGTTTCGCCAGCAAGAGCGCCGTTGATAAACACTATCTTACCTTGATGATGAGCAATACCTGCACCGAGATGATCCAGCTTTGTCACCGCTAAAGACAATTTAGAGGATAATTGTTTAGATCTATTTGGTTTTGCTTTAAAAAATTGTGCCATTTTACTCTCTAAATAGATAAAAAAACTGGCCAACACAGGCTGTTACTGGCAGTCTATCGAATACTCTCACTATATTTATCGGTAACGCAAACGTCTCATGAATGAAGCCAATAATATGACCAAGTACAGCCTACGTTCATGGGTTCTGGTATTGGCGCTAGCTCCGACTATTTTAGTGGGTATTTTATTGGGCAGTTATTTTACCATAAATAGATTCTATGAACTTGAAGAAACACTCATAGAGCAAGCAAGTAATATCATCGAACCTTTAGCCATTGCCGCTGAGGTAGGTTTAGACAGTAAAGATTTTGAAACCACCAAGCGTTTAATCACCGCCGCCCAGCTCAACAAAGCCTCTTTAGTGCAATTTATTGCTATTTTTGATGTCAACAACCGCGTTGTCGTAACCTCGCACCATTATAAAAACCATGAAGTCATGCGTTACGACAAACCGCTCAGTTCTATGCTAAGAACTGAACTGGAACAAGTTGGTGACAGCATGATTTTGCGCAGCCCTATTTTTAAAAACAACGCCATCAATCCCGTCGATACCTTCGATGAAAATAACAACCAAATCTCAATAGAGACGGTTAAGCTCGGTTACATATCGATATTGATCAATAGAGAAAATGCGCTGCTTGAACAACATCGAGCCGCTGTAGCCGCATTCATCATTGTACTTATTGGAGTGCAACTGAACCTATTCTTTACATTCAGATTGGTTAAAAACGTCACCCAACCCATTACCGAAATGGTACGAGTGGTGGCAAAAATTCGTGAGGGTAAACTTGACACCCGTTTAACAGGCAACCTCATTGGTGAGCTAGACTTACTCAAACGCGGCATCAATGCCATGGCAGGATCATTGTCCGAATACCATGATGAGATGCAACAAAATATTGACCAAGCCACATCTGATTTGCGGGAAACTCTTGAACAGATTGAGATCCAAAACGTTGAACTAGACATCGCCAAAAAGCGAGCACTGGAGGCGAGTCGAATTAAATCAGAATTCCTAGCCAACATGTCCCATGAACTGCGTACTCCACTCAATGGTGTTATTGGTTTTGCAAAACAGTTGTTAAAAACGCCATTGCACTCCAGTCAGCAAGACTATATTCGCACCATTGAGGGCAGTGCAACAAATCTGCTTAGTATCATTAACGATATTTTGGATTTCTCTAAGCTGGAAGCGGGCAAGATGGTGTTAGAGAATATGCCGTTCTCTTTACGTGAAGTCATCGAAGAAACCGTGACGATGTTATCTAGCAGTGCACAAGAAAAAGAGATTGAGTTGGTGGTCGATGTTGACCCGCGCATTCCAGAGGATGTAACTGGCGATGCAATGCGTTTTAGCCAAATCCTGACCAATTTGGTGGGCAATGCGATTAAATTTACCGACAGTGGCAGTGTGCAGCTTAAGATGCAACTCGAAGAGATAGCCGACGGAAAAGTACATGTCCGCAGTGAAATTATTGATACAGGGATTGGTATTGATGCTGAAAAACTGGGCTCTTTATTCCAAGCTTTCGGCCAAGCCGATTCATCCATTTCAAGACGCTTTGGCGGCACCGGGCTCGGGCTGGTAATCACCAAACGCTTGGTGAACCGCATGGGCGGCCAAATAGGCTGTAACTCCGAGCCACAGCAAGGCTCTACCTTCTGGTTTTCACTACCACTTAATCTAAGCCAATATCCCATCAGCGATACTTTGCCGATTGGCACGCTTAAGAATAAAAGCATTTTATTGTTTGAACCAAACCCATTATCACATCATGCCGTTGAACGTATGCTGCTGCGCTGGGGGCTTAAAGTCACCAATGTTGCCAGTAGCAAACAGCTCGAATTTATTGTAACCCAGTCAAGTCATTTGTTTGATTATGGGCTCTTTAGTTGTAAAGGGATCGCTGCTGGGGGCAACGCTATTGATGTACTTAAAGTTGCCAAGCAAAAAATTAATTACTTAATGTTGATCAGCAACTGCGTAGAAAGTGAAGAGCTCTTTTCACAAATCCGCCCCTATATCGACAAGCAACTCACCATGCCTATTGGTGAGAAAAAACTATCGAGTAGCTTAATAGATCCGCAGTCATCACTTGAAGCAGAAGCCTTACCAATGCTTGCAATGCAAGCCACTCCCGAGGTGAGAGAAAACTTAACCGTACTGGCGGTTGACGATAATCCGGCCAATTTAAAGCTTATCGACACACTACTAAAAGAGTTAGTGACCCATGTGATCATCGTCGATAATGGTGATGCTGCAGTCACAATTGCAAAGCAGCGCAGTTTCGATCTTATTTTTATGGATATTCAGATGCCTGGCACTGATGGCATTAGTGCCACTAGACAGATAAGACAGAATTCAGCAAATCGCAATACCCCCATTATAGCGGTAACCGCCCACGCTATCGCTGAAGAGCGTGAGCGCATATCATCGAGTGGTATGGACGGATACTTACCCAAACCTATTGATGAAGCAGCACTCAGAGATGTGATCCATAAATGGAAAAGCAGACCTAAGTTCACCCATTTTGATCAGCGTATCTTAAATTGGGAACTGTGCTTGTCCCAGGCCAATAACAAACCTGACTTAGCAATAGATATGCTGAAGATGTTATTAAAATCACTGCCTGAAACGTTGGAGCATATCAATAGCGCACTCGCGAGCTTTGATCAGCAAAGCATGCTTACCTGTATCCATAAACTGCACGGTGCAAGCTGTTATTGTGGTGTCCCTACAACCCAACAACTTTGCCAAGAGATAGAGTCAGGATTAAAGCGTGGTGTTGCCGTAGAAGATATAGAACCTG
Organism: Shewanella sp. KX20019; assembly: GCF_016757755.1. Classification (NCBI taxonomy): domain Bacteria; kingdom Pseudomonadati; phylum Pseudomonadota; class Gammaproteobacteria; order Alteromonadales; family Shewanellaceae; genus Shewanella; species Shewanella sp. KX20019. The sequence continues at coordinate 1,615,610 of NZ_CP068437.1, read as the reverse complement.
AAATCCTTGAGTTACTTGATGAGCTAACTAAGGTAGAATCAGCCGCTAATCAAGTGATCACCCAGCTATCAGTGGAAATAAAAGATGACAAATAAACCGGGCTTTTTTCAACGCTTAAAAGGGCTATCGCTAGCGCAAAAGAAACTTTTTGCTATCGCACTATGTCAGCGCATGCTGCCCAATTATCAGCTTTTTTCTGAAGTGTGTGAATTTGGCAATCCCAAGGTGCTCGATACACTGCTAAACCTGCTTTGGCAGTCTATGTATGACAATAAGCTCAAGCTCAATTTAGAGATACAGATGGAGCGTATTGAAGATAATACGCCAGAGCCTGCTGATTTTGACGTCTACGGTGTTTACCCAGCAATGGATGCAGCGGTCGCCTTAACGTCTTTGCTAAGCGCATTAGAAAGCAAGGTTGAAGAAGATATCACCAATATCAGCAAACTATCCTCTGCCACGGTAGCTAATTATATTGAAGCGACCTGTGAGCAAGAGTTTACAAATGAAACCGAATTAGATGATTACATCTTTAACCATGAGGTTATGGTTGAGGAAAAGGAGGTACAAGAATTACTTCTGCAAGCCATCGAAGAGCACCCGCACCTTAAAGCCGATTTTGTCAAAGAGTTCCGCCGAGAAGTGGTTGCCGTCGGCATATCAAATATTGGTATCGGTCCAGTAGAGTAAAATGGCACAAGAGTCGCTCTGTTAACAGCAAAGCGGCTCTAGCTTTTCATCACTATTATCTCCAGCATTTAACTGTCCATTGAAAACAACTGTTCCGCTTTCGACTGCATAAACTCAATAAATAGCTTTACCTTCAAAGGTTGATGGCTACGCTGATGGTACAAGATTGAAATCCGCCTTTTCTCGCCAATCCAGTCAGGTAGTAGTGTCATCAATTGACCGCTCTTAAGCTGGTTTTTCACAAAAAGAGTTGGACCGTATAACACCCCACCATTATCAACTGCAGCTCTAACAGCACCATTTAACTCACTCAATGTCAGTTTGGCCGGCCCATCATAATAAAAACTCTCCCCTGATGAGTGCTTTAGTGTCCAGTTAAATAGTGGCCAGACTTTAATCAAGGCGTGTTGTTCCAAATCACTTGGATGGCACAAGCTAGGTGCTTTAGCCATATAGTCTGCAGAAGCAAATAAACCATAATTGAGCACGCCAAGAGAACTCGAAACCCAAGACGAATCGGGTTGAGTTCCACCAACAATTGCAACATCAACACCTTCGTCAATTAGGTCAATCACGTTATTATTTTGCACTATATGCAGCTGAATGTCGGGGAACTTTTCGCAAAACTCATTAATGGCGTGTATGAAGATCATCGAAATAATTGATACAGGAGCAGCTATTCTTAAGGTACCTTCCGGCTTATCCACCGCTGCACCTCTGATGCTGTCAAACTGAGAGACAATAGCCTGATACTGCTGAAACAGCGCTATCCCCTCTTCCGTTAGGCGAAGCTTACGGGTACTACGCATTAATAACTGCTTATCTAACTGTGTTTCCAATTTAGTCAGTTTGCGGCTTACCGTTGCAATTGGCATCTCTAACTCTTTAGCTGCTTGGGAAAAACTACCCGCATTAACTAAATGGACAAATTGATAGATCAGCTGTAATTCCAAGCCAATATTGCTATTCATCGATATAAATCCTGCCGTTTAAAAATATCCCCATCTTACCTGAAGATGCAGGATTCAGTGGGAGTTTAATGGGCTTTAATCAAGGCATTGATTACCACTAATGGTCGTTCCCTTAGTAAAATCAATAACACGGAGTCAAGCCCATTAAAACGCATCGCAGAAGGCGTTGTGCAAGCCCACTTCGTTGTTGCATTAATTTAAAAGGGAATAACCATTTCTACGTTAACGCGCCTAGAATTGAACTGGCACAACGCCTCTGAAACGAGCATCTTCAAGTAGGATGGGTATACAAAGGGGATCGGCTACGACCTAAGATCAATAGTATAGCAAAGCACAACTATGGTAATGTTCTAGCTCAATTTTATGCGTCTTTTACCCGTTTTTTAAATCCACCATTAGAGAATGATATGCCAGCAGTCATCACGCCACTCCTTGCTGTATTCGGCATAATGTTGATAGGCACCTTTGTTCAAAAATCAAAGCTATTGCCCGCTGAAACAGATCAAGTCTTAAACCAATATGTTTACTATATTGCGTTTCCGGCTATTATGTTAATCACCTTGGCCCAAACCCCTATCAACGACATTCTGCACTGGGGTTATATTGCCGGTTTTAGTGGCGCCATGCTAATTAGCTACGTGATAACATTTATAATCTCACTTTGGCTAAGTCCAGCACAAAATGCGCTAGCATCTATGCGAGCGCTGAATGCCACTTTTGGCAATACTGCTTTCATTGGTATTCCCCTAATGGCGATGTTGTTTCCAGGCAATCAGTCAGCATTGGCTGCAGCGGCTATCGCCAGTTTATTGTCGGTGCTAATTTTTGCCATCACGCTGGTGTCATTAGAGATAATAGGTCGAAATAAACAAGGTTCAGCATTAATAATCATTAGCCTCGCCTTAATAAAAAACCCTATTGTAGTAGGTAGTATGGTGGGGATTGGACTATCAGCGTTAACTGTTGCCTTACCAGAAAGTATTGCACTAATCATCCGTCAACTTGGTATGACTTCAAGCCCTTGTGCTCTGTTTGCGATTGGTATGGTGCTGGCAAAGTCAGCTCAATACCAAACCTCAAGCCACATTATTAGCCTCAAGCAGCTCACCGAGATCAGCGCTATCAATATCATCAAACTGGTTTTTCAACCTTTAATAACTTACTTGATCATGCTCGGCCTGAACATTGATCCACAATTAATTGCCATGGGCGTTATACTAGCAGCGCTTCCCACTGCTGCTAGCGTCTACCTGCTAGCACAGCGTTACCACATCCAAGTGATCACCAGTGCTCAGGGAATATTACTAGGCACCCTGCTCACTTTTATAAGCTTACCGCTTTTAGAAGCCTACCTGCTACATTAGTATTTAATGTGTTATCAATGCCCTTACATCCAGTTATTCCACAACGACAACAAGACTCTATGCTAACGTTATAGCAAATTGATACTTTCATAAATCTTGTTGAAAATTATCAGGTAGCTGCCTCCTTGCATCAAGCAACTGTATTAATTGAATTTAATTTCCTGTAAAAACGATAGCTACCGTTTAACAATGTACCGATATCGATTAATTAATCAACTGGCACTGTACTGTATATAAAATCAGTATATACTGTGGATTAATACAGTGTTTCGGATAGGACATCACTATGCTTTGTCAGCTCAGCATTAACAATTTTGCTATTGTGCGTTTTTTGGAACTCGATTTTAAAGCCGGCATGACTAGTATCACCGGTGAAACGGGTGCGGGTAAGTCTATTGCTATTGATGCACTAGGTTTATGTCTCGGCAATCGCGCCGACGCTAATACCATTCGACCTGGTGCAACTAAAACAGAAGTGAGTGCAAGGTTTTCCTTATCTGATATTCCACTGGCAAAGCGCTGGTTAGAAGACCACGATCTTGAACTAGATGATGAGTGTATTTTAAGGCGAACAATCAATAGTGATGGCCGCTCACGCGCATATATCAATGGTAATCCGGTTCCGCTGGCCCAAATAAAATCCCTCGGACAGCTGCTCATTGGGATCCATGGCCAACATGCCCACCATGCAATGTTAAAAAGCGAACATCAACTCACTCTGCTTGATAGTTATGCCAACCATAAGATGTTACTCGATACGGTATCCACTAGTTATCATCGATGTAAAATCGTTGAGAAGCAGTTGCATGAACTAGAGCTAGCACAGCATGAAAGACTTGCACGTAAGCAACTGCTGCACTATCAGGTTGAAGAGCTTAATGAGTTTGCCATTGCTAAAGGTGAGTTTGAAACCATTGAGGCTGAACATAAAAAACTTGCCAACAGCACTGCGTTAATCGAGCTCTGTCGTAGTCAGTTATCTATATTGCAAGATAATGATCAAGCGAGTGTTGAATCATTACTCAATACTTCAATCAGTCAGGGGCAAGATTTAGAAAGTTATGATGCAGAGCTAGGCAGTGTCGTCGCCATGCTCAATGATGCGCTAATTCAAGTACAAGAAAGTAGTAGTGAGCTTGAGCGATATTTAGATGGCTTAGAGCTAGACCCTGAATACTTTGAACAGTTAGAGCTACGGATCTCTAAAGCACTGCAACTGGCGCGCAAGCATCATGTCAATGCTAACGAGCTGTATGATCACCATCAAAGCCTGCTGAATGAACTCAGCGAGCTTGGCTCTGATGAAGATAAACTTGATGAGATCCGCAATCAACTGCAACATAGTCAGCAAGCCTATTTGAACCATGCAAAGAAGTTAAGCCAAAGCCGTGGCCGATATGCTAAGGAGTTAGATAAGAAAGTCACTCAATCGATTCATGAACTGAGCATGCCCAAGGGCAAGTTCAGTATCGAAGTTAACTTTAATGAAGCTGTCATCAGTCCTCATGGTTGTGATTCCATCGATTTCCTAGTGACCACCAATCCCGGCCAACCTATGCAACCTATTGCTAAAGTTGCTTCAGGTGGTGAACTCTCACGAATAGGACTTGGCATACAGGTAATAACCGCTAAAAAAGTTGCGACACCCACGCTTATCTTTGATGAAGTCGATGTCGGTATTTCTGGTCCAACAGCGGCGGTGGTCGGCCGAATGTTACGCAGCTTAGGCGAGTCGACGCAGGTATTTTGTGTGACACACCTGCCGCAAGTTGCAGGAAACGGCCATCAGCATATGTTTGTGAATAAGAGCAGTAAGGCGGGGAAAACAGAAACCTCGATGATCGCTCTAGATAAAGAGCAGCGAGTTGAAGAGCTAGCTCGCTTACTGGGAGGCGATACCATTACCAGCAATACCCTTGCCAATGCCAAAGAGCTACTACTCAGTTAATGGAGATTAAAGTTAGCTTACGTAAACGCCATTAAAAAAGGAGCTAACAGTAGCTCCTTTTTGCTTTCTACAATCTGTAGCGCATCAGACGGCCGCTTTATAGCAGATAGTAAGCTGCAGCTTGCAAGCACATCAATGAGAATATACCAGCCAGTACATCGTCAATCATGATGCCAAAGCCACCATGTACTTTGGCATCAAGCCAACGTATTGGCCAAGGTTTCAAAATATCAAAAAAACGAAACAACACAAAGCCCGCGAGCAACCATTGCCAGCCAGCAGGTGCTGCGATCATAGTGATAAGTAAGCCTGCAATTTCATCCCAGACGATAGCGCCATGATCATGCACACCCATATCATTTGCAGCTTTATCACAAATATAAAAACCGATTAAGACGCTTAAAAGCGTCAAACCGACATACCAAGATAAACTCAGTGGCGCCATTAATAAGTAAAGCGGTATCGCCGCAATAGTACCAAAGGTACCAGGAGCCTTGGCCGCTAAACCAGACCCAAATCCTAATGCCAAAAAGTGGATGGGATTTTTAAGAGACAGTTTAGTCAGCGCTGTATCTTTTGAAAGTAAATTCATCACTTAAAATGCTCGAATCCAAGGTTAATCGGTTCAAATGGCTGTTTATCTAACAACAGCTTCAACTTGCCACCCATGCAAATTTGGCCAATTTGAGTAAATTTAACCCCGGTTTCAGCCAGTGCGATCTCTAGTGCGCCTTTTTGCGCTTCAGAGACAGTAAAGAGTAGTTCATAATCCTCCCCACCGGTTAGCGCATAGCTTAGCGCCATCTCAGCAGAGACATTCGCTTTTAACTGTTCAGATAATGGTAATTTGTCGACATTTAGTGTCGCGCCGATATTGGAGGCTTTTAATACATGCTGTATATCAGAGATTAAGCCATCAGATATATCGATAGCACTCGATGCTAGCGTGCGCAGTGCTTGGCCCGCTAATACTCTTGGAGTCGGTCTGTAATGACGATTAATAAGATAGCTTTTATCGTCCTCATTGCAGGTCGCTTTTTCACGTAATAGATCGAGTCCTAACGCTGAGTCCCCCAATGTGCCGGTAACGTAGATCCAATCACCATTTCTGGCGCCGCTACGGGTCAAACCAGAATGCTTGGGTACTTGGCCATTAATGGTAATGGTGATGGCTCGTGGACCACGAGTGGTATCACCACCAACGAGTGCAACACCATAATACTCTGCAATTTCAAACAGCCCCGCGCTGAAATCCGCAAGCCAGTTTTCATCAACTTCAGGCAGGGTAAGTGCCAATGTCATCCAAGCCGGCTGGGCTCCCATAGAAGCAAGATCAGATAAGTTAACAGCTAGCGATTTGTACCCCAGATCTTTTGCTGGCATACCAGGAAAAAAGTGTACGTTTTCCACTAGTGTGTCACACGATATCGCAATTGACTTATTTTCAGCGGGTTCAACAATGGCACAATCATCACCAATGCCGAGCGCCACATCTTTTCGAGACTGGGCACGCCCAGTAAAAAAGCTTTCGATTAATTGAAATTCTTTCACAATACCAATCACAAATTAGGAGGTGGTTTGAAGAAAAAAGAGCGCCAAATAACAAGAGAGTCTTAGCGATTATTTAAGTTGCGTTCGGTATATCCAGCGATCAAATACCCATCACTAACCATACAACTGCAGTGCTCTTTTTAGTCATACAAAAACGGCATCCGAAGATGCCGTTTTTACTATTTAGTTTTTGCTACTAGCTTATCCAGAATACCGTTAACGAACTTATGTCCATCTTCAGCGCCGAATGTTTTGGCAAGCTCGATAGCTTCGTTAATCGCTACCTTATAAGGTACATCCTTACGGAAAGTCAGCTCATAAGTCGCTAAGCGAACAATCGCTTTTTCGACAGGGTCAACTTCATCTAAAGGACGAACCAAAAATGGAGTGATTAACTCATCCAATTGGCTTTTCTTTGTTGCTACGCCAGCCAATAACTCACGAAAGTAAGCTATATCGACACCATCAACATTTTGTTCAGTTAGAAACTCATGCTCAACATCAGCAATATTGTTGCCACTTAGCTGCCAAGAGTAAATGGCCTGAACCGCTAAACGACGTGCCTTTCGGCGCTCTGAAGGCTTCATTAAATTGTCCTAAATTACAGGTGTTCTTCAAGTGCTTGCAACACGTTAACCATCTCTAGCAGACCCAAAGCAGCTTCGCCGCCTTTGTTGCCTGCTTTAGTACCTGAACGTTCAATAGCTTGTTCAATAGTATCAGTGGTTAAAACGCCGAATGAAACAGGAGTATCAAATTCAAGAGCAACTTGAGCTAAACCTTTATTACATTCGCCTGCAACAAAATCAAAATGAGGTGTACCACCACGGATAACCGCACCAAGTGAAATTATTCCGTCAAATTTCCCGCTTGCAGCAACACGACGTGCAGCAAGTGGCAATTCAACCGCGCCAGGCACTTTAACTACAGTGATATTTTCATCTGCAACTTGGCCAAAACGCTTAAGAGTGTCTACCGCACCATCAAGCAAACTATCTACAACAAAGCTGTTGAAACGTGAAACTACAATCGCAATCTTTGCGTTTTTCGATTCGATATTACCTTCAACTACGTTCATTTATCTTACCTAAATTAGCTTAATTACCCAGCATGGGGGCGGAAGAGGCGGTATGATACCACAGCCATTAACGCTGATCCCCATGCAATTTATAAGAAAAGTACTAAATTACCTCCTGGATGGTTTTTACCTCCAAGATAATATTTTATTCTGCTATATAATCAGTTACTTCTAAACCAAAGCCCGACAGCGAATGATAACGCTTTGGTGAACTCAGTAAGCGCATTGATGTCACACCTACATTCGCTAGAATTTGTGAGCCTACACCGACTTGACGTGAAGTTCCTTGCCACTGAGGAGCAACCGGTGCGCTACCGTTATCTTCAGCTTCAAATGCTTTCACTTTAGCTAAAATGTCACTGCTATGTTCTTGATGCCCGAGCAGCACCAGTACGCCACCGTCTTCGCTAATGCGTTGCATTGCTTTTTCTAACGGCCAACTACGTTGCTGATCGCGCTCGGAATGTAATAGGTCGTTAAAGGTATTTTGCAGGTGAACACGCACAAGCATGTTCTCAGTCACAGCACCTTTGACTAATACATAGTGCAGTTGATTATCGATGGTGTCGCGGAAAGTCAACATATCGAATTCGCCAAAACGCGTAGGCAATTTACATTGCGCTTCACGTACTACGCTGGTTTCTTTAGTGTTGCGATATTCAATTAGATCGGCAATGGTGCCCATCTTTAAACCGTGCTTTTCAGCAAAAATTTCAAGATCAGGACGACGCGCCATGGTGCCGTCATCATTTAAGATTTCAACAATAACTGATGAAGCTTCGAAACCCGCAAGCCTAGCTAAGTCACAACCCGCTTCTGTATGACCAGCGCGAATAAGTACTCCGCCCTCTTTTGCCATCAATGGGAATATATGGCCAGGCTGAACAATATCACTAGGCTTAGCATCTTTGGCCACAGCCGCTTTAACCGTAACGGCGCGATCTTGTGCGGATATACCGGTAGTTACGCCTTCAGCCGCTTCAATAGACATCGTAAAATTGGTTGAGAACTGTGCATTGTTGTTCGTGACCATCAAAGGCAGGTTTAGCTGCTGGCAGCGTTCTTTAGTCAACGTTTGGCAAATAAGGCCACGACCGAAAGTCGCCATAAAGTTAACCGCCTCAGGCGTCACCATGTCAGCAGCCATAATCAGGTCGCCTTCATTTTCTCTATCTTCGTCATCCATCAAGATAACCATCTTACCTAGACGAATATCTTCGATGATCTCTTCTATACTATGTAGCGCCATGTTTAGACCTTTATATTGTATTGCTGCAGTTAGCTGAGGTCGCTAACCTTTATGCCTATGCTGGCAAAGCAGCCTATAAATTTAATGATTATTTTTTTGAGCGTCTTAAGATAAATTTTATCTTTAAAATCGCCTTAAGCCAGTTTTTAACGTAAAAAACCCGAGCGAGCTAACAGTTCCATGGTAACTTCAGACTTAGGTTGTTGTTCTGTTTGATCAGATGAATAGCTCATCAACCTTTCTAAATGACGAGCAATTAGATCAACTTCAATATTAACGTTATCGCCTGCCTTTAGGTTTACCAAGGTTGTTTCTCCCGCGGTGTGCGGCACGATGGTTAGTCTAAATCGATGCCCTTGCACCTCATTAACCGTTAAGCTTACACCATCAATGGTAATTGAACCCTTGTGAGCGATATAGCGACCCAGCTCAACTGGAGGCGACAACCAAAACTCAAGCGCCTGGCCACGAACTTGTCGGTCATCAACGCGCGCAATACCATCTACGTGACCACTGACCATATGGCCACCTAACCTTGTGGTTGGCGTGACTGCCTTTTCTAAATTAACCGCAGTGCCTACTGCATAATTGGCAAAACCTGTAAGACTAACCGTTTCAGCTGAGATATCTGCAACATAGCCATCTGCAAGTCGCTCAACCACGGTTAGACATACACCATTGGTTGCAATGCTGTCTCCGAGTTTAACGTCCGACAGATCAAGCTTAGCGCTGGCAACGGTTAATCGAATATCATCACCGCGACGTTCAACTTTTCGTAAATGACCTACAGATTCAATAATTCCGGTAAACATAAAGTTAATTACTCATTCTTAACGTCAAGCGAGTGTCTTTTCCCACTTTACGTTCATCTATTAGATTAATACTTGGAACTTGAGACATGGTTTCAAAATCAGGTAATGCGAGTAAGTCTCGCCCCTGAGCACCGAGTATTTTCATTGCTTGGTATAAAATAATTTCATCCGCTAAGTGCTCGCTAACAAACGCACCAGCAAGCGTAGCACCAGCCTCGACTAACACCGAGTTACAGGTTTTGCCAAGTAAAGTGAGCAGAGCAATAAGGTCAACTCGCTTTTCTTTGGCGGGTAATACTTGGTGACTAACATGAGCTGGCCACGCCGACTTAACACTCTCAGGATAGTCACAAGTACTAATGAGTAAAATGGGGCTGTCGATGGAAAACATCTTTAGCTCAGCGCCGAGCCGTGCTTGGCTGTCTAATACTACACGCAGCGGTTGATGCAGTTCTGCTGGGGCGATCTCATTTGATAAAGATCCCAATTCGCTATGGCGGACATTTAGACTGGGGTCATCAGCAAAAACGGTCTCAATGCCGGTGATCAAAGCGCAATGTCTTGCGCGCACCCGCTGTACATCTCTTCGGGCTTCAGGACCAGTAATCCACTTTGACTCGCCATTCGATAATGCCGTTTTACCATCGAGGCTAGCGGCGAGCTTTACGGTCACCCACGGTAAGCTCTGCTGCATTCTTTTCAAAAAACCTAAGTTAACCTGCTTAGCAGCATCGGTTAATAAACCAACGTCAACTTGAATACCCGCATCACGGAGCATGCTAATACCACGACCAGAGACTTGTGGGTTAGGATCGGTCACAGCAATAACAACGCGGCTAACTTTGCTTTCGATCAATGCTTTGGCGCAAGGCGGGGTTCGGCCATAATGGCTACATGGCTCCAATGTGACGTACGCGGTGGCGCCAACAGCATCATCACCCGCCATATTAAGCGCGTAGACTTCGGCATGTGGGCCACCAGCACGAATATGGTAACCTTCACCAACAATCACACCGTCTTTAACTAATACGCTGCCAACACAAGGATTTGGGCGGGTGGTATAGAGTCCTTTTTGCGCTAACTCAATAGCGAGACTCATCATTTGATTGTCTTCAGTTGACCACATAGTGAAATGAGTTCCGATTAATCAATAAGGTAATAGGCAGATAGTACTACTGCTGTAAGTTCGCAATAGCTTCGCCAAACTCCGACACATCTTCAAACGCGCGATAAACGGATGCAAATCGGATGTAAGCAACTTTGTCTAAATTGACCAATTGGTCCATCATTAAGTTACCAATTAGCTCTGATTTAACTTCACGCTCACCTGTTGCACGCAGCATTGACTTAATCTTAGTTAAAGACTGCTCTATTTGGTCCATAGATACCGGTCTTTTCTCGACCGCTCTAAGCATGCCGCCGCGCAATTTCTCTTCATCGAAAGGCTGGCGACTACCGTCCTGTTTCACTACCCGTGGCATCACGAGTTCAGCACCTTCAAATGTAGTGTAACGCTCATGGCATTGCACACACTCCCGGCGGCGACGTACCTGATGGCCATCGGCGACAAGTCGCGAATCAATCACTTTAGTGTCTGTTGCGCTGCAAAATGGACAATGCATCTGGCCTCCGGTCAGGTATTAGAAGTATTTCGTTAATGATTTAGAATCATCATTATAAATTGCCAACAAAAATGGCCGCATAAATGCGGCCATTAAAGTTTACCTGATTTAACGCTTAAGGTTAACCGTAAACAGGGAACTTAGCGCACAATTCAAGAACCTGCGACTTTACTCGCTCGCTAACTGCAAGATCTGAAATGTCATCAAGCACATCACACATCCAGTTAGTCAACTGCACAGATTCGTCCTCACCAAAACCACGACGGGTAACGGCTGGAGAACCAATACGCAGGCCCGATGTCACAAACGGTGAGCGTGGGTCATTAGGCACTGAGTTTTTGTTGACGGTAATGTTGGCATTACCGAGCGCTGCATCAGCTTCTTTACCGGTAATATCTTTGCTGATTAGATCAAGCAAGAATAGGTGGTTATCAGTACCGCCAGAAACAACATCATAACCACGTTCGATAAACGTGCGTGCCATTGCTTTTGCGTTTACGACAACTTGCTCTTGGTAAGTCGTGAACTCTGGGTCTAGTGCTTCTTTAAATGCAACCGCTTTAGCAGCGATAACATGCATCAAAGGACCACCTTGACCACCAGGGAATACTGCTGAGTTAAGCTTTTTGTAAATCGCTTCATCATCAATAGCAGAAAGGATCAAACCACCACGAGGACCCGCTAAGGTCTTATGCGTAGTCGTAGTAACAACATGGGCGTGTGGGAGTGGATTTGGATAGATACCAGCAGCAACAAGACCCGCTACGTGAGCCATATCAACGAATAGGTAAGCACCTATTTTATCAGCGATTTCACGGAACTTGCCCCAATCAACAATACCTGAGTATGCGCTGAAACCAGCAATGATCATCTTAGGTTGATGTTCAACCGCTAAACGTTCAACTTCAGCGTAATCAATCTTACCAGTTGATTCGTCAATACCGTACTGAACAGCATTATAAAGCTTACCAGAGAAGCTAACATGTGAGCCGTGAGTCAAATGACCACCGTGAGCAAGGCTCATACCGAGTACAGTATCGCCACCTTGAAGTAGCGCCATAAATACGGCAGCGTTAGCTTGTGAACCAGAGTGTGGTTGAACGTTAGCATACGTTGCGCCAAACAACTCTTTGGCACGAGAGATAGCGAGCTCTTCAACAATATCAACATGCTCACAACCACCGTAATAACGCTTACCAGGGTAACCTTCAGCATACTTGTTAGTAAGCTGAGAACCTTGAGCTTCAAAAACGCGAGGGCTAGTGTAGTTTTCTGAAGCAATGAGTTCGATGTGCTCTTCTTGACGACGAGTTTCATCTTCAATCGCTGCAAACAATTGTGGATCGTAATCCGCGATATTCATGTCTTTTTTCAGCATTATTCACTCCAGCTGTAAATTCTTATAGTAGGGTTGCGCGGTATGATACAGCGCAATTGATCACAATCCCAGCATTAGAAACATGAAATTACTTGCAATTATCCATGAACGACATTTGATAAAGAGCAAATCTCCACGGTAAACTTGCTCAGCGATTGTATTACATAGAAAAAACGCCTTTAATCTATCGATTCATTACCTTGGGATAAAAATACAGAAAACTCTGTTCTATAAATAATCCGGCTCATCTGCCTTTATTCGCCGATAGTGGCATGCAGAATGTCGATGTTCTATTGACCACCTAGAGCGAGTTACACTTTTCACCTAGTATCGATAAGCTAACCGTATGCTCGTGCGGCTTTCACTATCATCATTGCGATAAAAAACATTACGATTATCAATCCCAGCTAAAGTGCCACTGCGGTCAATTCGTTCATGGTGCATACTCACACCAAAGGCTCTAGTAATGGGTACTTCAAGGTAAGCTTCGTATCGATCACGGCTATCTTTAAAGTCTAAATCGCTCTTATTAGGATTCCATTCACTGCTGCGATTAAACTCTTTATCATCAATAGAATCCCAACGCTGCGAGGTGACTTTTAAGCCTAACAGTAGATCTCTATAACTAGCTTCAACTTTCACTTTTGCGGTGTGACCTAAGGCATAAGCATAACCGCCCTCCCAAAGTACAGATTTAGTCCCCCAAAACTGTCCACCTGAGGCACGGTAATCTTTACTGGCAAAGGGTTTAACCATACTAAAATCAGCAAAAATATCACCGCGAACGCTGATATTAACATCCGAATTTTGCCATTCACCGCCAACAGATAAGCCAATAACATTTATAGCAGCGTAGAAGCCCTCTTCATCTTCCTGGCCTAAACTACTGTATTCAACTCCCATGGATGGGCCGACAAACCAGCTATGCCCCCAGGAGTCACGTGAGCCCGCTATTGGCTTCGCCTCGTCAGTGTAACCCCCTAAAAAGAGTGATGATGACAGCTGCCAATCTTCAACCCCCTCTTCAGAGACACCTAGTTCCATATCAAGCTCTACTAAGCTAGGTGTTGCAGACAAGGAATCGTATTGCCCCTGTACGCTGTCAATGCTGGCTTCAATACCAAGCAGCATAGTCGTGGTGGAAATATCAGCCACATCCTTAGTCGAATATAAAATACCACTGTAAATGTCGAATTGATCTTGAGCTTTTTTTCGGTCAAAGCGGTTGGGCGAATCGTAACCAAACCAGCCACGTATGGTTCTTGATGGATTAAATACTCCAGCAAAGGTTGCCGGTAGCCAACCCTCTTTAGTCTCCAACATCTCTGATAGTTGGAACAAGCTTTCACCTAATACTGAACCACCAAAAGTGGTTACTATTTGATCGTTAATACTGACGACCTCTTTATACTCGGCAAACACCTCCCATATACCTGATGCCAAAAAGTTACCAAGCATTGATTCATAATAATTAAAATTATAATTACGGAACGCTTGATGGTAGAGCGCGCCGGCGTAAGCGTGTCCCCAATTCATGCCGACTTCATTATCATCAAGCTTCCATGATTCAGTCGTGACAATGCGATCAACAAAATACTGTCCAGTGTTGCCTTCAATCTCGTAATCAAAATCCTCTTTCATGCTCTCTTCACCGGATTTATACAGCAGCTCACCGACAACTAAAACGACACTAATTTCAGCTAATGCTCCCCACCAATCTTTTTCAATTAGTTGCGGTAATGTAATTGCGGGATCGCTTTGTGACTCACGAGTAATAGCTGCAGAAGTGTGGGCTGAAGAAGCCATTAACATTGCAAAATTGGAGTGTGAACTTGTATTAGATGCAGGTAGAGAAGTCACTACAGGCGCTTGCACAGATAACCTTGCCGACACCAAACTTCCTGTCAAATCTGCTTCATCCGCCCACGCAGGCGCCTTGAGAGCAAAAATAACAGTAACGAATACTGCATACTTTTGAATTTTCAATTTATTCCCTTAAATTAACCAATCAGATTGCTATCACACAATCGTTACTGCAGCTCTCTTTGAACTCGGCCACATTTTTACGTTAACAACTGTTACGCTGATGTTACATAAATTCAGCTGAAATATCAGCAAATCCCGCAATTTGAGACAATACTTTTATTGAACTGCAGACCCCTAAGACAAAGTTCAGATTTAAGTTAAGCCGCGATTCGAGTAGAATTGCAGCCAATCCCAGTCAATGAGAAATAAAATGGCGCAGTTTGTATATAGCATGCTTAGAGTGGGCAAGATTGTTCCGCCTAAAAAGCAAATTCTAAAAGATATCTCCTTAAGTTTTTTCCCAGGTGCCAAAATTGGTGTGTTAGGGCTCAACGGCTCGGGTAAATCTACCCTGCTGCGTATAATGGCCGGCCTCGATACTGAAATTGAGGGCGAAGCACGACCAATGCAAGATCTTAAAATTGGTTACTTACCGCAGGAACCAAAGCTAGATCCAAGCCAAACTGTACGTGAAGCACTCGAAGAAGCGGTGTCGGATGCAAAAAATGCATTGACTCGCTTAGATGAGGTTTATGCGCTTTACGCTGAACCTGATGCCGATTTTGATGCACTCGCGAAAGAGCAGGGTCAACTTGAAGCTATTATTCAATCACAAGATGCTCATAATCTTGATGTGGTGCTAGAGCGAGCAGCTAATGCTCTACGCCTGCCTGATTGGGATGAAAAGATTGAAGTACTCTCTGGTGGTGAGCGCCGCCGCGTCGCGATTTGTCGATTACTGCTTGAAAAGCCAGACATGCTGCTACTTGATGAGCCAACCAACCACTTAGACGCCGAGTCTGTTGCGTGGTTAGAGCGCTTTTTACAAGATTACGCCGGCACTGTTGTGGCAATTACCCACGATAGATATTTCCTTGATAATGCTGCTGGTTGGATTTTGGAACTCGACCGTGGTGAAGGGATCCCGTGGGAGGGTAACTACTCTTCATGGTTAGAACAGAAAGATGCTCGTTTGCAACAAGAATCAGCCACTCAAAGTGCCCGTCAAAAGACGATAGCTAAAGAGCTTGAGTGGGTGCGCCAAGGTGCTAAAGGACGTCAGTCTAAAGGCAAAGCGCGTATGGCTCGCTTTGAAGAGCTTAATACTAATGACTATCAAAAGCGTAACGAAACCAACGAGCTGTTTATTCCACCAGGACCACGTCTAGGGGATAAGGTTATTGAAATTAATAACCTAACAAAATCTTATGGCGACCGAGTACTGATCGACGATTTAAGCTTTTCAGTGCCTAAAGGCGCGATTGTCGGCATCATCGGTGCCAACGGTGCGGGTAAATCAACACTGTTCAAAATGATCTCCGGTGCAGAACAACCAGACAGCGGCAGCGTTGAAATTGGTGAATCGGTACAGATTGCATCTGTAGAGCAGTTCCGTGATTCAATGAATGATAAGAATACCGTTTGGCAAGAGATCTCAGATGGTCAAGACATCATGCGGATCAACAACACTGAAATTCCTAGCCGCGCCTACGTTGGCCGCTTCAATTTCCGTGGCGCAGATCAACAAAAGATCATTGGGACTTTATCTGGTGGTGAACGCAATCGAGTACATTTGGCAAAGTTGATACAGGCCGGTGGTAACGTATTGTTACTCGATGAACCTACTAACGACTTAGATGTTGAAACACTGCGAGCGCTAGAAGAAGCCCTGCTTGAGTTCCCAGGTTGCGCGATGGTCATTTCTCATGACCGTTGGTTCCTCGACCGCATCGCAACACACATTCTTGATTATCGCGATGAAGGTAAAGTTAACTTCTACGAAGGCAACTACACCGAGTACTCAACCTGGTTAAAGGACACCTTGGGTACTGACGTTGTTGAGCCCCATCGTTTGAAGTATAAGCGGATGACTAAATAGATTAATAACAGTTTAAAACAGAGGCTTCGGCCTCTGTTTTCTCGCATTCCATTACCTCCAGCTGATGACCTTTTCTAAATAGCAAAAGTGCATGTAGCCCGAGTCATTACGTTAAACAAAACCACATTAAAAAATTGAATAGTCGAAATTCGATATTTAACTTACCAATACCCAACGATACAAATAGCTTACTTTCCGTCTCATCACTCATTGCTTGGTTAAGCAGTACAAGAGTCAAAAAAACGCCTACAACTTATTTTCACCTGGGCAACAAAAAAACTCAAAGTATGAGATGCTAGGTTAAAAATCAATGGAATAATAAGTACTAATTACCATGGATAATAAAAAACCTTGCCACAAAAGATTACGCTCAGTCTTCATTGGCACCTGCAGATAAGAAGAACTAAATAATGAACAAGATTTTTCGCCTTTCATTACTGGGACTAACCTTACTTAGCCCTTTTGCCATAGCAGAGTCCGTGACCGAATTTGACGGTCCCTATGTGATAACACCGGCACCAGCGCAAACCACAGCTTATTGGGTCTGTGACAGTAAGCTCAAGACTACCGCTATTGTAAGCCAGCAAGTGAATCGTCCCGCTCATTGTGGTGATTTGCCTGAGGTTATCCTTTCAGATGACCTTAAACAAGTCATGCCTGACACCTATTCGGAGATAAAAAAAGTGGTCGCATTAAGCGATGTCCACGGCCAGTATGACGTTCTAATCACTCTGCTGAAAAATCAGCAAATTATCGATAACAAGGGTAAGTGGGCGTTCGGCGAAGGTCACATGGTGATGACCGGCGACATTTTTGATCGCGGCCATCAAGTCAATGAAGTACTGTGGTTTATGTATCAACTCGATCAACAAGCCAGAGAAGCTGGCGGCATGGTGCATCTATTAATGGGTAACCATGAACAAATGGTGCTCGGGGGCGATTTGCGCTATGTACACCAACGTTACGATGTCGCTGCAAAACTGATTGATCGCCCCTATGACAAGCTCTACGGCGCAGACACCGAAATAGGCCAATGGCTAAGAAGTAAGAACACCATTATTAAGATCAACGACGTGTTGTATATGCATGGTGGGATCAGCAGCGAGTGGATCAGCCGCGAGCTCACATTAGCAAAGGCCAACTCACTTTATCGACAGCATATTGGCACTGAGAAAAAAGTACTAAAAGAAGACGACCTACTCAATTTTCTTTTCTATGGCAATGGACCAACCTGGTATAGAGGTTACTTTTCAAAAGAGTTTACTGAACCAGAGCTAGATACCATCCTTAGCTATTTTAATGTAAAACGAATTGTGGTTGGTCATACTTCACAAGAGAGAGTATTGGGCCTGTTTCACAATAAGGTTATTGCGGTTGATAGCAGCATTAAAAATGGTCAGTCAGGTGAATTACTACTCATTGAAAATAACGCCCTAACCCGCGGCTTATACGATGGCAGTCGCCAAACCCTTTAATCTATCACTTACAATCAATTCCAAGCACCGGTCGGTTAATTACAACTGAGTAACCGACTGGTGCTAATTGCAACTAAGCTCTTCATACATACAAATCGTAATCGACAAATATTGCTGTTTATGTCCGTTGAACTCATGTTTTAGCGCGACAAATGAAAATAGAAATAAAACAGATCGGATATAATGTTAACAAGCTGAGGCGAACGTAAGTGACATGTAAATAATTAAATGCTAATTTTCCTTACTTTACATTGCTTTACCCTACTAGGCGTGTTTTTTTCTTAAAATACACCCAACTTTGGCGGCCTTAAGTAATCATTCATGAAAACATCTTTTTTCCTTATTCCTATCTTTCTTATCGTGGCAGGAACACTAACCTATAGCAGCTTATCAGAAGCTAAAAGGCCTGATACAAAAGAGCGAGCCGTTCGCACCGTCCCTGTGATCACCGGCATTGTTGAGCAACATGAGTTAGCTCAGTCACTATCGCTTGTGGGTAAACTTGATGCTGAGCAGTCGGTCTTTATAGCGCCGCAAATAGCCGGAAAAATACGTGCGATAAACGTCAATTCAGATCAAGACGTAAGCGAAGGCCAACTACTGATCCAACTTGATGATGCAAAAGCACAAGCCGCGCTAGCAGAAGCCGCCTCATACCTAGCAGATGAAAAGCGTAAACTCGCAGAATTTTCAAAACTGATTAGCCGTAATGCCATTACCCAGACCGAAATTGATGCACAAAAAGCCCATGTAGATATGGCAGCAGCAAGACTCGCCGCCGCCCAAGCTGACTTGGATTATCACTACTTAAGCGCTCCATTCTCTGGTACCGCAGGATTAGTCGACTTTAGCCAAGGAAAAATGGTTACCGCAGGAACAGAGCTCATTACACTCGATGATCTATCCAGTATGCGTTTAGATCTACAAGTTCCAGAACATTACCTCGCCCAATTAAGCCCTGGCATGACCGTGGTCGCCACAAGCCGCGCTTGGCCAGACACTCATTTTTCCGGTGAAGTCACTGCTATCGATTCACGCGTAAACCAAGACACGCTCAATCTGCGTGTTCGAGTCCAATTTAATAACCATCATCACCACCTAAAGCCCGGCATGATGATGTCAGCAACCCTTGTTTTCCCATCCGTATCAGAGCCCGTCATTCCAGTACAAGCGTTAGAATATTCAGGTACTAACCGCTTCGTCTATGTCGTTAACGAAGAGAGCATTGCTACACGCACTAAAGTGACATTAGGCGCCCGTATCGACAATGAAGTGCTGATCACCGATGGCCTAAGCATTGGCGATAAAGTCGTTGTACAAGGCTTGGTTAACATGCGTGATGGTTTACGCGTCGATGATTTACAGATTGATAGTGTAACTGATTCAGCAATTGCCAAAGATGCTGAACAACAAACAGAACAAGCGCGAGGTAGCATTTAAATGTGGTTATCCGATGTCTCTGTAAAACGTCCTGTCGTCGCGATTGTTTTAAGCTTACTGCTTTGTGTCTTTGGTGCTGTCTCGTTTAGCAAGTTATCTGTACGTGAAATGCCCGACGTTGAAAGCCCTGTCGTCACCGTAATGACCACCTATGACGGCGCTTCGGCGACCATTATGGAAAGTCAGATAACCACCGCATTAGAAGATGAATTAACCGGCATTAGCGGTGTAGATCAAATTCAGTCCGTTACCCGAAACGGCATGAGCCGTATTACAGTCACCTTCTTTTTAGGCTGGGATCTTACCGAAGGTGTCAGTGATGTCCGTGACGCAGTAGCCCGCGCTCAACGTCGCCTACCCGACGAAGCCAACGATCCTATCGTATCAAAAGATAACGGTACCGGTGAGCCCTCGGTATACATCAACTTGAGTTCATCTATCATGGATAGAACTCAACTTACTGACTACGCCCAACGTGTGCTTGAAGACCGTTTCAGCTTGATCAGTGGCGTGAGCAGTGTCGATATTTCCGGTGGCTTATATAAAGTCATGTACGTGCAGCTCAAACCTGAATTAATGGCCGGTAGGCAAGTTACCGCCAGCGACATAATTAATGTTCTAAACCAGGAAAACGTCGAAACTCCAGGTGGTGAAGTCAGAAACGACACCACTGTGATGGCCGTAAGAACGGCAAGGCTATACCAAAAGCCAGAAGATTTTGACTACCTCGTACTGCGTAGATCAAGCGATGGCACGCCCGTCTACCTAAAAGATGTGGCCAATGTATTTATTGGCGCAGAGAACGAAAACTCGACCTTTAAAAGTGATGGCGTTGTCAATATCAGCTTAGGCGTAGTACCACAATCTGACGCAAACCCACTCGAAGTCGCCCAAGATGTACATAAAGAGGTCGACCGCATTCAGCAGTTTCTGCCTGAAGGCACCAAGTTAATCGTCGACTATGACTCCACCGTGTTTATCGACCGCTCAATTGATGAAGTATTTAATACCCTCGCCATAACTGCGTTACTGGTGATCTTGGTACTGTACATTTTCATCGGCCAAGCACGCGCCACGCTGATCCCTGCCGTGACTGTGCCAGTGTCGCTTATCTCAGCATTTATCGCCGCAAACACCTTTGGCTTTTCAATAAACCTATTAACCTTAATGGCGCTGATTCTATCCATTGGCCTCGTGGTCGATGACGCCATCGTGGTGGTTGAGAATATCTTCCACCACATCGAAAAAGGTGAGCCACCGATCCTTGCCGCCTATAAAGGTACCCGCGAAGTGGGTTTTGCGGTTGTCGCCACCACTGCCGTACTAGTGATGGTGTTCCTGCCGATCTCATTTATGGAAGGCATGGTTGGGCTACTGTTTACTGAGTTTTCAGTCATGCTGGCAGTGTCAGTTATTTTCTCCTCGATTGTGGCATTAACCTTAACGCCGGTTTTAGCCAGTAAACTGTTAAAAGCCAATGTTAAGCCGAGCCGTTTTAACCTCTGGGTTGAGTCATTATTCACTCGACTAGAGCTGTTTTACCGCAGAATGGTGAGCAAAGCGGTATCACTGCGATTGGCGGCGCCGTTGGTGATTATTGCTTGTATTCTCGGTAGCGGATTTTTGATGAATAAAGTGCCTGCGCAACTCGCCCCACAAGAAGATAGAGGGGTGATATTTGCCTTTATCAAAGGCGCTGAAGGCACCAGCTACAACCGTATGGCTGCCAATATGGAGATAGCAGAAAAGAAGCTAATGCCACTGCTAGGTCAAGGCGTAGTTAAATCCTTTAGCATTCAAGCCCCCGCTTTTGGTGGCCGTGCTGGCGATCAAACCGGTTTTGTCATTATTCAGCTTGAAGATTGGAATGAACGTACCGTTAATGCCCAACAAGCATTAGGTGTCATTGCAAAAGCGTTAAAAGGGATCCCCGATGTCATGGTGCGCCCAATGTTGCCTGGCTTCAGAGGGGGTTCAAGTGAGCCGGTGCAATTCGTTTTAGGTGGCTCAGATTACCAAGAGCTATTTAAATGGGCGACAGCACTAGAGGAGGAGGCACTTTATAGCCCAATCCTTGAAAGTCCTGAAATAGATTACAAAGAAACCACCCCAGAACTGGTGGTCACCGTTGACAGAGAGCGAGCTGCAGAGCTTGGGGTTAGCGTTGCCGAAGTATCAGAAACTCTCGAAGTCATGTTAGGTGGCCGCAGCGAAACCACTTTTGTTGAACGTGGCGAAGAGTACGACGTTTATCTGCGCGGCGACGAGAACAGCTTTAATAGCGTCGCCGATCTCAGCCAAATTTATATGCGCTCGGCTAAAGGGGAGCTAATCACCTTAGACACCATTACTCATATTGAAGAGGTTGCGTCAGCGCAAAAGCTAAGCCACAACAACAAGCAAAAATCGATAACCCTTAAAGCCAACTTAGGCGAAGGCTATACCTTAGGTGAAGCACTGGATTTTTTAGATCAAAAAGCAATTGAGATGCTGCCAAGCGATATTTCGGTGGCTTACACCGGTGAGTCAAAGGACTTCAAAGAGAACCAAAGCAGCGTATTTATGGTGTTTGGCCTAGCGTTACTGGTAGCTTATTTAGTCCTAGCGGCACAGTTTGAAAGCTTTATTAACCCATTAGTGGTGATGTTCACCGTACCAATGGGCGTATTTGGTGGCTTCTTAGGCTTATATTTGACAGGCCAAGGGCTGAACATTTATAGCCAGATTGGTATGATCATGCTTATCGGCATGGTCACCAAAAACGGTATTTTGATTGTCGAATTTGCCAACCAGCTTAGGGACAAAGGCTTAGCGATAGAGCAAGCAATTATTGACGCATCTGCGAGACGTTTACGCCCAATCCTAATGACCGCTTTTACCACACTGATCGGTGCTATTCCGTTAATTATGTCGACTGGCGCAGGTTCTGAGAGTCGAATTGCCGTCGGTACAGTGGTGTTCTTCGGGATGGCTTTCGCCACTTTTGTCACCTTGCTTATCATACCTGCCATGTATCGATTGATCTCTGGGGCAACTAAATCACCAGGGTATGTTGAAGCGCAGCTGGATAAAGCGATTGCAGAGCAAGAACTAAAGCAGCAGTAATTGGCGCTGTAGGTTTAGTGATCTGCTTATTTATTTAGTTACCCTGTAAATTAAGGGCTTACTGACGTAAGCCCTTTTTGTATCTGCATATATGCTGGCCGCAGTTCATTGGAATAACATTAGTCTGAAACTATCTTGCTAAATAACGTTTCGGTCACAAATCCAACAACACCTTGTAGCAAGATTACCTACAAATGGGTACCATTAGAAAAAACTGATGAATAATGGAGACCCTAATGAAAAAGTATAAAACCGCTCTACTATTGATATCCGCTTCACTTTTAACCAGTGCATGCGGCAGTGACAGTAATGATGTCGCTCCAGAAGCCCTAACAGGTCAGTTTTCCTTAGCTGTTTCAGACTCACCAATGGCCGGAATTTCTCATGTCGGCATGGTAATGAGTGAATTGGTCTTAACAGATTCCAAAGGAGTTGTTCTGCGACATAGTTTACAAGATATGGCGTTTAATCTGCTCGACTATCAAGGTATGGACAGCCACATGGTGATTTCAGGTATCGAATTACCTGCGGGACACTATCATGATGTCCATATTAATATCGTTCAGGGAGATGGTAACCAAGGTTGTTATGTGGAAGACGGTCAAGGACGCCACGGTTTAAAAATTTCCGATGGTCACTTGCCCGTTGAAGATTTCGAAATAGTTCACAACCAGCACCACTCTATGACATTAGAGATTGACCTATATCGTGGCCTTTCTCATGGGCAAGATGAATATCAATTGCACCATGAAGGAATGTGGTCAATTGATAATAGCCACATGGGGCATTTGCTCGGTGAGGTTGACCCTCAGTGGATAGCAGACTGTGAAACAGCCTATATAGATAAAACACCAGTCGACGCTCAATTTCACCATTTAGCCTATCTGTATGCAAATGATGTAACGGATATTAGCCAGATGGCAGATATGGGAATAACACCTCCAGCAGGCATGAATAGCCCGGTTGCAGTATCCCGCATGATGCAGGACAGTGCAGGAAATTGGAGTTTTACTATGGGGTACTTACCTGAAGGTGAATATCGTGTTGGCTATAGCTGCTTAGGTCATTTGGACGATCCCGTAACTGATGACATCAGTGAGGGGGAGTTTAAAATGTTTAAAGACTCAGGTTCTATCACTATCGACGCGGGTAATTCAGGTGGTCAACAGACTACCCATGAGTGTGGTAACGGCAATGGTGGCCATCATGGCGGTCATCGCTAAATAATTAAGTCTCTACATTAAAAATTAGCGTCTAATATGGCGCTAATGTTTCGAGAATTGCTATATTTCATTGAAGACAGCTCGTATCTGCTGGCACTCGCCACCATAATCAACAGCCTTACTCAACATCTCACAATATGGCTAACATACGCCATGAGCAATTAGCGATCCTTATGTGGCAAGTTAATGTCAGCCGCATTATTCCTAACTCCAAAAAGCGTCATTTTCCCGTCTTTAAACTAAAATTATACTAAAACAGCTAAAACCCACGCCGATACAAACCGATACCAAGGTTAAAAAAGGCGGTTCAATTTATTCCAGTTACAACTTATCAAAAACCTAACCCAACAAACCAATCACAGTAAAACCATCAAGGTAAACCCGGTAAAAACAATGAATTAACATTCATTAGTTATTTTAAAATTAATTGATATAACTCCTAATATTGGCCAACTATTTGCTACTAACACTGCAATACAAAACATAAGCAACTTTATTAAGGTGTAACTGGTGAAAAAACAACTCTCTTTGGCAATAGCAATGGCATTAGGTTTATCAGCGTGTGGTAGCAGCGATAGCTCTTCTACTCCTCCACCAGCCCCTAAATATGACTGGCAGATAATCAATCTTAACGTTGTCAACCAATCTGATGTTGCCAAGGGTTGCATCATTTACGATGATGCCCTTGCCGAACCTGAAAAGGTAATCACTGCGTCGGTTGCTATCTATGGCTATAACATTTTATTCCATAATCGTGACGGTAGCGTAATCGCCAAGCACACCATTAAAGCCTCTGAGATCCCAGCGACAGGCATCGTTACCATTGATAGTGCCAATGTGCCCGACGGCGGATTTGTTTCACTTGAAGAGGTTGATGGCGGTATTGGTGGTAACGCTGATGTCTATATGTTCTCGGTTCAAAAAGAGCTGCTATCCGATCTCGTGCTAAATGTGCGTCAGCCACAAAATGGTGTGAGCTGCTATAAAGGCGAGCAAAACTTGTCTGTAGAAGTCGTTAAAAGCGCTGCGGTATCGGTGCTGCAAGAGAAAAATATCGGCTATTACCAATCAAGTTACGGACTAGATGTAGATGGCCACAGTATCTCATCACATATTCCGGTTAAGTCTGAACTTCCCGCTACAAAGCAGGTACTCGTGACAGCTTATGAGAACGATACTGCTGGCAACACCACCATCATGAGCTACTACGGTTTAATCCAGTCGGGTTATATCTATGATAGCAATACCGACAGCTCCATTGTGGCTAGACCATTAACTAACGAGAACTTGATTAACCAGCCTTGGACTACAGCTAGCAACTTGAGCGTAGACAAAAATAGTGCTGTCTACATGGTCAATAGTGAAAATACCTACCTATGGCAGTCAATTTTTGACAGCAACCAAGAGTTTGCTTTAGTCGATGGCAGCAGCAATATGCAGCAGTGGTCAGCCTACTTTACCGGTACAGACAATGATTACGACTGGCTATACCACTCATTCATTGCACTCGATGGCAGTAATAGCATAGTTGTAAACTCACTGCCTACAATGTATGACTTTGGCGATATCAGTATTGACGCCAACTGCAGCTCTGAGACTTCAGCAGACTTTTGTATCGACACCTCAAGCTACAGCAGCAATGATTTTGACTTACAACGCACCCAAGTACGCTCAACAACCACTGTAGGCGGCCGTAACTTCTATCAATCTATCTATGCCGTGCCAAACACACAGCAGGTATTGATGAACAGCAGTGTTGTTACAATGGCGCCAGAGTCAGCCAATCGCGTTGAAGTCGGCCTCACGGCATCTGACGACCTACCACAAGCGCTTAAGTACATGATGGCTGAATCCGTTAATATTCAAACTGCCGCTAAAGATTCGCCACTCGTGCCAAATTATAGCGACACTAACGGTTCTATTTTGACTATCGCAGAAAAGGGCGCGGCTCATCAAGCTATCTTGTCAACCAACAGCACTATGGTTTCAAACAGCAAAAATTAATCAACACATTCCATGATCCGAATGAGAGCTAACAACTAAATTAAAAAGGACGCAATGGTTGCGTCCTTTTTTATTCACCAAATAAAATCACTTATGCCATAAGACTTAACCCAATGTTAAGTGAAACAACTCCCTCAGCACACAGATATTCAAAACCCGACTACAATTAATAGTGCTTTTAATTGATCAGAAATAAGTTCTTTTGACCACTACTCAGACGGTTAACCTTATGATTAAACCTAAAATCTATACACGAGTAATTGAAACAATTAGGGTTAATGGCCAGTATTTTGCTGAAAGGCGGGTTAAGTCCAGAGAGCCAACTACTGACAATCCTCAAGTAAAACACTATGTAGGCAAGCGCAAACTAAACTGCCATAGAGATACCATTATCGACATTTGGGTCTAATACCCGCTTGCCTTCTACGCTTTGATTAGTGATTAAATCAATAAATTTTTATTATTACTCTGCTCTTAATCTGCTCCTACTCGGCCATTAACCAGCTCCTACTCGGCTCCTATTCTGCCCTTAATCTGCTCCGACTCTGCCCTTAATCTGCCCTTAATCTGCTCCTACTCTACTCTTAACCTGCTCCTACTCTACTCTTAACCTGCTCCTACTCCGCCATTAACCTACTCTTAATTAGCTCGGGTCCAGTTCCTACTCAGCCTTCACTAACGTTAACTGCGGTTAATTTCCCTCAACGCTTCACTCCTTTAACCGCCTAAGGTATTGTCTTGAGTGCTACTTTCTAAAAATGGTCATGTCGTGAAAAAAATCGCTCTGTTTGTTGATGTACAAAATATCTACTACACCTGCCGGCAAGCCTACGGCCGTCAATTTAACTACCGTAAACTTTGGCAGCACCTGGGCTATGAAGGCGAGATAACCAACGCCACAGCCTATGCAATTCACCGTGGTGATGACGGTCAGCTAAAATTTCAAGATGCACTAAAACACATAGGTTTTGAGGTCAAACTTAAGCCCTTTATACAACGCAGTGACGGGTCGGCTAAAGGTGACTGGGATGTTGGGATCACTATTGACATCATGGAAGCGGCGAGTGAAGTCGACAGCGTAATCCTACTCTCTGGCGATGGAGATTTTGACCTGCTAATGCTCAAGATTTATCAAAAGTATGGCGTTGAAACGCAAGTTTATGGTGTTCCGGGGCTAACGGCCAAATCGCTCATAGACTCAACGAGTCAATATCACGAGATTGATGACAGCTTATTGCTCTAGTTTGCATCATGGCGAGATAACCATTTTAACGGTGCAGATAATCAGTTTAAAAACGATAAAAAGCCTTCAACGGATCCATTGAAGGCTGTTGCCATCATATCCAGCTTAAACGCAATAGAGTTGCTCAACATATTTCGCCGCTTGGCTATGCCAGTCAAACCGTTGCTGTTTAGCTAATTGCTCCATCGCCTGCCATTTATCGCTATTATGTAACTCAATAGCATGTTCAAAGGTTGAGATAAGCGCAGCGCCTTGCGTAAACACATCGCAGCCTTCAAAGACAAAGCCAGTTTCTAAATGATGCACGGTATCTTTAAGTCCGCCCACATGATTAACCAAGCACAGCTGACCTTCGCGCATCGCGAGCATTTGGCTTATACCACAAGGCTCAAAAGAGCTCGGCATTAGAAACAGCGAACCGCCTTGATACAGCACTTTAGACAAACCCTCATCATAACCATCCAGAAAGATGAAGTTGTCATAACGAGCCGCAACATCGGCAAACTCACGGGCAATACGTTTATCGCCACTGCCCAACAGTAGACATTTTCCGTTAGGCTTTAACACAGCCAATCGCTCAAGTAGCACTTGTAATACTGTTTTGCCGCGCCAATGTGGTTGAACGGCAGCATCAGAAAAGCGATAACGTAATATCATCACTTTTTGGTCGGTGAGCCGCCCCACAGACGTCATTAGAAAATCGGGAACGCTAGGTAAAGTTTGCTCTGGAGACAGCGCTAAGCACTGCCCTAATTTCCGTTCTATATGCGCTGTTGTTAATGATGGTTCGAGGTTATTTTGCCATTGTTGCAGCCGAGATTGTGCGACAAAATGCTGACTGCTGACATGCTCATTACCGACTTGCCAACCCAACAACGCAGTTTCGGCTTTAGCCAGAACGGTTTGCCAACACTGCGCTGTTAACGATCGCGGCTCTGTTTGCTGGCCATCATTAACAGCATCCGCTTGCGTCGGGTCTGGGTACATACAGCCATTTAAAATGCCAATAAGGCTTTGCTGATCAAGCTTAGATAGCAAGTCTGCTTCTAACCCCTCACCGCCATAGAAACCCTTAGCATGCACTGACGCTTTGAGCACCTCTTGTGCATAACTTGGCGATACCAGGTGTACCCTATCGCTCAAGGTAATTGCCGCTCGAAGTGGATTGATACAGTTGCAATACCTTGGGTCTGATATGGCAGCAAACTGTTGCTCACTCAAGGTTTCAGTGAATGCTGGAAACCAAGCAGCAAGCGAGGAGGTTTCATCTCGAATTGGCCTAATTCCTTGCAAAGCTAAATTATGAATACTAAACACACAAGGCAATCTCTTAAGCTGCTGCAAACGACTATCGAACGCCCGTAACATTGCAAAAATGCCGCAATGCCAATCATGTAGATGGATAACCTCAGGCACTGGCGATATCAGCTGACTCGGTTTATCCGCAGCTATTGCTAGTAAATCATCATTTAGCACCTTGGCGACTGACAGACTAAACAGCGCAAACTTGGTGGCGTCATCTGCAAACGGTCGCGCCGCGTCGCCTTGGAAATAGATCTGTCCATCAGCATTAAATTGTGGATGTGAGAACAGATAGAAATGGCAGTTATCGAGACTCGGGTGCGGCGCTTTATAGACTGCAACGCACTCCTGTTTGCCGGCGAAATCAACATTAATATCAGCAAGCCACTGTGCATTGGCGGCATGCTCTAAAAAACCATAGCTGGGCATCGCTACATCGACAGCCACATTAAGCTTGGCTAACGCTAATGGCAGATCCCTAATAACATCAGCCATACCACCGACTTTACCGCCAGCAATCGCGCCGTTTTCCGCCGCTAACATCAATACTCTTGGCCGCGCTTGTTGTTTATTTGCCATTTGTTATTCATACCCCGCTGGCAAACCCAACATGTCACGCGTGACTAATACCACTCCTTTCTCGGAGACTCTAAAGCCTCTGGCACGATCATGGTCGTGGTTATACCCTATGACACTCCCTTCTGGAATAATGCAGCCACGGTCGATAATGGCATTCTTTATTTTACAGTTACGTAGCAGCACCACATCAGGCAAGATCACCGAGTCTTCCACCAAAGAGTATGAGCAAACCCTGACCTCATTAAACAGCACACTTCTGCGTACCGTTGCGCCAGAGATAATGCAGCCACCCGATATAATGGAGTCAAGTGCCATGCCACGCCTATCGTCATCATCAAAGACAAACTTTGCTGGCGGCAACTGCTCTTGATAGGTCCAAATAGGCCATTTAGCATCATATAGATTTAATGCTGGCGTAGGTGATAGTAGCTCCATGTTCGACTGCCAAAATGAATCAAGCGTGCCAACATCTCGCCAATAAGCCTCTTCATTTTGAAATACACTTCTAAAACGATGTGCGAAGACATTATGATCTTTAATAATCGACGGAATAATATCCTTACCAAAATCACGCTCAGAGCCTGCATTTTCCGCATCGAGTTTAAGCTGCTCAAACAGAAATTCAGTGTTAAACACATAGTTGCCCATGGAGGCTAAACACTTTTCGGGATCCTCTGGCAGATACTTTGGCAATTGAGGTTTCTCTTCAAAACCTAAGATCCGCCCAGACTCATCAACCTCTACCACCCCAAAGGCACCAGCGGCTTCTGCTGTAGGCACTTCTAGGCATGAGACGGTCATATCAGCCCCAGATTCTGCGTGGGTCGCTAACAGCCCCGCGTAGTCCATGCGATAAACATGATCGCCGGACAAAATCATTACGTACTTCGGCAGTTCGTGGCGAATAATGTCAATATTTTGAAACACTGCATCAGCCGTACCTTGATACCAGTTTTCTGAATGGCGCTGCGAGGCAGGCAAGATCTCGACCGACTCACCTAACTCTTTCTTAAAATGGCCCCAACCACGCATAACATGACGAATAAGCGAGTGAGACTTATACTGCGTCACCACCCCAATTCGACGGATCCCCGAGTTGATGCAGTTAGATAATGGAAAGTCGATGATCCTAAACTTACCACCAAAATACAGTGACGGCTTAGCACGCCATTCTGTGAGCTCATGTAGCCGTGAGCCTCTGCCACCCGCTAGAATAATGGCATAGGTATCGCGAGTTAAATTACTGATATAACGAGGGTCATTACTCATACTTGTTCACTCCTTGAACGTACTTGATCGACATGCTTTATTAACTGAACGCGCATCATGCTCTCCAAATTTCATCGCGGTATCCGGCGATAGTCATATCACTTGAAAAACGGCCACTGGCCGCCGTATTTCTAATACTCATTTGTGTCCAACTCAGTTGTTCTTTGTAGCTATTAGCCGCCTTGATCTGCGCTAGCCGGTAGGATTCAAAATCCGCTGCGGTCATCCACGGATCATTAGGGCTTTTAATGCTGTCGATAATCGAGGAAAATATATCGGGTTCTTGCAGATTAAAATGACCACTGTCTAATAACTCCATCACTCCTGAAAGTGCACTCGAGGCCGTGATAAATGACTGAGGGCGATAGTCCTGTCGTAACTCTGTCACCTCTTTAGCGTCAAGCCCAAACAGAAAGAAGTTCTCCTGACCCACCTCCTCCAACATCTCAACGTTAGCGCCATCTAATGTGCCAATGGTCAATGCGCCATTCATCATGAATTTCATATTGCCGGTGCCTGACGCTTCCTTTCCAGCAGTAGAGATCTGTTCAGACAAGTCCGTTGCAGGGCAGATTTTCTCCATGGCGCTGACGTTATAATTTGGCAGGAAAGCAAACCGCAGATACTGGCTAACAACGGCATCGGAATTGACCATGTGCGCGACATTGTTGGCTAACTTGATTAACAGTTTGGCCATAGCATAACCGGGGGCAGCTTTGCCGCCGATTAGCACACAACGAGGGACTAGATTGTCAGTATTACCGAGACGGATCTGTTGATATAGGTGGATAACATGCAAGATATTAAGCAGTTGACGTTTATATTCATGAATACGCTTCACTTGCACATCGAACATCATTTCGGGATCAAATTCGACACTGCACTCACTGCGGATCAGCTGCTGTAACTCCGCTTTA
The DNA here is from genome assembly GCF_016757755.1 of Shewanella sp. KX20019. Lineage (NCBI taxonomy): Bacteria > Pseudomonadati > Pseudomonadota > Gammaproteobacteria > Alteromonadales > Shewanellaceae > Shewanella > Shewanella sp. KX20019. The sequence continues at coordinate 1,584,486 of NZ_CP068437.1, read as the reverse complement.
TTGGCTTGCTTAACCGCAGCCCACTCTTTAATGAACACCACATCATCAGTAAAGGCATTTAGCGCATTTAGGTGGCTTAAATCGGTAACCCACTCATCACCTAAGCGCTTACTGAGCAGTGCACTTAGCTTAGGGTTACACTGCGCCAACCAGCGCCTTGGGGTAATACCATTGGTGCGATTGTTAAACTTTTCCGGCCATAACTGATAAAAATTCCGAAACAGTCCGCTGGTCAGCAATTGAGTATGCAGGCCGGCAACACCATTGACGGAGAAACTCGCCACAATCGCTAAATACGCCATTCGCACATGAGGTTCATAACCCTCTTCAATAATCGACATATCAGCCAGTTTTACCGCATTGCCAGGCCATTTATGCGCAACCAACTCTAAGTAACGCGCATTTATCTCAAAGATGATCTCCATTATCCGCGGTAGCATATGCTGCATCATTCTTACAGGCCAACGCTCTAAGGCTTCCGGTAACAATGTATGATTGGTATAGGCCATGGTTTGTATGGTGATTTGCCATGCTTCATCCCATTCAAGGAAGTGCTCATCAACCAATAAGCGCATCAATTCAGGGATGGCTATCGCAGGGTGGGTGTCATTGAGTTGCATCACATTGAGTTTGGCAAAATCACTAAAGTCGGTACCATGCTGACTAATCCATGTGTTAAGAAGGTCTTGTAAGCTGGCAGATGACAAAAAGTACTGCTGCCGTAGCCGTAGCTCTTTGCCATTTTCACTGGCATCATTTGGATAAAGCACCATGGTGATCTGCTCTGCCATATTTTTACGAGCTACGGCTTCACTGTAATCACCTTGATTAAATTCAGTGAGATCGAAATCATCAGTCGCTTCCGCTTTCCACAATCTTAAGGTATTAATACGACCATTTTGATAACCCGGTACCGGCATATCGAAAGCCACAGCGAGCACATCTTGCCTATCAATCCAAGTGACATTACTGCGGCCATTGGGGTCTATATAGCTGCTGGTTCTACCGAAAAAAGGCACTTTAACATTATGTTGCGCCGCCCTTACTTCCCAAGGATTTCCCTCTCTTAGCCAGCGGTCTGGCCGCTCGACTTGAAAGCCCTCCACCAGCTTTTGGGCAAACATGCCGTATTCATAGCGAATACCATAACCTGTCACCGCCAAGTCCATACTGGCGCAGCTATCTAGAAAGCAGGCGGCTAAACGCCCCAAGCCACCATTTCCGAGTCCAGCGTCATGCTCTTGCTGCTCAATCTCTTCAAGTGTGACTGAATAATCCTTTAATGCGTCGCGGGTAGTTTGCTCAATATCGAGATTAAGCAGTGCATTACCCAGCGCCCGTCCCATTAAAAACTCCAACGACAAGTAAGCCACTTGCTTACGCCCTTGTGCAATATCATCGATTCGGGTTTGTCGCCAAGGTGCTAGCATCTGCTCTTTTACTGTGGTCGCCAAGGCTTGAAATAGATCCTGCTGTTGATACTCATCTCGGCTTAAACCATTATTGATATGTCGTGCCATCGCAAGGTGAAATGCATCACAAGGCTCACATTGGCTATGCTCAGCAGCTTTATCCTCTACCTCAGCCTGTTGCATCGGTTTTACGGATGTAGATTTGAGTTTTGCTTTAGCCTTAGAAGTGGTCGTCTTTACAGGTGCAGTCATGCGGTTGCTCCTTTAAGTTGAGCATAAAACAACATTACGCTTCGCTCTTCCAGTTGGTATTGCTGAATGGAGGATGAAGTTGATGGGATTAGATCTATTGCCGAGTCGGCTAAACGCAACTCTGATTGAGCCTGCAATGCGCTGGCTTGCTCATCTGTTTGGGTATGCAATAAACATTGCCACGGACCGTAGCCCTCAAGGCAAGGGGCATTAAATGCTAAGCTTTGTTCATCGGCGTTTAGCATCAACAATAGCGCCTGCTGAACTGGCTCAACAGATGCTTCAAAGGCGACATCACCACAGAGCACCAAACTTAAGCTACGTGTATGGGCATCGCTCCACTGCACCTTACTCATCAGTTCGCCTTGGCGGCAAAACCAGTCAAGCCCGGCTCCCTCTGTTGATACATTGTTATGGATAAAATGCTTAGGGTACAAACCTGAGAAACGTTTTCTAATGGCAATCAGCTGCTTAACAAACTGCAGTAAACTGTCCTGTTCGGCGTTATAGGACCAGTCTCGCCAATTGATATCATTGTCTTGGCAATAAGCATTGTTGTTGCCCTGTAAACTATGACCAATTTCATCTCCCGCCAGCAGCATAGGCACGCCTTGCGACAAGATGAGTGTGGTGAGCATGTTGCGCACTTGCCGTTGGCGCAGCGCATTTATCTCTGCACTGTCGCTTTCACCCTCTTCACCATAGTGATGGCTGTAGTTTTCTTGATGTCCGTCTCGGCTTTGTTCACCGTTGAGTTCATTATGCCTTTGGCAGTAACAGACCAGATCATGCAGGCTAAAACCGTCATGGCTGGTGATGAAATTAATACTGGAGCCGGCGCTTCTATCAGCATGTTCAAACAAATCACTCGACCCATGTAACCGCCGCGCTAACTCAGGCAGCATGCCAAAGTCGCCGCGCCAAAAGCGGCGCAGAGTATCGCGATAACGATCGTTCCATTCACTCCAACCTTGAGGATAACCGCCTAACTGGTAGCCTCCAGGCCCGATATCCCAAGGCTCTGCAATCAGCTTTACTCTATTCAGCACTGGATCTTGGGCTATGGCATCGAAAAAACCTGCACCCTTATCAAAACCATGATTTTCTCGACCTAAACAACTGGCTAAATCAAACCTAAAACCGTCTACGCCCATCACTTCAACCCAATAACGTAATGAGTCCATGACCATCTGCAACACTTTGGGATGGCTGATGTTTAGTGTATTCCCACAGCCGGTGTCGTTGATATAAAAGCGTTTATCATTTGGGAGCAATCGGTAATAACTTAAGTTATCAATCCCCTTGAAGCTCAAGGTTGGTCCATGGCGGTTACCTTCAGCGGTGTGGTTATAAACCACATCGAGGATCACCTCTATACCCGAGTCATGCAGCGCGCTCACCATCATCCTAAACTGTTCAATTGGCTCTGGTCCGGTGAGGGACTCGCTTTGATATTGAAAATGGGGCACAAAGAAACTTAAGCTGTTATAGCCCCAATAGTTAGTTAGATTTTTATGCTGTAAAAAGGCTTCATTAATAAAGCTGTGTACTGGTAACAACTCAACACAGGTCACCCCTAGATCGGTTAAGTAATTTAGTATTTTCGGCTCTGCTAAACTTAAATATGTGCCACGAACAGATGCATCAATGTCATCACACTGCTGGGTAAAGCCCTTTACATGCAGCTCATAAATGATATGACCATTAAGATCATTGCCAACATGTGCTGCCGCAGCCCTTAAGGGCGAAATAGCGGCTAATGTAGCAGTATCAACGACTTTGCATTTGGGCATGTAAGCCGCATTATCGTCGCAGTTAAAAGACAGGTCTTCTAACGTGTGGTCAGTGCAGTAACCATAGTGACTTTGATGTTCTACAAATTGACCGACCCACTGCTTAGCATAAGGGTCGAGCAGCAGTTTATTGGCGTTAAATCGATGACCAGAATGAGGTTCAAAAGGACCATCGACTCGATAACCATAGACCAATCCCTTATCTGTGCAGGCTATATGCAGGTGCCACACTTGTTGGCTTTTGTGCATCAAGGGATAACGTGCAAGCTCGTTCTTCCCACTGCTATCAAACACACAAAGCGTGACTGATGTGGCATGGGCAGAGAACAACGCAAAATTAACACCATTATCATCGACCGTTGCCCCAAGCGGATAAGGAAGCCCTCTGGTGGTCAGCATGGTTTATGCCTTACCAATAATTAAACAGGCAAGCGGCGGCACCGTCACTAGTGCGCTAAAAGGCATTCCTTGATATGGAATTTCTTCTGCACAAATGAGCCCCTGGTTACCTACATCGCTACCACCATAAAATGCGCTATCACTGTTAAGCTTCTCGACAAGGTCACCACTCTGAGCAAGTCCGATCCTAAATCCGTGATGCACCTCCGGCGTCATATTAACGATAAACACCAATGAGCTATTGTCTTCAGCACCTAATTCGCCGTGACGTATAAAGCTAAAGATACTCGAGGCTGCATTGTCACAATCTAACCAGCTAAAACCACTAGGGTCGCTATCTTTTAACCAAAGAGCTGTGGATGATTTATAGAGTTTATTTAGATCTTTAACCCAAGCCTGCATCCCTATATGAGGCGCGTACTGCAGCAGGTGCCAATCCAAACTAACATCGTGGTTCCACTCATCTCGCTGGGCAAATTCATCTCCCATGAACAGCAGTTTCTTTCCTGGGTGACCCCACATAAAGCCATAATAGGCCCTTAACGTGGCAAATTTCTGCCAATCATCTCCAGGGATCTTATGCAGCAATGAGCCTTTGCCGTGCACGACTTCATCATGGCTCAAGGCTAAAATAAACTGTTCGGTATATTGGTAGACGAGGCTGAAACTAAGCTCATGGTGATGGTGTTGACGGTAGATGGGATCGCGCTGTAAATAGCTCAAGCTGTCATTCATCCAGCCCATATTCCATTTAAAGCCGAAGCCTAAGTTATATTGTGTATGGCTATCTATCGATTGCGACAGCGGCTTATCAATCACATGGCTCACTCCCGGCCAAGCAGTCGACTCTTCGGCAATCATACAAACACCAGGAAAACGGCGATAGATGCGTTGATTCAAGTTTTGTAGAAAGCTAATTGCAGAGAGATTTTCGCGCCCACCATTAGCATTCGGTAACCACTGCCCCGCTTCTCGACTGTAATCTAAATACAACATCGAAGACACGGCATCGAGTCTCAAGCCGTCAAAATGAAACTCCTCTAACCAGTAACAAGCATTGCTCAATAAATAGCTTTGTACCTCGCCACGTTCATAGTTATAGATCAACGTATCCCAATCAGGATGTTCACCTTGGCGCGGGTCGTGATGCTCATACAAATTGGTACCATCAAACAGGCATAACCCATGGGGATCTTTTGGAAAGTGAGCAGGCACCCAATCCAATAGCACCGCTATGCCCGCCTGATGACAAGCATCAATAAAGATTTTTAAACCGTTCAGGTCGCCAAAACGGTAAGTCGGCGCATAAAGCCCTACAGGCTGATAACCCCAAGAACCATCGAATGGATATTCACTCACTGGCATTAACTGCAGATGCGTAAAGCCCATGTCTACGGTATAGGGGATGAGTTGCTGTGTTAGCTCAGCATAATCAAGGTATTGAGTACCGTCTTCACCCTGCCTGCGCCAAGAGGCTAGATGAACTTCATAGATAGACATTGGCGCTTGATGCCACACCTGTTGACTACGCTCTGCAAGCCATTGCTTATCTTGCCAAACATGTTGCTTAGCGCTGCTCACCATCGAGGCATTACCCGGAGCAGGTTGCATTGCTTTAGCGTATGGATCGGCTCTTTCAATGCAAAGCCCATTTGCATCAATTATCTCAAACTTGTAGTAGGTACCCGCCGTAATATTTGGAATGAAAATTTCCCAAATACCATTGGCAAGATGTTGGCGCATCACGTTGACCGCACCATCCCAATGGTTGAAATCACCGATTAATGACACCCGCTTGGCATTGGGCGCCCAAACACAAAAGAGTACCCCAGTAACGCCTTGGCATTCACGCCAATTAGCACCTAGAAACTGATAAGCTTGTTGCTGTGCCCCCTCACCAAAAAGATAGAGATCATCAGCAGCCAATTGGCTATCAAATTGGTAAGGATCGACAATATTGACTTCGCTTAAAGGGTATTGGACCCGCAGTTTGTAGAGAAATGGCTTTACCCTACGGCCCATTTTACCGCTAAACAGCCCTTCATCATTACACTTAGCCAAGCTCGCTACCTTGCGAGATGTTTTGTGGCAAATAACGTCAACACTCACTGCTCCGCGCAAAAAGCAACGTACAGTCAGTGATTTACCATTGTCGCTTGCATGCATACCGAGTAGTGAAAATACATCAACAAACTCACCGTTTAGTAAAGCGACATCGGAACCATGTTTAAATTCGGGAGCGTTATTGGTCATAGCGGTTTAGTCCATTAGGTTGTAGTGACAATGTTGTTGAGCAAGTTGGTATTTGATCATGGGGCACAGCAGCAGTTGTTCGTGCCAACCTAAGTTGTTTAAACAATACCTTAATGCTCTGATCCGCAGCCATGGTCTCTAAAGTGACAGGCATACGTCGTTGCCAATTAGGATATTCAAGCCAAGTGCCAGGGATATTTACAGGTTGGTTATCAAGGGCCAAATCGCACAATTGCACACTAAATAAATTGGCATTACCTGCGGCGCAAACAGCGATCCAAGCCTGCAATAATACTGGATACTCTGTGCTATCAATATCGCTATGGTTCAGTGCACCAGCACGACACAAAAGCATAAGTAATTGTTGTTTTTCATGGTCACGCTCTTGTAAAGCAGCTTGGAGGGTACTATCGCTGTCAATAAGACCGAGCTTGTGCCTTAGCGCGAGGTCGTCTGCTTGCCACCATGCTAATAACGGTGGTACGTCGTGATTAGCCAACATCATTAAGCTTTGCGGTTGGTATTCTTGTGGTGGCGTAAAAACACCAGCTTGCTTGTTGAAATAAAATAGTTCATTTGACAAAACACCTGCAGCAGATAGCTTGTTGACTATTTCAGGTGGAATAAGCCCTAAATCTTCACCAATGACGCGACATTGTGCCCGCTGACTTTCAATGCACAAGATGGCCAATAGTGCATCCAACGGATAATAGACGTAGGCTCCTTTACCGAGCTCCTTAGATGCAGGCCACCACCATAGGCGCAGAAGCGACATCACATGATCGATACGCAGTGCGCCGCAAGATTGCATATTGCTACGTAACAAGGAGATAAAATGTTGATAGTCACTCTGTTTAAGCGCAATAGGATCTAGCGGAGTCAGCCCCCAATTTTGGCCTTGTGGTGCAAATCGGTCTGGCGGAGCGCCGATACTGGCTTGCTGGCAAAAAGGGTTATTAGCCATTTTAACTTCAACGCTATTAGCCGCGGCTCCCACCGCGAGATCGCGGACCAAACCAATTGACATCCCAAGTTGCTTAGCGTGTCCTTGGCATTGAGTTAATTGCTGCTCGGCAACGAACTGTAGGTAGGCAAAAAAGCGCCTATCGAGGCCTTTAAACTCGCTTAACTCTCTCGTGTCTTCGGCTTGTTGATCGCAAAACTGCTGCAACGGCTCACCTTTGTCGGCGATGAAACGGTTGAAGCACAGTGCTCGCCCGGTAGCCTGTTCAGCATGATGCAATAGGAATAACTTATATAATCGCGCAAAAATACGGTATTTATGGCGACTGACTAAGCGATAGTCGAGCCAATCTGTCGCATTAACTAGCGCCTTAATCGCTATGAGTTCAGCCTTTAACTCCTGTAAATCAGCTCTAGGCTCGCCATTTACAGGGTCAATTACGGCATCAGCCTTTACACTCAATAGCAGCTCAAATTCGGGCACCATCTCAATGTTGATGTAGAGCGGATTTAATCTACGCCTGTCAGATGGACTATAAGGGCTGCACACCTGCGGCTTAGCAATATCAAGCGCATGTAGCGGATTAAGTACTACAAAACTTGCGCCCTCTTTGGCTACAACATCGAGAAGAGATAACAGATCGGCAAAGTCACCAATTCCCCACTGGGTATCGCTGCGTAGGCTGAATAGTTGGATGCTCAAGCCCCAAAGCCGGTCATCTATCCCTGTTTTGCAGCCTTGATAGCTTGTTGCAGGGGCGACCAGCCAGGTTGCAGAAGTTATTCCATCGTCATCGGTATTGGTTTGATCAGTGCAAGCAGCGGCTGCAGGACTATCCAGTGAGAAGCTCACCCGATGATACCCAAGCCCAATGCAAGGAAGCTCGACGCTATCCGTAGCGTCTATTCGCACCAGAGATGAATCAATAAATGCTTGCGTTATGGATAATTGATAATGCAGATAACCCACTGTTTCAATTTGGTAATCACCGGCAACCTCTACCAAGGGGCTAGTGCCGAAATCACTGCAGTGAGAGCGTAACTTATCGCAATAAACGGCAAACTTATATGCGTTGCCATCTTCTAGCTGCAATTCAATCCACAACAAGTCATTGCAGTGTTCGGGGAGGTAAAGGTTGAGTAATGGCGCTTCAATACAGCAATGCTGAAAGCTCGGTAATGCATGAGTCCATGGCAATGCGTCGAGCGCAAAGATTTTGCTGGCAATCAGCTCGTCATTCAGATGCTGCTCACCAGCCAGCATGCAACGTAGTATTCCGATGCGATCTTGTTCTGGAGTATAGATTTTTTCGCCACTACAGCTGACAAACTCGGCACCGACACCCTGCAAATACAGTAACTTCTCTAGCCCCATACTGCTTATCCCCGAATTGACAACGCACGTTGTAGATCGAGCCGTAACCATGCCAGTAACAGATAACAGCTTAAAGACAGTTTTATGTCAATTCGGTGACACCCCTTTGCCAAGGTAGACACCAGAATAAGTTTAGAGTGCCGTCATCAGCACCCACATAACCGTACTGTTGCGGTAAATAAAACGACAATACTATTTAGCGAGTATTGAATTTTCATATTGAAGGCTATCGACGTCATAAAATTACAGAATTAGCTACCTAGATCGAATTTTAGAGTGATTTACACTAGATTTAAGGCTAAATCAGAGCCAGATCACACCTTTAGCGCATCAGTGTTGGTACTTTAATTACCAGAAGATATAACAACTTTTAACATTAAGCGTAATAGGTGAATTTTATGGCTGCTAAATTTTTTATCCCATCTGTCAATGTCTTAGGCAAAGATGCGGTTACCGAAGCTATTGGTGATATCAAAACTCTTGGCTTTAAGAATGCTCTAATTGTTACAGACAAGCCTTTAGTTGAAATAGGCTTGGTTGCTCAAGTGACTGACAAGCTCGCAAGTAATGGTATTGCAGCAGTCGTATTCGATGGCGTGCAACCAAATCCAACAGTGGGTAATGTTGAAGCAGGCCTTGAGCTACTAAAAGCAAATGATTGTGATTTTGTCATCTCTCTTGGTGGCGGCTCTCCTCATGACTGTGCAAAAGGTATCGCATTAGTGGCAACTAATGGCGGCAGCATTAAAGATTATGAAGGTCTGGATGTATCTGCTAAGCCACAACTACCACTTGTAGCCATTAACACCACTGCTGGTACAGCTAGTGAAATGACACGTTTCTGTATCATCACTGATGAAACGCGTCATATCAAAATGGCCATTGTCGACAAAAACACCACGCCACTATTATCAGTTAATGACCCTGAATTGATGCTACTTAAGCCTGCAGGCTTAACAGCTGCCACGGGTATGGATGCATTAACTCACGCAATCGAAGCTTATGTGTCTATTGCTGCAAACCCAATCACTGATGCCTGTGCGATTAAAGCGATAGAGCTTATCCAAGGTAATCTTGTTGAGGCGGTTGAAAATGGCCAGAGCATTCAAGCACGTGAACAAATGGCTTACGCACAGTTCTTAGCGGGTATGGCATTTAACAATGCAAGCTTAGGCTATGTACATGCTATGGCGCATCAGTTGGGCGGCTTTTACGACCTTCCACACGGTGTATGTAACGCACTGTTATTGCCACACGTTCAAGCCTACAACGCACAAGTGGTACCAGAGCGCCTAAAAGATGTTGCTAAAGCGATGGGTGTGGATGTCATTGCCATGAGTGATGAAGAGGGCGCAGCAGCGGCGTTAGAAGCGATTAAAGCGCTTTCAGTTGCGGTCAAAATCCCAGAGAATCTTACTAAGCTAGGCGTTAAGGCTGAAGATATTCCTACGCTTGCAGACAATGCTCTGAAAGACGCCTGTGGATTTACCAACCCTAAACAAGCAACTCATGAAGAGATCTGTCAGATCTTTACGAACGCTTTATAGCGTTGAGTTTACAGCATTGATTTTATCGACAGTTACGCAGTTCAATTAGTTAAGTAAAAGGTGAACCGATAGCAAGCTTGTCAACACTCCCTTGGCAGTGCTTGCTATCTTTCATTGCACTTTTAATCAATGTAGATGCGCTTGCAATGTTCATCAACATAGAGAGACTGCAACTTGCTTTTTTTGACTGGCAGTTTGATTAAAAATCGACTTGCAGTAAAGGAGCGCGCTTTGTTAGATAAGCTTTTGGGATGTTTTCAGATATAAAAACATCTGAAATATCAGAAAAAAGCCGATAGACAGGCGATTTCACGTAGTTTCCGATGGCTTTACAAGATACAAATTGCTGCAATTGCGATATAATTAAAGAGTTCGCTTTTTCCCTGCAAAAGTTAAAGCAAGCTTAAGAGCCCACTCCTCGGAGTGGGCTTTTTCCTTTCTGGTAGCCCTTCCACTCAATGCCCCTTTGTATTAATGATTCAGTTCGGCCAGTATTCCGCCAGAAACAGCAAGCTCATGCATGGGGCTTTTACCGCAGTATCCATTCAGCGGCGCCGTTATCGGTAGACAATAAAGTATGAGCGATTCGATGAAGACTGGCGCCTTATAAAGAGTGAGCCAGTAACTATACAGTCGGATCAGTTTTAGAGCGCTGCAGGACAGAAATGTGTAAGAGCTCAGACTTTAGTTTATGCGTTTTTGATTAGAAAATGTATGGTAATCGAATACTCGACAATGCGCTAACTCATGGGCAAATAGTGTTTGGCAACCTAATAAGAACAGCCAAACAGTATTCACCCGGTTAAATTATTCGTTAGATGTTTTATGCGATATTACATTAACAATCAGCGCCTTGTCATTAATTAGCAGCTCAACAGTTTCAGCAGAAAGAAAGTTGTTATTTTTTTCTTTACCGGACATATCAGTCATTACGCCATCTGCTAAATATGTAACTGTGTCGATGTCTTTAATATTGAGATTATTTGATTTAAAGTGATTTACCAATAAAGCACTTAACGACTCAATTTTTAACTCTTTTATAGTTTCTATCGAATATGTTGTAACACCTTCGATAGACTCACTTGCTTGTATGTTAAGGCTGATACTGAATAAAAATATACTAATAATAATTGCTTTCATTTTAAGAGTTTCTTTCACTTTTGAATTACGGCACTACCAGAGTTAGTAATGCCAGTTTTCACCTAACAGCTTGATAAAACGTCAAATAAAGCCAAAATAGACATAGACATAGACATAGACTGCCATTGATAATCGTTCTTTTCTAACTATTTTCTATGTGCGTACTACAACTGTTTTACCAATGTAATCATGAATTGCCCTGCGTTTGTCGTTAAACAACATGGTTACAAACTCTGATACTCCCCAAACCATAGCTAGAATACCAAACCCTATAACAGCATAAGATAAACCTTCGGAGATTCTACCGGACATTTCTAATGACGTTGCTACTACTAAGATAATCAAAACCCATGAAATATTTAAAGTTAAACTAACTGACTCTCTGCGGAGTGCCTGTTTAACATTGATCTCAGTCTCAGTGTCATGGTTAAGGACCTTTACATCCATCAATATTTTTCCGAGCGTTTGACCAAAATAACCGTGCATAAAAATTACGTAAATTGCGAATTGAACACCATTTAAAGCTTGAAGGAATTTATCTTGAGCGCTGTATTCAACACCAAATATCAAACATTCAACATACAATATAATTGCGAATATAATGCCATCAACTGTAGCAGCCCAAAAGCGCCGCCAAAACGTTGAATATTTATCTACTTCTTGTTGCCTTTCTAGTTCTAATTTCCCTTCAGGACTATTCATCTTATTTGAAAGGGCCAAGTCAATTTCTTTTGCCCTTTCAGGGTATTTTTCTCTATTTATGTTATCTCTAACGTCATATAACTCATCTAGTGTGTAGTTTTTATAATTAGGACTAGAATCCATGTGCGTAACTCTCCTTGAGTACATGACGCCTATTTACGGGGCAGAAACAACTTAGCCAGCCATTGATAATCAACAACATAACTAGCATTCAAGCAGATATCAATACTTAGCATCTTTCAAATCATCAGTTGAAATATTTTCAATATAATATTATTAACAATAAATATAGCCACCCATAATAAATCAACCCTGTAGCGCTACAAACCAAAGCTTTCAACTCTCGCTGTTTCAATAGGCTCTACTCATGAGTCAAGGGCTTGGGCTAAAGATTGAAAGCCTTGAGTTTCAGCTATTTAAGAAGAAAATGTAGATATTCAGGCAAGGCTTGTGAACTCATAACGCCACTCTAAATAAGAGAACCATGTGCTGGTGGGCGATTTGCTCGGCAAGTGGCAGATAGCCTCGGTGAATCATAATTTAGGCGCTTGTTAGCTAGCAGATTACTCCTGACTATCCATAAAGGGGGATTCAACATGGTACTTGAATAGTCCATAGATAAAACTGCCAATATAAAATATTAAGAAAACCACAATGGAAGCTATAGCCAAACGCTGAATGACAACAGATATTGGGTCATCAGAACCTTTGAGAAAGCTACTAACAATGGCAATAAACATAGTCACTGCGAAAAGTGCTCCGCCCATCCTTAACGCATATATTGCTGCAAATTTAATGTAAAGTTTCAAAACTTAGTCCAATATCCTTTTGCTAGCTAACGCCCGCCTAACACCTACCGTGCTGGCATAATGTTTTTGCGGTGTTTGCTAAAACCATGACAGCTAACGGTGTCGTCGTTAAGGCACTTGTTAATTTACCCCCTAGCAATAACATTACCACTTCTATCTCTCCACCCATCAATCTCTGGTGTAGATAACAAATATGAGTGAAAATTCAGAACACCATGAGTCCTACGCACTCGCTCAGCCCAATATATCCCGATAATAAATCCAATGAGCAATGCACTGTATAAAATGTTCAATGCCACATCTGAATCTACAAACTCAAAACTGACCAAACTCAACATAGCAAGGATTGCCATAGGTGAAATAACTATTTGAATATACAGCCAGCCCACCATTAGGTAACCCAGGCCATACATATGCCATTCGAATGGTTTTCCCAAAATATCCCTAATCATTTTACTGACTCTTCCATAAGGTAATTAACGCCCTGTTAATAAGTGAACCTAGAGCTGGCGGGTGATTAGCGCAGCATATGGCATGACAGCCTTGGTGAGGCTAGATTTAGCAGCTTGTTATAAGCACACTACTCAACACTCATCTGTATGATTAACAACTCTATGTTCTCGTTTGAATCATTGACCAAACCATGCCCACCAAAAGGAGGGTTTTTAATCATATCTCCTTTTTTAACTCTATATTCTTGATCTGCAATAGTCATTGTTCCGCTGCCTTCAAGAATGATATACATCTCTTCATTGTTACCATGTTTGTGATAACCAACAGTAGAATTTGGCGGTATAATTTGCCTATCAATAAAATCGCATCCGCTGATGAAATCTGATTTACCCCAAATTTCATACAACTCTACAGCACCTTTTCCATCATGTGCTGAATTCTGAATTTGTTTCTCTGTCTCTAGAAAGTTGCGGATCATCTGAAAAAATTCCTTGTGCTTATAACGCCGTTTTAAGCGGCAAATTGCAGTTGGCTAAAATAAGTAAGGCAAGAACAAAAAGCCAACTGTAATTTGTCCGACTTGAAAACCCTTGTTAGGTGTTTTTACCACTAGGTAGTTTACCCTTAAGAGTGACATAACCTGATACATACACCCAAATAATAAAAACTGTAAAACTTATAAGACCTGAGAAAATAAAACCAAGACTAAAACCTGAGCTAGTAAAAATAGAATATTTAACTAAAGCAATTAAATATACGCCATAAACTCCAAACAAAAATAACGCACCAGTAAGGATTCTAAAAATAGGTCTCACAGAGTTTTGATGATTATTTTGTGAATCATTATTAGCCATATGCATCCCTTCGCCTTAAACACCTAGACATAATGACTCCCCACTAAAGATGCTGATCTCCAATCAATCGTGGGTTAGCTGAAAGCCAGAGCCATAATAGTTTTGTTAAAGAAACTAAATCGGAGATCAGCATGAATAAACATAACATACTTTTTATTGGCCTTGATACACATAAAGAATTTGTAGAAGTTGCTTATATTGAAGATCAAAGAGGAGCGCAAGCGGTTCATTTTGGGCGAGTTTCAAGTGCCAAAGCGTCTATAATCAAACTTGCTAGGCAGTTCCAATCTAAGTATCCAGAAGCGACCTTACACTTTGTATATGAGGCAGGGCCTTGCGGATATTGGATCTACCGCTTGCTGACAAGCTTAGGTCACTGTTGCTATGTCATTGCTCCTTCGCTTATTCCTAAAAAGCCTGGTGAGAAGGTTAAAACCGATAAACGTGATGCGCTTAAGTTAGCAAAGCTGCTCAAGTCCGAAGATCTGACCGCTATCTATGTTCCTGAGCCTGAAGATGAAGCAATCCGCGATCTATCTCGTGCTCGTGAAACTGCTATGAAAGATCTAAAAGACGCTAAATACCAGCTTAAAGCGCTTCAGCTTAGAAATAACATCAACTATAAGGGCACCGCTAATTGGTCGCTAAAGCACTTACGCTGGCTGACTGAACTGATATTGCCGCATCCTAGTCAACAGATTGTCTTGCAAGAATACTTACAAACCATTTCGGAGCGGATCGCGAGGCTAAAACGGCTAGACAATGAACTTGAACATCACGTTAAAAAGTGGCGTTACTATCCGGTCGTCAAAGCCATACAAGCATTACGTGGAGTGAGGTTATTAGTTGCAGCAGGGGTCATTGCTGAGTTAGGCGATCTAACTCGCTTTGATCATCCTAGAAAGTTAATGAGCTATGTTGGCTTAGTGCCTTCAGAGCACTCGAGTGGCGGCAAGCGGCATGTGGGTGCGATAACGAAATGCGGCAATGGTCGAGCAAGGCGGTTATTAGTCGAAGGGGCTCACTCCTATCGCTACCCCGCTAAGATCTCAACCGAGATGCAAATAAGACAAGAAGGTTTACCGAAAGATATTGTTGATATCGCATGGCAAGCGCAGTTAAGGCTATGTCGTCGATATCAAAAACTCATGCACAAGGGCAAACATAACAACGTAGTCGTGACAGCCATTGCCAGAGAAATGATTGCTTATATTTGGGCTATTTCACGAGAAGTGGTACTGACAAAAGTTAATCCCAAACTACGGTTATCGAGAGTACCTGCATGATAAACGATTTTGAGCTAATACAGTGGGTCAAGCATCGGATGTGACACGATCACCGAGGGCGTTAGGATGGCAATGCGGTTAGCTCCGTATTGAACCACGAACATAGACTGAAGACAGGTGTCACGACGGATTATGTAAGGTAGGCGCTGCTTATTGAAAGATAAGTAATCCACGGATATCAGCATGACAACCGACGAAATTACTTGCTTCATCGACTGTGTTAGCTCAATCCAATTTGGATGAGAAGAAAAGATAAAGGCTTAAGTATTTAGGCCGGTATCGTCATGTTCTGCTTGACGTGGGGAGTCATACCAACGCCCCGCTAAGGGGAAATTTGTAGCTGGCTAACATGTTTAACAGAGTGAAAACAGCCAACTGTAAACTTTCCCTCTTAAGCGCCTTTTATGGATAATAAACCCACCTAATTACACTTGTTTATACATTCAATAACTCAATCATCGGAGGTTGGTCACTAACAACATTCATACAACCATTTGAAGTAGCTATGAAATATTCTCTATTTTTACAAGCGTCGGTAAAATCCATAACTGCTTTATGTCGTGGTTCACCATTCGACCATCCACCATCCACCATTTAATATTTGATAAACATGATAACGTGAAGAAAATAAATCTGTTTTCCAATAATATGAAAGATCAGCCTCATCGAGGTACCTGTAAGCCATAGACAACTCAAAGCTAAGTTTAAGCCACATATCTTTGCCTAGTTCATCTTTCGATTCAATGATGATGAAAAGTCCATTCGCTGAATCATTTATTGATTCGATATCACTTTCAAATCTCTCATGAAAATAGAGAGAGCCTAACTCTTCGACTTCCACAAAACTATCCCTGAATGTATAACGCCCAATTAAGCGGACTAAAACTGTTGGCTAAAATGTTGAGGGACGAAAACCGCCAGCTGTTTTTTGCCCTTATTAATAGCTTTTTATGTAGTATTTCTAGTTTTACCACGAAAATATCCACCAATGAATATTGCTACTAAAATAGACATTATAGACATAGGTAAATCAATAACCCATGTTGGTGAAATATATACTGTTTGCATAAGTACAGAAACAATGGCAGTAGATACGACATAGCTTATTATTACAGATATTAAAAGATGCAATAAAACTTTTGACTTTTGTGTTTTAGCAAATAGAGTAAGGATAGTTGACCCAACAATAAATGAAGGAAAATTAAAATAAAGTAACAAGTCACGCCCTGCTTGTTTATCTAAATTATCAGCTCCAATGAACAAAGTAGTTAACATACTCAATAAAGTGAGTGCTACAAAGTGGAAAGCTGAAAGCTTTATTATTCTCGACCAGTTCAATATGCTTCCTTGCTACATAACGCCCCATTAAGGGCCTGATAATGCTTGGCTAAACTGTATAGCGGAGCGAAACTGAGCCAAGCTTTAGCAGTCCCGTCTTAATTGGCGTGTTATGAGTTTGATTGGCGGTAAGCTGTGCCACTCAATGCCGCATGCATCCACGCAATAGTACAAAGTAATTCCCGTCCTTCGTATGACTCTTTACTAAACCCCGAGTTTGGTAAAACTTGTGTCGTTAGTTCAGTTATTTTTTTATTTATACCTTTAGGCTCTACTTCATGAGCCATGTCATTACGTATAGAATTTAATTTTTTAAGCGCTATCCATATTGAATCAGGTAATTCCTTTCGTGTTAATGCCCAACACAAATTTAATTTTTGGTTAAACATCATTCTTTTTTCAACTTTTAGACCTAAAGGATTGTAATCAGATAATTTGACCTTAATTAAATCACTTAGAAACTCTTCAATTAAAAGATGCCCTTTAAGTAAAGTTAATTCCATTCCTAGATCCGTAGGCATTAAATTCATAAATCTAATCGTACGTTCTGCTAACTCAGTTTGTGACACCATAGGAAAACTCATAACAGCTTAATCATTAGTCGCTCGATAACGTTCTTAGCAACTCGTTAATTTCTTAACAAACTATCACTGCTAAGGCATTACTGTAAATAGATAATTTCTAAATCGAAGCGACAGAAATCACCTCGTCGGCAGCGGAGAAAGAGAGCCTAGGGTGTTCAATGGGTCCGTGTATCATTTTTTAACATTCGTCATAAGATTAATTCTTATAGGCTTTGTTAGATGTTAAAAAATTATCGATGCCTAGCAGGACAGTTTTTGGCATCTTTATTTGCACCATCCTTGGCCGCTCTGCGCTTTAATCTGAGCTCCATGGATTGAGGGAGTGCCGAATTCTGTATGGAACAGAATTGGCCATGAAACCAAATGCCTCAACTGCATCCGCACAGGGTTATAAAAGCGTAAATACTTAGCACTTGTGTTTTAAGTTTTATCTGTTTTCTCGTAAACGTCTGAGCTTAAAAATATTTCAATAAACTCTGAGAATCAAATCTTCCCCGTTGGAAATTTCGTTTCTCAGAAATTTCACCGTGACGCTGCAGGATTGACTCTTATGGAAGCAAGAGCGGGTTAAGCACCACGACGTTTCTTTTTATAAATAAAAATACACAATATGATAGCTTCAACATTTAGACTAAATCGGTATGGGCCAGTGAGCCAGTAACTCCCGCTCACTCCATACTTAACCAATAAAAAGGCCTGCAACAATGCAGGCCTTCATTAATTCAAAATGTACTTGAAACGGACTTAGACACTAAGGCTTAAGAGCTTAACCCTTTACCTCTTCGCTCTTAAGTTCTTCCTCTTTAGGTTCTGCTTTACCTTTAAACTTTTCACGTAACGTTTGCATCATCACGTAGAAAACAGGCACAAGCAAGGTACCAACGATAGTGGCCGCTAACATACCACCGAACACCGAATAACCTAGTGCTCGGCGACTACCGGCGCCCGCGCCTGTGGCTACAACTAAAGGTAGTACCCCGAGTAAGAACGAAAAAGCGGTCATTAATACTGCTCGGAAACGCAGTCTCGCAGCCGTTTCACCGGCATCCAAAATACTCTTACCCTCCTCTCTTAACTGCTTGGCAAACTCAACAATTAAGATAGCGTTCTTACAGGCCAAGCCTATCAACAACACCAAACCAATCTGGGCGTACAAGTTGAGCTCAGCACCCACCAGCCAAATATTAAGAAACGCTCCTAATATCGCAATCGGCACGGCAAGCATCACCGCAAACGGAATGGTCCAACTCTCGTACTGAGCTACCAAAAATAGATAGGTAAAGACCAAGGCTAAGGCAAAGATAAGTGGCGCTAAGTTACCCGCTTTAATCTCTTGGTATGTCTGCCCAGTCCATTCATAGGTATAGCCTGTAGGTAAGCTCTGAGAGGCTGCTCGTTCCATAGCGAGAATCGCATCACCGGAACTATAGCCTGGTGCAGGAAAGCCGTTAATCGTGGTAGAACTAAACATATTGTATGAGTTCATCACGTCTGGTCCCAATATTGGCGTCACTGTCACCAAGGTACTCAGTGGCACCATTTCACCGGATGAAGAACGCACATAAAAGCGGGCAATATCCCTATCGGAATTTCGGTATTCACCTTCCGCCTGCAATATCACTCTAAAGACCTTACCGAAGCGGTTAAAGTCATTGACATACATCGACCCCAACATAGTCTGCATGGTGGTGAAGATCTCATTAAGCGGTATGCCTAATGCCTTTGCCTTGTCGCGGTCAACATCGACAAACATTTGCGGCACATCGGCGCGGAAATTACTAAATGACATGGCAATTTCAGGCTGCTCGTTCGCTTTCATTATAAGCGCACGCATCACCGATGCTAGCTCCTGCGGGCTACGACCTTGAGTGTCTTGTAGTACAAACTCAAAACCACCTACACTACCTACACCTGGTATTGGCGGCAGTGAGAAAGCCATTGCTTTAACAGATGGATTCGCCGCGTATTTGGCTTGCAGTTTTGCCACAATCGCATGCTCAGCCATATCAGCTGACTCACGCTCAGCCCAGGTCGATAGCGTGACAATCATCAAACCGCCGTTTGAAGTAACCGATCCAGATAAAATACTAAAGCCACTGGCATGGATCACGTTTTCAACGCCCGGCTCTGCCAGCGTTAACTCCACCAATTCACGCATGACATCTTCGGTACGGTTAAGTGATGCACCATCAGGAAGCTGAATATCAACCATAAAGGCTTTCTTGTCCTCCATCGGCACAAAGCCCGATGGTAAGATTTTTGCTAAACCGCCAGTCGCTGCTAACAGTGCGATAAAGACCACTAGCACCAACACCAGCTTGCGGGTGAGTACATGAACTAGTTTGGTGTATTTGCCAGTGAAAATATTAAAGTGCTTATTGAACTTAGCGTGGAAACCTTGGGTATGATCTTTCGGTGCTCGCAGTACAGAGGCGCATAATGCCGGACTTAGCGTCAATGCATTAACTGATGAGATAAGTACCGATATACAGATGGTTACCGAGAACTGAGCATACATTTGCCCGGTGATCCCAGGCATCACTGCCGTAGGTGCAAATACCGCTAACAGCACTAAGGTCGTCGCTATAATCGGTCCGGTGACCTCTTTCATCGCCTTAGAAGTCGCTTCTTTCGGTGACAAGCCTTCGTCTTGCATTAAACGCGTTACGTTTTCTACCACCACAATGGCATCATCAACCACAATACCAATGGCTAAGATAAGCGCGAATAGCGACACCGTATTAATGCTCATGCCGGAGATCAACAAGAAGGCAAAGGTACCAATCAAAGAAACTGGGATCGCAATCCCGGGGATCAAGGTTGAACGAACATCCTGCAAGAAAATAAACACTACAAAGATAACCAAGGCAACTGAGATAAACAGCGTTTGCACCACCTCTTTAATCGAGGTTTCTACAAACTCTGTGGTGTCATATAGCACTTCGTACTCAAGATCTCTTGGAAAGTTAGCCGCTAGGCTATCCATCTGCTGTCGAATGCCCGCCGCCACTTCTAAGGCGTTAGCATCCGGTGACTGGTAGATAGAGATAATCGCTGACGGTTTGTTGTTGAGCCTGCCTTGGGCGTCATAGGTTTGTGAGCCTAGCTCAACACGAGCCACATCGCCGACTATAACTTTTGAGCCATCTTCATTAGCTCGGACCACAACATCCGCAAACTCTTTCGGATTCTTAAGTCGTCCTTTGGTCTGCAGCGTATATTGGAACTGCTGCTCAGGATCGACTGGCGCAGCACCAATACGCCCCGCAGCGACTTGAATATTTTGCTCTTGCAATGCCGCGATAACATCGGTGGCTGTAATCGAAAAGCTGGCCATTTTATCGGGATCAAGCCATATTCGCATTGCGTAATCGAGTGCACCAATAATCTGTACTTTCGATACGCCATTCTGACGCGCTAAGGCATCTTTTACATTCAGGCCCGCATAGTTAGTAATAAACAGTGAATCAAAGGTTTCTTTAGGAGAAACAAGGTTGACCACCATCAAAATATTGGGGCTCTGTTTCTCAACTTTCACCCCCTGCCTTTTCACCTCTTCAGGCAATCTCGGCATGGCTTGCTGCACCCGGTTTTGTACTTTTACCTGTGCCATATCGGGGTCGGTACCGACCTCAAAGGTCACATTGAGTGAATAGCTACCGTCGTTGGCACTCTTTGACTCCATATACAACATGCCTTCAACGCCGTTCACCTCAGCTTCTAACGGCTGGGCGATGGTGTCTTTGACAATATTGGCACTGGCGCCAGAGTAACTGGTCGACACACTCACTTGCGGTGGCGCAATCTCAGGAAACTCAGCCACTGACAAGATTGGGATTGATATAAGCCCCACCAAAGTCAGTACGGTAGAGATCACAAAGGCAAACTTAGGCCTATTGATGAAGAATTCACTAATCATAGCAAGCCTCTACTTAGTTTCATTTGCGTCTTGGAAAGGAACAATCTCTTGTTCGACCGCGTTCACTTCAATACCGGGGCGGATTTTTTGTAGCCCGTCAACAACGATACGGTCACCACCATCTAAACCACTCAGCACACGCCATTTAACCCCAAATCGTTCGCCAAGCTCGACGATACGCTTCTCAACTTTATTCTGTTCGTTAAGCACCATGACAAAACGACCTTGTTGATCTTCTTGTACAGACGCCTGTGGGATTAATAACGCTTGCTCTTTAATGGGCGATTCGATAATCAAGGTGACAAACATGCCTGGCAGCATAAAATTATCTGCATTCTTAAAAGTTGCACGAATAGGTAGGGTGCCAGTCGCGGGATCAACCTTGTTGCTGACAAAATCGATGTAACCTGACTCTTTATGCATGGTCGCATTCGGCAAACGCAGATTAATCACAATATCTTGGATCTTAATATCTCGTGATAGCGCTTTAGAAAAACTCTGTTGTGCACTAATTAACGCTCTTTCGGCGACCTGAAAGTTAACCCACATTGGCTGCAGTTGAACTAAGTTCGCCATATCTGATTGCGGGCTAATGATGTCACCAGTACTGACTTTAGCATTACTAATTCGACCTGAAATAGGGGCATAGATGTTGGTATAACTGAGCTGTAACTCTGCAGCACTCACCGCAGCCTCGGCTTGCACAACCCCGGCGGCTGTAGTCAGCTTACGCGAAGTTAGTTCATCCATGTCCTGGGCACTGATCATGCCATCAGGCAATAAGCGACGACCACGTTCCCAATTCATTACCGCCACATCTCTAGAGGCTACCGCTTGCTTCAATACCGCTTTTTGCTGAGCCAACTCAGCAACATAGGTTGCAGGGTCGATCTCAAACAGCAAGTCCCCTTGAGTAACATCGTCTCCCTCGATGAAAGAGCGCTTAAGCAGTTGCCCCTGAATTTGCGATTTAATGGTCACATCTTCAGATCCCCTAGTTCGGCCAACAATTTCAGTTTTAGACTGGATGTCTTCCATCTTTGCAGTGCTAACAATCACACTCGGCAACGCCGCCGCTTGAGGTGCTGGAGCCTCACCACAGCCGGTGGCAATAATACTAATGCACACTATGGCTAGCAGTTTTAGCTTTGAAACTGTTGAACAGGCCATTTAAGCCTCCTGGAGGGTTGGGGATTGGATTACTTTATTGTGAAATTATAAGCATATACTGCCCTTCATATAAACCTTTTTACATATTTGCAGCATTGTTTCTACACAAGCAAATCGCTTAACTCGCATATTCCTAAAAAAACAGCAGCAAATAGCCAACAAAAGCACGTCATTAAATTAACTGATGCTTTATCAGTCAAAGTGACCTTTGTCGAGGTTGTCAGAGGTAAAAGTGGGAGCTAGAGCAAGTTTATTGGAGTTGATGTCATGGTAAAAAATACTCAGAGCAACTAAGTTTTAGCTAGGCTTTAAAATTAGCAAGAGTTGTGGTTTCAATAGCAGTCCAATAATGATACAAATATTGTAGCTCTTTTACGTTACTATCTATAACAGCATGACACGTAAGCTATTATTAGATTGAATGACCAAAGTTAAAACTTAATTGTTAATGTTAGACACATACAGTACGCACAGGCCAACACGATTTGTTGACCAGAATAAAAAACAGTGCCCAATATGGCATCCGTTACAGCGAACAGGTAGGTAATTTATGACAGCAATTTCCCACGTTTATAACTATACAGTCCGATGCCCTCAAATAAAGGATCCCTCTCATCCAACAAGCTGGCTAAACCATATTGAGATTAACCGTTCATGTGAAATCGCACTCGACAGAATCACCAAATGGCACGGCCATTCAGGCACTCGATTGTTTGAGCATGAGGGTCTTGTTGTTAGAGAAGCGGAACAAGAGCAAGCCTACTTTTCGATGAAGAATGACCGCCTTAGAGATGACATACATGTACTGGCAACCTTTAAAGTCTTTATGGATAACAAAACCAAAGACGCATCAGTACAAGAGATAATGGAACACATTATCGATGATTATAAATCTCGCTTAAGCAAACTGTAATCATTAGCAGGCATGTTCTAACAGTTAGAGCATGCCGCTAACTTCAATTGATATAAACCCAACCCAGTTCACATTTCTAAGCATTAATACCCCTCCCAGATCACAGTTATCGACCCTCTGCCATTGTCACCAGCTGACTAAAACGCCAAAACCAAAACTACAAAATACATACGAAACAGCAACATAACGACGAAAAGATGACATTTATCGCTTCAGGCGACACTTATTGAATCAATTGCCGTTTTTCAAGCTCACTGCTACAATTTACTGTGTTTATAGTTATTACTTTTCTAATTACAAAACAGTGGAAAGCACACCTAAAAACAACTTAAACAACAAGTTAGTTCACTCGCCTGATATCTAAAGCTCTATTTTACTTACTACTTTATTAATTCAAGGATTGTAAACTCATGCATAAAATGGCAAATATTGTCATCGTCGGTGGCGGCGCTGGTGGAATGGAAATTGCGACTAAGCTTGGTCACCAGTTAGGGCGAAAAGGCAAGGCCAGAGTCACTCTAATTGACTGTGCAGAGAGCCATATTTGGAAACCTCTTTTGCATGAGGTAGCAACGGGTGCATTGGATATCGGCATTGATGCTATTAGCTACCGTGGTCACGCTGCAGGCCATGGCTACCACTTTCAACAAGGTGCAATGACCGAGATTGATAGAGAAGCAAAACAGGTCATTTTGGCGCCTATCACCGATGAGCAAGGTGAAGAGTTATTACCAGCCCGCCGTATCGATTATGACTATCTCGTCATCGCCATCGGCAGTATCGCTAATGATTTCAATATTGACGGTGTACGCGACAACTGCGTCTTCTTAGATAGCACTGAGCAAGCTATGGAGATCCGCACCATATTGCTCAATAAATTTATGCGCTACGCCAGCCATCACCAACTCGATGAAAAAATAAAAATCGCCGTCGTTGGTGCGGGGGCAACAGGTGTAGAGATGTCAGCAGAGATGCACCATGCGGTCGATCAGCTACGCGGATTTGGCTACAAAATTGATAGTAGCTTACTTGAAATCACCTTGATTGAAGCGGATAAACGCATCCTTCCTAAAGTCGAAAAGGCTGAGATCTCGGCCTCTGTCGCCAAAGAGCTAACAGCAATCGGCGTCAATGTGATGACCAATACTCGGATCAATCAGGTCACAACAGAGGGGCTGCATACCTCTGAAGATCAATTCATTCCATCGGATATGGTGATCTGGTCAACGGGTGTTAAAGCACCTGACTTTTTAAAAGATATAGGTGGATTAGAGAGCAACCATATCAATCAAGTGATGGTACAGCAAAATATGCAAACCAGCCGTGACCCTGCTATTTTCGCTATCGGCGATTGTGCAGCTTGCCCACAAGAGGATGGCAGCTGGGTGCCGCCACGAGGCCAATCGGCACGCCAAATGGCACTGATGACTGCAGACAATATAAAGTTACTGTTAGCGGGTAAACCGGCATCAAACATATATGTATATAAAGATCTTGGGGCACTGGTAAACCTGTCTAAGTTCCACACCGTTGGTAATTTGATGTCGTTCATTGGCGGCGGCGTGATGGTAGAGGGTAAGATTGCTCGCTTTGTCTATACCTCGTTATATAGAAGACACCTTATTGAGCTGCACGGCCCAGTTAAAGGTACCTTGCTAATGCTAGCAAAAGGCATTAGCCGCATTATTCATCCGCACCTAAAACTGCATTAACCAGTTTTTTACAAGCTGGATCCATTAGGTAATTGCTGGCATAGTGGCGGCAATTACCTAATAAATGGATCGATACTGTGAGATTACCCGCTTTAGTTATTCTCCTCGCCGCAATAACGACTGTCAGCGCTTGTGCAGAACTAAAAGATGCTGGCCGTCAGATTGGTGAAACGACCAAAGAGGTCACGACTGATATTGGTCATGCAACGCGTGATACCACCCGCGCTATTGGCCATGCATCCCGTGATGCCGTCAACTCAGTAAAAAATGACCTCAGTGAAGATTGACCCATAGCTTAGCAAAGACAAGCTAAACTCAATCACATCTCCCTATCGTGTGGGCACTATTACATTCACTGCTGATATTCATTTAAAGACTCAAACTTTTCATTTGGCAGTCTGCAAAAGTAGCTGCCTCATCGTCTATCCAACTTAAGAGTTGGCCAGCCAATAATGCACTAGCAGGATTTTAATGTTCTGCTTTAATAAAGATCCGACTAAAAAACTTCATTTTTGACTGCTCTTTAAACGTAACCAAGAGTAGCTATAAAGTAATAATTACAAGCCAAAAGAATTAGTTCTTAATATTCAATAACAAAGTATAAGTCATTCAACTCAAAAGCGTCACCTTGACCATTTTTATGCTCCCTTGCATTGATATGAGAAGAAAGTAGTAAAGGGGCTCCATTTTTATAAGCAATAAAACTGACACAAAATCATCGCCATATCGTCATGCTTATGCTCGACAATCATCCCGCCACAAACAAACCTCCTCTAAATAATATAATTGACGGTGATGATAGTGATTAATATCAAAAAGATAGCGGCAATGGCCTCTTGTAGCCTGGTAACAATCGCAGCTAATGCAGCGGTATTGCCAAGCAACCAAACAGATAGTCAATGGTTTAAAGATAGCGCAAAGTTAGTTAGCGATAAAACGGAGCAAACGGCGCCAAAGAAAGCCAAGAATGTGATTCTATTTGTCGGTGACGGCATGGGCGTTTCAACGTTGACTGCAGCACGTATCTTTGAGGGACAACAACAAGCGAATCATCAAGGCGGCGAAGAAAACTTCTTAAGCTTCGAGCACTTTCCAAAAACAGCGCTAGTTAAAACCTATAACACCAATCAACAAACACCAGATTCAGCTGGCACCATGACGGCAATAGTCACCGGTGTGAAATCTAAAGCTGGTGTGTTGTCAGTCTCAGATAGTAGCTTACGTGCGAATTGCCTCTCTTCAAAAGGAAATGAGCTCATCACCTTGGTTGATCTTGCCAATGCAAAAGGGTTGTCGACGGGGGTCGTGAGTACTGCACGTATAACCCATGCAACACCAGCAGCGGCTTATGCCGCATCGCCAGAGCGTAACTGGGAAGCAGACTCTAACCTTCCAGCTGAAGCCGTTGCTAACGAATGTAAGGATATTGCCTACCAGCTCGTTATGCGCGATGAGGCCGATGCCTTAAGTGTTGCACTTGGCGGCGGTCGTCGTAACTTTATCCCTAACGATGTGACCGACGGTGAAAATAAAACCGGACGCCGCGCCGATGGCATTGACTTGACCCAAGCGTGGACCGATAACCTGAGTAACTCTGCTTACGTGTGGGACAAAGCGGGTTTTGATGCAATCGATGTGACGGCAACCGACCACCTTCTGGGGTTATTCAACTCATCGCATATGGAATATGAAGCAGACCGAGCTGATGACAGCGCAGGCGAGCCATCGTTAACAGAGATGACCACTAAGTCGATTGAACTACTCAATAAAAATGACAATGGTTACCTGCTCATCGTTGAATCAGGTCGCATCGATCACGCCCACCATGCAGGTAATGCTTACCGCGCCATGATGGACACCGTTGAACTGTCTAATGCAGTAAAAGCGGCCGTTGAATCAACCGACCCAGAAGAAACGCTTATCATGGTGACTGCTGATCATAGCCACGTATTTACCATCGCTGGCTACCCTAAGCGTGGCAATCCCATTTTAGGATTAGTGCATAACGTCGGCGGCGATCTCGCCATCGCACAAGACGGCAAACCCTATACCACTGTCGGTTATACCAACGGTCCAGGTGCAGTTGTTGGTGTACGTGATGACTTAAGCTCTGTCGATACCAAAGATAAAGACTTTATGCAGCAAGCATTGGTACCAATGAGCAGTGAAACCCACGCAGGCGAAGATATTACTCTGCATGCAACGGGTCCGGGTTCAGATCTTATCCAAGGCGTGATTGAACAGAACGTTATCTTCCACATCATCAACCAAGCACAAACGCTAGGCGGTACTAAATATTAATCGCTAACTCACTGGCATTAATAATTTTTCTTACTGGCTCATATAGGTCAGCAATAGTACCCAATAATTGGAGTTTAAAATGAACAAGAAATTTCTGGTAGTTTCGATTGCGGCAATGCTTGGTTTAGCAGCATGTGGTAGTGATGGCGATAACGGCGCCGACGGTAACAATGGTTCAGACGGCAGTAATGGTGGCAATGGCAACAACGGCCAAGATTGGACAGCGGTTAACCAGTGGTATATCGATGGCCAAGCTAGAGTGGCAAAAGCGGAAGAACTAACTGTCAATAATGAAGCGGGCGCCGCCAAAAACATCATTCTATTTGTCGGTGATGGCATGGGCGTATCAACCGTTACTGCAGCGCGTATTTTAGCGGGTCAGTTAAAAGGGCAAACCGGTGAAGAGAACTCGCTCTCATTTGAAACTCTTCCTTACTTAGGCCTGGCTAAAACTTACAATGTCGACGGGCAGACTCCTGATTCAGCAGGAACCATGACAGCAATGGTCACTGGGGTAAAAACTGACGTCGGAGTACTTTCACAAGGTGAAGGGGTATCACGAGGTGATTGCGCCTCAACTCAAGGGCAAAACCTAGTGACGTCACTTGAACTGGCCGCCATGGCAGGCTTATCGACAGGTGTAGTTTCTACAGCGCGTATTACCCATGCAACACCCGCTGCTACTTATGCTCACGCTCCGGAGCGCAACTGGGAGAGCGATGCTGACTTGCCTGCAGAGGCCATTACCAATGGTTGTAAGGATATTGCATCACAGTTAATCGACTTTAACTTTGGCAGCGGACTTAACGTGGTGATGGGCGGCGGACGTCGTGCATTTATTCCGAGCACCATGACTGACCCTGAAGGCAAATCAGGTAAGCGATTAGATAACCGCGACCTAACTGACGAATGGTTAAATAAATACCCTAATGCTGCTTATGTTGCTGATAGAGAGTCTTTCTTAGCTCTCGACCCAAGCAACACAGACCACGCGTTAGGCCTATTTAATTCATCACACATGGAATATGACTATGACCGCACTACAGCTGGCGCAACTGGCGAACCGTCACTTGCTGAAATGACGGCTAAATCGATTGATATTTTGAAGAAAAATGACAAAGGTTTTGTACTGATTATTGAAGCAGGACGAATCGACCACGCACACCATGCGGGTAATGCTGCTCGTGCATTACACGATACGATTGCAATGTCGGAAGCTGTCCGCGTAGCAATGGAGAAAACATCGGAAAAAGATACCTTGTTAATTGTTACCGCCGATCACAGCCATGTATTCACCATTGCAGGCTACCCTACTCGTGGTAACCCCATCCTAGGGTTAGTTAAGGGCAATGGCGCTGATGGGCAACCTGTTGTGACTAACTCTACTGATTCAAATGGCTTACCGTATACCACTGTCGGCTATGCCAATGGCTTAGGTTATGCGAGCTTAGCAACCGGAGGCGATGAGCGTTATGGCTATGCTGCTGCAGCGGGCCGTTTTGACTTAAATTATGTTGATACTCAAAGCGCTGGTTTTCATCAAGAAGCGCTTGTACCACTGGGCAGTGAAACTCATGCGGGTGAAGATGTTGGTATCTTTGCCAGTGGTCCAGGTTCACACCTTATCCAAGGAACTGTTGAGCAAAACCACATATTCCATGTGATGAACCATGCAGCAAGCTTGGTTGAGAAAGCTCAGTCAGCCCAACCATAACCGCCGTTGATGATTGAAAGCCACTGAGATCTCTCAGTGGCTTATTCAACTATCTAGATGCTAGGTTCTAGGCTCGAGTATTAGAGGTTCTAGCAAAGCATAAAATCAATATCAAAAGCCAAAGGGTGTTCTCTGTTGATTTCCGAGCAGGACGTAGTCCTTCCTAGTAGTGAGCTGGCGAACGTCCTAGTACCTAGGACCTTCTCGGCTTTCAGGTAGGCTCGAGCATTAGAGGTGCTAGGTTAGTAACTGAAAACTCAAATTAGACAAACAACAATCAACATTCAGCCCTTCTCAGGAGTGACCATGCACAAGCAATCAAATTTAAAGCCGTTCTCTTATACTTCAGCGCTTGTTATGGCTGGCGGATTAATCGCACTGTTAATTAACAGTCCAGCAGCCAATGCCGCACAATGCCAATCACTAGACTCATCACACCTAAGTGCACGCTACGCGGTGTCCAATGACCATGGTGTCACTAAAGAGATCACCCTGCTCAGAAACCATCAACAAGTCATCTATCAGCATAACCCACAAACCTTTGAGCTGTGGAATACTCGCGGCGAATACGTGCGTTACTTTCCAAGCGAGCGTCGTTCCGTCAGCTATCGCAAAGGCGATCTACTTTCTTTGAATATGCATTTCGACTTCAATCAGCTTAATCACCTTATCTCACCGGCAACAATAGCCGACATGCAACAGCTGCCTTCAAGCTCAAGTGAAGTCGCAGAGACTGGTACTGATCTCTGCATGGCCGAGCAGCTGTATCAAGGTACACAAAAAAATCATCAACTTACAATCAGTTGGCTCAACCAGTTGCAGCTACCTAAATCATTCAAGCTAACCAATAATAGCGGCAGCATCCAATATGAATTAGTAGAGGTAAAACCGCTTACAGAAAATGTGTTTAATGGGATGACAGCGGGCTATCAAGATATCGATTTTGCCGATGTCGGCGACAATGAGTCAGATCCCTTTATCGCAAAAATGATCCATCAGGGGTTTATACCCATCCAACTTGAAGATGCTCGTTTCAGAGGCGTTGTGCCAGTTCAATTCTAGGCGCATTAACGTAGAAATGGTTATTCCCTTTTAAGTTAGTGCAACAACGAAGTGGGCTTGCAAAACGCCTTCTGCGATGGGTTTTAATGGGCTTTACTCTGTGTTATTGATTTTACTAAGGGAACAACCATTAGTGGTAATCAATGCCTTGATTAAAGCCCATTAAACTCCCACTGAATCATGCACCTTCAGGTAGGATGGGTATATACAACATGGCAGCAGCGGATTTTATGATAGTCAGGGCAATCAGATCCAAAATGGAGAAAGCGGCCACCAGCATTAATGCTCAGTAATATCTAAAATAGGTATAAATATAAAAAGCCCTTATCACTTTATATAGCGCAATAAGGGCTTTTTAGTTTAACGAGCAACCAGCTTAAGCAGCAAATTCTTAATCAATATATAAAACTCGGCTTAGCTCTTCAAAATAGTCTTAAGTTCACGGATGAAGCAATTAATGTCAGTACGCGATATATCCGCATGAGTCACTAGTCGCAGCGTCTTACCCGCACTTATCAATATGCCTTTTTTCTTAAGCTGCTGAGCGACATGATTGATATCCAACTCAGCGGCCACTTTGGCGAACACCATATTGGTTTGTACTAGTGACATATCGACATCGAAACAGTCAATCGCAGACAACTGCGATGCCAAATAAGCCGCGTTATCATGATCTTCAGCCAAGCGCTCTACTTGGTCTGTCAATGCCAACTGCGCCGCTGCCGCTAATATCCCCGCTTGGCGCATACCGCCACCGAGCATTTTTCGCCAGCGGCGCGCCTTGTTAATAAGACGTTCATCAGCCAGTAGTATTGAGCCGACTGGCGCACATAAACCTTTCGATAAACAGATAGAAACTGAATCAAAGTACTGAGTAATCGCTGTCATCGGCAAGTTTTGAGCAACTGCAGCGTTAGCAACACGTGCTCCATCGAGGTGAATTTTAAGCCCTTTTTCAAATGCTAAAGACTGCGCCTCAGCCAAATAGCTTTGAGGCACAACTTTACCACCAATGGTGTTTTCTAAACTCAATAATCGAGTTCGAGCGAAATGAACATCATCTGGCTTAATCGCCGCTTCAATATCCGACAATAAAATACTGCCATCCGCTTGGTTGTTCAGTGGTTGCGGCTGAATACTCCCTAGCACTGCAGCTCCACCACCTTCAAACTTGTAGTTATGCGCTTGCTGGCCGCAAATATATTCATCTCCGCGTTCACAATGGCTCATCAATGCTAATAAGTTAGCTTGAGTCCCTGATGAGGTAAATAAGGCGCCATCAAAACCAAACATTTCAGCGGCCATATCTTCAAGGTAATTAACGCTTGGATCGTCACCATATACATCATCTCCGACTTCAGCGACGCCAATAGCTGCGCGCATCGCAGCTGTAGGTTTAGTCACAGTGTCACTGCGAAAATCTATCATTACTTACCCCATTATCGACATTATTTTGGACTTTATGAGCTAATAATACTGCGACAGCAAGGCTTCTACCAGCGCCAAGTCACTAGAGAGTTTAATAATTCAAAGCGACCTCACACACGCCGGAAATAACCAAAGCTGCATAATGAGCCATCATTAATTTAGCTCAGTTATTAAAACTATTCGTAAATACCACCTAACACGCCGCATATCGGAAAAATCAAATAAGAATCCATTAGTTTTTATAATGCTAAAAAATAATATTTATCATTGTCTTTTATCGTGAAATACGGGCAATATTCGCTTCCTTTTTATTAGCTAGAACATCTTATGTTAGAAGTAAAAGTAATCAGTGCTTTATGGCTCATCGGCATCTTGGCTGAAGCGATGACAGGTGCCCTAGCCGCCGGTAAAAAACAGATGGATCTTTTTGGTGTGGTCATTATTGGTTGTGTTACCGCGATTGGTGGTGGCACGCTACGCGATATGCTGCTCGGCAACTACCCTATTATATGGGTCGAAAACGCACACTATTTGCTCGCTATCGCTGCAGCCTCTCTACTAACAGTGATGATCGCCCCCTTGATGCGCTACTTATCGAGATTGTTTCTAGCCATTGACGCTGTTGGTCTAGCGGTGTTTTCCATTGTTGGCGCACAAAAAACCTTGATGCTTGGTTACAGTGCAGAGATAGCGATTGTGATGGGTGTGGTTACTGGCGTTTTTGGCGGTGTGATCCGTGATATTTTGTGTAATCAAGTACCGCTTATTTTTAAGAAAGAACTCTATGCACTCGTTGCTTTGCTCACTGCAACTCTCTATGTAGCAATGAAGCTAAATGGTGTTGCAGAATGGCTAAGCTTGTCTGTTGCCCTCACCTTCGGCTTTAGCTTTAGAATGCTTGCTATTCGTTACCATTGGTCAATGCCAAAATTTGATTACCAGTATCAGTCAGACAATATTCATTAGTTAGCATATCTTTGATATTAAATGAATAAAAGGTCAGCATATGCTGACCTTTTATTTACCCTATTAGACGGTTAGCCAATTAGAGAGTTAGCTTGTTGGAGCCTCTTTCACATAGAGATCCATTTGTGGGTAAGGAATACCAATACCAGCTTCATCTAGTGCGAGCTTGATCTGCTCCAAAATTTCAAAATGAGCAGGCCAGTAATCACTGCCTTTCACCCATGGGCGAACCACAAAATTCACCGAAGAATCAGCGAGCTCAGCTACCGCAACGGTATAAGCAGGATCGTTAAGCACATACTGGCTATTGTCGAGTATTGAGGTTAATACCTTCTTGGTTTCAGCAAGGTTTGCATCATAAGAAACACCGATGACCAAGTCTAAACGACGTGTCTCCATTGCAGAATAGTTGACAATAGTACCGTCCATCATTGCTGAGTTTGGTGCAATTATCACTTTATTATCTGGGCTAAGTAGCTTAGTTGAAAAAATGGTGATTTCGCTTACTGTACCTGCAATACCTGCTGCTTCAACATAGTCACCCACACGGCAAGGACGGAATAACACCATCAATACGCCTGCTGCAAAGTTAGATAATGAACCCTGTAGCGCTAAACCAACGGCTAAACCAGCGGCACCAATAACAGCAACAAGAGAGGCTGTTTGTACGCCAATTTGTCCTAATGTCGCCACTATGGTAAATACAAATACCAATGACCAAGCAATATTTCCGACAAACGAAGTCACCGTTTCATCTACTTTGCGCTTCTTAAGTAGTTTTGTCGTAAGCTTCTTTGCTACCCCAGATAAAAATTTACCAATCACAAAAATAATGATTGCGAATAGAATTTTCATACCATAAGTGACAATCAGCTCTGGTGCTTGATCCATCAGACCTTGCAAGTTATCCATGTATATACTCCCTTAACTTATATAAGTTTATTTTAAAAAATAACGAAAAACTGGACTCTTCTATTTAGCGCTCGACCATTGCTGCTCTGATTATCGGCAATGGGCTTCTGACTTCCTGCACCCTTCACATCAAAGCGATGAGCACCTAAATTAAACTCATCAGTTAAAACCTGCTTCACGCTAACAGCCCTCGACAGTGACAAGATCTGATTATATTGCTCACTGCCGACAGTATCGGTATGCCCCAGAAGCAACAACCTTACTGGAACCCTACGTAACCATGCGGCAACTTGCTGCAGCACTTGCCTTTGACTAAATAACAACTCCGATTTAGCAAAATCGAAATTAACAACAATAGATGACAACGGTGTACAGTTAACTGGGTAATCATCATTCAGTGTTTTAAAGCAAAGCCCTGTAGTCAGTTCAGTTGCTCTTTCTGGCTTTAATATTGTTTTAGCGCAGCCGCTGGCATCCACTTTATTGCCTGCTATAGTGCCTGTGCAGGCATCTTTAAGATCGGGGACACCATCAGCATCACTATCTAACCAGTCGCGCCCAAAGGCACTGCTGGTAAAGCACAAGCACAGTACCAAGCCTAATATTAACCATCGCATAACGTTAACCTAGTCAGTAACTGCCTTTCGAAAAGCAGTTTTAGCGTACTTAGGCTGCATTTTAGCTATGTTAACTAACAAACAGCAAAAAGGCAGTTAAATAATTAACTTAATCATTACAAGGATAGTCAATTTTACTAAATTACCCCAACATCACCCGTTTAACCTCCGCACTCTCAGCAGTAATAACACTCTTCATCACTATCAATATAGTGGGAGTCATCGAACTGATGCTAGGGCAGTTACCCTGTGTTTGATTTGTTGTGATGATGAAGAATTGAAAATGGAAGATATTGAACGAGATAAACAATGACATAAACTGATTGGCACCATGCCATCGATGAACATAACAGCCTAAACTTTTTAAAGCTGATGATCTTTGCAGTTGTCGCTATTTCGCTTAACGACTCATCAGCTCGACTTCAGAGCAACTACTTTTGCTGTTTAAACTTGGTAATAAGGCGATCTAATTGATTTGCAAAAGCTTGTCGCTCACTTTGGCCCATAGCATCTGGGCCTCCAGTTTGCACGCCACTCGCTCGCATCGTATCCATAAAATCTCGCATATTTAAAATCGACTTAATATTCTGCTCTGTATAAAGCTCGCCACGAGGATTTAGCGCAAGTGCACCTTTCTCTATCGCTTCAGCCGCTAAGGGGATATCGGCAGTAATAACTAAGTCACCCGCTTGCAGTCGTCTAACAATTTCATCATCAGCAACATCAAAGCCTGAAGAAACAGTAACCATTTTGATAAAGCGTGAAGGTGGAATTCTAACGTTATGATTTGCGATCAGTGTCGTTTCAATTTCGGCGCGATCGGCAGCGCGAAAAAGTGTTTCTTTAGTTACCCCTGGGCAGGCGTCGGCATCAACCCAAATTTTCATAATCTTCCTTTAAATATCGAACAATTGCAGCATACAAATCTATTGCTAGGATAGCAGTGGTTGATAACCAAGAAAAGCTTACACAGATGAAGACTTTAAAAGAGGCTTATTCAATAGAGACTTGCTCGGCAATTTCAAACTGAGATCGACTTAATCAAAGCCCCCTACAACATATTTAACTAGCGGATATAAATTGCAGCGCTAGTTTGCTATGTTAATCAGCAATTAAGTTTCTTTGAGAGCGCAGTAATGTTTACTCATGCAAGTTTTGATTTCTTAAATGAATTATCGGTCAACAATGAGAGAGAATGGTTTAAGGCCAACCAGTCAAGATATGAAGATCAAGTGCGAACCCCGGCACTGCAGTTTATTGAAACCATGCAGCCCGCCATCTTAGCACTGTCACCTAGATTAACCGCAGTCCCGAAAAAAGTCGGCGGCAGCATGATGCGCCCTCAACGAGATAGCCGCTTTAGTAAAGACAAAACACCTTATAAAACGAATGTCGGTATTCAGTTCCGTCACTTCCAAGGTAAAGATGTCCATGCACCGGGTCTTTACTTGCATATCGCCAACGATGGCTGCTTTCTAGGAGCTGGCATTTGGCATCCTGAATCCAAAGCACTCAATGCGATCCGCAGCTGTATCGACGAGAATCCTAACGGGTATAAAAAAGCCTTAAGAGCACTTACCGAAAATGGCTTTAACATGGAGGGTAGCCAACTCATTAGACCGCCCAAAGGGTTTGATAAAACCCACCCGATGCTAGAGGAGCTTAAACGAAAAGATTTTATCGCCATTAAGCCTATTGATATAGAGCAAGTTACCTCAGCACAATTTACCGACTTTTGCGCGGCAGAGTTTGAACAATGTCAGCAACTGATGCGTTACCTGTGCTTTGCTCTGGATTTGGATTACTAAAACCCTAAAGCAGCAATAAGATCTGGGGATTCAGTCAAGCTTCACAGAAGCGCTTAACCGCAGACTCTGCTACAATTGCGCCAC
The DNA here is from genome assembly GCF_016757755.1 of Shewanella sp. KX20019. Taxonomy (NCBI): domain Bacteria; kingdom Pseudomonadati; phylum Pseudomonadota; class Gammaproteobacteria; order Alteromonadales; family Shewanellaceae; genus Shewanella; species Shewanella sp. KX20019. Next base: position 1,548,720 of record NZ_CP068437.1, on the reverse strand, counting down.
TTTTTATCTGAGCCTTTTAAGGCTCACGCGTCAGGCATATTTACATGGTCCAATCATCCACATCTCCTGTTAATGCATTTCATGCTGAAACCAGCGCTCAAAAACGCGCATTGAGTTACAGCAACACAATACATCAGCTATTTAACAGCGTGTTTCAGCAGAAAATGCCCGCCGATCGTATCGTAGGCGAATACTTTAGGGCCAATAAAAAACATGGCTCTAAAGACCGACGAGTGATTAGAGAGAGCTTATTTGCGCTGTTCCGTTGGTGGGGCTGGCTTAAAAAGGTTCATGTAAGCACTGAGCAAGATGAGAGTTGGTTTGCAGTGCTAGCGGTCGTAGCAGAGTTAGAGGGCCACAGCTGGAGCCAATTTAGCGAAGCATGGCAAGGCTTTGCCAATCAGTCTGCTACATTCAAGATTAACGCTAGCACTCAACCTATGCCGACGGTGTCAGATAAATGCCAATTTGTTCAACAATGTTTTGCTGCCATTGTGTTTCAAGAGCAAGACCTGTTACCCCAGTGGTTTTGGGATGTGACCAATATAGACACTAAGCATGAGCTTGCGCTTATCGAAGCCATGAGTTCTCGCCCTCCTATTTGGGGGCGTGCGCAAAAGCGCTCTGCGCAGCAATTATCTACTGAACTGCAAAGCGATAATATCGACGCCAACACTTGTGAGTTTTTCAGTGACAGCGTCAATCTAGGGCATAAGAGCATTAACCTTAATGCGATAAAAGCTTACCTACAGGGCCATTTAGAGATCCAAGATCTTGGCTCGCAAGTCATTGGCCAAATATGTGCTCCAAAAGCCGATGAACAGTGGTGGGACACCTGCAGCGGTGCAGGTGGAAAAACACTGCAACTCCGCTCTTTGATGTTCAATCAAGATGATAATGGTAGCGGCACAATCATCGCCTCTGATATTCGCAAAAAGCCATTAACAGAGCTGATGAAGCGGGCACAACGTGCAGGCTTTAATAAAATATCGACTTCAGCTTGGCAAGGCGACACGCTACCTGTGTCTGCAGAACACTTTGACGGTGTGCTGGTTGATGCACCTTGCAGCTGCACAGGAACATGGCGTCGTAATCCAGATATGCGCTGGTTAGACGATGTTAGCGTCGTTACAGACAAGCAAGCACTGCAACTGGATATCCTGATACGCAGTGCCAAAGCAGTAAAGTTAGGCGGTCAGTTAGTGTATGCCACGTGCTCATTATCACCAGTAGAAAACGAACAGGTTGTAAATGCATTTCTCGCTCAGCAACCGCAGTTTATATTGCAACAACTCAGCCACCCATTTACCGGGCAAACTACGGATATGCTAACAGTATGGCCACAAGATGCAGACACCGATGGTATGTTCGTGGTTAAAATGAGCCGAAAAAGCTAACCCATACCAATTACCGTATAAGATTGAGCATCACGACTCTAAATCAAGCGTGCGGCTTAACCGCTGCGCGTATAATTGACGCCGCTTAACGCTTTTATTGGCATACAAATTTTGATCGGCATTACGCAGCCATTCATGATTATTCAATACCTCGGTATTTAGGCAGCGACCAACATGAAGGCTTGCATCAGTAAAGCCTTCTTGACTAAATTGAGCTTCTATCTGGGTCGTAGTCAGCTCTATCTCTGCGATATCGTCTTTGTCGATAAAGAGCACAAAATCATTGACCCCGACTCGGTAAATACTTTTCTGACTCCGTTTGTTAATCAGTTTGTCCAATTGCTTAGCCACAAAACAAATTAGCTTATCACCCTCTCCAAGACCCACCTTTTTGTTTACCTGCGACAACCCCTCAATCGTGATCAGCACTAAGTAGCACTCTGAGTTGGCGGTAGGCCCAATGGGTTGATCTTGACGCATAAACTCATCAAATGCAAAACGGTTAGCTGTTGCGGTTAGTACATCGACACGGGCATTTTTCCATGCGATATCCAACGTTTCGATATAACGCTCTTTCTCGTCCGACAACATGCGAATTTTATTTGCCAGTGCTAGTGATAACAGCAAAGCATCGGCTGTGCCGCCGATCAATGTCGCTAACTCGGCGTTGTCAAAAAAGTCTGGTGTTAACCCCATATTTCCAGGGAGGATTAATACTGCTGGTAGCAGCAAGCAGGTGAATGCGACGATAAAATATCGTGCCGGATAAAACCCTTTTAATAAGCATACATTACCGCAAGTAATTGCCAATGCTATCCAGAGCATTATCAAGATGGAGGCAATAATAGCTGTATATGAAATCAAATAAATACTTGCTGGCAGTGCAATAATACATGCCCACATTAGATATTTACTCAATTGCCATAATTTTGGCGACAATTCAGGTAGTTGCAAAAAATGTTTGTAAAAAAGAATATTAAAAATGGGTAGACCGATAAAAAACAGATGGTGCAACTGCAAGCCATGAAACCCAAAAAGGTGCGCTGGGATATGGAATGTTAACGCCCAACCTATAGCGTAAGTTAAAACATAAAACCCATAATATAGAAACGCTTTGTCTTTTATGGATGCGTAGATTAGTAGATTATAAAAAGCAATTGAGGCGAGCGCGCCCATACATAGCACGACAAACATGGCACTTAAGTCAGAAGAAAGGCGATGCTGCTCGTAGGATTGTACCTGTAGTTTGGGCTGAGAAGAGTAATAACGGCTGTTTATTCGGGTTACTAGCCAATAGTTTGTGTTCTTCTTGAGCTCAACTTTTCGCGCATAGTCGAACAAGAACTCATAAGGCGCATAATAACCGCTGTGGAAATACTGCTTTGAACCATCTTCGCCAATAATCCAATAATCTACAGATTCAATAATGGCGTTTTTAACATTAACACTCCATCTCCCTTCATCTGAAGAGACAACAAAAGCGCTCGCCATCCAGTAATCTCCACCCGCCAATGAGACCTTACTCTGCTGCGGATTTGATTTTATCCAAGGCATAATCGCCATAAAGTCTTGCGGAATACTGTCATCAGCTGAAGCTTCAAAAAGAAATGTTTGATCTAAAATGGCACTTGCATGAACGCTTTCATTACTGCCAAAGAGAGATAATATAAACAAAGTGATTGTTATTATTTTTACGTGCATGGGAGATAAATCCGTTTCTTAAAGCCACATCGCATCAACATCAACGTGACAAGACTCACGCATTTGACAATATTTTGACTTAAGTCTACATGAAACAGGGTTTTATCAACAATTTTAAACGCACTTTGTTATCGCGAGGATATTCTTTGGAGAATGGGAAGTAAGAAAAGATATGCAATCAATCGCCGACATTAAATACCCACCTACCTAAAGATGCAGGATTAAGTAGGGTGGGTATAAGCACACGATTGGCAGCACTAATTAAACTGCAACACTAGAATGTTGCTCTGCCACCTAAATAGAAGCCAGATTCAAATGTTGTATTTTCTGCGTCATCGTACTGTAGGCGTATATTCCTATAACCGACAAATAGCGCAATGGCCGGATTAAGCTGATATTGAACTTTACCATCAACTTCCCATGAACCATCGATATCACCAAATGACAGAACTGATGGAGAGTAATAACCCGAACCGTGAACCGAAATATTCGATCCTAAATGCATTGCATAGCGTCCGCCGATACCAACATAATTACCGTTTTGACTTTTTTTAGACCATAGCTGAGAAAACTTTCCACCAATCTCAATATGGTGTATCCCCGCATCATGGGCGACATGCATCGCACCCGATAACATCTGCCCGCCTTTATCTGAATAGATATATTGTGCAGATGCATTAACATCTTTATTCAGGTCAACCTGTAGCTCTGTTGAAAAGGTGTCATCATTTAACCCCAGGCTGAAATCTGTCGCCTGCGCTGAAACACTGACTAAACACAGCGAAACCGCCCCCACTAAAGCTTTAATTTTCATTCATCGTCCCGACACTTAGTTTTACTTGCGAGGAGCATACACAAAACTCATCTCGATTTTTACCTAAACCGTTGTGCTCAGTTCGCATTTCAATAAAGTTCAACCAAAAGCCAACCAAGGGCCAATAACAGCAACATTAACGCCACACAGGTATCAGAGGGTCTTCTTAGAATAACTGGCATTGAATAATGCAAATACTTGATTTAAAACTGAAGTATAAATAACAGAAAACTTTATGAGTAAAGCGTTTGCCCTAGTGCGACAAAGTTACCTTTTCTCCCTTATACTTATCGCACGGTATTGGTCGACAAAGCCTATTTTTATCTGGCCTACAGGCTTTGGTATACCTGATATACACATTACTAAAGTATTTATCACAACTATAATATATATCCTGAGTGGTATGATTTGGAGCAAGTATGAAACAACTAAAACTCACAACTTTAAGTATCGCTATCACTGCAGGCATAATGCTATCAGGCTGTGGTTCTGATTCAGATCCATCACCAGAGACCGAATTTGGTAAGTTTACTCTCGGTGTCTCAGATAACCCTGCCGATGCGAACATTGTTAATATCGCTTTTAAGCAAGTTGTATTGAAGAATAGCGAAGGCTCGATTTCCTTCGACGTTACGGTCGGTGAAGATGGTTTACAACACGTCGACTTACTAGGCGTACAAGGGCAAGATGTAGAAACACTGGTCAGTGGCCAGTCTGTCGTTGTTGGTGAGTACCAAATGTGTATCTATATGCAAAATAACGAGATCTCTGATACCGATAGCTCATATGTTCTTTCTGGTGCAACTAAAGACGATAATGGCGAATACGTTGGTGGTGTTGTCGAAGGGTTAGTAACAAATAGTAACGGTTCATGCGGTGGTGTTGGAGCAGATGAAGACAATACTGGCCGACTGTTTTTCAATAAAGCATTTACAATTGCGGCAGGTAACAACGCATTTGTGGCTGAATTCAACTTATCGCAAGGCCTTCAAGGACCTCATGGCAATAAGGAGTATTGGACGTTAAAACCAACTTCAGTTCAATTGCTAAATAGCGCCGACGTTGGTGCAATCACAGGGCAAATAAGCCCTGAAACCATGATTAATTGCGAAACGAATGCTGGTGGTTCAGATTTTTCTCCTGCTGTGTACCTCTACCCAAGCGCAACGGCATTAGAAGATATGGCTGACTTTAGAACCGGTGCTAATGTGCTCACTCAAGTAGCCCCGATAACTTCCGCTAGAGTTAACCCTATTGAAGACAGTGAAGGGAACACTTTAGGTTATGATTATGAATTCGGTTTTGTCGTCGCCGACACGTATAGCTTAGGTTATACCTGCCTTGCACAAAATGATGATCCTGAAGCAGCAAATATTCGTGATCCTCAGGATGGAACTGCACCGTTTTTCATCGATTCAGCCGAGCAGGAAGTTTCAGTTGTCGTTGATGAAACCACGACACGCCATTTCCCTGAGTCATTTGTACCGAGCGACTCCTAGAGTAAACTAGATTTAGTCGGGCTAATCACACTTAAGGTAATTTAAAGCACTATTTAGATAGTGCTTTTTACTTTAATGCGGCCACATAAACCTGAACTCTATACTTTTAGTTTGTGTTAGTATTCCACATGACAAATAACTTGCGCACAACTGTATTGCTAGCAATTAATGTAGTAAGTAAAGTATCGATAAAAGGAGCACTCTATGACACCTTCAATTTACGACTTTTCGGTAATTAATATTCAGGGGCAAGAGATCTCGCTCGAAGACTACAAGGGAAGAGTGGTTTTAATCGTGAATACCGCGAGCGAATGTGGCTTCACTCCGCAGTACCAGGAACTCGAACAGCTATACAAGAAGTATCAATCACAAGGTTTAACGATCCTCGGATTCCCCTGCAACCAGTTTGGTGCTCAAGAGAAAGGGAGCAGCGAAGAGATTAGTTTGTTCTGCGAACGCAATTTTGGGGTCAGTTTCCCTTTATTTGAAAAAATAGAGGTCAATGGGGAAAATACAATACCTTTATATCGTCACCTAAAAACTGCAGCAAAAGGCCTATTGGGTTCCGAGCGGATAAAGTGGAATTTCACAAAGTTCCTCATTAACAAACAGGGTAAAGTTGAGCACCGCTTTGCTTCGACGACGAAACCAATGGCTATTGAAAAAAACATCTTAGAGCTACTTTAAATAAAAGCGATTAAAAACAGTGGGGTAATTGCTCTATTGAAAAAATAAAAATTTATTTGGCTAATTTTTGAACTTTAATGAAACGCTACCCTCTAACTTTACGAGCATTGAATTTGTTTTTCATGTTCATCATTCTCCCTGGGACTTCTAGCGCAGTCCCCTTGATCTCTAAGTAGGTCAGTCAGGCAACCCATTGGGTTGCCCTTTTTTTATCTTAAATTATCACAAACAATCAAATTCAATGGGAATTGCAAAAGCAGCAAATAAAATGATCTTTATTGGGAACTAAATTGAAATAGCGCACTCTGACTATATGAACCGATTCTGGTTAAGTGAATTTTACCGTTGGCTTAACACCTATTCTCTTCGCTCATCACTTAGAGTCTATAGTTTCATTGTTCATCATCATTCCCTTGGACACTCCTGTTGAGGTTTGTCATTGGAGTTAACCGCTACGCTAGCGCACTAGCCTGTTTAACTCTTAAGAAGCGTAATTTTTATGGCAACCTATTTGGGTTGCCATTTTTTTTTGGCGACAAATTATCGATATGCTCAGCTTCTAAGCGCTTAACGATTCCATAACCACAGAAGACTCCATGCTATAAATGGCGAATAAATACTGGCTTATTTACAATAATTGCTCAGCGGCACAATAAAATAGATGACATAAAAAATAAATTTGAATGAAATTAACTTTTTTGGGAACTAACTTGAATTTAAGCACTCTGACTATATGAACCGATTCTGGTTAAGTGAATTTCATCGTTGGCTTAACACCTATTCTCTTCGCTCATCACTTAGAGTCTATAGTTTCATTGTTCATCATCATTCCCTTGGACACTCCTGTTGAGGTTTGTCATTGGAGTTAACCGCTACGCTAGCGCACTAGCCTGTTTAACTCTTAAGAAGCGTAATTTTTATGGCAACCTATTTGGGTTGCCATTTTTTTTTGGCGACAAATTATCGATATGCTCAGCTTCTAAGCGCTTAACGATTCCATAACCACAGAAGACTCCATGCTATAAATGGCGAATAAATACTGGCTTATTTACAATAATTGCTCAGCGGCACAATAAAATAGATGACATAAAAAATAAATTTGAATGAAATTAACTTTTTTGGGAACTAACTTGAATTTAAGCACTCTGACTATATGAACCGATTCTGGTTAAGTGAATTTCATCGTTGGCTTAACACCTATTCTCTTCGCTCATCACTTAGAGTCTATAGTTTCATTGTTCATCATCATTCCCTTGGACACTCCTGTTGAGGTTTGTCATTGGAGTTAACCGCTACGCTAGCGCACTAGCCTGTTTAACTCTTAAGAAGCGTAATTTTTATGGCAACCTATTTGGGTTGCCATTTTTTTTGGCGACAGATTATCGATATGCTCAGCCTCTAAGCGCTTAACGACTCCATAGCCACAGAAGACTCCATGCTATAAATGGCGAATAAATACTGGCTTATAAACAATAATTGCTCAGCGGCACAATAAAATAGATGACATAAAAAATAAATTTAGAAGAAATTAACTTTTTTGGGAACTAACTTGAATTTAAGCACTCTGACTATATGAACTGATTCTGGTTAAGTGAATTTCACCATTGGCTTAACACCTATTCTCTTCGCTCATCACTTAGAGTCTATAGTTTCATTGTTCATCATCATTCCCTTGGGCACTCCTGTTGAGGTTTGTCATTGGAGTTAACCGCTACGCTAGCGCACTAGCCTGTTTAACTCTTAAGAAACGTAATTTTTATGGCAACCTATTTGGGTTGCCATTTTTTTTCCTGTTTATAGCTATCCTACTTAAAGATGCAGGATTCAGTGGGACTTTAATACATCCTTAAGCTGATTGTCTAACATCACCACGATCGACGGATGGTAACCATCTCGAGCCAGCGCGTAGATGTTTTTAATCTCAGCAGTAAATCCCGCTTTCAGTAATTCAGCATAGAGAGGTTTAACAAACTTACCTCGGCCAATTTTAACCAAGTAGTCACTCACCGCTGGTAATACCGCACCATAGCCATTGCGAATGGCTACCTTGTACCAATCACATGCGATTTCAGCATTTGTCGATACTGTCAATGCAAAGACATTATCGAGATCGCTCAGCTGCTCATGCTCAATTACCAATGGAAGATTGGTCAGAAAGTACTGCCAATGGTGTACTAACCAACCATCGATATTTAGCTCATTAGCACCACAACCAGATGCGAATGCTGTTAGCGCAGCATTCACTTTGTCGAGGCTATTTGAAGTCGGTTCAGTAAAACATTCAGGCATGCCTTCACCGTAGATCCAGCCCAATAATTCAGCTTCAGAAATGGAGTCGGCATGATCAACTAATAAGGTCTTTTTTGCGTACTCAACGAAGGTTTCGGTGGTTATTGCTTCGAAAGCAAACGCTTGCACATACGCATAGAGGAATCTATCAAAAGACTCACGCCCAAGCCTTTTTTCTAGGTCGTGCACAAACATAGATGCTTTGTCATAAGTGAAGCGGTTGAACGCTTCGTTGGGATCTTGATCTTGCATATTAGCAGGCAAAGTTTGTGCCTGCAGCGCAGTCGACTCTATGGCTTCTTTCAGTCGACCGTATTCAAGTACCACTTCAAGCTCAGCTAACTCCTTGCCAAACACCTTTTCAACAATACGGTTAGTAAAATAAGTAGTGAACCCCTCGTTTAGCCATAAGTCACGCCAAGTGGCGTTACTGACAAGATTCCCGGTCCAGGAGTGTGCTAACTCATGTGCAACGGTAGACACTAGACTTTTATCACCCGCGATTAACGTCGGTGTCATAAAGGCCAATCGAGGATTTTCCATACCACCAAATGGGAAACTTGGTGGTAAAACAATCATGTCATAACGACCCCATGGATAAGGGCCCAGCAGGGATTCGGCCACTTCAACCATGCTTTCGGTGTCTTCAAACTCTGCAACCGCAGAGTCAACAACCTCAGGCTCAGCATAGACGCCTGTACGCGCTCCTAATCGGCCAAATGCCAGATCTCCGACGGCGATGGCAAGCAGATGAGTCGGCATCGCTTTTTCCATGGTGAAGCTAAAATGACCGTCAAGCGCAGCTGTGGCATCATTCATGGCACTCATTACTGCGCGCATGCCTTTAGGGGCATTGATCACCGCATCAAAGGTAATTCTAGCCTTGGGGGTATCTTGTAGAGGGATCCAGCTGCGGGCATTAATGGGCTGAGATTGACTGAAAAGGAATGGCAGTTGTTTACCGCTCGTTTGAGCCGGTGTTAGCCACTGCAATCCTTGTGCTTCTGGTGATGTAGCGTAATGAATTTTGACACTCTTGACAGACGAGTCTAATTTAACGCAGAGTCGTTGACCTAAGATCTCATCCTCTTTGTCGATGGCGTATTCTAACTGTTGATCTGTACCAGTAGACACGCTAAAGACGGTGATGTCACGCAGGTCGAGCATCAACTCTCGAGTATCACTATCTAAATAGCTAAGGTTAAGTTCCACCAGCCCAGTCAATTGTTTAGATACAAAATCCACATCTAACATCAATGATAAATGTTTAACACACACCTGCTCTGTATTGGCGTATGAATGGTAGTCACGGCTATTATCCCACTGCTTTAACACGGCATATCCTTTTTAGTCACTGAATCTCTGGGGGGTATTTTAGCCATAAATCATCGAGGTAGATGAAATTGACTTGAATAACTTTAAATGGAACACTTAAGGATATTGTATGCAAATATAAAAACGAGAGAAACCCTTCATGAGAAATAAACACCGAACCATCGCTTTACTGCTCAGTCCTTTATTGATGACACCGCTACTTGCCGCTGCAGAGTCAACCCGAGATCTTGGCACCGTACTGAGCCAAAATCATGCTTGTAGCGACACAATAATTATCCGCTCTCAAGCGCTTACTACGCCGCAAATTGAGTCAGCATGCAAATTATTACAGAAGCAGGAAGCTAAGTTTCACCTGTTGTTCGGCACATTAAACCAACCTGTGTCCAACGATAATAACCACAGTATGCGGGCAAACGTTTACCATTCCCGGGAAGACTATACAGCTAATGTAACCGCACACTTTGATGTACCAAGCGATAATGGTGGCATGTACCTAGAGGGGCTTCCTTGGGAGGCGGATAATCAAGCTGAATTTGTTGCCTATGAGAAAAAGGGCCAAATTTGGAACCTTGCCCATGAGTATGTGCATTATCTAGATGGCCGTTTTAACCTTTATGGTGATTTTTGTGCATCACTACATGACTCACATAGCGCCCCTGAATATTGTGCAAAACCAGCGCCTTTATATCCTCACACCGTTTGGTGGAGCGAAGGTGTAGCGGAGTACATCTCACTTGGCGATGACAATCCAAAGGCGATTAAGGTCATTGGCGACAAAAATATGCTTTTGAGCGAACTGTTTAACACTAGTTATGAGAACAATGGTGGCGGCGATAGAGTGTATCGTTGGGGTTATTTAGCTGTGCGCTTTATGCTTGAAAAACATAAAGACAAAATCGATGAGATGCTAACCTTTACCCGTAAAGGTGACTACCCAAGATATCAGGCATTAGTGACTCAATGGGGAACAACGATGGATGCCGAGTTTCAAACTTGGTTAGCTGGACTAACAAAAAAGAATTAGTCATCACAGCCGTTATTTATAACGATCAAAAAAGGCCTCTGTTGAGGCCTTTTTTAGTTTATCTTGCTCGATTTAAGCTTAAAGACGGATACCGGCTTTCTCTAAATCTTTTGCAATAACGCTACGTGGAAGTGCAACATAACCGTCTTTCTCTACGATTTGCTGTCCTTGCTTTGACAGTACATAGCGGATGAATTCACGATCCATTGGCGAAAGTGCCTTGTTTGGATGCTTGTTCACATAAACATAGAGGTAACGTGAAAGTGGGTACTTACCGCTTGCCGCATTTTCAGCTGAAGCTGCGATGTAATTGGTGCCTTTCTTAGAGATGGCAACCGCTTTTACACCCGCTGTCTTATAACCAATTCCTGAGTATCCAATGGCGTTCAGCGATTGAGATACAGACTGAACCACAGATGCAGAACCTGGCTGCTCATTTACGTTAGCTTTAAAATCACCTTTACACAGTGCTTTCTTTTTAAAGTAACCGTAAGTACCCGATACTGAGTTACGGCCATACAGCTGCACGTCACGTCCTGACCAGCTACCCGTTAGGCCAACATCACCCCAACGTTTAACATCATCACCGCCACACTTATTCGTCGAAGAGAAGATACCGTCAATCTGCTCCATGCTCATGCCTTTGATTGGATTATCTTTATGCACAAACACTGCTAACGCATCGATTGCAACGCGAATAGCTGTTGGCTGGTAGCCGTAATGTTTTTCGAATGCTTCCACTTCATTTGGCTTCATCTTACGGCTCATTGGGCCGAACTGTGAAGTACCTTCAGTCAATGCTGGTGGCGCAGTAGATGAACCAGCCGCTTGTATTTGAATATTCACGTTAGGGTATAGCTGTTTAAAGTCTTCAGCCCATAGCGTCATCATGTTAGCCAGTGTATCTGAACCAACAGACGATAAGTTACCAGACACACCACTTGTTTTTTCATACGTTGGTAAAGACTGGTCGATTGCAGCCATTGATGCTGCAGAAAATACAGTCGCGGCAGTTAAACTTACTGCGCCGACAAGTTGTTTCAATTTCATTCTTTGCTCCAGTGTTTAAATATCTTGGTTTCTTAAAACGCTGTCAGTATTAACTTCTATGATGACAAGTCTATTACTACAAGGTGACACTTCGATGACAAAACCTCTCAATTTGATAAATTAATGTCAGTAATATGAAAAAACAGGCTAAGCGCCTGTTTTTATGTCATCTAATGTCACTCTCAAGTGCGTCACTCAACGGGTGAGAGAGGTTCCGGGACCGTATACTCAATAAGGTTCGGCGGAATAACAAAACTAAAGGTACTGCCCTTACCTAGCTGGCTCGATACCATTAACTCACTTTGATGATGGTTTAGCGCATGTTTGGTGATCGCCAGCCCCAGGCCAGTACCACCACTTTGCCTTGAGCGCGCACTATCAACCCGATAGAAACGCTCTGTTAAACGGCCAATATGCTGCGGTGCAATACCTTCGCCACTATCACGCACACTAAATTGGCCGCCAGTAGCTATCTTTCGCCAGCTAATATCAATCTTTCCACCGGGCTCGGTATAGCGAATTGCATTAGAGATAAGGTTTGTACAAGCACTTCGAAGCTGGATTTCATTACCATACATATCAAGGCCGGGCTCGCAATACAGCATTATTTCGTATTGCTCTTGCGCCAGCGCGAGCGCCTCATCACGAAGTATGTCCATCATTGACGACATATTAACTTTAACTTCAAGGTTTACATCGCCTGCATCTTCTATTCTAGATAATGCCAGTAGCTGCTCAACCATAGAGCGCATCCTCGAAGTTTGCTGCTGCATCTGATCCAGTGCTCTCACATTGGGGGAATCTGGCTCCTCCATTGATTGCATCATCTCTAAATAGCCTTGCAGCACTGTTAACGGGGTCTTAAGCTCATGCGAGACATTAGCGACAAACTCTTTGCGCATCCCTTCTAACTGACGAACACGAGTAATATCGCGTGCTATCAACAGTAACTGACCAGAGCCATAACCCATGATTCGAATCTCTAACAAACGCCCTTCAGACAATGGAGCAGCCAGCTCTAAAGGCTCTTGGTATTCGGCATTTTTTAAGTAGTTAGAAAAGTCAGGATGGCGAATAAGGTTGTCGATTCGCTGGCCATTATCTTGTGGCCAAACAAAGCCCAATAACAGCTGCGCAAGTTTGTTACACCAGAGAATATTGTGTTCAGAATCGAGCACTACAGCAGCATCAGGTAACGCTTCAGCGCCCTGCCTGAAACGGCCAAGTAGGAACGCGAGTTGCGATACCCGCTTACGGTTTTTCCCCTGTAAGCGATAGATACCGTTAAATACCCCTTCCCAACTTCCGCTGCCGTTCGGCGGCGTTAGGCGGCGATCATGCCACAGCCAATAGTTAAGTCGTGAGAGCTGACGGTAATGCCACAGCAATAAACAGACACTACCGAGTAAAAGTATCCAAAAGACTTCACCAATCAATAATCCCACCGCTAAACAAAGCAGCAGATAGATCACCAATCGAGAAATTAGACGATACCCAGAATATGAATCAAACATAGACCGACCATATGGAAGAACTGAGCACAAGATATCGTAAAAGCTATCTTGTGCCTATGAGATGTTTAACTAAAGTCTCGTTGAGAAACGATAGCCTGCGCCACGAACAGTTTGAATAAGACGATCGTGTCCAGATTCTGTTACCGCTTTGCGTAAACGCCTGATATGCACATCAACCGTTCTATCTTCAACATAGACGTTGGTACCCCAAACGTTATCAAGTAGCTGCTCACGACTGTATACGCGCTCTGGGTGCGTCATAAAGAAATGCAGTAAGCGAAACTCAGTCGGGCCCATGTCTAACACTTGCTCACCAACTGTGACACGATGACTAACAGGGTCTAACTGCAACCCCTGCACATCAATAGGATCTTCAAGACAGGTTGGTGCAGCACGGCGCATTACGGCTTTAATGCGAGCAACTAACTCTTTGGGTGAAAAAGGTTTAGTAACAAAGTCATCGGCACCCACTTCAAGGCCTCTCACTTTATCCTCCTCTTCGCCACGTGCAGTCAACATGATAATTGGAATATGGCGGGTAAACTCATCTTGGCGTAATCGCTTAGCGAGTTGAATACCGCTGCCACCTGGGAACATCCAATCAAGCAACACAAGGTCGGGATAGGGTTCAGATAACATATCTAACGCGGAGTCGTAGTCCTCTGCGGCAGTCGTCGTAAAGCCATGTTGCTCTAACACGAAAGTTAGCATCTCTCGAATTGCCAACTCGTCTTCAACTATCAATATCCTTGCAGTCATAATCGATCTTCTTCAGTGAATTTCTATGAGGCTATTATTGGTCAGTTTTATTACATTAATATTAAATGACGTGGCATTTTTCTATAATAAACTAAATTGCTGTCATAAAGCAGAGCTAATTACCCTCGCTCTATTACGCAAAAAGGAGGCAAGCGCCTCCTTTTTAGATACTTAGTTATGATTTAGAACTTATGTTCTAGACCAACACCGAAGTATTTGTCATCATTTTCAACTTCTTCAAATGAACGGTTTGTGTAAAAAGCAAATAATTTAGTAGGCTTGCCCAGCTTGTAATCACCGCCTACTGACCAAGAATCTCCTTTGTCTTCCATATCTTGGTACTGCGCTTTTAATACCACTGCATCAATTGTGTATGCAGCACTAAATAGGTAACCCGTTTTGCTTTCGCCACCAACTGTTGCAGTACCATCTTTCTCGTAAGTCTCTTCCTGCTGCTGGTACATACCACCTAGCTTAAGACCTGCGATTTTACCCTGTACAGTTGCACGTACAACCTCATAACCTTTTACATCAGCATCATAGGCGACAGAGGCATAAATAGGAGATTTTTTAAGTTTTGCATCGCCGTACATGGCAGCAATACTAAAGCCATCTTGCGCATACTGCGAACTAGCGCCTTCAGCAGCGTAAGTCACTCCCACTTTAAAGCCACTAAATGACGGCGTGATATAAGTCGCTGTTTGCTCTATACGATTTTCACCTTTGAACAAGTTTTTCAAATCACCTGAAAGGTCATTAAACTGGTCAACTTTACCTTGAGAAGCTTTAAGCATGGTGTCATTACGACCAACTGAAAATGCACCAAAGTTACCTCTAAGACCGACAAACTGATTACGCGCTTTAAAGTTTTCTTTGTCTGCATCACCAGTATCAACTTCATATTCGACAGTATAGAAAGCTTCAAGGTCACTGCTCAGTTCGAAAGCACCTTTAACACCAAAACGAGAAGCATTAGATTGAATCGTTGTTGTTGCTTCATCATTTACATCATTAGACTGCGCAGTAACATTTAGCTTACCGTAAACTGTTAGTGGGTCTGCTGCGTGGGCAGAAGCTAGAGTTGCAGTAGCAAGAGCAGAAGCTAGTAGAGTTTTACAAAAAACGTTCATCATTAAATCCTTTCGACGTTTATTCGTCTTGGTTATTGGTTTGGACGGCGCCATAATGAAGAAAGTTTGTTGCATTTTTATTTCAGTTAACGCTAAAGCAGACTGAAAATGTTGAACCCATGATTTCCTGGATAAGCAAAGCCCCAAGGAATCAGGCTTTCGGCAATGAAATATGAAATATGACAGTTTGGTTAAATGTGACAATGCAGCCGCATAAGAACATGACTCGGCGGTTTACCCGAACCTGACAATGGCTTACACTGCGGCTTTAATTTTGACTGAGCAATTATCTATGTGGTTTAAAAATCTAACTGTATACCGCTTTAACAAGCCTTTCTCTGTTGATACAGAATCAATGGAAAAATCACTGGAAGACTTCACCTTCTCTCCTTGCTCAAGCCAAGATATTAGTAAGTTTGGTTTTTCTAAAGCCCTTGGTAAACATGGCGACTCTTTGGTCCATACAGCTGCAGACAGACACCTTATCTGTGCGACTAAAGAGGAAAAAATCTTACCTGCTCAAGTGATTAAAGAAGCATTAGAAGATAAAGTGGCCTTGCTGGAGGCTGAAGATGGTCGCAAAATGGCCAAGAAAGAGAAAGATGCATTAAAAGATGAGATCATCATTACTCTTTTACCAAGAGCCTTTTCTCGCCGCAGTCAAATTCGCGCACTTATACTGCCTGAGATCCAGATGATTTTAGTCGACAGTTCAAGTGCCGCAAAGTCAGAAGAACTTATGGCGTTGCTGCGTAAGGCAATTGGCACTTTACCTATCATTCCAATTAGTTTTAAAACGCCAATTGAAACCCAGCTAACGGAATGGTTAAAAGAGGGCAAAACACCTGCTGCTTTTGAGATGCAAGATGAAGCAGAGCTAAAGAGCGATTCAGATGAAGGTGGAATTGTTCGCTTTAAGCAACAAGACTTAACTGAAAATGAAGTATTAGCGCATATCGAAGTCGGTAAGCAAGTCCACAAGCTAGCACTGCATTTTGGCCAATCAATCGCTTTTCTGCTTCAATCTGATGCTGCTATTAAGCGTCTTAAATTCTCTGAAGAGTTTAGAGCGGGTAATGACGATGTCGGTGACGAAGATCCTATGGCGCGTTTAGATGCCGATTTTGCTTTAATGGGTAGCGAGTTAATTGCCCTAGTTAACTCAGTGGTCGACGCACTTGGTGGCCTAGAAGACAGTATTTAACCTAATCGTTAATGATTTTTTCGATAACAAAAAGGCGCCTAAGGCGCCTTTTTGATTTTAAACTCAGTCCAATTACTCGGCGGACTCTAATTTGCCCTCTTTATCGAATGGCCAGTCAATGCCTAACCACGCTTTTAAGAAGGCCTTCTGAGAACGGTTGGGGTTATCAACGCTACTTATCGCCAACTTACCACTTTTTTGCTCACCAAGAGTCAATTCAACCTGTTTTAGCCTATCATTACTAAACAGAGTGATGTTTATCTTCCCGCCCGCTTTAAAGTCTTTAATACGCGAATTAAACCCAGCAGCAGTCACTTTTAAACCGTTGATAGCCACAATTTCATCGCCAAGCACAATACCAGCATTCCATGCTGGTCCATTACGCTGCACGCGTGACAGCACTAAGCTTTTAGACTCAAGTGTAACCCCAACAAAAGGTTCAGACTTAGCCTCGTCACCAAAACCCACTGCTAAGCCAGCTTGCGCTAACATAGTCTTGAAATCTAAACTGACCGGAGAATTAACATGCTCTTGCCACCATTTTTCATAACTCGTCCCCGAGACCTTTTCTAAAATAGTTTTCACATCGGCAATGTTATAGCCTGCAGGAATGCGGTGCGATTGATAAAGCTCACGGTGCACATCGCGGTATGAGCGCTTCAATTGTGTTTCTTTAAGCAAGGAGAAATCCAGCGTAAACGAAGTTAGGTAACCCTCAGAGTAGATATTAGTACTATGATTTACCGCATAATCACCGCCAGTGCTCGCCCATTGGTTGGCACTCGCACTTGCAACGGACTGAACCTCACGGCCCGGTGTTTTCTCGCTTTGTGCAATACGCTTGGCTAAATCTTCAAAGAACTCCTTGGTGGTCATCACGCCAGCACGAAGCAACAATTGGCTTTGAAAGTAACTCGTAGAGCCTTCTGCTATCCACAGCAGTTGAGTAATTCCCTCTTCTTGATAGTCATAAGGCACTAACCCTTCCGGACGATAAGCTTTGACATTCCAAGTATGAATAAACTCGTGTGAAGCTGTCTTTATAAAACCAAGATAGTCTTTACGATCACGATAACTAAAACGTGGGCGTTGAATAATCGTTGAGTTTAAATGCTCAGTTGCACCACGGGCACCACTGGTTGCATGCACCATATAGACATAACGTTCAAAAGGATAACCATCCCAGAGAACCTCAGCCTGGCCGCTTAGCTTAGTTAAATCATCAACCATCTTGTCGATGTCGTAATTCCCCTCTCCCCAAATAACAAGCTCATACTGCTTGCCATCAGCCTCAAATTCTCGATGTTCACTGATCCCCGTTTCAATCGGTGAGTCAACTAAGATGTCGTAGTTAGCGGCGTTGAAACTATGGGGTTCTGAGCCACGGTCCATTCCAGAGTAGCTATTCCAATCATTAGGGACGGCAAGATTGACATTAATCGGCTCGCTTCTAAATTCTGGACTGTAAACAAAAGTACCACTGGCATCGAGAAAAGCATGGCTAGCATCAATATGATTCACTCGCTGCCCAAGCTTATTGGCATATAGCTGGTAAGAAACGGTAACCTTTGTTGGTTTATCAAGTGCGACAGTCCACTCGCCACTGGCCGTTCTAGCCCATGGAAGGATATCGCCCACGGCATTTTTAGCAGTGAAAAGCCTCACCGAATCAGCAAGAGGGAGCACCTCATACTTGCCAGTCCGCCAAACAGGAAGATTAACGACTAAAGTTGCTGATTTTGTTTCTGGAAAGCTCACTTCAACTTTAGCTAAATGATGCTGCGGATTTAATAAATCGATTGAGTAATCAACGTCTGCGACCACAACTGGAGAAATTAACGCACTAAAAGTTAAGATTAGGGGAACTACTGGTTTCACTCTGGCTTCCTTCTGTTATTATTGTTTTCATTGAGTCGAAAAGTATAACATTTGGCTTGATTACACCAATTAAAATAACAAAAATAAATAGCTCTTGAGCATAAGCTTAGAGCAAGGAATTGCCTTCCCATGCGCAGTCTGTTGACTCTAGTTGTAATTACGTTGTCCTTTTTTGTAAGCCACTTCGCAGCTGCCACTGGCAGAGATGCTATCGAAACAGAACTTGAATTTAGAGAGTTCCCCAATAATTTACGCCAATCTATCCAAAAACACTTCCCCACGCCTCCAAATTTTCGTAGTAAAGCAGAGCTAGATAACTATGCGATGAGAAAAGGCATCTCCTTTGAAGAGGCTATATTTGAACTTCAACTATTAGCCAGATTGTCATTAGACTTGTCATCAAAAAATGCCGACCGCTATACCATTGCTAAGCAATTGATAGATCAATTAGCCTTGTTGGATGACAGCCAATTTGGCCGTAGCTATGCTCAGATGCTTAACGGTCGATATAATGGCAAGGGTAAGCAAGATTTTAAATCGGCTATCGCGTTATACCAAAAAGCGCTCAACACGCTTTCACAATCCGATGGTCCCAAAGAGCAAACATTGCGTTTTACGCTGCACATCGACCTCGGCATGCTACATATGATGCTACGTGAAAACGAGCCAGTACTGGAACACCTGCAACAAGCAAAAGCTATAGCCATTGAAACCACATCGCCGTACATGATTGCTCATGCTGAATCGATATTGGGAAAGTATTACTATAAAAGAGAGCAATATGGAAAATCCCTATCGCACTATTCGGAAGCAATAAAACATTCAGAAAGTAATAAAACCCCCTCTCAAGATGCGCATATTAAGCTGCAACTCGCACGAGTTTACCGAGATTTAAAATCTTGGGATGATGCGTTACGCTATGCCAACAGCGCGTCAGACCAGTTCCAGCGTCTCGGTAATGAGTATTATGTTTCCAACTGTATGACGGTCATTGCGATGATCTATGCCGAGCAAGGTCAATGGTACAAAGCAATTGATTACCACTTAAATGCGCAGCAAATCGATGTAAAACTCGGAAACTATATAGCACAGGCGCTAACCTTACATAATCTCGGTGAAGCCTATTTTCACATTGGCGATAACCAAATATCAATTTTACACCTACTAGGTGCAAGTGACATTTTCATTGCCCGTAATAGTAACCACTATCTCGTTTACAATCACCTTCTGCTTGCCGAGGTAAATAGTAGTATTTCTGATTGGGGAGCCGCATTAAAATACGCCAACTCAGCAGCCAAAATTGCAGAGAAGATGAAGCTTAACAATGAGCTTATTGAAGCACTTACGTTCAGTTCAACCGCGTCAAAACATTTAGGGAAGTTTGATCAAGCTTATCAAGACATTCTAAAAGTGCTTAATTTAAGCGCTAAAGATGGAAGCAAGGTTGATGATGAAGAGCAAACCAAGACACAGTTTCAACTGCAAAAAGCAAAACTTGATCTAAACCAAAAATATATTGATTTAGAGCAAAAAGAGGCGCTTCTATCAATTAATCGCTTAATGTTGATTATCTGTTTGTTGGCGTTCGCTTTAACCGCGACTCTTGCACTTTACCTGTGGCGAATTAAGAATAAATTACGCGAAAAGTGTATTAATTTAGAACAAAGTAGTGGCCTAGACTCTTTGACTCAAACTGCAAACCATTCAGCCTTTGTTCGAGACTTCATTAATACCCCAAATACATTTAAGACATTAGCCTTAGTCTCTTTAACAGATCAGCTTAACTCTGATCTGGCTCAAGGGTATGAATGTAATTCAAAAATGAACAAGCAACAGCTGCGCTCGCTATCTGAGTGTTTAAGCTGCCAAACCTACATCATACGTCCAGGGCTTTTCCTATTAAGTTTTGACATCAAAATCTCCCCCGATACACTGCTGAACAACATAAGAGGTTCATTAATAGACAACTTTGGTAATACTCGCCTGCATATGGGGCTACTGAGTCTTCCCCTGCTCGCAGACACCGCACTTAAGCTTTCAGCAGAGCAACACTTCGGCACATTACAGATGATGCTTTCGGCGGCGATGACCTTAGGCCACCAGCAAGATTATTATGTCACATTAAAACCGCTTAATTTTGCATCATCAGGAATCTTTGAACCACCGCTATATCTCAATATAGAGAAAAGCATCATTCGAGGCATCATCAAAATAGAGACCAACGGCGTTAAGGGTGATATTGTTTGGCCAAGGTGGAAGAGTCATCAGAATGTCGATTTGACTGCAGAATTAAGTTAACGACTAAACTGGATCTCATCTAGAACTAATGTTCATTTCGCTTTAGGCAAACTACTGTTAAAGTAGCACTAAAGTCATATTATCTTTAGTACGTACGGTTCATAAAGGAACATCTAAATAAATGAAGGACGCCGTCGCCAACACGCCTCAGCTAAGCGTATTACAGCAAAAGCTTTACTCAGCAAGGCAAGCCCTTGATGATATGAGTGAAGACCAAAACAAAAAGCTGCAGCTCCTTCTGCAATTTATTGCTCAGTTAAGCTTGGCGTGCAAAGGCCAAAACCTTGAATTAGACAATAAGCTCGCTAAACTTCGACACAAATTGAGTCGTTTTAGCCAAATTGACAGTGCCATCACCGATCTGACTGAAGTTGAAGATATATTAAAGCAGCAGTATAACCAAGTCATGCAGCAACTCGAAGAGAGTCGTGGCTCGTTATCTAATATTGTCAGCGAAATTCAACGCATCGAATCTCTACCAACAAAACTCAAAAAAGAGATCTCTTACTTCAAAAAAGAGCTCACAAAGCCTTTTCATACTTATTGGGATTACATTCCTAAAGTAGAAAAAATTGTAGATTTTTACGATGAGATCCTTAGCGAGCAGCTCCGTCTTGGCGATAAATTTGAAGTATTGCCACGGCATCGCCAATCTGCCCACGAGCTGGCACAGATGCTATCGGAAATAGAGTTTAGAAAAGAGCAACGGGAACAAATCTCTGCGTTAAAATTATCATTAACTTCAGATTTTGAACTCGATACTTTATTAAACGCTTATCAAATAGTTCTTAGCCTATTGCTCGATAATATCGCTAAAGAAAAAACTGCATCACAAGAGTTTTTATACATACTCAATGGTGCATTAACCAATGTTCGAGAGGTCGTCACTGACTCCTACACACATTCGGTAAAAAGCTTCCAAGTTGCCAAAAGACTTAACGGCGAGATTAATAACCAAGTTGACAATGTTGGCGAATCAGTAGCTGAAATTGACGATATAAACCACCTGAAGACCCAAGTAACAGAACAGTTATTAGCACTGCGAACCGCGCTTAGCCGTAAAGAGGCGCTAGAGAATAGAGAGCAGATCCAATTAAGACAATCTGTTGAGGCGCTGCGTAGCGAGCTTAACGAATTGGGTAAAGAAACTGAAACTTATAAAGAACGCTTATTTGAGCAACAGAAGCTTAACCTACTCGATTCACTAACCCAACTGCCCAACCGAGCTGCACTCGAAGAACGTATGGACATTGAGTATCGTAATTTCAAACGTACTCAACAACCACTCTGGGTAGCAGTTGCAGATATTGATCACTTCAAATCAATCAACGATAGTTTTGGCCACAGCACAGGTGATAAAACACTACAAGTAATAGCTATGGCGCTAAAAAACTCTTTAAGAGAGACTGAGTTTGTTGCTCGTTATGGAGGCGAAGAGTTTGTATTTTTACTGCCTGACATTGGTGATAATGATATTAAACCTTTGCTCAATCGAGTCAGAGAAAAAGTAAAAAACATTCCCTTTAAGTTTAAAAATCAGAGAATTACAGTTACAGTATCTATAGGTGCTGCACAAATTATTGAAAATGAGCTCATTAGCGAAACTTTTGAACGAGCTGACGCCGCACTGTATAAAGCCAAACATGAAAGCAGAGATAGGGTCATCATCGACTCATAAGCTGTCCTCGGCGAGCATCATTTTCACCGCCATTTATCTTTGAGGGACAGTTAAACTATCACTGCTAAGGAGCTGCTATGATAGTGAAAATTAGTCCCAGAGGAAGCTTAGATCAGCTTTCACAACTCGAAGTTGACAGACTCAAACAGAACGCCAATAGTGAGCTTTATCAGCTCTACCGCAGTTGTTCCCTTGCTGTGTTAGCTTCTGGCTTGCAGAGTGACAATGCCGAGAGTCTTTTCAATCAATTCAAAGATTTTAATATTAATGTCCTAAGGCGAGAGCGTGGCATTAAGATCGAGCTTACCAACCCGCCTCTAGCAGCCTTTGTCGACGGCGAAATCATCTCAGGTATACAAGAGCACCTATTTTCAGTGCTACGCGATATCGTCTATATCTATGATCGCTATGACAACCTAAAGCACATCAACTTAACCAATGCCAGTCATATCACTAACGTTGTCTTCGACATATTACGTAATGCTCGAACAATGCCGATGCTCGACCCCAATATTATTGTTTGCTGGGGCGGACACAGCATCAACCCCATTGAGTATCAATATACTCGAGAGGTGGGCTATGAACTCGGCCTGCGTAAGTTAGATATTTGTACTGGTTGTGGCCCAGGCGCTATGGAAGGGCCAATGAAAGGTGCTGCCATTGGTCATGCTAAGCAAAGAGTAAACCATGCGCGATATATAGGCCTTACTGAGCCCAGTATTATTGCCGCTGAACCGCCAAATCAGATAGTTAATGAACTCGTTATCCTGCCGGATATAGAGAAACGACTAGAAGCCTTTGTCAGGCTAGGACACGGAATAATCATCTTCCCTGGCGGAGCGGGTACGGCAGAGGAGCTGCTCTATTTACTGGGCATATTGCTGAATAAACATAATCGAGATATTCCCTTCCCTTTGGTGCTAACTGGACCCAAGGAGAGTGAGGAGTATTTCTTACGTATTGATGAATTTATTGCCGCAACGCTGGGCCCTGAAGCACAGAGCAAGTATCAAATCGTCATTGACGATCCATCAAAGGTGGCTCGTATTCAGAAAGAAGCCATGCTAAAGATCAAGACCTTCCGCAAGGATAATGGCGACTCCTATCAATATCAATGGTCATTGAAAATCGAGCCCGAGTTTCAGCTACCTTTTGAACCAACTCATGAGATGATGAGTAATCTAGATCTACACGATCAATTAAACAAAGCAGAACTGGCCGCTAATTTACGAAAGGCCTTTTCAGGTATTGTGGCTGGCAATGTAAAAATGGAAACAATTAAGAGAATTGACGAAAACGGTCCTTTTCAGCTTAAAGGGGATCCAAAACTCATGGCGTTAATGGATGATCTTCTTAACGCTTTTGTCTTACAACAACGAATGAAGTTACCGGGAAGTGCTTATATTCCCTGTTATAAAATAATGAAATGAATAAATTTTTAATTTTAGATGGTATGAACTTAGTGCGGCGGATCCACGCCGCTCAACCCAATGAGTCAGATATAAACGGCTTAAAAGAGCGAGTGAATGGTGCCTGTCAAAAGCTAGTGAAGTATCACCAGCC
Source organism: Shewanella sp. KX20019 (assembly GCF_016757755.1). NCBI lineage: Bacteria > Pseudomonadati > Pseudomonadota > Gammaproteobacteria > Alteromonadales > Shewanellaceae > Shewanella > Shewanella sp. KX20019. Next base: position 1,524,900 of record NZ_CP068437.1, on the reverse strand, counting down.
TTCTCATGTAGCGATTGTATGGGATGGCAGTGCGCTATCATGGCGCAAAGCGCTATATCAAGATTACAAAAAGGGCCGCAAGCCTATGCCTGAAGCATTAGCGAATGGTCTGGCCGATATAAAAGCTTATCTTGCTGAGCATAACATTGCCTCGCTTAATGCCGAGTCTGAGGCTGATGATGTTATTGCGACCCTAGCAACCAAGCTCGTTAATATTGGCGGCGAAGCGATTATTGTGTCGACAGATAAAGGCTTTTGCCAATTAAACCACCCCCATATCAAGCAATGGGATCACTTCAATCAAACATACATGACAATTGAAGCGATGGAAAAAAAGCTCGGTGTCGAACACAAACAATTCATTGATTATCTGGCGCTTGCTGGTGACAGTGGTAATAAAATTCCTGGTGTACCGGGAATAGGCCCCAAATCTGCCGTTGAGTTACTAAAAATATTTCGTTCACTGGCCAATATTTATAGTTCAATTGAACAAGTTGGCTCTAAACAAGCCAAAAAACTTGAAGATGGAAAAAAAATGGCCAGATTAAGCTATAAACTGGTGCAGCTTCAATTGGATATGCCACTCAATGCAAACTTAAAGCAGTTTAGGCTGCCAAAAATAAGTTAACAAAACCTTACAACTGTAAGCAAAAAGTTACCTCACTAGCATTTACCCCAATTAATTTGCATAGTATCGTATCAAGTTATTGGAATTGCTTCTCAAGGAAACCGAGTTCAGATGAAATCCAGAGTCCCCGTAATCGTTGGATCTATTTTTGTTGCCTACATTGCTTTTGTTGCAATCATTATGGTGTCTTATGAGCCAACCCCAGATGAGATGGATTGGGAAGATAGACAGGCTTACAATAGAGCTAAGATGACAGAGATTAGCATCGGACAGAGTATCGGTGAAGTTAAAATGATGTTTGGTAAAGCTGACTTTAGTGAAGCTAAAATCTCTAATGAGCAGGATCTGCAGATTTTGTTTTACCGCACTCAACACAAAGAGTCTGATGGTGAAACAACAAAAGAGGAGTGTACTCCTCTTTTGTTTAAGCAGGGCAAGCTTGTTGCTTGGGGGGAAGATACCTATCAACAATATCTGGCCAGCCAAATAGATAGCTTATAAGCCAGCCTGAACCTAACCCATCACGCCACAAAGAACAGCATCGGCAAGTACTCAATCGAGCTTGCCGCCGTTAACCTGTTGCACGCTAAAGGTAGGGTTTAACGATATTAGCCATCATTTTAATATGGTCGTCATTATCATTTAGCGCTGCAATATATCTAAACTGCTCCCCACCCGCGTCCTTAAATATCAGTTTATTCTCACCAGCGATCTCCTCTAATGTTTCAAGGCAATCAGCACTAAAAGCTGGACACACTACAGCGATATCGGTAACGCCTTTAGCAGGTAAAGATCCCATAGTGGCGTCAGTATATGGCGTGAGCCATTTAGCCTTGCCAAAACGCGACTGGAATGTCGTAATATACTGCTCTTCAGTCAAGCCGAGCTTATCGACTAACAACTTGGTGGTGACCATACAAAAACAGTAATAGGGATCACCAAGGTGAAGATTGCGCTCTGGCATTCCATGGTATGACAAGACTAGCTTTTGCGGCTGACCATTGAGCTCAAAATCTTTGCAGATAGAAGCAGCCAGAGCATCAATGAAATCGGGATTATCATGATAAGTATTGATGAAGTGCAATGCTGGCAAATAGCGCCAAGTTGTCAGCTCTTTAGCGATAGCATCAAAAGCAGATGCGGTTGTTGGTGCCGCATATTGCGGATATAGCGGCAGCACTACCAGCTTATCGACGCCATCCTCATGCATTTTTTGTAACGTCGTCGCGACTGAAGGTTGACCATAGCGCATGCAAAACTGCACCGAGACATCTTCACCCGCTTGTGCTAAATATTGAGATAATTTTTTGCTTTGGCGTTGAGTGATATCCATTAAGGGTGAGCCATTTTCACTCCAAACTTGTTGGTATAAAGCGGCTGATTTAGCAGGTCTTACTCGTAAAATAATCCCATGCAGAATAATCATCCAAACTAATCGAGGGATCTCTACAACTCGAGGGTCCGCTAAAAACTCTGCTAAATAACGTCTTACAGCTGAAGCAGTGGGCTCATCAGGTGTGCCAAGGTTAACTAACAATACACCTGTTTTACCGCGTTTTTTATGACCTACATCCTTGGTTAACCCTGAAAATCTTCCCAAGAGAACTCCTTAAACTTGCATTATGACTATGTTCATCAGCGACAGAGAAAACCCTTAATAAAAAAAGCATTACCATACTGAATGACGACTAGGTGCTAGCCAACTTAAAGATTTTGTAAAAAAAGCTGACAATACAAGAATATTGCCAGCTTAATTTTAGGCAACGACTCACTATGCCCAAAAACCTCAATTCTAAATTATTGCAACTAATCCAAGTTGAGTGTTACCCCATCCATAGAACTTGAACTCGTTGTATCTGAACTTTGCAACTTAATCATTAATCGTAAGTCATTCGGTGAATCGGCATGGTGCAGTGCATCTGCGTAGCTAATTTCACCATCAGCATAGAGCCTTAACAATGCCTGATCGAACGTCTGCATGCCCTGCTCATTAGACTTGGACATGGTCTCCTTTAACGAGTGCAATTCATTTTTAGCGATCAAACTGGCCACTCGAGGCGTATTAATCAACACTTCAATTGCGGCTCTTCGGCCAGAACCGTCGCTTTTAGGCACCAGCTGCTGGGCTACAATGCCTCGTAAATTTAGCGACAGATCAAATAACAATTGATGATGTTTACTTTCTGGTACCAAATGCATAATACGATCAAGTGCTTGGTTAGCATTGTTAGCATGCAATGTTGCCATACAAAGATGACCGGTTTCGGCAAAAGACAATGCGAACTCCATGGTCTCTTGGCTACGGATCTCACCAATCAAAATAACATCTGGTGCCTGGCGCAGTGAGCTTTTAAGCGCCGCATCAAAAGATTCAGTATCGACGCCCACTTCACGCTGAGTGATAATACTTTTGCGGTGATCGTGAACAAATTCAACCGGATCTTCAATGGTTAAGATATGCCCGCGTGCATGTGCGTTTCGATAACCAACGAGTGCCGCTAATGAGGTAGATTTACCGGTACCCGTACCGCCAACCATGATCACTAAGCCACGCTTACTCATCACTAAGTCTTTTAGAATAGGCGGCAACATTAACTCATCGACATCTGGGATTTTCGTCTCAATACGACGCATTACGCAGCCTGGAGCTTCTCTTTGCCAAAAAGCACTAACACGAAATCGGCCAAGATCTTTAGCGGCAAAAGCGAAGTTACATTCGCGAGATTGGTGAAACTCCTCTTTTTGTACATCTGTCATTAATGATTCAACAAAATCTAATGCCTGCGCGGGACTAAATGTGCTCTCACTCAACGGCCGTAACTCACCATCAATTTTTGCACTAGGTGGAAAGCCTGCAGTAATGAAGAGGTCTGAGGCTTTACGATCTGTCATAGCCTTTAAAAAGGGACGAACATCCATAAGTATTTATCCGTTTAAAAATTGGTTTGCTTATTTGAGCTTTTAAGCATGGCGTCTTCACGGGTAATTTGACCGCGATTAACCAAGTTCTGCAGACATTGATCCAGTGTTTGCATGCCGTGCGCCATACCCGTTTGAATTGCGGAGTACATTTGCGCGACTTTATCTTCGCGGATCAAGTTACGGATCGCTGGCGTCCCCATCATAATCTCATGAGCAGCCACACGACCACCACCGACCTTTTTAATCAAGGTCTGAGAAATAACGGCTTGCAGTGATTCAGATAACATTGTCCGCACCATGCCTTTTTCCCCCTCGGGGAACACATCAACCACACGGTCAATCGTTTTAGCCGCAGAAGTTGTATGCAAGGTACCAAACACAAGATGACCCGTTTCAGCAGCCGTCATCGCCAATCTGATCGTTTCAAGATCGCGCATCTCACCGACAAGAATAACATCGGGGTCTTCACGTAGCGCACTGCGTAGTGCGGCATTAAAACTATGAGTATGGCGATGAACTTCACGTTGGTTAATCAGGCATTGCTTGTTTTGATGTACAAATTCTATTGGGTCTTCAATCGTCAATATGTGGTCATGGCGATTTTCATTCACATAATCAACCATCGCAGCTAGCGTCGTACTCTTACCTGAGCCAGTCGGGCCAGTGACCAATACCAGTCCTCGCGGGAAACTAGCTATTTTTTTAAAGATTTCTGGCGCGCCAAGTTGCTCAAGGCTCAAGATATCACTGGGGATGGTACGAAATACCGCTGCTGAACCACGGGATTGGTTAAACGCATTAACACGAAAGCGGGCAAGACCCGGCACTTCAAACGAGAAATCGATCTCAAGATGCTCTTCATAATCTTTTCGCTGCTTATCATTCATTATATCGTACACAAGACTATGTACACCTTGATGGTCTAAAGCTGGAAGGTTGATCTTCCTAACTTCACCATCAACACGGATCATAGGAGAAACCCCCGCAGAAAGGTGTAGATCTGATGCATTGTGCTTTACACTAAAGGCAAGTAATTCTGTGATTTCCATAGTTTGGGATATCCATTCAACCAAAAATAGTTAACATGACAACAATAACAGACAGACTAGCACTCGCCCAGCACAGGATCAGCCAAGCGGCTCAAAATTCATCACGAAATCCAACAGATGTGCAACTGTTGGCCGTGAGCAAAACCAAACCCAATAGCCAAATAGTAGCGGCCTATGCTGCAGGGCAAAGACGTTTTGGCGAAAACTACGTTCAGGAAGGGGAAGCGAAGGTCAATAGCCTAAGCGGCGATTATCCCGATATCGAGTGGCACTTCATCGGCCCGTTGCAATCTAATAAAACAAAAGTGGTCGCCAGCTTATTTGACTGGATGCATACCGTTGCGCGAGAAAAAATAGCGATTAGGTTAAATGAACAACGACCTGAGAATATGCCAGCGTTAAATGTCTGTATTCAGGTCAATATCAGTCAAGAGCTAAGTAAGTCGGGTGTTAGAGGAGCAGATGTATTTGCCCTTGCAAAGCTGATCAACGCCTTACCTAATTTGAACCTACGTGGATTAATGGCGATACCGTCTGCCAATGTCGACAATATCACTGCGACATCTGAACTAGTGGCATTGCAGAAACTGTATTTGTTATTGCAACAGCAATACCCTAGCGTAGATACGTTGTCAGTCGGTATGAGTAACGATCTGGAGCTCGCTGTAGCCCATGGCTCTACGATGGTTAGGATTGGCAGTGCTATTTTTGGTGCCCGTGATTATCCCTAAAAGGTTAAAATCAAACAGGCTAAGATAAATAAATTTTCTTTAATGTAAACGCAGCTTGGATTTGAGTTATCTAACCCAAATATTAAAGCTACTAACCTTTGGAAATTGTTTACCATAGCGTTTGTTTAATGTGTCGTACTAACAAGAATAAAAAGAGAACTCAATGTCACAAGAAAAAGTGTGCTTTATTGGTGCTGGTAACATGACTCGCAGTATCGTCAGTGGTTTAGTTAAAAGTGGTTATCCTCCTCAGAACATTACCGCTTCAAACCCAAGCCAAGCAAAGCTAGATGCACTTAGCAACGATTTAGGTATTAGAGTTACTAACGATAATATTGACGCAGCAGCAACTGCCGACGTCATTATTTTGGGTGTAAAGCCACATTTAATGCAGCACGTTGGCGAGCAACTCAGTGGTCTAGATCTTTCCACTAAATTGATTATTACTATTGCTGCTGGGGTAACTGCTAAACGTTATAGTGACTTTTTTAAGCAAGAGATCAAATTAATACGCACTATGCCTAATACCCCCACTCAGATCGGTGTAGGCTTAACGGGGTTGTTTGCTGGCGATAATATATCGACTGAATATAAAACCTTGTGCGAAACGCTCATGGCTACCGGTGGAGAGGTTGTTTGGGTAGACAAAGAAGATGACTTAAATCAAGTGATAGCGCTTGCAGGAAGTTCACCGGCATACTTCTTTCTATTTTTAGAATCTATGGTTGAAAGTGCAGTAAAAGGTGGCATATCTGAGGCTAGAGCAAGAGATATGGCGCAACAAGCAGCATTAGGCGCGGCATTAATGGCCAAACAAAACCCCGACTTAAGTTTGGCGCAACTGCGACAGAATGTAACTTCAAAGGGGGGCACGACAGCGCAAGCTGTGGCCACTTTTGAAGAGGGTAATTTAAGAGGGCTCGTTGACAGTGCAATGACCAATTGTGTTACACGGGCTCAAGAGATGGCAAAACAGTATTAATTCCTTTTATTTAACGTGATAAGTAGAGTAAACAGATGAATGCATTTAGTTTTCTAGTAAGTACAGTATTCGATTTATACTTAATGGTGGTCATTTTACGGCTGTGGCTACAACTTGCCCGCGCCGACTTTTATAACCCCTTTAGCCAGTTTATTGTTAAAGCGACTCACCCCATCGTTGGCCCATTAAGACGCGTGATCCCGTCGTTCGGCAATTTTGACAGTGCGTCATTTGTGCTGGCAATTACAGTCGTGATCGTGAAATTTGTCCTGCTAAGCTTAATGGCTGGCGCTGCGATAGATGCCCCGAGTATTTTACTTGTCTCTTTAGTATCGGTATTTAAGGAAGCGGGTGTTTTACTATTTTGGATGTTAATCCTACGCGCGATATTGAGTTGGGTAAGCCAAGGTCAAAACCCAATAGAGATGGTGATGACCCAACTGACTGAACCTCTTTTGTCACCCATTCGTCGCATGCTACCGCAAATGGGTGGGTTAGACCTATCTTTGCTAGTGGTGATGATTATTCTGAACTTCCTTAATATTTTGCTGGCGCAATATGTGCCGTACTGGGCAAGCGTATAGTGGTTGCAGTAAGCATGCAGCAGGGAAACCTGCTGCTTCAACTTTATATTCAACCCAAAGCAAGTCGTGACCAAATTATTGGACTTCATGGTGAAGAGCTAAAAATAGCGATTACCGCTCCCCCTGTTGACGGAAAGGCCAACGCACACCTGACCAAATACCTCGCTAAAGCATTCAAAGTCCCTAAGGGGGATATAACCATTGTTAAAGGCCAAATGGGACGACACAAACAAGTGTTAATCCGCGATCCTAAGCTCATACCCGCAACAATACAAAACCTTTTGTAACCGTATAGTTATAAGAAGTTTGAGGCGTTTATCGCACTTAAGCTCTATACTCATATCAAAGCTATCACCTAAGGAAAGCCAATATGTTCCGCTCTCTAACAGCCATTTTATTGCTCAGTTTATGTCTCATCAGTAGCGCATTTGCTGAGCAAAAACAAAAAGTCGGTAACTACGATATTCATTATGTAGCCCTTAGCAGTACCTTTTTAACGCCCAGCATTGCCAAGTCTTACGGTATTAAACGCAGTAGTTATACGGGGATCTTAAATATTTCGGTGTTAGATACTAGCGTAGAGGGTAATCCTGCGGTTGCAATTGAAATTACCGGAATAGCCAACAACCTACTTGATGCGCGCGTTGAGTTAAAATTTAGAGAAATACGTGAAGGCGACTCTATCTACTATATTGCAGAAGTACCCTATCGCGATGATCAAGAGATTAACTTTAACATAGCCTTAAAACATGGCTCAAAACTCAATACACAGCTTAAATTTAAGCAAAAGTTCTATGTAGAGTAGTAGTTTGTCCGGGGGAGAGATCCCCCATCCTTGAAATAGCACTGCAATGTCGTCGCGATATCCCTAATTAGCCTCCATAACAACTCAAAAGATTAAGCCATTCGCCTCACATTTAAGGTTTGGCTAAGTGAAGATTGAAAATGGCGCTAGCCTTATGGCAATTAACCGTTCGGTTCGCTATTATTGCGGCCATATTTTCAGACACCTTAAAGGTCTCCCATGAATCAAATCGTCCTTGCTAGCGGTAATAAAGGTAAGCTCAAAGAATTTTCCGAACTAATGGCTGATTACGGTGTAGAGATCCTCGCCCAAAGTAATTTCAACGTCTCTGAAGTCGCTGAAACTGGTACCACTTTTGTTGAAAATGCGATTATTAAAGCGCGCCATGCGGCAGAGATTACTGGCCATGCCGCTATCGCCGACGACTCAGGTTTAGAAGTTGATTTTCTGCAAGGAGCTCCAGGGATCTATTCGGCGCGTTATGCTGGCGAAGGTGCCCAAGATCAGCAAAATTACACCAAACTACTTAACGCACTAGATAACCAGTCACAACGCAGTGCTCGTTTTCAGTGTGTATTGGTCTACATGCGTCATGCAAAGGACCCAACCCCCATTATTTGCCAAGCATCTTGGGAGGGCACTATCGGCTTTGAACCACTAGGTGACAACGGCCATGGTTATGACCCTATTTTTATCCCTGCAGAGCATCAATGTAGTGCAGCCGAACTGAGCAGTGATGAAAAGAACCAGTTAAGCCATCGCGGCAAAGCACTGGTTTTACTCATTGATGCGATGAAACAACAAGGTATTTTTAGCTAATGTTAATCCTGCCACCATTAAGCCTATACATTCATATTCCTTGGTGTGTACAGAAATGTCCCTACTGTGATTTTAACTCTCACGGTCAACATGGCGCGTTACCACAAACTGAATATGTAGACGCGCTTATCGCCGACTTGAAACAAGATCTTCATTATGTCCAAGGTCGGCAGCTACACACTATTTTTATTGGTGGCGGCACACCCTCTTTGTTTGATGCGGCGCAAATACAACGTCTTCTCGTTGAAGTTGATAAGCTTATTAAGTTTAAAGACAATATCGAGATCACCATGGAAGCAAACCCAGGTACCTTAGAGCATGATGATTTTATTGCCTACCGCCAAGCCGGGGTCACTCGTTTATCTATTGGAGTGCAGAGCTTTTCCAGTGACAAGCTAAATTTACTCGGTCGCATCCATGATAAGACAGAAGCACAAGTCGCTGCACAAAAAGCAAAAGCATCAGGCTATCAGAGTTTCAATTTAGATCTAATGCACGGCCTACCTAATCAAAGCTTTGATGAGGCATTAGCCGATATAGAAACCGCTGCGGAATTGGCGCCGCCGCATCTGTCTTGGTATCAACTAACTATCGAGCCGAATACCCTGTTTCATTCCAAGCCACCTCAGCTGCCTGATGATGAAAAGCTATGGGAAATTTACCAGCAAGGGCAAAAAAGGCTGGCAGAGCTTGGGTACATACAATACGAAATATCAGCTTATTCGAAAGAGGGCTTCCAATGCCAGCATAACCTTAACTACTGGCAGTTTGGCGACTATTTAGGCATTGGCTGTGGCGCCCACGGAAAAGTTACTCAGTTAGCTGAGAATCAAATTCTGCGTACGGTTAAGATTAAACACCCTAAAGGCTATCTTGCTGCAAATGATTACACCTCTGATGTGACTATCGTGGCAGAGGAAGATAGGCCGCTCGAGTACTTGATGAATCGCTTAAGACTGATGACGCCCATCCCTAAACTTGAATTTGAACAACGCACAGGCTTAGATCGAACAGTATTAACTGCAGGAGTAGAGCTGGCTTGTGGCAAAGGATTAATGACCCAAAGTAGCGAACATTGGCAGTTGACGCCCAAAGGCCATATGTTTGTGAATGACTTATTGTCACAATTCCTATAAACCTTTGAATAAATTAGCTATAACTAAACAAATTGGTTTCACAGAAACATTTACTAACATATATATCAAAACATTAACTTTAGCCTTCTTTAGGATAACAATCATAATTCTAAGGAAGTCTAAAAATGCCAATAAAAACAAAAATCAGTTTCATCGCCCTGTCCCTTTCTTTCTGCTTTAACTCCTCGGTTTATGCAGCGCCAACCGCTGCTAATTACTTGAGTCCAAGTGAAAGCGTCGCTCAAAAAGCCAATAGCGAATCTGAAAAAGCTAACGTACTGTTCGAAAGCATTTTTATGGAAAACGTATTAGCTAGCCCTATATCGCAAACCCATTTAGGGATCAAAACAGATTACGATAAATGGGACGAGATGAGCGACGCAGCAACAGATGCTCAGTTGCTGCGCACCAAGAAACATTTGTCCCAGCTAAAAAAACTCAAAGTTGATAAGCTTGATAGGCAGACAACGCTAAGCTATCAGCTACTAACACAAAAGCTTGAACAAGAGATAAAAGACGATCAATGGCGTTACCATAGCTATCCTGTAAATCAGATGTATGGTGGCCACTCACAGGTTGCTTCCTTGTTAATAAACCAACATCAGATCAGCGATGTAAAAGATGCTAAAGCTTACATTAGCCGTTTAAATGGCGTATCAAAGCGTCTTGAACAACTACAAATAGCATTAGAGGTGCGTGCAGAGAAAGGTATTATCGCCCCTAAATTTGTATTTCCGTATGTCATCTCCGATAGTAAAAACATCGTCAAAGGTGCACCTTTTGATGAAGGCGAAGACAGTGCTCTATGGGCCGACTTTAAACGTAAAGTAGATACTCTGTCGATAAGCTCCGATGAGCAGCAGCAACTGCTCTTTGCTGCAAAAACAGCATTGGTCGATGAGGTTAAGCCGGCGTACGACAAACTTATCAGCTACATGACTAAGCTTGAAACCAAAGCGGATACTCGCGATGGTGCGTGGAAGTTCCCCGACGGTGAAAGCTACTATAACAATGCTTTAGCACGGACCACCACCACAGATATGAGCGCCAATGACATTCATAAACTGGGCCTTTCTGAAGTTGCTCGTATTCACACCGAAATGCGTAGCATTATGAAAAAGGTCAATTTTGAAGGTAGCTTTCAAGAGTTCTTTGCCTTCATGCGTGATGACCAGCAGTTCTATTATACTGATACAGACCAAGGCCGTGAGGCGTACTTACAAGAAGCTATTTCACTCATTGATACCATGAGTAGCCGGCTTGATGAAGTGTTTAAAGTAAAGCCAAAAGCACCAATGATCGTTAAACAGGTCGAAGCATTTAGAGAAAAGTCAGCCGGTAAAGCCTTTTATAACAATCCGTCACCAGATGGCAGCCGCCCTGGCACCTACTACGCAAACCTTTATGACATGAAAGCGATGCCAAAATACCAAATGGAGGCTCTCGCTTATCATGAGGGAACACCTGGTCATCATATGCAGATAGCTATCGCTCAAGAGCTTGAGGGGGTGCCGAAGTTCCGTAAATATGGCGGTTATACCGCTTACATTGAAGGGTGGGGTTTGTATAGCGAGTACTTCCCTAAAGAGATGGGCATGTATGCTGATCCCTATTCTGATTTTGGCCGCTTAGCCATGGAATTGTGGCGCGCATGTCGCCTGGTAGTTGATACTGGTATTCATGCTAAAAAGTGGTCGCGTGAAGACTCGATAAACTACTATGTTTCCAATACACCCAACGCAGAGTCTGACGCCATTAAAATGGTAGAAAGGCATATCGTGATGCCATCACAAGCAACAGCCTATAAAGTCGGCATGTTAAAGCTGCTCGAACTAAGAGCAAAAGCACAAACAGCGCTGGGTGATAAGTTCGATATAAGAGATTTCCATACCGTCGTATTGCAAAACGGTCCGGTTCCACTTGATGTGCTTGAGTCTGAAATAGTGCTGTGGATAGAGAAAAGTAGCTAAACCTACTTGGCCTAGTTGATCCGTAATGCAATTGGTATGACTAATCAACTGACGCAAAAAAAGCCACTAATTATAGTGGCTTTTTTATCTCATCTAGCCTGATAAGCATCATCTATCTGCTTTCAAACTTCTGCTTATATTAGCAAATAACTTGAATTGTAGGGCACTGATAGATTTGAAGCCGTTAACAGAAAAATACCCCGGTAAAAGCCGGGGTAAACCAAAACTAGGATGATGGTTTGAAGGCTAGCATTATTTTAGTTCGTAAACTTCTGCTAGCGTTGAATCAAAACTGCGTTAAGCTGATCTGTATAGCGCAATAAAGAGGGGTCATTCTCAACTCTGCTATAGGACTCAAATCATTTTGAATCAACTGGCTGCAATTGTATTAAATTGAGAACAAACTGCAACCTAAACGTCAAAAACCAGCATTAGCCACGGCTAAATTCGCATAAACTAAACAACACGCATACCAATCTAAACTGCTGATTTCAATAAACTTTAATAGGCACGTTAACGACAAGAAAAAATATTGTTCTAAATAAGAAACAATGTTTCCCATTTTTACTTACGTTTTGCATACAATTCTTTATATGGATCGTCCCAATAAGGTGGGCTACCGATATGATCTTTAATGAAATCGATGAATGCGCTGACCTTTGGTGCTAGGTGTTTACGTCTTGGATATACAGCTTGTAAAGGCAGATGATTGGTCAATTGCCACTCATCAAGAATAGGTACTAGCGTGCCTTGAGCAATTTCATCTTCCAATAAATAACTGGCAAGATAAACCACACCTAAACCACTCACTGCAGCTGTTTTTAGCGCAGGTGCATTATCGACTCTAAAGTTGCCCGATACGCCTATCTCACAATAATCATCGCCTTGCCTAAACTGCCAAACACTATGCTCATGCCATTCACCTTGATAAACAAGGCAGTTGTGATCAACCAGCTGTTCAGGACTATTTGGCATACCATGTTGTTCAATATAAGATGGCGACGCTGCCAGCAAGAACTGACATTTCATAAGCGGCCTAGCAACCATGCCAAGAGGCAACTGCTCTGACATTGTCAGCAACAGATCTAACCCTTCGCTTACAACATCAACCTTGTGATCAAGCAAACTCACTTGCAGCTCTAGCTCCGGGTGTTTTGCCATAAAAGCTGGTAAGGCTGGAATGATGTGCATCGTACCAAAAGATTGTGAAATACCCACTTTCAATACACCACGAGTTGCATCATTTAGGTTATGTACGCTGGCAACAGCTTGGTCTGCATCTCTTAGCAGCTCTTCGCCTTGCGCATAGAGCAGGTGACCAGCCTCTGTTAGGCTTAAACTACGAGTGGTACGCTGAATAAGTTGGACACCAAGCTTGTGCTCAAGATCTGCGACCTGAGTACTCACTTTTGACTTAGATATGCCTAACTTTCGTGCCGCAGAGCTAAAACTGCCCGCTCGAGCTACATGAGTAAAAATCGCGATTGGTTCTAAAAGTTCTAACATGTAAATCGCCTTAAGGTGTTTACGAGAGTAATAGTACTTCCATCGCTAAGATAACCGTCATAATAACAATTTGTTATACAACAATATCTTAAGTGAATATATGTACGCTAGAGTAGAGTTTTGTTATTTAACAAAATAATGAATTTTGCTTTTATTTTGAGGAGTATACCAAAAAAATGTTTAGAACTGATCATATATACCCAACTTACCTGAAAGTGCAGGATTCAATGGGATGGATATAGGTACTTTTGTACTAAGGCTGTTTTCTATCACGGTTGTTTTTGCCGCCGCTTATTAGGCAATTTTACAACAAGGAGACGTTGTGAGCTTCGCTTAGTCAGCTAAACGTCATCACTCAAGCCCTGCATTAGAATCATTACTCTTTAATGGGAAGAAATCGAACGAAAACCCCTGCATAAAGGTGGGATGCAGGGGTTGTTGCAATTTTACGCGGCAACACAAGGATATCTATACAAGGTATGTTCACATCTAAATGACCATATACCCATCCTACTTAATTGAAGATGGGTATAAATGCTTACTCACGCAGTGTTTGGTCTGCTGTCGCTATTAAAGAGTATTTTGCTAACTCTGGAATTTGAGTGTGTAACTCTTTCTCCAATTTCACTAAAGATTTAAAGTTTTCACAGAGCTTTTCCCCACGAACCTCCAGATCCTGTGCTTGCTCTTCCATTTGCAACTCTATATCGTCGCCGATTGAGTCCATCTTTGTTGAAAATGACTCCATTTTTTGTTCAAACGAATCACCTTCACCAGACATCATTTGACTACCCAGCGTCATCATCATGGTGCCAATAGAGTTTTGTACTAACTGCTCCATCTCTTTTTCAAACTCTTCGCCAAATGCATTTTCAAGAGAAGATTCTGTCGCGCCAAGATAAAAGGTGTCACCATTCTGGTAAGCCACATCTTCAATTCGTTCTTGTAAACCATCCATCATCTCATCAATCTTAGCGCCAGTAGCATCACCTAATAGAGGGGTCAATGCCATACTCACTGCCGTCGATGCCATTGCAACCGCGTCATTCACAAGCTCAATAACTTCTGGTACTTGAGCTGAAACCTCATCGGCGTATTGGTTAACTAGTGCTTGCTGTTGTTTGTTTAGCGATACTTGTTCGCCATTGACAAAAAGCTCATTCATTTCAATTCGGTATTGCTCTTTACCGACGTCACTAACAGTTAACTTTTTCGGTTCAACGGTAACATCGTAATTTAACGATACTTCACATTCGTTGTTAAAATGCTTATCTGAGTCTTCATGAGCATTCACTATTTGCAAGCTAGACGCTGACAGTAGTACAGCGGAAACACCAACTGAGGTAAGAAGTCTTTTCATTGCTTTAATCCTTTATCGCTATTTTAATATCATGTTATAGCTAGGATAAAGCACGTAGCGTGCCAAGTAAGGTAAGAGATTGTTATATAGGGATTACTAGGCTAAAAATAACGATGTGAAGATAGTTAACATCAGAGGTAGTTAGCCAATATTACCAACTATTGGCTAAATATCACATGAGCGAGGCGGGGGATTAAAAGATTGAACGCCCAAGCGATTGACAAAGCGCTTCTAGCGCAGCGGTTCCAGCAAGTGAGTTACCATTAGCGTCAAGTTCCGGTGACCATACGCACACTGACATGTCACCTGGAATGACGGCTATAATGCCACCACCTACGCCACTTTTTCCAGGCATACCAACCCGATAAGCAAACTCGCCTGCCCCGTCGTATAAACCCGAAGTGGCTAACAAAGCATTTAGTTGCCGCGTTTGCACCGGCGTAATAAGTTGCTTACCTGCGAGGGTCTTTCCACGGTTAGCAAGGTATAACATTGCCTTAGACAGATCAGCACAACTCATTCTCAAAGAGCAATAATGAAAATAACTTTTAAGAACAGTATTAACATCATTATTGAAGTTACCGAACGACTTCATCAAATAAGCAATTGCGGCATTGCGCGCGCTATGTTGATACTCTGAATTAGCAACGACTTTGTCGTAACCCACTCTGTTGTTATCACTGATTTCACGAACTATCTCTAACATTCGCTGTTTTGGCGCGCCTAACCTACCTTGCAAAAGGTCTGCGATAACCAAGGCACCCGCATTAATAAATGGGTTTCGTGGTAGCCCTTTTTCCAACTCAACTTGTACTAGTGAGTTGAAAGATTGTCCTGATGGCTCTTTGCCGACACGAGACCAAATCTCAAGCTCTTCATAGTGCATTAACGCTAATGTTAGGCTAAATACTTTTGAAATACTTTGAATTGAAAAGGGCTCGAGATAATCTCCAGCCCCAATAGTGACACCATCTCTGGTTGTCACGGCGATACCCAATTTATGAGTATTTACCTCAGCAAGTGCAGGAATGTAGTCTGCTACTTTACCTTTACCTAAAAGAGGCCGTACTTTCTCTACGACCTCCTCAAGTAATGCCAATTCAGGCATTAGCTCCACCAGATATCGTATAGCTCGCCGATTTCAACATTAGCAACAGGTTGGCCTTCGAAGAAGGTTTTAACTGCAGCTCTATCTTCATCTGTACATTTACCGATATCTTGAGTAGCAATGATACCTTCCCACTCTTTGTGTCCGCCACCATGGAAACCAAGGTCTCTAGGTTCGATTATCTCATCGATAAACTGATCAACAATGGCATCAATCTGCTCTTCCGTTACAGACTCATCGAACGTCCAATTGGTATCGAATCCAAACTCTTGAAACTCATCAACGCGTAACTTTTTACGTAAACGACGACTACGATTAGCTGCCATGGTGGAACTCCTCAATTGTGATAAACAAAACTAATTTAAACTAACGGAAACTCACTAGATCGATAACGCTTAAACACGTTCAAACATTAGATCCCAAACGCCATGACCTAAACGGTGACCACGTGCTTCAAATTTTGTTAGTGGACGATGTTCAGGGCGCTCAACAACATCACCTGTCGCTGATTGGTTTTTATACCCTGGCGCACTCTTCATGACTTCTAACATGTGCTCGCTGTAATTTTCCCAATCTGTTGCCAGATGGAACACCCCGCCCACTTTAAGTTTGCTACGGATAAGTTCAGCGAAAGGAGCCTGCACGATTCTACGCTTGTGATGACGCTTCTTATGCCATGGATCTGGGAAGAATAATTGCACCCTTGCCAAACTGGCTTCGGCAATGCTGTTTCCCAGCACTTCAAGTGCATCATGATGATACACGCGAAGGTTAGTGACCCCAGCTTCTGCCGCAACAGATAAACAAGACCCCACACCAGGCTTATGTACTTCAATGCCGATAAAGTTCAATTCTGGAGCCGCTTTAGCCATTTCAACTAATGAAGCGCCCATCCCAAAACCAATCTCAAGCACAGTGTCAGCTTCACGACCAAAAACCTCGACTAAATCGATAGGCTCGGGCGTATAATCTAAACCCATTGCTGGCCACTGCTGTTCCAACGCAGTTGCCTGGCCTTTCGTTAGGCGGCCTTCTCTTAATACAAAGCTTCTTACTTTGCGAAGGTATTTACCCTCTTCATTGAATTCAGCGGTTGTTACGTCGCTCATTTTCGCCCTCGCTTAAGACAGCTATTAATTAAAAAGAAAGGCATTATCCAAAGTTAGACCTTTAGCGCAAGCCCTATTGAGGCAAAATTATACCAATAATCTCAGTTTGTGCGAGTTACAGTGCCTCTTTTACGAAAAATACTCAATTGGAGGACCTATTTAGCACTATTTGGATTGAAAGCGTGCCTATCGAAACAAAACTAAATTCATCATCTATGAACAGCTGCAACTTGTTTAAATATCGACAGGTGGTTACACTGCGCCGATGAAATCTCCCACACTCTTTTCAGACCGAATTATTAGTTGGTACGATCTCCATGGCCGTAAACAGCTCCCTTGGCAACACAATAAAACCCCATATAAAGTATGGATATCAGAGATCATGTTGCAACAAACTCAAGTTGCTACGGTTATTCCCTACTTTGAAAAATTTATGTCTCGCTTTCCAGATATCGATGCTTTGGCGTCAGCCGAACAAGATGAAGTACTGCATCACTGGACAGGCTTAGGGTATTACGCCAGAGCACGTAACCTACACAAGGCATCTCAGCAAATAGTTGAACAGCATAATGGTATTTTCCCGGTCGACTTTGACGATGTATTGGCACTGCCCGGTATTGGTCGCTCAACAGCCGGAGCCATTTTGTCTTTATCGTTGGGGTTAAATCACTCCATTCTTGATGGCAATGTAAAAAGAGTGCTTGCAAGGCACGGCGCTATCGAAGGCTGGCCTGGGAAAAAGCCAGTTGAAGATAAACTTTGGCAGTTAACGCAGCAACTAACTCCCAGCGTAGATATTCAAAAGTATAATCAAGCGATGATGGATATCGGCGCAACGGTATGCACCCGTTCGAAACCAAATTGCCCCGTTTGCCCAGTCGCAATTGACTGCCGGGGTCAGCTAACAGGCCGTCAACTGGATTATCCGGGCAAAAAACCAAAAAAGGTAATTCCAGAAAAGTCAGCATGGCTACTGGTATTAGAGCTAGACAATAGTGTTCATCTACACAAACGCCCGCCGAGTGGCATTTGGGGCGGGCTTTGGTGCTTTGCTCAGTTTTCAACTAAAGCTGAATTAGACGAGCACTTAAGCAATCAAGCTTACGATATTAGTCATCAACAAGAGTTGATAGGGTTTAGACACACCTTTAGCCATTTCCACCTCGATATTCAGCCTGTTTTAGTATCAATAAACAAAATTAGCGATAACCAGATCATGGAACAAGACTCCACGGTCTGGTATAACTTACCTCATCCACCTAAAGTTGGTTTAGCCTCAGCGACTGAGCGGATTCTAGCGAGTTTAGGTTCTGTATTAAATAAGGAGTAATCATGGCTCGCACAGTAAATTGCGTATATTTGAAAAAAGAGGCTGAAGGTTTGGGATTTCAGCTCTACCCAGGTGATTTAGGCAAGCGTATTTTCGACAATGTGAGTAAAGAAGCTTGGACGCTTTGGCAATCAAAGCAAACAATGCTTATCAATGAAAAAAAACTCAACATGATGAATGTCGACGACCGGAAATTTCTAGAGGAGCAGATGGTAAACTTTCTCTTTGAAGGAAAAGATGTCGAAATCGAAGGTTATGTCCCTGAAAAAGACGACGAATAGCTGACAATAAAAAAGCGCCGAGAGGCGCTTTTTTATTGCTGTTGAGCTAGCTAGATCACTACTTACGCACACCTTCCACCACGAGGTTTAAGCTAACGTGAGAAGAAGCAGGGCCCAGATCCATTTTGATATTGTAATCTTTTAGCGCAAATTCAGTACTTCCGGTAAATCCTGCGCGATAACCACCCCAAGGATCACTTCCCTCTCCTATCACTTTCGCATCTATTGCTAAAGGCTTGGTCACCCCGTTTAAAGTGAAATTGCCGTTCAACACAAAATTACCATCGCCTTTATCATCAACCGATGTTGACTCAAAATTCGCAGTTGGGAATTTAGCTGTATTTAAAAAGTCAGGACTACGCAAATGCTTATCTCGCTCTGCGTGATTTGAATCAATACTGCTGGTATTAATGGTCACGTTGACTTTTGCATCAGCAACATCCTTTTTATCAAATGAAAAGTCACCTTCAAACGTATTAAAACGACCGGCAACAAAGCTATAACCTAAATGGCTTACTCTAAACTCTATAGAGGCATGAGCACCTTCGGTGTCGATGACATAATCTGCCGCCTGCGCTGAGCTTGCCATCATCAAAGTCGTAGCCAATGCTGTAGCTAATAAACCCTTTTTCATCGTTAAGTTCTCCATTTTCATATTAGTCGTTTTGAATTTTGATAATTCTGAGTAGTGTTGAATCTTTGTCGATAAAGTGATGCTTCAATGCACCTAATGCATGAATTAGCACTAAACCGATTAAACTGTAAGCCACGTATTGGTGGATCACACCGGCAATATCCGCTTGGTCGTCAATAAATGCGCCAAAGCTGGGTATTTCAAACCAATCAAATACCCATATTCCTCGGCCATCAGCCGTAGAGATTAAGAAACCGCTGAGCATAATGACCAGTAACAGCAGGTACAGAATATTGTGAGTCATATGACCTGCAGTTTTCTCCCAGCCTTTATGGCTTGCCAGACTTGTTGGTTTGGGGGTAAAAAATCGCCACAATATTCTGCTAAGCGTTAGCAGTAACAGTATTAACCCGACACTTTTATGTAGATACGGCGCTGTTTTGTACCATTCACTGTAATAAGTTAAATCCACCATCCAAAACCCAACGGCAAACAGACCAATAACAGCTAATGCGGAGAGCCAATGAAAAAAGATGGCCACTAGGCCGTAAGACTTTTTGGTATTTAAGAGCATCACGCCCCCTGAATTCATAAGATGGGATCATCATACATTCTATTTTCGGATATAAAATCAGCAAATATTGCTCTTTACATTCTATTTTTTAGAACGAAACTAGCTTTAGTTGCATCATTTAGCATTGCAGTTCAATGAAACCTAGCAAACCTGTCATCATTAGCGAGGTTTAAACAGCCTTTAAGATAGCGTTTGTAATGGCAATGATTGTTCATTTTTTTGCAACTGCACACAAACTAAGCGAACAGTCACGCTAAAAACAAAAAGCACTTGCAGGATAAATATCAGCGCTATATTATACGCGCACTCCAAACGACACAGGCTTTCAAAGCTTAGTTTGAAGTAGCAAATCTAACGCTTATATTTATATAGCTTAGTTGCCCGAATAGCTCAGTCGGTAGAGCAGAGGATTGAAAATCCTCGTGTCCCTGGTTCGATTCCGGGTTCGGGCACCAACATTTTATAATGAGTTTTTCTGTGTAGGCAGTTAACTTGTTAGCAAGATAAGCCGGCATAGCTCAGTTGGTAGAGCAACTGACTTGTAATCAGTAGGTCCCGAGTTCGACTCTTGGTGCCGGCACCATAAAAACAAAAAAGCCACTCATTAGAGTGGCTTTTTTGTATCTGAATTTATCTACTTCCGCTCTATCCAAATCCCCTCAATCAAAATATCTAGCGTTGTTAAATCACCACCAGCCCCAACATGGTTTTTTTCTATACGTATAAAACAGCTAGATAATGCTTTATCACGATTAATTTGTTTATACGGCTATTTGTTAGCCTGTTATCGAAAAAAGCACTTGCGTGATGTAGAGCATCGCTATAATATACGCGCACTCCAAACGACACGGGCTTTCAAAGCTTAGTTTGAAGTAGCAAATCTAACGCTTATATTTATATAGCTTAGTTGCCCGAATAGCTCAGTCGGTAGAGCAGAGGATTGAAAATCCTCGTGTCCCTGGTTCGATTCCGGGTTCGGGCACCAACATTTTATAATGAGTTTTTCTGTGTAGACAGTTAACTTGTTAGCAAGATAAGCCGGCATAGCTCAGTTGGTAGAGCAACTGACTTGTAATCAGTAGGTCCCGAGTTCGACTCTTGGTGCCGGCACCATAAAAACAAAAAAGCCACTCATTAGAGTGGCTTTTTTGTATCTATCGGTTTCAAATCGAACCAGCTTTGCCCCCCTCTTTGGTTGATGCTAACTTACTTTTTCCCCAAAACGCTTTAGTAAGCTATTAGTTTTATCAAGCTACGCTTTCATTTTCATAAAAAGATAGGTCGTGGCGCTTGTCCCATTCTTGTAATCAAGAGTAGAGCCAAGGAGTAAAGCGTTTGCGCCCGCTCTTAACTCAATAAGAGTCAATCCCACAGCGCCCCGGCGAAATTTAAAAAACAAAATTCTAACGGGGGAGATTGGCGTGTTCTGCTGGCTATGCGGGTTAGTGACTTATATGGTTTTAAATTTAAAACGCAGATGCTGAGAGTTTGCGCTTTTCGAAACCAGTGTAGATGAGGCTGAGGCCGTCGATGGCATGGACGCCATCGTAGAGCACTCAGGGACCCTTTCTTTTATAAAGAGTTCCCGGCGAGTCTCAGCTGCGTCTGCACATACGCCTGCCGCAGGCAATTGGAACCATTTTGGCTTAAAGGTAACTCCCTTTTGCCCCAAAGTTGGTTAGGTTTATCAAGCTTCGCTTTCATTTTCATAAAAAGAAAGGTCGTGGCGCTTCGCCCACACCCGAGCCAAGGGGCAAAGCGCTTGCGCCCCTTGACAATCCCTCAGCGCCCCGGCGAAATTTCTGAGAAACGAAACTTCCAACGGGGGAGATTATATTCTGCAATTTAGGTTATATGCCTTTAAGCAAAGGCGTTTACTGAAAGTTACGATTTCTAACTGCAGAATTTAATACGCGAATGCTAGATGATCGCGCTTTTCGAAACCAGTGTAGATGAGGCAGAGGCCTTCGGTTTCAGGGATGAAACCGTAGAGCCTTCAGGGACGAACTTGCTGCGTGCCTCAGCAGCGTCTGCACATACGCCTGCCGCAGACAATTGGAACCACCTTTGCTAGAAGGTAACTCGTTTATGTCCAGAATCGTGTCAGGCGCTACATTGAACTTGCTGGCAGAGCGTGTGCTGTGGGGCGTGCAAGCTTCTAAATCATGGATGATTTAGCAGAGCCTACTTGGACGTACTTGTGGCGGCTTGCTAGGACACAGGGCGCATGGTCTGCAATTTCAATATGGCCTGATAATTTCAGACTTAAAGGCACTGGGATCCAGCCCAGAAGCTTCACTCGGCAATTGCTCCCTGCATTGCTCCACCTCCTGAACCTGATCTACACGGACGTAGGAAATGCCATTGTTGTTGGAACTATCAACGGCCATTCAGTCGCGGAATGACGAATCTGGCTCAGATGTTAGACGTTAACTAGCACGTTTCTGTCCAGTAATGAGTTAGCGACTACAAAGGGTCTACTGGCTACTCACCTGAGTTGGGCTGTGCAAGCTTCTAAATCATGGATGATTTAGCAGAGCCTATAGGGATATATTCACGGCGACTTGCTAAGGCTCAATCAAGGTGAGTAGCATCGAAAGCAGCTTAAGGTTCTTTACACCCGCCCACTTATCCCCCACATGAATGAGTAAAAACAGTCCTTTCAGTATACAAAAATGAGCAGCTAACATCACGACTCCCTCGCCCTGCTCTTGTGCTAACCATTGCTTAACCTAATACGCAACCCACAAAAAAGGAGCCTATATGGCCCCTTAAATTGATATCGCAGCGATGAACTACTAATTACCGGCTACCAGCTGCGCATCTTATGGCCTTTGAGGGCGTAGAATAAGATGAACAGGTAACAAGGCAGACATACCCAGTAAGCTAACTGAGTATTCTCAGCAAAGTGAGCCACCTTACCGAATATCAATGGCAGGATCGCGCCACCCGAGATCCCCATAATTAACAGCGCTGAACCTTGCGCGGTATACTTTCCTAAACCTTCGAGCGCTAACGGCCAAATCGATGGCCACACTAATGCATGAGCAAGTCCCATCATAGCAACGAAAGTCACGGTATTAGGGATAACAGGTATGCCACTCCAGCCCCATAGAATGTCGGCAATAAGCGTGCTCTCTGCAGAGCTAGTTGTAGCGCCAATAACACACAAAATGCCCGCTATTGCTGAACCTAACAAAGCCTTTTCCTGACTGATGAATCGCGGAATACATGTTACGCCAATAATGTAACCCAGCACCATGAACACCATAGTGTATGACGTTAATGAAGCGAAGTTATTCACTCCAAGACTGGCGCCATACAATCCAATAGTATCACCCGCAATCACCTCAACACCGACATAAGCAAACAGCGCAACTGCACCTAGGATAACTTGTGGGAAATGAGTAATGCTGCCTTTGGTTTGATGATCATCTGCCGCTTCAAACTCTAATTCAGGCAGTGATGAAAACTTAACTAATCCGATCAAAAATGTCAGCGCTACCGCCATATAAATATAGGGAGTGACCAGTCTTGATGACAGTTCATTGATTTGAGCTGTTCGCTCAACTTCAGTTAACGCTGCTAAATGCTCAGCGGTAAAGTTCTCAAAACCAGATAAAACTAATGCAGTGAACAAAATCGGCACGATGACGCCGGCGCCCTTGTTAATCAAGCCCATGATGCTAATACGCATCGCAGCACTTTCTTTAGGACCAATATGCACAACATAAGGGTTAGAAGCGGTTTGTAAGATAGTTAATCCGGTACCTAATACAAACAGCGCACCTAAAAATAGAATAAAGTTGGCACTCTGGGCTGCAGGTATAAACAACAAGGAACCCACAACCATGATAGCAAGGCCGATTGCCATGCCGTTTTTATAACCCGTTTTTTTCAGTATCGATGACATAGGTAATGCCATCACGGTATAAGCAATATAAAAAGCAAACGTGACAAATAACGCTTGGAATTCATTGAGTTCACAGATGATTTTAAGGAAGGGGATCAAAGAGCCGTTAAGCCATGTCACAAATCCAAAGATAAAAAAGAGCACACCTATAATGGTCATAGGCAGAAAACTGCTCTTAGGGCTAACCTGAGCCTGAGTCGTTGCTGTCATGTATTTAAACCTGCTTCTTATAGTAATTAATTTTATGATAACAGACTGACCTGCTACCCCATCCTTCATTATATTGACTTGCTAACAACAGATTTAAATCTGTTTTTATCAGCTATACCCAAAGCTTTTGTTTCATTGATGTTAAAACATTGCGACCAAAAAGACAACGCTGTCATTTGTATCATTTAGCGATTTTAATTCGTCGAGCTTTATCGCACTATCTAAGAGCAGCTCACCTGCATTGGTCAGAGAAACTACAGAGACTTAAACCTTGATGAAAATGGAGCGTTGATACATCCAATAAAGCACCAGCCACTGCACTAGCAATAACGTTATCACAGCAATAAAGCTTTGAGCCGAAAGTGGGAACCATTTGATAACCCCGCCAAATAAGCTCTCAGCGGTATACTTCCAATTCACAATACTCGTTGCTAGGTAGATAACAATCGCATTACAGCCGATCACAATAAACGGAAATGCCCAGCGGCTAAACTTCATCGCATCGATAACTGCATAAAATAGTGCCAGTAATAACAAACTCCAACCAGAGGTGACTAGTACAAAACTGCTGGTCCACAATGTTTTATTAACGGGAATGATAGGTGATAGTAACCAACCAACGATTAGCAGCACTAGCCCAAGCAAGCTCATAATAGCAACTTTGTACCACTCCCCTTTCACGTGGGGCTTAACAATAAAGTGACCAACGAACACACCGATTAATCCGTTAACGACGGCGGGAATGGTCGACAAAATACCTTCAGGATCTACCGCGGCGTTCTGATAAGTGACTCCAGGCAAAAATAAGCTGTCTACAGCAGCATTTATCGATCCTGTAGCACTAAAAGCCCCCGATTTATCTAAGGTAATCAATGGAAAAAGTTGTAGTAATCCATAAGCTATCAAAATAGCAGCAGCGCTAATAATTTGGGTTCTCAGGCTGGTATGCCATACCAAAAGTGCACAGAAGAACCAGGCAAAGGCAATGCGCCCTAAGACACTGGCATAGCGAATATCACCCGTCGCCATAGGAGCGCCGCCCCCCCATCCGTGGTTATAGATGACGCCTAGCAACAGCAATAACAGCAGCCGTTTTACTGCGTGCTGATAACGGGCCATACGCTCATTCATTGGCAGTTTATCTAACCGTTTTGGTGATAACCCAAGTGCTACACCGGATAAGAAGATAAACAACGGAAAGATTAGATCGTAAAATGTGAAGCCATGCCAAGGGCTATGATGCATCTGCTTATTGAACCAATGAAAGCCGCCCCAACTTGTTAATACAAGCAGCGCCGCAAATATTGCTTCGCCTCCTAAGATCCAAAACATATCGAACCCACGAAGAGCATCTAGTGATTTAAGTCTTATTCTAGGCTGCTTTGGATTTGAATCCCCCTGGGTCTTAGTATTTATTATTGTTGTCATGAGTAACACTCTTTAAGCAAATAGCTGCAGTATTTCAACTTCAACAGCTAACCAATAGATAACAAAAAACCTCGATAGCCAAAGCTACAGAGGTTTAGATAGAAAATTAACATAACCTTATTACAACGCTGAGTAGATTAATTGCCCAGCGATATAGGTTTGCTGCACTTTATACTCATCAGTCATCAACACCATGTCGGCTCGCTTGCCAACGTCTAGGGAGCCAAAATTCTTGTCTATTCCTAAAAATGCAGCTGGATACATAGAAGCCATTCGTATCGCCTCCTCTGCAGATAATCCAAGCATAGAAACGGTATTTTTAACTGCTCCGGCCATATCGAGTACACAGCCAGCTAACTCCCCAGTTACTGCGTTGAGTCGATCGCCGACACGTAAAACCTGAGTGCCAAACAACTCAAAGCTCACCGCGTCATCGAGCCCAACTGGGGGCATAGCATCGGTGACCAGCATGACTTTTCCTTGCGGCTTGGCATTAATTGCCACTTTGGCTGCTGCAGGGTGTACATGATGACCATCTACAATAAGCCCACACCAACTGTCACGACTCTCGAGTGCAGCACCAACCATACCAGGGCTGCGAGAACCAAAAGCAGACATCGCATTAAAGAGATGAGTAAAACCCGTCGCACCAGCATCTAACGCCGCTTTGACGGTATCATAGTCGGCATTAGAGTGGCCTAAACACACCTTTACGTCCGCCTGAACTAGTGCAGAAATGACTTCTGCAGAGACATTTTCAGGGGCGAGAGTGACGACCTTGATCCCTAAGTCCTGGCGGCTAAAGACCGCTAACTCAGCATCTGAAATTCGTCTTATCTGTGGCTCGGGATGAACCCCCTTCTTCGGCACCGACAGATGTGGCCCTTCAAAGTGCACTCCCAATACTCCAGCACTTCCTGACGCTATAGCATCAGCAACTGCATCAGCAGCATGTTGCATAACACTCACATTGTCGGTTATCAGCGTCGGCAAGTAAGCTGTAGTACCAAACTTAGCATGGGCAAGACCAATAGCTTCGATACCTTGACGACTCGGTGTTGCATTAAACAACACCCCGCCACCGCCATTTACTTGGACATCGATAAAGCCTGGGCAAATAGTCCCAGCAACTCTGGACTCATTCGCACCTTGCGTAGTATCAAAGGCAAGAATATGGCCGTCTTCGAAGGTAACAGGTAGATCATGATGGAACTGCTGACCATCAAAAATACGGTCTGCTATTAATGTTTGCTTCATTTCGAACTCACTCTATATATTGACGGTACACTCGACGTAGTCAAACTAGCTTATTTTGCCTTTTTCTTAGCATTCTGTTGCTGGGCATAAAATGCTGCGCCCCATTCAGGAGGTCTTAATGTCGGAGATATTCTCGCAGTAACATCGTCATCCAACCATGGCGCTAACGGTTCAGCCAGCCCGCCAATCATTGAAAAACGTGGCGGCTCAATGACGAAAAGCTTTCTTGCTAGCTCGCTTATATACCCCGCACCCTCGCGCACTATATCTTGTGCGACACCATCTTTAAGCTGAGCCGACTCAAATACCATACGCGCCAATTTTGCATAAGTGCTTGAAGATTGGCCCGCCAAGTTCTCAACAATCCCCATAGCACTGTTCACATTGAAATGGGTAAATAATCGCTCTGTGAGTATGGTTTTCTCGCCGAAACCATCCAAGTCTAACAGCGCATGTTCACTGGCTTTTTGCCCGAGCCAAGCGCCACTACCTTTGTCACCTAAACCAAAACCATGGCCGCCTAAGGAAAGCTCTTTACCTGCAACATGAGCATAGCCACAAGACCCTGTTCCAGTGATGATCACCGCACCATCGCCACCTTCGTGTGCGCCGATACACGCAGTATGCAGATCTGTCGTTAGATACATACAAGCAAATGGGTGCTGCCAGTTCATCACATCTTGGAACAATCTCGATACGTTAACGCCAGCTAAGCCCACTCCCGCAACTAAACGGCTACCGTCTGTACTTTTAAGCCCTGCATCAGCCAACGCCAAATGAGTCGACTCTTCAATAGATTGGAATGTCTGTGCTAAACCATGTAGCGGATTGGCACGCCCTGCAACGCCCGTTCCCACAATGCTGAAATCACTCGTATATATGGTTGCGCGACACTTACTGCCACCACCATCAATACCTATATACAAGGATGCTTCTTTCGCCTGGCCTATGCCCATGACAAACCTCTTTATCGTTCTAATATTTAGTGTTGAGCTGGTAAACTTAACTAAGAAAGCCACTAAGTTAACTGTATGTTACAACAATAATGACAGCGTTGTCATTTGTTTTTTAATAATGCTTTTAAACAAAAATAAATGCAGTAACACCTGTTAGTTACCGCATTTAATCTAAGTAAATACTTACACCAAGATCCAATTCAGTGTAATGAGAGCGCTATTGCACTCTTAATGTTCGTCCTTTTCGAAGCCCGTCTGCTGCGATTGCACGAACATCGACATTACCTGTAACAAGCGTGCCCGCTTTATAAATCTGCCAATCACCGCCATTGACGCGATACTCTATCAATAGTCCAGGATAGATTAGATTTGCGTATAGCTTGCCCTCTTCTATAACAGCACCTACCGTTGGCACTCGGTAACTAATGCCTGCTTTATCTAGCTTTATCAATTCTTTGTGCCCTAAAGTATTTGCAATTGCTTGCCACTCTAGTAATTGCTGCTCACGCATCTTTTCTGTAAACATGCCGCTCTGTTGGTTATATATCGCGCCCTGATATTGATATGGCACCTCCCAACTAGGCTTATGCCATGCTCGCTCGGCTAACATTAGTACTCGTGGGAACATCAAGTATTCAGCCGTCTCATCACTGCGAACAGTTTCACTCCAGAGCTGTCCTTGAATACCACTAAATTTAGCCGATTTAGCCAGAGGACCGCTCAGCAAGTTGCCTTGGTCATCACGCTTAACCGTATCATCAGCTTCAAATGGGAGCCCTTCAATATCAACCCACTGCTCAGCGTTTGCGGGCAGGTTACCAGTCATAAAACTGTGTACGTGCTTGCTGTTGTTATGCCTAATTCCCCAATAATATCCGTGCTCCTTAGGATCGGCCTCATAGGGGAAATCAAAGTAGAGTACCTCTGGTTGACTTAGCACAGCCTGCCAGCCTAAGTTCGCTTGCTGATGAGCGCGTTTGTGGCCTGCGTGGGCGACGATATCCCAGATATTAGACTGCACTTTTTTTGGCATGTTCTCAGGACGGGTGTGGCTCATACCGTCGCTCCAGCCAGCAGCTTCAATGCCTTTATCTGCCAACATTTGTGAGGTGCGCTCGATGAAATATGCTCCGAGTTCGCTGCTATCCTTAACCCCTCTATCATTATTCGCGATAAAAGCTTTACACATAGGAGATTCAAGCCAAGCACCCGCGGTTTCATCAGCACCTATGTGGTAAAGCGAAAGTGGCACGCCTGCGGCTTTATGGAGTGCCGCAATTTCATCGATGACTTTATCGATAAAGGTAAACGTAGACTCCATACACACATTCAAAGTGTTGTCGTCATAATACTGCACCGATGAATAAATTGTTTTGTCGTTACTATCGGATAGCAAATACTGCTCAGCTTCGGCGGTTAAACCTTGCTTTAGCAGTTTACGGTAACGCGCTTCCATGGACTTGATTGCCGCTCTAGAATGACCCGGCATGTCCATAGATGGAATGACTTGAATTTGACGTTTGTCTGCATATTGCAATATTTCGATATAGTCAGCTTTGCTGTAGTAGCCATTGACCTTTACATCACTAAAAGGGCCGCTTCCAAGCTGAGGTAACAGACAGCTGTCCTCTGACAAATCATGGCAGCGTTTACTACCAACGTCAGTAAGCTCTTCGAGTCCTTCTATCTCTAATCGCCAACCTTCATCGTCAGCCATATGTAAGTGCAGTTTATTTAACTTATAAGCAGCCATTTGATCTAATAGATCTAATATCAACTGCTTACTATGGAAGTTTCGAGCGACATCAATATGCATTCCGCGGAAATTATAGCGGGGAGAATCTTGCACGGACATTGAATTTACCGCTAATGTTTCAACGTCAACCAGTGATGTTAACGATGCCAAACCATAAGAAAACCCAGCAGCGTCATTAGCCGAAACGGTTATTTTCTGTGAACTAATATCTAGATGATAGCTACCCGCTACACCTTCGAGCGATAATGGTAACAATGAAACCGAGATCCCGTCATCTGATTCAACCACACCGAGCCGTGCTAGACGTTTCAATGCTGCCGCAACAGACTCCGGATTAACCTTGTTATAGGCTAACTTAACCCCATTCTTGAGCGATGCTTGCTTAGCGTTGCTCTTCACCTCAACCAACGTCGGCGTCGGTATAATACGGTTTTCAGCCAGTTTAGGGCTTATTTGCGTTGACAAGTTATTACGATATAAAACACTTGAGGTTGCCCACTCTACTTTATCGGTTTCGGTGCGCTTATACTGCTTTTTAGCATCGGTAAAATCCGCGGCATAGGGACGAAGCTCTATCCCTGTGTCGCTATCAATTTTAACCTGGGTACTGTCAATCAATACTGGCTCGGAGTCGTTAGCAACGATATAGTAATTAGGCATTGCATCGGTTTCTGCCAACTGCCAATTATCACCTCTAAAACGAATGGTTTTAGTCTCTCCTTTAAGCAATCCTTTAAAGCCAATTGCAGGCTCAATTTTGTGTAGGTCACCTTTAACACGGGAAATAGTAAATTCATCGCCTTCAATCGATTGAACAGGCCTCATCTGAGAATAGTAAATAGCCCAATCTTTAGAGGTGATATCAACAGGAAAGGTTAGTTCGATTTCTGCCACAAAACACCTGCCATCCGCTGAATCTTCATCGCAATTTTCATCAGCAACGTTAGTAACCACTCGATAATTTACCGCGAGTTGTTGACCAATACGATTCAACTTTTCTTGAGTGAGTACAGTGGGGGATATCTCTTGGACGTCCTTAGCCGCAGTTGATTCAACATCCTTTTGAGAACACGCGCTCGTCACCAATACTAGGCTAACGGCCGCTACAATTAATCTTTTTTTCATTACTAGCCTCATTTCCATATTCTTTTTTATAGGTGGAACGATTTAACCAAGTCGCGTAATTTCTCCCCCTGGTGAAATAAACGATCACTTGATTTTGCAAGTTTTTCACTGTCTATTGAAGCTGAGCCTGATACAGCAACAAGCTCATCTAAGCTTCTTGAGATCCCTGCGGTTACCTCAGTTTGTTCTTTAGCTGAACTGGCAACGTCCAAATTCATATTGCTGATATTAGATACAATTTCCGTTACCTTACCTAGTAAAAGTTTTATCTCTTTAGAATGAGTTAACGCATCGCTAGATAAGCTCTGACTAGACTGCATCACAGTCACAGTCTCTTTAACACGATGTTGTACCAATTGGATCATCTTCTGGATCTCTCCAGTCGCCTGCTGAGTGCGGCTTGCTAACGTTCTCACTTCATCAGCAACAACCGCAAACCCCCTTCCCTGCTCGCCAGCCCTTGCAGCTTCAATAGCAGCATTAAGAGCCAGTAAATTAGTCTGCTCGGCAATAGCGTTGATCACGACTACCACTTCATCAATTTTCTGAGTCTCTTGCTGTAACTGCTCGACCGATGACGCAGATAGCGTTAACTCGTTGGCTAGGCGGTCAGTAAGTGCTAACCCAGCATCAAACTGAGCTTGGCTGTGCTCGACCTCTTGATCAGCTCTAGAAGCTTCATCAGCCGTTGACTTGGCGCTATTTGCCACCTCAAAAGCACTGCCGCTTAACTGGGTAATAGCCGTTACTGCAGCTTCAGCATCGACCAATTGCGACTGTACTCGCTGATTATTGGTGTTTGACAGCGTATCTAATGCAGTGGCGTCGGCTAAAATCTGCTCAGAGGTTTCACTCACTTTAGTAATGGTGCCATGGATCTGCGCTATGAATTGATTAAAGGCTAAAGCTAACCGACCAATCTCGTCTTGGCTCTGTACAGGAAGTTTACGGCTTAAGTCACCATCACCAGTCGCAATATCATTCATTGCCTCAACAACGTGCGCTAAGGGTACAATCACTAGCACTCGCAAAATATAAAATATCGCCACGACACTGAACACTAGAATGAGTAGCGCCATAGCAATGTAGGTCGTCATTAATTCATTCATTGCCGTATGGATAGGTACAGCGGAAAACTCAATCGATAACTGGCCTGTCGCTTTGCCGTTATCGGTAAATTTAATACTGTGATCTAAAAGCTCACTCGTATCGACGATAAATGTCTGCCTAGTCTCAGCCATCGTTTTTCCGCGGTGATCAAGGACTGAGATAGCGTAAATTTTGCTGGATTTAAGCGATGTAGAAAGAGCCGCACTGATTTGTTCAAAATCGTAGTTAAATATTGGTTGTGCTAGGGTCACTTCGAGATTTGCCAAGGTGTTTAATTGGTAATCGACAAATTGCTGCTCAAGCTTAGATTTCTCAAGCAAATATGCACTGCTAAAGAGAATCGTCACCACGATAAATAACGCCGAAGCTAAACCGATTAATACTCGGGTCGACAAAGATATCATTACAAGGCTCCTTCGATACTAAATAGATCTAACCAAAGTTCCGACCGAGAGATTGGAGTTAGTGAGCTTAACCCTGGTGTTTGCAAACGAATAATGGCCCGTTGCTCAAAATGAGCTTTAGCATAAAGCTCATCTATCTTAAGGTGCTGCTTAAACAACCTGTCAAAACTGCCATCTCTAACCATTAGTTCTAACCCCTTTAATAGATCTCTCGCCAGTTGTGGTTGCTGTGGAGAAACAAAAAAATAGGCCGGTGAGCGATACTGTAGTAACACGCGCTCATCCACTTTTAAGCTAGGATCTGGGTGTTTGTCTAATTCCCCCCAAATCTCTTGCGCCCCAAGAGCTAAATAGTCGAAGCGTCCACCTTCAAGCATCGGGTACAAGTTTTTATATTTATAGGTAGTGACAATAGGAAGACCTGCAGAGCGAATGATATCCGCATCGGGCCAATAATGGTTTTGACCTGCTGTGAATCGTTCAAAGTCCACTTGATTACTGACACGATTGAAATCCATTTGGGACTGCTTACGAATAATGAGCAGTCGATTACCAAGTAAACCTTTAAAGATAGGGATCCGAATAGGCAAGACTTGCTCTTCAAGCTCAGCGGAAGTCATGCTCCAAAACACATCAACATTACCCGCCAGTGACTCCTCTACTTTACGCTTTTGATTCATTTCGGTAGTTATAGTCTTGGAGTGATACTGGCTATCAATTCGCTTTAACGCGGTTTCCATTAGTGTTAATTGCCAGCCTTGAGGAATGGTTGTTACCACTGCACGCGCAGACGCTTTGCTAATCATAAGCATTGCACTCGTTAGCAGTATTAACATAACAGCTGTTTTGTTCATATTAGCCACTCCATTGATGGCCTAATCATGGCTACGATAGCCGACGTTAGGTTAGAGCTATTTTTTATTATCTAATGATTAAAACAGGTCGAGTCCCTGTAGAAAAAAATGGCCGAGTACTTATCAAGCACTCGGCCTACACTAGTTTCTGGGGAGAGACTATAGGAATAACAAACACAATTTGTTTGTTAAAAAAACACGAATTAGGAGACCTCATCCTATCCATGCAGACCTTACAAACAACGGTCACACAAGCAGATGACAACGCTGTCATTCACAAACATACACAAGAGGGAACAAGATATCTACATTTTTATGACAATTATTTTTATCCGTATCGAAGATATAAAATGGTAAAAAACGATCCTCCTTATGCCTAGCAGCTTTTACGACAAGACTGGCAGTTTAAAGTAATGACAACGCTGTCCAAAATGAGTAACATCTTGGACACATCTAAATAATGTTTCAGATGGTAACTAATTTGCGAAGTGTTTTTTACAAGCCGTTTTAAATCGGCCTCACCCAGCATAGAAAATAAAAAATATCATCAAAATTAAGGAATTAGAAATGGAAGCTAAATACGTCGCTTTGAATAATAAAGAACATAAAAACGTTCGTATAAAAGACGTTCAAAACTTTGAAGAGTTTAGCAAGGAGCATATGGCTCCATTGATGGTGCAAGAATTTATGCCGGCTGCAGCTTCTTTTCCCATTATTTTCACCAAGGATCCCAACTCAGGCGTTTTTAAAGCGGTCGCTTTGTTTGCACTAAAGCCGGAGGCAAACCAATTTGTAAATAAAGGCCAGTGGACTGCTCGTTATGTCCCAATGGTTTTAAGAGGGCAACCTTTTATTGCTAGAGAAAATGAACAGCAAAGCGTAATGATCGGTTTTAATAGCAATTCATCCCTTGTAAATACCACTGAAGGCCACCGTCTATTCGATGATAATGGCGAACAGACGGATTATCTAAAGCAACAGGTCTCTTTCATGGGTAAATTGGCTGAATGTCATCATATAACAGCACATTTTATCAAACAGTTAACTGACAATGAGCTTTTACAGCAAAAAGTACTAACCATTAAAGGCACTGACGGCAAAGATCATAAAATTCAAGGTATCTATACCGTTGATGAAGAACGCCTTAAAAACCTCGCTGATGACAAGTTGTTAATGTTTGCTAAGCAAGGGGTTTATGGTCCTATCTACGCTCACCTTTCCTCTTTGGGGCAGGTTGATTTACTAATGAAGTAACAAGATAGGGTATCTATTTCAGCGTATTTTTAGACTGTTTGCGATGGGAGTGTTTGTGAAAAAGAAACCAAGAAGCATCGTCATTATCGGTGGCGGAACAGCAGGCTGGATGGCAGCAAACAGCTTACTAACTTCATGGGGAGATACCGTTAACATCACTCTCATTGAATCCGAAGATATTGGCATAATTGGTGTTGGTGAAGGCTCCACACCCTATCTAAAACAATATTTTACTCGCCTAGGGATTACTGAATCAGAATGGATGCCAGCTTGTGATGCGACCTATAAAGCAGGCATCAGCTTTCCTGACTGGTCAACCAAAATTGGATACGAAAGCTATTTCCACCCCTTTTTTTCAGAATTAGATCTAAAGCCTGCAGAGCTGTTTTTCCATAATAGTGGCTTACGGCGAAGAGGAAAGGAGGTTGACGCCCTACCTGATCATTACTTTGTATCATCACAGCTGATTGCCTTAAATAGGTCTCCAGTACCTAAAATAGCCCTGCCATTTGATGTCGATTACGGCTATCACTTTGACTCTGCGAAGTTAGGCCGCTTTTTAAAGGCACGTGCTCTTAAGCTTGGACTTACGCATGTCATTGGTAACGTCGAAAGTGTAGATACGTCAGTTAGTGGCCATATAACATCTGTAAATATTGAATCTCAACAGTCCCGTAGTGCTGACTTTTTTATCGACTGCAGCGGTTTTGCTGGGCTACTTGTTAATAAAACCTTAGGACTCAAATTCAACAGTTACAAAGAGTCACTTTTTAATGATGCAGCAGTCGCTATGCCTACACCATTAGACTTGGCTGCAGATATTCCTGCCCAAACAGTTTCAAGGGCATTGAGTAATGGCTGGTCATGGAAGATTCCGTTAACCTCTCGGTGGGGCAATGGCTATGTATTCAGTTCTGACTTTATCAGCCCCGATAATGCTGAAACTGAACTGCGTGCTCAGCTGGGGTTATTAGATACTGATATCGAAGCCCGGCACTTAAAAATGCGTGTTGGACGCCTAAACGAACACTGGCACAAAAACTGTTTAGCCGTCGGGCTGTCACAGGGGTTTATCGAACCACTAGAAGCCACCGCTTTAATGCTAATACAATTTACAATCGAGCGTTTTATTAGCAGTTTTGATGACGAGTCAAAGTCTATTGAGTCTACTCAAATAGCTTACAACAAAGACTTAAACAGAACCTTCGATGGTGTCAGAGACTATGTGGTTGCTCACTATAAGCTAAATACTCGCAATGACAGCCGTTACTGGCAAGCTTGTCGAGAAGATGCAATAACACCTGACTCATTAGCGAACTTGATTGCAACTTGGGATAGCGGCGCTGATTTCGAACAGGCGCTTAAGCAACAACAAGATGCTCTGGTATATCTGCGCCCCTCTTGGTATTGCATTTTTTCAGGAATGGGACGCTTCCCCTCCAATGTAATCAAAGATCCTCAATCGGTGCCCGCATTGAAAGCAAAAGAGTATTGCCACAAGATAGCCAATGAATACTTTTTAAACCATAAGGCGCAACTAGATAAGGTTTATCAAAGGTGAATCTACAATAAACAAGCACAATGGTAGCCAACCAGTGTGCTTGCTTTATAAGCTCAGTGTAATAAGCACAGAGCTTATAAGTTAGCAGTTATAGATAATCTTCAATTGTTCTTTGTGCTCAACAAATCTCTCAGCCTTCGCTAGAGATGCTTCTTTAGCCCTGTGGTGATTACGCTTAGCCGCCCTAACAGCGGGTTTGTTGACCTCTTCAAAATGGTCCATACCCGCTAATATGCAATACCAAGATGTTTTAAAGTAAACTTGATTATGTATGTTATCTCGTAATACTTGGTCAAAATTAGTGTTACTAAGCCAACCATCCAAGATAGCCTTAAGTTCTTTAGATTGATTTATATTACTTCTACAATCTTTCCAATACTGCGAATCTTCACGGCTATTAAGTTTATAATGCGCTTGTAAATAATCCCTTGTTCCATCAATAAGCGAATTAATATCCTGATTAAATTCCTGTTGATACTCCCGTGTAAAACCTGATTTCTCATACAGTTCAACAAAGTTCTCAATGCTTCTTTGAATAATGTTCAACATCGGTGCTTCAAGAGGCTCTAGAAATCCCTGAGACAGTCCAATCGCGATGCAGTTATTCTTCCAATGGTGAGTGATTCGCCCAGGTGTCCAATTTAGGTGCAGCGCCTTAACTCCGTCAGCTTTGCTACCTAAATGTTGCCTTAACTCCAGCTCCGCTTCTTCGGGCGAAAGATAATCCGCACTATATACATAGCCATTACCAAATCGGTTTGCTAAAGGTATATGCCACACCCAACCATTGCTAAGTGCTTTTGAAACCGTTTCAGAGGGAAGCCCCTTAGAACAATCGATTGCCGTTGGGATCGCCACCGCACTATTATTAAATAGCTGCGATTGATAGCTGACCATCTCCTCACCTAAGGCTTGCTGGATTAGTAACCCTTTAAACCCTGAGCAATCGACAAAGAGGTCTGCGGTCAATTCTCCCGCATTAACCGCAATGACACTGCTAATGTCTCCATTGGCATCTAAGCGGACGTCTGAGACTTTATCATCGATATGTCTCACCCCCCTTTGTATCCCTTTCTTCTTGAGAAACTCGCCTAATAGTCCCGCATCAAAGTGGTATCCATAATCTAAGCGTTGCAGGCTATCTGATTTGGCAATAGGAGAGCGGCACTGATCAGCCAGTTTAGCAGTGACAAAGAAATCATCGGGATGTGCATCTACCTCCATCCCCTCGCGGCGAAAGTTGGCATTTGCAAAAAATAGTGGCACTTGAGGAGTATCAATATGTGAGTAGAAAGGATGGAAATAACTGGTTTTATTAACGTTTGAAACCCAATCAGGAAAGCGAATACCACACTTATACGTTGCATTAGCCGCTTGCATCCACTCAGACTCTTGAATACCTAATCGGTCAAAAAAACCTTGAAAAAAAGGCGTGGTGCCTTCGCCAACACCAACGCTACCAATGGCCTGTGACTCAATTAACGTTATAGTGCAATTGAACTTAGCCCATTGATGAGACATTAAATTTGCTGCCATCCAACCCGCTGTTCCACCGCCAACAATGACGATATGATTTGGGGGAGTATTCATATTTTTTCGCTCCATAAAATCACCCTATAACATCTAGATTAATACCACTGTTTTTGTATTCTAATTACTAATCACGAATCTATAAAAAGAAAACAAAAAGCCAGTCAACTGACTGGCTTCTATTACTTTTTATCTAACAATCATTACTCTAGCTAGGCTTACAGACGGAAGCTTGCACCAAGGTAGTAACGACGGCCGTTTGAGCTTTGCGTGCCACCTAGACGAGCACCATCAGAATCACGCTCGTAGTAGTTTTCCCAAATTTCATTGGTAATGTTTAGAGCTTCAAACGTTAGGGTAATGTTCTCTGTCGCATTCCAACTTAGCTGCGCATCCACTTGCTGCTGCTCATCACGATATTGGTTACCGATCTCAGTTTTAGCCATGAAATATTCACTGCGGTAGTTATAGTTAACGCGAGCGCTAAACAGATCATCCTCGTAGTAAGCACCTAAGTTATAGGAATTTTTAGAGGTATTTGGTAACTCAACAAAGCTGTCTTGTGTTGCAGCAACCACGCTTCCATCTGGATTGGTAATCAATACAGCTTCAGTCACTTTTGCATCGGCTACATCTGTGTAGGTGTAGTTTACATAACCACCAAAACCATTATCAAATGCATGCTGCATCTGGAATTCAAGACCGTCGATTGACGTATTACCGCCATTAACAGGTGTTCTTAGCTGGTTGATCTGTTCGCCTTCAATTTCAGCAGACACAGTCGTGGTATAAATGAAATTGCTAATATCTTTCTTAAATGCAGTTAAACCAAGTATAGACTCAGGTGTAAAGTACCATTCAGCACCCAACTCATATTGAGCTGCTGTTAGCGGCTCTAGGAATGGGTTACCGGCAGAGCCAGAACTCGTCTCAGGTGTTAAGTTAACCGCTGGCGCTAACTGAAATGGAGCTGGACGTGTTAACGCTCGGCTTGCTGCGGCGCGTAAAATAACATCTGATGACAAGTCGTATGCGATGTTAATACTTGGCAACCATTCAGAATAATCACTTTCATATTTAACAGGGTCGCCAGCTGCTGTGCCTTCAGAAGTCGTATCTGTTTCTACATAACGCAGGCCAACATTACCACGTACACCTTCAACATCAAATTTTGCCATTGCGTATAACGCGCTGATTTTTTCTGATACATCGAAAGACGAGCTACCTTGGAATACATTGGTATTACGACACAGATCGGTGCTGCTAGCTGTACACTCATCTACTGCATAAAGCGCATTGAACATAGTGTCACGGTCTGGCATGAAATAGCTTTGCGATGGCATGCTGGTATCTGCGTGATCGACATTAACCATATCGCCTGACCAGAAATCACTTGCAGGGCCTAAGCTCCCCTCACCCGTTGGCGCCAGACCTTGAAGGTCTGTCTTCCAACGATTCTGCTCCATAGAGCGGTCTCGGTACTTACCACCGACTTTAATCTCTTGTACACCGCCAAAGTCGACATACCAAGAATAATCTAGCTGGGCATAAGTCTCTTTATCTGTTGTTTCATTTAACTGGTCGAAAATACCACCCAACCACATTTCGTCACCGGGGTTTGTTAACCATGGACTAGCGCCGGTAAAGTCGATAGCAGGAGCTGTTCCGCCTGGGTTAGTGAAGTCAAATGCCGCACGTGGATCCGTAGCATCAACCCAAAACTCAGTGAAGAAATCACGGTTAGTTCCCTTACCTTCCGTCATACCCACTTGCCAATGTAGCTTGCCGGTATCGAGTGAATAGTTACCATCAAAATCGATAACTTGAGTCGACATTTCAGAACCATCACGGAAAATATTGTCGTACGCCATGTGGCGCGCCCAACCTGGACGATGAGGTAAACCGGTGACATCCAGTGAATCAACGATACCGTTAGTCACTGTACCTTCGTTAGTATCTTCGCCTAAGAAGGCTACGCCACGGAAAGGAATACCGATAAGATTCGAGTTGACGTTATCCGCTTTCATTGTCGAGCTAAGATAATGCAGCGTCATGTCCAGTTCATCAGTTGGCGCCCATTGCGCCGTAACGTCATAGCCTACACGTTCACGCTCTTGCTCGAACAAGGCTGAACCTATGCCCCAAGGGGTGGCACCTTTCTCGTCAGCACCTTTCGGTGGCTCCATCAGTGGGTCAATACGTTCTATCGATGGTCCAAACCAACCAAAATCTTCGGTCGTTTCACGACGGACTGAACGTTTTTGATATGATGCAGAAACTAACATGCCAAATGTTTCTTCTTCATTTTTCCAGCTATACAGACCTGACAGGCCTGGGTCCCACTCTTCAGAGAGATCGCCATATTGGCCTTCGACTGAGGCATTAAAAGTATTAGATTCTAAATCAAGAGGTTTACGAGTATGTAAAATAACCGTACCACCTAAAGCACCTTCATCAATATCTGCTTGAGATGTTTTATACACTTCAAGTCCAGCGATCATTTCAGATGCTAGCAGTTCAAAGTTAAAGTTACGTGTTGCATCAGAAAGAACAAACCATTGGCTTGTACCAACGGCTTGACCATTGAGCAGCGTTAAGTTTTGATCCGGCTGTACACCACGAATAGTTACGCCTTGACCTTCACCAAAAGTTCTATCGATTGTTACGCCTGGGATACGAGCTAGAGTCTCAGCTACGTTTTTATCTGGAAATTTACCGATATCTTCAGCGGTAATAGCATCAACCGTTCCATCAGAAAAGCGCTTTTGGTTCAAGTTGGCAGCTTGTGAAGCACGAATACCGCGCACTTCAATTTTTTCTATATTCTCATCTGTGGCAGTTGCATCAGCATCAGCTGCCATGGCAGACATCGATACCGCACTTCCGAGGAGTAGTGCAATGTTTGTAGCTAGTAGAGTCTTCTTAAAAGTAGATGGTCGCATCTCGTTTCCCTTCCATAACTTATTATCTTTTTTTATATCCATAACCATTCCCCAACCGGAATGACAACGCTGTCATGTCTAGAGCAAACATTACACAATATTTAACAGCTACGCCACAACAAAATAACCGCTGCGTCAATTATATTCACAAAAAACAACAACAGAACAAAGCAAAGAACATTATTATCGTTAAAATACAGTTGGTTAAATGGGCATCCGGGTTCGATCACAAGAGTGACATTTTTTTCAATATAGGAATTAAATACAAAAAATCAGCATCAGATGATTGCTAATTAGCGTAAAAGTTCGCACTATACGGCTAAATTCGATAACAATTATGGTCGTCAAAGCTCAAGATGTTGACGATATGTTATTTACAATAATTTGATTGCTATGCTCTCTTATTAACGAGAAATCAGTTTTATGAAAGTCACTATTAATGATGTCGCTAAACACGCAAGCGTATCGATAAAAACCGTCTCTCGCGTCACCAATAACGAGCCTTCGGTAAAACAAGCTACAATCGATAAAGTGAACGAAGCGATTAAAGCGTTAAATTACCAACCCAACCTTGCAGCAAGAAATTTAGCAGGAACAAGCTCTTACGTTATTGGCTTTATTTATGATAATCCTAATGCTTATTATATTATTGATATGCAAAACGGTATTTTGTCTGCTTGTAAAGATCTCGGCTATGAATTATTGATCCACCCGTGTGATTCTAAATCAGCAGATATTTGCGATGAGTTGGTTAAATTGGTCAAGCACAATAGATTGTCAGGCTTAGTTCTTACCCCTCCTTTATCTGAAGATCCGGTGATCCTGGCCGCTCTTGATAAAATTGAGGCGAGCTATGTACGCATTATTGCAGGAGAGAAACTTGAAGATAACAATGGCCTAGCCGTTCTTGTCGATGATAAATCTGGCGCAATATCAATTACCCAGCATTTAATCGATCTCGGTCATAAGCAGATCGCATTTTTAAGTGGTGATGAACAACATGAATCGACTAAAGAGCGCTTAGCTGGTTTTAAACAAGCCCTTAACGACAATAATATTACCATCGATAATCACTTTATCATTGATGGGCAGTATTCGTTTGAGTCGGGAGTGGAAGGTGCTAAAAAGCTGTTAGCCCAAACTAAAAAACCAACAGCCATTGTTGCTTGTAACGATGAAATCGCCGCTGGAGCACTGTTTGCGGCGAGACTTGAGGGAGTTGATATTCCAGCAGATATTTCGATTGTCGGCTTTGAGGATAGCCCTTTTTCACGTCAAACCTGGCCTAAGCTCACCACAGTGCACCAGCCAAATCAAAAAATAGCACATATCGCGACTGAGTTATTAATCGCCAAGCGTCGTGCTCAAGCTTCAGAACAATCGAGAGTCTTTGTTCCAGAACCCGTCATTCGCGACTCTTCGGCCTCACCTAAAAAATAATAGTGGTCTTTTTACATGATTTGAAAGCCAAACCATGTGAAAAGACTTCCGTTAGCTTAAACAGCTTCTTCGTTTTCTTCGCCAGTACGAATACGGATAACACGCTCTATATCGGTTACAAAGATCTTACCATCGCCGATTTTACCCGTACGAGCAGTATCAACGATCACGTCTATAGCTTGATCAAGTTGTTCATCTTGAATAACCAATTCTATTTTAACTTTTGGCAAAAAATCGACCATATATTCTGCGCCGCGATATAGTTCAGTATGACCTTTTTGACGCCCAAAGCCTTTAACCTCAGACACCGTCATTCCGGTAATTCCAATATCAGCAAGTGACTCGCGCACATCATCTAACTTAAATGGTTTAATAATGGCTTCGACCTTTTTCATTGTAGAACTCCTAAAAACTTGCTGAATTGACTAAATTTACAGCTTTGTAGTTTA
Organism: Shewanella sp. KX20019; assembly: GCF_016757755.1. NCBI lineage: Bacteria > Pseudomonadati > Pseudomonadota > Gammaproteobacteria > Alteromonadales > Shewanellaceae > Shewanella > Shewanella sp. KX20019. The sequence continues at coordinate 1,483,183 of NZ_CP068437.1, read as the reverse complement.
ACATGCAGCCGCAAAACTCTGAAGTCTAAAGTGATTTAGTGCTGACCTTAAAAGTAAATGCAGTCTTCTTATAACGGAACAATCTATTAAATCAACCTAGGTTGAGCCGACGCGATCACTATAATTCCTGCAGTTGCTCAGTCGCAGGATGCGATATAGCTTGTTCAGGGAAGATACAACATGATTAAACGGCAAACTGGCTTCACGCTAATTGAGCTTATCGTCACACTAGCCATAAGTACAATTTTAATGGCCATTGCGGTGCCATCATTTAACTCCTTATATGCCTACGTAAGAGCGGATATCAACATTAGAAAAATTCAACAATCCATTCAACTTGCTAGGAATCATGCTATTACCTACGGGATGAGGGTAACCGTTTGCCCTATTGAATCTCAGCGCTGTTCAACTGATTGGCAACAGAACATTAGTGTATTTACCGATACGGGCCAAGCTAATACTATCGATGGTAGCGACCGATTAATTTACTCACTTGGCCCATTTAATCCCCAAGATTCAATCCTTTTCAATAGAGCTGCTATTAAATTTCAGCCTGATGGGCTTGCAGCAGGATCTAATGGTACTTTAAAGTATTGCCCTGACTCCTCGCTAGGTTCCTATGCTAAAGCGATTGTTATAAACCGTTCAGGTAGAGCTCGCTTTTCTTCGAGCAATGACATCAATTGCTCGAATTAAATTCGATTTTTATATTCCCCGCCAAAAAACAGTCAAAGCCAAAAAAATGGCTATTATTTTAAGCGCTAATTTGCTGAAAATTAGTGTAAAGTTACTTATAATTAGGCTGGAATTTGACAGGAAATAGTCATGATAGCAAAGAGAAAAGGATTCACGCTGGTAGAGTTAATGGTTACCATCGCCATCGCAGCAATACTCATTGCTATCGCAATGCCCTCATTAACTTCGATGTATGAAGCTTCACGTAGTGATAGTGAAATAAGAAAAATTCAGCAGATATTTGTCTTTGCTAGAAATCAGGCTATTAGCTACGGTTTGCAAACCACTGTTTGCCCACTGGGCAGTGACTCAAACACTTGTGGTAGCACATGGATGGATGGCATTACCGTTCTCTATGATAATGCGGGGACGAATGAATCACTCAAAGTCATCAATGAGTTTAACTCTCAAGACAGGCTAACATTTGCGCCGACAGCCGTTACTTTTAGCCCTGATGGACTCGCGTCTACTTCAGGCACCATGACTTACTGCCCAGGCGGATCCACAAGAACAAACTGTAAGTCATTGGTGGTAGCTGCATCTGGTAGAGTAAATATCCCAGATTAACAGCATTATCTAAGTGTTAATTTATCTTGTTTCTGAGCTTTATTGGACGTAAACACATCATCTAGACGTACACACTCTTCCACATCTTGAATGAAGATTTTACGCCCCTTCTTATTAATAAATTGCTTACCAGGTAGGCTTGCTACTTTCAATTCAAGCTCTTTTATTGGCCACCGATAGAATAGGACTTTGTTACCGACAGAGGACTCAATATAACATTTGTAGTCCATGCTCTCAGTTTTTGCTGAGGTTTCGGCCCATGAAAAAACAGGTAGCAGCATCGCCAACAAATACAGGTTAATGATCTTCATTTCCAGCACTCCGCACTAGGTCCTTTGACGCCAATATCGGTCAAGGTAATTGTCTGACAAGTTGAATCTCTCGCCTTTTGTGTGCCTTCAGCAGATGCTGTAATGGTAAAGCTGCTGCCACCTGTAGTGGCAACGCTGTAATGTCCATTTTCAGTCACATATGAAGCTGCTAGGCCCAGCTCAGTTAAATCTGTGGTATAGCTTCTATTGTCTAAATAATATTGCTCTTGTAAATTGGAAATATTCATCACGGCGGTAACGCCATCTGAGCGGCCCGCCTTAGTCACATAATCGCTATAAGACGGATATGCTATCGCCGCGAGTATACCGACAATAGCGACGACGATCATGACTTCAATGAGGGTAAAGCCCCGGCCCGCACTTTGGTTAACTCTTCTTGAATCGCTCATATAGTTACTCATTTATATGGTAATAAATCTTGTTGACCCCTAGGCCGGCGCCTATATTAATAGTTCCGGAATAATCATCACCAACCTTTTCACCTTTGCCCACTCCAATAATATAAATATACGGATCTTCGCCGGACTCTGGTGCTGGTATCACGATCTGTGGCGTATCGGGGACTCTTTCGCCTAGTTCGTAGTAGAGCTGATTACTCGTTCTCGTTCCTTTGTGTAAACCAAAAATATATAAGCGTCCTTGGCCTGATACACCACAAACGTTATTGTCAATGTCTGCCACAGTTTCAGCAGGCGGAACAAATGATGTAAAGTAAACGTTTCCATCGACGATAAGCGCTGCAGTTAAGCTTTTCTCCCCAGGGCCCGAGAACTCATAGAACCAACCAAGCTTTTGACCAAAGGCGATATTTTCAGAGTTTGAATCAGGATCTGGCGACGCTGAAGTCACATCATAAAGCATATCCCAAGTAATTGGAGCGGGCTTAGAAGTGATTGTTTTTGTCACTACATTTCTATCTTGTAGTACAAAAAACATATCTGCAGCGGTTTTGCTGGTTGGATTGGGCCTATTTCCACTACCGATAACGACGGCGTCATAAGGTATATTTTGGTAAGCGGTTGTGGTACTAGACTCACCATCAATGGTCGTAGTGACAGTGGATATATTACTAAACACGGTTTGCGCAATAGCAGCTTCCGCGAAGAAACGACGATCATTTATATTTGTATCACCGCCCAAATCAGCAAATTTATAGGCTGACCACTTGCTTTTGTCTGCGCTAGGTAAGTCCATACGCCACACATTGCCACCGACATCTGTGGCGTAGATTCTATCGGTATCACCATCATTATTACTGTCGAGCACTGCGACTGATGTTGCAATGCTATCGCTCATCCCAGCAACTTCCGTTCCGCCGATACCTTCGGCTGTAAATGAGTGTATTAGCGTGCCCTTTACTGCATCTACAATATAGACAGCTTCCCCCATGCTTGACTCTGGCGTTCCTGCGCTATCGTAAGCTGAATTATAACCGCCGCCAAATATTAACACTGGACCAACATGCCCAGGAATACTGGTCACCACAGGTTCTGACCAGGTCTGCCCTAACAAAGAAAAGCCTGAGCTTTCAGGAGTAATAGCCCACATATACTTTGGTGAATCAGGAGAGCTAATATCGAGCGCGTAATATGAACTTCCGCCTCGGCGCATTCCCAAGTAAACATAGGCCTTAGTGACTTGTCCATCAGCATTAGTCTCCGTATAAGCAATTGGAGAAGCATCCATGCCATAAACAGAGTGTCGCCCCTCCTTATTCGTCTTCAGCAATGGCACGTTACTTAACAGGCTGGCGGGAATATACGCCCAAGTTTCATCCACAGTTGAGCCAGAATCCTTGAACATATGTACCAGACCTTGGTTGGTCCCTAACAAAATGCGAATATCCGGCTTTCCTGATGAGCCAAAATTTAACGCTAGCGGCTTCGAATGTAACGGGTCGCCCATAATATCGACACGAGCGTCACTAACACTGCTGTTATTATTGTCATCATCCACATCGACACCATATAACCATTCAACCGTTGTCGCCACTTCGGCCTCTTCTATCGCCATAGCGGTAGCGAGGGTACTTGCACTCACTAGAGCCAGTGATGTTAGGCCGTTAGACTGATCAACGTAAATAGTTCGCTGTTTAAGTTTCTCAGCAAGCATGGCGGCAGCGCCGCCTACCTTAACCTTATTGCCATCCTTTAGAGCGCAATCACTCCAGAATGTGCAAGCATCATCTTTAATATTGCCATTATCCGCAATCGCAGTCTGATTTTTGCTATCAACCAAAACTCCTGATGAATCAACTTTAAGTTTCTTTAAGTTACCACTCCATCTTGGCCCCTTCCCAGGTAAAAACATTGCGTAATAGGCAGCATCAAACGTCTGGGTTCGATCAAAGTTATTGCTGGCAATACTGGGGGATGTAAAACTTGAATCTATAGCCATTATTGACGTTAAAGCATCATTTAGATGCTGCTCTAATTCGATGGGATTACTTGCATCAAAATATTGGTCTTCCCCTCCGCCTCTTTTTGCCGTTTCCTTCAATAGAGGAGCCGCCGCCAACGCCCCCGAACTAAAGCCAATGGTAAAGGTTTGTACGGTTTGCTTATTGTCTGTGCCCGACGAATCCAATACCCCCTTTACAAGATCATTGTTATACATGTAACTGGCCAGTGCAGGCAGGTAACTGACTTGGCCACTTGGTAAACCTTCAGAAAAATCACTGTAGTCACCAGTCTCTGTCGCACCAGCAGTCAACGTCGTGATAAAGCCGTCGGCTGAATTATCTAGGGTTGGCACTCCATCGGTAATGTAAATAATATAAGCCACGTCAGGACAAGCTTTTAAGGGAGTGATATAACTGCCACTCGACTCAATGTCAGGATCTCTAGCGGGGTTATTGGCGGAATATTTATCTCCACGGCCAAAATGATAATCAGAGTCTTTATTACCAAATGTCACTGGGCCAGCAGAGAAATACTGAAAGGCTTCATATAGCGTTTCACACAGTGGCGTGTTTGTCTCCGCTGGCGTCAACTCGATAAGTGATGTTAAGGCATCGACTTCGCTGGTTGTACGCGACTTGATACCTGCGACAATTCGGCCACCATCTCTCTCGCCTTCATCGTCATAGTTAAGGTTAAATATTGCCAGGCCGAAATCTACTGTTGGCATTGTCGTAATAATGCCGTTGATTGCCTCTTTAGCGATTTCCAGTCGACTTCTATTAGAGCTATCAATGTCGCCATTTTGCACTGCATGATACCAACGTAGATAATTTGCAGTATAAAGAGTGATTGGGTTGCCGACACCAAACTCTGTCAGTTTGGATGCCTCAACAGCCGCATTCCACTCAGTAGAATCTTTCGTACCGATATTAAAATTGTATTTATCTTGCCCATTAATCGGAAAGCCATCTGCTAGTGCGGGATGTTTATTATCGGTTCCTGTCGCATTGCCAGGGTTCTCAGCGTCAATATCTTCCCAACAATCGAAATAACCATAGTTAGCGCCATTATTTTGCCTTACTTCGTCCCAAGAGCCGGACTGTCCTTGCGAAGAGTATTCTCTTAAATAACCCGTAAACCGACCGTAATCTTTTAGAATTGGTTTACTTTCGGCACAGCCGTTGATGCCATTAAGAAACCGACGTGACTCAGATGGACTGTCAGGGGTTGGTAAACTAGTGTTGTCGATGCCTCCCGATGTCCAATACAACATATCGTCTGAGTAGGCGTTACTATTGCCAGATGCAGGGTATGTTTCAAGCGGGTCATAACCATCTGGGGTATTTTCAACTTCGGTACTCATACTTCCTGAGTTATCGAAAATAATGAGCACCTTAGGTGGGTTCCCTTCACGAGCGGTAGAGTTAACAACATAAAGATCACTATCATCTGCAAATGACGCGCTAGAAATAGCAACACACGCTGTTACAACCGCAAACGCTAGATGCTTAATATTCATAATATACTCCAGAGTACATCGACACTGTCATTCATAAAACGCCCTTTAGACTGCTAAAATGTGGCTACATAGTTCTTTTTACAACTTACATTACTTCTTGTTCTACACCCAATATAACGGTGAGATTTCCGATATCATTTTTCCCAAAACTAGCGCTGCTTGAAATTTCAATTCTACGGCAGCTGATCCCAGTGGTGGAACCATTAGCTTTGGGGCTACGCAGACACTCAACATCTTGAACGGTACCGTTGATAAGCAGTGGCTGCATAGACTGAGACTCCCCCATGACATTAGCGGTGGTCTCAACGGTCATATTGGCAAAGCTAGCGCCCTCATTATCATCGATGACCTTATCTAGGGCGCCATTGGCAATAATGCTGGCCTCAATTCTTTCAGAGCCCGCACCGGCCATTTTCATCGACATGTTGGAATTGGTAGCCAGTGCGACCCCAATCACTGTCATAATAATGAGTATGATAAGAGAGGCAAAAAGCACCATTCCATTTTGTTTTTTCATGAGTAGTCCTCTCTAAATCAACACTGGGTTTTCAAGTACAATTGTTGTCGTTAATACTTTGCGCCTAAAATTATCGTTTAGCGGGCCTATCGTTTTATCACCCAAGGTATAAGTCGTCTTATTGGTATAACTATTATCTGCTTCAGAGGCTCTAACAAGAAGGTGCACCCTTAGGGCCACTAATCGTTGAAAAAGCTCATTATCCCACATCAAAGAGGTCACATCCTCGGCGGGCATATAGCGATCAGCAGTACTGTCACCATTGCTGTCGAATCCATACATTACCCGCATATTTTCAATCCCTTCAACGAGCTGTTCATCATTACCCATACCAGTTGAAGACAAGCTCTTTCTGCGTAAGATGGGGATACCATCGGCATCATCACCAATATAGTAAATATGGTGCTGATACTCCCAAATACGACTATTACCCAATACTGCCGCAGTTGCGGATTTAAAAAATATAGCTTGAGTGGCATTGGCTTCAATATAAAAAGCATCGGTGGTGCCCGCTGCAACAGATGGCCCTAACAAGCGTTTCATTTGAATCACATCTGTTTTGTCATTCACATTTGACAAACACCCTAAACTCTCGGAACTGACACCATTCTCATAACCCCACAGACGTCTAAAATGCGCTGCGATATCGATTGGGAGTGTTGCATTATTAAGTCCAGCGCCTACGCAATCGCCACTGGTTCCAATAGTCGCGCTGGCATCAACACGGGTGTTTGTCCCGATAACAAAGTCGGTGCCGGTAATATCCCCCATAAATCCAAGTTGGCTTAAGTCTCGCTCCATTAAGGTCAATGCTATACGACCATTTTCCTGCAGCTGATTAAATTGACTGGTGGTGGTGACATTCGTCGATGACATTACAAACATTGAAAATAGGCCAGCCGTTAAAAACAGCCCTATCACCATGGCAACCATTAACTCAACTAGCGACATCCCCTTACTATTTCTCATTGTCATATCCCTAAAGAATCATCGTATTTAGGGAAAAGACTCTTCGTCTTTTCCCTAAAGAGGAGCCACAATCTGCTTCCGTTGTTGAAGATGCGCTCATTTCACGGATCCCTCGCCACGCGATAATGACAGAAATAGTCCCTGCACTTTCCGTTATGCAAGCAACTGGGGAATCTAGTCCACCCACATTTTGCTCTCCTATCTGCTCCGCCGCACCAATTAAAGATTGATCCCATTGATACTTATCCCAAAGGAGCGTCTCACCTGTGGTACAAATATTGGTTTCACACGACTTAACGGCTGTCTTTGCTCCGGTATAGGTGTCAGCATAACTTGATAGCTCGCTGCGATTGAGTTTCATTCTATTAACTATATCGTTAGCAAGGTACGTCGCTTGGGTTTGCTGAAAGGATTCGAAGCTACCGCGTTTAGCTATAATGTGCAGATTAAAAATACCAATGAGACCAACAACTAAAATAACTAAAGAGACCATTACTTCAATTAAAGAAAGACCCCGCTGTTGATTTTTCATTGCTGTCAATTCCTTTGCTTTAGTCATATTTTTGACAATGCTTTTATATTTTTAGTGTTTAAAATCTGTAACTTAGCGCAACTTAACTAGCATACAGGTTAATGTGTATTTAGTCGAATATTAGCCCAAAGGAAGAGAGCTGTTTAGGATGAATACCACAGATGTGTCTGAATTTTAAGCATAAAAAAAAGAGGCATTAGCCTCTTTTTTGTTTCATAAAAATACGCTGTTTAGCGTAATTCGGCTGGGACTGCAAAAACAGTATCTTCCAATCGCCCTTCGACTTCAGTAATCACGCTGGGGGCCATATCTGCTATCGCGTCAACGACCTGCTTTACCAGAACTTCAGGCGCCGATGCTCCGGCTGTTACCGCAACACGTTTAACCCCATCAAACCATGCAGAGTTAACATCATCGGCATTATCAACCAAATAGGCATTGGTGCCTTTCTTTTGTGCCAATTCACGCAACCGATTTGAGTTAGAGCTGTTTTTAGAACCAACCACAATAAACAGCTCTGCATTCTCAGATATATTACGCACCGCATCTTGGCGGTTTTGCGTTGCATAACAGATATCATCTTTGCGCGGCCCTTCAATAGCAGGGAACTTCTTTTGCAACGATGCAATAACGTCTGCGGTATCATCCATTGATAATGTTGTTTGAGTCACAAAACATAAGTTATCAGGATCTTTAACTTCAAGCTTAGCGACATCATCCGGAGACTCAACCAAATGAACCCCTGCCTCTGGATTATCATACTGGCCCATAGTACCTTCAACTTCAGGGTGACCAGCATGACCAATAAGAATACATTCAACACCTTTGCGGCTGGCACGCGTCACCTGCAAATGAACCTTGGTGACTAGCGGGCATGTAGCATCAAACACTTTTAGGCCACGAGCCTTAGCTTCTGCACGAACCGCTTGCGATACCCCATGGGCACTAAAGATGACAATACTGTCATCAGGTACTTGATCTAACTCTTCAACAAACACTGCACCACGGTCTTTAAGATTTTGCACTACATAGCGGTTGTGAACCACTTCGTGTCGCACGTAGATAGGCGGCGAAAAGAGCTCAAGTGCGCGCTCAACAATGCTAATAGCACGATCAACACCAGCACAAAAACCGCGAGGATTTGCTAAAAGAATGTTCATAATTACAGTACCTGTACCACTTCAAGTTCAAATGTTAACACTTGACCCGCTAAAGGATGATTCAAGTCGACAGTGACAGAGTCACCGACCACATCGCGTACCATACCAGGGATTTCGCTGCCACCAGGACCACCAAAAGCGACAATCACACCCGCTTCAAGCTTCATATCTGCAGGGAAACGACTTCTGTCCATATGGTGCACAGCATCTGGGTTAGACTCACCAAAGGTATCTACAGCTTGTAAGGTAAAGCTATGGCTATCGCCCACCGCTAAACCGCTAATTTCAGCTTCAAATGCTGGACTTAGGCTTTCATCACCAATATTAAAACGAGCAGGTTTGCCTGCCGCTTTAGTACTTTCAGCGGTTGAACCATCTTCTAGAACAATGTTCATATGGCACAAAATTGAATGTATCTCTGACACCTGGATTACCCCTTTATATCATCTGATCTCTTGTCATCTTTTCCAGAGACAAAAGAATCTAAAATGATGAGTCCTGCACCAACACAAATTGCAGAATCGGCAATATTAAATGCCGCAAAATGACTAGTGTTCCAATAGAAATCTAAGAAGTCGACCACAAAGCCATGTTGCAATCGATCAACCAAATTACCTAAAGCACCGCCTATTACCAATGTGTAAGCGAGGTTTAAGCGCCACATTTTACTTGGCTGCTGACGCAACCAAACTGAAAGTAACACACTAAAACCAACCGCAACAAAAGTGAACAACCAACGTTGCCAGCCACCGGCATCACTTAAAAAACTAAATGCTGCGCCATAATTACGCACATAGGTAAAGTTAAATATCGGCAGTAAATTTACCGACTCATGCAGATCAAAACTGGACAACACCCACTGCTTAGACAGCTGGTCGGCAAGAAACACCAACACAACTATCCAATACCAACGTAGGCCACTGTCTTTCCAAGAAGTGGGCATTACAGCTCCTTTATGCAAACTGACGAGTTTCGCCTTCACCTTCAATATTGGTGACGCAACGAGTACATAATGTTGGATGTTCAGCTACCTGGCCAACATCTTCTCTATGGTGCCAGCAACGCTCACACTTCTCAGCTGCAGACTTTTTGAGTCCAAGCTTCAGAGTCGCAAGCTCGGTCTCAATAGCATCTGTTGGTGCTTGAGAAAGTGCAACAACTTCAGTGTTAGAGGTCAGCAACACAAAACGTAATTCATCATCTAAGGTGTTCAGTACTGAAGCCAGAGCATCATCAGCAAATAGAGTGATTTCAGCTTCCAATGATCCGCCAATCTGTTTTTCACGACGGGCATTTTCAATCACCTTATTCACTTCAGCGCGAACAGCTAACAGCTGATCCCAGTATTCATCGCTAAGGTCTGAATCAAGCGTTACAGACGTTAGCCCTTCATACCAAGTCTCTGTGAATACGAACTCCCCACGTTCACCAGGAAGTAGCTTCCAGATCTCATCAGCGGTGAAGCTTAAGATTGGTGCCATCCAACGAACCATAGCCTCAGAGATAAGGTATAGCGCTGATTGACAGCTGCGACGGGCAATACTGTCATCTTTTGCGGTGTACTGTCTGTCTTTAATGATATCAAGATAGAAACTACCAAGTTCAACAGAGCAGAACTGCATCAGCTTTTGTGTTACAGAGTGGAAGTTGTATTCGTCATAAGCTTCAACAATTTCTTGCTGCAGAGCAGTAGCGCGACGAACAGCCCAACGATCCAGTGCAACCATGTCTTCAACCGCGACCATATCGGTTTCAGGGTTAAAGCCATTAATATTAGCCAACAGGAATCGAGCGGTGTTACGAATACGGCGATAAGCATCGGCGCTACGCTTGAGGATCTCATCAGAAACCGTCATTTCGCCACTGTAATCTGTTGCTGCGATCCATAAACGAAGGATGTCTGCGCCCAGCTTATTGGTGACATGCTGTGGAGCAATCACGTTACCGACAGATTTAGACATCTTGCGGCCTTTACCATCAACGGCAAACCCGTGAGTCAACACTTGCTTATATGGCGCTTTACCATTCATCGCAGTAGAGATCATCAATGATGACATAAACCAACCACGATGCTGGTCGCTACCCTCTAAGTAAAGGTCAACTTCATGGCCTTTAAACTCAGGACGCGCGGCGACAACCGTTGAGAATGTTGAACCTGAGTCATACCATACGTCTAGCGTATCAGTCACTTTGCGATATTGGTCAGCTTCATCACCTAGCAGCTCAGCAGTATCTAGATCCCACCAAGCTTGTATACCTTCTTGCTCGATACGATTAGCAACACGCTCCATTAAGGATACGCTATCGGGATGCAGCTCATCTGTTTCACGGTGTACAAATAAGGCAATTGGTACGCCCCAGGTACGTTGACGTGAAATACACCAGTCTGGACGGTTTTCAACCATCTTTTCAATACGGCTTTGGCCCCAATCAGGGATCCATTTTGTTTTTTCTATCTCAGAGAGAGCTTGAGTACGTAGCCCTTTTTGATCCATTGAGATAAACCACTGCGGCGTCGCACGGAAAATAATGGGGGTTTTATGGCGCCAGCAATGTGGGTAACTATGATTAATCGCAATGTGATTAAGCAGTGTGCCCTTCTCTTCTAACAGTGCTACTACACTCTTGTTAGCTTTGAAGACGTGTTGTCCGGCAAATATCTCTGTATCGGCTTTATAAACACCGTTATCACCGACAGGATTGGCAACTTCTAGACCATACTTTTGACCAACAACAAAATCGTCTTGACCATGACCTGGAGCGGTATGAACAATACCCGTACCAGAATCAACAGTAACGTGATCAGCTATAATAACGGGCACATCAAAACCATAAAATGGGTGGTTAAAACGTAATAATTCAAGCTCTGAGCCTAAAACGTTAGCCAGTACTTTATGCGACTGCGCTCCAAATCGCTCAACACACGATTCAGCGAGCTCTTCTGCTAATACCAGAGCTTGAGTTTGGCCGTCTTTGACCATCTCAACTAAAGTATATTCAAGGTTAGCTGCAACAGCTAATGCTCGGTTTGCAGGCAAAGTCCAAGGCGTTGTCGTCCAGATAACCATAGAGATGTTATGTGGATATTCAGTCAAACCAAACTTAGCAAGCAATGCGCTCTTATCAACAACAGAAAAAGCCACATCGATAGCTGGAGACATCTTGTCTTCATATTCAACTTCAGCTTCAGCCAGAGCAGAACCACAATCAGTACACCAATGCACAGGCTTAACACCCTTGTGCAAATGTCCGCTATCAACGACTTTTGATAATGAGCGGACAATGTTTGCTTCAGTGTTAAAATCCATTGTTAGGTAAGGGTTTTGCCAATCAGCAAACACACCTAAACGGATAAAGTCATCACGCTGACCGTCAACTTGCTTAGCCGCATATTCACGACACTTTTGACGAAACTCGGCTGCGGTAACCTTGTGGCCAGGCTTACCGATTTTTTGCTCTACTTTGAGCTCAATAGGTAAACCATGACAATCCCAACCAGGAATGTATGGCGCATCAAAGCCAGACATGGTCTTTGACTTGATAATAATATCTTTAAGAATTTTATTAACTGAGTGACCAATATGAATATCACCGTTTGCATATGGAGGACCATCATGCAAAATAAACGGCTTGCTATCCTTACGGCTCTCACGGATCTGTTGATACAGTCCTTTCTCGTTCCAGGACTTCAACATCTCTGGCTCACGATTAGCCAAATTACCACGCATCGGAAACTCTGTTTCCGGCAAATTCAAAGTAGATTTATAGTCGCTCATTGATCCTTTACCGTTTTGTTCGCTAAGCTATTAGCCTGCATCGCTGCCGAGTAGAGCTTTCGCTCTGTCGGCATCATTTTTAATTTGTTTTTTCAGCGCATCTAGTGATCCAAATGGCTGCTCGTCTCTAATCTTTGCCACCAACTCAACTTCAACAGCCTTACCATAAAGGTCACCATCAAAATCAAACAGATGGACTTCTAACTGACATACCTGACCATTCACTGTTGGTCTAAAACCGACGTTTGCTACACCTTCATATATATCACTATTATTCCAATAAAGCTTAACAGCAAAAACACCTCTAACAGGCGTGACTTTGCGCTTTAACGCGATATTAGCGGTAGGGAAACCTATCGTTCTTCCTATTTTTTGACCATGGGCCACCTTGCCACTAAGGATAAAGGGATGTCCAAGCAAACGCCTAGCTTGTTCCATATTACCATTAGCAAGTAGTTGCCTTACCTCTGTAGAGCTCACACGCTTGTCACCTAGAATAAAGCTTTGTGTACTCACGACCACAAAACCGTATTTTTCTCCGGCTTTACGCAGCATGTCAAAATTACCCTGGCGCTGCTTACCAAAACAGAAGTCATCGCCCACCACTAAGTACTTAATACCAAGTGCTTTAACCAATAACTGTTCAATAAAATCTTCAGCGCTAAAATCGGCAAACTTCTTATTGAAATTCACACAGAGCACCCGGTCAATCGCTAGCTCATCAAGCAACATGAGTTTATCGCGTAATAAGCTCAACCTAGCCGGTGCATTTTCGCCCTGAAAAAACTCTTGTGGCTGCGGTTCAAATGTCATAACAACAGCAGGTAAGCCCAAATGTTGTGCTTTACCCACAAGTCGATTAATCACTTCCGCATGGCCACGATGAACGCCATCGAAGTTGCCTATTGTTAATACGCAACCATGATGCTTAGGCAAAATATTATAAATACCGCGGATTAATTCCATTATCCTACACGACACATGAGAGTAAATGGGCGGATTATATACTAGCTAGTCTTTATAATCAGCACTCAAACTGCAGCTTTCATCTTCCAAGGGCGAATTCCGAAGCAAACGAGGCAAATAAAGTAACAGACTGCTGCAATTGCAATCAATTTAACCAGCTCTACTCCTCGCTCCAACAACGAAAAATCTAACCAAGCTGTAATCGATGGCTGCAAATAGTAAATAACGGCCAACATGATTAGGGCCGCCACCAAGGTTTTAACTGAAAATAGAATGGTCGATGCGCTAAGCTTATACACATTAGCTTTATGAAGCCCTCTGTACAACAGACAAGCATTAAGCGCCGCTGACATTGAAGTCGCAATAGCCAGACCCACATAGCCAAAAGGGATAGCAAAAATGAGGTTAAACACCATATTGCTGACCATGGCAATAATGCCATAACGAACTGGCGTTTTGGTATCTTGGCGAGAGTAATAACCTGGAGCTAAGATTTTAATCAACATAAAGCTCAGCAAGCCACTACCGTATGCCATCAAACTGTATGACGCCATTTCAACGTCGTCATAAGTAAACGCCCCCCGCATAAACAGCACCATCAGCATGGGCTTGGCCAGCATAATCAAGCCGCACATTGCCGGCAACCCCAATAAAACAATCGCTTTAACGCCCCAGTCCATGGTCTGTGAAAACCCTTCACTTTCAGCATTAACATGACGTTTTGATAACGCGGGTAATATCACCGTCGCAATTGCGATGCCAAACAACCCTAAAGGAAATTCAAGTAATCTATCAGAGTAATACAACCAACTGATTGAGCCCGTCATTAAAAAGCTGGCGATAAACGTATCGAAAAGTAGATTAATTTGTGACACAGACACCCCAAACAGCGCAGGGATCATCAACGTTCTAATCTTAGTCACACCAGGGTGGCTCCAGCCCCAGCTCGGTTTTACAACTGCTTTTTCTCTAAGAAGAAACGGTATTTGAAACAAGAATTGAATCAAACCACCAAAAAACACCCCCCAGGCCAGACCGATTTCAGGCTGGTCTAAATTAGGTGCCAAAAATAGCGCAGCAGAAATAATAGCAATATTAAGGAATACAGGGGTAAAAGCTGAAACGGCAAAGCGCCCGCGAGTATTTAAAATAGAACCTGCCAATGCGGTAAAAGTGATGAACCATAAATAGGGAAAGGTTATCTTCAACATTAACGCTGCTAACTCAAACTTCTCTCCACCCGGTGCGTCATTCAACCAAGCATAAAACCAACCACCGCCGAACAATGCCGCCAACACAGGTGAGGCGATGACGCCAAATAAGGTCACAACGCTGACGAGTACACCGAGTGTTCCGGCAACCTTACCCAGCAGCTCTCTTATCTCTTCATCACTGTTTTTTTCTTGGTATTCGGTTAAAACCGGGACAAATGCCTGAGCAAAAGCACCTTCTGCAAACAAGCGTCTTAAAAAATTAGGGATTTTATTAGCAAAGAAAAAAACATCAGCACTACTGCCAGCGCCCATAAGATTGGCAATTACAACGTCTCTCACTAAACCTAAAACACGTGAGATTAATGTCATAGCACTGACAATCATGCCAGACCTAAATAGCTTTCTGCTCAAAACGCCCCCCGAGAGCTAAAAATGGGCGGTATCACGCATAAATTATACGTTCCCCCTATTGTCTCATAGCAATACCTGCTAGAATTGCGCATCATATTACACGAGTTAGGTTGAAGAAAGCCAAGCTGGTTGGATTATTTTGAGTTAATCAAACTGATTCAGTCATTGTCATTGACAAAGTGACATAAATAGGGCATATTCCTCGACCTCAAAAATACCAAACCCAGTTTTAGGAGTTGCACCTTGGCTAATAGCAAGTCTGCAAAGAAGCGCGCGCTTCAGTCTGAGAAGCGTCGCCAGCATAACGCTAGCCGTAGCTCAATGTTACGTACTTACGTTAAAAAAATAATTGCTGCAATTAATGCAGGCGACCACGAAGCAGCTACTGCCGCTTTCGTAACTGCACAACCAATTATCGACCGTATGGCGACAAAAGGTCTTATTCACAAGAATAAGGCTGCTCGTTATAAGTCTCGCTTAAACACTAAAATTAAAGCACTTGCTGCTTAAGTCTTAGTTTAAAGCAACTAAAAACCGGCCTCGGCCGGTTTTTTTATGTCTGAAATTTGAGAGCTAGCAGTGACAAGATGCTAGCTCACAAATTTCAGACAAAAAAATAGAGAGGCATGCCTCTCTATTTGTAACAACGATAGAAACTGTAACGGTAAAGTGAGATATGAACTCACTTGTAGTCTGTAGTGCTATTACGCTACCGTTTGTAAGCTATCACTATAAATATTATTAAGTAGCTTGATGATCTCGGCCACTTCTTCACTCTTTAACGAGTAATATACTGTTTGAGCTTCTTTACGTGTTTCAACCAAATTGTCTTTACGTAACCACGCAAGGTGCTGCGAAAGAGCAGACTGGCTTAATCCCAATTTCTTGTTCATTTCGCCAACGCACATTTCCCCTTCGTTAAGAAGATAGCACAAGATAAATAGGCGACGCTCATTCGCCATCGCCTTCAATAATACAACGGCATGGTCTGCTCGTTGCTGTATTAGTTCTATATTCATTACGAGCCATTTCTCCTAAAACAAACCGACGGCCTAATATAGCGTTGCCTTACAGATATAGTCGGGACTTGAAGCACACTTTTTGCTAGATTGTTTTCAAAAATGGGACATAAGTAATAAAAACAAAGGAAACTCATGAAAAGCGTCTATATCAAACTTGCTGTCAGTATATTTTTGGCCAGTTTAATTGGTTGTCAAACTAACGAAATAAACAGCACCAACGAACAAACAGTGATGCAACTTAAGCAACAAGCACTCAATTCAGATCTTGCTTACGATTTGGTTGAATCACTTACCGTCGAAGTTGGCCCGCGACTAGCGGGTAGCAGCAAAGACCTTATAGCGGTGCAATGGGCCGAGTTTAAACTCAAGTCACTTGGCTTTGATAAAGTCTATAAAGAGCCTGTACAAGTTCCTGTATGGCTCCGTGGTGAAGCCAAAGCTTCAATTGTAGCCCCTTTCCCACAACCATTAGTTATCACAGCGCTAGGCGGCAGTGTTGCCACACCAGAAAATGGTATTGAAGCCAATATTATTCGCTTTGATAGCTTAGCGGCACTGCAGGCTGCTTCGGTTGAAGATGTAACAGGCAAGATTGTTTTTATCGATCACATCACCGAACGCCATATTACGGGTAAAGGATATGGTAAAAGTGTTGGCGGACGCTCACGAGGCGCTATTGCAGCGGCAGAGAAAGGAGCCCTTGCCGTAATGATCCGCTCTATTGGAACAGATCACGACCGTATGGCACATACAGGCATGATGAGATATAAAGACGGCGTGACTAGAATTCCGGCCGC
This sequence comes from Shewanella sp. KX20019, assembly GCF_016757755.1. Taxonomy (NCBI): domain Bacteria; kingdom Pseudomonadati; phylum Pseudomonadota; class Gammaproteobacteria; order Alteromonadales; family Shewanellaceae; genus Shewanella; species Shewanella sp. KX20019. The sequence continues at coordinate 1,466,264 of NZ_CP068437.1, read as the reverse complement.
AGCAATGTCTAGCCCCGATGCCGATCTCATTAATGCGATGCTTAAGCGTGATGCAAATATTACTATCAACCTGCTATTAACGGCACAAAACCAAGGCTTTGCCACCTCTTACAATGTCATTGCAGAGGTCACAGGTTCCAGCAAGCCCGACGAGATAGTACTTATTGGCGCTCATTTAGACTCTTGGGATGAAGGCACTGGTGCGATTGATGACGGTGCAGGTGTGGGTATTGTCACTGCAGCAGGAAAGCTAATTCAAGACCTACCAGTAAAACCCGCTAGAACCGTTCGCGTCGTTTTATATGCTGCTGAAGAGCTTGGCTTAGTCGGCGGTAAAGCCTACGCCAAAGCACATCATGCAGAGCTAGATAAGCACTACATTGCCGCAGAGTCAGACTTTGGGGCTGGTAGGATCTATCAAGTTGACTTCAGAGCCAGTGAAACTGCTTATATCGAGTTATTAGCTCTAACAGCATCAATGACCAATAATGGTGTTGTTTTGGGCCATAATAAAGCCTCAGGCGGTCCTGATGTCTCTATGTTACCGTCACAGGGAGTGCCGGTCGCCTCATTAAGACAAGATGGTACTGATTACTTCGACTATCATCACACGCCAAATGACACCTTGGACAAAATTGATCCCGCAGCTCTACAGCAAAATGTAGCCGCCTATGCACAATTTGCTTACCTTATGGCACAATCAACAATTACCTTACGACCAATTGTTGCCAAATAGTCATGGTTAACTCATATAAAAAAAGCAGCCTCTAGGCTGCTTTTTTTTCGATAATTAGACCTGATTCAGTCATTGTTCTTCTCGCAAGAATACCGGTGTATTCACCGTTGAGTCCGCTTCACTGTAATAGTAACCTGCACTATCAAATTTTATCAGCGCATCTAACGAGTCGACATCGTTATCTAATATATAACGCACCATCATGCCTCTCGCTTTTTTAGCGAAGAAGCTAATAACCTTGTATTGACCGTTCTTTTTATCTTTAAAGACTGGGGTGATCAGATTTGCAGTTAACTGCTTATGCTTAACTGCCTTAAAGTACTCATTTGACGCCAAGTTAATAATGAACTCATCACCTTGTGCTGCTGCTGTCGTCTGGTTTATCTCTTCGGTGATGATATCGCCCCAGAATTGATACAGATTAGTCCCTCTACCGTTACTCAAACGCGTTCCCATCTCTAATCGATAAGCTTGCATTAAATCCAACGGCTTTAGCAAACCATATAGACCTGAGAGAATACGTAGCTGTTGTTGCGCTTTTTGAAGACTAGCCTCTGACAAGGTATCGGCATCTAGGCCAGTATAAACATCACCTCGAAACGCAAATACGGCTTGTTTGGCATTTTCAAGGGTGAAGTCGGACTGCCAGCACCCAAATCGAGCAGCGTTTAAGCCAGCGATTTTATCGCTCACTTTCATTAACGATGCTATATCACTCGGCGATAATGTACGGCAGACATCAATAAGTTGTTCACTTTGACTCAATAACGTCGGTATAGAGTAACTGTCAGTGCCCGCTGGGTTTTCGAAATCTAACGTTTTTGCAGGTGAAACCAAGATTAGCATTATGATGTCCTATACAGAGATATTGTTAAACTGAGACAATCATACTGATCAAAATCAAAAAAACCACGCTTATAAAGCGTGGTTTTTTAGATTGTGTTAATTCAACTTACCGCATCAAGCGGTTTACCCTATATTAGGATTTATTTGCCATAGGCGCATCATCCGCCCATTCACCAGTTCCAATACCCTTTATTTCCGGGAATTCACTAGCATCAAACGTTGGAGAAACACCGGCCTTTATTTGACGTTCATAATCCTTCACAACCGCAAAAGCCACTTTAGACAGCATGACTATCGCAGCGATGTTAACTAACGCCATCAGCCCCATAGAGACATCAGCGAAGTTCCACACCAGCTGCAAAGAGGCCACAGAGCCTGTCATCACCATCGCTAATACTAGGCCACGGAAAACGTATAGCACCTTCTTACTTTTAGTCAGGAACATAATGTTGTTTTCTGCATAGCTATAGTTAGCAATAATCGACGAGAAACAAAATAGTATAATCGCGAATGCAATGAAATAAGCAGACCAACTCCCAAGCTCGTTGCTTAGCGCCAGCTGTAATAGGCCAATACCTTGTTGCTCACCAGGATTATCTAACACGCCCGACAATAAGATAATTGCCGCAGATGCAGTACAGATCACGATAGTATCAACAAATACCCCTATCATCTGTACAAAACCTTGTGAGGCAGGGTGATTCGGGTTTGGCGTCGCAGACGCTGCAATGTTTGCCGCGCTGCCCATGCCCGCTTCGTTTGAGAATAGACCGCGTGCAACACCGGCCAACATTGCGCCCATTGCACCACCAGCCGCTTCTTCCCAGCCAAATGCACTTTTAACAATTAGCGTTAATGCGGCTGGGACCTGCTCAATATTCAATACCAACACGACCATTGCTATGCCTAGATAGGCGACAGCCATTACCGGAACAATCAACTCAGACGCACGAGCGACTTTTTTCAAGCCACCGCAAATAATATAAGCCGAAGCCAATACTATGACTAAACCAACAATCGTCTTATCAAAACCAAATGCATTGTTTAGCGCATCGGTCATGGTATTGGCTTGTGCTGCGTTGAAAGCAAAACCGAAAGCGATAATAAGTAGAATAGAGAACAAGGTTCCCATCCATCTCTTACCTAGGCCTTTCTCCATATAATATGCAGGGCCGCCACGATACTGGCCTTCACTATCTTTAACTTTATAGACTTGTGCTAGCGTTGATTCAATAAAGGCTGTCGCCATACCGAGCAGCGCAATAAGCCACATCCAAAAAATCGCCCCCGCACCACCAACGGTTATCGCTACCGCAACACCGGCCATGTTACCGGTACCGACTCGTGCAGCCATCGAGGTACAAAAAACCTGAAAAGAGGAGATGCCATTAACTTTTTCACGGCCCTGAATCACCAATTTGACACCATGGCCAAATAATCTGAACTGAATAAAACCTAGACGAAAAGTAAATAACACACCCGCTGCTACGAGTACATAAATGAGCAGGCTTCCCCACAACAAGCCATTGACGGCATTGACGGCAGATTCAACTGCATTAACTAACGGTTCAAACATAATTATTCTTATCCCCATGCCAAACATAATCGAGCGCTCTCACACTGAATTTGGTTTGGCCTATTTTTTCCTTCCTAAGTATTTAAATGACAACAGATTTTCTTTTTGAATTATCCTATTCGTGATTAAATTACTATCACGTCTGCCGCATTCCGCGCTGCAAAATAGCATAGCATTGGTTCAACCCTGAGTGATACAGATCACACATCATCATTTAGCTGACAACCGAATCACACAAGATATCAAACAAGCTCAAGAAAATTAACCTAAATAACACCACCATTACATCTAGTTTTACTACATTTATTAGTGCAAAAAACTTTCTATAAATAAGATATAGGGCACATTTTTGTAATAAAATTACAAATATAGTAAGTCACATAAAATTTGTTTAACTTTCTGATTACGTAAATGGGGTTGTTTATGTCACATCAACAAGAGATCGTTTCCTTAAAGAAATTTGTTAGAGCAACTAACTTTCTGGCGACATCACAAATTTACCTGAAGCAAAACGTACTACACAAACGCGCTTTGGCTCACACTGATATTAAACCAAGATTACTTGGTCACTGGGGTACATGTCCTGGTATTAACTTTGTCTATGCTAACGTTAATAGGTTGATTGCTAAGCACAACCGTTCATTTGTTTACCTTGTTGGCCCAGGTCACGGTTTTCCTGCAGTGCAAGCTAACTTGTTTATGGAAGGTTCGCTAAGCCACTTCTACCCTGAAACTATTCCTTATAATGAAGAGGGTATCACTGATATATGCCAGAAGTTCTCTGCGGCATATGGTTACCCTTCTCACGCAAACCCTGAAGCGCCAGGACAAATTCTAGAGGGTGGTGAACTTGGTTACTCACTTTCAGTTGCTTGGGGTGCCGTGCTTGATAATCCTGATTTGATTGCTGCCTGCCTTATTGGTGATGGTGAATCAGAAACCGGTCCTCTTGCTGCATCTTGGTATGCGAACCGTCTTGTTTCACCAAAGAACAACGGTGCTGTTTTACCAATAGTGCATATCAATGGCTATAAAATCTCTGGTCCAACTCGCATGGGCAGAATGAGCCACGAAGAGTTAGATCTTGAATTCAGAGGCTTGGGCTACCACCCAATCATGGTCGATGACCAGCTTGAACAAGATGTCTATGAGCAGATGGCTGCAGCGATGGACTTGTCATATAAAATGATTAATGACATTCAAACCCGTGCAAGAGCGGGTGAAGATGTTGTTAAGCCACGCTGGCCTGTCATTCTAATGCGTACAGCTAAAGGCTGGACTGGTACTGCTGAATATAATGGTAAAAAGCTTGAAGGTAACTGCGAGTCTCACCAAGTAATCGTCAACAAGTGTGCTACTGATAAAGGCCACCTTGACGCGCTTAACACTTGGTTGGCCAGCTACAAGTTTGATGAGCTATACACTATCAACGATAAGGGCGAACTGATCTTCGATGAAGATATACAGTCGTTAATGCCACCAAAAGAGTTAGCTTGTGGTCGTCAGCACTTAAGCTACGGCGGTGAAGTGGTTCGTGCTTTAACCAATCCAGATCTTGAAAAACTCGCCTATGGCGCTGAAACACCTCGTGGTCAACGTGGACTATCAATGTTCAAGATGGGTGAGTGGATGCGTGATGCATTCAAACTCAACCGTGATCAGCGTAACCTGCGTATTTTCTGCCCAGATGAGACCTATTCAAACCAACTGCAAGCAGTATTTGAAGAAACAGATCGTGCATGGCAGTGGCCTATCGAAAGCTGGGATGAAGATATGTCTCGCGACGGTCGTGTCATTGAGTTGCTATCTGAAAACTTACTCTTCGGTATGCTGCACGGTTATACCGTAACCGGACGTCACGCGATGTTCCCGACTTATGAGGCATTCTCGCAAGTTGTTTCATCAATGGCTGACCAATATTGTAAATACGTTTATGCAAGCCAAGGTGTACATTTCCGTAAGCCTGTACCTGCTTGTAACGTGGTATTGTCTTCGCTGTTAGAGCGTCAAGATCATAATGGTTACTCGCACCAGAACCCATCATTCTTGGGCGCTATGTTAGAGAAGCATCCAAAGATCATCTCAGCTTATCTACCTGCTGACGGTAACAGTACTTTGGTTTATACCGAACGTGCTTATGCCGATCGAGACAAGCTGAACATCTTAGTGGCCGGTAAGAAAGACCTTCCACAATGGTTAACACTAGATGAAGCTCGCAGTCAGGCTAAAGATGGTGTGATGGTGTGGGACTTTGCTTCAGACGAAAACCCAGACGTTGTACTTGTAGGTTGTGGTGATTATGTCACTCAAGAAGCAATGGCGTCACTGGTACTGATCAGAGAGCTATTACCGCGTGTACGTATCCGTTTCGTCAGCGTAACAGAGCTAACCAGCAGCGGTTTGGGTAGCTTGAAGTTCCAAAGCAAGCCATGGTTGATGGACGAAGTCTTTACAGCTGATAAAGGCGTGGTATTTAACTATCACGGATACCCGAACACCATCAAGAAACTGGTATTCGACTATAAGGGTAGTGATCGCTTTAGAATTAAAGGCTATGAAGAGGAAGGTTCAACCACGACTCCATTTGATATGGGTGTTCGTAACGGTACCTCGCGCTACCACCTTGTTATCGACATGGCATACAAACTGTTCCAGCAAGGCGTCATTGACGAAAGCCAACATATCGCTATTACTACCGACATGCTGCAACGCTTAGTTGACCACAGAAACTATATCAAGGCTAACGGTGTAGACCCTATAAGCATTGAAAACTGGGTATGGACTCGATAACCCACTTCTTAAGCTAATCGAATTTTAAGGTGCCTTCTCAAGAAGGCACCTTTTTTTTGTTTCCAACTTAAGGAATTACATCAACATCAAAGTGGAAAATATCGCATTTTCAGCCAATAATAGCCACAGCCAGCTATAAAAACTAAGGAACCCCGTGATAACTGCTGGCATGTTCAGATAGAGCGGGGATATAAATAAAACATAAGGACTTTGAATGATGAACAAAACTCTACAGGTTGTACTACTGACCTCAATGCTACCTTTTGCAGCTAGCGCTGCAGAGGGCATGAGCCCCTGGTACATTGGCGGCGGTGTTGGGATCAACAACTACGAACCGAATTGCGATCAAAAGACCATGAAAACCTGCGGTGATGATGACCCCTATGCATGGGATGTATTTGGTGGCTATCTGTTCAATGACAACTTTGGTGTTGAGCTGGGCTACCGGGACCTAGGTCGCGCAGAATGGGTTGACTATTCAAACAAGCTCAATGATGTCGGCGCTAGAGGAATGAATCTTGGTTTAGTCACATTTTGGCCATTTGCCAACCGCTGGAGCTTATCGGCTGAAGCAGGCGCGTTAAACTACGTTATCTCTAACAATAAGAACTACGGCAGCGAATACTATAGTGATAGCGGCGTAGCCCCGTACATCGGGGCGGGTATTGGCTACAACATCACCGATAACCTAAAAGTACAAGCTAAATACCGTCGTTATGAAAACTTAGATGAAGATAAGTGGAAAACACTTGAGATGGAAAGCAACTACTGGGGACTCGAACTGAGTTACCGCTTCGGTAGTAAATCTAAGCCTGTAGTACCCGTTGCAGTCGTTGTAGGAGACGCTGATATGGACGGCGTCAACGATGACATAGATCAGTGCCCTAATACCCCCTCGACACATAAAGTCGATTCTAATGGTTGTACTATCTACCAAGAGCTTGAAGACAAATTCGATATTGAAGCCAAATTTGCCACTAACTCAGCAATCGTACAGGAGTCTTCCTATGGTGATATAAAAGCACTAGCAGAGTTCATGTCTAAGCATCCAAATGCCGAGGTGACCATAGCAGGTCATGCCTCTAATACTGGCGCGGCAGATTACAATATGGCATTGTCTGAGCGCCGAGCTATTGCCGTTGCTGATGTGCTAATTAATGAATACGGCGTTGCCCCAGCAAAGGTCTCTTCTATGGGTTACGGTATAACACAGCCCCTAATTGAAGGCCGCTCTGCAGAAGCCAACAAAGCTAATCGCCGTATCGAAGCACATGTGTCAGGCACTGAAAAAGTTCCCGTGCTTAAATAGACACCGATACAAGTATTGTCCTCATTATCTCGATAATTTTTGATATAGTGATTAAATAGATGATTCGGACTCGCTCACAGCATTAATCGCTGTGAGCTTTTTGTTTAAATGCTCATTGCAGTCACAATGCTCAACAACTAAGGTTTAGTTCATTGTTCAATATTTTCGTTATACCAGTCCATGACGCAGGTGTTTCATCAGATTGCAAGATTTGAACATTAATATTGGTTACTATATTACTAAAAAAAGCGCTTTTACTGATTTTTTACAACTTTTCTGTAATTTTTTTTCATATTTAGTTGGAATGATCATTAAAATGGCTTTTAATACCTGCTAATTAACTATCAAACTTATGCTGCTCATTGAGAAGGATGTAATTCACATGGCTAACACTTTAGAACAACTTAAACCCATCACAACCATCGTTGCGGATACCGGTGATATTGAAGCGATAAAACGTTACCAGCCAGAAGATGCTACAACCAACCCATCTCTAATCCTAAAAGCATCGCAGATCCCTGAATATAGTGGCTTGATTGAGAATGCGATTACTTGGGCAAAAAGCCAAAGTAATGATGTAGAGCAACAGATTGAAGATGCCGGTGACAAACTCGCCGTCAACATTGGTCTAGAGATCCTTAAAATTGTTCCAGGTCGTATTTCAACGGAAGTTGATGCTCGTCTCTCTTTTGACAAAACAGCCTCAATAGCAAAAGCCCACAAGCTAATCAAACTGTATCAAGAAGCAGGTATTGATAAATCACGTATTTTGATTAAGTTAGCGTCTACTTGGGAAGGCATTTGCGCAGCAAAAGAGCTCGAACAAGAAGGCATAAATTGTAACCTAACGCTACTATTTTGTTTTGCTCAAGCACGAGCATGTGCTGAAGCCGGTGTTTACCTCATCTCACCATTTGTTGGCCGCATTCTAGATTGGTACAAAAAAGATACTGGTCTTGAGTATTCTGCAAGTGAAGATCCTGGTGTTGTGTCCGTCACCAGCATATACAACTACTATAAGCGCCACGGTTTTAACACCGTAGTCATGGGAGCAAGCTTCCGTAATACAGGTGAGATCATTGAATTAGCAGGCTGCGATAGATTAACCATTGGTCCTGCATTATTAGAAGAGTTATCTAATAGCAATACACCTATTGTTCAAAAATTACTTCCAGCAACTGAAGTTGTTGCAGCAGAGCCTGCAATGTCTGAAGCACAATTCCGCTGGGAGTTTAACGAAGACCCAATGGCTGTAGAAAAACTTGCTGAAGGGATCCGTAACTTTGCCATTGACCAAGGTAAACTTGAAGTCATGCTAAAAGCAGAATTAACGTCTTAAGGGAGTAGGACTACTAAAATGACCGAACTGACTCAGCTTGCTAGTTGGCAAGCGCTAGCACAACACAGTACAACAGTGCCGCATATGCGAGAACTGTTTCAGCAACAGCCACAGCGATTTGATGACATGTCTACCAAGGCATGTGGACTGCTTTTAGATTACTCTAAAAATAGAGCTTCAACAGAAACTCTGTCACTGCTTTTTGCATTGGCAAAAGAGTCTAAACTTGAAGAAAAAATCAAAGCAATGTTCGCTGGTGACACCATTAACAATACCGAGCAACGAGCAGTACTCCATACCGCTTTGCGAGCGCCAAAAGGTAAGGTTATTAATGTTGACGGTGTCAACATTGTTGCTGAAGTTCAGCAAACCTTAGACAAGATGGCAAGCTTTGTTCGCTCAGTAACGAGTGGTGAATGGAAAGGCTATACTGGTAAGACTATTACTGATGTTGTCAGTATTGGTATCGGTGGGTCATTTTTAGGTCCTAAAATAGTCTCTCAAGCACTGCGTCCCTATTGGACGGGTCAGTTAAATTGTCATTTTGTTGCCAATGTTGATGGCACGTCAATTACTGAAAAACTTAAAGGACTCGATTCAGAAACAACCCTGTTTGTTATGTCCTCAAAGTCTTTTGGTACCCAAGAGACATTGACCAACACATTAAGTGCTAAGAGTTGGTTCTTAGCCCAAGGTGCTACTCAAGCAGATGTTGCTAAGCACTTTGTTGCCGTAAGCTCCAATGTGGCTAAAGCAACTGAATTTGGCATCGATGCAGATAATATCTTCCCAATGTGGGATTGGGTGGGTGGCCGCTACTCGCTTTGGTCTGCAATTGGACTACCTATTGCGCTATTAGTGGGCATGGATAACTTCCGTGAATTGTTGGCGGGTGCACATGAGATGGACAACCATTTTGTGCAAACACCGTTAGAAGATAACATGCCGGTCATTATGGGGCTATTCTCCCTATGGTACGGCAGTTTCTTTAACGCTCAATCTCATGTAGTGCTCACTTACGATCACTACTTGCGCGGTCTACCCGCTTACTTCCAACAGCTGGATATGGAAAGTAACGGTAAGTCAGTCACCCTAAACGGCACCGATGTTGACTACAGCACAGGGCCGGTGATTTGGGGCGGTGAAGGTACTAATGGACAACATGCATACCACCAGCTTTTACATCAAGGTACAGCGCTTATCCCTGCCGATTTTATTATGCCGCTAAACAGTCATAACCCTATCGGTGAGCATCATGTGCAACTGGCCTCCAACTGTTTCGGGCAAACCCAAGCATTGATGCAAGGTCGAACCCATGATGAAGCATTTGCAGAACTGAGTAGCAGTGCATTGTCAGACAGTGAGAAACAACTTATTGCCAAGCACAAAGTCATGCCTGGTAATAAGCCAAGCAATACATTGTTAATGGACAAGCTAACTCCTTCGACATTAGGCGCTCTAATTGCGCTATATGAGCACAGGACCTTTGTTCAAGGCGCCATATGGCAGATAAACTCTTTTGATCAATGGGGAGTTGAGCTAGGCAAGCAATTAGGTAATGATGTGCTCGACAGATTAACCGCCAATACAGACGCCACTGATTTAGATACGTCGAGCAATGCGCTAATTAACTTATTTAAACAGCGCAAAATATAAGTAGTTAATTCACTATTCTTATTTAAAAGGCCAGTTTCGACTGGCTTTTTTAATTTTCGCAGCTAACAACTCCAATAAACATAAATATTATTCATGTTTATCCGCACTTCCCCTCCTAGAATAAAATTAAACTTCACATCAAGTTAACAAAAATGAAACATTTATGTTGCACCATACTTGAAAAGCATGCTATTACATTGAAGACAAAATAAACAATAGGAGGTTGCCATGAATCGACTTGATTATGGTAGTGCGCTAGATAGTATCGTTGAGAAGCCTGCAAGCCGCTCAAGGAGCTCCAATAAAAAGCGAAAATGGCGTGAAATTGAAGCTTTAAAAGAAAAGCATCGTTTGCTTAAAGAACTTCAAGATATAGATAACAGCTTTAACTGTGAGCTAGACACCCTCCTAATGTAAGCAACTAGATTAAAAAGAGCGCATATGCGCTCTTTTTGATCGCACCAATTAATACATTAATCAGCTATCTCGATGTACTCTTTAAGCTCCTCAAACAGCAGGCTGTCATTTTCACTAAATAACGGATCGTCGATGAGTCTAGCATCGCACATCTCTACTACTGTCTGCCAATCTGTCTCGGTAATCACATCAGACCACTTTGGAAATACCGTTGACTCCTCAAACTCCATATGTGATTGCTGTAGTTCGACATAGCTTTCTAAGTCACGAACGAGCAGCTCTTTTGAAACGACAACATCACTCAAGATTAAATTAAGCGTTGTCATTAACGATGCTGACGCATCAACCAGCTTTTTATGCTCAGCTGTGAGTGTTTCATTAATATGAGCTCTGCCTAACTTGTTCCAATAAAACTCTGAAATCACCTCCTCTAAGGGGTGATGGCTGTGCTCGGCATAGCTTTGCATATACTCAACTATGTCACGGACTAAGTTATAGTTAATCGCCTCACCTGCCGCTAGCTTAATGTGCTTGGTCTTTAAAATCTTAAGCAAAATACCAATATGCTTGTGATCGTGCATGAGTCTGGCTAGCATAGTTTTCTCCACCCGAATTAACCCTCACTAGATACAATATTAGTAAACCGTACGAATAACATCCAACTATAACAAAATGCTAATGCGTATCATCGTGACAGAGATCAACAAAATTAGACTAACTTACAATCACTTATTTTGCTGATAACACCCTACATAGGTGCTAATAGCGCTAAAATAACTGTGAGCTGCTTACAGCATCACTCAGTCAATAAAAATACAGGAATAAGAGTAATGCAACCGAACTACTTGATAGGCGCGCATGTCAGTGCCTCTGGCGGCATCGCAAATGCACCGATAAATGCAGCCGCTATAGGCGCTAACGCTTTTGCACTGTTCACCAAAAATCAGCGACGTTGGGTAAGCAAGGCACTAGATGAAAAGCAAATCGAGCTATTTCAAGAAAACTGCCAAATAGCTAACATTTCAATGGATGCCATTCTACCCCATGACAGTTACCTAATTAATCTAGGGCACCCTGATGACGAGCTACTAACAAAATCACGTGAAGCTTTTTTTGATGAGATAGCCAGATGTGAACAAATTGGTTTAACCCTACTCAATTTTCACCCCGGTAGCCACTTAAGAAAGATTGACACCGATAAATGTATAAGGCGAATAAGTGACTCGATAAACTTTGCCCTCGCGCGTTCAAGTACTGTGACTGCGGTGATCGAAAATACTGCGGGTCAAGGTTCAAATCTAGGCCATAGTTTTGAGCAACTCGCTCAGATAATTGACGCCGTTGAAGATAAGTCACGAGTCGGTATCTGTATCGACACCTGCCATATGTTTGCCGCTGGCTATGATATTCGCAGCCAAGAAAGCTGCAGAGCCGTTTTTGCTGAGTTTGATAACATTGTTGGTAACCAATATCTCAAAGCGATGCATTTAAACGACAGTAAAACTGGACTTAACAGTCGGGTCGACCGTCATGAATCTCTAGGGAAGGGAGAGATAGGTGCAGAAGCGTTTGCGACGCTAATGACACTTGAAGCTGTTAAAGGGATACCACTGATCCTAGAAACGACCAGTGCCGAGTTGTGGCCTGAAGAGATTAACTGGTTACGCAGTATGACTAAAGCGCAATGAACACTGGGATATTACAGAGGATTACATTAAACACTTATAGATAACCGCAACCACTTTAGTTGGCTCACCTAAGTCGACTTGCAACCAAACTATATGCGTTCCTTCGATCTCTTCACCCTGTTTAATAGCACTGAGCTTAGCATCTGCTAGGGCGGTTTCTCCACGCCCTATGCCTGTTACCATAGCAAAGCTATCGCAGTGGGTGACTTCAAAGTCATATGCTTCGTTTATCCGGTGGTACAGTTGAAACTCTTCACTGGCGCAACCACTTAACAAACTGATTAACAATACACTGACTATAAAACGTAACACCGATACGACACCTTTAGTAAAAACTGCGCCGCACAATATAAAATATTTCAAGCTAACAACGTGACACAGATCACGCTAAAGTAGATCTAACTAATACATCCGGCTGCACATGTTAATACTTCTAATTAAATACACCAACCTTGCTGCGGCAACTTTACTCGTCGCGAACAAAAACACAGCGAATGTACATTTCACCCACAAAAAAAGAGAAGCCATAACAGCTTCTCTTTTCAACGCTACACCGTGATACCTCAGGCTATTTAGCTAAAATAGTAAACAAGTGCCGCTTTAATGCCTCAAAGTCTGCTGCTAGATTGGCAGACAAAATAGTCTTGGGTACCACAGCCGCCAGCTCGGCCGGCAATGGCAAATCCACTTCCAAGATCTGCTCAACCACTTCGTTGAATTTTGCTGGGTGGGCTGTGCCAAGAAAGATCCCCTTTTCATCTGCTAATAGCGTTTGCTTTAAGGCAAATGCTGCAATAGCCGCGTGTGGCTCAGATAGATAACCCACTGCATGAAGTGCTTTGACAGAATCAACAGTATCGGATTCTGTCACACCAATCCCTTTAATATCGGCTAATGACCAGTTCATCGCTTTAACAATGGCTTCAACTCGCGGCCAATTACTTGGTTCAGCAACATCCATTGCATTAGACATGGTCGCTACTGTTAAATGCGGTGACCATTCGCCATCATCGAGATAACGAGGCACAGTATCATTGCTGTTTGTGGCAGCGATAAAGCGTTTAATCGGCAGACCCATTGCTTTGGCAAAAAGCCCTGCCGTTAGGTTGCCAAAGTTACCACTGGGCACTGCGATAACCGGATCTGAGTTATTGTTTTGTTTAAACTGCGCCACCGCCTCAAAGTAATAGCAAATCTGTGCCAATAGACGACTAATATTGATTGAGTTGGCAGAGTTAAGGTGCAAACCATCTCGAATATCACCGTCTTCAAATGATTGCTTAACTAAGGTCTGGCAGGCATCGAAATCAGCACTGACAGCCACGGTATGAATATTGTCACCTAGAGTGGTAAACATCTTTTCCTGCAGTACACTGATTTTACCTTTAGGGTATAGCACCACCACATTGATATTATCCAGCCCGTAAAAAGCATCCGCCACCGCTGCGCCAGTATCTCCAGAGGTCGCGGTTAGGATATTAATTTTCTCATCTTTTGCCAGCTCATTTAAGCATTGCGCCATAAAGCGCGCGCCAAAATCTTTAAACGCTAATGTCGGACCATGGAATAGCTCTAAGCTGTACAAGTCCTTTTCAGCTTGTACCAGCGGCAGATCGAAATTAAATGCCCGTTCAACGATGCGATCAACCGTATCTTGACCCAACTCTTCAGCTAGCCAAGCACCGATAATCTTCTTACTGCGCTCTACAAATGGCAATGCAAGTAAACCGTCAATATCACCTAATGTCGGAATATGTTTTGGAAAGAACAGCCCGCGGTCTTTTCCAAGTCCAAGTTTTACCGCTTGTGTAAAACTGACCACCTGAGATGGATGCTTTAAATTGTACAATTCCATGACGACTTCCTTTGATTCCAAATTTTGTATTAATAATTGTTACTAACCAATAGCTCTCTATGGCAAACTTTTACTGCTAATTCACTCTTTGTCACCTAAGCTCGACGCGCACCAAAATCATCGATTTGACAAATATGCGAAAAGCCTAGCGCTTGATCAATATAGTGTTCATCTAACCACTGTTTAGCGGCTTTTGCCGTTGCTATATCATCTGTAATCGTAAACAGGGTCGGCCCGCTACCGGAAATTCCCGTTGTTAGCATCCCTATATCAGCAAGGGCTGTTTTAGCTTGCTGATAATTTGGGATCTCTGCGGCGCGATATGGCTCAGCGAGTACATCTTTTAGCACTGAAATTGCTAGCGCATCATCTTGCTTATAACAAGCGTGCACAAAGGCACTGAGATAGCGACCAAAATCGATAGCTGTTTGCTTTGAATAATGCTCAGGCATCAACTGACGCATCCGTGCCGTTGATAACGAGATCCCTGGATAGGATACTACCCAGTACCACTGTTTGAACGTAGGGATGGGTTCACAAATAGCCTGCGGTGTATCCAGCATTAGTTGCATGCCGCCAAGGAAACAGGGAGCCACATTGTCATAATGTACTGAACCACTGATTTTGCCTTCAAAGTCGCCCATCAACCTAAGCACTTCTTGCTCAGAAAACGGACTATCAAAATACTCATTTAACGCCATTAATGCTGCAACGACTGAACTAGCACTAGAGCCTAAACCGCTGCCCACAGGCAAGTTCTTCTCTAGCGTCAATTTAAGCCCTACCTCTTTGCCTAAATGCGCAAGAAAGAACACAGCGCACTGATAAACAATATTCTCGTTTTGATCCGCTGGTAATTTATTTGCCCAGTGGCCGATAACGGTTAATTCAAGCCCCTGTTCAGCGCTCTCTACGCTGACTTTATCGCCAAGCAAGCTGCCATCTATAGGGGCTAACGCCCCACCGAGCAAGTCAAAACCAACACCTACATTTCCCATTGATGCCGGGGCATAAATTGTTACGCTCATACGCCAACCTCACGAGTCCAATTTAATGTTCTTAAAATATCGGCGAACGCGCCTGCTGCGGTCACATCGGTACCCGCGCCATAACCTCTAAGCACAAAGGGAATAGGCTGATAATAACGGCTATAAAATGCTAGCGCATTCTCACCACCTTTAACGCTATATAGCGGATCATTCGCATCGACTTCTGCGATCTTAACCTTGCAGCCTTCACCATCGATTTGGCCTACATAACGCAGTACTTTCCCCTCTGCTTTAGCAGCTTCAACTCGTTGCGCTATTACTTCATCTGCAGCGGGCAAATTTTCCATAAACGCCGCAACATCGCCTGATGCATCAAAAGACTTAGGCAATACCGACTCAACACTGATATCAGACAACTCAAGCTCCATGCCGACCTCACGCGCCAAAATAAGTACTTTACGCGCAACATCCATACCGCTTAAGTCATCGCGTGGATCCGGTTCAGTAAAACACTTGTCTCTGGCAATGTTCGTCGCTTGAGATAGCGTCATTCCTTCATCTAGCATGCCAAAAATATATGAAAGACTGCCAGATAAAATGCCGTTAAAGCGCTGTAGCTTATCGCCAGCGAATAACAATTTTTTAAGGTTATCGATAACAGGTAAACCCGCGCCAACCGTTGTTTCATATAAAAACTGACGACGTTGCTTTAGTGCTGTTTGACGTAATTCCTTGTAATAAACCATGTCGCGAGTGTTAGCCTTCTTATTTGGCGTAACGACATGCAAGCCCGCATTCATCACCGCTAAATACTGATCTGAGACAAACTCACTAGAAGTGCAGTCAACTAGTACCGGATTGAGTAATTGCTGCTCTTTAGCCCACTGCAACATATCCTCTATGTTCGCACTTTGGTTTGATTCCGCTAATAAGCCCTGCCAGCTTAATAAATCAATGCCCTGAGCATCCAATAACATCCGCTTAGAATTTGCAATACCACACACACGCATGACGATATGTTGCTCTTTAAGCATTTGACGTTGCTGCTTAATCTGCTCAAGTAGCCCAGCACCAACATTACCGCAGCCAACAAGGAAGACATCTAGATAGTGCTGCACATCGAAGAAAGACTGATGACACGCTGAAATTGCATGCTTAGTCTTACGCTGTTCAATAACCGCTGAGATTGAACGTTCTGAAGAGCCTTGAGCAATGGCGACTATATTAACGGTTGCTTGGGCAAGTGCTTGGAAGAACTTAGCCGCAACACCTTTATGAGTACGCATACCATCGCCTATAAGTGACACGATGGCTAAATCGTGACGCATCTCAATCGGTTCTAAAAGATCACTTTTAAGTTCGAGGTCAAACTCTTGCTCTAGTGAATATTTCACTTTCTCTGAATCCTCAGTGGAGACACAGAAGCTAATGCTGTATTCAGACGAGCTTTGGGTAATTAGTGATACAGACACACCAGAGCGTGATATTGCACCTAATATACGGCTGGCCATACCGACCATACCTTTCATGCCTGGCCCAGACACATCAAACATCGTTTGATCGTCAAGATTGGATATGGCCTTAACATTAAGTCCTGTTTGATCTAGTTCGTTGGACACTAAAGTCCCAACGGCTTTTGGATTTAGGGTATTACGGATATAGCAAGGGATGTGGTACTGAGCGATAGGTGCGACAGTCTTTGGATGCAGTACCTTGGCGCCAAAGTAAGAAACCTCCATCGCCTCTTGATAACTCATTTGAGACAACAGTTTAGCATCTGCGACAACACGTGGGTCGGTGTTATAAACACCATCAACATCTGTCCAGATCTCGCAGCAGCTCGCTTGTAGGCAAGCGGACAATACAGCGGCAGAGTAATCGGAACCATTACGCCCCAATGTCACTATCTTTCCAGCGCTATCTCCTGCGGTAAACCCTGGCATCACCCAAACATGAGCATCATTTAGGTTTAAACGACTAAAACGCACCTTACTGGCCTCAATATCAACAGCAGACTCTAAACGTGGACCATAGCCAACTAAAAGAGATTCAGGCTCTAATATGGCGGAAGAATAATCAGCCGCTTTCATCACCTCAACCATCAATGCAGCGGATAGTTTCTCTCCACCGACTAACACTGCGGCTTCGACGCTCTCTGGACATTCATTAAGCAAGCTCATTCCCGCAAGCTTATCGCCCCAAAACTTCATCTGCAGTTGTAAACGCTCTGCAAGTCGCTGATTTTGCGCTTCGGTTAAGGTACTTGCCGCTTCGCCATACAGAGCATTGAACACCTGTTCGACTTTAGCCAACACCACTTTGTAATCACCGCCATTAACGGCGACTTCGACCATTTCAATTAACCCATTGGTTACCGTAGCTGGCGCGGACAGCACAACAGCAGTACTTTCACTCTTTGCAGACTGAACAACAATCTCTGCCGCTGCTTTAAATCGCTGCCAATTCGCAAGCGAGGTACCACCAAATTTCATTACTTTCATCGAAAACTCCTTGTGCCGCGCCACTAAAGAAACAAAAAAGCCCGCTCCTTTGTGGGGAGCGGGCTTGATATTTAACTTATATCAGGTTGTGCTTAGCCCGCCCCCACGATGGTAATCGTGGTGGTTGTAATAATCGTGGTGATCATTAAAACGTGGCTAAACATGTAAATTAGGTTTCATCCAATTGGATTAATTTGCGTACTAACAGAATTGCTTTTTAACTAAGAAGTGTCAACCCCTAAATTTTCATTATTGTTATTAATACACGTTAGCTTAAGCAATCAGCGATTAAACGTCATAAATAGTAGTTTAGATAAGCACCCATAAACTAACGGCGCCATTAGTTCATGTTACCTTTACGTAAGCGAAAACAATAATCCCACGTAAAACATTGTAATTATACAAAATTACATGATTTTGCATTTTATTATTAGGAATAATAAAAGTTATCGCCTTATTGGTAACAAGCTCACAGAAGTGAGCATTTTTATCATTTTGGTTCAATTTTCATTACTCACTTTAGACTAAGGTGCAAACCAAATAAAAAAGTACGAATTATTATGTTTGGATATAAGCAGTAATAAATGAAGATTTTAGAATGCCTATTTTGTCTAATAAAGATGTGGCTTAGGTAACAGAAGTGAGTTCCACCTGTCGCAAATTGAAACAATCCAAGCTAGAATGCGCCCAAATTACCGATTGGAGCCAATATGAAAATCACCGAAAAATGTGCTGTAAGCATCCATTACCGATTATCAGATGCAAAAGGCCAGCTTGTTGAAAGCTCTTTTGAAGGCGAGCCGATGCTGTATTTGCACGGCGCAGAGAATATGATCCCAGGCCTTGAAGCTGCTCTTGAAGGCAAGGAGCAAGGCAACGTTCTTGACGTTACCGTTGATGCTGAACAAGGTTATGGCGCCTACCATGACGGTTTGTGCCAAGAAGTACCTATCTCTGCTTTTGGCGATATCGAAGATATCGTACCTGGTATGCGATTTATTGCAGAAACTGAAATGGGACAACGTCCGGTACAGGTTACTGAAGTGAAGGATGACGTGGTAATTGTTGACGGTAACCACCCATTAGCAGGCCAGACACTAAGCTTTAATGTTGAAGTGCTTGATGTTCGTGCTGCGACTGAAGAAGAGATCGCTCACGGCCACATTCATGCTGGTGGTAGTTGTGGTGGTGATGCTCATGAACATTCACATGAAGGTGGATGTTGTGGTGGCGAACATGATCACAGCCATGAAGGTGGATGCTGCAGTGATGATGAAGCTAAAGAAGCAAAAGAAGGTTGCGATGGCAACGGTGGCTGTGGTTGTAGACACTAAGCTCATCTGACTCTTTAGTCCGATATAAGACGCGTTTCATTAACTACAATGGAGCGCGTTTTTTTATGCTCAACATTCTACAGCGTTAGCAATTTTATCTGCTCACGTTGCTCTTCTGACATATGTTTAAGGTAATTTGAGCAGCGCGTTATTGTTGCAATACTTATTTGATATTCGTGGGCGATTTGCCTCTGGCTCATTTCCTCGTGCAATAATGTTTGGAAAACTTTAAGCCTACCTGCGACAGCGCTGCGCTCCTCTTCCGTTAGCAATAACTCGAATAACGTCACTAGGGCGCTATGATCGCTTTGAGCCATCACTTTATCTAAAACTAAATCCCACTCTGCTCGCATTTCAGCCTCAACGGTGTACTAGTGCAACATTACAGTTAGTTTATCAGGAATCAATCCTCAGTCACGTACTTTGCTATAAGTAAATCACATGGCTAAAACAATTGATTTGTAACCAAGCGTAATTTTGGCAAAAAACCAATGGAGTCAACTAGCTAAAAATAGGTACAATGGCGTGAAACGAGTCACACAACATAATAAAAACGTGAGAGTAACCATGAAAAAATCATTAAAGATGAGTCTAGTCGCACTAGCTGCAACGGCTACTATAGCAACCAGTGTGCAAGCTAATAATTTTAAAGAAGCTGATGATGCCATTCATTATCGTCAATCTGCTTTTGGGATGATTGCCTATAACTTTGGTGACATGGGCGCAATGCTAAAAGGCAAGAAAGATTACGATGCTAGCGTATTTGCAATGCGAGCAACTAATGTAGCAGCACTATCTATGCTGCCTCTTGAAGGTTTCATTGCTGGGTCTGACAACGGCGAAACTGAAGCATTGGCAAAAATTTGGAGCGACAAAACCGATTTTGACGCCAAAATGAAGACCTTCCAAGAAAATGCAGCAGTGCTTGCTTTAGTTGCTCAGAAAGGTGATAAAAAAGAGATGAAGAAAGCCTTTATGAATACAGGTAAAAGCTGTAAAGGCTGTCATGACGTCTACAAGAAAGACTAGTTAAAACATAAGCCAGCATTGATACAATGCTGGCTCTATTCTTCAAGCAATTCTAAACAATCACCTTTGAGAAATGACAGCTAATCTAGCAAAAGGTTTTTAGTCTGTAGACAGCCACTACAACATCTCAATAATTGGTAGCATGAAGTAGTTGACTACCAAGACCCCAATCACCATTACAATAATAGCTGCCTTAACTACAGAAGCGAATACTAACGGTTGCTCAAGTTCACTAGGTAAACGTTTATAGCCACTGAACATCGCCGCGATAATTTTGTCACCTTTGAACATATGCACACCAACAGCTAATACATGAATTGCAGCCAAGATTAAAATCAAGTCAAAATTCTGCTTGTGCAGCCAAGTCAGCCATAAAGCTGTATCGTCTTTAACAGTTGCATAAAGAGGACCCTCTGTAAAAATCTCATCCGTTGCAAAAAGCCCTGTAACTAACTGTAGTGTGACTAAAGAGATTAAAGCTACAACCATATAGCCACCGATGGGGTTATGCCCTATAGAAGCCGATATTCCATGTTGCTTGGTTTTCTGCAAATAGTTAAAGACTGTTTTTGGTGAGCGTACAAAATGGCTGAACTTAGCAGTGTCGCTGCCGATAAATCCCCACAGCAAACGCATTCCAAGCAGGATCATCAAGCTATAGGCCAGAAGTTGATGCCACTCCATCTCTCCCGACTCCGCCGTCCACCATAAGCCGCCAAGCAAACACAACATGCCCCAATGAAAGAGTCGCGTTGGAACGTCCCATACTTTTACTTTGACTATGTTTTGCGTCATGGATAATCACTCTTACAAATGAATTGGTCTTTTGTAGGCATTATATATCGGCAAGGAGGATAGAGCTATGAGGTTATTAACGCTAAGATTTTTACAAAAAGGCCATTTCAGTCGCCCCTTATCCATTCAAATATGAACCTGTTTTTCGGCGTTTTCAAGGAAATTTCGACAGTTATTGACTATATTTGTCTAAGTGATCAAATAAAAAGCGAACAGATTAGAAGAGCCTGCAAAACGTGATTTAGATCACGACTTTCGTTAGTCAGATTGGTAGTCTGAATTCAAGGAAACAACAAAAGGTTCGAAATATGATAAAGATTACTAGCAAGCACTTCGAAGTTACTGAATCTATCCGCGAACGTATTGAAGCAAGATTAGAGAAATTAGCACGACACGATGTGCAGCTTATTAATCCACACGTAATCATACAGCAGGAGAAACAAGGTTTTAAGATTGAAGCTTCAGTTGGCATTCCTAGTGCCAAGTTATTTGCCCAGGCGAAACATGAAGACCTATACGCAGCAATTACTGCAATGGGACAAAAGCTGGAGAAACAGCTAAATCGCCTAACACATAAACCCGAAAGCCAACGCCATGCAACACTTAAAAGAGAAGATGATGCAATTGATGACGGCTTTGACGATAGCAATGAGGAGGAATACGCAGCTTGATATTATTTACTAACTTTTGTTCAAAAGCGCACCTCGAGTGCGCTTTTTATTACAAAATTTTCAAATTGGCTAAGTTTTGATTGACAGTAAACCGCCTCGGCTTTAGTTTAAATCCATGAATATAATCCAAACCACTTTTTTTACTTTCTTTTTTATGCCCCCCACCCTCGGAGGCGGAATTTCGGTGTAAAAACGAAAGTGAAAATTCCAAAGCCTCCCACACGGGAGGCTTTTTTAATTCTAAGTGCGCAAAACAAGATGTAGAGGCAAAAATGAGCAAACCACAACCTTTAAACCACACTCGAGAGCAGATAACGACTCTCGACAACGACCTTTTGGCTTTATTGGCAAAACGCCGAGAATTAAGTTTAGATGTTGCTCGCAGCAAAGAAGTCGACGTTAGGCCTATACGTGATACGACTCGCGAAAAAGAGCTGCTCGCACGCCTCGTAAAACAAGGCCGTGAACAGGGCTTGGATGCACACTATGTAATTTCGTTATACCAGAGCATTATTGAAGACTCAGTACTTAACCAACAAGCCTACCTTCATGGGCGTGCTAACCCAGAAACTCAGCAACAGCAGTATTGCGTTGCTTACCTTGGCGCTCGCGGTTCCTATTCATACCTAGCCGCCAGCCGCTATTGCGACAGACGCCAAGTCGAAATGCAAGATTTGGGTTGCCAAAGCTTTGATGAGATAGTCCAAGCAGTTGAATCCGGCCATGCTGATTATGGCTTTTTACCGATTGAAAACACTTCATCAGGTTCCATCAACGAAGTTTATGATGTGCTGCAACATACCAGTCTAGCAATTGTCGGTGAAACCACTATCGAAGTTGGCCACTGTTTACTGGCCAATAATGGCGCAAATATTAATGATATAAAAACCGTCTATGCCCATCCACAACCGATAAGCCAATGCAGTCGCTATCTAAGCCAACATGGCGACTTCAAGTTAGAGTACTGTTCAAGCAGCGCTGAAGCGATGGAGATGGTGTGTAACGCTGGCAACAATAGTGTGGCAGCTATAGGCAGTAGTGAAGGCGGCGCGTTATACCAGCTCGAAGCGATCGATAGCGGTTTAGCAAACCAAAAAATTAACCAAAGCCGCTTTATTGTTGTTGCACGCAAAGCGGTTGATGTACCAGAGCAATTACCCGCAAAATGCACACTCATTATGGCTACAGGGCAAAAGCCCGGCGCCCTGGTTGAAGCGTTACTGGTATTGAAAGCCAGAAACCTGAATATGAGTAAGCTAGAATCTCGTCCTATCCCAGGTACACCTTGGGAGGAGATGTTCTACCTTGATATTGACGCTAACCTGTCAAGTGAACCTATGCAGGCTGCGCTGAAAGAATTAGAAAGAACCACACGTTTCATCAAAGTGCTAGGCTGTTATCCATGTGAAACGGTTAATCCTACTCAGCTCAGCAATAGCCAACTAATGATTGAGCCAAGCACCTCTAAATCAACGACAACATCAAGCACTGTAAGCAATAAACAGAAGCGTTACAGCAAAGCTTATAAAACGAAGGCTACAGAAATAATCTGCGGTCAACTGAGCATCGGCAATAATCAATCTGCAGCGATAGCTCAATTGCAATTGCCATTCGAAATCAGTCAATTTGAACAGCGCGCTAAAGCACTTAAAGAATCAGGCTTCCAAGCGGTTGTAATCCAAGGGTTGAGTCAACAAAGTGACTTACTAGGCTCTCTCAGCCAGTTCAAGCATACCTTGGATCAGTTTGGTCTGGTTTGCATCTTAATGGTTGAACATGAAACTGACTTAGCCATTGCCGCACAACTTGGTGATGTGATCATGTTGTCAGGCACGCAAATGTACAACCAAGCCATACTCACTCAAATGGGATCTCTGTTACTGCCTATCATATTAGAGCGCAACACCATGGCCAGCGTCGATGACTTCCTTAATGCGGCAGAAATTGTATTAAGCCAGGGGAATCAGCAATTAGCCTTATGTGAATCAGGCGTAAGCACACTCAATAATTCGGGGAAACCCTCTCTCGATCTAGCCGCTTTAGTTGAGCTTAAAAATGCTAGCCATTTACCTATATTAGTAAACCCTTGCTATGCAATTGATACACTGAAACTACCTGACTTTACCAAAGCGATTAAGCAACTTGGTGGTGATGGAATTGTGGTTAACATTGCTAATATTGAACAAGTGGGTGTGAACGAAGAGCAACAAACACTGCTTAACGATCTACTCAACAACCTGTATCGATAGTCTATTACGTGTTGCGAGCGCCATAAAAGCCCTCATTCAGCGACCGCTAATATCTCTTGGCGGTCGTTATTAAAATTTATATCGAATGTTTTAAAGTTCACCAGCCCTCTTATCTTCCTCTTCCGCATTGCTCTTATCAATCAAGCTAGGAATTGTTGTTCCTTGTACCAGGATAGAAAACACCACCACCGCGTACGTCATGACCATCAATAACTCTCTTAAGTCGATAGAGTTACTATCTGCTAACATTATTCCAGTCGGTAAGCTCATCGCCATCGCTAATGCTAGACCGCCACGCAGCCCTCCCCAAACAAGGATTCTCTCGGCATATGAGTTGTAACGCTTTACTCGACGAAAGCCCAAATAGGGTAAGTAGATACTAACAACTCGGCCTAACAATACGATGGGCACAGAGAGCAACATAAACCACCAAAGCTCGGCATCAAAATCGATAAGCAGCAGTAGCAAACCCAGCAGTAAAAATAGCAACGAGTTGAAGAAAGACTCGATCAGTCCCCAGAAACTCTCTAACGTCACGCATTCAGACTCTTTTAGGAGTTTCGGTATGCTTAGATTGCCTGCAATGATCCCAGACGTCACCATCGCTAGTGGCCCTGACACGCCAATCATATCGGCGACCACATATCCCGCTGTGGGGATCAGTAGCGTCATCAGTAAAAATTGAGTGCGGTCTTCCGAAAAGCCCAACATGAAATGTAATCCGCCAGCAAGCAAAGCCCCATATAGAACTCCACCTACCGCTTCTTGCAAAAATAAACCCGTTATACCCGCCATCGTTAATGGCTCAGTAGAAAAGGCCACTTGTGAAATAGCGACAAAAATAACCAAGCCGATACCATCATTGAACAGTGACTCACCTTCAACTTGAGTTGCGATATCTTCTGGCGCACCAAGTTGTTTAATAATAGCCAATACCGCTATAGGATCTGTTGGTGAAATCAGCGCCCCAAATAATAAGCAATAGCTAAATGCTAACGGCAAACCTAATAAGCCTGCGACCCAATACAACACTCCGCCAATCACCACTGTTGATATGAGGGTGCCGATCAATGCCAGAATACATATTTCCCACTTCTGCTTTTTAAGCACATGCAATTTAATCTGTAGGGCACCAGCGAAAAGTAGAAAACCTAACATTCCGTTTAGCAGCAAGGCTTTAAAGTCTAGCTGTTCAAGGTCGGTCACCAAACTCGAATAAACAGAGACACCAAACACCTTGCCTGCCGCCAATATTAATAGGCTTAGAAGCAGTGCAAGCGCGGTAATCGTGATGGTATCTTGCCAGCGGTGTAAGCGTGAAGAGATAAGCGATATAACTAAAGATAGTGCAGAAAGAAGACAGAGAATTTCGTAACTAGTCACAGACAGTACTCAGCAATTTAAACGGGGAATAGATGAAAAGGGGACTAAATACAACGGCCTTCGATTAAGCTCAGCCATCCTTTAAAAATACGGCCACTAAACCAAACTGCACCAGCCACATAAAGCGTGCCACTTAACCAAGGTTGATTACTTAAATAACCGACTAACATAAGCAGTAACATGCCGATAATTGACCAGCGTTGCCATCTAAGATGAGAAGCTAAAACTGAACTTAAGGTGTTTTGACGCTGATTTAAGTTAATCAATAGACTCAGAACGGCGGGGAGTAACAGCACAGGAAAGCAGGCCATAAGCCCATACAGCATATGAGCAAGGCTTTTATCTTCTAGAGGTAATGCTGCCAAATGCGTTGTCGATGTCATAGCCACTCCGTCAAGAAAGAAAAGACAGGCGTAATTGCATCACGTCCTGTCATTAACCTTACTTTCTCATTGTGAGTTACGCAACTTTCAGCACTGATTTATTTCAAATTTATTAACAATTGATGGCGCTTTGTGACTATAGTTCTAGCGTCACATCTGACTTCAACTTAGTCGAACATGCCAATACATAGCCTTGCGCTATTTCATCGGCCGTTAACGACATCTGACTTGAAGATTCAGTTTCCCCCTCGACCACCTTGCATTTACACGCGCCACAAACACCAGAGCGACAAGCCGCAATGATGGGTAACCCTTCAGCTTCAACGCCATCGAGCACCGTTTGCGCGCTGCTCAGTGAGCGTTTTCTATCGCCAATGCGCAACATAAAGCCACTATCGTCGCTCTTTACGCTGGCCGAACTTTCTTTTGCAGCAGCAAGCTCTCCAAGATCACCTTTGAATGAGCCAAAACTTTCTTGATGAAATTGCGCCATATTAAAATTAAGCGACTCGAGCAATGCTTTTACAGCAACCATGTATGGCTCAGGGCCACAAACAAACACGGTTCTAGCTTGAAAGTCTGGCACTAGGCGCTGCAAGTTATCGGCAGATAAACGACCCGCCTCCATGTCAACATGGGCGCAAGGCTCAGCGTCAACGTGTTCTAAAATATAATTGAGTTTAAATTGACGACTACGCTCAGTAATCTGCTCAAGAGATTGTTTAAAAATTAGGTCTTGAGTTGATTTTGCACTGTGTAGAAAGCAAACATCAGGGCTGATTTGAGTATCTGCTAACCATCGAGACATTGAGTACATAGGTGTAATGCCGCAGCCTGCACTTAAAAACAGATAATTATCAGCCTCAATATCAATAAGGTTAAATGCACCATCGGGCCCAAGCGCACGCACAACGTGGCCAACCTCTAGGTTATTTGCCAAGTAGTTAGATACTTTGCCACCTTCAATCTGCTTGACCGTCAGTACCACAGAAAATGGCCGTGAAGGTGATGAGCTAATGGTGTAACTACGACCGATTTTTTCACCATCAATCTCTAATAATAATGTTAGAAATTGCCCTGGTTTAAAGTGAAACTTGACCGGTTTGATGCCTTGAAAGCGAAAACTGATTACATCATGAGTTTCGTTCCACTTTTCAACACACACTAACTGATGTTCGCCCGCCTGCCACTGCTTAGCTTCAAACGGCACTGCCGCCGACACATTTATATTATTAGCCATATCGCTTCAACCTAATATTTAAAATACTACTGACATAAAAATGGCCACATTTGAGTGGCCATTTTTACTTACTCATCACCCACTAAACAGGCATTTAAGCCACGTTTAGAATGCGATTAAGATCCGCTTCAACTGTTGTAGTTGTACGCAATCCAAACTTCTCTTCTAAGACGTTAGCCAAGTTTTCTGTTAGGAATGCTGGCGCTGTTGGGCCAGTCAAAATGTTCTTCACGCCAAGTGAAAGTAGTGTAAGTAACACAACAATCGCTTTTTGTTCAAACCAAGAGAGAACTAAGGTCAATGGCAATTCATTGATGTCACATTCAAACGCTTCAGACAATGCGATAGCAAGCTGAATAGCAGAATAAGCATCGTTGCACTGGCCAACGTCCAATAGACGTGGGATACCGTTAATGTCACCAAACTCAAGTTTGTTGAATTTATATTTACCACAACCCAGTGTCAGAATAACGGAGTCTGCAGGCGCTTGCGTAGCAATATCAGTAAAGTAGCCACGCTCTTCCTTATCGCCGTCACAGCCACCAACCAAGAAGAAATGCTTAATAGCACCACTTTTCACATTATCAATCACGGTTGGCGCTGCAGCCATTAGTGCATTACGAGCGAAGCCTATAGTGATTAGATGGGGGATCTCATCATAGGCGAAGCCTTCTAAAGACTCAGCTTTAGCTATAACGGCACTAAAATCATCTCCAACAATATGACTAACACCAGGCCAGCCAACAATGCTACGAGTGAATATACGATCTGAATAATCGCCCACATTAGGGTCGATAATACAGTTAGAAGTCATTACGACTGCACCAGGGAATGTAGAGAACTCTTTTTGCTGGTTCTGCCATGCGCTACCGTAGTTACCTACAAGGTGCGGGTATTTTTTCAGCTCTGGATAAGCAAGTGCAGGTAACATTTCACCGTGAGTGAATACGTTAATGCCCTTGCCTTCCGTTTGCTCAAGGATAAGTTCAAGATCTTTCATGTCGTGACCCGACACTAAAATCGCCTTACCTTTTACTGATTTGGTATTAACTTGAGTAGGCTCTGGGTGACCAAATGCATGAGTCTCGCCTTCATCTAACATCGCCATTACGCGGTAGTTAAGCTGACCAATCTGCATTGCAGTATCAAACAACTTGTCACCATCAACAGAGTCTTCACCTAGGAATGCCATGATTTCGTGGAACTCGCCAGCAACCTCATCGTTGGTTTGGTCAAGTACTCGAGCATGCTCCATATATGCAGCAGCCCCTTTAAGGCCATATAAGCAAAGTAAACGTAGTCCCATGATATCTTCATGAACTTCGTCTTTGCCGCGGTTAGGCGCAGCTTGTGAAGCTTGAGATAGCATTTCAGGCTTAGTAGCACCTAATACTAACTGCATTGTCGCTGTTGGCGATTTTGCTTCAATGTTTAGCTCAGCACACTTAGCTTCGTACGCTGTTTGTAAACGGCTACGGAAAGCGTTTGCTTGTGTTGTGTATCCAATAATACGGTCATCATCAAAGTTAACGTTAGTTAACGTTGCAAAAAATGCCTTAGGTACGAACGTATCGATTTCGTGGTCGATAACACCGACTTCACGAGCGCGGACAGCATATGACGATACACCTTGAAGAATGTAGATTAGAAGGTCTTGTAGATCTGATGTATCAGACGACTTACCACACATACCTTGGGTGTAACTACAGCCATTGCCCGCTGGCGTTCTAATTGTTTGCTCACATTGAATACAAAACACGACTCTTACTCCTAATACTTACGACTTAATACATGCATATAATTTGCATCTTTAGAATTAGTTTACGCCGATTGAGAAATTGCAAAAGTATTTTGTACGGGTAATGGTGAAAACTATGAATAAGATCACCTTAAGCATTCACTAATTTTGACTAATTGGTCAAAATTAAACCGATACTGAGGCGGGCTAAAAATAGCATTCGGAACGCTATTCACTCTCATTACTATTCACCTTCGTTTTGACAAAAAAAAAGGAGCCTAAGCTCCTTTTTTATTGATCAATTTATATCACATTAATCTGTTTTCATATCATTGACTGATTGCAGCATTGCCCGACTCTCTCTTTGAAACTGTGGTGCGAAGTCACCGAACCACTGTGCAACCTCTTCGAACTGTTTAACAAATGCTTCTCGGTTTCCTGACTTTAATATCGACAGTGCTTGCGAATAATTATCTAAGTAGTCGCTAATAGCGACTAAGCTTTCCTCTTGAGCAAAAATTATATCTGCATATAACTCAGGGCTCTGGGCGAATAGACGTCCTACCATTGCTAGCTCTAAACGATATATAGGTGAACTAAACTGCAGTAGAGAACCTATATCAGCCTCCTCTTTATAGAGGTTAAGCCCATAAACAAAAGAGGAGAAGTGTCGCATAGCCTGTACCAGCTGCATCGCTTTATCATGTTTCTCGGGTTCAGCTTCGACGATACGTGCGCCCCAGATCTCGATCTGTTCAATCAACCACTGGTATTGGGCTTTATCACGACCATGACACACAACGATCACTTGCTTAGCTAAACTGCCAACATCAGGCCCAAACATCGGGTGTAAGCCTAAAACTGGGCCAGAGTGCGCTGCTAGCATGGCTTCGACAGGTGCAGCTTTAATCGACGTTAAGTCCGCAAGAATACAATCACTTGGTAATTGCGTTAGCTTACTAGCAATCAAATCACAGGTAATGCTAATCGGCACTGTCACGATCACCAAACCAGCTCCATCAAAAATCGTCTGACTATTAACCCAGTCGTCTTTATCTAAAGACTTAACTTCATATCCTGACAAGGTCAGCATCTGCGAAAACAGACCGCCGAGCTTGCCTTCACCACCCACAATAACCACATGACCGAGATTGGTATTAACCTGCTTAAAACCAACATCCTTTTCGTTCAAGTAAGATTCGCGCATTAAGCGCCTTAGAATATCCTCAATTAACTGCGGCTCAACATTCATCGCTGCAGCTTCGCCACGACGCTTTGCCAGCATTGATGCTTCACGCTGAGGAGCATAAATAGGTAATCCTGCGCCGTGCTTAACAGCGCCGACTTGAGCCACTAGATCTAACCGTTTTCTAAGTAGATGAAGTAACTGTTGGTCAACGCCATCAATTAAGCCCCTAAGGTTTTCAAGTTCTGCAGTGGTCTTCTCGTTCATTACTCTCTCTTCCATCAGCCGTTTGCTACTTTCAGCATATCAAACCTTGTAGGTAATACTGAAGCTAAGTCTGCAGCGCCGGTACGTAATAATGCTTCGGTTGATTGCCAATCGATACACGCATCAGTCACTGACACGCCATAAGCTAACTCACTAAATGGCAGATCACTGCTTTGCTTACCTGCATTAAGGTGGCTCTCAAGCATCACTCCAATAATAGATTGGTTACCATTAACAATTTGAGTGAATACATTCTCACACACGGGCGTTTGTTTGTTGTGATCTTTTGATGAATTACCATGGCTGCAATCAACAATCAGACGGGCATTCAGTTTGGCTGCATGCAACTGCTTTTCACACTCTGCGACACTGGTCGCATCATAATTAGGCGCTTTACCGCCGCGCAAAATAACGTGGCCATCAGGATTACCGGCTGTTTGTAACAATGCGACCTGACCTTTCTGATTGATCCCCATGAAGCGGTGACCACTTGCAGCTGACTCTAGCGCGTTAATTGCGACACCTAGTTTGCCATCGGTACCGTTTTTGAAGCCGACAGGCATAGAAAGCCCAGATGCCATCTCGCGATGTGTCTGCGATTCGGTAGTACGAGCACCAATAGCGGACCAAGTGATAAGCTCTGACATGTACTGTGGACTAATAGGATCAAGCGCTTCAGTGGCAACAGGGAGCTCAAGCTCTGCCAACCAAATCATCAGTTCACGCGCTTTGCGCAAACCTTTATCAACGTCGAATGACTCGTTCATATCAGGATCATTAATCATCCCTTTCCAACCTACGGTAGTGCGCGGTTTTTCAAAGTAAACTCGCATCAACACGTAAAACTGCTCGCCTAGTTCATCATGCAGCTTCTTAAGCTTAAGAGCGTACTCTTTAGCGGCATCGATATCGTGGATAGAGCAAGGTCCGGAGATGACTAAGACTCGGTTATCTCGCTTATGTACGATGTCTGCCACTGTTTTACGTGCATTAAGGACATACTGGCTAGCATGGGCAGATAGGGGAAGATCGCGCTTTAGCTCCTCTGGAGTCACCAACACTTTCTCTGAACTAATATGAACGTTGTTTATCGTATCTTGCTGCATGCTTATCACCTGATTTGAGTTTTCACCTTCTAATATCTATTGGCGCCATGACCAAATTAGAAGTCTGTCCTATGAGACTAACCGTAATTGCGTAATGCTACACCATTACACCTTGAAAGCACTATGCCTGTGTGTCAGTTGAAGATCAAGCATAAGTAGGGTAAATGAGAAAATTTGTGCTTTAAGGTGTTATTGCTGGCTTCAATCAACAAACTTGAACAAATGATGCTCATAGCGGTGACTAGGCTAATTGATAAAATATAACGATGATAAGACAGGTAGTTCAGTTGTCTTCACTAAATCGCAGCCAACAAAAAACCGCCATATAGGCGGTTTCTCATGCGAACACTGCATCTTTTTTTAGCTAAACTAATTATTACAAAAAGTAATTACTTAGTAGCTAGCTTCTCACGAATACGTGCAGACTTACCTGAACGTTCACGTAGATAGTAAAGCTTAGCACGACGAACACGGCCGCGACGCTTAACTTCGATGCTAGAGATGATTGGGCTGTGAATTTGGAACGCACGCTCAACACCTTCGCCATTAGAGATTTTACGTACTGTGAATGCAGAGTGAACGCCGCGGTTACGCTTAGCGATTACAACGCCTTCGAACGCCTGTAGACGCTCTTTACCGCCTTCTACAACACGTACTTTAACAACTACTGTATCACCGGCACCAAATTCTGGTACGTCGGTTTTCATTTGCTCTTCGTTGAGCATTTTGATGATGTTATTCATTAAATAAACTCCATTCTAGTAATAACTACGCTTCGACTAATCATCTTGTTTGATGCTGTCTACAAATTCAGCTAAAAGCTTCTCTTGTTCGCCAGTCAGAGCTAGATTTTCAAGTAATTCTGGTCGTCTTAACAAAGTTCTACTGAGACTTTGTTGCAAACGCCAGCGTCTAATATGTTCGTGGTTGCCACTTAACAATACGGCTGGAACTTCCAAACCATCCATACTTTCCGGACGCGTATAGTGGGGACAATCCAGTAAACCGTCAGAGAAGGAATCCTGCTCTGCCGAAGCCTTTTTTCCCAGCACGCCAGGAACAAGTCTTGATACTGAATCAATCAAAGTCATCGCTGGTATCTCACCGCCCGAAAGCACGTAATCTCCAATCGACCACTCTTCATCCACTTCAGTTTGAATAATACGCTCATCGACACCTTCGTATCGTCCACACACTAAAATCAAACTGGATGACTTAGCTAACTCTTCAACGCCTTGCTGTGTAAGCTTACGACCTTGAGGAGAAAGGTAGATCACCTTTGCCTCTTTTCCAGCTGCAGCTTTTGCTGCATGGATGGCATCACGTAGAGGTTGCACCATCATTAACATGCCAGGGCCACCACCGTATGGGCGGTCATCCACTGTCTTATGTTTATCATGGGTGAAATCACGAGGATTCCACGTTTGCATCTCTAGCAAACCCTTGCTAACTGCACGACCCGTTACACCAAAGTCTGTTACGGCACGAAACATCTCCGGAAACAGGGTTACTACCCCTAACCACATCTGCTCTACCTCGACTTAAAAGTCCGGATCCCAATCCACTAAAATCTGTTTTGCCGTCAAATCCACCTTAATGATGAACTGTTCGGTGACAAAGGGGATCATTCGTTCCGCTTTGCCAAAGCCATCTTTTGCGTTAGCTTTAACAAGAAGCACGTCATTTGATCCTGTTTCCACGATCTCCTGCACCTTGCCCATGTTATAACCTTTGGTATTAACCACTTCACAGCCGATAAGATCTCGCCAGTAGAATTCATCTTCTGGCAAAACATTCATCTGCTCCGCAGTCACGGCTATCTCACAATTTGTAAGCGCCTGAGCCTGATCCCGTGTTTCTACACCTTCAAGACAAGCAACTACGGCTTTACCTTGCATGCGCCACTGGAGGACTTTAACCTCACGCCATTCACCTTGCTCTTTTAACAACCAAGGAGAATAATCAAAAATACCTTCAACAGAATCGGTATAGGTAGTGATCTTCAACCAACCTTTAATGCCATGACTTGAACCTAATTTACCAAGTACGACGGGTTCTTGTTTACTGCTCATCAATCTATACCTTAACGCTATTAAGCAGCTGCTTTACGAGCGTCTTTGATCAATTTTGCTACACGATCAGATGTAGCAGCACCGTTAGCAACCCAATGCTCAACGCGGTCAAGATCTAAGCGTAAAGCTTCTTCTTGGCCACGAGCTAATGGGTTAAAAAAGCCAACACGCTCAATGAAACGACCGTCACGGGCGTTACGGCTGTCAGCAACAACGATGTTATAAAATGGACGCTTTTTTGCGCCGCCACGAGCTAAACGAATGGTAACCATGCGTTTTGTATCCTCTAATGATTTGCTTTTTATCAAGCAAAAATAAAAACTGAAACTCCGTGTTCGCGGAGAGCCCCAGATAGAAAGCTGGCAGATATTACCTGACTGACCAGCGAATGCAACCGTAATCGACGTTTATTACGCCAAAAACGATTTACAGGCTAGAACGAAAACTCATCCTAACCTGTAAAATTATGTACAGAACAATTAATAATAGACTAGCGACCCGGCATTTTCATGCCTGGTGGTAACATACCGCTCATACCACGCATCATCTTTTTCATGCCGCCTTTGGCCGACATCTTCTTCATCATCTTCTGCATTTGGGTAAACTGTTTAAGTAAACGGTTTACGTCTTGAATTTGTGTACCCGAGCCCATTGCGATACGGCGTTTGCGTGACCCCTTAATAATATCAGGTCGCTGACGCTCACCTGGCGTCATTGAATTAATAATCGCTTCCATCTGTCCGGTCATTTTACCGTCTTGAACTTGAGCAAGTGCTTCTGGTGGTAACTGACCCACGCCAGGAAGCTTCTCAATCATGTTCATCATGCCGCCCATGTTCTTCATCTGCTGCAGCTGTTCACGGAAATCTTCTAGATCGAAGTTACCGCCTTTTTTCACTTTCGCAGCAAGCTTCATCGCCTTGTCTTGATCGACGCCGCGCTCAACTTCTTCGATAAGCGACAAGACATCGCCCATACCCAAAATACGTGAAGCGATTCGGTCTGGATGGAAAGCTTCTAGTGCGTCAGTTTTCTCACCTACACCCAAGAACTTAATCGGCTTACCGGTAATATTGCGAATAGACAGTGCAGCACCGCCTCGTGCATCACCATCAACCTTGGTGAGAACGACACCCGTAAGCGGCAATGCTTCATTAAAGGCTTTCGCTGTGTTTGCCGCATCTTGCCCGGTCATGGCATCAACCACAAACAGTGTCTCAACTGGGTTTACTGTAGCGTGAAGGTCCTTAATCTCGTCCATCATCGCTTCATCAACATGCAAACGGCCTGCTGTATCGACAATCACTACATCAATAAACTTAAGCTTGGCGTGCGCAATCGCAGCTTTGGCAATATCAACCGGCTTCTGGCTGACATCTGATGGGAAGAACTCAACTTCAACTTCTGCAGCTAATGTTTCTAGCTGCTTGATTGCTGCAGGACGATAGACGTCGGCACTCACCACTAGCACAGATTTCTTTTCGCGTTCACGTAAGAATTTTGAAAGCTTTGCAACACTGGTGGTTTTACCTGCACCTTGCAAACCGGCCATCATAATCACTGCCGGAGGTTGAGCTGATAGGTCCAAAGCTTCATTAGCTTCGCCCATCGCATTTTCTAGCTCGCTTTGAACAATCTTGATAAATGCTTGGCCGGGACTAAGGCTTTTAGATACCTCCTGCCCTACTGCACGCTCTCTTACGCTACTAACAAAGTCGCGTACAACTGGTAAGGCGACGTCGGCCTCAAGTAGTGCCATGCGAACTTCGCGCAAGGTTTCCTTAACGTTCTCTTCCGTTAAGCGACCACGGCCACTGATATTTTTCAGCGTACG
The DNA here is from genome assembly GCF_016757755.1 of Shewanella sp. KX20019. Taxonomy (NCBI): domain Bacteria; kingdom Pseudomonadati; phylum Pseudomonadota; class Gammaproteobacteria; order Alteromonadales; family Shewanellaceae; genus Shewanella; species Shewanella sp. KX20019. The sequence goes on along the minus strand of NZ_CP068437.1, from coordinate 1,431,275 downwards.
TGACAATCTGTCAGTTAAGTTCTCAAACATTATCCAGTTCTTACCGTTTAAAATTGATATAGATGGGCCGTATTATAGCGATGCCCAGATATTATGCTACTCAATGAACCAAGTAACTTGGCTTACATTTGCATCTTAAGGTAACATTTTGCAAAAAAACTGACCTAAGACATAGAATCCACTTAATTTTGCAACCAATGTCACTGCCCAATTAACCCGACCTCATGTTATTCTAATGCTAAGCGTTGTTCGCTGTTTCCGTGATTAAAATCGATTCAGTTTCGAATGGAAACATAGCGCATTACGATTTGTGATTCAGTCATTCAACTTATGTATGAATCAAGTTAGTATAAGTGTCGTTTAGTCTGCTTTAACTTTTTGGCTCGCCAACAAGTTAATAGAACAATAAGTTCACAAAACAATAGGTTAATACTCAATGGTTATTTTTTCAGCGTCAGCCATGTTTTTTTACAGTATTGCTTTGGTTCTCGTCGCGACTCGTCTTTTTCACGCAGACGGACCAAACCGAAAATTAGTTGCAGCTGTAGCGGCCATAGGTGTTGTTTTACATGCAGCGGCACTGTCACAAGCTACCTTTACCGGAGACGGACAGAACTTTAGTTTGACCAATGTCATCTCAATGGTGAATTGGATCATCACCTTTAGTTTCACCATTTTACTATTCCGTCTTAAAGTCATCGTCGTTGTGCCAGTGGTTTACGCCTGTTCGGTCATATCAGTTGCTCTTTTATGGTTAGTACCACCGGAATATATTATCCACTTTGAGATCCACCCTGATGTGCTAGTGCATGTCGTTCTGTCACTAATGGCGTACAGTGCGTTAATGATTGCGGCACTCTATGCCATCCAGTTGGCCATTATTCAGAATCGACTCAAGAATAAAAAACTGGTCATGGCATCACATATGCCGCCGCTGATGACGGTCGAAAAGCAGCTGTATCACCTTGTGATTGTCGGAGTGATTTTATTAAGCTTAGCGCTCGCTACCGGCTTTATCTTCCTCGACGATATGTTTGAAGAGGGTAAAGGCCACAAAGCAGTCTTGTCTATCCTCGCTTGGTGCGTCTACATTGCTATGTTGGCCCAACAATATTGGGTGGGTTGTAAGATTAGGACCGCGGTTGCTTACACCTTAACTGGTGGACTACTATTGTCACTGGCATACTTTGGTGCCCGCATTGTTAAAGAATTGATCCTCAACTAAATCTAATCTACGCCAAGTGGCTCAATCAGTTTAGCATTGAGCCAAACTTGACATACTTTCGAAATATCTGTAATTACTAATTTTTACAGCTTTTTTTATCCACAGCGGAGCTCCACCTTTTGGACGAAATATCCACTGGCGTACTATTGTCTGTTTTAGCCGTCTTGATTTTACTTTCAGCCTATTTTTCAGGTTCTGAAACAGCCATGATGACCTTAAACCGATATCGTCTACGCCATCTGGCATCGAGCGGACATAAGGGGGCGATTCGAGCCACTAAGCTGCTGGAGCGGCCCGATAGGCTGATTGGACTCATCTTAATTGGCAACAACCTAGTCAATATCCTTGCCTCGTCAATTGCGACTATAATCGGATTACGCCTATTTGGTGATGTGGGTATTGCTATCTCAACCGGTGTACTGACACTAGTAGTATTGGTTTTTGCCGAAGTTACTCCTAAAACCTTTGCCGCATTGCACCCAGAACGTATCGCTTTTCCATCTAGCTACATATTGCGTTTTCTGCTCATAGTGCTATCTCCATTCGTAAAAATTGTCAATTTCATCACCTCTGGTGTACTTAGACTCGTTGGGATCAATTCGACAAAAACCTCTGACGCGCTAAGCCAAGAGGAGCTACGAACCGTTGTACACGAAGCTGGCGCATTAATCCCAAGACGACATCAAGAGATGCTGCTGTCTATTATGGATTTAGAAAAGGTGACCGTTGAAGATGTGATGGTACCGCGTTCAGAGCTATATGCCATCAACATTAATGACGAGTTTAAGAGCATTAACAAACAAGTTATTCAGAGTCCACATACTCGCGTTCTATTGTATCGAGACACCGTTGATGACGCAGTAGGCTTTGTCCATCTACGCGATGCATTGCGGTTGCAGTCTAAGGGGCAGTTCAGTAAATCGTCCTTATTGCGTGCAGTTAAAGAGTTGTACTTTATTCCAGAGGGTACTCCGCTTAATGTGCAACTGAGCAACTTTCAGCAAAACAAAGAGCGTATTGGTCTCGTCGTTGATGAATATGGTGATATTCAAGGATTGGTCACACTCGAGGATATTCTGGAAGAGATTGTTGGTGATTACACCACTTCAATGGTTACCACTCCGAGCGAAGACATCAGCGAACAACAAGACGGTAGCTTTCTTATTGAGGCCACTATTAACATTCGTGAATTGAACAAAGAGATGGAATGGCACTTTCCGATTGATGGCCCCAAAACGCTCAATGGCTTGATATTAGAGCATCTGGAAGAGATCCCAACAATCAAAACCAGCATGCGTATCGCAGGTTACCCAATTGAAGTCATTGAGCTCGGTGACAATATGGTTAAAACCGTGCGAGTCCTGCCTAAACATTATGAGCAGCCAAAGGCTTAACGAATAAAAACGCTAACCACTGGTTTAGCGTTTTTTTTGCAACATTTAAACAGCCTTGGCTTTCTTCGCTGCTTCTAGCGCTCTGCGTTTATCCCGAGCAATTGGCGTAATCTCCGCTAAAAGCTCTTTTTCAAAACCAAGTTTAAAATAGACTTCTGCCATTAAAAAGAATGGCCCTATGAGTAGTTGATTCAAATCATCAACAAAAGCAGGTTTTGCCTTCTCATATTTGTGACCTATAAATTGAATGATCCACCCTATGACGAAGGTTGCTATAGCGAGATATCCAGCGCCATCATATTGGGCAACGATGCTAGAGGTGTATAGCACCGGAATAATAAATAGAGTCAAACCGACTGCCAACTTGACGTGCAACATGAAGTAATAGGCCAATACCACCACCGCAAAAACAGTCGCGGCATTAAAGCTAACCACTGGATTATCAAACACTGCAAAATTGATTGGGATAAGATTAAAACCAACAAAGGCCGACCAGATAATCAGTGGCACACCAAAAAAATGGGTCTTTATGTTGCTGGGATTTAAGTGCACACTTTTATAAGTTGATAGCTGCTCTACGGCGGATTTCATCTGAGTGTCTCCATACTTTATCAAGTCTAATTATAGTTATATTTAACTTCTCCTTAACCTAAAGGATTTTGCTCACTATTAATAGAGCAAATATTCAGGCCGGTATCAACCCGATGTACGCTTGATCGGAATAGTCTGTAGCGACCTCTTGTTTCATTCACAAGCTGACATAGTTAGGGTCACGGAACTCGTCAATGGGCAGAAGAGAGTTACCTCCAGGTAAAAGTGGTTCCAATGACCTGCAGTGGTGCTGGACTGGGTATCCGAATGTCGTGATCACATGGTCGATGATGCTCCCGACATCATAACGACATTTCCCATCTCCCTATGGGTCAGATGTGAATGAACGACCGTATGTGCAGATACTGCTGAGGCTCGCCGCAAACACATCAGGCCTCCATGGACGGAGGGAGTGCCAAATTCTGTATGGAACAGAATTGGCCTTGTGGGCTCAACGAAAACGTCCTGTTTTCGAAGGCCTCAGCCGTACCTACACTGGGTTATAAAAGCGCAAGCTCTCAGCATTAGAGTTATCAATAAAAGCCTTTAAATTAGATAAACCGCCACATCAGTGAACATCAGAATTACATTTAAGTAGCCAAAGACCAGACAGCAATCTCCCCCGTTGGAAATTTCGCTGTTTAAATTTCGCCGGGGCGCTGAGGGATTGACTCTTATGAAATCAACAGCGGGGACAAGCGCTTTGCCTCTTGGCTCTACTCTTGATTACAAGAATGGGCGAAGCACCACGGCGTTGAGCTTTCTTAAATGTCAGGCACAGCTCGACAAATCGAATAGCTTTGAGGTACAAACAAGTTAACTACCGCCACAAATACTTCCAAGCAACGACAGCAAGATAAAAACTTATCTAATACCCCATTGTTAACGCAATTAATGTTACTTACTCGAAAATCGGCTTATCGTACTCATAACCTTCATCTGTATAGGCGGTGACAATTGCATCTTTCACCAAGCCGTTGTCAGCTTTAACTTGAGTTTCAAAAAAGTGTTGGATCTGTTTTCTGCGACCGTGAGCTGCCCATGAATCGGCATCTTGCCAGATCTCATTAAATACGATGGAATAATCTGTTCTTGATGCACTCGGATGGTCAATTTGGCGCGTCAACATATATTGAATGCAACCTTGCTCTCGATAAGAGTCAGGTTCTAGTGCCTTTAGCACCTCAAATAACTCCGCCTCTTTACCTTCCTTTGCTTGAAACTGCGCTAATACATAGACTCTAGATGTCATAATATCTCCGTTAATAGCAGGCTGAAGAGCGTCACCCACTCGACTAATTTAGTTAAATGTACCATTTTAATAAGCTGTAACAACGCTCTATTACGCTAAGACTCTAATATAACAGTTGCGGTTGCATAGTGTTTCTCATCAGCAATAGACAAGTGACCTCGAACGCCACCAAGTGCCGCCAGCCTCTCTGCCGCACCACCATTAAAGGTTACAATAGGAGCACCATTATCGTTATTGCTGATCTCAATATGTTGAAATGACACCCCGCGGCCAATGCCAGTGCCTAGTGCTTTTGCTGCCGCCTCTTTTGCGGCAAAGCGCTTAGCCAAGTATCGGCCTGGACAGGAAGATGCTACAAACAAGCTAAACTCAGATGGCGTTAACACTCTTTTAGCCAAGCGATGGATCTTTAAGGCCTCTTCGCCTGCTGCTGGGACTCGCATCTCTATACGTGCAATCTCAACGATGTCTGTGCCTAGACCAACAATCATAAATCCCCTCTTAAGTGTAAAGCTTAGTTATACAAAAGCCGAGAATAGCTAAATACTATCCTCGGCTTTGTTGGCATAATCAATGTTGGCTAACAGCTTATTCGCCTCGACGACCTTCGACCATCAACTGTTTCATATCACGTACCGCTGTTGCTAAACCGTCTATAGCAGCTCGGGCGATAATCGCGTGGCCAATGTTAAGCTCATAAAGCTCTGGAATTGCGGCTATCGGCTTAACGTTATGATAATGCAAACCGTGCCCCGCATTGACGACAAGCCCTTTATCGTGAGCATAGGTGGCCATTGTACTGATACGATTAAGTTCGGCGGCCGCATCGGCATCATTTTGCGCATCGGCGTAACAACCGGTGTGGATCTCAATCACTGGCGCACCAACAGCAACGGCAGCATCAATCTGTGCTTTATCGGCATCGATAAATAGCGACACCTTAATGCCCTCTTTAGCCAAACGCTCTACTGCAGCTGAAATTTTTTCCTGCTGACCGGCAACATCAAGTCCACCTTCAGTGGTGAGTTCTTCACGCTTCTCAGGCACCAAGCAAACGTAAGCAGGTTTGATCTCACAGGCAATATCGAGCATCTCTTGCGTTACAGCCATCTCGAAGTTCATACGCGTCTTTAAGGTTTTTGCTAACGTATATACATCTCTGTCGACGATGTGACGGCGATCTTCACGCAAGTGAATAGTAATACCTTCGGCGCCAGCATGTTCGGCAACGGCTGCGGCATGAACAGGATCAGGATAATTAGTACCGCGAGCTTGGCGTAGAGTAGCAATATGGTCAATGTTTACGCCCAGTAAGATCCGGCTCATGTGTATTCCTTAAATAGACAAAAATAGATAGCGGTTATTGTACTGTGAGACTTAACGTTTTGCTAGCGAGAGGCCATTGTTACGCTAGTGAATTATTTGATTGTAATAGCATAGAAAACAATAACAGCAGAGCACACTTAACTTTTAGCCGGAGGGTTAAAAGTAGCTGTAGCCTTCTTAATAAACAGGCTGCGTGAATGTAATGGCTTACTGCCCAAGGTTGGTGCTAATAGCTGGCGCATCAACTTTTTAGCCTCACTTGCATGCTCGGTTAATAAGCTTTGCTCTTTAAGCGCGACTAACATCGCACCAGTAAAGAACTTATGCTGATTATAAGCTGTGGCAATTACGGGCATAAAACCATGGTCTATTTCCAAACGGTAGAAACCACTCCCAGTAATGAAAGCACCTGACGGATCATTTTCGAGTGACGGCATTGTGCCAAGCTCTTGCAGCAGTGCTAATTCAAAATAACGCAGCTGGCTTTGGTTAAACTCTTTAGCCATTGCGATGAGTGTTTGGTGGTAATTGAAAAATAGATCCTCGGCGCTATGCTGCACCGTTAAGCAGCGAATAAGCAGTTCATTAAGATAGAGCCCCGAATACAGGCAGTGCCCCGTTAGCGGCACCGCAGGGCTTGCAGCTTCAACTTGCTTTAAATTCTTTAGATCTGACTTACCCTGCAGCTGAAAAATAAGCGGCTGAAATGGTTGTACAATACTACGGATTGAGTTTTTGCTACTGCCTAAGCGTGCGACAGCGTCAACGCGTCCCTTGCCATCAACCAGCAAGTTAACCAGTACACTCGATTCTCGAAAGGGTCTGCTATGAAGAACGTAGCCACGCTCCATGATTATCTCATTCCAATTTTAAACAGTAAAAAGTCAGCGCAGAAGTAAGTGCACATCCTTTACAATATTAATCACTATACGGTATTTATAGGCATAAAAATGCCCCTTTCTATTACTAAAAAGAGGCATGTTTTTCAATTGTAGTGACGGTTACTCGTCGCCGTAGCCTAGGCTACGCAGTGCGCGTTCGTCATCAGCCCAACCAGACTTTACTTTAACCCACATTTCTAAGAAAACTTTATTATCAAACAGAGTTTCCATATCGACACGCGCTGCTGAACTGATTGTTTTAATACGTTCGCCCTTGTTACCAATGACCATACGTTTCTGTGTTTCACGCTCAACAAGCACAAGTGCGTTAATCTGATAGACACCATTTTCCATCATCTTAAACTGCTCAATCTCCACCGTACAATCGTAAGGTAGTTCATCACCTAAAAAGCGCATTAGTTTTTCACGGACGATTTCTGACGCCATAAATTTTTGCGAGCGATCAGTAACGTAATCTTCTGGGAAGAAATGCGGAGATTCAGGCACTGCCTCTACCGACATATCCAAGATGCGTTTAACGTTAGTACCTTGGGTTGCTGAAATAGGTAAGATCTCGTCAAACTCAAACTTCTTCGATAACTCTTCAAGATATGGAAACAGCGCTTCTTTATCTTTAATATTATCGACTTTATTGATGGCTAATATGGTTTTTCGGCCATCATTACGGCTTTGCAGTTTACGCAGTACCATTTCATCATCAGGAGTCCATGTCATGCCATCAACGACGAAGACGACTAATGCAACCTCAGCAAGCGAGCTTGATGCAGCACGGTTCATTAAGCGGTTAATGGCGCGCTTCTCTTCCATATGAAGACCAGGCGTATCAATAAACACCACTTGGCGCGGACCGTCTGTATGGATCCCCATAATACGGTGGCGAGTCGTTTGTGGCTTTTTAGAGGTAATACTAATTTTTTGACCTAACAGCTTGTTAAGCAAAGTCGATTTACCAACGTTTGGTCGCCCAACTATCGCCACCATACCGCAATAAGTAACTGCATACTTAACCGCTGATGAAGGGTTATTCATCTGCGCAAGCAAGTCATCTAGACTCGGCTCATTGCTCTTGGGTAAATCTTTGTTGTTACTCATTTCTTTAATAACTCCAACACTTGCGCGGCTGCACTTTGCTCTGCTTTTCTACGTGAACTAGCAACCCCAGCAACGGCTTTTTTCAAGTCTTCTACGACACATTCAACGGTGAAGGTTTGCTCATGGGCGTCACCTTCAGTATGGACGACTTTATAAACAGGCAGCGGTTTTCTGAACTTCTGCAAATGCTCTTGAAGCAAAGTCTTTGGGTCTTTCTGATTAATTGGCTCGATAATGTCCAAACGCGACGCATACCAATTGAGTACCAGTTTGCGGCAGTTCTCGATTTCTGAATCGAGATAGATAGCACCAATAATAGCTTCGACAGCATCGGCTAAAATAGACTCTCGTCTAAAACCGCCACTTTTAAGCTCGCCAGGGCCCAGCTTTAAGTAGTCACCAAGCTTAAACTCGATTGCGATTTCGGCTAGCATTTTACCGCAGACCAATGTTGCTCTCATACGGCTTAAATCACCTTCAGTAGCTTTCGGAAACTGATGGTATAGCGCATCAGAAATCACAATTGAAAGTATTGAATCACCTAAAAACTCTAGTCGCTCATTATGCTTATTAGAGGCACTTCTATGTGTTAGCGCCTGATCTAAAAATGCTTGGTCAGCAAACTCATAACCTAATGTACGGCATAGTCTAGCGATATTTTTAATTGGTTCCATATTACACAATTCCGCCTACACGGTTAAAACGTACCCCTGTTGGGATCCAAGCTGGCAAGAAGTCAGCCGGTGTTCTATCAAATTCAAAACTAATCCAAATCGCCACTGCTTTACCGACCAAATTCTCTTCTGGTACGAATCCCCAGAAGCGACTGTCAGTACTGTTATCACGGTTATCGCCCATCGCAAAATATTGCCCTTCAGGTACGATAAACTCGGTTAGCGGTACATTCTGTTGGCGATGATAGTAATTGATCATATCAGGGCGAGATGGGTTAATTAAGATGTCATGAGTGACATCACCAATCTGCTCTTTAAAACGCAACAATGGCGTACCATTTTGCGAAAACTCACCGCGGTTAACTGAAGCTCTCTCAACTGCTTTTAACTCGGGACAAGAGCTTTGGCCCTCAGCACAAGCGGGTTGAATCGAAAGTTGCTTATTACGATAGACAATTCTGTCGCCTGGCAAACCGACAATACGCTTGATATAGTCAATCTTTGGGTTTTCAGGATACTTGAATACCGCCACATCGCCACGCTCAGGCTTGCCAGTTTCTTTTAGCGTTGTGCGCCATACGGGATCTTTAATCCCGTAACTGAACTTCTCTACCAGAATAAAATCACCGACTAATAGCGTCGGCATCATTGAGCCTGACGGGATCTGAAATGGCTCATAAATAAAGGAGCGCAGAATAAGCACAAAGGCGATAACAGGAAAGATTGACTTTGAAGTTTCAACGATTGCTGATTCACGCATTATCACTTCAACGCTGTCTTCACTAAGATCGGCGTCTGTAGCTTGAGCCATTACCAACTTCTCACGTCGCTTAGGCGCAAACAAAAACGCATCCGCCATCCACACCAAACCACTGCCTAGTGTGATAAAGACTAAAATAAGAGAAAAATAGGCTGCCATTATTAATTAACTCCTGCCGAACATAATTGGGTAGCGACCAAAATACCGCTGCCACTAAGGTTATACGCCAGTAATGAAAGCGCCGCAAACTGCGGCGCAAACTCTAGCGATATATTAACAAATCTTAACCAATGAGCTTAATCATTAAGCTTTAACACGGCTAAAAACGCTTCTTGTGGAACTTCAACGTTACCCACTTGCTTCATGCGCTTCTTACCGTCTTTCTGCTTCTGCAAAAGCTTCTTCTTACGTGAGATATCGCCACCATAACATTTAGCGGTGACATCTTTACGCAAAGCTTTAATCGATGAACGAGCGATAATCTGACTACCAATGGCAGCCTGAATCGCAATATCAAACATCTGCCTAGGGATAAGCTCTTTCATTTTATTAACCAGAGCAAGACCACGATGACGAACACTATCTTTGTGAGTGATCATCGCCAAGGCGTCGACTCGGTCACCGTTAATTAAGATATCAAGGCGAACCATGTCTGCAGGCTGAAAACGACTAAAGTTGTATTCAAGTGACGCATAACCACGACTCGTTGACTTCAAGCGGTCAAAAAAGTCCATCACAACTTCGGCCATCGGCATGTCGTAAGTGATAGCTACTTGATTACCGTGATAAACCATATTGGTCTGTACGCCACGTTTTTCAACACATAAAGTAATAACGTTACCCAAGTACTCTTTAGGAACCAAAATATTGGTCTCTACAATTGGTTCACGCATCTCTTCAATGTTGTTAATCGCCGGCAGGTCAGACGGATTATCAACGTAAATTATATCGCCTTTAGTACCGACAACTTCATAAACTACCGTTGGTGCAGTAGTGATCAAATCTAGGCCGTATTCACGCTCTAAACGCTCCTGGATAATCTCCATATGGAGCAGCCCCAAGAAACCGATACGGAAACCAAAACCAAGTGCTGAAGATGTTTCTGGCTCAAAAAACAACGAAGCATCATTAAGACTTAGCTTATTCAATGCATCACGAAAGCTCTCGTAATCATCAGTAGATATTGGGAAAACACCAGCGTAAACCTGTGGTTTAACCTTCTTAAAGCCAGGTAATGGCTCTAGGGCACCATTCTTTGCAAGAGTCAGCGTATCACCGACTGGCGCGCCATGGATCTCTTTGATACCAGCAATGACAAAGCCAACTTCACCGGTATTGAGTTCATTGGTATCTGTCTGTTTTGGGGTAAATATACCCACGCGGTCGGCCGTGTGGTTTTGCCCGGTAGACATAACTTTGAACTTATCGCCTTTTTTCAGCTTACCGTTCTTGATACGCACAAGTGAAACGACGCCCAGATAGCTATCAAACCAAGAATCGATGATCAAGGCTTGCAGCGGTCCTTCAGGATCACCCTCTGGTGGCGGAATTTGTGCCACGATGGTCTCAAGTACCTCTGCGATACCCACACCAGTTTTAGCGGAGCAGCGCACGGCATCGGCAGCTTCGATACCTACAATATCTTCAATCTCTTCTGCTACGCGCTCTGGATCAGCTTGTGGCAAATCGATTTTATTCAGGATAGGAACGACGTCCAGTTCCATCTCTAAGGCGGTATAACAGTTGGCAAGCGTTTGTGCTTCAACCCCCTGCCCTGCGTCAACGACCAATAATGCGCCTTCACAAGCCGCTAAAGAACGTGACACCTCGTAAGAGAAATCGACATGACCTGGGGTATCAATAAAGTTCAGCTGGTAAGTTTCACCATCTTTAGCCTTATAATCCAAGGTGACGCTTTGTGCTTTAATAGTAATACCGCGCTCACGTTCTAGATCCATTGAATCTAAAACCTGGGAAGCCATTTCACGATCGGATAAACCACCGCAATCCTGGATAAGGCGATCTGAGAGTGTTGATTTGCCGTGGTCAATATGGGCAATTATCGAAAAGTTTCTAATGTGCTTCATTATGCTGGGATGACTAAACTCGAAGTTGAAAACAATTTTTAAGGTGCAGAATTGTACCCGATTGCGGCTTTAATACCAATTTTTAAAATGGTTTTGCAATGGAATATTAAAACTGCGGCTACGTAACTGCGGTTATTGCGCTATATCTATTGGTCTGCCAAGCGATTTAATAATGACAGGCAGAGCCATTTCCTCTACAGCCTTAGCCCATCTTTTGCCTATAGCCCAAGCGCTGACACCGCCAATAAGCGCCCCAGCAATCGATAACAGGTCTTGATTTATCTCTACAGCTATTGCTAAGAGATTGCCACTGTAAGCGCCGATAAAGAAACCTAATAATGGCAGGATATAAACCAATAAAGCGGCTTTTAGAATGACGCTTTCAGGAAGGCCAAGTTTTAAGCGCTCACCTTTAGTAAAAACTCGTTCCGTTTGAATCGAAAAACGCTGAACTTTTGCAGAAAAGGCTTTAGCGACTGCAGATGTGCCACAGGAATCGCCACTTTCGCAGTGATTACAGGCACTCTTCATCTCCACCTCTACAACGACCCAGCCAGAGTTGCTATTAGCGACAACTTTGGCGATCTCTTCCATCATTCCCCAGACTCCTTATTGCAGCATGATGCTCTTGGCAATCCGGCTCAGTGTTTCTGCTGGTACTTTACCCACAGCAACCACCTCAGCATTACCGACGCGTTCAGTGGCAAGTGATAAGCCATTTCGAGTGACAAGTTCATCCGGCAGTGGTGCTTCACCAGCTTTAGCAACATAGACGGAGATACTGGCTAATCCATCACTAATGGCAATGTACTCAACCGCCTCTTTGCTACCAATGAGTCGATGCTGATCTTTTATCAGTACTTTAAAGCCTACTGGTAACCAGCCGAACTTCCAATCTTCAGCACCAGCACGCTCTGACTGCGCCATAACGGCAGGCCACTCTTGCTTATGTGCCTCTTTCAATATAGCAGGAACCTCTTCTAACACTAGCAGCTCAACCACTAAAAGTTGCTCCAAAAGCTGCTTATCACCGTTTATCATATCGAACCGTAATGGTAAATAGGTGTCCATATCTAACCAGACTTGATAACCATAACGATTAGTATCATTTGGAATAATCCGCACTAACTGCCCTGGTCTACCAGCTATTCTGCTACGGCCACCCAACACAAACTTATAACCCGCTTCAAGCTTAGAGACATCATCAGCAAAAGCGGCAGGAATAACACCTTGAATACGGTTAGCATGGACACTATAGGCGGGTTGATCGTGCTCAATAAAGGTGACGGTATTTCCGACACGTACCGCGTTTTTAGGTGGACCATTGAGATGCTCTAAAAAAGCCACTTCTTGATCATTTACTTTGCCATGGATATACACCAACGGACGAATATGATCGGCTTGAATTTGGATAAGGGATATTTTGAATTCTTGTTCACGCAGTGCTTGGCTCATATTTTCTAGCCAAGCTTTGGCGGATATGTCTTCCTGCGCCATCGCGGGAAGACTTATGGCTAAGATAGCCAATAGGATTAGACGCAAGCTAACTCCTTGTTACTGATTGACAGGTATTGTATCTACCTCGCTATTGTCCTCTATATTGACACCATTATTCAATCTCTGTTGTAACATATGATCTTGAATATAAGCATTGATACGACGACGCTGGTCAACAACTTGTTCATTTGTATAGCTCTGGTTCTGCTGAACAGCCCCAGTTTGCAGGCTTACAGGCGATGCGCTACCGATTAATGGACGAGTATTCAAAACTGGTAATGGTGAATTATCAAGTAATGTCTCTTGATTATAATTCTGTACACCAACCACTGCGACCATAGCAACCGATGCAGCAATAGCGTATTGGCCAAATTGTTTGAAAAATGGCACAACGTTACTTGTGGCAGGCTTGACTTTAACTGTCGATTGCTTGGGAGCGATAATTGCGGGCTCTTCATCAATAGCAGCCATAATACTGGCACTGAGATCCACTGATACAGTTTGTGGTAATTCACCACGCATTGCATCACCAATCATATGATAATCACGCCACTGTTCATGGGAATCTGCGTCAGCCGCTAACTCAGCTAACATTTGCTCGTCGAGTTCACCATCGACTGCAGCAGATACCCATTCCTGACCTAATTTATCCATTTTTCACCTATCTTTATCAAGGGTGCTAGTGTTCTAGCAACGGCTTAAGCTTTTTATCGATTGCCTCTCGCGCTCTGAAGATCCGCGATCTTACAGTGCCTACAGGGCAATCCATGACATTAGCAATCTCTTCGTAACTCATACCATCAAGTTCTCGTAGTGAGATCGCCATCTTTAATTCTTCTGGCAATGTATCTAAAGTGTCGAAAACGACCTTTTGAATCTCTTCTGACAAGACTAACCGTTCAGGAGATGCAAACTCCTTTAACGCGTCACTGCCATCATAATATTCAGCTTCTTCAGCATCGACATCATTCGCAGGCGTTCGACGCCCTTGTGCGACCAGATGATTCTTCGCAGTATTAACTGCAATGCGGTACAACCATGTGTAAAACGCACTTTCGCCCCTAAAGTTCGGTAACGCTCGATAGGCTTTAATAAAAGCTTCTTGCGACACATCTGCAACGTCTGCTTGATTTCGCACATAACGCGATATCAAATTTGCGACCTTGTTTTGATATTTTTGCACCAAAAGGTTAAAAGCGTTCTTATCACCACGCTGTACGCGCTCAACTAACTGTTGATCACTTATTTGTCCACTCATCCGAGCCGACTACTCCTAAATCTAATACTGATTTCTCAGCCGCTCGAATCATATTCACTTATGTAGACTAGCGAGTTTCAAAAAAGTTCTATAAAAATTTGCAAAGACATCATTTATTTTTTGCGGGAGTAAACTTTTACACTATCAATGGCCTTATAACAGGCTAGCAAATCGCTTTCAGTCACGATTTTTTTGGACAGTTTGTTTCTTATCACTGGCATATCAACACACGATACGCACTTCCCACTTTGTAATTAACGCTACCTTGCTATTTTAAGCTACTGAATACCTGCAAATGCATCAGAGGAGAATGAGACAATATGTACCTAACATAACAAAGATAAAGTCAGTGTAAAATCTAAACCAAACAGAAATGGCCCCTGATAAGTATCCATATGCAGCATCTTGGTTTAACATAGTCTAACTCCCAGATCACTCTATGATACCTGATGAAACAAGTAGTTGAACACCAATCTGACATTTTGGTTATTGGCAGTGGTGCTGCCGGCCTCACCTTAGCTCTACATCTTGCTGAAAAATCTAAGGTTATTTTACTTTCCAAAGGTCCACTTAGCGAAGGTTCAACCTATTACGCTCAGGGCGGCATCGCCTCTGTTTTTGATGAAGATGACACAATTGAGTCCCATGTCGCTGATACTTTAGTGGCAGGAGCAGGGCTTTGTGATGAGCCAGTCGTTAAGTTTACCGCTGAAAATGCAAGAGCCTCCATGCAATGGTTAATCGAATGCGGTGTTGCCTTCGATAAAGAGGAAACGACAGATGGCAGTCCAGAAGATGCACCTTATCATTTAACCCGTGAAGGCGGTCATAGCCATCGCCGTATTTTGCATGCCGCTGATGCCACGGGTAAAGAAGTGCAAGTCACGCTGCAAGAGCAGGCAAGCCGTCACCCGAATATTCAGGTACTAGAACGCTACAACGCCATTGATCTAATCACCACTCGTAAATTAAATCGTCCAGGTAATCGAGTCCAAGGTGCTTATATCTGGAACCGTAATTTAGAACAGGTCGAGACCGTAAAAGCGCGTTTCGTCGCACTAGCGACGGGTGGCTGTTCGAAAGTATACCAATACACATCAAACCCTGATGTTGCCTCAGGCGACGGCATTGCTATGGCTTGGCGATCTGGTTGCCGAATTGCCAACATGGAATTTAATCAATTTCATCCGACTTGCCTCTATCACGCTGATGCACGTAACTTTTTGCTCACCGAAGCCTTAAGAGGCGAAGGCGCATTTTTACGCCGACCCGATGGCAGCCGCTTTATGCCTGAATTTGACGATCGAGCAGAGCTGGCACCACGTGATATTGTCGCTCGCGCAATTGATTATGAGATGAAGCGCTTAGGTTCTGATTGTGTCTATTTGGATATCACTCATAAACCCGCCGACTTTATCATTAAGCACTTCCCGACCATTCATAAGCGCTGCCTTGAGTTTGGTATCGATATAACCACTGATCCCATTCCTGTCGTGCCCGCTGCGCACTATACCTGTGGTGGCGTGATGACCGACCTGCATGGGCAAACTGATTTAAATGGCTTATATGCCATCGGAGAAGTCGCCTATACAGGCTTACACGGGGCCAACCGCCTTGCCAGTAATTCATTACTTGAATGTCTTGTTTTTGCCAGAGCCGCGGCTGAAGATATTGAAAGCCAACTGGGAAAGATCCCTATGCCGGGTACCCTTCCAGCTTGGGATGAAAGCCAGGTATCAAATTCAGATGAAGAGGTTGTTATCGCGCATAACTGGCATGAGCTGCGGTTATTTATGTGGGATTACGTTGGTATCGTTCGCTCCGATAAACGTTTAGAGCGTGCCTTAAGACGGTGTGTCATGCTACAGCAAGAGATCCAAGAGTATTACAGTAACTTTAGAGTCAGTAATAACTTGCTAGAGCTGCGTAACCTAGTCCAAGTTGCAGAACTTATTATCCGCTGTGCGATGGAGCGAAAAGAGAGCCGGGGCTTGCACTACAACATCGATCATCCGAATAAAGATCCCTTGTCTAAACCGACAATATTACAGCCCAAATAAGCAAGCTTAATAAGGCCTAGTTAAGCCGCCTTTGATTCGATTGCAACAACAGACGACACAAATGGCGATAGCTTGTGTCGTCTAACATATCAGCCCACACCACCAGTCTTTTGACTTCAGTCTCGCACTGGATATCAAACATCAACGCAAACGGAGTGATCATTGGTTTACCTTTGATCACAAAGCCCTGCTTTTGGTTAAGTCGACCATTACCTTCTGCAGATAATATAAACTGACAAGACCAGTGTTTTAGTTGCCAAAACTGCCAACTGAAATAGCTAATACTCAGGATAAAGATTAGCGATTTACAAAAAAGATAGCTGAATGATTCACCATAAGGCCAAACCATAAAAGAGATGAAGCAGAGACTCGCAACAACGACCAACGAGAATCGTTGGTCGAAAGAACTGGAAAGGTGAAAACTATGCTGCTGGGCGACCACGAACTCTAACGATCATCTCTGCAAACTCAGGGTCTTTGCAGACCTCATGTCCCATAAACCACGCAAAAAGCTCTGGGTCTTCAGACTCTAACAACCTGACAAAAATATTTTTATCAGCATTAGACATAGCTTCATAGTGCAGCTCAACAAAAGGTTGAAACAACACATCTAGCTCTAACATGCCTCTACGACAAGCCCATCTAACTCTTGCTATTTTCATGGGTTCTGGCATTAATTCTGACAAGTTTGTTACTCCAATCTTTGACAATGCCGATAGTGTATACCGAAATGGCCTCTGGATACACCTAGCAAAAGAGTATGATTATAGTTGCTGAACTTTTACATCGTTACCCGCAAACAATTCTGAAAAGTCGGTACTCAATAAACGCTTCACCGCAGGATGTTGTATCATCCGCTCAGCAAACATCACGTGATACACCTCTTTAATATCAGTTGTTTCACCAAGTAACGTCATACCGTGCGCCAAAATATCTTGCTTGTATATTGACGGAGCAACAAATATCCCCTGCTTGAAAAAACCAAATGCTTTCATCATAGCAGCATCATCAAACTCACCTAATATACTAATATTTAAATTCTTTTCATCAAACCAACGTACAAGTTGTTGCCCTAAAGACGTTCCTCGACTAGGTATAAGAAGTTTGCCTTGCTCTAAACATTCAGGAAAGGGCTTTGAATAGGTCTCAGCAGAGAAAAAAGCAATACCACTCTCGCCTAATTGTTTGGAGAGGATCTCTGGATATTTTAGACTCTCACCGGCGCAATCAGACAATATCATATCCAGCTTATGAGCTCTAAGCCGCTCCATTAAGCTTTCATGCGTTGCCTCATAGCAGGCCAAATGCATCGAGCCATCACTAGGAACGACTGACAGCAATACTCGACTAGTGAGCGCCTTTGACAGTGCAGCGGCAATCCCCACTTCAAAGCGAATATTTTCATCTTTTTGATAATTGAGTAGATCTAGCATCTCATAGCTAAGGCTAAACATCTTATCTGCGTAACGAAATACCAGCTCACCGAGTTCTGTAGGTTCCAAGGACCTGCCAACACGTTTGAATAAACTACCTTTGAGACTGCTTTCTAACACGCGGATCTGCCCCGTTACGGTTTGCGGTGTTAGGCATAATGCTTCAGCGGCTTTTGCCACCGAGCCTTTCTTTTGGATCATCCAAAAATAGTACAAATGGTTATAGTTGAGATTTGCCATAGTAAGGTGCCATTGTTAAAACGAAAAGGGTGGCAAAAATGCCACCCTTTTTGTTATTGAACTACTTCAGACGTTGGCAATCCATCAAGCCAAACATCGCCGTTGACAGATCTTCCGTATTTTCAATTTTGCCAACGCTAAACGCTTCAGCAAGTCCAGCGACTAACACGTCTCTGTCAGGGATTCGGTTCTGACAGAAGGTACGGTTCGCTTCTTGAAAACGCTTACCCCCGCGATATTTAAGTGCTCGAGACTCATAACTATCTGATTCTAAGCGCTCACCAACTGCGGCGCCTTTATACATAAGAGCTCCATCAACGACACCCTCTAAGTAATTCAGACAATGAGCATCTTGTGTATCTTCATTGCAGGCCTTAATCTGCGAGGCAGAAGCTGCAGTACTAAAACCTAATGTTAATATCAGTGCTAATAGGGCTATTCTCATGCTTTCTCTCCTTTCTGAGGTAACACTTTAGATAACCAAAAGTAGCCTATCGTTGCCGAAGCAAATGAACCTAACAGAATGCCCAGTCTCGCATAGTCACCATGCACCTGACCCTCACCAACAAAGGCAAGCGAAGAGATAAACATAGACATTGTAAAACCAATACCACACATCACTGCCACTGGAGTGATCTGATTCCAACCGACGCCTTCAGGTAAAACAGCGAGCTTAAGTTTTACCGCAAGGAAACTAAATAACATAATACCCAGTGGCTTACCGACGAGCAGACCAAGTGCTATCCCTAACGGTACAGGCGATAACAATGAGCTTAAGCTCATGCCGCTTAAATCAACTCCAGCGTTAGCGAAAGCGAAGATAGGCAAGATGATGAACGTACTCCACGGATGTAGGCTATGTTCTAAACTTTCCGACGGTGATGAACCATCTTTAGCACGCAGCGGAATACAGAAAGCGATAATAACCCCGGCTAACGTGGCATGAACACCTGACTTCAACACTGCTATCCACAAAATCATACCTAATACGCCATAGGGGCCGAGTGCAGTAACGCCTTTTCGGTTAAGTCCTATCAAGCCGATAATCGCTGCAGCTGCCACCATTAAGCTTATAGTCGATAAATCAGTGCTATAGAATAGAGCAATAATAACAACTACTCCCAAATCATCGATAATGGCTAATGCTAGCAAGAACACTTTTAATGAAACCGGAACACGGCTACCTAAAAGCGCCATGATCCCTAATGCAAATGCGATATCAGTCGCAGCAGGAATTGCCCAGCCAACCTGTGTGATCGGATCTGAGTAATTAAAAATAAGATACACAGCAGCAGGGAAAACCATGCCACCGATGGCAGCAAAGGTCGGTAATGACGCCTGCGCTCTACTCGATAATGCCCCTTCTAGAAGTTCTCTTTTTACTTCTAGACCGATAAGCATAAAGAAAAGAGCCATCAGTCCATCATTAATCCAGTGAATTAATGTCTTGTCTATATCTAAAGTGCCCACACGCACTTGCATCTCTGTATCAAGAAAACCTTGGTACATTCCCGCTAGTGGCGAGTTAGCTAAAATCATTGCTAGTACAACTGCGATCATCAAAAGAATGCCGCCAGCTGACTCTTGGCTTAAAAAGTTCCTAATAGCCCGTTCCATATTACGCTCCATAAAATCTCAATGTAACGAGTGTAGCCGATTACATACGATCTGAATAATCGTTTGCATCAGCTTCATACGTCGGAATATCCGAGGTATCAAGTATGAGCCTGAGATGACTAAATATCAATCAGAAGAGTATATAATTAAATATGGGTAAGTAATAAGCGGATATTCGGTTGAAAATGTACAAGTTAAAGCGATGAAATACATGAACTATCTATTAAGCAGCAACTTTTTGACTAAAAAAATGACTAAATATTCACTTCCATAAAATGACTCGCCTCGAAAATATCGAACAAAGCGAGCCCCTGTGGCTTTAATTAAACAGAAAATGGGTATTGGATAGCGTCATGATGCTCATAGCCTGTCACTTCAAAGTCAGCCATTGTTACCCATGTTTCCAAATCTTCTAATGATTTAATATCTGGGTTTATGGATAACTTTGGTGATTCAAATGGACTACGGGTTAGCTGCACATTTTGCATCAACTCTAATTGATCTTCATAAATATGGGCATTAACAATTTTGTGATAGGCAGTACCGGCTTTAAGGCCAGTAATCTGTGCTATTAACGCCAATAGCGTAAACACTTGCACTTGGTTAAAGTTAAGCCCAAGGGGCACATCACAAGAGCGTTGAAAGCTCGTTAAGTGCAGTGTATCGCCAAGTAACGAAAAATTATGGGTGTGCATACAAGGTCTTAAACACCCCATATGAAACTCACCAGGATTATAAAAGCTGAGGATCTCGCCTCTATCATCAACTCCTCTAGATAAGTTATCGACAATTTTACGTAATTGATCAATTGAGCCACCGTCAGGTTTGTTCCAACTGCGGCCTTGGACACCATATACACGCCCCATATCGTCAGTTCCTTTACGATAGGGGTTATCGAGCCAAGCCTGGTTATCGTTAGAATTTGCGTCCCAAGTTTTAGCACCAATTTGACGAAAATCAGCCGCACTATCATAACCACGTATATAGCCAAGCATCTCTGCAATCGCCGCTTTCCAAAAGCTCTTACGAGTGGTGATTAACGGGAACTCATTCTTATCAACATGGTAGACCAGGTCAGCATTAATAACTGTTAGGCAGCGTTTACCTGTACGACTGTTTTCAACCCATGTACCTTCGTCAAGGATCCTTTGACAAAGTGCTAAATACTGTTTCATGACAATTTACCTATAAAAACAAAATGACCGAATTAGCGCCGGTTCAATTTCAATGACAAGCTACTCTATTGCTGTAGTAGCATTATGTTAGTACCAGCTTCAGGCCAACAATGGCCAAGAATATGGCAAATATTTTTTTCAACTTAGCAGTTGGCCAATTAGTCGCAGCCTTGGCACCTAATGGTGCAACTAACATCGATGTGGCCACTATGCCGAGTAATGCAGGTAGATAGATAAAGCCTAATGTCCCCTCCGGCAATGAAGCAACATTCCACCCAGCCAATGTATAACCAATACTACCAAATAGCGCGATGAGTAAACCCGTTGCAGATGACAAGCCTATTGCATAGCGCATCTGTAATCCGCACCAAGTCAGGAACGGAATAATGAGCACACCACCACCAATTCCCATCAAGCCAGCGATTAGCGCAATCATTACCGCAGCTAAAAATAGGTTCATAGCACTGGGCATTTCACGACTTGAGTTTGGCTTCATCGGGAAAGCCATCTGAATAGCCATCAACATGACAAAAACAGCAAAAATTTGCTGTAACAGAGTCGCTGCAATTAATTCTGAAATAAAGCCGGAACAAATTGCACCAAGTACAAACCCTGGCAACATGGTTCGAAACAGCTGCCAAGGGATATTTTCACGTTTGTGATGGGCACGAGCAGAAGATAAAGAGGTCAAAATAATCGCCGCGAGCGACGTCGCAATGGCAACATGCGGTAGATGCTCTGCTGGGACCCCGACACTGGGCAAAATATGCAGTAAGGCCGGCACAGCAATTAGCCCACCACCAATACCCAATAACCCGGCCATGAAACCGATAACAGCACCAAGCGCCAGACATATGCTAAATACTACAAGCCAGCTTTCCACGCTAATACCCTTAAAATCATCAATTAGTGCCCAAAGCTTAAAGCAATCGGCTCAGTTAGTTAATAGCGAACGCTAGTTAAGCAGAGCCACTAAGCCTTTTTTCTCGCAATAATCGCTGATAAGTAGCCTTACATCCTCTCCAGAGGCAAGCATAAGCGCTTCATCTAACAGCGTACTGAGCTCTTTTTTTGATACTCGACGCAGTAGATAATTGATCCGAGATAAACTCGCTTGGTTCATACTGAGTTGATCGTACCCCATGGCAACTAATAACATTGCACCTGTAGGTTCGCCTGCCAATTCACCGCACACACTAATAGACAGTTGATTGGCTTTGCAGCGGTCAACGGCAAATTTAAGCGCCCGAAGCACGCCAGGGTGATAACTATCAAACAGCGCATTTACGTTAGGGTTGTTACGGTCCACTGCAAGCAGGTACTGGGTTAAATCGTTTGAGCCAACAGAGACAAAGTCGACCCGCTTTGCAACTTCATCTAACTGATAAAGTAATACAGGGACTTCCAACATGATGCCGATCTTCGGCATAGATATGACTCTACCGAGCTCAGCCGTTAGCTCTTGATGCGCTTGTTCAAAGTAGACTAACGCAAGGTCAATCTCTTCTAAGTTACTTACCATCGGCAGCAAAACATGTAACTGGTCAGGATCACTTGCCGCTTGTAGCATCGCCCTTAACTGCACTAAAAACAGCTCGGGGTGATCTAAACTAAGCCTTATTCCGCGCCAACCTAGAAAGGGGTTATCTTCAACGATCGGGAAATATTCAAGCGGCTTATCACCACCAACATCCAATGTACGCATTACTACCGGCTTACCTTTGGCTGCTGTGAGTACTTTTCGATAGATCTCTAACTGCTCTTGCTCACCAGGGAAACACTGCTTCAGCATAAATAAAATTTCGGTGCGGTATAAGCCGATACCGTCAGAATCACAGCCTGTATCGGAATCAATACTGCTAATCAAACCACTGTTGATATAAAGATAGACTCTTAAGCCATCAACCGTCACCGTCGGTAAAGGTAATTCTGCGGCATATCGACGCTGCAGCGCTTTCTCAGCCGCGATTAGACTCTTATATTCAGATAGTATGGTCGCGGAAGGCTCAACCAGCAACTGGCCTCTATTGGCGTTGATAATCACTTGTCGTTTATCAAGGTCTGCATTCAAAATGCCATTAACGCCGATGATCGCGGGCACGCCTAATGCTCGAGCTAATATCGCTGCATGGGAGTTAACCCCACCGAGTTCGGTGACGATACCAGCGAGTTTCTGCCTTGGGAATTCAGCCAGTAACGTAGTACTCGCCTCTCGAACAATCAAAATAACCGGAGTTTCTGGCTCAAGAATTATCTTCTCTGGCTCAATCAATTGCCGAAGTACACGCCGGCCAATATCTTTGATGTCGCTAGCACGCTCTTTTAGATAGAGATCTTCCATCTCATTAAAATGAGCAATATATCGTTTAGAAACACGGCATACTGCCGTTTCAGCACTCCAGCCTAACCTAATCTCTTTTATGTACTCGCCGCCTAAACTAGCTTTTTCGAGTAACAGCAATAATGCAGTAAAAATCGAAGCTGCTTCTTGATCTTTTTCTCTATCAAAACGTTGAGATAAGCCACCAAGAATGTCCTTACAACGGTTCATCGCCAATTTAAGCCGCACCTCTTCCTGGCTAACCGCTGTTATCTTAACTTCTGTCAGATTAAACGATATCTGCCCACCGAGTAGCAATGCTTTAGCAATCGCAATCCCTTTTGAGGCTGATTTACCCTCGTAAAATAGCGGCTGCAGTGCAGTGTGGTTCACCACGGCCTTGCGCTTTAGCCCTTTAATCGCCATCGCGAGCTGCGCCGCAAGCGTCATTAAAAAGGCTTCTTCTCCCTCACTAAATAGTCTTGCTTGGCTTTGTTGAACGACGATAACGCCTATAACAGACTTTTGATACACGATGGGAACTGCCAGAAATGCGCTATAAGCTTCTTCTGACACTTGTGGAAGTAGCTTAAATCGAGGGTGAGCAGATGCATCGGCAAGGTTTACCGCTTCTTCACGCTGTGCCACCAAGCCAACTAACCCTTGAGTCAGTGGCAGACTCACACGATTAACAGCATCGGGTTCTAATCCATCTGTTGCAGATAGGACAAGTCGTTGCTCTTCCAATATATAGACAGAGCAGCACTCCGTTGCCATGGCTAATTTGGTTTGCGTTACAAGCTGCTGCAGCGCATATTCTAGATCTCTGGCTGAAGCAACAACTTGTGTTATATCCCTAAGTGTTTTTAGCACTAACGCAAACCTCCCTTAGCTCCTGCGCATACCTCTTCTTTTCGGTATCGACTCTTTAATCTGCAAAGGCAGAGTTGTCGGCGCAAACTCTTTCATGACTTTTCTATAAACGTCGCGTTTAAATGACACTACTTGTCTAACGGGGTACCAATAACTTACCCAGCGCCAACCATCGAACTCAGGGTGGCCACTGGCATTTAAATTAATGGCACTTTCAGCACTTTTTAACTGCAATAAAAACCATTTTTGTTTTTGCCCAATACAAACGGGTTTACTATCTTGTCTGATCAATCGCTTCGGTAGCCTATAGCGTAACCAAGATCGTGTAGATGTTAGAATTTGCACATGTTCTGGCTTTAATCCTACTTCTTCGTATAACTCACGATACATGGCTTCTTCTGCTGACTCACCTTCATCAACGCCACCTTGAGGAAATTGCCAGGAATGTTGGCCAAATCTTCTAGCCCACATAACCTGCCCAGAGCGATTACAGATAATGATGCCCACATTTGCGCGAAAGCCGTCACTATCAATCACATGGACTCCAAACTATTAACTATTAATGAATTGATTGTTTCACAAAGCTCGCGTTGCAGCAAATATCTGTTCCGCATATTCGTTGGATAAATCTAAGTAATTACCAACCTTATCAACAGGAGTGATCGGTAAAAGCCAATTATATCCACAGAATCTGTGGATATCTCTGTTGGAAACTATCTAAAAGCCCAAATAACCTCACAAAAATCATCAAATAGCAAAACGAAGCACTGATTTGACAATTACATTAAAGCTTTCAAAAACAACAATTTAAAGCGCAACATAATGAGCAGCGATCTTGGTAAAATCTTGACGGTACGATATTTAACCAGTCAATTAAAAATCTAAAAAATGAAGACAGTCATAATGATGTTATTCACAAATTCAAGTATACATAGCCAGAAAAAAGCTGTTAATCCGCTTAAAATGGCATTGACAGATCACATTCATTGCAGTAGAGCGACAAAAAACTGAAGTTATCCAATAAAACTGTGGATAACTATGTTGGAAAAATAGCTAAAGCACAGGAGTAAGCTGAACAAGTCACACTGGGACTAAAATCAATAATGGCTTTAAACATTTATATTCAATAACTTACATTTATTTAACCCGCTGTATTTCTAGCGTAGAAACTTTAGCTTATATTTTAACCACATTTGCTATATGGCAAAAATTTAGTAAAATCTTTGCTATGAAAAAATCTACTCAACCACCCAGTACACTTGAAGAGCTCATGGCGCGCGCAGAAGCGATGGCAGGACTTACGCTTGGACAACTGGCCAACTACCATCAAATTAAATCTCCAAAAGATCTAAAGCGACACAAAGGTTGGGTCGGTCAGTTAATAGAGCTAGAACTTGGCGCTCTTGCAGGCTCAAGGCCCGAACCCGATTTTGTTCATTTAGGGGTAGAGTTGAAAACGATCCCTGTTAACCAAGTCGGCAAAGTACTCGAAACCACCTATGTTACCGTCGCGCCGCTGACAAATATTCAAGGGCTAACATGGGAGAACAGCGTCGTTTGCCATAAGCTGCAAAGCGTACTTTGGATCCCTGTTCAAGGTGCCAGAGAGATCCCACTTTCAGAGCGTCAGATAGGCTCGCCAATATTGTGGTGTCCATCCGCTGAAGAGACGGCACTATTAAAGCAAGATTGGGAAGAGATAATGGAGCTCATTACCATGGGCAAAGTCGAAACAATTACAGCGCGCCATGGTGAAGTACTGCAATTACGCCCAAAAGCTGCCAACAGTCAGGTACTCACCCAAAGTATTGACCATAATGGTGCATTGTCTAAAACCAACCCTCGTGGCTTTTATTTGAAGACACAATTCACTCAAAAAATCCTTTCTGGCCATATTTAGGTAAATTTGGCGCAAAAACTCACAATCATTTGACTTAGATCACAAATACTACTGGAAATAGTATGGTGATATTCTATAAACTAGCCCATCGTAAAAACAGCAGCTGTTGGATACCCCCTAAATCGTGAGAGCACGTATACAAGCGAAGAAGTTAGCCTTCGCTATTTTCGCTTGGACTGTAGCTATGGCGGCCTTCGTATTTTTCAGATACGCACAAACGCCAGAACTTCCTCAGTGGGCCATTGGCTCAGCTGACTTAGCGACGCTTTCGATTTATATGGGGATTATTTTTGGCAGCCTGCATTGGATGTCGAACCTAATTGCTGATTTTAGCGCCATCAACCGCTTACCCTATGTGTTCTCAGTCATCTTTAAAGGTCTATTTCTATTACTGGGAGCAACTACGCTTGCTTATATCACCCAGTATCTCAACATGTGGGCAATCGAAAACCACATGACAACCTTACGTCAGATGCTCACGGCCCACATTCTTTATAGCCCAGCTTTCCAAGCTCTTATCGTTTACTTAGTAGTGGTTAGAGTGGGACTCGCCTTTATCGAGCAGATGGCGCTACTCGTTGGCCCGAGAGTGCTATTTAACATTGGTCTAGGCAAATATCATAAGCCTCGATATGAGCAACGACTTTTTCTTTATCTCGATATGGTAGCTTCTACCACCCATGCAGAATCATTGGGCGATTACCGCTTTAGCCGTTTGATCCAAGATAGCTTTAGCCTATTGGCAGATACTGTCACCAATAATGAAGCTGAGATCTACCGTTATATGGGAGATGCCGTCCTCATACATTGGCCACTTAAAGACGGTGTGAAGCAAGATCGTTGCTTTAATATCTATCATGATTTTTCTCAGCAATTAAGCTGGCAGAGGCTATATTTTGAGGAGCAATACGGTTTTGTACCCAAGTTTAAAGCTGCGGCGCATTGTGGCCAAGTTGTAGCTGCTGTCGTGGGGGTTCAAAAACAGGAGATTAGTTTCTTTAGTGATGTGCTCAATACCTTGGCAAGACTACAAGATCAGTGCAA
Organism: Shewanella sp. KX20019; assembly: GCF_016757755.1. Taxonomy (NCBI): domain Bacteria; kingdom Pseudomonadati; phylum Pseudomonadota; class Gammaproteobacteria; order Alteromonadales; family Shewanellaceae; genus Shewanella; species Shewanella sp. KX20019. Next base: position 1,404,555 of record NZ_CP068437.1, on the reverse strand, counting down.
TCCACTTGGCCAGAGAATGCTGATTTCAGGCTCTTTAAAATCACGCCTCGACTATCCTGACACCCGCTATAATCTCAATAACCTTGGCCCAATTAAGCTAAAAGGTAAACAGCACTCCATTGATGTTTATGGTGTCACGCCTAAAAATCCCGTATAAAACCCACATAAAAAAGCCGATAGTTATCTATCGGCTTTTTTAGTTTCAGGACTAAACACAGAGATAAATCACTTTAGTGAGTCTGTTCAAGCAACTTCTGGATCTCTAGGCCCAAGGTTCTAAATGTCAGGATGCGGCTAGATGTCTGACGCCAAACAAGACCAATATCTCTATAGGGTGTTTCGCCAGGCGGCGCCATCGTTACCAAATCAGTATTACTTAAAATCCCTGCATCTATCGCCATCTGCGGTAAGAATGTGGTGCCCAACTTACAATTCACCATCTGCACTAGAGTATGCAAACTTGTCGCCGCAAACGGATTAATTTTAGTGCTCTCAGCTAACTGACATGCGCTAATAGCATGGCCAGTAATACAATGTTCGGCTTGTAACAAGAAAATACTCTCATCTGGCAAATCTTGATAATCAATCGGCTCATGGATCTCGTCCGTTAGCTCTTCATGCACGACCATTTTGAACGGGTCTATACCCACTTTCATACTATGGTAACCGCTGGTATCTACGGGCAATGCTAGTAGCAGTAGATCCAGCTCACCTTTACCCAATGCATCGACCAGTCTGTCGGTGGTGTCCTCTTTTAACAACAAAGTCAGATTAGGATAAACTTCATTACAGTGCTGAACCACTCTGCTTAATAAAAATGGAGCAATCGTGGGGATACAGCCCAAGCGGATTTCGCCAGTCATGGGTTCACCTTGATGCTTAACCAGTTCGACTAAATCATCAACATCCGTTAGCAATTTTCGTGAACGCAACACCACCTCTTCACCAATGGCAGTGAAGATAAATGATTTGTGATCACGCTCAATAAGTTGATGCCCTAATTGTTCTTCAAGGTTCTGGATCCCGCTTGAGAGCGTAGACTGGCTAACATGGCAAATTTTAGCAGCACGATTAAAGTTTTGTTCTTGATGTAAATTGACCAAATAAAACAGGTTTTTTAGACTCGGAAGATGTTTCATAAAGCAGATTACCAATGACGTTATTTATCGAAAGGTTCTATTTAACTCTATCACACTTTACCATGCCTTCACTTTAATAACGGCAGTAGAGTGTGAAGCAGCGCAAACTGTTTTTTGAACACAATCATGAGTAAAAAAAATGGCGCTGTTTAGTTACCTAAACAGCGCCATCTCAATATTTGCATTAGAGCTTATGCTTTTGACTCTAGATATAACTTTAATTCTTGCAGATCGCTAGGGCCATGGTTAACAATTTCGTTTAACCAAGCTGAATGGTCATTGTCCCATGCAGCTTCTTCACCGTGCTGTAATAACTGCGCAAACTGTTGAATGCGCTTTAAGCCTACAGAACCAGCAGCTCCCTTAAACTTATGAGCCTCACTGCATAGTGTATCTTTATCTTTCGCTTCATATGCGTTAACTAGATTGCCAACATATTCTGGCATTAGCTGTTCAAACAATACGACACTTTTAAGTAGCGTACCTGCGCCAATTGCACTGCAGTACTGCTCCAGTGTATTAAGATCCAAAATTGATTCTAATTCAGCTGTTGCCATCTAGGCACCTCTCAAAATGTTTGCCGTGTATTTAAAAGACGATTTTACCACATAATACCCGCTAAAATGGTGGGCGCAACTACTAGTGACATATGTAGCTAAATTCATTGCCAATTTAACCTTTTATTAACCTAGATTTAATCAAAAAGCATCACTAATTGCCAAATGTAGCGATTTTTACCCCGGGAGATTTAACAGTATTACAATCCACTTAAGTCACCTTTGCTCGAACTATAGCTAAACTGCTGCCCTGCGCACCTTTAGCTTTCAAATCATCGACAATAGCCACTAAACCATCCCAACGAAAAGCACACCAATCTGGTGCTAATAACATAGGTTTTTTCGCATAAGCTGTCACTCGATGGAAGATAATATCTACAGGAGTACGGCGGATTAACTCTCCCACGCTATAGGCATAATCCTCTATGGCTAACAGATCCATTTTATCGTTGCGCCAGGCTTTAGCCATGGTACTACCTTCTACAATATGTAGCGGGTGCAGCTTTAACCCATCAACACCCGCGTCCAACACTTTATCTAACGTATTGAGGTAATCAGCATGGCCTTCACCAGGTAAGCCCAAAATCAGGTGAGTACAGACTTTAATACCTTTTTCTCGGGCGCGCTTTACTGTATCTGCATAGGTTTCAAAATCATGACCGCGATTGATCTTCTTTAGGGTTCGATTGTTCGCCGTTTGCAATCCCAACTCTAACCAAACATCTAGCCCTTGTTGCTGATATTCAGCCAAGAGGGTAATCACTTCATCTGGCACACAATCGGGACGCGTGCCGACACATAAGCCGACAATATCGCTGTCTTGTATCGCTTCATCGTATTTCTGCTTTAACACTAAATACTCGTCATAAGTACTGGTGTACGCCTGAAAGTAAGCAATGTACTTAGAGGGTTTAGTTGAAAGTCGCTCACGGCCTTGGCTTAACTGCGCAGGTATCGACAGTTCAGTTTTGTGCTCATGGCTAAACGAGGCTACGTTACAATAGGTGCATCCACCTTTGCCAAGTGTGCCATCTCGGTTTGGACAGGTAAATTTAGCGTCAATTGTCAGCTTACGGATCCGCTCCCCATATCGCTGCTTACATACACTGCCAAACGTATTAACGTAACTATCCAAGCCCAAAGCAAACCACCTAACCTAAAAATTTGCGCCATTCTATTCATTTGTGCAGATCATTAATTAGCGCTAGCTCAAATAACCGTAATTTCGTTGCAATCTTTATCCTGTACACATTACCTGAGTAATTATATTAGCTTATGCATAATTAGTCAGACCCTAAAGTGACTATCATTTCACTGTATTTGCAATAAAAATCACTTTCTGTAAATAGGCTACAATCACCACAGTTGTTACAACCAGGTAAACAAAAACAAACGTAAAATTTAAAATTCTTTTTATTCATAAGGTTATACAGGCTTTTTCACAGTTTACGTAAAGGTAAACCTTATGGAACAAGCGTATGAATTAACTAGTTTAGTGTAAATGTTATGCAATAAATTGGTTTGACCTTTAGTGCGCTTAGGGTTAATTTGATTGATTCGGGTGCATATATATAGATATTTTGTGCTTTATCTCCCGAGTAGTATCAGTTGAAGTTAGGGAGTGTACCAATGAGCTTATATCATCCAAGTTTTGAACGGGACAATTGTGGTTTTGGGCTTATCGCTCAAATGGACGGTGAAGCGAGTCACCGTATAGTACGTACCGCGATTCAGGGATTGGACCGCATGAAACACCGTGGTGGTATTGCCGCAGATGGACGTACCGGTGATGGTTGTGGATTATTGATGCAACTGCCTACGGAATTTTTTAAAGCAATTGCTGTGGAGAATGATTGGCATTTAAGCCGCCGCTTTGCTGTGGGAATGCTTTTTCTTAGCCAAGATGAAGAGCAGGCATCACAAACCAAACACCTACTAGAGCAAGAGTTACAGAAAGAAACCTTGAGTGTTGCAGGTTGGCGAGATGTGCCAGTTAATTCTAACGTCTTAGGTCCTATCGGCAAGTCAAGTCAGCCACAAATAGTTCAAGTACTGATTAATGCCCCCATTGGTTGGCGCGAAAAAGACTTGGAACGCCGCCTCTATATGGCAAGACGCCGCGTAGAGCAGCAACTGAGCCATGATAAAGATTTCTATATTGCCAGTTTGTCTGGTCAGGTCATCGTCTATAAAGGCTTGATGATGCCAGCAGATCTGCCCTCATTTTATAGCGACTTGGCCGATATACGCCTGCAAAGTGCTATCTGTTTATTCCACCAGCGCTTCTCTACCAATACCTCACCGAAATGGCCATTGGCACAGCCATTCAGATATTTGGCCCACAATGGTGAGATCAATACCATAGCCTGTAACCGTCAATGGGCAAGAGCCCGTGCCTACAAGTTTCATGCGCCGCTATTGCCTGACTTACAGCAAGCCGCGCCATTCGTGAATGAAACCGGTTCAGATTCATCATCATTAGATAATATGCTAGAGATGCTACTTGCCGGTGGTATGGACTTGTACCGTGCCATGCGCTTGCTTATTCCACCAGCATGGCAGAGTAATCCAGAAATGGATGCCGAGTTAAAAGCATTCTACGACTTTAACTCTATGCACATGGAACCTTGGGATGGCCCTGCCGGAATTGTAATGACTAATGGCCGCCATGCAGCGTGCGCCGTCGATCGTAACGGTTTGCGCCCATCACGCTACGTCATCACTAAAGACCGTATTTTAACTCTGGCCTCAGAGGTTGGTATTTGGGACTACGCGCCAGATGAAGTGATTGAGAAAGGCCGTGTTGGCCCAGGTGAACTACTGGTACTCGATACCTTAAATGGTCAGCTGTACTCTTCATTTGAGATTGATAACGACCTTAAGCGTCGCCACCCATACAAAGAGTGGATGGCTAAGAACAGTAGAATACTCAAGCCTGCAGAAGACTTTGGTCCGAGCGAGCAAGGCTCACGCGAATACAGTGACGAGCAGCTGCTGCAATATCAAAAGCAGTTTGGTTATTCCCGTGAAGAGCTAGAACAAGTTATTTGGGTGCTGGCGCAACGAGGCGAAGAAGCCACAGGCTCAATGGGCGATGATACGCCAATGGCCGTGTTGTCGAAAAAGTCGCGCACTATCTACGACTACTTCCGCCAAAAGTTTGCTCAGGTAACCAATCCACCCATCGATCCGTTGCGTGAAAAACATGTAATGTCACTCACCACCTGCGCCGGTCGTGAGCAAAACTTATTTAATGAAACCACTGGCCACGCTTATCGCGTAATGTTCAACTCACCGGTGCTGCTGTTTAGCGACTTTAATCAGCTAATGGCATTAGATAGCACCTACTATCGCGCTAACACCATCGATCTCAATTACGACTTAAGCGAAGGCCTTGAAGCCGCGGTTAAACGTATTTGTGATGAAGCAGAGCGACTGGCCAGAACAGGTACCACACTGCTGGTATTGTCAGATCGCGCCACCGCTAAGTCTAAGCAAGTTATTCCAGCAGCTATGGCTGTCGGCGCCGTACAGCAAATACTGGTTAATAAGAGCCTACGCTGCGACACCAACATTATTGTAGAGACCGCATCGGCGCGTGATCCACATCATTTTGCGGTACTGCTTGGCTTTGGCGCCACCGCCATCTACCCATACTTGGTGTATGAGTGCATCTCAGATCTCGCTAAACGTAATGGCGTTGAAAACACCCGCGACCTGATGCTCAACTTCCGCCAGGGCATAGACAAAGGTCTGCGTAAGATCATGTCGAAGATGGGCATTAGTACCGTAGCCTCTTATCGTTGTAGTCAACAGTTCGAAGCGGTAGGCCTAGCCGATGAAGTGGTTGAGTTGTGTTTTAACGGCGTGATTAGCCGTATTCAAGGTGCCAGTTTTGCCCTGATTGAACAAGACCAGCAACTATTGCATAAAAATGCCTTTAGAGCGCATCAGCAACTGCCCCAAGGCGGACTACTCAAATACGTTGAAGGTGGCGAATACCACTGCTTCAACCCAGATGTGGTTAACACCTTGCAAGCGAGTCTTCGCGACCAAGATTATGTCAACTACAAACGCTTTACTGAATTAGTTGATAATCGCCCTATTGCCACCTTAAGAGACTTGATTGAAGTTAAAGGTGAACTGCCACCAGTTGATGTTGCCAACGTCGAGGCCGCAAAAACTCTGTTCACTCGCTTTGATAGCGCAGCCATGAGTATTGGCGCACTTAGCCCAGAGGCTCACGAAGCATTAGCGGTGGCAATGAACCGTCTTGGCGGTCGCTCAAACTCAGGTGAAGGTGGAGAAGACCCACGTCGCTTTAACAGCGAAGGTAACTCAGCCATCAAGCAAATTGCCTCTGGCCGTTTTGGTGTCACAGCGCATTACTTGGTTAACGCCGAAGTATTACAAATCAAAATAGCCCAAGGTGCTAAGCCCGGTGAAGGTGGACAGCTACCGGGTGACAAGGTTAGCGTAGAAATTGCCGCGCTGCGTAATGCACGTCCTGGTGTCACACTAATTTCTCCGCCGCCGCATCACGACATCTACTCGATTGAAGATTTGGCCCAGCTGATCTTTGATCTAAAACAGATAAACCCTAAGGCCTTAGTCTCGGTGAAACTGGTATCTGAGCCAGGCGTCGGCACTATCGCCACCGGTGTAGCAAAAGCTTACGCCGATATGATCACCATTTCAGGTTATGACGGCGGCACAGGGGCTAGCCCAATTACCTCGGTAAAATATGCCGGAAGTCCATGGGAGCTGGGCCTTGCAGAAGTGCACCAGTCGCTAGTAACTAACGGCTTACGCCATAAAATTCGCTTACAAGTCGATGGCGGTTTAAAAACCGGTAAAGACGTGATTAAGGCTGCACTGCTTGGCGCTGAAAGTTTCGGTTTTGGTACAGTGCCTATGATTGCACTGGGGTGTAAATACCTACGTATTTGTCATCTCAACAACTGTGCTACCGGCGTCGCGACCCAAAACAAGCAACTGCGTAATGAGCATTACCACGGCTTGCCTGAGCGAGTAATGACTTACTTTGAGTTTGTCGCACAAGAGATCCGCGAGTACATGGCGGACTTAGGCGTCACTGAGTTTGAACAACTGGTTGGCCGTAGTGATTGGTTAGCGGCATTAGAGGGCGAAACTGCTAAGCAGCAAGGTTTGGATCTATCGCCAATTCTATATCGTCCGCAAGTGCCTGCAACATCGGCTGTAACATGGCAAGAGACCAATCCACCATCAGACCTTGGCACATTAAATCAACGTCTTGTTGAAGATTGCAAAGAGGCGGTATTAGCGGGCGAATCCATCTGTGAGATGTTCAACATCAACAATACCGACCGCTCAGTGGGTGCTAGCCTTTCGGGTTACATCGCAACCCATGCAGGCCGTGATGGTGCTAAATCACCAATTACACTTAAATTTAACGGCAGTGCTGGCCAAAGCTTTGGCGTATGGAACGCTCCAGGGCTTGAGTTATTGCTCTGCGGCGACGCTAACGATTACGTCGGCAAAGGCATGTCAGGCGGTAAGATCTGCGTGTATCCGCCGCTGGGCAGCCCATTCAAGTCTGAGCGTTCAACCATTTTAGGTAACACCTGTTTGTACGGCGCATCAGGCGGTAAGTTGTTTGCATCGGGTCAAGCCGGCGAGCGTTTTGCGGTGCGTAACTCAGGCGCGATTGCCGTGGTTGAAGGGTTAGGTGATAACGGTTGTGAATACATGACCGGCGGCATCGTGGTGGTACTGGGTAAAACCGGGGTGAACTTCGGCGCAGGTATGACAGGTGGCTTTGCTTATGTATTTGACCAGTTCGGCCGCTTTAATCGCCGCGTCAATACTGAGATGGTCGACACCCATAAAGTGCAGTCAACGATTCAGCAGCAACATCTACGCGAGTTGATTGAGCAGCATGTTAAAGAGACCAACAGTGAACACGCCAAGATGATCTTAAGTGATTTCGAGAACTGGATAGATTGCTTCATTTTAGTGAAACCAAAAAATGTTGAGCTAAGCGATCTGTTAAAGTTAACGCCATCAGCACCTGCACTAGCAGTCAGAGCGGGGTAAGTAAAAATGAGCAATGATTTTCAGTTTATTGAAGTTGGGCGCAAAGACCCTACTAAACACGCTGCCAAGCAACGTGCGACGCAATTTATCGAGATATACCAGCCTTTTGCTCAGCAACAGGTACAAGAGCAATCTGACCGCTGTCTTGATTGCGGTAACCCCTATTGCGAGTGGAAATGCCCACTGCATAACTACATCCCGAATTGGCTGCAACTCGCCAAGCAGGGGCGTATTATGGAAGCCGCAGACTTAGTGCACGAGACCAATACTCTGCCCGAGATCTGTGGCCGTGTATGCCCACAAGACAGACTGTGTGAAGGGGCTTGTACCCTTAACGAAGAGTTCGGCGCCGTAACCATCGGTAATGTGGAAAAATACATTACCGATACCGCGATATCTCAAGGCTGGCGCCCGGATATGAGCAAAGTGACCCCGCGTAAAGAGCGCGTCGCCATTATTGGTGCAGGCCCTGCGGGTCTAGGTTGCGCCGACATACTCGCCCGTAACGGTGTGCAGGCTGTGGTTTATGACAAAAACGTGCAGATTGGTGGTCTACTGACTTACGGTATCCCCTCGTTCAAGCTCGACAAAGAGGTGATGCAAGTTCGCCGCAACGTGCTTGAAGGCATGGGCATCGAATTTAAGCTCGGCGTGACCGTCGGTAAAGATATCGATTTTAAAGAGTTGATTGAAAACTACGATGCGGTTTTCCTCGGTATGGGGACCTATACCGCGATGAAAGCTAACCTTGTTGGCGAAGATGCTCAAGGCGTACATCAAGCACTGCCCTACCTTATCGGTAACACCCATAATGTGATGGGCACTGAGTGCAGCGACAACCCTTACCTCAGCCTTAAAGGTAAGCGAGTGGTGGTACTCGGTGGTGGGGATACCGCCATGGATTGCGTTCGTACAGCAGTGCGTCAAGGAGCAACTAAAGTGACTTGTGCCTATCGCCGTGACGAAGCCAATATGCCCGGTTCACGCCGCGAGGTGCAAAATGCTCGCGAGGAAGGGGTTGAATTTCTCTTTAACCGTCAGCCAAGCGAGATTAAAACAGTCGATGGCAAAGTGGTCGGTATTGAGTGCATTGAAACTCAGCTCGGTGAAGCCGATGCCAGTGGTCGTCGCCGTCCAGTGCCGATTGAGGGCAGCGAACAGGTTCTTGAAGCTGACGCCATCATTATCGCCTTTGGTTTCCAGCCTAGCCCTGCCAAGTGGTTAGCTGACTTTAATATCGAGCTCAATGATTGGGGTTTAGTTAAAGCACCAAAAGTCGCCGACAATCCATTTCAAACCAGTAACCCGAAAGTGTTTGCCGGAGGCGATATGGTCCGAGGGTCTGATTTAGTGGTCACCGCGATTGCCGAAGGTCGCGATGCCGCGCTCGGGATCCTCAACACCTTCGAAGATTAAGCGTTAAGTTCTACAGTTTGTGATTGGCGCTCCGAATGGAGCGCTTTTTTTTGCGTAAAGACTAAAGAGTGAGCAAGCTGCATTTATCGCTCACATAATGTATTCCAGGCTGATGTTGCTGCGACATCACCATTTCGAAAACCAATATAGGTATTAAGTTTCTTAGTGATCTCGCTCTGATGCTCAGGTTCCGTAGAAGTCGGTATCTCAATCAGGTGCAATCCGCCTGCCGTTGCGGTTTGTACAAGACTATCGATTAACTGCCCAGTCGTTTCACATAAGTGACCCTGTCCACCATAGGCAGAGATCAATAATTTAGGGTCAAACTCAAGGTGGTTACACTCATATACCGGCGCATCTCCAGCCTTACCCAAATGAAAGATATTGTTGCGCATATAGATAATGGTGACATTCGCACCGAGCTTCTGCAGATTGATTAGCTCATTGGCTTGGAAGTTAAACCCCCCATCTCCAGTTAACACCAGTACAGGTTGGCTACTATCCACTTCAGCCAGCTGATCTGCAATTGCTCGAGCATAGGGCAAACTTGTTCCCATTGCAGCATACCAAGGATTAGCCAGGTAACTTCGGCCAATATCACTCGATAGCACCTCAAGTTCAAAGCTAGCAAATAAGGAGTTGCCGACTTCAGGAACAAATATATAGGGCTTAAATAATGCTTGCTGCGCTAAGTTTATGGTCGCCGCCAAGTTATGATACCCGAGTAAAACGCTTGCTGTTTTGGCAGCGGCAACAGTGCTTGAGGGCTCAACTAGCAATGTTCTGGGTGCTAAAGCGGCAGATTGAAGGTAAGTCATCACCACAGAGATATCTTGCTCCCATTTCGATGTCCCTTTAAGCATGGTTTTATTGGGATGACTATCCACGGCGTGAGTTTGGCTGCTAAAGGCATTGTTGGTATCACTTGGGGAAATAGCCGTTGCCAGCTCAAGCACGTAATCCGCGACTGACTCGATATAGGCTTTTCCCTCAATGTCGCTAAATGCACCGTTATAGCTGCCTAAACAGAGGGGGTCGCTTTCATCCAGCATCCCTTTGCCAAACCAACTCGTTGCATAGGGCAAACCTAACTGCTGACAAAATGAGATTATTTGCTCGAGTAGCTCTTGATTTAATCTCAGTTTTTCCCCTAGAAAGACCAAAGGAGATCTAGCTTGAGCTAATTTAAATTCAATCTCTCTCGCAATTAGCTCGGCACCACTTAAACTCAAGGGCTGCACTCGCCTTAGCTGAGTAACATGCTTAGGTAGATGTAAAGACTGTGTCGGCTGACTGATTAAATCTCGTGGGATCTCAATAAATACTGGTTGGCGGTTCAAGTATGCATAAGTGAGCAGCTCTAGACACTGCTCAGCCGCAATATTGGGTTGGCCACTGTGTCTTTGCCCTTGAAGACGCTCTGCGCGGATCCCAAGCGCTCGAAAGGCGTTGAGTGCCGCATCGAGATCGGTAGCCCATGCCGTATGCGGGTGGACACTGTGATGCAGTGCATGGCTGTTTATCTCATTTTCCCCTGGCGCACCGGAGATAAAAACCACGGGTAACCCTTCGGTTCTGGCCAATGCTGCAGCACTGATACAAGGTAAGCTACCGACCGTATAGGTCGTCATACAAACGCCTAATGGGTTTAACTCTGCCTGAGCGCAGGCGCTAAAGCCGGCATGCATCTCGTTGCTCGACGGTAATACTTCCACATAAGATTCCAGCGCATTAATTAAATTCGCCACGAAATCACCACCAACGCCATAGGTTCGCTTAACCCCAAAAAAAGCGAATAGCTCACCTAAACTTGCGCCTAAAAGGGGCAGTTGACGGTAATATTCATTGCCAAAATTTTGTTCGATTGATGTCGCCACAAGCCACCCGCTGTTCATAATAATGTCGGCAGGCTAGTTGTTATTAGGCTCATAGAGCTTGATCGAGATCATTTATAGAAAAATAAGCAGCAAGGTGAAACTGGAAAGCCAAGCTTACAAAGCGGATCATTCTCAATATCAATCTTACCTGAAGATGCAGGATTCAGGAGGATGGGGATATAAATGGCAAGCTAAAGACGTAGACTCAGCTTTACACCTTACCGAAGAGGAACTTCAACTATTTTCAATAGAGTTGCCGCAGATGAATACCGGTAAAGCAGTGAAATAGTGAGATTGGGGATGTAGACCACTTCCCCTTAGGATTAGCAGAGAAAAGTGTTCTTAAAGCTGTCGGTTGCGCGGCAACGATTCCTATTTGTTAGAGCTAAGATTCTAACAAATGACGCTTTAACCTTGGAATATGCTCTACTTGTTAAATGGAAACTTCACTGCGAATCAGCGCTCCTCTTGACCTTGGCCATAGTAACTTTCTACTGAAGTTCATCAGTCAAGCTTAGTAGGCAACTCAACACTCACCATTAAGGCTGGGGGTCTGTAAATTCAACATTGAATTCACGATTAGAAAACTCATTTTTTGAACAAATGTGATGTAATCGCTTTAAACGGAATCTTTCTGCAAATGATTTGCAGTTATTTAAACATATAGTCGTATTCAAACTTGATTAGTTTTCCTTTTTCTTCGCTACCAGAGTAATCGCTGCCAGGTTTTGTTGGTATTTATTAAACACCTTACGCATACCAATGACCCGCGCCCGCGCATCAGGCTTAGTAAGCAGGTTTTTGGCAATCTTGAGAAAACCCATCACACCTTCATCGTCGATCATTCGCTTCGGTTCCAGCAAGTGCATAGGTGCAACCGCTTCAAATTCAATCTCAAAACCATTATCCAGCATCAGTTGTTTCCACTCTGCCGGCGTTACGGGTTTTGCAGGATGCTGAATCGTCTCAGAAACCTCCCTCTGGATGGCACGTTTTACACTGGGATCAATACTATCCGGGGAGATGCACAGCTCATGGATACCATAGCGCCCGCCCTGCTCCAGAATTCTCGACGCTTCAGCAATAATTTCATTTTTTCGGCTATCAGATTGCATGGTTAGCATTGCCTCACCATAAACAACCGTCGCGACCCCCTCTTCAAGTCCTGTTTGCTGGGCATTTCCTACCTTGCACTGCTGCTCTGCGCCCTTTAAATAGGATCGAACAATATCAGCAGCTTGCTCATTCTGCTCAATCGCAGTGTAACTTAGCGGCGCCTTTTCCAGACAAAGGCGTGCTGTATACCCCATGCCCGGAGCAAACTCTACGACACGATCAACAGGGGATATTTTTAACGCCTGCAACATTTTTTCAGTGAGTTCTTTACCACCGGGACGAAGCACCTTTTTACCTAACTGAGCAAGTACCCAATGCCCCGGGGTTTTTGATACATTTCTGTTTTCATTTGGCATAGCCAGCTTTTCTGACATATCGACTCCTAGGCAAAAAGTACAACAGGGATCAATATAGCCATCGTCGCTATAAAGCTTATCCATCGAAAAGCAGGGCTTATCGTTTTCATAGCAGCTCCTTTTACGTGTTGCACTATTATTAATAATGATTATCATTTGCACTATATCTTACGTAAGAAGGTTCACCGCTTGATTATTATCAAGCCAAGGAATTTAACGTGCCGGAATCCATCATCTCTTTACTTGATAAACAGCAAAAAAAGCAGTTATTTGAAAGCCGCAAAAAGGTCGAGTACAGCTCGGGCTATCAGCTTTTTAATCAGGGAGACAGTGCAGACAACATGTATCTGGTGGATAAAGGCAAGGTTTCAATATATCGCCTGATGCCAAATGGCGATGAGAAACTATTCAAGGTGTTTCTGGCCGGAGAGCTTATCGCAGAGATGGCGATGTTTATGCAGCCAAGAACCTATCCTATGAGTGCCCGAATCGAGCAGGACAGCGAACTCTCCGCGTTTTGTTACCAGAGTATTCTCAGTATCGTATCGAGCTCACCAGAGGTTTCGGTGAAGGTAATGGCATTTATGAGTAATAAAATCTGCCAGCTAATGGATACGATGAACATTCTTACTCAGGTGAACGCTAACCAGAGACTGGTAATGAAACTTGCAGATATTTACCGCTCACAAAATATCAAGCAGGGCCGCGTCTCCCTATTGGTCACTAAGAAGTTGCTGGCGACGCAGTTAGGTATGACTCCCGAAACGCTTTCAAGAGCAATAAAAAAACTCAAAGCCGGTGGCCATATCATTGAATCGGGTAATAATATGACGCTGATTGATATCCCGTCCCTATGTAAATCTGTGGATTTAACCCCTGACATTTTTAGCACATAGCAATGTTGTCAAAGAAGGCCTTAACGTTTAATTTCACTGACGATTTACGTCCGAATTAGACCAGTCCCCAACCTTGGTTTATGACTAATTGGTAGAATATAAGGTTAAATTTTACTCTGACCCTGTACGATCCCCATACTCAGACCCCACTTACTCAAAACGGAGCCCAAAGCTATCGAATAACACCAATTCCCCATCGGAGTTGCCGAAGTGCGTAGACAAAAATGCTGTAGAACCATCATGGGCTTTCTCGTGCATCCATGCACTTCAAGACATTCAGGCATCCTGCCTATCAGATGATGGTTCAGGCTCGGGGGTACATGGCCGTTCATTGGCATCCGTGCCATCACGGCATTCGTGAATCCATTCACATCAGATGTACAATCTGAGGCGTTAGGCGATTTTTGTTGAAGTATGAGGCCTGTACTCAACGCATGTAACTTCGTCGGGGCGGCAGGGACTCTTTATGAAAGAATTAGGCAAGAGGGGGTTGCTGTTGATCCCCTTTTGGCCGAGTGTGAGCTGAAAGCTCACGACCTTTATCAAACGAAGTTTGATTATCTCAGCCTCGGATGTGGGCGAAGCGCCACGACTCACCTCGGCCGTAAGGCCGCAGCTTTAATCACGAATAGTAGAACACCCAATTATCTAAACCTTTACCAACAACGTTCAACCTATGAGTAGACTAACCAAAAGGATATTAGCACCCTTGCTAAAAAACAAACCAATTGGTGCGTTTCCCATGCTAAGCTTTTATCTAAATCACAGCCTCTTTAAACCGCTACGCGTATATTCGACCCTATGAACAAACTAAGCCGAAATGAAAGACTGACTGTTATCTTAAAACTGCTCAGCGAACATAAAACCTTATCAAATGCACAACTTGCCAAGTTACTGCAGGTAACGCCAAAGACCATTCGTTGTGATCTGGTGTACCTAGAAAGCGAGCAACAAGTGATAAGGACACATGGTGGTGTTCAAATTTCTGCACAATTTGATGCCGATAAATATTGCCTGGATAGTTTGCTCTCTCAACTAACCTCCAGCAACACCTTATCGGGTCTTATGTCCCAGACTCCCATTAACAATAGGGTCAACAAAATGAATAATAAGGTTTTTATACTCGGTTCCTTTAACGTCGATATCGTCTCTACATTGGAACGATTCCCACAACCCGGTGAAACACTGCATTCACTGAGTAACAATATCGGCGCTGGTGGCAAGGGCGCAAACCAAGCCTACGCCGCAGCCAAAGCGGGCGCGAGCGTTACCTTCATGACCAAGATAGGCAAAGATCAGTTCAGCCACTTTGCCAAAGAGCATCTCGCCAGCACAGGCATAGAAAAAACCATTATCGTCGAATCCGATATCAGCCCCACCGGTAACGCGCTTATTTATGTTTGTGAAGCCACTGGCGAAAACATGATTGCGGTGCACTCTGGTGCTAATACCGAAGTCACCCAAGATGAGGTTTTACAGGCCGAGCAACATATTATCGGTGCTAACCTGCTACTGACGCAGCTAGAGAACAATATCGACGCCATCGAGCAAACGATGCAGATAGCCCATGCCCACGGGGTTAAAGTGGTACTGAATCCCGCGCCCTATCATGACGACACCCCATCATTATTAAAGTATGTCGATGTGATCACTCCCAACGAGACTGAAGCCTCTTTAATGACGGGCATTGAAGTGAACAGCCTTAACAGCGCCAAACTGGCGGCACAGAAGATTAATCAGATGGGCGTTAATACCGTGGTTATCACCCGTGGCGCGCAAGGTGTGTTGCTGTATGAAAACGAGCGTTTCAGCGAAGTTGCCGCGATAAAATGCGTAGTCACTGATACTACGGGTGCAGGCGATGCCTTTAACGGCGCACTAGTGGCGCAAATGGTAACCGGAGCCAAACTATTCGAAGCGGCAAAATACGCTAATGCATACGCATCTTTGGCAGTTGAACGTGAAGGTGCGGCGAATATGCCAGATGCTAGCTTAGTTGCTGCACGGCTATAGCGGCTTTTAGCAAACAGATAACTCCTCTCAATAAAAAAGCGTAGTGCTAAGCACTACGCTTTTTTGTTCTACTTACTCTTACAGAGTGCTTTTACCAAATGCTCCTAAAAGAGCTTTACTAAAACCCTTTTAAAGCCCACTTGGATTCAGACCACTACGCCTTTTTATGGCTGTAATCGATAATGCTCTGGCGGTAAATGTCTAGTAGTTCGGCATCTTTCACCGCAACTCCCACGCGCTGAGATGGCTGGGTTTCCCATTCATCATGCATATAAATTCGACCATCAAACTTCTGTACCGTCATGCCCTCAGCGGGGCCATCGGTGATTACGCGAACTGGCCCCTCTCTTAAGGTAAACAGCTCAGGCTTTATCACATAGGCAATTGCTGACGGGTCGTGCACATGGCAAGCATCTAAACCGACCTTCTCTTTATAGAACTTAAGGTAGAAACGGCTAACATCCCAGATGAATTGGCCGACGTCACCTGCATCATCACGTAACTTATCTAGGTACTCTGCCGTGAAGAAGCTTTGCTCAGTAACATCGAGTCCAATAATCACTACTGGCCAAGAAGCGCCAAACACGATGTCGGCGGCATGGGGGTCGTCATGAATATTCGCTTCAGCATAAGGGGTCACATTGCCACGGTGATCATTAACACCAAATGCGCCGCCCATGATGACAACTTCTTTAACTAAATTGACAATATTAGGCTCGGCTTGCAGCGCTAAGGCCAAGTTAGTTAATGGGCCGATAGCCACAATAGTGATCTCATTCGGCTCTGCCGTTACTGCATCGATAATATATTGATATGCAGGACGAGAGTCTGCCTTACCTTCAACCTCGGCTGGCACTTGAACATCACCGAAACCGCTCTCGCCGTGTACTGCAACAGTAGGGCCAACTGGAGGTCTAACCAAGGGCTTGCCTGCACCTTCGGCTATATCGGCTTCAAAGCCATATTTCTGTTTCAGATAAAGCGCGTTGTGGGTCGCGCCTGCAATGGTCACATTGCCGTATATTGTGGTGATGGCTTTGAGCTCAATCTCCGGATGCGCTTCAGCGAACAGGATCGCCATAACATCATCAATACCCGGATCTGTGTCTAGTATTATTTTTTTTACCATTGAATCTATCATCCTGTTAATTGGTATATCAATTGATACATGTTTCATTCTTTAGCTCCCTGCTTAGGGTTAAAAGAAGGTAAAGAATGCATTAATAAAAAGTCTAGCAGCTTAAGCATGCTTATTGAGCATCGACTTAAGCACCATAGGTAAGTTATCGCCTATTGCTGCAAATAAGTGTTAGCTCATACCCTACTCCAGATAGCTAAATATGCGAGTGGAGCCAAAAAATTATACGAGTAGAACCAAACAATGAGTGTGATAGATGCGCTAACTTCCGCAAAAAAGAGAACAACTAAGTTCGTTTAACCCAAGGTATCGTCTACCAAGTCTCAAAACCGGCCTGGGCAAATACGAGCTCCTCACACGGCTAGCGCTGAATGCGTCGTTTAGGTGTTCGCCATAGCGTTATCGCGCTAATGGCAGTCGATTGGTGAGTTTAAGCTACCCATATTGCTAGCACCAATACAGATGAAATGCCAAACCAAAATAGTCGATAACATAACTAGCTTTCTAACCGATATTAACGCTCAGTGTCTATTCAATTTTATCCCTGCCGCTTTCAATATAGTCGCAGCAAAATAGCTCTAGAAAGCGGAGAGGTAAGGAGTAAAAAAATTTAAGATGTTGAATCTGCGACTTCATTCAGGAAAGTAGTTTTGAGCTAGCGACTTGGTATCTGACCTACTTGCATATACAGACGACGATTTTAAAAATGACGTCGTCCATGTAACTCAACAACCTCACTGTCTGAGCACGCTTTACTTTGTTATATGCAGCAGTTCACTCATCACCACACAAAAAATCACGCAGCACTAAGCGACTGGCGCCTGCTATAGAGATTGTAAATGGCTTTTAGCACTAGTGCTAAAATACAAAATTTAACTGCCATGGTTCACTTAGAGCAAAGCTATATAATAACTAAAGCTTAATGCGAAATGGATGAGGTAGAGACACCTCATCCAATTTAATTAGAGCTCGTTATTTCACGGTTCGTCGACGTAACATGACTAATGACAGACCAATCAAGCTTAGCAATCCAGTACTACCACCTGAATCATTATCACTCTTTGTAGGTTCCACACTAGCTTTACTTATTATGATATCGGTACTAGTCGCACCTTGATTACCTTTTTCATCGCTAACTGTCAGCGTCACCTCGTACTCTCCCGTAACAGCAAAGTAATGAATAGGATCTTTTCTATCAGAGCTTGAGCCGTCGGCAAACTCCCACAGATAAGACACTATCTCAGCATCTCCCGCTTGAGTACCCTCACTTGAAAATGCTATCGCTTCGCCAATTTCTGCTTCGCCAACAACGACTATGTTCGCCGTTGGTGATTTTGAAGCTGCTACAGTTACTTGTGCTGTAGCAATACGACTGGCACCAAAGTTATTGGTCACCGTTAGCGTTGCAGTATAAACCCCAGCATCGGCGTAAGTGTGCAGTGGATTACTTTCTATACTCTTGACACCATCTCCAAACTCCCACAAGTAACTTTCAATAATCCCACTGTCATAATTAGACCCTGCACTACTAAAGCTAATTGGGTCTTTATCTACACCTGCATAGGGACCATTAGCATTGGCAAGCGGCATTTCAGACCAAGGTAGGTCGTAAGTGACGAGGAACTTGGCACCACTATAATCTTTGTAGGGGTCGATCATAACACTGTATAGGCCGCCAACTTCAACCGCTGGCACTACTGGCTCGCCGTCTGAACCTAATGCGAGCTCATCAAATATACAGTCTTCCAGAATGCCAGGAGCTGAATATGGCAAGCAATCGTTACCATCTTCATCCATGATAACGCCGGTACCGATTTTAACAGCCATATCAGGGTCGCCATCGTAGCCATTAGGAATCTGAAAATTAACGCGAACTGCAGCTTCAGGTATGCTGAATTCGTAGAGTTTCGGCTCGTCACCGTTATTAGCTTTTATGTCTTCGGTTAGCAGCTTTACTCGGGTACAACCTTCACAAAGGGTTGGATCGTCCAAAGCGACGATACGTAATCTCGCATTAGAGTACTCACTAAAAGCATGCACAGTTGTATAATACGTACCCGGAGTAGGCGCAAAAACTTTAACAAACTCTGGGCTACCACCAGCGGCAAAAGAGGTAAAGTCAGTGGTCCAATTATCATCGTCACCTAAAACGGCTTCAGTACCGAAACGAACGTACATATCAGGGTCTTCGGTGTAGTTGTCTAAAAAGACAGCAAGCAGTTCAACACTCTCATCAACAACAACAGGGTAATGTGTAATGCTATCTTTATCAGCAGCGAGTTCCGTGGCTTCAAATAGCAGCGTGCCCTCAGGCATTTCGTCCAAACCGCTGCCGTCCCATTCATGCTCTCCGATGGCAGCATATTCGCCAAGGCCAGTTGCGATTAGGTTGTCATCGCTCCACAATGTGCGTCGTGCCGGATGATGCAGAGCCGCCGTAGTACGCTTATTCTGATCTTGGGTGAACATAGCGTAGTTGTCGGAATAATGCATAAAGTTTTCGGTGTTAGTGTTTTGACCAAGGCAGTTTTTGTAATTGTCTTGATAACCACTCCAGTCCACCTGTGGGGTATCACAGACGTTATCACCAGATAAACCACAAAATAGTGCATCTTCAGTCGAGCAACTCTCACCATTAAAGGTATGCTTTAGGTTTAGCCAATGACCGAATTCGTGCGTCAGTACCGAGCGAAAGTTCTCCCCATAAGGAACGTCTCGACTTCCACCTCTTACTTCAGCATTTGTGCCGAGGTAAGCCCCATTGTAAACCACACGAGCAAGATTTTTGTCTGACATGTCTTCCGATGGGTACCAAGCAACACCAGAGTTGGTTTTACTGCCATCGTTATACAAGTCATGCTGTACGTACACATTCATGTACTTGTAATTATCCCAAGCATCAGCTGCGATTGCTGCATTAATGTCGGCTTTATCACTATCTCCATAACCAGAGATCAAACCGTCGTTATGACGGATAATGCCGTTAGTGGGGTTGCCATCAGGGTCAACCTTTGCCAGCACAAACTCCACATTAAGATTACTTCGAATCTCCTGAAACTCAGCCAATATGGGGCCGTCCAGCGTATTAAGACCCTGTATGTCCTCGTTGGTCTTATTGAGGGCATCGATAAGAGTCTCGTCAGTCACACAAGTGTAACTGTCATCATCAGCAGTACAGTTGTGTACATCTTGACCATATACATGTACAACAACCGGAATGTAGTAGCGATTTTCAGCTGCCATTGGATCGACAGCATTCAACTGTGCCACAGAGCTTTTAGCTACATCTAGCCCGGCTTTTTTTGCATCCAATTTTTGAAGTTGCTGGGGAGTGAAGTTGCTAGACTGCCAAAGTTGGCCGTTCTCGTCCGTACCACAGCTAATCACTGAAGAGCTAGCTGAGTTAGCTCCATTTATGTTCGCTTGAGAAGTATCGCCTGCATACGATAGCAATGGCAGAGTTGCGGCCATTAATCCAATAAAACGGGTGTTCATGAGTATTCCTTAAAATGTAATTTGATTACAAGGTCTATTGGTTATTCAGACTTATAATTAGTCTTTTGATGATTTTGATGTTCTCTCACTTACCGAAGTGATCAACTTTCAACATCAAGGATACTGTATACTTTATTCAAATCAATTGTAAGCAAAATGTTACGCACCAGTTAACCACTCGTGTTAACGCGCCCTATTTTAACTCAATAGCAGCCATAGTTAATGGCACCTCACACCTCCATCCAAATTAGAAAGACCAGTTGATGTCGGCTCGCTATAGCGCCCAGAAAAATACTCACTTGCATTGATACCGCTTCCATGCGGCTAATTCGCAATTTAGTCCAAACCTAAAAATTATAGAAAGATTTCGGTTGAAACTAATTTTTACTCAAACTTTATTTTCCCCTTACTTATCTGTTTTGGATAATTATCAGCCACTAGTTTTGTTTGTTATTAAACAAAGACTTGCGACACCACCACTCCAAGCATAAATCAGCAAAATAAATCCGTGACACAAGTCTCAAATTTTAATAAAGGTTGATACTTACAGCTCTAACCATTAGAGTTGTTATTAATTGAACGTTCAATTAACAATTAAACGTACAAAATAGCTAACATTTAGCCAATAATAATAGTGCTCAGGATCCCCTCTTTTATGCCGCGCCCACCAATGAAAACAGTCCGACAGCAACAGCTCATAGACGCTACATTAGTCTCTGTTGAGCAACATGGTTTGCATAACACCACCATCAATACCATTAGTGGCTTGGCAGGATTATCATCGGGATTGATTAGCCATTACTTTGGCGGTAAACAGGGGTTAATCGAGGCGACGCAGAAATACCTACTCGATCAGCTGAAACAGGCCTTATTGAGTAGAACAGCAGATAAAAATCTGCTGCCACTGGCGAGGTTACACGCGATTGTTGAAGCCAACTTTACCGAGCTACAACGCTCTCGACCGGCAACAAAAACCTGGTTGAGCTTTTGGTCGCAAGCGATGCACGAGCCAGGACTGGCTAGATTGCAACATATCAACAGTCAACGTTTATACAGCAACCTTTTGTTCTCTTTTAAAAAACTACTTCCTCAAGATGATGCCACCGCTGCTGCTAAACAGACCGCAGCGATGATCGATGGCTTTTGGTTACGTAGTGCATTAAGTCACTCTCCAGCGAAAGAGTTCGAACAGGCCCAAATATTATGTAAAGCCTTTATCGAGGCCGTTATCATGCAGTACGGAGCAAATCGATGTCATTAGTTGTTTACCCAAATTACGTCCACGGGCAGGCGCTCTCCAATGAAACAGGCGAAACCTTTGAAGTCATCAATCCAGCCAATGGTGAAGTGAGCTACTTAGTCGAAATCGCCGATGAGAAGATCCAACAAGCCGCCATTAAAAGTGCCAAATTAGGTTTTGAAACTTGGTCAAAGATGACCGCTATAGAACGTAGCCGCATCTTGCTTAAAGCCGTTGCGCTACTTCGAGAACGTAACGATGAGCTAGCCGCCATTGAAGTACAAGATACTGGTAAGCCATGGCAAGAAGCCTCAGTGGTTGATGTTGTTACCGGAGCAGACTCTATTGAGTTTTTTGCCGGACTAGCCCCAAGTATCGAAGGCAATCAACAAACCGTTGGTGATGATTTTTATTACACTCGCCGCGAACCTCTGGGCATTTGTGCCGGCATTGGCGCCTGGAACTACCCATTACAGATAGCATGCTGGAAGTCAGCGCCTGCGCTTGCTTGCGGAAATGTGATGATCTTTAAGCCATCGGAAGAAACTCCACTGGGCGCATTAAAGCTGGCTGAAATCTTTAGCGCCGCAGGCATTCCCGATGGCGTATTTAATGTGGTACAGGGAGATGGCCGTGTCGGCGCTTGGCTTACTCACCATGAAGACATTGCTAAAGTGTCTTTCACTGGTGAAGTTGGCACCGGTAAAAAAGTGATGGCCGCAGCGGCAAGTTCACTTAAAGATGTCACCATGGAACTTGGCGGCAAATCACCGCTAATTATCTTTAATGACGCCGATATCGACAACGCTGTTTCAGCCGCCATGCTAGGCAACTTTTATACCCAAGGCGAGATCTGTACTAACGGCACCCGAGTGTTTGTGCAGCAAGATATCTACCCTCGCTTTATTGAAAAACTACTGCAACGCACCAGAGACAACATTGTTTGTGGCGATCCTATGGATCCAGAGACTAACTTTGGCGCGTTAATTTCAAAAGCGCATCAACAAAAAGTGCTTAGCCTTATTGAAATTGGCAAGCGTGAAGGTGCTGAGCTACTTAGCGGTGGCCACGCACTCACCCCAGACAACAGCCCTAACGGTTACTTTGTTGCACCAACTATTTTTGGTCAATGCACCGATGAGATGACTTTGAGCAAAGAAGAGATCTTCGGCCCAGTAATGTCAGTACTGCCTTTTAGCGATGAAGATGAAGTCATTAGCCGCGCCAATGACACCCGCTTAGGCTTAGCCGCTGGGGTATTTACCCAAGACATTACTCGCGCCCATCGCGTTATTCATCAAATGCAGGCAGGCATTTGCTGGATTAATGCCTATGGTGCATCACCTGCTGAAATGCCAGTAGGCGGTTTTAAGATGTCTGGTATTGGCCGTGAAAATGGCAGTGAAACACTCAAAGCTTACACCCAAATCAAAGCCGTATATGTTGGTATGCAGCCTCTTGAAAGTCCATTTTAAGGAGCTAACATGACCCAATCTAATAACTCAGAATATGATTACATTATTGTCGGTGCTGGCAGCGCAGGTTGTGTGCTGGCTAACCGTTTATCGGCAGATGCGAGTAACAAGGTATTGTTACTCGAAACGGGTGGTAGCGATAAAAGCATCTTTATTCAGATGCCCACGGCGCTTTCAATTCCAATGAATACGGGTAAGTATGCTTGGCAGTTTGAAACTGAAGCTGAGCCACATCTTGATAATCGTCGTATGCATTGCCCACGCGGTAAAGTATTGGGCGGCTCGTCATCGATTAACGGTATGGTCTATGTACGTGGTCATGCGCGGGATTTCGATGAATGGCAGCAAGAGGGTGCTAAAGATTGGGATTATGCCCACTGCCTCCCCTACTTCAAAAAAGCGGAAAGCTGGGCTTTTGGCAAAGATGACTATCGTGATGTTGACGGACCTTTAGCGGTCAATAACGGCAATAACATGAAAAACCCACTGTACCAAGCCTTTGTCGATGCGGGAGTGGATGCGGGTTATCTGGCAACGGCAGACTATAACGGCGCCCAGCAAGAAGGCTTTGGCCCAATGCACATGACCATTAAAAATGGCGTGCGCTGGTCAACATCTAACGCCTACTTAAGACCGGCAATGAAGCGTGAAAACCTCACCGTTATCACCCATGCTTTGGTGCACAAGGTGCTGTTTTCAACCAAAGCTGGTGAGAGTAAAAAAGCGGTTGGTGTTCATTTTGAGCGAAAGGGTAAGCAACTAGAAGTTAATGCCAATAAAGAAGTGGTGTTATCTGCAGGCTCTATTGGTTCACCACATATACTGCAACTCTCTGGTGTTGGCGCGGCAAAAACACTGGCGAGTGCAGGCATTGAACAGGTGCACGAGCTCCCTGGTGTTGGCGAGAACTTGCAAGATCACCTTGAGTTCTATTTCCAGTTTAAGTGCCTAAAACCAATATCACTTAATGGCAAACTTGACCCACTGAACAAGCTGTTTATTGGCACTCGCTGGATATTGAATAAATCAGGACTTGGCGCGACCAATCACTTTGAGTCTTGCGGCTTTATCCGCTCTAAAGCGGGTCTTGAATGGCCGGATCTTCAATACCACTTTTTACCTGCAGCGATGCGTTATGACGGTAAAGAAGCCTTTGCAGGTCACGGATTCCAAGTGCATATTGGCCATAACAAGCCTAAGAGCCGTGGTAGCGTTAAAGTAGTATCAAAAGATGCTCATGTTGCCCCGAGTATTCAGTTTAACTATCTATCGCATCAAGATGATATCGAAGGGTTCCGTGCTTGTGTGCGCCTGACTCGCGAGATCATCAATCAACCTGCGCTGGATGAATACCGCGGCGAAGAGATCCAACCGGGTACGGCGGTCGAAACCGATGAACAGATCGATAGCTTTGTTAGAAGCTCAGTTGAAAGCGCCTACCATCCATCATGCTCATGCAAAATGGGCGAAGATGCGCTGGCAGTCGTAGACTCGCAAACGCGAGTACACGGATTACAAAACCTGAGAGTGGTAGATTCTTCAATATTCCCTACCATTCCCAACGGCAATTTAAACTCACCCACCATTATGTTAGCGGAACGCGCCGCAGACTTGATTTTGGGTAAAGCACCACTTGCACCAAGTAGTGCGGCTGTTATTACCGCTAATGGCTGGCAACAGCAACAGCGGAATAAGGCACCAACAAGATAGCGCGTATAATTTATCAGTGCCTTGCATTGGCAAATTAATACGATGTCCCCAACGACCTGAAGATGCTCGGCAA
Source organism: Shewanella sp. KX20019 (assembly GCF_016757755.1). Lineage (NCBI taxonomy): Bacteria > Pseudomonadati > Pseudomonadota > Gammaproteobacteria > Alteromonadales > Shewanellaceae > Shewanella > Shewanella sp. KX20019. The sequence continues at coordinate 1,379,976 of NZ_CP068437.1, read as the reverse complement.
TCATTCTGCTGCATCTTCAAATTGTTGGGTATGGGCAACTGACCAGCCTAAGCCAAGTAGGGCTAAATGGTCTTAATCGCCACGTTTAATTTATCAAACCTTAACTTTCGTTAAAACGATAGTTAAGGCTTGAGGGATTTTTGCAGCCAAAATTTACTGTTAAGTGGCAAATATAAAATAAAAAAGGATTTAAACCTATGTTTTATCTTAAGAATAAGTTGGGAGATCAATAATGACTACTTGGCTTACTATCGGGATATTATTCACTTTTGCCGCCATCGCCTTTGTAATTTATCGCTGGGGTAATGTGAAATGTGTTGGTGTTACACCAGTACGTACCTTTACCTTTATCGCTATCTTATTTACCTCAGGCTTAGATGTGGGACTGATCATGTTCCCATTAACAGAGTTTGCTGGTTATGCCGATTTAGGTGCCAGTCCAGAATATGGTTTTACCAACCCATTAGCGATTGAGTTTGGCTTCTGGGCATTTCTAATCTGGGCCTTTTACTTTTTAACTTGTTTCTATTTTTGTGTCATAGAACCAAGAGTGAAGTTCTTCGAAATTCCGCTGATCAAGTTTATTAACAACGTAGTGATTATTGGTACCTGTGCCTTTACCGCATACCTGTTATTAACCAACTTGCCTTGGTATCTACCCGAAATGGGCGACGGCGAAACCATTGTCAGCAGCTTCTATCTCATCGTATTTGTGATTATTGCGGTAGCCGTGTACTCAAGCACCAGCATTCGCTATGTACGCATTCTTAGCTTAGCCAGTACTTGGTTATTTATAGGCTTGATCGGACTTATGTGGGCTGGCGCTTTCCTATCTGACGGTAGTGGTATTGGTGAGTTTGTTTCAACCTTTGCATTGATTGGCGACTATTTTGGCAATATCCATCACTTTGTACTGCCACTGAATGACTACCATGAGTTTTATCTATTCTGGTGGTTTGCTTGGAGCATCATGATCGGCCAGTTCACCTCACGCTTTGTTGGCGGGATGCGAACTTATCAAGTGTTGATAGCGATGATGGTATTCCCATCACTGCCAATCGCCGTGTGGTTTACCGTGCTTTATTACTACAGCGCCAATGAGATCGCCACCACAGGTTTCTACAACCTCGCCATGGTGTTTGTCGGCATCACATTTGTGGTCAACTCACTCGACTCCTTGATCCGCCTCTATACCGACAACCTTAACCTTACCGTTGAGCGATTCGGCAAGACTAAATACATCATCGGCAATATCGTATTGATGAGTGGCCTGACTTTATTGTTCCAACTAAATTTCCTAGAAATTCAGTGGGTAGGTGCGCTAGCGATTGGTCTGATACTGGCTTGCTTCGGTTATATCTTAGCCACTAAGTATAAGAAAGTAGCCGCTATTGAGCGTTCACCAAAAGAAAACAAAATTGATTTTAGCAAAATTGAATTAGCTAACTAATAAGAAACAAAGGGAAATGATGAAAACTACAATTAAAAATCTTGCACTAGTAGGGCTTATTGCCTTGCCAACAACTGCATTTGCAGGCGTTAGTACTACAATCAACGCAACATCTGATTACACCTTTAACGGTGTGAGCCAAACAGATAATGGCCCCGCTTTACAGGCTAGCCTTGATTACGCTGCTGACGCAGGTTGGTATGTAGGAACTTGGGCATCAAACGTTGATTACGGCTCAGGTGATGACACTTGGTTAGAGCTAGATTTTTACGGCGGCATGTTCTACCAGCTAAGTGAGAGCGTGTCTCTTGACGCCGGTATTGCTTACTATACTTACCATGGCGACTCATTCTCAGACGAGTACCAGTATCCTGAGGTTTATACTAAGTTTGGTTATGGTTCTTCATTGGGTCAGTCAGAGTTAAACTTCTGGTACACATGGGATTACTTTGGTGTTGATACTGGTCACTACATCATGATGGCTGCACACACATTTACTGTCGCTGATGGTCATGATATTCGTATCAGCTTTGACCGTTCAACATCGACAGATGAGAACAAGTGGGCATGGGATGGCGAAAAAGCCTATAACCATTACCGTGCTGAGTATATGACCAGCTGGAAAGGTTTTGACTTTAACCTCGCCGTTGAAGACACCAGTATGGATATCGACACCGCCGATACCCGTGCAGTATTGTCGGTTGCAAGAACCTTTAACTTTTAACTAGTCCAGTACTCGATATACTCTTGTACCTGCAGTCAAAAATGCGGTATAACGCTCTGTCGTTATACCGTATTTTTATATATGGCATCATAGTGCCTTCAATTTAATATCAGTTGCATGGGAAAGTTATGGAAAAGTATGAACAATTATTGATCTCATTGCGTCGAGTGATCCGTGCCATTGATATCCATTCACGCCAATTAAATAAGCAGTCAGGCCTAACTGGCCCGCAGCTGATGGTGATGCAAAATATTGAGCAGCTTGATGCGCCATTGGCAAAAGAGATAGCCAAGGAGGTGTCTCTAAGCCCCGCAACTGTCACCACGATAGTCGATAAATTGGAAAGTCGTCAGTTAGTTATAAGAACCCGCAGCGAAACCGATAAGCGTAGAGTTCACCTTTCATTAAGTGAATCAGGTAAAACCTTATTAAGTAGCTCGCCAAAACCGCTGCAAGAGCATTTTATTACACACTATCAAAACCTTGAACAGTGGGAGCAAAGCCAACTGCTATCATCGGTTGAGCGTATCGCCTCGATGATGGATGCCAATGAGCTAGATGCAGCCCCCGTTCTATTGGTTGGCCAAATTCAAGCGGATGACGCTGCTAAGAGTTAGTTGAGTTGGATATATTAACCCAGCACAAATATCACTTTGCTCTTTATTTGCGAGGCATTAACCGGGCCGATGTCATCGATACCGACACTGTATTTATTCTCGCCCTTAAACCAGAAACGCCCTGAGTGGTCAACGCCAACCAGTGTTTTGACTATGTAGCCGTAGCGAGGGTGAAACAGTTTAATAATGTCGCCAGCTTTTAATCGCTGTAGATTAAAGTGACTAGAAAGTAGAACAAAGTTACCGCTTTTAAGCCTAGGAAACATGCTGTCACCTGAGACTTTATTGACGTTAAGACCAAACATACTTTCAATACCCTATTACAGTTTCGGATAAACAACATGCTCCGCAGGCGGATAGGGGCTCACTGCACGATACACATCTATACCTTTACTGAGCCAAAATATTTCAGCAAAGCGGTTAACCTTAGTTAGTAGATCTAGCGTCACCTCTCTGTCGATATGTTGTTTAGCCTTTGACGCGGCTAACATTATGCTATGCACTAACTCATGTAACTCTGGGTAGGCTTCCAGTTGAGGCTGCTTAATGTAATCACCCCAGATGACTATTATCTCCTCTTTTACTTTGCGGCCATGCTGCTCTTTATCTGCCACTAGGCGGCTAAACTGCGCTTGCTGATTAGCCGTTAGCATCGACCCTTGTGGTAACTCATCTAACAAGTCGACCATTCTAATCATGGTTAATACCGCAAGCTGCGCACTAATAGGATCGTAGATTTTGCAGGGAATATCACAATGTGCAGATACAGTTTCAAGCGGATAAAGCGCATCTATTTTGCTTAGTATTTTAGCTAACATGGGCTCTCCTATTTGTGTACTGCTAAAGCTAATCTTTTTCTTATCACCACTATTGCTGCAACAACAGCCAGTGCCACAGGTGCCGCCCACAATAAGTGCAGTAAGTCAGCAGATGGCGCGCTATGGTCATGGCCTGGATGCGCAATCGCCGATGACGACGTTAATGCCAAAAGTAAGAAAGGTATAGCTTTGAAATTATTCATAAATAATCCTTATGTAAACGTATCAATAGAGGACCTTTTAAAGCCCTTCGGTGACTGCTTATGGTTAATGCAGCTGCGCTGTTCCTGCACCAATTCGCGCAGCGGATTGCTCTAAAGCATCGACACAAGAGTCGCAAATGGGATGACGCTTAGCAAAATCAAGCAACGCAGGAATGGTTAAACTTAAACTTTGGAATGCTGAGCTACGGATGTGATCAGATAACGCGTTGTCAGACGACATCTGCAGTACTTTTTCGTGGGCATTTTTTAAGAAATGTAGTGCCATCTCGCTTTGCTGCTGACGCTCGTGCAGATGAGCTAGGTTATGCATGCCCGCAATCCATGCAAACAACAGTTGCCGATCACCCTCCTCTGTCGACCATTGTGTCTCAATCATCGAGACCGCAAGTTGATAACAGTATTGAGCATCTATCCAAGCAGATTCTTTATAGTGCTGATTTCCCGACTGCATAACATCTTGCCATTTTTCCATCTAACCACCAACCCAATGCGAATGATATTGATTATCATTTAAATCTAACATGGTTAAACAGAGATCTCAAATACCGCTTACATAATTTACTTGTTTAGCATTTACGTAATTTGTCTATTCTGAGGGTAATGGTAATAGACAGCTTAGTGGACAGCTCAGCTCAATCCAGAAGTTAAAACCAGAGTAAGTCGAGACAAGGTGAAAGTGAGTTAAGCGTGGGTAGAGAGTAATTTGAGAATGAGTTGATAGAAAAAATAAACAGTAAAGCAGATATTTGACGTTGAGCATATTTAAAACTACAGAGTGAATGGCTTGCGCCCTCACCCTGATGCTATATGAGCATGAAAAATATAGTTAAAGTAGATTAGCCATTGATTTAGACATGAAGTCACTATAGGGATCTTCTTGGTAATCAGCGAACGGCTTACATTGCTTAAAACCAAACTGTTGATATAACTTCTTAGCAGGCTCAAAGGCGGCCATTGAGCCCGTTTCAAGACTTAAACGTTGATAACCGCGTTGCGTAGCCTCGGTAATAATATGCGCTAAGATTTTATGCGCCACGCCTTGCCTTAAAAAGTCCGCCGAAGTGCGCATTGATTTGATCTCGCCATGTTGCTTATCAAGTTGTTTAAGTGCCCCAATACCAGCTAGCAACTCGCCCTGCCACAGTCCAAAAAAAGTGACGTTATCAGCTTCGAGCCCACTAATATCCAGCGCATGCACACTCTCTGCGGGAGAGTGCGACAGCATATCTTGATGATGTTCCAGTAATAGAACCAGCACTTGCTCACTATCTAATTGTCCAACTCGGATCTGCATATTAGCCTTAGGTTTTAGGTTTTAGGTTTTAGGTTTTAGGTTTTAGGTTTTAGGTTTTAGGTTTTAGGTTTTAGGTTTTAGGTTTTAGGTTTTAGGTTTTAGGTTTTAGGTTTTAGGTTTTAGGTTTTAGGTTTTAGGTTTTAGTAGCCACATCAGATTTGTTATTCATCAAACTTGAGTATTACTCTTTGACTTTAATATCCTACTATAGACATACCATGTGCGACTCACTTTTGGACAGAAATTGGTTAGTACTTAATCTTTGAATGCAACGATAGCCATTAGGGAAAGTATGGCACTCAAATATTATGCGGTAACGCTGCGTCAAGTTGTGAGTAACTCAACCATTGAACCACTGAACCTAAGCTATTGTGCCGTCATCACTACCCCTTAAATGCTAAGCGTTCCGAATATGCCTTCAACTCTTTGTTATTTAACGCCCTAATAATGGGCAAATAATGCTTGGCTAAAATGTTGAGGAACGAAAACAGCCAACTGTTTTTTGTCCTTATTAATTAGCTTGTTAGGTATACTTATCCGTGATGTCGACGGATATGTTTAACTAAGCCTGATTTATCAAATTCAAGTGAGACAATATTAGTTTTACTGTACTCGATAGTTTTGTCTATATGAGAAGGTTTAACTTTACCTGATTCAGTCATTTTTACAAAAACCACATTTGCACCAACCATTATTTCATTTACTTCGATTGAGCTATGTATGACTTCATCTTTCAATTTATTGATCATATCCTCGCGGAGTTTAGCCTTATCTGTGTAAGTAAACTTAAACTTAACGTGTTCATCAATGAAGTCATCTGATAGTAGCGAGATATAATTTTCTATTTCTTTGATTGTGGTGTTGGGTTGTTGACGAGCATTTTTAGCTGCGACAAATGCTTTAGCTTTATCGATTAATTGCTCTGGCGTGTAATTATCTTTTCCATGACTAGAAAATGAAAAAAGAAAGACAAATAACACTAATATAGATTTTTTCATCATACTCTCCTTGTATACCTAACGCCCCTCTAATAAGTGAACCATGTGCTGGCGGGCGATTTGCTCAGCAAATGGCATGACAGCCTTGGAGAATTTTAATTCAGAGGCTTGTTAGTAGCCTTTGCAAACAGCCAAACATCTCTATTTGCATATAAAACCCAGCTAAGCTTCGGGGATACTAAATAGAAACACAAAATATCGGTAGTATCCTGAAAATCAGAAAAATCTTTCCAATTTAAATGAAAGCTACCACTCAACCGCCTGATTTCACCAGTAGACTTATATATCCGTTCAAATGTCTCAAAAGCAAATACAGTCTCATTACTCTTAAATTCAGGGAGGGGTGAGAATAATTGTTCAAAATCTTCTTTGGTTAGCCAATTGTCTAGCTCTGAATTTTCACCTTGAATCATTGCCCAATCACTAGATATAAGGTTCAATTCAAGATCGTTTTCTATGTCAATAATTGACTTCAAATCGTCAAACTTCAATTGCCCCCTCCTTGGCTACTAGACATAATGACTCCCCACTAAAGATGCTGATCTCCAATCAATCGTGGGTTAGCTGAAAGCCAGAGCCATAATAGTTTTGTTAAAGAAACTAAATCGGAGATCAGCATGAATAAACATAACATACTTTTTATTGGCCTTGATACACATAAAGAATTTGTAGAAGTTGCTTATATTGAAGATCAAAGAGGAGCGCAAGCGGTTCATTTTGGGCGAGTTTCAAGTGCCAAAGCGTCTATAATCAAACTTGCTAGGCAGTTTCAATCTAAGTATCCAGAAGCAACCTTACACTTTGTGTATGAGGCAGGACCCTGCGGTTACTGGATCTACCGATTGCTTACCAGCCTAGGTCACTGTTGCTATGTTATAGCCCCTTCACTTATTCCCAAAAAGCCTGGTGAGAAAATTAAAACCGATAAACGTGATGCGCTTAAATTAGCAAAGCTGCTTAAGTCGGAAGATCTTACCGCGATTTATGTTCCAGAGCCTGAAGATGAAGCTATCCGCGATTTATCTCGTGCTCGTGAGACCGCGATGAAAGATTTAAAAGACGCCAAATACCAGCTTAAAGCGCTTCAGCTTAGAAATAACATCAACTATAAGGGCACCGCTAATTGGTCGCTAAAGCACTTACGCTGGCTGACTGAACTGATATTGCCGCACCCGAGTCAACAGATTGTCTTGCAAGAATACTTACAAACCATTTCAGAGCGGATCGCGAGGCTAAAACGGCTAGACAATGAACTTGAGCATCACGTTAAAAAGTGGCGTTACTATCCGGTCATCAAAGCCATACAAGCATTACGTGGAGTGAGGTTACTGGTTGCTGCAGGTGTCATTGCTGAGTTGGGAGACTTAACTCGCTTTGATCATCCCCGAAAACTAATGAGTTATGTAGGCCTAGTTCCATCGGAACACTCAAGTGGTGGAAAGCGGCATGTGGGTGCGATAACGAAATGCGGCAATGGTCGAGCAAGGCGGCTATTAGTCGAAGGGGCTCACTCCTATCGCTACCCCGCTAAGATCTCAACCGAGATGCAAATAAGACAAGAAGGTTTACCGAAAGAAATCATTGATATTGCATGGCAAGCGCAGCTTAGGCTTTGTCGTCGATACCAAAAACTCACGTACAAAGGTAAACATAACAACGTAGTCGTGACAGCCATAGCCAGAGAAATTATTGCTTATATTTGGGCTATTTCACGAGAAGTGGTACTGACAAATGTTAACCCTAAACTACGGTTGTCGAGAGTACCTGCATGATGAACGATTTTGAGCTAATACAGTGGGTCAAGCATCGGATGTGACACGATCACCGAGGGCGTTAGGATGGCAATACGGTTAACTCTGTATTGAACCACGAACATAGACTGAAGACAGGTGTCACGACGGATTATGTAAGGTAGGCGCTGCTTATTGAAAGATAAGTAATCCACGGATATCAGCATGACAACCGACGAAATTGCTTGCTTCATCGACTGTGTTAGCTCAATCCAATTTGGATGAGAAGAAAAGATAAAGGCTTAAGTATTTAGGCCGGTATCGTCATGTTCTGCTTGACGTGGGGAGTCATACCAACGCCCTAATAATGGGCAAATAATTGTTGGCTAAAATAAGCGACGAAGGAGCAAACAGCCAACTGTTATTTGTCCTTATTTATTAGCTTGTTAGGTAAATTTATACTCTAAACTTTAAATGGTTTTTTACTGCGTAATAGAAACACATAAAAGAAATAATAATTTTAGGTGCTACAACGATATAAAACATGACAGGCTCTTCCGATAAGTAATACCTGCCATTTCGACCTAAAGCATAGCCATCAATAATATTGAGGAATGCTAATCCAGCAAACACTAAAGCAATAACAAGTAGTATTAAGTTATCTCGAACTGAAAACTTTTTATCTGCTTCATCCTTTGGTGACTTCATAACACTCCGTGTTTGCCTATTTACCTAACGATCTAGCTCACGAGCCGCAGGTCTCGTGAAGCGAGTTGTTAAGGATGACTGGAGTGCAAGCCTGCAGGCTATGTTCAACTTATTTCATCCCTAAAAAATAGATGTTCCACTGAAGCCCCTCTGGGAAGCTTATTGTCTTCAGGGAGTATCCTTACTTGACGTGCTCGTTGTGTCCTTTTGAACCCGTTCAACGGCGCAAACGAGTTGCGTCAAGCTAGCATATTTACACGACCGCTTCCAATCACCTTTTCGACTTGAAATATCTGTTTATAGGTCTAAAACTGATTTTACAAATGCCGAAAATAAGCTACCCAGACGTCTTTAACGCCCTAATAATGGGCAAATTCAGTTGGTTAAAATACGCGACGAAGGAGCAAAAACCAACTGTTATTTGTCCTTATTTATTAGCTTGTTATATTCGGCTTAGCCGCTAACTACCATTAATTTACTTACGCTACTTATTCTTGAATCTTTAAGTACAGTCATAAGCCGAAATGAAGTATTTAATTTAGTATCCAATTTAAAGTCAGACCATTCGAATTCTATGTAGAATTTCCCATTTTCATCTTTAACCGCAATCAAAGGAGAACTAGGGAAAATAGAGTCTAAAATATCAACATTCTCTTGAACGAAATAAAAACCAACGTCTGAAATTAGATAAAAGCTATCTTTTGGAAATGACACTTCAATTTTAATTTTTCCAAACTGACAAGGAAATTTACCTCTTACAATATCTAAGTTTTTTATGTCAGGTGGGTATAAATGACTATTCCATTCTATTTCCGCATCTAAATCTACATAAAAGTGAGATCGTACACCAGGGGAGCACCCAAAAGCACTTGATACATAAAAAGACATCGATATAAAAAGGAGTAGCAATTGCTTCATAATGCCTCTAAGAATATAACGCCCCGCTAAGGGGAAATTTGTAGTTGGCTAAAATTGTTGAACGGAGTGAAAACAGCCAACTGTAAATTTTCCCTCTTGAGCGCCTTGTTAGGTGCACTTTTCATCCGTAACTATAAGGTAATTAACTACTTTTTTACTTTCGGAGTTAATTAATTCAGCAATACAAACAATATCACCTTTTTCCGTTTGCCACATACCACCAACTTCAACCCGCTTTTTTTCTGCATTTAACACTTTAGCTGTAAAATTTAACTTAGCGGAAAATCCTGTTCTAGCTGGTCCAGTTGCACTGTGTTCTTTAACAGAGAGAATTTCGGTTTTAAAATACAAGCCTTCAGAAACAGAATAAGTCCCTATGCTCCCAAATCTGAATATAACTATTGAAACTAAAGCTGTGACAAAGGCAAATAGAACAAACCATTTAACTTTCACCTTAGTTTTTAGTCGCACTCGATATGGAGAACCCATGTGCACCTAACGCCCGCTTAAGCGGACAAAAATTGTTGGTTATAATGTGAAGCGAAGCGGAACCTAACCAACTGTTTTTGTTCCGTTTAAAGCGCTTGTTATGTTTCGCTTAATACTTGCTCTACTTCACCCGCTGGGACTACAGAAAATTGCAATGGATTCTCTTTATCAAACTTTTCGATAAGCTCGATAACTTTAATTCTTGGAATACCAATAATTGTATTATCCTTTTTATATTCAATGCCTATGCCTGCGAATCTAAAAGTTTCATCTAAGCAATCCTTTAACTCTTGGTTCTTAGAGAAGAAATACATAGGGCCGCCGCTCATCCCTTGAGGATGAGGCCCTGTACTCACATCACCTTGATATTTCAAGTTAACCTTTTCACGGATATACTCCCCCGTGATTTCTACATTGTTATTTTTATGAATTTTTGAAATTATTGTAAAATAACGAGCATTCTTAAAATAATTACCGCTTTCGTCAATGTAAACGAATTTACTGGCTAAGCCATCTTTAGAATGGCTTTTGTGAACTTTTTTAGATTTTGACTTACTTGCAGGGAAACCTGTCCATGCAAATCCCTTTCTTTCAAACCCTTTTAGACTCGTTTCATCCAAATTGAAATAGTTTTTGCTTTCTAAAGCTTGATTGAAGCAATCAACAATTACTAAATCTTCGTCTTCAAATACTTGATGGCCTATTGCGAAGCCAAGAATTTGATAAAAATCACCATCAAGGCCAAACGTATACATACTTTCAAAATTAACGCCGTCGTTTAATGCATGTGCCGCAAATAGGATATAGTGATGACCTTTATATTTTGCCAGAGTTCCTGTTGATGAGAATAGGTAGTTACCAAGCTCGTCTTTCGTGTATAAAGGAATTACAAACCTTTGAGATTGTCTGTCATAACTGTCAGATTGATAAGAAGAAGTATTAACCATTTTATCCTACTATTTAATTGAACACGGCCGAGAAGAAGAAACATAACGATCTAGCTCACGAGCCGCAGGTCTCGTGAAGCGAGTTGTTAAGGATGACTGGAGTGCAAGCCTGCAGGCTATGTTCAACTTATTTCATCCCTAAAAAATAGATGTTCCACTGAAGCCCCTCTGGGAAGCTTATTGTCTTCAGGGAGTATCCTTACTTGACGTGCTCGTTGTGTCCTTTTGAACCCGTTCAACGGCGCAAACGAGTTGCGTCAAGCTAGCATATTTACACGACCGCTTCCAATCACCTTTTCGACTTGAAATATCTGTTTATAGGTCTAAAACTGATTTTACAAATGCCGAAAATAAGCTACCCAGACGTCTTTAACATTTTAATATACGGCGTGCGCGTTTTGCCAAACCATGTTGAGAAAGCGTGCACAGTAAAAAGTCTGAAAAGTTCATTAATAACAGCTTATTAAACCTTTACGCTTAAGATTGTATCCAATACACCTAGGGAGAAAAGTGAGTCGCACACTTTGCTTTCCGGTTATCTGAACTTTTCATGAACGCACACTTACATCTTACTGAATTTACGCCTATTTCTCTTTTCACTCAATAGCAAACCGTGAACTGATTACGCAAAATTTAGAGATTAACCGCACAAAACCGATACTACTGTATAAAAGTACAAGCATTGGTTAACTAAAAGGTTCTCGCTAGGCGGAACCCATACCTTTCCGACTGATGAGAAAAAGTATTACAAAGAGGTCAGTGCTGCATAGGGCAAATTATTGGAGATAACACGTAATGGGGCATAAATGCGTTAGCTGCTGACCAAAGTGGTTCCAAAGACCTGCGGTCAGCGTATGTGCAGACGCAACTGAGGCTCGCTTTGCGCCGTCAGACCTCCAGGGATGGAGGAAATGCCAAATTCTGTAAGGAACAGAATTGGCCCTGAAACCGAAGGCCTCAGCCGGACTACACTGAGTTTGAAAAGCGCAAACTCTCTGCATTTGAGTTTTCAAATTTAAAGACCGAGATCTAGGTGAGTACTTCTCGCTAACAGAAAACACCCATTCCCCATCGAAGTTGCTGAAGTGCGCAGATAAAAATGCCGTAGAGCCATCAGGGATGTGGGCATAGCTTTCGCGGGACAGGCCGTTCCTTGGCATCCATGCCATCACGGCATTTGTAACTCCATTTACATCAGATGTCCCATCGGAAGCGTTAGGCGATTTTTATTGGAGTATGAGGCCCGTATCTAATGCATTTAACTTCGCCGGGGCGCTGTGGGATTGACTCTTGTGAAATCAACAGTGGGGACAAGCGCTTTACCCCTTGGCTCGACTCTTGATTACAAGAATGGGGGAAGCGCCACGACTTGGATTTAGATTTGGAAAAACAATTGCTGATAGAGCAGCCAGCACTCTTTCGGGCACTATTGGGTTAAACTTTAGCAAAAGCGGTTCCAATTACCGCTAGCCAGCACATGTGCAAAGCGATACTTTGCACAACCTCCCACCTTACCCATAAGGCTTTTTCACTAAAACCGATCACCGTGGTATATTAGCGCCCATATTCATTCAGGCAGTTAAAAGGTTATTTCATGAAAATCGGTATTATTGGCGCTATGGAGCCAGAAGTTGCGCATTTAGTTGAGTCGATGGAAAACTCGACCTCTACCACTATTGCGGGTATCGAGTTTGTCACTGGTCAATTAGCTGGCAAAGAGGTTATTGTTACTCGCTCTGGTATTGGTAAAGTGACCGCAAGCATTGCCACTACGCTACTTATCGAAAAGTACGCACCTGATGCGATAATTAACACCGGATCTGCAGGTGGTTTCGTCGATAGCCTAACGATTGGCGATATTGTCATTTCGTCTGAAGTGCGTCATCACGATGTTGATGTAACCGCTTTTGGTTATGAAATTGGCCAAATGGCGCAGCAGCCAGCCGCCTTTATTCCAGATGCAGCGTTAGTTGCAGCAGCCAAAAAAGCGGTTGCTAGCCTTGGCGAAGTTAAAACCATTGAAGGCTTAATCTGTACTGGTGATAGTTTTATTTGCGACCCAGTACGCACTAAGACCATGTTAGAAAACTTCCCAACAATGGCGGCATGCGAAATGGAAGCGGCTGCAATTGCCCAAGTTTGTCATCAGTTTGCTATGCCATTTGTGGTTATCCGTTCGCTTTCAGATAATGCTAACGACGATTCTGCTGTCGATTTTGACGAGTACATTGTTAAAGCGGGTCACCATTCAGCATTAATGGTTATCGCACTTATTGAGCAGTTAGCTAGCTAACGCTTACCGAAGAAATTTAAGGATATAACAGACGCTATGGTTCCGGAGTTTACGAAAATCTTCTCGCAAGATAGTCAACTTTATATCGGTGCTATAGTGCTGTTAATGTCGATTCTTATCGCCAGAATGGCGCCGTTGCCACGTCAGTTACAGCCATTAGAGTGGTTAACGGACCTAGCCAAGAGTTTAAGTCTCAAAGTAAACCACACTCATCGAGCATCATCGCAGCAATTCATAGCCGGCATGCTGTCGACAATACTGTTAGTCCTGCCTTTTTGGTTGATCATTAGCTTCTTCATTGAGCTCGCCGAATTCCCATGGTTTTTCGAAGCCTTGATTATCTATGTTTGCTTACAAGATGATCACTTTAGATATATCGCCAATGAAGTGGCGATTTCAATCCGCCGTGACAATAAAGCACGCGCACGCGCGCTACTATTGCCTTGGCTCAATCGCAGCACCCAATCTCTATCGAGTGTCGGGCTGAGTAAAGTCACCATAGAGCGTGTTGCCAACACCCCGACTTATGGCATTGCATCCACGGCATTTTTTTACTGTATTGGCGGAGTCCCGCTGCTGCTGATAGCGAGAATGATAAAACAGCTGGACAGTACTTGGCCTGTTAATAATCCTCAATATCGCTATTTTGGCATGCCCGCGTATGCACTCAGTGCAGTGCTTCACTTTATCCCTGCCAAGCTGTGGAGCTTTACCCTTGCCATTCAAGGTGGACCAAAAAGCTTGGCCACCCTGTGTAACCCACGTATTAATGCCACACCGATTATTGAGTACCAAACCAATGCTGTTATCGCCAGTGCATTAAATATTGAGCTCGCTGGCCCAGCTAAATTCTCGGCCGGTAAAAGTGCAGAACAAAAGGTCAGCATGCCAAAGTTAAAATATGGGCCACTGCCAGCAGATGGTGATATTCAGCGTGCCCTAAAGCTCAATTCGATAGCATTTGGCTTGTGGATTATTTCGATAGTGCTGTTACCTGTTATCTGGGGAGCACTGCGAGTATTGAACGGTTAAACCACAGTAACGACTTCAGTGGCTTATAATTAACCACTTAGATACTAATTTCCTCAGATAAAGTTCACCATCTTGTATAAATTGTTGGCGTTGGTATTATTCTTGTTCTGGTCAATATCTCATTAAAGGCTTATCCGTTTGTTAGATAACATTCATGTGTCACTCACAACACCTGCGTTGCTCTTTCCTGCAATTTCTTTGCTATTACTGGCCTATACCAACCGTTTCTTTGCGTTAGCAGCGCTTATTCGTAGCTTAAGCTCCGATGGCCAACCTATTCACGATAGCCAGCTTAAGAATTTGCGTCAGCGTATTAGCATTATCAAACGCATGCAGGAGTCAGGTGTTCTAAGTTTTGCGTTGTGCGTGTTATGCATGATCTTTATCTATATTGGCTTTAATAAAGTCGGCTCGCTTATTTTTGGCTGTAGTTTGCTATTACTGCTTTACTCTCTATTGTTATCGGTTATCGAGATCCGCATCTCTGTTGATGCATTAAACATCCATCTAAAAGAGCTGGACAGATGATCGATTGGATCTATTTCTTTGATTTATGTGGTACCTCAGTATTTGCACTGTCGGGGGCATTAGCCGCTGGTCGGCACAAAATGGATCCGTTTGGCGTGATTGTATTAGCGTCGGTAACGGCTATCGGTGGGGGTAGTATTCGCGATGCCATATTGGGCGCAACGCCAGTTTTTTGGATCCAAGATCCCAACTATATCATTGTCATTTTAGCCACAGTGCTACTCACATTTATTTTTGTGCGCCAGCCGAAACGAGTACCTCGGTATATCTTCCCTGTCGCTGATGCATTTGGACTGGCACTGTTTACCATTATTGGTGCAGAGAAAGCCTTAAGCCTAGAACTGGGCGGCATGATCGCAGTGGTAATGGGGCTTATCACGGGGGTTGGCGGCGGCATTATTCGCGACCTACTTTGCCAACAAGTACCTATGGTGCTGCGCACTGAGATCTATGCGACGGCATCAATAATCGGTGGAATCTGTTACAGCGTTAGCTTATATTGGGGAGCGCCCGATATGTTTGCGTTGCTGTTTGCAATGGCAACCGCCTTAATCATTAGATTAGCCGCAATTCGCTGGCATCTGTCCTTACCCGCTTTTGACTTAAAGACGCAACAATAATGAAATTACGATTTTTCAGTTTGATCTTAGTTTTTTTCAGCCTTCCTTCCTTTGCTAACAGCGGCGACATGCCCAAAGAGCAACAGTTAGCGGTCAAGTATATTCAGGCTTTTACTAGCCAAGATTATGCAAAGTTAACCTCATTTTATAATCGTGACAGTGTGTTTAATGACAGAACTGCTAGCCGGAAATACACAGGTAAGCGCCATATATTAAGCTTCTTGAAGCGCGCCCATCAAGGCGTACTTGAATACACTTTTAGTATTGAACATATGTTTAATTCGGGCTCTCTAGTCGTGCTAATAGGAAACTATCGTTACAAGGGGCCAGGGGAGCAGTTCGGCAAGCCTGGGCGTATCATTGATATCGCCATTCCCGGCGTGACCACCTTGAGTCTCGACATGACCAACAACCGCATCAAAGAGCACCAAGATTTAATGGACTACCAAACTATGTCCGATCAATTATCAACTCAGTAAATAATCATTAACTAGGGTGAATTCACAATAGCAAGCTCAATACTTCACCGCTACAGCAGCATATCAATTCAACCTTAATGGGCGCTAGATCGCATTTAGGTGTTTTGTAGGAAACTTTTTCAATTCAGCCTGTCAAAATAGTAGGGACTTTATTTTTTGCTGTAGGTCGTTATGAACATCCGTCGCACCATTTTTGCTGTATCAGTACTCTTTTGTAGTTCCGCTTCTGCCTATGAACAACCGATGGTTGTATCTTATGCGGTGCAGCCGATTAACCACTTTAATCAACAACTCAGTCAGGCCCAAATAGAGTCACTTAAGTGGACTCAAGCGCCAGAGTCTATTTCAGCTCATTATTCAGGAGAAAATTTTTCCTTAGCCAGAGTTAAAAACTTTCAGGGAAAGGTTGTCACCTATAGTGTCAGCCAGCAAAGTGACAAACATCCAAAAATGCTATTAATTTTGTCTATGGAGAAACAGAAAGGCTTGTGGACATTAGAGGGTGCCAAGTTAACTTGGCAATGTAAAAACGGTCTGCATTTTGGTACAGACCGTTGTTAAAATACTAAACAGCTTACTTAGTATCAGTATAACAACAGGTATAACGCGCTCAGCGAATTAATTCACCAAGCACAATAAACCTCCGTTTTTACAACAAAGCGCTTTATACCAAGGTGATCTTAGCGAACTTACGCTTACCCACTTGGAATACACCAGTAGTACCGGCTGTTAACTGCATACGGGTATCTTCAATCTTATCCCCGTCTATCTTGGCTGCGCCTTGCTTGATCATGCGCATCGCATCAGATGTTGAATTAACTAAGCCTGCTTCTTTAAGTAAGTTAGCAATCGCTATCCCTTCGCCAGCAGCAATCTCAAGCTCTTCGATATCTTCAGGAATTGCGCCTTTTTGGAAGCGATTGATAAACTCTTGATGCGCAGCATCTGCTGAAGCTTCATCATGGAAGCGAGCAATAATCTCTTTTGCCAACGCTATTTTAATATCACGCGGGTTAGCGCCAGCTGCAACGTCAGCTTTAAACTGCTCAAGCTCAGTTAACGGGCGGAACGACAATAGTTCAAAGTAACGCCACATCAACTCATCGGAGATAGACATGATTTTGCCGAACATTTCACCGGCTGGCTCACTGACACCAATATAGTTATGCGCCGACTTAGACATCTTCTTAACGCCGTCTAAACCTTCTAGCAGTGGCATCATAATCACAGTTTGCGGCTTTTGCCCGGAAGATTTTTGCAGCTCGCGGCCCATCAACAAGTTAAACTTCTGATCCGTACCACCGAGCTCAACATCAGCCTCAAGTGCGACTGAATCATAACCTTGTAGTAGTGGATACATAAACTCATGAATGGCAATCGACTGACCAGAACCATAACGCTTTTTAAAATCGTCACGTTCCATCATGCGCGCAACCGTTTGTTGCGACGCTAAACGGATCATACCAGCGGCACCGAGTGGCTCTAACCAGGTAGAGTTAAACTCGATACGTGTTTTTGCTGGATCCAAAATCTTATAAACCTGCTGCTTATAAGTTTCGGCATTAGCGAGTACTTGCTCACGCGTTAACGGAGGACGTGTGCTGTTTTTGCCACTTGGATCGCCAACCATACCGGTGAAATCACCGATCAAGAAAATCACTTCATGACCGAGTTCTTGGAAGGTACGCATTTTATTCAAAATGACGGTATGACCAAGATGAATATCGGGTGCGGTTGGATCGGCGCCCAATTTGATCTTCAGTGGACGACCCTCTTTTAACTTCTCCAGTAGATCCGCTTCAAGTAAAATTTCGTCGGTGCCACGTTTAATTTCTGCTAATGCTTGCTCTAAATCAGCCATGTCGGCGGTTACTCCTGGGAGCCTAATCATAAAATCTGGGGACTAATGTTACTTGTTAGCCAGCACAAATGAAAGTGTGTACACTAAGGGGATCACTAAGAAAGCGCGAATTTGGTACCAAGGTCAATGGGAAAGGTTATAACTTTATTTAAATTACTGCCAAAATTACATCAAATACTCTTATGTATCTTAGTTTTTGTCACGCTAATTATTATCTTAATGCCATCGGATGATGTCCAAGCATCTAAGCAGACGGTCTCATCAAACGGGGAATACGGCTTAAATACTCGTTATGAAGTGCCGCTAGCTTTTCGTACTCCCACGCCACCCTCTGGCTCTGAAGCCATTAGCATGGAAAATGCCGAGTCACGAAAGCAACCATTAGTACAGCCTTCGGTGCATCGCAAAGTTCAAACTACGACTAACCCAGTTGCCACACAGGCCGACGTTGCGCCATTATTAAACGAGAAGCACTTCCAAGTTAAGAGTGGTGACACATTAGCTGCGTTATTTAGCCGCGCGGGCCTAACAGCGAAAGATGTTTATGATGTGACTCAACTACCAAAAGCCAAAAAGAACCTGCTAAAGATCATGCCTGGCGATGCGCTGGTTATAGCTAAAAATGATGATGGCCAATTGGTACAACTTCGCTACCATATTGACAAGATATCAACCTTAGTCGTTAATCGCGTCGATAACGGCTATAAAGAAAGTATCGCCAGCAAAACAGTTGAAATCCGCAATAAATTTGCCAACGCCACCATTAAGAGTAATTTTTGGAATGCGGGCGTTGTTGCAGGGTTAACTCCAAATCAGATCATGCAGCTGGCGACCATCTTCGGTTGGGATATTGATTTTGCGTTAGATCTAAGAAAAGACGATCACTTTGCGATACTTTTTGAAGAGGAATACGCTGACGGTGAGTTCTTACGCAACGGCAACATTCTTGCCGCTGAGTTTAGCAACCAAGGTGACAGTTATACTGCGGTTAGGTATAAAGACGGTAGCTATTATTCTGCCGAAGGCCGCAGCATGCGTAAAGCATTTTTGCGCTCACCAGTTGATTTCAAATATGTCAGTTCAAGCTTTAACCCGCGTCGCTTACACCCTGTTACAGGTCAAGTAAAAGCACACCGCGGCGTCGATTATGTTGCGAAAGTAGGCACTCCTATTAAAGCTGCAGGTAAGGGCCGAGTCATAAAATCAGGCTATAATCAATACAATGGTAATTACGTTTTTATTAAGCACAACGATACGTACACCACTAAGTACCTGCACCTTAAAAAGCGCAAAGTAAAAACGGGCGCTTCAGTTAAGCAGGGACAGATCATAGGTACACTTGGCTCTACTGGCCGTGTCACTGGCGCACACTTGCATTACGAATTTATCGTTAATGGCGTTCACCGTAACCCACGCACAGTCAAACTACCTAAGTCAGAAGCTATTGCTAGCAAAGAGAAAGCGCCATTTGCCATCGTCAGTAAAAAACTGATGACAGAGCTTGAGCATAATAAGCAGGTACAGATAGCATCGCATTAGCGTGTCTTTATACTTAAATTCACTTGGGTATATATTTAATCAACGCCAACATAAGAGTTCAATACCATGCACAAAAGCTATTACATTGGCCTAATGTCAGGCACCAGTATGGACGGTGTCGATGCCGTACTAGTTAAGTTTTCCGCTGACACACCTACTTTGGTTGAGCATCACTCTGAAGCCATCCCTGCACCGCTACTAAAGAACTTACAGAAGCTCTGTTTACCTGGAAATGATGAGATAAACCGCTTGGGGCACCTAGACCGCGCAGTAGGAAAACTCTTTGCGAAAGCCGTCAATGCTCTACTTGAGAAAGCGGGGGTCGATAAGCTTGCGGTTATTGCCGTCGGTAGCCATGGCCAAACCGTCCGTCATATGCCGAATTTAGAGATGGGTTTTACCCTACAAATTGGCGATCCAAACACCATAGCAGCCGAAACAGGTATTGATGTGATCGCTGACTTTAGGCGTAAAGATATTGCACTTGGCGGCCAAGGTGCGCCACTAGTGCCCGCCTTTCATCAACACGTATTCGCAACGCCTAACCATAAACGTATTATTCTCAATATTGGCGGCATCGCCAACATCACTTACCTGCCCGGTAATACCGAAGCGGTAACGGGTTTTGATACCGGTCCCGGTAATACCTTAATGGACTCATGGATCCAGCATCAGCAAGATCTTCCCTATGATAAAGAGGGAGCTTTGGCAAAATCTGGGACCAGTGATGAAAAAATGCTACAGCATCTGCTATCGCACCCCTATTTTTCCTTAGCAGCTCCTAAGAGCACTGGCCGAGAACTGTTTAATCAGGCGTGGTTAGAGCAGCAACTTGCCGAGTTTAGTTATTTAACTGAAGCCGATATTCAGTCTACCCTACTGGATTTAACCTGTTACAGCATTGCCAATGATGCATTAGCACTAACAACAGAGGCTGAGATGTACGTTTGCGGCGGCGGTGCATACAACACCGAGCTTATGTACCGCCTACAAAAATTGTTACCAAACTATAAGCTAGTGACCACAGCTGAGCTTGGCATTAACCCACAATGGGTTGAAGGCATTGCCTTTGCCTGGCTTGCTATGCGCTTCCACTTAGTACTTCCAGGTAATTTGCCTGCTGTAACAGGAGCAAGCAGAGAGGCAATACTCGGTGCTCTGTTTCCCGCAGGTTAAGAGCAAGTAACTTTAACGCCTCATTGAGGCGTTAAAGTTAAGTCTGCGCTATGGTTAATGCAGCAATTTATGATTTAGCAATATCACATCTCGTTTTGAGTATTCTGATAATGTCATCAAAAGACGCCTTTTATCGGCAATGAAACTCATCGCACCGTATGAGGTTAAGCTACTGGAAGGCAGTTTTAATATTGGTGTTATTAACTGGGTATTGAAGCTCCAAAAGTTGATTAGCTGATAACTGGAGTGTTTCTCTCTAAAATACACCCCTTTATCGGTAACAACCCAATTATAATCCTCATCAAACACCTCTGAAGAGATCAATGCCCTCATGTTATCCGCTTGGTTAATATCTAAAATCCATAGGCCTGGCTTACTGATTCTTGTAAACACTATCTGAGAGCCATTAACCATCTTAGCAAGCCTCACTTCTGTTGAAGTGATCAACTGCGGACGGCTGTTGGTTAATGAAAAGGCCAGTAATCCATCATAGGTAGATGAAAGTACTCGCTTATCATCCTGACTCCAACTTGGCCTTCTGTGATCGAGATACTTAGAAGCGAGTATGCTTATCCCTCCAGTTGCAAGATCTAAAATATGGATTTTATTGCCCTCATTTTTATCATCAGGAGCAAGAAACGCTAACTTAGCACCATCATGCGACCAGCTTGGGTAGGCAACACGTCTTTTCAAGTCTGTATGCTGTTTTCTATTTTTTCCATTAACATCCGAGCTCCAGATTTCATTGTTCCCGGTTTCATTTGAAACATAGACAATACGCTTAGTGACTGGGGAGTAATCAGGATTCCTATGGCTAAATTCAGAGTTAGATAGGGGGAATATCGTTGTTGGTATTACCTGATCAAGCTCTAAATAGGCAAGTTTAAAGTCTTTGATGTACTTAGAAAATACCAGTTCTGTAGAGTTAGGTACAAATTTCGGATAGCTAAAACCAACTAGAGATAAGCTTGATATTTTCTTACTATTAATATCCACTAGATATCCATCTCTCACCCCAGAATTTTCGGTGCTGAACACTAATTTATCACTATCTGGGTGCCAGCTTAGTCCTCTAATATCCTCTAAACCTTGAGTAATTCTTATCTCATCACCCGAGCCTCTGTTTCGGATAAAGATATCTTCAGATATATTACCAAACCGCCTCGAAATAGCGATCCAGCGGCCATCTGGACTATAGGCTACGTCACGATCACGGTAGTCACAGCCTTTTTTACATGAGATCCTAACTGGGTCTGTATCACCGGATAACGCCAACTCATACAAACCGCTATATTCATAGCGCTCATCATGCCAGATGTAAATAATAGCCTCGCCATCAGGTGATATATCTAATGCCGAACTATAGGAATAGCATGGTGCAAGATGAACAACTTCATGGCTAGCAAGAATAAATTGCGACAGATGGCATTCACCATTTTGACGAGTTTCACTGGGATAAAGTAACGACTTGCCATCAAGGGTCCAAATAGCTCTTAGCTCTTTGGTCCGGTTAGAGGTTAAACGCTTTGGTGTACCGGTCGATGAATGCAGATCTTTCAAATAAAGGTCTGAGCCTTTACCATAGACTAGCCAACGTCCATCGGGAGAGACAGCCGGGTATAACTCAGCACCTGATGCTCTTGTTAGCCTGTTTTGTTCAGTTTGCATTAATTGCTTAGCATCTTGGTACAGATGAAAGCCCCCCACCACCCCAACAAGGATAAACAATATAACAATGGCAATCCCACCTCTATGGAGCTTCTCTTGTAGCGCCTTTACCTTTGCTTGCTCGACCTCTAAAACTTCGGGCTTAGAAATAAGATCATCAGGCTTAAACTCAGGCTCTATCAATAAACGATAACCTGTCTTTCTCACCGTCTCTATCGCTTCAGTACCACTGTCCTCAACTAATGGAGTTAGGTGTTTTCTCAGGTTCCATATCGCATTCGTCAGCGCCTTAGTACCCACATAGCTATTGCCCTCCCAGATACTCTCGATCAACTCCTCTCGAGTAACAACATTTGGATACTGCCTAGCAAGGTAACTTAATAATTCAATGAATTTTGGCTGTAGAGAGATCTTGTCTGTCGATACACTGCCCTCTAAACCGGTCTCCAACTGAGCACAGTTTTTAAAGTTCAGGCTGTTATCGCTAGGGGTAACTTCACACCCGGCTAAAGTAAAAACCGCCTCCTTTCTAATCTCTATCATCTTTTCTCCGCAAATAGCACCAAGCTCATTTTTTAATTTTAATGCAGCCACTTTTGATAAAACCTCAACTCGGCAATAAACAGCTTACAGTCTGTCAACACGTAAACGCAAGTGTTTACAACAGCAAGAAACTGCGCATAACACTTTAATAATAAAAACAATAGATATTAAATAGACATATAAACAGCATATAAACGACACGCAGGTCATTGCTTGAGATCAACATTTTCTTTACAACTGAATGCAACTGACAGAATGAGGTCAAATTTTGCAGATCGACAGCGATAACTAGTTAGGGGACGTCACTAAAACTCCTAGAAAATTATAAAAAAAAGGACTGGAATTAGATGAAAAATCAGATGAAATTATCAGCTTTGACATTGGCCATGACTATGGCTGCGCTAACAACGTCATCGCTACAAGCTGCAGAACAAACTGCAGGTAAAGACGCTAATAATGAAGAGATTGAAAAAATTGCAGTGACTGGCTCACGTATTAAGCGCGCCGACTTTGAAGGTGTCGCGCCAGTTACGGTGATCACTGCTGAAGATATCGCTAATAGCGGTCTATCTTCTATCGCTGAGGTGCTTCAAGCGTCAGTGGCAAATACTGGTGGTTCTCTTAACGGTGACAGCGATGGTTTCACCGATAGTGCAAGCTCAGTCAACCTTCGCGGTATGGGAGCCAACAGAACGCTAGTACTGATTAATGGTCGTCGCCAAGCCTCATTCCCATCAGCGGCAGGCGGTACCTCAAACTTTGTTGATGTTTCCGATATTCCAACTGCTGCCGTAGACCGTGTTGAGATCCTTACTGGTGGTGCATCTGCTATTTATGGCTCAGATGCCGTTGGTGGTGTTGTTAATATTATTCTTAAAAAGCAATATGATGGTGCAAAAGTAGAAGCTAAATACTCAGATACAACCCAAGGTGGTGGTGCGCAGTCAGACCTATCGTACCTGCAGGGGATCAACACAGAAAACAGCCAAACTCTGATCATGCTTGAATACCGTAAGGTTGAAGCGATTCAAACTTATCAGCGTGATGGCCTATACAGCCCAGCCTATTATGAAGATGAAGATGGTGATACACGTTGGGGCTCTGGTCCATATGGTGACTCATCACCATCAAGCTGGGCATCTTGGGTGAGAGATTACTCAAAGGTTTATACCGATGATAAGTACAGCCCGCTCGATGAGGCTCAATGTACTAACCTATTCGGTGATAAAGGCATATATGTAGAAGCAGGTACTTATGATTGTTACTACGATAAGTATGCCGAACGTGGCCTACAATCTGAATATGACAGAATTAACCTAGTGGTTAACAGCACTTACGATCTTAACGATGATTGGCAGTTGTACGGGATGCTAAATGCATCGTACAAAGAATCAACAAAATACAAAGATGAGAAAGGTTTTGGGGATTACTTCTACCAAGATGAAGTCACAGGTGCATACAGCTACGATAAGTATGAATTTGAAGATGATAACAAATTCCAGATGCGCCGCCGTATGGAGGAGTATCCTGGACCACGTACTTATGATACTCAAAATACCAAGGCATCGCTGGCTTTTGGTGCTAACGGTATCATTGGTGATTATGAGTTAGATGTCTCTTGGTCTAGTGGCTATGCGCTGTATGAAAAACAAAACCACCATATGGTCAGTGCAGATGCGCTACTTGGCATGATAACTTTCGACCCTAACAATACTGATGCTTCAAAGTGGTACCCAAACAACAAATTAACCACAGAGCAAGCCGAAGCGCTTATTGGTGACTCAACCAAAAAATCAGATTCTAGCATGCACCAGCTACAAGCCGTATTTACTGGCGACCTAATGGAGCTAGATGCGGGTACTGTCGGTTTTGCAACCACTGCCGAATGGGCACGTGAAAGCTATGAAGATACCCTCGATGAAACCACCATGAGTGGTGGCTTTATCGGTATGGGTGGTACCGGCGGTAAAGGTGACCGTGACCGCGTTGCTGTTGCTGGCGAACTGCAGATCCCACTACTTGCTGACATCACAGGCGTTAAGTCATTGGATCTTTCGGCTGCACTTCGTTATGACCAATATCTCGATGATTCTGATGTTGGTGGAGCAACTACACCTCAAGTTGGCCTTAGTTACCGCCCAATTGAAGAGGTAATGGTACGTGCAAACTGGGGTAAGAGCTTTAGAGCACCCGATATGCATCGCCTCTATTCTGGATTAACAAGAAGCTTTGGTAGTACATCATTTGACCACCCAACTATTCCAAATGAGATCTATGAAGATAGCTATGACGGCTTTAACTCAGGAAATCTTAACCTTACTGAAGAGGAGGGCGAATTCTGGAACTTAGGTTTAGTTGCAAATATCACAGAGAATGCCGATCTGACTGTTGATTGGTGGAATATCGAACTTGAGGGTGCGGTTAAGACTATCTCAACTGACGAGATGCTAGAAGACCCAAGCTATAACAAGGATGGTCAATATACCGATTGCTCAACAATGCCAGAAGTAGGTTACCTGACAGAGTTTGATGATGACGGTATTCAAAATATCGCCTGTATGCGCAAAGGTCCTATCAACAGCGCCTATGAAGCATCGGAAGGTATCGATGCTAGTTTCAACTACGTATTCCCTGAAACCGCTGCTGGTGAGTTTAAGTTCAAGCTTGCAGCCTCTTACCTACTCAAGAAAGAGTATCAAGAGAGAGAGGGTGATGAGATTGAGGAGCAGACTGAGACAGATTACTTCCCTAAGTGGAAAGGTAATGCCAGCCTAAGCTGGAGCTATGAAGATTTCAGAGCAACAGTTGCTTACTACTACACTGGTGAAGCTGTTGGTACCGATCTGTTCGAATATGTAGATGCTGATGGAGAGGATGTCGAGTCGATTGAGACCGATACTTTAGATCCATACCAGACTATCAACATCACACTGTCATATTACGCACCTTGGAAAGGTAAATTCACCGCGGGCGTTAAAAACCTGACTGATGAGATGCCACCACTTTACGATATTCGTAACGACGAACACAACGACTGGCCATACTATGAGGACGATAACAGCAGCTACTCTGCAAAGGGTCGTAGCTTGTTCTTAGGTTACTCACAGAAGTTCTAATCAAAGTGCGATTTACACAAAGCACGAATTAATCAAAGAAGTCTCTAAGTTGTAGCGCCCTGCAAAGGGCGCTTATTCTCCCTTACCACAGTTAAGTCCCCCTTTTGTCAGGAGATAAAAATGTCTCGTATGTCCATCTTTATGTATTCCCTGATAGCTTTTTTTAGCACATCTAGCATAGCAGCAGAATATCAAGTTCCCTCTCAAGCACTTAAACAGGTGGTAGAGCAGAAAAAAAAGGTCAGTACTCGCCTATCGAATAATAAACAGTGGTTGGCACTGCTAACCCCGAAGACACACAAAGATATTGAGTCATTGGCCAAACCAGAGCTTAAACTTGCCGGGCTTAGATTATCTCCAACCCAACTAGTCCCAAGCCGCCTTAAAACCCAGTATCTAAAACTAGAGCTTATCGAGCTATCGACTATTGAGCTTGCTGCAAGCGCACAAAATAGTGAGCCCGTGAAACGAACCATTAAGCTACCTACCACATCAATTGCGAAGGTAGAGTTCTCACCCGACAGTCAATATATAAGCTTTATCGCCCTTGCAGATCATGGCGCAGATATCTATCTCTATGACATCAAAAAGAAGCAAACCAAAAAACTCAATCCGAGTCGACTAAATGCCACGCTTGGCCTGAACTACAAATGGCTATATAACAGTCAAGGTCTACTCACCAACATTGCACTTAACACTGCACCTATGGCTGAAGCTAGCAGTGACGTTGGACCAAATATCAGTGTCACCAACGCCCAAAAAGCCCCTCGACGAACCTATCAAGATCTATTGAAAAATGCACAAGATGATGAACTCTTTAACAGATTAACCCGCAGTCAACTCACCCTGATCTCTCTAGAGGGGAAGGCCACCGCAATAGGCACGCCAGATATCAATATCAGTTACAGAGTATCACCCAATAATGAGTATATTCTGGTTAAACAGATCGCTCCCCCCTTCTCCCATGTGGTTAAGTACAGAGATTTTTCACAAAATGTTGAGCTCTATAGCCTTAGTGGGGATCACCTTAAGACGCTCGCTAAACTTGAAAGCAGCGAATTTAGACCCTCTGGTAGTGATTCAGTCAGAAAGGGACCGCGACTAATTCACTGGCGCGCAGATAAAGCGGCTACATTGGCTTATGTCATGGCCTTAGATAAAGGCGATAGCAGCATAAAAGCGCCATTTCGCGATCAATTGATGGAGCTATCGGCACCATTTAGCCATAAAGGCGTTGAGCGAGTAAAAACCCCCTGGAGAATCGCCAATATTCAATGGGGCGAAGACAAGCTTGGTTTAATCACAGAGAGAAACTCCGCCAAAAAACAGATGCGAGTCAGTTTTTTTAATACTCAGCAACATGCACCACTAAAGCTTTGGTATCAAAAAGCATTAAGAGATAGCTACAAAGACCTTGGCAAGCTTGTCTCCCATAAAGCGATGATTGATGGACAGCAGGCTGGTCGGTTATTTACGGTAGAAAACAATCAGCTACTGCATTATGGTCTCGGTGCCTCACCAAAAGGCTATCAGCCCTTCCTCAAGACATTAGCAGTAGATCTGCAGTCTACAAAGGCTCAACCACTCATAGATACTTCAAAGACACTGTGGCAATCATCAGTTGATAAGCTTGAAACCATCCGCTATGTCATTAGCACTGAGCCGCTGAAACTGATTATCAATAGACAGGCAAAAGACACCCCATCACACCTTGTTTTTATCAATGAACAATCTAAAACTGAAACCGTGATTGAGCCTGCTAAAACTGGACTAAGCACATTTAAGGGGATGACTCGTGAGTTGATCACTTACAAGCGTGCAGATGGCCTGCCTCTATCGGGTAACCTTTATCTCCCTCAAGGTTACCAACCAAGTGATGGTCCCCTACCCGTACTCATGTGGGCCTACCCTAGAGAGTATAAAAATGCAGAAGTTGCTAGCCAAGTAAACTACTCTCCTAATCAATACAGTTACATCAGCCCTAAGGGACCCGTCCCTTTTGTCGCTAAAGGTTTTGCAGTATTTGACCGAGTGGCTATGCCAATAATTGGTGTTGGCAAGGAGAAGCCTAACGATAACTTTCGTACTCAACTCATTGATAATGCGAAAGCGGCCATCGATACCTTAGTTGAGATGGGGGTGGCTGATAGAGAAAGAATAGCCATTGGCGGTCACTCCTATGGTGCCTTTATGGTGGCCAATTTATTAGCACACTCAGACCTTTTCGCCGCTGGAATCGCGCGAAGTGGTGCCTATAACCGCAGCCTCACACCCTTTGGTTTTCAGCATGAGAAGCGAAACTTCTGGGAGGCTCCAAGCCTCTATCAGCAGATATCGCCATTTACCCATGCCGATAAAATTGATGAACCTCTTCTTATCATGCATGGCGAGATGGATTCAAACTCCGGCACCTACCCGATGCAATCAGCAAGGTTATTTAAAGCGATTAGAGGACTTGGTGGCCAGGCAAGGCTAGTGACATTCCCCTATGAGAGTCACAGCTACAAAGCTAAACAGTCGATACTGCATATGTTGTGGGAGCAGGAGGAGTGGCTAGATAAGCATGTCAGTCATAAGCCTAGCGCGCCTGAAACTAAGGTCAGTTTTCATTAGATTAGCTTCCATTAACTCGAACTCATTATACAAACAAGTATTAAACAAAAGCAGCATACAGCGTGAGACATAGACGCTGTATGCCATAAATTAATGCTCAACGCTCAATTTCTGGAGCCACATTATGAACGCAGTTAAGTTCAGCCACCCCCGACCTCGCCTGTCAGCGATCAGCACATTAGCGCTATTTATTGGCACTATCAGTGCCAGCCTTAGCTTTACGTTATCTGCCGATGATAAAACCCCTATCCCGGATGAAGAGGTCCCTAAAAATATCATCTATCTTATTGGGGACGGCATGGGGCCAGCTTATACCAGTGCATATCGATATTTTTCCGATAGACCCGATACCAAAGCC
The DNA here is from genome assembly GCF_016757755.1 of Shewanella sp. KX20019. Lineage (NCBI taxonomy): Bacteria > Pseudomonadati > Pseudomonadota > Gammaproteobacteria > Alteromonadales > Shewanellaceae > Shewanella > Shewanella sp. KX20019. Next base: position 1,351,233 of record NZ_CP068437.1, on the reverse strand, counting down.
GTTGAAAAGACGATTTTCGACCAACTTCTTGTGGGCATGTCCAGCACCTACCCCGATGATGATACTTATGTCACCGACTCGGCAGCGGCGGCAACGGCTTTGGCCACCAGCATCAAAACCTATAATGGTGCTATCTCTGTCGATCACCAGCACGACTCTCTCCCCACTATGATGGAGGTGGCAAAAGAGATGGGCAAAACAACAGCTATCGTTGTGACCTCGCAGATAAACCATGCTACGCCAGCCAGCTTTTTAGCCCACAATGAAAGTCGAAGAAACTACGATGAAATTGCCGATAGCTATTTAACTAACCTAATTAATGGTCAGCCTGTTGCCGAACTCATGCTTGGCGGCGGACAGCAATATTTTGTACGCGATGATAAAGATCTCACTAAAAGCTTTAACAAGCATGGCTATCACTACATCGATAGTATCGCGGATTTAGATCAACTGGATCAGTTGCCAGCCCTCGGTCTATTTTCCCAAAAAGGCTTAGAGCCGGCATTAGGTAGCAAATACCCTGTGCGTTTAATGCAGATGACAAAAAAAGCATTGCAACTTGTTAGCGCAAGTAAAAAGCCCTTTGTGATGATGGTGGAAGCCAGTCAAATAGATTGGTGTGGCCACAGTAATGACATTAGTTGTGCCATGGCAGAAATGGATGACCTATCCCAGACTGTCAACGTCATCAAAGCCTATATTGATACTCACCCTGATACTTTATTGGTTATGACCGCAGATCATTCTACTGGGGGATTAAGCTTGGGTAGAGACGGTACTTATCAATGGAAGGGGCAGTTATTAAAAAACGTCACCATGATGCCTAGTGCTATTGCAGCAAGCCTGCTTAAATCTGAGCAACCACTTACCCTCTGGCAACAAGCGACTCAATTACCGCTGACTAAGGAGCAGCAAACGCAGTTAACAGCCAATATCGCAACCGCTAAATCGGCAACAGAACCGACAAGAAAACTAACTTCCTCAATCAAAAAACTCATCGATGAAGTCACCTTTACCGGCTGGACGACCAGTGGTCACGACGCTGTCGATGTGCCTGTTTTTGCTTATGGTATGGGTTCAGATGCCTTTATCGGTCATCAAGATAATACCGATATCGCCACCACCTTGATGCAGATGATAGCCCGCTAACCTCCCTCGCTTTGTCACGCTTATATTTGCACTCAAATAAGCGTGGCGAATGTCATCAAATTAACATTTCTTTGAATTATGCTTTATATTCAATAACCAGTGCGCAAGTTTTATACTTAAACCACATAGTGAATCGTTAATGCTGTCTTTTCATTGAGGTATGTAGGTCAAATCAAAAGGATTAAGATTTATGAATATGTCTCAGAAAATGACGGCCGAATTTATCGGCACCTTGTGGTTAGTATTAGGTGGTTGCGGTAGCGCTGTCTTAGCAGCCGCGTTTCCTGAAGTAGGTATTGGCTTACTCGGTGTCTCATTTGCCTTTGGCCTTACCGTACTCACCATGGCATTTGCCATTGGTCACGTGTCAGGTTGCCATTTAAATCCTGCCGTCTCTTTCGGTCTATGGGCGGGTGGACGTTTTCCAGCATCCGATCTAGCACCCTACATTATTGCTCAAGTGGCAGGCGGTATTGCAGGCGCTAGTATTTTGTACCTCATTGCATCGGGCCAAGATGGCTTTAGCTTATCAGCAGGCTTTGCTTCAAATGGCTATGGTGAGCATTCACCTGGCGGTTACAGCTTAACCGCTGCGCTTATTTGCGAAGTTGTGATGACGCTTTTTTTTCTGATTATTATTCTGGGTGCTACTGATGAGCGCGCGCCGAAAGGCTTCGCCCCTATCGCCATAGGTCTAGGCCTAACCCTCATTCACCTCATCAGTATTCCGGTAACAAACACCTCGGTAAACCCAGCTCGTAGCACGGGGCCAGCGCTCTTTGTCGGTGATTGGGCACTGTCTCAGCTGTGGTTATTTTGGGTTGCACCGATAATCGGCGCAATATTAGCGGGTGTAATCTATAAGTTCTTTAACACTAAAACAGATTGATAATAAAAAGCAGAGCCTATTCGGCTCTGTTTTCTTTTTCATTCCCCGGCTAAATGTTACTATCCGTTTCAATTCGGCGCATTGAGTGCATAGCTTACGCCCGCCCCATTTAAAATGAAGAGATGTAGACCATGAGCAACAAAAGCAAAAGCATAAAGCAGATTACTGAAATGACGCCAGAATCTCGTTACGACTACCTAGTAGAGCAAGTTAAAGAGCACAAAACATTGTGGTCTTTACAAGATGCAGACGGTTGCGTAATGCTAACCACCGACGATGAAGATTGCATCCCTATGTGGCCAACAGAAGAAGCTGCTGCGCTTTGGGCTGTTGATGACTGGCAAGATTGCCAAACACTGGCCATTCCGCTTGATGAGTGGTTAGAGCGCTGGGTTCCGGGTATGCAAGATGACGATCTTTTCGTTGCCGTATTCCCAGTACAAGAAGACTTAGGTGTGGTTATTGCACCGTTTGAGCTAGAAGAGCGCCTTGCGCCTAAAAAGCGTCACTAGTTTAGCCAAGCTTCATGACTAGCACTGTAGTGCTAGTCGCTGTCACACTATTTGCCAGCCTAAAAGAGAATACAAAGTGGATACTAATAACACTGCCGCAGATCCCAATAGGCTTAGCAAGGTTAGCATGCCGAAACGTCTTATCGCCCTACTCGTTTTTCTGCTACTGATCTCAGTCAGTGGCCTGATTGCTCAGCAAGGAGTACTGTTTTGTATTCTCACCTTATTTATGCTGGTCGCCATCATCGGCAAGCAAAAAGCTGGCTTAATCATGCTGCGCGTTTACACCTCTTTGCAGCTGGCTATTGTAAGCATGTTACCCTTGGTTCTTTACGATCCTGAAAACCTAGCGGCCTCTGGCCCATCAAGTTTCGCTATCGGCAGCTTTAAGGCAAATGTTCCTGACTGGATAATATTTAGCATTTTGATTTTGTTAGCCATCATACAAGTGTGGATAGCCTTCACTCGTAAAGTCGGACAATACTTTAATCGAGAAGTGAATCTCAACATCATGCGTTAGTTAGTTAGTTAGTTAGTTAGTTAGTTAGTTAGTTAGTTAGTTAGTTAGTTAGTTAGTTAGTTAGTTAGTTAGTTAGTTAGTTAGTTAGTTAGTTAGTTAGTTAGTTAGTTAGTTAGTTAGTTAGTTAGTTAGTTAGTTAGTTAGCAGACACAAAAAAGCCGTCTATTGACGGCTTTTTTATTGAATGAACATAAGTGCTTGGCGCTTTCAACAGTTTAAACTGAGAAGCTGGCACCACAACCACAGGTTGTTGTCGCATTCGGATTTTTCACAAAAAAGCGTGAGCCCTCTAGGCCGGAAGTGTAATCCACTTCACCACCAACAAGGTATTGTAGGCTCATAGGGTCTACAACTAACTGAACACCCTGCTTCTCTACCGTAAAGTCGCCCTCGTTTACTTTTTCATCAAAAGTAAAGCCATATTGGAAACCTGAGCAACCGCCACCCGTTACGTATACACGTAGCTTAAGTGCATCATTTTCTTCTTCATCAAGCAAGGTTTTTACTTTTGATGCTGCCGCATCAGTAAAACGGATTGGCAGAGCATCTTCAGCTTGTTCAGTCATTATTACCTCTTACATCTAATTGCTGTGCAGAATTATCTAATACCTGACCATTTTGTTCAAGTATTATGACCTGCTCTTTTTCATCCACAAGTAATTCTTGTGAACTAAATTCTTGTTCGGTTTGTGAACCTTTGGTCCAACGGCTTGCTGGCACGACAACTTTGGCCTTAACTCTGGCTAAGACAAAGCCCGCAGGCAGAGTAAATTCGGCCTCTAACACCTGAAAATATCTAAACCTAAATTTAAACGAGGCATCGCTTAATTCAGATAATTTAATCGACTTAGGCTTGCCATCTTCAAGTCCAATCAATGTCACTTCACTGCGACCAGACAATGAACGCTTACGCTTTTCGAGTTGGGTAAGCACTAACTTAAGTCGATACTGGCGCGGCATCAACGCTGCTGTTAGCTCTAAGCCGTTAATGGCAACCCCATCGGCGCTGTTTTCTGGCGCCATCACGCTGCGATAAAAGGCCAGCTCTCGCGCTAACTCTTTCTGTTTGCTCTCTTGCTCAACAAACATCGCCTGCATATTAACATTAGCCTCTCGCTCTAATGCCAACTCAATATTACGGGCGGCTAACGTATTGGCTTGCGCTTGTAACTGCTCCGAGAACTCTACTGTTCGGTCAATTTGCTGTGCTACTTTCGGGGTAAAATAGGGCGAACCAACATCAAAGCACAATGCCCCTAATACGAATGAAACCACGATCAACAAAGATAAATATGCGCTGGAGGTACGAAATTGTCGCTCAATCACTTGCAAGCGATCGATCCAACGATGATAATTTGCCATTAAGTAACAGCCCCTTAATAAAAGTCTCACATTTTGATTTAAATGTGACAATCAAAAATTTTGGAAATGTCTGTGTATCAAACTATCGTCAAAATACGCCAGCAAACTAAAAAGTATCTAAACACCAACCTCAAAGATACGCTTTCTCAAGCGAAGGTCAGTGTTCAGCTATGTTTACTCGCTCTGCTTTTTGCGTTGTTTGCGTCAGGTGTCATCCTGCTTTTTAGATTGCTCTTAGTGTGGTTTGACACCTATACCCAGACTCAAGCCCTGAATTTTACGGATATCATCGATGACTGGCGAGTGTTATTGCCACTTTTTGGATCTTTTTTAATCTGGGGAGTGGCAAAAATGGGATCCAAGCGTTATAAACGCATGGGAATAGCCTATGTCATCCATCGCGTTAAGCTGCATTATGGAAAAATTCCACTGCAATCAGCCCCTGGCCAATTCTTCCAAGCCTTGTTTGCACTTGCCACAAACTTCTCTGTCGGCCGAGAAGGTCCCGCAATTCATCTTGGCGCTGTTAGCGCGAGTGTTCTTGCTGAAAAATTCAAACTGCCCGATAACAGTGTGCGCATTATGTGCGCCAGTGGTATTGCAGCAGGTATCGCCGCTATCTTTAATGCCCCACTTGCCGCGGTGATTTTTGTTTTTGAAGTAGTATTACGTGAATACAAAATTCACTACTTCTTCCCAGTGATGTTATCTGCTATTTGCGGTGCACTCAGTAGCCAAGTTGTTTTTGGCAACATCCATGAATTTGAACAGATTGGCGCAGCCGTCATTCCTCTTAGCCAGTACCCCTTACTGGCACTGTTTGGAATTGTCTTGGGTTGCATTGCCGCCTTTTTCAATCGCAGCCTACTTAGCGTGACTGCCGTAGGACAAAAATGGCCACTACTGCAGCGATTATTGCTGGCAGGCGCTATCACAACCCTGGTTGGCCTTATCTTGCCCGAAGCGATTGGTAGCGGCGAGCTGGCCATTGCCGAAACTATTAATGAACACCCCAGCATTCTGTTTCTAGGCGCGATATTAATCGGCAAAATGGTGGCTACGATTGCAGCTATTGGATTGGGGATCCCAGGCGGTTTGATCGGCCCCCTTTATGGCATAGGCGCACTGCTCGGCACGATTTTGGCGCTCGTTTGCGCCATGTGGTTCCCATCCATTGCGCCCTATATTGGCCTATACACCATCATTGGTATGACGGGCATGATGGGCGTCTGTTTGAGCGCTCCACTTGCCGCATTAGTGGCACTCATAGAGCTGACGGATAATGCTTCTATTATTTTACCGTCAATGTTTGTGGTTATCCCTGCATTTTTGATTTCACACCAAGGCTTTAAGACCAAGTCTATCTTCTTTAAACAGCTTGAGATTATGGGTCTAGGTTATAAAGTGGCTCCGGTTAACTTAGGGCTACAAAAAGTCGGCGTTCGCCACCTTATGGATAAGCGTTTTATTATTGTCGGTGACAACGATGAGCTACTATTAGAAGTACTTAAGCGAGCCGAAGGTCGCTCGGTATTAGTCCGTAATGCCATGAACCAAGTTGAAATGATACAACTTGAACTTCAAGCCAGTGATGATGCAACAACGTTGACTCGCCACCCCATTCTAGGAGTATCTGATACCGCAACGCTCAATGAAGTGTATTTATTGCTGTCTAAAGAGCGGCGAGGTGAAGTGTATATTTACCAAGAAAATAGAGACAATATTGTCGGTGTCATCAACTGGACAATGTTGCAAAAAGAGATTCGTTCAGGACAGGTTTAATGGCATATTCAGCCAGATTAAAACTGCAATCATAGAAGTTGATAACAATGAAGGAATATTGGATAAGGATCGACTAAATTTAGACTGTAACGATTAATTGATGTCGCCTCATAGCTATCACGGAAAGGACGCTTCGATGCTTAGAAAACCTCAAACCCAAATTGCGCTGCTCACGATTGCAGTCCTATTGCTACTTTATGCTGCTAATTCTCAGTATAACCCCGACAATAGTAGTGCGGTAATAAAGACTACTGAGCCAGCCGAAAACTCAGAGTTAATCACCAAAAGCCACAAGCATAAGAATAGATCTGAATCAGATAATGTGGCACTAAATGAGCAGCCCATAGTAGCTGCAGACCTTGCTACTGCAGCAGATTCTACTACAACCCAGATGAGCTTTATTAACGTCTCGGATGACAGGCCAACCAAAGCACCTAAAGAGATACGTTTAAACTCACTCGATGAATTGTCGGCCCTGTTTGATTCACTAAATTATAATACTCAAAGCTGGATTGATGGCAATCGAGAGGTGCCGAGACTGACATTTGAATCGGTTAGCGAACGTTGGCAAGAGACCTCGAACAACATTCCTGTACAACAAAAGAAGATGGTGTTTTTTAGGTTAATTGCGCCGCTGATTTTAGTCGCAAATGAAAATATTTTACTCGAAAGGCGCCTTATCGAATCAGCACCTTTAGATGACATTGTATTGCTCAACATTGCCGTTAAATATCGCATTATAAAAAGCGTAGATGGAACGATTACGGAGCAGCAAAGGCAACAGCTTTTAGAGGAGATTGACATACTGCCACCGTCATTGGTATTAGCACAAGCCGCTGAAGAGAGTGGTTGGGCAACCTCTCGCTTTACTGTTGAAGGTAATGCATTTTTCGGCCAGTGGGATTTTAGTGGCAACGGCATGATCCCCAAACAACAACGTAAAGAGCTTGGCAATTATGGTTTAGCCCGTTTCGATACGCCTTTGGCATCTGTTGAGGGCTACATGCTTAATCTAAACACCAATAATGCCTATAAAAAGTTGCGTAGCCTAAGGGCTAAATTACGTGCTAGCAACTCACCTATCACCGGTATTGAGCTGGCGGGTACTTTAGACAAATATTCAGAAAGAGGCCAAGCCTACATAGATGGGATCCGGCAGATGATCAGTTATAACAAGTTAGACCAAGTTGACGAAGCTTACTTAAGTGACTCTGCGCCACTACACCTTCTCTCTGGCACTGAACAATAATGCTGAACAATAGTGCTGTTTTTAACGTCGTAGCACTCAGCTAAAGCACTACACATGTAAAAAAGGGTTAGCTTATTCGGCTAACCCTTTTTCATAAAGCTTTGCGCTTAAGAAGCTACACCTTAAATTTCCTCACAGCCTGCAGTAAAAACTCAGCCCGCTCTTTTACACTCTCTGTCGCTGATGAGTTATCTAGCGCGGTATCAGCTGTCTCCTGGGCGATATCTCTAATCACAACCACGTTTTTATTCACTTCACTTGCCACCATGCTTTGCTCTTCAATCGCTGCGGCTATCTGCGTGCTCATATCCATAATATTGGTCACATCGCAGTTGATCTGCTGTAGAAGTGCCCCAGCAGACGCTGCCTGTACCGCGCTTTCATCGCCTTGTACTCGACTGGCTTCCATCACCTGTACAATAGAGCGAGTTCGACGCTGTAGGGTCTGCACAATGGCTGAGATCTCTTCGGTAGACTCTTGCGTTCGCATCGCTAAACTGCGAACTTCATCAGCCACGACGGCAAAACCACGACCTTGTTCACCAGCCCTAGCAGCCTCAATAGCTGCATTTAACGCCAGTAAGTTGGTTTGCTCTGCTATCGATTTAATCACCCCAAGCACGCGACCAATGGTTTCGCTATCATTTTCAAGCTCATTAACGACCAGTGAAGATTCATTAATTTGCTGTGCCAAAGACTCAATTTTTTCAATGGTATGTTCAACGCTTCTTTGACCAAGTAAGGCATTATCATGGGTTGTACTGGCTTTATTTGCTGCAAGCTCAGTATTTTTAGCGATCTCTTCAATCGTTGCCCCCATCTCGGTAATTGCGGTCGCGACCATATCTGTTTCGTTTAATTGACTGGCGACACCATTGGATGCAAGGGTCACGTTACTGGCGAGATCTTGGCAAGACTGATTCATGCTGTCGACAGATGTCGTTACCTGTTCAATCAGCTCTTGAAAGCTTTCCACCATACTGTTGAAGTGTTTAGCGATTTGTCCAAGTTCATCATCACTACTAGCATCACATCGCATCGACAGGTCTTTATTCACTTCGATGTGGGTGATCACCGCGGTGATCTGCTTAACAGGGTCAATAATGCTGCGGATAATCAAAAAAGTGGCCCCAGCTAAAGCCAGTGCGATGAGTACTGCTATTGATAAACCTAGGTAAAATGCAGACTGTGTTTTATCTTGAATCGCTGTGCTTGCTAAAGCTTCAAGCTGTGCCAAGGCGCTATCAGTATTAGCAACAGCTTGCCTTAACTCACCCATTTGGCCTTGGGTTATAGATAAACCCAATTGCTTCTCTTTTAACACCAGTTCTTTAAAGTCAGTATTATATTGCTTGATCAGCATCGAGATTTGCTGCTTTGCCGTCGGTGCTAGTGTCGATAGGGCTAATACCGATTCAAAATTACTTAAACTGCTATCAAACTTTGCCACATAACTTTCGCTACGCCTGAGCATGAAGTCTTTTTCTGCTCGACGTAATTGCAACATCTGCACCATCAAAGCGGGTTGGTCATATTGCTTAACCAGAGACTCAACTTGATGTACTGCATTACGCAGTGTGCCGTATAAACCTGTCTTTGGGGTTAAACCAATCTGTTGATTCAACACAACGACCTTGCCAAAGCTGTTGCTATATATAGCAAGATCATTGTTGAAGTTAGTCAGAGCTTTAGTCGGAATTTTGTACTTAGAAAATACACTCTCGAGTTCACGGGTAAGTGACTCAATGTCATTGTTGTTCGATTTGTGCTTATCAACGTATTTAAGATCCAATCTGGCAAGAAAGTCTTTCTCGTCTCGGCGAAGGCTTAATACTTCGCTTTTAAGACTAGAGATCCCTTGAGATGCTTGAGACAGCTCAGATTGAACTTGACCAAAATACAGCTGTAAAGCAAACATAGCAGCGAGTGCGGTAATAGACACTGTGGCGCTTAAAAGTAACTTGTGACGGATCAACATATAACCCCCAACAGCAAGATGAGAACATCTAGTGAGTAACATTAACGAGGGGCGCAATTCTACAACATTAAACCAGTTATCACCGCATATTTAATCGTTAACACTGCTTGGGGTAAACATGGCAGTTTTATACAGCGCTAAGCACTAAAGTAACAGCGAGCTAAACGAAACTAACATATTGAGTCATAGGCAGTTTAAATTTATTTTCATGGTTAAAAAAACACCCAATAATTTAACTTTAGCCCATGCTTTTACATCTGAAAGAAGTTTGTTCTCCAATAAATACCAACATAGGTCATTTTGATTTGAATGTTTTTTGTACGCCATAGTTTGAAGTTCATGTGATCGGATAGCAATATGAAGCTGATTGCCTCATACTGCCATGCAAAACAATATAAAATATACCTTCCTGTAGGAGCCCTCATGTTAGTTATCAATGCCGAGTCTGTGCACCAGTCATTAAATTTCAACGAACTTGTCGATGCGCTCGACGAAACCTTCTCTCGTCCCGCTGGAATGCCTCAAAGGCAAGTGTTCAGTTTAGATGAGTCTTCAAGCCATAGTGATGCATTTGCAGTATTACCCTCTTGGAACGACAAGACGATTGCCGTTAAAGCTTTTACCTACTTTCCAGGAAACCCACAAAAAGATCCTCAACTTGCCAGCCTCTATTCTAAAATTTTAATCTTTAGCCGAGCTACGGGTGAGCCACAGGCATTGGTCGATGGCACCAGCGTGACCTATTGGCGCACCGCAGCGGTTTCAGCGCTGGGAAGTCGTTATTTATCCCGTGAAGACTCAAGTAAGTTGCTGGTGTGTGGCAGCGGTAATTTGGCCTCTTTTATGGCACTGGCTCATGCAAGTGTGCGTCCTATCACGCAAATCACAGTGTGGGGACGAACAGAAGCTAAAGCACGAGCAACTATCGAACTTATCCGTGATCAACGCCCTGATGTTGAGGTGATCTATTGTGACAATCTAGAGGCCAGTGTGCGGGATGCTGACATCATTAGCTGCGCTACAGGTTCGCCAGCACCACTATTCCCAGGAGAGTGGGTTCAAGCGGGTACTCATACTGATTTCGTTGGCAACCACAACCATGACCGCCGTGAATGCGACAGCAGCCTCATCCAAAAATCGGCTGTATTTGTTGATTCAAAAATCAATGTATTTGCTGAGGCGGGAGAGCTGCTCATCCCGATTGAAGAGGGTGTATTCTCGCTCGATGGGGTCAAGGGTGAACTGGCACAATTATGCCAGTCCACTGTATCGGCGAGAGAAAGTGCTGAACAGATCACCCTCTTTAAAACAGTAGGCACTGCACTGTCAGATCTTGTCGGTGCGCAACTGGTCTACGCTAAAATGACTCAAGACCCACTATAAGTGTTTTCATACAGTGAAGCTGATGTTACCAGCTTCACTGTATGCATCAATTTCTCATCTAGCTAAACCTTAACTCCTACCATCAAAGCGTATTTTGTCTCACTTGTTAAAGCGTCTATGCTGCCAATAAGAATATATTTTATTTCTGTTTAAACCTTTTTATGGGTTAGCTTTGTCTTATCTATATCGATGAGCACATAAGGAACATGTAGTGACAGCACAAATAAAGGTCTTGGAGCAGAGTTCATTCAATGAGCCTGACCTTATCGATAGCGCTAAGAGAGGCGACAAAGCGGCATTTAAACAGCTTTACCAACAACACCATCGACGTGTTTATGCCTTGTGCTTTCGCATTACTGGCCAAGTCGCATTAGCAGAAGATGCCACCCAAGACTGCTTTGTCACCTTGTGGCAAAAGTTGCCACAGTTTAAAGGCCAAAGCCAATTTACCACTTGGTTACACACGCTATCAGTGAATCAAGCACTCAATAGTCTGAAGAAACATCGTTCTTTCTGGTCTCGATTTGTAGCAGCTGAGATCGATGTTGAAGCGGCACAAGATGAATACGAAGATCTCGACAAGATCTTAGTTAGATTACCAGAAAGAGCTCGAATTGTTTTTGTACTATTTGCACTTGAAGGCTACAAGCATGAAGAGATTGGTCAGCTAATGGGAATAGCCTCAGGCACCAGTAAAGCGCAATACCATAGAGCGCAAAAGCTACTCGCCGAAATGTTGGGTTGAATTCTGGCTTAAGCACTGAATTAAATATTGTTTAAAAGGAATGCACAGATGAGTCATTCACAAGATAAGTTGCAGCAATTAATAACCAAAGCACCTAAATCATTAGCGCCCGAGCGCGAGCTTTGGAGCGATATAGAGAAGCAACTCGATAAACCTGAATATACTCAGTCCAGTCACTGGCGACGCATTGCGGTGGCTAGCGTGATTTTGTTGGGCGGAATACTAGGCTCTTTGATGTGGAATAACAGTGCTATAACACCTACCTATACGGCGCAAGCAGCTAACTCTCCGTTATTGATGACGCTTACGAGTATCAAACAAGAACACGAGCAACAAGTCGCACTATTGCAGCAGAGTCATAAGGTCAACTGGCAAGCCACTGAGCTTGGTTTACCTCTGAAGAAAGGCATTGAACAGTTGAGAAAAGCGGCCGAAAAAATCTACCAAACACTGACTAAAACACCCCATGACAAAGAGCTATGGCAGCTTTGGCTTTGGACCCAACAAAGAGAAATTGAATTATTGCAGCAAGGGCAGAAACTGCCCATTGCCGACCAAAATCAGGGAGCATTAATATGAATAAAACACCGCTTATCAGCTTTGCATTGACTGCACTGTTTGTCAGCCAAACCGCACTTGCAGCTACCGCTGTCGATCAGTCTCAACAGATCCAAGGAAGCCCCAAGGTCAGTGTCAATGTACAACGAGGTGATATCGTCTTTAAGTCATGGGACAAGAACGAAATTAGCGTTAAAGGCGAGCTAGATGAGCTAAGCGAAGGGCTAACCTTTACTGTTAAAGGAAGTCATGTGGTTATCGAAGACAAGATGCCAAGGCAATATAATAGCAATAATAAAGATGGCTCTCAGCTGACCATCATGTTGCCACGACAAATTAAACTTCAGGCAGAAGCGGTATCGGCCAATTTTCGTATCGATGCATTTACCGGTAAAATGGATATTAGCTCGGTTAGCGGTGACATTAAGGCGAATCAGTTAAAAGATAAAGTCATGCTGCATACGGTATCGGGAGATATCAGTAGCCGTGAACTCGCTGGCAAGATCATGTTAGAAACGGTATCGGGTGAAATTAAAGATACCGATAGCTCAGGTAAGGTCGGTTATCGCCTCGTCAGCGGTGAGTTAACGGCAAACACAACTGCAACTCAAGTCGCCGTCGAGCTGGTATCGGGTGATGCCACGGTAGCACTTGCCAATATTGATAGCCTTAGTATTAAGACCGTCAGCGGTGATATAGACCTTTCCATTGCCAGTCTTAAAGACAAAGCAAAACTCGGCAGCGTCAGTGGCAATATTGATATTCACTTTATCAATGAAATCAATGTTTCGTTCGACATCAATGGTGGCCCTGGTGGCAGTATCACTAATAATCTCAGCGGAGATAAAGTTTCAAAAGAGCAATATTCACCGCAGACATATCTAAAGTTCCAAGCGGGAGACGGTAGCGCGGATCTCAATGCTTCAACCATTAGCGGTGATATCAAGCTCTCTAACTAGCAACAACTGCAGCACAGATAGACTCTAAAAGTGCAGGCTTAAGATAAGGCGCTAAAACACACCATTAAGCGCCTTATCATAGACAACGACTGACTAGAAAATAATGCCATTTGGTTTATGTGTTGATTTTCCTTGAGCTTAATCAGTGGCAAGAACTTGATACAAGCGACTTAAAAAATTCAAGAAACAATTTGTTAGTCCCATCAGGAACTCTAGACTTATGAAAGACCACTCCATAATCAACTTTAATATCTGGCATATCTATAACATCCAAAAGAACTAATTCACCAGAAGCTAATTCGCTGGCAATTACAATCTCAGGTATTAATCCAATCATGTCACTTTCTGCAATCGTTTTACTCACTGAATGAAAGTATTCAAATTTAAATAGACCTGAGAATGCGCTGCGGTTCACATCGAAAAGATCGCCAAATAAACTCTCAATATCTGATGTTGTGGCTCTAGGTAAAGAGATAGGAAAATCTTTTAACCGTGGAGTATAAAGATATTTGTCATTTAGCAGCGGATGGCCTGGCCGACAAAAAAATACTCCTCTAGATTTTTTATAACTAATGACCTGTAACTCCTCTCTTTCAGCGAGACCAGATATTTTAATCTCTGAAATAAAGAGATCTATTTCACCTTTTGATAGTAATGAACACAGTTCGTCAACATCACGTGTTCTTAATTCGACACTGACATTGGGGTGCAGTTTTGAAAAGTTATGCAGTATGTCATTTAATATATTGCTAGAAGCAAGCGTACCACCACCAATCGTTAACCTACCACTTGAACGGCCACTATTAATTTTAATATCGGCTTCTAAATTACAAACTGTATTAAGGATTTTGTCGCTGTGCTTTAACACTAAGTCGCCATGGTAAGTCAGTGCTACCCGTCTAGAGTCCCTTATAAATAGCTTTACGCCTAAGCTCTGTTCCATCTTTTGAATGCTACGAGTTAAAGAGGGTTGGGAAATATCGAGTTTACTTGCTGCAACGCTGTAGCTCCTAGACTCTGCGAGCGCTACGAAATGTTTTATATGTCTTAATTCCATATTCCCCTCCCAAAATCTGATTAATTCTTGTAATAAAATTTAATGTGTAAAAATAGAATATAGACTCTAACAGCTAATCCTTAAGTCGCTATTAAGCAAGAACCTCTATTTGTAAAAGAGTTGCTAGACCGTGAAATGTCGCCCTTAAACTATTGTAAAAAACGCTTGAGTACAAGCGACGCAATTTTAAGATGTTACAAATTGAATCAAGTGTATCGGTAGTATATTTGTTTATTTAAATTACAACTTTCTAAGGGTTTTATTGCTAAGCCTATAAGACACAACAAAGTCATACCTCAGCACTAAAATATTAAACTGAAGAATAATGCCTATTGAAAACTCACTTTGCGCTTAATATTTTTTATAAATACATGTTACCTATTGAATAATACGTTTTGCCTATTCGCCACAGGGTTAACTTCCGGTTAACAATCTAGTTGCAAAAATGCAACCAGAAGGCGAAATAATGAAACTTAAAAAAATAAGTCTGATGACAATAGCTGCGATATATGCAGCTGGTGCAGGCTCCGTTGCCGCTTCAGGCAATGATAATAACAATATGCGCAGCATCGAAATTACCGATGCTATTATCAAATATAATGAAGAGCTCCGAAGTGGTAACAGCAGAGCCGGTAACACCGTAAACCGTCCAGCGAGTAACACACAAAACATTCATCGGGCGATCGCAACAAACCAAAACAGCAAAGCGCCATTTAAACATCATGCAGGCCTGCAAGGTCAGCAAACTTATATTGTAGAATTGAGCGATAAACCAGTTTCACTCTATCGCGGCGGCGTTGAGCAGTTTAAAGCAACATCCCCTACCCTAAACTCTATCCCGAGCATGCTGAGCCCTCGCGGCCACAACAAGCTCGATACCAATAGCAGCTCTGTTAAGCAATACAGTCAATACCTAACAGGTAAACAAGATCAGCTGCTTAGCCAAATATCAGCAACGGTTGGTGCAAACCTTGATATTAAAAACCGCTATACATTGGCGTTTAACGGTATGGCACTGCGCATGACTCAGGAGCAAGCAGCTAATGTTGCCAATCTTCCGGGCATTCGTAATGTTAGCCTTGAAAAAGTGTACGAATTACACACAGATAACGGTCCTGGACACATAGGCGCCGATGGTATCTGGACAGGAAGTGCTGCAGATGACAAATACAAAGGTGAAGGCATCGTCGTAGGGGTACTCGATACAGGTATCAACTCCGACCATGCCTCTTTTGCAGCGATTGCGGGCGATGGCTATACCCACAAAATGCCCGATCGCTATAACAGTTACTTAGGTGACTGTGAGAAAGTTGAATTTGCCAGCATGTGTAACGATAAACTTATCGGTATTCGCTCGTATGAGAGCATCACCGAAAGCTATATGGATGCCGCTTTCCAACCCGATCAACCCTCTTGGAATATAACGGATCCTAAGCGCCCTCAAAACGGTGAAGATTACAATGGTCACGGTTCGCATACAGCCTCAACAGCAGCCGGTAATGAACTGTTTAATGTAGAACATGTTGTCGCAATGACGGGCGAAACTGGTGATGGAATTCCTACAGGACTTAAATTTGACAAGATATCTGGCGTTGCACCACGCGCTAACATCATCATGTATCAAGTCTGCTACCCAGGCGATGGCAGCTATGGTGATAACTATGGTGGCTGTCCAGGTTCTGCCCTACTTGCTGGCATTGAGGATGCGGTTGCCGATGGCGTTGATGTAATTAACTACTCCATCGGTAGTCCTTTTGGCACCTTCCCTTGGGACGACCCAATGGAGATGGGTTTCCTTGCTGCACGTGAAGCTGGAATCTCGGTTTCCGCGTCTGCGGGCAACTCCTATGCACCGCAATATGCCAGCCAAGCTCGAGGGGCTATCGATCACTTTTCACCTTGGATCACCTCTGTAGCAGCCACCACCCACGGCCGCGAAATAGCGGTTGAAGGTAAAACACTTACCAATGCGATTGGTGGAGAGCAACCTCTTGAATTAGTCGGTGGTGGCATTACTGGCGCTTATACAGGCCCAGTTGTTGAAGCTAAAGCTTACGGTAGTGAATTTGAAAAATGTAACGACCCCTTCCCTGCAGATTTTTTCTCGGTAGATCCTGATGGAAACCCATTCGCCACTGCGCCAATTGTGGTTTGTAAGCGTGGTGATATTGCCCGCGTGACCAAAGCGACGAATGTTGAGGAGGGCGGCGCTGGTGGCTTTATTCTGTGGAACTCAGGTTATGCCGAAACCACAGCCAATGATCCTTACTCAATTCCAGGGATCCATATTGATTACAACGCTTACTATGGTAATTACCAAAATGGCTATTTCGGACTACAAGATTGGCTTGCTGCTGGTGATAACCACAGCATCACCATTACAGCCTCGGAAGTTGTTGCCAATGAACGAGACGCTGATTATGTAGCAGATTTCTCATCCCGTGGTCCCAACCTCGAAGCACCTGATGTGATGTCACCAAACTTAGCTGCACCTGGCGTTGACGTGTTTGCTGCTTGGGCAGATGAAATGCCATTTAGCATGCAAGGCATGCCAGCAGATTACGCCGCAATTAGCGGTACATCTATGGCTGCGCCTCACGTAGCAGGTGCAATGGCTTTGCTGACTCAGGCTCATCCAGAGTGGACGCCCGCTCAAATTCAATCTGCATTGATGACAACAGCCTCATTGGATAATGCCACTCGCTCGCGCGATGGTTCTCCCTATGATCCTGTGCCCGCAGGATATAGTGATGCGGGTAGCGGAGTCATTAACGTAGCACGTGCTAATAATGCTGGTTTATTGTTAAGCGAGACAGCTGAAAACTACCGCGCAGCCAACCCGAATAATGGCGGTAACATCCACACTTTGAACCTGCCTTATTTCTATCAAGATAACTGTGCGGGAAGTTGTAGCTGGATGCGTACGGTTACTGCGACAGAAGATGGCACTTGGACGGTTGATGCGACAGCTGGCACTATGGATGGCGCACCTATGCTTGAGCTTGAGGTTTCACCAAAGACCTTTACCCTAAAAGCTGGTGAGTCTCAGTCTATTAGCCTAAAAGCAAAAGTACTTGAAGTTGAGGCTATTGGCGCCGATTCATCGGGGCTTCAGCTCACAGGCTCTGTTAAGTTAACACCGGCAAATAGCAGCAGCCCAATGCAGCATCTACCAGTAGGCGTACGCTATAGCGGCGACAACTTACCACCAGAAGTATCTGGGATCATCCACCGTGAGCAAGGGCATACTTTAACGCCAATGCTTAACACCGATGAGATCCAGTCACTTAACTCTAAGGTCTTTGGTCTAACTAAAGGTGAAACATTTACCTACGCACTACCAAGAGCTGAAGCACGTCTCTATTCTGACGGTTTAACCGTAGAAGAGATAGAAGCCGATGGCGGTGCAAAAGTTCACTTCTTTGATGTGCCAGCCGGCACACAACGCATTGTTTGGGAAATGCTCTCAGCACCAAAACACGCCTATACCTCTATCGATCTTGGTATGGATATCAATGAAGATGGTGAAATTCAATGGCTAGATGAAGCTATCTGCTATTCCTTTACCGATAACGGTGATTTCTGTGCCATCAACAACCCGGCTCCGGGTCGTTATTGGGCAATTGCGGCCAACTGGAAATATGATTTTGAAGATCCTAAAAACCTTGCTGATGAATTTGTTCTTAGCTTAGGTATTGTGGGTGAGTCAGATGAAGCCAACATGACAGTTGAAGGCCCAGCAACAACAGATGGTATGACTCCATACCAGCTACAGCTTAACTACAACTTGCCAGGTGCTACCGATGGTGACACTTACTATGGTGTTGTTGCACTAGGTAGTGATGACTATAACGCGACTAACTTAGGCGACTTCGCGGTTAAGTTACAACATATGGGCACTGACACTGAAATTACAGCATCACAAACTGCCGCCAAGGTAGGTGACGTGGTTAACTATGTTATCGATTTAGCGCCAAACCTAGTGGGTGCAGAGCGAGAGTTCACATTGAATGCAACCATCTCTGAAGGGATGCAGTTAATTGAAGACTCGATCGTTGTCGGTGGTGTAGGTGACTATGAAGCAGGCCTGACAGTGAATGGCAATGCTATCAGCATCAGCGCCGCTCAAGCCTCTTCAAGTGACATGAAGCGTCATTACGTTTATACCACTAACTTAGATGATGCGACCTGTAAGGTGCCCTATGGCGACGATGAGACATTCTATGATTTACCTATGCAAGGCTTTCAAGATTTAGGTATTTCAGGTCTTTCTAACCAAATGCTATATATTCCAATGGAAGAAAATGGTTTACCCCACATTCCTCTATACGCAAACCCTGAGCGTTTTGCTCAGAATACGCTAGGAATATCGCCATTCGGTTATATCCAACTGGATCAAAATCCTGAGTTCTGGAACTATAACCAACCCTTCACGGAGATGTTCCAAACCTTCCCAGACACAGTAATCGCTCCACTATGGCGCGGTGATGTGCAGATGCCACAGGGCTCGATTGACTGGGCAACATTCCGCTATATCAACGTGGTATATGGTGTAGTCACTAACGATCACTACATCTTCCAGTGGGATGGTGGTGAAGAGTGGAACAGCTTCTTGGTCGGTAACACCAACCCAGATCCTGATGCTAAGTTTAACATTCAAACCATTATTTCAAACTCAATTAGCTTTGACCCTGAAACACCTGAGATGATCTTTGCTTATCAAACACTCAAATCAGCGAATGGTCACTTTGGTTCAGTTGGTCTGCACGGTTACTGGGGTGAACGGACGCCATTTGGTCCACTAGGTGGGTATTTGAATGATGGATTTGCGTTCAACGACGTAGATGAAAAAGTCAGTGAAGGTATGGTGGTTTGTGCCGATTACCGCGGTCCGGAGCAAACGGCCCTGTCACTTAAGTTCTCTGCCCGTGTATCAGCTGCCGCAATTGGTAGCGACAACATAGTAGCGGTTGACACTCAATATGCCGACTCAGAGCTAGTTTCTGTCTCTCACACTTTATCAACACCAAGCAACATAACTGTTGCAGCAATGTCAGATATGGTGATGGAAGAAAATAGCACTATCGAAGGCTTGAGCGTGATGTACAACGACGTGAAAGGAACAGCAAATGGCATGACGGTCACTGGTGACAACATCACAGCTGTGATTACAGGTGAAACATTTGCCATTACTCCTGATGCTGACTGGCACGGTACCACTGAAGTGACAGTAACAGTACACGATATGGCTTACCCTTCTGACCAAGCCAGCACTAGCTTCATGTTGACGGTTAACTCTGATGGGGTTGAGCCTACTCCACCACCAGCGACAGAAACACCAGATGACGAGGTAGGTGAGTCGAATGATTCAGGTGGTAGCTTAGGTTTCCTAGCACTAGCATTACTTGGGTTACTGGCTAGCTCACGTAAGAAGCTACATTAATCAGTAATAGCACTAACGTTAAGCATTTGCGATTTGCTTAACCTTGTCATTGGGCCCTCTTTTGAGGGCCTTTTTTTATCTGCTTTGTTCCATACTAAAAAAGGGAGTTCATCAACTCGTGCGGTTGATTAATGACAAATGATGCCTCCAGATACAACAAAGCACCGCACGTATCCACGTGCAGTGCTCTATCTAATTTGCCACTATGCGCTCGGGTAAGCTGATATTACTTATCCGAAAAGCGTCAGCTTATTTTACTGATTTACTTTACTGACTTGGCTTCAACGTCAGTTAAAAAGCGCCATTCACCTAACTCGAGTGTGCTATCGAGCTCAATTTCGCCCACTTTTTCACGGTGCAATTTAGTCACCTTATTACCAACAGCCGCCAGCATACGTTTAACTTGATGGTATTTACCTTCAGTAATCGTTAAACGCGCTTGATGAGTGCCTAACAATTCAAGGATTGCAGGTTTAGTTAAACCATCTTCATTATTGAGTTGTAACCCAGTGGCAAACTGTTCAACCAACTCAGCAGCAAGCGGTTCTGCGGTCTCTAACAAGTAGCGCTTGCCACACTCTTTCTTAGGCGAGGTGACTTTGTGAGACCACTTACCGTCGGTCGTAATCAAGACTAAACCTGTGGTGTCGGCATCTAAACGGCCAGCAATGTGCAGATCTTCAGGTCGAATAACATCTAATAATCCAATCACTGACGGATACTCTTCATCAATCGTTGAGCAGATAGTATCGACAGGCTTGTTGAGCATAATATAACGTGGGCCAATAACTTTAAGTATCACACCCTCTAAACGAATTTCGTGCTCGTCTGTGACTTTAAACCCCGAGGTTTTAACCACCTCACCGTTACACGTGACATCGCCACGATGCAGCGCTTTTTTGGCTGAAACACGAGAATGGGAAGTTGACTCACAAATATATTTATCTAAACGCACTGTAACACTCAGCTATAGGACCATAATGACCGACATTATGGGGCCAGTAGGGCTAAAGGGCAAAGATTTGCTAATAACGTCTCCAACGAACAGACTATTGTGCCTAGCGCTAAACAAGGATTGATAGATGACACCACAACTTACTCCAGTGAAAAATAAACAATTTGATAAAATGGTGAAGGGTGAACAATACAATTGTTTTGATCCTGAGCTATCAAGCTATTGGCAACAGCAACAGGCTCTTAATCATCGAGTTAATCTCTCCTGCGAAATTAACCGAGATTTGCTGCCTAACATTGCGACAGACTGCGTGATCCGAACACCTTTCTTTATCAGTTACGGCATTAACCTTTTCATTGCCGAACAAGTATTTGTTAATGCCAACGTTACCTTGCAAGACAACGCCCCAATCCACATTGGCCGTCAAACGATGATAGGCCCAAATGTACAACTCTACACTGCCAACCATCCCTTAGACCCAACACTGCGCTGCCAAGGATTGGAAACGGCACTGTCAATTCATATTGGAGAGCGAGTGTGGATTGGTGGAGGCGCGATAATTTTACCGGGTGTACGTATTGGTGATGATGCAGTGATTGCAGCGGGGTCTGTTGTCACTAAAGATGTCCCAACGGCGACTGTCGTTGCTGGAAACCCTGCAAAGTGGCTGAAGTCGATATAAAACTGATTACCAGGGCCTTATTGAGAAAAATGACCTCAAGGAAACCTTTTCTTACAGATCATCTGTCGATTATCTAGCGTTGTGATCAACATAAACTTGTTTACGCAAAGGAAAAAGCCTTAACATGTGTGACTCGATGTAACCTGTATGTTTATTAACATGCGTTTTAGTTGTCATTGATTTCAAAAATAAAAACAAATTGACGGTATAGAAAAGGAAGAAAAATGAAAAAAGTACTCGTTGGGGGCTTATGCGCTTCCCTTATCGTTGGCCTAAGTGCTTGTAATAGCGACACGCCAGCACCACAGGCACCAGACACAACTAAAACAGAAGCGGCTGTTGCCGTACAAAAAGCCCTTTCATCAGGCATCGATTTTGCGAATTTCGATAAGTCAGTTCGCCCGCAGGATGATTTCTATTCATACGTTAACGGCACTTGGGTAAAGAATACGACAATCCCGAGTGACCGCACGAGTTCAGGTGCATTTTACGATCTTCGCGAAAAGTCACGTGATGATGTAAAAGCTATTATCGAAGAAGTTGCAGCCACTCCAAACCTAAAGGCTGGCAGTGACGAACAAAAAGTTGCTGATCTTTATCGTTCATTCATGGATGTTGAAACCCTCAACAAATTAGGCATAAAGCCCATCCAAGGCGAACTTGATAATGTCAGCGCGATTAAGTCAAAAGATGAACTCGTGACTTACTTTGCTCGTAGCCAAATTGTTGGTGGTGGCACGCCAATGGCATTTTACATTAGTGTCGATGCTAAAAACTCTAGCCGTTATGCTACGCATATCTGGCAGTACGGCCTCAGTTTGCCAGAAAAAGATTACTACTTTAACCAAGACGAACGCTTCGTCAACATCCGTAAAGCATTTGTAGAGCACATCGAAAAGATGTACACCTTGGCAGGTCTTGCTAACCCTAAAGCCAGTGCCGAAGCGGTACTTGCGCTTGAAACTTCAATTGCTGAAAAGCATTGGGATGTGGTTGAAACTCGTGATAGCACTAAGACTTACAACTTATACCAAGTTAAAGACCTAGCGACTCTTGCACCTGACATCAATTGGGACGGTTACCTGTCAACACTGGGGGCTGATAAGCAAGCTGACATTATTATCAATCAGCCTAGCTTTATCTCAGGTCTCAATGACGTTATCAAGAATACTGATCTTGATACTTGGAAGACCTACATGCAGTGGCAGGTACTCACTCATGCAGCAAGCAGCCTAAGCGAGCAACTTGATACTGAAAACTTCGAGTTTTTCTCTAAAACACTCAACGGCCAAGAAGAGCAACAGCCTCGCTGGAAGCGTGGCGTTGCATCTGTAAACGGTCTGCTAGGTGAAGTTGTTGGTAAGGTCTATGTTAAGCGTCACTTTACGCCTGAAGCAAAGACACGTATGCAAACGCTGGTTGAAAATCTGCGCGGTTCATACGGTGACAGCATCGAGTCTTTAGACTGGATGAGTGCAGACACTAAAGTGGCTGCTAAAGATAAGTTAGCGAAGTTTAACCCTAAGATTGGTTACCCTGACCGTTGGGAAAATTACGACAAACTAGCGATTAAAGCTGACGATCTATTGGGTAACAACTTGCGCGCAAGCAAGTTGAGCCATGAGCAAGATCTTGAAAAACTAGGTGGTCCAATCCGCACATGGGAATGGGGCATGACACCACAAACCGTTAATGCTTACTACAACCCAACAATGAACGAAATCGTATTCCCTGCCGCTATCTTACAGCCACCATTCTTTAATATGGAAGCTGATGATGCAGTAAACTACGGCGGTATCGGTGCAGTCATCGGTCATGAAATGGGCCATGGTTTTGACGACCAAGGCGCTAAGTTTGATGGCGAAGGCAACATGCGCGATTGGTGGACAGAGCAGGACTTAAAAGAGTTCTCCGCTCGTGGTAAAGCCCTTATCGAACAGTATAACGGCTATGCTGTATTTGATGACTTAAACGTTAACGGTGAATTGACGCTAGGCGAAAACATCGGTGATCTATCAGGTGTAACAATCGCTTATCGTGCATATAAGAAGTCACTAAACGGTCAAGAAGCACCAGTGATTGATGGCCTTACGGGCGATCAGCGCTTCTTCATTGGTTTCACGCAAATTTGGCGTGCAAAAATCAAAGAAGAGTCAATGCGTAACCGCGTTGCAACAGACCCACATTCACCTGCACAGTTCCGCTCTCTTGGTGCACTGTCTAACATGCCTGAGTTCTACAGCACTTATGATGTGAAACCGACAGATGCTATGTACATCGCACCGGAAAAACGTGTAAAAATCTGGTAATTCTATCTAAGAATATCTGACGCCAACAAGCCGTTGATGACACTCCTCATCAACGGCTTTTTATTTGCACTGTATATAGATCACATTATGAACAAAGGTTAATTTGTCATTCAGCATTGCTTAAGCATTAGCGATGTAGATTAAGTCCACAGCCACAAAAAAGGACTGCTATGAACCGGTTATTGCGAACATTTTTTATCTTCTTATTATTACTGTCGACTCGCACGGCTTTTGCACAGACGTTCCCATTGGCGCAGGATGCTCACGGCGCAAACTGTAACTCTTGCACCAAGCTTACTTTCGCTAGCAACCTCGATGGACTCGCCGCGATTGAGTCGATGCAATATCAACAACCAAGACAAACCAGTGCCAACCTCGATACGCTTTATGCCACTGCCCCTGACGCACAACAAGAGTTAGCTGAACTCTTGGGCAATATCACTAATCAAACTCAAACTAGCGCTATCCTTGCAGATATAAAAAGTCGCGACAGAGCGCAAATGAAACTGCAAAATAAACTCAGCAATGATGCTAGCCAACTCACAGATCTTGTAAGAGCCAGTATCGTCAGTAAAGATATCTATAATCTAATGCAAGCCTATGCACTGGTAAAATCTGACAGTCAAATAGTGCAAGTTAAAAATCGTTTTGCTGACCCTAAAGACTCCGGATATAGAGATTTGAACTTGCTCGTTAAGCTGCCAAAATCGCAAATGATTGCCGAAATCCAACTGCACTTAGCCGATATTGCAGAGATAAAAAGCGGCGATGAGCACTTGGTTTACGAGCAGGTGCAGCAGATACAAAATAACGCCCTGCAGCAGCAACGTGATTTAAGTGAGCTTGAATCCACAAAAATCGTGCAACTACGTCAAGAATCACACAAGCAATACCACAAAGCATGGCTCAAATATAAGCGTCTAGACCAAGCTGATATGCTTACCGCGGCATAACGTCAATTACGGGAGCACTCGTTGCTCCCAAATACTCTCTGCACTGCTTCTTTGTGCCTTTCTCGATAAAAGTCTATACTCCCGCCCAATAGCCTTAACACACGAAAAAATTATGAACGATATCATTGAGCAGCTACAAGAGATGAGTGAGACAGTTCCTGTACCGTTGGAACTTGCAACCTTTGAACAGATTGTTGAAGTAGAAGAGGAGATTTTAATGCCGCTTCCTTTGGCATTGAAAGAGTACCTACTTGAAGCCAGTGATCTTATCGTTGGCAGCTTAGAGCCTGTGACCGCCAGCGATCCTCATTCGCACACCTTTTTATCAGAGGTTACTGCATACGCCTGGTCTATCGGTTTACCGCGTGAATATATCCCTATCTGTCAGCAGGGTGATAGTTTCTTCTTCATCACCCAAGAGGGCGAAGTGCAGTTATGGCAAGACGATGAAATCCATGAAGACAGCTGGGAAACATTTTGGGAATGGGCCGAGAATGTTTGGATGCGTAGCTAATCACTTGCACCATAAAAATTAATTAGGAAACTACCATGTCTAAAGATCTTGGCCTCAATGCCATTGAAATGCAGTACCTTCGCCACTCTCTAGCGCTGTCCACTGCGCAAGTAGCTGAAATAGGCAAAGTATCAGAAGCGGATGTTATCGCTTGGGAAGCAGGTGAAAAACCAGCTCATGTACCAACACAAAAGAAGCTGATAGAGATTGATGAAGCGATTGAAATGCAGGTACTTAATACTTGTGATGGTATTGAAGCACTCTTTGCTAAAGAACCTAAGCGCACCTTAAGTTTTGTCGTCTACCCAACGCAAGCACTATACGCACAGTATAATCCTGAATTTTTAGGCACCTTACCGCTAGCTGAATTGTACAACACTTCAGCTTGGCGTATTAAAAAAGAGTGTAAGCTGATGCTTGAAGTTGAAGTCGTCCTAGTCGCGCTTGATTTCGAATCTTATAAAGCTTATCGCGATAAAGACGGCCTAAAAGAGAGCCGTGAAAATCGTGCAAAATGGGCTGCAGCAAAGTTATAAAAGCTAGGTTCTAGGAACAAGCAAAGACACTACAAACTAAGACGGAACTGCCGAAAAATCTGAGACGGAAAAGATTAAAGATGGCTCTAGGTTCTAGGTTCTAGATAAACTAAAAAACAAAAAAGCATCCATTTGGATGCTTTTTTATTGGTCATATCTACTCTTCTACAGTGCTTGCCGCCGCTCCGGCTTCCTCTTTCGCTAATGCGTTTTTCATCGCCTCTCTCGCGGTAACACGATCACGATACTCAGCCAGCTTTGGCGGAATGGCTTGCTCAAATCGCGTCGCCCACAACAGCGTGTGTGCTAGTAGGATATCGGCAACGCTGATCTCAGCACCGAGCAAGAATGGCGTGTCGGGTAACCACTGCTCAGCAATGGCCGCCGCTTTATCAAACTCCCATTTAGCCACTTTAAACATCGCCTCAAGCCTAAGCTCTTCAGGTATGGCAAACTTATGCTTTCCAATAGTCCACAAAGGCTGCTCAAGCTCATTGGTGATAAAACTTATCCACTTGTGATGCTGCGCCGATGCATCCGAGCCCGCTATAGGTAGCAATCGACCCTCACCATACTTTTCAGCCAAGAAAACTGCAATCGCAGCCGATTCCGTCATCGCTTTACCATTATCGATCAGCGCTGGCACTTTACCGCACGGGTTAATGGCCAAGAAATCAGCATGGCGACTATCGCCTTTTGAAAAGTTGATGAACCTATATTCCCACTCGAGTCCCAACTCTTCTAAAGTCCATGACACTCTCAGTGAGCGGCTACGTGGAACCCCATATAAAGTAATCATTTCTCGCTTCCTTTGCTGCTTTAACATGAATGGTGTTTACTGGTATTAACCTACTCCGAAGGCAGCAAGATTGAAACCAGCAAGTTATTCTAAAATGATAAAAAACTTCAAATTAGATTCGATTTTGCTTAAGTTAACCCAAGACTGTAAAAACGCCCACATCAATAGCAGAGTTCGCACCGACATTAGCTGATACCAATATCAGAACAGAAGGATATACCATGCAAAATAGCCAAGAAAAAAGCATCAAACATGCACAGTTTGTCGGCAATTTGGGGCAATATTGGTTAACGCCAGTAACCATCGTATTGACCGTATCCATCATTGGGATCCCACTGTTACTACTGTGGCTCCCTATAGGAGGTATTTTTACCCGCCGCTACATTGCCAACATGAGTACCGAACTCACAGACAGAAAGCTCATCGTTCGCAAAGGGATTTTTACCCGCACTGAGAACACTGTCCCACTGGATAAGATCACCGATATGGCACTCATTCAAGGACCATTGATGCGATTCTTTAAGCTACACAAGCTAACGATTGAAACCGCAGGGCAATCAGGGAGTGGTGCGCTACTAAATTTAACCGGGATTATCGATGCTGCCGACTTCAGAAGCTTGGTTTTAGCTCAAAAAGAAACACTCAACCAACTTGAGAGTGGCCCTGTGGCAGATGAAAATAATGACACCAATGTGGTCACTCTTTTACAAGAGATCTCTGATACCCTTAAACGCATTGAAAAACAGCCATAACATATAGATTAAAAGACCCGCCTGAGCCCCTTTCCAGTGGGCTCTGCCATGGTTCTGAAGCTGTTAATAGCCGCCATAACCATTGATGCCTCTAGTGGGTTTGCATCTACTGGAGAAGATGCTGAATTTGGTTGGAATTTGCTACTATCCTCGCATTTATATCCACAGTCATTTTCCCGTGGCTTAACTATAAGTTGATGATAAGCACTGCACTTCCTGTTGAAGACAGGTATGCTAGCGCGATGAGAGTAGTCTCATTGTTTGGCTTAACTTAACTTACCTTATTGGTTTTACGGCTTTATTCATCTACTGGATGTTGATTAAATAACGGACCACGATACCTGCAATGCAATTTATAACTAAAACAATTCTAAGCATTATATTACTAACACTTTGCCTATGGGCTGCTAACAAAGCCAGTGCAAATCGCATAGCCAGCAGTGATATAGCCAAACAGTTACCGACGATCATCACACAAAATGATCGCCCTTTTAACGGCATTATTATGGTAAAGCGTAATAACCAACCCCTGTTTACCTATATATCCGGTGATGAGGTTAGCCTGCACTCTGAGTTTATTATTGCCTCATTGTCTAAACAGGTCACCGCCACTTTAGTGCTTAAAGCTGTTGATAACGGCAAGCTAGCGTTAGACCAATCCGCCAATACATACCTTGCCACAAAAATCAGCCACAATAACATCCCCGCCAGTGTCACAATCTCTCACCTATTGAGCAACACCTCAGGGTTAGTTGCTGCGGGTAAGCCACCATTATTTGAGCCAGGTAGTCAGTTTAAATACTCTAACTATGGTTATGCTCTACTTGGCGAAATACTTGAAAATATCAATAATCAACCGATAACGGCGCAGGTAAATACACTCAACCAGCAAGCAGGTCTCGAAGGCTTAGCTGCACACATAGGTAAAACATCGACCATCAAGAAGACCTTCCCTCGACTGTTACTTGGCCGAGAAGAAACAAGGCAACAGCAACCAGACGGTAATAAAGTCTCAAACTACGCAGCATCGGATGTAGAGATTAATCAGCAGCTGATCAGCGCAGGGGCCATGATAGCCTCGGCTGATGCTTATAGTCATTTTCAATATGCACTATTCACAGGTCAACTCATTAGCGATAAAAGCCTGCAAGATATGACCAACGTCCATAGCACTCGTCCTCATCGTTGGGGAGCACTCGGTTATGGTTATGGCACTCAAATCAGTACCATAAAGGGCATCACCGAGTATAGCCATAGCGGATACTTGCAAGGTTATGTCAGCCTTGCACTCTATTACCCACAATCAAACGTCAACGTGGTTATTTTAGAGAATACCTCTTGGGATCTGCACGATATCAAGCGCACTTTTGGGCTACACGACAAGATCCGCAATAGCATTAGCAGTAAACTTGTGGCGTTAGAAGATAGACCGGTGGCCAAGCTATACCAAGCTGGTAAAGAGGCTATCACAGCCACGTTGATTGCTGATGAGTAAACGACTCTGCTATAATACGCAGCGATGATTACGCAGCCGCGCAATCAAATAGCATAAAGAAAATACCAATATGATTAACAACGATATAATACGTAAAGTCCGCTACATTCTTGATTTAAGCAATGCAAAAATGCTGCGCATTTTCGCTAAGGCTAAGCACGAAATCACTCAAGAAGAAGTCATCAACATGTTGAAAAAAGAGTCTGAAGAGGGCTACCAGCCTTGTAACGACAAAATCATGTGTATGTTCCTTGATGGACTCGTGATTTATAAGCGTGGACTTAAGCCAGGTGCAGAAGTACCAGAGCCATTATCACAGCTAACCAACAACCTTATCTTTAAAAAGCTAAGAGTTGCTTTTGAGTTACGTGAAGACGATATTATTGAAGCATTGACCCTAGCCGAATTTAACATGTCTAAATCGGAACTTGGCGCACTGTTTAGAAAACCTGGCCACAAGCACTATAAGGCTTGCGGCGATCAAGTTTTGCGAAACTTCCTAATGGGTCTGTCCCTAAAGTATCGTCCAAAACCAGCTGAAGCTTAGGCTTTAGTTTGAGCCTGAGTTAGGTGATAAAGCACAGCATTTGCTGTGCTTTTTTGTATCTGTCGTTGGCGGCAGTTTAAAACAGTAGCGTCATTAAAAAATTCATCTTATCGGCAGACAAAACGCAACAACGATCACGGTTTGTGTTAATCTTCCGTGATTAGCATCACTCCCCCTAAACTAACAAAAACAGAGAAAAGGTTTCTAATGGACGATAATAAACGCCCGCTCTATCTTCCTTTTGCCGGTCCTGCCATTCTTGAAGCACCTTTGATTAACAAAGGCAGCGCATTTTCCGACGAAGAGCGTATTTTTTTCAATCTTGAAGGTCTATTGCCCCATGTGATTGAATCGATCGAAGAGCAAGCATCACGCGCCTATGATCAGTATAAGAATTTTTCTAATGACTTAGATAAACACATCTATCTTAGGAACATTCAAGATACTAACGAAACTCTCTATCATCGTTTAGTGCAAAATCACATCTCTGAGATGATGCCTATTATCTATACCCCTACAGTGGGTATGGCGTGTGAACGTTTCTCTAAAGATTACCGTCGCAACCGCGGGCTATTTATCTCTTACCCGAACAAAGATCGTATCGACGATATCCTAAACAACTCAACTCGCCAAAAAGTAAAGATCATCGTAGTCACCGATGGTGAACGAATTCTAGGTCTTGGCGACCAAGGTATTGGTGGCATGGGGATCCCGATTGGTAAGCTTTCGCTCTACACCAGCTGTGGTGGTATTAGCCCCGCTTACACTTTGCCAATCACGCTTGATGTCGGTACCGATAACCCACACCTGCTTGAAGACCCTATGTACATGGGCTGGCGTAACCAACGTATTGGCGGCGAAGAATACAAAGAGTTTGTCGAAGCCTTTATGCAAGCGGTTAGTCGCCGCTGGCCAGATGCGCTAATTCAATTTGAAGATTTTGCACAAAAGAACGCCATGCCACTGCTTGAGCGTTACAAAGATCAATACTGCTGCTTTAACGATGACATTCAAGGCACTGCCGCTGTGACGGTCGGTTCACTTCTCGCAGCCTGTAAGGCGGCTGGCACTCAACTTTGTCAGCAACGTATCACCTTTTTAGGTGCGGGCTCTGCTGGTTGTGGTATTGCCGAAGCGATTGTGGCGCAAATGGTGTCTGAAGGCATTAGTGAAACCCAAGCACGTCAACGAGTATTCATGGTCGATCGTTGGGGATTGTTGCAGTCAAACATGCCCAACTTACTGCCTTTTCAACAAAAACTGGCACAACAATGCTGCGATGTAGAGAGCTGGAGTAATTTCAGCGACAACATATCCCTACTCGATGTCGTCAGTAACGCTAGGCCAACCGTGTTGATTGGTGTATCTGGCTCACCAGGGTTATTCAGTGAAGAGATCATCAAAGCAATGCATAGTCATTGTGAACGCCCAATTGTATTCCCACTGTCGAATCCAACAAGTCGCGTAGAAGCCACGCCAAAAGACATTCTGCATTGGACCAAAGGCCAAGCATTAGTGGCTACCGGTAGCCCGTTTGAGCCCGTTGTAGTTGATGATACCACCTTTGAAATAGCCCAGTGCAACAACAGCTATATCTTCCCTGGCATCGGCCTTGGTGTGTTAGCTGCTGGTGCTTCGCGTGTCAGTGATGCAATGCTAATGGCGTCTAGCCGTGCATTAGCAGAGTGTTCACCTCTTGCAATTAATGGTGAAGGCTCCTTACTACCACAGCTTGAAGATATCCATAGTGTAAGTAAACATATCGCCTTTGCAGTGGCTAAAGTGGCCGTTGAAGAGGGTCATGCACTACCAAGTAGTGATGAGTTATTGACTCAGGCAATCGAAGATAACTTTTGGACGGCAGAGTATCGTCGTTATAAACGAACTTCGTTCTAAGTTTTAGCATTGAGCGATTGCTCTCAGCGACTTGAATTTAAGCTAGCCACTTGAGCTAAAAAAGCTGTCAGTATTTACTGACAGCTTTTTATTGGCGGCAACATTGATATTAGAGATAGCGCTTAACGGCAGAGCACACTGCACCACTTCACCTCTCATTGTCTATACAGCCATTGATTCATATCTAACCCATAGGGCAATTGACCTGCTGTGATGAGGTTCTGGCATAATCTCCTGCAGCCCCACCCTACATAGATGACTAAAATCACAGTAACGCACTAATAAAATTGAGTTAATAGTATTTTGTTGTATATAATTATCGCCGCTATAACAATCTAATTACAAATGAAAAAGGACTTACAATGTACAAGATCTTATTAGTGGCACTTGCCATGTTAACGTTATCGGGCTGCGTTTCTCCAATGGCTTTACAAGAGCAAACCCCTACCCCTGAGTATAATAACGACAAGCCTATTCTTATCAGTGTTATCGACAACCGTGTAAAGGTTAAAGAGGGCAAACCTGAAACCTTCATTGGACGCGTACATGCAACTTTTGGTATTCCTGTCGACTGGGATGTTAATACCGTATTGGCAACTGAGAAAGACGATAAATCATTAACCTTAAGTCAGTGGCTACAAAACCGAATCGTGAAAGGATTAACTGAAAAGGGATGGCAAGTAAAACCCGCTGATTTCAAAACGGTACCTACTGAAACGATAGCGAGCTATACGTTAACAGAGCAAGACTCACAGCATCTTCTAGTACTCGACTTGCAAGAATGGTTCTTTAGCATCAATTTAAACTGGGTTTCATCATTTAATTTTGACACCAATGTTGATACGTACCTATTTGATAAAAAACAAGGTTTAACTTATCAAAAGAGCACACAAGAAAGAGATGTCATTGAGGAAGAGGCTAATGAGTCACCTCAGAACAACGTTCTGCGTGCTTATCATGACCAATTATTACAGATCCTTTCTGATCCAGCGCTAAAAGCTCAAATTCAACAACAATCACAAACAAAAACGGCAGAGTCTACAACGACACTTTAACTAGGCATATCTTCCGCCTCACTATCACAAGTGATACTTTTGATAATGAGGCCGGGTTGAGCATCTACCTCTTCTGTTTCTAGCGCTAACTCACGTGCCATTACACTTTGCTAATCCAGTACAGATACAGCGACGGGCATCGAAGACAATACGTTTTATCAAGCTGACAAGGCCAACCCCTGTTGCCGACAGAACTTGGCATTACCTCCATACTTGGGATGTTTCAGAAAGACACCATTACCGCCACGTGACAAAAGGTAGCTGATAGTAAGCAACAGCCTCATTATGTGCGAACGTTATCGGATTAACGGCTAATTTGATTTTTTGTCAGGGTTGTAGAGAGGGAACACATTAGAGTACCTGAAACATTTATCCTCAAAAAGTAGATATAAATCATAATTGTATGAGTATAAGCGTTGTACTTTATCAAAAGAATATATTAATGTTACTCAAAAGAGTTAACGTTATATTTAGTCGTTGTATGTAGAATTTTTAACGTGTTTATCGATCTCAACCTTAGCTGCTATTTATTCATTGGTCATTACTCCTTCAGAAAGAGGGACGACATTACTTTCTGAACAATATCGAAATTGGAGGCATTTCAATCGACATTGGCGAGTTAAAAACATACAGCAATCAAGCGTTGTCTTTGCTCAGATAATGAGCGAAAACCTCCGTTGACAAAAGGGTGGATTCCTAATATTCACACAATTACACCTAAATCACCGAAGCAATAACTTCAAGAAGACTTAGTGAAATACATAAAATAAACAGAGGTTTTTATGGAAATTAATTTAACGTACGTATTCTCAGCAGTAATAGCACTAGGGCTTATTAACCTTGCTTTCATTTTTTCTCTAAAAAATAAAGTCCTATCAATGGAAACAAAGCTTCAGCAACAAAATAAATCTGATTCACAGATGTTAGGAAATGAACTAATCAATGTACAAACTGATTTAAATTCAAACATTAAAAAGTTATTTGAAACACTAACAATAGCGCAAAATGAAACTATTTTAGATTTTAAAAGTAGCTTACAGTCTGAATTTAAAGGCAGTAAAATCCAAAGCCAGGAACAAATGAAGTCCATTATTAAGAGATGGAATGAACTTAGTGACAAAAGTAATTCAAACTTAGAACAGAATAATGCAGCTCTAAATAAAGCAGTAAACAAAATGGCTTTAGACTTAGACTCGAAGTTAAACGATGTAAACCAAGCCGTGAAAACCACCGAGAAAAATATACAAAAGCGTTTTAACGAATCTGAAAAAGAACAAAAAACCAATGCGTTTTCAAGTAAACAAGAGCAACTTTCCAATCTAGCTCAACTATCAAGCCTTGTAAAAACATTAAGGATTGAAAATGTTATCGAGTTAACCAATGAGCTTGGTAAACATAATGAGCTAAAAGTAGAGACTTCTGATTTCATTAAGCACCTTGGTGATTGTAAAGTATTGAAAATTGAGGATATCCATTCGGGACAAATCACTCAGGTTTATTATGAAAATGGCATAAAAAGAAGTACTGACACCTTTGCCGGCAAAAACTTAAAGTATCAAATGTTTTATGATGCAACAGGTAAGGCACAACGTGGTATAGAGCTTGATTCTGAAGGTAATACCACCTTTGAATATATATATGATGATGCAGGTGAAATTAGTAAGCGTATTGAATTCAGCTACGATGGCACAGGTAAAAAAAGTAAACAAATTGAAAAAACTTATTAAAGGAACGGTATCATGTATTTATCAGAATTAAATATTGGTGAGAAGAAGAACTTCCTAGAAATCACTAAGTACGCTATGGGATTAAACGGTGAATACAAAGAGGAAGAGCTTGAAGTATTCACTTCGTTTATTTATGAGTGTGGATTATCGTCTTACGACTTACAAAAACAAGACAACATTGATAACGTTATTAAAGTGCTTGCTAAATCAGCAACTAAAATGAAGCGCATTATACTTATCGAGCTATTTGGAATACTGTTGGCTGATGGGAATATATGCGACAAAGAAGAAGCTTTCATGACTAAATTAGCCAATGCTTTCGATGTTGAAAGTTATGAATATAAACGCTATCAACGATGGGTTGAGGCCATGAATGATATTGTAAGTGAAGGATATAACTTAATAAATAAGGGGTGATTTATGGGGTTATTTAGCTGGGCAGCAAGTAAATGTCGCTCAATAAAAAATGCCGTGTCTAATGTTATCGACAAGGTAAAAGAAACGGTATCTAAAGTTTGGAATGCTTTTACGGGTAAATACTATACTGATGAAGCAGAGGCTATTTATGATGAGATCAATGAAAAGTATAAGAAGTCAAAAATAGAGTATGAAGACGCAGTCAAAATAATGGGTGATAGTATCGAAAGTAAAATTAGTCATCTGAATAATTTTAAAACTGATATTTACCAAAAGCATTTTAATCGATTTATTAAAATTGCAAGCAGACTTCACAATGTCACAGTGCAAGGTGTCCCATTTACAGAGTTATTTGATGATTCGATTTTAGAAATAAAAAATGAAACCGGTGTTAGCCATAAACAAGACCTATTTTTAATAGATTTTAATAAAATGGGATTCTTAGATACCGCTGGAATGATTTTAACTCTAGGTTTTTTTAGTAGAAAAAAAGCAAAAGAGTCGTTAGAAAAAGTAAAACAGGAGCAGATTAGAGTTAACGCTGAAATTGAAACGATGAGATCTCAGCAGACGAAACTGGCTGTTATTGCTGAATCTATAGACAACGTGGTTGAGTATTTTGAGCAGTTAATTACTCATTACGAATCACTATTAGAGCGTTTTGAGTTTGGTATACAGACGCAGCGTTTTAAGAAGATGTCGCAAGCAGATAATGTGTTTGAACTTAAGTTAAACTTCAAGCATATGCCAATAGTGCACATTGAAGAGTTTCAGGCTTTATTCAATTTATCCATAGTGTTAAAGCAAATGGCAACATTGGGCTACTTGAACGCAGCGGGCGAACTTATCGAGGATGATAAAAAAGCGGCCGTGAGTTTATTTGAGCAAGCAGTAGCATCAAAAGCGTGTGCTTAACTAGAAGGATGGCTAAATGTCTGACAATAGCAAATATAATCAACCGCAATTGACTACCGAGGATGTGTTAGCAAAATTAACTAACACTTCTCCTCTTCAGGCTAGTCGTGTGTTGATTGATATGGAACTGCATGATCAGCGCTCATCGATTGAGATTTTGGAAGAGATTTATGACGATTTTGACACTGGAACGAGTGTAGTTGATCAGTTAGTAACACCCATTTTTTATAATATTATTGATGCTTCTTTTCAACATCCGAAATTAAAAAAAATATTTCAACCTGAAAAACATAATTTAACACCTAGCAAAGTCATAACTGAAGTAATGAGCTTCAACTATAGTCAATATAAAAAACATGAAAACATAGACAAGTGGAAATATTCAAATGAAGATCTGGAACAACAGAAAAACAGACATGAATATTATGGCAACAAAGATTCCTATAATAAATCTGTAGAGAAAGGCGAAGAGGATAAAGGTTATAAAGATTTTAGAGATAACAAAAAAATGGATGCTCATCGCGATCAGTTTGAAGATGATTTTGATGAATATCGACAAGAAAACACCGCTAAAAAAACGCATGTAGATCACATTCTTCCTGGCAGTAAAATGCATAAGGCTTTTAAAAATCTTCCCTTAAGCGATGATGACCTTAAAAGCATCATAAACATCGAACAAAACTATGCCATGATGGTCGGTGGGGATAATATTAGTAAGAATGATAGTACCGCAACACAGTTTGCCTTAAGAGGTAAAAAAGACAATAGCTGGGAAGGCTATTCGGCAGAGCAAAAATTGAGGATGTTTGGCAAGGACGTCAAGGCGGGTGCTGTTTCAACTTCAGCAGCTGCTGGGTTAGCGTCGATAAACCAAGCAAAATCAAGAGCTGTTGGCGATTTAATATTATTGTGCTTTAAGCCGCTTTATTTTGAAATTTCAGATATTTTTAAAAATGGATTGTGTCATGACACTGGTACCGATGATGCGATTGCAGCAATCATGTTTAGATTTAAAAGAGTTTCAAACTTTTTAATGAAGGAAGTTATCCCTTTTGCCTTAGATAGCTTAAAAAGTTTTTTTAGCGATTTTGTTACATTTTTCTTTACCGCACTAGGCGGTCTCGTTATTGCCTTATTTACCACAGCGATCTCTCTTGTGATAAAGGGATTTAAAGCTATTGTGGAGGCTATAAAAATAGCTTTTAGTAAAGATAAAAAGCTAACTCAAGCCCAAAAAGCAGATGCAATTTTAAAACTTTTAGCAACAACCGTAGTCACATTAGTTATTGAATACTTCCAAGAGCAATTGATTGGTTTTCTAAGTGGAACACCTTTCGAAATGCTTAAAGATATAATTACATTGATGGTTTCAGGAGTTGCTTCGAGCTTAGTTGTGTACTTTCTAGATAAACTAGATCTATTTTCAACAAAAGCAGAATTAAGAACTCAGCGAGTTAATGAAGTTTTTGCGATGCGCATTAGGCAAGTAAAGGAAAATACCGATGCCTTTGAAGGCGCTTCTATTGAAAAACTCGCAAAGGATAGGCTTCAATTTAGGGCTATCTCTGAACGTATGAGTAACGCCATTGATAACGATGAAAATGTTAACAGTAGCATTAGTGATTTAGCTGATTTTATGCATATAGATCTAAAAGTTAAATCTACTGATGATTTTATGCACTTGCTTTCGAAACAAGAAACGCTTGTTGTAAATTAAAGCATGGATAGCCAGCCGAGCTGAAGACGAGTATCGGCAACAAAAAAGGCCATGGTTTCCCGTGGCCTTTATCTTTACCTCATATCGCAAAATCGAAAGTGCTTACTTACCTTCGATAACCGCTTTTATACTATTTAGCATTGAGCGATCGGTACGAGCCTTTTTAAGCTTACG
This sequence comes from Shewanella sp. KX20019, assembly GCF_016757755.1. Taxonomy (NCBI): domain Bacteria; kingdom Pseudomonadati; phylum Pseudomonadota; class Gammaproteobacteria; order Alteromonadales; family Shewanellaceae; genus Shewanella; species Shewanella sp. KX20019. Next base: position 1,314,204 of record NZ_CP068437.1, on the reverse strand, counting down.
TACACTCTCTTTAAGCGATGCCTCAGACAAACGAGTGAAAATACCATTGTATTCTTTCTCGGCGATCTCATCATCAGAGTCAGCCATCTCGGCAATATCTTGTGCAACGCGGCTCAATTGAAACCAAGCATTAGCGATATAGAAGCCGTGAAAGTCCTCTTTCGGCAATAGCGCTTTAGCACTAGCAGGTAACGCGTCCCAACCGCTGTTGAACTTAAGGTCAGTATCTTCTATCAGCTCATTACAGAGGTTGGCATAGGCTTCCAACAAGTTTTCTGGGATCTGATCCATTGGCATAACGGTATTACACACGTTTAAAGCCACCAGCTCAGCACGAGCTCTATATTCAGCGTTTACTTCAGTCATTTTTTAATCTCTATTACAATTCTTCGATACGGCCTAGAAAGAGCCGCTAATATACACGCCATAGCCGCCGTTACCTACTGTTGGCTTGATGGTAATCTTTTTATTTATCGCTGTAGATTACTGCCTAGAAGTAAATACTGCTATTATTAGCCGTCTCTCTTCATCGCTTTTGTATCTATGTCTAACTCAACGCCGAACTCAACCGATAATCTAGCACCAACCTCAGAGCTCACTCCTGCCGCACTGCGTCAGCTTGCTGAACAGATAAAAACCTGGGGAAGAGAGCTAGGTTTTGCTCAATTGGGTATTTGCGATACCGATTTAACGGCTGAAGAGCCTAAATTGCAGCAGTGGCTAGACAACGACTACCATGGCGAAATGGGTTATATGGCTAATCACGGCATGATGCGTGCTCGGCCACATGAACTACACCCTGGTACCCGAAGAGTTATCTCGGCAAGATTAGATTATCTGCCACCTAACGCCGGGTTCGCCACTAATCTAAAAGATCCCAACTTGGGCTATATCTCTCGATATGCCGGTGGCCGTGACTACCATAAGATGATCCGTAGTCGCCTCAAAAAGCTAGGTGACCGCATAGAGTTAGAGCTTAAAGAGATGGGCTTCAGTAAGTCCAACTCCCGTCCTTTTGTCGATTCAGCCCCGGTGCTAGAACGCCCTCTCGCTGATAAAGCAGGCCTTGGCTGGACAGGTAAGCACAGTTTATTACTCAATCAAGAAGCGGGAAGTTGGTTTTTTCTAGGCGAGCTGTTTATTGATCTGCCCTTACCCGTTGATGTGCCGATCAGTGCCGACTGCAATACTTGTGTTGCTTGCATCAAATCTTGCCCGACCAATGCCATTGTCGAACCCTATATTGTTGATGGTCGTCGCTGTATCTCCTACCTTACGATTGAGCTTCAAGGGGCGATTCCTGTCGAGTTTCGCCAAGCCATAGGTAATCGAATCTACGGTTGTGACGACTGCCAACTTATCTGCCCTATCAATCGTCAGGCACCGATCACTGCAGAGCAGGATTTTCATACTCGAACGCCTCTGCTGCAACCTGAGTTACTAACGCTATTTGCTTGGACTGAAGCCGAGTTCTTAAAGTTAACCGAAGGCAGTGCCATCCGCCGTATCGGTCATCGACGCTGGCTGAGAAATATCGCCATTGCACTCGGTAATGCACCGAGCGACCCATCGATCATATCGGCACTTGAAGCGCGTAAATTATCAACTGAAGCTGATGAGATGGTAGCAGAACATATTGACTGGGCACTCGAACAACAAAGCGCTAAACAGAGTCAATTGAGCCGCAAAACACAGCGAGTTATTCGTAGTGTAGAGAAAGGGTTACCTCGAGATGCATAAAGGGCTGCTCAAAATAGAACTGCCCTTGTATTCTAAACATTATTTGGGATTAAGTGTAAAGCCGACTTTGATTGTCACCTGCCAGTGCGCAATCATCCCCTCCTCCAAATGACCCCGAGTTTCCGTCACCTGAAACCAACGCATATGTTGTATAGACTCATTTGCCGCAGCAATGGCATTTTTGATAGCATCATCCGAACTGATCGGCGATGAACCTGTAAGCTCAATAATTTTGTAGGTATGACTCATTACTAGCTCCAACGGTGATTCAAATAATGATGTTAAGTATAGGACAACATCAGTATTAGTCAGGCTCAAGGATAAACGATAGCGTTAGCTCGTTTTACATTAGCCTAAAACGCTATTGGTCATCACTGATTTATTCCATGTTGCCGACCAATATGCAACATAATTTAGCCCGCCACCTCAAAGCTGCCAACATCAAAGTCAAACGTTTTTGCTAAGCGATTCCATGCATTTATTTGGATCACAGCCAAGGTAAGCTCACTGACTTCCTTATCAGAAAAATATGCCTTCAGTGCCATAGTTGCTTCACGCAAACGAAACTCTTCATGGGTAACACCGCCATGGGGTAGATCTGTGAGAGCCTCGGCCCAATTCAATAGCACACGTTCTTTATCGGTGTAGTAAGGTGCTTCACGCCAGATGGACAACGACGCCATTCGCTGGGCGGTTTCACCAGCGGCTAAGGCTTCTTTAAAATGCATGTCGATACAATAGGCGCAGCCATTGATTAACGATACGCGGTAACGAATCAGTTCTAATAAAGCGTACTCAATGCCGCTGTTATTAACATGCTCTTCTGTCTTTAGCATACAAGCCATCACACTGCCGGAGACCTGTGCGCTACTTAGCGGTGCCGTGATAGAAAGATTTTTATTAATCGATTGAGTCATCTATTTCACCTTTTGAATAATTTAAGTTAACTGAACACGCCCTATTATCCATACACACGATAAAGCTGGAATACACGGTAAAACTGCTTTACCTTTGCATATAACGCAAAGATAAACGTTAAGGCTATCATGTTCAGTGAAATGCGGGTTTTCATCAAAGTGGTGGAGTTTGGCAGCTTCTCCAAGGCGGCCGATGTACTCAATATGGCACCCTCTAGTGTCGCTCGTAATATCGATAATCTAGAGCGAGATTTTAACGCGACACTATTAAAACGCAGTACGCGGCAGCTATTACTCACCGAAGCTGGTGAACAATTTCTAGCAGGCGCACGCAAATTGGTCAACGATGAAGCAGCATTAAAAGCATCGCTATCAGAGCAAGATAAGCAGCCTGAAGGTGTATTAAGAATTTCAGTCTTTGAGGGGTTCGGCCGAGTAAAGGTATGCCCCATCTTGTCAGGTTTTTTAGCAAAATATCCGCAAGTACAAATTGAAATAGATTTGGATAATCAACTCGTCGATCTGCACTCTGAAAACGTCGATATCGCCATTCGGATCGGTAACCCTGTAGATTCAAGCCTGCATGCTAGAATGCTGATGGAAAACCAAACCTTGCTCTGCGCTAGTCCTGCATATTTAGCCCAATTTGGCACCCCAAAAAAACCTGATGATCTGCTACAACATAACTGCTTACTACTTGATCGAGACAGGCAACGGACCTATTGGCACTTTCGTAAATCTAAGCAATATAAAAAGGTTGCCGTGCGTGGCAATTTAATCTCACGAGGAGGAACCCCTATTTTGGAGGCGGCCATCCACGATGGCGGTATAGTGCAATTATCAAGTTGGATGATGGACAACTTAATCGCTGACGGCAGCTTAGTTCGTTGCCTCCCTGATTGGCAGCCCTCTTTATCAGAGCATTCCAGTGGCGATATCTACGCTCTTTACAGCGGTGGCAAACATATGCGGCCTGTGATCCGCGCGTTTATCGACTATCTAGTGCTGGCACTAAAGCAATAAAGCCACATATACCCATCTTACTTGAAGATGGGTATAGACAAATACGTGTGGCTTTTGTTTGTGGGCTTATTCAATCAAACCGTTACCGGCTCAGTTTAAGCTAACAACATCCGCCACCACATCCCGGGGAGACTGGTAAAACCGCTAGTATAAAACTGTAGTTCTCCATCTTTTATCACCATCAACGTCGGCGTAAGATTAACAGACCAATCATGGGACAGTAGCCCTTTATCATCATTAACCACCGGGAACTCGTATTGTTTATGTTGCAAATACTGGGCAAGCTTTTCATTGTTACCAGAGCTCATCGCTACCGTTACCACTGAATATTGTGTCGCCATAATATCCACCGATGGACTAACAAAACTGCACACTGGGCACCATGTCCCCCAAAAGTACAACAAAACCGGTTCTTGATGACTCATTGCAAGGATATCAATAGAGTCTCCAGTAAGCGTCATCGCCTTTAAGTCCGGTAGATTATCGGTGACAATATCTCTGCTGCGCCACAAATCGATTGCTGCAGAAAACAGGGTAAAAACCACCAACATAATGGCTATCTGTTTTCCCCCATTAAGTACCCTACTTAACATAGACTTTGAAGGAGATTGATTAGTCATTAACCCTGCTCCTCAAGTGCTTTTTCAACCGATTGTTTAAGCGTTTCAAATGGTACTAGACCGGGAATAATTTGATCTCCAATAATCATACTTGGTGTACCTCGAATGCCAAGATGTCGCATTAACTGCAGATTTTTATCAACAATTTCGTCCACTCTGCTATCACTATTATTCAGCCACCCTTGGGTGTTTGTTAACTTAGCTACTTTAGCTATAGTGGCCGAATCGAGCCTGCGAGGCGCCGACATCAAGGTATCTTTTAGCGCGATATATTTTTCGGGTTCATTCAACCAAACTGTTTGTGCCAATTCAACCGCTTCTACTGCGCCTTGTCCTTGTAGTGGCACCATTTTTATGATGATTTTCAATTGCGGAAACTCAGCCATTAACTTCTCCAGTTCAGGCTCTAGTTGCTTGCAATAAGGACAGTTAAAATCGGTGAAGTAAACCATGGTGAACTCTGGTGACTCAGCGCCTTTCCATGGATCGGTTTTAGTATTAAACAGTGCTTGTTGCTGTTGTTCAATAAGTGATGTCGAACTCGCTTGCTGGGATCCCTGTTCCCGTACCTGCATTGCGATAATGGCCTCTTTTAGTAGTTCGGGGTCATTGATCAACATCTCTTTCAATATCGCTCTGACCTGTTGCTGCTGAGCTGTGCTTAAGCTGTTGTCATCGGCTTTAACGCTTGTACTACTCATCGCTACAATCGCGATAAATGCCAACATGACTGCTAGAGTCACGCCCATTATACTCTTGGTTTTTACCGTTAAATTCATTTGAATACTCTCTGTCACATACTATTTTCGCAAACGGTCTTCGACAAACTCTTGTTAACAAACTCTGCAAAAGTTTTTCTTCAAAGACCCTATTGAAAATTCTATGTTCGAACGGCCCTTGGGCCGTTCTCACTCATTAGGGTTTTGCCTGCTAGCGCTATTGAATCAAGCACTAGCGAGTAAGCTACATTTGTCGGATAAACTAAAATGGAGCTTTAGCAGAAGCTTGATTGATAGCATCAACCACCTGTTTCGCAGTCAAGATGACGGGGAGCTGGATCCCATCGGGTGCATTGGGTCCATAAACCACATTAAACGGCACCCCATAACGATTATGACGTTGCAAATAGTCAGTAATAGGTGCTGAGGGTTTCGTCCAATCACCGATCACAAGGTCAATATCTGCTTGCTTTAAGCGGCTATAAACCGGGTCCTGTAATATCACCCCGACTTTATTGGCTTTACAGGTAATACACCAATCGGCGGTCACATCAACGAAAACGGTTTGCCCATTGGCAACCTTTGTTTGGATGTCGCTTTGTTGCAGTGGAGTCCAGCTAAGATCTGTGGGTAATGGACTCGCCCAATTATCAGATGTGGCAAACGCGGTTATCGCACTAATAAGAATAGCCATGCTAATACTAGCAATCACCGCGGCTGAGCCATGTACCTTTGCCATCAAGGTGATAAATAGCAGCACTAGTATCACCGCGGCGAACCATAAAATAGTTATGGCAATAAAGTTTGCTAGCAAACTAATTAGCCAAAGACTGGTGATCAACAGTAAGCCAGCAAAAATGACCTTAACTACATTCATCCAGCGCCCGGGCTTTGGAAAGTAATTGGCCACCTGAGGAACTGCAGCCACCAGCAACCATGGTAACGCCATGCCGACAGCTAGAGCGGTGAAGATAACAAATAGACTGATGGCATCTGCGCCTAGTGCAAATGCGACTGCAGTACCTAAAAAGGGAGCGCTACAAGGCGTAGCTAATAACGTGGCGAACATCCCTTGTAAAAAGTGACCACGGTTGTCATTGCCACCAGTGGTCGCAAGCTTGGTTTGCACACTCGAAGGAAGATTGATTTCAAAGGCACCTAACATATTTATTGCAAAAATTGAGGTGACCAGTGCCATAAAGCCAATAAACCACGGGTTTTGGAACTGCACGCCCCACCCGATTGCTTGCCCGGTGATTTTTAGGGTAAAGATAAAGCCTGCTAACAACCAAAACGAGACCAGAATACCCAAAGCGGAGGACAAAAACTGCTGGCGAATTTTAGTTTTATTGAACGAAGGTGCCGCTACAACAGCGCTTAACTTCATCCCGAGAACAGGCAACACACAGGGCATGACATTCAATATCAAACCGCCGAGTAACGCTATCAGCAACATAGTCCATAATGATGAGCCATTATCAATAATGTCTACCGAAGTTACAGCAGCACTGTACTCAATTGCTGTGTCGGCCTCTATCACCGTGACATTCAGCGCTTTACCAACAACATCGGTTTCACCTAACCAGCTACTACCATCAAAAATGGCTTTAAGCTGTTTATTCCCCTGTTCATCGCTATTTGTTTCTACATGTTTAAGCTTAAAGCTAACGTCTGGTTCACCATCAATAATCAATTGCGGATAGTGCCAATCGCCCTCGTTGATGACCACTTCGAGTTGTTGCTTTGCTTGATCCCAACCAAGATTAATATCTGCGCTTGTTTTACGTTGCGGCACGCTCGATGTTGCCTTGTTATAGGCAAACATAGCACCAGGGTCCGCAGTCATGCTCTTAAGATCAATATCTAAATTTATTTCATAATCGGTTAACACACAGATATTGGTACAACTCGACAGAGTGAGCAGTCCTTTTAGGTTAAGCGGCTGATTAAAATCTTTTATCTGCAGCTGCATCGGAAATATCACATCATGCTTATAACCAAATGTCTGCAAACCAAGCAGCGAGAAGGCTTCAGGCTTGGGCCAATCCCAGCTTACATGGGCAAGATTGTCTGATTTGTCCCAGTTAATGCTGGGAGCGATTCCGCCCTCTCCAGGGCTGCGCCAATATGTTTTCCAGTCATCCTCAAGCTTAACTTCTAAAACAGCCGGTAATGTCTGGCTCACCGGATCTAACTCACCAGTCAGCATAAACTTAACTTTTACTGGTGGGTGATTCGGGTTTTCAATCCACCCAGTAGATTGCGCCCAAGTTGAGCTCGATAATAACAAGCTCAACATCAGTAAAAAGGGGTTAATAATTTTCAATTTAGTCTCCGTAACAATGCATAACCTCAGCTCTCTAATTGATGAAGAGGCTGAACTTTTGAGCTGAGTCTGATACCAATCGCCATCAATAACTCTGTTATTAATTTGATTGGTATCAAATGCCATCAGTGCATTTTTAAAAGGCCTGCTCGTAATAGCAAGCGCACAATATATTGATAAAATGGGTAAAAAAGCTATATCAAGCCAATCTAGCCGTAAAGCTAATGGCTGTATATGTTGATTAGGAGGTTATTCTTGAAAACGGCAGAAACAGAGATGTATTCGCCGTGGTTTAGGCAAAATCGGCACATCGAGAATTCGAGGCAGTTGGCGAAAAGCGATCGGTAATAGCGGGATAAAAAACAGCAATAAAAGAACAAGACTTAGATTGGGTTCATCCATGCAAATCCGCAGTGACTTTTCAGATAGTTCACAAGGCTTTAGCGTTAACTCCTCTAAAGACTGATATTCAGTCTGGCTTTGCGTGCTCATCTGCGGTGCAACTTTGCTAATAATCTGATTTATGCTGCGCAATATTCCACTGTTTTGCATCAAACACAAAAAGACCAACATAGTAAATACCATGACGATCAAATTTTTAGCGGTTTGTGTTCTGCAAAAAAAGTGGATGGCGGACTCCATAACGGTCAATTATTACCGGCGTCATGCGCCAGCAAAAGATAAGACCGAGCTTTAGCAGATTTAGTTCATCACTAAATTAAAATAGTTTGCAGTGGCGATAAATAATACCCATCTTACCTGAAGGTGCATATTCAAGTAGGACGAGTATAAGCTCAACAAAACCGAACAATATTGGACTCTTTAACCATTAGAGCGAAGCAAAAACGGTCAACTAAATGCGACTTTAATCAACTCAGCTTTCTTCTGAGTAACTTAGTTGCCTCAACAAGATTGACTAACGCGGGCTCAACTTCATCCCAAGTACGGGTTTTAAGGCCGCAATCAGGGTTGATCCACAGCTGTTGTACATCTATTTTCGTCGCTGCTTTTTCCATTAATGCCACAATTTCATCTACTGATGGAGTATTGGGACTATGAATATCATAAACACCGGGACCGATTTCATTTGGATAATTGAAATCTTCAAATGCGTTTAGCAGCTCCATCCGTGAACGTGAGGTTTCAATGGTGATCACATCTGCATCCATGGCTGCTATTGCGGCGATGGTTTCATTGAATTCGCTATAACACATGTGAGTATGGATCTGCGTTTCATTGACCACGCCGGCTGCACTCAATTTAAAGGCGTTAACAGCCCAGTTTAGATAGTGCTTCCAGTCACTCTTTTTAAGCGGTAGCCCTTCACGAAATGCCGGTTCATCGATTTGAATAATGCCGATGCCCGCATTTTGCAGGTCGACCACTTCGTCACGAATAGCTAAACCAATCTGGGTCGCTATCTGTTCACGGCTAATATCTTCACGGGCAAATGACCAATGTAGGATGGTAACAGGACCCGTTAGCATCCCTTTGACCGGTTTTTCCGTCAGACTTTGGGCAAATTCAGCCCACTCTACCGTCATTGCACTTGGGCGTGACACATCACCATAGATAAGCGGCGGCTTAACACAGCGAGAGCCATAGCTTTGCACCCAACCAAACTGCGTAAAGCCGACGCCATCCAACTGCTCGCCAAAGTATTCCACCATGTCATTTCGTTCAGCCTCGCCATGCACTAACACATCGATACCGAGTTTTAACTGCCGTTCAACCGTATCTCTGGTGACTTGACGTAATTGCTCATTGTAGTTTTCTAGTGTAATTTCGCCTTTACGCCAGCGACTACGTAAGCCACGAATAGCAGGGGTTTGTGGAAAGCTGCCAATGGTCGTCATCGGTAATAGTGGCAATTTATATTTCTGCCGTTGTGCTGTTTGACGTACGCTGAACTCATCATCACGTTGATAATCATCAACACTTAACGCGGCTACTCTTTCGATAACCTCTTTATTAGCGGCCTTTGCTCGAGCAGTTCTGCGTGCCTCACACTCTTTAACAATCTCAAGGCTTTGCGATGAACTAGGCTCGGTTAACAGCAGTTTAAGCTTGCTCAGTTCTGTTAGTTTCTGTTTGGCAAAAGAAAGTTGCAGTTTCAGCTCTGGGGCTAATTTAGTTTCCACATCTAAATCGACAGGGCTATGCAATAGTGAACATGAAGGCGCTAACCAGAATCGTTGTTTAAGATCATTGGCGACGCTAGCGATTGATGCAGCAATATTGTCCAGATCTGCCGCCCATACATTGCGGCCATTAATCACCCCCGCAGATAGCACCTGCGTTGCCCCTAATGTGGCTACAAAAGGCGCTAACTGCTCAGGCGCAGTCACAAGGTCGAGGTGTAAACCTGCAACGGGTAACGCTGCTACTAAAGCATGGTGATGCTCAATACTGCCGTAATAGCTTGCGAGTAAAATACTCACCTCGCTGCTCGATAATGCTTGATACGCAGTCGCTATCGCATCAGCCCAGTTTGTGTCTAACTCAAGCGCTAAAATCGGTTCATCTAACTGCACCCACTCTACACCTTGCGCCGCAAAGCGGGCCAATATTTGACTGTAAGCAGTGAGCAATTGTGGAAGTAACGACAGTTTATCAAACTCACTATCGACCGTTTTGGCTAAATAAAGAAACGAAACAGGCCCAAGCAATACAGGTTTAGCTTGATAACCTAACGCTTGTGCTTCTTCGACCTCTTCGAATATCTGCTCATAGCCGATGCCAAACTGCTGAGTTTCAGTAAGTTCTGGCACGATATAGTGGTAATTAGTATTAAAATATTTTGTCATTTCTGCAGCAGGGGCATCTTTTCCAGTGGGAGCTCGGCCACGCCCCACTCTAAACAAAGTGTCTAGGTCGATACCATTTACACCACGATGACGCGCTGGGATTACGTCTAAAGTTGCAGTTAATGTTAACACCTGATCATAATATGCAAAATCTCCCACGGGGACTAATGACACACCAGAATCGGCCTGCCAGCGCCAATGTTTTTCACGTAATTCCTTGGCAATATCAACTAGTTCAGCTTGACTACTCTCCCCTCTCCAATACTTTTCAACTGCAAACTTTAATTCACGTAAACGACCTATTCTAGGAAAACCCAAACTATTTAATTGCATATTGTATACCCTTTAGTGTTAAGATGAGTAAAATTCAGACACCCGTCCATCTGAATTTCATTATTTCAGTCTCGATATGGAAGTCTGGACGTCTAGAAGTTTATTGTGATAGTCTCTTTCATCGCAATCGAAATGAATTCAAGAGCAACATGAGAAAACTTCATGTGAGGATAAAATGATAGAGCTTAGACATTTACGTACATTAGTTGCCCTAAAGGAAAGTGGCAGCCTTGCAGGGGCTGCCAAGAAACGCTTTGTCACACAGTCGGCACTGTCTCATCAGATCAAGGAACTTGAAACAAGGATTAATTCATCCATTTTCGTGCGTAAGAGTAAGCCCCTCTCTTTCACACAAGAGGGGGCTAGATTGCTAAACCTTGCTGAAGATATTTTACCTAAAGTCATTGAGACGGAATTTGACCTTAAAAAAGGACTTGAAGAGGGTGATAATAAACTAGGTGTCGGTATAGAATGCCACAGCTGCTTTCGCTGGTTAATGCCTGTTATTGAACAATTCAGACAGGAGTATCCGCTCGCTGATCTAGACCTCTCTAGCCGCCATCTTTTCGACTCTCTCAATGCGCTTGAGTTAGGCGAACTTGATGTGGTGTTAACGTCAGATCCGGTACCGGGGCAAGCAATTGCTTATCAGCATCTTTTTGACTTTGAAGTGCGGCTTGTTGTCGCAAGCGATCACCCGCTTGCGACACAGCAATACGTCACACCAAAACAGCTAGAAAACTTGGCTATTTTAAGTTATCCGGTGTCGCTAGAACGTTTAGACATTTATCGTCATTTCATGGAGCCAGCCGGTATTCAAGCGGGGCCGGTGATCAAGTGCGACCTAACAATGATGTTACTACAGCGCATCGCATGCAAAGACGGCATTGCGGCACTGCCAAACTGGTCGATTAGTGAAAGTCATGGCTTAAACTTAGTCAGTATCAAGCTCGGTCCAGAGGGGGTGAAAAGGCCTTTGTTTGGGGCTTACCGCAGAAATGGGCCCAATGCACGCTTAGCGCAGCACTGGCTAGAGATGGTGGCAAAGGAAGGGATCTCTAAACAAAAGATAAACGAGCCAATTTAACCACTAAAAAGCCTGCTTCGAGCAGGCTTTTTTTAAGTTACAGCGGTCGTAGCAATAGCTTTCTTTTGGCGAGCGTGCGCCTAAGAACAAGTCCGGGCGACGCAGCATTATGTGTTTGACGTAAATTATGCGCTATTAAAAACTCATCACGTAACTCTTCATCGAGCCCCAAAGATTCAAAGGCTTCCATTGTCAACGTTTGTTGCTGGTTTTCAATAACCGCTTTAAGCACGCTAAGCGAATACGGCTCATCATTATCATTATTTAAATAAGCAAAAGCAGTCAACGCTATGATGTCACCAAATACGCTAAACAATGCCAGTGTTTGCACTTCATCAGGACTGATATCAAAACTATTCATTTGATGGAGACTATCGACAGCGTCAGCTGCGATAGCTTCCGTTAGTGCCCAGTAGCCATGAATTAACTTCTTATAGGGTTCTGGTAACTCATCTAATCTTTCTTTCAAATAAAAGGTAAATGCATAGCGGTAAATATTCACCTGCCCCAGTCTCACCAAAGCATCTTTCAATGAACGATTCTTTACTGATTGAGCCGTGATCTGGTTAGCCGTGCTGCTGCGCCACAATAAATGTGCCGATAGCGCCGGATCTGATGAGACAATGTCAATCACATTGCGGATATCACCATCAGCAATGATGGCTTTTTTTAACGGGATTAGTATCCCCCTACGGCCGATTACCTGCTCTTCATTGCCGATAATAGCGCGTACTTGAGTAAATACCTGCTGCTCAAGATCTGTCATTTGAAGCGTTAAACCTTTTATTGAATTTATCTATATGCGCAATCAGCTCAAAACGATTAACCATTGGCATTTGGGGCCTGCCCCTCTGCCACTAGCTTAGCAAGTTTCGGCCATCTTTTGCGCATTTAATTTCGCAAGTTAATAGTTCTGTGATTCTAACAGCAATCCAAAGAAAGAGTGCTTAAAGATCCAACCCCAAGTAATAAAGCTCCACTTCAGGAGTATCACGGAGCAATACACCAAAATTCATTTACCCCTGAGCATAAATCGAAATTTATATTGAGTATTTTAGCTATTTAAAATCGATAACACTACTTACCATCTCACACTTTGCATACATTATCCTTACCTTATCTTTGCCAATATGGCGTTGGCAAGTCCTAGGTAGCCGCTATCATTGAGGTGAATTGCATCAGATTTCATACTCGCAGTTTTCAGTAGCTCGCTAAGGGCGTCCTCAATCAATACTATCTGGTACTCCTCGGCCAACTCAGCATAAATGGGCGATGGTGACAGAAACAAACTTTTTTGCGGCACCGCAATGAGTAATACTGTCACTCCTCGCGATTGAGCTTGTTCAATCATTGCCGCTAAATTTGCTTTAGTGCCCGCTTTAGGCTGATTTCTTAGAAAATCATTACCCCCCTCAAGCAAAATGAGCAGTTCTGGAGAGTATTTTGCTAACACTGTCGGCAATCTCTTTGCACCCTCAGTGGTCGTCTCTCCCGACACGCCAGCATTAATCACGTTTAGACCACTTAAAACGGCAAGCTGACTGGGATAGTCATGCTGCCGTGATGCTCCAACACCTGCGGTTAAGCTATCGCCGAATGCAACAACGGTGGCGTTTGCCGACAAAGGCGCAATATTCGCCTCTTGGCACGATTGTAAAAGCAGCAAACATGGCAGCATTAGCAGGAGTAGTTTATGTCTCATATCGCAAGTTCCGCCTTAATCTTAAATCAGTCTATCGACAGCATAGCGACAAAGTAACTAAAACAGAATGGATATAATTACCGCTTTATCATAAGCACCTGTAATCGTGAACTGGGGATAGAAAACGCGATGACCAGCTTAATGTATCAGTGAATAGTTAATATTGACTAAAACATGAGCAACACCACATTATTCGTTGATCTAAATCACAACTCTTATCATTTGCATTAAACAGGTTGAACTTTTCATAGACTCAACAAATACGCTTCGACATACTGCCGCCAACAATAATCATTATCATTTATAAAAAGTGGCTAACACACTTACAGGGATTGCTTCGCCAAAGGATTAGCTTGATTTACTATAGTGTCGCCACGTAAACGGGATCTATCATGAAGTTTAAGACCTCCTTAGTTGCGCTTTCTATCTCAGCTGCACTTCTTCCCAATATCGCTCAAGCTCAAGATGAAGATATTGAAGTCATTACCGTGACCGCCAGTAGAATGGACAAACCGGTTAGTTCTATCCCAAATACTGTGACTATCATCAGTCAAGATATGCTCGAAGAGCAGTTTAGAACCACTAGGGATCTCTCAACCATCATAGGTAACTTAGCGCCTAGCTTCTCTCCAAGCCGTCAAAAAATGAGCAATACCGGTGAAACATTACGCGGTAGAGCACCACTGATCATGATTGATGGCGTACCACAGTCAAACCCGCTACGCAGTGGCGGACGCTCTGGTCAAACTATCGACCCAGCGATGATCGCTCGAATTGAGATCATTCATGGTGCAAATGCGATGCATGGTCTTGGCGCACAAGGCGGTATCATCAACTACATTACCAAAAAACCGACTGGCGATAATGAGCATCAGGTTAGTTTCGATGTCACCGTCCCTAACAGCCTTGATGGTGATGGGATTAGTTTTGGTACTAGCTATGCGTTTTCAGGTGAATCTGAAAATTTAGATATGATTGGGTCAGTCAGTTACCGCAATAATGGCGTTTACTACGATGCAAACGACGACATGATTGGTGTTGATACCACTCAAGGTGAGTCGATGGACAGCCAGAGTGCGGATTTCTTTATTAAGTTAGGTCACAATTTCGATGAGTCGCGCCTTGAGCTAATGGTCAACCATTACAACATGGAAAATAATGGTGACTATATGGCCGTTAAAGGCGATAAAGAAAATGACATTCCAACCGGTGCTATTGAACAAGAGCAACCATGGGAAGCGGCGAACAATCAAGTCACCACCACGAGCCTAACTTACACCCATCAAAACATTGCCGGCCAACAGTTAAACCTACAATTTTTCAATCAAAACTTTGAAGCTGTTTATGGCGGTGGCTGTTGGGCTGATTTCTACGATCCGAGCATGGAAGGCAGCGATCAAGTCACCGTATGTGGCACTGGCAGTAATGGCGAGTCACTCTATTATGAACAATCGCGTAATAAGTCAGTTAAGTGGGGCATGAAAGCCTCGATGCTTGCAACAGATATCGCTAACTCAGGTGTTAGCATTGCCTACGGTTTAGATGTTTTCCGTGATACCACAGAACAAGATATGGTTGTCAGCGGCGCATCTTGGGTACCAGAAAGTACCTACGACAACATTGCACCTTTCGCTCAGATAGATTACGACATCATCGACAATCTAACGCTATCTGGCGGTATGCGTTATGAATACGCCAAGCTCAATGTCGATGACTATAAAACACTTTATGGTTATGGTGACAAGCACATTGAAGGCGGCAGCCCTGATTTTACTGAAACACTATTTAATATCGGCGCCTCTTACAAAGTAAACTCTTCACTGCGAGTATACACCAGCTTCAACCAAGGCTTTGGTATGCCCGATGTCGGCCGTGTGCTACGTGATGGCGACAATTTCCAAGGTGCAAATCCAAGCATTGAGGATACCTTAGCATTAGATCCTATTATTACCGATAATATTGAATTTGGTGCTGATTACCAAGGTGAATACTTCTCCGCAAAAATAGCCTATTACCGCTCTTCAAGTGATTACGGCGCACGCATGGTCGATAAAGGCGATGGTAGCGGTTCTTTCGTTATTAAACGCGAAAAGAGTGTTATCGAAGGGATCGAGTCAAACATCACAGCCTATCTAGGCGATCATGATGATGTAGGCGTTAATATTGCCATTCAAAATGGTGAATATGATTCCAATGACGATCAAAGCGTCGATACTGATTTAGACGGTGCCAATATCTCACCAAACCGTATTAACCTGTTCTGGACACATAATTTCGACAACGACATCTCCACACGTATACAAGCAAACTTCTATATGGATAAAGACTTCGAAAACGCTGATAACGATGTGTATGCCAATTTTGATGGCTACACCACCGTCGATGCATCTGTCGCAATCCCAGTCTACGACGGCACCCTAAGCATTGGTATTCAAAACCTGCTTAATGAAGACTATTACACTTACTACTCACAAACAGTGGGTAAAGACACCCGCTACTTTAAAGGCATGGGCCGCACAGCAACCATAGGTTTTACTCTGCCTTTCTAAACGCTGTTTAAGCGGCTTAAATAAAAAAAACCGCTAGCGCATCGCGCTAGCGGTTTTTTTATTGCTCAATTTCTATTGCCTATTGGACTGTTGCTCTATTTAACCCGTTTTGGCTTTGCGCACATAGGGTAGAACTAATAGCACAACACCCACCAACAGAAACGGAATACTCAGTAGCTGCCCGGCACTAAATGTCCATGCATCGGCATACACAGCTTGCTTGACCTTAACCATCTCGATAGCAAATCGCGCACTAAAGACTAAAACCAAGAACAAACCAAAGATAGCACCATGCTTCTGTTTCATCTCTGTCAGTTTATAAATAGCCCATAACAATAGGAATATGGATAAATACGCAATCGCTTCATAGAGCTGTGCAGGATGACGAGGCAGCATATCAATTCGCTCAAATATAATTCCCCACGGCGCGTTTGTTGGCAATCCCAAGATCTCTGAATTAACGAAGTTGGCCATGCGTACAAAGAAGCCAAAAATGGCAGTTGCTATCGCCAAGCGGTCGAGTAGAAACAGGAACGGCAGCTTAACCTGACGCTGGTAATAATAGAGTGCCAAGATAGCACCGACACCACCACCATGGCTTGCAAGTCCCCCTTCCCATATGGCAAATATCTTAAGTGGGTTGCTAAGGTAATAGGCTGGATCGTAAAAGAGGCAGTGCGCTAAACGCGCCCCAACAATAATACCCACCACACAATACATCAGTAAGTTATCCAACGACTCCACTGGTAGCTTTTCTCGCACATATATGCGCTTCATTACCTGAAAACCTGAGGCGATAGCCAGCGCAAACAATATGCCGTACCAATGTACTTTAAGCCCCATAAAGCTAATCGCTACAGGATCTACATTCCAAATAAAATGGTCCAAATTTAACCTTCCAAGTGTGTTGGTTTACATCGTAAATATGATTTCTTATGCGCAGTTTTACGCGCCAGAAAGCATTTAGCAAGCGCTAAGCGACATTTGCAGCAACAGAATGTTTCAGCAGTCCCATAATTGCCGAAAAATTGACGACTTCACCTTTCTGTTACTTACCGCAGATATTCCACTACAACAGATTTTTTGCTATAGTGCCGCCTCAGCCACCCTACATAAATTTAGGGCTAACGAGCCGCGATTTAATGCGTGCTATAAAGCCCCCCAGAAATTGGAAATATAGGCTGATGACTCAGTTTCAAGGTTCACATATCCTTTCGGTAAACCAACTTAGTTTGGATTCCGTACAGAACATATTCGATGTTGCCACCCGAATGACCCCCTATGCCCTACGGCAGAAACGCACCACCGTTTTAGACGGGGCTGTGTTGGGTAATCTTTTCTTTGAACCCAGTACGCGTACCCGCATCAGCTTTGGCTGCGCGTTTAGTTTGCTTGGTGGCAAGGTGAATGAAACCGTTGGTATGGCGTCATCTTCTTTGTCAAAAGGCGAATCACTATACGATACCGCCAGAGTGCTATCGAGCTATTCTGATGTCATTGCGATGCGTCACCCTGAAGCGTTCTCTGTAAAAGAGTTTGCAGAAGGCAGCCGTGTTCCAGTCATCAATGGCGGTGACGGTTCAAATGAACACCCGACTCAAGCACTGTTAGACCTATTTACCATTCAAAAAGAACTGGCATCTGGCGGACGTGATATTAGCGGTATGCATATCGCTATGGTGGGTGATTTGAAATTTGGTCGTACCGTGCACTCGCTTTCTCGTTTGTTGTGCATGTATAAAGATGTCAGCTTCACATTAGTGTCACCTAAGGAGCTAGCAATGCCTGACTATGTGATCAATGACATTGAAAATGCTGGGCATAAGATCACAATAACAGACCAACTTGAAGGCAATTTAGATCGCGCTGATATACTCTATCTAACGCGAATTCAAGAAGAACGCTTCCCTTCACAAGATGAAGCAAATAAATACCGTGGTAAATTCCGCTTAAACCAGAGTATTTATACAAAGCATTGTAAATCGAACACAGTGATCATGCATCCGCTGCCACGAGATTCTCGTAAGCAAGCAAATGAATTGGATAACGATCTTAATAACCACCCTAACCTCGCCATTTTTAGGCAGGCTGATAACGGTTTATTAATTCGTATGGCACTGTTTGCACTGACGCTTGGTGTTGACTCTCAATTAGAGCAATATGAGCGCCCAGTTAATTGGTATTCACGAAAAGCTGAATTTTAATCAGGCTACTGACTTTTAAGGATCTAAAATGACCCGTTCCGACGAACTCTTTGAACAGGCTAAAAAAACTATTCCAGGCGGCGTTAACTCTCCAGTCCGTGCATTTAGTAGTGTGGGTGGTTCTCCACGTTTTATTGAAAAAGCCGATGGCGCATATATTTTTGATGCCGACGGTAACAAGTACATCGATTATGTCGGTTCTTGGGGTCCAATGATCTTAGGTCATAACCACCCAAAAATTCGTCAAGCTGTACTTGCTGCGGTTGAAAATGGCCTATCATTTGGCGCGCCAACCGAGCTTGAAGTCACTATGGCTGAGAAAGTTATCGAAATGGTGCCTTCAATGGAACAGGTTCGTATGGTGAGCTCAGGTACTGAAGCAACTATGAGTGCGATTCGTCTTGCTCGTGGCTTCACTAGCCGTGACAAAATTCTTAAGTTTGAAGGTTGCTACCACGGCCACGCAGACTGTTTACTGGTTAAAGCAGGTTCTGGTGCATTGACGTTAGGTCAGCCGAGCTCTCCAGGTATTCCTGAAGATTTTGCTAAGCACACTTTGACAGCAACGTATAATGACCTTGAGTCGGTTAAGGCACTATTCGAGCAATATCCAGATGCGATTTCGTGCATCATCCTAGAGCCAGTTGCAGGCAACATGAACTGCATTCCACCAGTTGAAGGTTTCTTACAAGGCCTACGTGCTATTTGTGACCAATACGGTGCATTGATGATTATCGATGAAGTAATGACTGGTTTCCGTGTATCTAAGAGCGGCGCACAGGGCCACTACGGCGTAACACCAGATCTAACAACATTGGGTAAAGTGATTGGCGGCGGTATGCCAGTCGGTGCTTTTGGTGGCCGTAAAGATGTGATGCAGTTTATTGCTCCTACAGGCCCTGTTTATCAAGCGGGTACGCTTTCTGGTAACCCAATTGCAATGTCTGCTGGTCTAGCGCAGATGGAAGCACTTTGTGAAGATGGCGTCTATGAGCAACTAGCTGCAAAAACTCAATATATTGCAGAAGGCTTTAAAGCTGCGGCAAACAAGCATGGCATTCCAATGGCAATCAACTACGTTGGCGGCATGTTTGGCTTCTTCTTTACAGACCAAGAAAAAGTCACTTCATTTGAGCAGGTCACTAAATGCGATGCTGATAAATTCCCAGTGTTTTATCATGGCATGTTAGATGAAGGTATTTACTTAGCACCAAGCGCTTATGAGGCTGGTTTCTTATCCCTTGCCCACGGTGAAGCTGAGCTAGAAGCGACATTAGCAGCTGCAGACCGCGTTTTTGCAAAAATGGCTAAAAGCTAAGTCAACACTTGGTGGTTCGGCAATACACCTAAAAAGGAACACTAACGTGTTCCTTTTTTGTTTATCCTCATGTTAGCAATTGTCGTTCATCGCTGCCTCAGGTTATCCCCAACAACCTCAACGCATAACAACCATTAGTTATACCGTACATACAACTGCAAAAAAACTAGTTAAGAAGATCGCTGCAACAAAACCCCGCCAGCACAGACTTACATCACAGTTTCCCAGCAAACCTGACACAGATAACAGTTGCGTTCCTTTTTTCACTGTGGTCTGATCGCCGCGCTCTACCAAGGAAAGCTTAAACAAACCTTAAATTGCAGCAAAGTAGTACTGATTTCAGTATCCAATATAAAAATCTGTCTGTGAGTAGCCCTATGTTGTACGCATTTTTAATATCGCTAGCTGTACTCGCGTTGTTGAGTATTGTGTTTGAAGAAGTTACCCATCTAAATAAAGCTAAAACGACGCTGTTTTTTGGATGTATCTCTTGGGTCGTGCTATTTATGGCCGCTGGAGATCCCAGCCATGAAAAGTTAATTGAAGAACAGCTAAACGAAAACCTACTCGAAATTGCCACCTTGTGGTTATTTCTAATGTCTACCATGACCTTTGTTGCCTACCTTAATGCCAAAGGGATGATCCAAATACTGGTACAAAAGCTATTCCCTCAACGGGTATCGGTGCGGATGTTAATGCTGCAAGTAGCACTATTTTCACTGGTGCTTTCCGCCATTTGTGACAATGTGACCGCGACACTGGTTTCTTTAGGCTTACTCACCACTTTTAAGCTCGAGAAGCAGATGCGTCGGCGTATGGCGGTACTCATCATATTCGCCGTAAACTCTGGCGGCGTTGCACTTATCACCGGTGATGTGACCACCTTGATGATCTTCCTTGGTGGCCATGTCAATATGTCAGAACTACTGCTGCTATTTGTACCCGCCGCAATTAGCGTCATGTTATTGGCTGTACTATTTTCGCTTAAAGCTGAAGGGGAAGTCAGCACCACGCCAATAAAACGCGAAGTTCGCGCTGTTGATATCCTCATCGCAATCATTTTCTTTAGCACGATTGTGATGACTATGGTGCTTAATGTTCTGTATGGGGTCCCGCCAGTACTTACTTTTTTGACCGGACTGTCAGTGATGTTCCTTGTTGGACATACTACCCGCAGCAATAAAGAGGAACTGCAGATCCTCGAGTACATCCGTCAAGTGGAATACGACACGCTATTATTCTTCTTAGGCATTTTACTGCTTGTCGGCATGCTTAAAGAGATTGGCACCTTGGATTTATTAACTCAGGTTTATTCTCAATTCGACCCAAACATCTCTAACTTTGTCGCTGGCATTGGCTCTGCACTGCTCGATAACGTGCCGCTCACCGCTGCATTGTTAAAAGCCGACCCCGTACTCAATACGCCTGAATGGTTAGGATTAACATACTCTGTTGGTGTTGGCGGATCATTACTCGTTATCGGTTCAGCTGCTGGCATTATCGCCATGAGTAAAGTAAAGGAACTCACCTTCGTTAGCTACCTTAGGTATGTGCCCGCGCTTGCTCTTTGCTATTCAGTTGGTTACGCCCTTACCTTACTGATGGCTTACCATTTCTATGGCTAGCATGCATAACAACGAAAAGTGGTAAGCATTAAAAAAGCCTAACAGTTGTTAGGCTTTTTTATAGCTATCTTCAGTGAGTGTTAATTGATGCTAGATAGCGGGTACTTTAAACTCGGTGCCCTGTATAGACAGCACGACATCCCGAGGTCTAATCTCCACAATTGTTAACTTACCTTGGATCGCATCCCCCTGCTGCAGCTCAGCGCCGTCCACATTCAACCAGCGATTTGCCGCAACACTTGAGTATACATGGGCATTAATTGTAAATTCAGGTACCTGTAACTGTAAACCTGCCGGCAACTGCCCATATTTAGGAATGGCGTCAACTTTAGACGTCGTCGGGATAGGGTCTAATTCTGGCTGCGTCACTGGCGTGGCTATCGCATTTTCTCGCTCAATATCTTTAAGTGCGGCTTCAAAAGCGGCAACGAGATTGTTGTCACTTTGTGGTTTAGCTTTTGAATCTAAACCAACGTCTGCAGCGGCGAGATCGACCTCATATTGCAGCGATGCCAACATATCTTGACCGCGTTGGTTAGCGTTTGCCCCCAATATAATGGCGTCCTCATTACTCATCGCTTGCGGATTAACTTGAGCGGGACTTTCGCCTGCTTCAACACTCTGTTGCGCTTTAAGTAATGCCGCCAGTAAATCGTTACCTTCGGCATTAGTTTGTGTTACCACAGTGTCGCTTGGCTTTAGCTGATTACTGGTGGCTGACAACGATATTTGACTGACTGGAGTTCCAGTGTAGGGCATAGCTCGTGCGACAGGCAGCGCAACTTTCCCGGCAAGTTTAACGCTGCTGTCATTCGCCTGAAACTGATCACTCGACGCTGATTGACGATTAAACTGCGTACTCGCTACGTTCTGCTCAGATGCCACCGCCAGCTTTGAGTTCGCCAAGTTTTGTTGCATCACTACTTGGCTCAACAACCAAGCTACAGCAACTGTTAATAATAACAATAGCGCGAATATAGCAGCACGCTTAGCTGCTTTATGTTGATGATTAACAGCCTGGTACTGTGCGCGAGGTGTTAATACAACATCATGTTGTATGCCTTGTGATTGCTGTTTATCTCGCGTGACAGCATCAAGTAAAATTGACATTAATACAACCTCTTAGATTGACCTAGGCGCGGCCCAACATCACTCAAATAGAGATTTAATTGTACTAGTGTTTGTGCGCCTGCGATTCCGTCAGCAGTTAACCCATGTTGACGCTGAAATGCCTTTAAATTTTGCTCTAACTGGCTGTCAAACTCAGACACTAATCGAGGTGATGACTCGCTCACAATGGCTAAACTATTCTCCAACCACTGCAATTGCGCTTGATTAGCAGATTTTCCTATTTCACTCACTTGATTGTTAGGCGCTTGCCACAGTATTTCAAAGGTGCCGCTAAAGTGTCGATTAAACCAATCACGCTTAACCCATAGCTGCTGCTCATTAAGTTGCAGCAGCATCTGCTCACCTTGTCTTGCGACTACGGTGCCATAAAATGCTTGTTGCTGACTATCTACAAGGTAAACCACCGCAGGAAAGTTTAACCTTACGATAGAGTTCCAATTACCTTGCTGCTGATAACAAGCTAAGCCTTGTTGTTTCGCTGATTGGCAGGCTGACAAGCCGATATAAGGTGTTTTATCCCAAAGCCCTAGGATACTGGCATATGCACTATCGATATCGCGACTTTGCCCAATGGCGTTTCTCAGTGCTTGCTGGCTGCTATTGAATTTAGCTGCCGCTGTATTCACCGACTCCATGTCGTCATTTGCACGTCTATCAGCCACAGGTGCAACAGTTTGGTTGTTAATAGCTGAATTCGTCGGTTCGGCTGATTGTTGGCTAAAAAGGTAAAGCGCTGCCGAAAAGGTCAATACGATTGATGCTGCTAAACCCGTTGGCAGCCAGATGTTTTTCTTTTCTGGCTCTTCGCCTAACACTTCCCGTGACGCCATATTGATCATCTTACTATCAATAGGCACTTTTGATTGTGCGTAACTGGCCATTAAGGCACGCTCGCATAACAGGTTAATCAGTCTAGGAATGCCATCACTGTGCTTATGTAACGCTTTAATGGCACTCTTATGGAATAAAGGTTCATGTCGGCCTGCAACTTGCAAACGATGCTGAACATAGAGTGCGACCTCTTCGAGTGTTAGCGGCAGCAGGTGATAACGTGCTGTTATTCTTTGTGCTAACTGACGTAACTCTTGACGTCTAAGCAACTGCTGTAACTCTGGCTGACCAATTAAAATCACCTGTAATAACTTCTTGGTATCGGTTTCTAAATTTGTCAGTAACCTCAATTGCTCAAGCACTTCAGCCCTAAGGTGCTGTGCCTCATCAATGATCAGTACGGTATTACGGCCATTACTATGATTAGTAAGTAGAAATGAACTAATTCGATCCGTCAACTGCTTAAGGCTGGGTGATTCACCATAAGTTATTTCTAACTCATCACATAAGGTCGCTAGTAACTCTAACTCAGTCAAAGACGGGTTGAGAATAAAGGCGGTGTCGGTGTTCTCTGGCAGCTGATTAAGTAAGCAACGCGACACTGTGGTTTTTCCGGTACCCACCTCGCCCGTCAGCAACACAAAGCCCCCCGTTTCGCCTAATCCATAGGTTAGATGTGCTAACGCTTCTCTGTGGCGATCGCTCAGAAACAGGTAATGTGGGTTTGGCGCTATAGAGAAAGGGTTATCATTCAACCCAAAAAAAGCCTTATACATACTGCTTTTAATCCTTGTTAGAAGGGCTTAACAGCCTATTGAGCTATTATTCACTCTGCTATTTAGAAAACGTTTGAATGACTGAAATGTTGCACCTGAGTGCAGCTAACCTATCAGTTTAACGCTCTACGTTTTGACAATAATCTAGAAATTACACTCACGTTAAAGCCAAGCTGATCAGTTGTCAAAACTTGCTACAATTAAAACCGCTAAAGTAAGAGGTCTAACGGCCTATACCCATCCTATCTGAAGATGCTGGATTCAGGTAAGATGAGTATATGTCCATAAGTGAGTTTTGTTGTGAAAATCTACCTCGTTGGCGGCGCTGTCCGCGATAATTTACTAAACCTGCCGATAAAAGATCGTGACTATATGGTGGTAGGTTCCACGCCGGAGCAGATGCTAGCTCAAGGCTACAAGCAAGTCGGCAAGGACTTTCCGGTATTTCTGCATCCCAGTAGCCAACAAGAGTACGCCCTTGCTCGAACCGAGCGAAAAACGGCGGCGGGATATGGCGGTTTTAGCGTCGATGCTGCGCCTAATGTGACGTTAAAACAAGACTTGCTCCGCAGGGATCTGACCATAAATGCAATCGCCCAGGATGATGATGGCAAGCTATATGATCCGTACTTAGGTATTGCCGATATTAATAGCAGAGTACTAAGGCATGTGTCTGAGGCATTTGTAGAAGACCCACTGCGTGTACTGCGGGTTGCTCGCTTTGCTGCACGTTTTCATACTCTGGGTTTTACCATTGCAGAGGAGACTCTCGCGTTAATGGGTGAAATAAGCCAAAGTGGTGAGCTCGAAGCCTTAACACCAGAGCGAGTCTATATAGAGCTAGATAAAGCGTTATCGAGCGATGCCCCGCAGGTATTCTTTGCCGTGCTAAAACAGTGCGGTGCTTTGAGTATACTGTTTCCAGAGATTGATGCACTGTTTGGCGTGCCCCAACCTAAGCAGTGGCACCCTGAAATCGACACTGGTATCCATACGTTAATGGTACTAGAGCAAGCGGCCAAGTTGTCTAATGACAATGCCGTAAGGTTTGCTGCGCTGGTACATGATTTAGGCAAGGCATTAAGCCCTAAAGAGTCGCTACCGAAACATCATGGTCACGGCCAAAAAGGATTGTCTCTGATCAAAGCCCTCTGTAATCGCGTTAGAGTGCCAAATGACTACCGGGATTTAGCACTACTGGTTAGCGACCAACATCAAAACATCCACAATGCGATGGAGCTACGGGCTGACACCATTGTTAAGCTGTTCGACAAAGCTGATTTTTGGCGTAAACCGCAACGCATAGAGCAGTTATTACTCAGTTGTGAAGCTGATGCTCGAGGTCGTAAAGGTCTTGAGCTAAATGACTACCCTCAAGCGAACTATATACTACGGTGCTTTGATGCCGCATCAACTGTCGCGGTAAAGAGCATCATTGATGACGGTTTTAAAGGCGCTGAGATTAGAGAGCAGCTGACAATTAAACGCATTGCAGCAGTGCAAAATATTAAAAACAGCCTTCCAACTTAAGGCAAAATTCAAAAACTAATCGTTGAATTGTATAAATAGTCTAATATTAAATTTGTGCTACATAGCATTAAAATTGTACTTAGCTTGCAATTGAGCAAATATTCGCTAAGGTATTCAGACCTTAGCGTTAAAATGCGTAGCAAATTTTTTTGTCTATGACATAATTAACTTGTTCAGTTGTTTTGTACAGCTGTGCTGACTAAATCCAACCTACATAAAGGGAATTCCCGATGAATAAAAAAGTACTTTTGATTGCTGGTGTAGCAATGACTGCCCTTCTAGGTGGCTGTGCAAACACTACTGCTCTTGAAGAAAGCGTTGCAAACCTAGGTAACAAAGTTGACCAGCTGTCTGCTGAAGTTAGCTCTCTAAAATCAGATCACGGCAAAATGTCTGCTGACATCAATGATGCAAAAGCAGCAGCTATGGACGCACAAGCAGAAGCTAAGCGTGCTAACGACCGTATCGACAACGTAGCATCTTCTTACAAGAAGTAATTACGTTTAGGAACTAGCTTAGTCATTAAGCTACTCCCCAAGGCTTGGCTCAAGGTAACTTGACCAAGCCTTAAATTTATCAGCTCTAAACTACAGCCTCTCAATCCTCTTGACCCAAGCGTTCACTTTCCAGCAACCATAAAAAAGCGCCCAAGATGGACGCCTTAATCAATCTATCGTTAACGCTAGATTTGAATATTAGTTGGAATGCCACTTTGCGTCAGTAACGCATCATTGGCTTTGGTGTAATCGACATCATCTTGACCAATAAACTCAACCACATCGCGATTCATCTCAATCAATCGACTACTTTGCTCTTCAGATTCAGACAATGGCGAGTGAACTTCGATTAATTGCTGCCCGTCAGGTTCTGCTGAGGTTTTGACAGTTTGGTTAATGATAGTGACAGTTTCACCATACTTAACTTTATTAAATAACCATTCAATATCATCTGGATTAAGTCGAATACAACCAGCACTCACACGCATGCCAACGCCGAAGTCTTTATTGGTACCGTGAATAAGATAACTTCCATCACCGTAAGACAGCTGAATCGCAAATTTGCCTAGCGGATTATCAGGACCAGCAAGCACCACTCTTGGTAACACTTCGCCGCGCTCTTCTAAATGCTCTTTTCGAATGCTTGCTGGTGGTGTCCAACTTGGATTCGGAATGCGAGATTTAATCTTAGTCACCATCTCCGGTGTCTCACGGCCAATCCTTCCAATTCCTACTGGAAAAACATGTACTTCCTGACCGCCTTTTGGAAAGTAGTACAGTCTTAGTTCTGCCAAGTTAATCACCACCCCTTTATGAGGTACATCCGGTAGCAACATTTGCGTAGGGATCAATAAGCGGCTTCCAGGCGTTGGTAGGAAAGGGTCAACGCCAGGGTTAGATTCCATTAACTCCAAAATACCAATGTTGTACTGTTTAGAGATAGTTTGAAAATAGTCACCCTTTTTAACCAAATGCTCTTGTAAGTCGCCAACCAAACGACTGCCGCCTTGGGGAATTTGATAAACATTAGCAAATGAAAATAGCGGCGAAGCAGCTAAGATGAACAACAGCAATATACGCATCATCAGTATTTAGAGTTCCATTGGAGTGAATATGTATCCCCATCTTACCTGTAAATGCAGGATTCAGTGGGATGGGTATATATAAAGATTACCCTGAGTCGCGACTATTTTCTAGTCATCAAGTTAATCACAAAGTCTATCTCTAACGAGTCAAACTTTGCATTTTGGATATGATGCCGCACATTGTCATTAGCACGCCAGGCATAGGGCGTCATCTCAAGAAGTGCGATAGCTTGCTCTCCTGAGACATTCACTGTGATCGATAGGCGTTCACTGTTTAATAGTTCAAGCTCTTTCGGTAGATTATTACTAACAGGCTTTTCACTCAGATCTGGGTAGATAAACTCTCTTATTTGCCATAAGTGTCTAGGGCCTGCTGCGACCTGCAATAAAATCCCCTCCTGCTTAAGCACTCGAGTGAGCTCCTTTCCCTTAAGAGGCTTGTCGATTAAGGTGATCAGGTCAAAGCTTTCATCCTTTATCGGCAGATGTTTTAAATTTGAAACGATATACGTTGGCCCGGTTTGTGACTTTGCCGCCGCGAAGATGGCATTTTCCGCCTCTGAGATCCCTGTTTGTTCAAGCGCTGTTTCAGGTTGTTGTTCAGTTAAGATATCCTTAACTGTTCTTAAAAAATAACCTTCGCCACAATCATAATCTAACTGCGATAATGTCGCTTCTGCTGCAAACTGAGGCAGATTAGCTATCATCTCAGCCAGCTTCTCTGCCAGCGGCACATAGATCCCAGACTCAAGCACGTAACGCTTAGCACGCATAACCGCTCGAGAGTCTATTTTAGGTTTTTTTACCTGCCCAAAGAGCCAATAGCCCTGCTCATTTTTGTCAAAGTGGTGCTTGTTTTCACAATGCAGCCCTTTTGACTCTTCGTGCACCATTAATGGTGATTGGCAAGTAGGACAAAGATAGATACTGTTCATGACACGCTCGCTGTTTAAAAAAATAAGAGATAAAAGTATCTAGCTTTATAGGAAGATAAAGCCACACAATACCGCCCCTAAAACTAGACGGTAAATAACAAACGGCGTCATGCCCATTTTGCTGATTATTTTCAAGAAATAGTGGATGCAAAGATAGGCTGCTGCAAATGACACGACAATGCCTAATCCTAGCGCTTGATAGTCGATAGCCTGACCACTGGAAATAAGATCCTTAGTCACTAAAATTGCCGCACCTAGGCTAACAGGTACCGACATTAAAAATGAAAACCTTGCTGCAGCTTCGCGGCTTAAGCCAAGCATCAACGCTGCCGTAATGGTAGCGCCAGATCGTGATGTACCTGGAATAAGCGCCATCGCCTGTGCTACACCAATAATAAGCGCCTTCTTCCAACCCACTTGAAACTCATTAAAGCCCTGGCGCTGCATTCTATCAGCCCACCAAAGTAGTAAACCAAAAATGATCGTCGTTGCCGCTATCACTTCTATATTACGCAGATGAGTTGCAATAAAGTCTTTTGCCGTAAAGCCAACAATTACAGCTGGAATGGTGGCTAAGATAATCCACCAAGACAACTTACTCTCTTCGGTTTGCTTACCACTGACAATGCTGCCAGTCCACGCCTTAAACATGGAAAGTAGCTCTTTACGAAAATACATAACCACGGCCAGCAGCGAGCCAGTATTGACTGCAACATCAAACGATAAGCCTTGATCTTGCCAATCCAACAACTGAGCAGGCAAAATAAGGTGTGCAGAGCTTGAAATCGGTAAAAACTCGGTGAGGCCCTGGATCAGCGCCAATATAATCACCTGAAAAGTGTCCATAACTATCCTATATCTAACAGCGCTTTATGCTGACCAGTCGAACTCAATAGGCCATAAATTTTGTTGAGTCTTGTCATATTTATCCCAAAGGATTTGATATGACTCGTTTGTTACGGGGTGAGTTAGCTGCGGTGCAATTTCAGCCAGCGGCCAAAGCACAAATGCGTTGTACAAAATCTCTGCTCGCGGCAACGCTATTGGTGCCTGACAAACCACATCATCATAAAGTAGCAAGTCGAGATCTAATGTCCTTGCAGCAAACTTCTTAGCCCCTTTAACACGGCCATGGTCTTGTTCAATCAGCTTAAACCTCGCAACAACAGCCTCTATTGGCAGCGTCGTGCTCGCTGCCACCACCATATTAAGAAAATTGGTACCGTCAAACCCTACCGCTTCGCTTTCAAAAACTGATGAAAGCTGCAGCTCATCAAAATGGAGTTCCAGATCAATTAAGGCCGCCTTAAGATAACGAATAGGCTCAATGTTGCTGCCTAAACTAATGTAAACCCTAGCCATCTATGCATGACCTCTTTCAATTTCAACACCAACAGCCACAGCCGTAGGTAGCGCGCCTGGCTTCATTACTTTCACCTTTACCCATGGCACGTTAAATTCGGACATAACGCAATGTGCGACACGCTCAGCAACCGTCTCAATAAGCTCTATAGGCTTTTCCGTGATCAAAGCCGTGAGTCGATTTGACACGGTTTCGTAGCACAACGCATTTTCATAAGCGTCACTCGCAGCGGCTAAGCGATTATCCCAAGCCATATCTAAATCCAGTAACAAGGTTTGATGGATCTGCTTTTCCCAGTCATAGATCCCAATGACGGTTTCTATTTTAAGCTCTCTAATCAGTACTTTATCCACGTTCCCTCCAAAACCTTAATATTTGCCACTGAGGTCTGATAAGCTAAAGCGAACAAAAAGGATATAATCCGTCGCAAAGCTAAGATATTACTCTATGGCTCTTTCGAACGAGAGAAAATCCAAGTAGGATAATTTCCCGTAAACAAAGAATTTATAAAAACAGCAGCTTTATATGCAAGGTAGCGAATAAAGCATTCAGAAGCTGTCTTTAGTGCTCCAATTAGCTCACGAATATACAAGCCGGTCAGCTGAGTCTAAAGAGCATTTTTTTGTGTGGCGCGATAATACCCTAAGACGGATAAGGAAACCAATTTGACCACAACAGTGCTAACAATAATGATGATAGTGGGCGCCTATTTGGCAGGCTCAATATCGAGTGCTGTACTCGTGTGTAAAATGCGCGGTCTACCCGATCCCAGAACCGCAGGTTCAGGCAACCCCGGAGCCACCAATGTACTGCGAATTGGCGGCGCTAGTTCAGCCATACTGGTACTTTTCTTCGACATGCTCAAAGGCGCTGCCCCTGCTTATCTTGCCTTTAGATTAGGTGTCGATCCCATCGCGCTCGGAGTTATCGCTATTGCTGCCTGCCTAGGTCACATCTTTCCCATCTTTTTTGGATTTAAGGGCGGAAAAGGTGTTGCGACAGCATTTGGCGCTATGGCTCCCATTGGCCACTTTCTTGCACTTTTCTTGATGCTGACATGGGCGGTAATAGTGCTAATCACTCGCTACTCCTCTTTTGCGGCTATTTGCACAGCATTGCTCGCGCCAGTATACACCTGGTGGCTTGACGATAGATTTACCATCCCAGTGGCAATGCTATCGACACTGATCGTTATCCGTCATAAAGACAATATTAAGCGTTTACTTAAAGGTGAAGAGTCTAAAGTGTCACGCAAGCGCCGCAATAAAACTTCTTAAGCCAAACTAAATATCCAAGCCTGCACTAGAAAACGGCATAAAAAAACGGCGCTTAACAGCGCCGTCATTATCGACTAAGCGAGATCAATCGATAGGCTCTAAGGTGTCTAAAGGCCATCTTGGTTGACCTTTAACGCTTAAGTCGTCAGTTTGACCCGCCTTTAAGCGCTGTAAGCCCGCATATGCGATCATAGCGCCGTTATCAGTACAAAACTCACCTCTAGGGTAATACACTCTACCACCGAGGTTCTGCATCATCTCAGCGAGCGAGGCGCGCAAGCGAGTATTAGCGCTAACACCGCCCGCTATCACTAAACGTTGATAACCTGTCTGTTTTAATGCGCGTTTACACTTTATCGCTAACGTGTCGACAACCGCTTCTTCAAAGGCACAAGCTATATTCGCGCGGGTTTGCTCATCTTTAGGTTCTGCTGCAATTGTGTTGGCTGCAAAGGTTTTTAAACCAGAAAAACTAAAATTAAGCCCAGGTTTATCAGTCATTGGTCTTGGAAAGCGATAGCTCTTTGCAACACCTTTAGCGGCCAATTTTGCCAATCTCGGCCCACCGGGATAATCGAGTCCTAACAATTTAGCTGTTTTGTCGAATGCTTCACCCGCGGCGTCATCAACTGACTCACCTAATACTTCGTAGCGACCGATGCCTTCAACACCGACCAACATCGAGTGTCCACCGGAAACCAACAACGCAAGGAAGGGAAATTCTGGAGCGTCATCTTCTAACATTGGCGCTAATAAATGCCCCTCCATGTGATGCACCCCAATGGCAGGTTTATCCCAGGAGAAAGCTAACGCGCGACCAACACATGCCCCAACGAGTAACGCACCAATAAGTCCGGGGCCTTTGGTATAAGCGATACCATCGATATCTTCAATCGTCATATCGGCATCAGCCAATGCTTGACGAATTAACGGTACTATTTTACGAACATGATCCCGAGACGCCAACTCAGGCACTACGCCGCCGTAGTCTGCATGCAATTTTACCTGACTATAAAGGGTATGTGACAGAAGCCCTTTGTTATCATCATAAACTGCTATTCCTGTTTCATCACAAGATGTCTCTATTCCTAAAACCCGCATTTTCTCTCATCTTTACTTCATATAATTGCCGCCAATTCTACCTGCTGTGCTTTAATTACTCCATAGCCCGATAACGTTCTAAGCGCATTATTGCTAAATAGACGTCATTCTGATCGCTATAAGGGGTTTACAACTGGGGCAGAGTCGGTATAGAATTCCGCACCATTTTTAAATTATCTGAGTCAAGTAATTGTCTCAATGCAACCGACACCTAAGGGGTGATGGCTAATGCCAATTATTAAAGTACGTGAAAACGAACCATTCGACGTAGCTCTACGTCGTTTCAAGCGCTCTTGTGAAAAAGCTGGTATCTTAGCTGACGTTCGTGCTCGTGAGTTCTACGAGAAGCCAACTACTGCACGTAAACGTGCTAAAGCCGCTGCTATCAAGCGTCTTGCTAAGAAGCTTTCTCGCGAAAACGCACGTCGCGTACGTTTATACTAATCTCATTATGAGCCTAATTGATCAGCTAAAAGAACAGATGAAAGACGCCATGCGTGCCAAACAAAAGGTACGCTTGGGGACTATTCGTATGGCACTAGCCGCCGTCAAACAAATTGAAGTGGATACCCGCGAATCTTTGAATGACGACCAAGCTATAGCGGTCTTAACCAAAATGGTTAAACAGCGTCGCGATTCTATTGCTCAATATGAAGCAGCAGGTCGTGACGAATTAGCGCAAAAAGAAGCAGAAGAGATTCAAGTACTTGAAGACTTCTTGCCTCAGCCTCTTACTGAAGAGGAAATTGTTGCGTTAGTTGATGCTAGCATCTTAGAGATGGGCGCATCCTCCATGGCGGACATGGGTAAAGTGATGGGATCATTAAAACCGAAAGTAATGGGTAGAGCAGATATGGCGGCAATTGGCGCTATGATCCGTGCAAAACTCAAGTAGTTTTAGTTTTAATGATGAATGAGCCGTGCTTTTGCGCGGCTTGTTTGTTTTCGTTTTTCTCTAATTTAACTTCACGTAATTAAAGGCGGCATTTAACAACACTAATGGCGATACCTCGTGATTTTATCAATGAGCTAGTAGCTCGCACCGACATTGTCGACTTAATCGACCCTAAAGTGCCCCTAAAGAAGGCGGGTAAAAATCACTCTGCCTGTTGTCCTTTTCATAGCGAAAAATCTCCCTCTTTCACCGTTAGCAGAGACAAGCAGTTTTATCATTGTTTTGGCTGCGGCGCACACGGAAATGTTATTGATTTTGTCATGGAATATGACCGACTCGACTTCGTGGATGCGATTGAAGAACTCGCCGGACAGCTAGGACTTGAAGTTCCTCAGGAACAAGGTACAGGTAAGCCTCGCGATCAAGAGTTAAGTCGCGATTTATACCAACTGATGGAGGAATCAAGTTTATTCTTCCAAAGTCAGCTAAGACAACACAATGACAAACAAAAAGTGCTCGATTATTTATCTCATCGAGGACTTTCAAAAGACGTAGTTGAACACTTTAATATTGGCTTTGCCCCCGATGGTTGGGATGGCCTGTTAAGCCGCTATCGTCAGAATCAAGATTCACAGAACAAACTGCTTACTGCCGGTATGGTCATTGAAAATGACAGTGGTAAGCGATATGACCGATTCCGCGACCGACTAATGTTCCCAATCAGGGATAGACGTGGACGAGTCATCGGCTTTGGTGGTCGAGTTTTAGGAGAAGGTACGCCAAAGTACTTGAATTCTCCAGAAACGCCCATATTTCATAAGGGCCATGAGCTCTACGGATTATATGAGCTAAAGCAGCGTCACCGTGATCCACAACAAGTACTCATTGTTGAAGGCTATATGGATGTGGTTGCACTGGCACAATTTGACGTTGATTATGCAGTAGCCTCATTAGGCACGTCGACAACGGCGGATCAATTTCAGTTATTGTTACGTAGTGCCAAAGAAGTGATCTGCTGTTACGACGGCGATAAAGCGGGTAAAGAGGCGGCTTGGCGTGCGCTTGAAACTGCGTTACCACTATTGAAACCAGGTAATCAGGTTCGCTTTATGTTCCTGCCTGAAGGCGAAGATCCAGACACGCTAGTTAGACAGATTGGTAAAGAGAAGTTCGAAGAAAATATAGCCCAAGCCATGGCGCTACCTGAGTTTATGTTTGAAAACTTGGCGAAAAAATTTGGCAAAGAAGACAAAAGTGTTTTGGCTAAAAATGCCATTAAACTTATAGAAAAAGTGCAAGACACTGTATTACAAAGTCTACTGCTTGAAGATTTGGCACACAAGCTAAGAATGAACGGTGCTGACGAGCTTAAACGGAAATTTAACTTTTCGACTAAGACGGCCGATAAGCCTAAACAGCACAAAGCGTTAAAAGGACGTGGCACCCCAATGAGATTAGCCATCGCATTGTTGGTACAACATCCACGCTTGGGTGAGAAATTACCAGAGCAACCAGCGCTAAAACATATACAGATGGCTGGCATTGATTTGCTAACCCTTGTATTAGATTTAACTCGCGGCAAAGTCATGAGCAGCGCACAACTACTTGAACAGTTCAGGGGCGATAATAAATTCAGCACCCTAAAAAAACTGACCCAATGGGATCATCAAGTGGCGGACGAAAACTTGCTCCGAGAGTTAAAAGGTACACTCGTGTGGCTAAATAACCAGTATATTGAGCAACGTTATCAACAGCTGAGTTTAAAACAGAACCACACGAAAGAAGAACGGTTGCAGCTTAAAAAGCTAATCGCAGTGATCCAAAAGCAAGCTTAAAGGTAGTTTCTGCCTCAAAAGTAAACACTTGGACTAGCACAGCGTAGAACCGAAGGCTATAATTAACGACTTGCGTGGCTGTTTTTTGCCCGTCGTTTTAACTGTTTCCCAACTTGGATGATATCTATGGATCATACTCCGCAGTCGCAACTTAAATTGTTGCTTGCTAAAGGTAAAGAGCAAGGTTATTTAACCTATGCAGAAGTGAACGATCACCTACCTGCTGACATGGTCGACTCAGACCAGATCGAAGATATTATCCAGATGATCAATGACATGGGTATTCGAGTCTATGAACAGGCTCCGGATGCTGATGAAATCATGATGTCTGAAGACAGCACCGATGATGATGCTGCCGAAGAAGCTGCCGCCGCACTGGCTACAGTAGAAGCTGAACTAGGTCGTACTACCGATCCAGTACGTATGTACATGCGTGAAATGGGTACCGTTGAACTACTGACCCGTGAAGGCGAGATTGTAATCGCTAAGCGTATTGAAGAAGGGATCAACACGGTTCAGGCTTCGGTCGCCGAATACCCGCAAGCAATTTCGATGATCCTTGAGCAATTCGATCGTTATGAAGCGGAAGAAGTTAGACTATCTGACATCATCTCTGGCTTTATCGATCCAAATGCTGAAGATGTTGCTCCAGCAGCAACTCACGTCGGTTCAGCTCTGTCTGAAGCAGAATTAGAAAATGCTGATGACAAAGATGACGACGAAGATGAAGAAGAGGAAGGTCCAAAAGGTCCCGATCCTGAAGAAGCTAAAGAGAAATTCACTACGCTTCGTCTAGCTCATGAAAGAGCATTAGAGATCATCTCGATAAAAGGTCGTGGTCACCCAGAGTCGACTGTCGCACTATTTGAAATCGGCGAGATCTTTAAAGAGTTCCGCTTAATGCCTAAGCAGTTTGACCGCTTAGTTAAAAGCATGCGCGCCATGATGGACAAAGTCCGTGTTCAAGAACGTTTGATCATGAAACTTTGTGTCGAACAAGCAAAAATGCCAAAGAAAAACTTCGTTAAGGCTTATACCAGCAACGAAAGCAGCATTGAGTGGTTCAACGAAGAGCTCGCATCTGGCAAGTCATATGCTGAAGGCTTAAAAGTCGTCTCGTTTGACGTGCAACGTTGTCGTTCAAAGCTTGATGCCATTGAGAAAGAAACTGGCCTAGCTATTGGTGCGATAAAAGATATTAACCGTCGTATGTCCATCGGTGAAGCAAAAGCTCGTCGTGCGAAGAAAGAGATGGTTGAAGCGAACTTACGTCTAGTAATTTCTATCGCTAAAAAGTATACCAACCGTGGCCTACAGTTCTTGGATCTAATTCAAGAAGGTAACATCGGTTTGATGAAAGCGGTTGATAAGTTTGAATACCGTCGTGGTTATAAGTTCTCAACTTATGCAACATGGTGGATCCGTCAGGCTATCACTCGTTCAATTGCTGACCAAGCAAGAACCATCCGTATTCCTGTACATATGATTGAGACGATCAACAAGCTAAACCGTATCTCTCGTCAAATGTTACAAGAGATGGGCCGTGAACCTTCTCCTGAGGAGCTTGCTGAGCGCATGTTAATGCCTGAAGACAAGATCCGTAAGGTACTAAAGATTGCTAAAGAGCCTATCTCCATGGAAACACCAATTGGTGACGATGAAGATTCGCACTTAGGTGACTTTATTGAAGATACGACTCTTGAGTTGCCATTGGACTCAGCGACAGGTGAAAGCTTGCGTAATGCAACACACGAAGTACTTGCTGGCTTAACCGCTCGTGAAGCTAAAGTACTGCGTATGCGTTTCGGTATCGACATGAACACCGACCACACGTTGGAAGAAGTAGGTAAGCAGTTTGATGTAACCCGTGAACGTATTCGTCAGATTGAAGCGAAAGCGCTACGTAAATTGCGTCACCCTTCTCGTTCAGAGATTTTGAAGTCTTTCCTAGACGAATAGTCTAAGAGTAAGAGACGAGTAGCCTTAAACTTAGGGCGAATAGTCTTAAACTCAAGACTCAAAGTCTGATTAAAAAGCTGCCAATTGGCAGCTTTTTTTGTATCAATTCAAGCGAATCGGCTGGATATTGATTAACAGATAAGCAGTTGAGCAGTTAGAGGTGGATTCTACGAAAAACTCAGGTGACAAGCGCTTTTAAACCTCGTATACTTCTTTTCGCTTTCGGTAGTGACGACTATCTTAAGTCGGCCCCTTAGCTCAGTTGGTTAGAGCATACGACTCATAATCGTCAGGTCCCCAGTTCGAGTCTGGGAGGGGCCACCAATTTTGATAAGCCGCTTGAATTTATTCAAGCGGCTTTTTCATGTCTGGAATTCCTAGGCTGGGAAAACGCCGCTAAGCCAAAGAGCATAATCGTCATCAATGCACGCAGTTCGAGTCTGGGAGGGCCACCAATTTTGATAAGCCGTATGGAGAAATTCATACGGCTTTTTCATGTCTGGAATTCCTAGGCTGGGGAAACGCAGCTAAGCCAAAGAGCATAATCGTCATCAACTAATGCAGTTCGAGTCTTGGAGTGGCGCTAACTTTGATAGCCTGCTTAAAAACACTCTAGCAGCTTTTCATGTCTATAATTTAGTGACCTATAAACCCTAAAGCCAATTCGAACTGACTTCTGAATTTAAGATTAAAAAGAGGAGACTGATTGTTTAAATCCCCCTAGGGTTAATGCGGTTATATGCCCTATTTTCAGCCTCTTAACTTAACATTCAATTTAAATGCAGCTTAGCTGATGACTCAGTTCACAAAACAGGGCTAAGCATGGTGCGATAAGCTATTTTTAAAGTAACATCAAAGCAATAGATAAGCTTTAACGAATATTCAGCTTGACTAATACCTAGTTTTTTCGACTAGCGTAATTCAAGGCTAATATTAGTTAGCATTGCAAGCTACCATGTCAGATATGAACCAATTTAAAATAATGAGGTAACACCCAATGAACACATTCAATAAACTACTACTCGCTTCAACCTTGAGCATGGCAGCGATAACAGGTACTGCACAGGCAAGTGATCTAAAATGTAAGGTCACCGGTGGTGACGATATCAATATGACCAATATTGAAATCTTACGTTCAAATGAGTCAATTGTTAAGATTGATGGTGGTTACAAATCAGCAGTGCTAAGTAACATCTACCGCATCGATGGCGTTGATGGTAAAGACATTAGCGAAACACCTACCTATCTATACTACAGCCAGTATCCACTCGCTGACCACGCGTTACGCGCAACAGTACAAGTCTACGGCGAAGACGCTGTTATTGGCCTTTGTACTGTTACTGAAGAAATGTAAGCGGTAACTTTATTAGTTAGATTCATACAGCCGCTTTCGGCAAACTAAATTTTTTGGCCGTATTATGAGTGAGTAAGGCATCAAACTGCATTTGATGTTTTACGACTCTACACAAGGTGATGTTATGCCGGCGAACTCTTACTCCCAGCCGGTCAATTAGATCCATGCTTTATACCATTCATAAAGGCATGATCCGCTATTGCTAACATAGCCAAATCTTCGTCGGTATCTCCATAGGCAAAAACTTCAGCATAATCGCTCAATGTAAACTGGGTTTGCACCTTGGTTGCTTTCATCTCACAGCTACAATCACCGGAGACATAAAACCCGCTGTAGCGTCCCCTCTTAACCGACATTTCACTGCAGATTAGCGTTATTCCCATTGATTCACACCATGGTCGTAGATAGAGATCTAACGAGGCTGATACCAATACCACATCAGCACCCTCGGCTTGGTGCCGTTTTAGCGCAGCGAGCATTTCGGGGCGAATAGAGAGCGGAATAACATTGAGCGCGTACTGTTTACCCAGAGTGGTTATAACCGCTTTATCTCTGCCCACAAAAGCACAGTAGCTAACCAAAGGTCGTAGCTTTCTCGCGGGGATGATCCGTAACCGATAAAGTGCATACAAAGGAGAAAGGAAAATAGAACCGAGTACCAGACGCACAGGGCTAGCTGAATAAAGGATAAAACGCGTATACATGTCATGGCGGGTTAGCGTGCCATCAAAATCAAATAGGGCAAGTTTCAAGCAGTACTCCTCTAGTAAACAATCCATGTTGCAAGAGTAACTCAATAATCAATCACTGGGTTAATGGCTAATATAAGTGATAATAAAAAGGGCTGCCATGGCAGCCCTTTAACACATAGAGGTTGCGTTATGACTCGGCGATAACTTTACGTTTTTGGTGGGCTAAAACCAGTCCAATTAAACAAATCACCCCCACTGCAATACCCGCTGGCTGACTCATGGATTGAGGCAAGCCTAAACCAATCCCTGCCGTCATAATATATGACACAGTGATACTCGTTCCAACAATAGCTGGTAAGCTCACGATCCAGTGGAATGTGCCGCGGTCGAACAAATACTTAGTCGCTAACCACAGCACACTAGTAGACAGCAGCATGTTGGAGAATGCGAAATAGCGCCAAATCAATGAGAAATCAATTTTAGTCATAAAATAGGCAATGATTAAAATTGGAATAGCTAAAAGCAAACGGTTACGCATGCTTTGTGGGATCTTAAATGCGTCTGTAATGGTTAAACGTAATGAACG
Organism: Shewanella sp. KX20019; assembly: GCF_016757755.1. Taxonomy (NCBI): domain Bacteria; kingdom Pseudomonadati; phylum Pseudomonadota; class Gammaproteobacteria; order Alteromonadales; family Shewanellaceae; genus Shewanella; species Shewanella sp. KX20019. Next base: position 1,275,387 of record NZ_CP068437.1, on the reverse strand, counting down.
GAATGCAGTATCACCCGAAGTAATTGGGAATATCGCCACCGCGATAATCGCCATAATACCACCAGCTACACCGAGGTAAGTTGAAGCGACTTGATTCACAACAAGACCTGGGCCGCCAGCATCGAGAATACTCTTAAGCTCTACATAGCCACCAGGGAACGCCGCAATACCCGCCAACGCCCAAACACAAGCTACAATACCTTCAGACATCATCGCACCATAGTAAACCGGACGAACATATTTCTCATTGGTTAAACAACGCGCCATGATCGGGGCTTGGGTTGAATGAAAGCCACTAATCGCACCACAAGTAATCGTCACAAATAGCAGCGGCCACACAGGTAAACCATCAGGATTAGGCGCTAAAAGATCATTGTTATAATGACTATGGTCGAAGTAAGCAAAAATATCACCAACCTCAGGTAGCTGTGGCGCACTAATTAGCAGTGCCACTGCAATAGAGAGAGTCATCACTATCATCAATAAACCAAAGAATGGATAGAGCTTAGTGATGATTTTATCGATAGGTAACATAGTCGCTAAAAAGTAATAACCTAAAATTGCCAACACCCAAAAAGTATTATTGGCAAAAATAGTACCTTCAAAGTAATCCAAGCTACTTAACAGCCCGGCAGGGCTCATGATAAATACAACACCGACAAAGAATAACAACATCGCGGTAAAGACGAGCATTACGCCTTTGAAGTAAACATTAAAATAGTGCCCTGCAATTTCAGGAAGACTCTTACCGTCCTCTTTAATGCTTAAAACACCTGAGAAATAGTCATGTACAGCACCACCAATGATATTACCTAGCACTATCCATACCAGTGCTATGGGTCCATACAATGCGCCTAAGATAGGCCCAAATATCGGTCCTACACCAGCCACATTCAGAAATTGAATCAGGTAAGCTTTAACAGGATGAACTTTGACGTAGTCCACCCCGTCGTCAAAACGAGCTTGAGGCGTTTGAGCTTTAGGGTCTATCCCTGCTTGGCGCTCTACAAACGGGCTGTAGAACTTGTAAGCGAGCACTAACAGCGCAATACAAATAAAGAAAATTAGCATTTTTTGTTAATCCATTTTTTGTAGGGTAATTATTGTGATTAAAGTGTCAGGCACATCCTATAGTGCGGTCAAGTAACAAAGTGTTAGACCTAGGTCGGGTTCGCATTTTCCATTTTTTAACATAGAATATTTAATTTGCTATTTAGATAATGAAATACCTAAACCTAAAAATAATCACACTCGCCGATTAACGACTGACGTTAAATAAGTGTTTATCTCTGATGTAAAAAACTCAATCGATAAAATTCAACATAACATTAAGCAAATCATTCCTACGCTCATCCAAATAGGGTAGATTTAGACAACAAATCTAACGAGATAATGAACAAGCACATGAAACAAAAGAGCATATTAGTAAAGAGCTACTTTGCAAAAATTGAGACTGATAAGCGTGAAGAGATGTGGGCTGCTAAACCTAAAACCTCTGAATGGGAATACTCAAACTGTAAGGTCGACTCAGAAAGGTTGAATAATGACCTGCAACAAGCGATTGAAAGCCTAAATCAACAAGGTTATCGCGTTATGCAGATCACCTCGATAACCTCAGGTGATTATCATTTTAGTGATCACGTCAGTGATAATCATCTGCTTGGCAGTGGCGTCACGACCGAAGGTGGTTATGGTTATGGATTTTCCTATACCGATAGCTTGGTTATTTTAGCTGAACAAACACAGCAACCGCCATCACAGGAAGCAGAGTTAGAGCCAGAGTTAGATCAAATTGTAATATCCGACGCTGTCATTATTGTGGACTGATGACAATCAAGATCCAGCGATGGCTATACATTGTTAAATAAAATCTCTAACGTTAAGGTGATGACTACCTGATTAATACGTTCAGACTCGGCATTTTCTTTGCTCCAGTTATATTCCGGTGTCACTGAAAAAAACAGCCAATCTCGGGCAAAATTCTGCCTGTAAGTTAAACCGATATTGGCGTTCTTAATGTAGTAGTAGGACTCATCGACACTGTGTATTGCCCCTTGATAACTAATCGCCTGCTTGCTGCTGATATATTGATAAAGCTGGACGCTCGATCCTAACTCCCAGCCAATACCACGAGATTCGTATTGAGCGGCGCCACTCCAGCGAATTAAGAAAGTTTCATTAAATGAATGCTCTATATCCAGTTCACTAGACTCTCCGGTGACCTTTTTATCTTGATATAGTTTTTGGGTAAAACGAGTGATGGTGCTTTCTGATAATGGATAAGTGTAGCGCCAGCGAGCCTCAATTTTAGGATTAAAGCTAGCTTGAATATTAAAGCTGCTACGTCCTTTAGCATACCAGTCATAACGAAGGCCAACTTCCGCTTCTCTTTCTGTATTAGGCCCTTTAGAGGGAGCAAATGGATCGTCTTCATCCGACGTTTCTAATACCAATTTGAGACGTTTATTGACACCCGGTAAGTTTAAGCGCGCACTAAAGTTGGCTCGGTAACTAAAGTCCTCCTTCTGGTAAAAAGAGAAGTCATTAAACCAGCGAATAATGGTACCGGCTCTCGCATCATCTTCTACTCTTTCATCGACAAAAAAACTATCAAACCAAATAGCGGGCTGGCAAAACTTAGTGTTGAGGTAATCAAAGGCTCGATCAATAGCATGATCATTTTGCGATAGGCTAAAACAGGGATCTTGTTGTGCTACACCCGCACTGCTGTCTATAGCACTCTCAGCGGTCGAGCTTTGTGTTATATCTGAGGCATCGGTTTTACGGTTAGCTTTTACGTGCGTGTCATACTCTAACAATGCTTTGTCAGCAGCAAAAACGGGAGCTAAAAAGATAAAGCTCGCAATAGAGAGAAGAGGGATTGAATTAAACTTCAATGACAAACACCATTCAACAATACTCTCAACAAGAACATCTGTTGCAATAGTAACACCCACAACTTGGCTACACTAATCTAACTCCCCATAACAGAATCAACTCTCTGATAATGAATGTGTTAGCCCTATAAACCTTGCAGCTTAATCTGGCAGTGCTCCAACAATACATTTCAACTTTAAAGCAACGAAAAAAAGCAGGAACAAAATAACCATCCTGCTCTGAAGGGAGCGCAAGCAGCTAACTAGATTGATCCTATACCTCAGCATGGAAATACTAGCAGCTGCAAATCTATTACTTATTAATATTTAGCTTGTAAAGTTAGCCAAAGCTTATCGGTATCATTTGAAAAGCCATATCCTGCATCTGCGCCACTAAAGCTGGCGTACTTAACACCAACACTATAATGCTTAGCAAACGGATAAGTCGCGGCTACACCCCACTCTTTACCCATGTCGATATCGCCAAAATCTGAATCAAACTTATGATATTTAGCTAATAGTTTTAAACCTGCAACTTTTGCCGTCAAAATAACATGGGCATCAACAAGACCATTTTCCCAGTTACCTTTACCACCGAATAGGAACTTATCTGTCCAACCGTTAAAAGCATGTAGGGTCGCTAACGGTGTGATAAAACCAGCCTTGCCGTCGTCAGAACCAAGTACTTCGTAGCCAGCTTTAAAACCGAAGCTAGCTAAATTAATACCCGCAGCTAACTTATAGTAAGAAGCACTATAACTAACAGGGTTGTCGGCCGCTTCAGATTGCTGTGCAAACTCCGCTTCATAAGTTAATTTAAGTGCGTCAAATTTCACATCACCCGTTGCACGAATACCATAGGTATCGGTTGAGAACGCTGCAACGTCTTGATTATCAATTAAATAGCCATAACCTGTTATTTTTGCAAAGTCTAAGCCTGAGTAATTAATGTTTACCAGGTTGGTTTCATTCTCATGCTCATCTTTACCTGAGCCTTCTGGGAAGATACGGTTAACCGTAGCAACATAAGCGTAGTAAGCTGTTAGACCTTCAATTGCGGTATTTTTTACTGAAAATGCATCATAAGTTTGCTCATTCTGACGGAAACCTACGCCACCAACAAAACGCTGATTATCGAGAAGAATACGTTGACGGCCAAACTTAGCCAGTGTTTCGGCTGGACCTTTATAGCCAATGAACCCTTGGTTAATCTGTGTATAAGCATAATCGGCAATAAGTGACTCATTATCCGTAGAGCGAACATCATCAATCTCAGCAACCGCAAACAGGTTATAGATATCGCCAGTTTGGTAGTTTAATCGTGTACGCAAGGTGGTTTGATTCTGCTGGTCAACGTTGGCTACATCGACATCTTCAAACCGAAGGCGGAACTGAACTTTAACTTTTGAGTCATCAATAAAGGCTTTTTTTAGTGGATCAACCGTGTCGGCTGTGGCGGCAGTAGAAGTTAAACTTGCAAGTACGGCTAATGCTAGGGCGTTGACTTTCATTTATTTTAATCCTTTAGTTTCATCATTCTCAAGAGACGTTATAAAACTGATGCCAGTTTGAAAACGTGATCTAGAACAATGTTACTAAATGATTGCATTATTGTTTCCGCAATTGTGAGCAAGATCATCACTGCATACTAATTTAGTAATACCTACAAATAGGTACACCCTTATTCCTCTTAAGTTTTTATTACTGCTAGAGGTAAATATCAACACAGATAAAAACTAGTGAAACCTCCCTCCCCAACACAAAGTATGCCTAAACTCAGTGAGTAGGCATACTTTGAATATGACTTAAGACTACAAGTTGCCGAACTTACCGTTAGTATTTTTCCATTGTTCTTTATTTAATATGGTTTCCATTACATCCCAATGCTCTGCAATTTTACCATTTTCAACACGGAACAAGTCATAATAGGCGGTAGCTTCCCCAGCAAAACGCCCTTCACTTATGGCTAATACAAAATTACCTTCACCGAGTACTTTATAGCTTTTGCTGTACTCCATGGTGATCCCTTGTATACCCATAGCTTCAATTGCTTGACCTAATCCCGATAAGCCATCAGCGATTGCGGTGTTATGCTGTAAATAATTGTCGCCATCAAAATACTTAGCAAGCTTGTTATACTCAGCATTAACCAGAATAGTCTCCACAAAGTCAGCGACTAATAGCTTATTTTCTGCCGTTTTATCCAAATCTACTATCGTCGTTGTACCGTCTAATTGTGTTCTACCGCTTGGGTTAGGTTGCTCAGCCTTTTCAGCTAAGTTATCCCAATGTTCAACAATTTGACCATTTTCAAATCGGAATAGATCAAAGCCTACTTTTGGCCCGAAAAAGTTGTAATCTGTATGCGTAAAGACATAGTCGCCATCTTCAAATGCACGTACCACATTAACCTTTGCACTGCCTTTTGGCAGCGCTTGTAAAACTTCGCCAAATCCAGCTAAACCGTCTGCAACCGCTAAATTATGTTGGGTGTAGTTATTCGAATTCACATAACCGATGGCTTTGCTGTCACCTGTTTCTATTGCGTTAAGTAAGGCTACTGCTTTTATTTTATTTGAAATATCCATTGTTGACTCCGAATCTGTAGAAAGAGTTGAGCAGCCTGCCAATAGGCTTGTGCTAACCAGTAATGTTGCAAGTAATTGGGTTTTCATTGTGTATCCCTAACAATTGAATTCGGAGGCATTGTAGGGTTTGCTCACGGCGTTGAGCAGGTGAAATCAAGCTGACAAATGGTAAATATCGAACCTTAAGTTATCCGTTTAAACTGACTAGGCGTCATCAACGTATGTTTCTTGAAGTACTTAATAAAGTTGGTAGGCTCATCAAACCCCAAATAGTCAGACAGTTGCTGAACTTGAATATTATCAATAGACAAACGTCGCTTAGCCTCCAAAATGGTATAAGCGTCTATCAACTGCTTCGCGGTTCGGTTGGTTGCCATCTTACAAACTTTATTAAGTGTCTTATATGTCGTACCGATCTGTAAGGCCAACGCCTTAGCATCTCGCGTCTGAGTAAAGGCTACGTTAAGCACCCCAGTAAAGCGATCAAAACACTTTATTTGAGCCGGTGTCATCTGGTGGTGATAAATATCAGGTCTGGATTCACTCACTTTAGTGAGCAGCGCAGCAAATAGCACCTGTAGGTAACTTACATTAGGTTTGGTTAACCCATACTCAGTAAAAATTAACTCCATCAAACTGATTAATGAGGCGGCTTGCTCGACAGATAAGCTGAAGTTTTGCAGATATGAAGCCACTAAGTGAGTGGGAGCAAAAATTTTAATGTCGATGGCGGCAGCCACTCTATCTAAATAGTCATCCGTAAAAATAACTACCTTACCAGCGGGTTGGTTTATAAGATCAAAAGCATGCACCTGGCCTTTATTAACCAGTACTACGCTACCTTTACTCACCTGAATAGTATTAAAATCAACGAAGTGATCTCCCTGCTCCCCCGTAAAGAAGATCAGGTTATGAAAATCTATTCGATGTGGCCTACCTATAAAATTTATCTCTCCTTTGTTAGCTTTCGCATATAAGCTTGAAAGCTCAATAACCTCAAAGCCAACATCCGGAAGCTTGGTATCCCTAAAGCTAATTTCAGGCACTACATCATTCATCGATACTCACTTAAAATTTGTCAGCAAAATCCAGTATACCTAAAGCATAACGCTTTAAATAAAAACAAATTGTATTACCAAGCTGACAATAGGCCAGCTATTGCGCAGCAGTCTAAGCCTCGCTGACATGGATATCGATGCTTAAGTTAACCTAGAGCAACGAACTAGTGCCTAAACCACTTTTCATCGACTTGTATTTAATCAAGTAATTGGCTTTAATTAACGGGCGAATATCGTGTTTACTAATATCAGCTTAAAGGGGTTTTTATGTTAGGTGAAGATCATTCTCTGCTCCATGAGTTTCCTGAATACCACACTATTATTATGCAACGATGTAAAAGTGATGCTGCATTTACTAAAGATGCCAAACATTACGATGCTTTAGATAAAGAGATCCGAGTGCTGGAATTGAACGGCGCACCGATAGATGATAAATCCATGCACCAACTAAAGCATAACCGGGCTGAATTGAAAGACTCGTTATATAAGCGTTTATCAAACAAATAGCGTTTCGCTTATCTAACCATGGTGCATGAGAACTAAACGTACTGCTACGTTAAAAGTAGCCAAATATCGATTAAGGCCAAGGAAAATAACTTGGTCTTTTTTATTGCCGCCACACGCCAACAGCACACTTTAGCAACCAAAAATAAACAAATGTTTCATAACATAGAGTTAACTGGTATCTTTGCCGCGCATATTTAGAAAGGATACCAAACATGTCACTATTAAAACCGTCACCACTTTCATTTTTAAAATCAATTTCAATCGTGAAAATTCTACCTATATTGCTCATTATCTTCGCCTTATTTAACTCTTACTTTATTGTAATAGAGGGACACGTTGGCGTTGTTAAGCGCTTCGGAGAAGCCAAGGAGCAACAAAATCCAGGGTTACACTTTAAGATCCCTTTTATTGAAACGGTAGAGTTGATCGAAGTTCGTACTCGAAAAAATGCCGAGAAGATGGCATCAAGCACTAAAGAGCAGATGCCCGTCACGATTGAAGTCTCGGTAAACTGGACCGTTAACAAAGAGGCTGCGTTAGATCTATTTAAACGTTATGGTGGTTTACTGCAATTTGAACAACGCATTCTTGACCCACGCTTTCGCTCAGCAACAAAAGATACCATCCCTCAATTTGAAGCGGAGCAACTTATTCAAGACCGAGCAAGTGCAATCCAAGGCATAGAGCAGCGCTTAGCGGAAGAGATGGAAGGCTTCCCGGTAGTGGTCGATAATATTCAAATTGAGAACATTATCTTGCCGCAAAAATACATCAACTCAATTGAGATTAAGCAAACAGAGAAAAACCTCGCTGCCGCTGAGGAGCATAAACTGGAGCGTCAACGTTTAGAAGCACTGCGAGCTGTAAACACTGCTGACGCAAAAGCCAAAGGGATATTAAAAATCGCCGAAGCTGAAGCCCAATCAATTTTATTGAAAGGTAAAGCCGAGGCACAGGCCATTGACGCAAAAGCAAAAGCACTTAAAAACAATCCTCTGATTGTTAAGTTAACCGAAGCACAAGCGTGGGATGGCAAACTGCCAAGCACCATGATGGGTAACGGTGTAATGCCTATTATGGATATTAGAGACCAAGACCAAGCTAAATCTAATTAACGGCATATATACCCATCCGACCTGAAAATGCAGGATTCAGTGGGAGTTTAATGGGCTTTAGTCAAGGCATTGATTGCAGCTAATGGTCGCTCCCTTGCTAAAATCAATAACACAGAGTAAATCCCATTAAAACCCATCGCAGAAGGAGTTGTGCAAGCCCACTTCATTGTTGCACCAACTTAAAAGGGAATAACCATTTCCACGTTAACGCGCCTAGAATTGAACTGGCACAACACCTCTGAAACGAGCATTTTCAAGTGGGATGGGTATACACACTTCACCTATGTAATTAATAGAAAGGTGAACAACAGAACGGGGCCTATAGGGCCCCGTTTTCGATCTTTTATTGTCAGACTTAGCAGATAAATCTTCTTATTTAGCTATCCTCAAGTAATACCCACTGTTAGATTGAAATAGCTTTGATTGCAATAAAACACATTATCAATTATTCATTGATAATAATTCAAAATTTAAGCTGTTTTTATTTTTAATGGTTAGCGCTAATATGCAGCCCATAGAAAGCACGCATCGAATGCGCCGCCGACAACAAAAGTTTAGATTTGAGCACAGGAGTCCAGTATGGCCAACCTCACTATCGTCGCTAACATCATCGCCAAAGTAGACAGCATTGAATTAGTTAAAGCCGAGTTAATCAAGCTTATTGACATTACCCGCGCTGAACCTGGCTGCATCAACTATGACTTGCACCAAGATAATGAAAACCCAGCCCACTTTGTGTTTTATGAAAACTGGCAATCATCTGAACAATTACAAGCACATCTGGCAAATAGTCACCTAGCTGATTACATCGCCGCCACGGAGGGCTGTGTCGAGCTATTTAGCATTAATGAAATGACTAAAATTGGCTGATAACCCCATCCAATCAGAAGATGAAGGATGGGTAACTACATTTTTAATCCCAACTTATAAACAATTTAAATGGGCTAGCTCAATACCACTAGCGCCATAAGGAAACTCACATGACTCACCCTATCATTACCGATTTAGCAAACCGTTACACAGCCAAGAGATACGATAGTTCAAAGAGCGTTCCACAAGCTGATCTTGATGTTATTTATGAAGCAATGCGTTTATCAGCCTCTTCAATTAACTCTCAACCATGGAAGTTCATCGTAATTGAAACAGATGCAGCAAAGCAGCGCATGCATGACACCTTTGCCAACAAATTTCAGTTTAACCAACCCCATGTAAAGTCGGCGTCACACATCATCTTATTCGCACACAACCCAAGCTACACCCGTGAAGACTACGCTAAAGTGGTTGATAAGGGGATTGAAGATGGTCGCACCAAACCCGAAGAGAGAGAGCAGGCGTTTGGCGGTTTTGCCTTTGTATCACTCAACACTGACGAGCTGGGTAACAATGCTGCTTGGACAAAATCACAAACCTACTTAGCATTAGGTAACACATTACATGTTCTCGCCCGTCTTGGTATCGATTCAACAACAATGGAGGGTGTTGATAGTGAACTCATCGGTGAAATATTCAAAGATGAATTAGGTGGTTTTGTCTGTGAAGTTGCCTTAGCCATCGGTTATCACCATAAAGATGAAGATTATAATGCTAACTTGCCAAAATCACGCCTAAGCCAAGCAGCTGTGATGACGGTGATTTAGGCTCTACAAGAGCCTCCATAACTCATAAATAACACCGCTGCTTATTACTTTTAGCAGCGGCTTTTACGCCTTAAAAAAACGCTTTCTAGAGCAATCTCTCTGATATCAATCTCCTCTTCAATGTTAATCATGCAAACTGCTAGCTATATCACGCGCCTTTACACTTCTTTAATTGAACTTGTTAGTGAGATTAATTATTATTCGCACCTTCAAGGCTTACTTGCTTTTTTGGTACAAAATCAGATAAAAATCAAGCTGTTTCTACAACCAAAGGTAAGCTGACAACCATAGATGTCTTGAGCGTATTGTTTGCTCAGACCGATTTGAGAGCACTATAATGAATGTCGTTTCAGCGTTAAAATGGTTCCACAATTGGATTGGTTTTTTGATTAGTATCACGATGCTAATTGTATTAACAACCGGTGTTTATCTTGGCAGTATGGATATGCTAAAGCGCCTCGATAGTAAAGGCCAGCAGTATGCTCCGCTATCAATTGAGCAAAAAGCGGAGGTCACAGCCAGCTTATTTGAACGTTATCCAGAGATAAGCACTGTACGCTTCCCAACAGAACATACTCCGTATATTCAAGCGGCAGCCAGAGGCACGAGTATCGCACTGGATGCTGAGTTAAATGAACTTTCAGTACGCAAATTTTCTGAAGTGCCTATGTACAGTACTGTTTTTTGGCTGCATAGAAACTTCCTACTCGGTGACTTCGGTAAATACCTTAATGCCTGGGCTTCACTGATTGGCGCCGCTATTACCCTAGTAGGTATTTACCTCTGGTGGCGCGTGCGTAAAGGGTTTCGCTTAAAACATAGCATTCCCAAAAATAGTCGCTCAAGCAGCTTACTTAAGAGCCATATTCAACTTGGTCTATTTATCTCCATTCCACTGTTCATCTTGTGTCTGAGTGGTTTCTTAATCACTTATAAGAGCTTATGGACTGGCGCGTTAAAATCTGCACCACAAACAAAAATGAGCTTGCCACAGAGTCAAGCAAGGGACTGGCAGAGTCAGTTGCAAACCGCGCAAACACTATGGCCAGACTCACAGTTAGTCGCCATTAGTAAAGCTCGCAGCAAAAAACCAAAAGCGGGCGAACAGCCTGCTGACGCTAGCTATAGCTATCGGTTCGATAGCCATACTGATGTGTGGTTACGAGAAGCTGATCGTATGACGATGAATTTCGAAAAAGGCACCATTAAAGATGCACTAAAGCATAGCGACAGACCACTTTCTGGTAGGGTGGCCAGCTTTGTGAGACCACTGCATGATGCGCTAAATATGCCCTTTAGTTATGTCGTCTTTATCACGTCGATATCACTCATTGGCAGCATGGCATTAATGTTTAGTGCGATCACATTCTACCGCCGTATATTTCGTAAGTAAGCTGGAGTATTGATTCATCGCACAGGGCGGCTAATTCAGCTTCCCTGTTGCGGAACATCTGCCTTTGCAAACTGCTCTCCCCCACCAGCCTTCTCGCTCTAAACTTTGCTAACAATTACATGGTTGACATTTTGTGCCACTGCTAGAAGATGGAGCCGTTAAAAAATTATAATAACTTCAACAAGGAAGAGCATAAAACAATGAAAAAATCACTCATTGCTATTGCCCTAGCCACTGCCTTTTTGGGCGGCTGCGGCACTTCGGATGTTAACAACAGCAACGACACTACAATCACTAAAACCGCAACAGACCAAGCCGAACTCGGCAGCTTTGGCGTTGATTTATCTGCGCGAAATGAAGAAGTTAAACCCGGTGATGACTTCTTTATGTACGCCAGCGGCACTTGGTATGACAACTATATAATGCCGGCAGACAAGACCCGCTATGGTGCATTCACCGGTCTTGCTGAGCGCAGTGAAAAGCAAGTCAAAGAGATCATCGATGATATCGCCAGTCGCAACGACTTGAATCCTGAAGAGCAACTAATTGCCGACTTCTACCAGTCATACATGGATACAGATACCATCAACAAGTTGGGTATCACCCCAATTCAAGGCACCCTTGATCAGATCTCAGCAATCAATAGTACCGATGATCTGACCAAGATTTTTGGTCAAGCATGGCTTACAGGGGCGACCTCTCCTATCTCAGGTGGGATGTGGTTTAACCGTCTAGATCCAAATCAATATGAGATGTCTATTGGTGCTGGCGGCCTAGGTTTACCCGACCGCTCATATTACCTTGAAGACAGTGAGCGTTTTGTCAAAATCCGTGCCGCTTACGTCAAGCACATAGCCGAGATGCTGGCATTTGCTGGCGTTAAAGATGGCGAAGCGCGTGCACAAGCCATAATTGCACTTGAGACTAAAATGGCTGAAGGCCAATGGCCACGAGAAAAACGTCGTAACCGCGATCTCACCTTAAACCAAGTTAAGCGCAGTGACTTAACCACCCAATACCCAGGCTTTGATTGGGATCTGTACTTTACCCAAACCGGCTATAGTGTTCCTCAGTTGAATATCTCACAGCCTGAGCCGGTAAAAACCATGATCGGCTTAGTCAATAGTGAGTCACTTAAGGTTTGGCAAGACTACCTAACCTTCCACACCATAAGCAATAACGCTGATCTCTTGTCAGAAGATATCTACGCTGCTAACTTTGCTTTTTATGGCAAAGAGTTAAGCGGACAGGAAGAGCCTCGTCCTCGTTGGAAACGCGCTGTATCAGAGATGTCCGGCACTCAGTCATTGGGCTTTGCCATCGGCAAGGTGTATGTGAAGCGCTACTTCCCTGAATCATCTAAGCAAAAGATGTCAGTACTTGTTGAGAACTTGCGTACCGCAATGGGCCAACGTATTGATGATCTCGACTGGATGGGTGCAGAGACGAAAGTCAACGCTCATGCAAAACTGGCCGCTTTTAACCCTAAAATTGGTTACCCTGATGTTTGGCAAGAGTTTGATGGTTTAACCCTCACAAAGACCGATCTAATGGGTAATCTTCACAACCTACGCCAGTACTTTAAAGCTGACAGTGTGGCTAAAGAGCTGAAGAAAACCGATCGTAATCGCTGGGGCATGACACCGCAACGTGTTAACGCTTATTACAATAGCTCATTTAATGAAATTGTATTTCCAGCCGCGATTCTACAACCTCCGTTCTTCGATCCTAATGCCGATGCCGCGGTAAACTATGGCGGTATTGGTGCGGTTATCGGCCATGAAATGGGCCACGGTTTTGATGATCAAGGCTCAAAATCTGACGCTAACGGTATTCAGAGAAACTGGTGGACTGATGCTGACCGCGCCGCATTTGACGCTAAAGCCGATCAGCTAGCAGCTCAGTACAATAAGTACGAGCCAATCCCTGAAAACTTCGTTAATGGCCGCAACAGTCTAGGTGAAAACATTGGTGATGTGGGTGGTCTATCGATGGCTTACCATGCATACAAGCTCAGCCTTAACGGCAAAGAAGCTCCTGTGATTGATGGCGTCACAGGCGATCAACGTTTCTTCCTTGCTTGGGCACAAGTCTGGAAAGAGAAACGCACCGAGCAAAGCATGCTAAATCAGCTTCGTGCTGGTACACATGCTCCAGGACGCTATCGCGCCCAAGCACCGCGTAATCACGATGCTTGGTATAAAGCCTTTGATGTTAAACCAGGTGATGCGCTTTATTTAGCAGAAGATGAGCGGGTACGTATTTGGTAACACTCAGCTTTTAAGCGGTGAGTTAACAGAGCGACTGTTAACACTTAATCAAAGCAATAATGCCAGTCAGCAATTGACTGGCATTTTATTATCAATCATTAAAAGTTAAAGCTATTGGCACTCACCCTTTAATGTAGCTTAGCTAACTTATCGACCAGTACTTCTCTCTTGAACGGTTTTGGCAAGTAATCATCCATACCCGAGTCAAAACACTTTTGAATATCATCATCAAGAATAGATGCTGTTAGTGCGATAATTCTAACTCGCTTGGCATCCTCCTCCTGCTCAAACAATCTAATTGCCTTTGTCGCTTCAAACCCGTCCATCACTGGCATCATGCAATCCATTAAGATCACCGAGAAGTTGCCTATATGGCGTTTATAATGCTCTAACGCTTCCTTGCCATCATTAGCGATTAAATGCGGCATTTTGAGCTTTTTCAAGTTGATGGCAACAACTTGTTGGTTTACTTTATTATCTTCAACCACCAGCACCATCTTGTTATCATCACGCTCCTCCTTTATTGGCGGGAGAATATCCTTACTCTCATGACGATGTGCCACTGACTTAATTAAGGTATCTAAGCGCATTCCTAGCAATGGTATGGTGATGTAACCCGCCACAAGCTCGCCGAAATCATCTTTTTCGGTATTGTTCGAACGTGAAATAAGAATCGGCGTACCTGAAAAGTCCGCCACACTGGCTACAAATGCCTGTTTGTCTTTAATATCTTCAGCATTAAACACCAGCACACTTGTTGGCGTAATCAACGGCACGATTTCATCCACTTGATGGGTTTTATCCAGTTGATGATGTAAACCGATAATATTCTGTATTAATAGCGGACTATGCTGTCTAGCACAATAAATTAAATGCTGGGACACAGGCTGCGCTCCCCTCTCTCCTTCAGTTTGTCGCGCGAAGCGCAACGAGAAGAAAAACTCACTGCCAACCCCTTTGGATGAGTTAATGGCTATTTCGCCGCCCATCATCTTCACCATTCTAGTTGAAATTGATAAGCCTAATCCAGTGCCCCCAAACTCAACTGATGTATTGCTATCCTCCTGTTGAAACTCTTCAAAAATTTGCTTGTGCTTGCTTTCATCTATGCCAACACCAGTGTCTTTAACAGAAAAAAGTAACCCTATAGTCTGTTCGGTTTGTGTTTCTATCTGTAATTTAAATGTCACGGAACCTGAAGCAGTGAACTTAATGGCATTAGAAGCCAGGTTCATCATGATCTGCCGTAACTTTTGCTCATCGGCTCTGATGTAACTAGGAATATTACTATCGATACTGATTCTAAGCGCGATACTTTTCTGCTGTGCCTTGGGAGCGATTAACGCTGCAGTGTCATATATCACCTCTTTGATCGCACAGGTATGCGGGCTTATCTCTAAATGACCCGACTCAATTTTGGATAGATCAAGAATGTCATTGATCAACATCAATAGCGTCTGAGATGAAGAGTTAATGGTGGCTAAGTAATCTTTCTGTATCGCTGAAAGCTTTGAATCAGTTAGAATTTCAGTCATGCCGATAATACCGTTAAGCGGCGTTCTTATCTCATGAGACATGTTAGCCAGAAACGAACTTTTGGCCTTATTGGCGCGTTCCTCTTTGACTCGGGCAGTGATCAAGCCCGACTCCATGCGCGTAATTGCATAGTAGATATAAAAGAGAATTAATATGATAAAGAGCGTCAAAGTGCCCTCCACCATGGCCTGTGTCATAACCAAAGCAGATACACTTGCCTCGACTTTAGTGGGGATACTACCGAACAACATATTGAGACTACCCTCAATATCATGCACGCTTTGTCTAAGCTCACCGTGATAACCTAAGGATTCAGAATAACCACGACGCTCACTTGAGGCCTGTAAACGGTAAAATGCTTGTTCAAAGGCTAAAAATGCCTGAAGCAGCGAACCTGAAGCCTGAGTTTGGTTTTTAATATTCTGCTCAATGTTACTAAACTGCTCAGCAATGTTCGGCAGTAATAATGTGTCATGGCGAGCAAAGAAGTTGAAAATATCTTGTTGATTGTCAATCATCAGGTCTACTAACTGAGGGGCTTTTAAACGATTCGCTTCAGATTGTAACTGGCTGGAGTGCTGCTCCAGAGCCATCGCAAACCCAACGGCGTCCCCTGTACCGCGTATGCTTAACACTTCATCTGTTAACAGCGCAAGGTTATCAACATAGCTATCGAGCTGTTTTAAGGTTTGATGATTATCATAGATAATGTCTAAATCACTTTTAATTAGCAATTTATTAATTTCGGTTAACTGCTGCTCCAAATCCTCCTTTTCCGTTTGAATTAACTCTATGTACTTGGTGTTATGGCGGCTTAAAAAGTCTTTTTCATGGCGGCGGATCATCAGTAAGGTATTAGATGATATTGCCACTTTACTCTCGAGTTCAAAAAGCGCCAATTTAGTATTTGCTACGTAATGCGTCATCAAAATATCAGCAGCAAGTAAGACAAAAATCGATACACTACCAGCGAGCAAGAAATGCTTAATTGACCAACGTCCCTGTTTAAACATGTTTACGTCATCCTAACGAATATGTGTCCTTAAACCATAGGTTATAGCTTGAGTTAATTCCATTAACCACTGGCAAGCTTCAAACGCTTTAGGCTTCCATCCCCATTCTCCGGCATGCACTGTGTTTTCAGTGGGAATTAGAAGTAGTTTAAACAAGACTTAGACCGCTGAGCAATGGCAGAACTATTGACTAGATTATTACGCAGTATCAATCACTTTAGACTCACTAAATAGGGACTCCAAACCGTCAGTACTGGCAGGCAAGTTCCCCGACATATGTGAACGTTCAGGGTAGTGTTCAAATTGCCATTCAAGATGTGCTGGCGGTTGCGGTTGCTGTTCCATACTTGCTAATAAGTCAAAGTGACAGAGTAAAACGACCGCCCTCGCCTGCTACCGATAAAAAGAGCCGCTCACAGCGGACGGTCAACATCTGTCAATCCAGTGATACTCCCAACCATCTCTTTATGACTCCACCAACCATTAGGACTAATGGCTAAATAGTTATTAAATAGCTGCGGCTTACTAAACATGGTATATAGCGCCAATATCCCCCCCACTTGAGTGGCCAATTAGCGTTCCATAAAAAGCCCTGCTTATAAACAGGGCTAAATAGCTGACCTACTGTTAAATAAACTGCAAGGCTAATGCTTGCCCTTTACACCAGTGCGAACCATCTCTTTGCCCGTTGCGAAAATTTCATCAGTTATCCAGCGCGCATGCAGTAACTTGTGGTGACTATCAAAAACAGCAACAAAATGACGACCATCGCTATTGTTGGTGGCCATTCCAACCCCTTCGACACCCACTAAACCTAATCCGCCGTTTTCTACTGACAGCAAAAACTGCTCTAGTTTAGCTAAGCTATCGATAATATTCTGTTCATCACTCATCTTTATACTCTCTTGATTTTTGCGCAGATAACGGAGCTCACGCCCATAGATATACTGCAATATGGTGACTATTTTAACGCTACTAACGCTGAATTTGAACTTAGTTAGCTAAGAATGGCGGCAGAGTTTGACGTAAAGCTGCTGAGCTACTTGATTTTATTCCGATTTAGAGCTTTAGTTTCTTCACAAACTAGTGTTTTTACCTGTTATTTTTAGCTGCTTTTTTTGTTTAACTGAACGTCTATCAAACTAAAGGGTTACGTTATGAAACTTCAATCTCTATCTTTGCTTGTTATGCTAGCACTCTCTTCTGCTCCAGCGCTAGCGTTGAGTTGCCAGTCAAATGACAATGCCCTAACCTCATGGGCACAAAGCGAGCGTCGCAGCGCAATTGAAGCTTTTGTAAAGGAGGTCACTAACCCTGAGAGCCCGCAGTATGTCGCCGCAAAAGATCGCATTGCGGTATTTGATAACGACGGTACCTTATGGTCAGAGAAACCTATGTATTACCAGTTGGTATTTACCATTGAACAGATTAAAGGGCTGGCAAAAAATCATCCTGAATGGAAGACCCAAACGCCTTTTAAATGGGTACTCGAAGACGACATGGAGTCTCTAATGAAAGCTGACCACCATGCATTACTCGAGCTACTGCAAGCGACACATTCAGGAGTAACCGTTGAGGCGTTTCAACAGATAGTGCACACCTGGGTAACCAAGAGTAAAGATCAGCGCTTTAACCGTAGCTACATTGATTTGACCTACCAGCCGATGAAAGAGATGTTGGCTTACTTAAAAGAAAATGGTTTTAGCAACTATATCGTATCCGGTGGCGGCACTGATTTCATGCGGGCATGGACAGAGCAGGCTTATGGCATACCAGCAGAGAATGTCATTGGCAGTAGCTTTGGCTATGACATGGTGAAACTCGACGGTAATACTCTGCTAGTAAAAAATGGCACGCTAGTGTCTAACAATGATAAGCAGGTAAAGGTCGAAAATATTCAACGTATTATTGGTAAAAAGCCAATACTCGCGGTTGGTAACTCCGATGGAGACCACGCTATGTTGCAATGGAGTACCAGCCAGAATAACCCGAGTATGGCAATGATAGTGCATCATACTGATAGCGAACGTGAATGGCAGTATGACCGTGACTCTTCGGTCGGTCGTTTAGACAAGGCGTTAGATGAAGCTAAACAAAAAGACAACTGGCATTTGATTGACATGAAAAATGACTGGTGCACCATTTACACTCCAGCGAAATAATACGCCGTGACTTATTATCGCCGTAACTCCGCAATCGTTGATCCAATGTACGAATGTAGCTAATCCAAAAAAGAAGGCTTGATTAATCAAGCCTTCTTTTTGCTCCGCTATACCGTACCGCTCAATCTCTGCCCCAAAGCTTGCCGCACTAATAACCCCGCTCTGCGCGTTAGGTTAATTTATACGATGTAATACTTTCTCATTACCAATACTTCTATCTACAAAGGTTTTAATCGACAAAATCATACCCATATCGATAACTACTAACAGTTAGAAAGACAGGAAAATAGATGAGCAAGCAATATACTCCAGCAACAGTTTGGACAATGGATAGCGAGAATGGCGGCGAGTGGGCAAGCATCAATCGCCCCGATTCTGGCACTAGATATCAGCAAGCACTTCCTGTAGGCAAACATCCGATACAGCTTCACTCCTTAGCGACGCCAAACGGTCAGAAAGTGACAATCATGCTCGAGGAGCTGCTAGCTAAAGGAGTATCTGAGGCCGAGTACGACGCATACTTGATAAACATTGGCGACAGCGAGCAGTTTTCATCGGGCTTTGTCGATATCAACCCCAACTCCAAAATTCCCGCATTAGTTGATAATTCTGCCGACAGCCCGATCAGAGTATTTGAGTCGGGCAATATTCTACTCTACCTTGCGGAAAAGTTTGGCTACTTCCTGCCAAGTGATACGGCGGCACGTACAGAAACGATGAACTGGCTGTTTTGGCTGCAAGGCTCCGCGCCCTACCTTGGTGGTGGCTTTGGCCATTTTTATGCCTATGCCCCTGAAAAATTTGAATACCCAATCAACCGTTTTACTATGGAAGCTAAGCGTCAGTTAGATGTGCTTGATAAGCAATTGGCAAATAATGAATACATAGCGGGTAAAGAGTACAGCATCGCTGATATGGCAATTTGGCCTTGGTACGGTAACCTAGTGCTCGGTAAACTTTATGATGCTGCCGAATTCCTAGACGTCACGAGCTACACTCACCTGCAACGCTGGGCTAAGCAGATAAGTGAACGCCAAGCTGTTAAACGTGGTCGAATCGTCAACTGCTCTTGGGGTGAAGAGTGGCAACAGCTCACTGAGCGACACAGCGCCGCCGACATAGATGAAGTATTAAAAAAGCAGTCCTAATCGTTAGCTTAAAAATATGTTCGCTCGTCAGCTCCACAGCGGCAGTTATCTTTAATAACTGCCGTTTATGCCCATCTAACCTCTATTTTTCAGCGTATAAACATCATTAACAACAACTCCCCCTTGAAGACCCACCACAACCGCTATCTTTTGAAGCATTACCACCACCGAGGTAGTTATTTTCGCTTAAATAAAACGTGGTAAAGTTCTCTTCAAATTTTTGATGAACTGACTTTTCCGCAATACCGGACGCCATCACGTTATCAGCCCATATTTGCAGTAACGGAAAACCAGCGAACAACTCAGTCCCGGTATGCTTTTGTACTAAGGCTGCTCGATGGAATAGAGGCAACCAAGCCATATCAATATTGCCCAATACGTCGGCGCAAAAATATTGAGTCGCGGTGTGTTCTTTAAGAAACGCTTCGACTTTGGCAAACGCTTTATGCATAAAGACTTGACGCTCATCAAAGGTTTCCTTGTTACCACTTTGCATGTGGCTGCACTGTTTAAGGTAAAGCTTAACCCCCTGATAGACCCATGCTCTTTGTCTAGCACGGCACGCAGACTGATTAACTTCAGGCCTTAGCAATGGGTACTCTTCATCTAGATATTCTGCTATCGCGTCGGACTCTGAGAGCGCGATGTTATCTTCTGTAATTAAAATAGGCACCTGACCATTAGGTGCGATGTCTAAAAACCATCGCGGCTTATCTTTAAGGCTGATGTATTCAATCTCATAGGGCACGCCTTTAGCTTCGAGCAAACCGGTAATACGCTGCACAAATGGGCAAATAATATAACTAACAACTTTCAACATTGGCTGATCCTTTATGGGTTTTCCCTATAAGACGCTGAGAGTCTGAAAAAGACGAAAGATAAGTAGCACACAGCATTAAAAGACCACTCCGATAAAAATGGACTGCCGCGACTCTCCATTTTAAGTGGACCGGGATATATGCTAAAAACAGGGCAGATGCTCGCCCTGTATTTATTTTCAACCAATAGTGCGGAACAAGAGTTACAGCGCTCTTGCTGTTTTTATATCAATTGGTTTTTGTAAAAAGGTGATCTCTGGAAACAGAGCAGACCTTGGGATTTCATCTTTACAATTAGCCGATAGAATAAAATACTTTGGGTGATAAAAACCTAAGTCTTTTAACAATGATATCAGTGTTAAACCATCGGTCTCATCAAGCATGTAGTCCATTAATACAATAAGAGATGGCAACTCAGCGGTTTGCTGCTTTACATCATAAAAACTATTCAGCGCGTTTATGGTCTCTCGTTCATCTTTAGCTGTAATCACGGTGAAACCGTCACTTTCAAGCATTGACTTACAGACTTCCAAATTAAAACAGTTATCATCAACAAGTATGACGTGCTTTGCATTTTCGACTTTGTCCTGGTTGACAACGGGGCTTACGGCTAACTGATTGCTCTTCTTTTGCGCAGATATACCCACTCTTGCAGTTGATGATGTGTCGACTGCAAATTTTTTGCCTGTCTCCATATGACTTTGCCTATACGGGAACCGAAAGATCACTAGAGTTCCCTGATCTTTGCGACTGCGGATTCGGATACTTCCACCTACACTCTCGATCACCTTTTTACAGGTATATAAACCAATACCAATTCCTGATTTAAGTGCTGAGGATGATTTCAAGTCCGTGGTAAAAGGCTTGGCGATTGCTTCCATTGATGCTTTGGACATTCCCTTACCAAAGTCCTTGACTGCGACTCTAATAAAGCCACCCAATGCTTTATCCTTAATGTCAGGGGTAATCGTCAAGCTTTGTAGTATTGGACTAACCTTAACACTACAGATCACAATATCACCGGAACTGTACTTAAAAGCATTATTAATAAAGTTAGTGGTTAACTGGAAAAACTTAGTATCGTCTAGCTGAAGAAATTCAGGAGTGCCACTGGAGAACTGCATCTTCAACTGTTTTTTATGAGTATGACTAAATGCTCGATAGTAATCGTCAATTTTCTTTAGAAACTGCGGAAGGTTAATCTCTTCATAATGTAGGCCCAACGTACCAGAACTTGCCTTACTGTAAGTTAAGGTATTTTGAGCAACGTTATTAAGTAAGTTGGCAGACCAAATGATTTTATCTAGGTTCTCTTTGCCGCTATCAGAGCAACAAGACTGTGCTTTTAACATATTTGCATAACCTAAAACTGCATTAATAGGCGTTCTAATTTCATGATTTAATGTTGATAACAACGCTAACTTCGAATTGGACTCAATACGTTGTTTCTCTTTATCAATACGATTTTGAATCAACATCGCGATAAGTATTGAAAATACCAGTCCGAACAAAGGCCACACTAATAATAACACAACGATTTCAACTAACTCTTTCTTCGTTGGCATATAATCTACAGACAAACGATAACTGGTATTGTATTCAGGTAAATCGACGAACTGCTCTGAATGGAAACGAAATAAAGAGGCCAACACTCTTCCTTCATAATTTTGGCATTCTAGATTACTAAAGGTCTTTTCTCCAAAGGTAAATCTCTCACATATATCGTTATTTTTATCTATCTTTTGCTGTAGTCTTTGATGCGAAACAGCATAAACTAGATAGGGCTGTTTAGGCTCATCAATACTAATCACAATAGTAGAAAAATCCTCGATATCATAAGTGATTTGATCATTAATATCAGAACGAACACTGCCATTGCTTACTGCATCATAAAATGCAGAGTCAGACAAATATCTAAGTTGTAAAGATGGATCTAATGTGAACGCTATTGCTGACTTAATTTTGAGTAAATCTTTCGAAAACAGGCTGAATTCAGCTTTTGTTACCTCATTAGAAGCATTAAAAAGTGAACGAAGTGCATTCATCATAATTTGATGTTGAATGAGTTGAGTTCTAGATGATTCAAAGGCCTTATTTGCTCGACTTTGATATTGCTTACTCAATTCTCCGTGGCGATATTGCCAAAGCACAACGTCAATGATTAGCGTCCCAAAAACACCCAACACAAAAACAAAACCGCTAAATTTCACTTTCAATATCCTTAAGTAAAATTTGCAGAGTTGTGATATTCCCTAGTAGCTCCACCTTGCTAAGGTCATCGCTATAAAGCGCTTCATTGTCAATTTTCAAATATCGACAAATACCCTTGTACTTATGAAGTTGTGCAGAAACATTATCAAAATTACTACTATCCAACTGACTAGTTTCAGAAGCTAAATTATCAAGTTCCAATGTTAGAACCCCATAAAGATGACTCCTACTAACATCTTTGAAATGAGCAAAAAAGGTGCGGAGCTTAGTTTTAATACTTTGGCTAGCAGCTAACATGTTGACACTCATTTTGTTGGTTATAATTATTAATCCAAGCCATCAAATAGCGCCCCTCTATGGGTGGGCTAATGTAATAGCCCTGCGCTATGTGACACCCTAGGGCTTTCAGCTTCTTTAACACTGACAATGTTTCGACCCCTTCAGCAACGACTTTGACATTCAGTTTACGGGCTAAAGCTATTGTTGACTCAACAATAGCTTGATGCTGTAAGTTAACATCAAGATCTGTGACAAAGTCTTTATCGATTTTTATCTCATCAAATGGAATGCTGTCTAAGCGGTCAAACGTAGAATAGCTCTTACCAAAGTCATCAAGTGATATCGGAATATCATTAATTATGAACTTTGCGATTGCTTGTATCGATCGGTCTTGATTAATTGTTTGCTGAGACTCTGTCAGCTCGAGCATCAGCTTAATATCTGAATGACTTAAGTGCTTATCAATCACATAATTGATAAAGTCATCAGACAACAAGTCATTAGCACTTATATTGACTGATAAGCTATAGAACTTCAATTTCTCAAATAAATGCCATTGCGATAACGCCTGATTAAACACTAACTTAGTAAACTGACAATTTAAGCCCGACTTTTCAATTAATGGGATAAATTTGTCCGGATAAATAAACCCATCCCCTTGAATGCAAAGCCTAGACAAAACCTCAAAACCGACCAATTCACCTGTTCTTATGTTTATCTTAGGTTGGTAGCACAGAAAAAGA
This sequence comes from Shewanella sp. KX20019, assembly GCF_016757755.1. NCBI lineage: Bacteria > Pseudomonadati > Pseudomonadota > Gammaproteobacteria > Alteromonadales > Shewanellaceae > Shewanella > Shewanella sp. KX20019. The sequence continues at coordinate 1,252,033 of NZ_CP068437.1, read as the reverse complement.
TTATCTTCGTTTAATAATGATGTGATGTTAGCTTCATTACAGATCGGTGTTACTTCTATTGACTGCTCACATTCTTGCGGAACAGATTTATTTGCCGAGACCGAAGCATAAATTTCACTAATATCTAGGGGTTTTTGAAATACGCCAACCAAATTCAAACTAAAGCTATTAGTAATACTGCCTATTAATTCTAGAGTTCGTTTATCAGAGGAACTTACAATTGCTAGCGGGATTTCACGACTACGAGTAGTCGCCATATGGTTGATAATGGCAAGGCCATCACCATTCTCCATTTTCAAATCTGCAATAACTAACTCAATGGCTGGTAACTCATCTATATATTTATTTTCAAGCATCTCTATAGCTTTATTACCACAATCAGCCTCATGAAAATCAAACTTAACCTCTGGGGCAACCAAGGATAACTCACTTTTTATCGTCTCTCTTACAAACAGCTGGTCATCAACAATAAGTACTTTCATTAGCAACCTCCTTGATCATCATTGCTAAGAAAAGTAACCAATCTTTTCGGCGATATCACTGCCAACTTGAGCAAAAAACGATTCGCCATCAGTTCAGAACGACTCAGCAAGAAAGAGTGAATGGCTACCATTATGTCGTTAAACTCCATATTTCTAACCTTAAACGGCTCTAACTTCGCCGTATTTAATTTTTTAATGAATCCTTCATCACAGACGCTAAAGCAGAGGTAGCGTAAATTCTTTTGTTGAGAAAATTGATTGATATAAGTAGACATAATGCTGTTCTCAACTTGTTTAGTTGCACCCGCTGAGGACAATACCAACATTGCATCACGATCTTTGTGCTCACAACTAGCCACTATTTCACTAAGGCCACTACTAATATTGATTAACTCAAAAACATTGTTAGCTGAGGTTTCCAAATAGAGACCGTGACCTACGATTTGACCATTAAATGCTTTTGCTATGGAGATTTTTACATTAGTGAGGCCATAAAAGTCTTCAAGAGGAGGCTTTAACTTAAGACTTGGATTGCCTTCATAACGAAGGATCATCTTAAGCACTAAGTAAAAGCTATCATCTTGGATATCGAGACTTTGAATTTGATACTCATCATTTGCGTAATATGGGTGGCTTGATTTAAGATCTAATGCATTAGGGATAGCCACTAACGAGCAGCACTCCTTCAAAAACTGTTTATCGCAACTATAAATACTCGTGAGTTCATTGTCGTACAGTTCGACTATTTCAGCTTGTTTAGCTAAGGATGGGATATTAACACCACGCTCCCAACGGCTAACGGTAATAGTATCTAAATTATGAAAAAGACTACTGTGCTGCCTTAGATGCACACATAATTGCTCTTGTGACAGATCGTTATTTTGCCGAATATGTTTCAAAAAGGTGGAGAATACATGGCTCTGCTTGTCTTTTGAATAGGAGTAATTGGTAGAGGTCATAACGCGTTCCATTAGTTTTTCTTAATTGTTTTAATAGTCTCATATATTGCTCTCTGTCTACGCCGTCGATACATTCAGGATATAGCTGCGTGTACATAATCCACACCCGATGATCACTCTCGTTAAAATAAAGGCCTGTTACATGCTCGTTCTTCATACTTCCACCAGTAAGTCATTTGGTATAATTAACTGATTACTGAGTGTAAAACATTATTAAATATGACAACATTGGCAAGTTACATGCTAAGTGTCATCTAACATGCCTAGCTAATATAGAGCTTCGTATCAAGCCCTTTAAAATCCTAGAGAACAAATAGATAAAGCTAAATCCACGAGCTAAGATAGATTTATATGGCGGGTAATATCACTTATTCAGCCCGATAAGTCTGTAGTAAATCAATCAACAAAGATTGACAGTTTTTTTAAGATCTGACTGTTTCACTTAGATTTGATAACAGATATCCGTATCAGACTATTCTTGATATTCTGGAGTAGATTTAAATTCAGTTAGTCGTATGGCTAAATAGCACAGCCTAATTAACTAGCGCATAAGGCCACTTCTACAATTCATATTAATTAATCATCAGGACCATAAAATTGTAAGCTAAAGACTCATAAATTAAACATTATCGACTCTGACTCAACCATTTAAATATAAAGTATAAAATATAACTACTGTGATAGAATTAATAAGTTGAAATTCTAAACCTTCAATACAGAAAATAATCAAGGGAGATAATCAAGGGAGATAATCAGAATAAATTTAAATATTCTTATGCTCACAATAAACGACAGTTTGAGGATGTTCAAATGTGTAATTAAGGCCATAAAATTCAGAAATACAACCTGAAGCATTACACCTATCATTGCCGAAGTGAACCGCACACTACATGCTCAAGTCATCCATTTCTTTGAGCATTCTATGTAACTGTAGCTCTAAAGAACAACTGGGGTAAGGTGAGCCTGATGGGTCGCTTCATTGTATCAACAAAGTAACCATTAGGCCTTAAGGAGCCTAACGTCTACTAAGCGTCAACTTGTACAGTTCTAGGTAGAAGATGCGCCGCTAACAGCGGATAAAGTGGCAAGGCTCATGATAACATCGTTCCAGTGTCACATTCGCCTCAATTGGCACCCAGCTAGATGATGGCGTGGACCTAGGTTTACGCTCTAAACAGACCTGTTTTTTGATGACAATGCCATGCGCTATTTCGGTAAACTCTCTATGGGGAAGCAAAACGAATATGACTGGGGATTGGTTATGACACCGGAGAGGCACAAAAATCGTCCGATCATCATTAATTACGAAGGCAATTTAATCTTTGAAACCGATTACGGCTTCTATATTGGCCCAGCGTTAAGGATTAAATACTATGAGCCAAATCAAGATTCATTGCCACAATTGGCGATAGATCCCCCGAACTTTCAATAATTTAAGGATAAGCCTTTTTCGCTTGAATTAGGCATCGTACTCACAAAGGACACCCGGGAATTTTCAGTTAATGTATGGAAGGGCTATTTCCACAATTTTGAATATACTGATTACTTTCAAAGAATTGGCAGCGGTAATGACTATCAAAAATTAGCGCTAAACTACCGTTACTATTATTTATCTCCCCTTGGCCGAGGGTTGGCTTTTACAAAGCATTTCAATGGAGTCAAGGCGACGCCCCCAACTATGACCTAGGCAGCACTCGCTAAGAGGTACTTATAGAAACCATTACCGCAACAACAATACCATCGAACATAGCGTTGGGTATCGACATACATTTAAAGATAGCGATGGTGGACTGACAAGACACGGTATGACGGTGCTTAATGAGATAGGTCTACCGCAGAAAGCCCTAATCAGTTCTATGGAGAAATCATTTTCAGCTATGGCCTAAGTTATCGTTATGAGCTATAACCAAGAATGAATGTCAGGGTCGATTACGATAGGAATGCTACGAAGAGTGGGTTCTATTTGATCTTTAATGAAGCATTTTAGAAGGGCAGATGCTATAGCTCCCCGTAGCGCGATTATTGTCAATGCAGCTGTCGATGCTGTAATTGATAACACTATCAGCCAGTGTTTTCACCATTAAAAAATCAGCCATTCGGACCAAACTACGGCTTACTTTGATTTATTAACCTCGGACTCGCGTCGAACCAAAATGAAGGTCAGGTACATTTTTGTCGGTAGCGACAGTACCATGCCTAGAGCAATACACATTGCGCTGATAATAATCCCTGTTACCCCCATCGCTTCTATCGACTCGCTAAAGTTATGCAAGTAAATACCGAGTAGGATCAACAACAAGCCTATAGAAATACAGGTTTTTAAAATCAATATCAGTTTTGCATCCGTCACATCTAGCCTCCTCAAGATTAAGTATTATTCCATACACTAATATTGAATCTATTTGACTTGCTACATGTTGACCAAGATCAAAGTTGAAAAGCAGAGTCTAATCCTTTAGCAGATAAACATTCAGTATTAGCCAGCACAAACAACACTGTTTCAAAGCCAGTAATTGTCGGTAGGAAACGGTAGTCTATGTAGAACAAAGCACATATTGCCATAGTCGAGCTAGCCATCCAGATTTCCATCTTATTAGTAGGAAAAAACATCTCTTTGTTAGTTTTTAATCTTGTCAAATAGCGGTACCAGAATCGCTAATCACATTGGCTTTGATTTAGATCAATGAGCGCCTACGCCTTTTCAGGTCTTATAAGGGTGAGCTGAGTCACAAATATAAAACGTCGCAATACAGCAAGGCTCACACATTCGATGACTTTATGTCTTTTCATAATAAATGAAATGTAAAATTTAGAGGTGCCTGATGGAACTACTACCAAATTGTTATACTGATCTTTGCGTCAACGGAAAATGGTTCCACTATGATCATGGTGCAAGCTCAGTATTCATGCTCAATGGCAGCAAGCCACTCTCATTCGAACTCAATTCACTTCCTAAAACGGAAGATGAGCTGGAAACACATTTAAGCCATATTGCAAGCAGGCTAATATAACGCTGGTGAGCCGATTGCCGGCTCACTTACAGACGAAGTCATAAATAGACTAACAATAACCTAGCTTCGCGGCTCGGCCTCACAAAAAAAGCCTCGCGACATATTGTCTAAACGACCTCAAGGTAAGATACAGCTTGCCCCCTTTGAAACCAGAGGGGACACAGTGCTATATCAATGATTGATCCAATATTTAACCGCCAGTTCTGCGACTTGCATTTCAATATCGAATGGTACTGGCTGGGGAATATATTGTAATGACCCACGGTTGATGGCGATACGCTCCAAACTTAAAGATTGTAGCGCAAGACCTAGATCCATGATTTCAATTGGGTTGCCATCTCCAGCCGACAGATTAACTAAGTTAGCATCAGATAGGACAAAAAGTTGTTTATCTGCAAGTTGGTAAGCTGTTACATGTGGACGAATTTTATCTTTGCTTTCACTCATCGCCTGTAGTTCAGCCATATTAATTTCACGTTGAAAATGGCCTGCATTGGCAATTATGGTGTTGTGTCGCATTAACTTGAAGTGTGCACTGTGCAATACGTTGTCTCGCCCGGTAATGGTAACTACCATATCGGCATCAGGCAGTGCATCTTCTAGGTTCGCGGTGTAAAAACCTTCCATATGCGCCTCAAGTAACGATAACGGATTTGATTCAACTACCGTAACGTGCGCTCCCATACCACGTAGACGCTGCGCCGTACCTGAACCACAATAACCGTAGCCAATAACCACCACTTTTTTGCCGTGGAGCATGACGTTTGTAGCACGCATGATGCCATCGACAACCGATGAGCCCACACCAAATCTATTTTCGATGATACGTTTTGCTTGGGTATCATTAATGATCAAGGTGCTGAACTGATCAGCATTGAAATCTTCACGCAATCGGTTAGCCCCTGTCGTTGTTTCTTCTGTAGCCCCCAATAGCGTATGCTTAAGCGGAGCAAATTCTGTCTCAGTAAAAATAAGCTCGTGTAGATCGGCACCATTGTCGGCAATGATGTCGGGAGCATGGGATAAGACCTTACGGCAATAGCGAATATGGTCGTCAAAATTTTCATCCCGCTGAGAATAGACACTCACCCCATAATCGGTAACCAATGCTGCGGCGGTTTCATCTTGAGTCGATCCGGGCGACCCCGTAATAACCACCTTAGCTCCGCCTTTAGTTAATGCCTCTAACCACACCCCTGTTTTCGCCTCTACATGCAAACAGATGCCGATAGTTAATCCGGCAAATGGCTGCTCCCGCTCAAAGCGTTCAATAATACTGCGCATTATAGGCATATGGTTACGCGCCCAGGCGATTCTGCGACTACCTTGTGGCGCAAGAGATAGATCGGCAACGTCATGCTCTGGATGGATGATATTTGTCATAGGGCCTCATTTATATAAACGTATTTTGGACCGCTAAATCATCGCTGATAAATAACAAGGCGTTAATCAACTTATTACGAACTTATAGTTTCCATACTGTGCAAAATAGAGGGTGAAACCACATTATTATAATAAAATCCTTAACAGTCGAAATTTCGCTATCCCCAGCCAGTGAGTTTCCACTTTAGAAACAATATAAATATTAATAATAATAGAAAGTGAAGCAGATACTGTACCGATATGCATAAGGAGTTAAGCCGTGAAAACGATGAACCTGAACTTACTCGCCACCTTTTATAGCGTAGCCACAAATAACTCATTCTCTGCCGCAGCAGAGAAATTATGCTTGTCAAAATCGGTGATAAGTAAACATGTAAATCAACTAGAATATGAGCTGCGTTGCTCTCTCATTCAACGCACCACACGCCGAATTAGTCTCACCGAAGAGGGACTATTTCTCTACGAGCGCTGCGCTGAGATATTTGATAGCGTTGATAAATGCTACAACTTCATTGATGAGCGCAAAGACATTGTTAGAGGAAAGCTACGGGTAAAAATGCCTGCCGTGTTGGAGTTTGATAACGGCATCACTAACGTGTTTGCCGAACTACTATCAACTTATCCGGAACTCGAACTTGAGATTATTTTTGATAATAGAATTGGCGATCTCATTCAAGAGAAAATTGATATAGTGCTAAGAATTGGCGCACTTGAAGATAGCTCGTATAGATGCAAAAAAATCAAAAACATAAATACCTATGTTATTGCCTCGCCAGAATACCTTTCTCGCTACGGTACGCCTCAAGATCCTTTTGAGTTAAATAAGCATAAATGCATGAATTACACCCACTGTCTAACCCAAAACCGGTGGATGTTTATCATCGACAGCAAACAGGTAAAAATAGAAATAGCCCCTTTTCTTCAGTTAGAAAGTGAGTCATTACTCGCGGGGTATGCCGTTAAAGGGTTAGGCATTACTACCACCCTCGATTTCATTGCCGAACCTTACATTGAATCTGGTGAGCTAGTCAGTTTACTAACAGAGTTTACTTGGAAAACAGAGCTATACGCAGTCTACCCAAACAACGCTGTGATACCTTTGAAAAGCAGAAAGCTGATTGATTTACTTGCTCCCCAAGCCCTGTAACCTAAAAATTATTGGTGTTCGAAAAATCATTTACCGTCAAAGTTAAACCCACTTGTTGTAAAGACAAAATAAAGATAGGCCAATCTACTTTAGTTAACCGGCCTATCACGGCTAATCAACGCGCCGACATTTTCCTTAGCAACGAAAAAGCCTGCTTAGCATTTTCATCGGTTACGACAAAACCTGTCATGTTATTTTGATCATCAAAAGCTTCTGCAGTCACGCCATGTTTATCAAAAGCCACTCTCCATGAGGAATCAGTATTAAACCTACCACCCACTTGGATTGGATATGTCGGTGTTTTTACTTTAACCATCATTGGCGGGAAGCTCAACTGCGATAATTGCCCCAATAACTGCTTTGCCAGTGCATTGGCACTGAGGATTATAGGTTGAAGGTAAGCCATGACTCTGCCATTAATCTCGGCGCAGTCCCCTAATGCATACACATTATTGGCAGATGTTTTAAGTTGCGCATCAACCACAATGCCGTGTTTGACCTCAATTCCTGCTTGCAGCGCTAACAGCGTGTTCGGACGCAAACCTGCAGCTGAAATAACGCAATCAACATCAAACACCTTACCAGCCTTGGTGCTCACCACAAACGCTTGCTCAGCCGCGAATGATTCTATTGTTGTCACATAGTCATTGAGTTCGAGTGTCATTCCACCGTCACGCAGTGGCTGCTCCAGCTTCAATGAGACAAAGTCGGGTGCGACATTGGCAAGCAAGCGGCTATTAGGCTCTACAACTATCACCTCTTTACCACTGGTTTGCAGATCCATCGCCAATTCAACACCAATCAAGCCACCGCCCATAATCAAGATGCGGTCAGCCTGTTTTATCTCTAATTGCGAGCGACGGTACTCTGATAAACTGTTCAATGTAACAATCTTTGCTGCGCAATCTCCTTTAACCGGAGGAATAAAGGCACTCGCCCCAGTGGCAAAAACCAGTTTAGAGTAAGCATAAGAATCGCCATTGGCATAGAGACATTGTGCCTGCGTATCGACTCGCTCTACCGGAGTATTGGCCAGTAACTCAACCTGATACTGGGCGGCAAAGTCAGCACCTGATAGCAAGATCAATGCATCTGCATCTTGTTGCTTTGAAAATACATGACTCAGATCTGGCTTGTTATACTCATCGCCGTCATCGGCCGTAAAGACCTGAATAGCTACAGTGCTATCTTGCCTACGGATATTTTTTATCAATTGATATGCGGCGAAACCACTACCAATAATTACAATCGGTGCTGTCATTACTACTTCCTCTAAATACGCCAACTAAACCTTGTGTTCAATAAACACGTCTTTGCCTAAGTTACACTCAGGACAGAGAAAATAAGCAGGAACATCAGACCATACCGTTCCAGGCTCAATATCTTGGTTTGGCTCTCCTTTTACGGGGTCATAAACCCAATTACACACGGTACAGATCATACGTTGGCAACCAGACTGATGAGCAGCTACATTGTCATTAGTCGCTCCAACAGGTACTGATTGTTGAGCCACTACTTGCTCAACAACATCGCTATTTTCCACAACTGGAGCAGGCGTAGCCGCCAGTTTCTTTGCTATCGCGTTAATTGGATTAATCGCTGCAGTAGCTGTTAAAGGGTGCAGAGCCCACAGTTTAGCAATTTGACGACCATGGTCACGACATTCGCGCATCGCATTACCATCTGGTCGCCACTTGGTTTTCAAGCCAATCGCAGTTTCAAAACCGGCGTCCATTAAGCGAGTGTTGATACGGTCGACTGCGCCACCATTCCAGCCATAACTGCCAAATGCAGCCGCTTTCTTGCCTCTAAATCTGAGTCCGGTGATCTCCTCCAGCATGCCTGCAATTTTGGGCATCATCACATTGTTCATCGTCGACGAACCAACCAAGACACCTTTTGAGCGGAAGGTATGCGAAAGGATTTCGTTCTTATCATGCTTAGAAACGTTGAACACCTTAACCGCAACAGCAGGATCGACGTCGTGTATGCCTTGAGCAATGGCATCTGCCATCATCCGAGTATTGTTCGACATTGAGTCGTAGAAGATAGTGATTTTGTCCTCTTGATAGCTATCAGCCCACTCGAGATATTGCTGAATGATCTGCGTTGGGTTATCACGCCATACAATACCGTGCGCAGTCGCAATCATATCCACCGGTAAATTAAAACTTAAGACTTCATGGATCTTAGCCGTGACAAGACTGCTAAAGGGCGTAAGGATATTTGCGTAATAACGTAGGCACTGCTCTTTAAGCTCATTTTGATCGACTTCATCGTTAAACAGATGTTCATCGCAGTAATGCTGACCAAATGCATCATTACTGAATAAAACCGCGTCTTCTGTCATGTAGGTCATCATGCTGTCAGGCCAATGCAACATTGGCGCTTCGATGAAAATCAGTTGCTTACCGTTACCAATATCCACACTGTCACCGGTTTTGACTATGTTGAAATTCCACTCAGGGTGATGGTGATGACCCACAATAGAATCAACCGCCGCTTCGGTACAATAGATGGGCGTCCCCGGGATTTTCGCCAGCAATGCAGATAAAGCGCCAGAGTGATCTTCTTCCGCGTGATTCATCACAATAAAGTCGATGCTGTTGAGATCAATTTCCATCTCTAGGTTTTGAACAAACTGATGACTAAAGCGGTGATCAACGGTATCTATCAATACCGTCTTTTGTTCACGAATGAGGTAGCTGTTGTAACTAGTACCTCTGGTCATTTTATATTCTGTACCATGGAAGTCCTGAACTTCCCAATCTCGTTGACCGACCCAATGAATATTGTTTTTTACATGAATTGTCATTTGCTACCGCCTAAAATATTAAATAAGTTTTAATTTCTAAGCTGAGTATTAGCACTAACCATGCCAAAAACGTAATCCATTGAAACTGAGTCATAAAGGAGAACCCGCCTGAAAATCAATGTCAAAATAACAATGTCGCACAGTGTCTTAAAGACACATAGGCAGTCATAAAGACAGCTCAAATAATAGTCATAATGACTTACTTAAAAGAATGCTAGCTATTAAAAATAGTGTCCGACTAGGTAGCACTGACTAATACCAATTGCATTAGGTATTTAATCAATTCAGAAGCGCTCAAGCTTTTCAATTCAAGGCGCATTGACGACAGAATGGTTATTCCCTTATGAGCCAATGCAAAGCAGAAGTGGAATGCGTGAGCGCTTCCCGTAGGGTGGGTTTCAAATCACTGTAGGCAATTGGCAGAACTGGAAAGTGAATTCGTTGATAAAGGTACACGCAGACATTGATAGCCTAGATAAAACGCTGGCCGACGGCTCGAATGTTGTGTTGTAGATAGTGAATCAGACACTAATAACCGTTCAATTAGTGGAAGGTAAAAATTTATCTCCCCTAAACGCAAAAAAGCGAACCATAAGGTTCGCTTTTTTTAATAATTGAAGAGAATTTAACTTCTCTTTAATTATTTAAAGTGATTCAAATAGCTATTAACTATTTGAATCGACTTTCAACTAGATAGCAACTACGTTAGCTGCTTGTGGGCCTTTTTGGCCTTGCTCTAGGTCGAAAGAAACTTTTTGGCCTTCAGCAAGAGTCTTGAAACCTTCTGAAGTGATAGCGCGGAAATGTACGAATACGTCAGCGCCGCCATTGTCTTGAGTAATGAAGCCAAAACCTTTGTCTTCGTTAAACCATTTTACGATACCAGTAGTTGAATTAGACATTTTATGTCCCTTATATAGTTGAGAATTAATAAATCTATCGCGAAAGTGCGATGTGCTGAGAGCCTGAATTATTAAATGTTACGATGAAGCTAAGGGAAACACAGATGATACAACGATAACGCAGAATCTGAAGCTTTTCTTTTACTTGATGTTTCATTAATAACTCTGTATGCCAGAGCAAGGCGTACTTTACAGCACTTTGAGATATTGTAAAGGTTTAATTTATGTAAAAAGATGTCGTAGCCGTAAAATTGTAACGCCATATGGAATAAAACAGATACTGTAGCGACCCGCTGCACCATTAAAAACACTTAAAATCAGTAGCTTGCAACTAGAACATTAAGGGGTATTTTCGTTCCGCAACATAGTCTGCCATGCTGAGGCTTGTTTTTTTGTTAACTTCTACTTTGAACAAGATCCCCTGATTCAACTTGGAATGGCGCTACCAAAGATCGGCATCAAAGCGTGCTGTTCTGGCCTCGCTCATGCGGCAATCGGTGATGTGCACCAATTCGGCCAAGGTGATGTTGGGGTTTTCACTAATAAGGCGAGCAAGCTTTTCTGCTAGCGGTTCCAGCTTATCTGCATGACCAAGCAATGCCGTTTCAATCTTTTTGATAAGATAATGAAACTCACCATTAGCCCCTACCTCCCGTTGCCCAGTTTTGATTGACTCAGCTCTCAAATCCCTTGCAAACGATTGAATGTCGATAGCCTCACCAGAGAGTTGCCAATTTCTAGAGCGACGCACCCGCTTAAGCTCACAATGATACTGCGCAGCAAACACTTTAGCACTATTGACGGTTTCCCTACCTATTCGATGAATAAGGGAGGGAAGTGAGATGATAATGGCTTCATTCATGGCTGTATTACGGATCAATTACTCTGAAGCTATTTAATCATTAACTGTCCGCAGATCCCACAGTTCCTACTCAAAGAAATGATAACGGTTCACCTCTGCATACATTGTAGTGATCCGCCAACCTTCCTAAAACCATGGTTTATCAACCTGTCCGTCGAAGATTAAACTAACTTAAATTTACTCACCAATATACTAAGCTGCTCGTTGGCTGCTGAAAGGTTTCGGGTACTCTGCGCTGTATGCTGACCATTTTGCAATAATTCAACAGCCATCGCTTCAATGGCGTGCATATTTCGGCTTATCTCTGCAGTAACCGTACTTTGCTGCTCAGAAGCGGTTGCTATTTGCCCGCCTAAATCATTTATCTCTATAATAGAGTCGGTCATTGCATCTAGGCTAGTGGTGACGAGAGAGGTGTTTTCAGCCACGGTTTGGCAGCTGTTTTTGGTTTCGTTCATCACTTTTTCAGCCCTGCTAGCATCACTGCGTAGCGTAGATAAGATCTGCTCGATTTGAGTCGTACTCGATTGTGTACGCGAAGCCAGCGAACGCACTTCATCGGCGACGACCGCAAAGCCCCTTCCCTGCTCTCCCGCTCGAGCCGCTTCGATAGCCGCATTCAGTGCCAGCAGATTAGTTTGATCGGCGATCTCCTTAATAACCCCGAGCACGGATACAATTTTATTGGTGTTTTCACTCATAGTATGAATACTGCTGGTTGCTGAGTTCATTTCCTCAACCAGTGATATAACGCTGTTTGAGGCTTCGACTACGGTTAATTTCGACGCTTTTGCTTCTTCGTTGGCCTGCTGGGTACTCAACGCCGTGTTAACTGCACTTTTAGCGACTGCATCTGCCGATGCATGCATCTGATTAATCGCTGTTACCGCCAGTTCAGTCTCTGAACTATGATTATTGAGCGCTAAGCTATTACGCTCCGACTGGTTATCGAGTTGTATTATCCCTTCGGTTATCTTGTGCGAAGATTGCGATATATCCAGCATCATGTCATGTAAATAGCCAATGAAACGATTAACCGAATGGCCTATGTCGCCAAGTTCATCATGACTAACAATCTCTAACCGAGAAGTCAGATCTGCATCACCTGTGGATAAGGCTTCAATGCGCTTTTTCAACACCACCATGTCAGCAATGATCTTGTTTAATAGATAAACACAACAGCTAAGCGCAACGATAATAAGCAAACTTGTTAATGCAATACTTTGATAAATTTTACTGTCAAAGATCTCTCGAGTCCCGGCTGTTAAGCCCTGTTTAATCGAGGTCACATTTGATTCATAGGTGCCAGTTCCGATCACCCAACCCCACTCAGGTAAAATATTCCTGACGTAAACAATCTGAGTTTGAGTTGTATTGGTTGCAGCTTCAAAAATTGAAAGCGTTAAAAAGGCATCAGATTGACTGCCTAAAGCTTGCTTCACCTTAGCTGAGTTTGCTGTAAGTTGGCCAATTTTCTCTTTTTCAGAGTGAGCCAGAATTTTACCATCCGTATCCTGTATCCAAAACTTACCCTTGTCTCCAAATTTGGCTGCCATCACCGTCTGCAGCGCCGCGGTGATCTTATCTTGTTTTAAGGTGCTGATGTATTCACCCGTAGCGATCACTAGATTAAGAGGTTCAAAATAAAATGAGGCAGAGAGCTTTTCTTCGACCTGAGCTGTCGATGGATTTGAGAAAAAATAGCTACTGAAGCCTATCTCATTGTTTCTCGCTGCGGTGACAATATCGCGGGCATAAAAGTTGCCTCTGTCATCAACAGCATCACGACTATTTCCCATTGATACGCCACCCATACCTGATGCCTCATTGGTGAGGGTATCCGCATCATAGGCAAACAAATATCGCCCCTCTCCCCATTGATATTCATTGAGGAAGGTATACACCATCATATCGGCTTCATCGGTAAGGTTATTGTCATACATCCGATGTATGACATTGCGAAACATCTTAATCTCGTCGCCCAACGCCTGTTTGATATTATCGATCCTAGAGAGTTGATAGAGGTCGTTAACCGAACGGCTTAACGTATCAACTTGACCAATGAGATTTTGCTTTACTAGCGCCTCAACTTCATTGCCAATATTCTGCTCCTCCTGCTTAAGAACCGCCTGCTCTATTACAAACATGTTGGCAACAAATAAACTGGAAACCGCAATAAGTAATATAGCTACCAGAATGATTAATTTAGCTTTTATCGTCATTTTCATAAAAGACCGCCTAAATAAACACTGCAAGACATAAGAAAAATCTAATAGATATTAGGTAACAAATGCCACTCAAATACAACGCCAAAGTTATAGAACTGTGAAGCCTGCGTTACTAAATGTTCGCTCTAAATGGGTTATCGATGATAGCTAAAACATTAGAGTTAACTGAAGCTTAGAATTAAGCGCCTGATCATAGCCCATGGAACACATACTTATGCTTAAGTGTCCGTGGAGGTAACTCACTAGAAAAGGAGATTATTGCTTGCACAGCAGAAGCGATTAAGCAGTCGTCGAATTTTTAACGTCATATCCAAGCAGTGTTGGGTTTCCATTCATCCACCCAAGAGGGTAATTTAGCAGCAGGCATAGGCCGCGCTATACCGTAGCCCTGAGCAAGTACGCAACCCATCGACACTAGCTGCGTGCCATGTTCAATACTCTCTACCCCCTCAGCTATCACTTGACGATGAAAAGCAGAAGCCAAGCTAATGACGCCCATGACTATCGCCCGATCATCAGAGTCCACTAACATATCTCTGACAAAACTCTGATCGATTTTCAGTAAATTTGCCGGTAGACGTTTAAGGTAGGTCAGTGAAGAAAAGCCTGTACCAAAGTCATCTAGCGCAAAGCCTACCCCAATATCAATACAGGCCTCCATCGTCGCCGACACTTTGAGCATGTCGCCTAATGCACTGGTTTCTAGGATCTCAAGCTCTAGTGAGCCGGGGTTAATTGTTGGTCGTAGCGCTAACGCAGTGGATAACTTAGTGACAAAGCCCTCTTGTTGTAATTGATAAGCGTCGATATTGACACTTATCGGAATATTCAATTCAACCGCACTCCACTGAGCCATCTGCGACAGCGCCGTATCAATAACCCAGTCTCCTAGCGTTAAACTAATCGGATGTTTATCGATGATAGGTAGAAACTCTCCAGGCAGCAGTAAACCTCGCTCAGGATGCTGCCAGCGGATCAAAGCTTCACAACCAATTACAGTACCAGTCTTCATATTCACTTTAGGCTGGTAATATAATACAAACTCCCCTCGCTCCAGTCCTCGCTGAATATTTTCAATGTTCTCATGTGTAGTTTGTATGGTTTTATCTTCATTGACGTCAAATAGATGGAAGCGATTCTTGCCTGTTTGCTTGGCGATATACATAGCTTGATCAGCATGGCGCAGCAGCTGGTCGGCACTGACATGGTCTTGAGGATACAAGGTCACGCCGATACTGGTCGACACTTGTAAAGTTACATGGCCAGACGTCACGGGACAGCTTGCCGACAACAATAAACGCTCCAATATTCGCTCACAATCCTCCATGCTTTCTAGATCCACCAGCAAGGCAACAAATTCATCACCACCGATGCGAGCCAGAGTGTCACTCTCGCGCAAAGTATCACTCATCAGCCTCGATAGCTTGATTAACAGCTCATCACCCATATCATGACCGTAGGTATCATTGACTGCTTTAAAACCATCTAAATCAAGATAAGCCACCGCTAAAAACTGTTGGCGCCGCTCACTCTGCATCATGGCATGAAGCAATCGGTCAGCCAGCATCACTCGGTTAGGTAAGTCAGTTAAGGTATCATAATGAGCAATATGTTCGAGCTGCTGTTGATGGCGCTTCATTGAAGTAATATCGGAAAAAAGTGCAACATAGTTTTTGGTTTTACCACTGGTATCAGATACTGCGCTAATGGTAATGAGCTCAACAAATACCTCTCCATCTTTACGTTTATTCCACAGCTCTCCCGACCACTGTTTATTTTCTAATAGAGAGTTCCACATTACCGAATAAAACTCTTGGCTGTGCCGATTTGATTGAAGAAGTCTTGGATTTTTACCCAGTACCTCTTCGCGATCATAGCCGGTGATCGTACTAAATGTCTCATTGACATCAATAATGTTACCACTGGCATCTGTGATCATAATCCCTTCACGGGCGTGAGTAAAAACACTTGCGGCGAGTTTTAACTTTTCTTCAATTACCTTATTCTCGGTGACATCAATGAACTCTATGATCCGCGCTTGTTGTCCCTTGTAGATAATATTTTTGCCTTTGATAGCCAGTGGGTATTGAGAACCATCCTTACGTACCCCTATGACTTCATAGCTATTGGTGTAGTCACTGCGCATATTTTTGAGCACAGCATCAAGGTACTCTGGCGCAACTAGGTCAAGACCTCGCATGCCCATCAGTTCGGCATAGCTAAAACCCGTGATGTTTGACAAACCACTATTACATTCAAGAATTTTCCCTTCGTCATGGATGATTATACCGCCATAAGTTGCTTCGCTAAGGGCTTTAAACCGCTCTTCACTGTGCTGTAACGTCTTTTTCGCATCAGCCAAGCGCCGATTAAAACGATGCAAATAAAAATTAACACAACTGGTTGAAATCACAATGAAGAGTGCAATGAAGAGTACCGGATATACCCATTTAGGAAGTGCGGTAGCACTAGGATTATAGTCATAGATAAAGCCAGCAAAGTTGCTGTTATCCTTAACCAGTTTGGCTTTGACAAAAGTGCTAGCCATATGCTGCCAGCGTTTGGGGTTCATATGGCCGATTTGGATCAGGTCAGGCACAATCAGCTTACGCATCTCTGTCGCTTCGAAGAGTAAATGTTCTGGTGATTTATTGGCTTGGTATTTGGTCAGTAATAGATCCACAATTTCTTCTGGATTATCCATCGCATAACGCCAACCTTTAAGCGTAGCCCGTCGCATGGCCGCTACGCGCTCAGGCTGCTCATTCAGTTCCGTCTCCGAGGTAAATAAAATATCACTGTAAAAGTCGACCCGATAACTGACTGGGTCAATAACGTTATAGGAGATGTTAAGTTGCTTTAGAATGTAGGGTTCGTTGGTGGTGTACGAATTAAATGCATCCACCTTGCCATTGATCAGATCATCAAGATCATAACTGCTAGAAATAATATCCAGTTGTGGTAACGAGATCCCTTCATTGACAAACATAGTCAAGAAATCTGCATCTTGATTCTTATTGGCTAACATCACTTTTTTGCCTATAAGATCATGGGCAGAGCGTATTCCAGACTGTTTTAGAGTCAGTAATATTGATGGAGAGTGTTGGAATATAGCAGCAAGAGCAACCAGAGGTTCTCCCTGCAAACGTCGATAAAGGATCTCACTGTTGCCGACACCGTATAAAGCATCACCAGATAGCACCTCCTCCACGGGTGTGTGTTTAGGATCTCCCGCACGAAGTTGAACCTCAATACCTTCGTCCCGATAAAAGCCCTTTTCTAGCGCCGTATAGTAACCCGCAAACTGAAACTGATGGTGCCAACGCAGTTGCAGGGACACTATATCTTGCTCTGATTCAGTTTCTGCAACCGCCTTAGAAGTGGGGACCCAAGCAAGTATGACGCAAAGCATAACAACAAAAAATGTCAGCCATTTCGATGAAATAGATAAGTGCTTACTAAGCGAGAATAAACAAGTCAACATCCTGTAAACCTTACGCTTAAACGATATTAAGCGATGCTGAATTTGCACCCTAACCGCTGATATTCAACTACGAAGCTTTATGATGCAAATGAAATTCCATTACAGATGATCTTATGTATACCCATCCGACCTAAAGATACAGGATTCGGTGGGAGTTCAATGAGTTTTAAACAAGGCCTTAATTACAAAGAAACTTTTGCTATTTATCTCTGTTAATTATTCTATAAATGGTTTAGGAAAGATGAAATAAGCGCAACTAACGGCCTCTCTCTTAAGAGTACATAAAAGCAGCGTTTTTAGCTATTAGACTTTTGCATTTTGCCTCTTAGAAGAGACCTCTTTGCATTGTTAAAAAAAGCGAAGCTATCAGACCGAATTAACGACCCATACTGACGGTGAATAGCAGCTTTGATTTTCATTTCAGCGCTGTAGGCTCACCTCGCTTATACGATGCATAAGCGAGGGTAGTTCAATGATGTTCATTTCATTAAACATCAACCCATCAGGCTGGTTCCTGCTCTTTAATGATATCGACAAAGAAAGATTTCAGCGCTTGTTTATTCTCATCATCTAGTGATTGTCCCTCTTTGTCAGAGACAAGGAATACATTATCAACCTGCTCTCCCACTGTGGTTATTTTTGCAGAGTGAATATTGAGTTCAAATAGCCTGAAGCCATTACAGAAATGGCTCATAAATTGTGGATTATCGAGCGCCGTAACACTAATTAGCGTTCTATCTTTTTTACGAGAATGTAAAAACTCAACTTTGGCTTCGCTGACAAATGAGCCTATATTACTGTTGAGGCGCTGCTTAGGCACCTTTCTATTTTCAAACAATACCTGTTTCAGCTTTTGCTTGATGCGGTCTCGTCGCCCAGCGGTTCTAATGGGGTGATCGTCATAATCCAGTATTTTTAAAGACTCCACCACGTAACCATCTTTAGTCTTGGAGATATTCGCCTGCTGAACGGAGATCTGTAGTGAAGCTAAGGTATTAAATAGCGTAACAAACAGACCCGGTTTGTCTTTCATATAGACGAATAGGTCGCTACTACCTTTAGTACTGCTTTCATCTAGTAGAATAAGTGCACGGTCAGCTGGATATTGCGTCATGGCCTTAGAGTAACGGGCTATATCACTCGGTTGAGCATTGCTAAAAAATGATAGCGGTAAGCGTTTCCACAAATGTTTTATGGCATCCGGTGCTGTACTCACCCCCATCAGCTCTAGCGCTTCATTTTTGTGCTCACGAACGATAGTTCGTTGCTCTAAAACGTTCTCTAAGCCATTACGCAACGCGTAACTAATCGATAAATAGAGATCTCGAAGTAAGGTTGCCTTCCAGTTAGTCCACAGATCATCATTTGTCGCCTTAATATCGGCAACAGTTAAACAATAGAGCGCATCGAGTCTGGCTTTAGTCCCTATCGCTTTAGCAAGGTTTTTGACTTCCGAAGGATCATAAATATCTAATCGCTGTGAGGACAGAGATAGCAATAGATGATTTTTAACTAACCAAGCCATCACCTTAGCTTGCGATGGTTTTAACTCATGAAACTTTGCAAATTGCAGCGCATCGACGGCCCCCAATTCACTGTGATCACCGCCGCGGCCCTTGCCTAAGTCATGAAATAGGGCTGCTAATAACAATACCTCTTTATTCTCTATCGCTTTGTAAACTGCACTAGGCTGTACAAGCGAAGGAACTTCAGTTTTATAGCTCAATGAATATAAATTCTTCAGTAACTTATGAGTATGTTCATCAACGGGGTAAACATGGTATAGGTCGAATTGCATCTGGCCGACAATTTCACGCCACTGGGGAAGATATGACGCTAAAATGCCATGTTTGTGCATTAACGATAGCGCGAGCCCCATGCCTTGAGGGTGACGAAATAGCGAGATAAACTCTTTACGACAGCTATCAAAATCTTGCAGATCACCCAATAATCGTCGTCTAACCTGCCGTATTAAACGAATGGTTTGCGGCGAAATACCATCAATATCGTTGGCGTTTTCTGCTATATGGATAAACAGCGCAATTAGCTGCTTACGATCAACAAAGACATCATCATGGCGCGCATTTATCTGTCGACCATTTATCTCAAAATGTTGATTAATCGCGGTGGACTTCTTGTCAGTTTGTACTAGTATTTCATCTTTAAAATACTGCAATAACATTTGATTGAGTTCACTGATCCGTCGCATCGCACGATATAACTGACGCATCATTTTTTCGATAGCAAGGTGACTGTTGTCGCCAAAGCCCATTAACCTAGCAACATCACTTTGCAAACCAATAAGTAATCGATTTTCAGAACGCTGCGCCGCTGCGTGCAGTGCCCAACGAGCACGCCAGATAAAATGTTGTGACTCTAATAATTCTGCATATTCATCGGCGGTAAAGAAGCCGAATCGCCTTAAGGCTGCCATATCCTCTGCAGCAAAATACTTACGAGTAACCCAGATCAAGGTCTGAATATCGCGCATGCCGCCGGGACTATTTTTTAAGTTTGGCTCTAGGCTAAAAGCGCTGCCCTGTGCCTTTTTGTGGCGTTCATCTTGCTCGCTGAACTTGGCTTTAAAAAATGCCTCACTGCTCCAAAGATCATCGCCATAGAGTCTCTCTAAGACTTGTTTTGCATGGGACTCTGGTCCGGTTAAATGGCGGATCTCAAAGAGGGAGGTGGCAATGGTAATATCTTCACACGCTTTATCAACTTCATTCAGCGCTAATACACTGTGGCCTAGCTCTAGACCGATATCCCATAGTTGGGTAAAAAACTGGCCTATTTGCGCCTCTTGATGAGGACTAAGCTCGTCAGCAAATAACACACAAATATCAATGTCAGAATGTAGATGTAGGGTTTGACGACCATAACCGCCGACAGCATTGAGAGATAAGTTTTCGGTGACGAGATCGGCGCATTGCCAGAGATGGAGAAGGAGGGCATCAAAAAAATCAGCGCGTAACTTTACAATCTCGTCGATGGCGACGTGGGTGAAGTTTTTATTAAAGTAGTTGTCAGCATCTTGAATTACCTTTTTATAATCAGTAATGCTCATTTTTGTATCGAATTGAGGTGATATATCAGAGTCTGACATGTTTCTCCTGTCGCTGTTTGCACTGAGTATAATTAAGATTTGTTATCTTTATTTATACTAACTATACCGCTATGCAATGGCCTTAAAATGAAGAAATAGGGTAGATGATCTAGCTATAAATTACAAATAGACAACATTTTAGTCATTAGTCCCCTTTCCACTCAGCAAGTGTAACCAGCGGAAATCCCCGGATAGAGATAAATGAGAATAGGCAACAATGAGTAGCGTTCTCAACGCTGCAGTTATTTCTGCTTATGGTGATAGTGATAGCTTTACCACGAGTAGATATTGAGGGGCACTGAATTTGATGAGTCCCCTATTAAGCTGTTAGCACTGCCCTAGGCACTGATATCTAAAAAAAGTTGGTCGGCGAGCTCTTGCAGCGTGTCGCCTTTGGGATGCGTGTGTGCAAAGGTTCTTAAACCGTATATTCCCATCACTAGAAAACGGGCCAAATGTTGGCTATCACGTTTACTGCTCAGCTCACCTTTCGTTTGCGCTAACGCCAAAACATCGGCGAGTCCCTGCTGCCAGTTTGCCAGATTCTCGGTAATTGTTTTTTGTACCTCTTCATCTTGCTGCGCCATCTCATTAAGCGCCTTGGTGAGCAAGCACGCTTTGGCCGCTTCGCAGCTAATGCACTCTTGAACAGTATTATCTAGGTAGGCTTTTAGTTCGACTAATACTGGTTTTTTTCCCGAAAAAAATCGCTGAAATTCTGCACTTCTATCGGTTTTATATTGCTCTAAAGCCGCTAACAATAAGCCACGTTTATTATCGAATGCACAGTAGATAGAGCCGGGGTGCAATCCTGTGGCTTTAGTAAGATCTTGCATACTCGTCTTGCCGTAGCCCTTGTCCATAAAAGCGGTCATGGCAGATCTTAGTACTTTTTCTCTATCAAATTCAGCATTACGCATGCGGGCTTGGGCTCCGAGCTTTTCATTTTGGGATTTTGGGGCGGCGATAAACTGATTGTACTTAATTTTGAATGTTTGTTCAAAATAATACTTGAATGATTATTCAAATAAGAATATCTTGAATGAACATTCAAGAAACGGAGATCGCTATGACTGATAACCTATTTCAAAATTTTGCCCTCAACGAAACTATCACCCTACAAAATCGCATTCTTATGGCACCGCTGACTCGTTGTATGGCAGATGGTGAATTAGTGCCGACTCAAGCCATGGCAGATTATTATGCACGCCGCGCAGAGGCAGGCCTTATTATCTCTGAAGCCGTGATTATCCGTGCCGATGGTCAAGGCTACCCCAACACGCCCGGTTTATTTACCCCAGCCCAAATAGATGGCTGGCGAGTAGTGACCGATGCTGTGCATCAAGGTGGCGGTAAAATATTTGCACAGTTGTGGCATACCGGTCGAGTAGCACACCCGCACTTCTATGAAAAGTCAGGTTCAACCCAGGTATTAGCCCCATCCGCGATTGGCGTGGAGGGGAGTGTTCCTAGAATGCGTGAATTGACCTATCAAGTCCCTAAAGCGGTTAGCCATGATGAGATCACGCAGCTAGTCGCTGATTATGCTCAGGCCGCAGCAAATGCGATTGATGCAGGCTTCGATGGCGTCGAGATCCACGGTGCCAATGGTTACCTTATCGATCAGTTCCTGCATCACGACAGTAATCGTCGCACTGACGAATATGGTCAAACCGTTGAAAATATGGCGCGCTTTCCTTTAGCTGTTGTTGATGCAATAAGTAACCGTATTGGTAATGACAGAACCGCACTGCGCGTTTCACCAGGTGCTTATTTCAATATGGCAGGTGACAAACGAGACCGCGCAGTATTTGACTACTTACTAGCTGAGCTTGAGTTGCGTAATTTAGCATTTTTGCACATAGGTATTTTTGATGATGCTATGGAGTTTGATTATCTAGACGGCAGCGCATCGAGTTACGTACGTAGCGTTTACAGTAAAACCCTAGTTGGTGTAGGCAGCTATAGCGCTGAAACAGGTAGCGCCGCTATCGCCGAAAATAAATTTGATCTACTCGCGATCGGCAGACCTTTTATCGCCAACCCTGATTATGTCACCCGAGTTAGAGAAGGGAGTGAGTTAGTGCCATATTCAGATGAGATGCTAACCAGCCTAGTCTAGCTATAAAGCGCTCTACTAAATCATCAACCCTGTGTCTTATCCTTGAATTAGGTATCGTTGAGGCAGAAGAGGTTAACCCTAAGGTTAACCTCTTTTTTTTACCTCAAAAAACACTAGGCTAATAACCTAAATTTAGGCTGCTTTACTTGCGATCGGCGATAGCTTTTGCCATGGCGGCATCTGCAACCTCTTCCAGCTTGAGCAAGCAAATCTCCTTATGGGATTCACAGATAAACCACGGCTCCCGCGAATCGGGTTCCAACATAATACCGCTCTTAATCAAGTTATGGGCAAACTCGGTATATAAGTCGCTGTCTGTTTTCTTCCAGTCACGATAGTTATGTGGCACTTCGCTGCCAAAGTGAATGCCAAACATCGCATCAGGGCCGGCAAACTTATGCTCGATACCGTGTTTGCTAAATACCCGTGACAACACCTGTTGAATATCGGCACCGGCTTTATTGATGCTGTCATACGCATCGGTTTCGTTCAAAATTGTTAACGTTGCTTTAGCGGCGCTGAGTGCAATCATATTAGCGGTATACGTACCACCGTGAGTGACACCATTTTTACCAAAACTGATCACGTCCATCACGTCCTTCCGACCACCAAAAGCCGCGACAGGATAACCATTGCCCATCGCTTTAGCATAAGTCGTTAGATCAGCATGAATACCGTAGAGCTCTTGTGCACCACCTTTAGCGACACGGAAACCTGTTTTAACTTCATCCATAATCAACAAGGTGCCACTAGCATCACAAACATCACGCAATTTCTGCATGTATTCTTGGCTTGATGCAATACTGCCGCAGTTGCCTAAAATCGGTTCAATCACAATAGCTGCGATATCATCGCCAACACGCGCAAAGACTTCATCGATAGCAGCAAAATCATTAAGTGGCACGGTTTCCAAATGCTCGCGACTTGCTTCAGGAATACCACCGCCAAAAGAGGCAATCTTCGGTGCTTCCTCAGTGGTGTTGTCCCAGTTATCGACATCTGACTTCCACATCATTTCGTCGTAAAGGCCATGGAAACCACCTTCAACCACTACGATTTTATCACGCCCAGTAAACCCACGGGCGGTACGTACTGCGCCAATTACCGCTTCTGTACCTGAGTTAGCAAAGCGCATTTTCTCAATATTGGGGCACATCTGCTTGATCAACTCGATCACTTGGGAATCAAGGTCAGTTGAAAAGCCAGAAATAGTGCCACGTTCAGTGATTGCTGCCACGACTGCTTGATCTACTCTGCTATCGCGATAGCCTAAGATGATAGGCCCATAGGCAAGACGGAAGTCGATAAACAGCTGGTCGTCGGCATCGGTAATGGTGCAACCCTGGCTGCTTTTAACAAATACGGTATTTTCTTCACCCCAATAACGGTAGCTATCAGCTACACCTAAAGGCATGTTGTTATGGGCTTGTTTTAGCAGCGCATTGGTAGCGGGTTTATTGGCATTGCTCATCTTTACAGTCTTCATCATAAAATATCTGGCACGTATGATACAGGGTGAAATAAGCATTGACTACATTAGTACCACCACCTAAAGCTGAGTAATCGAGATTCTACTCGCTATTACCGATGCTCTATTCGTGCAAGAGGCTCTAATTCGTCCTCTTTACACCACCAACTACACAAGTGTATACTCAACCTACTCCCCCAAATACATAAGAAAATGAATTCAAAATGAAAAGTTTAGTATTAGTAAGCCTTGTTGCGTTATCAATAAGCGGTTGTGCTGTTAAAACCCCACCCGTTGCCATGCAAGCATCTGGCGGCAGTAAGGCTGATGGAACCGTAAAAATGATGCATGAATACAGCCCAATGTGGGGCGCGGTTGCAAATATAGATAAGCCAGCCACAAAGGCTGCTGCTCTTAAGCGTTGTGAGCGTTGGGGCTATAAGGACGTAGAAGCTTTCGCCAGCTTTGAGAATTGCATCGCCCGCGGTGATTACGGCTGTACTAACTCTCGAATCACCGCTGAATTTCAGTGCATTGATTAATTGACCTAGCCAACCCCTATGGCCAAGGATGGCGACCTAATTGACCCAGTAGAGCTAATCGTTTTATTCGATCCCAGCTTCTCGACCGCGCTCAGCTTTAATGATCAGAGCCGTACTCCAGTTTAAATCGATAAGTCCATACTTACATACCGCTGCTTAAGCTGATGCGTTAGTATCAAAACGCTGAAAAGCATATTCGCTTTCATACTAACCCATGCGCTTGCTTTCAATATTAGTTTTTTGGATTATAGGCTGTTAGGCATTCAACAATCAGATCAACAAAGCCATCTCTATCAATGTCACAAAGCACCTGAGTATTATGTGGACGTTGGGTGAGCTGGTATCGATCTACCACCGTCATGCCTTGAGTGTATTCGCCCTTAGTTTCAACCCCTACCCAGCAATCATAAGCGCTAAATAACTCAGGCTTGAGTAACCAGGCTATGGTGCATGGATCATGTAGTGGTGCGCCTTCAAAGCCCCATTTAGGGTCTCTATGATAGATCATGAAGAAATCTAGCAGCTCAGCCACACACTTGGCGACATGGTTTGGAATTTTCCTAATACGCTCAATATCTTCATCCATTATTTGCGCTTGATGAGTCACGTCCAGCCCGCACATGGTGATGGGAACGCCCGCTTTAAACACCATATCGGCAGCTTCTGGGTCGACAAAGATATTAAACTCAGCCGCGGGAGTCCAGTTACCCGCGCCAGCAGCCCCCCCCATCAATACAATGCGCTCAATCTTGCAATGCAGCTCAGGGTAAGTAGACAGGAACAGGGCAATATTGGTCAATGGACCCGATGGCACCAAGGTGACAGGTTCACTACTGGCACGCACTTTTTCCGCTATCAACTCTATTGCTGACTTATTTAATGGCATAAAGCTCGGGTCGGGCAGCTCGGGGCCATCAAGACCGCTCTCACCATGGACATTATCGGCAATGATAAGGTCACGGGCTAATGGCTTAATCGCGCCACCAGCAACTGGAATATCGCTGCGCCCGAGCAGTGTCAGCACCCGCAATGCATTGTTTAAGGTTTTATCTGGAGTTTGATTGCCAGCACTTGTGGTCACTGCCAAAGGCTGCAATTGACTACTGCTCAATGCAAGAATCAGTGAGATGGCATCATCATGACCTGGATCGCAATCGAGGATAATCGGCTTTGGGGAATGGGCTATATTGGACATGCTTAGACTCCGCTAATCGGCAGTGAGATAATAGATAATTAACATCCTAGTCAGTTGTAATAGATAAAACTGTGATGAGTTATCGGATTTTATGCAGCTAATGACCAATCATGTTCGTTTTAAATCATCTATTTATCAAGTTTATAAGCCTGCCAATGGCAAGGAAAGAAGCAGTAAATGCAAGCGCTCAACCTCGTTCGTGCGCACGATTCCCCTCATGCCAACCATGGGGATAGTTGCACGGGCGTAGCTTTTTCGGGCACATAGACTAAATAGCTATCTTGAGGACTAATAAAAGCTAAATTGCTACCTGAAAGTTCATCCATAAATAGCGAACCCATTGGCTCGCTATTTTAATTAACAATCTTGAGTCGACTCACCGTGACGAAGTTGATTAGCTGATGAGCTGTTCCGGCATTTGATAGCTGATATGTTGGTGGAATCGTACAATGAGATCTTGTCGCGATCTGTCAAACGCTAGTTCAGATGTAAAGCTCTTTAATGCCTCTTCAACTCGATTCAAGTAACGGCCAAGCCCACCATCTTTGCTATCTTGTACGCCCGCAGCAATCGTAAAGCTCACCATTTCAACTAGATCGTTACCGTTCCAGTGGCGAATGAATTGTTGATCCTCAATATTGGGATCAAACCCAAGCATTTGTACTTCGTCGGTACCATCGACTTGGTCATATTTACTGTTGCGTACCAATGGCGTTAGTCCATTGGCAACCATAGCAACCCGGTTGAGATTCTTAGCCGATGTCGTCTGGATAAAAGCATCTTCAAGCTTCTGATACAGTGGGGTAAAGTCATTGGCACCTTCAGGTAATAAAGCCTGCTTAAGCGTACGACTTAACGGTAGTTTTACTGTGACATAGCATAATGAACCATGCCCTTCAGGAAGCGGACAGCTTCTCGCTTTATATCTGTCGCTGATTGAACGTAGCTTATATCCATAGCTCTCTTTGTTGCCTTTAGCTTTGGCGAATAGATCGTAAGAGAGATGCTGATGGTCGCGGATTTTAATGCTGAGATCTTTCTCTGGCAACTGCGGCATCAGTTTCGTCAGAAAAGACTGCACTTTCAGATGAAAATCAGCCGAGTTGCTGCGAATGTCTTCACCGGTCGCTAAGAATACGATCCTTATTTTACGTGCTCGGTAACCATCTTGGCTATGGAGGCTTTGGGCTTCATGGTATTTGGGATTATAGAAAAATACGATCTGCTCGGCAGTTGGAAAGCAATACGTTTCACTGTGAAAACGCACCACGGGTAACTTATCATTAGTGATCACATGCACATTATATAACTCATCTTGCTCTGCAAGCTTGAAAATAGTGCGGCTGAGCGTCTGATAACACGCTTTGTAATCTAGATAATGGGCCAACAAAGCATCTGTTACTTTTATTTCTGCTGTGATGTATTGATTGTTTCGAACGTCCTTGGGTATGTACACTTTTTGCTGATGGCTAAGGGACATAAATACTCCTTGTGATAAGTTAACCGTTGCATAGTCTGCTGCCGATAATAGCGATAAACGGTTACGGAAATACGGCGGTAGAACACGCTTCTATATACTGGCAACATCATACCTCCCGAATATGATTTATTTATTAAAATCCATCGCCAACTGCAAACTCATTACTCGCTTAATTTCTATTAAGAAGCCGTTGTTATCGACAAGCACTCCAAAGGTTAGAGAAAGAGAGTCTGTAGCTTAAGGTTGGAGGTTGGAGGTTGGAAGTTGGCAAGCTTTGGCCATCCAATCATGGCTGATATTATTCAGTAGTTCCCATAAAAGTGAGTCTATCTAGGTTTTCTTCTTAAGGAGATGTCGCCGCTAACAACATTGGCCTCCTCTCCCGTAAGGTTGACCAGTTTAGCCTCGATATGCATCGACATAGGGAACTGGCTATCGGGTTGCTTGATGATCACTTCTGCATATGTGGGAGAGCGATTAGAAAGAAAATAATAGTTATTATTCCATTGGCAATCAAAGTAGAAGTTAGACTCGCTAAGGTTGATGTTTTCGAGCCTATTTTTTGAGTGCCTAAGATAGTTATCTGTGGTGATAATACTGCAAGAATTACCATCCGTGCCATCACCAAACTTGAAGATAAGTGCTGACTTATTATTAAGCCTGCCTTGAGTACCGCCGAGGTATTTATTGAGATCAATATTGATGATGGCTACAGCTTGTTGCACTGGTGTTTTTTGAGCTGGCATTTTTAGTTTGGACTGCTTCAGCGACTCTGATGGAGTCGCTAATGTACTTATCGATAAACACAACAAACTGACAGCGGTGAACATAGTGCTAACCCACAAATGAGTATGCATAGTGCTTTCCTTGCGATCTGTTCTATTAATTTTACCTAGCTCGCGACCATTCGTTGCGATCAATGCTAGCACCTAGGATGCTGTGAATGTCAGTTAAGCAGTAATAACTAACCTCAAACAGCCCATAAACTCCCACTAAAATCCGTCTCTTCAGACTGAGCGGATAAACGCTATTGCCGTGCCTAAGTAAATGATGCGCTTGAAGAGTGATTAATTCAAGCTTGAAAATCAACCAAGGCATTAATACTTAAGGATATTATTTATTAGCCAAATAGTATCTAGACTGATAATTACAACTCATTTTCAGGATGTTGCCTTCACAAGTAGCAAGCAAATTTCGCTCCTAAACATATCAGCTATGCCGCTCAGCAATAATGCTGATGGGATTATACTTAACCATATTATTATCCCGCTCTATTTTATATCACGGCAAAATCAAATATTTGTTCAACAACAAAACCCTGGCTAAAATAGAGAAAAAGCCCATAACATCACAATTAAATTAAATGTAACTAGAGCAGAACACCATCTAGATTACTAACTACAAGTAACCAGCGCCAATTCATAATAAATGAGACTAAGTGTCCTATGCAGCCAGACAATATAGTCCTACTTTCAGTTTAAGTTAATTATCGCGAATGCTATTATCACCGCAAATAATTAGTAACAACAAACAAGCCTAATTAATACCATTGAATTAGATAAAACTTCGTGTGACTTTTAATAACTATCGTTTAAATATTACTTATTCGCGCTAGTTAACTAACAATATGTATACAAGCCGTACATACAAAATAAAGTAAATGCAGCATTGAAGTTATGCCGCGTTGCATTAAGTTAATACCATTTGGAGCACCACTTTGAAACTAAATAAACTAAACGCAGCATTAGTAACAGCATCGGTTTTACTATCTGCTAACGCAGTCGCCAATGATGAGCAGTCAGCTGAATATCATGATGCCGATCCACGCAATAGCAGCAAGAGAATCGGTGTATTTGCAGATCAAGACGGTGAGCTAAAATTGCTAGCGGGCGGCGGTGCAGCGGGCTTAACAAGTGATATTTCACAAACTATAGGTTTTGCGGAGTATTACACTCAATCAAATAATGCTCGCTTACGGGCAGCACACTTTGACAGTTTCGGTGGTGTTTATGTTGATATTTATCATTTAGATGAGTCTGCGGGTATGTTCACAGCGGGTTACATGTTGCCACTATCAAGTGATAATGGCACGCAGTTTTTTCCATCATTAAATTATACCTACCTTGATTTCAAAACTGATGATATCGCAGATATGGCATCCGGCATACCGGGCTCTCCACTACCTCCAATTACTTCAAAAGAGGTCGCTGAGGCATTAGGCGGCGAAGAAGCGCACCTAGGTTCAATAAACCTTTATGCACTACATGCTTGGAACGAAACACACTTCTCTGTATTTAACGTTAACCTTGGCTCTTCATATGGCGGTGTTGATATGAATGTTGCTAACTTAATGTGGCTACAAGGAATAAAGACTCAAGTTGGAGAGCAGGTTGTTAATGTTATTTTTGAGTTGAAATATGATTATGTTGAAATACAGAACACCGCAAAAGGAGATATTAATTCAGATGGCTTCACCGCATCTATCGGTGTAGACTTCCGTTTTTAATCAAACTTGTTAAATTTAAACGAGTAATGTTATCTTGCGAGAATGACCATTTATTCTCGCTAGATTTTATTTGTTCCCATTTTAATTTAACAGAAGATTATATGGTCTATGCTCCGGACGAATTACACTATCACAGAACAAGTAATAAACACTAGAATAGTAAAAGTTAAACATATCAATAAATAGAGCGTCTATCTGGATTTTTCAGCAATAATTTCACTTGGCTGTTTTCTCAAAACAAGATAAGCCAACGCACCGCTGTACATGTCAATAACTGCGTGTAATACAATGGGAACGATAATTGAATCTGTCGCCAGATAAATCAACGCCATCACCCCCCCTATCAGCGCAGTCCTAAGAATATGAATTGGTCCTTGGTAAAGATGAGGTAACCCAAAGGCAAGACTCGATATTATGACGACGCCGTAAGTGGGCATATAGTCGGCTAGCATGTGCATTAGATACCCTCTGAACAATAACTCTTCACAGACAGCAGCAGTGATCGAAACACCCAAGATAAAGTAACGGGACTCTTTGACTGATGTTGGCATTAACCACTGAATATAAGCTAACTGTTTTCGTATCGCTTGATGATTTTCAGTGCTTTCACTAAGCCTTTTAAGTGACATTAAAAAATATCCACCAATCAACACTAGCGCCGCGACACCGATTTGATTAGCCAGCCCGAACTGCCATTGTAATCCGATATCACTCATCGAAATATGGCTCTGGGAGACCAGTATCATCAAGATCATCACGGGCAGCCATAACTGCAGCATAGTAATACGATAAACAGCAATTCGTTGTTCCGGGTTTGCTATGACACTTTGCTTTTCTTTTTCATGGGTGAGATAGATGTATATGGGCCAAATGACTAAATAACCTAATAATAAATATTCCAGGTATTGCATAGTTCCTCTCCGTTGCTTTTTTAAACGAATGAAGCACACTGTATAAGGAATAAAACTACATAAAAATAGTTTATCAGTATAAGCTGGCTAAACTAAAAGTTTACTGTCAGGCCATTATGTTCAAAACGGAAACCCTAATTGCCTTTATTCTTGTGGCCAAGCACCGCAGCTTTACCCTAGCAGCGAATGCCCAAAGACAAACTCCAATGGCGATGAGCAAGCAGGTTTCACAACTCGAAAAACGCTTGGGAGCACCACTGTTTGAGCGTAGCACTCGAAAAATCAGATTGACCCAGTTTGGTGGCGAGTTTTTGCTCCGCGCACAGAAAATAATTGAACAGCATGATTCACTGTCGCACTGGCTTGAGACTCGACAGGATAAATTTACTGGGATCCTCAAATTAATGTCTCAAGATGTGCAAACTTATGATGAAACCATTTTCCCCTGGTTAGCCGAGTTTCACCGTCTTTACCCTGATATTGAACTCATTTTTGATGTGAAGGAAAACATTATTGATGTAGACGAAGACCTCCATGATATCTATTGGGGGGTATCTGATTACTTAGGAATAAAACACCCGAATCTAAAACGGAGGTCATTATGGCAGGCAAAACTGGGAGTTTTTGCCTCGCCAGACTACCTGGTCAGATTCGGTACCCCAGATACCCCAGATGAACTAAAAAAACACCAGATGATTAGTCATCCGCACCAACAACCGAGTAATGCGCTAGTGGTTAACAAATCCGCCAATAGTGTACAAACTGAGATGGAATACGTGTTACTGGACGCGCCGATTAAAACCGTTAGCGGACATTCAAAACTGGCAGTGCAAGGGATAGGGTTAATCAATGCCTTAGTTGATAATCACGACATTAAAACCTATGTGGCCAATCAAGAGTTAGTGCCAGTTTTGCAGGAATACTGGTATTCATCCGTAGAACTTTATCTCTATTATCATCAGGTTAAGCTTGAGCAGCCTAAAGTCCGTGCTTTTATTGATTTTTTTCTTTCAAAAAGAAAATATTGGTGAGACTCAAACGGTGTAGTAGCGCTATGAAAAGGGCGTATCTTCAACAGGTTTAACAATGACTGGCATCAATAAACCTGTTGATCAGTTAAGGCTATTTATTTATAAAATGCTTCAACTGTACCTTTTGCTGTCACCATAAGTGGTTGACCACGACGGTCCAGTGCTTTGTGTGTCGGGACTTTAACCCAACCTTCACTGATGCAATACTCTTCGACATCAAAACGCTCTTTGCCGTTTAGCATAATACCAATATCGTGATCGAAAATTGCTGCCACATGATGTGGGCTACGTGGGTTAACCGAAAGGCGATCAGGTAAAGCTGGTTTTGCTGTAGTGTCAGTCATGGTCGGGCCTGTAGTGAAAAGTTGTAGTTAATAAAGCGTGCGCTATTGTAGGCAATACAAGCCTTATGCTCAAGAGCGGCAATCATAAATGTTATGTACCGCTATACCTTCGCTAAATTTATTATTGATTACAGTGTTAAAAATAAACCATAAAATTAATCACCATAGCGTTAACGATGTCGATGAAGAAACCACATACCAATGGCACCACAATAAAGGCCTGACGTGCAGCGCCATATTGCTGTGTAACCGCCTGCATATTCACAATCGCAGTCGCTGTTGAACCGAGCGTGACACCACCAAAGCCTGCGCAGATAACAGCGGCGCCATAATCTTTGCCCATCACGCGGAACACCACAAAAGTCGTAAATAGTGCAGACATCAAGATCTGTAGTCCTACAATAGTACAAATGTAAACAAAGCTGCCTTCCAGTTTCCAGATCTGCAGACTCATTAGTGCCATGGTCAAGAACATCCCCAAACAGAGATCCGAAATAAGCGTTAAACCTCGCTCAGCTTCTTCTGCATAGTTATGTAATCTAGGTCTATTTAAGCGGCCCAATGCCCAACGACCAAAGTTTCCGACTAAAATACCCGCCAGCAAACAGGCCACAAACAACGGTAATTTTACCCCTGCCGCTTGCAAGGTTTCATTAATACTATAGCCAAGCATCATAGAGACGTTTAACCACAACCACGCACGTAACACACCAAAGTATGTCACACTAATTCCAGCCGTTTCAGCAGTATGTGTTGTCCCTATGGTGAGATCATCACTGGCACTGACTTCAAGTTTGTGACGCTTAATCAAGTAGGCGGCTATCGGGCCACCTATACAGCAAGCGCCAATAAGTCCTAAGGTATTTGACGCTACGCCTAGCTCTGTCGCATTTGCAATACCAAGCTCGCTCACAAAGGTCGGTGCCCACGCCATAGTAGTACCTACACCTCCCGTTAACGCAACCGAACCAGACATCAAGCCAGCTTTAGGATCGAGTCCAAATAAGCTGGCGACACTCACCCCTAAAATATTCTGCATAACAATATAGCTCGAAGCTAAGAGGAGTAAAAACAACAAAGGCTTACCGCCCTTTAATAGGGTTTTAATATCAGCCCGTAAACCGATCCCAGTAAAGAAATAGACCAGCAACCATTCCATGACATCCAATTCAAAATTCAGTTGATAGCCAAAAAAGTAATACAGTACGCCGACTAAGACAGCACAAGCAAAACCGCCCACGACGGGCTCTGGAATACTGTATTTACGCAATAGTTCATATTTAGTCGTTAGATATTTTCCATAAAACAGCACCATAATCGCTAACGTAAAAGCGACAAACGGTGATACATCGACGATTTCAAGCTGCATTTATATTTCCTTGCTACTCTGCGTTTTTTTACTTATATGTCGTTTGAGGGTAATCATAGATTTGACGACACTTTATCTATGGGTGTTAGTAACGCCATTTAAGATCTATTCGTTCTGAGGGACCTATACGGGGAAGTGTAAATGTTTAATCAGTGGAGATAATCAGTCAAAACCACACAACATTGTCATGCATTTCGTTACAAGCATGGTTGATACTGCCTTGAGAGCATTAGAGGGGCGACCTAACTAAGTCATATGTGTCTCGATTGCGATGCAGAAGTTGCCCACGGATGGTGCTATTTGTACTTCTAAATTTCCTAACCTACACTCAATGTCATCAATTTTGCATGTTTTCCACCTTAAAAAAACAGCTTTATATGGCACTGTTAGCTCTTCATTATTCATGGCCGTTATAGATAAAGCGGGCTTAAAAAAGGGGGAAAACACGGGAGTAAATTTAGATATGAAACGCTGGATATCAATCATAGTGCTGCTTGCTTGCTCTTTTTCGATAGCCCATTTTGCAGCTGACAGTTCAGCATTAGCAACTCCGAATGTTATTTCAATTTTACCTCCTCTTATCGCCATTGCAGCAGCATTTATTCTGCGGCAAGTTATTATTGCTCTGTTTTTAGGAATTTGGTTTGGCGCGTGGGCAATAGCAGGCCAAGACTTTACAGCGCTCTTTAAAGGTCTGCTTGATGTACCACAAAAGTATGTAATAAATGTGATGAATGATACTGACCATACTTCAATTATTCTCATTACTTTATTTATCAGTGGTATGGTCGGAGTCATTTCTAGCAATGGTGGTTTAATTGGCTTAATTGAGCAGATTAAGCGTTGGGCAAACAGTCGAAAAAGCGTACAGCTGAGTACTGTCTTTATGGGCTTTGTTATCTTCTTTGATGACTATGCCAATACATTAATTGTCGGCAATACCATGCGGTCTCTAACCGATAAAGTAAAAATATCACGGGAGAAGTTGGCTTATTTGGTCGATGCTACCGCAGCACCTCTGGCGTCTATAGCGTTGATTTCGATTTGGATTGGATATGAGGTGGGATTGATTGGCGTGGCAATCGAGAGTATTGATGGTTTAAACGAACCCTATGCTATCTTTCTAAACTCCCTTGCCTATAGCTTTTATCCTATATTGACACTTATATTTGTTATTTTCATCGCGTACACAGGTAAAGATTTTGGTCCGATGCTAACAGCTGAAAGAGGAGCGTTCTCAGCTGAACCTTCAGTACATGTGCCAGAGTTAAACGAAGTAAAATCAGCACCTCAACGCTCTAGTTGTTTAAATGCATTACTGCCGATCCTTACCTTAATTATCACGGTTATCTTGGGTATTATAGTCACAGGTCAAGGCGCTACGATTACAGATATACTGGCCAGTGCCAATTCACTTGTTGCATTATTGTTTGGTGGCTTTCTAGGATCTATTGTCGCAATTATGATGACAGTTTTTCAAAAAATCATGTCTTTAGAAGAGACTATCGACTCTTGGACAAATGGATTAAGCCGCGTTACAACAGCACTTGTGATACTTGTTTTAAGCTGGGCACTCGCTGAAATCACCCGAGAGTTAAACACTGCAAACTATCTTGCAACTATCATAGCTGATGGCATTTATCCGGCGTTATTTCCAGCGGTAGTTTTTTTATTGGCTGGGGTTATTTCACTGGGAACGGGGACGAGTTGGGGCACCATGGGGATATTAATGCCGCTGGTTGTTCCAGTAAGTTGGAGCTTAGTTTCAGGCAACAATGGCGCTGTTAACCCTGCGGACATGCACATTATATACTCTTCAATTTCCTGTGTACTAGCGGGCTCAGTTTGGGGGGATCATTGCTCGCCAATATCTGATACTACGATTCTCTCCTCTATGGCTTCTCAGTGTAATCATATAGAGCATGTTAGAACCCAAATGCCATACGCGCTCGTTGTTGGAGCCACCGCATTCTTAAGCACTGTGGCGACAGGCTTTGGACTTTCATGGTGGAGCGTACTCCTCACTGCAACGCTATTGTTGTGGTTTGGTTTGAATCGCTTTGGCCAGTCTTGCCAAATCCCTGCTTATTCTACAACCCAGACATCCTCGCTCGATATCATTTAGCCCTATTCCGCCTATTTACTCATTCAGCTAGCTATAGGTTGATTTATCATTGTTCTCCATAGAGAATAGCGTGAAGTTTGAGTAGTTTATTCAGTCGTATAGATTTAGGAGTGCTTGTTAGATGATGACCAAATGGGCGACACGATTTTTACAGATGGCCGAGCTTGTTGCATCTTGGAGCAAAGATCCCTCTACACAAGTAGGCGCGGTGATCACCGAAAATAACCGCATTGTCTCTTTAGGTTTCAATGGCTACCCTCATGGGGTTTCTGATAGTGCTGAAACCGACAACCGTGAGATGAAGTTACTTAAAACCCTCCATGCCGAAGAGAATGCTATCCTCTATGCCAAGCGAGATCTCAGTGGCTGCGAAATTTGGGTAACCCATTTTCCCTGCCCTAACTGCGCGGCAAAGATAATTCAAACAGGCTTAAGCACAGTACACAGCCCACAACCAAGTCCAGACTTTCTATCACGTTGGGGCGAAAAGATTAAGATAAGCCAAGACATGTTCGACCAAGCCGGCGTCGAAGTTGATTGGATGCAGGTAGAAGCAGCTGAAGCTGAGTAGTTATTAAATTTAGAGACAATAAAAGGCCAAAATTATGGCCTTTTATTGCTGTATTAATGGCTAAAACTTGTAAGCCACGCTGACTCTAACATCTCGGCCTGCCGCTGGAACTCCGTCTCCCATATAGGGCTTATAGTATTGATTGGTTATATTTTTTACCGTTAAATAACCTTCCCAATTATCTAGAACGCCCGATTCACCTGTATAAGCAACATAGAAGTCCTGAACAAAGTAAGCATCTGTTGCTTGATCCGTTCTAAAGCTACTTTTGTTTGGCATCTCATCTTCAGACTTACTGTCATACCACTTACCACGCCATGCGAACATTAAGTCATGAGTAAGGTAGTAACCCAGCTTCAAACCGATATTCGTCGGTGCTAAGTCGGCTAGGTATTCATCCTCTCCGCTCGAGTCTTTTAAACTACCATTGTGTTTACCAGTAATATAAGACGCATCTAAATCGGCAAACAGATCTTGGTATCGGTAATTAACAACTAAATCAGCCCCCTGATTATAATAGCCCTCAAGGTTAGTATTATAACCTTGTGCTTGTTCTACCGAATTTACACCTGAGCGCTTAGCGACATCATTCTCACCTTTGTGGTAATAGAGGGTAAGCTGGGTAGACAAGGTATCGTCATCGGCCAATAAGCCACTATTTAACTGCGTAAGCCCCAATTTATAAGCATGTAAGCGTTCAGCCTCAAGATCACGGCTTGAGGTGATTGCCTTACTCGCTCTAGCGTATTGTACAGTGTAGATATCGTCGATAACCGGAGCTTGTAACGTATAGGCGTAGTCAAAGTAAAACTGCGTCTGTTGGCTCAACTCATAGTGGATCCCTAAACGAGGTGAAACGCCAGAGTGTGACACTGCGCTATAATCATGGCCCGCTGAGAGATCGTTATAATCAGGGGCCAAGTTGCCCTTACCTTCACTGCGGATATAGTCATATCTAACCGAAGGTTTCACTGAAAGCTGATCATTAATCCGGTAATTAAACTCAGCATAAGCGCTGGATGTTTGCTGCTTGCCACTTGGTTGGTAATAAGGCGTATATAAACCAAAATTCTTTGCTTCTTTCTTAGCGTAAGTTTTGTTATACACCAATGAGTCACGATCTGAGCTCAAATACTGCAATCCAATCAATAGACTATTATCGCCAAACCAACTGGTGTTATTGATATCCACAAATGAGCGTTTGTAATCAAGCCATGACTCATGACCAAAATTACCAACGGACACATACATTTTCTCCCATGCAATATCGGGACGTATCCAATGCCGCTGATTATTGCTAGTTGAGACAACAAGTTGAGTGTCAATCCAATCGTTATTTGGCGTATAACGATAGTTTAATGAGTAATTAGTATCTTTGTAGTTATTGTCTGCCGTCGTTGCATACAAGGCTGTTTCGTAATCGCCATACTTCTTTATGTTGTAGTCACTAATCGTGGGCATTTGGCCACGGCGGTTTGCCCAAGGCTTTTGTCCTTCATCTTGGTAATCTGTCATCGACAGTGACATCAAATGGTCGCCATAGTCGAAGTCAATTTTTGCTAATAAGCTATTTTGACGGTAGCCAGAGTAGCGCAGTTTAGCTTCATCACCAGTATCACGTTCAGGAGGCTCCCCCTCTTCAGCGATATTGTCGCCCCAAATACCATTTCCTAGAGTGGTGTCGTTGGCATCTCGATAGGTGTAATTCACAATGGCAGATAGGTGACGATTAAATTGCCCATATACACTGACTAAGCTGCGCTTTTCGTCATTATTGTCGCTGTAACCTGCTTTGACTCGGGCGCCGAAATGTTCTCCAGCCTTTAAAAAGTCCTCTGCACTTTTGCTGGTGACATACATGGAACCACCAAAACCACCATTACCAGAGCGAACATCATGCGCCCCCTTAATCACCTGCACCTGCTTAATTAAATCAGGGTCAACGAAAAAAGAGCCATAACGATACTGCTCAAAACCTAAAGGGGCATTGTCTAAATACATATTAAGGTCTTCTTCATCACCAAAACCCCACACATTAATGCGCTCCCCCCCGACTCGCGTACCGCCATCAATGTTAACACCAGGGAGTTGATCAACCAGCTCTGCAAACTGTGTTGATTGCTGCTCCTCGACCTCTTTCATGGTCATAACCGCTGTGCCCGGAGGCGCCAATTTTAACCCTCGTCGATAAGCTCTTCCTGTTACTTCAATGACCTCCATCGCTGCGACTTTAGGTGCGCCTAGCACCCTGTTTGTCGCATCAATTTTGGCCGCTTGTGTGTTAGAGGTAGAGTCCATTGCCGAGACTTCGGTTTGCGCATAGACATGTGACTGAATCGATAGAGCAAGAAAAGATAATGAAAACAGTTTAATAGAACGTGACAACACCAGAGTATTCTCATAGATAAGAAAAGATGGCGGCGAGTATAAAGAAAAAACAACCAAATAATAATGATTATCACTTACAATTTACATATGAAGATCTAATGTTATAACCACATCAGGGTAACGCCCTAAATCTCACATAAAACATACAAAGTTAAAGTATGCAAAGCGCCTATAGTGGCCGACGCCATTGCTGTTCAATCGGCATAAAATAGTATTGATACCAAAACCTGAAGACAGAGTTACCTGTTCCGAAATAACAAACAACCCAGCCTCTACTTACTCTCTCTTTTTTAAATTGCGCTTACCAAGGTAATACTTGACCGTTTGAGTGCCTAAACACCCCAGACTGACTCATATCAAGTTGCTCAATTAAGTCAACGATGCGGCCTGCAGACTCAGTAGCTGAGATATCGCCGCCATGGTTAACCATATCGGTTTGCACATATCCAGGATGATAGATACCAACCGCCACCTCTTTAGGAGCCAAGTCATGGCTTAACGACATTGATGCTGCATTTAACGCCGCTTTTGACATACGGTAACCGTAACGACCACCGGAAGTATTATCTTCAATTGAGCCCATTCTAGAGGTGATCATCGCCACTTTAGCGCCGCGAGTTAAGCGATTTTGTAGCGATTCAACCACGCGAAGTGGTGCCAACGCATTCACTTCA
Source organism: Shewanella sp. KX20019 (assembly GCF_016757755.1). NCBI lineage: Bacteria > Pseudomonadati > Pseudomonadota > Gammaproteobacteria > Alteromonadales > Shewanellaceae > Shewanella > Shewanella sp. KX20019. The sequence continues at coordinate 1,212,928 of NZ_CP068437.1, read as the reverse complement.
AACTGGGCGCGAATAGTATCAAGATTCAGGTTAGCCAAGTTCTCATCCCGTAATATACCAGCGTTACACACCAGCACATCGATGTTGATAGTCGCTAATGCCTGTTTCATGTTGGCGATGCCAGCATCCGTTGCCACGTCAATATCAGTCACCACGTTTACCTTTAACGCTGATAACGCGGCAGACGGTGTTCGGCATAGAGCATAAACAGTTTTACCTTCTGCGGCATAAAGGGCTGTTAGCGCTAACCCTATACCGCGATTAGCTCCAGTAATCACTACAGTTTGAGACATGTTTGTTCCTATAAGCTAAATTGATGAACGAAATACCTGATTATAGCTTTACATACACAAGCAGCCTTAGCAATTGCTCACACTTTGTCAGCGTTTAACCCATACCATAATGAGGAACTGCCATCATTGCTGGTCACGGTATTAGACTCGTTCTCACGCCACTAATTGCATACAATCTGCACACCTGTTAGGTTAAGTTATTAACTTACACATGGATGTTTATAGAATGAATAATAAAATAGCTATTGGCGCTACAATCTTGGCGCTTGCGGGTTTGTTCGTCGTCAACCTAGAACAAACCAAACCAGCGAGTGAGTCGCTTCCTCTGGCCAATGACACTCAGGCCAGCATTGCTCAACTTCCCGTAGAGAGATCTAGTGTGGATGAGCGGGTGAACGAACCTCAACAGTACCCGCTAAGCCAAAGTAAAATGTCCGAGAATGAGACTGAGATATTTGCGGCTGACGACAAACCATTGCCCCCACCTCCGCCAGTAGGTATTCCACCGATGGCACCACCAGCAAATGGCCAAGGAGTCGTCTCACATCCCAACCATCAGGCTCCCGTCCAAGCTCCAATTAGTCGAACGAGCCCAAGCAAAGAGTAGGTCATACTGCTGCTCCTTTCTTGGAGCAGCTCAAACTATAAGCTCACACAAGAATACTCTATGCCCGCAAGCTCTGTTCAAAACAGAGCAACTATTGGCTAACGTTATGAGTTGGTTTTGATGGCGGTGCTATAGGACGACTTTTGGGGGAGATGTGGACCGCTGAACCGTGACTCGGCACTGGTTGCTGAGTCAGACCAGCCTGAAGAACAAACTCTTCAATCAAATTCGCAAACTGGCCATTAACCATCTGCAACTGCTGATTAACTAATTGGTCGACGCTCGCGGCAAGTTGCGGTTGCGTCTTTAAAAACTTCTGCCCGGTATCCGACGCAAAGAAAGCTGTTAAGCTTGCTAGCTCCTCTTCACTGTATTGCTGGCTGTATGCCTCAACAATTGGCGGCTCAAGCTGTTCCCAGCTCATGGTTTGGCGAGCGAAATCGAAAGCTCGTTTACGAAACTGCTCCTCCAGCGGTCGCTTAGCGATTGGAATTCGGTAATCCTTCAATAGATGGCTATATTGCCCCTGCAACTTAAACTGTGCCTGTAAAAGCATTCTTTCGGCATCAATGGCGTTTAGCAATGCGCTCGCTTGACGCCGTTTACTGTCTTCATCTGCTGCCAAACCAACATTAGCAACCAACAGCAACAGAAATATCCATAACCTGAGCATAGAAGTTCCTCTATATATTATCGAAAAAAGGGCTCCCTAAGGAGCCCTCAATAAAGGTCTTTATTTAACATCTACCTGAACGCTAGCACCACTCGCACTAGGCTCGCTTTGCACAGTAATGTAATACCAACCCTCAGGTGGATTAGCAACGCTAATCGATTCTTGGTTAGTATCCGCATTGGTCGAAGCATAATCGTAGCTGGTCGCATTCGACCAGCTGGTACCAGCATAGAGACTGAGGTTACCTGTGCCGTGATCGCTGCGAATGCTCAAGCTTTGTGTGCCTTGATCGATGTAGATATAGTATTCGTTACGACCGTCTGTCGCACAAAGTGGTATACCATCGGCTATCTTAGAATACGACACAGCGCCAGTGCTTGCACACTGATTGGCGATTTGTCCCACTGGATCAACTGGCTCCACCGGCGTTGTAGAGGCATCATTAACCACTGTCAATGTTACGCCACTGAATTCACTACCGCTGTCCACTGTAAAGTAACGCCAGCCTCGATGAGCAACAACGGTGATCGACTCACTGTTATCCGCCGAAACCGAAGCAAGCTCGGCACTGTCTACACCTGCCCACGTACTTGAGTTGTAGTAAAGGTCTGCATTGCCGTCTCCACCAGCAAGAGATATGGTCAAGCTGGTGTTATCCTCTTCGACATAAACATAGAAGCTATTACGACCACCACTGATACATTCACTCTGGCCATAGTCGACCTGACCATAGTTTGTCGTTGCAGCACCGCAATGAGGCACTACTGGATCTACCGGATCAATCGGAGGGTCAATTGGATCGACAGGATCAACTGGGTCAACTGGGTCCGGTGTTCCAGGATCGGTTTCAACAGTAATCTCAGTGGTACTGGCAATAAAGTCTACCCCACCAAAATCACCAGAGAGTGTAATATAGTGCCAATACTCATCTGGATTAAGCTGCACTTCAATCACTTCATAGTTGCCGTTGCCGATGGCAAAACCTTCGTTCTCCTCACCGCTAGCCCACCCGCCTGAATTGTAGTAGATGTCAGCATCTCCCCAACCGCCGCGCGTACGGATCCATAGAGAACCACTGCCATTATCAGGATTTGCGAAAGCGAAGCTAGCACGTCCCTGTTTAGAGTCGACACACTCTATAGGCGTATCCAAAGTCAGAGACGAGCTATTTGAATCATGACGATTAGCTTCGTCAGTCGGCACACATACCGAGAAATCGGTACTAATAGTCGATGGAGTACCAGCCCAATTACCCGCGGTACCGCTGGCAAGAGCATCTACATCAGCAGGCCCTTTATCGACAATGCCGTCATTATCAATACTGAGACCACTGGTTAACCAACCACGCCACTCGTTGTCATAACGAGTACCAATGCTATCCATCAAGACTTGGTATTCTTCGTACTTATTATCTCGTAATAAGGTTAAGATTTGGCTTACGTCATCATGATGTTTTTCGAACATAAAGCGCACTGCAAGGTAGCCCCAGCGGTAGATTCTATCCTGACCTGAATCATAGTTATTCTTCAATATCGTTGATAAGGCAAACTCCTGAGTTTCACCCATCTCGATAGCATTGCTATTGGCATCACGATAGGAGATGTACTCCGCCAAGCCCTCAATCCACCAAATAGTATTAGCGGAGATACTACGGCCAAAATCACCATAGAGATTAAAGCGACCGTCGAGGTAGTGCACGTACTCATGTTGTAGGTTCCAGATATGGAAATCTGGCTGACGCCACTCGGCCTCATAGGCAATAAATCGCGCTTGATTCTTCTGTCCTGCTGGTGAGCCTTCCAGATACATACCACCATTGTTGGTAGCGATACCGAAGAACGTACCCGCGTATGATTGGTAATCGTTAGAACTGTCAAAAATCACCAATTCAAGATCACTGTTGTTATCATTCGCTACGGGCTGATTACCGGTCTGTAGCTTGCCATGGAAGTAATCTTCCTGCCCACCTAACACGTCGCAAGCCCAAGCAGCTTGATCGTTATACATCGACTGAGCTCTAAGCTTCAGACTAGCGGAGCATTTATAGTTAAAAGGTAACGTGTCTTGCTCAAGTGCATACTTAAAGCCGCAGATATCGTAAGCATTACAGTTAGCTCTATCGTAATAGTCAGCCATTTCAGCCGCCGCTAACCACAGCACATCTGTAGAATCGTCCTTAGAAGTACTTGTTAATACTGATTTTACTACCGAAGTTGTCTTAGAAAATAGCGCATCAATGTAGTAGAAACGAGACATCTCACGTACCGCGTTCACCAACACATATTGGGCGTCAGTACCTAACAGGTGACGATTGCGGGACTGGAAGTTGTTCAGATCATCCATGATCGACGGATCACTTGCAAAAAGTGCCTGAAGATCATCATCCCATTGGCCTCGAAACAGAGTCGTAAAAATCGCATTGGCCGCCGCATTCATGCCCCAAGAAGCTTGCCAACTGCTGTCGTATTCCGCCAGCACCTTTTTGGTCGTCCAGTTAAAATAGGCACCTAAGCCCGAGGAATCAACCAGGATCAACGCTTCTTTTAGTACACCCGCATTCTCATCACTAGCGGTCCAGGCCGCACTGTTATTGAATAGATTATTCAGTGCAACCTTGGTGTCAGACTCCACGCCGCTCGAATATGTTGGAACGTCGTCAGGACTGTAAAACTGCACATAACGCGCTGCACGAATATAGTAAATCAGCGATTCAATACCGTCAGTATCAACACCTGTATAACGTAACGCACGATCTCTAACGCCAGCTAACGCCGTGCGTATATTACTTTCACTGAACAACGCCGTAGCATCGCTACCACGCAAATTATATAGCGGACTGACACATTGAGGATCAGAAGTGACAAGCTTATCGACAAGCCCCCAACCACTTAGACCAATAAAGGACTCACAGCCTTCGGTACCCGCTGGGCCAACAACGCCCATGGCGCCCATCGGTTGCTTCGATACAGCTTGTGCAGAGATCATGCTAATGGGAGAGGCTATCTCCGAGTCCATGGATATCACAGGCTGAGCCAGCGATGATGCACTAAATAACCCTAGCGCCACCATGAGGTGATTTGGTTTCATTGTTAATTCCTTTTAAATGGATTATTTCAGACGTAATCCATACTCCAACAACTGAGCTCGCCTGTTATTTATGAGCCAACTTCCTTAATGAACTCATTGCGCATACAATATACCAAATAGCAACAAAGCGGTAGCATCTTAGCTGCTTTTTCATACAGCAACAGTGTACAGAACAACCAAGAAAGCGGTAACGCATTGATTTTACTTAACAATAAAACCAACCGAGATGTAAATAAAATGTTACCAACACATAAGCAAGACCTTATATTCAACAGAGAGATTGCATAGCAAAGTGACTATTGCGCAGCGCTGTAACGCGTTAAAAGTATGTGGCGTTTAACATGCTAAAAGCACTCTGCTCGAAGAACATTCAGCGACATTTTGAGCCCTAGGACGCTCTGAATTAAATACATATACCCTCCCAGAGGATTCAGAATTCAGTGGGAATTTAATAGCCTTGCTATTGTGTTATCCCTCCACCGGCATCGATAGAATAATTCATGTTGACTCACTTTCCTGCATTGAGTTGATTTAGAACAAACCGCATAGCTGCTTTATTAAATACATTCTTAAGAAACTGATACTTAGTGATATCCAATTCACCCAAGAGTTAGGGTAATTGTCTGCACTAGGATACAAATTGAGGGATTATTTTGTCGCTAACTTCTATAAATAGAAAAAATGTCGCCATTGTCGGTGGCGGGATAATTGGGATCTGTAGTGCCTACTACCTACATAAAGCTGGTATGAAGGTCGTAGTTATAGAGAAGGATGAGATAGGAAAAGCCTGCTCCTATGGTAATGCTGGTTATATTACACCCAGTCACTTCATCCCTTTAGCGGCCCCCGGGATGATTAAAAAAGGGCTGAAATGGATGCTTAATCCACAAAGCCCCTTCTTTGTGCGTCCAAGCCTGAATGCTGATTTTCTAAAATGGCTATTATCATTTGCCAAAAAGTGCACCAAAGAACATACGCAGCAAACTCAACAAGTACTCTTAGATATTAACTTAAAGTCTCTAGAACTTTATCAAATGCTGTCTAAGAGTGGTGATATTGAGTTTCAATTTCATCAAAAAGGCTTGCTTATGCTCTATAAAACCCAATCAGGGTTAGATGAAGAGGCCGTCACCGTGGCGCAAGCGAATACTCTTGGGCTGAATGCTGAAATTCTTGATAAAGAAGCACTGAAAAGATTAGAACCTAACATTGACTTTGACGTGGTCGGCGCCGCTCACTACCCCGAAGATGCCCATATATCGCCCTTTGAATTTATCTCCTCGATGAAATCGTTCTTAACAAAGCAAGGGGTTGAATTCATGGAGCAAACAGAAGTGATAAGTTTTGAAACCGACGCTAAAGCGCCACGCACTATCAGTAGCATTCACACAACGAAAGGAAAAGTTAATGCCGGAAATGTTGTCCTTGCTAATGGTGCCTGGTGTCAAAAGTTAGCTAAAGGCTTGAACTTTGAACTTCCTGTACAATCAGGGAAAGGCATTAGCATTACATTGGACAACACATCCGCGGCAGGCAATGCGCCATTTTCATGTCGTACTCCATTTATCTTAAGCGAAGCAAAAGTGGCTGTTAGCCCCTTTAATGATGAGATTCGATTTGGAGGAACCATGGAGCTTGGTGTTCTCGCAGCACTGGAGTCAAGAGGGCTAAGCTCAAATCGCATTACAGGTTTATTGCGCTCTGCTAGCCAATACCTCCCAGCTTTCGACAGCAGAGCGATAGATCGCAGCCAATTTTGGAGCGGATTTCGCCCCTGTTCCCCTGACGGATTGCCCATTATAGGCCCGGCACCTAATATTGATAACCTCACAATAGCAACAGGACACGCGATGATGGGACTGAGTCTAGGGCCGATAACAGGAAAGCTGGTGAGCGAGCTCATCACAGGTAGTACACCGAGTGTTGAGTTAGCCCCCTTTTTGCCAAACCGATTTAATTAATAGCCAAGTTGGGGTCCGGTGATCCAGACCCTGAGATGGCTTAGCTTTACCTACACAACCAGCCTTAGCAACTACTGACACCTTGTCACCGTTTAGGTTATTAATACTCACAATATTCAGTTGGGGCTGACAACGCCCTACATTTATCACGGCATAGATTATAAAAAGCACATGCCTTATTAGAAAGTAGAGCAGAACCATTTTTAGCAGCTTAGTCGTATTAGATTACAATAAGTAAAATCAGCTGTTGAACACAGGAAAACTAATAAGGTAACAACTTTAACGCTATATAGTTAGTCAGAAATACCGTCAGTAACGCCTAACTATTTTAAACAACTATCAGAACTAGACTAAATAAAATACCAACCAGCTTATAATTCAAGCCAACACCAAAGCTTAAAATAAACTTAAGAATAACCATAAACTAGCTTAACTTAACATAAATCAAAACTTAACCATTCCAGTACCAACATCAACCAGCCATAAACAACAAAAAATAAATCACACCAATACAATAGCTTGCAGTAACACTTCGTAATTCTCGATGAATAAAACAACAATAATCGAGTTTACACAAACTATCAATTTGCTCTTAACTATCAAGGTCAATGAGTAACTATGCATAACAATGCAAATATAAATTATAAGTAAGAGTGACTAATTAACTTTATAGGTTAAGACTTTATAACCTAGTGGCAACTGTAATATCAACAGGTCAAAAGCTGGTGAAATAAACAGCTGGACACTCAAGAGTTCACCTGGCGAAAACATTAAGACATTACCCTGCCAGTAATATATAACCACTTCTACTTGCTACTAATTTATGACTCTTGAATTACTTACAATCGAATAAGTAAACATATAAACAAGGAGCTTAAATGAAGACCAGCCAGTTATTAGCGCTATTAACATTAGCATTGACCTTTTCCTTTCCAGTATTTGCAGCAACAACTGCTCCTACAAATGAGGAGCTAGTGGTACTTGACTCTTGCATGTCACTTGAGAATGCCTCAGAGGAGCGCTCTGCCGACTCCTGTGTTCACTATATTCAGGGGTTTCTGGCGGGTTCCTTAACCACAAAATCAGATTACATATTGCGTGAAACTTCGGGAGTTTTTCTAGATAGAGCCTATCGAACACGAGTTGGAAAGCGGACATCGAAGGAGCAACCTATCCAATTATGCCTACCTCAAAACGAAAATATTGAGCACTTGGCACAGCGCCTCGTTGGACATCTGTCATATCCAATCGAATCGATGCAGGTACTACACACGCAAATTTTCGATGCACTTGAAGTGGAATCTTCATGTCCATAACCACTGTAAGTCATAGATAAAACTTACTAGCGCTGCCATGTGTTGACCCCCAATCCAATGAACTTATTGGTAACGGTAAAAGTGATCATGAAAAATAACAAAATTTTAGACAAAAAAACGTTAGATGACACAACGAAGCATCTGCCGAGCCACACACTCTGCCTCTGTTTAAGCCTGTCTCTCTTTTGGTGGATTAACTCAAACTACAGCAACGCACTGCTGCTATCACTGGGTGCCGCTTCTATCCTGCTGGTGCTCTATATCGCACACCGGATGGATGTGATCGATCATGAGTCTCAGCCAGTTCACCTTTCACTGAAAATGCCTAGCTATCTGCTATGGCTAACCAAAGAGGTCATTGTTGCCAATATCTCTGTAGTCAAACACATCTGGCTCGGCAATAGCAGCATCTCCCCAACGCTTGTCACGATAGATGCCAGTCAACGCACCGATCTCGGCAAGGTTATCTACGCCAACTCCATCACCTTAACGCCGGGAACAGTAACAGTGGACCTAGTCGGCGATCGCATGACCATCCACGCATTGATTAAAGACAATATCGATACCTTAAAAGCCGGCGAGATGGATCGCCGAGTAACTGAATTGGAAAACAGATGTTAACTGCAGCCACAATCGCCATTCTTGTTGTCATGCTCCTCGCGATCATTCGCTGTGTCGTGGGGCCAACGCTATACGATCGAATCCTCGCATTTAATATGTTTGGCACTAAAACGGTGCTGCTGATCTCGATACTGGGCTTTTTGATGGGACGCCCTGAGTTTCTCGATATCGCCCTGGTATACGCCCTGATCAACTTTATCAGTGTTATCGGCGTACTGCGCTTTTCTGACTCTGTTGAGTTCAAGCACGCGCTTCGACAGCAACCATCAACTAAAGAGGATAAACAATGAATCTCATACTCGAGATCGCTAGTGGCTTATGTTTGCTGCTCGGCTGTTTTCTATGTCTATCCGGCGGCGTTGGCATCTTGCGCTTCCCAGATTTCTTTACTCGCATGCACGCGGTAGGTGTCACCGACACCTTAGGTGCGGGGCTAATACTCATTGGCCTGATGTTACAAAACCCTGAAGGTCTAGTGCTGCTTAAGCTGATGATGATCTTACTGTTCACCCTACTTATCAACCCTACTGCAAGTCATGCTCTGGCCAAAGCAGCACTACGTAACAACGTGCAACCAGTGCTTGATGAGTCAATTAACAAGGGAGGGGACAAGCCATCGAAACTTTAGTTAATGTCGTTCTATTAAGCTTTCTCGTCGTGATCGCTATCGCCATTGTACGGACAAAAGATCTGTTGGCCGTGGTGATGTTGACCGGGATCTACGGCTTACTATCAGCAAGCTTCTTTGTGGTATTAGATGCCGTGGATGTGGCCTTTACAGAGGCCGCTGTCGGCGCTGGTATTTCAGGTTTACTCATGCTGGCAGCCATCACCATGACTGGACGCCGCGAGGCGCCAAAGCGTCATAAACCGCTACTGGCCTTACTGGTTGTCTTTATCACAGGTGGCATGCTGATCTACGGCACCTTAGATATGCCCTATTTTGGCAGCTTCGATGCCCCCGTTCATCAGCATGTCGCTCCTCGCTATATTAATGATTCTATGCAGGAGGTCGGTGTACCTAACATTGTCACCTCAGTACTGGCGAGCTACCGTGCCTTTGACACCTTAGGTGAGGTTGCCGTTATCTTTACTGCTGGTATTGGTGTGTTATCACTGCTGTCACTGCCCCGACGTCGCAAGTCTCATCAATTAGATGAAAGCCGAGAAAAGATCAAAAAAGATGAGATGCATGAGCAGCATATGGTGCTGCGCATTGTTAGCAAAATACTCATTCCCTTTATCCTTTTATTTGCACTCTATGTGCAATTTCACGGTGACTTTGGCCCCGGAGGCGGGTTTCAGGCAGGTGTGATTTTTGCCGCAGCAATTATTCTCTATGCCATGTTATATGGCCTAGATACCGCAAGGCGTGTCTTTAATCAGACGATTATCCAACTGGTAGCAGCTATCGGCTTATTGCTCTATGCCAGCGTTGGTGTGGTTTCACTCATTAACGGCGGTAACTTCTTAGATTACAACGTACTCGCTGACGACCCTATTGCTGGTCAGCACTTAGGTATTTTGCTGATCGAACTTGGGGTTGGCTGCACCGTTGCCGCGGTGATGATCATTATCTTTTTCAACTTTGCCGGTCGCAGAGAAGCACAACAGCACGCTACAGAACTAAACAAAAGCGAGGGGGAATAATGGTACTAGGACTCTATAACTACTGGATCGTGGTACTGCTGATGATGATAGGTTTCTATATCGTTATCGCCCATGGCAACCTGATCAAAAAATTGGTTGGCTTAACGATTTTCCAAACCTCGGTTTTTATCTTTTACATCAGTATGGGTAATGTCGATAGCGGTAGCGCACCCATCTTGGCTGAAGGTGTGGCTCGCTACTCTAATCCCCTGCCCCATGTGCTTATTCTTACCGCGATTGTGGTTGGTATTGCCACCACGGCGCTCGGCCTTGCACTGGTCGTAAGAATCAAAGAGTCCTATGGCTCTATCGAGGAGGATGAGATTCAAATTCAAGATCAGCTCACTGAGGATAAAACATCGTGCTAGCCCATCTGCCTATTTTACAAGTTATTGTGCCGCTGATGGCAGCGCCTTTATGCTGGTTCCTAAACCGCTCTAAACTGGTATGGCTATTTGCCCTATTCGTTTGCGCTTTTACCTGCCTCAATAGCATGTTTTTACTACAACAGGTGATGAGTTCAGGCACCATTATCTATCAACTCGGTGGCTGGGATGCCCCTTGGGGTATCGAATATCGTATCGATGAGCTCAACGCTCTTCTGCTGCTGATCATCTCTTCTGTCGGTACGGTCGTGCTATTTGCAGCCCATACCAGTATCCAAAAAGAGCTGCCTGAAGATCGCCACACACTCTTTTATAGCCTGTATCTACTGTCAATAACGGGCATGTTCGGCATCGTATCCACTGGCGATGTGTTCAATGTATTCGTATTTTTGGAGATCTCCTCACTATCGGCCTATGCGCTGATTGCACTTGGCAAAGATAGACGCGCCCTTTGGGCCGCTTATCAATATCTGATCATGGGCACCATAGGTGCGACCTTTATTTTGATCGGCATCGGCTTGCTGTACCAGATGACGGGAACGCTGAATATGGCCGATCTCGCCACTCGGCTTGCAGAGGTTAACCAAACCCGCACCGTATTTGCCGCGTTTGCCTTTTTGATTGTCGGCGTCTGTCTAAAACTGGCACTGTTCCCACTGCACCTGTGGTTACCTAATGCCTACGCCTATGCGCCTTCAATAGTGACAGCTTTTCTCGCTGCCACGGCGACTAAAGTTGCGGTTTACCTACTGATCCGCTTCACCTATACGGTATTTGGCATCGAGTTTTCCTTCACTACCTTGCCACTGCAGAACATATTTATCATCCTTGGTCTGGTCGGGGTTTTCGCAGCCTCAACGGCAGCGATATATAAAACCAATGTTAAACATATCTTCGCCTATTCGAGTATCGCTCAAGTTGGCTACATGATCATTGGTTATGCCATCAACACGACCACAGGCCTGATGGCCACCCTGCTGCACCTGTTTAATCACGCCCTGATGAAGAGCGCGCTATTTTTAGCCCTCGGCGCGGTGATGTACCGCATCGGCAGCGTACAACTTAGCCAGTTCCAAGGGCTAGGCAGGCAGATGCCCCTCACTATGGCAGCTATTGTTGTCGCTGGTTTGAGTTTGATTGGCGTGCCGTTAACCGTTGGCTTTGTCAGCAAGTGGTACCTGCTTGTTGCCGCCATTGAAGAGGGCATGTGGCCAGTGGCAGTATTGGTACTACTGGGCTCACTATTGGCTGTGCTTTATATATGGCGTATCGTTGAGATAGCCTACTTTAAGCCTCCTCTACCGGGTCGTGAAGCGGTGCAGGAAGCCCCTTGGACCTTCCTTGCCCCAATTTGGGCACTGGTACTGGCCAATATCTATTTTGGTATCGATACCCGCCTTAGTGTGCAGGTGGCACAGGCGGCTTCTCAAAGCTTGTTTGGAATTAACCCATGAATCTATCTTTGGAGCTGTTGCTACAGCTAACCATCATCTTGCCACTGCTCGCCACCTTGGCGATCTTGGCAACGGGAAAGCATCCCAACCTTCGTGAGGCTGTCACCATAAGCTTCAGTCTTGCGGTGCTCTTTTGTGTAATAAACCTCTATCAAGGCCTCAGTGCTGGTGCCTCTATCGAGGTGTTTTGGTGGCAGTTGCTACCAGGCCTTGAAGTCAGCTTTGTCGTTGAGCCATTAGGGATGCTGTTTGCCCTCATTGCCAGCTTTCTTTGGCTCATCACCACCCTTTACGCCATCGGCTATATGCGTGGTCACGGCGAGGATAACCAAACTCGCTTTTATCTCTGCTTTGCCTTAGCGATAAGTGCAGTGATGGGGCTGGCCTTTTCGGCCAACCTGTTCACGCTATTTATCTTCTACGAAGTGTTGACCCTATCCACTTATCCATTAGTGACCCACGCTGGCACAGAAAAAGCCAAGCAGGGAGGACGGGTCTATTTAGGAATTTTACTCGGCACCTCTATCGCCTTTTTCCTACTGGCGATTATCTTAACTTGGTTTGTGGCTGGCACCTTGGACTTCACCCCAGGCGGCATCTTCGGCGACAACGTCGATACCAGCCTAGCGGGCGCAATACTGGTGCTGTTTGTTTTTGGTATTGGTAAAGCGGCCATCATGCCGTTCCATCGCTGGCTACCCGCTGCCATGGTCGCGCCGACACCAGTGAGCGCGCTGCTGCATGCCGTAGCGGTTGTTAAGGCTGGCGTGTTCACCATATTAAAGGTCTGTGTGTTTATCTTTGGTATCGAGTTACTGCCCACCCTGCCGACAACCGAGTTCCTGCTCTACCTAGCGGCTGCATCTGTGCTGCTCGCCTCAATAGTAGCCATGCGTCAGGACAACTTAAAAGCGCGCCTTGCCTACTCGACAATCAGCCAGCTGGGCTATATCACCATAGGTGCGTTGCTGGCCACCACATCTGGTGTTATCGGCAGCTCGATGCACATTGCGACTCATGCGTTTGGTAAGATCACTCTGTTCTTCTGTGCCGGCGCCATTCTGGTCGCCACTCATAAATCTAAGATAAGCGAAATGCGCGGTCTGGGCTTTACTATGCCTATCACCATGGCGGCCTTTTTTATCGCCAGCCTGAGTATTATTGGCGTACCACCAGCTGGCGGTACTTGGAGTAAGTGGTTTCTGTTGATGGGCACCATGGAAACAGGTTATTGGGTCATCATGATGGTATTGATGGTGAGTTCACTGCTCAATATCGCCTACCTATTGCCTATCCCATACCATGCGTTTTTCCCTGGCAAGGGACATCCAGCGGCAAAGGCTGGGGTCAAGGAAGCACCGCTAATCTCTTTGGTTGCGATAGCTGTCACCACTTTAGGTTGCCTTATCTTGTTCATCTATCCACAGCCCCTCTATGAGTTGGCCAAAACCATCTTAACTGTACCTGGAGTTAGCCATGGACATTAATAAGAAAGAGAAAGAGAAAGAGAAAGAGAAAGATAATAAGCAGTACTTCTTTGATAACCCCAAAAATACCAAGTGGGTTATGAATATTTTCTATGCCTGCTGTGTGCTCGTCGTGGTGCTTGATTTTGTCATCAACCGCCATGTTTATCATAGCTGGGAAAACCTGCCTGCCTTCTACCCCATCTATGGCTTTATCGGCTGTGTGGTCTTGGTGGTCATCGCTCGCTGGATGCGTACCTTTCTGATGCGCTCAGAGGATTATTATGATGATGAAAACAGTTTAGAAAAAGCGACTGATGAAAACGCCCACCAGGGTGCCAACAATCAGACTGAAAACAAAAAAATAGGTGATCACAATGTGGATGCTTGAGTTACCGCCCTTCACCCTGTTCTTTATAGGCGGGCTTATTGCTGCAATGACCAGTGGCAAATTACGCGGTGCGATAATGGTGGCCATTCCTGTCATTAGCGCAATGCACCTGTGGACTGTGCCTGAGGGCATTCATCTGCAGCTGACGTTTTTAGATTATGAATTAGTGCCCTATCGCGCTGATAAACTGAGCTTGATGTTTGGCTATGTATTTCATATCGCCGCCTTCATCTCCATCATCTACTCGCTGCATGTTAAAGATACCGTACAGCAAGTTGCCGCCATGCTCTATGCAGGTAGTGCGCTAGGCGCAGTATTTGCCGGTGATCTGCTGACGCTATTTGTATTCTGGGAGCTACTGGCATTTACCTCGGTATTCTTAATCTGGGCGCGTAGAACGTCCCGCGCTTATCACGCCGGTATGCGCTACCTGATCATTCAAGTGCTATCGGGCGTGATCTTGCTGGTAGGGGCGCTATTTTATGCTTCTGAAACAGGCTCGCTATCTTTTGAGTATATTGGCCTAGATAGTATCGCTGGCTGGCTGATCTTTATCGCCTTTGGTATTAAATGTGCTTTCCCGTTTGCCCATACCTGGCTCACCGACGCCTATCCTGAAGCCACGCCAACCGGCACTGTGCTCCTTAGTGCATTTACCACTAAGGTGGCTGTTTATGCCTTAGCACGCGCCTACCCTGGCACTGAGTTGCTGGTATACATTGGCGCAGCCATGACCTGCTTCCCCATCTTCTTTGCAGTAATTGAAAATGATCTTCGCAGAGTGTTGGCCTATAGTTTGATAAACCAAGTGGGCTTTATGGTGGTGGGTATCGGGATCGGTACCGCACTGGCAATCAACGGCGCCATTGCACATGCTTTTAACGATGTGATCTTCAAAGGCTTGCTGTTTATGAGCATGGGCGCGGTCCTGCATATGACCGGCAGAATAAACGGCTCAGATCTGGGCGGCCTGTATAAGACCATGCCCAAGACCACCATACTCTGTATTGTCGGTGCGGCTTCTATCTCAGCCTTCCCGCTGTTCAGTGGCTTTGTCAGTAAATCTATGGTGATGTCAGCGGCGCTTGAAAACGGTTTTGACTGGATCTGGTTGATGCTGCTGTTCGCCTCAGCAGGCGTGTTCCATCATGCAGGGATCAAGATCCCCTACTTCGCCTTCTTCGCCCACGACTCAGGACTACGTGCCAGCGATCCACCGCGCAATATGTTGTTCGCCATGTTTATCGCTGCGAGCTTGTGTGTCGCCATCGGTATCTACCCTGCGGCGCTATACTCGCTGCTGCCATATGATACGGGTTACAACCCTTATGATGCGACCCACGTGTTAGCCCAAACTCAGCTGCTACTGTTCTCAGCCTTAGCCTTTGTGTGGTTGAACTTGAGAAACATGTACCCGCCAGAGCTGCGCTCGACCAACTTAGATGTAGATTGGATCTACAGACGCGCCATACCCAATGTGCTTGCCAAAGTGTTTGCAGTTATTTGGCAGGCAGACGGTGCAATGCGCAACGCGGTTCGCGGCAAGTTAAGCCAATGCCAGAGCTTTATTGCCAGCAAGCATAAAGGCTTAGGCGGCTTATTGTCAGGCTCATACCCATCTGGAAATATGGTGCTGTGGGTAGCCGTACTACTGGCGTCCTACCTGTTTCTCGGGTTTATTGGTTAGGCATTCAGTTTAACTTTCTTGTGACCTAAAGCAGTGAATTCAAGCGGCTTGCATAGCGATATGTAAGCCGTTTTTTTAATAGGGTCAGAATCTGACTCTATTTATGCCAAAGCCAACAACCCCTGCTGTACCCCAACAGCATTGGTTACACTGACCAGTCTTGCTTTTATCGCTTGTTCAATACCAGTACCGCCATCAACGATGGGATGGCTTTGATTGATTTTTTCTTAATCAGGCCTCTCGTGCTTAACTCCATAAGTGTTCACATTGAACAGATTATGTGTTCACCCTTTCCGGGGGGAGAATTACAAAAAAGTAAAACTAATAAAACCAGTTAATTAAAATAGGGCACGAATTATGCTGCTTTTATCGCACATGTAATCTATCCCATTAAGGATACAACGATGAATACAAAAATTATAATTGCACTGGTTTCATTTATTTTTATAAGTGTTCCATTAGATGCTATAGGAGAAAATCAAGGTGGAGGGAATGTAATGGTCCTAAACTTGGTTGGTACTGGGAACGGGGAGCTACTTAAGGTACCTGATATTGACGGTGATGGTATTGAAGATGACGCTACTTGTTTCAAAGTCAATCTACTCAATGGCGAAAATGGTCATTTGATTGGTACAGCTGTCGACTGTTTGTCGATGATTGCCAGCGTTGGCGACGGACTTGCATTGGTTGGGACTACATACTTCAATTTCCCCCAAGGTACACTTGTCACCAGAGGAAACACAACCGTTCAGCCCGTCACAAAGGCTATAGTGACTCCAGATGGCCAATCCATAACTCACATAACGGGAGCCGCAAGCAACGAAAATGCTATTTTGGAAGGTACTGGTCGCTTTCAAGGTCAGACTGGAACTGTGCGACTTTCTGGAATGGTGGACATGTCAAATATTGATATCGGCCAAATAACCTTTGATTGCTTGTTTGTCATAGCACTAGATCCGTCAAGCTCAGAGTAAAATTTAGCTGTGTATATAACCCTAAATTTAACACTAGGTGGCCATGTTATTCTAAATTGTGACGAACACGCATATCCAAAAACACCAAATCAGTTAGATTCAATAATGGCCGCCAAACCGTCAAACCGTCAACCCGTCAACCCGTCAACCCGTCAACCCGTCAACCACTTGATTTACAAGTATAAACAGATTAAAGCAGACTTCCTACTCCAACCCCAACAACCCCTGCTGTACCCCAATAGCATTGGCTACACTGACCAGTCTTGCTTTTATCGCTGGTTCAATACCAGTACCAGCCTCAAGCAAATCAGCAACAGCAATAAAGGCGCTAGTCTTCAAAGTGCTGCTTTCAAAGCGATAAGCGTAACCAGACTCTACAATCCAACTATCTGTGCTCTCACCGCTTGTAGAAGTCAGCTGTTGTGCTTTGTCTTCTAATGTTCTGACCAAGGTAAAATCAAAAGACAAGATACAGTCTTCATTACCGTACCAATCCGCCTTAAGCGCCTGAAAATTGATCCACATCTCCAGCTGGCTCAACAACGGCTTAAGCGAGTTAGAAAACCTGCCATCGGCCACAATCGTAATCGGAAATTCTTGATGCATATGTGTCTTAGCCTTTGCGTCTGTCGTAAGTAGGGGTCATGAGTCATTCTGCTTATAACGTAGATTTTGCTAGCTAATGATCCCTGATGCAACCGTCAGCCAGTAAAAACGCCGATAAATGGTTAAGTTGCGGTACAGCATTCTGTAGTTATATTAGTAATCGAATTAGGATGATTAAGCAGAGGCGACAGATGAAGCAATTAACTAAGATGTTAGCAACAGCAGTGAAAACGGTATCCACAATCGCTCTGACCCTGTTTATCTCAATTAGCAGCGTTCATGCTTCCGTAAATACTGCAGTAACAGCAAATTTGGTGCAATCTAACACTGATGAGAACTTGCTAATTTGCCAATATCAGACAGTAACAGGTAGCCATTTTCAGGTGTTCGATAAGGTTTTAGACAATGAGCAAGCCTGCCCAACTAGTATGCAGGTCGCCCACGAGACTATGCTTTCTGATGCAGAAAAAGCCCAGCTTAAACAGATGTTCTCTCTGAAGCGTTAATAACGCTTAAAATTACCCATATTGAAACTAAAGCGCAGCACAAGCTGCGCTTTTTTGTGGTTGCTTTCAAAATATGCCATTAATGATGGGGGTCTATGATTGGAGTAAATTAATACCTAAACTAAAGCAGCTGAAAAAAATAAACTCCATCAGAGACTTGCTTGAAAACATCATATTTAAAATGTTTTTGAAAAGCAGCTGCATTTTTAGCATCGCCAATGATTAGCCCATTAATTCCCCACATAATAGAATTACCCCATTGAATACGGATGATGTTAAATTGCTTATCGTTGAACATATCTGTTACACCAATTTGTGCCATATCAGCCATGATTTGATGAAATTGTTCTTGGGTTACATTAGTCAACGGCTGAGTTTTCGCTAAAAGTTGCTTCCACTTCGTATAGCTTTTTTTAGTTGCTTTTTCAGTATAAGTCTCCATAAAACCACTATCAGGACTTAAGCCAAATGTACTTTTTATTGGATTTAATACAATGCCATTTAATACAAGTACCTCGTCAGAAAAGTAAGATAACTCAACGATGTTATATTTCGCGAGTACTACTTTTAACGGCTCTAGTTCCTGAAGCATTTCTGAATTAGTAATGTCCTGTTCGTTGTAGTGGGGGCTACATGCCATCAACAGTAAAGATAGTAAAAGGAAATATAGCTTTTTAAACAGCATTCTAATAAACCTATATAAATGAGTATGGAATAGTACTGTATGTACCGCTTCTATTCATGTAGTAACCACCGAGACCATTAGGGATGCGCCAAAGTTCATAAGAGTACTTATACTTTACTCTTCCTCAAAGATCCAAAATTGGAGATCAGAGTCTGAGGGCTCCCCACTTATTCTAGATCGCACTAAATGCTTTGATAAATGGTTTAGCGTGCTGGTGAAACTTGATATGCCCCTTAGCTTTCAGTGACTTTTTTTTCTGCATGAAAGGTTTCATGATATACCCCCAATTTGCAGATTTAGAAAAATAGATAACGAAGTCGATTTTTGCATCACCCCATCTATTCTCTACTTGAAAACTTTCATCATTAGTTTCAACAGTTTTGATTTGAATTCGATAAAAATTGTCACCATCGCTAATCAGTAAATCTGTTTTCATGTCATGATCAATGATAGGCGTGAAAACTTCCCAACCATCATAAGTTAGCCAGCTGACAGCTAGAGTTTCGAAAGAGGTATTTCTGTAGTAGTTATTCGCAGGAGCAGTTCTTTGAACGTGTTTAACAGGCATAATTGTATCCAATACTTAATTGATGCCGCATGCAAGTCAGTGGCGTTCTGTATGCGAACAGGCTCCCCTTTAGGGAGGAAACCCCAATTGAATATCACAATACAACCGTATGGTTTGTATCAAATAGAAAGGCGGCCAGCCCTGCGTTTCACCCTTACGAGTTTACTAAGCATTAATCTATTAACAGACTGTATAGCCTGTGATAAAAATGATTTCGTACAAATTAACAACTATTAATCACTATAGCAAGTGATCGATGCCAATAAAACAAATGACTAAAGCCACCCATTACTAATCACGCCGCTCAACAGTACTAATAGGAATTTTCTCGCCAAATAAAGAGCTTAATACTAATGAGAGTTCGTCTCGGCTTTGGCATGCAACCTCCTTGCTAAATGAGCTTTCAAAGCATAGTTGGAGGTCGATATTCATGCCATTAATGATGGGTGACTATGATTGGTTTCCCTTCTAAGCTGAAAAAATTACTCTACCCTACTGATTTACTCATTATAAATCGGTTTTTTTGTATATAAGCATATAGACTTTTTTGCTGTAAAACTGTACGGTTGCGACCACGTTTCTTTACATGCTTTTAACAGTGGTCTTGGTTTGATTTTTACTGATTTCGGACCTAAATTAGCGCCATTGCCGTAGAGGCTCTATATAACTTTAATCATTTATAAGTGTTCTTATATCTGAGTCTTTACCACAATCACCTTAATTTTAACAAGCTCCACTTATCGTTAAAGGAACGTATTTTACAAAGCTAAATAAGTGACTATTTAGTGTATCTCAACATATTCAGGAAGAAGACATGACGGCAAAAAAATGGACGTTGACTGCAATATTCGCATTGGTTTTAACTGCTTGTGGCAGCGGAGATGACTCATCAGGCTCTACAGACAATGGTGGTTCATCCGGCGGCAATGCGCCACAAATCACCTTAAATACAGTGGTTAGTAATCAATGTGGAATCAAAAAACCTAAGCCTGATGTTAACGTATTTGTGCACAATAATACCGGTGACATTATTGCAGAGTATGTAACAGATAGCGCTGGAGCGCTCACTGCTGACTGGCCGAGTAACGCAAAACATCTCACCTTAACCGCGGAAAATCAGATCTATTATAAAGACCAGCCTGAACTCAAGGTTATCTCTACTGTTGATGTTGAGGCCGGTGATTTAGGTGTTACCTATTTTAGGGATGATAACAACGAAGAAGGTTGTAACTGTAAACAAGTCGAGTTTCCAGTGCAGTCGCTTATAGCCGATGCCCCTGACAGTATGTTGTACCTGGGAGGCAGTAGCTTCGAATTAATGCCATTGGCTAGTAATCCCGAAATAGAATGGTGTGATGGTACAGGTCCAATCGATGTGCAATTAGTTGCTGCTGATGGTCAGAGCAGTCTCGCTGGCAGTATTGATTTAAGCAATCAAACACAATATACATTGGGCTTGAGCGACTTTACTCACGAAGGTGTAGCCGTTGATTACGTTAACCCTAATAACGCAAGGTACTTATATGCTTTATCGTTTGATGGTTGGCGTAATTATAGCTCAAATGATTTGGTATTTGTTTATCCGACATTAACTAATAAAAGTTATGTTTGGCCGGCGATATATGGTCAAGAGTACGTGGGTAATAAGCTCGCTGAAAGTTATAGTTCAGCGCGACACCTTGTTACATCCGAAGGCGCCACTTCTCCGGTTATGCTCTGGGATCCAGCAAACGGCTTCGTTGATTCTGTTAACGCATTATTAGCGGAAATATCTACTGGACAAGCCCCTTATCAATATGATTTTACAGGTGTTGGTGATGTTGCATTGACTCATATGACTCTGTCGGGGGTTACCGATGATGGTCATGCCGAGTGGGCTATTTGGGGCGGGGCATCAGGTAGCATGCCAGATCTAAAACTGCCTACAGCTTTAGATGCAAAGTTTGACTCACTTAGTTTACCTAACTTACGAATTGGTATCAGAGGATACGACTCAGTTAAAACATTAAATGAATGGCGTAAGTTATTAGCCGACAGAAATCGCATGACAGATGATGAAATCAGTGTACTTGATTATCAAACCAACTATATGGAGCTAACGGTTTTTCTTGAAGATTAGTTTTATATAAGATTTTTATCAGCAATGATAAAACTAAAAAAGACAGCATTAGCTGTCTTTTTTATTGTCTTTTGCAAAATTTGGGGTCAGAGTAAAATTAAATAACTGACCTATACTCTGCTATAAATGAGCTTTGCAAAAGGAACTTGCACATGCCTAGAAAGCCTAGAGCCAACCCTATAGGTGTACCTCAACATATCATTCAACGCGGCAACAATCGCCAAGCCTGCTTTGCTTCACAACAAGACTTTATTGCCTATACGGGATGGCTAAAGGACTACGCCAAGAAGTTTCAGGTAGAAATTCATGCTTGGGTATTTATGACAAACCACGTTCACTTACTTTGCACTCCACTGAAAACTGGTGCTATTTAGTCAAATGATGCAATCCCTTGGGAGACAGTATGTAAGGTATTTCAATTACACCTATAAACGCTCAGGAACACTATGGGAGGGGCGCTATAAGTCTTGCCTAGTACAAACAGAAGTCTACTTAATCCAGCTCTATCGTTATATCGAACTTAATCCAGTAAGAGCTAATATGGTCGATGACCCTAGTGAATATCAATGGTCGAGTTATCAAGTCAACGCCCTAGGAAAAGCCTCAGAGCTATGTACACCCCACTGTGTTTATCTTGCCATTCACCCTCAAGGAAAAGAAAAACCTAAAGCCACCCATTATTAATCAGCACTATATAGCTATATTCCCATGACGAGCATCTAAGTTGGTGAAAGCCAGCAAAGTGACTTCTAAAAGCATTATTTAGGCAGGGTAATACGATAGAAAGGTGTGTTTCGCAGCAAATTCGAAGATTTTAATCACAGTGAGTCTACCTTAGAGTGACTCAAAAACTGAAAGGTTTGTGGCTCTATAGATTCAACTTGCCGAGAAGTACTGGCAGCTACTCGCAAAGTGCCGTCGTCGCTTTTCTAGATGCTCACAGTAATGGGTCAGTTCTTGTAATGACCCGACTGGACCATGAAACAACTTACCAAAATCAGTAGCTATTTTCAGCCAGTTATCGCTAGGAATATTCAGTCTACTCAATATCTTCTCTGCATTGGAGGAGATAGAACCTCGTTTGTCATCACGAATAATCCTCCCCGTTTCATCGACAAGTATCAAGTAATCTTTAAGCGAAAAATTGATACCTTTTGGTTGATACTTCTTTTCATTACCGATAAAAGGTAAGAGCTTGGCTGGTTGCTTCCCTTTCAGAGCGGCATTCACTCTCAGTTGGAGACTGGTGTAGTCTGATTTTTCAGGCGTTTTAGCCATCTCAGCGCGAATAGGATTAAGCTCTACATAGGCCATACAGGCCAGCACTGCGGCATCATCCAGCAATGCTTGACTTTTGAAGCGCCCTTCCCAGAAATGCCCTGTGCAGTTATCTTCAAAATTAGCCTGCCGAGCAATCGGTTCATTAAGACAACGCATAAACCAGCTAACATCACTCAAACGTGAACGGTAAGTCGCTATTAAGTGTTTTAATGCCCCGACCATACACTCTTCAATCACCTCTCCCTTAACAAATTTTTGCGTTAAATCAGTACCATTGAATAACTTGTGCCACTGTTCAACCACCTCTTTATCTGACCAGTTATTTACAGTATCCAGGTCAACATAGAGCACTACGTGCAAGTGATTACTCATCACGGCATACGCCGCAACATCAATCGCAAACACTTCAGTTAATTTCAATATTTGCGCTTCAACCCACCCGCGACGATGGTCGTAATTCTTGCCGGTATACTTATCGTCTCCACATAAAAACGCGCGCCGAACGACACGGCTACAACAGTGATAATAGGGAGTGTCTTCTAAGCTAATCAACGTACTTCTGGGACGGGGCATAACAACCTCTTACTTAAGCAATGACTAAAGCTTAGTGAGAAGCACTAAAACATGCAATTAATGATGGGTGTCTATGTTTGGTTTATAAGCGGACTAAAATAGCGGGTTAAAATCTGGAGCGGAGCGGAATGTAACCCACTGTTTTGGTCCGGTTTAATTACATTGCCATACAAAATCTAATCGTAACCGTTTTCTTCCCTATTGCATAAATCACAGTAATTTGAACTTTGATTTAAGAACAGTTGAATATTTTCTGTTCTAGAGTTCACACCGTTATTACCAATATTTGGGTGGATAAATATCAGATTTCTTAGTTTATCGAGCAGAGGCCGAGCAATCGCTATTGCATCATATAAAGTGCTTAACTCTTCACCACAATGACCAGAATAATGCCTAACAGGGCATGGAAGTTTGTTAAGCTCAATATTCAAAAGATCTTTCAAACGTTCATACTCTTTGACCTCATTTGGTATAGCTATATCAATCAGAGCTTCTTTTGTTGATGCTGTTAACTCATGCTTTGTTAAGTCAAATTGCACTTTACAACTGACGCCACTTGTGGAGTAATCGCCTTCTGATTCAATTTTTCGCCAATATATTTTCTCGGTTGTTAAATCAACAAGGCAAACAATTACAGGTAAATTACTATTCTTCCAATACGAAATATGCTCTTCTGAAACACTGATACTATGCGTGTTTCCTGTTATGTTTGTAGAAGATTTAATTTGAACTTTAATTAATCTAAATTCACTTTTTTCTTGCTCTACGACTTCTACTTCAGCATCCACCCCTAAATCAACGTCAAGGAGCCTAACTACCCAAGAAAACATAGATGTTAATTTATATGCAAAGAAATATTCTCCTGCATCTCCAGTAACACTTCTACTTTTATATTGCATGACTCTCCATTTTGTATAACGCCGCATTAAGCGGACTAAAACAGTGGATTAAAATGTGTAGCAAAGCGAAACGTAACCCACTGTTTTAGTTCCATTTAAACCCCTTACCATGCCAATTTTAGCGACCACCAAATTGGCTAGTAGCTAAGTATGCTTCTCCTGTTTGGGATGCATGCCTCCTAATTCGTGTAATGATTTCTATGAAGCTCATTGCACCAGATAGAAATAAATATAAATGACTAGCATCGAGTACAAGTAATGTAGTTTTACTGCCAGATGCATCACTAATTGCAACACTACTATAGCCTGAGATTGAAACCATTATTCCCATGGTGTTGTCTGCCATTTTATTCACTTTAGCCTTTAGTGAGTCAATATCAGGAGCTCCAGATTGTCCCTTTGTAAACTTAAGCTCTACCAAATATGTAGTTCCTTCAATTGTTAAAGAACCATCAATTTGTCGTCCATTAGTTTTATAAGGTTTTCTATTTTGTATTTCGCTGAAATCTAATAGTTTATAAAACCATTCTTCAAATTCATAACCGCCTGCTTGAGTACCGACTTTAGAGTGCATTGCATCCATTTCACTTTGCAGTTTACTAATATCTGTTTGAGCACGTTGCACCGCTTCTCTTTCTTTTCTTGTCTTTTCTCGGCTTTCTTTTTTCTCTTTCTCACTTTCAGCTTTAGTATCTTGCTGTTTCAAGTACTTCTTCAGGTCATTAACAGATTTAGTTGCTTCTTGTATTTTATGTTGTGAATCTTCCCAATTACGTAAGTCAGGAAAAGTTGTTTGTTCAGATAAGCTTCGTGCCATTTGGAAAATTAAAGATTTCCCCCTATCGCTCGCCTGTAACCCTTGAAACATACGATCTAATAAATTACGTTTTGATTCATCTTGCGCCCACGAAGAAATAAAATTTTCAGATACGTGCGAAGCTCGAAGAAATTTACTAAGCGCATTTTTCCTCCAGAATGACTTTAATAATGCTTCATAAGTTAGATCAATCATTCTAGGAGTTATTCTAGTGGTCAAGTTGTAACACTCCTCATTGGCATAACAGTATATTAGGCTGAATTCCGAATAAGATCGGTCTTAATAAGAACAAGCTGCCAGTACTTTAATCACTCAAGACTAACAGTAAAGCAGTGTATCAATAATGAGTTATAACATAAAAAGAACTGATTCTCTGTTTCTTTGCCTGAGTGAAACAAAGAACCTCTATCATTGCATAAAGTGCAATGTTCAAGCAGGAATAAAAGTCTCTAGGCTGCGGCATATATGATAATTTGTGGGCTGGTCTTGCATCTTGTCTCCCACATTAGCTTTTATAAGCCTGAAGCTTTAATTGTGCTATTTACCACTTTTATCAGTGAAACTGATTATGGGGCATTTTCGAGTTCCCCCTCCAAAGAGTTAAGCTAACGAACGTTAGACTAACTCGGCGCTCCCCTTAGCAGCCGAGAAAAAGTAAAACAGAGCTCAAAAAAAAGCGAACCATTTAGGTTCGCTTTTTAATGTCGTTATGAGCGTTTCGCTATCTAGCCAGTCACAATCTTAATTACGGTCACAAACTTCATTAATATAGTCACAAACTTAATTAACACTCATCACAAGTAGCCATTATTATTCGTAGTCAGAGATTGGTACACAAGCACACATAAGGTTTCGATCACCAAACACGTCATCAATACGATTAACCGTTGGCCAGAACTTATTCAGCTTGACCGCTGCCGTTGGGAACACGGCCTCTTCGCGGCTATATGGACGTGAATCAAACTCGCTATCCATAATGTCGGCTAGTGTATGCGGCGCGTTGTGTAGCGGGTTGTTGTCCGCTGGCCACTCGCCTGCTTCTACTTTAGCGACTTCGCCGCGAATAGAGATCATCGCTTCGATGAATCTATCTAGCTCTACCTTAGACTCAGATTCCGTAGGCTCAATCATTAAGGTGCCCGCAACTGGGAAACTCATGGTTGGCGCGTGGAAGCCGTAATCGTTAAGACGCTTGGCGATATCCATCTCAGTCACACCCGATGACTCTTTAAGTGGGCGTAATAAATGGGGTCAGAGTAAACTTAATCCCAACCAACAAAGCCATAATGGCGTTACTGCCGATGATAAGACAAGGAAGCCGATGGTTTTCGCCGCGGAGTTGACTATTGTCAAACTCCTTATTTCGAGATGTGCGAAAACGTCTCCAAGTTCCACAATCCCGCCCAATAAAAAACGCACCACTAGGGTGCGTTTCATCATAATTGCGTCGCTGGCGATGCCAATGCAAGGCGGACCGAAGGCTCTAGCGCGGAGTTGACTCCAGTCAATGAGCACTGGAGCCGAGGTTCAACGCAGCAGTAGCGAGCCCAAGCAGCAATTATTCGTAGTCAGAGATTGGTACACAAGCACACATAAGGTTTCGATCACCAAACACGTCATCAATACGGTTAACCGTAGGCCAGAACTTGTTTAGCTTAACCGCTGCCGTTGGGAACACGGCCTCTTCGCGGCTATATGGACGTGAATCAAACTCGCTATCCATGATGTCGGCTAGTGTATGCGGCGCGTTGTGTAGCGGGTTGTTGTCCGCTGGCCACTCGCCTGCTTCTACTTTAGCGACTTCGCCGCGAATAGAGATCATCGCTTCGATGAATCTATCTAGCTCTACCTTAGATTCTGACTCTGTTGGCTCAATCATTAAGGTGCCCGCAACTGGGAAACTCATGGTTGGCGCGTGGAAGCCGTAATCGTTAAGACGCTTGGCGATATCCATCTCAGTCACACCCGATGACTCTTTAAGTGGGCGCAAGTCGATGATGCACTCATGGGCAACACGATCATTTCGGCCGGTATAAAGCACAGGATAATGCTCAGACAGCTTCTTCATCATGTAGTTAGCGTTAAGCAGTGCTACTTGAGTCGATTGACGTAGACCCTTCTTACCTAATAACTTGATGTACATCCAAGTGATAGGCAGGATACCAGCGCTACCGTATGGCGCAGCAGATACGGCACCATTGTTGTCAGATTCTAGACCATGCTTAACCACAGTATGACCCGATAGGAATGGCGCAAGGTGCTTTTTAACACCGATTGGGCCCATACCTGGTCCGCCGCCGCCATGTGGGATCGCGAAGGTTTTGTGTAGGTTAAGGTGTGATACGTCAGCACCGATAAAGCCTGGTGATGTAAGGCCAACCTGTGCGTTCATGTTGGCGCCATCAAGGTAAACCTGACCGCCGAACTCATGGATAACGTCACAAATTTCCGCAATGGTTTCTTCATACACACCGTGAGTCGATGGGTAGGTCACCATGATGCACGATAGGTTGTCAGCCACTTCTGCCGCTTTAGTGCGCAGGTCGTCCATGTCGATGTTACCGGCTTTATCACAGGCAGTAACCACGATTTTCATGCCAGCGAGTTGCGCTGAAGCAGGGTTAGTACCGTGAGCCGATTGTGGGATAAGGCAGATGTTTCGGTGTGCATCACCGCGTGACTCATGGTACTGCTTTATCGCTAGCAGACCGGCGTACTCACCTTGTGCACCCGAGTTAGGCTGCAGGGATACCGCATCGTAACCGGTAATATCCACTAACCAAGTTGAAAGCTCTTCAAGCAGCTGTGCATAACCCAGCGCTTGGTTTTGCGGGCAGAATGGGTGCATGTTACCAAATTCAGGCCAAGAGATAGGCATCATCTCGGTGGCTGCGTTTAGCTTCATGGTGCATGAACCGAGTGAGATCATTGAGTGGTTCAATGCCAGATCTTTGTTCTCTAACCGCTTGATGTAACGCATCATCTCGGTTTCGCTCTGGTAGCGATTAAAGGTTGGGTGCGTCAGGATAGCATCACAGCGTACTAGCTCTGCAGGAATTGAGCTGCTGCCGTTAGCAAGAATGTCATCGTCAAGCTTAGCGACATCTAGACCATGATCTGCGCCCAAGATAACCTCAAATAGCTCTGCAACGTCACTGCGTGTCGTTGTTTCCGCCAAGCTCACGCCCAGCACGCCATCGCTGTCGATGCGCAAGTTAAGACCTGCCGCTTCTGAGCGTGCAGTCACTGCGGCAACGTCTAGCCCTTTAAGGGATAAGGTGTCGAACCAAGTGCTGTTAAGCAGTTCAACGCCGTTAGCGGTTAGGCCTGCAGCAAGAATGTTGGTTAGGCGGTGGATGCGATCGGCAATCACCTTAAGACCCTGTGGGCCGTGGAATACTGCGTAGAACGACGCCATGTTGGCCAGTAATACCTGTGCGGTACAGATATTTGAGTTAGCTTTTTCGCGGCGAATATGTTGCTCGCGCGTTTGCATTGCCATACGCAGGGCACGGTTACCGCGAGTATCTTGTGATACACCGATAATACGGCCTGGTAGTGAGCGCTTGTGTGCATCACGTGTGACGAAGAATGCCGCGTGTGGACCACCAAAGCCCATTGGAACACCAAAGCGCTGTGAGTTACCAAATACCACATCGGCGCCCATAGAACCTGGAGACTTAAGGATAACCAGTGACATGATGTCGGCCGCGACTGAAACAATAGCCTTCTTTGCATGTAACTGTGCAAACAGTTCGCTGTGATCAACAATTTGACCATAACGGTTGGTGTACTGGAACTGCGCACCAAAGAGGTCGTAGTTAACGGCGTCCTGTGCTGGGCCGACAACCACTTCAAAACCAAAACATTCAGCGCGAGTCTTTATCACGTCGATTGTTTGTGGGAATACGTCATCAGCCACAAAGTAGATGTTGGCTTTTTTCGCTTTAGAAACACGCTTAGCCATCGCCATTGCTTCGGCGGCCGCAGTGGCTTCATCAAGCAGTGATGAAGAGGCTAGATCAAGGCCGGTAAGGTCCATTGATAGCTGCTGGAAGTTAAGGATAGCTTCAAGACGACCTTGAGCAATCTCTGGTTGATATGGCGTATATGCCGTGTACCAACCTGGATTTTCAAGCACGTTACGCTGAACAACGCTCGGGACTTCAGTACCGTAGTAACCCATACCTATGTAGCTTTTGAAGACTTTGTTTTTATCCGCGATTTGGCGAATATAAGCCATGCCTTCGGCTTCACCACATGAATCGCCAACGGCGAGGTCACGATTAAGAAGGATAGACTCTGGAACAATTTGTCCGGTCAAGTCTTCTAACGATTCAGCACCCACAAAATTCAGCATCTCTTGTTGCTGATCGGCACCTGGGCCGATATGACGACGAAGAAATAATTCGTGCTGCTCTAACTGCGTAAGGGTTTCTTTGGTCATGAGTAACCTAGTTCCATTTTTTGCCAGCATCCTGCCTGTAGGGGGCGGACTTACCGGTCTCGTTGTCTTATACCAAGGCGATTAACACGCTGAACAAGCTTGCTCATTGGGCGAATAGCATTGGTATGGTATCTATTTTTGTTTTCGTTATTAAGCTGGTTATACCTTGGGCTTATACCATGGACTTATATCAGAATTTAGACCAAGGGCTATATAACGAACAAAGCCCCAATCTTTAGCAGAGTGGGGCTTTGTTGATTATCGCGACTTATTCGTCGTCGATAACCGCTTGATATCCTTCGGCATCAAGCAAATTTTCTAGCTCAGCGAGGTCAGTTGGCATAACGCGGAAGAACCAACCGTCACCAAATGCGTCACTGTTAACCAGCTCTGGTGAATCTTCTAGCGCTTCGTTAACGGCAATAACTTCACCTGTTAGTGGTGAGTAGATGTCTGAAGCGGCTTTTACTGATTCAGCGACGGCACAGTCTTCACCTGAGTTTAGCTCGTCGCCAACGTCTGGCAGCTCAATAAACACCATGTCACCCAATAGCTCTTGAGCGTGCTCACTGATACCTACTGTGTAGCTACCGTCTTCCTCTTTGCGGATCCATTCGTGAGAAGAAGCATATTTAAGTTCAGCTGGGATATTGCTCATTGGTCTTAATCCTTATTCGATAGTTCTAATTCTGTATTTTAATAAGACGTTTACTGATCTGCCTATAGGGCTTATATCAGTTTATTGCGCGTTTGCGCAGCAGTTTTAAGCACATTTTTGCCATTAATCCGATTGATATCATTTCGATAGTCTTCAATAGGATAAGGCTACAACTCTTCATTATATTCACCGCTAAGCTAAACGCTAATGAAAAATAATTTTTAAAGTGACCTGAACTGCAATTTTACCCTACTGGCCAAGTCCATCAACTTAGCCAATAGTCGCTAAATCAATTAAAAATTTTGTTTGCCGTTACGTACAAACGACGGTGCAATCACTTTAACAGGGACGCGCTTCTTACGCATCTCTACTTCTGCAACATCACCAATGCTACGCGGTACGCGCGCCATGGCGATTGAGTAACCTAGCGTTGGCGAGAAGGTGCCACTAGTAATAGTGCCTTGTTGCTCAACACCGTCACTGTCTGTAAAGAACACTGACATGCCGTGACGGATCACGCCTTTAGCATCCATCACAAGACCGACTAACTTGTCTGCGCCTTGCGCTTTAATCGCTTCGAGGGCCTTACGACCGTTGAAATCGCGATCTTCTGGTGCCCATGCCACAGTCCAGCCCATGTTGGCTGCCAGTGGGTTAACACTTTCGTCCATATCGAGGCCATATAGGTTCATGCCCGCTTCAAGACGAAGGGTGTCACGTGCGCCGAGTCCGCATGGCTTAACGCCTGCGTCTAAAAATGCTTGCCATAATGCTTCGGCTTCAGCTTCAGGAACGATAACTTCGTAACCTGTTTCGCCGGTATAACCGGTAGTGGCAATAAAGAGTGAGTCAGCTTGCACGCCAAAGAATGGCTTCATGCCTTCAATCGCAGCGTTTTGCGCGTCGTTAAATACAGTCGCGGCTTTTGCTTTGGCGTTAGGGCCTTGAACGGCAATCATTGCCAGCTCTGGACGCTCGGTCACTTCAACGCTGAAACCTTTAACCTGCTCGGCAATCCAAGCTAAGTCTTTTTCGCGAGTCGCAGAGTTAACCACGATGCGATACTCAGTATCAGAAAGGTAATAGGTGATTAGGTCGTCGATAACGCCGCCGTTGTGATCAAGCATGCCGCCGTACAGGGCTTTGCCTGGTACTTTTAGCTTGGCTACGTCATTGGCTAGCAACTTACGTAAGAAGGCACAAGCGTCGTCACCAATCACATCGACCACAGTCATGTGTGATACGTCGAACATACCCGCGTCTTGACGCACTGCGTGGTGCTCTTCGATTTGTGAACCGTAGTTAAGTGGCATATCCCAACCGTGGAAATCTACCATCTTGCCATTTGATTCTAGGTGCTTGTTAAAAAGTACAGTTTTGTTAGCCATTTCTATCCCTTCTTTGGGGTATTCGAGTCTGCAACTGGTGTAGGGTGCTTGTCACCAGATCAATTGGGTCGTATTAAAATGCGGCGAAATTATACCTTGAGTATTGCTTTTGTATACAAAAGAATTTTCTAATCCGAACAGTTTAGCCATTAGTTTTTCTCATGTTACACATGTAATTTTTTTACACTAAAATGCTGCTTTTCAAGGGTCAAATAACAAGTGCATGAAATAAAAGGCTTATTCACCTTTAGCTAAAACAGTTAAATGTTAATCTTGTTCGCTTTGACACAGCTTAGGCAGGCTTTTTTTCTTGCCTAGCGCCTGCTGAATAAACAGTGTTTTCAATGGCGCAAAATTATCCACCAGATTCAAGCCAAGATCGCGGATCGCTTTCTTGATGGGGTTAGTGCCCTCAAATAGCCTTTTAAAGCCCTCCATTGCACTGATCATCTCTAGTGCTTCGGCTTTGCGCCAGCGCTCAAGGCTACGCAGGTTTTGGTAATCACCAATGTCTTTGCCCTGCTCCTTTAGCTCGCTGACTGTCTCTATGATGCTGGCGGCATCTAAGAAACCCAAGTTAACCCCCTGCCCAGCTAATGGATGAATCGTATGGGCAGCATCACCAGCCAACACTAAACGATGGCGGGCAAAGTGGCGCGCATAACGCATACGTAGCGGAAATGCCTGGCGATCACTCTCGAGCGAACACATGCCTAAACGGCCATCGAATGCGGCTGTGAGTGCACGCTCGAACAGCTGTTTGTCCAGCGCTAGCAGCGCTTCGGCTTTATCGGGCGACACTGACCACACGATTGAGCAAAGATCTTTCTCATATAAAGGTAGGAAAGCCAGCGGCCCTTCGCTATCGAATACTTGTCTGGCGGTGTCCCTATGGGGCAGTTCGGTGCGAATAGTGGCGACGATGGCGTGGTGATTGTAGTCCCAGAAAGTCATCGGGATTTTGCACTGTTCCCGCACCCAGGAATTAGCACCATCGGCGGCAACCACTAATGCCGCACTGATATTTTCGCCATTATCTAAGGTTAGCCATGCCTCTCGCTCGCCAAAGGCGATGCGCTCAAGGCGTTGGTTTTCGATATAGGTTAGCTCTTCAAATTCACTCGCGCGCTCCGCTAATGCAAAGGCGATAGAGTCGTTTTCGATGATGGCGCCTAGATGGGTTTCGCTAAGAGAATGTGCATCGAAGTCAATTTTACCGAGACTATCTTTGTCCCACACCTGCATTTTTTGATATGGGCTGATGCGACTTGCTGCTAGATAAGGCCATGCGCCCAAATTAGTGAGTAACTGCTGACTCGCCTTGTTAATGGCGCTCACTCTGAGTTTAGGTGCGCCAGAGACGGCATGAGTTTGCCCTGCATCAATCACTACGACGTTAACGCCTTTCATTGCCAAGCCAATGGCGGTAGCTAACCCTACCATTCCACCGCCAACAACCGCGACATCATAAGTTTTTGTGCTTAACATTTTCATCCCTTACTCATTTAACAAAATAGAATATCAACGGTGCTGACTAAATCAGCTTACTTGGCTCAGTTTGTTTGATTTAGCTTGTTTGACTCAACTTTTTGCCCAGCCCATGGCTTTACGTGCCACGGGCGCTTTCAGCGGCGGAAACCACGATAACAAACGCAAACCTAGGTTGCGGCCTAGCACTAATGGCCAATAATCATTGGAGAAGCCGCGCACTAATAACTCAATATAGGTCATGGTGCTGTCTCTGTCGGCATTACGGCGGGCTAAATAATCATGGGTCACTTGGCTGAGACCAACATCCACTGCGCAGTCGCTATGGCTGAGTGATTGCTTTATCACCTCTAGTAAACTGACCACGTCGCGTAGCCCCAAGTTAAAACCTTGGCCGGCGATAGGGTGCAACGTTTGCGCAGCGTTACCTAAAAACACCGTGCGGTGATAGATAGGCCGTGGCATATAGGACAGCATTAACGGATAACTAAAGCGCTCGCCTATATCCATAAAGCGCCCAGCTCGGTAACCAAATGCGCTTTGCAGCTTTTTGATAAACTCCGCTTTTGGCGCCTTAAGCAGTTGCTCGGCTTCTTGCGGTGACAACGCCCACACCATCGAAAGCCGATTGTCGCCATGACGGTTCGCCATCGGCAGCAGCGCTAACGGCCCTGTTTTAGTGAAGCGCTCAAACGCCCAACCTTGATGTGGCTGCTCAGTTTGAATATTAGTAATGATTGCGGTTTGTTGAAAATCGACCTGCTCTAATGGCTGCTTAAATGCCTGACGCACTTTTGAGTTTAGACCGTCGGCGGCGACCAAGAGTTTAGCGGCTATCTGCTGGCCAGTGTCTAAGGTCAACAGTTGCTGTTCGGTTTGTGCCTCAACCTCATGCAAACTTGCAGGGCAGTATAACTGGATGTCGCTTTTTGCAAGCTGACTGAACAGCTGCTGGCCGACAGCTTCGAGCTCGACCACCTGGCCTAAATAAGGTAGCTGAAAGTCGTCGCGACTAAGCTCGGTCATACCGAAGTTGCCACGCTCTGAGATATGAATATGGTTAATTTCGCTAGCAAGCGCGGCAATGTGTGGCCATATCTGCAGTTTTTTTAACTCGAAGATAGAACCATGGGAGATGGCAATTGAGCGAGCGTCGAAGCCAGGATGGTCGTTATTGGGACGATGCGCTTCAATCAAGGCAATTTTAAGCGGACGCTTAGCTTGCAGGGCGATGTGTGCCAGCCCAAGTGCTAAGGTCGCGCCGACCATAGCGCCGCCGACAATCGCTATATCGACCTGTTCAACCGCTGTTGTATTAGTCATGGAATGATTAACCCGATAACTGTTTTATTGCCGTTACTTACTCTGGTTTATTAGAGAGTAAACCGCCATGACACAAGTGCGATGGCGGTTAAGCAACGGATGGTTAGTGCAACACACCAAGATCTATTGGCGTGTCGTCTTCGATAGCTGGACCAAACTCGGAGTAACATAGCAATGCGGCCATGCGAGTGAACTCCATCAGTTCGATAAGGGCCGCTTCTGACTCATCGTCTTCGGCAACATCAAACTCCACTTGGGCGATCTCAGACAGGTCTTGGATCACTTCGCGCACCTCTGTTGATGCTTTATTCAATTTCGGCTGAATAATCGCAATCCCAGTAAGGAAGCTCTGTACCCATAACGATAGCGCTTCGACGCGCTTTGGCAGTGACTCCTCCTCTTCAGGCAGCATTGGGCTAAAACCAAAGTCAGTATCGGACAGGCGCGTTACCGCGTCTTGGTATAGCTCTTCAACCAATGCCTGCAATTTTGGCGGCAGTGCTTGGCCGTCATTCATCAGCTCTAATAACGGCAGAGTCCAGCCTTTAGATGATTGTTCGACACCGCCACAGATCAAGCCAACTAATGCGCCGTGAACTTCGACAGGGTGCTGACCAATTTCAGCTTCGTTGAGTGCCGCAAGTAAGTTATCTATGCGGAGCGTTGGGAGGGTCGCCATAAAGTCGTTTCCAGTCACAAAATTTACTGGCTTCATGCTAGCAGAACTGACTGATTCGACCAAGAGTTGCCACCATAAAGTGGCTAAAAGTTTGCGAGAGCAACCACAAAAGCAGCAATCAACAATGTTTACTGCGATTACAATTGCTATCGATGGGTAAAAAGTGAAGATATCTAACGGTAACTTAAGTAACAACGCAATTAGCCCAAACGCCCAAAGCGCTTCATGTTTGTACGCTAATGGTTATCTAAACAACAATTAATCTAAACTATCTCTGTTTAGGTGGAGATCGTGTTGCACTTTGCTTTTTAGACCGATATAGTCCGCTCAAGTACACGGTTAAAGGATTCCTTTAGGGATGGGTAACAAGGCGATTGAAATTACCCTTATGGGGCGCACCTACTCTATCGCTTGTCCAGACGGACAAGAGACAGCACTTAGGCACGTGGCTCACAATCTCGAAAAGCAGTTATTGTCGTTAAAAGCACGTACAAATAACATTAGCCGTGAAGAAATTGCCATTATGGCGGCATTAAATACCGGTTATGAGCTGTTAGAAGAACAGCAGAAGAATCAAGATTATAATAAGCAGATGGATGAAAAAATCGGTTTGCTGCAGTCGACTTTAGAGAATGCATTAGTAGAACGTTCTTCGAAAGACGATTAAAACAGGGTATAATCTGCCGTAACAGACGTTGAACGAGTTTGAATTCAGGTTCGAATTGACGTTTTAAAGAATTATTGTCGTAAGCCGTTTTAAGGTTAATTGACCTGCTTACGAATACAAGTTTTGCTCCCTGGGATACGCGTTAGCTGGCAATGTCCCTGTGCCGATATCTACAAACCCAGGGTGAACGTTTTACTGACATTGTGCAAGCTCGGCTCGTATCGAGAAGCCTTAGGAGGTATTCGTTTACCCGCCTTGAACTTACGGTTCAAAGGTCTACGTCGGCGACGGTATTCTGGGGAGCAATTTAATTTTGTTTATTGTAAACAAGCAGCAAGCCATCACTGAAAAGTGGTGGCTTTTTTGTGCCTATACGATTCTCCCCAGAATACCGCTGTAGCGGGACTCTTTATGAAAAGATACGGGAGCAATTTAATTTTACTGAAAGCCACTCTTTTTAAGAGTGGCTTTTTTGTATCTAGGGTTTGAGGTTCAACAATGTGAGCTCCCCAGAATACCGCTGTTGCGGGACTCTTTATGAAAAGATGCGGGGAGCAATTTAATTTTGTTTATTGTAAACAAGCAGCAAGCCATCACTGAAAAGTGGTGGCTTTTTTGTGCCTATACGATTCTCCCCAGAATACCGCTGTTGCGGGACTCTTTATGAAAAGATGCGGGGAGCAATTTAATTTTGTTTATTGTAAACAAGCAGCAAGCCATCACTGAAAAGTGGTGGCTTTTTTGTGCCTGTGGTTTGGAGCTAAGACGATTTAGAGCCGGGAAATGCTGAGACGGTGAATAGATCGGAAAAGCTAAGACGATAGAAACCGAGTACAGTCGAGTACAGTCGAGTACAGTCGAGTACAGTCGAGTACAGTCGAGTACAGTCGAGTACAGTCGAGTACAGTCGAGTACAGTCGAGTACAGTCGAGTACAGTCGAGTACAGTCGAGTACAGTCGAGTACAGTCGAGTACAGTCGAGTACAGTCGAGTACAGTCGAGTACAGTCGAGTACAGTCGAGTACAGTCGAGTACAGTCGAGTAGCCACAAAAACACTGGTGGTCGTGCTTTACAATCAATGTTTGGTGGAGCAATTCAAGCCAGAACTAAATCCCCTATCTAAGACTTTCAACTTGAATAATCCTTCACCTATGTTACTTTTATTTTTTTCATTTATAGCAATGGCTTATGTTTGACGAATTTAAGATTCAACTAACGACCTTCGACTGGAATGGTGTTTCAGGTTTAACTAATATTTTGATGGTTATTCTGACCGGGTTGCTACTCTACGGTCTGAAGCAAGGTTCTAACAATATCAAAGAGTCTTCACTATCCAGAGATGCTGATATTCTTCGCTGGGCAATGGCTGAAATGGATCTGTTAAAACCTGCAATCCTCATTCTAACGAATGCACATAAAAGTCGCCCATATTGTAGCTGCCCCGGAGAGCACATAAAACACTACGACTGTAGCTGGAATAAAGAGGAATTAGCAGCAGCACAAGAGGTCAGTGTAAAGCTTCAACGTATAGGGTATATGGCCTTACATAATTTGATCTCAAGAAATCACTTTATGAATATTTGGGGGCCTATGTATCTATCAACTTGGTACTCTTTAGAAGCATGGGTTAAACACAAAAGACTTGATTTAGATGAACCGCTTACTATAGAAGGTGGCGCATACTCACGTATTTACTTAGAACAGTTTGCTCATTATTGTGAAGATAACATGCCTGATGTTTTAGTGAACAACGAGCGTAGAAGGTTTAACTTGCCGACTATTACCCCCCATAAAAAGAAGCCAAGACTAAAAGTTTCCAAAGTACTCAAACCTAAGAAAGAAAAACTGGATATTTAGAAGTTACAAATACAGTTTCTTGCTATAGACGCTTTAATCGTCTTTGAAACATGACTCCTAAATTGGACTTCAGCTATACCTTAATAAAAATGCTCACACTAAAAATTTCAGTCCCTTTAAAAAGGGGCTGATCTCTAGTCTACTTTTAGTGTAAAATCTCCTCTTTCGTCAGTCCAAAAGCCAAGTAACTTAGATCCTGTTAATTAGGTCCTAAGAATTAGACCCTAAGAATAAACAATGTCACAGACTCTGTTTTATCTGATGCCTAACAGCAATAACGCCCAGCGCAACGCTCAACTTTCAGCGTTGGAGCAGGTCGCTATGTTTGCGTGTGAATTGGCGCATCAGGCTTTTGTAAACCAACAATGGGTCTACATTCATTGCGCTGACCAAGAACAGGCTTACGCCATTGATGAACTTTTATGGCAGTTTGAGCCGCAATTTTTCGTGCCCCATAACCTTAAAGGTGAAGGCCCGACCGGCGGCGCTCCAGTTGAAATAGGCTTTGATAGGCTTGGAGCCAACAAAAATCGTCATGTTCTGATTAATCTTGCAGACCAAGTGCCGCAATTTGCGGTAAACTTTGCTCAGATTATCGACTTCGTTGCCAACGACGACAGCCATAAGGCGATCGCACGCGATCGCTATCGGCAATATCGCACTCTTGGGATTGCATTAACGACCCAAGACTTGAGCAATATAACCAATTAATTTTAGTTTGAGATAAGCACGCTCCCATGGAAAAAACATATAACCCGCAGTCTATCGAACAGTCTCTTTACCAAAACTGGGAAGAGAAAGGTTACTTCAAGCCACACGGCGACGAGTCTCAAGGCAACTATTGCATCATGATCCCGCCACCAAACGTGACGGGTAGCTTGCATATGGGCCACGCTTTCCAAGATACCATTATGGATACCTTGACCCGTTACCAACGTATGAAAGGGAAAAACACCCTTTGGCAGGTCGGAACTGACCACGCTGGTATTGCAACGCAGATGTTGGTTGAGCGTAAAGTTGCTGCTGAAGAGGGTTTGAGTCGTCACGATTTAGGTCGCGAAAACTTTATCGATCGCATTTGGGATTGGAAAAAAGAGTCTGGTGGCACCATCACTAAACAACTACGTCGTCTTGGCGCGTCAGTTGATTGGGATCGTGAGCGTTTCACTATGGACGATGGCATGTCTGAAGCGGTACAAGAGGTGTTTGTACGCCTTTTTGAAGATGACATGATTTACCGTGGTAAGCGTTTGGTCAACTGGGATCCAGAGCTGCATACCGCTATCTCAGATTTGGAAGTTGAGAACAAAGAAAAACAGGGCAGCATGTGGCATTTCCGCTACCCGCTTGCCGAAGGCGCATTAACCAGCGATGGCAAAGATTACTTAGAGATCGCGACCACGCGTCCCGAGACCATGCTAGGCGATAGCGCAGTAGCTGTTCATCCAGATGATGAACGTTACCAGTCATTAATAGGTAAGTTTATTCACCTACCGATTGTTAACCGTCTTATCCCTATCGTTGCTGACGATTACGTTGATATGGAGTTCGGTACCGGTTGTGTGAAAATCACCCCTGCACATGACTTTAACGATTACGAAGTCGGTAAGCGTCACGAACTGCCTATGTATAACATTTTGACATTTGACGCGGCTATCCGTTCATCTGCTGAAATTGTTAACACTGACGGTACTGCTAACACCGAGTTAGACAATACGCTACCAGCTAGCTATGCCGGTCTTGACCGTTTTGAAGCACGTAAAGCGGTTGTTGCTGAGCTTGAAACCTTAGGTCTGCTAGGTAAAATCGATCCACATGGATTGAAAGTGCCTTATGGCGATCGCTCTGGCGTGGTTATTGAGCCGCTACTTACTGATCAATGGTATGTATCGGTTGCACCTATGGCTAAAACAGCCATGGAAGCGGTTGATAACGGCGACATTAAGTTTGTGCCACAGCAATACGAGAACATGTACAACTCGTGGATGCGTGACATTAACGACTGGTGTATTTCACGTCAGCTTTGGTGGGGACACCGCATTCCAGCTTGGTATGACGAAGCAGGTAAAGTTTACGTTGGCCGTGATGAAGCTGAAGTACGTGCTAAGCACAAGCTTGATGATACTGTAGCGCTGCGCCAAGACAACGATGTACTGGATACTTGGTTTAGCTCTGCATTGTGGACCTTCTCTACATTGGGCTGGCCTAAAGATACAGCCGAGCTTAAAGCTTTCCACCCAACAGATGTACTCGTCACTGGTTTTGACATCATCTTCTTCTGGGTTGCCCGCATGATCATGATGACCATGCATTTCATCAAGGATGAAAACGGTAAACCACAAGTACCGTTTAAGACTGTGTATGTAACAGGCCTTATTCGTGATGAAGTCGGCAACAAGATGTCTAAGTCTAAGGGTAACGTACTCGATCCTTTAGATATGATTGACGGTATCGATCTTGAATCATTAGTGCAAAAGCGCACTGGCAACATGATGCAGCCTAAGATGGCCGCTAAGATTGAAAAGAGCACCCGTAAAGAGTTTAGTGACGGTATTGAGCCACACGGCACAGACGCACTGCGCTTTACCCTAGCGTCAATGGCATCAACTGGCCGTGACATCAACTGGGATATGAAGCGTCTTGATGGTTACCGCAGTT
The DNA here is from genome assembly GCF_016757755.1 of Shewanella sp. KX20019. Taxonomy (NCBI): domain Bacteria; kingdom Pseudomonadati; phylum Pseudomonadota; class Gammaproteobacteria; order Alteromonadales; family Shewanellaceae; genus Shewanella; species Shewanella sp. KX20019. Next base: position 1,173,142 of record NZ_CP068437.1, on the reverse strand, counting down.
TCTGTAACAAGATCTGGAACGCATCACGCTATGTACTGATGAACACTGAAGTGCAGAATGAAGATGCTAGCGATGATGCTATCGGCGAAGCGTTAGATTGTGGCCAAATTTTGCTTGATGGCAAGCCTGGCGCAATGGAGCTGTCTCTGGCTGATCGCTGGATTATCGGCCTGTTCAATGAAACCGTTAAAACCTATGACGAGCACATGGCTAACTACCGTTTCGACTTAGCCGCTAACACTATTTACGAATTCACTTGGAACCAGTTCTGTGATTGGTACTTAGAACTGACTAAGCCGGTAATGCAAAACGGCACTGACGCTCAGCTACGTGGTACACGCCACACGTTAGTGAACGTGCTTGAGCAGATGCAACGTCTTATGCACCCGATGATGCCTTACCTGACGGAAACTATCTGGCAGCGCGTTAAGCCGCTAGCGGGTGTTGAAGGTGAGACCTTAATGCTAGCGTCGTTCCCTGAGTATCAAGCTGATAAAGTTGATGCTACTGCAATGGAAGATCTCGAGTGGGTTAAGCAAGTCATCACTGCGGTACGAAACATTCGCGCCGAGCTGAACATCGCGCCATCTAAACCACTTAACGCGTTACTTCGCGGCGTGAGTGAGCAAGATAAGGCACGTATTGAAGCCAACCAAACCTTCTTCAAGACCCTAGCTAAGCTTGAGTCTATGACGATTCTTGCGGACGGTGAAACAGCGCCAATGTCGACCACTCAACTGGTAGGTAACATGGAGCTACTTATCCCAATGGCGGGCCTTATCGATGTGGCTAAAGAAGTGGCCCGTATCGACAAGTTACTTGAAAAAGCCGCTGGTGAGTTTAAGCGCATCGAAGGTAAGTTATCGAACCAAGGTTTTGTCGCCAAAGCGCCTGCTGCCGTAATTGAGAAAGAGCGTGCTAAGCAAGCTGAATATCAACGCGATATTGAAAAGCTTACTGAACAGAAAGCTGAGCTCGCTAAGCTAGAAGGTTAAGCCTTCTAACTTAAAAAACCTGATAAAGAATAAGGCAACCTTGCGGTTGCCTTTTTTATTTCTTTTCAGCCAGTATATTTTAACATGATGCTAGAGTAGATTATGTTTAGTCAGTTCAGTGGCCAATAATGATTGGTTAAAACCGTTAATAATTCGATTACCAATAACGATTTTTGGCACACCAGCCAAGTCAATAGAGGAGTACAGTTCGTCGGTAGCCGCATCACCCTGCTCTATATCTCTCTCAGTAAAAGCGATATTGTTCTCAGTTAAATACTCTTTCGCCTTCTTACAATAAGGGCACCATTGAGTAGTATAAATTACCACCTTATTATTCGTTTTCTCAAAATGCGCTTGGGTATTGATATCCACATATGCAGGCACTTGATTATACCACTGCCAACCTTGCTTAGCGCCTAACCCCAGCCCTAACCCTACAGCGATAATCAGAGCATAACTGGCAACATTTTTAATTTTAGTTAACCATCCGCTACTCATATTTTGCCCTTTTCATTTTAAAGTCGTTGCAACTCGATGTGAGGGTTTACGTCATTCAATCATAAAAAGTGGCACCTTAGTACAAGATGCCATTTTGAATCTAAATAACTCTAACTTTTCATTTAAACCATTACGACTAGTCACTCATACTATGGCTGACGATCGCAATAAGTAAAATATTCAGCACAAGCTCTAGTTTGACTTGGTGTCTGTGGTACTCCAGGATCCTCGCTATTGCCACACCACTTCTTCAATAGTTGGCAACTGGGGCCAGCCTGCACCGAAGTCGAGATTAATCCCCCCATGCCAACGCCAAAACTTAGTGCCAATATGGCGACTTTTAACTTATTTTTCATTTAGAAAATTCCATTTATTCTACTTAATATATTTAATCTACTTAATAAATCACTCAGTAATCTATTAAATGATTTCTAGTCAATAGACCACTGACTAATTGCCTTCACAATGCTATTTAACGTGGTCCAGAACCAGGGCAGTACGGAGTGTCAAGCTGAGAACAAGCCCAACGATTTCCATCTTCGCACATTCTCTCCAACGAACTACAGCTCGGGAATGCGACTGCCGAGGTAGACATTGCCCCGATGCCAACGCCAAAACTTAGTGCTAATATCGCGACTTTTAACTTATTATTCATTTGAAAAATTCCATTTAATAAATTTAATAATTTTACTCAGTAATCGAGTTAATAACTGATTGAGTAATTCCCTTAGCAATAGCCCTATCATGCAGCTATTTGCTCGCCTTTCAGCTAGCTCTATCTTAGGTGCTATTCGCAACATTGCGGTAAGACAAAATCGACCAAAAATCGCACTGCGAAGACGAAAATAGCAACTAAATGGACATTTATGTAACGCTCTCAAGCATCGAGCTTATGAGGCCTTAGACAGTAGATTTAACTCTGTAGGATAAATCGCAGCGTTAAGCTGCAGTTGATATTGTTTTGGTGAAACCCCAAACTCTCGCCTAAAGCATTTTGTGAAGTAAGAGCTAGAAGAGAAGCCTACCTTTTCGCAAATCTGCGCAATTTGTAACTCCTGCTCAAATAATGCCAGCGCTTTATTGAGTCTAAACCGACATAAAATTTGGCTAAAGTTCATACCAAAAGCTACACGTAACTTTCGATGTAGATGCCTATGGCTCATAGACAGACTTTTAGCTACATCAATATGGTTTAACGGCTGGTGATAACTTCCGGCTAAAATGAAACTGAATCTTTCAATAAAATTGCCACTTTTATCTCCTATTACTTCTGGCGGAAGCGGAGATAGACAGGGCAATACCTGAGTACTACTCTCTTGATTAAATGAGTAAGTTTGCATAAATCCATTTATCCTACTAATAAAGTCCAGTTTCACTAATTGCTCATAAAACATCTATTTCATATTGAATAACTGCATACAAAATACAAAGTGCTCCTTATTGTTACACTAAATGACAACAATTTAAAATAGCTTCATCCGTCAAAAGGCTCACACAAAGCAATTGCTGATAATCGATTGAGCCGAATACTTTCACTCTCTTAGTTTCTCTTCCCATTTGCCATTACGTTTACAAAATCACTATTTTAGATTAAGTTTATATTTACAGTCTAAAGCAACAGTCATCCTGGCCAGTAGCTGGTCGTCAATAACAACCTATTATTTTACTTAAAAGGGACAGACTCTATGGATACCAACAAGTTATTACTGATCATTATTGCTATTTTATTGCCGCCGGTGGCTGTTTTTCTTAAGAGTGGCGTCGGCAAAGACTTAGTTATCAATATCATTTTGTGTTTACTGTTCTTTATTCCAGGCGTACTCCACGCGTTATGGGTTGTTACCAAATAGCATCATCCACCTTTTTATCATGGTGCTCAGCTATCGCAAACAAAGTGTAAAAAGCCTTCTTTTAGGCTTTTTTATTGTCTTCAATTAACTGCTGCTTAACGAGCTCTATCATCGCTTTTGCAGCAAATGAGAGCGTCTGCTGCTTGCGCCAAAACAGCGATAACTCCCAGCGCAGCTCGCGACTCTCGAGCGGCACATTAACCACCGCATCCACTCGATAACGCTCAGCGATAATCTGTGGCAGCAGCATCACCCCTGTTCCCGCTGCCACCAGCGCGATACCAAAATCGGCATGGCTGACTCGGGTAATTTCAGCCGGAGCAAAACCAACTTTTTCACAAGCACTCAAAACCAGTTCGTAAAGTGTATATTCACGCTCGAACATCACTTGGGCTTGGTCGCGCAGATCGTTAAGCTGCAGCTGCTTTTGTAACGCCAACGGGTGGCTCTTTGGCACAACCACCACCATCGGCTCATTACGAATTCTCAGGCCATCGAACTCATCGTCAAAATCAATAATCCCTGTTGCTAGCTCAATGTCATCTTTTTTGAGTGCCGCGGTCTGCTCAATACCGCCGCGAACCAGCAACTGCATCTCGATTTTGGGGTAGTGTTGTCTAAATTTGGCTATTGCCGGTGCAAATAGCTCGGCACTGCCAAGTGGTGCTAACCCTAATCTTAGTGTGCCACCAGTAAGATTACGTAAACCATCGAGCTCGGCCAGCATTCGTTGGCGACCATTGATAAGCTGTTCTGCATGGCGATAAACCACCTTGCCTGCAGCGGTAAGCTTAACTTGCGTGCCACGCTTGCCTCGCTCTAACAACACCATTTGCAACTCCTCTTCTAGCAACCTAATTGCCTTGGATAGTGCAGGTTGTGTCAAAAATACGGTTTTACTGGCTTTGGAAAAACCACCCGCATTAACCACCTCAACAAAGTAGTGCAGCGCTTTTAGATCCATTTAAATAACCATTAGCTATAGAGTCTATACATAATATTCATTTTTTCTATTAAATAAGCAAGCGTAAACTAGCGTTATCAAAGTAAGCCCGTATTAGGAATCAACATGGCTGCTAAGCAAAATTCAATAAGATTAAAGATGCATGCCAAGGTTAGCTCCAAAATTCAGCTCTGTTTGCAACGCTTTATACAGGTACTGTTGTTTTGCGCTTTTGCTTGGGGTTGTCAAGTTCTCGCTCAGGATATTAACTCGCCAGTACCAGGCAGCGTCATTGGCTTGGGGTTATTGCTAATGCTGTTATCGCTAAAATGGGTGCCAGAGCAAACCGTAAGTATTGGAGCGGCTTGGTTAATTGGTGATCTGCTACTGTTTTTTATTCCGCCAGTGGTCGCGGTGATCAAGTATCAAGCGCTACTAGAACACTTTGGAATGGTGTTGATAGCTTCAATGTTAGTCGCCAGTACTTTCGTTTTACTTGGTACCGCCTTTACGGTTGATAGATTGTTTAAATTAGAGCGTAAACACCGATTAAAACTGCTATTAGCTCAAGGGGCAAACTAATGATCCTTTCACTATGGGGTGGCTTTTGTTTAGCACTCACCTTAATAGGTTACTACAGCAGCAAGGCGCTTTATCGTCGTCAGCAAAAGGTCTGGTTTGCACCCATTGTTATCGCACCACTGATCATTCTGTTTGTAGTAGTGACTTTAAACATTCCACTGGCTGACTATTTCAAATACACCCATTGGTTAGCTGCGCTATTAGCTCCGGCAACCATCGCCTTTGCGGTGCCCATTTATCACGAACGCGCATTGATAAAGCAATATCCCATCACCTTGAGTGTTGGCGTGTTGGTTGGCTTACTACTGGGTATTGGCTCCTCTTGGTTGGTTGGCTACTTTGCCACCCTCCCCGCCGAGCTATCAAACAGTTTGATGGTACGTTCGGTTTCAACGCCTTTTGCCATCGAAGCCACCACCGCCTTTGGCGGCGTACCTGAGCTTACCGCAATGCTAGTGCTGATTACTGGTGTGATGGGGATGTTGATCTGCGAACCTCTGTTTAAGGTCGCCAAGATCCGCAGCTCGGTAGCAAAAGGCGTCGCCCTTGGTGCTACGGCTCATGGTGCAGGCGCAGCTAAAGCCAGTGAGATAGGTAGACAAGAGGGAGTCATCGCCAGCTTAACCATGATTTTCACCGGTATTGCCATGGTGATTATGGCGCCAATGTTTGCATATATCGTTAACTAGGTTTAACCAGTCTAGATAAAACCTACTACCAGATGCATCATTATCAAAGACCGCATAAATAATCTTGACTCCAACTCAACCCTCCTCACCTCAGCCTCAATATCATGAGTTCCTCTCAAACAGCCATTAACGCATTGGTGTTTGTCATCAAATTAGGTAAAGTGTCGACTGCAATCACAAGCTTGCAGCGTTTTGGCAAAGATTCTTACGTTCAATCCACCCAAAACCAACATAAATATGCTTCTTAAAAACGAAAGCAATAATAAATATAAATAATTAAAACAATTAGAGGAAAGTTATGAGCGAGTCAAAAGATGCTTACGCAGATAACGACCTACGGGAAGTCAAACAGCTGGGAATGTGGGCCTCGATTGCCAGCTTAAGCTATATATTCTGGATAGTCGGCGGCATGGAGCTGGTCGAGCGTATTGCTTATTATGGAGTTAAAGCTAGTGCGGGCTTGTACGCCAAAGCGCCAGTGTCTGAAGGTGGCCTAGGGATCACCTTAAGTGACTACGGTACCATTATTGGCCTTTGGGCACTGATGCAAACTTTTATTCCTGTCTTTACCGGCGGGATCTCGGATCGTGTCGGTTATAAAGAAACCATTTTTGCCTCTACTATAATCAAGATCTCAGGTTATATCGTGATGGCGCTATTCCCAAGTTTTTGGGGATTCCTATTCGGCGCGATATTACTCGCCAGTGGTACCGGAGTTTTTAAGCCCGGCATTCAAGGCACTTTAGTGCTGTCTACCGGTAGGCAAAGCACCTCTATGGCTTGGGGTATTTTCTACCAAGTGGTCAATATTGGTGGTTTTCTTGGCCCACTCGTTGCTGTACATATGCGCCAACTGTCTTGGGACTATGTGTTTTACGCTTGCGCAGCAATCATCTCGCTTAACTTCCTATTCCTACTCGCCTATAAAGAGCCAGGAAAAGAGGAGCGAATGGAGCGCAACCGTAAAATCAAGTCAGGCGAAATTAAGCAGATCCCACTATGGAGAGATGCATTGCAGGAGCTGAAAAAGCCGGTCGTGATCTACTACATGTTAGTGTTTGCCGGATTTTGGTTCCTGTTTAATTCGCTATTTGACGTGCTACCTATTCATATCGCCGAGTGGGTCGATACCAGTGTGATTGTGACCTCACTATTTGGCGCTGAAGGCACCTCAAACGGGATCTTCCAGTTCTGGCTCGGACTCGACAATACCGGAACCAAGGTGATGCCTGAAGGTATGCTCAACCTTAACGCGGGTATGATCATGACTACCTGTTTCTTGGTAGCCGCCTTAACCGCAAAATACCGTATTACCTCCGCAATGCTCGGTGGTTGTTTACTGAGTATTTTTGCCTTCATCATAATCGGTGCCACAAACGCGGCATGGATGATGGTGCTGGCAATTGCGATGTTCTCTTTCGGCGAGATGATGATCAGCCCAAAGAAAGGTGAGTTTATGGGCAACATTGCCCCAGAGGGCAAAAAAGCCATGTACCTTGGCTTTGTGATGCTGCCACAAGGGATAGGTTGGACTCTAGAAGGTTTCTTCGGCCCTAAATTGTATGAAATGTATGCATCTAAAGAGGTGTTCTCACTAGAGCTATTGGCTGAACGTGGTATGAGTGCCAACGAGATAAGTGCAATTCCTCAGGGTGAAGCCTTCACGACCTTAGTCGCCTATACGGGTGAACCAGCTCAAGCGTTAACAACATTACTTTATAACACCCATGATATAGGTATGGCTTGGTACATTATCGCGGCCATCGGTACTATCTCTGCAGTAGGTATCTACCTTTATGGTAAGTGGCTATATAAGCTCCAGCAACGCTAAACGTTTACGTAACATGATAAATTAGAACCGAAAAAAAGCTGACATCAATGTCAGCTTTTTTTATCTAAAGCGATAGGTTATGCCGCTTGTAACATTAACGCTTATGCAGCTTTTAATGATGCTGTAGTGTCGGCAGCTTTAGGCATACTTGCGGCAAACCTAACCTTACCTACCGGTAAAATTACCCGGCCATATTCAGCGTTAAGCACTTGAGCCATGGCGAAATAGATAGCGCTCAAACCACAGAAAATACCTTCAAAACCAGCAATAGTGCCAATAAGTTCGCTACCAGTAAAATCTCTTGCTGCCAACAGGAAGAACAGTACCGTCAGTGAACCAAATACAATCTGCTTCGCCAGCGGATAGCGCATTGAACCGATGAACATAAAGCCAGTGAAGATCCCCCACAGCGATAAGTACCACCCCATAAACCCAGCTGGACTGGCTGCTAACCCCATTTTAGGCATCACTATAAGCCCAACCAAGGTTAACCAAAACAAGCCATAAGAGGTAAATGCCGTGGTACCAAAAGTGTCGCCACGCTTGAAACACATCATGCCTACTAATACTTGACCGATACCGCCATAAAAGATGCCCATCGCGAGGATCATTGAATCTATCGGGAAAAAGCCCGCGTTGTGGATGTTAAGCAAAACGGTAGTCATACCGAATCCCATTAAGCCAAGTGGAGCTGGATTTGCGAGAGTGTTTGTAAGCTGTGTAGACATTGAGTTCCCCTACAGGAAGTGATCAATAAGCAATAATATGTGTAGCGGTTGCACTCAACCGCACTAGATTAACAATGGTTAATCTTAGCGCCGCGGATTTTAGTCAATGCTGTCACAGCAAGCAAATGCGTAGTAGGTAAAACAGTCGATAATGAATTGAGCAAAAAAACACTAATTTAAGTTATTATCAGTAACTTAAGATAAACATAATCAAACAAAGGCAAACTCTTACGCCAAACCACAGCAAGATCCCACTTTTCAACATTAGTCGATCACGATCACACCTAACCATGATTATCACTTTAGCAATGACTAAAACGACAACGTTTTACAGCTGAATAATTGCACTGGCTCACAAACTAGAACATTGGCTAATTTTGATTAAAAATAACTGCAGCGCTGACTCTTGCAACGCCTAGATCTAGAACACGCTCAAAACAGCAGCGGTAGTCATAACCACAAAGCGTTTTTCTGAAGCTATGTTCCGCGCCGAAACAATCCTCAAAATAGTGCAAAAAAAGGGAGCCCGAAGGCTCCCAAGAGGTTCAAAGACTATGAGAAGCAGGGATCTCATAGCGGGTGAAACTTTTATAATTTTAAGTTAGTGAGCTTTGAATAATGTCGATACCATAGATTTTGCCTTTGGCGTGACAGATTGCACAAGACTCTGCGGGAAGATCCACCGAAAAGGATGGTTCGCAGACGAAAAAGCGAGTGATATAAAATTGGGGATGGAATTGACGGCCTGCAGGGTAGCCATTTTCCATCCCCATTTACAACTCAAGCTTATTCAAAAGCGGTAATTGAATTGGGTTCCCTTAAAAGTACACCCTAAGGTCACCCAAAGCCCTACCTCTTAAAGCAGAGCTTACTGCACTCGGTCAAAATTATGGAACATATCGATACCGAACGACTTACCAGTATCATGACAGGTTGCACAAGACTCAGAAGTCCCTTCGGTAAACCAATCAACATTGTTCGGAATGTTTAGCTCACCACCATTTTGCTCCATATGATTCAGTGCTTGGTCTGAATTATGGCAAGCAAAACAGTTAGCCGTGATAGGGCTAGTCATCACGCCAGTAGTACCTTCGTTATAAGCTCTTGAAAGCATATATTGATTAGGTACATCCGCTAAACTGACACCATCAGCGTGACAAGATACGCAGTTATCAGCATTCAAGCTAGCTGCTGAGTTAACTAGGTTTTCACCTGTCTCTTCGTCGACTTTAGCACCTGAAAGCGCATTACCAATACCCCAGTGCATGCTGTGGACCATAGGGCCAAAGCCTGGTGCAGAGCTTTTCGCATTACGATCTTGGCCATTGTTATGACAAGCTACACAGGCTTTACCACCATCACTATAGCCACCATTTTTATGGTAATTAGTCCCGTTATTGTGACAAGTGGTACAGCTGTCAGCCGTTACGGCATGACGACGATCATACGTCCCTTCGCTGCTAAAGTTAGGGACTGTGGTCGAGAGGTCAATATCATAGTAATCGGTGGAGACAACTTCGGAATAACCTGTAATAGAGACACCAGTATATCCAGCAAGAGTACTATCTTCCTCACCTAAACCGAATGTAACTCGGGTACTCGCATTCAAGTTTGAGCTTTCAAAGCCAGCTACTAGTCCAGGGAAACAGATAGATCGAGTACCGTCTGCACGTTCGATGTACTGCTCAGAACCTCTACTTATTGCACGGCCTACGACAGTATTTTTCTCACTATCATAACCATGAATATAAGCTCCTGCGTAAGTCAGAGTATGCACGGCATACATCTCACCTATGTTAAGCTGTGTTTCCACCCCATCCAGAACTTCATACAGTTTCAAATCGGTACACACTGCACCCGTCGTTGTATCCTCCCATGAGGCATCAGCATCCCAATATGGAGCGCTTGTCGTGGTTGTATGGGAAGCGCGCGTCTCTTCACGTTCAACTAAACCTATTAATGATGATTTAGCATGGAACTCACGTGCATCAAAATCACCTGTTGCCTGAACAATCGCTGCAGCAGAAGCATCTGATGTGTGACAGTCACTACAACCATTGCCAGCAATGCTAGTATTGATCACAGGCTCTGCGTGGCAGCTATAACAGTTAGTTGGAGTGAAGTCTTTTTCAAATTTCTGGTGATTAATATGACCCAGCTTTTGCATGGTATTTTTAGCATAGCCACCTGTTTCGTCATACTCGCCAGTCTCATCTTGACCACGGGCAACATTGTTATGACACACCATGCAACTTCCAACGAAATCGACTTCGCCAGCAGTGTTTAATGCAACAAATTTCGCATGCTTAATATCTGAAGTAGCATAATCCACGTGACATGAATAACAGGTTTCAGTCGTTGAGGTATGAATATTTTCAGGCTTGTTCACAATAATATATGGAGAGTCAGCAATCGTTTCGCCATCACCCACTTGTAAACGGGTTAATACTTCTGAGTCAGCTTGAACTGATGCAATTGGCGCAACGAGCTCATAATGACCGTCATCAAGCATCGTTAATGTAGCGCCTTCGGTAGGCTCATCACCACCTACTGTGACTTTGCCACCCACTTCACCATCACGAGAGCGCTGAATACCTCTTTCGGTATTCATAGCTAGGTAAACAGACGCATCCGATAAACCGTTAACTAAATTACCGTCTTCGTTAGTGATTTCAAACTCAATCGTAACCTTACCTTCTTCAACCATATGCGAAATAAATTCAACATTGGTTACTTCAGATGTTTCTACTACTGGTGAGCCACCAGGTTCACCTGGCGTACCAGGTGTTCCTGGAGCACCTGGTGCGCCATCTTGACCATCATCACCATCACTACAACCGGCTAAACCAATAGCAGCAATTAATGCCGCCGCCAATAAAGACTTCTTATGTGTTCTCATCATCATATCCCTTTATAGGTATTTTAATTCTGCGTACGCAGTGAGTTAAATATAAAACAAACTCAAATATACGAAACTTATTTGTATGAATGATGTGACAACAATTTAGAGATGCAGCCAATGAAATTACAACAAATGTAATTGGCAATATCGATTATTGGAATAAAGCTAAACAGAGCGGCTACTTAGCGACTAACAGCTCAGCGATTGTTTCCAGTAATAGCGCCTTTCTAGCTGGGGTGTACCGCCTATTTTTTTCATTTTTTTCAATTAGATAATATTGTGGCGCCATCATTTGCCCATGTAATAGCTGTACCTGTTCACAGGGTAAAACTTCTGTCCTTAGCGCTGAAATTTCATTGCTGATATCAGCCTCTATCGCAGGTGTAAAAGCCAAGCTCCCCATCGTCAGCAGATGACAAACCCACTCCTCTCTGGTGCTTACCTTGTCGATGTTCTCCAGTGGGATCCTAGCATTACGACAGTAGAGTTCTAAGGGGTCGATCCTATCGTTAAACCCCTTACTTTCGAGGTATAAAAATGGATGATAAGCAATATGTTCCAAGGTGATATCGGGCAGTTTTTGCCAGATGGGATGCTCTCTGCGTCCAGCAAGGTAAACAGCATCAAGTGAACCTATGAGCTCACTATTCAGATCGACACTATGTGAGGTGTCAAAAGAGATGCCAAGATCTAACTCACCATTGTGGATCAATTCAGTCGATGATGGATCCCAGCAATGCAGACGAATATTACCTATCGCGTCTTTGTCTAGATGCTGGCTTATCGCTACCGCGAAGCTAATCATTATATTTTGGGTCACGGCGATATCTAAGGTGGGTAATAGCGTAGGGTCGGCCACCTTGGATGTTACCTGTTCAATATGAGCTATCGACTGATAAAAGCGGCAAACTGGTTCATATAACTGTTCAGCCAAAGGGGTGGGCTTAAGCCCATGCTGACGGCGATAAAATAGTTCATCGTTAAAAGCCATTCTCAGCGCGGTAAGGCAACGGCTAATTTTCGGTGCCGATACTTGCAGCTCTTTTGCGGTGGTATTGGCCTGACCATTCTCGTAAAGTGTTTTAAATACCACTAGGCAAAAAACATCTAACTCAGTTATTTTCTTCAAAGATTCATTAAGCATTATTATTAGTAGACCAGTTGAATACTTAATTATAGGTATAGCATATTGGTCAATATTAAAGCGTGACCCACGCGGTTAACCAATAGCCAATACAGAAATATTAGCACTGCATCACAACCAGCCAACCACCATAAAACACTAATCTTTTAGTGCGTAATAGCGGTCAAAGCCACCCAAGATAAAATAAAAAGAGGATTACTTAAGCCTGACGAAGCGATGCAAGCTAAATCTACTTAAATCTTGGCCTTTAGCTTAAATTGGAATTATGAGTTATGAGTTATCACAGCTAGGAGATAATCAAAGCTAGCTAGCTATTTCTATAGCGGTTAAATCGCGACTTTGCCCTAGCGCTAATTGAGGATCGAGCACAATAGTGCCGACGGAAATACGGTGCAAGCCAATGACTGGATTACGAAAACGGCCGAACATGCGTTTTATTTGATGATAGCGCCCCTCCATCAAGGTGACTAATGCCGTGTGACTATCAACAATCTCCAGTTTGACGGGGGCGGTGGTGATATCTTCAAACTCAAAATACATGCCATCGAAGAACGCTTTTATGTATGAGGCATCGATAGGGTTCTTTAGCGTCACCCGATATAGTTTTGCCACTTTATGCTCCGGAGACATTAACCGCTTCGACCAGCGCCCGTCGTTAGTTAACAGCAATAAGCCAGAGGTATTGAGATCTAAACGACCGACAATATGTAGCTGCTGTTTATCGGCGCGGCTGAGTAGGTCGATCACCGTCTTATGCTTGTCATCAATGGTGGCACTAACCACACCCACAGGCTTATGCAGCATCACATAGCTTGCAGTATTGGCTTGCAACACTTTTCCCTCACAACAGATATGTGAGAACTCATCGATGATCTGATCAATATCTCGCGCCACTTGGCCATCAACTTCAACAAGCCCCTGCGCCAGCAGCAGTCTCACATGCTTACGATTGATGTTGGTTTTGGCACTAATAAACCGATCTAACCGCGCTCGTTTAGATTCCACTTTTTCTCCCGCTACCTATCATCTATCATCTGTCATCTGTCATCTGTCATCTGTCATCTGTCATCTGTCATCCGTCATCCGTCATCTGTCATCTGTCAACCGTCAACCGTCAACCGTCAACCGGCACAATCTTATAAGCGCAACGACGAGCACCTTCAATAATATGCTCTTCACGGCTCACATTGGCATCCTCTTTCAGCAGCGACTGAAACAGCTGCAGTTCAGAGCGACAAAAATTCAGACAGGAGGAAGCAGCGGCACATATTGGACAGTGGTTTTCCAACAGCCAATAAACATTGTCGCTCATGTCAACAGTGGCCATATAGCCCTCTTCCGTTCGCAGTTTAGCCAACACCGCGAGCTTAGCCGGTAGATCATTAGCATCGGTGAAGGCTGCTTGATACTGCTTAAAAGATGCCTGTTCACGATGGGTGATCAGCTGCTCCAGGCCTTGATCACCAAAAATAGTTTTCACAGAATCAATCAGTTGTACTGTTAGTTCTTCATGCCGATCTGAGAAGTGGCTATTACTTTTAGGGGTTAGTGACCAATAACGCGTCGGTCTACCGCGAGTCGCTTTTCTATCTTCAAAAATAACATCGCTACTCTCTTCGAGGCTTTGTAGGTGCTGACGCACCCCCATGGTGGTTAATTCAAGCTCAGTCGCAATGACCTTAGCAGTCAGCTCGCCTTGGGTCTTTAACATCTGCAATATTTTATCGCTGGTTTTCATATATACCCATTCTACTTGAAAGTGCTCGTTTCAGAGGCGGTGTGTGAGTTCAATTCTAGGCGCATTAATATAGAAATGGTTATTCCCTTTTAAGTTAGTGCAACAACGAAGTGGGCTTGCACAACGCCTTCTGCGATGGGTTTTAATGGGATTTACTCTACATTATTGATTTTACCAAGGGAGTGACCATTCCTTGCAATCAATGCTTTGATTAAACCCCATTAAACTCCCACTGAATCCTGCACTTTCAGGTAGACCGGGTATACACCTCTCTAGCACTTACTGCACATTATTACTGAATTCGTTCTTATGTAAACTTTTTTCTTTACTTTATTATGTAAAGGCATTACTTTACATAACACTTAATAAACAAAAAGGTTTACTTAAATGGAGTTAGTCATTGTCAGTGGAAGCCAACGCAAGGATTCGCAAACTGCAAAAGTTGCTCAATACTTAATGCAGCAGATGCTAGCGACTCATAATGTAAAACACATTGAGCTTTGCCAGTATCAACTGCCTTTTTGGGACGGCGATCCCGAGAGCAAAAATGTCGACGGGAGTCGCTGGCCTTTTATCGCTCAACAGATTAAACGTGCAGATGCGCTAGTATTGATAACACCAGAGTGGGGCGGCATGGCTTCACCCTTGATTAAAAATTTTTTATTGATGTGCGATAACCAAGAAACTGCCCATAAGCCGGCGTTATTAGTGTCGGTTGTTAGTGGGATTAGCGGCGCTTATCCAATTGCAGAGCTAAGGATGAATGCCTTAAAGAACAATAAACTCGTGGCAACACCCGATCACCTTATTATTCGCAATGTTGCAGAGGTACTAAACCAACAACAGCCAGAAAATGAGCGCGACCAGCATTTACGTGAGCGCATAAGTTACTGCTTGCATATGTTGTCGCAGTACAGCGATGCATTGACGACGATACGAAGCAATCATGAAGCTATGCCCTACCCTAAGCAGCAAGAGTACAGTTACGGCATGTAAAACATACAGCTTATTTACTATTAACGAATTAACCCAACAAGCAGTTAACCAAGCAAGGAGCAACCCATGATGCATTTAGAACATTTAAATTTAGTGGTAAAGGACATACCGACCACGCTGGCTTTTTACCAAGCGATTTTCCCCCACTGGAAAACCCGCGGTGGCGGAGTGAGTCAATGGTATGGTGTTGATCGCAACTGGATCCATTTTGGTGATGACTACCAATACCTGACGTTTAACGATGACGGCGTTGGTAATAATCGCGATCTGAGTGGTCACCAAGTCGGCCTCGCTCACTTTGCTTTTGTCGTCGATGACTTAAACGGCATAATAGAGCGCTTAGCAGCGATAGGGCATCCCATCGATAAAGCGGGCGCGGAAGATCCTTACCGACGCAACGTTTATTACATTGACCCGAACGGTTACGAAGTTGAATTTGTACAGTACCTTAGCGATATTCCCAGTGAGCGTAACCGTTACTGAAGAGCAAGTCATGAATCATATAGATGAGCCTGATCAACTCATTTTTCTAATCCATGAATCAGGGGCGAATCTCAATACCCAATGTAATAAGGACCACGGCCAACTGGGGACAAAACTATTGGCTTTTTCAGCTTCAATAGCTTTGACCATGGCGCGGCAACCTACATCTGTGTCGACAATAAATGGGACTTTTTCGACATGGTCATTAATTTCACTGCGAATAAAACCGGGGTGAATACAGCTAACACTGATAGGAGTGTGCATTACATCAAGACGGATCCCTTCACTCAGAGAGGTCACTGCCGCCTTTGTTGCCGCGTATACTGTCATCGCTCGCCTGAAACCACGCACTGCACTAACCGATGATATAGTGACTAGGTGACCCGAATTTTGCTTTCTAAAAATTAGCATTGCTGCTTCAGATTGAGCGAGTAAACCTATCAAATTAGTTTCTGCAGTTTGCTTGTTTGCCTCAAAATTCCCTGTCCCTATAGAGGCCCCCTTGCCCATGCCTACATTTATAATAATTCGGTCAATGGCGCCAAACTCTGCTTTAAACTCATCGAACACATCGAAAACTTGCTGATGCTCAGTGACATCTAACGATTTAATGGAGACACGAATACTGGGGCTAAGCTGTTCTAACTCTTGTTTTAATGTCTCTAGTCTATCCATTCGCCGCGCACATAATGCGAGGTCTCGCCCCATCTTGGCGAACTCGAATGCCATTCCACGGCCAAGCCCTGAACTTGCACCTGTGATCAGAATCGTTTTTCTTATTGTCATATGATGCGGCAATGTTAGTGTTATTTCTCGCTAAGCTACTGTTGATCGGATGAAATGTAAACAGCTGTTTGAGCCTTGAGTCACTAGAAAAATACCTCAACAATCACGATTATCCCAGCCAAATAGCCAGTATAAAAAACAACAGGTAGAATGAGAAACCGACGATAAAGGTCATATTGAATGGGTCTTTCTCTTGGTACTTACGGCGACGGAAATAGCTAAGGGGTGTCAACGGATAGCGGGTTTTCCCAAAACTAAAGATACGGATCAGCAATGCGCCAGTGAGGCAAAATACAGATGACAGCACAAAATCCCAAAGCAGCCAAAATACCAACTCCATTGCAAATACAAACATAGCCTCTCCTTAGCGAGTTAGCGGTTACTTTTAGCGAACACCTTTTAAAACTACGGCTAAAATCACAACTTACAGATCGTAAAATGAGATTAACGAATCATCAAAATCATGTCATGTTAAAGATTGTTAACATGAAAGTTAATAGTGTTAACTCGGGCTTACTCTTGAAAGTATGTGAATTTTACAACGGATGCCATCTGGCATCTGAAACAAATCAATTAGTTAATATTGAGTATATTGAATAGCACTGTAAAAACGGACTTTAAGCGCTATTCGTTATTAATAAAACGGTGTGTTCATGGGGTTTTCGTCTACAGTTGTTCAGAGTGGAGTGAAGGTAAACGGAGTAATTCACTATGATCTCTTACCACCATACGTTAGCACTAGTAGACAACCATTCGCCTGCACAGTTTGCCCTAAACAAAGCGCTACAACTCGCCTGTAAAACCAAAGCAAAAGTCACCGCTTTGAAGGTTGATAGACCTTACAATAACGTTCTCAGTCGCTTAGGT
Organism: Shewanella sp. KX20019; assembly: GCF_016757755.1. Classification (NCBI taxonomy): domain Bacteria; kingdom Pseudomonadati; phylum Pseudomonadota; class Gammaproteobacteria; order Alteromonadales; family Shewanellaceae; genus Shewanella; species Shewanella sp. KX20019. The sequence goes on along the minus strand of NZ_CP068437.1, from coordinate 1,156,110 downwards.
TTGATCCCAAACAATGCAATGGACCCAATGTTATTTGTCAATAAACTACTGAGTAAATACCAGCATTTAGGTGTCAACATAGAAGTAAAAGTGATCAAAAATGTCAAAGAACATGTGGCAGTACTCGATGAAACAAACAGTGGTGATTACGATCTGGTCGTCATCAATAATCAGCACCACAATAGTATCATTAGCGAATTTTTGCCCAGTTGTGAGTCGCACCTACTGCGACAGAGTCAACTACCCATTTTAATTGTTGGCAATAAAGGTTGGCAACGACAAGGGCATATTTTAACCGCACTAGAAACGGCTGAATCAAATATTGCTCATAAAGAGTTAAATCAAAATCTGTTAGATGATACTCAGCAATTAGCCAGCTTGCTGGAAAATGACATCCACCTGCTAAACTGCTATCAATTGGAAAATTGGAGTATGTCGGTCAATCGAGACCAGACATTGTTCACTGACGCGGAGCAAAGGAGCCTACACTGGAATCACCTCTTAGACTCGGCGAAACCATACCAACTGGATGATGACCACCTCCACCTTGAGCAAGGACTACCGGACCATGTTATTCCCGAAATTGCCCACAAATGTAATGCTAACCTGCTAGTCATTGGCGCAGGCGAACATCATGGCTTCATGAGCGAGTTAAAGGGCCACACCTCATCGGTGATTATTGACCAATTGAAGTGTGACATATTAGCTATTAAGCCTATACACCATTAATTACTCTGCACCTGTTAAGCCTGCCACCGTTAACGCTATAAAAATCGGCTATATATTGAATGCCCTTATCAAACAATGGTGTTGATTAATGTCTTTTAATCCCTTTATCATCAACACACTTTGCTGCAAAATAGCTTGATTAAGCCTGAGTTAATCAACTATCTGCAAACTTACGTATAATAAGTACCTTGAGCATAACCTAAGCATTCAAATGAAGAGCCACAATGAAATCTGAATACAGCTACACCACCCAATACACGCTAGATAAAAGTCACTTTAGCGAGTGCTTCGATGAGTCAGTTGTTATCGATACTTCAATACGTGCTTATCGAAAGTCCATCATCTTTACGCTAATTGGGATCTTGCTATTGCTGACAGCAATTAATGCCTATGCCTCTTGGTTCTTAATCGGCTTAGGCGTGTTAGAAGCATTGAACATTCGCTACAAAAAGCCTTGGTGGCTTATGCGCCAAATGATGAGCAAAGCGGCCAGCAATGAAGTTACGCTCACCATTGATGAACAAGGGATCTGCAATGACTCTTTCTATGTCAAAGGGAGCATTCTTTGGCAAGATATTGTGTCTATCTCAGAAACAAAACAGGGCTTTTTAATCAAACAAGCAAAAACCGTTAGTTACCTGTCTAAGCGTAGCTTGGATGAAGAGGCTATTAAGTTCGTCAGTGGTAAAATGGCGCAATATTAAACTGCCGCATATAAGATGGTTAGCCGCATCACAGTAGGCTGAACGAGCCGCTAACATCGTTCAGCCGAGAACGTGACAATGTCGAAGTCGTTAAACAAAATGTAAAATTTAATTTGTTCTGCAACTATTACTAATCATTAATGCGACTTATCTAGACTGGGAGAGCAACCTCTATTAATGAGGGAACATTAAGACATACCTTCAGCATTTACATTTATTAAGGCAAAAAACATTATACTATTCAATGAGTTAAGCGTAGAGCTCAAGTGCTATTTAATGCTGGAGTATCTATCCAATGATGACACTAAGTTCGAGCCAATAATTCAAATAGACTAATTTGTGACCTGTATCACTTTGCTACAAATCCAATCCCCCCCATGATGCTACTCACGATTAGTGATACTCTGTATTCTCTTTTGTTAATTTTGTAATCATAAGTCGATATCACTCTATGCATTATTTGTTGGCGCTAATCCTCACCATTAGCTTTTTTGCAACCTCCGCACATGCAAGCAATGACCATACTTGCGACAATAATACCGACTGCATCGAAATCGGTCGTTGGGATATTGGTATTGCACTTGGCTATGGCGTTAAATCGAACCCACTTAAAGATTTTGATGATATCCCTCTCTATGCAGTGCCGACTATTGCCTACTATGGTGACCGTTGGTTTTTTGATAACGGCAATATTGGTTACACCGTCACTGAAGGCGAAAATTACACAGTCAACTTAGTCAGCACTTTTAGTACTGATCGTGCTTTTTTCTATCGCTGGGATCCGTCTAACATTTTCCATCTCAGTGGTAACAGCGTTGAGCGAGCAACGGCCCCGACAGGTATATCAATCATGGAGAGCCCTGCAGAGCCAGAGATCGATACCGATGCACTGAAAAATCGAAACTTTACCTATCTTGGCGGAGTAGAAGCATTTCTTTACACAAGGTTTGGTATAGTCAAAGCCTCTGTTACACATGATCTTTTTAATGTACACAACGGAACCGAAGCACAGTTGAGATGGTTGTATAATATCCCACTTGATAGTTGGAATTTTGAGTTCGCAGCTGTGTTAGACTGGAAAAGCGAACAAGTCGTTGACTATTACTATGGTATTAGACCAAGTGAGAGCCCCTATTGGAGCGAGAAGTACCAAGCGGAGTCAGCTTTGAATCAAAGTATCGAATTCACAGGACAATATGTGCTAACTGAAAATTGGAATCTTTTGCTCGTTGCGCGTTATACCGATATTGCCGATGAAATTGTCGATAGCCCCCTGCTCAATACCGATTACACAACTACCTATTTTGTAGGCGCAGCATATAGGTTTTAACGCCAGTGTTATCGATAACTAAGAAAACATTATTATGTCTGCTTTTTTGCTCATTTTTGAGTGGCTATGCTGTCGCTGAAGATATTGAACAGCTTACAGCAAGCCTTAGCCTATCACCCAAAATTTGTATCACCAGTGAAGATGAAGAAACCTGTAACACTGAGGTTGTGCTAAAGTGGGAGTTGTTGCAAGAGCGCTCAATATGCATCCTTTCAGATTACAAAGAACTAAAAAAATGGTGCAATAGCTCACCAAGTATTAACTCTTTAGCTATCAATATCAGTACAGACAAAGATATTCAGTTTGTCATGATAGACAAAGATACCCACGAGACACTCGCAGGTGTAAAATTGAAAGTTACTCAAGCTTCTTCGCCTCAAGTCAGGCGTCGCTACCGCAACCCATGGAGTTTATTCTAATGACCAACTCTCAATCTACGCATAGAGTCCTACTCGTAGAAGATGACATTCGACTGGCCAACTTGATTGTAGATTACTTAAAATCGCATGGCATGCACGTCGAAGTCGAGCGTCGCGGAGATACCGTATTAACCCGCTTGATCAACTATAAACCTGACATCATTTTGTTGGATATTATGTTACCAGGCATGGACGGTCTTACCTTGTGCGAGAAGCTACCAGACTACTTTGCTGGGCCAATCTTATTAATGAGCGCATTAGGCTCAAATGAAGATCAAATTAAGGGCTTAGAGCTTGGCGCCGATGATTACGTGGTTAAACCGGTCGAACCCGCGCTATTAGTGGCAAGAATTAATAACTTACTGCGCCGCCAGGCAAAGCCACCACAAGTAGAATCCCACTGCCTAAGCTTTGGTAAGTTAAGTATCGATCCTCACACTCAAGCTATTCGTTTGGGTGAGATAGAGATTGATCTCACTAGCCATGAGTTTGAATTGTTGTGGTTACTTGCCTCTCAGGCAGGGCAAGTCATGAGCCGCCAATATATTTATCAATATTTACTTAATATTGACTTTGACGGTAAAGATAGAAAAATTGATGTGCGTATTTCACGCCTGAGAAAGAAACTGGGTGACAATATTGAAACACCTTTTAGGATTAAAACAGTTTGGGGACAGGGATATCTATTCGCACCAGAAGCATGGAATAACTAACCTTCAAACTAGTCAAAAATGAAGCGTCTATTTTTAAGCTTATATTTACTATTAAGCCTTGGCTTTCTCGGTATAGGTTGGACGCTCGACAGTCTTTGGAAAAAGAATGTCGATCAAGAGGGTGCACTCGATGCACCTTTAGTGGCTTTGGCGCAGGTGCTAACCAAACTGCCCGCGCAAGAGCGACAAGAGATGCTCGACAGCATCAGTCGTAATCCTGACTTTCCGTTAACACTGCTCGATGCTGATCAGGTGGCCTTTTCAGAGGAGCAGATAGTCCATAGTGACGCCGTTATTGCCACGCCATATGATCTAAATCATGAACTGCAATTCATTGCCGTCGGCGAACAAATCTTAATGGCAGGCCCCATAGAACTCGATCCAGACGCAAGCCTGCGTGGTCTTTATAATGTCTTCTTTTACCTATCATTAGCTTTCGTTGCGCTAATTTGGGTATGGCCACTGTCTAAAGATTTAAAAACCCTGCGAAACGCAACAAAAGAGTTTGGCCAAGCGAAGTGGAATACCCGAATTCAGCTCCCTAAAGGCTCACAAGTATTGCCATTAGCGACCACTTTTAATGATATGGCAGCACACATTAGCGCACTCATCGACAATCAAAAACACCTTTCAAATGCAGTCTCCCATGAGATACGAACCCCGCTAGCAAGACTTAAGTTTGCACTCGCGTTGATCCCACAATATTGTTTGCCAGAGTCTGATGAGCAACGCCGGCAAGCATTTCTCGATGAGATGCAACTCGATATAAAGGAGATGGAAAACTTACTACAAGAGCTCTTGACCTATGCCAGTTTAGAAACGCAACGAGAAGGGCTGCAATTTGAGCTCTGCGACTTAAACTGCTTAACAAAGCAGACCATTAAACGTTTACAGTCACTGCACTCAACGCCTATTGAGTTAGTTGAGCATCAGCAAACAGTGCAACTGAAGGCCGAACCCTCGTTAATTGAACGGGCAGTACAGAACTTAGTCACCAATGCTCAACGTTTCAGTGTAAAGAAGATCACCGTCGAAATTAGCACTCAAGGCAAGCAGGTATTACTGAGTGTGACCGATGATGGTGAAGGGATATTAGCGCAAGATCAGCTGAAGATTTTTGAACCATTTTACCGCAGTGATACCCGCTATAATGGCAATAAAGGCCATGGTTTAGGCTTGGCAATCATCAAGCGAATTATGGAACGTCATCAAGGTGATGTATCGTTAGAAAGCCACCCAGGTTTTACTCAATTCACCTTAACTTGGCCTAAGCCATAATTGACTACGGCAGCAATTTTAACGAGTTTAGTCTAATTTAAAATCACTCACATCAGCAGGTTCAACAGCTTGCTCGTTAAAATCTAAACTAGGATTTGCTCTCGCTCTCTCCTCTAACAACTGAGTTTTTCGTGCCTTTAGCATCGCTAGTTGGCGACGACGCTTACGTTGTTTACAAAGCCTGATAACATCAAATTTTTGCGCATCAGAAAACTCGAGCCACTTGAAACGTTCGTCTCGATTACGTAAACACCCTTTGCAATATCCCCTCGCATCACTTTGGCAAACACCAATGCATGGACTGGGGATCTCAAAAAACTCTAATTGCTCCATACTCTAAACATATACTATGGAAAGAGTAATACCAATTGCATTAGGTATTTAATCAATTCAGAAGCGCTCAAGCTTTTCAATTCAAGGCGCATTGACGACAGAATGGTTATTCCCTTATGAGCCAATGCAAAGCAGAAGTGGAATGCGTGAGCGCTTCCCGTAGGGTGGGTTTCAAAGCGCTGCATGCTACGCCGAAAACTCTTGATATAGAATAACTATTAGCTTCAAGTTCCCGGCTTGCCTTCATCGCTTTGAATTCCCACTGAATGAACAGATACTTAATGCAATTGGTATAAACCAATTGCATTCGCTAGACTGCCTATCAAAAAATGTCATAAGGAAGCATACTAAATGAACTGGTAACACTGAAGTGGCTCGTAACCAAACAGCATAATAGGGCTAATGCCTAAAATTAGAGAGGCTAGATAATGAACATAATGAAACAAACCTTATTAACCTGCATTCTATCACTACCGCTACTCACCCTATCGGGATGCAGTTCGACCCCTAAGAATGATTACGATCTTAATTACGACTTCTCTCAGTTAAAGACCTTTTTACAAGTAGAGCCGGTGCAAACGACCGATCCGCTCAGTGCAGCAAGAATTCAGCAATCTATTGCTGCCTCGCTGACCACGCAAGGGTTTATCCAGCAAGATGAAGCCGCTGACTTTATCGTGACTTATGGCTTTAGAGTGGATGATAAGCCAAAGGATTCAGGCTTTTCTATTGGACTAGGGGCGGGATCATGGGGTAGTTCTAGTGGCGCATCAATCGGTACCAGTGTTGATGTTCCTGTCGGTAGCGATAGCGCTAAAATCCAGACTATTCAAATTGATATTGTCGACCCGCAAACACAGAAGTTGATTTGGCGCGGCAGTGACACGTTTTCTTTTGATGACGGCGGCGAAGAAAAGGCGCAGGAGACCAATCTCACCGTCAGTAAAATATTGGCACAATTCCCACCGCAGAAAAAACCATAACCGCCATTGAATTTCAGACATTAAAAAAGGACGCTAAGCGTCCTTTTTTGTTGCAAATATTATTCAGAATTAATGTGCGTGTGCAGCACTTGCTTCTTCTGCAGCTGGAGCATCCGCTTTTTGAATATCTAACAACTCAACTTCAAATACTAACGTAGAGTTAGCAGGGATAGTTGCTGTGTCACGATCGCCGTAAGCAAGTTCTGCTGGGATAACAAACTTAAACTTAGCACCTACAGACATTAGCTGTACGCCTTCAGTCCAACCAGGAATAACGCGGTTAAGTGGGAACGTAGCTGGCTCGCCACGAGCAACTGAACTGTCAAATTCAGTACCATCAGTTAGTGTACCAACATAATGAACTTTAACAGTATCAGCCGCAACAGGCTTCTCACCAGTACCTTCAGTTAACACTTCGTACTGCAAGCCAGACTCTGTCGTTACAACACCGTCTTTAGCTTTGTTTGTTTCAAGGTATGCAGCGCTATCAGCCAAACTCTTCTCTGCAAGTGCAGCCGCCTTTGTTTGACGCTTTTCGTTAAGCTTCTCGTCAAGAGTTTGCAATACTGTTTGCATCTCTTCTTGAGTAAGCTTTAGCTCGCTGTTCAAGCCTTCGCTGAAACCAGTCACAATTAGGTCTCTGTCTACAGCAAAACCGAGTTCCTCTTGCTCCTTGATATGGCCAGCCATATAAGTACCAATTGACGCGCCAACGCTGTAGGCTTCTTTTTGCGCTTCAGTTTTCAATTCAACAGGAGCGGCAACTGCTTCTTGCTCTTGATTACAAGCACTAAGACCAACAACGGCCAAAGCCACTAGTGAATATTTATAAATAGATTTCATTTAAAGCTTCCTCAGCATCTACACGTGGTTACTATAACCTTTACTTTTATTAGGCGAACCACTTTATACTAGTTAAATAGGTTATTCCAATCTGATTAGATAAAAGCAACGCCACCGTGATTCAACGCTCTTTTTCAATACAGATTAATATATTACCTACATTGCCTGTCATTAGCCTGAACGACTATGGCACTTGGACAAACAAAGATTCATTTAAAAGACAACATTGAGTTAAACAAGTTCATTGCCTTGCCATAACTGCGGTTAATTAACGCTCTTTTTTACGTTTAACCCTTACTGTGTCATAAGAATTGAGCTAATAGCCGATATTGTTAGATAAGTCGTTAAAGCGCCTATCCCCAAATATACCGAGCCGTTGTATACTCGAGCGATAATCAAAGGTAGCTGCAATGAGCATTTGCCAATCCATCAGAGGTAAACGTGGATAATATAGAATACAGAGTTGAAGAGTTAGAGATGAAGATGGCGTTCCAAGACAGTACGATCGAGGAGCTAAACCAGCAAGTCATCAAGCTTAATGAGGTGGTGGCAATACAACAGGAGCAGATACGTTTATTGCTCAATAAACTGCAGTCAGCAGAACCGAGCAATATGGCATCCCAAGCGGACGAAACACCACCGCCGCACTTTTAGCTGCCAGTGGCTAACAACAGCAACTAGATTAATAATCTTAAACTTATACTGTAATAATCGTTATGCATTCATGTTACGTTCAGATTTGATATGTTTAAAATACACTTGTATCAATGGAATTTGTAAGTTTATATAAATTCTCATCGCAAATTATTTTTATCATTTATAATGCATTTTAGTGCTCTATCCACTCCCCTGAGCTAACAAGGAAGCCAATGCAATTAGCACACATTACCGAGACGTTAGCATGAGAAGTATCTTATTGCTGGCGTCCATGATGCTAAGTTTAAGTGGATGTGCATTCAACAGCGTATTCATTAACTACCCTTCTCAGATTGCGCCGCTAAAAGCGCAGCTCAATTCTGCAACGCCGCAACAAGCGGCCAAAATTGTAGCATCTGAAGTGAGTAGTGCTGATGGCCTGCTCTACGCTCAGGAAGCTGGTCGTTCGGCACAGATAGCGGGGGATTTCGATGGCAGTAAAATCTTCTATCAACAAGCTGCCAATGCCTATCGGGTGTTTGACGATAAAGCTAAGCTCAGCTTAAGCGATGCTGGAGCTACAGCCACGAGCCTGTTCATCAATGACAACGTAATCCCCTACCGCGGCCCTGGTTACGAGCGAGTTATGCTCCATCAATATCAAGCACTTAACTATCTTTTCAGTGGTGATGCGGAAGGTGCGTTAGTGGAAGTACGTCGCAGTAATGAACTACAAAGTTCAGAGCAAGCGCGCTATCAAAAGTCTAATAAGTCTGTGCAAGCGATGGCAAACGGCACCATTGACGCCGAAGTCAGTAAACTCGGTAAAGCCGCCGGAAGTACCACCAGCTCATTTTTAAATGCCTATAGCTACTACACCACTGGTATGCTGCATGAAATTTTGGGTGAACCTAATGATGCTTATATCGACTATCGCAAAGCAGCGCAAATATCGCCAAATAACCCATACTTACAGAAGGATTTAGTCAGACTGGCCAAGCAATTATCGATGCCACAGTATGACGAATTTAAAAAACGTTGGGGCGACGCCATATTGCCGCAGAAGGAAGAGGGCCAAGTTATCGTTATGCTAGAGCGTGGCTTTGTACCTGAAAAGAAAAGTCTAACCGTGCCTTTTACCATTCATGGTAACTGGCAAACAGCGTCACTGGCGACATACTTACCAACCAATCAAACTGTGAGAGACGGACGCATACAAGGACTCGGCACAGTGTTAGTTACGGCGCCCATAGCCAACATTGATGCATTAGCGATTACCGCGCTTAAAGAAGATCTCCCCGCCGCACTTGTGAGGCAAGCTGCGCGGATATACGCGAAATCAGAGATGGCACAAAGCGTGGAAAGTGACAGTAAACGCCGCAACAATCAAACCGATTATGCAGCCATTGCAATGCAGATATTTAACGTCATTACAGAGCAAGCCGACAGACGTAGCTGGCTAACCTTGCCACAACAAGCCCAAATTGCCCGCACTTATGTAAAGGCTGGTAACTACTCCGTTAAGCTCGATAATGCAGCACCAAACTCGATTGAGGTAAAAAGTGGCCGAACCACACTTATTTGGGTCATTGATACTGGCAATTACACCCGTTTTTATTCAATAATCATTTAGCAATCACTTGTATGGAACTCACTATGAAACATTTAAAAGTTATTTTTATTCTCGCGGCAGCCATCGGCTTGTCAGCGTGCCAATCGAAAGTTGAATATGGTGATGCCACTGAAGTGGAAACCGTCAATGAGAACTTTGGCTCAACCGATCTGCAGGCAATTGCGGCTAAGATGGTCGATAGCATGCTAACTTTCCCACCGGTTGTCGCGCTTACCGCTAACGATCGTCCTATTATGTTTGTCGATAAAGTGAAGAACAAAACATCTGAGCATATCGATACAGAATCGGTAACCGACTCAATTAGTAATAAATTATTACGCTCAGGCAAGTTCCGTTTTATCGACATGACTAAAGTAGACTCTGTCCGTAAGCAACTGGATTATCAAAACAATTCAGGTATGGTTGATCCATCAACTGCGATTAGCTTCGGCCGTCAAATTGGCGCACAGTACATGCTTTATGGCAACCTATCGAGCATCGTTAAAGAAGATGGCAGCACTAAAGACGTTTACTACAAGATGACAATGCGTTTGATGGATTTGGAAACAGGCCTTATTGAATGGTCTGATGAAAAAGAGATCCGCAAAGTTAAGTCGAAGTCTTTCCTAGGCCTGTAATGTCCTACTAGCAGCGCACCATTAATAAAGCCAGCATCTCGCTGGCTTTTTTATTGATCCAAGAAAGCTTATTTTAACTTCTGCACCACGCTGAAATAGGGTACGGTATCGAGCTCTCTCTACTAGCACTAAATCGCTTATTAAAAGGATGCTGTTTTGAACCTGCTTCATACTGCTTTAGTTATTATAATCTCAGTTGTACTTGCGGCCTGTAATTCAACGCCTCGTGAGCCCCTGTCATCACGAGATGCCTCCCCCTACATTAGCCAACAGTCAGCGGCAATGCGCTCAGCTAGGATCTCAGACGTACATTACGAGTTAGACTTTACCTTAACGGGGGGTACGCGGTTCTCAGCCACTACAAAGGTCGATTTTAACCTTAGCGATACCAGCAAAGCGCTGACACTCGATCTCAATCAAGCAACGATCAACCACTTTAGTATTAATGGCAAAAAGGTTTACCCAAACTATAACCACAGCTTTATAACCCTTAATCCTGGCTTGTTAGTGAGTGGTAGAAACACGGTTGAAGTGCAGTTCACTCGTGCCCATAGCACCAACGGTGAAGGACTACATCGTTTTATCGATCCGGTTGACGACAAGGTCTACCTTTATTCACATTTTGAACCCGCTGCCGCTCAGCAGATGTTCGCTGTTTTTGACCAGCCGGATCTCAAAGCGACCTTTACCCTATCGGTTACCGCCCCAAAAGAGTGGACAGTTATCAGTGCGATGCGAGAAACATCCACAACACCGCACGGCGATACTCGTCAATGGCAGTTTCCGCAATCGCCTAAGTTGAGTCCCTATAACTTCTCGATGCATGCCGGCCCCTATCACCAGTGGACCGATAATAGTGGCCAATATCCACTGCGCCTATTTGCGCGGCAATCTGTTGCAGACCAAGTCACACCACAAGACTGGTTTACGTGTACTCAGCAAGGGCTTACATTTTTCGACGACTATTTTGGCATCCCCTACCCGTTTAAAAAGTATGATCAATTGCTGGTGCCAGATTTTCTTTATGGTGCCATGGAAAATGCAGCCGCTATCACCTTCAGTGAAAGTCGCTTCCTATTTAATAGCGATATGACCGCCACCCAAAAACAGCGCCTAGCGGGCGTGATTATGCATGAGATGGCACATCAGTGGTTTGGTAATCTGGTGACGATGAAATGGTGGAATGGTTTGTGGCTAAATGAAAGTTTTGCCTCATTTATGGGCACACTTGCTACCGCAGAAGCCACGGAGTTTACCCATGCCTGGCGAACCTTTTATGCCAATAATAAGCAAAGTGCTTATCACTTAGATAGCCAAGCCAGTACTCACCCTATTGAGGTCCCCGTCGCCACGACACAGAATGCCTTCGATAATATCGACGCAATAACCTATTCGAAAGGCGCGTCGACCCTAAACCAACTTAACCACCTTTTAGGAGAAAAAGCGTTTCAAACTGGAGTACAGAATTATCTGACTCAATACAGTTATCAAAATGCTGAGCTCAACGACTTTATTAAAAGCCTAGGAAAGGCTGCCAATAGAAATCTCACCACCTGGAGTCAGCAGTGGCTTTATGAAGCTGGCGTTAACAGTATTCAAGCCAGCTTTAGTTGTGAAAGCGGTCGTATTACACAATTTATCCTTAAGCAGTCTGCTGCGAGTGATGTGCTACCGACCTTGCGTGAACAGCATGTTCAAATAGGTCTGTTTACTAAAGGCCGTAATCGACTGCATCACAATATCAGTATGCCAGTGACTTATAGCGGCAGCACCACCAATGTCACCAGTCTTGTGGGGATGCATTGCCCCGATCTCGTCTACCCCAATTATCAAGACTGGGGCTTTGTAAAAGTGAATTTAGATCCGGTTTCATTTAAGACAGCAAAGCAAAGTTTGCGCTTGGTAAAAGATCCGCTATTACGCTCCATGTTGTGGCAAAGTTTGTGGGATAGCGTTGAAGAGGGCAACCTTTCACTGAACGATTATATCGGCACTGTGCTGGTTAATTTACCAGGCGAGACTGATTACACCATTGTAGGTCAAGTACTTGCAAGCTTATCTAAAACACGTGTTTATCTTGACAAGATGGATCCCATCAACCAGCGTTATGCAAAAAAAGCCATTAGAGCCATTGAGCAGATGAGCCTTAGAAAGGTGATGATAAATAGCAATGATCGTGACTTTCAGCGACGTTGGTTTAACAACTACATCGCCTTTGCACGCAGCCAAGATGCTCTGAATAACATCGATGCGATGCTTAACGATAAAGCGAGTATTAAAGGTTTAGTGTTGGATCAAGATCTTCGTTGGGCCATGATCAATCACTTAAATCGCTATGATCATCCAAGTGCCATGTATTGGCTACGTAAAGAGCGTGAGACCGACACGAGCGATGCTGGTCAGAAATCTGCACTTGCCGCCGAAGTATCTCGCCCTGACGCATTGAAGAAACGTCAGTGGTTAACCCGCATTCAGCAGCAAACGAATCTGCCGTTCTCCAAACAACGCACCATAATGGCGAACCTTTACCCCAGTGAGCAAAAGTCCCTGAGCGCAGTAACCGCGGAGCAGCGACTAACAACACTCGCGTTACTCGACAAAGATAAAGGCCCGGTATTTATGCGCAGTTACGCTAAATACTTAATCCCTACAGATTGCAGCTATGGCAACGTCAGTGCATTACAAAACTTGCAGGCTAACAACAAACAATTGTCTGACAGTACGACACGGGCACTAAAAGAAGCGATTCAGCAGCAGCAAAAATGCTTACTGATAAAATCAAATATGAGTCGATAGCAGCACAATGGGCTATCCATAAAAAAGCCACCTCTGCGGTGGCTTTGACATTTAACCTACGCAATCATCCGACTGAATTGGTTGTGTGGCTAAATTTATTAAGTCGTTAGAGACTTATACAAACAAATGTTTGATGTTCTTTAAATCGCCCTTTCCTTCTGCGAGCTCTTCAATAGAAAGGCCTGAGACTTCATGGGGGAACACTAACCACTCTTCAGATTCATGAATATAGTAATCAGGTTTTAATGGCACGGTCGTGTTTTTAGGTTTGTAATAAGGACAAGCAATACGCACATCTTTTGGCATATTAAAACGCATCAATTCACTTAATTTGTCTTTAAGCGCATGGACACTGCGGCCAGAATCAAAGACGTCATCAACAATCAACAAACCGTCACCCGCATTGGCATTTTCAACAATATAGTGCAAACCATGTACTTTAATCTGCTTACTTTGTTGATTAATGCCATAGTAAGAGGAAGTACGTACTGCGATATGGTCAGTTTCTACTTTTTTGAAGTCAAAATACTCCTGCACGGCGATACCGATTGGTGCGCCACCACGCCAAATGCCCACAATAAACTGCGGACGAAAGCCACTTTCATAAACCTGTGCCGCTAAACGAAAAGAATCCTCTAGTAATTCTTGCGCCGTAATAAAGCATTTCTCTGACATCTGACTGTCCCCATCTTGGTATAGTTATCTTATTTTGGGTCTCAAAATGCAGTTGATGGCAGCTATTCCAAACTCTGAAATAGGACCTTGCTAGCGATCTCGCAGCTCAACTGTTTAAAGTGTAGGCACCCACCCGATTTTGGAGGCGAATTTTATACTAAAAACAGCACTAATGCTGTAAAAAAGCAGCAAAGTTGTGGTTTATCGCAACCAAATTAAATAACAGTTACAAGTATCCAGCTCAAAATATCACTTTATATAAGCAGCAATGGGCTCGTCTAATCATAAAAATTTCAGCAGCCTAGCAGGTTATTTAAACCATGAAGAATGAAACGATATTTAGTGAATATACCCACACACACAAAAACGGCTACCTATGGGTAGCCGTTGGCTAAAGCCTGATTAAAAGCTCACTAAGAGAGCATTAGACTGCGACTAAACTTGCGACTCCAGCTTTGGTGACCATAGAGTGATTACGCTCAGTGTCTTCGACAAAACCGCGAGTAACTATGGTATCGACATAACGCCAATCACTGCGTACCTCTTCGTGAGTGAAGGTTAATGTGAGTAAGCCTCGATTCATCAAGTTGGCATACTTTAAGTTATCAACCAAGCCGAGGATAGCCTCTTCTGTCGCCGGAATATCCTTAGCATCAATGCCTAAGTAATATTCAAGTCCTGGTGATGATACCGAGCTGGTCGCAAACTCAACCCCGACCGCATCACCTGCAGCATCTTTAAGCTCATTAGCCCATGCATTATGAGTATCACCAGCGATCACAACGAGGTTCTTCGCCAACGACTTTGCCGTCGCGAGTATCACTTCACGCTCATAGGCATAGCCATCCCATGCATCTAAATTGTACGGAATAGATGGTAGTTGTAGCAGTGCCATCGCCTCAGGCGTTAACTTGTGGCCATAAAACTGCAGATATTTAAGCTCATCTGCGGTTAACGTCGGATCGCCAGCTTGTGCTCTTGCAGCAAACCCTGCCAGCGCGGCTAATTGTCCAAACTCTGGTATAGACAATTGTTGAGTTGCAATCGCCGCCGGTAACATCATCTGTCCCATTAACACCTGTTGGCCAAGTACTTGCCACTTTGCAGTTGAGGTTAGCAGCGTTGATTGCAACCACGTTTGCTGTTCCTGCCCAAGCACGGTTCTATTGGTATCGGTAACATCCGCCATAAAACGTGCACTGTCGAGCCCACCGGTAGCAGGATCTATATAGTCTGGGTATTCGAGTGGTTTATCTCGGCCCAGTAGTCGGGTATCTAACATATGTAGGTCGACAAGATCACCAAATTGAAAGCTGCGATAGATCTCTTCATGATTGCCTTCTCTCCAAGGACGAATTGGTAGCCATTCAAAGTAGGCTTGTAATGCCCCTTCCTTACGAGCATCAAAATCACCTTCGTTATCATTATGGTTTTCAGCGCCTTCACGCCAGCTATCATTAGCAACTTCATGATCATCCCAAACCGTAATAAAGGCCGCTTTGGCATGCAGCTTTTGCAGACTCAAATCACTACGATATTGGCCATAACGAGTACGGTAGTCGGATAAGCTAAATAGCTCACCTTCTGGTAATACCTCGCGTCCGAGCTCTGCAGCACGCTCACTGGCATACTCACCGCGAGCGTATTCATAAATATAATCACCTAGATGAATAACCGCATCCAAGTCATCCATTCTCGACGCCATCTCATAGACATTAAAATAACCCGCTGGGAAGTTGGCACAAGACAACACGGCAAACTTTGCTTGCGCCAGCGCGCCCTGTGGCAAGGTTTTAGCCATACCTATCGCTGACATATTTTTGCCTGCCTTGAAACGATAATAATATTGGCTTCCGGCCTCAAGCCCCGTGGCATCGATTTTTACGGTGTAGTCTCTATCACTATTGGTGATCATTTCACCGTTAGTAATCACCTGACTAAATGCACTATCGGTGGCGACTTCCCAAGTCACCTTAATGTCTCCAGCAGACTGAGGTGTCACACGGCTCCATAAAATAACGGCATCATGGCTTGGATCTCCGCTGGCGACACCGTGTAAGAACTCAGCTGTAATCACATTTTCGTCATCGTCACTGCTACAGCCCATGAGGCCATATGAAACTACTGCAGCGCCAACACCCTTGGCAGACATGGCTAAAAAATCTCTTCGTGAAAAAGGTCGTTTCATTATTATTATTCCCTTAATATTGCTCTATTTTAGTGGTACGAGGTCTAATGAGTCGAGATGGTAAACCGCCACTATTACACATATGTGACATTTTGGTAAAGCATTTGTTAATGTGAATTATGAATGTGTCTTCATGATTGCTGTTTCAAATGAAACGGTAAACTTAAAGAGGAAATGCCTGTGTTTGATACATGCTATAGTATTGATAAGATGATGTTTATGTGGAATTTATGCTTCCAGGTAGTTTAAAAAAAACGGTATCACGCTGAATAAAGAAGCCCACCTAAATAGGTGAGCATTCGCCTACAAGGTAAGCATTTTTAACTATTCACCACCTACAAGTGCGCCTTCAATGACAAAAGCATTGTTGGTGTCGTTCAGCAGAGCAACACCTAAGCATTTACCCGCTGTATCGGTGATCAATAACCGATCACCTAACTTCCAAAATGCCTCTGAATATGACTCGCCTTTTGTTAATGAGGCATACTTATCATCGTACTTGGTACCTGAAGTTTTACTGACCCAATACAATTCAACTTCAGTATCAGTGTTATTTGCTACCGTTAAATCTTCAGCATTTTTGGTCGATGTGGTGTATTTCTCCAGCAAATTACAGTTGCCAATGCTGCCTTTGGCTGGCCAATAGGGCATATAGGGCTCAACCTCAGCGATTATTTCCATTGGATCTGGCAATGCAACAGTACAATCAGCACCAGAACATACCGACAGATAAACATCAACGATATCTGCACCAGCAAAGCTATCTCCTGCGACGATGTAATACTTACCAGCAGTCGGCGTAGCAATAGTCACTGACTCTTCATTACTGCCCCCTGTGACGGACTCTTTTGTAGCAGAGCCAGAATCACTAGGATGATAAGCAGCACCTTGGTTCACCCACAAATCGATATCAGCCGATCCGCCGGAGGTAGTGACGGTAATAGAGTCTGTTCCAGCTGGTACATCAACAGAATACAAACGGCCACTACGGCCACTGAGTTGGGTATATTCACCTACAGTCATTGGCGTCGCGCTAGCAACATAATCAGCTCGCAGCTGGCCTGCATACCAAGTCTCGAATTCAGCTTGGTTATCAATTGCGACTTGTGTGAGCAGTGTGGCTAACTCATTCCAATCACCTGCACGCATATGCGTCAGGATTTGCGTCACTATTGTCGGTTTTTGTTCTAATAAAAATGTAACGGCCAACTGGCCCCAACTGTAGGGTTCATCGCCATTAAAGATCTGCTCTAAACTGTATTTACTCGACTCGTTAGCGGTGATCATATTTTGGTACGGGTTGTTATAATGAACACCTATATACTCAGCTAAGCCTTCACCCCACCATTTAAAGTCTTTAGATTCATTATATTCTCCTTGTTTGTTAAATCGAGCATCTAATGCATGGGTGTACTCATGCTTAAGTGAGCGAATGGTATATCTACCGCCATTCCATTCGAGGGCATTAAAGGTAAACACATCTGAGCGATGAGACCAACCTGTTGATTCAAATTCCAAATAAATACCTGAATCATTGTCGTTATAAAAAAGGTGCATCATCCAGAGTTCATGGTTTCTTTTACTTGAAAAAATATTAACATTAGCAACCTCATTTCTATCACCTGCAACACTATCACCAAATGCGGGCGAGATAGCCGCGCTCAAGGTGGCATCAAAACGGTCTTTAGTGTCCTTCAAAGCGACACACACCTCATCCGATTGTGCAGCAGTTAAATCTTGTCCTCGCACCTGTACATCAACCTCTTCGCATCGCTGGCTGCTGTTAAACAAAGTGGTGCTGGTATAAAGCGTGGCATCAACAGCTGCATTCGAAGCGCTCGCATCGACTAGAATATGGTACCTCCCAGGCTCAACATTATCGATAATGCAGTATTCATATTCATTTTTACCATAATATGAAACACAATCGAACTCACCTGTTTCACCTGCCGTTGCTTCTTCACCGGCTCTTACATACAGATCAGGATCGCCAATATTATTGCCATCCACTGACGCCATTAAACCAACTATCAAGGTCGGTGCAGCTTCCGTGACATCCACATGAAACGCTAGTGGTTCAGTTATCGAAATATGCTCAATCGATGAGTTAAGGGTGATTAGTCCGCCTTCAGGAGCTACAGGATCAGGTACGACTGGATCTGGGACAACGGGTGTTGGCGGAGTAACCGGCGCCGGTGCGTCATCTCCCCCTCCGCCACAAGCCGTCAAAGCTAAGCACAGCGAAATAGTCAATCCAGATAATCTAAGAGACATAATCAAACTCCTTATTGATAATATTTGTTCTTATTGGTGATGCTTTATCGCTAAAACAGCGTATTTGAACCAAAAAATACCACAAAGCATACAACATACCAATAAATATTATACAATATACAACCTGTAGTATTACCATCCAGTAGGTTGTTAGCAGCCTCAGCCGCTTTACAAAGTAGCAGTGGGTTAGAGAGATGAAGTCAGTAAGAGGGTCACAGCAAATCAATAACCAGACAAGAAGTGGCCGGCACTATAAATTCACTCGTTTTGCCGTGAGATTAGCGGCGTGAACAGATAGTGCACACTATAGGAGCGTGATCAGTACTGTGGCTATCACGATCAAACTGAGGATTAATTAGATGGCGGTCTTCAGTATGATAATGTCTCACCTCTGCGGTGCTGGTGTGAAAAGCGGGGTTGAAGTCTTGTGACAGTAAAATGTAATCAAGTACATTACCTTGGCCGCCATAATAGTGTGTCGCTTGCCTCTGGGAGCTAATCACCTCCTCATCTGAAGTTGCTGTATCGTTAGCCGCAGATACATTTTGACAATACAGTTGGTAGGCGTCTGTAAGTGGGTAGCTTGCAAGCTCACCCAAACCATTTTTTTCAAACCTCAACTCTTTAGCGGTTAAAAAAGAGAGCGGCTGACTGTTCAGTTCATCATTAAAGTCGCCCATTAATATCATCGCATTTTGCGTTTTTACACGACGCTGCATCATGCTGTGAAATAGTAATGCCGCTTCACTGCCTCTTTGAATGCTTGACGCCCACTGCCCCAGAACATTACGCCCCAATAACTCGCCATAATTGGCACTTAGTGCAACTGCAGTGGTAGGCGGTGGCAGCTCGTCCATTGATGGCCGCTTAGATTTGAAATGCACCACGTAGATATCACAATGACCGATATCAGGCAGCACCACAGTCACTCGCAGTGGTTTACGGCTGTAGTTAAAGTTACTTGCAAGCCCGAGTGCTTCTGCATAAGGTTTATCAACTGCGATTGAAACCACCTCTTCGAAAGCAAACTTAGAGGCGATTGCGACTACCGGATCCCGACAGATAAAATCATCAACAACACTAGGCTCATCCACTACCGCGAAGTGACTTAATCCAGCGCTGCGAGCTTGTTCGGCCAGTGCTTGTGCTGAAAATACCTCTTGAAAACCTATGATGTCCGGTTGATGTTCAGTCAAAAACTCATTCAGCCAATGCTGTTTCTTTGCCCATTGTTCACCACTGTAGATGTTTTCAAAATCATAGTAGGCAAGTGGCGGCTCTAGGTAGTTAAACAGATTAAAGCTGGCGACCTTTACCGTTAAAGGCGTGAGCTCTACTTGTTCAATGTTTGATTTCAACGAGATCATTCCTTAAAGTATGGCGCTAGTGACTAACGGCCTTGTCAGCTCTTAACTTGAGGAGTAGTTGCATCAACAGAACGGCGATAGCACCCGCAACCACGCCAAAAATTGAATTTAAAATGCTTGGCGTGATAAAGGATAATACCGGACCGACAACAGACAAGCCCTCAACCCAAGTCGCCGCATGACTTATTTGCACGCTCACCCAGTGCAACCCGTGAGTTAATATACCGCCACCGACCATAAACATGGCAATGGTTCCCACTACAGACAGGGTTTTCATTAGGTAAGGGGCAAAACTCAATAACATATATCCCAAACGGCGCTTAAATCGAGCCGCTATGGTCTCCCCCTGGCGCTGACTTAAGTACAAGCCCGCATCATCAATTTTGACGATACCCGCCACTAAACCATAGACACCTATGGTCATCACAATAGCGATAAAACTCAAGGTGAAAAATTGAGTCGTTAAACTTTTCTCAGCGACAATTCCTAGAGTGATGGCAATAATCTCAGCTGAAAGCACAAAGTCGGTTCTAATTGCACCTTTAACTTTTGCCTTTTCATACTCTTTGAGATCAGCAATCACCTCTTGCGGTTGTTCGCTCACGATTTGAGGTTGTTTATTAGCTTGATAGCCATGGTAAATTTTCTCAAAACCTTCAAAACATAAGAACAATCCACCGAGCATTAGTAACGGTATCACTGCCCAAGGGACAAAGGCACTGATCAGCATGGCTGCAGGTACTAAGATGCACTTATTCTTAAATGATCCAACCGCGACCGCCCATACTACTGGTAGCTCTCTATCCGCAGAAACTCCGCTAACTTGCTGGGCATTTAAGGCTAGATCATCGCCCAATACCCCCGCAGTTTTACGCGCAGCCACCTTACTCATTACGGCAACATCATCCAAAATAGTGGCGATATCATCCAACAAGGTTAATAAACTTGCCCCTGCCATACATACTCCCTTTAATTATGCTCTTTGCGCTAAAAATCCATCTTAGATAAGGCTTCACCATACTGCTTGGCGATGTTAACTCACCTTAGCGACGGCTTAAGCTAACTTTTTATCCATAAAGGCAAGCTAATCACGATATAGCAACCTTGTCACTTTATACACGATTTTACTAAGGGAAAGACCATTAGCGGCAAACGATGCCTCGCCTACATGGATGTAGGTGCTTAGGTTCAGCCTGGAGCAATGAACCTGTGATTAAAGCCCATTACACTCCCATTGAATTCTGCATCTTCAGGTAAGATGGGGATAGAAGCAAATTTCAACCCCATCTTAACGGTTTAAAGCGTATACTAGCGCCAATATTTTTAACCTTCGCCTTTAAAAAAGGATGTCGTTATGACTCAAGATGAAATGAAAAAAGCCGCCGGTTGGGCAGCACTTCAATATGTAGAGAAAGATAGCATTGTTGGTGTCGGAACAGGTTCTACTGTAAATCACTTTATTGACGCACTTGCAACAATGAAAGCTGAGATCGAGGGCGCGGTATCGAGTTCTGAAGCTTCTACTGAGAAGATGAAAGCACTTGGCATTCCAGTATATGATCTTAATAGTGTCGACGACCTATCTGTATATGTTGACGGCGCTGATGAAATCAACGGCCATATGGATATGATTAAAGGCGGTGGTGCTGCGTTAACTCGCGAGAAAATCGTCGCTGCAGTCGCTGAAAAATTCATCTGTATTGTCGATAATACTAAGCAAGTTGATATCTTAGGTGAATTCCCTCTTCCTGTTGAGGTGATCCCAATGGCGCGCTCATATGTGGCACGCCAACTCGTTAAACTTGGTGGTGATCCCGTTTACCGTGAAGGCGTAGTCACTGATAACGGTAACATTATCTTAGATGTCTACAATATGAAGATCGTGAACCCAAAAGAGCTTGAAGAGAACATTAATGCTATCGTGGGCGTTGTGACTAATGGCTTATTCGCCATGCGCGGCGCCGATGTACTGTTAGTTGGAACGCCTGAAGGTGTTACAACCATCAAATAAATTAGCAACACATTACCATAGCTGTTAAGCGCTATGTTGTGAGTCTAATCTAGCCACAATACATTATTTGCTATTGTGGCTTTTTTTATGATTACCACCATTTTAAAAGCATAAAACGACCATCCTCCCCTGCTCAATGTGTTATCAGTCATTTTCATTGACTCGATAGTTAAAATCATAATTGCGATGCCAACAAGCAGCCGATAGACTGCATAGATGATGAATAGATAAGTCCCCCTATGCCGCAGCCAAGTATCACCGATATTGTTGAAGCCAGCTCGCCAAAAATCATTCGACAAGCGGTACGTGCTGCTCGCCGAGGTTTAAGCGATGAGCAACAGTCTGTTGACGCGAATACCGCCGCGGTCAAAGCCCTGCAAAAACTCAAACAGCTTAATGCTAGAAAGGTCGCTCTTTACCTAACAAACGATGGTGAGCTGGATACGCAAGCTTTAATAAAGATGCTTTGGCAGCACGGCGTACACGTGTATTTGCCCAGACTGCACCCCTTTACCGCTGGTAATCTTATCTTTCTACGCTATAACCAAAATACAGTTCTCGAGAGAAATTGCTTAGGCATTTGGGAACCAAGTTTAAATGTCAGCCAAATGATATTACCGCAGCAATTAGATGTAGTGATCACTCCACTTGTCGCCTTTGACATCGAAGGCAATAGAATGGGGATGGGCGGAGGCTATTACGATAGAACATTAGCGAACTGGAAAACCATCGGCAAACCTTTCCCCATTGGCTATGCTCATGATTGTCAGCAAGTCAGCAAGCTCCCAAGCGAACATTGGGATGTGCCACTGCCATTTATCATCACCCCGTCGCAAGAGTACTCATTTTAAGGCTTACATTTTAGTGAAAGTGAGCACAACTCCGTTTGTAATCCCCCTTGCTCTACCTCCACTCATAAAGCTAAACCTGCCAATCAATAGTGGCGCTGCCTCGCTGCTTAAGCAGCTGGTTTACATGAGAGAAATGCTTACAACCGAAAAAGCCTCGATAGGCAGATAATGGTGAAGGATGAGGGCCGGATACAATCTGGTGATGCTCGGCAGTTATGACTTTGCCTTTCTTTTTGGCATGAGCCCCCCACAACACAAAGATGATCGGTTGCGGCTGCTCATTAAGATGCAGCAACACATTCTGAGTAAATATTTCCCAGCCCGACTTAGCATGAGAGTGGGCTTTTCCTTGCTCGACGGTAAGCACTGTATTGAGCATTAACACCCCTTGCTGGGCCCACGTTAATAAGTTGCCATGTTCA
Source organism: Shewanella sp. KX20019 (assembly GCF_016757755.1). Lineage (NCBI taxonomy): Bacteria > Pseudomonadati > Pseudomonadota > Gammaproteobacteria > Alteromonadales > Shewanellaceae > Shewanella > Shewanella sp. KX20019. The sequence continues at coordinate 1,133,308 of NZ_CP068437.1, read as the reverse complement.
GGAATAGTAAAACCCTCAATATCACTAGCCAACTCTTTATACATGTTCGCCAAAGAGGGGGGCACTTTTACCCCTTTTTGCACTGAGAAACATAACCCATGCGCCTGATCTGGCCCATGGTAGGGATCTTGCCCTATCAGTACCACTCTAACCTCACTTAGCGGCGTATATTCGAATGCTGAAAGTACCTGTTCTTTAGGCGGGAAAATCACTTTACCTGCGGCTCTCTCAGCCTCAACGAAGGCTTGTAGTGCGGTAAAGTAGTCTTGTTGCTGCTGTTGTTGAATAAAGGCTTTCCAGCTTAAATCAATAGCCATTGCTGATGCTCAGTAAAATGTTTTATTTATAGTAAGAGTTCACATTAGCGCGTGCAATCTGTTAAATCATTTATGACTAGGTAGAAGGAGCATAGTAATGAAAAATCTGCCGAAGTTATGTCACGACCATCAAAACTTAAATTCATAGTTAACTTATTGGTATTACGTGTTTCAAGTGTTAAAATGCCCGCTCACATTTCGCCCAGGACGGCCAATTCAATGTTGCATCTGTCAGCTTCCAAACCCCAATCTGGTTTCACTTTAATCGAACTTGTTGTGGTCATTATTATTCTGGGTATATTAGCAGTGGCTGCAGTGCCAAAATTTGTCAATATATCTGAAGATGCACAGGTATCAACGGTTAAGGCCACTGGCGGTGCATTCAAGTCAGGGCTTGATCTAGCACGCGCCGTGTGGGCTGTAAAAGTCGGCAGTGGTCCCGTTGAAGACTTACCAGTGTTCGGTACAAGCCAAGAAGGTGAGGTTGACTTTAACGCTAACGGCTGGCCAGCACAGCACTATTCTCAGGGTAATGAAGCGTCGCCTCAACTTGATAATGTTGAAGACTGTATCTCAGTATGGGAGGTATTATATCAAGGTGATGAGCCAAGCGTATCTGATAGTGCCAACACAGATGAAAGCCATTATAAGGCAACATACAGCGCAACCAACATTTGTACATACTACTATAGAGACAATACTAATCTCTCTATTCAGTACGATTCTAATTTAGGTTCAGTGACCGTAGACTCAGATCCTAGCAGTTAACATAAGCTAATATTGGCTCGGGGAAACAACTGAATAATGGATCTATTCGTGACAGAAAAAATACACTACCGTGGCTTTACGCTGATTGAGCTCCTTGTCGTTATCATCATCTTAGGCATCATTGCAGTGATCGCAATGGCTAAGTTTATTAACTTTAGACAAGACGCAGAGATAGCAACACATCAAGCGACTGCTGGCGCGTTTAAAGGGGGCATCACATTAGCGAATGTTAAGTGGGCCGCTGCAGGACATTCTGGTCCAGCCGACAACTTACAGGTTTTTGCTGGTGGTGCTTCAGGACAGTTGGATATTAACCTTTGGGGGTTTCCCGCACAAAACTACCCACCCTTTGAATCTAGTCCGCGGTTAAACAACAGCAACGACTGCATGTCTGTTTGGCGTACCGTATTAGAAGATGCCCCTATTGTTTCTAACTCAGCAAATAGCGCAAATGCGGTCTATCGAGCCGCTTACCAAGGGCCTGATCAATGTTTCTTTTACCTCCTTCCTGAACAGACGATGTCTATCTACTATGATTCTCGCGATGGCAGCGTTATTACCGATTCAGATCCCAATAGTTAATAACAATGCTCCCTTAAGTGTTAATTTGCGATAGAATCAGTGCCTAAGATCTCAATCATTAAGAGCATAAGCACAATGTCAGAAGCTAAAAAAGAAACCACCATTTTTGAAATAGCCGATCAATTCATTGCATTGGCCAACGAAATTTCAGCAAAAGAGAAAGATGTAGGAAAAGTTGGCACTGGAATGCGTTTCGCTGCAGCTCGTTTCAATGCATTTGAAGCATCGCTAAAATCTGCCGATCTAGCTGCAGAGAAGGATAATGCATTAGAATGGTTTAGCAACGAATACAAAGAAATGTTGAAAGACAATCTTGAAGATCATATTAAGCAGGCAGCTCAGTCTAAGACTGAAGAACCAGCATAAGGTAATTCGAGGTGGCGTTTAACGCCCAAAGAGTGTGAACAATAAAGCCATCATTTCTGATGGCTTTATTGTAACTAAAGTATTTTTTTACAAGGTCACGATTACCCTCATGGCGAGTAAAATCAATACGATGCCAGACAGCTTATCAATTAATGCCGCTTTTTCACGAAGCTTTGGCAACACAGCTGAATGTGATAAGACTAACGCAATCAAGGTATACCAAAGCCCATCAACAATCAGAGGCGTTAATACAATCAGTCCCTTGGCGGCCACATTATCAGCCACAGCGACAAACTGACTAAATAGTGCTAAAAAGAACAGCATAATCTTAGGATTAAATAACGAAATCGCTAAACCATCCCTCGCCGCCGTTAACGCATCACTCGATTTACCTGCAGCGAGTTTGTCAGACATGCCCCCTTTAGAACGCAGTGCTTGTACGCCCATATAAGCCAAATACAACGCACCTATGATGGCAATAGCATTAAATACCATTGGCGCTTTTTTCAGTATTACGGCAAGGCCCAGCAAAGTAACCAACGCATACACGCCAATGCCGATCGAGTGAGCCCATGCGCAGATAATCCCCTTCGTTCTCCCACCGCCAAGCGTGTGCCTAACCACCATCGCTAAGCTAGGCCCTGGAGACATAGCTCCCAAACAACAGATCGCTAGCAAACCTAACCATGTACTAAAGCTCATTGAATCCTTTACCTATTATGACTGTTACTTCTCTTAAGAGCACTCATCTCGTTACCGATGATATCGCGTCTATTCTACTGTTTCTTAGGATGATAAAACTGACGAATATCTTGGGCTAGCTGCGCTAGAGAACCAGGCTCAATATACATCATATGTCCCGCGGCGTAATAATGCATTGAGACGCGGCTATTGTCGATACCGTTATCAGCAAAGGTATTTTCAGTGGCAAAAAACGGTGTCGCAAAATCAAAATAACCGTTAGCAACCAATATCCTTAAGTCTTTGTTTTCACGCTGAGCCCGACCTAGCATTGGGGCGACATTGACATAATGCATCTGCTTGCCGCTGACATTCCAATTCCAGCCACGATTAACTTCATAAGACAAGACATTGAATGGACGCGTCATCTTGATACCTAAGTCTTTATAGATATAATCGTGAATAGCGGCAGTATATGCCCCATCAATACCATAGCCTGACGGGTCATTATCAGTTCGCTCGCCACCACTGTCGTAGTCAACTCCCTTATATCGACTATCCAAACGTCCAACGGTCAGATCTTGCTCTCGCAGTAGTTGCTTGCTGTAACGGCTGGCACTGACACGTAAATTAACTCTGTCCAAGTAGTTCTCACTCAGCCCCGTAAAGCGTGCTAGCTGTTGACGTATATCTTGGTAAGTTTCACTATCGAGTCGATTGCCCTGCAGCAATGCCAAAGCATAATCTTTTAACGCAAACTGACGAGCGGCATCGATAAAGGCCTCTAGCCCTATCGCTTTATCAACAGCACTTACTTTATTGTGATAAAACGCAGTGGCTGCCATGGTCGGTAAAAAACCGATATAGGGCTGATTGTTACCTGGCTGGTAGCGTGCATGGCTAAAATCAAGAATCGATGAAATCAACATCACCCCATTAATAGAGATATCAGTCCAGCCGCCTTGTAGCTCATCAACTAGTGCTGCTGCTCGGGTGGTACCGTAACTTTCACCCGCCAGATACTTGGGTGAATTCCAGCGACCGTGCTCAATTAACCAACGGCGCATAAACTCAGCTATTGATTTTGCATCTTCGGTTACGCCCCAAAAGTCTGCTGCTTTATTATCGCCCAATGCACGGCTAAAACCAGTACCCACGGGGTCAATGAACACTAGGTCTGATTCATCAAGCATTGAGTATTCATTCTCAACCAAGGGATATGGCGCGGCGCCGTCATCGATAGCGTCACCCGGCACCACGACGCGCTTAGGGCCAAAAATGCCCATATGCAACCACAATGAAGCCGAACCTGGACCGCCGTTAAACACAAAGGTCACCGGGCGCTTAGTGGCATCTTTAACATCTGTGCGCAGATAACTAATTGAGAAGATACTCGCAAGTGGCAGGCCTTTACTGTCTTCTAAAATGGTCTCTCCAGCAATTGCCTGATAGTTAATTTTTTGGTCGTTAATTCTCGCCCTGTGTTCAGTCACCACGATTTCAGGTTCAATCGGTGCTGTAATCGGTTTTGTCTCAGCAGCGGTTGCGCTAAAAAAAAATACCGATGATGACAGCATAAATGAGGCTCTTACCGCCTGTTTGAGCATTTTGACAATGCTAGCTTGAGGGAACATAGTTCATCCTTTAATACTGTAAGCAGTATTTATTGTTATTTTAAGTACGATATTAAGGATGTCAGCTTACAAACTCTATTGAATAAGCGCAAAGCATCAATTGCAAACAGATTTGTCTGATAGCAATAATAAAGGGACCTCTAGGGTCCCTTTAATCTACTGCATAATGTTATCAAGCTATATGTCATTAATGGAACAGGTAGTTCAGCCAGCCCTGCATTCTTAGCAATACCTTTCGCATTATCGCCACATGAGCAAAATGTTCAGTATAAATAGCGATGTGACCAGAAACACCGGCTGGGAAACGTTGAATAATTTCATCCTGATCTTCCAGTTCAATAACAACGATAGCCCGGCCACGAACCATCATAAGGTTAGATGTAACAAGACGACCACCAGACTGGATCTCACCTTCAGCCATAGCGGGGATGATCTTCGCGACTTTCCCCTTAAAGACCACACCAGGAGCACCGTCTAAAATGACTTCAGCATCATCGCCTTCCTTAAGCCTGAGTAATGAGTTTTGCCAAAATGACCCTGCAAAAATACGGTCATCATCAGGAATGAAGCTCAGTAGAGACCGCAGCGGCATGGGCACGGCTACAATGCCAGGACGCAATGCCAATTGCGTCACCATTCCATCCGCAGGTGCTCTAACAACGGTTTGCTCTAGGTCAAATTGTGCTTTTTCAAGCTCACCTTGGATCCCAGCAACTTTGGTATTAACACCATCGACATTGGATTCAAACGCCAGTCGTACCCTTAACTCTTCGGCATTGGCAGCGGTCAACTGTGCTTCTGATGCTAAATAGAGTTGGCGCTTATTATCAAGCTCTAGCTCTGTAAAAGGTGAGTTTGCACCACCTCTTTTACGTCCTTTTTCATAACGAGCATAAGCTGACTTGGTTCTATCTTTATCGGCCGTTGCTCTTAACACTGCTGCTTTAGCCGTTTCCCAAGACGCTTCCAGTTGTGGCACTTCAAGTTCAGCCGCCACTAATGCGGCGCGTTTTTGCTTTACAATGGCTGCATATCTTGTGGGATCGAGCTTAAATAACACATCGCCTTTTTTGATCGGTGTGTTTGGTTCAACGTCCACAGAAACAACCACGCCTCGCACTAGCGGGTTGATCGGCGTTGTAACGAATATCTCTTTAGCAAAAGGCGTGTAAGGATGGTTGTAGTTCATTAATAAAATCAATGCACCAACAATAAAAATGCCACCCAAAATCGCTGTAGGTACCGTCCACTTTGTCAATGGGATCTTAAATATTTTAAAGATAGCGATACAGATAGCGGTATAGGTTAGAACGAGTAGTAAGTCCATATTACACTTTCCCCTCTAGTGATCCGCTAGTATCAGCCACTACAGGCTCGACTTGCTCGACTGTCGCGTCATCTCCTTCAACTACAGCTAATCTTTGTTCTAGTTTTCTTACGGTTTCAATCAAACTTTTTACCTCGCTTTCTAACAGTAGCTCTTTCTCTACTACTTGATTGAATCCCCAGCCACGGTCCTCGCGGTATAGCGTGGCCCAAATCCATAAAAATGGCCAAATAGCGTGCAAGGTGAAAAGGCTAACCCAACCTGCAACATGGATAGCGTCTTGCTGAGGGTGATTGCGGTCCTTGGCAATTTCATAAGGGATGTCATGAATCGCGATCACCCCGTAAAAAATGAAAATCGCAACGAAAAAAATAATTCCTAATGCAAAGTAATCTAAAAACACAACCCACTCCTTTTTAGTGTGTTACCTGAGATAGATAACTACCCCACAGTCGTAAAAACATATTGGCAACAAAATCACTACAAAGCCATGTTTTTTGATTTTAAACTTCATATTAGCCTAGGCTACTTCTATATAAATACGTGATCTTCTACGCATTTATGACCCATTTTACATTAGAAGGATTAAGCTCAGGGTAGACTAAAAATATAATAAACCTTACCTCAGCCACTTGTGTTACTTGGCTTGAGAGTAAGCCCCTACACGACTCATAAAGGTATAAACTATGATAGGTACAGCGTTAAGTGCGGGCGCAAAACGCGCGATGCTGCTTGGATCGGGTGAATTAGGCAAGGAGGTCGCTATTGAACTGCAGCGCTATGGTGTTGAAGTGATTGCAGTAGACCGCTACTCCAATGCACCAGCAATGCAGATAGCTCATCGCAGTCACGTCATCAACATGCTTGATGCAAGCGCACTCGAGCAGGTCATTAAACTTGAAAAGCCAGACCTAGTGATCCCTGAGCTTGAAGCGATTGCCACTCAAGCACTGGTAGAGCTAGAAGCGAAAGGGGTCAACATTATCCCAACCGCCAAAGCGACCCAGTTAACCATGGATAGAGAGGGTATTCGCTGTCTCGCTGCAGAAACATTGGCCATTCCCACCTCTCCATACTTCTTTTGCGATACCGAATTTGAATTCAAGCAAGCCATCACGACTATTGGTTTACCTTGTGTGGTAAAACCCGTCATGAGTTCGTCAGGTAAAGGGCAAAGTGTTATTCGCAACGAGTCACAAATCGATGCCGCTTGGCATTATGCTCAAGAAGGCGGAAGAGCCGGTGGTGGTCGAGTGATTGTTGAAGGCTTTATCGCCTTTGATTATGAGATCACTCTACTAACAATAAGCGCAGTTAATGGTATTCATTTCTGTGATGCGATTGGTCATCGCCAAGAAGACGGTGACTACCGTGAGTCATGGCAACCACAGATGATGTCTGCAGTAGTAACAGCTAAAGCCCAAGCAATTGGCAAAAAGGTGGTGCAAGCATTAGGCGGTTTCGGCTTGTTTGGTGTCGAGCTGTTTATAAAGGGTGATGAAGTGTATTTCTCTGAAGTGTCACCACGGCCACATGATACCGGAATGGTCACCATGATAAGCCAAGACTTATCTGAGTTCGCACTGCACGTACGGGCAATCTTGGGCTTACCCATCAGTAATATTGTACAACATGGGCCCAGCGCATCGGCGGTGATTCTGGCAGAAGGTCACTCAAGTAACATTCAGTTTTCAGGTATCGCCGAAGCTTTGATTGAGCCAGATACTCAACTTAGACTGTTTGGCAAACCGGAGATTGATGGCTCGAGACGCTTGGGCGTGACATTAGCCAGAGACACAACAATTGAGTTGGCAGTGGAGAAAGCTCTCTCCTCAGCCAATAAAGTGAAGGTCATTTTTTAGCTAAAAGTTCCCTAGCGGTAAGCTTTTTAATAGAAAGCTCTTTAACAAAAAGCCCTTTATGTAGCACAACATAAAGGGCTTTAATGTTTTGACGGTAACAGTCGCTAATGACTTGAATCCAGCACCGTGTTTACAGCTGATCCTTTTAAAAAGGCACTCAGATTATTAACCGCTATGTTTAACAGGTTTTGCCTAGCCTCGATAGTAGCCCATGCATTGTGTGGAGAGATGCTAATATTCGGCGCCTTTAGCAGAGGGTTGTTCTTTTGCGGCGGTTCATTCGACAATACATCTACACCACAAAAAGCAATTTCACCTTGTGCTAATGCTTGAGCCAGCGCTAATTCATCTACCAAGCCGCCACGAGCAGTATTAACTAACATTGCTGTCGATTTCATCTGCTTTAAAACGCTGCGATTAATGAGCTTATCGGTACTTGCCGTTAAAGGGCAATGCAGGGAAACGATATCGGAGTCACTAAACAAATTATCCAAAGTTGCCCAAGTGCAGCCATTAGGAAGTTCGACCTTAGCGTTGCGAGTATTTACTATCACTCGCATGCCAAATGCCAAGGCGATTTTAGCAACCGCTTGGCCAATATCACCAAAACCTACTAAGCCTAATATTTTACCTTTTAGTGACTGCAGCGGCGATAAGGTAAAACAGAAATCTTCACTCTCAGACCAAAGCCCTTGCATGACAGCGTCTGAGTGGCGAGCGACCTGCTGAGTCGCATGTAAGATATGTGCAAATACCATTTGTGCAACAGCATCAGGTCCATAACCCGGCACATTGGTGACAACTATACCAAGATCCGTTGCAGCCTTGATATCAACGACATTGGTCCCAGTTGCCAATACACCGATATATTTAAGCTTAGGCAGTTGCTTTAGGATCTCGGCATCAAGCAGGGTCTTATTGGTTAGCAACACTTCGGCATTTTTACTGCGGGCAAGAATATCTTGTGACGCAGTGCGCTCAAAACAACTCAGCTCACCCATTACAGCCAGTGGTTGCCAACTAAGATCGCCTGGATTAAGCGTATATCCATCTAAAACAACTATTTGCATCTGCTATTCTCGTACTGTATTTCGGCTATAAACCCATTGAGGCTGTTAGCCTTAGAACTTAAGGCTGGCACCAATATTCGCTTGGCCTTGCCACATGATGTCTGTTTGAATATTCCAGATACAACCCTGACCGCTGCAAAATAGCTCATTGTCTGCATTGACAAAGGTCGCATAGCCTTTCACTTCGGCAAACAACGAAAATGCACTGGTCGCTTGGTACTCTATACCAGCGCCTAATGCCACGGAAAAGCGGGTTTCATTAGAATAACCTCCGCTTGGTCTCATCTGAGTTAAACCGAGACTTGTGGTTACATAGGGCTTAATGTCTTGCATCGGGAAATACAAGCTGCCGCCAATATGAAAGTAGTCGACATCCATTTTAGTGATGACATCTTGGCTGAAATTACCACTTGCACGTAAGTCAGTCGATTGATGACTATAAAGCAGGTAAACATTGCCTGGATCTTTAGTGGTAAAGCCGAGCATCACCCCATAGTTTTCAGACTCGGACACTTTTACCGTGCCACTGTCTTCACCTTGGGTGCTGTAAATATCGAAGTCACTCGCACCGAAACTGTAGCCTCCAAAGGGGGCGACATAGACTTCAGCCGCTGCAGATAAAGAGCAAAATGCGGTCAATATTAGTGCTAGGCTTTTTTTCATAACAGATCCTTCTCGTTTTTCATTATTATGCAAGGTTAGCGCATACCTCTATCACCCTTAACCCTATCATAAGCAGCTTGAATATCTTGAGCTTTTGTTTTCGCCAGCTGCATCATTTCAGGTGGCAAACCTTTAGCGACTAACTTGTCGGGATGATGCTCGTTCATTAGCTTACGATAGGCTCTTTTAATCTCTTGGTCAGACATTGACTCTTCCATGCCCAAAACATCATAAGCATCTTCAACGGAAGTATGATTGCCACTGCCACCATTGCGGTGAAAGTTAAACTCAGCCTGCCAACGTGCAAGTAAATCGTCCAACTGCTTCTGGCTAAAACCTAACTCTTTAGCAATCGTCGATAGAATTGAGTGCTCTTTAGGATCTAACGTGGCATCAGATAACGCCGTTTGAATTTGGATCTCTAAGAACATCTGTAATAGCTCTTTGCGCCCCATAGAGATCAACCTGAAGGTCTTAAGGCAAGCATGGATATCAAAGTCGCTTTCCTTACCCTCTATAAAGGCTGCTTGAGCGTCGGCTCTTGCTTCACCACTTAAACGCATTTGATCCATTAGTGCGTTGGCAATACGAATATCAACTTCAGTCACTTGCCCTGATGCTTTCGCCACATGGCCCATAACAGCAAAAGTAGTATTAAAAAATAGCGCCTGTCGCTTACTGCTATTGCCGATCCCAGCTCGCAAGCTCTGGCGACGATCAAACATATGCCCAAGCCACAGTCCGAAAATTCCACCACCGATACGGCCAAACATAAACCCGATAATAAAACCGAAAACTTTACCCCAAATTCGCATTACTTACCCTTTTGTGTTTCACGTGCTTCAATTTGTGCCAAACGCGCTACAGTGCCTACATCACACCAATACTTGCCAAAATAATCACCTGTTACTTGCCCATTCTTCATTGCATCACGAAGCAAGGGCGCGAGCGCAAACCTCTGAACCGAGATTTGCGTAAACATATTCGGGTGATAAATACCCATTCCCGAGAACGTAAGTTTATTATCGCCAACCATCGATATCTTGCCATCCAATAGCGCGAAGTCGCCATTAGGATGTTGAGTCGGATTGTCGACTAACCACAAATGAGCAAGTTGTCCCGCAGCCAAGCACTCCATTTTAGGCAGAGCATCAATAAAGATGTCACCATTAATCACAAAAAATGGTTCATCACCGAGTAATGTTAATGCTTTCTTAATGCCACCGCCGGTCTCTAGTGCTTGTGTTTCTTCACTGTAGAGGATCTTCAGCCCCCACCTAGCACCGTCACCTAATGCAGATACCAGTTTATGACCGAGCCACGCATGGTTGATAATTACCTCTGTAAAGCCAGCCAGCGCTAGCTTTTCCAAGTGGTATACAATCAGTGGTTTACTGGCGACCTCAACCAAAGGCTTTGGCAGACTATCGGTTAACGGACGCAGTCTCTCCCCACGTCCAGCAGCTAAAATCATCGCTTTCATTTTTTGCCCCTAACAGCAGGAATGACCACGCTTGCAATCCATTGGCTAAACACACTCAGCTCTGGATAACGCCTCGCTATATCTCGAATATATTCCAATGTTAACGGAATATCAGCCATATAAGCGGGCTTGCCGTCACGGTAGTTCAATCTAGCAAAAATGCCGGCGGCTTTTATATGGCGTTGTAATCCCATTAAATCAAACCAGCGTTGATACCGGGCAAAGCTAACGTCTACTGGCAGTAGCTGCGCTGCTATCGCTTGCTCATAGTGGATAAGCATGAGCTCGTTGACTTGCTCTTCAGGCCAACGAATATAACAGTCTCTTAATAATGAAACCGCATCATAAGTCACTGGACCAATAACTGCGTCTTGAAAGTCGATCACCTTCAATTCGTTGTCTTGTAACATGATATTACGGCTATGGTAATCCCGATGCATACCCACTTGAGGCTGCTGCTTGACGTTATCGGTCAGGATTTGAAAGACCTTATCGGTCTGAACACGCACTTCATCAATCGATAATCCAAGATGATGAACGGCGAGCCATTGGCTAAATATGTTTAACTCCCGTAACACAAACTCATCGTCATAAATGGGCAACGCTGCATGTTCCGTCGCGGTGACTTTAGCGATATTGTTTAACAGCAATAGTGCTTGTTGATAATAGTGCTTTAGATTGCTTGGGTTCAATACCGATAACAACTGCACATCACCGAGATCACTTAGCAGCATAAACCCCTGTTCAGCATCGCCACTGAACACTTTCGGTACAGGGATGTCGCATCTTGAATAACTTTCTGCAATTTGTACAAACGGCGTTATTGGCACCAGTTTTGGTGGTGAATCAACTACAATATAGGAAACTGAGTCAAGGGTAACGCGAAAGTATCGCCTAAAACTGGCGTCCCCCGAAATGAGTTCAGGTGACACGTTTGCGCTAAAATACTGGTTTAGCCATGCATTTAACTGAAGAAATCTGGGATCTGACAAGGGCACCTCATGGCTCTTAAGAAGAAATTGCTTTATTATAACGACAAAATGGAAACAGCTAAGCGATTGAAACAAATTATTTGGCTGAGTTGCCCAAGAAAGGGTGCAACTTTTCTCCTCTTCAATAGTCCAGACTAAGAAATCATAATTAATTGACCTAAGATGCAGATCCGTTATTTTCTGGCCTTGAGCCTGCTTCCCCAATTAGTCTTGGCAAATGACGCCGATACTGCAACTGTTGAAAGTTCGCAGTGTATTATTGAGCCTCCAGTTAAGCCTTATGTCCCGCTGTATGATTTAGATAATCCTGCAGACCTTGAACGTATCTCCATTACTTCAGACCGCTCTGAAGCGCAAATGGGCAAACAAGCCAAATTCAATGGTGATGTTAGCTTCAATCAAGGGGGAAGAAACATCTCCGCTGATGAAGCGATACTTGACCAGGAGGCTGAAGAATTAGCCGCCAACGGTAATTTGGTATTTCAAGATGAACTCTTTACCGTTACAGCCGATTCTCTCGTGGCAAAAATGCGCAGTAATAGCGCGACCTTACTCGGCGCCAAATATTGGCTTCATGGCCAACAGATCCATGGTGACGCCAATGAATTAGAGATAACCAAAGATAACAACTTACTGCTGTCAAAAACCAATTTTACTACCTGCCCACCTGATTCACCATCATGGTTGTTGGAAGCCGATAGAATAAAAATTGATAGTAAAGAGGAGTGGGGAGAGATTTGGGATGCCAAACTCATCATTGGCGGACTTCCCGTAATGTATATCCCCTACATGACCATTCCAGTCTCGGATAAACGTAAATCTGGATTTTTATTCCCCTCCTTTAGTACCAGCACCACTAACGGCGTTGAAGTTGCTACACCCTACTATTGGAATATCGCTCCAGAGTTTGATCTAACGTTTACCCCCAACTATATGTCTGCTCGTGGTTTATACACTAAAACCGAATTTAGATATCTCGCGGGCGACAAACAACAAGGTCAGTTGAACTTTGAATTCTTGCCCGACGATGACAAGTTAACAAATAGCCCTAACCGTTACCTTTACCATTGGGAACATAGTGGTGCTATCGACAAAAACTGGCGCGTATTGGCAAACTATACCGACGTGTCAGACAACAACTATTTCAACGACCTAAATTCAGATGTGCAGCGTGCTACCGATAACCAGTTAACCCGTATTGGTGAAATTAGTTATTTTGAAGAAAACTGGGACATTAGTGGTCGCGTTCAAGACATCAAAGTACTTGGAGAGGAGGAGAAACCTTACCAGGTGATGCCTCAGTTCACCTTTAACTACCGAGCACCTGAATATTGGAATGGCTTTGATGTTAACTTGATGAGCGAAGTCACCAACTTCTCACATCAAGACAATGAATACTCTACCGCTACACGTTTACATATTGAACCCAGTATCTCTTATCCAATTCATGGACCAGCAGGCTCATTGACCAGTGAAGTCAAACTGCTGCAAACCAACTACTGGCAAGAGGACAACTCGAATCAATCTAGCTCAACTCTTGATGACAAGGTCAATAGAACCTTGCCGCAAGTGCGAATTCACGGTCAGATCAATTTTGAGCGTTTTACCGATTACTTCGATACTAACTACCGTCAAACATTGGAACCACAATTCCAATATCTTTATGTTGGCTATGAAGATCAATCTAACATCGGTATTTACGATACCGCTCAGTTACAAGACGACTATAACGGACTGTTTCGTGATCGCCGCTTTTCAGGCTTAGATCGCATAGCGGACGCCAATCAGTTCACTTTAGGTTTAACCACCAAGTTATTTGATGAGCAGAATAAGGAAATATTCAAGTTTAGCTTGGGACAAATAATGTACTTGGAAGACAGCCGTGTTGGCCTTAATGACGTTAATGGCAGTTCGGATACCTTTGTCCAAGAGAACACCTCTAACTCGGCGCTTGCAGCAGAGTTAAGTACCCAGCTTTATGCTGACTGGTTCTTAAGTGGATCGATTCAATACGATGCTAAAGAGAGCGAAAATAAGAAGAGCGAGCTCACCGTTGATTACCGACCAGGCAAGAATAAGCTGCTGCAAGCAAGTTATCGATACGTTCCTGATCTGCTCAATACTAATACCAATGAATCCGTTGATATTAAACAAGTAGGTTTTAGAGGTGCATGGCCAATTAATGACAGCTTGTACCTCGTTGGGAACTGGTATTATGACCTCAATGAAAGCCGTAGCGTCGAAACCTATACAGGATTTCAATATGAATCATGTTGCTGGGCACTACGTTTGAGTTATCATTACCGCATTAAGACCAATTACATTGACGAAGACAACCCAGTCAATGATACTCGAGAACTATTTGAAAGCGGCGTTTACCTGAATTTTGTGATAAAAGGTTTAGGCGGTTCAGGGCCTTTAGGGGTATCTGATATGCTTGATGACGGTCTATTTAACTATCGAAAACCGCTTTATTTAAAGAACTAAATTAACAAAATTAACTAAAATGCTGAACCTAGCTGAAGACAAGCAGTCAAAGCAGGACAAAAGAATCATTAACACGCTATGAAAATAGCGTAAATGACACTCATAAATGCCAAGGATTTTTGTGGATGAAACGCTGTAATCGATTGATTTTTGCTTTACTAACATTAGCAGTGAGCCAAGTTGCTCACGCTGCGGTTGAACCATTAGACCGAGTCACGGTGCAAATAAATGAAGGTATCATTTTAGAAAGTGAAGTGGCTGGAATGGTCAAGACTATTAAAGCTAACGCTGCTACCGCTGGGCAAAAACTACCATCAGATAATGCACTTCGAACACAGGTTATTGAACGTCTTATTTTAACGCGTTTACAGATGCAGATGGCCGATCGCATTGGCTTGAACATTGGTGATCTTCAGTTAGATCAAACCATTGAGAATATTGCCAAAGAACAAAATATAACCGTCGAGCAAATGAAAACGCAGATCGAACTTGATGGTACCTCTTTTGCGCAATATCGCGAACAGCTGCGTGAAGAAGTCACTCTTGGTGAAATCCAACGAATTCAAGTTCAACGCCGCATCCAAGTTTCGCCGCAAGAGATCAACAACCTGGTCAACTTGATAAATGAGCAAGGCTTGAAAGATGTTGAATTCCAGATTGGCCACATTTTGATCGACGTCCCAAGCGATGCGACCAGTGCTCAGCTTGAAACCTCAAGCAAAAGAGCCGACATCGTATTAAAACGCCTAAACGATGGTGATGACTTTAGAAGCATCGCCATTGCTGCCTCTGCGGGTCCAAAAGCGCTTGAAGGGGGTATTTGGGACTATATGAACATCAATGAGATGCCAACACTTTTCGCTGAAGTAGTTAGCGATGCAAAGGTTGGTGATGTTATCGGTCCAATCAAAAGTGGCGCGGGTCTGCACATCCTTAAAATCATGGATGCACGAGGCTTACAAACTCAAGAAGTTGAAGAGGTTAAATCACGCCACATACTATTAAAGCCATCTCCTATTCTGTCAGAAGAGCGAGCCAAAAGTATGATGGATAGATTCTTAGCGCAGATCCGCTCTGGTGAAGCTAAGTTTGAAGATTTGGCACGCCAATATTCAGAAGATCCTGGTTCTGCAGTGAAAGGCGGTGATTTGGGGTGGGCAGATCCTAATATCTGGGTGCCTGCATTTAAACAAACATTGAACACCCTCGAAGAGGGTGAGATAAGTGAACCATTCCGCTCAACTCACGGCTGGCACATTGTTCAGCTTGAAGGAAAGCGCACGACCGATGCAACCGATAAATTTAATACTAACCGAGCTCATCAGTTGATATATCGTCGTAAATTTAACGAAGAATTACAGAACTGGTTAGATGAAATGCGCGCTGAGGCATTTATCGATATTTTCGAGCCGGAACCGAATCGAGGTTAATCATATTGTCGACTAAACGAATCGCTATCACGCCGGGTGAACCGGCGGGTATAGGCCCCGATTTAGTAATACAACTAGCTCAGCAGGCTTGGCCTGCTGAGCTAGTTGTTTGTGCTGATCCGCAATTATTACAAACTCGAGCCAAAAAGTTAGGGTTATCAGTTCAACTGCGACCTTACCAGCCAAACCAACCAGCTAAAGCTCAAGAAGCGGGTACGCTCACCATTGTTCCTTTTACTTTGGAGAGCGAAGCGGTATGTGGCAAACTCGACGAGCAAAACAGTCACTATGTTGTCGATACACTACGTTTTGCCGGTGAGAAGAACATGGTGGGTGAATTTGATGCTGTGGTGACAGGTCCCGTGCATAAAGGGATTATTAACCAAGCAGGGATCCCATTCAGTGGCCATACTGAGTTTTTTGCTAATCAGGCAAATTGCCAAGATGTCGTCATGATGCTTGCAGCTCCTGGATTACAGGTCGCACTAGTCACGACACATATTCCACTGGCGTATGTAGCAAAGGCAATCACTCGAGACCGATTGCATCAGATAGTAAAAATTCTCCACAAAGATCTTGTGGAAAAATTTGCTATCCCAGCACCTAAGATCTATGTCTGTGGCCTAAACCCCCATGCGGGCGAAGATGGGCATTTAGGTAGAGAAGAGATCGATACCATCATACCTGCTCTTGAGGAATTAAGAGCGTTAGGTATGGATATCGTTGGTCCACTGCCTGCTGATACATTGTTCCAACCCAAATACTTAGAAGATGCTGACGTGGTACTCGCGATGTACCACGATCAAGGCCTTCCAGTACTAAAAGCTAGAGGTTTTGGCAGTTCAGTCAATATTACTCTAGGATTACCCTACATAAGAACATCGGTCGACCACGGTACGGCCTTAGAACTTGCAGGCACTGGTTCTGCTGATATTGGTAGTTTTGTCTGTGCATTGAATAGAGCCATTGATTTGGCTGCAAAGAATTAGTGAAAAAGTTGACCCATGAGTAATAAAGTACATTTAGGCCATACGGCTAGAAAACGCTTCGGCCAAAACTTCTTAACCGATCAGAACGTGATTAATCGAATCGTCGGAGCCATTTCGCCAGATAACAACCACGTTATGGTCGAAATCGGTCCCGGCTTAGCCGCGCTTACTGAGCCCGTTGCTAGCGGTATCGACAAATTAACGGTCGTCGAGTTAGATAAAGATCTAGTTGAGCGTTTAAAAAAACATCCAACCCTAAAAGATAAGCTTGAGATCCACCAGGGTGATGCGCTTAACTTTGATTTTAAACAGTTAGTACGTGAAGATATGCAGATGAAAGTATTTGGTAATCTGCCTTATAACATCTCTACTCCACTGATGTTTCATCTGTTTGAATTTGCACAATACATCGAAAATATGCACTTCATGCTACAAAAAGAAGTGGTATTAAGATTGTCAGCAAGCCCAGGGACTAAAGCCTATGGCCGCCTGACGGTGATGGCACAATATCATTGCCAAGTCATGCCAGTGTTGGAAGTGCCGCCAGGGTGTTTTACTCCGCCTCCAAAAGTAGACTCGGCTGTTGTGCGTTTAGTGCCTTATAAAACTAAACCTTTTCCCTGTAAAGATGTGGACATGTTAAGGCATTTGACAACAACTGCATTTAATATGCGTCGTAAGACATTGAGGAATAACCTCAAGCACATGATTAGTGATGATGAGTTCTCGCAGCTTAATATCGACGCTACATTACGACCAGAGCAAATAAGTGTTGAGCAATACGTTGCCATGGCAAACTTGTTCATCGACAAGCAAGCTTAAGGCATCAAGTTGGTTTCAAAACCTAAAAAAGGGCATTTATTTGCCCTTTTTTTTATTCGAATTAGAGCACATTTTCTATCTATTCAGTACCAGTGCCATTACTATAATGTTAACCAGTTATTGATTTTTCATACTTAAGGCTAAACATGACCCAAAGTACGACAACCGTAAAAGTTGAAGTTAAAACGGAATATATTGAAGCCCAGTCAACCCCAGATGAAGAGAAGTTTCTATTCAGTTATACCATTACCATTATTAATCTGGGCGACCAAGATGTCACTCTGAAAAGCCGCCATTGGTGCATCACTGATGCCAATGGACGTAAGAGCGAAGTCCAAGGCGCCGGCGTCGTTGGTGAAACCCCAACAATAAAGCCAAACACTGCGTACCAATACACAAGCGGTACCGTTTTAGAAACCCCATTTGGCGTAATGGAAGGTAGCTACACCATGCAAAAAAGCGATGGTGAAGAGTTTAAAGCGCCTATATCAGCATTCAGTCTTGCCGTTCCAGGCTTGCTTCATTAAAGGTTATATCGTTACATGGCGAATTATTTTGTAGGGGACATTCAAGGCTGTTTTGAAGAGCTGGAATTAGTACTGGGTAAAGTAGCATTTAACCCTTCAACAGATTGTCTCTGGGCCGTCGGAGACTTAATAGCCCGTGGAGACGGTTCGCTGCAAACGCTACAGTATTTTAAATCATTGGAAGGCTCCGCCAAGGTGGTACTCGGCAACCACGATCTACACTTACTTGCAGTCCACGGAAAGTTAAAACGCGTTAACCCTAAAGACCATTTAACCGAGCTGTTAACCTCTGCCGATATTGGAATCCTCATTGATTGGTTGCGTCTTCAGCCACTTTATCAAGAATATCCTGAGCAGAATATTCTAATGACCCATGCGGGCATTCCGCCACAGTGGGATCTGGACACACTAAGGCATCAAGCGGATATTGTCGCTAATGCACTGCAGCAACCCGATTACTTAAGCGCTTTAATTGCAAAAATGTATACCGATTCAGTTGATAACTGGCGTGATGATTTAACTGAACTTGAGAGAAAAATCTATACCATTAATGCGCTGACACGCATGCGTTATTTATATCCCGACGGTCGTTTAGACTTTGATTGCAAATTACCGATTGAGCAATGTGACAACCCGCAGCTGTCGCCTTGGTTCAGCCATAATGCCCCACTTCGCGCCGAACACACTCTGGTCTTTGGCCATTGGGCTGCCATTATGGGTAAAGTTAACTCGCCAGCACTACAGGCGCTCGATACTGGCTGCTGTTGGGGAGAACACCTAACACTATGGCACCTAGAGTCGGACCAAAAAATAACTCAAACTAAGTTAAAAAAGAGTTAAACTAAGCGCGCACTCGGTCGATATAACATAACAGTGTGCCTTCCAATGTAATGTCGTCATCTGGAATAATATAATAATAAACGGAGCTTCTATGAAATTAAATGTTGCCACTAGAGTGATTGGAGGGTTCACAGTTGTCACCTTCCTGCTCGTCGTATTAGGCGCTGCATCATGGTTTACCAATAGTAAGCTAAAAACCAGTACAACATTATTACAAGAGCTTAGTCTTCCTGCTTTAGAGTCGAGTAACCTTCTATCTAAGACTCTCTCCCAGCAAGAGAAACAAGTTTTAGTGGCCTACCATAGCCCTGATAGCAAAACTATTCCTGCGATTAAATCTCAATTTACATCAGCCAGTAAAACCTTCACCAAAGAACTTAGCCAGCTTACCAGTTTAGTCAGTGACAGAAGTGATTTCAGCCAAGTCATCAGAAAGCTAAAAGGTGCTTATAGTAAGTTTGAAAGTGAAAGTGAAAGCATGATCACTGCCCATGAAAATGCATTACTAACTCAAGCCACGATTAAAAGTAAATATGATGACGCTGAAATGGCGGTAGATGATAGTGCATCACTTTTACTTGATCTTATCGATTTGGAGCTAAGTGAAGATCTCGTCGAGCAGGAGATCGCGGCCACAGCAGCGACACTAGATTCCAGCTTAAGCAGTATTGTGAGTACCAGCTTTGACTTAATCGGCACCACAGATAGATCAAAATTCGTTACCATATCTAAAGAACTCGACTATATCGTCAGTGACACCAAAAACAGACTGCAATATGTCACTAACCATTGGGATGGTGTTGTTGAAGCGGAACTCATTAATGAAATTAATCTTGAATCTGCAAAAGTATTTGCACTGATTAATGGCAGTAACTCGTTAATTGACTTAAAAGCTAAAGAGATTGAACTGAATAACAAAGCGTCTCTTCTACTAAAGTCTGTCGAGAAAGACGCCAATAACGTCAATAAGCATATGGCAAGCCTCACCTCGACAATTGAGTCTATCTCCAAAGAGGTCAGTGAAAGCGCAATAAAAGATATCGATAATGCCAGCATACAAACACTGATCTTGGTACTCATTGCCATTGTGGTGGCCATTGTGGTCAGTATCGCTGTTGTGCGACCTCTTACCCGTTCATTGGATAAAATTAATCACGCCCTAAATGTTCTGGCATCTGGCGACTTAACTCATAAGCTTGATGATACAGGGCATGATGAATTTGCTAAGTTGTCAGCTAACTGCAACAAACTCGTCGACAGCTTACGTGCACTAATTCAAGGGATACTTAACCGCTCAGACCAGCTTGCTGCGGCAGCAGAAGAAACTTCAGCCATTACCGCCCAAACAACGGTAGGTATCCAAGAGCAGAAGAGTCAGGTGGATCAGGTCGCTACTGCAACCACCCAGCTAAGCTCTAGTGCGCAGCAAGTGACAGCGAGCGCAGATGAAGCCCTAAGCCAGATCAAAGCCGCTGATGATGAAAGCCGACATATGCGTCTTATTGCTGATGAGAACAAACGCACCATACTTGCATTAGCTGACGAAGTATCAAAAGCAGGAGTGGTGATTAATAAAGTTCATGCCGATAGCGCGTCCATAGGCTCAATATTAGATGTGATTAGAGCAATTGCAGAACAAACCAACTTACTCGCGCTCAATGCCGCCATTGAAGCTGCAAGAGCCGGAGAGCAGGGTCGAGGCTTCGCCGTCGTCGCAGATGAAGTGCGTAGTCTAGCGTCTAGAACCCAAGATTCAACACAAGAGATCCAGCAGATGATTGAAGTGCTGCAGCAAGGAACTCAAGAGGCTGTTGCTGTGATGGAGCTAGGTCGTTCACAAGCTAACTCCTGCGTTGAAAAAACAGAGCAAGCAAATAATGCTCTTGAAAGTATTAGTGATGCAGTGCATCGTGCCCACGACTCAGGTACCCATATTGCACACGCAGCACAAGAGCAAAACTTGGTAAGCCAGCAAGTTTCAGAGAAGCTTGAGCACATCGCTGCAATCTCAGAAGAGACCTCAACTGGCGCAGATCAAACCGCACAGTCTAGCCATCAAGTAGCACAGCTTGCTGAAGAGCTTCAAGCCTCGGTAAAAGAGTTTCGAGTTTAGGCATAGATTTAAGGTAATAGCTTAACGATGAAAAAAGAGGACTGTATCCCAGTCCTCTTTTTTGTAGCGTAGTGCTCGACTTTTAAGTCATGTACTGATGGAATACCTTACTAGCCCAACTAACCTTTAAGAATGCTGGGTTACAGTAAGCGCAATCATCCAAGATAGAGAAACATACTTAACTACGATTTACGCTGCTATTAGTGCTAGATGCCAGCTATAAAAAAACCGGGAAAACCCGGTTATTTAAAATTCGATAGTAAATTCTGAAGTAGAATTAACCGCCAGCTAAACGGTCATTAATCGCTATCGTAATTTCACTTGCCGAATGGCCATTATTTTCAGCCCACGCGGCAATGGTTACACCATCACTTTCTGTTTTACCTAGATGAGATGCTGGAAGCCTCTTAGCAACAAAGGTACCTACTGCATTGGCTCCACTCTTCATGGCAAACCTTAGTAAACTATCACCATTGCAAGAAACACCATCATATATATTACGTAATTTAACCCGACTTTCCTTTAGCTTTTTACGTAAACGGTTTTTGTCATCACTGGCTACATAGTTACAAATATTTGCAGCTAATTGATCTTGATTGGCTAATGTTGGGGTCGATATTGATATTGAAGATGCCACAATCAGTGCAGCGATGCTCATGGATAGCAAGCGCATCAGACACTCCTTATTCTTTTAGTTTTTATTTATTATTAAAAAAGCACTTATTAATATGAATGCCTTATTTATCATCGTTACAGGGTACTAAACAACCCGTCTAACTTAACATTTTCTACCCATTTTGATAAAGGAATATTCCAATTGCTTATCACTTATTGCTACATCACGTGACATTTCTAGCCAAGAACCATCATCCCACTGGGGGAAATAGGTGTCACCTGCGACTTCTAATGAAATTTCAGTCAAATATAAAATATCTGCTACGGCTAGCAGACTAGCATAAAGCTGCCCTCCTCCCATTATAATTAGCTCTTCACAGTCGCCAGCGGCAAGCTTGGCATCTTCAAAACTAGTGACTGTTGTTACACCCTCTATAACAAGGTCAGCTTGACGGCTAATCACAATATTATGCCGCCCCGGCAGTGGGCGGCCAATTGATTCATAGGTCTTTCGTCCCATTACTACCGGCTTACCTAAAGTAACGGCCTTAAAATGGCGCAGATCTTCAGGCAGATGCCATGGCATTTTGTTGTCTTTACCAATAACGCGGTTATTCGCCATAGCGGCAATCATAGCTATTTTCAAAACAGTTCCTTTTTAATTTTGTTAGATGACTGGACGCGAGCGAAAATAAAGTAAGCTAGGCATAGCGAGGCCAACAGAAAGTGCGCCGAGGATAAATACAGTTTTTAGACCATTACTGATAACTTCTGATATGAGCTCTGGACTAACATGAGACTGTGCCGTTAACTGAACCAATGCTATTACAGTATTAAACGCATACGAACCAGGGATCATCGGGATTATAGCAGCAACCGCATACATCAAAGGTGGCGCGAGGTGACGTTTAGCAAAGCCAATTGTCACTATGCCCACAAGTGCAGCAGCCAAGAATGTAGCCCATTCAATTGGCAAACCGAAACTTAACCACAGGGTGCGACTACCATGGCCCATGGCTCCCGCTAATGCACAATAAGGCAAGAAACGACGCGGTACATTAAACACCATAGCAAACCCAACCGCAGGA
The DNA here is from genome assembly GCF_016757755.1 of Shewanella sp. KX20019. Classification (NCBI taxonomy): domain Bacteria; kingdom Pseudomonadati; phylum Pseudomonadota; class Gammaproteobacteria; order Alteromonadales; family Shewanellaceae; genus Shewanella; species Shewanella sp. KX20019. The sequence continues at coordinate 1,110,652 of NZ_CP068437.1, read as the reverse complement.
ATAGCTGAAAAGATAGCATCGTTTAGCATGGCCAAAATAAGCGATATCATAAAAACAATCCACCCATTTGCATCGCCATCGTAATCCCAATCACAGATGAAAGCGTCAGCAGAGTAGCATGCCCCCAGCGTGATATACCGACATTTAAGTGCCCCTTTACCATATCAGATATTGAGTTAATCATCGGAAACCCCGGCACCAGCATCAGTACACTAGCTGCCATAGGTAATTTAGGGGTGTCAGTGAGGTCAAACTGAAAGCCTGTTTGCGCCACGATGGTGGTGACAAAGGCTGTCACGCTGAAATTAAGTAGTAAGTTAAAATGGCGTTTGGCGATGGAGAGTCGCACGAACATGCCGATAGCAGAGGCTAAAAAAGTAATCATACAAGCTGCAATATCACCACCGAATAGATGGCAAAAGCTGGCACAAGATAAGCCTATCATCGGAACCACATATTTTGCAGGGTAGGTCTTAGGCTCGATGCGAGCAACACGTTTACGCACTTCATGCAGGCCGTATATGCCCTTTTCCGTCAACAGACAGATACGTTGAAGTTCGCACACTATGGTCATATTAATCCCATGTTCACGCGTTCGTCTGGTTGTTGTAATGCAGCGCCCATGAACAAGGCTAGTTAAAACGAGGCTGTTGGAGGAAATTGATATTTCGACACTGGCTAAACCAAGGGCAAAGCCTAAGCGCTGACTAATCTCTTCAACAAGTTCAGAGTCAGCGCCATAAGCGAGGAGAAGTTGAGCAACCCTAACGACTTGACGTGTAATATCATTTTGCGTGTCAGCGTACAATTCTCAACATCCTCTGTTGAAACTACCTATCGTTGATAGATAACCTCAACATCATAATCATCATCGTCGAAATCGTCGTCATCAGAATCACCTTCGTAATTCTCATTGACTGACTCATTAGCATTTTGATGGTAATTATCCCACTTGAACTCAACTTCGGCTTCAACATCAACTTCCTCTTCAGGAGGCAACGATGCAATGAAGTCCAGAAGCTTAAGTGCTAATTCAGCAGTTCCTTCGCGGTTATAAGCTGAAATAGTAAATACTTCGCCATCCCACTCAAGGTCTTTAACAATCTTGTCGATTTTTTGTTGCAGCTCGTCTTCGAGCATCAAATCGGCCTTGTTAATCACTAACCAGCGTGGCTTGCCTGCAAGCTTAGGCGAATGTTTCTCTAGCTCAGCAACGATAGCACGTGCAGATTCTACCGGGCTGCTACCATCAATAGGCTCAACATCTAAAATGTGTAGCAGTACACGGCAACGTTCTAAGTGCTTCAAGAACTGAACACCAAGACCAGCACCATCTGCTGCACCTTCGATTAGACCGGGAATATCCGCAATCACAAAGCTTTGGCCAGGTCTTGGGTTAACGACACCAAGGTTAGGCACCAACGTAGTAAACGGATAATCCGCTACTTTTGGTTTTGCTTTCGATACTGAGCGAATAAACGTCGACTTACCGGCATTCGGCATACCAAGCAGACCAACATCTGCAAGCAACATCAGCTCAAGCCTCAAGCTGCGCACATCGCCATCAGTACCGAGTGTTTTCTGCCTAGGTGCACGGTTAGTACTGCTTTTGAAGCGAGTATTACCTAGACCATGGAAACCACCTTTGGCCACAAGCATTTTTTGGCCGTGTGTGGTTAAATCACCAAGAGCTTCTTCTGTCTCAGCATCTATTGCTCGGGTACCGACAGGCACTTTAAGCACGAGATCTGCGCCGCCATGACCGGTACTGTCTCGACCACGACCGTTCTTACCGCGCTCAGCATTATGAAAGCGTTCAAACTGATAGGTAATTAGCGTGTTAAGGTTTTCGTCAGCCTGCAGATAAACACTGCCGCCGTCGCCACCATCACCGCCATCTGGACCACCATCAGGAACATATTTTTCACGTCTAAAACTAACGCAACCACTGCCACCATTGCCCGCTTCAACACGGATAATCGCTTCATCGACAAACTTCATACCAACTCCTGGCACCACAGAATGAAAGAATTATACTCTTAACGATTCTAGTCGCCAAAAAACAATTTACTTAATATTAAAAAAAACAAAGCCCCACCAATGGCGGGGCTTAGTATCAATCTTAGCGTAAAGCTAAAGATTAATCTTCAATGCTGATGAACTTGCGGTTCTGTGGACCTTTAACTTCAAACTTCACTTTACCAGCGGTAAGTGCGAATAAAGTGTGGTCACGACCGATACCAACATTAACACCAGCGTGGAATTTAGTACCACGTTGACGAACGATGATGTTACCAGCTAGAACTGATTCGCCGCCAAAGCGCTTTACACCAAGACGTTTACTTTCTGAATCGCGGCCGTTACGAGTAGAACCGCCAGCTTTTTTATGTGCCATGAGTTAGACTCCTAATTAAGCGCTAATAGCTGTAATTTTAACTTCGGTGAACCATTGACGATGGCCCATCTTCTTATCGTGGTGCTTACGACGACGGAACTTAACAATAGTTACCTTCTCCGCACGGCCGTGGCTAACTACTTCAGCAACAACCTTACCACCTTCAACTAAAGGTGCACCTACGTGTACAGTCTCACCATCTGCAACCAAAAGAACTTGGTCGAACTCGATAGTATCGCCTGTAGCGACTTCTAATTTTTCTAAACGAACTGTATGACCGGCTTCAACGCGATGTTGCTTGCCGCCACTTTGAAAAACAGCGTACATAGCTATTTTACTCCGATATTCTAACACGCCGCTCAAACATTATAGATTGATGCAGGGGTGCTATAAAAGCTTTAATGACAATGGTCGCGGAGTTTACGCTAAGAACCCGTATCTGACAAGTGCTAATTGAGTAAGAATAAAAAAAGACCCAAATAACTCTCACTATCGGCGACAACTACTGTCTTGCGGCGTAAATTTAGGTAGAATCTTTCTATTATAACATTAACGTCTTAAATGAGCTGCATATTGTCAGGCAGCCAACCAAATCAGAGTCTATTTATGGATTTAAACGCCATTCGTCAATTGGCTGATAGTGATATGCAAGCTGTCAACCAACTGATCTATAAGCAACTAGAGTCAGATGTCGCCCTAATTAATCAATTAGGCTTTTACATTATTAACGGTGGCGGTAAGCGCTTAAGACCATTATTGTCAATTTTAGCGGCTCGGGCGATCGACTATAAAGGTGATTCTCATCTAAAGTTGGCTGCGATCATCGAGTTTATACATACCGCTTCGCTATTACATGATGATGTGGTTGATGAATCTATGCTGCGACGCGGCAGAGAAACGGCAAATGCATTGTTTGGCAATAGTGCCAGTGTATTAGTGGGTGACTTTCTTTATACCCGTTCATTCCAAATGATGACAGAGCTTAAAAGCTTAGAAGTCCTTGAGATCCTCGCTGACGCGACCAACGTACTTGCCGAAGGTGAAGTCCTGCAACTAATGAATTGCAACGACCCTGACACCACAGAAGAAAGCTACATGCGTGTCATCTATTGTAAGACAGCAAAATTGTTTGAAGCTGCGACACGCTTGGCAGGTTTGTTAGCAGATAGCCCCAAAGAGATCCAAACCGCCCTTGCAGAATACGGTAAGTTTTTGGGTACCGCCTTTCAATTAACTGATGACCTACTTGATTACACTGCTGAAACTGAAGAGCTTGGTAAGAACATTGGTGATGATTTAGCCGAAGGCAAGCCCACCTTACCGTTAATCTTTGCTATGGCCAAAGGCAACGATACTGAGAAAGCACTCATTAGAGACGCGATAGAGAAGGGTGATGGTACTGAGCATATTGAAGTGATTTTAAGCGCACTAAAGCGTTGTGGTGCACTTGAATATACTGAGCAGCGAGCGCAGGAAGAGTCTAATAAGGCCATTGCCGCATTAGCCATATTGCCAGAGTCAGAATATAAAACTGCACTCATTTCGCTGGCTAAGATAGCCGTACAACGCAATAACTAGATTGATAGATCCAATAAAAACGGAGCCGATAGGCTCCGTTTTTCGTTAAGCTGCTAGGCTTTTAAGCGTTAAGCTTACTTAACAAATTCGATACCTAGTGTGATATCAGCTTTCAGCGTATCAAGCATTGCATCGCGAGCGTTAGCTTCAAATGTGCTAACGTCACCATATGCTAATACTTCCTCAACGCCATTCTTGCCAAGAACAATAGGTTGCGCGAAGAACTCAGCATGTTCACTGCCGCCATCGATGTAAGCACATTCAACAACATTTGCTTCGCCTTGCAGACCACGAACGAGAGAAAGACCGAAACGGCAAGCTGCTTGTCCCATAGAAAGTGTCGCACTACCACCACCCGCTTTAGCTTCAACAACTTCAGTACCTGCGTTCTGGATACGCGTTGTTAGGGCTGCTACTTCTTCATCAGTAAAGCTTACGCCTTTAACCTGTGAAAGAAGTGGAAGAATCGTCACGCCACTGTGGCCACCGATAACATTCACTTTAACGTCAGCAACGTTTAAGCCTTTTGCTTCAGCAACAAAAGTTTCAGAACGGATAACATCAAGCGTCGTGATACCGAACAAACGATTCTTATCATAAACACCGGCCTTCTTTAATACTTCTGCGGCAATAGCAACGGTAGTATTCACTGGGTTAGTGATAATACCGATAAGCGCAGTAGGGCAAGTCGCTGCACATTTTTCAACGAGGTTTCTGACGATCCCAGCGTTAATGTTGAATAGATCAGAACGATCCATACCTGGCTTACGTGCAACACCAGCAGAAATAAGAACGACATCAGCACCATCTAACGCTGCTGATGGATCTGCTCCCGCAAATCCTTTTACTTCAACCGCTGTTGGGATGTGGCTTAAATCAACGGCAACACCCGGTGTTACAGGTGCAATATCATAAAGCGACAATTTAGAACCCGCAGGTAATTGAGTTTTTAATAGTAGGGCAAGCGCCTGGCCAATACCGCCAGCAGCTCCAAGTACAGCAACTTTCATAGTTATCTCCGTCAATTCTCGGATTTTTGTGATTTAGATCCGCTTTTCTAATGGCGCAACAGTACTGGATTCACAACTAAAATTCAATTATCCCTTAGTCGTGTTTGTTTCATTCTAAATTTATATTGCAGCTTGCAGTCGCACTAAAGCCCAGCCAAGCTGGCTTTACGCAAAAGGAGCTTGTTAAAGATCAGCATAAAAAAAATTAGAATTTATGCTCTACTCAGCGCTTTTTAAATCAGAAAATCAATTTAACATGAATTATTATTCAGCAAAACGAATGAAATTTGACATAAAAGCCGAATATAATCATCATGGAACGGAATTTTTTGAATAAAGAATAATAAAATATGCAAACAAGCAAGAATCAGGATGATTTAGTTAGAACCTTTAAGTTAATCTTAAAAGAGGAGCGTTTTGGCTCCCAGAGTGAAATTGTGACAGCACTTCAAGCTGAGGGCTTTAGCAATATTAACCAATCAAAAGTCTCACGTATGCTAAGTAAATTTGGCGCTGTTCGAACCCGAAATGCTAAACAGCAGATGGTTTATTGCTTACCCGCAGAACTTGGTGTTCCTACCGCAGGTAGTCCACTCAAGAATCTGGTATTAGACGTGGATCATAACCAATCAATGATTGTGGTTCGCACTAGCCCCGGTGCAGCACAGTTAATTGCCAGATTACTCGATTCAATAGGCAAGCCTGAAGGTATTCTCGGTACGATAGCGGGCGATGACACCATTTTTATCAGCCCATCCAATGTTGACACGGTTGAAGATACATTAGAGACGGTTAAATCGTTGTTCAATTACACTGATTAAGTCTTGCTCTAGCTGCAGATGATGTGAAAATACTCGCTTGGAGACTTTGTGTGAGTCTTATTAGAAGAATATTAGTGTAGCGCTTTCCCTTCTAATAGACTTGCGCAAAACTGTTCGATAAGAATGTCAATAACCCTTGGCAAAGACTACGAACCCAAGCCTTAAGTGCATTGCCCCCCCTCAATCGCATATAAGCAAATGAATTTGGAATGGCCAGCTTAACGGCATAAAGCCGTATTAACGAATTCGTTAACAGCCCGCTATTATTCATTTTTTAGAATAGACTTTTCAGTGGCTATTTTTCGCCCATTATTTAAGAGTTCCATATTGAATCACAGTCAGATTCATGCGAGATTGTGCATTACAAACGCAGTACCTTCGGGTTAAGGACATATAATGACTACAAAAATAATTAAAGTCGACGATGTTTGCTGGGAGTCTTGGCAGCATTCGGAAAAATATACCAGTCAGCAAAGACATATTGGAGATGCTGCCGGTGGTGAAAAGATTGGTGTCACCATGGAGAGACTGGCCCCAAGTAAATTTTCAACTGTAGCTCATTATCATACCAAGGAAGAGGAACACCTATACGCTCTTGAAGGGGAAGCCACACTACTCATTGATGGTGAAGAACACCCTTTTGTAAAAGGTGATTACATCTGTTTCAATGCGGCCACAGCAATAGCACACACACTGAGAAACGACACAGATAAAGAGTTTCTTTTCTTGGTCGTGGGAAATAGGGATCGACACGATGTTGTTGTCTACCCTGAAAATAATAAAGTGTTAGTTAGAGCCATTGACGAGATCTATGCCAAAAGGCCAACCAACTACTGGGATCCTGATACAGGCAAATAGCCACTAAAAATGCCCGATAGAAAAAACGCACCTAATTGTGCGTTTTTTCTAAAAAGCAAAATGACTTTAAGTTGCTAGCGGCTGGCAGAGCGTTCTAGAAAATCTAGTGAAGGTGCAAAAAATGATGATCCGGTTAGCGCTTGGGTAAAGTGCATAAGATGATCATGATTACCCTCTTTGTCGCCATAGATCATGCTCTCGAGCATTTTCTCAAAATTGACCGAATTACTACAGGTAGAAATAAACATCAGCCCTTGCTCTTTAACCGAGCCGTAAGGCATGCTTTGCCGTAGTATTTCCATCGAATTGCCATCAGCATCTTTAAGGTTAACTCGCTTAATATGGCTAGTTAACGGTTTATCTGCAGATTCATATTCAATATTTTCAACTTTGGTGCGGCCAATAATATCTTCCTGTTTTTTTTCTGGCAGCCTATTCCACTTGCTCAAATTATGAGCAAACTTTTGTACATGAAGATAGCTGCCATTTTTGAACTCGCTATCTTCATCGCCAACCAGTGCCACACTTTGACGACTGCGTCCTTTAGGGTTTTCAGTGCCGTCAACAAAGCCAGTTAGATCACGGCTGTCCATAAAACGGAAGCCACGCTCTTCATCGACCAGCTCTACAAGTCCATCAAACATCTGACACACTTCATTGGCCACCAAATGGAGAATATCAAAGCGATCACAACGTAGGTGCACAAATAGATCATACTCGATAGCAGGTGCATCTCTGCTCTCTTGGTTCATCGCCGGAAACGGCTTTAGTTGCTGTGGCCGAGCAGCAGGGTAAAGCGTGTCCCAATAATTTGCTCCAATAGCAACAAATCCATTAAATGCGCTATCAGCGAATTGGTCTGCAAGGTCGTGAACGTATTGGGCCACATTGGCGACGCATGGTCGCATTTGCGAATCGATACCCTCATTAGCATTAAACATTAAATAGACACTGTGCAAATTCCCTTCAGCACAAACTCCCAGCTGTTCACGAGGCATAACCTGATTATCCATTTTTATATGTAACCCTTATTCATCATTAATCTTCGGCAATATTATCTACAACTTTAGCATTTAATAATTATACCTGACGCACATTAACCAGAATAAAGACTTATATTTAACCTACTTGCGAAGCGCTATGCTTGTGCCACATCGGTTTGGCCGCATGTAATAAGCACGAGTAAGCTGTGATAACGTTTAATCAATGATATGTTAAACGCTCTAAATCCAAGCTTACTAAAGTAGTCAATAAACGACCATAAAACAATGAATTAATGGTCAGCTTATTGTCAGTAGTTTAAATATGTCGGTTAATGCAGTAGTTCTACTATCCGTTACAGTAAAATTAAATTATGGGGTGTTGCGCTAATCGTCACTTTTTCACCTATCTCGATAGCTAAATTTTCACTATGAACATCAAGTGTCATTTCATCGCATTGGACCAAATACTGGCAGACATTGCCAAGAAAACGTCGCTCTATAACGGTACCTATGCCCTGCTCACTCTTAGCGATCTGCAGGTGTTGTGGCCGTAGTAAAAGTTCAACTTCCCCATACAACGCCGTGTTAAGCGGACGATCACTAGCGATATCACCAATAGGGGTAGACACAGTTTTTTCCGCAATAACTCTAGCGGGTAAATAATTGCTCGCCCCTAAAAAGTCAGCCACATATTTATCTTGTGGCCGTAAATATAGCCCCTCAGCGTCACCACATTGCACTATTTTACCCTGGTTAAACAACGCAAGCTTATCGGCGAAAACAAACGCTTCGTCTTTACTGTGAGTCACAAACACGGCGCTAATATTATGTTGCTTTAGAATGTTGCGGATCTCAAGCATCATCTCACGACGAACCTTGGCATCAATATTTGAAAAGGGCTCATCGAGTAGCAGCACTTCTGGTTCATAGGCCAGCGATCGAGCGATAGATACCCTTTGCTGCTGGCCACCGGAGAGTTCGTGTGGGTAACGCTCTGCTAATCCATCTAGCTTGACCAGAGACAGCATCTTTTCTAGCCTTGCCAGCCTCTGCTCTTTACTCGCTATTTTCACACCAAAGAGTATATTTTCTGCCACGGTAAGATGAGGAAACAAAGCATAATCCTGAAAGATCATCCCGATGCCACGCTTCTCGCTAGCGATAAACTCCTTGTCAGACACCACTGTATTACCGTTGATTACGATCTCACCTTCAGTAATATTCTGTAGTCCCGCTATCGCCCGTAACAAGGTCGTTTTACCGCAACCACTTGGTCCCAGCAAGGCCACTATTTCGCCTTTCTCTACCGTTAAATCGACACCTTTAAGCACAAGCTGCTTATGGTAACGGCTATGGACATTGCTTACTTGTAACGTTGCCATATTACTTTTCTTGCTCCAAAGAACGGTTGAGGTATATCAACGGGACTAAACCCACCAACACAATAACAATCGCGGCCAAAGCGCCGTGTTCTAGCTGCTCATCTGAGACAAACTGAAATACATAAGTGGCCAAATTTTCAAAGCCAATCGGCCTGAGTAGCAAAGCCGCAGGTAACTCTTTCATACACTCAATAAAGACCAATAATAACCCGGCAAAAATCCCTTTCCGTAGTAAAGGAATATGAACCCTTGTGAGCAAGGATTTTGGGGTTAAACCTAAGGTAACACTCGCCATATCTAAAGAGGGTGAAATACGTTTATAGCTAGTTTCAATACTACCAATGGCAATAGCAGCAAAACGAATGCAAAAAGCACAAATAAGAATGAAGGTGCTGCCAGTTAATATTAAACCCGGCCCTGCAAAGCCAAAATATTCGGCGACATCGTTAATCGCAAAATCAAGCAGTGTAAAGGGGACTAAAATACCAATGGCTAACACGGTACCAGGTAAAGCATATCCAGTTGACGCAAACCTTGAAGGCAACATATCTGCTCGCCTAGGGCTAGCTCTTCTAACAAACATTAGCAGGATGCCGATACACACACAGATGACGCTGACCAACAGTGATATCCATAAACTGTTAAAACTGTACTCAAAAAATTTGGCATTCCAACTCTCGGCAAAATAGGCCCAAGCGTACTGCAGCAATATAACGAATGGCAGCAAAAATGCTAGCGTCAATAAGCCAAAACAATAAGCTGTTGCCGCAAACGCCCTTACACCACTCAATGAGTAACTATCTAGCTCTCCAGGGGTTGATTGCTTTTGAAAAAGCTGTTGTTTTCGCCGCGCGAATCGCTCAAAACCAACCATAGCAAAGACCACAAACAACATAATGGTCGAGATCTTAGCGGCTGCGGTTAAGCTGCCATATTCAAACCAAGTATCATAAACGGCCGTCGTTAATGTGGGGACCGCAAAATAGCTAACAGTAGCAAAGTCAGCCGCGGTTTCCATAGCAACCAGCGTGGCCCCAACCGCCAAAGCAGGTCTAGCCATGGGTAAGCTCAGCCGCCAGAAACTTTTCCAAGGAGTGCAGCCCATAACTCGCGCAGCGTGCCCTAAGCTGACTGATTGCTCCATAAATGCAGTCCGAGCTAGCAGATAAATATACGGAAAAAGCACCAACGACAGCATGATTGCTGCGCCGCCTAAAGAGCGTACTTCGGGAAAGTAGTAATCATGGGGAGTTTGCCAACCAAACAGACCGCGTAAACTCCTTTGCACCGGGCCTGCATAATCAAACAGATCCGTGTATACATAAGCGACAACGTAGGCAGGCATGGCCAGCGGCAACAGCAATGCCCATTGAAATATGTTTCGCCCAGGGAAGCGACATTTGGCCACCAGCCAAGCGGCAGGTATTGCGAGGAAAAGAGCGCCTATTACCACCCAAAACATCAGCAGTAAACTGTTGCTTATATAGGTCGGTAAAACAGTATCGATGAGATGACCAAAAACAGCTTCATCTGGCATCAGTGATTGCAGAATAAGTGCGATAAGCGGCATAACAATCAGCAGTGCCAATGTGTAGCTTGCTACAGACCAGCGTCTAGCTAAGCCTAATATCATGATGTCAGAGACCTAAGAGTCATGAAAAACAGAAATATAAAAACCTATCATGAAAGATAGGTTTTTATAATACAACCACGAAGCATTCGCGTTACTATACTATACCGCGATTGCGTTAGCCCAACCTTAAAACCTAGCTTGCTTTAAAGATCAAACTTCACTTCATCCAGTAGCTTAATTGCGGCGCTATGGTACTCGGCAAGCTTATAGATAGGTAAATCGTCCGCCTTAAACTTTCCCCATGAGGCTACTAATTTAGAGGGGCTAACGTCAGCTTTAACCGGGTATTCCATGTTCACATCAGCATAGGTCTGCTGCGCTGCATCACTTGATAAAAACTCCATCAACTGAATTGCGGCATCACTATTCTTTGTGTGCTTAGCCAGCGCCATACCTGATACGTTAATGTGTGAACCACGGTTATTTTGGTTAGGGAAATTAATCTCTACCGCATCCGCCCATGGCTTTTGCTTAGGGTCCTGTAGCATTTTTCCTAAGTAATAGCTGTTGCCAATGGCGATGTCACACAAGCCTTCACTCACCGCTTTAACTTGAGCTCTGTCATTACCTTGAGGCTTACGAGCAAGATTGGCTTTTAAGCCTTGTAGCCATGTTTTTGCTTCTTGCTCGCCATGGTGCGCAATCATCGATGCGACTAAAGAAACATTGTAAGGATGCTTGCCACTGCGGGTACAAATTTTACCGAGATATTTAGGGTCGGCGAGATCTTCATAGTTAATGTCTAACTTACCCAGTCTTTCTTTTGAGCTATAAACGTTACGGACACGCATGGTTAATGCGAACCACATATCGTCTGGTGAACGGTATTTTTGTGGAATATTTTTCTCTAACGTATCGCTGCTTGCCGGAATAACGAGGTCTTTTTCAACCAACTCCATTAAACGATAGAAATCAGATGTGAGCACGATATCGGCTTTAGATAAACGTCCCTCTCGCATCATGCGCTCTGCAATGCCCTTCTTGGAAAAAACCACATCAACTTCAATACCCGTTTGTTTGGTAAAGTCAGTCAAAATAGGGTCAATAAGAAAAGCTTGTCGGTAAGAGTAGATTGTCAATTTTTCAGCGGCGCTAACCACAGTTGCACTACATAAAAGCCCAACTATCAATAGACTGTTGATCATTCTCATTACTCTACTCCTTTATCAATATACCTTTAATTACCACAACGGTGATAATAATTCTCAATTGCAAGTAGGGTAATCAATCAGGGCTGCAACAGCAAGCTTTAGTGATACTTTTGACAACAAAAAATCCTACTCGCTACCTTAGCAAACCCTTAATTAACATCTATTTACTAGTGTTACCAACACAAGGTGATTACGCAGGGCGGGTAGCGACAAAAACATTAGCGAGTTGCGCTTCTTTTAACCAAAGGCTGAGTGCAGAGGTTACGTTTCTCCAAGGCAGATCTGGATGCCTAAAATCAATGTACTCCAATAGGCACACTAACATGATTTGTAGCGCCGTTAATTCTGGTGAACGAATGATTGCTATTGTTTCGACCTCTTTTAAGCCTCTTAATAAAGCTTGCTCAAAACGCGATGTCCAAAATGCAGATCGCAACCCCTCAGCTTCTCGGAGTTGCTCTTGCCTAAGCGAGACAGCGCTTTCAAAAATGCCTTTCAGTAATGAAAAGTGACACTGCTGCGACCAGTTATTAACCATAGTGCCAAATAAGCGAGACTGACCAAATTCAGTATCTAAGTAACGCATAATCACTTCGCTATCAAACAACGCTGAACCGTCATTAAGCTGTAAACAGGGGATCTTGGCTAATGGGTTAACTCTAAGCAGTTCTGGAGAGTTATCAAAAGGGTTAACAATAATTTGTTCGACCCCTTTTATGTTGTGGTAACAAATAAAAACACGCACACAACGGGCGTAGGGTGAAGCGTCAGAGTAATACAGTTTCATCACGGTTTCCTTACCAATATTTTTCGACCGTTATTTGCCCAGGTGCTCGGCGTAAGTTCTTGGCTAGCCCTCTATCTTTTAGCACCTGCTGTGCATCGGTGATCATGCCTGGATTGCCACAAATCATCACTTGAGATTCCTTGGCTGAAATATTGATCCCCGCTAACGCTTCTATCTCACCATTTAAAAGACCATCAGGGATCCGGCAGCTTAACGCACCATCGACAGGCTCCCTTGTCACTAACAGTACTAACTCAAACTGTGAAGGATATTGAATTTCGAATGCTCTAAGTTGTTCTAGGTAGGCTAAATCCTGCGCCTCTCGAACACCATAGACTAAGACGACTTTCTGATAGTTTCTCCATGGCTCAGCTGTTGCCATCATCGAAATAAAAGGACCCACAGCAGTGCCCGTCGCGAGAAACCATAAGTGCTTACCTTTATGGTCATCTTTAGGTAACTCATCAAGAGTCATAAAGCCGGTTGCTTTTGTTGCAACATCAATGACATCGCCGCTAGCCAACGCTTGCAGGTTAGGAGATAACAGCCCGTCATCAACAGCAACGGCGAGAACCTCAATGTAGTCTGTCCCTGGTGGATTAACCAATGAATAAGCGCGGCCTATGCGCTTATCATTAACAACTCGGCTCAACTTAATAAATTGCCCAGCAATAAAATTTCCGATATCAACTTTGATCTTTAATGAGAATAATTTGTCACTCCAGTCATTCCGCTCAATGACTTTACCTTCAATCCACATAGCTTGCCCCAAAAGTGAGTAGTGGTTTCAGCATAAGCTTTTATTTCATATTCAGAAAGATTAATCTAATCTCAATATCTAGTTAAGGACAGTTAACTTTAAGACGCATTAGCGTCGGCTTTTCACCGAGTTAACCCGAAGAAGAACACCCAAGGATGCCCTAATGCCAACCCTATTGAAGTCTATTATCATCTTTATTGTACTAGCACTTACCTTTAACAATAGTGCCTCGGCGGCTGAAAAAAATAGTATTGATAGTAGCGAGAGCAAAACTATCATCGTGGTTCGACATGCTGAGAAACTCGATGACGGCACACGTGATCCAGTGCTTAGCAAAATCGGTTACCAGCAGGCGCAAGCTCTTGCTGAAGCCCTATCGGCACTAACCGTCTCGCAAGCCATTGCCAGTAACTACCAAAGAACTCAGTTGACGCTGAAACCACTCGCCGCAATTCAAAATATTGAGGTCAGTATTGCCAGCACCAAAGACGGCATTGAAACCCATATTGCTGAAATTGTGGCACTGGTTGATAGCGTGAGCGGCAATAGCGTTATTGCAGGTCATTCCAATACCGTACCATTGATTATAAAAGCCTTAGGAGGGCCTCAAATTGAAGCCTTGGGTGAATCAAGTTATGGCGGGCTCTACCAATTAACAATTAACCAATCCGCAGAGGTTGAGATTGAGATATCTCGCTTTGGTCAATGAGCTTGAGCGATAATCCACTCTGAACAAAGTTGCTAAAAGCATACCCAGCCTCAGGTTAATTAAGCTGGGGTTGCAGAATATTTAGTAAATAAGTATTAGCTCAGGTAGGATGTAACTCTGAGCTACAGAATATTTAGTAAATAAGTATTAGCTCAGGTAGGATGTAATTCTGTGTAGCGCGAAACTAAATAATAATCTTTTACCTATGGGGCAGAGCAATGGATGACAAAGATGCGCCCTCAGCAAACAAGGGATTATCGATAAGTTGTAATAACTGTCAACGAATGACAGTTATTGAAGGTGAGTATGTCTGCTTTAGAGAGGGCAAGATCATCAGCTTACAACCGACGAAAACACCGTCTCCAAAGAATTTACTTTGTGATGGCTGGAAAATTGGTAAACTCAACTATTAGGCTGTTAGCATTCCAGCATAGTCACGAGCAGAGAATTTCGGCTCATATAGCAGTCCTTTAAGAGGATCTACAGGACTCGCTTTTGCTAGACTCAATCCCCGAGTAGTGACTCGCATACCGGCACACAACTCAAAATAAACCACTTCAAGCTCATCTTTTTCTAGACCACGCTTTTTGAGCGTCGCCATAATGGCAAGCCAGTCAGTGTTAACCTTGCTGTCTTGCCCTTCGATATGTACAAGTAGAGGTATGTTCTTCATAGTGACCTTCTCTGCGTAATCATGATGTTATATTATAGTCATACAAGTCTGAACCTAGGCTGAATTGTATACAGCCTTTGCTTAAAATCACTTCCTATAGCAATGACGTCATCGATACCAAATCAATTACACTGTAAACACTCACATAAATATCGTCATAACGTGCAGTTACTCTTGTTGAATTCGCCACAGTTTGGAATACAAGCCACCCGCTTGTAATAGACTGCTATGAGTCCCCGTTTCAACCACTCGACCTTTGCTCAACACCAATATTTGGTCAGCATCCACAACGGTTGATAGCCGGTGTGCTATCACCAAGCTAGTATGGCCTTTAGCCACCTCTTTCAATGCCGTTAAAATAGCTTGTTCTGAGTGGCTATCCAATGAAGAGGTCGCTTCATCAAACACTAAGATAGGTGAACGCTTCAAAATCGCCCTCGCTATCGCGACACGCTGTTTTTCACCACCCGATAGTTTCAAACCTCGTTCACCCACACGAGTTTCGCCACCTTCAGGTAAACTGCTAATAAAATCACTTAAGTGCGCCATTTTAATTGCAGCAGCAATCTCTTCCTCAGTCGCTGATGGGCGACCATAGCGTACGTTTTCAATTAAAGTATCATTAAACAACACGGTGTCTTGCGGCACAATTGCAATGGCTTGCCGCAAAGTATCTTGGCTTAATTGACGAATATCTTGCCCATCAATGCGAATACAACCAGAAGCCACATCATAAAACCTAAACAACAGCTTAACTATGGTCGACTTACCCGCGCCGCTATCGCCCACTATCGCGACTTTTTGCCCTGACTTTATTGTAAAGCTAACATCATCGAGAATATTACGACTATCGTAACTAAAACTGACATGCTCAAATGAAACCACTCCCTGAGTCAATTTCTCAGTGTTAGCATTATCGATGTCTTCAATCATTGGCTCTTTATCTAGTAAGCTAAACATGCGCTCAATATTCGCAAATGCACCGCGGATCTCTCGGTAAACAAACCCTAAAAAATTAAGCGGTATAAAGAGCTGCATCATAAAGGCATTAATCAGTACAAAGTCACCAATGCTCATTGCACCTTGCGCCACATCAGTTGCCGCCATTGCCAGCATTAATGTCATCGCAATAGAGATGATACAAGCCTGCCCTGCGTTCAGCGCAAATAACGACAAACGATTCTTTCGTTTCGCCTCTTCCCAGTCTGCCAGTGCACTATCATAGCGATTAGCTTCATATTGCTCATTATTAAAATATTTCACAGTTTCATAATTCAATAAGCTATCGACGGCGCGCGTACTAGAAACCGAATCCGCTTTAGCCGCATCTCTAACATAGCCAGTACGCCACTCTGTTGCCACTACAGAATAGGCACCATAGGCGATGACCGACAATAGCGTGACGGCCGCATAGCCAATACCATAGTTGTAGAAAAGAATGCCTACCACCAGCACTATTTCCAATAATGTTGGCACGATATTAAACACCATAAAGCGCATTAAAAAACTAACACCGCTGGTACCTCGTTCAATGTCTCGTGACAGGCCACCGGTGCGCCTTTCTAAATGAAATGCCATATCGAGTCGATGTAGGTGTTCAAACACCGCTATACCCAATCGTCGAATGGCACGTTCAGTGACCCGCCCAAACAGCGTATCTCGAACCTCCGAGATAATGGTGTTGAGTAGCCGCAGACAACCATAAGCAACAACTAGCCCAATCGGTACTGCTAATAACTCTCCGTTTTTTAATGTCAGGCCATCGACTAATGCTTTAAGAACAAAGGGCAAACTAACACTCGCCGCTTTTGCCACCACTAAACACAACAAGGCTAAGCCGACCCGTTGCTTAAATTCAAGCAAGTATGGCAATAGCAGTTTGATGACATGCCAGTTGAGCTTACCAATAGGACCGTCGAAATATAGAGAGGGGCGCATGATCACTTCCAAAAATTAAAAAAGGCCAAAACAGGTGAGGTTTAACACGGTTTCATCCCGACAGAAAAGCGATAAGCTCTGCCACACCTGTAAAAAAAATGTAAAATTACCCTTGAAACATACAGACAAAAAGTACTACTTTAGCACTATGCAGGTGATATCTTTGGTCGCATAAGGTATTTCTCCGCATATTTTCTCATAGCCTTGCATAAAACAGTGCAGATCCTGTTACTCCAGAGTAAAGAATTTGCTACTCTCTTTTATGCAATTTTAAGAGTGAACGGAATCAAGGGCGTCAAAAATGCTCGATTCAAGTCAACTATCAAAGGATGCAAAAATGTTGGATTCATCCAATCAAAAATATCCACCTTTACCACTCATCCAAACATGGATATGGATGATGACCCAATCTGAAAACCCTGAAATCCAAGAAAAAGGTCAAAGCAATCTTATTGCTTCCTTTGGCAGTTTAGCCAAAGCAAATGAGTATCTTATAATGCAAAATCAACAATAACTAAATTTGTTACTGATTAAGCTTTTATAGTACATATACCCATCCTAACTGAAGATGCAGGATTCAGTGGGAATTTAATGGGCTTTAATCAAGGCATTGATTACCACTAATGGTCGTTCCCTTAGTAAAATCAATAACACAGAGTAAAGCCCATTAAAACCCATCGCAGAAGGCGTTGTGCAAGCCCACTTCGTTGTTGCACTAGCCTAAAAGGGAATAACCATTTCTATGTTAATGCGCCTAGAATTGAACTGGCACAACGCCTCTGAAACGAGCATCTTCAGGTAGGATAGGTATAGATTAAGGCTGCTCACATGAAGTGAACAGCCTTTTTTATCGCTATATTTTAACCTCAATTTTCTAGTCTTACATTGTTATCATGTTTTAACTAGACAGCTGTCATCTGCCCAGTGTAGAGAATGAAGTTTCGCAGTAACAACACCCCTATCAAACTGAAGCTTGCCGTCACAGCAACATAGGCAAATTTCCTGTCCGACGACACTTTCATCCACAAATTAAACGCCAATGGTAGGGTTAATCCAACTCCTACTACCCCGGCCCAGAAAATCCAACCCCAAAAGCCCTCTCCAATAGCATTCAAGGCGGCAACCTGGCTTTGACCGCCAGATAAGATAAGCCCAGCAAAAAAGGTAAACAATAACGCGATCTCAACTAAGATCATTGGGATCTCGATGCGATGAATGAACCGCACCTCTACGCCGTTGGGATTACCACGCATTAATACGCCGCCAAGTAACGTCGCCGCAGCACCAGAGGACAAACCTGAAATGAGAAATAACAGGGGTAACACGGGGTTATTCAACAACGGAAAACCAATCAGTGCCGACAGTAAGAACCCCGTATAAGCACCAAGTGATAGCGACAAGATGACTAGCACACCGGTAATCACATCTTCATGCCGAGCCAACAGTGCCAATAGTTTGTTTAACAATGGCAATCGCTGTTTTAACCACTGCTGTATGGGGGTACTAAACACGCTACCAAGCCAGGCGAATAGCATCACTTGATATACCAGTAGCACCAGCACTCCCATCGACATCACTGATGAGGTGTTATAGAACACCAAGATTTTCCAGAACGCTAATGGCTTAGTCAGGTCAATAACCAAGATCCCTAAACCAGCACATACTGCTATAGGAGCAATAACAGCTGCGGCCTGCACAAAAGGCGATAAATAGGCTTTATCAGCTAACTTAAAGTGCTTAAGCATAATGGCAAAAAATACCGCCCCTGCCGATAGGCCTGCTAAAAACAGGTAAATAGCAATCGGCCAATGCCAAACTAATCCATCAAAATGAAATGCACTCATAACACTATCTCCCCATCAATCGTTCGCACATGGAATAGCTTTGGTCGAGTCCCTAAATCTACTTTATCTCGATAAGTGGGTTTAGATTTGAGTGTTTTCACTAATGCAGAAGCTGGATCTTTTAAGTTTCCAAACACCAGTGCATTTGTAGGGCATGCCAACACGCAAGCGGGCAACAAACCTTCACTTAATTGAGTTTGTTGACAGAAATCGCATTTATCGGCCACTCTGGTCTCAGGGTTGATAAAGCGTATTTGATATGGACAAGCTGCAATACAGTATTGGCAGCCTACACAGCGATCTTCATTAACTGCAACAATACCCGTTTCTTCATCAATATAAGCCGCACCTGTCGGGCATACTTTGACACAAGGCGCCGCTTCGCAGTGTTGGCAAGAGTGCCTACTAAAGCGATAACTTTGATTGGGATATTCACCAAAGGGTCCACTGCGCTCAATGTTGACCCGAGTCACGCCGTCGGGAACATGGTTCACCTGACGGCAAGCATCTTCACAAGCGTTACACCCTATACAAAGGTTTTCATCATGCACCATGGCATACTTGAGCTCACTGGCCTGCTCGGTGGTATTAGCCTGTGGGGTCTGGGTCACCGTATAAACCGACATTCCCGCAATAACACCACCACAACCTTTAAGAAAACGTCTCTTTGAATTGTCCACAGTACATCTCCTTATATATCAGTTCGATGACATTTAGCGCATGACTGGCTCAGCTCCGGGCCTAGCAGTTGTAATGCCGGGTCCATCTCAGGATGTAACTGATGACATTGGCCGCAAGAAACACCTTTGGCATGCACATTGTGAGTCCAGTTAGCGACTGCGAGTAGTTGATGATCATGACAAGCTAAGCATTGCTCTGCTTGTATTTTGATAGGGGTGCCACTTTTAGTGCCAAATGTAATAATTGCAGAACCTTTTCGAGGGTGCTTACCTTTTTCACCATGGCAATCTTCACAGGTTAGTGCCAACCCTTCGTTGGCATGCAACCCCAACATTTGACCATTACGTTTATGGCACTTTAAACAAGAACTATCGGCTATTGCCTTTGTCTCTTTGGCAAAAGAGTTACTTGGAAAGCTCACCCACAGTAAAACAAACCAAACAATATAGAGCAAAACAACGCCGTAACGGTTAGTAATCGACATCACAAAACCTTACACCGACAGGTGAATACAAAAGAGTTTAGGAGAGTGAGCGCCAAACTACATATTTGGCGCTAGGCTGGATTCAGTTGGACTATGTTATGCGGCGAGAGCGGTCTTTATTAACGCTTCATCGCAGCGCTTATTCTTATCTAACTTGATGAATTGCACACCAATATAGTCCAAACACTTCTCGACAAACTTAAGTTGTTCAGGCGAGCTTTCATCAGGGTTGCTAATCACTAACTTTACTGAAGAGGATTCATTATCGACAACAACATAATCAAGGTGACAATGCTCCATAAAATCTTGAACCTCTTCGTGATTCCTAACCGAATCGTCAATGTCAACCACATTGACTAGTGACGCACCATAGAGGACATCGTAACGCGTGCTTGCAATCACTTTAAGACTTTTTAAAAAGTGCATAGACTCTTTATCGAGTAGGTGTGGTTTAATGCTAATCTCAGCCCCAACCATCTCTACTTCACTTGATTTAAAAAACTTAATGCAGGTCATCACAAAAGTCACAATGACAAGAGGAACAATCAGGAATAAAACGAAGTACATAAAAGCATAACTAAATATTACGGTGGCGTTCATGATAAACCTCCAATGGTTTTACTTTATTTATTTAACCTTCGATATAATTATTACTCCGTCAAACAATACTTAGCAACAGATATAAAAATCAATTTGTACAATTTAAAACTGAGTCACAATATCAATTACCGACGTTAACAATTACAGATAATCAGAAAGTAGATATTAGATTATCAAAATATAGAAACCTATAAACCACATTTATGACAGTGAAAATAAAAAACCGTAACAACAGTGACTTACACAACAACAAGCATAGCAATTAGTTATTAAGAAATATAAATATAGGGTTTGAGAAAGTTTAACATATTTACTTCAATTATTGTTTTACCACAAGCAATATTTAATATATTGTTATTTTAAAGATTAGAGCTTGCAGGGGTATTAAACATGAAAAATATAACTCTTGATAATCTAGACATGCTCAGCATTAACATACTGGTTAATTTATACGAAGAGCATTCTGCAACTTTTGTTGCAAAAAAGATGAATATACCAGCACCAAAAGTAAGCCGCTGCTTACAAAATGCTAGAGCCATATTTAATAACCCGCTTTTTATTCGAAAGAAGCATGGTTTAATCCCTAATGAATTTACCCAACAGCTCTATCCCATCGCAAAAGAGCTACTGCAGTGCTCCGAACACCTGCAGCAACTATCCGCGCGTACCAATAACTTGAGCAGTAGTGAAATTAATATCTATGCCAGTGATATGCTAATACAACACCTTCCACAACAGTTGAGTAATGCGATCAATCAGTCAGATCTACCGATAAGCTATAAGCTGCACACTCAATCGATTAATGTTTGTAATGATATCAAAAATGGCGTCACTGATATCGCCATACTCACGGAATCAAATCAGCAGTTATTACAGTTTTATGCTGATGCCTTGGATATCGTCCCCTTGCAAAAGCTTAACCATATCTATCTCGTATGCGATCTACATCATCCCATTTTAAAACAAGAATTAGATATCGATACCATAGCTAGCTACCCCTACGTTACTGCTTATAACCTAGCAACGCCTACCTCAGTTGATCCCTTTATATTCTACTGCCAGCAGCATCATATCCACTGTCAACTTGCTGATATCGATAACGTTAAAGTCAGTACTGGTTTCCATGATTTATACCCACTACTGGCAGATAGCGAGAGCCTTGCGCTGCTGCCTTACAGTAAAATATATGAGCAAAGTAACTTACTACCAGGGCTACACGTTTGCTGTTTATCAGAGATGGAAACCAATCGACTCTATTTATCGCAGTCTCGTCCAACATTATATCTCGTGAGAGCGAAAGGCAGTCACTCAGACAATTTTAATCGCCTAGCCCAGGCTCTTAGCCAAATAGTAGCCCATAGCATGCATTAATATGACTTAGCCAGAATAGCTTTCTATTCTGGCAAGTTATTCAGGAATAGGAGGTTAGGCAGTGCATTCACTCGCCTCGATACACGCTCGCTGCTGACAGTCTGGATCGCACTCAAGTGCGGTACACGATTTATGAGTACAACATGTTGTGATAGGTTCTGGAGGGCTAATTGAGGTGGAGATGTTATCGTAATGATTTTGCATCTCCACTAATTTGTCACCTAATAAATTTCTTAAACAGTTAACCATCGAAGGAAGTACACTTTGATGGCTGTGTAGATAGTAACTGTCACTGGTTAATTCAGGTGTACTTCGCCACTCATCAGAAATATCGATAAAATCAACATCCTTCCTGTTTTCAAAATAATAGTAAGACATAGCTGATACCAAAACCCCCACGTCATCCGTCATGCTGACATGATCAACAACCATACGAACACTCGGGCACTTAAGCGCAACTTTAATATCGATATCCTTAGCTTGCGCATACTCCTCAATACGGTGCATCTGATGGCCTTGCAGGTTAGAGTTTACCAGCGCAATTTTATAGCCTAAGAGATCGGTAAGAGGTTGCGAAGACTTAAGGATTGGGTGACCTGTTTTGGCAACAATAAAGAAGTGAGTTATATCGCCAATCTTGCTGTCATTCACCATTGCGTGGTTAACGGGCTCAATAGAAATAGAGCAATCTATTTTGCCTTGGCATAAGCGTTGACTGACGGTTTCAGACCAGGGCTGCACATTGACATAAACCCCACCACCCACACAGCGACAGGATTGCTGAATACAATTAAGCACCATTAATGACCAATGTTCATTTGCCGCAAACGTCAACTCATAGGCTGTCTCTTTCTTAACTAATGTCGTGTCGATAATCTTATCAAACTGCTGCAATATTGTTTGTACCATGGGGGTAATTTTCAAGGCGACCTGATTCGGTTCAAAGCCGTATTTCTGCCTTATAAACAGCTCATCTCCCAAGACGTCTCGCAAGGTTGTTAGCGCACGACTCACCTTTGATTGGGTCGTTGTTAGCTTTTCGGCGACAGCACTGCCATTTTTTAGCTCAACTAAACCGATAAATACCTGCAAAGTGAAATAATCAAGCCGACTGACTTGTTTCAACATTAATCTGTCCTTCTGCTAACGATTGATATAGAAACGCAAACCCTTTGCCATAGGGTACTTTCGATACAACTCATCAGTAACCAAACGCCAATATATGAATTGCAACAACCCTTTTAACATCTCAATAAGACCAATACTGAGCGATTCGTCACATTGTAATGTGACACTAAGGTTTTTTATTTATCAAAGAGCATTCAGAAAAACATTGCAGCACGGTGCATTCATAACTAGAGCCATGACAAAAAGCCTGACGTGCAAATCAGGCTTTATTTAACTCCTTTAACTTTAACCGACATCTACAAGCATATCGTCTGTAAGCCCAGCTAATGCAGCCACTAATGCTGTTTTTAGCTGTGGGTTTCGCAGCTCCTGCTTTTCCATATCAAAGTTATCGAAAAAGCTTGGGATAGAAAGCGACCCTTTCACATCGGCAGCAAAATACGGCGCCGAGCCAGAGGCTGCTGCCAGTACAGTCGCTGCCCCGCCAGGTCCTGGCGAGGTCGCAAGCAATACCATAGGGGTATTCTGAAACACCTTCATGTCGATACGCGAGGTCCAGTCAAACAAATTTTTATATGCCGCAGTATATGAACCGTTATGTTCAGCAAAAGAGATAATAATCGCATCGGCTTCACCTAACTTAGCAAAAAACTGCTGTGCTAGCGCTGGCTGGCCCAAAAGCTCCTCTCTATCTTGGCTAAAGATCGGCATTTCGTAATCATTAATATCCAATATTTCAACGTCAGCACCGTCGACTAGAGAGGCTGCATACGTGGCAAGCTGCTTGTTGATTGACTTAGTGCTGTTACTGGCTGCAAAGGCTAATAGTTTCATATTCTGACTCTCTATTTTGTTAACTCTGCAGTTAAGCCTGCAGCAGATGTTGGTTTAAATTGCCGACATAATAATTAGTGAAAGACTAAGTTTTGAGCGACAACCCGATAGAGACAAGTGTATATTAGAATTCAAATGTAATTAATAACCTAAAAAGATAGAAACTATTTCCATATGACTATTAATAAGCTATTTGATGGTGTTGTGGTATTCGCTCAAGTCGTTAAGAGTGGTGGCTTCTCAGCAGCGGCCGAAGCCATGGGTCATTCAACGTCCTATATAAGTAAAGAGGTTAATAAACTCGAGGCTCGCCTCGGCGTTAGGCTACTCAACCGAACCACTCGCTCTATCGGCTTAACCCCCGAGGGAGAGGCGTATTATCAACAGTGTCAGCAATTAATCAGCGATGCGGAACTGGCAGTAGGCTTAATCACTCAACATGATGTCAGCCCTAGAGGAGTATTAAAACTAAGCTGCCCTGTTGGCTTTGCGCAAAATCATCTTAAACCTATTATTTCTGAATACCTACAGCGCTACCCTAACGTGAGCTTAGAGCTAGATTTAAGCGATAAGCGTACTGATGTCATTGCCGATGGTTACGACCTTGCTATTCGAGCATCGTCACAGCTTGATGAATCTAGCCTTATTTGTCGTAAGCTTTATAGCAGCAAAGCTTATACCGTGGCCTCAAAAGAGTATATTTCACGTCATGGCAAACCTTACCATCCACGTGAATTGGCTAATCACAATGGGATCTGTTATTCCAACCTGAAAATACCTAGCCGCTGGGACTATGTTGATAATGAGGGCAAGGCCTTCTTTGTTGATGTGCGCCCCAAGATCCTCTGTAATAATGGCCAGATGCAAATTGCACTGGTACTAGAAGGTCATGGCGTAGCAAGGCTACCCAGCTTCTATATGCAAGCAGAGTTGCAAAACAATCAATTAGAAGTGCTGTTTGATAACTTTCCAGCCGTCGACATTGATGTGTTTGTGATCTACCCCAGTAGAAAACACCTGTCGCCAAAGGTAAGAGCCTTTATCGATCTCGCCGCCGAGCGTTTGGGCTAGAGCCAGCCTTTAGCCCAGTTACAGTTACAGTTACAAAAATAAAGCCGCATCAGCGGCTTTATTTACTAACTATCTTATCTGGGCCATTATTTGTCAGGCATCGATAGCTCTTCCACCAACCGATATACTGTATAAGTCGTCGAATGAAAATTCTCAGACCAGGCTTTTAATGCAGCTCCCGCTTTAGCGTCATCCCCCATATGGGTTGCTAACGCTTGGGAGAATGACTTGTCAGGAGGCGTCATCTCAGCGTAATTTTTATAAGGGATCACTAAGCTAAGTCCACCTTTACCGCCAATAGAGTCAGCCCATGACCAAAAGTAAGGCCACTTCATCGCTTTGGCGTTATCACTTAGTAGCTTCTTACCCTCAGCTATCGATTTAACACTACCCATTTTCGCTTTATAATTTGTCACGGCAAAATATTTAAACTCTTTAGTGTCATCTGGCCAATGGCTGTTTTTCATATCGATACGACTATAAAAGTGCTCATAATGACCAACATGTTGCGCTACGTTTGCATACCAATCATCCAGTATTTTGTTATCGGTCTGCCATTGTAAATAGCCATCAACATCTTTCCATTTCGTGCAGCAGTAGCGAATAATATAACGCCCCATGCCTGTACCTATCGCAGGGCGATATACCTTCCAAGATCGAGTGTCACCTTTACTGGCGCGGTATTTAACATGTTTGCTAAACGCTGCTTCAAAGGCTACCTCTTGACCTGCTTTAGGCACCATTACCCAAACATCCGCAAGTGAGTCAGGCTTATGATGGGCAGCATTGGCTGAGTTCAATAAGGCCAGCATCAAAATACAACTGTATTTGAGTGTCTTTAATAGAATTTTTTTCATCTCTATAATCCTTTCAATGAGTGAGTCGCAATCACGTCAACATTACAGCTAGAGTAAATAAAATTGAGCGTATTAACGCTTGAGAGATACCAACATAATCACGCATAAAGCCTAGCAACTATTACTCAATTTGCGAGATATTGGTCGACTAATTCGAGGCTGACGCTGGCTTTGGTTATGATAGGTGCTGTGTCAGCCACCAATAATTCACTGCTATTTAGCTGCTCCTCACAGAGCATCTGCACCGAATGAACCACGCCGCTAAAACCAAGCAGCGATGAATGTTGTTAGTTCAAAAACCTTGAAGTCGCTAGCAAATCAATTTATTAATATTTATAAGAAAACTTTAAAACACTTACTTTAAAGTTAACGCTATCTATAATGAACACGACTTATCTCTTGCCTGCATTAGCTGGACTGAGTTTTCACTAATATAGAACTAGAATAATAATTGGACGGAACCAGTGCTAAAAAAAATTCTCACAGTGAGCAGCTCGACACAGATGTTAGTGGCCATGTTTGTGGGTTTCGCTGTTGGGCTATTCTTTGGTGAATCCGTTGGCTGGATGGACACCATAGGCACCAGTGTAATATTGCTGATGCAGATGACCGTTCTTCCTTATATCGTAGTCTCCCTCGTGGGTGGTATTGGTAAACTGCAAAAGAGCACCGCCAAGCTTATTTTCAGCCGTGCAGGACTCATCATGCTACTGCTCTGGGGCTTAGGGTTACTCACAGTGGCGCTAATGCCGCTCTCATTTCCTGTGGTTGAGTCAGCGTCTTTCTTCAGTACCAGCAGTATTGAGCCCGTGACACCTATCAACTATTTCAAACTCTATATCCCCGCAAATCCGTTCGAGTCGATGGCAGCAGGCTATGTGCCCGCGATGGTGGTTTTCAGTATTGCCATGGGGCTGGCACTAATTGGTATGCAAGGTGAGAACAAACAGCAAATCTTGGCCTTTATGCACACCAGTTCAGAGATATTTTCTCGCATCACTCAAGGCTTAGTCAAAGTCCTCCCGATTGGTATTTTTGCCATGTCAGCCTCAGCAGCTGGCACCATGGGTGTTGACGAATTTGCCAGTATGCAGGTGTATCTGATCAGCTACTTTGTACTCTGCTTGCTGCTGACATTTTGGATACTGCCGTGGATTGTTGCCTCTTTAACCCCTATCACTTTTGCGCAAGCGCTGCGGATCTCGAAAGCGAGCTTGGTGACTGCATTTGCCACCGGTAACATCTTTATTGTTATCCCAGTGATTGTAGAAGAGTGTAAGCAGATCATGCGTGAGCACGATAAACTGAGTGAAGATGGCGCCACCTTAATAGAGATTTTGGTGCCGATAGCGTTCACCTTCCCCAATATCGGTAAGCTAACCGTCATACTATTCGTGCTGTTTGCCGGTTGGTTTAATGGAACACCCGTTGATATCAGCAGCATTCCATCACTTTCAATAAGTGGTTTGCTGTCGCTATTTGGCAGTGTTTATGTCGCTATTCCCTTTATGCTGGATTTGGTCCAATTGCCATCTGATCTATTTCAGTTATTTGTAATGTCAGGCTTTATCACCGGTAAGTTTAACTCTATAGCGGCAGTAATGAACCTGTTTGTACTAACACTGCTTACAGCGGCATTGTTTGAAAAAAGCCTTAAGGTACGCCCGCCTCAATTGCTAAAAATGGGGTTCGGGATAGGCATCAGCCTTGTTTTAACCTTGGTAGTCTGTCGCGTTGGCATGGGGCTGTTTATCCATAGCCCCGAGACCACCAGCGGTGTAATTGCCAATATGCAGGTGGCTGATAAAGTGCCGACCAAAGTCAGTAAGCAGTTTCCTGTGATAGGTACCACCCCGCGTTCAGCAGTTGCCGGCATTCAAAAAATACGCAGCCGAGGCATACTACGAGTCGGCTATATTCCTAGCAATGTCCCCTTTAGTTACTACAACAATGCAGGTCATCTTGTCGGTTTCGATACTGCGATGGCAACAAAGCTCGCCGAAGATCTCAATGTTAAAGTTGAGTTTATTCCATTCAAGAAAAACAAACTGGCTCAAGCTTTAGATGCTGGTTTTTTCGATATTGCCATGTCTGGTTTAGCGATGGATATCGAGCAGATGGATGCACTCAGTTATGCAGATCCCGTGCTCGAATTAAACTTAGCGCTAGCGACCAAAGATCATTTAGTTAATAGCTTTAAAAGCACAGAAAAAATATTGCAAATGAGCGCTGTCACGATTGCTTATGTAGAACATAGTGACGTCATTGAGGATGCCCGTTTGCAAGCACCAAATATTAATTTTGTAAAAATAGACGGTTATAAAGACTTCTTCAGACAGAAAAAAGACAAGTATGATGCGGTAGTCATTAGCGCTCAAGCAGGCTCTGCTTGGACGCTATTCTTCCCCGGTTACGGCATTGCTCTGCTCGAGAGTAAGTCACGTTACCCGGTTGCCTACGCTGTAGCCCAGACAAATCAATCCTTGCTCAATTATGTCAATAACTGGCAGCGTCTACGCAAGGTCGACGGCCATCAAGATGAGATCTATAACTATTGGATGTTGGGTCAAGGCGCCGTTGAAAAACAGCCTCGCTGGTCGATTATTCGTGATGTACTGCACTGGGTGGAATAAGCTTATGCCTACAGAAAAAAGCGACTCAAGAGTGCGTGAAGCGTCAAGCCAAAGAGAATAGCAAAAATCACAGCAACAACATGATGGCTATAGCCAAAAAGCTTTCCAAAGAGGTGTTTTTACAGGTTGTTTCAAATTAATACCAATTCATCAATAGCGCCTAGGCTTACTATAACGTTAAAGGGTATTAAAGAAAATCGGCCACTTCCTTAGGGGTAAGGTAGCGCCACAGCCCTAGTTCTACATCCAACTTTAAACTCCCTATTTGTTCTCGATGCAGGCCATTGACTCGGTTGCCCACAGCTGCAAACATGCGCTTAACTTGGTGATAGCGACCTTCGGTGATTGTCAGCAGAACTTCGGTTTTAGTCACGATGTTAAGCTGAGCTGGCGCAGTAAGTTGTGATTCGTTTTGCAGTTGAACACCGGCTAAAAATTTTACAGCAACATTATCGTCAATAGGGTCGCGTAAAGTTACCCTGTAGGTTTTTGGGCATTGTTTTTCAGGTCTAATGATCTCAAATGACCAACGACCGTCATCGGTCAGCAGCACTAATCCTGAGGTATCTGCATCTAATCGACCAACAATATGCAGATCTTCTGCTCTATCTATATCGATGCAATGAAACAGGCTGGGGTAATCACCATCGACATTTGAGCTCAAGGTATTGAGTGGCTTGTGCAGCATAATATAGCGCGATGGCCGCGCGACTAACCGCTCACCCTTCCACACAACGCTGTTGTTTTCATGCACTTGGAATCTGGCTTCGGTAATGACCTGATCATTCACACTCACCGTGCCAAGCTCAATACACTCAGTGGCTGCTGCACGGGTTAACTCTGTACTTTTACACAAAAATTTATCAAGGCGCATTCGGCTGGAGCTCTTAATTAAAGGAGAAGCGACAACCTAACAGCCATCGGTAAAATAGGTAAGTGTGTAACGAGTCGCTGAGTTCCCCCCCGTACCTCCTGGCTCACTATAACGAAAAAAACAGGCCTCGCTGTCACTAGGAAGCGACTGCCCCAGCACTAAGTCGTAGCCTATTTGCACCCTGCTAGAGTTGCTTGAACTATCACAACCATTTCCAAAACAAACATTAATGGCGTCATCAAGCTCAACCATATCTAAGATACCTAAGCCGCTCTCGGGCCACGCTTCAGGGTAGCCGTACTTTAGCTCAAAGATACCCGCAGGGATCTCAACGTAAGGTGGATTGCTGGCTGAACTACGTGCTTGTGCGGCGCCTTCAATTTGGGCTTTTAAATAGGTTTCATCCGCGGCAAATACAATCGCGGCGCCAATCCCCTCCAACGCACTGATTTTGGCATCACGAGAAAAATTTATAAATTTTGGCGCAGCAATAACAGCAAGAATGCCCAAAATAATGATGACAACCACCAACTCTATCAGCGTAAATCCCTTTTCTCTGTCCATACAATGTCCCTTTAAGTGCCAGCGTATTATGAGCTTAAGGCTTATCTGCCTTATATGTTTATATTCTACCTGCAAATTTGGAAGAAATCTGCCAACTGGAGATGCTGCAGAGAACACACTGGCAGTTAAACAAATTCAGCACGTAAAGTGGCGACAACATACAAGGCCCTATGGCTATCTTTACAGGTTCAGCTATTATGCGATCACTATTTCAGGCACAATATAGCTCGCAAAAATAGCATATAAGAAAACACCTAATATATTGTCGTAAACGCTTAGGAACTCTACATGACGCAGCTTACCCTACTGACACCAGACGATTGGCACCTTCATTTCCGTGATGGAGACATGTTGCAAGAAACGGTACCAGCAACAGCAAGGTTATTTAATCGCGCTATCGTGATGCCAAATCTTTTACCTCCGATCACAGATGCAAAACTTGCCACTGCATATCGAGAGCGTATTTTGGCTGCTCGCCCAGCAGGTTCTAACTTTGAACCGTTAATGACGATTTTCCTGACCAACAATACGACAGAGCAAGACATCATCGATGCCAAAGCTGCGGGTATTGTTGCTGCAAAGCTTTATCCAGCAGGAGCGACGACCAACTCAGATGCAGCGGTAAAAGCATTAGATTCACTATTCCCGATTTTTGAAGCGATGGCCAAGCATGGTTTACTACTGCTGGTTCATGGTGAAGTGACCGAATCGCATATCGATATTTTCGACCGTGAAGCACTCTTCATTGAGCGCTACTTATCACGTATTGTTGATGCCTTTCCAAGCCTGAAAGTGGTGTTTGAACATATCACCACTAAAGAGGCTGCTGAGTTTGTTATGTCTGCGGCTGATAACGTTGCAGCCACCATTACCCCGCAGCATTTATTGCTTAACCGTAATGATCTGCTGGTCGGCGGCGTCCGCCCACATAACTTCTGTCTACCGGTTCTGAAACGCAGCACACACCAAGAGGCGCTACGCGCAGTGGTTGCTACTGGTTCTAGTAAGTTCTTCTTGGGTACTGACTCCGCGCCACACGAAAAGCACCGCAAAGAATCAGCATGTGGTTGTGCTGGTTGTTATAGCGCTTGGAGTGCATTGGAACTATACGCACAGGTATTTGACGACCTAGGTGTACTCGATAAGTTAGAAGGCTTTGCCAGTATCCATGGCCCAGACTTTTACGGTCTGCCGCGAAACACCAGTACAGTGACGCTGGTAAAAGAAACCTGGACTGTACCGTCAGAGATCATTCTGCCTAACGGTAATCCAATCGTACCTTTCTTTGCTGGTGAAGAGGTCAACTGGAAAGTAAAAACGCTCTAACCTCAGAAGAGTTAATATGAAAGCCCGCTGATAGCGGGCTTTTTTATGTTCAGTCAAAAGTCATACTCCGAGACAACATCAGTGAAACATACTCAGCTAAAGACAGCTTAATACTATTGGCGTACAGCCTCACTCCTTAGTATCGGTTTTAATCCCGAGATTGCAAACCACACACCTTTAGTTTGCTTCATTAGATCACTTAAATTTCAGGAGAGAAACATGAAGACGGGAATCGTACTGACAGGGATTTACTTATCCTCATTAGTGTTTTCTGCAACGGCAGCCATGCATCCGACTATCGAAAACAGTCTTATTGCAGTCTGTAAAGCGGCAACACAAGATAACTTATATAAGTTTAATCGCACTGTAAAAGAAAACAGAATCAATAAAAAAAATGTCTTTCCAAATTTAGTTTGTAATGGCCAACAATTTCATGATTTTGCATTGGCGCAAGGTTCAACAAAAGTAGCAGATAAAATAGCCCGCTACACTAGCGCTACCGACCTAGAGCAAGCCATAGCGTTGAACAGAACGGCTGATAACAGATACATCGTCACGTTTTAACGGCATTTCAGCTAAAGGCTACTGCGGTCTTTAGCGCCTCCCATACTTCAATGTTACTCTTTCCCCAGTGCCTCACCCAGAGGTTCAAAATAGGCAATTAAGGCTTGGAAGATCTGCTGCCGATGCTCAATTGTTGGGTAGCCACCCGCGTCAAAAAGTGCTGACTTTAATGTCTCATCCACCAGATACGGGTTACGAATACCGTCATGGGACTCGATACAGGACTCAAAAGCGCGCGCCATTAATTCGGTCGGTTTAGAAAAGTATTGGGTTCCATGTTGCTTATCAAGGGCAATCGCACGGCTAACATACTCATGCCCATCTTCACCATTTTCACTGAGCATACTCACTTCAAATACGCGCTCTAGCCGCAAATTAAGCGGATGAGTAATCGGCTTAACATCAGCTATCCAACTATGACTGGCAAAAGAGATTCTCTTCGGTGATGTATGAAATGATTTTGGGGCGATGTAGTGATCAAATGCATGCCAAAACTCATGGGCAAGCGCTCCAGCTCCAGCATTCTTGGCCAATGCCAATTCGCATCTATCTGGCGCATAATGCGCCTGCACTCCTTTTTGCCCACCACTACCAAATGCCAAATTGAGTGTCTGTCTAAGCCCCAGCGCTTTTGGCGGCAGCTTTAAGATAAAAGCCAAGTCTGCAAGAGAGTCAAAAATCAGGTTTGCCGCTTTATCGCGCTCAGCATTTTCAACCCACTTACCTAAGCGGATATGGCCTAAGCCAAACACCTCTTTGACATCAACAAAACTGACTTGCTCGTCAAAACGGTAATCAGGACCAATGCGGTTATAATTTCGGCTTTTTAACACAAATAAACTCTACTTTTTAACAGACTCAGTTAATTCAATGTTCATTATAAAGCGATCTCGCCGTGCTTATACCAATTACATATCAACTTATCACCCGCCCTAGCTTAGCCTTTAGATTAAACGTTATAATCACCCTATTAGTTTCATCATGACATAGGCCTAAACATGGCAAAAACTGCAGCTGCACTGCACATTTTGGTTAAGCATAAAGAGCTTGCTGAAGATATTATCAAGCAATTGAACAAAGGCGTTAAATTCGACGTGCTGGCCAAGAAGCATTCTAGCTGTCCGTCAGGTAAAAAAGGCGGTAGTTTAGGCGAGTTTAAAAGAGGTCAGATGGTGCCACAGTTCGATAAAGTCTGCTTTAGCGGCGAATTGATCACCCCACATTTAGTGAAAACTAAATTCGGTTGGCATGTGATTAAGATTTTGTATCGGACTTAGATCAGCCAACCAAGTTGCTGGCAATTATTACGTTACTAAAGTTTTGTATCGGACTTAGATCAGCCAACCAAGTTGCTGGCAATGATTACGTTACTAAGATTTTGTATCGGACATAGATCAGCCAACCAAGTTGCTGGCAATTATTACGTTACTAAGGTTTTGTATCGGACTTAGAACAGCCAACCAAGTTGCTGGCAATTATTACGTTACTAAGGTTTTGTATCGGACTTAGAACAGCCAACCAAGTTGCTGGCAATGATTACGTTACTAAAGTTTTGTATCGGACTTAGATCAGCCAACCAAGTTGCTGGCAATTATTACGTTACTAAGGTTTTGTATCGGACATAGATCAGCCAACCAAGTTGCTGGCAATTATTACGTTACTAAAGTTTTGTATCGGACTTAGGTTCCGGGCTCTAGGATTGAGTATTAGAGGTTCTAGGTTGATATATGATCAGAACATTCGGACATCCTGTCCAGCAGCAAGCAATTGGAACCGCTTTGGGCAGCAGCTAAAGCACTTATGCCCCAAAGTTAGTTGGCCTTCGAATGAAGACTGATTACATTTTTGATTGGTGTTGCCAAGCAACCTATTTGAACTTGTGGTCTCATGGCTATTAATCGCCTCCAGCGAGGTCTGTGCAGACACCGCTGAAGCACGCTTCAAGTACGTCCGTGTAAGCTCAACGAAAACATCCATGTTTTCGACGGCTTCAGCCGAATCTACACAAGGTAACAGGTGTTTCAATTTATCCCCTTGCGGTTTGATGCTTAACCCGGAAATGCCCCATTACGTGTTATCTCCAGTAATTTGTCCTATGCAACACTGGCCTCTTTGTAATACTTTTTCTCATCAGTCGGAAAGGTATGGGTTCCGTCTAGCGAAAACCTTTTAGTTAACCAATGCTTGTACTTTTATACAGTAGTATCGGTTTTGTGCGGTTAATCTCCAAATTTTGCCAAATCAGTTCACGGTTTGCTATTGAGTGAAAAGAAAAAGAGGCGTAAATTCAGTAAGATGTAAGTGTGCGTTCATGAAAAGTTCAGATAACCGGAAAGCAAAGTGTGCGACTCACTTTTCTCCCTAGGTGTATTGGATACAATCTTAAGCGTAAATGTTTAATAATCTGTTATTAATGAACTTTTCAGACTTTTTACTGTGCACGCTTTCTCAACATGGCTTGGCAAAACGCGCAAGCCGTATATACAAATGTTATACGGTAAGTAACGTAAAGCGCTCTTTGAGGTAGTATTTGATTTAAAGGCGGCAAAAGTCCGTCTTTCTACAGCATAAGAAAGCACGTGGTAAACACCATAAAATCTAACCAAAAACTTGACGTGTTCTACGCTTATTATTAGCACTTAAACTCTAAAGCGTTTAACGTAAGTGCTTTTGCTTGCAGGTAAACGCTTTAGAGTTAAAGTGCCTTTGGTAGTGTTGGGTGAGTTTTTTGCTTTTACTATGCTTTTCTGTGCATAATCAGTCTGTTGAAAGCCGAGTACTTGGTAAGGGTAGTTCCCCTTACCGTATAACAAGCTGTTCAACTAGGACAATGCTCTTCCCCCAGTTTAGTAGACACCTCTTCATCACTTTGAGGAGGCTAAAATGCCTAGATATACCCAACCAAGAAAGACTTGGTTTTACCCTGTAAAATTCAAAATCAAAGCAGTCCAGCTAAGCTTAAGAGACGATGTCATGTCTAAGGATGTTGCTCTGGCTCTTGATATTCACCCGTTAATGCTGAGTCGTTGGCGTAAAGAGTATAAAGAAGGTAAGTTTTCTAAAGCCTCTCGCTATCAAAGTAACAACGAAATTATGAGCAAGCTACCTACTAAAAGTGAGCTGAACACTCTCCAGAAGTTAAAGAAAGAAAACGAGCGACTTAAGCAGGAAAATGAATTGCTAAAAAAGTGGCAACGGTATCTGGCGGAAGTACATCAGAACGATTTGGATTCATCCAAAAGTTCGGAAAAACACTAGGCGTCAAATACCTATGTTCATGGCTAAAAGTCTCACGTAGTGGTTATTATGCTTGGTGTCATCGCCCTATATCTTCACGAGCAGTTTCTGATGCTAATTTGCTGATAAAGATTGAGCAAGTATTTAATGCCAATCACCAAACGTATGGTAGCCCCCGTGTATTTCATGCTCTTATAAAAGAAGGCGTTATTACCAGTGAAAAGCGAGTCGCTAGATTGATGCGAGAGAATGGCCTAAGGGCTCGAGCATTAAAGACTTACAGTAAACCAGCGAAAGTAAAGTTCTTCTACAAAGCCATTGAAAATAGGCGTAAAGATATGGCCAAAGCAACAGATATGAACCAGCAATGGTCTGGAGATATTACGTACTTAAAAGTAGGGGCTCGGTGGCATTATTTAGCTGTTGTCATCGACTTGTTTTCCCGCCGAGTAATAGGCTGGGCATTTGGGGAGAACAAAACAACTGAGTTGACTTTAAAGGCCTTGAAACTCGCAATAAAAAAGCGTAAACCCAGTGAGACTGTCCTTTTTCACACCGATAGAGGGGCAGAGTACAGAGCTCATGTGGTTCAGCAGTATTTAGCGTGTCACAACATTATAGCCAGCATGAACAGGCCTGGTTGTTGTACAGACAATGCTGAGGTTGAGTCTTTTTTTCATTCATTGAAAGCGGATGTGATCAGAGGGAACACATTTGCAACGAGCACTAAATTACATTCTAAGCTCAAAGGTTATTTAAACTATTTCTACAATAGACAGCGCCTACATTCGAGCTTAGGATATAAAACACCTGTTGAATTTGAGCAGAGATTATTTTGAAAATGGACGGTGTCTATTTTATCGGGTGAAGATCACAAAAAACAGTTGGTTTTTGCTCCTGCGTCGCTTATTTTAACCAACTATTTTTAGCCTGTTAACAAGGGCGTTATGTACCTAAGGAAAGCTATGTCATCTGATGATTGGTATAGAAATAATGAATGGAATGATGAAATAGAAACGCTGTTTTACGCGAAGTTAAAACGTGCTCGTACTCAACGAGATCAATATCTTGTTATTCAATCTTCATATTTAGCAAATTCATACCCTTTAATATCCTTACGCTTAATAAATAAATATTTTGAAACACGAACAGATAAATATGAAGATGTTCGCGCTTACTCTGCGCAAGCTCGAGCTTTTATGGCTATCGGTGAAATAGATAACTCAATGAAAGCTTATCGAGCTGTACTTAAACGAGAAGATGAATTTCCAAATCACCAGACAACAGTTTATGTCGATTACCCATATATTGTTGCGACTCAAGCAATAGAGAGTGAGTATTCCAATGTACTTTCGGTGCTTAATAAATATAAGAGCCGTCTAATGTTTTCGTTAGACAAATTCAAATGGCACGCATCAATTGCGCTAATAAATAATGACCCTAAGCATTCAAAATCAGCATTGGATGCTGCAGAAGTTAAACGCTCAGGAATTAGGTTTCACCAAGATGTTGGTCTTGTTGGTAACGAACATGTTAATGTAATCAAAGTGTTGTGCGAAATCGGTACATAACAAGCAAATCAACAAGGACTAAAAACAGCGCGCTTTTCGCTTCGCTCCATTTTAGCCCACTATTTTTAGCCCGTTATTTGGGCGTTAAATGCCGGAAGGAATTCGAGTGATTTCTAAGAAATGCCTATCAGAGAGTTTTGGTTGTAACGAATATCTTTCTGAATTCGAAGGCGGGTATTTTCATGAGGATAGTTACTTACAACTGATACTGCCTCTATCAATGGCAACTGTTAATCCAGAATTCCAGCATCTTGTAATTGGGCATGCTGGTACAGATGGCATTGAGTTTTGTTATAGAGCAAATTTCCCAGATATTTGGGCATTTTATCCAAGCGAATCTGCTTACCAAAAGGTGGCATCTAGCATCGGTCAACTAATTCAAGGCTGGGTAAATGGGTCAATTAGCGTATAGGCATTTAACAAGGCGCAGCAACGGACTGTCAAACCTGTCACTTTTTGTGCAGCTGCGCAGCACAAAAACCGCCAAGTTCGCAAGCCGCTGTGCGCGGCGTTATATTGCCGGAGAGTTATGCGCTATCTGCTAGTTCTAATCATGATTCCTTTTCTAGCTTTTGCTACTTCAGTATCAATGTCTACTCAAGTATTAACGAATAAGGAGGCTAGCAACTTTGGTATAAATAGGCTTGTTTCTGGAGAACAAGATAATTGGATTGTTTTGGTGTATCCACACCAATCAAACGATGGTCAAAAGTTAACAGAAATTATTGTAACCCTGAGTGAGTCAGGTGAACGTATAACTTCATTTCCTGCGCAAATTAGAAACTTTGAAGTAGCACCATGGAAACGTTTAGACTTAGTATTAGAAAAACATTCTAAGCGTATTATGCAAGTTGAAATCACTTACGGTTCAAAAAGCTATATTGTAGAGAATGTCATGGATTTACAGGCACTTGAATATGAGCAGTTTACACGGCAATATAACAAGCCAATCAAGCGGGACTAAAAACAGTTTGCTCGGTTTCGCTTCGCTACACATTTTAGCAAACAATTTTTAGCCCATTATTAGGGCGTTGGTATGACTCCCCACGTCAAGCAGAACATGACGATACCGGCCTAAATACTTAAGCCTTTATCTTTTCTTCTCATCCAAATTGGGATTGAGCTAACACAGTCGATGAAGCAAGTAATTTCGTCGGTTGTCATGCTGATATCCGTGGATTACTTATCTTTCAATAAGCAGCGCCTACCTTACATAATCCGTCGTGACACCTGTCTTCAGTCTATGTTCGTGGTTCAATACGGAGCTAACCGCATTGCCATCCTAACGCCCTCGGTGATCGTGTCACATCCGATGCTTGACCCACTGTATTAGCTCAAAATCGTTTATCATGCAGGTACTCTCGATAACCGTAGTTTGGGGTTAACTTTTGTCAGTACCACTTCTCGTGAAATAGCCCAAATATAAGCAATCATTTCTCTGGCAATGGCTGTCACGACTACGTTGTTATGTTTGCCCTTGTGCATGAGTTTTTGATATCGACGACATAGCCTTAACTGCGCTTGCCATGCGATATCAACAATATCTTTCGGTAAACCTTCTTGTCTTATTTGCATCTCGGTTGAGATCTTAGCGGGGTAGCGATAGGAGTGAGCCCCTTCGACTAATAACCGCCTTGCTCGACCATTGCCGCATTTCGTTATCGCACCCACATGCCGCTTGCCGCCACTCGAGTGCTCTGAAGGCACTAAGCCAACATAGCTCATTAACTTTCTAGGATGATCAAAGCGAGTTAGATCGCCTAACTCAGCAATGACCCCTGCTGCAACTAATAACCTCACTCCACGTAATGCTTGTATGGCTTTGACGACCGGATAGTAACGCCACTTTTTAACGTGATGTTCAAGTTCATTGTCTAGCCGTTTTAGCCTCGCGATCCGCTCTGAAATGGTTTGTAAGTATTCTTGCAAGACAATCTGTTGACTCGGGTGCGGCAATATCAGTTCAGTCAGCCAGCGTAAGTGCTTTAGCGACCAATTAGCAGTGCCTCTGTAGTTAATATTGTTTCTTAGCTGAAGCGCTTTAAGCTGGTATTTGGCGTCTTTTAAATCTTTCATCGCGGTCTCACGAGCACGAGATAAATCGCGGATAGCTTCATCTTCAGGCTCTGGAACATAAATCGCGGTAAGATCTTCCGACTTAAGCAGCTTTGCTAATTTAAGCGCATCACGTTTATCGGTTTTAATTTTCTCACCAGGCTTTTTGGGAATAAGTGAAGGGGCTATAACATAGCAACAGTGACCTAGGCTGGTAAGCAATCGGTAGATCCAGTAACCGCAGGGTCCTGCCTCATACACAAAGTGTAAGGTTGCTTCTGGATACTTAGATTGAAACTGCCTAGCCAGCTTAGTGATAGAGGCTTTCGCACTTGAAACTCGTCCAAAATGAACCGCTTGCGCTCCTCTTTGATCTTCAATATAAGCAACTTCTACAAATTCTTTATGTGTATCAAGGCCAATAAAAAGTATGTTATGTTTATTCATGCTGATCTCCGATTTAGTTTCTTTAACAAAACTATTATGGCTCTGGCTTTCAGCTAACCCACGATTGATTGGAGATCAGCATCTTTAGTGGGGAGTCATTATGTCTATGTTTTTCTCATTTATGGAGTACTGAGCAAGTATGAAATTCAATCAAAGAAGATTACTTGCGTTTATAATAGCTCCACTTGTTAATAGTTTTGTTTTTCTAATTTTTAGTGTTTTTTCAGGTGGTGCAAATAAGCTAAGTGAAGGAGTTTGGTTGTTTTTATTTACCGCTTTAATTTCATATATAGTTACTTTTTTTGCTGGGCTTCCTACTCATCTGATTCTTAATAAGTATAAATTTACAAAGTTAATTCATTATGTTTTTATTGGCAGTCTTATTTCATTATTGCCTATATCATATTTTGTAATTTATCCTATTTTTCCAGAAGTATTTCCGTTACTTAAGCCCCATATGATGCAAATTGCTTTATTTTTTAGTGTTGCTCAGGTAACTGTAATTAGTTTTTGGTTAATATCACGGCCGGATAAGTTAGACTTCAGAGTACAAAAAACATAACAAGCAATTTAATAGGACTAAAAACAGCGGACTGTTCGCTTCGCTCCATTTTAGCCCACTATTTTTAGCCCATTAATTGGGCGTTATCCGATTGCAATACTTTCCCTAATGCCAAAAGTCATTTTCAGAGCTTTTGCACTAACTCCCTTCTGCCCAGAAATGAGCTAGAAGCTACTCTGAACTCGCTGGCAGACCATCTGCTGTGGAACGTGCAAGCTTCTGAAAAAGGGATTTTTCAGCAGAGCCTACATGGAGGTATTCACGGCGGCTTGCAAAGGAACATAGTGGATGAGCTGCTTTCCATTATAAGTAGATGTTTTAGGTAATGGCACTAGATCCCGGCTCAGAAGCCTTGCCGGGATTACTCCCAATTATTCCCAAGTTGTTCTACTAAGCTATCTCATTTCTGTCCAGAAATGAGCTAGACGCTACTCTGAACTCGCTGGCAGACCATCTGCAGTGGAACGTGCAAGCTTCTGAAAAAGGGATTTTTCAGCAGAGCCTACATGGAGGTATTCACGGCGGCTTGCAAAGGAACATAGTGGATGGGCTGCTTTCCATTATAAGTAGATGTTTTAGGTAATGGCACTAGATCCCGGCTCAGAAGCCTTGCCGGGATGATTCCCAAGTTGTTCTGCTAAGCTATCTCATTTCTGTCCATTTCCAAGCTAGCCATGCTAATGGCTAGCGATACAAAAATGGCAATTATCGAATCGCTGATACTAGGTAATCGATCACTGCAGTATCGGGCGTCACTGTATGTTGCAGCCCAAATAGCGCTACTGGTTTTTCAAGCATGTTGCGCTCTACCATTTCACTGATAATGGCTAGGTCGAGTAAACCCGCTTTACCCACCAGTAAGTTATCCAATGGCATGGTTTTACTCAAATTAACTATATCTCTAAAGCCTTTTAAATAGAGGAAGTCTTTAGTAAAGCCACCACCACGATAGACGCGGGTGGTTAAGGTAAATGCCTGCTCTGTGGTTTGGCCATATTCACGCATGAGTGTCTGAAACGTCATTGAAAAATCACGTTGCGACAGCATTAAATTTACCGCTATCACTCGCATCGCTAGGGTCTTCAACCGATTCAAGGTTAAGTTTCCAGAGCAATACTCGCTGTAAATCGCCACGCCTTCTTGGGTGTGGGTATTACCCACTAAACCAAGAGACAGTACCCGTAGCGGCTGACGCCTAGCGTTAATCGTGGTCAACATATGCACGCCAAGCTCATGGTATGCAAATGCGATTAACTCTTTAGCGCTGAACATGGCATCTTTATTAATTAACAGAGTGCCCTTTTCATTGTTCACCATCGCTTTGGCGACGATGCGCGATGTTTTCTCTACTTTGCACTTAAGCCCCCACTCATCAGCCTGCTTTTGAAATGACTTAACCGCATGGTCAGCATCAAATATCGGCTGCTCATCATCGCCCACAATCGCTGGCGCGCGTAATAAGAACTCTGCATTGGCAATATCGTCTCTATCTGGCTGGCCATAATATTTCAGCGAGTTATAAACAAAATCGTCAGTGCCAATAGAGCAAAGTAGGTCAATCTTAGTCGCTAAGTTATCAATCACATGGCGATATAGCTGCTGAATATCGGCATCCATAACGTTTTCGACCGGTAACCTATACAGCTGCTCCCTAAACTGGTACGGATTCAAATTCAGCTGTTTGTAGTTAAACTCAGGTGCAACAGCACCTTTACGAGCCAAAAACTTTTTGCGCTCGCTAGCGATATTAATCGGATTAATATATTTCAGTGTCGCGACGTTATTGGCCAACTTAAATAAGCTCTTATCAAGCGACAAGATCTCCGGCGCTAACGTCGACGACAACAGATCAACATTTCGCACCGATTTCCGCTTACCAAAGCGGCGCATAAAATACGCTGCGGTTTCCGATATAGCTTGCTTAACCCCAGCTTTAAGCTCCTCTAAAACCAGTGGATACAGCTCACCCGTGGTTTCATCCATAAACACTTTTTTGACTTCGACAGGCAATACCAAGGTGTTGTCAAAGTGAGCATTAATATGCGCAATCAAGTAACCACGGCCTTGGAACACCTCATCAGTGGCAGCGCGTACCACTAAGTTCGGCAGTTCAATCTTATTAAGCTGCTTTTCGAAGTGATGACAAGTCGCCCCCCAGCGCTCAATATCAATCTGACTAGTGCCAA
Source organism: Shewanella sp. KX20019 (assembly GCF_016757755.1). Taxonomy (NCBI): domain Bacteria; kingdom Pseudomonadati; phylum Pseudomonadota; class Gammaproteobacteria; order Alteromonadales; family Shewanellaceae; genus Shewanella; species Shewanella sp. KX20019. The sequence continues at coordinate 1,069,085 of NZ_CP068437.1, read as the reverse complement.
TATTGAACGTAGGTGTATCAGCCTCTATGCGTTGATGGTTATAGGAGTGCATATCAAACACAATACTGTTTTTAAACTGCTGCTCTAACCTCGTTATTAGTGCCTCAAGTACATTATAAAAAGACTGATGTTTAGCATGGCTTTCGCTGCGCTGCTTTGGCGTTAGCGGCTTTTGCCAAACTTGCTTGTCCCACGCCGTTTTAAAATAGGTCGACAATGCTTTGGGGCGATTTAAGTCATATTCAAAGCGTGAGTCGTTGCCAATCATTACGATGGGAAAAGATGACAGTAGCTCATCTGTGTATGGGTCCTCCTCATAAAAGCGTTCAGGCTTAGTGAGTAAGAAGCTCTTTTTCAGATCCTCTCGCAGGCGGTGGCCATTGTGGATAGCCGTGCACACCACGGGTGAGTACTCATCAATCTTCACGATGAATGAGCCACCATCGACCTCAGCTTGAAAGCACTCGCCTTTGTTGATTAAAGCAATACACTCTTTTTCAGTTAATATGAGCATCGTCAATAGCCTTTCTAAACGCCGTTTTTCTGATGTTTAACGCCTCTTTGGCATTAACCACACTCTCAACAAAATCAATAACCTTCTTTTGCAACTTAACGTTGTTCAACTTGTTAATCCGCATGATGCCACCAGGGCTTTGCACGTTAACTTCAATCAACTTTTCGTTAATCACATCAATGCCGACAAAGAACAAGCCATCACGCACCAGCTTAGGGCCAATATGCTTACAAAGGGCTTTCTCTTTCTTGGTCAGCGTATGCTTGACCACACTGCCACCAGCATGAATGTTTGAACGCACTTCACCGGAAGCCGGAATACGTTTCATGGCACCAATGGGTTCGCCATTTAGCATTAGAATACGCACATCACCTTGCTCAGCACCTTCGACATACTCTTGCAAAATAACGTAATTTCCGCCCTTACCGCTGTTAATGTAGAACTCGAGCAACGAGTGAAAACTCTTTTGCGCCGCCTTCTCCACCAAGATAACGCCTTGGCCGCCATAGCCATCGAGTGGCTTCATAATCATCTTGTCGGTCTTTGACTCTCGCAGCACCTCCTCTAAATACTCAGGTGTTTTTGACACATGAGTCACCGGAATGAACTGGTTGGTTGGATCGTCAAACGATGCGGTATACAGCTTGTTGTTAGCAATTCGCAGACCATCAATATCGTTCATGATAAAAACATCATCACGCACTGAATCAAGGAAATTGAGTGCGATAGTGTCAAGCGGTGGATTGGCACGCATAATAATGCTGTCAAAACCCGCTAACGGTAAACGCAGGGTGTTAAACTGCGCTTTTTTATAAAATGAAACGATATTGTTAGGTACCGGCTGTTCCTTGCTAAACACACGGCAAAACGCACTCGCTTCACTGTCGCGCATGGTTAAATTGCTGGTAGTCGCTAGCGCAACAGTATGGCCGCGCGCAACGCACTCATGGATCAACCGAATAGTAGTATCGGTTTCAGGCTCGATGTTTTCCCATGGGTACATCAAAAATAAAATTTTCAAATGGATCTCTTAATAAAACGGAATGCTCTAAAGATCTTGGGCCAGGACTGGCTTGGGGAGGTGTAGAGTACTCAAAATAAACAACACAATAATTCGGCTTAAATCACCAGAATCAGACTATGACATCTATCTATCAATACAAGTTGAACTAGATAAGGCGGCGTAATTTACACCACTTTTTGAAAAACACAAATAAAAATATTCCGTGGAATAAAATTTACTTTAATTGCTATAAAGCATTTCAAAAAACCGATAAAAAGCATCTTAGAACCAGCTAGCTACAGAGCGGCTTTTGTAAGCCGCGTAATTATAGCCATAGACGCTTAACCTGAGGGCTTTAGCTGTTGCTGGTTACAGTAGCTGTAACCAGCGGCTCCCTTAGGTTACTCTAGAATGGGGTCGACTGTTACTTCCTCTACGTTGGCCTCGCTGTGAACTGATAGTTTTTTAATGCAAAAAACACCGACGGCAATAAACAATAAGATGCCCACTTCAACGCCAACAACACTTCTAAAACCGGTTTGCCATAGCTGTATTATTTGCTCACTAAACATCAACCAATCCGCAACTAAGGTAATGATGAGTACCGCAACGGTGGCAAAAATGACTTGCCGAATATAACGCTTTTTATTGTCGACTCTATAAGCTAATAGCATCGTTGCCAGCAAACTAATGACAAAGGCATAAACCATGAGATCTGCACGGATGGCTATTGATGCAGGAATGATCCTTTCCGCCAAAAATGCCACCGCTGTAGCCAAGACTAAGCCAGCACAGCCCCCCACCGACAAGCCTCTTATAAAGCTGATACTACGAGCCGATACATTCTGCTGCAGGCTGCGTTTATCAAGCCACAACATGTTTCCTGCAACAATCATCGCGCAGATAGCTAACGACAGTATGAAGTAGAGAATCCGCACATCAACACCAGCAAAATCGCCAAAATGCAACGTCGCAATAATCTCCCGCCCTTTGCGAAATACGTTGTAGTTAGTAATGTCGGTTTTATTCAGTAACTCGCCAGTTTTAACGCGATAGAAGAACTCATCATTTTGTGAAAAATGAGATAGATTATCGCCGCGTATTTGAATAATAGCCGCCTCATCACCGTAGTTATAAAAAATGACATTACTCACTGCAAAGTCATCTCTCTTTCTCGTCTCTTCAATAATTTTATAAGCAGCTGTCATATCCAATGGCTGCTCAATGCGAGGCTCATCAAACAGAGTAAAACCAGCATCTTTAAACAAGGTGTTCTGGTCGCCTTGATAGATAAAAACCACAAAAGCAATTTGATACACAATGGCCAAGTTAAACACTAACCCACTTAAGGCATACATCAGTGTGAATGGCAGAGTCATTACGCCAACAACATTGTGCAAATCAAGTAGTTTGTCTCTGCGATTCTTATCTGTTCGATACTGAAAAAAGTGACGAAACAGTTTTTTTGCATGGATAAAAATACCCGAAATGAGGGCGAAGAAGAAAAACAAACTGATGATACCAACGATATAGGTACCCGCTGGTAAGTTGAGGTTGTAGTGCAGTTGATAGAGGAAGTCACCTAAGAAAAAATCCTCTTTATTGGCGATGGTTTCACCAGATTGACTATCAACCAGCAGCGAAGCCACTTCGCCATGTTCATCCTCTTTGCCCTCTTCCCGAATAAGGTCGAGATAAACTTTATAATAGGGATCATAATGCGATGGCATCTGCACCATCATATGCTCTTGATAATCAAAGGGATACAGCTTTAGTTTCGCCTCGACTATTTGTTGCAACGGCATTTTTTGCTGCTGTATCGATACTGGAAATTGCGGCGCTACAGCCCATTGCTTCACCTCTTCATAAAAAAGCGTCACCGCACCCGCCCAAAAGATAAGAAACAACAGTGGCGAGATTATGACCCCAATCCAACTATGTGATTCAGTTAAATTTTTAATCACCTTTTTCGGCTGCGTATTTGCAGTTTGGCTATTTAGCGTTTGAGTATTCATTTGATTACTTCGTCAAAAAAAGAAAGGTGTTAACCGCGGCACTGAGCAGCAGTAACTTAATGCAAGCAATGCTGCTGGCTTTAGCACTGTTATAGCTATAGTAATAAACCATAGCACCGACCCAAATAAGGAACCCAGCAATCAAGCCAATGAGCAACTTGATGTCGATTGCGAGGGGGAGTAACAGATAGAGACTCAACATAATGCTGACAGAAAGTGCTAAGCCGCCGAAAAATGCCGTTATTGATTTAGGCCACATGATTATTTAATTCCTATTAAAACAACACTGGTAAATAAACTCATACCTAATGTTGCAACTAGTACTAGCCGCCGATTAATATGAGATGAAAAAATCACCAATAACAACCACATTGTCATCACTAGCATTACCGTATTTAACATTGAGACCACCAATCCATAGCTGTATGTAAAGCAATATGTGGCCAACATTAGACAAACAGAAAACAATAACCAAGCAGGGATCTTGCCTAAGCTATTATTTTTAAGCTTCTGTTTATTAGATGATAAATAGCTAATCAAGCACCCTACCCATAAAAAAAATACCCCGAGAAATACCATGTAAACAACCCGCAATTAAATACAAATGATAACGATTTGTATTTATTATCGTAAATACGTTATCGAATTACAAGTAGGTTGTGATAGCATGCCGTCCAATACAAATAGCAACTATTATCATTTGGGTCGTATGACATGTTTTCAGCTAAATTAAACTTTATTACTAGTGCAATACGCTTAGGCGTAATCGTTCCAACTGCGTTTGCTTGCTTGTCGGTTTCCGCCGAAGAAGCTGATAAAGCCGATACCAGTAACATTGAAAGGATCATGGTAACCGGGCAGAAAATAGCCCGCAGTGTTCAAGAAACCACCACCAGTGTTGCGGTATTGACTGAGAAACAGCTTGAGCAGGAAAACATTAATAGTTTCCGTGAAGTAATGATCAACACAGCCAATACACATACTTCAGAAAATCGCAGTTTTAGTATTCGTGGTATCGACGGGTTCAATGTCTCTGGTGGTGGTAACAGTTTTTTAGCGAGCGTATATGTTGATGGCGCGCCGCTACCAGAACGCATGATCTATGGTGGTGCATTCTCAACTTGGGATGCTAAGCAAGTTGAAGTGTTAAGAGGCCCGCAGTCCACGCTGCAAGGTCGTAATGCGCTAGCAGGTGCAGTGATCATGACCACCCAAACGCCCACTCAAGAGTGGGAGGGAAAATACCAATTAACGGTGGGTGAAAATGGCCAAAAGGAGATTGGCGTAGCCATTGGCGGCGGACTAATTGAAGATGAATTGGCATTTCGTTTTAGCGGCGAAAAAAAAGAGATCGATGGCTACAATGAAAACCTTACTCGCAATGAAAGCTCTGATTTTCACGATGACGCAACTTACAGACTCAAGTTACTCTATCAACCATCGGCTTTACCTGAGTTTTCTGCTCAGCTAGGTTATACGTATGCCGATAGTACCTTCGGCAACACAGCCGTTGAGATAGCCGAGGGTGAAGATCCCTTTAGCAATCGCCACACCTTTAACAATGACGAGCGCAACGAAGCCACTCGCGCGGATATGGTCGTGCTAGAGCTGCAGTATGACCTCAGTGATATTTGGAATCTCTCCTCTTACACTACATGGTCTGGTATCGATACTGACTACCAATGGGATTCCGACTTCCTTGCGATATCAGGAGCTGCATTTCCAGAAGATACCGGTAGCGTAAGTTACTACAAAAATGCCACAGATTCTCTTAGCCAAGAGCTAAGGCTTACTTTTGAATACGATAGCTTAAGCGGTGTTATCGGGGGCTACTTCTTTAAAACCGAAGTCGATGATCATACCAATGGCTTAAATAACTTAAAGCTAAACCGCCTCGGACTAACCAGTGATATATTGCAGGCAAGATATGGCTTAAGCGAACCTATCGCCGATTTAGTTGTTGGACAATATGCTGAGCTTGATCCAGCCCACACCAGTGCCCTTTCATCATCACAGCAAACGATTTCAAGTTATGCATTGTTCGCTGACGGTGTGTGGAATGTAACCGATAAATGGGATATTTTTGCCGGTATTCGTTTTGACCGAGAAAACCAAGAAACACAGAATAGCGCGCAATATGTCATCTTAAATAAAGACAAGATGCCAGATCCTGCCAGTTATATTGGCACCCCTTACGAAGCGATATCACCGCTTATTGCAGGCATCAATAAGATGTTTACCGATCTCGCCAGTAATGCTTCACAAACAACACCTCAAATTGAGACTGACTTCAACACCATATTGCCTAAAATTGGCGTAAGTTATAACTGGTCAGAAGATTTGATCACCAGCTTATCGTTCCAGAAAGGCTACCGTTCAGGCGGTGTTGGTATCAACACCGCCCGAGCAAATGTATACGAGTATGATCCAGAGTTTACCTATAACTATGAGTTCTCATTTCGTTCGACATGGTTAGATGGCGATCTTGTTGCCAACGCCAACCTGTTCTATGTTGACTGGCAAGATCAGCAAGTGACAGTACAACTATCGCCAAACCGTTACGACACTGAAACCGTCAATGCCGGTCAGTCAAACGTGAAAGGCTTCGAACTTGAATTGAGTTATCAAGCCTCAGACGAATTGGCGCTCTATGCCTCACTTGGTCAAGCTAAGAGTGAATTTACCGATTTTGTTATCAGTATTCCAACCGAAACAACACCGATTGTAAACGATCTATCAGGTAGGCAGTTTACTGCACCTGAATGGAGCGGAAATATCGGGGCGACCTACACCGCTGACAATGGTATTTTTGCCAACTTAAATGCCAATTATGCCAGCGGTTCTCCAAACCGTGTCAATCCTTACAGAGAAGGTCTAAAAGAGGGGGATGCTGAGTTTGACTTGCAAAATGACAGCCGAACCTTGGTCAATATGCAACTGGGTTATGAATGGCAAGATATTGGCATCTACTTACAAGGTAAAAATTTGTTTGATGAGGAGTACATCACCACTAACTTTACTCGTACGCCAAGTCTAGGCGCAGCGAGACAATTTGCACTAACACTGCGTGGAGAGTTCAACTTATAAGCCGAGGTTGGCAGGATAGGAAGTCGGCTAAAGCTACCTCTTTAGTGGCTTAATAACAAAGCGAACCCGTTCATATTGCTACTGAAGGGTTCGCTTTTTAAATGGAATAATAAAACGCTATTTACAAACGCACTTCGCCGATTGTTCACAAGGGGCTGCAGCAGCAATGGTACACATACCGCTACTATTACCTGTAGCGACACACCAGACATTACAGTCAAATTTATCTGGATGACCCGTGTCATTAGTATGGGAGTGGACTACGCCTTTACCTGGATTTGACTCGACAAGTAAGCCATTGTCCATACAAGCTTCGCCAAACATTCTACCGTTGGGAGTGCCTTCTTCATCGGTTCCGATATGGCAACCAGCGACACCGGGAGCAACGCCATCACTGTCTTTCCACCAGGTCTTTTCCCCTTCCGTCCAATCACTTGGCTTGAATGCAAATACCCCTTTAGCACCAGGCATATCTTTAGCACCACTTGAAGGACCTGCATCATGTCCGTCACCTGCAACTGACATAGCAGAAAAAATAATGCCACAAAGTAATACTACTGTTTTTAGACAACTCATATTAATCCTCTAACCTCAATTATATTGGCAAGATTAATTAGGCTTATAGACCCAAACAGCAAATCTTCATTCAGCATAAAATACTGCCTTAAAAGCTAGCAGCGCCGCGTGGCATTATCAAGTTAGATTATTTCAAAGCGTTTTACACTCATGCTGCTTGTTGTGGCTGATGCAAAGCCTCTTAGCCGAATTTCAGCTTACCACGCAAAGAAAAGCCCTGCTCACTCACAAAAGCAATATAACTTGTGATCAGCATCAAAAAGCGAGTATGACAACTATGGGATAGTGGTTATAAGTAACAGGATGTATCTCACCAACAAAAAGAGAGTTGATGATGGATTTTATTAAGCATGTTCCCGCGTTATTTTATATCTTAATCGGCATCGGCGTGGTTGAACTGCTGGTGATAGGTTTAGGTGTTAGCATTAATAGGCTCCAAAAGCGCTTTTCAAATAGCAAACCTTAACTAAGCGTGCCCATAGCAAATATTAACTTTAAGATGAACTGCCTCACAGTGCACCCGTTTTACTAGTCGACATACTGCTTAGGCCGCTACTTTAGCGGCCTTGTATCAGCAATCCTACTGGTTAAATAACTTCTTAGGCTCAACGATTAGCGCTCGATAAGAGGGCTCAGTCTTCGCCATAGAGTTAATTGTTAGCTCTACTTTTACCTTGCCATCTTCAGTCACTTCATTAATAAAGTGTTTACCTGGCTCACCGCTGAACAATCCAGCTGCTGCAGAATACATAAAGAAGGTTTCACTCTTTTCACGCCATTCAATATTTGAAGTGATGGCTGAATACCACTCATAGCCACGCTCTTTGCCATATTCAAAAGTCTGCTCAACCGTCATATTGTCTTCGTTGATCTTATACTCGACACCACGAGAGTACTTCATTGTTGGGATAGCAGGTTGTTCAAAGTAACGGCCATCACCATTATCGAATGAAACTAATGTGCCACGCGAAGTTAACCAGGAGGTGTGCTGAGTCCAAGGGAAATCAAAATCAGAGTCACTACAACGGCCATTTTCATCACAATCTAACTTCTTACCTTTAGCGTCGACAGGGGTTAACACTTTATCACTAAGATCTCCCCAGCCTTTGTTCGCGGCAAGGATCCATTTAACATCACCATCACGACCAACTTTAGCTGTTCCTTGATGACGCATAGAGACAATAACAGTGTCATCTTTTGCATCGTATTCAATCGAGTTGATGTGGGCCCAGTTACGTCCGGCTGCAACGCCTGGCAGATCGCCATACGGAGCATCAGGTTCAATATCCATGGTCTCGCCAGCATGATTTTCATCAACATTGAGGCATACCGCGCCGCTATCAAGGCCAACGAGTAGATCGTCACGCATATTATTAAATATTTTGTTGAAGTCCCACACGTGTACAACGTTACCTGTTTGATCAACTTCAATAACATGGTCGCGGACGGTATCAATACGCTTACCGTCTTCACGCAGATACTTCTCTTTGGCCACTCGCAATAGATAATGGCCGTTTGGCATCTCTAGCATCGCATGTGAAAAGCCGGTAAAGCCCCGTGGCATCTCACGCTTAAATACCTTACGACCAAGCATGTCATATCGAGCATAGTAATGATCTTGTCCCCAATAAAGCTCGCCGTTATCGGCTAAATGGAAACCCATCGCGATGCCTTTTGTTGTCTCCTGATCGTAGACCTTATCCCAATCCATAAACCAGCGAACTTCACCGGTGGTATCGGCAACAAACACCACAGGGTAGTTATCCCAGCCTTCGGTTTTGTCATCAGCACCTAAGTGGTTGACCATGTAAAGTCTATCTTTAAATTCATGGTCAACTTTAACAGGCTTAACCTCTGGGAAAGTACGGGTCTGACCATCAAACAATAGTTTTTTCACCGGTCCAGTATTGATTTTATATTTCTCGGAAACCTTTTCCCCGTTCTTAACATATTTAACACTTACCGTATTTTGATAGTCAGCATAAAGACCAAATACAGGGATACCATTATGAGTCGTCACCGCAACATCATCTACTGGGTATTCGATAGGCACACCGCCAGCTTTTGGCTCGACACGGACTTCTACATTAGAGATGTCAAAACCGTTGAGGTCAATAATCGCCGTTAATGGCGCAAAATCGTAAGGGTTTACTTTAACGATACCTATCTGACCTTGAGTCTTTACCGTGGTTAGGTATTTATCAGCCCAGTCACCACCAGCAACTGCTGCGCCACTTAAACCGATTAAGCCAATGGCTAATGATGTCGCTAAAATTGTCTTTTTCATCTAAAACTCCAGAATATAATTGTTTTGATTTCTTTAAATATTTTGATTAGAAGTTGTATTGCATTGAGTAGAAAATGGCGTTTTGCCAACCCTCTTTACCAAGATTATTTTGCGCGTAACGGTATTGAATTGCGGCCGATAAACCGCCTGCTACATGCCAGCGAAGAGTGGCTTGACCATTAAATCCGTGATCTTCCACATCACCAGACACCACTAGGTAGTCATCGCCGCGGCCAAAGTAATGCTCTTGCCACCAACCAAATGTAAAGTCCTGACTTAACGCGCTAAAGCTCTTATTTAGCGCCAAATAGGCATAGCCGCCGTTAAAGCCGTTAGCGTCAAACTTATCGCCATCAGGCTTGCTGAAATGGTTGTAGTCAGAGGTAACAATATGACCAGCCACTGCAACTTGGGTGTACCAACCGTTATCCCATGTCTTGTCATGGCTAAAGCCAAGTAAGCTGTTAGTCTCAGACCAAACTGGCTTCTGCTTGCTAAACACTTGTCCGTACCAATTGAAATCACTGTCGCCAATATTGATTTGGCCGATGATATTTATTTCCGAACCAATCATGTCCGAATCAGTAAAGTCTTCTAACTTAATGTGCGCATAAACATCGCCAAAAGCACTGCCTGTTGCGCCCTTGATGGTGACAAATTCATTCTCACTTTTGCCCTCACCAAAATAGGCCTCGGTGCTATCGCTCCAGTCCATAATGCCGGTCTCGATGGCGAGCATACTGGCACTGGCAGCAGGCACAATCATCCCCCCCAGCAAGCCCATCATTAGTGCGGTTTTCTTCATCTTCATCTTTATCACCCTGATCTATTACTTGTCATTTTTTTGGCTATAAGTCTTTGATAGAACACTCTGAAGCAGTTTTAATATCGATATACTCTGTTGCTTCATCAGTAATGGTTTTGCAAACAATGCTGCCGTCCTGATAGGTGATGACCTCTACCGCTCTTGGAGCTGAGGTACAGCCGACAAGTAGTGCTGTAAAGATTGCAACCGCAATGAACAGTTTCATTACTTACCCCTTTTCAACGTTTTGCTGATAAATGCAATGGTCAGTGGCAGTGCGCAAGCAATGAACACGCAGTAGCTGATAATGCAGTACTGAGCCATATTCAGGCCAAACAGCGACCAGTCATCCTCACCACAGATCCCACTTGGTGCGAACTCATAGGGAAGCCACTCGTGTAGCGGTAAACCTAATGGGAACTTGGGCTCTAAGGAGCAAGCATTTGCACCTTGACCAGATTGGAAGAGATCTAAACCAGTGTCGGCAGCATGTGATGCCACGTGTTGACCCGAAAGAATAATGGCCTTGTCCAGCCCATAAATGATGCCGTACCAGGCCAACACTAAGCCGATAATCTTAAGCACCATGTTCTTTGGGTTAATCAGCATAATGACGCCAGCGATCAATATGCAGAACTGGCTAAAACGGATATAGACACAGTTTTCGCATGGCGCCATCTCTAAAAACCACTGGAAATAGCCCATGGCCGAGCCTAGTAAAAACACACAGGCGAATGCCATAACTGCCCAAACGGTTCTTTGCTCTTGTGTCGCCTCTAACGTTAGTAAAGGCTGCTGTCGCAACTGACCTAGCCACTGTTTAAAGTTGGTAATCATGCTCAGCTCCTAAAGGTTATTCTTGATGGTTTGATCAAGATCTGGCAGAGAAGATACGGTGGACGTATCGACTAACTTATTGCCGCCGATGACAATGGCCGGAATACCTTTTACCTTGGCGATCGTTAGCGCGATAGTGCGATCGTATGCCAGCTTTTCTTGCGCGGCTTTGGAGCTAAGTGCCTTATCAAAATCCGCCTGTGACATGCCCGCTGCCGCAAGACCAATTGCCGCTAACTCTCCCTTGACCGCACCAGCTCCTTTAACATTTTTTAGTTTTTTGTCGTGTACAGCAGCGTACATAGCTAACTTTGCCGCTTGGTACTTTTCGTGGCTGATGGTGTCTGCGGCGGCGAGAACTTCGCAAGATTCAGTGCCAAGCTCTCCCTTGTTTTCTAGGCAGACCCCTTGAAACTCAGTGCCGCTAGGTAGGTTCTTGATTAGGTTAGGGGTAACTGCTTTTTCGTACTTGTAGCAGAATGGGCAATAGACTGAGTAAACTTTTTGAACCGTGTTATCCAGCGCCGGGGTATCGATATCAATTACGTTTGCTGCAGATGCAGTGAATGTCATGAACAATGCTGCTGCCAATGTAGTAAGAGATGCTTTCATGTTGCCTCAATAATTATCAGGTTGGTTTCTGATGATTATGTTAACGAGGTGCTGAGTTGTGTTCCGTGAGCAAAAATCATCTTATAGGAAACTAAAGGTTTACGTTTTAAAGGCACAATTTCACAAATTGGCAGCAATTTGTTAGGCCAATCCCAAACATTAAATTATTTTAATACTTGTCACAGATTCTGATTTTATACCTAAAATCAGAGCGCTAAATAATGATGATAGTGACACTATAAAAGGAGAGTGATTAAAGAAGATACCTCGTATGAACAACTATTTGCTGAATCCACCACAGGTTATAATTGATATTTTAAAAGTATCTTCAGAGGTAATAAAAGAGCAGGGTATGTGCTCTTTTAAAATGGCGACAATTGCCAGCCGAGCAGGCTGTTCAAAGAAAACTTTGTATAATTACTTTAAGTGCAAAGAGGATATTGTTGTCTCACTTTATATCCAGCACATCAATGATGTTTCAGACAATGTTAATCACATAATTAATTCAGATTCACTGTCTAACCAAGAGAAAATAATATACTCAATAGCATTTGACCCAATGAAGTGTTGGGCGGCGGGTAAAGATGATCTTTGTGTCAATTTTGTAGGCGTAAACCCTCATATCTACAAGCTTGCAAGTCCTGAATTCGTCGGCAATTTACAGGTACTTTTCATTGAAGTAAAAGAGCAAGCACAGAGTGTGTGGAAGCAAGCTATTGCTGAAGGCGAACTACTGTCAAGCAAGGAAGATATTCTTAAGTGCATATTCTTACTAAATGAGGTGGAAAGAGGGGCTGTTGCGATGGGACAAAACAGGTTTTTAAGACAGTTTGGCTATGATTGTGACTTAAGACCTACGTTTGATGCACTATGCTGGATTATGCAGGGACTAAAATGGCAAACAATGTGCCCTTCACTTTGCTATGAAAAAATGCTCGAAACTCTATCCCCGATGGTGAGCAAAGACCCTCAATTAGATATGCGCCATTACGCACTGACTATGGAGTCACTCAAAGAGACCATTGAGCTATAGAAGAAATATTGTAACCTCTCTGAGATAATAAGAAAGCCTGCAATGCAGGCTTTTTTACTTCAAGATATAGACTATTCACGATGCTTTCGTGCTTTAGGCTAAAGGCGAGACATCAACCACGAAGCGCCTTTCCGTATGTATCGCCTTAGCCGAAATACCTAGGTTTAAACACCTAACTTATCGCGCATGGTGTAATACCAGGCACCAATTGCACTAAAGGGAACTTGAAGCTTATGGCCACCCGGGAATGGATAGTGAGGCAAATCTGCAAATGCGTCAAATCGAGTCGCTTGGCCGTTAATCGCTTCGGCTAAGATCTTACCCGCCAAATGGGTGTAGGTTACCCCATGACCACTGCAACCTTGGGAGTAATAGATATTGCTACCAATACGGCCAACTTGCGGTAAACGAGACAGCGTCAGCAAGAAGTTACCTGTCCATGCATAGTCGATTCTAACATCTTTCAGTTGCGGAAAGGTTTTCAGCATTTTCGGGGTGATAATCGACTTTATATCAGCCGGATCGCGAGCTCCATAAACCACACCACCACCGTAGATAAGGCGATTGTCACCCGACAAACGGAAGTAATCCAATAGATAGTTACAGTCTTCAACACAGTAATTCTGCGGCAGTAAGCTCTTTGCTAGTTCATCACTTAGCGGTTCAGTGGTGATCACCTGTGTGCCACACGGCATCGCCTTGGCTTGCAGTTTTGGTATTAAACCGCCGAGATAGGCATTACCTGCTACCACCACGAATTTAGACTTAACGCTACCATGCGCCGTATGCACCACAGGGCTTTCGCCTTCATCGACCTTAATCACCGCCGAATCTTCATAGATCTTACCGCCTAAAGACTCTACTGCTTTAGCTTCGCCAAGCGCCAAATTTAGTGGATGAATGTGACCACCACTATTATCCAGCAGCCCACCGACATAAGCTTCAGTACCGACGACTTTGCGAATATCATTTTTATCCAAAAGCTCGAGATGGTTCATATGACCATGCTTTTCCCACAGCACTTTTTGCGCTTGCAGGTGCCCCATCTGCTTGTCGTTAAGCGCGGCAAACACACCGCCATCTTGCAGGTCACACTGAATGTTATATTGGCTAATACGCTCTTTAATTATCCGCGCACCTTCAAATGCCATCTCACCAAATAGCTTGCCAGCATCTGTGCCAACTGTCTTTTCAATAGAGTCGATATCGCGACTAAAGCTATTGACGATCTGACCACCATTGCGGCCCGATGCGCCCCAACCAATGCGCGCAGCTTCGAGTACGGTAACGCTGTAACCCATCTCTAAAAGGTGCAATGCGGTCGACAGGCCAGTATAACCGGCACCGATAATACAAATATCAGTGTCGATGTTGTCTTGTAGTTGACCGCGCTCAGTTTTGTCGTTGGCTGATGCCGCGTAATATGAATCTGCGTGTGGAGTACTGCTCATGGTTTCCGCCTGCCTTTGGTTATTTATTATTGACATAACTTCTGTCCTTTACGCTTTAAAAAAGCGAATCTTACAATCTCGATAAACGAGCTGCTTAACAGCTCATCGCCTTCAACTTTTCTTGCTGATTGTTTATGGTCGACAATGCAGAGCTCAGCCCCACATTGCCATACCTGAAAAGCTAAGCTGAGCTTGCACGCTGCTTGGCTTCGGCTCTTCGAGCAAAGTACCAAGAGACAAATGCAATTAACGATACCAACAAGATAATCAGGGTCGCTAAGGCATTTATCTTTGGTGATACCCCCATTCTTACCGATGAGAACACCACCATAGGTAATGTTGTGGCGCCAGGGCCAGAGGCAAAGCTGGCGATAACCAAATCATCAAGCGATAAGCTGAACGATAACAACCAGCCTGCAATTATCGCCGGGGAGATCATAGGTACCGTTATCTGGAAAAACGTCTTAAATGGCGTTGCTCCCAAATCCTGAGCCGCTTCTTCAATTGAACGGTCAATTTCACGCAGCCTAGAAGACACCACCACAGCGACATATGCCGCGCAGAATGTCGAATGTGCGATCCAAATAGTGAGCATACCGCGCTCCGCTGGCCAGCCTAAAAAGTCGGCCATATGCACAAACAGCAATAGCAGTGACAAACCAGTGATAACTTCTGGCATCACCAGTGGTGCAGTGATCATATTCGACAGAGTCAACTTGCCCCAACCACGGGCAAAACGTGTCATCACAAATGCCGCCATAGTGCCAAGGATCACCGCCATCGTGGAGGCATAAAAGGCCACCTGTAAACTGGTGCCTACCGCATCAAGGATCTGTTGATCGCGAAACAGCTCGCCATACCATTTAGTTGAAAAACCGCCCCAAACTGTGACCAATTTGGATTCGTTAAACGAGTAGAAAACCAGAATAAACATCGGGGCATAGAGAAAAAACATCCCAGCCCACAGCATTACGGTAGAGAAACTTAACTTCTTCATGCTTCTTTCTCCATCTCGCGTGCCTGATAACGATGAAATAGTGTGATTGGTATAATCAATAACCCTAACATCACAATCGCTAGCGCTGAGGCTACTGGCCAATCGCGGTTATTAAAGAACTCCTGCCACAACACTTTACCTATCATTAAGGAATCGGGCCCACCCAGTAGTTCAGGAATAACAAACTCCCCAACAACAGGAATAAACACCAACATAGAGCCAGCGATAACGCCGCCCTTAGATAAAGGCAGTGTAACTTTCCAAAAGGTGTTTAAGCTGCGAGAACCAAGATCCGATGCCGCTTCCAATAAGCTCATATCAAGTTGAGACAAGGTCGCATACAGCGGCAAGATCATAAATGGCAGATAGGTATAGATAATGCCGATATACACCGCAGTATTGGTGTTTAATATCTGCAGCGGCTCAGAGATAAGTCCGGTCCACATCAATATATTATTGATAACACCATTGTTGCTCAAGATCCCCATCCACGCGTAAACCCGGATAAGAAACGAAGTCCACGTCGGCAGCATCACCAATAGTACTAACAGCATTTGGCTACTTTTGGGTGCCCTAGCAATGGCGTAGGCCATCGGGTAACCGATAAGCAAACAACCAATGGTGGAGATGGTTGCCATCTTCAGGGAACCTAAATAGGCGTTGTAATACAGTGAGTCGTCGAGAATGAGCAAATAGTTGCCCAAATTAAGCATAATATTGAGTGACTCTTCAGCGTATTCAAATAGCGGCTCGTAGGGGGGGATCGCAATCATTGGAGTTGAGAAACTAATCTTAAGTACAATGGCGAAAGGCAGTGCAAAAAACAATAACAGCCAAAAATAGGGGACACCTATGGTCCAGCATTGGCCTTTGGGTAATCGAAATTTTAACGGCTTTTTCATGATCGATTCCTTATGATCTAAGGACCACTCCGCTGGTGGCCTCCCAACTAATGAAAACCGCTTCTTCCCACGTAGGAGGATCTGAACGACGTTCACGGTTAGTCATGATGGTTTGAATTAACTGCTTGTTCGGCAGGCGGATGTAATACACCGAAATACCGCCTAAATAGGCAATATCTTCAACTACACCACTGGACCAGTTATGCTCACCTTGAGGTTGCTCGCGAGTAATACGCGTCTTTTCAGGACGTACTGCAACCCAAACTGTTTTATCATCGACGCTGGTCGAAACACCATGAGCAATATATATTTTTTGTGCCAAACCCTGGCTTTCAATCATCAGGTGATCGGCTTGATCTTCAACGATCTGGCCTTCAAACAGGTTAACGCTACCAATAAACTCTGCAACCATACGGCTACTAGGGCTTTCATAGATATCGGTTGGTGATCCGGTTTGTGCGATCCAACCATCATTCATGATCGAAATTCGCGCCGCCATTGTCATCGCTTCCTCTTGATCGTGGGTCACCATTACGCACGTCACCCCCACTGATTCAAGAATATCCACCACCTCGAGTTGCATCTGAGTACGCAACTTCTTGTCGAGTGCGCCCATAGGCTCATCGAGCAGCAGCAACTTAGGCCGTTTAGCGAGTGAGCGCGCCAACGCTACGCGCTGACGTTGTCCGCCCGACAGTTGGTTAGGCTTGCGCTTGGCATAATCTTCCATATGTACCAGCTTCAGCATCTCCTGCACTCGCGCTTCTATCTCTGCTTTTGGCAACTTGTCTTGCTTCAGTCCAAAGGCAATATTTTGTGCCACTGACATATGTGGAAAGAGTGCGTAAGACTGAAACATCATATTGATTGGTCGTTCATGTGGCGGCATATCGGTAATGTCTTCGCCATCAAGGAAAATACGTCCTTCAGACGGTTTTTCAAAACCTGCGAGCATGCGCAGCAAGGTTGATTTACCCGACCCCGAACCACCCAGCAGTGCAAAAATCTCGCCTTTTTTAATACTCAGTGACACATCATCTACTGCGCGCACTTCATCAAATAGTTTGCTGACTCGGTCGATCTGAAGTAGCACTTCGCCTTGCGTCTTTGTAATCGGTTTATTGGTGACGCCCAAGGTACTAGTCATATTACTTCTCCAACAGATAAGCCTTAAGGTCCAAGGCTTATCTTTTAAAATTGTGTCTATTTTTGCTGTTGATCAAAAAGGCAAGGTAAATACCTTGCCCAAATTTTGACTAATAACCCGATTTCACTTTTGTCCACACACGTGTCAATGCACGTTGTGATTTCATTGGACGAACATCACCGACATAAAGGCGATCTAACACCTCTTTTGTTGGGTAGATAGAGGTATTAGTACGCACCTCTTCATCAACCAACGGCAATGCAGGAACGTTAGGATTAGCATAAGCAACGTAGTTACTAATAGGCGCAATCACTTCTGGACGAAGCAGGTAGTTAATAAAGGTGTGGGCATTTTTCACGTTAGCGGCATCCGAAGGAATGGCTAACATATCAAACCATAAGTTTGAGCCCTCTTGCGGAATTGAGTACTCAATAACATGGCCATTTTCCGCTTCTTCGGCGCGTGCTGCCGCTTGGAAAATATCGCCTGAATAACCAAACGCGACACAGATGTCACCATTCGCTAAGTCAGTGATATAGCGTGAAGAGTGGAAGTACGTAATATAGGGACGCACTTTACCTAAAACTTCACCGGCCTTCTTAAAATCATCCGCTTTAGTGCTGTTCGGGTCGAGTCCTAAATAGATAAGCGCCATAGGGATCATCTCATCTGCGCTATCTAATAGAGAGATACCACACTTCGACAACTTCTCAGCGTACTTGGGATTAAAGATAAGCTCTAATGAATCAACCGGTGCATCTTCACCTAACGCCGCCTTCACTTTATCGGCATTGTAGCCGATGCCGTTGGTGCCCCAAAGATAAGGTACAGAGTATTGATTGCCGGGGTCGGCAGACTCAAGCTGGGTCATTAACTCCGGGCTTAAATTTTTATGATTAGTGAGTTGGTTCGAATCAAGCTTTTGAAATGCGCCAGCTTTAATCTGCTTAGCTAAAAAACTATTTGATGGCACAACGATATCGTAACCCGAGCGCCCTGATAGCAACTTTGCTTCAACCACTTCATTACTGTCAAACACATCGTAGACGACTCGAATGCCAGTTTCTTTATGGAAATTCTCTAACGTATCTTCGGCAATATAATCTGACCAATTATAAACGCGAACGACCTCCTCTGCATAAATGGTACTGCTGGCCAAAACACTTGCAGTGACGAGGGCTAGAGTGGTTACTTTCTTAAAAAGTTTCATATGTTCTCCTTTAGCGTAACAGCATAAGTTAAGCTTCTGCTGTTCGTTTGGTATTGCCGTTATATCGGCTGTAGTTTTTATTATTAACCAATACTACTTCTATAAACTGCATCGGTAATGTTCTGAAAGTAAAAACTACATAGGCTTTAAATAGCCTATGCAGTTTATTTCAATCAGATCCCTGACTTAGCTTTAGTCCAAGCTCTAGTCATTTTGCGCTGAACCTTCATTGGACGTGTTTTACGTATATATAAATTATCGATTACTTCTTGGCTCGGATAAATCCCAGGGTTATTCATAATGACGGCATCAACCATCGTCTGTGCTTTATCATTAGGGTTCGCGTAAGCCACATAATTAGTGATTTCAGCAATAACCTCTGGGCGCATCAGATAATTAATAAATTTATGAGCATTCGCTACATTTTTAGCATCTGATGGAATTGCTAACATATCAAACCAAAGGTTGGCCCCCTCTTTAGCAATTGAGTATCCAATATTTTGGCCATTACCAGCTTCTTCCGCTCTAGCCGCTGCTTGAAACACATCACCAGAGAAACCAAATGCTACACAAGTGTCTCCATTAGCAAGGTCGGAAATATAACGAGACGAGTGGAAGTAAGTAATATAAGGGCGAACCTTAGCAATAGCCTCTGCAGCTGCGGTATAATCAGCTGGATTCTGACTATTTGGATCAAGCTTTAAATAAGTCAAAGCTTGCGACATCATTTCGTCTGCCGAATCCATCATTGAAAAACCACAGCTAGATATTTTTTCAGCATATTTTGGATTAAACATCAGTTCCAGTGAGTCAAAAGGAGGTTCTTCACCTAACACTTTCTTGACCTTATCAATGTTATAACCCATCCCTGTCGTGCCCCATAAATATGGCACTGCATACTTATTACCGGGATCGGCTTTCTCAAGCTGTTTCATTAACGCTGGATTTAAATTTTTAATATTTGGCAATTGAGTTTTATCTAATGGCATAAAAGCATTTATTTTAATATGCTTAGTCAAAAAATCATTAGATGGCACAATAATATCGTATCCAGAATGCCCTGAAAGTAACTTAGCTTCTACCACTTCCATATTGTCAAAGACGTCATAAATAACGCGAATACCAGTCTCTTCATAAAAGTTCTGCAAAGTATCCTTGGCGATATAATCGTTCCAATTATAAACTTTCAAGATCTCTTCTGACTGTGCGATATTTGAAGCAAGACTCAAACTGAGTATTATCGAAGTTGTTTTCAGCATTTTTAAAGCGCTCATTTACTTCTCCATTGTAGCGAGTGTCAAATAGAAGGATATCTATCTGTTGGTCACAAAATTTGTCATTCTTTATTAACCAATGCTACATCTTCAAAACCGCATCAGCAGTGTGGTACTGCATTACTGTTTTCAAATAAATAACAATAAACGTTACCTATATGAATCCATTTAGTCCTTCGATGTAGAACACTTCAAAGGTAACCTGTTGCCAATCCCCAAAATCAACAACAGGTAACAATCAATCTAGACTGTAAGTAGTAGGAATTTACGCTCCCAAGAACTAATCACTTGCCGATAGTTTTCTAAATCAGCTTGCTTCACCGCGATATAACCATTGGTAAAGGTTTCACCTAAATACTCACGACAAGCGGAACTTTCAGCCATCACAGCCAAGGCTTCTTCAAGCGTTAACGGCAACGAAATTCCACTACGGGTTTCATTGGCTCGTCCTTGAACGGGAGTCAAAGGTTTAACGTCTTCAACCATGCCCATATAGCCACATAACAGACTGGCTGCTATCGACAAATAACTGTTGGCATCAGCACCGGCGATCCGGTTTTCAACACGTAAATTTTGCGGTGAAGATTCTGGAATACGCAGACCACAAGTACGATTCTCCTCGCCCCATTCCAAGTTAACTGGTGCAGAAGTCCCCGGTAGAAAACGGCGGAATGAGTTCACATTAGGTGCAAATAGCGGCAGTAGCTCAGGGATAAACTTTTGCAGTCCACCTATATAGCTATAGAAAAGCGGCCCTTTAGTGCCATCTTCATTAGTGAAGATGTTCTTGCCTGATTTAATATCAACTATGCTCTGATGCAGATGCATCGCGCTACCAGGCTCGTTAGTGATCGGTTTTGCCATAAAGGTGGCGCAGACCTTGTGCTTCAGTGCGGCTTCGCGCAAGGTACGCTTAAAGACAAATACTTGATCAGCTAGAGACAGCGCATCACCATGAGAGAAGTTAATCTCCATTTGAGCGGTGCCCTCCTCGTGGATCAAGGTGTCGATATCTAACCCTTGGATCTCGCACCAGTCATACATATCTTCAAATAGTGGGTCATACTCATTCGCGGCATCAATTGAGAAAGACTGGCGTCCAGATTCTTGGCGACCAGAACGACCAATAGGTGGGATCAGAGCTTGATCTGGATCTTCATTAATTCGGGTAAGATAGAACTCCATCTCAGGTGCTACAACCGGCTTCCAGCCCTTATCTTCATATAGCTTAAGCACTTTTTTCAGCAGGTTACGTGGAGACAGTTCAATAGGATTACCCATTTTGTCGTACGTATCATGAATAACCTGTGCAGTGGCTTCGATAGTCCAGGGCAGTTTGAACACCGCATTTTCGTCAGGGACACAAACAAAATCGATATCGGCAGCATCCAATAAAGCGTCATACGCCGTATCTTCAACATAATCACCGGTCACAGTCTGCAAA
Source organism: Shewanella sp. KX20019 (assembly GCF_016757755.1). Lineage (NCBI taxonomy): Bacteria > Pseudomonadati > Pseudomonadota > Gammaproteobacteria > Alteromonadales > Shewanellaceae > Shewanella > Shewanella sp. KX20019. The sequence continues at coordinate 1,047,891 of NZ_CP068437.1, read as the reverse complement.
AGTACGCTCTCAGGCAATCGCATACCCTTTTCATCAATAAACTTGCCGACAGGCGCAATCTTGCCTCTGGCAATACCGGTCATATCACCTACAACACATTCTACTTCAGTGATTTTTTCGTCTTTTAAATAGCTAATTAATTTTTTCATTATTATTTTACTCTGCTGACTGCACGGCGCTGACATGCCTGACTAAAGGCTTTAAATATTGCGGTATAAAAAGCACTATCTAACGCTTTCCACTCCGGATGCCATTGAACGCCTAATGCAAAATTTTTCGCGCCTTTAACTGAAAACGCTTCTATTAATCCATCCTCTGCATATGCTTCTGGCCACAACCCAACACCCAGGCGATCAACACCTTGAGTGTGCACAGAGTTCACCTCTGCGGAGCTGCGGCCCCATGCATCGTGAAGCAATCCCCCAGGTTCTATCTTGACCTCATGGGAGATACCGTATTGCTCCTCTACAGGCGCAGTTTTATCTTCGCGATGTTCAATAAAACCACCAACTTCATGCAGTTTTTGATGCAAGCTGCCACCAAATGCGACATTCATCTCTTGAAAACCACGACATATACCTAGCACCGGAACCCCTGCTTGAATTGCCGCATGAATTAACGGCAGAGTGGTAGCATCCCGTTTGGGATCATGATGGCTTCCCGCTTCACTTGCAGGACCATCGAAATGATGAGGTTCAATATTAGAGGGGGAACCAGTAAATAGAATGCCATCTAATCGCGATAACACGATTTCTGCAGGGCAATGCCCTAGTGCAGGAATAATCAATGGCCATGATTGAGTGGCATCAGCAATGGCTAATAAGTATTTTTCACCAACTATGTTAAATGGATGCAATCCCAACTGTTGATTGCATGCCGTCACACCGACTACTGCGAGCCCAACTTCCGACATATAACACCTTCAATCCTTCGTATTAAGAGTTTTTTCAATGGTTTTTATAATAGTTTTTATCTTGATTTACGAAATATCTAATAATGAACAGATACTACCCGAATGTTCGTTTTTTCACACACTACACTTAATTTTGAAACTAGGCAAGAGGTTAACTGAAAGGATTGTAAATAATCAAAAAACAAAAAGCCAAGCCAATTAGAAACAATGACTTATGGTTACTTGTCGATATTTACAGTACTCATCAATAAGTTATTGCAACATTACTTGAGCACTTTAGGCATGTTTGATGTTGTTGACAGAGCTCACACTAAAGTCGAATCAATGCTTTATATTATTTACACAAATGGTAGCAAGACAATCAAGCTTGACGACGAGAAGTACGCGAACTGAGGAGAGTGGCCACAAAAAAGCCTTAGTCACTAGATAACTTATCTGGCGACTAAGGCTGTATCACATAGAACGAAGTATTAGAAGTTTGCTGGAGTCGTAGCACTCACAATGCGGCAAGGTGCGTCAAAAGGATTGCGAAAACGATGCGGTAACTCGCTGTTAAAATAATAGCTGTCACCTTCGCAAAGCTCGAATACCTCTTCGCCGACAGTCAATTCAAGCTTGCCCTCAATCACCATGGCCGCTTCTTCACCTTCATGTTTGAGCATCTCTATACCGGTGTCAGCACCAGGTGGATAGGTCTCGCTCATGACAGACATTGCGCGGTTAGGAAAATCTCGTCCAATCAATTTAAAGTCTAAAACACCATCGCCGATGTCCAGCAGTTCATCGCTACGATAAACCACCTTTTGCTCACTTACAGTCTCATCTTCTATTGAAAAAAATTCCACCAATGACAATGGTAAGCCTGATAGGACCTTTTTCAATGAGCTGACAGACGGGCTGACACTATTTTTCTCAATCATTGAGATGGTACTGTTTGTCACGCCAGCACGCTTAGCAAGCTCACGCTGCGATAAGCCCTTTAATTTTCTAATCGTTTTAAGGTTTGCTCCAATATCCAAACTCTTTCCCCTCATTGAAGTTGTCGTTCTATGCCTCCAACAACATGCAGAACAATAAAACGCACCGATTCGGCTCCAAAACAACACTGGCAAATTAAAGCAAACATTGTTCATACAGTCGTGCGAGTTTGTATTCTACAGGAAAGCGTGTTAAAAATAACGAACATCTGTAAATAATTTATCCATAATCATCTTGAGTATACGGTCACAAGTCCAATTTACAATAAAAACACCAATTTGGAGTAAAGATGTCAACTAAAAGCCCGGTGCACAGCGAGCAATATCCAGCTTCATACTACTTTGCAACAGCAAAAGAGTTACACCAATCACCTCGATTAGAGGAGGTGTTAGATGTGGACGTATGTGTGGTGGGTGGCGGCTTTAGTGGCCTCAATACCGCAATAGAATTGGCTCAAAAAGGCTTCTCGGTTGCCTTGTTAGAAGCTAAAAGGATCGGCTGGGGCGCTTCAGGGCGTAACGGCGGGGAACTCATTAGAGGAATTGGTCATAATATAGAACAGTTTGAAAATATTATTGGCCGCGAAGGCGTTAATGCCATCGAGCAGATGGGATTTGAAGCCGTTGATATCGTTAGGCAGCGGGTAAAAGAGCATAACATCGACTGCAACCTACAGATGGGCTATTGCGACTTGGCAATAAGGCCAAAGCATATGCAAGAGCTTGAAGAGGATTTAGAGCACCTCAATAAGATTGGCTATGGCCACAATATGACCCTGCTCGACAGATCTCAAGTTGGCGAAGTCGTCGGTTCCGACTTTTATCAAGGCGCGTTGGTCGACATGGCAAGTGGTCACCTACACCCGCTTAACTTAGCCTTGGGCGAAGCCAAAGTCGCCCGCAGCTTAGGGGTGAAAATGTATGAATATAGCGCCGCAGAAAAAATAGTTAAGGGTGATAAACCCAAAGTGATCACCGCTCATGGCGAAGTAAACTGCCGATATCTAGTCCTTGCTGGCAACGCCTATCTTGGTCACAAGCTTGAAAGTGATATCGGCGGAAAAGTGCTACCTGCAGGCACTTATATTCTTGCTACCGAGCCACTCACCCAAGAGCAGTGTGACAGCATTATTCCAAAGAATATGGCATTTGCCGATCTCAGAGTCGATCTTGACTACTACCACTTATCGGAAGATAACCGTTTACTGTTTGGAGGTTTGTGTACATATTCAGGTAAAGATCCTAAAGATATTGAAGCGGCGCTCAGACCTAACCTTGAAAAGGTATTCCCGCAGCTAAAGGGGGTGCGCATCGATTACGAATGGGGCGGCATGATAGGCATTGGTGCCAATCGTCTACCGCAAATCGGCCGTTTGCCAGATGCGAAGAATGTCTTCTATGCCCAGGCTTATGCTGGACACGGGGTTAATGCAACCCATATGGCAGCCAAACTAATTGCCGAAGCCATCAGCACCCAAGCAGAGCGTTTTGATATTTTTGCCCAAATCCCACATATGACATTCCCCGGTGGACCGTACCTTCGCTCGCCACTACTCGCCATGGGGATGCTTTACCATCGATTTAGAGACATCTTTTAACCATTATAAGTTTTGCTATAAGAAGCGGACATGGTCCGCTTTTTATATTTTGCGTATTTAGTTGCACTCTCTAAAGCCTCCTCCAGCCCTCTGTATAAAATTACTAAGATAAATTTCGTCTTTTTTGGCCCCTATTCGTCTTACTCATCGTTAATCAAATTTATGCTTAAGCATAAGTCTAAATAACACAGTGCTATTATTGATTAAGTCCGTAAACAAAGGTAAGAGTTGAAAGCGATGGATGTAGAAAAAATATGGTCTGAATATCAAGCGAGCCTGAAGGCCTTTTTACACCGTAACGTGTCGAACCCCGATGACGTTGACGACCTGCTACAAGAGGTTTTAATCAAGACCTACAATAGCTTGAGCAGCGTTCACGACAGTAAAAAAATAAAATCGTGGTTGTTTCAAATTGCCAATAACAGCATCATTGATTTCTACCGTCAACGCGCTAAGGGTAGGGATTTAACCGAGAATGACCTTTGGTATAACAAGCCTGAAGAGGAGGTCCAACAGCAGCTTTCCTCCTGCATCGTCCCCTTTATTAGCCGTTTACCTGAAGATGATGCAGCCATGCTAACCGCCATAGAAATCGATGGCATGTCTCAAAAAGAGTACGCTGCAATCCATGACATCAAGTACTCTACGCTCAAGTCGAGAGTACAAAAGAGCCGAACACAGCTCCACAGTTTATTTGACGAATGTTGCGAATTTTCCATCGATAAATATGGCAACGTTATAGACTTTCAAGCGAGAAATAAAAGCTGTTCTAGCTGTTAGGCCAAAGTAGGATGACTGAGCAGGACGTTAATAGACAAGGAAGACAGCCTAAATTAGTGACTCGTAGCCTAATACTTCTTCAGCATAAAGTAGCGCTCAGGGCTACCAGGGAATCCTGGTACAACCCCGACACTTTCAAAGCCCAGCTTCCGATAGAACATCGGTGCTTGAAAAGACAAAGTATCAAGTTGAGCTGCTAGGCAGCCTCTTTTCTTAGCTTCCTCTTCCGCCCGCAACATGAGTCGACGACCAAGCCCTGTACCTCGAGCAGATTTTTCGACCCACACCACTTCAATTAAGAAGTTATTGTAGATAGTGCGCCCGGATACTCCCCCAATCAGCTCACCCGCCTCACCACGCGCCACAACTGACAATGGTATGGTTTCCTCATCGCCCATGTTGTCATATCTATGCTGACGAACGCCTGTCACCAAAGCATCAAACACGGCCTTATCTTCGCTATGAATAACCTCTATATTAATTTTCATTCTCGATACTATTGCCCAATCAACTCATAAAAAATTAACGACTATCGGAAATATTGATTAAAATTTATCTTGCAGCAAAGCTCCCCCGCTAAACAACTATTGTAAATAACGATTGCCAATATGCAGATGATTATCGATGAGTTCAGCCAAGGTACAAAAAAGCCCAAGGATATCTCCTTAGGCTTGACGAGAGAGTTCATCACACAGCCATACTACTAGAGGAATAGGCTAATTCCCTGACGATCAACTACCAATAGACTCTTATCACCAATACCCTAAACACATCTACCAACATAATTGCTCTTCCTTAAAGGTGCTTGTTCAAGAATTTGCTTAATTCATCATAGGCAACCTTGCGATTATCTGGGTTATCTAAAAAGTGTGTCCCATTTTCAAACTCTATATAATTAATATCCAGCTTACTTTTCGCTTTATTATAGAAATCTTTCGATTGGCTATAACCGACACGCGTATCGCGGGTGCCATGGATCAGCAGTATTGGTGCTTTGATTTTACTGATATTGGCGATTGCAGAAACTTCATCAAGTGCATCGACCGCAGCATCATCATCAAATTCTACAATATTATCCACATATGTAGATTGACGCTCTTCATCTTCAACTAGCTCTTTTAGATCGCTAATCCCGGCAATACTGGCCACGCATTTAAAGCGCTTACTGTCTTGAAACGCTGCCGTTAGCGCCACATAGCCACCATAGCTTGCGCCAACGATACAGGCATCCTTTGACACTATGTTTTGTGTGTCGAGCCAAGCAACCCCATCCATCACATCTTGCTGCATTAGCTTGCCCCACTGATAGTAACCAGCAGTTTCAAACTGAGTACCGAACCCTTTTGAGCCCCTAAAATTCATCTGCAGCACAGCATAACCGCGACTCACTATCAACTGTACTAACGGGTTGAAATAACGTGTACTTCTACTATGTGGGCCACCATGTGGCAGTACCACTAATGCAGGTCGCTCACCCTCTTTCAACCCAAGCGGCAGTGTCAAATACGCAGGAATAATCACACCATCACTTGCAGGATATTGTATTGCTTGCACGGTCGCTAACTGCTGTTTTTCTAAATGAGGATACTGTGAAAACCACATGCCTCCCTTGTTAGCGCTTAAATCTATCCAAAAGTACTTACCTGGCGAGTTATCTTTAATCGCATGAGCCAGTACCTTGGTTTTATCCTTGCTTTCACTGGCAATGTAAACCTCATAACCCTTAAGTGCCGATTTTATACTTTCAAAATGTTGGCTGTCTTGCTCATCAAAATAATGACGCCTTTCAAAATCATCATCCCAGGCAACGCCAACAATGTTCCCTGCAGAATTTTTAACCGTTCCATTTAGATCGAATTTTTCGTGACCAAATAGCTTTGATTCAAATTTGCCACTCGCGATATCGTAAAGCCACAAACTTTGACGGCCAGTTTCTCTATCACTCATGACATAGGCCTTACTACCATCATCTGTCAGCCCTTTAACACTAAAGGTCGCTCCCTCACCCATCTTTTTCTTGTGCAATAAAGTAAATATTTCATCTTCATTGGTTCGATACCAGGTACTAATAAAGTGACCTTTCTCTTGAAATAGTCCTTTCTCTTTCTCACCGCCAATACCCAAGCGAATAACGCCATCAGCATCGGGATACCAAGCACCTACTTCATATCGATTCGCAAACTCTTTTTCAAAGCTGCCGTCAGTAAGGTCAACTTTAAATACGCTATATGCCTTGTCTCTTTTATCATAAGTACTGACAAGAATATGCTCGGCATCATGTTTTAGCGTTGACGTTAGCTGGTAGGATTGCACAACATGAAAACTTTCTTTGCTCATGCGTTTATGAATCAGTTCCCTTACCTTTTTATTCTTAACGTTAATACCATAAAGCCTTGATACACGAAAATACATTCCGTTGTAATAATCGGGATAACTGGTGCCAATAATGACATGTTCATTGCCCGACCAACTTACGAAGTCGACCCTATCTTTGGCTTTTTTGAGCTGTGCTAACCCAGTTATTTCTTTTGAGCCAAATGCAGACAGAACCACTAGTGGACCATTTTCAGTATTGTAAATGGCGACAATGGATTTACCATTTGGCGAGACTTGTGGCGATTCAATCATTCTGAGATTCGAAAAGCTTTCGACGGGTATAGTGCTTGTTGCAGCCATACAGGGCAAGGGCAAAGTAAGAAGCAATGCCAGTATTTTTATCCACTTATCCATATGTTCATAATCCATTATGCAATGTTGATTTTATGTTACTTAAATCTACAGGCCGCATATTAGCAACATAATCAATTTTGCTTCAACGAAAAAAACTAATGTACTAATTCCCCTCTAAGCTGGAAATAACAATGCAGGGCATTAATAATGGCTCTGAACTTAAAACACACACAATAGCCATTTAAATCTGATGGGGTAAATTGATAACTAAGACTTGAATTATATTTTGTAGCTCATGGTCTGAACCATTATTGTGGAGCCCTCACGCAAAGGCGCAAGTGCTAGTTCGGCTTTGAAACCCATAGCCTGATATAGCTTCACTGCGGCAAAATTGGTCACTGTAACTTCAAGTGACACAAAGTCGGCATCCAATGATACAGCCCAATCAATTATTTTTTGCAGCAGTAATTGACCTATGCCATAACCACGTGCACTTTTAGCAACCCACATCTGATACACATGAATTGTTTGATCATTCGGATTATGGCGCATTCCAAAGGCCAACCCCACAGCCACACCATCGCTTGTTGCGACTAGCGGCAATATGGATTTTGATTGCGGCTCTACATCCAGGCGAACACGCCATTGAGCTTCAGCAAAATTAACCTCTTTTTGATAGGTTGAGCCGAACGCATCTGGAGCGTCTTGTAACGATGCCAGTCGTAACCCTTTATATTTATGCCAATCTTGCGGCCTCAGCACCTGTATTTCTATATTTGCCACAGCTATTTAATACTCCCACTTACAATTAACTGTCGTTACAACAGCCTACATAACAGGCCGATTAACAGCCATATCCATTGCCTATAATTTGGCGCTACAATGACCACAACATCAAGTAAGTAGTATCATGCAAGCCACATTCACTGAGCATATTTGAGTAGGTATCTTTGACGACTCCAAAATACAGTACCATTGCCGCTTGGTCTTTAGCTATCGCCCGTGCACTCAGTGCGAATAATATTGACGCCTGCAGCGTATTTAGTGAGGTTGGATTGAGCCTGCCTCAATTGGAGGCAGAGCCCGACTCCCGGGTCGCCATTGATAAAATGACCCAGCTTTGGCAAGCGGCAGAGCGTGCATCTGGCTCATTGGCCTTTGGGTTAACGGTCGGCCAATATGCTTACCCAATCAATTTTCGCGCCTTAGGGGCACTGATGATGAGCTGCGATACCCTAGCGCAAGCCTTCGAAACCCTTCCCGATTATTCTGCACTGGTCAGTAACTCTGCCGTTATTAGCCTGCAGCGGACGCCGCAGTTGCTCGGCTTTACGATTATCCCGCTCAATGGCGTAGAGATTAGTGATTTAGCCATCGATGCCTTTTTCTCAAGCTTGATGTTGCACGGTAAACAGATGATTGGTCATAGCGATTTTGTGCGAAAAGTAGAGTTGATTAGGCCCGCACCAAAATCACAACAGCCTTGGAATGATTGCTTTGATTGCCCTGTAGTACTCGCCGCAACAGATAATTGCATGTGGATGGATCGCACCATGCTTGAGCAAACAGTGATCAGTAAAGATCCGTTATTAGCTCAACACAATGAAAAGGCTGTAAGACAATATTTGGATAAGATGCAGGCACTAAATTGGCAGGAGAAAACCAGTCAAGGGATCCATGCATTATTGGTGAACGAAGAGCCCACTGCACTAAAAATTGCGCAAATGTACAATATCAGCGAGCGCAGTTTAAGCCGTTACCTGCAGCTTGAAGGTACTGGATTTAGGGCACTATTGAAGCTAAAACGGCAAGAACTAGCACACCATTACCTCGCTAATACGCAAATGCCAATCAGCATCTTATCAGATACGCTCGGTTATAGCAGCGTGAGCAATTTCAGTCGTTTTTTCCATACTTGGCAGGGGATCAGTCCATCAGATTACCGCCAGCGTTGCAGCACTAATTTGAAGCCAGTAATATCATTGGCGAAAAATGATAACTAACCAGTTACCAACTTGTAATAACTTATCGGTAATTGTTAACAGTTAACCAGTGAGTGCCACCGATGCCAACGAACACCTTAGCCACGCTCTCCTATAAGCTCAGATCGACTGGGCAACAGTTACTTTTTGGCAGCTTAGCCGCGATATTGCTACTCGGTTGTCAACCAAGTCAGACGGGGACTCAAGATCAAGCTACAGATGACTATGGATTTACCCCTGCAAGCACGCACACTATCGACGCCAATAATGCCCTGTTAACCGAGCTGCCGTTTGCTGACAAACAAGACTTTAAAGATGCCAAACGTGGTTTTATCGCCAAAATGGCTGAGTTAATTGTTGTTGATAAACAAGGTAAAAAAATCTGGGACAGAAGCAGCTATGACTTCATTAAGGGAGATGCACCCGATAGCGTTAACCCCAGCCTTTGGCGACAAGCAACACTGAATAATATCGATGGTTTGTTCGAAGTCACCACTGGAGTTTACCAGCTGCGTGGATTTGATCTCGCTAATATGACGGTGATTTCCGGTAAAACCGGCTGGATAGTTGTCGATCCGCTTACCACTGCAGAAACCGCCAAAACAGCATTTGAGTTTCTCAAGCAGCAGTTAGGAGAGCGGCCTATAAGCGCAATTCTATTTACCCACAGTCATATGGATCATTTTGGCGGCGCGTTGGGCTTACTTGAAAACTTTTCGCTAGATAACAGTCCGCTGGATAACAACTCTGTAGAAAACATAGACATTATTGCCCCCGCTGGTTTTATGCATGAGGCCACCAGCGAAAACGTGATGGCTGGAACCGCCATGAGTCGACGCGCCATGTACATGTATGGCAAGCAGTTACCACGCTCGCCACGAGGACACATAGATTCAGGCTTAGGTAAGGAGCCCGCTTTTGGTCAGTTCGGGATCTTAAGCCCGACCACGATTATTGCTCAAGATAAAACTCAGCTGATTGATGGTGTTGCTTTTGAGTTTCAAATCGTCTCAGGCTCCGAAGCGCCTGCCGAGTTTACCTTTTACTTGCCAGAGCAGCAGGCGTACTGCGGCGCAGAATTAGTGTCGAAGAATATGCATAACCTCTATACACTGCGCGGTGCCAAGGTGCGTGATGCACTCACATGGAGTCGCTCGATTGATAAAGCCCTCAACGCACAGCGCGGTACCAAAGTGTATTTTGGTAGCCACCACTGGCCAATTTGGGGGCAAGAGCCCATCAATCATTTTTTAGAAACTCAACGTGATACTTATAAATACATCCACGATCAATCGGTGCGAATGCTGAATGCCGGACTCACGCCAGCAGAAATTGCAGAAGCCATTGAGATGCCCCCAACATTGGCCAACACCTTTGCCAGTCGCGGTTATTACGGTACCGCTAAACACAATGCTAAAGCCGTTTATCAAGCCTATTTGGGCTGGTATGACGCCAACCCGGTTCATTTAGATCCACTACCAGCTGTAGATTCTGCACAGAAATATGTCGAGTTGATGGGCGGTGCAGACAAGGTCATAAAGCAAACTGAAATAGCCATAGCGAATGGAGAGTACCGCTGGGCGGCAGAACTCATCAATCACCTTGTGGTGACTGATAACGGCAACAGCCGCGCCAAAGAGTTGCTGGCGAGCAGCTATGATCAGCTCGGCTATCAAGCCGAATCAGCCCCTTGGCGTGATGTGTACCTTAGCGCCGCCTATGAGCTACGCCACGGCAGCCCAGAAAAGGGGATTGACCTAGCGTCAATGAAACAGATCTTACTGCGTTCACCAATCGAGAACTTCCTGCAATCGATGGCATCTAGGGTGATTGGCCCAGAGGCATTCGGCGAGAATTTTGAGCTTAATATCAACTTCACCGACCTTGATAAAAATTACGTGCTCACACTTAAAAATGCCGTGTTACACCACAAATTGGCCCCAAAGTCAGCCTCGGCTAACGCCACTCTCAACATCAGCCATGAGTTGTTTATCGACCTGATTATCGGCAGCGCTGGGGTATCCGATCTGCTGTTCTCAGACGATCTAGAGATCGAGGGTAGTAAAATTGATTTGGCCAGTTTCTTCTCGAAACTGGATAAGCCTAAAGGGGTGTTTAATATCGTCACGCCATAGAGTTGCAGGTTTCACGTTAAGCGGCTAGCCCATAGCTTAGATGCTATGGGCTAGCCGCTTCATCATTCACTATGCCTGTCCATATTTATTCTAAGCATCTATTATTTTTGAGCGACAATATTTTGTTTGATGCTTCCTTTTACGGGTCGGGCAAGAATTGTTCGACTGACCAGGGAAAACGAAAAACGCTCACAGCTGTTCCAGGGGAGCAGTGAAACGAAGCGCGCCATGGCGCAGTAGCCAAAGAGTACCTGAGCCCAGGTGCCTATTGCCGGGATCCAATATATCCACCCAAGCCCCTCGACCTGCGCCAGTAACAGCAGCGACAAATACCAAAATCGAACCTGTATGGGAAATGCGGTAACACTTCGTTTCATAATGACAAAGTGAAGCAGATGAACCAAGGTAAGGGCTATGGCAAGCACAAAACCTATGGGATCAACGACAACTCCGTAGGTAAGCAGTGCAGCGGTTACCAGCCAATATCTCCAGCCGGTACCATTTAACTCAATCATAAACATCTGTTACGTCCCCCTTGAACGTCCTGTTAAATAAGATTTTTCTTATGGAACAGATGTTACATTAGTTTTATCTTTTGAATAGTGGGCTGTGTCACTAAAACAATAGCCAGCCATTAATAGTTCAAATTAGCACAGTAAATAAGCTAAATAGTGCCAGCCATAGTTAATGGCATCAAGAGCAACCTCCGACAAACTTTGAAAGAGCATTTAACAAGGAGGTTGTATGCCAAGGCCAAGACGAACCCTTATTACCATTGCTGTAGCCGCGTAGTTCGGCGTGCCTTCCTGTGCGCTGATGACAAGTACACAGGCAAAAATTACGACCACCGTCGAGCTTGGGTAGAGACACAAATATTGAAGTATACCGAGATATTTTCCATTGATGTTGCAGCATACTCAGTGATGAGCACCAACAATTGAAAAGCCAGCCATTATGATGGCTGGCTTGCGGAAAAGTGGCAAAACTATCTCAAAGCTATCGCAAAACTAATAACCATTTAATCCAGCGAAATCCAAGTGGCTTTAATTTCAGTGTATTTGTCAAAAGCATGCAGTGATTTATCACGGCCATTACCCGACTGTTTATAGCCACCGAAAGGTGCGGTCATATCGCCACCATCATAATGGTTAATCCACACCATACCGCTACGCAGTGCTTTTGCTGTTTTGTGCGCCTTGCTGATATCGGCAGTCCAAACACCTGCCGCTAAACCGTAGATGCTGTCGTTAGCAATCTCAATGGCTTGCTGCATACCATCAAAGGTGATCACCGATAATACCGGGCCAAAGATCTCCTCTTTAGCGATAGTCATCTTGTTATCAACGTCAGAGAAGATAGTCGGCTCAATATAGACGCCACCAGAATCTTGCATCACTTGGCGTCCACCAAAGTTGAGCGCAGCCCCTTCATCTTTACCTGATTGAATGTAACCTAATACGTTATCCAGTTGCTGCTTATCAACCACGGCGCCAGAGGTGGTGTTAGGATCCAGTGGGTGGCCAGGCTGCCAGTTTTGTAACTCTTCTGCAATTAGACCTATCAACTCATCTTTTACGCCCGCTTCCACTAACAAACGAGAACCCGCGGTGCACACTTCGCCTTGGTTAAAGGCTATCGCACAAGCTGCTGCTTGGGCCGCCTTCTTTAGATCGGGCGCGTCGTTAAAGACAATATTGGGGCTCTTACCGCCCGCTTCTAACCAAACACGCTTCATGTTTGATTCGCCAGCGTAGACCATTAGCTGCTTGGCAATCTTGGTTGAACCGGTAAACACCAAGGTATCGACATCCATATGCAGTGCCAGCGCCTTACCCACAGTGTGACCAAAACCTGGCAGTACGTTTAGCACGCCCTTTGGGATGCCCGCTTCGATGGCCAATTGCGCCATACGAATTGCGGTTAAAGGTGACTTCTCTGATGGCTTTAGTACCACGCTGTTACCCGTTGCCAATGCCGGCCCAAGTTTCCAACAGGCCATTAATAACGGAAAGTTCCACGGCACAATAGCCGCAACAACACCCACTGGCTCACGGGTGATCATGCCAATCTCGTTGTGTGCAGTAGGTGCTATCTCATCATAAATTTTATCTATCGCTTCACCTGACCAGCGAATCGCGCGAGCCGCACCGGCAACATCGACCGCTCGGGAATATTGAATAGGTTTACCCATATCCAAGGTTTCAAGCAGCGCTAACTCATCAACATTTTCTTCCAGCAGGTCAGCGAAGCGAATCATGACTTGCTTGCGTTTGACAGGAGGCAGATGTGCCCACACACCACTTTCAAATGTTTCTCTGGCATTGCTGACGGCAATATTGGCGTCAGCCTCATCGCAGCTTGCCACTTTAACGAGTACTTTTCCGTCGATAGGGCTGATGCAGTCAAAGGTGGCTTTAGATTGTGACTCAACATATTCGCCTGCAATAAAGGCTGCGCCATTAATAGACATTGTATCTGCGAGTGCTTGCCACTGACTGCGACTTTCTGGTGTGCTCATGATGACCTCTTAACGCTGTATTTAATTATTAGAATCGCTTTAAATGCGGCCTTTTTGCCTATAAATAACAAGTGACCGCAATAAGGTGTTGAGCAAGATTACGCTTATCCGCCCCTAAATTTCAATATATTTTACAAAAAGTTCATTTTTGCTATAAATAAATGCACAAAAAGCTTTCATGTTCATTATTTCTGACATAGCATAGCAAATATCAATCGCTCGATTAAAAAAGAAACACTTACTAAAAAAACAACAATAATTAAACTGAATCAAGGTAGATGATATGGCAGATTCTCAGACGCCCCACCACAGCGAAACACCGTCTTTATCAAATTACTGGATGCCTTTTACGGCCAATAGACAATTTAAGTCTAATCCTAGAATGTTGGCTCATGCCGAAGGCATGTACTATAGAGACACCGCTGGTCGCCCCATATTAGATGGTACTGCAGGATTATGGTGCTGCAATGCCGGTCATGGACGCAAAGAGATCTCTGAAGCTGTTTCTAAACAGATCCACGAGATGGACTTCGCTCCCTCTTTTCAGATGGGTCACCCACTTGCCTTTGAACTCGCTGAACGCCTAGCGCAGATAAGCCCCGAAGGTCTTAATAAAGTTTTCTTTACTAATTCAGGTTCTGAGTCTGTCGATAGCGCACTTAAAATCGCACTCACCTATCATCGTGCCAATGGTCAAGCGACTCGAACCCGTTTTATCGGCCGTGAGCTAGGCTACCATGGCGTCGGCTTTGGTGGTATTTCGGTGGGCGGTATTGGTAATAACCGTAAGACATTTAATCAACAGCTACTGCAAGGTGTTGATCACCTTCCCCATACATTAGATATGCAGCAGAACGCGTTTTGTCGCGGCATGCCTAAAACCGGTGCAGAAAAGGCCGAAGCACTTGAGCAGCTTGTTGCCCTGCATGGTAGCGAGAATATAGCGGCGGTTATTGTTGAACCTATGTCTGGCTCTGCTGGCGTTATCTTGCCACCAGAAGGCTATCTACAAAAGCTACGTGAAATCACTAACAAGTACGGCATATTATTGATTTTCGATGAAGTGATTACCGGTTTTGGCCGTGTGGGGGACGCATTTGCCAGCCAACGTTGGGGAGTGACTCCCGATATGATCACTACCGCTAAGGCACTTAATAATGGTGCCATCCCTATGGGCGCGGTATTGGTTGACGACAAGATTTACGACACCTGCATGCAGGGGCCTGAAAATGCTATTGAACTGTTTCATGGTTACACCTACTCCGGTCACCCTGTCGCGGCAGCTGCAGCCTTAGCCACCCTCAATATCTACCAAAATGAAAAGCTGTTTGAGCGTAGCCGCGAACTTGAAGGCTACTTTGAAGAGGCTGTGCATAGCTTAAAAGGTTTACCGAATGTGATTGATATTCGTAACACAGGCTTGGTCGGCGGTATTCAATTTTCTCCCAGTGACAAAGGGGCTGGCAAGCGTGGCTTTGGTATATTTGAGCAATGCTTTGCCAACGGCACATTAGTGCGCGCAACGGGCGATATTATTGCGATATCTCCGCCTTTAATTATCGATAAACAACAGATAGATACCATTATTAACACCTTATCGGATGCGATTACCGCTGTTGGTTAATCCTTCTGCCTACTGCGTTTTGTCAGTTAAGTTTAAGCGACAGATGTGATAGGCAGATCCATTGATACCCATTAACACCATTGGCTCCCAGCAGGGAAATTGAATTAGGATTTTGCGTTATGCACACGATTAACCATTACATCAATGGCGGCCACACATCGCCTAGCCAACGTACACAAGCGATATTCGAACCCGCTACAGGTGAGCAACGCGCAGCCGTTTCTTTAGCCAGTGCTGTTGATGTTGCAAGCGCGATTGAAATCGCCAAAAAGGCCCATGAATCTTGGTCTAAAGTCACGCCGCTAAACCGCTCGCGGGTACTGTTTAGATTCAAAGCACTAGTCGAAGCCAATATGGACGAGATGGCGGAACTAATCACCCGCGAACATGGCAAAGTTCTTGATGATGCCAAAGGCGAAATTATCCGCGGCCTCGAAGTGGTCGAGTTTGCTTGTGGCATTCCACATCTACTAAAAGGCGAGCACACCGAGCAAGTCGGCGGCGGCGTAGATGCATGGACCCTTAACCAGTCATTGGGCGTCGTGGCGGGTATTGCTCCATTTAACTTCCCAGTGATGGTGCCCATGTGGATGTTCCCTATCGCGATTGCCTGCGGTAATAGCTTTATCATGAAGCCATCAGAAAAAGATCCAAGCTCGGTTATGCGTATGGCTGAACTGCTCACTGAAGCGGGCTTACCTGATGGCGTATTTAACGTTGTTAACGGTGATAAGGAAGCGGTAGATACCCTACTTACCCACAAAGATGTCCATGCGGTGAGCTTTGTAGGTTCAACCCCGATTGCAGAATATATTTACGCAACTGCGTCGGCACATGGCAAACGCGTGCAGGCGCTAGGCGGCGCTAAAAACCATATGGTGCTGATGCCAGATGCTGACTTAGATCAAGCTGTTGGTGCGCTAATGGGCGCTGCATACGGCAGTGCTGGTGAGCGCTGCATGGCGATATCGGTAGTACTTGCCGTGGGTGATTCTGGTGATGCTTTAGTTGAAAAGCTACTACCGCAAATCAAGTCGCTAAAAGTCGGTAACGGCGTGACCCCAGAGATGGACATGGGGCCACTGATCTCGGCGCAGCATTTAGAAAAAGTCACTCATTATGTTGAAACCGGCGTCAACGAAGGCGCCAAGCTACTTGCCGACGGTCGCCAATTAACCGTTACCGATCATGAACAAGGTTACTTCTTAGGTGGCTGCTTGTTTGACCATGTCACGCCTGAGATGACGATCTACAAAGAGGAGATTTTTGGGCCGGTACTTGCCATTGTACGCGTTAAAGATTACGCCGAAGCATTACAACTCATCAACGACCATGAGTTTGGTAACGGCACCGCCATCTTTACCCAAAGCGGTGAAGCTGCGCGCCATTTCTGCCACCACGTCCAAGTGGGTATGGTTGGCGTAAACGTGCCCATTCCCGTGCCGATGGCATTCCACAGTTTTGGCGGCTGGAAACGCTCACTATTTGGGCCATTGCATATGCATGGTCCAGATGGAGTGCGCTTTTACACCAAACGCAAAGCAATCACCGCCCGCTGGCCTCAGGCAAGTAAGCAATCAAAAGCTGAGTTTGTCATGCCAACAATGAAATAGCCGCTAGATGCGCAGTTAACACTGCGCATTTTGCCGTTTAAATATAAAGATAAAATGGATAGCCCAATGACGATAGGAATCGATTCAATCATTGATTTTGCTGCAATCAATACTGCTGTTGAGCGCTACAAACTCGATGCTAACAAAGTATTGCAAGGTGATCCTGAGCAGCAGTTACAGAATCACTATTCTAGTGACTGCGACCAATTCCACAGCGGTGTTTGGCAAGGTGATATTGGCAGTTGGAAGGTCAACTATAGCGAACATGAATATTGCGAAATTCTATCGGGAGCCAGTGTCATCACTGACAGTGATGGTAATCAAACTACCGTAAAAACTGGAGATAGATTTGTCATCCCGGCAGGATTTACAGGTACCTGGGAGGTACTTGAGAACTGCCGCAAAGTATACGTGATTTTTGACTCCAATCAGCCGTAACGGAATTTAAAGTCATTATTTAGCCATGAGGTCGTAGCGAACGCTGCTGTTTGGCAAACCGAAAGATGCTTAAAACATAAAAACACAGCATCTAAGTCAACATAGTAAAATGGAGATACTACCGTGTATAAAAAATTCAATAAAAAACGGATTGCCCTAGTTGTCGGTCTTACCTTATCAACAGCGCTAATTGCACCTTTGGTTCAAGCTGAAGTGTCAGGCGAAATCAGCGTCACCAATGATTACCGCTTTCGCGGTGTATCACAAACAGCCGGTGAGTTTGCAGTGCAAGGCGGTGTCGATTTCAGCATGGAAAGTGGCTTTTTTCTAGGTGCATGGGCAAGTAACGTAGATGATGACAGCTACGATGCAGATGTCGAAATCGATATCTATGCTGGTTACGCAGGCGCTTTTGGCGAAGATGAAGCAGTAGAGTACGATGTTACTTTGACTTATTACACCTACCCAGGACAAGATGAAAGTAGCCAGTATTTAGAGGCTTCTGTTGGTCTTTACTTTGCTGATTTTCATCTAGCACAGTGGTACACCAACGACTACGCTAATGCCGATGTGTCACTTAACTACACCGAGCTTAACTACTCTTATGAAATTGCTGAAAACTGGAGCATTGATGCCCACGTAGGCTATAGCTATGGCGACGGTGCTGACTATGATTGGGGCGAAGACTATGCTGATTACTCGATTGGCATCTCGACAGAGTTGGGCGGTGTTGGCTTATCTCTAGCATGGTTAGACACTAACTTGAGTAGCGACAATATTATCGACTCTTCAGAGCCTTGGAGAAATGACGGTACTGTTCTAGCATCAGCAAGTTACGCTTTCTAAGCCGTTTATTGCAGACCTGGTTTCCCGCCACAAAAAAAACCGCCAATTGGCGGTTTTTTTTGTGGGACAGCAAGTCAACTGCAGTTGACGTTTTCGCACTTAACTCGCGAGGTCAGCTTAGGAGCTTCAGCTACCCTAGCTTTGGCATTAAAATAACTTCGCCAACGGTAATCGGTCGAGCTACCTTTATCCGTTGGAAATGCTCATATTGTCGCCCTTTACTGAAAAATATTTGCTACTCATAACTCCTTGGCGCTCTAGAATATATCCTGTTGATTGAAAGTTACAAATCTTGGCAAACTGTGCTCTAGTCACTTTAAAAACAACGCTAGCCAGAGTATCTTAGGGCTAGGGCTCACGATTTAACTATCGGACTAAAGCAAAAGGAATAAATATGACTCCAACGCTACTTAAAATCGCTGTTATTGCTATCGGTGTTTTTCTAGCCTACAAATTAATTTTCAGCGGTAAGAAGGGATTGACTGTATTTGAGATGCACTTCAAAGAGGGGCGACTTAATTCACATAAAGGCAAGATCCCAGAAAAGTTTGAAAAAGAGTGCCGCGCCATAGCCAAATCCAACAAACTCACCTGTACCGTTAGAGCGGAAAAACTTGGTGGGGTCAGGCTGCATATATCGGCGAATGTCAGCGATGACATCACTCAAAGGATCAGAAATATGTTCCCGTTTGAGTACTATGACAAAAAGCAGGTCGATAATAGCCGTAAAACCTCTTAACTTCAGTTAATCAGACAACAGAGCGTAAATGTTATTTACGCTCTGTTATTTTGTTTTAGCAGCCAATTACTTGTCTTCAGCTTTTTTGATCTTTTCAACATTAATGATCGGCGTATTATCCTTTATCATTGGCGTCTGTCTCGAGCCCATAATATCCTCATCTGAACTCGCTGATACAGAGTAGCGGGCACTTGAACCACATGCAGATAAGGTAAAAAGCACTGATAAAATAGCTAAAATTTTCATGAAAATCCCTTTTAATAAAAAATAGTTTAGTGGCTTAGCATAAAGGAGTTTTTTACAGAAAGTTAGCCTTGTTCTGTGAGTTATTGACGCCAGACCATTTTGTTTAATTTAAATATCGCCTTTATGCTATCTTCAAAATCTGTAGCTTATGCAGACTTTTGCATCTCCCTCAAACAAAAAACGCCAGCAAAATGCTGGCGTTTAGCGAAACTAGTGACTAGTTAGGTTCGGCCTCTATTGGCAAACTTCTCTAAACCCCATACCACTAGTATACCGGCTAGCATGGCAACAACAGCGTAAGCTAGCAACGAAGCCTGCCCCGTCAGCTGTTCGTACTGCATCGGTGATAGAATACGTTCATCCAGTGGTACCATCTCTCCTTTAGAGTTCTCTCTAAAGCTGAGCACCTCTTTCCAAGGCCATATTTTGCCTAACGTACCGAGCATTAACCCAGTTAAAAATACCAAGGTTGCATCGTGATATTTACGCAGCAGTAGGGACAACACATGGCTAAAGCTCAATAAGCCTGTTGCAGCTCCTGCCGCAAACGTCGCCATAATCGCAATATCGAAACCTTTAACCGCCCCCATAACCGAGGTATATAAACCGAGTAATAGCAGAATAAAGCTACCGGAGATCCCGGGTAAAATCATCGCAGTAATCGCGATGCAGCCGCCTAAAAATACATTTAGATAGGTCATTTCAAGCGCAATAGGATTCAACATGGTGATCCCCCACGCGATAGCTACGCCAATCACAAACAGCGCTAAGCGGCCTAAAGTGAAACCCTTTACCTGTTTCAGCATATGGATCACCGAAATGAGGATCAAACCAAAGAAGAATGACCACACGGGGATTGGGTGGGCATGCAATAAGTAGGTGATTAACTTTGCCAAGGTTAAAATACTGGTTAAAATCCCCCCAAACACACACACTAAGAATGGGCCATTGATATGCATAAAGGCCGCTTTAATCCCTTGCTCTTTGATTACACTAAACAAAGAGGGTCTAATCTTTTTAATACTGTCGAGCAGTTGGTCCAAAATACCTGTAATAAAGGCGATAGTGCCGCCTGAAACGCCGGGGACAACATCCGCTGCACCCATTGCCATCCCTTTAAGGTAGGTCTGTAAATAGTTCACTTTATTCCTTAATCGACTCTGTAAAGTTTTCTGCCAAAATTATACTTCTCAATACTATATAAACGAAATGAAGTTTATCTTTCGCCTGAAATGAGTAGACCCTAGTAATTGATGTTAATTCAATGTTAACCTCATCCGACCAGTTAAAGTTCACAAGGAAGAAGATGAGCACTATAACCGCTAATAACAAGCCCACAAATACCAAGCCTACAAAAGTGATGTCACTGTTTAAACGTGTGACTCGCCTACCCTTCGGCAACAAAATATTTTCACTAATGGTCTGCCGAATGGCGCCTTACTTCGGTACAGTAAAACCTTTTATTAGTGAATTAAAAGTGAATAAATGCGTTTGCCTGATAAAAAAACGTAAAGCGGTTCACAATCATATTAAAACGGTGCATGTTATCGCGATCTGTAATGGCCTCGAGATGGCAATGGGCACCATGGCCGAAGCCTCAATTCCAGATCATCTACGCTGGATCCCAAAGGGGATGAGCGTTGACTACACGGCTAAAGCCGGTAGCGATATCACCTGTGTGGCCGAAGTAACACCTGAACAATGGGTCGTAGGTGACATGTTAGTCGCCGTCAATGCTTACGACACTGACGGTGTAGCTGTGGTGCAAGGCACCATTAAACTATGGATCTCCGAGAAACCGGCGAGAAAATAAGCCTCATAATTAGTCGGCCAATGAAATAACTCTTCATTGGTCGTTCATTTGCTGCTATTATTTCGGCAATTACCGAAACGTTAGGCATTTCAAAAAAGTGCCCCGTGTTAATCAACTGAGTTGAGTTTATGGATATCGATGTAGCAGCTAAAGCACTAAAAGAACTTGGACACCCAACGAGACTGACGCTGTTTCGTTGCCTTGTAAAAGCGGGACATGCTGGCCTCCCGGTCGGGCAACTTCAAGAGACTTTGCAGATCCCAAATTCAACCCTGTCTCACCACCTTGCAAGCTTAATGTCTGCCGGGCTGGTGAAGCAGCAAAGAGAGGGAAGAGTATTGCATTGCATCCCTCAATTTGAATGTTTAGACGGTTTAATAGCATTTCTGCAAGAAGAGTGCTGCAGCGACGAGAAGTGTTAACCGTGCTGTCAGTAAAGGCTAACCCGCAAGATAGAGGTGCCCCGTCTTTACAAAGATAATGGTTTCCTGTTCAACAAAAGGAAAGTGCTCACTCATGTGTGGGCTTCGCAGCCAAGTGTACTGTGGGTAAGCGCCATGTTCATCGTTAAACTCACCGCTAATAACGAAGATCTCCTCGCCGCCAAAATGACGATGTGTTTGAAAATGCTCTCCTGCGGGCCATTTAACTAGCGCCACATGTTCATGTTCAAACTCATGCAGTGGCATAACTTCTAAGCCACCTATCCCTTGCTGCCAGCTATTAGTATGAGTGTTCACTCGTACAGCCTTTAAATCATGCTTATCAAACTGGTTTAACTTAACTAAAAGCACGCAGCCATCTTGACTAAACGGTGTATGAGCGCTCCCTGGAGGGTTGCGAATATAAGTACCAGCAGGGTAATCACCCTCTTCGTCAGAGAAAGTCCCCTCCAGCACTAAAATTTCTTCGCCATAAGGGTGAGAGTGACGCTTAAAGCTGGCGCCAGCTTGATATTTAACGATGCTGGTAGTGTGTCCACTTTCGGCTGCTGCACGTTCAAGTGGTTTACGAAATACCGTCGGAGAGGGGCTGTCTAACCAGGGTAGCTCTTGAGTTTTAATTACTACTTTCTGACTCAAATCCATATTTAACATCAATTCCTCCTGCACCTTGATTCAAATAACGCTTAATTGCGAGCAGCCATAGCGCCAGCAACCCACGTAGGTTGGCCTGATAATAGCTGCGCTATCAGTTTTAAACGGCGATTAGAGTATTCTCTCACCCTGCAATATCAACCACATCAGTGTGATTACTATAAGCTAATTTTTCCTAACTAGTATTTAGAACAATTACTTGATTTGACACCTATAACCCATTAAACACGAACATCTCCTTTTCTATGGTAACCTTAAAACGATTAATATATACCTGAATAGAAACCACAAAAGTGTTAAAGCAGTGCTTAAAGTGCAATATCGAATTTGGCATTTTAGAGAATATAAGCTATCCAGACCTCCCAGCACGGGGCGAATATAAGGTGACCGACTTTGGGCAAAGTTTAGGCGTATTTTAGAGGTTTAGAGTCGCTACAACTTGAAATAGATAACTAGGGCCGACGAGATAAATGATGCAAAAAGGCGTACTTAACCGGTGGAATGATGCAAAAGGCTTTGGTTTTATAACTCAAGCAGGCAGCCATAGTGATGTCTTTGTGCATATATCGAGTTTTAACTCGACTGCTCAACGCCCTAAAAACGGCGATATTATTAGCTTCAGTTATGCCGGAAACAGCAAAGATAAGCCACAAGCGAGAAAAGCTGAAATCTTAGGGCTGCATGCACGGACTAAAACCAAGCCTCGTAAGCGCTCGACTAAGCTCACGCCCCTCAGTCAATTTGCTAGCGCTGTAATTATCGCTGAGATAGTGCTCTATCAGTTTGATTGGCTGCCACTCGCCGCTCTTATCTATCTGCTAAGTATCTCTTGTGTAACCTTTATTGCCTATGCACTGGATAAACGAGCAGCAAAGCTGCAACGTTGGCGCGTAAAAGAGTCTAGCTTACATCTATTAGCAGTGCTTGGTGGTTGGCCTGGAGCGCTTATTGCTCAGCAACTTCTTAGACATAAATCGGCTAAGACTCCGTTTAAAGTGCTGTTATGGATAACCATAGTACTCAATATTGGCGTTAGCTATATCATTCTATTTACACCTCTTGCAGGTGAATATTTTCATCAGATCCAGCGCATGCTCTAAACTATATACCCATCCTACTTAAAGGTGCTCGTTTCAGAGGCGTTGATGGGTTTTAATGGGCTTTACTCTGTGTTGTTGATTTTACTAAGGGAGCGACCATTAGTGGCAATCAATGCAAGCACCAAGGATGGTGTGAATGTCTGTTATGCAGGAGCAATAACTGACCTTGATTAAAGCTCATTAAACTCCCACAGAATCCTGCATCTTCAGGTAGGATGGGTATAGATTTACCTGTGAGTATCAATTCGTTATGATTGCAATCAAATGCAAACTAAACTCAAATTATCTAAGTGAATTAAAATGAAAATGATATTAGCGGTAGTGGTCATTGCTGGGGTGATTTTTTACTTCTTTACCTCGATGAATAACCAAAAAGCAGCAAAAGAAAATATTGCACTGGGTAACGCCTTTCTTGCTGAAAACAAGCTCAAAGAGGGCGTGTCGACAACCGCTTCAGGACTGCAATATCAAGTGTTAGCAGCAGGCGACGGCACTGTACACCCAAAGGCGAGCGATACGGTTACGGTTCACTACCACGGTACTTTAATCGATGGTAGCGTATTTGACAGCTCAGTTGAGCGCGGTGAGCCTATCGGCTTTCCACTCAATCGCGTAATTAAAGGTTGGACCGAAGGGGTACAGCTGATGGTCGTTGGTGAGAAAACACGCTTCTTTATTCCGCCAGAACTGGCTTATGGCAATCGCAGCGCTGGAAAAATCAGTGGCGGCTCAACACTAATCTTTGATGTCGAGCTAATCAGTATCGACTAAGTTGAATTATCAGCTGTATGCAGATAATCAAAAGCCCGAATGTGCCAACATTCGGGCTTTTTTATTAAGCGCTAAAAAGTTCACAATTAAGCTTCATATCCAAATGGGTCATCAATTGAGTGAGCAGGCTTAGTAAACCAAGCTGCTCTGTGTTCTGACCCTGTTCCGTCATGTAGAAATGAGCTTCATGACGGACACCAAACTCACCTAGAACACATTACGATTAAGCTTCATATCCAAATGGGTCATCGATTGAGTGAGCAGACTTAGTAAACCAAGCTGCTCTGTGTTCTGACCCTGTTCCGTCATGTAGAAATGAGCTTCATGACGGACACCAAACTCACCTAGAACACATTGCGATTAAGCTTCATATCCAAATGGGTCGTCGATTGAGTGAGCAGGCTTAGTAAACCAAACAGCCCCCTGCTCTGTCATGTAGAAATGGTCTTCATGACGTACACCAAACTCACCTGGAACACACAGCATAGGCTCGTTACTAAAACACATACCAGCGGCTAATGGCGTTTGGTCGTTTAGTACTAGATAAGGCCATTCATGGATATCGAGACCAATGCCATGACCTGTACGATGCGGTAGACCCGGCACGTTATAGCCAGGGCCAAAACCCGCCTGCTCAAGTGTATCTCTTGCGGCGCGGTCAACACTGGCACAGGTTGCCCCTATATGCGCGGCATCAAAAGCGGCAATTTGCGCATCTTGCTCATGTTGCCACAACTCGCGTTGACGCGGACTCGGCTCACCAAACACATATGTACGAGTGATATCAGAGTTATAGCCATATAGCTGACAACCGGTATCAATCAATACTGTATCGCCTAAATCTAACGCCTTAGGCGATTTAACCCCATGGGGATAAGCGCTGTCTTCACCGAACAGTACGATACAAAAATATGAACCAGCTGGAATGCCAACTTTAATGTGGGCGGCATTAATAAAGGCTTCAACTTCTGTGGTGCTAATGCCTTCATGTAAGATACGTGCAACGGCTTTATGGACCTCTAAGGTCATGTCTTTAGCCCGTTGTAACAGGCCAAGCTCAGTCGCCGACTTAATCATACGACAACCCGCTGTAACAGGCTTTGCGTTGACGTAGTTAAACTGTGGATGCGCTTGACGAACACCATCAAAAATAAAGAAAGCGGCAGACTCATCAATACCGACATCACCTGCGTTAATTCCCATGTTAGCGAGTACATCGCCAAACAGTGCATAAGGGCTTTCATCTTCTTGCCAAGTGTTGACCTTGCCTTCGATGGTCATGTAGCCCAATAGCGTATCAACTTCGAATGCTGGAGCTATATACTCAACTGCGCCACTTGCTGGAATTATCGCCCCAACCATACGTTCGCTCGCATACCAACGCGTACCTGTGTAGTAATAAAGGTTAGTACCCGCATTGATATAGATTGCTGCAATACCTTCTGCCGCCATTATCGACTGTGCATTAGCAATACGAGCTGAAAATTCATCATGGCTAATTGGCGCAGTGCCTTGGGTCATATCTGTGAGTTTTGCTAACTCTTGCTCTGCGGTAGAACCGCCTACACCTATTGTCATTCATGTACCCTTACTTTTAAAAGTTAAACTTGAGCCCTATGCAATGCCAGAGACATGCTCAAACAGACCTCATCATTAATAACGCAGCTGAGCCGTTTTAACCGACATTTAAGGCCGCTTTAAAACCGACTCGTTTATCTAAATATATCTGCACACCATCTAGAATAAAGTATACAAAATACCAGCGCTAATTAACAGTTATTGAGAAATACTTACCGACAGAAAAGGCGCGACAACCTCTTTTAGTCATACCAGCTTATAACCGTTCTTTCTGTAACATGCGGCTTTTAGACAGCTTCCACCACGCAATTAATAGCAGTTGCGCGGCGATCACAGGTAAGCAAATAATCAATAAAATCTCCCAGCCAAGAGCATGAATAACCCAGCCAGCACTTAGCGACGCCATTGCCTGTGCTCCAAAAATAAAGGTGTCGTTAAACGCTTGCACTTTATAACGTTCATCAGGGTTGTAACAACGCGGCAATAGCGCTGTACCGGCTACAAACAGAAAGTTCCAGCCAATGCCTAGCAATACTAAAGCGGCCCAGTAGTTCAGTAGATCACGCCCAAGCAACGCGGCAATAATGGTGATGACATAAGCGAGTAAGCCTAATAACATCATTTTCGACACCCCAATTCGTGCTACCAATACTCCACTAATCAATGAGGGAAGATACATTGCAATAATGTGGCTTTGAATGACCCACTTAGTGTCTGCTAATGAATG
Organism: Shewanella sp. KX20019; assembly: GCF_016757755.1. NCBI lineage: Bacteria > Pseudomonadati > Pseudomonadota > Gammaproteobacteria > Alteromonadales > Shewanellaceae > Shewanella > Shewanella sp. KX20019. The sequence continues at coordinate 1,021,726 of NZ_CP068437.1, read as the reverse complement.
ATGTTCGATATGATGCATATGCAGCGGGGTAGCCGTCATGACAAAACTCATCATGGCGTAACCTAGTGTCGCACCAGCAATTGCTACCCAAATCCTAGGTTGAGACAATATAGCCCCAAGGGGACGCCCAGTGGTTTTAGTTACCTCACGCTTTACACTGCGATCTATCTTAGGCTCTCGATAGAAACATAAAATAGTGGCAGCTATCAGGCTCACCATAGTTAAAAATGAAAAAGCCCCGACATAAGCCTGATCTGATATTACCCCGCCAAGCACCGCCAACTCAGGTCCTATAATTGCCGCGACAAGACCACCGAGCAGCACTCTCGAAGCCGCTTTTGCCGCTAATGCTGGAGACACAGACTCCATCGCTGCAAAGCGATATTGCTGCACCACAGCGCCAGCGGTTCCTAATAACATGCCGCTTAAACAAAACAGCACAAAATCTTGCTCGGAGGTTGCGTAAGCCGCCAACATTCCAGAGGTCGCCGCCACCAATGCCCCAGAAATAAATACCGGCTTTCGGCCAAAGCGTTGCATCAACTTAGACACAGGCAACACTGATAGCGCAACCCCAACAACCATCGACGCTATCGGCAATGTCGCCAGTTCGGCTGACGGGGCTATCTCTACACCAATAATTCCGCCGAGCAACATCATCATCGGTGTCGCACTCATTGCAAATGCCTGTGCAAGCGTCAGTACCCATACATTAAATGGCATAGCCCAATTTATCCTTTTACAGCACCATCGAAATGAGACAGCGTTAATACGAACTTGTTGCAACATAGTGGCACGAATTGAGCACTAACTCACCTAGGTAAACCACTGAATATTGATGAATAGTCTCAGAGGTTGCTACACAATGGTAAAAAAGATGATAACAAGATGGCTAAATGCTGCTGCCCTTAGCCTATTCATTTGTGATAACCTCCGCGCTAAATAACTACACATTTAATAGCCTTTAGCCACATAACCATTGCCGCTCAAGTGCTTAATTATGGAGCCATGATGTCAAATACTATTGCAACCCGCTTGAGCGCTATTCGCCACGAAATGGCGAAGTCGAATCTAGACGCTTTTATTATTCCTCGTGCAGATGAGTATCTGGGTGAATATGTTCCCGCTCACAATGAACGGATGCTGTGGACCAGTGGTTTTACCGGCTCAGCAGGCATGATCATTGTCTTAAAAGACACAGCGGCAATCTTTGTTGATGGACGTTACACAGTGCAGGTTCGCCAACAAGTCGATGGCGAGTTATTTGAATATCTGAGTTTGCACGATACCCCCCAAGCACAATGGCTTACCGAAAAGCTTGATGCCAAGTCCAATGTAGGTTTCGATGCCAGACTGCATACGCTTTCATGGTTCAACAGCACCCTAGCGACCCTGAATAAAGCACAAATTGACTTAGTGGCCGTAAAAGACAACCCTATTGATCTTAATTGGAGTGACAGACCACACGCTTCAAACGCAGCTATTATGGCGTTTAGTGAAAAAAGTGCCGGTCGCAGTAGCATAGAAAAACGCACCACTATTGGCGCGGCGGTTAAAGCTGAAGGCGCTGACGTTGCCATCATCGCTGCCTTAGATTCATTCTGCTGGTTACTCAACATTCGCGGTAAAGATGTACCTCGTCTGCCTGTGGTTCTAGGTACCGCGTTACTCCATGCAAACGGCGATATGCTGCTATTTACCGATCTCAGCAAACTGCCAACGGGTATCGAACAGCATGTTGGAGCAGGTGTGAGCTTTAAAGCTGAAGCCGCTCTTGAAGCTGAACTGGCTAAACTGTCAGGTGTTAAAGTACTAGCGAGCCCAGATACCATCAACGCGTGGTTGCAGATAACGGCCAAAAACGCGGGGGCAGAACTTATTGCGGGGGCCGATCCTGTTGCACTACCTAAAGCACAAAAGAATGATACCGAGTTAAGTGGTATGAAAGCGTGCCACATTCGAGATGGTGTAGCCGTCAGCCGTTTTCTTGCTTGGCTAGATGCCGAGGTGCTTGCAGAGCGCTTATATGACGAGGCTCAGTTAGCCGATAAGCTAGAAAGCTTCCGCCTTGAAGACCCGCTTTATCAAGAGCCGAGTTTCGATACCATCTCTGCGACTGGTGCCAACGCGGCAATGTGCCATTACAACCACAACGACGGCACGCCAGCACAGATGGAAATGAACAGTATTTACCTAGTCGATTCTGGTGCTCAGTATCTCGATGGCACCACTGATGTCACTCGTACAGTTGCCATTGGAGATGTTACCGATGAGCAAAGAAAGATGGTGACACTGGTACTTAAGGGGCATATTGCTATCGACCAGGCCAAGTTTCCACAAGGTACCTCTGGGCAGCAATTGGACTCTTTCGCACGCCAACACCTTTGGCAACACGGTTTCGACTTTGATCACGGCACAGGTCATGGTGTGGGCCATTACTTGAGTGTGCACGAAGGGCCGCAAGGTATTGGTAAAAACAGAACCTCTGTGCCTTTACTTGCTGGTATGGTGCTATCAAACGAGCCCGGTTATTACCGTGCTAACGAATTCGGTATCCGTTTAGAAAACTTGGTTGCAGTAAGGCCTTCAGTATCTTTAACCAATGCAGAGCGTGAAATGCTTGAGTTTGAAGCGCTGACCTTCATCCCAATGGATGCTCGCCTTATTGATAAAAACTTCCTAACTAGCGCCGAAGTCGATTGGTTTAACCAATACCATCAGCTAGTACGCGAAAAACTTAGCCCGCACATGCAGGGTGATGAACTCATGTGGCTGAATAAAGTGACTGCGGCAATTTAAACTCGCCGCTTATCGACAGAGCAGTGCTTCGGCGCTGCTTTTTCGTTTTAAAATCTAGGGGCTGTTGATCTTTCATGGTTGTTTTTGCCGCAGTTTATTGGCTATTTTGACAAGGCGGAGGCTATGCAGTTTAGTCATTCTCCACAAATAACCTACAACACAGTAAAAATAGCCAAGAAGCGCGGCCCATCGGGTTCGTTTCAATGCTTTTATTGCTGCGTTACGAGCTTTTCACTTAGCTAGCTAAGCATCATCGCTCAAGCCTTGCCCTAAAATCATTGAACTCGAACAAAAGCTAAGCTCGAAAGATCAACAGCCCCTAATAAATAAGTGCAGGTTTTAAGCTAAAGTTTGCTATACTCCGCCACCGCCATTTCAATGGTGGCAAAGAAGTTAGCGCTGTACGCTAGCGGTTGAATTGTTGATTACAGGACCCTCATCATGAGATTTGAATCTTTTAGTTTTGCTCCCGAGATTTTGCGCGCCATCTCTGAATGTGGTTATCAAAAAATGACACCAATTCAGCAGCAAGCAATCCCAGCAGTGCGTCGTGGCCAAGATGTATTAGCCAGTGCACAAACAGGCACAGGCAAAACTGCCGCGTTTGCATTACCTATCTTGCAAAAAATGCTTGATAACCCAAGTGACACTCAACGCTCAAATACCCGTGCACTTATCTTAACGCCAACCCGCGAACTAGCTTCGCAGATTGCCGACAATATCAATGAATACGCTAAATACTTAGAGGTGAGCGTCGCCACCATCTATGGCGGCGTTAAGATGGATAGCCAAGCAAGTAAACTTAAGCGCGGCGTAGACATCATTATCGCAACCCCAGGTCGCTTACTTGAGCATCTCACGGCGTGTAATTTAAGCTTATCGAATGTCGATTTCTTAGTACTTGATGAAGCTGACCGTATGCTCGATATGGGCTTTAGTGCTGATATCCAAAAAATTCTCCAAGCGGTGAATAGCAAACGTCAAAACTTGATGTTCTCTGCGACCTTTTCTGCGCCAGTAAAAAAACTTGCTAGCGAGATGATGGTTAAACCCAATATCATTACTGCCGATAAGCAAAACACCACCGCTGATACTGTTAGCCAAGTGGTTTACCCGGTAGAGCAACGTCGCAAACGAGAGCTTTTGTCAGAGCTAATCGGTACCAAAAATTGGCAACAGGTGTTGGTTTTTACTGCGACTCGTGACGCCGCAGATAAGCTAGAGAAAGAGCTGAACCTTGATGGTATTCCAACAGCCGTTGTCCATGGTGAAAAAGCCCAAGGTAGCCGCCGCCGTGCTTTACGCGAATTTAAAGAGGGTAAAATGCGCGTATTAGTGGCAACCGAAGTTGCCGCTCGCGGACTGGATATTCAAGGTCTAGAATACGTGGTTAACTATGACCTGCCGTTCTTGGCTGAAGATTACGTACACCGTATTGGCCGTACAGGCCGTGCAGGTAAATCAGGTGTGGCTATCTCATTTGTGAGTCGTGAAGAGGAACGTACTTTAGCGGATATTGAAAAGCTAATTGGACAAAAACTTCGCCGCGTTACGATTCCAGGATACGAAGTCGGAAGCCGCGACCTATTGATTAAGCAGCTGCAAACTCGCCGTAGTTTTGCCAAGAAACAACAGCGTGTAGATAATGCAGGTGCGCAGATGATTGGTGAGAAAAACATGCAAGGCCGCCGTGTTAAAGTGAAGAATGCCTCACCAGCAAAAATAAAGAAGATAAAATAATCGCAGTACGGACATCAAATTATTTTATAAACAACAAAGGCACCTAATGGTGTCTTTTTTGTACGCGATGTTTAAATCTGCTTCAATAATCTGTAGCCGGTAGCTAATCGTGTTTTGTTGCTTTGGCCTGTATTTTACCAATAAAAGTGAGCTAGAGCATCAGATCTAGTTAACTTTCAACAATTGTGGTTCCAATGACCTGCGGTCGGCGTATGTGCAGATACTGCCGTGACACGCTGCAAGTCCGTCCTTGGAAGCTCGGCCATGACTTTGGTCAAACGAAGCTTGACGCACTAGTGGTTCCAATGACCTGCTGTCGGCATATGTGCAGACGCAACTGAGACTCGCCGTGAACACATCCCTGTGGGCTCAACGAAAACGTCCTGTTTCCGAAGGCCTCAGCCGCATCTTACACTGGGTTATAAAAGCGCAAACTCTTGGCATTTGAGTTTTCATTCTTCCATTAAGAAATAACTGTCTCTTAGTAAACATCATGGCTTAAATACATTAACCAAACGTGCAGAGTCTAATCTCCCCCGTTGGAAATTTTGCTTTTTAAATTTCGCCGGGGCGCTGAGGGATATCCAAAAGGGGGGCAAGCGCTTTCCCCTTTTTGGTCTGGTGTGGGCGAAGCGCCACGACTTTTCTTTTTATTAAAATGAAAGCGAAGCTTGATAAACCTAACGAGGTTTGGGGCATCAAATGAGTTAGCCTCTGGCGAAAGTGGTTCCAATGACCTGCAGTCAGCGTATGTGCAGACGCAACTGAGACTGAGCCAAGCACCACGACGTTGCCTTTATAAAAATGAAGCCGTAATTTAATAAGTTTGACGCTCAAATTCCTTGCCGTTCACCAACATAAATGAAAGTTTTTAGGCCTTTCATAGGTCTAATGTTAGTCACTTAGTTAACCCTACATTCAAAGGCCAAAATAATGTTAAAAAAGACCTTCGCTGCTCTGTCTATACTGCTGCTGAGTTTGCCGCTGTTAGCTAAACCTATCGCGCTTGATGAATTAAACGTGATGCCGTTAATGAATGGCCAGACCATCCCCTCTGCATCGCTTAAAGATCTCAATGGGACTAACGTCGATATCGCAAAGCTTACTGCTGGCAAACCAAGCATTATCTTTTTCTACCGTGGCGGCTGGTGCCCTTTTTGTAATTCACAAATGGGACAACTGCAGGCTATTGAGCCACAGTTGCTAGAGATGGGTTACCAGTTAATTGGCATCTCTCCAGATACACCGGAGAAACTTAAAGCATCAATGACCAAGCAAGAGCTCACATACACACTGTTGTCTGATGCAAGTTTAGCGACCAGTAAAGCGTTTGGCTTAGCCTATTTTACTAGTGCCAAGGTTACCGAACGCTATTTGAGTAAAATGAAGCTTGAAAATGACCTATGGCAAACACCACAAGGTGAAAAACGTTTAGTGCTGCCCGTGCCAGCGGTTTATATCAGCGATGCTAAGGGCTTGGTTCATTTCCAATACGTAAACCCTAACTTTAGAGTTCGTCCAGCAGCGGAACTGATTGTTACAGCGGCTAAACTGGCGCTAAAGTAAGCCGATGCTATGGCATAGCCGTTTAATACTGTATTCGCATTAGGTATAATGCCTCCGCCGTCCTCTATACTCACTTCCACGGCGGAGAACTCATGTCCGATATCAGTTATAACCAAGCCATTCTCATGTTTGCTGACGCAGGCCTAGCCGCGTTAGCAACATCTGCTGAAACCAGCAGTAGCGTAAAGACCCCAGCAGGTGAAAGCCATTTCTTATGCAGCTGGATGGTCAGCGCCCTTAAAAAGCGTACCTTTTCAAAACTGATCGCTGATGATCTTACTTTTTGGATCCGCCAAGCTCGTAGCATGGGAGCAGGTGCCGAGCTCAAACTCCTGTTGCAAAAAATTAGCCAGCAGTACAGCTTTATTGCCGATAAACAACAAGGCTTAGCGTTATCTTTAAAGGCGATGCTAACAGAGCTAGATAGCAGTGACTGGGTCATCATTACCGACCAAGAGGTGACACAAAAGCTCAAGCTTAATAGCGATGGCCGCTCTAGTCTTGTTATCTCAGATGAGCAATTTACCCAACGTATTGATGGTGATGAGCTGATAAAGCCTATTACCCTTTATGTGCGTGCACCTGAACAAGCCTTTGCTGAAATCGCCTACAAACATGGTCTACTGTTAAGCCCTGGCAACAAGAAGACCTCTCTAATTAAGCACCATAAGTCTTATCGCATTTGGCCTAAAAATATGCAGCCTGCGCTGACAATATTGCAGCCATTAACGAGTTAGTGGTTGCGTTTCCCCATTAAAAGGCCTGCGAATGCAGGCCTTTTTGTGTTCTAACTACGATTGTCGTCTAGAACGACACGCTAACATCCGCGCTGCAAGTATCCGTACCTTCATCACATGCCTTGTAGACATATGTTCCGCCACCTTTAGTGTTAATAGTATCAGTGTAAGTCTCGCCGCTTGGAACGGCTATGACAAAGTTTCCATCACGATATACATCAACGGTACCACCTGCTGCACCACTAAAGCTAAGATCGACATACTTGACGCCCCTTCGCTTATAATGGCTCTCTGTAAGCGTTAGAGCATCTCCGCCACCATTGTCACCACCCGCGCAGCCATTATCCGCTAAATAATCATAAGCCGCTGCAGCATCAATAATACCGTGACCAAAATAAACATCATGTCCACTTACACCACCGTCTATCGCCGATGCATTTAATGCGGCGCGGATCTCCGTGCCAGTGCACTGCGTATAGTTAGACCATACTCGCGCTGCAATACCAGACACTGCGGGTGTAGCCATAGAGGTACCACTCATAAATCCATAATCTGAGGTTCCAACTGCAACATCAGCACTGCTTGCTGCAACTAGAGCGGCTCGATCTTCATAGGCTGCTCCTACTGCAGGTATGTTGGTCGCATTAGTGTCACCTAATGTGCCGTAAAGCATGCCCGCTTCATTATTAATGATAATAGCGCCGATACCACCTGAGTTTTCGCAGTTAAGTACTTTATCGTGGAAAGAGATAGCACCGCGATCGATCATACACACCATGCCGTTAGCACCGCCATTGGTCGCTTCCGCAGTACCCATGTAAAATACACTTCCTGATACTGAACCTGCGTTCTCCATGGCTGAACTTGAGTATGCAACACCATCAACACTCATATTTGAAGCTGTTGCCATGCCTGCTGGATAAGTCGATAGGGTATCAACACCGCCAGCTGCAATTTCGACACAGATGCTGGTATCCGTTTTCTGCTTCTTGCCTCGGCCAGTAGTACAGGTGGGGAATTGTGAGAAATCAGCGATATCATTATTGGCATCATTGGCGCCCACCATCATCACCGATGGGTAACCTGCAGGGTATGAGCGCACACTGTTACCATCATTACCCGCAGCCGCCACCACTAGACCACCGTCATCGGTGAAAGACTGGAACGCGTTAGATTCGGTTGAGTTTGAGCCACCACCACCCAAGCTCATGCTAATAATATTGGCTCCGGCAGTACTACAGAGGTCTGCAGCATGGGCTAAATCGGATGAATAGCCCCAACCGTCGGCATTAAAAACCTTGATAATGTGCATCTGAACACCTGGCGCCATACCAACAACTCCAAAGCCATTATCTGCCGCACCAATAGTACCCGCCACATGCGTACCGTGTGGACCACCATTGTCATTCCAGTTACCGGTACCACCATCGTTGTCGCCAGTAATGCTATTCCAATCAAAATCAGCATTTGAAGCATCTAAGCCTGAATCAATAATACAGACCTTCATGTCTCCTGTGCTGGCATCAAAAGCAATGTCATTCACGTTAGATTGGTATACTGCATAGGGTGTTATTTGCTCTGTCATCGGGTTACCGACATCATCACTAAATGACATTAGTGATCGACGTTGATCCACTTCGACCAACTTAATATGCGGGTTATTGAGCAAACCTTTCACTTGAGCAAGATCTTTACCAGAAAATGTTGCCGCAATAAACCCATTACCATCTAAGTTTAACTCGCCGCCCATCTTCTTCGCTAAGGCTTTAACAACCCCCTTTTTGCTATTATCCACTTGAATAACATATCGCTCATCAGCTGTTGCTGCCGCTGATATGCCAACAGAGAGTGCTATTAAGGTCGCTGCAATTTTTGTCAATTTCATAAAGTGTTGCTCCGAAAGGTTTGCATAGGGCTCTTTAATGGCCCAATTAATTATTGGATTATTTAGCTACAAACTACTTACCTAGCAGTAATAACGACTAAGCAGAGAACTAAAACCTAGCACAACCAATCGCCCGCAACAAACCATTAACAAAAGTAAACTTTGTCAAGTTGGTTTTTTTGTGAATAGAAATCAAATAGGGGTTCTAGCGAAACTCTGATTTTATTAATAGCTTTCAGTAGATTAATTTATAGATAACTATATTAACTGCGGCAGAAATCTGTTTTTAATGACTAAAAATTCAACATATTGTTTTTGAATATACACCTATTGCCAAAGTATTAGCCGCTTAATAAACGTAAAACAGTAAGAGGGATAAAAGAGGGGGGTGAGAAAATTACTCAGCTACAGCGCTATAAAAATCGACTTCAGCTTTAGACGCTAAAACCAGTCGCTTGCCATTATTAAGATAGGTTGTACAAGCAACTCTAAGCAAAGAGGCAAAGTTAGTGATCTTAGCTTGTTTTAAAATAACCTCTCGATAAATCCGAGTAAGAAATACTGCGACGGTAAGCTGATCCTCTTCGGCTATCTGTTCGATAAGTTGCCAAAATATAGCTTCAAGACGAATGCTGGTAACCACGCCATCGATTCTAATAGAGCGGGTTTTCAGCTCAAACAATTCGGCTTCAGCGCCAGAATAGAGTTCACACATAGTTAGCTGCTAAATAATCGAGTAATAGCAACATTTTGCAGCTAACCACAGTGTAAATATCTTAGACTTTAGTCTAAAGCTGTATCCGTATTTAAAATGGATACTAGCTTAACAGTGCATTAAATTGCGCTAACCAGGCTGGATGAGCAGGCCATGCAGGTGCAGTCACAAACTGCCCATCAGTCAGTGCTTCGGTCACTTCAATATCAACATACTCTGCGCCCGCTTGAGTCACTTCAGGTGCACAAGCTGGATAGGCCGATATTCTCTTACCTTCAATAACCTTTGCAGCGCTAAGCAGCTGCGCACCATGGCAAACTGCTGCAACAGGCTTATTCTCACCGACAAATAATTGTATTAATTCAATCACTTTGGGATTCAAACGCAAGTACTCTGGTGCCCTCCCCCCTGGCAGCAATAGCGCATCAAAGTCATAAGCTAGCGTGGTTTCAAAGTCTCCATTAATACTAAACAAGTGACCAGGTTTTTCGGTGTAGGTTTGATCGCCTTCAAAGTCATGTATCGCCGTTTTGATAGTGTCACCTATCTGTTTACCAGGACACACTACAACAACTTCATGATTAACCATTTGAAGTGCTTGAAATGGCACCATCAGTTCATAATCTTCAACAAAATCACCGGCAATTATCAGTATTCTAGCCATGCTTCACTCCTAAAATTAGACCTCAGGAAACACTCTACTCGTCGCACTGTTAATCGGGTAACAACCCAATACTACAAAGCAAACTCTGATATAAAAAAAGCGCCTATAGGCGCTTTTTTTACAAACCACTAAAGCTTAGTTAAGTTCAGCTTCCGTTCTCGGTTTATGAGAATGGCCATCTAAGCCATCTTTTTCTACTTTAGGGATGTTTAAGGCCTGTTCCGTGAGGTTATTATTGCCCTTCAACAACTCACTCAAACTCCCCGTTTTAGCATCAACTAGGCCGAGTTCTTGCAACATTGCATCGACAACTGGACCATTGGCACGATAGTTTAGTGCTGCGGTAGTAACTTGCTCAGCGATCCCACCTTGCTGAGTTACAGCGGTATCCACAGTACCAGACGTACTCATGCTACCTGCCCCATAGCCCTGTAAAATTTTAATCCCTTCGATATTTTCGAGTGGCTTAACCGACTCCTTAATTATCTCAGGGAGAGACGCCAAAATCGCTAATGAGCGCTGCAAGGCAATCTGTTCGTCACTCAATACATTTTCAGCTTCATGCAAAGCTTGCTTACCCGCTGCATCTACAGCGTAAACTTTCTCGTCAGCTTCAGCACTTAACTTTTTCGCGTCTGCCGCAGCCTTTGCCTCAATTAGGATCGCACTTGATCTGTCTTCTGCGGCGCGTTTTTCAGCTTCAGCTTCAACAGTAACCCCCACCGCTTCGCGCTCGGCCTCTTTACGCGCATCGATGACTTCAATCTCTTTACGACGATTAGCTTCCGCCACCTGACGGGTCGTAATAACCGCTTCCTCTTTTTCAACTTTGAGCTTTTCAGCGTCAGCGGCTTTTGCACGTGCTGCGGATTCCTCTTCTGACTTAGCCGCGACCGCTATTTGCTTATCCTGCTCAGCAACTTCAATATCGCGTTGCTGTTGAATACGTGATTGCTCAATGGCTTTACGTTTTTCAATTTCACGGGTTTCGATATCTTTAGTTTTTTCAATTTGGGCTGTTTCAATAGCACGCTCTTTAGCAATCTCAGCCTCACGCTCTTCACGTGTTTTTTGCTCTTGCTGCTTTAAAATCTCAGCTTTTTGCTCAGCACGTTTAAACTCAAGTGCTTGCTGCTGAACCAGCCTTGCTTCCTCTTCCGTCTTTTCGATTTCAAGCGATTGCTTTTCTGCTTCGAGGTTACGCTGCTCGATTTTAATACGGTTTTCTTGCTCAATATCGTTGGTTTCTTTGCGTTTCTCTTCAATTATTTTGGCTAAGCGAGCACGACCTTCCGCATCAAATGCATTATTTTCATTAAAGAATTGTAGATCCGTTTGGTCAAAGCCGGTGAGGGATACAGACTCAAGTTCCAAACCGTTTTTCTCTAGGTCATTAGCAACATTATTTTGCACTCGCTGCACAAAGTCTGCACGCTGCTCGTGCATTTCAGTCATGCTCATCTCCGCAGCTACGGCACGCAGTACATCAACAAACTTACTCTCCATTAACTTTTTAAGCTCTTCGACCCGCGTCGTTCTGGTACCAAGAGTCTGTGCCGCCATTGAGATCCCTTCAGCATTGGGAGCAACACGTAAATAAAAGTCAGCTTTAACATCAACACGCATGCGATCTCGGGTGATTAAAGCGTCTTTTTGAGTTTTTTCCACCTCAATACGTAAGGTATTCATGTTCACGACAGTGGTTTCGTGCAGCACTGGCAACACAATCGCGCCGCCATCTTTAATTATTTTTTCTCCGCCGAAGCCAGTCCTTACAAATGCCATCTCTTTTGTTGCTCGGCAGTACAACTTGGCAAATATCAGTCCTATCACTAGCATTCCCAATAAAACTGAGGCAGCAATAATCAAAACAAAACTACCACCAAAGTTAGCGGCTATCTCTTGCACTGGTTCCATCTATAATATTCCTTCATTAATTAGGTTAAAAATATTCATTAAGAATCAAGCTTTGCGGCACTCCAAACGCGCCCTTTTCGCTTCAGTAACACCACTTGGGTACCCGTTAGAAACTCGACACCAACTTCATCTGGCTCCACTAACACATAGTGTTTCTGCATATAATCATCCTTAACCAATGCTTCACTCGGGTTGCCCAGCACTGCTTTTCCGATCGTCAAGATGCCAACGCAGCCGTTGAGATCTTCAACTGATACAGCAGAAGATTCATTCTTTGGCAGAATATCAGCTAGTTTGCTTCCGAGAAAATGGCAGCTAAAGCCCATTAACAACAGCGATAATGGCAGAGAAATAGCTTGAGGCAGCAGGCTATCAAACCAGCTGAGAGAGAAGTAGTTGAGTGAAAAGCCTGCAATAGCAAAACTCAATAGCGCTAGGACAAACCAAATGAGTAGTGGCAGTCGACTGATGCAAAGCCAACCAACAAGTCCGGTAACGCCAGCAACATCAGCGCTGTTGTCATTTGGCGTCCAATCATCGAGTAAGCCCAAAAAGCTGGCACCAATGACGAGCGATAAGCTTTCTACCATTCCGAGTACAAATACGATACACAGCGAAATGGTGTAAGGTAAATTATCTTGGTTTAACAGAAATGAAACCATTAAATCCTCCATGAACACAGTTTGTCCGCATGATCCTCTGCGGTGTAGGGTTTCAACGCCCAAAATGTAGCTAACTACATAATTTTAAATATATTATGTATTTTCGAGCATAGCAAACTTTAGCCGATAGCTAAACAAAATAAATTATGACTGAGAAAAAATTCAAACTATGGCCTTACTAGACAGCTATCGTGTCTCTATGTTTTCACTTTGGCTCGCCCTGAAACATTCCGTTCATTGAGCTACACCATTCATTGCAGTTACTCTCCCCCTAACCCCTTCTATGCCAACACACAATGGCTCCTCTATTTCAAAGTGGTTTAGATACTTATCGTGCTAGCATAGCGACATTACTCACTATCAGCTGACTTTTATGAATCAACCTGCAAATAAGAACTATGCACGTCTTTGTGAACACTTCCAAAGCATTAGTCATTTCGAGCATTTAGGTGCCCTTGGTGATTGGGATCAAGCAGCGATGATGCCTGTCGGTGGCGGGGAAGTAAGAGGCGCCGCGATGGCAGAACTTGCCAAGCATATCCATTCACTAAAAACGGCAACCATGCTAGCGCCTACCATTGCAGAAGCCGAATTAGAAGAGCTTAATTGGCAGCAAAAAGCCAACCTAAGAGAGATCCGTTACCAGTACCAGCAAGCCAATATTGTCCCGGGCAGCCTAGTCGAAGCGAAAACAAAAGCCGCTTACCGCTGTGAGCAAGCTTGGCGAGAGCAGCGTAATCAAAACGACTGGCAAGGCTTTAAGCCCAATCTTGAAAGTGTGTTAGCGCTAGCAAAAGAGGAAGCAGATATCCGCGCAGCGGCTCTGAATATCTCCCCCTATGATGCGCTGTTAGATAAGTTTGAACCGGGTATGACCTCTGGCAGACTAGAGCAAATATTTGGTGGTCTGAAAAGCTGGCTTCCAGGGCTAATTGAACAGGTGCAAGACAAGCAGAAACACCAAGCTCGTTATGCTATTCCCCATGCAGCGAGTGATGCACAAGCGCTATTTAGTCGAGATGTAATGACACTGCTTGGGTTTGATTTTAACCACGGCAGACTAGACACCAGCAGCCACCCATTTTGCGGTGGTGTTGCCAGCGATGTTCGCCTGACAACACGTTACGATGAAGCTGATTTTACCAGTGGATTAATGGGCGTAGTACATGAAACAGGACATGCAAAATACGAGCAGGGCCTGCCTCTTGACTGGCGCGGACAACCCGCTGGGCTTGCGCGTTCTATGGCGATTCATGAAAGCCAGAGCCTATTCTGTGAGATGCAACTCGGGCGGGGCAGTGCATTTTTAGCGCTACTGCAACCTAAGTTAAAGCAACGACTAGATTGTAATCTCAGTCACGATCAGCTACTCAACATCTATTCTCGGGTAACTCCGGGTAACATCAGAGTGGATGCAGATGAAGTGACCTACCCTTGCCATATCTTACTGCGATTTGAAGCTGAAAAGGCCTTAGTCAGTAACCAGCTTGCCGTTAGTGACCTGCCAGATTTTTGGTCCGCACAGATGCAATCGCTGTTAGGGATCAACACCGACGGTGATTATAAGAATGGTTGCATGCAGGACATTCATTGGGCGGTTGGCGAGATGGGGTATTTCCCCAGTTATACGCTAGGTGCGATGTACGCTGCGCAGTTTAGAGTGGCAATGGAGCAGCAGTTGGGCTCAGTTGAAACTCTAATAGCCAACGGAGAGCTTTCATCTGTCATGGGTTGGCTCAATGACAATATTTGGTCAAAGGGCAGTTTACTCACAACCGACGAACTCGCACTTCAAGCGACGGGTGAAACACTCAATCCAGCGCACTTTAAGCAACATTTAATTCAACGATTCAGTGCATAGTGGTATTCAGAATCCACTATTTTGGTGAAAATAAGAGGCTAGAATGAAATTACGCAGTATAGAAATCGCTGATTGGCCAATCATCCTTGAGATCCAACTGGAGTGTTACCCTCAAATCGAGCCTGAATCGTTAGCGGTTTTGCAAAGCAAATGGCTAGTGTCACCACAATCTTGTTTCGGTCTTGAGTTTAACAATCAAGTCGTGGGTTATTGCTTGGCGCACCCTTGGATAGCCAACAGCCCACCTTCGTTGGATCAGCAAGTGGGTGCAGTCAAAGCGGCCAACACCCTGTATCTACACGATATAGCGCTGTCAGCTAAGGCACAAGGTAAAGGGGCTGGACGCCTAGTATTGAGTAAGTTAAAACTGTTTGCCCAACAACATGGTTATGCCACTATCAGTCTCGTAGCCGTATTGGGGGCTGATAGTTACTGGCAACAGCAAGGCTTCATCACACACGCTATCGATAAAGATCTCAGCGGCTATCCAAGCGACGCCTGTTATATGATTTATACCTTGTAGCCTAGATTTGTTATCATATAGCCAATTTCAATAGAGAAGATAATCATGGCAACAAGAATCACCTATAAGTTCAAGGGTAAAGCGAAAGAGATAAACTTTGCCTATGACAAATTTCACGACATATACGAAGCGGTAGCGGCTGAAGAAGGGGTTGATTTAACGCGATACCTTATGATGGAACAGCAAATTGAGATGACATCAAAAGGCTCATCTGCGGTGAGAGATTTTCGCAACAAAGAGTTTGCCAGATTTGGTTTTAGCGATATCTATTACATTAAAGATGATCCAAAAGCGCGTTAAACTGATGGATACTTTTTCTGATAGCAACCTATAAAGTGATATAAATGACAGCGACTTCTATGCCCAATAGCGATCACGCCAACTTTCCAAGAGCGGGATTCGTTAAGCGCTGCGGCGCAATAACTTACGATTTACTCCTTGCTGTAGCGGTCTACATGGTAGCTGGAGCCTTAGGTTTTGGTGTTTTCACTGCACTAGTGTCTACCGGTCTCATTGATATGGCAGGACAAGAACATGTGTCAGAACTTCTAAACAGCAATGCCTTGTATAAAGGGCTCTATCAATTCTGGATCGCACTGTGTGTCGGTTTGTTCTACATCAGCTTCTGGAGCTATGGTGGTCAAACACTCGGTATGCGCGCATGGAGACTTAAGATCCAACACCCTAATGGCCAAAATCTCAGCATGATTACCGCCGCAGCTAGACTCGTTTGGTCATTATTGGGCATTGGCAATTTATGGATCTTGATTAATGGCGATAAACTCGCGCTACAAGATATGATGACACGTTCAGAAGTGGTTGAACTATCGAAAGAAGCCAACCAGATGCGTAACTGGCGAGGCGTGTAAGGCTAGTAAACCCAATTGCTAGTAACAAAAAAAGCCAATAATAGCGCTTATCAAAGAGGCTATATTGGCTTTTTTTATTGCTTTTTCATTACCAGTTCAATCAGTAAAGCATAATAAGTTTAACTTCGTTATTTGCGGATATAATACAGGGCGCCGGCGCTAAAGATCACCGCAGGCATACCCGCGCTAATGAATGCAGGCAAGCCATAAACAATGCTTAACGGCCCAAATACCTCGCTGCAAATATAGAAACTAAAACCAGCAACAACCCCTAGTAATACCCTTGCGCCCATGGTCACCGTTCTTAACGGACCAAAGACAAAAGACAGTGCCACTAACATCATCACCGCTATCGTTACTGGCTGCATCAACTTGCGCCATAACGCCAGTTCATAACGTGCAGCTGCTTGATTGTTATTCTTTAGATAATCTAAATAGTCCACCAAACCTTGAATTGATAACGACTCAGGTTTAACAGACACCACGCTTAACTTTTCCGGAGTCAGCGACGAGATCCACTTATCTTCAGCAAGGTTGGTTAGTACCACTTGATCGTTCTTTAACGATGTTCGTCTTACCTGGTAGAGCTGCCAATATTCATCTTTATACTCCGCAGTTTCGGCGTGTACAGTACTGGTCAGGTTGGTCGTATCAGCAAATTCGTAAAGGGTAATATCACGTAAATGATTGGTATCGATAACACCGCCAATATTAACGAATAGGTCACCATCTTTAGCCCAAATGCCTCGGCTAGATTCGATTATACTACCGCCAGATAACTCGGTACGTTGAATTTCTTTCGCCCGTCGCTCAGCTACAGGCGCCACAAATTCTGACAGCAACATCACCAAAATCATCAACGGAATAGCAGTTTTCATGGCAGACATGGCAATCTGCAAGCGTGACAAACCAGATGACTGCATGACCACCAATTCAGAGTTTGATGCCAGCATCCCCATCCCGATCAATGCCCCTAGCAGCACGGCCATAGGGAAAAACATTTCGATGTCGCGGGGGATCAAAAACAGTACATAGATACCCGCATCTATCATGCTATAGGTACCGCGGCCAACGAGTCGAAGCTGATCAACCCACTTAATAATGCCAGAGAGCCCAGTCAAAATCAGCAACGATAATGAAGAGCTACTAATGAGTACTTTAGCGATATAGAGATCTAGGATCCTCATGTGTTTGACACCTTTTTGCGTTTAAACACACCAGACAATTTAGCCCCTGTGGGCCGCTCTTTTCCAAGCAAAAGCATGCCAATGGCCAGCGCCGAGGCATGGATCCACCACATCCCTAAGAATTCAGGGATCACCCCGTCTTCTAATGACTTACGGCCAGCAACCATTAGGCCGAAATAGCCCAAATAGAGTAAAATGGCGGGAAACATCTTGGCAAATTTACCTTGGCGGTTATTTACTCGCGCCATAGGTACTGCAATCAGAGTCATCAATGGGATCGCTAAAGGTATTGCTAAACGCCAATGAAATTCAGCCGTTGCTTCAGGCGAATCAATATCCATTAATTGACCAATAGGCATAGCCGACAACTTACGTCTGCGCTCGCCGCCCTCCTGCTCTTTAATCTGCATCTGATAACCACCAAACTCAACCACTTGGTAGTCAACACGTTTAGGACTTCCTTGGTATTGCACGCCATCTTCTAACTGTAATCTTTGTCCACCTGTTGCGTCTTCAACCACTTTCCCCGAACGTGCAACCACCACGTTGGCTAAGCCTGATTCATCCTCGGGGTCCGGCAGCTGTGCTACAAACACCTTATCGAGCTTATTGTCTCGACCGATGCGCTCGACAAATAATACCGCGCGACCATTAGGGCTGGTTTGGAAACGACCTTGGGTTAATGCTGCAAGACCCGCTTCAGACTGGGCGTGCTCTAGTACCTGGTTTTGCCGCTCTTCAGCCCAAGGAGTGACATATATCGACAAGAAACCAGTGAAGATCATATTTGTCACTGCAAGCAGTAGGGTGACACGTGTGATATACCACTCACTAATGCCAACACCATGCAAAATAACCATCTCGTTTTCTGAATACATGCGTCCATGAGCCAGCAAAATCCCCAAAAATAGACTCAGAGGAAGCACTAAAACGATGAGGAACGGCATATTGAGCCCTAGCAATGTCATTACTAGGGAAGCAGGAAACTCGCCATCAGAGGCGTCAGCGAGTACTCGCACGAAATGTTGGCTAATAAAAATAGCTAACAGCACCAAAAGTACTGCTATTTGCGCCTTTAAAACTTCTCGAATCAGATATCTAAATACAATCACAGGGAGGATCCAGTCTCTAAACTTTGAATTATGCTGGTATCAATACAACTTTCATGTAAACTTTCTACTTTTAGTAGTTTTGTAACCAACAATCACATAACATGACTAGAGAAAACACCTGAAAAAAACTATTTAGGGTGCGCCATGTTAAGGCCCTTTTTGGGCACAAGCAGACATTATCTAATAAATAATAAAATTTGTCTTTAAGAATCTAGGAGAGCACATGGAGTTTAGCGTAAAGAGCGGTAGCCCAGAGAAACAACGCTCAGCTTGTATCGTCGTAGGGGTATACGAGCCAAGACGCTTGTCCGGTATCGCCGAACAGTTAGATAAAATTAGTGAAGGCTACATAAGCAATCTACTTCGTCGTGGCGATTTAGAGGGTAAGCCTGGCCAGATGTTGTTACTACATCATGTGCCCAATGTGCTTAGCGAACGTGTTCTTTTGGTCGGTTGTGGTAAAGAGCGAGAGCTAGACGAACGCCAGTACAAGCAAATTATCACTAAAACCATCAATACCTTGAACGAAACGGGTTCAATGGAAGCTGTTTGCTTTCTCACTGAACTGCACGTCAAGGGACGCGATACGTACTGGAAAGTGCGTGAAGCTGTCGAAAGCACTCAAAACAGTCTTTATAGCTTTGACGCATTAAAAACCCGTAAAGGCGAGACTCGTCGTCCTTTACGAAAATTAGTATTCAACGTACCGACTCGACGCGAATTAGCCGTAGGTGAACGCGCGATTGAACATGGTATGGCGGTCTCAGCTGGTATGCATCTTTGCCGCGACGTAGCAAACATGCCACCCAATATCTGTAACCCAGCTTACCTTGCATCACAGGCTCGCCAAATAGCAGAAACCACTGAAAACCTAACGGTGACAACAGTGGGTGAAGAGCAGATGGAAAAGCTAGGAATGAATTCATACCTAGCTGTAGGCCGTGGTAGTGATAACGAATCCGTTATGACCATCATGGAATACAAGGGCGCTGTCGATAATACCCAGAAGCCAATTGTACTGGTCGGTAAAGGGTTAACCTTCGACTCCGGTGGTATTTCATTGAAACCAGGCGAAGGCATGGATGAGATGAAGTATGACATGGGCGGCGCAGCTGGTGTTATTGGTGCAATGAAAGCCTTGTGTGATATGCAGCTTCCTATCAACGTTATCGGTATTCTGGCTGGCTGTGAAAACATGCCTTCAAGTAATGCTTATCGTCCTGGTGATATTTTGACAACCATGTCAGGTCAAACAGTTGAAGTATTAAATACCGATGCTGAAGGTCGCTTAGTGTTATGTGATGTATTAACTTACGTCGAGCGATTTGATCCAGAACTGGTCGTCGACACAGCAACCTTAACCGGTGCATGTGTTATCGCACTTGGTAAGCACGCGTCAGGTCTGTTTTCTGGTCATAACCCATTAGCGCATGAGCTACTTAATGCTGGTGAGCAAAGTGGTGACAGAGCGTGGCGCATGCCGTTATGGGATGAGTACCAAGAGCACTTAGAGAGCCCATTTGCCGATATGACAAACTTGGGTGGACGTCCTGCAGGTTCAATTACTGCCGCATGCTTCTTATCTCGTTTTGCTAAGAAGTATAACTGGGCACATTTAGATGTTGCCGGTACCGCTTGGAATAGTGGCGCGAATAAGGGTTCAACTGGCCGTCCAGTACCTTTGCTAACTCAGTTCTTGATTAACCGCGCAGGCGTTGATCAAGGCGAGTAATTTGCTTAAGCGATGAGCCAGCAGCCTTGCAGGACTTGTTTCGTCCTAAAATAGGTTGACGGTTTTTATTAAGCCAGTTGTTTATTCAACTGGCTTTTTTAATACTCTGTGTTTTTGGGTAATAAAGATTGAAACTCATTTTTGGACAGAAACGAGCTAGTTTAGTAGAACAACTTGGGAATAATTGGGAGTCATCCCAGCAAGGCTTCTGAGCCGGGATCTAGTGCCATTACCTAAGACATCTACTTATAATGGAAAGCAGCTCATCCACTATGTTCCTTTGCAAGCCGCCGTGAATACCTCCATGTAGGCTCTGCTGAAAAATCCCTTTTTCAGAAGCTTGCACGTTCCACAGCAGATGGTCTGCCAGCGAGTTCAGAGTAGCGTCTAGCTCATTTCTGGACAGAAGGGAGTTAGTGCTAAAGCTCTGAAAATGACTTTTGGCATTAGGGAAAGTATTGCAATCGGATAGACATAATGACTCCCCACTAAAGATGCTGATCTCCAATCAATCGTGGGTTAGCTGAAAGCCAGAGCCATAATAGTTTTGTTAAAGAAACTAAATCGGAGATCAGCATGAATAAACATAACATACTTTTTATTGGCCTTGATACACATAAAGAATTTGTAGAAGTTGCTTATATTGAAGATCAAAGAGGAGCGCAAGCGGTTCATTTTGGACGAGTTTCAAGTGCGAAAGCCTCTATCACTAAACTGGCTAGGCAGTTTCAATCTAAGTATCCAGAAGCAACCTTACACTTTGTGTATGAGGCAGGACCCTGCGGTTACTGGATCTACCGATTGCTTACCAGCCTAGGTCACTGTTGCTATGTTATAGCCCCTTCACTTATTCCCAAAAAGCCTGGTGAGAAAATTAAAACCGATAAACGTGATGCGCTTAAATTAGCAAAGCTGCTTAAGTCGGAAGATCTTACCGCGATTTATGTTCCAGAGCCTGAAGATGAAGCTATCCGCGATTTATCTCGTGCTCGTGAGACCGCGATGAAAGATTTAAAAGACGCCAAATACCAGCTTAAAGCGCTTCAGCTAAGAAACAATATTAACTACAGAGGCACTGCTAATTGGTCGCTAAAGCACTTACGCTGGCTGACTGAACTGATATTGCCGCACCCGAGTCAACAGATTGTCTTGCAAGAATACTTACAAACCATTTCAGAGCGGATCGCGAGGCTAAAACGGCTAGACAATGAACTTGAGCATCACGTTAAAAAGTGGCGTTACTATCCGGTCATCAAAGCCATACAAGCATTACGTGGAGTGAGGTTACTGGTTGCTGCAGGTGTCATTGCTGAGTTGGGAGACTTAACTCGCTTTGATCATCCCCGAAAACTAATGAGTTATGTAGGCCTAGTTCCATCGGAACACTCAAGTGGTGGAAAGCGGCATGTGGGTGCGATAACGAAATGCGGCAATGGTCGAGCAAGGCGGCTATTAGTCGAAGGGGCTCAGTCCTATCGCTACCCCGCTAAGATCTCAACCGAGATGCAAATAAGACAAGAAGGTTTACCGAAAGAAATCATTGATATTGCATGGCAAGCGCAGCTTAGGCTTTGTCGTCGATACCAAAAACTCACGTACAAAGGTAAACATAACAACGTAGTCGTGACAGCCATAGCCAGAGAAATTATTGCTTATATTTGGGCTATTTCACGAGAAGTGGTACTGACAAATGTTAACCCTAAACTACGGTTGTCGAGAGTACCTGCATGATGAACGATTTTGAGCTAATACAGTGGGTCAAGCATCGGATGTGACACGATCACCGAGGGCGTTAGGATGGCAATACGGTTAACTCTGTATTGAACCACGAACATAGACTGAAGACAGGTGTCACGACGGATTATGTAAGGTAGGCGCTGCTTATTGAAAGATAAGTAATCCACGGATATCAGCATGACAACCGACGAAATTGCTTGCTTCATCGACTGTGTTAGCTCAATCCAATTTGGATGAGAAGAAAAGATAAAGGCTTAAGTATTTAGGCCGGTATCGTCATGTTCTGCTTGACGTGGGGAGTCATACCAACGCCTTGCTAAGCGGCGTGTAACAGTTGGCTAAACTGGCGGAAGAGCACAGTCCGTTTAAGCAACTTGTTAGGCAACACCTTAATTCAGGATTCGACCAGTTTTAGCATTAATATAAACTTTATTGCTTTTTGAAAAGCCCCCGCAATACGTAAAGTATATTGGCTTGGGTTTGTGAGTAGTTGAACGAACCCAGCCCCCCATTTCTGTATAATCAGCTAAATTACACTTACCTTGCTTTATTAATTTATCTGATAATTTAATAAAGTTATTTCTATACAATGAGTAGTTATCAGAGTTCTTGATTGCTTTCTCTAATTTAGTATTGCTTGTAAAATTATCTGTTGGTCGAGTAGTAGATAAATATTTAGCAGATACCCAACGAGCTACTTGCCCAGATTTTCCTTCTACAGAACCATTATAATATTTCGACACTCTCGCCCAGCCGTTTTTTACTTCAAAGACTTCTACTTTTTGTTTTCTATTTAGAGTGTTTGTAATACTGCCAGAAGTGCTTGGTGCCAGCCGAACACTTAATCTGTTTGCTGATACATAGTAGTCTCCAGCTTTAGTTGCTTCTGCATATACACCACCAACAAAAAACAATGCAATTGTGATTGATAAAACACGTAACATAGAAGACTCCATGGTTGCCTAACGCCCGCCTAACACGCAATGTGTTGGCATGGCTTTTTGCGTTGTTTGCCAAAACCATGACAACATAACATTGTCGGAGTTTAGGCGCTTGTTATACATCAAATTCACCACTGCTGTTTATGTATGTAATAGCAAACGCTAAGCTTTCTTTAGTCCAAATATCTATTTCAGACTCAGCTTTCATGTAGTTGTCAGTGAAGTCTTGAGCAAAAGCTAAATACCCTTCTTCGGACTCATAATAGTACTCCCTATTTTTCAGCCACAAGTGCTTAATAGCAATATGAATTGTGTCGGATAGATCTAATACTTCTTCAACAACCAAAGGCCAATCAGAATGAGATGAATCAAAAACTTTTTGGATGTTCATTTCTTGAATTTGTTTATATCTATCTGAGCTAACAAAACCTAATGTATTTAAGATGTAGGACTCAAAAAAAAGATAAATTGGATTTTCTTTATACCTAGGTATCTCAAACACTGACATGGACTATCCTTGATGTATAACGCCAAGCTAACCTGCACGAGACCTTGGCATAAACTTTTGCGAAGCAAAAATGCCAAGCGTTGAGTGTCAGGTTTAGCGCCTTGTTAGGCTTTGTACTGTTCACTGTAAGTTGCTTTAACGAATTCCAAAAAGGCTACTTGGTTTTCATTTAAAGCTTCTTGAAGCTCTTTGTGCGTAATGTTATCAATTTCACCGAGCTGCTTAACAACATCGGGATGCTCCCAATTTAAACCTGAACTGCACAGCATTGAATAAATAGCCCACAGTCGATCATGTTGCCATACCAGCATTTGGCATGCGTTGTAGCACGTGTCAAAGTTTTTGATTTGAAATACCTGTGCTTTAACAATCAATGAACGAATACGATTCACTGAAGGATCGCACGCTGTCAAATAATCTTTCAGTTTCAGAGCTGTTTCACTCCCAGATTTTTCGATATACCGAACTAGCAGTGGATATTCCAACTTTTTATTTAGATCAATGTCATATTCCATACTATCGATTGCAATCCGAATATATTGAAGGTTCTGAATCGGCAAGCTAATGTGCTGTACGAATTCATGAACCGAATCGGTTAAGTCATCAAGTAGATCTGTAACTTTCTGCACTTTAAGTTGCTTTTTCCAAGTAGACATTGCGACCCAAGCAACAATTAATGTCCCGGCACCTGTTGAAATTTTAATGATTTCACCCCAATCCCAAGCCAGAACCTTACATATTAATTCCATCTGTCACCTTATATATGAGAAGCCTAACGCCCTGCTAATAAGTGAACCTAGTGCTGGCGGGCGATTTGCTCAGCAAATGGCATGACAGCCTTGGTGAATCTGGATTTAGCAGCTTGTTATAACTTGCAAAAGTCAAATGACTCCTTAGCTACGATTGACTCAATGTTTTTCCTGTGTTCATTATCATTTTTGACAAGTAACTCAACACCTTCCCTAGCTAAGTCCAACCGATCCTGCTTAAAAGCTTCCAAAATTAGTGTGTGTTTGTTCATTTGAGATATTGAGTCACTGGCAAACGTCTGAACTGTATACTTAGCCCCGTCTTCGGCACCAACTTTATATCCAAAAAAGTATGAACCAAAAGAACATCCCAATGTTGCTAAAATAAATAAAATTATGTGTAATTTCATAGTGAGTTATAACGATCTAGCTCACGAGCCGCAGGTCTCGTGAAGCGAGTTGTTAAGGATGACTGGAGTGCAAGCCTGCAGGCTATGTTCAACTTATTTCATCCCTAAAAAATAGATGTTCCACTGAAGCCCCTCTGGGAAGCTTATTGTCTTCAGGGAGTATCCTTACTTGACGTGCTCGTTGTGTCCTTTTGAACCCGTTCAACGGCGCAAACGAGTTGCGTCAAGCTAGCATATTTACACGACCGCTTCCAATCACCTTTTCGACTTGAAATATCTGTTTATAGGTCTAAAACTGATTTTACAAATGCCAAAAATAAGCTACCCAGACGTCTTTAACATTTTAATATACGGCGTGCGCGTTTTGCCAAACCATGTTGAAAAAGCGTGCACAGTAAAAAGCCTGAAAAAAATCATTAATAACAGCTTATTAAACCTTTACGCTTAAGATTGTATCCAATACACCTAGGGAGAAAAGTGAGTCGCACACTTTGCTTTCCGGTTATCTGAACTTTTCATGAACGCACACTTACATCTTATTGAATTTACGCCTATTTCTCTTTTCACTCAATAGCAAACCGTGAACTGATTACGCAAAATTTAGAGATTAACCGCACAAAACCAATAATACTGTATAAAAGCACATACACTGATCTTTCCGACTGATGAGAAAAAGTATTACAAAGAGGTCAGTGCTGCATAGGGCAAATTACTGGAGATAACACGTAATGGGGCACTAATGAGCTAGCTTTTGACAATAGTGGTTCCAATTTCCTGCAGCAGGCGTATGTGCAGACGCTACTGAGGCGCGCTGCAAGTACCTCCCTGTAAGCTCTACGATGGCATCCATGCCATCAAAGGCCTCGGCGGCATCTACACTGAATTTGAAAAGCGTAATCTCTCAGCTTTAGAGTTACCAATAAAAGCTTATAAATTAGATAAACCTCCACATCAGTGAACATCAGAATTTAAATTTAAGTAGCCAAATTTGCAGACAGCAATCTCCCCCGTTGGAAATTTTGCTTTTTAAATTTCGCCGGGGCGCTGAGGATTCGCGAAAGGGGACAAGCGCTTTCCCCTTTGGCTCGGGTGTGGGCGAAGCGCCACGACGTTGATTTTGATTTGAAAAAGCAATAACTGACATTGCAGCCAGCACAGTTTGGGGCATTTCCGTGCTAGGAGCCTTACCACGATGGTATAAATTAAAACACCAATTATCCAGTGTAGATACGGCCGTGACCGTCCATGATATGGCCGCTCTATGACGTCCATGTCACTGCGGCATTTGTGAATCCATTCACATCAGATGTAATGGCCGAGCTTCCAAGGCCAATTCCGTTCCATACAGAATTTGGCATTTCCACCATCCATGGAGGTCAGATGGACTTGCAGCGTGTCACGGCAGTGTATGCACATATGCCCGCTGCAGGCGATTAGTTTCACCTTTATTCAAAGGTAAACACTACTTTGGCGCTATCTGCTCTACCATAAGCTGTAGCGTTTGATTGCCTCTAAATTCGTTCACATCTAATTTATAGACAATTTCAGCGTGAGAAATACTAGCATCGGGCCAGATCTTTACATCGACGTTAAACGCAATAGCATCAAGCATCACCCGGCCACACTCAGTCTCCAAAACTAACTTAAGATGTTTCTCACCGACAATACGTTGCTGAATAATTCTAAAGTGTCCGTCGAACAAAGGCTCGGGGAATGACTGCCCCCAAGGGCCAGCATTGCGCAACTCTGTTGCCAACTCCAATTTAAACTGCTCAGGGACAAGTTCACCGTCGGACACTAACTCTCCGGTTAGTAACTCCGGCGCCAACACCTCACGTATCGCTTTATCGTAAGCATCAGCAAACAGTGCAAACTGCCCCGCTTTAATCGATAAGCCTGCCGCCATTGCGTGACCACCAAACTTTAAGATGAGTCCTGGATGACGGCTATTAATCAACTCTAAAAGATCACGCATATGCAGGCCTTTAATGGAGCGGGCCGAGCCTTTTATCTCCCCCTCACCAGCATCAGCAAAAGCGATAACCGGGCGATGATACTTATCTTTAATCCTCGAGGCTAAGATACCAATAACGCCCTGATGCCAATCCGCTTGAAACAGAGCAATCCCCCAAGGCAGTTCACTCTCATTAAGCTCGACACTTTCAAGGCTCTTCAGCGCTTCTTGCTGCATACCGGTTTCTAGATCGCGTCGCTCAGCATTTAGGCCATCAAGCTCTGACGCCATTCGTCTTGCCTGCATGATGTCTTCGCACAATAGTGTTTCGACCCCCAGAGCCATCTCATCCAGGCGACCAGCTGCATTCAATCTAGGGCCAACTGCAAAACCAAAATCAGATGCGACAATACGTGATGGCGTACGTTTAGCCACCTCGAGCAGCGCGGTGATCCCAGCGCGGCAACGACCCGCTTTTACTCGTTGCAATCCAGCTTCCACTAGAATTCGATTATTAACATCCAGAGAAACGACATCGGCCACAGTGCCCAAAGCGACGATATCCAATAGATGGCCCAAATTGGGTTCGTTGATGCCTTGCTGTTGGTACCAGTCTCGCTGTCGCAGTTCAGCCCTAAGCGCCGACATCAAGTAAAACGCCACGCCAACGCCGGCGATAGATTTACTGGCGAACTGGCACCCATGTTGATTTGGGTTAACGATGGCGTCGGCTGCAGGCAAGGAGTGGCCGGGTAGGTGGTGATCGGTGATCACCACTGTCATTCCCAAGGCTTTCGCGGCTTTAACGCCCTCAATAGAGGAGATACCATTATCAACGGTAATGATCATTTCAGCTTTTTTCTGTGCTGCGACCGCAACTATTTCAGGGCTTAAACCATAGCCATAATCGAATCGATTCGGGATTAGATAATCGATATTTTTTGCGCCCATCATTTTAAGCGCCAGCATACAGACACTAGTAGAAGTAGCACCATCAGCATCAAAGTCGCCCATAATGAGTATCGACTTCTGTGCCGCTATTGCGTCAGCAACTAGCTGTGCTGCTTGCTCTATTCCCAACATCGTATTAGGCCTGAGTAGCTTGGCTAAGCTAAGTTCACACTCATTACTGCTCACACCACGGCTGGCATAAATCTGCTTTAATAACGGCGAAAACGTATCGGGCAAGTGGCTATCGTCTACTGCTGCGCGGCGAATAATCTTATGGATCACAGGGCTAACTACCTCAATAAAATGGACTGGGCTAGAATAACAAAGACTGCTAAAGAAGGCTTTCAAATGAACACAAAAAAGGTGAGCTTAAGCTCACCTTTTCCCTACGATACTGCATAGCACTGCTGTCGTAAGATTACTGCACAGCTTCCAGCGTTCTTAACAGATCTTTAGGTGGTTGGTAACCTGGAATTAGGCTGCCATCTTCAAGGACAATCGCAGGAGTTCCATTGATACCGAATGTTTGACCCAGGTTATACTGCTCAGCAATTTTCGCATCACATTTAGCGTTTTTAACACGCTTACCTGATTTAGCATCGCCCATCGCTTTTAGCGGATCAGCTGCACACCAAACGGCTTCCATCTCATCGGCGTTAGCTGATGGCACACCTGCACGCGGGAATGCTAAGTATCGAATGGTGATACCGAGATCATTATATTCATCCATTTGATTATGCAGTTTACGACAATAGCCACAGCTCACATCAGTAAACACGGTCACAACGTGCTTTTCATTTTTGGCTTTATAGACCAGCATGTTCTCTTCTAGAGGCTTCATCATGTCGATACGAGGACCAGCCATTGCAGCTTCGGTGAGGTTTTTCATGCCTTTATCCAAATCGTAAAGCGTGCCATGGAACATCTTGGTTCCATCTTTACTGATGTAAAGCACACCGCGATTGGTTAATGCTTCATATAACCCAGAAATGGGTGATTCTTTTATTGACATAACATCAACACTTAATGCTTCTGACAGCTTCTTTTCTAACGCTGCGGTATCATCATTTTGGGTGTTAGACCCGGCAAGGGCAGCAGGCGCAATTACCATTGCAATGATCAAAGAAAATGCTCGGGTGAACTTCATTGGATATCCTATTCTACGTAACAATCAATTTAAGGGTATAACGATTAGACCTAGTCTGGAGCTGAAAAGTTACAGTCTCAAGCAAATGAAAGCAAACTTTTTGCTGTAACGAAATCATACAGACGTGAAACTTATCAAGTTATTGGTAAATCTCCGAGACAGAAAGTTTCATCATTATAACCTCACCCTTCATTATAAAGGACTTCCCCCCTATCCCCGTGGATGATGTTCACTATGAAGGCTAGCTAAACGAGCCGTCGCTACATGAGTATAAATCTGCGTAGTTGATAGATCACTATGACCCAAGAGTAACTGTACAACTCGAAGATCGGCACCGTGATTGAGTAAGTGTGTGGCAAAAGCATGCCTTAAGGTATGTGGCGAGAGAGCCGTGGAGATGTTGGCCCTTAATGCATATAGTTTTATTCGATGCCAAAAAGTTTGCCTCGTCATCTGTTGCGCCCTCTTAGATGGGAACAATACATCACTTTGCTTACCTTTAAGCAGTTCAGCTCTGGCGTACTTTAGATAGCTTTCCACTTCGGTTACTGCCAATTCACCCAAGGGCACTAAACGCTCTTTACCACCTTTACCCACAATGCGCACCAACCCTTGGCGCAGACTGATCTGCTCCATGGTGAGACCTACGAGCTCAGATACCCGCAGTCCGGTGGCGTACAACAGTTCAAGCATCGCTTTGTCACGGCACTCTAGCGGATCCTCTTCATTAGGTTCGGATAATAAGCGGTCGATATCATCTTCACTCAGAGAGTCTGGCAGCTTGCGCGCAAGCTTGGGCGATTTGAGCAGCGCCATTGGATCACTACTAATCTGTTTATTTACCAGTAAATAACCATAAAACCGTCGTAAGCTACTCATCATCCGCGCACTGCTGCTCTTGGCGAAGCCTTTATCGAAACGAACCGCTAAGTAGTCACGAATATCCAGCTGACCACGACTAATTAAATCGCCAGCTTTAAGCTGAACATAGCGGTCAAAGTGACGCAGATCGGTACGGTAAGCATTCAAGGTATTGTCACTTAAGCCTTTGATTGACCATAAGTGATCTAGAAAAAGATCGATTGCGGGATCGGGCTTGTAATCTGCTGGCACCTAAACTTACTTCCTTAAATCAGATATAAAAACGGCGGTGAATCAATGATCCACCGCCGTTATCTTAGGGTATCAAGCGTGTAGATACCATCTCACGCATGCATACAGCTGCTATTGATTTAGCTTACTGCAACTGCCGCTTGCTCTTTCTTCATCATCAAGCAAGCAAATATTGTTATTGCAGTGGGTAATAACCAAGCCATACCTTCAGCGTGCAATGGCATAAAGTTAAACACACTAACATCTACGCCAGCCGCTTTTAGGCCATCGATGATACCGAAGAAAAGGGCAACACTAAGCACAATTCGGTGAGCGGCTTCAGGCTTAGAGAAACGCTCTGTTAAGAAGGTGACCGCCACTAACGCAATCGCGACAGGGTATACAGTCATAAGCACTGGGATACTAATGCTAATCAGCTGCGCCAGGCCGACGTTAGCTATCGTCGCGCAAATAACGCTCAAAAGAACCACAAAACGGCGATAAGAGATTTTAGGCAACAGCTCGTTAAAAAACTCGCTACAGGCGCTAATGAGTCCCACGGCAGTGGTTATACAAGCCAGTGTCACAACGGTAGCCAATAACACTAAACCTGTTGTGCCAAACTCATGAGTCACATAATTAGTTAAAATCACGCCACCATTCTCAGCACCAGTCGCTAAGTCACCGGCTGTTGCACCTAAATAGAATAAGGCGATATAGACGAATGCTAAGCCACTCGCAGCGATGAGTGCAGCCTTAATTAGATAGCCTGTCTGTGCTTTAGCATCAGAGACACCTTTTTTACGCAAAATATCGATAATTAAAATACCAAATATCAGCGACGCTAAGGTATCCATAGTGTTATACCCCTCCAAAACGCCCTTAGTTAACGGGTGAGTTTGGTAGTCTCCAACTGCGGCTGCAACGGGGCTTCCAGGAAGAATGATAACCGAAACGGCTAAGCCGACAAGCAACAATAACAGGATAGGGGTTAACACCTTACCGACGTTATCAAGCAGCTTGCCGGGGTAAAGTGCAAATACCATGGCGATGCTGAAAAATACTAAGGTATAAATAAGTTGCGCCACATTAAGGGTAATTCCAGCGATCATAAAGGTCGCTTCGGCATTTTCTAAGAATGGTTTAAAACCAACTTCAAAAGCAACTAAACCTGTTCTTGGTGCCGCAAAAGCAGGACCAATAATGATAAAAATGGCCACTGCTAGCATGGTTGCTGCGATGGGAGGCAACAAGTCCATGATTTTACCATTTGCTTTGGCAACAGCAATCAGCGTGATTAGAGGCAGTCCTACTGCAGTCACAAGAAAGCCTACCATGGCTAATGCCATATTTTCGCCAGCCATAAAACCAGCTAACGGAGGGAAAATAAGGTTACCCGCCCCTAAAAAGAACGCGAAGGTCATGAAACCTAACCCTAACGTATCTGCAATACTCAATTGATTATTTTGCACTTTATGCCCCATCTTGATTTTCTATTGTTAACAATTTCCTGCCATCACGCCTTTACGGCACCACTTTAGGATGGCAACTATTAATGTGTAATATTTGGTTTACACAACCCAGTGGTAAATACGACCGAAGCTTGGCGAGTTTATGAACAGCAGCGAATAAAGCGAACACTGAAATTGCTACAAAACTGGTTTACCGTCCCTAAAACTAGGCTTTACCCTAGCTCAGAGGGGCATACTATTATCAGACTCACAACGATTTAACAAGAATCGACACCGAATAAACGCCACACTCGATACGAATAACAACAGCTGATTAACACTTACGCTTCATCACTTACATTCACCCCATTTATCCGCTAAGCAAGAAACATCTATACTGCCGCCTAGCAAGCGCTTAAAAGCGAGTAAACACTTACCTTCATCATTTGTAAAAACAGTAGGTCTTTATCTGGAATGTGCTTATTACCGACGAAGACGATTTAGCGTACAATTATGTCATTGACCAGCATCCTGTAAATTTCATGCCATTTAGCTTTAAACAATTTCATATCGACGACAGCCGCTGTGGCATGCCAGTTAGCACCGACGGTGTCTTACTGGGCGCATGGGCCCCATTAACGGATGCCAAAACCATACTCGATATTGGTGCCGGTAGCGGTTTGCTGAGTTTAATGGCTAGGCAACGTAGTCAAGCAAAGATAACCGCTATCGAACTAGATCAAAGTGCTGCCCTCGATTGCCAGTACAACTTCAATCAAAGCCCCTGGTCAGCAAGTTTTACCCTGCTAACCAGCTCAATTCAGCAATATTGCACCACAGCTGAAAAACAGCGCTTTGATCACATCATCTGTAACCCCCCCTATTTTGATAATGGCCCACAGTCGAGCAGTTCATTAAGAGCAACAGCGCGTCATACTGACAGGTTAAGTTTTGATGAGCTGTTAGGAGCAATATGTTTTTTACTCAGCCCTGCAGGCCAAGCAAGTCTAATCTTGCCAACCACTGCAGCGGCTCAATTGCTTAGCCAACTCAAACAACACTCATTAGCCTGCAAGTACGCCGTTGCAGTCTCAAGCGTTGAAGGAAAAGTCCCCAATAGACAATTGTTATTGCTTAACAAAACAGCTGACACAAATATGCCGTTGCTTCAAAAGCTTGATTCAGTACCAACCTTAGCGATTCGCCAAGTAAACGGTCAGTACACCGATGAGTTTGTGCAATTAACCAAAAGTTTTTATTTAAAGCTGTAGCGATCGGCGATCTAATCGTTTCAAGTCGCCCGCGAAACCTTTATAATGTTCGGCTATTATTTATTGAGATGCCAACGCATGCTATTTGAAGATCTCCAGCTTGACCCTCGTTTGTTAGAGTCACTAAAAGCAATGGGCCACAACAAGCCCACTACGATACAACAACAAACAATTCCAGTTGCCATGGAGCAAAGAGATATTCTTGCTCGCGCGCCAACAGGAACAGGGAAAACAGCGAGCTTCCTTCTGCCTGCGATGCAGCACCTTCTCGACTTTCCACGTCGATTCGGTGGCCAAGCTCGGGTATTAATCCTGACGCCAACAAGAGAGCTTGCCAGTCAAATTCATCGCTATGCATCTCATTTAGGGACAGGCTTAAATTTCGATACCAGCATCATTACTGGCGGCGTTCCCTACGCGGCACAGGAAGAAGCCTTAAAAAGCAATGTTGACATTTTGGTCGCCACACCAGGCCGCTTAATGGAATACCTTGATAAGGGGTTATTCAATGCCGAAGAAGTCGAAGTATTAGTCATTGATGAAGCCGACCGCATGCTTGATATGGGCTTCTCTGCTGCTGTTGAAACATTGGCAATCGAGTCAGTTGGCCGTAAACAAACCATGTTGTTCTCAGCAACACTTGAAGGCAGCGACGTAGGTCGTTTTTCGCATCAGTTGCTAACTGATCCAGCCAAGCTTGAAGCTGAAGCGCCGCGTAGCGAAAAAGCAAAAATCCACCAGTGGGTTCATATCGCTGACAACAAAGAGCATAAATTCGCGATGTTGTGCGCGATTTTGAAACAGGAAGAGGTGCAGCGCACTATCGTGTTTGTAAAAACACGTGAAGCAGTAGCAAGCCTTGATGGACTATTACAAAAGCACGGTATCACTTGCAGCTTTATGCGCGGTGATATGGAGCAAAAAGCGCGTTTCCAAGCCTTAGGGCGTTTCACTAAGGGTGAAGTTAACGTGCTCCTCGCCACCGATGTAGCAGCTCGTGGTATTGATGTCGATGACATCACCCACGTTATCAACTTTGATATGCCACGTTCAGCAGACACCTATGTTCACCGTATCGGACGTACTGGCCGTGCTGGCGCAAAAGGCACCGCAATATCACTCGTTGAAGCCCATGACGTTCGTATTGTTGGCAAGATTGAACGCTATATCGATCAACCTTTGAAACGTCGTTTTGTGAAAGATCTTCGTCCTAAAAACAAAGAGGCTAAGCCTCCAGGGAAGAAGAAAGTCGTAGATACGGGTAAAACGTTTAGTAAGAAAAACAAAAAGAAGAAAAAGAAGTAAATCTCACTTACTTGCTCTTTTAAAAGGATCACCTCAGGTGGTCCTTTTCTGTTTCTGGCCATATAAAACCCCTGCTATAAACGGTAATTTCAGCTCGTTAAAAATTTCAGCAAAACAAACTCAGCTTAGAAATTGACACATGTTTACCTTAACGCTATAAAATGAAACATTTTATTTACAAAAAACAATATCGTATGAGCGCTTAGTCTGGTAATTTACCCCTTAGGTAACGCATTACATGGAAGCGCAAAAATCATAATGATAAAAATAATACTTAGAAGAGTCTCCCCACTCTTTATTCTCATTTTCTTTATTGTGGCTGCAAAAGTACTTATCAGCACCAAAGAAGCACCGGAACAAAAAGCGGATGAAGCGCCGATTCCAATTGTTGATGTGATGGAAGTTCAGCAGCAAACGGTATCGCTAAACCTACCCTCTTACGGCATTGTTAGTCCCAAATATAAAACCCAATTGGTCACAGAAGTTCAAGGGAGAATGCTTAACATCTCCAGTAAATTTGTTGCCGGTGGCGTGGTTAAAAAAGGCGAACAACTGGCGGTGATTGAACCTTCTGACTACGAAGCTGACCTGATGCAGGCGCAAGCTTCATTAGCGCAGGCCAAAGCCGCACTTGAAGAGGAGCGAGCTAAAGGCGAGGTGGCTAAAAATGATTGGAAAGGATACGACGGCGGCATTCCACCTGAGTTAGGGCTGCGGCTACCACAGTTAAAGCAAGAGCAAGCCAATGTTAAGTTTCAACAAGCCGCACTTGCTAGGGCCGAACGAAATCTTGAGCGCACCGTTATTCGCGCTCCTTTTGATGGCATCATCAAGGCTCGAAATGTAGATCTTGGCCAATATGTTACCTTAGGAACAAACTTAGGCGAACTCTACGACACTCGAGTCGCAGAGATCCGCTTACCACTGTCAAACAGTGATTTAGCCTATTTGGAATCGGTTGATAATCCTGATACAGAAGTCACTTTAAGTGCTGATCTCGCCGGTAAAGTTGTCAGCTGGACCGGTAAAATTATTCGCAGTGAAGGCGTTATCGATGCAGAAAATCGCATGGTTTACTTGGTTGCTGAAGTCAAAGATCCCTACCTTCGAAGCACCAAACTTGCCGGACAATTACCGCTTAAATACGGCAGTTTTGTCACCGCAGTCATTAAGGGCCGCACTGTAGAGGGCATTGTAAAACTACCACGTTACCTTGTACGCCACGGCAAAGTGATCCTAATAACTGAAGATAACAGCGTTGAGATCAGAGCCGTAAACGTGGTGCGCACGGATCTAGAAAATGTCTACATCAAAGATAGCTTAGCAAGCGGTGAGCGCATTTCAGTTACCAACCTTAGCAATGTTGAAAATGGTGAATTAGTCAAAATACTAGGCGAAGAGGACAGCTCGAATAAAGACAGTGCTGATGAGTCTGCAGCGCAAGAAAAACTTGCTAGCACAGGTGAACAATAATGGCTGCTGAAAAAGGTATTATTGCTTGGTTCGCTAAAAACAATGTCGCTGCCAATCTATTGATGTGGATCTTGTTGATTGGCGGTCTTTTTAGCACCGTGATTATTAACAAAGAGATCTTCCCTACATTCGAGCTTAACTACCTCAATATCTCCGTCGCTTATCCAGGCGCGGCACCACAGGAAATTGAGGAAGGAATTAATATCAAGATCGAGGAAGCGATCCAAGATATTAATGGCATAAAGAAAGTGACCTCGGTTGCCAGTGAAGGCGTTGGCTCGGTAACGATTGAAGTGGAGGATAACTATGATCCACAAGATATTCTCGATGAAGCCAAGCTACGAATTGATGCTATTGCGACCTTCCCCGTCAACATTGAAAAGCCCAACATCTACCGCATAAAGCCGGAAAACAATGTCATCTGGATCTCAGTCTATGGCGACCAATCTCTTGAAGAGATGAAAGAACTTGCCAAGACCATTCGTGATGAAGTTGCTGCACTGCCAGCGGTCACACGTGCGCAAGTTACGGGTGTACGTGATTACGAAATAGCCATTGAGTTATCGGAAGATAAACTCAGAGAGTACGGACTGACCTTCTCTCAAGTCGCACAAGCGGTACAGAACTCATCAATCGATCTGCCTGGTGGTTCAATTCGCGCTAAAGATGGCGATATTCTATTACGTACAAAAGGCCAAGCGTACACCGGTGAAGACTTCTCACAAATTGTAGTCAGTAGCCGCGCAGATGGAAGCCGCGTGATGCTGCCACAAGTGGCGACCATCAATGATGGCTTTGAAGAGCGACTTGAATATACTCGTTTTAACGGTCAGCCAGCTGCCATCATTGAGATTCTGAGTGTTGACGATCAAAACGCGTTAGATATCTCAGCTCAGGTCAAAGAGTACATAGAGCAGAAGCGTGAATTTTTACCGAGCGGTGCAAAACTCGACACCTGGGGTGACTTAACTCACTACCTTAAAGGCCGTTTGAACATGATGTTGTCAAACATGTTTTATGGTGCCTTGTTAGTATTTGTGATCCTAGCGCTGTTTTTAGAGATCAAGCTGGCGTTCTGGGTCATGGTTGGTCTACCAGTTTGTTTCTTGGGAGCCATGTTAGTCATGCCATTGGAGCCTTTTTCGATGTCGATTAACTTGCTAACCCTATTTGCGTTTATTCTGGTGCTAGGGATTGTGGTGGACGATGCCATTGTCATTGGCGAAAGTGCCTACAGTGAAATAGAGCGGCATGGTCACTCGCTTGAGAATGTCGTTAGAGGGGCAAAGAAGGTCGCCATGCCGGCGACATTCGGCGTACTGACGACGATTGCTGCATTTATGCCGATGTTGATGGTGTCGGGTCCTCAGGGTATTATTTGGAAGTCTATCGGCATGGTGGTCGTTCTTTGCCTAGCCTTCTCTCTGGTGGAATCTAAACTCATTTTGCCTGCCCATTTAGCACATATGAAACCACCCAAGCCACGCGCACAACTAGGTAGGTTGGGCCGCTTCAAAGCAGCTTTAAACGACAAGGTGCAGTACTTTATTCACCACAATTACCGCACTTTTTTACAGCACTGCATTGTGCATAGATATAACACGGTTGCCATCTTTATTGGGGTGCTAATCCTGTCTATCGCACTGGTTATTAGTGGTCAGGTCCGCTGGGTATTCTTCCCTGATATTCCATCAGACTTTATTCAAGTTCAGCTGCAAATGGATGAAGGCAGTTCAGAAGAAAATACCCTGCAAGTTGTTCAAGAGGTAGAGGAAGCACTCTACCGCATGAATGATGACATGGAAGGCGAGCTCGGCTACCCCGTGGTAAAGCACAGCTTTATCAATATGAGCTCTCGTACATCTGCATTTATATTTGCCGAGTTAACCAAGGGTGAAGAGCGTACTGTTGATGGCGAAACTATCGCTACCGCTTGGCGTGAACAACTACCTGAACTGCTTGCAGTCAAGAAGCTTAATATTAATGCCAGTACTAATGACACCGGTGGCGATATCTCTTTTAGACTGACCTCAAGTAACCTTGAGCAACTGTCACTCGCTTCCGCCGAGCTTAAGCAAAAGCTCAGAAGCTACGAAGGTGTCTACGACATTGCCGATAACTTCTCCTCAGGTAGTCAAGAGATAAAGCTGAAGATCAAACCAGAAGCTGAAGCGCTCGGACTGACACTGTCAGATCTGGCTCGACAAGTGAGATATGGTTTCTACGGTTATGAAGCACAACGGATCTTACGTAATAAAGAAGAAGTTAAGGTGATGGTTCGCTACCCACTTGAGCATCGCCGCACAATGGGTCATCTGGAGAATATGCTGATCCGTACGCCCACAGGCGCTGCCGTGCCTTTTGCAACGGTGGCACAAATTGAGCTCGGCGATTCATACTCTTCGATTACCCGAGTAGATAGCAGGCGTGCGATAACAGTTACTGCCAATGCGGATTCCAACAAAGTTGAACCCTCAAAGGTTGTAGCAGAGATTCAAGAAGATTTCTTACCTATGTTGGCAGATAAATACCCTAATATATCGACAGCACTGGATGGAGGCAGCGCTGATGAACAAAGCGCGCTAGTGAGCCTAATGCAAGGGTTCTTCTTTGCTCTATTTACTATCTACGCACTAATGGCCATACCGCTAAAATCCTATAGCCAGCCACTCATCATTATGTCGGTTATTCCGTTCGGTATGATCGGTGCGCTATTTGGCCACCTTGTCTTGGGTCTCAATATGAGCATTTTGAGCCTGTGTGGCATTGTTGCCCTTGCGGGTGTCGTCGTAAACGATTCATTGATCTTGGTCGATTTCGTTAACCGTGCGCGCGCTGAAGGCCATTCGATAGTGCAAGCGGCTGTCGATTCAGGTTGTTATCGATTCAGAGCCATTATCCTAACCTCACTCACTACATTTGTAGGCTTAGTGCCTATTTTGTTAGAGAAGAGTCTACAGGCTCAAATCGTTATCCCAATGGCAGCTTCTCTGGCATTCGGTATTTTGTTCTCCACCGTGGTAACGCTCATTTTAGTGCCTTTGCTTTACATCATCCTTGATGATATCAAACGCACCTCTCGTCGATTCTATCAGTGGTGGTGGCAACCAAGCCCTGAAGTAGAAGTAGAAGTAGAAGTAGAGCCGGTACAGAGAACAAACTAGATACACCTTGTTGAAGTATTAAAAGGAGACCAACGGTCTCCTTTTTTATGCATCTGTG
Organism: Shewanella sp. KX20019; assembly: GCF_016757755.1. Lineage (NCBI taxonomy): Bacteria > Pseudomonadati > Pseudomonadota > Gammaproteobacteria > Alteromonadales > Shewanellaceae > Shewanella > Shewanella sp. KX20019. The sequence continues at coordinate 983,546 of NZ_CP068437.1, read as the reverse complement.
GTTCCAAGGACCTGCGGTGCTGGACAGGTGGTCCGAATGTCGTGATCACATGGTCGATGATGTTCCCAACATCATCATGACATTTTCCATATCCCTATGGGTCAGATGTGAATGAACGACCTTATGCGCAGACACTGCTGAGGCTCGCCGCAACTCTTTATATAAGAAGGGGTCCCTGTGAGCTCAACGAAAACATCTGACCTCCATGGACAGAGGCAATGCCAAATTCTGTATGGAACAGAATTATCGCTGAAAAATAGACGCTATTGTTCTGAACAATATCCGATCCAGTAGACAGAATTGGAAGCCTCCATCAGTTAAGATTTGGCCACGACACTTTAAATTACAATTGAAGATGACCGCCACTGACCCCACTCTTGTTTATGATATCCGTAACAGTCGCTATTTAAATATTACAGGTCGATGTACTTTACGTTGTCAGTTCTGTCCCAAACACAATGGCAGTAAGCAAGTTCATCAATATCAACTAGGTCTCGACCGCCAACCTAGCGCTGAAGAGGTTATCGCACTGCTTGGCGATACTTCGACATTCGATGAATATGTTTTTTGTGGTTACGGAGAACCAACACTTAATTTGCCAACATTGTTAAGCGTCGCCAAAGAGATAAAAGCGCGAGGCGGCAAGGTTAGGGTCAACACTGACGGGCTCGGTAACCTATTTCATCGGCGCAACATACTCCCAGAGCTGGCTGAATGCGTGGATAGCCTGTCAATATCACTTAATGCCGATACCGATGACAGCTACCAAGTACATTGCCAACCTAAGTTGAAAGGCGCCTATCCCGCGCTACTCGAGTTTATCCAGCAAGCACCAGGTTATATTAGCGATGTTCAAGTGTCAGCCATTAATGGTTTAAGCAACGTCAACATTGATACCTGCCGTGAATTTGTCGAAGCCGCTGGCGCTGTATTTAAGCAAAGAGAGTTAGATGTTGTCGGCTAGTGGCGCACTTAGCCGTTCATTATGCCGATAGTATTTTTTAACTATCGGCTTAGTTATGCTTATGCTGGCCATTTAAGTCTAAAACAACAGCCTTGAATTAATTACTTATAGTGTCAAATTGGGTTAATATGGCGTATATAATAACCATCAGAATTTGCGATTAATGTTAAGCCGAAAACTACCTCTCCTTATTAATGCCCAAGGGATCCAATGGTCTCAACAACGAATTCTGGCTGCAGCGAGTCAAATCGGCATATTATTAATTTCGGTTATTGTTTTTACAAATATTATCATCACCTTAGGCGAGAGACGATTACAAGCAGATTGGGCGACACAACGCTACAGTGAACTGCAATCAGTCGGAACACTTATTGCTGACAAAGTCTCTTTTCAACAATTTAGAACGCAGATGTTCGCCACTTCAGAGCTGCTAAAGCGTTACATCGAACTACCGAGCGAACCCAACCAAGCTAAACTACAAGATCATTGGGATGTCATTGTTGATAATATCCCTGAGCTAATCGGTATTGCGCTTTATGATCCCCAAGGGCAGATTAAATTTGCCACAGATGACGAGTTTGGACATCACGCGCTGCCACCGTCTTTACTGGGTAGTTCACGTAATATGGGCGGCAATGAGATCTACACATCTCCCCTCGAGTTTAGCCCGATTAATGGCAAGTTAGAGCCCTACTTATATCAACTGGCTTGGCTTGAAAATCCAGACCAAACCGTGAAGGGTTATTTGGTTGCCTATAATTCAATGTCACGTATGTTGAAAAATATTAAGCCTGCCTATTCTAGCAAACAAGCACCGTTGATGATGCTCGATACCCAAGGCCTGCTCTACTCTGGAGCGCTTGACTCGCCAACCATTCCTCGACTACCTGAAACCATGGGTGGCAGCCTTAAGCAAACTTACCCTGCACTTTGGCGAAAGATGGCCATGAGTAATTTCGGCCAATTCCATGGTGATGATGCTACCTTTGTTTATCTTAAAGTAGAGTTGACAACCCAATATGAGACTCGCCGAGAATACTACCTACTCTCTTATGTTAAGAACGATGACATAGCGGCAAAGTTTGAACAGTGGCGTAATATTCTTATGGGGGGCGCGACCCTGTTAACCCTATTGGCGTGTATTGTCATTTATCTAACCCACGCCTACCGCATTGTTCATCGCTCTCGTGATTTCAGTATTGATCTCGCCAATCGACTATTTAACACCGACTCAGGCTACATCATAGTCAACGATATCGGACGGGTCCTTACTGCAAACCCTATGGCGGCTAAGCTGCTCTCTCTGCCAATTGATGAACTGTCCGACCGTAGTTTGCAACGTTTATTGCATATGAACGATGACCAATTTAATCTGCTGTCAGAGCAGTTAATTGCTAACAAAGAGTGGCAAGGCGAGCTTGATAGTGACGCTTCTGAGTACACTCGACTACACGTAAGACTTCGACTTGAATTCGATATGGATAATGGTCAAAGCTACACCCTGGTCACTTTTGAGGATGTCGGAGAGTTAAAGCATAGCCAAGAGGAAGCAAAGTTAAATCAGCTGCTCAATGATAATCCGATGGCGACCGTACTCACAGATGCTAAAGGCGCAGTCATTAAATCTAATAATGCATTTAATGTTCTTATGCAGGTCGAAGATAGCCGCAAGCTTAAAATTACCGAACTGCTTAATGAGGAGTTTAAACAACAATGGCCGCAAATAGCACAGCAATTGATAATTAAAGGCACTTGGCAAGGTCAAATATTTTCATCAAACAATCGAGCTAATAACGCATGTATGCTAGCAACGTTGAAGGGGCATCTAGATAGTTCAGACGATATTGAATACATAGTCTGTACCTTCGAGCGCGCTAAATCGCGGGTTCATGCAAACAACCTAAGCAATATGTCTCCTAACCGGAGCACCGTATTTAGCGATAGCCGCGATCTAGAACGCTACTTTAATAATTTGAGCCAAGCGAAAAAAGACTTCTCTAGCCTTATGTTACTCGACATTAGCGCTGAAGGGATGCTTAGCCACATGAGCGATATAGGCCAGCTGGAAAGTCGACAAAAAGAGGTTGAAATACAGTTATTAAGAGAGCTGCCAAACCGCTATCAAATGTCACGCTGGCAACTCGGAAAACTCATTATTATGCTGCCCGATACCGACTCAGATCAAGCTCACTACTTTGCCATAGATACACTGACAAAGCTCAAAGACAACGGCTTAGGAGATGGGATCTGCATCGGAATCGCCGCTTATCAGGGTGGTCAAGGCCTTGAGCAATTCCTAAGTAATGCAGAAGTCGCGCTTAAGCGGGCTAAGCAAACTGATGAACAGAACATCTGCCAAGCATTTACTCGACAGATGACGTAAGCAGCTAGATCATTTAGTCAGGTTTAGCCTCGTTCGCTTTAGCATCTACTGGTACTAAAAGCTCATCTTCAAACGGGGCTTCATCCATATTTCTCATGCCGGTAGGGAGATCACTTTCGCTGATTTCAATAATAGCCGAGCGATTCATGGTGATCTTATAGCGTGCATACTGAGGCTCATCACGACCCTCTTTTAACGCTAGAATAAGATTAACTTGGTATCGCCGCTCAACAGACTCATTACTAACCTTGCCCTCATGTTCCTTGTAAATCTTGGCCTTACCACGTTCTAAATTTCGAGCAAAGGGAACTAAGCTAAAGTTGACCTGCTCTTGGATCCTTGAATATCCGGCTAAAAAACCTTTCGCAGAGACTCTAGTGTGAATACCGTAATGCAAAATTTCTGCATCCACTTTGTTCTGGCTATGCCGCTGCCTTAAGATCTCAATAACCTCAATTGGCAGCTCCTTTTTACGCATAAAGTCGAGCCACACGAGTTGCTTGGCAATCGGCAATTTACTGGTGGTATCTTGAAGTAATCGACTCCAACGGGGACGGCCACGCTGTATTAAACGCCATAGTGCATTACGAATATCATCTTTAAAGATCTCTCTGAAACCATAAATCACCGCAAGGGTGAGCACTAGGGCAATAGTTAAACCACTAAATACACCCTGAGCCTTAATTATTAGCGTGGACACCACTAGCATAACCATCGCAGTTGCTATACCAGTAGTCATCTTTTTGAGACCAACCCCTAACGGTTTAAGCTCCTCTTTTAGCACCACGCCTTGCTGTATTAGCCTACGTAGCAGATGCATTTTGTTAGCGATACGGTTTGCATCTTGTACGGTTTTAGAGGAGTTATATTTGTGCTCTGCTCGGTATTGGGCTTCGGCTCTACACAAGGCCACCACATTGTCTGTTATCTCGTTAAAATCACTGCTTCTAGGCGCATGAGCCAAGAGTTTAAGTAATCGTTGTTCACAGAGCCATGACAGGTAATTATCGGCATTCTCAAAGTAAGACTTCCATTTTTCATCACTGGGTTCATTACGTCTAAAACGTTTAAGCAAATGAATAACTTGCTCACTAAGCTCCTCTAGAGACGCGTAAAACTGGCCTAAATCCTCAACTTGAGAGAGTTCTTTACTGTCAGTTTCAATAGCCACCGAAAATTGATATGCAAATAAGTTGAGGTACAGTCTGAACTCCTCTACCGTGCGCTTTTTTTGACTGACAAAACGGCTTTGAACTAACGGCAGATGTAAGCCAGATGAGTAATATGAACGTCGTCCAGTGATTGAGGAGTGGTAATACTCCTCCTCATTTAAGCTTTGCGGATTTATCCCCATCTCTTTAGGCAGAAAAAAATAGAGATCTAAACGACGATTGTCTGCCACTTCCATCTGATGGAGAAATTTAATCGATAGTGATTCTTCTTGTTTAACTCTAACTTTAGCCACAAATATCCTTATGACGAAAACAGCTTGATAGCTTCGCAATTGTTATCTTTTCGACATCAATGCTGCCGCATTGCAATACAAACGAAGATAACCAAAGACTTTATAACACTAATAGCGAAGTGAGACTGCGTGATAATGCTGTTAATAGAGGTTGATGAGTGTGAGCACCTGTTATTCTTCGCAACTCATTTCACCGAGGAAATAGACAATACAGGTGAGCGCTTCCGCAAAAGTCATCGCTAAAGATGATTAATATCAACCTTTACAGCTCATTACTTAGCTGATTTGCCGTTTGCATGTAGTTTAGCTCTTTCTGCCCACCGCCATTTGTCTGTAAAGTTATCTTACGACAGAGCACTTCAACCATGGAGTAAGTATAGCGTATCTCAACTGTTGAAACTAAATTAGCACTAGGGGCTGTCGATCTTTCACGGTTGTTTTTACCGCAGTTTATTGGCTACTTTAATAAGGCGGAGGCTATGCTGCTTAGTTATACTCCACAAATAACCTACAACACAGTAAAAATAGCCGAGAAGCGCCACCCTTTCCGGTCAAATCACTAGGCTCGAAAGATCAACATCGCCTAATGCCAATTCAACTTTACTGAATTTTACAGGCCCATAACCCATTTCGAGCCGAGAACTGTAAAGTGACAAAGCCGAGCGTTTTGTCCATCTCGAGTACCTTGATATAAAAGGATTTTTCCTGCTCGAAAGAGTCTAGAATAAGCGACTCTTTAACGAATTCGACCTGGTCACGGACCTCTTCGCTAAACGTCGTGTTTAAGATATCTCTGTGCACTTTTCCATTCTGTAACTGTATTTCATAGGTCAATAGCGGACCACTCACCTCAAGCAACGAACCAACGGCACTAACGCTAACCAGAGCATGATTGGCCTTTACAAAGGTCATTTTCAGCTCAATGGCATCCGCAACCCGCTCTATTTCAAAGCGTATCTTCCCGACTTCCGCACTAGGTTTTTTAACATCGTAACTGCTGGTATGGCAGATAAGCTTGATATCTTCGCTTGGCTCAACAATGTGGTCGAGCAGCAGACAGAGTCCCAAAATGAAAACCAGCATGGTCAATATTGGCGTCGATTTAAAGCCTAAGAATAATTCGCGGTTTAATCGTCTATTCACAGAAGCCAACCTCCTTTAGCCAAGCATTCGTCAAGAAGTCCCAATTCTCATCAACATTAATCACTTTAAAACCGGTAAACTCATCACCAACGGCGTCGGTACTGTGCAGAATGAAATGGAGAACATCGCCCTTTTGAGAGGATGCTGCGTAGATTTTTTGCCAAACAATGGTATCGCAGCTATCAATCAATACAGCCATACTTCTAAACTTGTCACCAAAGTCCGCGAGCTCGATATCTGAGGAGTAGATTGGCACTAATACTGATTTTTTTCCGTCTAGTAAAATTTGCTCAGGGATAGAAAAATGAATATTAGGCGTAGTTTTAAAATGAGTCGCTAAAAACGCCACCAGCAAGATACCGAGCAGTAAAAACAGTGAGAACTGTTTAATCGACAGCGCTTCATAGGGGCTATTGTGCATCTGCGCTTTGGCTTTGGTATGCAGTAGATAACCTTGATTAGTAATCACCTCGATCATGGTTGTCGCATCAGCACCTAAGAAGGCCCTAATATTAGTTATTGCCAGTGCGATATCCTGGGCAGTCACCACCTGAGGCATTAACTTGCAACACAAAGATTCAGTCGACACGACTTGGCCTCTAGATGACATCAAATCACTCATCACTAGAAATTCAATATTCGATAACTTGAGCGTTTGTGCAGTTTCGGGATTCACCAACTGCTTTAACTCAATATCAAACCTGACTGGACCTATAAACACATTAACAACTCTGGCAATTTCAATGCTTAGCAGTTTACTGTTTATCGACCTTTACGTCCTTGTTCAATCAGTACAAGGTGAGTGTTAATCACACTTTCGTGAGCTCCACCACACTAATTTTATTAAAAAAATACCACGAACGGTACGATACGTAACACTTGTTAACCAATAGAGCCTAAACACATTTACAGATACAAAACATCAACAAGAGAAACGTTAAGGGAGGCGAGTGAGCGCATAAAAAACACAAAAGGCATCTAGATCATAGATGCCTTTTCATAGGTATATCCTCATCTTACGGTGTAAGAAGCAGCGGAATAGTGATAACCCGCAATAACCACTCAATAATGGCTAGAAAGCATATAACAATGTCATGTTTGTTTCGGTATCTGTGCTCTTCTTGTCATCTAATGGTTCGTTGTTATAACGTACAATAACAGCAAATTTCATCGCTAGAGCGCCAACAATATTCGCCGTGATAGCCGTTTCAGAACGTCCCTCTAAGCTATTACCGTAGTCAGCGACAAACATTTGAGTGAATTTTGAGCTGTCACTAATTTCATAAGCAAAGTTCATCACACCGTGGCCTACAACACTGTCTTCAGAATCATATCCACGTAGCGCCGCCTGCTCTTCATCAAGGCTCTTGTAGATATAACCAGGACCGAACTCAGCGCTGAGCAACACTTTGCCTGTATCTATAAACTTATGACCGTAACCAGCCGAAACAACCGATTTAAAGTCATAACCAGTGAATGGGTCAACTTCATAGTTTGCAGTGATGAACATGTAGTTCTTTTCATCAAACTTGTAGTCTCCCTGAATACCTGCGTAATAACGCTTAGCTGTTACATCGCCAGTATCTTCTTTGTAAAGCCCTTCGAACAGGTATTGGTTTTCCCAATTACCTAGCTCCTGCATCAAGTTTAAGCGTCCTTTGATTGACGAAGTATCTGTGTTACCCGTCGTCAATGTCGCGCCTAATTCAGCTTCACCCGCGAACGTCTTATCGCCCTCTACAAAATCAGCACCAGCATGGGCAGCAAAAGGAGCCGCCAATAGAACCGCTATAGCAGTCAACATTGTTTTCATTTATGTATTACTCCGTTTACCTAAATCCCTAAAAATCGGCGCGATCTTAACATTTAGCACTCATAAATGAAAATTGTTGCTAGAATAATCTATCGCCTTTAATACCAGCAGCTAAAAGAACTTATAACAGCCAAAAAAATACCTGCACTAGGCAGGTATTTTCATATACTGAGCGAGTCAATCGCTCTCATATCAAGGTTACTTAATCTGTGGATCAAGCTCGCCTGACTGATAAGATTTATACATTGCCTGCAGCGACTTAGGCTTAATCTTAGAACCCATCCCTGCACAACCAAAGGCTTCGTAACGTGTGGTACAGATATCAGCCATTGCTTCCATTGACGCCTTCAAGAATTTACGTGGATCAAATTCTGTTGGGTTTTCAGCAAGGAACTTACGAACAGCACCCGTTGACGCTAAACGTAAATCAGTATCGATATTGACTTTACGTACGCCATGCTTGATACCTTCAACGATCTCTTCCAGCGGTACGCCATAAGTTTCAGGGATAGCACCACCGTACTGGTTGATGATCTCTAACCACTCTTGTGGCACTGAAGATGAACCGTGCATCACTAAGTGAGTGTTAGGAATACGAGCGTGGATCTCTTTGATACGGTCAATACGCAGCACGTCACCGGTAGGCTTACGGCTAAACTTATAAGCACCGTGGCTAGTACCAATCGCAATTGCAAGCGCATCAACGTGAGTGTCAGCAACAAAACGTGCCGCTTCTTCTGGTGTGGTTAGCATCTGGTCCATCGTCAGGATCCCAGCTGCACCGATACCATCTTCTTCGCCTGCTTCACCTGTTTCCAAGCTACCTAGACAACCGATTTCACCTTCAACAGACACACCACAAGCGTGTGCGAATGCCACTGTACGGCGGGTAACATCAACGTTGTAATCATATGATGCAGGTGTTTTACCATCTGCCATCAAAGAGCCATCCATCATTACTGATGACATGCCCAATTGGATTGAACGCTGACAAATATCAGGATCGGTACCATGGTCTTGGTGAATACACACAGGGATATCTGGATACTGCTCAAGTGCTGCAGCCATTAGATACTTTAAGAACTGTGGGCGAGCATATTTACGTGCGCCAGCTGATGCCTGAACAATCACAGGGCTGTCAGTAGCTTCAGCTGCTTGCATAATCGCACGCATCTGCTCTAAGTTGTTCACGTTAAACGCAGGTACGCCATATCCATGCTCTGCTGCGTGATCTAACATTTGACGTAGGGAAATTAAGGCCATTTATTACTCCAATAATAGGGTGATTTGACTCACCGAGGTCGCTATCGTTTGGATTGATTTTTATGTCATTAAGTCATCAGCGTTCTTGCTTCAGACTCAACCACGGTTACTGGTTGTTTTTATAATTCTATTTTTTTGCTACAGATTTAAGCACTGTATTGTTGGCGGCTAGTGTAACTCCGACAAATGTCGATTTAAAGCCCGCCAACAAACAGTTTGGTAATTTTTTTGTATGCTATAGCTAAATCAGTATCGGTTACTGACCGCGACTCTCCAACATCACTACGGCTGGAAGCTCTTTGCCTTCTAAAAACTCTAAGAAAGCGCCGCCACCGGTTGAGATGTATGACACCTTGTCAGCGATATCATACTTATCAACTGCCGCTAGCGTGTCTCCACCACCCGCAATCGAAAATGCATTTGAATCGGCGATGGCTTGAGCGATACGCTTAGTACCTTCACCAAATTGGTCAAACTCAAATACACCAACAGGGCCATTCCAAACCACGGTACCGGCATTCTTGATGATCTCAGCTAACGCTTCAGCACTATCTGGACCGATATCAAAAATCATATCCGTGTCCGTAACGGCACTAACATCTTTCAATGTTGCAGTCGCTGTTGGGCTAAACTCACTCGCAACAACCACATCTGTCGGTACAGGAATATCACCGCCACCGCTTTGTGCAGCCGCAACAAGACGCTTAGCTTCATCAATAAGATCTGCTTCATAAAGCGACTTACCGACTTTGTGACCCGCAGCAGCAATGAATGTATTCGCGATGCCACCACCAACAACGAGCTGGTCAACTTTAGTTGATAAACTCTCTAGCACTGTCAGCTTAGTGGACACTTTAGAACCACCAACAATAGCTACCATTGGGCGAGCTGGATTATCAAGCGCTTTACCCAGTGCAGCGAGCTCACCCGCTAGCAAAGGACCTGCACAGGCAATCGGTGCGTGTAGACCAACGCCATGAGTCGATGCTTGTGCTCTGTGAGCCGTTCCAAATGCATCCATAACGTAAACATCGCAAAGCGCTGCCATTTTTTTAGCCAGTGCTTCGTCATTCTTCTTCTCACCAACATTGAAACGGACGTTTTCAAAAACAACCACTTCGCCAACTGCCGCCTCAACACCATCAAGATATTCGCTAGCTAAACGCACAGGGCAATCCAGTGCCTTAGCAAGATAGTTAACTACTGGCTGCATTGAGAATTCAGCATTGAACTCCCCTTCTGTTGGACGCCCAAGGTGAGACATCACCATTACAGCAGCACCCTTTTCAAGCGCAAGCTTAATGGTTGGCAACGATGCACGTAAACGTGCATCGCTTGTTACCACACCGTCACTGACTGGCACGTTGAGATCTTCACGAATAAGCACACGCTTACCTTGAAGGTCTATGTCTTGCATATTAAGAATCGCCATTTCATGCTTCCTTACGATTTAAGTTAAAGTTAAAGTTAAAGTTAAAGTTAAAAAATTAAAGTAAAAATGAAACTGTTCCACTCGACTCTGAGGACACGACACCCATTGTCTAGGCTTGAGTATTAGCAGGCAGTAAACACCGCCTGCCAGCTCTTTATAATGTTTTGCTCTTCCGTCTTAGCCTTTCCTAGAACCTGCTTGAATCCTAGAAGCTAGAGCACTCGTAAACTCGCTGCGAGGACGCTTCGCGGCTAGAGCGGGCTTCGCCCTGTTATACAATCAACAGCCCGTATTATGTTTTTTAATCTAGGTTCGGCTTTAGCCCATCATTGATGACGGCATAAATGCCGACCTACTTTAGAAGAAGGCCCTAGGTTTTAGGCCGTTCGCAAGCTCACTTCCAGGACGGCTTCCGCCTTCTATAAAAACAAAAGCAAAACAACGCCACCAGTAACCTTTCTTACGCTCTTCTACTTTTGCTTTCCGGTTTTATCGTCTTAGTCTCTAGAACCTGCTTTCCCTAGGACCTAGGTCCTTCTATTTAAACCTTCTTTTCGCCTTAATCATCTCTAAACTGGTATCGAGCATGCGATTAGCAAAGCCCCACTCGTTATCACACCAAAGTAATAACTTAACTAGATGGCCATCACTTACTCGAGTTTGTGTACCATCGACAATACTTGAGCGTGGGTCATGGTTAAAATCACATGACACTAATGGTTCGTTAGTATAGCCAACAACCCCAGAGAATGAACCTTCAGATGCCTGTTTTAGCACCTTATTTACGTGTTCGATATCGACGCGCTTATTGAGCGTAACGGAAAGGTCGATAGCGGTAACATTAATGGTAGGAACACGTACTGAGATAGCTTCAAACTTGTCTTTCATATGCGGTAGGATGCGTTCAATACCACGGGCAAGTTTAGTATCCACCGGAATAATTGATTGCCCTGCGGCGCGGGTTCGACGCAAATCATCATGGTAGGCATCGATCACTTGCTGGTCATTCATCGCCGAATGAATCGTGGTAATGGCACCACTTTTGACTCCAAAATATTCATCGAGTACATCGATCACTGGCACAATACAATTAGTGGTGCAGGAGGCATTCGAGACGATGGTATGTTCAGCTTTCAACAGTTCATGGTTAACGCCATAGACGATTGTGGCATCAACATCACTTGATGACGGATTACTAATAAGAACTTGTTTGGCACCCGCTTTTATATGCGCCTCGCAAGCTTGCCTGTCGTTAATCACCCCAGTAGCTTCAAATACAATATCAATGCCCATCTCTTGCCATGGCAAGTTTTCAGGGTTCGCTTCATGCAGTAGCTTAATGGCATCGTCACCAATGACCATATGCTGATCTTCTAATTTAACCTGGGTGTGAAAACGTCCATGGGTGGTGTCATATTGGGTTAAATGCAGCATCGCTTCAGGTTTTGCCAACTCATTAATCGCCACGATTTGAATTCGATCGCGTTTTTCAGACTCATAAACCGCACGAAGAATTGAACGACCAATACGGCCATAACCATTGATAGCGACTCTTATCATTAACTAATTTACCTTTATACTCATCGATTTATTGATACAACAACGGCCTACCGCGATTGGTAGGCCGTTGGATCATAGAGCAGTCTATCGGCGCAATCGACAAACTTTAGCTTGCCAATGCGCCGTCAGCTTTATCACTGACGATTATAGACCGTTAACGGTTGCTATAACATTGTCTACCGTAAAGCCGAAGTGCTTCAACAAATCAGCACCTGGTGCAGACTCACCAAAAGTACTCATGCCAACAATAGCGCCGTTGAAACCAACATACTTGTGCCAGAAATCAACGTGTGCCGCTTCAATCGCCACTCGCTTAGTCACACTGCTTGGCAGTACAGACTCTTTATAAGCAGCATCTTGCTTATCGAACTCGTTAGTCGAAGGCATAGAAACAACTCGTACTTTCTGACCTTGTTCTGTAAGAGCAGCTGCAGAATCCATCGCTAGTTGCACCTCAGAACCGGTAGCGATAAGGATTAAGTCAGGCGTACCCGCGCAATCACTCAGTACATAACCGCCTTTAGCTACATCAGCCAATTGCTCAGCGCTACGTGCTTGCGCCTTAAGGCCCTGACGACTAAAGATTAGCGAAGTAGGAGCATCACGACGTTCAATCGCATTCTTCCAAGATACTGCAGTTTCAGCTGCATCACATGGACGCCATACCGTCATGTTTGGTGTCATACGCAAGTTAGCAAGTTGCTCAACTGGCTGGTGAGTTGGACCATCTTCACCTTGACCAATAGAGTCATGGGTATAAACGAAGATGTTTTGAATACCCATCAACGCAGACATACGTACTGCATTACGCGCATACTCCATAAACATCATGAACGTTGCGCCGTAGTTGATGAAACCACCATGTAGAGATGCACCATTCATAATGCCGCTCATGCCGAATTCACGTACACCATAGTAGATGTAGTTACCGGCAGCATCGTCTTGAATACCCTTAGAACCTGACCATAATGTTAGGTTGGAGCCTGCAAGGTCAGCAGAGCCACCAAGCATTTCAGGTAGCATTGCACCGAAAGTACCAATCGCATTTTGTGACGCTTTACGGCTAGCAATACCTTCAGCTTTATCTTGGCATTCTTGAATAAAGGCATTGGCCTTCTCTTCAAATTCAGCAGGCAATTCGCCAGTGATAACACGACGCTTATACTCAGCAGCAAGTTCTGGGAAAGCAGCCGTGTAAGCCGCGAACTTTTCGTTCCAGCTTGCTTCGTTTGAAGCGCCAGAATCTTTAGCATCCCAACCTTCATAGACGGTTTCTGGGATTTCAAATGCGCCGTGATCCCAACCAAGGAATTCACGAGCAGCTGCAATTTCAGCATCACCTAGTGGTGCGCCGTGGCAGTCATGGCTACCAGATTTGTTTGGCGAGCCAAAACCGATAGTCGTTTTACAACAGATCATTGTCGGCTTATCAGTAACAGACTTAGCTGCTTCGATTGCCGCGCGGATAGCATCGCTGTCATGACCATCTACGTTAGCAATCACATGCCAGCCGTAAGATTCGAAACGCTTAGGCGTATCATCAGTAAACCAGCCTTCAACATGGCCATCAATAGAGATACCGTTGTCATCCCAGAAAGCGACTAGCTTACCAAGACCCAAAGTACCCGCTAAAGAACAGGCTTCATGAGAGATACCTTCCATCAAGCAGCCATCGCCTAAGAAGCAATAGGTGAAGTGATCAACAATGTCGTGACCAGGCTGGTTGAACTGCGCAGCCAAGGTCTTTTCAGCAATAGCCATACCCACAGCGTTACTAATACCAGCGCCTAGTGGGCCTGTTGTTGTTTCAACACCTGGGGTGTAACCATATTCTGGGTGACCCGGTGTTTTAGAGTGAAGCTGACGGAAGTTCTTCAACTCTTCAATAGGTAATGCGTAACCTGTTAGGTGCAGTAAAGAATAAATAAGCATAGAACCATGGCCGTTTGACAAGATAAAACGGTCACGATCAACCCACTCTGGGTTGTTTGGGTTGTGCTTAAGGAAATCATTCCATAGCACTTCAGCGATGTCAGCCATCCCCATTGGTGCACCTGGGTGACCAGAATTGGCTTTTTGAACGGCATCCATGGTTAATGCACGGATTGCGTTAGCGAGTTCTTTACGAGATGACATGCTCTCTCCTGCGTCGTGTTGAGGTATTGAGGCTTAGATCTAGCGCAAGGCAGCAACTTTGGTATCTGCTTTACCCTGCACTACAGCAAAATTTGGAGCCATATTTTCGCCTACTAGGCTGTAGGACGCAAATTTAATTCGCCCTGATTGAAAAATATCGGCACTTATTAGCTGATTCAGCAGGTAGCCTAACTATATTTAACAACACCTTAACCGCGCTTTAGCCCATTAAATCTTAAGTAAAATAAAATATTCCTCTCTTGGCCAAGCAATACAAGCTCAGCATTGATCATTTTTTTATTGGAATAAATATCGACACCAACCAATAAAAAACTTCAATAACAGTCGCTTATATAGAAACCGGATGATTACCCATGATATTTATAAGGATTTAATAGCGTGGATCACTGCACAAAATTAAGTGAAAGGGGTGTCTTCTTTTCTGTTTTCAACTAAGATAGCCGTCTAGATGTAGATACTTCTACACATTCAAATTGTATAAAGACGAGATTCCCCATCATGGCAAAGCACTTGTTCACCTCTGAGTCTGTCTCAGAAGGTCATCCAGATAAAATCGCCGATCAGATTTCTGATGCGGTATTAGACGCAATTTTGGAGCAAGATCCAAAAGCACGCGTAGCATGCGAAACTTATGTCAAAACTGGCATGGTTATGGTTGGCGGTGAAGTAACTACTTCAGCTTGGGTTGATATCGAAGAGATCACCCGTAAGACTGTACGCGACATTGGTTACACCCATTCTGATATGGGCTTTGACGCTGATTCTTGCGCTATCTTAAATGTCATTGGTAAACAATCTCCAGACATCAACCAAGGTGTTGACCGTGCAGACCCTAAAGAGCAAGGTGCTGGTGACCAAGGCCTAATGTTTGGTTATGCCAACAACGAAACCGATGTACTTATGCCTGCACCGATTACGTATTCACACAAGTTAGTGAAGCGTCAGTCTGAAGTTCGTAAAGACAAGACACTTCCTTGGTTGCGTCCTGATGCAAAAAGCCAAGTGACTTTTGCCTATAACAAAGACGGCAGCATCCATGGTATCGACGCAGTTGTACTTTCGACCCAGCATTGCGACAGCGTAAGCCAAGCGGACCTGATCGAAGGTGTTATGGAAACCATCATCAAGCCTGTATTGCCGGCTAAGTGGTTATCTAAAGACACTAAGTACTTCATCAATCCAACAGGCCGTTTTGTTATCGGTGGTCCAGTAGGTGATTGTGGTCTAACCGGTCGTAAGATCATCGTAGATACCTACGGCGGCATGGCGCGTCATGGTGGTGGTGCTTTCTCTGGTAAAGACCCATCAAAAGTTGACCGTAGTGCGGCATACGCTGCCCGTTACGTTGCAAAGAACATTGTTGCAGCGGGTCTTGCTGAACGTTGTGAGATTCAAGTGTCTTACGCCATTGGTGTTGCAGAGCCAACATCTATCAGCATCGAAACATTTGGCACTGCTAAAGTAGCTGAAGAGTTATTGATTGACCTAGTTCGTCGTCACTTCGACCTACGTCCATACGGTCTAACAGAGATGTTAAACCTAGCTCGTCCAATCTACCAAGCGACAGCTGCATATGGTCACTTTGGTCGTGAAGAGTTTCCTTGGGAAGCAACTGACAAAGCAGAAGCACTACGCGCTGACGCAGGTCTTTAAGCTTTACCGATTAAATCGGCAAAGCTCGCAATTAAAACCGCCTAAGGGCGGTTTTTTTATGCCTGGAACATTTCTGAAGATTTACCATGGAGGGTAAAAAATCTTCGTTGTATCTGCTGCAAGCATTAAGAAATGCACGATTTCTAGCTTGACTAGGTATATGAAACCAAGTGCTCTTTTTATCAATAGTGGTTCCGATGACCTGCGGTCGGCGTATGCGTAGATACTTCAGTGACACGCTGCAAGTCCATCCCTGGAGGCTCGGCCATGACGTCCATGTCATGGACGGTCACAGCCGTATCTACGCTAAATTAGAAAACACTACCTCAGGCACCAAAGTAATTAATGAACAAGAGTTAGCTATGCCTGTATGCCATAGGTAGTATGAAGTCTGCTTTAGTGCGACAATTTAACTTTCATAAATTGACTCACAACCTTTTTGTTTATGACAGCAGCAATTAATACAAAAGTGCAATTAACTTGGTTGGCGACTGATGATCGTATTGAGGTAAAGCAGTTCTACCGTCAATATATGCCTTATGCACGCTTGTTGCAGAAAGAGTTAGTCTGCGTGTTGACTCGAGCCGATTCAGCTTCGGCTAATAGCGTTGAAATAACTTCCTCTGATATAACTCATTCTAAACCTATTGCCTTTGAGATAGTTGCCAGTGCCCGTATCCGGCCTATTGGCCAGTTATCCATTTTAACTGGGATGTTGGTGCATCCAAATTTTCGTGGCCAAGGTGTTGGGCACCGCTTAATGCGAGAGTTGGCATCAGTAATTTCAGATGGAAAAACTTATATTTTTGCCTTGGCGCATTTGGAGAGCTTTTATGCGCAACATGGGTTTTGCGCTGTGTCATCAGCGCCGAATGATATTGCGCAGTTGTTTTTGAAGTATCAGAGGGATGGCGATGAGCTGGTGTTAATGGGGTTTAATCCCACAGCTTAGTGGGAATGAGGCCTTATGGCCTTTGAAGATTAACAGTTAGACTTCGTCTAACAACTAAAGTCGTGGTGCTTCGCCCACACCAGAGCCAAGGGGTAAAGCGCTTGTCCCCCTTAACAAACCCTCAGCGCCCCGGCGAAATTTAAAAAGCGAAATTTCCAACGGGGGAGATTGCTGTCTGCAAATTTGGCGACTTAAATGTAAATTCTGATGCTCACTGGTGGGAGGTTTATCTAATTTTAAAAATTTCATCAATAAGCCTAATGCAGGGAGTTTGCACTGTTAACACCTTCTAACTGTTGATAGCTGCGACCATACGACCAAGATAAATGCTGCGCTGCGCTCAACAAAAAACGGTATCAAGCTCTATCTACTAGATAGAAGGTAACTTCCTGCAGCATTGGTTCCAATGCCTGCGGTAAGTGTTGGATAGAATATCCGTGGAAGCTCGACCATGACATCCTTGTCATGGTCGGTTATTGCCGCATCTTCACTTGGTTAGAAAAGCACAATCGTCTAGCACCAGAGTTATTAATTATTAAATTTTACCCTGAGCCCACATTTTGAAATGTTTTCCCCAACACACAAGATAACTTGTTTCTAACTTACCCGTTACGGTTAACTCGGCCTCTAAGGCATGAAACATCCAACCTAGCCAGCCATTGATAGTCAATAACATAACTAGATCCAAAAGAGTGTCATTAACTGTGTCTATGTATTGTTTCCCAGCGAAGAAAATCAACACAACTGTACATTATTTCATATCGCTGCAGCACTGCTAGCAAATACACTCCAATGTTGATAACAATAACTTTTTGATTTGGATCTTATAAAAAATGAAACTAGTTTCCACTATGCTATTTGCAAGCTTATTACTTAGCGACTATGTCCACTGCGACAGTTTTAATCTTGATTTTGAACAGCAAAAGGATAATGCTCCCACTTTATGGAAATCCTATAACGTTGATAAAAGTAGCTCTAGCACTGACACATTGATCTTTAATAGTGGCAGCTACTCACTATACATAAAGAACTTATCCGACAAGCCACGAAGTCAAAACTGGCAGCTTAGGCTGCCGGCAAGTTACCAAGGCGAAAAAATAGTATTAAGTGGTTACATCAAAACTGAAGGTGTAAAAAATGGTAATGCTGGCTTTGCTATGAGCGTATCGCCATCAATAGCTTTTGATGCAATGCAAGGCCGAGAGATTACCGGTACAACAGATTGGAAAAAGTATGAGATCAATTTGGATCTAAAGCCCCAACAAGCTGAAGAGATAACTGTTTCAGCCTATTTAACAGGAACAGGTAAAGTTTGGGTTGATAATTTACACTTATCAATAGATGGCATATCGATTGATGCAGCCCCCTTAAAAGCGTTCAAAAGCGCAGACAAAGATAGAGAGTTTGATAATGGCTCAGATATCGAGGTTGGAATTAAGTCTAACCAAGAGTTAGAGAACCTTGAAATATTAGGTAAAGTTTGGGGATTTATTAAGTACCACCACCCAGGAGTAGCGAAGGGTAACTACAACTGGGACTATGAACTTTTGAGGTTTTTACCTAACTACCAAAAAGTTGTCACCTCTAGCGAGCGAGACCTTACACTATTTAAATGGATTGAAGGGCTAGGCAACGTAGAGCTATGTCAACAGTGTACTCCCACAGCAAGCGATGCTTTCCTAAAGCCAGATCTTGAATGGATGAATACGCTCAAGCTATCGGTAAAGCTCAAACAGCAATTGCTGTTCATTTACGAAAATCGCCACCAAGGAACCCACTATTATATAGAAGTAGCCAAAGAAGTCGGCAACCCTATTTTTAATCATGAAAAAAGCTATGCCAACCTCCCTTATCCTGACGATGGATTTAGACTCCTCTCTGTTTACCGGTACTGGAATATAATCCACTATTATTTCCCAAATAAGCACCTAATTGATAATGATTGGCGCGGCGTCATGAGAAAACACATTCCTTCATTTATTAATGCAAACAATGAACTTGAATATGAAATTGCAGTATTGAAATTAATTGCTGAGGTTCAAGATACTCACGCAAATATCAGAGGTGGTCATAATGCGTTATACAACTGGAGAGGACAGTATCGCCCGCCAGTAGCAGTGAATTTCATTGAAAATAAGTTAATTGTGACTGAATTTTTTAATCCAGATTTACAACAAGAAACAGGACTTAGGATTGGCGATGAGATAACTGAAATCGAAGATGTAATGATTGCAGATGTTGTCAATCAGCAACTACCTTATACACCAGCCTCCAATTATTCAAGACAGCTTTTCGATATTAGTAAGAAGCTACTTCGATCTAACAATAAATCAATAAAAATAAGCTACGTTTCAAACGGCAAGGAGTCGACCAAACTGCTTTCATTATATACATGGAAAGAGCTCAACATGAAGGCTTATTATAATGCTAAAAGCAGCGTCCCTAGTATAGAGAAATGGGATAACAATATCGGTTACGTAAATCTAATCAGTATTAAAAAATCCGATATAAAGAGGATTGAACAAGAAATGCAGGACACCAAAGGCATAATCGTTGATCTTAGAAATTACCCCAACACATTTGTAACTTATCAATTGGCTGAACTTTTTACCAAAGAAGCCACTCCTTGGGTAATGTTTTCAACTCTGAATCTTAATAACCCTGGTGAGTTTAATTTGATGCCTGCAGTAAACACCGCAGGAAACGACAACTACTATCGTGGCAAAGTCGTCATACTTGTCAATGAAAATACCCTAAGCCAAGCCGAATTCACCGCCATGGCTTTAAGGGCTGGCGGAAATGCAACTGTTATAGGCAGCACTACAGCTGGCGCTGACGGAGATGTATCTATATTTTATCTACCGGGCGGCATCAAAACAGGAATATCAGGGCTGGGCGTCTATTACCCAGATGGCTCCGAAACTCAAAGAATAGGAATTGTTCCAGATATAAAGGTCTCCCCAACAGTTGCAAGCATAAAATCTGGACGTGATGAACTTATTGAAGCGGCCTTAAAGCTAATGAAAATGTAAAAGATGATTTAGGTATAATTGGGGGCAAAATAAAGTTGCCGAAGTTATTAAAGTCAATCGCGTGAGCGAGGCATGGATGCTGAGATAGCCTTAGGTGAGCCATGGATGGCGAATATGAGGCGGTAGCGATTGTCGAAAATAACTGAAGGATCACAACTTCGTCTGGGGCGCTGAGGGTTAGGCACTTTATAACCAAGAGCGGGGACAAGCGCTTCGCCCCTTGACTCGACTCTTGATTACAAGAATGGGCGAAGCGCCGCGACGTTAATTGTTAATTGTTAATTGTTAATTGTTAAACGCAGTCTAACTTTAGAAAGCAGGCATCGCCTGATAAGTGACAAGGTCACGACCTTTTATCAAACGAAGTTTGATTACCTAGCGCTGTAAAGCGTAAGTCAGACGCAACCTGACACAACCATTACTGATTTGCCAAAACCTCTTCCAGCTTAAGCCCCGTTAAATCATGGATAGTTCGCCATAAATAATAAAATGTTCCCATCATCATCAACATAGATGGCAAGGCTATCATCGGATAACTGTATAAGGTCAACTGCCCTAACTGCTCATTAAATTCAGAGGTGCCTGTTGGGCTAGTGACGATCCATTTAGCCAGTACATAATTCATAATGGCGGAGAACGCGAACGAACCCGCAACCAAATAGGTGGCCTTCATTAATCGTTGTTCAAATGCAGCCACACAATTGTTCTGCTGCAGTCGCTTAATGATCTTATCAACATCCATCACTGCAGGATTAAATATAATGGCTTTAATTAATGGTTTAGAAGTAAAGGTCGAAATAATGACGGCAATACCGATAGCCGCTGGAATGGCGGCCTCTTTGATTGCCAGCCACTTAAGGTCAAGTGCTAATAAACCAATTCCACCGGTCAACAGCACATTGGCTAACCCAAGCAAGGCGATAAAATTAAACTTCTTATACTTTATCAGCTCAAATATGCCCCAACCCAATGGAAAGCTTAACGCCAACATTAATCCACCACTCGCCCCTAACTGATCTTCACCACTTAGCTTCATTAGAATAAAAGCGGGTATGGCAATGCTCACTATCAGGTCAACCAAAGGCCGAGGTTTATGTGTCGATGTACTACTCATATGTTGTTTTCCAGGCGAAGTATGTAAGCTTCGAAAAAATTTAAAGATAAAAACCATTACTGCAACTTTTATGATGCCAGTATCGATACTCACTAACCTATAGCGGCGTAGAAATACCTTGTTCTGCATCAAGTGTCACTCTTCATCAAACATTGTTGAGACAGAGCTAACTGGTGACTGTAACGCAAATAAATGAAGCTCAGCTTAAACTTTCTAGAACTTCGGTACTAAATAGCAATTACTTGAACAAATCAAACCAATAGCGAGGCTCACAAACAATGCCAATTCCCCATAGGAGTTGCCGAAATACGTTGGAAATTTCGCCGGGGCGCTGAGAGTTTGACTCTCATGAAGTCAAGAGCGGGCGCAAGCGCTTTGCCCCTTGGCTCGACTCTTGATTACAAGAATGGACGAAGCTGCACGACCTTGGTCAAGCGCAGCTTGATGCTGTGAAGTGGCCGCAGTGCCACGACGTTAGTTGTTAGACGCAGTCTAACTTAGAGGTCAAGCGCTGCTTGGTAGCTTAAAAAAGCTAAAACGTTTTCAGTCCAAAAACACCTCTAACAATGGTCAAAATGTGCATTCTCCATGCACATAAACTCAACTTGTTGCATCGATAACACTGGTGGTTGCAGTACCTCTATAGATTCAGGATTAATCGTACCCAAGTCGCCCACTTCATCGATCTTATTGCCGTAAGAGTTAGTGCGACCACAATAGATAAAGTGCTTATGCCAACGCACTAGATAACTGCTTTCCTGCTTTTCATCAACCATGATATCCGCTATTAAAGCGTGGCACTCTTCGCCCTTTTCAGTCAATACCGCGACAACCAATTTAAGGTTATCAAACCCAGACAAGTTTAGTGACAGATACGGTGAGAAAATAGTGGCGACAGATTCAGACAACATAATAATCCTTAGAAAAAAGAGTCGGTAGTCGGTAATACAAGTAAGTAGTAGTCGCGCTCATCAAAACTAATAAAGTCGACCACTTGCATTCCACCTTTACGAGTATGGGCTGCGAATGAGCCGGCATTATCTTCAGCTATAAAAGTCAGCATATAAGGCAACTCTTTCGCAACGGCTTTTCTGATGGACTGAACCAGCGCTTCAAAGATGCCCTGGCCACGGTATGCTGTCGTAACCCAAATAGGCCCGTACTGACAACAGTTTTTTTCAGTCAATCTTGCCTTATCGTATTCAATTCTTGATAAGCGATTAAGCAAATTACGATAGATAGGCCACTGTTTAAAAAAAGACCAGCGCCCCGCAATAACATAACCTATTATTTGCTCATTTAACTCAGCGACAACCACCCAGTGTTGTGTCACCAGACAGGTTAAATCGGTTTCGCTAAATGATTGCCCATCTAAGCTATTATTACGCTGCTCAATTGACAGTTCATCCTGCAATTGGCTTTGCTCTAAAGCCGCAAGAGACTGGACATCTTCTGCAGTTGCTAACCGAACATTAATACTGTTTTTCATGTTATTTTTGGAGTAAAAACACTAATCATAACCATATTATATACCCATCCTACCTGAAGATGCAGGATTCAGTGGGAATTTAACGGGCTTTAATCAAGGCATTGATTACCACTAATGGTCGTTCCCTTAGTAAAATCAATAACACAGAGTAAAGCCCATTAAAACCCATCAACGAAGGCGTTGTGCAAGCCCACTTCGTTGTTGCATTAATTTAAAAGGGAATAACCATTTCTACGTTAACGCGCCTAGAATTGAACTTGCACAACGCCTCTGAAACGAGCACCTTCCAGTAGGATGGGTATATTAGTTTATCTCAGTAAAACCGTGCCCAGTATCGACATAAAATATACAAAGACTACAAGAGTGATCCGATGAGCACGAATTATACAAAAATAGCTCACAACTTTAACAAATTTACATTTGAACAACCTAAAAAACGCAGTATAGTACCGCGTCACCCATGCATTATTTAATGTCCATTTTCAGGCGGAAATAATCACTAGCGAGTTTAAAAATGTTAACTCATCCTATCGATCAAAATATTTGGCTAAGAGAGCAAGAACACTCAGCTGTAAGCATCCCAAGATGGCAACAACAAGTCGATCTACTCAACGACTTGTATGGTTCAAA
This sequence comes from Shewanella sp. KX20019, assembly GCF_016757755.1. NCBI lineage: Bacteria > Pseudomonadati > Pseudomonadota > Gammaproteobacteria > Alteromonadales > Shewanellaceae > Shewanella > Shewanella sp. KX20019. The sequence continues at coordinate 960,496 of NZ_CP068437.1, read as the reverse complement.
AACCAGTCTTATCGTGCAGTTTTCAGCTCAAGACGCGCAAATAGTTTGTGGGAAAAGGCAAGCTGATAATCCACTAAAAACAGGTTTATTACTGGTAAACTCACCGCTAATTGATGCCGTGAGCTTAAGCAGTAGCTACGGCACAAGTACATTAAACCCTAATGATATTGGTGAGCAGTTCTCACACTATGAGCAAGTATTGAGTTTACAACTATCTTGGCCTGATGGTCGGGTTTTTGGCTGTATTTTAATCTGTGATCCTAATACCACTCAATCTTCATCGGCTTCGTTAACCGTGATTGAATCTGTTCGCGCTCTACTGCAAGGCGAACTTAAGCAAGTGTACTTAATGCAGCAAGTACAACGCTTGTCGTTTCAGGATGAAACCACGCAGATGCTCAACCCCTATGGTTTTGGCCTCATGGCGCCAAGGCAGCTGAGTTTAAGTCGACGTTTTGGCTCACATGCTGGGATTATTATCATTGAAATGGTCGACAATCCATTGATGCGAACCGTGCAACTATCTCAGTCACAAAAAGCGCGCCTTTTAGCAAGCATTATTTCCGACTGTTTACGAGAAGCTGATATGTCTGCACGAATCGATGAGAACAAGTTCATCATTTTGGCTTTTGTCGACAGCGAATCGAATCTGGCGACATTAATAGCTCGTCTGCGAAAACAGATCACTAAAGCGGCCGGAAAGTTGAGTATCGTCGTTGGTAAAAGCTTTTTTACCCCGGATGCTCAGCAATCACTAGTGCCAATGCAACAAGCTGCTGAGGACGATCTCGAACTGAGCCGCCAATCGTTAGCCAACAAGCCCTACTGATCAGGTGTTTGATCCCTAGCCCATTGTAGAAACAGCGCAATGGGAAAGGGAGACATCATCACCATCCCCAGCCCCGCAAGACAGGCAATAAGCATCATTCCTGTTACTTGTTGCGCCATTTCCGTAAAGAAAAACAGCCCAACACCGCATAACAACATACTTAATCCGACCCAATGCAGCATCTTGAGGTAATTAATTACATTTTTTTGCACTAACAATCGCCTTATTTCTGTTGATTTTGAGCTAGAATACTCACAATATATCGATATTAATCACTTTGGATCCGTAACATGATAAAACAATCCTTTATCGTAGCAAGTTTGCTACTGGGTTTATCCGCATGCCAATCAACTCCGCAAGCCCAAATTGAGGATTTAGCCATTGAAGGTACCTGGCATATTGAGGTCGCAAACGGTCAACCTGTTATCGACTATAGCCCAGCTCAGCTGACTTTCGAAGCAGAAGGTAAGTTAACTGGCAACAATAGCTGCAATAATTTCTTTGGTAGTTATGTTTTATCGGGCCAATCGCTGCAGTTGCAACCCGCAGGCCACACCATGAAAGCCTGTGTCGATGCCCTAATGGCGCAAGAGCAACGCGTGATGCAAGCGATGCCAGCCATCAGCCAAGGTAAACTCTCGAAAGGTAAATTATTGCTGCAAGATGCGGACGATAAAACGTTATTAATACTTAGTAAAAAGTAATCGTTACCGATTCACTAAGCAATAAATAAACCGCCTAAATAGGCGGTTTATTTATTTGTATCTAGCCGTATATACCCGTTCTAGCTCAAGATGGGTGATTTCAGTGGGAGCGCCTGAGCTGCTCCTGTTCTTTGTTGCACTCTTTTGAAAGAAGTGGCGTATAAGGTAACCCATGATTACAACAATACACCTTAAATCGATTTAGCTCAGGCAGCTCAGAAACATGCACTTTGAAATAGAACGGGTATTTATTATGAGTTTAACTTCTCAGCTATTTCAGCGCTCTCTTCTGCGCCCGCATTGTAATGCTCTACGTTGAGTTCGCCTTCAGATTTGGCGATCACTGTGGTCGCCACTAGATCACCTGAAACATTCACTACGGTGCGAGCCATATCAAGCACACGATCAATACCAGCAATCAATGCAACGCCCTCTAACGGCAAACCAACAGTGGTTAACACTAGTGTTAGCATCACCAATCCAGCTCCAGGTACACCCGCAGTTCCAATAGAGGCTAAGGTCGCGGTGAGGATAATAGTAATATAGTCAACCCAGCTCAGATCAATACCAAAGGCCTGCGCAACAAACAGCGCCGTCACGCCTTGATAAAGCGCGGTACCATCCATATTGATGGTGGTTCCCAGTGGCAAAACGAAGCTAGAGATCTTCTTATTGACCCCTAAATACTCATTGGCGCACTTCATACTGGCAGGCAAGGTACCCGCAGAGCTTGAAGTGGTGAATGCCACCGCAATGGCATTACTGATCCCTTTAAAGAACTGTATTGGGTTTAGTTTGGCAAAAACAGTCAATACGATGCTGTAGAAGCCCACGATATGTAAGAAGCAACCAATATATACTGCCACAATGACCTTAATCAATGGCATTAACATGCCAATACCATATTCGCCAGCAACCCATGCCATAAGTCCAAATACGCCGTAAGGTGCTAGTCTCATCACCATGTCGGTTAGTTTGTACATCGCTTCAGCTAGGCTTTCGAATACTTTTATTGCTGGTTTACCATGATCACCAATAAGCACCAGAGCCACACCAAGTGCAACCGCAAATACAATCACTTGTAATATTTGACCACTGGCAAGTGCTGCAACCGGGTTAGTCGGTATGATATTAATCAAGGTTTCCATCACCGATGGTACCGCTTTAATCACCTCATCAGAGGCTTCTGCAACCATATTTAGACCTTTACCTGGCTGCAAAAAGTGACCCACTGCGAGACCGACAGTGATCGCAATCGAAGTGGTACCTAAATAGAAGGCAAATGACTTAAAACCAATACGGCCCATTTTAGCCGTATCTTGCATAGACGTGACACCGACAATCAACGAGCAAAATACTAGCGGTACAATAAGCATCTTAATGGTATTAACAAACAGGGTTCCAATTGGCTTCAATACCGTCGCTTGTTCACCAAAACCGACGCCGGTTAAGATCCCCAACAGCATACCAATCATGATCTGTAGCCATAATGGCACCGACATCCAGCGTGACCACACTTTGCCAAAAAGTGAAGTTTGTTGTTTTGACATAATTAAACCTTGCGACATTGGAAGAGGAAGACACAAGCAAATACATGCTTGAAAAATAACGCGGCAGTTTAGCATAGCCATTAAATGGTAGGGATGATCTGTATCACGCTGCGCCCTTCGATAGATTAGTCACAACAATAATGGCTAGGCCAGTAAAGGATCCGTAATTTTAGGCCTCAAATTTTGAGTTTTTCTCATTTTTAGAAAAGCGCATCTTGTGCAGTGCGGCTGGCGGCTGCTCTCGTTCCATCAAGTAACTCCAATAGGCGTCATCAAAGCCACTGAAAAACTGCTTATGCTTTCCCTCTGCGCGTAGAATAAGCCACCACCAAACTAATCCCCATGCGCCAAAGGTCATTAGTGTCGCCAAAAAGTGACGCGGGTGATTGATAGGTTTAAAGCTCTTAAGCGGTTGCTCGCATTCAATATGACACTGTTCATCATGGGAACGGGGAGTGTTATCCATCGTAACCTCAACTTTTTTCAACTCTAAAAAAAGTGTAGCAGAGTTAGACTTTAGTCGAATATTAATCTATCGATAAAATCAAAAAATTGCCGTATTTAAATCACCTCCCATGTTAAAGTGACCGCAAAAAAATAGGGATAAAAGATGAACATTCGTAAAGGCCAAGTTACCGATTTACAGGCGCTAATAAACTTCAATCAAGCGATGGCACTAGAAACAGAAGACCTTGCGCTCGACACTGATGTACTAACCAAGGGCGTTAATACCCTGCTCACCTCGCCAGAGAAAGGCTTTTATCTGGTCGCCGAAGTCAATGGTGAAATAGCTGGCTCATTAATGGTGACATTTGAGTGGAGTGACTGGCGGGCAAAAGACTATTACTGGATCCAAAGTGTCTATATTCGCCCAGAGAATAGACGCCAAGGGATCTATAATAAGCTCTATCAAGAAGTTAAAGATATTGCCGCTAGAAATGGCGGTGCTGCCAGCTTTAGACTCTATGTTGAGCAAGAAAATACTAAAGCACAACAGACTTACAGTGCCTTAGGGATGGAACAAAGCTATTACCTGATGTACGAAGAAAAATAGCCTGATAATCAATCATTACCATTAAAAAAGGCCATCATTTGATGGCCTTTTGCTTATCTTTTTTATCACGATAGTCGCCTAAGGCGATTAACCACAAATGCTGGTGACTTTAATTGCTAATCCACCCTGGCTAGTTTCGCGGTACTTAACATGCATATCTTTGCCTGTTTCATACATAGTCGCGATCACTTTATCTAGGCTCACTTTTGGCTGGCAGTTTCGACGCATCGCCATCCGTGAAGAGTTAATCGCTTTTACCGCAGCAATCGCATTACGTTCAATACAGGGTACTTGCACCTGGCCTGCAACTGGATCGCAGGTCAGCCCTAAGTTATGCTCCATACCGATCTCTGCCGCCATACATACTTGTGCAGCATTACCGCCCATAATCTCAGCCAGACCCGCCGCAGCCATAGAGCAAGCCACGCCGACTTCGCCCTGACAACCGACTTCAGCACCAGAAATTGAAGCGTTACGCTTATACAAAGAACCGATCGCGGCCGCGGCTAAAAAGAAGCGCGTGTATTCTTGCGGACCGACAGGTTTAATAAACTTATCATAGTAAGCTAACACTGCAGGAATGATGCCCGCTGCGCCATTGGTTGGCGATGTTACTACTCGGCCACCAGCCGCATTCTCTTCGCTGACAGCCATGGCAAACACATTAATCCAGTCAACAATCTCCATTGGATCTTGCGATAGACGTTCGCCTGTCAATAATTGACGGTGCAGCGCAGGAGCGCGACGGGGAACCCGCAGTGGTCCAGACAACACCCCTTCCGTCTGACAGCCTTTTTCAATTGCCGCATGCATGGTTTGCCATACATCAGCAAAGCCTTGATAGATATCAGCTTCACTATTAAATGCCAGTTCATTTTTGAACATAATGGTACTGATGCTCATGCCCGTATCTTCACAGATAGCTAGTAATTCATCGGCGTAGTTGTACGGATATGGCACGGCAATTGGGTTTTGTACTTCCTTACCAAACTGCGCTTCCTCAACGATAAAGCCGCCACCTATCGAGTAATAGGTATTACTCATGACTTTTTCATCACCAGCGTACGCATGCAGCATCATACCGTTTTCGTGCATCGGCAGAGCATAGTTATGAAAAACAACCGCATCATGACCAAAGTCGACTAAACGTTGCTCCTTGCCCATCGGCAATTTCTCAGTCTGTTCTACTTGAGCAATAAAATGCGCGATCCCATCGATATCTACTTTCTCAGGTGTATTACCACCTAAGCCCATAATGATGGCGATATCTGTATGGTGGCCTTTGCCGGTAAGTGACAAAGAGCCAAAAATTTCAACACTCAAGCGCGTCACTTTATCGAACTGAGCAGCTTCATGTAAATCATCGATAAACTCTTTGGCGGCCTTCATCGGCCCGACAGTGTGAGAGCTCGACGGGCCCACACCTATCTTAAAAATATCAAATGCGCTAAACATAGAATTACCTCGGGAAAGGAGGAAGGGTTAAAAGATCTTTTAACCCTGGGTCAAACATTGATGCAACGTTGTAACCAAAAGCTCGGGTGTTAATGCCGTGAAATACAGCGATAAACACCCGAATAGTATTTACAATTTATGACATCAAGCCAAACAAGATAGCCGTCATAGAAAGTAGACCTGCAATCACAACAAAGATGTTGCTCACTCGGCCACGGTACGGCGCTAATGCTGGCACTTTATGAATCGCATACATAGGCATAAGATAAAGAATCGCCGCGATAATCGGGCCACCTAATGCTTCAATCATGCCTAAAATGCTTGGGTTAAGAACAGCTACTGCCCAGATAGTGAAGAACATAAAGCCTAAGATAAACTTATTAACTTTGCTCTCTGATACTTCTTTTTTGTTGCTACGCAGCTGCTTATTGATAATACCCTTCATGCCTTCAGTTGCGCCCATATAGTGGCCAAAGAAAGAGGAGATAATCGCAACAAAAGCGATGATAGGACCAAAGTAGCTAACAAAACCGCTGTCATGTACGTTTGCCAAGTAGGATAAAATCGGCAAGTTGTTTGCTTTCGCTTCTGCTAGTTGTGCTGGCGATAGTGACAATACGCAAGAGAATACAAATAACATCACAAAACCGACTAACATCATTGTGGTGTTACGCAAAATGTTGTCTGCTTTGCGGGCTGCATTTTTGCCATGTTCACGCTTTAATGCCACAGAGAACTGTGAAATAGCAGGAGAATGGTTAAATGCAAAGATGAGCACTGGAATGGTTAACCATACTGTGCCCAAGAAAGCACCGGTGCTAGGCACAACGTTTAGCGCATCCATTTTCCAATCAGGGATCAAATAGAAAGACATAAATGCCAAGATAGCAACTAATGGGTAAACCAAAAGCTGAGTCACTTTAAGCATAAACTTCTCACCGGCAACCATTACAGACATCATTGCAATGATAAGTGCACCCGACAGAATAAAGCGTGGTGGTGAATCCATGCCTAGCTGGTTAACAATAAAACTATCAACAGTGTTAGTAATACCCACACCGTAGATTAAGACAATAGGATAGATCGCGAAGAAGTACAGCATGGTAATGGCTTTACCTGCACCAACACCGAAATGCTCTTCTACTACATCTGTAATATCACTGCCTGGCTTATTCGATGAACAAACAAAGCGCGATAAGCCACGGTGGGCAAGGTAGGTCATAGGACCAATAATGGCGGCCATTAAGACTAGTGGCCAAAAGCCACCCATTCCAGCATTAATTGGCAAAAATAAAATGCCAGCACCCACTGCGGTGCCAAATAAACTCAACATCCAGGTCGTATCTTGTCGTGTCCAAGGCAGCGTGTTTGTCGCTGCTACTTCGTTTTGGGCCACTTCTTGTGTACTGATTGCGTCTTTTTGCATTAGCTTTACCTTAAAGGTGTTTTCGAACACCAGTAGATTTATATCTAAGGAGTAATTTCGCGCATAAGTTAATCCTAATGCAGGGTATATAAATTGATCTGGATGCATATTCTGTAATTAATTTTCACAATCTAACGATAATGCGAACTCCGTCGCTTATTTCACGTCATGAATTTTCATTTTAATTGCAGTTTGGTAACCCAATCGAACCTTGATTTAACACTACGGTCACCTAATTAATTAAATGCTGATATAAATTCATTGAGACATAAAAAAACATCGCGGGCATAAGTCACACAATAGGCGACAAAGAGATATCGACCAGCAAAAAAGGCGGCGTTCTTGAGCCTGATCACGCTGTTTCAGCGCTAGAATTTAGCTCGGATTAGTCAATCTAATGATTAATATAGATAAATATTGTGGGCCTGTTTATTGACCAACGGCTCACTCCTAAGAAATTGCCGTAATTAAGCAGTGACATTACAGTCTCTAAAAGCTATAAACAATTAACAGCTCGTATCCTCTAGATAAAGAAGTAATACTATTCATGACACACATTATTCGCGTCATCGTCGGTTCTAAAAACCCTGTCAAAGTTGGCGCAGCAAAAGCAGCATTAACCACCTTATTCCCCGAAGAGCTTATTGAGTGCGAAGGCGTACATGCTCCCTCGCTGGTCGCTGATCAGCCGATGACAGAAGCTGAAACCCAAGCTGGCGCAGTCAATAGAGTCAAATACTGCCAAAATCACTATCAAGCTGATTACTATCTTGCGATGGAGGGCGGTGTCGATCTATTTGACCATGGGCCAGCAACATTTGCCCATATTGCCATTGCGCACAAGGAGCAAGTCAGTGTTGGTCGCAGCGCACTACTGCCGCTCCCAATGCCTGTGTACCATGCACTGACTCAAGGTGAAGAGCTGGGCCATGTAATGGACAGTATGTTTAACACCGTTAATATCAAGCAAAAAGGCGGCGCGATAGCACTATTGACCCATGGCCATGCCACACGCCAAAGTATCTACACCCAAGCCATCATCCTTGCCATGGCTCCCATGCTAAACCCTGAACTTTATTGTGTGTAGCTGTCACTCTATAGTGCGCACTTGGTCAATATAAATATCAATTTGACCAAGTCAGCATTAGCGGTTAGTTTATTAACTCACACAAATGTACTTGATTTAATAGTTTATTCCCCGTAGGTTAGATGTTAGTCGCAACTAAATTACCTTAGTGAATCGATATATGCCAAATCCCCCTTACCAAGCTTCACAGTTACGCCGCCTTTCCAGACAACTCATTCGTCAATTAGGACTGCTGGATGCCGCCTGTGGTAATCAGCCACTATCGCCTGTTCAAGCGCACACATTAGTTGAATTGGGACAAAATTCTTATTCAATAAAGCAGTTGGCTGAATTACTTAATATTGATAAATCCAATGCCAGTCGTGCTGTAAGTAATCTCGTCGAAAAGGGCTTTGTCAAAACCGTTACTAACCCAAAAGATAGTCGTAGCCTGATGGCACAGCTAACGTGTATTGGTAAGAAGCAACTCGTTAAACTCGATGCACAACAAAATCAGCAGTTTAGTGAGATCATGGCGCAGCTGCCCAGCGCGCAACTAAGCCAGATAGAGAACGCTATTGCCCAGTACACTAAAGCGGTAGTGCAATCTAAAGCGCAGTTTGGTTACACAGTCAGAGAGATAACAGCCCAAGACAATGCGTCTATGGCTCAGATAATTAGAGAAGTTTCGGCGGAATACGGGCTGACCGCAGACAAGGGTTATGGCGTATCAGATCCCACACTAGATAACCTCAATGAAGTATATCAAGCTGATAATGCCAGCTATTGGGTCATTGAATATCAAGGACAGATCCTCGGCGGCGGCGGGATCGCGCCACTTAACGGTCAGTTTGGTGTGTGTGAATTGCAAAAAATGTATTTTTCACCAGCATTGCGCGGTAAAGGCTTTGCGAGACGACTGGCACTACAAGCGATCGATTTTGCGACTGAGCAGGGTTTTAATGCCTGCTATTTGGAAACCACAGCCAATTTAGTGGAAGCTATAAAGTTATATGAGTCGTTGGCATTTAAACATATAGATGCACCACTCGGTGACACCGGCCATGATGCCTGTGAAATTACCATGTTACTCACCCTATCCTAGCCAAACTAGGGTAGTGTATTAAGTCGATAGTTTTTATTAGGTCTTTCATCTAGATGGTCTTTAAATTAAGTGAGTTGCATTATGGAATATAAACGTCTGCCACACTCAAGCTTAAATGTTAGTAAAATCTGTTTAGGGACAATGACGTGGGGCGAGCAGAACAGCCAAGCTCAAGCCTTCGAACAATTAGACTACGCTATTGGTGAAGGGATCAACTTCATCGATACCGCCGAAATGTATCCTGTACCTCCTAAAGCTGACACCCAAGGCGCCACCGAAACCATTCTGGGTAACTACCTCAAGCAACGCGGCAATCGCGACAAGCTGATTATTGCCAGCAAAGTCTCAGGCCCTGGTGGCAAGAGTGACTATATTCGTCCCAATATGGCGCTGGACTGGCGTAACATTCATGCCGCTGTAGATGACTCATTGCAGCGATTACAGCTCGATACTATCGATCTTTATCAAGTACACTGGCCCGATCGTAACAGCAACTTCTTTGGCGAGTTAAGTTACGAGCAGCAAGACGATGGCGAACAGCAAACGCCGATTGTTGAGACATTAGAAGCGCTAGCGGATCTAGTCACCGCGGGGAAAATTCGCTATATCGGGATCTCCAATGAAACCCCTTGGGGTTTTATGAAATATTTACAGCTCGCTGAAAAGCATGGCTTACCAAAAATCGTCTCGGTGCAGAACCCTTATAACTTACTTAATCGCAGCTTTGAGGTCGGCATGGCCGAAATTAGTCATCGTGAAGAGGTACCGTTACTTGCTTACTCTCCACTGGCTTTCGGCGCCTTGTCGGGCAAATATCTTAATGACCAGTGGCCAGAAGGTGCTCGGTTAACATTATTTAAACGCTTTGCGCGCTATACCGGAACGGCAATGGCACTTGAAGCGACACAAGCCTACGTTGAACTCGCCAAAGAGTTCAATATGAGCCCAGCACAAATGGCCATTGCGTTTGTTAATGCACAAAAATTTGTCGGCGCTAACATCATAGGTGCCACCAACCTTGAGCAATTAAAAGAGAATATTGACAGTATCAATTGCAGTATTTCACCAGAGCTAATGCTGCGCCTCGATGAATTAGCACAGCTATATCGCCTCCCCTGCCCTTAATACCAAGTCCATTAAATAATAGCCTTGCATTAGGCGCGTAGATCTTACAAGATCTGCGCGCCTTTACACTCTTAACTTCGGATCAGATGAATGGATCTTTCAATGTTACGGTCAAAATTTCCAGTGCTTGCGCAGTCTAATGACGGCTACCCGTTATGCTATTTAGACACCGCAGCCACTAGCCAAAAACCGCAGCAAGTGATCGATGCCATGAATCACTATTATCAGGTCGACAATGCCAATGTACACCGGGCTGCGCACCAGTTATCGGCACGTGCGACCACTCAATATGAAGCGGTACGCGACAAACTATGCCAGTTTATTCAGGCAAGTCGCCGCGAAGAGATTATATTTACCCACGGTACAACCGAGGCCATTAACATCGTCGCCAATGGGTTAACGCTACAGCTTAAGCAGGGCGATCTGATCTTAATTGATACCGCCGCCCATCACGCCAATATCGTGCCTTGGCAGGAGCTAGCTAAACGCACAGGCGCGATTATCAAGCCACTCCCGTTGACCGTAGACTGTCGCTTAGACACCGCTGCATTTGATAGCTTGTTACTCGAAAAACCTGCGATAGTGGCACTGAGCCATGTTTCAAATGTATTAGGTACAGTGAACCCGGTGAGTGAGTTAGTCGCCAAAGCAAAGCAAGTCGGCGCGATAACCTTGGTTGATGGCGCGCAAGCGATTGCGCATATGAGCGTTGATGTGCAAGAGATCGATTGTGATTTCTACGTATTCTCCGGCCATAAGATGTACGGCCCTACAGGCATCGGTGTTTTATATGGCCGCTTTGAGATATTAGATAGCCTAAGCCCACTCATGACCGGTGGCGAGATGATTAAAAGCGTCAGCTTTAGTGGCACCGAGTTTAATCAACTGCCGAATCGACTCGAAGCAGGTACTCCACCAATAGCCGAAGTTATCGGTCTAGGCGCCGCCATTGATTTCATTAACGCCTTGCCCACAGAGCAAGTCGCTGCAGCAGAGCAAGCGTTACTTATCTATCTGCAAGATTCACTCAAAGCCTTAGGTGATGTGGTACTTTATGGCGCCCACAGCGACAATCTCGGCGCCGTCGCCTTTAACCTCGCAGGTGAGCACCATCAAGATGTTGGGATCCTACTAGACCAGCAAGGTATAGCGGTACGCTGCGGTCACCACTGCGCCATGCCTCTAATGCAAAACTTACAACTTAATGGCTGCTGCCGAGCCTCAATAGGCGTTTATACTAATAAGGCAGATATCGACCGTTTCATTGCAGCCATGCAGTCCGTGAAAGAGTTATTGCTTTAAGAACGGTTAGGAGCTGGGACGGTAGCTGTAGAGACAGAAAGCCGGTAAATGCTAAGACGGTAGCTGCAGAGACGGAAACGGCTAAGACGGTTAAGAGCCGATGCTAGGTGCTAGGAAAAGCACGGTTAGAAGCTGGGACGGGAACGGCTAGGACGGAAAAGCAGGGAAAGCAGGGAAATCTAACAGCAAAGTCGAGAAGACGCAGCTTATCAATTAAATTAATTTCAAATAATCATTACGTTAAAGTCAGGTCCGGTATGAGCCAGCAAGTCCAACCCACTACAATAGAGTTTTTAGCGTTAGAACTTAATCAATCTGCTCAAGCAACGCTGGAGCTATTTGAACAAGCCAACAACTGGCAAGAGCGCTATCGTCAGATAATGTTGCTCGGTAAAACATTGCCTAAACTCGATGAGTGTTTTCGCGTTGACACTGCGCAAGTACGAGGCTGTGAGAGCAATGCTTGGTTGTATCACTGCGAGATTGAGGGTAAACATTACTTTCTAGCCGACAGCGATGCCCGCATCGTTAAGGGGCTTATCGCGTTATTATTAATCGCCTGTAATGGCAAGACCAGCGCAGAGATCACCGATTTTGACCCTAAGCCGTTTTTTAAGCAGCTAGGACTCGAGGGGCAATTAAGCCCATCACGCACCAATGGTTTGCTGGCCTTAGCGAACGCGATCAAGAGTGAAAGCGAGTAAAAACCTCAAGCATCAGCACGCGAACCGATAACTCGTTAGTCAACGCGTCATCGGTTCTCTCTGCTCAGTAATACTTTATCTAGCTAACACTTAATCTAAGTAACGCTATGCTCTTTAGACTGCTGCCTTAACTCGGGTTTTCCACTGCCAGCCAATCAAGCCTAAAATCAGCAACACACCGACAAAGCCTGTACTGAAGGGATTAAACAGTACCCACGGCGCAGCGGCAAATGCCAGCATACGTTCAAGCTTTGATAACGGTCTCAAAAGATAACCCTCTATCGATATGGCGATAGCAACAATAATCGTTGCCGTCTGCACTATGGCAAACCCAAATGCCATCATCCCAGCCTCTGGATTGAGCAGGTCGGTATAAGCCATCATGATCGGGATCATAAACAGCCCGCCCGCAAGTTTAAACGCTTCAACAGATGATTTCATCGGATTGGCATTGGCAACACCCGCGCCAGCAAAGGCTGCCAGCGCGATAGGTGGCGTGACATTGGATGTTTGCGATAACCAAAACACAATCAAATGCGCAGTGAGCAGAGGTAGACCAAAGTCTCCGAGCATAGGCACCGCCATGACTGCCAGCACAATATAAGCTGCGGTAACGGGTAACCCCATACCCAGTACCAATGCCACAATGCTGATTAAGCCCAGCGCCACCAGCATATATCCGCCGGAAAACTCCATCACAAATTGAGTAAACTGCAGACCGATTCCGGTCTGGCCTACCACGCCAACAATAATCCCCGCCGCGCCACAGGCGACCGAAATAGGCAATGCCATTAACGCGCCGTTTTTCATACCAGAGATAAACTTACTCAAGCCAATACGGCTGTGCTTACGCAGCGCCGCGGTCAGTAAAATCGCCGCACAACCGGCAACACCCACCAGTAATGGCGAATACGCCATCATCAGTAAGGTGGTAATAATCCCCAGCGGAATAAGATGGTGAGCCCCGTCCTTCATTACGCTAATAACAGCCTCAGTACGACTCGCAGCTTGTAGATTTAACTTACAGGCCATCAGGTGCACGTATAGCAATGTACAGAAGAAGTAGAGAATAGCAGGCGCTATTGATGCCAGCATAATGTCGCTATAGGGTACCCCCGTAAACTGTGCCATTACAAAGGCACCCGCCCCCATAATCGGTGGCATGATCTGTCCACCCGTTGAGGCCGCCGCTTCAATTCCCGCAGACTGCTCCGGCGTATAGCCGAGCTTCTTCATCATTGGAATCGTCACCGAGCCCGTGGTGACCGTATTCGCAATAGCAGAGCCTGAGATAGAGCCTAGCCCCGCTGAGGCTAACACCGCTGCTTTAGCTGGCCCGCCACGATATTTCCCCGCGATAGAAAACGCCAAATCGATAAAGAACTTACCCGCACCAGTCACCTCTAAGAAGGCGCCAAATAACACGAAAATAAATACCGTTGTCGCGGCAATACCCAGCGCCGAGCCAAACACACCATTGGCGGAGAAGATCTGAAACTGAACCAACTCTTGTAAAGAATACGCTTTAGTTGCCAACGCACCTGGCAGCATATCGCCAAAAGCACTGTAGGCTAGAAACAAGCCTGCGATAAGCACCATCACCCAACCGACTGTGCGGCGGCAACCTTCGAGCAGTAGCAGTACTAAGGCACTACCAGCCACTAAATCAGCTGTGCCTAGGCCATACAGCAGATGATCGATATCGTTATAATCGAAAATCAACATACGGTAGCCTGCAAATACCGTTAAGCCACACAGCGCTAAATCAGTTACCCGCCCCAACATATAAGCTTTGTTATACCGATTGCTTATCAATGGATAATGCAAAAATATCAGTACCAATACCCAGCATAGGTGTACTGGACGAAAGTAAGTTGCCGAGATAGTGGATGTAACGCCTTGCCAAATTTGGAAAGATGAAAGCGCTACCGCAAGCGCCAAAATGAGATAACCAAAAATCTTTACAGCGGTTTCATAAGCTAAGGTCTTATCCACTACATTACTGTTTTTAAGCTGTTCGGCCGGAGTTGTAGCAAGGGGTTGGTTAACCTCTTTGTCGTCAACTGGGGTCATAATTTATCCTTGAGGCCATTGAGTTTGCACCAGCCAACTCAATGGCCTAAATAACGCAAAGGCAACTACTTAGTTGCCTTTGTCGATGTTGCAATGCACTTATAGAATATAAGTGCCAGTGATTAAAGAGATTATTTGCTAAGAGAGTCTAAGTACTTTTGCGCGCCAGGATGTAATGGCACCCCTTTCAAGCGATTAGCATTTTCAGGTGTCGTAGCGTCCGCCACTTTAACCACTTTCTGCACTTCACCCATATTTTCAAAGGCTGCTTTAGTCAGATTAAATGCCATCTCATCACTCATTTTGGCACTGACAACAATCACATTCCACACGCTTAACGTCGATACTGCAGCAACATTGTTATACACGTCGCTTGGGATCGTGTAGTTACTATAAGCTGGATTTTTCGCGATAAATGCAGCGCTTTGGGCAGCAGATACTGGGATAATATTAATCTTATGGGTTAGCGCAACTTGAGTCACAGCGCCAACACCTTGGCCGCCAACAATAAAGCCGGCATCTATTTGACCGTTCGCTAATGCGTTAGTCGTTTCGGCGTAATTAAGATAAACCGCGGTGATATCTTTTTTAACATCAATACCGATTGATTCAAGCAATGCTGCTGAAGTCACAGCGGTACCACTTGCAGGAGCGCCCAAAGAGATACGCTTACCCTTGAGATCAGCCAGAGAGGTAATGCCTGATTTTTCTAAGCTGATGGCGTGCACTAGATTTGGGTAGAGTGCGAACAGAGTTTTCACTGGCATGGCACTTCTAAATTTACCTTCGCCTTTATAGGCATCGAGTACTACATTGCCCATGGCGATCCCGGCGATCATATCACCGCGTACCACCTTGATAGTGTTCTCTACAGAAGCTGCTGTCACTTCCGCTTTAACATTCACTTCAGGCACTTTATCAGACCATACTTTGGCTAATGCCCCACCAAAAGGGTAATAGATCCCGCTTTGACCACCGGTGCCAATCGAATAGTTTTCGGCTTGAACTGACGCTGGCAATACCAATAGTAGTGCAAGTGCTAACGCGCGATGAAACATAGCCTTCCCCTTAATTTTGTTAACTTTCATATATTAGACTTTGATTTAAAAGCCTTTAATTATTAATAATTTCACTTCAATTTGGCCTCGAATAGTCACTTAAGGCTCAATCATTGTCAAGATATCGAATAGTCGAAGTCGATAGGATACTATGGGGGGATAACAATAAAAGTAACCTAATCAATGCCTAGTGTGGGAGAAACCGATGCAGCAATTAATTAATCGACGTCAACTTATTAAAGGTCTTGCCGCGGGTACGCTCTTGAGCCAGCTTGGCCCTCTGCCCGCATTAGCCAAAGAGCATAAACGCCTGTTTGTCGATGGTCTTTGTTTTCTCCCCGATGACCTCGCTGATTTAGCAGCGTCAAACATTGATGCTTACCTTTGCGATATCTCAGCCATTGAAGCGATAAAACAACCTGATGGCACCACCAACTACAAACGTACTTATCAAGCTTGTATTAAAAGCATCAAAGCGGCAAAAAGCCGCGTTGAAGCCAACAGCGATAAACTCATTCTTGGGCTTAACGGCAATGACATTAACCGAGCCAAGCAAACTGATCGCACTGTAGTGTACTTCCAGATCCAGGGTTCGGATTGCGTCGAGGGCAGCATTGATAATGACTTAAGCCAAGTTGACGAGTTTCATCGCCAAGGGTTAAGAGCGCTGCAACTGACTCATCATTACGGCAATAAATTTAGTGGCGGCGCACTTGATAATGATGCCAGTGGCGGGCTTAACCTGCCGCTAACCAAAGCAGGTAACACACTAATTAATAAGCTGAATGACAAGAATATCCTGGTCGATGTTAGCCATTCAAGTCCACAAGCGGCGCTAGATACCGCCAGAGTTAGCCGTATGCCCATAGTGCAAAGTCATGGCGCGGTGCGTGCTTTGGTCAATCATGCCCGTTGTAGCCCAGATGAGGTGATTAAAGCGATCGCCGACAGCGGCGGTTTATTCGGCGTGTTTATGATGAGCTTTTGGCTAACTAACGACAAAGTGCCAACCGTTGATCACTACATTAACCATCTTAAACATGTCGCTAATGTCGGTGGTATTGATGCTGTCGCCATTGCCAATGACTACCCACTGCGCGGCCAGAAAAACTTGCTCAAACTGAACAACAATAATGCCGAAGGGGTAAAACAGTACCTTGGTTGGTGGCATAGTCTGCGCGAGAAAAAGGTCCTTGGTTACGATGTAGAGCCTGAACATGTGGTGATCCCTGAGCTTAACCATATCGATCGCATGAATCGAATTGACTTCGCCTTAGGCAAAGCCGGCTTTAGCGGTAATGATCGCGATAAGATCATGGGACAAAATTGGCAAAGAGTACTGAGTGATGTGTTGATCTAAATACATTGGCTTATATAATTTAAACCTACAAATAAAACAACTATACCCGTTCTACGTGAAAATGCAGGATTCAGTGGGAGTTTAATGGGCTTTAATCACAGGTTCATTGCTCCAGGCTGAACCTAAGCACCTACATCCATGTATGCGAGGCATTGATTACCACTAATGGTCGTTCCCTTAGTAAAATCAATAACACAGAGTAAAGCCCATTAAAACCCATCAACGAAGGCGTTGTGCAAGCCCACTTCGTTGTTGCACTAACTTAAAAGGGAATAACCATTTCTATGTTAATGCGCCTAGAATTGAACTCGCACAATGCCTCTGAAACGAGCATATTCAAGTGGAACGGGTATAGATAGGACACCTATTCATGGACAGAACTTTAAGCAACGGCTCTTTAAGTAACAGGCCTTTAAGCACGATCACGCCAGTGATAGAAACAGAAAGAACTAGCCTGTTAATGTTAACCTCTGTTGACGCTGAGCTCATACGAGATTACTACCAGCAAAATCAATCGCATTTAGCGCTGTGGGAGCCACTACGATCTGAAGAGTTTTATACCATCGCATATTGGCAACACCAACTTACAGAGAACCTTAAGCAGTATGAGGATGGCAGCGCACTAAAACTTGTCGCGCTCAACAAAAGCCAGACAGAGATCATTGCGGTGTGCAACTTCAGCAATATCGTAATGGGTATTTTTCAGGCGTGTAATCTCGGCTATTCTGTCGCTAAGAGATATGAAGGTCGTGGCTATATGTATGAAGTCCTGCAAGCTGCCATTAACTATGCCTTTGATAGCATGGGCTTACATCGCATCATGGCAAACTATATTATCACCAACAATCGTAGTGCCGCAGTGCTCGACAAGTTAGGCTTTGAGCAGGAAGGAATCGCCAAGTCTTATTTGAAGATCGCCGGTCGCTGGCAAGACCATGTACTGACGTCGAAGATTAACCCAAACGTTCATCCCT
Organism: Shewanella sp. KX20019; assembly: GCF_016757755.1. Classification (NCBI taxonomy): domain Bacteria; kingdom Pseudomonadati; phylum Pseudomonadota; class Gammaproteobacteria; order Alteromonadales; family Shewanellaceae; genus Shewanella; species Shewanella sp. KX20019. The sequence continues at coordinate 942,711 of NZ_CP068437.1, read as the reverse complement.
AATACCAGTATACAAAACGAGAGCCACTATGAAAGGATTCAGCATCAGTACCGATAACAGCCAATTTGAGTTTGATGTTATCTATCAATTTATCTCAAACAGCTATTGGGCTAAAGGGATCTCCAAGTCGACTCTAAAGAAAGCTATTACTAATAGCTTATGTTTTGCCGTGTTTAATCAGCAGCAGCAACAAATTGGCTTTGCCAGACTCATCACCGATAGAGCAACATATGCCTACTTGGCAGATGTCTTTATCCTAGAAAGTTACCGTGGTTTGGGTTTAAGTAAGTGGTTAATGACCCATATCGTTGCACACGATGACTTACAGGGATTAAGGCGCATCGTATTAGCGACCAAAGACGCACATGGTCTATATGCTCAGTTTGGTTTTAAAGCGATTGAAAACCCCGAAACGTTAATGCAAGTCTGGCAACCCAACATCTATCAATCGTAATGTCAGGTGGTGGGATTATGATCTGCAGTTCACTTTATATTTTCCCATGACTCATCATAGACATCGATAGCCTTTGATCGTTAAAGTGACACTAGACCCATTTGTAGAAATGAGCACGAAATGCTAACCACACTCGCCATTGAAAACTATCGCTCTTTACGGAATGTCACTATTCCCTTGGCACGACTCAATCTCGTCACGGGTGCTAATGGCAGTGGCAAGTCCAACTTATACAAAGCATTACGGCTGCTGGCGCAAACAGCCCAAGGTGGTGTGGTCAATGCCTTAGCGCTAGAAGGTGGTTTAGACTCAAGCTTCTGGGCAGGACCAGAGACATTGTCACGGGCCATGCTAGCGGAAGAGGCGCCAGTAGAACCCAGCGTAAGGCAACAGGTCAAACGGCTAAGGCTCGGCTTTGCTAGTGATGAATTTAGTTACTTGATTGAACTCGGACTGCCAAAACCAGACTCCACCACCTTGTTTGGCTTAGATCCGCAGATTAAGCGTGAAGCTATTTGGGTAGGTAACTCCTATCGTCCAAGTACGGTATTGCTTGAACGCCGCTCAGCATTAGTCAAAAGCCGCACCGAAGGCGCAAAACAAGCAGGCTGGCAAACACTCAATGTGCACATGCAACATAGCGACAGTATCTTTACTGAACTTGCCGACCCCGAGCGAACGCCCGAGGTGATACGCCTACGAGACAACATTCGCGCCTGGCGTTTTTACGATCATTTTCGCAGTGACAATGACGCCCCAGCCAGAAAGCCACAGCTAGGCACTCGAACCCCTGTGCTGCACCATGATGGTAGAGATTTAGCCTCCGCTATTCAAACCATCTTTGAAGTGGGCGATCGTGATGCATTCGATAGCGCCGTCAGTGATGCTTTCCCCGGCGCACATGTGATTATCGAATATGAATCTAATGGCATGTTAACCGTTAAGTTTCACCAACACGGTCTACTTAGGCCGCTCAATGCTGCAGAACTATCCGATGGCACGCTGCGTTACCTGTTGCTCGTTGCTGCTTTGCTAACACCAAGACCACCCGAGTTAATGGTACTCAATGAGCCAGAAACCAGCCTGCACCCCGATCTACTGCCAGCATTATCTCGGCTTATAGTGAAAGCATCAGAGCGCTGTCAGTTATGGGTGGTGTCTCATGCGAATAGATTGATTAATTCGTTAAATCAGTTTGAAGATTGCAACTTGATTGAGCTAGATAAACAACTCGGGCAAACAGAGATTATTGGGCAGGATATTTTGACTAAGCCAAGTTGGCGTTGGCAAAACCGCAGCTAAGGTGCTGCGGCAATGTTCTTTGTCGGAGAGATGAATCTAGCAACAAGTTACAGTGAAAAGTTAGCAATGGTCTTTTGAATGCCGACCACATCTGTGCCTCGTTTTAACTCCTTAACTAACGGCTCTTTTTGACCCGAGATCCACAATTTTAGCTCTGCATCCATATCAAATCTGCCCGCTGTTTCTACCTCAAAATGGGTTATCGCTTTATAAGGCACTGAATGGTAGCTAACCTTTTTCCCCGTCACTCCCTGCTTATCGATTAAGATCAGGCGTTTATTGGTAAAGACAAACATATCTCGAATCACTTTGTAGGCTAAGCTCAGCGACTCATTGTCAGCCAATATCGGGCTAAGCTCTTCTGTCAGCTCTTCAAGGTTAACCTCTGAAGCATTTCCCATCAGCGAATCTAACAATCCCATTTTATTTTCCTTAATATTGAGTCAAAGTATTCACAGCCACAAATCAATGCAGTAGATAAGAACTTAACCGCTATTGCTATATTAATCCAATCAAAATCGTCAAATACAATGAGCAAGTCACGGGTAAATATTTATGGGTTAACCCACAATTTAAGCATCATAGAAAAGCACCTAGCGGTCGGTAAACAATTAGGTTTGATCGCTTTAGAGACGTTTTTGGACAGAAATGCGTTACGTTCAGGCAAAGGTGGTTTCAATGACCTGCGGTCGGCGTATGTGCAGACGCTACTAAGGCACGCTTTGCGCCGTCAGACCTCCAAGGACGGAGGGAATGCCAAATTATGTATGGAACAGAAATGGCCATGTCCGCTCTGCGGTTTCCAACAACTTCCATGTTTAACGGCCAGTTCGATACCCCTATCTCTCGCTCAGAGAGTTTTACAATGCGAAACTTCGCCCTGAAACCGAAGGCCTCAGCCGCATATACACCAGATTAGAAAAGTACAATCATTCGTCATTTGAGTTTTAAATATACAGTCAATAAAAAGAAAAGCTGTCCTGTTTTTATCTCTTAGGTGAATATCAAGAAACTGACTGAGACAATTAAACAAGAAGCACCAAGAAGCCTGTAAAATTTTCTAGCTTTACTCACTCCTTTTTCTTTGTCTTTTGCGTGCTCATATAGCCAGCGTCCAGTTTGACCATCAAACGCTAAGATGAACTCTGTTGGTATCAGGAGCAACGCGACACCAATTACTGCAATGACAATAAACATGAAGGTAACCATAGTTCGAAACTGTTAGCAGGCTAAATATAGTTGACGATGATAAGCGACGAAAGAACAAAAACCAACTGTATTTGTTCTTGTTTAACAGCTTGTTAGGCTATGATGCTTTCATAACCTTTAGAGGCCATTACAGGAATGAATTCAGTAATTGAATAAGCTACAGCTCCACTTTTAACGAATGGGTCTGAGTTTAGAACCTGTTGAAGCTCATACTCACTCGCATGTTGTGAAATAAGTATCCCCCCTGTTCGAGGTACTTTTCTGCCTCCAAACATCAGCTTGTTTAATTTATATTCTTTTTCCAGATAACTCTTATGATGTGCAGTTAGTTCCGGTGTGATTTTTTCCATGTCAGTAAAACTCATATCTACTAAATACATATAATTCTCGCTTTCTAAATAGATTAATATAAAATCGCTACTTATTTCGTAGCAAACTATACCGCTACTTTTTTAGAAGCGCAATGATATGACAACACCACTACCTAAAAAGTTAGTAAGAGGATCAAGTTCGGGTGTAGCTATCATGGCTGTTTTTGATTTGCTAGGTCGAAAATGGAACATGAGAATTATGTGGGAACTTAACTCCACTCCTCTCAGTTTTAGAGGATTACAAGAGCGATGTGACGGTATGTCGCCATCTGTTTTAAACACTAGAATTAAGCAATTGACTGAAGCTGAATTGGTTTTTACAACATCTGAAGGCTATAAATTAACAGAATTAGGATTGTCCTTAATGGATACTCTAAATCCGTTAAGAAATTGGGCTGCCGAGTGGGAAGAGAAGGTTGCAAAGTAGCCTAACGCCACAATCAGCTAAAATTCTATAGCCACCCATTATCAATCAGCAACATACGGATCTATTTCCATTGCAAGATGCACAACTGTGATTATCAAGCCTGTAGTTCGTGTATGAGTATTGTTTACCTGGATAAAAGGCAATAACAAAGTAGGTTAAGCGGAAAACTGGTGAATTTTAGACATAGTAAGTTTGCTTTTAGAATGCTTTAAAAACAGAAGGGGTTGTTATGTTGGTGGTTCAACTTGCCGAGAGGTACTGACAGCTACTAGCAAAGTGCCGTCGTCGCTTTTCTAAATGTTCGCAATAATGGGTTAGCTCTTGTAACGACCCGACTGGACCAAGGAATAGTTTACCAAAATCAGTCGTAATCTTGAGCCAGTTGTCGCTAGGAATGTTGAGTCTATTCAGTATCTTTTCTGCATTATAAGAAATTGCGCCTCGTTTATCATCTCGAATGATCCGACCCGTTTCATCAACAAGTATCAAGTAATCTTGAAGCGAGAAGTTGATACCTTTTGGCTGATTGTTTTTTTCATTACCGATAAAAGGTAAAAGCTTGGCAGGTTGCTTACCTTTCAGGGCGGCATTCACTCTCAACTGCAGGCTGGTGTAGTCTGACGTCTCAGGCGTTTTAGCCACCCTAGCACGAATAGGGTTCAGCTCGACATAAGCCATACAGGCCAGCACGGCAGCTTCATCTAGCAATGCCTGACTTTTAAAACGCCCTTCCCAGAAATGCCCTGTGCAGTTATCTTCAAAATTAGCTTGCCTGGCAATAGGTTCATTAAGACAACGCATAAACCAACTTATATCACTTAATCGTGAACGGTATGTCGCAATCAAGTGCTTTAATGGAATGACCATGCACTCTTCAATCACTTCACCTTTAGAAAATTTCTGTGTTAAATCAGTACCGTTAAATAACTTATGCCATTGAATGACCACCTCTCTATCTGACCATTGATTCGCGGTTTCGAGGTCGATATAAAGCACAATATGTAAATGATTACTCATCACTGCATACGCAGCTACGTCAATCGCGAACACTTCTGTTAACTTCAGTATTTGTGCTTCAACCCAACCCCGGCGATGGTCATAATTCTTGCCCGTGAACTTATCATCTCCGCATAGAAAGGCGCGCCGAACCACGCGGCTACAGCAGTGATAATAAGGAGTGTCTTCTAGGCTAATGAGCGTACTTCTCGGCCGGGGCATAACAATCTCCAACTTAAGCAATACCTAAAGCTTAGTAAGAGGCACAAAAACATGCAATTAATGATGGGTGTCTTTGGTTGATCTTGGGCAAGAAACTAAACAGTTTTTGGACTTAAACGCGTTACCTTCAGGCAACAGTGGTTCCAGTGGCCAGTGGCAGAAAACACGAAAGTTCAACTATAAATTCAAACTAACAGATAGCCCAATCTCCCCAGTTGGAAATTTAGCTGTTTAAATTTCGCCGGCGCGCTGAGGGATTGACTCTTATGAAGTAAAGAGCGGGCGCAAGCGCTTTTCCCCTTGGCTTGGGGGTGGCGAAGCGCCACGACTTTGACTTAGGTTTAGGTTTAGGTTTAGGTTTAGGTTTAGATTTAGATTTAGATTTAGATTTTGATTTGGAGAAACAATTGCGAGTAAAGACCCAAACCATTTTGGGTCAAAAATAGCTAACCATTACTCAGAGCGTACCTGTCTGTTTTCGGCAACCACTAGCATTTCGCATTTAGGGCAATCGAAAACCAGCTTCAATACATCTTTGCCTATCTCTAATACCATAGGATCAGCTTTAATGCCAGGAACCTCTTTCGGGCATAAGTTGAAATTAAAGCGCAGGCAGTGCTTAGTCACCATTAATGGTACATCTTCAGTAACGCCATTTTTCTCGTAGGTATCTTGAATCTCAATCACCCCGTGACGCTGATAAAACGTCTTGGCTTTGTCGTTAGCGACATTACCTAAATAGCTTAAATGCTTCACTGGATACACAGCGTCTTGATTGTACTTCCACGCTTTAGGGCGTTGATAACCATTAACGCGAGCGAGCTCTAATGCCGCGACAGTATCACGGCGTAAGCCGTTCAGTACTGACGTTGGGATAAACCAAGCTTGCGCCGTGTCAATACTCATCGCACGTACTTTAAAATCGGTACTGCCGAGTTTCCCTAACTGCTTGCGTAGCCCCAGCATTGCCTTTTCAACATCAGTTGCGGGCGTTTTTTCGAACACTAACGTTTGCACCGCACTGTGACCGTAAATATCGGTCATTGTCAGTGACACACCATCAGGAGTATCAGCTAACACTACATCAACGCCAATAATCCGCTTAGCCGACTCTTTAGCTAATACCGCTTCAAATGCTTGGTTATGATTACGATAAATAGTCATACCGACTTTGAGCTCTTTTGGCATCCGTAATACAAACAACTTAAGGCCATCGGCGCGATTAACCCGCAAGCCTTTCAGTTTGTCATCTGACTGCTTAGCTTCGGCAAAATTGCTCGGGAAAAAACATAAACCATCGCCATTATTAAAACTGTGCTCAGAGCTGACCTCGATAAAGTCACTACCAATGCGTTTAACGATGCCGATCTCTTCGCCAATATATTTGGGTGAACGAAAGTCATTCATCCCCTGGCTGCGTTCATGGACAAAGTAGTCTGTTTTACCGCGGTTAAAGGTTTTTTCAGGATCTGGGGTAAAGCTATGTTCGCAGCGACCATGGGAAGAGGCACTGAACTCTGGGCGGGCTGCAATGATCTTGTCCAGCGCTTGACGATAATGCGCCGTCACGTTTTTTACGTAGCTCAGATCTTTAAGGCGCCCTTCAATTTTAAATGAACGTACGCCAGCATCGATAAGGGCTTCAAGGTTATCGGTTTGGTTATTATCTTTTAATGATAAAAGGTGTTCATTTTGCGCAAGCACTTCCCCTTGGCGGGTCTTTAAATCACCCGGAAGGCGACATAATTGTGAGCATTCACCGCGGTTAGCGCTGCGATTACTGAAAGAGTGGCTTAAGTTACACAAACCGCTATAAGCGACGCATAACGCTCCATGAATAAAGAACTCGATTTGCATATTGGTTTTAGCTGCTACATCTCGAATTTGGCTTAAACCAAGCTCTCGAGCCAGTACCACTTGTGAGAAGCCGACTTGCTCTAAAAAAGCGACTTTTTCTGGATTGCGGTTATCCATCTGTGTACTAGCGTGCAGCGCAATTGGCGGTAGATCGAGCTGAAGAATACCCATGTCTTGCACAATTAGTGCATCTGCTCCGGCTTCATACACCTGCCAGATGAGCTTTTGCGCCGCATCGAGTTCATCTTCATTCATCAAGATAGTGTTAATAGCAACAAACACTTGCGCATGATATTGATGAGCAAAGGTACACAATCTAGCAATGTCTTCAACGCTATTGCCTGCAGTAGCACGGGCACCAAAAGCGGGGCCACCGATATAAACCGCATCGGCGCCATGACGGATAGCTTCAATACCAAAGTCAGCGTTTTTAGCGGGCGCTAACAACTCAAGTCGGTTAGATTTCCGCTCAAGTGGTGGCAGAGGTGCGCTATCAGGCTTGTCATTAGGGCTGAAGATACCAACATTGCTCATAAATAAATCACTCAAAAATGGGAACTGTATTATTTTGGGCGAAGATTATAGCAAAAAAGCAGCGATTTGGCGTTAGCTAATATAATCGGTATATAGCTTTTGCTCACTGCCATCATTGACTAATCAACTGTGATACTTAAACAATTGATACGATGGTTGTTATCAAACGCTAGCTAGAGCGTTTTATTAAGTAAACAGATCGAACGCGTTGCCCAGCGCTGAAGATTTACCCTTATAAAACTCGGTATAACTGCAATTTGAGCAGGTAACCGCATAGTATTTTTTATTCTGCATATCGAAAATACGCGACCAAAACCCACCCGAGACACGGATCTCGCCCGTATCAAACTGTTTATTATTACACTTCAAACACGTCCACTTATCATGTTGCATAGCTGCTCTCTTCCTTGTTGATTAACGGTTTATGCTGGGCGATGACTAATGATGATTAGTAATGTACCGCTAACCAGATGGTTTCGGTTTGCTCACTTGTCCAGGCCACTCGATGTTTTACATGTGCGCCAATATTGATATGTTCACCCTGGTTTAAACTCACAACTTTGCCCCCCTCGAACTCAAGCCTTGCCGCTCCTTGCATAACCATCACCCACTCATTGCGGACTTGATCATACCATTCCCCTTCAGGCGTTACATGCGCTGCCGAGACAATGCGTTCGATTAAAACGCTGTCAGTTTTCACCAACGGCTCAAACTGTTCCAGCGTTAAATCGTTCGGTAGATTATCGAGAATATGATGTTTTTCCATTGTGCTCCCAGCTTTCTTTACATTTGCTCCTTCTGGAGCCACATACGCTGCCAAGACAATTATCTCAATTAAGACAGCATCTGTTTTTACCAACGGCTAAATTTGTTCCAGCGTTAAATCGTTCGGTAGATTATCGAGAATATGATGTTTTTCCATTGTGCCCTCAGCTTTCTTTACATTTGCTCCTTCAGGAGCCACATACGCTGCCAAGACAATTATCTCAATCAACACTGCATCAGTTTTCACCAATGGCTGAAACTGCTCTAAGGTTAAATCACTCGGTATATTATCGAGAATATGATGTTTTTCCATTGTGCTCCCTGCTTTCTTTCAAATGCCGACTTTAAATTCCGACGACAATACTCTTGCTCACTCTAATTCCCAAGCGCTTGGCAAGACGATTTAGATTGGCTCGATCCATCTGCAACTGCTTGGCGGTTGCCGACCAATTACCCTGTTGCAGGGTTAGCGTCTGTAAAATCAACTGCCGTTGAAAGTCATCGATTTGCTGTTTAAGGTTGCCACCATCTTCGGCTGGCAGCTTCTGCTGTAATGGATCCTGCAATTGATTAGCTGTGGTTTCGCTTAGGCTGGCATTGGGCAAAAGTAGCGCAAGATGGGTAATGCCAATGCGTACAATAGCAGCGGTACTTTCGCTTCTCGCTCTAAGGGCTGCGCGGCTAATAACATGTTCCAGTTCGCGAACATTACCCGGCCAATCATACTGATTGAGCATTTTCATCGCACTTGGCTCTAAGGTCAGTTGACTCATGCCCAGTTTGCGCCGCGTTAGCTCGATAAAGTAACCGCTAAGTAAACTAATATCCTCATCACGCTGCCTTAATGGCGGCACAATGATGGGATATACACTCAGACGATGATAAAGGTCGGCACGAAAACGCCCCTGTTCAACTTCCACTTTAAGCTGTCTATTAGTTGCTGCAAGAATACGCACGTCTACATAGTCAACCTCATCTTTACCCACCACTTGGATCTCTTGATTCTGCAAAGCTCGCAACAACTTACTTTGTACCGCCAGTGGTAACTCGCCAATCTCGTCGAGAAATATTGTGCCGCCGCTAGCGAGGCTAAATTTACCAATGCGGTTTCGATCGGCGCCAGTAAATGCCCCTTTAACATGACCAAATAGCTCGCTTTCAATCAGGCTTTCAGGCAGTGCTGCACAGTTCACATAGACTAAAGGGCCTTCACTGCGGCTCGATTGCCTATGCAGCGTCCTAGCCACTAGCTCCTTGCCAACGCCTGTTTCCCCTTCGATTAAAATGGAAAAGTTAGAGGCTGCTACCATCTCTATTTCACGTTTTAATTTAAGCATGACCTCACTATTGCCTATCAGCTCACCGCCATCTTTGACTAAAGCTTCATGGGTTAGCTCCGCTACTACCTGTTGATTATGTTTTGAATGCTGTTCAAGTTGTTGCAGCAAAATAGCGGTGTTTAAGGTCGCTGCGGACATCGCCGCAATAATGTCTAACGTTTGCTTGGGGATCTCATCAAAGACATTGGGAAGCATGCTGTCTAAGGTCAAAACACCAATCAGCTTGTCGTCACAAAGCAATGGTAGCCCCATGCAAGCGTGTACTGGCAGATCGCCACTGTGGGACAGCAGTAAACCATCATAAGGATCAGCTAATTCACTATCAGCTGCAAACCTCACCGGTGTTTTCGACGCACAGATCTGCTCAAATCTTGGGTGGGAGGCCATCTCAAACCGGCGACCTAATGTCTCTTTCGTCAAGCCTTGCAGTGCCAGCGGTTTTAAGTAGTTACCTTGCATATGCAATAACACCACAGCATCACAAGCGACGGCGTTACGCACGGTATTGAGCAAGCGATCAAACCTGTCTTTAGTTGTCAGACTATTGGTAAGATCTAAGGCTAGTTGGACTAAGGCGGCTGAGGATATTTCACTCACAAGAATTGTAAACTCAATCAATTATCACTGCAGCCACCATACCACGGCTCCAAACAGTACTCAAAATACGACTCCAAACGACCCTTAAGAGTCATAAAGACTACAAATTAACGAGGTCTAAATGACTACAGTGGTGTACAGAACAGTCTGAAATTGAGTAACCATCACGACTTTGAACATTGGCACATTTATCGCAGTGTCAAATTACGTTTAATCAAGATAGATCTCCATGCAATCAATTACAGAACCTAAAACTAAACAAGTACTCTCCGCTAGTGGTGAAGTTGAACAGGTTGCGCTGCAGCCTAAAAACCTATTCAGCCAACTGAGCGATATGCCTTTGTGGGACTTGGCTTTTAGACCCTGGTTTTTAGCGGCGGCGCTGTCGTCGGTAGTCAGCATCACGCTGTGGATATTGTTTCTTCATGGGCAGTTTCTCGGTCTTGCGACTGCAGGATTAAGCCCTGTCATCTGGCATATCCATGAAATGCTGTTTGGTTTCGCTGCCACGATAGCGGTCGGTTTTTTACTGACAGCCGCTCAGACTTGGACCAATCGCCGTAGTATTAATGGTTTTGCCTTGATGCTGCTCACTGTGATTTGGCTGCTGGTACGGGGGTTACTCTGGTCTTCAAACCCCAAGCTGCAGTTAACTGCAGTGGCTTTACAAGCAAGTTGGTGGCTTATCTCAATTGGCTATATTGCTTCGATGGTGATTAAGGCTAAAAGCAGCCGTAACTATCAATTTATTCCGCTACTGACCGCGATGATGTCTTTTAACATTGGTTTTTTACTGGCCGATATCTATGGTTATAGCGAGCTTGCCCTGCATCTATCACGTTGTGCGATTCTGCTCTTTTGCTTACTTGTCGGCATCGTCGGCGGACGAGTGATCCCATTTTTTACCGGCCGTGGCGCTGAAAATGCCAAGGTAAAGCCCACGCCAAAACTCGACAAATGCTTGCCTTGGGTCTCTTTATTAGGCCTAGCTGTCTTCTTTATTAACGACTTTATTGAGCTGCCCTTTACTGCGGCTCCACTACTGATCTTAGCGGGAGTTTTACACTTACTACGCATACTGAATTGGAATAGCACAGCGACATTGAAAGTGCCGCTACTTTGGTCTTTGCACGGTTCATATTTTGCCTTAGCCATCGGACTCATCGCACTGGGTGCAAGTTACCACATTGACGTGTTGCGCTTTGCTGATGCATTGCATCTCATCACTATTGGTACCATTGGTGCGATGATCTTAGCCATGATAGCTCGCGTATCTCTCGGGCATACAGGTCGAGCGCTTAAGCCTCATTTTTCAATCAACATAGCGTTTATGCTGATCCTGATCGGCGCACTCGCACGGGTTGCTTTACCCTTGCTGCAACAACCTATTCTTGCATGGGACATTAGTGCGCTTTGCTGGATAGTTGCTTTTGGCTTATTCATTTGGCATTACACCACAATACTTTTTAGTGCGAGGCAGAGCTAGGCTCTACCTTCGGTCGCTCGCCATCTGCTGGAATAACTTAGCAGTTGGCGTTGCAGCCATTCCCCTAAGTAGTTATACCAATTCCCTTAAGTCGTTAATCATTTAGCGGCTATTAGAGAAAGTCGCAGATCTCTGCCAGCGCTTTCTTTTGTAATGCGTGCTCTGGCACTGTCGCATCTTCGCTTGGGTAGCCAGCTATGATCAACATATACGGTCGCTCATTTGAATTATCTCGACCACATACTTTACTTAAGAATGACATAGGCTTTGGCGTATGAGTTAAGGTGCCTAAGCCTGCATTGTGCAGCGCTTGGATCAAAAATCCAGTCGCGATCCCAACCGATTCATGCACGTAATAATTGGTTTTTTGCTCGCCTTCATCTTCGCTGCGTTTTTTGCTGAATATGGCGATTAGCCAAGGGGCATGTTCTAGATAGGGTTTATCAGCATTGGTGCCTAACGGTTTAAGTGCATCGAGCCACTCCTCTCCCGCACGTCCGGCATAAAAAGCCTGCTCTAATGCTTCAGCTTCATGGCGTATTTGCGCCTTAATTTCAGGACTATTTATCGCTACAAAATGCCAAGGTTGATGATTGGCACCATTGGGCGCAGTGCCCGCCGCCAAGATGCATTTTTCAATGATCTCTTGCGGTACCGCCCTGTTAGAAAACTTTCGAATCGAGTGACGCCGCTTCACCTCAGCATAATTTCGTTCTGCCCGAGCAAGCATTTCATGTTCAGGGTATTCAATAAAGTCAGTTAATAGATGATGAGCTTCTGTCATTGAGTCTTCCTACCTTGGTAATGCATCTTGTTTATCACGCACATAGTTTAAAATGAACAACTTGGCCTAGGGTGTAATTTCAGTTTTATGCCAATCCTGCAACATCGAACTTGCCACCAACAAGGACTACTCCGCCTCTAACAGCTGCTTTAATTTCACTAACCCTTGATTGAGATCGTTTGCAATCATGGTTTCGAAATCTAGAAATAAAAACATCAGGTTCATAGGATAATCTAAATGGCCATCGAAGCCCCACTTCAGCAATGTTTGATTGTCAGCCATAGCTGCGGTGCTCATAAAAGCAGGATCGGTTGACTCAAATGGAGCATAAAATCGCAGTTCAAAATCAATGCGCTTGCCCTCATCAATACGCATTATCTCCTGCTCGCCAATACCAACTTCCTCTTTATCACTTTCCCATCGAGACACAAAACCTACGGTTCCGTCAGTGCCGCGATAGCTTTTTTTCATATCTGGGTCCATTTGTGCCCAGACGCTAAAGTTATCTTGATTCTTTAGCTGCTTCACGTAGCTAAACACCTCTGACACTGGTCTATCGATGGTGATTTGGGCCACTACCGAATACTCTTTTTGAACAAACAGCGCGATGACAAAGGGCAGTGTGATTAACACAAGCACCGCTAATGAGAATTTTTTCAGCATAATTTTACTCTTTATAAGTGATTAGTTTTTGATCTAAAAATTACCTTCATCAATTAAGAGTATACAAATAATTAACATAAGAACAGTGGTGGCATTTTGGTTCAATATCAGCAAACGCCTAATTGATGCGAACCACCAACTGCAATAGATGTTCTCGGGCTGAAAAATAAAAAGGACAAGCCATGCTTGTCCTTTTTTATCTGCGACTAATTACAGCTAGTTACAAGCCTAATCTAGCCATCAGCTTTTGGTTTTCCACTTCGATATGTTTATAAAAGTCACAATCAGACAAGCTTGATGCCGCCGCTTCATCTATCACTAACACCACATCTTGATGCATCTGCAGTGCGGAAGCTGGACATGCAGCAGTTAATGGGCCTTCTACAGTCGCCTTAATAGCTTCAGCTTTATTTGCACCAGTCGCTAATAAAACGACTTTTTTAGCATCCATAATCGTACCAATCCCCATCGTAATCGACAGATGCGGCTGATATTCATCGGCTTCAAAGAAGCGAGCGTTATCTTTAATCGTCGCCTTGGTTAAGGTTTTAACTCGGGTACGCGACAGCAAACCCGATGACGGCTCATTAAAGCCAATGTGACCATTACGGCCTATTCCCAATAACTGAACATCAACACCACCAGCGGCCGCGATCTGCTCTTCGTAGCCTTGGCACGCCGTAATTGGATTAACCGCGTCGCCAGGAGGCACATGAGTATTAGCTTGATCGATATCGATATGATCAAATAGTTGCTGCTTCATAAAATAGCGGTAACTTTGCGGGTGCGTTGCCGCTAACCCCAAGTATTCATCGAGGTTAAAGGTGGTGGTTTTGGCAAATGAGATTAGCCTAGCTTTAGTCGCTCCAATCAACTGCTGATAGAGCGATACCGGCGTTGAGCCTGTTGCTAACCCCAGTACTGAATCCGGTTTTTTCTGCAATTGTTTAATAAAAATATTTGCGCCATAGGCCGCAACTGCCGCGCTGTCTTTTAATATTACGATTTGCATAAAAGGGATCCAATTAAAGTGAGAAATTAGCCGATACTGTCGAACTGTACTCGCCAAAACAGAGCATGAAATATGCTCTTATGAGATAGCTATCGTACTACCAGCTAAATATGTAACATTACTATAACCTCAAATGACAACGCTGTCATCTACTGTTATTGCGGCAATCACCAAATGACCATAGCTTATCAATTAAACACGACAGCTCTCATTTGCGAGGAGCACGTCAATTGGGATGAGGTGCGTTGCCATAAGAGTTTACGTATACCCATTCTATCTGAGGATTCAGGATTCAGTGGGATGGGTATATAATCATGCTAAGTTAAGATTAATAGCAATCAAGCTAATTAAGAGCGACATCAATGGCCTCGATCACCCTAGAAAAAGTAGAATTAACTGCAGCGCCAGACAAGCATCAGCACTTTAAAATCTTTAAGCCCTACGGTTTTTTAAGCCAATTTGTGCCCGAAACGCGTAAAAGTAAAAAGCTGTTGGCTGAACTATTTACGTTCCCCGAAAAAACCATGGCTATCGGCCGCCTTGATCACGACTCCGAAGGGTTACTACTACTAACGACCGATGGCATGATGAGTCACTTGATCCGCAGTAAAAAAGTCGAGAAAGAGTATTATGTTCAGCTTGATGGCGACATCTCTGCCGCGGCAGTGTTAGCGCTACAAAACGGTGTTGAAATTGGAGTGAATGGAGAAAAATATCAAACCTTGCCCTGCAAAGCATTCAAGTTAACGCAGGAACCACAGCTGCCTTTGCGAGGTCGGAAGATCCGTGATCCAAGACACGGTCCAACAAGCTGGGTGTCTATCACCTTACGTGAAGGCAAAAACCGTCAGATTAGAAAGATGACTGCTGCAGTAGGTTTTGCAACACTAAGGTTGGTTAGAGTAAGAGTTGGCGATATCGACATCACAGCAATGCAAGCTGGCGACGTCATTCCACTTTCAGATTTTAATGCAGTGCTAGGCCGTTAAAGAAACGGCCTAAACTAGCCGTTTGTACAGCTGGCTTTTACAAAAAAGTGTTCAAGCTCTGCAGCCAATTTTGGCTTACTAAACAAATAGCCCTGAGCTTCATCACAACCATTAGCAGCCAAAAACTTCGCCTGCTCTAGTGTCTCTACCCCTTCGGCAATCACTTTTAAATTAAGTGAATGGCCCAGTGCGATTACCGCTTTGGCAATAGCTGTATTATTGACATCATCAGGGATATCCCTCACAAATCCTTGGTCGATTTTCAGCTTATTAATCGGCAGCTTTTTGAGGTAATTGAGAGAGGAGTAGCCAGTACCAAAGTCATCAATAGACAACATTATTCCCATTTCACCCAGCTTAACCAGATCGCGTCCAACGGACTCGGGATCGGACATCATGCAACTTTCGGTGACTTCAAGCTCCAATCTATTTGCCGGTAAACCCGTAGCTTTGAGCACTTCTGCAACCTCGTTGACAAAATTACGTCGCTGTAACTGCGGCCCGGCGACGTTGACGGCAATACGCACAAAATCTTTGCCCTCGGCGAGCCATCTCACCCCTTGCTCACACGCTTGTTGTAATACCCAACGGCCAATCTCTTGGATTAAACCAATTTTTTCAGCAACGGGAATAAATATCGCCGGTGATATTGGCCCCAATAAAGGGTCCTCCCAACGCAGCAGCGCTTCAAAGCCGCTTAACTGCTGAGTGCAACAATCAACCTTCGGCTGATACACCAAATACAGTGCCCCAAGCGACAGCGCATCATGCAGTGCGCTTTGCAATTTAAGATGTGCAACTGATTCATATGTTAATGATTGAGTATAAAAGGCGTAGTTATTACGTCCATCTTGCTTCGCTCTATGCATAGCGGCATCAGCATTGACCAATAATGTACTGGAATCACGACCATCTTGGGGGTAAATAGCCATCCCCATACTGGCCGTTAAACGCACAGATGCACTATCACCAAGTAGAAAAGGTTTATCAAAAACCTGTTGTAGCTTGCTGATCCGCAGCGACAACATATCGCTACTTTCAATATTTGGCAGGATAACCGCAAACTCATCCCCACCCAATCGTGCAACGGTTGCTAAGCTGCCTAGCGCTAGACTAAAGCGCTGGCTAAGTTCAACCAACACCTCATCCCCCATAAGGTGACCGTAGCTGTCATTAATCTGCTTAAAAAGGTCCACATCTATATAAACCACGCCAAGCTGGTATTCACTTCTATTGGCCAGCCGTATCTCCTGCTCCAAGCGAGAAGTTACAGCCATACGGTTGGGGAGTTTGGTTAGTGGATCATGAAAGGCTAAATGAACTAGCTCGGCTTCGTTCTTTTTCTGTGTCGAAAGATCAGCGAAAACAGCAACGAAATAGCGGATCTGATGTTCATCACCATAAACTGCGCTAACCGTTAATAGTTGCGGGAAAACGGCACCATTTTTACGGCGGTTCCATATTTCACCATGCCATTTTCCCGTGCTTAAAAGCGATTGCCACAGTTCGTTAAAGAACGCTTTATCATGGCGTCCAGAATTAAACATTTTCGGGTTTTGACCGAGCAACTCACTTTTCTCAAATCCAGTGATATGGGTGTATGCCCCATGGGCATCAATAATGTTGCCATCAACATCAGTTATCAATACTCCTTCCACCGAGTTTTCAAACACCCGCGCGGCAAGCTCTAACTGATCTTGCGCTGCCTTATGTGAGGAGATATTACGAGAAATACCAATGATGCCAGCTAATTCTCCCACATCACTCACCACGGGCACTTTGGTGGTTTCTAACCATGATTCAACATTATCGATATCCAGGCCTTTACACTCTCCGGCCGTCACTTGTACACCTTTGGTAATTGACTCTTTATCACCATCAACAAACTGTTTAGCTAACTGAGGATTAAATAGCTCTTCATCGGTATGGTTGAGGATCTGCTCAGATGATTTATCCCAAGCGATCTCGACACTACGGTTGACAACAACATAACGCCCTTGGGGATCTTTCATCCATACATGTTCTTTCATCGAATCGATGAACTGTTGCAGAGTCACCGCAGTTGTATCAATTTTAGCGTCATTATCTCGTTGAATGCTGTCCCGATAATGGCGATAGAGACTCGCTAGATCGAGCTCAAAACTATCGGCGCACTGCTTTAGTAATAGTCTTAAATCGGCTTTATTGAGTGGGAGAGCTTGCTTTGTTAGTGTCGTAAGGCATAGGTAGCCGAACAGGGCTTGGGAAGGCCAATGGATTGCCACGCAGCAGCTTACGCCTAATTCAAATAATCTATCATTGGCAGCAGGTTTACCATTTAATGCCGTAGCACTAGAAAAAGAAGATGTTGATAGCGAGTCATTGAGGTCTGATTTGGCACAAACTTGACAAAGATTTTCTAAGCTTTCAAGATTAATGCCCGCCGCCGAAAATGGCTCTAGACAATCATCTTGATTAACCTTTAATAGACCGACTCCACAACCAGAAATACGCGCCAGCATATCAATGGACTTACGCCATTGAGCTTGCTGAGTCGTAGAGATCTCTATCGCTATCATTCAACACTCCATCCAAATTAATGCGAACGAACTACCTGACTAATAAGTCACTAACATATAACTTGCCACAATATCCTGTAAGAGCAAACATTTACAGCCAAAAAAATATTTATTTAACCTTGAGCTGGTTCTTAACCCTAAAGCGCTTACAACGTCAACGCCCGATAACATATAAGGTGTATATCTTATTGCCGTCAAGTTGCTGATAATTTATTCTAGAAGTGACTAACATGCTTTCCATCGTCTGCAACTTAGCCTTACTATAGATTAAGCAACCAACAAGGATGACGCGAGTGCTAAAAATAGCCACAATCTCAATCAGCTTATTGCTGCCTTCAACGGCGTATGCAGTCCTACCCATCGACAACATTACACTTCCCGAAGGCTTTGAAATCTCCATTTATGCAGAGGGTGTCGACAACGCTAGACAGATGGCGTTAGGCGACAAAGGTACACTGTTTGTCGGCAGCCGTAAGGCAGGTAAAGTACATGCTGTAATTGATAGCAATAATGACTACCAAGCTGATGCTATTATTGAGATTGCCAGTGACCTCTTCTTACCATCAGGCATCACCTTTCATCGAGGTGACTTATACGTCGCGGAGGTCGACAAGATTTGGCGTTATCGCAATATTGAAGCTTTGCTCCCCAAAATACCTGAGCCAGAACTGGTTTATGACAAGTTACCGAGCAAATCGCACCATGGCTGGAAGTTTATTCGCTTTGGTCCAGATGGCCTGCTCTATATTCCAGTAGGCGCCCCCTGTAATGTATGTGAGAGTGATGCGCCTTTTGCCAGTATTATCAAGCTCAATGTAGATACTAAACAGAGCATCACAGTTGCTACAGGTGTTCGTAATAGCGTAGGGTTTGATTTTCATCCCGTTACTGGCGATCTATGGTTTACCGACAACGGCCGTGACATGATGGGCGATGACTTGCCTGACGATGAGCTTAACCACCTATCAACAACTGGGCAGCATTTTGGTTTTCCTTATGTTCATAATGCCGACATCCTTGACCCGGAGTTTGGAGACAAAGCCGGTAACATTAACAACCGCCCACCAGCGCTTAAGTTAGGTGCCCATGTCGCCGCGTTAGGTATGGAGTTTTACCAAGGTAAACAGTTCCCTGCGAGTTATAAAAATAACATCTTCATTGCTCAACATGGCTCTTGGAACCGTAGCAACAAAGTCGGCTATCGTGTTGTTAGTGTCAAACTCGATGGCAACAAAGTTGTTAGCTCAGAGGTCTTTGCATTTGGCTGGTTACAAGGGGAAAAAAGCTGGGGACGGCCTGCTGCAGTGCTAACTTTGGATGATGGTTCCTTACTGGTATCAGATGATGCTGCCAATGCCATTTATCGCATTAGTTATACAGGAAAGTAGCCCAGTGTTATCTACTGCGCATACCGCTAAAGCGGGCAAGAATAGACCTTACATGATGGCACCCAACAAGGCCGCCAGTCGTCCACCTTTAGATTTCGACAAGCATTAGATTTAACCCTTATCAATATCAGTCAATTGAAGTCGGCCAAATTTTCGGTCATCATACATTCACTATGGACAGCTTTACGGCATCATCGACTTAGGATGCCGACAATAATGGATCTTCGATAAAATGAAAAAACTCCTCGCCATTTTTTTAATCCTCTGCTCATTCATGACTCACGCCGACTTTGACAGTAAAGCATCTATCTATGCAGATTTACTCACTAGCCAGAACTTACAGAACGTGAAACTGGGGGCTAAATCGCTACATCATGACCTGCCAGATAACGTTCAACTGTGGGACTTAGCCGCATTTACAATTTGGTCGATGAATCATAATGGCAATAAAGAAGATGATGAGTTTGACGATACAATCTCTTGGCTAGCCAAAGCTATCGGTGAAAGCAAAAATGGTCGATATCAACAGCTATTGAGCTCACAACTTAAACTAGCCCAATCAAACAAGGTAAAGCGCTACTTTAAGGCAGCGATTAAAGATCTTAAAAACACTGAAGTCGCACAATTTGATGCGACTGAATATACAGCGCATATAGCTCCGATTAATGGCAAACATATTCGTGCCACGGCAGATAATTTTGCAAGAATAAAAACCGGTGACAGCTTAGAGGTGGTGTTGTCGTTACTTGGTCAACCTGATGGCGTCGGCCAGTATATTCGCAGCTACAGTCGTCCTTTTATTGGCCGCCAGACGTTTCAGAATTTGCGTCTTTCCTATATCAATTTTGGCTCAATGGAGCTGAGATATGAGGAGACTCACTGGATAGTTGATCTTAAATCGAAACAGACCGATGCCGATATCTCTGCAGTTGCAACAGAATATCGCGATCTGCTTTCTCGCCTTGTTAGCAATGATGTCACCCAAATCCGCACTGCAGCTCGAGAAGCAATCAAGTTACCGTTAACCGATCAAGCTTCACTCGATCATATCGCACAATATATTTGGGATAATCAAGACACTCAAGATGGGCATTTTGCAGATTCACTAGCTTGGCTATGCAAGGTGCTAAGTAACAGTAAAAATGGTCGCTATAAAGAGGTATTGGCGACACTGGCTCAGAAGCCTATTCATAAGAAAATAACCCGTTATGCCGCCAATTCAGCCAAAGGGCTAACGAGTGAAAAGCCATTCTTTACACCTGCAATAAAATCGCAAACTGCAGATACGGCGCAAGACGCTAAGCTTTAAAAAAGTAACCAAGAGCAAAATACAAAAACCAGCCTTGCAGCTGGTTTTTATATTTAAATAACGCGTCAAATTACTTAATAAAACACACCTTAGCACCACCGCGGTACTCGCAATAGCAATCTACTGGATTGGCGGCGCAGTAGCGCTGCTCATCTTGCATAGGATTGGCATTTACCGCTGTAACAAGTCCTACACCTAGAGATAGTGTTGTCAGTAGTGCTAGTATTTTAGCTTTCATAATCATCCTTAATTAAGACCAACCGCAAACATCTAGTCTAGTCAATTTATTCGCGTCGATTGACGCGCTACCAGATCAGAATAAACGACAACATCTAGGCAAAACAATAACCTAAAAGGCTAGTTTATGATGGTTGCTCTTTAGTCGGTTTACTGTCGACAATAGACTCAAGTAATGCCCTAGGATTCATTAGTTACAACAGCTGCCACCTTCTTGAATTGGTGGACACTTAACGGTGCCAAAAGAGCAGTAAACACAGCAATCACCAGCCAAAGGTTTAAAGATTTTATGGCAAAACGTGCATTCATAAAAATACTGGCAAGCATCCGTAGGCATGACTTCCTTTTTCTTAGCACCGCATTCAGGACAGGTAACTATCGATTCTAGAATTATATTGACCATTTGAACCTCGATATTTAACTATTTAGCAGCTCCAGTATAAATGAACACACCAAAGCTAGATAAGGGGCGAGTGACGAAAGGCCGCCTTAATAAAGTTTTTAAACGCCTTCGCCTTAGGTGAAAGCGGTCCGCCAGAGTAAACCAGATACAAATTCCCAGGCTGAGTCGATTCCCAATCCGCAAGGATCGGCACTAATTCACCACTGTCGACATAAGCTTTTTGCACTGACGGTGACATCAAGGCGATGCCCCCGCCCGCTAATGCAGAGTCAGCTAAAAAAAGCGTGTCCTGACAAGTTATGTGGCCCTCTAAGTAGAATACCTCTCCCCTTTCAGCTTGCTGCAGTGGCTGCATGCCGATGCTGATACCAGTTCCAAAGGTCCGCGGCAGCAGTAACCTATGATGCTGCAGTTCGCTAGGGTGTTTTGGCGTACCGTGGTTTTCAAGATATTGAGGACTAGCGGCAAACCCAAGACAGACTTTAGCCAGAAGTAGTGCACGATGACTCGAATCAGGTAAATCTCCAGAGGAGAGCCGAAAAGCAAAATCGATCTGATCACCCTGCAGTGACAAAATATCCGTTGTCATAATCATATCGACACTAATTTGTGGATACTCTTGGGCAAAACGCCCCAGACAATCTCCCAGCTTCAACGTGTTAGCAAGTCCCTGCACTACCGTCACTCGCAGATGCCCCTGTGGTGTCACCCGCTGTTCAAGTAACTCACCTTGAGCTGCATCCAATATCTCTAACGCCTCTACTGCTCGCTGCCGATAAGCCATCCCCTCTACCGTCGCTTGCGCGCGGCCGGAGCTGCGTTGAATTAAGGGGGTTCCCAACTTATCTTCCAAGCGAGAGATACGTCGACTCACAGCACCTTTGGTTTCCGCCAACTTGGTTGCTGCGGCGGTAATTGAACCTTGATCGACAACAGCGCAGAAAGCGCGCAGGTCACGCAAATTGATATTGGTTTCCAATTTAGCAACTCTGTGTTGGTTATTTGCCATCTAGTATCACATTACCGCAACCGCTAATCTAGGGTTATCTTTTTGCAGAACAAACAAAGTGAAATATGATTATGGCTGAAATTAAGAGTAATTTACTCGTTCTTGGGGGCTCTGGTGCTATTGGGCAAAGGGTTATTGAGTATGCAGTTGCGCGCGGTCAGCAGGTGACTGTTATTGTGCGGGACAAGGCCAGTGTGGCCCAGCATAAGTCGATCAAGGTCATTGAGGGTAACGTACTAGACGAGGTGATTTTAACACAAGCGATTAGAGGCCAAGACACGGTGATCTCCTGTTTAGGTATCAAACGTAAAAATGGTAAAAACCCATGGTCAGCGCTAGTATCGCCAAAAGACTTTACCGAGCAAGTTACTAGCAAAGTACTCAAGATAATGGGAAAAAATCAGGTCGAACGTTTTATAGCAGTAAGCTCTGCAGGAGCAGCTGATAGCAAGAAGAATGGTAGCTTCGCAATGAACTGCTTAATTCAGCTCAGTAATGTTAAATTCTCAATCGCCGATCTTACTAATATGGAGCAAGTCATGCAACAGAGTCAGCTCGATACTCTTGCTGTTCGCCCAGTTGGCTTGACCGACTCCCAAGAGCCACAGCAAGCAGGCATAGTCGATAGCTATGGTCTGTCATCAACCATCTCCAGAGCCGAGGTGGCCAAATGGCTATTAGATGCAGCAGCCAGACAAGATCGCTTTAGCCAACCAGCAGAGCTGATAGCAACTAACTAATAGCAACTTAGATTAAATCCAACCTTAGAGGAACTCTTCAGAGCTAGAACTTATCACAGCCAGCTCTTTCAAATAGAGCGAAATCTCGAGCTATTATTGACCAAATAAAGAGTGTGATTAAACGTTATAGCTTCTAGCATGTTCGGCTTGTTCAACAATAAGAAGAGGCAGCGGCAGTATGTGGTCTCCTCTTATTGTATGTTTGTTTACGACTTAAAAAGCACTTGTCCACTGTTCAGTATCAACGAACCAACGCTCCTCATAAATTTTGTGGTCTTCAAACCTGAACAGAACTGACAGTTGCGAGGCTGTGATCTTATTGGATTTCCACTCGACGATCGAGACGACCTCACCCTCCCCTTCAATCTGTCGCAGCCCTGTAATTTCGAAACCTGGCGGAAGGATCCCTCCAAGGCCATCTAATGCAGCTCGAAACTGCTGTCGACCACTGAGAATATCAGTTTGACCCGGCATGATAAATGTCATTTCATCTACGTAATCTGCAACTAATAAATCGAAATTTCCATTCCCAACAGCGTCCCAACCACGTTGTACTATGTCAGCTAAGCTCATTGCTTTTCTCCTAAATCAATGGGTAGTAATTCACTATAGAAGCTAACTACTCATTGTAGGAAACACTGAAACATTGCGCCCTAATAATGAGCAAATATTTGTACACTGAAATGTTGAATGCGGCGGAAATAGCCAGCGGTATGCTGTTCGTTCCAATGCCCTTTTAGGCTTACTTTTTGGGAGATAATGCAGCCTTTCTAGCTAGAGACGATATTTCATCGGTCAAGTCATCATCGAATGAAAATGAATAAACTCGCCATAAAAAAAGCAGCTAAGCTGACGCTTAACTGCTTTCTAATCTAGGCTGAGTCACTTAGCAAATGGCTTAGCGACTCAGCTTGTTATTAACGATTAGCCTTGTGGGCGCATCGCAGGGAACAAGATCACGTCACGAATTGTGTGCGTGTTAGTAAACAGCATAACCAAACGGTCGATACCGATACCTTGGCCCGCAGTTGGCGGTAGGCCGTGCTCTAATGCGCGGATATAATCTGCGTCGTAGAACATCGCTTCATCATCACCGGCATCTTTCGCATCAACTTGCGCTTTAAAGCGGTTGTCTTGGTCTTCTGCATCGTTAAGCTCAGAGAAACCGTTAGCCACTTCACGGCCACCGATAAAGAACTCAAAACGGTCAGTGATGAAATGGTTATCATCGTTACGACGTGCAAGAGGTGAAATATCCGCTGGGTAGCCAGTAATGAACGTAGGTTGCATTAACTGAGGCTCAGCCGTTTCACCAAAGATCTCTTCGAGTAGTTGACCACAAGTCCAGAACTTCTCGATAGTCATACCAAGGCTCTTAGCCAAGTTACGCATAAACTCAACGTCTTTAACCTCTTCATAAGTCATAGACTGAATCGTTTCGTTGTCTGGGTTATACTTTTTAATCGCATCCAACATGCTTAAACGAGCATATGGACCACCGAAATCAACAGTATGTTCACCGTATGGAAGCTGCGTTGAACCACAAAGTTCAGTTGCGATTGAACTTAGCATCTCTTCAGTAAGATCCATTAGATCGTTAAAGTCAGCGTAAGCCATATAGAATTCCATCATGGTGAATTCTGGGTTATGACGTGGTGATAGGCCTTCATTACGGAAGTTACGGTTAACTTCGAATACGCGCTCAAAACCACCAACTACTAGACGCTTAAGATATAGCTCAGGTGCAATACGCAAGTACATCGCCATATCAAGTGCATTATGGTGAGTCTCAAATGGACGTGCGGTAGCGCCACCAGGAATGCTGTGCATCATTGGCGTTTCCACTTCCATGAACTCTTTTTTAATCATGAAGTTACGGATAGAAGAAACCACTTTAGAACGCATGATGAAAGCATTACGCGACTCTTCGTTAACGATTAAGTCAACGTAGCGTTGACGGTAACGGGTTTCTTGATCTGACAATCCGTGGAACTTCTCAGGCAGTGGACGCAGTGCTTTAGTCAGCAGCTGGTACTGTTCCATATTCACGTAAAGATCGCCTTTACCTGAAAGGTGTAGCTTACCGGTCACACCGATGATGTCACCGATATCGAGACCTTGGAAAGTCGCTTTAAGATCTTTTTGAACATCTTTGCCTGCATAGGCTTGGATGCGGCCAGACACATCTTGGATAACCAAGAATGGGCCACGCTTAGCCATTACACGACCGGCAATTGAACGTTGAATGTCCATGCCTTCAAGCTCTTCTTTTGTGTGGTTACCATATTCAGCTTGAATATCTGCCGCTTTATGTTTTCGATCGAAGTTGTTCGGGTGACCGTTTGCAGGGCAGTTGGCGCGAATGTGCTCTAACTTGGCACGGCGTTCTGCAATTAACTTGTTCTCATCTTGTGTTTGTTCAGTCATCTTCTTCTCTCGTTAAAGGCCAGATTTAAGGCTAGCTTCAATAAACTTGTCCAGATCGCCATCTAAAACGCTCTGGGTATTTCGGTTTTCAACACCGGTACGTAGATCTTTAATACGTGCATCATCGAGCACGTACGAACGGATCTGGCTGCCCCAACCAATATCTGATTTGGCATCTTCGGCGGCTTGCTTATCAGCGTTCTGTCTCAGCATCTCTAGCTCATACAGCTTCGCTTTTAACTGTTTCATCGCAGCATCACGGTTCTTATGTTGCGAACGGTCATTCTGACATTGCACCACAGTATTCGTTGGCACGTGAGTAATACGAATCGCTGATTCGGTTTTGTTCACGTGCTGACCACCCGCACCCGAGGCGCGGTAGGTATCAATTCTGAGATCCGCTGGATTGATATCAATCTCAATCGAGTCATCAAGCTCTGGATAAACAAATACCGAGCAAAATGAGGTGTGACGCTTGCCAGATGAATCAAACGGTGATTTGCGCACTAAACGGTGTACGCCAGTCTCGGTGCGTAGTGAACCGAAAGCATACTCGCCGGTAAACTTAATGGTGGCGCCTTTAATACCGGCAACATCACCGTCAGTCACTTCAATCAGTTCAGGCTTATAGTCGTGAGCATCGCCCCAACGTAGGAACATACGCAGCACCATATTGGCCCAGTCCTGCGCTTCGGTTCCGCCAGAACCTGACTGAATATCTAAGTAACTATTTGATATATCATGTGGACCAGAGAACATACGGCGGAATTCGAGTTCCTCTAACCGTTTCTCAAGATCATCTAATTCACCACTTGCATCATTGAAGGTTTCTTCGTCATCCTCTTCAACGGCAAGCTCTACTAATCCTTGAATATCTTCAAGACCGCTATCCATATCGTCGATAGTTTTGACGATTGCTTCAAGCGATGCACGCTCTTTACCTAGCGCTTGGGCATTTTCTGGGTTGTTCCAAACTTCTGCACTCTCAAGCTCTCGGCTAACTTCTTCTAGACGCTCACTTTTGGCATCGTAGTCAAAGATACCCCCGAAGAAGGTCGGTACGGTCAGCGAGCTCCTTGATTTTGAACTTAACTGGATTTACTTCAAACATGATTTAATCAACTTTTAATGAGTTTATTGACACTAGCAAGCCGCAGATAAACACCCGCGTCATTGTCTTAAATATATTCATTTCGATAACCCACTATTTTAACCTATGCATGGATTGAAGCCTAGCCGCAAAACCGATCAAAATAGCAATTTTACTCAACAATATTAGCTTAAGTGTTAAAAAGTCACTTTTTGTTTAGCCTAGAGCCATCCCATTACTGCTGTGTCATTTACTTTTAGCCAATCGACCTCTGAAAAGCTAATGCAGGTTAGATAAGGGCATATCCCCATCGGACTTGAAGATGCAGGATAGGTATAAACTCAAAATCTGCAAACTGACAATGCCATTACTATACTAAAAAGATTATTCAGCACTGAGGTGTTAATCAAGTAATGCAGCCCTCACACGACCAAACGCAGACATGTCGCTATCATGAAGACAACACCCACACCTGCCATGAGGCAGCAGGTGATTCTGGCCTATGCTACTGGCATGACCCTAAGTTTATTAAAGATAGAGCGGAAGATATTCAGCAACTTGAAGCGTACGCTAGGCGCGGCGGCCAATTGAGAGGCGTTAGCCTCAACCATGCAAAACTCGCCGGAATCGACCTGGTTCGTCATAATCAAAAAGTCGGCTATGACTTTAGCAATGCCGAGTTGTATCGCGCCGATTTAAGCGGCGGCCACCTATTCAACATCAACTTCAGCAATGCCAGTTTAATGAAAGCAGACTTACGTGAAGCCAATCTGCATTGCGCTAACCTTAGTGGCTGTAACCTACTAGGCATTAAATGGGCCGGCTCGAAGATAGAAAATATGCGAGCAGGTAGCGTATTACGCCAAGAGAAGCTGGCTGAAATGGCTGAGAAAAATGGCAATATAGAGAAGGCCATGGATTATTTTGAACAAGCTGAGGAGATCTATCGTGATCTACGTAAAGCAGCGGAGCGTGAGGGCTTATTTGCCATGTCTGGCGACTATATACGTAAAGAGCTGACCATGCGTCGTCACCAAATGCCTAAACGTTGTTTCAAAAGGTTTTTATCTAAAAGCATTGATCTATTTTGCGGCTATGGCGAAGCACCTTTAAGGGTCATTGGCTTCTCTATGGTATTGATCCTATTTAGCGCGATTCTGTATTTTTTCACCGGGTTGAACTTTGACGGAGAGATACATCAATTCAGCTTAAACAACAGCTTTACCACTAACTTAATGGTTTTTCTAAACTGTATTTATTACTCGGTAGTGACCTTTACCACCCTTGGTTATGGCGACTTCACCCCCATAGGGATCTCGCGCGCCATAGCCGCCTTCGAAGCTTTCACTGGCAGCTTTACCATCGCGTTATTCGTGGTGGTATTTGTAAAAAAGATGACCAGATAGTTGGCCGAAGGCAATAAGCTTTAATCGCTATTCACTCTTTCCAAGGCCCTAATACGCTAGACACTAAACTTCTATATCCCAGTCAGATATTGGTAATCAATAACACCCAAATAACAGATTAAGTAATGGTTCGCTAAAATGTGAAGCGAAGTCAAACAAAGTAAGCTGTTAACAGTCCCACTTTTAATTCTCGCTATAAGCCAGTTACACTTTACCATTAGTTTTATTAATACACTCAAAAGTGACTGTGGCCTTAGGATAGTGACCTAAAATATAAGGCCCAGAGTTTTCGTGAGTATTAATGAGTTTGAACGCTTTAGATAAACTACCACAAAAGCGATTTGCTTCACCTAAAGCTTCTGCGAGTAACGGTTCATCGCCAGATGGGAAAGCACCTTCTTGTCTTGAAATTACAAAAGTATTTTCACCTGCAAGTGTCGGGCCGATAGTTTTAGTAGCGCTACCCTGAAATAGATAATAAGGTTATAAAAGAGAATAATAATTTCTTAAGCATTTGGTTCCATGTTTTAGTTAAATGCAACTGACTTTAGCTCTTGCATTGATAATTTTGAAAAATATCAGTAATGGCCAGCCATTATTAATCAATGCCCCCCATCATAAACCTGAACGCAGCAAGTAACACAAAACGCGGAGGTTTTGGCGTCAGACTGCAAGCGTTGGTCAGCTATGCATGCACTTTTCTGCAATCTCTTGTGCTCTTGAAATATTAATACCATTTTTAAAATCAATAACTAGCTGATGCTCAGATTCATGTGGAACCAGCTGGGGCCTTTGATTATTTTCCTGAGGTTGAACTTCCAACTTTAGTGCATACGTATTTTTATAATACGGCAAATAATTAGATAAATACCCGAAAAAGCAATCTTTTAAATCAGGGTTATCATATGTTTCAACGTATCGGTCATAACTAGATTTACTCAGCGAACTCCATACGCCCCAAGTAAATGGTTCACTTACACCATCTATAGAAATTTCCATTACAGCTCGCACAAAATAGTGCGTACCATCTTCGTCAGTATAAAAACAAAGATCCTCAGTAAGTTTCCCCTGTTCTTTTACATCTTCACTCTGATCCAAGTAGGGATCTGGAGCGTTAAAGCCAAAACTCGGTGAGCCTTCATGGATTTTATCGCATGAAGAGCATTTAAAACTAAATATTCCGGCCATATATGATCTCTAAATTACTGCTAACGTCTTAGTATTTGCGCGTTATACGTTTATCAGGTTAGACCCGTCAGCACGCGTATCAATAAATAAACAGCTAATTTATAAACGCTTTTAACTATTCCCCAAAATACACCTGCTGGAAAACGAGAATAGAGGATTAACTTGCCTCATATATCCTGCAAACCGTGCAAGTACACTTTTTAGACATTTGAATTTACTCTGTTTTTTATTTGTACTCAATAGCAAGTCGAGAACTTATAACGCACAATCTTGAGGAAATTTGTGGAAATCAGTAAGTTTCAGGCTAAGGTGGTTCCAATTGCCTGCGGCAGGCGTATGTGCAGACGCTGCTGAGGCACGCAGCAAGTTCGTCCCTGAATGCTCTACGATGGCGTCCATGCCATCGAAGGCCTCTGCCGCATAGACACTGGGTATGAAAATCACAACAGTTCACCATTTGAGTTTTCAATTTAAAAGCACAAAAGTCACCACTCTGCATAGCCAGCAGAACACGCCATTCTTCCCCGTTGGAAATTTTGCTGTTTAAATTTCGCCGGGGCGCTGAGGGTTTGACTCTTATAAAATCAAGAGCGGGTACAAGCGCTTTGCCCCTTGGCTCGGGTGTGGGCGAAGCACCACGACGTTCTCGGCCGTAAGGCCGCATAAGCTGCAGCCACAACAAACACTACCTAACGCACACTAACAAACCCATCAAGCCTCCCTAGCGCACACCTTTGACAACCTTTGTGAACCCGCCAACAATTTCAGCAAAAACTTAAGCTGCAACTTTCAGTCTAAAAAAGATGCGAGGGTATACTCAAATTCATCAAATTTCGCCGAGTCCACACTCAGAGCGCACAACTGCAATGAACGACATATTAGTGTCGAAGAATAACTGTAGCAAGCTGTGACGTCCTATAACTAAAAGGCCCTTGCGATGAAACAAATACGTATTGATGGCAAAACCCTCATTGCCAATCAACAAGAGACCCTACTCGATGCAGCGTTAAATGCTGATATCGCGATCCCCAATTTGTGCAAAAGCCCTGCAAGCTCGTTGGTGATCGACACTAAGCAGCACTGTAACCTCTGCCATGTTGAGCTTAAAAGTACCGATGGAGAACTCCGTTCGGTTCGCGCCTGTGAAACCAAAGTGGCTGATATTGACTCGCAAAATATTGAAGTGATCACTCAATCAGCCGCACTGAGTAAACAACGTAAAGCCGCCTTACACACTATTTTGTCGGATCACTTTGCCGATTGTGAAGCTCCGTGCCAAACCGCCTGCCCCGCTGGCGTCGATGTACAGTCTTACCTGTATCACATAGCGCAAGGTGACCATAGCGAAGCGGTCAAGGTGATTAAGCAAACGCTACCTCTACCTTTATCCATTGGGCGTGTCTGCCCGGCATTTTGCGAAACAGAATGTCGACGCGGCCTAGTAGATGAACCGGTTGCTATTCGACAACTAAAACGCCACGCAGCCGATCTCGATCTTGAAGGTGATACCCCTTATGTGCCGCCTAAATTGCCAGCGACTCACAAAAAAGTCGCCATCATTGGTAGCGGCCCCGCGGGAATATCGGCAGGCTATTATCTGTCTAATAATGGCCATGATGTCACGATATTTGAGTCCATGCCGCAAGCAGGTGGCTGGCTAAGATACGGTATTCCTGAATATCGCTTACCTAAGGCTATTCTCGATAAAGAGATTGATCTGTTATGCAAAAATGGGCTGGATATTCAGACTAATGTTCGCCTTGGCAGAGATATCCATTTAAACGGGCTATTATCCGGTTTCGATGCCGTCTGCCTCGCCATTGGTGCGCAAAAAGCGGTGCCGATGAACTACCCAGGTATCACACTCGATGGCTGTTACCTGGGCGTTGACTACCTTAAAGATTACTGCACTGCACAGACTTACCGAACAGGCAACAAAGTCGCCGTCATTGGCGGCGGTAACACAGCCATCGATTGCGCTCGCACCGCAAAGCGAGATGGCGCTGATGTCACCTTAATCTATCGTCGTACTCGCGCTGAAATGCCTGCTGAACCGTACGAGATCCATGAAGCTGAACAGGAAGGAATTAAGTTCCATTTCCTCACTAACCCGATTGAAAACCACAGTGATGAAACTGGCCGCATCAACCAGGTTACCTTCGAGGTAATGGCACTCGGTGATGCAGATGCCTCAGGGCGTCGTTCGCCAAAGCCGACCGGCGAAACCTTTATCGAAGCCTTTGATACTGTGATCCCGGCTGTATCACAAACACCTGATATGGAATTTTTAGATCACCCTGACAGTCAACTAGCGACAGGTGCTGTCGCACTGACTCGCTGGAATACCTTTGAAGGTTGTGAACATACAATGTCTGCCGGGCATTCAGCTGGGCTTGATAAGCTATTTGTCATCGGTGATTCTCGAACCGGTCCAGCAACTGCGGTTGCCGCCGTGGCCGATGGCAGAAAAGCCGCCGACGCCATTGAAAAGCTGCTAACACAAGGATTGACCTGCGAGCTTGAAAAGCAGCCATTCAATGCAACTAAGGCAGAAAAAACCAACCAACTGACAACGCTTGGCGGCAATGCGCTCTACCCTGATACCCAGCGACAACTACGCAGTAAAATGCCTGAACTGGCAAAACTGCAACGCGCGCTTAACTTCAGCGAAGTGGAACTGGGCTTTGCTCCAGATGAAGCCATGAAAGAGGCTGCCCGCTGCCTAGAATGTGCCTGTCAGGCCAACACTGACTGTAAGCTGAGAGATTACGCCACCGAGTACAAGGTCAAGGCTGCAGAACTCGATACCAGCAAAGCGCAACATTTTAACGTCGACACCAGTGCGCCTTTTATCACGTTTGATGCCAACCGCTGCATTAGCTGTGGCAGCTGTGTCGAAACCTGCCAAGGTGCCAGCGGCCACAACGCGATCAGCTTTGAAAAAGATCATTATCAAGTGCTGCCATCTTCAAATAAAGCCGCTCAGCGTAATGCTCCAAGAGTGGGCTTTAGCGCCAGCATGAATGACAGCGATTGCGTCCAATGTGGTAACTGTGTGCAAGTTTGTCCAACCGGTGCACTAGTCGACTCACGCGATAAGACGCAAGGATTGACTACAGAACAGAAAGCACCATTGGAAACAGTCTCAACCATTTGTACTTATTGTGGTATTGGTTGCCGCGTTGAGATGCATGTCGATAAACAAAAGAATCAAATTCGCCACATTAGCGGTGATATAAATTCGCCTGTCAACGCAGGAATGCTCTGTGTTAAGGGCCGTTTTGGTTTTGACTTTGTTAGCAGTGACAAGCGCCTAACCACACCGCTTATTCGTAAGAATGGTGTGTTAACCCCTGCCAGCTGGCAGGAGGCCATTAGCCTAATTGGCAAGCAATTTAGCACGATAAAAGCAGAGCATGGCGCCAAGTCTATCGCGGGCCTGTCATCGGCTAAAGCCACTAACGAAGATAACTACCTATTCCAAAAACTGTTCCGCAGCGTTATCGGTAACAATAATGTCGATCACTGCGCTCGCCTTTGTCATGCATCAACCGTTACAGCACTGCGCGAAAGCCTTGGCAGCGGCGCAATGACTAATGATATCCCCAGTATTAAACATTCCGATCTGATCTTTATCATTGGATCTGACACTGAAAGTGCTCACCCCATTATCGCTTCACATATAAAGTTAGCGATAAAAGATCATGCAGCTCGCCTAATTGTTGCCGATCCGAAAAAAGTCTCTATCGCCGATAAAGCGCAGCTTTATGTGGCGCAAAGGCCCGGCACCGATGTGATGCTGCTAAATGCAATCATGCAGCAGATCATCAAGAATGATTGGCATGATTTGGATTATATTCAACGACGGGTAGAAGGCTTTAGCCAACTGTTCGATGAAGTGATGAGCGACGACTATAGCCCCGAAAATACTGCCATTATCACTGGAGTAAGCGCAGACGATATCGTTGAGCTTGCTCGCCTGATTGGCACAGCTAAAAAAACTGCCATCTATTACGCTATGGGGATCACGCAGCACACCTCTGGCCATGACAATGTTACTGCGATCTCTAACTTACAGTTACTGTGCGGCAATATCGGTATCAAAGGTGCTGGCATCAACCCGCTGCGTGGCCAAAGTAATGTTCAAGGGGCATGCGACATGGGCGCACTGCCAAACTACTTTACTGGCTACCAAAAGCTGGATGACCCGTTAATCCAGCAGCGCTTTAGAAAAGCTTGGGGCAAAGATGACTTGCCATCTGAAAGAGGAGTATCGGCCACCGAGATGATGCACGCTCTGGCTCATGGCTCACTCAAAGCGTTATATGTCATGGGTGAAAACCCAGTATTAAGTGATCCTGACCAAAAGCATGTGCTTGCAGGCTTAAAGGCCGCCGAGTTTATGGTGGTACAAGATATCTTCTTGACCGAAACGGCCGAGCTTGCCGATGTGGTATTACCTGCTGCGGCATTTGCTGAAAAACAGGGCCACTTTACCAATACCGAGCGCCGAGTTCAGCAGTTACTGCCCGCGGTAACGCCACCGGGTCAAGCCAAGAACGATTGGCAGATAATCCAGCTTATTGCCCAGCAGATGGGCGACGATTGGCACTATCAAACTGAGCGACAGATCTGGCATGAGATCACCGAAGTAACGCCGCAGTATCGTGGTATTACTTGGAATGTAATCGACAGTGAAACCGCCAATGGCCGTCAAGGGCTGCAGTGGCCCTGCCCGGCAGAAGGCCACCCTGGAACACCAATATTGCATAGTCAGCAGTTTACCCATGGCAGAGGCAAGATGCGCCCAGTGCAATATCGACTGCCCGCTGAAATGCCCTGCGATGACTACCCGTTAATGCTGTCTACTGGGCGCCTGCTGGAGCAGTTCCATACCGGAACACTCACCCGTAAAACAGCAGGGCTTAATGAGCTTGCCACACCACGGGTGATGATCTCGGTATTTGACGCTGAAGAACTGCAGATCAACAATGGCGATAAGCTTAAACTTTCGACTCGACGTGGTGAAATTGAGATTGATGCCTTTGTGACAAAACGTGCACAAGCTGGGGTCATCTTCTTGCCGTTTCACTTTGCGGAGGCCGCTGCAAATAAGCTGACTAACAATGCCTTAGACCCTGTTGCCAAAATCCCTGAATTTAAGGTGTGTGCGGTAAAGGTTGAAAAGGTAGCCGTTACTGAGTCAGCCTAATGCTTTAACAATTGCAGTTCAAAAGTAAAGACTGAGGTCGCTTTAACTTCTAAAATTAGTCATTTACAGAGACTAAAAAGCCGCAGATAAACTCTGCGGCTTTTTGTTAACGCCTACGGCATTAAGCTATAACAGCTGAAATCACCGCGCCAGAGATAGCAAAACCAGCCACTAAAATAAACACATTCGGTTTAAATACTTTAAACAGACCAAAGCCTAATACCACTAACGCCATATCAAGCGGTGTCAGCACTGCACTGCTGAATATTGGGTTATAGAGCGCTGCCAACAAAAACCCGACCACACAGGCATTAACGCCCGCTATTGCGCCCGTGACCTTAGGTCGACTACTAATCCCATGCCAGCTTTTAAGCGCCACTAGCATCAGTAAAAAGCCAGGTAGAAAGATTGCTACTGTCGCCACTAATGCGCCGACTAACGGTTGTGACACCCAAATTTCGGCACCTAAAAATGCCGCTAAGGCAAACATAGGCCCAGGTACAGCCTGTGCCAATGCGTAACCCGTTAAAAACTGATCGTTATTAATGGCATCACCAATACTCGATTGCAGCAACGGCAATACCACATGCCCGCCACCAAACACCATGCTACCCACTTGGTAGAACTGGCTGAATAACTCGGTTAGATTATTGATCCCCGCTTGTTTAGACAAGCCTATCGCCACTAAAGAAGCGATGAGCAAACCGGCAAAAATACTCAACCAAAAAAAGTTCAGTTGCACCGGCTCTTGGGCTGACGGATGAGTATCAGTGCTATCGGTTGCCGCTAGGTAATAGCGGCCAATAATGGCAGCGATGACGAGTAACGCAAATTGAATAATCATTGCAGGCTGCAGTAAAATAACCACACAGCTAAATACCATCAGTAACTTGGCTTGTTTTCGTTGGCAAAATTGCTTAAACATAATCAAGATGGCATCAGCGACAACCACAACGGCTAACAACTTAAGGCCGTGGATCACGCCCTGGGTGATGGAATAGTCCAGCCATTGACTACTGGTGACGGCTAGCAAGAAAAGTAGGATAAACGACGGCAGCGTGAAGCCTAAAAAGGCGGCGATCCCCCCTAATAAACCACCACGATGATAACCAATAGCGAAGCCGACCTGACTCGAACCTGGACCTGGCATAAACTGACTCAGCGCAACAAGACTGGCGTAATGTTTATCATCAAGCCATTGCAACTCCTGCACAAATGTCTGTCTGAAATAACCGATATGAGCAGCAGGACCGCCAAACGACACTAAACCAAGAGAAAAAAATCGAATAAAGATTTGCAGCATGGTCAACTTCCTAAATGCCAATGATAAATCAGCCACAGAATATGACACAAAGATGACAGTTTAATGAAGCGCTAATTATCAGTTCAAATCTAGTCTAGCTGTAAATGGTTGAAATCTGCCAGCGCATTACGACTGCCGATATGCGATTCAACCCAGTTAAGCACTTCTACTGCTGTTGTTCGGTAAGTCGTTAGTTTGCCACCATAGAGAGTAAGTAGATGCGGATGGGATAGACTGGTTTGTTGCAAAGTGTCTCGTGGTCTATCGAACGCATTACCTTGTTGTTTAGGCAATACCCGTACGCCACAAAAGGTATCGATAATGCGAGATTTCAAACTGTCACTATCACCCATTGATGGAAAATAGTGACTATAAATGCCCAGCAGATAATCCACTTCAGATGCTGTTGGAGTCGGACGACCGTCAATCTCATCAAGCACCACTTCGGTGGTACCAATCAATGTTTTGCCATTCCAAGGCATTACAAATATCACCCGTTTATCGAAACAAGATTCAAGATACAAAATACCATCGTTTGCCGCAATATCCAGTAACAGATGACTCCCTTGAACCCACTCAATAGGTACGGGCGACACGGCTGGCGTGACACAATCGAGTACATCATTAACCCACGGGCCAGCTGCATTTACTACCGCAAGCGCTTCAACTTCATGCTGTAGCCCTTGGCTTTCATAACGCACAACACAGTGACTTTTCAGGTGTTCTATTTGGGTGCATTTAGCATGTTCGAGAATAGTTGCGCCCAAGCTACGGCCATTTCTCACCACTGCTTCAGTGAGCAGTTTATCGTCGGTTTGCGCATCCCAGTATTGATAAAGTGCTTTAAGGCCGCCAAGTTTAAGCCCCTTTATCTTCGCCCAATGGATAGCTGGAATGGATTTAAACTGGCCTAAAGAGTCAAAATTACTTAACATCGAATACAAGCTTAGCCCGGCCCTTATTGCGATAGAGTTTCTGCGGCTATCTTCATAAACGGGAATGTAAAACGGGATGGGATTGACTAAAGAGGGCGCGAGCCTTAACAATGCTCGGCGCTCAGCAAGGGACTGCCGCACTAGCGCCAATTGGCCAGTCTCAAGATAACGTAAGCCACCATGGATCAGTTTACTGGAGTTAGCAGAGGTTTGGCCAGCAATCACGCCCTTTTCCAATAGCATAACACTGTAGCCCGCTGCAGCCGCACACTGGGCAATACCAGCACCATTAATGCCACCACCAACAATCACTAGATCAACTGCTGACATTTCACCTCCATATGTCTATTCGTCTATTCGTCTATTCGTCTATTCGTCTATTCGTCTATTCGTCTATTCGTCTATTCGTCTATTCGTCTATTCGTCTATTCGTCTATTCGTCTATTCGTCTATTCGTCTATCATTGAGTATTATCTGAATTGCTTTCAGTAACAACCATTAACATCATTACCGTTTGCATTAATCACGATAACCCCACTACCCTTTGGTATTAGTAAGCTCGGTGTATACCTCATCACAAAGTGATTTTAACTGTATCAGCTTTTCCGCCGAGGTTCTTAACTGGCACATCATCTGCTCAGGCACCTTTTCAGCTTCCAGTTTTAGCGTTCTAGCTGCAGCAGTGACGTGCAGCACCCGCACTCTTTCGTCCGTTTCACTGCGCCCTCTAATTACCAATCCTTTTGCTTGCAAGCGCTTCAGCAGCGGCGTTAGCGTACCAGAATCTAGATGCAGGGCATTGCCTAACTCCTTGACACTAATTCCGTCACTTTTCCATAAGACCATCATGGCTAAATATTGCGGGTAGGTTAGATCTAACTGTTCCAATAAAGGTCGATAAGCCCTCACCATCGCGTTGGTCGCACTATATAGCGAAAAACATACTTGGTTATCAAGACATAGTGGATCGCGCATTTGCTCATTTGACATCAATCTAGCTCACTTTAAAACTTAATTGCGCACAATATACTTGCGTTAAACATAAAGATCGATATAAACTTGCCCGCAATTAGATTGCGCGCAATATATATACCAAAGGAATTACATGAAAACAATTTATCAAACCACTGCAAACGCAACCGCTGGACGTAACGGTGTGGTGACAACAGAAGATGGCTTACTCAATGTAAACCTCAGCTACCCGAAAGAGATGGGGGGAGCAGGCACTGCCACTAACCCTGAACAGCTTTTTGCCGCAGGTTATGCAGCTTGTTTCTCTAATGCCATATTGCACGTGGCACGCGAGCAAAAGATTGCCATTACTGCAGCACCTGTGAGCGCCACCATAGGGATCGGTGCTAATGAGTCTGGCGGGTTTGCGCTTACAGCAGCGTTAGCCATTGAACTCGATCTCGAACAAGAGTCAGCGATGGAGCTTGTTCGTATCGCCCACCAAGTTTGCCCCTACTCGAACGCTATCCGTAATAATATTGATGTTCAGTTAACAGTAAACAACCAAGCATTAAAATAATTCAACTGACTTAAATACAGTCAATAAATTGTCATAAAATGAGACGACTACCCAAGCAAGCCAGTATTGCTGGGCGTTCATTTTATGACACTCTTTTAAAAAAATGCTCGTAATAATTTAGACCCAACTAAACAACAGAATACCGTTGCAATCAATGCCGCAATAGCATAAATTCCCCGCACAAAAATCAAGTGTAAATGCTGCTCAAGCTGATTTTTAAAGACTTATATTTTACAAAGGAATGCTAAAAATGAAGTTTATAGTCATAATCGGCTTTATTACTCTAATTTTAACCACGACTAATGTGATGGCGAAATGCGCTAATAAAACCCATATTACCGATATCCCCTACGCGAAAAACAGCTCTTACTTCAGCAACAAGTACAGCACACGGCTTGACGACATCGTGACTCACTATCAGTCACAATCGGGTTACCTGCTATTAGAGTTTAAAGTGAATAAAGTGCAACGCAGTGAAGATGTCAGGCATTACAACAAGTGGCTGGCGAGCCGAAGAGTGGAGCGAATTAGAAACTACTTCAATCAAGCCAGCTATTCAGCGCCGATTATCAGCCGTATTTTAACTGCCAGTAATGAAACAGATCGCTCCGTTGCCGTTCACTGGTGTGATACACAAACCGATGAATTGCACCTTCGCCTCGCCAAAATCAGTGAAGCTGTGCCCGCAGCCCATTAGACAAAGAAATAAAATAGGCCTTTAATGCAGGATAAGCCAGCCTCTAGTTAGCGAGATAAATTGTTGCGACGGGTAGCGATCGCAATATAATCTACTTTCCAAGTTGGAGTGTAATTAAAGGCCCTTACTAGCCAGGTCGAGCTCAGACATTAAGCCATGTCAACCTAACTGCAACACATGCCCAACACTTACCCACCTTGTCGCTAGCCTCTAATTAACGACAATCTAAACTAACTGATTATAAAATCAGTGAAAAGTTTAAATTTAATCCTGAAAATCAGTCGTTGTTCCCAAAAGTGATTTATTCGAGAATCCACCCGCATATTTGACACATTAATTTATCAATCAGTCGCCATTTCAGTAAAGTATCTATTACTAATCTCAATAATCACGCTTCATTTGCTCGTTTGGAGTTCCGATGGCCAAATATATTTTAATCTTAGTTACAGTGCTATTCTCGAGTTTTTCACTACCAAGCTTTGCCACATCGCTAACCGAACAACCCACCGTTTGGCATTACACTAATGATGCTGGAGAGCTAAAAGTTAAGCTCTATTTCTTTTGGTCACAAACTTGTCCACACTGTAAAGAAGCGCATCCGTTTATTGATAGCTTGCCTGAACGTTATCCGTGGGTAGAGCTTGAAGCACATATGATTTCAGATCCAGAAACCATGGCTATTTGGCAAAGTATTGCCAAACAAACTGCTACAGAAGCGCGCTCTGTGCCCTACTTCGCCAGTGGTGAAAAAGCAGTTATGGGCTACAGCAGCCAAGCTGTGACGGGTGAGTTTTTAGTTAAACGCTTAACATCCTATTACACCTCACTTGGCGGTAAGCTTGCTGCAGAACAAGACAACCAATATACCGTAGATACACCTGCTAGCTCTGGAGCTTTCTTTGAGACCTGTAGCGAATCAGCCACTGCGGGAACCTGCGATTTGGATCTTGATAGCGCCACCGACATTAGCGCTGCAGATGTACAGCCTGTTGAACTGCCACTAATCGGCGTGGTTCACCCAGAGCAGATGTCACTGCCGCTATTAACGGTAGTTCTCGCAGGCGTTGATGCATTTAATCCATGTGCCTTCTTCGTATTGCTGTTCCTGCTATCTATTATGGTCAATGCAAAGAGCCGCACCCGAATGCTGATTGTCGGTGGCATTTTTGTGTTCTTTTCTGGCTTTATCTATTTTATCTTCATGAGCGCATGGCTCAATATCTTCCAACTACTCGGGGCTGGCAGCGACGGCGGCTGGATTATTCTCGGTGCCGGTATGCTCGCCCTCGTTGCGGGAGCCGTCAATATAAAGGACTACTTCTTTACCAAGGGGGAAGTCACACTATCGATGTCGGCCGAGAATAGAACCGGCCTCATCAAGCGTATGGGTAAACTCACCAGCGCCAGCAGCATGACCGCAATGATTGCAGGCACCGTAGTACTGTCGATTTTGGCTAATGCCTATGAGTTACTCTGTACCGCTGGCTTCCCAATGATCTATACCAGTGTGCTCTCTATGCACGATCTACCGACAATGGAGCGCTATATGTACCTTGCGTTTTACAACATTGTCTACGTGATCCCACTTGCCATTATTGTGATCGCTTTCAGTGTCTCGTTAGGTAAGCGCAAGCTCACTGAGAAAGAGGGTCAGACCTTAAAATTGATGTCAGGCATTATGATGGTGGGTCTAGGGGGAATGTTGGCCATTGACCCTACCGCGTTACAAAATGTGGTATTGGCGATAGGGCTCATCTTAAGCTCGATTGTTATCACCTTTATCATCACTTTTACCCGCAAAGTGATTGAGAAGAGAAACAGAGCAAACGCAATTAAGTAGGGCTCAAACTTCGCTGACACGGCGTTACATACTGTAACAAGAAAACACTTAAGCAATAGTATGTAGCGCCGATAGATAGGTAGTCTAAATAAAAGCGAGTCCACTATGAGTATTTCATTATCAACCCCAAACCTTGAGCCTAATATGAGTCATGGCAACGTTGGCTTAAAAGTTGCGCAAATGTCTAAAGAGCAGCAAAAAATTGAGGGTGATATTGCGCTTAAACTGATTGAATCTGCTTTACCTGAAGCGGCACCAGCCCCAGTCGGAAATGCAGGCCACATAATAAGTACTAAAGCCTAGTAGTATTTAACTGTACTAACTACAGAGCAATAGACTTTAGCCCTGCGTTTTATCGCTACAGAAAGTATTTCTGCCGGCTGCTTTGGCGCGATACAACATGCGATCAGCCTTTTGAACAATACTGTCTTTGCTCATCCCCTCCTCCCACTGAGCAATACCTTGAGATAACGTCAGCCATTCAGATACATCAGAACAAGGGTGAGCTAGCTGAGCCTCTTCTAGCAAGTTTTTTACCTTCTCTGCCACACGAATTGCACCTATAAGATCAGTATTGGGCAATGCAATAACAAACTCCTCCCCTCCATAGCGTGCAACGAGATCTCGAGGGCGATTAACCGCCGAGCTAACAATTTCAGCAACTTTAATTAAATGCTCGTCACCCGCTTGGTGACCTAAGGTGTCATTGAGACGCTTAAAGAAATCAATATCAAGCAAGATAATCGCTAATGCATGGTTATTGCGTTCCGATGCACGGATCTCTTGGGTTAAAATTTCATCAAAGTGACGACGATTACTGATATTCGTCAGACCATCGATTAGCGCCAGGCGCTTAAACTGTTTGACTAACTTTTGCTTTTCAAAATCACGAATAACCGCCTTAATAAACCATCCAGAAATGATCTTTTGTCCCGACATGATAATAGCCAGCAAACAGGCAAATTTAGTCAATGGGTATACTGGTGAGTCTGGAAACTCATGCCATCGATAGAAACAAGAAAACAATAGAAAAGGTAAGATCCCCAGTAACATCACCTTACGATTGGGGAACAGTGCAAACACAAATACCAATGCCAGAATGTCGCCAAGAGACTCTAAACCCGGCATGGGTTCACCGGATAGTTGCACTAAGCCGTAGAGTAAATAACACCACCCTAGGACTAATAATATTAGGAAAGCATAGCTTTGCTGACTGGTTACTTCATCCAACGCCAGCAATTTTATAGCAAGGAACCCCACGACCACCAATAACGTCACCGGGGCTAATTCAGGCAGAATATCTTTGATGTCGTGAATGCTATAGGAAAAATAGTAAGTATTTAGTACCACCACAACCACTAGAAATAGCGTCATATACATCGCCCAAAAAATGCCTCGTTGCAGCAGGTTCTGAGTTTCTATTTTAAGCTGATGTTTATATTGACGGCTATTCAGGGCGACTCTCCACAAAATGGGCTACTCACACCATCAATGTTAGTCGAAAATCCCAATAAAAAAAGCCAGCAGATACTGGCTTTCATACTTGTTTTATCAGCGATTATGCCGCGATGGAATCACCGACGTCATGCCTAATGAGATAATCAAATGCCCCTAATGATGCAGTGGCTCCACTGCCCATCGCAATAATAATCTGCTTATAAGCTGAGTTAGTCACATCACCCGCTGCAAACACTCCTGCTGTTGATGTTTCACCTTTGCCGTCTACAATAATTTCGCCGCGCGCAGTCATATCGATAGTATCTTTAAGCCATTCAGAGTTTGGCACCAAGCCGATTTGAACAAATATGCCTGCAAGCTCGACATGGTGCGACTCTCCAGTCGCTCTATCAGTGTAATTGAGGCCGTTCACTCTCTTGCCATCGCCAGTCACTTCAGTGGTCATCGCCTGAGTGATGATTTCGATATTAGCCATCGAGTTAGCTTTACGCTGCAATACCTCATCGGCGCGCAGTGTTTTATCAAACTCAAGTACGGTGACATGCTCAACAATGTTAGCTAAATCAATCGCAGCTTCGATACCTGAATTACCACCACCAATGACTGCCACACGTTTACCTTTAAACAGTGGACCATCACAATGAGGGCAATAAGCAACACCGCTACCACGGTACTCTTGCTCACCCGGTACGTTCATTTCACGCCAGCGAGCTCCCGTTGCCAGCAGTATGGTTTTACTGCGCAGCACTGCACCGCTTTCAAGTGTTAACTCAAATAGCTCACCAGATTTTAGGCTTAATGCACGTTGGTTATCCATAATATCGACATCATATTCATGCACGTGAGCTTCAAGATTGGCCACCAGCTTTGGACCCTCAGTGGCTTTTACTGAGATAAAGTTTTCGATGCCAACGGTTTCGGCAACTTGACCGCCAAATTTATCGGCCACTATCCCTGTACGTAACCCTTTACGAGCGGCATAAATGGCAGCGGAGGCACCAGCGGGGCCACCGCCAACTACGAGCACTTCAAATGGCTCTTTTTCATTAAGCTGTTCAGCTTTTCTACCCGCAGCATTCACATCGAGTTTGTTAATAATTTCAACAGTACTGATCGCGCCCATTGAGAACTGTTCGCCATTTAAGTACACCGAAGGCACGGCCATCACATTGCGCTCGTTTACTTCGTCTTGGAATAACGAACCATCAATCATCACATTAGTAATGTTGGGGTTAATTGCCGCCATCATATTCAGCGCTTGCACCACCTCTGGACAGGTCTGGCAGCTAAGTGACACGTAAGTTTCGAAGCGATACTCACCGGGTAACTGGCGAATTTGATCTATTACATCTTGATCAAGCTTAACTGGGTGACCGCCACTGTGAAGCAACGCCAATACTAAGGAGGTAAACTCATGCCCCATTGGCAAGCCCGCGAAAGTAATTGTGCTGGCAAGCTGTGGATTAATGACTGACATTGACGGAGTACGCTCGCCCATTTTCTCAACCACAGATATGAGGGGTGACAGGCTATTAATATCTGCAGCAAGTGATTTAAGCTCTTGCGCCTTGGCACTATCATCCGCAGACACAACAAGCTCAACTGGGTGTTTGAGGTTCTGCAGGTAGGTATTCAGTTGATTCTTTACGTTTGCATCTAACATGATGATTCCTATTTCTTGAAAGCGTTACACATCGACAAAATGATCTGTATTGCGGCAGAGTCATTTCACGCGGAAAAATAAATAATGGCTGTTGAAAATAAAAATGAAACGATGTTGATATGGAAGTAAAAAACTGGTCAGCCCAAGCTGCAGGGGGAACCCAAGCTGACCAATTTACATAATAACTACTGATGATTCTCTAGAAAACGGCTTGAGTCTCGGCACTCATAACTTATGCTGCAAGCTAGTGCTGCTATCTAGAGTTTTTCCTTAACCTAGTAACTTAGATTTTACCGACTAGGTCAATTGATGGTGCAAGTGTTGCTTCACCTGGCTGCCATGCTGCAGGGCAAACTTCACCGTCGTGAGTGGCAACATACTGAGCAGCTTGAATCTTACGAACTAGCTCAGATGCGCTACGACCAATACCTAGGTCATGTACTTCGGCAACTTTAATTTCGCCTTCAGGATTGATAACGAAAGTACCACGTAGTGCTAGACCGTCTTCTTCAATCATCACACCGAAATTGCGAGTAATAGCGCCAGTTGGGTCACCAATCATTGGGTACTGGATTTTGTTGATAGTGTCAGAGCTTGCATGCCATGCCTTATGAGTGAAGTGTGTATCAGTAGATACTGAGTACACTTCAACGCCCATAGATTGTAGCTTCTCGTAGTGGTCAGCCATGTCGCCTAATTCAGTTGGGCAAACAAAAGTGAAATCAGCTGGGTAGAAGAAAACAACTGACCACTTACCTAGAAGGTCTTGCTCAGACACTGGGTGGA
The DNA here is from genome assembly GCF_016757755.1 of Shewanella sp. KX20019. NCBI lineage: Bacteria > Pseudomonadati > Pseudomonadota > Gammaproteobacteria > Alteromonadales > Shewanellaceae > Shewanella > Shewanella sp. KX20019. The sequence continues at coordinate 898,523 of NZ_CP068437.1, read as the reverse complement.
AATCACCTTTGTGGAAAGCTGTTGCTGAAAATGGCTTGATAGTTGAGTTAATAATGGATTGAGTCATGTAAAGCTCCGGTCTAATAATTTAAAAATAAATGGGAAATTTCTATTTAATTCAACAAACTGAGACGAGTGATGATGAGTCCCTAAAAGCCAGTTCGTTTTCGATGTGAGAATAATAGAACAGTACAAAAAAATAAGATAACGGATAAAAGCTATTATCTTAATCTGTTTTTCCGAATGAAGATTCCGAGTGATAGTTGCAAACGATAAAGCTATGCTATGGTCAGCATCACTCCGATAAGAGGGCGAGATGAGTAACAAACATTGGGTCAACGAATTCAGTGGCATTAGCCACTTCAGTAACTGCAAAGGTAGATAACGACGCTTAGTCGTTCTACAGCAGCTCTATGAAAACAAGGAAGATGGCGTAGATGATCGTTAAATATATTAACTGTCAAGTGAAGCCCAATTTGAGATCAGCCTTTAGTGAGGGGCAGCATCGTTGGCGGCGTACGGCGCAATCGGCTGGCTTTATCGCTCAGACGGGCGGGTGGCAAGGTAACCAAGCGAGGATCTTAGCGTTATGGGACGCAAAATCGGCGGTTGATTCTTTTATGCGGTTAGCCCACGACGCTATTGCTGAGGATGCTAATCAACAGGGTAGCTATAGCCGTCTTGAAGTAGGTTACTGGCAGCACGTTTTAGATATTCTGGGCCAGCAAAACGCCTCTAGCTCACAGATCACAGACAGTACCGTGAGAGCGGCCAAGTTGATGGCTGATGCACAGTTTATCCGTACAGCGCAGTGCAGCGTTTCAGCAGAAATGGTCGATGGTTTTATCGAAGAGCAGCGAAATTTATGGAACCCAGCCATGGTAACGGTAACCGGTATGTTAGGCGGGCTGTTATTACGTTCAAGCACTAGTGACAACCAATTCTTAGTCATCACTTTTTGGTTATCAGAAGCTAGTCACCAGCACTATGCTAGGCACGTTTCCGGCGGTATTAAGGCTCTCGCTAAGGTCATGCCAGTAGCTGAAGAGATCCAAGGTGGCCAAATTAACATTGTTCCACAATGGCGTATAACAGCTGCCTTATTACAGTGATGCCAAAATGGATAAAATTAGACTTGTTAAAAGCCATACAAAGCCCGCATGCGTCTAACTGCTACTCGTATACTGACCTTCTCATTGTTAATGAGAAAATACTTATCTTTGGCAACTTCAGCTATTGATTGATACCACTGCCCTTCAAAATAAATAGATGCCACACCCGTTTCAAGATTAAGCTTAAAGTCCGCTTGGCCATCCATGCCATAGTCTTCAACCTCCAGCAGACGTTTTCCGTTACGATCCAGAGCAGAATACATCAGCAAATCAAATACACCATCACCATCTTTATCGACAAAGCTAGCATAGGGCTCACCTGTTCCCTTTTGAAAAACCCCGACTCCAGATTCTTTACTGCCCCCGCCGTCTAAGCTTACTCCCACAGACGGCATATCGGGGTGGGAGGTTTGAACCATCATTGTTGTTTTGTCCGTTTTCTTAAAATGGCCATCAAGCTGATTGACCAGCATAGATTCAACACGAACTCCATTAAGTATGGCGACTTCGACGCCATTGATAGCGCCTTCAGACTCAATGATTTTTACCAGTTTATTAACCAACTCAGTACTTCATCAGCATCAGCAACCGATGAAGTACTGAGTAGCAACGCTAACAATGTAAGACCGATATACTTCATCATTCTCATTCAAAATTCCTTTTCAATAGTAACACCACAGCGGTACTCGCAGCTCAATGGCTACCGCAAGGTAGCATCGCTAAACCTTTGTCGTAAATTGAATTCTTTTGTCGTTCGACGCCTTAATAAAAGGATGACCAAGAGCCACTACTTTCTTAATACAGAAGTGACCGCCAAATTTGTGAGGTTAGCTTCACGCAGAAGTGGTTCTAACAGCCAACGCCAATTGCAGCTCAAAAACATACCCGCTAAGGCGTAATACACAAGCTAGGCGCGTTATGCTTCATGGAAGTATCCTGTCTTACTCTTGATTCAAATAGAGAAAAAAGGGCCGAGGGGCGGCCCAATATGCTTATGGGAGATGATGAAATTGAGGGTTAAATTTTGAACTTGTAATAGATGTAAAAGCGCGTGTCAGTCAGATCGTCTCCAGTGCTGTAATTAACAATGGCGTGACGGGCTCGTAAGCTTAGACCTTCTACATATTCATTTAGATCGTAGCGAACAGAGATGTCTGTTTCGTCGATATCTAGGCTAGAGTCGCCATCAATTTGATAGCTAGCCCAGTTTAAATAGGCACTGACGCCATTGAGTGCTGAGCTTGGTGCAAAGCGATACGCTAACTGAGCACCATATGCATCTTCATTGGCACGAGATGACTGAACCACTTGCTGAATAATAACTTTATTATCACCAAATGGAGCCACTATATCGCCATCGCCAGTTTTAACGTACTTCACCGTGGCATCAAAACCGCTCCACTTCATACCAAGATGAAAACCCGCTTGATAAGTATCAAATTGAGCTGCAGTCTGACTTAGCTTACCGCTAGAATCCTGCTTCAAATAAGACGGTTTGAAGTACCAATTAGTGCTGCCTAATGCTCCACTCATATCGAGTTTAAAATAGGTTTGGTTGTAAACATCCTCCATGGTGTAGTGCCAAAGGCTGGCTTTAGTTTTAACCTGTTCAAACGGTAGCGTATAGTCAAATCCTAAGGCCAACATAGGGTTGTCTTCAACGTCGACGATGACGCCCTTGCGAGCAAATTCGCCTTTTATACCATCGGCAACACTCGCAAACTCTTCATTGGTCCAACCCATGTAATCTGTTATATACAACGCAGACACAGCGAGGTTATCGATTGAAGTGTTTTTAATGCTAGCACCGCGATAGGTGAATGGTATTGCGCGCAATGGGAATGGATTCATCATTGGGGTGCGTAACTCTTGCGCACCAACCGTGATTTTTGTGTCATACCAATTGCCACTAACAAAGTACTCTTGTAGGCGGTTAACTGCGGTACGCTCATTTTTAGAACCAGGAGTTCCACCGCCGACTAGGCCGTAAATGCCGTCATCGTTGTCCCAAATAGGATTGGCAGAGGCAAAGGATCCACCAAAGCTAACGCCATTCGCTTCGCCTGAGCGCAGGTAAAAAAGTCCACCAAAAGAGGTATCGCGCCTATCAGTGCTTTCGCCATCGAAGTCACGCTGGAAATCAAAAAGTTGTAGTTGACCTTTGAAAGTAGCGTCATTAAACAAATTTTCGATTGGGTCTGCTGCAAAAGCTGGACTAGCAGCCAAACAAGCAACCACGACTGGCAGTAATTTTGTGTTCATCTATATCATCCTTGCTTTAAATATTGATTTTTATCGGGATAATCAAGTCTCAAGTCTATTGTTCTCGATTAAGGTGTAACGAAATCAAATCGAAGGTGGCAGCCACTGCAGTAGTTTTCAGACTCTTTGTGTTGGTGGTGACAGTAACTACAGTTAGTTTCAGTATCGAAGTGACGGTTTTTATGAGGGTTCGTTGGCTCAAAATCTGCCGTTGTTTCAGCAAGCGCTTGTGTGTCATGGCACTCTAAGCATTTAGTAATACGCACTTGTTCTTTTTTGTTTTTGCTATGGCAATCGTTACACACAAGCCCAGCAGCTTTGTGAGTCACCTCTAGCAACTGACTATCAGCAGCGATGGCGCCACTTGCAAAGAAACCTAATGCAAGAGCAAGCACTATGTTGTGGAGTGTTAATTTTTTCATTTTTTTATTCCATAATTTCGTTTGGAAGGCAGCCCAAATAACAGGTAGCCACAGTCGGTGATGCTAAGGCGCTATAGCTTGGCGACGTACTTACCGGCCAAGTAACCAAAGGTGTAGCAACGACCCAGTGATAAACCGAAAACAGTCAATGGGTAATCAACGCCACCGTAGAAGCCCCCCCCTAAATTACCGATGACAAATAGACCACCAATCTTGCTACCGTCAGCATCGAGTGCTTGGTGGTTCTTATCGACTAACATTCCAGAGCAAAGGGTTGAAATACGCATGCGGCGGTGAATGCCATAGAAAGGTGCTTTGACGATTGGCAGCATCTTTGATGAAGGTTTACCAAAATCGTCGTCTTTACCTGTTTCACATAACTCGTTGTAACGCTTAATATTCGCAACGAATGTTTTAGGATCGCATTCGAGCTTGACTGCAAGCTCTTCCAAGGTATTGGCGGAGTAGGTATTGGTTTGAGATGCATATACACCCTTTTTCTCTGCTGGGTCTTCAGGCATGTACTTTTTCATCTCTTCAGGCGAATATAATTTGCCCGGCCAGTCAGCAGCTTGTTCCATGTAGTTTGAGTCAAAGACTTGCGAGTAGTTACCTGCGTTTTCTTCATCACGTAAGTAATTATTCATCAATGACATTGCAACAGTTTCATTGACGAAACGATTGCCTTTGCGGTTAACAGCAAGAAAAGGCATGTCGCACATAGAGGCTGGACCAGCATCAAAGTCATGCAACATTTTAGTGTGACCAATGGGCTCGATAACTCCACCAGCCCAATAAGCCATCGAGAAACCGTCACCAGTACGATCCATCTGTTTGCGTTCGAAGTTCTTCAAATCTGGGATAAAGAAGTTACACATAGCTTCGTTGTTCTGATAATCACCAGCAGATAAAATGACACCTTTTTTAGCCATAAACTTATGGTAAGAACCATCACGATTTTGCGCGATGACACCAATAACTTTGCCGCTAGCATCTTGAATAAGTTGGTTGGCGGGGGTGTTAAAGAAGAACTTAACGCCCGCTTTTACAGCCGTTTTGGCAAGGTCACGCATGCCGTCACCCGCGGTATAAGGCTTGGGCCCAAAGTAGGAAGTCACAAAATTCAGTTTATGCTCTGTTACACCGTGAATACCGTGTTGAACTTTAGTTCCTTGGTCCTGTACTTGAGCGCCACCTTTTTTAGCACGGTCGATAACCCAAGAAATAGCTTCCCCAGAGTTATAAGCCCACTCTCTAATGAGCTCAGGACTACAGCGGTGAGCACTGTCGCCCATTAAGCGAGATACCATGGCTTCCACTGCAGCCTTATCGCAATTAGCTAAATCAAGACCAGAGCCAGTATTTCCCTGAGATACAACAATCGACTGCTTTTGCAGCACAGCGACTTTGGCACCGTTTTCTGCAGCAGATAGTGCAGCAGGAACACCAGAGGCACCCGCCCCCACTACTACGACATCAAAAGTTTGAGTCGAAGAAATTTGGCTGTCAGCAATGAGTTTAGGCTTCGGCATAAAGTCGAGCGTTGCCCCACCATCAGCACTTTTAGCCATGTTTGCAGTGTCAGCAGCGGTTGCAGCTTCGGCTGCACCACCTGTTAACCCAGTAAATGCCACAGCACCTGTCCCCATTGCTGCGCGGGTTAGAAAGCTTCGACGGGAAATACCGTTTTGCAGAACGTTAGCTGTGTACTGATCGATCTCTTTGGCTTTACGTGAATTTTCTTTTGTCATTTTATATTCCTTTTACTCTTGCGGTTTACGCTGGATGCAACATCGTTTGCAGCGACACAGGATCTGGCCATAAGCGTAAGAGCTTCTCTGTTCTACTTACTTCAGAAATTAGATTCGCAGTAGCATGCGAGTTTGAGAAAGTCGCTGCTTAATAGCACTGCACTGGCTAAATATGCGTCAAACCTTTCACGATTTAAATGTATGACATATAACATATGACAAAAAGGTTTATATGTTACATATTTGCAGTAGCTCTCAATAAAAAGTTATTTTGTGACCTGATAAGTGACAAGATTGTAATGCGCTAATTTTCTAATTTTATAATGTTCTAATATTCACAAACTTGGATGAAAATGATCTGTTTTGAACAAAATCATCAACCAAAACATCAGCTTTGTTAGTCGCGTTTAGGTCTTTTTTGAAGGGGGCTACTTTGTGCTATGGCGGCTGTGATATAATTTTGTGTGTCTCTAACTTACAGGATCTGTCTTGAATAACTTCCAACCAATCAAGAAGGTAAAGGCTTCCGATGAAGTTTCTAAGCAACTTCGACATGCTATTTTTGAAGGGCGTTATTTCGCCGGAGACAAGCTGCCGTCTGAGCGAGAACTGATCGAGACGTTTATGGTAAGTCGAACCGTTGTTCGTGAAGCGATAAAGGCATTAGAGGCCCGTGGACTTGTAGAGATCAAACAGGGTGCAACAGGTGGCGCTTTCGTAAAAGAGTTGACCTTTGAAAGGCTGAGCAATGATTGTAAGGACTTGTTTTTTTTGGGTAACATGTCTTTTGATGAAATTTGTCAAGCCCGCTTATCAATAGAGCCTATTGTCGCTGGCCTAGCGGCAAAACATTGCACTCCAAAGCAGGCAAAACTATTAATAGAAGCTAACGATAATGAGAGCAGTACCTTGGAGTATCCCGAAACTGTCATGCTCAGAAGTCGAGTGCACTATCTACTTGCAGATATGTGTAATAACCGTTTTTTGACCGCAATAGATAAGTCCTTAATTCAGTTAGTGGGGAGTATTGCGAGCCAGTTTCAGCCAGACACGGACAAAATACATCCACCCGGGATGCATAATGCTATTATTGATGCAGTGATAACAGGCGATGAAGCGGGTGCTGAAACAGCGATGAGAGAACATCTGCTAGAGTTTCTATTATTGCTCGAGGGTATCGAAAACGACTACAGACAAACTAAGTCAAACCCTTGATTATGGCTGCCTCACCGTAGCAAATTGACCGAATGTTATCAGGCAGTTCATTGGAGTTGTAAAATTAATGGGTGCATCTCAGCTAGATCTAAATTTATTATTTGTTTTAAAGCGCCTACTAGAAGAAAAGCATGTCTCCAACACTGCTCTATCACTGAATATGAGCCAGTCATCCGTAAGCCGAACTCTGCATAAAATGAGAGCATTTTTTGATGATGAATTACTCGTTCGAACCAACTATGGCTACGAGCTAACTCCAAAGGCTGAAACGGTTAAGCAAGATATTTCAGCTGTGATTAATAGCGTCGAGAAACTTGTTCATAAGCAAACTTTTGATCCTAAAAGCGTTAATAGTACCGTGAGTTTTTACGGGCTGCAGCCACAGATTAATAGCTTAATGCCTAATGTTATTGAGCTAATCCGCAAGCGAGCACCCAATATGGTTGTCAGTCTTGATAGCACCCCAAAACGCCACTTTCAGGCACTCATTGACGGCGATGTGCACTTTGCACTTTCATCCCATCGGCCATCTAGCGCCGAACAAAACATCCATAGCATGTTAATCGCTAAACGTAACTTTAGTTTGTTAATGAGTAAAAATCACCCATTGGCCAATCAAGATATTAGCGCTGAAAAATTGCGTGAATACCAGTTTGGCCAAATATCACTACAGGGCGAAAAAACACTATCGCTGGAGTATAAATATAAAGAGTTGGGTTTAGCCGATAAAAAGCGTCAGCTATCTGTACCCATACAGCTGAGTAACTTTGGTGCGGCGCCAAATATTGCAGCACAAACCGATATTATCTTTCATGTGCCCACACCTTTTGCTACCGATGCCTGTAATGACAGTCGATTGATAACCCGCGATGTACCGCCAGAATTAAAGCTACATTTTATACATGTCTATCTATACTGGCATAAACGTTTTCATGACGATCCGGCCTGTGCTTGGATACGGTCTTTATTCAAAGAACTGTATGCAGACAAAGACATTTATGCATAAACTACCAGCTCACTATCCAGTTTGTGGATAGTCATATTCAGCTCTAGTAATACAAAATAACTTGTAAAACAATCATCAAACACGCCTAATGAGAATTATTATCAATCCCACTCTCATTAAGTTGCGCCATGTCACATTTTTGCTATTTCCCGCTGCATACTAAGCGAAAGTTCTTTATCTCTATCAGTCTGATGCTGCCACTGTCGGCAATAGCATCAGCAGAAACCCCTTCTGACATAGATACTGGCGTACAACAAATAATGGAACGCATGGTTGTTACTGCATCGGGGCACGAACAAAGTATCAATGACGCTCCAGCATCCATTAGTGTGATTGACCGTCAAGAGATTGAGAACCGCGCCTATAAAGACCTCACTGACGCACTTAAAGATATTCCGGGAGTCACTGTTACGGGCGGTGGTGCAAGACAAGATATTTCAGTCAGGGGCATGCCTGCAGAGTACACCGCATTGCTTGTTGACGGTAAAAAACAATCAGGCCGTGAAACACAGCCAAGTGGCAGTGGCGGATTTGAGCAAGATTGGTTACCACCTTTAGAAGCCATTGAACGTATTGAAGTGATCCGCGGACCTATGTCAACGCTGTATGGTTCAGATGCCATGGGCGGAGTGATCAACATCATCACTAAGAAGGATTACCAGCAATGGCAGGGTAACCTACGCGTTGAAGCCACCGTACAAGAAAACCAAGATTCAGGTAATTATTACCAAGGTCAACTCTATGTTGCAGGCCCAATCATCCCAGGGCTATTAAGTGCCTCACTCTCCAGTCTTTATCAAGATCGAGTTGAAGACGATATCGAGCGTGGCTACGGCGAGAAACAGCTCAAGAACTATCGTGGTTCAGTGCACTTATCGGCTTCTGAACAAGATCAATTTAGCTTTGATTTTACCAAACAAGAGCAAACTCGTATTTCCACTTCTGGAAAATCATTACCTGAAAGCAGTAAATCAACTCAAACCGATAATAATCGTAACTCTATGTCATTAACCCACCGCGGGGATTATGACTGGGGCACGGCAACTTCGTATCTTCAAAGTGAATCAGTTGAAAATGTCGGTCGTGCAATCACCACAGACAATGTCACCTTCAACACCCAATGGAGCCTGCCATTAGATGCACATCTGCTATCGGTGGGAGCCACATTAGAATCAGAAGATTTACAAGATAATCAAGAAACAATCGAGAACAAACAATGGTCTGTTTTTGCAGAAGATGAATGGTGGCTAACCGACAACTTTACCCTCACCATGGGTCTACGCTTTGACAATAACGAGCAGTTTGACACCCATTTAAGCCCACGTGTTTACGGAGTGTGGACAGTCAACGATAACTGGACCCTTAAAACAGGAATATCGACTGGCTACCGTGCCCCTGATCTAAGGGATATGTCACAAGATTGGGTGCAAGAAAGTCGTGGCGGCGATATTTATGGTAACCCTGATTTAAAACCTGAAATCTCAGTCAACACTGAAATGGGTATTTACTATTTAAGCGACAATGACCTATCCAGCAGCTTGACTGTTTTCCATAACGACTTCTCGGATAAGATCAATTTAGTAAATTGTCCCATGTCTGTCTGTGGTGCAGAGGATACCCGTCACAACGTTAATATCGATGATGCCATCACTTATGGTGCCGAATTTACTTTAGCTAAAAGCCTCACTGATGACATCTCTTTCAACGCCTCATATGCCTATACCTATTCTGAGCAAAAAACGGGAGATAATCAGGGATTACCTTTAACGCAGATCCCGCTTCATCTGTTTACGGCTAACAGCAATTGGGCCATCGATGATGATACTAATGTTTGGCTCAGAGCCAGTTATAGAGGTAAAGAGAGCCAGGCCAGCACCCTGAGTTCTAGAGCAGTACAAGCTCCATCAGCCACCTATGTTGATCTAGGTGGAAACTGGCAAGCCACCACAAATATCAAACTCATGTTTGGTATTTATAACCTACTCGACAAGCAAGTAACCTACGAAGAGTACGGCTATGTTGAAGATGGCCGCCGTTACTGGATTGCTGCAGAAACTAAATTTTAATTATTGAGGTTTACATGAAAAGTTACCTAATGGGGATACTCTACTGCTTGGCCTTACCCGTAACTGCGGAAACATTAACGGCAAAAGATTATGCAGAAAAGGGAATGCAACACGCCGGTGTATTTCCAGGCTTAGTACGTATTTGTGACATCGAAACACCGCTGCGTAATGCGGCAATACGTACCAGACCTGCAGCATCAGAGAAGAAACCAAAGAGAAAGCGCACCCGTTCTGCGCCAGTAGCGCCAACACAGGTTTTTGACAACTTGTATTTTGTTGGTACTGGCGGTGTCTCGAGCTGGGTACTTAAGACTGATAAAGGCCTCATTCTGATTGATGCGCTCAACAATAACAGTGAAGCAGAAAAGTACATTGAGCAAGGCCTTATCGAGCTTGGCTTAGATCCTAATGATTTAAAGTACCTCATCATTACCCATGGTCATGGCGACCACTATGGTGGGCAAGAATTTTTAGTGAAAAAGTACCAGCCTAGGTTAGTCATGAGTCACATAGAGTGGACTCGGCTAGAGCAGCCGGAGCTCGATTTTTCCAGCCCCCGCTGGGGGAAAAGACCAACTCGCGATATCACGATTAAGGACGGTGAGCCCCTAGAACTCGGCGATACTAAGGTAAGCGTACATGTCACTCCAGGTCATACGCCGGGCACTATCTCGCTCATCTTTCCAGTGTTTGATAATGGCCAGCAACACATGGTCAGCCTGTGGGGTGGAACTGGGCTAAACTACGGCTCTGATAGAGAGAGAATTCTAACCTACAGCCAAACGGCAGAACGTTTTAAAGGGATAGCGGAGACAGCAGGTGTTGATATTTTTCTGTCTAATCACCCTTCTATTGACGGCTCAAGAGAACGTTTTCCAGCTATGCTTACACGTAAAAAAAGTGAACCTCATCCGTTTGTTATTGGCAAGCAACAAGCACTGAAAGCCTTTGATATGCTAAATAAATGCACTTATGCGCAGGTATTACGAATCGACGAGAGCGCTAGAGATTAGTACATCAGTATCACGGTCTCACTTCTCTTCACTTTTGGTAAAAAGCTGGGCTACTGCCAGACATCAAAACGGGTAAGCGATCGGCCCAACTGAAAATCAAGCTTCTGAGACAGTGCTTGCGCTTGCTGCTTTAATCCGCTGGCACTGATCTCTCGTTTTGCCTTGCCAGCAATTACCACCCAGTTTGCGCTACCGGTTAAACAGGCTCTAACTTCAACAAAATGCAGCTCAAGATAGGCTAATAGCTCTCGGTTTTTGCTGTGTTCTTTCCAGCAATTCAACACCAGATAACCATCGGCTTTTATTAACGCTGCACATTGGGCGATAAATGCTTCTGATACCTGCGCCGCATCAACACCTTCGGCGCTATAGATATCGGTAAAAATAATATCAACTCGTTTGTGGTCGCCAAGCGTTAAAAACTGAGTCGCATCTTGATTGATCAGCTTTAGCTTTTTGCTAAGGGGTAACTGAAAATAGCGCTTGGCAATTTCAATCACATCAGCTCGAAGCTCGACGGCAGTCAGCTTAATTCCAGCATCGAAATGACGCAGAGCATGAATAAGTCCGCCTCCGCCTAACCCCAGTACAATGGCACTTTTAGGTTGGCTATAGAGCAATACCAGTAACATCGCTTGCACATAAGTGTGCTGCGGAATATGCGGCGCTGCTTTGAGTAATTTACTTTGCTCATCGTTTTCTGCAAACGCTAGAATCCTCGCCTCTTTATCGTCTAGAACAATAAGTGGGCCATATTCATCTTCGGTTTGATGTAATACTTGGTAATCAGACATGGGTTCTCCAGTAATCGGAGCGCTATTATGCGTTAAATTAAGCGCCAATAGAATGCCCGTTACCTGCCACGGCTAACCCACACTGCACCAACATTAAGCCCACCAATTAAACACAACTACGCAAGCGTTAAAGCATCCAGCCATAGCAATCATCAACGTCATCAATCTAGCTAACAGTTAAAACCAATAACTAACACTGAAACGCGACCAAGATCTCATTTCATTTTGCACTAATGCATACAATCAGCCCCCTGCTTAAATGACTTGAATCTATAAATGAAAAAGAAAATATCAGCGCTTGCATTAACCGTATTACTCACCAGTCAACTAAGTGGTTGTATGGGACAGATGGGGCTCAGTGCAATGGTGACCAAGGGTAACTTAAGCGCGGTAGACAACCGTTACGGCCGTGCGGGTCTCTTCGTATTAATGAGCCCAATTTACGGCATTGCCGCCACAGCAGATCTATTTATCATTAATAGCGTCGAGTTCTGGACTGGCACTAACCCGGTAACCGGAAAATCACCTGCAGTGGTCGATATGCCAGTGGAAGCCATCTTTAAGGTAAACCAGCATTTAGACGATGACTTAACTAAAGCGCCTCTAACCGATGTAAAGCTGACTAGAGCGACCTTAGAAGCAAAAGATGAAAACACGCTATTGATGGTACTAACCTATGAAGATGGCAGCCAACAGCTGATGTCTGGTATCAAGCAAGATAAGCATGTCGACTTTTATTTAGATGACAGCTTTATCGCACGAGTAGATTTAGATGAACTGGTAAATTACCAGCGAGGCTAATGACTGCTGCTTAAGTCGAAAAGATAAAAAAGGGTGAACTGTGTTCGCCCTTTCTTTCCTAAAATACCCAAAAGCCTATTTCAAGGTTCGTTGAAAAAACGCCACCGCTTTTAGGTACATTTGCAACGCAATAGCAGCGTCATATCGCTCACCTTCATCACGCATAAATGCGTGCTGCGCATTAACCTCTAGCCAACTAAAGTTGCACTCAGTCGCTTCAAGCTTAGCGTAAATAAGCTTGCGCCCTTCACTGGATACATGTGGATCTTGTTTACCAAAAATCATCACTAACTCTGCCGCAATATCTGCGGTACGCGATAGTGAATCGTTGCCTTTTTGACAAGGCAATGTATTGGAATGGATATCGGTTGGGTATAAACAGAATGCTCCCTGAATGTCAGGGTTTAATCCCGCTCGGTAAGCCAAGTGGCCGCCAATACAAACCCCCATACTGCCGACATGACTGCTACAAAAGCTGAGACTTCGGGCAAAATCGACTAAGGCTTCGGTGTCACTGTCGTGATGCTCTAACGATTTTGCAAATTTATCAGCATTACCTTTATCTTTACCAGCATCATCGTAAGCCAGCACCGTGCCCAGTGGGTTTAACTCATGAAACACCTCTGGCACCAGCACCACAAAACCATGGGCTGCAAGTATGGCAGCTGCACGTGCAATAGGCGCTGTTTGCTGAAAAATTTCAGAGTAGAAGATAATCGTTGCAAACTGACCTTCACAATCAGGGCGATAGAGGTAAGTTCGCATCGTACCTGTGGCAGTCGCAATATCATGGGTTTCCTGGGTGATGATCATCGGCTTTCTTTCCTTAGATTCAGTCGTAGACGCTGATTATTTAAACCTAGCAAGATATTACGTCAAGTAACCAGCATGTTTCAGTTATACATCAGGCTCTAGCCTAAAACAGCTAGCGTTTTTTAGCCACAAAAAAGCAGAACCGACTTTATTGCTAGCAATAAAAAAGAGGATTCTGCTTTATGGTCAATGCGCGAACGTTTAAAACAGTTCGTTAGGACACTTCTCACCCGCTAATAGCTGCTTAACATTATTTAGCGTCGTTTCAGCGATGGCCCCTAGCGCTTCTTCCGTTAAGAAAGCTTGATGACCAGTAAAGATTACGTTGTGGCAGGCCGATAAACGCCTAAACACATCATCTTGAATAATTTCACTCGATTTATCTTCGAAGAACAACTCTTTTTCATTCTCATAAACATCAAGCCCTAGTGAACCTAACTGGCCAGTTTTAAGGGCTTCCATCGCATCGAGTGCGTTTAGTAGGCCGCCACGGCTAGTGTTAATCACCATCACACCTGGCTTCATTTTAGCAAAGCTTTTCTCACTCAGTAGGTGGTGATTATCTGCCATTAATGGGCAGTGCAAACTAATCACATCGCAGACAGGGTACATCTCATCAAGCGTCACATACTCAACGCCTAATTCAACTACGGCTTGGCTTGGAAATGGGTCATGTGCAATCACTTTACAACCAAAGCCTTGTAGGACTTTTATGGTCGCCAAACCTATTTTACCGGTGCCGATAACACCCACAGTGCGGCCGTGCATGTTAAAGCCCACTAAGCCCTCTAGTGAAAAGTTAGCATCGCGGGTACGTTGGTATGCTTTGTGGATTTTACGATTCAGAGTCAACATCAAAGCGACAGTGTGCTCGGCAACAGATTCTGGCGAATATGCCGGAACATTTACCACCTTCATACCTAATCGCTCTGCAGCTTCTAGGCCGACATTATTAAAGCCTGCACAGCGCATGGCAATAATCTTAGTGCCACCTTTAGCCAGCTCCACTAACACCTCTTCACAAAGAGAGTCATTTACAAACGCACAAATGACTTCAAAGCCCGCAGCAAGCTTTACCGTTTGCATGCACAAGCGATAGTCAAAATACTCTATGTCAGCACCGAATGCGCTATTGGTGCGATCAAAATGCTGCATATCGTAATGCTTAGCGCTAAAAAAACCGATTTTCATTGCAGAACCTTATCCAAAATAAGTAGATAATATGGAAAGCAAGTTTATGTGATATTGGTAAGTTTGTCTCGCCAGCTGGTGAATATGTTTTAGCAGCAGATAAACAAAAGCGAGCCCCTGACAGCTCGCTTACCAACTTAATCCTGTTTATTAACAGGCTGAGGAAAGTGCCTGTGGCAAACATTTAGGGATGAGGAACCAACGACCCTGATTATCCGTAGTGATTAAAGCTGGTAGCAATACGTTATCACTATATATCGTACAGTATTGCCCGCTGGTTCACATTTATCATGTCAATATTACGCCATAAAACTCCGCGGCAGCCGTGACAATATCAACCTTAGTGAGTGACCTCGATAATCAAGCTGTGATCAATCTCGGCTTACCTTTAGGGCATTTGCTGATAAGCTTTGCCTAAAGAATAAGGAGCTCGCAATCAATCATGGCTAGAAAAGCACTCACAGAGAAACAATTTTGGGTCCAACGTTTTTCCAAAACCGCATTACGTGCCATCCATATTTTGGGCATAACCGGGGCCGGCGGCGGCATTTTAATGCATGTACCCAAAGAGCAATGGCTTGTTTATTGGATAATGGCGATGAGCACAGGTGCAGCCATGATGCTTTGGGAAGTCGTTCGAGACTGGCGCTGGCTGATCCAATTAAAAGGGGTGCTCACCTTGGTAAAACTTGGGCTACTCTGCCTATTCATCCCCTTGGCCACCTATAAACCAGAACTGCTGATCACGGTTGTGTTATTGTCGGTTGTTGTCTCGCATGGGCCTGCAGGCCTCAGACACTTTTCAATTGTACATGGACGCAGAATAGATGGCAGAAAAGAAGTTAAAGGCTAAAACCGCAGCGTTAATTAGCCAATCTACGGAACTCAAAGGCTTGGTTTCAGCAAGTAGTCACGTGCTGGACTTAGCCTGTGGCACCGGTCGAAATGGCAATTGGTTTGCAGAGCAAGGCTGCCAAGTTACCTATTTGGATCGCGATTTAAGTCGACTTGAGCAGAGTGATGACAGCGCTAATATCTCATTATTAGAGTGGGATCTCGAAACTAACGATGCGCCCACACTCCCCGTTAACCGCTATGATGTGATTGTGGTGTTTAACTACTTACACCGGCCGCTCTTCTCGCAGATAATTGATGCTATAAAGCCCGGCGGTTTAATCATCTACGAAACATTTACCACAGAGCAAGCCACCATAGGTCGACCGCGTAATCCAAACTTCTTACTCAAAGCGGGCGAATTAAAAGCTTTATTTGCTAACTGGCGCTGGCTACATTACTCTGAGGGTCTAATGGGTGAATTAGCAAATGCAAGTTACAAAGCACAGATAATCGCGCAAAAACCAATGTAAACAGCAGCTAAGGATGAGTAGCGAATGATATTTCCTTACCCAGAGCGGTATCGTGTTGCAGCCCCTCCGATCATTACTGGAGCCATGGTAGTCTGGGCACTGTTAAGTCGATTAATTTTTGGCGATGCCAGCACTTTTAGCCTCTACCCACTGTTAGCTCTATTTCCCCTTGTGATATTCATCCATCTGGTCCTTATTTGGGATGCCAGAAGCATGGGCCGACTCGATCAATCTTTCTATGCACTGGTGCATTGTTCACTGGCGTTTGTGGTGTGGACTTTTTGCATCATGCACGTCAACGGCCGTGGTTTTTCATAAATCGCCTACAGCCTTTAAACACCACTTTATTAATCTGTTCGAGCCCTCCAACTGAGGGTAAATCACCTTTTCGCTGGTCATTAGTCGTTAATAGACAAATTTATTCTATCAATGAAATTTGAGCATAGATATCACCCTAGACGATTGAATAATAGTGAAAGTTGTATTGTTTACTGCTAATGCCTGTTTGATGCATCAACTCATCCGGTTCGCCCCCACAGCGACAGACTTCAACTGAACTATACTCAAGCGAATATTGACTATTCAAGGTGAAGTAATATGTCGGATATTAAAGATTGGGCCTTATCGATGCATCAAATTGAAAACTGTAGCTGCAGCCATGGTTGTGGCTGTCAATTTGGTGGATTTCCAGATAGCGAGAATGGCGGTTGTGAAGCGATTTTGGGTTTTTTGATTATTGATGGACATTACGGCGATTTAGATCTGTCAGGGTTAAAAATGGTGTTTGCCGCGATGTGGCCTAAAGCGATGCATGAGGGTAACGGTAAAGGTGTGTTATTTATCGACTCTGCAGCCAATAATGACCAAATTACAGCCTTAGCGACCATTATGTCAGGTCAAGCTAATGGGATGCCATTAGAAGCCTTGGCCACCACTTTTAGTGCATTTGAAGGGCCAATTATAAAAGATATAAAAATGGATGCCTCGGATACTCATTCATGGTTTTCTATCGCAGGTGTAACCGAAGCACAGCAGCGTCCCTTAAAAAACCCAGTCTCCGGTGAAGACCAAAATGTCCACATTACCTTCCCCGATGGCGGCTTTATGTGGAATGACGGAATTATAGGAACTACCGATAAAATGTCGATGAATTATGGCGACGTTACCTTCGAGCATGTCGGTCAATTTGCTGCTAAAGCCGTTGTTAACTGGAGTAATGCCTAGTTTGTTTCAGCAATGGTTATCTCCATATGGACTCAAACGCAGCCTAGTAACGTTAACGTTACTTTTAGCCATTACCCTAAGTTGGTATTACATGCTGTTTGCAATGAGCATGAATATGGAACCGGTGCGGCAGTGGCAGCTATATGATATTGCGATGCTTTTTGTAATGTGGGCAATCATGATGGCAGGCATGATGCTGCCATCAGCCGCGCCGGTTATTTTATTAGTTGAAAAGCTCAATCAACAACGTAAACGCCGCCACAGCACCTATGTTCCTAGCTTATACTTTATGTTGGGTTACCTGCTCGCTTGGAGCTTCTATAGTGCGATAATCACCCTAGTACAATATGCGCTACATCATTTATCACTGCTTAACAGCATGATGGTCAGCGCTAATAATACCTTTACCGCGGCACTGCTTTTAATCGCTGGGATATACCAATTCACTCCATTGAAACAAGCCTGTTTAAGCCAGTGTCGCTCGCCCATTAGCTTTATTAGCAGCCAATGGCGAGAGGGTATAGATGGCGCTATCTGGATGGGCTTTAAGCATGGACAGTATTGCTTAGGTTGTTGCTGGTTTCTTATGGCATTGCTGTTTGCAACCGGAGTGATGAACCTTAAATGGATATTGTTGCTTACCTTATTGGTGATGCTGGAGAAGCTACTGCCTTTTGGCAGGTTTTCGAGTCGGGTGATTGGTTGCATATTAGTTGCGGCCGGCTTTTATTACTTGATTTAACGCTGACTTTGGTTTTACCAGCCCCATTATTCAATAACAAACCCGCTTGATCTTGTTACACAGCGCAGGAAATGATTTACGTTCATAGCGGTATCAGTTTAGCCTCTGATAAAAGCGCCATTGGCGACATCATCTTGCAGCCAGCATAGAGTGTAGGCTTTGTCCAAATACCATCGATAGTTAACCCAAAAATGATAATCTACTTGCATGAAGAACAGCCAAAGAGGTATCTTTGCGGCGCATTTTCAAAAAGGTTCTATCATGACTGATTTCGTATACTCACCGCCGACGACCCCTTGGCTCGATATTTTGCATCAAGACAAAGATATAATGGTAGTCAACAAGCCCTCAGGCCTATTATCTGTGCCTGGCCGGGCGCCTGAGCATCATGATAGTACCTATAGTCGCGTATTAGCCGAGTACCCAGACGCTAAGATTGTGCATCGGCTCGATATGGCCACCTCTGGCGTCATTGTGGTAGCACTACTGCGCAGCGCAGAATCTGAACTTAAGCGACAATTTCGAGACCGTGAAACCGCTAAAACTTACTATGCACGCGTTGCGGGCCATGTAAAAGCAGACACAGGCACCGTTAACCTGCCACTGATTTGTGACTGGCCTAATCGACCCAAACAAAAGGTCGACCATAAAATTGGCAAAGCATCACAGACACATTACGATGTTGTCAGCCGTGACAAACGTTCGACCTTGGTCAAGCTCACCCCCATCACCGGCCGCTCTCACCAACTACGGGTACATATGATGGCATTAGGCCACCCTATTTTGGGCGATAATTTTTATGCTGATCCGTTAGCGAAACGCTTAGCAGCGCGTTTATTACTACATGCCCAATCATTAACGATTACTCACCCTTATACCAAAGAGAGTATGACATTTAGTTGTGAAGCACCTTTTATGGATGCTGAGCCAGAGCAATAATTCACCATTAAAAGCATAAATCACTAGATTATCCATACAAAAATACGTAAATTACTTACAACTCCCTTAAATAATATGCGTATTTATTATGGAAACCTCATTTCAAAGAGATGCTCTCGACAATCAAATTCTTTCTGCACTTATGCAGGAAGCACGCACCCCATTTGCTGAGCTTGCTAAGCGATTTGGTGTAAGCGCTGGCACGATCCACGTTCGCGTCGAAAAAATGAAGCAAGCAGGAATAATCACCGGGGCTCAAATCACCGTCAATCCGAAAGCGCTTGGCTATGATGTCTGCTGTTTTATCGGTATTAACTTAAAAAGCGCTGGCGATTATCCCGCAGCCATATCTAAGCTAAATGCACTTGAAGAGGTAGTCGAAGCGTATTACACCACAGGGAATTACAGCGTGTTTGTCAAAGTGATGTGCCAATCCATTGATGGACTGCAGCATGTTCTCATTAACCGTATTCAATCGATTGATGAGATTCAATCTACGGAAACACTCATTAGCCTACAAAACCCGATTGTTAGAGCGGTTAAGCCTTAACGTCTGCAGACTGAATTACCACGTATATCAATATGCGTGGTAGCAATAACGTTTTTAAATCATCGAGTTGAAGTAAACGAAAGCATTGACTTGCGAGCAAACTCTATCGTTAACAAAAGACCTATCTATGAGCATTCAAATTAGGCAGTACTTTCTATTAAATTTATATAAAATATCGAAATAAAGCAGAAAAATAGCGACAATAACTATCCACCTGTAAAGCCAATGTTCCATTCTTCCATTACCAGCCCAGATTATCAGTTGTCACTTCATTGAATAGCAAACAACACAAATATACTTTTTACTAGTTCAACCCCCTGCTATAGCTAGCTTTCTGTTAGCCAACCCATAATCACGGCTCAAAAATCAGTCGAATGTATCAACAAAAACGCTAATTACGACCTTTTTTAACACATTTGTTACTAAAATAAGTCTTTTGTGTTACAAAGCCGGTGGTAGCCTGTGGATACAACAGCGCAACCATAACAAAAAACCAACAAATAAAAATAACCAAAACCCACGTAGGTCTTGGAGTTACAACAAAATTGACAAGGAAATCGTTGTGAAAACTAAACTATCAATAGCCATTTCGGCTGCGCTTATTTCATCGGCTACCTACGCGGTTGCAGCTTCTGCAAGCAATGCAACTATTAGCCAAATACCTCAAACTGTCGCACATCAGTCGCAAGTGACAACATCAAGCATCAGCGGTATGCGCGATCAATATGATGCAAAATCAGGTAAGGCTACCTTTCAGTGGGCTAAAAAAGGCCAGCAAGCACCCGCATTAGGCGCTCTAGAACAAAAGTACAAAGCTGCAACGGCTGCAGACTACTACCTAAATAAAGTTACTGGAATTTCATCTGCTAATAAAGGTGCTGCAAAAGCGGTATTGACCAGCATGCATGATAATGGTCGCGGGGCTTCAGTTGCTAAATACAGCCAAGAGATTAATGGCGTTGAAGTATTTAATCATGAAGTAAACATCATGATGGATCGTGAATTCAACCTTGTCGCCAGTTCTGGTAAATTTGCTAACGTTTCTCACTCAAACAACAGTATTACCGGTATTCAGCACAACTTTGGCGAAGCTTCTACGGCCATTAACACTGCATTCTCGGACATGGGCGGCAATTTAGTCACTCTAACAGCTGTAGATTCTGACTCTAAAAAGTATCAATCATATTTAAGCTCAAATGCATCAGGTTCCAAACAAATAGTTGGAGAACCTAGAGCTAAAAAAGTTTACTTCGATAAGAAAGGTGACCTCGTTGCAGCTCATTATGTTGAGCTAGAAGTTGCAGATTCTGAAAGTGTTGATTCTGAATTCTACAGTTTCATTATCGACGCCAATACAGAGGAAGTACTGTTCAAACACAACTTAACTTCTGAAGATTCAGCTTTTAACTACCGTGTATATGCAGATGAAACGGGTGTACCTTGGGACAGCCCACACGGCAATGTGATTCCAGCGGCAAGCGCAGAACAAGTTGACGCCACTGCATACCTTGATGCACCAATGGTGACAATGACCCATGGCCCTATCAGCACTAAAGATGCTTGGCTTGCAGCTGATGCCACTACCACTTCAGGTAATAACGTTAATGCTTATGTGGATGCTATCGCACCAGATGGATTCTCTAATGGTGACTTTGCTGCTGAAGTGACTAGTGCTAACTCGTTCGACTATAAATACAACACTGAAGAAGCAGAAAGCTCTGTCAATAACCGTAAAGCAGCAATCGTTAATCTTTTCTATATTAACAACTACTTACATGATACTTTCTACGATCATGGCTTTGATGAAGCATCAGGTAATGCACAAGCACTAAACTTTGACCGTGGTGGTGTTGAGGGCGACCCAATACGTGCAGAAGTGCAAGATAACTCCGGCTTTAATAACGCCAATATGAGCACACCTGCTGATGGTGCATCGCCACGTATGCAAATGTACCTTTGGGATAGCAAAGATGCCGTTGTTGGTGAACATTACGGTGTAACGGTAACCTCTGATGACTCTGTAGGCTTACTTCTCTCATCGCAGCGAGCTAGCTTTGGACAAGGTCAATTTGACCTTTCAGGCTCTATTGTTCGTGTCGACGATGGGTCAATTTTAACTGATGACGGTGAAGGCGGAACAATTGACGGCACTGTTAAAGATGGTTGTGAAGCAACCACCAACGGAGTCGAGATAGCAGGCAATATAGCACTAATTGATCGCGGCGCTTGTGCGTTTACCCAGAAAGTTAAGCACGCGCAGGATGCCGGTGCAATCGCGGTATTAATTGCTAATAATTCTGGTACAACTGAGCCCGCTCCAATGGGTGGCAGTGATGATACAGTGACAATCCCAAGCATGGGATTATCACTCAATGATGCTAAAGCTATCGATGCTTTACTTGATGGTGGTGAAGACGTCACTGTGTCGATGTTTAACCAAAAGCCTTACAAGGCAAGTTCTTGGGATAATGCAATTGTTGCCCATGAATGGGGACATTACATCTCTAACCGTTTAGTAGGCAACGCTTCAGGTCTATATAACCAGCAAGGTCGCTCAATGGGTGAAGGTTGGGGTGACTTCCACGCACTATTGTTAGTTTCTGAAGCAGACGATGCAATGCTTGAAGGCAACGAAATGTTCCAGAAAGCATACGCTGCAGTATCTTACGTAGGGTCTTTCTACACAGGTATTCGTAACTACCCGTATAGTACTGATATGAAAGTTAACCCACTCACCTTTGCCAATGTTGAATTAGGTAACGGTACTGGTCCAGATCAGTACGGAAACGCAGAAGTACATGATGCTGGTGAACCATGGGCAGCAATGCTTTGGGATAGCTATGTAGCCCTTATCAATGATGAGCGCCATTCTTTTGCTGAAGCGCGTAGCTTGATGATGGACTATCTCGTTACTGGTTATAAGATGACTCCAGTCGCACCAACCTATACTGAAGCTCGTGATGCAATTCTTGCTGCAGCCTATGCAAACGATGTGGCGGACTACGAATTAATCATGGCAGCGTTTGCGCGCCGCGGTATGGGTTTTGGAGCAGTATCGCCAGCTCGTCATGACAAAAAGCACACGGGTGTTGTTGAATCGTACGAAGCAACACTGGCAAAATTCATTGTTGCCGATCATGAAATCGATGCCGATTACGAAGGCATGACTGTAGGTTACTGCTCAAAAGATGGCATCGTCGATAAAGGTGAAACTGCTACCATCTCATTTACAGTCGCCAACAAAGGTAGCGAAGTATTTGAAACTATCGATGCTGTTGTTAAAGTCACCAGTGATCATAAAGTCACTTTAGCGAATGAAGGCAAAGTCAGTTTCTCTAACGTACTTCCATATAATGATGCGACGAGTACTCCGATTGAATTTACATTAGATGAAGCAAGCACTGCCGACGAAGTCACTTTCGAGTTATCTTTCCCTGATCTCGATGAAGATATCAAACCAGCTGACTATATCCTAAGTACAGCTGTAAACATGGACTTTGCAAGTAAAGATATTGAAAACAGTATGTCTACCAGCGATATGGAAGATTACTCAGGCCTAGCCGACTTCCAAGAAGTGGTGCTAAGCGGTGGAGAGCTAGCAGAAGGCACTTCGTCACTTGATTCACGCTATACAAGCTACTTCCCTGTTGGCGAGCAGTACATGTACATTAGAAACAACGGCTTTACATCTGATGTAGCCTTTGAGACTAAACCATTTACTGTTGGATATGGCGGCGATTTCAGCGTGAGCTGGTTCCAATTCTATCAAATCGAAACCGAGTATGATGGTGGCGTTGTTGAAATACGTGTCAATGGCGGCGAGTGGGCAGATGTAACAGAAATGGGGGGCGTATTTGGTGGCACAGGTTACTCTGCTGAGCTTGAAAACCTGTTACCGGGTAGAAAAGCATTTACAGGTAATTTACCTATTCCAGGAGAGACCGAATCACTTAACTTTGGCACGGCACTGAATGGCAATGAAGTTCAATTCCGCTTCCGTATTGTATCTGATAGCAACACTAACTCATTTGGTTGGATTGTCGATAACGTTACATTCAGCAATATCACTTCTAATGTGTTCCATACACAAATCGCTGGTGATACCAATGCTTGTGACAATCGCTTACCTAACGTCTCAATAAGCGCAAGCGCTTCAAGCGTTAATGAAGGTGATTCTGTTACGCTATCGTCAGTCATTGTCGATGCTAATGCAGCTGATAGCCATACATATAGCTGGGTACAAACAGCTGGCACATCAGCAACATTAACGGGAGCTGATACTCACGAAGCGACCTTTATTGCACCAACAGTCGCTAGCAGCGAAACCTTGGAGTTCAACCTAACGGTAAATGATGGTACAGACGATGTCGTATCTGAAATCAAAGTTTACGTTAAGGATGTTCCAGAAGTTGCCAAGCCAGCATCGAACTCTTCAAGCGGTGGCTCTATGGGCTGGATAGCATTGATGCTACTGCCATTTGCAGCGTTCCGTCGCCGCAAGTAAGCCTGCTATAATCGACAATTATCAAATGTATTGAGAAATGTAACAGATAACTAAAAGCCATAACGAAAGTTATGGCTTTTTTATTGCCTATCATTAGCTAACTTGAAGAGGTATTAGTATTCGTCCCTTTCTATAGGGCGGCTATAATCTATTTCAATTTCGACTGTACGTAAGCTGACATCCTGTTGTAATGATTTATACAAGACTAACAGGTCAACATTTTCGCCCATTGGTATTAGTCGGTAAGTTTCTGCCGCTATCTGCTCAATATAAAAAAGCTTCTTCTGCTCATCCACTCCAATCTCGCTTTGAACGACAAAACTACCTTTTAACACTCCGCCCTGGCTCATTTCGGGGTTGAAGACCCGAGTTCCTTTGGTTAAAAAAGTAGACTCCGCAAAAAACTTACCGCCGTTTAGCTGGAAGCTAATCGAATGACTTGCCGATATCTTATCTCTGCCTATAGCGATGGCTTCAACCTCAGCGACTTTAGTCACTTTAGCTTCCACATTCTTATTTTGAGTCGCTTTGTCAGCAGTGCAACCCGCAGCTAGCAATAACACTGCGCATAGTGGGATTAGTCGCATAATTCGCACCATCCTTTATCGATAATGTTTTATTTAAACATTAGCATAACATTAAACAGCCCTTACCTAGTGGATGATATTAAAGCTCAAACAGATTGGTCATCAACTTATAAAGCTCCGTCCCTTGATAGACTGAAGCTGAGGCAAAATGAAGAATAGGCACACAGTCTTGCTCAAGCTGCAAAGAGGTTAGTTCCTCTTTGGTCCCATAGCAGTCAAGCCTGAGAATATTGGCCAGCGGAGCGCCAGCTTTTAACGGCACTCCTGGTTGAGCTAGGTACTCAACTAGGCCGCCTTTAGGGGCGTAATATTTTTTATAGTCTTCGAGTAAACAACCAAAGCGATCCATATCAGCTGGAACCACTCTATCCATGATCACGCCACGATGACTAAAATATGCCAAAATGCCCATCGCATCCTCTAAGGCATCTTCCATATCAATACGCTCTTGGCTTGCGAGTTCCAGCGTAAAAGCGGATACCGGCACAGGCATATCTCGGTCTTGACTAGCGGCATACTCCACTAACTCCCACCAGGGACAAAATGCGGCTTCATCCATCGCGCCGCCAAAACTGTTAGGGATGATAAGGCTATAGGGGATAGAAAAGAATCGTGCCGAGCTGCGTTCGTACTCCGGACAATAGAGATGCTTACAAGACTTAGGGCCTGTATGTAGGTCAATGACAATATCAGCCTGATGGGCCAGCATTTGTAAGCTTATCGCTAATCGCTTCCCCGTGGTAACGCCCCAAGGGTTGGCTAAATGAGCCTCACAAGAGGCAAGCAGATGAGCCCTAAATGCCTCTGCCAGCTGCCCGTTATCTAGATCGCAATGTTGCTGATACCATGTTGGAATATCAAAGGAGTGTTCTAGATACTCTCGATTCCAGTTCACCCCAGTAATGGGATCAAAACGCCCGAGTGTAAACTCACCACTCTTTTGATTTATCCCCAAAGGGTTGGCAAGCGGTAGTAAGGTCACTTCACCTTGCACATCCATATTTTCCAACTGCTTCAACAACTGAAAAATAACCGCATTGCCCTGCACTTCAGCTCCGTGAACGTTGGCTTGCACGAACACTTTGGGCGCAGATGGATCTTTTGCTGCTAAATGGTACACCGGAATACTCAGCTCTTGCCCCGTCGCAAGCTCGCCAACATTGAGGCTAGATTGGGTAAATTTCATTTTGTGTACTCTATTCCCTGCTTCAACAGTGGTTTAAGATTCAAATAAGTTTTCATGCAAGGCGCGAATGACATCAGCTGCCTCAGCTTCCTCTACCAGTACGCACAGATTATGAGGGCTAGCCCCTTGGCAGATCATGCGCACGTTATGCGGCTCAAGAACCTCAAACACTCGGCGACATACACCCGCCGTTGAAGCAATTTTATTACCAATAATCGCTACCAGTGCTAAACCATCTTCAACACGAACCCGGCAATGCAGCGACAACTCTTGCAACAATGGCTCACTCAATAAACCATGACCACTTGAATCTGATCCGGTTTTATCTAGTGTTAATGCCACATTAACCTCTGAGGTAGTGATTAAATCAACACTGATTTTATGCCGTGCTAGTGTTGCAAACGTCTCGGCTAGAAACCCTTGCGCATGCAACATTTGCAAGCTGTGCAGGTTCAATAATGTTTGATCTCTTCTTACAGCTACTGCTCGATATACTGGCTCATCGGACACTTGATGACGGATCCACGTCCCTCCCTGCTCGGGCGCCCAGCTAGATCCCACAAAGACTTGAATTTTTTGCCGTACCGCGGGCAAAATAGTAGCAGGATGCAGAACCTTGGCGCCAAAAGTGGCCATCTCAGCCGCTTCATTAAAGCTGATTTCAGCAATAGGCTTAGCATTGGGTGCAAGTCTTGGATCAGTGGTGTAGATCCCTGCAACATCAGTCCAGATCTCAACCGCGGTTGCCCGCAGCGCTTCTGCTAATAGTGCTGCTGAATAATCACTGCCGCCACGCCCCAAAGTCGTGGTTGCTCCCTCTTCATCAGCCCCTATAAAACCTTGGGTAACTATTACTTGAGAACTCAACAATGGCGCTAAATGTTCTTCAGCAAGTTGAGCAATGGACTCAATTTGTGGCTCTGCACGACCATGATGACCATCGGTACGCAACACCTGGCGAACGTCAAATGCCGAGGCTGATGCACCTTTTTCTCGAAGTACCGCAGCAAAAAACAGCGATGAACACATCTCTCCCTGAGATAACAGTTCATCCATAACCGCCTTGCTACGTGTTAACACTAATCGCTCAGCTAAAACGGCGATATGGCTGAGTACCGCGTCAATTTTTGCGGCTACATCCGTTGGATTGCCTAACCTGTCGAGGATCTGATATTGAATTGAAGCGATCTGCTTAATCAGCTGTTTACTTTGCTCGCCCGTTGTTGTCGCTTGAGTTAACGCCACAAGCTTATTCGTTACGCCACTAGACGCACTAACTACCACAACTTTAGTTGCTGAGTTATTGATGATGATATCGGCACAGCGATGCATAGCGTCGTAATCGGCAACAGAGGTGCCACCAAACTTAGCAACAGTTAAACCGTGGATTACAGACATAAAGATGCCTCCACATTAAGTGGGCACAGTGTGGATAAGGTATTGTTTAAAACTGGCTTGAAAACTAACTTGAAAAAAAGCATGAATAAGCTCCGAACTAACTTCGTTCGAAGAGCCTGGTGCTAAGATATGCACCCCAGAGATGGGAAACAGCGATCGTCACCAGAAGCTCTCCACCATAATAAATAGGTGACAATCGTCAGGATTCAGCCTGAGCGACCAATACATAAGACAGTTCCAAATCGTTTTATGTATCTCGGCGTCAATCTCCATCATGAATGGTCAATGGGGTTTGGTCCCCTATCATTCATTACCTAGTTAACGCTCCTCTTCTGTACTCAATCTGTATACAAATCAAGAAAGTGAAAAGTATATAAATTACGCTACTAAGTCAAACGAATTTTATACAACTTTAGAATTACACCATATAGGGTAACTCATGCACTACATTGACCCGCGGCGAGAAAGCGCCGAGCGAGGTTTCTAGTTGTGACAATAAGCATGGGATTAACTGTAACTTATCGGCATCAACATAATAGATGGCGTTTTGATTAAACTTACGCCCCAGCTCAATGGCGGAGGCCTTGTCGGTCGATACAGCCCAGCTTTTTTCCATGTGTTTCCAATCTTGCGACGCCCCCACCATGGCGCGATAAGGCCGGCGCAATTTTAGGATCTCTTGCTGCAGTTTTCGGTCTAACAATCGATTTTGGCAAGGAGCCAGTATCTCTCCTCTTGGGTTGTGCGCAGTGATAATGGCGAATGATATTTTAGAGGACAAACACTGCGTGAACAGGAATTGCGTTTGCTGATACTTACGCCAAAGGCACTCGATTGACTGATTCATTGCTAACAAATTCTCCACTTGAAGTGATTTTATTATAGCAAAATCGTTAGGGCTGCCTAGGTGCGTGATATCGGTCACAGTAAATAAAATTCTGCATGTCTTATTTATCATGCACTTAGGTGTATTCACGTGATCTAAATCATATCTTGCAGTAAATTTGTTAACATTTCATTTGTTAACAAATGCCTAAAACGAGTACAATAGGTCTTGTTGATTGACTCACACTGAATACATGTAATGACACATCTTGTTACATATATCTGAAACAGATAGAAGAGTAATCCACACAGCTGTATCAAATGTGATCTATGTTTGATTTAACATTTATACTTCAGAAAAAAACAATAGTTAAGGAACTTATTCTACTTATTGTTTATCGAAGCTAATACAGTTCACGTTTTCCATATGTGAGATACCCATACTTTACTTATCATGAAGTGTGTTGCCGTTTCAGAATAATTTTTGAAAACACCAACGTGTATCAGTGAAATATCAGCATGAATCGATGGAGTATAAAAATATTTATACTCATGGTTAGAATAGAATTGACAGACATTAGGTAATTAATATGCAAAACCCGCACATTCTGATTGTTGAAGATGAAGCCGTTACAAGAAACACACTTAGAAGTATTTTTGAAGCAGAAGGATATGTGGTCTCTGAAGCCAATGATGGCGCTGAAATGCATAAAGCTATGCAAGACAATAAAGTTAACTTGGTCGTTATGGATATTAACCTACCAGGTAAAAACGGACTTTTATTAGCTCGTGAGCTTCGTGAAATAAATAACATTGGCCTTATTTTTCTAACGGGCCGCGATAACGAAGTAGACAAGATCCTTGGACTTGAAATCGGTGCAGATGATTACATCACTAAACCATTCAACCCTCGTGAACTGACTATTCGTGCTCGCAACCTACTAACACGAGTGAACAGCACTGGTGTTGAGTCTGAAGAGAAAAGCGCAGTTGAGTTCTACCGTTTTAACGGTTGGAGCTTAGAAATAAACAGCCGTTCTCTTGTTAGCCCACAGGGCGAGTCATACAAGCTGCCACGTAGTGAATTCCGCGCTATGCTGCATTTTGTAGAAAACCCAGGCAAGATCCTTAGCCGTGCTGACTTACTAATGAAGATGACTGGTCGTGAGCTTAAGCCACATGACCGTACTGTTGACGTAACGATTCGTCGCATCCGTAAGCACTTCGAAAGCTTGCCAGATACGCCAGAAATCATCGCTACGATCCATGGTGAAGGCTACCGTTTTTGTGGTAACTTAGAAGACTAATTCGATAATCGAATGAAATAAAAGCCAGTCAATTGACTGGCTTTTTTGTTTCTATAATCTGAATTCATCAATAGTAAAAGTAGCCTTATAAAAAACAACTTTAAGCTTAATTAAACCTTAAAAACATTCTCTACCCAGTTAAATTCCGCTAGCAGATAAACTTGATTTGTCAAATATGATGGTCATTATTCTATATATATTTAGGAGTACTCTTCCGCTCTGCCTTTAAATTTTCAGAATAAATAATCTTCTTATTAACGATATTTAATCTTCAGTTAATCAAATATAGGCTGAAAGTCATAAAAAGCACCTCCAGACCTATTTTGAAAATACCGATTTTACTATTTGAGTTCGCGCTCTAAAAAGTCAGCTAAAGAACGATATAAGTGCACTCTGACTTTCTCACCACGCATAGAGTGTTTTGAACCAGGGTAATCAATCATCTGGAATAACTTGCCTTCATCTTGCAAGGCTTTATAAACTCGAGTGCTGTTTTCAAATAGAACATTGTCATCTGCCATACCATGGTACATCAGCAATCCAGACTGGTAGCCTTTAACATAGGGCAATACACTGCTGGCCTCATAACCTTTAGCATTCGTGTCAGGATGGCTCAGATAACGCTCAGTGTAATGAGTGTCATATAGCGACCAATCAGACACCGGCGCACCTGAAATAGCGGCCTTGAAGTAATCAGGCGCTTTAAACAAGCTCATTAATGCCATATAACCGCCATAGCTATGACCGTAGATAGCAATATTGTCGCCATCAACAAAAGGCAAACTGCGGAGATAATCTACCCCAACCTTTTGATCGTTCACCTCAGCCTCACCCAACTGCTTATAGATGACATACTCAAACTTAGTGCCACGATGGGCAGAACCACGGTTATCCAGTTGATAAACGATAAAGCCCTGCTGCAGTAGATGCTGAGTAAAATAATCCTGATGACTCCAGCTGTTTGTCACCAGTTGAGCATGTGGGCCGCCGTAAACACGTACCACCACCGGATATTTTTTGCTGGCATCAAAATGCGTCGGTTTAAACATTCTATATTGTAATGCTTGACCATCTTCAGCGGTTAACTCACCAAACTCAGGTACCTGCCATAGACCAAAGTAATCGTAGAGCGGATGCCCTGATTTCACTTCGTTTTGCTCCACCCACGCTAATCGCTTGCCAGAATTGTTATGCAAACTCACCTGAGGTGGTTGTGATAAGCTGCTGAAATAGTCCAAGTAGACCGCTTGATTGTCAGCAAACACCGTTGAGTGCATACCAGAACGAGTGCTGATTGGCTCCACCTTGCCACCCGCAATAGCGACGCGGTATAACTGCTTCTCTGTCACTTTAGTTTGGCGGCCAGTAAAGTAAACTTGACCGGCTGTTTCATCGATGAACTCAACTCCATCTACTGCCCACTCGCCCTTGGTGAGCTGACGAATAACTTTGCCATCAAGTCCAATCAAGTAGAGGTGGTTAAAGCCATCACGCTCAGATCCCCAGATAAAGGCTTTTTGTTGCTTTAAAAAGTGCAGGTCATCATTGAGATTAATCCACGCTTGGCTGCGCTCTTGAACTAGGTTTTTATTACGCTTGATATCATCAATGTTGACCACTCTTAGATCGAGCGCTTGCTGATCACGAGTTTGCCATTGGTATGACAACTGCTTGCTATCTGGTAACCACTTAACCCGCGGAAGATAGATATCAGTCTCTTTGCCCAAATCGACCCAAGCGACCTTTTTGTCATTAAGTGAAACGACACCCAAGTCAATTTTAACGTTATTCTTGCCTGCATAGGGGTAACGCTGTTCAGTCAGCTTAATGCCATCGGCATAGATCTCGTTGCGCGTTACCTGCTCAACGCCAGACTCGTCGATGCGGGTATAAGCAATCGACGATTCATCCGGTGACCACCAATAGCCCGTCATGCGGCCCATCTCTTCTTGAGCCACAAATTCAGCCATGGCATTTTTGATTGCACCACCGCCATCGGTTGTTAGCGCTGTGACTTTCTCGCTCTTGAGGTCAAGCACATACAAGTTTTGCTCACGCACAAAAGAGACTAAATTGCCCTTAGGAGACAGCCTCGCATCAGTTGCAAAGCCCTCACCGGTGTTAAGCAATTTGACTTGATTACTATCAACAGAAAAATAATACAGTTGCCCAGATGCTGGTATAAGGATAGCTTGACTATCGTCTGCCCAGAAATACTCCATGATCCCTTGGCCATAGATACGTTGACGCTCACGGCGCGCCTTCTCTTCATCTGATAATTCGCCAGCAACAAGCTTATCCGCATCAAGCAGAAGGCTCTGCTTGCCGCTGGCCACATCCATCTGCCACAGGTCATAAAAATGTTGGTCATCTTTCCGACCCGCTAAATAGGTCACTCTCTTACCGTCCGGCGATAACTTAAGCCCGCGAGGACTGGTCCCTGCAAGTGCAGGGGACGCGTACATACGTTCGATAGTGAGCGGTTTGTCGCCACCCGTTAATGCTGAAGATTGTGCAACTGCCGTCGATGCCATCACCATGGGGAGAGTAGCAAGCAGCAAGTTCATCCAATTTTTTTTCATTATTATTCCTTGGATAACGTGCGAAAGAGGCACGTTTTGACTGAAATTTCGACTACATTGTGCCTCAATCATAACTAAAACAAAAACAATGCAGACAATATGCACTGGCGGGCGTGCTTTACAGCTGAAAAAACTGCCGTTCTCAGGTATCATCGCCAGCAATTATAAGTTTAAAACCTCAATTCCCGACCTCTAACTCAATTTAGTGCTATTAAATTGTCATAGGAAACAACATGCAGACTCTGGCTGAAAACCTGACATCGCAAGCGATTTCTCCCGCTCTTGAAAAACTGATCCTGACCCTAGCTGAAACCTCAATCGAGATCAGCCACGCCGTTCGCCACGGTGCTTTAGCAGGCATTCTGGGCGCTACAGAGCAAGAGAACGTTCAAGGTGAAACCCAAAAGAAACTGGATATCATCACCAATGATATGCTCAAAGATGCGCTAAAAGCTGACGGTACAGTACGTGGAATCGCGTCTGAAGAGGAAGATTATGTCGTTGATGCAGATGCTAACGGTGAGTTTCTAGTCTGTTTTGACCCACTTGATGGTTCGTCAAACATCGATATCAACTCATTAGTTGGCACCATCTTCTCGGTACTACCTGCACCAGCGGGTGAGTTTTCAGAAAAGAGCTTCCTGCAAGCAGGCCGCAACCAAGTCGCTGCCGGTTATGTGCTTTACGGCCCATCAA
The DNA here is from genome assembly GCF_016757755.1 of Shewanella sp. KX20019. Classification (NCBI taxonomy): domain Bacteria; kingdom Pseudomonadati; phylum Pseudomonadota; class Gammaproteobacteria; order Alteromonadales; family Shewanellaceae; genus Shewanella; species Shewanella sp. KX20019. Next base: position 866,170 of record NZ_CP068437.1, on the reverse strand, counting down.
CCATGTTGGCATTGACCACTGGCAAGGGCGTGCAGCTGTTTACCCTAAACCCAGACACTAACGAGTACCTGTTAACAGATGCAGCCATGAGCATCAGCAAAGATACGGCTGAGTTTGCGATTAATATGTCAAACCAGCGTTTCTGGGAAGCACCAATGCAGACCTATATTAGCGACCTGCTGCTGGGTACTATTGGACCGCGTGAGAAAGCCTTTAACATGCGCTGGATTGCGGCCATGGTCGGCGATGTTCACCGCGTACTTTGTCGCGGCGGAATTTTTACTTATCCGACTGATAACAAGAACCCAAACAAACCATACAAACTGCGCTTGATGTACGAAGCTAATCCAATGTCGTTCCTTGTAGAACAAGCAGGTGGTAAGGCTTCTACGGGTTATGAAACCATCATGGATATTCAGCCTACAGAGATCCATCAACGTGTCGCTGTGATCTTAGGTTCAGCCAACGAAGTTGATGCTTGCCTTGAGTATCACACTCAAGATTACAGCGAAGAGCCAACGATCTAAGATGCTAAGAGCTAGGTTCTAGGTTCTAGGAGCTAGGTTCTAGGTTCTAGGTTCTAGGTTCTAGAAGGTAGAAAGAGCAAAGACGGAACAGCCGGTAAAATCTGAGACGGAAAGTTCATAGAAGGTTCTAGGAAGAGCAAAGACGATACAGCCTGTAAAGTCTGAGACGGAAAGGATCTAGGCTTAAGAATTAGCAGACTCTAAAAGAAAAAGCGCAGTTCCTTTTTGGGAATTGCGCTTTTTTTGTGACTTTAATTTGGAAAAACTAAATTCTGCATACTCATAAATTACCTTTAAGCAAAGGTGGTTCTAATGACCTGCGGTGGTGCTGGACAGGATGTCCGAATGTCGTGATCACATGATCGATGATGTTCCCGACATCATCATGACATTTCCCATATTCCTATGGGTCAGATGTGAACGAACGACCGCATGTGCTGACACTGTAGAGGCTCGCCGCAAGCACGTCTAACCTCTAAGGACGGAGGAAATGCCAACTTCTGTATGGAACAGAATTGGTCTTGTGGGCTCAACGAAAACATCCCTTTCCCAGCGAGGTAGCCTAAGTGCGGATTAGATCGCGTATGGGGTAACTCAATCTCAAAAAAGGTAATATCTGAACTTATATACATTGGCCAGCTAATTTGAACAGTGGATCGATAAATCATTATCTCGCTCTCAGTGGCATTGAGAAAATCCGTTAATGTAAGTTAGGTTCGAGATGATTCCAATGAACTACAAATCAGCGACAATGGCCCATCCATCATTTCGGTTTTGATCAAACTCGCATCATGGCAACAACTGATGGAGAACACGAAACCGTGTAAGTAATCAGCCAGCAAATCTAGACCGTCTTTTTCCACTTTTTCGTGTAGACCTAAAAGAGCAATAATGGTTTTATAGCGCTCAGTAAAGACTTGGGCTGGGCCGTGTGATGTCATGCTCAGCATGGTTTGTAATAGCCCGTTGTAATCGCGTAACAATTCAATATAGCTGACACATAAACACTTTAACTCGCCTTGCCAGTTCAAACTTTCTTGAGGCTGATAGATCTCCTCCACAAGCGATGTTGTTAGCGCTTCTAGCAACGCATTCTTATTTTTGAAATAGTGATAGATCGACATAGGATCCACGTTTAATTGTGTAGCTAATGAACGAACACTTGGGACTTTTCCGCTGTTCATCATCAAACACTTAGCCGTTTCTAGGATGCTCTCAGCACTTAACTGCGACAGCTTCCCTGCTGGTCGTCCACGTTTCTTTTCATTGACAGCCATTTGCTCTTCCCGATAAACTTAACTTTATTCTACACTGTAGGATAAAGTTTAAACCATATTTTAGCTTGACTCAACCACGACCAATTTTATGAGGTACTCATGGCAAATATCGTATTTATTGCGACCAGTCTGGACGGTTACATTGCAGATAAACAAGGTAAACTCGACTGGCTACATTTGGTACCAAATCCAGACAATGTCGATACTGGCTTCTTCGCTTTAATGAATCGAATTGACTGTTTAATAATGGGACGTAATACCCTAGATGTGGTACTTAGTTTTGACTGTGATTGGCCTTACACAAAGCCAGTGTTCGTGTTAAGCAGCACTATGACAAAAGTGCCGCAAGGCTATGAAGACAAAGTATTCTTAGTCAAAGGGGAATTGAAAGACATAATCACCGAGCTCAATTCCAAGGGGTACAATGATCTTTACATCGACGGTGGTGTGACGATTCAAAACTTCCTCAAAGAAGATCTGATCGATGAAATGGTGATCACTCGATTCCCTATTTTACTTGGCGGCGGCGCACCTTTGTTTGGTGAACTAAAACAGCCATTGAACTTCAAAGTCACCAAGAATGAAGTGGTACTAGAAACCTTGGTTCAAACCACTTACGTGCGAGATAAATAATCTCGATTTCTGTATCTAAAAACACCCTTCATAAAAAAGTGGTTTCAGTAACCTGCGATGGTGCTGAACAGGAGTCTAAATGTCGTGATCACATGGTCGATGATGTTTCCAACATCATCATGACATTTCCCATATCCCTATGGGTCAGATGTGAATGAACAACAGTATGTGCAGACACTGCTGAGACTCACCACTGGCACCTCTGACCTTCCAAGGACGGAGGAAATGCCAACTTCTGTATGGAACAGAATTGGCCTTGTGGGCTCAACGAAAACGTCTGAGCGCCATAGACGGAGGGAATGCCAAATTATGTCTGGAACATAATTGGCCTGTCTTCGAAGTCATCTGCCGCATCCACACTGGTTTCGAAAAGCGCAAACTCTCGGCACTTGAGTTTTCAATTTAAGACTAAGAAGTTAGTTAAATAGTTAATCTATAGCTGACAAGTAACACCCATCTTCCCCGTTGGAAATTTTGCTGTTTAAATTTCGCCGGGGCGCTGAGGGATTGTCAAGGGGCGCAAGCGCTTTGCCCCTTGGCTCGGCTGTGGGCGAAGCACCACGACTTTGACCTCTCTTAAAGGCCAGACGCAGCTTGATAAACCGAATAGCCGACCAACAAACTTTGGGACAAAGGTGAGTTGCTTTAAGCAAAAGTGGTTCCAATTGCCTGCGGCAGGCGTATGTGCAGACACAGCTGAGACTCGCCGCGAGCACGTCCTTGTGGGCTCAACGAAAACATCCCTTTTTCGAAGGCCTCAGCCGCATTTACACTGGGTTGGAAAAGCACAATCATTCGGCTTATTAGTTTTCAATTTAAGAATATAAAAGTCACCGTTACACAAACCAACAGAAAATACCCATTCCCCATCGTATCTGCAGAATGCAGATACAAAAAAGCCCCCATCCATAAGACGAGGGCTTTCAGATTAACGCGTTTAGTTTACAACAAGCTAAGCGTTATTTTTAGCAGGCTATTTCTTCGTAGAGTACTTAGCTGCGTTTTCACCTGCCATTCTACCGAAGGTGACGATATCAGAGATAGCGTTACCACCTAAACGGTTAGCACCATGAACACCACCAGTCACTTCACCTGCACCATATAGACCAGGGATAACTTGCTTCTTAGCATTTAAAATCTCTGACTTAGAATCAATCATCACGCCGCCCATAGTGTGGTGAACACCAGGAGTTACTTCGATTGCGTAGTAGTTACCTTCATTCAATGCACGAGGTAGGTTTGGACGCGCAAAGTCAGCATCCTTTCCAGCTGTCACAAGCGTGTTGTAACGAGCCACGGTTTCAGTCAGTGCTTTACCATCGATATTCTCTAGTTTGCCCAACTTAACCAGTGAATCAGCAGTCGGTGCAACACCTAAACCAATATACTTATCAATTTTGCTTAGTGACTTACGTACTGAATCATCAAAGATTAAGTAAGCAGTTTTACCTGTTTGTTCAAGAATAGCGGCTGCCGCTTTATCACGTGTAGTGATTTCGTTGACGAAACGCTTACCTTCACGGTTGACTAAAATAGCACCATTACCACGTACCGCTTCAGTCACCATTACCCCACCTTTAACAGATAACGTTGGGTGAGCTTGGATGTATTGTAGATCTTGCATGGCAGCACCTGCGTTAGCAGCAACATCTAGACCGTCACCAGTCGCACCTGGTTGGTTAGTTGATACGAAGCCTTTTAACTTAGGATCAAGCTTAGCAACACGTTCATTGTTCTTACCAAAACCACCTGTTGCAAGTACAACGGCATCGGCTTTAATCCAGTAGTAACCTTTATACATGCCTTTAACGAGAAGGCCTTTAACATTGCCTTGATCATCTTTTAGGATTTCAATACCACGGGTGTTCATACGCATATCGATATCACGCTTAACTGCGTTATCATAAAGCACCTGAATCACGTGAGCACCAACACCCGCGCCGCCAGTTGGACGATGGCTACGGTTAACTGATGCGCCACCCATACGGCCGATATCGGTAAGATCAGCGCCCATAGTGGTTAACCAATCAACTGACCCTTTAGAGTTAGATGCGAGTACATCAACAAGTGCTGGATTGTTTAAGTTACGTCCGCCCTTCATGGTGTCTTTCACCATAGACTCAACGCTGTCTTCAATACCTTTGGCTTTTTGCTGATCAGTCCAAGCCGCATTCATGCCGCCCGCTGCTAACTTAGCATTACCACCAATTAAAGGTTCTTTCTCAACCAGAATCACTTTAGCGCCGTTATCATGTGCAGAGACAGCTGCAGAGAAACCTGCACCACCTGAACCAATCACTACAACGTTAACTGTGTCTTGTGGAGCGGCAGCAAGGGCTGCTTGACGATCTGACTTGTCTTTCAACAACTCTTTAATGCTCGGCTCGTCACGCTGCCATTTTTTAGTGTACGGCATATCAAAATCGAAGCTATGGCAAGAATCACAGTAAACCATCGATTTTTCATGTGCACTGTGACAAGAGGTACAAGCGATTTCGCCAGGGAAGTGAGATGCGTGTGCATTGTAGTGCTCATGCTCAGTTTCTTTAGCGACCTCTTCCAAGGTTCCGTGACAAGAAACACACTGCTCGTTTTCATAGCTCAAGTTGTCGTTAGATAACTCACCATCGGGCATATGACAGCTATCGCACTCTTGGTTTTCACCGTGGAACTCAGCTAAATCGTCTGCTGCCATCGCGCTTGTCATAAAGCCCGCAGAGCCTAGAAGTGTTGCAATACACACTGCTTTCTTAAAGTTTTTCATCTCAAATCCTCACTTTTACCCGACTGATTCACAGTGAACAAAAGTCATCACAGTAATTTCGACAATCAAAGGTGTTGTCGTTAATTTTTAATTCATCGCCATTTTGAGGCTGAAATTAGCGCTGCTCAATCGAATAACGTTTACAGGTGAATAAACTGAACACTCGATCACAGCGTGTAAAATGCGCCATGCAAAGATGCATAATTGCATGGGGTGTTATGCAAAAATGCATAGGCCTGTGTTATCCCGCTCACACTTAAACGCTGCCACGACATCTATGTTTCTACTTAAGCGTGCAAACATAAATATGTGTCTAAATAGTCACCTAACTTTTATAGCAAGCGGAGTTAGCCCTTAAACCCTAACCTGGTACAGCTATGTAAAATCGAGAATCTCAGCACAGTTAAGCTGTATAAGCGCATGCTAAGATTGGCCTATGAAAATATTTGTAAACTTATTTTGCGCCTTCAGCCTGGTTACTTTCCCTCTCATTGCGCAGTCTGCTGCCGCCCAAGAAAAGCAAAGTATTGTCTTTGGCGTTCACTCAAAAACAGCGCCCCTTGAGTGGCGCAATAATGGCGTCGACCAAGGTTTCAACCTCGAGCTGATGGATAGGATTGGCCAACTTACGGCTAAACGCATTGTTGTTCGGCGTAAGACATTTCAACAGCTACTGGTCGATGTACATAATCCCGAGTCACTAATCGATGTGATTGCCGTGGTTAGCCCAGTAACGATTGATCGCGACCTCAGCCAGTCCGATCCCATCTATGCCACCCATGCAAAAGCCTATACCTTGCAAGGAAAATCATTCATTAATGGCTGGCACGATCTAAAAGATAAACGCGTAGCTATTAAAAAAGGTGCCTTTGTCGATGTTTACATCTCAGGAAAGCTACAAAATTTTAAAAGAGTCGATGTTGATCTTTATGAAACAGGTTTTCAGCTATTGATCAAAGGTCAAGTCGATGTGGTGATTGCCGAAAACTTTGTCGCTAGGCGATTAATGCCTTTATATCCTCCGGTCCGTAGTTCAAGTGATCCACTGATATATGGCGCGTTTAATTTTGTCAGCAACCACCACAATGCTGCGCTTATGGATCAGGTAAACGATGCATTAAGGCAGCTAAAGCTGTCAGGGGAGTACGACCGTCTGGTCAACAAGTGGTTTGGTACTGGCCGCGAAAAAGTGGATCTCAACTCCGCTCAGAAAAGAATGCTATCACTGGCGATTTTAGTCAGCCTTATTTCGGCGCTAGGTATGCTGCTTACGGGTTACGTCAGCCTTAGCCTGCGCAAACGCACTAAATCACTAAACCTCGAACTGGCTCAGCGCAAGAAAGCCGAAGCAGCTATATCCAACCTATCTAAGCAGTTCCAATCGGTACTGGATGGTATTCCCCATGGGGTCACTCTGTTTAACCGAGAGGGTGAGTGCTTGTGGAGTAACGATAATAATCAGTTACTAAGTAATCCAGACTTTCACTATGCAGGCGGTCAACCTTTTGCACTTTACCCCATTTTGATAGAAGCGCTCGATACTGATAAATCGACCATCGCAGATATGATGATTGAGAAACAGTATTGGCAATTGCAACTGCACCCAATCGGCGATGATCAAGCGGTTATTTTGCTAGAGGAAACCACCGAGCAACAACGGTTGCGTCAAGCCAATGACGAAGCCAGCCGACTTGCCTCATTAGGCGAATTGTCTGCTGGTATCGCTCATGAAATTAATAATCCCACTGGTATTATCATCCACTCGATTGCCTTTATTAATGATTCGCTTGCCGATCTTTCCATTGCCGCTGCTAACTATCAACAACAGAATCCATTTTGGAATGTGGCTGGACTTGAGCCGACATCAGCCATGACAGAGCTCAATTTGAGCAGTCAGTCTATTCTTGAAGGTGCCGAGCGAATAAGCCGAATTGTGAATGATTTAAAGCGTTACGCACTGCCAACACTCACTGATGGATATCAAGCCATCGCCCTTAATGAAGTGGTGTTGGTTTCTCTGCGTTTAACTGCCAACCAAATAAAAGTGCTCAATGTGGCAACCGAGCTACACCAACCAAGTCCAATGATCAAAGGTGACGCTCAGCAGCTAAACCAAGTACTGATTAACTTGATTCAAAATGCCTGCCATGCCATTGAATTAGACGCTGAAACCTATGATCAAGATCAGCATATCTTGATCAAAACCAGCGTAGAGCAGCAGTTTGCTTGCCTTACAGTGATTGATAAAGGCCAGGGGATGGACAGAGCGACACTGCAAAGAATTACAGAGCCATTCTTCACTACCAGACGTTCCAGCGGCGGTAGTGGTCTAGGCCTATCCGTGTGCAGCCGCATTATCAAAGAACATAAAGCCGATATGCAGATTGAATCGCGCATTGGTCAAGGTACGGTCATCACCCTGCGCTTTCCATTGGAGTCTTAAACGTGAAACTTGCCAGAAATATCCTACTTGTCGACGACGAAGCATCTTGGTTACGTACCTTAGCCATTACACTCAATCGGTTAGTACCCGAAGCAAAAATTGATACCTGTGTCGATAGCAGACAAGTGATGAACCGTCTTGAGGTGAGCGACTACGCCTTGGTGTTACTCGATCTGACCATGCCATTTCACTCCGGTGAAGAGCTGTTAGATATGATCCGCAACGCGTTCCCTAAAACACGGGTGATTATTGTCACCGGGGTTAATGAAGTCGATACCGCAGTGCGCTGCATCAAACATGGTGCTTACGATTACTTTATTAAAACCGATAACGTTGATGATCTGGCCAGAACCGTGCGCCGCGCACTCGAGGTGGTCGGTCTTGAGCGTAACTACCTAAGGATCAAAGAGAGCTTTCTCAGCAAAACCCTAAGTCAGCCTGAAGTATTCAATAATATTCTGACCTGCGAGCCGGCTTTGCTAGATCAGTTCCGATATTTTGAAGCCGTCGCACCAAGTCCAGAACCGATCCTCATTCAAGGCGAGAGCGGTACTGGTAAAGATGAGTTCGCCAAATCAGGTCATCTACTGTGCTGCCCAGACGCACCATTTATCAACGTAAATTTGGCAGGGATCAGTACTTCGGCCTTTGAACTGCAGCTATTTGGACAAATTAACACATTAGACAATGGCCAAGTCAGCGCGCAAGCGGGCGTGTTACACCAGGTGCAATCAGGCTTGCTTTATTTAAATGAGATTGGTGATCTGCCTATCGAAGCGCAAGCAAAGCTGGTGGATGTGATTGAGCATAAACAATATTATCCCATTGGCAGTGATAAGGCTTACCCGGTATTGTGTAAAATCATCACCTCAACCCAGCATGATCTACTCGCATTAAGCAAAGCGGGTAAGTTTCGAAACGATCTTTTATATCGCCTGCGCTCGCACACCATCAAGCTGCCGCCACTAAGGCAGCGCAGACTCGACCTGTTCATGTTGATTAATCACTTCATCACCTTAGCCGCTGAAGAGATGAACCTGTCTAGGCCACAACAACCTAGCACTCTTGCCTCGCAGTTAGCCGAATATGAATTTCCTGGAAACTTACACGAACTAAAAGGGATGGTGTTTGATGCTGTCAGCAGAAGCGATGGTATTCAGCTCAACATCACCCCTTTTGTAGAGGCGATAAACTTAAGCAAGGCCGCTCCAGATGATAAGGGGCAGCTGGCCTTCCCAAAGGAGCTACCCACACTGGCGCAGATGGGCGATGCACTGATTAATGAAGCGATGAGCCGCACTGCCAATAGCCAAACCGCGGCAGCTAGAATGCTCGGCATTAGCCAAAGTGCGTTAAGTCGACGGCTTAGAAACGAAAAATAACTAGGCAGAGATCTTTGAATAATAAAGAATACAAAGATCTCCTTTTAGACTAATGTAGATTAACCGCTCTCGTGGCCAAGACTGTATTGTTTAGGTCTCTGATCTCTAATATTAGTTTGCTATCGAACTGCACAGTACTATCTATTGTATGGCGAATATTCCAATTTTCTGAGTTATGGTTTCCCCAAATAAATACACTGTCTAACACTTCAACATTTCCATCTACATCTTGTTTGAGCCAACGACCTATCAGGGCAACATTCTGATCTTCATATTCAAAATCAACGTCAAACGTTGATCCTAACTCCAAACTCCCCATGCCATTAAAAACATTCACGTCATCATCCAAAATACTATATTGACCACTGCGGGAATCATACTCGATCTCCCCAAATTTCACCTCATCTAGTTCGATCTGGACTGGAGATGCCTTATATTCTGATTCTATTACGCCTTGTAACAGTGCAAGTTCTTGTGGAGTAAAATGCCCATTTGCATATACATCACCTAATGTTCTTCGTAGCGTTTTACGAGACTCATCAGTCACCTCATTAGTTTTTTTCTGCTGCGGCGTGAGATCTGATAAGGTTAATAATTTACTGCAACGCTTTATATCTTTTAATGGTTCAGCGGCTAAGCAATAGACCCGCCCCATTCTCACTAAAGACTGGTAATCATGACCAGCTTCTGCAGCAGCGGTGAAGTAATTAAGGGACTTTTGCCAACTCTTATCCACTACGGTTCCCTGTTCATACTCCGCCCCCAGCCAGTATGCAGCCTTGCTAAATCCGGCCTTGCTTGATTTGTCGGCCCAACTTATAGCCTCTTGTATAAGCTCATTACCTTCTTCAAAGTTCTGAAGTGACAAATCATTATCATTTCCTTCAACAGTGCTAGAATCTAATTCAACCCCAGCATATACTTCTGATTCCATAAGTAATTTTTTACCATCAATCATAAGCTGCTTTGCCAAATTATATGCAGATCGCCCATCCCCCATACTAGCAGCTTCGCGATAAAGTCTATTAGCCAATACAGAGTTGTTGTCCACTTTATTATCAAATTCATAGCCATCTGCGAGTAAAGCCATATCCTTTGCCAGCTTCCTAGTTAATTTCTCATCAACTCCCTTAACTTGATGATAGTCCGCCAACCTGAGTGTACGGCGCAGATAATCAGCTATATAAGCAATCTCATGACGCTGCCAATACCAAGAAGAATGCCCGTGTTGAGTATTTTTGTAGTAAAGAGTTTCGACCTGTTTGCCTTTTTGCTTCAATACGTACTCCATGCGTTTAGAATGCTCAAAGTCAGCAATACGATCCCCTCGCCCAGCAATCAATAACACAGGAACCTTAATGCCATCAGCCAAATACACGGGCGAGTAATCGACTAACCTCTGATTAAACTCCCCAACAACCTCCGAAACTAACCGCCTATACTCTGCTAATACTTTGACATTATTGCCGTTAAACAATAATGGTAGGTCGTAGACACCATAGCTGCCTACAACACAGTGATATTCAGACGGGTGCTTGATGGCTAGCATTAGTGATGAATAGCCACCATAACTAGCTCCAATAGCGCAAGTTTTCTCAAACTCGTATTGTTGCTTCACCGAGTTAACTACCGCCGTGATATCTTGCTCGATCGCCTTACCAAACTCGCCCTTTCCACTGTTAAGGAATTCTTTTCCATAACCTTTAGATCCTCGAAAATTCACTCTTAAAACAGTAAAGCCTCGACTTGTGAAATACTGAACGTCAGGGTTAAAGTAACTAAAATCCCTGACGCCAATAGGGCCACCATGGGGCATAACAAGCAACACACCATTATTGATCTCTGTAGAGGGTTGGGTTAAATATGCCTCAATCTCAACACCGGAAGGCCCCTTTACTTTCATTACCTCTGTGCCTCTTAGCTCGAAGTTCAACAATTCAGGATAAAGCTCTGTCAGCAATTCAGCATTATTAGCTATCTTGTCATAAAGGTAGTACGACCCTGGATCATTTGAGGAAAAAGAAAACACTATGCTATGCTCTCCATCGCTAGCATAAGCGGTTGTTATTGCTTTATTCCCATTAAAAGAAATGTTTAGTGACTTTGCTTTATTACTTAGTTCTAGATCAAAAAATTGGCTCCTGCTATGCCCATCTTCAACATAGCTAACAAATTTAATCGCCCCACCATCATCCGATAAGTCTGCATTTATTAAGTCGTATTTGGGGTGTTCGTATAACAACTGACCTATTTTTTGTGTTTTGATATTAAACTCATAGAGCGCGACCTTGTCGCTATTTTGATTGCTGAGCACTGCAAGTGTCTCATCATCCATAAAACCTATCGGCACTAAACTGGTATCGAGGTCATTCCATTCAATTAACAATTTCCAACGCCGCTCACTTAACGCTCGATAGCGTACTTTTGCAGTGTTCTTTTCTAGATCAACAATATAAGCAAACAAACTGTTATTAATCGAATCAAAGGTATAACTAACAACATCTTTTAGTTTCTTTTCAACAGAAAACGTTTGTCTAAACTCTAAATTTCTCAACTGTTCCAGCGTCATTTTATAGAGTCGAAGACTCGGTTTATCGTCATATTTATGTTTCGCATATAAAATGTGTAACGGGTCACTAGGCAACACATCGACGATATCACCACGCTCAGGCAGAGGAAATAGTCGAGATTGTGGTTTTCCATCCTTCTGCAACATGGTCAGCAACACCTTGTGACCCTGTCCTTTTGAAGTGAAGTGAATATAGATATTTTCATTATCTATCCAAGTGTAATTTAATAATCGCTCGCTTGGGGAAAGGGTTAAAACATCACGGTATGATCTCTTATCTAGGCTAAACAATGATAACCGTGTCTCCCCGTCTTCTGCAGTCAATGCTGAAATAAAGCGGCTATCAGGAGAGAAAGTGACTTGAGACATGGCCGGAGCACGAAATAATTCAGCTCCGGGGATCGGTTTTGCTTGGCTAAAAGGGCTCAATGACAAAATAATCAAAGCTAAGACGGCTCTCATAATACGCCTCCCTCAGCCTTAGACAGCGTTTCAGCATACTCAAGAAAGTTATCTTCTCCAGGCCCTGAATAGCGAACTTTTCTTGAGCTAAGGATATTGGGAAACTCTTTCTCTAGAAACATCAATGCCGATGTAGAGCGGTTCTCTAATAAGACCTGTGCTGACGATACATACCAGAAACCAGAGGTTTCTATATATAGATCACCTATATAGCTCACTTGATCCGCTTTTACTTCAAAATCCCAGTAACCCTCTTCAAGTTCCATATATATGCGGCGGCCGAATCTAATATCATCAATTTGATATTTTCCTGCAGGCACATCAACCAAAATATAGTTGGAGCCCGGTTGTAGATCTTTATCGGTCAACATCAAGCTTTTATTGCCACCAATTAATAATTGATGTAATCCACGATTAGTATCAATACCGATCAATAGATAACCATTATTCTCAGCAAGCTTTTTGTCTACATCTTTTGATATACCTTCAATTTTCTGGGCACAACCAGAAAACAGCGTACCCATAAATATTAGCCCTAGACTTAAGAGTAACTTCATTAAATTCCCTTTATTATCAAGCGAAAAATTTGTTTTTTTCGACCAACCCTACCGAGTCAAGATACACGCTAACAACAGAAAATCAACAACCCAGCAACAGGATTGGTAGAGAGCAGTCTAATAAAGCGCTTTATCCTAATTTCCCCCTATAATCACTATAAAAGACTCCGCTGCTAACAAGTGAAACACAAAAAAAGCCCGCCTTAAAAGGCGGGCTTTAATTAAAAAATCTAGCATAATTTCTACATTTTAGGTTATGCGGTGACTAGCTTAGCCTCCGCACGCTTTTCTGTTTCATCAACAATGGTTAGCACTGCTGCATCGCCAACCACATTGCATGATGTCAGAACCATATCGATTAAGCGGTCTAGCGCTGCAACGATAGCAAATGCTTCAACAGGCAGACCCATCTGATGGATAAGCACGCCAATCATCACCATTCCGCCGCCTGGTACACCACCAGCACCCACTGACAGTAAGAAGATGCTAAACAGTAATGCAGGGATTTGATCCATACCGATTGGCGCGCCGAATGCGTTAGCAACAAAGAAAATGGCAATAGTGATGTAAATAGATACGCCGCCCATGTTCATCGTTGCACCGAGCGGTACACCAAAACCCGCGACAGCGCGATTAACGCCTAGCTTCTCGGTTAAGGTACGCATGGTCACTGGAATCGTCGCGTTCGAACTCGCTGTAGAGAGTGAGAACAAGATCTGCTCACGTGTCTTTTCGCGGAACTCTTTAGCAGATACAGGGGTAAACATACTAACTGCAAATGGATAAACAACGAAAATCCATAGCAAGAGTAAGCTTAAAATCACTACTAGGTATTCAAGTACACTACCAAATATTGCAGCCTCGAGCGTTGCACCAAGTTTTAGCATCAGTGCGAATACACCAATGGGTGCCAACTGCATGACCACGCTTATTAGCCTCATCATGATTTTGTTAGCGACCTGAAAACCGCTCACTGCACTTTTAGCCGTTTCGCCAAGCGATTTAATAACACCACCGAGCAGTAGTGCCATAAAGATAACTTGCAACATGTTGCCAGAGGTAAAGGCTGCAACAGGGTTATTAGGCACGATGCCTACAATGAGTTGCACTAAATTTGGCAGCTCAGTCGCGACAATATCTACACCGCCATTGCTCGACATATCAACGCCTTTACCTGGCGCCAATAGCAAGGCTACGGACAGCGCGGCAAAAATAGCCACTAAGGTGTTGATGATATAAAAGCCGAAAGTTTTTCCGCCTAAGCGACCAAAGCTGTTGAGATCTTTAAGCTCGCACACACCACATACAATAGAAACGAAAACCAATGGTACTACTAACATCATGATCATATTGACGAACATGGTGCCAGCGCCAGAAGCTATATCGACAACTGTGCCAGTAAAAAAGCTAATATCAGCGAGGAAGTATTGAATAATCGATCCGAGGATCAGACCGGTAAACAGACCAATAAAGATCCGAGTTGAAAGTGATTTAGTCATTAACTTGCCTTATATTCGACATGTCTTATCGCATGTCTTCTATTGCCTTCAATGATGACGTCTTACGACTAAGCGCCTATTTATGGCAGGGATAGTGAAACATGCTGGCAATAATTTCAATCAAAAACAGCGAATAAATTTACCTAACAAATTTACAACCAACACCCAACGCCAGCCTAAGCAACTGTTAAATATAATAAAAGGTAAAATACAAAGCAAGTTCCAAATGGTCAACTTTTACACGACCAACATAGGGGTAACATCAAAAAAACAATCACGCAAAAAAAAGGTAGCGCATTCACCTAGCAAAGCAATCATCGCTAGATGATTCAACCACAAAGGAAGTCGACGTAAAAATAATAAACCGTATAATATCGAGAGCTAGTGTTATCTAAACCGAAACTGGCGAATCTTTACCCTTAACAATCTCTGGGATGAACTCTCAGAGGAAGGTTAAAAGCGAGCAGATGTTGCTGTTTAATACTAACTCGTTCGTCGATGATAAACTGCTGCAGTGCTTGCCAATCATCCTTATGCTTTTGCATATATTTGGCTTGCTTATGCTGTACATCATAGTCTTCACTTGAGTTAGATGTAGTTAATATCGATGATAATGCTTGAATTTCAGGAGCCAAAATTAGAGTGACTTTCGGCATAGTTAGCGCAATTTGAATGCCTGCGGGGTCGATATCAACAAAAGCAACCACGTTAATTTCACTAGGTATACGTTCAAGCAAGCTATTTAACCCTTTTGCCACTCCATTGTGACCTCTGTACACCACTAAAGCGTACTTTAGTGCTACTCCAACCACGAACTGATGCCAAGAATCGAATGCATCAAGGTTTTCCACAATAACAATGTGAGTAATCGTTTGAACGTCTGACTGCAGTAACTTGATGATGTTGTCTAACGGCACTCTAAGAGCGCACTCAACAGCAATCTCAGGGTAAAAAGGCTGAGGCTTAATAAGCACGTATTGCTCATCAGGTCTGATAGTCGCTAGCTTTTCAAAGCGATTGTGCTTTGCAATCTCGCTGCGGGTGCCCTCAAAAGAGGTCTTTAATAATTCACATCCAAAGTAAGCTGTAGACATCTGATTAAGCTGATGTCGTTGCGCTACGCTAAACAACAAAATCTTTTCTGACTCATCAGGGCTGCCGACCTCTAGCTCGGCATAGATTTTCTGCCAATTGCCGCTAAAGCGCACCTTGGCACTGCGCTTTTCCAGCACAGTGCGAATTAAATTTGCATGGATCTTAGTTAAGCGAGCCACAGCTCAACATCGCGAATGACGAAGTTCCCGCTATACACAGGATCGGGCTCCCCTATTGCTTCAAGTTCGAAATATTGCCGATGCTCTTCCGGTAGCCCTTCATAACCGCATATGACTTGATACAGCCAGCTTTCTCGATCCCAACCCAGCGCTTGCTCATCAAGGTACTCTAATGCCGACTGACTCTTGCCCGAATCGATCACCGCGCAAAAGTAGGCATCAACCGCTAACTTGAGTGGATTATCAGGAATATCGAAATCCTCAACTTGGCTTAGGGATACCGATATATCTTGCTCTGCGGTGATTTGCCCGCCGTTAAGCCTATCGATCCGCTTAATATTGGAGACGATTTCAAACAGCTCTGGCTCATATAAAGTGCTATGTACATCGACAGATGCTGGAGCCAGTAGCGCTTCAGCACAGTTAAATAGCGTCGGTACATGTTTATGACTAACATGGTCGCTCGGGCTATAGTCAGGGTGAAGGTCAGTATACAACAGCCAACCTTTAAGCAGACGCGTACGGCCACGAATTTGACGGAAGCGACCTAACAGCTCAAGCAAGCGTCCCTGCACCACACTGAGTTCTTGAGTGCAGTCGCTCAACGTGTCTTGCAGGGTCGTGACCAGCAATTTTCTCAGTTCGCGAATATCGCCAGCTAACTCACCCAACTCGCTAAACTGGAACATCTCCAAGCCATTGAGTAACTCAGTGACCTGCTGCTGTGCCAGTTCATTCTCGCGAATTTTGGCATTAATAGTACCGACATATCCAAACTCGTTATTGATGCGGCTCCAGAGCACACGAATCGAATAACGTAGTCCATCGGCGAAGCTATAAACATGTTCACTTAAGTCAGCTAGATACGCCTCAGAGGCGGCATAATCAATGTTATGACGTGCTTCCTTATAGTGAGCCGCTAAGGTTTTAATGCTGGCAAGAGAACTACCCACATTAGAATCAATCTGGCGATTACGCTCATCGCTCAACGCCTCTTCAAGCAAGGCACGAACTGAACGCTTTAGCCTTAGCTCTTGCTCTGCTTCTGGGCGCCACAAAATATCACTTTTACGCAGTTTCTCTATGGCGGCGGCATTGGTTTCATCTTCAGATACTGAGCCTGACAGATAAACATCCATCACCAGTTCTGCATGTCGGCCAAGCTGTTTAAGCAGCTTTACCCCTGCTTGGTGTATGTTGCTGCTCATAGTAAACCAAACCCCTTTTGTGTGGCGATTTCGGCTTGTGCTTCTAAACTCAGCCCTTCGACCTCATACACCCCATCGATGACAACTAAATCACGATAATGAGCTGATGTTCTATCCACTGGATATAGGATGCTATTCATCATCAAACCAAATCTCTCTGGGTCGCAGTTTCGGCTTGAGCTTCTAAACTCAACCCTTCGGTCTCATCGATAAAGCGTATCACCTCATAAAGATAATCCAGCTTACCAGTGGCGATAAAGATCTGCTTTTCCGCATTAGGCTTGGTTAAGTACCCCAACTCCACTAAACGTTTAAAGACCAATTTTATCTGGGCATCAACATTGCTACTGGTTGAGCCAAAAAGACGGTAGTGGCTAATTTTAGCTAGCTGTTCCCGAAACGCGGGGGTGTCTTCAATACGAGTTTGTAATTCAGTGAGTCGCACCGCAGCGCCTTCAGACAAGGGAGCGTCTTGGCTACTGCCCTCTTGTACTAACACCAGCCATTCAACCAGTGGGATTAGCGAGTTACAGATATCTTTAAACTGCGACGAAATCACTTTACGTTCGTTATCACCGAGCTGCTGATAACCGCAAAAGAAAACTTCACCTTCACCCGCCGATCCAACGGTGCGATTAATCTGATTTAAATAGGCCTCGACTCGCTCGCAGGTATCTGGATTTTTCAGCGCTCGCCAGCCATCTTCATCGGTCGTGCGGCAAATAAACTGACCTTTCAATAAACGCTCAATTAGCGCACTGGTACCCACTAAGGTGGTCTCGGTATCTTGGCTCATTACACGGCCTCCTGAGTACGTCGCTTGTTAAGCTTTTCGGCGATAGGGTTAATTTGTGGTTTAACAACCTGCAATTTTTTAGTCTGTTTATTGATGATGTAACGATTAGCAAACAAGCTAAGCACTTCAGATTCGGGGTTGGGGAACGCGCCTAACACTGAAATATTGTTGTTTTCGCAGGCATCAAATATCTTCTTCACGTTAGCGTGATGCAGGGTACCCAGTTCATCAATAGGCCAATGAATCGTCACCTCGGCACGGCCACGTAAAAGACGTGTAAACGCCAACAAGAACTTACATAAAATGAGGTAAGCCATACCGTGGCTCGATGATTCATTCAGCTGCCTATCGGTACGGATAATAAGGTCGCTATTGCCCTCTTTAAGGCGCAGTTCAATTTCAAGCAGCTTGGAGATCCCACCCGATAATGCCGCGCGGCCAATAATGTCGATAGCACGACGCATACTGTTGGTGTAATCCTCACCAGGGAGCTCGCTAAAGCCATCGGCCTTCCACTGACGGAACGCTTTAACAAATGCTTCCAGTTCAGGCCAAAACTCAAGCTCGCTAATACGCGAGCGGATCTTAACCGCAGACTCAGAGACGCCATCGAGGAACAGTTCCTCGCCAACTTCGCGAGTGATGCGCGCGCTTTGTGTGGCAATACGGCGGTCAATGTCGGCAAGTACATCGTAGAATGCGCTTAGGTCGACACCGAAAATACGCCCTTGCTCTCGCAGTGCCATCATAGATTGCGGCACCATCACATTGAGCAGTTGCTCCAGTTGCGGTACCAATTTACGGTAATCCAGAATCCGAATGCCTTTGTCGTTTACAAAGCTCGACTCTTCCCGTGCTCGCTCCCATGTTTCCGACAAGCTAGAACCAGACTTACTGGCGATAACAGAGTCAAAGTGCTCTACGTATTGCTTCACTGAGCCCAGTAATGAGTCACGCTTTAATAGCTGTTCTTCACCTTGACGTAAGCGCTCACTGAGGCCACCCATGGCATCTTCGTTATTGGCCGGCAGTTTTAATTCAGCTAACTTACGCATCACACTGCGCAGCTTGGTTAAATTCTCCGAGGCTTCAACCTGGACCGAATCAGAACGCTTACGCTCAGTGTCGAGCTCGCCACGCTGGGTCTTAACCTCATTTGATTTTGACTTAAGCTGCTGCTCTAACCCTAACGTCGCTTGCTTAACAGTACTGAGCTCAGTTTGCAGTTTAGGTTTGCGTTTCAGCCAGGTATGCTGATACCAATCGTCATAGCGCAGCACTTCACTGCGGCGTTGGTCTGCTTTACTGATATTAGATTCTAAGGTGCGGATCTCGGTTTTAAGCGCTACAATTTTCGCTTCATCAATACCGCGAGATTTAAGCTCATCTTTATACCACTGCTCACAGGCTTTCTGTTCACTCTTAGCATGCTCACGGCGATTTTGAATATTGGCTTTTACCTGACCTAATTGATTATCAAGCGCGCCAACGACCTCTTGCCAGTACGCATTTTTCTCCATACGTGCTTCTAGCGCTTGCTCTTTTTGCTGCTCTAACCACTCTTGTTGCTGCTGTTTTAACTGCTTTAACTCAGTATCCAGTCGCGCCAACTGCTTTTGAGAAGCTGATTTACGTTCATTCAACGCAAGATTAATTTTCTCTTGTTCGGCACGTTTATCATCAAACAAACGACGCAGGTCATCGCGGCTATTCTTATAGGCAGTGCGCGCAAAAGTAAGTTCGCGAGTCATCGCATCGAGCTCAGCATTGACGGCAACAAGATGCCCTTCTGCTGCGGTTTGTAACTCTTGAGCACTTACCAACACTTCTTCGGCGTTAGCAAGTTTTATCCGCAGCTCTTGCTCTGATGCTGCGTACTCGGGTGCATCGATCGCTTTAAGATCTAACGCGATGCCATAAAGAGCCTCTAAGTTTTCACCGCTAATGGCTGGGTGCAGATCGCTACGGTGCAATAGATCGGAATTGATCACCTTACCGAGGGTATTCTCCCAACCGTTAGCTTCTTTGCGTAAAAATTCCAACAAGGTGTGTGACTGCGGGTAGAGTATATGCTGCAGTTCTTCAAGCTCGCTTTGACGCTCAGTGACTCGAATACCGGCTACACGTAAGCTTTCATTGGCTTGATCACGTTTAGCGCGCAGCTTACGCTCTTCAGTGGAAAAACGATCAACCTTGGCATTGCAGGCTTCTTGATCTTCATCGGCACGAGTAATTCGCTCATCAAACACAGTTAAAGCCAGCTTTTCCTCTGCCGAGTAAGTTACATTATCAACCCGAACTTTTAGCTCTGCCGCTGACAATTTCAATTGATAAGCTTGCTCGCTAAATTTGGCTTGCCCTTTATCGGTTGCATCGCGCCATTGGCCCTCTAATGCAGCTAACTCAGTTCGGCCCTGTTCTCGCTGTTTATCACGAGATTCTCTTAAGCTGTCTTGCTCTTGATGCAAGTTTTCTAGCTCACGGTTTAGCCCCTCGCCAATTTTACTGCGGCGAGCGTTATAAGCCGCTTCAATATCTTGGTGTTTTTCTGTTTGTAGTTTATGCCGTTCCGATAAGTTTTCCAGCGTGCCACGCCAGCTTGGTAGCTGCTCAAGATCGAGCTTAGCCTGTTCGATTTCAGCATTTTGAAAAGAGGCGTGTTGATCTTCAATTGAATCGAGCTCTTGTTCGCACTTAGCCACATCACCTTTGGCGGCAGACAGATCGAGGTTAAGCTCATCACGCTGCTCTTTCCACTGTTCATCCAACTCTCGTAACTTAGCATTGAGTGCTTTAGACAGGTCCTGGTGATGCTCTTGCCTTTCAACTTCGTCTGTTTCATCTTTACTATAACCGCGACGCAGGCTGGCGAGTCGCTGCTCAGTACTGAGCAGCTGGTCAAACTCCTGTTCCAGTTTTTCAAATTCAGGTCGAATAATCTCAAACCCCTGAATTAATTGGCTCTCCTTTATCCAGGATTCAACATGCTGCGGATTAATGCGTGAGCTAGGTGGGTTAACACCGTCTTCCTCTAAGATGGCAGCAATCATCGATTTGATCGTCTCCATCTTACCCTCTTTCGAGTGCACCGCTTTAGCAAGCTTTTCAATATGGCGTAACGAATGCTCCGCCTCACACAAGGAGAACTGACGTGCGTAATGACGCAGTTCAGTACGGTTACTACCGGTGCTCAATAACGCTCTGTCGTTCTGAATAATAGCCCTAAACTCACGAGTGTTGAGCAAGTTGGTGACAGCAACGCCTGCGCGCTTCATCTCGCGGCCGAGTTCGGCCATGGTAAAGCACTGAATATTATCGCCATGCTGGGTCTTGACGTAATCATCTAGCTCAAAAGATTTAGCAATAAAACGATAATTAACCCCTTTGCCATCACCTGCCGATGCCAATACAGCCTGACATGCGAGCCCGTCTGACTTGATATATTCATAGATGATAAAGCTCGATTCGTGTGGCAAATACCAACGCTCAAAGCTATCACGCGTAGACGGGACGACCCGACTTGGATACTCACCATAGAACACCGGCACTAAACGCTGCAGCGTGGTTTTTCCTGATGCGTTAGTGCCGCAGATGTTGGTGTGACCATTAAGCGCAAGCTCGACGACGCCTGGCAGATGGGTATCAATAAGTACGATGCGATTTAAGCTTGGCATTACATTCCTTAATCCAAACGCTACCCAGTACAAGATAAAGTACCAAGCAAATACAGGCGACTACAGTGGTCAAGCCCGCATATAAAAGAGGTGAAAAATTTAAATTTATGCCACTAAATTAAAGGAAAGCAGCGCTTTTGGCAATCATGCTTAGGCGGCTATTTTGCTGAGTTTAGTGACTGAATATGATAAGCGGGATCATACGCGATTTTTAATCGTTAAGGTGCTCAATCAATCAGCGATTGAGGCACCTTAACAAAAGTCCCGCAGAACGGGACTTAGTTGGCTTTACAACTTGCAAAAATGTAGAAAAGTTGAACTTTGGGCTATTGCGTACGCAGCTCATCAAGCACTGCGGCGCGGCGCTTAGCAAAGTACTTATTGGTCTCAGCGATAATCACATGCCTTAAACCGATTAGCGCGATCAAGTTTGGAATCGCCATTAAACCGTTAACGGTATCGGCCAACATCCAGATCAGGTCCAGCTGAATAAAGGCTCCAACGGCAATCAAACTTAAAAAGATCAGTTGATATAGCCTAATACCTTTTTCACCCAGACGCTGGCCAGTTAAGTAGTACCAGCAACGCTCGCCGTAATAATGCCAGCCCAAAATAGTGGTAAATGCAAAACAAACTAGCGCTATGGTTACCACGTATTGACCAATAATCGCCGAACCACCGGCGGCGAATGCGGCGCTGGTCATGGCAGCACCTGCGGTATCACCACTCCACACCCCGGTGATGATCAACACCAATCCGGTCATAGTACAGATTAAGATGGTATCGAAGAATGTACCCGTCATGCTAACCATGCCCTGTTCAACAGGCTCATTAGTTTTGGCGGCGGCAGCCGCTATTGGCGCACTCCCCAAGCCGGATTCATTGGAGAATACCCCCCGGGCAATACCAATTTGCAATGCTTGCGCTACTGTAGCCCCTAAAAAACCGCCAGCGGCTGATATAGGGGTGAAGGCTGAATGAACCACTAATTGCAGCGCAGGCATAATTTGCTCGGCAAACATGACTAAAATCCAGATACAGGCAAGCACATAACCTAACGCCATGGTAGGCACCAGCTTTTGTGCCACATTGGCAATGCGCTTTACTCCACCTAATGTTACAGCCGCCACCATCAACGTCAGTACAATAGCCGTCACCCATGGCGGAATATCAAAGGCGATGGTCATTGCATCGCTAATTGCATTCACCTGTGCAAAGGTGCCGATGCCAAAAAATGCCACTCCAACACCAAATATGGCAAAAATCTTTGCCAGCCATTTAAGGCCAAGTCCGCGCTCAATGTAGTACATGGGGCCGCCCGCAATATTGCCACGAGCATCGGTGGTGCGATACTTCACTGCCAACATGCACTCGGCATATTTAGTTGCCATACCAAAAAAGGCCGCCAACCACATCCAGAAAAGCGCCCCTGGGCCACCAATCTTAATCGCGGTGGCAACTCCAACAATGTTACCGGTACCTATGGTTGCCGATAGCGCAGTACAAAGCGCGGCAAAAGAGCTTAAATCGCCTTTGCCTGTCGCTGGTTTAAACAGCAGACTGAGGGCGAGCGGAAGTTTAAAGACTTGAATAAGTTTAAGCCTGATAGTCAGGTAAAGGCCGGTTCCGACCAATAAGCAAAGGGTCACGGGACCCCAAACAATGGCGTTGATATCGGCTAAAAGTGCGTGGTAATTCATGGTAATCCTCGAATATTAAACAACAAAACTCGCTATTGCCAAACGGCTTAAAAATAGGAGTTATTAATAATCGGAGGAGGAAAAGAGATGGCTGGGGTTAGTCACTGTTGATCGCAGTGAGCAGTTTATCCAACCCAATGAAAGGCAGAAAAGGCGCAGCAGCAAACGACAGAGACTAATATTTGGCTATAGATAGCTAACACAGTCATCCTCTCCTCTGTCCTTTTGCCTGAGCGTTTCGCGTTAACTAAAAAGCGGTTAACACTTTCGCCTTCGGCGCTGTGTGGCAAATAAAGCTTCGAACGCTTATCTGCTCACAGTCTCTCCAGAGGCTCGTCCAGTAACAGTCCTCACCACAATGTGGCACCTGAAAGAGTCCTTAATCTGAGCACTACGCTATAAGTTAATATAGTGAAATAGGGCTCGAAAAAAGTTGCCTCGTCGGTGTAGGGTTACTCCCTACTCTCCTGCTACCTTCATCCGAACGGATCCACTAGTAATCGTATCTACACACGATCACTAGGGTTAGACAGAATGCGTTATCTAACCGCCAGCCTCAAGTGAACTAACTCACACTTTAATCACTAAAAAGCTCGCAATAGATTGGCTGCTGATTTAATCAGCACTCTAAAATAAAAAACCGACTAATCACCAGTGCGATTAATCGGTTTTAATACCAAGGCTATCTTAATACAGTGCCCTAAAACATGAGATCCCTTCTAAACGTGATAGAAGTAATGCTTAAGCACTGTAGCTAATGCGACGCTCTTCGTACCGATCAAACATCTGCTGTGCTTGGTCATCTACGTATGGACGTAGACCACTCATCACTAATGTTTTAATGCCAGTACCCACTAATGTCTCACCGCTATGCAGTTCAAATGTTAATGTTACATCGCCACGCTTACCTTGGATCTGTATATCTTCCTTCACTAACGTGAGCTCAACTTCAGTAAAGTCGAGTGTGGTCAGATCAAAAGACATGCTTTCGTAAATAACCAATGGCCGTGCAGGGTTGATCATCATCTGGTGCTGTTTCATCATCGGCACCAAAATATGCATAAAATTAAGACCAGAAAATGCGACATATTTACGAATAAACGATTCAATTTGCACGTCACAGTGCCTTACATCTCCGCTGCGGTGGACGTTTAAATAGCATTTGTCTTTGTCATCTCTAATATCGAAATCTTCATCTACAGCAACAGGAAACTGTAACTGGACGCCTTCACCAACCATGCCCGCAAAATTAAAGGTCATTTTCTGGCTGAGACCGTATTCATTCAAAACCAGAGAGAAAAGCAGATCGCCAGGCACACAAAAGCGCTTGGCGGCAACGTCATGGATTGGGTTGAAATCTTGTGCAACGCTTTTAGCAAACTCACTCGCCTGTTCAGGCGCGATTAAAATAGACTGGTTTGCTTTTTTAAAGAAAGAACTTAGAAACATAATCACTCAACAATCTTATTAGCGTTCAAAGTAGCGCTGCATTGTATACCATGATTGATTTTTGACTCACCCGATGACTTCCTCACAGCTTGTTTAATGCTTTATAGCCAACATGAAATGGTTTTATATAACTAAAAAAACTCATTTGGAATGACTCGTTCTAAGTCAATTTACATCTCCAGCGCGTTAACCGTACCTATTTTCATGCCAATGTGACCAAAACGTACGAAGTAATCGTCATTGTAAAGAGAAATGTATCAATTTAACCCCAAGAGAAGTTACCATCTAAACTACTGATTTAACAAGCGTAATGGTAACCATGCAAAATAAAAGGTTAAATCCCTTGATACAAAAACTTTACAAACCTTGATCTAAATCATAATTTAAATGAGAATAATTTGCATTATGTTACTCAATTGGTAGAATCCTCACAAATTTTATAACCCGATCTAACAAAGGGACAGAATGATGATGAAAAAAACCTTACTTGCTACTGCGCTAGTTAGCATGTTTGCGGCTCAAGGGGCTTATGCTTCAGATGAAACAGCTGAGCTACGTAAGATTATTGAGCAGCAGCAAAAGGTCTTACAAGATCTTGAACAGCGTCTTGATGAAACCGAAAAGCGTGTTGAAAAAACAGCCGATGTCGTTGAAGAATCTGTTAGCGAAAGCAAAAGTGCGACCACTATAGGTGGCTACGGTGAGCTTCACTACAACAACATTACTGACAACAAGTCTGGCAAAGACAAGAAAGCCATCGACTTTCATCGCTTCGTCTTGTTTGTAGGTCATGAGTTCACTGAAAACACGCGTTTCTTCTCAGAGCTAGAAATTGAACATGCGCTATCAGGTGATGATAAGCCAGGTGAAGTAGAGTTAGAGCAGGCTTACATTGAGCACGACTTTAACGACATGTTCACTGGTAAGGCGGGTCTATTCTTAATGCCAGTTGGTATCATTAACGAAACTCATGAGCCACCAGCATTTTACGGTGTTGAGCGTAACCCTGTTGAGAAAAACATCTTACCAGCCACTTGGTGGGAAGCGGGTGCAGCACTTAACCTTAAAGCTGCTCCAGGTCTAGCATTTGACGGTGCAATCACTTCAGGTCTTAAAGTTGATGAAACTTATAGCATTCGCGGCGGGCGTCAAAAAGTAGCTAAAGCTGACGCTTCAGATTTAGCCTACACAGCACGTGTAAAATACACTGCCGTACCTGGCCTTGAACTTGCGGCTACTGCACAATATCAAGCAGATTTGACCCAAAGTGCGGGCGGCGTTGACACAGCATCTGCAACATTGCTTTCTGCGCACGCTATCTATTCTATCCAAGGTTTCACTGTTAAAGCACTTTATGCACAGTGGGATATCGATGGTAAAGAAGCTGAAGCATTAGGTCGTGATGAGCAAAATGGTTGGTACATTGAGCCATCATATAAGTTCAACGACAGCTTTGGTGTGTTTGCTCGTTACAACGAGTACGACAACAATGCAGGTAACAGCGATGACACTAAAATAGAGCAAACTAACGTAGGTATTAACTACTGGTTGCACGAAAACGTAGTATTTAAAGCTGACTATGAAAAAGTTGGCGGTGCTAAAGATTCTGACGGTTTCAACCTAGGTGTTGGGTACCAGTTCTAATTTGAACTAAACTCAGCAGCTCAGTTGTTACACCAATGAGTGCTCAATATTGAGCACTCATTCATTTTCCATTACACGAGCTCGTTCAATATGAAACTACCTCTCGTTGTATTATCTGTCTTATTAAGTTGCTCACTGATGAGCGCTGCAGTAAACGCTAGAGGGACCTACCAATCACCAGAAGAGTTTATAAGCCAAGCCTTTAATGCCGAAGTGCCTAAAGCGAAAGTATTCTGGATTGACGATACCGCACAACAAACCATTGAATCTATCCTCTCCCACAGCTATAAAAAGATGCGTCTACGCTATTGGCAACAGGCCAATGAAAGCGTATGGATTATGGATGAAATAGGCAAAGAGTCGCCTATTACCGTTGCCGTTCATGTAAGAGACAGCGCAATAGCCCAGACTAAAGTGCTGGTATATCGAGAAAGTCGCGGCGATGAAGTAAGGCATGACTTCTTTACTGATCAGTTTAAATCAGCCAAACTCAAGCAAGACTTACAACTCGATACACATATCGATGGCATAACAGGTGCGACATTATCGGTTCGAGCGTTAACCAAGTTATCTCGAATAGCCCTGTACCTAGACGACTATGTGATTAGAAAAGATGAACAATGACCCGCAAACATCCTAGCCTCAGAGTAAAACTGTTACGACAATTACGCCCTTGGCACCGCAGAATAGGTATTTTCTCAACCCTATTGGTCATTTTCATGGCCGTTTCGGGCGTACTGATTAACCACAGCAATCAGCTTTCACTCGATACTGCCCCAGTAAAACAAAGCTGGCTGCTCGATTACTACGGTATAAAAGCGCCAAAAGACGTTCACCTTTATCAGCAAAGTCCACAGCAACTCATTAGTGCCAGCAACCAAGTCTGGCTTGATGATAAGTTAATATTAGAAGCAAATGCCCCTGTGTTAGCGGTTATTCGCTACAATGAGATGATTGTTGCAGTCGATAACAGCCACCTCTATCTGCTGTCGCAGCAAGGTGAGCTACTGGAAACTCAAGGCAGTGCTACAGGCCTGCCCTCTCATATTCAGGCACTTGGATTACAAGATAATCTATGGCTAAAAACGCAATCTGGATTATTTGTCGCAGATAGCGATCTTATTGAATGGTCTCAAGCTCAACCTTTGGCAATAATCCCTTGGGTTAAGGCATTAGAAAATAGTGATAGCAGTGAAGTCACGCTACAGATCCGTGCCAGTCGCCTGCACTGGGAACGAGTATTACTTGATATGCATAGCGGTCGCTTCTTTGGCAGTTTAGGGCCATGGCTAATGGATCTTGTTGCACTCGCACTGATCATTATGTCATTAACGGGTTGCTATATTTGGCTGCAGCAGAAACCCGTTAAAGTGAAACGTCGTAAAAAATAATTAGCTTTCGCTAAGTCGACTTTAATCACTAACCTGCTTCAATCACTCTCTTCTAATAAAGAGACCACCCATTTTTGCAGCGCATCTTCGTTATAACGAGGGTGCCAAGCCGCAATAACATCAAATTTATCAGGTGCCTGCTCTAGCGCTATCTCTATCAAATTCAAGTCTTTAATCGCTCTCGATGGCAAAAATGCGATTGAATCAGTGGTCTCCAGATACATGGGGACGATTGAAAAGCAGGGCGCTGAGACCACGATATTCCGACTTAAGCCAAACTGCTTAAACCAATCATCAATCGAACCTTTAAAATTGGGTCTAGATGGCGAAGCAATAATACTCGGGTAGTTAGCCACGTCCGCCAGTGAAGGGTTAGATTGCGCTATCGAGGCGTTTGGAGAAGCCACGCAAACATGGTGCTCTTCAAACAGTTTGACTATCGGGTAGCTGTCAGGAATGTAATCAGGAAAAGCGATCGCTAAGTTCACTTTGCCGCTTTGCATGAGATCGTGCAGCTTATCGATTTCGAAGTCTCTGACAATCAGCTTCAAGTGTGGTGCCTGCTGTCTCAACTTTGCAATCAATTCAGGTAATACCACCTGTTGAGCATAATCGGTGGCTGCGATAACAAAGGTGCCGCTAATGGTTTTAGGGTCAAAACTGCTAGGCGCTAACAGCGCTTTAAAATCATTTAACAGCTTATCGACGCCGATGGATAGCTGCTCTGCAAATGGCGTCGGCACAAATCCATTGGTTTTGCGAAGAAACAAGCGATCATCAAATACATCACGTAATTTTTTCAGGTGTTCACTCACCGCCTGCTGGGTCATTCCAAGTTCGCTAGCCGCTTTAGATGCATTCTGTTCGCGGATCAGTGCCTGAAACACCCGTAGCTGTTTAATATCTAATCGATCTAGTTTACTCAAAACTCACTGCCCTCATTTATCTATTTGCCACTATCAAGCTAACACAACTGCCGACTCTAGACCCGAATTAAACAATAAAAACTTGTATCACTAACAAATAAGCTTTGTTTCTATTTGTTAAGTGAGTCCTCTATTATCTCGGCATCGAAACAAAGTGAATGATTGGAGTACAAAATGAAGACAGTAATTTTAATTGGTGCATTAGGTAAAATGGGACAGGCGGCATTAACAGGATTAGGCAATCACAAGGTCATTACCGCGGGGCGTTCTGGCGATGTGGACCATATTGTTGATATCACCAACGAACAATCCATTAGGGCTCTGTACGAAAACGTCGGCCACTTCGACGCTGTAGTAAACACGGTTGGTGTCTGTGAATATGCCAACTTCACTGAGATGACTGAAGCGCAGTGGATGAGTACTGTAATGAGTAAGATGATGGGCCAAATCAACTTGGTGCGTATTGGTCAAGAGTATATTGCCGATGCTGGCTCATTTACCCTTATCAGTGGCATCTTGAATGTAAAACCTATTCCCTATGCCATTGCAGATGCAACCACCAGCGGCGCTATCGATACCTTTGCCAAATGTGTTGCCTATGAAATGCCAAGGGGGCAACGTATAAATGTCATCAATCCAACCGTACTGGCCGAAGCGTGGGACGTATATGGCGAAATGATGCCAGGATTTGAGCCTGTTCCAAGTGCATTGGTAGGTAAGGCCTTTGAGCGTTCAGTCGATGGCTTCATTACTGGTGAAGTGATTTTCGTCGACGCTTAAACTAAGTTAATTATCTGCATTTTAAAAGCACAGTGAATACCATTTACTGTGCTTCTATCTGCTCCATCGTATAAATTATCGCTGAAGCAGACTGCTTTTCTTAGCAACAACAAACTTCACGCAGCCACGCTGTTGATGATGTGACGATTGCAGATTATCGAGCAATTCAGCGCAAAAACTCGAGTAACTGTCGCCAAGCAACTCACTTAACTTTTGCATGCGAGCAAGCCTTGCAGACCAACCTTGAACAACATCCTTACGCGCAGTACCTGAAAAATTAAGTTCGAGATCAGTAATATCATTATCAACATAGACAATTTCAAATCCAGCTTGCTGCAGTATTTGTTCTATTTTACTGCCAAAATTGAAGTCATAACCGCCATTTTTCGCTGACTCCAGCTCAAACAAACTCACCTTATCAAAATAGGCGCTGTTTACGCTGAGATTAGCAGAGATAAAACAGGCAACGTCCAATAGGGCTATCCAACCACCGGGCTGTATTACCCTATGCAGTTGACGTAAAAAACTGAGTGGATCTGCCAAGTAGGATATCGAAAAGCTTGCCCATACACCGTTCACCTCACCTAACGAGTCATAGTTAATCGTTTCAAAACGGCTATGAACAAAGACTTGGTTAGAGGTTTTGTTCTTCCGGCAGTAGTTAATAAAATCCTGATCCTGATCGATGCCAATAACCCGCTTAACCCGCGTAGAAAACAGAGCAGAAACATCTCCGACAGAGCAGCCTAGATCGACAACGGTATCCCCCTTTGAAACAGGAATATACTGCAAATATTGTGGCCATTCTCGCCAGGTTTGCTGTCTTTCGTACTCCTCTAACAGATCCAATCTCAGCTGCCTAATTCTTTCAGGTTATAAATACATGCTGAAGCAATTATCCAAGCAACACAAGCTCCTGCGACCATTCAGCGGAATGGCGATGCAGCATAAGAAAGCCCTGTAAATAGGTATATACAGGGCTATATGTACAGAATTTTGAATAGGCTTATGCACTAAGCCTCACTCTAGTCACTAAATTTAAGGATAGCTAAGCACTATTGCGCCATCGCCGACTAGCCACAGCAAGCAGTTTCACAGCAGCTTGTTTCACCATTAACGGCAGCACTATCAACCAAACTAGCAAGATACGTATTCTTTAAGTAAAAGTGACTGAATGTGTTAACAAAATCATTAGGTACTGTTTTCTCCGTTAATCCCGACTCAATCAATGTAGTCTGCCACTTTTGCACTTTAGGAAAACCATCGAGCATATCAAAGCCAGTGCAGTTTTTGATCACTGCTGCACGATGCAACAAGGGTAACCAAGCAATATCAACATTAGAGATACTGTCGCCTTTAAAGAAACGAGTGTCGCCTAATTTAGCTTCGGCCTTCGCAAACGATTTAGCAAGGTTTGCTAAGCGAGTCTCAAACGTCTCTTTGTCTTTACTCCCCATAGTGCCGCACTGAGCCATGTAATGCTTACTCGCTTGATAAGACCAAGCGCGATCAAGTGCTTTCTGCTCTGCTGCAAGCTGTTCAATAGGTAGGTATTTGTCGTCCAAGTATTCAACTATCGCATCAGACTCAAATAACACCGTCTTATCTTCAGTAACCAATACTGGCACTTGACCGTTAGGCGAAATATCTAAAAACCACTGCGGTTTATTACTAAGTTCAATATATTCAATTTCAAACGGGATATTCTTGGTTACAAGCGCTCCCATAACACGTTGAACGAATGGGCAGTTTTTAAAGCTAATCAGTTTGATCATTTTGACTCCGAATAAGTTAATTGTTTTTCAATTACACTCATAAGACGAAATACTATTAAAAAAGACGAAATTGAGTCGGCAAATGAATAGATAAATTGATAAGCCATTTGACTGACAATAAAAAAGCAGCTGAATTAACAGCTGCTTAGCAGCTTAAACAAATGCTAACTAGTTAGGTAAAACAAGGTTTATATCATTTGCCTTGTTATGGTCAAATAAGCTGAAGAAAGTTTCAACTGACTGATGATCACCCACCACCACAGCCTTGCTAGCATCACCGGTACTAAAGTAACCCAACATATCGAGTTTCTTTGCAGTCAAGGTTGCATCCGCATTTGGATCCTGCTCTAAAGAGAAGACGGCAATTTCATTTCGAACGGTATAGTTTGCCACCTCACCAGTGTCTGACACCTTAATATTAATCGATAATTGTTGGCCTTTAGCTCGCTCAGCATTAAGGTTTACACGCTGAGTTTCCAAAATCTTAACTGTTGGCAGTACCTTTACAATGGCAGGATTAGCAAAGTCCCAAGCAACAGAGCGATCTAAAGTGCCATCAAGCTCTCCGGCATTAGATACAGCAAACGCCCTCCAATAAATATTGGTCTGCTGATAACCCCATTCACGTAGTGCTTCAGCTTTTAAGTCTCGGGCATCCATATTGGCAGGATCGATATTATTCACATGAGTTAAAATCTCTGCCGCCCAACCATAGTTTTTAGTATCGACAGCTTTTTGTGCCATCTTAATAACATTCTCTTCACCACCCATGGCGTCGACATAGTCTTGAGCCATCTCTTTTACCGCAGGCCTTGCAAGCTTAGTTGCATCCCCTTCCCACCAGCCCAAGTAACCGTTATAAATATTACGCACAGAGTGAGCAACGGTACCGTAATACTCACCCAACCAAGGGTCGTTAGCTAAGTTATCCGGCAAGATCACTTTTTCGGCCAATTCATCACGCTTAATGCCACGATTTATGTAGTAAACAGACTGGTCATGCACATATTGAATCGCATCGCGGTAGTTAGTAATTCGCTGATTAATGAAGTCATGGCCAACCCAAGCTCGCATGTGAGAACCACTATATGTATTTGCTTTCTCTGAGTACTTCAAGAGATGGTCGATACCTTCGTACCATTTCTGTACATCCCTATACTTAGTACCGCGAAGCGTATATAGGTTCGGAAATGTCTCGCCTTGGATCGTTTCACTGCCATGAACATGTTTAAATTGTGGGAAATAGATGTCAATTTCATCATCACCCGCATCACCGTATGCACCGAACACCTCCATTTCAATACCCGAGACAGTAATTTTCAGCGGTTGATCATTACTCACAAGTACATTGGGCATAAAGAATGACACTGGACCCGCCGTAAAAGTTGGACCTAAACCGAACTGTGCAGGGCGTCCCGCTGGCGCTTTTGGTAAATAGACACTGGCATAAGCAGTACGCTGAGTCAGAATGGATCCTGTCACGCCGACATCGCTGACCAAATTAGGGATAAAGTTATCTGAAGCAATAATTTTCACCTCACCCGATTTCACCTGCTCCTCTGTCACTCCCCATCCTGCAGAACCAAATGCATGATCAGGATGACGATGAGTATAAACCACAGCTTTAACAGGTAGTGTGGAGAACTGACTGAACGCTTCCATAGAAGCTTTGGCCGCCGTATCATTTTCACCTGGATCAACAATGATCAAACCATCATCACCAATGGCGACGAGTGTAGAGGCCAACTGAAAACCGGAAATTGAGTAGAGTTTTCCCGCCGCTATCTCTTGTATTTTAGGTGCCATTTGCTTAGCAAATTCAGTCATTGCTAACGGGATCATTTCTGAGCTTTCTGTGTACGCTTTATTATTCGCTTCGTCTTGCCAAACCACTTTAGCCAAGTGACTTTGCACTGTTGCATTGGTGAAAAAGGAGGGGTCACTGCTACGAACCAGATTGGCCTCAGTAGCAAAGGCCGTTGTCACAGAAGATGTTAACAGTACTGCACAAATTGATGTCGCGATTAAGTTAGGGTTATTCATAGTAATACTCTCAAAGTGACGGACTCAACTATTTTGTCCGTTGATGAGAGAGATGATAATTTGCCAACGAACATGAATCGATAGAGCTAAACTTAAATATGGATTAAGATTTGCTTAACTGTTTTCGCGGCCAACTATTAAATATATTTACTTAATTGAAGTGTTCCGTGCTGCTAATGAGTGCTTCTCTTAACCATTGGTGCCCCTTATCTTTTGCTTGAGAAAGGTGCCATGTCATATAGATGGGGACGGGTTGAGTGGCAAAAGGTATCTCCAGTATTTGTACCCCTGACGCCTGTTTTGCATGCCAGCGAGAGCTAACACATAGCCAATCTGTTTCAGCTGCCAACAGCAAGCCAGTTAATGCTGAGCCTGTTGTATAAGCTGCTTTGCGCTCGGGGATTACTTTATTGGAGACGGAATTAAGCGTGTGATGGCTCATTCTTTGCGTCTGCCACAGGACATGGCTTTCACTCAAAAATGCTTGTTCACTAATCTCACCTTGAATACGTGGGTGCTTAGCACTCACAGCAACGACTAACTCTTGTTCAAACAACTTTTTGTTTTGGTACCCATGCTCCTCCAACGGCACTGTAGACAACATAATATCGACTTTACGCCGTCTCAAGTCATTCTGCCTCGAGGCTTCGTCGTTATGTTCGATATCAGCAATAATAGTTACATTCGGTGCTCTTTCAGCACGGAACTTAGTTAATGCAGGTAATATCATAATATCGAGATCTTTATGGCTAGAGATCCTAAAGGTTCGGTTACTCACCAAGGCATCAAAGTGATATCGTGATTTCGCACCATTAACCAGCAATCCCAATGGCTCTTGGATCTCAGCATGCAGCTCAATAGCAAAGTTAGTAGGACAGATCCCTCTCCCTTCACGGATAAAAAGTGGCTCGTTATACTGTTCCCGCAATCGATTCAATGCCTGGCTTACTGCTGGAGCTGTAATCCCTAGAGATTCTGCGGCGATATTTACGCTTTGTGATTTCATCACAGCATCAAAAGTTTTCAACAAATTAAGATCCATCTTCACCTCTCTCTTTGCAGCTAAACGCAATCTATTTAAGTTGGTTAATCACACTGCAGCATTAACGGGTAACAAACAATAACTAAGCCCCATAAAATGAGTATAAGCCATATTCATATCGCCCCAGTGGGGCCTGAGTGTTCATCACACTCACCACTAAGGTTTACAAAGTTGAAAGACGCTAAACCGGCGCTTCAGTCAATCAGCTATGAAGGACGAGCGACTTAAGGTGCGGAAAATTAATATCACTATTACGACTAATAGAAATCGTGCTAACTTGCTATTACCATGCAAGTTTTTTAACTAGATAATGGCCAATGAATGAATATGAAACTCAAAGTAATAGCGATTTTCGTGTTATGCCTGAACGTCAGTGGTTGTGAATATGTAGAAGGAATATTACATCCTGATAATGGTGATGATGAGGCTAAAATTGACAAAGATTTTAAAAGTGATGCGCTGCAATTGGGTTTATCAGAAACAACCGTGACCCGTTTGTGTACCGCCACCGATAAAATAAGCGTTAACTGCATTAGCGTATTAAATAGTGAAACAAATCAAAAAGAAGTGAGAGTTGAATATACTTTCAATGATATCACGCTAAAAAATGATTACGCTAAAAGTACAAATGGAAGTCGTATTATTTTTCATTTGCCAGTAGATGGTGCTACAGCCAGCATTGAATTTGAAAACGGCCGAACTTACCTGTTCAATGAGGGTTATGAATACAATCATGTAGATCCCATGGACTTTGCCACTGACTCTACCACTGCTAATTTAGCCAATAGTGCTGAGGAATCAATTGCTAAACTAGCTAGCTCATCGGTTATCGTTTACGTATCAGACTCTGAATTATCAAGAAAATCAACAGCATCAATAAGAAACAGGGATTATTCATTAACTGAAGCACAAGATTTAATTAATGCGGCCGGAACGATTATGTTTCCAGTATTGATAGTCAATGTCACTGGCAATGGAATAACGGAACCTACGGATGTGTCATTTGCGGCATATACAGCAGGGTATACTGCTATTTTATCGAATTATTCTTCCGCTATTTCAACTGCTATTGAGCAAAGTTGGTTCTAGTGTTAACCAATCAGCTATCGAACTTTGATGAACGATAGCTGATTATCATTAACTCAAATTATGGCAAACTAGCAGTCAGCCCAAAAGCCTATAGCCGTTGCACCTTTATATGAATAAAGCTCAAACACATAATGCAATTAGCATTACTTAACCGCCTATCAACTTTTTCCACCACGGCAGTGGCTCACCGCAATTAGCAGCAGGTTGATAGCTTTCCCTTAAGGCTGGAACCTTCATTACATTGCCGCAATCAGCTTCTTTAGCCACGCCAGTATCACGCTCAAAGTATCCCTGTACTATGCCATCGACAGGTGCCATCCGTAGACTCAAAGGTGGACGGTTTTTCAAGAACGCTTGATACACCGCCATTGCGCCACTGCTGCCGTACAGATTGGTCTTACCGTTATCATCTCGCCCCACCCAAATAGCCGCCACGTTTCGCTCATCAAAGCCAGCAAACCATGAGTCGCGAGAATCATTACTGGTTCCTGTTTTACCCGCCAGTGTCGCCCGCGGAAAAGCATTACCTAAACGTTTGGCGGTACCATTTTCAACCACTTGGGTCATCGCATATTTAACCAAATAGTTACTCGCTGCAGGGATTGCTTGAGTCGTTCTAGGTCGTGATGCTGTAAGCGGTTGGTTATTAGCATCCAATACTGTGGTCACTGAATTTAGATGACGATAACGACCATTATCGGCAATGGTTTGAAATACCTGCGCCACCATTAATGGTGAGCCGTTGACCGCACCGAGCAGCATTGATGGATACTCAGGGATCTTATCTCTCCAGCCAGCGCGGTCCAGCGTTGTCGCAACTCCAGCCACACCTATCGCCATACCTAGATTAACCGTCGGTACATTCATCGATTTTTTAAATGCTGTCAGCAAAGGCACTTGGCCGCGGAATTTTTTATCGACATTTTGTGGTGACCAGGTTTTGCCTTGGCCATTTTTAAGGGTGATAGCTTCATCCTTTAGTGGCGTCGCTAAGGTGTACTTATCAGGCTGGTTAAGTGCGGTTGCATAAACAAACGGCTTGATTAACGAGCCAATAGGACGACGGATCTCAACGGCGCGGTTAAAGCCCTGGTAACTCGGCACTTTATCGCCAACCATTGCCGCAATACCGGCAGAATACTTATCAGTCAGCACCATGCCGACCTGTAAGGATTTATTATTTTTCCCTAGCTGTTTAAGGGTTTGTTCAACCGCTTTTTCAGCGGCATCCTGCGCCATAGGGTCAAGCGTGGTATACACTTTAATGCCTGATTGTTGTAACAACGAATCACCATATCGCGTCGCTAACTCATGCCTAACCACCGCAAAGAATGCAGGCAGTTTTTGGTGCACTGGCTTGTCAGATTTTCTTAATCCTAATGGCGATTCAACTGCCGCCTCATACTGCGCCACATTAAGCTCACCCGCCTCCATTAACAGTCGCAATACCAAATCACGGCGTTTCAGCGCCCGCTCAGGATAACGCCAAGGATTATAATATGACGGGCCTTTAATGGCCGCGACCAAAAAGGCTTGTTGTGGCATTGTCAGCTCAGCGATTGGGCGGCCGAAATAGAACTGCGAAGCTAGCCCCATTCCATGTACACCGCGAGCCTTGTCCTGCCCCATGTACACTTCATTAAGATACGCTTCGAGAATCTCATCTTTTTCATAGCGAAAATCGATAATAATCGCCATCAATGCTTCGCGCAGTTTACGGCTAATCGAACGCTCGCTCGATAGGAAGAAGTTCTTCGCCAGTTGCTGAGTGAGCGTGGAGCCACCCTGCACCGTTCTACCGGCACTGATGTTAACCATCGCCGCACGTACAATCGCAAACGGATTAACACCGTGATGTTCGTAAAAGCTACGATCTTCAACCAAGATCAATGCATCGATAATGGCTTGCGGCATTTTTGCTGTTGTTACGAAGAGTCTATCTTCACCATCACCGGTGATCATGCGATCCAATAATACCGGCTCTAGATGGAACACCGCTAACTGACGTCTATCACTACTTCTAGTGACTGAACTCACCCCATTGGAGTCAAAGGTGAGCATCACCCTTTGTTCTGTTTGATCGCCCTTAGGATGCAAAAAGGGTCGACGCCAAAGATCAATCTTGGTTTTTGAGGCGGAGAACTCACCCACTTGACGCGGGTTGGCCACTTTACGGTAACCGAGTAGTTTAAGCTCAGACATCAACTGGTCATGGCTTACTGCCGCCCCAGGATACAAGGCCATCGAGCGACTAAATACTTGCGCTGGCAGGTGCCACTTCTGCCCTTCGAATTTACGGGCTATGATTTGATCTAAATAGATGCCGTAGGCTGCAACAACCACAGTGCCAATAACTGCAAGCTTCCAACTGATAGACCACAGCTTACGCCCCCAACTACTATTATTCGCAGAGGCTTTTTTCGATGCTGCCTTTGACGGTTTTTTAGCGGCTGAAGCTCTTTTCACCGGCGCACGTTTTGGCGCATTTTTCGGTTTTGCTTTTGCTTTGGGTGTAGCTTTATCTGTCATTACTGTTCCGCGGCCTAGCTCTTGACGATGAAGAGCTGCAGGTCTTTATGGGTAAATATGCTCGGTTGCATTGTCGCGAGGGGATCTGGCCAAAAAGAGTTGGCAACAAATGATTGAATTACGCAATCCCCCCACACTCGCATTCTTTTCAAATGCAAACTATCACAATAAGCAGGCAACCAAGAGAATGAAAAATGAAACTGGATTCTACTATATACCCAAGCTACCTCAAAATGCTGTGTTTACCCTGTCGACAAGTGACAAAATTGAACGAAAGAAGATGGTCAGAATAAAGAGGTTTAATGAAAAGGTTTAATGACGAGAATTAATGACAAGCTAATCAAAACTATAGTGAGACGGTAAAAGTCGAACTTGGTAGAATTGCTCCACCAAGTCCTCAAGCTCAGAATACTTACTAGTCCGCAAACTTTAGTCCGCTAACTCGCTAAACAGCTTATTAAACTTGTTTAACCCTTCATAGATCAGTTCATCTGATATCGTCAATGCAGGCAAGAAACGGATCACATTGCCATAGAATCCACAGGCAAGTAGGATCAAGCCATGGGCAGCTGCCTTAGCGATTATCGCTTGCGTTAGCTTTACATTCGGTTGTTCACTGTCACCATTACTCACGAGCTCGATAGCGATCATCGCACCTTGATTGCGCACTTCACCAATCAAATCGGGATGGCTTGATTGCAGTAGCGTCAGCTGTTCATTAAAAATCTGACCGATTTGGCCTGAGCGCTGCACTAAGTTTTCCTCTGTAATGATATCAAGCACAGCCAATGCTGCCACGCAGCCAACGGGTGAGCCACCGTACGTGCCACCAAGGCCACCAGGCAATGGCGCATCCATGATCTCGCTCTTACCGACAACGGCTGCAATTGGAAAACCACCCGCGATACCTTTGGCCATCGTGATCAGATCAGGCTCAACGCCGGCATGCTCAAAGCTGAACATTTTACCAGTGCGACCAAATCCTGTTTGGATCTCATCAGCAATAAGCACGATGCCATGTTGATTGCATAAATCACGCAGTGCTTGTAAAAATATCGCTGGGGCAGCATAAAAGCCGCCCTCGCCTTGGACTGGCTCGACAATAATCGCCGCCACGTCACTTGGGGCAATATCGACTTTAAATAGGTTATCTAACGCCTTAAGAGACTCTCTCACCGACACATTGTGAAAAGCCATCGGAAAAGGCGCGTGATAGATATCAGCAGGGAATGGGCCAAATAGGTGTTTATAAGGGCTAATCTTACCCGTCATCGCCATGGTCAAATTAGTACGCCCATGAAAGCCACCATTAAAGGCGATGACGCCACGGCGGCCAGTATGGGCTCTGGCGATTTTAACGCAGTTTTCAACCGCTTCAGCCCCAGTGGTGACAAATATCGCTTTCTTATCACTGTCTCCCGGAGCTAACTCAGTTAGCTTTTCAGCCAGTTCGACGGCAGATTCATAGGGATTAATCATCACACAGGAGTGGCTAAATTTATCAA
The DNA here is from genome assembly GCF_016757755.1 of Shewanella sp. KX20019. NCBI lineage: Bacteria > Pseudomonadati > Pseudomonadota > Gammaproteobacteria > Alteromonadales > Shewanellaceae > Shewanella > Shewanella sp. KX20019. Next base: position 827,232 of record NZ_CP068437.1, on the reverse strand, counting down.
GTTGCTCTTTAACAGCAGCCACAACTTTGGGGTGGCTATGGCCAGTATTGCAAACCGCAATACCGGTGCCGAAATCAATATAGCGATTACCGTCGACATCCCAAAGCTCAGCGTTCAATGCCTTATCTACATATACCGGGTAGACATTGCCTTGACCACGAGCGATAACTTTCACTTTTCTATCTTGTAAGCTGCTGTTTGTCATTACTACTATCCTATTATCGAAACTGCCTGAACTTGCGGTTTAAGCTCAATTTACAGAGTTCTGCTACTAGCGGTCTAAGCCGCCCATGCACAGATATTTGATCTCCATATAATCGTCTAGGCCATACTTAGAACCCTCACGACCATTACCCGATTGCTTAACGCCACCAAATGGCGCCGCGGCATTTGAGATAATCCCCTCGTTGACACCCACCATGCCAAACTCTAAACCTTCACCAACACGCCATACCCGGCCAATGTCTCGAGAGTAGAAATACGCTGCCAAGCCGTACTCAGTGTTGTTGGCCAGTGCAATAGCCTCCTCTTCGGTTTCAAAGGTGATGATCGGTGCTACCGGTCCAAAAATTTCATTGCTTGCCAACGGCATATCATTGGTCACGCCGGTTAAAATTGTTGGTTCATAGAAATTTGCCCCGACAGTGCTACGTTTGCCTCCGGCAATCAGCTTCGCGCCCGCGGCGATTGTCTCTTCAACTAGCTTGTGCACGCCATCCACAGCTTGTGAGGTGATCATCGGCCCCAAATTGGCACCATCAGTGAACCCATCGCCAATCTTAAGTCCAGCCACTGCACTGGCAAACTTGTCGGTAAACTCTTGCGCTATGCCCTGTTGCAGCAAAATACGGTTAGTGCAAACGCAAGTTTGACCAGCGTTTCGATATTTAGAGATTAGCGCCCCTTGCACTGCGGCATCAATATCGGCGTCATCAAACACGATAAAAGGTGCATTGCCGCCTAGCTCCATAGACACTTTTTTCACTGTGCTAGCAGCTTGGGTCATTAATATTTTGCCCACTGCAGTCGAGCCTGTAAAAGTGAACTTGGCGACATCAGGGTGCTGAGTCAGCACTTTACCCATGCCGACAGCATCTTCACCCACGACCACATTCAATACACCAGCAGGCACCCCAGCGCGCTCTGCAAGTTCTGCCATCGCCAGCGCCGATAACGGTGTAATCGGCGATGGTCGCACCACAAAAGTACAACCCGCCGCCAGCGCCGCTGCGGCTTTACGAGCAATCATTGCATTGGGGAAATTCCACGGGGTAATAGAGGCAACAACGCCAACCGGCTGCTTGATCACTATGATACGTTTATCTAATGCGGGCCCAGGAATGGTATCGCCATAGACACGTTTGCCCTCTTCCGCAAACCAGTCAATAAAGGCAGCGCCATAAGCGATTTCACCTTTGGCTTCCGCTAAGGGCTTGCCTTGTTCCAACGTCAAGATTCGACCGAGATCATCTTGACTCTCCATCATCAGATTAAACCACCGAAGCATGATCACCGCGCGTTCGTTAGCCGACTTTTTTGACCAAGCTGGCAAGGCTTTTTTAGCGGCGAGTATCGCGGCTTCCGTTTCTTCAATGCCAGCATTGCTGACCTGCGCCACAACTTGAGCATTGGCTGGGTTGATGACATCAAAACGCGTTGATGCTTCGAGCCATTGGCCGTCAATATATGAGCTGAGCTTAACTAATCCAGAATCGTTAACTTGTTGCATGGTCACTCCAGCGGGCTGTTTCATCTGATGATGGCATCCGTATGTTCATTTAAAATGAACCAGATACTAATAATTCATATCTCTATTGAATAGCAAAATGAATTCAGGTTAAATACAAAACAATAAACCTTATGTTTTATCACCATCAAACATTTACTAATTCAATAGGTATTAATGTGCTTAAGACGACGCCTAAAAGCTCTATCATTCCAAAAGCGGTGACTGAATACGATTTACGCTTACTGCGTATTTTCAGAACAGTGGTTGAGAACGGTGGTTTTTCGGCATCGGAAGTTGAACTAGGTGTGACTCGCTCGACCATTAGCGTGCACATGTCGAACCTAGAAAGTCGTATGAAGTTAAAATTATGCAGCCGAGGACGCGGTGGCTTTGCACTAACTGAAGATGGTCAGGCTGTGTATCACGCCTGTATCGAGCTATTTGATTCGCTGAATGATTTTTCACGACTAATTAATAGCTTAGGAGAAGAGTTAAGTGGCGAGCTCATTATTCTATGTGCCGACCAGCTTGATTCTAGAATGCAGATAAAGCTAGCCGAAGTGGTTAGAATAATCCATACAACCCAGCCGCAACTGCACCTTGTACTCGACAATGAGGCGCTTAAACATATTGAAAAATGCCTCCTTAAAGAAAAAGCCCATATCGGTTTATTGCCCAGTTATCAGCAGGTCGAAGGGCTAGATTACCAAACTATTTACAATGAACCTATGTACCTTTGTTGCAGCCACTCTCATCCATTCTTCCAGCTTAGTGACTCCGAGATCAGTGCTGAAATGTTAGCTTTAACACCCGCTGTCCATCCCGGAATCGATATCGATTCTGAGGGGAAAGCGCAATTAAAGCAGCTAAATCTATCAGCCAAAGCCTATCAGTTTGATACTCGTAAAACCTTAATCCTATCGGGCTGCTATATTGGCTACCTGCCACTGAGCTACATCAAGCAAGAGTTAGCAGCCAACCAACTAAAAATCGTCCACCGCAACAGCGCCCGTTACCAATTCAGTTTATCGATGGTGTCTAAGCACAACCCAAGAGAGACCAGTAAAATAGAGCTGCTGAAAACAGTATTTAATGAAGTCTTTAACCAAGAGGGTTAAAGGTTTTCTGGCAGCGAATAGTTTCTTATCGATACAGAGTTTGGTGATTGTTCACACTGTTTTGGAGCGTAGCTAAACACGTTTTGGGCAAAATCGCGTTAGAGTATTAGTTCTAATTTAACTGGCGTTGATCAGATAAATTATCCTATTTTATCTGAAGGGCCTAATTCGCTCCGCCCCCATGGTTATAAGCTCTTCTTACACAACGATTTATAATGTGATAGAAAAGCGTTACACCTGCACCAATTAGGGTTCTTCTTGCAGAGGTCATGAGCACCATCCTTAACTAAGCAGTACAAATCATGTTACTAAAAGCCTAGTCGAGGATTGTGCCAATGACAAAAAGGTGTGCCTGTCCTTTCTTTTTTTCTTTTCCTAATTAGCTATATACTCTGAATTACCTCTCCATTTATATTTACAGCCCCTGCATGTCCACCAACTCCACCCGCTCCAGGTGAGCCAGGAGAGCCTTGCTTGCCATTATCCCCCGTTGGTCTACCAGTTCCTCCTTGCCCCGCTACGCCTCCGCCGCCTGCTTGGCCTGCTTTTCCTGCATTACCACCATTAGAACTGGAGTCAATTCGTGGAATACCTATGTCAAAAGTTATATTTAAATTACCACCTGCGCCACCAGCACCACCATCTCCGCCAATGCCACCATTACCACCATTACCACCATTACCACCAAATACTGGAGCACAGGTTCCTGGATTATTACCTGAACGTCCGCCATTACCTCCGTTACCACCATCTGCCCCCATTGATCCTAGTCCTCCATTGCCGCCATTTGCAGAGACCCTAATTACTCCAGTAATTTCTTTAGAGTGCCAAGTGACTGGTAAGGCATCACCTCCATTCCCCCCTTTCCCTCCATTCCCCCCGTTGCTTCCATCAGATCCATGACTGCCTGTTCCAGGGTCTCTCGAGCAAATACCAAGTATTGATTCACCATTTTTTCCTTCTTGGCCATCCTTACCGTTTTGAGCTGGTGACGCTGCTCCCCCTTCTCCTCCATGACCGCCATCATTGTTGAAATTCCCTCCAGCTTCAACTTCTGGATATATCGTTTTCTCAGTGATAAGGGTGCCTGCGGTTTCCCACTCAATAGAAGCATCATCTCCTATAGTCAACTCATCCAGTACAACTAAAACTGGCTCTTGATCTTCTGTTCCGGATATAGTCAAGGTTGCCCCATCTGGAACATTCACATTTCTTGCAGCAAAAGCATTAATAGTTCTTGGGAAGTAGTGTCTATTTAAAAAATCTTCCGTCGTTTTATCGTTATTATCAACATACATATAGTGTAGTAATTTAGAGTGAACACTATGGCTTTCAATGAATTCCAATTCATTAAAATTATTTGTTCTTTGCATTGATTTTATTACTTGCTGGTGGAGTGAGCCTTTGTTTGGATGACTAAACAATGTTAGATACTCGTTTGCATTTTTTATTGGTATCTTAATGTAATTAACAACATTACCATTACTTTCGTCTTTGTTAGAGTCAGAGATCGTTACCTTTTTATTGCCTCTCGAAAATTCTGCATTGATGGTTTCTTCCATGATACTGATGTCTCTATCTGAGATACCTATTGATTTTAATGCATTACATTTAATTTCGAAGTAGTTTTTGTTGTTTCCCATGTTAATACGTCCTTTTATTAGTCATGTTTACATTCGTATTTAATTGTCAACGAAATAAAATGGCCACCATTGATATTATCCATCTAGCGAACTAAATCATTTCGAGTCGTTATGTTAGTTTAACTAGTTTGGAATAACCTTCCGGTACCCTTCCTAAAAACACTTGGTAGCTTTTCATTATAAAAACAACATGTTAAATCTCGCGCCTCAATTTCTTCATTGCTACTTAAGTAGCCAGGGCTAACGCGTGTTCACAATCTGAGCAGCAAATTGATCATGCATGTTGAACGCGGCTGTTACTTGAGTTAATCGGGTCAGTGAGTTAATCGTGTTAATCGTGTTAATCGGGTCAGAGTAAAGTTTAGCAGTGTCATTTTCAAAAATAGGAACAACGCATGATCCATCCTTTGGCTCAAGCCTTCCATCCATAATTTGATTACTTTTTGTATGCCAAAAGGTCATGAATCCAGAGTTGACGAAACCACGAGCCAACTCGCTTTGGGGCATAAATGCGTTAGCTGCTGACCAAAGTGGTTCCAATGACCTGCTGTCGGCGCATGTGCAGACGCTACTGAGGCTCGCCGCAACTCTTTATAAAAGAAAGGGTCCTTGAAGCCTCAACGAAGTCATCTGACCTCCAAGGACGGAGGAAATGCCAAATTATGTCTGGAACATAATTGGCCTGTTTTCTACGGCCTCAGCCGCATCTGCACTGGGTTATAAAAGCGCAAACTCTCGGCATCTGCGATTTAAATTTGAAAACATAGTTCTAAGCATGAGCTTCCTCGCTAACGAATAACACCCATTCCCCATCGAAGTTGCCGAAGTGCGCAGATAAAAATGCCGTAGAGCCATCAGGGATGATGGTTCAGGCTCGGGGGGACATGGATGTCCCATCTGAGCCGTTAGGCGATTTTTATTGGAGTATGAGGCCCGTACCTAATGCATTTAACTTCGCCGGGGCGCTGAGGGATTGTCAAGGGGCGCAAGCGCTTTGCCCCTTGACTCTACTCTTGATTACAAAAATGGGCGAAGCGCCACGACGTTGATTCTGATTTGAAAAAGCAATAACTGATATTGCAGCCAGCACGTATTGGGGCATAAATGCGTTAGCTGCTGACCAATTGCCTGCGGCAAGCGCATGTTCAGATACTACTGAGGAACGCTTTTCGCCGTCTGATCTCCAAGGACGGAGGGAATGCCAGATTCTGTAAGGAACAGAATTGACCCTGAAACCGAAGACCGCAGCTTTATAATTATAAAATAACACAGAGTTAGAAATTGGCACTAGAAATACCGATAACTAACTCAAAAGTCATAAAAGCGAACAGCCAAAATTACTTTTGGGCGAAGGTCTTCTTCTTGGTAAATTTAGTCGGCTGAGTGTTGGCCGGATCATCTGGCCATAGATGCCTTGGATAACGGCCTTTCATCTCCTTTTTGACATGTTCATAAGGCCCTTGCCAAAAACTGGCGAGATCGGCTGTTAACGCCAAGGGTCGCCGTGCGGGTGACAGTAACTCCATAGTAACCACTAACTTTCCCTGCGCCAGTTTAGGGCTTTCTTGCATACCTAAGGCCTCTTGCAGCCTAACGCTTAGTCGCCCTCGCCCATCTGCATCATATTCAATCTTGGCATGGGTGCCTGTCGCCATAAGCCACTTGGTCGGCAATAAACTCTCGAGGTGCTTCTGAGTCGCCCATGGCATTTGGTTAAGCAGTAGTGTGTAGCAATCCACTTGCTGCAGTTGCGCTAGATTGCGCACATCGTCTAAGTAGGGCTTAAGCCAATCATCTAACTGGGCTAACAAGGTATCGTCATCAAGTTTTGGCCAGTCATTAGAGAGATCTAAGTTGCCTGCAATAGCCACTCGATGGCGCAACTGTTCGACACGCTCATCAAACTTGAGCAACCCAAGGCCGTTAATACTGATCTGCTCCACGATGGCATTTTTAATAAGCCGCTTATCGAGATTTTTTACCGGTGTTTTACTCAGCAAAATCTGCCCAACCTTACGCCGCCTTTCAGCAAAAAATCGGCCTTTACTGTCATCCCAACCACAGTACTCTATGGTTTCAACTAAACCTGATAATTGACCAGTGAATAATTGTTCATTCAATGCGCAAGCGAGATAAACTTTGCCGTTGCTGCGCCCTTCGGTTTCTTGAAAGTCTGCAATCACTAACCAATCTTGACCAGATAGTGCATCATCAGCGGCCAGTTCCACACCTGAACCACTTGCAAGTTGGTAACCACTCACTCCGCGCCGTTTAGCGACTCTGTCTGGATAAGCGAATGCCAACAACAGTGCAATATTATCACTCGCAGCCTGGCGCGCGATTGTGGTAAGTGCTTGGCTAGATCTAGAATCTAGCTTCAGCGTATTAAGCCACTGCCGGATCTGTTTTGCTGACTCAGAAGCCAATGCTTCGGCAAAGTAATGGCTAATGTCACAGCCTTTGCGACTGCGACCTCTAGATTCCAATGTCCCGGCAATAATGCAGGCGAGTACCGCTAAATCCTCATCACTATTACTGGCAGATAAACTTTTAGCCTTTAACAGCATATGCGCTAAACGCGGCTGACAACCTAGCTCGTAAGCAGCCCTGCCATGGGCGGTGATCGCGCGTTTGTTATCTACCATTTCAAGTGATGTGAGTAACTGCCAACTTATATTCTCATTTGCCTTTGAAGGCAGTGTCAGCATCGGCAGTTCACTCAGGGACTTAACCCCCCAATAGGCGCCATCAAGCACCATAGAGATAAGATCGGTATGGACGATTTCCGGCTCGTCGGCTTGAATGAGTCGGCCATGCTCCTCTTGACTCCAGAGTCGAGTGCTGAAACCTGCCATTAAACGCCCTGCTCGGCCACTACGTTGTGCGGCAGATGCCTGGCTTATCCGTTTAAGTGACAATCTTGTGCCGCCAGTTCTTGGGTTAAAACTGGCTTGTCGCTTATAACCAGAGTCGACAACTTGGGTTATACCTTCGATGGTTAAACTGGATTCGGCAACGTTTGTGGCCAGTACCACTTTACGTATCCCCTTGGCTGGCGGCGCTATCGCAAGATCTTGCGCCTTAGGCGGCAAACTGCCATAGAGCGGGCAGATGCTAAACTTAGCCGCGTCCAATCGTGATGTCAGCATATTTTGCAGTCTTCTAATCTCACCTTGCCCAGGTAAGAATGCTAACAACGAACCTTCAGTTTGCGATGCCAGCGCCTCTAGGATCACCTTGGCCATATGATCTAACCATAAAGATTGCACGGGAGCAGCACGGTAGCTTTGCTCGACAGGGAAACTACGGCCTTCACTACTCAAGGTGGCGGCCTCTGGCATCAGTTTATTCAGCGGCAAACCCGACAAGGTCGCTGACATTGCCAATATTTTTAAATCTTCGCGAAAACTCGATTGGATCTCCAGCGCCAACGCCAAACCAAGATCGGTAGTGAGATGGCGTTCGTGGATCTCATCGAAAATGACCAGTGCAATTCCAGTCAGTTCAGGATCACGCTGGATCATGCGCGTCAGTACGCCCTCGGTGACGATCTCTAGTCGAGTATCACGGCTGACCATTGACTCACCTCGTACCCTATAACCGACTTCACTGCCGAGCGTGCAGCCACGCTTGAGCGCGATAAACTGGGCAACGTTACGCGCCGCGACTCTTCTTGGTTCTAGCATCAAGATCTTGCCGTCTATTTCATTCCAATCCAGCATCGCCAATGGCAATGCTGTTGATTTACCGGCACCTGTCGGCGCCTCCAGTATAATTTGATTACACTGATTAAAAGCGGCTCGGATCGGTTGTAGCAAAGTCTGGATAGGTAGTGAAGTCACAGGGTTCTTTTCGTTATGGGGCTCAATATGGCAGCTTAAAACCTGCCATATGAAAGTAATAATTGCCTAGCAGTGTACTCTAAAAGCCTCTGCGAGCTAAACTACACTAGGTCTTTTATCGCGACAATTTTATCTCCACAAATAGGGCGGGTCTAAATAATGACGGATAAAAGAGTGTTTCTTGGCTTCTCACTAACGACGCTGCAAACACTGCAGATCGAGGCGATACAGCAACAATTGCCGCTCAGCGTTAGATTGGTGCCTAGTGACAACCTGCATATGACGCTGGCTTTTTTAGGCCAAGCCAGCAGTGAAACAATTGATGCACTGATATCAAGTGTTGATGCTATTACTAAACCTCGCTTTAAGGTCACACTCGATCTTATCGAGCATTGGCAGAAACCTAAAATACTTTGCCTTAAAGGCAAAGCATCAGATCCCAAACTGATGATGCTTGCCAATGCAGGGCAGTTACTTGCGCAGCAGCACAAGCTACATCAGAGTGAACATCACTATAATCCACATATAACACTGTCTAGAAAAGCCAAAGTAGCCGTCAACGGTGTTAAGTTTCAGCCACTATTAATACAGCCAAAAGCGCTATACCTTTTTCAGTCGTTTACCGGTGAAAATGGCGTTGAATACCCAATACTGCACTCTTGGCAATTGAGCTAGACCTTTGTTCAATTGCTGAGGCATATTTAATGGAATTAGCATTAATCTTTCTCGCTTTCGCAAATTAAGCTAATCTATGCCGCATCAGCGCCAAGTAGGATTCAATAATGACAATATCGCAAATTAATAAAGTACAACTTACCGATCTTTTATCATCTTGGAAGTTAGGGACAATTTCAGCTGAAGAGCTGCAAGACTGGATGGTGACTCACTACGATCCACCAGAAGTGATTATCGGTAAAGGTGAGCCGGAGTGGACTCAGGAAGCTATGAATATCGTGATGAACGAATATGAAATCGCAAAAACTGACAAATTTCGCTTAGACAATGCTCAATACGCTATCGATTTTGTTAATTGTAGCGAAGCGAGCTTCAATCAAACTAAGCACCTCTTTATCAAAGATGGTTTTGCTGACTAGCCTGTCAACCATAAGCATTAAAACAGGCGCTTAATAATCGTCTAAATTTGCTACTTAGGATGAGATTTTGCGCAAAAAAATGCCACCTAAGGCTAGGTGGCTAATCGAAGAACTATAAATACAGTTTAAGTTAATGGTCGGATAACCTCCAAAACCAGTAAACTTTTATAACAAACACATAAACAACTATAAGAGGTGCTATTTGCGCAGCGGCATGTATCAGCGCCAAGTCGTTAATTACTTACTAAACATATAGATACCATAGGCATCCCAATTTACCCATTGAGATACTGTGAATTAGTTTGAAAATTTATGAATTAAATTTAAAAGCAAAAGAATCAATAACTTACAAAATCATATATTTGACTTTTACTTTTGATTGGATTGTATTTATGGCTTTACTTTGATGGGGTTAAGGCTTTATGTAAGCAAAATACTAAGCCAACTTACTATTATTAGCGTAATTTAGCTTTGATGAACTGTCTTATACATTTAAAAGTGCGCCAATATCAACTCATATAGTGCAGCACTATCTATAACAACCGCTTGACCACCACTCTTAAAAATTGCCTCACTAACATCTGGCGATTCGACATAAGTGTACAGATAAAAGTCAGTATCATGGCCGGCGGCGCGAATAGTTTGTAGCAGTTTAAGTCCAGCGAGTGAGTCGCCATGGCGCCACATATCCGAAATCACAGCCTGATAGTTATACATGGATAATAGCATTAGTGCTTCTTCTGAAGTAACCGTGCTATAAACAACTATATTTTTGCTCTCTAAATAGGCTTTCTCAACCAAGTTATTCTCAGGATGGTCGTCAACCCAAAGTACTCGCCCTAACGCACCTGCTGGCTCACTATAACTGAGTGACTTTGTTTGTGTTGTTGATGAACCGCTATTAACCCCGCCTTGCCAAAACTGGAATATAATCGCTAACACAAGCAATAATGCGATCAATACTTTGGCAAATATTTCCCACCACGAAATCGCTACAGTTTTTTTCCGTCGCTCAACAAAAGGGGCAGAGGAAGATGCTTTACCTGCTATTTCAGAGGAGTGCCCAGCTTCTACATTGTCACTGTTTTGCAGCTGTGATAACTGTTGTCCCAGTTCGTGTCCGAGCCGATAACCTCGACCATGAACTGTCTGGATCAAAGGGCCGCTATAGCCTGCTTTAGCAAAAATTTTCCGAGTGTCAGAAACCAGCTTAGATAGCGACATATCTGACACCACCGTGCCTACCCATATTTTATCTAAACAATCTTGTTTTAAGCAATATTCAGGGTAGCTTTTAGCTAGTAACTGAATAAGCATAATATTGCGCTCATCAATAGCAATTTTTGCACCATTAACAAGCAGCTCTGCTGTTTCACAATCGATCGAGAATTCACTAAAACTAAGTTTCATGGACGGCAAACCAATACTAAGCAGAAGTTCAATAGTTAACAATACTGCAACACAAATGATGTTTTAGCAAAGACTGTTTTCAGAGTCACGGCCTTAAAATTGATGTAAATTCGAAGGAGCATATTATCGATATACTTAAGACATGTATAACTTGCTGAAAGAGCGTGGATTAAACAAGGTATGGTGCTAAAAATACCAATAAAAAAGCCACCTAAAAAGGCAGCTTGATTAAAGACGCATTATAGCATCTAGCGTATTGCGCTAAATGAGCGGCTCAGTATTAATCTTCTAGTAGACCCGCAACGGTCAATACCCCATGAGTTGTAGCACCTGCTGACCATAGAGCATCACCAGAGTCAGAAAAAGCTGATGACAGGTCAATGTGCAGCCAATTAGCCTCTGGTGCTACAAAGCGCCATAAGAACCCCGCTGCATTTGAAGCGCCGCCAGCACCGCCACCTTTCATAGCTCGGCTGTTGGCTGTATCAGCATAAGGGCTTGGGCAACTGTCCATATGCCAAGGATCTAGCGGCAATGGCCATACACGCTCACCTGCCGCAATCGCTTTTTGTTGTGCTAACGCTAAAACTTCCGCTTTAGGAGAGAAAATAGCATTGTAGTTAGTCCCTACAGCCATCAATGCAGCACCAGTCAATGTTGCAGCGTCGATGATCAATGGTGCACCTGTTTCTGATGCAGCTTGCAGCCCATCAGCTAGCACCAAACGACCTTCCGCATCGGTATTAACCACTTCAACTGTAACGCCATTCTTATATGTTAGAATGTCGCCTAGCTTATAAGCATGACCACTAATTAAGTTTTCTGCGCAGCATAAAAACAGCTTAACGCGTTTATTAAGACCTGACTTAATCGCGAGTCCGAGTGCTGCGGTGACAGTTGCTGCACCGCCCATATCGCATTTCATGCCTAGCATGCCTTCTGAACCTTTAATGCTGTAGCCACCAGAATCGAAAGTAATACCTTTACCTACCAGTGCCACAGAAACATCTGCGTCAGCAGTCAATGGATTGAAATCAACTTCGAGCAACGCCGGTGAACGCTCACTACCACGGCCTACCGCGTGAATACCTATCCACTGGTGTTCTAATAACGCCTCACCTTCAATAATGCGGTAGCTAATCTTATCGCCACCAATATCACTCAACCATTCTGCAGCTTGAGTAGCTAGCACCATCGGCGATAAGTTTTCTGGCGTTTCGTTAATCAGTTGACGGGCAAAGTTGGCGCTGTCTAAACGGTTAGCCAATAATGTTTTTGCTGAATCGTCGCCAGTCCACTGTATTTGTGGCTGCTTTTTAGCGGTCGCAAAACCTTGAGCAAAGGCCCATTGTGAATCAACAGTCCATAAATTGCCTTCCAGTGCGACAGCTGCAACACCTTGGCTTTGCAATTTACGAGCAGCTTGTTGAACTTGACGCTGAATATCCCCCGCTTTGACATGGATTGATGCCACATCGTTTTGAAAAGTAACATTGGCTTTTCCCCAATGAGCAGCGGGTGCGTCTTGAGTGAGGGTAACTTTCATTACATTGGTCATTTTCGGTCCTTAAAATGTGAATCGATCAGCAAGGGTGGCCTCGACTCGCTTATTATTTTCTGCTGAGTTTACTGGATCCCAAGTGATATCTAAAGTCGGGGCTAAAAAACAAAGTTCATTTTAGAATACAAACTGTCACTTAGTTATTGAATCTATCGCTGTGCGAATGAATAATTCTCATCGCCGCTAGATAAACTCTGTTAATCTAGCGGAAAATTGACCCTCTTTTGGTAACAGAAATGGAATTTGACCCAGCATTTGAATGCGGCATTCTTATCCAACGATATAAACGTTTTCTAACTGATATCAGCCTTGAAGATGGTAGCGAAGTCACTATTCACTGCCCTAATACGGGTTCGATGCGTCATTGCTTGTTTCCAGAAAATAAAGTTTGGTTTTCAGTCTCTGATAATCCAAAGCGTAAATACAGTCGTACTTGGGAGCTAGCTGAAACACCTGCTGGCGACATGATAGGCATCAATACCGGACGCGCAAACGCCTTAGCCGAGGAAGCTATAAATGCAGGCGTTATAAAGGAGCTCTGTGGTTATGAGTCACTGCGCCGTGAAGTAAAATATGGCAGTGAAAACAGCCGTATAGATATTTTATTAGCAGATAGCAATCGCCCTAACTGCTATGTAGAGGTCAAAAGTTGCACCCTGCTTGAGGATGGACAAGGATACTTTCCAGATGCTGTGACCACTCGTGGTCAGAAACATTTACGAGAGCTGATGCAGATGGTGCAACAAGGCCACAGAGCCGTGCTACTGTTTGCTGTTCAGCATACAGGAATACACTCGGTCAAAGCCGCTGCTCATATTGACCCTGCATATGCCAAATTACTCGACGAAGCATCTCGCGCTGGGGTTGAAGTAATAGCTTATAGTGCTGATTTATCGCCCACAGCAGCCCGTTTGGTTAAATCCTGTCCGGTTAACCTCTAATTCAGAATATACAGTTGAAATTGTTCTTAATAGCGGACATAGTCAAAGAATCGAGTCCAGATAACACAAATTATTTGCCTATGCTGAGGGTTTCTGGTATAGATAGCGCCCGTTATTATACAGACGCCCTACAACGCAAATGATTAACAGGAGATGCGTTATGCCACAAGGCACTAAAAAACTCGGCGTGCTCGCTATCGCAGGTGTAGAACCTTACCAGGAAAAACCCGGTGAGGAGTACATGAACGAGGACCAATTGGGTCACTTCAAAATAATTCTTGAAGCATGGCGTAACCAATTGCGTGAAGAAGTCGATCGTACTCTTAATCACATGCAAGACGAAGCGGCCAATTTCCCAGATCCTGTCGACCGCGCAGCTCAGGAAGAGGAGTTTAGTTTAGAATTACGTGCTCGCGATAGAGAACGTAAACTAATCAAAAAGATTGAGAAGACACTACAGATCATCGAAGAAGATGATTTTGGTTTCTGTAACTCTTGCGGTATCGAAATCGGTATCCGTCGATTAGAAGCGCGTCCAACGGCCGATCAGTGTATCGACTGTAAGACACTTGCTGAGATTAAAGAAAAGCAGATGGCGGGATAATCGCTATCTTAAGGTGCGGGGCACTTGCTCCGCTCTTTTGTTTCTGTACATATTGAATGGTTAACTCAACGCCCTATATCGGTCGCTTTGCACCGTCCCCATCTGGTCCACTTCATTTCGGTTCATTGATAGCTGCCCTCGGCAGTTTTTTGCGTGCCCGTTCTATGAAGGGCCAATGGCTGCTGCGTATCGAAGATATCGACCCACCACGAGAGATTGTAGGTGCCAGTAGTCAAATCCTTAGCACCCTAGAAGCTTATGGTCTGCATTGGGACAATTCTGTGCTTTATCAAAGCCAGCGCCTTGAAATATATCAGCGGCAAATCAACCAATTACTGACATCTGACAATGCTTACTATTGCCAATGCACTCGCAAAGAGATTAAAGCCATGGGCGGCAGTTATGATGGACGTTGTGGCAGACTTGCTCAGCCACATAAAGTGGGCGCCATCCGCATTCGTAACCGCTATGGCGTGGCGAAATTTCGAGATCAGATAAAAGGGATCATTGAGGTTGATAGTCAGTTCGCCGCTGAAGATTTTATTATTAAGCGCAGTGACGGCCTCTATGCCTACCAGCTAGCCGTAGTGCTTGACGATATCCATCAACAGATCACCGAGGTGGTTCGAGGCTCAGACCTGCTTGAGCCCACTTGCCGTCAAGAAAGCCTGTTTAAAGTGTTAAAACAACCAAGTCCAGATTGGCTGCATCTGCCTTTAGCCTGTGCCGAAAAGGGCCGTAAACTGTCCAAACAAAACCATGCCGCTGCAATTGATGTCCTAAAGCCACAAGCCAGTATTAATGCGGCTTTACGCTTTTTGGGCCAAGCGGAAGTGTCTACTGAAGCACAGGTCAGCAAGATGCTAGAACAGGCTATCAATCAGTTCGATTTAAGTAAGGTGCCAAGGCGATCTGAAATACTCCTTGTTCCGTGAACTGAATCGTATACTCATTGAGCTTTAATTGGGTTATCATAGCCCACTTGTTTTTACCTAAGTTAAGATCCAAATCAGAGGTGTCCCATTTTTCGCCGTATTAGCCAATTCTGTAAACAGTTATTTGATAGTTCAAAAGCTGAAGAAAATACTCCGGTCGGTCTGAGTTTAGAAGTTGTGCCTCGTAAAGCGCACTCAATTTCTCGTAGACAGATCAGCGACAATGCGATCAAAGTACTATACAGACTCCATAAGTCAGGCTTTAAAGCCTACTTAGTCGGTGGCGGGGTACGTGACATTCTACTTGGTATGCAGCCTAAAGATTTTGATGTGGTGACCAATGCTACGCCAGAAGAGATTAAGCGATTATTCCGTAACTGCCGCCTTGTGGGCAGACGTTTTCGTCTCGCGCATATTGTGTTTGGCCGCGATGTTATCGAAGTCGCCACATTGCGTGGACATCACGTCGATAGCGAAGAGAAAATATCTAAGACTAATGAATCTGGTCGTCTGCTGCGTGACAACGTTTACGGCAGTATCGACGAAGATGCTGAACGTCGTGACTTTACGGTCAATGCGCTCTATTACGATATCAGCGACTTCTCTATCCATAGCTACGGTGGCGGATTACAAGATTTAGAATCGCGTACTATTCGTCTCATTGGCGATCCAGAGACTCGCTACCGCGAAGATCCTGTACGCATGCTTCGCGCAGTGCGTTTTGCGACTAAACTCGATATGACGATTGAATCAGCAGCCGCTGATCCAATAAAAGAGTTAGCAGCTCTGTTAAAAGATATCCCTGCTGCACGTATGTACGAAGAGGTCCTCAAGTTATTCTTCGCTGGCAAAGCAGCACAAAACTACAACATGATGCGAGATTTTGGCCTGTTTGCACCGCTATTTCCGTTAGTCGATGCACTACTGAATGAGGCGCCTCATGGACCGATTGCAAAATTGCTACAAGAGATGATGGAAAATACTGACTTGCGCATTCAGCAAGAGAAACCAGTCACTCCAGCATTCTTTTATGCAGCGCTGCTTTGGTATCCGTTAACCCAGCGAGCAGACGATATTGCAGTTGAAAGTGGTTTAAGTCTCTATGATGCATACACCGCAGCTATGGGTGATATCATGGAGCAGCAATGCCGTACAATCAGTATTCCGCGTCGCTTTAGTTCGGTAACGAAAGATATATGGCAGCTACAGCTGCGTTTTGAGCGCAACAGGGGCACCAAGGCATTTAAATTTATTGAACATCCTAAATTTAGAGCCGCTTACGATCTACTCTTACTACGTGGTGAAGCCGAAGGCGGTGCCGTGGCGAAGAACTCTGCATGGTGGAAGAGCTTTGTCGAAGGCAATGAAGATCAGCGCAATGTTATTGCTAAATCAACCAATAAAGGCGGACGAAACCGTAATTCGCAACGCCGTCGTCGCAAACCTTCAGAACAAGCAGCACCTAAACCTACAGAGTAATGATTCAGGTCTATGTTGCATTGGGCGCTAACCTAAGTCAGCCTATCGAACAACTCAACAATGCGTGCCAAGCATTGTTGAGTATTGCCGAAGACGCCTCTTTTTGCATCTCCCCTTACTATCGCTCAGTGCCCATGGGTGACGTTGAGCAGCCCGATTATGTTAATGCCGTCGCAGGCTTTAAAACCGATCTGTCACCCATCGCTTTACTCGATGCACTACAAAAGATTGAAAATGAACAGGGTAGACTCAGAACGTTACGCTGGGGACCTAGGACCTTAGATTTAGATCTGCTGCTCTACGGCAATGAACAGATCAATCTACCTAGATTGACCGTCCCCCACTACGGAATGAAGCAACGTAGCTTCGTGTTAGTACCGTTATTTGATTTAACACCAGCACTAATATTGCCAGATAAAACCCCCTTAGGCAGCTTGATAACCGAACCTTTAGTCGCCGAGTTACAGCTCGCGAAATAGGATAAGTCATTTTCAAGCTAAATTTTTGCTAGAATAGCCGCGTTAGTACAGAAGTTTGATTCCGAGATCATTGAAGTTCAGCCCAACTTGGCATATAACAACTTCACAAATTAGGTTTTAAAATTACCACTATGTCTAAAATTACGAGTTCCACACTGAGAACCTTCAAAACTGAAGGCAAAAAATTCACTGCATTAACGGCTTATGATGCCAGCTTTGCCAACGCATTCGATAGCGAAGGTGTTGACGTTTTATTAGTCGGTGATTCAATGGGAATGGTACTTCAAGGACATAACGACACACTACCAGTAACGGTTGACGATATTGCCTACCATACTCGATGTGTTCGTCGTGGCGTTGAACGTGCTCTGCTTATTGCCGATATGCCTTTTATGAGTTACGCAACACCTGAGCAGACTATGACCAATGCCACCACGCTGATGCAAGCGGGTGCCAGTATGGTTAAAGTTGAAGGTGGCCACTGGCTACTCGAAAGTGTCAAGATGCTAACCGAACGCGGTATTCCTGTTTGCGCCCACTTGGGCTTAACACCACAGTCGGTACATGTATTTGGTGGCTTTAAGATTCAAGGCCGTGATGCCGATAATGCCCAGCGCATTCTCGATGAAGCAAAGGCCCTGGAAGCCGCTGGAGCACAACTGCTTGTCGTTGAGTGTATCCCCGCTCCTTTAGCCAAAACCATTACAGATGCATTAACGATCCCGGTTATCGGTATCGGCGCTGGTGCAGACACTGACGGACAAATCTTGGTTATGCATGACGTTTTAGGCATTTCAAGTGGCTATATTCCACGTTTTTCGAA
The DNA here is from genome assembly GCF_016757755.1 of Shewanella sp. KX20019. Lineage (NCBI taxonomy): Bacteria > Pseudomonadati > Pseudomonadota > Gammaproteobacteria > Alteromonadales > Shewanellaceae > Shewanella > Shewanella sp. KX20019. Next base: position 809,574 of record NZ_CP068437.1, on the reverse strand, counting down.
AAACTACCTCAAGCAAACGGGCGAGATCCGCAGCGCTGTTCGTGCCTATATTGACGAAGTGGCTCAAGGTATTTTTCCGGCTGAAGAACATACTTTTAGTTAAGTATTTTTGTTATCAGCCTTTCAGTATTAATTTTTGTCAGTGTTAGAGCAGTCGTATAATGATCACCACAAAATCAATTAGCGCTATTCGCGAGCAAGTCCGTGCATGGCGCATTAAAGGCGAAACTGTTGCCTTCGTGCCCACGATGGGCAACTTACATCTTGGGCACCTAACCTTAATTAAAGAAGCCAGATTGCGTGCAGATCATGTGATCGCTTCTATCTTCGTCAATCCAATGCAGTTTGGTCAGAATGAAGATCTAGATGCCTATCCAAGAACCTTAGCGGACGATCAAACCGCTTTAATCGAAGCTGGTGCTGAGCTATTATTCACGCCAACCCCCGCCATCATCTACCCTAAGGGTTTGGACGCACAAACGCTTGTAGAAGTACCGCTGATCTCTGATCAATTGTGTGGTGAAAGCCGCCCAGGACATTTCCGCGGTGTTGCCACAATTGTGTGTAAGCTGTTTAATATCGTACAACCCGATATAGCGGTTTTTGGCCAAAAAGACTTCCAGCAACTGCTGGTGATAAAAACCATGGTTGAAGATCTGTCGATGCCGATTGAGATTGTCGGTGTTGAAACCATCCGTGAAACCTCAGGCCTTGCGATGAGCTCACGCAATGGATACTTAACTGCAGCGCAAAAGCAACAAGCGGCGGTGTTGAAACAAACCTTAGATAACATGGCTGCGGAGCTAAGCAGAGGCAAACAGCTTGGTGAGGTTATTGAAGCTGCTGAGACAGCAATTACTGCAGCTGGGTTTAAAAATGATTATCTTGATATTCGTCATGCTAAGACCTTCAGCAAGGCACAAAGTAGTGATCGAGAATTAGTCATTTTGGTGGCCGCTTATATGGGTGATACACGCTTAATTGATAACCTCATCGTAAAATTGCCCTAGTTATATTTGGCTCAAAACCTCTGTTTTGAGCCAAATAAGCCTACAATTCAATATTTCATTACAGCAATTAGTAAGCCACCCATTCAAGTCATACAGTCCCACAGCTTGGCTCCGTCAACATTTGTATTCTAGCTCCAGCAAAATACGTTTATCCTTTTTACTACACATCTATTCATAGTAATCGAGCGTCAAAAAACTGGTGTTATGCTCTAAGTTCAGCCATAGTATGTTAGTCACAAATGAGTCGCCCTGTATCAATATGGAAAGCAAGGTACGGAATACACACGCTTATTGTAATTGTCGATAAATAATAGCGCTTGAGTTGAAAAGGATGTTTAGCCCAATGGCGAAAGTCATATTATCAATACTTTGCTTAGTCTTTAGCGGATACGTAGCAGCCAACAGTATTTTTAAATGTATTAAAGGTGACAAGATCGTCTTTAGCCAACACTCCTGCCCAAAAGAGTTTCGCCAGCATAAAATCGAGTATGAACTCGGCATTACCACCGAGACAGATTCAGATAAACCCATCACAACTCTCGATCCTCTGCAGGCATTATTACAAAAAAAGACTATTTCAAAAGAGCGCCTACTACAGTTGTTAGACAGTGAGATGTACCGCTTAAAACAAGAGAATAGCTATTTTGAAATATTAAGAGCCAGTGAACTGCAAAAACTGGAACGTAATCGCTATTGGCAGAAAAAGAAAACCACCGATCCTGAATATATGGAATCAATTCAAGAGATGAATTCGCACTTCGACAACCTCATTGCCAGTAACACGACCACGATTATTCTGTTAGATGATCGCAAACAACAAATTGCCCTAGAAACGACCGCAATAGAGTAACGATTTACGCTTAATACCTGAATGTCTTGCCAACAAACACCACAAAAATACACATCAGCGCCCCGCTTTGTAAGCCTCTGGGTTAATATATTATTAGCCCGACACTAAACCCCGGTAATATCATGCGCAAACTCAGTTATATCACTCTCTTCATCTTTGGATTGCTATTAGGCACAAGTCTAGCCTACATCACCTTACAGAGTATTATCGCTAGTCGCGGTGGTATGGGAATGCATGGCTTTATCTCTACAGCTAATAAGGTACTAGAAAAAAAAGAGATCACCGACATGCTAGTCTGTTCAAAGCTGGCGATGAGCGATGGCAATAAAATTGATAATATAGCCCTGAACTTGCGCCTAAATACGCTGCTAAAACCCTATGATAACGGTCAACAACGAGCTTTTTATGTGCTAGTTTACGTCAAAGGCTATGCGTTTGGCATCGCTGATAGCATAGAAGATAAAACTAAAGCGTATAGCGACTACGCCTGCCAAATACAATACCCTTGGCTTCTGAAACTGTAACTCTCATGATGTTCACATTAGAGCAAGTAAGCTGGCCTATCATACTGCTACAAAAAAATAGCAATGAACTGCTGCGACTCGAATCGCTGCCAGATTGGTTTGAGAAAACAGAGTTGCTTGGTGTGCTACAAGATAGCTTTATTATCGATTATTGCGGTGATAGTTATCTGATTATTGAGGATCACCCTCCAAGGCTCCAATGTGCCTCTGCACAACTTTCTTTAGGTGAACTGCGTCATTCTGTTCAACTATACGCCAGTCAAAACGGCCACTGCTGTACTAGTAAGTTGACGCTAAATACCATTGAACAGCTATTCGAGATAGTGGCATTTATCGAGCAAAATTAGCCATGCCTCCTCACAAAATATGCCATAAAAAAGCCAACAATTTGATTGTTGGCTTTTTTTATTGCAGGCGTTTTCAGTTAACTTCTTAAACCGATACCACGTGAGATAAGGTAATACGCTAAGCTCCACAAGCTGACACAGAACCCGACCATTACCGCAATTGAGAACGGTACGCTCATATCCGCATAGCCTAAGAACCCAAAGCGAAATACGTTGATCATGTATACCACAGGGTTTAGCGCCGACACGCCCTGCCAGAAGTCAGGCAGTAGCGATAGTGAGTAAAATACGCCACCTAAATAGGTCAGCGGCGTCAGTACAAACGTCGGAACAATACTGATATCGTCATAACTCTTGGCAAAAATAGCGTTGATTAATCCACCTAAGGCAAATAATACCGCAGTTAAGAACACAGTAACCGCCACTAATCCTGCGTGCTGGATGCTGATATCAACAAAGAACATCGCTACCAACGTCACTATCGCACCCACACATAAACCACGAGCAACACCGCCCCCGACATAACCGGCAATAATCACATAGTGCGGCACAGGGGCAACAATAAGTTCCTCTAAGTTACGCTGAAATTTGGCACTAAAAAACGAGGAGGCTACATTAGAATAGGAGCTGGTAATCACCGCCATCATGATTAAACCTGGTGCAATAAACTCCATATAAGATACACCGCCCATCTCACCAATACGTTTACCGACCAAATTACCAAATATAAGGAAATACAAGGTCATGCTGATAGCCGGCGGTACTAGAGTTTGGATCCAAATACGGGTAAAACGGTTTATCTCTTTGGTTAAGATACTTTTAAAAGCTGTGAAATACAGCGCTCTCATATTCATTTCTCGGCCCCTGATACCTTGCCTTTCTCGACTAATTCAACGAACAGTTCTTCTAAACGGTTGGCCTTATTACGCATCGACAACACTTGAATATTAAGTGCATTCAGCTGTACAAAAACGTCGTTTAGACTTTGCTCTTTTGCCACATCAACCTCTAAGGTATGTGGATCCGTTAAGCGACATGTTGTCTGTTCAAGAGTGGGTTTCTCATTCAGGTCACAACCCAAATCAAGAATAAAAGTTTCCATATTCAAGCGACTAAGCAAAGATTTCATACTGGTGCATTCCACCAGTACACCTTTGTCGATAATACCGATATTACGACAGAGCATTTCTGCTTCTTCTAAATAATGAGTAGTGAGAATAATCGTCACCCCCTGCTCATTTAGCTCGGTAAGAAAAGTCCACATAGAGCGGCGAAGTTCAATATCTACACCTGCTGTGGGTTCATCCAAAATCAACAATTGCGGTTCGTGCATTAGTGCCCGCGCAATCATTAGACGGCGCTTCATGCCACCAGAGAGTTCACGTGCAGGGCTGTTGCGTTTTTGCCATAGATCGAGCTGACTAAGGTGCTTTTCAGCACGCTCTAGTGCCACCTCTTTCTTGACGCCGTAGTAGCCCGCTTGGTTGACAACAATTTGTAATACCGTTTCAAACTGATTGAAATTAAACTCTTGCGGCACTAAACCTATGCTCAGCTTGGCGAGTTCGAGCTCCCTATCAATGTCATGCCCAAAAACAGATACGCTTCCTGAACTCTTCTGTACCAATGAGCTAATAACACCAATGGTGGTTGATTTACCCGCTCCATTTGGCCCTAGTAGCGCAAAAAAATCACCCTTATTTACTGTCAAGCTTATGCCCTTTACTGCTTCAACTCCGCCTTTATAGGTTTTTTTTAAGGAGTCGATAACTAAGGCGGCTTCTGTGTTTGCCATGGTTATTCCAATCACTCTGTATCAAGTAAACAAAAACTCCCGCAATCGCGGGAGTCATTAGTATAAATAGTGCTCCCAGCTGGTTTATCGGTTTAACGCCAATCAGCATCAAAACCCGATATAAGCCGAAGAGACAATATTAATCTTCTAGCGGGATGACTTTCGCGATGTAAGGCAGATTACGATACTGCTCCGCATAGTCGATACCATAACCAACGATAAACTCATCGGGAATGGTAAAGCCGATAAAGTCGACAGGGACATCAACCTCACGACGTTGTGGCTTATCAAGCAAGGTACATAGCGCTAAACTTTTTGGTTCGCGGATCATCAAGATCTCACGTACCTTATTTAGGGTATTACCAGAATCAATCAGATCTTCAACAATCAGTACATCACGCCCCTGAATATCGGACTGCACGTCTTTAAGGATTTTTACGTCGCGGCTACTGGTCATGGCATTGCCATAACTTGATACCGACATAAAATCGATCTCTACGTGGCCCTTAATACGTCGACAAAGATCTGCCATAAATACAACAGAACCCTTGAGTAGACCGACCATTAATAGGCGATCACTATCGGCATAGTGCGTATTAATCTGCTCAGCCAATATATCCAATTTTTGATCGATCTCTTCGGCAGAGATCATCACTTCAGTGGTGTGTTTCATAAAACTCTCAGTAGTCGATGTCGCTGGCATTATACCCCCAGCGATTCGTTAATGCATGGTCAACGCCCAAATGATCAAGAATTCGAGCGACCATAAAGTCTACCAGATCTTCAATCGATTTGGGATTATGATAAAAGCCTGGTGCTGCAGGCATAATGGTTACGCCCAATCGCGATAGCGACAACATGTGCTCTAAGTGTATGGCGCTAAATGGAGTTTCTCTAGGAACCAGGATTAATTGACCACGCTCTTTTATGACAACATCGGCTGCTCTTTGGAGCAAATTATTACTCATACCAGTAGCAACAGAGGCTAATGTTCCCGTACTACACGGGCAAATGACCATCTGTTTTGGCGCCGCGGAGCCTGATGCTGGCGGTGAAAACCACTCCTCTTTACCCAATACAATAAGTTCGCCAGCCACATCGCCAAACTGGGCTAATAACTGTGCTTGCGCTTTTGCGCTATTGGCACTCAATTGCAAGCCTTGCTCCGTGGCTAATACCACTCTCGCCGCCGAAGAGATCATCAAGAAGACTTGATAATCACTTTTAAGCAGAATCTCTAGTAATCTCAAACCATAAGGAGCGCCTGAAGCGCCGGTCCAAGCCAGACTAATAGACTTGTCTGCTTTATGATATGTCACACTCATGGCTAATAATTTACCTGTGTTAGTGTTTATCGTTATGGCTTAATTTAGCCAGCAGTTTTTGATGTAAACCGCCAAAACCACCGTTACTCATGACAATGATAGTATCTCCACTATCAGCCTGAGCAACGACTTGCGCGATTATCTGCTCAATATCAAACAAAACATCAACAGGCACAGAAGCTGCAGCCATAGCGGTGCTGATGTCCCAATCGATATTACCGGCTTGATATAAAAACACATTGCTAGCCAAGGCCAACGATTTGGCTAAGGTGTCCTTATGGACGCCGCTCTTCATGGTGTTTGACCGTGGTTCTAATATCACCGTCACCTTGCGATTACCGACTTTGGCGCGCATACCTGCTAGCGAGGTCGCTATCGCCGTTGGATGATGGGCAAAGTCGTCATAAATTTCGACACCTTTAACGGTACCAATCAGTTCCATACGACGCTTAGGTGGCGCAAATTTTATTAATGCTGCAATCGCAGCATCAGGCATAACACCAACATGCCTCGCCGCCGCAATCGCCATTACTGCGTTTTCGATATTGTGCTGGCCAATAAGTTGCCAATCGACAACTCCTTGCAGCTCCCCATTGAAGAACACTTCAAACTGGTGACCATCATCGCTAAGGTTATTGGCGTGCCAGCCCTGGGTGACCGCATCTAAATGATAAGTCTCTTGCTCACTCCAGCAGCCTAACGCAATAACCTGCTGCACACTTTGCGCATCCGCTGGCCAGATCACTTTCCCCTCGCCGGGCACCGTACGTATTACGTGATTAAATTGGCGCTGGATCGCTTTAAGATCATCAAAAATATCAGCATGATCAAACTCTAGGTTATTAATAACCAAGGTGCGCGGTTGATAGTGGACAAACTTAGAACGCTTATCAAAAAAGGCGCTGTCGTATTCATCAGCTTCAACGACAAAAAACGACGAACCACCAAGGCGAGCCGATACACCAAAGTTTTGCGGTACACCACCAATCAAGAACCCTGGCTCATAGCCGCAGTCTTCTAATATCCAAGCCAACATACTCGAGGTGGAGGTTTTACCATGGGTGCCAGACACTGCGAGCACCCATCGCTCAGCTAAGATATGTTCTGCTAAAAACTGTGGTCCAGAGGTATATTTAAGGCCGCGATTAAGTACCGCTTCGACACAAGGATTACCTCGGCTCATGGCATTACCGATCACCACAAGATCCGGCGCATCATCGTCACTTTTTCCCAATTGGCTAGGGTCGAAGCCTTGGATGAGCTCGATCCCTTGCTCTTCTAGTTGAGTGCTCATTGGCGGGTAAACATTGGTATCGCTACCTGTTACCTTGTGCCCTTCCGCTCTCGCCAGCAGCGCAAGGCCGCCCATGAAGGTGCCACAGATCCCTAAAATATGTACGTGCATGGTGGTCACTCTGGAGTTTGAAAAATCTAGGTTATTCTAACCAATTGCTGCGCGCTTTGTCAGTTAACTCGCGTTTAAATATCAGCTTACTTAAGAAGTGGTGAGTGTTAGGTATGTTGCGCTTTAAATGAGTGATGTGCTGGTGTTAGCGAGTTTTGATAGGGTGAGCGAGTTATCAGCTCACCCCTTATTGGATATTTTAACCGTACTTACAAGGATAGTTAGCGGATCAACAACAATGGCACAGTGCTTTTTATTAGCACCTGCGTGGTATTGCTACCCACAAAATACTGACGTAGTTTGCTATGCCCATAAGCTCCCATCACTATCATCCCTAGCTGCTGTTGCTGTTGGTACTCTAGCAATGCGTCATCCACATGCCCTGTCAGTACTCGTTCAGTTACCATTACCCCAGCTTCATGAAGTCGCAGCGCCGCTTGTTGAAAAGCCTCACTCTTGTCGCCAGAGCTATTAATCATCACTAGGTGACACTCAAGTCCAACAAGCAAGGGCGTCTTAATCGCTTTTTCAATCAACTTGTCGCTGGCTGCACTGCCATCAAAGGCGATCATATACGACCTCGGCACCTCGAAGGTTTCACTAACAACAAGGGTATGCGCTTTAATCGTTCTAATCACACTTTCAAGCTGTGAGCCGATAGTGTTAGTGCTGCTATGGTCTTCACCCGACTTTCCAATCACTAATAATCTTAGTGATTGCTCTAGATCGGTTAGCGTCTCCAGCAAATTTCCATGACGTTGTAATTTATAGATATCATTAACGCCTCTCAGCTGCGCTAACTCCTCGGCATCTGCAAGTAACTGCTTACCGTGCTTAAGGGCAACTTTACTGCGCAGCTCATCGAGCTCCACTAGTTCATTGAGCAGATCTTCTTGACTACCAAGGCCTATCTGACCTGACAGCTCACTGATCACAGGTCGAGTAGTTCTGTCGAGCACATGCAATAGGGTTAACGGTGCACTCACTTTCTGTGCCACCCAAGCACTGGCTTCACAGGTCGCTAGCGTCAATTTTGAGCCATCAATACACGCAATAATATTCTTCATCTGTGTCATCCTCTTAATGTCCTGCCAGTAGTCTTTCAACTTCTTCGGGTTTATCGTGTACGCCGAACTTATCGACAATGGTACGAGTGGCTTGGTTCATACCGATAAGATGCACATGCGTCCCCTCGCGGCGGAACTTAATCACCACTTTATCTAAAGCTGACACCGCAGTCACATCCCAAAAATGAGCAGCTGACAAATCAATAGTGACCGACTCAAGTACCTCTTTAAAATCAAACGATTCTGTAAACTTATCCGAGGAGGCAAAGAACACTTGACCAATCACGCGATATTCACCACTGTCACTATCAGCCACATTACTCCGAACCACCATCATCCGGCTAATCTTGTTGGCAAAGAATAGGGAAGCAAGCAGGACGCCGACAAACACACCGATTGCCAGATTATGTGTGGCGACGACCATAGCAACTGTTGCTAGCATCACAATATTGGTCGACAGTGGATGTTTTTTCATATCGATAATTGAGCGCCATGAGAACGTACCGATTGCTACCATAATCATTACTGCAACCAATGCGGCCATGGGGATTTGTTTTAACCAAGGGCCAAGAAAGACCACCATTATCAATAGATACATACCCGCGGCTAAGCTCGATAAACGTCCACGTCCACCCGATTTGATATTAATCATCGATTGACCAATCATAGCGCAACCCGCCATACCACCTAACAAACCAGTAGATATGTTAGCAAGTCCTTGTCCCTTACATTCACGGTTTTTATCACTGCTGGTATCGGTAAGATCATCGACAATAGTTGCCGTCATCATCGACTCTAATAATCCGACGACTGCAAGCGCCATCGCATAAGGCAATACAATCATTAATGTTTCTAAGTTTAATGGCACATCAGGCCACAAAAATATCGGTAAAGTATCGGGCAAATCTCCCATGTCACCCACGGTGCGCACATCGATATTGAACATCATAGCAAACACAGTTAAGCCAACAATACAGATCAATGGCGAGGGAATTAATTTGCCAATAACCGGCAGATAAGGGAACAGATAGATAATAGCAAGACCCGCTAGTGTCATCGCATACACGTGCCAAGTAACATTAGTGAGTTCGGGTAACTGCGCCATAAAAATCAGAATAGCCAAAGCATTAACAAAACCGGTAACCACGGATCGCGATACAAATCGCATCAAATTACCCAGTTTTAAATATCCCGCTAAAATCTGCAACACCCCCGTCAATACCGTAGCCGCAAGCAAATACTGCAAACCATGCTCTTTCACTAGGGTGATCATCAACAGCGCCATCGCGCCTGTTGCCGCAGAGATCATGCCAGATCTACCGCCCGTAAAGGCGATAACGACCGAAATACTAAATGAGGCATACAAGCCGACTTTAGGATCGACACCAGCAATAATCGAGAATGCGATAGCCTCAGGAATTAGGGCTAACGCTACAACGAGACCCGCGAGCAAGTCGCCACGGATATTAGATAACCAATCTATTTTGAAATTTTTAAACATTAAACTCTCAGTTTACGCACGGCAGTTCGCACCAGAGATTAGACTGGAGTGATATGCGTGCTTTTTTGATAAAATTTTGGCGCGGAAAACTATCGAAGTCATTGACAACGAATTAACAAGCGCAAAGAAATAAGCGTGATGCTTAGTTAGCAATGAAAGCTATAGGGAGGGCGAAACGTTAGGGCGGCGTCATTAACACAGTGAGTAATTTCCTCTTAAATTATAATAAAGCGCGATTCTACACTAAAAACCTAGTCTATAAAATAAACAACACCGCTATTTCTCATTATTTTATTGCAGTACAAACACCAATAGCAGCAGAAAGCACTGCCGACTATCGTTCTATACCCATCTGAGCTGAAGGTGCAGAATTTAGCAGGATGGGGATATACCAAATTTTGACTAGCAAACTGCGCTTAAGTTAGCTCACACTTCTTAAAGACAACCGCCATGATCTAATGCGCTATATCACCTTGCTGAACACCGACTATTTAAGCAATCGATAACATACGGTATAAATCAGTAATCACTGGGCTATCTGCGCAGCAAATAGCCACTACTCTTAACCAAGAACACCTCCGCTCACTACAAGAAGGGACACACGATGTTTTTTGTGCATATGCTGTTACTGTTGGCTGTCATCTTTGTTGGGATCCGCCACGGCGGCGTTGCCTTCGGCCTTTTAGGTGGCTTAGGCGTTTCCATTCTTGCCTTTGTATTTGGCGTTGCACCAGGCTCTCCTCCTATCAACGTCATGTTGATCATTTTGGCTGTTGTTGCCGCCTCCGCCACACTGGAAGCCACTGGCGGTCTAAAACTGCTGGTTCGCTATGCGGAAAAGCTACTGCGTAAACATCCAAACCAGATCGTGTTTCTGGGTCCTCTATGTACATACTCACTAACTGTGCTGGTAGGAACGGGGCACTCGGTCTACCCACTGCTACCGGTGATTTATGATGTTGCTTATAAGAAAGGCATTCGACCTGAGCGCCCGTTAGCGATGGCCACCGTTGCTTCGCAAATGGGGATAACAGCCAGCCCAATTGCTGCTGCGGCTGCCGTTGTTATTGCTACATCAATGGAAAACAAGCTCGATATCGGCCTAGTAGATGTGTTGCTAGTCACCATCCCTTCAACATTAATCGGTGTTTTAGTCGCCTCAGCTTGGAGCTTAAAGCGAGGTAAAGATCTTGATAAAGACAAAGAGTTTCAAACTCGACTGCTAGATGCAGAGTTTAAAAATAGTCTCATTGATGCCGATATTGAGACTAATGATGTTGCTAAAAGTGACAGCATCGCCAAGAAAGGCTTAAGCATATTCCTGCTCGGCATTCTAGCTGTCATTGGCTTAGCCATGTTTAGCAAAGAGCTACTGCCTGAAGGGGTAAAAATGTCAGTCGCCATTCAGTTTATGATGCTGTCGGTTGGCGCACTTATTCTATTAGCCACCAAGGTTGACCCGAAAAAAATCGTTAACAGTAATGTCTTTATCGCAGGCATGACTGCGGTGGTCATAATCTTTGGTATTGCTTGGTTAAGCGACACCATTATTGGCTACCACAAGAGCTATTTAATCGAATCGGTGAGTGATGTCGTCCATGCTCATCCTTGGTCATTTGCAATTGCGATGTTTGTGGCGTCTATCTTCTTAAAGAGCCAAGCAGCGACCTTAACCATTATGCTGCCATTAGGTTTCTCACTCGGGATCCCTGCACCTGTACTTATCGGTGTATTGCCGGCTTGTTATGCTTACTTCTTCTTCCCATTCTACCCGAGCGATTTAGCGGCAATTAGCTTTGATAGAACTGGCACCACTCATATTGGTAAGTACGTCTTGAATCATAGCTTCATTGTGCCAGGATTTATTGGCGTAGTGACCGCAACATTTATCGGTTACTTCATATCAATGGCGATTAACTAGCGACATTTAGCGCTGATACATAATCAAACTAACACGCCAAATATTAATCTGGTTATACTCTTGAACGTGCTGAATATCAGCACGTTTTTGTTTAAGTAAGCCTTTGGCTAGATTAGAGTATAAACCGCAGTTTAAGTAATAAAATTGGAAGCTAGATGAGTCGATTATTTAATGAGAGTGATAGCCAAGTTTTAGCCGATATTATTCGTCTTCGACGCGATGTGAGAGGCAATCGATTTAACGATAATCCCGTATCTGACGCCGACATTGATACGCTGCTAAATGCCGCCATGCAAGCACCTTCAGTGGGTTACTCACAGCCGTGGCAATTTGTGGTTATTCGCGACTCAAGCGTTAAACAAGCCGTACAGCAAACGTTTATCGAAGCTAATGCCACTGGTAGTATGCAGTTTACTGGGGATAAACGCGCTCAATATGATGCACTGAAACTCGAAGGTATTCTTGAGGCTCCGGTCAATTTAGCCGTATTTTATCAACCGAGTGAAACCGCCGTTTTAGGGCAAACTAGCATGCCTGAGATGGGTAAATTTAGTGTTGTTTGTGCCATCCAAAACCTGTGGCTGATGGCACGCTCACTCAATATTGGCGTGGGTTGGGTTAGTATTCTAGATCCGCTAAAGGTCAAAAAAGCACTAAATGCCCCCGAAAGTGCTGAATTGATAGGTTATCTCTGTATAGGCTACGTTGATGAGTTTTTGGCAGAGCCCGAGCTCAAACAGAAAGGCTGGCAGCAAACGAAGTCTGCTACCGAGGTTATTTTCAAAGACCGCTTTAGTTAACCCTGCTTTCTTTTCTGCTTCATCCGCTCCCGCATCTCAGCCACCATCTGTAGATACTGTTCATATTGTGGCTCATCCAAGATCTGCTGCATCTGCTCATCTCTGGTCTCTGCCGCAGCTCTCATCTGTTCGCCCTTCTCACGACGACTCCCTTCGCTATCACGAAGTAGTTTCATTTCGTCATGAAATAATCCCATCACCGCTTCCGTTTCGATTTGTTGCTCGTCGGTGAGATTAAGCTCTTGAGTAAGTTTGGCTAGCATCTGCCCAGATTCAGGTCGCTCTCCAGCAAATACATTCACGCTTAATATACTCAACAGCAGTGTCATTACGATTAAGATACGTTGCATTAGTTTACTCCTTTAGATTGGAGTCACTATTATAGTCTGTTGTTTGTATTCAAGATGACGCCTTAGGTAAACAACTGTAAAAGCATGTCAATTCAACACTATGCTAGAGGGTCTGAACTCATCCAACATAGCTAGCAATACTTAATTATCAAAAAATATAACCCTTTTTCCCAAAGCTCACGTTTATAACAATTAGAAGCAACAGCGCAGTTTTATCTTGGCAAATTTTAGCCTTACTTTTGGAGTCGTTATGAAAAAATCATCTCTTGCAGCACTTGTGTCAGCTTTAATCCTATCAACCAGTATTTCAGCCCCCGTATTTGCCGCCGATATTAGCTTTGCGCATCTGGAAACCATCGGCACTAGCAGTATCGTCGCCGAAGCTGACATGGCTGAAATAAACGTGGAGGTGGTCATCAAGGCGGAAACAGCTAAAGCCGCCAAAGCTGAGTCGGATATTGCAGTGGCTAAATTTATTGCACGCTTAGAGAAAGCGGGCGTGAGCAGCGAACTTATTCAAAGTGCCAACATTAATCTACAACCGCAGTATCACTATGAGAAAAATAAGCCCAATAGACTGATTGGCTATAGCGCCAATCGTCGCGTAACCGTGACGGTCTTAGATTTAGCAGAGCTCAATCGCATTTTAGATACTGCGCTTGAGCAAGGTATTAACCGTATTAATCATATTGCGCTTAAATCGAGCAAAGAGGCACAATACCTAAAGCAAGCAAGGATTGCAGCGATTAAAGATGCCCAACAAAAAGCGACGGAAATAGCACAAGGCTTTGGCGAAGAGCTCGATGGAGTGTGGCAAATTCGCTATTTTGATCAACGTCCAGTACAGCCGATGATGATGAGAATGAATGCTGAAAGTGATAATTTCAATGTGCCTAAAAGCTACCAACAAGGGCAAGTCACTATTCAAGATAGAGTGGAAGTCACCTATAAGTTGAAATAACGGCTATAAATTAAAAAGGCTTCTCAAACTATATGTCGTTCGAGAAGCCTTAATTACTATTACTAAACATTACATGTCGATTACAAGGTATAGCGAATACCTATGGCCACGCCATCATCTTCAGATACCGATTGCATCGCTTCATTTTCTGGATTAGCGCTGCTGAAATCACTGAAGTCGACACGGCCTTCTAAGTAGAGCACCACACTGTTATCCCAGACATAGTGCACACCGGCAACGGCAAATTGACGTTTAAACACATCCCCAGGATGCGCCGCCTCATAGGCATCACCGGCCTCTAATATATTGTATGAGGCGAGTAGTTTGACACTATTGTCCAAGTAATAGGAGAGTAGCGTTTCAAGGCCCACTGATTCTTGCAAGAAGCGACCTAAGTTATCAGTATCGTGAAATTCATTTTGGTTAACGTTCATTGCTGCATACCAACCATACTCGTCCCAACTGCCCCAGGTTAACCCCATGCCATAGATATAGTCGGTCTCAGAAATAATCCGTCCACTGGCCGTGGTACCTTCAGGCTCTCCAATGTTACCGCCAACAGTAATAACCAACTTATCGGTTGCTTGATAGGTCAAGCCAATACCATAAGTGTTGTCGTACTCTGTCATCACCAATCGATTGGGATTGTTGCTGCCATCATCTTCAATATCAGTCTGACTGTTTTTTAACTGCATTTGCACCGCGATACCTAGATCTCCCCAGCTATTACGATATTGAATCACTTTATCACCACGACCAACACCATTGATGGCACCGTCCGACTTGTTGTACGTGTATGTACCAGATGCGTTACCGTCCCACACAAAGCCATAGTTGGTATTATAAACAACGTCGTACCATGCGCCCCACTGCTTACCAATCGCAATAGATCCAAAATCTGCATGACTAACACCAATGTAGCCTAGACGGTTGTTTAAAAAGTCTCCGCTTTTAGTCTCGAAGTTACTTTCGCTACTGTATGATATCGTCGCATTACCAAAAGGGTTTACTCCCCACTCTAGCTTGACGTAGCTCCTCCAGTCATTAGACATTTCACGAGTAAAACCAAAGTTAATTCTGGAGATACCATTAACCACCTCCGTGACATCTTGCGTATTAATCACTCGGGCATCAACAAAGCCACCGACTTCAAATGCATTTTTACTATCTTTAAATACCTCTACCGCGAAACTTGTTGGCACAAAAACCAACATTGCCAGTGGCAATACTACTAGCGCTTTATTCATAAAATCTCCAACCTTGGTTATTTTTACAATCAGCCTTAGCGTACTTCACTCGCGGTTATCGATAATTTGTATCCAAGGAGCTTACTCAAAAACCGCATTCACTAAACAGAAAACATAGCAAAAAATCAGGTAAATACAAGTTGATAGCTAATGAGGTATTTATATATAAAGTGATTAGAAATGCTTGAAGATACTCCACCTCGTATTTTCAGCATTAGAAAGAAAACAATTATAACGAAGGAGTACTAGGGAGGGGATAGGCCGCAGCACTCAACTACGGCGATTAAGTTTAAACACTCAATTTTAGGCGCATTGTCGTGCTAGATAGACTTTATTTTTACCAGAGAACTTGGCTTTGTATAGCGCTTTATCCGCCTCTTTAAGCAATGCACTCAAGCTCAATGCTTGCTCATTGACTACGGCAATTCCTAGGCTTATCGTAAACTCGATGGTGATCTCATCAAACTTAAAAGACTGGCATGCAATTGCGCTACGAATACGTTCAGATATTACAATAGCTGCTTTTTCATCGGTATTGGGCAGCACAATCAAAAACTCTTCACCGCCAATTCGACCAACTAAATCCTGTTTTTTTAACCAGCGCTCAGCACGTTTAGTCACTGCTTGAATGGCCAAGTCGCCAATATGGTGGCCGAAGCGATCATTAATGCTTTTAAAATTATCGATATCAAACACAATAACCGATGCCGATTGCTGTTTTCTAATCGACTTCTCAATCATCTTTTCACCTGTCTTGAAGGTATGCCCCCGATTAGCAATCCCGGTGAGGAAGTCAGTTTGAGCTCGGCGTTTAAACACTTTTCGAGAATGCATTAAGAAGAACACGGTCGCTAGTAACACCAGAGCGACCAGTACAAAAATACTCAGCTTAAGCTCATTAATACGCTCTTTATCTATCGCAGCTTTAAGATTCAATTGATTAATCGCGAGTTTATTGGAAAGCAACTCATTCTCAAACTCTGCCAATTTTGAATTATGCGCTAGTGCTGAGTCGATGACTTCGTTATCGATGATGTTTTTATTGTACTCTCGCTCTTCATCAATCAATTTTAGTAGCGTATTTATTGCCACTAAATACTCCTGCTTATCGAAAGCAATAATGGCGTCAGCCGTCAGCAGCATACTGCGCATATTGGCAGGAAAAGATTTATCTTGCTCAAAAATTCGAGCCATATTCGCCGCTTTTTCGGTCTCACCGGTACGCATATAAGCCTGTGCAAGAAACAGGTGAGCACCGCTAACAAAAAAGCGCTCGAGAGTAGTATCTTTAAGGGAGATGGCCCTTTCAAGGTTCGATATCGCTAATGGATAATCAAATGCACCTAATGCGATACGGCCAGAGTTGAGGTAGGCAAAAAAATAAAAATCTTCAAACTCAGGTGCAGCTTCAGCAAGTGCAAACTGCGCTGCAATATTAACCTGGGCACGCTGCCAGTCGCTCAATTTTATCGCCGAGCTGATCATATTGTGCTGCATATTAAACATGTCTTCTTTATCGTCGACGGTTTGCCAGGTTTGATAGGCTTTATCAAAGTTATCATAAGCGCGTTTATGCAGGCCTACAGTGCGATACAGGCTACCTGTAGCATTGTAAATCATGGCTTTGCGATTAACGTCGAGCGTTTCACTCTTATCAACAATCACCATGGCTTCGTCGAGTAGCGCTATTCCCTTATGCACCGTTGTCGCGGTGTTATAGCAAAAGGCATTCTGTGTGAGTGTCTTTGCCAACAGCGTTGCGTTGTTATGACGCCTAGCAAAAACCAGTGCTTTACGCCGATCGCTACAATAAACATTGGGATCATTAGTCTGCAGATACAGAGCAAAAGAGCGCTCTAAATAGCTATCGATCAGAATATCGCTAACCGCTAATGGCTCAACCAAAGCGATCCCAATATCGTAACTGGCGATGGCTAAATCTAATTGACGGGTTTTTTCGTATAGCTGGCCATAGAGGAAGTACAAACGGGCATTATCATAGGCGGTCAGTTCACTAGCCTTAATATCCAACTGCTCAAGTAATTCAAGTCCCTCAGAGGGCGAACCTTCATTCACTAATGTTTCCAATTGAGTCAGCGCGTCATTTGCTTGCGCCGTAGAGACCAGCGTCACTAAAGTAGAAATAAGGAAGACAAAGGCCGCTACTATTGTTTTTATATGCATATACAGCTCTGTATAACAGGCTCTGAAAAGTGATTATTTTTCAGAGTAACACATGGGGATGTTTTGTATACTTTGTTGATTTAATTAGATGTTTATGCATTAGAACATCACGATACTTTCGATTATCCTTATACCGAAATTCAGAATCTTTCGACATGTAAATCTAGCTAGCAAACCATTTAGTAGCTTGCAATGCTAAAAATCGACCATTTACAGGTATAAACTAAAAATGAAAAAAAGGTTAACAAACTTGCTAACCTTTCCGACTTTGATGACGGGATTAGCAGGCTCGTACTAGTGCTTGCTCCACATCAGCAATGATATCGTCAATATGTTCAATACCGACCGAGATCCGTACCAAATCTTCTGACACTCCCGCTTTTGCCAATTCAGTCGCATCTAACTGTCTATGGGTGGTCGAAGCTGGGTGACATGCTAACGATTTAGCATCACCGATATTGACCAATCTTAAAATCATCTGCAGTGCATCAATAAAGCGGCCACCAGCGACTTTTCCGTCATCCGCCTTGATACCAAAACTGATGATCCCGGAAGCTTTTCCAGCCGTTATTTTGTGGCAGTTATCTTGAAATGGACTATTCGGCAGCGCTGCATAATTGACCCATTTCACTTTAGGATGTTCTTCTAAATATTGCGCTAGCGCTAACGCGTTGTCGCAGTGACGCTCCATTCTTAACGCCAGTGTTTCTAGCCCTTGCAGTAATAAGAAAGCACTTTGCGGTGATAGTGCCGCGCCAGTATTACGCAGCGGTACTACACGACAACGGCCAATAAATGCAGCTGGGCCGAAAGCTTGGGTGTAGATCACACCATGATATGACGGATCCGGTTCATTGAGCAGTGCAAAACGCTTAGGTTGCGCCGCCCAATCAAACTTGCCACTATCAACAATAGCCCCGCCAATTGTGGTGCCATGGCCACCGATATATTTAGTCAGCGAGTGAATAACGATGTCGGCACCATGCTCAAACGGTTTACACAACACTGGCGTCGCCACTGTGTTATCAACAATGAGCGGCACACCGTGTTTATGAGCAATTTCTGCGAGTCGCTGCAGGTCAACGATATTGCCTGCTGGGTTGCCAATTGACTCACAAAACAAGGCTTTGGTTTTATCATCGATAAGGGCATCTAATTGGTCGAACTCATCAAATCCTGCCATACGGACTTCGACGCCTTGCCTTGGCAAGGTATGAGCAAATAAATTATAGGTACCACCATAAAGTTGACTGGTACTAACAATGTTGTCACCCACTTCGGTCAGTGCTTGAATCGCATAAGTGATTGCGGCCATGCCAGAGGCAAGCGCTAACGCAGCAATCCCACCTTCTATGGCAGCCATGCGTTGCTCTAGTACATCGGTTGTTGGGTTCATGATGCGAGTATAAATATTGCCAGGCACTTTAAGATCGAATAGATCGGCGCCATGCTGAGTGTCATCAAAGGTATAAGAGGTGGTTTGATAAATAGGTACAGCAGCAGCCTTGGTGGTCGCTTCCGATTCGTATCCGTGGTGCAGTGCTAAAGATTCCAGTTTCATACCAGCCATATCCTATCCAATTTGAATGAAATACCAACATAACAAACGGCCATCTAGAAGTCTAAATGTTTTTTGATATGCTGGGTTACTTTAAAAGACATAGACTTATCTGCATGCCTTGTACTGCACCACCGCAGAACATTGGAATCACTGTAGGCAAAAGCTAACTCTCTTCTGCACCAAACTGTGCTGGCTGTTATATCAGCTACTGTTTTTTTATAATCGAAATCAACGTCGTGGCGCTTCGCCCATTCTTATAATCAAGAGTAGAGCCAAAGGGGAAAGCGCTTGCGCCCGCTCTTGATTTCATAAGAGTCAATCCCTCAGCGCCCCGGCGAAATTTAAAAGCTTTTAATGGTAACTCTAATGCTGAGAATTTTCGCTTTTATAACCCAGTGCAGATGCGGCTGAGGCCTTTGATGGCATGGATGCCATCGTAGAGCTTCCAAGACCAATTCTGTTCCATACAGAATTTGGCATTTCCTCCCTCCGTGGAGGTCAGACGAACTTTCTGCGTGCCTCTGTTACGTCTGCACATACGCCAACCGCAGGTCATTGGAACCACTTTGGTCAACAGCTAACGAGTAAGAATTGCTGTGTGGGCTAGTTTGTTACTCACCCACACAACTCAAACTTATCGGTATTAGATCCTTTCTAACAAGTCTGCTTCAAACTGCTCTGCAGAGATATTCATATCCAACTCGGCAATTCTGGCATTTAGCTGCGCAAGATCATTCTCTACCGTCGATATGGTTAGGGTGTTGTCGTCTAAGCTATAAACTTGCTTTAGGCTAGCAAAATAAAAACTCAAGATGATAAAAGCATTCTTGTCGTTGCTATCTGCTGCCACTTTAATTTTGACCAACTTACGATAAATCTGGTTATTCAACTGCTTTAAGCGCCACACATAATAAACTTCTCGCATAAAGGGCTTATGCTTTTGCGAATGCAGCACCCCGCTGCAGAGGACTATCGCCATGATCACTCCCATCACATTTAGATGGAAATTACCGGTCGAACCATCACCCGCAACATCGGCTGCACCAAAAAAATGGATCAACAAGGCGCCAAATAGCAGTGCAAGTATCGCTAAACTGGCGACAAAGCTGCCGATCACAATATTAGTATTCTTGCGGTAGGTTTGTTTATCTATATGCATTAATTGCATCAAAGGCTCTCAACGTTAAGCGGACAATAAGGCGGCTATTCTAGCATCTTAGTTAGCAGTAAATATTCGTAAAATCCGCTTTGTTGCAGTAAAACGTTTGTATTAATAGCCTAAACTTGGCAAGTTAAGCCCTTACTGAAGTAGTAGTGACTAACCCAACCTATGTCACAACTTTTGCCAAACCTTCACTTTGGAAGTAAAAACATCTAGACGTCTAAATTGACAGGCGCCGTTGGATCTCATATCCTCTCAACTATTGAGATGTACCATTCTGTGAGTTTAATCATTTAAAACACAGTTTGTTCCAGCTAGGAGGGCAATGGGAACAATGGTTCGATGACTGATTTAATAAGAAGAGAGATTACATTGACGAATTCCACTAACGCCCCTAAAGCTCCAGCCACTGACGTAATAGCGCCATCGTTTCTTGCGCTGACACCACTATTTCTATTTCTAACACTGTTTATTGGTGCTGGAGTTTATTTTCAAAGCCAAGGTGTCGACTTTGCTTTTTATCAATTGCCAAGCGTGGTCGCCATTCTCCCGGCCATCATCTTTGCGATTCTAATCTCTAAGCAGAAACTCAACCAATCAATTGAAACCTTTTTAGCGGGTATTGGTCACTCCAACATCATTGCGATGTGTATGATCTACCTGCTCGCTGGTGCGTTTGCTGCAGTAGCAAAAGCAACTGGCGGCGTAGATGCTACCGTTGCACTTGGTTTATCGCTGGTTCCATCTAGTTTATTGCTGCCAGGCTTCTTTGTGATTGCCGCCTTTATTGCTACTGCAATGGGCACCTCAATGGGCACCATTGCCGCTGTAGCTCCTATTGCATTGGGTGTTGCTAACGAAGCACAAATTGATTTAGCGATTATGGCGGGTGCTGTAATATCTGGCGCTTTATTTGGCGATAACTTATCTATCATCTCAGATACTACCATTGCAGCCACGCGTACTCAGGGCTGTGAGATGAAAGACAAGTTTAAAGAAAACCTGATCTTCGCTATCCCAGCCTCTATTATCACCTTGATTGTGTTTACCCTTGTCGGTCAAGGTCAAGCTGACGTGGCAGCGCAAGAGATTGACTTTATAAAGGTGATCCCTTACCTAACGATTCTGTTTTTAGCTGTCGCTGGCTTAAATGTATTTGTCGTCCTGACTGTCGGCATTTTGCTAGCAGGTGTTACTGGCCTACTCACCATGGATTACGGTGTCATCCAGTTTGGTCAAGATATCTACGCAGGTTTTGGCAACATGCAAGAGATCTTCATTCTGTCTATGCTGGTCGGTGGCTTGGCCGCACTGATGCAGCAGCAAGGTGGCTTAGCATTTGTTAGCAAGCAGATTGAAAAGTTGATTAGCCGTTTCTCAAAAGCTAAAGGCGAGGCATCATGTCGCGCTTCAGAATTGGGTATGGCTGGCATTGTAGCTGCTACCAACACTTGCGTTGCAAACAATACCGTGTCGATTGTGGTCACTGGTGATATTGCAAAAGACTTGGCTAAAAAGCACGGTGTCACCCCAAAACGTGCCGCCAGTATTTTGGATATTTTCTCATGCATTATCCAAGGTCTAATCCCATATGGCGCACAAGCACTATTAGTTGCATCAACCTTTAGCTTGTCACCATTAGAAGTGGTTGCCCACGCTTGGTACTGTATGATCCTTGCAGTCGTCGCGGTGCTAATTGTGGTTTTTCGCAAGCGAAACTAACTGGTATTGCCCGCATAAGCCACAGCTAACCTATCGCTGATTGAAAGAGCACCTTTATGGTGCTCTTTTGCTACCCCATCACTACTGCGCAGCCCATCTACCGTTAGCTCTGTAGCTACAACCAATCTAATACCTTGTTATTTATCCTTTTCTTTATACCTTAATATATTTACATCAACAAAACGTTATAACGTATACATTATCCAGCCAGTTTAATATCATGTTACCAATTGTTGTTAATTCGCTAAACAAAAGTGATGTGACTGGAGAGTAAAATGATTAGAAGATCAGCGATATTGTTCGCTTCGGCAATGCTAGCCGCTTGCACAACGACGCCACCCCCAAGCGTCTCCCCCGAGCTGACTGAGGCTGATTACCGGCGCGCCGAAGCATTTTTGCCGAAGAATGTCGGTAACATGGTCCGAAATCTTGCAGTTAAACCTAAATGGATCGATAACAGTAGCCAGTTCTGGTTTAGCGAAATCGATAAAGACAGCAACTATAGCTATTTCTTAGTTAATCCAATGCAAGCTAAAGTCTCAGCGCTATTTGATCATAAAATACTGAAAGCCAATCTAGAACATGACGGATCCAGCCCATTTCAGCTTAAAGTTCACAAGGTAGACTTGCAGAAAAATCAGCTGACGATGCGTTATAACAAGCAAGATTATCAATGTGACCTGCTCAGCAGCCTTTGTGAAAAAACCGCTAAAAAGAACAAAAAACAGCAGCCAAGCTACTCCTCTCCTGACGGCCATTATGCATTGAGCGTAAAAGGGTGGAACCTCTACTTAACCGATAACCGCAGCAACAAAGTTAGCCAGCTAACATTTGACGGCACTGAAGGTTATCCATATGCGGTGCAAAACGTTAATCCTAAAGCCTATATCAATAAAGATCCCGCTATGGTTAAACAAAAGCTCAGTGTCTACTGGTCTCCTGACAGTCAAACCGTGTTGACCCATAGAATGAACCGCGAAAAAGTAAGCAAGCTGCATTTGCTCCAATCGAGTCATGACCAAGGCCTACGCCCAAAGCTATACAGCTACTATTACCCGCTCGCGGGCGATGAAAACTTACCATATGGCGATATATACTCTATTGACGTTAATAGTAAAAAGGTGACTAAAGTAGCGGCACCAAAGTTACTACAAACTTACTACGGTGGTCCGATCTGGGGATGGTGGGAAGATAACAACCGCTTCTACTTCTTAGAGCAGACTCGCGCTAAAAAGCGCATCAGCTTCCATGAATATAATCCCGAGGATCATCAGGTACGTCTAATTACTGAAGAGACCTCTGATCAATTTCTTGATCCTTGGGCGCAAGATGCTTGGGTACTGCCAGAGTCAGACGAGGTCGTTTGGAGCAGTCAGCGCTCAGGTAAGCAACAATATTACCTGTATGAGCTATCTAGCGGTAAGCTTAAAAATAAGATCACTCAGTGCGATTGCTTTGTGAGAACTTACCGCGCCTTAGACGAGAAAACTCGCACGCTATATTACGAGGCATCTGGCGGATTCGATGATCGCGACCCTTACTTACGTCACCTCTATAAAGTTAATTTGGATGGTACGGGACACAGCTTGCTCACGCCTGAACCGCTAGAGCACAGCGCGCGCATTGCACCTGACTTTAGCTACTTTGTCGATATTTCATCAAGTGTACAAACCGTGCCAACGAGCAAGGTGCGTAGCACGGTAGACGGCAAGATCGTGATGACGGTTGGCACACCGGATGTGAGTGAGCTAATGGCCACTGCCTGGCGCGCCCCAGAACCGTTTCAAGTGGTTGCCAGTGATAATCAAACCAAGTTATACGGCATAATGTACAAACCCAGTAACTTTGATCCGGCTAAGCAATATCCGGTGATTGATGCAACTTACACCGGGCCACACAACTTCTTCACTCCTAAGTCATTTTGGAGCTACTTTGAACAAGCGCAATCGTTAGCTGAACTCGGGTTTGTTGTCATCAAAATGGATGGTCGCGGCACCAGTAAACGCGATAGAGAATTTCATCTAGTTGCTTACGAGAATTTAGCAGCGGGTGTCGATGACCACGTGCAAGCCATTAAAGATCTAGCCAAGCGACACAGCTACCTTGATATTGACCGCGTAGGCATCTACGGCTTCTCTGCTGGCGGTTACGACACAGTACAAGCGATGTTTAGGCATGCAGACTTTTTTAAAGTTGCGGTCGCTGCATCGGGTAACCATGATTTTAGAGTCGATAAAACCGGTTGGAATGAAACCTGGTTAGGCTACCCCGTCGCCAAACATTGGGATCAGCAAAGCAACTTAAATATGGACAGTATTGCCAAACTCAAAGGTAAGCTACTGCTAGCCCATGGTGAACTTGACGATAATGTTAACCCTGCTGCCACACTGCAACTGGTCGATAAACTGATAAAAGCCAACAAAGATTTTGACTTGATGATCTACCCTAACCGTAACCACTTCCTAAATGACAGTGACTACTTTGTGCGTAAACGTTGGGATTATTTTGTAGAACATCTGCTTGGCGCTAAGCCCGTAAAGGAGTACCAATTCCAACAAAAGTAATCCACTAGAACTAACTATGAGATATGCGCTTTGGCCCAATTAATCCTGGGGGAAGCGCATTTTTTTATCCGTTAGCATCGATTGAACAGCTTGCGTAAGCACAATGATTGAGGCAGGTTAAGTATTAGGCCATTATCAATGGGTGTTTGACTGAAAAAGAGTGCATCCAAGCAGTGCTTTTTGTCATAATGCCTCCTCTACGCGACACTGCAAGGTCAGTCTTTTATGGTGCACAAGTATGGAAGATAAGATTAAGTACCAATCGATGCAATATGACTTGCACCGCTTAGTCGTGATGGCTATTTTCTTTGGTGCTCTTATCGCCGCAATGGGTGTACTTATCTCACTATGGGCTGAATATCAAAACATCGGTAGTGCAGTGTTTAATCGTCGCTCTGATCTCCTTGGAGACTACAACAATGCCAAGCTCGCATTTGTATTCAACATCGCCTTAATGACCACAGGTATATGCATCATGCTAGCCATGTTAGGGCTCTACTTACTTAAGCAAGGATTTTTTAGCCACTATTTGTCCTTAATCGGTGGTTGGGTCGGCATGTCGGTGTTATTGATGGGGATGTTTCCAGTTAATTATCTTGATATGCACCGCCTAGTGTCAACCTCATATCTACTGGGTACCGTGTTAATGTACTTCCTATGCATCACCGATCGATTCAGTCAAAATTCTATTTGTAAGGGACCTATCTTTTTACTAAGTATTTTGGGCTTTATTACCGCATCCGCTCTCGTTGTGCAGCTTGATTGGAGTACACTCGACTTTGTTCCTTGTGAACATCCAGAAACAAGTCCTTGTTGGGTCGCTATCACCATGTGGATTCAAACTAATGTCGTTATGCTTTGGTGTTTATCTTTTGCGTGGACTATTCGCAAAATTGCGATTAAAAACTACCGAGAACTGTCACAACGCTATCTAGCTGGAGAGCAATAATTCCAACCATGAGACTCGCTAAATATCTCTCCTTAACCGGTTGCTGTTCTCGCCGCGCCGCCACTCGCTTGATTAGAGATGGTCAGGTAATGATTGAAGCACGCCTCGCGAACCACATTGATACAGTGACGATAATCGACACGCCCAATGGCATGCATTGCCAAGAGCAGATCTTCGTCAATGGTCGCTTAATCGCCGCAGTTGAAGCCAAAGCCTATTGGTTATTCAATAAAGCCGTCGGCACTGATAGTCGTTTGCTTGCTCATCTACCCAATAGCTTGCTGCATTTACTGCCTGAATCGCCGCGACTTTACCCTGTAGGTCGGCTCGACAAGGATTCTCGCGGCTTGCTGATATTGACTAACGATGGTGAACTGACCCACCAGCTAATGCACCCTGACTATGGTCACAGCAAGACCTATCAGGTAAGGGTCGATCGCATGTTCAATGATGATTTTCTCCTACAGATGGCGGCAGGTGTTAGCTATAAAGACATCACCACCCTACCCTGCAAAATGAGTCGCTTAGCTGACGATAGTTATCAAATTATCCTCACTCAGGGGCTAAATAGACAAATACGCCGCATGTCACAGGCATTAGGGTACAAAGTTATCGACCTTAAACGGGTATCGATTCAGAGTTTGCAGCTTGGGGATCTCGCAGAGGGGTCGATGAGGCTTTTGAGCGCGGCAGAGTTGACCAATTTGCAATCTTCACTACAGGCTACAACACTAGCAAACAGTTAATAGCGCTTGGTTACTCTAGAATGGAATTATCACCTGCATTTATAGATACTTTATCTGATGAAAAAACCACCATTGTGACGATGGTTTTTTCATTCAATGAGTAATCATCAATCTAGGATCACGGATACTCAAATCAACTTTATCAAGCACTCTACCCAGTCCTGTTAGATTCGTTAAGTAGATACAACTGCGCTTAATTTCCACTAATTTTTCTTTTTCTAATTGCTTGATAACCTCATTCACGCGCTGACGGGCAATTCCGGTTATCTGGCTAATCTGTTGCTGAGAGAGATCAATCTTCGGTGTCTCACCTCGTATTAGAGGAATATGAGCTGCAAGCTCTAACAGCAGATATACCACACGTTTAAGTTTGTTTTCGCTCATCATCAGCTGCGACTGCAACCATTTTGCTTTGGATTCTAACGATAACGAATGAAACCATTTGTAAATCTCAAGGTTATCCTGCGCGAGGCGATGCAGATCGAAGTTGCTAAAGTGGATAAGTGTGACAGCATCAATTTCTGTAATGAAAAATGGCGTATATAGGCTATTACGGCTGTCATAATTACCAAACCAATCACCTTTCCCCATCACTATGTTATTGACGGTTTTAAGATTTGGAGTTTGCAAGCAAATAGTAACCGTGCCTTCCACTATGAAGCTGGCTCCTTGATGCGCGATGCTTGAACCATCCATTGTACTTGATGTTAACTGCGTTTTTAGCTGCGCAATTGACAACAGTTTCCCAGTCAAATCAGCTGATAGTTCAGTATTCCAATTAATTGCTTTTAAAAGCTTTGAGTCAATCACATTAATACCTTTACGAAAGAGTGCTACCGACGGCCGCCAAATATTATCATGGCACATTAAGGGCTTCATATTCATACAAGAAAACCGTCCACGGAGAACGGTTAGGCTAAAGACAGCCTCAATGTTGATTGATGGTTTCAATGGCGACCAGCGCTCAAAAAACTAAAGTCTATCAGCGAACTTTTTGCATTTATGCAAGGGTAACAACCAAGCTTTATTCTTCTCTTTAATAAAGGCTTTAACGTAGTCGGCACTGACCTTATCCCTGCCAATCTCATCGGCCTTAATTTTAAGCCCTAACGCCTTAAGCTTATAACCTTGAGTATCTTTTAACTTTAAGGCACAAACTTCGTATTTAGCCGCAAACGAAGCCGCTACTTTTTCATCAAAGCTGGCCCCACAGCTAAAAGCTAGCAAGCTCAGCATGACCATTAAAAACTGTTTCACTCTATCACCTGTTAAGATTTAAAACTCAGCCGTGAATTTGGCTACACAACTGAGCGTATTTTCGATACAGAACAGAGTACGGTTTTACAAATTAAAAGAATGTCCGTTATCGGACAAATCTATAGCGAAAGTTGGTTTGTTTGAGGTTGGCTAGACTAGATTTACAGTGCAAACCTCAGCAGCAACACAATAGCTTATAACGGCCAGCAGTGAGTTGGACATCACTCTACTGCGCTCATAAGTAGAAGTACATTCCAAATATTACCAGGAGCTGAATCAGCCTTGAATACGCGGCCATGGGTAATCACAAAAACCACTTTGCTACAATGACATAGGAGTGATACCTTCATTCATTCAAGCCACAACAAACCATTGTATTTATGGGAGAGTAAGGATGCTTTCAACAATTTTAATCATATTTTGCGCTTGCTTCATTCTGGAGCGAGCTATCCCTGGTTGGCCTCTGCCCAGCATCAGAACATGGCCTATTCGAGTGCTATTAATTAACGCTGTTCAAATTAGAGTGGTGTTTTTGGCAGGAGTTTCATGGGAGCAGTGGTTTTCCTCTTGGTCTGTTTTTAATTTATCAGAAATAGCGTCACCGGCTTTAGGCGCCTTGATAGCCTACTTTATTGCAACATTTGTATTTTACTGGTGGCATAGATGGCGCCACGAATTTGATATGTTATGGATCGGGTTTCATCAGATTCACCACAGCCCTAGAAGATTAGAAGTTATTACATCTTTCTATAAACACCCTGGTGAAATGGTCGTAAACTCCATTTTAGGCAGTTTGCTTGTCTATACCCTACTAGGACTCTCCCTTGAAGGCGCCGCTATTTATACCTTTTGCACCGCTATTGGCGAGTTTTTCTACCATACAAATGTTAAAACTCCCCATTGGATAGGTTATATATTTCAAAGGCCTGAAATGCATAGAATTCATCATCAGGCAGGGCGTCACAAGAATAACTACGGTGACATTGTATGGTGGGATATGCTTTTTGGCACATACGAGAATCCTAAAGAGTGGCGACACTCTTGCGGTTTTACAGCAGAAAGAGAGGAACGCTTGCTTGATATGCTTGCATATAAAGATGTGCATAAAAAAGAAAGGTGAATGTTATTCATTTGTTCAATCGACTAAAAATTAGTAGCTTCAGAAGGTTATGAGTGGTAAGCCCCCAGTTTTCTAGACCTTTCTAGGTTTTCATAATACTGCTTCTCGAACTTGATCGGAGACAGTCCATTATTACTACCATGATGCCGCACTGGATTATAGAAATATTCGATATAGTTAAATACTTCTGAGCGTGCTTCATCTCTGGTTTTATAGACTTTTCGCTTAACCCTGTCTTTTTTCAGCAGCGAGAAGAAACTCTCAGCGACAGCATTATCATGGCAGTTTCCTCTTCGGCTCATACTGGCTTCAAGGTTGTGCTCTTTTAGAAAACTACGCCAATCTGAGCAGGTATATTGCACTCCTTGATCGGAATGTATTAGCACCTTTTCTGTAGGTGAGCGTCTCCATATAGCCATCAATAGAGCATCTATAACTAACTCTGCCTTCGGTGTACTTTTCATCGTCCATCCTACGACTTGTCTTGAAAAAAGGTCTATCACAACGGTGAGATACAGCCAGCCTTCATGGGTACGAATATAAGTGAAATCGGTCACCCAAATCATATTGGGTTTGACGACATCAAAGCCTCGATTTAATGTATTAGGTGCCGTATGGTTAACATCGCCTCCGCCAAAGGTTGGATTGCGTTTATAACCTCGTACAGCTTTAATTTCAGCCTGTTTCATGATTCGATATACACGGTTTTTACCAACAACTTCACCATCATCTTTAAGGTCCAAGGTGATATTTCGATAGCCATAAACGCAACCACTTTCCAGCCAAAACTGTTTAATCTTACCCAGCAAGCGTTTGTCTTCAGTCGCTCTTCGACTCTGAGGTTCCTTCAGCCAGGCATAGAAACCACTACGATGGACTCCAAGTATTTCGCATAAGATTTTCACAGGATACTGCTTGAGCCTAGACTTTATGAACGTGTACTTTTCTTTGACTCGCTTGCAAAGTACACGGCGGCCTCCTTTAGGATGTTTCGCTCTTCGGTTACACGGCGAAGCTCCGCCTTGAGCTTACGTATTTCGTCTTGCTGATTATCAATGGTGATGTGCTGCTTTTCTGGCTTATCAAACTTGTTAATCCAGTTGTGCAAACTTTTGGAAGTAACCCCTAATCTGTCAGCAACATCTGCTATTTTATAGCCACGTTCAGTGACCTGTTTAACGGCTTCAATTTTGAACTCATCGGGATATCGTTTTCCGCGCATGTAACACCTCATATTTTTGGTTAAGTATAACTCTATGAAGTGTCTACTGTTCTAGGGGCTTACCACTCTTTGAGGTCTTATTCGGTTCCCTTTGCGCCGTTATTGCGGGCGCTAAAGGTTGGTTTGATATTAGAGAGTATATCTTAGACCACCATCAATGGTTTAAAAGCAATGGCATGTTTATAAACGATATTCCAGCTGATGACACTATTGCTCGTATTCTCTCGAGGATTGAACCAGAGCAATTCCAACAATGCTTTTTAGCCTGGATGCAATCGATTCATGCTCTGACAGAAGGTCAAGTGATCGCTATTGATGGGAAAACACTTCGTGGTTCGTATAACCGCGAAGACAGGTCAAGTACCATTCACATGATAAGTGCCTACACTTCATCAAACAAACTCGTGCTTGGTCAGGTTAAAACGGCTCAGAAAGGCAATGAAATCACTGCTATTCCAGAACTGCTTAAGATTCTCGATTTACGCGGAGCTGTAGTCACAATTGATGCTATGGCTTGCCAGACAAAGATAGCTAGGACGATTGTAGCTCAAGATGGTGACTATTTACTCGCGGTTAAAAGCAATCAAGGCAAGTTGCGACAAGCCATTGAAAAATCCTTTAAACCAACACGCTTAGCCGTATTGGGTAAGATAGACTTTGAAAAAGGACATGGTCGAATTGAGTCTCGACAATGCACCGTGTTAAATGCGCAAGAGCTTGATGGCAACTTTACGCGGTGGAAGAACTTAAAAAGTATCATCATGATAGAAAGCTTTCGATACAAACAGGGTAAGTCCGTTGGACTTGAGTATCGTTACTACATCAGTTCAAAGGAATTGAGCGCTAAGCAGGCCGCGTCTGCAGTACGTGAACATTGGGGTATCGAGTCAATGCATTGGGTGCTCGATGTCAGTATGGATGAGGATGCTTGCCAGATTTATAAAGATAACGGTGCAGAAAACTTAGCTTGTTTACGTCATATGGCGTTGAATATGTTGCGTTCAGAGCCAACCAAACTGAGTATTGTCGGTAAACAGAAGCGGTGTTTAATGAATCCAGTGATGCTTGAAAGCGTTTTAATTGCAGGCTTGAGTGCGGAGGTTGAAAACTAAGCACTCATGCGGTTGCCCTGGGGGAGCCTCACTCGTCGCACTAATAATTATTAATGAGTACCTTTGTATAAATACGAAGTGAAAATAAAATATGTTGTGCAACTACTATTAGCAAGTTTAAATATGTGAATATAGAGATTAGACACAACCATTAATTTGTTTATTTTAAACAAATCCTGAACCTAGCCAGCGACCTTTATTACAAAACTAAAAACAATTTAAAGCATTTAGTGTAACTAATCACAATTACTACCCTGTTAATTGTTACAGCTTTTCTAAAAACTAAATTTCAAATAGTCTTTACTCTGTCAAACAGACAATCAAAACAAAAGGAATTTAAATGATGAACAATATACTAAACCTACAAACACTTGCTGCCTCTGCTGATACTGAACTAATGGAATGGAGCACGATCAGTAACCATTGCGGCGACCGCGGACAAGACTAATACAAAACTAGATACCAAACAAAAGGAATTAAAATAATGAATAACATACTAAATCTACAAACACTTGCTGCCTCTTCTGATGCTGAATTAATGGAATGGAGCACGATCAGTAACCATTGCGGCGACCGCGGACAAGACTAATACAAAACTAGATACCAAATAAAAGGAATTGAATTAATGAATAACATACTAAATCTACAAACACTTGCCACCTCTTCTGATGCTGAACTAATGGAATGGAGTACGATCAGTAACCATTGCGGCGACCGCGGACAAGACTAACACAAAACTAGATACCCAACAAAAGGAATTGATTTAATGAATAACATACTTAAATTGCAATCGCTTACTAGTTCTTCCGATGCTGAGTTAATGGAATGGAGCACAATCAGTAATCATTGCGGTGAACAAAACTAGAAAAACCGTGAACAATTATTAGTAAACAATTTTCCACTAATATTTGTTTAGTCGCCGCAGTAATTACCTTTACTGCGGCGTATTTAATTTAGAATATTACGTGCATTAAAAAAAGGAACTTTTATGAGCAATAATCTTTATACGTATGGAGATCGATATTTCTTTACTCACCCTACGGAGTTATCTGCCGACGAACTCTATGAAGATACTATCAAAAAATTATTGCCTGATTATTGGATTATTACACGTAAGAGCATTTGGCTGTCAGCATCAAATGGCCCTCTAAATTTACCCTTGCAAGGCTTTAAAATACACATTTCATCAGTACAGAATGAAATTATTGATGTTATAGAAAAAACAGTCGCTTGTTGCATAAAGTATGGAACTGCATTTAAAGTTATTTGTCGCAAAGATATTGCTGGGAATATGAATTCAAAGTCATGTTCGCGTAGCAGTGCAGGAAAGCTGATTACAATATATCCACAGAATAATGCCATTTTTCGTACGCTAATAGACGCACTTCACGTCGCTCTAGAAGCCAACAGTGGCCCCTATATACTGTCAGATAAACGATACAAAGATAGTCAAGTAGTTCACTATCGCTATGGTGGATTTTTACTTTTACCCAAGCTTCAAGTAAGCGGAAAATCAGTCGCTTGCATCAAAAATAACACCGGACTGCTCACGGAGGATCTTCGAACACCCTTCTATCAATTACCAGATTGGATTGCTGAACCGTTTCCCGAACCACTACCAATAAATGAAACCAACACGCCCCTAAAACAACGCTATCAAATACTCGAGGCATTGGCATTTTCAAATAGTGGAGGTGTATATAAAGCCCTAGATCTAAAGACAAAATCAGAAGTGGTTATAAAGGAAGCTCGCCCTAATATCAGCTTTCGCTCTATGACTAAGGCCAGCGTCTATGCCGAAAGAGTACTACAAAACGAATACGACACTTTGCAGGCACTGCAAGATTGTCAGTACTTTCCAAAAGCGATCGATTGGTTTCTTGAGTGGGAGCACTCATTCCTTGTTGAAGAGTTTGTAACGGGGATCACATTAAGGCAATTTAGAGCCAGTAATGAATGTACTCTAGTGCCATTTACAGGAACGAGTGCATCTGCTGAGCGATTCAAAGGTGTGTTCGCTTGGATCGCTAATAGTTGTATTGAAGCAATTGAAGTCGCACATGATGCAAACATAGTATTAGGTGATATTTCTCCAAATAATATTATGGTTGATGGAGAAAGACACACTATTCGCTTCATAGACTTTGATGGCTCTTACAAATTGGATCATGAGAATGTTGTGATAGACAGAGAAAATATTCCGGTGCTGACAACGCCAGGCTTTAGTGATTATGACTTACTGCTTAAAAACGGCAATACGTTTGCGGGTGACTGGTATGCTCTTTCAATGGTGCTTTATAGCATGATATTACCCATTCAAAATTTTTTCGATCTCCATAAACCCATTTGCTGGAAACTATTAACTAAGCTAGAACAAGATTGTAAATTAGATACTCGTATTAGCGAGGTCATTAAACTTCTTGCCAATAGTCAGCATCTAGAAGCGAAAAAACTAGTTTTCACCTTAGCGCAGCAGTTCCAACCACAAATAGCTGAAAAGCATGCGCAACCATACAAGATATTACCCTCGACTCCGAGCCTATTCGACGACAAACAGATCCAGCATGAAGTTAGCGAGATTGCCCGCTTTATTGAAACAGGAGTTGAACGTAAGACGAGTAAAAACTTCGTTCCTCTAGATTACAGAGCCTTCGACTTACATAAAAATGCCATTGCATACGGCTACTACGGACCAGCAGTGATGCTCACCCGCGCAGGAAGAACGGTACCTAATCACCTTATAGATAAAATAGATAATGCAATGCAAACCAATGTCGCACCGGGGATATTAGTTGGTTCTGCGGGTATGGCATTGGCAGAAATTGAGATTGGGCGACTAGAGAAAGCCGAGTATTTAGCCCGAAAGAGTATTCAATCCCCGCTATTGAATCAATGCTGCAGTTTTGGATATGGCTTAGCGGGTATTGGGTTCATGTTACTTTCAGTTTACAAGAAAACTAATGATGACAGTTATTTGGAATATGCTGCTGATATCGCATGTCGACTTGAGAGTATGAGTATTGCCAGCTCCAGTGGCACACGATACCCGCAAGAAGATGACAGTAAAGAGCATATAGGTCTAATACATGGTAGCTCAGGCATAGCACTATTTCTGTTACAGCTTTATAAGTTCAACGGCTCCAAAGACACCTTAGAGCAAGCTGAAGATGCCATACGCTATGATATCAATATTGGCTTAGAAGCTAAAAACCCTCTGAGCTGGGGAGAAACATCCGATAGCGACCAACGCCTTCCTTACTGGGAGTTTGGCGCAGCTGGGATTGGCGCTGTGATAGTTCGATTCTATGAAGTTACCCAATCCATTTTCTATCTCAACTTATTACAACCTTTGGCGACCAATAATTTTTCTCGATATTCCGCAGAGCAAGGCAGCTTTAATGGACTAGCTGGATTAGGGGAGTTATTACTGGATATTAATCGAGCAACTAAGGATCCAATTTACCTACAGTCAGCTCGTCATATCGCGGATAGCATAATGCAATTTTCAATCGAAAAACCTAATGGCCATATCTATCCGGGTAAATTTGCACAACGCTTATCCACTGATTTAGCGTTTGGTTCTTCAGGTATAGGGTTGTTTCTGCAGAGGCTCGTTGATGGACAGCCTCGTTGGTTACATGACTTAGGCTAATAAGGGTATATTCATGTCAATAAGCAAAGAGAATCTGCAAGAGATCTATAAATTACTTTACCCGCAAAAGGTTAAACTTAGCTTGCTTTTTACACTAAGTATTTTACAAGCCGTCGTCTTTACAATCTTGGACCCGATGGCTATAAAATATCTAATTGATGCCATTACAGATGGAAATACGCGCTACTTTGTCATTCTCTCGTTGGCCGTTACAGGGGTTGTTACCGCTGGTAGGTTAATTGGCTACTTTACCTCTTTACTGCGTAAGCAAGTTAAAAATAACTTACAGCAGCAAATGAGCATCGAGCTCACCTCCATCTATTACTTACAGGACTGTAAAGAGATTGATTCGAACGGTAAAGGGTACTATATATCCAGAATCCATGATGAACCTAAACATCTGGCGACAGTGGTAGATACAGCAGTATCAATGCTTACTGGGGTTGTTGTCGCTATTTCAGGCATTGGCGTCGCAGTCTGGATTAGCTGGAAGGTCACTTTGGGTCTAGTCATAATCTTGCCTATCCTTTACTTACTTGCAAGTCAGTTTAGTGGAAAGATCGGTGTCGTAACAGAAAAACTCCATGAATCTGAAGCTGAATTCAAATCAATTCTATCTACTGTGATTGATAGCTTCAAATTAGTTAAATTAAATAGCTTAGACGGCACTGCCACTAGAGAGGTTAAACATGGCTTAGAGCAACCTCTTGACGCAGGCTATCAGAGCGTTAAGTACTCAAGTATGTACCGTTCTATAAGCTCGGTCTTCCTATCGTACGCTGAATTATCAGTAATGGTTGTAGCAGGTTTTCAGGTTATTACAGGCATCATTACAATAGGCTCTTTATTTGCACTAACACGTGCATTTTCAATGATTATCAATGCAGTTCAACAGCTATCATCTATCTTACCTCAGCTAGCAAGTTTAAATACTCTCGTCACTAGGTATAGAATATTCAAATATGAGGCAGCGATATCTCCTAAAAAAAGGCTACCTCACGCAGGTCTAAAAATGACTGATGTTGCATATGAACATCAAGGGAAATCGATATTTGACAATGTCAGCATTAATATTGAGGCGTCGAATAGAACAATCATACGTGGGCCTAATGGTTCAGGCAAAAGCACTTTTATTAATTTACTTGCCGGTTTCTATCACCCGAATAGCGGGAAGATATCGGGACAAAATCTAGAAGATATCAGTGCTTCACTTTATCCTTTCGGTTTATTACCAGGTTGTATAGGCAAGAACCTCAGTATATTAGCCGAAAAGTACCAAAGCCAAGATAAGGTTGACCAATTAGTAAATGAACTGAAATTACAAGACTGCTTAGAATCACAGTATGACTCTTTATCTGAAGGGCAAAAAAAGAAGTGTCAAATTGCAATATGTTTATTAAAGCCAGCAAAAACTTACCTCTTTGACGAGCCATTAGCAAACATAGATGATGCAAGTAAAGCCTCTATCATCCAATTAATAGACACATTTACCAAAGGTGCTTCGTTGATGATGATAATGCATGAGGGAGAGCGATTTGCTGATATATTCGATACCAGCATTACCATTTCAGGAAATGGACTTATTATTTCCAGCTCACTTAAATAAGGTTTAAGTGAGCTAAACCATTCATTCTGTATAAATTAACACAAAGTACAGAGTGACTAATAATATAACTAAATTAGGCTATAAACCCATTTATGAAGATAAAAGTAAAGCCAATAAATTAATAAAGTCTAAATCTGTAAATTAAACCTTTTGTTTCCTTTACGTTCTCAAGTTAGGAGTCACTATTCCATAGCGCATAGCCAAAGAAACAGCATGCTGCCGATTTGTGGCTCCCAACTTTTTAGTTGAATTATTTAAGTGAAATAGAACCGTGCGCTCGGTAATATCGACTATTTGAGAGATCTCCCAGGCGGTTTTCCCTTCACATGCCCAAAATAGGCATTCAGTCTCCCTATTCGTCAATTTAGCTGCTATTGATTCTTCTGAGGTTATATTTATTTGCCTTTCAAATAAATTCACTCCGAATGTATGTGCGAAAGGCAAAATGTCATTTAATTTGCGTTTTCCCGCCTCACTATCATCATCTATCGCTAAACTAAACACTGCAAATTTTCCCAACGAAGAGCGAATAGGAATGCTAAGACCATTTTTTAAACCGTACTCTTTAGCTTCCAACATGAAACTCTGACTCTGTGCATTATTAAACTGGCTAAGCTGAAGTAATTGGTTCCACTCAACCGGTGCATGCTTATTCATCATATAAGCTACGACGGGATCATCCTTCTGCTTATTCTGTTTGAAATAGCTATCAAGCCATTCTTCAGGGTAATTACTCAGGACATTCATAGAAGGGGAATTCAGTGAATCAGGGGATACGATCCCCATTAAATAGTAGGGTATACCAAGCAGTAAACAAAACTCTTCGCAAGCTGTCTTCAGTTGTTCAGCCGACTTTAAAAACTCCAAATTCTGTAGAATTTGAGAAAAGACATTACTATCCATGTACTCTTGCTCCATGTTTGAAAATCAATCTAACATCCCATAAGTTACCTACCTTACGGGTAAACAGCAAGCGCACACGCATACCCTGCTGTTAGAAAAGCTAAATAATATAAGAAGTAATCTTGATAAGGGTATGTAGTAGTATAGTGAATTTGGCCACCTAGTTAGAGGTGATATCATCACCTCATAAGTGAACAAGTGACACTATGAAAACGTACAAGAAGGCTTTTTAGTGCAGAGTTCAAACTTGAATCTGCGCAACTAGTGTTAGATAAGAATTACTCTATGAGTGTCTACTATTTTAGGGGCTTAAAAACCTTCTCCTCTTTATTAAAATGGCTTATTAATAAATTCAACATTTATACCCGAACTTAAAGGGCTACATTCTGTTATTTGCCAATCTTTATAATCTAGTATAGTAAATGTGCTCTGTACGTTTGAGCACAAACTCATCAACTCGTAACTTATTGATAACTCGTCAATCAAGCCCAAACTAAGCATTGTCTGGTAGAGATCGTGATGGACTATCGCAACGACTGTAGACAGATCCATTAGTTCTAACCCCCTAAGGAATGCTTTTAGTCCCTCAATACTTTCATATTCATGAGTCTGTAGACGACAGCCTGCTACGTTCCTGATTTTCTTAAAGACTTCGCAATTAATTCTTGGATCAATAATGAGTGCATGACTACCTCTTATTTTGCCAATTACCCTTTGTTTGAATCCAAACTCATCATAAAAATTCGATAAATCAACATTCCCTCCTCCTATGCCAGTAGCCGTAACACAAGTAATCCAGGGCCGTTTTTTCATTTTTAAGCAATAAGCCCCATAGTAACTTTGACTACCTATTCCTTTTACTTCATGGCAAAAAATTTCAATCCCATTTTCAGCCTGTTGCCTCCGACTGTCATCAAGTGAGATGCTTCCCTCCAGCACGCTTGGAATATTTACCTCAAGGATATTTGCAGCTTTTAAATTTGGCAGTAGTTCGTCCCATGTAATAAATCCAGCATGAGGTGGCGATGACAGATATAACGCTCCTTGGTTGCAAGTTTCATCAACCGGAATATGTAAGTTACTTGCTGGATATCCGAACATACCGCTACCAGAATTAACGCGTCGACCATTTCGAATCAAAGACCATGCCCACCCAGCTCTCTTAGATAGGTAATGTGCCTTATCAAATATGAACAACAGTTCTTTATCCACCTGCGTTTGGGAGGAAAAACTATGTAATTGAGCACTCATATACTTATTTCAACTTGCAATTAATCCTTACCGTTAGCTTAGACAAAACTGCTCAAAGACGTTACCTGTCAGATCTGACACAGCTAGAACTGACAGTTATAGCGTTCCTAAAAAGTTCATATCTTCGCTCATGTCTTCGGAACCTTCAGGTGGATACTATGCAAAAAATTACATTCCTAAAAAACAGCGATATAAAGACTAATCAACCAGTGTTAAACAGAATTTTTAAATTACGTGAACAAACTTTTAAACAAAGACTTGATTGGGAAGTAAGCACTACAAATGGCCTTGAACGAGACAGTTTTGATCAGCTTGAAGTTTCTCATATCGCGATGACCAACGACAATGATGAAGTCATAGGCTGCTGGAGAGCTCTCCCTACTCAAGGAAAATATATGTTGAAAGATGTATTCCCAGAACTACTGCAAGGAGAGCTAGCACCTCAAAATAAAGAAGTGTGGGAAATTAGCCGCTTTGCAATTCAAAAAGGTGATGGACAAGCAGGCACGAGCCTAGTGACCTCATCCACAGCGGACTTAGTTAATTCATTCTTTGATTTCGCTATTGAAAATAACATCAAACATTACGTCTTAGTCACTACCCTTGCATGTGAAAGAATTCTTAGGTTACTAGAGATACCATCAAGACGAATGGGGAAAGGCAAGTCGATGCAAATTGGAGTTGAACGCTCAGTCGCTCTTTGGATTGACGTGGATGCAGTTTTGGCTAGCAGGACTCAGTTAGTTGCGTAGTATCTAACGACTAGCCCCATTATGGCGTATCAAGGAGCCGCTTATAACATCAACCAAGAGGCTTTATTACATTTAAGCACTATCTCGACTGTTTATTTGTGCTCAGCTATAACACTGAAGACGTGACTCCTTGCAATCAAATATAAGCGGACTCTCCCTATTGATTTTTAAAAGCTTCCCCCCCTAATATGCGATTGTTGTTTTGAAACATGGATGACTAGCAAATTTATCGGATTGATAAGGACATCATACTTCTAAAACTACTCCTAAACACCTTCATGCGCAGTGCCATATAACCTGACATAGAGACAACTCTTCCTAAGGAGGATTTAAGTAATACCAATTGCATTAAAAGTTTGATCTAATAGGGGCCACTAGATTAAATGGATTATCAATCATATAGGCATTAATACCTACTAAACAAAAAGCCGAAACACATGAGCATTTCGACTTTTGCCACTAACAATGGAAATCTAAACCATTAATGATCATTCAAATCATTAATGCACAATTTCCATCTCTTCAAGCAAGTTGTCTGCATTATCTAAGTACTTCATTACCCAAAGCATATAACGGCTATCAACCTGAATTGAACGGTTAGTCTGTGGGTCGTAACCCCAATCACCAATGATACTTTCATATACGCCGTCAAATAGCAGGCCCACTAGCTCAGCGCGGCCATTCAAGGTTGGCGAACCTGAGTTACCACCTGTAGTGTCTAACGTCGATAGGAAGTTAACCGGTACAGAGTCTAATGGCTTCACGTAGTAATCGCCGTACTGCTTGTTGGCAATCAGCTCAAGCTGCTTCTTAGGCGCGTTAAATGGCTCAACACCTGTGTCTTTCGCTAAGATACCTTCAAGACGGGTAAATGGTTCAGCGCGCATGCCATCTTCAGGTGAGTAACCTTTCACATGACCTACGGTGACACGTAGGCTTGAGTTAGCATCCGCATAAACAGGCTTACCTTGTTCACGGTTGTAAGCGATGATGGCGTCCATGTATTGTGGACGAACCTTCATTAAGTCACCCGAAAGCTGTTTACGCTCTTTCTCGCGCTTCATACGTTCATCAAAAGTCGCTACTGCGTACTGAATGAATGGATCTTTTGACTTGTTAAAGTCAGCTACAGGCTTTTCCATCCACGCTAAACGTGTTTCTTTGTCTGATAGCTTAGTATTTGCATACATCTTATCTAGCGTCTTATTGAACTTAGCCGCGTCAAAGTTGTTATTAATACCAAAGGCTTTATCAAACGCCGGTAAGCGCTGATCTTGTGGCAGTGCTGCGTAACGGCCGATTAAGTCCGCTAGCATCGCTTTATCAACACTGGCTGCATAACGACGCTCAATACGCTCCATACCAGAGGTAAAGCGGGTCATATCACGCTCTTGATAACCTGGCTCACGCTGCATATCTGGCAAGGCTTTTTCATTCGCTAAACGATATAAGCGGTCAGCCGTGCTTAACATGGTGCTGTAACCCATGTAGCTCATCAGTAAATCGCGCTCTTGTCCTTGCTGCCCCTTAGCAATTAACTTATCAAGCTGGGCCAGCACTTCGCCATATTTAGCTTGGCGTTTTTTATCAGCTTTGATCCAGTTTGCTAAGTCTTGCTCTAGCCCTTTACGGTCATCGAGCATAGTTGATTTACCATAGAACTCGATCATCGAAGTGAAGTTTTTAGCGTAATTAGCAAGACCTGCAATTGAGCTTTCATACTTGATGCGCTCATCGCTGCCTTCTGGCGCGGTGTCTTTGATGATCTCAATTAGACGTTCACGCAAGACTTTGCCTTCTGGATACGACCACTCAAATTGGTTTTCAACTTCGTTAGCGGTGCGGTAGCGGTTGGTGCGCCCAGGATAACCAGCAACCATCACAAAATCACCGTCACTGACGCCTTTAGCTGACACTTTCAGGAAACTCTTTGGCTCGTATGGCACATTGTCTTTGCTAAAGTCTGCTGGCTTACCGTCTTTAGATACATAAGCACGGTAGAAAGAATAATCGCCTGTGTGGCGTGGCCACATCCAGTTGTCAACATCGCCGCCGTACTTACCGACGCTTGCTGCTGGGTTATACACTAAACGTACATCGCGAATTTCAAGCTGCTTAACGAGGTAATACTCAAGGCCGCCGTGGAAGCTGTAAACCTGACAACGGTAACCGTCTTCTTGCT
This sequence comes from Shewanella sp. KX20019, assembly GCF_016757755.1. Lineage (NCBI taxonomy): Bacteria > Pseudomonadati > Pseudomonadota > Gammaproteobacteria > Alteromonadales > Shewanellaceae > Shewanella > Shewanella sp. KX20019. The sequence continues at coordinate 768,526 of NZ_CP068437.1, read as the reverse complement.
CACACTCCGCAACTAAGCTCTTTTCTTGCTGCTCAATGCCTTTGTAAAACGCATTACCGATTTCATTTTCAAGGCCTGTTTTGACCTTGTCAGTTACATCTACTACGCTCTCAGTTACGAAAATACGTGAACCCGGCGTTGCAGCCAGCTCCTCGCCAAATGACTTAGCTAAGAAGCCATCACGCAACAGGTTCTTTTCTGGCGTAGAGTTGTATTGAATTGAGCCGTAAGCGCAGTGATGGTTTGTCACCACTAGGCCTTTTGGAGATACAAATGATGCCGTACAACCACCAAGGCTAATCACGGCATTCATTGGATATTCGGTAAGTTTTGAAATCGAATTAACGTCAATTTCAAGTCCCTTTGCCTTCAGCTCATCTGCCATCGCAGGAAGCTGATAGGGCTGCCACATACCTTCGTCAGCCACAGCGCCAAAAGAGGTCGCGATAGCTACTGTCAAAAGCCATTTCTTCATTTTGTTAAGTCCATTTTTTAATATTTTAAGATTATTGTTATTTTTTGCTTGCTGTATTACGCAAGTTATATTGATTTAACGGCGGGTTAGATACAAAAAAGCCGAGCTCAATATGCAAATATTGACACTCGACTTTAGCACAAGATGTTAGCCAAGAAACAGACTCTAAATTAATCTGTTACAAAGCTATTACTGCATTTCGGCAACTATCTATAAAGCAACCCACAACTGCGCCGCGATAATCCCTGCACCTAACAAGCCTGCAACACCCATGGCAGCAGTGCCGCCACAGACTTGGTACCCGCCTAAGTTTTGCTTGCGCTGACCAAGTGCCATCACGATGGGTAGGAAAATAATCATCACAACCAATGGAATAGCGGCAAACCCGAGGACCTGAAAGAAGCCATCTGGATAATAAAGCGCACACAATAACGGTGGAATAAAGGTGATTAACCACGTTTGAGCACGGCCAAGCAGATTGTCTTTTGCACGCGTTAGCTCTGCCACGTAATCAAACAAGCTCATGGTCACACCGAGGAAAGATGTCACCAAGGCGAGGTTAGCAAATAGGTCAATAAACTGCTGTAAAATGGCAGAGTCTGCAACCCCTTGCAGTGCGGTTACCAGCAGCGGTAATGACCCTTCAAAGCCATAAACCGTTGCACCACCTAACGTGCCCAATGTCACCATCAACCAAAGTATGTAACAAACTAATGGAATGGTAGAACCAATAATAAGCACTTTACGCAGTGACATCGCGTCACCATCTAAATAGCGCACTATGGTTGCAATACAAACATGAAAACCAAATGAGGTGAACACAATTGGAATAGCAGCTAACCACAAGTTAGTTAAATCACTGCCACCAACTATGCCGGCGGTAGAGTTGTTCATCATCAAGTTCATATCCACTTCAGGAAGCAGATAGGCGACAACAATAACTAGCAGGGCGATCATTGAGGTAAACAGCACCCGTGATACTTTATCTATCCAGCGTACGCCGACCGCAATGAAACCACCAAATATAGCGGTAAATATTAACACTGCCAGTTGGTTGTCCATCTTCATGCCAACCAGATCCATCTTAGACTCAAGCAGCGATGAACCACCCATTAGATAAACCATAGTTAACGCAAACAGTAGGCTTAGAAATGAGCCTCCTTGGATAAGTTGACCGACTTTACCTAAGGTTTTACCGGTAATCGCATGTACATTTAGGCCCACGCCTGCACGTAAATTGATTTCGAGCATTAATAAAGAGGTGTAGATAGATACGCCCCAGATCAGCACTAATAAAAGCAGTGCTGGGATGGTACCTAGTGAAGCTGTAGCAAGTGGCAATGCCAACATACCACCACCAATTGCAGTGCCAGCTACAATGGCGATAGAGCCAAGTATTTTTGAGTTCACAAAATTGTCCTGTTAGATTTTATAATTTCTTTTTGGTAGGTCAGATTTAGAACGACTTTGAGGGAGAGGTTTTTCGCACGTTAACAATACTATTAACAGCCCCCAATCGAATCTGGTCATCATCAACCTTAGCGATTCCAATTGGCCCCAACGGCTTAGTTAAATAATACGGATATTCACCTTATCAACTTCGCCACTGAGGCTGTATAAATCGAGGGCAATATCGATAAGAATGTTTCATTACGACTCTTTCTCTAAAAAATGACTGTTAGCGACATTAACAGCTACTAACCGCGCGGGCAAGCCATCGACACAGCATAAAATCAACTTAATACTAATCGACAATAAGGCTGTAAAGGCTTAGTAACAGTTAATTTACGTTTTACTGTTTTCGCTCAAAATTGAGGCATTGGACGCTTTTTTAGCATTGATATTGGCCACATTATCACTATAATGCTCGGCTCTGCTTCGGGGGAGTAGCTATCAATCTTTGCAACACATCAGCATCGATTGAGTAAGTATCAACATAATTGGCCAAATGCCATGGTACTTACAGTTAATGACTATGTCGTTAACCCAGCAAGACCTGAGCACAATGCCACTCGTATTGGGGAGGGGTGTATTGTGCTTAGAATTTTGCCTCCCCGCTATAGGAAACATCTGTGGAAGCTTTTCTCGCCTCAACCTTTACTGTTGCTATTGCCGAAATCGGTGATAAAACACAGCTACTCGCGCTCATTCTAGCGGTTCGTTTCAAAAATAAAACCGCCATTATTCTCGGTATTTTTCTGTCGACACTTGCAAACCATTTTGCCGCCGCTTGGCTTGGTCAATGGGCTATTAGTTTTATCAGTCCAGAAGTTGGTCGCTACCTAGTCGCTGCATCATTTTTTGCCATTGCACTGTGGGTGCTTATTCCTGATAAAGTTGATGAAGAGGAGAGCCGCTTTTATGCCATGGGGCCTTTCTTAGCCACTTTTTTCCTGTTTTTTATTGCCGAGATGGGTGATAAAACCCAGATAGCCACTGTAGTACTCTCAGCCAAATACGATGCATTAGCTATGGTTGTGATGGGCACCACGCTTGGCATGCTAATCGCTAATGTGCCGGTCGTTATCGCCGGCCACTTTAGTGCAGAAAAACTGCCTATGCACTGGATCCATCGCGGCTGCGCAGTATTGTTCGCCGTATTGGGTGTGGTTACATTACTTGTCTAGGCATTAGGTGCTAGGTGCTAGGTGCTAGGTGCTAGGTGCTAGGTGCTAGGTGCTAGGTGCTAGGTGCTAGGTGCTAGGTGCTAGGTAATGATTCAAAAAAGGCAAAACAGAATCAACTGTTTTGCCTTTTTTGTAGTTGTTTTAGGCTTATTCTCTCCTCCTAGAATCTGCTTTTTCTAGTCGCTAGAACCTTCTTTATCTCCTAGAACCCTAATGCTTGCTTTACACGTTGGCCATAATCGCTATCCGCGGCGCTAAAGTGCTCAACCATTTTCGCCTGCGTTGCTTCACTCACCACACTCAAGGTGCCGACAATATTGGCAATCAATCTGGATTTTTCATCTTCAGGCAATAGACGATAAAGGTCGCCCGCTTGGCTAAAGTCATCTTGATCGTAACGGCTATAGCGATCTGCTTCGCCGTCTAAACGTAGCGGTGGCTCTGCAAACTGTGCTTGGTCTTGCAAGCCATCATGGCTATTAGGTCCATAGTTGCGGCTTGCATCAGCGCCTGTTTGGCTGCTAGAGAAAGGACATTGTGTTCCCGCCATTGCGCCGCCACGTTGATGATGATTTGCGGTGGTTGCATGGGGGCAGTTAACCGGCAACTGGTTGTAGTTAGCACCAATACGGTAGCGCTGGGCATCAGCATAAGCAAACAAACGCGCTTGCAGCATCTTGTCTGGCGATGCACCAACTCCAGGTACTAAGTTACTCGGGGCTAATGCAACCTGCTCAACCTCTGCAAAGTAGTTTTCAGGCATTCGATTCAGTTCTAACTCACCAATCTCAATCAATGGGTAGTCAGCATGTGGCCACACCTTGGTCAGGTCAAACGGGTTGATCTTATAAGTGTTAGCTTCAGTTTCTGCCATTATCTGTACTTTCACTGCCCACTTAGGGAAGTTACCGTCATTAATCGCTGCCACCATATCGCGCTGCGACGAGTCAGGGTCAATCCCTTTAAGGATATCGGCCTGCTCTGCGGTTAAGTTGGCAATGCCTTGCTTAGTCTTAAAGTGGAACTTAACCCAGAAACGTTCACCCTTAGCATTCCAGAAAGAGAAGGTGTGCGAACCAAATCCATGCATTTGACGGTAGTTAGCCGGGATACCGCGATCAGACATCAAGATCGTGACTTGATGTAACGCCTCTGGGTTTAACGCCCAGAAATCCCACATTGCATGTGGATCTTTAAGATTGGTCTGTGGATTACGCTTTTGTGTATGGATAAAGTCGGGGAACTTAATACCATCTCTCAGAAAAAATGTCGGCGTGTTATTACCGACAATATCGTGGTTGCCGCGCTCAGTGTAAAAACGCAAACCAAAGCCACGTGGGTCACGTTCAGCATCAGCAGAGCCCATTTCGCCGCCCACGGTTGAGAAGCGCACAAAAGTTTCAGTTTGCTTGCCGACACCGTTAAAATGGTCAGCCAGAGTAAAATCGCTTAAATCCTTTGTTAGGGTAAACGTACCGTAAACCCCAGTACCTTTAGCGTGCACTATACGCTCAGGAATTCGCTCACGGTTAAAGTGAGCCAGCTTCTCAATAAGATGCCAATCTTGCAGCAGTAATGGCCCGCGCTCGCCCGCTGATACTGAGTTTTGGTCATCGCTGATAGGGGCGCCATTTTGTGCAGTAAGTACTCTGTTTTGCTGACTCATAAATTACTCCTTAATCTTGATCCGCTTGCAACCAAGTTTCGATTAAATCAAATATAGTGGCCATGATTGCTCTCCTTTAAACGGGTCGCTATGGCGTTAGTGCAAATAAACTCTGTCTCGATGGAGTAATAGTAGTCGTTTAACCGAAAGCTACAAAACGATTAGATTCGATAAGTACAAACTACTTTAACGATTAAGAGGGGTGTAATGTGGTGATGAGTTAGCTTTTGTCAGTAGAGACTAGTGCTGCAGACAATTAAGCCTTCTGTATACGCTAACTATTTTGTGGAGTTGAGTTAGATGAGGTTAGTTTGAACGGAGCTGAATTAGACTTTGTGCTATGTATCTTCTTTTTCAAACAAAATTAAACGTAAGATCTTCACTGAAATGCTATGTTGCAGTGGTTTCAATGAATAGCTTTAATCACTTTAAGTTAATCATTTTTAGCGTGGCTTGACGCTATTAAGCCACGCTAAAGCTATTATTCCTGCAGAATTTTATCCGTTTTATAGAGCTTAACAATATAATAAGCATCGATAAGCACGATAAAAAAGTTAACTAATGCCACTGGCAAGGCATCAATGGCTAAGCCATATGCAACAAATAATGCCGCGCCGACGAGATTCCACCAGCGTAGCTTTTTGATATTCGACATCATCAGTGATATCGCTACCACCACCGATGCTAAATACCCTACCCATTCCCATATTGTTGCGCTATCCATTCTCGCTCCAATCCTTATCAAAAAACCAATATATTGAGTATGGCAATAGTTTGCTAATGCAACAGCTTGCCGAACAATTATTTATGCTTTAGTGCTAAATATAAGCTGCTAGCGCTAGGTTAACGTTTTACCACAGCTGCAGTCATTCGAGATATGCAGCACAATTCGCCTGCACTATTGTGGATCAACACCTCCCATACAGAGCTGCGCTTTCCAAGGTGTATGGCTTTGGCTGTTGCGGTTAATGTGCCATTGCGTGATGCTTTCAAATGGTTAGCATTGATCTCTTGGCCAACGCAGTAATACTGCTCGAAATCGACGGCAAAATTTGCAGCATAGCTGGCGACAGTTTCGGCCAAGGCGACATTCGCACCACCATGAACTATACCTAACGGATTGTGCACTGCAGGGGACGCAGGCATCGTCGCTTTCATATAATCATCACCAATTTCAGAGATGGTGATCCCCATGGTTTGCATTAATGTGCCTTTACCATGCATCCCTGAATCCATTTTGGCACATGTTTCTAAGCTTACCGGTCTAAACCAAATTGACATCTGTTACATCCATTTTTGTAGTTATTGTCGACAGTTTACTGCCTAATCAAAAATGTTTAAACAGGTAAGATGAGTATAAGTAGCTGATCATTAGATGGGTGTTCGTCACCTTAACCTTGACGGTAACGCTTTACTGAATTTAGACGGGCGATAGATAATAACCATAGAATTGGCGCGCGATTAGGCTTAATGTTAGGTATTGATACGCTTGCACGTTCAACTTATGTGCCTAACCACGCGCCATAGGGTAATAGGTAGTCTTAGCACGACTCTATCAATGTAAGCTTAACTAAGTGTTAATGTCGGTTTGCATTCGTAACAAGAACTGCAAATGCAATTTTATTGCTGAGCGCATACCCTATTAAAAGGCAACAGTATTGTGATATGGCCGCAGTGTATACAATCACAATTTTACTGCAAGTAAATCCGCCCTATTTTGCGCAGATAAGTGATATTTTCATCGTATTATGGCTTACATATCGCCAGCCACAACAAAAATACAACAAGGACAGCGTCACACAAAAAGAAAAGAAACAGTGGTTAGCCTTAACCAACTTATTTATAGAACAATTCTACCGATAAACATATGCTATAGCGGACAGTAATCAGAGCTAAATACTCATTACCACTAACCATTAATGCTCAATCCACCACAAAAACAAACCATAAAACCATCTATTATGCGCACTAATGATCAGTTTTAAGGCTAACAGGCTATTTCTTAAAACTAACGCTCAATTACTCGCCACCGCATTGCAATATGTAGATAAATCAGCAATAAAAAAGCCACCTTAATCATTAAAGATGGCTTACTCTGGTGCTAACCTATGCTCATAAACTTCACCGTTAAGTGCAGTCCATGACGCTGTGACTATTTCACGATTTGCTGTAGTAGCATCGTAATCAGTTAATACCGAATTGGATCTTCCCTGCCGTAAGCGTTCATATCACCAATAACCGGGGCGTCACCCTCAATATCTTTGATAGATTCACCGATAACCTTAGTCGTAGAGACACGAAAATCTATCGATGGTTTAAAGTAATATCGTGGCTTACGAACTCCAGCAAAGCCGTGTAATCAACATATGTTTGTTTTCTGTAACCGTCAGCGCAATAAGCTTAAAATTTTGCAATGGCCGAGTAACGGCTTTTGGCTACATTACAAACGACTCGAGAAAAACACATTTAAATGCCCTGGGATCAAAGACGAACAATTAGATCTACGGATTTACCGCGTGACGTAGTTAACCATGATATCCCGGTTGCTGAGAAGGTCAGTGATTGCTGTGGTGGTGAGCTGCATCAAACCGGTGAAGAAAGAAGCGAGAAATTTGAATTTATTTCCGCTCAAATGAAAGTCATTGAGCATGTTCGGCTCAAATATGCTTGTCATCATTATGACAGACAAGGCACTCAGGTCAGCACCAAAATAGCTTCAGCCCCCGCAAGCACCATTCCGAAGGGGATTGCGACGAGCTCGCTACTGAGCCAAATCATTACCAGTAAGTATCAATACAGTTTGCCTTTGTATCGTCAGGAAAGCATGTTCCGACAATATGGTATCGACTTAAGCCGCAAAACCATCGTGGACGCATACCTTAAAAAAGAGCCCAACCGCAAGGTTGGGCTCTGTTTCGAGATCTAAGGTATCAGCTAATTAACCTTATTGAATAATAAGTTTAACCGCCGCAACCATCAGAATTTCGAGAATTGATATAACGGACATCTTTCACGGTGTCATAGTCAACGGGATCAAGCGAGTCATGCTTTTTAATGAATTGATAAAGCATGTCTGCATCAATAAAGCCGGTGTCTCTGGCTTTTTCCTTCAACTTGGGATATTTGTTCCCCCCGGCAGCATTGTAGCTTGGGAGGGTAAATCGATATTTATCCGTTAGCTTGAAGGGCTTGTCGCCAACCATCTTGATGTCGACATCTTTCGCTTTACAGTCAACAGTCATCTTGATGCCGCTGAAGTGAGCAAAGCCTCCTGAGCCTCGCGTCTTAAGCGCAACCTTAGATAAGTACTTTTTCAGTTCGTCACCATTCATCTCAGTCACTGTCACACTGTTGGAAAAAGGCTGCACCTTAAGCACATCACGATAGCGGATAGGCCCTTTTTTTATGCTGGCACGAATACCGCCAGAGTTGATGATGCCGAAATCCGCTGGCACAGGGAGCTGAGTCTGAGCATGGGCTATCATTATCCCTAGAGGCGTCGCTTGGTAACGAACCACCTTACGCTTACCAATGAAATCCGCCTTTGCAACACCAATCTCTTCCCTCAGCTGTACCTGTCCCTTGCGCTGATAAGGACGTAGCAGCTCAAGTGTTTCTGGATCCTTGGGGGTTAGCATCGAAGAATGCAGCATGAAACCATACTTGCTTTCAGTGTTTACTGGAACCAGCTCGTAACTTGCTAGGTGGAGCTCGTCACCGTAGTATTCAAAGTCCGCACGGCCTATAAATTTACCCCACTCGTAGGCTTGCATTATCCAAGTGCCATTTTGACGATCGGGCTTACAAGGCTCATCTCGAGCATATTTTTCTACGTATTCACCAGTGTCCCCTTCCATACACACAGGCAGTTGTGAATGGCCGCCAATGATTGCCTGAATCTGACCAGGCTCAAGGCTACGAGCTAAGGCAACATCACCTGGAGCGTTACTGCCATGGTTGCCATTTTCATAGTGGCCCATATGGGTGAGACCAAAAACTAGATCTGGATGATGCTTCTCTTCAAGTTCTGCCAAAGTATCTTTCGCCTCAGCTTGAGCTGAGGTAAATTTGAAACCTTCAACATACTCTGGATTACCGATTTCAGCGGTATGCTCGGTTGTAAGACCTACTACGGCTAACTTTAAACCTTGAACCTCAAACACCTTGTAGGGCTCAAAGTAGCGTTGCCATTCACCATCGACTTGGCGATAGATGTTGGCCGATAACCAAGGAAATTTTGACCAACCTCTCTGCTTGTCCATCACAGTTGATGGATTATCAAACTCATGGTTACCCACGGCCATGGCGTCATATCCAAGGTGGTTCATGCCGATAAAATCTGGCTCGGCGTCTTGAAGATCAGACTCAGGAACGCCAGTATTGATGTCTCCACCTGAGAGCAGCAAAACCTGGCCTCCTTGTTCAACCACCTCTTTGCGGATCTCATCAAGGATGGTTTTCCGTGCTGCCATACCATAGCCACCGTTTTTACTATGCCAGAAGCGGCCATGGTGATCATTAGTATGCAGCAAGGTGAAGCGTTTACAGTCATCGCCTGCTGCTATACAAGCGGCAGATGCTGTCACCTTCGGCGCCTTAGGCACTTCTTCCACCTTTTTCTTACCACAGCCACTCAATGCCAACGCAAGAGCAATAGCTGAACCAGTTAGAAGTAGGCGAGAAGGACGGAGTGAAGTATTCATAATAACCCTTCAATATTAAACAAATAAACGTTGCCACTAGCTTTAGTGACTAGCCTCTCACGAAGTGTTCGAGGTGCCAAATGAGGTATAAACCAACGGCTGCACAGTTAAAAAAAGCAGCACCCAGAGCGATCCCGGTGCTGCTTTTTACAGGCTTAACTGATGCTTAGCCTTGGCGGCGACGCAACCACATTAGAGGCAGCAGCAGAGTCATAAGACCACCTAAACTACCGGCGCCATCAGGCTTAGTCCAACCAGTGTCTTCGGTGTTTGTCACCTCAATGCTAACTGACTTACTGAAGCTTTCTTCGCCAACCGTTGCCGTGAGCTCGAACACGAGAACTTGATCGATATTTACGCTAGGTGAAGTCACATCAAGTGTCAGGTCTGTAGCGGTAAATACTGCCGTGTTTCCAGATAGCTGCTTCCAGCTGTAACTAGTTCCCTCAGGAGCATCAGCGACAGTTGCAGTGATGGAAGTACTTTCGCCTTCGGTCAGCTTGGTGTTACCAGCAAACGTCACATCCAGAGTCAAAGGCACGTTGGTCACAGGCAAACTAACAGCTTTAGTGGTTTCCAGAGTGCCATCACTGATGGTCAGAGTGAAATTCAGAGTTGTGTCGGCTTTAACCATTGGCGCAGCCAAAGACAATACAGCCTCACTACCAACAACAGTCTTCTCTTCAGCAACAATCTGCTCCCACTTGTAAGTAAGAGCAACACCTTCGCCAGCTGTAATTGCAGAGGCATCGATAGTATATGCAGACCCTTCAGTTACACTCTCAGGAGTAACAATATCACCTTCAACGATCAAACCAGGATTTGGATCGTCACCACAGACTGCACCATACACTTCTTGTACTAACTCAGGGCGGTCAATGAAAGGGTTACGGTTACCCTGGTATTTGTATACCTGGTTGTTACGGTTCTGCTCGTAGGTATCAACAGCATCTAACTTGTTCCACGCATACAGAGTACAAAGCGTACCGATCAGCGGAGCGCTATCCTCGTCTGTCGTCGTTAGGCGATCGACTGCGACTAGATCTGGCATATTAGTTGTTGTTGTATCGGTCCCTTGATAGCGAGTGTCCATATACATGATCATACGAGCTACATCGCCTTTCACCACATCACGAGGCTCCCAGCAGTCGGTAGTTTTGTTCAGGTAGTTACCAGTGCCTACACCGTTGAACAGAACCTCTTCACCTGTATCGCCACACGCACCAAAGTCATTGTTGCTTCGTGCTGTATTGATACCAGGATCTGAAGGACGCAGGTGATGAGCATCGGTGTAGCCCCATTGAGAGTCGCTAGGGAAGCCATGGCTCTTGGCCCAAACGTGCTCACGGTTCCACTTGCCAGCACCACTACCACTGGTTTGGTTGTCGTATTTTGAGATGGATTTACCCGTGTAGATCTCAATAACATTCTTATCGTTATCGGGATCTTGATCAGCATGAGTAAGTGTGCTCCAAACCTGCTTATAGGTCAGATACTTGTGATCTTTGGCTATGATGATCGACAGGGCATTCTTAAGCTCATCTGCATTGGCAAAATCGCCACTAAGTACATCTGAGTAATAGATATCACCATTGAACGTAGTAGGATCGGCAACCGGAGTCAGAGTCTCGCAGTTGGTGCAAGGACCTGTTTCTGGCTCTGGTTCTGGAGGCGTTACTGAACCATCGCAGGCACTCTCACCAGGACAATTAAGGCCGTCTGAAGTGTCCTTAGGCAGAACAAGCCATTGGTCCTTTGAGGTTCCAGGGTAAGTATCCGAGATATCAGTGTCACCGACCTTGACAGAATCTTTACGACGCAGGGTTTTATCTACAGTAGAGAAATCACCGTCGCTCCACTTTAGCTGTTCTCCAACCTTACCAATGCTATCAATAACTGCACCGTCTTTGGTGAGCACCATAGCATCATCGCCATTAAACCAAGTTACTTTGGACTCTGTTCCGACTTTAAACTCATCGGCTGCAGCCGAGTTATGGTACACAATGCTCTTGCCTGCATCCAGAATGCCACTCAGCGCTTCAAAATTTCCAACTGTAGTTTGGCCGTTGAAGTAAAGTCTTAGCTCGTATTCATTATCGTCAAGATTAATAGCACTACCACCTACATTGGAGATCTCAATGGCTTTGTTGCTGCTACCGCCTTCGATGTACTCTGTAATCAACAGCACACCAGGCTCGACGACAAAAGTACAAGCATTCTCACCAATACAGCCAAATCCATCGACAGTGTCCTTGGGCTGAGAAGTCCAGTCATTTTCGTCGAAAGTATCTTTAGCTACCATGGAGCTAGTAGTATTGCTACGTCGCAGCGTGACATCTTTACCCCAATCTTTTGGGGTAGGAACCGCGCCAACAATATCAACGACCGTGTCGCCATTGAGCAGTGCAACAGCATCTGTTCCATTCTGCTGAAGCCCGCCAATCATAGACGTTACGCTAGAGTCGAGATTCAATACTGCATCAGCATGTCTAATAACTAAGATGCCTTTTGCGGGTATTTCCTGATCTGCAAACGCGAGCATCTCTGTGGTAGTAGTAGCACCATCTTTGTAACGAACTAGCTTATAGCCATTTAAAGATTGTGCAGCGTCACCGGAGTTATAAAGCTCAATAGCTTTATTATATCCGCCGCCTTCAATGTACTCAGTAATCAGTAAGTCAGCACTCGCGGCAGTAGAAAAAGCGCCCAGAACCATAGCAGTCGCGGTGGCAACTGCACTCATTTTAATTCTCATAATGTTATCTCTTTTGAATCTTTTAAGGGAAGCGCACTGCCCGAAAGCAGGCGCTTCATTGTCGAGAACAACGCTTATTTGCGAAGACGACGGCGCATAGCTGCCAGCCCGAACAGGGATAACAAGCTGATGAAACCAGTGCTACCAGCACTACCGTCACCGCCAGTTTTATCGTTTTCTTCTTCTACAATGTCAGCAATCAAAGAGTCGCGGTTAGATACCTTCGCTTTGAAGTTTTGCTCAGACCCTTCTACAAGTTGACCATCACGCTTTAGGCTTACGGTGACGTTGTAGATAGCAGATGGCGCACCAAAGACCTCGAAATTCACCAAAGCTGTCGTGTCATTAGAAAGGACCACATTAGGAAGTACCATCTGAGTCAGATCTAAACGCTGTTCATCATCAACAGGACTCATACTGACGGTCGCGACATCCCCAACTTGAGCAGAAATACCCGTTGGGATCTGGTAAGGAACCTTGATCAGTTTTCTCAGTTTTGGCAGATTCAGAGGCACGTTAGCATCCGTATCACCAGGCTTATAGCTAAGGGTTATTAGCGCAGGATCGTGATCCGAGGCGCGATAGATGTCCTCTTTGTAGAACTTATGCGTTCCAGTACCGTCGATGGTACCTTTAAAACGGTTTTGGTAGTCATACAGGCCGGTCTCTGCTGCATTCACATGCCAGTCAGTAGCATCAATCACGCGATCTTTCAGAGAAGGAGAGATCAAAATGTGATCAAGCGAGCCTATTTCGTCACTGAAAGAGTAACTCCAAGGCGTCTTACCCTTCTCCTCGAACTTTTCACCGACGATGTCGATGTAGCCATAAGTCTTAGTGATGATGGCTGGAGAGCCATCTTCGTTAAACTGAGGCTTAGGTCCAAGGTAAGTGTGGCTAGCGGTAACGATCGTCTTGTTGCGTGGGTTCTCGGTAAGAACGAGTACAGGATCTTCCTTACCATAGGCGTTCAAATCACCAATGATGATCTTATCCCCAAGAACGTCTTCCATCTCTTCACCTAAGTGCACGGCACCGGCTACACGGAACTCGGCACAAGACCCTTGGTAGTCCAGATCTGGCGCTGTGCGGTTGTTCCAAGTCGTGGCATTGCCAAACTCAACACCTTGCCATTCTTCCCAACAAGTAGAGCCTTTTGACTTAAGGTGATTTACAGCTAGCGTCAAGCGCTTGCCTGTTTGGTTGACGATAAAGGTGACAACTAAGGCGTCACGATGGTAGTTCTGACCGTTCTCTAGAATTTCCTTGTTCTGATCTTTGATCACCTCACCTAAGTCGTTCACTGTGGTAGGCGCTTTCTGCTGAGGCATTGGGATAACGCGAGTGCGCTCAATGCTCATCTTGCTTGGGCGATATATGATACCTGTAGCAATGGCGTCAGAGCCAATGGCGTCTAGGTTATCCAGCATTTGATTGCCGTTGTTGTCAAAACCAACGAACACATAACGGTTCTCAGTGGAGTTAGGGCCATTGTAATCTTGCGCTCGCTCATCCACATACTGGATATTGACCTGGTTCACAATCTCAGCAATGGCACTATCATCGCCAAAACCGTTGTTTTCAATCTCCATCAGGGCCATGACATCGGCATCCTGAGCACGAATAATTTCTACCAGCTTGGTTCTCTGGTTAATGTATTCATCGTAGCTATCTGCGCCTCGGCTCTGACCAAAGTTGTTGTTGTCGCCACCGAAAGGAGAGTTAAAGAAGTTAAACAGGTTCTGACTGGCAATGCGGATCGCAAAATCATCTTCTGCCACAGTGTCATTCAGATCAGGGGTCTCAGTACGCGGTAAGTTGTGAATAAAGTTATCACTAGTCAACTGGTTGGTTATAGTCAGGCTGTAGTCCTGATCATACATATCAGTCCCAGGAATCAGCTCAGTTTCGTATTGACTGATCACACCCTGCGCGTTAACGAGACTATCATCGATACGGATGTAGTTGGTGTGTGGATCACTGTTAAAACCAGCGTAATAAGGTATGTCTGTACCGCCTGATTTAGGCGAGCTTTCAATCACTAAACGATAGTCATTGTTTTGCTCATAGGCCGCCTTAGACTCAGGGCTTCCTGCAACGTGCAAGTGGTTAGGCTGTAAATTAGGACGCTTATAAGCTGCCACCATGTTGTTGCGACCGTTAGGAGACGACAGGTAGTTGTAGCTGAAGCTGCGAGTGATACGCATATCCTCTGCGGCTTCATCGCTAGGAGTACTAGGGTCAAGATCTGTAGGCAGATTGACCAACATACCTTCGTGACGCTCTAGCGTCTTATCGAAAGAACCGTTATCAGAGCTAATGACCTGAATATCGGTAGGCTCAGTTGGGATGTCAGTGTCAGTAACGTTCCAGCTAAATGCCGTATCAGCTGACATTTGAGTCTGGCCTTGATACTCGGTCACTTTACTGCCGATACAAATGGTTTGACCTACTTTTAGATCGCCGGCAGCACTAGAGCTAACGAAGATGCCATCGGAAGTCTCTGGGTTGTTGTCAGAAGCAAGATTACGAAGATAGAAGCCCTCATTAGGGATAGACACCTTAGCTGAGATAATACCTTCTACGGCAACTTTTTCAGCTGATTCGGTTTCACCCTCAGCAATCAGCGGCGAGGTAAAACCTGTGCCCTGGACTTCACTAGGAGACTTGATTTCACTTTTATCGGTTGGACAAGTGAAGATGTCCATGATGTCTTCAGCATCAGCAGCAGGCAGCTCGGATTTACCTAAATCGTCAGTCCTCATCGGCAAAATGTTTTGCCATTGAGTAGCATCGAAGGTATCTGATTGAGCGGGATTGTTGCCATCAGCAGTTTGTTTACGACGCAGAGTAGTGTTCGGTGCCCACTTGCTAGTGTCGTTCGCTGCTCCAACACGATCGATAACGGTATCCCCATTTTTCAGGAAAAAACCGTCATCACTGGTCATGAACAGGTTGTTGTACTTATTACTGCTATCATATGTAGAGATAACAACGGTGCCACCTTGAGCCGTAATATCATCACGAAACTCTTCGCTAGAACGACTGTTGACAATCACCATAGACGCGCCAGCGGCAAGCGTCTGACCAGTCAACAGTGGCTTAACATCAGCGTTAAGCAACTCGTTGTCGTACTTGCCGCCAGAGCGTTGGTAAGCAGTAATGTCAGCGGTAAAGGTAAAGGCATCAGAGCCTGTATTCGTGATTTCAACCGAGCCCACATTAGCATCGGAACTTTGGGTCATTTCGGTGATCAGCAGATCTTCAACGCCAGCGAAGGCGCCCATGCTGATGGTGCTGGCAATGGCCAGCGATAGTAAACTTTTCTTCATAGTAAACTCTATAAAAGTTGGATTCGATACGGACTAGAAGTACATACGCGCGTAGGCGTAGGCTGCTTCAGGGGCTTCGCCGACTCGGCCTTCCAAAGAAAGCACGATGTCGCGGGCAGGACGATAGTTGAAACCTAAACTCCCCCAACGGCGCTCTTTCCCATATTCAGGTGGCAGCTCGGAGTAGTCGTAGTTAGGACCGATCAGATCCCAGCCTTCGTATTCTTCGTGGTTTGCGGAGCCGATTATTTCCCAGTGCTCATTCAAGTCGTACTTGGCACTTACCGTTACACCTTGGTTGCGGAAGGTCTGATAATCTAGGTATACGTCACCGCTCTTACGTGTAGACAAGTCTTCATCTTCTATAAAGCCATTAAAGCCAATAGAAAAATCTTGCATCAGTTTCAGGCGTGCACCCAAACCAATCTGTTGCTGCTCACCATATTTACTGACGCCGTTGGAACCGCCGCGAGTTTCTAAGCCAACCACGACAGATAGCAGATCTGACATCCAGCCTACATATCCGTTAATGATGTCACCTTGTTGGGCACCACTCTTGTGTTCACCGTTATATGAGTAGGAAGTGCCTAAAATAAGATGTTCAAACTTGGCTTGGTACTTAACTGTATTCTCTTGGTCACCCGCCTCACCCGTTTCAACGGACTTGTTGAAGGTGAAGTCGCCAAAATGGTCGTAATCGTCGAATGCTGTGTCGGTTAGACCAAACTCGAACCACTGCTGTTCGGTTAAGATATAGCCGACGTACAACTTGTCGATAGCCAGCTCAAACTCACCGTCTCCGCCAAGCCAGTTACGGCGTTGGTAGTCCAGTTCAAGACGATAAGTGAATTGTTCACGTCGACCCTCTACGCCCATAGTTGCGAAGCTATCATCTACATAGCCCTTGGTATCGTAGAACTCATCGTGGTTGTATTCTGCATGAGTATCAAAATGTCCACCTACGCCCACTTCGCCATATAAGCGAACGTGGTCACCTTGACTATCACCATCTAGCATTACAGCGCTCACTGAACCGGCACTAAGCATAGTGACGATAGCGATTGCAATTGTTGATTTGTTTAACATTGCTGTTACTTCCGATTAGTAATTTGTCAGCCTATAAATGAAGGCCAAACTCAAAATTAAAAATGTTTATTAGTAATATCTTAAGCTGATAGCTATTCAGGTAGGTGGAGAATTCGATGGCGAAACCGCCGATAGTTTTATTACAAATTTCATACATTCAACCCCATTTTTATAATGATGCCGCTAATTTCTATTAACGTGCGCAGCGATTGTTGCAGAGTTTCGTAACAAAAAAAAGAAGGTTTAATCACATTTAGAATGTATAAGTATTTGTTAAACAAAGAAAAATAAAGATCCACTGACCACCCGAGAGAACAGGGTGTAAACATAATGGTTTTAGGCAGTAAAAATCATGCACTTAAGCAAGAACAGAGATGGGTGTTTTTTGCATAAAATGATGTGAGAATTAAGGGGGCTTTTTTTATAAAAAACTAAATTTAAATTGTAAATCGGCTACTACAAACTAAAAACAGTCAGCAAAACCCACTAAAAAGCTTGAGAAAGGCTTTTTATAAAGATAAAAAAATAGCCGCGAATGACAAAAAGTCGACGCAAATCTTGATGATTGCGTCTTTCAAAGGGCAGCATGCTAGAGCTAAGAACAGAGTTCGAAGTGGCTCTGATAGGTTTGTGCCCAGCACTGTTTTTCAATCCCGGCGACACGAATGTTAATGATTTAGTCTTTCAAGCGGGACTATATTTCGGGCACCTTTCCAAAAGCTCTCTTCCTAAGAACAGAGCTCAAAATGACTTTGGTAAGTTTGAGCCCAGCGCAACAGTTCGACACGGTTGCGTGATTGGGTTTTTCTAAAAACGGATGAGATATGTGCCTTAACGGTGTGTTCACTTATGCACAAATCTTGAGCAATCTCTTTATTGCGGGCTCCACTAGAAACCAACTGAATGATGGTTTTTTCTCGACGAGTTAATAGCTTAAATGATTCCGAACCTTCGACGGATAACTGCAGAGGCGTGTCGATTTGACTCACTAACTGACGAAACACGCGGCTTATCAATGTTCTATTATACCAAAGTTCATCGGCTAGGACTTTTCGCAAGCCTGTAACCTGCAAGTCCATTCGCTGCTCTGCAAATAAAAGACCTCTGATCCCCAATAACAGCGCAGACTCTTCATCTAAAGAATCTACTACCACGTCATAAAGTGCGACGGGGACATGTTTAACAAGTTGAGATGCAACTAAAGGAATGCCGTTACAGTCCACTGCTGCACCTTGTTGCGAAATAAGATAGAAACTGCGGCTATGAGCGCTGGACTCCAGCTGCTCGATGTCTGAAATCACTCGCGTCTTCAAGCCAATTGATTCTGCAAGCATGGCCAGATGGCAAGGTGCTGTCACCTGATGAAGAAATACCACTTCATCAATACTATCCATATTATCCATCACTTCTCTCCCTGAAAAGTTTCACTTAGTCCATTCAATATTATTTCGTCATTACATTTAAAAACAATGCAATATAAAAGCAGACTAAGCCAGTCTACCTAGAGTTGGCTTAGTAATAAAGCATGCGTGATGAAAATTACGCATTAAAAAACAGTACAATGACTAATATTGACGCAAAAAATAGAGTATTAAACTATTATTTTCAGATAAACCTACGATTTGAGCTTAATCGCGATCAACTTATCATGGTACCGGCTCAATAATACTATCGCCGCAATCGCCCCTACTAGCGCCATCGCCATGTCAGACTGTGTATCCCAAACATAACCTTGAGTACCGAGAAATGCTTCGGCATCCTCGCCTGTAAGCTCGGCCACCCACCACTCAATAAGCTCATAAAATGCTGAAAACGCCAACGCAAAACAAACAGCCAGAAAGTGACACCAAGCGCCAACTTTGATGACACTTAAGCGGATAAATATCTCTCTGGCCAGAATAACCGGAATAAACCCTTGCGCAAGATGGCCTACTTTATCGTAGTTATTGCGGCTGCTACCTGTCCATTCAGCTATCCAGTCAAACAGAGGCACTTCGGCATAGGTGTAGTGCCCGCCGACCATTAAGATCACACAATGAATAAGGATCAGCACATAAGCCAAGCTCGTTAATGGAAAACCTTTACGCGTAAAAGCCAGCAGTGGCAATGCTATTAATGCCGGTAAAACCTCTAAAAACCAAGTGAACTGATCTTTTGGCTCTATGGCAGACCAAAGCAGCACCACAAAATAGATCACTAGCCATGAAACGCTTTTATTCAAAATATCTCTCCCATATAAGATATTGTTCTAAATTTAGAATAAACACTTTAGCCATCTAGCCCTCTACACCGAGTAAAAAAAGTGCTACTTTGTTTCTTGATTGACAGTCTATACCGAAACTAGCCGAACAGTTGAGTTTAGTCGTCTCTACTGTGATGTAAGGTATACAAAATACTAATAAACCAAAAGGGTACATAAATCATGGCGAAACATTCGCTGGACAAGGATAAGATCAAAATCCTGCTGTTGGAAGGCGTCCACCAATCTGCAGTAGATGTATTCGAACGAGCGGGTTATACCAACATTGAGTATCACAAAGCAGCATTGAGTGAAGAGGCTCTAGTCAGTTCGATTCAAGATGCGCATTTTGTCGGTATTCGCTCCCGTACCCAACTGACTGAAGCTGTATTAAATCAAGCTGAAAAACTGGTCGGTATTGGTTGTTTCTGTATTGGCACCAACCAAGTGAGTTTAGCTGCGGCTGAAAAACTTGGCGTGCCCGTCTTCAATGCGCCTTTCTCCAATACTCGAAGTGTAGCTGAATTAGTATTGGGTGAGATCATCATGTTGCTGCGTGGAATACCTCAGCGCAACGCGATGGCTCATCGAGGCGGCTGGCTGAAAAGTGCAGCAGGAAGTTATGAGGCACGCGGAAAAACACTGGGTGTTATCGGTTACGGCCATATCGGTACCCAGCTTGGTATTCTTGCTGAAACCTTAGGCATGCGCGTTATCTTTTTCGACATTGAAGACAAGTTGCCTCTCGGGAATGCACAGCAGGTACATTCAATGGAGCAGCTGCTATCGCTTGCTGATGTAGTCAGTTTACATGTGCCAGAGACGCCACATACCAAAGAGATGATTGCTCATGCAGAGCTTGCTTGTATGCGCAAAGGCAGTATTTTGATTAACGCTTCACGTGGCACCGTAGTCGATATTGCTGCATTAGCTGCTGCGCTCAAAGAGGATCACCTTTCAGGCGCGGCAATTGACGTATTCCCTGTTGAGCCTAAGTCGAATAACGACGAGTTTGTCAGCCCTCTGCGTGGACTAGATAATGTAATATTGACGCCTCATGTTGGTGGTAGCACCGCTGAAGCGCAAGAGAACATAGGTATTGAAGTAGCCGGCAAACTGGCGAAATACTCTGACAATGGTTCAACCATGACGGCCGTTAACTTCCCAGAGGTATCTTTAGCGCAGCATTCAGGGACTTCACGTCTATTACATATTCACCGTAACAGACCAGGGATCCTGATCCAAATCAACTTGGCATTTGCAGAGAAAGGCATCAACATCGCGGCCCAGTATCTACAAACAACCGCTGAAATTGGTTACGTTGTGATGGAGGTTGACTCAGATAAAGCCGATGAAGCGCTCTGCGAAATGCAAGCGATTGAAGGCACCATTAGAACTCGACTGCTTCACTAAGCCCTAATCAGTTGCTATAAAACTTGGTAGATAATCTAAGGCCGTACAATTTAATATTGTGCGGCTTTATATCCAAACGATCTCAAGATAGCGGATTGCGCCTTTTGGGAGGGTTTAGGTGTAGTTTCAATAAACTTGCGGTATGCAACTTTTCGCAGCCTATGATTAGCGTTACAATCATCGCTCTTCTGGTTTAACTCTTGGACTTGCTAATGACCCTGTCAACTTCTCAGCCTAACTGGCCTTTAAACGGACAACAGCCCTCCCTTATTGTGTCCCAGTTATCTCATTTCGGTTTAATCTCGGTAACGGGCGAACAAGGCCGCAGCTTTATTCATGGTCAAGTCACTACTGATATCAGTTCACTTGAAGATAATCAATGGCGCTGGGGCGCACATTGCGATCCTAAAGGGAAGATGCTTGCCACCTTTAGAACCTTTGCCAAAGGTGACACCCTATTTATGATGATGCCAAAGCAAACCTTGGCATTAGATCTGCCGCAGTTACAAAAGTATGCCGTATTTAGCAAAGCCGATCTCAATGATGTCAGTGACGACTGGCTACTGTTAGGTGTTGCTGGCGAACAAGCTGCAAGCTGGTTAACTGAGCAGTTTGGCACCTTAAACGATGAAATAACCCTCATCGACAATGGCATGATAATCCAAGATGCAGGCCGCTTTATTGTCATAATTGAGCAAGCAAGTGTAGCGGACTTCAATAAACTGAACGACGCTGTAATTGTTGATGCAACTGCATGGCAAGAGCTGGAAATATTGGCGGGCTACCCCAATATCGGCGCTGCGCATAATGCTAAATTTGTGCCGCAGATGTGTAACCTACAAGCGCTCAATGGCATCAGCTTTAACAAAGGCTGCTACATGGGCCAAGAAACGATCGCTAGAATGAAGTACCGCGGTGGCAACAAGCGTGCACTCTATATTGTGTCAGGCACTGTATCGGCCGAGTTAAGCGCTGAAAGCCAGTTAGAGATCGCATTAGAAGATGGGGCTGAATTTCGCCGTGCTGGTACCATCATTGAAAGTGTTCAACGCGACCAGCAGCTGCTACTGACTGCAGTTTTAGCCAATGACACCCCACTCGATGCCACGCTTAGGATCGCAGGTGATGATACATCACAACTCAGCATCATTGCCCTACCTTATTCATTAGAAGAGAGTGATTAACTTTCTGCCTTCTCCATAAAAAAGGCGCTTAGAGCGCCTTTTTTATGGATGATGAAAACCGTTGGCCAATTAGGTTTCATGATGCTGATCGCGGATCATAGTTACATCGTTAATAATGGCTTTAAAATTTTCCACTAATTGTGGGTCAAAATGTTTACCGGATTCACTGTCGATAAGATCCATGGTATCAGCCACTGTCCACGCCTTTTTATAGGGTCTGACAGAGGTTAATGCATCAAACACATCGGCGATTGCCACGATCCGCCCTTCAATGGGAATATCGCTTCCCGCAATGCCATGAGGATAGCCACTACCATCCCACTTTTCATGGTGACTAAGTGCGATACGCTTTGCCATTTCAAGTAATGGGTCTTTATGCTCGCCAATGATTTCGGCACCAATTTCAGCGTGTCGCTGCATCTCTTTCCATTCAGGTTTATCTAACTTAGCAGGTTTTTTCAAAATCGAATCTGGAGTGCCTATCTTACCAATATCATGCATTGGTGCAGCGTTATAGATAAGATCGCAGTACTTGTCTGGTAGGCCTGTTTTGATTGCTAACAAGCGCGCATAGTGACTCATCCTCACGACATGCAGCCCGGTTTCATTATCCTTATACTCTGCTGCTCGACCAAGACGTCTAATAATCTCAAACCGGGTATCTTCAAGTTCCTTAGTACGCGCTTTTACCTCCTGTTCTAGCAGGCGTTTTTGATCATAAAGAGCAAGGTGAGTTTTGACTCGAGCTTGCACCACAGGCGCACTAACAGGCTTAGTGATGTAATCGACGGCACCAAGTGCAAACCCTTGAGCTTCATCTGCGGTATCGGCCAATGCGGTCACAAAAATAACCGGGATATGACTGGTGAGCGGATCTTTCTTTAAACGCTCACACACCTCATAGCCATTCATTCCTGGCATCATCACATCAAGTAATATGATGTCTGGCGGATTTTTATGAGCTAATGCCAGCGCTTTGGGGCCATCAATGGCCACCTTTATCTTGTGATCACTACTCAAGATCCCAACCAAAATATCGATGTTACCCGGGGTATCATCCACAACGAGAATGGTGGCTTTATCCATGAATCAGAGCCTCCTTTTAGGCCAAAATCACAACTGATTCATCAAGTATAGTCAGCTTTAAATCAGCTGGTGAGTTACACGAGCAAGCGCTTAATTTTTGTTATTGAATTGCGTCGAAAACTGTCGGGATCTATCAACATGTAGTTTAAATATATCCGGCCTGGAGTAGTGACCAGCTACATCCAGTGCACGTTTGGAGTGTGAAGCTAATTCAACATCAATATCCACCACTAAACAGTCCTTCTCTTTAGATAATGGTCCAGCCACGATCTCTCCTGTTGGCGACACAACCAGAGATCCCCCCGGATTAATCCACTCTTCATCAGCAGGGTAAAGTCCATCCAAATTTGGAAAATCCTCAGGGAGATCTTTTCTTTCTAAAGCAACTCCACAAGATATAACCCAGCACTTACCCTCCCTAGCGATATGCTGCATCGTGCCAACCCACTCCTCACCACTGTCGTAGGTTGGCGCAATATAAATTTCGATACCTTGCGAATAGAGAGAGTACCTCGCTAGTGGCATATAGCTTTCCCAACAAATTAAGCTACCAATTCTCCCGACAGGGGTATCAATAACATTTAGCCCATGACCATCGCCAAAGCCCCATACCATACGTTCCGGATTAGTGGGCATTAGCTTACGATGAATATTGATAATTTGACCTTGAGTATTGATCGTTATAGCCGAGTTATAAATTGTCGATTGGCTATTGGCATTATCTCGTTCGTTAATACCACAAACGACAGTAACGCCGTTATCTTTAGCGGCTTCTAGCATGGGTTTTAGCTCATCAGAAGACAGGTCGATCGCATTTTTAAGCAGCCGTATATGTAGTTCTTCACTGATCCCCCAGTCACCGCCAGGCCTCAACCTCCAAATCCAGGCGGGGTATCCAGATATAAACGCCTCTGGGAAAACGATAAGTTCAGCACCTTTAGATGATACTAAGTTGATGAGATCTACAGCTTTCTCTATAGTACGTTCTTTATCAAGAACATAAGGTGACTCCTGAATAATTGCGATTTTTTTCATGGCTTATTCACTTTTTTAATAAAGACAGAGCAGTCATTAGCAATTATAGACCGCGCGTCATTACATGCTTGAGATAACCA
Source organism: Shewanella sp. KX20019 (assembly GCF_016757755.1). Classification (NCBI taxonomy): domain Bacteria; kingdom Pseudomonadati; phylum Pseudomonadota; class Gammaproteobacteria; order Alteromonadales; family Shewanellaceae; genus Shewanella; species Shewanella sp. KX20019. The sequence goes on along the minus strand of NZ_CP068437.1, from coordinate 744,845 downwards.
AACTAAGCAAAGAAAATAACCTTAAAGTCACCATTCAGGCACTATCATCTACCTACAAATCGAATATCTTTTTAATAAGCCCTGCGGCATCATCGAACTGATAACTGTGAACCATTGCCACGGCAGGACTCATTTGGTGCCAAATGTCAGCAGCCACGCGACCTTTAATCTCATCCATTTTTTCAACCGCATCAGAGTCGGCATCTTCCAACATGCTTAACAGTAGCGCTGCCGCTTCTGCCAGCTCAACGTCTGATAAAGTTTGCTTTGCGTCATCTTGTTCGGTTAACTCACCATGGTGAGGAAGCTGCGACATCCATTCAGATATAGCTTCACAAATAACTGCAATAAGTGTGGTTAATTCAGCTAATTCAGCTACGATATCGGCGTCGCCAGCAACCATTAGCTTAGTTTCGATTGCTTTAGCGACCTCAATTAACCTAGGGGCACATAAGTTACCAGACACCCCTTTTAAGGTGTGTGCATAGCGGATGGCGTCGTCTGTTTTACCTTGGCTTATTGCTAGCTCAATCTGCTCAGCCGTATGCATTTGGCTTGTATAAAAACGCTCCAAAATTCGCTTATAAAGCCGAACTGAATTCTGTACTAACTGTAAACCTTTATCGACGTCTAACTCTGAATGTTGTGGCCAAAATGGCACATCGCCTTCGGTTATAGCGCCCTCTATTGTGGTATCTAACCGTGGCTGCTCGCCATCACCCAAATACGTCAGTAGAGTGGAATATAACAATGAAATCTCTATCGGTTTAGCGATATGGTCATTCATCCCCACACGCAGGCATGTATCTTTATCTCCTGCCATTGCATTGGCTGTCATCGCTATCACTGGCAGTGCTGCAAGTTCTGGTATTTTACGCAATGCTTGAGTCGCTTGATAACCGTCCATAACTGGCATTTGACAATCCATTAGCACCAGATCGAATGGTTGTGTCGCCAGCTTCTCTAATGCCACTTGGCCATTCTCGGCTATCGATAAAACGATTCCAACTTGCTCTAGAAACTCAGTAGCAACCTCTTGATTCATTTCGTTGTCTTCAACTAATAAAACGCGTTTACCTTTTAGCTGCTTCAATAACGCCTGACTAATATCTACGCCCTTACGACGCACTGGCATAGTGCCATTTTTACTCAGCGACGACATGATGCCATCAAGCAAACGCGAGGCACTGATAGGTTTAGTAATATAGCCCGCGATATCCATATCATTGATATGCTCTGTTAAATCAGTATTTGCATGGGCAGAGACGATCAATATCTTGGGCGGGGTGTCACTGTTTTCAATGATCGCTGCAGACGCCTCTAAGCCATTCATCTCAGGCATTAGCCAGTCGATCAACGCAAGTGGATACTGGCGGGTCTTACACCGCGCTACTGCTTGAGCGCCACTTTTCACTGTGTCGACTTCAAAGCCCATGCTTTCGAGGGTTGTGCGCAGGATATCTCGCGCTGTTGCGTTGTCATCAGCGACTAATATTCGCATTCCCTCTAACTCTTCTCCCACCTTTAACCGTTTATTGTCGGCAACTTTAAACTTAACGGTAAAGAAAAAGGTACTGCCGTTGCCGAACTGGCTTTCGACACCGATTTCGCCACCCATCAGCTCCACCAGCTGCTTACAGATAGCCAGCCCCAGACCTGTACCGCCATACTTTCGAGTGGTAGATGTATCGGCCTGACTAAAGGATTTGAATAATTTACTGCGCTGTTCCTCCGTGAGACCGATGCCGTTATCACGAACACTGAACTTAAGCACAATGTTATCTTCAGCTTGTTCTAGCTGGCTAATAGACAGCAAGACTTCGCCTTGTTCAGTAAATTTGATCGCATTATTCATCAAGTTTATCAACACTTGACTCAAGCGTAACGGGTCACCTTCTAAGTACTGAGGAATATTTGGTGCCACCGCAAACAACAACTCTAGCTGCTTATCCGCAGCTTTAGCTGCAAACATGTCACTTAAATCTTCCAGCATGGTGTCGAGCTGGAATGGCACTGCTTCAATGTCTAATTTGCCAGCTTCAATTTTTGAAAAATCTAAGATGTCATTAATAATTCCCAATAAAGACTTAGAGGCCCGATCTATTTTTTGCACATAATTTTGCTGTTTGTTATCGAGATCCGTTTGCAGACACAGTTGCGACATACCAATGATGGCATTCATGGGTGTGCGGATTTCGTGTGACATGTTAGCTAAGAAATCACTCTTAGCTTTACTGGCGGCATCGGCAGAATCTTTCGCCTGCTTTAACTCATCAGACAGCTGTTTTAACGAGGTGATATCCGACATCGACAACACCGCAGAATTGAGTTTGCCGCGTTTATCTTGCAAGCCTGTTAAGGTCACATCCATCCACATCACATTGCCAGATTGGCTTAGCAGACGGATCTCCGTTGTCATGCTATTGCCACCCTTCTCCATCAACTCAACAAACATTGCTTTGGTTGCATCACGGTCATCTGTGTGCTGATAATCAAAGAAAGAGCTGCCGTTTAGCTCATCTGACGACAACTGCATATAGTGGCCGAACTGCTCATTACAATCTAAGATCGCGCCGCGATCATCCACATTAACAATTCCGATCCCAGCGTGATCAAACAGCGCCCTAAAGTGGGCTTCACGTTTTGCTAGCTCTCGGTCTATCTGCTTGCGCTCGGTAATATCCATCAAATAACCGTTCCAGATAATGCTGCCATCGGCTAACTGATTACCATGTGCGCCGGCTTGCAACCAACGAATATCACCCATTGGGTGGCGATAACGGAACTCTTCTGTCCAGTTAAGTGCCGATTGGCTAGCACCAGATAACGCTTCGATAATATGCGAACGCTCATCAGTGATAATGCAATCGGCAACCAGATCGAAATTATCTACCACTTGATCTCGATGGAAGCCTAAAGTGGTAATACAGGCGCTTGATAAGAAGGTGAACTCGCGATCGCGATTCGATCGCCAATGCAGCTGATAAACGGTACTTGGGATCGATTCGGTTATGGTTTCTAACTGCTGTTGGGATTGAGCAATTTTCTCTTGTGCGGCTTTACTGGTGGTGATGTCGTTAATACTGCCATCAAACCACAGCGCGACACCATCTGCATCGTAAATCGCTTTACCTTTTTCATGTACCCAGTGAATGGTTGAATCGCGGTGCTGAATACGATATTGCACTTCAAAGCTTTGTTGCTCAGCTAAGGCTGCTTCGATTGCACGGTTAGCTGTAGCGAGATCCTCTTCAACAATCAAGCTAGCAAAGCTACGCTTACTGTTCTCAATAAAGTCTGAGGCTGGATAACCACTGATATCGCCAATATTGTCACTGACATACTCCATCACCCAGTTATCATCAATTCGGGTGCGGTAAACAGCCCCGGGAATGTTAGTGACTAAACCACGAAAGCGGTTTTCACTGTCTTTAATCCGCCTAGCAATCGCTAGCTCTTCGGTCATATCTCTGACTGTAGCCACTACTTGCTGCACACCATCAGCGCCAAGGGGCAGCATACCCAAACTGATTTCAACCGGGAATTCACAACCATCGGCTTTCAATGCCATTAGATCAGATGTCATTCCTAGGCCCATTTTACGATCTCGGCCCTCGGCAACAAACTTATGCCGCAAGCCAGCATGATGTGGTCGAGTAGCGTCAGGGACGAGAGCATCAACCGACATCGTTAGCATCTGCGCTTCATCATAACCGAACAATAACTGACATCGACTGTTGGTAAATACCAGTCGGCCAGCTTCATTAACAATAAGCATTGCCTCTGGTGCGGATTCAAGCACCGCGTTTGACCAAGCCGCTGCAGAAAACTGCTGCGTCACATCATTGAATAACATTTCAACTGAGATTATCTCTTGGTTATCTGACAGTAGCGGCTGCATAAACACATCTAAACGGCGCAGATTGCCCTTGGCATCAAGCATTTCGATCTGGTGGGGAGGAACGTTATGCCCTTGTAATGCTTCATCCATATAATGCCAATTTTTTTCATTGATGGGATCATCAGAAAACATCCGCTGGTACTTACGTTTCAACAGTTCAGGATTGACCCCTAGTACCTTTTCAACCCCCTCGCTGACCTGCGCTATCTGACCATTAGGCTCAATCGAGCAATAAAAGGATTTGTCACTCATACCATCAATTAATTTGGCAAATCGGTTACCCCGAGAATCGAGTAACGCTTGCTCACGCTCCTCTAATACTCTCGCCATATCATTGAATTTATCGGTTAATGTGATTAGCTCGCTCACGGCCCCTTTCGGTTTATTGAGCCGCTTGGTTTCTCCTGCGCCAAAAGCGGCTATACCAGCCTCTAGCTCCTCGATTGGACGGGTTAACCTTCTGGCTGTGAGATAACCGGTGAGCAGTAGCACCATTGAAATTAACAATAAATTTAACGCTAGGGAGGAAAATCCAAGTAAAAACTTGTTATGAAGCTGCTGTTGCTGCGTCATAATTATCACCCGCCAATTAAGCGTTGGTACCACGCCGACACTGGCAAGAAAGGTGTCACCTTGGCTATCTTGAATGTGGCTATAACCGGGACGACCACTGTCGATTAATTCTATAAAGGCTTGGTTATCGGCAGACTTCGCTAACCACTTTTCAGTACCGTTCTCAAGCAACAGCGATTGATTTTTGTGGTAGATAAGTTGACCTTTATCATTAATAACAACGATTCGTTTTGCTGTTACATTCACCATATTAGGAATGGAACTTAATGCCAAATCGACCGTAACGACCCCATCATATGGCTGTTGCAGACCAAACGGTTGCGAGTAGCTAATCATCAATGCGTTGCCAGCACCTTCATCAAAGTAAGGGCTAGACCAGTAGCCATTGATGTTGTCTATCGCCTTACTCCACCACTCCCATGAGCCATCGGTGTAATCATAGCCATCGACACCAATATCAATGATCTTAACCTTGCCGTTGTCTCGATAAGCGTAGGGAGCAAACAGCTCTCTATCGCCAGTTGATGCCCTTTGGAATGCAATAGCGCTGCCATAGAAATCTGGGTGTCGATCCAATCTGCGAGTTAATATTGTTTTGAGTTTATCTTCGTTATTGAGCAGCGACTGTGCATCAGCTTCACTCAGTAGATCTGCAACCGAACGAGTATCGTTTTGAGCAGCAAGTAGAAAGAACTGGATCCGACCAGCAATATTCTCAGCCTGCTGCTCTAGATCGTCATAGATGTACTTCTCTTCAGCTTGATAGTTAAACCAAGCGTTAATACTGAATACTACGGCCATTATTGCAATTAAGGGGAATGCTATTTGCGATAAAATTCGGCTTCGAAAGGTGCGACGTCTGCTCATATCCATAATCCACAGTGCTATCGGTTGTGATGATTGTGACTCTAAATAGGCTAGCTTTAACTACTGTTATCTTGGTACTCATGCGTTGAAATTTAATCTGCTAATAGACAGTAAGCGCAATATTTAAACCACTATCCATAGTGTAGACAAGACTAGGAGCCAATACCTAAAAAGACCTACATAAACTTTTGATTCACCCCAGTAAAGTAATTGGTATATCAGGGCTATAAATGCAACTTCGACGGGTATTCCTAGGTGATTGCGTGCTAGATTGGTAACAGCTAAACAAAATAGGCTGGGCCATGGATGCCACTGCGCATTTTAATCAAGTGTGGGGTCTATCAAGGAGTTGTAATGGGCAACAGTATCGTGACATTAACAGCGGTATCGAAAGGATTTAATGACGGCGATAAATATCATCAAGTACTGGATGATATTAACCTACAGCTTGAAAGTGCAGACACTGTCGCACTAACCGGCCCCAGCGGCTGTGGCAAAAGTACCCTGCTTAACATTATCGGTGGTTTTGAATTCATCGATAGCGGAATGCTCTCTCTCTTCGAAAATGACACAACTCCTTGGCAAGATAAGCAATGGAGCCAATTTAGGCGTAGTAATTTAGGCGTGGTTTTCCAACAATTCAACCTACTCACTCCGCTCAATGTAACAGACAATATCGCATTTTCGCTACGTCTTAATCGTCAGCAATGGTCGCCTTGGTGCGATCATTTAATCAAACAGTTGGGCTTAGATGAGGTAAAACATCGTCATGTAGAAACGCTTTCAGGTGGCCAGCAACAGCGAGTCGCTATCGCTCGAGCCTTAGCTCATCAACCCAAATTATTGTTAGCCGATGAACCCACAGGCAATCTAGATGAAAAGGCCGGTAGAGAGGTGATGCAGTTGCTGACTGAACTCGCTCGCGAGTCTGATACCAGTATCCTCATGGTGACGCATAGCGCTGAGTGTGCAGCATTCATGCAAAGACGCTGGCACTTGGAGCAAGGTAGCATCAATGAGTAGCCCATTGTGGTTAACAGTTAGGTTAAGCCTTGCTGTTTTCGCACGGCATTACTTTAAGGCTCCTCTACAAGCAGGGGCTATTTTACTGGGTTTTATTTTAGCGGTAATGCTGCTCATTGGGGTGCGTGCCACTAACGAAAATGCCGTGCGCAGTTATTCACAAGCCACCGAACTCTTAAGCCAGCGAGCGCAACTTATTTTAGCGCCTGTCACTGGCGAAAAAGCCATAGATGAATCTGTCTATATAAACCTTCGGCAAGCGGGTATCACTCAATCATTAGCCGTGCTTACTGGCACTGTCACCAATAGCGCAGGCCAACGCTGGGATATTCAAGCCAGCGACCTTATCGCGGCGTTATCGGTGCAACAGCACCACAGCAAAACAAATGGAACTGCACTACCTGCCAAAATATCAATGCTCTCTAGTGGCATTCCGCTAGCCAAACTACTCTCTGGTCAGCCCTATATCCTCATGAGTCAAAGCTTTGCCGAACAAGTCGCCCCCAAGGGCGCGTTCGAACTCGCTGGCCAGATGCTATCTGTCATCTCAGTAGATGATGAATTCGGCCTAGGCAAAGCCATCTTAATGGATATCTCATTGGGTCAGAATTTACTGAACCAACCAGGTGAATTGAGTTACATCGCGCTCTTTGGTAATGCCACTCAATTGACGGCAAAAGTCACGCAAACATTTAGCCAACAAACTGTTAAGCAGTTTGAGTTAGCGCAGCAAGATGAGGGAGAAGGACTCACCAGTTTGACCCGCAGCTTTCATCTGAACCTAACGGCAATGAGTTTACTTGCCTTTGTAGTAGGTCTTTTTATCGCTTATAACGGCGTACGATATAGCCTGTTAAAACGACAAAGGTTACTAGTGCAACTGCAACAACAAGGTGTACCTCAACGTGCCTTGCTCATCGCGCTTTTTGTTGAGCTATTAACCTTAGTCATCATAGGGTCTGTGCTCGGTTTTATCTTAGGATTACAACTAAGTCACTGGTTGCAACCTATGATAGCGTTGACGCTGGAGCAGCTTTATGGTGCCAGATTGCTACCCGGATTATGGCAATGGAGCTGGCTCTATCAAGCCATTGGGCTTACTTTTGCAGCCGCCATATGTGCTTGTTTACCGCTGTTTAACGCACTGGCTAAGCAGCCACTCGCGCGCAGTAGCAGTCGTTTTGAGCAGCAACGCCATGCAGCAAAAACTCAGCGAGTACTATTTTTGATAGCTATCGCTTTACTTGCACTCGCTGCAGCACTTTTTCCCTTTAGCCGTGACTACCAACACAGCTTAATCCTACTAGGTTTAGTCACCGTTGCTATTCCACTGTTACTGCCATTATCACTGCAGCTTTGCTTGTCTGCTGCTACCCGCCTTAGCCGTAATAGTTTATGGCAATATGCTGTCGCTGAAAGTAAGGAGCTTATTGCACCATTATCATTAGCCATGATGGCTATGTTACTGGCACTGACCGCCAATATATCGATGAACACCCTAGTCGGTAGTTTCGAGATCACCCTCAGGAATTGGTTAGATGCGCGCTTATATGCCGATATTTATATACGGCCACCCAACGACAAAATAGGAGCCACTCAAGCACTGTTAGCCCAACAGCCTAAAGTTAGTACCATTTATGGACAATGGCTGCATAAAAGCCATTACCAAAATGTGCCAGTAAGTCTAATGACTCGAGATGCGCACTCACTAAGAAACAGTAATCAAATGAAGGCCGAAATTGATAACTTGTGGCCGCTATTCTTTGAGGGTGACACCTTGATGATAAGTGAGCCAATGGCGATTAAGTATCGACTGAACGTCGGCGATCTTGTTTCGCTGCCCGAATTTGAAAATGCTTCACAGCCACCTTTACCTATCGGCGCTATCTTTTACGATTATGGCAACCCGTTGGGACAGGTGATTGTTAGCCAACATACGTGGCAGCAATTAGGGTTACAGACCCGCCCCACTAGCATCGCCGCCAGTTACAGCGGTGAGATAGCGGAGCTCGAACAGATATTGCAGCAGCAAGTACCGCTGTCAGCGGCGCAGATGTATAACCAAGCTAAGATAAAACAACGGGCGCTGGAGATTTTTAAACGTACGTTCTCGATAACCTTAGTGCTAAATAGCCTAACACTGATGGTCGCCGCTATAGGGTTGTTCAGTGCGTGTTTGATGCTCACTCAGGCACGGCAAGCCCCGCTAGCCAGGCTCTATGCACTCGGCGTCAGTCGTAATCAGCTACGCGGGTTAGTGTCACTGCAAATGTTATTAATCATATTGTTTACCTGCATACTGGCATTACCCTCTGGAGCCCTGCTTGGCTACCTGCTCATCAATAAAGTCACGCTGCAGGCTTTTGGCTGGAGTATCGCCATGGTATGGGACTGGCAAGCTTATTTTCGAGTCCTATTTATTGCGTTAGGCGCAAGTGCACTGGCGGTGTTGCTACCGCTTTATTGGCAAACTCGCAAGCCACTCATCTCCAGCCTGCAACGGGAAGCATTATGAAAAAGGTCTTAGCTTGGGCGCTATTTACAAGCTTCATGACAGTATTTATTAGTGCCTGTTCACCAGCCCCTGAATCGTCAACCGGCATGGGACAACTGCTTGATGGCAACACCCAAGGCTACAGCCCCGTCACGCCTAATGTCGGTTTGCAGTTTCCTGACGACCATATGGCACATAACGATTTTAGGCAGGAGTGGTGGTATCTCACCGCCAATCTTGAAACAGAATCAAATGAGCAGCTTGGATTGCAGTGGACGCAATTTCGGATAGCACTGGCGCCACCAGGCGATATACAACCAATGGAGCAACAACAGGGAAATATCACTGTCGATAGCTCCCCTTGGCAAACTAAGCAGCTTTATATGGCGCATACCGCCATCACCAGCCAGACAGTTCATCAAGCTGATGAAAAGTGGTCTCGAGGACATAAGCGTATTGCAGGCACACAAGCAGAACCGTTAACCATCCGCCAAGATGACTGGCAATGGGTCAGCCAAAGCAAACAACTATTTCCAGCCACATTAGCGGTTGCCAGCAGTGATTTTAGCTACCTGTTGCAGCTTGATACAACAGCCCCGTTTCAGCTACAGGGTGATAACGGCTATAGCGAGAAAAATGCCGCTGGCACCGTGGCTTCCTATTACTATAGCCAGCCATTTATTACGGTGACAGGCAGTCTCGTCAGAGATGGAAAAACGGACAAGGTCAGCGGACAGGCTTGGTTAGACCGAGAGTGGAGCTCGCAGTTCCTGTCAAAAACGCAGCAGGGCTGGGATTGGTTTGCGATTAGGCTGGATAACAGCAGCACCTTGATGCTATTTCAACTTAGGGACGAAACAGGCGAGCAAGCTCACTTTTACAGTGGTAGACGCATGTACCAAGATGGCCGCGGTCATAATATCAGTAATAAACAGATCAGCATGACAGCAACAGCTTGGCAGCAAACGCCATCTGGCAACTACCCCGTGCAATGGCATATCGAAATTCCATCAGAGGAGATCGACATAAACACCAGCCCACTCAATAGTGACTCTAGTATGCCGCTGTCTATCCCTTATTGGGAAGGCCCTATCCATATTAGCGGCACACATAACGGAATGGGCTATATGGAACTCACTGGCTATTGAGCATAAAGTATCGATTTCAACTGCATAACAACGCCGCTACAGCCAATAATGACCTGCACATCACCCTCTTAAATAAGAATGGTTATCATTAATCAAGCTTATGAATATATTCAATATTTAATGTAGCGCAAGCTAACATTCCATTTGGACAAAAACCAATCAAGCTCCTAGTCTTTATTCACTCAATTGGGATCTAGATCACCTACAAAAAGTTGATCTTGGTCGATAAAAAACCTCATTACCCCTTGTGAGGTATACCCACAATTTATATGAGGTCTAGACTCAATGTAAATCTTAGTAAGTATCCATCTCTTTCTGTGCAGATGTTATTTGCCAAAACGAAGAAAGGTAGAAAGATGAGCAAAGAATTTCATATCACCAGCTTAGTCGTGCACGCCGCGTCCAAATCTGTTGCCGATATCAAGCAGCGTTTATCTGCGCTTGACGGCGCCGAAATCCATGCGGTTACCGATGAAGGAAAGTTTGTGGTCACCCTAGAGGGTGAAACCCAACGCTCCATCCTCGATAACGTTGAAGCTATTAATGCCTTTGAAGGGGTTATTAATAGCAGCTTAATTTATCATCAAGTCGATCCAGTAGAACAAAAGAGTGAGGAACACCATGAGCATTAGCCGTCGCGAGTTTCTAAAAGCCAACGCAGCCGTTGCCGCAGCAACAGCCGTTGGTGCGACTCTGCCAGTGAAGATAGTCGAAGCTGCAGAGCAAAAAGATAGCATTAAGTGGGACAAAGCACCTTGTCGTTTTTGTGGCGTAGGTTGTAGTGTTCTTGTCGGTACAGATAATGGCAAAGTTGTTGCAACTAAAGGCGATCCAGAAAGCCCTGTCAACAAGGGGCTAAACTGTATTAAAGGCTATTTCTTATCGAAGATTATGTACGGTAAGGATCGTCTAACGACTCCGCTATTGCGCATGACAGATGGCAAATATGACAAAGAGGGTGAATTCACTCCAGTCAGCTGGGATACCGCATTCGACACCATGGCTGATAAGTGGAAAAACACACTTAAAACTAAAGGCCCAACGGCTGTAGGTATGTTTGGTTCAGGCCAATGGACAGTTTGGGAAGGTTATGCCGCGTCTAAACTTCACAAAGCAGGTTTCCTGACCAACAATATCGACCCTAACGCCCGTCACTGTATGGCTTCTGCTGTCGGTGGCTTTATGCGTACCTTCGGTATCGATGAGCCAATGGGTTGTTACGATGATCTTGAAGCCGCAGATGAGTTCATCCTTTGGGGCGCGAACATGGCAGAGATGCACCCAATTTTATGGGCTCGCCTATCTGATCGCCGCTTAAGCAGCCCGACCAGCCGTGTACATGTATTATCAACATATGAAAACCGCAGCTTCGACCTAGCCGACAACGCCATGGTTTTCCGTCCTCAGTCTGATTTGGCGATCCTTAACTACATCGCTAACTACATCATCCAAAATGATGCTGTAAATAAAGACTTTGTCACCAAGCACACTAAGTTTGCACTCGGTACCACTGATATTGGTTACGGTTTGCGTCCAGAGCATCCGCTAGAGCAAAAAGCAAAGAACCCAGGTAACGGTAAGTCTGCGCCTATCAGCTTCGATGAGTACGCTAAGTTCGTTAGCACTTATACGCTGGAATACGCTGCAGAGATGAGTGGTGTTGAGCCAGAAAAACTCGAACTTATGGCTAAAGCTTATGCCGATCCAAAAGTGAAAGTAATGAGCTTATGGACCATGGGTATTAACCAGCACGTTCGTGGTGTATGGGCTAACAACATGCTCTATAACATCCACCTGCTCACCGGTAAAATCGCAACGCCGGGTAACAGCCCGTTCTCACTAACGGGTCAACCATCAGCATGTGGCACGGCACGTGAAGTCGGTACATTCTCACACCGTCTGCCTGCAGACATGGTGGTTAAGAATCCTAAGCATCGTAAGATCACCGAAGAGCTATGGCAACTGCCTGAAGGCACGATTCCACCAAAGCCTGGCTTCCATGCCGTATTACAAAGTCGCATGCTTAAAGATGGCAAGCTGAACTGTTACTGGACCATGTGTACCAACAACATGCAGGCCGGCGCTAACATCAATGAAGAGATCTACCCAGGTTTCCGTAACCCAGAAAACTTCATTGTCGTGTCAGATCCATATCCAACCGTCACTGCGATGGCTGCCGATTTGATTCTTCCAACCGCGATGTGGGTTGAGAAAGAGGGTGCTTACGGTAACGCTGAGCGTCGTACGCACATGTGGCATCAACAAGTTAAGCCACCAGAAGGCGCTAAGTCTGACTTATGGCAGCTAATGGAGTTCTCTAAGCGCTTCAAAGTATCAGAAGTATGGCCTGCTGAGCTTATCGCTAAGAAACCTGAATACGCAGATAAGACGCTTTATCAAGTGCTATTTGCCAATGGCGTCGTTGACAAATTCCCAGCGGAAGAGTGTAAAGCAGATCTTAATGATGAGTCTGATGCATTTGGTTTCTACGTTCAAAAAGGCCTATTCGAAGAGTATGCCCAGTTTGGTCGCGGTCACGCCCACGATCTAGCGCCGTTCGATACTTACCATGAAAACCGCGGCGCACGCTGGCCTGTTGTTGATGGTAAAGAAACGCTACGTCGTTTCGTTGAAGGTAGCGATCCATATGTTAAAGCCGGCGAAGGCTTTAACTTCTACGGTAAACCAGATGGTAAAGCGGTTATTTTTGCTCTGCCGTTTGAACCTGCAGCTGAAGAGCCAAACGAAGAGTTTGATATCTGGTTGTCGACCGGTCGTGTGCTAGAGCATTGGCATACAGGTTCAATGACTGCTCGTGTACCTGAACTTTACCGCGCTTATCCAGATGCACAGATCTTCATGCATCCAGAAGACGCTAAAGCACGTGGCGTAAAACGTGGTGACGAAGTGATTGTTGCCTCACCTCGTGGTGAAGTGAAAACCCGAGTTGAAACTAAAGGCCGTAACAAGCCGCCAAGAGGCGTGGCATTCATGCCATTCTTCGATGCACGTCAGCTGGTCAACAAGTTGTTGCTAGACGCGACTGATCCTCTGTCAAAAGAGACAGATTTCAAGAAGTGTCCAGTTAAAGTGACAAAAGCATAACTAGCCAATAAGCGGAGATAAAAAGATGAAAAAATTATTTACTGCAGCTGCGCTAGTGATGGCGCTTAGCGCTTGCTCTGGCCAACAAGCAACCACATCAGCAGAGCCTGTGAATGTGATGTCACTGGGTCAATCTGAGATCACCGACATTCGTGCAGCTGATGCAGCACCGATTTACCCAAAACGTGGTAAGTCGATTGAGCGTACTTTTGTACATCAGCCACCGATGATCCCACATAAAGCGGGATACCCGATTACGCTGAAGAAAAACGGTTGTATGAGCTGCCATAGCCCAGCAAAAGCTAAACGGATGAAAGCGACACAGATCGACCCGTCGCACCTACTTGCCGATGCTAAGTTAAATAAACAGTACTACAACTGTACTCAGTGTCATACGCCACAAGCTGAGAACAAGACGGAGCTGGTTGACAACTACTTTTCAACTCAGTAAACCGTTGTCATAATGCATAATTAAAAATGCCGCTCAGTCACCTGAGCGGCATTTTTTTATGCGCTTTTATTAACCGTTAAATGTCTTAGCACAACAGAATTGGCCATAACTGTAACGGTTATGGCATAAACCAATGACTTTCACCATTTTGCCATTGAATTCTCACCTCAATAGCGTAAATTCAGTATTAACATTTCCAATGAGAATCGATATATGAAGTCTGGAAAGCACGATGCACAGCTACTTAAGCTAGCGATGGAAATCGGTGTAGGTTACGCCAAGAAAAGAGGCTTTGACGATTTTGGTCAGGGTATTTCTCCTAAAGACAAAGTGGAATGCATTTACCGATTATTGGTTACAGACAAGCTAATTCAAGCCTTGCCAAAAGACAAAGAAGATGGCCCGAATATGAAGCACAAACTGGTGCTGTGGATCAGCCGTCAACTGCCTGAAAACCACGAGCTACTCAACTAACACAGCAAAAATTAACGCTGCTAAAACGAGTCAGGCCTCATTTCATGTTGTTCGGGAATACAAACCGCTAGCTGGTCAGCGACCCATTTAGAAAATGCGGTTTGATTTCCATTGACCATACTCGGGTCGCTGATCGCGATATAGCTATGACCCGAACGGATAAATCCGTATGGTGCGATAAGACTACCTCTTCTTAAATCATCAACAACTAAAGGGTAGGAGCCAAGAGCCGCACCTAAACCATCGACAGCAGCTTGAAAGCAGAAATAGAAGTGAGCGAATGTTTGCTCTTGACGGGCTTTCTCAAATGGTTGGCCAGCCCCCTTTAACCATGCCGCCCAAGCCTGAGGCCGAGTTTGGCTATGAAGTAGCTTAAGCTTTGATGGCTCATTCGATACTGAATCCCAGTACTCTTTCGACATCACAGGGCCGACCCACTCTTCAACTAACGGCCGCTTAATATAATCATCACTGAGCACGAAATCATCACGACGAATAGCCATAGAGAGCCCTGTTGCCCCTAAAGTCACAGGACCCCCCGCAGTTGATAACCTAATATCGAGTCCAGATAACTCATTAAATTCAGATAGACGAGGCATAAGCCAGCGCATCGTTAACGTTGGTTCACAGCTGACTTCCAGATAATTATTATTAAGCTGCTTTGCTCTCTTAACACCTGTTTCCAATGTACGAAAAGCTTCCTCTGTATATTGCTGTAACAACTTGCCCTCTTGGGTTAAATGCGCCCTACGTCCCTCCTTATAGAAAAGTGACATCCCAAGGTAGTTCTCGAGAATTTTGATCTGCTTACTTACTGCTCCATGAGTAATATGTAGCTTAGTCGCAGCATCACTGAAACTGGAAGAAGATGCTGTGACATGAAATGTATGAAATGCTTTCAAGTGCCTCATATGTGAATAAAACTCACCAGTTACCGGAAATTAATTCGATTATAACTTGCCTATCGACGCTCTACAATTTGGGAACAACAAAGAACATTGAGAATCAAAAGTGGAAATAATCAGTTTACTCATATTAGGCGTCGTTATCGTTATCAGCCCTGGAGCAGACTTTGCTCTAGTGCTTAAAAACAGTATCAATAATGGTAGACGCTCTGGCATCTATACAGCACTTGGAATCAGCTTAGCCATCACAGTACATATCGGCTATTCATTAATGGGGATTGGATACTTAATTTCACATAGCCAATGGCTTTTTGAACTCATTAGATATGCTGGAGCCCTTTACCTCATCTATCTTGGGATAAAAGGCTTAATCTCGGTTTCGACAAGCATAACCCCTGAAAAAGGGGTTTCATTAACCACTAGCCGTCAGCAATATCTGGCCCAGGGTTTTCTTTGCAATGTTTTAAACCCTAAAACAATGCTGTTTTTCTTAAGTATCTTTAGCCAAGTGATGAGTTTAAATAATGGCAGCACAATCGCACCAGTTTATGGTTTATATATCATGCTACTGCACCTAATGTGGTTCACTAGTGTGGCACTGCTATTTACGTCAGAACGATTAAGCAGCGCTCTAACTCGCTACCATACTAGAATTAACAACTTGTGTGCTATTGCACTAATAGGCTTTGGGGTTTTGCTTGGCTTAAAACCTGGTCATTGACCCATAGCTGATGCTGAGCATCTAGCAGCATCAGCAAAATCTCGTTGCGCTATTCATATCACCGTTTACCTACTGCAATGATATGAATAGGCTAAACCTAAAAAGTGAAAAATCTCCCATCACCGATGGTCAACTTCAATGATTCAAGGAGTGATAAGAGATATTTATAAACTCACGCTTAGTATGAGATAAGCGAACCTGAGTTAAACGGTGAAGCTGACGGACGGCTTGCTTGCTAAGAAAAAAATTGAACTACTCCTTTTATACCTTCTCAGTGACAGCTTCCTCTAACGAGCGTTGCTGCTCACAAGTATTAGCTTGAATCTTGCTCGCTTCTTCCTTGTTTAATGGCATTGCGGCTAAATAGAGTGCTTGGGCAAATAAACCTTGGTATGACTTCATAATAACGACCTCAGAAAATGGGATTAAATGGCTGGATATGCGGTTGAAGTCAAAGTAATCCGCTTCCAACTATTAGTAAAATGAATAATAGCCATTAAGTACATTCCAAAAAAGCATGAACATTCAAATAAAAAACTTACACTGTTTTGTGACTCTTGTAGAAATGGGCAACTACACCCGTGCAGCAGAGAAGTTACACTTAACTCAGCCCACGTTAACTAAGATGATCCAGCGCCTTGAAGAGAATCTTGGCCAACCTTTGTTAATCCGCAATAATCAAAAGGTCATCGCAACTGAAGCCGGAAGATTATTAGCCTGTAGTGCACAACAAATTGTGGGTCAATGGCATAGGTTACATGAGGATATGAACCGTTTAAATGGCTTGGAAACGGGTCAGCTGCGTTTAGGGGTCTGTCCGATGATGGGAGAGATGATAATCAACCTTCTCTCAAACTATAGAAAACGTTATCCTGGAATCGAAGTCAGCATTCTTGAGCTAGGCGGTTTTGGTGCCGAGCAGGCGTTATTAAATGATAGTTTGGATCTAACGTTTACCGCATTACCGACGTCTCATACTGAAGAGTTTGAAAGCCACAATTTACAGGGCTACCCTCTGCTAGCTTGCATCCCCAACGACCATCCGTTAGCTGAAATTGAAGCATTAACTTGGGCCAACATAGAGCCCTATCCGTTTATTCTGTATAACGATGATTTTTCACTGTCAAAACTATTGCTGCGCTTAAGCCGCAAAGCCAATGTCGAACTCAATATTGCCGCACAAAGTGGTCAATGGGATTTTATCGCCGCCATGGTTGCAGCAGAAATGGGCATCGCCATTTTACCGGAACCTATTTGTAATAAAGTCAGCTCAGATGCTTTTGTTTACCGGCCTTTAAACCCTTTTCTTACATGGGACTTAGCCCTTATTTGGCGTAAGAACTTGCCACTAACGGCCGCAGCAGAGAGTTTTATTGCCCTAAGCCGAGAACTGACTCCCAATATTGATAATGCTAACAATGATCAATCACAGAATTGAGAGGCTGGTTAGAGTGCAAAAGAGAAGCTGTTCTTTCCTTGTCGCTTAACTTGGTACATCGCTTTATCAGCGCGATCACAGACCTCTGCGAAACTAAGCTCACCTTGATGCAGACAGATACCGATACTTAAGCCTACCGAAATTTGGCGATTTTCGAGATCGAGTGGCGCCATAAAACAGGCCAGCACTCGTTGAGCCAATTCTGACAATAATGCTCTGTCGCTTGAATTAACTAACACCACAAACTCGTCTCCGCCTAAACGCGCGATCACCAGCGGCTCGCTCAGTTGCTGCCGTAATAGGTCTGCTATAAGCATCAGCAGACTATCACCAAACTTATGCCCATAGTGGTCGTTGATCACTTTGAAATCATCGAGATCGATAAACAGTAACGCGCCACCAGCATGGTCTTGTGTTTTTGACATTTCATAGGCCTCTATTAGCGCCTTGCGGTTTAATAAACCTGTTAGAGGGTCTTTATGAGCAAGTTCGGACAAATCCAGCTCATAGCGCTTCTCTTTGGTTATATCGATATGCGTGCCCATAATCCTCAGCGGTTGACCATCCTCATCGAACTCAATGATTCGACCACGGTCGGACACCCAGCTCACACTGCCATCTTTATGTAGCATTCTATGGGTCACTTGGTAAGATTCTGTTTTGCCGTTGAGATGATCTTCAAAGTTGTTGATAACCCAGTCACGATCATCTGGGTGCAGGTTGCCTTTCCAGCTGTCGATGTGAGCAGCTAATTCATCGATGGTATAACCCAACAATGACCCCCACTCCATATTAAACATGGTGAGATTACCTGACGGGATATGTTGTTCCCATAAACACAACCCAGTGCCATCTAACGCCGCGTTGAGCTTTTCCTCCAACACAGATTTTTCCCGCAGCAACTCAGCCTTTTCATCTCTAAGCTGCTTATTTTTTTGTTCTAGAGTAGCAAGCATTTCCTGCAGCCTGTCCAGTTCAACCTTGGTCTCATTCATTAACGACTATATTGACGGGACTGTAAGTAAGCTCCCCATCAATTGAATCCTCTAAGTTATACCAATACCCTAAGCCAAAACTACTGCTATCGCTGGTTAAACACAAGTTTAGCAATACTATTGACTGACAAATGACAATATTAGCGCAAAAAAATACCCACGCTAGCGTGGGTATTCATACGGCTATTTAATGCTAAAACAACGTACTAGAGTAAGCAGGTTGTTTTACATTTAATATTTATGCAACTGGCGATACTACAAACAGTAATTCACCCTGTGAAATCTGCTGCGCATTACTATTAAGAATACGCTCGATACGGTACTGCTGATCTTCAGGATACAGCACGGCATTCTTACGGTTAAAGCCTGCAAGGGTTACTTGCGAGAACATCTTCATTGCCTCTGTAAGCGCTAACGTCTGATCCACGGTAACAATATCACCTTCTTTAACGAAGTCTGCTTCACCAGGTGCTGGTGAGGTATAGAATATACCTGCGCCCTGCGCCATTACCTTAAGCTCATTACTCTCGCCAACACGTAGCGATTCAGTATCAACACCAACTGTTTCTGCAGCAGCTTCCATCTCAGCAATCAGCTCAGGAATATCTAGCTCAGCCATAAAGCGCGGCAAGTAGTTAGTATCGTAAACGCCTTCATTGAAGGTGCCATCTTTAAGGATGCGAGTTAACAATGGAATGTTAGACGCGATACCTTTAATCACAACTTCGTTTGCAAGGTAATCATGCAGCTTGTTAATAACATCTTCACGGCTTTCACCACGGCAGATGATCTGTGCAATCAAGCTATCGTAGTAAGGTGATACCTCTTTACCTTCACCGGCGATAGAGATGATTTCAATGTCATCACGCTCTGGCATCTTGTATTCAGTAATCAGACCAGGATTAGGTAGCAACTGCAATATGCCATGGCTATCAAGCGCCGCTTTTTCAGCAGTGACACGTACTTCCATTGCATAACCGATACTTTGTGGCTCGAGTTCTGCGATAGAACGACCGGCTGCAATATCAAAACCAGCACTGACAATATCGATACCAGATGTCGCTTCGGTTACTGGATGCTCAACTTGCAGACGGGTGTTCATCTCCATAAAGTAGACTTCGTTGGCGTCTAAGTTATAGATGAACTCTACGGTACCCGCTCCCATATAATCGGTAGCATCACCTAATAAGCGCGTATATTCCAACACTCTCTCTTTAAGCTCTTCTGGCAACATGGTTGAACCAGACTCTTCAACCACTTTCTGGTTGTTACGCTGTACAGAGCAATCACGTAGACCAAGTACCTTAGTATTTCCGAACTGATCACGTAACAACTGAACTTCAATGTGACGCAGTGAGGTAACGTACTTCTCTAGATAAAGATCACCATTACCAAATGCCGCAGCGGCTTCGGTTGAGGTCTTTTGGAACAGCTCAATCATGTCTTCAGGACGTTCTACAACCTGAATACCTTTACCGCCACCACCTTGTACCGCTTTAAGCAGTACAGGGTAACCAATTTCAGTGGCTACGTTTACTGCTTGCTCTGCATTGGTCAAAATACCGTGGCTACCAGGCACTACAGGGACGCCTTGCTCTTGTGAGGTCTTAATCGCATTAGACTTGTTACCCATGGTCGTCATGCTGTGCACGCTTGGGCCTACAAAGTTAACGCCGTTGTTAACACAAAGTGCAGCAAACTGTGGGCTTTCTGATAGGAAACCAATACCTGGGTGCAGTGCATCAACGTTTTCGTACTCTGCTACTTTTAGTACTGAGTATGCATTTAAATAACTTTCATCAGAGGTGTTACCACCAATACAAACCAGTTTATCCTTGGCTTTTAGCATATCTGCTGGCACTGATGTCATATCTGGATCAGAGGCTACCAGTACCACGTCGATATTGTTGTCATGTGCCTTACGGATAAGTTTAACTGCGGTACAACCACGAGCATGAACCAGCACTTTATTGATTGGCTTCATTAATGCGCGCGGATCGTTTTGCACAATCTCTTCATCTTCAACAGACATTTCCGGCACAAGTGTCGACAATGCATTACCAATGATGGTTTCAATCTTACCGGTCGGCTTAGGCATCAGCGGATCGATACTGCTTAACTGATCATCCAACGTCGTAGTGAATGGATTTTCAACTAACCCGTTCATTGCCCCAGGTACTTTCGACAGGTAGTTAGACAATGTTGCTGTCGATGGTAAGTAAGCAGGCACAACCATTTGACCCGCAAATGGCATATTAGTCCCTGATAGGTAGTAAGTCTGCACCAATGGATGAGTTACAAAACTCGCCTGTGCGCCACCAGTACAGTCGCCATAACCGAACATCAATACCGGCAATTCGTTATCACGAATAAAACGAGTAATACGATCGTTAACCACAGCCATTGAGAATAGTGCAGCAGCACCCTCTTTGGTTTGCATGCCGCCTGAGCTGATAAAGCAGATCACCGGCAGTTTACGTTTTGCACATTCAATCAGTAGCGCGCTGAACTTTTCAGCTGCCGCCATATCGAATGCACCCGCTTGGAATGCTGTATTTGATACTGCAACACCAACACGCATCGGCTTGCCGTCACTTTCGAAATCAGCCAGACCGGTGATCAAACCACAAGGACGGATCCCTTTATCTAATGCATCTTCAATAGAAAGACGGAAACCTGGGAAGTTAAGTAGGTTAGCCGAAATTTTATCACCGTTAATCTCTTCAAACTGAGTGAAGAACTTAGCTACAATCGCATCCCACCCCATTTTCCCAGCGCGCTTTTCATCGCGAAGGACTTTTTGGATAAGAAGATCTTGGTAACCCATGGTCAAACGGTTCCAGAAATCCTTACGACGACCGATGCGAACAGGGTTAATAGCGCCAGTGTATTCACTGCTTTCCTCTTCACTGTCGAAATATTCAGGCAGTAGACGCTCGAAGAAGTAAGTCAAAATAACAAACAGACTGTCGTTTAGTTGTGGGAAACCAACACTCTTCCACTGCTCGGTGCGAGTCAGCAGTTCTGCGCGGTTTGACTGTGACATAAAGTACTTTAGCCACTTGTAGAACTTACTCTTATCGTTAGTCACATCTTGGGTAGACAGTGCTCTATCGATTGAATCGTGTAGTAAGTTATCCACTGAACTACGCGACAAGCTCTTAGACATCATCGCTTCTTTCGCGATTGACGCTAGGTTACCAACAACGTTGTCATATAGTGCGTTGAAGACCAAGATGTTATGACATTGCCAGATGAAATCTTCGCGCAGCTCATCATGAACAATAACATCGAGAACGGTCAGTTGATTGAGCTCAGGCCAATCTGCTTGGGTCACTTCTGATGGCAATGTCTCAAGGTAGCTAATCAGCCCCTTAAAGTTGTTTTCAGCATTGCCTTTCCAGCGGTGGAACAGTGACCAACTGATGTTAAAGATAAGCGCCTTACGCGCTTTCTTATAGTTCTCTTTGGGTTCACCCAAAATCAAACGGGTTAACATGTTACGTTCAGTAGAAACGTCATCACGCTTAGCGATGAAGTTACCCCAAAGCTTATTCAGCTCTTCGTCATAAACCAGTTTGTCAGGGCTTGATAACCAAGACTGGAATACCTTGTCCTGCTCTTGCTGAATACGCGCTAACAAGTCACCTTCTGGCACGCTTACTTTAGAGAGGCGACCATACTGCTCTTGCGAGATAGAATGGATACGACTACGCAGTGTCAGGTATCGCAGGTAACGGTAAGCACTACCAAACAAGTTCAAGTGCATGGTCGGGTTGTTGGCAACTGCTAGCTCAGCATTCACTTCAAGTGCGGCCAAGTTTTTAGACGGAGCTAAGAAACGGGTTAAGCTGCGGTCATAATGTGCGCGCAAATCATCTGATTCACGTACAAACTGCACCGCGGCTTTTTCAACAGCTTCAACACTGCTGATAATCGCGCGGCGTAAATTATGCTGACGCTCATCTCTGTCTGATGGCGAGAAATCGACAATGCCATCTATACAACCTGATGTGTAAAGCTCTTCAGGAGATACACCGACTGATTTAGCACACTCCTGCCAAGACAAGTTGTACTTACGAGCAATACTTTGCAGCCCTTGTGGCTGAATAGTGTTAAAGATACCGTCACGCAGTGATAATAGAATATTTGCTGCCGCCAGTGGAATAGCACCACCAGAGTAACCAGCACCAATCACAATACCAACTGTAGGTACATCAACATTAGCACTCTCTGCAATCGCTTTAGAGATGGAGTGAGCTTGGTTTTGGCTATTTGCAACTTCACCAGCATCGGCACCTGGGGTGTCGATAAGGTAGATAATAGGCATAGACAATTCGGCAAAGTGACGTATCGCTTTACAGCACGCAAGGTGATGCTCAGGCATCCATGCGCCGTTAGCGGTGGTGCGCTCTTGTGCAATAAAACCAATACGGCGAGTACGAGATCCAAAATTCAGTTCAATCTCTGCACTATAAAAAGGGCCGATATGGGTTTCAGTGACAAGCTTACCTTTAAGGTCCGCAATCATGCGCTTAGCGCCTGGGCGGTTTTTGTCTTGAGTCGGTTGGATCACCTTAGTGACATAACCATCGACGTCTAATCCGGCTAGGTCTTTTAAATTTACCTGGATCTCGTCATCACCAAGAAGACCTTTGATCTCCTCAGATAGTGTCTGTTTACTGTGCTCAGGAAACAGAGAAAAGTCTTTAGCCAAATGCTCAGCTTTTAAAAAAAGCGGGTCGGCTGTTTGGGCTTGAGTCATGTTAGCGGGCTGATTTTTGCTGGTCATCGAAAGATCCTCTGCGTTTAGCCTCTGAAATTTTTAGCCCGTAAATATAACTTTGTTATCAGGTCAATTGCTATTAAACTGCACTAGACGCTTTGTTCCATTTTTGAGACAGTGAAGATAACATGCCAGATTTAAACGGTATGATGCTGTTTGCAGCGGTAGTTAGAGCTAATGGGTTCTCACAAGCCGCCCGCGAAATAGGCATGCCAAAATCAACCATAAGTCGTAAGGTTGCCCAGCTCGAAGAGCAGCTAGGGGTTCGGCTTTTGCAGCGAGATACCCGCAACCTGAGCTTAACTCAGGTTGGCGCGCTGTTTTTTCAGCATTGCACCAGTATAAGCGATGAAATAGAAGCTGCCAAAGCAACCATCGAAAACACTCACAATGATGTGTCGGGATCGTTGCGCGTTGCTATACCCGTTTCTTTCAGCCAAGAACTAATCGCTAACCTTTGCAGCGGTTTTATGCGCCTCTACCCTAACGTTGAACTCGACGTACAGTTTACTGATAACGATGTTGGATTAGTGGGTGAAGGCTACGATATCGCGATTAAATACGGCCCACTGCAATCAAGCGACTTAGTGGCAAGATTGCTCTTTGAACGGCAACCCATATTAGTGGCTAGTCCTAGCTACTTGAAGACTCACGGTACCCCCGCCAACCCGCAAGAGTTGGCCACCCACAGCGGTATATTGCTAGGCACATCACGCTCGGCTCCAATTTGGCCCCTAGGCAAAGGCGCTCGAAAAACCATGGTCAACTTTAAGCGTAAGGTCAGGGTGAACAGTGCGGTGATGGTCAAACAGTTTGTTATGGATGATTTTGGTATCGCCATGCTATCCAACTCGGTGTGTAAAAATGAGCTCGCCAGTGGCTCACTGGTGCCCATTTTACAAGAGTGGCCAATGGAAGCCTTTAAAGTGTATGGGGTTTACTCAAGCCGTCGTCAGCTAGCAACCAATATCAGCGTCTTCTTAGACTTTTTCCATAAACGCTTTACTAACCAAGAGTCACTGCAATCGTTGATGGGCTAGCTTGAGCTGAAATGCATTAAATAACCTGCTCAACTTGCAGGATCTGTTTCACTATCTTCTGCCTAAGATGAGCTTGTTGTATGTTGGCAAGATCTAGATTTAGCGCAAAGAAGACAGTGCTGCCATCTTTCTCAACCCAACCTACCCACCAGCCAATATACGCTTCACCCTTATTACCAAAGCCTGTCTTGGCATAAATAGCATAATCTTCAGCTGACTCAGTTAACATGACCTGCTGCATTATCTGCTGTGAGCGTAGGCTTAACGGCAATGTTTCAGCATGTAGTCGCTGCAAGAATTGAATCTGCTCCATAGCACTGATTCGCAGGCCACCCTCTAGCCAAAAGCTATCTAGCTCTCCGCCCATCGTTGCATTACCATAACCTAAGCTCACCAACATATTGGCCATGCGCTGCTTACCTATATCAGCTGCAATCCGTTGAAATATTGGCACCACTGAGAATTTAAATGCACTAGCGAAAGTATGATCTTGGTTCCATGCTTTAAAAGAGTGTTGCTGCTTATCCCATAGATATTGGTCTTCTGCATCATTCACTACCGTCAATTCCAGCGCAATCAAACCATTGGCGATTTTGAAAGTAGAGGCCGGAATGAACCCAGTTTGTCCCCTTAACAAATCATTGGTTAATAACTGTTGTTTTTCAGCGTTAAATAACACCAATACCCCATTAACATCCTCTGCACTAAAGATCGAGTCCCAATCACTTGTTTGCTGCGGCTCGCCCATCACCGAAGCTAACAATACTTCATCAGAACTCTGATCATTAGCGTTAACAATTAACGCCATTGCAGCTAGCACAAGCAACAATCCCAGTAGAAATACCCTAGCCATCTATAAGCCCATCCCTTTATTCGGTTAATACTTGGCACTTTTGAGCATCATCATTGCAGCGCCATCACGTTTATTATCTTAGCGGTTTAACGTTTGGACTTTATGGCGATATCGAGATCAATTGTGGCAAAAAAATGGCAATACTTGATTCGGCATGAGCTTGGGTTGCCAGTCGCTTTCATTGCATTCACGGCTAAGGCATACTGAAGAGATGACCTAAAAGCCTGAGAGTTCAGTTTTTAATGCTCACTGCCAGCAACAAAGCTGAGAATAATAACCAAGGACGTAGTAATGAAATCATCTAGCATAACGCTAATGGCCACTGTGCTTTTAATCGGCATATCCTCCACTTCAGCTTTTGCAAAACTCGATGTCGAAGAGGCAAGATTACCAGCAGCAACGGCAGCCATGCCAGACGTTGTCAATCGCTATCAAGCATTCGTGACCAACCTTGCGGACAAATATGCCAAGCAATCTGATGAGCTGAAAATCACCCAAATGGTGGCGCATCAAGGCTTGCGTTTGTGGCAACAAGCCGTAAGAGATGTACAATCAGGACATTTAGACGATCGCTCTTTGTATTGGAATCGTCTCGCGATGCGTACCCAGCTAAAAAACCAAAATCCTGATTTTAAAATTGCCCCTTGGCAACGCGACATTCTCGTTAGAGCCGTTGAAAAGTCTTCACGTGGCTTTAGTGATATCGCCTTTAAAGAGGATGCTGAAATAAAAATATTGCTGACCGGTTTTGATCCTTTCTTTCTTGACCGTCACATCGACCAGAGCAATCCGTCAGGATTAGTTGCATTAGCGCTTGATGGTTATCGCTTTAGTGTCAATGGCAAACAAGCCCAAATAGAAACAATGATGATCCCCGTGCGATTTGCTGACTTTGATGATGGATTGATCGAATCGATATTGACCCCCATTTATCGTGACAACAGTGTCGATATGATTTTTACCGTCAGTATGGGCCGCGATGAGTTTGATATTGAGCGCTTTCCTGGACGCAATCGCAGTGCTGCGGCGCCCGATAATTTAAATATATTAACCGGCGCCAACAAGCAAGCACCTATCGCACCACTGTTTAATGGCGGCACGCTCAATGGCCCAGAATTTGTTGAGTTTTCCCTGCCGATAGCAGCAATGCAAACCGTTGAAGGCCCTTGGAAAGTAAACGATAACCATACTGTTGCAACCCTAGCTAAAGGTGAGTTTCAAGCTAAATCATTAGCCGAACTACAAAGTGCCACATCAGTTGAAGGTTCTGGCGGTGGCTACCTATCGAATGAGATATCTTACCGCGCCATATTGTTGCAAAAGCAGTTCAATAGCAGCATTCCTGTCGGTCATATTCATACGCCACGCCTTGCCGCTTACGACGTTAAAGTCGAGCACGATATTGTTGAGCAAGTGCGGGCCATGGTAGAGGTCGCGGCAACAAAGCTCTAACCACTTAAGCTCTGGTGTGACACGATTGACTCAGGTAACATTAATGAACTCGCAATTCGCGAGTTCATTAACCGTGAGCTACCGATTCAATGTTCAAAACGCTTAACCCTTTCACGTCCAAGCAGATGTTAGCCAACAAAGCTATCAACCACCCAACGGTGATTTTTTCCGATCCGCTACAGCAAAGTATCGCTAGCCAAGTAGAACACTGTTATCAGCTTGCAGAAACCCAATTAGGACAGAAATTCCCACGGCCTGAAATCAACTTTAAGCTGCGTGGTAAGAGTGCTGGTACGGCGCATTTACAACTCAATAAGCTACGTTTTAATCCACTGCTGCTAAATGACAACCAACAAGCTTTTATTGACGACGTTGTACCACATGAGATCTGCCACCTTTTGAGTTTCCAGCTCCATGGCAGAGTAAAACCCCACGGCATTGAGTGGCAACGTTTAATGCGGCAGCTTTATAATCGCCAGCCTCGCACCACTCACAGCTTTAATACCCAATCTGTTGAGGGTAAAACCTTCGAATATCTTTGTGGTTGTGGCAGCGTGAACCTCAGCATTCGTCGTCACAATAAAGTTGTACGCGGCGACACCCAATACCGCTGCCGAAAATGTGGCCATAATCTTCGATCTTTATTGGACAAGTAACCGCCCCCGCCACTTACCATATTGCTCCAACGCCCTAGCTACCTTACAATCTGCCCAAACGAGCATCAGTTTCGTGACAGATAAGTTTTAGGGAATAAGTTTGAAAACAACGTTACTCAAAACGCTCACGTTAGCGTTTAGTATTATGTGGTTCACGCCGCTGCCTAGTTATGCTTTAGCAAAACATCCCACCAGTTTCAGCCAAGCAAAAAGACTGGCGAAAGAACTTTATATAGAGTCACTGCCAATAACTAGTTTCTATTGTGGTTGTGACATCAACATTGAAGGTAAAAAGTGGCGCACAGATTTAAGTCGTTGCGGCTATCAAGTGCGTAAGCAGCAAAAAAGAGCAGCGAGAATAGAGTGGGAACATATCGTTCCAGCGTGGGAGTTTGGCCATCAACGCCAATGCTGGCAGCAAGGCGGCCGCAAAAACTGTGGCAAGAACGACAAGCTATTTAAAAAAATGGAATCCGATCTGCATAACCTAGTACCCGCTATTGGTGAAGTTAATGGCGATCGCAGTAATTATCGATTTAGTCAGTGGAACGCCAAACCTGAGCAGTACGGCCAGTGTAAAATGAGCGTTGATTTTAAGGGCCGCAAGGCCGAGCCACCCAGTTACACTCGTGGCAGAATAGCTCGCACTTACCTTTATATGCAAAGTGCTTATGCATTGCAAATATCCAGTAGCCAATTAAAGTTATTTAAAGCATGGGATAAAAGCTATCCAGTTGATACTATTGAGTGCAAACGAGATCAAGAAATTGCCAAGGTACAGGGTAACCACAATCCCCTTGTGCAAGCTCAATGTCAGCAGCTAGTCTCAGCAACAAACATCGCAGAATAAGGCAAAACCGTACCATGAGAGTACCAAGAATTTACCAGGCCTCTTCACTGGCTATTGAAGAAACTGTATCACTTCACGAGGAAGCAGCCGGACACGTCGGCCGCGTACTAAGAATGGCAGCGGGTGATCAAGTCTGTTTATTTAACGGCGATGGTAGTAATTATTTAGCGGAGATCATCAGCGCAAGTAAGAAAAATGTCGCTGTGAAGGTCCTATCCTGTGAAAATAATGACAGTGAGTCACCACTGCACCTGCATTTAGGTCAGGTAATTTCTCGCGGCGACAGAATGGACTTTACCATTCAAAAATCTGTCGAACTGGGTGTGAATACCATTACACCACTATTTTCAGAGCGCTGTGGAGTCAAGCTGAGCGGCGAACGCCTAGAGAAAAAAATCCAGCAATGGCAAAAAATTGTTGTTAGCGCCTGTGAACAATCAGGGCGCAGCGTGGTACCCGTGATCCGCCCTGCTATGCAGCTAATGGATTGGTGTGCAGAGGAGACAACATCGCTTAAACTTAATCTTCACCCAAGAGCCTCCCATGGCGTTAACGGTTTAAGCTTGCCAAATAACAGAGTGAGATTGGTCATTGGTCCTGAAGGTGGTTTATCGGCCACTGAAATCACCATGACCGAAACCCATAAATTTACCGATGTCCTGCTTGGCCCAAGAGTACTGCGCACCGAAACCGCTGCGCTTACAACAATCAGTGCCTTACAGCTTAGATTTGGCGATATTGGATAATTCAATTAGCGATAAACCACAGCATTACTGTATACGTTTAAGGGTGTTTGACTAGAAAACTGTTGCTCATGCCCCCATGTTAGTTACAGAAACGAAAGAATAAGGAACACGCTCGATGATAAAACTCGGTATCGTGATGGATCCCATCAGCGACATAAACATCAAAAAAGATTCAAGCTTCGCCATGTTAATGGCGGCGCAGTCCCGTGGTTACCAGCTGTTTTACATGGAGATGAATGATTTAGCCATGGTAAATGGCCAAGCAATGGCAACTATGCGTGCACTCACGGTAAAAGAAGATCCGCAGGACTTTTATCAACTAGAAGAAGCTATTGATACACCACTAGCCGATCTAGACGTTATTCTAATGCGTAAAGACCCGCCGTTTGATACTGAGTTTATTTACGCCACTTATATGCTTGAACGCGCTGAAGAGCAAGGCGTGCTTATCGTCAATAAGCCACAAAGCTTACGTGATGCTAACGAGAAACTGTTTACCGCCTGGTTCTCTGAGTTCACTCCAGAAACCGTGGTTACCCGTGATGAGCAGCGCATTCGCGCTTTCCACAAAGAGAAAGGCGACATCATTCTAAAACCACTCGATGGTATGGGTGGCAGCTCTATTTTTAGAGTCAAAAAGAATGATCCAAACCTTGGGGTGATTATCGAAACACTGACTAACGAAGGCCAGCAATATGCAATGGTGCAAGCTTTCATTCCGGATATTACCGCAGGTGACAAACGCATTTTAGTGGTCGACGGTGAACCAGTGCCTTATTCATTAGCGCGTATTCCGCAAAAAGGCGAAACACGAGGCAATTTGGCCGCTGGCGGACGCGGTGTCGCCCAGCCACTATCGGAATCTGATTGGCATATTGCCCGCACGCTTGGTCCTGAGCTTAAAAAACGTGGCCTGATTTTTGTTGGACTTGACGTTATCGGCGACAAACTTACTGAGATAAATGTCACCAGCCCAACCTGTATTAAAGAGATTGAAGCCGCTTTTGAAGTGGATATCACCGGCATGTTGATGGATTCTATCGAAGCTAGAATCAACAAATAACCTGTCCAAGGACTCGGTATGACTTTTAGAAACACCTTTACTTGGGTCCTTAGTGCCCTTGCTGTATTGCCACTTTATGCCAGCGCGAATATTGATATTCAACAGGCGCCATCGCGCCCTAAGAATATGATCATCATGGTTGGTGACGGCATGGGGCCAGCTTACACCAGTGCCTATCGTTACTTTCAGGACAACCCTGATACTGAAGAGATCGAGCAAACAGTATTTGATCGCTTGCTTGTGGGGATGGCGTCAACCTATCCAGCAAGAGAAAGCGGTTACGTCACCGATTCTGCGGCATCTGCTACTGCACTCGCCACTGGGGTTAAGAGCTACAATGGTGCTATCTCTGTCGACATCAATAAACGCCCTTTGACTACCATCATGCAGATGGCAAAAGCGCGTGGCATGTCTACCGGCGTAGCAGTAACATCTCAAGTTAACCATGCGACCCCTGCCGCCTTTTTAACCCACAACGAAAGCCGACGAAATTACCAAGCTATTGCAGCAGATATGCTTAAATCTGATGCGGACGTGATCTTAGGTGGTGGGCAAAAGTACTTCTCTGAAGCACTGTTGAACCAATTTAATGCAAAAGGTTACCAACACATCACTCAGCTCACGCAGCTCGACAGTATTACCAAGCCTAAAGTGCTCGGACTCTTTGCTGACGTTCAACTCCCATGGGTGATCGACGACAGCGATGCAAACACCCTAAGTAAACTAACGCAGAAGTCATTAGATCTGCTTTCTCAAAATGAAAAAGGCTTTGTGTTACTCGTTGAGGGAAGTTTGATCGACTGGGCTGGGCACAACAATGATATCGCCACTGCAATGGCTGAAATGCATGGTTTTGCTAATGCTATTGAAGTGGTTGAGCAGTATATTCGTCAGCACCCAGACACCCTGTTAGTGGTCACTGCAGATCATAATACTGGCGGTTTATCTATCGGTGCGAACGGCGAATACCTATGGGACACTCAACTACTAAAAGGCGTCAACGCCAGCCCTGCTACCATCGCGACCCAAGCTATTGCAGTTGATGATTGGCAGGTAGGTGTAAACCAACTGCTTGGATTTGAAGTGAATAATACCGAATTACAGCAACTGAGCAATGCCCGCATGCAGGGGAAAAATGCATTAGAAGTCGCACTCAAAAAACTGATTGATACACGCAGTTTTACCGGTTGGACCACCAGTGGCCATACCGGTGGTGATGTACAAGTATTTGCTATGGGACCTGCTGCAGACCTGTTTAAAGGCAATCAAGACAACACTCACATCGCTGAAAAAATGATGAGTTTACTGCCTAAAGTAAACTAGGGACTGTTGATCTACACAAGCCACCTTTCAAGTTTTGAACGGTGGCTTTTTATTGTTCCAGTTAAAAGTGCATATTTAGGTGGTTCAAGTATAATTGCAGCCACTTAAAACCCGACTTTGAAAACTCATGCTAACCAACGCTTCGCAAGCCCTTCTTAGAAACAGTGACTTAGTTAATGGCCAATCTGTATTAGTACTTAATTATGAAGGCGATATTTTGCCTAAAGCACTATTAGACAGCGCATCTAGCGTCAGCGCTTTAGCCTTAGATTTTCATCACCACCTAATAATGCAACCCCATACAGCAAGTAATTTACAGTTGTTTTTCGGCCATCAACTGCCAAACCAAGACTGCTTTGATAGCGTTATTGTTTATTTCCCTAAGGCCAAAGCGTTGGCGCCTTACCTATTTAACCTTGCCGCTAAGCATCTTAAACCACAGGGGCAATTGATTGTGGTTGGAGAAAACAAAGGTGGAGTTAAATCTCTCCCCAAGTTATTGCCAGACTACTTTGATAAAGCTTTCAAAGCAGATAATGCTCGCCACTGTATTGTATTTACCAGCGAGCTAAACCGCCAAGCTCCAGAGATAAAGATGCAAGATTGGTACAGCAAATATCAACTGCAAACACCGCAAGGTGAAATCACTATCTGCAATATGGTCGGGGTATTTAGTGAGAAGAGGCTCGACGACGGTACCAAACTGTTACTCGAAAATCTGCCGAAGATGCGTGGAACCGTGCTTGATTTTGGTTGTGGAGCTGGCGTTATAGCCGCTGCACTGTTAACCGCGCAACCAGAGCTAAAACTTGAATGTGTCGATATCAACGCAATGGCGCTGGCATCTTGCGAGCTCACTTTACAGGCCAACGGGCTTAACGCAGATGTGTTTGCATCAGACGGTATGGCACAAACAAGCAAAACTTACGACGGTATTATCTCTAACCCACCGTTTCATGACGGATTAAATCGCCTCACCACTATCGCGACTGATTTTGTTAAAGCCAGTGCAGCGAATTTATCCAAAGGGGGATTGTTTAATATCGTGGCTAATCGACACCTGCCCTACTCTGACTGTATTGCTGAAAACTTCGGCTGTGTTAACGTTAATGCGGAGAACAACAGGTACAAAATTTACTCCAACATAAAACGCTAAACCAAAGCATAAAAGTATGGTATAAATTTTAGACTAGCTGAATATTCCGTAACCAGTATCGGGTTACATTTTTGCTGTGAGATTAGTCTCAGGATGTATACCTTATACTTTCATGACCGCGTGTTATGTGGTTATACTCGATCCCAATCTCTTTAATAATAATAAATAAACGATAGGGATTTTCATGCTGCACCCTGAACTCATCGAGCTAAGTACGGACGGCGAAAATGCCGAGTTAACGCTAGTCCCTAACACTCATGCCCCTATCCTTGAACAGGATTTGCTTGAGCTTCTTGCGCTGCCTATTTTTTGCAAGCTAAAGCCACTCCAAGAATCCATCAATAAAGCCGTTGTTCAAGTTAATCAGCTTTGTGGTCAAGAAGATGGCCAATCAGCACTGCTGTATACCATTGCACAACGCCAAGATGCCAGCATCAGTTTTGCGATATCTGATGACAAGATGCAAGTATCGATGACCCTAACCGCAGCCTATGGCGGTCAAGATATAACCCTCAAAGATATTTTACAAAACTTAAAAATACAGCAAGTTAAACTTGGTCTCAGCAAAGCCAAAATTGATCTTTCACTAGCACAGTTTGCCTCACTGCAACCGGGTGAGCAGTGCTGCAATACAATAGCCCAAGGAAGAGCTGCGATTCACGGTAAAGCCGCCAAACTGGAGCGGAAAGTCATGCTGGCTCGCGAGCGACTATTACAGCCGCAAGAAAATAGCGACGGCAGTGTCGACATGCGGAACCTGGGTGCCGTGATCATGGTAAAGCCAGGCAATGCGCTCATATTAAAGCACCCGGCAACCACCGGCGTTGATGGCTACAATGTTTATGGTGACAAGCTGCTTGCCAAGCCAGGCAAAGATCTTAAGCTTGTTGCTGGCGACGGTACAAAGTTTTGCGAGAACAACCCTCATCTATTAATCGCAGACGTTGCAGGCCAGCCGGTCGAAACAAAGCAAGGCATGCAGGTCGACGATCTGCTGCAGATAAAAAATGTCAATGTTGGCTACGGTCACGTCGACTTTAAAGGCAGCGTGTTGATCACTGGCGATGTCGGCGAGGGCATGAAGGTAAAAAGCTCTGGCGATATCACTGTGATGGGGTTTGTCGACTCGGCAACACTAAATGCTCAAGGTGATATTACCGTCAGCAAAGGTGTTATTGGTCGGCAACTAAAAGACAATGCCCTTTCCACGACCCTCAAAGCACAAGGTCAGATCAGCGCCCAGTTTGTGCAATATTCAAACCTTGAAGCTAGCGGTAATATCTTGGTGACTAAGCAATTGCTTCATAGCCATGCTAAGACTAAACAACAGCTGATAGTCTGTGACGCTAGCGGCCGTCGTGGTGATTTGGTCGGCGGAAAAGTAGAGGTCGATAAGGGCTTAAAAGTGGTGGCGATTGGTGCCACTGCAGGTACTAAAACTGAAATATTCTGTGCCATGCATATCAATGAGTTCAAGCAGAATTTAATTCAACTTAAAGACAGCATTAAATCGATGATGGTTGCTATCGCAAACATTGACGGGCAACTAGGAAATCTCCCGCCAAAGGCTCAGTGGCAAGACGATGAGATGATGGTAGAACAAGTGACTGTGATGCTTGAGGAAAAACGACGAATTGTCTCTACCAAGCAACAGGAGCAAGCTGAGTTTGAATCTATTCAGCAAGAGCTTACAAATTACTATAAAAACTATCGAGTCGATGCCTTAAAGCACGTTTTTACCAATATCGAGATCCATATTGGCAAGGCGTTTAACCGCACACAACGAGACCACGGCCCTTGTAGGATCACCAATATCAATCAAGAGATCGACTTTGATTACAGTGCAAAAAAGTAGGATTCATTGTCTTCTAACTCTATTTAGCGGCATAATAACGTTACTTTAAATCGTTGAGATATGACGTGGAATTATTGAAAATTGACTGCCTTGGGAAGCCACTTCGCTTAGAGGGCTCTATGGCAGGTTGGCAGCAACTCTTTTGGGGCGATACCTTAGTCTCAGTTATCCAAGCAAGCGCTGAGAATGAAGGCTTAAAAAGTCATACTTTTGAACTTAGTACTGCCACCCCTACAGCGACAACAGCGACAACAGCTACAACAGCCGATACGATTGAAATCCAGCAGCACACCCTAGAGATCATCTTAGAAACCGATCTGACTTGGCAGCCTTTTCTCATCGACTATCGCCTACTGCACAACGGACAGCTTATCAGTAGTGGCCAACGGAACAGTAAAGATATTGAACAGCAAGTACCAACTGTCGCCGTGGCAGAGAAAAAGCAATTTAGTGTGGTTGGCTTAGCGTCTTTAGGCTTCAAACTATTAAAGAGCGCCAAAGTAATTAAGGTCGTTCTGGCAGGTGCCAGTGTTGCCGCATATTCTTGGTTATTTTCGTTTCAGTTTGCACTGGCACTCATCGCTTGTTTGGTATTTCACGAATATGGCCATATCCGTGCAATGAAGCACTTTGGCATGAAAACCAAGGGAATTTACCTCATCCCCTTCATGGGTGGTTTAGCCTTAAGCGATGAAAAGATTAATACCCGCTGGCAAGATGTAGTGATCTCGATTATGGGGCCCACCTTTGGGCTGCTAATGTCGATAGCGGCGCTAATCGCCTATTGGGTTACTGGCAATATCTTCTTCGCCGGCCTTGCCGCATTCAATGCCCTACTTAACCTATTTAATCTACTGCCGATATTGCCATTAGATGGTGGCCATATTCTCAAGAGTATTAGCTTTTCAATGAACAGTGTGATGGGGCTTGTTGCCTGTATTGCAGGCGCGGCTATTGGCGTTTACATCAGCTACACCCTAGGGTTGGCTTTGCTTGGTTTCTTACTGCTTATTGGCAGTGCTGAGATAGTGTTTGAGTGGAAGACCCGTCATCAGAGTCACCTATTACCGCTGGATCGCTACGGGCAGATTTTTTCCGCGGTTTGGTACTTTCTGACGGTGGGCGCCTTAATCGGTATTATTTGGTATTTTGCAGGCAGTGGTGATGACATGCTGGCACTGCCTTTACAGATCCTACAAAGTTAATCATCATTGGATTGTTACAAAAAGGCATTAATTACCAATGCCTTTTAAACCGAGCATTAACTGGAGTTAGTGACCGATGTATTTGTCTAAAAACGCCAATATTTTGTGGTTTGCTTCAATGATATTTTCCTCTTTGTAAAAACCATGTCCCTCTTTATCTTTCACCAGCCATTCATAGGGGTGCTCTTCCTTATCAAGTACCTCCTTCAACGCCAGTGCGTGCTCAAAGTGGGCGCGGTTATCATCTTCACCATGAATAATCAATACCGGCGTTTTAAGCTTATCGATATTATGCACCGGAGATTGAGAAATCAACTCAGCTTTATCTGTTCCTAAGGTTTTATCCAAATAAGCATCGCCCCATTTTACGTCTTTAATATCACCTTCTTTATACAACATGGCTAAGTCGTATACGCCCACGTACCCAATGCTGCATTTAAAAGTATCAGGTTCACGTATCGACGCTTGTAGCGCACTGTAGCCACCAAAACTAGCACCAAAAATACACAGCCTATCTTTATCTGCTACTCCCGTTTGCACCGCATATTGGGTCGCTAATAAGATGTCATCTTGGATTTTTGCGCCCCACTGTTTGTAGCCGGCCTCTTTAAATGACTCACCATAGCCAGTAGAGCCTCTAAAATTCACCTGAACAACCGCATAACCTTTACTGGCAAGAAGCTGCACTTGAGCGTTGTAACCCCAGTAATCTCGCGTATGAGGTCCACCATGAGGAATAACAACTGTGGGTAAGTTACTGGTTTTGCCTACGGGCAATGTTAAATAACCATTGAGGACTAATCCATCGGGGGTTTTGATCCTAAAAGGCTCGGTTGGCGCTAATTTACTTTTATCGATCCACGAATGACTACTGAGCAAATGCTCTGCCTTATTGGTCTGAGTGTCATAAAGATAAAACTCACCAGGATTACGATCACCAGACACATGAACTACCGCTTTACGCTTGTCCGCCGTTATACTGCTAATATAAACTGTCTCACCCTTGAATGCGCTCAGTAACGATTTATGCAGTTGAGCCTCGGTTGATTCTGAAGCAAAAAATTGAAATTGGGGATAATCTTCATCAATTTGGATCCCATACAATTGATTCAAATCTGTACCAAATATGATACTAGGATCAGCCAATTTACTCTGATACAGTAAGGTCGACTTTTTAGTTGCTATATCGTACTCATACAGACCTTTAGGGCCACCATCCTTACTTTGCAACGCATAGATGGTGTTATTATCTTTAGCAAAGGTAATTGCTTCAAACTTACCCTCAATATCTTCACCGAACTTTACCCAATCATCGTCTTTCCCTTTCGTGTAATAAACTTGGGTAAGATGGTCCTTATCAACTCCAATAGAAAAACGCGGTGTACCACTGTGATCAACTAAGAAACTGCTATCTGACATTGGCGCTTTTTTAACGTTATACTCACGGCCAGTATATACATTTAGCTTTACTGCCCGAGGTATAACTTGGCCCCCTGACCGCCTATGTTTCTGCACTAAAATATGTTGGTCATCACCAGTTAAGCCATCCAGCAAAAAGCTGCCTCCAGGCGACTTCCCCTTAGAGCGATATCCCGCAATCATCTTTTTCTTTTTACCATCATAATTTATGGCGTAAAGCTCACCAGTATTCATCGGGCCTTCAAATCGACCAGTAACTCTTTGAATTTGTGTTATCACTCTTTCATTATTTACCCAATAAAACCTTCCAGCTTGGTCATAATTGCCATTATGTAATGAGTAGGTTACCTTTTTTGTATCCGTTTCTAGAAAGGCCAATGTCTTACGGCCTTCATTATCAAGCAACACGGCAAGGTGTTTACCGTCAGGAGATATTTTTACATTGTAGAACTGAGGGTGTTTTGAAAATTCCTCGACGGTAACAGCTTGAGACTTTAGAGGCAGCAGTATAATCACTGCCATTAAAAAGAGGGGTTTAATTAGAGACACTTTACATTCCTTTGAGTGAGTAGCCTTAGGTATAAATGTATCAAACGATACTGATAACAGCATTTACGGAAATTATCGTCGAAAAGAAAAACTAAGTACAAGGATTATACGTTAGTTGAGCAAAACTCAATCCCAGTTAATAGCGACTAGGATATGAAGCGGCTTATTATTGAGTTTCAGACAAAAAAACCGACTTAATGTCGGCCCATTTATTTTTCACATTAAAGAGAATAGTTTCTGGAAATACAGGATTCAGTAGGATGGGTGTAGGGGATTGCTGACAATAAATATACACAGCAACACCTTGCTAATTGATCCCCCGCGCTTGGTGAAATATTACCATTGGCATCGCCATGACCATTGTATATTAGCTAATTAAAAACACTCTCATCACTAGGTACACCACCTGATGAGATGATTTTATCACAGGGGCTGGCTTGCTAAGCCTCCATGATAGGGATCAAGCAAGTCTGAATAGCTAACGCTTTCGATGGTATTAACTAAAAATGTCTCCACCTCTTTATTGAACCAGCCGACCGAGACGTAATTTGAGTCACCATAATAGTACACTAGCGACAGAACGATATTATTTGAGGTGTATGGTTTTAGCTGAGTATTACCTAAAAAGCCTGTACGACTACCCACTTTAGACAGCGGAGTCAGTAAGGTGGAAGCTCGCATTGTGGCAAGGTTTTCACGACTGTTCGTTTGACTGTAGAAGAAGCGACCCATTAAGTTTCCCTGTATCTCTAAGTTAACGTCTAAATTTGGCAGAAATACACTATCGTCATTGGTTTCATGGCTATAACTTTGCTCATCACTAAAAATCGCTTGCCATTCAGTTGGATTTAACCAGACCAGACTTTCAGATTCTTGCTGTAGGATTCTGCCTTCTACATCTGTCTGCTCGTAGCGTAAACCTGTCACCACGCTCAACGGCGTGTCATACAACTCAGATTCAAAATGGAACTGAATATAGGCCGAAGCAGTTTTTTCGTTGATCATATGGTCATCAGTAAACGGGACTGGATTGTACTCAACCCCAAACTCCTCCTCAGCCCATGAAAACATCTTCCCAATGTCATAACTACTGTAATAAGGAATAGGCATGTCGCCACCGGAAAAACCATCCAAAAAGCCACCGCCTAAGTCAACATAGCGTATTTGGTCTGCTACCGAAGCCTTATAGCCATACCAGCCGGCATTGATTGGGCCACTGTAACTGCCCTGAGCATGTGTATCCATCTCTAGGAAATCGATTAAAGACAAGCCTTCTGCATCACTTAGTCAGGTACCACTAAATTGATATTGACTTATATCAGTCTCGTTCTGGTTGGCTAACACTCCAAAAAATAGCGTAGCATAGTCTTCTGGTTGTAGGCGGGGCTACCGTTGGGATTGAGATCATTATAGCTGGAATCTAACAGCGGAATATAGCTCCCGCTGGCATAAAAGTTCAACGTCAAATTATCAGAAACTGACCATTTAGCGTTAAATCCCAGTGACCTGTTCTCATTCTCTGTCGCTGATTCATTCATGGTGCCCGAGTAGTCGCCATCGACTTCGTTGACCAAATCAAAGGTGCCATTTTCATTTATATGAGCTTGAGCTGCATTATCAGGTCCTTAAAACCACAGTCCCCAAGTGTCTTTTAACGAATTATCATTGAGCTTGGAATTGGCGTAATCAGCTATTAATTCGAGGTTTTAAACAGGTGCATATTGAGTGACCAGTTGGCCGTTAGTACGTTCACGTTCAATATTGTCAGTCATAAAACCAACATTACGCGCATAAAATGTATTGCCATCGGGGTTTTGGTTTTCGTCAATCACCTCTGCATTGGGATTAAGCTCACCATGGATGTTTTGGCGCCAACCATCAATGGTTGCAGCATTAATAAGCTCTATTTCAGATCCTTACGTGAGTATTCACGACGCTAGAAATAAAAGGCAGGTAACACATAATGACAATTAGCATCTGCAAATCAACAAATTACAATAGTCACTACACAGATCATAGCCGTTGATACGTTGCCACTATCAAGTTAGCAGATTGTTTAGTGCTCAGATTTATCGGCTGAAAAGACAGGAGGCTGTTTTCAAAGGTAATAAAGTGAACAGAATAAGGCTACTCATTTAGGGAATAACAGAGTGCCATTCCGCCCGAGTATAAATCATAATTTAAAGCTCTATCGGTTCATTAAGCGTTTCATAATTTATTCTGCAATGCTTAAATGTTGTCCCTGCTGCGGTTTCAACTAAGGGCGTTATGGTATCAAGCATCTTGCTATAGGACATTATCTGATTGCCTTCCCATTTTAGCGTATTTGCCGCTAAACACAGTAAGTTAAACACCGTTTCAACTCTGTTATCGTGGCCATTTTGACGTAAGAATTTATTTTGCCCAATGACGATACTACCCCGCTCAATCGTCCTCATCGAGAAGATACAATCGACGATTTCATCCTTACTGGATAGGAGTTCACCACTTTTAACGGCCCATCCCCACAGCGTTTGAACCCTTGCTCTTAACTCGATGAATATAACGCTCAGATTGCCTTCATACTCCGAACTAGAGACACCATATACATGCGGGTTAACACCTAAGAAATTGATACAAACAGCGCCCTCTTTAGCCGACCAACACTGCACTATATCGTACATTAGCGTATAGACTATTTTCTCTTTATTACTGAGTTCATCCATGCCCATAATCATGTCTGTTTTAACTAGAATATCATTTACATGCTCAACGAATAATGCGACAACGATGTCTTCTCGAGATTTAAAGTGACTATAAAATGTTTTTGGCGAGCATTTGGCTTTAGCTGGAATTTGAGAAAGCCGGAATGAACAAACCCCCTCTTTTAAAATTAGCTTTTTGGCTTCCGCCAAAATTTTATCTCTTGTTACCGACTTCGTTTTTAAATGATTATGCATTTTGCAACCTCCACTAAAACCACAGTGCGTACATGAACTCTCACCAAAGCCCTCACAAGACAGCTGAACAAAACCACTAATGTTTCAACAAGATACAACCAGCTAACACTCCAAACCCTTAAAGAATATATCACTAAAGATAATAACCATTACAGAGAAACAAACTGAAATTGTGACCGGTTTCAACCAGCTATTAACAATTGAGACTCAGGGCTTTTTCAGGCGTGATTACCATCACGATACCCGGGTATAAAACTTTCCCTTTAGCAGTAAATCCCATCACAGAAATCATTTCAGGAAGAAAATAACATTGTCAACAGAAATTAATTCTATATCGAAGGATTTTTGAGGGCACTATGAAAACATCACTAACCGCTTTAACCGCTGCACTATTTATGACATTCACAGCCTCTGCCGCTGAAGTGATTACAATAGATACTCCTGCACTAGATAATACCGTACAGAAGGTTTACTCCGTCTACTGTCCATTTTGTTATAAATACGAAAAAGCAGTCACACCTAACCTTATCAAGAACCTGCCATCGGGCACCAAATTCCAAGCCATCTGCTTAGAGAATAAGGGCGAACTTGGGGTTGAATCTTGTGAAGTCTTAGCTGCTGCCGACACCATCAGCCACGCTAAGTACAAGCAAGCCAAGATGGCCATGTACGCCGCCATTCACGATAAAAAACTTAAAGATGTCAAAGGTTCTAAGGC
This sequence comes from Shewanella sp. KX20019, assembly GCF_016757755.1. Classification (NCBI taxonomy): domain Bacteria; kingdom Pseudomonadati; phylum Pseudomonadota; class Gammaproteobacteria; order Alteromonadales; family Shewanellaceae; genus Shewanella; species Shewanella sp. KX20019. The sequence goes on along the minus strand of NZ_CP068437.1, from coordinate 704,140 downwards.
AATAAAGGGCAATCTCGCCGCCATTGGCCTACAAGCTGCCGGTATATCGCAAGCCGAATTTAAAAGCGCACTTAGCTCTGTAAAAGCACAAGAGAAACTCGCCTATGACCGCACAATTGCGTTAACCATTGCGAAGAAAAAAGGCATTCCGGCGATAGTGGTTAACGGCAACAAGATGATTGATACCAGCACGATTACCTCATTGCCAAACCTTGATGAAACCATCAAGAACAACCTGTAGGAGTGATCATGCTTAATAAACTCAAACAGTGGATTGCTGACTTAAAAGCAAATCCACTGCCAACCTTAGAAGCAACCCAAGAAGCTCGCACAGTCTGGGTGGTTATGGTCGCAGCTTGCGTGTTCCTACTGGGTTCGGCGATGGGATATTTTCAAGTATTTCTTGAGATGGATCCGTGTGAAAACTGCGTTTACATCCGCTTCAGTCAGTTCTGCATCCTGATTGCAGGAGTCATCATATTGGTGAACCCAAAGCATAACGTGCTGAAGATTGTGGGGCTTATTCTCGCTTGGTACGGCATCATCTACGGCCTAGATAAAGCGATTATTCTTTCTGGGCAACATGTGGCCTCCCACGCTGCCGACACTGGTTTGGATCTATTCCAATCGGGTCAAGGCGCTAATGCTTGTTCACTAGAACCCACATTTCCACTCGGCTTACCTTTACATGAATGGCTACCATTCGAGTTTGCTCCATCGGGTATTTGCGGTGAAGACGACTGGTCGCTATTTGGCTTGAACATGGCTCAGTACTGCATTATCAGCTACGCCGTATTCATTATCTGCGCTTTACCTTTAACCATTGCATTTATCACTAAAACATTAAAAAACCGAAATAAATAGGATTACATCATGTTAAAGAAAACTATTTTAGCAACGGCTATTGCCGCTATCTCTTTAGGTGCATCGGCAGCGGGCTTTATGCCTGCACCAGCCGTAGGCCAACTTGGCGCGGTACTTGTTAACCCTTACGGAAACTCGCCGCTAACGGCGCTTATCGACCTGCACAGTAAGCAGCCAACTGATGTGGTTGTCACAGTTAAAGGTAAGGGGCGCGACGGTGTTGATATCAAATACCCTGTTGGCCAGCAAACCATTAACACTCACGACGGTATTCCCGTATTTGGTCTGTATGCTAACCACAGCAATGTGGTTGAAGTCACCTACAAGTTAGACGGTAAGAAAGTCTCCGAAACATACAAAGCACTGACTGGTGCAATCGTTAACAACTACATGGATAACCGCAACGTTTCTGCCTTGCATGAAGTTCAGGTTAAGAAGGTTGCCGAAGGTTTTGAAGATCGCCTATATCTGGTGAATTCTCACACCTACAACCAGCAAGGTTCAGATCTGCACTGGTCTGGTCAAAAAAGTAAAGACGCTGGCATTTTTGAAGGCTCGCCAGCCATGGGCGCACTGCCTTTTGAAAACCCGCCAATGACCTACGTTATCGATACTGAAGGTGAAGTACGTTGGTGGTTAAACCAAGATGCCACTTATGATGCCACCAGCTTAGATATCGAGAAGCGCGGTTATTTGATGGGCTTCCAAGACACAGGCAATGGCAGTTATACCTTCGTACAGGGCCAACGCTACGGTACCTTTAACCTGTTAGGGCAAATTGATTCAAAGCGTCTGCCTCGCGGCTACGTTGATGCGTCGCATGAGCATAATGTGATGCCAAATGGCCACACCTTAGTGCGTGCGGCAAAGGCAAACTACATTAACGATCGTGGTGATGTGGTTCATACCGTTCGAGATCATGTGCTCGAAATGGATCAAAGCGGCAATCTAGTCGATGTTTGGAACGTGGCAACAATTCTTGATCCATACCGCGATGCACTGCTTGAAGCACTCGATATGGGCGCGGTTTGTTTGAACGTTGATCTGGACCAGTTAGGTCAAACGGCAGAGATGGAAATCGATGCCCCTTATGGCGATATTCCAGGCATTGGCGCTGGTCGTAACTGGGCGCACATCAACTCAATCGAGTACGACCCAAAGGGTGATGGCATTATCGTATCCTTACGCCACCAAGGTGTAGCGAAAATTAACCGCGATAAAGAAGTGGTCTGGATCCAAGCGCCACGCGAAGGCTGGAACGAAGAGTTGGCTAAGAAAGTACTGACTCCAGTCGATTCAAACGGCAACAAGATCAAGTGTACTGAGAAAGGTGTTTGTGAAGGTGACTTTGATTTTACTTACACCCAGCACACTGCTTGGCTAAACAATTCAAACGGCAACCTAACCGTGTTTGATAATGGCGATGGTCGTGGTCATGAACAGCCTGCGTTAGCCAGCATGAAATACAGCCGCTACGTTGAATACAAAATTAACGAAGACGATATGACCATCGAGCAAGTCTGGGAATATGGTAAAGAGCGTGGCTATGACTGGTACAGCGCTATCACCTCAAATGTTGAATACATGGAAGACAAAGACACCATGTTTGGTTTTAGTGCTGCAATTCACCTATACAACCCAGGTGAGCGCACCATCGGCAAGATCAACGAGATTGGCCATGCTGATGGCAAGGTGAAAGTTGAGATTGATGTGTTATCTGAAAAGCCTAACACACCACATTACCGCGCCAGCTTAGTGAACCTAACGAGTCAGTTCGGTAAGTAATCACCAATAAATGTTGTAAAGGGGCCTTAGCGCCCCTTTTTTATAGGATTAAGTATATGAACAAGGCATTAAAAGTAGCAATCCCCGCTGTGATCGCAGGGTTCTGTAGCTTTGGCGTCTCAGCCAATGATTTCACCACCGTGACAGCCGGATATATTGCCCATAGCAGTGACAGTTTGGATGAAAACAAAAACCAGTTTGATAGAACGCTACTGACCGTTGCTAACGTGCGCGCCAAAGACTGGGGCAGAATAGTCACCGTTGGTATTTTTGAAAACTTGGAGCAGTCATCATCCGATCCCCAAGGCGAAGTATTTGGAGAGGCATGGAGCACCTTTAAGTTTGCCGGTGCGGCGCACATAAAGACTGGGTTCGTGCCGGGGCTTAACTATATGGTCGATGAGTTCTTTTTCACTAACACCAATGGTTATGAAAACAACATGAAGCTAGGGCTTTCATACGATATGAAGTTTGGCGATGCCAAAGCCAATATCGGCGCAGGTGCTAACTATGTCAGTATTGATAACGCAGGTGCCAAGTTCACCGGCTTCTCGGGGTATGCACTTAATGCCACCCTGCAGTACCCAATATCAGACAAATGGGCGGTTAAATTTCTATACAATGGCGTATTTGAGCGTGATGAAGAGCATGCTGTCGGCTATACCGATAGCTTAGACGGTAAACAGCATGACTCGGGTTATCGTCTCGATTTAGCCTTAAATTATCATTTCAATAAGTCTATCTCGGCGGGAATTACCCTTCGTCAGCTTGATAGCTGGTTCGGGTACAAATCAGGTAAGGCAGATATGATGGTGCTGACGACCTCTATCACTTTCTAATAATGATCCCCGTCTTTAATCTCTACAGTCAAAGGCGGGATTAACCTTGAAAATACCACCGAATGCAGAGTTGTGCGCTAGGGTGGACAGGGCTCTGGTGGCAATGCCGCCTTAAAGTAGGAAGCTCAAAAGACTCATACTAGCCTCCAGTGGAGCGACAATGACCACACGTTCAAATTAAATGGCCGCTCTGCAGGTATGCCTTCGTCTATTTCTGACTATGCTCAGTCCCATACTGAAGATCAGATCTGACTTCCTCTATCTGAAAACTCTCGTCCATCTATTGTTGCGCCCCCCTAACCTCTCAGGGACAGGTGACGACTTAGATTTTACCGGTTCTGCATATAACAAACGTTGATGGCGAATAGGTTACGCTGAACACTGACGACCAAGCTGTAGTTAGCCATATGATTTCAAATGTGCAGTAAATAAAAGCCAACCAACTTAATTATTACCATAGTGTTATGCAAATGGGCTACCAAAATTCAGCAAAACGAGGGCCAAAACCTGTAATATTTGTAATATAATTTTGTTAATGGAGAAGTAGAGTATCAATTTAAAAGCAAAATAATGAAAATTGCCATTTCAAAGCTCTATAGGCTCACTGAGCGTTTCATAGTTTAACCTACAATGCCTAAATACTGTTCCCGCAGCAGTTGAAACTAATGGTGTTAGGGTGTCAAGCATCTTGCTATACGATACAATTTGAACATTCTCCCATTGCAAAGTATTAAGAATTAAACATAGTAGATTAAATAAAGTTTCAACTCTATTGTCTTGTCCATTATTATCATGACCATGCTGTCGTAGGAACTTATTTTGGCCAACGGCGATACTCCCGCGCCCGACTGTAGTCAGTGAAAAAATACAAGCAACAATGTCCTTTTTACTTGATACTATTTCACCACTTCTAACAGATCTGCTCCATAGTTCCTGAACTCTCTCCTTCAATTCAATGAATATAACGTTAATATTCCCTTCATACTCCGAACTTGAGAACCCATATATATGTGGATTCACGCCCAAGAAATTAATGCAAACATCTCCTTCCTCGGCTGACCAACATTTAATAATGTCGTACATCAAGATAAAGACTATCTTCTCTCTATTACTTAGTTCATCCATGTCCATTAATACATCTATCTTTATAAGTATATCATTTACATGTTCAACAAATAGCGCTACAACTATATCTTCCCTAGATTTAAAATGACTGTAAAATGTATTAGGCGAACATTTTGACCTAGTGGGAAGCTTGGATAACCTGAATGAACAAACGCCCTCCTCCACTATTAGCCTTTTAGCCTCAACTAATATTCGATCTCTTATAACCGACTTTTCTTTTAAATAGTTATGCATATAGCAACCTACATAAATCTTTTGTTTACAAATTTATTTAAGTTATAAAATACGGATTATTGGAGAGGTTGCAAAGAAAATGCTCTGAACTGTGATAAATTTCAACCGACTAATAGCAAGTGTGATATAAGGCTTCTATATTCGTGATTTTTGTCACGTTTATAGAGTACAATCCTTACTCCTCTTCAGTAAATTTCATCACAGTAAAAGTCCCCTCTAAACAATATGATTATTGACAGAAATTAATTCTAGATCGAACAACTTTTGAGGAACTTATGAAAACATCACTAACCGCACTAACCGCTGCACTATTTATGACATTCACAGCCTCTGCCGCTGAAGTGATTACAATAGATACTCCTACACTAGATAATACCGTACAGAAGGTTTACTCCGTCTACTGTCCATTTTGTTATAAATACGAAAAAGCAGTCACACCTAATCTTATCAAGAACCTGCCATCTGGCACAAAATTCCAAGCCATCTGCTTAGAGAATAAGGGCGAACTTGGGGTTGAATCTTGTGAAGTCTTAGCTGCTGCTGACACCATCAGCCACGCTAAGTACAAGCAAGCCAAGATGGCCATGTACGCCGCCATTCACGATAAAAAACTTAAAGATGTCAAAGGTTCTAAGGCAATAAAGGGCAATCTCGCCGCCATTGGCCTACAAGCTGCAGGTATATCGCAAGCCGAATTTAAAAGCGCACTTAGCTCTGTAAAAGCACAAGAGAAACTCGCCTATGACCGCACAATTGCGTTAACTATTGCGAAGAAAAAAGGTATTCCGGCCATCGTCGTCAACGGCAACAAGATGATTGATACCAGCACAATCACCTCATTGCCAAACCTTGATGAAACCATCAAGAACAACCTGTAGGGAGCATCATGCTTAATAAACTCAAACTGTGGATTGCCGACTTAAAGGCAAATCCACTACCAACACTAGAAGCAACCCAAGAAGCTCGCACAGTCTGGGTGGTTATGGTCGCAGCTTGCGTGTTCTTACTTGGCTCGGCTATGGGTTATTTTCAAGTATTTCTGGAGATGGATCCCTGTGAAAACTGCGTTTACATCCGTTTTAGCCAGTTCTGCATCCTGATTGCAGGGGTCATTATATTGGTGAACCCAAAACATAACGTGCTGAAGCTCTTGGGTCTCGTTCTCGCTTGGTACGGCATCATCTATGGCCTAGATAAAGCCATTATTCTTTCAGGGCAACATGTGGCATCACACGCTGCTGACACCGGGCTCGATCTATTCCAATCAGGTCAGGGCGCCAATGCTTGCTCACTAGAGCCAACATTCCCACTGGGCTTACCGCTGCATGAATGGCTACCGTTCGAGTTCGCACCATCGGGTATTTGCGGTGAAGACGACTGGTCGCTGTTTGGTTTGAACATGGCTCAGTACTGCATTATCAGCTACGCCGTATTCATTATCTGCGCTTTACCTTTAACCATAGCATTTATCACTAAAACCATTAAAAACCTAAAATCTGCCTCATAAATTGAACTAGCTGTCCTCCTAGTGAGCAGAACTTTCGATCAAGAAGGAAGCACTAGGAGGGCATATGTCTAGTCACTATAAATTCAAAACTGTCATACTGGGTAACTCACTTTTATAAATCAGAATTCCCAAAGTTACGCAGAAATACTCTTTTCTTGAAATGATACCAAGCCCCACAACAATCCTATATCAGGATTGTTGTCGCCCCTAAAGAATTAGTCTACATGCATAGAGTTTGTGGGCTCGACAAACATCAAGATAAGCCACAATAGGGAATTCCAAGACATGAAACCTTACCTGACTAGCTTTACAAAAGACACTTTGGAATGGTTCAACTAGTTCAAGCTACGCTAGATGGTAAATAATTAGGACGGTGTAATTTCTGCAATAAATTACTTGTATCGTTTAATTCCCCGAAATTGATAACACCGTATAACGATTTGGCCACAAAATATCTGTGAGACTAAAAATGTATATGATTATTTTATGTAATATAAAGCTGAGTGTAGTGGCATAGTTAATTTGGAAAACTAGTGGGGGGAAGGATAACTCACTAAGATAGACTTCACTACAGCGAAAGAAAGCACTAATATATATGCAGGAATATACAGAGTGTCCTAAATGAAACAAGCTATTACTCCATTAAACATGTAATAATTTATTTTACACAGCGTAACCAACCGAAGCCAGTTGTTATCTAACGGGATAAAAACTCGATATTTAAGTATATAAATATCACTTAGAAGAGAGAAGGTGAATCATTTTGAATTGGACTAAACTTATTTCAAGTTACAGCCTGAAACTACAGTACTTCTTTAATTAACAGCCTAAAATATCACGAGCAACACTTGTATAAACTAACTCTATGAAACTGAAAAAATAACAACATCACAACTGGACTTTAAAAAATATTTATGACAATACGTTCACTTACCTAGATAAAAGAATAAGTCCTAGTCCAAAATAATTAAAGAGGATGTGATTTTTTAATGAAAGGCGTTGACTTTAGTCTAACGCCTAGAACGTTGCGGATAGCTAGAAGTTATATTCCAGATTAAACTCTATTACCTCACCGTCTTCACCATATCCTCCGAAATTGAGTTTATCAACAAATGTGATACCCGCAGACAGTTTTTGGCTAATAGGGAATTGAAGGCCTAGGCGGATTTGATGGCCATACTCCTCATCATTAATTTGACCTGCATAAGCATTATATTCGCTATCCCGTTGAAACTGGCCTTCATAGTATCCCTTAAAGAAGAACGTGTAATCGCCAACCGAGAATGGCCTAAATATTATAGCAGTGGCAACGTAAGAGGTAATAACTTCCGTTTCGCCGTTAACAGTAATGCCGTATTTTTGGGTGTTACTGTTTGGGTTATTTGTATTTACCGTTATATTATAACCTATCGCTGGCTTAATCTGAAACCCTGCAAATTCCAGATCATATGAAAATCCTATATAGTTGTTATTCTCTAACATAAATTGATTAGCAACCATAAAGTTATACATCCACCAATTAAAATTGCTGTCGCCAATATCCTTATGAATAGTGCTTCTAATTCTATACTCTGCATAAGCGCCCGCATTAATGGAGTCTAGGAAATCGTTACTTGCCCCAGTCGCGAAAGGATCAACGGCATCAATACCTAAAAGCCATCCGCCCCAGTCATACTTTGAAAACTGATTAAAATTCAACCCTGCTTTATTATATTTCACAGGAGCTTGAGAGTTCCCTACATCGCTTATATGAGTTTCTTGAACAAGGCTTAATGAGCTGGTTCTTGTCAATAGTTCTGCTGATGCATGGGTGGGTAACATAGCTAACGCAATAAATATTCCTAGTACTTTCTTATTCATATGTTCATTCCAGTTTTATTTTTAAGTCTTATTGATTCTGAGCTTCGCGTAACCTACTACTGACCATGTTCTAAATAGATATGGCGAAACAGGTATATTCATGATTGAATGGAGGCTTATTGGTAACGCCTCCATTTACTTTGGTAAGATTAAAAGTTGGGTATAATTACTTGGGCGCGATACCCGGTAGAAAATAATCTATTTGATTCGACTTTAATTTCTACTGCAGGTTTTTTCGACCCATAAGGCGTTTCAACCAGGTATGAGATAACTTTTCCAGTAGTGTTATCCATTTTCATGTTTCCAAGCCCTCCACCTACACCAAATATATTTGATGATGCGGAATAGACCATCATTGAGTCTTTATCTGCTTGGTATTTAACAATTGATGTTATAGGGCTATAGAACTCAATCCCGCGATCTTTTCCTATTTCCCATAACTGCTTCACGGTCATATTTTCTTCGTCAATTTTGTATTCAACAGCACGAGAATATTTCATACTTGGCATGGCGGGTTGTTCTGTATTACGTCCATCGCCATTATCAAATACTGTCCATGTCCCCTTCTCATCTACCTTGTATGCTGTATGCGATGTATAGCTGAATTCAAATTTATCACCACAGTCACCGTTGTCAGTGCACGAAAGCGTTTTCCCATTTCCATCAACTGGATTTAAAAGCTTATCGCCAAAACGAGCTTTGTCCCAGCCTACTTTAGGCCCAAGAATCCACTTAACCTCTTTGTCTCGACCAATTTTTATTACCGCCGATTGGTGACGCGAAGAGATAATTATTGAGTCATCGACTGGATCATAATCAATAGAATTTACGTGTGCCCAGTTACGGCCTGGCCCCACGCCTGGTATATCGCCAAAAGGGGCGTTCTTAAGATCATCTTCAGTTACTTGATGCCCAGCCTGATCTACATCGATATTTAGGCATACCGCACCAGCGTCCAGCGAAAGTAGGGCTGCATCTCTGTATGGGTCAAGGATTTTGTTTAAATCCCAAACATCAACTAAGTTCCCCGCCTCATCAACTTCAATAATGTGGTCTCGAATAGTGTTAACTCTTCTACCATCTGGGAGCGCATAGTTCTCTTTTGCCACTCTGAGTAAATAGTTGCCGTTTTCTACTTGGATTCCTTCATGCGAAGCGTCAATAAAGCCACGAGGAAGTGAACGGTCAAATACCATACGACCAGTTAAGGTCAGCTTCTTGTAACTTTGCCCTTGAACATAGACCAAGTGACCATCGTCAGTGACATTAAAGCCCATTGCGTAGCCGGCTTTTTCCCGATGATTACCATTGTGGGTAGTGTGTGGATTAAGGTACCATCGAATGTCACCGGCAGTATCCGCAATAAAAATTCCCGGCGTGCCATCCCAAGCTAGCGCGCCTGGAGCTAGGTTGTTGTTATGCGCAATCTGTGCATCTTTTGGTGTTGCAGAAGTCCAGTTGTATAGATACAAGCGATCCTTAAATTTTGTGTCGACCTTAACAGGCGTAACCTTTGGCGCCTTGGCCCATTGGTGGTTGCCAGAAAATCCCATATCAATATCAGGAGTCAAAATTTTATAGTCATGCGACTTTTTCTCTCCTCCTTCAGTCCATTTCACCGTTACGGTGTTGTAGAAATCAGGATATAGGCCAAAAATAGGGACACCACCATCTTCCTGAATGCGCTTATCGGATACTGGGTACTGAATTGAAACACCATCGGCATCATTTTTATGAACGATAACGCTAACGTTTCTAATTTCATGTCCGTGCAATTGTACAACTGCTGTTAGTGGTGCATGTTCATAGGGATTAACAACTACATTTCCTAGCGGCTGACCAATAGGTTGTAACTTTAGCCCTTCAATTGACCCCGCATTCACCACCGTTGTTGTCATCAATAATGCAGAAAATATAATAGATTTCTTGAACATACTTACTCCGTTTAGTTTATTTAAGTTGATATATTCGCATAGCGTTCTGGCTCTTTATGCCAAATGAATCAACAAAACTGAGTAAGGAAAATATCGATGTTTTATGGGCTTAATCACAATAAATTAGTGTGCAATGAGATATCGAAAATCAATCGACACTTGCTCAATTACAAACTAGAGAAGCATAAAAAGTAGATTAATTGTCGCGGTAGGTATGGTTATTTCTTTCCCCCAAAAAAAGATATGGACGTGCGCTATTAACACATCCGATGCATACCCCTGACCTTAAACTTAAAAACGTATTTCCTGATAACGGAAACATTTTAGTTTAGACAACCTTTATTTAATGTATGTTAGTCTCGACTGTATCTGACACCCCCTTGAGCATCATGTTGCTAAGCCTCCCCACAAAAAATACTTCTGCAGGTATCAGGTAAGCCCTTGACTCCCCCCCTAATGGATAGTCTGGTTTTGTCGATGGTAGAGATTGCAGAGGTTGATTCAGAGAAAGAGTTCGAACTAGTCATTAAAACGACACGCTTTTTGAAAATAAATCAATCTTCTGTATTTGGTACTAAGAAGAGAAAAGTGCTAGCTCAACTATTACAGTCAACAAATTTCATCGATGGTAATTCACGGGGAAATATTAACCTTCAAGGAAACTCCCGTTGCAACTGTCGCAATAGATATAAATGATGTGGTTGAAAGGTGTACTTAGTGCCAGTAGGAGAGAAATGTAGTCGACACTGCATAATTCAAGGTAACTGATATAGCTAAAAGCAGTGAAGCTATAGTGTATGTTGAATTTCAGGCACAAAAAAACCGACTTAATGTCGGTTGATTTATTTCTCTTATTAAAGAGAAATGGTACCTGAAGACGGACTTGAACCGTCACTCCTTTCGGAATCGGATTTTGAATCCTATGGGTTATATAAAAGCTTAGTGTTTGATATGTTTGAAATATTGGCTACAACTACCATATCCACCGGGTTTCATAGTACAATGGGCCATTCCTGCAACATCCCAGGCATTCCCCAAAGTAACGGCCCAGGGTATCCAATACGGTAGCCAAAATGGAAAGAGTAAACATAACTAAGAAAGTAATTGAATCTTTCACGCCATCAGAAAAAACCACTGAATATGGTGATTTGAAGGTTCAAGAATTCAGGATTAGGATCAGCCCTGCCGGAAAGTTAACTTTCAACGTTGTGAAGAAAAGAAAAGGCCGATTCATTAGGATTAAGATTGGCAACTATCCACAAATGCCACCAGAAAGAGCCAGGGCGGAATCTAAGCGCATAATTGCTGAAATTGAACTTGGTGTTCACGATCAGGATAAACGCGCTGAAAAGACCGCAAAGGCCCTTACACTGCGTGAAGCTTTGAATGAATTGTTGGCTTCCAGGGAATACAAACCAAGAACGGTGTTTGATTACCAGGATCGGGTTAATCGTGATTTTAGTGATTGGCTTGATATGCCAATAATTTCAATCACACGTTCTGATGTTATTGATCGCCATAACTCAATAACAGAACGTTCAAAGGCCGGGGCAAACTCAGCCTTCAGGGTTTTTCGTGTGGTTTATAATTTTGCTGCCGCCAGGTATCGCGCAAGTGATGAAAGCCGATTATTCCCGGAAAATCCTTGCCTGGTTCTTTCTGAACTTAAACAATGGAATCCAAATAAGCGTAAAAAACGAATCATCCCATCACAAAAAATGTCAAACTGGTTACACGCTGTGTCAAAATTGGAGGAAAATGAATCACGTGTTGCAAAGACCTGTTCAGTGTTCTTCCGATTTCTACTTTTTACCGGGCTAAGATCGGACCAGGCAAGATCATTGCAATGGAAGGATTTGAATTTAAAGCGTGGTTCTTTTTGCGCCCAACTGAAAATTCAACAGAATGGTGAAACCAATTTTGATGGCCCACTTCCTGATTATTTAATTTCCATTCTTGGTCAATGGCGGTTAATAAATAAAAGCAAATGGGTTTTTCCGTCTGATGATGGTGAATCAAAGTTATCTGAAAACACATTGATTACCTGGTATCGTTTCGTTTCTGAAGAAATAGCGTTCAAATGGTCGCCACATGATTTGCGTAGAACGTTTTCAACCCTGGCTGAAAGCCTGGATATTTCACAATATGCTATTAAAAAATTATTATCACATGCAACGGGTGATGATCGTGATGTTACTGCCGGGTATATAATAAGCCCGCTTGATAGGCTTAGAAGGGCATCAAATCAAATTGCTGACCTGATTTTATCATTTGAAGGGGAAAACAAGGGGTAAAACATTACCCCTTAAAAGGTGTTAATCGCCCAGCTTTGACAATTCGTATTCATGAAAAGAATTAAGATCCTCGGTTTCTTCACTTGCTTCATATAGTAATGCGCTAACAGTATCTATAATCTTCAATTCGCCATTGGTAAGGCAACAAGGTACTTCTTTATTCTTCCCAATCGTTTGAAGTAATGTTCCATATGCCTTCAAATTGCTGGATAAGCTGGACGTTCTATCTTTAAAACTGCTTGTAACCATAAATTATATCCGTTTTAACCCTTTCAGTAAGCTTAATATATCTACCTCTTTTGGACAATTGATACTTTACATTCTGTTAAGTTTATTGCAAAAAAAGCATTAAATTATTCAAGTTGTAAAATCAATCAAATTAATTACATTTAAGTAACAAACCATCACAACTAAGTCATTAAATAATAATGGATTAGATAGCATATCACTACTGTATACAATCTGTCACATACTGTGTCACTGTGTGTCCAATTGTGTTAGGTATGTTTACGAAGTGTACTAACCATAAAAATAAGCCTATTTTCCACCCCATTTATTACTAAACGTAATAATTTGTGTTGCTTTGATCTTTGCGCTGTGTAAAATCAATCTGGCTTAGGGTGAATACCTAATTACAACTAAATTAAATAAGGTAGTGAAAAATGATTGGTGCTGATATTGGATGTGCATTTGTAAAGCTTGCTTTTTACGATTCTGAAAAAAACATACAGAATTTTTGCATTCCATCTATAATTTCTCAAGGGCGCGGCATAGTAAATATGGGCGGTGACTCTGGTATAACTTACCAATGTGATGGTGTTGATTTTGCTATTAGTAAAAACAGCACATCAATAGCAATTGATACAAGGAATGAAAATTATCCTTTCAGTCCTGAAAATACCGTACTTCTTCAACACGCATTGTTAGAGGCCGGAATAACCGGGGATGTAAAAATTGCAACCGGGATAACATATGGCCAGTTTTTCAACATTGATGGAATCAACCAGGCTAAAATTGAACAGAAAAAAAAATCTGCCGCAACAAAAGTATTAAATTCAACTGATGCGATATCAGTGAACGTTATTGCTGAAAAAGTTCTTCCTGAAGGGCTTGCTGGCGCTTGGGGTTGTTCACATGATGATCATGGTGTTAAGACCAGGGAATATAATTTTGGCTTTATCTGCGTTGATATTGGTGGACGTACAACAGATATTGTTGTTGGAACGCCTGACTTTGAAGTTAACACTGATTTATCTGAAACTGTAAAACTTGGTTATCTTGATATTTTTAAAGAATTAAATGAACAAATGAAACGCCATCATTCAATGGGTGATTTCAGTCCGTTTCATTTAAATAAGTTTTATAATGATCGCTTCTTTGAAATTGGTGGTTCAAAAATTGATATTGGCCATCTTTGTGACATAGCAAAAAAAACTATTTCGGATAGGTTGATTCAGATTGTAAGCGGTAAAGTTGATCGCTCTAACCAGGTAGATGAAGTGATTTTTATCGGGGGAGGTGCTGAAGATTTACGCAATGAACTTGGTGGGTTTGAACGTTCATTTATTCCTGAAGCGCCAGCTTTCGCCAATGCTCGGGCTTATTGCATTATGGGAAATCTTTAATGGCTAGAAAAAGAATAACGGCTTATCTTGATCCTAGATTCCATAAAGATGAAATTGAATATATTAATAATTCAAATCGTCAAACTGATGCAATTATTAATCTTGTTAGTATGGGTTACATGCTTGAACGTGTTGGCCTTGGCAAGATTATCATGGCTCTTAAATCTGCCGGATACACTGATAAAAAAGCGTTGATAGCGGCTATAAATTTTGATAGTTCTGATAATGCCGTTGAAAAGAAGCCTGAACAAAAAGTTAATTCATTTCCTGCCCAGGCTATCAAATCAGATATTAAAATTGAAAACAAAAATCTAGTTAAAGCAAAAGCCCCATCATGGGGCTGATTCATCCACTGGTTTAATTAAAGGGGGTTTTGGTGATAGTTTTAAATATCTATCCGCCAATCCCCGCCATTCCTCACGTTTCTTGCTTATAGGTAAATCAGACAAGAACCGCTTTTCTAGTTCCCTGATGATGATCCAATCTGTTTTATCAAGCGCCCTTTGTGGCATCGAATAAACAGAAAGCTTGGGATTCCAAATGATTAATTTTTTAATCCCTGATTCATCTGTCAAATGCCTGGTTGATTCATAATGTTCATAATTACTGAAATCATCAACGCAATAAATCAGGTGATCATACCCTTCACTATCAATCGGTAATTCTTCAGAAAATTCATAGGTTTTAATACCTGATGTTAATTTCAGGCTATCAATAAAAAGATTTCTTTCATGAAAGCCATAATAATCAATACAAACGATTAGAACATGGCCAACCAAACCATCAACATGAAAGGCTGATACTTTTTGCCTTTGATATTCATCAGTAAAATAATTATCCATTTCGGCCCCTTATGGTAAATATGTTGTGTTAATCCTTAACGTGTTATTGTTTGATTCTGCAACAAGAACAAGCTTGATCCTATCGTTTGATGATTCCTTTGCAAATGGAATGGTAATGGTTCCTTTCACTTCAATTGGCCCATAAGTCGCGCCAGCCTTAGAACCACCAGTTACAACCCGGTTAATTTGCAGATTATAAGGACCGACTTTAAACGTTCCGCTTATGGTTTCAGGAATTGTGCTTTGTCCCAATAATGTTGCACCAGAATAAATTTTAATGGTGCTATATTTACCAGTAACAGCCGAATGACCTTTGCCCACAGCCGTTTTGATTCTTGTGTTTAATTTTAAATAAATTGAACATGAAACTGATGTTGATTTCAGCCGCCCCTTCACAATCTTTGCATTTCTAGTGATTGCAGAATAAGCGTCATCTAAAATAGCGGTATAAGTACCAAGACCACCGCCGCCAGCACTACCACTATACTTGGCTGAAGTTGGTGATTTCAGATAGGCTTCATAGCCCTTCCCTTTAATGTTTGCAATTGAACCTGATGGATTTGAACTAATCCAAAGACCTTTTGCAATTTTGCCATTAGGACCATAATAATAATTGTTTGCTACAAGATGCGCTTCTTTAAAGTCTCCAATAGGACCAATAAACATATCAGCAATGATTGTTTTGCCAACAATATTGGCCCCTGTGATTGTTGAATTCAATGCGTTAACTGATATGTTTTGTGCATCAAGTGAACCTTCAAGATGGACGTTTCTCAACTGTGCATCTTGGGCTTTAAGCGTTCCATCACGTTCAACTATATAATTATAGTTGTGAAGTTCACCCGCACCGTTAAGGCTTGTATAACCACCTTCTGTGGTTTGGCCTAAAAGAAACTTTCCTTCTTCACATTCAATTTGGCCCCTGGCTTTTAAATATCCTGTATCAGAAATTGATAAAACGGCATTAGCATCATTTTTTTCACCCTGTCCTATCCATAGTGGAAAGTGGTCACTATTACTAATTACAGCATATGTGTTACCTGAATCTTTGTTTCCTGTTGTGAATGTTCCGCTTGTTACAGTTCCCAGGTTTGCCGTGATTGCTGATAGATTAGTAACACTTAGTTTATCAGCGACAATTGAACCATCACGAATAAGAGTATCACCAATTACAACGCTTTTTGTTTTGGTATCAATAACAAAAGGAAGGCTGTTTTTATTGGCTGGATCAACAACAAAGAACTTATCAACCGCAAAGCTCATTTGTGAAACTGGCGTACCAGCATCATTCATTTTACTTACAAGTTTATAGCCGCTAACAGTGCCATTGTTATCAATAACAACCGCCTTCATTGCCTCGATACCATCAACCGATTTATTCACTTCAGTTAAAGAAGTTTGTTGGCCAGCGTTAACGCTTTTTATATCTTTGATTTCTTTTGCCGTGTTGGTATCAACAATTTCAAGCCTGGTAATTGCTGAAGCATTCAGGCCAGCTTTATCACGGATCGCTTGAATATCTTCCTTCAAAGCTTCATCAAGAAATTCTTCAGTAACAGAACCTTTGATTTCATTAATCACATCACGAATGTTTTCAATCTTGATTTCATCAGAATAATTTAAGCCATCAATGCCCCATACATCAGCCGCCGCAATTCGGATATAAAACCCGGCTTTTGTTGGCACGTTGAATGAAGGATTTGAAGATCTATCATAGGCAATAATGTTTGCAATAGTTACCGGGAAGCCTTTGTTTGTACTTCCATGAATCACAAATTGGTCAAAATCTGCCGGGGCTGAATAGGTTAATTTCAGCATTACGGCATCCATGAAACCCTCTGTATAGACCGCTGTTGAAGGAATCTTTGGCGGTGGGGGGTTTGTTGCTGTGAACTCTGTCCAAGGCCCCTGAACTTCATTGGCGTTCTGTGCGCAAACTTTTATTGTTAATACTCGGCCAGCGCCATCATTTGCCCCCATTAGATGTGTATATTCATAAGAAGTCTTTGTTGCTTCCTGGTAAAGCTCACGAAGCAAAGCGCCTTTATAAATCATCTGAATGCGGTAATAAATAGCTGAAGGTTCAGCCGCCCAGGAAGCTTTTAAACTTTTCCCGGTGAATGGTGAATCAAGATTTATCACAACGGCTTTAGGCGTTGAAAATTCAGCCCCGGCATTAAGCGTGATTTGTTCCCACTTGCCTCGCATCTTGGCATTTGCGGCCACTCTTACTATCATTGAACCAGGTGGAACACGGAATTGAATATTTGGTTCAACAGGTTTACCCATTGGCTGCCAGGTTGTACCAGCATCAAAACTGGCTTCAACTTCATAATATTTAATACCTTGAACATCAGCCCAATGAACATAAATCATCGGATTTCTTTTGGTCCCGCCTTGTGTTGCTGATAGCCCAACAATAACCGGGCTAAATTTGCTCATGGTCTGAAAAAATGTTTTCCCTGGAATCTGGCCTTCATCACCATCTTCATGAACACGATCATCTTCAATTACACCTGAAATTTTAATCTGATCATCATATCCAGGTTCAACACCAATGATTTTCACCCTGGCTGCCCAATCATTACCTTTGCCCATAACAAAATGTGTTCTTTCATTATTTGGGTTTGTGTTTGGAACGAATGGAAGCGTTTCATTTGCCTTAACAACATTATCTGAAATTTTGGTTACACGGATTGCTTTTGAAGGGCGGCCTTCATCATCCCTTAAACTCATTAGCCACATATCGCCAACGTCACCACCAATAGAAACGGAAAGTGTTATTTCAGAATCTTTTTGATATATAACCAGCCCTGAAAACATTGCATCAGGATTTAAAAGATAATGGTTAACAAGAACAACATCACCATAAGAAGGAATGTAACCTTCCATTTCAGTTTTAAAATTAACAAATGAACGGCGGTATGTACTCGAACTAATATGATAAATGCCTTCACGCCAAGCTTGCGCCCGGTTAGTAATGCCAAAGAACATTAATTCTTTTGGTTTGGTTGCGCTGCTTCCTGGAAGTTTACAAAGAACCTCACCTTGCTTGTATCCCGTTTCAGAATCAAAATACATGGCCCGGATTGAATCAGAACTTTCTTCACCGTGCATCACAAAATCAATACTGAAATCTTTAATGTTTGCATGGCTGAAAACGGTTGAAGGTATCTGTTGGCGTTGATCTCGAATCATCCTGATCAAGTTGCCTTGTTTAACAGGCGTTGATCTGACTACTTGAGAAACTTTTTTAAGAGCATTTGAAATATTTGTTTGTGAATCAAAGATACCGTTGAAGCTGTCTTTTCTTACCTTGAACTTTGCGGCCAGTTGTTCCAGGCCAAGCAAATCAATTCTTCCATCTTCATAATTTCCGCCATACCTGGCACGGCATACATCAGCAAAAACCCAGGCCGGATTTGAAGAATATACTGGATTACTCCAACCGTTTTTTTGTGTCCACTCTCTGATTTTACCCTTGGCTATACAATTGATTTTTCTGCTTGCTGCATTGCTTAGGTTTTCATTTGCTCTTACTTTGATGGCTAAAAGAGTAAGATCACCATACTTGTTATCATGCTTCTTGAACCCTTTAACACTGCCAATTTGTAAGGCATCAGTTGTTTTACTTCCGCCTTTCCCCGTTGTTCTAACAAACTTTATTTGATAGCGGGCTTCAGGCACTTCTTGTGAAAAGGTTAATCTTTGCGCTGTTCTGGTACAGCGTGTAACAGTTCCAGCATATAAAATTACAGTTCCGCCAGTTGCTATCCCTTTATCGGTTATAACTTCAGCAATAACTTGAAGCCCAACTGAAGCGGATTTTTCATCACCTTCATCATTAAACGTCATTAAGCCACCAGGAAACACCACATCAGCCGCAAGCTTTGTGAACGTGTCTTTTGGTCCGCCGATTACATAAGGGCCTTGTGTGCCTTTAGATTCTAATCCCTGGCCACCCGCCGTGGATGCCTGGATAACTGCTGAATGAAATAAAGTCACTGGCTTGTTAGGTTTTACAACTTCAATATCAGCATCAAAATTATCTACGCTTGTATCTTCAAAAAGAACCTTGCTTACATCAATATCACCTTGCCCAATTACAAAAAGCTGATGAAGGTATTGATTATTTCCTTCAAAAATTGCGTATGGTTGCGCCGCAAAATCAGGATAGATTCTATTTGTTC
Source organism: Shewanella sp. KX20019 (assembly GCF_016757755.1). Lineage (NCBI taxonomy): Bacteria > Pseudomonadati > Pseudomonadota > Gammaproteobacteria > Alteromonadales > Shewanellaceae > Shewanella > Shewanella sp. KX20019. The sequence continues at coordinate 685,041 of NZ_CP068437.1, read as the reverse complement.
CATAGATTACGGGGATTGCTGCGCCAATCCTGGCGGCGTTGCCTTGCGCTTGTAAGCTATATGTTGGGCTTGGTTGGCTCATTGAATTGTTTGGGGCTTCAGGCGGGCCAATAATGGCGCTCATGATTGCCGCCCCCGCCATGTTAACCGCCATAACTGTAACGGCTGAAGCTGTTGCCCCGGCAACGGTTGTCGCACCGCCATACATTGCAGCCGCCGCACCACCTGTATAAACAGCAAGAACGGCAATTGCTACCATTGCGACTATTTGAAGCGGATTTGAACCACCCTTACCGCCTTCAGGTAAAGTAATAAAGGCAACACTTTTTTCAATTGTGATATTTTTATAATCATCACGCATGATTTGTTTGCCGTTGTAATAGCAAATTGTTGGGCGAACATTAAGAATTTCAACGCCACCATTTTCATTAACCCAATCTTGAATTGTTTGCCCAGGCTTTACTTCATAAACATCATGATCAGCAATATCGAACGGGTTATTAAGCCAAACAACTTTTTTATTAGTTTCAATCATGGCCACGATACCTATAAAATTTGGGCCTGTTCCAACCGTTGATTTCAGCATCAACAATGGTCTGACAAACAGAACCCGCGCCCTGATAAGAATGTAAATATCTGCCGTCCTCAACATCTAAATAAACGGCAACATGTGAAGGGTTTTTGTGAGTAGAAAAGAAAACCAAACAAAGGTTTTCAGGTTCATCAATCGGTTCCCAAATCTTCAAATAATCTTCATTTTTGAAAGCATTCAGGACCGTTTTCAAATCATCTGCATTGATGCAAATATCAGGAAGAATGATGTTCAAACGTTCTTTGTAAACGTCTTGAATCAGCTTCCAGCAATCTTGTTCCTGGTTCACCCATTTGCGACCAAGAAAAGGAATAACCCAATCCATATTTAAAGCCCCGGGAAACGTTCAGGTGTATATGTTTCATTTGGAAACGGCGTATTTGCGGGATTAACTAAAGCGGCGGTAATGCTTATTGATGATGTGTTAACACTTGCACTTCTAACCAATAAAGACATTTCACTTAATTCAGTAATGATTGCTTCATCACCTGAATCATTCCAAAGGTAAGGGCGAAACGTTAACGTTATTAATTCAGGTGTTTTTGCTGCATCTTCAAAGTAAGGTGTTAAATAACCTGAAACATTATCAACGCTTACTTTAATTACAGGATCAGGTTCTTCAGAAATTGGCGGCCTTGTTATTTGAAAATAAAAAGGAAGGTATTCTATATCAGCGCCATCTTTTGTTGTTTTTAATGGTTCATTATCTGCAACGATTCTTAAAGGTTTTGTAAATGAAGAATGATCAAGTTGGATTGTGTATAAGGTTACGTTTGTTGATTTACAGCTTGCATAAGCTTCACGTTCTGCATCAGTTACCATCATTATTCCTTATATATCTTTTAACGTTTTCTTTTATTTCTTGAAAAGTTAAAACGTTTCCAACAACACCATGATTCAAAATTGATTCACCAACATCAAAATAACCAGAAATAGAATGTTTATTTATATCTTTTGGAGTTTTGCCGCGCCCTTCCCAGGTTCCATTTATTTTCACCGCGCAAACCTGGTAATTAAAACCCTGATCATCACGATCAGTGTCATGACAAATAAAGCCACCTAAACCAAGAATGAAATTTGATTTATGCCATTCTGATTGATGAATCTTATGAACAATTCTTTGAAGGCTTTCATTTGAAACGCTTTTAACCTGGCAAATTGAAAATCCATTTAATAATTTCTTGCCATCCATAATTTGATGAAAGAAACGTTCATTAAGCATTTCAGCGCATTTAAAAATTTCTTCTTCCATATCGCCGGAATCAAGACCAATAACAATATGGTTTTCATTTTGTTGAAGCTTGTTGATAAAATTATCAAAATCGTATGTATCAGAATGAATAAACCCGCCATACTTTTGAACCTGGCTTAAAATGTAATCTTCACCATAAATAAGAACAGTGTTATGTTCCCCGGCTACTGTTTCACCATAAACCCTATGTTCAGGATGATAATGCCAAAGCTTGCCAGCCATAGCGGGCTGTAAATCAAAAACCAGGCTATATGCCATCGAACATAAAGAATCTTCTTCATCGGACCTATAACCGCGCCCGCCATACTGCCCAAAGTGTTCAATCCCATATTTCAACAAGAAATTTTTGATGTTCAAGCATCGTGTTGCAATAGTTGAAGCGGGATAAATTGATTTGAAAATGAAGGTTTCAATGTGAGTGCCTAACCAAAAGAATTCAGGATCTTTTATATTGATAGTTAAGAACGGTGTTCTTGGTTGAACAAGTGTGCCTTCTTCAACTGCTTTTATTTCAATTGGAAGATAACCATCATATTTTTCAATGATGCGTTCCCATGGCAAAGTGTTATAAGTAGCAAATCGCAATGAATTATTTATTTCATCATGGGTAACTTTTTCTTTTAGTTTTGATACTAGATGATTAATGCCAACAATTAACGTTTCTTTGTTTCTAACTTCAAAATAAAATTGAACTTCTTCAACATCAGTTTTAAGCCTATGGTTTCCAGCCTTGAAAAAATCGCCATTTAATATCATAAAAAAAAGCCGCTAAATGCGGCCCCTCATTGTTTAGAATAAAATAAAACTATTTTTTCAAATAGTTATTAATTGACCTTGAACTAAGAGCAAATGCAACATCATATTCATCACTTAACTTTAAAAAATATCTCATTGCTTCCGTGTATATATAATCACTGTTAGAAACGCGATCAAAAACATTATTTAGATTTTCAGCTTTTGAAAATGGATGATTTTGATATTGTTTATAAACATCAATGCCGTTATATAAAAACGCCATATAACGTGTGAAACATTTAAAACACGTTCCGCATTGATGGCCAACTTCTTCAACAAACATACAAGAAACTGTTCTTGTTAAATCATCTATTGTAAAGCCATTACATAAAGCCCATTCAATAGCTTCAGATTTTGTTGCCCGCATTTCAAAAAATGGTGATGTTACTTTTATTGGCTTGTTATATATTCGCTGTAAAATACGGCCCATTAAATTACAAAAAATAATATCATCATCTTTATAGCTTCCCTGTTCATCATAAAGGAAGCCACAAACGATCATATCCGGCTGATACCATTGGCAAGATAAAGTAATTGCCGCCATATTCCTTCCGTTAACATCAGACACGCCACCAGGGTATAAATCCGGGGCCAGGTCAAATTTTCTAACTTCAACATCATCAGGAAGGCTTGCGAGATCGTTATCTTTGAAAGGTTGCCCATAGTCATAATAAACACTAACAATTTCAGCATCAGGATAATCAATTTCAATTTTTTTCTTGGCAATTAATGAATCAATGCCACTAAGAAGAACAACAATTTTCATGATCTAGCTCCGTATATTTTACCTGTTGCTTTGACTGCGACTTTTCCACCGCCATCAATGGCTTTCCCGCTGCCCATGCCGCCACCTTTCGCCCCATTTACTGCATAGTTGTATGCATACGCGACACAACCACCTTTTGATGATTTGCTGCAATATTTAAATGATCCTCTAGCACCCCCACCGCCGCCGCCAGTAGCCGAACCACCACCACCACCTTTCCCTGATGTGCCACCATTCATGCCAGCGCCACCACCGCCACCACTGCCACCGCCAGCACCACCACCGCCGCCACCGCCGCCAGCTATTACTAACTTTTGACCTTTGGCCGCTGGATTCTTTGCAAAGGCATTGCCGCCATTACCACCTTTGCCACCGCCCCCAATTGTTCCACTGTTATGAAGATGAACAATATTCCTCGCATAAAGTGCCGTGCCACCACCGCCGCCACCATATCCGCCTGTATGCCCATTCCTTCCGCCACCACCACCATTGCCACCACGCCCTATGATGTAACCTTTATTAATTAGCTTTATCGTTACGTGTCCAGGAAACCCGGAAATGTTAAGTGCCGGGGTTCCTGTCGATGTTGAACGAATATAAACGCCTGAATTTATGGTTACTTCAATGGTTGTTGCTGAACGATTTGCTGAAGGAATTTGATCAATAAGTTTTACGTTGTTTAAACTTTTAGTTAATGTTTTTCGATAAAGGGCCTGTTTGCCTCTTAAATCTCCAAATGAAATAGTTTTTCCGCTTCCAGGCTTGTTGGCTAATGCTCGAACTGCCCCATCATTTAAATTGAAAGAAGCTGATGTTGACCGTCCCAACTCTTTATTTATATCACTTGCTGATATTTTCCCTGTTGGTGTTCCCATTCTTCAATGCCTCAATTTGAATTTGTTGCTCTTTGATAGCCTCGATAAGCAAGCCAATCATATTCCCATAGGCAACAGATAAATGATCATCATCTGTAATGCCGCCTGTAACCGCTTCAGGAAGAACTTTCTGTACTTCTTGAGCAATTACGCCTGTTTGGCGGAAAGGCTTACCATCTTCATCTTGAACATCAGTTCTATCGAAGGTATAGCCGCCAAGGCTCATCACTTTTTCAAGTGCATTGGGGATTTTTTCAATGTTGGTTTTTACGCGAATATCAGAATAAGCGGTGATGTTTTGACGGGACCAGAAGCCGCCAGCAAGGCCGATTGAACAACCAGGATTACCATTTTCTGTAAATACAATTTGATGCCCCCCGGCCATGGTTCCACCAAACGTATTGGTTGTGTGCTTGTAACCAAAGCCATAGGACTTGCCAAAGTTCGTACCCGCCGGATCACCAGGATAAGCGGTTCCCATGCTCCAAATATTTTGGGTTTTCTTGGAGTCATAAACGCCATAAAAACCATTGCCACGATTCCCTGAAATGATCTTTCCAGTAAACGTATCATCAGCATCAGAACGCATTAATGAAGCGCCCTGGATACCATCAACCTTGTCAGCATCAACCGCTTTACCACCCGCCGCTAAAGCGCCAACATCGGCATAAGTTGGCTTGTGTCCAGTGTGATAAATTTCATTAATTGCGCCCCAAGTTTTAGAATCATAATTCTGTTGCCTGAAACCAATGCTCTTCCCAACTTTACTGATTACAAGTTGGTTACTAAGCTTTACATCACTTCCGCTATAACTACTTAGCCAAAGAGTATCAGCCCAACCCCATGAAGGCGTTGTAAGCATTTGAAGCTTCCCACGGCCAGCACCAAAATAATTAGGAAGCTCTTTGCCACCCCCAACATAAAACCCTGTTAGGTAGTCGCTTTTCCCTGAATTTGTTGCCTTCCCTGTTGTTGCTAACGCTCCAATTTCTGCCGGGGTTGGCATGTGTCCTTCATGGTATGCTTTAGAACCACCAAACCGCCAATCTTTACCCCCATACCACCGTAATGCATAGCTCCATTGTTCAACGCCATCTTTTGTTATTGGCACAAGTTCAGAATAAGTACCAGCCCCATTAATTTGCAGCCCATACGTTGATGCTGAAGATTTTGCTTTTACAACCTTGCCACTAACATTGGATGTAACATCAACATTCCCGCCTTTGTGCGTATTGGCCCAAGTCTCTTTAAACCACCATGAAGATGTTCCAATGAATGATTGGGATGAAGCCCCGGTTGCTGCTTTTGAAGGGATAAATCCTGTTGAATCACTTGCCGCCCTTATCCACTTACCAGAAGCTATTTGAAGGTGTGATGAATCAGTTGTTTTAATGTAGCTGTTACCACCTACATCAGCCCAAGTCGGCTTGTTGCCTTTGTGATAAATTGCATTGCTTCCAACTTTTGGCGTTCCCACGAATGTTGGCGCATTTGTCCCGCGCGGAATTGACATAAAAGGAATGTCAACGTTGCCGTTCCTTGTGCCAAAATATGTGGCGTTATTATCAAGGCCCTGGTATCTGATATAAGCGCCATGATTTCTATTATCTTCAGTTAGGTATAATGAAACATTTTTATTAGTCCCGGCATCAACACGAAAGATGCCTTCACCAGCCGTGGAAACACTTACATTACCCGTTAAAGTTCCGCCTGTTTTTAGGAAATATTTTGCTTCACTAGACTTGTTAATAAATCGCGCATCACCTTGAGCTTTTGTATAGCTTTCACCAGATTTGGCAAGCCTGGCCCAACTTGACCAGGCGTTGTTATATCGGTTTCGTGTCCAAACCTGGTTTGAAGGTGAATAGGTTTGATAACGCTGATAAACCTGTGATGCTGAGTTATTCCAAACCTCTAACCAACCAGCCTGGCCCGTAGGGTAATTATTAGTTGTTGAAGCGGTTGCGTTTGATGGATTGTCATACCACCCCGTTATTATGATGTTGTTTAGCTTGTCAGTTGTTGCCAGGTTCTTCACGAAAGAAATAACACCTGGTTTCCCTGTTACTTCTCCCCAACTTGGCCAACGTGAAGCAACCGCTGGAACGTCTTTAAGAACGGCCCAGGGAACACGGCCAGCCCCATCAATTACGATTTTTCCATGTGAATAAACCGTTCCATCATATTTAACTTTTAATACTTCACGCACGGCTGTTGCTGCTGTGCTTACTATTTTTGATGAACCAGCATATAAACGCCAATAATCAGATTCAAATCTGTAAGTTTGTGTTTCAGTTGAACCATATTCAAGCTGAAAACCTTGCTTACCTGAAACCATTCTTCCAATGCTTGTGTTTGATAGCGTTATTGCTGGCTTACTTGCGATCTCTGCATATGTCGGCTTTCTGCCTTCATGATAAATATCAAAACCCTGGCCATTTATATCTTGTGTATCGCCAAACTTCAGTTTCCCACTTGCACCCAAACCAAAATATTTTGGTGGTAATGTTTTGCCCTGGAATGAAATTGAAATGTTTGAATCTGATGAATTGCGGCGAACATGCAACGGGGTAGGATCAGAACTATCAACGGTTGTAACACCTGTTATTTTCCCGCCAGATTTATCAAATTTATTTTTTAAAGCGTTCTGTGCATCGGTTTTGGCTTTCTGCGCCGCTGTGTTTGCTGCTTGCGCATCAGTTTTGGCTTTCTGTGCCGCTGTATTGGCCACTGTAGCCGCTGCATTAGATTTGCCAGCATTGGTTTCAGAAGTTTTTGAAGCTGTCTGTGATGCCTTAGAAGCGCTCTGTGAAGCTTTGGCTGAATTTGCTGAACCAGCCGCATCAGTAGCATATTTTTTGGCTGAATAAAGTGTTCCTTCAACGGGCTTACCATCGTTTCTTGTTGCCCATTCTTTAGATTTATTCATTGCCGTAACAGAATCATTTTTTGCACTTACTGAAGCGGTTTTTGCTGCTTCAGAAGCCTTTCTTTCTTTCTCTGAATTCTGTGCGCTTGCTCCTGAAAGATTAGATTTATCAGAAGAAGTTTTTGCTGAAGCCGCTGAAGCGATTGCGCTAGTTGAAGAAGATGAAGCTGATGTTGATGATTTAGCAGCCCAATGTTTAGCGCTATATTTACCAGCTTCAACCGCCTTCCCTTCATCATTTTCAGCATAGGCTTTGGCTTTGACTGCTGAAGCCGCTGAAGCGGTTGCTGTATTTGAAGAAGCTGTTTGGCTTGCCTTTGATTTGTTCCTGGCATCTTCACTGGCTCTCTGTGCTACAACAGAAGCATTTTTTGCAGTTACGGCCCCGGCTGCGCTTGTTTTCGCTTCTGTGGCATAGACTTTGGATGATTTCAGCCCGGTTGCGGGCGGTGTGTCTGATGTTGCCCAGGATTTTGAACTATCCCGGGCCACCTCGCTTGCTTTCTTGGCTGCATCGGCCCCGGTCTTGGCTGTGTTGGCTGCATTCTTATAATTAAGGGCATTGGTTTCAGAAGTTTTTGAAGCTGTCTGTGATGCCTTAGAAGCGCTCTGTGAAGCCTTTGAAGCCGCTGCGCTTGAGGTAGAAATAACAGCTTGTTCTTTGGCAACAGTTGCCTGATGCAAAGCGGAATATTTACCAGGTTCAACAGCGGTCCCTTTTGGATTACTCGCCCAGGCTCTAGCTTTATTTTCACTCGCTTTTGACGCAACCTGTGACACATTAGACGCTGTTTGTGATGCTTTTGATTTAGTTTCACTCGCCTTAGCATTTGTTTCAGAAGTTTTTGCCGCATTTTTTGAAGCTGTCGCTGAAGCAACAGAACTATCAAGCTTTGTATAATTGGCCTCTGCATCTGCACTTATTTTCAAAAGGCTTGGATAATCACCTTTATCACCTTTTACAATTGCGTTTTTATCACCATTTACAAAAAGATCCAGTTTGGTTGATGATCGTTCTGAACGTTCAACAACCTCCTTCAATCTATCATTTATATCCATTGAAAATCCTTGGTAACTCAATATCAGTTATGGCATAAAGGCGATCAATAAGAGTCCAATCAGAAACCACAAATGGCCCAAGTTTTTCAACATCAAATTCAAGCGCTGAAATTCTTATTGGCTGCCTTGAAATTAATACAAATGAAACTCTTGAATAGGTGAATGTGATTGGTTCAATTTCGATATTGCCCATGAAAGCAACCGTGAAATCCCGGGGCTTATAATTCATTGAAAGATTTAGAATAAAATCATCAGTTCCGATTGAACGCCAAAACGCTTTAAAATCGGTTACTTGGTCTTTAGTTAATACATAAGAAAGTTTTATTTCTGATGTTCTTATTCTGGTTTTCCGCCGTATCCTTTTATTACCAACAAAATCAGTAACGCTATGTTTTGAAGATAATTTTTCAGACGTTTTGTTTTCTGGCGGGGGAAATGTCGAAGGGAATGTTTTCAAGGGCATTATCAATCTCAAGTTCAACTGTGATTGTCCAACCATCGTTATTGCGTTGTGCATTGTAATTAGTTGAAAATCTACAAACCGCTTTTAAATGCAACCAATCAACTTTAAAGAAATCAATTCCATCATGAAGATCGTATTCATAAAAACCTTTAAATAAGGCAAATTGTTTTTCAGTAAAAATGAATGTTGCATTAAATTTGCTGCGATAATTGAAATCAACAATGCGTTCTTCATGTGCAATTTTGGAAAGTGATTCAATTCTGTTTTCTGAGGAAGTGAACTTTCCGCCGAAGTTTGGAGCGGGAATATTTTTAATCCATATAATCATTAGAATGATTTCCGATTAAGGCCATACTTTCCTTCAAATACTTTGGCCACGCCTGTTCCACGGCTAATATCATCTGAAATAGCTGCTTTTGCCTGGCCAATAATCACATCAATAATTTTATCACCACCTTCATCACGGGTTTCAGCTTCAGCTTTTTCACCACTGTTATTAATGATGTTAACGCTAACACCGCCGCCACCGCCGCCAAGCTTGTTATTTGGTGTGATATTTCCTGAAGTGTATGGCGTGAATAGTTCGGGACCTTGTTCACCAATTAAATAGGATTGGCCGCCACTAATAGGACCGCCAGCGGCTTTCTCCCCGGCGGCTTCTCCTGTAAAGCTTCCAAAGGCAGTGGTTAAACTGTCCATAATTGGCTTCACAATCATGGCTTTTATCATCATTCTTTGAAGTTCTTGAATAACGAAATCAGCTAAAGCTTTAAAGTTTAACTTTCCGCCATTAAGCATATCCATGAAGGTGTTTTCAATCGCGCCACCAAATCTTTGGATTGAAGCAACTCCTTCTTGCCTGAACGTATCATCAATATTTTGCTTCACCTGGTCAAAAGCGGATTTTGTGCCTTCAACAGCGTCTTTAGCTTTTTCGGTTTCATCGGTAGTCTCTTGAACAGCATCTTTATATGTTTTCGCTGCTTCAGTGGCCTTATCATTTAATGAAACTTCAGCTTCTTTAAAAAAGGTTTCTACCTTTCCGGCTTCAGGTGTGAAATCTGAAGAAGAAAGATTTCCCTGGCCTGATTCCAGGGCTTTCAGTAATTCACCTTTTTGAATGGCTAAATCTTTTTTCTGTTTTTTTAAAGCTTCAATTTCATTATTAATTGAATCGCGTTGCGCCTGGTATTCTGCTTGCTGGCCTTCCAGGTAGTAACCACGTTGTGAAGCTTCCTGGCGATCCAAATCAGAAAGAAGTTTTTTCTGTTTTTTTAATTTCGGATCTATGGCATCAATTGAAATGCCAATATTATCAATGTTTTCTTTTTGCTTCTTAAAAGGATCATCAACAAAATCGAAATCAGCACCAAATTTATTGGCCACTTCTTGAACCTGGTAAATACCATATTTAAATTGGCCAACAAGTTCACGAACAAATGTAATTGCATCTTTTAACGCGCCAACCGTTTGGCTTGCCAGGGTTAAACCAAGGGCTTTAAATCCGCCTTCTGATTTAGCTGTTTCAGTTAATAAATTTGTTAGATGTTGGGCAATAAATTCAAGAACAGGACCAAGGGACGCATAATATATTTGAGAAAATTTCTCAATTATTGCTGTAAGTTTTAACCATGCCCCACGGGTATCATCACTTGCTTTAAGTAAATCTTGATCAAGTGCAATGCCTAGATCTTTAAAATCTTTCATTGCTTTCTTGAATTTTTCACGGTCATAAGTGAAAACACTTGAAAGTTCAACACCTGGATCACTCGCCAATTCATCCAGGTAACGATTTAATGTTTTAACATCAATCCCGGTCTTTGCTGCGGCATCACTGATGGCATCAAAAAGCGCTTCACCTTTTAATTTTTGGATTTGTTCCAGGGAATAACCAGCTTGTTGAAGCATTTTAACTATGTTGGCCCCTTCTCCGCTTCCCTCTTTGATGTACTCATTAATTTTTAATAAGGCATCATTCATGAAGTCGGCCACCCGGCTTGCTTCAACGCCAACGGTTGAAGCGGCAAAGGATAGCTTTTGGAATTCATCTGTTGTTAATTGTGAAAATTTGGCCAGTTTTTGCATTTCCTTTACTGAATCTGATGTTTTCTTAAAGAAGCCACCAATTCCAGCAAGTGAAAACGTTGAAAGTAACAACCCTTTAATTGAAAACAGTTGTTCTTTAATGAATTTGAATGGGGCAACAGCAACGGTTTTCAACATCCGGCCTGTTTTCTTTGAAATGTCTGATGCCCATTTAGTGATTGTTCGTTTTTCGTTGTTCAGTTGTTCTTGAAAATCTTGCGAATCAAGCTGAAGCTGTAGAACAAGATTATTGGTTGCTGCCATTTGTTTGGTCCACCATTGCATTCAAAATTGAAAGCTGTTCATCAACGGTTTGCGGTTCACTGTCTGCACTTGACTTGAGCATAAAATCTGAAGGTTTGAAGGGTTGTGTGTCTTTTCCTCTGTGGCAATTTGCCAGGACTGAAGAAACCAATCCAAAATGATAATCTTCAATTTCTGCGCCCCATGGTTCTTCATTAAAGAATTCCATCCAGGCCAACAAGTGTGAAGAAGAACCTGAAGCAAGCATTTCATCAATATTGAAGAAACCTAGCTTCAAGGCTAATCGGTGAACGAATTTATTTAACGCCGTTTCGTTCGGGCTTTTTTTTTGGGTTTTGTTTCTGGCTTTGTTAATCCGCTAAGGACCAAAACGCGATCAAAAACGGTCTTGATCACGCTTGGATTAACAGCCAATAATTTCATTTTATCTTCATCATTTTCCATATCAAAAATGGCTTCACCTTTTGAATTTTTGGCTGATTTTGAGATCATCCACCCCATCATTAGATAAAACATTTCTTCAGGCATTTCATTATTTTTGCCGCCAAGATCATTGAATAAACCAATGGCCAGCATGTGATCTAAAGCGCTTAATTCATAAAGATGAATTTCACCGCCCCAAGCATCAACGTTAATAATTTCTTTCTGATAAGAAATGTCTAATTTCTTGGCTGTTAATGTCATAGCTTTAACCTTTTATGAAACTGGAACAAATACGCCTTTAGTTACGGGACCTGAAATATCCAGGGTAATAGATCGTGTGATTTGTCCATCAATAGGTGTTTCAAGACCAAGTGAAGTAATGAAACCTTTAAATTTAAATTCCGTGTGTGCTGCATCTGGCAAACGAATTGAATAATAGATTGAAGCATCCCCTTCAAAATCAACTTGAAGCTTTGCTTGCTCTGTTGCTGCTGCATCATAAACACATGAAAGCGTTACCTGGCCGCCATCACGCAAACCAGGCAATTTTTCACGGTAGCCTTTTGAATCGTAGTTAGTAACATCAATAACACCACGTGTTTGGCTGATGCCTGAAATTTGAGTTAATGCGCCAATAGCCGTGTAATCCGTGCCATCATCTGAACGCATAAACTTAGTGCCTAAACCTAATGCCATTAGTTAGCCCCTGTATATTCTGCAATTAAATTAAGATCGGCCTGGTAAATAGGAATTTCCCCATCTGAATTGATGGAATAAGTAATATTTGTTAACCAAGCGAAGTGAACAGATTCTTCAAGGGTTCTGTTGTCACGAATAGTGGTTTCAACTTTTGAAATGAGTTCATCAAGCGTATCTTGTGAACCTTTCTGGAATACTTGAATTATGAAATCTGTCTTGCGAGTTGAAACGGTTTCAGCAACCATTTCATTTGATTCTGCATTTGAAAATATCAATACGGCTGGAACGTTATTCATTGTTAATGGGTAAGCAATTGCCGCATCAACGTGAACATCACTACCAAGACTCGATTGTAAAATTCTCTTTAGGTTCATCCGGGATAGCTGGCGAATTTCCATCTATATAAAGCCTTACAAGCTTTAATCCATGCCCATCAGGATGAAGTGATTCAGCAAAATAATTAATCTTATTAACGGTGATTGGATCACCCTGTTTAATATCAACATCTGAATGAACAACAATTGAAGGGGAAGATGAATCAATACTTGAATCTGAGAAATCCAATGATGAATATTCACTATCAAATATCACTTGGAATTCTTTTTTTGTGCGTGTGTTTTCGGCTGTTGTGTCTGACAATTCAGCAATAACAGCGTTATTCACATCATTGATTAGATCACTGAACATAATAAAAAGCCCCCGTATTGGGGGCCTCTCCTATTGAGCAAAAGAAATAGGAACACAAAGAGCCGGGTTAGTATTCAATGGCAATGGGTTTGATTGCGTGTGAACGTCAATGCCTCGGCCAAATGGACGGGCTTCTTGCATTGCATAAAGTTCTTGGCCCATAGTATTTGCTGCTTGTAGCGTATCCGCTGGCGCGAAATAGTTAACAAACGTGTTGCGCGTACCAGTTGGGAAAATCAAGCCATCACCAGCGTCAATCAAGCGGTTGATTTTGCCATTATCATCACTAACTTGGGCATTGTATTCAGTGAAAGTAACACCACCCCAATTGAAGCCCTGGCGAAGATCGCCGCCAAATTGTTGAATGGCTGCGGCATGGCCTTCATATGCTTTTTGAACATCAGGAAGTTCAATAAAGCCATCAAAGAATTCAGGTGAAACCAACGCTGTTGCACCCGTCATTGTGTCGCCCATTAGGTTCAATTCAATGTGACGTTTGATAGCAACGATTTTGTTACGTGTTGATTTTGCTGCATCTTTTTTCTTGAACTCTGTATCAGCACCAGTTTTACGGCGATTGGCCATATCAAACTGATCAACGAAATCAACCAATTCTTCACCATCTGTATCAACCAATCTCCCGGTAAGCGCTGCGAAGCGTAACCATTCCAGGGTTTGCGCATGTGAAAGGCGCATATCAGATAATTTATCAGCCATTAGTGTGCTGGCTGCTTCAAGGGTTGATTCACTGCCAAATGAACGAAGGTTTTGATATTCATCAGGCAAAATTGAAGTGTCATATGGAATATGCAAAGTCGAGAATGAACGCATTTTGCGCTTTTTGTTTTTGTACTGTGTACCAGGTGCGCCACGTGCCGCCGTTTTCAGTAGAACCAAACGGCCATTGCGTTCTTCAATAGCAATTGAAGTGGTACGGATACCTTTATTTGTAAATAAGCCCATTGAATTAATCAGGCCGTATGAGTTAGGAATACGGTTGATTGCATCTGTTAATTCAACAAGGCCAAAGGCTTCATCTTCAAATGGATTAATAATTGCTGGCATTATATTTTACCTATAAAAAAAGCCTCCAATTGGAGGCTTTGAAATTGATTAAGAATGAATTAAGCGGTTGGTGTTGTTGCTACTTCACGCAACATAATTCCACGGCGTTCAAATGCGTTGTAAGCATCAATAAAGGTTTTTTCTGTGCCACCTTGAACGGGAAGATTTAAACCCTGGAACTTACAAATTGCATGGCGGGCAATAACAATAGGCTCACCATTAACAGGAACTTTTGAACAACAAACGCAAATTTTAGAATCATTCGCTGTATAAACATCATCAAACGTGGCTTTTACCCATTTACTAGCTTCAATTTTAATTACATCGCCAATCATTAAAGGTACTGATGCCGGATAACCAAAATCACGTGAATAAAGATTTTCTTCTTCCCAAACAAGAACGTCCTGAATTACAGCGCCTTGTGATAACACTCTTTTAGGCATTAACATTTTTTACTTCTCCAAATTGTGAGCTTTATTAACTGCGGCGATTAGTGGCGATTCGCCAAGGTCTTTAGGGCTTGATTGACTAAAGATTTCTGTTTGCTTGTTCGCTTCTTCAAAAATCTTTGCGCGTACCTGGTCAACAGATAAATCAGATTTGATGTAATCGGCGGCTAGTTCATCGAAGCCAAGCGCACGGCAAATTTGGCTGATTTGTTCTGAACGTTCGTAATCAGAATTTTCTTCTTTAACGGGTTCTTCAGCCTTTGGTTTGCCATTTGCTTGAACAATTGCATCAGCGATCATTTCTGTGATTTCAGAACGTGAAAAACCTTTCGGCGCTTGTTCTTCAATCGGCTTTTCTTCAATTTCTTCTTCATGAATTTCTTCTTCTTGGATAGATGAAAGTGATTCAGGAATTGATTTGAATTTCTTTTCTAAGCCTGAACAGGCTTTGAATTCTGCTTTATCTGTTAATTCATCGGCTAAACCTAATTCAAGGGCTTCAGTGCCAGTAAGCCAGGTTTCAGCGTTCATTAACTCTGTGATTTGTTCCTCTGTGGCGTTTGATTTCTTGGTATAAGAAGAAACCAATGAACCTTTCATTTTATCCAGGAAATCAGCGTAATCACGCATTTCATCAGCATCACCAGCGGCAAAGCCCCAAGGATTGTGAATCATCATAAATGCGTTTTCAGGCATGATTGTTTTGTTGGTTGCAACGGCGATAACTGAAGCCATTGAAGCCGCCATTCCATCAATGTAAGCGGTTGTTTCACCGCCCCAGGCTTTGATCATGTTATAAATGGCCAGGCCATCAAATACAGAACCACCAGGGGAATTGATGTGAATATCAAGCGGGATTGAAGGATCTAAGGCTTTTAAGTCTTGTGAAAAATCTTTTGCTGAAATGCCCCATAGACCAATTTCATCATAGATTTCAATCTTTGCCTTCCCGGCTTTATTTTGGATTGAATACCAACTTGGCATTTTATTTTTCCCATAAAAAAAGCCGCTCTATGCGGCTTGTGAATTTAAACAATGGGCTTTATTCCCCATCAGGTTTTTTTGCTTTTTCATTTGGTTTTTTATCTTCTTCATCCACTTCAATCACCTCATTTGGTATGGGTTCAGGCTTTGGAAGAATTTCTTCTTCTGCTTCAAGTTCAGCGGCAAAATCTTCAATATCACGGCCACGTTCAGCAAGCTTTTCAGTTTTAGTGGCAAGGCCCGCTTCTAGTTCTAGTTTGTCGGCTTGAACAGCTTTAAGGGGATCAACTTGAAGCCATGCCGGGGCAATCCATTTAATCCGTGTGTATTCATCACGATTTTCAAGATAATCAGGAATGTTCACCCGGCCTGATGCAACCGCCATATCAAGCCATCTTTCAATAACTGGTTGGCAAAATTGATGAATGATCATGGTTTGCTGAAGGGCTTCAACTCTGCGCCTGAAAGTCATTAACCCGGCTCTGATACTTGAATAATTAACCTGGCTCAAATCGCCTGTTAACGTTTCATAAGTAATACCAATGCCAGCGGCTATGCCTCGCAATTGCTGAGTTATCCACGCTGTGTAATTACTGCCAACATCAGCCGGACTTGAAAAATCAACGCTTTCCCCTGGTTCCATGTAATGAATGGCCCCGGGTTGAATGCCAATTAATTGGTTCCCTTCACTATCTTCAGGCTGGTCCATGCCTTCAAATTCATAGTTATCATCAGGTGTTTTTGTAACGAATGCCGCGAACATTGCCGCCGCCTTCTTCCTAACAAGTTCAGCATCTTCATATTCATCAAGTTCATACAATCTGGCCAATACTCTTGAAAGCATTGGATAACCGCGCATTTGA
The DNA here is from genome assembly GCF_016757755.1 of Shewanella sp. KX20019. Classification (NCBI taxonomy): domain Bacteria; kingdom Pseudomonadati; phylum Pseudomonadota; class Gammaproteobacteria; order Alteromonadales; family Shewanellaceae; genus Shewanella; species Shewanella sp. KX20019. The sequence continues at coordinate 668,791 of NZ_CP068437.1, read as the reverse complement.
CCAGGCGCAAAGCTTTCAAAAACATGAAGGATTTGGTTTGCGTTTACTCTGATTGAATCAACGTTTGTTTCAAGCGGGTTGCCAGGTGGTTCTTTGTAAATATGGTAAGCGGTCCGTTTACCAATGCCATTCAGTTCAATTCCCATAACAACTTTTCGTGTTGGGCTTAATCGAATATTCAGATCATGGCGCAATTGATCTGGCGGTAAGATTTGCAATTGAAGTGGCACATTCAATGAATCGGTTAATCTTCTTGGCCTAAACCTGATCAACACTTCACCGCTTTCAAATTGAGTCCTGGCCGCCAAAGACTGAAGCCCGGCAAAATTGGTTCTTCCATCAGCATCAGCTTCTTTGGCCCACTTGTTCCATTCTTTTTGAAGCTGTTTGCCAAGTTCTTTGTTTTCGATTTGCCAGCGGGGAATTAACCCGGTTCCGATTAATGTTGTGACATAACCATCAGAAGCGGACCCGGCCCAGGGGTTATTTTTACAAGCATGGCGTGAACGTGATTGAAGCGTTATTAATTCACTTGATAGCTGTGTATTAATATTTCCCCTTTGGGTTCCCTTTCCTCTTAATCTTGGGCTTTGGCTTGCGCCTTCAAAGGATGTTTTAGCGTGACCTATATTGAACAAGCTTGCTATTGGGGCAATTATCTTTTTAAGCATCAAAGCCCCTTAGTAGTAATAAGATAAGAAAACTTTTTCTTACCTGTTCCTAAAGAATGTTTAATTTCTTTTTCCAGCGATTTAAGATCATTCATGTTTACATCAGCAAAGCGAACACGCCGCCCGGCAATAGAAACTTCAACGGCCTTTTTGCCAGTGATCAAATCAAGCCGCGCTTTTTGAACAGCGGCCAAGTCGGTTTTTGAATACATGGATTAGCCTATAAAAGCTGATTTAACGACACGTTTACGCCTTTTGATTTCCTGGTTCTTAACAGGAACAAGGTTGGCTTGAATTGCTTCATAATTGGGATTCAACAAAGTTAAAGCCGCCAGGGCATAAACTCGAATATCAAGGCTTTCATTTCGTGGTCTGGTTTTTTCCCATACCTTTTTTGGAAAGCCCATGTGAAACTTGGTAATACATTTTTCAGCGGTAAGCTGTGCAAAGTATTCTTCATCGTACTTTTGCGGGAAGTGACAAAAACCAGGGCCAGGTTCATAAATCCTTAAACGGCCATAAACAATGGATTTGGTCCCATCTACGCCAACGGTGAACAATGGTACTTTTCGTTTTGTTCTACCCCGTTGCTTTTGCTGTGGTGAAGAAACAATTGGCCTATCAGGACCGCCAACACCTTTAACAGCAAAAAAGCGCCTATGTTCTTTCCCCTGGCAATAGTCATAAACCATTTGTGTAAAATGGCCGCCGGAGTCAATACAGCCAGCCGATATGGATAAAACCGCACCTGTTGAGTGCTTGAACCTTTTATCAAGGACTTCATCCATATCACGCCATAATTCACGTTTACCGGGATCGCCATACAAAACACCACGTTCAATCCCCCATGATTCATGCCCCATCCCATAACCTATGATTTCGTATTCAAGGCGATCATCTTGAACATCAACGCCAATAACTAGGCAAAGAACGCCTTCAGGTAATATTTCAAAATCACATTCCCTGCGTTTCATTATTTCGTGATGATCGAGCGTTTCACCTTCTTGTTCCCAGGTTTCACCAAGGGAAGTGTTCACAAAGGTTTTTAATAGTTCAGGGTTATCTTTGGCCGCATAGAAATCTTGTATGATGTCGGACCATTTCCGCCATGGGGAAACCAATTCATTCAGGTGGAATCCACGGATTCTATGGCCAGGATTTTCAGCAATCCAGGTTCCTTCATGTTTGGTCCACTCAATTTGTGAATGTATTGCCCCACATTCTTCACAACAATGTGTAACCGTTTTGAAGTCTATGTTCCGCCATTTAAGGCTTTGCAACTCGCCACATGAAGGACACGCCAGGCAATACCGTTCCCTGGTTGAATCTTCATACAGCGCTTCAATACGGCTTGCGCCTTTTACGGTTGGCGTTGATACGGCAACAATCTTCTTATTCCAAAAGGTTGTTGTTCGCTTTTTTGCCAGGTTAAATGGATCGCCTTCAGTACCAGCAGAAAGCGGGTAACGATCCACTTCATCAGCCAAAAGGATTCTTATTGGCCGTGAAGCTAGTGATGCCGGACTATTAGCCCCGGCCATGGTGATGTGGCCACCAGGAAAGGATTTATGAAGAACGGTATTGCCGGAATCCCGGCTTCTAGCGTCTTTGATTTTGCCTTTTATTGCTGGCGTGTCCCGCACCATTGGAGCCAGGCGATCCTTTGAAAAGGCTTGCGCCATTTCAACCGTTGGCTGAAGTAATAGGATCGGGGCCGGATCATAATCAACGTAATAACCAATGATATTCAGTAAGAATTCAGTTTTTCCCACTTGGGCTGAACTCATTACAACCGCGCCTTCTACAAGCGGATCACAAATGGCATCTAAGATTTCACGTTGATATGGCGCTCTGCTTGTTCGCCATCTTCCCGGCTCGGCTGAAGCTTCTGAAGATAATCTTCTTTCAGCATCGGCCCATTCGGAAACTTTGTAATCAGGTGGGGGAGCAAAACCAGCAAGGCAACTTTTACGTGCCTTCTTGATCTTGCGTATAAACATCGTCTGATAGTTCCGTTAGTGCTTCAAAAATTGCATCTTTTAAAATCTGTTGGGCTTCAGAAATATCATCTATGCCTAACAGTTTTGGTGCGATTTTTGTAGGAATTGATAAAAGCTTTGCGCGACAATTGCCGATCATTTCAGCCCATTCATGGGTAACTTCTTCAATCTTCACGCTTTCACGTTTTAGAAGTTTAACTTCAAGTTCTGTTTTGTCGGCTTGCGCTGCAACTAGCCTGGCCCGTTCTTCATCAATATCCAACGTGCTTGGATCGCGCTGTTGCTTTTCTTCAAGCTTGTTAGAAACATGATTGATCCGATTATCTAAAACGGATCGAACGGAATAAAATGTTGATCGTCCCTGTCTGAATTCAGGGCTAACATTCCAGTTATCAAAGGCTTGAACAGAAATGCCCAAACTCTTTGCCATCATCTTCTTTATAAGTAAATGTTCAGTTTTATTTTCCATAGTAAACAACAACTTTGTTCTGAAAATCTCTGCGCCTAGCCAAATTCCGAGGTCTTGTACCCTCACGTTACACTGATGTTGCGGAAGTACCTTGAATTGTTACAGGGCTTGCCTCTCCCCGCCTTATGTATATATATAGGGCTGATGGTGCTGAAATTAATATGCTTGTTAGGATGCGTTACAAGAGCAATTAGATGGTAATATATGGGCTGTTTAATATGCTCTGTTATATAGCTATTAACTGATAGATATATAACATCACGCATTAATTATACGGATGGTTAATTATATTGATGATCGTTCGTTGTATTAATAGGCATAACAATGAGTGTTAATAATACAATAAGAATATAATAGGTATAAAAAAAGCCCCTCTATTGCTAGAAGGGCTTTTTTAACTTAGTATTGGAATAGGCCCATACCAAGATGTGGTAATTGAATTATGGGCCTCGTAACGTGAGAAGTCAATGTTTCGTTAACAATCAAAAGACATTAACAAGTGCCACAGTTTAATTAGCTACATTTTTGACCGATATAAACAGTATGATAATTGCATGATGGTTTCACTAGCCAATTAATAAAATGAGTGTTTATGGTTTTGGCTTCCCATTGAAATTAAGCAACTGATACCCGGCTAATTAAACTTAACCTTACCACATCAAAACTTAATATATGAAACTCCGCAAGCTCCGTTGCTATATTGATATGCAATACACGGTCTAGTGATTCTTATTGCCTAAAATCCATGTGATGTTTATTAACCCCGCTTATATAAACGGGGCCTGTTCTATATTAAACCAATAAATTAGGCGTTTTTATGCCTATACCAAACCCACATAACCTGTTTTCATTTGCACTATTTGATTCAACTATCTCGCCTGATACTAACGATATACTGAACCCTGTTATGTCATCATTAATACCTGATGTATCAAATGTAAGGCCAGGTAATCCATGTGGTGTGAAAGGTAATACTGGTTTTGATAAAACTGTTTTAGGTAGTTTTACTATCCCATTATTTTTAGTAAGCACTTCCATTGATAACACTGCATTAATTAAACCAGCGTTTTCTGAAGCTGCGAACAACATAGATATTTCACTTGCCTGATAACCATCATTAAACTGTGTGCTTATCAGTTCATTAGGCTCATTTGTCGGTGATAAAGATTCATATGATCCTGAAAGTTTAACTGTTACATCTTCCATCACTTCATCTTTATCTTCATTGATTAGCTTCATTTGACGTATAACAGTACGCCCAATATCACCATCAAACATTTTGCCATCTGAAGCGCCCCCTATACCGTTTTTAGTAAGGTTATCTTCAAAGTTTTTAACCATATCCCCCGTGATTAGCATCGGCTCAACATGCCAATCTGGAACAATGGTTTTAACGCGCTCAAATCCATAGAGATATAAATTAGGCTTAAATACAACCTTATCTACTTGAGTTGAACCAAATAGACCAACATTTTTATTTGTTCTTATTGTTAATTCAATTTTACTGCCCTTTGGAATGAACAATTCAGCTTTGAAATCTTCAGTTGCAGTAATAAGCTCATTAGTCGGTGAATCTTTATCTAAATAAAGCCCGCCTGTATATGAATCAACATAGTTTCCATATGTTACACGTATTGTGTAATCAATTTCTTTTGCTTCACCTGTGACTTGAATCATGAATTTATTAACGGATAAATCATCAAAATCGAAATCATATTCATATCTAAAATACGTTCCGTGTTTTGCGCTTGTTCCGCCATCACCAAGAAAGCGTTCAACGCTATCTTTTACATCAACGACTTTTAATATTTTATCTGATGTTTGAACATTAAAATCATGTGTAATATCACCGATAATATGCGTTTCGCGTGATGCAATTGCTGAAATCGCATATTCAGATCCATTTATTTTATAAGCAGATTTAAAAACACCCTTGTCATCAATCTTGCCTTTAGCGGTAATTTTAACGCCTGAATTTTTATTATCGACAATCTTGATAATATATTCTTCACCGATACTTGTTATCACTGTTTTATCAAACTGGAAGCGGGCTAGTTTATAGGTGTTTTCATGATTATGGACATAAGCATAATCTGATGTTAATACTAACCTTTGTCTAGGCTTATCTGGATCTTCATAATCCATAACATAGGCTTCAGCCTGACAATCTTCAATATGTAACGATTCTTCTTCATTTATCATTATATCTAATGATTCAATGATTACTGACGCTGTAAAAGTATAATCAACTTCTTTTAACTCTTTATCAATATCAAAGACTTTATCAACAAAAACACCTTCAATTGGCATACTATAAACTGATTTATCTTTGCCAGTTGTAAACATTTTTGGTGTTGAATAAGAGTTAAGAATCAAGTCATATTCACCATTACCAAAAGCATAGCTGTGGTGTTCTTTGTACCGCTTAAAGATTGCTACTTTTTCATTTTCATTTTCTTGATAAAGGATGCGATCACGTATGATTATGTCATCACCATTATGCGGGGAAATTCTATTTATCTTATCAAATAACGCCCGTAGTGAAAGAATAGTTATCTCACCATCATCTGATGGATCGTTCATGCTTATATAGCTGTCACGGTTAACGCCATATACAAAACCCATCATTGAAAACGTTTCGCCAGCTTTATAAAACTTACCATCAACTAACTCATTGCTTTTCCCAGCGAACCCATTAAAGACAACACTGTGAATCTGATACATATAAGTATGAAGTGATTGAAGTGTTAATGGGGCTACCCCATCACCTTTAAGTGGTGTTTCGCCTTTGAATTTATACATAAAGAAATAATAGCCATCATTAAATTTTACAATATCACCAATGTTATATTCTTTATTTGGTACAAATGCGTCGGCATTGCCAAACAATCTTTCAATTGAATAGTAGTTACCAAGCGACATAAGATCTATCCACTGACTATCAAAATAGTAAACTATTTGTTTATCATCAGTAATTACGGCAATGGTTCCATTTTTTAACGTTGAAGAATCAAGCGTTGATAAATCATCTTTTGTTTTTACTGCACGGATTCCACCTAATATGCTTTTATCATCTACAAGTGGGTAATTATCATATTGAGAATTTTTTGTTATTTGGCCTTGCATTTTAACAGTCATCATCACTCCTTAGAAAAATGTCCATCTTGCACCCTGGTATGTTTTGCTTATTTCAAATGGACTTTCAGGTGCGGTAATTTGGGCATAAAGCGTGTATTCATCACCATTGATAGTGACGTTTCTCTTTTTGAATAATGCCTCTGTAAATGTATTGCCTGTTTGTTTAACATCAAATTCAGCAGCATTTGAAACGGTTGAAGGGATTACCAAAATGTTATGTTTTAATATTCCATTTGGAGGTAAATTATCTTCCATAACGGCATGAAAGCCATGCACTTTTGATATTGGTGTTTTATTCAAACTAGCATTTGCATAGGCATCATCAACAACATCAATATCTTCTACACGGCCCCAATAATAGAATTGTTTATCATCACTCCCGGTATGATCAGGCGGTGTTGTTCCATTAAGAGCATGAAGCGCTTCAGAAACATTAGTAACATTCTTACCTTTCATTTCAGCAGTAAAGTTAACTAAATGCGCTTGTAATGCTTGTGACAAATCAATGGATGTTTGAATTACATTTCCATTATTTGAAGTGAATTTCAGTGTTAGTAATGAATCATTTAGGCTTGAACCAACTGAAATAATACCAACACTATTGCCTTGCTGTCCTTGATAACCTCTAGGGCCTTGATTACCAACATCGCCTTTCTGGCCTTGATTACCAGGATCACCTTTAGGGCCTATAGGGCCTTGTTGACCAATATCACCCTTATTACCTTTAGGGCCGGATTGACCATTAATACCATCTTGGCCATGTGGGCCTTGTTCACCTTGATTTCCTGGATGGCCTTGTTCGCCTTGTTCACCTTTTTGGCCAGGATCACCTTTATTGCCCTGTGGGCCAATTTCACCCTGTTCACCTTTGGGGCCTATCAATCCTCTTTGGCCAGAATTACCTTGTGGGCCTTGAATTCCTTTTGTACCAGGAACACCCTGATTACCAGTGTTACCTTTCTGGCCCTGTTCGCCTTGTGGTGAAGCTAATTCAAACCAGTTTGCTTTATCTTCATTTGGTACATTTTGTGATGAAGCGCTTGTGATACCAGCATAAACAAATAAGGTATTAACGCCGCCATTAACAAGGTGAAAAACATAATCGCCTGGGGAATATGATGTTCCTGCTTTCCAGGTTCCTTTGTTATTTAGACCTAAACCAGCAATACCTTGATTGCCCTTTTGTCCAGGATCACCTTGTTGACCTTTTAAGCCTGGTTCACCAGTATCACCTTTTGCACCTTTTTGGCCCGATTCACCAACAGGGCCTTCATTACCTTGTTTGCCAGTATCGCCTTTAAGCCCTCGATCACCTGCAAGCCCATTAGTTCCTGATTTACCTTGTGGGCCTTGAATTCCTTTTGTGCCAGGAACACCTTGATTACCAGTGTTACCTTTTGGGCCACGTTCACCTTGTTCACCAACGCTTCCTTCAGGGCCTTGAATACCAATGATCCCTTTATCACCCTGGGGGCCTTTATCACCTTTAGGGCCTTGACCGCCATTATCACCTTTAGGGCCTTGTTGGCCATCATTTCCCCTAACGCCCTGATCACCTGGTAAACCGGGACTTCCTTTATCACCTTGCGGGCCTTGAATGCCCTGATCGCCTTTATCACCTTTTGGCGCGTCTAATTCTGCCCAACCTTGGGCATATCGTGGGGGAGGTACTGCGCTAGTAAAATCAAGTTTTCCATGAAAAACGTATAATGTGCTTACACCTTGGTCATTGTTATAGAATACGTAATCACCATTCGCATAAGTTGTGTTAGTTTTCCATTCGCCTCTATTAGTTAGACCTAGACCAGCAACGCCTTGTGCGCCTTGTTGGCCAGTATCGCCTTTAGGGCCTTGAATCCCAATATCCCCTTGTGGGCCAACTGGACCATGACGACCAGAAGCACCATTATGGCCTTGTGGGCCTTGAATGCCCTGATCGCCTTTATCACCCTGTGGGCCAGTATCACCTTTATCACCTTTATCACCGTGATTCCCTGCAATACCCTGATGGCCTTGAATTCCTTGCGGGCCATGTTCGCCTTTTTGGCCAACCGGGCCTTGGTTTCCGATTGGGCCATCATGACCTTGAAGCCCTGTATCACCTTGTAAACCTTGTGAACCCTGATCACCTTTAACACCACGTTGGCCAGCTTTCCCTTCTGTTCCTCTTGGCCCTTGTTCACCGATTGGGCCTATTGGACCTATCGGCCCTTTCTGGCCAATTTCACCTTGTTCACCGATTGGGCCTATAGGGCCTATTGGTCCTTTCTGACCAATTTCACCTTGTTCACCGATTGGACCAATTTCACCTTTTGGCCCCTGGAAGCCTTGTTTCCCTCTTGGACCTTGTATTGTTGCATTGGCATCTTTCCATTTTGAATTATCATAATTAGCCGGGGCTGATTGGCCAATCCATAAATACAAAGTGTTATTAGCAATAACTAAAGTTTTTGATGATGTTAGGTTTTCTTTTTCATCACTATTAAAGAACGCATCACGTTCAGGAACAGTTGCAAAAACATAGGCTGAAGGAATAGCACTGATTGAAGCGCCTTTTTGAATACCACCATAAATAGGCATCTTTCTTCCCCTTATTCAGTAATTCCAATCTGGCCATCCACGGATGAACGAACCCAGATTTCAGAAGTTGGAGGAACATAGGCTTCCCAGATTTCTAACTCATTAAGTTGAATTGCGGCGGCCTGGCTATTGAAATTGCCAGCGGAAATTAATAGCTGGCCAGTTGTGGCGTTTTTAATGATTAGGGATTGGCGAAAAACGTTTTCATTAAGTATTTTTGTTGGCGTGTTCGCCTTCAGTGAAACAACGGTTGTTTCAGCGGGATTAGTTGAATATGACATTGGGAACTTCTTAAATTGAGTGCCTAAACAAACCCCGCCTTTTTTATTTCGTATTGAATTAACCGATCAAATTCTTTTGAATACATTTCTTCCGCCCTTTTTGAAAAGGCTGTTGAAATTTCTTTATCAGTGAATTCACGTTTTATGGAAGGGCCATAAATCGGTTTTATTGGGTAGGCGTTATCAGACTTTCTTGAAAAGACTAATATTGTTTGGTTTGTTGCTTTGGCAATAAATGTTGAATCATGGGTTCTTCTTGCCCCATACGTTTTGGCCTTAACACCTTTTGCCCGGTGTTTAGCTGGCCTATGCTTACCTGATTTTGTTGTTGAAGCCTGGCGGGTTATTTCATTGAAGTAACCTGGCTTTTGCTGGCTTGGGCTTACTGCTCTGATTAGGTTTGGCGGTCTTGCTTTCCTGGCATCGAGCCTGGCTATTTGTTGGGCCTTGCTGGCTTTAATTTTCTTCAGCCTGGTTCTAACTGCTTTTTGCTTCAGACTTGTTTCTTTAGCAATAAGTTTTGTTGCTACTGTTGCAGCGGCATCAATGCCTTTATTCAAGGCCCGGACGTTTGACCGGGCAACCATGCCATCCAAACGCCCGCTTAATCTATTTATAAACACATCAGGGTTTGTTTTGGGCCTGATAGTTATACTCATTTCATTAAGCGTTTCTTTTCACGTTCAAGCGCATCTTTTGCTTTTTCTGCATCTGTATCGCTGAATTGAGTAACAACGCTTTTAACAATTTTATCCATTGCATAAAGGGCAATGTTAATTAATACTTTTTGCCACCACATATGATCACCTCTTAATTATTTTTATAAATAGTAATTTCCAAATCATGAACACGCTGTTCAAGCTGTTCACCTTCAGAAGCTAAAAAATGTCTATCATTTGATTTTTCTAATCGGTTAGAAAGGGTTTGAAGTTGTTCAGCCACGATTTGCAAAGTGTCTGAAATCCGTTGGTTGTGAATCCTGGCTTTTTCCTGTTCCGAAATTAACCGTTGTTCGATTTTTGCAAATCCAATCTGATTTTGGTTAGTGGTATAAGTAAGCCAGGCAAGCATTGACGTAAAAACAAAGACAACCAGCATAAAAACTAACTGGTTTGAATCGAACTTTTCTCTTGTCATAACAGGCCATTAAGGTTATAGTTTGCGCTCTGCAAACAATCATTGTTGCTAACTAATAAAACACGGAAACGTGTTGGAGTTTACAAATGAAATATTCAGATTTAATGCGTTTTGTTGAAGATGATTCACAAGCTGATTTCTTTATCACTGAACATCCAATTGATTGGGCTAAAGCTGGCCTGGTATCAAAAGAGCGCTTTGCGTTTTCCATCGGCATTAAAGTTATTAATCCCAACGCATCAACAGAACTTCTTTTCCAAGCCTTTAAACGTTCATCACAAGCCAAAAAACTGACTAAGTTTTATAAAGAATACCCGGCGGGCGATTCAACGATCATCATCTTTGAAAAAGAAGATTTTCTTAACTCAGGATTTTAGGACCGATCATGAAAAACGAAGCGAGAGAAATGATCTTAAAACTTCCCCCACTTGATGAACAAAAGGAATTTGTCATTTCCATGCGGGCTAGTGAAGTTAATAAGGCAATCAGATACGAAGAAAAAAACAGTGATAACCCTATTTTAAAGGGCATCAGCAATGGTTATATTGCACCGACCCCGCAAGAAGTAACCGCGCTTATTGATGAAATCAAAGAGAAAACACCACTTACCAATATTGATATTCAGCGTTCACTTGGTTTATCCGTAAATCCAAAGAACCGAACAATAAGAAAATGGTGTAAGGGTGATGAAGTGATTCCATATGGTGCATGGCGGTTACTTCTTGCTTTCACTGGTAGGGTTGTAATTCAACCACTGTATAACCAGGAATAAAGCGGCCCCCAACAGCACTATCAACGCTCTGACCTTGTGACATGGCAAAGTTAAAAGCCTCACGTATTGTGTCTTAGGAAGGGGGCGGCAAACTCATTTTAAAGCCTGGCTAATTGCCGGGTTTTTTTAATCCTGTCGCTTGGGTTGAAACTCAAGATGGATATGATCACTTTCAAGTACCACATCAAACGCATCGTTCAACAACTTCCCTTTAATCTTGCTTAACACTTCATGTGATTTACCATCCGGCAAATTGAAGATCCGCAAATCAGCCGCTTGGCCAGAATAGTGAAGTGATGTTTTTGAATGGCGGGCATCGTTAATGGATGTAACAACCATTTCAACGCCGTATTCTGAATAAACTTGGTCGGCCATCATTAATGCAAAAACTAATTCAGGTCGCATCCCGTTTGGATTAACGCTTTTGTCTTTTAATCGCATAAAAAAAAAGAACCGTTTGGGGTTCTTCCTCGTATAGTTTATGAAGTAAGTAAAGAATGGCTATCTTGGGATTTATCATACTGTTTTTGGCCCACTTGTAAAGTACCTAAGTGTGCGTTTTGTATAGGGTTTTTCGCGTTATGCAAGGCTTAATCCTTGGGGCGCTATACAGCCCGCAAAAGTTAATTTGCGGACTGCAAATAAAATATTTTCAAATTAGTTTAAATAATCCCTTATGTGTTTTCCGGCTATATGTTCCAGGTTAAGAAGCTGAATGCGAACATCATCAACCATGTAGGCAAAGCTTTTGTTTCTTTGCCAAGTGGACCAGGGAACACCCGAAATTTGGCTTTGCTTACGTTCAGTAAGATTAACCGACCCAACACCCCCACAACGTTCACACGTAACAAGAAGCTTTTCATCATTGAAGTGATCACCGCCCCCTTTGCATGTTGGGCAAGTCTTGAACCAAAGCACATCAAACAAGGCAAGCCTGGCCAATCCTGTTGCCCTGGTTTCATTCACCTTATGTTTGGCCATGAACAGTTTCTTCAGCGCTTCATATAACTTCAGGCCCGCTTGTTGATCATCTAGCCATTTTGCCCGGCCAATAAGATAAGCCCCTTCATCCAGGTTCCCCATTCCCAAAGCCCCGGAAATATCTTCTGAAGTAAGGCTTGGCTTTCCGCCTCTTGGCATCCCGCTAATATTTGCCCCACGGCATCCCATCATTGCAAATAGTTTGGAAACATCACCCATCTTTACTACTCCAAAGCGCTGTAATCGTTTCTAAGCGCATCAATTCTTTTTTGTTGTGGTTACTCGAATTAATAATAAAAATCGCTTACAGCTAATCAGGCAAAGGATTTGGGGCTATTTCAGAAAGGATTTCATAACCTGGGGGAATTTCAGTTATATAGATTTCAACCCTGGCATCATCCCCGGCAATGTAGCCACGAATAAAACGGTGATCATCAATCTGTGAATCATCTGGCCAAAGTCCACCTTCAGTGATGGCATCAGAAAGAAGCTTATCCAGGTTGGCCAAATCACGGCGGCGGTTATCCGGCGCATAAAGCCAGTATTCAACTTGAAGGCTTGCTTGTTCATTATATGGGAAATGGTAGCCGATTTTGATAGCCCGCTTCAGTTGGTTAACAACCTTGGCTTTGTATTCTTTGGCTTTAGGTGTGAGGACTATGCGCCCTTTAAAATTGCGGTAAATCTTATTAACCGTTAACGGGTAATCAAAAACAAGCTGTTGATAATCCATACCTTGCAAACCTTTTGAAACCAAGCTTTGCTTTTCTTATCTTTTCACGCCTGTCACGTGTGGTATGTTCCGCTCTGTCGTAGACTTACGAGCCGTAACATACCATATATAACATGATAGGTCAAATAAAAAAAGTTAACCTGCGTTAGCCGCAATAAGTAGCTGATAAATAAGCAATTAATATAAACAAGAAAACAATGAGTACAATAGGAACATTTAATTGTTCTGTTGCAATGTCTGTATTAAACCCGTCTGTATTAATCGCTTAGATTCAACGCCTTAGCAAACTAACCTTATTAAAATAAACGTTACCAGAACTTAAACGCCTGAAGGCTTCAAATTGATAACTGTTAGTATTGATATTCGCCCGTTTTTGTCACGTTTAACCCTTCCCTGGTTGATCGCCATGGTTTGTGTATCTCTGAACGTGCTTTCACTTTTCCCGGCTTCATCCGTTTGTTTCTTGAATTCTGCCATTGCTTGCGCCCTTGGTAATTGGCCGCCATGTTCCATAAGTACGCGAACCAGGCAATCAACCCGGCTTTCACTGTTAACCGCCACATCTATTCCATAAGCGCCATTTTCATCTTTGGTTACTTCTTCAGACTCGATCACCCATTTGCGTTCTTTTTTATCCAGGCGCAATGTCATTGGTTCAATGCCTTCACGGTTACGAACTTCAAAATAAGCCCTAATCTTTCCGGCCTTTTCTTTCTCTAACAAGATCCCGCTGTCATACCAGCCACGCAAAGAAGAAGCGCCACGGATTGATTCAAACCTGTCATAGTTTTGGACCTTTTCAGCCATCTTGCTTCCTTTGGAAGTGTGATGGATTACGGCCAGGGCAACGCTTGTGAACTCAACCAACTTATCCAGGCGCGACAATAGGCCAAACATTTCAGCGTTATCACTTTCTTTAATGCCTGGCGCAAAGTTAATAAGGGGATCGACTATGACGAATTGAAAGCCTTTGCGTTTGATAATCTGCGCCAACCATTTAAGATCTGCATCATCCATCAAGTTCTTGGCAATTCGCCTGGTACAAGCAAAGTTTTCATCCAGGCAACAAAGTTCATCCGTTGATAGTTCACGTGTATCAATCAGCATGTTCAAACGGTCTGAAAGAAAGCCGCCATGGATTTCAGCTTGAAGCCAAAGCGTTTTAATTGGCCTGGTAAACTTTTCTTCCAGGAACTCACCACCAACAGCCGCTTGGCGGGCCATAGCAAGTGCAAATTGGCTTTTACCTGTCTTTGGTGCGCCAGCAATAACAATCTTGGCCCCTGGGAAAACAGCCGCGCCATACCACCAACCTTCCGGCCTATCCTTAGCCGCTTCATAGACTGCTGAAACGCCATAGTAAATATCTGATTCATCAAGTTCAGCCTGTTCAAAATCTTCTTCAACGAATTCCGGCAACTGATGGCGGGCCGGATCTTCCCAACCATATTTTTCAGCAATCTTGAAAATCAGTTCAGGGTGAATCCCCCTGGAAGAATCAAATGATTTCCATTCATGGGCCATAGTGCTTGGCGTGAACTTTTCAGGGCATGTGCTGGACCACAAAAGCCACATGTTGTAAGCCTGATCACCAAGGCCAGCCCCATGAAGGGCCATGCCAATATTAATCCATTCATCACGGCCAACATCAGCGGGAATATAGAACAGGGCTGAACGCAAACGGCGCATTGAATCTGGCGTTTGGTCGGGTTCATCTTCAGTGACAAATTCAGGCGTGTTATCAACATGGCGTTTAATGAATTCAACGGCCCCTTCAGGCAAGAATTCAAGTTCTTTCATCCATGGATTTTCATCATCATCCCATTCATAATGCTTGCCTGATTTATGCAATGAAGGAGCCGCCACGATATAGCCGCCATCAGCTTTCACATCGAAGCCTTCACGAAGCTTTAACCGTGAACCTATGCTTTCCCCTTCCGGGTAATCAAAAAGTAAATGCTGGCCCCCTCCCCCGGTGTTTTGGATGCAAGCAATATCAGTAATGTAACCGCCACATTCAATTTCCATTTCATCACAAGAAAAAGCGCCGTCTTTATAGCTATCAAAATCAAGCGCAATGATCCCTGATTCTTTACCAGTGGCCACGCCAATATTTAGCCATTCACGCCCATCAAACCAATCAGCAATTTTATCTTTGTCTGTTGTCGCTTCTTCTTTCCAGCTTCTAACCAGGGCCGGGTGTTTTCCTGATGAATTACAGTTTTTATTGCCACAAGTACAAACGCCGTTCTTTATTCCGTGAATTGGGAATATTCGCCAGCCTAAACTTATGTATTGATTTGCAAATGTAAGCGTGTTGTTCATTAACTCCCCCCGTTAGCTGTTCTTTTTTCATAATCCTCACGGCAATCACAATCACAAAACAGTTTGTTTTTGCCAGTGGTTATGGGTTCCAAGCAATTAAAACATGCCCCTTTAGGTGTTAACTGTTCTTTACGGATCGCCAGGGAAATGTTCAAAAACTGTTCTTCTGCAATTTGCGATTTGTCAGCTATATCGTTCATTTCGATCACCTTGATTAATTTAAAGACCCATAAATCCCATTCCAATCAGTAAAAAAATCTGTATTTTCTTTGATTGAAACAATGACTTTTTCAGCCTGTTTAGGTCGTGGGATGCGGTTTCCCTTGAGCCAGCTATATAACGTTATGTATGGAACATCACAAAAGTTAGCTGTTTGGGATATACCAACCTGATCACTTAATTTTCGTAGGGTTATGTAAGATTTCATTTTTTTTCTCTATTCTATTGCAATGAACTTTGCGTTGGGTAAAATGCTATCCGTTTATAAAGCATTATTTAGGTTCATAAAATGACATACGATATTTACGATAGGACTGAAGTTAAGGCGGAAGTTGCAAAAAGGTTACGCCGTGCGCGTGAAATAGCTTCCACAACAAATCCAAGCTTTGTAAAAATTAATGATTTCGCCTCATTTATAAAGGGCATTGAAGTTCCTACCTATTACCACTATGAAACAGCAAGAAAATTAGCCCCTATCTTTGTTATAAAACAAGTAGCTGAATTAACGGGTGAAGATCCTGCATATTTGTATTGTTTATCAGATACTTCAGCTTTAGTATCTGCAACAAAAATTGATAAAGAGGAAATCTTATTTCAAGAAGAAAGAACAAATTCAATTCCTTTAATATCAATTAGCAAAACTCTTTTAGATTCCAAGAATGTTGAAATCTCTAATGTTGAATTCTTAACTATAAATGAAGATATTTATCCAGTTGATACCAGCATTAAAACCGTCAACAAACCTGGCTTTTATGCTGTAAAACACCATGACAATCTAATCATAATCAATTTGACAACGAGAATTGATGATAAAATTGTTGATGATAACGGCATTGTTTTTGAACCGTCTGAAACCTTAATCATCGAAGGAAAAGTTATCTTTCGCTGTCTGTTCTAAATAAAGGGCATATCGTTTGCCCTTTATTCACTTTCCGCATACCCCACATAAAACTCCCTATTTTACGAACAGTCAACATTTCATCACGCCTTAATCACAAAATACGCGATAATCTTCACAAACTGCATATATACTTAGCCACACTTCCCCACGGTAATTGCTTTTAATTTACTAATGGTAATATCCTTTCACCCCATACCTAATGGCAACGCCGGGAAGTGAAAAGAATGAATGGGAACGAAAAAACCTATGAACAATTAAAATCTGAATGGCAAGAACTGAAGGACGCTGAAAAACGCATTAAAGATCAACGTGTTGAACTTGAGGCGCAAATTTTACAACAACGTCCTATTGCTGATGCCCTTTTAAAAAAGCCTGAAGGCTCACATTCATTTTACGGATTGAAAATAACCACTGGTTTCAATCGTAAATTTGATGCGCCTATTTTGGATAAAATACGTCACGAAATACCCGCTGATTTATGGCCGTTCAAAACGGAATATAAAGAGATCCGCAAAGGTACAAAATACCTGGAAGATTTCCATCCTGAACTTTGGGAAAAAATCCGTGAATCACTAGAGTTGAAGGATAAGAAACCGACCTTCAGCATTAGTGCGGGTAAATCAAATGATTGATCCAAGCATTATCCAAACGGGTATTCAAACCAAGCCATTGCGCGTTTTAATCTATGGCGTTCCTGGTTGTGGAAAATCTACCTGGGCCGCTGCTGCTAATAATTCATTGAAAACCATTTTCATTCCTACTGAAGATGGCTGTGATGAACTGGATGTTGCAAAATTCCCCAAAGCTAAAACCTGGGCTGAAGTCCTGGATTACCTGGCTTACTTGTATGAAGCTGAACATGATTACAAGGTTGTTGTTCTTGATTCAATCACGGCAACTGAACAGCTAATCAGAAACATTGTGGCCAAAGAATATGCGGCTGAAGAAAATGAACCTGAAATCACATTTGAAAAAATCCCCTGGGGCAAAGGTTACAAACGCGCCGCTGAAAAAGTTCAAACCCTAATGAACGCTTGTGATGCTCTTAGAAATAAGGGGATGCAAACCATATTGATTGGCCATTCAGGGATTAAGCCCTTCCATGATATTTGTTCAGCCGATCAATGGGACCAATACAAACTTTCATGCCATGAACAAATTGCCTCGCCAATCATTGCATGGGCTGATTGTGTGTTCTTTGTTAACTATGACCGAACAGCGGCCAGCGTTGGTGAAGGGTTCAAGAAACGTACTATTGGCCGTGATGCCGGGCGAAGAATTATGTTCACTGAATGCCGCGCCACACATGAAGCAAAGTGCCGGGTTTCACGTTTGGAACTGAAAGAAAAAGAAGAATTAAATGGCCGGGCATTTTGGGAACGAGTATGCCAAAAAATGAACTTCTAACTGAAGAAGATGTTGCGAACATAACCAAGCTTTCACGGCGTTTCTTTGTGAAACGTAGGATGCCAAATCACCCTGAATTTGGTGAATTGCCGTTTGTGAAACTTGGCCGTTCCATCCGTTACCCTGCCGCTGATTTTTATAAGTGGCTCGATTCTAATAAGCATAAATGAGAGTAAAAACATGTTTGATGATTTCCAACTTGATATGTCCCAAGCGGGCGAACACGGCAATTTTGATGCGCTTCCACGTGACACGTATTCATTACGCGCTTCACTGATTGAACCAAAGGCAACCAAAGACAATGGCGGCCTATATCTAAATTGCCAAATTGAAGTTCTTGAAGGCCAATATGAAGGCCGCAAATTCTTCACTTCTTTGAACATCCGAAACCAAAGCCAACAGTGTGTTGAAATCGGTCTTGGTGAATTGAAAGCCTGGTTTGTTTGTGTGTTTGGTGAAGTACCAGCAACCATGAACATGCAAGCAATCAAACAGCTTGAATTTAAACCGTTCCGCGCAAAGGTTGGCATTCAGAAAGATAAAACTGGCCAATATGAAGATAAGAACGTTATTCAAAAATACGTTGGTCCTATTGATGGTGGTCAACAACAACAGCAATCAACACAACAAAATGAATCCCCTGGCGATACAAAACGCCCTTGGGAATAAACCGAAATAAGCCCGGATTGACCGGGCTTAATCAGCAAGGTTGCAATTATGGGAAATGCAATATTTAAAATACCAAAGCCAGCCCGCAAAGAGTTTCATTCACTCATGAGTGAAACTGATTGGAATTTGCCAGAACCCTTCATCAGCACATCAAAAAACAATCCAAGGGCAAAGATTAATTCATTCTTTAAATCCATGCCTTATCACATAGCTTCAAAATTATGGGATGAATACTGGCAAACCACGCCAAAAAGAATGCGCCCATTGAAGCCCGAATTTTTAACGGAAATAATTTAATTGGTGGCATTTTTTGAAATTACGTGATTATCAAAATGATGCAATTGAAGCCATTTATGATTGGTGGAAAACAAACAAAGGGCTTCATCCTGTATTGGTTGCGGCTGTTGGTGCTGGAAAAACAGTAATCATGGCCGCCCTTATTCAACGCCTTCAACGTGATTATCCTGGCGTTAAAATCCTATTACTAGCCCATAGAAAAGAGTTGTTATGCCAAGCAGAAGAAAAATTAATAAAAATCGCACCAGAACTAACAAAAAAAGTCGGGATTTATTCCGCTTCTTTAAAGCGCAAAGAAGTGAAGCCCGTAACAATTGCAGCCAGGGACACGATAATAAGAGCGCTTGATAAACTTGGTGTGTTTGATCTTATTTTCATTGATGAAGCGCACAACATCAGCGAGAAAGAAGAAACAGGCTATCAAAAAATAATTGCCCACTTCACCAGGGTAAACCCAAAACTTTCAATTGTTGGCGTTACTGCAACGCCCTGGCGTATGAAAGGCGGGGCCATTTATGGTGAAGGCCGTTTATTTCATGGCGCTTGTTATGAAGTAAATATGAAAGAATTGATTGATCGTGGTTTTCTTTGCCGCCTGGTTGCCAAGCGGATTGATGAAGGTGCAAAGGCTGATTTAACCGGGGTAAAAATAACCGCTGGCGATTACAACGGAAAAGACCTGGCGAACCGCTATGAATCCCCTGGTTTAATTAGGGCAACGGTTACTGAATGGGAAAATATAGCCGTTAAAGAACAGAAAAGGCAAGCCACGCTGTTTTTCTGTGCCAGCGTTGAACATGCCAAGATGATTGCAAAAGAAATCAATAACCGCGCTTACAAGGCCGTTGTGATTCATGGCAATACTGATCCAGAAATAAGAACAAGAACCCTGGAAGAATTCACCAGGGGGGAAGTTGACGTTATTTGCAATGTTGCCGTTCTTACTGAAGGAACAGATTTGCCAATCACTGATTGCATTGCGTTGGCCACATCAACCCGTTCAAGTGTTCGATTCATTCAAATCTGTGGCCGTGGTATGCGTCTTTATGATGGAAAGAAGGATTGTTTATTGCTCGATATGGGCCGCAATTTGGAATTTCACGGTTGCCTTGATCAAATAGTGCCAAAGAAAAAAAGAAGCCCGATCAGCAAAGTGAAGGATTGCCCAAAATGCGGTGAAATACTTCCATTCTTTGCGGTTGTCTGTTCATGTTGCGGTGAACGTTTTGCCCCTATCCCCGTTAAACGTTGCCCTGAATGTGATGAACCAAACAAGCCAAACGCTTCAAAGTGCGTTTCTTGTGGCTGCTTGCTTGTTAGTCATGAAACCAATGCTTCAACAATGGCTGTTTTTTCTGATGATGAAAATTCAATTCAAGAACTAACAGTTGAAAAAATAACAACCAAAATTGTTGAAACAAAAGGTGGAAGTTCATTTTTGGTTCTTGCCTACCATTGCGGCGAACTTCAGATCTATTACAAACGTTTATACCTTGGCTATAAATCAAAAGCCGGGTTCTTTTCCCGGGCTGAATGGATACGAGCGACCAAAGAAGAAACGCCAATTCCCTGGAATGCTGAAAAGGGCCATGAACTAGCTGAAGCAAGTGATATTTGGCGGCCAATTAAGAAGATCAAGATTGATCCAAACGACAAATTTAATCCCATCAAACGAATTTTTTATGTGAAGTAATTATGACAAAAAATAAGTATTTAGAAAAATGTCGCGCCTTCATGGCCCGTGCCAACAGGCTGTTCAATTTAGGCTTTAGATCTGAAGCGAGTTATTACCAAATGGAAGCCAAAAATTATGCGGCTTCAGAATTTAAGCCATTTAATACAACTGAAATTGAAATTGATATTGCCATTGAAATGGAAACGTTAATGATCGCCCCCCGGGGCCATCTTGGATTTTCTGTTATCGGTAACAAAGATGCAAGAACCACTTGGCTTCAATGGCGTTGGAGCCTACCAAGGGAAATTGAAGCCAGGAAGCAAAGGATCTTTAAACTTGGCCATATTCTTGAAACTGAAGTTATCAATATTTTAAGGTTATCCGGGACCACGATTCTTGAAATTGATCCAGTTACCCAAACACAATGGCAATTTACGCCTGATGGTTTTGGCGGCCATTTTGGCGGTTCAATGGATGGCGCAATTCAAGGATTAGCAGAAACGCCAGATTGGGCCGTTTTAGAAGTGAAGGGATTGAAGGAACAAGCCTGGAAGCTGTTAAAAAAAGAAGGTTTGAAGAACTTCAGCCCGGCGTATTGGGGGCAATGCCAATGCTACATTGCGGCAAGTGGGATGGCCATCGCATTTTTCATTGCGTATAACAAGAACACAAGTGAAATTTACACTGAAATTGTTCACACTGAAGCATATGCTTGGGCCGGGTATTTATCCAGGGCTGAAAATTTAATTACCAGGGAAGATGCGCCACCATCGGCTTTCCCTTCACGTGATTATTTTGAAATCAAGCGTTACAAAAATAAAGAATACCAGGCTGTTTATTGGGGTGAACAACTACCACCAAAAGCGCATTGCCGAAATTGTTTAAAAGGTTGCCCAATACTTGAAGGAAGCGGCGGCAAATGGGCCTGTAAGCGTTCAGGTGAAGTTCTTCCAATTGCTAGGCAATGGGAAGGCTGTAAACATCATCTATGGCTTACAAGCTTCATCCAGGCTTCAGTAATTAACATCAGTGATGATTCTGTTGAATACAACATGAACGGCAAAAGCTTTCACAATTCAAGTGAACCTTTAAGCGATCCAAAAAAACAGCTATACACCAGCAATGAATTAATTGCCTATTCGCAAGGCGGCTGGATTCTTTTTGACGATGATAATGTTAAGAGGTTACAGGATGAATTTAATGCACGAATTTTACCAACAACCCAAACTGTTAACACCGAAAGAAGCCGCTGATGTTATAGGTTACAGCGCTGATACGTTGAAGAATTGGCGGAATACTGGATTGATGGAATTGCCCTTTCATAAGCTTGGCAAGTCCATCAGATATGATTTACAAGATTTGGAAGATTTTAAAAATGGAAAATGAACTTGAACAGGTGATTAAACTTGTTAATGGCAACGCTGGGCTTCTTCTTGATAGCCTTGAAAGCTTGATTGCGGATAGTATTGAAACCGCTTCAACAAGTGATCTTAAACTGTCCATTTGCGCCAATACAATCACCGATCTTGAACAGCAATTACAAGCGGCAAATGATCAGATTAATATTCTGGTAACTCAAAAAGAAAAACATAAACAATATATGGTTAAGGCTGAATTAATTGCCAAGGAAATGATCAGGCTTCAGATTGTCAATGATCAGCATAGCCAACAAAAAACCATTCTTGAAGGCAAGGTTGCGAAGGCTGAACGCCAACTAAAAGAAAGCAAAGCCTTTGGTGATCCTAAGCGGTTAAAAACTTCAAATGCGGACCTGAAGAAGCGCCTGGCCGAACGAACAAAAGAACGTGATAAATATAAAGCTGATTCTTATGCTGAACATAAGGACCGCCGAAATATTGAAGCAAAACTTGTTGAAATGGGTGGTCTTAGTCTATGGCAAGGCAAAGAAGGTGAGAAGATTTTCTTGCATCATTCACCAATGAAGCTGGCCGATAAAACAAACAATGTAATGATAAATAAAACCTTAACACTTGTTTGGTGGCATCCTTGCGGAATAGCCCGCTTAATTGTTCCAGCCACAACAGGTGAACCAATGATTGCCAGGGCTGATTTAGATATTTGCGAACCGTCAGAAGATGCCCTTTCATTTGCTGAAGGCTATTTTAACAAACTACCTAACAAGGGACGTTTGAAATGAGTCCACAAACTAACATTGCAAAGCCAAATTATGAAGAAAACTGTTGCAACTGTGGCCAAACGCCAACGGTTGAAATCTATAATGAAAAAGGTATTTTGGTTCACTCGCTTGATATGTGCGGGGTTTGTACCTGGGGGGAATCTGCTTGCCTTGACCCTGAAGAATGGAATTGATTTGTGATGCCCAGGAATAATGGGATTCCCGGGCAAAACTTATGCGGCAACGTATTCGCTAAGAAAGTAAATCGCCGTTATTCCAACAACTAAATAATGAAATATGTACTTTGAAAAAAATCTTGAAATCATGTTGTTTCCTCCATATAAGAGGGCAACATTTTAACCCATTGCAAAGATTTTGGAAGGCAGGGTGATCACAATTGAGAAATGATCACCTTTTCGGGCGGCAACCCTAGCCAAATTTTGCAAAAAAAAGAAGGTTAGATCCCAGCATTAACATAATAGGCCATTACGGCCTAGATGTAAACATTTATTTTCCACTGAATGCAAAAAGCCCCGCACTATGGCGGGGCTTACTTTTTATTTGTTTTCTAGGGCTTCACGGGCCTTCTTTCTTTCCCTGATGGCATCCATCATCATCTTGGTATCTCGTTTCCTTTCACAATATGTTACCTCAATTGAAAGGTTGTTGATGATTTTTTCAAGTTCTTCTTTTGTGCAATTTTCGTAGTTCATAATTCATTCTCAATTAGTAAATTAAATTTGCTGTCATTGCCGTGACAACAAAGATAGTATAGGCCATTTCGGCCTAAGTGTAAACATGTTTCTTCACTAAATTTCAGGCATAAAAAAGCCCGCTATTGCGGGCTAATCTTTAGAACATCATTGCCAAAATAATTCCTGCTGTTGCGGCGAGAATGCCAATGATATATCCATCATACTTGAACCAAATCTCTTTAATCATTGTTGAATACCTTTTGATATAAGTTCTTGAAGAAGCGGTGTGAGCTTTGTTATCCCCCATAATGCGCCCCCTATCTGAACAACAATCCATGTTGATTCAAGTTTAAGTTTTCGTGTCTCTATTCTAAGCTTATCATATTCAAGCTGTTGAACTTGCCGTTTTGTTGGCTTTGTCATTTTTACCTCAATTTAATTTTTAAAGAACGTTGTGGCCATTGCCGTGACCACAAAAACATTATAGGCCATTTCGGCCTAACTGGCAACGTTTTTATTCACTAAATTTCAGGCATAAAAAAGCCCGCTATTGCGGGCTTTCTATCTTTATTTCTCTAACAATTTATTAAGTTTATTGTCGATATTACTAATCGTTTTACTGATTGCGTTCCTTTCAGATTTTGCACTTGCTAGTTCAGCATTTAACTTGTAAAGCTCCAAGCCGCCCCAACCAACCATTCCAACAAGTAATAAGACAATCCAGCCATCATATTTTAACCAAATATTTTTAATCATTTTGAAATTGTTTTTGTACTCTTTTTTATTTCTGGTGAACTTAAACCCCAATAAGAATACAGTTTAATTTCACCAGGATTCAAAATAATAGCCTTCATAATAACAATGACCACAACGAATGGGATCACCCAGGAAGCATGATCATCATATAACGGTACGAATTGAGATAGGATTGAATTCAATCCTTCTGAAGTCAAACCAACCATGTTCAATGAATCAAAGGTTGCAAATGTTGTAGCCGTTATCATTGCTGTTATGATCTGCTTTCCTGCTGTCTTTTCTGACCCAAAGACCAAAACAGAAATAACTAGAGACATTGCAACAGGACAAAGGATCAAAATAGCTGGCAAACTGAATGTGATGATCTGATCAAGTCCAAAGTTTGAAACTAATCCTGTAAGCGCCACAACAGCCACAACAGTTGGCTTGTATGGAAAGCCTAGTTTGTCGTGGAAATAACCGCCAAATGCACTTGATAAGCCAACAACAGTGGTTAAACAGGCAACAATGATGATTGCAGAAAATAGCAATTGGCCAAGCATCCCAAATTGATAAACAACATAAGAAATTAGGATTTCACCGCCGTTTGTGGCCCCATTGGCCACCGCTGATGATGTTGCGCCAATATAAGCAATAGAAACATAACAGGCAGTCATTAGAACGGCATAGATACCAGCAATGATGAACACCATCTTTGTAATTGATTTTGGATTATCAACACCATTTGATTTTATTGCATTAATAATCACGAAACCAAAGCCAATGGCCCCTAGTGAATCCATTGTTAAATAGCCCTGAAGAAGCCCATTTGTAAACGGTGCAATTGTATAAGCCGTGTTAGGTTCACCAATTGGTGAAACGGGATTAATAAAACCAACAACAATTATTGCAAGCAGCATCAAAATCAAAGCGGGAGTAACGATTTTACCAAGTGAATCAACTAATCTGTTTTCACGAATAGATAAAGCCAGTACGACCAAAGAGAATATCAAAGAAAAAACCAAAAGCTGATCTGATTCTACTAATGGTGACAACCCCATTTCATAAGCTACTGTGATTGCTCTAGGCCCTGCAAACGCTGGCGCGATACAAACCAACAAAACGATCCAGAAACCTTTATCAAGCCATTTTGGCAAAGCTGATGTTAACTTATCAATTGATGAAATATATCCAAAAGTTAATAGTGTAATTACTGGCAATCCAATTGATGTGATCAAGAATCCGCCCAAAGCTGTAAATAGATTATCACCCGCTGCAATGCCCAAAGAAGGTGGGAAAATAATGTTGCCAGCGCCCAGGAACATTGCGAATGTCATTAATCCAATTGCTAATATGTCTTGTTTTTTCATCATAAGTCTTACTTTAAAAAGTTTGAGAATCCATTCAAATAAATCCATTACACGGTTACTTACCAAACAAAAATTCTATCTAATTCAGGAAATTCAGCCCTGGTAATGATGCCAGGAATCTTCAGTTCTTCATGATCGCCATCTAACATCAATTTCTTTGCATGGGTTTTTAAATTGCCAACCATTACATATTGATTAACACGCTTCTTCATCTTCACTTCATCAACACCAAACACGTTGCCGCCCCTGTCGTGATGTTCCTGGCGATACATATCAGTAATGAAGCAACCAATCACACAAGTTGGTTTGAATCGCTTCACGGCCTCTATGGCTTCAATCCTAAATACGTTTTCACCATAGTTAACTGGTTTATTACCTGTTAACGCCATACTTTCACGCCCTTGTTCCCATAGTTCACGATATTTTGAAACTGGTTTGTAATCGCTTGCTTGTGAATAATTGTCTGTTGCTCTTACTCCAAGGGCTTTAGAAAGAACCCCATTGCCAGCGCCAATTTCAATGATGTTATTAGGACCAAAAACCTTGATCACGTTTTCGCGCATCCATTCACAAAGTTCTTCAGTTGGGTAAACATAAAGGCCCTGTTCAGCCATGAACTTTCTGAATGTATTTCTATCGAATGAATTAACAAAAGCAGCGGGCAAAACTTGTGGCTGGCCGTTGTTGTCGAGTAAATGCGCTGTGATTGCTATTGTGTCGTTATCAATAGAAACGTTTAAATCACCGCTGAACAAAGTGTTCATCAACACTTCATTTGATAATAAATTTTGTAGGTTCATTTTTTTCTTCTTCAATAAGTTTTACAACGATTAAGGCAAGTTGAAAATCACCACTTAAAAGCCGCATTTTCCCAGTAATAACACGGCGCATATCGCGCAAATCCTGTGTTGTTCCTTCTTTACCAAAAATTTTGCAAATTTGCCTTAAATCAACTTGATAGTGATCGCGTATTACATTAATAATTTCAGCGAATCTTGCCGCTGATGCTGGTTCAAATTCAACTAAAGGAACGGTTCCGCCACGGTCTATATGAAGTGTGTTAATCAGCTTCTTCGTTGAATTTCCAACTTCTTGTTTAATTACTGTTATTTTCATTTTTACCATCCTTTTATTTAGAAGTAATATATATTGTGAATAAAGAAACAAAAACGCAAATAAGAATTGCAATATTTATATACATAATAAACCTTTAATAATCACTTATTATTCGCACTGAAACATTCAAAATTATCATCTAGCTTATCAATATAAGCATCAATCATATAATCATTTCTTGCTATAAACTTAACCGTTTCACCTTTAACTGAAAAACCATACATCATTATTTTTCCATACAAAGGATTATCTTGATAAAATACAAATGATGCTTCTTTTCTTTCTTGATATACTCGCTCACGAACTTTATTTTCCATTCCAAGACCGATAAAAACTGATCCAGAACTATCATCTAAAGCGTATTTAATATCTCTTACAGTATTATCAAAGCTACATGTTGATTGCATTATTAATGATAATTCCATTTCTTCAATCTGCTTATTTGATGGAAGTGAAGAACAACCAGTTAAAAACAAGAAACTAATAACAACCATTACTTTAAATATATTTTTCATTTTAATGCTTCCAATTTATTTTTTTCAATATCCGCTTCAACTTTATCCCAACAGCGGCCAATACACTTTAATAATTGTTCGCGGTTTTTATATCCGTCTTTATTACCTGTAATATATTGCTGGCCATCCCATTCAGAATAATTTGTTACTGTTGGGAAATAAAAAACACCTTGTTCATCTTCCGCCTTAACAGATCCAACAACTTCAAGCGGATAACAATTTTTATGATTAATCATCATGTAACCAAATTCTAAATCAGTCACTCTTATTCTTGGTTTTATTTCTTTTGTCAAAATATACCCTTATTATTGGCGGGTTTCCCCGCCATTCTTTTAAGCTAATTATTCAGGTTGAATAATTTCTTCTTTATTTGTATTTATTGCAATTTGAGCAACAGAAAAACCAACGCCAAAAGTTAATGTTTTAATCACAAACGCCAAAGCACACCCCGCCAAAGTTGGTAAAATAACAATGACTTCAAGACCACAAAGCCCAATAATCAAAGCGCCGCAAACAATTATAAATATTGTGATAATTGTATCTAATGTTTCTAAGGTGGCTTTAAACGCGTGTATTTTTTTCAATTTAATTTCCTTACCTGAATAGGTATTGTGTTTTTTAATATTGGCGGGCTTCCCCGCCGTTTTGGTTAGTGAATTATTGCTTGTTTGCGGGCTTCTTCTGCACGACAGTAATCAACCCAGGCGGCCCACTCGCCTTGAAGCGTTGGTTCCTTGATGCAAATATCATGGCGAAATGTGCAAACCTGGCCACTTGCAAGCGTGATTTCAATTTTCGTTTTATCATATCCATAGCTTTCATTTGTTTTAGCCATAAAGCGTTTTTGATTAGCCAATGTTAACCATGAAAGGCGGTTGTATTCTTCCATGCTTACACGCTGGTTAATATCGAATGATTCAGAGCGTAGCGCCTTGTTAAACACGCTTGATTCAGACCAGATAACCTTGATTGAAACAATTTCTTTATCTTCATCAGCAACGTTTTCAGGACGTTTCGCGCCATGTGATAACGGTGAAATAAAGCCAGCTTCACGCATTACTTTAACTTGTGCCAAAGTCATTTTGAATTTAACTGGTTCAGCTTCAATAACAGTGATTTCAATTAATTCAACAGGCTTTGCAGTAAAGTGAACAACCACTTCATCACAAAAGTAATAAGGACCATCACGAAGCGTTAAATGCGTGTTGTTGCCTTCAGAATCAGCGTGAAGTTTAACTTCAAGTTCGTTGTAGTTGGCAGCCATGAAAGCGTTAACTTCTTCAGCAGTCATAGCCACATCAGCATTCTTGCTGAATGAATCATCCATGTTGCTTGAAGAAGTTTGGATTGTGATATAAGTCGCTTCAGCGATGAAAGAAGCGATTTTTTTTGATGCGTTTTTGCGGATTTTAATAGTGTTCATGTTTTGCTCCAAGTCGGCAATGGCCGCTGTTTGTGTGCTTTGTTTCGATAGAGCTATACTAGGCCATTTCGGCCTAACCTGCAAGAACTATTTCACATACATCTTAAAATAATTTTTTCTTCTTTATTGCATCAACCATTTCATCATGGCCAACCTTTGCATCATCCCAGGTTCTATACCTAATCATGGCCCCGTCACGGATACCACCAAAAACCATGGTTTCAAAAATAATGGGTTTTCCGTTGTCGTACCAGTTATGATCCAGGCCCAAGAACACTGTGCTTACCCGTACAGCCTCAGAACGAAAATGATTGATCTTGCCAAGCATTTTCTTGTTGCCTTTCTTTATGGGCTTTTGTGGCCCTTGTATATAGTCGCCAACATGCCGCGCATTATTCCTTGCAGCCCATCCCATCCAATTAGACCAAGCAAAAAAATCATCGCCAACACAAACAGGATTCTTCCCGATAAGAATATAATTTAAATTCATATTATCTAATCTCACTCATACCCATGATAGAACCAGTAATTACAAATCTTTTATTTTTTAAAATCTTGTTAAGATTTATTTCATTGGAATTATCACCAGTTATTAGATAAAGCAAATCACATTTGAAAAGTATTGAAATTTGAATGGCCATAGAACAACGGGGTTCTGTTTTCCCCGTTTCCATATCAAGATAAGTTTGTCGGGCCATGCCCAATCGTAAAGCGGCAGAAACTTGAGTAAACCCGGCGAATTCGCGGGCCTCTTTAATTCTACGATTCATAATAACCTTCCACGGAAAGCGCCATAGTTGGCGCTTTAAAATCAATTATTCAAATATTGCAATCACTTTAATTGCATCATTTGGAACCTTACCCATCATGATCAGGATTTTTCGCCATATAGAAAAAGGAACATCACGTTCACCTGATCTGAAGGCCCTGATTCTACGGTTGCCAGCAAGGCCAAGCATTGCGGCAATTTTTGCATCAGATAATTCAGGATTGTGATCTTTTAATTGATTTAAATAGTGATCAACAATTGCGCCGTTTGGCGGTTCAAAGCCTTCATCTTCTAACAATAAATGTGTTGTAGGGTACAAAGTTTCATCAAAGCCAGTTTTATCTTCAATGAAGTCAGCTTTCAAATTCTTTTTAATAACAGCAATAGCCGATTTAGAACCGATTTCAAGAGCTTCTTTTCGCGTTAATTGTTTCATATTCATTAATAATTCTACCCCTTAATTTTTGTCCAGGTAAAAACGTTACAACCCTTCTTGCAGATATTTCAACGCTTTCTAAAGTCTTTGGGTTTCTCCCTGGTCTTGGTTTTTTATCCCGGATTGAAAAGTTACCAAATCCAGAAAGTTTTAATTCTTGTCCGCTTTCAAGGTGTTCACGCATTGTTGAAAAAAACGATTCAACAAATTCCTTTGATTCTTTTTTTGAAAGCCCAACATTGTAATTTAGATTTTCAGCCAAAACGGCTTTGGTTAAAGTCATATTTATCCTTAATAATTAAGGGGGCCAAAGCCCCCTATATTAACCTAACTGAATGTTTTTAATATCAGATACTTTGATATTAACTAGGTTTGTTGTCCCTGTTGCAAGCGCTTTAAAAACGCCTTCAGCATGGATACCTTCAAACCAATAAAACAGAAATCTAGGGTTTAATAAATCAGTGTTTAACACCTTAACCCCAATTGATTCAGCATTGAATTCCTGTGTTGGAAAACCAACTTTGCCGAGTGAACCACGGCGGCAAATCCAGAAATCCGCATCTTCAAGATTAGTGCAGATTTTACATACATCAGATAGTTTCATTATTAAAGAACCCGGTTATCATTTAGCCTTCCAAGATTGGTGGCTTTCTCTGTAACCTGTGATGTATACTAGGCCATTTCGGCCTAACCTGCAAGTGTTTTATTTAAAGTTTGTAAAAATTGGCACAAACGGTGCTTCATACTTTCCAATAAATTGATCTTTGCCATTCTCTTTGGTTGTAACAACCATATTGAATGTAAAAATTGCATCTTTACTGAAAATATAATCAACTTCAATATTACGTGTGCCATGTGGCGTTTTCTTGTTTATTTCTAGCTTTCCATGGTTTCCAAAGCCTTCAGTTTTTTTAAAGCCAAATTCTTCATCTTCATAAAAAACATCAACAGAAACATCAGATTCAATTATTGTTTGTTTAACAGTAATTGTTGATCTTAATTCTTCAGTTGGGCAACTGCTGTCAAGTTGACAATATACATATTCGCCAACATTGGTTTCATTAACATTCAAATAATCAGCCATTGCAACTAAGTCATAAGAAAAGATATTTCTTCCATCAATAGACATTATTGAACCATTTGAACCAATGGTGATTTCGCTTATATCTAAGCCACTAACATTGATTGTGAAAGTTTTAGAAAAATCATTACTTTTTACTGAAGCAATTACTTTGTCACTTCCGGTTTTATTTGTAATTTCATATTCAGCCGTATAATTACCACTTGAAAAAATATCATTAGCAGTAAATGGCTTTATTAGTGTTGGGCCTGTTGGGATCGTTGCTGTTCCTGGTTTATAAGGTTCAACGATGATCGGCTTAACAGGTTCAACAGTAATTGTTTCATCAACTGGCCCAGGGGTTTGGCTTCCTGGTTTGATTGATGTTGGCCCTTCAGGTTTGGTTATTGTTTCCGGCTCATATGGAAGGAGTTCTTCAACAATAGGCTTAACAGGCGCAACAGTGATTGTTTCATCAACTGGCGGCTGTGTTTCTTTTACTGGCTGAATTTCTTCAGCCTCTTTAATTGGTTCATCTTTGCTATCTACTCCACAAGCAGATAATGAAGAAGCCAGCATTAACACCATTAGTGTTTGTTTAAAACAAGTCATTTTATACCTCAATTTTTAAAGAACTGTTCACCTCTTGGGAACATGGCCATTATGGCCTAACCTTACGCAACAACACAAGTAAAAACTTCACGTTTTGTAAAATAGTTTTACCCCTGGTCATTTTTTATTACTATCAGTGTCACGCTGACACACTTTGTGTCATTTTTTGTCAAAAAAAAGCCCATTGATTAAACGGGCTTTTTTACCATTGATAAATTCATCAATAGAGATCATCAAGCGATTTGGACCAAATCACTTTAATCATTGTCACTTCATTGGTCATATATGACGTTTCAAATTCATTGTTAACCAAGAATTTACAATCATACATCACCCACTTTTCAATTATTTCAGGCAATGTGTAACCACAACTTTTATCTATGGTTACAAACCCGGTAAACGTTCTAGTGCAAATTGCTTTTGAAACTGTTCCAGCTTGCTTGTTTAATTCCTTTTGGAAATTAACCATTGCTTCAAGTTGATTTGATTTTTTTAAATCTTCTTTTATTTTATATTTGCGAATAAGATTTGCATCAATTAATGAATTTTTCAAAATGTGCTTGGCATAAGTTAAATTAGAACAAAGTTCTTTTGTATAAAAAACATCTTCAGAATTAAACCTTTCATTTATAACCAGGCTGATTTTATTATCAACTTCAATAAAATCAATTGCCCATAACACACCTGAATACATTTTTAATAAACGGGCCTTTCCTTTATCTTTAATGTCTCGTAAAGTTATTGCACTAATAGCTTTCTGATCCATTAATGAACTGTGCCTTTATCATCACGTTGTGATTTTGGTTTAACAACAACAGCTCCACTAAATTCTTTGCCAGTTATTTCTTCATAAGCAATCATTTTTTTTATGATAGTTTCAGGATCAAGACCAG
This sequence comes from Shewanella sp. KX20019, assembly GCF_016757755.1. NCBI lineage: Bacteria > Pseudomonadati > Pseudomonadota > Gammaproteobacteria > Alteromonadales > Shewanellaceae > Shewanella > Shewanella sp. KX20019. Next base: position 636,775 of record NZ_CP068437.1, on the reverse strand, counting down.
TTTCACTTTCAAATAGTCTTTTATTGAATCTGCTTGATAATTCAAATAACAATGATTCTTTTGGATCATCACTATGATCAAGTGCATCATATATTGCTTGCAAGAATATATCCTGTTCAAGTCCAGTTGATAATAAGCCCAGGAATGTTGATGCAATCATTTTTCTTGCAAATTCTAATCTTATAGTAAAATCAAGTTCATCTTTTGAAAAACAATTAACTGTTTCATTTTCACTTACAACATTTTCAATAAATAGCTTTTCAAATTCAGGTAATTTTTTTTCAATATCTTTTGCACTTTCACTAATAAAATCACATAAGTTGCACATAAAAAGTCCTTTCTAAAAATGGGTTGCCCCCCTTATTTTTGCTAGGTGGCTAAGGGGGGACTTTGACGGCCTACTACACATCAAACATATAGGCTTTTGGCGCTGTGTCGGCATACTTGGTTAAAAAATATGCCTACTGTTTGATGCTTGGGGGCTAGGTTAAATGGCTTTATTTCAACGCCATTCAATTTCTGGAAGAAGATAATCTTCCTTTGTCTTTTTGTCATTTTCGCAAGCGGTAATAAATAGTTTTGGAAGTGGTCCCTGGCCTGACCAAAAATGTTCTTTTCCATCAACTTCACATTTATATTTTAAAGGTCGCTTATTGTATGGTCTTTTTACTGTTGTTGTTCCCATATCACGTGCGCGTTTCATTCCGGCAATCTGTTGATTGCTGAATATATCAAAGAGATCACTATCAGATAGGCCCAATTCTTTTGCTGTTCTCTTAACTTGTTCTAGTTTAAGAAGCTTTTCTTGTTTAATTCTTTCGGCGGCTTCTTCATCAAGTTCTTTAACTTCTAATATAGCTGTTGATACTTTACTAAATTTCTTTAGGTTAGAAATTGACATTTCATTGAAGAATGCTTTTAGTTTTAATTCATTTCCAGATATTTCATCAAGAAAATATCTTACTGCTTCCTTTCTCTTAGTGTGAGAATCAACCTTATCTTTAAGTATAGTATCCATTGTTACCACCAATCAGTTTCTTATTATGTTTCGATACATTAAAAAATATATCTATTAAGTCTTATTTACAAGTTGTAAAACTTAATTACATGGCATTTTGTATATTTATATGCAATTGCGTGATTTTGATCACACTAATATCACTACCAAACACAAGGAATGTTCGCTTTGTAACAAGCTGACACAAAAAAACACCGTTTAAGGTGTTTGATTTAAAATAGGTCATTTTTGAAGCAATGGGAATTGTTTGCGATATGAAAAGTGTGATCATTGACCAAACAGAATATCTTTATTGGATTTTATCTTGATCATTTGTAGAAAGGGGGTAAAGTTGCGCCCTGGTTACTACCTCCGCCAAGATTAAGTAACCGCGAACAGTATGAAGCTTAGGGCTTCGGCTGGACTGTCCAAAGGGCGGGTTGCATGATAACCCTTTGATCGACTAAATCAAGTCCAACTTTAAAATTCCCCTAAATTTCTTTCTTTTCGTGGTTAATTCTACCGCCAAGGTAGTAACCGTTCCCCTGATTAAATTCAGGCCGCTTGTGTGGGATAGTGAGTAGCACAAGCGAGTAAACCCGGGTTCCATTATGAAACGTTAGCTTAGGGCGTTTCATTGCGGTTGGGGCATTAACCCGGGAACGGTAAAGGAGATCGGCCAAATAGGATTTTTGGCCGGGGCAATCGCCGTGCGGAAATCCTAGAAGCAACCCATGTGGAAAGTGGGCGGGGTTCAAGATTGCAGTTGTACCAGGTAGCTTTAAACCGGGGTACGCCTTCAGGATTATACGGATGAACTGAAGATTATTCTCAAGTGGCGCTTTTTCAACTTTTTGTTGTCGCGTCCCTTGGGGAAGATCTATCTTCTAGATCTCTAATATCTAGATCTAGATCTTATTATATATTAAACAAACGAAATTCTGTTGATAAGTGCGCTAAAGCTATGGCTGACAAGGGATAGAGAGAATGATAACTTGTGGATAAACTTGTATAATTTATGTATTAAGTTATAAACAACAAATACCGCCAATTCAGGATTGGTGATATTCCGCTTCAGACTGCGTTCACTGTTCCTGCTTGCTGCGCTGCGCGGGCCTCAGTAAACTTGCTTTAGCGTTGCGGGTTAAAACATTACTTTGAATGGTAGCCGTGGGCGGACTCGAACCGCCACACCTTTCGGCGGGGGATTTTGAATCCCCTATGTCTACCAATTTCATCACACGGCCAACTTTCAAAGCACCCGGTTTAAGGCCCGGGTATCCTTTCGGTATCCAACAAATTTTTAGGGCATCCAGAAAACTTGTTTTTTACCTTTGCCTTTAAATCGTAGCTTATTGATTTACATTCTGAATTTTAAAGCCGTTTACAGAAACACTCGATTGCTTAGGGCGAATGATGCTGAAGCTTTTGAATCCGACGTGTCTACCAATTCCACCACTCAGGCTTTGTTGCTATCCTCTGTAGGTTCATGCTTGCCCCTAAAGAGTGAATCGAATTATACCTGCGGATATCGGAATGGCAAGCACTTTGAATTGACTTTCTCATCAACTGAACAAATTTCAAACTTAACTGTGGTTGATTGTACATAATCAATACTAAAAACTTAAATTAGCCAAGAGTAAAATTAGCAAGACGTGATCAATAGCATGTTTATTAACAATTACGCAGCAAATTTACAGTAAGCGAGTTCTAACTTGACCAAGATCAATTACTACAACTTAAGAGAGGAGTATTTTGGTTGTGAACTAATAAGAAAGAGGATTTCGCACATGGCATTTTGGTTAGATTTGATGTTTGGCAACGCTATCGGCTTGCTTTCAATGATCGTTATTTTTTGCACTATCGGCATCATGTCTTATCTGATGTGGTTGTTCTATACCAAATCTGCAGATCCTGAGAGTTAATCTCCAACGTTATATACCCATCCTACTTGAAGATGCTCGTTTCAGAGGCGTTGTGCCAGTTCAACTCTAGGCGCATTAACATAGAAATGGTTATTCCCTTTTAAGTTAGTGCAACAACGAAGTGGGCTTGCACAACACCTTCTACGATGGGTTTTAATGGACTTTACTCTGTGTTATTGATTTTACTAAGGGAACGACCATTAGTGGCAATCAACGCCTTGATTAAAGTCCATTAAATTCCCACTGAATCCTGCATCTTCAGGTAGGATGGCTATATTAATGCAGGGGGGCTATTTGCCCCCATTTTTATGCGCTGTTTTAGAAGAAAGCGTACAGCAACGAAACACCTTGCGGCCCGTTCCCCAGCCTTTATCAACTATCGAACCAATAGCTACGCTGCGTGTTTACGCGGTGTAACAAAGCTATTGATAAACTGTGGCCGCGCTTTAATCAGATTCTTCATCTCTTCAGGGCTTGGCTCGCCCATAGGAAAGCGCAAAACTTGACGATTCAGATGCTCCCGAGCCCGCATCGATATTTTAAAATCTGCAGTTGAACCTTGGATAGCGTAGTGCTTTTGGTTGCCAAGATACTCCAAAATACCCGCGCTAGATAAACTCTTAACCGCTTGCTCCGCTTCAGGCAAAGTTAAAATAGTTTCACCTTGCAAAAAGAACTCTCTGAGTAAAGCGCGCTCGTTAGGATCAAGTAGTTTTACTTTCTCTTCAATCACTTCAACTGATCGTTTGGCACTTAAATAGCTAATCGATTCATCGAGAAAGTAATTGAGGATCTGCGTCAATAAATAAGCTGCACCTATAATCAAACCTAGTCCGATAAAGTGAGCATGTAGCTCTGAAAATTCAGCAAGGTTAATTGATGCTAATAAAGTAACCGGGGTAAATAGCAGTGCTGCACATGCTAATGAAAGCCACAGCATTGCTTTAAGCATCAACTTTTTAATTGATGTACCTTTAAAAGATAATGCATCGAAACTTATTTTTTGCATAGCTAAATCCAGTGTCAGAAATCTGTTATTAGCTAGATAAAAGCAAAAATGATGCCAAAGATCGCGTCAAAAAATAAGGATCAAATATTAAGTACAGCGCCCGTCAACAGTAAATATTCAAATGTGAAGAAAGTATCAGTTAACTACGAACCTGTGCCGACAGCCTTGGATGCCAATTTGGTCAGCACTCGGCTTACCGCAACAAAACCAAAGGTACCGGTAACCACTGTGACAGCGCCAAATCCGGACGCACAATCCATACGCATACTGCCTTCGGCCGTTGTCTTAGTATTGCAAACAGAGCCATCGGCTTGGGGATAAACTAACTGCTCAGTTGAGAACACCGCTTCGATACCAAATCGACGCGCGACATTTTTTGAAAAATTATACTCACGCCTAAGTAAGTTTCGCACTTTAGCAAGCAAAGGATCTTGATAGGTTTTAGCTAGATCTGCCACCTGTACTTGGGTAGGATCTGTCTGTCCACCCGCTCCACCGACAGTGACAATCGGTAACTTTTGCCGTTTACACCAGGCAATTAATGCTGTTTTTGGTTTTACTGCATCGATACAATCAATGACGTAATCCAGATCACCGCCAGCCCTTTTACCCTGAAAATAGGCAGACAAATTATCTACCGTAATGAAGTCTTCGATCTCATTAACGATACACTCTGGATTGATCTGTTTTAATCGCTGTGCCATCACTTCGACTTTAGATTCACCAATCGTCTCTTTTAACGCATGTGATTGACGGTTGGTATTGGTCACACAGATATCATCAAGATCAATTAGCGTTATCTGGCCAACACCACTCCTAGCAAGAGATTCTGCCACCCACGTACCAACTCCCCCAATTCCCACGACAACCACGTGAGATTGCGAAAAATATTGCAGTGCTTGTTGGCCATATAAGCGGCCAATTCCAGCAAAACGATTTAAATAGGCGTCTGACAACATTTGATTTTTCACGGTGATACTCAACTGGGAGAGATAATAGATAGAAAGCGATAGACGATTTTATCTCAATTCAGTGTAAAACTCTAAAGTTTTACCAGCAACGATGACAACTATGTGAACAGCTTTAGCCAAAAAAGACAAACTGGCCATATCACTGTAACCAGTTATCTCACTTGGATTAAATACCTGTTTAACAAAGGTAAATAGCCATGATAAATGTCACGCAACATCTGTGAAATGTGATCTTGATCGCGCTATTGAGTTTCTGTTCGATGCACTATTTTGGCCGACAAATACAGCTTCAGCTTGGTTATTCAGCCAGTTAGATAGTCAAGATTGAAAGCCCAAACTTAGATTAGCAATACACAACAGGAAGATGAAAATGAAAAGAACTGTTCTGTCCGCCACGATTATCTCAGCACTCACCGCCACCTCTTTTACAGCATTAGCTGATGGCCCGAACTTTTATGGTCGTGCTGATCTAGCAATCACTAACTCTGACATGGGTATGGCAACGCAAAACCAGAAGTCTGGCACCATCATCGAGAACAACTTCTCCTGGTTAGGTGTTAAAGGAACTGAAAAGATTAACGATGGACTGGAAGTCGTTTACCAAATGGAGTTTGGTGTCAGTAACTTTGACAATTCTGGCGATACCTTCGGCGCCCGTAATACATTTCTAGGCCTTAAGTCTGCTACCGCAGGTACCATTCTTGTCGGTCGTAACGATACAGTGTTCAAAGCTGCGGAGGGTGGATTTGACCTCTTCGGTAACACTAACTCAGATATCGATCTGTTAGCCGCTGGTCAAACAAGAAGTGCCGATGGATTTACCTACTACTCACCAAAAATCGCCGATCTTGTCACCTTTAATGCCACCTATTTGATGGATGACAATTACGACCAACTAGATGCTTCTGGCGATGACAAGTACACAGATAATATGTATGCCCTTAGCGCGACCATTGGTGATAAAGCCCTTAAAACGCAAAACTACTACGTATCTGCGGCATATAACGACAGCATTGAAAATGTGATCGCTTACCGTGGCGTAGCCCAAGTTAAACTAGGTAATGTCATTGTTGGTGGTTTTTACCAAAACAGTGAACACGTTGACAGCAAGTATGACAACTTAGAAGGTGACACTTATTTTATAAATGCCGCCTATGTTTTGGGTAACTTAAAGCTTAAAGCCATGTACGGTAGCGATGATTCAGGTTTGGGTAAATATGTTAGCCGTTATGTGGGTGGAAATGACGGTTCACTAGAAACTGTTAGCGATGTCGATCTGCAGCAGTTCAGTGTTGGTGCGGACTACCGCTTAAGCAAGAACATGCTTATTTATGGGCACTACACTAAATATGATGGCGACATGATGTTAAGTAACGTTAAGCAAGACTTAGGTGACGATATCGTCACCATTGGTATGCGTTTCGATTTTTAATCGTAAAAAACATCATTCGCAAAGGCAGCCATCGCTGCCTTTCTTATGATCACAACGATCACAAAGCCAACCAAAAAAGAACATAAAGGCAACATTTCAACCGCTTCATTCAATTATGTCGCTATAATCACTTCACAATCATTTTTCAATCTTTAACATTGACGGTAATCTCCGCCAATAATAGTTTTACACTCGCTAATTAAGCATTAGCAGTTTTAACCAAACTCCATACAAATACCCCTTTAGAGATACAAGATAAAAGTGAATTGTGTCGAAATGGCCATTTAAACAACCAAATTAATTTGATCACCACAAAAAAGTAGCAATTCTATCGTGGAAAACTCAAAACTTGATCTAGCCCACAATTTCATAGCCATAAAACTGTAATATTTGCTCCCACAATTGTTACGAGCTCGGATGCTCGTAACAAAAACAAAAGTTTATGTAAAAAACCATAAGAAACGTATAAGAACTTAGGTTCTGGGAGCAAATGAAATGAAAAAGACACTTATCTCTGCATCAGTGGCATCAGTTTTAACTCTAGCTTCGTTCGGCGCACTAGCCGAAAGTCCAAGCTTTTACGGCCGTTTAGACCTAGCTGTAACGAATTCAGACACTAGCACCACACTTCAAGGTGGCACTAACGGTGCTACAGTTGGTGAAAGCGGTACTTATCTAGAAAACAACTTCTCTCACATTGGTGTTAAGGGTAGCGAGAGCTTAACTAGCAACATCGATGTTATCTACCAAATGGAGTTCCAAGTAGAAAACACTTCTGGTAACAGTGATACATTTAAATCTCGTAACACTTTCCTAGGTCTTAAATCAGCAAACCTAGGTACTGTACTTGTTGGTCGTAACGACACAGTATTCAAGCAAGCAGAAGGTGGTGTTGACGTATTTGGTAACACTAACGCCGATATCGATCGTCTAGTTGCTGGGCAAACTCGTTCAGCTGATGGTTTCTGGTACTACTCTCCAAAGATTGCAGATCTAGTTACATTAAACGCAACTTACTTGATGACTGATAACAACCAAGGTGCGGGTACTGATTCAGATTCTCAGTATGCATTGAGCGCTACACTTGGTGACAAGAAGCTTAAAGCACAAAGCTACTATGCAGCTGGTGCATACAACAAAGGCATCGGCGGTATCGATGCATACCGTGCAGTTGCTCAAGTTAAGTTTGGTCAATTCAAGTTTGGTGGTTTCTTCCAGAACTCTGAAGGCGCTATCTCTAGCGGTGAAAAGAAAAATGATCATCTTGATGGTGACACTTACTTCGTCAATGCTGTTTACAACCTAAACGGCGTAAACCTAAAAGCTGAGTTCGGTGCTGATACTTCTGGTCTAAGCAAGTACTTCAAGAATGCTGGCGGTGTTACAAATGACACAACCGTTTCTGACGTAAACGTTCAAGTTATCACTGTTGGTGCTGACTACAAGATCTCTAAGTCAACTATGGTATATGGCCACTACGCTATGTACGAAGGCGACTACAAAATTGCAGGCGCTAAGATTGATCTAGAAGATGACAGCGTATTCACTATCGGTATGCGTTACAACTTCTAATCGATTGAGTCTTAAGACTCTCTAACGATTGACCCCAAAAAAGCGACCTTATGGTCGCTTTTTTAATGTCTAAAATAAGGTCGAATCGGTTAATGGCCGGTAAACGCTAAGACGGTAAATGCTGAGACGATTTAAAGCCGGGAGGGCTGAGACGGGAAACCCTGAGACGATAACGCTGAGACGATAACGCTGAGACGATAACGCTGAGACGGTAACGCTGAGACGGTAACGCTAAGACGGTAACGCTAAGACGGTAACGCTAAGATGGTAACGCTAAGATGGTAACGCTAAGACGGTAACGCTAAGACTAAACACCCGGAACAACTAGCCTCAGCTTATCTTTTACGGCTTTAACTCTGCTTTAATTCCGTTTATTTCCCCGGCTCTTAATCGGCTTTTAACTGTTTCTTCCCGGCTCCTAATCCGCTTCAAACCGGCTATCAACCGTTTCTTAGTCGACTCTTAATCGGCTCTTAATCGTTTCTTCCCCCGACTCTTAGTCGACTCTTAACCGGCTCTTAATCGGCTCTTAATCGGCTCTTAATCGGCTCTTAATCGGCTTTCCCAGCTTCTAGCGGCCTAACCTCTTCTGGTTAACTTATAAACCGATTCGGTTAATGATGACACCTGCTTTTTAATGAAGCGAGGATTATCACTTAGCACATCATTAGTGGCTAAACGCTCAATCTCAAAATTATCACTCATGTTAGCCATAACCCAGTCATCTGATACCGCAAATGGTGGACCATTTAACTCTGACTGTGGGTAATCTAAGGTGATTAACAGACCAACACTGCCAGCTGGGATCAAATTCGCAAGTTGCTTGGCATAGTTAAGTCGCATCGCATCAGGCCAAGCGATGAGTGCCGCCCTATCATAAAATGCGCTGACGTTTTCCATATCTAGGCGGTTCAAGGTAAAGATATCGCCTTGATAAATGGTGATCTGCTCGGTTTGGTAGCGCTGATGTTCATCCACCTTGTCGACGCTATAAGGTAGGTTATTCTCTTGATAAAACTGAGACACCGCTAAATCATTTAGCTCACATGCGATCACACCATGACCTTGCTCCGCTAAAAAGCACATGTCTAAAGATTTACCACATAGAGGGACGAAAACTTGGCTATCGGCGGCGAGTTGTAGCTGCGGCCAATACTGAACTAATAGCGGGTTAACAGCACTGAGATGAAAGCCTATCTGTTGGGCATCCCATTTTTCATGCCAAAAGCTTGGTTGCATAACTAGGTCCTAAAAGTATTTGATTGGGCATATCCAAAAACTTGCACATATAGCCTAAAACAGTAAAAAAACACCGCTTAGCTACACCTCAACTTCGGCATACCACTTTGATAGCAATACTCTAAAGCCAACACACTCCATTAGCAAAAGGAAAACCAAGCTGCAGCGATATTATGCTGCGGAGATATCGAGTGCTTTTTGCACTTTTTTAAGCCAGGTACAGTTTTCACATTCACAATGACGGCGAGACAAATGATGCGGACTTAAGCTCGAATCGATAAAGTCGACAGCAACTAACAGCTGTTGTCTTAACTCCTCTGCCGTTTTTTGATCCACTGCAACGGTTTCATCGTTATGATTCATCCAGGTACACTCCATCCCCTGATGACAATTGATGCACTGCATGTCGGTATGGTTAAAAAAACCAGCATGTGGACATTGGTTCAGCTCCATTGACTGTAAAATACGCTGCCTAGGATACTCGAGTAACTCGATCAACCGCGACTTATCTAACCCTGACATATAATCACCTTGTGCAGACCGCACTGACTTTATTAGTTTATCCATTCTAGTACTGACTCCAAGATTACCTTTCTCTTATTGGTACAGAATTGATATGCATCAATATCTGTTTCAAAATAGTTCGTTAGGTGTGACTGACTTCCCTCTTTTAAACGGCAATCTTTATTAACTGATCCAATGAGCTTGGACTATCAGCGCTAATGTTGATTTAATAAGGATTGCTAATAACGAGGAGTGATACTTGCAAACGCCGGAACTACAACACTTTTATATCTCTGAAGAGCAATCCATCTACCTAATGGCAGCAAATGATGCCCGTAGACGTCGCGCTTGGATGAGACTCTGTAAACAGCAACTGAACAAGCTTGGTTACAAAGAGTTCGAACTGGTGGGTAAAGGCGCTTATGGTTTTGTATTTGCTGGAGTTAATGCACAAGGAGAAGCCCATGTTTTTAAGTTCTCTCGCTTAACGCTGCCACAACATGTGCAAGATAGGCTGGAAGAGGAAGCGTTTATGCTCTCTCAGGTTATCCATCCCAATGTGCCTCCGGCGATAAAATATCAACATGTGGGTAAGCAAGGTATTTTGGTGATGGCCAGAGCACCGGGAGAGGACTTGGAACAGCTTTGTTTGCGTATTGGCGCTCTGCCTGTGGCCATGGTGATGAACATTGCCCGCCAGTTGGCTGCAATACTCAAGTACTTGCATAATGGCCGGCCACTTATCCATGGCGATATAAAACCGTCAAACCTTGTTTATGATGTCACTACTCAGCATCTGTCTTTAATCGACTGGGGGTCTGCTGTATTTGCCCAACGCGACAATGACGGTAACCCAGTTAACGGCAATGTGATGGATTTAATGTCTAGCGATCAGCAACATACTAATGCCCGCATGGGAGATGTATATTTTATCGGTGAAGAGCAACTTAATGGGGCATTGTCGAGCCCACGATTTGACGAGCAAGGCGTAGCTGCAACGCTCTACGCATTGGCTTCAGGCCAAGCCAGTCGCTTTGGCAGTAGAGTTATCCCCGCCACCAGCATTGGCTTACCAATTGAACTGGCCAAAACCTTAGACGGTATGTTAAGTGAAGATCCCGTTCAACGACAACATGCCGGGGATTACTTTGTTAAAAGTATGGCCCATAGCCATAGAATGCATCTGCCTGAAATCAATAGCGGACCGCTTATCGCCGATATTCCAATTTGGGTATTAGCGAGCAATAAAGAGGTAGAAACCGTTACCTATAGTTCACGTAAGGCTTTTCTCCAAGAGCACAATACAGATGATCCCATTGCCAAGATGGATGATCTGCAATTAGAGAAGTACTACCGTAACTTTATGGCGGGTATGGGTGATACCGAAAAAGGCTTTATCGCGGCGGTCGGCCGCATCGCGCAATATGACATCGTCGGCGGATTGGCTATTCATTGGCGAGAAACAGGGGTGTTTATTGATTCTAATCTCGCGCTATACAACGAGAGTCAAAAAAAGGCCTTAACAATTGCAGTCAATAACATGGTCACGCTTGCCAGTGGTATTCACCGTATTGGGGTATTTAAAGCCTGTTTCTTTAACGCCAGAGATACACTGCATATCGAGCGAGAAGACAGTCAACAACCGTTTATTATTGGTAGCGAACAACAGTTACCTTTTGAAGTGGGTGATGTGCCATCTTTGGAAGATCGTTCAAGATTGCACTCTTACTTTGAAGATGGCCGCGATCCAGAAGAAAACTTAGAACTTCCCAGAGAGATCATGACCGAGCTTGCCATCATTAACCAGATTCATCATACCGGCTGCATCATCTTCGAAGCACTGCCTAAGCATATGAAGATCCACAGCTACTTGCGTTTACTTAATCCGCGAAAACAAGCGGCATTTCGCGGCTGTTTAGACCGCATCTTAAGCCATGTCGATAAAATACAAGGCAAAGGGGTGTCTGGGTTTATGAAGCTGCCCTATAAAAACACCCGTAAATTTAACCATGTGGAACGCAAACCAGATCTCTTTTATCCACGAAACCCGAAACAAGACACAAATAAAAATTAGCCTTTAGGCTCTGCTTTATCATCTTTAGCTTTGTCGTCCTCATCAAGCGTACCCTCAACTTGATGCGTTTCAGGACGCTTATCACTTGGATCGACTTTACGCTCAAAATCACCATCAAAAGTGTTGCCGTCATCAAAAGGTGACTGACCACCCTGCTGACCAAATGGATTGCCTTGGCCGCCCATGCCGGGGCCAAAGCCTCCCTGAAAGCCTCCATTGGCTTTAACTTTCAGTTGCATCCGCTTGAAGAAGTAACCCGCTACCGGAATGCGCGTAAATGGTGTTAACAAAATCAAACCAAGAAAGTCCGTTACAAAACCGGGAATAAGTAACAGTAGGCCCGCTACCGCTAACATCATCCCTTCAACAATCTCCTGCCCTGGCGCTTCGCCACGAGCCATCTTTTGCTGTACTTGCATCAAGGTACTAATACCTTGGCTGCGTACTAACGACACCCCAACAACAGCGGTAAAAATAACCAACGCCACAGTGGTCCAGCTACCGAGGGCTTCGCCGACTCGGATCAGTACAGATAGCTCCATCACAGGAACTACGACAAAAATTAACAACAAAATTAAAAACACGCTGGCCTCACATTTTTTGATGGTGATGAAAACTAAATTGGGGTTAGTCGGTCTATTTTCAAGTCATATATGACCATAGACATTAAAACCGCCACAGTTTCAGCTCAAATGCCAACGCATTTGTAAGCAAAAACTACTGGTATCACTATTTTCGCAATGCCCTAATGCATGCATTAGGCAAAACACGTAAAGTAGCGTTAGCGACAATTGCAGCAACAAGCTTAATTCAATTGCCTTAAAGCAGCTTTAATCTGTGTAGTTTAAATTGAGTAAGCTATAAGCAGGAAAGACGATGTTAAATGGACAATGAATTTTTACTGGTAATAACCACCAGCCCTGACGAAGCGTTGGCTAAATGTTTAGCACACTCGTTAATGAAGGCCAAACTTGCTGCATGCGTACAGATCTCATCAGCGGTAACATCCGTATATGAGTGGCAAGGTGATATTTGTGAAGAGAAGGAGTTCTGTTTACAAATTAAGTGTCTCGCCAAGCACTACGCAGCGATTGAGACTGCAGTATTGGAGCTGCACCCCTATGACGTTCCCGAGCTAATAGCAATACCTGTAACACGGGGATTGCCAGCCTATTTTGATTGGATAAAAGAAACCACACAGCCATGAAAAAAATGATTACTCTGTTTTTAGCCTCCCTGCTACTGCTTAGCCCACTAGCGCACGCTGAAAGCATTTTCGATAGCAATAAATTCTCCTTTTTAAAGGGTGAACCTGAACTAATGCCCGTCGATCAAGCATTTGTTTTCGACTTTAAACAGCAAGGCGATAAGGTCAAAATAAGCTGGGTCATTGCCGACGGTTACTACATGTACCGCGACAAACTGAAATTTGAAGCCGACGGTGCAGTATTAGGCGAAATTGCACTGCCCAAAGGTAAAGCTCATAACGATGAGTACTTTGGTGAGCAAGAAGTGTATTACTCTTATATTGAGATACCTGTTGCGATAAAAGAAGCGGTCGCAGGCGACAAGCTTAACGTCACCTTTATGGGCTGCGCCGAAGGTAAGCTTTGCTTCCCCCCAACCAAGCGTACCGCAGTGCTAACTGATGTTAACGCCAATGACGGCATTCTTGACCTACCAAATAGCAGTGACCTTACTGCTGCTAGTGATGCTGACGTTGCGCCTATTACCCAGCAAGATAGCTTAAGCCAGATGCTTGCAGGCGACAGCCTGATTTGGACCTTGGTGATCTTCTTTGGTTTAGGTATTGGGCTGGCATTAACGCCATGCGTGTTCCCGATGTACCCAATTCTGTCAGGCATTATAGTGGGTCAAGGAAAGAAGCTCTCTACTGCTAAAGCCTTTAGCTTGTCTATGGTCTACGTCCAAGGTATGGCTATCACCTATTCCTTGGTGGGTCTTGTGGTGGCTTCTGCTGGCATGAAGTATCAAGCATATCTACAGCATCCTGCAGTATTGATTGTGCTCGCCGTTTTATTCTTCGTCTTAAGCTTGTCTATGTTTGGCTTATACGATCTAAAACTACCATCGAGCTGGCAAGAGAAGATGAACTCAATGTCGAACAACCAAAAAGGCGGCAACGTCATTGGTGTGTTCTTGATGGGTGTCATCTCTGGACTCGTCGCCTCGCCTTGTACCACGGCGCCACTGTCAGGCGCACTCATCTATGTGGCACAAACAGGCGATCTACTACAAGGCTTCTTAGCGCTCTATGTACTCAGTATGGGGATGGGCATACCACTGTTGATTATTGGTACCTCAGGCGGCAAGATCCTACCGAGAGCGGGTAGTTGGATGGATATCATTAAGACCATTTTTGGCTTCCTACTCATCGCAGTATCGATTGTCATGCTAGGGCGAATTTGGCCAGGCTTGATCTCCGATGTCTTATGGTCACTTTGGGGCGTCGTTCTAGTCGGCTACCTAATGCATCAAAATAAGCTAACGGAATTTAACTGGAAACAAACCACTCGAGCAGTACTGCTGTTGCTTGTTTTCCTCGGGAGTTTCTCCTATGGCATGCAAGCCGTGATGAATCATTTTGGTTTTACCTCTCACGCTAATGCTAACCTGAGCAGTGTCGAGCAATCTCATGGATTTAAGCGCATTAAATCGCTTGAAGATCTCAATAGTGAAATTGCAGGGGCGACGGAACAAGGCAAAACAGTGATGGTCGATTTTTATGCTGTCTGGTGCGTTGCCTGCAAAGAGTTTGAAGCGATTACCTTCAAAGATGCTGCAGTGATGGACCGAATGGACAAGATGGTATTGCTGCAAGCCGATGTGACCAACAATGATGATATCGACATTGAGTTACTCGAGCATTACGACATATTAGGCTTACCAACGCTACTGATGTTTGATGAAACCGGCGCCATAAGAGATGACTTACGAGTCACCGGTTTTATGCGTCCAAAAGCCTTCGCTGAGCATCTGGATCACTTAGTTAAATAAAGTTTCAACAAGCTTTATCAAGCCCCTTTGGTCATTGACCTGAGGGGCTTTTTTCTGGTTTGGGGATAGCTCTGGTAGTAACCCAAATTTTCTGTTGAAAGTAGCCACCCCTAGCCGCCGAGCGGGTCCTTATACCATAGGTAAACGGTAAAATAGTTGCCAAAATTCAGTTAAGCTTCATGAAATTAAAGTACAATGGTGCGTCATAATATCAATTCGAATAGTGGCGAGTACAACCCGCTGTTATTTAATCCGGATTGAATAATAACCTCTTGCAAGGAGCAATATGGAACCCGCTATACTCATCATCACCTTAGCCTGCGGCATGCTAGTCAGCCGTGTGGGACTGCCCCCACTTATCGGCTATCTAGTTGCGGGATTTGTACTGTTTTTATTTGGAATTGAAGAATCGAGTTTGCCAATGCTAGAGCAATTGGCAAACTTGGGCGTTACTTTACTGTTGTTTGCCATTGGTCTTAAGCTGGATATTCGCAGTCTATTTAAAGTCGAGGTTTGGGCTGGTTCCAGCCTGCACCTGCTCGGCTCAATGCTGTTTTTCATCCCACTGTTAAAACTGTTAGGCTTACTCGGCTTAGAGCAATTAACAGGACTTGAGCTCAACCAACTAGGGCTGCTGGCGTTTGCTTTAAGTTTCTCTAGCACCATTTTTGCGGTAAAAATCCTTGAAGATAAAGGTGATATGCAGTCGCTCTATGGTCGAGTCGCGATTGGTATCTTAATTATGCAGGATATCTTTGCGGTTGCATTCTTGACGATTTCCAAAGGCGATATTCCCTCATACTGGGCGTTATGCTTACTGCTACTGCCGTTAGCAAAACCACTTATTTACAAGGCGTTTGACCGCGTCGGTCATGGAGAACTACTGGTACTTTTCGGTTTAGTCATGGCGCTAGTTATGGGTGCATGGTTATTTGAGGTCGTTGGTCTAAAGCCGGATCTCGGTGCACTCGTCATTGGTATTCTGTTGGCGGGACACCCAAAATCGTCAGAGCTGGCAAAATCACTGTTTTACTTTAAAGAGCTATTCTTAGTCGCATTTTTCTTAACCGTTGGCCTCAATGGTCTACCGACCTTCTCCGATATTGGTTTGGCCGCCATATTGGTATTAGTAGTACCGATTAAAATCCTATTATTCCTCTACCTGTTGACCCACTTTAAGCTGCGCTCTCGTACCTCACTGCTGTCATCTTTCAGCTTAGGTAATTACAGTGAGTTTGGCTTGATTGTCGCCGCTGTTGCAACCTCAAAAGGTTGGTTACCACCTCAATGGATGATTATTCTAGCGGTCGCCCTCAGTTTCAGCTTTTTGTTCTCAGCGCCGCTCAATATCGCTTCAAATAGACTCTACCAAAAGTATCAAAGTCGGTTACAGCGTTTAGAGAAACACCCACTGCACCCAGAGGATCGCCCTATACATGTTGGTAATCCAAGGTTTCTGATCTTAGGAATGGGCCGCATTGGTTGCGGAGCATATGACGAGCTGCGAACCCAATATGATGGTGAGATCTTAGGAATTGAACATAAGCAAGATCTGGTCGATTACCATATAAAGCAGGGCCGCAACGTGGTGCAAGGAGACGCTTCAGATACCGATTTTTGGGAGAAACTGGATAATGCTCCCAATCTTGAACTGGTGTTACTTGCCATGCCACATCATGTGGGTAACTTGTTTGCGGTTGAGCAACTAAAACGGCTAGATTACCGAGGTAAACTAAGCGCGATAGTGCAATATAAAGAAGATGCTGAGTCGCTCAGTGAGTCCGGAGTACACAGTATTTACAACTTATACGAGGCTGCTGGTGCGGGTTTTGTCGACCATGTAGTCAAAGAGTTACTGAGTCCCAATGGCACTGAACCTGATAACCCAGATGCGGTTAACCATGCTAATGAGGCTAAGATTAGCTAACTTTTAACGTACCTCGTAACAAAACAGCCTTTAAATTGTATACATTATTCTAGTGATCACGTATGTTATTTGCTAATAAAAATAACAAATAACCTACGTGCCAATGAATAATAACAACAAGCGACAGACTCTATATACGCCACAATATTGCTTACAAGCCCTATCCATCAGCAGGTGGATAGCAGTCATTGGTCTTTGCCTGTTGAGCCACTCTGCAGCCGCCAAGGAGGAGCGTGAACGCTGGCAAGATCACACGGTGTTTGAACAGAATAAGCAGCCGCCCCATGCTAGCTTTTTTGGTTATGCCTCATTGTCGCAGGCGATAAAAGCGGATCACCGCAGTAGCGCTAACTATGTAGATCTTAATGGCCGCTGGCAGTTTCATTACGCCAACAACCCGTTTGTCGCGCCCAAGGACTTTGCCCAGCCACAAGCCAACCTTGCTGACTGGCAGAGTATCCAAGTTCCTGGAAACTGGGAAACCCAAGGCTTTGGCCATGCCATTTACCTCGATGAGCGCTACCCGTTCACCACAACTTGGCCAGATGCTCCCGAGGATCATAATCCAACCGGCAGTTACCGACGCATGGTAACCCTGCCTAAAGCATGGACCGATAAACAGGTATTCCTGCATATCGGCGCTGCACGTTCGGCATTAAGTGCTCACGTTAACGGGGTCGAAATTGGTTACAGCCAAGGCGCCAAGACCCCAGCTGAGTTTGATATCACCTCACAAGTTGTCGCGGGTGATAATCTTATCGCGCTGCAAATTATCCGCTGGAGTGACGCCAGCTACCTTGAGAGCCAAGATATGCTCCGGGTTAGCGGCATCGAACGCGATGTATACCTGTACGCGACCGAGAAACAGCGTATTGCAGATATTGATGCTAAATACACGTTGAAACAAGATCTATCAGCCGCCGACTTAGCGATTGATATTGATCTTAAAAGCCATTTGACAAAGGGTAAGCGCACAGCGAATTTATCACTGAGTTACCAGCTTATTTCACCACAAGGGATCGAAATAAAACAGGGTAAACAAGCGGTAGCCAATTTCAAATCTACAACTCGCGAACAACTCGAGTTTACGCTGCAAGCTCCGTTACTCTGGAGCGCTGAAACACCGAGCCTATACCAACTAGTTGTTGCTCTTCACGATACTAACGGCAAACTCCTGCAGGCAACCAGTCAACAGCTAGGCTTTCGCCGCATTGAGATCAGCAATGGTCAGCTGAAGGTCAATAACAAAGCCATTACCATTCGTGGCGTCGATAGACACGAAACCGACCCCGACACAGGTCATGTTGTTAGCCGTCAGAGTATGGAAACGGATATTCGCTTAATGAAGCAAAATAATATCAATGCCGTACGCTCAAGCCACTACCCCAATGATCCCTACTGGTTAAGCCTGACCGATAAGTATGGCTTGTATGTTATCGATGAAGCCAATATTGAATCGCACCCACTCGCCATTGATGAGTCGACACAGCTCGGTAATACCATGAGCTGGCTACCCGCACATCAGGCCCGCGTTGAACGCATGGTCGAGCGAGACAAGAACCACCCCTCGATCATAATTTGGTCTCTTGGCAATGAGGCTGGCGAAGGCAGCATGTTTGAAGCACTCTATAAGTGGATAAAACAGCGTGACCCTAGCCGACCAGTGCAATACGAGCCTGCGGGGCAGCATGCCTATACTGACATTGTGGCTCCTATGTACCCGTCAATTGAACGTATTGAAAAATATGCCAAAGAGAAAAACGATCGCCCGCTGATCATGATTGAATACGCCCACGCTATGGGTAACTCCGTTGGTAACTTACAAGATTACTGGGACGTTATTGAGCGCCACCCACAGCTACAAGGCGGTTTTATTTGGGATTGGGTCGATCAGTCTTTGGCATTCATCAATGAAAATGGCCAGCGATACTGGGCCTACGGTAAAGACTACCACCCCGATATGCCTACCGATGGTAACTTCCTAAATAATGGTCTTGTTGATCCCGACCGTAACCCGCACCCACACCTAAGTGAGGTCAAAAAGGTCTACCAGCCACTGCGTTTCAATCAATTTGTCGCAGCAACAGACTCGGTCAGTTTTGAGCTTGAAAACCGCTATGACTTTATTGATACCCAAGGGCTGCGTTTAAAGTGGACCATAGAACAAGATGGCAGTGACTTTGCTCACGGCATCATTAAGATGCCAACGGTTATAGCAGGCCAGTCTACGCCGGTCACACTGCCAATTGAGCGCTCACTTTTCCATAAGCAGCATGAATACCTTTTACTGTTAGAGGTGCTGGTCGATAAACCGCAACCTATGCTCGACACCGATCACCGCATCGCTTTTGCTCAATTCCCCTTGCAGCAAGCCTCCACTCAGAAAACAATCTTAGCTAAGGCTATTACTGAGCATGATAGTTTTTGGCAATTAGGTGATGATGCGACCCGATATCTAATCTCTAAACAAACCGGCTGGCTCAGTGACATTAAGCAAGATGGTCAATCGCAGTTAACGGCGCCATTAATGGTTAACTTTTGGCGTGCGCCGACTGACAACGACTTAGGCAACCAAATGCCCGAGTGGGCTGGCGCATGGCAAGATGCGGCAAAGCAACTGACGCTACTATCGATTAAACGTAGCAGCCCTTTTAATATCGAAGTGGTGCAGCAGCATCCGACATTAAACTTTACTCTGAGCACCCGCTATCAAATAAGTACTCGCGGGCAACTGTTAGTACAAAGCCAGTTCACACCGGGAGATGTAGAGTTAGCCGACCTGCCTCGCTTTGGTTTTCAGACACAATTGCCTTTTAGCCAGCGCTTTATGCACTATTTCGGTCGTGGACCAGAGGAGACATATGCCGATAGGAAATCAGGTAATCCAATTAGCTGGTTTACACTGCCTATTGATAAAGCTTTCCATCGCTACTCTCGACCACAAGAAACGGGTCAACGCAGTGATGTCAGCTATGTTGCCATTACTGATGCTAAAGGCGAAGGGCTACTGGCTAAAGCGACGGCTGAACAACAAACTTTGCAAACAAGCCTTTGGCCTTTTTCCCAAGCAGATATCGACTTCAGGCAAGGCGACGCCTCCGGCTCTGCCTCAGGTCTGGTACCCGTAACGGCTAACCACGGCGCCGAGATCCCCATCCGAGAGTTTGTCACTTGGAACATCGATTACAAACAGATGGGTGTCGGCGGTGACACGTCATGGGGCAGACAAGTGCACCAGCCTTATCGTATTAAAGCGCAGCCAATGCAGTTCAATTTTAGTATCGAACCGGTGGCAGCCAGCAGTGACATTCAACAACAAGCAAGAGCAAAACCTTAATAACCAATTCTTAAGTACTGGGAAGTAACCATACCTAAAGTCAGTTATTAATACGGCCTAGGGTGAAATATTAATAATAAAGGATAGACATGGAACAAGTTATTCAGCTGGTCATATTTTTTGGCTTAACAGCATTAGTCGGCCTCATTACATACCTAAAGTGCCGTAAAATAGTGCGAGACACTAGCGACAGCAAAGATTACTTTCTTGCGGGTGGCGGCTTAAGTTGGGTCGTAGTTGCTGGCTCTTTGATGATGACCAATATCAGCGCCGAACAGATAGTCGGCATGAATGGCGCGCAGACATTATTGATTGCTTGGTGGGAAATTGCCGCTGCTGTGGGGTTAGTGATCCTCGCTAAATGGCTGATCCCTATCTACTACAAGTACAACTGCACCACGACCACCGAATTACTTGAGCGCAAATATAACGACAAAGGCATCCGTGCCATGGTGTCAGTACTGTTTATGCTCGGCTACGCCTTTATCCTATTGCCAGTCGTACTCTACACCGGCTCTTTATTTATGAAGTCGATGTTTGGCCTGTCAATTTCAGTCGTCGCTTTGGCGGTTATTTTTGCTGTGGTCGGCGCCATCTACGCGATTTTTGGTGGCCTTAGAGCGATTGCAATTTCAGATAGCTTGAACGGCATAGGACTGCTATTGATGGGGATTGTGGTGTCCTATTTAGCACTCAACGCCGTCAACTGGGATCTTTCCGGGGTACCACTCGAACGATTGACCTTGATAGGTGACGACCAGTCCGATATCCCGTGGCACACCCTTCTGACAGGAATGGTCTTTATTCAGATCTTCTACTGGGGCACCAATATGGTGATAACCCAAAGAGCTTTAGCGGCAAAGTCAGTTAAAGAGGCGCAAAAAGGCCTCTATGCTGCGGTAGCGATGAAGTTAGTGATCCCTATTATTGTGGTATTACCGGGCATCGTTGCTTATAAGCTCTATGGCGACGTCGGCGATGTCGCCTACGGCAAATTAGTGGGCGATATCTTACCAAGCTGGATGTCTGGTGCATTTGCAGCAGTAATGGCAGGCGCGGTATTAAGCTCGTTCAACTCTTGCTTAAATTCAGCCGCAGCCCTCTATACTTGTGATATTCATCAGAACTACGTCAACCCAAAGGCCGATGTCAGAAAAATTGGTACCATCGTAGCCTTGGTATTCACCGTTATCGCGTTGTTGTTGGTGCCAGTGTTTGCCCAATCAGAAAGCATCATCTCTTTACTACAAAAGCTCAATGGACTTTACTCCATGCCCGTGTTGGCGGCATTTATCTGTGCGCTGGTATTTAAGAATGTCAGTGCCAAGGCGATTAAAGTCGGCTTAGTATTTGGGGTGTTGGTTTATGCGGTGTTTACCTTTGTTTGGAGCCCGCTGCACTTTATCCATATGATGGCTATCACACTCGCGGCAACGATCTTAGTCACCCTGTTCTTGAGTCGGTTTGTATTCGCACCGCAACAAGATATCACTCCGATTTCCGTTAACTAATAGCAACAACCTCAGGGGCTGTGCATCACAGCCCCTGTTAAACACAAAATATGAAGGACTCTTTAGATGTTTGACCGTGACGACCATCCCCACAGACGTTTTAACCCGCTAACCGAGCAGTGGCTATTGGTGTCTCCACATCGAGCGAAGCGTCCTTGGCAGGGACAAAGAGAGTCAACGACGGTTACCAGCGCCCAAAAATACGATGCAGAGTGCTATCTTTGCCCTGGGAACAGTAGAATTAGTGGCGAGAAAAACCCTCAATATAGCTTACCATTTGTATTCACCAATGATTTCGCTGCGCTTACGGCTGATACACCCGCCGCGCAGCAAGATGACCCGCTCTTTGCGTTACAATCCGTGACAGGTACCAGCCGGGTTATTTGCTTCTCTGCCGACCATAGTCATACGCTGCCTAAGCTTTCTATTGGCCAACTCACTGCGGTATTTGAGTGTCTCGCCAAAGAAGTTAGCGAGCTAGGTGAACACTATCCTTGGGTGCAAGTATTTGAAAACAAGGGCGCAGCAATGGGTTGTTCAAACCCTCACCCCCATGGTCA
Organism: Shewanella sp. KX20019; assembly: GCF_016757755.1. Lineage (NCBI taxonomy): Bacteria > Pseudomonadati > Pseudomonadota > Gammaproteobacteria > Alteromonadales > Shewanellaceae > Shewanella > Shewanella sp. KX20019. The sequence goes on along the minus strand of NZ_CP068437.1, from coordinate 614,699 downwards.
AATATGGGCGGTAAGCGAGTTGCCTAATGAGGCGGTCACCGAGACCCGCACTCAATTGGCGTATTATCAAAGTCACCAACGACAGATGCTGCTGGACTATGCCAGTAAAGAGATAGCCAACGCAGAGCGCGTAGTCATCAGTAATGATGATTGGCTCGTTGTAGTGCCTTGGTGGGCGGCTTGGCCATTTGAAACCCTTATTTTACCCCGCTTTACGGTATCTCATTTAGACAAACTAAGTGCGGACCAGCAAGTTTCATTAGCGACCATAATGAAGTCACTGATGACACGCTACGACAATTTGTTTAACACCAGTTTCCCCTACTCTATGGGCTGGCATGGTGCACCATTTGATAAGCAAGCTCATCCAGAGTGGCAGCTGCATGGACATGTGTATCCACCATTACTGCGCAGTGCCGATGTAAAGAAATTCATGGTGGGTTACGAGATGCTAGCGGAAAGTCAGCGAGACTTAACCCCTGAGCAAGCAGCGAACCTACTGCGGGCTCAGCCAGAAGTTCACTATGAAAATCGATAAAAAAACTCAGTTACACATGAGGTAGAGTCGTGATATAAAGTTAATGAAGTGAATATTACTGCTTCGCGGCAGAGCGACCTAGTAATCGATTTATACGCTTTTATTAGCAAGCGACTGTACGCCACCATTTAGATAGTGAAAGCCAACTTTCGGAAAAGTAAACCATGTCCAATCCAGCTCAACGAGCCAATAAGCTTTTTGTTAAAACTTTCGGCACTCTAGCTGATGCGCTCTATGCTGCTCCCGGAAGAGTCAATTTAATTGGTGAGCATACCGACTATAATGACGGTTTTGTGCTGCCAGCAGCGATTAACTTTCACACCATTATTGCCATAAAGCGTCGTGAAGATAACAAATTCCGCGCAGTCTCAGATGCCTTTCCCGGCGAGATGAAAGAGTGGATATTTGCTGAAGAGGGCGATACCCCGGAGTCGCTTGAATGGGTTGATTACCTTAAAGGCTTTAGTGCCGCGATGGCGGTATCGGGTCTGGCACCTAAAGGGCTCGACTTAGCCATTGTCAGTAACGTTCCTCTCGGTGCAGGCCTCTCCTCCTCTGCCGCGCTAGAGGTTGCCTTCGGTACTGCGGTCAATGACGCTAGCCAGATTAAACTATCACCTCTTGCTATCGCCCAACTAGCACAGCGGGGCGAAAATCAATATGTCGGTTGCGCCTGCGGCATTATGGATCAGATGATCAGCGCGCTAGGGAAGCAAGATCATGCACTACTAATAGACTGTCTCGATCTCGATAGCGAGGCCGTCAGTATTCCCGATAATTTAAGTCTGATTATAATCAATTCTAATGTTAAACGTGGTTTGGTTGAGTCTGAGTACAACCTGCGCCGCCAGCAGTGTGAACAAGTAGCGCAGCACTTCCACCTAGACTCATTGCGTCATCTCGAGCTCACCACACTAGATGCTGCTGTAAATGAACTCAGTGATGTTTGTTATCGACGCGCGAAGCATGTCATTACTGAGAATCGCCGAACCCAAAATGCCGCATGGGCACTGGAGTCAGGCAATATTTCGCAGTTAAGTACATTGATGGCCGAGTCCCATATCTCTATGCGCGATGATTTTGAAATCACCGTGCCTGAAATTGATTTTCTGGTGGAAATCATATCCAAGGTCATTGGCGAAAAAGGCGGTGTACGGATGACTGGTGGTGGCTTTGGTGGCTGTGTTGTCGCCCTCGTTGATCATGAGTTAACCGACGCAGTTGTGGCAGCCGTAGAAAATAGGTATTTTGAAAAAACAGGCATCGAAGCTGCAATCTACCTTTGCTCCGCATCTGATGGCGCTAAACGATTGGACCAATAGACACCTATCGATAGCGAGTGGAATACGTATTCATCTCGCTATATCAAAGTGTTAATCGCAAAATAGACGCTGTAACCTTTTAACAAGGATAAACCATGGTACGTTTTAGCCCTCTAGACCCTTGGACCGACCCTCGTGGTGGCCAAATTGAACGGGTTCGAATAGACAACGGCACTATAGCGTTAGAGGTTTTGAGCTTAGGTGGAATAATTCGTTCGCTGTGGACACCTGATCGAGATGGTGAACGTGGCAATATCGTTTTAGGGTGTGATAGTGTCAGTGACTACTTAGCGCAAGATGCCCATTTAGGTGCAATTGCTGGTCGCTATGCCAACCGTATTGCCAACGGACAGTTCTCAATAGATGGTCAGCAATACCAGCTAGATATCAATCAGGCTAGCAACTGTCTACATGGTGGCAAAGAGGGTTTCAACCGCAAGCATTGGCATCTAGGCCAACTGCCCGATGGAGTTCGCTTAAGTTTAGTCAGTGCCGATGGTGATATGGGTTTTCCCGGCAAGTGCACTGTACAGTTAGATTATCGTCTGGTGGGGAATAACCTCTACGTAGAGATGCTTGCCAGTACAGATAAAACCTGTCCAATTAGCCTTACCCAGCATAGTTACTTTAACTTAGATGGCAGCAGCAGTAGCTTGCAACACGCGCTGCAAGTTGATGCAACTCAATATCTAGCGATGAATGACGTTGGTGTACCCACTCAAATTTTTGACACCCGCAATAGTGCACTCGATCTGCATCAAGCCAAGCAGTTACAATCATTTATCGGTGCTGAAGAGTTTACGGCCACTGCAGGGATAGATCATTGTTACCTATTACCCCAAACTGAGCCACAGCTACAAAGATTCGGTCGTTTGAGCTCTAAGGTAAGTGGCCGCGGCATGACTCTCTATACCAACCAACCGAGTGTTCAAGTGTACGGAGCTAACTTTTTGCAAGGTACTATGGGTAAAAACCAACAGCGGTTGTCGCAATATCAAGGCTTTTGTATAGAGCCTCAACAAGTACCCGATGCGCCTAACCAAGCCGAATTTGCCGGTGATGGCTTAATTAGGCCTGGCGAAATTTATCACCATATCAGCCGTTATCAATTTGATGTTGAAGCTTAAAAAAAAACAGCGTTAACGCGCTGTTTTTTGATACTAACAATTTAAATAATCTCAACTATCTTAGTCATCGAAATCATCATTTGACCATCCTCGGTCGAAATCATCTTCATCAGTAGACTCCGCCTCTAATTCAGCTTCAGGCTCAATAATGGGTTCAGGTTTCGCTTTTTTAACCATGCTAGTTTTGGGATTATGAGCTTCTACCCAGCCAGAATGCTGCGCCATAAATGCTGTTCGAGCAACATCCCAAGCAGCGCCGAAGTTCGCCTCAGCAGTCGCTAATGCAGCACCTGATAACTCATGCAAATGCGGTTTAACAATCTCTTCCGCATACTCAATAATGGCGTCACGAGCCGTATTGTAAAAGTAAACCCTACCCGCTGAAGCTTCGGGGAATTGTTTATCATAAATGATCACGGTATTACCACGAGAGGCTATTAGCTCACCATACCAAACAGGTTTTTTTGACGAATTATACATATATGCCAATGCCCTTAAATCAACACATACCCAAAACTTATAAAGTAAATATTGCTTTCATTTACTTCGGTTTACTCAATGGCTCTGCACTGAGATTTCAGCCAAATCGTGGCAGTTTAATGCTTTTTCAGTAGCAAAACCTATCGACTTAACATGAACTATTTCAAACATATTTCAGCTATTTCGCTGCTATTATCGAATTTAGTTCAAAGCCGTCGTTATTCAAGTTTTTATCTGAGAATAAATTCGAACAATACAACAAAAAACAATAAACACAATTAATATCAACGTATTGAAAAAAATATTTAATTTGTATATTTGCATTAATTCAAAACAACATAGTGTCCGAGTAATATGACAGAATGAAGTCAGGCGGAAAACTGTCACGACCTTCAACCTCTGAGTGACAGCCTTGATTTCATCTCCGACTAAGCTTTGCAGCTGACCCCCGTCACGTGCTGTGAATTTTCCTGCGTCTTAGGCCTTTCTTTGTTAAACTGCGATGCCACTCGTCAGTCAAAAGCACTATAGAGACTATTGTGAAGCTTAAATTACTGGTCATCCTGAGCTTGAGTTTTCCAGCCCAAGCTGAGCAGATTGTTATTGCATCTGATATCTGGTGCCCCTATATCTGCACTGACAATTCAGGTTATTTAGTTGAACTGACTCAACAGGCATTTTTAACCGTTGGCGTTAGCGCAAAGTTTGAAACTCTCCCTTTTCAAAGAGCCTTAAGGCTAGCGCAGCGTAACCAAATTCATGCGGTGTTAGCCGTCTCACCTGAACACATTGAACACTTTAAGTTACAGACGCCGAATATAGCGCTAGGTCAGTACAGCAATGACTTTTACGTCCATAGTTCCAATGACTGGCACTACTCAACACTTTCAGATCTTAACGGTAAGGCGGTAGCTAGTATTTTAGGTTATGACTATGGTGACAAAATTAATCAATACCTAAAAAAGAGCCCATTTAGCTATCGTGCTTCCGGTGAAACACCGCTAAAAACCAACATAAATCTACTTAAAAAATATCGCGTCGATGTGTTATTGGGCAATAGGTATGTGGTAGCACATACCGCAAAGTCATTTGGCGACTTTGAGGATATTAAGTTTGCCGGAAGCGAAGGGGTCTCCACTCCTCTCTATGTGGGGTTTAGCCACAAAGATCTGCAGAAAAACTATCAGAATAGGTTTGCTGAGGGGATAGAAAATCTCAAGCAGTCGGGCCAATATCAAGCGATTTTAGATAAGTACCATATCGAGCCTTGGTAACGATGCTAACAGCCATTTTTCGCCTAAAAATGCCACTCTATACTATAGAGTGGCTAGCCCATTTGGAGGTTGGGTCGATAAATAATACAGGTTATTAGTCTTGTATTTTTAAAACGGCTTCCTGCCCAATAACGTCCGTGTAAGTGCTGAAATGAGGACAAAACACTTCAACGAAACCAATTAGCAATGATGAGGATAAGGAGCTAATTGATACTGTACAGCTTAATTGTCACGACGACTTAGTGACAATTAACGCAAGACTCACTTGGGCTGACCTCCTCGTGAGCTAGGTGACAGCTACTACACTCTAAAACGTCATCGTGCTTTATATGCGTTTCATCAGCAAACTCCTTAAGAAAACCATGACAGTCAACGCAAGCGGCATTCTCATGAGCTAGATCAGCAGAGGGTTCACCGCCCATATGACAAGATTCACAGCCACTCATCTCTGTGTGGGTATCCGCAATCGGTTCGGCATATACATAACCTGACAATAATAAAAACGTTAATCCTAATACTCTAAGCATGTTATAAACTCCAGATATTGATTTATGCGACAGTCATTTGACCGGTGTAAAGAATGAAGTTACGCAGTAATAAAACGCCTAATAAACTACAACTTGCAGTAATAGCGACATAGGATAGTTTTCGTTTAGAAGAGGCAGTCATAAATAAGTTGAAGGCCAGCGGCAATGTTAGACCGACTAAAATAATGCCCGCCCAAAATATCCAGCCCCAGAAGCCTTGACCGAGTGCCGTAAACGCTGCAACCTGGCTCTGTCCGCCAGAGATAATCAAGCCAATAAAGAAAGTAAAAATGAGTACTAATTCAAATAAAATTAACGGTATTTCAATATGATGTATGAAATGAACTTCTTTACCGTCGGGGTTACCCTTGAGTAACAATCCGCCTAACAAGGTGCCCGCTGCCCCAGAAGAGATACCAGATACCAGAAACAGAATAGGCAGGACTGGATTATTCAGCATTGGATAAGTGGTCAACGCCGAGAGTAAAAATCCCGTATAAGCTCCCAAAGATAGCGCAAGTATCACTAGCAGCCCGGTAACCGTCGGCTCATGTCTAGTGAGTACATTTAGTACTCTATCCACCACCGGCCAGCGATGGTCACACCAATTAGAGATAGGCTCTTTAAATAAGCAAGCTAACCATGCAAATAGGGCGACTTGATAGATCATTAGCACGGCAACACCGACAGACATAATCGAAGTTGGATTGTAAAATACTAGGATCTTCCAGAAATCAAACGGCTTAGTTAAGTCTAAGACCAAGATACCGAGTCCAGCGAACACGGCTAAGGGTGCCAGTAAGCAAGCTGCTTGAACGAAACTTGATTTGTAAGCATCCTTACCTAATTTGAAGTGCTTAAGTAACACAGCGAAACAGATTGCTCCTGCTGAAATACCCGCTAAAAACAGATAAATTGCGATTGGCCAGTGCCAAATAAGGCTATCAAAGTGGAATGGATTCATAATACGATTTCCCCCTCTTTTGCTGCAATACGGAACAGTTTGGGACGGGTTCCCAACTCCGTTTTGCTGCGATAATTTGGTGTCGCTTTTAACACCTTAACAATTTCAGAATCTGGATCTTTTAGGTTACCAAAGACAAGCGCCTTGGTTGGGCAAGCAGTAACACAAGCAGGTTGCTTTCCTTCTTTAAGGCGAGTTTCCTTACAGAAATCACATTTATCGGCAGCTTTGGTTACAGGGTTGATGAATCGGATCTGATATGGACACGCTGCAATGCAATACATACAGCCAACACACTTCCAACTGTCTACAGAGACAATGCCCGTTTTTGGATCTTTATAGGCAGCTCCAGTCGGACAAACATTGACACAAGGAGTAGCATCGCAATGTTGGCATGATTTGCGAGAAAAACGAAAGTACTGCTCCGGGTACTCACCAAACGGGCCAGTCTTAACAATCTCTAAGCGGCTAACACCTTCAGGTACATTATTCGTTTCACGGCAAGCATCAACACACACTTCGCAACCAATGCACTTTGTTTCATCATGAATAAGAGCGTAATTAACGTCAGCTTCAATGGTTTCGGTCTCAGGCTGTGCAGCGACAAACTTTGTAGAGGCAACGGCTCCTACGGCAGTAGCACAAGCACCTTTTAAAAATAGCCTTCTTTTATTTTCCATATATTCCTCTCATTACTGGATCTTGTGACAGCTAACACAAAGCTGACCGCGTTCTTTTGTTTGAATAGCTATAACTGGATCAGTTTCTGAGTGTAATTTGTGGCACTTAGCGCAATTAACTTTGTCCGAGTGAACTACATGAGTCCAATCTGCTTTAGCTAAATCATCAGGCTCATGACACTTAGTACAAACTGCGGTTTGTTGCGCAGCAATATTCACCGAGTCACCACCAAACTTTATTAGATTTGATTTTTTCCTCGGGTGGCCTTCTTTTTTACCGTGACAATTCTGACAACGCATTTCTAATAAATTATTAGCGTGAACACCGTACATTTTGCCGTTTTTCTTATGGCACATAATGCATTTTTTATCAGTATTTATTACTAACTCAACCGTTTTAGCATGTAAAGTAGTTAAAGGGGTTAAAATCAACCCTATTAGAGAAATTGTTAACAATACGTATCTTTTACAAAAACTGGACATAACGAGGCCCCATTAAACGAGTATTATTTAAAAGCATTAGAAATCAGTGCCAAACAGCGACGGTTTAGCACTGACTTTTGTTAAGCAACTAATGCTGACCTTATTAATAAGTCATCATATTTGTTATCGTCAGATATATGGATAACATCTACCCCGACTTTAGCCAAAGATGAATCGATAAAATCACTGTTTTCTGGCGTATTGTGTCCAGGGTCAGTAATAACCAATTTAACTACAGATTGCTCATCCATGATCACGTAGTCTAAGTGGCAGTTTTTAAGGTTACCTTTAACGTGGTTACCATTATCTTTTTTTACATCAAGGATACTATCCAGTGAGGTACCATATAAAACATTATACTTTTCTTTTGCTATTTCATTCAGCTTACTGATGAGACCTGAATATTTCTCTTTTGTTCTCTCAGGTGTCAACTCAATGACCACTCCATCAGTTTGTATTTTTTCTGATTTAAAGAACTTAATACAGGTCATTGTAAATATCACAATAACTGTAGGTACAACTAGAAACAATACAAAGTAAATGAAAGCGTAATTCAATATCACCGTAGCATTCATAATATAAACCTCCAAAATAAAAATTATATTTAACTTGTTCAGCGATGTGAATACTAACTTTATCCACCTGACTAACATTGATCTAAATCAATATTAAATTGCAGAGTGTTTTTAGATGTTTCCATTTGCAATAGCGAACAAATTTATAAAATTCGCATTTTACAATTACACTTGGTGAAAATATGAATTTTATATTACGAGAAATTCATTAATGGGATAATGCACGGCGCACAGCTAAACTAAGAACCTTGAAATGGCAACAATCAACCTTAATGATGAAAACGGCCAAACCACTGTTAACTAAGCAAAAATTATAACGCCCACATATCAAGATAAAGATAGATATTTAATATTTAAATAACTTACATACTAAAGTTGAATAACTAAACATTGTGAGGAAGTCGTTATTTCTTAATTCGTATTTAGCAAAATAAAAAATAGCATGTACAATAAAAACATTATTAAGACGCTAAGAGTACACGATGAACACTATTTGCTTTAGCCACCTAGACCTATTAAGCATTAATATTCTAGTCAATCTATATGAAAACAAATCCGTTACAAAAGTTTCTAATAAATTGAGTCTTTCAGCACCTAAAGTAAGCCGTAGTCTCAAGCATACTAGAGAAGTTTTAGGTAATGAACTCTTCATCCGTAGGAAGCATGGGTTAATTCCTAATGAGTTTGCAGATAAAGTATACCCTATAGCAAAAAAGATCATGGCATGCTGCTCAGAGCTACAAGATATTCAATACAAAACGACAAACAGTGTCGTTGGCCATTTTGAAATTTCTGCACCCGATATTCTCTCCTACCCTTTCCCAAAGTCACTACTATCGACAATCCATAGTAGTGGGAAGAACATGAGTTTTAATTTCTCTCAGTGGGGCCGTAACTCTATTGTCGAAGTCATATCGGGTAAAATAGATTTTGGTATATGCTGCAGTGATAATGAAGAGCTGGTTAACTCTTATGATAATAGTATAGCTTCCATTCCTGTTGCCAGGCTAGACAGCCTTTATTTAGTTTGTGAGAGAAACCACCCTTTGTTAAAACAGGATATTGACCTGCGTTCAATCGCAAGCTATCGCTACGTTGAATGTAACACTGGTTCTTTAACATCGAGTGGTAGTAAGTTTAAAGAGTACTGTAGTAAAAACTCAATACCATTAGATATAGAAGTAGAGCTGTGCGGTGCTTATAGCTTATTTGACTACCTACGTGAGAGTAATGCGGTAACGATTCTGCCTTATAGCTCTATCTATAACGCTATCGAAAATATGCCCAGCTTACATATCTGCAAACTGTCTAAAGTTGAGGTTAACCGTTTATATAATAACAGCTGCATACCAACACTTTACTTAACATACAACAAGAACAATAAAAAACCAAATCTACCGTGGTTGATAGACACTATCTCATCATTAATCCTCAACACGCTAAATGGTGCAGAGCATGATTAATTACCGCACTAACTAAACAAACAAACTACTCGTTAATCATTTAGGCCTTGCAATATCTAATAAAAATATAAAAGTTATATTTGTTAAAGTTGCAGAGCTAACCACCCCTAAATTCAACTCAGATATTCAAATTGTAAATTTGACATATTAACATTTCAGATGTGATTAATTTCTATATTTCCGAAAAAGTATTTTTAACGATTCATTCGTGTGATCTATTAATATTTAAATTTGTAAAAAACTATATAAATTGGCTTCGCAACAATTAATCTAACAATATAAAGCGAGAGTAGATGATGAATATAAATAAGAAAATAATTATATCTGCCTTATTCATGAGCGGATGCCTTTCTGGCTGTGGAAGCGATGGTGATGATGGCAAAGATGGAAATGATGGAGAGAACGGAAACAACGGCAATGACGGACTCGTCACCGTCCGCACGGCAAACGCTCTCAACTTAACGGTTGATGACGTTTCCATTAACTCAGAGCAAGTTACCAGTGTGTTGCTCACCGCACTGAATGAAAATGAGATCCCAGTTATTGGACTCACTGACGCCAATATTGGTTTCTATATGCACCAACTGATGCCAGCAGATGAGGTAACCGGAGAAGCACCACAATGGTTAGCCTATGGTGCTGATTGCTCTGGAGCTCCAGGCGCTACCCCTTCATGTAAAGGAGAGCTTGTTGATAACAACGATGGCTCTTACCAATATACTTTTTCAGTCCCGCTGGACAGCTCTTTTGGTGATAGCCCCCCCGTTAAAGCCATTAGTTATGATGAACTGGCTACTCAAAGATTATTACTGTCCACCAAATGGACATTTCCGAACGGGGATAAAGTGCCTAATGTCAACCTCGTGTATGATTTCAGCCAAAATGGCGACATCACCATTGAAGATGGTTTAGTTAGCCGCGAAATGGTTGATGGTCAAACCTGTATTAGCTGTCATGCAGACTTTGGCAACATCTATCATGGCGGTACTTATAATACATTAGAGTCATGCAACACTTGTCACAATGACAATAAAGGGCACATGGGTGCAGAAAATGTCTTCACCCGCTTGGTCCATAGTGCTCATATTGAGTTGAAAACTGACGGTGGAGCGAATAACTATCCACAGTCAGCAATCAACTGCGATACCTGTCACCAGGAGAGCGAGTCACTACCTCAATGGAATGATTTTGCTCGTTATCCTTCAGAAGAAACTTGTCGTTCATGCCATGATTCAGTCACTACTATAGCGCGTCCAATGCATGAAGCAGGGTACCCTACCGGACCCTGTGCTCAGTGCCATACCTCAACCTCTGTTGATATCGCTCATGCACACCTCAATGTTAAAACGTTGGCAGCTAACGCTAAAGAACGCTTTAATGTTGAATTACTTGATATGCAAGTATCTGGTTATACCTATGGCCAAAATGCGGGTCAAGCCAGCATTGAGCTTAAAGTCATGGTCGATGGAACCGCTGTTGACCCAACGAAACTCGATTACTTATCTTACAACCATATCTCAGTTATCTACCCAGAGTTCTTTGTTAAGGCCATTTTTGGTAACCAAGATGATAGCTTTAGCAGAATGCCTCAAACAGGTGAAACTGATTTTGGTGCAATCTACTTCGATATCGTTAGCGACAACGCAGAAAAAGGCAGCATGGTTAGCTACGATGCAGCGACTGGCATAACGACTGTGACTGTCACAGACAAATTGCCTTCAACCATTGTCGAAAACTATAGCGGTACCTTAGTACTCGACGGTGAGCTTTGCTTCAACAAAGATAGTGGAGAGTTCACCTCATGTACTGAAAGTGCAGCCAATGGCGGCCAAGAGAATATTTATACGGTCACTCCAAATGCGGTTTCAGCTGCATTTAATAGCGATGGCGTGGTAACTGAATCTGCAGACAATTATACAGCGGTAGCCCGTAGACAGATAATTGCTGATAACAAGTGTACCGCTTGCCATAACACATTAAATGACGCGGCAACCACTCTCATCATGGGTGACGATAGCTGGCATCATGATGGAGATTGGAAAGGGGAGACAATCGAAACGAAAGGATTTGGCGCATTAAAGCATCATGGTGTTACTTATCAAGAAGGTGGCTGCCTCACATGTCACAACCCTAACTCTCCACGAAAAGTGGGAATGATCCGAGTTGATGCGGCGCTACCTGAAGCGATTGCTTATGCCTTTGATTATAAAGTGATGGTGCACGGTATTCATAGTGGTACACGAGGGGCTAAAGGGATTAACAATTATTCTGGTAGACCTTCAATGGATTTCTCAGAGATTAATTATCCAGCAGGTAAGTCTAACTGTCTGTCATGTCACGTTGAGGACAGCTTCAACTTAGATAAGGTAGAACAAACGACACCGGTATTAGTGCGTCATAACAATGTCGTCGACACCTTTATCAGTCCTGCAGCAGCGACTTGTCTGTCTTGTCATACTTCAGAGTCAGCCAAGCAGCACACCATTAGCTCTGGTAACGCAAGCTTTGATGGTACTCCAACAGTAGAGGCATGTAGTGTTTGTCACTCTCAAGAAAAAATCGCAGCCTATCATATTAAATAGTTAATTTGATTTCACCATAATTAAAGCCAACCGTATTCGGTTGGCTTGTTGGTTTTCTGGTTGCGACTAATGGTGCTCTTCGATAGATGATAATGAGTCCTGTTGATTTATCGCAGATAGGCACTTTTGCAATTTTACTAAGCCGTCTCGCATTGCCAATACAAGCTCGTTAAAAAATACTATATCCCCCTCGACTCTCCCCTGTAGATATTGACTGTGTTGTCGAACTGCAGGCGCTAAGTCAGCCATTACATGGGTAGCCCAAAATTCAGAAGTATCTTGATACTGTAAATCGTCTCTGCCAACAACATGCTCCAACACGGTTTCGGTTGCACTGATGCAAATACAATCGTTACTCGATACAAAACTTAACGCGTTATTAAGGCTATTGGTTTTTAAGACAATATCCATTGTCCCACCATGCTTTTCTACATAGTGCTCAATCGCTCGTTTCTTTAGGCCCACTCTTGCATAGTTAATGAGTACAAAACTATTTGAAATCAAATCAGAATAGCCAAATGTCTTTTCAAAAATGGGATGCCCTTTGCGCGCTACGATGTAAAACTTTTTTACATCGGCAATTTTAGCGCTCATTATCTTGTCGTTTTCTACTGGGTTAATAGTGATAGAGTAATCAACCTTGCCCGATGTGATCTGCTTTTGGATCTCATCGCTCCAGGGAATAATATTAACGACCGTGTTAAGCGCTAGCTTTTTCGAAACCGCCACAACACTTCGGTGGAGTAAGTTAGTGTTATAGTCTAAGGTTGCTATGTTAACTATTCGTTTTTGCTCGCAATTATTCTGCGCCGCCAGTTGGATTTGCTGATAACCATCAATGACCTTTTTGGCAAAAGGGTATATTCTTATAGCCAGTTCATTCGGTTCAAACCCATACTGTTTACGAACAAACATCTCGTCGTTAAAGACTTCCCGAATGGTGCTTAGGGCTCTACTTACCTTAGGTTGCGCCACGTCTAATTTTACGGCGAGGCAGGTGCCATTTTTTAACTCATAAAGCCCAACCAGCACTTGCAAGGTAAAATAATCTAGCCTAGATAACTTAAGATCCATATATGTCGTCTCGAATACCATAATTTAGGTATGCTACTCGTTTAATCAGCCAATAACTGAGATACCAATCGCACAGACTGATTATAATCAATTTATCCTTCGCCTTACGCAAGTAATTGAAAACGATATCTATTTCCACCTAGCAATAAGTAACGTATTGTTAACCTCTCAACCTTATCCTTAGAATTTATTACATTTCAGTAACGTATATTATGTAACCAACATAAACAAAAAACCCAGCAAAAATGCTGGGTTCAATCATTATTTTGTGTCTATTTTGACACTTTTAATTTATATATGTCCTAGAACGGGATATCGTCATCCCAGCCATCATCCAAATCTGGAGTCACATTCTGCTGTGGCTGCGGAGCTGGACGCTGCTGAGGAGCAGCTGGTGCAGCCTGAGGCTTAGGTGCATAACCACCTTGAGCGGGTGCTGCTTGCTGTGGTTGCTGATAACCACCTTGCTGTGGAGCTGACTGTTGTGGCTGCTGGTAACCGCCCTGTGCAGGAGCTGCCTGAGGCTTAGGTGCATAACCACCTTGCTGAGGAGCCGCTTGCTGTGGCTTAGGTGCATAGCCACCCTGTTGCGGTGCTTGTTGTGGCTGCTGGTAGCCACCTTGTGCTGGTGCGCCTTGACCTTGACCACGGCCACCTAACATTTGCATTTGACCGCCTTGATCGACAACAACTTCAGTGCTGTAACGATCTTGACCGCTTTGGTCTTTCCACTTACGTGTCTGCAGCTTGCCTTCAAGGTAAACTTGAGAGCCTTTACGCAAGTATTCACCTGTGATTTCAGCCAGCTTGCCAAACATCACTACGCGGTGCCATTCTGTGCGCTCTTGCTTTTGACCACTTTGGTCTTTCCAAGATTCACTTGTCGCCACGGTAATGTTGGCTACGGCATTGCCGTTCGGCATGTAACGAACTTCAGGATCTTGTCCTAAATTACCTACCAAAATTACTTTATTGACACCACGACTGGCCATTGAAATCTCCTGCAATATTTATAAATTTTTCACTAATTGACAGAGCCTAACACAGCTCTGGCTTCTCTCAAATCGAAATGGTCATCTACTTTTAAATAAGCCACTTTCTCTTCAAGTACCACTATGGCTTCTGCGACGCCAGTTAACGCTGACAGCTCGGTTGCCATCACTTTTGCGCCCTGTCTGTCATTGACATCAGCCTCTAGTGTATAACTCTTCAAAAGCACTGGGTTTTTCATACCAAAGGTGAGTAAGAACCAAATGCCCATTAAGCCTAGCGCAACCGCAAATACCCCTTCTGCGCCAACAAGCTGATAGGCGCCACCGCCTAATAATCCACCGCAAAATGCGCCTAGAAATTGGCTGGTAGAATATACGCCCATGGCTGAACCTTTATCACCTACCGGACAAAACTTAGCAATCAGGCTCGGCAGAGAAGCTTCGAGGTAATTAAAGCCGGTAAAGAACAACACCACTGCAATAGCCAATACCATCAGGTTGTCAGCAAACAGCGCCATCGAACCCAGTGCGACCATCATAATCAACAGTGCAACTTGAAACATCGCTTTAGTATTGTTGCGCTTAACACCAATGATAATCAGCGGCACCATTAGGAAGAAAGCGATCATAAATGCTGGGAAGTACAGCATCCAATGTTCCTCTTTGACTAACCCCGCATCGACTAAGTCTAATGGAAGTGCGACAAACACCGCGGTTAGCACTAGGTGCAGAATAAAGATGCCCGCATCCAGTCTAAACAGTTGCGGATCAACCAGCATGCGACGCAGCTTTTCAGGTGCGGCGACGGTGTCACCTTTTGGTGCTTGTGAAATTGGATTTGGCACCAATAACTGTACGATTAGCATGCCTAAAACAGCCAAGCCAGCCGTCATAAAGAACAGACCAGATAGGCCTAAGTGCTGTGCCACGATGGGACCGACTAAGAGCGATAGTGCAAAGGAAAACCCAATACACATGCCGATAATGGCCATCACCTTAGTACGTTGCTCATCACGGGTTAAATCTGCAGCTAGAGCCAATACGGCGGCGGCAATTGCGCCCATACCCTGCAGGGCTCGCCCGGCCACTACGCCATAAATAGTGTCAGCATTAGCCGCAACAAGGCTACCTAGTGCGAAGATCAGTAAGCCAATCAAAATGATAGGTTTACGACCATATTTGTCAGATAAGATCCCCATAGGGATTTGAAGAATAGCTTGCGTTAAACCATAGGCACCAATAGCAATACCCACCCATAATGGTGAGAAGCCCTCTAGATGTTGCCCATAAAGTGCGAAGACGGGCATGATCATAAACAGACCCATCATGCGCAACCCAAATACACTGGCTAAAGAAAACGCGACTTTTTTCTCAGTCTTTGAAAGTCCGTTATTGGCCATTGCCCCCGCCCTGATCAGTGAACTCTAAATTAAGTCGCGCAGTTTACCACGAAGTTTTTCATTAGCCCAAAAGGAAAAGCAAAAGATGTATAGTTACACCACCTTTTGGGCGTTCACATCAAACCCGCATTCTCGCTTGGTTTTCTTATTAACTCAGCAAATTCGTTATCTTTCCCCTACAATTGATCACTTACTTTGTCTATTGCCTCCGTTAAATTTGTGAGATACTTAACCACTTTTTTCGGCTTTGAGATCTGAACGCTAGATGGAAAATATTGAAGTACGTGGCGCTCGTACCCACAATCTTAAAAACATCAACCTAACCATACCCCGTAACAAGCTAATTGTTATCACCGGGCTATCGGGTTCAGGTAAATCCTCTTTAGCATTCGATACCCTATATGCCGAGGGACAACGACGCTATGTAGAGTCATTATCGGCCTATGCTCGTCAGTTTTTAAGTTTGATGGAAAAGCCCGATGTTGATCACATTGAAGGCTTAAGTCCCGCTATTTCTATCGAGCAAAAATCGACCTCTCATAACCCACGCTCAACCGTGGGTACCATTACCGAAATTTATGATTACTTAAGACTGCTATTTGCCAGAGTCGGCGAACCGCGCTGCCCCACCCATGGCGAACCTTTGGCGGCGCAAACCGTTAGCCAAATGGTCGACAAAGTGCTTGAAATGCCAGAAGGCAGTCGCCTTATGCTGCTAGCGCCAGTGGTTAACGCCCGTAAAGGTGAACATGTAAAGCTTCTCGAAAGTCTGTCGGCACAGGGTTACATTCGTGCTCGAATTGACGGTGAAGTGTGTGATTTAACCGATCCACCAGAGCTCGATCTACACGTAAAGCACACTATCGAAGTGGTAGTGGATCGCTTTAAGGTCCGTGATGATATTAAGCAGCGTTTAGCAGAGTCATTCGAAACCGCACTCGAGCTATCTGGCGGCATAGCCAAAATCACCAGTATGGATCCTGTTGAAGGTAATGCTAAAGCTGAAGTGCATGTCTTTTCGGCTAACTTTGCCTGCCCAGTATGTGGCTACTCCATGGCCGAACTTGAGCCGCGTATCTTCTCGTTCAACAATCCTGCTGGGGCTTGCCAAACTTGTGATGGCCTTGGCGTTCAGCAGTTTTTTGATCCTGAAAGAGTGATAACCAATACTGAGTTATCACTTGCTGGCGGTGCCATTCGAGGCTGGGATAGACGTAATTTCTATTACTTCCAAATGCTCACCTCGCTAGCGGAACATTACAAGTTTGATATCGAAAAGCCCTTCGAGCAGCTAACAGACGATGTTAGAAAATTAGTCCTTTACGGCTCAGGCACCCAAAGCATTGCGTTCAAATACATTAACGACCGCGGCGATGTAGTGGTCAGAAATCACCCTTTCGAGGGGATTTTGAATAATATGGATAGACGTTACCGTGAGACAGAATCTAATGCGGTACGCGATGAACTTACCAAGTTTGTTAATACTCAGTCTTGCCAAAGCTGTGGTGGTTCGCGCCTGCGTGAAGAAGCACGTAACGTTTTCATTGATGATCTAAACCTGCCTGTGTTGACCCATTGGTCTATTGGTGAAGCCATGGACTATTTTAACAATCTCGAGTTAAGCGGACAGCGCGCCCAAATAGCCGATAAGATCTTAAAAGAGGTGCGCGATCGTTTAGGTTTTCTGGTAAATGTTGGCCTTAATTACCTTAGCTTATCTCGCTCTGCCGATACCCTTTCGGGCGGCGAAGCCCAGCGAATTCGTCTAGCAAGCCAAATTGGTGCCGGACTTGTGGGCGTAATGTATGTACTAGATGAGCCCTCTATTGGCTTACACCAGCGTGATAACGAGCGTTTATTACAAACACTGATTCATCTACGCGATCTCGGTAATACCGTGATTGTGGTCGAGCATGACGAAGATGCTATCCGCATGGCTGATCATGTAATTGATATTGGCCCAGGTGCTGGTGTGCATGGTGGGCAAGTGATTGGTGAAGGCACCCTTAAAGATCTACTCGAGTGTAAAGAGTCTATAACTGGCCAATACCTATCCGGTGAAAAACAGATCCACATCTCGACTGAGCGAACCGAATTCAATCCTGAACAAGTAATCGAGTTGTTTGGTGCCTCAGGTAATAATTTACAAGATGTCGATTTACAGATCCCTGTCGGACTATTCACCTGTATTACTGGGGTTTCCGGTTCAGGTAAATCAACCCTAATCAACGATACCTTTTATAAAATTGCCCACATCGAGTTAAACGGTGCAACCGTAGATGAGCCGTCACCCTACAAGAGAGTTGTCGGGATGGATCATTGCGATAAAGTCGTCGATATCGATCAAAGTCCAATTGGCCGTACACCGCGCTCTAACCCCGCGACCTATACTGGTATTTTCACCCCAATTCGTGAACTGTTTGCAGCAACGCAAGAGTCACGTACTCGCGGTTATCTGCCGGGGCGTTTCTCATTTAACGTCAAAGGCGGGCGCTGTGAAGCATGCCAAGGTGATGGACTGATTAAGGTTGAGATGCACTTTTTACCCGATGTCTATGTGCCGTGTGATGACTGTAAGGCTCAACGCTATAACCGTGAAACGTTAGACGTTCGCTTTAAAGGTAAAAACATCCACGAAGTGCTGCAGATGACAGTAGAGGAAGCAAGGCCCTTCTTCGATGCGATCCCTGCGGTGGCACGTAAGTTACAGACACTGATGGATGTTGGTTTATCCTATATCCGTTTAGGACAAAGTGCGACCACACTTTCTGGCGGTGAAGCGCAACGGGTAAAGCTGGCAAAAGAGCTGTCTAAACGTGACACGGGCAAAACACTGTACATATTGGACGAACCTACCACTGGTTTGCACTTTGCTGACATTCAACTCTTACTTGACGTATTGCATCGCCTCAAGTCCCATGGCAATACTATTGTGGTCATTGAGCATAATTTGGATGTGATTAAGACTGCTGATTGGATCATCGATCTCGGTCCTGAAGGGGGCTCCGGTGGCGGAACAATCTTGGTCGCAGGCACACCTGAGCAGGTTGCTGAAAATACTCAATCTCATACTGCACGCTTCTTAAAGCCGCTGTTAGAAAAATAAAAGAGACCGATTAGCTTAATGCCAAGTAGTAATATTTTATTAACCACAGGCCTAGTGTTTACACTAGGCCTGCTCATTACGGCGGTGGTAGACCCATTATTTGGTCAATGTAAATCAACCAATGCCCGAGTGATCAACAGCGACCAGCAAAGCAGTACTATCGCACTGGCCGACGGATCTATCGCGCTCTTACCCGTGGGTAACCTTAAGATGCACTCGCAGGTCAATGTTGGTGTAAAGCAGCGTCTATTTTCAGGGACTAGCGAATACAAGTTAAAAGCACCATTACAACCACTCATGCTCAATAAGCATCCAAGCGAGTAGATAGTAACTACAATTAGTTAGGTTATCCATATAGCGCTAACTCAAGATCACTTTCTGAAGCACTTATGTTACAACTATTGATTATGTTTACCGGCATAAGGAGTTGCATGCGGAGTCTATTAGTCGTGGTTGTTTGCTCGAGTCTGATTGCTTGCAGCAGTGTTCCTCAATGTAATAAACACCCCCGTTCGACTTGGGCTGACCAAACACAGCTCAATGCTGATATTAGCCAACTTGCCTCAGATGAATTTACTGGCCGAGATACAGGCTCTGAGGGAGCAGCCTTAACAAGACAGTATCTCATCAGTCGCTTTCAACAGATAGGTCTTGCGCCATGGCAAGGCGACTACCAGCATCCCTTCAGTTATTCAGCATCGTTTTCTGACAAAGTTGGGATAAATGTTGCTGGAGTCGTGTTAGCGAAGAAACCGACAAGCCAATGGCGAGTGGTATTGGCCCATTACGACCACTTAGGCAGCAAGGGAACACGTATATATTATGGCGCTGATGATAACGCCTCTGGGGTATCAGCTTTACTGCAAATGGCTCAGCAGGCAGTCACTCAAACAGCTGATGTCAATCTACTTTTTGTGGCCACTGACGCAGAAGAACCTGGCTTGCATGGCGGTTACGCCCTCGTCGATACGTTTGCAAAAAAGAACATTTTGCCGCAGACACCTCAAATAGAGCTGGTTATTAATTTGGATATGATAGGCCGTCCCGATAGACGCAGGGCTATCTATATTGAAGGAGCAAGGCGCTTTGACTCATTTGAAACAATACAACAGTCGATGACGCAGTCAAACCAACTTTGCATCAAAACCCGACGCCCTAGAGCATTCGATGGCAGTGTCATCAGCGTTGATTTTTTGAGGGCCTCAGATCATTACCCGATGCACCAAGCGGGGGTCCCTTGGCTTTACTTCGGCGTTCCTACACATAGGGATTACCATCAACCCAGTGATACCGCAGATAAAATAGATATTACTTTTGTTGCTGCTGTGGTCGAATCCGCTTACCAACTACTAATTATTGATAGCTTCCTACTGCAATATAGCCCTTAAAAGCCACTGTTATTTGTTTTTACGCTTAGCTAAACCACTAATTGGCCTACATATTGCTTAGTTATTGGTAAAAATAGCAGTATTAAATGGTAATACCAATTACATCCTGCTATACTAAGCGGCTTACTGAACGTTTTCGGTGCGGGAAGTCGACACGGGGTTGATTTTCTGTCTATAAACATCGGTGCTTAACTGCACTCTGCTATTCCACAAGGCTACAACCCATGTCATCCAGTGAAAAAACTTTCCGCGAACTCGGTCTATCCGAGCCTTTGTTGCGTGCTCTTGACGAGCTCGGTTACGAAAAACCAACTCCGATCCAAGCTGCGAGTATCGATCCTCTCATGGCTGGTAAAGATATTTTAGGTCAAGCTCAAACTGGTACAGGTAAAACAGGTGCTTTTGCACTGCCTCTACTAAACAGCATTGATCCAAATACAAACTCTCCACAAATTTTGGTGCTTGCACCAACACGTGAACTTGCCGTTCAGGTTGCTGAAGCATTCGCAAGCTACGCTAAGTTCATGAAGGGTCTACACGTTCTGCCTATTTACGGCGGACAGAGCATGCAACAGCAGTTAAATGCTTTGCGTCGTGGCCCACAGATTATTGTTGGTACTCCAGGCCGAGTTATGGACCATATGCGTCGTGGCACTCTTAAGTTAGAGTCACTGAAAGCAATGGTGCTTGATGAAGCCGATGAGATGCTAAAAATGGGCTTCATCGATGATATCGAATGGATCCTTGAGCATACTCCTAAGCAGCGCCAATTAGCACTTTTCTCGGCGACTATGCCTGAGCAAATTAAGCGTGTTGCTAACAAATACCTAACTGAGCCTGTACACGTTAAAATCGCTACTACAACGACAACTGTAGAGACGATTGAACAACGTTTTGTACAAGTATCACAGCACAACAAACTAGAAGCTTTAGTACGTGTTCTAGAAGTAGAGAAGACTGAAGGTATTATCATCTTCGTTCGTACTCGTAACAGCTGTGTTGAGCTCGCTGAAAAGTTAGAAGCTCGCGGTTACGCTTCATCACCTCTACATGGTGATATGAATCAACAAGCACGTGAACGTGCCGTTGACCAGCTTAAACGTGGCAAGCTAGATATTATTATTGCTACTGACGTCGCGGCTCGTGGTCTTGACGTTGAGCGTATTGGACACGTAGTTAACTACGATATCCCATATGATACTGAAGCTTACGTTCACCGTATCGGTCGTACTGGTCGTGCTGGTCGTACAGGTATGGCGATTCTTTTCGTTACACACAGAGAGATGCGTATGTTGCGCACTATCGAACGTGCAACTAAGAGCCGTATCTCGCCAATGGATGTACCTAGCCCAGAGACAGTGACCGAGCGTCGTCTTTCTCGTCTAGGTGAGCAAGTTTCTGAAGTGATCGCTAAAGATTCTTTAGACTTCATGAAAGGCGCTGTTGCAAAACTATGTCAAGAGCTAGAGGTCGATACCGACATTCTTGCGGCAGCACTTCTGCAGCAAGTTCAGAAAGATCGTCCACTTCAGTTACCATCAATTCATGAGCGTCAGCGCGATAGCCGTGATGACCGTAACTCTCGTGATCGTAGCGACCGCGCTCCACGTGATCGCAGTGATCGTCCTCGTCGTGAATCTCGCCCAACGCCAACTAGCATTGGTTCAGCTGATTCATTGAAGGACAATCCAGATGTTAAGATGTGTCGCTATATCATCGATGTAGGTCGTGAGAATGGTGTTGGTGTTGGTAATATCGTTGGCGCAGTAGCAAACGAAGCAAACATCGATAGCCGTTACATTGGTCAAATCCAATTATTTGACCACGTCACCGCAATTGACTTGCCTGATGGAATGCCAAAAGATGTACTTGAGCACCTTAGAAAAGTACGTGTATGTGGCCGCCCATTGAATATTCGCGAAGCTGCAGGCGAAACGTTCGAGAACACTTCAGGTGGCGATAGCCGTCCTGCACGTCGTCCTCGCAAACCTGCCGGCGACCGTCGTCCTTCAGGTGACAGAAAGCCGCACCGTAAAGGTCCATCTGGCGAGTAATTTCGCAAAGATAACGGAATAAGGTCAGTTTCTATGAATTAGAAATTGACCTAAAGTCAATTTTTATCCATCCATGGAAAATTGGCATAAATGTTCCAGACATAACGTCAATTTTTATCCATCCATGGAAAATTGGCATAAATGTTCCAGACATAACGTCAATTTTTATCCGTCCATGGAAAATTGGCATAAATGTTCCAGACATAAAAAAGGAGCCACTGGCTCCTTTTTTGTTATCTGATTTTCAGTGGCAACATCCTGTTATACCGAGCTGTAACCCGCTTTAATCGACCCTTTTATATTGTCGATTTTTCTCTTCCAGCTTCAAGGCTTTGATACATGCCTGACAGAGACAGGACTTATTCTCCAATAAATAACTCGCTCCCCCAGCACTTATAGCGTTAGCAAGTACTGTCTTCGATGGGAATGCTTGTGTATGACACCAACACAGCTCAATGCTCTTACCCTGCAATATTGCACAGCCATTTTGAGACTGACACCGCGGACAAGTAGAAGGATCTGATTTCATTGTATTATGTTTTCCTCATCGGTCTGCAGGATGATTAACCCCATCGACTATCGCTACATTGGTTAGCTCATACGGGTTAACGCCCTCGATACAGCCAACATTCACCCCAAACTGATTCGGATTAGAGCGCCTTTGATGATGGGTATATATTCCACAAATACTGCAAAAATAGTGTTTAGCGGTAAGCGTATTGAATTGATAGCACGATAGCTTATCTTTGCCTGCAACCACTTTTAGGCCGTCAAGATCAGCTGAGGCCACTATAGTGCCGCGGCGCTGGCACATAGAGCAATCACAACGGCGTAAATCGGTAACGCCATCAGGTAGATTAAGCGATAACTTAACCGCCCCGCAATGACAACTAGCGCTATGTGTTTGTGTCATAAAATCCCCTTTTATCTCAGCGAACTATTAATGTAACAAAAAGGACTCCTATTAACGAAGTCCATTTAGTAAAAAACCAATAGACT
This sequence comes from Shewanella sp. KX20019, assembly GCF_016757755.1. Classification (NCBI taxonomy): domain Bacteria; kingdom Pseudomonadati; phylum Pseudomonadota; class Gammaproteobacteria; order Alteromonadales; family Shewanellaceae; genus Shewanella; species Shewanella sp. KX20019. Next base: position 591,671 of record NZ_CP068437.1, on the reverse strand, counting down.
AACTAGTAGGCTATTGGTTTATTCACGCTAAACTAAAAAGGCTTACTTACCAGGGCGAACACCTAATGTATGGCAAATCGCATAGGTTAGTTCGGCACGGTTTAGCGTATAGAAATGGAAATCTTTTACCCCTTCCCGAGCCAACGTATTAACCATATCCAATATCTGCAACGTTAGCGCTTGATCCACAACTTACTTACCAGGGCGAACACCTAATGTATGGCAAATCGCATAGGTCAGTTCGGCACGGTTTAGCGTATAGAAGTGGAAATCTTTTACCCCTTCCCGAGCCAACACGTTAACCATATCCAATATCTGCAACGTTAGCGCTTGATCTACAACTTACTTACCAGGGCGAACACCTAATGTATGGCAAATCGCATAGGTTAGTTCGGCACGGTTTAGCGTATAGAAATGGAAATCTTTTACCCCTTCCCGAGCCAACACTTTAACCATATCGATCGCCACGTTAGCCCCAACCATTTGTCGCGTTATCGCATCATCTTCTAAGCCTTCAAATTGACGGTGTAACCAACCAGGAATGGATACGTTAGTCATGGCCGCAAAACGCTTAGTCTGGTTAAAGTTTGTCACTGGCAAAATTCCCGGGACAATCTCAGCATCGATTCCTGCTGCAGCGCAGCGGTCACGGAAACGCAGATAGGATTCAACATCAAAAAAGAACTGAGTGATAGCACGATTAGCACCGGCGTCGATTTTCTTTTTAAGATGGATGAGATCCGCCTGAGCATTAGTGGCATCAGGGTGCACTTCTGGGTAAGCCGCAACGGAAATATCAAAGTCTGCCACTGAGCGTAAAAGACGCACGAGATCATTGGCGAAACGAGTTGGCTTCGCGCTGCCCTCCGGTAAATCACCACGCAGTGCAACAATGTCACGAATGCCGCTATTCCAATAGTGTTTGGCCAGCTCCTTGAGCTCTTCATCACTCGCATCAACCAGCGTTAAGTGTGGTGCGGCAACCAAGTCGGTCTCTTTTTGAATTCGCTCAATCACGCCATGGGTACGATCTCGAACTCCCGAGTTTGCACCGTAAGTAACTGACACAAACTTAGGGTTCAGTGGTTCAAGGCGACGAATAGAGTTCCACAACAGCTTTTCCATCTCAGGAGTTGAAGGCGGAAAGAATTCAAAAGAAACGTTAATATCATCTCTAAGCTCAGATAAGCTCTGATTCAATGATGTCGCATGTTGTGCATGGTGAAAGCCCATTTCTATTTCCTCTACTTCAACTCGTTAGTCTCGCAATCTCGGTATAGACGTTTGGACGTCTATATGTCCATATACTAGAGAAACTGAGATTGAAGTCAAGTGTAAAAAGCAGCCAAGTGAGTTTTTTTCTTGAGACAGTAAAGCAATGCAGCAGTTACTTGTTCTAGATGGAACACAGCGATAAATCAAAGCCATAAAAAAAGTGCATTCCAGTAACTGGAACGCACTTATTATTAATTCGCTATCGCTCGATTAGCTACACTACTCTTGCAGTAAGTCTCGGCATATATGGGCTAAATCTGATTGCACCGCGGCGGCTGTCACCTGTCTTCCAGCTCCTGGTCCACGAATAATCAGCGGATTGTCTTGGTAGAACTTACTGCGAATAACAAACACATTATCGCCAGGGGTTAAGTTGGCATAAGGATGACTGTTATCAACCCATTGCAGACTCACTTCAGCCTTTAGTTTACCGTCGACTCTATCTAGCGCTGCGACGTACCTAAGCACTTTATCTTGCTCGACTGCGGCTAAATACTGCTGCAACATATCTTCATCTAACTCATCGATACGCGATAAAAACTGCGCTAACGGCAGCTCTGCAAGGTGCTTAGGCACCAATGACTTAAGCTCGATATCTTCAAGTTCGATCTCTAAGCCAATCTCGCGGGCCAAAATAAGCAATTTACGCTGCATATCTCGACCCGATAAATCATCGCGCGGATCCGGCTCAGTGATCCCCAGCCCCCGTGCTTCAACCACGAGCTCTGAAAAGGGTTTAGCCGCATCATAATTTTCAAATAACCAACACAAGGTACCTGAGAATATGCCGCCTACGGCTTCAATACTATCACCACTGTTATGCAGATCATTAATGGCATGCTGTACCGGCAGCCCGGCTCCACAACTGGCGTTATAACGCCAAAACAAGCGACGATTACCCAGCTGTAACTTTAACTCGCGATAAAAAGGCAATGGCCCAGAACCTGCGAGCTTATTGGCACTGACAACATGAATACCGCGGGCAAAAAACTCCGGATATTGCAGAGTTAGATCTGCACTGGCACTAATATCAAGCGCGACAACTTCATCACACTCAAGCCCTTGTAGCTCTTCAAACAAGTGACCGTACTGCCAAGGCGATGCATCTCGCTCAAATACCGCCTTCCATGAATCCAGTGCAATCCCCGTATCGCTAACTAGCGCTTTGCGAGAGCTAACGAGCCCGACAAGGTCAACACTGGCCTCAAGCTCTTTATTTAAAGCTGCTCTGGCACCGTTAAATAGCTCTATCCAAGCTTCACCTATGTTACCTACCCCCAAGAGCAATACGCCAATACGCTTGCGTGGGCCTGCACAGCGACGATGTACTTTCTGAGTCAACAGGTTTACCTGTGATTGGGGTACTAACGTCACTAAGCTCATGCCGTCATTAAACAGCGGACGAGCATTACGGCTGAGTAATCTGGCAAAACCGCGGCGATAAAGATCCGCATCGGCACTGACTAACGCTACAAGACCATAATCGTCTCTAATTTTAAGATCCGTAATGCCTAACGCTTCACTATTAGCATCGAGCAGCGCTTGCACTTGCTTTTGATTCTCTAAAGTAACGGTGAGTTCAACGCGCTTTTTCCCAAGCGACCAATGCGCTAGGGGGTATAATCCCGAATCAGTTAACAAATTGAGCAATGTAGAGAAAGCGCCATCCAACTGAATATTAAACAGTGATACGCTGTTGAGATTGGTCACGACGGGCGCACTAGCAGAGGAGCTTTTAGGCGCAATTAAGGTAAAGTCGGTATGTGACGCATAGCTTGAGCGTACAGCAAGGCTCACGTCAGTATCAAACAGCGGCTGCAGGGTACGGTTGTGCAGTACAGGCGAGCCTAAATGTGCCAGACGATTAGCCTCGTCTAATGATAAGCTGCTCAGTAGCTTAGCATCGTTAATCTTATTAGGATCTGCGTTAAATACACCTTCAACATCAGTCCAAATTGTTACCCGCTCAATATCCGCTAAGCTAGCAATGAGCGTAGCACTAAAGTCGGAGCCATTTCGGCCTAATAATAAAGTGTCACCCTTGTCATTGGCACAGATAAAACCAGTGATAATCAGCCGTTCATTGGGGTGGGCTTCAATCAGGGTTTGCACTCTTTGACGAGAGTCTTGCAAGCGGATCTGCGGCACAGCGCCTTCATCGGCAATCAGCAAGGTACGCGCATCCACATCAGACGCTGCCACACTTGACTCTCGCAATAAAGCTGCCAGCAAGCGTGATGACCAACGCTCACCAAAACTAACCACTTGGCTACTTTGGTAATCGTTGATAGGTGCTAATGATAACAAGCTGATCAGCTGCGCTTTATCGTTTGACAGGCGCTCTCTTAACGATCGAGCTTGCTCATTCGACAGTAACTGCTCTATCAGTCTTTGTTGAAAACTAATCAGCGTTTGTAACTCTTCTTGCCACAACTGCTTTGTGGTGCTCAGTTCCAGCAATCGATATAGAAAGTTAGTGCTTTTTCCTGCCGCAGAAACCACCACAAGATCGTCACTGTGACCATGAGTCAGGAGAATATGTGCAACGCGACGATAGCAGTCTGCGTCAGCTAAACTGGAGCCACCAAATTTATGTAAGTGACAACGTGCCATCTTAAACCCCTTTAATTAACAAGCGACAGCTGCATTGAGTGCAGCTTCAATATCGGCAACAAGATCATCAGCATCTTCGATACCAACAGAAAGACGGATTAAGGTGTCTTTAACCCCTGCTTGAGCACGTGCTTCAGGATCCATCGCTCGATGCGTCATGGTCGCAGGCACTGCCACTAGACTCTCTACTCCTCCGAGGCTTTCTGCAACAGAGAAATAATTAAGATTTTTTAAGAAAGCGACTAATTGCTCTTCACCGCCTCTTAATTCAAAGCTGAGCATCGCACCGAAGCCTTTTTGCTGCTTAGCAGCAATTTCATGACCAGGGTGATCTTTAAGCCCTGGGTAGTAAACTTTTTCTACTGCGCGATGACGGGTAAGAGTATCAAGGATCCGCTGCGCATTCGCCTGATGTTCGCGAATTCTTACCGCAAGTGTTCGAATTCCGCGCAATGTAAGATAACTATCGAATGCACCGCCCGTCAGACCTAAAGTATTTGACCACCAATGCAACAACTCGCCCAGCTCAGCGTCTTTCGCCACCACAGCACCACCGACGACATCACTGTGGCCATTGATATATTTGGTGGTCGAATGAATCACGATATCGGCACCAAGTAGTAAGGGTTGTTGCAAGATTGGTGACAGGAAAGTGTTATCAACGACCACGAGTGCACCCACTTCGTGGCTAGCAGCACTTATTGCTTCAATATCAACAACCCGTAACAGTGGATTTGACGGCGTTTCTAGCCACACCATTTTAGGCTTTCTAGCAATGGCTATAGCCAATGCCGCTGTATCGGTTTGGTCAACGACCTCAAGTTTGAACTGACCTTTCTTCGCCAGATTGACAAATAAACGATAACTACCACCATAACAATCATGAGGTACCACCAACAGGTCATCGGGACCAAGTAAACTAGTCACTAAAGTTATGGCTGCCATTCCAGTACAAGTCACTACCCCTGTACAACCTTTTTCGAGTTCAGCGATAGCATCGCCTAAGATTGAACGAGTGGGGTTGCCTGAGCGGCTATAATCGAAATCTCTAGGATTTTTGTGACCATCAAAAGAATAGTTTGTAGAAAGATAGATCGGAGGTACAACCGCACCATGTTGGCTATCGGACTCGATGCCTTGGCGCACAGCTACAGTGGCTAGTTTACGCTCGGTCATGTACTACTCCTCTTGCTAGATTTTCTTATTAGGGATGTCTGGACGTCTAAATGTACCTAAGCAATTCACCCTAGTCAATCACTTTTGGCCGTTTAGACGTCCAAGCATTTAGAAATCTATTTGCATTTGTCATAAAATAGAGGCAATAATTTGACTGTGCTGCATAAGGGGTTAAAATCTGCCCCGAATTTAAAAATTACAGGTGAGTCAATGACTGAGTGGAACGGCGATTATATCAGCCCATATGCTGAACACGGAAAAAAGAATGAGCAAGTAAAAAAAATTACTGTCTCTATTCCTTTGAAAGTACTCAAGGTGCTTACCGATGAGCGTACACGCCGCCAAGTGAATAACTTACGTCATGCCACCAATAGCGAATTACTCTGTGAGGCGTTTCTACACGCTTACACAGGACAACCGCTGCCAAATGATGGTGATCTTTCAAAAGATAAGCCTGATAGCATGCCTGCGGAAGTTAAACGCTTGATGGATGAGATGGGCATTGAGTGGGAAGAGCTAGAGTAGACAGGCTAAGTATGTGCAAACAAGGACCGCTATAGCGGTCCTTGTTTGCTTTCGTTCGCGAAAAAAGATCCACAGGTAGCTAAATGCTAGACCCAAACACGCTTATTTTCGCCTCTATCATTATATTTTGTGGTGCATTAACACAGAGTCTAATTGGCTTTGGTTTAGCTATCATCGCCAGTCCACTGTTATATATTATCGAACCCTCGCTAGTGCCAGCATCAGTCATTATGATGGGTTTCTCTACGGCCGTATTAACGCTTTTTAGAGAGCGTGGGCAGCTTGAGTTCAATGGGTTGCAATATGCGCTACTGGGGCGCATTCCGGGTGGGATCTTAGGCGCTATGCTTATATTGATAGCCCCTCAGCCTATTCTAGGGCTGGCAATAGCCCTTACCGTGGCGATCGCCGTTGGCTTTAGCTTGCTGAAGTTTAATATTTCGGTTAACCGTTTAAGCCTGTTTATTGCAGGGGTTCTCTCTGGCATTTTTGGCAACATTGCTGCCATAGGTGGACCACCGCTGGCGATATTGCTCGCAGGTAAAGATGCCGGTCAATTTAGAGCGGCCCTATCAGCCTTCTTCATATTTAGTTCTATGATTGCATTGGCCATTTTAGGATTTGCAGGGCTATTAAAGCCTGAACATTTGTGGGCATCATTAATGCTATTGCCCTCTGTAATATTGGGTTATGCAGTTGCCGGTAGATTGGTCGGTAGAGTCGATAAACAAAAAACCAGAGTTTTTACTCTGGTCTTATGTAGTTTCAGTGCACTTATCTTAACAGTTAAGTCGATTATCGAACTTAGTTAACCTAACGCTCAAGTAAACCATGTTTAGAAGTGATATGAGGTTTGTAGCACCCCACCTATCGCTTCATCACTGCCAAACATCCCTGTAAAGTCTAAGAAAAATGACTCACCAAAGGCAAAACCAGAACCAATAGAATAGATGTTCGCCGTTGAATCTTTCATGTCATGGCGATAACCAACACGCAATGACATCCAGTCAAACGCCCGCACTTCACCGCCTAGGCGCCAATACTGCGTGCCATCGAGCTCTTTAAACTTCTTGTTTTCAATCAAATCAACATCGGTTGTTACCGTCAAGATACTCCAGTCATAAGCAACACCTGCGGTCACCAAAGGCTCAACGCGATAGGTGAACTTCTGCCCTTCAACTTCAATGGTATCGACATCTTGGCTAATAAGGTTACGACCTGACAAACCAAATACCAAACCATTGATTGGCTCAATAGCCACACCGACATCGATATTAAAACTGGTTTCATCGTTACGGTATTCAACATCATCAAAGTCACTGGCAGAAAAATTATTCGCGCTAGCAATATAGTTGTACGTATCGATGCGCTGGAACTTTGGTGATATACCTACCGAGATAGGCATATTGACAATAGAGAGCGGGAAACTTAACGCTATTCCTAAATCAGATACAGCCCCTCCAATCACTTGGCCATTTGAGGCTAAGTCGGTCACTGCTGGCGGATTATTTACATCTAAGTCTGTAAGCGCATCGATATCCGATTGGGCAATGTTAGCGACACCAACGGCGTTCACGTAACTTTTGTAGAAAATAGCCATTGGCATTCTTTGATGTGGAATCGCCACGCTAAAACCAAGACCGGCACTGGCGTACGCAGACGTACCTTTCAGCGATTCTAAATCGAGGATCAAATCATCTCGGTAAACATCAATATCGCCACTGTTACCCGCATCAATAGCAGCGGCCAAGCCATCATATGAATCAATAAGAGAGTCAAATTTATCAATCATATTGTCGCTGTCGGCCATATCAATACCGAGCACCGGCATCAATAAAACAGCTGAATTATCTTTGTGTGCATTTAAACCGAGCAATGCTGGGTTAACAAAAGCAGCCCCCTCATTATTAGACGAGGCAACACCAGCGCCGCCCATTGCATCACTACGGGCCTCATAATACTCTTGGCCTGAATAGGCAAAAAAGCTGGGGATTAGTGCGCATAATAGCGCTAGTTTACGTAGTTTCATCCATTCCGCCCTTTTTATGTCCTTAACGCTTTAACACCAATACGGTCCAAATCGAAAAAAGGTCTTATACCAATCAATATAAGTAGTTGATCTACTCAGAGTGTTTGTTGGCGAACTAATTCAAGGCGAATGAATGACATAATGATTATTCCCTTATGAGTTCATTTAACGTAGAAGTAGGAAGCCAAAAACCCTCTTTACAGACGAGTTTTAGCGTTTCTGATGCTGTGTTAACGAGCTTAAACGTAGAATAACTATGCTCTTCACTCGTTGCCTTGCCTCAGAATCGCTAAACTCTCGCTGAGCGATCAAATCTTTATACTGATTGGTATTAATTATTTTTTTCTTATCAAGAGTTATTCTAAGCCAAAAAAAACAACTAAGGGATAAAATTTTAACCTTAAAACTACATTTTTATTACCAAAGTATCGCCCCAGTATTTAAATATGTTCAACCACTTGCAGCAAAGGGCGATTTTTACAGGCTTTGTCACTCATTAAGCAACGATACCAATCATTTAATTAGTGCGGTGCTCTCGTCTAAATTGCGACGGACGCTTACCAAATAAGCGCCGAAACTGACGGCTGAAATAGCTGTGGTCGTAAAGTAAAATCTCTAAAGTAACTTTTATGACGTAGTACTCCTCTGGAGCGCCTATCCATCAGTATTCTACTCGTCGATTCACTGGTAAGTAACCAAAGGCTCATATGACGCCCCTTCCTATCTAATTAGCTGAAGGGAGTTTTAGTGCCATAAATCCAGTGACAACACTGAATAAAATTGTCTATATTAAAAGCGAAACTATTGGATAGATCGCTGAGTCTAATTAATAGGTTAGTCTTCCATCTAACCAAACCAATAAGCTTTTAGAGATAGGAGCAACTATGCATCTAATCATGAAGTCTCAGTTTGACGAGCTTCGCCTTAACGATGAATATGAATACAGCACCAATGATAGAGGCGGTAAAAAGGTCGTTAAGATCTATAAAGACGGTGATCTCATAGCCAAAAAGATCAGCATCAAGAATTCAGTGCAATACTTCGGTGTTACCGGTATCGAAGAGCTACTTGAGGCCTAAGTATTTAGCCATGGGGCTGGCGTAGTTCTGCCAGTCTGCACGTCGAGCTTGGATAGACAGGCTCTCAACAAGTGCTTAGATTCCAGGTCAGAAGTTTTGATGAAGCAAAGTATGACAATCGAATATTCGATAACGCCCATTTAAGGGGCTGATAATTGTTTGCTAAAACAAGTGACGAAGGAGCAAAAACCAACTGTTGTTTGTCCTTTTGAGTGACTTGCTATGCCGAATGCCACTTATTTAGGTTTTTCCTCATGAGCAAGCATTGACATGTATTTTGTAAATCGTCTTTGTCTAGTTTCGGGTTTCTTTGCACTTGTTAAGCCGTAAGCGATAACATAACGGCTCGATTTATTAAGAGTTTCAAAAAACTGTTTTACGATCGGCTGATTTTCTAGTGCGGCTATGAAATCTGCGGGCACTTCCATTTGGCTTACCACATAAGCGTTTTCCCAACGACCGTCAGCTTTCGCGGCACGAACATGCACAAGCCCAGATACCTTCATTCGGTCTTCGTTAATCAAACGTTCAACATGCTCAGTGTTTCTTTTAGACCAGTTGCTTCGTGCTGTTCTGGGAGTTATGCGTTGAAGATAGGCTTGATCATCAATTGACTTTTTCACACCGTCAATCCAACCCCAGCACAAAATCTCTATCACTACATCATTCCAAGTGACACTTTGAATCCCAGTATTTATCTTAAATATCTTTACCCACAACTCACTTTCAGTTGCGTGATTCACCTTTAGCCACTCGCCGAGATCTTTCGGTGTTGCAAATGTCATGATTCTCGATGGATCTGGTTCAGGCATCTAATTAGATTCTCTTCGGCATAACGCCAACCCAAGCCGCAACGTGCTGGCGTGGGTTTTGCGCTTTTTTTTGCAAAAAATGCGACAGTGTTAGCTGTCGGACTTTGGGTTGGCGTTATGTGGCGTTGCTTATACGCCCATCAGACCAACAAACCACTTAGGCCAATACCACCCAAAATACATTGCGCTAACAATAGATATTGATATTGGACGTAAATCCTTAAACCATAAAGCAGTAACTAAACCAATTAAACTAGACCACCCCAAGGCATAGCGATTGAAAATAAAAAGCCAACTGGCATTAAATATAACATATCGACAAAATCATTAATTGGGCGCCAATTGATATTGGGTTCTGGTATGTAGTTATATTCCCAATATAGCATTGATAAAATGGAAACGACTACAGCAAAAAGACAACTACCTGTAAGCCATCGAAGCAGAATTTTTTTCTGTTAACTCTGAACTCCATTTACTACCTTGAGAAACGAACAAACTTAGCCACCCGTTGATAATCAATAACATAACTAGCTTTCTAGCTGATATCAATACTCAGCATCTTTGCCGCGTTCAGCCCGAAGTGTTTCCAATTGCCTGCGGCAGGTGCTGGACAGGATGTCCGAATGTCGTGATCACATGGTCGATGATGTTCCCGACATCATCATGACATTTCCTATATCCCTATAGATCAGATGTGAATGAACGACCGTATGTGCAGACACTTCTTAGGCACGCTGCAAGTACATCTGACCTCCATGGACGGAGAGAATGCCAAATTCTGTATGGAACAGAATTGGCCTTGTAAGCTCTACGATGGCATCCATGCCATCAAAGGCCTAAGCCGTATCTACACTGGGTTATAAAAGCGCAAACTTTTAGCAATTTAGTTGTTAATTTAAAACCACTAAAGTCACCACTCTGCATAGCCAGCAGAACACGCCAATCTTCCCCGTTGGAAATTTAGCTTTTTAAATTTCGCCGGGGCGCTGAGGGATTGCCAAGGGGCGCAAGCGCTTTGCCCCTTGGCTCTGGTGTGGGCGAAGCGCCACGACTTTTTTATAAATAAGTATGCTCAACTTGATAGCTTCAATATGTAGACTAAATAGGAATGGAACATAAATGCTTTAGCTGCTGACCAAAGTGGTTCCAATGACCTGCGGTCGACGTATGCGCAGACACTTCTTAGGCACGCTGCAAGTACATCCCTGTAAGCTCTACGATGGCATCCATGCCATCAAAGGCCTAAGCCGTATCTACACTGGGTTATAAAAGCGCAAACTCTCAGCATTTGTGTTTTGATTAATGAACGCAAAAAGAGACTGTTCCGCAAAACTAACAGAAAACACCAACTCCCCATCGAAGTTGCCGAAGTACGTAGATAAAAATGCCGTAGAACCATCATGGGCTTTCTCGTGCATCCATGCACTTCAAGACATTCAGGCATCCGGCCTATCAGATGATGGTTCAGGCTCGGGGGGCATGGATGTCCCATCTGAGCCGTTAGGCGATTTTTGTTGGAGTATGAGGCCTGTACTCAATACATGTAACTTCGTAGGGGCGGAGAGGACTTCTTTTGTAAGAATTAGGCAAGAGGGGGTTGCTGTTGATCCCCTTTTGGCCGGGTGTGGGATGGAATCCCACGACTTTTATCAAACGAGGTTTGATTATCTGCACCTCTGGTGTGGGCGAAGCACCACGACTTACCTCGGCCGCAAGGCAGCTGTTTTAATGTTCACCGTCAGGTTATCTGCAGAGACTATCAGACATAGTCCAAAAAATGTTGGGTAGTAAAAGCAATAAACTCCCGTAATCGCGCCGGCTGAAACTTGTCTTTATTGTAAAGCAGGTATAGCGGTGTTGCCGGAATAAGCCACTCGTCAAACACATGTACCAATTCGCCTTTACTTAACTCATCAGCACAATAAAGCTCTGGCAAGCGTACAATTCCATGCCCCGCTAGCGCGCTGCTTTTCATCACTCGGCCATTCTTACAACGAAACTTCCCGGTAATAGCCACATCCGCTTTTTGCTTAGCATCCGCTTTATGTTGAAAGCTCCAGTGGTTCACGGTGCCGATAATACAGCTATGTTCGTTGAGCGCCTTAGGGTGTAGGGGTTTACCTTTTTGCTGAAGATAACGCGGTGCGGCCAAGGTGCAGTTATTAATGTCCATCAATTTACGCGCCACAAGACCAGAGTCTTCCAGCTCGCCCATACGGAAAACCAAGTCAAAGTGATCTAATACTAGATCGACCCGCTGGCTGCTAAAGTCCAAATTAATACTGATATTAGGGTGTGCACTAATAAAGTCATTCACCAAACGGGTGACGATCTCCTCACCGATATAGCCGCCAACACAGTTAATGTTGATATTACCCTGCAAGTTTTGCGCATTATCGACTGTTTTAGCCACCGCTTGCTCCACCACATCTAATGCATGCTGGCAGCGCTCATAAAAGAACTCACCTTGATCGGTGAGCCTTTGCGCTCTTGTAGTACGGGTTATCAAGGTCACTCCAAGATAACTCTCTAATTGGGTCAGTTGCTTGGATAGATGCGAGCGAGAACATGCCAACTGCTCTGCGGCCAAAGTGAAACTGCCCTGCTCTGCAATCACGGTAAATGCTCTCACATCTGCTAGATTTAAGTCTTTGTACATTTGTTAGCTTCTGCCCTAAAACGGAATAGCCAGCTTACATTAGGAGTCCAGCGTAAACAATGATATTCGCTATACGTTATATATCAACAATCAACATACCGCTAAACTACGGCCAATTCGACATGATTAACATAATACTGCCGACTCAATACAGCCAACTCAACTGCATGACTGGCGTAATACATCTTTACTGAGGTTTATATGAAACAACTTATCGTAATTACTGGCGCATCTTCAGGTATCGGCGCAGCAATGGCACAAGCCTTTAGCGCTAAAGGCCATCCACTACTTTTACTCGCTCGTCGCGTTGAGCCTATGGAGGCATTAAAGCTAGAAAATGCTTTGTGTATCAGTGTTGATGTTACTGATGCTGCGGCAATGAAAAGTGCAATCGCTACAGCTGAAGCCAAATTTGGTCCTGTTGGCGGCTTAATCAATAACGCTGGCCTTATGTTACTTGGCGCTGCAGACACACAAAATCCGGCGGAATGGAGCCAGATGCTCAACGTCAATGTGATGGGTGTACTTAACGGTATTCACGCTGTTCTAGCGGGTATGAAAGCACGTAAAACTGGTACCATTATCAACATCAGTTCAGTTGCTGGCCGTAAGACCTTCCCTAACCATGCGGCATATTGTGCAACCAAATTCGCTGTTCACGCACTAACGGAAAATATCCGTGAAGAAGTTGCAATGGATGATGTTCGTATGATCACCATCGCACCTGGTGCCGTTGAAACACCACTGCTTAGCCATACTACTAGTGATGAGATTAAAACTGGCTACGAAGGTTGGAAAGAGTTCATGGGTGGCATTATTGAGCCTAGCGTGATTGCTGACGCTGCCGTATTTGCTTTTGAACAGCCACAACATGTTTGTGTACGTGAAATCGTACTAGCAACAACGCGCCAACAACCATAATTATTTTGACTGTAACAAATAAGGTGGCACTTTAGCACTCGCTGCGACTGCCATCTTTAACTATCAAATAAAGCTCTGCTAACAAATGTTAGCAGGGCTTTATTTTTACCTAAAATTAACTAGCCCATATCACTTTAGAGATAGCTAAAAATCAAAAATGTGATCTAAATCAGTTGCAAAAACAGATTAAAATCTCCGACTAAAAACTTACCGACGACAACAAAACAAAAAAACACTTAAAAAACAACAACAAAAACTGCTACGGCTAAGTTCATTAGTTTTTTTTCAATGATATTTTTATCAATTAGATTTTTATCATGAAAGTGATCAAGCTCAACGATTCCGCAATACCAACTTGTTAAATTTAGCAACAACACAGAAGCACTTTGGAACCATTCTGTTAACCACGCAAAGGACGGCGTAAAACCTATAAAAATAGTAAGGAATTGATGATGAAAACAATCACGAAAATCGGAATAGGTCTTGCAGTAGCCCTGTCTTTAGGCCTTCAAGCGCAAGCCGCTGATGGCGGTAACCCTAAAAAAGGTAAACATCTTTATAAAAAAGAGTGCAAAGCCTGCCACAACAAAGGGGATGCCGGTGGAGAAGTCACTCCAATGACAAAAACCATGAGTCAGTGGGATCGCTTTTTTAAGCGTATGAAACATAAGGGTGATCAAGAAGCGTTCAATGCTTTTTCTGAGAAAGATATTAAGGACATTCAGCAATTTTTGTATGACCATGCGGCCGATTCAGATCAACCACAAACCTGTGGCTAACCGCGCGAAGGGTTAAGTCCTTCTAGCGATAAAACAACACATTAAATTGAAAAAATGGGGAATACCTCAGGGCTTAATGCTGCCAAAAATCAGCAAAACCGAGGCGACTCCTCAACATCAATCGAGGCTAACCCTATAAAAAGCGGTTAAAAACTCGAAAGGAGAGATGTTATGCGTACCCTAATTTCACTGCTTGTTGCCAATGCGCTCGCTTTGTCTGGTAGCGTTTATGCTGCTGAGAACGATGCTCAAAAAATGGCAGATCTTAAACAACAACTTGAAGACATCACAAGCGAGTTGGACGATCTCAATGATCGTGTCGATGGCAACGAACGCCATACAGCATTAGATAGACTATTGATCACCGGTGACTTCCGCACCAAAGCTCACACCCTGCATTACCAGAATGTTACTTGGAACCCCGCCATTAAAGTTGATTTTAATGACTTTGGCGCTAAAGCCATGTCTGGTGCATTTGGTTCACCAACCGATGCTAACTCTCCGCTCGGCAAAATGATGGCTGCCGATCCCAACCTTGCTGCAGCCTTCCAAAGTGGTCAACTACAAGGTGTCATGCCCTATGCTTTGGCACAGAAAACCACTCAAGATATCGATAATGACATTTACTACACCACCCGCCTTAGACTTAATTTAAAAGCCAAAGTCTGGGATAACGTCAGCTTTGCAGGTCGCTTATCGATGTTTAAAAACTGGGGCGACTCAACGGGCGTTAAAGTATTTGATTCTTGGAACTCATTTACCATGGATGGCACCAGCAGTGGTAGCACAAGTGGTGACTTCCTCAGAGTCGAGCGTGCCTATTTTGACTGGAAAAACATCAACGGCTCTCCACTATATTTATCGATTGGTCGTCGCCCATCAACTTATGGTCCACCAACCCAGTATCGTGAAAATGAAAAGCGTGGCGGCACACCATCGGGGCATCTGGTTAATTTCAACTTTGATGGCGCTACCATGGGTTATCACTTAGGCGATATTACTGGTGTTGAAGGTCAAGTTGTGCGCTTCTGTTATGGTCAAGGTTTTGAATCGCAATGGGGTAATGGCGAGTTGTTCGGTGACATCGTCACTAAAGATACTCACCTAGGCGGATTTAATATTGATGCCATTAACGATGGTAAGAACTTCCTGCAGTTCACCCTATTTGGTGCGATGGATGTCAACGATGGCTTTAAAGGCACCATGGCATTCCCTACCCAACTAGCCAGTATTTTTGCACCCACCATGTACCAAGATATGCAAAAATTCGATAACTTTAATTTTGTCACTCGGGTACAACCTAGCGGCGTAATTGGCGACATATACCTCGGTGGCATCGGCTTCTCGCGTGAAGAAGATAACGACGTGAAATGGTTTGTCTCAGGCGGTTGGACTCGTACCGATGGCAATGGCAACGCAGGGATGTTTGGCGGCATGTCAAGTGATGCCGTATTTGAAGCTAAACTCAATTCTGATGGCACCGAAATCATCATGATGCCTAGTGCAGCCGATGACAGTGGCGCCAAAGATGGTTATAGCATCTATGCAGGTATACAAGTCCCAGCGCCTTACGGCAAGGTCGGTTTTGAGTACAACTATGGCTCTAAGTACTGGACGCCATTTACTCAAGCACAAGATGACCCAATCGGCAGTAAATTAGCCACTCGTGGCCATGTTGCTGAAGCTTATTACATGTTCGATATCAACCCGAATATGTTTATAAAACTGGCTGGAATTTATTACGATTTCGAATACACCGGCAGCGGCACCCCCGTTGGTGCACCACAGAAAGTAGACGATGTTATCGCGGGTAGCTCGTACTCAATGTTACCTGTGGTCGATACCGCTTATGACGTCAACGCCTCTCTTACTGTTAAATTCTAAGTTGGGTCAATCCCCCCGGCGCTAGCCGGGGCAGGAGTATCAAAAATGAAAAGAATTATCACAGCAACCATGGCCCTAGGTCTGCTTGCAAGTGCTCAAGTTGCCATGGCGGCCAATCCCCACAGCGAGTATATACAGGGCCCGTTTACTCAAGGCTCTGAAGTCACGACTCAATGTATCGAATGCCATGAAGATCATGCCAAAGACTTTATGAAATCTTCACACTGGACCTGGGAGTTAGAACAAAAACTACCAGGACGTACGGTTAAACGCGGTAAGAAGGATGCGATCAATAACTTCTGTACCTCAATATCGGGCAATGAACCAAGATGTACCAGCTGTCATGCGGGTTATGGCTGGAAGGACAATAACTTTGACTTTACTGACATGACCAAGGTCGATTGCCTTGTCTGTCATGACACCACCGGTACTTACATAAAAGATCCAGCTGGCGCTGGCGAAGCATTAGCCAGAGTCAACCTTGAGCGAGTAGCACAAAATGTCGGTGCGCCTGTGCGCGATAACTGCGGTACTTGTCACTTCTTTGGTGGCGGCGGTGATGCTGTTAAGCATGGCGATTTAGACTCCTCTATGTCTTATCCTGATAAAGCCACTGACGTACATATGGATACCGATGGCAATGATTTCCAATGCCAAGATTGCCATACCACAGAGGCTCATCAGATCACAGGTAATGCCATGGGAGTTTCTCCTGGCGGTCAAAATCCGATTGGCTGCGTCAATTGTCATGAAGCAACGCCGCACAAAAATACTAAGCTCAACACTCATGCTGCCAGCGTCGCCTGTCAAACTTGCCATATTCCATTTTTTGCTCGTAATGAACCGACTAAAATGAGCTGGGATTGGTCTACGGCAGGTAGCGATCTTGAAGAAACTAAAGATCAATACGGCAAGAAAAATTACCAGAAAAAGAAAGGCAACTTCGTCTGGGGCAAGATGGTTGAACCTGAATACGCTTGGTATAACGGTAGTGCTGACGCCTATATGGTTGGCGATAAAATGGACCCAAGTAAGATCACCAAGTTAACCAGCCCACTGGGAGATATTAACGATAGTAGCGCTAAAATCTATCCCTTTAAAGTTCACCGCGGTAAGCAGATCTATGACAGTAAGCAAAACATATTTGTCACAGCAAAAGTATACGGTGAAGGCGGATACTGGACAGACTATGATTGGGACAAAGCAGCCAAGTTAGGTATGGAAGCCAATAAAGTTCTCGCAGAAAAGGGCATCACTTACAGTGGAGAGCACGGCTTTGCCGCAACCGAAATGTGGTGGCGCATTAACCATATGGTGTCGCCAAAATCAGAGGCTCTCAAATGTAGTGATTGTCATAGTAAAGGTACCCGCATGAACTGGAAGGCACTCGGTTACGATGGCGACCCGATGAAAAATAAAGGTGGTTTAAGACACGCTAAATAATGTCCAACCATCGCAATATTTAACGCATTTATTGCTTCAATAAATGCGTTATTCGCCAGCCGACTCCCTGCAGATTTGTCGGCTGGCACTCCTTCACCACTCCATTAACGATAGGTGCAATTCAGCTAGCACAACGCCACGAACCGTGACCAAACTCAGCTGGCTGTTGATAAAATTCGGCCATTATCATAATCGAATATAAAAGCCTGCTCAGCCGAGCGACAGTGTCTCTGAATTAAAGTCACTTGCATCTCCTAACCTCAACGTCTAATTTAGCTTTATCGCGTTTACCTCCGCAGGGATAATATGCATCTATTTGACTTCATAGCTGTAGTTCACTGTGAGTACCCCCATTAAATAGGACTCTAGAGCAATGGCAGCACAAGTTGATAAAACTCAAAGAAACTCACGCATCATTAAAGCCTTTATGATTATCGTGGCGTTAACCCATGCGATTGGCATATATCAATCCAGCATGACAGATTGGGGGCAGCTAGCGGGTACGATTGCAGTTTTAGCATTCTTGCGTGGATTACTGCTATCACCCTCTTGCCTCGTCACACCCATTAACCTGTGGTTTAGTCAAAAAATCAGCTTCAGCCAAGCAAGTTATAAGTACTTTTTATTGGCCATGGTTTTGATGCTAGTAAGTGCAATTTAAAGCGATCGCTAACGGACAGAAAAGGAGTTCTTATGAAAACAATCATCGGTTTGGTAGTTACCAGCCTGAGTTTGAGCGCTTGTGGCTATAACACGCCGCAAAATTTACCCTCACGCGATATCTTAGAAGAGAAGGTCGACGTCGGCGGTTATCAGCTGCAATTCAAATACACACCAGGGATAGAGCCCGTCATCGTATTTGAGTCTGGCGGCGGTAACGACTCAAACCAGTGGCGCGACATTCAAGAAGCCTTACCTTATTCAATCAGAAACGCCCTCGTTAGCTACGATAGAGCGGGTCACGGTGACAGTGAACTATCAATTAATGGCTATGATATCGAAGCTGAAATGGCGGCACTGCACACTGGGCTTGAAACGCTTGGCCTCGGTGACGATGTTATTCTAGTCGGCCACTCCTACGCCGGTTTGTTAGTGCAAATGTACGCCCACAAATATCCCGACTCGGTGAACAACATCCTCTTTATCGACCCCAACAATGCTTACTATGCCACCATTGCTGATGCAAAGCAGGCGGTATTGGAAGAGTTAGACTCCCAGAGGCCTGATGATAACTGGGGAACAGCAGTCAAGAGTCAAATGCTTGCTTATGTGGAGACTATCGAAAAATCAAAGCGTGTACTCCAAACCTCAAGCTCGCCAAACCAGAATGGCTGCGTGGTGATCACCGCTGGAGAGAAATGGCATGAATCTGCAGAGCTCAATGAGCGATGGCGTCAAAGTCACGTACAGCTAGCTGCAACCTGTGCCACAGCACTCGTCGTGGCCTCAGGCAAGCAGCATATGCTGCCATCCCAAGCTGAAGCCTTGGTTATATCAGAGATAGTAAAAATGGCTAAGCTATAATTTCTATGACATTTACTCAAAATCCTGCAAATTTGCCGGCAGACCCCTTCATAACGCCTCGTCAATCGAATCTCCTTTCACCAATAAACTCGCGTCAGCTCTGCGCAAGTCATGCAAAATTATCTCACTGATAAAAAACCACTAAAAACGGTTTCTTTTTCACGCGCAAATGTAAGCAGCCTGTTAAATCAAACAGATTAGCTAAAGCTATACTATTATTTATACACCCTTTTCTGGCTGTCCAAGGATGTGATGAACGATGAGAGAGAACTTCAGTTTACTAAACAATAATCGCGCCAAGGCTGAGTTACTACTCTCCTCAACTTTCATTAATTTACTGTCTTTAGCACTGCCTTTTACCCTGCTGCAAATATACGACAGGATATTACCAAACCAAGGTTACGGCACTGCGAGTGTGCTGGCATCAGCTGTTGGGGTCGCTATTTTATTAGAGTTATTTTTACGCTATGCCCGCAGCTGGTTGTTAGCCTCATCAGCTGCCAACTTTGAGTTGCAAACCACCACCAAAGTCGTTAATTCCTTGATGCAATCTGACTATCACCATGTTGAAAGCCTCGGTACGGGTAAGGTCTACAATGGACTTGCCAGCATCGCCGCCATGCGCGAGCTTTATTCCGGGCAAGCATTAGTGGCATTTATGGACTTCCCCTTCGTGCTCATCTTTCTCGCCTTAGTCGCTTATATCGGCGGACCATTAGTGTTTATTCCTATTGCAGTGTGGGGAGTTATTGGTGCTTTAGTGTTTTTCATTGGCCAAAAACTTAACCATGCAACTCAGCAGCTAGCATTAACTGACAGTGAACGTTCACGCATGTTGATATTGGTGCTATCGGGGTTGACGACCGCAAAGGCATTAGCGATGGAGTCCCGTCTATCATCGACTTATAGCGAAATTAATTACCGTCGATTAGCGCAGCAACAGCAAGTCGATTGGTTATCATCAAAGCTACAAGAGCTCATCCAGGGCGCGTCTCAAGGCACTACATTATTGATCGTACTTATCGGTTGTCTTGAAGTGCTCGATGGCCACCTTACTACAGGTGGGTTGGCTGCTTGCTCAATTTTGGCGGGCAGAGCGATTGCGCCCTTAAGCGCCATTATTAGTCTACGTTCACGAGTTGCCAGCGCAAAAACGGCAATGAACCACGTCGACGACCTTGCAGACCTGCCCCAAGAAGCCTTTAAAGGTACAACTCAATATCAACAGAAATTGCCCCTCGGCCCTATCGATTTTAACGCAGTTTCCAGTGCTCAAGTTGGCGCGAAGCTCAATAATTTTAGCCTATCGATACCCAGTGGCAGCCTAGTCACTGTGACCTCAGATCCACTGACCCATGCCAGTTTACTGCTCAGCGTTATTGGTGCATTTCATCATTTAGATCAAGGCTCCATCACCGTTGCAGGGGTTGAGCAAAGCGAACACCAAGCCAATGAATATCGGCAATCGGTGACCTACGTGTCGCCTTGGCCAACGCTGTTTGCTGGCAGTTTATTAGAGAATATGACCATGTTTAAACCTGAGCGGGAATCACTGGCGATGGAAGTTGCTGAAGCGCTAGGGCTCACCAGCAGCATCGCTCAGCTTCCAGCAGGCTATCAAACTGAAGTAGGCGTAAACGATAGCCAAATGTTGAATAAAGGCGCAATAAAGCTGATAGCGCTTGTTAGAGCCGTGGTGCAATCACCTTCTGTTCTTTTACTCGATGAACCGATGATCTCACTCGACGCTGATTCACAAGCGCGGCTGATACAACTGCTCAATGCTCATAAAGGAAAAATGACCATTCTATGTGCTTCTCACTTTAACGAACTCGCTAGCCATAGTGACCTGCGCATCAATATTAGTGAGCATGGTGAGTGCCAGGTTTTAGCTGCGATGCAGGAGGTTAAAGCATGAACTCAATCAGCCAAACACAGCCACGAAAAGAGACCGATAGCAAACAAGCATCTGCTGAATTGAAGCACATATTAGTTGCGCTTTTCCAGCAACTGGGGTTATTTTCTCAAGCGAATAATCTACTCAATGACGATGCAATTGAATCCATCGATACTGTCCAGTTTGCCAACTTACTAAAAAAGCATCAGGTTGGTTTTTCGGTCTATAAAATTCACAATAGTGCGCTTTCTCAGTCTATTCATCCTTTTATTATCATCCCTGATGATGAGCCAGCCATCATGTTACAGCGCAGGGGCCAGCAGTATGAGCTGTTCAACCAGCAGTCTACTCAATGGCAGTTAATAACTGCGCAAGAGTTGCCTCGAACTGGGCATATTTTTGTCGTTGAAAGCCTTCCAGCCAGTAAGCAAAACATTCATGCCTTTGCTGCACATATGAGTAAACGCACCAAATGGTATAGACCGGTATTTTGGCTAAGTTTACTCTCCAGCATTACCGGGCTAGCGGTACCGCTTTTTACTATGGCAGTTTATGACCGAGTCATAGGCGGGCAAGCTCCAGATGTACTGCCCACCATCGCCCTTGGGGCAGCACTCGCTTTGGCGATTTTAGTGGTTACTCGCCTTACTCGAGCCAGCGTATTAGCGACCACCAGTAACCGTTTTGCCCGCGACCTTTCCGATATTACTTTTAGACGGCTGCTAAGCATGCCGTTGATGGTGTTATCTCGAGTAGGGCTCTCTAACCATATGGCGCGTATGCGTAATGCTGAAAAAGTCAGAACCTTGCTGTCTGGCCCCGGTGGTGCAGGTTTGGTTGACCTGCCGTTTACCGCTATCGCACTGATCACCATTGCGCTGCTCAGTGGTTGGTTGGTCATGGTACCGCTGGTGATGTTGTTACTATTTTATCTAGTGATGAAAGCCGTCAATAAATATGCTCAATCAGCCTTACCCACCATCAGTGGCGATTATCAAAATTCGATTAATGAACTCGCCAAGAACTTGCTGCAGCTGAAGACTAGCGGCAACACCGATGGCTGGAATACCAAGTTTGCCAGACAATGCAAAGAGAACTGTCGGCAAAACTTCCTTTACGCCAAACGCAACGGCTTAAACGCGGCAGTTGCCCATGCAATGAGCTTACTGACAGCACTGGTCACGGTATTTACTGGTATCTTTTTAGTGCTCAACCAGAGCATTAGCCCTGGCGCTTTGATTGCCTGTGTCATGCTCATTTGGCGTATTACAGGCCCTGCGCAGTTAGCATTTTCATCAAGCCAAAAAATCACCATGATGGAGATGGCAATCAAACAGTTTGACCGTTTTATGCAAGCTGGCACTGAACACAACGAACTCAGGCTCGATACTCCTGACACCAAAGTCGCTCCTAAGATACGCTTTCAACACGTCACTTTGCGTTATGGTGCAGATGTCGACCCTGCCCTAGCAGGCGTTAGCATTGATATTGAACCTGGCGAGAATGTTGCCATCATAGGGCCTAATGCTTGCGGTAAAACTTCAATGTTACTCGCAGCAATGGGAGTTGCCGAGGCACAAGCTGGTTATGTCACCGTTAACGACAAAAACCTCAAACAATATGACCCCGAGGCCTTTAGGCAGTGGGCTGCATTTTGCCCAGCAGAGCCCGACCTCTTTCCAGGCACCTTAGCCGACAATCTGCGTATTGCCAAACTGGACGCAACCGATCAAGAGCTGATTACCGCTATTAAAGCAGCGGGCGGTGAGTCGCTATTT
The DNA here is from genome assembly GCF_016757755.1 of Shewanella sp. KX20019. NCBI lineage: Bacteria > Pseudomonadati > Pseudomonadota > Gammaproteobacteria > Alteromonadales > Shewanellaceae > Shewanella > Shewanella sp. KX20019. The sequence continues at coordinate 569,277 of NZ_CP068437.1, read as the reverse complement.
AAAGCATTAGGAAACGATCTAAATATTGATCTGTTCAATCGTGGTCATACGCTGTTATCAGCGGTTGAAGGAGGCTATATCAGCTTAGCCCGAGCACTGCTAAAGCAGTCGTCATTGATCATTCTCGACGAACCCATCGCCAATCGTAATCCTGCAGCTAAAGCCCAACTGCTAAAAACATTTAGCGCACTCAGAGGCAAAAGCACAGTGTTATTTACCAGTCATGATCAAGCGTTGATCCAGCAAGCTGACAAGGTCGTAATTTTGGATAAAGGAGCTGTGGTTTACGCGGGGCCTATCCCTGAAAAAGCGCCTCAGCCACCGCAAGCATCATCTCAGGAGAACCTCTCTAATGGATAATCGTCAACTAGCGAATCGAGTATGGCCTGAGCATGAATTTACCGACGCCATTGAGGCGCCAGCAGAAAGAAAGCTGATTAAGCGCATCATCTTTTTGATCACCGGTTCAGTGTTAATCATGTTGCTGTGGTCACTGTTTACCGAGGTAGAAGAGATCTCCAAATCCAAGGGGCAAGTTGTTCCTCTTGGCCACCGACAGATCATTCAAAGTCGTACCGGCGGCACCATTGCTTCAGTAGTTGTGGAGGAGGGCGACGTGGTTAAAAAAGGCGATATTTTAGCCAGCTTTGTCTCCATTGACAGCCAATCAGCTGAAGAGGAGTTGGCAAGTAAGCGAGCCAACCTGCTGCTTAGAATTGAGCGTTTCGAGTCCTTTATTGACCAGCGTGAGCCAGATTTTAGTGAATTCCAAATCGAGTACCCACAACTAGTCAAACTGCACACTGCTTCACTGAGCCGCATGAACCAAGAGCGGATAGCAATGCAGCAATTATCAGAGTCTGATATCGCCAAGTCTCAAGCTGAGATCGATGGCCTCAAAACTGAGATCCCACCGTTAAGTGATCAGATAAAAACCGCAGAGCAAACGCTAACAATGATGCAATCGGTAACAGCCGAGCAAGCGGTATCCAAGCTGAGAATATTAGAGTCTCAACAAAAACTAGATTCCTACATGCGTGAATTAAAAGGCATGGAAAGTAAGCAGCAAGTGTTAGCTAAAAATTTACTCAATCTGGAACAGCAGCTAAACCAGAAACAAGCAACGTCACTGAAAGAGGTTGGCGAGAAACGCACCGATGCCCAAGCAGAACTGCTCGGTATTATTGCTCGGTTGAAATCATCAGGGTCACTAGTGTCACAAAATACAGTGACCGCCCCCGTGGACGGCATCATTCAATCAATACCCTCCTCTTCAACAGGCAGCGTGATCCAGCCTGGTGGCACAGTGGCGGTTATTGTTCCAATGACAAAAACCGGTTTAATGGAAGCCAAATTATCACCTCGTGATATCGGCTTTGTGAAAATAGGTCAACCGGTAAGAATAAAGATTGATGCTTTTGATTACAGCCGTTATGGCGCACTTGACGGCATAGTAAAACGCATATCCCCAAGTACCGATTCAGATGAGAAAGGCGGTGTATTCTATAAAGTTCAAATTGCCATTGATAAGCCCTATTTCTCAGATAAACCCGGCCAGTTCGACTTGATCCCAGGGATGACAGGTGAAGCCGACATCGTTACCGGAGACAAAACGGTATTCCAATACCTTTGGAAGCCTGTCTTTACCAATGTGACAGAAGCTTTTGGTGAGCGCTAAAGAGGAAGTAGATAATGAGTCATGACGATAAAAAATCCACATCAAGTGCTAAGACATCAGAAGCTATTGAAGCGGAGAAAAAACAAAGGCAATTGGAAGCCAAACAAAAGGCTAAACAGCTTGATAAGGAGGTTGCCCATTTAAAAGCTAAAGAGCTTCGAGATGGCGGCAAAGCCAGTGCCATCGGCAATAAGGACTTAGTCGCCGATAAATCTTGGAGTAGTGCCAGCAGCATCGCAAAAGAGGATTCAAACGAATCGTTAACTGAAGAAACTGCATTAAACAAGCAGCAAGTCGAGCAAGCCGACAAAGAGACTCAAACGCCATTAACGGCACAAGCTGATGAGTCAGCTCAAGCAGCAACAGATACATCTTCTAACCGTCAGCTTCAACGAACGGCAAATACTTCACCACAAGGTTCCAGTGAAACAACAGGCTTACATTCAGGAGCACATTTTCACGCTAACGCCAATGGTGCGATAGGGTTAAGTAACATAGCAAGGCCGCTAACGTTTACCCCAAATGAAAGCAATCAACCGCACTTTACCGTTGCTTTAACGGCTATAACCCCTGATAAAACCACAATAGCAGTCCCAAATCCACATCACTCTACCGACCTCACTGGCACTGGCACTGGCACTGGCACTGGCACTGGCACTGGCACTGGCACTGGCACTGGCACTGGCACTGGCACTGGCACTGGCACTGGCACTGGCACTGGCACTGGCACTGGCACTGGCACTGGCACTGGCACTGGCACTGGCACTGGCACTGGCACTGGCACTGGCACTGGCACTGGCACTGGCACTGGCACTGGCACTGGCACTGGCACTGGCACTGGCACTGGCACTGGCACTGGCACTGGCACGAATGAAAAGCCTTTATCAGTAAGTAGTCAACAACAAATTCAACAAGTTAAAGAAGATTATAGTATTGATTCAGTATCGGGGACTTTACATGCTGCTGGCCACAACTCAACTCAGATAGACTGGAGTATCTCTAACTCACAAGGGCAATTTGGATCGATTAGCATTGACCCCACCACTGGCCAATGGCACTACCGACTCAATAATGCCTCTTCGGCCACCAATGCCTTAGCTGAGAACGAACATCACACTGAACAATTTGTGGTTACCGCCACTGATGCTGGGGGAAATCATGTTGAGAGCATCGTTGCTGTTACAGTTGAAGGTAGCAATGACCGACCCATGATTTCGGGTTCTCATCTTGCAGCGTTAAACGAGCACGGCGCAATCGATACTGCATCAGGCAGCTTAATCGCCACAGATCCAGATCATGGCGATAGTGTTAGCTGGGCGGTAGCAAATGGACAAGGCCAAATGGGTACTCTGACCATTGACCCAAGCACTGGTACTTGGCAATACCATTTAAACAATCAAAGCCCTAATACGTTAGCACTCAATCAGGGGCAACTAGCCACTGAAACCTTTTTTGTAACCGCGACCGATAGTTCAGGTCAGCCAGTTTCACAGCAAATCACAGTCCAGGTAAATGGCAGCAATGAATCAGCTCAAATTGGTGGTACTACGACTGGGTCAATTACAGAAGATAAAAACTTAGCCAGCGGTGGTAGTTTACGTGCCGATGGCCAGCTCACAGTGAGCGATCCGGACAGCGGCCAAAGCCAATTCACTGCCGATCACCTGCAAGGGCAATATGGTGAACTAACTATCAACAACAGTGGCCACTGGACTTACACTGCCAATAACCACAGCGCACAAATTCAGGGACTCAAAACAGGCGAAACCGTTACCGATACTTTGCTAGTTCATAGCGTCGATGGCACCGAGCAAAAAATAACAGTCAGCATCAATGGTACTGATGATAAAGCCGTGATTTCGGGAACTGCAACAGCCTGCCTGACTGAAGATAAAAACTTAGCCAGCGGTGGTAGTTTACGTGCCGATGGTCAGCTAAATGTAATCGATCCCGATAGTGGCCAAAGCCTATTCACTGCCGATCACCTGCAAGGTCAATATGGCGAATTGAATATTAACAATAGTGGCCACTGGACTTACACTGCCAATAACAACAGCGCACAAATTCAGGGACTCAAAACAGGCGAAACCGTTACCGATACTCTGCTAGTGCATAGCATCGATGGCACCGAGAAAAAAATAACGGTCAGCATCAATGGTACTGATGACAAAGCCGTCATTTCAGGCGTATCAACAGCCAGCCTCACTGAAGATAAAAACTTAGCCAGCGGTGGTAGTTTACGTGCCGATGGTCAGCTAAATGTAACCGATCTCGACAACGGTCAAAGCCTATTCACTGCCGATCACCTGCAAGGGCAATATGGTGAGCTAACTATCAACAACAGTGGCCACTGGACTTACACTGCCAATAACAACAGCGCACAGATTCAGAGACTTAAAATCGGCGAGACCGTTACCGATACTTTACTAGTTCACTCAATTGACGGCACCGAGCAAAAACTCGCGGTCACCATCACAGGCACTAACGATCTGCCAGTGGTTAGTCACATCAGCTCGAAGACCGTCGATGAAGGTGATGCAAAGATAACTGGCCAGATCGCAGCGACCGATCTAGACCACGGCGATACAGCAACCTTCTCAACCACATATCAGCATGCTGGCTTTATTCTCAATAACGACGGCAGTTACTCCCTCGATCCCACCGATCCCAGCTTTAACCATTTGGCAGTCGGTGAGCATGAAACACTGATCATTCCTATCACTGCTACTGACAACAATGGCGATCAAAGTGCACCACAAAATCTCATTATCAAGATCGATGGCACTAACGACAAGCCAGTAGTCAGCCACATAAGCTCGAAGACCGTCGATGAAGGTAGTGCAAAGGTGACAGGGCAGATCGCTACTACCGATCTCGATCACGGCGATACGGCAAGCTTCACCACTAGCTACCAACATGCGGGCTTTAGCTTAAACTCAGATGGCAGCTACACACTCGATCCCACCGATCCCAGCTTTAACCATTTGGCGGTTGGTGAGTATGAGACGCTGATCATTCCTATCACTGCTACAGACAACAATGGCGATAAAAGTGCACCACAGAACTTGATCATCCGAATCAACGGCACTAACGATCTGCCAGTGGTGAGTCACATCAGCTCGAAGACCGTCGATGAAGGTGATGCAAAGATAACTGGTCAGATCGCCGCTACCGATCTCGACCACGGCGATACAGCAACCTTCACCACTAACTATCAACATGCGGGTTTTAGCTTAAATACAGATGGTAGCTACACACTCGATCCCACCGATCCAAGCTTTAACCATTTGGCAGTTGGTGAGCAGGAGACACTGATCATTCCCATCACTGCTACTGATAACAATGCAGGTAGCAGCGCGCCGCAGAACTTGATGATCCGAATCAACGGCACTAACGATAATCCAGTAGTCAGTCATATCAGTTCCAAAAGCCTTGATGAAGGTAGTGCAAAGATAACAGGCCAGATCACAGCTACCGATCTCGATCACGGCGATACAGCAAGCTTCACCACTAGCTATCAACATGCTGCCTTTACTCTCAATAACGACGGCAGTTACTCCCTCGATCCCACCGATCCCAGCTTTAACCATTTGGCGGTCGGTGAGCATGAAACCCTGATCATTCCTATCACTGCTACAGACAACAATGGCGATAAAAGTGCACCACAGAACTTGATCATCCGAATCAACGGCACTAACGATCTGCCAGTGGTGAGTCACATCAGCTCGAAGACCGTCGATGAAGGTGATGCAAAGATAACTGGTCAGATCGCCGCTACCGATCTCGACCACGGCGATACGGCAAGCTTCACCACTAGCTATCAACATGCGGGCTTTAGCTTAAATCATGATGGCAGCTACTCCCTCGATCCCACCGTTCCCAGCTTTAACCATTTGGCGGTAGGCGAGCATGAAACCCTGATCATTCCTATAACTGCTACTGATAACAATACAGGCAGCAGCGCACCGAAGAACTTGGTGATCCGAATCAACGGCACTAACGACAAGCCAGTAGTGAGCCATATCAGCTCGAAGACCGTCGATGAAGGTGATGCAAAGATAACAGGTCAGATCGCAGCTACCGATCTAGACCACGGCGATACAGCAACCTTCTCAACCACATATCAGCATGCTGGCTTTATTCTCAATAACGACGGCAGTTACTCCCTCGATCCCAGCTTTAACCATTTAGCAGTAGGCGAGCATGAGACACTGATCATCCCTATCACAGCTACTGATAACAATACTGGCAGCAGCGCGCCGCAGAACTTGATCATCCGAATCAACGGCACTAACGATAATCCAGTGGTGAGCCATATCAGTTCCAAAAGCCTTGATGAAGGTAGTGCAAAGATAACAGGCCAGATCGCAGCTACCGATCTCGATCACGGCGATACCGCAACCTTCTCAACCACATATCAGCATGCTGGCTTTATTCTCAATAACGACGGCAGTTACTCCCTCGATCCCACCGATCCCAGCTTTAACCATTTAGCAGTAGGCGAGCATGAGACACTGATCATCCCTATCACAGCTACTGATAACAATACTGGCAGCAGCGCGCCGCAGAACTTGATGATCCGAATCAACGGCACTAACGATAATCCAGTGGTGAGCCATATCAGTTCCGAAAGCCTTGATGAAGGTAGTGCAAAGATAACAGGCCAGATCACAGCTACCGATCTCGATCACGGCGATACAGCAAGCTTCACCACTAGCTATCAACATGCTGCCTTTACTCTCAATAACGACGGCAGTTACTCCCTCGATCCCACCGATCCCAGCTTTAACCATTTGGCGGTCGGTGAGCATGAAACACTGATCATTCCTATCACTGTTACTGATAACAATACTGGCAGCAGTGCACCACAGAACTTAGTGATCCGAATCAACGGCACTAACGATCTGCCAGTGGTTAGTCACATCAGCTCGAAGACCGTCGATGAAGGTGATGCAAAGATAACAGGCCAGATCGCAGCTACCGATCTAGACCACGGCGATACAGCAACCTTCTCAACCACATATCAGCATGCTGGCTTTATTCTCAATAACGACGGCAGTTACTCCCTCGATCCCACCGACCCCAGCTTTAGCCATTTGGCGGTCGGTGAGCATGAAACACTGATCATCCCTATCACTGCTACTGACAACAATGGCGATCAAAGTGCACCACAAAATCTCATTATCAAAATCGATGGTACAAATGACTCCGCAGTCATTAGCGGTGTAAGTACGGGTCATATGACTGAGGATGCTCATCTAATAAATACTGCTTTTCTTAATGCTAGCGGGCTGTTATCGGCCACCGATAGTGATAATCCAGATAACACCTTTCAAGCTGAAACACTTAACCAGCAAACTGATGGTAGCGCATCAATAGGTGGTTTCGTCATTCAAAAAGACGGTAGCTGGAACTATATCGTGCCTAACGGTCGTGCGGAGGTGCAATCATTAGGCGTTAATCAGCAGTTAACTGAAAAATTCACCGTACACTCAATTGATGGCACTGAACAAGAGATAGTGGTCACTATTAGTGGTACCAATGACGCACCAACATTGAGTTTTAACAGTACCTCCAATACCAATGGTCAGCTCTTGGGTAGTGATGTCGATAAAGGCGATAACCAACAGTTGCAATACGATGCTATTCAACCCCACGGTCAGTTTGGTTTACTTAACATTAATAACTTTTCTGGTGCTTACCAATATCAAGCAGGTAGTTCTGTTGCAGGTATGAGTTACGATCCGCAAAGCCATACCTACACAGGACATGAGGTATTTGAAGTTCGAGTCAGCGATGGCCATGGTGGTGAAACGAGAGAGTTTTTGACCTTCACTGTAACCGCAACGGTTTCCGCACCAGCAACGACCGGTGGCCAAGCAACCATAAGCACTGCTATCAACTCTACCCCGCAGCTAACGACTCAAGCGCCAACAGGAATCACTAACACACCACCAGCTAACAGTGTCAGTTTAGATTTAATCGCCAGTAGTGACAGTGGCAGTTCAAATACCGATAACTTAACTAACGACAATACGCCAACAATATCAGGCACGACCGATATTCCGTTCTCTCAGGTCACCATTTACGACGGCACAATCCCTGTTGGACACGCTCTATCTGATGCCAATGGTAATTACAGCGCCGACCTTGCCAGCCTCAATGACGGTACGCATAATTTATCTGCTAAGGCGTTAGCACCTTCATCCGCTTTAGCTGCAGTTTCCCCGCTGCTAAATATTAAAATTGATACCACAATGATGACCCCATCAATCAATTTGAAAGCAACGTCTGATTCAGGGAGCTCAGATCACGACAACCTGACCAATGATCACACACCTGTTATCACAGGTTCTGCTGAAGCTAATTCAACAGTAACCATTACCGATGAGCATGGCGCTATTATTGCTACAGGAAGTGCCGATGCTAAAGGCACGTACCAACTCACTACGAGTAACTTGGCAGAGGGCCTACACTCATTAAGCGTTGCAGCAACTGATGCAGCAGGTAATCACAGTCATGCAAGCCTAGCGATTGAAGTGGATTACACGGCTCCCACCATCGCTAAGGTCAATTTAAAAACGGAAGCAGACCATCAACCGACATTCAGCGGTAGTGTCAGCTTAGATACGGCAAACGTTGATATTCTGATAAAACACGGTAGCCAAGTGATTGAAACTCTCCACGCTACGCTCGATGGAAAAGGCGGCTACAGTGTTAATGCCACCAATCTTCCTGACGGCAGCTATACCGCTTATATTCAAGCAACCGACAATGCTGGCAATCAAACGCCATCCGGTACTGCAGGTATATTTGATCGTTTCACCGTAGACACACATGCCAGTGCACCTACCATCACCTTTGAAAGCACAGGAATTGATAACCTCTACAATGCAGCAGAAGTTGCATTAGGCGCTGCGGGGACTATCACGGCAGTTATTCATCTAGCGGCTGATGTTAAACCCTCAGATATTCTAACCATTAACGGGGTAGACCAAAAAGTCACTGATGCAGAGTTTATCTCCGGTGAAGTAAATGTTGAAGTTGCTCCGGGCGCGACAGTCACCGCCAGCGTTACCGACAAAGTGGGTAATGTTTCGACTATCACCCACGAAATAGCGCCAACAGCAGACCTTAGTGTGGCAGTATTATCACTGTCACTGACACACGACACAGGGCTTGGCAGTGACCTCATCAGTAACGATGGTTCGTTAACCATCACAGGGCAAGAGTCCGGTGCAAGCATTGAATATTCCACTGATCACGGCCAAACATGGACCCACGGTTTTACCCCACAACAAGGCAGAAATACCGTTGATGTAAGGCAAACGGACTTAGCTGGGAATGTCTCTCCTAAAACTTCACTGACCTTCACACTAGATAACCAAGTTGCCGCTCCTGCTGTGTCCTTAAAGCACGATACTAGTGGAGAGCTCAACCCAACCCCAGATTTAATAACCAAAGATGGACAGTTAACGATTGCCAGTGAAGCAGGTGCAAAAATAGAATATTCTATTGATAACGGCCACAGTTGGACAACTCAATTTGCACCTACTGAAGGACAGAATAACCTACAAATTAGACAAACCGACATTGCAGGTAACACCTCAGCGGCCACCAGCTTTGGTTACACCCTCGACACTACCCCGGGGACAATTTCAGTTAATACTATCTCTAAAGATAATGCACTCAACGCATTAGAAAATAATCAGCCGTTAGAAATAACGGGAACCACCTCAAATATCGCCGCTGGCGATCGCGTTTATGTCGAATTAGATAAGAACCATATCTACAATGCGGTCGTTAAAGCTGATGGTAGTTGGAGCCTGACACTCAATGCATCTGAGCATCAAAGTATTATGCCGACAGATCAAAGCTATCCCATTAAGGTGGGATCGGTTGATGTCGCGGGTAATGTAACACCAGAAATAACCACCCATTTGTTGGTTGATACCCAAAATCCAACTCCTCATATCAGCGTTAATTCCGTCACCGCTGACAACATTATTAACCTCGCAGAGTCAGGGAAAAGCATTGATATCACAGGTCAAGTCAGTGGTGATTTTAACGCGGGTGATGTAGTGAGCTTAAGTATTAATGGCAAGACCATTCACTCACTTAACGCAACGGTTGATGCTCAAGGTCACTATAGTATTTCAGTTCCGGCGCAAACCTTAATTAAAGCCAACATCCATAGTATTTACGCGTCGGGCCAGCAACAAGTTCACTCAATTGAAGCCTCCGTTATCACCAGCGATAACGCCGGTAACCTCGGGAGTGCCACCACGGGCACGCAAGCCTTTACCATTGATACCCATGCAAACACTAGCATTCAATTGGATCCCATCACTAGCGATAATGTGATTAACGCGCAAGAGAGAGGCACTGATATCAGTGTGACAGGCAACGTGGCGGGCGATGCCCACCAAGGCGATATTGTCCGCTTACTCGTTGGACAACATACCTATACAGCAACAGTGGATCATAGCGGACAATTTAGTATCAACATCGCTGGTAGCGAGCTATCAGCATCCTCATCAATCACCGCCAGCGTCTCTACGACAGATAGCGCAGGCAATCCAGCCAGTGCCACACAAGTCCTGCACTATGACACTGATACCCAAGTAGGTATGCCTAGTATTACATTTGAAACTCCTGGCAGTGACAACGCCTACAGCAAAGCTGAAATAGCTCAAGGTCATGCCGGCACAATTACCGCTACAGTCCATGCTGCAGCAGATGCCCAAATAGGTGAACATCTTAATATCAATGGTGTCGACCACGTACTAGATGCTAACAGTTTAGCCCATGGTATTACGCTTGAAGTTACGCCTAGCAGCATTATAAAAGCGATCATGACCGATGAGCACGGCAACGTGAATTCGGCGTTAAACATTGCGGCGAATGCAAAGCCTGAACCTATCGTGGTAACAGCTCCTCCTGGCAGCCACCATATCGGCGCATCTTTAGGCATCCCGACTTTAGCGCCAACTCAAACCCCTGTTCCTGTCGCAGAGCAAGGTTGGAAAATACTTGTTAATGGCCATTATCACACCTCTTATACTAGCCAATGGGGCACGCTATCGATAAACCCCAAAACAGGCCAATTGAGTTATCAAGAACATGCCAATACTCATACAGGACCACATGGTTCTTCGCAAAATATCGGTGTACATGAAGATAGGTTTGAGGTTGCTCTACAAGGCTCTCACCACGATGATGTGGTGATGCATGTTCAAGTGAGCATTTTAAGCCACGGGCCCGGCCACAGTGGAAAGCTGACACTTGGTTCTGAGGTGTTGGACATGACAGTCACCCCAGTTTTTAGCCATCAAGCACCACCGCCCCCACCAGTTTCTGTTGCCCACGACGTGCCGCAAGACGATGCAGTCGCGAATGTAAGTGTTGATTTAGACCCGTTTGCCATTACAGATGACACTGCTCATGCAGAGTTCGACGAAAAATCAGGCGGCGATCTAGTAGCTCAAGATGAACCGTTAGCGGCTCCGCTACATACGCCAGCAAGCCAAGTCACTTCCGCCCCCATTGATCATTACTTGCAAATGGTCGGTATGAGTCATCAAGATCTTGCGGCAAAAACAGATAGCCCAACCTTGAACGATCTACCAGATGTGCAGGAGCTAACAAGTAATGGACCTGATGCCGATATGCTCGATACTAATCAAGTCGATGCGTTCGATAATCCACTACTTGATGACGACAGGCATGACGCCCTGCATAATGATCTCACCACTTTTGACGATGCTATAGACCATCAAGGGCTTGAGCAGCCGAATGATGATGACCTGCTTCATCAAGCATTAAGCGATATGCATAATCAGCTTTAAACATGCTAGCTCAGTAATAAGTAAGTCAATAACAGCAGTGATGACTCTTTCACTGCTGTTTCATCTCTGAAATCCAAATACTTATCACTAAAGAGGTAGTTGAGTACTCGTGAATATTAGTCCTATTGACCATAATATTTACCTGCCTGCGTCAACTTGTCTCAATAACGTTGGAAAATAGCTGATTAAGTCGGTTTTTACGGTGTATTTATCGGTAAATTCTTGGCACTAAACTTGCGATGTATTACGGGTTCTTTTCCCACGGCAAGTTATATGAGATGTAAGTTCAACCGCTTTTATAGTGTTAACCAATATTCAGGAGAGTTTAGCGGCGCCTTTGCCGATTTAGGTACCTTTCTACCCTTAGTGCTTGGCCTTATCGCCTTAAACCATTTTTCCCCACAAGGGATCTTTATGGGTTTTGGCCTGTTTGCACTATTTACCGCATTCCTCTATCGTCGCCCTATTCCGATACAGCCGATGAAAGTCATCACCGCCTTAGTGATAGCTCAAGGCCTAACGCCTGGCATGCTACAAGCCAGTGGCATGATGATGGGCATTATTTTGCTGGTTCTCGCTTATAGCGGTGCCATTAAATGGATGGCAAAACAGCTGTCTCCCGCCATCAGCATCGGCATTCAGTTAGCGATTGGTATTCAACTCATTTGGATGGGGGGGCAGATGATGAGTCAAACTTGGCTTATCGGACTCATTGCCTTTGCGCTGCTCTTTGGCAGTAAATTCTTGCCACTGCGCTATTTAGCCATGCCCTTGGTGATTAGCATGGGCATTGTCTGGCAACTAAATAGCGGAACCGCACCCAGCTTTGATCTTTCAACTTATACCCCATGGCAGTTAGGCTGGCCGAGTATCGATGAATGGAGCTCCGCAGCGGGTTTATTAGTACTACCACAACTGGCATTAACACTGACCAATGCGGTAATTGCCACCTCCGCCATGGCTAAAGAGAAGTTTCCCAACGATGATAAAGAGAACTTTGCACCAGAGCGTTTTGCCGCCAGCTCCGGTTGGGCAAATTTACTGTTAGCGCCTTTTGGTGCAACCGCAATGTGCCACGGTGCAGGAGGCTTGGCAGTACAGCATCACTTTGGTGCCCGCACTTGGTTAGCACCAACTATATTTGGCACGACCTGCCTATTAATAGCCGCTTTCTGGGGGCAGGGGATCGCCAGCTTGCTATCGCTTATTCCACTGGCGGTATTAGGCAGTTTACTGGCAATTGCAGGGACTCAACTGGCTTGGTCAAAACGCTTTATCGATGGTAAGCCTTTCTGTATTTTTGTGATCCTATCAACCGCCGCTATCTGTCTGCTGGTTAATACTGCTGCTGGACTTACCGTCGGAGTAGTACTTGAAATGGGCCGACGTCAGTGGCATCTTTATACAGATCTGAAGCACTAAAGCTGGCGTCATGGTCTGTGAAAAGCTTAGGAGCTCGCTATCCATAATTGGTACTTGAAATTAAAGGTCTAACATTAGCTATCGACAAATAGTGGGGAGTTAGCACTCCCTAGCGTTTTAATAAAAACTCCACGCTCGCAATTTTCCATTGTTCAGCATCTGTTTTAGCCCCTGTAAAGCATAAAACAGACCCATCAATAACAAAGCATACTTATTGATAACACCACCCCGTCTAGCGTCTATTTAACACTATCACCGGCACACAAGCCTGATGCTAAATAGATAATTCATAAGTAAAAATACTGATACAAGTTGATGTTGAACATTTGTTGCAGTAAAGTCACCTTTCTTTTAGGGAGAGTCATTAACTACAAACACCCTCCTTATTTGCGGCAGCCATTGCCACCATACTTGAGGTGATTAACCTACATCCCTCGCTCGCATTCGTAAAAAGGATAATCTATGCGACTCTATCTTCTGCTCATTACATTAATGAGCTCGCTAATACTAACTGGCTGTGTCAGCACAAAAATCAACGCCAACAAGCTTCCAAGAGGCGTTAAGCTGGCCAAGTCAATTCAAATACCTGCGGTAACAAAAGTGGCTTACTACCTGCCATACTCGCATACCACAAGCCGCTTCTACCTTGATAATTGGAACGTCTGGGTTGAGCCAGGTAAAGCACTCTCAACCGGAGTCGATGATGTATTTAGTACCTATTTTGGCGATGCTCAAGCATTAGATAAAAAAAGTGATGACACCTATGGTCTGCTAATTGACTTAGACCCTGAATGGGAATTTTCCAGCGGCAAGGCGCATATGACCATGACATATAAGGTCTATAACGATAACGATAAAGTCATCCGCAAGGGCAAGAAAACCTATAAAGCTGATATTGGTCAAATAGGCAGTGGCACTGGTTTATATAATGCAGCGATGCGAGCAACACAATTAGTCGTGGTGGATATTCTTAATAATCTAACACCCGATAGCAGCAACTTAACCGCAACTAAAGCGATGAAAAATGTGGATCCGCTTCTATTAGCCAATATGGAAAAGCCTGTCAGTAGCGGCACTGGTTTTTATATCAATGAACATGGCCAAATTCTCACCGCTGCACACGTACTTGATCACTGCATGGTAGCCAAAATCCATGACAACAATAATAGTTATGACGCTCAAGTTGAAGCAGACTCAAACCTGTTAGATCTGGCCGTTGTAGGTACTGGCCAGCCAAGAGAGGCTTACCTACCACTGCGTAAAAATGCCGAACTCTTTCTTGGTGAACCCGTCACTAACGTAGGCTATCCATTACAAGGCTTACTGGCCGTTTCGCCCAACTTAACTCGCGGTAATGTTAGCTCACATACTGCCCTTAAAGGCTCTGTCGGTTTGTTTCAGTTTTCAGCTCCGATACAACCAGGATCAAGTGGCGGCCCTGTTGTTTCTGATGGTGGTGAGTTAATAGGCATCACCGTTAGTACCTTGAACGCCGCAGCACTTATCGAATCTGGCGCACTGCCGCAGAACGTTAACTTTGCACTTAATGCAAAGTACGCCGCCAAATTTTTGCAACGTAATAACATCCCCTTTAAAGAGGTTGAACCTAACCTCGAGGGAAATATTCGTACCAGCAATAAAGCGGCCTTGTCTGCTGTGGTTCAACTAGCTTGCTATCAATAGGAACTGATTATGAAAAACACACTTATAGCGATGCTAACGGCCAGCATAATAATGATCCAGCCCGTAGTAGCACAGACCATGACTGAAACTGCAACTGCAACTGCAACTGCAGTAAAACTGCCACCAGCGATGTTTATTAGCACCATTAATAGTGATGATATTTACGACAAAATCAGATTACATCAGGCATTTACCGACATTGATAAAGAAAGCTTAGGTAACCCGATTAAGATATATGTACACCATAGATTAGAAGCGACTGCTGGCGGTACGGCTGCAGGACTAACCTCTGCGATGCTGGCTGGCGGTTCACTCGGCTTACTTCCTGTTGTCGTTAATAACGACTTGGTGCTGACTTATGAGCTTCGAGTCAATAATCAAAGTCTGGCAAAATTCGAATATAGAGAGAATTTCACCGACGCGATTAATATCTACCAAGATCAAGGTCCTGGAGGCTTAGATGATAGCGCCCTTGCATGGGCTGTATCGACTGTCGATCAATTTACGGCAGCGGTCATCAAAGATCCTAAAATATTAAGTCTAATCGAAGAGTACAATTACTATTTTGCGGTTGAAACACCGAGTTCTGAATAGTATTAAAATAGAGAGGCGGCGTAGCCCCTTCTCTATTTTTCCGTGTGCTATTTAAGCCGTTAACGCAGGGTAATCGATGTATCCCGCTGCTCCGCCGCCAAACAGCGGTCCTTTATCGAAATCAGCTAATGGCAGTTGATGCTGTAACCGATAGGGAAGATCTGGATTGGCAATAAATGAGCGGCCAAAAGCAACTAAGTCAGCATAACCTTTGCCTATCACGGCACTGGCGCGCTCAACATCATAACGTCCAGCCACAATAATGGTGCCATTGAAAACTTGCCTTAACTTGATCCTAAAACTCTCTGGGATCTGCGGCGCATCATCCCAATCAGCTTCCGAAAGATGGACATATGCAATCCCCTGCTGGCCTAGATATTCCGCTGCCAATAAAATGGTTTCTACAATTTCCGGGCAACCCATATCTTTAAAGGTGACAAACGGCGCTAATCTAACACCCACTTTATCGGAGCCGATCTTTGCACTTACCGCTCTAACAATATCAAGCAGAAACTGAATACGCTTCAATGGTGAGCCACCATAAACATCGGTTCTATGGTTGGAGTTAGTCCGCAGAAACTGATCAATTAAATAGCCATTCCCCCCGTGGACTTCAACCCCATCAAAGCCAGCATCAATCGAGTTCTTAGCCGCTTGAGCAAAGTCAGCCACCACCCGATCAATATCAGCTTGATCCATCGCTCTAGGCGTTGGGCAATCAAACATCTGCCCATCAGGATGCGCTTCATCAACCACCCAAACTTGCGTATCGGTCGGCTTGATTGCCGAAGGCGCGATCGGCGCAGCACCTTGTTGAAACACAGGGTGAGACACCCGGCCAACATGCCACAGTTGGTTGAATATCTTCCCACCCGCTTGATGTACTGCCGCCGTCACTTTTTGCCAACCCGCTACTTGCTCTTGAGTGTAAACTCCTGGGGTAAACGAATAGCCTTGGCTATCATCAGAGATCTGTGTCGCCTCACTAATAATCAACCCCGTAGATGCTCGCTGGCCATAATATGTAGCCATCATCTCATTGGGTATATTGCCAGGTTGGGTGGTTCGAGAGCGCGTCATTGGCGCCATAACCACACGATTATTTAATGACAAGTGGGATTTATGGTACGGGGTAAAAAGGTTCATAGTAGCTCCTGATGTATGCTAAAAACGTCGAAGTTTTGCTGACTTGATCAATCCAAGATGATCAAATCAAATGATGTAAAACAGTGTAATCCCATTAACTAATTTTGATAATTGGGCTAATATTGAAATCATTTTCAAAAATTATTTGATATGTACCATCTAAATGATCTGAAGTTGACGATCCGCATTGCCGATCTACAAAGCATTTCGGCCGCAGGGCGTGAGCTTGGCATGACGCCTGCGGCTGCCAGTGCGGCGCTACAGCGGCTAGAGAAGAAACTCGATTGCTTACTGTTCGCCCGTTCAACACGAAAAATGAAACTTACAGAAGAGGGTCATCTGTTCATTGAATCCGCCAGACAAGCATTGCAACTGCTCGACAATGCCAGTAACGCCTTGGCAGATAACCGCGGTGAACTGAAAGGAGATCTGCGTATTGCACTGCCATCCGACCTTGGCCGTAATATCATTCGTGCATGGTTAGATGAACTCGCTAACACCGCACCAGAGCTAAAACTAACCCTGTATTTTGGCGACCAAATGACAGACCTTATCAGCCAAAATGTACACTTAGCTTTGCGCTATGGGCAGTTGGAAGATTCAAGCCTAATGAGACGCCAGCTGGCACTAATGCCAAGAGTTGCAGTTGCATCGCCCAGCTATATCGAACAACATGGCTTACCAATACATCCCAAAGAACTTTCTCAGCACAAGATACTCATCCTCAATCGCGATGGTGAACCTTGGCACAAATGGCACTTTAGCCATAAAGCTCAGCAGTATGCAGTTAATGTCATTGGCAACAAAAGCTGCAACGATGGCGCTGTTATCAAAGATTGGGCATTAGCGGGTGAAGGGATTGCGTATAAGAGCTGGTTTGATGTCGCCAAAGAGGTCCATCAAGGAGCTCTAGTACTGCTATTTTCGGATCATATTGCCGACAATATTCCACTGCAATTGGTCTACTTACAAAGCGATTATCCCAGCCATAAAATTCGCACAGTAATCGATTTTATTAAGCAAAAGACCCAAGCATTTGAGTCTGATTACCCAGCGTTATTTTAACGAATCAACTGCGACCACCTTATTAGATCATAAGGTGGAGCATGTCATAGTTATAAACACGGTCATAAACATAGTTCAACTTTGCTTCCCCGCCTTATTCATTACGCATAGTTATTAATATTATAACTTTTGATAATTTTACGAAATAAAATGACCGCCATATACTTTACTCATCGAAACAAACAACCAATACCCATAAACACAAAGGTAAAGTCATTATGAAGATGAGTCATGTAGGAATTATGGTTGCAGACATGGATAAAGCGGTCGAGTTTTATACCAAAGCCTTAGGTCTTGAAATCGTCATGAGTAAAGCTGCAGTGATTGAAGAGAGAGAAACCGCCATCGGTGCCATGTGTATTGCCGTTTTTGGACAGGGTTTCAAAGGGTTCAATATTGCTCACCTTGTCACTACCGACGGTATCGGTTTTGAACTGTTTGAAATGAAAGACAGAGAGGAGAGACATAACGTCGATTTCAGCAAAATTGGTCTGTTCCATTTCTGTTTAGAAACAGATGACTTCGAAGGTGTTATTGAGAAAGTTAACCAATATGGCGGAAAAGTAAGAATGGATACAATGCGCTATCACCCAGAAGATGATAACAAACCCTACAAAATGGTCTATTTAGAAGACCCATTTGGCAGCCTTTTTGAACTCTATTCTCACTCTTACAAAGAAACTTACTCTTCAGAGTACGAATAAACAGAACTGCGATATCATTGCAGTGGTCAACAAGCGTTGGCCACTGATTATTACACCAATACTTGTCGTGTGTTGGCAATAAAGTGATGGATCTGTCGCTCAGTTTTCGAGTCAATCATCTCTTTAGGGCGACAACTATTGGGGCAAGGCATATTCGGTGTGGTACCAAAGACTCGACAGATCAATGGTCGCTCTTCATAGACTTCACAACCATTAGGCCCCAAGTGAACGCAGTTCCACTCCGCTAATGCAGCATCATGCTCAGCGTCTGTTTTTACTGGCAGCCGCGATATTTCTTCAGAGGAAGTGGTCACTGGTCCACAACAGTCATGACAACCTGGCGTACATTCGAACGTAGGAATACGCTCGCGTAAGATCGCGATTATCTCTCGGTTATTATTCATTCATGCCTAAATTGTTGTGCAGTTCAGCGCCATTATAGTGCGATATCTTGTTCATTAGAAGTTGCCAACGCTTTTAACGTTTGCCTATTTGTTAGTAAACAACTAGAAATTCGGCATGCCCTCATCACACTTGGTTATTTTCATTCCGCAGTACGACTAACCAACACTTTACCCTGCTATTAACGCCAGAGTTGGCGAAGGCCACGATCTTGCACAAACCAAGCTAAGAACTTTTACGATCCCAAAGGTCTACACCACTACTGTTATTTGCCTGCGACAGCTTGTCGCAGTTTGTTGATTTAGCTTTGCTAAAGCAAAGACCGACTGACACTATCCGCTACATTCAAAACAAATAAACAACATTATTATGAAGTTGCCTCTATCTTTAGTCTCTTTATCTGTGCTCTCCGCTTTATCTCCTTTAGCTACTTTCGCCGATGATTCTGTCTTTGAAGTTATCGAAGTCAGCGGGCAACATCAGGGTAGCTATAGTGCTGTAGCACCAGAATCCGCCACACCGCAAACAGACATCAGTGGCCTATTGAGCAACCTGCCTGGTGCCTCGGTAAATGGTAACGGCCCATTAACCGGCATTGCCCAGTATCGAGGTTTATACGGTGACAAAGTTAACACCCAAGTCAATGGCATGACGCTGTCGAGCGCAGGCCCTAATGCCATGGATACGCCGTTAAGCTACGCCAGCTTGGTGCTAACAGAACGACTGGAGATGACACGCGGTATCGCGCCAGTATCAGCAGGCACTAATACTATTGGTGGCAGTGTGCAAGTTATTGAGTCACAAGCCAGCTTTGATGAAGTGAGCGGTAAAGTTACTGCTCAATACCAAGACAATGGCGAGCGGAGCTATGTGGGTGGTAAGGGCAACTTTGGCAGTGAGCAACATGCTGTCTTGGTGTACGCAGACATGCTCAACGGCAATGACAACGCCACATCCGGCGGTGATAAAGTTATCTCTCCGACCACTTACGACAAAACCATGGTTGGCGGACAGTACCGTTACAACTTAGCGGGCAATACTGGTGGTAATGAATCCATAGCGGTTGGCTATCAGCATCTAGAAACGACCGATGCCGGAACACCAGCCCTACCCATGGATATCGACTTTATCCGTACCGATAGAGTTAAAGTAGAGGGACAACACGACCTTAATAATTGGGATATGAATTGGCATATTGCCTATAGTGATGCCAAGCACGGCATGGATAATTTCAGCCAACGTATGAAAATGCCAAGCATGAATGCACGGTATAATAATGCCGATAGTCAAAGCTACGATGCGCTGATATCAATCGCTCAAGATGCTTGGATATTTGGCTTAGATGCACAACTTAGCCAACACAATTCCGTTATATCCGATCCCACCAGCCCGATGTTTAATGTCGATAATTTCAATGATGTCAGCGACAATAGCTTTAGTGCTTTTGCGCAATGGCAACAAGATATTGATCAGTGGAACTGGCAGATCGGCGCACGGGTAAAACACTATCAAACTGATGCAGGGGAAGTGGGGCATTCTATGGCGAGCACCATGCCGCCAATTAATATGTTAATGATGCAGTTTAATAATAGCGACCGCTCACAGTCTCAAACGGGGGTGGATTTAGCGATAAATGGGCGCTACTCGCAAACTGATAAACTCAGCTGGGTAGTTGGACTTGCACGTAAACAAGATAGTGCTAGCTACCAGCAACGATACCTGTGGGTACCTATGCAATCAACTGGTGGACTTGCAGATGGTCGCACTTATGTTGGCCAAGTTGATCTCGACTTAGAAACCGCTTACCAAATCGAACTGGGCAGCGACTATCAAACGGATAACTTCAGCCTGAGCCCACGGATATTTTTCCAGCGCATTAATGATTACATTCAAGGTGTTGCTGCTACAGATCCCGCTGTCATCATGGCTGCAAGCATGATGGGTGATGATAACCCAATGCAGTTTGCCAATGTTGACGCACAATTTTACGGCATGGATATTAGTGCGACCTATCAGCTAAACGAGTTCTTCAATGCCGATATGGTAGCAAGTTACGTGCGTGGCGAACGCCGTGATATTAACGATAACCTCTATCGCATCAGCCCTGCCAATCTGAATTTTGGACTCAATTTCAACATTAACAACTGGATTGCCCGTATCGAAACCCGTGCAGTGGCGGCGCAGAATAAGGTATCAGAAACACAGTTTGAGCAAACAACAGCGGGTTATGCCTTGGTGAACCTGTCAGTAGGCTATGATGCGGAAAACTGGCTACTAAAAGCAGGTATCGATAACCTGTTTAATACTGACTACCAAGACCATTTAGCTGGCTATAATCGCGTTATGGGCAGTGAGATAGCCCCAGGCGAACGTATGCCAGGTACAGGATTAAATGCTTGGTTTACTGGTGAGTATCGCTTCTAGGCACTGATAAAGTTAACCGAAAGTGCGACAGGCCATCGGCTCCACTTTCTTTTGCCCCGAGCTGACCTCCTCTGTCTCGGGGAATTTTTGTTTAGTTGATTGGATAATTCACTACAAAGCTAATCGACGCTTTTTCTGCAGCATGTCTTTGTCCGCAGCTTCAAGCAAATCACTTATAGTGGTGGAATCATTGGTTTCTGTTATGCCTATCGAAACCGTAAACAGCGGCAGCTGCTCCACTTGATGATGTAAGCAAAGCGCAGCTGCAATTCTGCATTTTACAGCCTGTAGATCTTCCTGATCATCGAACATCACCAAAGCAACAAATTCATCACCGCCGAGACGACCAATCACGTCAGATTGACGCACAGACTTTGTTAATACCAAGCCTATAAGCGAGATGACATTATCTCCAACACTATGACCATATTGATCATTAATCGCTTTGAAATTATCTACATCCAAATACAGAAGACCAAGTGTTGTTTTAGTTCTCAGGGCTAATTTAATCCGTTGCTCTGCAAGCACGTTAAAACCGCGTCGATTATGGACGCCTGATAATGGATCGGTAATTGCCAATTTTTGCATCTCGGCATAGGCGCCCAGTAATGATAGGTCTGATTCCAAGATATCTTTAAGATGGCGTATCAGCTCAAGGTAGGTGGCTTTATAGTTGGTCTCTTTGTAATCCATTACACAGAAAGTGCCAAAAGGCTCGCCGCTGGGCCAAAACACAGGCACACCTAAATAGGATCTAAAACCGTCACTGTGAACTTCAGGGTTATTATCCCAGCAGTTATCAATGAGAGCGTTGTTAACATATAGCTCTTGGCGGGTTTCTACGATACGGCGACAAAAAATATTCACCTTGGGTTCGATAATAATACCGGCAGCATATGGATTAGACTCTTGCTCGCTAGCGATGGTAACTTGAAAACCTTTTTCGGTATATTGCACTAAAAAACCCGCAGGGGCGTCAAAAAGCTTGGCTAATAAATTAACCGTTTTTTGCCATTTGTCAGTGGAAATAAGTTCGTTTGGATCTTCTAGTAGGAAAGTATCAGTATTGAAAACAGTATTTTTACTCATAGACAACTCCGAGTCAGAGTAAACTATCATTATTTTCGCGGTGCTTACCTCAATTCAGCATAACGACTATGCGATATATTTGTCCAACTTTTGCCCTACATTTGGCACATTCAGTGCCATAAATGGATTTAGAAGCAACAACGCATTAAAAATCACTACTAGTGTAGTTATAAAAAGTAACTAACTGATATTGAGTTCCGCTGTAAGCAAGCGCTTTATTTGATCTACGCTAGCGATGATCAACAATCGGCTTTTTAAGTAATTTGCGCTGTAAGGTGCGGCGATGCATACCCAATTGCCTAGCTGTTGCTGAAACATTGCCACTGTTTGCATTCAGTACCTGCTGAATATGCTCCCATTCCAATCTTTTGGGGGAGATAGGCTCTTCGAGCAACGGCTCTATCGCCATATCAGTCGGAGTCATTGATAAAGCATTTAACAACGTTTGGGTGTCGACGGGCTTCGCCAAATAATTATCTGCACCAAGACGAATAGCCTCGACCGCAGTGGCGATACTGGCATACCCAGTCAATAACACCATAGTGACTTTAGGCAATAACTGCCGCAGTGGGGAGATAAGCTTAAGCCCATTTTCCTGCTCCAATTTCATATCAAGCAGCAGATGCGTCGGCCTAAACTGGCGGGCAAGCAACAGCCCTTCTGTGGCATTGTGACACTGCTGACACTCGAAACCTTGCTTACTCATACGCCGGCTGAGCACACTCGCTAGCGCGAGGTCATCTTCAATAATCAGTAACCGGCTCATGATAACTCTCCATTCGATGCTTCAATATCGGCGTGCAGTGGAAAACTCACTTCGGCAACGGTGCCGCCACTTGCAATACTGCCCAATAGCAATCGACCACCGAGCCGCTCGAAGCTTGCGTGGCTTAACAGCAATGCCATGCCCATGCCTTGTTCGCTTTGAATAAGTTGATGTCCGACTTGAGCTCGCATCTGTTTTGATATTCCACTGCCATAATCTCTGACCGATACGCATAAACGCTGACCTTCTGCGGCGATTACCGCTGACACTGTGACTCGCGGATCACCGGTTTCAGCCAAGCTTGCACTAGCGGCATTTTCCACTAAAGACATCATTGCGGGGAGTAGGCTGGCATCAGACAGTACCGAGGTTGATGCATGTTGATTGATGGTCTCAACATCAAGTAACGTGAGTTCTAGTTTGACTTGTGGCATCAACAATAACACCTGTTGTTGCAGGGTTTGTAGCAATGTATTCGCAGTCACTATGCTTTGTTTCTGCTCTCGAATCGACTCTGTTGCGGTGCGTAGCGAGTGCAATGTTTGCTCACAACGTTGCAAGGCACCGTTCATTTCGGATAAAACTGGCGAGTCATTGTGACCATGCTCTTGTGCCTCCTCTACCGCTTCATCAACTAAAAGCCTTAGGCTTGCCAATGGGGTTGCTAGCTGGTGCGCCATCTGCGCAGACGCCGTGCCAAGAGCTAATAACTTTTCTTGCCTCAGCTGAGCTTCGCGCATAAAACCGAGCTCAACATCTTGCTTACGCATTCGCTGTGCAATGTAGGCGACACTGGTGGTTAATACCAGTGACGAAATGAGAAAGTTGAACCACATACCTAAGTAGTGCGAGCTCATGTCCATACCATGATGTTTCATTTGACTTTCAGGCACTGAAAAAATCATCAAGCTGTAGGCCACTGTCGATAATAGTGTCAGCGTCCACGGCGCCCATTTGGGCAGAGTGATCGCAGCAAATGCGATAGGTAATAGTAATAAGGAGATAAACGCATTCGTCGCGCCGCCAGTAAAATAGAGCCAAGAGATCCAAAATAGCGTATCAAGTAGCAACACGATAAATAACCCTGACTCCATGCGAGCGATAGGCTCACGTAGCTTAAAGGTAAACGCCAAATAGAGGGCTTCGAAACACATACCCCAATATAAAAGCGGACTGCTAAGCGAGAGTGCGAAGGTTTCGGCAGCAAAAAAAATCAGCCCTAGCTTGAGTAGCAAGCCTGCAAACCGCAGAAATGCTAATTGGTCAGTTGCACCTAGGTGACTATTAAAAAGGTTTTTCATTCGTTGGCTTATCATTGATTGTTATTCTTTTCACTGTGACTTTAGGGATGGGCAAACCATCCTATTTAAATATGGACATCACATTGGGTGATAACGCTAACGCCCGTTCAATTCCTACCTCAAACGGTACCTTGCTTTGAATCGATAAACTGGCAAGTTTCTCACAACTTAGAGTGCAATCATGGGGCCGTTTGGCACTATCTGTGGGCGAGGTCACGGGATTAAGGTGCTGGGTACTAAGCCCAAGTAATTCCCCCATGATCAACAGCATCTGATACTTACTCATGGTGTTGCTAGCACTAAAATGATAATACCCCGACAAGGTCGTCCCAGCGGTTTTAGCAAGGATCATCTGTGCTATTGCCACGGCGATATCTGCCGTTGAAGTGGGGCTACGCACTGCCCAGTCGTCAATATTTTGCTCAGTTGTATCGAGTAGATGATTGAGCAAAACCGTCACTGCTGACTCTTGTACCGTTTCAACCTCACCATAGAGGATCGGCAAACGTAGTACGGCAAAATCTTGCTTGGCACCTGTAATTATCACTTCACCTTGACGCTTTGAGTCGCCGTAAAAATTAACCGGATGAGTTAGCGCATTTTCGGCGTAACGAGGAGCCGTGCCATCAAAAACATAATCAGTTGAAATATAGAGTAACCATGCACCGGACTGGCTAGCTACGGAGGCGAGTGAGCGGGTGGCTTCAGCGTTGAGGGCGAGTGCCGCGGCAGGATTTTTTTCCGATACATCTGGGCGGCGCTCTGCAGCGCAGTGAACAATAACGTCTGGGCGCTGGGTATCGACAAAGGCCATCACGCTGGCTGATTGAGTCAAATCGAGTTTATGCACACCCGCTTTAGCACGGCTATAGCCACAAGCGATGATCTGGTTATTTGAATTAGCCTGTAACTCACGCACCACCGCTCGTCCCAGCAAACCAGTTGCTCCCGTTACCATTATCTTTACCATCATTTCACTCCTTGAAATTGCCAGTGCTTAGCTTAAGGGGTTTTCTTCATCTAAGCACTGGTTTACTCTGGATTTAGAATTATTTCACTAAAGAACTATTAAATGTCGTTTGAAGATGCTTTGCCGCTCATCATTGCAGGCCCCAGTTTACGCCACTGTGATCAGCAACATTTTACCTTATGGTTCGTTTGCCGCGAACAGTTATCAGGGTTAAACCTAACGATAACCAACGCCGGATTTGAGCGCGATCTAACAGAAGATGACATTCATATTGTTGCACTTGGCCAGCATGCATTTCAGTATTTAATACGTCTATCACAACCAGACCTACTTCCTTGCGATACGCCACTTGCTTATCAACTTCGTAGCGCCGGTAACCCGAATCTATTTGCCGAGGTAAAGGGGCTGACTTACGGTAACGAAACCGCCATTGAGTTTATTGTCAAACCACACATTGATCACCTACTCCATGGTTCATGCCGCAACGCCCACCACCACAGCGGAGATGCCTTAGTCGCTGCAGACACCCAAGTGGCACAATTAGCAACACCGCAAGAGCGGCCATCGCTGCTGATGTTAAGTGGCGACCAGGTTTATGTGGATGATATCGCTGGCCCAATGCTCTATGCCATTGGCGAGGTAATCGCGCTATTAGGCTTAAATCAAGAACAGTTTATCGACTGTAGCCTCTCGAGCAGTGAACAGATAAGTTATCAACCAGCAGACCTGTATCAGCGCCATTTAAATTTGCTCCCAAAAACCCAGTATAAGGCTAAAACGGCCATTAAACGTTGGTATATCAACCATCCAATTTTTACCTCATCTATCGCTGAGAACCACCTGGTTAGCCTCAATGAACTCATAGCGCTTTATCTACTGAGTTGGTCGCCAGAGTTGTGGCAAATGATAGATATCCCTAAAGATGTCGCAGGTCTTAGCAACGCTAACACGCTGCGCTGGCAGCAAGAATGGACTCACTTACTTGAGTTTAAAAGTGGCCTGCAGCAAGTGCGGCGTTTATTTGCCCATATACCGACCTATATGATCTTCGATGATCACGACATTACTGATGATTGGAATCTTACTGCACGGTGGGAATTGGCAGCGTACAACCACCCATTTTCAAAGCGGATCATAGGCAATGCCCTTATCGCCTATACGCTATTTCAAGGGCTCGGCAATGCACCAAGCAAATTTGATACTGACGTTCGGCCGCAACTGGATGCCCTGTTTCAATCACCCGATAGTGCAGCCCAAGATACCCTTATCAACACCCTGCTTAGCTTTGAGCACTGGCATTATAGTTTAGACACCAGTCCTAAACTTATTGTGCTCGATACTCGCACCCGTCGCTGGCGTAGCGAGTCTAATCTCGGTAAACCTTCAGGCCTAATGGACTGGGAGGCGCTAATGGAGTTTCAAGCGGAACTGGTTAACCAACCCAATGTAATTATTGTGTCAGCGGCCCCTATGTATGGGGTAAAGCTCATTGAAACGGTACAGAGAATGGCAACGCTTTGTGGGGCGTCACTACTGGTAGATGCCGAAAACTGGATGGCACATCCCGGCACAGCCAATACACTGTTGAGTATCTTTCAACACCGTAAAACACCGGAGCAGTTTGTGATCCTCTCTGGTGATGTTCACTATTCGTTTGCCTATGACATCAGCATACGATTTAGGGATGCAGGACCAGCCATTTACCAAATAACGTGTAGCGGCATTAAAAATCAATTTCCAGAGAAACTACTGCCCTACTTCGACAAGTTGAATGGTTGGCTATACGGACACTTCTCACCACTCAACTTTTTTACCAAGCGCAAACGTATGTCGATCCGTGGCCGTCGCCCCAATGGCGCACGCAGTAAACGCTTAATGAATATGAGCGGTATTGGCAGAGTCGAACTGGCTAAAAACGGCGCGCCAACCAAAATAGCGGTGTTACATGCCGATATGAGTGAAACAGAATTCTTGCCACCAAGGCGCAGTTAGTAAGTTGATTACGCTTTTATAACCAAGTGTTTTACAACGAAAAACCATCGCAACTGATATCAACAATCTCATTTGATAACGGATCAACAAACGCCAGTCGTTTAGCAACCAGCATCAGTGGTTTGTCGAAATCATCGGCCGCTTTGTCGAGTAATTGAGGATACAACCTGTCATTCAGGATAGGCATATCAAGGCTCATCATATGCACACGTAACTGATGCGTTCTACCAGTAACTGGCGTAAGTTCAAACAAACCTAGGTTACCCTTGACTGCAATCAAGCTAATTTCAGAATGGCTATTGGCTTCGCCTTCAGCGATTTTCATCATAAAGCTCGGCTCTGCTTTTACTAATCTATTTTTGACCGTCCAATGGTTGGGCAAACTTAACTTAGCTGCTGCAATCAATTTTTGTATTGGGGCTGATAACTTTGCAACAGCCTGATAAGTTTTAGTGATACAGCCACTTTTAAAAAGCTGATGATAATCATGACGGCTGTTGGCGTTAAGTGACAATAACATCACTCCAGCAGTTGCTCTGTCTAATCGGTGCGCCGCCACAATCTGTTCATTACCCGTCTTAATCCGCAAGCGGTTAACTAGGCACTCATTGACAAAGTTCCCACTGGGATTAACGGCTAAAAAATGGGGTTTAAAGGCGATGATGATCTGCTCGTTTTGTAGCAGTACTTTTTCTTCAAACGGGATCAACGACTCTTGCTGTACTTCGCGATAATAATAAACCCTAGCCCGAGGGATAAATGCGCTGTCCAAAGTGACTAACTGTCCATCTCGCCAATGCACCTTTCCGCTTTGGATCCGTGCAATCCAAACAGCCTCATCAATCGCTTTAAAGTGGCTGACCAAAAAACTCAATACAGTGGGTTTATCGGTTACCGTTGCAGGTAAAACAATATAGGAGGCTTGGGCTGCGCGTACGGAGTTGCTCATAAAATAATACTGATTGCATAAAACTGAGCGCTACTTTAACAAAAAGTAGCTCAGATGGGGCTAATTGAAAGCTATAAGCTAAAAACCGACATCAGTTCAGGCTAATAAGATTTGGCACTAGCGTGGGACTTGATCAATTCGAGCACAAAATGCATGGTTTTATGACAATTGGGTTGGTTCAATAAACGTAACTTATCTTTATTGTATAGCGGTAACACCTCTAACCAACGCTGGCTTACCCATGAGGCATCTTCGAGGTGCATATCATTATCATACAAGCCAAATAGATCTGGGTTTACTTGATAAAACTGCTCTAAAGCGGCACTAATTAGCTCGAACTCGCCATTGATGGGCTCTTGTTGCCAATTATTACAGGCTAATGTTCTGCTGATCCAAACACCATCTCGACGCTTTGCAGCGGACAAAATGCGGACCCTTTGCTTGCCTTGTAAAACAATCCCAAGGGAATCATCATCAAGTAGATTGAAGTCAATGATCTCGCACTGAGTCGCCATTTCATAACAAGGAAGATCATTATTGGCCCGACTCATACCAAAAACTAATTGATAATGCAGTTTCAGTACTTCGGCTATCATGCTCAGATAGGCAGGGTCGACCACGCGGATCTCTATCCTTCCCTCGGGTAACAGCAAGGTATCGTGCGTCAATAACGCCATCTCTTGTGTTCGCATAATAACCTCCATAAGCAGGTAGGCCAGACCATCTTTTTGACGATCGTCAATAAAGCTAAAGTGTAGCAGCTGATTAAATTTCAGCCAGCAAGCTATTTAGCAACGACCTCACTACTGCTTAGTTATTAGACAGCCAAAAATGCGCTTTTATTGCAGTTAGATTTATGTTTTTAGAGCCGCTCTAGCCTTGCGAGGAGAGATTGTTTATCGATGACATCGGCTAAATCATCTGCTAACACTTGACTCATCTCAGCCGCCTTACGCCAATATTGAATTCTTGAATCGGAGTCAAAATGAGTAAAATCACTACGATCCGGCAACTTACCGTAGGGCAGGCTTCTTAGATAAGCATCTGTTGGCGCCAAAATAAGTGCATTGTCGTAATTATGTTTTGCGTCTCGCCAAGGCAAAGACTTATCGAACCAGCCGGGTGACATTCTGGCAAAGAAATGTGGATAAAGCGTAAGCCCAGCGGGTGCAGTAAGCGGGATATCAAAGTGATAATCGGTAATACGGCCATCATAATAGTGCCCGTTCGGCGCGCCTTCTATCTCTGTCACTGGCGCTAATACCCAAGGGATAGAGCCCGTCGCCAGTAATACTTGCTGAATATTGTCTATAGATAGACCACGAAATTGGCTGGGCAGATCAGTGAGCTGATAAAACGGAGATTTTGACTGCTGCACACCAAAGACATAACGTTCAAAATGCCACGCTAAGGTTTTACGACTAACAAGATTGGTTACAGCAGCGGCGGCTAAGCCTACGGCAAGCGGAGCTTTACCTACTAGGCGATTTAAATGGCGTCCACGACAGGCAATGTAATGACTATTAACTAATGGGTTCGAGACAATTTCAGCCGCCCCTTGACTGCCTAGCAGGCCTTTAAGGATCCCTTTTACTTGCATCGACACTTCTACCGCAGTAGGTTTGCTGTCGTAACGCTGGTCGATATACAAGTCTTCTAGTCGCTGATATGCCGCCAATGGATTATTTTGCGCTAAACAGGCTAAGCGCCAAGCGCCCGATGAAGCCCCTAAGGTATGTAAAGGTTGCGCCAGCGATTTAAAAAACTCACCAAACAAGTACTTGTCTAGCCCCGCAATACCAATTAGTATTTAACAACCTCACCAATAACGATTAAAGCTTTTTTATTTAAGCTTTAATCGAAATTGGCATTGTCATTGTCATTGTCATTGTCATTAACACTATGTCAAATCCCTACAAGCCTGTTACAAAGCTGTCGACTGATGAATAGATAGCTTCTGCTAGATCAGTATCCTTTACTATATCTTTCCAGTGCAACTTTCCTTCGCATAATAACTTAGGCTTCATTTTTGAATTATTTCGATATAGATTAAAATTTCTAATATTTGAATTTGAAATGCCATTGCAGTCAACTTCTGGTACGGAATTCAACACGACAGCAAGTTCATCAATTTTCTCTGTTCTTGATAACAGTTCCAATTTAAGGAGATATTTATCAAACAGGCTAGATTTTGTTGATAACTCAAACTCAGAAAGGAGCTGCTCTGCAGTAGTAAAATCCTGCAGTTCTAGGTAGGCTCTAAAAAGAGTTATATAATATTTTCTTTCAGTAGCAGGATAAGATATATGCCTCTTTAACTGAACTGCTTCATCCACTAAGCTATTTAATGTTTTGCTATCATCTGAAGTTGTTAAAAGGTCTAGCTTAGATAGCTGTGACATGATGTAGAAATTACTGTTACTACCTTGATATTGTTTATAAAACTCCATTGCTTTATCACAAGCATCAACGCCGACTTTGAATTCAGATGAATACCTTTCGTCAATATTAGCCGAATTACTACATAAGGCATAGGTAAAGTAAGCTGCATGGCCTAAATTATTCTTCTGTCGATAGTGTTCAATGAGTGTTGAAAGATGGTTTAGGTATAGGTCTTGGCGGTTAAACTTATTGGCAAACACCGTAAACTGTAAATAGTAATTGAGTGCATTTTCACCATAGCTAGACAAATCACCATAAACATTGCTCATTATATAATATGAGTCTTCCAGTTTATTGTTTTTGATCGACTCTGTGAGTTCGATAATAAAATAGTTTGTCTGATATGATGGGGGCATAGCATTAGCATCTATACTATTATAAATATCACTAATACTATCAGGAAGCGGAAAACCATTAATTACTGATGTCTGCTTAGACAATATCGCTAATACATATACTGATGGGTGGTCACTATCTAGCAGGGATTGGAGTAATTGAGCATTTTTGACCAATCGGTCACTGATGTTATTAGCCGATTGCTTCCCCTGTATATTAGACATTAGATACCAGTCATGCAAAAGACTAACCCACCTTTTAGAAGATATGTCAGAAATATTGCTCTCCACCAACTCCAGCAACTTCTCAACTCCGCTTAACTGCTCCGCTTTGCTGATATTAGACATAGCTATTAATCTAATATGTTCCAGCAAAACCTCTTGATTTCTATTGACTGGCTCGAGGTTTGAGGTAAGCAAATCAAACAATTTTTGCAACTCTACATTTGAAATTGTAGTCGTACCAACTTCCCAATCGATAAGATAAAAAAGTCGGTTGTCAGATAAGTCAGTAAGCTTCAACACATCTTCATTTAAAACTATAAGATCATGTTGCATCTCTTTGTTATTATTATTCAATACATTTAATTCAATTTGAATCTTTCGTGCTATTAAGTTTTCAACTTTAAATTTTGCGTTACCATTAGTTAGCTTTGATAATTTTGATGTATATAACTGACATTGCTTATAGTCACCGATAGTTTTATATGCATTAGCCAGAGACAATGTAAACCTGACAGCTTGCTCTAAAGGGAGTAAGCTAATATCGATACTCCTAGCGGAGTTAACTAAAGCCCTCTGCCTTTCAATCTCTGTTACTACTCTAACATCAACCTGCTTTAGCATGTTCTCAGCAAGTTTTAAGTTACTATCCGCTAATAGCGTTTGCTGTTGAGCATAGATGTAGGAATCATAATACTTGCCTCCAGATATCACACTAACTATCGCAATAACCAGTACTAAAGAAAAGCGGATATAGTTGCGTTTGAACCATAATCCTGAGTTATACCATGGATTATTGAAAGCGATTGTTGGTTTGTTATAAAGAAAGCTTTCAATATCCGCTTTAAGCTCAGTAGTCGTTTGATATCGTTGTTGCGTATCATCTTGAGTTGATTTTAAAGCGATACTTTGCAAGACAGTGGTGTCATCGATTAAGTCATATAAAACTTTTCCAAGACTGTAGATATCCGATGCAATTGTAATATGCTCGCCTAATTTTTGCTCAGGAGAGGCGTAAGCAAATGAAAGTGCTTTTAAATATGGTTCAACGTATTCTGTTTTTGGGGAGTGAATAAATTTTGAAATACCAAAATCAATTATGTGAACTTGACCTTGGGCATCAACCAAAATATTTTCTGGTTTAATATCCCTATGGAGTATTTGGTTTGCATGAGCATGGGTAATTCCATCGATGACTTGCATAAACAGTTCAAGTTTCTGCTGCTCGGATAGCAAATTACGCTCTACATATTTGCTCAAGGTTTGTCCGCTAACATATTGCATCACGATATAAGCGAAACCTCGCTCATCTCGACCCGCATCTAAAACTGAGACAATGTTAGTGTGATTTAATGAAGCAAGAGCCTGAGCTTCATAGTTAAAAATCTGTTCTGATTCATTATCCAATAGAGCAAGCGGTACAACCTTAATCGCCACATCTTGAGCATACTCGCCATCTTGCCTCTTGCCTAAATAGACACTGCCCATTCCCCCTTTACCAAGTAGTTCTATTATTTTGTACTTCGATACACTATCACCCGTCTGAAGGTTGCCAGTTATCTGTTCTCCAGCAAGCTCAATACTTTCATTAAAAATTTGTGTGATATCAATACTTACATCCATAAGCATTTTTTTTAACGCTATATAGGTAACCTCATCATGCTTAAGGCTTTCTATGTAATCGGATTTTTCTTTTTCGTTAAGTGTCGATAAATGGCAATAGTGCTCGTAAAGGTTTTGCATCACTAGAACGTCCCTGCAGTGAAATTGGTTAATTGTGGTAATAATTTGAAAGCTGTAGCTTGATAAAAGAAAGGTCTTTATCAATTGTTGATTCTGAAACCGAAAACAATTCAGCTATCTCTTTTGATGGGGTAAGGCAAACATATTTATAGATAAAAACGGATACCTGCCTAGAGTACTCGATAGATAATTTTTTTAGTAAAATTTCAATATCTAAAATACGCTGTATTTTGTCTAACATAGCTGTACTTTCAGTATCTGTACTGTATTTTTGTCGTTTTTTTGCTTTAGATTTTCGTATGTTGTCTACCAAGATTGAATAGATCACCGTTGAAAATGTTATGTAAAGCTCTCTTGTCGTTTCGGGGGCAACATCTCTACTTTGATGAATTTTTATAAAAGCGTCATGAACTAGAGATGTGGTATTGCTGGATATGCTTAGTAGCGTATTTGCTGGTCGTTCACCGATAGAGTTTGATTTGACTTCACTAGCAAGTTGATGAAATTTTTGATAAGCAAACTGATAGAGCTGTTGCTCTGCAACCTTGTCTCCAGCATTCCATTTAACCAATATGCTGGTGAGTTGTTCAACATCTTGAGCTGTACTCGGCATAAACTCCATTTTCCTGCTTGCATGCAATCCCTATCAGGGTACAGCCAATTGGTGATGGTGAAGGAATCAGTGCCCAAAAGGTATTTAAGCAATTTCCAACACCTCACATTAGCTGCTATAGGTACATATGACCCAGCTACTTTATAATAATATCTTTAATTATTCTACGTTTAAGCAACAAATGTATGAGTCGTCGATTTAGGAGGATGATCAGAAGTTGTTATGTATATCATCAATAGCTGAATCAAGTGAAAGCTATGATATGAGGACGCTTCGGCACATTTAATATACTCAGCCTGTGCTTTGCTGGTACGCAAATCATGAAAACCAATATTGTGGTCATGTCAAATTTCTGTGATTTTCTGTTATCTATTTTACGAATTATTTCGGAATTTACGTATCTTCCCTTTGTTAACCATTCAGATACGTTAGTTTAATCTTTGCACTGGAGGCTAAACATTGGTGATCAGTAACAAGACCTTAAGCACTGATGAGCAGACTCTTTTGGACACTTTCAGATGTAATATAGGTAAATCTGACTCTGCATATTGTTAATTTTAAAGGACTTAAAGTATGAAAACCCTCAAATCATTGGTGTCTTTATGTGTGTTGACTACTGCCATAATTGGCTGCTCAGATGCTCCACTGACAGATGAGCAGATCTCAAAAATGAGTAATGAAGAGGTTGGAGTATATGTTTGTGAAGCATTTAGTGAATTTGTCACTGAAGATGCCAATCCTGAAAAATTAAAGGCATACCTCCTAGAGTCAGAATATAGCAAACTCGTCACTCAAAAAAATAAAGGGTTACCTAAAAGAGTTCAGAAGGAATACTCAGATTCAGACTGTGAATTGGTCGACATGGTATTGAAAGAAAAATCAGGGATGGTAATTATCTCATACAAGTTTAAGTCATTTGGGAGCAATGACAGGTTTAAATTATCCAAAGAGTTCGGTAGGTACACTTTAGTCGACATCTAACATAATTGTTACACACCTATATGCATATAAACACCTTTGCATCCTTGTCAAAGCAATTACCACTAAAAACATAATAAAGGCAGTACAATGAAACTTTTAGCGCTACCATTAATAATAGTATCTGGTTTTTCACTTGCCCAAACGCCACAAGTCGTATCTGATGTGGTTCAACTTCAGGGTCCTTATAGTGCTAGCATAGATCAAGTTCAAAAATCCGTAGTAAACATGTATGTACCAGATGGTGGCGTGGCAGTGCTTGATATTACTGGTCAGGATAGATTTGTTAGCTATACAAAAAATTCAAGTTCCTTAGCTTTGGAAATAAAGTCATCTGGTAGAACGGTATCAATAAAAAGTAATGTTGATAATGGACATACTCATACCCTCGCTGTTGAAACGCTATGTGGGCGATCTGTTTCAATTAATATTATTGGCCTTTCATCAAAAATAACTCCCGAGACCATTAAACCAAAGCTACTGATTTCGGCTCCAAGTTGTTAATATAAGAGTAAAAGGATAAGTAATGAAAGGGACCATTTTACATACCACTGCTGAGTCAACTGTCATTCGTGGCGCAAATGAACAGAAATTTGAAGTAACTCAAGACAAGTTTAGTTCACAGGTTAGCCCCACTATTGGTGATGAAGTTGATTTTGATATAACAGATGGTACAGCACATAATATTTATGTTCTGAGAACAACAACTGCAGCTGATAAAGGCCTAAATAAAGCTAAGGCCGTGGCTGCTAATTTATATAGTCAAGCTAGAAATAGTGTTAATGAAGAGAATATTAGTAAAGCTAAAATTTTTGCCGCAGCTACAGCAGGAAAAACAAAGGAGTCAGTGAATAATATTGATTTTTCAAAATCCAGCAACGCACTTAAATCAATAAGTATTCCTGGAGAAAATGGTTTTAAAATTCATAATAAGTTTTCATCTTTTGTTTTAATTACCTTGTTTATCTCTATGATTTTACCTTTGGCTCAAATATTTAATGAGTCTCAAAGCTACTTTCAGTTAGTTGAAAGTACAGGGTTTCAACTGGTATTTATATTCTTGGCACTCTTCAGCCTATTGCTTGGCCTACCTAGAGTTGTGAGTCGAATTTTATCGTTAATATTTCTTATTGTGCTATGTGTTCCTATTTATGATGCTTTTTCATACTTTGATGATATGAGAGGCTATTCGAGTTCTTTTGGTTTAGATAAAGAGATGCTGAAAATGCTGTTTGATACCATGAGACTAGGTTTGCCGTTATTACTGGTTTCAACCTTGTTATTTGCTATTTTGCAACTGTTGCCTTGGTATCAAACCAATGAAAAGTTTTCAGATAATAATGGTCAGTAACAGGTGAGTAGCCTCGAAAATGAGTGACGAATATTCATTCAATGCTTGTTGAAGATTAATACTGAAAGTGATAGTCACTCTGCTCGAAAGTCGATGATAATGGGGGCTGTTATTGGAGGGGGATCTGGTATGTTAACAGCAGGCGCAACCAGCCTGACAGCCAGTACAGCTAAAAGTTCCCCCTTAGTAATCCTTCTTATAATGTTCTTAGGATATCTATTTTATTAACGCCAATTCGCTCAATGTTGCATTAGATCTTTCTAGCGATGATTTTAAGGTGAAATACGAATACAGAGACACATCTAACTTATTTTTTAAACTTCGATGTGAGGGGGCGGGGCGGCCTCACACCCCATGAAGCCGATGGGCGTAACACTTGTATCTCTGCCGATCTTTACAGTTAGTAAGGCTTTGCAATTGAAAATTGCAGGCCACCAAAAAGTAGTCACAAAGTAGCGAGCATGTGATAATGGTAACATCTTCAAGTTCTTACTTGATTTGAAGTGGTGAATCATTAAGCAATAAATGACAACATTTTTATCTAAACATTATATAAAGGACTAAATAATGAAGCTCAATCCCTGTGGATACAATATCTCTCTCGCAATCAAACTCTTCGATTTTACTTCGTTCATAGCTCCATTTAGCACAATGCTGAATGCATTAAATGGTAATCAATAAAGTATTAAAACTACTTAGGAAAAAGCGGTAGGGCTAGTGTTCTTACTCTGCTTTACCTAGATATACGGACTCACAAATATGGACTTTAAAAGGCTTATTTAAACCCTTTTCCTTACCTTAATATTTCATAAACACAATACATTTGTGTTTTTAACTCGAGAAAATATACATGAACAATACTCGTGGATTGTTATCTGCAGTTATTCTATCGGCGGTCCTTTCAGCCTGTGGCGGTGGTGACGATAGTTCAAGCAGTAAACCTGATGATGGTAATAACGGAGGCTCTGTGAGCAATAATGCGCCTACTCTGTTATTGGGTCAGTCTTCAATATCATTAGAAGAGGGGCTGACAACGGATATTTCAATTAATGCCCAGGACTCAGATGGTGACAAGCTCACCTATTCTGTAACTTCATCAAATGCTGCTGTGTCTGGCAGTGTAAGTAGTGACACATTAACTATTCGTGCAAACGAAGTTGAGAGCGATTTTACTACAGCCATAACTTTGACTGTTAGTGATGGTAAAGCGAGCACCTCCAAAACGGTTACTGTAGAGGTTAAGGACAAGCCTAATAATATTCCGACTCTAGCTCTGGAAAAGTCGGAAATATCTCTGTCTGGCAACTCTACGATAGAGGTAGGTATTACTGCGACAGATCTGGATGGTGATGAACTGTCATACGCCTTTAGCTCCACTTCACCCGTCATTTCAGCAGCCATTAGTGGTGAGTATTTAGTTATTACCGCAGGTGATGTCGCTGCTGGCAGCACTGTTACGCTGACTATAACAGTCAGCGACGGTAAAGATAGTATCGCTAAAAATATCACCGTCTCCGTCAGCAAGTATGTAGCTTATTCTGTAAGCTGGTTTGATGCAGAAGCCATTAACCTTTCAGTTGCTCAGGCAGCAAAGGCTCGTTTCCCTTTTGAAATTGAGTTGGGTTCTGTTGAACAAGAAAACATTACCTATCGTGTTGTAATGAATGTTGATTCTGGTTTAAATCAAGCTGCAATTTCAGCGGTTGTCAATCCTGACAGTAAGGAAGTTATTGTTTCTCCATCTAGTGATAACCAAGGCGACTATACTGGTGTTCTTACTGTGAGTGATGGTGTTACTACTGAAACATTGAATTTTTCACTAAATGTATATTATGCAAATCGTTCTCCTTTTCTTGATAGTGAAAACTTTGTATTTTTAGAAGAGGGGGTAACTAAAACATTCGACATGGCATCTTCTGAAGTTCTTGATGCTGATAGTTTGGTTATTTATGAAGCTGAACCTTTTGACGTTTTTCAAGGTGATGCTAGTAAAATTTCTTTCACTTATGATAATTCAGCAAAAACATATTCATTAACTGCTCTTGCTGGTTCTAAATTCTCTGTCTTTTTTGTTCGAATTAATACAACTGATTCCTTTGGTGGTATTGCTGGTTCCGCTTATGAGGTTTATGTAAAAGGCGCTACAACTTCTCAGGAGCGTGAATTAGAAGAAAAAATCGTACTTGCACAAAAATTTGTAAAACAGTCTCAAGAATTAGAGCGTCTTAGTGATTTCCTTATTGATGGGCTAGAAATGCAAAGTGTTCTTACCCAACAAGAAGCATTAAATGAGCGTCTATTGATTGCTGATTCACGTTATTTTTCTGAAAATGATTCTACGGAAGAGCTGAATTGTATGTTAGGGGCTGTTCAGAATGGATTTGCTGTTAATTATACGTTTAAGGGTGGATACATTGATGGTGACTATGTTATTCAACTTGGTTACATTTGTAATGTAGGCGAGGAAGAAACATATGATCGACAAACAGGTAAGGCTGATTCTCAATTTTACGCTAATGCTACAAACTATGCTCTAGCTGTAAGTAACATTGAGCGTATCCGAGGTAATCAGGAAGATTCTTATTATTCTGCTGGTGGACAAAATATTATTGAACGAACTAACCGCTTGTCTGGAATGTTGCAAACTGCGGTTCCTAGTTTTGAATTAGGTCGGGTTTACTGGGAGCAAATGAATGAACTTGATAATGGTTTTTATAGTCGCTTTGTAGGCAACACCACTTACGGTGCATATCAGGGGGATGCTTGGGTGTGGAAGCCTGAATATGAAGTTCTTAGTATTGCTACTTCAATGGCAAATGAAGCAGTGCTTGATTAGCGCATCCGCAATCCACTGGCGCTTTTAAAACTATGACTTTATATAATTCAAATTAAGAGTAAGAAAAATGAAAATTAAACACATAGCCATTTCGATCATTATAGCTATAACTTCAGTTTCAACGCATGCTGCCGAGTTAATTGTAAATTGGGCAGATAATGAAAGCGTACATAGCACAGATGTTATTGAGCAAATTGCTGAACAAACAGGATTAACAATCACTCTGTTAAAACCACTTCAAAAAACTTTTGATTTGGTTCATGTTGCTGGTGATAGCGAGACTGCAATTAACACACTACAAAATACAGGTTACTTCAAATATGTAGAAGAAAATGGAATTGTAGTTTCTCCAAAAATTAATCGAAAATTAATTAATGTAAATCATTTTAATCCCCAAAAAGTAAAAAGTGGCACAGTTGGCACTCTTTCTCTTGTTATTGATAAATTTAATGATCCTTTATATCTAGGTCAAGAATATTTAGATGAACAAGAAGATTCTCGCATGGGTTTATCAAGTCTTGCTAAAGCTCGTGATTATACTGTTAAGCATGTAAAACTCGACCGAAAGGTTCGTGTTGCGGTTCTTGATACTGGAAAATGGGAACATGAAGATATTACTTGGTCTGACGATGAAGCTAACTTTGTTGTTGGGGGGGATGGTGTTGGTAGCGATGGTTATTGGGAAATGGGCTGCTCAACTGTTGACCTTGAAAATACTGGCTTAGATGTTACTTGTTCTGTCGAAAATCTAATTCCTCTTTATGAAAGTAACGACTCTACCGACAAATCTTGGTGGGACAGAGATGGTGATGGTGTATACACTGTTGCTATTGATGGTCATGGTTTGAGTGTTGCAAGTCAAATTGCGGCAACTTCAAATAATAACCTTGGTATGGTTGGCGTTGTTCCTGATAATTTACTAGAAATTGTGCCAGTGCGTGTTCTCGGTAGTTTTGGGGGGGATGGCTACAGTATTGGTGATGGTATTTGGTGGGCAATTAAAAAGTACAGCAATGGTTCATTACAAGAGGGTGATAAAGGTTATGTTCGTCCAATCTCTGAACCTGTTGATGTTATCAACTTGAGTTTAGGCGGAAAATCTGCATTAAGTTGTGAAGCTAATAGCTATACAAAAGATGCTATCACCGAAGCATATAAGATGAACATTAGTGTTGTTATTGCTGCTGGTAATGAATCTGCTGATACTACTTATGTTACTCCTGCTAACTGTGAAGAAGCATTTGGTGTTGCTTCATCTAAAATGAGTGGTGAAATTAGTAGATTCTCTAATTATGGACAGTTTGCTGATATTGCAGTTCATGGTGAAGAAATTACTGGTGCAACAATGAGTACTATTTATTACGGTACTAGTCGTAATTGTGGTGACTCGAATAGCTACAATGATTGTTATGCAGAAAACTCAGGGACTTCAATGTCTGCGCCTAATGCCTCTGGTGTCCTCGCTTTGCTTAAGCTAGCATACCCTGATTTATCAGCTAAAGAGCGTGAAGCAATGATTTTAAACACTGCTGTGCCACATGAGCTTAATGGTAATGGTCAGGCATCAAGAGCATCTAAAGTTGGTTATGGTGCTGGTGTTATCAATGCTTACAATGCTCTTAAAAATGATGCCCTAGCAATTGATAAAGTTAATGTTCAACATCGCTATGCAGCATTTACTTCACCAGTTCAAGAAGCTTATTTAGTTAGAATGATTGAAGTTGTGCCGACTGCTTGCTCAATGTATAACATACAGTTTGGTACTCTACAACATACTGTAGATGGTGTTAGTTATAACATCTTACAAACTAGCTCTACTGGTGATATTAACTCTGTTGCCTTTGATAAGACTGTTGTTGCTGATGTTCCTCGTGTGACCGTAGATGCTTCTGCTTACACTAGAGTCGCTGTTCAATCTTGTAAAGATGGTTCATGTGGTGACATTGTTGAAGTTGATTTCAGCAGCTCTGTACCACCTGCCATATGTGAAGGCTAAGGTTTAAAACCATAAATGCCCTTCCCTTTAAAGAGGGGCATTTATAGCTCAAGCTTTAGTTGATTTAGCCGTTGGTTTATCGATTTATTTAGCCCTTGAACTAACATAAGTGCGAAGCATCACAAGTCAAAAAACCTCTCTATAACACCAAGGATTCATATGCCATCCATTAAATTTAATATCATCGCTCTCACCCTGATATCTTTGCTGATATCTGGCTGTAGTCAAGTTAACGACAAGCCCATTTCTGAATCTGCAGCAAATATTGTGAAAGAGAACAAGGTAACAGAAAGCCTAAATGCTGAAGCGCAGATGAGAAGAAAAATCAGCATGACCTTTATTGTCTACTGGAAAGAAGATCTGATTGAGAACGGATCCAGATTAGAAGCGCTTAGAAAAGCCACTGAATTGAACATTGAGAGTGTTAAAACTAGAAAAAGCATGGATGTCATTATGGTCAAAGACAATCTAAGTCCGCATGACATACTGATGAAAATAGATAACTCAGGCATGGTTAATCAGGTAGTACAGGAGCAACTTCTTAAAGCGCAGTAGCTAGATAGTCATCAATAGTTAAGGTTTTAGGTTCCCCCCTTTAACCCATTCACCCATTCACCCTCTGGTATTTCATATATCTTTATGAAAAACGCTAGATAATTTTAATGATATAAAACAAAAGGTTTGTATCTTATTGAATGTCTGTTTTTAAACATACGAGCTTTTCGGTGTTTAGCCATTAAAAACAATCCACTTCGGCCCACCCGACGCCGCCAATAACTGGCTAAACAGCTCGGGCTGTAGTCCATTTTCGCTAAGCGTTTTAAAGGCTTTTGAGCCCGCAATAAATCGTAACGAAGACACTTTCACCTCAAATAATTAAACAATAATTAAACAATAATTAACTTTTCACTTACTTACCGAGCAGCGTAAACTCGATTTAATACGGAAGCAACAAGGATGTAATATGGAAAATAGCACTATCATCAAACCCTTTCAAAGAGTCGGCTATGCCCTAATTGGCATAACTCTCACTTTCTTAGCGATTCACTCAAGCTACGACAATGATATTCTCGACTATGTCATTCTACTGAGTTTGACACTGAGTACTGCCTGGATCACTCATTTATTGTGGACTCAACGAATTGTATTTACGCCCTCTGAAGTCACTTTTATTAAGATGATGGAGACGTCAGATACCAGCATGCCCAAGACATTAACGCTGAATTATCAAGACATCGATTCGGTACGATTACTCGGCGATCATCTTTTTATCCATTCAAGTCTAGGCAAAATTAACTTTCCCCTTAAGCCCAAGTCTTCACTTGCTGCAAAGTTAAAGCTGGCTTTCGAAGCTAAAGGCATCACATTTGAAGTGAACTCCTGTATCGCCTAATAGCAGATAGCGCTAAACTTCTGTTTATTGAAAACTTAAGCTAGGTTAGATGGCTTCGCTTAAGCAACCTTATAAACGAGAAGATTATGATTGTAGACACGCTAGCAAATCGAAACCTATACAGCCACATCAGCCCTCGCATTGCTAAAGCGCTTGCACACCTGAGTGAAACTGATTTTAACCAGCTGGAGGTGGGCACATACGAACTCGATGGCAAGGATCTGTTTGTTATCG
The DNA here is from genome assembly GCF_016757755.1 of Shewanella sp. KX20019. Taxonomy (NCBI): domain Bacteria; kingdom Pseudomonadati; phylum Pseudomonadota; class Gammaproteobacteria; order Alteromonadales; family Shewanellaceae; genus Shewanella; species Shewanella sp. KX20019. The sequence goes on along the minus strand of NZ_CP068437.1, from coordinate 527,101 downwards.
TCAACGATTATGAAACTAAGCCAAGAGAAGTGGAGCCTTTTGAAGTCCACCAGCAGTATATCGATGTACAATACGTTGTTAGTGGTGAAGAGGAGTTTGGCTATTTACCTTTAGCAGACCAAATACCTTCAAAACCCTATTTTGCCAAACATGATTATGCCGAGTTTGATTACCAATCCAATAAAAACGCCGCAGCTTTTATTCCGTTTAAAGCAGGGATGTTTGCCCTCTTCTTTCCAGAAGATATGCATATGCCAGGCACCAGTGCGACGCCAAAACAAGTTCGAAAGGTCGTCATTAAAGTCAAAATCTAGTACGCCATTAATTAGGGACAACACCATGAGATTTATCTTTCTACTCGCGAGCCTGCTCAGTTCAATGGCGATTGCAGAAGTTGCACCTGAGAACTTACAAAACATAAAAGCAGTACAGTTTAATGACGGTAGCATTATCACTTCAGGGTTACCGAGCAAGGCTGAGTTTCCCGCATTACAGCAAGCTGGTGTTGAGTTAGTGATCAACCTCATTCCCGCTGGAAACTCCAGTGGTTATGCCGATGAAGCCAGTTTAGTCGCCCGCACAGGAATGCAATATCAACAGATAAATGTTGATTGGAAGCAGCCTACTGTAGCCAATGTTGAACAGTTTTTTACCATAATGGACGCCAATAAAGGCAAAAATATATTGATCCATTGCGCCGCAAATTACCGCGCTTCGGCCTTTTATTACCTATATGAGCTCAAGCAAGGAAAGGCCGACTCCGCCGAATTTAAGCAGCAAACGATGCAACCTTGGGGTGATTTATCGCAAAGCTTGGCTCAATACCCACAGTGGGATGACCTGATTGAGACAGTCAAAGCCAATAACCTGTGACCTAACCAGTAACACAGCAAACAACTCCTAAACAACTTAGGGGACATACACCATTGAAGCGCCTATTGATGGCGCTTTTTTATTGCCTTAAATAGACTGATGCTCTCCAAGCTAACTATCGCTATCTACTCAAATCAATTGAGATATAAGGGGTTCACTACACCTTCTTTCACACTTCGTCTGTCACCGCTGCCCCCTTTTGTGACAACTGCAACTGAGAAAATGTGATCTTGATCATTAATCTCAACCTGTTAATATAGCTCCAAGATATTAGTTATTCCCAAAAGTTATAAGTCGTCTTGGGCGATAGAACAATAACAATAAAGAGCTAACCACAATGAATAACACCACTGAGTTACCCCAAATTTACCTTGATGCAAATGCCACAACCCCCGTACTCCCTCAAGCAGCGGCTGCAGCGTTATCGGCGATGGAAACTCTTTTTGGCAACCCGAGTAGTAGTCACATCACTGGATTACAAGCCAAACACTTAATGGAACAAACTCGCTTAAGAGCAAAAACCTTGCTTGGCACGGGTGAGGGAAAGCTCATATTTACCAGTGGTGCTACTGAAGGGATCCAAACCTCAATCTTGTCAGCACTGATTGCAGCAAAGAGCAATATGTTAGCAGAGCAAAGCTACACTGTGCTTTATGGCGCAACCGAGCATAAAGCCGTGCCAGAATCATTGAAGCACTGGCTTAGCGTGCTAGATATTACTGCCGATGTAAAAGCGATTCCGGTTGATGAGTTTGGCATACTTGATCATCAGTTTATCAGCCAACAAGCACCAAACGCACTGATGATCTGTACCATGGCAGTCAATAATGAAACTGGTGTATTTCAAGACCTATCCACTTTAGAAGATACCATTCGCAGCGCAAACCCTGATATTTACTGGATGGTTGATTGCGTTCAAGCACTAGGAAAAACCGCGCTTGATTTGCAGAGCACCAGTATCGATTATGCGCCATTCAGTGGTCATAAACTTTACGCACCAAAGGGAATTGGGTTCGTCTATATACGAGATAGCGCACCATTCACCTCTTTTATTGCCGGCGGTGGCCAAGAAAGTGGCTTGCGTTCAGGCACAGAAAACCTTCCTGGTATGGCTGCGCTTAACGTTATATTTGAGATGTTGCTGTGCCCTAACGATTCGACATTTTCAAACAGTGAACAACTAACAGAGTATCGACAGCAGATTGCCGATACTTTAGTTGAGTGTTTCCCCGCCATTGTATTTAACAACAGTTTTAACCATAGCGTTGCCACCACAATCAACTTTGCCGTGCCTGGTTTTAGCAGCAAAGAGATCATGGATCTGTTTGATGCCGCCAACATTCGTGTCAGCTCGGGTTCCGCTTGCAGCTCTAAAGTGAGTAGAAGCTTTGTGCTAGATGCCATGGGTCTACCCGCTTGGCAAAGTGAAGCCGCTATTCGTATGTCCTTTGGGCCAGCGATAACTCAAGCTGAAGTTAATGCAGCTTGTTTACGGATTAAAATAGCGTCAAACGCACTCACGCAAAGCTGCATGATATTAGACGACAGCAGCGACATCTCCGACAAAACACAACTGGATGGTTTGTTGCAGTTACGCTCTGGTGCTAGCTGCACCTGGGTTTATGTCGATTCATCAAGCAAACAAGCTTTGATCATCGATCCACTACCAGAATTGATCCAGCGATTGGACACCTTACTGCAGTGCCAGCAGCTAACGCTCGTTGCTGCAATCGATACCCATGGCCATGCCGATCATCAGTCTGGACGTGAACAGCTGGTTGAACGTTACTTAGCAAAGCAGCAATCCGATGTACTAGGTTGGCCAGTAACTCAAGAATATATAGAAAATTTAGCTCAGCAATACCAGACGATTCGCATAGGTTCAAAGCAGTTAGTCAGGTTGCCAACGCCAGGTCATACTGGCGATAGTATTAGCTTACTACTGTGCTCAACGCCACTGACGTTAGACAATTTGCCGCAGCAAACTCAGTACGCTTTTTGTGGTGATACCATATTGATGGGCAGTCTTGGCAGAACAAACTTTGATTCCAGCTGCAGCATGGAATTGTTTCATAGCCTGAAATTGATCAGAGACTGTATTAGTAGTAACACTTTGATCTGTGCCAGCCATGATTACAACAATGAATTCACTACCAGCCTAGAGGCAGAGATAGGCCGCAACAACTTACTAAAAGCGGTACTAAATGAAGGATTATCTGTAGCACATTTTCAGCAGCTAAAATCACAGCTAGACAGCAACCTTAATGATGAAGTCGGCACTGAGATCATCTGTGGCGCTTTCGTTGGCAGTTGCGATAAATCAAAGATAAAAGAGTATGATGCCAAAAGCCTTGAAGTGGCAATGAAACAAGATAAAGGCGTGATGATTATCGATATCCGTGAGCCCCATGAATATGCCTTAAACCACTCACAGCAATCGAGTCTGAACGTACCATTGACCCGCCTAGTACAATTTATTCAGCAGCACCAAGATGATAAAGATAAGCAGTGGGTATTAGTTTGCCGCAGCGGCAGCCGTTCAATGATCGCAGCGCAAGCCATGCACCGACTTGGATTTCAGCAGGTGTCTCACCTCAAGGGTGGTTACGCACTAAGCTCATAAACTAGAACTAAAAAACGAGTACTTAGAGATTAGTACTGACAAATGAGTTCTAGCAATTAACGCCCGGCATCGAATGATCCCGGGCTTTTTTATTGATACTCAAGCAGATAATAGTTATTTGGCGGTACTATCATAAAGTAGCTGAGAACACTGTTTTGGTTTGAGCTTTTTATTTTTCTTTTTAGCTATTTCGGCTGTCTTTTTAGCTGGCGATTTAGGCTTAGTTTGCGTCATCTGTTGCTTCCACCAACTGAGCTCGTTACAACCATTTCCGTCTGGAATTACAGCCTGGCTAATACAGCTGGTATCGCCTGCCGGACAATGCAGACGCACATGCATATGATAGGTATGCCCCCACCAAGGGCGTACTTTACTAAGCCAATTATCATTGGCGAACTCCATATTACATAAGTGCTGTTTAATCACAGGACTCACAAAAATACGTGCCACGCGATGGTCTTCAGCTGCCAGTTTCAACATCTGAGTATGTTGTGGTCGCCATTGCTTACTATCGAGCGTGAATTTCTTGTCATCAACGATATCAAATGGCAGTGGTTGCTCTCGCTGCTCCGGTGTTAATACCTGCTCAGTCAGCTTAAGCCAAATATCAACATCTAGCCCTATTTGGTGGCTTGAATGACCATGGCTAAAGTTACCGCCACGTGGCATCGACATATCTGCTATTAACAAATCACCGTGATTATACTGTTGAAAATCACTGGCAAATTGTGTGATAAATGAGATGAGCAGTGGATGACCATAATAGCGCTGTCGCTCGGTACGAATAACTTGGAATCCCTCCCCTGATAAAGGTAACGCTTCAGCGCCCGCCAAGCAGCCATTGGCATAGCTACCCATCGCGGCAATACTTCCACCATAAGGAGTATCAAGCTGTTCCCACTGGTTAGCAGGCAAGCCAGTACAAGTAAAAATCAGCATCAAGCTCAATACGCGCGATAGTCGCCCTAAGCTAGCGCTACCTAACCACTCCCGCACCTTCGCACTCATCAGCAACCAGCCTTAATAAGGTAAAACACCAGTTAAGCCTAACTCACAATCCAAAATTCGCTAAAGCGCTCGATGGGTTTTATCTTAAGCAGATTTTCTGACGCTTAAACGCTGTCTATGGCGAGTAATGACTTTTCTGATTTTAAATTTACAACGTAAATGCAAAATGGTTTTGCTTCTATACTCCAATGTAGATGCGGTTGAAGCCTTCGGTTTCAGAGTCAATTCTGTTCCATATAGAATTTGGCATTTCCTCCATCCCTGGAGATCAGATGAAACCGCAGAGCGGCCATGGCCACGACATTAGGACTTCCAGTCCAGCACGCAGGCAATTGGAAGCACTTAGGTCAGCAGCTAAAGCATTTATGTCCCTTTTCTCGTTAGAGTAACTACTCAATTATGCGTAATAATCAGAGTTTTCCATAAAAAACTATTGATAAAATCATCAAATAACACGTAATTATCTTTATGTATTTCTGCTTGGTTTAATCATCGTTTCTAGCATGGGTTGCTATATATCAGCAATAAGTGCCGATTGAATTAAAGTACCAGAGTCGTATGGCTGTCCACTTATCACGATTGCATAAAACCAATCAGCATGGCATTTTAATATAAGATAAATCTACGTCTTACGTGCTACCTGGTGCTCATGTTGTCAGAGGTTTTTTTGTGTTGAAATGACTTCTTTTTATGATGGATGGCTCAATTAATTATGAAATACAATCGTTTTGGTTGGCCGGGCAATGGCTCCACTGGAGGCAGAAGCATTGCATATGGTCGTGCCAATATATTAAGAGGTTTAGGGCGGATCACTTTTGTAGGAGCTGTAGGTATTTCAGTTTACAATTATAATACACCGAATGGACCATCTGGAATGAAAACAACCTTAGACATTGGTATGGCTGCTTTAGGGTTTATCTGGCCGCTAGGAACTATGGCAAGTGGATCTTATTTCATGGTTGATGCGTATACTGGTGGTGAATGGGAGTAACAAATCCGTTACAACTTACTTAAAGAGTAATTATATGAAATGGTTTAATGATTACAATAAGAGGATATACTTTCGCTTTCAAAGGATATTAGTGAAATTGGAAGGTAAAAATGAGGTGACTCATATGTCAACTATATGTTTGATGGTGATTTTTCAGATTAGCATTCTATTTTTATGTGTATTGGTGTCGAGGTACTTTAATTATGAATATATTTTCGAACAGAATTTAGGTGGTAAGTTGTGCGCCTTTGTACTCTCTTTGTTTTTGATTTTAATAAACATGAAATTATTTACAAAGGAGGGTATGGAAAAGTTTTGCGAAATTAGTCAACACAATACCCGTCAGCAGAGGGTCGCTGATTATTTTATTTTGTTTGTTATCTTTAATGTTGTGATTTTTTCTTATTTGAATGATTGAAAAATAATACATAGACATATATGGACGATCCCGTACCTGACTCTTCTACACAAATGTTGAAAAAATTGAACTTTATAGGGTCCCCACGATCTGATCATAAAATTCAATTAAGTTAACGGTGCCATCCATAATAACTTGCCGTATTGCCAAGGGCGACAAATTAACGGTGCCATCCATCGTTAATTTTTTCTAGCAGTAGAGTAATGCCGCGTTCAACATGCAAGTGCACCACCTGAGTTAACTTATTGAAGAGACAGTCATCCTGAAGCTTCTGCTAATGTTTATGTGCGACCATAACACAGCAGAGGAGCTCCAAGATGACCTACAACCACCTTAGCATGTATGAAAGAAAAGCGATCTATTACCGCTTTAACTCAGGTGAGAGTTTAAGATCCATCGGACGGCTTATAGGGCGTCACCATACGACGATTAGTCGAGAGATAAGTCGAAATAAGCCTCTGACATACACTTATTATGATAATGCCGCTCAAGAAAAAGCACTGGCTAGAAGGAAAATTCCCAGGCATCAAAAAAAATACTCAAATATAAAGCTTCGCACTACAGTTATTACGCTTTTAAAGCGGGGTTGGTCTCCAGAGGCTATCTCGGGTCGACTAAAGTTAGAACACCCTGACGATCCTCTTTTTCATGTTAGCCATGAGGCCATTTATCAATGGGTTATTAAAGACTTTAAGCACTCTGGAAACCTATATTGCTACTTAGCAAAAAGGCATAAAAACAGAAGAAAGCAAAGGAAATACGGTGACTTACGTGGTCAAATAAAAGGCAGGGTCAGCATTCATGATAGGCCTCCTGTCGTAGATACCCGCAGTCGTATCGGTGATTGGGAAGGTGACTTAGTTGAAGGAAAGAAGGGCTCTGGTTACTTTGTAACACACCTAGAAAGAAAGAGTAGATACCTAATTGCAAAGAAAATTGATGACAAAAAAGCGACATCATTTAACCGTGTTTCAATTGAAGCCTTTCAAGCACAACCTGAGGCGAAAAGACTCACGCTGACACTCGATAATGGTAAAGAGTTTAGTGCGTTTAAAGAGCTTGAAAGCGCAGTAGGGATCGATATTTACTTTGCAGATCCCTATAGCTCATGACAAAGGGGAGCTAACGAACATGCCAACGGCCTTTTAAGGAGATACTTCCCTAAAGGAACTGACTTTTCAGTAGTTACGAGCGAACAACTAGAAACCTGGTAAGCCCCCAGTTTTCTAGACACTTTCTAGGTTTTCATAATACTGCTTCTCGAACTTGATCGGAGACAGTCCATTATTACTACCATGATGCCGCACTGGATTATAGAAATATTCGATATAGTTAAATACTTCTGAGCGTGCTTCATCTCTGGTTTTATAGACTTTTCGCTTAACCCTGTCTTTTTTCAGCAGCGAGAAGAAACTCTCAGCGACAGCATTATCATGGCAGTTTCCTCTTCGGCTCATACTGGCTTCAAGGTTGTGTTCTTTTAGAAAACTACGCCAATCTGAGCAGGTATATTGCACTCCTTGATCGGAATGTATTAGCACCTTTTCTGTAGGTGAGCGTCTCCATATAGCCATCAATAGAGCATCTATAACTAACTCTGCCTTCGGTGTACTTTTCATCGTCCATCCTACGACTTGTCTTGAAAAAAGGTCTATCACAACGGTGAGATACAGCCAGCCTTCATGGGTACGAATATAAGTGAAATCGGTCACCCAAATCATATTGGGTTTGACGACATCAAAGCCTCGATTTAATGTATTAGGTGCCGTATGGTTAACATCGCCTCCGCCAAAGGTTGGATTGCGTTTATAACCTCGTACAGCTTTAATTTCAGCCTGTTTCATGATTCGATATACACGGTTTTTACCAACAACTTCACCATCATCTTTAAGGTCCAAGGTGATATTTCGATAGCCATAAACGCAACCACTTTCCAGCCAAAACTGTTTAATCTTACCCAGCAAGCGTTTGTCTTCAGTCGCTCTTCGACTCTGAGGTTCCTTCAGCCAGGCATAGAAACCACTACGATGGACTCCAAGTATTTCGCATAAGATTTTCACAGGATACTGCTTGAGCCTAGACTTTATGAACGTGTACTTTTCTTTGACTCGCTTGCAAAGTACACGGCGGCCTCCTTTAGGATGTTTCGCTCTTCGGTTACACGGCGAAGCTCCGCCTTGAGCTTACGTATTTCGTCTTGCTGATTATCAATGGTGATGTGCTGCTTTTCTGGCTTATCAAACTTGTTAATCCAGTTGTGCAAACTTTTGGAAGTAACCCCTAATCTGTCAGCAACATCTGCTATTTTATAGCCACGTTCAGTGACCTGTTTAACGGCTTCAATTTTGAACTCATCGGGATATCGTTTTCCGCGCATGTAACACCTCATATTTTTGGTTAAGTATAACTCTATGAAGTGTCTACTGTTCTAGGGGCTTACCATCCTTTAGGGAAGTATCTCCTTAAAAGGCCGTTGGCATGTTCGTTAGCTCCCCTTTGCCATGAGCTATAGGGATCTGCAAAGTAAATATCGATCCCTACTGCGCTTTCAAGCTCTTTAAACGCACTAAACTCTTTACCATTATCGAGTGTCAGCGTGAGTCTTTTCGCCTCAGGTTGTGCTTGAAAGGCTTCAATTGAAACACGGTTAAATGATGTCGCTTTTTTGTCATCAATTTTCTTTGCAATTAGGTATCTACTCTTTCTTTCTAGGTGTGTTACAAAGTAACCAGAGCCCTTCTTTCCTTCAACTAAGTCACCTTCCCAATCACCGATACGACTGCGGGTATCTACGACAGGAGGCCTATCATGAATGCTGACCCTGCCTTTTATTTGACCACGTAAGTCACCGTATTTCCTTTGCTTTCTTCTGTTTTTATGCCTTTTTGCTAAGTAGCAATATAGGTTTCCAGAGTGCTTAAAGTCTTTAATAACCCATTGATAAATGGCCTCATGGCTAACATGAAAAAGAGGATCGTCAGGGTGTTCTAACTTTAGTCGACCCGAGATAGCCTCTGGAGACCAACCCCGCTTTAAAAGCGTAATAACTGTAGTGCGAAGCTTTATATTTGAGTATTTTTTTTGATGCCTGGGAATTTTCCTTCTAGCCAGTGCTTTTTCTTGAGCGGCATTATCATAATAAGTGTATGTCAGAGGCTTATTTCGACTTATCTCTCGACTAATCGTCGTATGGTGACGCCCTATAAGCCGTCCGATGGATCTTAAACTCTCACCTGAGTTAAAGCGGTAATAGATCGCTTTTCTTTCATACATGCTAAGGTGGTTGTAGGTCATCTTGGAGCTCCTCTGCTGTGTTATGGTCGCACATAAACATTAGCAGAAGCTTCAGGATGACTGTCTCTTCAATAAGTTAACTCAGGTGGTGCACTTGCATGTTGAACGCGGCGCGGAACTCATCAGGGATCAAGGCTTAAGCCTTAACTAGAATCCGAATAGATGGCTGCAATACCAACTTTGAATTCAATGAAAATTTTGCTTGCACAAAACGGAGCGTCCATAGATGTTATGTACCTGTTGGAGGTTTTAAGTGACTGAGCAAGAAATAAAAAATGAATTTAAAACCATCAGTCGTAACTTGATGTTAATTAGAATCATAGGTGGAATACTACTTTTACCGTTACTTATTATCTTTTTCGCTGGTTCGGATAGTTTTATAGGAATTAGCCGCTCTGTGGCAAACTTACTACTAATAGTTGGCGTAGGTCTTAATCTAGTTTATCTACTGAATTATTGGAAATGCCCTGCTTGTGGCAAAAAAATTGAATCTGGTCACAGTGTGAAAAAATGTGAAAGTTGTAATGCCCTATTTAAGTAGAGCGTTACATAACAAGGCCAAGCAATCCGACTCCGTCAGTTGTCGCGTTTTTTGCAAAGGTCGCAAAAAATCGCGCCAACTACTCCACGGTTGTTGGCGGCGTTAAATAACAAAGAGTTTAAGGCATATTCGGAACGCTTAGCATTTAAGGGGTAGTGATGACGGCACAATAGGTTAGGTTCAGTGGTTGAGTTACTCACAACTTGACGCAGCGTTACCGCATAATATTTGAGTGCCATACTTTCCCTAATGGCTATCGTTGCTTTCAAAGATTAAGTACTAACCAATTTCAGTCCAAAAACGAGCTAGTGAGGAATGATGGGCCGCTAGAGATTGTTCCGATTAGTCAGGTTTTGGTTTTGGTTTAAGTACCAGCCAAACCTTGCGAACAAGGTGTCATTTAGAAAGGTGGAGGGGAGTGAGCAAATATGTGGTCATTAGAGTAAGCAGCCCAAATAGCATTGGTCACCTATCTAAGTACTTAATAAAAAAGCGGAGCGATCCAGCTCCGCGTACTAAATTATCCGGTCGCAACATTAGCCAATGATTAAGCAGGTTAGGCAACCTCGTGGTAATGCTAGCAGAAAATTAACGCTTTCCCCTGTGACTCATTACCACGTCCTAATAATAGAACTAATGCTACCGCGATCAAAAAACCGTAGCCAGAAAGGCGGAATAAGATGCTCAGGCAGACTAATGCTGTGCATCCTATTTTCACCCCCTTTGGCAACCTTGCCAAAGAAAAACCCTTGTTCAAAGTAGAAGTGCCCCAGCTAAAGTTAACGCGGAGCGGCACTTCTACTATGCCTAATCGAGCGCTTCAAAGTCCTTACTTAGACCTTGGCCCTTAGCTTCGTTACGGTTTTGATATAACCAACGGTAAAGTGTCGGTAGCACTAACAGCGTTAGCGCCGTTGAGCTAAACAAGCCACCAATTATCACTACCGCCAAAGGCTGCTGGATTTCACTACCTACCCCTGAAGATATTAAGATAGGAATAAGGCCCAGTGCCGAGGTTAATGCTGTCATCAATACCGGACGTAAACGCCCCACGGTACCCTCATAGACGGCTTCATAAAGCGACTCATTAGATTCCGTTTTAACACTGGCTCGACGCTGATTTATCGAATCCACCAGCACCACTCCATTAAGCACTGCCACACCAAACAGGGTGATAAAGCCAATAGAACTCGGTACCGAAAGATAAGTACCACTGGCATAAAGCGCGACGACACCACCAATCAGTGCTAGCGGAACGTTAGCCATAATGAGCGCCACTTGCTTAATAGAGCCAAAAGAGAAGTACAGTAACAGTGCTATCAACGCAATCGAGATAGGCACTACCAGCATGAGCTTCTGTTGCGCACGCTGTTGGTTTTCATATTGACCACCAACCACAACGGTATAGCCAGGCGGGAGTTCCGCTTGTGGAACCACGGCATAGATATCATTAACCACTGAGCCCATATCGCGACCAGCAACGTTAGCTTGTACCACTACGCGGCGCTGCACATCATCACGGCGAATATTCGGCGGTGCCATTTCAATGACAACTTCGGCCACTTCACCTAAACGAACCGTTGCACCACTCACGCCCGTTAGCAGCAAGTCACGTAATGCATCGGGTGCACTACGGTACTCTTCAGCCAAGCGCACGTTGATATCGTAACGTGCATTGCCATCAATCACTTGGCCAGCACTCACACCACCAATACCCTGGCTAACCAGGCTCATGACTTCATCGACGCTGATACCATAACGCGCTAATAGATCTCGCTTCGGCCGCACCACTAGCTGTGCTTCACCACTCACCTGCTCCAAAGAAACATCAACAGCACCAGGGATTTTAGTCACTAGATCGGTTAACGCTTGGCCACGCTCAGACAGTACATCCAAGTCTGGTCCAAAGATCTTAATCGCTAGCTGAGCTTTTACACCTGACAGCAGTTCATCAACACGGGTCGCAATCGGTTGAGAAAAAGTAAACAGTAGTCCAGGGTAGATACTGAGTTTCTCTTCCATTTTACGTTGTAGCTCTAAACGTGTTTCAGCATGCTCCCACTGATCTATCGGCTTAAGACCAATGTAGATCTCGATATTGCTCACGGGCTCTGGATCGCCACCTAGTTCAGGGGCACCAATACGGCTTAATGCATAATCGACTTCTGGGAACTCAAGCAACATAGCTTCAAGTTTTGGTGCAACATCAAGAGAAGTTCCTAAACTGGCGGTAGGTGCTAATGTCACACGTAAGTTAATCGTGCCCTCTTCAAGCTCCGGCACAAATTCCGTACCCAATCTTGGTAGTAACATCATGCTCATGGCAAACATCACTACAGCGGTAATAACCACCACTTTAGGACTGGCCATGGTGGCGCTCAATAGCTTGCGATATCCGGCCTCAATAGGCTTGAGTACCGCACTCTCTTTCAGAGTTACACCACTTTTAAACAGGTACACCGCGATAGCTGGCACAGCGATTAATGCAACTAGCAGTGCCGATATCATCGCCAAGATAATACTGGTAGCCATCGGCTGGAACAGTTTACCTTCAACTCCTTCTAAGGCGAACAAAGGCGCAAACACCACGATAATAATCGCTGTCGCAAAAAAGATAGGACTACACACCTCTTTAGCAGCCAGCGTAATACGCATAGCGATGCCACTGCGCTCATCCGCAGCTAAGCCGTCTTCACCGGCATGATGCGGATCATCTTCACCCGAGGCACGAGCTTTTGCTTCTGCTAAGTGACGTCTGTCTGGCTGGGTAAGATGTTTGAAAATATTCTCAACCATCACCACAGATCCATCAACCAACATACCAATAGCAACGGCTAGGCCACCGAGTGACATTAGGTTTGCTGACATTCCGAAATAGGACATCACCATGAGTGCCAAACCAATAGAGACTGGAATAGACAGCAGTACTAGCATAGTCGCGCGGATGTTGACTAAAAATAGCGCTAAGATCACCACAATGAACACAAAGGCCATTAACAGTGCATCACGTACAGTCTCTACCGCTCTGTTAACGAGATCGGCTTGGTCATAAAAGACTTCAAACGCGACGCCATCAGGCAGTGCTTGCTCAATCAAAGCAGTACGTTCGCTAATATCATCAATGGTCGCTTTAGTATTAGCGCCCATACGCTTGAGTACAACGCCAGCAACAACTTCACCCAAGGCTTGTTTATTGCCTGCTTCATCACGGCGAGTCATTGTCACTGCACCGACACGAATTTCGCTACCATATTCAACATTAGCAATATCACTCACTCGCACCGGTGTACCAGCAACCTCAGTGAGTGGGATCTGTGTAATTGCTTTTAAACCTGCATCGCCCGCTGGCAGTAGACCATAACCTCGAACAACTAACTGCTCTTGACCTTGATCCATAAACCAACCGCCCGAGTTACGGTTATTACTCTCTAATGCGCTAGTTACCTCCGCCATAGATAAGCCATAACTGCGCATCTTGTTTGGATCTATCTGAACTTGATATTGACGAACTTCACCACCAAACGATAAGACTTCAGTCACACCACCAACTGGCATCAAAATCAGCTTAACCAGATAGTCGTTTAAGCTTCTTAGTTCAGAGGCATCAACACCTGAACCGGGTTCAGCGCGCAAAATGTACTGATAAATTTGCCCAAGACCCGAGGAGTTAGGGCCAATCTCAGGTACCCCGACCCCATCAGGGATCATCTCTCTGGCGGCTTGTAACTGCTCAAATACTTGTTGACGAGCAAAATAGATGTCCGTCCCTTCTGCAAATACCACAGTGACAATAGACAAACCAGTACGAGATAGAGAGCGCACCTCAGTCACCGCTGGCAGGGCGTACATTGCCGATTCAACGGGATAACTAATTAACTTTTCAACTTCTTCAGCTGCAAGACCTTCAGCGGCTGTGTTTACTGTGACCTGAACGTTGGTTACATCAGGAAACGCATCTAAATTTAGATTTGGCAGCATAGCAACACTGCCTAGCACTGCGCCCACTAGCGCCAGCACCACCATCAAACGATTACGGATAGCCGCATCAATTAATTTCTGTAGCATAATAACAACCTCTTAATGCGCGTGAATATCAAAGCCTGATTTCGCTTGTTCTGATGACAAAAAGAATGCCCCGGAAACCACAACTTTAGTACCTGGTGCCAAACCACGAACTAGGTTCATACCACGTTGACGCTCAACGACCTCAACCTCTTGGGCTTCAAAACCATCTTCATCTTCAATAAAGACCTGCCAGTCGCCATCACCACCCCGTGTCAGTGCAGCATCAGGCAGTATCACGCCACCTTGCTGTGCATCGGGTAGATAAAGTTCAGCAAACTGCCCGGCGTGTAATACATGGCCGGCATTTTCAAAGCTCACCAGAATCTGCTCGGTACGCGTCACACTATCGAGCTCATGTGAGCGCCCAATAATCTTGGCATCTAGACTTTTGTCACCCACCTTCACAATTGCTTTAGTGCCGATACTCACTTTCTCAGCTTGTGCAGGTGTCAGCTCTGCTTGCACCCATAGATGCGACTCATCGGTTAGCTGCATCAGTGCAGTACCCGCTGGAATAACTTGACCTAGCATGGCCAAATCTTGCTGCACACGGCCATTGATAGGCGCTAACAGTTGATAACTGCCGATGGTTTCAGGGCTTGAAGCTAACGCCTTAACCTGGCCTGGTGTCATCTTCATCGCTTCGAGTGTAGCGCGCTTAAGCTCTGCATCAACTTGAGCTTGCAGTCTACGACTGGCGCTTACCGCGCTTTTGCTCATACGCTTTACTCGGCTCCACTCGGCTTCAGCATTGATATAATCAGCTTGTGCTTGAGCGACGGCTACACCACCTAAAGTCAATAACACATCACCTTGCTTCACTTCTTGCCCTGGTACTACATTGCGCTTTTGTACGCGTACATCAACTTGTGGTGCAATGGTGACCGTACGGTCACGGTCAACGACCAATGTTGCAGTTGCAACTGCCTCCAAACTAAAGCTCTGCTCTGTCAAGCTCACGACCTCGATAGCGGCCAGTTCACGCTGCTCCGCAGTCAGTTTTAGTGCATCGAGCCCATGCTCCTCTTCAACTTCCCCCACCGCATCATGCCCATGGCCATCGTCTTTTATGACTTCGGTGCTTACATCCTTGCTAACAGAAGCTTCCTCAGCATGGTCATGGCCGTCACCCGCATTTGCCACTATAGGCATAATGAATGTGCTGCTTAACGCCATGATTAAACCAAAGCTCATTGCGCGGGTAATCGCATTTAGTCCAAATACACCCTTTTTAGCGCTTTTGTTTAGTGAAATATTCATTTTTTCTACCGTAATCATATTATTGGTTTTCATATTCAAGCCCTTACTTAACTGTTGTACGCGCTGTTTGCGGAAGCTGGCTATTGAGGTAAAACTCGAGCTGCCCACTTGCTCCCATCCATGTCAGCCAGTTTTCATACAGGGCTGATTCCAAAGCGAGCCCAGCCAAATAGCTATTGCTTATCTGTCTCTGGCTTTGCAGGTAATCACTGGTGTTAATATCACCGGCTCTCCATTGCTGAGCTAAGTTTTTTACTGCTGCCGCACTAGTAGTGAGTACTAACTCACTCCAGTCTTGGTAACGCTGAGTTAACCGAGGTAAACTCAATGAGAACTGCTTCTGCTGTTGCAGTAGCACCCGCTCCTGCGCTAGGTAAGTTTGCTCAGCGATAGTGATACCTTCACTGGCCACAGCAATCACTTCACTGTAGTTATTTCTGAACTGCAACGGTATTGAAACTCCAACGCCAACTTTATTCTCATTACCTTCTCGCTCAGCGCTTAAGCTAATCGTCGGATCGGCAGCATTTTCAGCCTTGGCTTGTTTCGCGGCCACTTTTGCGACGAGTACTTGCTGATAGGCACTTTTCAGCGCAGGCAGCTCCGGAGAAACATCAAACTTGCTGGCTTGAACAGTTAAGGTATTGAGGAAGTCATAAAAGGGGAGGTTTACGTCACCGAATAAACCTAATACGGCACCATCTGCAGCAATAGACGCTTGTTCCGCCAAGGCATAATCAGCGGCGTTACTGGCGACTTCAAGCTGCATTAGCTGCAGTTCAACACTAGACAGATCGCCCACTTCAGTACGTTGGCGAGCTATTTCTAGCTGAGCTTTAGCTCGTTTGAACTGTTGCTGTTGAAATTGAAGAGCCTTTTGAGCTTGACCTTGATTAGCCAACGCTTGCAGGCGTTCTGCCAACATTTGGCTACGCTCAAGCGTAATATCAGACAACAATATTTCACTCTCAAGCTGGGCCATACGAGTCGCTACGCCACGCTTGTCTCCCCAATCAATAGTTTGACTGATATCGAGCGTATACGTATCGTCCGTCGCATTTTGGTAGTTCATACCCAATTCAGGGTTATAAACAGCTCTGTCGGCGGCTTGAATACTCAATTTTGCCTGTTGACGTCGCGCAGTTTGCGCTTGGATTTCTGGCAGTGCGTTAAAGCTCGACATCATTTGCGGCAACCAGTCGTTAAACTGTCCAGCCTTGCTATTAGATGTGCTTAGCTGTGATGTTGGCATTGCTGCCATTAAGTCTGCTTCTGCTGCTATTACCTGTGAGGTTGCGGCACTTGCCCAACACCCTAGCAACAGACTGGCGATTATGGTTTTTTTCATCGCGATTCCTATCTATCCGACGCTGAACATTACTCTCAAATGTAGAAAGGCTTTGAAATCCCTAATTTAGTGAATATTCAAAGACTCTTTATATAAGAGAATATCGGTGTCGAATGTCATACCAACTGCCCATAACTAAACCGTTATTGGCTCATCAGTATCAATCTTTATAAGAGCAGTATGGATACACCTTTATCATGCATTGCCAGTGGTGATGTGACTCGCCAACAGCATACAATTAGGGTTTACTCACACTAAATAAAAGCTAAAGATCCAGCAAAGATTAAATACAACAGTGGTTAGCGACGAGAACAAAGCTCAATCATCTTAACTCAGGGTGTCAGTACTTCGATGCTGATAGGGATCAAACTATTGGAGGGCGGTAATCTTGCAGTTGAACTGGTGGTAGGTATTGCTTGTCATTGCTTTTAAGCATGTCACCAACAGGAATAGCGGGGACTATCGAATGAATCGACATTGCGGTGACATGACCGCCATGACAAGGACAATCTAGACATAAGTCAAAACTCTTCGACTCTGTCTTAGAAATAGTATGCTCATGCACTGTTGAGCCTGACTCGTTCGCTGCTTGTTGCTCAAGCGGACAACTGCAATCATCAATACATTGGGCCAATGTGGTGACATCAGCATTAAACTGGATATGTGGATGAGATTCGCCCTCTTGCTCATGATCACCTAAATGTAACTGGTGCGCGCCAAGGTTGCCGCCTGCAAATTGCAGGAGAACAATAGCGATAAGCACTGTTGCCATCTTTAGGAGATTTTGAGGAGCAAATAAACGCAAATTTCACCTATAAATTGAATTAAAAACGTATCGGTCTTGCAAATAGGACAGACATAATATCTTAAAGTTCACATAGAACAACTTTTTATATTGCCCTTAGTGAACTTCATCAAACTTATACTTGCCATTTATGCGCTATTTAAACACACAATGCTTTGCGTAGTCAGTCGCTTCATTGGTAGACCAGTCACCTGACGGTTTATCACTCATCTGCTTGCACCAGGCTTCACTACCCACTTCAGGTGAACAGGCTGTCACACCTACCGCCAACGCTAAAGCCAAACATACAGTTGATAATTTTCGCAGAAACATATTTAAATCCTTTTTAGATGGGAGCATATATTTATTTTTCGGCTAGTATACCAAGAGTTGGCGCTTTAAGTACGCGCAGCCACCCAATCTACCGCTTCTTGCTTCTGCTCCAATGGGAACCAAGCAACCTCACCTTGCATAAAAGGCCCTAGCAACCTGACTGCATTACCGAACCAATCAGGCCCACCGACCAGTACTAAAGCATCAAAATTGGGTAGCTGTACTTCGCCACTACCGGCTAACGATTGATGTTCCCACCCCTCTAGCAAGACATCGGCCTCAACATATAGACACACTTTGCCATTGTTGTCTTGGTACTTTTCGATCATCGGCTGCAATATTTGACCGTAATCTTCAGTGGATAAACGACCACTGGCAAATAAGCTAATCACACCTTTGGCGATATTGGGGATCTTACACAGCATATTTAGGCTCCGTAACACTACTCTTAAGTTTAGAAAGTCGTATCAATAAATGCTTGATGATAGCAAATCAAAATTGAAGGAAAAGCGGCTTAAGCCCTTATTTTAGCTTAAAGTCTGTTAACATTGACCTCCATCAAGCTTAGCAGCGTCAACTGAAGCTTGAGATGAACCTTAATAGAGTGAGTATTATTCTTTGGCATTAATTAAAATATCCAACTCAGTTTCGATTCAAGATAGTGAAATTGAATGGCAATTTATACGCTCCAGTGGTGCAGGTGGTCAACACCTCAATAAAGTATCTACTGCAGCGCAGCTAATTTTTGATATTAAAAACTCGTCACTGCCAGAGTTTTACCAAGCTCGCCTGCTTGCCAAAGCCGATCACCGCATCACTAAAAGTGGCAAGATCATTATCAAGTGCCAACAGAGTCGTAGTCAGGACTTTAACCGTCAAACAGCACTAGAGCAGTTTGTCACCTTGGTCGCAAGTGTTACTGCAGTACAAAAAAAACGCATCGCAACCAAACCGACGAAAGGTAGCCAGCGTCGCCGAATTGATAGTAAAAAGCAGAAAGGGGCGACCAAGGCCCTAAGACAGAATAAAAGCGGATATTAAATATCAATAGTAATCTGAGTTCGACAAACGGATGAATATTTGTTGAAATCAACGACTCGTGCACTTTAACACGGTTTATCCAAGGGGATTTTTCATGAGCAGCCAAGCCAAAGTATTACTCGTTAATGGTCCTAACCTGAACTTACTCGGACGCCGAGAGCCAGGACATTATGGGCACCATACCCTTGAACAAATTATAAATGGCCTAAAACAACAGGCAGCTGATGCTAACGTGACACTCGATCACATTCAATCTAATGCCGAACATCTTTTAATTGAGGCGATACACAATACCGATGCCGATTTTGTCATTATCAATCCGGCGGCTTTCACCCATACCAGTGTTGCACTGCGCGATGCCCTACTAGGTGTTGCTATTCCGTTCATTGAAGTGCATCTGTCTAATGTCCATAGCCGTGAACCTTTTCGCCACCACTCCTATTTCTCCGATAAAGCCATTGGGGTAATCTGCGGTTTAGGCGCCCAGGGATACCAATTTGCGTTGCAATCAGTGATTGCTCAATTACACGCATCAAAAAATAAATAAGGTCGCTGACCCGTTATGGATATTCGTAAAATAAAGAAACTGATTGAGTTAGTTCAAGAGTCAGATATTGCCGAGTTAGAGATCAAAGAGGGTGAAGAGTCTGTACGTATTTGTCGCCACAGCCCAGTACCTATGCAAGCTGGCGCACAGGCATATTTAGCCCCGGCAAGCAGTGTCGCTGCAGCAATTGCGGAGCCAAACTGCCATACTCGCACTAGCAAACAATATGATGATGTAGACAGCCATAAGCTACTATCGCCTATGGTCGGTACTCTCTACCTAACAGAAAAACACACCGATAAACCCTGGTGCTTGCTTGGCCAGCAAGTGAAACAAGGTGATATTGTTTGTGTCATTGAAGCCATGACCATGATGAATAGTATCGCAGCAGACAAGAGTGGCACCATCACTGCTATATTAGTCGAAGATGGTGAGCAAATAGACTTCGCGCAACCGATATTAGTCATAGAGTAAAATGACCTTAAGCTCTCTAAAAAGAACATAACCAAGAGGCATAAACAGCAATGATACTGATAACCGGCGCGAGTTCAGGTTTAGGTGCCGCATTGGCAGAGCTATACAGCCAAGAAACAACGGTAAGGATCAGTGGCCGTAATGCTGAGCGCTTAAGCAACATCGCAACCACGTTAGGGGCCAATGTTGACTCTCACGCCTGCGATCTCAGTAACGAACAATCTGTTACTGAGCTATTTGATTCATTGCCACAAACGCCATCAGTCATCATCCACAGTGCTGGCAGTGGCTACTTTGGTCGTTTAGAAGATCAATCTGTAGCCGCGATTAATTCTTTAATCACTAATAATATAACCTCAGCAATAATGCTACTGCGTGAGGCCGTCAAACGCTATAAAGATAAGCCAGTCACCGTCGTTATGGTCATGTCGACAGCGGCGCAACTTGCGAAGGCCGAAGAGTCCACTTACTGTGCTGCGAAATGGGCTGTACGGGGCTTAGTTGAGTCAGTGCGACTTGAGCTAAAAAACCATCCAATGAAACTGGTGGCGGTATACCCCGGTGGTATGGCAACACCGTTTTGGGATACCAGTGGTAAAACACTCAATACCAGTCAATTTATGGGCGCAGAAGAAGCCGCTTTGATGTTAAAGCAAGCACTGACGGCAACAGAGCATGGTTATATATCAGATATCACCATTAACCGCGGATAATAGTGAGACGCTAATCAACAGCATTAAAGTGAAATAATGGAATAGTTTTCTATACTTACATAAATTGATTTTTACTCAACGTTTACTTAGGAGTATTGATGCGCAGCTGCCTTATATTCAGCCTATTTACTGCCCTGTGTTTATTTATTGGCTATCATGCCTACTTCTTCATTATGCCCAGCGTAGAGATCAACAACCAATCAGGGCAACTGCTTACCCGTGTTGAGGTCAGCCTTCCCAATAATAACCTCGTATTTGATAATATCGACCCGTCTAAAACCATGCGCATTCACCACAGCACCGAACAAGTGGATGGCGAATACATCTATCGCATTCGCTTATCTTCCGGTAAACAGATTAATGGCCGCTGCGGTTACGTTACCCAGGATCAGTATATGAAAATACTCGCCTTAACCGTTAACAATAAACACCAGGTCAACTGCGTAGAGTAGACCTGTGTTCGCTACGCTATTACTTCCTTCATCAGCAGTGCTATTTGATTAAAGCTGGTTTGCGCGTTTTTATAATCCACTTCAATTGATATTAGGTCACCATTTAACGCCATCACCAAAGAGGGAAAGCCCTGAATGGGTAATCGTCGAGCCTGAGATATCTCTTGCAGTAGTCGCTTTTGAGTAGCGTCACTATTGAGGGCTAACGAAAAGGCCTCAACATCCATGCCCAACGACTTTGCAATCCTTATAAGCGTTGCATCATCCGCAGGATTCTTCGCCTCAAGATAATATGCATGTTGCACCGCAATATAGAACTCTTTTTCCAGCCCTGCATCTCGCGCTAATAACACCCCCCTACAGGCAGGATAAGTGGCTCTTCTAGGTTGACATTCTACCCAGAAATCGAAGTTGAACTTGCTGCCCAGTTCCACCGAGATCCGCTGCCATGTTTGCTGTAAATAATCCTGCATCTCTGACGGCATCAACTCATTGGTATCCGCTGCAAGCCCACCTAAACGATACTCGATAGCGAGCTCTGGAAACTGTTGCTTTAATTGCTCTTCTAAGAATGACCATGTTGGTTTGTAGCCCCAACACCAGCTGCACATAGGGTCGTAAACGTAAAATAGAGTGGCTAGATTCATAAGTTCGTCGTCATCCTGCTTGAATTGATAATTAAACGAGGGACTGGTGCAGTTTAAATTAATAGCATATACACCATCCTGTTTATCACTATTGAATGGTATAAAAATGCTACTCTACTGCATACAAGTGCACTTCAGGTTACATCTATCACTAAAAATGTCCACTCTAAGAGCATTTTATACACTATATAAATATTCACGTTGGAGACTATTTGCTACACGGCATCTCAATTTCGCCTCACACCGAATTGGCAGCTGTGGAGTAGTGAGTATGAGAAAGTGAACCTAACGAGGAATGATACTGTGAACGTAGAGCTAACCACCAGAACAACGACCATGGTCGCGGTATTAGAACACCATGGCGCCCCGTACACACTGAATAACTCAATCCAAGAGTTCATTGCTTGGCGTAAAGCAACCCAAGAGTCTCCTGTAGCCAGCAGCCAATCTATTGGCGTGCCATACAATGACCCAAACGCAGTCCCTGCTGAACAGTTTCACTTTGATATCTGTGGCGAAGTAGCACAAAAAGTGCAACCCAATGACCATGGCGTTATCACTAAAGTTATTCCTGGTGGCCGCTTTGCCAAGATCCGTCATTTTGGCTCGCACCAACAGATGGATGACAAAATCTATCAGTTCTATCGAGACTGGCTACCTAATAGCGGCGAAACTCTGAATGATTTCCCGCTCTTTTTTCAATACATCAACCTGTTTCCGGAAGTGCCTGAAAGTGAGTTGATTACCGATATCTATTTTGCATTAAAATAGACATTAACCTCTTCAAACAGCCCTTAGTGGACAGCTATCGTTGAGGGCTTAGCTTGTTAATACCGATACCGATCAGCCAAACGCCCCCCCTCTAGTTTGCTAAAATTAATCATAGAACAGCCTTTTCAACGATTAAATTCCGCAAAAATAACCACCAACAACTGTTAACTAGTTGTTGATAATATTGTGCATTTATGTTTATTAGTCTATAGGCTTTTTAAATAGCATTTGTCGATTGAACATTGTTTAATGAGACTTTTTTCGTTAGTAAGTACTTTATCGGGTATTGCCTATGTCAAACTTTTTACTTGCCTTATCTCAAGGGACGATGGGGAAAGCGGTCAACCGTTTGCTGTTTCTTTTCATGCTCACAGCTCTCTTTCCAGCCACCGCAAATACCGATGTTATAGCAGATACGCCCCCCTCAAAAATAACCACTCTAGATGCGCCACAATTAACCAAATCTCAAGTCAGGAATATCGTAATTGAGCTTAAATATTTCGACGAGGTCCTAACATCGTCGGTGCAAAGTTATGCATTCTCAGCTGACGCTAAATGGCTAGAGCGGTACCAGAATTTTGAACCCAAACTCAACGCCTTAATCGAGATCTTGATATCGAGTCAGTCTATAGAAGACAAAGAGATAATCGCCGAGCTCCAGCTATCAAATGCGTCTTTGATTAAGCTTGAAAAGAGTGTGATAGAGCTTGTTGCTGATGGCTATAACTCTGAAGGTATTAACATCATCAACAGTGATGAGTATCAGTACTATAAAAGCCGCTATATGGCGCTATTGTTAGCGCTTGCGAGCAAAATTGAAGAACGTGCAACCATCGAATCAGGTCTAAACGGACAGAGCAATACACTCATTTTGAGCGATGAAGAAAAATCATGGATTGAAAATAATAGCGTTCGTATCGGTATCGAACACTGGCCGCCGATGTTATTTGTCAATGATGACGACTCCATCGGCGGCTTAGCTGGAGAGATCGTTAGTCAAATTGTCAATAAAACGGGTCTAAAGGTTGAACTAGTTAAAGACAGTTGGGCCAACCTGCTATCGCAGTTCAAAAAGGGTGAGATTGATGTAATTCCCCACGCCTACGTCACTGAAGAGCGCAAAGAGTTTGGGCACTACTCTACTCCCTATTTTTTAGTAAGAGATCTATTTTTTGTGAGGCGAGATCGGACTGAGTTTAAGACGAGTGCAGACCTAAGTGAAAGCAAAGTCGCCGTAGCCAAAAGCTATACCACCATCAAGAAGATTAAAGCTATTTACCCCAATGTTCGCATAATTGAAACCAGCGGTATTAATGAAGCCATTCAATTAGTTCTGGACGGAGAAGCTGATGCATTAATAGATGCATCGACGGTAGTTGATGATTGGATGTCTCGTCATAACATACATCAACTGAGACCGATCAATGAGGATGTTGTTTCCCCATCAACACTACATCTATTTTCACACATAGATCATCCTTTATTAGCCAGTATTCTGCAAAAGGGACTAGATTCTCTGAGATTAAGAGATTTAATTCTCACCAGAGATGACTGGCTAAAACCCACAAAAAGTAAAATAACCAATAGTAGATCAACGAACTTTGTCAGTTCTATGTGGCTTGTCATTGGGATTGTTGCTGTACTTTTAATCTTAGCAACAATCATCACGTCAACTGTATTGAGAGCTAACGATAAAAGCTTAGCCAAAATGTTCGCTTCGGATAAGCTTAAACGTTCAATATTTATTGGCTTAATTGTACTAACGGTATTTTTGGTTATAGCGGCAAATATAGTGACGCGTTATGCCGAAAAACAGAGCAAAAACGCCTTAGAGTACAACCTCAATACGCTACTAACATCGACTCACGAAAGAGTATCTACTTGGGTCGATTCCGAGTTAGCCCTATTAGAAAGGGCTGGGGAAAATCATAAGCTGATCAATTTAGTCGAGCAGCTATTACTGGTTCCTAGAGATCATGATTCCTTAATGAATTCACCGCTACAATCCCAACTCAGAGAGTTCTTTGAAGAAAGCCAAGGCAAAGAACCAACGTACGGTTTTTTCGTTATCTCAGTAGACAAAATAAGCATCGCTTCACGAAGAGATTCCAATATTGGTGATATCAATCTGATTCATCAGCAAAGGCCAGATCTATTAGAAAGAGTATTAGCTGGCAATAGCGTTTTTGTCCCTCCGATCCGCTCAGATGTCTATTTTGATGGCTTAGAGCATGGCAATAAAGATAACAAGCCGCCCACTATGTTTTTTGCTGCACCTATCATCAATAAATACCATCAGGTCATTGCTATTCTAACCAAACGCGTCAGATTTGACGGGACATTCTCAACCATATTATCGGCGGGCTTTATAGGCCATAGTGGTGAAACTTATGCACTTGATAGTGCTGGGCTGCTACTGTCAAATGTACGCTTTGAGGATGATCTAAGACAGATAGATTTAATTGAGGAATATCAAAAATCTTCCCTTAATTTGCGCATTGCCGATCCCGGAAAAAACTTACTCGACAACCCTCAACCTGCTGACCCTGCATGGCCATTAACCTATATGGCAAAACAAATTGCCGATAAAAGGTCAGGCTATAACCTATCCGGTTATCGCGATTATAGAGGTGTCGAGGTCGCTGGCAGTTGGGTATGGGATGATTTACTGGGTGTAGGCTTGGTTGCAGAAGTCGATATTGACGAGTCATTTGCTTTACTCAACACATTTAAGTATTCCATTTGGTCGCTATTGACCCTGTCGTTAATTCTACTACTCGGCAGCACCCTCTTTACCCTTCGTATTGGAACGCGTGCCACCCGTGCGCTAGTGAGATCACGCTCAGAACTTGAAGTGTTAGTCAAAGAACGAACCCAAGAGCTGCAAGTCAGTATGCAACGCACCCGAGCAATCATAGATAACGCCTCAGATGGTATTATTGTTGTTAATGATCATGGCTTGATCCAAGAGTTTAGCCCCTCAGCAGAGTCTATTTTTGGCTATAAAAAGAATCAACTGCTGCAAACAAGCATTACAGCATTGATGGATATCCCCTTTAATGAGCAATACAGCAAGGCAATGGAAAACAGCCATGCCGACAACCTATTATTAGAGCTGCAAGGACACTGCAAAGACGGCAATGTACTCGAAATTGAAGTGGCTGTGAACGAAAATCGATTAGAGCAAGAGGTGATGTACACCGCTATCGTCCGCGACGCGACATTGCGCAAAGAAGCCGAACGCGAGCTTAATGCAGCGAAACAAAAAGCGGAAGAAGCGACCAAGGCTAAGAGTGATTTCCTCGCTAATATGAGCCATGAGATCCGCACTCCAATGAATGCCATCATTGGCATGAGTTACTTGGCTATGCAAACCGAGCTCAACCGCAAACAAGCGGGTTATGTAGGCAAAATTCAGACTTCAGCAGAACTATTGCTGGGCATCATCAATGACATTTTGGATTTCTCCAAGATTGAAGCGGGAAAATTGGATCTCGAACATATCGATTTCAACCTTAACGACTCCATCGATAATCTAGTGCATATCATTGCACAAAAGAGTCAGCAAAAAGAGATTGAACTGTTGATCGATATTGCTCCTGAGCTGCCGGTTAATTTAGTGGGAGATCCGCTCCGTTTAGGGCAAATACTGATTAACTTGGCTAATAATGCGATTAAGTTTACTGATAGTGGTGAGATCATCATTAAAGCAGCATTGTTGGAAACTGTGGCTAAAGAGGTTGTGGTCCAATTCTCTGTAAAAGATACCGGCATTGGCATGACTGAAGCACAATTGGGTCGTTTGTTTAAGTCATTTAGCCAAGCTGATGCATCTACTACACGTAAATATGGCGGTACTGGTCTTGGCCTAACAATCAGTAAGACCTTAACAGAGATGATGAATGGTCATATTTGGGTTGAAAGTGACTACGGCAAAGGCAGCACTTTTAATTTTACGGCGCGGTTCGGCGTATCAACGACATCGAATGAAAAGGTCGATTATCATACAAGAAACCTTAAAGGGCTGCCGGTACTTATCGTCGACGATAGCCTGGCAGCACGTGAGATCCTGTTTACTCTCACTGAGAGCCTAGATTTTTCACCCGATCTAGCCGCTTCAGGCCAAGAGGCCTTAGAAAAACTGATTCAAGCCGAACTAGCGGGTAATCCATATAAGTTAGTGATCAGTGATTGGAAGATGCCTAACATGAATGGATTAGAGTTAGGGCAAGCCATCACCGATAGCGACCAACTTAAAACCCCACCTAAGTTTGTCATCATGACGGCTTACGACCGAGATGACATGCTTCAGCAAGCTAAAAATATCAAACTAGATAGCAGCTTGACTAAACCTGTAAGCATATCGACGTTACTCGATACCGTCTTAAAAGTGATGAATAATAAAAGCGTTCCACAGAGCCAGATTCATGACGGGAAGCTTGATTTTTCAACTACAGAACACATCTCAGGAGCACACATTTTATTAGTGGAAGATAACGAGATAAATCAAGAGGTCGCTATTGAACTACTTACGCTAGCGGGGCTAAAAGTCTCTTCCGCTTGGAATGGTGCCGAAGCGGTAGAAAGAGTCGCAGGTGAAAAATTTGACGCCGTGTTGATGGATATGCAGATGCCTATTATGGATGGATACGAGGCAACACGAGTCATTAGAAAAGACGCCAAAAATATCGACTTGCCCATTATTGCCATGACCGCAAATGCCATGAGCGGCGATAAAGAAAAGTGTATTGCAGCGGGAATGAATGACCACTTGCGAAAGCCGATCGATCCACAACAAGTATTTCGAACCCTCGCCCATTGGGTAAGTATTAATGAAAAGGTCATCGCCCTAAACACTAGAAATGGCGCTGTAAATAAAGCATTTGATATTGAAGGGTTTGATACTAAGACGGCGATCGCAAGAATGGCTGGCAACCTGAAAATCTATAAAAAAACACTCACTCGTGTTGTTAACGATGAGGCCGACTCAATAGTACGGGTGCGCGAAGCACTGCAGCGAAATGATCTACAAACAGCCATTTTAGTATCTCATACCCTAAAAGGTATTGCAGGTAGCATTGGCGCCAACTATTTGGTGCCGCCCACCGAAGCATTAGAGTTGTTGCTAGGCAAGCAGTTAAAATCAGCTCAAGCTGATGAGCATAATGAAGAGATAGCATCTCTGCTGACAGAATCAGAGCAACTACTGCAACAGATGATTACAGCGATTAGTCATGCTCTGGCTACAAACAAGCTTGAGAATGTTCAACAAAGCAAGTCTGAAATCACCATTGATACAGCCCAGTTTGAGCAGTTTATTGAGACCCTAAAAGAGCAACTTGCTAACTATGATACAGCCGTGGCAGAGACATTCGACAGCATCATTGAGTTAGCCCAACTGGACCCCAGTGAGACTGCTGTTAGTAAGATCCTCAACGCGCTAGAGAGCTATGATTTTGATACTGCCGACACGCTATTACCGCTATTTATTGATACCGTACAACAGAAAATACAGGCCGTACCTAACGGCAAGCCGATCACTTCGGTAGAATTAATGACACTGTTAGACGCCATATCAAGCAAAATCGAGATGTTTGACTCTGCCGCTGCTGACAGCGTCAATGACTTATTCGAGTTCGATCTAGAAGCCAAAGTGGCCAGGGATTTAGAGGAACTATCTAATAGTCTAAGTCGGTATAACTTTGAGGACGGCGAGGCTCAATTAGCCTTAATTAAATCGAAGCTATTAGAGTCAAAATAGTATTTTCTGTAACGCTAAGGGATAGAGCTATGTCAGAAGAAAATAGATCCATCATTCTTACAGTAGATGACACTGTGACTAACATCGAAGTCGTTAAAGGTGTTCTATTTGATGACTACCTAGTGCAAGCAGCACTGAGTGGTGAGGTGGCATTAAAGATCATTAATAAGCGCAAACCAGACCTGATATTACTTGATGTTATGATGCCAGGCATGGACGGTTATGAAGTATGCAAGCGTCTCAAAGCCGATGAAGCGACCCGTGATATCCCTATTATTTTCTTAACCGCAAAGTCCCAAGAAGAGGATGAAGCCAAGGGGTTAGCGCTTGGCGCGGTTGACTATATAACCAAACCCATTAGCCCATCTATTTTGAAAGTACGGGTAAGAAACCACCTTCTGCTTAAAGCTTCAAGAGAGTTATTGGAAAAGCAAAATGAGGTGTTAGAAGAGCGAGTGTTACAGCGTACTATTCAGCTCAATGAGCTACAAGATGTCACGATGGTTGCGATGGGGGCGCTGGCTGAATCAAGGGACGCTGACACGGGTAACCATATTAGGCGGACTCAACGTTATGTAAAAATCCTCGCCGAAGAGTTAGCCACCACTGATAAATATAAAGCATATTTACAGCCTGATATTATCACTGCATTGTTTAAATCCGCGCCGTTACACGATATTGGTAAGGTTGGCGTTGCAGACCGTATTTTGCTAAAGCCAGGTAAACTGACTGCTGCAGAGTTTGAAGAGATGAAACTTCACACCACTTATGGTCGTGATGCAATATCAGCGGCTGAAGGGTCGATAAACATTGCTGATAACTTTCTTATTTTTGCCAAGGAGATTGCCTATTATCACCATGAAAAATGGGATGGTAGTGGTTACCCCGAAGGCCTAGTGGGTGAACAGACACCAGTATCCGCTCGCTTGATGGCGATTGCCGATGTTTATGATGCCTTGATTAGTAAGCGGATTTATAAAGATGCATTCAGCCATCAAAATGCCGTTGATATCATCAACGAAGGCAGAGGCTCTCATTTCGACCCACTGATGGTGGACAGCTTTGTTAAGGTGGTCGATAAGTTCTACCAAATTGCTGAAACCTATAAAGACACAAACTAATATTGATAAGATCAGCTGAAACCTTAACGCTATTACCTTACCGCTCACATACGAAAAAGCCCTTAGCATCCCTGCAAAGGGCTTCGTCTTAATATGCCGCAGAGGTAGCTGACTTTAAACATTAGGAACCCTTAGGGTTCGACTCAACTATTTAAAATACAAAAAGCAAAAAGCCCGATATCTTTCGATATCGGGCTTCTCTTAATGTGGCAGAGAGATAGCTGACTTTAAACATTAGGAACCCTAGGGTTCGACTCAATTATTTAAAATACAAAAAGCAAAAAGCCCGCTATATAATAGCGGGCTTTTCTAATGTGGCGGAGAGATAGGGATTTGAACCCTAGATGGGCTACAAACCCATGCCGGTTTTCAAGACCGGTGCATTCGACCACTCTGCCATCTCTCCGAACGCCGTGAATAATAGGGATATCGAGTTAGAATGTAAAGCCTATATTTGTTCAACTGGGCAACAAATAGACCATTTGATGCATTTTCTGTAATAAAACCGTTTCTTTGCTGGATTATCCAGCAAAACAGCAGGTAAAAGTCACAAATTTCCCGCCGAAGTATTCGCAATTCATATTTGCTTACCTTTATCTCTAGCTAATATATGAATCATTGCACAGCAACAATGTCTCAAATTGAAGTAGAAACACCAATATCAATAAAGGAACTATTGTATGACAAGATTATTAACTCTGCTGAAACAGAATCGCTCTCTCATTTTGTTTGTGTCACTCATGCTGGTTTTTAGAAGCGCCGTTGCCGATTGGAATAGCGTGCCCACCGGTTCGATGAAACCCACGATCGTCGAAGGTGATCGTTTGTTGGTTAATAAAATGGCTTATGACCTTCGCATTCCATTTACCCATATATCCATTGCTAAGCTTGCGGATCCGCAACGCGGTGATATCGTGATTTTTGATTCAATGGCCAGCGACAAAAAATTAGTCAAACGAGTGATAGGCCTTCCCAGTGACATAATATCAATGCGTGATAATGTATTATCGATTAATGGTAAAACTTTGCAGTACAGCGATGCATCTTCACAGAAAAAGGACGCTTCTGAGATCCGAGTTGAGAATCTGTTAGGCTTGAACCATCAGGTAAAACTAGCAGGAATATCAGGGCAAGGTATTATTACTCGTCAGTCTAGTTTTGGTCCCATTACCGTCCCAGCAGACCATTATTTGGTACTTGGTGATAATCGCGATCACAGTGCGGATTCGAGAATGATAGGCTTTGTGCCACGAGCCGAAATTGTTGGCCGTTCACAAACAGTGGTATTTTCGGCTAATTACGAGAACTACTACCTCCCAAGACAAGAGCGCTTCTTGCACCCTTTATAGTCGTGCAGTTCCATTGCAAATAAGGTGCTTGCTCAAAATTGAGTATGCGCCTTTAAGCAACACTCACGTAATAAGCTGTTTCAAGTTAGCGATAACAACACTTATACAATTGCCCTAGGCTTTGCTACTTTATAGCCATTGTATTATATCAATGGACACCCTATGAGATCTCTGACACTTATTCTAGCCAGCTTGCTTATATTGACCACAGCAGGCTGTGCAAACAATACCGAACACAGTACTACAGCTCAAAAAGAGACAACATACTTAACCTACGTAAAAACGGGCGATAAAGTGCCAGTCACCCAGTTTGTTGATATCCAAGGAAACAGCATTGATCTGAGTCAATCGCGTAACAACAAGCTAATCATACTGTTTGCCACCTGGTGTCATGACTCACAACGCACCATCAAACACCTAACGGCATCAGACATTTATTTGAGCCCGAATATCGACATAATAGGAGTTGGCAGGGAGGAGAATAACCCTGCACTAGAGAAGTTTGCGGCAGAGTATGAGCTCAACTTTACCCTTGTTGCTGATACCGATAGAAGTATCTATAACCAGTTTGCTAATATAGGTATACCAAGGCTGATATTGTTAGATGCTGACAATAATGTAGTAAAAACCCTTATTGGTGAATCTGAAAATGCGATTACTGAAGTGGTTTGGTAATTTACTGCTCCACATTAAAGTGAGGCTGCGTCACTATTCACGGCCTCACTATAGTCAACTAAACAATAGCAACCGTATGCGCAACGTTATAACGCGGATGCCGTAGCTCACTGAACAACCACCCCAGTTCACAAAAGCCAATAAACTAGTATTTTTAACAGTTATTCTCTAACAACATAAATAGCTAGCATCAAACTTAAACCAATAGAAACAATAGAAACAATTGATGTTAAAGTTACCATACCTCTTATGCTTAGCCCTCTTTGCTATCGCACTACCGACTTACGCGGAAGATTCGATTGAACAAGCAGCATCACATCACAAAATAAACCTAACCTTTGGGCTAGCAAAAGCCAAAGAATCCCTTATTAGCTACCAAGATGATAACGACCTTGGCGCATTTATTTCTCTTGGATATAACTACTTTCTCACTCCTAAATGGGCCATTGATAGTTTTGCCTATGCTCATCGCCCAAAAACACCGCTTGCCACAGAGAGGGTTTACGCACAAGGCTGGGGGTTAGGCGCTATGTACAAACAGAAAATAGCGCTATCATCATGGAGCTGGAGTGCAAAACTCGGTATGCATAACAGCATTTTTAGCTATAGAAACAACTATGATAAAAATAATTCAATACACGTCGCAGATGAAGTTATCCGTCCCTATTGGGGAGTCGGTATTGATTGGGAGCTCTCTAGAAATTTAAGCTTAGCCTTTAGTTATACTCGGTTGAATTACGGCAAAGATAATTTTTCGCGAACCGATTGTTTTTGCACTACGCTCTCCTACAATTTCTAGATGTCTCAAGTCATTACTATTTAGTGCTCCACTATTTGATAGGTATTTGTGGACCAGTCGAATCTGTACTCGACCCCTTGCCATTCATAAACTGTACGACCATCTTTTTGTATCACCCGAGCATTCTCCGGTAACTGCCTTAACCCCGTGGCATAGCTAACGCTGGTGGTGACTCTTTCTGGCACCGCAATGACTTTAGGTTCTACTTGACGATAGCTTGGGCGCTGATATCGGTATGGATACACATGCCGATTACCTGAATACCCCCAGCGCGAGCCGTAGTAGCCCCAACCTGGACGGTAATAGCGACCACGATAGGGGTACGAGTACCAACCGTTTGATACGCCAACATTCCAACGCCATGGGTCGTTAAAGTTTGAGTTCCAGCCACTGCCCCAACCGACGCCAACACTGACATTACTCACGGCCCATAACGGCGGTGCGACAATGGATAAGTGCTGCTGCGTTATAGTATTCCCCGCCACCGCCGAGATAGACAACAGCATGAGTGATAGCGTAACCCCACTAGCAATAAGTTGTTTCATAGTCTACTCCTGCACTAATTCAACATTAGCAAAACATAAAGCGCTAAGCCATATTACGCCCAAATGCACTTAACGCCAATGCCATTTAAAGCTGTGCTTAACGCAAAAACAGCCCCATTACTAACAACTGACTCTGCAGCGTACTAAGCTTTGATGAACATGCTTTTAACGCCTACGTGAAAAATGCTATAGTGCGCGCCATATCACAGTTTATAGCGATGAGAATTCCCCTATGAGTTTTAAGGATTTACGCAGCTTTATAGATCACCTAGAGAGTAATGGTGAGCTTAAGCGTATTAGTTATCCGGTCGACCCTCATCTGGAAATGACAGAGATTGCCGATCGTGTTTTGCGTTCAAAAGGTCCTGCTCTGTTATTCGAAAACCCGGTCGGCAATGATATGCCAGTGCTGGTGAACCTGTTCGGTACACCGAAACGAGTCGCTATGGCGCTAGGCAAAGAAGATCCTCTCGCACTGCGTGAAGTAGGTGAATTACTGGCATTTCTCAAAGAACCTGAGCCACCGCGCGGCTTTAAAGATGCTATTTCTAAAATCCCGATGTTTAAGCAAGCCTTAAACATGCCGCCAAAAACAGTCCGCAACCCACCTTGCCAGCAAGTAGTCAAGAGCGGGGCTGAGGTTGATCTAACTCAGCTGCCCATCCAGCACTGCTGGCCTGGAGATGTAGCTCCTTTAGTCACTTGGGGGCTGACCATCACCAAAGGTCCACGTCAAAAACGGCAGAATTTGGGGATCTACCGTCAACAGTTACTGGGTAAAGACAAACTCATCATGCGCTGGCTTGATCATCGCGGCGGCGCATTAGACTTTAAAGATTTCAAAGAGAAAAACCCGGGTGAACGCTACCCCGTGGTGGTGGCATTAGGTGCCGATCCAGTCACCATTTTAGGTGCTGTGACTCCCGTGCCTGATTCAATGAGTGAATATGCCTTTGCCGGATTACTTCGTGGTGAACGCACTGACGTGTGTAAAGCAATTAGCTGTGATTTAGAAGTCCCCGCCACCAGCGAGATCATTCTTGAAGGCTATATCGATCCAGACGAGACTGCTGAAGAGGGCCCATACGGTGACCATACTGGTTATTATAATGAAACCGACTCATTCCCTGTCTTTACTGTGACCCATATGACTCATCGTAAAGATGCGATATACCACAGCACCTATACCGGCCGTCCACCTGACGAACCGGCGATGCTGGGCGTTGCTCTTAACGAGATTTTTGTACCGATTCTACGTAAACAGTACCCAGAGATCATCGACTTCTATCTGCCGCCTGAGGGTTGCTCGTATCGTATGGCTGTGATCTCAATTCGTAAGCAATACCCAGGTCATGCCAAGCGGGTGATGATGGGCGCTTGGTCGTTCTTACGTCAGTTTATGTACACCAAGTTTATTGTTGTCGTCGACGAAGACGTCAACTGTCGAGATTGGAACGATGTTATCTGGGCCATTACCACACGAATGGACCCTAAACGTGATACGGTAATGATAGAAAATACCCCTATCGACTATCTCGATTTTGCTTCTCCTGTGGCTGGACTTGGTTCAAAAATGGGTATGGATGCAACCAATAAATGGCAAGGTGAAACCGATCGCGAATGGGGAACACCTATCGTAATGGATGAAGCAGTCAAACAGAAAATAGATGAAATATGGAGCGAGCTAGGAATAGACGACGCACCGACCCTATAACGTAGCTTTGCCCTAGGTAATGCACAAAAACATATGTTGAATAAGCCTCCAAAGAGAGGCTCGTCAAGGAATAAAGATGAACACCATTAGTTGTACTATTGAAAAAATCGCACCGTTTAATGATGCGGTATTTCAGGTTATTTTAAAGCCTGCTGTCGCCTTTGATTTCAAAGCTGGCCAGTACCTTTGCGTAGTGATGGGAGAGAAAGATAAACGTCCGTTCTCTATCGCATCAGCACCTGATAGCCAGCACCTGGAGCTACATATTGGTGCCGCTGTTAGCGAGAGCTACCCTATGCAAGTGGTTGAGCGTCTTCAAGACTGCTTAGCAAATAACAGTACAATTGATATTGAAATGCCTGGCGGCGATGCCCACTTACGCCATACCAGTGTACGCCCACGCTTACTGATCGCTGGTGGTACTGGATTCTCTTATATCAAGAGCATTGTTGAGCATCAAATAGCACTTGGACAAGAGATTGAAACCACGCTTTATTGGGGTTGCCGTACCACAGATGCGATGTACTACGAAACAATCGCCCGTGAGTGGCATGATGCACACCCTTGGTTGCATTTTGTCCCCGTGGTAGAACAAGCGCCTAGCGATTGGAATGGTAAACAAGCTAACTTGTTGGAGCAGATAAAAGCCGATTTTGTTAGCCTTAATGGCTACGATATCTATATTGCAGGTCGCTTTGATATGGTCGGTGCAGCGCGAGAAGTGTTCCGTAGCATGGGTGTTGAAGAAGACCATTTATACGGTGACGCATTCGCCTTTATAAAATAATCTAATACTCGCACAAGTTCGAGTACAGACTATGCAATAACAGCCGCTAATAGGGCGCTAAAATTCATTCTTTGGCGCCCTTTTTGTTTAACTAGTTTTATATCGATTGAACGTATACGTCCTATCTAACCTTGCTAGATCCTTACCTGATCGTATTTATACCAAGCCACGATACTGCCTAATATCGGCGTGATCCAAACGGCACTCTTGTTATCGGTATATATACGATAAAAGTACAGCTCTTCATCGGTAATGTCGTGCTTTCTAATCGCTCGATAAAAATACATCGCTGACGGGCTTACCGTTTCAGGTTTAATAAACTCTTTTTGGCTCACTTTGACTTGAAACACATCAACAGTCATATCGTCAATTTTTTGCTGATATTGCTTAAAGGTACCGCGTAACTTGTACTTAATCGGCGTGGTTAAACAGTCTTCATCGGTAATACAAGCCGCCGAGTAAAACTGCCCAGTGTTTTCCCCTTCATAGATCAACGACAGACTAAGGTCTGAGCGCACCAGTAGTTCATCGGCCACTGGAAAATAGACATCAGCATGATAGTGGTGCTCAATAATATCTCCCTGCGAATGCTCAAGTTCGTTTTTTCCGTGGGGAATAATAATCTTGTTGTAACGGATCCGCTTTTCAAGCCGCTCTGTTAGCTCTGCAAACTGGCTGATGTTAAGCCCCGCTGGATTAATATCGATAGCTGTGATGTTCATTAACCCATGGCAGTTACATTCACCCTCTGTATAGTTTGGGCAAGCCGCCATTGAATAGTTATTACCGTCAGTCGCAACATAACCTTTAAAGTTATCAATATGGCTTACGTGGTTACTCTCCGGAGCCAAGTGTTTTTGCCACATCGACTGATGCAGATACTCAACATTACTTTGGTAAAACATCGGTACAATCTCTTTAGTGCCACCGATATTCAATGCCATTTTTTTATCGGCATTCCATAAGCCTGTATTTTTTACCGTATTATGATAATCACTGCTATACCAACATATTAAGAACAGTGCAGCCAGCACAAGAATGCCACCGACCTTAACCACCATCGAGACGTCAATGAGTGCTGTCTTAATCGACTCTGCATCATTCACCGCTAACATTTTGATGTGGGAACGCTCAGATACGTGCAGTTCATAACCACGTCTAGCAACCGTTTTAAGCTGAACTTCTGGATAGGCTTCCAGTTTTTTACGCAGTGTACTGACGCATTGCGTTAAAGAGGTCGCGGCAACGACGCGATCGGGCCAGCCCACAGCCAGCAATTCATCTTTATCGCATACGCTATCAGTTGTGAGCAGTTGATATAAAATCGCTGATTCTGAAAATGTCAGGCTGATAGTCGTACTATTGGCACGATCCAGCAGCTGTTTGGCCTGCTCATCGAGTTCCAGATAGGGAGTCACTTTTAGCAAGATTAACCTCTTTTTAGTCAATTGAGTCGGTTAATTAAACCTGCGCATTACAACAAATTATAGTGATAGAAATAGATCGCTATTGTGACAATTACCGCAATTCAGAGATCACAGTTAATAGAGGTATATCACTGTTCACAAAATGAAAAATAATTATCAACAATCAGGTTTGGCGCTCGCAACTTCTTAGCTGGCATGCTGCTATTATGCTAGAAAAAGAGAGCGCTTTATAACGGTTTATGATTAAAAATCCTTTGAGAGATAACCAGCAAACCACTGATCCAGCCGAACATTAACAAGTACATCACTGACAACCCTAAATCAATATCACCAATCATTGAGAGTGCACTCCCCGAACGATGTGCATCAATGGAGATTAGGTTAATCGCGCGGTAAAGATCGGTTGGATTCAGTGCAATCAAGATATTCAATAGCTGCTTATCGATAACCCCCACATCCGATACCAATACTGTCAGTAACAATAGGTCATAAATTAACACCAGCATGAACCACATAAACAATAACCCAGCGACTGCTTTAGCCTTCTCTGTCGCCCGTAAACTAACGATATAACCCAGTAAAACAAAAGTCAGCGCTAACAGGTTACTGCTAATAACAAACTGCATAAAAGCGCTCAGCACTTCAACCATTGAGTATTGGTTGCCAACAGCAAGCAATAGCACTGCCGTCGAACCAAAAGCACAACTAGTGGTGATGAACATAATCAAACCATGACCCAATAACTTCCCCACCAGTATTTGCCTGCGGCTGATGGGATATGACAATAACAACAGCAGTGTACCCGCCTCCTGCTCACCAACGAAACTGTCATAACTAAGCAAAATCGCTGCCAAGGGGATAATAAATACCGCCGTGGTCGACAAGCTCGACATTAAGTTAGCCAGTGGCGGTAGAGCAATGTCCCCGGTCACGGCACTACCCGCAAACGTAATAGAGAGCGATAACAGCATAAATATACTGCCCATAAACAGAACCCAACGATTGCGTAAGCTATCGCGCAGCTCTTTGTAAGCAATAATAAAAACAGGTGAAGTGAACTGTAGGTTCTTCATAATGTACTCTGACGCGCTAACGGGCTAAGTAACGACTGCAACCAACCTTTTGGCGACGTATCTGTCACAGCAATATCCGCTGGTAACCTATGTAACGGCTGCTGTTGCATAAAGTGGTGGTAGACAAGCTCTAAGCTGGGCTCAATGACACTGAAATCGGTACAAGACTTTTGTTGTACTAGATATTCAATCACGGCTTTACGCTCATCAGTACTCATCATTAACGCTTGCCCACGCGATAAGGACTGTAGATAGCTATCCCTCCGTAATTTATCGGTGAAATTGGGCAACCTAATTTGTGTCTTTAAACCACTTGCATGACGTAACTCATCAAGCGTTCCACAACCGACCCGGCGACCACCCGCAAGTAACAGCGCCCTGTCGAGATGCTTCTCAACAATCGACAGTTCATGGGTGCAGATAATCACTGCGCAGCCCTGCTCCTTGAGCGACTCTATCTTTTGATACAAGAACTGCGAGGCTTGCGGATCAAGCCCTACCGTGGGTTCATCCAACAACAAGATATCGGGTTGCGACAATATAGCTTGAGCGACACCGAGTCGCTGCTTCATCCCTTTTGAATAGGTTTTTAACTGTCGGTGCTGGGCATATTCCAATTCGAACTCTGCAATTAGCTGCTTAACTCGTGGAGTGTTAATACCTTTAAGCGCCGCAAAATAGCTAAGCACTTCCCAGCCAGTAAGCTTGTCATAAAAACTGACATCCTCAGGCAGATATCCAATATTGATGGGCTGCAGAGCTTGCCCAACCTGCAAGGTTAGTTTGCCTGAAGTCGGTTTAATTAACCCCAAAATTAACTTTATCAGGCTCGACTTCCCTGCGCCATTATGACCAAGCAGTGCTAAGGTTTGCCCCTGATACACCTCCAGGTTGATGTCCTGCAATGCGTCTAAATCTCCAAAGCGTAAGCCCACACGCTCAACACTCACCACGGGAGTATTAGACGTAATACTCGTATCACTGTTCATAGACAAACTCACTTACGTCACGCGCTAACTCAGCAGAATGGTTAATTGGAAAAGGCTGCATCAACGGGTGATCATCTTTAATTCCGCTGGCGGAAAATACGGTTAATTGCGACTCGACCCAACGCAAAAGGGAAACCACAGGGCTGTTCATTAAAAATTTGGCTTCGGGATAGCGCCAAAACAGCTTATCCATTGAGTCATTAGGCTGGTAACTCTGATCCCCAATACCATCTTGGCTATGATCCCATCCCATATAGCTACTCCAATAGTTGCCTCGCCCCGCCTGACTCCACTGCAGCAACTCATCCCCTACGTATTTAACTTGGATATTGTTATTAATAAAATTGTTCTCATAAATGCGGTTTTGCTCGCCACCCATTGCCATCGCAATGCCGATATCACTCATCGCAAACTCATTACCACGGATCTCGTTATCTAAGGCACCGTAGATGAACATGGCCCGACCTTGGTTACCTAAGGCCTCCTGCCCATTGGGATTATGGATATTGCGTAGCACATTGAACTCAATACGGGCACCATTAGTGATATTTAATAGCACCCCATACTCACTGGCATTTTGTGCCCTATTATGATGCAGATACACAGATTTCGAGCTCATAACCGCGTAACCACCATTCACATTTTCACTAACATTGCCGTAAGCTTCATCTTGCTCGCTATACATGTAATGAATGCCATATTGCTGCTCATAAAAGCGATTGTTGGCGACCAAGCTGCCTTTACTCGATTCGATATAGACACCATCTCTAACATGACTGATTTGATTAAACTCAATGACGGCCTGCTCAACACGATTGAGATAAATACCGTCCCCTCTATCGAGAATATGCAGCTGTTGATTGCCAGAAATTTGGTTATGGATAATGGTCAATGATCGGCTATGATCAGCACGGATCCCAAACCCATCTCCAGTTAACTTATTGCGGTTAATCGTTATATTTTCTGTTTGTTCGCTAATCAAAATTGCGGCATCACGCTCATACAGATCCGCGCCCCAGTTTTGAATAGTGATACCCTCAATAACAACATTGCTAGCGCTAACGGTTATCGCACTGCCATAACCTAAGGCATCGATATAGGCTCCCTGTCGTCCTTGCAGAGTGAGTGAGTAAGTGATTTCGAAGTTACCGCTGTAATGTGCATCTTGCAGCACTATGGTATCGCCGCGACCCGCGCTGAGCAGCTGTTCTCGCAGTCCATCGCTACTATTGACTGTCCATGTTGCCGCCATCAGAGAGTTGCTGAGTGCAACGGATCCAATAATCATAATGTGGGCGATAACATGAGCCATTTTTGACATTTAAAATAGGCCTAAATAGAGTTACTGATCGGCGAGTAGCTGAGTATCAATCTTCTCATAAGGAAGCACGATGCCACCTAATTCCTGTGCATATTTAACGGCAGCCTCTTTAGTGCCAAAGCTAGCCACTGCAGGCCCCATCACCGCTTTTTGACTCGCACCATAGACATACCAAGCCGTTTTAGCATCAATAAAGGCGCTGTCTTCGGGCTTTTGCCAATCCGTTTTTGCCATATCATGCACAAAGAGGTTGGTCACTTGACGCTTATTTTCGCTCTGTAATACAAAATTAAACATGTCTCGCGTCGAGCAGAACTTAGGAGTCACCTGCAGTCCTTTAAGGTGCACCTGACCTTTAGGACCTGGGTATTTCTTGATCATCATCCCACACATATGGCAACGGTCATGCTCATCAATGGTTTGCGCAACGACCGCGACCGTATCGCTTGCCTCTTGACCACAAGCAAATAACAAAGGCAATAACAGCAAGCCCCATAACTTTTTCATTGACGACCTCTACTGCAAAAAATAATTATTTATAATTGGCTGAGCTTTCGGTTCAACACCCAATTGCAACCCTGCAGGGGCGGCGCAATTGGGGCTGACCTACTCACCATTAATCACACGTACTTTGGATAATTAAATAAACAATTAAATCGCAAAGTTTTGACCCGCATACAAAATAAACAGGCGTAAACACATCATGCCAGTTACTGCACAAACACCTGA
The DNA here is from genome assembly GCF_016757755.1 of Shewanella sp. KX20019. Lineage (NCBI taxonomy): Bacteria > Pseudomonadati > Pseudomonadota > Gammaproteobacteria > Alteromonadales > Shewanellaceae > Shewanella > Shewanella sp. KX20019. Next base: position 486,628 of record NZ_CP068437.1, on the reverse strand, counting down.
GGCATAAAATGCTTTAGCAGAATGGCCAAAAGACTTACTCGTGGCAAAGTTCAGCAGCAACGGACCGGCAAACCCAATTCCTATAACACCGAACCAAAACACGCTTGCCCACTCTCCAGAATGGAAAGCCGTAAATGCACTTTGTGCAGCGGCGTTTCCGGTCATTAATGAGGTGACAATCATGAAGATGAACATGGCTTCAGCAAACATAATCGGCCATTCAGCACCATGAAGTAGCTTCATATCTTGGCTATGCAGATCTTCTTTGAAGAGTGACACTGCCAACATTTTTGCAGATGCTGCCCCCGCCGAGATCCCCGATGCAATAAATAGCGCCGGCAGTACCGAGGTATTTATGATTGGGAAGCGGATCAAGGCTGAGATTAGGAAACCTGTGTAGGCACACACAGATAACGCTAAGATCAACACCAACACTTCAATCGGCTTACGTACAGCTTTCAGCTTTTGAATAATCGGCAGTAACACTTTAAGCGCCGGTATTGAGCGTAGCTCCTCCTCTAACGCTAATAGTGCAACAATAGCAGTCAACGGGATATAAACCGTTAAGGCAATCACACCAATAGACATCACGGAAGTAAAGTTGTAGTACACCAAAATTCGCCAAAAGAACAACGGGTTGGTTAGATCTAAAACCAAGCACAACATGCCCAAGCTGATGGTCACAAACGAGATCACCGCTGCAGCTTTGTAGAAAGGTGTATTCTCAGTCTGCTTCTTATAGAAGCGAACAAATATCGCGGTGGCTAGCGCGCCACCGGAAATGCCCGCAAAAAACAGGTAGACCGCAATCGGCCAAGGCCACGCAATGCCTTGAGATAACCCCGTGGTAAAATCAATAGTTCCATCCATAGCTACACCCCTAACTTAACAATTGGTATGTATCTCAAGCTGGGTTCGGTACCGAAACCAGGCTTAATGCGTACCGAATCTTTCACTCTTAAAAGCTTGCTCACATAAGAGTTAGGATCGTTAGCATCACCAAATATCAAGGCGTCATAACGGCACTGCTGCACGCAAGCTGGCAGCTCGCCATTCACCAGTTTAGTGTTTAAACAGAAATCACAATTATCTGCTACATCGGTCTCTTCATTGATGAATCGCGCATCGTACGGACAAGCACCGATACAGTACTTACAACCTGCACATTTCGCTTTATCCATGGTGACAATGCCTGTTTTCTCATCCCTATGGGCGGCGCCCGTTGGACAAACAGTGACACAAGGTGCGTTTTTGCACTGCTGGCAAGAAACACGAACATACTTACGTTCACAGTCACAGTCCGTTTTGCCGCAATGAGGGCAAGCAGAGCCAATCTCACCACCCGATTGCTGCTCCATGATTAAACGTGACTTGCCATCAGGTAAGTTGTTAGTGACGTTACATGCGTCCTTACACTCACCGCATCCAGTGCATTTATTTTGATCAAACACCATTACATAATGGGGTTTATTCGCATCCGACTCCTCTTTGACTGAACTGCACCCTAAGGGCGCTATTATCAAAGAGCTGGCTCCTAAGCACTTAAGGAACCTCCGTCTCTCTATATTTTCACTCACAGCATCCTCCATCTGTCAGCTCTGTTGCTGACCTGTTTTTTATTGGTGTGACTTTACTCAGATGCAGTCACTGAACGATTAGCTATTTTTTGCTCGGTTTTTAAAATTGCATTATTAATTGCAGCTCTGCTAAAGCCCTGACTTTGACTACGCAGCAGTAACTGCCAATGAGTTATCGCTTTTTCATAGTCCTTATTGAGGTATGCATCCGTGGCGATAAGCAGTTGCGATTGAAATTCAAACTCGTCCAATGCTAAGGCTCTAGCTAAGACTAAACTGGTCTCAATACTCATCGCTCTATTGTCTCGGTAATACATAGCAGTAGCTTTCATCCCTAAGGTCTGCGCGTCATCACCTGTGATGGCGAGCAGATCATTTAGGGTTGCAATAGACTGGGCATATAAGCCGCCTTCTGCATAAGATTGAGCTAAAGTTAATAATGCAATTTCGTTGTTAGGTTGCTCATTGACTTTCCGTGCATTTTTATTGATATCTGCGGCGATCAGATAATCAATTTGTTCGTCGATGACTCCTTTATCCCATTCGGTGAAACGTCCAAGCTGGCTATATAACACCAGCGGTAAAATAACCATTACAATAGAAATTGCTGCTGGCACCGTTCGATTAGCGGGGCTTGTGGTACCCGATGAATCGTTAGTCTGCTTGGTTTGCATTATGTGTTGCAGATGATGAGCTTGTAGGTGATGGACCCAAACAAACACAATGGTGCTAACAAGACAAAACCCAATGCCAACAGCAAGAATACTCATAGTGACTCTCTAATTTCGTTAGATGATTCAGGCACTCAATGAACTAGTGCGCTTTATCCATTCCCATCATGCCGCCCATGCCCATGCCGCTCAGGCCCATGCCATGTGCGTTTTCGCCGGGAGCTTCCACTTTAACTAACTCAACTTCGAACACTAATGTTGAGCTTGGCGGAATGATGCCGACCTGTTTTTCGCCGTAGGCTAATGTTGATGGGATGGAGAACTTGTAAATGGCACCTTGGTTCATTAACGGGATCCCCTCTTGCCAACCTTCAATCACACTCATCAAGGCAAAGCGATTCGGCTCATCACGCTCATAAGAGTTATCAAATTCAGTACCGTCAACCAGGTAACCTTTGTAATGAACAGTAACCACATCTTGTGGATCGGGCTTGCGTCCCTCACCCTCTGAAATTACCTCATATTGCAGGCCTGATTCGGTAACGGTAACCCCAGCTAGTTTCTTGTTGTTAGTCAGAAAGTTACTACCAGCGGTCATATTCTGTAACGCTGCTTTCTCTGCAACAGCTGTTTTCGCAGCATTTAGTTGCTCTGCCCGCTGATTTAAAAAAGTGAGGATCTCTTCGTCTGAAAATTGTGGATTATTTTTTAGCGCGTCAACAACACCTTCAATAACAAGATCAACGTCGACTTCGGCACCGAGCTCAGTTTGGCTATAAATCTGGCTAGAAATGTACTTTCCCAATGAAGCGCCAATACTGTAGGACTCTTTTTGAGTGTCGGTAGTCAGTGCTGTGTTAGCCATGCTGCTGGCAGAAATAAAGAGGGAAAGTCCCGTCACAACAGCAATAGAAGTTTTTGCGAATTTTTTCATGGTCATCATCTCATTAAATAAAAAAGTCATTCATAAAATTGGTTGCACAACATCCATCTGTTATGGCCTTTCAGTTACGCGGTTTGATAAGCGCCAGCCGTATATTCCATCGGGCATCTGTCTTACGTTGCTGTAGCCCATTTTCATTGCCGCGTGTGCGGCTATCTCACTTGCATTACAAAGACGATTTGCACAGTAGAAAATCATCTCGGCATCTTTATTCTTTGGTAAAAGTTTCTTCCAATCTTTCACATTGAAATAGATAGCACCTGGAATAAACCCTTCAGCCCACAACTCCAACGTATTGACGTCATAGAAGTACACACCCTCTTGGCCTAACAAACTATCCACTTCTCTCATGGTGATAGTATTGAGTTGGTGCTCATAACGAGGAGCTGGTGCCATCTCTGAACCGCCGCCAGCAAAACAAGTTGCAGCGCTAGCAAGCAGTGTGAATGTAACTAGAATCTGACCAAGTGCTTTTTTCATATTTTTGTCTCTTATTTACCTCGGAACTTTCTGTTGTGGCATTTCCAGCTACGACTTTCGGTCCCGAGGTAAAATTTTGCTAACGAGTTAGGGCCTACTTAGCCGCGTAACCAGTACCATCAAGGATGTTTTGCGCTTGAGTAACATATGTTAGCGCTGCATCGAGACGTTTCTGGCTGTAACGGAATCCGTGAACACCCCACGAACCATCCTTGCGGATAAGATCAACTGTTTCTTTTGCTTTCTCAGCGAGCATAAGAACCTGTGTCTTGTCTTCAGTAGACAGTTTGGTGACTTCGAGCAGCTTATCAATGCGCTCTAGTGCAACTTCAACTTGGGCGTGAACCTCTTTAATAGGGGTCTGCCATTTCATTACTTCGCCGTAGATTTCCATCTGGTCTTCATAATGCAAACCAGTCTCTAGCTCAGATTGGAACTGACTGTGACAACCTTTGTTCTCTACCACATCGTGGTCAGAGATTGCTGTACGAGCACAAGACCACATTAAATCAAGGTAAGAGCGTCCCTCTTCATTCTTAGCAACCGTCCAACCTTTACCTGCTTTAGGACCTTGAGTACGAGGCTCACCTTCAGGTGGGTTAATCGTTTTACGCTTAGGATCTACGTCGATTTTCCACATGTGAGACTTACGTACCGCATCGAAACCAGCTTGATCAGGGAACTGCATTGCCTTGAAGTTTTCACAGCTACCCATGTTAGGCATGTGACAGCTTTGGCAAGTTTGCTTGTTGTGAGTATCTGTATTTTCAGCAATCAGCGTTTGTGCTTCATGACAATCTTTACAGTCTTTTTTCAACTTAGGCTTGGTGATGCCAGACATCCATGAACCGTCGGTCACTTCATGTGGATCATGACAAGTTGTACAACGCATGCCTTTTTCATAGTGCATAGAGCTATACATCTGTGAACCTTCAGTACCACAAGATGGACAAAGAGACTTCATCTTCACGCCAAAGGCATATTCACCTTTTGCTTCGTTTTCTGGAGTGTCCATAAGTGCCGGGTTGTACTGGAAGCGTTGGTGACAACGTTCACAGTTAGACTGCATGCCACCAGTACCGCCATCTAAGTGACCACCTGCGCCATGACACTCTTCACAAGCAATACCCTTACTAATGGTATGCTCTTGCAATTTCTTAGGATCACCTAAGGCATCGAAGTACTCTTGCTGATTTTGGAAATCAAATTTGAAAGAGTGACAAATTTCGCAATATGAACTTGCTGGCTGGAACAACATCTCTTTACGGTATTTAGCACCGTATGAGCTCATGCCTTTTTGGTGCGAACCTGAACCGCCAAATCCTGCAAGTGTTGTTGGAAACTCAGGAATAACGGCGTTGATTTTCTTCGCCATATCATCGGTTAGCCACTCAGCCCAACCACGAGAGAACTGGTTAGCACCTGCGACCATTTTACCGGTTCCATCACGTAACAAACCGCCTTCAATGTGGTAAGTTCCTCGCACTAGCCAAGCATCAATAAAACCATATTTAGTACGCGGTGTACCTACGGTGGCATAGATCGCATCAGGGGTAATACCGTCAGGTAAGATTGAGGTATCTTTGGTGTCATACATGGTTTGTTCGATATCATTATCGACCTCTGGATGTTCACCAGGGAAGCGAATTGTTTTAGCATGACGCGAACGTTGCCACTTCTCATATTGAGTAGCATGACACTCTGCACACTTTTCTGGACCAACAAAGTTATTTGGATAATCCAAAATAGATTTAGCACCTAAACGGTACTGAACTGCGCGAGGCTTACCATCAATAGAGCTATAGTTTGGGCTCTTACCTGTATCTAAATACTCTTCACCACGGTCACTAATGTGGTAATCACCCACTAAGTTTCCGGATTGTTGATATTTAAATAGCGGATGATTTTCGAACAAGAAATCAAATAACTCTTCCTCTTGAACAATATAATCCTGCAGCGTTTTAACACCGTTAACTCTTTCTGTACCTTGGTAATTGGCAATTGCTTCTTTCGCTGTTTTACCCATTTCAGGTACACTGTTATATTTGCCACCACTGGCATTAACATTAGCAATGGCACCAAAACAAAACAGCACACTTAATGCTACCTTGTGCTTCCATCGTCTCATCATTCACTCCTACTTATCATCAGTATTATTTTTAAAATCTGGTTTACATTTAACGTTTAACATTAGTCTTTAGCTTTATTTAAGCAGTAATTAACTTCACCGAGTCGTTATTTACCACCGCAACATCAAGGCCTATTTATCTAATGTGTTCTACAAAACCTAACCGTTCACCGAACGACTTAAACAACTGAGCAACCGCTATTCTCCTGATAATGGAGACAAAAAGTATGCGCTAGTGCACAGAAAAAAACGCATTAGTTATGAGTAGTTGTAAAAACAAAATAATCACCAAATAACAACAGCTTAGGAAGTGGGCGCGTTAACTTTTGAAGTGTAAAACCCATGATTTTTAGATCTAAAAATAGCTTAATCACCACATTTACATATTAAAAATAATAGTGATTAGATATCTAAAACGAGAGTTTGAACTAGCTCTCATTATTTTCATAGCATCTAACTTAGGATTCATTAAAGTAATAAATAGCTAGTAATAGCGACATTGACAAGACTTGAATAACTAATAAACGGCACAGTTAGTTATACATAGTACCTATATAGGCAAGTCACTTATACAAAGACAGCACTTATATGGTAAATGTATATTTGTAAAAAACATTTATAGCTAATCAGAGGTATGGGGGTGAATATGATTCCAGAGATAGGCTTGATACTACTTATAATATCTTCAACTTTGTCACTTATATTATCTACTGTCACAATTCTCGGTATTAAACTAGACAGTGAGTATTTACTTAGCTATACCAAACCATTAACTACACTGATGTGTTTAACACTAGTGTGTTCAATATTCTCATTAGCTTACTGCTTCCTCATTGATGATTTCTCTGTCGCTTATGTTGCTAATAACTCCAATACACAATTGGCCACTTTATATAAGGTGGCAGCGGTATGGGGCTCCCATGAAGGCTCGATGTTGTTTTGGGTGGTCGCTATTGCCGTTTGGTCAGCCTTTATCATTAACCGCGCCCCTGCGACAAATCAACATTTTCATCAGAAACTGGTAGCTATTGCCGCACTGCTAATATTCGGCTTTTGTCTATTCCTACTTTTTACCTCTAGCCCCTTCACTCGGCTATTACCCGATATCCCCATTGAGGGCAGAGATCTCAACCCCATACTGCAAGATATTGGGCTGATCATTCACCCACCGCTGCTGTTTCTTGGTTACGTTGGGTTAACCATCTGTTTCGCTGGTGCCGTTGCAGCCTTGTTATCCGGTGGCTTAAGTCAACAATATGCGCGCTATCTGCAACCTTGGGCTATTTTGGCGTGGGTGTTTTTAACTGGCGGCAATGCATTTGGCTCATGGTGGGCTTATAACGAACTGGGTTGGGGAGGTTGGTGGTTTTGGGATCCAGTAGAGAACGCTTCATTTATTCCCTGGTTAGTGTCGACTGCGATGGTTCACTCAATGTTACTTACCGCAAAACGCGGCATATTGGGGTCTAGTAGTATTTTTCTGGCAATATTGGCTTTTTCGTTAAGTCTATTAGGCAGTTTTTTAGTCCGCTCAGGCGTGGTTCAATCGGTGCATGCTTTTGCATCAGATCCCACCCGTGGTGTGTCGATACTGATCCTACTGATTGTGTTCTCAGGCTCGGCGATGGCGTTGTTTGCCCAGCGCACGAGTATAAAATCGGCGCCGATAACATTCTCGCTGTGGTCTAAAGAAAGCCTAATACTTCTCGGTAATATGTTACTTGTTATCGCCGCTATTTCGGTACTATTGGGCACTTGCTACCCGCTGATATTCGAAGTCATCACTGGGCAAACAATCTCTGTGGGCGCGCCCTATTTCAACAGTATTTTTATTCCAATCACTGCACTGATCTGTTTACTTATGGGTCTTGCCCCTCTGCAAAATTGGCGCCGTAGCACTAAGGTGCAGCAGCCTTTAATATTAGTGGCCGCATGTATGGTAATGGCCTTGACTGCCACCTGGATGACAAAAGAGTCATTTAGCATTTGGCTGCTACTGGGCTTGTTCTCTTCTCTATGGGTCATCAGCGCTACAGGGCTTGCATTAGTCCAACGAGCCGCCTTTAAAAACTATGAGAACGGCACAGGTAATGGCCGTTCATCAATGCGTTTTTACGCGATGTGTTTCGCTCACATCGGTGTAGCAATATCGGTTCTAGGCGCTACGTTAGTATCCAACTTTGAGACTGAGGAGCTACTGCGCATGGGTCCTGGTCAAGGTAAAACACTGAGCGGCTACAGCTTTATCTATGATGAGACACAAAACGTTGAAACTAGCAGCTACACCGCTATTCAAGCTCAAATAAGAGTATTGGATAGCCAAAATCAGTTTGTGACTTACCTCTATCCCCAAAGACAAACCTTTAAAACCAATGGCATGGAGATGTCCGCAGCGGGAATACATAGCGGCCTCTTAGGGGATTTATACGTTTCTATGGGACAAAAACTGACGAAAAATAGTGGCCTTAATGACAATGAATACCTCATTAGGATCAGCTACAAACCGTTAGTAAATTGGATATGGTTAGGCGCACTTTTCATGATGATTAGCGGAGTTGTTATTGCCTTTGTTAGCAGAAACAGTATCGCGAGGATCCATTCGCCAACAACACAGCACCAGGAGTACTGCAATGAATTGGCATAGAGGCACAATCAATGGTGCAACCCGCGTGCTATCGACAATGTTTATTCTGCTATCAGCACTGTTTTGTACCATTGTATTTGCGCAAGATAGTCTAGCACCGACCCATTATACTGATGCACAAAAACGGGATATAGGCTTTGAAATAGCGCGTGAACTGCGCTGCCCAATGGCGGTAAATCAAAACCTATTTGATTCACAGAGCAAGATTGCCAGTGAACTTAAAGGGCAAATATTTTTGATGCTGGACGAAGGGCAATCTAAAGCCGCTATTATTGACTTTATGGTACAACGTTACGGCGAGAAGATCCGTTACATGCCAGCACTCAGTAGCCATACGTTTATGCTGTGGTTAATCCCCATCATCTTGGTACTACTCGCCATAGTCGGTCTGTTTCTCTTGGTACAGCCAACATTGAAAACTCAAAAACTTGAGCAGGACACTCTTCATGAATAATTTAGTTCTTCGCCCACGCTCATACGCTAAAGCGCTAGTGCCTTTGCTCGCCATCGCCGGAGTCAGTTTGACCTTGATGTTTCCAGTACAGGCAGCCATTCCCACGCAAAAGGTTTACGACACCGGACAGCCGATAGAAAAACCGATGATAATGTCACGCTTTATAGAGATGAGTTCGGCAAGAAAAGTGCCTGATGTCAGCTTCAACGACACTAACGGCGACTCAATTAACCTAAAGCAATTCGATGGCAAAGTGGTATTGATGAGCTTGTGGGCAACATGGTGTGCTCCCTGCATAAGTGAAATCCCACAAATGGAAGCCATTAGACAGGCAAACATCGACAATGATTTAGTGGTGCTCCCCGTCTCCATCGATGAAGAGAGCGATAAGGTCGCGGCTTTCTTAGCCCGTCATGATCTTGCTTACTATCACACATGGTTAGACCCTGAAATGAATATAGATAACGTCATGCCTGCCGATGTCGTACCGGCCACTTATGTATTTGATGGTTCAGGTAACCTTATTGGATTCCTGCGTGGTTACCTCGACTGGAGTGACAAAGATATCCAACCTTACCTAGAGAAACTCATTAGCAAATACGCAAACCGCTAAGCCAATATCCTCGCTATGCTCTAGCGCAAAATAGTATTATCGCGCTGCCCTTTTGATTATTGTCAAAAGGGCTTTTTTTTTGGCTGATTCAACCTCGAAGAGCATAAATCAATTCAGAACGGTAATTATAGATATTTAATGCTGTATTTAATGTAACGAGTTCAACGATACTTTTATTACCTCTGGTATTGTTTTAAGGTGATGACCCACTTAAATGCCAAGGACGAATCAACATATGGAAGTGTTTAACATTAGTCGTATTACCACTGCTGAAGGAATTTTTAAGATCTCTGGAGAGACGTCGGTAAGCCAGTCCGACAATAAAGAGCTGCATTCAGTTCATATCACCGCCCTCGCGATAATGAGCACCGATGGTTGGCAGGCGTTGGATGTCAGTGTCGATTCCGTGCAAAGGCTCATCGCTAAGCTTAATTCCCCAATCCTTTGCCACCTAAAAGTCGAGGTCTAACTCATGCCTAAAGTGATGACGAACATAAAACCTACAAGCCTACTTATTATTCTTTTCTTGGTCATATCACCTTTAACCGCCTGCAGCGTGCAACAAACCCAATCAGTGGCAGAGCCCTTTATCACCGGTGCTGACCGCTCACGCGAAGCTAGAGAAGAGCAAGAGGCGCACAACATTAATGATCAGAAAACCACTAATAGAGATGTTGAAGTGGGTATTTTAACCACCATCATGGCATTTTTATTTTCAGGTATCAGTGGGGACTAACCTGTAAGTCCAATCGCTTGACTTAACAAAATACAGGAGAGCCTATTCGTTCACATCGGCAACCTTTCATTTTAAAGCTCACTTCTTTACTATGGCGGCAATTTTTGAATATTAACGCCAAGGGTATTACTTATGAAACTATCAGCCTTAGAACAGCCACTATACGACCATCTTTATCGAGATATTCACCAGTTTCGGGCAACATTTGATCTCCCTATCGAAGATGAAACGTCACTGGATGATAAAGCCGATACTCTGCATACCTCACTGGCAATTGAAGAGTTAACTGAGCTTGCTGAAGCTGACAGCCGTGTCGAGCAGGCAGACGCAATCGTGGATTCGGTTTATGTATTAATGGGGCGTTTAGTGCATTTAGGTGCTAAAAAACTGACTGACCGCCTTGAAATAAGCTACGTTATTGATCTGCTTTTACATGTTGCTAAGAATCGTGAAATTGACTTTATTACTTGCTGGGATGAAGTTCATTCGAGCAATATGAGTAAAGTTTGCCGCACAGAGCAAGAGCTAGATGAGACCATCGCTTTTTATGCTAAGCAAGGCGTAGAAATTGTGGGTAGCACTAAAGGTGATTTCATCATTGCTAAATGCGCTAAAGATGTAGATATGGATGGTAAAATTGTTCGCCAAGGCAAGGTACTTAAGTCTGTTTACTATCGCCCTGCAGATCTAGAGAAGCTCGTTAAAGCTTAATATTTTAATGGTTTGGTTGGGCTATGACGGGTTTACCCCCCCAAAGGGTTAGCGGCTAAGTCAGCTATTTTGTACAAAATCCAAATCAACGTCGCAGTGCTTCGTCCACACCTGAGGTTGAGATCATCAAACTCCGTTTGATAAAGGTCGTGGGATTCCATCCCACACCCGGCCAAAAGGGGATCAACAGCAATCCCCTCTTGGATCGCCCCTGCCGCCCCGACGAAGTTACATGCATTTGATACGGCCTCATACTCCAATAAAAACCGCCTAACGGCTCAGATGGGACATCTGATGTGAATGGATTCACGAATGCCGTGATGGCACGGATGCCAATGAACGGCCATGTCCCCCCGAGCCTGAACCATCGTCCAAGATGATTCTACGACATTTTTATATGCGTACTTCGGCAACTTCGATGGGGAGTTGGTGTTTTCTGCTGCTCTGAATTTATAGTTGTGCTTTGTAGTCTTAAACTGAAAACTCAAATGCTAAACGATTGTGCTTTTATAACTCAGTGTAGATGCGGCTGAGGCCTTCGGAAACAGGCCAATTATGTTCCAGACATAATTTGGCATTCCCTCCGTCCTTGGAGGTCAGATGTTTTCGTTGAGCCCACAGGGACCCTTTCTTTTATAAATAGTTGCGGCGAGCCTCAGTTGCGTCTGCACATACGCCGACCGCAGGTCATTGGAACCACTTTGGTCAGCAGATAGCGCATTTATGCCCCAAAGTGTGCTGGCTGCAATATCAGTTATTGCTTTTTCAAATCAGAATCAACGTCAATGTCGTGGTGCTTCGCCCATTCTTGTAATCAAGAGTAGAGTCAAGGGGCAAAGCGCTTGCGCCCGCTGTTAATTTCATAAGAGTCAATCCCTCTGCGACACGGCGAAATTTAAAAAGCAAAATTTCCAACGGGGGAGATGGTGTTACCTGTTATCTATAGATTAACTATCTAATTTTTTTGTCTTTAATAGAAAACTCAAATGCCGAGAGTTTGTGCTTTGCCAACCCAGTGTAGATGCGGCTGAGGCCGTCGGAAACAGGCCAATTATGCTCCAGACATAATTTGGCATTCCCTCCGTCCATGGAGGTCAGACGTTTTCGTTGAGTTCACAGGGACCCTTTCTTTCATAAAGAGTTGCGGCGAGCCTCAGTTGCGTCTGCACATAAGGTCGTTCACTCACATCTGACCCATAGGGATATGGGAAATGTCATGATGATGTCGGGAACATTATCGACCATATGATCACGACATTCGGACATCCTGTCCAGCACCTGCCGCAGGGGGTAATTGGAACCAACTTTGCCGAAAGGTAACTCTCTTTTCCCAGAGATTATTAGCTATACATTCGATTCAAGAACCAAGTTAGGCTCTCTTTATTCTTCCAAAACAGTGCTTTTCATGAGCCCCTCCTTAGAAAGAATCTATTTACAGCAACTCGTTAGCAGTGATAGCGTGAAGCAAAATCACTTCGTCGCCAAGAACGTTATCAAGCGACTATTGCATGGGCTGTTAGTGTATATATGAAAATAATCACATTCATAATTACTCTCTTATTATCTAGCGCAGTAAATTCAGCTGCATTAGTGCATCCTACGATAATGAAAATCGAACATTCTGGCCTTATTGGCGAGAAAGGAACACTGAAATCTATCCCATACAACCTAGCTGTTGAGTATGTTAATAAGACTTCAGTTTGGCCATCAAACAAGCAGCAGCTCAGTAAACTGTCTGTGGCGGTTGATGGTATTGACATGAAGATATCAAATAAGCTCTATAGTAATTTAACTGGTGTTTCTATTTCAGATATTCGGATTTCGTATATTCAGCGATGGGGAGAGATGAACAGCATTGATGTGTTTATACCTTACGGAAACTCGCAACCGTGTAAAAATCATGACAACGGCAATACGAATTACTTAAAGTCTAAGAGGATACTGGTATTTTCAGTTTCAGGAGACTTTCGTAAGACAATAGAGATGCACGCATGCGAACACTCACAATCAAAGTAACATGACTAAATACTCGCTACTCGATCGCATTCAGCGTGTTCTTTAGGCATTAGGTGCATCAAATGATCGTATATCAGAGTTAACTGAAAAATGATTAACTGAAGGTTGTACACCAGAGAGTTTGATTTATTTCAACTCTAACTTACCCTGCTTTGGCGATGTTAATCGTCGTAATTTCAACAACTTCTGTCGCCAGGCGACTTTCAAGCTCATCAGCTAATTTTCTGGGTTCGTTAACGACCAGTTTAAGCTCGCTGATCTGCTCAGGTAATTGTCCAAGTGCACCAAAGTAAGTTTGCGGCTGGCTAAATTTCAAATGTAGATTGGCCTTTTTACCTCGACCAAAACATAGCTGTTCCGACTCTTTTTCACCCTCCTCCGCTGCGCGTACTTTATCCCAACAACCCACCTCAATACGCTCAACATCGGCGATATCTATCGCTAAAAAACCCCACATACTATTATTGATAACTAACTTATCTTGTTGAATATAGAGTGAGTAATGCTTTGATACTCGATAGTTAGCCGTCACAAACACCACACCGTAAGCGATAATACTCGACACGATAATAGCCACTAACTCGCTCCAAGAGCTAAGCAGTATATAAACGCCAGCAGCAGCACTTAACGTCCCCAACAACATCGCTAGCCACGCCCAAGGTTTTCCCGACAGTAAGTCAATCGTGTAATCACTGCTGACATGCTGGCGACTAAACCAAGGGATAGCGTAATACCAACTTGCTGGCTCCGATGCTAACACCAGCGCTAAAGAGCGCTTCTTATCATCTTGATACTTATCGACGATATGAACCCTAGGGTCTCCTTTCATGCTGCGAGCTTGCCATAACCCTTTAATGATACTGAACATAAGGTAAAACTCTATCAGCAGCAATATCGCGATAATGGGATACCTCAACCACATGATAAATTCAAAATAGCTGGCAATTTCAGCAGGAAAACTCAACCGTGCCATCAATCCGCTAAGGCTAAAAATCAACAATAGCTTCCACGGTTTTTGCTTACCCGCTTTAATTATCCAAAACCAATATAGAACAGGAAGAAAGATAAAATAGAGGCCAGCAATCGCGACCAATTTATACATGTCGACATCACTGCTCAGTGATTCTGGTAGAGAATTAAACCCAATCACATAACTGATGATAGCGAGAGCTAAAAAGCTGACTCTAAATTTTACGCTACGCCGCATACTGCCTCCCTGCGATTAAATAGCCTAACTTACGCAAAAAAGGTAAAGATAGATAGTGTTAGCAAAAGGTTAAATTGTATTTGAGTGGCAACTAACTTTAACAATCAGTAAGCTGTTCATTACGTTTGATTGCAGGTATGTTTGTTGACCTGTTTTTATCTTCAGGACGAAGGATTATACTTAAAATCATGTCATTACCTCTGCTTACCCGTCTATTTGGACTCTTCACCTGCTTAATGGTAATGGCACAAGTACAGGCCACAGAGAACAATACGCCATTCAACATTCCTCGCACGCAAACGATTCAGATCAATGATGCAGACAGAGCCTACGAGTTGTTTATTAAACTGCCTAAAGACTATGACACCGACGCCAATAAGCACCATCGTTACCCAGTGATATATATCACCGATGCCATGTACGCTTTTCAGATTGTCTCCGGTGCAACACGATTTCCGATGAACTCAAATGCGATGCAGCAAGCGATTCTAGTCGGTGTATCGTGGCAAAAAGGTCTTAAGGGTGATAGAAGCCGGGTGCGCAATTACACCCCTTCCATTGATGAAAGTTGGAAAAAAAAGACGGGAGGTGCGGCTCGACACACCACCTTTCTACAGGAAAAAGTACTTCCCTATATTCAGCAAAACTTTAGGACCGACCCAAGCCAACGCACGTATCTTGGTAACTCTTTGGGTGGGCTTTTTGGGGCCTATATACTGTTAGAAAAACCAGAGTTGTTTAGTAACTACGTGTTAGGGAGTCCATCGTTTTGGTGGCATAAACAGATGATTTTTGATCTTGTACAACAGCGCAAAAGTACATTGCATAACATTAAAGCGAATGTCTTTATCGGCATTGGTGAACTTGAACATAATGGCAATGGTGGTTATTCCAACTTCAACATGGTCCGCCATGCACAGGCGTTTAAGAAGGCCCTTGATAAGGTAAATACCAGCCAAAATTCCGATACCCGCGTCGATAGTTCAGCAAGTAAAACAATAACCACTAAGCTACTTATTATCGATGACGCCAGCCATGAAACTGCATTTCCTACCAGTGCGATACAGGGGCTCTATTGGCTTTTTAACCTAAAGGATGGCGTGAGTATTAAGCGGCCTTAAACTGCCTCTGCACCGCGTTGTTCAATACGCAAAATACAGGGTGTTTTAAGCTTGATTATATCTTCCTTATGCCTAAATTCATGTTCATACCAATGAATGTACAGACGTAACTGGGCGTTATCACTAAACTCATTAGTGTTATAAAAATTACGGTAGCAACGCGGGTGCTGAAGATAACCAGAGTGGTACAATTTCAGTATGCGATCGCCGATGTGAATATCTCGAAAGTCGACCCCATATGCTGAATTATGCGGGAAGTGATAACGGCCATAACGGTAACTACCATCAAGGACTTCTATATTTTGACCTTTACTCAATAATAAACTGAGTTGCAACGCGTCCACCCGGCTTGTCAGGCATAAGCCACTTATCGCTGCACAACTACATACTGCAAAGGTCCAACGCATCACTCCTTGGGGCTTAAATAAACATACCGATAGCCAAATCACCAAAATAACTATGGCCACCATTAGCAGTAGCAACTCATAATCAGCCCACTGGCTAGCATCGAATATGGTTACCCAATATGACATAACCTCGCCTCCATCCAAACAACTCCTTTTGCTTGTTACGATTAGGTCGATCCCCATGCCTTTTTCCTAAAAGCAGAGCTTATAGCGATCTTAAATATTCATCGACTATCGATAAGTATAGACAGGCTTATACCAAAGGACTTGAAAATGCGTACATCAGCGGCGTTGCGCGAGTTCAGGTCTAGACGCATCAGTATTTCCCTAGCAATGAATCGTTATGAAGAGTGAGAGTGGCGCATAAAAAAACGCCTTCAGTAGAAGACGTTTATTTTGATGCTATTGACCTTGCTGGAGCAGGGTTAGATAGGGTTCAGCTAAACTAAAAAACTAAATAATCTAGCCCTAGTGCGACAAAAAGCACCATTCCTGCCCAGTTATTATTTAAGAAAGCTTTGAAGCATGGTGCTCTTTCGCGACCATAAATCAATTTTTGCTGGTAAAGCCCAAAACTAATAAACGCCAAAATACCTAAGCCAAAGATTTCACCGCGTCCGGCGATAGTACCGGCAACAATAAAGCAGGTAAGCGCTGCCATCTGAAATCCAGCAATGATCTGTCGATCATATCGGCCAAATAAAATAGCCGTCGACTTGATACCTACCTTGAGATCATCATCACGATCAACCATGGCATACATGGTGTCGTAAGCGATCGTCCAGCACCAATTGGCTGCAAATAACCACCATGCTTCAACAGGTACGGAGCCTGTTTGTGCGGCGTAAGCCATCGGGATAGACCAACTCCAGACTGTGCCCAAAAACATCTGTGGCATATTGGTGTAGCGCTTGGTAAAGGGGTAGATAATAGTAAGAATAATACCGACAACTGAAAGCTTGACCACCAGCGGGTTTAACAACAACACAAGACTGAATGCAAATAGCGCCATAACGACAAACAACAACAGTGCTTCTTTGCTGCTAATTTCGCCACTGGCTAAAGGTCTAGATTGTGTGCGTTCAACGTGCGCATCGAGATTTCTATCAGCGTAGTCATTGATCACACAGCCACAGGCGCGCATCACAACCACACCTATGATAAAGATAATCAGCACTTTAATGTCTGGCATGCCTCCTGCGGCAAACATCAACGCCATCAAGCAGGGCCACAATAGTAGCAAGGTGCCAATAGGACGGTCTATGCGAGTAAGCCGCATGTAGACATCCAATTTATCCCTTAAATTCATTTTATTAGGCTCTCCTAAAACGTCTTCGGCCTTTAATTCATACCCGCATTATGACTGAGCTGAACAAGTATTCAACTGCTATCGTCAATCCGATGAGAATAGCGTTTCTACACTTTCTCTAAGCGTGCATATGCAATGACTAACCACTTGCTACCAACATCTAAGAAGTTCACCTGAATTCGAGCTTGAGCGCCGCTACCTTCGTAGTTAGTCACTGCGCCTTCGCCAAATTTAGGATGACTGACTTTTTGGCCAATCTTAAAGCCTGATTCATTAAACGAGCTATCTTGCTTACTAAAGCGAGTACTGACCGCAGGCGCCGACACTTGGGTGCGCATACGGATCTCTTGTACATATTTTTCAGGGATCTCTTTTACAAATCGAGAAGGCCGTGCAAAGCTTTCTCGGCCATATATACGGCGAGATTCAGCATAGGTGATATAGAGTTTTTGCATTGCACGGGTCATGCCGACATAACAGAGGCGTCGCTCTTCATCGAGTCGATCACCTTCATCAATTGCCATTTGGCTCGGGAATAGCCCCTCTTCCACACCAGCCATAAACACCATTGGAAACTCAAGACCTTTGGCTGAGTGCAATGTCATTAACTGTACCGCATCGGTGAACTCATCTGCTTGCCCTTCGCCCGCTTCAAGTGCAGCGTGAGATAAAAAGGCGCTAAGCTCACCCATATCTTCAAGCTCTTCAGGCACCATAAAGCTACGCGCCGCAGTCACGAGCTCCTCTAAGTTCTCTACTCGAGCTCTCGCTTTTTCGCCTTTTTCAGTCTCATACATCAACTTAAGGCCAGACTCTTGGATCACATGATCTGTGCGTCGGTGCAGTGACAGCTCTTCGGTGTCGACTCGCAAAGCAACAATCAAGTCCATAAAGCCACGTACTGCATTAGCAGCGCGTCCGCTGAGAACTTTCTCTTCAAGTAAACGCAGGCAAGTGTCCCACAGGGTGAGCTCTTGTTGGCGAGCAGTGGTACGCATTATTTCTAACGTTCGGCCACCGATACCGCGTGCAGGAGTGTTGACCACTCGCTCGAAGGCTGCATCATCATTTTTATTACTGATGAGGCGCAGGTAACCCATTGCATCTTTAATCTCTTGGCGATCGAAAAATCGTAAACCACCATAGATCCGGTAGGCGACACCTTTATGTAGTAACGCTTCCTCGAGTACACGGGATTGTGCGTTAGAGCGGTATAAGATGGCGCAATCTTCTAACTTGCCACCCTCGTCTTGCCAGTCGGTAATACGGCCCACAATAAACCGCGCTTCGTCCATTTCGTTAAATGCACAATAAAGCCCGATGGGATCACCATCTTTATCGTCAGTCCACAGTTTTTTACCCATACGATCAGGATTGTTAGCAATGAGCTCATTGGACGCGTTAAGAATATTGCCGCTAGAGCGATAGTTCTGCTCTAGGCGGACAGTTTGAGCCGCGGGAAAATCACCTAAGAATTTATGCAAATTCTCAACCTGAGCGCCACGCCAACCGTAAATAGATTGATCATCATCACCCACGATCATCACATTGGCGCTTGAACCAGCAAGTACACGGATCCATGCATATTGAATGGCGTTAGTGTCTTGAAACTCGTCAACCAAAATATGCTTGAATCGGTCTTGATAGTGGTCAAGAATATGCGGTTTATTAAGCCAAAGCTCATGAGCTCGTAAGAGAATTTCAGCAAAATCGACCAGACCTGCGCGGTCGCAAGAATCTTGATAAACCTGATAAATTTTAAGCAGGTTTTGCTCTATCGGAAAGCCGCAAGCATCGATATGTGACGGGCGAAGACCCAAATCTTTCTTGCCATTGATGTAGCCTTGAGCTTGTCTCGGAGGATACTGTTTTTCATCCAACTGAAGGCTTTTTAGAATACGCTTGATCAATCGCAGTTGGTCATCAGAATCTAAGATCTGGAAACTCTGCGGCAGGTTGGCGTCTTTATAATGGGTACGCAGTAATCGATGGGCTAACCCGTGGAATGTGCCAATCCACATGCGGCTCATATTGCCACCCGCCACTTTCTCTACCCGCTCACGCATCTCCTTGGCAGCTTTGTTGGTAAAGGTCACCGCTAAAATTGCATAGGGGCTTTGCTGTTCAACCTGCATTAGCCAAGCGATTCTGTGTGTTAACACACGAGTTTTACCGCTACCCGCGCCAGCTAAAACTAACATACTGGATTGCGGAGCGCCTACGGCATCACGCTGCTTGTCATTTAGGCCGTCGAGTAAAGAAGATACGTCCATTATTGCCTCCAAAAAATCAGGTGGGCAGTATATACCCAAGCCACTTGAATGTGCAGGTTTCAGTGGGAATTTAATGGGCTTTAATCAAGGTAAGTTATTGCTCCTCGGTAACAGCTCCTGCGTTACTCTACCTCCTATATCCATATAGTCGTGCATAACTGACATTCACACCATCCTTGGTGCTTGCATTGATAGCAGTCAATAGTCGCGACCTTAACAAAATCGATAACGCAACATAAAGTCGATTCTTTATATAAAAGGAGTACCCATCGAAGAAGGCTTTTTGCAAGCTCACTTCGTTGTTGCACCAGCTCGAAAGGGAATGCCATTACAGCACTGACCCGCCTAGAATTGAACATGCAAACAGCCTCTGAAGACCGCAGATTCAGGAGGTTTGGGTATAACAGAACCTCGATTCAGTTCACGAGTTAAAGGTCGAGATGACAATACTTAATGATTGTCATCTCGACGCAGCAGCATTAGGCTTTTTCAGCGGCCACTATCGATATTTCGACCAATAACGCTTCGCGTGCCATTTTGGCTGCAACACAAGCCCGCGCAGGTGCATGACCTTCTGGCACCCAAGCATCCCATACGGCATTCATCTCGGCAAAGTACTGCATATCTTTAACGTAGATTGTCGCTGACAGGATATGCTCTCGGTCACTACCAGCTTGGGTTAATAACCCATCGACTTTTTCCAGCATTGAGCTTGTTTGCTCAGTGATCCCTTGCTCAGCATCCTTACAAACCTGACCACATAGATAGATGGTACCGTTATGCTTAACGATTCTGCTCATACGACTCTTAGTATCAATTCTTTCTATACTCATTTTCACCCCTTACTCCTCAGTTAAATAGCTCACTTTTAGAATTATAAAGAAGATTCTAGCGTTAAAGTGTAAATTTACTAGTGAAAAACACTTACCATTCAAATAGATGCTTAGTTGAACAATTGTGTATTTCCTGTTTCAGAAATTCGATCCTATACTTAGTCGGTAAGACAAGTAATCAAGGACTGATTTCTTATATTTTAAAGGACTAAAATGACCTCCATAGCCAACTCTAAGCAAACTTCCCACATACTTATATTGACTTATCTACATAGGTGTTTAGTCATGTTGGGCGCTATTCTAAAGACTTTATTTCCCCTCTTCAGAAAGCCTCCCCTCCAAGGCATTTTAGGTCGGTTTGGCGATCTCCTTGATTTCCTCAACACTAAGCTGCTCTTAAAAAAGCGGCGGTAAAACCCCAGCATTTACCTTGGGGCTCTTTCAAAGGGGATGCTGTTTATACAACTCAAAGTTAGGAAATGCGTATGCTAACAATGAAACAACACACACTAAAACCTTGGCAAGTTACTCTTTCAGTCATCACCATGATTTCACTCTGTTTGGCAACATATATCTTTGTTGTTAAACCACCATTTGACTTTGTTCTGATATTTGTAATAACCCTATTTTGCCTAGCTAATGCCGCAGTATTAAGTGTTAGCCTCTTCCAATTATTGGCGGTCACGCCGCGAATACGTCATCTCACTCGTTGTGTGCGTCGTTGGTCAAATGGAGATCTTAATACCCGCAATAAAATAGGTGAATATGGCGAGTTGAGTGAATTAGAGATCGAACTCAACCACATGTTTAGCCGCCTACAAGATATCTCAGCAAAAGAGGATATCAATCAAAAAAACATACTCAGTAAAAATCACCTTTTATCTGCCATTTTAGATTCAGCTGCCGCAGCTATATATGGCATTGACGAAAATGGCCGTTGTATATTTGCCAATCCCCAGTGCGTAAAACTATTAGGTTACCGCAGTGAAGAGCAGCTGATAGCCTGTAATATGCGTAGTCTAGTCCATCAAAATCCTGATGATGAGCTAGCCATAGCAAGCTCTATTATCGATCAACAAGAGAAACGCGACATCCACCTAAAAGAGGACCACTTCTGGCGAGCCGACGGTAGTAGCTTTCCTGTCGAATACTGGTCTCATCCAATGACGTTTAACAACGACAAAATGGGTGCTGTTATCTCCTTTCATGACAATAGTGAACGCCTAGAAGCCGAAGCCCTAATTCGTCATCAAGCTCATTATGATGCCTTAACCGATCTGCCTAACCGCTTTCTCGCCCTTAGGCGCTTAGAGCAACTGGTGGAGTCAACGGAGCGCAGCGGAAAAATGTTAGCCGTTATTTTCCTTGATTTAGATGATTTCAAAAAAATTAATGATTCATTGGGCCATGAAGCTGGAGACCAACTGCTTATTACCGCAGCCGATCGATTGATGAAAGCAACTCGTAAAGAGGATACTGTTGGCCGTTTAGGTGGAGATGAATTCATTATCTTGCTCGACGGGTTATCCTGTGCCGACGACGCCCAACCGTTAGCTGAAAATCTGATTGGTGGCTTTAGAAAGCCATTCTATATCGGTAACCGCCAGCTAATACTGACTGCCAGTATTGGTATTGCAATTTACCCTAATGATGGCGTTACACCATCAGAGCTACTCAGAAACGCAGATTCCGCAATGTACCATACCAAGAGTATTGGTCGTAATACTTATTCTTACTTCACCCATGCGATGAACAAAGAGGTTTCTCGTCGACTAGCCATCGAGGAACAGATCCATGGTGCACTAGAGCGCGGTGAATTGCAGGTTCATTACCAGATTCAGCTCGACATCCGTGATGGCAGCATCATGGGCGCTGAAGCCCTGCTAAGGTGGGATAATCCGGTCCTTGGCTGCGTATCACCTGCCGAGTTTATTCCTATTGCCGAACAGACGGGTGTGATAGAACCTATGGGGGAATTTATTCTGCATCGCGCATTAGAGGCTGCACAAACATGGCAAAAAACCTTCGATGACAATTTCAGAATAGCCATTAACCTGTCACCCAGACAGTTTAGAAATCCAAACTTAGTCAAGCTCATTACCGATAGCGTAAGCCAGTTAGATATGCGTCCTGAAGATTTGGAGCTCGAAATCACTGAAGGCGTACTATTAAGTGGCCATGCGTATACGCTTGATGCCTTAATGGCACTCAGTAAGGCTGGTTTCTGTATCTCTATGGATGATTTTGGTACCGGGTATTCATCACTCAGCTACTTGCGTACTTACCCATTCCAAATCCTCAAGATTGATCGTAGTTTCATCAAGGATATGAACAGTGATGACACTAGTAAAGAGTTAATTATTGCCACCATTGAGATGGCTCACGCACTGGGGATCCGGGTGATTGCAGAAGGGGTTGAAACCCAAGAGCAATTCGACGAGTTGAGTTTTATGATGTGCGATTATGCTCAGGGATTTTTAATCAGTAAACCCGTGGTGTTTGATGACCTGCTGGAGATAGGTAAACACTATAAAAAAAGTGCTAAAATTGAGTTTAAACCCAAGATAGAGAGAGTAGAGGAGAAGCCCGAAGACAAACCGGTTAAAACTTACGGCTAACAACCGTGCCGTTAAATTCGATACAATCAACCACTCTCGTTTTTTGCACTGCAGAAAGCGAAGAGAGCGGCATGAACTTATATTGTGAATGTTCATCACTCAATGTGATTTTATCAAATTCGTCCATTTCACATTTAAACAGAAATGCTTGCGAGTCATGCTGACTGTGATAATAAACCCCAGTCAGATAGTTAATTTTGATGGTGAATCCTAGCTCCTCACGACACTCTCGAATAAGTGCCTGATGAATTGTCTCTGCGGGCTCTAGTGCCCCACCAGGTAAACCCCATGACAGCGAGCCATAAGTGGCTTTAAGTAATAAAACTTCTGTCTCATTCCCACCTTCTCGCAATACCACCGCATGGCAACTCAGTCTAAATTTATCATCAAAAGCCATATCATCGATCCATTCATTAAGCTTTATACCTCATTACATTAATCACAGTCGCAACACTCATGTCGATAGTAAGCATAAATTAGTGCTGTAATCTAACGCTGAAACAAGCCTAAATATTAGGTGAAAAAAATGCTAGCTTCCATTAGGAATCTAGCATTCTTATTAGATAGCTTAAAACATGTTCTACGCCACAAGTATTAGCTTTTCGGCTTCGATTCTTCTAGGCCGATACTATTCATCCAGTGATCAAAATCCATCATATTACCCGGCAAAACAACCTTACTCTGGCTGGAACTAAGCCCATCCATTTGCTTAAGGTAATGTGCGCCTAACTGCATACGCACAACATTCTGCCCACCGGGAGCAGCGATAACCGTCGCCATACGCTCAATTGATTCAGCCGTCGCACGAGCAATAGTTAAGATCTCCTCGCCCTTGCCTTCAGCTTCATTGATGCGGCGTTGCATCTCACCTTCTGAATGGTTAATGGTCTCTGCTTTTACACCTTCAGAGCGATTGATCTTACTTTGTTTATCACCTTCACTTTTGGCGAGTAGTGCGCGCTTTTCACGCTCGGCATTAACCTGCATCTCCATCGCATTTTTGACCGTTTCTGGCGGGGTGATATTTTTAATTTCATAACGGTGAACGCGGATCCCCCAAAGGGCACCAGCCTGATCCAGCACCTCAACAACCTTAGCACTAATCACATCACGCTCTTCAAACGTACGGTCAAGATCAAGGGTACCAATCACCGAGCGAGTCGTTGTTTGCGCCAACTGAATTGCAGCATAGCGATAATCGACCACTCCGTAACTGGCCTTAACGGGATCGGTCACAGAGATATAGATAACGCCATCGACTTCAACATTGACCTCGTCACATGAAAAACACTCTTGTGGCGGCACATCAATGGTTTCTTCTTTGAGATCATGAATGTAAGAAACCTTATCAACAAATGGGATCAGTGCATGAAATCCAGCATCTAGTGTCGAATGATATTTACCGAGACGCTCAACAATGTAAGCAGATTTAGTCGGTACCAATCGAATTGATTGAAACAACTTAACAACGAAGATGGCAAAGATAAGTCCCCAAATTGCCAGTACGATCAAATCAGTATTAATTGCAGCAATCATTAGCGTGTTCCTTTCACTGAATTGGCAGACACGGCATGAGTCACTTGCTCCATACCTTCGAAAAAGCCTTCTAACTTAGCCAGCTCTGCAGGCACAATCGAGACATCTGCTTCATGCAAAATCTTGCCTATTTGATTGATGAACTGCTCTTTTAGCTGCATATTCATCGCTTCATTGCCGCCATCTTGGGCCAATGCTGTCGAGACGAGCTCCATCCCCTCTGTTTTAGCTTTAGCAATAATGGTGATCTCTTGCCCCATACCTTTCGCTTCATTAATGCGACGCTGTTTCTCACCTTCGGATAGGTTAATGGCTTCCTGGCGTTCACCTTGAGATAGATTTATCATCGCCGCTTTTTCGGCATTGGCCAGAGTAATTTCGGCGCGCTTACAACGCTCAGCCTCCATCTGCTTCTCTAGTGTGTGGATTACTTTTCTAGACGGGGTAATATTCTTAATTTCGTAACGAAGCACTTTGATCCCCCAAGGATCAGAGGCTTTATCAATCTCGCGAACTATAGATTCGTTAAGACTATCTCGTTCCGAGAAGGTCTGACTCAAATTCAATTTACCGATCTCAGAACGCATTGTGGTTTGTGCAAGATTGACCGCAGCACGGCGATAATCCTCAATACCGTAACTAGCAAGCTTACCGTCCATCACTTTTAGATAGACCAGACCATCCACTTCCAACTGAGTGTTATCTTTTGAAATACAGCTTTGCGGCGGAACATCGAGTACCTGCTCGCGGATCTCATGTTTATAAGCAACCCGATCAAAAAATGGGATTAAAAAATGAAAGCCCGGCAGTAAGACAGTGCGAAATTTTCCTAAGCGCTCAATAACATTGACTTCGCGCATAGGGACGATGAGTAACAACTTATAAAGAATGAAAAAAACAAATAGAACAAACAGTGTAAATATAAACATGTATAGATCCCTTCCCTAATATCGATAATATAACTGTTGAATTATTTAGCTAAATCTTCAACTTCCTCTACTAACGGTTCGACGACTAACGCTATGTTGTCTCGACAGATCACCCGAACTTGAGACCCCTCAGTAATTTCACTGCCATCTCCCAATGCGGGCCATTCACTTCCTTGAAATTCAATACGGCCGGTTTTTTGCGCGGGCCCTATGGTTTGTTTGACTAAAGCAGTTTGATTATAGAGTTCGAGCTCTTCATCTGTACTATCGACGTGTGAATCCCCACCAACAAGCTTTTGCGTGACTTGTCTAAACAGCAGCATTAACACCATAGAAGTGATGAACCAAAGTGTGAGACTTTGTACGATCCCCTCAACCAAGCCAGTCGCTAATCCTCCTGCAACAACTAAACAAGCAGCACCAAGGAGAATAACGATACCCCCAGGTAAAATAATCTCCGCTAACATTAAAAATAAGCCTATGCAGGCCCAGATCAAGATAGGATTTGATAACTCCATATTTCCCCCTGAAATGAAAGAGTGCTGATACCGACTATATCAGTTGTCTGTTTTTATAGCGACATAATATGTCATCATCGTTAACGATTTGCTTCAATATAGGCTATTACAAAGTCCGCGCTTGGCGTCGAGTGTAACAGTAAACATTTGAATAAATACATGTTATTAATGACCGCAGGGTGGTAGCGAAACACCATCGCCCCTATTAACTCTAAATACCATGATGTTGCATAATAAAATATTTAAAATCTAGCGCAAGAAAGCGCAACAAACTCTTTGAATATTACTAACTTTCAGCCTATATTCCTCGCCATTGAAACGACTAAATAATGCCCGTTTTAGCTTTTACCCCTATCAACAAAGCAATGATGGAATACACCATAGAGTGTAAATATTGCATACATATAAGCAGCGTAAGCTGCACTAAAAAGGTTTTGAGATGAATAAGAATTGGCTATGCCTAGCGCTATTAGTGACTCCAACAGCTATGGCTGACAACATGATTAACTGGTGGGATGCGAGTGTTACCGCACTTTACGGTGATAATTATGATTTAGCACCATCCGAGTCACAAACAACATTTACCTTTGAGACTGCCGGTGACTGGAAATATGGTGACTGGTTTGCTTTCCAAGATGTGATCTACTTTAATGGCTCAAATGCTGGCAAAGACAGCACCACCTATGGTGAGATATCGACGCGTTTGAGTGCGAGCAAGATCTTAGGTGAGAAAGTGGCTATGGGGCCGATTACCGATCTATCTCTTGCATTCACCTTCGAAGAGGGTGAAGGCCCAGTAAAGAGTTTTTTATATGGTGTAGGTATGGATCTTAACGTTCCTTACTTTAGTTATTTCCAACTCAACACTTACCGCAGACATGCTACTGGTAGCGATAATATTAGTGATGGTTGGCAGCTAACTCCAGCATTTAGAATGGACTTTCCAGTCGGTGACTCTAACATCGTATTCGATGGTTTCTTTGATTGGGTATTTGCTACCGATGAAGATGCATATGAGGCAAACTTCCACTTCAACCCACAGCTAAAGTATGATTTGGGTGCGGTTATTTTCGGTGAGCATAAGAAAAATAAGCTGTTTGTGGGTATCGAATATGATTACTGGAAAAACAAGTATGGCGTCGATGGTATCGATCAGAACACCTACTCTGTGATTGCTAAATACCATTTCTAAGTAGTGCACTAGCTGCAACTTAGAGTATTAAAAAAGGCGCATTAAGCGCCTTTTTTCATTCCCTAATAGACCCCTCTTATAGGGAATAACTTGCTATTATGCCAACAATTTTTTGGCGGCAGCTACAACGATAGAAACAGCACTAACTTCTGTTTTCTTCATGGTAACTTCATCAGGGATCTCTTGTTGTGTGCGGTTAACAATAACACCTGCAACACAGGCTGCGCGCCAACCTTGCGAAGCACACATAGTAAACAGAGTCGAAGACTCCATTTCGTAGTTCAACACACCAAGATCTTGCCACTCTTGCATCGACCCTTTGAACTGACGCGTAATGCGGCCTGAAACCGTATCGTAGCGCTCTTGTCCTGGGTAGAAGGTATCTGATGACGCTGTGATACCAATATGAGGCTCTAGGCCTGCATCACGGCTAGCTTCTACCATCGCTGTTGTACATTCAAAGTTTGCAACAGCAGGATATTCCATCGGTGCAAAATGCAAGCTAGCACCATCTAAACGAACAGATGCTTGAGTAACAATAACATCACCAACATTGACCTGTGGCTGAATTGCACCTGTAGTACCAACACGTAAGAAGGTACGCACACCCAACTGAGCTAGTTCTTCAACTGCAATAGAGGTTGACGGACCACCAATCCCAGTAGAACAAACAACAACAGGCTTGCCATCTATGTATGCTAGATAACTAGTGTACTCGCGGTGGCTGGCTAGAAATGTTGCATTATCCATTAACTCTGCGATGCGTTTAACGCGCTCCGGATCACCAGGCACGATCGCCAAGCTGGCACCATCCAGCATCTCTTTGGTTAGGCCTAAATGAAATACATCAGACATTGTGAAAACCCCTTTCAATTTTGATTTTAAAATTCTTAATAAATCGACTTTAACCTAGTATCGACTGCGATAAGGTTAACCTGATCACACTTTTATCGCCAAGAGTAAATGAATTGTCGTAATCTAGTTACCAAAACAATAACCATAGAGTGGTAAAAATATAGCAGCTGCACTGCAGAGTGCCAGCTGATATCAATTAACAAACTTTCACAGACAGCCCCCGTTAGTAAGTACATTAAAAACAGTAGATTAGAAATTTTTAAGCTCAAGCCCTAAAAGCAAAGTGGCAGAATACGATCCACCTCACAATTCAGTTGAAGTAAACGCGCTAGTTTAAAATTGAATCGATGAAAATATCAGCAAAAGGACAGCCTGCATGTTTCCAGAATATAGAGAATTGATCAGTACACTAAAGACTTCAGATGCTCATTTTCAGAAAAAGTTTAACAAGCACAATCAACTCGATGAGGAGATTAAAAGCCTGGAACAACATAGCGCTAGCGATTACACCCCAGAAGTGCACGAGCTAAAACTACAGAAGTTGCATTTAAAAGAGGAGATATACGATATTTTGAAGGGACATTCTGCTTAAAAACTAAAAAAGGCGCTTATCGCGCCTTTTTAAATGGATTTACTTCAACGCCTCTAACAATGACTCTGCTGAGTAAAAATAGCTGATTTTATTAATTTTGTTGTCGCTAATTTGAATTAGTGTCGCTTGATCTTCTTTAGTGGGAAGCGCTTTGGTGATCTCACCATCTCGATCGAGTGCCACACGATAGGTAAATTTCTTAAACTGTGGGATTGCCACAAAACGCGCAATAATAGAAGGCATACCACTGACATCAGCAACATAAGCCAAATCACCCTCATTATACAACTCAGGTTGCTCGTCTAATGCAGTTTGAATGATAGTGCCACCATCCATGCTGCGACTAAATAGCACCTGTTTGATGCTACTATCAATCGCATAATCAGCTTCATATTGATCTTGAAGCTTCAACGTTTCCATCTGGTCGCCAACAACGTACGTATTGGCCCACGCTGGCGTGATAAGCAAACTGCATAGAATCAGAATAATCGCTTTCATTGTTGATCTCGTTAATTAGAATTAGCTTTGAGAATAACCTATTCTTGTCGATATCACAGGAAGTTCACAGTAAATCATGATCGCCTTCACGGATCGTTACCTAGCCGTGTAAAAGTTGAAAACATAATATTTTCAGCGTAAATACCAAGTTACAAAACAGTTTAATTTCAGTAAGCTGCAAAGAGAGAATGTTGTCTTAAAGGACCAAAGAATGAACGAGCAAGGTTTAGATCAAGAGATAGCTCAACTACAAAATGCCTATACTATGATCACAGAGTTTATCGTGCAGTATAGTTTTAGTATTTTAGGGGCTGTGCTGATATTTCTCATCGGCTTATGGCTTGCCGCAAAAGCATCTAACCTCGTCACCCGCCTTTTCGAAAAGCATGAGTTAGATATTACCCTTAGTAATTTCACCAGTAATTTTGTGCGTATTTTAGTGATCTTATTGGTTGGCGTAATTGCACTAGGAAAACTAGGTATTAGTGTCACCCCTATGGTTGCCGCAATAGGTGCTGCATCCTTGGGTGCTGGTTTAGCACTGCAGGGTATGTTGGCCAACTATGCAGCGGGTATTACCATTATTGTGACACGTCCCTTCATTGTCGGTAACACCATAGAAGTGCAAGGGGTAAGTGGCTTAGTCAAAGATATCCATTTAGGCATGACTGTATTAACCAATGAGGACGGCGAGCAGATAAATGTGCCAAATAAGCATATTGTTGGCGAAGTATTGCATAATTCATTTGCCAATAAACTGGTCGAAACCGAACTAAACATTAGTTATAACTCTGATCCCGACGCCGTGGTCGCAATACTATCGAAAGTGTTGGCGGATAGTCCTCACGTCAGCAATACAGAACATGCCCAAGTCGGCATAAATGACTTTAATAGCATCGGCATTGAAATTGGCATCCGCTACTGGGTCGCAACCGAGAGTTACTTCCAAGATAAATACCAGACAAACTCCAGTATAATGAAGGCACTAAGACTCGCAGAAATAGAGATCCCATGCCCAGTGAAAGAGATCCATATTCAAGAGCATTAATCGCTTCAATTAGGGCCTATAATTTTTATGGGCCCAGCCTATCTTCCTTCTATAATATAAACTAGAGTCCTCTCTGCCACTCTTGCCTTAATTGAATACGTTCAGGGGTATTCATGGCGGCCTCAACTTGACTTAACAACACCTGCTTATCTTTGCCAAGAACACCTTTCAACACCAGGTAATTGGATGCATGATCTGAGCGAAAAATGGTTTTATTTAGCTGCAAATGACTGAGTAGCACCTGCATCTCTTCAAATAACTGCAATTGATTTGGCATCTGAAAACAGCCGTCAAATGCCGCGTCCATTCGCTCAGTTCCTAGCGGTAAAGTCACCACTAAAGTTGACAGAAAATCTGGCTGTGCCTCATTCATCAATTTGGCAGATTGCTGAGCGTGTTGTACCGAGAGTGAAACTCCACCTAAGCCATTTAGGATCATCACCGACGACTTTATACCCGCTGCTTTAATCTTGTGTAAAGCGTCCAATGAAGAGGCATATGTTTCACCCTTGTTAATTCGTCGCAAGACCTCATCATCACCACTTTCACAACCGATATAGAGCAGACTCAAGCCCAGCTCTTTTAGCCGTTGTAATTGTTCAGGTGTTTTATTATTAATATTTCGAGGAAGACAATAACTGCTGATCCGAGTCACTGCTGGCAGATATTTGTTTATCAACAGACAGATCTGCTCTAGTCTTGCAAAGGGCAAGGTCATCGCATCTCCATCGGCTAAAAACACCCGTGAAATATGCGCCTTTGAGCCAGACACATTAATAATGTCTTGCTCTACTTTATCTATTTTTTGCGCTCGAAAACGTTTCTGGCTGGCAGTGTACATATCGCAAAAACTGCATTGATTCCAGCTGCAACCATTGGTCACTTGCAGGATTAATGATTTCCACTCCGAGGGGGGACGAAAAACAGGTTCAATATAATTTAGCACTGCACACCTTTGTTGATTACATGATGACTAGATAAAGTTGAACACTTTCACCGCAGAAAAACTATCTTTAATCGTTATAAAATTTGCCTTAGTGCTAAACTTCGCAACCCACACTAACTGCTAAACACTCACATTATGAGCTGACATTTTTTCTATTTATTTCAGGGTTAGCAACATATCAAGGTGAGGGATCCCATCTTCTAAATACATTTCAGATACCGGCTCAAAACCCAGTTTCTGATAAAAACCTTTTAGATGTTCCTGCCCGCCTAACTGAATATTATGCTTAGGCCATTTTCTTACTGAAATCGAGATCGCTTTTTGCATTAAGGTATGAGCAACTCCACCACCTCTTGCAGCCTCAGACACTATCACTCTGCCAATACTCGCATCGGGATAACTGACGCCAGGTGCAAGCACTCGCGCGTAAGCTTGAATAGTGCCTTGCTCGTCAACTCCTAATAAGTGCTGGGTTTGGCTTTGTCGATCCTTATTATCAAGCTCTGGATAGGGACAGTTTTGCTCGACCACAAACACATCTACTCTTAACTTGAGTAACTCATATAACTCATCAAGTGTGAGCTCTGAAAAAGCTAGCGATTTCCACAACAAAAGTATCTCTCCATAACAACGAGTCAGAGCAGCAGTCTAGCACTTCAAATAGACAAATACAGGCGAATCTTATCCTACAAATTATATCGCTTAGTTCGTTGCCACTGTCACCGGTTTACGAATCGAAAGCACAGCGACAACAGCCACCATCAACAAGCCTGACATGATAAAAAACACATCGTTGTAAGCTTGAATCGACGCTTGTTTAGCCATAGTGTTCCCCAGTAATGATGATGCTTGCAAACTTGCTGTTATCGGGTCAGATCCTGCTGCTTGCAGCATATTTGCCGATGCCGTCAAATAATCATTTGCCATCGAACTTACCGCGGGTAATGTCTCCTTAATATGAGCTAAATGGCTGCGGCTCAAGTTATCAGTTAGGGTCGCCACTAACGCAATACCGACAGCGCCACCCAGATTACGCATCACATTAAGCACAGTTGAGGCAGAGGCGTTCTCCTCTTTACGTATATGTGCAGTCGCCAACATACCGATTGGCACCATAATAAACGGCTGACCAATCGCCCTGACCACCATAGACGCAATCATTTGTGGACCAGCAAAATCCGCCGTCATGTGGCAGTTCATGTAATAACTAACGCCAAACATGAAAAAGCCAAATCCAGCAAGGTAACGGTTATCAAAGCGCTGCATCAATTTAGGCATAAAGGGTAAAATAAGTAACTGAGGAAATCCCATCCACATTAGTACCTCGCCAATCTCCATCGAGTTATAATCTTGTACTTGCGACAGATACAGCGGCACCATATAGATAGATGAAAACAGTGCTAATCCCAGCAGAAAGTAAGCCACGGTCGACAGGGCAAAATCCCGCTGTGCCAGCAATCTTAGGTTTACCAAAGGATTAGTCTTTTTAAGCTGAAGATAGACAAAAATGACAATGTTAATCGCAGATATGATCGCGAGATTACGGATAAAGTCTGATCCAAACCAGTCTTTACGGTTGCCCTCTTCTAGCACCACTTCTAAACACCCCATGCCGAGTGCCATAGTGATAATACTACTAACATCAACGTTTTTTAGTTCAGGCCAATTAATCGGCTTTTTGACTAAACCGTAAGCCAGCATTGACATCACAAGCAACCCTGGCGGCACATTGATGTAGAAAAGATAATGCCAGCTAAACTCCGCAGTTAACCAACCTCCGAGTGTCGGGCCAATTGAAGGTGCAAATGTCGCGGTCACACCGAACAATGCCATGCCCACGGCACGCTTATCATCGGGGAGGTATTCAAGGATCAGTCTGAACGCCATAGGGATCAGCGCACCTCCAAAGAACCCCTGCATCGCCCTGAAGGCAATCATCGATTCTAAATTCCACGCGATTGAACACAGTAGAGAAGCAACAATAAATATCGCACTATTCCACAGCATATAACGTCTGATATCGAGGCCTTTACTGAGCCAGCCAGAAAGTGGGATAGCTATCATCTCTGCGACTAAATAGGCTGTCGCAATCCATGAGCCCTCCTCTAGTGTTGCGCCTAAGCCACCTTGGATCTCCTTCATCGACGCATTGGTGATTTGAATATCCAAAATGGCCATAAACGCGCCAATAAGTCCGCCAAATACCGCTATCCAAGCACGACGACTGCCACGTTCTACCTGCTCAACGTTAGTATTTACGCCCAGTTGAGTCGCATCCAAAGTGGACATTATTGATTAGCCTTGTTTAGGGCTACAGCCGTAGGGAGTACTTCACCTGATGTATCGACTTTAACGAATGCACTCAGCCCAGGGACAATTCTAACCTGTTGTATATCTGCAGATGTTGCGCCTTCAAGGCGAATTCGTACCGGAATGCGCTGCACGATTTTGGTAAAATTGCCGGTCGCGTTTTCGGCGGGTAACAGACTAAATTTCGCCCCAGACGCTGGCGCTAAACTATCGATAACACCGATGAATGACTCATCCGAAAATGCATCTAGCTCAACCGACACACTTTGGCCTGGCACCATATGTGCTATCTGTGTTTCCTTGAAGTTGGCAGTGATCCACACTGCGTTGTCGGGCACCAAGCTATAGATGGCTTGCCCTGGTTGAACATATTGCCCTTGTAGGGCACCACGCTTACCAATAACACCACTAAAAGGCGCCGTTATTTGGGTATCTGCCAGCTGAATTTTTGCTAGCGCCAAGCCAGCTTTAGCCTGCTCAACACTGGAATCCGCTTCAATCAACTGCGAATTAAATACTGCAAGCTCACGTTTTTTGGCGACCAAAGCAGCAGCGGCTTCATCTAAATGCGCCTCAGCTGACTGGTAACCCGCCTGCGCTTCATCAACGGTATCTTGTGAGCTGTAATTTTTAGCTCTTAACTGAGTGGCTCGGTTAAGCTGCTGTGATGAACGCAGTCTTTCCGCCTCAGCAGCAGCAACGCCAGCCATCGCTTGAGTGATCAGTGCTCGCTGTAGATCAACTTGCGCCGCTAAGGTTTGTAGATCAGCCTTGGCACTGGCGAGCATGGCATCATTTTGTGCCACTTTAGCCTGGTATTGATTATCTTCTAGCTGTGCTAGTAGCTGGCCTTTCTCAACATGCTGATTGTCTGTCACAAAAGTAGCCGTGACATAGCCTGGTACTTTAACGCTAATATTAGAGATGTCGGCTTCAACGTAGGCATTATCTGTTGATTCAAAATTACGCACGTGATTCCACCAGTAATAGCCACCAGAAAATACGCTCAGGAGCAGCAGTGGAATGACGATAAGCATTTTAGTTTTGGACATAGTTGACTCCCCAATCA
This sequence comes from Shewanella sp. KX20019, assembly GCF_016757755.1. NCBI lineage: Bacteria > Pseudomonadati > Pseudomonadota > Gammaproteobacteria > Alteromonadales > Shewanellaceae > Shewanella > Shewanella sp. KX20019. The sequence goes on along the minus strand of NZ_CP068437.1, from coordinate 452,394 downwards.
TTGGATCCTTGATTAATGAGACACATTTTACTACTGTCACAACATATTTATTAGATAGTTAAAATATTACCTACTGTTCCACAGCTGTAACAATGATGAGTTTAAACAAATGGATTTAAATAGAGTGCAAATGTTTGCTCAAGTGGTTGAGCAAGGCAGTTTCACCAAAGCTGCCAAGGTCTTAGGGCTCACTAAAGCAACTGTGAGCCGGAAAATTGCCGAGCTCGAAGCTGACAACGGAGTACAACTATTATTTAGAACCACAAGAGCGCTAAAACTGACTGAGGCGGGGGCAAACTACTATCACAGAGTAAACCGTATTCTTGCTGACTTACAAAATGCCGAAGATCAGCTCAGTGCCAGTCAGCAGACGATTACCGGCCATCTGAAAATTATTTGCCCTATCGAATTAGGCCAGCTGTACTTTGGCCGAGTGCTAGCCAAATTTCTCAGCGCTTATCCGCATATAACTATTGAAGCCGAACTAACAAATCGTAAAGTCGATGTGATAGCCGAAGGTATTGATATTTTATTTCAGATCACTGAGAAACCGAATGAGGCACTGCAAACCTATGTCTTGCTAAACACGCCTAAAGTTCTGATGGCCAGCCCTGATTACCTTAAGAAAAATGGTACACCGCAGATACCAGAGGATCTCAGCCAACATCAGTGCATCCTGCTTTCAACGCCCTATGTTGATAACAGCTGGTCCCTATTCAATGGTGAAAAATGGCTAACCGTTGAACCGAAATCAAGACTCGAGACCAACAACATTACCTTGGTACGTGAAGCTGCCATTGAAGGCTTAGGTATTGCAACTGTGCCCATGGTAATAGGAAGTGAAGCGATAAAGAACGGTTCATTGGTCGCTGTTCTCAACGATTACCCCATGAAACAAAGCGTCATCACCATGAGCATGCCCCAACGGGTTTACTTGCCGAGAAAATACCGCGTATTTACTGAATTTTTATATCGGAATTTATTTGAAAATTGGCAAGATTCAATCATTGAGGTCCCAGACTATATTCAACGACCGGGATCATAGAGATGAAAAAAGGCTCTTAAATAAAGAGCCCTAAAAAAGTCATGGGTTAGCTCGTTGCAGGGAGATACTAACCCTTACTTTTTTACTCCTTACGCTCAAATACATGGTAGTTTTCAATACCGTATGAACGACCTTCAGCATGACAGGTCGCACAAGATTCTGACGTTCCTTGGCTATACCAATCACCAGTAACATCGACTGGAATATTAAGTTCACCACCGTTAGACTTCATATGATTCAAGGCACTATCGTCATTGTGACAAGCAAAACAGTTTGCCGTAATTGGACTCGTTGCTACACCATTCGTCCCACCATTAAAGGCTTTCGATAGCATGTATTGGTTTGGTACAGCATTTAGATCAATGCCTTCAGCATGACAAGCAACACAGTTCTCAGCGTTTAGCTTGGTCGCCGAGTTAGGTTCACCAGTGACAGCTGAACTACCTATACCCCAATGCATGCTGTGTACCATCGGGCCAAAGCCCGCTGCAGAGTTCTTAGAGCTGCGATCTTGACCGTTGTTATGGCAAGCAACACAACCTAAGCCGCCATCACTATAACTGCCGTTTTTATGGTAGTTAGTCTCATTGTTATGGCATGTACTGCAGCTTTCAACAGTAACGCTGTGGCGACGCTCATACAACTCACCAGACATCATGTCAGAATAGCCATGAAGCGTAACTCCCTCATAACTTGCATCAGCACCGAAGTTAAAGGTGACACGAGAACTCGCCATTAGCTCAGGGAATGTAGCATCAAGGGTGGCAAAACAGACTGCAGCGGTGCCATTGGCATCAAAAGTTGTTGTACTGGTTCTGGCTGCACGACCAACAATCGAGGCATTATCATACCCATGTAGATAAGCACCTAAATAAGATAGGGTACCGTCTGCTAGCAAGGTTTCAAGATTAAGTTGCTCTTCCCCTTTAAACAGCGCTATATCAGTACAATAGCCACCGTCAGCACTCATGTAAGGTGCCGAAACAGTTGATGAATGCTCATCTCTAACTTGCGCCTTTTCCATCACTTTCTTATGAAATAAGCGCACATCATCAGACTCACTAAAGCCACTATACGTCATCGCCACAGCCGTTGAACCGACACCTGCAGCGTCATGACAATCGGTACAAGTAGCCATACTATTTACTTTAGTTACAGGTTCTGCATGACAGGTATAGCAATTAGCGGGTTCGAAATCTTTTTCAAACTTTTGATGATTGATGTGACCAATCTTTTGCATTGAATTACGAGCATAACCGCCATCATCCCGTACCACATTGCCATGACAAACCATGCAACCTGCGACGAGATCAGTTTCACCATCGGTATTAATTGCAGTGTAGCTAGGGTGCTTTAAGTTAGACGCGGCGTAATCTACGTGACAACCTTGGCAGGTTGCCGTTGAGCTTGTGTGCAGCCCTTCGGTTTTATCAACAACGATATAGCGAGACTTAGCAATATTGTCACCACCACCCACGGCGATACGAATGATCCCTTCACTACTAGCATCAATAGCTGGCATTGGCGCGTAAAACTCATAGCGGCCATTGTCTGTCATAGTTAAGTTAGCACCATCTGTTGCTTGGTTCGCACTGCCACCTACTATGGTGCCTTCGTAATCAGGGCGACTACGAGCAATACCTTTTTCTGTCAATGCCGCCATTTCGGCGCTGACATTTTTCAAGCCTGAAATCAGTAACCCTTCTTCGTTAGTAATTTCAAACTCAAATTTGATTGCTCCCTCTTCGAGGGTGTGCGCTATCATTTCTACATTAGTCGCTGCAGATACCTCTACAACGGGTGGCAATGGACTGGTGCCATCTTCACCGTCGTTACCATCTTTGCCATCACTACAAGCTGTTAAACTAAAAGCTGCCGCTACAATTAAGGCGACCCCACATTTGTTAAAGCGCTTCATCATCACTCCAAAATCATTATTTAGGTGTGATCTTTACTCCCCCGTAGATACAGTAATGATGTTTTAACATTCAATTTGTGAATTATTCCCCATTAACATAAAGCCTTTTCATCACCCATCACAAAAATAAAAAGAGCAATTTATATACGGGATTCATTTAATGTTATTTTAATATTACGATTAATCTCAATAAGTTAGAGCAACACGCATCAGTAAATAATAAAATTAAAATACCGTACCCAGTTCGGTAAAGCTAACTAGATTAGCAGTCGCTATACAAAAAAAACCGACACACATTGCCGGCTTTGTTGATCGCCAAAAGTCTTTAACCTAATACCTCAAAGTCATCATCTGACAGTTTTGCAGAACCATCATCTTGCAGTACCCACAACTCTTTATGAATAACGCCATGGGCCTTATTCATCTTCCAAGAAGAGGTTAATAATACGCTGCTGTCATCAACGACACTAAATTGTGGCTCAATATACTCAACACTACTGAAACCTTCATTGATCAGGTTTTGCCAAAAAGCTTCAATCGCTTCTCTGCCAACAAACTCACCGAAAGGCCGTGCATTCATAATTGCATTAGCCTCGTATTGAGCAGCGCACTGCTTTGCATCTTGGCTATTAAAACCATTTTTCCATGCTTCACTTGCTAGCTTAACTGCGTTTAATAATGTGGCTGACATAATGTCGCTCCCAGATCTTTATCATAAATAGTTAGCCTCAGTTTACAGTGAACATTTGCGTTGATAACCTAGGTAATATTGCAATCACTGTTCGACTAAACAGAACAATAGAGAGGGGCTATGGATCATTTGCGCCATATGGCGATATTCAAACAGATAGTGGATGCTGGCTCGATTAGCGCGGCTGCCGATAATCTAGTACTCTCTAAGTCCGTTGTTAGCCATCATTTGAAAAGCCTCGAAGTCGCCATTGGCGTACAGCTGCTGCATCGCACCACACGTAAACAACAACTCACGCCCGCCGGAGCTGACTTCTATAAACGCTGTAAACAGATGGCAGACATATCCCAAGTTGCTTGGCGTGAAGCCCGTGATACTGGTGGAATACTTGCAGGAGCAATCAGGATTAGTGCGCCCCATGCATTAATTGGCTCAATTATCGCGCCTGCAATTAGCCAGCTATGTAATGAGAATCCACTGGTGCGTCCTACCATTACAGTTGCAGATCAACGTGTTGATCTGCTCAGTGATGATGTTGATCTAGTGATCCGAGTGGGTAAACTGCCATCCAGTAATTTAATCCAGCGTCAAATTGGTCATTTCAGAGATGTCATATGTGCCAGCCCAAGCTATATCCTACGGCATCAAACGAACATTGATGCGCAGCAGTGGCAATCATTAGATTACATCACTAACTCTTGGCAGAAAGGCGCAATAAGTCATCAAGTAGCACCATTAATTGATAAGAAGCTCAGCAGTGCCGTGGCGTTGAAACAGCTCGACTTTATGGCTAATCGATTTACCGACAACTCCTCAGCTGTTTGTGCGTTAGCCAAAGCCGGTTTAGGAGTCTCACTACTGCCTGAATTTATATTTAAACAAGCAGAGCGACAAGGGCAATTAACCATGTTGTTGCCCAATTACCAATGTCCAATAAATACGGTGTACGCCGTGCATGATTTTGGTAGGCAACCGCCGTTACTCGTCACACACACTATTGAAGCGGTTATGGCGCATTTTGTGTTGGACTAATACTCGCCAGATAACAGGTACTAATCAGATAGCAGGGCTAGTACGGCGCCTTCGGGGTCTTTAATTACACAAAATTGGCAACCCGCCATGACGCGGGGACCTTCAATCACTTCCCCTCCTAAGGCGACACATCTCTTAGCACTGTCAGCAACATTAGCGACGCGGACATACATCAACCACTGCGGCGGTAAATCGCTATTACCACCGCGAGCGTGACAGATACCTGTGACCGTTTCACCACCGTTAGGCAAGGTGATATTGAAATCATCATAACCCCATAGAGACCTGCGCCGACTCCCAGCCTATACCCTTTCTACCTCAAGATGCAGAATTCAGTGGGAATTAAAAGTGTTTTAGACAAGGCTGAGACTGCTGTGCAATAGCAGGCCTATTACCAAGGTCGATAACGCAGTATAAATCACTTTTAAACCCACCCTACGGGAGCGCCCGAGCGACTCCACTTCGGTGTTGAATTGTCTTATAAGGGAACCACCATTATTACAACAATACGCCTAGAATTGAATTCGCTCAGGCTGCTCTGAAACATGCACTTTGAAGTAGAACGGGTATAACATCACAATAAAAATCTTTTACCCTCGATGCATCTTGTACTGTTAAATCACACCACTCAACAGCGCCTATTGATGGCCCTTTTTTAGCTGTAGACATTGCAGTTCCCTCTATATTTCGCTTGATTAAAGATAGCACGCAAAAGCGCATAATCTGCTCATGCAACATATTTGCTAGTGAACTAAAATCATTCAAAGACTTATCTCACTATTGGAAGATCGCTATGTCTACTTTTGTTCAATTTCCCGATGAGTCAGAAGATCAACGTCTACTGCTTAAATCGGTATTAATCAGTGAAAACCATCTCGCCTCATCATCTATAAAAACTGCCGCATGGGCTGCTGCACTGGCGTGTAGAGACTGGGATGTCGTTAAACAAGTGCAATTCATCGTGGGCGACTTAAGCCCCGAAGCCAAACGTGAAATACAATACGCCATTAGCCGTATGTCGGTGACCAACCCTTATTTTTTCAGCAGACAGTTTGTTGATGTCCATGCGGGGGGCAATTTAGAATCTCTAAAGTTTAGATCTTTTGCGGATATTGCCGTCGAAAATGAAGTCGATTACCACTATGCATGCATAGCGGTGTCAATGATTAATGGTGGCTATGCCTGTTTTAAAAGTCATACTATGAGCTTAAAGACGCTGGGACAAAGTGACGCCGCAATTGATCAAGCGATGAGAATAACAGCAGCGGTGATGGCTGCTCGTCAGGTGCATTTCAACAACCAAGTACTGTTTCAAGGCTAAAGCAAGCCTAAGCCGACGACCAATCAAACAGATTTATGGGTCCTGTTTAGTATTTTTAAAGGCCTACGACTGATTTGTGTAAATAAAGCTGCTAACATTGCTGGCAATTTTTAAAGCTTAGTGAGAAGAATCAAGATGGGCAGAGCATACCAAAACAAGAAAGAATCCATGGCGAAAACCGCTGGGCAGAAAACAAAAATCTATTCTAGATACGGAAAAGAGCTCTACGTTTGTGCTAAAAATGGTGGTTTCGATCCTGAAGGTAACTTAGCGTTACGCCAAATGATCTCCAAGGCTAAAAAAGATCAAGTTCCAGCTCACGTTATTGAGCGTGCGATTGAGAAGGCTCGTGGCGGTGGCGGTGAAGATTATGAATCTGCACGTTACGAGGGTTTTGGTCCTGGTGGTTGTATGGTCATTGCAGATTGCCTAACCGATAACGGTAAGCGTACCTTTACTCAAGTGCGTCAAGCATTCGTTAAGAACCATGCCAAACTAGGTGGCCCAGGTACTGCAGGCCACATGTTCGATCATCAAGCTGTATTCGTGTTTGCGGGCGACGATGAAGATGCTATTCTTGAAATGCTCATTATGGCTGACGTTGATGTTACTGACGTTGAACTGGATGACGGCATGATCAGCGTTTACGCACCGCACACTGAATTCTTTAAAGTTAAAACCGCATTAACAGCTGAACTGCCTGCTGATACTGATTATGTTATGGAAGAGATTACTTTCGTACCACAGACCATGACCAAAATCACCGATGCTGAAGAGATTGAACAGTTTGAGCAGTTCTATGCAGCGCTTGAAGATTGTGATGATGTGCAAAACATTTACCACAATGCCGAGTTACCAGAAGAAGCATAATTTGCCTCTAGTAAGGTGTAGAATACATAAAAAAGGCACTCATTGAGTGCCTTTTTTATTGGAGTTTTATTATTAATCTCCAATAAACCGTTTATTGACTTCCGCACTCGGCAATAAGCAGACGGCTCTAGTGCCAAATAATGAATAACGACGTTTTGCCAGCGCATTATAAAGTCCATCACGTATTATTCTCGGCAGAAAACGGCTAAAACGTAACAACCGCCAAGGCGCATCAAGTGACTTGGCGATTTCGATGGCAGCATCACTTCTTAAATAACATTGATCGGCCTTTATCAGTATCACGCTATCTAAAGCCACTTCAGTTACACCGTATTTAGACAAATATTTTTTGCCAGTATTAGACTGCAGCGGCGCAAACGCAAAGCGTGCAGCACTATCGTGTTCAAGCACGAAATTAACTGCACCGTGGCATAAATTACAAACACCATCGAATATGATTATATCAGGCTGTGCTTGCACCGAAATATTCCTAACGCTACTGCGCTGCCATACGAGCTTTCTCTTTATCTACCAGGAAGCTGGTAATATCCATTATCTGCTCAACCGTTTTTGCCGACTTATTAAGTACTAAATAACGGCCATTAACTAAGATTGATGGGGTTCCCTCTATCTTAGATTGAGACATAAGCTCTATTGCACGTTGTAACTTTTGCTCTATTTCAGCCGACAACAGTTGCTGCTTAAAGTCTGCATCACTAAGGCCGTAATCCTTTAAAAAGCTAGCCAGCGCTTCGGTTTGAATATTAAGATCTCTTACCTCGCGTAACTCCATGATTTCAGAGAATAGCGCAGCATGAACCTGCTCACGATTTGCCATATTTTGCACAATAAAAAAGACTTTGGCGTGCAGCTTCATCGGTTCATTCCATATCGCTGGAGATTGAACTAGCAGTGCGCCCTCAGGCATTGTCTTTTGCCATTGATGTAATGGCTGTTCAAATGTCTCGCAATGCGGGCAGCCATACCAGAAGAACTCCATCACCTCGATCTGGCCGCTATCGGCCACAATTGGTGTTGCCAGCACCCGGTAATTTACCCCTTCAATGTAACCGGAACTGCTATCAACAGCGTTATTGTCACCACAACCGACAGCAATAAAGGCCAATAGCAACAGCGTGAGTAGTTTATTCATTATGTATCCTTACGATATTTACCCACCCGACTTGAAGATAGGTACAGTCATTGTCTATTAATTTAAGTTCTACCATACAGTTATAGTCTGTTACTTTCTAAATAAGCATAAAAAAAGGCACTCAATGAGTGCCTTCTTGTGCTGCTAATAAGACTTATGAGCAGCAATCTCGACGCCACCAGTTCTTGGGAAGCATGTCTAAAAAGACTTTTGACATCAGTATCGCCAGCACGATACCTGAAGTGTAAACAATGGCCGCTGGCAACAAGTTATGCTGCTCGCCAATCTGCGGCATAACCACAAAACCAAAGGTTTCGACCAAATAATTGACGATAATACCTGAGACCAAAGCTACGCCCAATACACCGCCCAAGTAGCCAAATAACGCGCGTTTACCAAGCTCTTTTGTAACCACGCCTAAGGTGGCAATGTTGGTGGCTGGGCCTGCTAACATAAAGACCAGTACTGCGCCGGGTGAAACACCAGCCAACAGTAAGCCTGCGGCGATAGGTGTTGAGGCCGTGGCGCAGATATACATAGGCACAGAGATAAGCACCATAACTAGCATAGCTAAAATGCCATCCCCCCACTTCGCCATAAAATCACCAGGCACATAAGTCTGTACCAAGGCGGCAAAGAACAAGCCGACTAATAACCACACTGTGGTATCGCGCACTAAATCGGTTGCCGCGAAATGTAGGCCTTTACCGATACGGCTAATAACCGAAGTGCCTTTTAATTCAGTCGCAATATCTTTTGTCGACTCGCAGCAACTTTCAGCTTCAGCAGAGTCTGGTGACTTTGAGCTGCAACATGATGCGGCTTCTTTTTTGATTGCTGCGGTTTTTTTACTGCTACAGCAGCTAGATTGCTTAGCTTCTGTCGTTTGTTCTAGATCCAAAGGTGCAGCATTCACCGGCATGGCCATAACGCTGCTATCAGCAACAGGCTTCATACTTACTCTTGCTTTCTTCTCGCTTGCACAGCATGAGCTAACAGCCGCTTTAGGCTCTGTGGTCTTGCTACTGCAACATGATGAACTCTCTGCAGGCTTAGCTTGTGCCGCCACAGGCTTGCCATCATCGTCATCACGTCCAACTAACAGTCCTGCTACGATCGCGCTAGTGACTGCCGCAATTGGCCTAACAATCGCCATAAACGGACCAAGCAACACATAGGATACAGTCACTGAGTCAACCCCAGTTTCTGGTGTCGAGACTAAAAAGGACGTGGTCGCAGCCTTTGATGCACCGCTACGACGCAAACCGACCGCCGCAGGAATTACACCGCAGGAACATAAAGGCAAAGGCGCACCGAGTACGGCCGCTTTAACGACGGTTTTAAAACCATGGCCACCGAGCTGTTTTTGCATCCAAACCATAGGCACGAACATCTTCAGCATGCCCGCCAATAATAGACCCAATAAAAGCCAGGGAGCCGAATCTAGAAAAAGGTCGATAAAATTGTTTAATAACATAACTACTTCTCTTGTGAATTTTTAGCTGCTGACTTGTCTTGGCATGTTTTGGTAAACTGCGCATTGTCATGAGTGTGACCGTGCTCATGTGAATCACCTTCACAGCGAATGTTTTCAGTACTTGATTCTAATGCTTCTAAAATGGAGCAGTGCTCTGCACTTTCAGGCCCGCCGCAACAAGCTTGAGAAAGCCGCTGTAAAGAGAGCTGAAAGTGGTTTAATTCCGCGATTTTAGCTTCTACATTGGCTAACTTGTCATCCACCAGCCCTTTAACGTCTGCACAGGCCCAGTTGGACTTGTCTAACTCAATCGAAAGCAGTTCTACAATTTCTGCAAGGGTAAAACCAACCGCTTTAGCACGCAAGATAAAGCGTAAGCGCTCAGCATCACTTTCGGTATAGATACGATAGCCCGAATCTGTTCTTGATGAAGGCGATAGCAATCCATGTTTCTCGTAGAACCTTAACGTATCCGTTTTGACCTCACACAATTGTGCCAGCTCACCAATTCGATACATCACTTCCCCCTTCCATAAACCAAATGCATTGCCAAATGTCATCAGTACAATGTTACTCAATAGCCAAAGTATAAACCTTAGAGTTGTATCCAAGGTCAAGGCTTATTCTGAACAAAAAAATCGTTCTATGCTTGTTCTGTTTACCGTATTGTGAAATCGCGCAGAAAAAAACACCGTCAAGGATAAAACTGCGTTAAAATATGCGCGCCGTGACGGGAGAGTATTGAGGGACTTTTGGAAAGCAGTGTAGAGGTTAGTAAACCTAACACTGTTCTGTTTTCCGAAAGATCCTTAAAATAACTACTGGACCCTGTACCTACAATGAATAATGCCAGACCTATTCGTCGCGCGCTGTTAAGCGTTTCAGATAAAACCGGAATCTTAGAGTTTGCACAAGCGCTGCATGCTCAAGGTGTTGAGCTACTATCTACTGGCGGCACCGCCCGCCTGTTGGCAGATAATGGTGTGCCTGTCATTGAAGTATCAGATTACACTGGTCACCCAGAAATAATGGATGGTCGTGTAAAGACTTTGCACCCTAAAGTGCATGGTGGCATTTTGGCGCGTCGTGGTATTGATGAGCTCGTTATGGAGCAAAACAACATCAACCCTATCGATTTGGTTGCGGTTAACTTATATCCATTTGCTGAAACCGTCGCAAAAGAGGGTTGCACCTTAGCTGACGCTGTCGAGAATATCGATATCGGCGGCCCGACTATGGTTCGCTCAACCGCTAAAAACCACAAAGATACTACCATCGTTGTTAATGCTAGCGACTACGGCCGCGTGATTGCAGAGATGCAAGCAAACGAAGGTAGCACAACACTAGAAACTCGTTTTGATCTTGCTATTGCCGCTTTTGAGCATACAGCAGCATACGATGGCATGATCGCGAATTACTTCGGTACTAAAGTACCAGCACACAGTAAAGATGAGTGCCACGAAGATTCTAAGTTCCCTCGTACATACAATACTCAACTCGTTAAGAAGCAAGACCTGCGTTATGGCGAAAACAGCCATCAAACAGCCGCTTTCTATGTTGATACAAACTTAGATGAAGCGTCGGTTGCAACTGCTGTTCAGTTACAAGGCAAAGCATTGTCTTATAACAATATCGCCGATACGGACTCAGCACTTGAGTGTGTGAAAGAGTTTGATGAGCCAGCATGTGTCATCGTTAAGCATGCTAACCCTTGTGGTGTAGCGATTGGTGAAAACCTGCTAGAAGCTTATAACCGCGCATTCCAAACGGATCCTACATCAGCCTTTGGTGGCATCATCGCCTTTAACGGCGAGTTAGATGCTGCGACAGCTGCTGCTATTGTTGAGCGCCAGTTTGTTGAAGTGATCATAGCCCCATCAGTTAGCCAAGCTGCACGCGACATTGTTGCCGCTAAAGTTAACGTACGCGTACTTGAATGTGGCCAATGGGCTAGCAAGACTAAGAGCCTTGATTACAAACGTGTCAACGGTGGCTTATTGCTACAAGACCGCGATCAAGGCATGGTTGGTTTAGATGACGTGAAAGTGGTTTCTAAGCGTCAACCTACGGCTAGCGAAATGAAAGATCTGATGTTCTGCTGGAAAGTGGCCAAATTTGTTAAATCAAATGCCATCGTATATGCCAAGAACAGCATGACCATTGGTGTCGGTGCAGGTCAAATGAGCCGCGTATATAGCGCTAAAGTCGCCGGCATTAAAGCCGCTGATGAAGGCTTAGCAGTTCAAGATTCAGTGATGGCATCTGATGCATTCTTCCCATTCCGTGACGGCATTGATGCTGCTGCAGAAGCTGGTATTAGCTGTATCATCCAACCTGGTGGCTCTATTCGTGACCAAGAGATCATTGCAGCGGCAGATGAGCACGGCATGGCAATGGTCTTTACTGGCATGCGTCACTTCCGTCATTAATTTATGAGTAGGTTCTAGGCTCTAGGTTCTAGGTTCTAGGTTCTAGAATTGCAATTAAATTTAGCTTTTAACGTTTAGAGCAAGCCATTTTTTCTAGGTCAAAGAAAGCACGCGCACTTTTGTTGGTAAGAATATGCCAATACGCGAGCATGCTTGATGCAGAGATAGGGAAAATGGTGTCGCTATAAAAGGTAAAAATATGAAAGTATTAGTTATTGGCGGCGGCGGTCGCGAACATGCATTGGCATGGAAAGCGGCGCAATCTGCACAAGTTGAAACCGTATTTGTAGCTCCTGGTAATGCAGGCACAACATTAGAGCCAAAATTAGAGAACGTGGCAATCAATGTTGAAGATATCTCTGCACTCGTTGCTTTTGCTACCGAGAAAAAAGTAGCCATCACTATTGTTGGTCCAGAAGTTCCGCTAGCAATAGGGGTTGTTGACGCTTTCAATGAAGCAGGTCTGCCAATATTTGGCCCAACTCAAGGCGCGGCGCAGTTAGAGTCATCTAAAGCGTTTACTAAAGACTTTTTGGCACGTCATAACATTCCTACGGCTGCTTACGCTAACTTTACCGAGATAGCTCCAGCTAAGGCTTATGTTGCTGAAATGACGACCACCACTGGTTTTCCTATCGTGATTAAAGCCGACGGCTTAGCGGCAGGTAAAGGCGTGATTATTGCGCAAGACCAAAGCGAAGCCGATGCTGCAATTGAAGATATGCTTGCAGGAAATCTATTTGGCGAGGCGGGTTCTCGCGTCGTGGTTGAAGAGTTTCTCAATGGCGAAGAAGCCAGCTTTATCGTGATGGTTGATGGCAAGAACATTCTTGCAATGGCCACCAGCCAAGATCATAAAGCACGTGATAATGGCGATCACGGTCCAAACACTGGCGGTATGGGGGCGTATTCACCCGCACCTGTTGTGACTCAAGCGGTTCACGATTGGACGATTGCTAACGTTATCCGTCCAACGGTTGATGGCATGGCAGCTGAAGGCAATGTTTACACTGGCTTCCTTTATGCCGGTCTGATGATCTCACCAGATGGCAGCGCGAAAGTCCTTGAGTACAACTGTCGTTTTGGCGACCCTGAAACTCAACCTATCATGATGCGTCTGAAATCAGATCTGGTAGAGCTTTGCTTAGCCTCTACCCGCGGCGAACTTGATCAAGTGACTGCAGAGTTTGACTCTCGTGCAGCTGTTGGCGTCGTATTAGCCGCCGGTGGTTATCCAGAAGCTTACCGCAAGCATGATGTGATTGACGGTTTAAGTCTAGGCAACGGCGATGCTAAAGTATTCCACGCTGGCACTAGCATGAAAGACGGCAAGGTAGTGACCAATGGTGGCCGTGTGCTATGCGCTACAGCACTGGGTAATACCGTGACGGAAGCGCAAGCATCAGCTTACCAACTGGTTGACGCCATCCATTGGGATGATGTGTATTTCCGCACCGATATCGCTTACCGAGCTATTGCGAGAGAAAACAGCTAACGCGAAAGACCTCGAAATAATAAAGCCCAGTTTTCACTGGGCTTTATTATATGTGGCTACATATCGCTGAGATTATGACTGGCCATACACCAGCAATCGCTATGGAAGCATCGGACAGTAAGCCAACTAAAGATGCTGCATCGGCTATCGTTAAATATTTGAACAAGTAACTATAATGGGCTGCTAACGGCCTGAGGAAATTGCTTTACGAGCTATTTTGTCGATCAGGCCTGGGGCTATTATCTTAAAGAAGCGCCCAATCCGACCTCTAAAGGAGGTTATCAACAGTCGTTTCCGCTGTGCTATTGCGGGTAACATTAACTGTGCACATTGGTCAGCAGTCATAATTTTAGACTCCTGCATTGGCGTGTCGCCTAACGGCTTACCTTGAGCATCTAAAGCGCGTTTATGAGTTTGGCTAACGACAAAATCTGGGCATATCACCGTCACAGCCACATTATCATCGCTAAGCTCAATACGCAGTGAATCAAAGAAACCTATCACCGCATGTTTAGAGGCGGCATAACCGCTGCGCGTAGGTACACCAGTCATCCCGGTAATGGAAGCTACCGCAACAATCTGTCCTTGCGTCTTTTTTAAATGTGGGATGGCAGCATGGCTAAGGTAGGCTGGAGCAAGGTAATTTAGCTGCATTATTTTCGATAATACGCTTAAGTCACTGAGCTCATCGAAGCGCGACCACATCGTCATTCCAGCATTATTAATTAAAATGTCTAAACGACCAAAGCGTGTTATGCATGCTGCAATTAAACCTTGGCATTGTGGCGACTGCGCTAAGTCTGCCGCAAAGACTAAAGGAGGCAGGCCTAAGGCCGTTATTTCCGACGCTAAGGAGCTTAGCCGCTGCTGATTACGGGCACTAATCACTAACTGACATCCTAAGGGCGCCAGCGCGAGAGCTACCGCACGACCAATGCCTTCTGAAGCGCCAGTAACAATGATAACTTTATCTTTGAAGTTGCTCATATTTGGTCTGCATTTATTAAGGTGGATCCAAACTCACATATATCCTATCAAACCGCAAATATCTTTAAGCTGAGCGTTGTTGCAACCTTGCAATTGGCTGGTAATCTTCAAGTGCTTGTGGTCTACCGATAGCATACCCCTGAGCATAGTTGACCCCGATATGTTTGAGTTGCTCCATAATATCTTGATTTTCAACAAACTCTGCTACAGTCTCAATCCCCATCACTCGGCATACATCGTGAATAGACTTTACGATGGCATAATCTTTAGCATTGGTCGTTAAAGATTTAACAAAGCAGCCGTCGATTTTAACGTAATCAACTGGCATCTCTTTTAAATAACCGTAAGAAGCAAAGCCACTGCCGAAATCATCCAGTGCGAATGAGAATCCCTGCTTGCGCAGTTGCAGTAACATATCCATCGCGCGGCTATGGTTTTGAATCGCACTAGTCTCAGTTATTTCAAAACAGATACAACAACTCGGGATATTAAACCGCGCTTGTTGCTGCAAAATGTAACTCACCATGCCTTCAGCCCCCAAGCTATTGCCTGAAAGGTTGATCGACAAACTATGGTCTTGCCAAAGTTCTTCGCGCAACGACAACCACAAGAATGTTTTTCTTATGACCTCTTTATCAACCTCTGTCATCAACTTAAAGCGCTCTGCTGCGGCGATAAACTGTGCCGGTGGTAATATGCGTCCGCAAGGTTCTTGGATCCGTAATAATACCTCCAATCGCTTGCGATGATGTTGCGCACTCAGCCGTTCAATCTTTTGATAGTACAAAACAAGCTCGTTATGCTCGATAGCTTGAGCAATGCGTACCGCCCATTTAGGGGCGTTACGTTGATAGCAAAGCTCTTGATCGCGATCATCATAAAAATGAATCTGATTACACCCTTTACGCTTTGCTGCTAAGCAAGCAATATCGGCATCTTTGAGCATTTCCAGTACATCTTTCTGCTGATGGCGACTATAAGAAACCCCCACACTCACCCCGACTCGATAATGCTCTTGTTGATGATGCATAACCTGCATTGAGACATTATTGATAATATTTTTAAGTAACCTGGCCACATTCAGTGCCGAAGTGTCTTTAATGGCTAAGCCGAACTCATCGCCGCCCAGTCGCGCCAGCAGGTGCTCGCTAGAGATACTGGACTCGATGGCGTTGGCAACCATGCAAAGCATTTTATCGCCAGCGTTATGCCCGCAAGAATCGTTGATCAACTTAAACTGCTCTAAGTCTAAGTACACAACTGCGACAGAACTAGCATCAGCTGCCAATGTTTTCAGTTGCTCTTCAAAGGCACTGCGATTGAGCAAGCCGGTCACTTGATCAAAGTTGGCTCGCCGCTGCAGTTGTTGTTTAAGTTTGGCCTCCTGAGTTATATCTCGCAGCACAATCACCACTCCGACCACCTGGCCGTTATGGTTTCTCAAGTTATTCACGCTGCGCTCCATTATCTTTTGCACATCGAGAGTCAGCGCAATCTGAGTAAACTCAGGCAAGGAAGCACCACTTTGCATAAACTCATTCAGTTCACTGTTAAAGCTGTCACCCGCTCGTAGCAGAGTCTGAGGGCTTTCGCCCAATGCTTTAGCACTTTTTACCTTGAGTAACCGCTCAGCGCATGGATTGATATAGATAACTTTAGCGTTGATATCAGTCAAGATCACGGCTTCAGCAATGGACTCCAAGGTAATTTTAGAACGCATCTCTTGCCGATAAATTCGTGCCAGCAAACCATTTATTCGCCGAGTTAAAATACTCAGTTCAACGCTACCTTCAGCGGTAATAGGTCGGTAGCTTTTTGCCATTGGGTTAATGCTGATTAACTGCTCAGTCAGAGTATGAAAAGGTTTAACGAAGCCGAGCTTTAACCATAAATAGGTCACCAGTTGCAGTAACATGACCAAACAAAGCATCCCTCCCGCCATCCAAGTATATTGCGACGTTAATCTAGAAAAGAAGCCGTTGGAAAATACCAAATTAATATATACGGGTAGCTTTGCATTAAAAGCGGGGAGATCTAGAGCGGCTTGTATCGTTTGACCACTAACCAAAACATCACGATTGGCATTGCCAGGCTCCACTCCCGCCTGCTCTACAAAGCCCGGTAATCCTAACTGTGCAAGGCCATTATCTTGAATCACTCTAACGGCAATCGACGCTTTATCGGTTGAGAATGGCTTTGCACTGATAAAATAGGCTGTGTCATGCTGCACATCAAAATAGGCACCAGAGATCAGCTCACGGTTATGAAATAGATGTTTGGGTAACTCAGGAAGTCTCTGTGCGAGTTGCTTGTCCTGTGTTAACAGCGGGGTAACCAGACCATTGTCCCAGAAAAACACACTTACGCCATTAAGAAGTGCACTGGTTTGGCTGACATCATCAAGCGCTGTAGATGATACAGGTGCAGCATAAATAGTGGCGACCACTTCCAGCAGCTGTAACTCTCTACTCAGCATATCCTCAATGTTCTCAAGTTCTTTGCTTACTGCATAACCACGCAATGAAACAATCTCACTATCAAACCAAAGGTTCGCACAAATACTTGCAGCGATAATAATAGGAGTACAAATCCCAACAATAAAAACTATTATTTTGTTGCCAATATACATCTTTACTCGGCTTATATTAGGTTACAAACCACCAGCAATGCTGACTACGGTCCTGATTTTGCACGCAAAATAACGTATTTACCGGCTAGATAATAGCAAGCCTCAATTCACTCGCTGATAAAACCAACAGAAGTATGCCTTTTTTAAAATTTGTCATATTGATTTATCTTGCATTATGAATATAAACCTCTGAAAACATGGTCATAACGTGACCCAACACCCGTTGTTATACTTTTGTGATATTTTGGCGATATTCAGGTGATATCCGTTTGTCATGCTTTAACTATTCAGACAACGGAGATATATCATGAATGTTAATCAAGTAGCGAAAGCCCTCATACTCGGAAGTTTAGCGAGCCTACCTGCAGCTGCTGCAGAGCTTGAAATCAGTGTTACAAACCTTACCCACGGTAATTACTTCACTCCTATTCTCATTGCCGCCCATGATATGGACAGTCATCTATTTCAAGCTGGTGAGATGGCAACTCCCGCGCTACAAAAAATGGCCGAAGGTGGCGACATTGCCGATCTAGATGCTGCAGTAACAGGCGCAGGCGGTGTAACAGCGGCGAACCCTGCGATGGGACTATTAGCACCGAGTGCCAAGGTTGAAAGCATTATGCTCGACAGCGGCGATATGACCCACTTATCAATCACTGCAATGGTACTGCCGACTAACGATGCCTTTGTTGGTTTAGATGCATGGAAGATCCCAACCGAAACCGGTACATACACCTTTACCCTCAATGCTTATGATGCTGGCACTGAAGCCAATGACGAGATCATTAATGGTGGCGGAATGGTGGGTACCCCAGGGATCCCTGCTGCACCTGGCGGCGATGGCGGTATGAACGCGACGGGCATCATGGATAACAGTAACAACGATAAAGTGCATATTCATCCAGGGGTGTTAGGTGATACAGATCTAAGTGCTGGCGCAAGTGATTTAGACAGCCGTGTTCATCGCTGGTTAAACCCTGTTGCTCGAGTGACTGTGGTCGTGAAATAGGAGATAAACCATGAACTATCTAATAGATAATTTTAAACGTAGTGCGATGGCATTAGTTGCCTTTGCGACTATCGGGTTAGCGGGTTGCTCAGATAATGATAATGATTCCCCAGCGCCAGTTGTGCCACCAGTGGTCTCGCCGGTGATGCAGGATTACAACGTCACCGTCACTAACCTTACCGCTAATCAGCCTATGTCTCCTATCGCGGTTGTGGCCCATACATCAGATAGCAAACTTTGGAGCACGGGTATGGCAGCCAGTGTCGCCTTAGAAGTACTCGCTGAATCTGGAGACAGTAGTGATTTGACGGACGAAAATGGAGTGAATGAGCTCGTTAGCGGTGAAGGGATACTGGTGCCTGGTGGAGCAGAAACTATCTCACTGAGCCTTGCACAAGCCGATGCTGCCAATTTGTCTGTGGTAACTATGTTAGTCAACACCAATGACGCCTTTACTGGCACTACAGGTTTTAACTTAGCAACTTTAGCCGTTGGTGACACAAGCACGCTACGTGTGATTGCTTACGATGCTGGTACAGAAGCAAACTCTGAAGCAAAAGGCACAATTCCAGGGCCTGCGGATGGTGGTGAAGGCTTTCATACTGACCGAGATGATAACGATAAAGTCCATGGTCATCCGGGTGTAATAAGCGCTGATGATGGACTGGCTAATTCGGTACTCTCCGCTTCTCATCGCTTCGATAATCCCGTAATGTCAATTAAGATCACTCGTACTCAATAATCACCAGTATTTAATTGATTAAAAAATTATCGAAAGAAAAGCTCTTAAAGGTAGGTCTTGTTGAAAAGGGACCGCTTTTGGGAGCTAGTCATGAACGGATCGAATGCCACTTTCACCTCTGTTTCAAGCAAGAAAATATTGTTGGTTGAAGATGAGCAAGACTTAGCAAAACTGCTGATGTTGAATCTAAAGAGCATGAATCATACTGTCACCCACTGCACCACTTTGCAGCAAGCTAGCCAAGTGATAGCTGCCAAGCAGATAGATCTGATTTTACTGGACAGAATGTTACCCGACGGCGATGGCATCACCCTGTGCCAACAGATCCGCGAAGCAGGTAATGAGTTGCCCTGTATGTTATTGACCGCAAAAGATTCAGAGGCAGATGTTGTCTTAGGCTTAGAGTCTGGCGCCGACGACTATCTTGTAAAGCCCTTTAGCGTATTAGAGCTAAGGGCCCGCGTCAAAGCACTGCTCAGGCGAGGCAAACAAAGAGAGCATCAAGAGGAATCATTAGAGTTCAACGGCATCTCCATCAACTGTAATACTCGTGAAGTTATCGCCTTTAATGAGAGCTTAAACTTAACGGTAAGAGAGTTTGATCTATTACTTTATCTTGCTCAACACCCAAAACAGGTTTTCAGTCGCATGCAACTTTTAGAGGCAGTTTGGGGATATTCCTACTCAGGATACGAGCATACGGTTAATAGCCATATTAATCGCTTGCGCAACAAGTTGGCTCGCAGTTCTTGCTCGACTGACTTGGTCAAAACTGTCTGGGGAGTCGGCTACAAATTTACGCCTCCCGCCAATCAAGTCGCTTCTTAAGTAGCGTTAAGTAGCGTTAAGTAGCGTTAAGTAGCGTTAAGTAGCGTTAAGTAGCTAACCACAAATCTAGCGGCTGACGCAGGAGATAGCCTAATGAAGAGTTTGTTTAGTCGTATTTTACTGGCGGCAACCTTGGTGATTTTTATTCTCTTGATTGCGCTATGGCAGTGGCTACAATTCAGTCAGGACTTTAGCCGCAACCAGATCCAGCAATCTTTACATCGTGAGCTAGCTGAACATATGGCACATATTAACCCGCTGCTCTCAAAAGGCATCACCTCTGATGCAGCCCTCAAAGAAGCTTTCCATGATTTTATGCTGCTAGGTCCAAGCTTTGAAATCTATACCCTAGACAGACAAGGTACGCTCATCGCTTACGATGCAAACGAAGAGAAGATAAAACAAAACAGCGTCGACACCGACACTATCGAGCGCTTTATTCAGGGGGCTAATTTGCCGATATTGGGCACAGACCCCCGTTCTATCAGCAAAGATAAAATCTTCTCGGCCGCAAAACTACTCGACGAAAGTGGGCTGCAAACTGGCTATCTCTACGTCATCATTGGTGGCGAGGACTTTGATACTTGGCAGTCTATTGTCAGTGAACATCAAGCACCACAATTTTGGACGGCCGCCATTCTCATCACAGTTGGCTTCGCATTTATTCTATTCGTCTTGTTACTCAAGCTATTTACGGCCCCCTTGAGCAGACTCGAAAATGACTTAGGCTTAGTCGCCGCTCAAAAGTTAGACTCAGGAGTGATGTTACCAGGCCGATATAGCGGTAGCAGTGAGATCAACCAGCTCAGCGAGCATATCAACACACTACTGCAAGCCTTAAGTCAGCAACATCAAGCGATTAACCGACAACAAGAGGAGCGGCATGAATTTATGTTGCATCTATCACACGACTTAAAGACCCCACTTACCTCACTACAGGGTTATATCGATACTTGGTTATTGCTCCCCCCCAGTGAACGCAGTAGTGACTTAATTGAAGTTGCTGCTAATGCTAGTCAGCATCTGCAGCAACTGTTAGGTCAAATGCTTGAGCTGGAGGCGCTTGAAAACGGCCAAGTAACCCCAAGTTGGAATGAGATCTATCTGGCTGATTTACTGGAAGAGCTGCAACTAACGTTTGCGCCACGAGCCAACAGTAAAAAAGTTATGCTGAGCTTTACAGACAGCCATAAGCTAACCGTTCGCACCGATCGACAACTATTGCTACGAGTCCTCAATAATCTCGTTGATAACGCCATACGTTACACCCCAGAGCGTGGCAAGATTAGCATTAAAACCATCTGGGATAAGTCAGCCAACAAAATATGGCTACGAGTCAGTGATAATGGCTCCGGCATGCACAAACATGAATTGGCGGCGCTGAAACAGATGACTCACAAGCCGCTAGCAATGATAGCGACACAAACTGCACTGCCACAACTTGGAGTCGGGCTGGCAATTGTGAGGCAATTACTGGGGATCTTAGAATGTGATATTGAAATTGAAAGTCAGCCAGGAAAAGGCTGTGACTTTAGGATTGAGTTAGTAGTAACTGAGCCGGCAGAAGTAACTAGTATCGAGCAAATCACAACGAAAACAGCACTGGGTTAGAAAAGCACCCACTCCCCATAGGAGGCGTTAAGCTATTTCGAATAAGTAGGAGGAAGGCTACTTCTCATGGTGGATGCGAAGAGGATAGGACTAGCAGCCCTTCTTGTTTAACTCTTTACAACGGAATGGGCGAAGCGCCGGGATGTTGGTCATGCGATGCTTATAGACTGAGTCCAACTACAATATTAATACTGCATATTCTCAGATAGCAGCCACAAAAAAGGCCCAGTAAACTGAGCCTTTTAAAGCAAACTACGAAAGTAGTAGGTTACTTATGGTATTTACCTGATAACTCATTTACTGAGTTGATAAATGAACCGGCATGCTCTGGGTTAACATGCTGATGAATACCGTGGCCCAAGTTAAATACGTGGCCAGTACCTTCACCGTAAGAAGATAGAATCTGCTCTACTTCTTGATGAATACGCTCAGGAGAAGCGTAAAGTACAGATGGGTCCATGTTGCCTTGTAGCGCAACTTTATGCCCTACGCGGCGACGTGCATCACCGATATCAACAGTCCAATCTAGCCCTAATGCATCACAGCCAGTTTCAGCCATAGACTCAAGCCATAGTCCGCCACCTTTAGTGAACAAGGTAACAGGAACCTGACGACCGTCTGCATGACGCGTTAGACCATCAACGATTTTTTGCATGTAACGCAGTGAGAATTCACGGTATGCATGGTGAGAAAGCGCGCCACCCCAAGAATCGAAAATCATTAGTGACTGTGCACCGTTAGCAACTTGAGCGTTCAGATACAAGATAACTGAATCAGCTAACTTATCTAACAGCATGTGCAATGTTGCTGGCTCTTCGTAAGCCATCTTTTTGATCTTTTCGAATGTCTTGCTTGAACCGCCTTCAACCATATAAGTCGCTAGCGTCCAAGGTGAACCAGAGAAACCGATTAACGGCACTTCGCCTTTAAGTTCACGACGAATAGTGCTAACTGCACGCATCACATAGCCAAGTTCATCTTCTGGATCTGGGATACATAGCTTTTTGATTGAGTCGATAGTATCTGTAGGACGCTGGAAACGTGGGCCTTCGCCAGTTTCAAAATACAGACCGAGTCCCATAGCATCTGGAACAGTAAGAATATCAGAGAATAAAATAGCAGCATCTAGGTCATAACGACGTAGTGGTTGTAAAGTCACTTCACAAGCCAAGTCTTGGTCTTTACAAAGCGACATGAAATCACCGGCTTGAGCGCGGGTTGCTTTGTACTCTGGAAGATAACGACCAGCTTGACGCATCATCCAGACAGGAGTTCTGTCGACAGGCTGTTTTAATAAAGCACGTAAATAACGATCATTCTTTAATTCTGCCATTTGGCTTGATTCCTAAACTTATATTGATATCCGCTTGGGTCAGTAGTTTAGCATTTACGTTAATAAAGTAACCTCTATCGGTGAAATTATGTGACCAGTAACCCGACAAATAGCCGCAACTAGGATGTAGTTAACATTATTATCTGCCTAACTGCATTATTTCTAAGCCGTTAACGCTAGTTCTCATATCAAGTAAAAGTGCGACACAGACCCACAATAGGGCTTAACACAAGCTGTACAACTCTCAATGTGACAGAAAAAAGTTGCACCTAGTGGTCAGCTTTGGTATAAAAAGTCTGCGCTAGCAAGAACAATCAAGAAGCTCGTCGCATCGAGCCTGCAAAAACATTACTCGCCCAGCGATAGGATTCTATCGCTGGGCTTTTTTCTTTTTAGCTCCCCTCCTTACCTGCTAGCTGGTATGTCCATTCACTAATTCCACCTAAATCGTCGAAAAGTGGTTGATCAATACAGTACTTCTCCCCTACATTAGATGTTAAGGATAGATTCTTAACGGGGAAGATCATGCTAAGAAAGTTAGAAAAAGCCGAACAAAAATGGGGTGGTTCAAATACTCTTATAGATCAATGGCTAAACAACCGCCGTAAACTGCTTGTTAACTACTGCCAAATCGCTGGTATTCCTCCCTATGAAGTTTCAGAGAACTCCTTACCTGCATTCGATTCAGTGAAAGCGTTTTGTGATCAATTGATGGATTACGTATCTGAAGGCCATTTCGAAATTTACGATCAAGTTGTCACCGCTTGTGAGAAAAATGGTAGTTCAAGCCAGGAACTTGCTCAGCAATTGGTGCCACAGATTAGTGAGACAACAGACACAGCGCTCGACTTTAACGACAAGTACACTGAAGCCGAAGATGAAAAAGTGCTATTCCAGCTAGATAAAGATTTGTCATCACTAGGGCATGCCATGGAAACACGCTTTGCACTTGAAGATAAGCTACTAGAAGTGCTGCATACTAAGCACTCTTAATTAGTTGATAAGTATTTGAAATTTTCGCTATTGAGCTAGAACAGCCTATATCCCCGAGGCTTTTACCCTAGTGTGAGTTATTATCTATAGCCCGCAAAGAAGACATAAAAAAGGCCAGCTAATTAGCTGGCCTTTTTAGCACATCAATTTGAATCTATTACATATTAGACAGCAGACTGGAAGATAACTTCGCCTGCTTTTTCTGTGTACGATGCAATTTTATCAAAGCTAAGATAACGATAAGTGTCAGCTGCAGTTGCATCTAACTCTTTAGCGTATGTCTGGTACTCATCAGGCGATGGTAGACGACCGAGTAACGCTGCAACCGCCGCAAGCTCAGCAGATGCTAAGTATACGTTAGCACCCGTACCAAGACGGTTAGGGAAGTTACGGGTAGAGGTAGACACTACTGTAGCACCTTCAGCAACACGGGCTTGGTTACCCATACACAGTGAACAGCCAGGGATCTCAATACGCGCACCGACACGGCCGAAGATAGCATAATAGCCCTCTTCAGTAAGCTGATCGCGATCCATCTTAGTTGGCGGTGCAATCCACAAACGTGTAGGCAAAGTGGTAGCAAACTTATCTAGCATCTTACCGGTTGCACGGAAGTGGCCGATATTAGTCATACAAGAACCAACGAAAACTTCGTCAATCTTGGTATCAACTACCGATGAAAGTAACACTGCATCATCTGGATCGTTTGGTGCACAAAGAATAGGTTCTTTGATGTCATTCAAATCGATTTCGATAATTTCTGCATACTCAGCATCGCTGTCTGCTTGCATTAGCTCAGGATTAGCTAACCACTCTTGCATCGCTGTGATACGGCGTTCGATAGTACGACGGTCACCATAACCCTCAGCTATCATCCACTTCAGCATGACGATGTTAGAGTTTAGATATTCAATGATCGGTTCTTTGCCTAGCTTGATAGTACAACCTGCAGCACTACGCTCAGCTGATGCGTCAGAAAGCTCAAACGCCTGCTCAACTTTAAGCTGCTCAAGACCTTCAATCTCCAATACTCGACCAGAGAAGGCATTAATCTTACCTTTCTTCTCAACAGTCAGCAGACCCATCTCAATAGCTTTAAGCGGAATCGCATGTACCAAGTCACGTAATGTCATACCTGGTTGCATTTCGCCTTTAAAGCGAACCAAAATTGATTCTGGCATGTCCAGTGGCATTACACCTGTGGCCGCAGCAAACGCTACTAGACCAGAACCGGCTGGGAACGAGATACCAATAGGGAAACGCGTATGTGAATCACCACCAGTACCAACAGTATCTGGCAACAACATACGGTTCAACCATGAGTGAATGACACCGTCACCTGGACGTAATGCAACGCCACCACGATTCATGATGAAATCAGGCAATGTATGGTGTGTGTTCACATCAATAGGCTTTGGATAAGCTGCTGTGTGACAGAAAGACTGCATCGTCAAATCAGCACTAAAACCAAGACAGGCGAGATCTTTAAGTTCATCACGTGTCATAGGGCCTGTGGTATCTTGCGAACCAACAGATGACATCTTAGGTTCACAGTATTGGCCTGGACGAATACCTGTCACACCACATGCCTTACCGACCATCTTCTGCGCAAGAGTAAAGCCCTTACCTGTATCAGCGACATCTTGTGGACGTACAAATACAGCCGATGCTTCAAGTGCAAGCGTTTCACGAGCACGGTCAGTAAGACCACGGCCAATGATTAATGGAATACGGCCACCGGCTCGAACTTCATCCATTAACACGTCGGTCTTTAGCGAGAACTCCGAGATAACTTCATCGCTATCGTGACGCTTAACAACACCTTGGTATGGATAGATATCAATAACATCACCCATCTCCATCTTGCTCACGTCTAGCTCAATTGGCAATGCGCCGGCATCTTCCATGGTATTGAAGAAGATTGGCGCAATTTTACCGCCAAAACAGAAACCACCAGCACGCTTGTTAGGCACGTTAGGGATATCATCACCCATGAACCAAAGCACTGAGTTAGTCGCTGATTTACGCGAAGAACCGGTACCAACAACATCACCGACATAAACCAATGGGAAACCCTTGGTCTTTAGTGACTCGATCTCTTTGATTGGGCCAACAGTGCCAGCCTCATCAGGAACAATACCGTCACGGGCATTCTTTAACATCGCTAATGCGTGTAAAGGAATATCAGGACGTGACCATGCATCGGGTGCAGGTGACAAATCATCAGTATTGGTCTCGCCTGACACCTTAAATACGGTCAGAGAAATCTTTTCGGCAAGCTTAGGACGAGATAGGAACCACTTAGCGTCTGCCCATGCATGAACAACTTGTTTAGCGTAGTCATTACCCGCTTTCATCTTTTCCACTACGTCGTGGAAAGAATCAAACATCAGCAGCGTGTGAGACAGTGCGTTAACAGCAAGTGGCGCTTGCGCATCGTTATCTAACTGAGCAATGAGTGGCTCAATGTTATAACCGCCTTGCATCGTTCCAAGCAGCTCTACCGCTCGCTCAGATGACAGAATGCTTGATGATACTTCGCCTTTGGCGACGGCATCTAAAAAGCCTGCTTTGACGTATGCAGCTTCGTCAACACCGGGTGGGATACGGTTTTCAATCAGATCAAGAATAAAAGCTTCTTCACCTGCTGGTGGATTCTTTACCAATTCGACAAGTAGTGCCACTTGTTGGGCATCTAATGGCTTAGGGACTACGCCCTCTGAAGCACGTTCTGCGACGTGTTTACGATATGCTTCTAGCACGGCAACATTCCTCTTTGTTTGGCGTTCTAACAACGAAACTGCTCGTCTTCACATTGAAACTGACAGCTCGGCAGGCTCGACCCTTATTTCGAGGCGTATTATACTACAGCTTTGCAAAAGTATGAATCAGATCACACTTGGACAACTGAAAAATCACGCTCAAGTGACAGGATGAACATACTTTAGGCGGTTAATTAATAAAAGAAAACTAGACCATAGTGTTAACAGCACCAATTAGCTATTATTTTCAATACGTTAAAGTAATGTCGACGCGCAATTATAATAATAAACCCTCATATTTAACACGCTTAAATGACCAATTCACCCTAGTATTATTTGAGTAATCGCTACAATTAAGCACTACTATTCACCAAAGTTATATTGAACATAAATGGAGACTTATGACCACAGCCAAACTAAAAGCCGTTATTTTCGACATGGATGGAGTCTTAATTGACTCAGAACCGCTATGGCAGATTGCCGAACATAAGGTGCTGACAGACTTAGGTTTAAACATATCCATTGAAGAAACGGTGGAAACAACCGGACTAAGAATCGATCAAGTTGTAGCATTTTGGTATGCCCGCTTTCCTTGGCCTAATTATGATAACGCCCAAACAGCGCAAGCTATTGTGGATCAAGTCGTCAGTCACATTCTAGCTAATGGTGAGGCGATGACAGGTGTAATTTCAGCACTTGAAAGCTGCCAAGAGATGGGGCTTAAGATTGGCCTTGCGACCTCCTCATCAAGCGATATCATTAGTGCTGTTTTAAACAAACTAGCAATCGGTTCATATTTTGATGCAATTAAATCTGCCGAACACTTAAGCTATGGAAAGCCTCATCCTGAGGTCTATTTAAATTGCGCTGATGCGCTCAATATAGCTCCTGTTAATTGCTTGGCGATTGAGGATTCCTTTAATGGATTGGTCGCCGCTCGTGCTGCCAATATGCAAACCATTGCAATTCCAGAAAAGCGTTTATCCCAACAGCCGCGATGGATAATCGCCCACCAGCAACTTGAAGATCTTACTTTTTTGCCTAGTTTTCTAGCTCAGAAAATTAGCTGTTAGTTTTATCAAGCTGCGCTTGACCAAAATCGTGGCGCTTCGCCCATTCTTCCAATAAAGAGCAGAGCCAAAGGGAAAAGCGCTTGCGCCCCGCTCTTGATTTCATAAGAGTCAATCCCTCAGCGCCACAAACGAAGTGGTCTTCCTCGTACTTATTCGAAATAGCCTAACGCTTCCGATGGGACATCTGATGTAAATGGATTTACGAATGCCGTGATGGCATGCTCAATGATGTTCCCGACATCATATAGACATTTCCCATATCCATATGGGTCAGATGCCAGTGAGCGGCCAGTCCCGCGAAAGACATGTTCATGTCTGATAGGCAGGATGCCTGAATGTCTTGACGTGCATGAATGCACGAGAAAGACTATGTGGGCATTACGGACTTTGGTTTATAAAGAGTCTTCAACGTACTTCAGCAACTTCGATGTGGGATAGGTGTTTTTTAATAAACGACAGTGTCGTATTTGACCTACCACCCCTAATGGTCGCTATGGGCCGACCAAGGGAGTAGATGCTGAAGATGGAGCACAAAACATGTTCAATATGATTGTGACGGAACGGCCTCATTCATTAGCATGTAAAATTATATTCTCTGAGTTAACTCGACTAACTTTCAAGTTCTTAAAGCACGATATTTTCAATAATATTTCAATAACGGCTTTTTTATAGAAAATTATCAAGACTTCTTATCACTCCATTTGCTTCAATTCTCCATGATAAATCGTTTATTTGTAACCCATGGCACAATAATTAAAAGGATTTAAAAATGAGTTATAAGAGTGCAGTATTAGTAATGTCTTTAGTCATAACAAGTAGTGAGGCCTGTAGCGATTACATTGAGCCTCCCATGGTTACAATTCCACAAGGTGAATTTGTAATGGGGAGCAAAGACAAGAAAAATGAGCAGCCAATACACCATGTCACAGTCCCCTCATTTCGTTTAGCTAAGTATGAAGTAACAGTAAAGGAGTTTAGCAAGTTTATCGCTGATACTAATTATGTATATCCAAAGGAATGCTTTCACCAACCAACTGAAAATTGGATTGGGAAAATCACTAAAGGCTCGTGGAAACAAAATGCTCTAACCTCCAATAGCTATCAACCTGTTGTTTGTATCAATGTAATAACAGCTATCGCCTATGCTGATTGGTTGTCCGCTAAAACCGGAAAGCATTATCGGCTCCCTTCTGAGGCAGAATGGGAGTATGTAGCAAAATCAGGTCAGTTTAGTAAATACCGTTATGGTGAAAAGCCCGATAATCCACAAGTTTGTGAGTATGCCAACTTAGCAGATAGAAGCGCAGAACAACAAGCACAGCAAGATTTTGGTGCCAGCTATATGGGTACAATTGGTGTGATTCCATGCGATGATTTGTCAGGTTACGCCAGCATCGTTGGCATGTACCAAGCGAATAATTTTGGGGTTTTTGATTTAATTGGCAATGTGCAAGAATATGTCAGAGACTGCGCGAATAAAAACTATAATGGTGCCCCTAACAACGCTACGGCATGGTTATCTGGTGATTGTAGTAAAAATGCTTTACGTGGCGGCTCATGGCATTGGTATGAGTTTTCAGCAAGCCAACGCTCAACAATTGATAAAAACTTTGCTGGTGTACTTGAGGGCTTTCGATTAGCCCAAGAGATAAACATTAATCAAGACCAGTCACTATCCCAAGCAACTCTATTATTTGAAAGAGATTTACAACAAGCACAACAAAAAGAAAAACAGCGTCGTATAAGTTTGAAACCTTATCCACAAAAACCTATTGCTTTGGCGTTAACTAGAGACCAAGCAAGTGGCGCAATAAGCCTATATTGGCGTTCAAACATTAATCCCAACACTCAAAGTTACGATATTTATCAAACACAGGCATTTGGTGGCCAGTATCGAAAAATAGCCTCAAATATTAAGACCAATTATTACACAGTTTTAAAGCCTGTGCCCCGTAAGCATAGTTACGTAGTCACTGCAGTGAATAGCGATAGGTTTAGCGAATACAGTGAACCAGTAATCACTGAAGACACAGTCGTCGTCATTCCAGGTACCATTCAGGCTGAAGATTATAATCAAATGTTTGGTATGCTTGTCGATAAAACCGAAGATGAGGATGGTGGCTTACTGCTCACTGGTTGGGGCGTTATTCGAAAAGGAAATTGGGCTCAATATCAAGTCAAGATAAAAGAAGATGGTCTTTATCATTTGACGTATCGAATTTCGAGTTCTAGCGAAAACGAAGGTTTTGACCTGTCCATTGATGACAAACCCTTAGCCCAATTTTTAGTCCCTGATACTGGTGGACTAAACATTTGGCAATCAATTAATGGCCAAGCGATATTTCTCCAAAAAGGCAGCCACAGCCTAAAGGTAACTGCGTTAGCAGATAACTGGAGATTTAACTGGTTTGCTCTTAATCAATAACTGCTGATATTTGTAGAGGAGCTTTCTCCTCTTATAAATTGACTTAAAATAACCTACTCGGCAATTGTGACAGCTTCTGATGATTATGTTGGCGCCATGCCTCTGTTGACTCACCCACTATAAATTGACTATAGCGAGCGAGCTCCTGTTTGTTACCCGTTTCAGCATGAATAGATAAGAGTAATAATGCCGCATTGAGCGATGCAAACCGATCACCGACCATACTTGCATCCTTAAAGGACTTTGATCCATAGGTTGCGGCCTCAAGCCAACGTTGCTGGGCAAAGTAAAGTTTAGCGACTAAGTAACTTTCAGTAATCGTTAATGAAGATGCTTCGGTAAATAACCTATTTAGCTCTTGCCAACGCTGCTGTTCAATAAGCAACTCAACTAACAATATTTGGGCTGAATCAATTAACCAACTTTTTCTGTTAGGCTTAAAAAGTGCGAGCACACGTCTAACAAAAACCTCTTTATCGTTAACGTCATCGGCGCTAATTGCTTTATGTAAATATATCTGAGCGTAATGCTCCTCAGGTAAATCGGAGCCCTTAATTATCAGTTCGGCTTCTTCTAGCAATAAAGCAGCATCTATCTTATGGTCTAGTTTATAGCTAAAAATATAGAGATAATTTAACGCTGATAACTCCCTAACCGGATCTTTAGCAACACGGGCTAAGTACATTGAGCGGCGTAAGTATTTTCTAATATCAGCATAATGCAGTCGATTACGCGCAACCAACGATAGTGCTTTAGCAATATCACTCTGTAATTGAAAATGTGTTAATTGCTCTGCTGCCTTTTGGGCAGTAATTAGCTGTACTTCAGCACTGTCAGATAAGCCTTGTTCGGCCAAAATATTACCGATTGCTAGCTCTGAGCGAGCCTGATAAAAACGATTACTACCAGCATTATCTTTAAGCTCTTCAGCTAGTAAAAGTGCTTTATTTAAGTTTCCCATTTGCAAGTATGAACCAATTAGCCGCTCCAAAATAATTGCATCTTTAGGAAATCGTTGATTCAACATCGTTAACTCTGAATGATTCGCATCACGATGATTGCGAGTAATAAGTAAAGAGGTGTTAGAGACTCGATCCAAGTGGCTGACTAACTGTTGCAAGGCATCTTCCATGGTGAGAGATTGAAACTCGCCATCCCAACTACCATTTGGACCATGCAGCTGATAACGCAAAAAGTAGTTTGGCTTTGCCTCGCTCACTGCAATTGCTAGTACTAATGTTGGTTGTTCTGATTCGAGTAACCTCTGAAAGTACTTGCTTGGAGTGTTGATATATTGCTCAAACGAAACATCCGTTTTTAATAGGCTAAGCTCAATATATTCACTTGAGGCTAAAAGCTCTTTAAGTTGGATTGAGACACTTTGACTTGTATCAACAGCATCTGAAATACTAGGATCAATCAAAAGTGGCACAACTTTTATTTCAACATGCTGCTCATGGTTAGGAGGGATATCTAAACTGGGATCGATGTAAAAAAATGACAATGCAAACAGCAACAGCAGAGAAAATAGCAATATATAGGTAGCTGGTTTCCCTTTCATGGTACTTGATTGATTTACTTGGTTAGCTAAAGAGGTCGGTGCCGATTGAGCATCATCTAATGACAATTGCCATTGATAGCCTTTACCAGAGAAAGTTTTGATTGCATGCTCACCAAATATTGAACGTAAGCTACTAATATTTTGAAATACAGCTTGCTCAGATACAACTTTCCCTGACCATACAACATTTAAAATTTTACTTTTTGAAACAATATTTGTAGCTTCATTTAACAATAAGGTAAGTACCTTGGCTTCGTTGTTTCTTATCGGAATAATGACGTTACCTCGATATAGAATCAGCTCTACGCTATTAAATTGGTAGTCTTCAAAGCTATAAATCATTTTTATAATCTTATCTCAACAGATATCTTTGGGTCAGTGTAAACTTTATTTGTTTAACATACATTTACTAATCTAATAACTCACAAAATATGCCCTAACTGACGCTTCAGAAGTGCGTTAAAGCCTCTCTAAAAACCAAACTTCGTAATGTCCAACGGCTTTTTTCGTGTATCCATGCACTTTTAGGCATTCAGCCTATCAGGCGGGAGGATCGTTTTTTTGGAACAGTCATTCCTAGGTATCTGACCCATTTAGATCAAGACTTGTAGGGTCAGAGTAAACTTTATAATTAGTCACCCTAGTGCTGAATGATTGAGAATTCCAACCGAATGTTGATGCGCAAGAGGCCTTCGAGAACAGTATGTTTTCGTTGAGTCCACAAGGATGTGTTCACGGCGTGTCTCAGCAGTATCTGTACTTACGGTCGTTCGTTTATATAGGCCCAATAACGACATTCGGACATCCTGCTCACCAGTACAATGAGCTTACTAGCTATTCATCTGAATTGGGCGGTGCAAGCTTCTAAATCATGGATGATTTAGCAGAGCCTATAAGGATATATTCACGGCGGCTTGGAAAAGCTCAATGCAGTTGAATTGCATTTGGTTCAACTTAAAACTCAAATGCTAAACAATTGTGCTTTTCTAACCCAGTGCAGATGCGGCAGAGGTCATTGAAACAACTATCGCCAAAAGTTACTAAACTTGAGGCCAATAGCCAGTGACGACAAGTCCACTTTCATCCCAATCAGTAGCCAATACTCATAATAAAAAGCCCATCGAATGATGGGCTTTTAGTATTTAGTTATAGGTTAGCAAAACTAGCGTTACCAAATTTTCACTCGCTCATCTTCCGTCAGGAACATCTTGTCACCCTCTTTAAGATCGAATGCTTCATAGAAGGCAGGGATGTTACGCGGCGTGCCCATTGCGCGGAAATGACTTGGTGAATGTGAGTCGGTCATCAGTCGGCGACCTAGCTCTTCATCGCGATAGTTACGACGCCATACCTGCGACCAACCAATAAACAGACGCTGCTCACCCGTTAAACCATCAATGACCGGCGAAGGCTTACCGTTGAGAGTCATCGCATATGAGCGTGCAGCGACGGTTAACCCGCCTAAATCACCAATGTTTTCACCTAAGGTTAAGTCACCATTGACGAATTTTCCCGGCATCGCTTCATAGCCAGCATACTGAGCCGATAGCTGGGCACCACGCTTTTGGAACTCTTGACGATCTTTATCAGACCACCAATCACGCAGATTACCATCACCATCATATTTAGCGCCTTGATCATCAAAACCATGGCTGATTTCATGACCAATTACCGCACCAATACCGCCATAGTTAATCGCATCATCGGCATCCATATTAAAGAATGGCGGCTGCAAGATTGCGGCTGGAAACACAATTTCATTCATTACCGGACTGTAGTAAGCATTTACCGTTTGCGGCGTCATATGCCACTCCGTACGGTCAATTGGCTTACCCAATTTAGCAAGCATCGCTTTATACTCAAATTGGGCATAACGCTGGTAGTTACCCACCAAGTCATTGGCTTCAATATCTAGCGCCGTGTAATCTTTCCACTTGTCTGGATAGCCAATCTTGTAGGTGAATTTCGCCAACTTCTCCTGAGCCGCAACCTTGGTTTCGGGTGTCATCCACTCCAGTTCATTGATACTAACTTCAAAACCCTTAATCAAGTTTTGGATCATCTCTTCCATTTTGGCTTTCGCTTCGGGCTTAAAGTTTTCCTTAACATACTCTTCGCCTACCAACTCACCAATGACCTGATCAGCGGCATCAACACCTTTCTTCCAACGCGGCTTCTGCTCTTCAATACCCATTAAAGTATTACCATGGAAGGCAAAATGAAGATCAACAAAGTCTTTGCTGAGTAGCTCAGCGTAGTCATCGACAAGATGAAAAGCTAAATAGTCCTGCCATTCGCTCACGCTAAACTGATTAAACTGATGACCAAACTTGTCAAAGTAAGATGGTTGACGCACAATCACTTCCGTCACCTTGTCTATATCGGCACCCGCAGAAAATTGCACAAAATCGAAACCTTCAACTAAGCCTTGCAGCTGCTGACGGTCCATCTTGTTGTAACTTTTATTGGCATCACGCGACTCAACACGGCTCCATTGACTTTCGGCAATAAATTTTTCGATTTTCGCTACGCTTTCACTGGCACGCTTTGGATTGCTATAGCCCGCTTTCGTCATCAAGTCATCGATATATTGGTTTAGCGCTGCTCGATTGGCGGCGAATTTCTCATCATCTTTTAGGTAATAATCTCTATCTGGCAAAGTCAGGCCTGACTGATAGAGATAAACCCCATATTGGCTGGAGTTTTTAGCATCGTTATTGACGTAAAAACCGAATGGAACCGTTGAACCATGAACCAATAAGCGGCCCATTAGGGTCGCGATATCGTTGTGAGTCGATGCAAAGGCTATATCTGATAATTGATCTTTTAGTGGTGTGATCCCCAAGCCTTCTACCGTACCGATATCCATAAAGCTCGCATAGAAGTCACCCACCTTTTGCTCACTGCTGCCTTTAACCTTGTTTGGCTTTGCCGCTGCGGCCTCAATAATTTTTTTCAACGCTTCTTGGCTTTGCTCATAAAGAACTGAAAATGAGCCATAATTGGATTTATCAGCGGGGATCGGTGTGTTCGCTAACCAAGTACCATTGACGCTGTAGTAAAAATCGTCTTGATGACGAACAGCAGGATCAAAATTGGCTTTTTCAACACCAGAAACAACTGTAGATGTGGTACTTTCAGCAATGCTGTCTTTATCACTACTACCACAGGCTGCAACACCTAATGTTAATGCAATGCACAGCGCTAATTGACTTACCTTATTCATATTTATCCCCGATTTAATCCTTTAAAAGCTGCTTTTAGATATCGTAAAAAAATCGTTTAATTCATATAGCTCTCTATGTTTTAGACTAAAAATACCAATTCCGCTAAATATGTGTTCAATTCAGAGCTTTCTCAGGGCTCTTCAATGTTAGGCGCATCGTTAAAGAAATGGTTAATCCCTTTTGAGGCAATGCAACGCCACAGTGAAAGTTCTGAGAAGCTCACGTAGTGCGGCTGATGTTAAAAGCGATGGCAAAAGCGCTGTATGCTGCGTTAGATACTCTTGATATAGAATAACTATTAGCTTCAATCATCCGCTAGCCACATGGATGTGGCGAATGTCTGTATTGCAGGAGCAAATACAGCCCTTAGCTACAGGGCTTTGAATTCCCGCTGAATGAACAGCTATTTATAGGAATTGGTATATGCCCAAACTTGTCACATTTTATGCTGTTATTTCCAGCGCTACGGCCACTGTTTCTCGGTTACCAGTTCTTACCGAGAAACAGAAATACCGTTTTCTCACCATCATCTGACGCGCCAAAGCCAAATGCTGCAGGCCCAACGCTAGTGTCTATACCAAGGAAAATACTACCGGCATAGATGAGATCATTTAGTGAAACGTTATCTTTTTGATTCCAGACGTTACCCGCCTCAAGGCTAGTGCCGAGATAGAGTGGATACTCAGTCATGCCTAATACATCGCGCCCTAAATCATATTGATATACAAAAGCACCAAACACTTTATGTGAGCCATATAGAGCATTTTTATGATAACCAGAAAGGTTTAAAAAACCGCCCAACTCAGATACATTGACCGTGAAGGCACCATCTTTATCAACGGTTGCAAAGGAGGCTATGCCGACAAATGCATGATTACCAACACCGACAGCGCCCCGCCAATCGGCTTCAATTTGCAATGAAACATCAGAGGATTCAGAGACGACATCTTGATCATAGCCCTCTTTTCGAAGGTACATATTTAGCGTGAAGCGATTACCCGAAGTCGGGAAGTTAATACTATTGAGATCATCATAGGCAAATTTAAAGTAGCCACCGTAGCCATCATAATCGACCTTGCCAAGTTGCCAAAATTCGTTCTCTAAACTACCGACCTCGCCCAATAACCCGACCTCAAGTTTACCGTTTTGGGTATAATTCCAACCGATACCCACCTCAGCTCGATAAGCTGTTTGTTGCAGCTCAAGAATACGACTGTTATCTTCGAAGAAGCCCCAATCTTTAAGCTCATATTCAACCCGGGCACGACTAAAGTAATCTTGATCTTTGGACAAGGGTTGATAAAACTCCGAGCCTAATAATTTGTCGAACCCGAGCGAGATCTCATTGCGCCATTCGCCGCCATTCTCGGTCAAGTCTGTCATGGTGTACGCCACATCCAGTGAGATAACTGAATCGAGGCTAAAATCATCTTCCCAACTAAAGCCTAATTGGAAATAGTTCGGGCCCCAAGATTTAGCTTTAGTGGTAACGGTGAGCACTCGCCCATCGGCAGTGTCGGTAAACTCAGCATCAACACGCTCAAATTTATCCAATGAGTAGACCCGTGCAATTCCCGCCTCTAGGGAATCGACGGTGACATGATCACCAACATCCAGATTTAGGCTATCGGCAAGTAACTTCTCACTCACTTTAGAGTCATTGTCGTAGATGACTTTAATCAATGGTCGATTCAACTCGTTAAGCCATAACTTGCTTTTACTGCGCTTGGCGGCAAGGTATTCACTAAACTCCTGCTTAGAGATGCTATATTTTTCGAGCTTAGCTAATTGCTCTCTAGCAGCAATTTCGCCTAAAGGTAAGGCGATAGGCATGATGCTGAAATCAGTGGTACTTAACTCACCAATATTAGGCCTAATGAGAATATCTTCATCTGACAATAACGCTTTTTGCCTCTCTGCGCTGGCATTGGTGAGAATGGTCGAAAGCTGATTGAGCACAGCAATAGTACTGTTAAGTTGCTCTTTACCGACAAGTGGCGAACCGATATCGACCGCAATAACAATATCTGCTCCCATCTCTTTAACCACGTCTATCGGCATATTGTTAGCGATACCGCCATCAACCAATAGCATTCCGTTGATGACTGCAGGTTGCAGTGCACCCGGGACCGACGCAGAGGCTTGCATTGCAGCGACAAGGCTGCCCTCACTTAAAACCACCGCTTGGCTGGTCGCCAAGTTGGTTGCAACCGCTCTAAAAGGGATTGAAAGCTCATCGAAGTGACCAAACTGCTGCACCAAGTTAGTGGAGCTTCGCAGCAATTGCGACATTGACTGACCGCGCAGTAAACCCGCTGGCATTTTGACTTGTTCATCGCTATAGCCGATGCTGACTGGGATATTATATTTGTCACGGATCTCTTTATCTTTAAAACTCAGCTGTTCACGCGGAATTGTATCTGAATAGCCCTTATCCCAATTGGTATTCATCATAATGGCTTCTATTTCGGCAGCGCTATAACCCAGCGCATACATGCCCCCAACATAGGAACCGATACTGGTACCAGTGATGTAATCAATAGGGATATTTTTCTCTTCGAGCACCTTAAGCACGCCAATATGCGCCGCGCCTTTTGCGCCCCCCCCACTCAGTACTAGACCGATCTTTGGCCGTTCTGTGGCGCTAACAAATGTTTGAAAAAAAACTAGCAAACAAAGAATAATAATTCTATGTATCATAATGACTTATTCAACTCTTCCAATGATGTTTTAACGTAGGGTATTTAATTAACTTGTGCAAGCTGTGCCATAAGTTACCCTGCTTGGGGCTGTAAACTCACTTTTGTCTGTAACGCCATGTAAGCATCTAAGTCAATGCATGACATAGGTTTAGCAAAGTAGTATCCCTGGATGACATAACAACCACGGCTAAAGACCTGCTCTAGCTGCTCATGGGTCTCAACTCCTTCAGCGATAACATCTAACTTTAAGTTTCTTGCGAGCTCAATAATACTGCTAGCAATGGCCTGATCGGCTTTATTAGTTGCAATATCAATAAGAAAGGAGCGATCAATTTTCAAACTATTCACTTCAAAATGACGTAAATAGGCCAAGGAGGAATAACCAGTACCAAAATCATCAATCGCGACATCCACCCCTAAACATTTGAGCTCTTTTAGATGTTGCTTTGCCACTTTAAGCTCTTTCATTAATACGCCCTCAGTGATCTCTAGCGATAGTGAGCGATTGGGCATCCCTGTTTCAGATAAACTTTTCTCGACACCCTGGATAAAATCCGGCTGACGAAAATGCAGCGCTGAGATATTGACCGAGACTTTAAGCGGTTCATCTAAAATTACCGACCAACGCGCACCATGGCGGCAGGCCTCACGCATAACCCAACGGTCAATTTCAACAATCAGCCCGCATGCTTCGGCAACTTTAATGAAGATATCGGTGCGCACATAGCCATCTTTCGGGTGATTCCAACGTAGTAAGGCTTCCACCCCAACGAGCTTGTCATTCTGTAAGATATCTATTTGTGGCTGGAAATGAAGCTCAAACTCATCCCTTTCAATTGCTTTACGTAGATCGGCCTCAAGTCGTAAATGATAAAGTGCCTCAGCATTACGCTCTTGAGAGTAATACTTAAAGTTTCCTTTGCCTTCATCTTTAGCATGATACATGGCCAAATCGGCATTCTTGATCAGTGTCTCTGGCTGTTTAGCATCTTCAGGCCACAGACTGACGCCGATACTGGTTGAGATATAAAACTCCCGTCCATAAAGATCAAACGGTTTTTCTATGCTCGCCAATAATTGCTCACAAAGCTGATTAATATTGTCAATATCGGTATCGCTACGGAGCAAGATAACAAACTCATCACCACCAAAACGGCACAACACATTGTCATTACTGACAAATGCTTGCAATCGGTTTGACGCTTCAACAAGCAAAGCGTCGCCCATGCTATGACCATAAGAATCATTGACGTGTTTAAAGCGATCTAAATCCAAGAATAGTAGGGCGAGATTACCCCCCTCTTTTTCAGCCTGATAAATTGATTGTGATAATTTGCCAGAAAACGAAGAGCGATTTGGCAAACCTGTGAGTACGTCATAATTTGCGAGACGACGAAGATCGGCTTCAGTACGTTTGCGATCGGTAATATCGGAAAAGACCACAACATAGTGGGTCGCCTCCCCATTAGCATTCAAAATAGAAGATACATTTAGCCAAACTGCACACTGCTGCTCATTGGCGCAAGCCACTGTACTCTCACCGGTCCAGCTCAAGCCGTGTTGCAACAGGTCTGCAATATGAGTCCCCGATTTTTTACCCTGCAATACTTCTGAAAAAGACCGACCAATTAGCCTGCGATCATCAAAGCCCAAAATATCTTGCGCGGCCTTATTGGTCACTTGGATCAGTTCGTCTCTGTCGTATATCAGTACCGCCTCTGTTGTATTTTCAAATGCTTGAGCAAGTAAATAAACATCATCCTTGAGCTGACGCTGCTCTGTTATATCGGTATAGATACCAGCAACACGCTCAATGGTACCGTTAACACTATTACGCTCAACCGGTCGACCTAATACCCGCACCCAGCTCCATACAGTATCGCTTTGCATGAAGCGATACTCGACTTCGAAGCGATCAGTGCGCTCTGCAAGCATATCCTTCCAAGCACTAAGCACATTGCTTTTATCTTCGCTATGAATAGGAAATTGACCGAGTTTAAGGCACACCTGATTACCTTGATCACTAAAAAAACCGCCGCCATTTTCGAGCCTAAAAATATCCGTCTCTAGGTGCCACTCCCATAGCTCGGAGTTACTGCCTTTCAATGCCTGTTTTAATCTATTCTCACTCTCTGTAAGCGCTAAATTAATCCTTCTGAAAGCCATCACCTGTCGCTGTCTGATAAAAATAACCCCAAGCCCTAGCAGTAATAACACAACGAGTAAGAGGCCTTTAAACCAGAGGGTTTGCCACCAGTACATCTCCACTTTAAAAGCGAAAGAAAAAGGACTCGCGGACCAGACTTCATTCTGTAAACTAATGATTTCAAGTACATGGGTACCCGCATCTAAGCCTGAAATGTTTAACTGGGATTGACCATCAAGGTAGATATAACTACCACCCGTTTTATCTGTAGCGCGACGCAAGCGGTATTGCAGTTGTAACGGTTTTTCGTCAAGGTAGTTGTTACGAGCCAGTTGAAAACTCACCAGCAACGCGCCCGGTAAAATACGATGGCCGTCTTGCGGTACTAAGCTTATTTCGGTGCGGTCTTCGAAGTAGACCTCCATCGACTCAAGTAAGATAGTATCTCTCACTGTGCGGCTTTTAAGCTTAGCAACATCTAATAGCATGGCACCATCTGGCGTGCCGACATAGAGCCCGTCAGCTGAGGCAAGTACTGCGCCTTCATTTAACTCATCACTAATAAAGCCATCTTCAGCGGCAACAACAATTATCTCATCTGTCAAAGTGTCGAAACGGATAATCGTGCGTGGACAGCCTATAAGGCGATACTGTCCAACCTCTTCAATAAAATACACACTATTACAGCTGATTTTCCACTCTTCAGTCAAAGAGCGAACATGGCCAGTTTGCGCGTTGTATTCAATGGCGCCACGGTCTTCAAGTCCAATCCAAAAAAGATCCGCCTCTACTTCTTTCATGGTATTAACCGAAGTCTTGCCCCACCCTTGTGCTAGCGGAGCAGTTACGGCATGAAAATTATTTTGTTCATCGAGATAGCCGAGCAACCGATCACCGCCAAGCCACAATCTCTGCGAACTATCTCGGCTTACATATTTGATAATTTGTAACTGGGCGATACTATTATCAGCACTCAAACTGACATACTGAGGCTCTGCCAAACCGGGGTCCCAAAAGAATAACCCTCTATTGGTGGCGAACCAAATACGTCCCTTGATGAGGGTATCGAAATAGGTGTCGTAAACTGTTTTATTCTCTAGAGTGCCCGTCCCCCCCATCCACTCGCCGAATGTTTGCGTATGAAAAGTGTTTTTATTAACAACCGAGAGCCCATTCGTACTTGAAAGCAATATGTTTTGCTCATCCAGAGGGTCAATCCCATAGATACTGTCATTTAGATCAATATTCTTGGGCGTTATAAAATAGGGATTCTTCGTTTGCCTGTCGATGAGCTGTAACCCAGCATCAGTGCCTAACCACATATCCTCCTCATCCGCGTAGATAGACCAAATGACCTCATCAGGTAGCTGATAGGGTACAGCTTCACTAAACTGATCTAGCAGAAAATCGGGTTTATCTGCTAATACGGCAACCCCATCACCTGAGCCACCGATCCATATAAGACCAGAGTCATCAACCGCGATATCGTGTATATAATCGATATTCGACTTTTGCTTTATCTCATTACCATAGAGTTGCCCAGACGCTGCATCTGGCAACCATTTAAAGAGACCGGATCGAGTTGCCAGCCAAAGAAAACCTTTTTTATCCTCAGCAATATGGGTCGTGTAATAGGGCAGCTGTGGTATCTGACGGATCGATAAGTCTTGTTGCATAAGCTCAAAAAAGCCTTTGCTTGAACTTATCCAAACCCGCTGGTTAGAATCTCTAAAAACCTGCTTAATCTGACCGTAACTCTCTATCCAAGGCAGTACTGCAAGCCGCTGGCCCTGTTTATCTCTAACTTCAATCTGCCCCTTTGTAGCCAGCAGCAATCGATTGTCTGAAATGGCTGACAAGGCACGCCAAGGGGAATCTTGATTACTGCTTAAAAAATTAATCCGTTCTAGCGTCATTTTGGAATAATCAAAACGTAGTAGCTCACCCTCCCGAGTCAGTATAATTCGCTTGCCATTGTCATCTTCAATTTGCGAGATGATCCCTAGACCTGCAAACTCAGGAAATAGAGTACTACTACCAAAAGCAGTAAAAGTATTAGCGTAGATATCGTAGAGGTAGATGTCGTAGAAGCTACTAACAAGCAGATGACGTTTACTTAAGGGGGAAACTAAATGAATCAAATTGTCACTCAACTTCGAGTCTAAACCAACCTGATCGAGCCTTCTAATTTTGGTGCTACTAACACGGTAAAGACCCTCTTCTGTAGCAAGCCAGGTGAAACCATGGGCATCGAAACTTATGTCCAGTACAGTACCGTTAATGAGTCCATCACTGGCGGTAAAAATACGTTGAACTACCCCACTAGCTAGTGCTGGCGTGGAGCAACTAATCAATAATAAGACAAAGCTAAACCATTTTTTTATGATTCTTATTCTCATTGGTATATCAGGATTTTTTAGATTACTTGAATGTATCATTTAGATAACACGGAATCACGCTTTGATTGGACAAACTCCAAATTTACTGGGCTACAGCCATAAAAAAAGCGCTCATAAGAGCGCTTAATTCATAAGAAAAAGCTTACTTTTTCTTTTTTGCCTTAGGGTTAGGCAAGTCAGTAATTGAACCTTCATACATCTCTGCAGCAAGCCCTACTGATTCGTGTAAAGTTGGGTGCGCATGAATGGTTAATGCTAAGTCTTCAGCATCACAACCCATTTCGATTGCGAGGCCAATTTCACCGAGTAATTCGCCACCGTTAACACCAACAATAGCACCACCGATAACACGATGAGTCTCTTTATCGAAGATAAGCTTAGTCATACCTTCGCTCGCATCAGATGCGATTGCACGACCACTTGCAGCCCAAGGGAAAGTCGCAGTCTCGTAAGCAACACCCTGCTCTTTTGCTTCTTTCTCAGTAAGGCCAACCCACGCGACTTCTGGGTCAGTGTAGGCGATTGATGGAATAACTTTAGGATCGAAGAAGTGCTTAAGACCCGAAATAACTTCAGCAGCAACATGACCTTCATGCACACCTTTGTGTGCCAGCATTGGTTGGCCAACGATATCACCGATTGCGAAGATGTTAGCTACGTTGGTACGCATCTGCTTATCAACGTTAATGAAACCACGCTCATCAACATTGACGCCAGCTTTCTCTGCGTCTAAGCCTTTACCATTTGGTGAACGGCCAATCGCCACAAGAACTGCATCATAACGAACAGGTTCAGCCGGTGCTTTCTTACCTTCCATTGTAACGTAGATGCCATCATCTTTCGCTTCAACAGCGGTCACTTTAGTTTGCAAGATTAAGTTAAACTTCTTCTTAATCTGCTTAGTGAATACGCGAACAACATCTTTATCTGCAGCAGGAATGACTTGGTCAAACATCTCAACCACATCGATTTCGCTACCAAGAGATGAGTAAACGGTACCCATTTCAAGACCGATAATGCCGCCGCCCATAACAAGCAACTTACCAGGGACTTCTTTAAGCTCAAGCGCGTCAGTCGAATCCCAGATACGTGGATCTTCATGGGGAATGAAAGGCAACTTGATAGGACGTGAGCCCGCTGCAATAATCGCATTGTCAAAGTTAACCACTTTAACGCTGCCATCTTCCGCCGTCACTTCCATTGTATTTGGGCTAGTGAACTTACCTAAACCATTAACAACGTCTACTTTGCGCATTTTAGACATTCCGCCTAATCCGCCTGTAAGCTGACCAATCACTTTTTCTTTAAAGCCACGAAGCTTTTCAAGATCAATCTTTGGCTCACCAAAAACAACACCGTGATCGGCAACAGCTTTTGCTTCTTCAATCACTTTAGAAACATGAAGCAGTGCTTTAGATGGGATACAACCGACATTTAAGCAAACGCCGCCCAATGTGCTGAAGCGTTCAACGATGACAGTATCTAGACCTAAATCAGCTGCACGGAATGCTGCTGAATAGCCTGCAGGGCCTGCGCCTAGTACAACTACCTGAGTTTTGATTTCGTTACTCATGTCTTCCT
The DNA here is from genome assembly GCF_016757755.1 of Shewanella sp. KX20019. Taxonomy (NCBI): domain Bacteria; kingdom Pseudomonadati; phylum Pseudomonadota; class Gammaproteobacteria; order Alteromonadales; family Shewanellaceae; genus Shewanella; species Shewanella sp. KX20019. The sequence goes on along the minus strand of NZ_CP068437.1, from coordinate 408,955 downwards.
CTATTCTTTTTATGTCGTTGGCGGGAGCACCGGCTCAACGATAAAGTGGGGCCAAATCTTGTAGGTGGCCGCATTTTAACCTTTGTTTGACACTGATCACAATCCTAGTCGTAACAGAAAAAAGGCTACTCATCATGAGCAGCCTTCAACTTTACAAAATAAGCGTGCGAATATCACTGAGGATGGTTGAAAGCGTGACACTAAATCGCGCAGCCATCGCACCATCGATAACACGATGATCGTAAGATAATGACAGTGGCAACATCAACTTAGGCTCGAACTCTTTACCATTCCACTTCGGCTTAATTTCAGATTTGGACACACCTAAAATAGCCACGTCAGGATAGTTAACGATAGGCGTAAATGCCGTACCACCAATACCACCAAGACTTGAGATCGTAAAACAGCTGCCTTGCATATCGGCTGACTTAAGCTTGCCATCACGAGCACGCAGAGAGATATCCATTAACTCACGTGATAGTTCAACAATGCCTTTCTTATCGACATCACGAACCACTGGCACCATAAGGCCATTTGGCGTGTCAACGGCTACACCGATATGGAAGTACTTCTTCTTGATCAGTGACTCGCCATCGGCGCTTAAACTTGAGTTAAACACAGGGAATTCAGCTAACGCCTTAGCAACCGCTTTCATCATAAAGACTAAAGGCGTGATTTTATAATCCGCTTTCTTCTTCGCAGCAACCGCGTTTTGATCTTTGCGGAATGCTTCCATTTCAGTGATATCGGCTTCATCAAACTGGGTCACATGTGGAATGGTCACCCAGTTGCGATGCAAATTAGGGCCAGAAATTTTCTGAATGCGACTTAACGGCACCTCTTCAACTTCGCCAAACTTAGCGAAATCAACTTTAGGTGCTGCAATCACGTTTAATCCGCCTGCGCCACCAGCAACGGCAGTTGCTGCCGATGCTTTAGGACGACTTAGCTCATACTTGATGAACGCTTGAACGTCCTCTTTCAGAATACGACCTTTGCGACCAGAACCGCTAACCTGAGTCAAATCTGCACCAAATTCACGTGCTAAACGGCGAACAGCAGGAGAGGCATGTACCCCACCCGTCTTAGGCTGATTGCCCGCGCTTGGATGATGCGGAACAGGCGGCTTGCTTGCTGCCTGAGCAGGAGTTGGGGCACTTGCTGCTGGAGCTGGCGCGGCAACGGGAGCCTCGACTGCTGGCACTGATGCTGCTGGAGAGGCACTGCCGACTTCTAGCATCAACACTAATGAACCCATCGAGACCTTGTCACCCAAGGTCACTTTAAGCTCTTTAACGATACCCGCTGAAGGTGCAGGCACCTCCATGGTCGCTTTATCCGTCTCTAAGGTAATGAGTCCAGTATCAACATCAATCTTGTCACCAACAGCCACTAAGACTTCGATAACTTCAACATCACTTGCATCACCAATATCAGGAACCGTTACCTCTATCACCTGTGTTGCGCCAGCAGGCGCTGCAGCGGCAACAGGAGCTTCAACTGCAGCGGGTGCTGGAGTCGGTGCGGCAACTGGCGCAGCAGCAACCGGTGCTTCAACTGCAGGAGCAGATGTTGCTGCGGCAGACATCATCGCAATCAACTTACCTTCTGATACGGTATCGCCTACAGCCACTTTAAGCTCGCTTAACACGCCAGCGAAAGGTGCTGGAATATCCATGGTTGCTTTATCGCTTTCAACCGTGATGATTGACTCTTCTGCTGCCAGCGTATCGCCTACAGCAACACAGATTTCGATAACCTGAACTTCATCACCACCGATATCAGGAACCAAAACTTCTTTTAATTCAGCCATTTTGTTTCCCTCTTACGCGTACTGTGGGTTGATCTTGTCAACGTTGATACCATAGTCTTTGATGGCTTTAGTGAGCACATCGACAGGTAGTTCGTTACGGTCAACAAGGGCTTTGAGTGAAGCGATAACGATAAACTTAGCGTCAACTTCAAAGTGATGGCGTAAGTTCTCGCGGCTATCACTGCGACCGAAACCATCTGTGCCCAACACTTTGTAATCCGTTGGGATATAAGCACGTAGCTGCTCACCGTAAATCTTCATGTAGTCAGTAGCCACAATCGCAGGTGCATCTTTTGATAACACTTCGCTGATGTATGGTACTTTTGGTGTCTCTGTTGGGTGCAGCATGTTGTAACGCTCAGCTGCTTGGCCATCACGAGTTAGCTCATTGAAGCTAGTCACGCTGAATACATCAGTAGTAATACCGAAGTCTTTAGACAGTGCGATAGCCGCTTTACGAACTTGCTCTAGAATGGTACCACTACCCATTAACTGTACTGAGCCTTTACCGCTACCTTGTAGTGTTTCAAGCTTGTAGATACCTTTAACGATACCTTCCTCGCTACCTTCTGGCATAGCTGGCTGTTCGTAGTTCTCGTTCATCGTTGTTAGGTAGTAGAAAACATCTTCCTGCTCACCATACATACGGCGAATACCATCTTGAACTACAACCGCAATTTCATAACCATAGGTTGGATCATAAGAGATACAGTTTGGAATAGTGTTAGCCAAAACATGACTATGACCATCTTGATGCTGTAGACCTTCGCCGTTAAGCGTTGTACGACCCGATGTACCACCGACCATAAAGCCACGTGCACGCATATCACCTGCAGCCCAAGCCATGTCACCAATACGTTGGAAACCAAACATTGAGTAGTAGATATAGAAGGGGATCATTGGCGTATCGTTAACAGAGTAACTGGTTGCCGCTGCGACCCAAGATGACATAGCACCTAGCTCGTTAATCCCCTCTTGCAGTACCTGGCCCTTCTTATCTTCACGATAGTAAGCCACTTGGTCTGAATCTTGTGGCTCATACTTTTGCCCTTCGTGAGCGTAAATACCAACCTGACGGAATAGACCTTCCATACCAAAGGTACGTGCTTCATCTGGGATAATCGGTACGATCTGCTTACCAATCTTCTTATCTTTAAGCAGAGCGGTCAGAATACGCACAAATGACATGGTGCTTGAGATCTGACGACCATTCGAGCCTTTGAGCACTGAATCAAAAATCTTCAATGACGGCACTTCAAGATCTTGCGAGAACTTCTCACGACGTGCAGGCATCGCACCGTGTAGCTCTGCGCGGCGCGCTTTTAGATACTGAACTTCTTCTGAATCAGCACCTGGATGATAGAAAGGAATATCTTCTAGCTGATCATCACTGATTGGGATATTGAAACGATCGCGGAAGTATTTAAGTGACTCAACACCCATCTTCTTCACGTTGTGGGCGATGTTCTTACCTTCACCCGCATCACCCATGCCGTAACCTTTAACGGTTTTAGCTAGAATAACTGTTGGACGACCTTTGGTGTCTTTAGCGTGCTGAAGTGCAGCAAATATCTTAACTGGATCATGGCCACCGCGATTTAGACGCCAGATGTCATCATCTGACATGTTAGCGACCATTTCGGCAGTTTCAGGGTACTTACCAAAGAAGTGTTCACGAGTGTAAGCACCACCTTTAGCTTTACAGTTCTGGTATTCACCATCAACGGTCTCTTCCATCAACTGCAGTAACTTGCCGCTAGTATCACGAGCAAGTAGTGGATCCCAATAACGACCCCAAATTACTTTAACCGCTTCCCAGCCTGCGCCGCGGAATTCGCCTTCAAGCTCTTGAATGATCTTACCATTACCACGTACAGGTCCATCGAGGCGCTGTAGGTTACAGTTAACGATAAAGCATAAGTTATCTAGCTCTTCACGAGCAGCAAGGCCAATAGCACCTAGTGTTTCCGGCTCATCACACTCACCATCACCTAAGAAACAGTAAACAGTTTGCTCAGAGCAATCTTTAATACCACGGTCGGTAAGATACTTAAGGAAACGTGCTTGATAGATCGCCTGGATAGGACCAAGACCCATAGAAACCGTCGGGAACTGCCAGTAGTCAGGCATCAACTTAGGGTGTGGGTATGAAGGTAGACCCTTCCCATCAACTTCTTGACGGAAGTTATTCATCTGATCTTCAGTGATTCGCCCCTCAAGGAAAGAGCGAGAATAGATACCTGGTGCGATATGGCCTTGGAAGTAAACCAAATCACCGCCGTCTTTCTCATTCGGACCGCGGAAGAAGTGGTTAAAACAAACGTCATAAATGGTGGCACTAGAAGCAAAGCTTGAGATGTGACCACCTAGCTCTAGATCTTTCTTAGAACCACGTAGCACCATAGCCAAGGCATTCCAACGGACGATCGCGCGAATACGGCGTTCCATCTCTTGGTTGCCAGGCATATGAGGCTCTTGACCTGAAGGGATTGTATTCAAGTATGCTGTAGTCGCTTTATAAGGTAGATGAGTACCATTACGACGAGCCTTATCAATCAACTTCTCTAACAAGTAGTGCGCGCGTTCAGGGCCTTCTTGCTCTAATACCGCTTGCAGTGAATCTACCCATTCTTGAGTTTCTAGTGGATCTAAATCGTGTAGCATATGTTCAGACATGACGCTGTCCTTCCCTATATACATTAATAATGAATTATATGAATAAAGTAGTGCTTGGCTTAGTGCCTAGTTACCACTTTTTAAGCGGCGCAGACTACGCTGCAACCGGCTATCTTCTTCCCTTACAGACAACATCACTTCTTCAATGTAACTTAAGTGTTCATTGGAAGCTTCGCGAGCTGCTTCTGGGTCTCGACGTACGATGGCAGCGAGCAATGCTAGTCTGTGATCGTTCGCCATTGTAGAGGCTTCTTCGCGTCGGCTTAAAAGCTCTAAGTTCTGTGCCACGTTTTTATGCAGCACAGGGGATAAACTGAGTACTAGGTGTAACATGGCCACGTTATGAGATGCTTCGGCGATAGCACGATAAAAACGTACAATCGCCTTCGCTTGCTCTTCTACTTCTTCTGCCGCATCCACCTCTAATATGGTGCGCTTGATATTTTGCATATCAGCGTCGTTACCACGAAGTGCTGCAAAATAAGCCATCATGCCTTCAGTGGCGTGACGAAACTCCAGCAAGTCGTATTGACTTTCTGAATCAGAATGCATTAACTCAACGATGGGATCGGCAAGACTTTGCCATAACTGCTCTTTTACATAGGTACCGCCACCTTGGCGGCGCATCAACAAGCCTTTTGCTTCTAGCTTTTGAATAGCCTCACGCAGTGATGGACGTGACACTTCAAACTGCAGCGCCAATTCACGCTCAGGTGGAAGCTTCTGGCCAGGCTGAATACTGCCCTCCAGAATCATCTGTTCCAACTGACCCATGATGACGTCAGATATTTTTGGCTGGTTTATTTTGCTATAAGCCATATGGCCCTCAGCTCCTATTGTAAATTGGTCTTACCAATTTAATTGACTGGGCGCACTTTATCAAATCACACTTTAGTTGTCTAGCAAGTGATCTGCATCATATTCGTGCGCGATGTGTGAGCATAGCTGATTTTTACCAACAAGGGGTCAGACCAATGTCCCAGTTGTACTTTGCTCAGGGTTATCTTGAGTGGATCGATATGGCAACCAATCGAAAAAAGGAGCAGCCCACCATTGGTGAGCTCTCCTCATACAGATGAGCGTCTAGCGGATCTAACTCACGACGCCAAAAATGGTCATCAGCGATAATACGGTAATAAGTAGAATAAAATTACGCTTACTGAGCTGTAACAGTGCAATTGTCGATTGTACACAAATAGGTGCCGAAGATGATTCAGGCAGTGTTTCCGCTTCGATTGCCACCTTGGTAATAATGTCTCTGGCATCAGCTTTAGGGTTAAAGGCTAGGCTGATCCAAGCTGAGATCGATTGTCTAAAGTGACCGCTGAGCACATAACCAAATGCGAAAATTCGGCTAGGGATCCAATCAAGCACAAATAACAGAGGATCCACCAAGGGTAAATCAAGCTGACGATTACGCTTCTGTTCACTATAAAAGCGCACGGTGCAGTACAGCACTGAACCGACCGGACCTAGCAAGATTAAATACAACGCAATCGCGCCGTAATAGCGATAGTTTATCCAAGCCACACTCTGGCCCACTCGCTCGCCAAGATCTTGTTCACAGACAGATTCAAGGCATCGGCTCGAATCGAGCTCTGCCGCATAGTTAAAACACGCCTGAGTATCGCCACGGCAAGCCGCTTGAATGTAACGCTTAAATGCTTGTCTCTGTTGATTATGGCTAAAGCATAGCACCGCAACCCCAACCCAAAGTACTAAGCTAATAGCCCCCCAGAACATGCCGGATATAAACCAAGAGATAATATTAATTGATAGTGCCGGTAACAGCAGCGCCAACGCCATCATTAAGGTGGAACGAACTTGTTTATCGCCAAACAGTGCTTGATGGTATTTCGATAAGATCACATCAAATTGCCAAGCGTCTGGCAGTAAACGCATGCGTTCTACAAAAATTGCGATTAGTAATGAAAATAAAGCCATAGATTGTCCATCCTCGATCTTCTAAGCCGTAAAGTGCTATAGCAACTCTTTAAAGCGTTGCCAATCAAAACTGTTACCGGGGTCGGTTTTTCGCCCTGGTGCGATGTCACAGTGACCTACCATTCTGTCCGGCGTTAAACTTGGGTAAGACTCCATGAGTTTGCGAGCTAACTGCCCCAAACATACATACTGCTTGTCGGTATAGTCGATATCATCAGTGCCTTCGAGTTCGACCCCTACAGCAAAATCATTGCAGCCAGACCGCCCGTCATACTGGGACAATCCCGCGTGCCAAGCCCTGTCATCACAGGACACATATTGCACCAGCTCACCGTCACGTCGAATCAAAAAATGCGCCGACACTTGCAGCCCCTGCAAATCATTAAAGCTACTATCAGCACTCAGATCCAAACAGCCCTGAAAAAGCTGGTCGATATAGGGCAAACCAAAATGTCCGGCTGGCAAGCTTATATTGTGTACCACTAATAAGCTGACCTCGTTTAGCGGTCGTGAGTTAAAATGAGGCGATAAACAAAAGCGCGCCTGGGTAAACCAACCATCAATAAGAGAAAACGGCAAAAACAGACCTATTAACCGATGTAGATTGCTCACACTTTATCAGGTTTAACTCCATGAATATAGCTGCTGTTTTATCATCTCGCGTCATAAAAACTGGAACAATTCTAAAACAATAAAACAATAATGCTAGGCTTAAGCCTAAGGCTTTATGATAAGATAATTAGCACTAAAAAATGCTTACCACCACTGCTACATTAAGTCAGTAAGGACAGCCAAACATGCTTGAAAATGACATTCGACTCTCAGTCAAAGCCGCACTTGACGAAGATTTAGGTCATCAAGATGCCTACTCCGATCTTTCTGCATCACAACGTTTCGATGCCGATATTACCGCGCTACTCATCCCAGCAGACAGAGTTGCTCAAGCGACGCTAATCACCCGTGAAGACGGGGTATTTTGTGGTAAAGCGTGGGCTGAGCAAGTGTTTAACCAGCTGGGTGGCAATGTTGCCCTCCATTGGCATGTTGACGATGGTGATCTCGTGGTTGCCAATCAGTTATTGTGTGAATTAGAGGGGCCAGCACGCGCAATTCTAACCGGTGAACGCACCGCAATGAACTTCATTCAAACGCTTTCAGGTGTTGCCACACTAACTAAGCATTACGTGGATCGACTATCGGGTACACATACCCAGCTATTAGATACTCGTAAAACGATTCCCGGACTCAGAACTGCACAAAAATATGCGGTCACTTGTGGTGGGGGTAAAAACCATCGTATCGGGCTGTTTGACGCTTTCTTAATTAAAGAAAATCACATTATGGCCTGTGGTAGCATCGCCCTAGCGATTGCCGCCGCTCGTGCGTTACAGGCAGATAAGCCAGTTGAGGTTGAAGTCGAAAGCATCGATGAGCTGACTCAAGCATTAGAGGCTGAATCGGATATCGTCATGCTAGATAACTTCGATGTGACTATGATGCTAGAGGCCGTCGAGCTTAATAAGCAATACTTGGCTAAAGGCATGGGCGTCAAACTAGAGGTGTCTGGCGATGTCACCCTTGATACCATTACTAGCTTTGCTAAAACTGGCGTTGACTATATATCAGTAGGTGCACTGACCAAACATGTGCGCGCGCTGGATCTATCGTTAAGACTTAAATAGCCTGCACTTGGGTAAATAGCACACCTGATTAAGATCTTGGCGACTAAGCGTTGAGATCTTTTTCTTTTAAGTAACCCAGCTCAATTACTAACCACTCTATTAACCTCTGTCTAACCGCCTACTATTCACTCTTTAAAATCACCTGCTTATTTAACGGTTACCCTTGGGGTAATAAGTTTAGGCAAGTAACGATAGCGCCAAAATAACCCTCTGCCACAGCGCTATCGAGCGCATATTTTAATAAGCCAAATAATAGAACAGGCCAACCCTGATTAAATTATCCGCACAATATCAAACTCGAAAGCGCTAATAAATAAGCCATAAAGATAGTTTATATAAGCTGATAACATTGAATATTCATATAACAACTCCATAAATGTGGCAATGAATAACAACACAGGCACAGCTATTTGAATGTTCATTGCCAATTGAAATCTAACTAGTTCGCCACGACGATGTTACTGAATTGTTAGTGTGGAGAGCACTATTTCGTATAAAACAGCTGTTGCGCCTAGATTATCTCAGCGCTAGTTAACAGGTCACTATTTGCACAGCATGCAAATACTACACAAGCAAGTAACTGTATAAAAAACCGCCTAATCACTGCAATTAGACCATGATTAGCAGAGATCGCAAATAACATATTTTTTGTGAACTCGCATCGAAACCCCAGGCGAAAGCCGCAGCAAAGCAGTCCCTAAACCGCATTAACTGCTACTAGGCCAGAATATGCAGTTTACTGCGCCTTAAAAATGACGTTCTAGCATAAATCGTCAATAACCCTGCAACTGACAATATACCGCTAGAACTTTTTAGTACAACAAGCGCTATTTTTAGATGAATTAGCCATTAGCTTACAACTTTGTGCTCATTGCCTATTCCAATTCCATTAACTTTGTACTAACTTTGGCAGTAGACAAGAGGGCAACGGCGCCAGCTTGTGGTTTAATGTTATTTGTTTTCTATTTAATGCAGTAAAACTAGCTTTATCTCAACTTAAGATATGTGGCTTAAACTTAGTGTTGGCTTTATCAAAAAATGAGAATCATGGCTGTTTAAATATGCACACTAAATACACGATTAATGTTTAGACTTTAGTTAATAGTTTAGTATGCACAAAGCAAGGTAGATTGAGTTAACGCTTTAAGTTTTACAAAAGAGAGCCCCAAAATATCATCTAGATACGTTGGGATTAACTTTTCAAACAACTTGGAAAAATGAGTATAAGCTAGCTTTATCGCTGTAAATTAGATAGCGTTAAATAAGAAGTTAAGCAAGAGCTAAACAAGGCTTTAGTAAAAGCTAAATAATAGTTGGATATAGAGTTACGAATTACATAATAACAGTGACACTGATACCTTAGGTCGCGCTAACGGCTATATAGGAAAATATTTCAGCTAGATGTTTTAGCGATATATATTCTCCCATTAGCTTTCAGCTTCGGATATGGCGACATGCTAGCGCAGGAGCATCAGGCAAGGTTGAAGCACTATTACACTAAGCAGTTGCAATAACCAAACATTACCGCACTGACTTAAATGATTTCTAATGGAGATAGACATGAACAAGATGATGAACAGAGCAAAAATGAACAACGCTAAGGGTTTCACCCTAATTGAATTGATGATTGTAGTAGCGATTATCGGTATTTTGGCAGCAATTGCACTGCCTGCTTACAAAGAGTATATCAACAAGAGCAAAATCAACTCCTGCTTAAGTGAAGCCTCTGGATATACTAAAGCTGCTGCTGCGGCTGTTATAGGCGAATTAGCTGATATACCAACGCATGCCCCTAGCGCCTGTACAGGTGCACTCGGTAAGCCTGCTAACCTTGCAGGTCTAACTGGTACAACCACAACTTCAGCTCAGGATGAATCGACGACTACAATTACTTGTAACTGGAGCACAACTACTTGTAGCGCTGGTAGTTAAGATTAAAAAGTATAAGAGCATTTAAAAACAGCAAAGCCATTCGGCTAGGCTAAAAATGAATAATGCACGATTACTCTAAAGTGACTAGAACCAAAAAAGCTGATACTCATTGGTTTTTTTTGTTCTAGCCTTTAATCGAATAGCGAATTGATTCCAGAAATTAGGCTTTAATGACTTATACATATCTTCCTATAACTTGAGGCAGTAACTCAAGCAGCATCTTTATAGCAACATGCTTAAAACCTTAACTTAGCTCACGTAAATCTAGCGCCAGCCTCTCGCCCACCAAAGGATAGCAAAATAAATGATTTAAGCAGCTTAAATCATGACCAATTTAACTTCAACTGGGTTTAGGCCAGCATACAATAACTAAGTCACTTACTGAAAAGTTCTAGTTTATTCAAAATTACAGTCCAAATTATTTATGTCCACCAAGAATATAACTAATCGCCAATTAAGCCATTGAGCCACAATCTAGGGAACAATGCCGGTAGTAGTTCTTCGTTCTGATAGGAACTCAATAGTAAATAGATGATTATTGTTAGCGCAGCAAACAGCAACACCCGCCCCTCTAATCCAATCTTACGCAAACTATTTGTGCAAAATTGCACCTGTATCGCCAGCAAAAACACCAATAAAAATTGTGCCATTGGCATAACTAGGACACCACTGATCAATGAATAGATGAGACCAGCCAACACTGCATAGGTAACCGGAACAGAATGATCATTTATAGCCTCTTGTATACCAGCTAAGCATCGATACACACAGCTAAGCACCCATGCTGTTACAGCAATACATGCAACAACGCCGTACTCATAAAGCAGTTGCATGACAGAATTATGTGGGTGAGCGTTTGGTAATGGTCTTCCCTCCGCCCAAGTAAAGCTCATTGGACCAAACCCAAGCCAAGGTTGTTCAGGAATTGATTTAAGGACATAGAGCCAAAGATCGATACGTCCAGAGCTGCCCGTTCTAATTTGAAAGTTTGAACCCTCCATTAGCCAATATGGAATAAGAATGATAAATACTAACCATAGAGACATTCCGATCAACATTGATTTGAGCATGGTAAAAACCATTTTTTTGCGAGTATCTGGGGATAAGAAATATAGCATCACACTCAATGCAAGAATGAGAGAGAGTATTCCTCCCCGAGCTTCTGTCTGTAATAGTACGGTCCAGTGCAGCGCAATAACAACGATTGATACCCGTCCAAATTTAGTTAAACCTTGGCAAAAAAACGGCAGAAATAGCAACGGTACCAGCATCACTTGCAGTTGATTAAAAAATCTAACATTAACGTAACCCGATAATAATCCGTGAATATTAAAGCTTTGCGCATCAAAATAGGAGAACAAAAGAAACAGAATATACTTACAAAACGTCAACACAGAGAACAACAAGCTAAAAGCGTAAACACCACAGTGCAACTTATCTTGTTCAATAGCCCTCATGCACGCCGAAAGCACATAAAATGCTACGACCAGCAAGCCAATATTGGCAATTTCAACCATTCCCCAATAAGGGTGTTTACTCGCTAATGCGGAATAGGCAGCCAAACACGTAAATCCACTAAAAAGGATTTTGGTCAATGTGGATACTTTAACCAGCTCAACACCTCTTACTGCAAGTAAGCCAAGTGATGATATAGCAATAAAACCAACTACTATAAGTCGTTTAAAGTCATATCCATTATCAATACTAACAATGGGGATAAGGTTGAATGAAAATACAGTCCCCAACAAGAATAGGATTGCGAACGTCGCAACGACTCCCCAAGCATAAGTTTTCAATAACATCTCACGGCTCCAAACACTCCAATTTTCATTCAGAAACATATGTTTTAGCTATAGTAACAACTAACATGAACACATCCTTATGATTTCTGGACTTTAGCTCTACAACGATTAAGAGAACCTCGTTTTGCATGCTACCTCTCAACTCAAAACTCGTGATTTTATTGGCTTAAACAAAAAGTTGATGTCAATTTTATGGCAATTGACACTCTAAGATTAATGGAGGTTCGGTAGGCGGCATAAAAACCCACGTAAACCACTGTTTTAAACAGTATTATTTAAAGTTGTCATTCGACATTATTTTGTCTTTTTCATTATCAATTTTTACTCACAACTACAATGACAAAACGCTTAAAAACCGTTATGATTTTTGTACTTGTGTGCAACGGAAAAGCCTATGCCATCAACAGGCCTACATTTGGGATTATCGACACTTTTTATTCGCAAAGGACTGCTGAGCGAAGAACAGTTGGCGGACGCAATAGCGCAGTCCCGTAAACACAAGCAATCTTTAGTGCGCACCTTAATTACGATCAAACTATTATCAGCTCGTGAAGTAGCCGAGCTTTGCTACGAAGAGTATGGCACCCCGCTACTGGATCTCGATGAGTTTGACATTGCCGCCATCCCCGATGAGTTCCTCAATAAGAAGCTGATAGAGAAACATAAATGTTTGCCGCTGTTTAAGCGCGGTAACCGCCTCTATATTGCCACTTCCGACCCTACTAACATTGCAGCGCTGGAGGATTTTCAGTTCAGTGCAGGCTTGCACGCCGAAGCGGTTTTAGTTGAAGATGACAAGCTGATTCAAGCCCTTGAGAAGGTGCTCGAAGAGGATATTACCGCGTTAGACCTGAGCGCTATCGATGAGGAAGCGCTTGCGGGCATCGAGGTGACCGATACCGATAAACGCGATGAAGAGCAGACAGGAAATGGTAAAGATGACGCACCAATCGTTATCTATATCAATAAAATTCTCACCGATGCTATTCGTAAAGGTGCATCGGATCTGCATTTTGAGCCCTATGAGAAGCGTTACCGCATCCGTTTTCGTATCGACGGCATATTACAGGAGGTCTCTGAGCCGCCGGTGAATCTGTCGGGGCGCATCTCCGCTCGATTGAAGGTGATGTCAAAGCTTGACATAGCGGAGAGAAGAGTCCCGCAAGATGGTCGCATCAAGATGAAGATGTCCCGCACTAAGTCGATCGATTTTCGTGTTAGTACCCTACCCACCATTTGGGGTGAGAAAATTGTAATGCGTATCTTGGACTCCTCTTCGGCGCAACTCGGCATTGAAAAGCTCGGTTATGAAGATGATCAAAGACTGATGTACGAAGAGATGCTCAAAAAACCCCAAGGGATGATCCTAGTTACCGGACCTACGGGTTCAGGTAAGACCGTCTCCCTGTATACCGGACTAAATATTCTTAATACCGCCGAGCGCAATATCTCCACCGTCGAGGATCCGGTTGAGATAAACCTTGAAGGCGTTAACCAGGTACACATTAATTTAAAGGCCGGACTGACCTTTGCCTCGGCACTACGCTCATTTTTACGTCAAGATCCCGATGTGGTGATGGTCGGTGAGATTCGTGACTTAGAGACCGCTGAAATTGCCATTAAGGCGGCGCAAACAGGTCACCTGGTATTATCGACCCTGCATACTAACTCCGCCGCAGAGACCCTAACCCGCCTTATCAACATGGGCGTCGCCGGCTATAATATTGCCAGCTCGGTCAACTTAATTATTGCCCAGCGTCTGTCGAGACGACTGTGCCAAGCCTGTAAAACTCCTGAAGTCATCCCCAATGATGAGTTGCTTAAACTAGGCTTTAGCCAGCTGCAGCTCGAGCAAGGGATCACCTCCTATAAGCCTGTCGGCTGTGAGCAATGCTCTGGCGGCTATAAGGGCCGTGTCGGTATTTACGAGGTGATGAAGATGTCTGACGAGATTGCCCGCACCATCATGGAGGGCGGTAATTCACTGCAAATTCTCAAGCAAGCTAAATCACAGGGGATGCGTGACTTGCGAGATTCTGGGCTGTTAAAGGTGATCCAAGGGGTCACCAGTATTGCAGAGGTTAACCGCGTCACTAGTTTCTAAACTCTCCAGTTTGAAGAGTGAACCACCAAAAAGTGAGCCACAAGAGCAAATAATAACAACACTAAATAGCAAGGGTGCCAATGGCGACTGCAACCAGACTGTCAAAACAAGCTCGAGATAGAAAGAAAAACCAAAAAAGCCAACCTAAAGTAGTCACTTACTCCTGGGCAGGGGTTAGCCGTGATGGCCGCCGCACCAGTGGTGAGCTGCGCGGCGTCTCTAGCGCTGAAATTCGCGCCCAACTGAAAGCTCAGGGCGTTATCCCCAAATCGGTGCGGAAAAAATCGGCGCCGCTGTTCAGTTCAGAGAAGAAAATCAAACCCATGGATATCGCCATGGTTACCCGCCAAATAGCCACAATGCTTGCAGCCGGTGTGCCAATTGTGACCACCCTTGAACTGCTCGGTAAAGGCCATGAAAAGCCCAAGATGCGCGAACTGTTATCCACTATTGTCAATGATGTGCAATCGGGCATTCCACTGTCTGATTCACTGCGGCCACACCGACTCTATTTTGATGATCTGTATGTCGATCTGGTCGCCGCCGGCGAACACTCTGGTTCACTGGACGCGGTATTTGACCGCATCGCCACTTATCGCGAGAAGTCTGAAGCGTTAAAGTCAAAAATAAAGAAGGCGATGTTCTACCCTGCCTCAGTGGTTATAGTGGCGATAATTGTCACCGCACTGCTACTACTGTTTGTGGTACCACAGTTTGAAACGATATTTCAAGGTTTTGGTGCAGAACTGCCGGCTTTCACTCAAGTAGTGGTTAATTTGTCCCGTTGGCTGCAAGCCTCCTGGTACCTGTTTGTGATTGCCATTATTGCTGCGCTATGGGGCTTTAGGCGTGTTCACCGTAACTCACAACTATTTCGCGACAAAATTGATGCTTTAGTATTAAAAATACCTATCGTCGGAGAGATATTACATAAGGGCGCCATGGCCAAGTTTGCCCGCACTCTTGCTACAACCTTCGCTGCTGGCGTACCGTTAATCGATGGTTTGGAATCTGCAGCAGGCGCCTCCGGTAATGCGGTATACAAAAAGGCGGTGCTCGATATTCGTACCGAGGTGATGTCCGGCATGCAGATGAACGTGGCGATGCGCACCACTGGGCTGTTCCCCGACATGATGATCCAGATGGTGATGATTGGTGAGGAGTCTGGCTCACTTGATAATATGCTCAACAAGGTGGCCAATATCTACGAGATGCAGGTCGATGATGCCGTCGATGGCTTATCAAGCCTGATTGAACCGATTATGATGGTGGTGATTGGTACTGTGGTTGGTGGCTTAATTGTTGCCATGTACCTGCCGATATTCCAGCTCGGTAATGTTGTCGGTGGTTAGACTGCTTTACCTCAATTACCGTTATCACTAAAATCTAGATAAAGAACTTTTGTTAATACCAAAATAAAGAAAAAATAATGACTGAATTAATTACTATTTTTAACCAGAATCTTTGGTTATTTGTATCGCTTAGCTTTGTATTTTCCGCCGTTATCGGCAGCTTCTTAAACGTGGTGATCCACCGTTTACCTGTGATGATGAAGCGAGATTGGCAGCAAGAGTGCAACCACTATCTGGCTGAATATAAAAAGCCTGTATTTGAACAGAACGAAACCGCTCTTAACGCCCCTATCGATGCTTTTCCTAAGAAGTACAACCTAGTGGTGCCTGGTTCCGCCTGCCCGAAGTGTAAAAGCAATATTAAGCCGATGCATAATCTACCGATATTCGGTTGGTTAATGTTAAAGGGAAAATGCGCTGCCTGTGATAATCCCATTTCGGCACGCTACCCGATGGTAGAGTTGATCACCGGCTGCTTAGTGGCCTTTCTCGCTTGGCATTTCGGCCCAACGCCCGAGTTTATATTTAGCACAATACTGACCTTTGGCCTTGTGGTACTGACGGGTATTGATCTCGATGAGATGCTACTGCCCGATCAAATCACCCTCCCGCTGCTGTGGTTAGGGCTAGTCTTAAACTTAAGCGACGCCTTTGTGTCTATGTCTGATGCCATTGTCGGCGCCGCCGCCGGATACTTAAGCCTCTGGAGTGTGTTCTGGGCGTTTAAGCTGGTCACTGGCAAGGAAGGGATGGGCTATGGTGATTTTAAGCTGTTGGCAGTTTTTGGCGCCTGGTTTGGCTGGCAGGTATTGCCCATAGTGATACTACTGTCGTCATTAGTCGGTGCAGTTGTTGGCCTGACATTGATCGCCTTTAAAAAGCTTAACCAAGGTAACCCGATCCCCTTTGGGCCATACATTGCTGCCGCAGGTTGGATTGCCATGATATGGGGCGATTCGATTAGCCAGTGGTATATTTCGACGTTATAACGCTTCTAGGTTCTAGTATTAGATGTACTAGGCTCGGATGTTAGCGGTTCTAGGCTCGAGTATTAGAGGTTCTAGGTTCTAGGCTCTAGGTTCAAGGTTCTAGGTTCTAGGTTCTAGGTTCTAGGTTCTAGCAAAGCATAAAATCAACATCAAAAGCTAAATGGTGTTTGCTGTTGATCTCCTAGCAGGACCTAGTCCGTCCTAACAGTGAGCTGGCGAACGGCCTTCGTCACTACGGAACGCTTCGCTTACGGTGAAAACGAGAAAAGAGAAAAGCGACGGCATAAATGCCGACCTACTTTAAAAGAAGGTGCTAGCAAAGCATAAAATCAACATCAAAAGCCAAAGGGTGTTTGCTGTTGATTTCCTAGCAGGACCTAGTCCGTCCTAGTAGTGAGCTGGCGAACGTCCTAGTACCTAGAACCTTCTCTGCTTTCAGATAGGCTCTAGCAAAGCATAAAATCAACATCAAAAGCCAAATGGTGTTTTCTGTTGATTTCCTAGCAGGACGTAGTCCGTCCTAGTAGTGAGCTGGCGAACGTCCTAGTAGCTAGGACCTTCTCTGCTTTCAGAATCAATTAGTATAAATAAGGCAATATGGCTGATTATATCGTAGGACTCACCGGAGGGATCGGCAGCGGAAAAACGACGGTTGCTAACCTTTTTGCCGATCTTGGTATCACCTTAGTCGATGCCGATATCGTGGCGCGTGAAGTGGTTAGTAAGGATTCACACGGACTCAATGCCATCGTCAACCATTTTGGTAACAGTGTCTTGCTCGATGATGGCAATTTAGATCGCGCAGCGTTAAGAGAGCTGATTTTTAATAACGATGAACAACGCTTATGGATAAATAACTTATTACATCCGTTGATTCGGCAGACTATGCTGAAAAACTGTAAAGAAGCGCAATCAAATTATGTAATTATGGTTGCGCCCTTGCTATTTGAGAACGGGTTAGATAGGTTAGTGCAACGTACACTTTTGGTGGATATTTCACCGGAGTTACAACAGCAGAGAACAATACACAGAGATAGGGTTTCTGCCGAGCAGGTAAAAAATATAATAGGCAGTCAGGCCAGTAGAGCCGAGAAACTGTCAAAAGCTGATGATGTCATAGACAATCAAGGAGAGATATCGGCGTTAAAGTGCAAGGTAAGCGCACTAAACACACTTTATTTAAAATTATCCAGTAGTGCTTAAATAACGCCATGACTGATTTGATCTATGAACAACCACTTAATGAAAAAATACGTAGCTACTTAAGGCTAGAGTATTTGGCTGAGCAATTACAGGCCAACTTAGATCACGACCACCAGCACCGCTGTTTCTACCCCCTATTTTCACTGTGTGAACTCACCGAGCGCTGCGATTACCGTGGTGAAGTGCTTAAAGACATAGACAGACAGCTTTTTGCACTCTCCAAATGGCAATCCCTGCCGACAATTAATAATCAGGAAGTCGAAACTTATATTGCCAAACTCAGCGTTGCACGAAAGATTTTACAAGTATCAGACCGCCCTGGGGTACAGTTAAAACAGGACCGCTTTCTTGCCGCACTGAGACAGCGATTTAAAATGCCCGGCGCCAGCTGTAATTTCGATCTACCGCAACTGCATTTTTGGCTCGCTAAACCGTGGGAAGTTCGTCAAGCGGAATATCAAGAGTGGATGAGCCAGTTTGCCAGCCTTTTATCGCCGATTAACTTACTGCTCGACTTAACCAGACAGGCAACTGAGTATACCGAGCATAAAGCCGTTGCTGGGTTTTATCAGGGTAACAGTGAGCAAGCACTATCGCTCATTAGAGTTAAAATAACAGCCGAACAGGGTTGCTACCCGACCATTAGCGGTCATAAGAATCGTTATGCGATCCATTTTGTGCAGTTTGATAAACAGAAGCACTCAGATCAATCGATCCAGTTTGAGTTGGCAACCTGTCCTTAAAGCGATAAAATCGTCTCACTCTCATTCTCAACGCTAGTTAATCCAATTATGTCTCTTACTGTAAAATGCCCGACCTGCCAAACAGAAGTCACCTGGGATAACAATTCTAAATTTAAGCCTTTCTGCAGCGACCGCTGCAAACTAATTGATCTCGGTGATTGGGCGTCAGAAAAGCATGCAATTCCTGTTAAGCCTGAGTTTGACCCTGAGATGTTAGATCAACTCGGTTACGATGATGCGCACTTCTTTATGGGTGACGACAATACCAAGGATGACCATAAGCAGTGAGCAAACAAATCCATGTCGCTGTAGGTGTGATTGAAAACGAAGCCAATGAGATTTTATTGGCTAAGCGTCACGTCCATCTGCACCAAGGCGGGAAATGGGAGTTCCCAGGCGGGAAAGTGGAATCAGGCGAAACCACCTCTCAAGCGCTAATAAGAGAGCTAAAAGAGGAGGTCGACCTCTGCGTATCAAGCACAACAGCTATGATGAAGATCCAGCATGATTATGGTGATAAAAGAGTGCTGCTTGATATTCATTGGGTGAAAGATTTCTCTGGGGTTGCCCATGGCGTAGAGGGCCAAATGGTACGGTGGGTCGCTAAAGCAGATTTAGCCTCATTTGAATTTCCCGCAGCGAATCAAGCGATTGTCGAGAAGATCTTAGCGACTGTATAAGAGCAATGCTATAAACCAAAAAAGCCGCGATATTCATCGCGGCTTTTTGATCGATTATCTAATGCTAAACCCACCCTACTTGAAGATGGGTATATCACTTAAACTCAAGATAATCAGCGTCAAGTTATCGCTTAGCCACCAAAACCAACATCTTTAATATCGACCTGTTTCACCGTGCCGTATTGCTGCGCAATTGGCGCGATCTTGGCTGCATTTCCGATAATAACAAACTGTAGGTTGTCTTTAGGGAAGTAGGTATCGATTAAACGCTTTGATTCCTGCAAGGTTAAACCATCGACCTTGGCTTGAAACTCATTAATAAATGCGTCATCAAACCCATAAAGATACATATCAGACATCAACCCGGCTAACTGACCACTGGTCTCATACTTAGGTGGAAACTGGCCCTTTACGTAAGCCTTAGCCGAATCTAACGTTGCTTGATCCAGCCCTTGCTCCCATAAGCGGTTATACGTCTTCAGCGCTAGATCGATGGTTTCTTTAGTCGTCACCGTCTTAGTAAAAGTACTAATCCTAAAGGTACCCGCAGCTGAATAAGCACTAAAGCCTGAGCGAGCACCGTAGGTTAGTCCCGCATTGACCCTTAGCTCGTCATTTAACCATGAGGTAAAACGGCCGCCCAATATGGTATTGACCACGGTTAAACCAACAAAATCAGGATTGTCGCGGCTTATACCCATACCACCCACTAGAAAAGTAGTTTCAACAGCATCACCCTTATCGACTAACAGCACATTGCTCGCATCAAGCGTTGGCAAGCCCAACTGTAGGTCCAAGCGAGTAACAGGCTCGCTATCTTGCCATTTAGCAAATAATTGCTGCAATTTAGCTTTCATTGCCGTGGCGTCAAAGTCACCCACGATGCTAATAGCGGTATTTGATGGCTGATAGTAGCTCTTATGAAAAGCACGTAGCTGCGACACATTAAGCTCTGCTAGGGAGCTACTATTGCCTGATGTTGCATTACCGTATGGATGATCCGCAAAAATCAATCTGTCGTAATAGCGGCTGATAACGGCACGAGGACTCTCTTTAGATTGCCCTAGCCCCGCAATTTCTCTCTGGCGTAACTTATCAAACTCAGTTGCATCAAAGTCCGGTGATAACAAAATACTTCTGATCAAAGGCAACATGACATCAGCATCTTTTGCCATAAAGTTAGCGCTGAGATAGCTCCCCTCTTTGCCCGCACCACTGGAAAGGCTGGCACCTAAAAAGTCGACCTCTTGCTCTATTTCCAGCTTAGTTTTACCAGCAGCGCCCAGCATCAAACTGGCGGCAGTAATCTCTGCTACACCTGAGGTAGTATCGTTTACTGCACCGGCACGGATAGTCGCATTAACGGTGATTAGCGGCACTTCTGTTTGCGGCATTAGATAGATAGTCAGGCCGTTATCAAGCGTCACTTGCTGATAAGCTGGCACACTAAAGCTACCGGTATCCACTGTGCTGGGTTTCACGTCTGTCGCAGCGCAGCCTGTCAGTGCCATTACGCTGGCAATGGTCATCGCGCTTACAACTTGCTTCGTTTTAGTTATATTTGGCAGCCATGCTGCAGTGTGCTCTCGGGCTGTAATTAGTGTTTTCATTTGTCAGTCTCCTCAACAGCAGCCAGCACAGCAACGGTTCTATTCGAACGTTTAAGGTAAGTTTGCGCTACACGTTGAATATCAGCAGGGGTTACCTTGTTATAGGCTTGAGGTGCGTTGAAGAGCTTATCAACGCTACCAAAGAACAGTTCATACGTTCCTATTGTGTTAGCCTTGCCATTAATGGTTTCCATCGCTTGATAGAAGCCCATTAACTTAATGTTTTTAACCTTAGCAAGCTCATTTTCGGTGACACCTTCACGCGCAACGCGGTTGATCTCAGCAATCATGCCTTTTTCAAGTTCGGTCGCCGTCACCCCAGGGTTGGCAACGCCCATGACATAAAAGAGGTTGGCATCAAAAGACATTGGCATATAGGTTTCAACTTCAATCGCAACCTGCTTGTCGACTAAAGCTTGATACATGCGCGAGCTATTACCTGTGGTTAAAATAGAGGACAACAGGTCTAGCGCATAGTAATCCGCATTTGAAGTCGCTGGCACGTGATAGCCCAACATCACATTAGGTGTACTCACCGATGCTTTCTGCACAAATACCCGACGCTCACCCTTTTGTAGCGGCTCAACTGTCTTAACCTCTTTTGGTGGCGCTTGAGCTGGAATAGGGGCTAGATATTGATTGGCAAGACGTCTAACCTCAGCCAGCTTCACGTCCCCAGCAATAACAACCACCGCATTATTCGGCGCATAATAGGTTTTATGGTACTGAACTAAATCATCTAATGTCCAAGCGGCAATATCAGATTCATGGCCAATCACTGACCAGCTGTAAGGATGAGCTCTAAATGCAGCCCCTTTTAGCTCCTCTTGCAGATTACGCCAGTTAGAGTTTTCTAGTCCGGTTAATCGCTCAGAGGCTACCACGCCGCGCTCGCTTTCAACCATTTCGGCACTAATATCGAGATTTTCGATACGATCCGCTTCCAGATCAAAGATGGTTTCAAGCGCATTAGCAGGGAACCAATCGGTATAAACTGTTAAATTCTCGCTAGTGTAAGCATTGTTGGCCCCGCCAGCAGCCTCCATGGTGCGGTCAAACATTTTCGGACCATATTTTTTAGAGCCATTGAACATCATATGCTCGAAGAAATGCGAGATACCGGTAATGCCAGGGACCTCATTTCGAGAACCCACTTTCCAAAAGAGGTACATGTTGGCATTAGGGATTGAACTGTCTTCTAACACCATTATTTTCATGCCGTTTTCCAGCGTGAAACTTTGAATATCTTTGGCTTCTGTTGCCTGAACTGCTGATGCTGTAAATAGCATACTCGCTGATAGCAACAATGCCTTGGTATAGCGCTTCATTATTCGCTCCTTGTTTGAGCACTTATGTCTTGGTCATATAAATATCAGTTTATACTAACCATTTGGACTTATTCAGCTGACATAACAAAGCAAATCGTCACGAAAATCAAATAACCAGGCCAATTATTTGTAACGCATGGTAAATAATTGGCAACGTTTGTTAACGATAATGGCTAATCCATTTGATTAGATTGATGCGATGGTATGGTTTAAGCGCTGCTAGATTAACCCTGTATTTCGATAATAACTGTGACTCTGTTTTTCAACATCGTGGCCACTCGCTTAACAAAGAGCCCCACTTAAACCTGACCAAAAGCAATATTTTGTGTTAGCTTCAAACAATGACTCTTGCCACGATAAGTCTGACTATGCCAACAGAAAATGATTTCAATACACTTGATAATTTAACCTGTAACACCGAGGTTCATCTGCAGATCCTTACGCCGACACAAGCGATTCGGTTGCGCAGTAAATTGATTGGTGTTGATTGTGGTCGTTCGATAATTTTGGCTCACGGCAACGATAAAGCCTGGCAAGCTGCGGCTCCATTTATTCGAGAACGTCAAAGCATTATCATGCGCGTAGTCAATAGCGATGAGCATGACGCCAACATTCTAGCCTTTAGAAGTCGTATCCAGAAAATCGTCAGTGTGGTTGGTAGCTGGATAATCATTGATTACCCCCAAGCGCTACAAACCGTTGCACTTAGGCAGCACGCTAGGATCCCGATTAACGTTGCCGCGAGTCTTGTTTGCACCACCAGCGGTGAGGTCATTTCTCATGGCGATCTACGTGATATATCAATCAAGGGCGGCGCGTTTGTTGGTGAGAAGATAGAGGGCTTTAAACTCGACAGCCAATACCTATTACAGGTTAACCTCGATGAGCAAAACGAAACAATCGAGACCTTGGTTACGGTGAAAAACCAACAAGATGCAGAAAGCCCATCAGAGCAATTTCAATATGGATTAATTTTGGAAGCGGAACACGATGAAACTGAAAATATGCTGCAAAAGATTATCTTGCATCATCTAAACCCTAAAAATCAGTAACCAGCATTTTGTGGTTACTGATTGCTGACGATTAATTACTGATTAGTTTGCTTAAAGACCTGTTCAATCTTGAACAAGATTTTGGGTGATTTTAATGCGATCTCTCCGGTAACCAATAAAGCAAAGTTATCAGCCACAATCTCTTCTGGGTGGATAATATAGTTGGTGTTACGACCCACCTGCTCAAAGAAGCCTTTTAACTCTGGCACCGCGATGATTTCAGCCGCAGCGGCATCATAAGCACTTTTACTCGCTTTTGTTTCACGCCCAACAATGACAAATTCAAACATCAAATAATCAAAGAATTCACCACCTCTTTCAATATCATATCGTTCAACATCAGCAAACAGAATAGGGACTACCCACACTAGTTTATCTTGATAGTTAACCCGTATAGCAAAGTCATTTATAGGTGCATCAGGATTAGTCAGCTTACGTTGCGCAAGCTGGCTTGGAAAATCAATATCGCCGATGTAATGGTAACCAATGGCCTGATACAACTGCCGCTTAACCTTAGGGTTAAATCGAGAGTAGACATGTAATAGTTCATGGGCCAACAGCCGAGGAAGTCCCTCTTCATTGCCAAGTTGGCGAGCCTGTAGAATAATCGCTTGCCCACGAGTATAGGCCGCTCCACCCTCTTCTAGCCCAGTCGTCTTAATAAACTGAATAGGCTCGGGCAAGCTGATATTCAACTCAATGAGCTTAGCGCTGATACTATCAAACGCCTTGGTAAGCGTTAATTGCTCTTGCTCACTCCAGTCCATTGTCTGTTTGGCAACAAACGAAAGGTAATCACTTTTAGACTGTGCATCGGCCTGTTTCATTCTCGCGTCGATATCAAACTGACTCACACGCTGGATAAAATCGTCGTTTTGAGTCAACACTAAGGCGGCTTCGGTTTTATCGAGAAATGCGATTGAATAGGGTGTCTTTGCCTGCACTAGGCCATTTACTAGCAGCCCAAATACCAGTACTGCATAACAAATAGCAAGCGGCATTCTGTTTATCATATTGATTATTCCGTTAAACTAATGATTTATAAATTGTTTGAATTTAAACCTTTAATTAATGGGTTAGATTCAGTGATGCATATGTTTTGTAAAAAATACCACGTCCTCACTCATCACCTCAAGCGTCCAATTAAACTTGGCCGCGATCCACTCAAATGTTTCTGTCGAGTAAAAATTGATATGGGTTAAATCTCGCTTATAGTGCCATGTTGAAAATGCGGTTTCACTAATTACACGCTTAGTCATCACCACTAAAATAGCTCCCGGCTTAAGCAAAGAGTCTAGTGTTTGCAATAATCCCAGCGCATCTGCCACATGCTCTATCACTTCAGTCATGGTGATAAAATCATACTGACGCCGGAGCAACTCAGGAGCATTAAAATAGTACAGATCATAATTATCGACTCTGATCCCAGACTCCGCGGCCATTACGCTAATAGTTGGCCCGGGGCCACAGCCAAAGTCCAGCCCTTCAGCATAACGTTCTATCCGCTCGAACAGCGGACTAATTGCCCGAGAAAGAAATTGCCGATAGTGGTGATCACTCGGATCATTCTGATGCAGATCGTAGATCGCTTTTTCGTCAGCTAGGTTCAACTGAAACGAAGCGGCCACAGAAACCAAGCAACAGTGTTCACAGCGCCGATACGCCCGAACTTGATCCTGATGAAAAGCGGTCAAAGTCGACTGTTGACACAAAGGACATATACCCATCCTACTTGAAGATGCTCGTTTCAGAGGCGTTGTGCCAGTTCAATTCTAGGCGCATTAATGTAGAAATGGTTATTCCCTTTTAAGTGAGTGCAACAACGAAGTGGGCTTGCACAACGCCTTCGGCGATGGGTTTTAATCAAGGCATTGATTACCACTAATGGTTGTTCCCTTAGTAAAATCAATAACACAGAGTAAAGCCCATTAAACTCCCACTGAATCCTGCATATTCAGGTTGGATGGGTATAGACTCAAATGAGCTAATCCAACTCAGGTTTAGGGATTTTCCGCTGTTTCTTTGCCGCTTCTTTTGCCTCACGCAGATACTTGTCTTCTCTTGATTCTCGTGCTTTAAATTGCTGCTGTGCCTTTTCTCGCTGCTCACTTTCCCAATCCCTTGGCTCAGCCTTAGACAATCGTTTTTCCTCTTGCTCAGTATGCAAACTAGACGCTTCACGGGCTTTCTTTAACTGCTCTTGCTCTATTGTTAAAGAGCGCGTCTTTGCTGACTCTCCTTTTTCAGCCAGTGAAGCCTCATCACTGGCCATGATATGACGACTAAGGCAACACAGCAAAACTGCGCCTATCCATACTATATAAGGTGATTTCAGTGCCATCATCGAACAATTCCTTCTATCTGTGTCGGTCAATAAACCACACTATCTCCATCTTACCTGAAGATGCAGGATTTAGTGGGATGGGTATATAACAACTGCATGGTTCGTTGATTGCTTTTTGTTTGTGCATTATGCCAGAACGAAACAAATTCATTAACACGCAATTTTATCCTTCATTTTCAACTACAAACTGCTTCAAAAATTAGATTAACCTCCCGTAATGTCACTAAATATAAAGTTTAGTGACAACAAGTTTGTACAAAGCGTCAAATAAAGGTATTTTTGACGCTAATGGAAAGGAGTTGCTAAAACTCTAGATTTATTCACTTTTCAATCTATAGCTGCTATTTGAATAATGTTATGAGGGAGCGGAACAAATGAGTATGCAAAAATGGTCAGAGTTATACTCTCGGCTAAAATCTGCCAGCCCCTCTCTTTCCGAGCAGCTTATTCAATTCGATAGCGCAGAATCTCCGCCCGCTCTGGCAATTGTACAAGGTTACCGCTTTATTGCTGCAAACCAAGCCGCGCTAAGCTACTTCGAAACTATCGAACAAAAATTCATCAACGCTACTCCCTATGATTTTTCCCCAAGGATCCAGTCTTCAGGGCGGAATAGCATCGAGTATGGCCAACAACAGCTGCGTGAAGCCAGCCATGGAAATATCGTTGCCTTTAACTGGTTACACTTAAGTCAGCAAGGTACTGAGCTACCGACAAAGGTCACTCTTTATCCGTTCAATCTCGATGGCAATGACGTTGTATTGGTCCAATTCATGGCTATGGACCGACGTGGAAAGCGTCGGCCACAATCAACTAATGGCTTCGAGTGTCTTCCGAAAGAGTTGATGTCGATCACCTTAGAAGACAGTGCAGAAGCTGTATATATCACTGATGAAAACAATCATATCTTGGCTGTTAACAAGGCCATGTGCCGTATTTGTGGCTATAGCGCTGAACACATGTTGACCAAAACACCCAGCGAACTAAACCTTGAAGCGATGCTTAACGATGACATTGATCCGAACCCATTAAGAAATAAAGATAACTGGCAAGGTGAGGTGTGTAAGTACCGTTCTGACGGCTCAAAATTCCCAGCCTGGCAAAGTTGCCGGCGCATCTATGCCGATAACAGTGTGTATTTCGTAAATTTATTCAGCGATATCAGTGAAAAAAAGCGACTGGAAGCCAAGCTTACCCAGCAAGCCATGTACGATAAACTCACTGGCCTGCCCAACCGCTTTCACCTTATAAAAATTCTTAATAAGGCCATTGATAATATCAGGCAGCACAACTCGCTGATTGGTGCCTTGATGTTTTTGGATCTCAATGGCTTTAAAAATATTAATGACAGTTTCGGCCATGCCACTGGGGATAAAGTCTTACAACTGGTCGCAGCTAGATTAGAGACCTGCTGCCTGGACGACGCAGAGATCGCCCGTCTCGGCGGCGATGAGTTCACCTTAGTGCTGCCAAAGTGCAAGAACAAACAAGAGATTGAAGCTTTTTCAGATCTAGTACTTTCCCTGTTTGATGCCCCTTTTGAGATCGATGGGCAGAAGTTTTATTTAAGCACCAGTATTGGCATATCCTTGTTTCCGCAGCAAAGCTATGAAGCAAATCAGTTACTCAGCATGGCTGATACCGCCATGTATTCCGCTAAGAAAAGCCCGAATCACATTCGATTTTACAACGCTGCAATAAGAGAAGCCGCAGAGAAAAAGCTAGTTATACTCAATGACTTAAGGCATGCACAAAGTCTCAATCAGTTCAGTTTGGTATACCAAAAAATAGTCGATTTAGAAACCAATAACACTATAGCTGTTGAAGCGCTATTACGATGGAAACGCAGTAATGGTGATATCTTAGATGCCCAAGAGTTTATCCCATTACTAGAAGAAACCGGCTCGATGGTAAGTGTTGGTTTATGGGCTATTAAACAAGCTTGCGCGCAAATGACCCAATGGCATGGGTTGTACAACGACCAGTTGAAAATTACAGTAAACATTTCAACGTCGCAGCTAGAACACCCGGATTTTGTGTCGATGTTAACCAAGGTTTTACAGCAAACCCAGTTACCCGCAGACAAGCTGATTATTGAAATTGAAGAGTCAGCCTTGATCCGCAAACCAACACAGATGTCGGCAGTACTAGGCGAGCTAAAGCAACTTAATATTGGTATCGCCATTGATGATTTTGGTGCAGGTCTATGCTCGCTAAGCCGATTAGGCTCCCTACCGATCGATTGTTTGAAAATCGATTCAGGCTTTGCGCAACGACTGCATGAGCCACAAGGTAAGGAGTTATGTAAAGCTATGGTGCAACTGGCTCATACGTTAAACATTAGCTATATCGCAGAAGGGATCGAAACCAAAGCTCAAAAGGAACTATTACTGAAGATGGGTAAAGGATATGGTCAAGGTTATTACTTTGGCTGGCCGGCAACTGCCGAAGTTTTTGCCTCTGAATCGTTAAGTCTTCTGAAAAAAGCCTAAACAAGCAATATTGTACTGAAAGATGGCTGCATCAATCACCTGAATAAATCCAGTTCGCTCCCCTGCAAAAGCCGTGAATGAGGCAGCCTCTTACGTCAGCTAATTTAGATGACATCTCTATTAAACCCTATCTATTATTGAATTAGCGTGACTTCAATAATGTTTTATCGATGTATAGCCGATATAAATCACAAATCCGACGTCTATTTTTTTTCTAGGTATCTAGCACGCACATCAACCGGCATCGACGCCAATCTCAGCTCAACTAAAGCCGCTAATGCATCGGTAAGTGGCGTCACATCTTGTTGCGGCTCTATCACTTTTAGCATCATTGCACTCGCTTCCAATGTCGACAAACTATCGCTGCGGCTCGCTTTACGTATGGTGTAATTAGAAGCGCCATCTAAATCAAGATGCAAAGCGGGGAAATTCAGTAACCACGGATTAAGTTGCAATAACTTATAGGCCTTACGCCAAGTACCATCGAGTAATAATAGAATCACATCAGTATCGATCACGATATCACTTACTGAGCGGCTTGCGGTTGATGGATACACTAAGAATATCGGTTTATCGGTCAACTCCAGCTGCTCACGCAGCTGAGAAAAGTCCGCAGCAGTTTCACCCACTACCACTTTAGTTTGTGGAATGACTAACTCTAACAGCCGAACACTATTCTTAGCGTGACCCACTTCAGTGGGGTCTTGCAAAATGATCAGCTCAGTTTTCACCTGCATCTGTTTGATGCTGGAACACAAACACGCTTTTAATGGATAGTGGCACGAAGGACAGTTAGCACGAGACAAAAGTAAAAACCTATTCATGAGACAAACTTGATAGTACCAAGTTTACTAAATTTATTGGCAAAAAAAACCTGCATGAACGGTTAATTCATACAGGTTAAAGGGTGTTATATGGTTAACCGTCGCTTTAGGCTATGGTCATTTCATTCTAATTTTAATAAGCATGTTGCTCTTGGTGCCAATGATCAAAGCGAGACATCGCCATCATAGCTAGCAAGATAATCGCCAACCCGCCCATCACTAATGCAACTGCGTATGGTGCCGGCAAACTTGTTTGTTGCACTAGCGCTGTCAGCAGTGACGCACCGCTCATTTGAATAAAGCCCAACATTGCAGTTGCAGTACCCGCTCTCTCACCAAATGCCGATAACGCCATACTGGTTGCAGGACCAAGCAGTAACGCAAAGCCAATACAGAGCAACATCATTGGTAACATAAAGCTAAACGCTGCCGCTAAGCCTGTTTGTGGACCAACGACCTGCAGTAATACTTGAGTCACTGCCGACACAAGCATAAACAACAGCGCAACAATCACCGTTGGACGGTTACCTAGCTTTTTCATCACCAAAGGCGCTATAAAACACGCGACGATGTTAACTGCTGCATTCAAGCCAAACAATCCACTAAACATCAATTCAGAGACACCCAAGCGGTCAATCAACCACACAGGCGCATACGACACATAGCTTAAGATCGCTGCCATTCCCGCCATACAGGCAAAAGCATAAAACAGAAAGTGTGTCTCTAAAACGACCGGCTTATAGCGAGCCCAACGATATAACGGCCCTGAGCTGACGGTATTTTTAGGGCGCGTTT
This sequence comes from Shewanella sp. KX20019, assembly GCF_016757755.1. Lineage (NCBI taxonomy): Bacteria > Pseudomonadati > Pseudomonadota > Gammaproteobacteria > Alteromonadales > Shewanellaceae > Shewanella > Shewanella sp. KX20019. The sequence continues at coordinate 379,590 of NZ_CP068437.1, read as the reverse complement.
CCGGTAGACGATAGCCAACAAAAATTAGGATTAATATGGCGTACAGAGTCATAAAAACAAAGGTTGAACGCCAACCAAATTGCAGCGCCAGTAAACCACCTAATGTCGGAGCCAGTGCAGGAATGACGCAAATCATGCCATTTAGGTAACTATAATACCGTGCGCTCTCTTTGGGCGAGAAACAGTCACGCACCGCGCTAAAGACTACAATAGAGGTCGAGCAAGCCGCTAACCCCTGTAATACACGGGCAAACTGCAACCAGTGGAATTCAACGGCGACGGCTGCCAGCATGCTGCTGGCGATATAAAGAATAATACCGCCCAATGCGACAGGTCGTCTTCCAAAACGGTCGGCTAACGGCCCGATCAGTAGTTGTCCAGTACCCATAGCAAAAAGAAACAACACTAAGGTTGATTGTATTTCACTAGCCGAAACAGCAAATTCTGCCGCCATCGCTGGCATTGAAGGTAAGTAGATATCGATAGCCAAAGGGCTGAGTACAACCATCGACATTAAAATAGGTAATAAATTACGGCGCATCTTCTTTCTCAAAATATTGTAAACACGACTATATTAATCAAACTATGGTATGAACAGAAATGATATTATTTCCATAATGAATTTCCACTGAGGAATATCTAGTGAAACTAGAGAATTTGGCACGTATTGACTTAAACCTGCTTGTTATCCTTCAAATACTATTAGAGGAACGTAGCGTTACCCGCGCGGCAAACCGGTTACATGTCAGTCAATCGGCATTGAGCAAGAGCCTTAATCGCTTACGGGATACCTTAGGCGATCCACTTTTTTTACGCACTGCTCACGGTTTAAAGCCTACCGCTCACGCCGTACAGCTTGGAAAATTACTGCCTCAAAGTTTACAGAGTTTATACCAACTAACTTTACCCCCTAGTTTTGAACCCGGCAGCAGTACGCGGCAGTTTTCATTTGCCATGGTAGAGAGTGCCTATGAAACACTCATCCCCTATTTTATCAGCCCGCTGCTAACCAAGGCGCCAAACCTTAAGCTAGACAGCTATGTATGGACTGAGAACTCGACCCTTGCTATTCAACAAGGTCAGATTGATTTCGGTATTTCAGGTCGCGATCTTCACCCACAATCCGCCTTTCAGATTGATCAACTGCCCGAAGGAATTGCTCATCAGACGCTCTTTACCGATGAACAGGTTTGCTTAGTCAGGCAAGACCATCCTTTACTCGCTACGATAGCAGCAGGTCATTGGGATCTAAATATCTATCTTGAGATGTCCCATGTACAGGTACGCTGCGAAGGAAATGATTGGTGGGCACTAGATTATCATCTAGCAGATTTAGGGCATCACCGTCGTATCAGTACCACAGTACCTGACTTTTATGGCGCTGCGAGTATTTGCGCCCACAGCGATTTGATTTTCACCCTGCCTGCAAGCTTTGCACAACATGCGAAGAAACTATATCCGCTAACAGAGCTCACTCTGCCGTTTGAGTTTATGCCCCTTGCATATGTATTACTTTGGCACCAAAGAAACGATGATGACCCAGGGCATCAGTGGGTAAAGAACATTATTTGCCAAAGTGTTTCAACAGCTTTCGATTCACCGGGTATCAAACAATTTATAAAAGCTAATAAAGATTAACCTTTATTAACGTGATATCTGCTTAGATAATCGGCAATATGCAATGAGTTAACTTACCCGTTCAGTCAATATTCATCTTTTTAGTGTAAGCTAACGATTAAGAAATTTTGGAGAACATATGATTTACAACCAGTTTCAAAGCAACCCAATGCAAAATCGATTTTCTGGCTCTCGTGGCTGGTTAGCATTCATTATCGGTTTGGCCTTTATGACCTTAGCCCTAGTCGCGCTACCATTTCTGCTGCTTTTCGGTGCCATCACATTTATTGCATTAAGCTTATTTGGCCGCATCTTCCTTAAACGTCAGCTCGCGCGTTTCAAGAAGCAACAAGCAGGACAAGCATTCCAGAAAAATCAGACTGACAATGTTTATCAAGAGGGTGTCTTCCGAGACAACACGGCTCAATCAACAGTCGCAGGCCGCACCTTTGAGCACAACCCTAACGAGTAACTTTCATTGCAGATGCGCTACGAGGTCTTGATAATAGGGCCTCAAATCGCTCCCACTGCAGCGCTTTATCATCAGTAGCACTCTCCACCCACGCTGCAACAGCATCTTCACCGACGCTATAGTTAATAATGTACGAGCGATTTTGATCAAAAAAACGCGCCCGCTGTTCAGCTCTTGAGGGAGTATAGAGCCCGTCATCTACCAGCAGCCGAGCGGCCTCTTTAAGATCTATTTGTTTATCAGTTAATAATTTACTGACATGATTCTCAAAGTATCCAAGCCGCTTAATACAACCAAAAACCTTGTGAAATAACACCAGATCTGCATCAAGCCCTGCCAGCGGCATTAATACGTCACGTTCAAATGATATTATCTCATCTGGGGTCATCAATAGCTGTAAGGCATAATTAGCACTACCTTCAGCGAGGTATGAGATTGGACTGTATAGGGGGTAGATCGAGTATTCCAACCAGCCTTTTTCTTTTACCAATAACTGTTCTTGCAGTGCGTTAAACACGTGGTGGCCGGGATAACCTTCGTGAGTAGCCAACTCCAAATAGCGTTCAATCGTTAATGGTTGATCTTGATTGAGTTGAATTAAGCTGTGGTAATTACCCTTGTACCAGTTATATGCGGTCCAAACTTTGTCATTAACATACTCAATTTCACAACTTTCATGATCAGGTATGGTGAACTGCTTTTTCGTTAACTCACGCGCCTTATTAACTGCTGCATTAAATACCGCAGGCGCTTTATCTTTAGGCACGATATAGGATAATTTAAACTCAGTAAAGCGATGCTGTAATGTCCCGTCACCTGGTAATAAACTATTGAGTTCTTGATGAATACTTTGTAATTCTGCTAATGAAAACTCAGGAACAGCGGTGTCGTATAACCGCCGGGCTTCTTCATCAAAACTGATATTTTCACCCTCTAATAGGTCTAAATACGCCCCTATCGATAGCCACTGCTTTTCAAGGAAACAATATCGACCACGAAGCTCTGTATCAAGATTATTCTGGCCAAATGCTGCCAGTACTTGGCTCCCCTCTTCGTACTGCAACCTAAGTTCTGCAATAGGCTGCCAATATGCTTCCTCTTGCCATGTCCTAGGACCAAAGTAGGCATCGACGTAATGCTCATCATGCTGGCCAATAGCAAGCGCTAATCGAGTATAGCGTTCTGCAAAATCATTCAGTTGCTGATTACTCGCTATTGAATAAGTACGAGTAGCAAGAATGGATTTTGCTTCATTGGTGGCAGAATAAGACATGTAGCGCTCCAGCATTTTAATTGCCGCCAATCTACACGCATTGCATAATGTATACAACAGTAGACGTAAGGGTAGCTCACATACTTGTGGAACAAACAGTTTACAGTCAGAAAGACTGAGGTGGTAGCAAAGATAAGGGCAATCAACCGCTAAGTGCTTATGGCACTCTGTTTATAACCAATGAGCACACTCACCATTTGGTTCACGCATCTTAGTTCATTGGTATAATTTTGGGAAGATGAAAAGAATTAATATTCACTAATAGTGAGTGTATTATCAACGCTAATGGCGCGAGAATGAGTACAAGTTATACCAATCAATATAAAGATTTGTTCATCTCAGCTAAGTAACTCAGCCGCTTTCGCTAACGCTTCTTTTTCTTTCGCCGAATTTGTCATTTTAATAACAGAGAGCACTTGCTGCTCAAGTGAAGCCCATAACGGTTCGATAACTGCCAGCTCTTCGTCGTTAGCGTGTTCTCGGGCAAGTTTTAACAAAGAAGCTGCAGCAACAACATCAATACGACCTAGCATGCCGTCAGCAAGTGCAATGCTTAGCTCGATCATTGCAGGCACACTGTGGCCGTATTTAATGACTTCACGTAAATAGCTTTCTGCCTGCGAGTAATCTTCTCCCAATGCATTGTCATCATGAAGCATCGACTGGGCTCTAGAGAACATCGCATCGACTTGGCCTTGTTCAGCGGCCTCAGCCAACCAATGCTCGCTTTTTACTGCATCGGCATCACAACCTTCACCACGAGCTAACATTAACGCTAGATGGTATTGTGCATGGGGAAAGCCGGCTTTCGCCGCGCGACTAATATACTTATAAGCTGTTTTCAGATCAGACTGCTGATAATAAAGCACACCGAGATTTGCCATCGCTTCTGATTGCTCGAGCTTTGCCGCTTGACTCAAATAACGCTCTGCAAGTTGAACATCCGCTGCAAAATGCTGACTACCCACTAAATAAAAGTAACCTAACAACGCCATGGCATTGGCAACACCTTCGGCAGCTGCCTTTGCGATGGCCTGTTCACCCGCTATAACATCAAACTCGCCGCTGTAACCATGGATTAATGATACACCGTGCTCATAGAGTGCATTCACATCATCATCTGCGGCTTGAGAAAACCAATAACTCGCTTGCTTGAATGATGCTGTAGAGCGGTCTTTGACCCTGTCTTCGCGACTCTCTTGCAGTGCTTGTTCCTGCTCTCTTTGCATCAATGCTCGTGTCTTAAGCGACATACCGACAAGATATTGCGATTCAGCATCCCGCTCCATCACCGCGCGATAGCACAAGTCCCTGCCCGCTAAGGCATCAAACTCTTCAAAGTAATATTCAGGCTTGTTGTCATTTGTCACCAGACTAAACAGTGAATCCACCAGCTGCAGTAGATTTTTAATTGCACGTTGGCTTAACTGCTGCAATTGTTCAGGAGTCAGGTGATACTTTTCTGGGTGGGCACCACGATTACCATCGGCACGTAGCTTATGCAGGGCTCGGGTGGTTTTTACATCGATAAGTCTGCGTTGGTTTAGCTGCTCAATACGATCGTAAAGATTGGGACTCTCGAAATGGATAGCCTGTTCTTCAGCCAGTAAGCTGGTTAGCTTATGGCTAAAGCTTCTAACATGAAGTAAAGCTTGTGTTGGCACATCGGTTACAAAGCTCTTAGCCTTGCGATAATCCTGCCCCAGTTCAACTGAAAACTGATTAACGAATTCAATATCGTTTAACAAGATATGCTCCCACGCCGTAACTACATGCGTAACGTTGACTTAGCTAGGATAACGGCGAATATCCTGAAAAACATTCGCCATTATTATCGATGTTTGTTGAGGATTACTGCTCTAGGTTGCCAGGAGCATCTGAGTCTTCACGCGAAACCATATATAAACGAAACAGTACCACGTTAACGAATAAGCCAAAAAATGCCACAATGACTTCACCAATCAATTGTAATGGTACGCCACCAAGCTGTGTGCCCATGGCCAATACGCTGCCCACTAAAGAGATTGGAATATAAAGTAATAATACCGTTATTGTTTTCAGCGCTATCGGCCCGCTAAAGGTAAAGCTACGCTTAATGGCTTCCATCGGTGTCAATCGCTCAACCACCACCATGAAGTTAACAAAGGCCAGTCGAGCAAAAAGGTAAATACTAATCACCAAGCCAATAATGCCTAACATTGGATTGATCGCCAGAAGCACGAAGAACGGTGCCAGCACAGCAAGACCTGAAAATACTCCAGCCAACAGTAAAGCGGGAACAAAGTTCAAGCTGGTTTTTAATATCATACCGTTACTAGGACTGTGCCCTTGTGAGCGGATCTCTAAAAATAGTGTTAATGCGGCAATTAAAAACGAAAATACTAACAACAACGTCATCATCGCCACCATATGAACGGTGCCAAACTGGGGGTTTTCAAGATCAGCAGTGCTTATCTCTAAACTCAACCACAGTTGAATACCGACCTGGATAAACAACACTGGAACAGTTAAAGCTGCTAACTGGCTAATATTATTACGAAAAAAATTAAATGCTTGAGTCAAGATGGCTGATAATGACATAGGGTTTTCCAAAAAATGAAATTGAATAACACGAATTAGGGCTAAGGATACCCAAGTTTAGTAATTAATGCACAGTTGAAATCACGTATTCGCTATTTGTTAAAAGTAAAAAAACTGCAAACAAATTGTTAAACCCGTTAAACTAGTAAAAAATGCAACAGATTTAACTTAAAAGGATGGCTCCGATGAAATTATTGACTGCAGGTATTCTGACGCTATTAAGCATATTCTCAACTCAAGTTAACGCCCACGGGCTCGACCTATTAGCAGAAGCAACTTCAATAGATCCTGCTACAAAAGCAGCAAAAGCGATTTCAACGCCAGCACAATCAGATGATTTGGTCGGCAGTGTCATGTCGCAATTAGGCTTAAGCCAGGGGCAGGCAGAGGGCGGCTTAGGCAGTTTGCTGTCATTAGCGCAATCTTCACTGGGCAGCAGTGACTTTAGCTCTATTTCAGACTCGATTCCCGGTATTGATGGCTTGCTAAGTGCGGTACCTGAGATGGATAGTGACTCAGGAATGTCAGGCTTGTTATCTAAAGCGGGTGGATTCGGTGATTCGCTGCAGGGTGGTGCGATGGTTTACGACGCTTTTGAAAAGCTTGGAATTTCCAAAGATTTGGCGGCTCCTATGATTGACATCGTCAAGGGCTACCTCGACTCTAATGGCACATCTGGTAGCGCAGACCTACTTATGCAAGGACTCGGCGCCATATTGTAAGACTGCTATACCCATCTTGGTTGCTATATACCCATCCTACTTGAAGGTGCTCGTTTCAGAGGCGTTGTGCGAGTTCAATTCTAGGCGCATTAACGAAGAAATGGTTATTCCCTTTTAAGTTAGTGCAACAACGAAGTGGGCTTGCACAACGCCTTCTGCGATGGGTTTTAATGGGCTTTACTCCGTGTTATTGATTTTATTAAGGGAACGACCATTAGTGGCAATCAATGTCTTGATTAAAGCCCATTAAATTTCCACTGAATCCTGCATCTTCAGGTAAGATGGGTATAGATCATCCAACACAACCAAGATGGAACTCTCCTTAAGATTGACGCTCTAAGTTTTATATCTATACATTAAGGAATTTGCATGCTTGCTAAGCTAAAACAATTTTTTGAAGCTCCCAGTCGAACGCTTTCAGCTGAAGAGCAGGCGCAGCAACTTAACCTTGCCGCGGCCAGCTTGCTATTGGAAGTCGTCATGGCCGATGAGAGCATGTCAGATGAAGAAGCGAAGATCCTACCTGAGCTTCTCACCACCAGCTTAGGCTTGTCAGTCGACGATGTGAATGCATTAATCGCAGATGCTACTGTGTCGCAAAATAATTCCACCTCGCTATATGAGTTTACTCAAGCCATTAATGACCACTTTGATATTGAGCAAAAACAACAGCTAATCCTGGCAATGTGGCGCTTAGCTTATGTTGATGGACATCTGTGCCAATATGAAGATCAGCTAATCCGTCGCACCTCTGAACTGCTATATCTGCGGCATAGCGAACTGATCCAGATGCGCAACTTAGCAATAGAAACTCAATAAAAATCTGCAATACGCTGCTGGCAATTGACTCAAACTAGCGCTTGTCTTCGGCTTAAGTGGCTTTTCTGTGCCCATAATATTGGAAACAAAATTAGCATCAGCAATATGGCGTAGGCCATATTCCAGCCTAAAGCAAAACCTATAACTGCGCATAAGGCACAACTAAGGATCACCAGCGGCAAGTATCGCTTGCTGAGTAACTTAGCCGCCGCAAACATGGCGGCTAAATAGATAATCACAAATACCCCGTTACTCCAGGCAATAAGATCTTCTAGTTGCTGACCAGTTGCGTAGGTGATTATGATCACTAATGCCATCGCAAAAAGTACTGCGGTTGCTGCTCGAGCGGGTGACTGATGTTGATTCAATTGGCTAAAGTATTTTGGCAGCACGCCATCACGGCTAAAGCTCCAGATTAATCTCGACACACTCGCGGTATAAACGTTGACGGTTGCTAAACCACTAACGATCCCTAGTATGCCGATAACAGGCGCCCCATAACCACCTAATAAGCTGTCAAACACACCAACCATGGCCACTGGTGTATCGCTCGGAACCATCAACAGTAATAAGGTACAAGCTAAATAAACCACACCAACTAATACGGTACCAATTAGCATTGCGGGGATCATGTCCTGCTTAGGCTGACGAAAATCATTGGCAAGATGCGTCATCGCCTCTATCCCCAGAAAGCTCCAAAATGCGATACCGACTGCCGCCATGATTAAGCTTATATCGGGCGTGTCTTGATGGGCAAAAGACTCAAGCTCAGACAGGCTCAATCCAACACCGCCAAAGAGTGCCACCACCACGGAGACTATTGCTAAGGTTAGAGCAAACTGCAGCTTTGCTGAAACTTGAATACCACGTGAATTGAGCAAAAGCAGCACGCCTAACAGTAACAATTCAGTTCCTACCTGCGCCCAACCGCTTAATGGCACTAAAGCGTTAACGAATTGAAAGGTCATCAAGATGGCGGCGGGTGCGCCAATGGGCACAACCAGTAGAAACATCAAGCCTATGGTTCTGCCGGCTGTACGGCCATAGGCTTGTTCGACAAAATAAGCAGGACCTGCCGCGTGAGGCAATAGGCTAGCTAATCGTCCAAACACGAGTGTGACTGGAATAATGGCCAGCGTTAACACCAACCAAGCGATTAATGCCCCTTGTCCAGCGGTTACTATAGTCATTTGCGGCAGGATAAACACCCCAGTGCCCAACAAAGTGGTGGCCATTAGCCCGGCACCTTGCCAGCGTCCAATCGTGCCTTTATTTTGATTCATTGTCTTATAAACTCTAGTTTGTAATGGTTCTATTATAGTTTTAGACTCAGTAGCATTCTGCGCTTATTTGCCGTCAACCTCACCAAACATACCGTCATTTTGCCGGTATTTTAATTAACTTCAGTCATAATGTTGGAATTGAACATGGACAAGTTTGATAATGCTATTTTAAGCGCTCTAAGAACAGATGCCCGCCGCAGTATCTCGGATATTGCTGCAGAGGTGAATCTATCACGCTCGGCTGTCACTGAGCGAATAAAAAAGATGGAGGCATCAGGCACTATTCGTGGATACCAAGTGATATTGAGTGCATCGCAAACAGAGGGAGTCTCAGCTTACTTTGAGATCCGTCATAAATGCGCTTACTGTGCCGATATCGTCAAGATATTCCACACCATCCCGGAAATAGTCACTTGTAAAGGCATCACTGGCGATATGGATCTATTGGTATATGTTAATGCCGCGTCGATGAAACGCCTACATGAGATCCGCGAGTTTATCGACGCTCTGCCCGATATTACTAAAATTAAAACCCATGTAGTGATGAGTGAATGGATAGACAATCAAGGTCGATAATCTTCATTAGCCGTTTAACGTTAGCTTACAGGTTTAAGAAAACCGGAGCCGATCATATTCCTTTGCGCTAAAGCAAGTTAAACTAACATTATCATTGGGATGGTAATTATTTATGCAAACTGAACATACGGCTGAATTAAACTTGCTTTGGGGAACGTTAATCTTAGAGGAGCTTGCTCGTCTAGGGGTCAAACATGTCTGTATGGCACCGGGATCGCGCTCAACGCCGTTAACCTTAGCGGCTGCGAAACAAAAAAATCTGAGCCAACATCTACACTTTGATGAAAGAGGTTTAGGCTTTATGGCGCTAGGCTTAGCCAAGGCCAGTGGCGCTCCGGTGGCTATTATCACGACCTCAGGCACCGCAGTTGCGAATCTATATCCAGCGGTAATCGAAGCTTGGCTAACGCAGGTTCCACTGATAGTCCTTTCAGGTGATCGCCCGCCAGAGCTTATCGACTGCGGCGCTAACCAAGCGATTACTCAGCCAGCCATTTTCGCTCAATACGCCAAGCCACTCAGTTTACCCACGCCAGAGATAAGTATTAGCCCGGCTGCGCTATTAAGCGCTATCGATGATGCGGTCAGCAATCAAACACAGCCAGTGCATATTAACTGTATGTACCGCGAACCACTCTACCCAACAGCACCTCAAGCCGATTTTAGTGATTACTTAAAGCCAGTGACTCAATGGCAACAAGGGAATACACCCTATATCCAATACGCAGCGCCAACAGCTTCACAGCTACCGACCCATGACGCACTGGCCAGGTTTGTCCATGGAAAAGGCATCATCGTGGCAGCAACATTGGCACCAGAGCATCAACCAGAACAGCTGATCGCGCTATCGATAAAGCTCGGTTGGCCTATCGTTACCGATGCCCAATCACAACTTCGACAAAGTAGCGCTGCCATCGGTAATATCGACCAACTGTTACTACAACCAAAATCTCAGGTGCTGCTAGCACAAGCTGAAAAAGTGATCGTTTTTGGCGGTCGTATTTTATCAAAACGTTTGATGAGCTATTTAAGTGAACATAGCTGGAAGGACTACTGGCAAGTTCTGCCACAACATCAAAGGCTAGACCCAAATCATAAAGCTAAGCAGGTATGGATTGCGCAGGCGAACACCTTTAGCCAGTTGCCTTGGCCACGTTCATCTCAAGCACAGTGGGCATTACCCTTAGTGCAGCATAATGAAGCGCTAGAAACCCTATACCAACAACAAATCGATCATGCTGAATTCGGCGAAGCACAGGCGATACGCGCAATAGCCAAACGCCAAACCAGTGAACATCAGCTATTTATTGGTAATAGTCTGCCCGTCAGACTATTCGATATGTTCGCTCCGATCACTGCTGAGCACGCAGCCGTCTATACCAATCGCGGCGCCTCGGGGATTGATGGGCTACTCGCAACGGCATGCGGCGTTGCCATTGCGGAAAAAAAACCAACGACACTGGTTATTGGTGATATTTCACAGCTACATGATCTCAATTCACTAGCGATTGCACGCAGCGTCACCAGTCCATTTATCATAGTGATCCTTAATAATGATGGCGGTAATATATTTAACCTGCTGCCAGTGCCTAACGAACAATTACGCAGCGATTACTATCGCTTATCCCATGGTCTTGAATTTGGCTTTGGTGCAGCCATGTTCGGCTTAGCCTACAACCAAGTCGATGACCTCGATGACTTTATCGAGTCTTACGAATATGCCATGACCTACGCAGGGCCTTCAGTTATCGAAGTGAGCGTGTCACAAAACCAAGCCAGTGATCAAATTGCCCATATCGCCACCTGGGTGAAACAGGGCTGATGCTGGCAACTCAATGCCAAGGCGACCCCGCTGCACCCGTTATTGTACTGTTGCACGGTTTTTTGGGCAGTAAAGAGGATTGGACAGCGGTTATAGAGGTGCTAGCTAAGCAATATTATTGCGTTAGCATCGATCTTCCGGGTCATGGCGAAAGTCTAAACAATAGCTTACCTGTACCTGGTTTTGATGCCTGCACCTCGCTTATCCAACAAACACTTTTACAGCTCAAGATTAAGCAGTACCACTTGATCGGTTATTCGCTCGGTGGCAGGATAGCACTTCATCTTGCGCGGCATGCACCTGAAAATATTCTCAGCTTAATGCTGGAGTCGTGCCACCCAGGCCTTAAGTCTGAGGATGACAGAGCAGCGAGAAAAACCAGTGATGCACAGTGGGCAGCTAAACTAAATAGCCTCGATATTGAGGACTTTTTAACGCTTTGGTACCAACAAGCCGTATTTACCGATCTTACAACTAAACAACGCCAAGCAATGATCCAGCAGCGCAGTGCTAATCAAGCCTCAGCACTGGGTAACTGCTATCAAGCCACATCACTTGCAGAGCAAGCCGATCTTTGGGACACGCCACAGATAATCTCTGCCCCATGTTATTTTATTGCCGGAAGTGATGACCAAAAATTTCTCGCACTCGCGAAGCGCTGGCAGCAACAATATCCAATCACTATTCACCCTATGGCAGCCAGTGGCCACAATGTTCATAGCGCCGCCCCCGCAGCGTTTAGTAAACAAGTAATGCTGCTGCTTGAGCAAGCCTCATATAATCTAAAATCATCCAATGGGCCCACGTAATGATCCTCACTAAACTTAGCCTTCATCAATACAGTATTGATCTCGATAGATTATTACCCGTAGGTAAGCAACGCATCGACCAACGCCACGGTTTAGTGCTTACAGCGACAATGAGTTCAGGGAGTCATGAGCGCACGGAGCAAGTTGAAATTGCACCACTGTCGGGTATTGATATTGATGGCAATCCACTGACCGGTTTTAGTCAGCATTCACTTTCACAAACAAGTAAGCAACTCAGTGAGTACCTGACGCAGCTGCATCTACAACCAGCAGATAAGCTACTTGACCTTGCCGATAAGACCGAGCAAAACGCAGTCGCTTTTGGCTTAAGTTTACTGCATGCCAAACTTAGCGGGAAGCTCGATGGCCACAGCCTTAAAGCTCGTACAATTCCGCTTATTTACCGCAATCAAGATGAGCCGTTAACTGTAGTTGCCGAGCGTGTGGCGGCGCTACCTGAGAATATACATGCAGTAAAAGTAAAAGTGGCACAAACATCACTTGAGGATGAGATCAAACTTATCCATCAGATCTTAGCCATACGCCCGGATTTAAAACTTAGGCTCGATGCAAACCGTGGCTTTGAGCTACAACAAGCCATCGAATTCATCGCTTGTATCCCTTTGCATGCTATTGAGTATATTGAGGAGCCTTGCAAACAAGCTGTCGATAACCCAACATTTTATCAAGCGATTGCAGCGCCTTGGGCATTAGACGAGTCACTCAATGACCCACACTATCAGTTTGAGATGCAAGCAGGGCTGTGTGCCATTATCATCAAACCTATGCTACTGGGTAGTTTAGACAAATTGCAGTCCCTACAGCATTTGGCCGATGAACATGGGGTGCGCTCAATATTGAGTTCAAGCTTAGAAGCCAGTCTAGGCATAAGTGATCTTAGCCGTTTGGCCGACATTGTGACCCCAGGTGAGATCCCTGGTATCGATACCCTAAGCGCTTTTAGCCAAGATCTACTGCAAAGCACAGGTAAAGCAAAATGCCTGCAAATAGATGATCTACAACAGCTGCTTGAACTAGGTTAGCTCTTTATGCCGAATACTCCTGCCGACACTGTTAAACTGCCCCCCATTCATCAGGTTGCCGCGCAGCGACCTGACTCCACCGCCTATACCGTTAACGGCAAAACTGTCAGCTACCAACAGCTCAGTCAGCAAGTCATCGCAATCGGGGAACAGCTTAAGCAAGCAGGATTAAAGCACGGTGATAGGCTTGCTTGTGTTGCTAATAATAGCCCTGAGTTACTCACGCTTTATTGGGCCTGTGTCGACAGTGGTTTGCTGTTTTGCCCTATCTCTCCGCGCTTTGCACAGGTACAAATTATTGAGCTTATCCAAGCTCATCAATACCGCTACTTTTGGTTGCCCACCAGCACACAAGCACGACTACCTAGGCTAGAAACCGCCCTACTGACACTCGGTACAGATAGCACTCAGTTATTAGTGCTGAATTTCAAGCAACAAAGCCAGCAACCAGCGCCAGAGATCAATTCGCAACACGCGGTAAATGCCATTCTAACCTCTGGCAGTACAGGCTTGCCTAAAGCGGCCGTACATAGCTTGCATAACCATATTGCCAGCGCCAAAGGCTCTAAAACGCTGATTGACATCTCAGCAGAAGATAGCTGGTTACTGTCGCTGCCACTATTTCATATTGGTGGACTCGCTATCCTCAATCGCTGCGCACTAGCTGGCGCGGGTGTGGTATTTGAAGACAAGTCGATAGCTCTTGCAGAGCAGTTAACCAGAGACAGAGTCAGCCACTTGTCTTTAGTCAGCGCGCAGCTACAACAGTTGCTTAAAGCTGACATTGACTGCTTAAGCCAAGTCAAAGCGATGCTACTCGGTGGTGGCGCAATTTCAGCCAGTCTATTGGACCAACTCAGCAACCTCAATATTAACGCCTTCACCAGTTATGGCATGACTGAGATGAGCTCACAGATCACCACCGGCATTGCCCGCACAGATCGCTCAAGCGGCCAACTGTTACCTCAGCGAGAGCTAAAAATAGTCGACGGGGAGATATGGCTAAGAGGCGAATGTCTGTTTCTCGGCTATCTTAGCCTCGATGGCCTTTACAAGCCTCTAGGAAGTTCATTAGAGACAAAAGGCTGGTTTCCAAGTACTGACTTAGGGCATTGGGATAAAAACGATAACCTCTGCATTGACGGCCGTTTAGATAACATGTTTGTTTGCGGTGGGGAAAACCTGCAGCCAGAAGAGGTAGAAACCGCGTTAAAGCTACATCCATTGATTGATGACGCCATCGTCTTCGCTCAAGCCGATGCAAAATTTGGTCACCTGCCCGTCGCTACTCTCAAGCTTGATAAGAGCAAATTGAATAAGCACGCTGACAAGATGCCGACCGAAGCAGAGTTAACTGTATTTCTCGCCGACAAAATAGCCCGTTTCAAGCGGCCAAGGTGTTATTACCCATGGCCAGATGTCGCCAATGTAGGCATTAAAGTCGTACGGAAACAGATCATTGCAGCGGTTCTTCTAGCGAAATAGTGAGTTGAATTACAATCAACTTGTGACATTCCAATCAAACTCCGCTTGATATACCTCGTGAGTTTCCTGCTCACTACTTTTATCTGCCGTATCTTCAGCAGAGAAGAACCCCCTCAGCCACAGTGGTTCCAATTGCTTGCAGCTGGCGTATGTGCAGACGCAACTAAGGCTCGCCGCAAGCACACCTGACCTCCAGGGACGGAGGAAATGCCAAATTCTGTATGGAACAGAATTGGCCCTGTGGGCTCTACGATGGCATCCATGCCATCAAAGGCCTAAGCCGTATCTACACTGGGTTTCAAAAAGCGCATCCATTAGGAATTTGAGTTTAAGAATAGGAACTCAACAGTTAGATTCCATACCTAAACGAACAAAAAACACCTATTCCCCATCGAAGTAGCCGAAGTACGTTGGAATAAATCACGTAAGTTCGACAGGGATGTCGGGTTAGCCTTCGCGGGGCAGGATGCCCCATCGGAAGCGTTAGTGATTTATCCATAAGTACGAGGGAGACAACTTCGTCTGGGGCGGCAGGGGTGATCCAAGAGGGGGTTGCTGTTGACCCCTTCTTGGCCGGGTGTGGGATGGAATCCCACGACTCTGGTCAAGCACAGCTTGATGCATTACCAATGTGGAGCGAAGCGCCACGACCTTTATCAAGCGCAGCTTGATTTCAAAAAACAATGTCTGGAATATATTCCAGACATAAAGCCGAAAGCTATCCATCCATGGGCTTTAGGCATAAATGTTCCAGACATAAAGCCGAAAGCTATCCATCCATGGGCTTTAGGCATAAATGTTCCAGACATAAAAAAACCTGCCGTAGCAGGTTTTAATTAGTACCAACAAAAGCCTTAAGCTTCCATTCGTCCTTTTAGTTTGTTCATCGCGTTCTTTTCAAGTTGTCGGATGCGTTCTGCCGATACTTGATAAGTGCTCGCTAACTCTTGTAGCGTGGTTTTGTCTTCATTTAACCAACGAGCCTGAAGAATGTGCTGACTACGCTCATCAAGTGTCTTGATAGCTGAAAGCAGGCGGTCTTGGTTGTTTTGTTCCCAGTTGTCATTTTCAACTTGGCTAGCCAAATCAGATGAATGATCTTCAAGGTAATGCATAGGCGCATAATCTTTTTCATCGTCGTTATCGCTGGCTAAATCGAACGCCGGATCTTGAGCAGCCATCCGTGACTCCATTTCGGTCACGTCCGCTTTTGAGACTCCTAGGCTCTCGGCAACCATACCCACTTCATTATCACTAAACCAGCCAAGACGCTTTTTAGTTTTACGAAGATTAAAGAACAACTTACGTTGTGCTTTTGTAGTTGCAACCTTAACTATGCGCCAGTTTTTAAGCACATATTCATGAATTTCGGCTTTGATCCAATGCACGGCAAATGATACCAAGCGAACACCCACATCGGGGTCAAAACGCTTTACGGCTTTCATCAAGCCAATATTGCCCTCTTGAATCAAGTCGGCTTGGGGTAAACCGTATCCAGAGTAGCCTTTTGCAACATGTACCACGAAGCGCAAGTGCGACATAATCAGTTTTTTCGCAGCTTGTAGGTCACCAGTTTCCTGCAGACGCTTCGCTAGCTCATGCTCTTCCTCTGCATCCAACATAGAAATTCTATGTGCAGAGTGAACATAAGACTCGAGGCTTCCACTACTTTGAGGAACCATAAGGGCCATTGTTTGCGTTTGATCTGTCATTCACGCTCCTACTACTTATTACCAATACTACGGTCTAACTAAACCTGAAAATCACACCTCTATTGAGATGGACTGAGAACTATCGACTAATTGACAGAATATGTCAACCATCGGCGTTGTCTAATATGTACAGTTGAATTTTTACACCTACATAAAGACAACGCAAATGAAGGATAGTTCATCTTTGCCAATCCAGTACTTCTATCTCTAAGAAGGTTCAATAGCCCGTAGGTGCTGGCGTACCGAGAGGTATGAACCAAGCCAACCTAGAAAGGAAGCTAATAAAACCAGCTGCCCAAGCTCTGCTAATGTCAGAGACTCCATATGCAGTTCGCTGCCATATAAACCAAGCAGTTCAGCCAGTGCAGAGTCTAAATACCACACCAGTAAATTAATAATAACCCAGGCCAATATGCCACCAATGATCCCGAACCAAATACCGGTATAAAGAAAGGGCCTTTGTATAAAGGCTTCTGTGGCACCAACAAGCTTCATCACCTCAATTTCGGTGCGTCGATTCATAATCGCTAGACGAATCGTGTTACCAATAACAAGTACAACCGCTAACACCAGTAGCGCTGCAATTGCCAATACAGTGCGTTCAAGTAAACGAACCACAGCTTGCAGGCGTTCTAACCATTCAATATCAAGTCGGCCAAAACTCACTTCAGCTTCCTGCTCAAGTTTTCTCAGTAACTCTCTAGCGCCAGTAGGGCTAGAGTATTTTAAGCTAGGCGTCACCATCACGACGGCTGGAAGTGGATTCGCGTCTAAATAGGATAACGCCTCGCCGAAGCCGGAAAGTCGTTGAAACTCCTCTAAGGCTTGATCGCGATTGATATAATGTATCTCTGCCACCTCGGGATATACCTTTAGGCGAGCGATTAAACTCTGAATACTTTTTTCGCTACGTCCCTCATCAACAAAGAGCGATATTTCGGCGGCACTGTTCCACGATTGAGTAATGGTTTCGGCATTTTTAACCAGCACTTGCAACGCTGCAGGTAAACTGAGGCTGACCCCAAGTACCGCCATTGTCATTAATGATGAAATGGGGTTACGCCATAATTCACCCAAGCTCGCCATTGCGTGTTGAATGTGGCGAATAAAAAACATTACGATTTGGCCTGAAATCGGCAATTTACTGCGAGTTAACTGAGACTGCTTATTCATCATAATCCTCAGTACCCACTTAAGGTGTCTGTTTGGTCTAACTCTTGAGCGCCAAGCACACGACCCTGCTTAAGCGTTAATGTACGATATTTCATCCGTGCAATAAGACCCAAATCATGTGTTGCGATCAGCACTGTGGTACCTGAATCATTAAAGGTTTCAAATAAGCGCAGTATATCCATCGATAATTTAGGGTCTAAGTTACCTGTAGGTTCATCGGCAAGTAATAGTGGCGGTTTGTTCACAATCGCGCGGGCAATGCCTACACGTTGCTGCTCACCGCCAGAAAGCATGATCGGACTATGTCGCTCTTTACCATAAAGCCCCACCATATCGAGTGCACCAGCAACCCGCTTACGGATCTCACCGTGAGAAAATCCTTCGATAATTAACGGTAGCGCAACATTGTCAAACACGCTTTTTTCCATTAATAAGTGATGGTTTTGAAAAATCATACCGATATCACGACGCAAGTAAGGCACTTGAGAGCGCCGCAGCTTGGCAATATCATGGCCATTAATGGACACTTTACCGCCATTGGCACGCTCGATCACCGTGATCAACTTGAGCAAGGTGCTCTTACCCGCACCTGAGTGACCGGTTAGAAACGCCATTTCGCCACGCTTTAAATGAAAGTTCACATCCGACAAGGCTTTTTGACCGCCGGAATAAACTTTACTGACTTGCTCAAATCGAATCATTTATTAGATTTCTTAGTCGTCGATATCGCTATATAATCTAACGCTATTTTGCGTCAGTGTCGTCTCTTGATTGACTAAATAGTGCCTCAATAAAGTCTTTCGCATCAAAAGTACGAAGATCGTCAATCTGTTCACCGACTCCGATGTGACGAATTGGAATACCAAATTTGTCAGCTATGGCAAAAATAACACCACCTTTTGCAGTGCCATCTAATTTACTAATGGTGATACCTGTTACGCCAACGGCCTCTTGAAACAGCTGCGCTTGACTAATCGCATTCTGACCAGTGCTTGCATCTAGAGTGAGCATCACCTCATGCGGCGCGGCTTGATCCTGCTTTTTCATCACTCGAACCACTTTTTTCAACTCGTCCATCAAGTGCGCTTTGTTTTGTAAGCGGCCCGCAGTATCGGCTATTAGTACGTCAACATTACGTGCTCTGGCGGCTTGCAGTGCATCAAATAATACTGAAGCACTGTCAGCTCCCGTGTGTTTGGGCAATGACAGGAATGTCGTTACGTTGACCCCAAACCTGCAACTGTTCAACGGCTGCAGCGCGGAAAGTATCACCCGCAGCGAGCATGACTGTCTTGCCTTCAGCTTGATACTGCTTAGCCAATTTACCAATAGTGGTTGTTTTACCTACACCATTCACTCCCACCATTAAAATAACAAACGGGCCATCTGTATTTTCTGGCACTAGAGGAATTGATACTGGCTCTAGTATTTTTTTGCATCTCATCACGCATCAGCTCATACAGTGCTTCACCATCTTTAAGCTGTTTGCGACTGGCTTGCTCGGTTAAACTCTTAATTAAACGGGTGGTGGTTTCAACACCCACATCGGCAATCAATAGTTGCTCTTCTAGCTCTTCAAAAAGATCATCATCAATCTTCTTACCAGTGAACATCCCAACAAAGCCACTACCTATGCTTTCGCTGGTGCGCTTTAAACCGCGTTTTAGCCGGGCAAATAAGCCCTCTTTTACTGGTTTCGCTTGCGGCTCTGGTTGATGTTCAAGCTGCTCGGCTGCAACTCTTTCAGCTTCTGCCTGCTCCACTGCAACTCTTTCAGCTTCTGCCTGTTTCCGCTGCAACTCTTTCAGCTTCTGCCTGCTCCGCTGCAACTCTTTCAGCTTCCGCCTGCTCCGCTGCAACTCTCTCAGCTTCAGCCTGCTCTGCTTGCAACTCTTTCAGCTGCTGCCCGCTCTGCTGCAACTCTTTCAGCTGCTGCCTGCTCTGCTGCAACTCTTTCAGCTTCAGCCTGCTCTGCTGCAACTCTTTCAGCTGCTGCCCGCTCTGCTGCAACTCTTTCAGCTTCTGCCTGTTCGGCTGCTACTCTTGCAGCTTCTGCCTGCTCGGCTGCTACTCTTGCAGCTTCTGCCTGCTCGGCTGCTACTCTTGCAGCTTCTGCCTGCTCGGCTGCTACTCTTTGCAGCTTCTGCCTGCTCGGCTGCAACTCTTGCAGCTTCTGCCTGCCTCGGCTGCTACTCTTGCAGCTTCTGCCTGCTCGGCTGCAACTCTTGCAGCTTCTTCCTGCTCTGCTGCAAGCTTTTCTGATTCAACGTGCTTTTCTGCAACGGTTATCAGCTTCAATTTGTTCAGCGTCAACTTGCTCAATTTCAGCTTGAGCCGAAACGTTTAATTCTGCCTCTGCTTCCTGTGGTTGTTCTGTAGACTTATCTTTGCGGAACCAGGAAAAAAAAACCTTTCTTTGCCATGTGTTTTACCGATGCTCAAATAGCTGTACATAAATGCGTAGGGTGGAGGACGTTATATCAAAACACCGCGAAAATTACGCTGATTTAAACAGCAAAAAATGTAACCGACCGCATCTACGCGACGGCTTTTTATACCATTTAGTTGTGCTTTGATATAAAATAACGGACCTTAAATCAGACGCTATAGTCTACCACTTTCTGCCATAAGGCAAAAATCACGAGGACATCATGGTCAAAAAAAGACCCTCAAGCGGCCAAGTAAGGATTATTTCTGGCCAGTGGCGATCACGCAAGATGCCTATCCATGATCTGGAAGGTTTTGCGCCCCACAACTGACCGGCGTTCGTGAAACCTTGTTTAATTGGATCGCAGATGATTTGCGTGGCGCTAGAGTGCTGGATTGTTTTGCCGGCAGTGGTGCACTGAGTTTAGAGTCGTTATCACGTTATGCTGCATATGCCAGAGTATTTGAGTTACAACCGCAGGCGGCAAAACAGCTAGTGACAAACTTAGCGACATTAAAATGTGATAATGCCGATGTGATCAAAGGCGACAGCTTGAAGCTACTGGCAACAACGCCCGATAAAGGCTTTGATATTGTATTTATTGACCCACCTTTTAGAAAGTCACTGACAGAGAAAGCATCCAACTGCTAGATCAGCAGCAATGCGTGTTACCTGATGCACTTATCTATGTTGAAACGGAATCGGAACTAGCAGTACTGGATGTACCCGCGAGTTGGACTCAACTTAAAGAGAAGAAAGCAGGCCAAGTGATCTATCGTTTATATCAGTACAATCCGTTAGCACATGATGATACCCAAGAGTCTGAGGAGCGCGTTTAAATGAAACTGATATTACTATTAGGTAAGTTGGCGACGGGCTTTGCATGGTTGATGATGTTTATAATCTATTAGCTCCCTTTGACGGTAATATTGCCGTTATTCTGAATATCCTTTTGGCAGTGACTCTGTTTATGCACTGCTTCCAAACGATAATCTTCCACACCTTGTTTAAGAGCCTAATCTCCTTAAAGAGGAGCGATTATCTACAAGTATTTATTTTCGGCGTATTTAGCTTGTTGCAATATCGTCAGCAAGTTTTAGCTAAGCAAAAAAGCTAAAGCGGTTAACAGCCGAAATATAACAAGATGACAAGGGCTTAGACGAGAAAGGCTAAGAGGATCGCTTCGCTAGCGGCTCTATCGTCTTAGCTCTACCCGGCTTCACCGCCTCTGCTCTACCCGCCATTACCGTCTCGGCTCTACACGGCTTTTCTAGGATCTTTCTTAGCTTTTCCTAGAACCTGCTTTTAACCTTCCTTCTTAGCTCGTACCGTCTCAGCCTTTCAGCTTTCACCCAAAAAGCAGACACAAAAAAGCCCCGAGATATCACTATCATGGGGCTCTAAGGTTTGAATGTTAGCTCATCTAACTAACATTCATAACGCTTGCTACTGTTTACAGTTATTTTAACGTAAACGTGAGCAACGCCTTTGTGACAATCTACGCAAGTCTTGCGCTTGTCGTCAGCTTTCTTAAAGTTGTTAGCGTGCATTCTCTTCGCCATCTTCTTCATCGCTTCAGGCTGGTTCTCGTAAATACGAGTATGACAGTGCTGACAGTTCGCTGAATCGTTATTTTTGAAATACTTAAGTGCGTGATCAGCTTGCTCTTTACGGTTTTCATCTAACCATGCTTGGGTATTGAAACCGTCGATAGTCAGAAAACCATATAGGTCTTTAGATACAATGATTTTCTTCACTAAGTACTTAACAGGATTGTGCGGTAAGTGACAATCCTGACACTGAACAGTAACACCTGCGCGTCCTGCACCGTGAGCAGAAGCCATAACTTCATCTTTCAATGAATGATTGCTATGACAGCTCATACAGAAGTTATCTGTACTTGTTGCATGTAAAGTTTGCTGTGTAGCAAAATAACCAACTACACCGACTACGATACCGACGACCAACAATGCCAGAATCGAAAATTTTGCGCTCGGTTTAAAAAGTGCTCGCCAGTTCATCACTCATCTCCAAATATTTAATTTTTATATCGATGTAAGTTTAACTTCATCTCTATTTATGCGGTTTAGTATAAACCATATCCTACTGATTAATCTGGGACTAAAAGTGCAAAATGAGACATAGCTCTAACTCTCTCATCCGAATCAAAAGTTGCTCATTATATATGCGCTTTTACTAAAGTTAGCCTAAAGCCTTGTTTACTGCAAGGATTAGCGCTTATCAGCTTGATATTTCGATATATTAGAGCCATTTTTGAAATTCTTTTATATGTAATAGTTAACTTAAACATCAATAAATATTAAAAAAATATTTATTGTCTGAAACTAATTAGCTAGTCGCTAGGTCTATCTGGTTACATCATCATTATTTGGACTCGTTGAACATGTGCAAGCGCATCGCATATTTAGCATTACTCATCTCACTGGTCGGGCAATTTTTGCTTTCACCAGCGATGGCTATGCCTAAATTTTTGCATGCCAGTTCAAAAGTTTCTCTACATGCTCAGCAAATCGAACAGGCTTCGCTACCGTTAGAGCGGTTGCTAATCAGTTCAATGGGCGGCTCTAACCAAGAGACAAGCAATTGCGGTAGTAGCATGCCAAGCATCAACACCAGCATGGTAGATTGTGATGCATTGTGTGAAATATTAGGGGCGGGAGATTGTGTATCACACTGCATTTCAACCCCAGCAATTATGGAACAGGTTCAACTCAACCTCACAGCCCAACAGGCAGGACAGAGCCTACAAACCGCATTTTGGTCTCCTCAAACAGCGGAACAAGCGTCAATAAACCCACCGCCAATTTAACTCCAAGCTTAACCTCAAATCACTCGCGCTCAGCGCAATTTGCAGTTATGTATTTTTTCCATCGGCATCTGGCCCATGGTTACCGGTTCTATTTGGAGTTTATTATGAAAAAATTTATCAGCGTTATCGCACTTTCACTTGCCAGCTTTACCAGCATGGCAGCCTCAGTTTCATTCCCAGAGTCACTTGAGGTACTCGGAGTTAATGGCTTAAACAGTGTAGACGGTCGATACCTGCAATTAGATAACGGCCAAAATTTGATTGAGCTGCAGTATCGCGATCTTTTTGAATCCAATGCTGACGACTCAAACTGGGTTCGATCTGAACCGCTATATCTCTATATCGATCTAAAAACGGCTGAAAACTATAAGGCTGTCACCCCGAGCATTCTATCTGAAGAGGATGCCTACCAATTTATCGACTCTCCTTATATTAAGTTAACCGATGCTAGCGGTAGCGAGAAACAGGTCGCATTGATGACTCATAGTCAACTGATGGCCAAGCTACTATTGAAAAACTAACACTCGAGCTTTCGTTACGAACTAATACATTGATAGAGTTAATTTGTGAACTTTATCAATGTATAACTTAAGTGCTGTGTTAGACTCATTGAAGCTTATCACTTGGAACCATCATGTTTAGCATACTTCGCCGTCATACATTAATAGCCTTTACGCTACTCGCTTTGTTGAGTCAGCTACTGCTATCTAATGGATCATTGATGGTACCGAATGCGATGGCTGATGAGATGCCAATGATGAGCATGCAAGATGGGGCTGAATGCCACCAAGAGCAGATGGATAGCGACACTCATTGCTGCAATTCGGATGAGAATACGCAAATGCTTCCCGGCAACTCTAAGACTTGCTGCAACGGCAAAGGATCATGCCAGAGTGATTGTAACCATTGCTTGGTTATTTCAGTAACAGGAACCCTGTTTAGTGTTTTGTCATGGCCTGGCAACAGCACCTCCGATATTGCAACGGCCACTCCAATGCCTCATTTCCACTCTATCTTATTGCCACAAGATTTAAGACCTCCAATAGCGTAATCCGAGACGCCCTGTCTCTAAATATTTAAAACGTTATTTATTCTTATTAAGCAATTATTTAAGCCGTTAATTGTTCTGTGCGCTAGCACTTACAGCATTCGGCCATCTCTTTGATGGAGTTAAGTTATGAAAACCTTTATTAGTATGGTACTCACCACCTTTTTATTTTTAACCTGGGCACCTGCTGTATCTGCTCATGCGCATGATAGCGGCGCAGAGCAGAGCCAAAGCTACGCTTGCCCTATGCATCCAGAAGTCACCGGCGTTGAGGGTGACTCTTGCCCTAAATGTGGTATGAACTTGGAAGCAGCAAAAGCCACTGGACATAACTGCGACTCTTGCCCAAACAAGGGGGATAAAGCACATCATAAGATGACTGCCGACACTCACGCATGTCCAATGAACCCTGCAATTACCGGTAAAGAGGGTGATAGCTGCCCTAAATGTGGCATGGAACTGCAAGCCATTAAAGCCGAATCAAAAAGCTGTGACTCATGTCCTCACAAAGGTAAAGCTAACCATCATAAGATGACAGCCGATACCCATGCGTGTCCAATGAATCCAGCTATTACGGGGAAAGAGGGTGATAGCTGCCCTAAATGTGGCATGGACTTAACGCCGATCGCTAATAGCGAAAACGCCGATAAAAAAAGTCACATGCATCACTAATAGCTAGGGTGGAGATAAGGCATTATGAGTTTATTTAAATCAACACAGTTTCGTAAAAATGTAGTGTGTGCATTGAGCAGTTTAGTAATTGCCGCTACACCAATGTTTAGCTATAGCCAAGCTTTAGCACAAACGCCATCAGCAGCCCATAGTCAGCAACACAGTGCTGACTATTACTGCCCGATGCATCCAGAAGAGACCAGCCATGAGCCGGGTCGTTGCTCTATATGCAAGATGTTTCTCGTTAAAGATGAAGTATCTAATGAATCAGCAAAGACAGATGAGCTCGCGTCAGTAAGCCAAGATTACTACTGCCCGATGCATCCAGAAGAGACTAGCCATGAGCCTGGTAGTTGCTCTATATGCAAGATGTTTCTCGTCAAAGATGAAGTATCTAATGAATCAGAAAAGACAGATGAGCTCGCGTCAGTAAGCAAAGATTACTACTGCCCGATGCATCCTGAAGTCACCAGCCATGAACCTGGTCGCTGCCCGAAATGTAATATGTTCCTCGTCAAGGAAGAGGAGGAAGAAACCGTCCCTGATGAACATGCTAGCCACGACCATGCGAATAAAATGGACATGAGTTCAGAACCACAAACTAAAGCAGAACAACTGCTAAGCCAGCCAAAACCCATGTTAATGCCCGCCGCTCAATCAAGTGGTGATAGCAATATTAAATATGTCTGTCCTATGCATCCGCATGTGGTGTCAGATGCTCCCGGTACTTGCCCAATATGTGGCATGAACTTAGAAAAAGTCACAGTCGGTGGCGTCAGTGAAGAGGTGGTTGTCGGCGTATCCGGCGGTATGCAGCAAGCTCTCGGCATGCGTAGCGAGCAAGTAACAAAAGGAACGTTGTCGAAGCAGGTAAAAACCATTGGCACGGTACAATACAACGAAAACGCTATAGGCCACGCACACACCCGCGTTAGCGGCTGGCTAGAGACGTTAATGGTGCATACTGTGGGTCAACAGGTGAAAAAAGGGCAGCTACTTTATGAGTTGTACTCTCCTGAACTAATTAATGCCCAAGATGATTACATGCAAGCTATCGATTACCTTAAACAAGATAGTCGTCGTGGCAATGATCTACTTCGCAAGGCCCGCTTACGACTCGAGCTACTGGGCGTAAGCTCAAGCACGATCAAGCACTTAGAGCGCACTGGGGAAACCGTTTATCGCGTTCCCTATTATGCCGAGCAAGATGGTTTTGTCAGTCAATTGTCGGTTCGTCATGGCATGTATGTTCAACCAGGCAATACCCTGTTTGAAATTGTTGACTTAAGCAATGTGTGGGTGATTGC
This sequence comes from Shewanella sp. KX20019, assembly GCF_016757755.1. NCBI lineage: Bacteria > Pseudomonadati > Pseudomonadota > Gammaproteobacteria > Alteromonadales > Shewanellaceae > Shewanella > Shewanella sp. KX20019. Next base: position 353,919 of record NZ_CP068437.1, on the reverse strand, counting down.
CGACGTATTTGAAAACGAGCAAAGTTGGCTTGAGCAAGGTCGCCCCGTGGAAGTGACATCCGCCTCACAAGGCTTGTTTGACCTGCAATCTACTATCGATTACATCTACCCAGAGCTAGACCCCGTTTCACGCGCGATGCGAGTCAGAATCAAACTGGCGAACACTGAGAAATTACTCAAACCAGGTACCTTGGTTGATGTAACACTCTTTGGTGAGCCGAAGAAAAACGTGTTGTCGATTCCAACCGAAGCGCTCATTCTTACTGGCCGAGAAAACCGAGTAGTGGTGCAACGTGATGACAACCGCTTTGCTTCTGTCAGTGTAAAAGTAGGCATTATCTCCCAAGGCAAAGCTGAAATCATTGAGGGGCTAAATGCCGGCGATAAAGTGATTGTATCTGGCCAGTTCTTGTTAGATTCAGAGGCCAGTATTCAAGGCAGCTTACAGCGTTTAAGTGGCAGCAATAGTAGCGTCACTGCCGATCCACACGCAAACCATTAATCGGAGGTCGACTATGTTAGAAAGAATTATTAGCGCCGCGATTAAGCAACGAGTGATGGTGTTAGTGCTCACTGCTATCATCGCCTTAATCGGCTACCAAGCGATGCGCATAACCCCACTGGATGCACTACCCGATCTGTCGGATGTGCAGGTGATTGTCAAGACCTCTTATCCTGGGCAAGCACCGCAACTGGTAGAAGATCAAATAACCTACCCGCTATCGACCGCTATGCTGGCCGTACCTGGTGCAAAGACCGTCCGCGGTTTTTCAATGTTTGGTGACTCATACGTCTACATTATTTTTGAAGATGGCACCGATATCTATTGGGCGCGCTCACGAGTATTAGAGTACCTGTCGCAAACTCAAGGGCAGCTGCCCGCCAGCGTAACGCCAACATTAGGGCCTGATGCCTCAGGTGTAGGTTGGGTTTTTCAATATGCCTTGGTCGATCGTAAAGGTCAGCATGATCTGGCTCAATTGCGCTCGCTGCAAGATTGGTTCTTAAAACTTGAGCTACAAAGCGTTGAAGGGGTATCGGAGATTGCCACTATTGGTGGTATGGAGCAGTCGTACCAAATCATTGTCGACCCGCATAAACTGGCCCTTTATCAAATCGATTTGATGACGGTTAAAAATGCCTTAGACAATTCCAACAGCTCAACTGGCGGCTCCGTTATTGAGATGGCTGAAGCGGAGTACATGATCACTTCATCGGGCTACCGCCAGACCTTGGATGACTTTGAAGAGATCCCGCTAGGCATAGTGTCTGAATCTGGCATTCCGGTGCTAATGAAAGATGTTGCCCAGCTACGTACTGGCCCCGCCGCGCGCCGTGGTATAGCCGAACTAGATGGTGAAGGCGAAGTGGTTGGCGGTATTGTGGTGATGCGTTACGGCGAAAACGCGTTAGCAACCATCAACAATGTGAAGCAGAAGCTGAAAGAGATTGAAAATGGTTTACCCGATGGGGTTGAGTTAGTGATCACTTACGATCGCTCTCAGCTTATCCTCAATTCGGTTGATAACCTTATGCATAAAGTGCTCGAAGAGATGCTGGTTGTCGGCATTATTTGCCTCATATTCTTGCTGCATGCCCGCTCTACTTTAGTCGCTATCATCTCTCTGCCGATCTCTATATTAATCAGCTTTATCGTGATGAATATTATTGGTGTTAATGCCAACATCATGAGTCTTGGGGGGATCGCCATTGCGATTGGTGCCGTGGTGGATGCCGCCATTGTAATGGTCGAAAACACCCATAAACATCTGGAACACTATCGCGAAAAAAATAACGGAGCTGCGCCCACAGGCGATGCTCACTGGGAACTAGTCCGCAAAGCTTCAGTTGAAGTTGGACCTGCACTATTTTTCAGTTTGCTAATCATCACCTTGAGCTTTGTGCCGGTATTTGCACTAGAGGCGCAAGAGGGACGTTTATTCCACCCCTTAGCCTTTACTAAAACCTTCGCCATGGCTGCCAGTGCAATATTAGCGATTACCTTGATCCCAGTACTGATGGGTTACTTTGTTCGTGGAAAAATCCCTGACGAGCGTAAGAACCCCATCAGCCGAGTATTGATCGCAATTTACGAGCCCTTGCTACGTTTGGTACTACGCTTTCCTAAAGTGACTATTTTGTTAGCGATAATCGCCCTTGGCAGTGCGGTATACCCTATGACTAAGATGGGCAGCGAATTTATGCCTGAACTTGAAGAGGGCGATCTGCTCTACATGCCCACTACCTTGCCTAGTGTCAGTGCCGGTAAGGCGGCCGAGATCTTACAGCAGACAGATCGCTTGATTAAAACAGTGCCCGAAGTGAAGCGGGTATTTGGTAAAGTTGGCCGCGCGATAACCGCGACCGATCCCGCGCCACTGACCATGCTGGAAACCACCATCATGCTCAATCCACCAGAGACATGGCGTGAGGGTATGACACTGGAAGGGATTATTAGCGAACTGCAGAAAACCGTCAAAGTGCCCGGCATGACCAATGCCTGGGTACAGCCTATCAAAACTCGTATTGATATGCTTTCTACCGGTGTGAGAACGCCTGTTGGTATCAAAATATCAGGTGCCGATATCGATGAGCTACAGCGAATTGGTACTGAGATTGAAGCTGTGGTAAGCAAGCTCCCTGGCACCGCATCGGCATTTGCCCAGCGGACCAGTGGCGGCCGTTATATCGATATTGAGCCGGATCTTAAAAATGCAGCTCGCTATGGTATGACGCTGAAAGATATCCAAGATGTGGTAAGAATGGCAATTGGTGGTATGCAAGTTGGCCAATCGATTCAAGGCCAAGAACGCTATCCAATCAATATTCGTTATCCGCGCGAGCTTCGCGATAGTCTTGAAAAGCTCAAAGACCTACCGGTACTCACAAAAACCGGAAAGTACTTACCCCTAAGTAATTTAGCCAGTATCACTGTTAGCGACGGCGCGCCAATGCTGGCCAGCGAAAATGGTCGCCTAATCAGCTGGGTGTTTGTTGATCTAAAGGATATCTCTATTGGTGAATATATCACTACGGCAAGGGCGGCGCTTGATGAACAGATCCAGCTACCGCCACGCTATAGCTACAGTTTTGCCGGTCAGTATGAGTATATGCAGCGAGTCGAAGCCAAAATGCAGTTAGTAGTACCACTGATGTTAGCGGTTATTTTCATGCTACTGATGATGACTTTTAGCTCCTTTATACAAGCGTCGGTGATTATGCTCAGTCTGCCATTTTCGCTTGTGGGTAGTGCATGGCTGTTGTACTTTTTGGATTTTAACTTCTCGGTCGCGGTATCAGTCGGCATGATAGCGCTTGCTGGTGTTGCAGCTGAGTTTGGTGTAGTGATGCAAGTCTATTTGAATAACAGCATCAAAGATCGCAAAGAGGCAGGACTATACAATCAACGCAGCGATTTATGTGAAGCACTCATCCACGGTGCAGTGATGCGTATTCGTCCTAAAGCGATGACTGTGGCTACTATATTCTTCGGCTTATTACCGATAATGTGGGGCACTGGTACCGGTAATGAAGTGATGCAGAAAATCGCGGCACCTATGGTTGGCGGTATGGTAACCGCCCCCTTGCTGTCACTATTTGTTATCCCTGCGATTTACCTACTCATATATGGTAGAAATCTAGATAGAAATACCCCAAAAAACATGTAGTACTTTTGTGTATTTCAACATTAAAAAGCACTGCTAAATGCAGTGCTTTTTTGATTTACACATCTAATCTGCGCAACTAAGTACCCATTCTTAATTCAATGATAGAGAACACCGCACCATTAGGATCATTGACCACCGAGAAACGACCAACATTGGCGATATCGGTAGGGGGAACACAAATCGCACCACCAAGTTCAACCACCTGCTTTGCCTTTGCATTACAATCGTCGACGGTGAAATAACTCATCCAATGCGCAGGCATATCACCCCACTCTGATGTCATTTTCAGCATCCCACCAATATCTTGTGTACCCACTTGCCACTCTGTGTATTCCATATTTTCCATGTTAGATGCCTGAGACCCCCAACCTAGCACTTTGCTATAAAAAGACTTAGCCGCTTCAGTCTGTCGACAAGCCAATTCAACCCAGCATAGCGTATTGGCTTCAGCCGCACGATGTGCACCAATATGATCTTTTGCCTGCCAAAGGGCGAATTTTGCACCTTCAGGATCCAAAATAGTTGCCATTCGACCAGACTCTCCGACATCGTGAGGCCCGAGCACAATCGTGCCGCCAGCACCTCTCACATCAACCAGTGTATTATCAAGATTATCTACTGCAAAGTAGATCAACCAGCGGCTTAAATCACCCGCTTTGACCATCTCATCAGGCAACTGGTACATAGCACCTAAGTCATCACCTTCAAGGTTGAACATACTATAGGTACCTTGTGGAACTGGCAGGTCAACAATACCCCAACCAAACAAACCGCGATAAAAAGGCTTGCTGACGGTGATGTCTCGCGATGCCAACTCAACCCAACAAGGCTGTCCTTGCAAATATTGATTCACTTTCATAATCCGTTCCACTCATCAAAGATTCCTAATGAGTTGAGTTAAGACCCATATTGAGTCCATGTCCAACCGGGGGACCTAAATGGTTGTCGGCAACTGGCAATTTCACTTTGCCTGTAAATTACAGTTTTCTTTCAAATTGCCGCTAATATATAGAGTATTAGAATTGTCATCACTACAACTTATGTATACTTGGACACTATGGACGATTATATTTATTTTCTATTATCATTAAGAGGGGGGGATTGTGGCTGTAATATCTCGTAGTTTTTATTACCTTTTCATCCCAGCACTGATGACTATAGTCTTCATTGTGGCAAGCCAGTATTTTATAGATATATGGCGCGATTGGATGCCAGTAGTTCGTAAACTTCCTTTTTACTTGCTGCCAATTTCAGCTATTTTGGCACTGCAGTTTAACTGCAGTCGACTCAGTTTTCTAGCAACACTACTGCTGGTATACATAGTGTATGAGCAGGGGCTCATTCTCGAGCATCTGCAGCCCCGAGACCTAGCGGAACCAATATTTCTATCGGGTACTTTACTGATAACCTTCCTTGCGATTAGCAAGGATAGGGCGTTATTGTCAGTTCATACAGCAAAAACATTAGCCAGTATCATATTGTGTTTTATCATCGGCTTTACGTGGACGATGTTAATAACCAAGGCCAGTCTGCTGACAGATAACCAACAGCTTGCATCCATCAGTTTACTCACGCCGATATATGTTCCAGTTGGCATAGCCAGTGCTGTTACCTGTATTTATGCTATCTGGCGAGCCAGTGGTATCGACTCAACCATTGCTGTCACACTCTTTATTTGGCTTTTCAATTACTACCAACCAGGTGAACTACCACTAGCACTGTTAATATCAATGCTCGCCGTTACTTATTTATTTGCTATTTTGACCCAATCATATCATTTGGCTTATCGAGATGATTTAACAGGGCTCTCTTCGCGACGAGCACTCAATACCATGGCGTTATCTTTAAATAGTCATTACAGTGTGGCGATGGTCGATATTGATCACTTTAAGAAATTCAATGACACCTATGGCCATGATGTTGGTGATCAAGTATTACGGTTAGTCGCGGGCAAGCTAAGTCTGGTTAAAGGAGGCGGCAAGGTATACCGCTATGGCGGTGAGGAGTTCACAATCGTATTCCCAAATAAAGATGCTGAATCAATACTGCCCCTGTTGGAAAATCTTAGGAGCGAAGTATCTCATTACAACATTGTACTTAGACACGAGCAGCGAAAAACAAGCAGCAAGTCAAATCGAAAAGATAGTGCCGCTAACAAGAGTAAGACCGTTAACGTCACCATCTCAATAGGTGTCGCTGAACATCATGGTGAATCTACATTCGATCAAACCATTAAACTGGCAGATAAGGCGCTATACATTGCCAAAAAGAATGGTCGTAATCGAGTTCATGCATAATCCGTTTATTTCCATCCTACCTGAAGATGCAGGATTAAGTAGGATGGGTATATACGCCATGCTAGCAGTAACTGCTAACATGGCAATATCGCTTAAATCAGATCGAATAGAAGTAGTAAATCTGCGATTTCATGCGGATCACTATGCCGCGAATAACGTCCAAGAATTGTAAAAATGCAATCGGTTTGGTACCACTTATCCACGCTAAACCTACCGCACCAACAGGAATGTCATAATCTCCAGTTTCGAGCAATTTTAGCCTGACAAAATGGTGCTTATTAGTAACATTTTTCCCCGTAGTTTGGCGGACGTTATCGTCAAGTGCGAGCAGTCGGCCTTGTGATTCACCCGTCGCTTCAACAATGCCCTCGACCTCCGCGCTAAAGACTTTACCTGGGTAGACTGCCGTTGAAAACTCCGCCAGCTGACCCACTTTAACATTGCGAATAGCTTGATGATTGACACGCATTAACACGTACTTTTCAGTGGTGTACATCTGCATTCTGGCTATCGCACCAACATACTGTCCTTCACGCAGAATGAAGTTTGTCACATAACCATCAGCAGGTGCGTACACCTTGGTGTTATCCAACTTCCACTGCGCCTGGGCAACATTTTCAATCTCACTATTCAGATCAGCTTGGCGGCTTTTAACTGCCAATTTGGATTTATCAATGTTGAGTAACGCCGCTTGCTCTGCACTAGTCGATTTTTCAACTTGTGTACGATAGCTACTCTGTTGCGCTATCGCTAAATCTACCGCCGTTTGTTGTTCATCTAACAGGCTTTTAGTCACCGTGTCGGGTACTACCCTATTCTGCTCCACATAGCGGGCGAGTGTCTTTTGTTTCCAGTTGAGGTCTTTCGATGCCCCATGCAATTGGTTCTCTGCAATACTCACATCTGCAATGGCGATCTCATGCTGCTTTATCGCCAACTTGACATCTTCATTGGCCAACGACAAACCAACCACTGTGCTTTGCTTGGCAACCAACGCCTTATTTAACTCTATCTGAAAAGGCTCATCATCAAGATCGTAAATCAGCTGCCCTGCTGTCACCTCTTGATTAGGGGAGACATATATATTGTCTACCTTGCCTTTGATTTGCGTGTTAGCGGGACGTAATTGAATATGAGGAGATTGCACTAAAGAACCGCCAGACATGTCCATTGGGGTGTAATTAAGCAGGCCAACCCAAACAAACATTAACCAGCCAGTACCGCCTAAATAGGCAAAACTCTTACTATAGATGTTCCACGGCATACCCACTAAACGTAGTAGGTAAATAAGCAGTGCCCATACAGCTAAACCTTCAAGCATGTTACAGCTCCTCTTTCACAGCAAGCTGAGAGTCAGCCGTTTCTTTTTCTCGCCATATATCTCGCACACGACGCAATGCTTTTTCGCTATCAACAAATGCAACAATCACGGCAAGAACCCACACCCAATGCCAGACAAAACCTATCCAGGTGAGTGCGGTAATGAGTCCTATCTGTTGGTGCTGTTTTTTATGCGCTTGGTTAATGGGCATTTCATGGATCTTCCAGAAGCCAAAAGCGGCTGCGGCAATCGTCAGCACCATCACAACACCTGCAACGCCATGTAAGGCGCTATCTACGCCGGTATCGACAAACGGCATACTGAATAAACTCATAAAACTAGACCTTAAAAACCATTGATTCAAAGAGCTATATTGCCCTTTCTATAAATTAGAACAAGCTAGAATACCTCTGTATATCATTAAACACCTATTTATGATTCAATAAGGTATCAAAAAACAGCATAAAAGTGACCATCACAATGGATACTGCATTTATTCGCTCTAGCTATATTGCAGCGGTTTTTAGGGGTGTTAAGGCTCACTATGGAATTGGTTTAAATGACTTGTCGATCCCTGCGGCACTATTTGAAGAGCAGATGGCACTAATTCCATTTAGTGAAGCGTCCAAATGGTTCACCCAACTAGAAGTGCTAACGGGTGAAGCTGACTACATGGTGAAAATCCAGCAATATCTGGATATATCAACACTAGAGATCCCAGGAAACTGGTTTCTGTCCGCGCCGGATCTGGCTATGTGTTTTCGGCGTATTAACATTGGAATTTGCAGCTTTCATTCAGGCGCTAGCTATTATGCGCTGCAATCAGGCAATATATTGAAATGGTGCTACAACAACCCTTATGCCAAAGACAGAGCTCGGTCACATGATTCACTACGGGTCGCTATTACCTTGTTTAATGCCATCAAACACTTTGCAGGCACTCATTACACCTTAAAAAAACTAAGACTCAGCGGTCCGCCGATTAAGCAAAAAGAAACAGAAGCTATATTTGGCTGCCCAGTGTCTTGGAATGCTCCGCAAACCGAATTATGGATAAGGATCGATGACCTACTAAGGCCATCACCGATGGACTATTTTAGCAGCGATACTTTAACGACTTCAGTCTCTCTCGCTCAATTTGAAAGCTATTTGAACATGCCACAACCCTCTGATTTACCGAAAGTACTGTACCAAATGATCAACTATGCTCGCTATTATGATCTGCCCACGCTGCTATCTGTGGCAAATTTATTTGGTGTTTCTAGACAACAGCTGCAACGGCGCTTACAAAAAGTAGGCTTTAGTTTTACCTACTTGTCGGGTTACATACTGTGTAATCAAGCAATCAAATACATGCAGGAAGGTAAAGATTTTGCCGAAATAGCCCAGCGTTTGGGTTACGCCAATGCCCATAGCTTTAGCCGCTCCTTTACCCGCTTTAGAAAGCAGACACCGACGCAATACATGAGCAAGATAAGCCGACTAAATAAAAAGCCTCTGTAATAGAGGCTTTTTATTGCTATATAGATGAAGATTTTCGAGGGTTAACCATATACCGGCAGAATCCCCGCCATCGCAAGTAAGTGGCAAGCACCCGTCACCAGACCAAAGAGGATGATGATAACAATCAATGGCGTGCCGCCTGGCACTTTGAAGCCTTCACTATCTGCAAAGATCTGGCGTGATCGATACGCCATCATAGCGGGCACTATTGCCGCCCAAATGGTGGCGGCTAATGCTGCAAAACCAATGGCAATTAAAAAGCCGTTAGGAAATAGAATCCCTAAAATAGTCGGCGGAATAAATGTCACTGCTGCGGTCTTTAAGCGGCCTTGGCGAGATTCATCGAAACCAAAAAGATCAGCTAAGTAATCAAACAGGCCTAAGGTAACACCGAGGAATGATGAGGCTACCGCAAGGTTGGCAAATAACGACAACATAGTATTGAGCCAACGACTCGCTATAACGTCAGACAATGCACCAACCAACACGCCCATATTGCCGCCTTGAGCGATAATATCAACAAATTGGCTACGAGGAATATTGCCCATAGTTGCCACTAACCAACAGCTATAAATGACCAACGCAATAAAGGTACCGATGAAGATGGCCTTAATAATGGTCTTTGGTTGATTACCGTAGTACTTAACCAGACTTGGCACGTTACCGTGATAACCAAAACTGGCTAAACCAAAGGGCAGCGCTGCCAGCAGGTAAGGCGCATAACTCGTTTCGCCATCAGGCACAAATAACTTAGCCGTATCCACATCGATCAGTAGATTACCAACTGCTAGAAAGAACGTAATAATCATTCCGCCAAGCATAATGGTGGTAATTCTATCGACCGCTTTAGTGCTGATAATAACAATTGACGCCAACACTGCTGCAAACACTAATCCGGCAACACTTTGCGGTAGATTAACTCCCAAGCCTTCAAGGCTATGGTTAACAATCGAGCTGCCACCACTAATATAGGCATAGGTCAAAATATACAGTACAAAAGCGATTGAGAGCCCATTGATGATGCGCCAGAACTGACCCAAAGTAGTTTTGGTTAAGGTGTCAAAACTTGCACCAGGTTTAAAATGTAAGTTAGTCTCAAGCAGCATCAATCCCGACACCAACATGCAAAACCATATGCCAACCAGCATCAACATTGAGTAGCCAAACCACATTCCTGCGCCAACAACCGGCAGGGAAAACATTCCCGCGCCAACGGTTGTACCCGCAATAATCATTGCGCCGCCTAATAGCGATTTACCTGCGACTTTATTTTTAGCCGCATTCATATGATTCGCCATTAAACTTTTTGCTCCGCATTAACACTATCGACTATCGTTTGCCTTACTGATGAACGTAGCAGTAAATTGGCTCTGTCTTTTATACGTTTGATATCACTACACCCTTCGCTATCCGTTAGATGACCTAACTCTTTTAATTTGACGCTTAGCGTAGCGTATAGCTTCTTGTCATAGAACTCCGGTGCCGTAATACCGTGAAGCGCTCCCAGTCTTTGTGCAAGGCGGTGACTATCACGTTCAAGCTCCGAGCGCTCCATGTTAGGTTTTACTGCCAATAAGTTAAATAGGATGGCGTAACGTTGCATCGTTTCGTCAATCGTTCCTGACAGCAGTAGCAGTTGATTCACCTTGTCATCGGCGATCTCAAAATGGCCATTTTCAACAACTAGCCCTTGTGCCACGAAAATATCTAAAATACTTTGCGTGTAAGTCGCAGGGTCTTCAACTCCCATAAACAGCTCAGCTTTCAGCAACGGATAAAAATCATTCACAAAGCTAAGTACGTCATCACGAGTGCAATGCTCTTTACGCAGCAAGCAAGCGGCGATTAGAGAGGGGACAACCATTAAATGAATAATGTTGTTGCGATAATAAGTCATGGTAATCGCGATGCTGTCGTCGATTGAGATAATATCCCCGAGCGAGTCGCTTTCGATCTGAATTTTCTTCAGTTCCAAACCATTCGATACTAGGTCCTTACCGCTACCCTCTGGTACCGACGTATATTCGGTATAAGGCAGCTCTTTTAATAACGTAAGGTAAAGATCTAACTGCTTTTCGAGCTGACTGCGCTCTAATGCATTTTGCTCAGATGCGAGCAAAACTAAGCTCGTTAACGTTACCGCACTAACCGCAGCAGCATCGTTAATATTAGTCATCACCTGCCCTGCAAGCTTGTTCACTGCGGGGGTTAACCATGTTGGTTTCTGTTCTGGCTCTTGAGCAACATCTTCGCGCCAATTTGGCACTTCATCGTTCAAGAAGTTGTGTAGGGTTATTGGCTTACCGAAATTCACATAACCTTGGCCAAAATTACCTAACTTGCGAATAGCACCAAACACTTGCCAAACCGACTCTTTTTTCTTCTTTTTACCACTTAACTCTTTGTGGTAAGTGGCGACTTCCATGACATGGTCATAGCCGAGGTAAACTGGCACCAAAGTGACAGGACGTTCAACCCCACGCAAAACACTATTCAGTGTCATGGCAATCATGCCTGTTTTTGGCGCTAATAAACGACCGGTTCGCGAACGACCGCCTTCGGTAAAGTATTCAACAGAGTAGCCTTTAGTGAAAAGCTGATCCAAATACTCACGGAATACCGCAGTATAGAGTTTGTTGCCACGGAAACTACGGCGAATAAAGAAGGCTCCACCACGGCGGAACATCGGCCCAGCAGGCCAAAAGTTAAGATTAATACCAGCGGCAATATGCGGTGGCACCATGCCTTGGTAATACAGAATATACGACAGTAGGAGGTAATCCATATGGCTGCGATGACATGGCACATAAACGATTTCATGACCATCATGGTGCAACTGGCGGACCTGTTCAGCCCCCTTGATGTTGATCCCTTTATAGAGCTTATTCCACAACCAGGTCAGAAAACGTTCAGTGATGCGCACTAAGCTATCGGAGTAATCTGCGGCGATTTCATCTAGATACTCCATCGCTTTAGCACGAGCTTCTGTTTCGGAGATTTTTTTATTAACCGCTTCCTCTTTAATTGCCCGAGTGATTGATTCTGACTTTAACAAAGCATGAAACAGAGCTTGGCGTTTTGGAAGTTGAGGCCCGGTCATGACTTTACGCTGACGCTGAAAATGCACTCGTGCAACGCGGGCAAGTTTTTGTGCAATACGCTTATCGGTGCCGTGCTCGTCTGCCATATAACGCAAAGAAACAGCATTAGAAAACTGCACAAAGCTATGTCGACCCAAAAATAAGATCATCAAGCACTTGCGTAGCCAAGTTGGATTTTGGCGCTCCAATACGGCGGCACGCATGGTGTCGTTTTCTTTGCCCGGCGTTCGTCCCCAATAGAGGCTTACCGGAACCAACTGAATATCTAATTCTGCGTTTTGCTTATGCACGCTTAACAAGCGTTTAAAGCAATGCAAATACTGCTCAGCACTTTCCCTTTCACCAAATAATGGCTTGCTACCTTCAAGGCAGACAACTCGCGGCGCACTCACCCCATTGACCTCTAGGTCATCGTAAGGGCTAGGCAAACCGAACTTACCGGTCATTTCACTAAGGGCTGCTATGTCACTAACAGATTCTGTTTTCATGACATAAACGAGTGGTTTGCTTGGATCAAGATTGAGGTCTTCAAAAGGATCGTGGGGCACAACAATAGTTTGCACGAGCTTTTTTTGGATCCAGCGTAATGATTTAAACCAGAGAGAGTCTTTTTTCGACATGATTCGCTTGCAGTAATGGTCGCTTGTAATACGTCATAGAATACCAGAATTCCCAACTGTTTGCGCTACTGCTTTACAATCCCAATGGGAAACACTAGTGCATTTATGGAACAGTGACTTAGCTTATTCTCGGTGTACAGCTAGTCGATTAAGTCTGGTTCTGCCCTGTTAAAGCCCAATAAATCTAGCCCTAACTTATATGTGGGATTCAGTTTAAGAGTGAATGCCCGTTTCATTGCGATCAATAAGTTAGTTGAATAGTGCACTTGCATATAGAAAGCGGCCCCTATACAGAAGCCAATAAGCAGGCATAAAAAAGCCTCAATAAAGAGACTTGGTATTACTGCCTATACAGCGGGCTTAGGTGGGATTAAGCAATGGAGTCGTTCGCTATATAGGACTTATTCTTATTGGCTACTTATCGTATTTAGCTTGTCGTTCCTCAGCTTCTTTGTCCCACGCTGGAAGCACTGTTTCGCTAAACGTTGCCTTTTCTGCTTCTAGCTTATCCATATCTAAACCAATCGCTTTTTGTGCTTTTTCTTTGGTCGATATATCCGGGATAGCTACGGGCTGCTTAACGCCCTTTTCACCTAACAACCTAGCAAGTTTAACCCTTGCGTCGGCTGATAAATCAATCGCTGTCCCTAATACCCTTAACGCTTCTTCAGGGTTGTGCATTGCTATGCCGTGTGAAGCGGTAGCATGATCCCAACGCCATTGAGAATGTCTAATATCATCCTGTATTGGCTTTAACTCTGCTGCCGTTGCTCCGGCCTTAATAGCTGCGCCAGCTTCATAATGAGCGTGTACTAACTGAGTTTCGACCCAGTCTTTAAGCTCGTTAATCATTGCCTGTCGGTTTGCAACAACAGCTAACATCTGCTCTTTGCTCTGTTCGTGACAATTAGCGCAACCCACCTCGAAACGGTCAAACGGGTTTCCAACCTGATGATCGGTAAACTTTCGGCCCTTTGCGTTGGTGATCTTTGGCATGTGACAATCAATACAAGTAACATCGTTTTGACCATGAACGCCTGAACTCCAAGTTTCATAATCCGGGTGTTGAGCTTTCAACATTGGTGTTTTTGATATTTGATGCGTCCAATCTACAAACTCTATAGAGTCGAAGAACTCTTCCACGCTATCGGTATCGACGCCATTATCCCAAGGGAAAGCCGCTTTCTTGGTTTCTTTCTCGAAGTAGTATTCAACGTGGCACTGACCGCAAACCATAGCTTTTTTATCGGTTCTAGAGGCATCGTCCCAATTCTTACCTATCTTATCCATTGCCCTTTGAGCGAATGGTCTAGATACGCGAAGTTTAGACGAACCGGGTTCGTGACAATCCTGACAACCGATAGTATTAACAATCTCAGATCCTGCCGCGCTCCATTTCTCACTGAAGAAGCCGTCTTCACCCTGTTCTGTAATCATACGGGGGACGTCTGGGCCTTTACACGACCAACAAGCCATAGGCTGTAAATCTTTGTGGTCTGCGTCCGGGCTTCCAACCCTTAGCGTCCCTCTGAGATCTGTTACTGCGTATTGATGCCCGCGCGGGGTGTCATAATCTCTTGAAAACGCATAACCCGCCCACAACACGGCAAGGTTAGGATTTTCTTTAACTTCGTCGATTTTCTTGTCTTGCTCTATCGTCTTTTTCCAAGTGTTATATTGCTTTGGAAATTTCTTTTGATATTGCTCACTGCGAGGATCTAGTTGTTCACCTGCGAAAGCGGCGGTACATATAGCGCTTATGACTAAGCCAATGGTGCTTAGTTTGAGTATTTTATTGTTCATCGTTTAACCCCACGTTTCTATTCTGAGCCGTATATTAAGCGAGACTATTCAATAAGATAATTCGGAAGTTTTTACTTAAAGAGTAAGAATTAATGAAGCCTTACCAACGGACATAAAAAAGCCCCCAACGAAGGAGGTTTTTTATATTCAATTGGTGTGGTGCACTTAGATCTTGAATTCGGGTTGAACGCAGCTTTCAATCTTAAATGCCAAACATATTAACATTAACTTGGTTAATACTTGCGCGAACCAGAATACTGTATATACTGACAGTTACTGTATGGAAAGACAGGCTTAATTATGAGACCACTTACACCACGCCAAGCTGAAATTTTAGAGCTTATTAAACGCAATATTTCAGACACAGGTATGCCACCAACCCGTGCCGAAATCGCAAAACGTTTAGGCTTTAAATCTGCCAATGCAGCCGAAGAGCATTTAAAAGCTTTAGCGAAGAAAGGCTGTATTGAGATCATACCGGGAACTTCTCGAGGCATTAAGCTAACTCAAGAAGATACCGAAGAGGCCGATCTCGGTTTACCACTTATTGGCCAAGTGGCTGCAGGCGAACCGATTCTGGCTCAAGAACATGTAGAGCAACACTATAAAGTTGATCCTGCGATGTTCCGTCCAGCAGCCGACTTTTTGCTACGAGTACGCGGTGACAGTATGAAAGACATCGGCATCCTGGAAGGTGACCTATTGGCGGTTCATAAGAGCCAACAGGCTCGTAATGGCCAAGTTGTTGTCGCCCGTGTTGAAGATGACGTCACGGTTAAGCGGTTTGAAAAGAGGGGCAACAAAGTCTTCTTACATGCCGAGAATGAGGATTACTCACCGATAGAAGTCGATCTGGCAAACCAAAGCTTAAGTATTGAAGGTTTAGCCGTTGGCGTGATCCGTAATGGAGATTGGCAATGAACAAATTATTAGGTGTAAGCCCGCGTCACCCTGGCCTTTGGCAAGATATACCCAATTCGACGATGTCTAAAAAGACAGATATCGAAACTATGATATCTCATACTCAGGGACGCAATGAATTAAAACAGATCTGTGGTCAACTGGCTCAACTGAGCCTGCAGGGTCGCTGGATTGTATTAATTAGCCCACCTAATATCGGTTACAAACAGATGCTAGCTTCAGCTGGCGTACGGATGGATAGGATCCTACTTGTACATGCCAAAGATGAAGTAGAAACACTTTGGGCGATGGAAAAAGCGCTCACCAGCGGGACATCGAGTGCAGTGATAACCTGGACTAACGAGTTAGATGCACGAGACAGTAGACGACTGCAGCTAGTCGCCAAGAGCGCTCAAGCGGTAGGTATCATCATTGAAAATGCGAACACTCACTTACCTGACAGCACAATAAACGCACAGGGCGAGCCATTTAATCAAGGCTCTTTGTTCACTGCAATGCATTAAGCATTTATTTATATTACAGTTCTAGTCTTTAACTAAAGCTCCCTACTCGGGAGCTTTTTTATTCCTACCACTAAACAAATGAATCAAAAAGTGATCTTGATCAATATTTCAACACCAAGTAGTGTAGGTACTGATAACAACGATATTTTGTTATATCCGAACGATTTAGTCGTCGGTCTTTATGTATGACTGTAGATCCTTTAAGAGTATATGAAGACTGAGATCGGCCTGATATATTTCAGCCGTAGGTGCCACCGTGGTTACACCAACCAGTATCAAGTACTGGAACTAAATAAAGTCTAATCGATAGTCGAAAACTAAAATAACGACACGATAGATAAACCACTCGCGCACTTTGAAGTCATCGTTGCTTTTTTGGGAACGAAGAGTTTACATAGAGCAGAGACTTACTGTGTGACTCTTCTTTGTCTTGTTGACAGAGGAGAAGTCTAGTGAAGCAATTGTTGTACTGTGTGTTGGCGCTAATATTTTCGCCTGCACTTTTTGCATCAGAAATGCCATTTAATATGACAGAGGGTGTGACGGAGATCAGTGGTAAGGTTTATAACCTCCACATGATAATCCTTTACATCTGCTGTGCTATTGGCATTGTTGTTTTTGGCGCAATGATTTATGCCATGATCAACCACCGCAAATCAAAAGGCGCTGTCGCCGCCAACTTTCATGAAAGCACTAAAGTCGAGATTTTGTGGACTGTAGTGCCTTTTATTATTCTTATTATCATGGCTATTCCAGCAACCAAAACCTTGATTGCAATGGAGGACCCCAGTAATGCTGAGCTCACCATTAAAATTACAGGTTCGCAGTGGAAATGGCATTACAGCTATTTCGATAAAGACGTTGAATTTTATAGTTTAATGTCGACTCCTAGAGAGCAGATCGAGGGCACCGAAGCTAAAGGTGAACACTATTTGCTCGAAGTAGACAAACCTCTCGTATTGCCGATTAACCGCAAGGTGCGCTTTCTAATGACTTCAGATGACGTTATCCATTCATGGTGGGTACCGGCTTTTGCGGTTAAAAAAGATGCTAACCCTGGTTTTATTAATGAAGCTTGGACGCGGATTGATAAGCCCGGTGTTTACCGTGGTCAATGTGCTGAACTTTGTGGTAAAGATCATGGCTTTATGCCAATTGTTGTCGAAGCACTCACAGAAGAAGACTTTGATAAATGGTTAATTGCTCAAAAGGAACAAGCGAGTAATGCTGAAGCTGCAGCTCAAGCAGCACTTTCGCAAACCTTGACCATGGAGGAGCTGATGGCTCAAGGCGAGCAGATCTATCTGGCTCGATGTGCCGCTTGTCACCAACCTAATGGTGCAGGTCTTCCAGGCGTATTCCCTTCTCTTATTGCTAGTCCAATTATCAAAGGCCCCATCGCTGATCATATCGATATCGTATCGAATGGTATGACGGGCACTGCGATGCAAGCATTTGCTAAGCAGCTGACTGCCACTGAAATCGCGGCGGTAATTACCTTTGAACGTAATGCTTGGGGCAATGACTCTGGCGATACGGTTCAAGCTGCCGATGTCAGCTCAGCAGCGTCAGGTACTGCAGCAAGCAGTGATACTGCCGCCGCAGTACCAGCCACTTTACCTGCTACCCTACCTAAAACCGAGCAAGCTGCAGCGAGTGAAGTCACAACTGAAGTTGTTGCAGACGTTAAAGCGGTTGCTCTGGATGACTTAACCATGGATGAGCTTATGGCCATGGGTGAGAAGGTCTACATGACTAGTTGCGTTGCTTGTCACCAAGCTGCGGGAACGGGTTTGCCTGGCGCTTTCCCTTCATTAGTTGGCAGTCCGGTGATTACAGGACCGGTAAGCGGTCACCTTGATGTTGTCATCAATGGTAAACCGGCTACTGCAATGCAGTCATTTAGCGCATTGCTGACACCACAACAGCTTGCTGCGGTGGTGACTTATGAGCGCAATGCTTGGGGTAATAACTCCGGTGATGCAGTTCAGGCTAGTGACGTTGTTGGCCACGGAAAGTAAGGGATTAAAATGAGCACAATTACACAAGATTCGCCAGCCGCTCACGACGATCACCATGATGACCATCATCATGGGGCGCCGAAAGGCATCATGCGCTGGATTTTAACCACCAACCATAAAGATATCGGCACGCTCTACCTATGGTTCAGTTTCATTATGTTCCTTACGGGTGGCGCGATGGCCATGGTCATTCGCGCTGAGTTATTTCAGCCAGGCCTGCAGCTAGTCGAACCAAACTTTTTTAACCAGATGACAACGGTACATGGTCTGGTGATGGTGTTTGGGGCAGTTATGCCAGCCTTTACCGGCTTGGCTAACTGGCTTATTCCGATGATGATTGGTGCGCCAGATATGGCACTGCCAAGAATGAACAACTGGAGTTTTTGGATTCTACCATTTGCATTTGCCATCCTACTCAGCTCGCTGTTTATGGAAGGCGGTGGTCCTAACTTTGGTTGGACATTCTATGCGCCACTGTCGACAACTTATAGCCCTGACAGTACTGCGCTTTTCGTTTTTTCAGTTCATATTATGGGGATGAGTTCGATAATGGGGGCGATTAACGTTATTGTCACCATCGTCAATATGCGCGCTCCAGGTATGACATGGATGAAACTACCGCTGTTTGTTTGGACTTGGCTAATCACAGCATTTCTACTCATAGCAGTGATGCCGGTGCTGGCTGGCACGGTGACTATGGTATTAACCGATAAGTACTTTGGAACCGCCTTCTTCGACGCTGCAGGCGGTGGCGACCCGGTGATGTTCCAGCATATTTTTTGGTTCTTCGGTCACCCCGAAGTGTACATTATGATCTTGCCATCCTTCGGCATCATCTCAGCGATTGTGCCTGCTTTCAGTCGTAAACCTCTGTTTGGTTACGCGTCGATGGTTTATGCAACGGCTAGTATCGCCATACTGTCGTTTTTAGTATGGGCGCATCACATGTTTACCACGGGGATGCCGGTATTTGCCGAACTCTTCTTCATGTATTGCACCATGCTGATTGCGGTGCCCACGGGGGTAAAAGTCTTTAACTGGGTTGCTACCATGTGGCGCGGCTCAATTAGTTTCGAAACCCCAATGTTGTTTGCTGTGGCGTTTATTATCCTGTTCACCATAGGCGGTTTCTCGGGGCTGATGCTGGCTATAACACCTGCTGACTTCCAGTACCACGACACCTATTTCGTGGTGGCGCACTTCCACTATGTACTGGTTACCGGGGCGATATTTTCCATTATGGCGGCGGCGTACTACTGGCTGCCGAAGTGGACTGGCAATATGTATAGTGAAACCCTAGGAAGATGGCACTTCTGGTGCTCGGTGATCTCGGTGAATGTGTTGTTTTTCCCAATGCATTTCCTCGGGTTAGCGGGTATGCCACGCCGTATTCCCGATTACGCTATTCAGTTTGCAGATGTAAACCAGATCGTATCGATTGGCGGCTTTGCCTTCGGCCTGTCACAATTGATCTTCTTAGCTGTAGTCATCAAATGTATTCGTGGCGGTGATAAAGCCCCCGCTAAACCATGGGAAGGCGCCGAAGGTTTGGAATGGACTCTTCCGAGCCCTGCACCTTATCACTCGTTTACAACACCACCTGAGGTGAAGTAAAGATGAAGCAAGCACAGAGCAAGTCTAACCGCAAACTCATTGGCATGCTGCTGCTAGGTGCAGTGGGGATGTTTGGTTTTGGCTTTGCCCTCGTGCCTTTATATGACGTGCTTTGCGACACTCTCGGTATTAATGGTAAAACCCAAAGTACTGCCAGTGTCTATAAGCCCGTTACGGTAGATAAAAATAGAACCGTTACCGTCGAGTTTGTTTCCCAAGTGCAGAGCGATCTGCCTTGGGAGTTCAAACCTGAGGTCAACAGCATGCAAGTTCACCCTGGAGAATTGATACGAACCCACTTTGTTGCTAAAAATTTGTCTGCGAAACATATCGTTGGCCAAGCAATACCGTCGGTTTCTCCTGGACAAGCTGCCGCCTATTTTAATAAAACAGAATGCTTCTGCTTTAATCAACAAGTGCTAGCAGCAACAGCTAGCGCCGATCTACCACTCATCTTTTACGTGGATCCTGACTTACCGGACTCCATTTCAACCTTGACCCTCTCTTATACCCTCTACAACATTACCGACAAGGGTTATGTCGGCAGCGTAGAGCAAGGAGCTGCAAGATGACAACCATTGAGCAACAACTAAATTATTTGTCCGTAAATAGTAGTAGGCCAAATACAAAATTAATGACGAGCTTATTCCTCTCCACGCCTCTTTACTCCATGGCCGAGAAAGGAGATAGCAAATGACCACTAAACACGAACCCTATTACGTACCAGCGCAAAGTGCCTGGCCTATTATTGGTGCCATTTCGATTTTATTTCTCTCCACACCTCGTCACACTGGAGCAGAGAAAGGAGATAGCAAATGACCACTAAACACGAACCCTATTACGTACCAGCGCAAAGTGCCTGGCCTATTATTGGTGCCATTTCGATTTTATTTCTCTCCACACCTCGTCACACTGGAGCAGAGAAAGGAGATAGCAAATGACCACTAAACACGAAGCCTACTACGTACCAGCGCAAAGTGCCTGGCCTATTATTGGTGCTATAGGTTTGTTTCTCATCGCTTTCGGTGCTGGAACCTTTGTATCACAGTTAAACAGCGAAGGTGGTAGCGGCGGATATATCCTGCTGACGGGTATTGCTGTGATTATCTTTATGCTTTTCGGATGGTTTAGAACCGTTATCGCCGAATCAATGGCCGGCCTCTATTCCAAACAGATGGACCGCTCATTTAGACAAGGTATGAGCTGGTTTATCTTCTCCGAAGTGATGTTTTTTGCCGCCTTCTTCGGTGCACTGTTTTACGCCAGAATAATTGCAATTCCCTGGCTTGGCGGTGCATCAAACAATGCTATGACGCACGAAGTACTGTGGCCTACTTTTGAAGCAATCTGGCCGCTAGTGACCACTCCCGACGGTAGCACAACTGAGGCTATGGGTTGGACTGGCTTGCCGCTATACAACACCATTATTCTACTCACATCATCAGTGACGTTGCACTTTGCTCACGTTGGCTTAGAGAGCAATAAACGCAAAGCGCTAACGGCCTGGTTAGGATTCACTATCTTGTTGGGAATTGGCTTTTTAGTGCTGCAAGCCGAGGAATATATTCACGCTTACCAAGAGATGGGATTAACGCTTGATTCTGGCGTCTACGGCAACACCTTTTTCTTGCTTACCGGTTTTCATGGTATGCACGTGACCTTAGGAACGGTGTTTCTAATTGTGTTGTTCTTTAGAGTGCTTAAAGGTCACTTTACGCCAGAACACCATTTTGCATTTCAAGCAGGTAGCTGGTACTGGCACTTTGTCGATGTTGTTTGGTTATGTCTATTTATCTTCGTTTACGTGCTGTAAACACCGATAGTTAGCTCATTAGTAGGGTCTGGGGTTAGGCGCAATAATCCCAGTCCCTAATGCTAATAGAAGCAACACAACCACCATCACAGAGAAGATCACTCGACGGCCTAAATATTGGCTCATAGGTACACTCTTTTCCCCTTTAACCATCACCAACATGGCTCGAGCCAAATTAAATAATATGAATAGTAGTAACAGTACTAAAACCACTTTAAAAACCAATAGTATATTCATTAACTCTCCTAAAATAGGGGCTATGGGTGCTTGGTGCTTTATTGTACTTTCTACTTTGATAGTGTTTTCTATTTTGGTCAAGCTAGGTTTTTGGCAACTCGAACGCGCTGAGCAAAAACAACAGTGGCAAACTGCGCTTAGCGCGCGTCAAAGCGCCACAGTACTCAGTTTCGAACAACTTCTCGAGCAATCCAGTAATGAAAACCTAACCGGCTACAAACTTAGCACTCAGGCAACCCCGATCCTCGAGCAAGTCTTTCTACTCGACAATCAAACTGTCGATGGCAGAGTCGGTTACTTGGCCTACCAAGCATTTGAAATAGACCCCACTAAGCCATGGTTATTAGTCGAATTAGGCTTTGCAGTTGGGGGAATCGATCGGGCGGTGCTGCCCACAGTGTTAGCAATCACTGAGCCATTGCAGCTTACAGGCCGAGTCTACCAAAAAGAGATGAATCCCATGAGCTCTGATTTGATGGCTGAGCCCGGCTGGCCCAAGCGTATTCAGAACCTAAATATTGAGCAGTTGGCTTTATTGATAGATAAGCCGCTGGTTCGCACCGTATTGCAACCAAACAATCTTCCCAACGATACACGCGCTCATCCATGGAAACCGATCCCATTATCGGCACAGAAGCATCAGGGCTATGCAGTGCAATGGTTTAGCATGGCAGGAGCATTTGGGATCCTAGTGCTTTACGCGCTTTTTCGTAAATTAAAACAACAAGATAAATAACACAGCTTAAAATTTACATCTCTATTGCCAAGTAAGAAAAGACAAGGTAGGTTAGAAAATAGACTTCCTAGCCGTTCCGGGAAGTATGATATTAAATTGTTCGCTATCGCCGTCGTTTTGCTTATAGCACAAAGCTGTATTGGTAATGACTTATCGCTTTCCTTAAACAGGTAAAGCGTTGCAACAGTGATACATAGAATAACATCGAGGAGATGGAATGAACTCCCAGAAAAAGAACGGCAAGAAAACACTATTACTCCTATTACTAGCATTTGCAATTCCTGTCATTGCAGCCAAAGTGATCCTCAGTTTTGAACTATATAACGGTGGTGCAACCAACAAAGGCGAACTGCTTAATGTTGGAATAGACTATCAAAGTTTAGATATGTCCAACCCGCAACCCAAAGAGTGGCAACTGCTGTATCAACTGCCCGCTATTTGCGAGGCAACCTGCCAAGATAGGCTGTATATTTTACAACAGAGCCATATCGCACTTGGACGCAATCAAGATAGGGTGCATACGATTATTATGCTTAATGAGCATAGCGATCTAGCCGCGCTTGATGCATTTGATTTCGCCACTGCAACCCCGACATTGGCAATGAGCCAGCTGCTCAACAATCAACAATTTGTCGTGGTAGACCCTCTCGGTAGTATGGTAATGAGTTACCCCATCACCACCGACCATCAAGCACAGATTATGCAAGGTAAAGCCATTATTGCCGACCTGAGAAAGATGCTTAAGCTTTCAAGGATCGGCTGATGGAGATTAAATCGTTGCTTAAGGTCACCCTAGTTTTTACTCTGTGCGTCATTATGATGGGCGCTTATACACGCTTATCTGATGCTGGACTGGGTTGCCCTGATTGGCCAGGATGCTACGGCATGGTCAAGGTTCCTACCGCAAACCATGAGCTAACCGCCGTCAAAGACGCCTTTCCCGAACATACCGTTGAAGCAGAAAAAGCCTGGCTTGAGATGATCCACCGCTACATTGCTGGCACATTGGGTTTGATGGTGCTGGTGATCTTAATCATGAGCTTACGCAAAACCGACGCACCTAAAAAGCTGCCAATGTTTATCGCCGCACTCATCGTGTTTCAAGCAGCGCTCGGCATGTGGACTGTCACCATGAAGCTGATGCCCATTGTAGTAATGTCACACCTAATAGGCGGCTTCGCCCTGTTCTCATTACTCCTGCTGCTCTACCTTCGCAGTAAACCCCTACGGATCCCCGGTGGCGATGCCCCAGCAAGAAAGCTATCAGCCTTGGCTTTGGTCTGCATTGGCGTACTGTTGTTACAGATTATTTT
The DNA here is from genome assembly GCF_016757755.1 of Shewanella sp. KX20019. Lineage (NCBI taxonomy): Bacteria > Pseudomonadati > Pseudomonadota > Gammaproteobacteria > Alteromonadales > Shewanellaceae > Shewanella > Shewanella sp. KX20019. The sequence goes on along the minus strand of NZ_CP068437.1, from coordinate 330,448 downwards.
GGGCGGCTGGACCTCATCCAACTATGCTGCACTGGCTTGTACCTCGCTGCCTATTTGTGAAGGTAACTGGGTCGACAACTTAAACTTCGCTGCAGCATTCTCACCATTTCAAGGCGACCATCCAAGCTACGAGTTTGGCGTTTTAGATTATTCGGCACGGATGACGATACATGTCGCGCACCGCTTCGGCGCCATAATTACTAGCATAATGCTGCTATTTCTAGCCTACAAATTGGTGACCAAGGCACGGTCATCCACACTGCGTAATGCCGCGTGGCTACTGGTAGTACTCGTGGTATTACAAGTCATTCTAGGGATCAGCAATGTGGTTTTACATCTGCCCTTGGGTATCGCGGTATCGCACAACGCGGGAGCAGCTTTACTATTACTAACACTGGTATTTATCAACTATGCCTTGTGGCGTAAGGCATAACAGCAAAGATTTCCAATAGACAAATTACGATAAAAAACAAAAAGAAAAACGTTTTAATTTATGTTCAGTGAGCGAATATAACGAGGTTTCAAATATGGAAAAACAGATAACAATAGCCAGAAACCGAACCGCCCCCCTTTTTCAGTGGCGTTCTTACTATGAAATGACCAAGCCAAAGGTGGTAGCGCTAATGCTACTGACAGTGTTGGTCGGAATGTGCCTCGCGGTGCCTGGTGCAGTGCCACTGCAACCCCTGATAGCAGGCATGGCCGGGATCGGCATGATGGCAGGTGCGGCAGCAGCTTTTAACCATCTTATCGATCGGCGTATCGATGGATTAATGGCCAGAACCTACAACCGTCCGTTACCCAAAGGTAAAATATCTATCACTAAAGCGCTTATCTTCTCCTTTGGTATTGGCATATTGGGCTTTGTGATCCTGTATGCCTTGGTCAACCCATTAACGGCTTGGTTAACCTTCGCTAGCCTGATCGGTTATGCCGTGGTTTACACCGCTTATTTGAAACGCGCTACGCCACAAAATATTGTCGTCGGCGGCCTAGCGGGCGCGATGCCACCTCTATTGGGTTGGACTTCGGTAACCGGTGAGTTTCACGGTAATGCTTTATTACTAGTGATCATTATTTTTGCATGGACGCCACCGCACTTTTGGGCGTTAGCGATACATCGAAAAGCGGAATACGCCAAAGTGGATATTCCAATGTTGCCAGTAACTCATGGGGTTGAGTTCACTAAGACCTGTATATTCCTCTATACCATTCTTTTAGCCATCGCCTGTCTATTACCGGTGCTTGTCGGCATGTGTGGTCCAGTGTATTTGGTCAGCTCAACACTATTAAGCGCAGGCTTTATCTACAAAGCATGGCAGCTTAAGTTCCATGAAACACCAGGGCTTGCAATGAATGTGTTTAGGTTCTCCATCTATCACCTCATGCTGCTATTTATTGCCTTATTGGTTGACCACTACCTGTGGGTTTAAAGAGGGGGCTGCAACCCTCGCTATGACGATTAAATCTTGGGAGATAAAAGCACGATGAAACTATCATGGATTATAGTGGCGCTGATTTTGGCCTCGGCGGGTGTATGGACAGCAGCGCTGCTGAACGAGCCTAAAGACCTCGTCTTGCAAACGAGCTTTGAGTTTCCAACTCCACAAGCTATCGCGCCTTTTACGCTGACCGATCAACATGGTAATCGTTTTAGTAATGACGATTTAACTGGCCATTGGAGCCTATTTTTCATCGGCTACACCTCCTGCCCTGATGTTTGCCCGACCACCATGGGCAAGCTAACAGCGGCTTATCCGTCGTTATCAGAAAACACCAGCCTGCAGGTTATTTTTCTGTCCGTGGATCCTGAACGAGACTCAACTGATACCCTGCTCAATTATACCAACTTCTTCAATCCTGAGTTTATGGCCGTTACCGGCGAACATAAACAGCTTTACCCCATCACCCGTAGTTTAGGCTTTGTTTACGCCATGGTGGGTGATGGTGATAGCTATCAAGTCGACCATAGCGCTTCGTTTGCACTCGTTTCACCCCGAGGAGAGAAAGTGGCGATTATCAAGCCAAAGTCAGATACCCCAGGTAAGCTGCCACAGATTAAAAATAGTGCGCTTATTCACGATGTGAATGCTTTGATTGATAAGTATGACAATGGTTAGCTTAAAAGAGCCTCAGGTTAAAGCACAATCACCCAACCAGATAAGCGGGAGAATATTCCTCATTTGAATTTTACCAAGGAATACGATAGAACTTCACCGTAGACATTAGTAAAAGCGTGTATCGCTTATTACTGAGATCGAGTAAGTCCACTTTGAAACGCATCAACATGGAGAGTTATAGATGAGATCCTTATTGTTTAGTTTGTTTTTGCTTTGCCCTCAGTTCGTCTCAGCAACCGATTTAATATTGGCTCAACAAGTTCAGTTACAGTCCAATTCCCTCGATGAGCAACGAAGCCTATTAGTAAAGCTTCCTAAGCAATATAACGATAACAACAAAACTTACCCTGTACTTTATGTCCTCCATGCTCAATGGGACATGTTGTCAACGCTATCGACACTCGACCTATTAGCAAAACAAGCGCCAAACTTCATCGTTGTAGGTATAGAAGGTCGAGGCAAAGAACTTAGACCCAATGATGGTAAGCCCAGCCCATTTGCCACATTTATCTCTAAAGAAGTCATACCCCATGTAAGGAACAACTATCGTGTTGCGCCGTATAGCATCTTATCTGGCCATTCAAATGCAGGCCGTTTCGTACTTGATTATTGGTTGAATGACTCGTCACTTTTCTCACAATACTTCGCATTTAGCCCATCACTAGAAGATGGCTACATTGTAAATCGAGTTTCCAAATCAACACTCCATTTTTTAGAAAGTAAAGCCCCGCTCACGATGACGATTGCTAACGAAGGCGAGCACATGCAAAAGCCTTTTACTGAGTTGAGTGATAAATTGGCCAGTATGGCAGGAGCGTCTTTTATATCAAAAACATTTCCGACACAGTCACACCAAACTACTAAGCACTCCTCTATGCAGTTTGCGCTGCAAACAACTTTTGCTCATTGGCAGCCTACCGATGAAGTTAAAACTTCAGGATTAAATGCTTTAAAAAAGCATTACGCTGACTTATCTGAAAAATTTGGCTTCAAAGTCATCATTCCTAATGAAACACTACAGCGATTAACCTTCTATTACGCAACCTCTGAAAAGGAAAGCGCAATACAAGAACTAGACAAGCACGTCGCCTTTACGCTCAAGCAAACAGCAGAAGGTCTTGTAGCACTATTTGAAATAGCCGACTATTTGTCTGGTAATGGCTACGAAGCGGCAGGAAACAATCTAACCAAACAAATATGTAGCCTAACTAGCGATAGCCAAAGGTGCGTAGACTAAAACAATATGACTCTTCGTCGTTATCGGTGACTTTGGTTTATTTGGGTTCAGCCCCGACGAAGTTGTCTTCCTCCTACAGAGTCGATATAGCCTAATGTTTTCGATGGTTCGTGGATATATTCTGGGAGGTTATGGCGGTATTCATGTGATCACGACATTCGGACATCCTGTCCAGCACCACCGCAGGTCATTGGAACCACAGATGCATCGCTTTACGTTTGAAGTTTAGGATAAAATCAATATCAACGTCGTGGTGCTTCGCCCATTCTTATAATAAAGAGTAGAGCCAAAGGGGAAAGCGCTTAACCCCGCTCTTGATTTCATAAGAGTCAATCCCTCAGCGCCCCGGCGAAATTTAAAAAGCGAAATTTCCAACGGGGAAGATTGGTTTCTGCAAGTAAAAGTTATTCAGCTTGGTCATTTCGTTTAATTGCAGGCTTGTGTCCGTAAATTGAAAACTCAAATGCTGAACTGTTACGCTTTTCGAAACCGGTGTAGATACGGCTGAGGCCTTTGAAAACAGAGTGAGAGGCATGAATGCCGAGCTGGCCTTTAAATAGGGACATTGTTTGTTTTCGTTGAGCTCACAGGGACCCTTTCTTTTATAAAGAGCTGCAGCGAGCCTCAGCAGTATTTATACATGCGGTCGTTCATTCACATCTGACCCATAGGGATATGGGAAATATCATGATGATGCCGGGAGCATCATCGACCATGTGATCACGACATTCGGACATCCTGTCCAGCACCAACGCAGGTCATTGGAACCGCAGATGTTAAAGCTAGCTAAAGTAATATTTACAACACCACTTCACACTTATTTCCAAGTGATACATAACAAAAAGTTATAATCGGATAAAATGCAACTGGCTTTGTTACTGCAAAAGCCAATTTAAGCCAAACTATACTTCGCCTATTAAAAGGCCAAAATCCGACTAGGAGAAGCTTCTGTGTCCATTAATATTCGATTAGAGAAACCTTGCGACATCACCACTATTCATCAAGTCACTGCAGCTGCATTTCTTGATGCACCACATACTGATCATACTGAACAATTTATTGTGGATGCTTTAAGACATTCCGGAGCGTTATCTGTGTCTATTGTTGCAGAAGACTCATCTAAAATAGTCGGCCATGTTGCCTTGTCGCCAGTGACTATCTCCAATGGAACAACTGATTGGTATGGTTTGGGGCCCATTTCTGTCAATCCAACAGAGCAAGGCAGGGGCATTGGCTCTAAATTAATGCATGCGGCTCTTAGAGAGTTAAAAAATCTCAACGCTAATGGCTGTGTATTACTTGGCGATCCCAAATTCTATCGTCAATTCGGTTTTGAGCCGCTAGATGGCTTGGTGCTTGCAGATGTTCCAGCTGAATATTTTCAAGCTGTGTTACTTCAAGGTGCTCGCCCGGCTGGAGCTGTGACTTATCATGAGTCATTTTTAGCTAAGGGATAACTGGGTTTAACTCGCTTGCATCAAAACAACTTCTCTGCCAGTGTCATTCTATTCTAAGCAATAGATTGACACTGGCCACGAGTCCTTATCACTAGCTCAGCGAGTGATAAGGATCGGTGCTCTACTCTGCTATCCACTCGCCATTGTCTTTGGGTCTAACCCAAGGCTGTGAAAACCAGTAATAACCGCCCTGATGCTTGCTGGGTGCGGTGCAGTTATAGCGTGAACGCCCCGCTGGGAGATCGAGTTCTGCGCGAATGGTAAACTCATTATCACTAATCCAATCTGGCTTTTTAGCCCCTTGACCTTGGATAAAGCACATCAGCTGTGATGCGTTAATATCTGCCATATCTAGCTTTACTTTTATCTCTGGCCGCCACTGGCCATATTGCAGCTGTGGGTCGCTATTGGTCTGCTCCATGACTGGCATATTGAGGCTATGCAGCTTGACCTTTAAACTGTCAAGATTGGCATAGGCGCCCGCGACAGGAAATCTTGGCAATGCCGTTAGCGGTGAGTATGGACCTGCTGCACCAGATTGTTGTCCCAATGCCACAAAGCCATGCCTGTTCAACATATCTTCTATCTGCTGATTATATTCACCATAAGGGTAAGCCAGCATTTTGTGATTCTGACCAGTCGCCTTGGCAATTTCTGCTTCGGTGCGCAAAATATTGCTTTCAATGCGCGTTAGCCATTGCTGCTCAGTCTCGCCTTTTTCCATGCGGATAAGATGTTCATGCCCCCATGTATGGTTGGCAATTTCAGCGCCCTCCTCTGACAAAGTGATCAGCTGCTGCCAACTCATCATCTCGCCATACTGTTTCTGGATAGGCTCTACCGAGACAAAAAGCGTGTAGGGAAATTTGTATTGCTTTAAGATGGGATGCGCTGTGTTAGCAATGCTACGATAACCATCATCAAAAGTGATGGCGATAGTCTTCGCTGGTAAATGCTGCTTAGCCTTTACCGCGGCCACAACCTTAGATAGTGGCACGACATTGAAGTTGTTTTCAGCCAGATACTGCATCTGCTCTTTAAATTGTGCAGGCGTAACGCTAGTGATAGCGGGCGTATCATCAGATACGTGGTGATACTGTAAAATTACCGCTGCTTGCACCGAAAAACCTGTCAGCGCAAACAGCGCTAATAACACGTTTTTAACCATAAATATTAGACCTCTAAAATGATTGCCATACTGCTAAATCCACAAAAAAATCGACAGTTACTCGCACTCGCGTTGCCAATGATCTTGTCAAATATTACCGTTCCACTGCTGGGACTAGTCGACACTGCTGTCGTTGGTCACTTAAGTAATGCCTATTATTTAGGCGGCGTGGCAGTTGGGTCAACAATTATAACCTTAATTCTGTGGTTACTTGGTTTTTTACGCATGGCAACCACCGGATTAGTTGCGCAGGCCTATGGTGCCAACGACACTCAACAGCAGTATCGACTACTGATCCAAGCCGGTAGCTTAGCGCTGCTATTTGGTTTAGCTGCGGTCTTACTGCAGCAACCTATCGTCGATTTAGCAATGCTATTGTCCGATACTAGTGCTGAAGTCGAGCGATATTGCCGTGAGTACTTCCAAGTACGGATCTGGTCTACGCCCTTCGCGTTAATGAACTTAGTCATGCTTGGTTGGTTGTTAGGTAGACAACAGCCTAAAGCGGCTATGTGGCAGTTAATCGTCGCCAACTTAGTCAATATCATCTTAGATTTACTGTTTGTGATAGGGTTAGATTGGGGCGTTAGAGGCGCTGCATTAGCCTCTGTGTTTGCCGATATAGCAGGCTTTGCTGTTGCACTGACATTAGTAAAGCGTCAGCTTAAGCAGTTAGGCGACTTTCACTTTATTACCGTTTGTAAGCAGTTATCCTTAAAGAGCTACCATAAGCTGATTAGTCTTAACGCCGATATCTTTGTCCGTAGCTTATGCTTGCAGTTGTCATTCGCCTTTATGACCTTCTATGGTGCAAGCCTTGGTGACAATACTGTGGCCGCTAATGCCGTATTGCTTAACCTATTGTTACTTATATCCTACGCATTAGACGGCATCGCCTATTACGCCGAAGCCGAAGTTGGCCGCGCTTATGGTCAGAAGAACAGTCGACTGATGAAAGAATCAGTGACGTTGGCATGGGCATGGTCAGCTATAGCAGCCGTTGGATTTACGTTGTTTTTTGCCCTTGCAGGTAGCAATGTCATTAGCGCCCTAACCAGCATTGCAGAGGTGCAACTGGTGGCAAATGATTATCTGATTTGGGTGGTGTTTTTACCCTTGCTAGCGTTTGGGTCATACCTATTTGATGGCGTGTATATCGGTGCAGCCCAAGGAAAAGTCATGCGTAACAGCATGATCATCGCTACCTTTGCGGTATTTTTCCCCACTTGGTATCTACTGCAATCCTTAGGTAATCACGCATTATGGGCGGCCATGAGCACCTTTATGTTGGCACGTAGCCTGACTATGTCAGCTCATTACTGGCTGAGACTGAGAAAGGTGTTGGATTGATAAAGGTTCTAATTAGAACCTATCAATAACATTATCAGCAGTTACGCCCACAAAAAACGCGACCTTAAATCGCGTTTTCTAGTTAACCGTATTGGTTACTGGTAAGAGTGATCACCGTGTTGGTGTTCAGTAACATCTTTTACGCCTGATAGTTCACCAGGGAACATATCAAGTAGTTGCTTTTCAATGCCATCTTTTAGTGTCACATCGACCATAGAGCAACCGTTACAACCGCCACCAAACTGCAGTACCGCTATGCCGTCCTCGGTAATTTCAACCAGTGAAATATTACCGCCGTGGCTTGCTAGCTGTGGATTGATTTCTGACTGGATCACATACTCTATACGCTCAACCAGTGGTGCATCACCTGACACTTTACGCATTTTTGCGTTAGGCGCTTTAAGAGTAAGTTGTGAACCCAATTGATCGGTCACAAAGTCAATGGTTGCCTCTTCCAGGAAAGGCGCGCTCTTTTCGTCAACCATGGCATTAAAACCAGTAAACTCAAATTCGGTATCGTCTGCTTCTACAGCATCTGGTGGACAGTAAGAAACACCACACTCAGCCTGTGCTGTGCCAGGGCTGATAACAAATACTCGAATGTGAGTTCCTTCAGGCTGATCTGATAGCAATGTAACAAAATGCGCCTGAGCTGTTTCGGAAATGGTAATCATGAAAACATAGCTCCGTCAGGAATATACCTGAGTGTTTTAGTAAGAATTAACCCTATAATACTCTTACTCTGCTGCGCTTTGTAGCCCCCAATGCTCACACAATGCCAATTAACGCTGATTAGATCACAATTTTTCACCTCCATTGACGGTGGTTTTGTCACTGCAGAGCTGTTAATTTAAGCGTAATATTATAAATATAATGATTATTTCGATGCTGAAAACCGTTTTCACTTTTTTATGCGCCTTTATGATGTTGCTCTCTCTTTCGGCAGAGGCAAAAAAGGTTCGTTTGACCGATAATCCACTTTACGGAATAACCACCAGCTCCCCAGAGGAATTTCTAGGCTACCCACTTGGTGAGTATTTGCTGCGTCATGATCAGGTCAACTATTACCTGAAGGAGATCGCCCAGCAGAACCCGCGAGTGTCACTCGAAAACACTGGCCAAACTCATGAAGGTCGCCAGCAACTCACGGCAGTGATCACCTCAACTAGAAATCAACAACAACTAGCTGCGATTTTAAAGCAACGCCAGCAGGTAAAGTATCTTGGCAAACAAACGGGTCCGATCGTTATTTGGTTGGCTTATTCGATACATGGCGATGAAGCCAGTGGCGCCCATGCGGCCTTGAAGTTGAGTCACATGCTGGCTAGCAGCGAAGAAAAATGGGTTAGCGATTTACTCGAAAATGCGGTGGTACTGATCACCCCAAGCCAAAACCCTGATGGCATGGATCGTTTTTCGACTTGGGCTAATGGCTACGCAGGTAACGTTGTCGTCAGCGACCCAAACCACGCAGAACATAAACAGGGCTGGCCTAGCGGCAGAAGCAACCATTATCTAGCCGATCTTAATAGAGATTGGCTATTCTTACGTCACCCTGAATCTCAAGGAAGAGTTGCGCTATTTCATCGCTGGCAACCCCATTACGTGGGTGACTTTCATGAGATGGGACACAACCAAACCTACTTCTTCCAACCGGGCGTTCCTGAAAGGACCCACCCGCTGACACCAATCGCTAATCAAAAGTTGACTATCAAGCTAGCCGCTTATCATCAAGCGGCATTAGACGATAAGAAACAGAGCTATTTCAGCCGCCAACTGTTTGATGACTTCTTTTATGGCAAAGGCTCGACTTATCCTGACATTAACGGCGCTATCGGTGTGCTGTTCGAACAAGCCAGTGCTCGCGGCCAACAGCAAGACTCGGTTAACGGTATCGTTCGCTTTCAAGAAGCAATTGAAAACCAGTACGCTACCTCTATATCAAGCTTAAAAGGCGCACTGGCGCTTAAGACTGAGCTGCGAGAGTATCAAACAGAGTTCTTTAGTGGCAAACATCAAAAACCTCGGAAAAAAAAGCCAAGACAAGCGGGGCGACTAATTACTGCAGCCAATGATGTGCAGCGGATACAGCAACTCACCCAGCTGTTATCACAACACAAAATTGAGTATTACTATTTAACCAATAAACTCACTCAAGGCGGTCAATCCTTCTCGGTTGAAAGCAGTATATTTATTCCAGATAATCAAGCACAAACAGCCTTGTTAAACGCACTGTTCGACAACAGAACTGAGTTTAATGACCCTACCTTTTATGATGTCTCGACCTGGAACTTGCAACATGCATTCGACCTATCAGTACGGCAGAACGTTAAGCTAGAGCTCAGTGTATTAAGTAAAACAGCGCCAACGTTTATCCCATCGAAATGGACACCCAAAGCAGTGGCACTGCTTATCGACTGGCGTCAAAGCTCAGCTGCGCCTCTACTACAACAACTGTTAAGCCAAGGTGTTCAAGTAAAGTTTGCCGCCAAGCCTTTTACGTTAGCAACTCATACTGACAAACTCGACTTTCCTGCAGGCAGCTTACAGATCCCTCTAAAACAAGATGGCCACTCCGCTAGTGAACTAAGCAAACTCGTTGCTAAGCTAGCCCAAGAGCTTCGTGTGAATATCACAGCCGCTTATACCAGTAGCGCAAGCAGTGGCATCGATTTAGGCAGTCCAGACTTTAAAGTCATCCGCCCTATCAAGCCGCTAGTCATTAGTGGCAAAGGCACCTCAATCCCTGAGGTGGGTCAAATTTGGTATTACTTAGACTCTCAACTCCAAGTGCCAACCACTTTAGTCGACACCAGTAATCTAAACGCAATAAAGCTCAGTAAATACACGCATATTATTTTTGCCGGCGGAAGCTACACCAACTTAGATGAAAAGTTTGGCCGCAAGCTTGGGCCCTTTATCGCTGATGGTGGGGTTGTCATAGCACAGAAGGGCGCATTAACTTGGCTGACTAAAGCCAACATTCTAAAAACCAGTCTGCGAGGAGAGCGCTTTTACAAGCAACTCTTTAATGGGGATGGCTTGGCTTTTGAGCAAAAATCCTCTTTTAGGGCAAGACAGGAGATCGGCGGCGCTATCGTTGAGTTGAAACTTGATAAAAGCCACCCAATTAATTTTGGTATCAATGGCGAACGTTTAGCCGTAATGAAGAATAAGGCGATCGGGTTTGCGCACACCGCCAGCGACTTTATGGTTGCGGCGAGCTATGCATCACAGCCACTCTTAAGCGGCTATATGGCGCAAGAATATCAAAGCAGTTTTGCCAACGGCCCGGCGATTATAGTCGAGTCAAGATCGAAAGGCGCCGTGGTAGCGATGACCGACAACCTGCTATTTAGAAACATCTGGTTAGGATCAGAAAGGCTCTATGCCAATGCACTCTATTTTATTCCCGTTCTTCACTAGGTACTTATGCTTACACCCGTCCTACCTGAAGATGCAGGATTCAGTGAGGTGAGTATAGTTTACTAAATGACCACTAAACATTAGTTAAGCCCTGGTGCCTCTGCTCTTGCTAGGCACCAGACTTGGCTTTCAATATGTTGTTCGCTCAGTAGTCGCGCTATTTCACTGACCGTTGTCCCCGTCGTCACCACATCATCTACAATGGCGATACGCTGTAGCTTTATCTCTGCCACCAATGTAAAAGCATCTAGTAAATTTTTACGGCGCATTTTTCCCGATAACCCCGCTTGGGGCGAGGTGTTTATTTGCCGAGTAAGCACATCGTCAAGCAAGGGGAGCTCAAGTTTTTGTGCCAATGATTGTGCAATCAGCCATGCCTGATTAAAACCGCGCTGCCGCAACCGCTTGGGGTGTAATGGCACCGTGATGATGGCTTGTGGCATTTGCACAAAGCCTAATTCAATTAGATAATGTAAGCGGCAGATCAGCGCATCGACCATCACCTCAATCACAGAAAACTGCGCTTGATACTTTATCTGACCGACCCAGTGCCCAAGTCCATCATGATAACTGCAAGGCGCTACCACCTTTAGCTTGTTGTACCGCTGACACTCGCCACAGTAGATAACCTGCAGCTGCATCTCTCTACCACAACCTAAACAAATCGGTGCCTGGTATAGGCATGCATTGAGGCAAACCCGACAAATACCGCTCTGCTTGGACGTTATCTGTTGATGGCACATTAAGCACCGATTGGGTAATATAGCCGCCAGCTGTCGCAGCCAAGATCGTTGAGTAATAATGAAGCCCCTTTTTTCATAGCCCATTTGCTAATACGGCAGCACTAATACCGGGTCATTACCGAATCAATACAGGACCAATACGTGGATCAAACTAAGTTACATGTCAGTTCGATAGGCCAAGGCCCCGATGTAGTCGTGCTGCATGGCTGGGGCGTTAATAGCGCGGTATTTACCGCTTTGCCCGACTTGTTACCTCAGTATAGATTTCACTTTGTTGATCTGCCCGGCTTTGGCGAAAGTGATGTCGTTGCTGGTGATATTAATGATTGGGTAGCCAGCATCATTGCCAGTGTGCCTAAACCTGCAATCTGGATAGGTTGGTCACTCGGCGGATTGGTGGCCACCTTAGCAGCACTCAGCTATCCACAACATGTGAGCGCGCTGTGTACTATCGCCTCCTCTCCCTGTTTTATGGCACGTGAAGAGGAATCTTGGCCCGGGATCCCACCTAATGTGCTGGCACAATTCGGCAGCCAGTTAACTCAAGATCTAGAAAAAACCATCGAACGATTTCTAGCAATACAAGCCATGGGTAGCCAAACAGCCAAGGGCGATATCAAGCAGCTGCGCGAGTGGGTACTGGCCAAACCTCAGCCGCAATTTAGCGCTCTGGAGCAAGGGCTAGCGATGCTCGCTAACGTTGATCTGAGGGACAAATTACCACTGATAAACCAACCTTGGTTAAGAATATGGGGCAAGCTCGACGGACTCGTGCCACGTAGAGTGATTAAACTGCTGCCAGAGTTGAGTCATAGCGAAGATGTCATATTGCCAAAAGCGTCTCATGCTCCTTTCATCAGCCATACGGAAGACTTTGTTCTTGCCTTAGGCATGTGGCTTGAAAAACACCAATAAACTATATGGTTGAGGAGTGAAACTGCTTTATTTTTGAATGATTATTGGTTAACATTTAACCACAACTTAAAGCGGAACTGTCTATGATCGTTGCCACAAATTATCCCAATGTGCCGATCTCTACCTCTAACGTAGCGACGGACTCTGCACGCACGGATAATCAACAGCGCCCACCCGTTTTACCTCCGCCGCAAGCAAGCAAGGGCCATGAAGAGCGCGCCTTTAATCCGCAGCACGAACGCACTGCTGAGCAAGCTCAAACACAAGCAAAATTACGGGATTCAGTACAAGGTAAGCAGCAAGGGAGTTCGCAACAGCAGGAGCAATCTCAGCAAGAGCAGCAAAAACGTCCAGCAGCATTAGATTTAAAACAGCTGCTTAGTTTTCGTTCGTCGTTAAAACGCAGTGATATTAAACTGCCAAACCAGCCAGTCGAAAAACAAGCGTCCACTGACAATAAGCGCATGCCAAATGAGACATTACAGTTCTACCGTGCGTTTGGCGTCCATATCGAAGCCTTTTATCAAAATCGGACTCAGCCAAAGACTGAGCCCGACATGCTTACAACAGTCTAAAAGACCGCTTTATTACTAACTACTTTTTACTGTCGCCATACAAGCTTTTTTGATAAGCCATACTGCCCCACAATGCCCAACCTAATGCCGTTTGTTTCATTTCATCAGACTGTGGACTTGCAGTTAGCTTCTCTGCGACTGGATCATAGGTAAACCCTGATGCTGGATGTTCAGGCTGCAGGATCACCACGTCGTCGCCGCGTAGGTAAGCCATATTTTTGTCGTACTGCATTAACGCACGACCGGGCCAATCTTCAGCTGTTTTAGTCAAGTCACGACCCAACATAGGGTACGCGTCACTCACACCAATCAATGACAATAGCGTCGGACCTAAATCAATCTGGCTGGTCACTCGAGTATCCACTTTAGGCTCGATACCCTCACCTAAAATAAGCCCAGGAATACGGAAGCGAGAGATAGGCACCAGTTCAGCACCGCCGACTCGGCTGTCATGATCGGCAACCACTACAAATATTGTGTCTTTCCAGTAATCGGACTGCTTAGCACGCTTGAAAAACTCACCTACCGCGTAGTCAGCATATTTTGCCGCGTTATTACGAGTCTGCTTTGGCTGCTCAAACAACTCTATACGGTCATCAGGAAACTCAAATGGGTCATGATTACTCGAGCTAAACACCAAGCTAAAGAACGGTTGCCCCTCTTTATGTAAGCGCTCAAACTCATCGTTAGCACGATACATCAGATCCTCATCCGACACGCCCCAAGAACCAACGAAATTAGGATTTTTGTAGTCCGATTCGTCAATGATGTCGGTAAAACCATTGCCTAAGAAAAAGTTACGCATGTTATCAAAATGGCTTTCACCACCATAAATAAACTGATTACGGTAACCATGCTGCTTTAGCAATGAAGCCAATGAAAAGAAGCCATTTTGGCTGAGACCTAACTTCACAACCGAGCGCGCAGGCGTCGGCGTGAAACCGGTCACAACAGCCTCAATACCACGCACCGAACGGGTTCCAGTAGCGTACATGCGCTCAAAAGCCCATGCCTGTTTCGATAATTCATCAATGTTTGGCGTTAATGGCAAGCCACCCAAACTCCCCACAAATTGAGCCCCAAGGCTCTCTTGTAGAATAATGACTAGGTTTTTAGGCTTACCTTGATAGCTAGCTGTATTATAAGAGACACTCGGAAAATCATTAGACTGAAAATCGGCTAGTGGGCGGCCACTTTCACGGCGAATAATGCTAATGATCTCCTCTTCCGGTAACTTGCCATATATCTTGGCAGCATCCGCTTCACTGCCCATCTGTTTAATGGCGAACACTAAAGAGTAGGCGGAGTTTGTCACTAGTGAGTTAACTAATGGATCACTTGAAAAAGCCACTAACGATGGATTGAGTGGTCTATGCCCTAAGCTTGAGCGTGCGCCTAAGATGGTGATTGCAATGACTAAAATGCCGAGAACAGGACGCCAATACCAGCGAGGGTAAGTTTGGTTTTGGGTTAGTATTCCGCTGAGTTTCCAGCCACCAAAGAACACGGCAGTACTGATCAATGCTGAAAAAATAAGTTCGACCTTTCTGCCAGCCCAAAGCATTGAAAATACTTCTTTTGGATAGATAAGATACTCAACATACAAACGGTTAGGTCTGATGCCGTATTCTGCAATAAAGGAGGGAGTCGATATTTCAAGGACGACGACGGTCAATAAACCTAAGGTCAACCAAACCCGCAATATTTGCGTCCAAATGCGACCAATAGCATGATCACCAGAAAAGATTGCCGTGCCGAGTGCAGCAGCTCCCCACAGCCAACATAGCGTGGCAAAGTCAACACGCAGGCCTTGGATTAATAACTGAGACCAACCAGAAACAACATCTACGCGGTCAAACTGCCAAATAGCCAGACCCAACCTGCTGAGCATGACCACCACCAGTGAGATGGCCGCAAATATAACAATCGACCGAAAAGGTCCTAACGTATGTGAACGAGTCAAAATTGATAATCCTAAGTATTTTGCTTGCCGCTTTCTATGAAGCGCTTTAAAAGTATAGTTAAGACCTCCTTGTCGGTAATAAGTTTCATACATGAAACGGCGTACAACATATCCTTTACCAAGTTAAATTCAAGCTATTTATTCTTTATTATTGTGCAGTATTTAGTTTACCTAGCTTGGCGCACATTTTAACAAGCCTAGACTTTAGTGTCACAAGCTTAAAAACACATTAACTAGCTAAAAGTAGTGGCTATAACTGTCAGACATAAAAAAGCCCCGACAGAATCGCATTCTGGCGGGGCTTACTCTTCGTTTATTGTCGCGCTACTTTTTCATCTTAGCAAAGGCATCAGCAAAGGCATTGCCCATCGCGGCATTTGTGGCCTGCTTTGGCTTAGCGCTTTTATGCGACTGAGATTGCGACTTGCCGCCTTGATGTTTGGAGCCATTATTCTTGCTACTATGGTTAGCTGGTCGAGGCGCTGTTTTTGGCGCTTCGCCCGCTTTGTCGGTCAGTCGCATGCTAAGGCCAATACGACGTCTTTCGGCATCAACTTCCATCACTTTAACTTTAACCACATCACCCGCTTTAACCACCTTATGCGGATCATCAATAAACTTTTCGGTCATCGATGAGATATGCACTAACCCATCTTGATGCACACCAACATCGACAAAGGCGCCAAAGTTGGTCACGTTAGTCACCACGCCTTCCAATATCATATCTGGCTTAAGGTCATTGATCTGTTCAACGCCCTCTTTAAAGGTAGCAGTCCTAAATTCACCACGGGGATCGCGTCCGGGTTTGTCGAGTTCAGCAAGAATATCGGTCACTGTCGGTAAACCGAAATCGCCTGTAATAAAGTCTTTGGCTTCAATCGTGCTGAGCAGCTCAGTATTGCCAATCAGCGTAGCAACTGATTGTTGTTTTGCGCTGGCGATTGATTCAACCAATGCATATGCCTCAGGGTGAACCGAAGATGCATCAAGTGGGTTTTCAGCATTGCTTATACGTAAAAAACCTGCCGCTTGTTCATAAGCCTTAGGGCCTAAACGTGCTACCTTCAGCAAGGTTTTACGATTGGTGAATTGCCCCTGTTCATCACGGTAAGTGACAATATTGCGTGCCAAGGTTTTATTGAGCCCCGCCACTTGGGCAAGCAGTGGCGCTGACGCCATATTCACATCAACACCAACACCGTTGACGCAGTCTTCAACTACCGCTTCCAGTGAACTTGAAAGCATACTTTGGCTTACGTCGTGCTGATACTGCCCAACGCCAATGGCCTTAGGCTCGATCTTTACTAGCTCCGCTAATGGGTCTTGTAAACGGCGGGCAATTGATACCGCGCCACGAATAGACACATCAACATCAGGGAACTCTTCTGAAGCTAGCTCAGAGGCTGAATACACAGAGGCGCCCGCTTCACTGACCATCACCTTGGTCAAGGTTGGTAGTTCAGCTTTAACCATGGTGATAAGTTCTGCCGCTAGCTTGTCTGTTTCGCGTGAGGCGGTGCCATTACCAACAGCAATGAGCTCAACCTTATGCATCTTGGCTAAGTTAGCCAAGGTTCTAAGCGATTTATCCCACTGTTTTTGTGGTGCATGAGGGAAAATAGTGCTGTGAGCAACCAGTTTGCCGGTGTTGTTTACAATCGCGACTTTAACGCCACTGCGAAGGCCAGGATCCAAGCCTAAGGTGGCTTTGGCGCCCGCAGGGGCTGCCATTAAAAGATCGCCTAAGTTACGCGCAAATACATTAATCGCTTCAGTTTCTGCGCTATCGCGCATACGGCCGAAAAACTCAGTTTCCATCTGCAATGCTATTTTGACTCGCCAAGTTGCCGCAACCACGGTTTTTAACCACTGATCGACTGCAGTATCATTAATCGCCAGTTTACAGTGGTCATTGATAATCACTTCACAGTAGCTGGCTTGCTTGGCTTCTTTGTTTGGATCTGCATTGACGCTTAAGCTCAGCATACCTTCATTACGGCCACGTAGCATGGCAAGGGCACGATGTGATGGTACCTTAGTTAGTTTTTCAGAGTGCTCAAAATAATCTCTATATTTAGATCCCTCTTTCTCTTTACCCTTAGCCATACGGCTTTCAAGCACGGCATTTTGTTCAATGTGGCTACGCACTTTTTGCAGTAACTCAGCGTCTTCGGCAAAGCGTTCCATCAAGATAAAGCGAGCGCCATCTAATACCGACTTTGCGTCAGTAAAACCGGCGTCAACATTAAGGTATTCAGCGGCTTTTACATCACAATCTACATCTCGATTTGCCAGTAAAAAATCCGCTAATGGTTCAATTCCAGCTTCAATCGCAATCAAGCCCTTGGTACGGCGCTTTGGCTTATAAGGTAGGTAAAGATCTTCTAGGCGGGTTTTACTATCAGCAGCATTAATCGCAGCTTTTAACTCAGGCGTTAATTTATTTTGCGCCTCAATACTCGACAAAATAACATTGCGGCGCTCACTTAGATCGCGTAAATAGCCAAGGCGACTGTATAGCGTGCGCAACTGCGCATCATCAAGCCCACCAGTAGCTTCCTTACGGTAGCGCGCGATAAACGGCACTGTTGCACCGTCATTCAGTAATTTAATCGTGTCGTTAACTTGCTGAAGACGTACGTTTAGTTCATCAGCAATAAGCTGTGCAATGTTATGCATATATAGAAGTGATGCCAAAAAGGTAATATTGCGCTCAAGATAACACAGCTAAGAAGCAATTTTAAACTCGCTAATCGCTGTTTTTGCGCTGAAGAATGGAATTCGCTAATTTAATTGATTTTTAGAGGTGTAGCGAAATCATTAAGGTATATTTAGCCGCTAACATCTGCTGCTAATCTCGATTCGAGAGTGCAGTAACAAGCTTAAATCATTAGAACTTGTTAAGCCTCTTCAAATCCTTGATAAGAGATGCGGTTGATATACCACACTTGTTCGCCAGCGGGCGTATGGATCACCGCTTCATCATCGATCTCTTTTTTCAACAAACCACGCGCCATAGGCGAATCAATCGAGATGTAATCGTTGCGGCCAAAGATCTCGTCATAACCGACAATTTTAAATACGCGCTTCTCGCCGTCATCATTTTCAATCTCAACCCAAGCACCAAAAAAAACCTTACCCTCTTGAGCCGGTGAGTAATCGACAACTTGAGTGTTTTCGATGGCTTTGCGCAAATAACGTACTCTACGGTCAATATCTCGTAGTTTCTTCTTGTTAAAAGTGTAATCAGCGTTCTCGCTTCTGTCGCCCAAGCTAGCAGCCCAGCTGACGATCTTAGTGATTTCAGGCCGGTGCTCACGCCATAGATAATTAAGCTCTTTTTGCAATTTTTCAAAACCTTCGCGGGTGACGATATTCGTTCTCATACGGACTACTTTTTTGGAGGTTAACGATAATCTATGGCCAAAAATCATAGCATAATTCAGCTCAACCGATGCACTTTACAGCGCAGCTGAATCATCATGTTAGTTCGCCAGCATTCTTAGTAACGATTTATTCAATTTGGTTACAATTTAAAAAACAGGTTAACTCAATGGTTATTACGCTACTTTTCAACACCTTAAACACTCCACTCATTTATCCTTAAGCTAATAGATGTGTTATTGGGTGATAACTCGCTGGTCAGTAACATATTAAAGCGGCTATATTAGGCTAATTCATATTCAATATCAGCCAGTTGCCTATACCTATTGGCTCTCCTAGCAAAAATAAGGATCCTACGCATGGGACAAGAAACCTCAAAGATTCTCGTTGTCGACGATGATATGAGGCTCCGCGCCTTATTGGAGCGTTACTTGATGGAGCAAGGTTATCAAGTTCGCAGCGCGGCCAATGCCGAACAGATGGATCGCTTATTAGAGCGTGAAAACTTTCACTTGCTGGTACTGGACCTGATGCTTCCGGGTGAAGACGGTCTATCTATCTGTCGCCGACTACGTCAAACAGGTAACACGATCCCCATCGTCATGCTTACCGCCAAGGGAGATGAAGTCGATAGGATTATAGGCCTTGAGCTTGGCGCTGATGATTACCTACCCAAGCCTTTTAATCCACGAGAGCTACTGGCGCGGATTAAAGCGGTAATGCGTCGCCAAACACCTGAAGTACCAGGAGCGCCTACTCAGCAAGAGGAGGAGATCACTTTTGGGGAGTTTTCACTCAATCTTGCCACTCGTGAAATGCATCATGGCGAGGAAGCGATTGCGCTAACCAGCGGCGAGTTTGCTGTGTTAAAAGTGTTAGTCAGCCACCCTCGTGAGCCTTTATCACGTGACAAATTGATGAATCTAGCCCGCGGCCGCGATTACTCTGCTCTTGAGCGTTCTATCGATGTACAGGTCTCACGCTTGCGCCGATTAATTGAAACCGATGCCGCTAATCCACGCTATATTCAAACCGTTTGGGGTTTAGGCTATGTATTTGTGCCTGACGGAACTTCGCGTAAGTAATTAATAAACAATGATCATTAAATGGTGGCACCGAGTTACACCCCGCAGTTCATTCAGCCAGACAGTGATGTTAATTGGCTGCTTACTGCTAACTAACCAATTGGTGTCTTACCTCTCTGTTGCGGTTTACTTTATTAAGCCCAGCTATCAACAAATTAACCAACTTATTGCTCGCCAAGTAAAACTGCTGTTTGTCGATGGAGTCGATGTTGGCCGTGAACACCTCACCATGGTGGACGCGCTTAACGCAAAAGTGCGTGACGATGCCATGCAGTTTTATAATCAAAAAGAGGCGCGCCAGGCGGGTATCGAGCGGGCAACCTATTACGGTTTTCTGTCGTCACAAATGTCAGAATACCTCGGCGGCGAAGCCGAAGTGCGCATTGCTCAAGGTGAAGAGTTTCAAATTTGGATCCGCCCACCACAAGCCCCTTCTATTTGGATCAAAGTCCCATTAACAGGCTTAAATGAAAAAAACCTTTCGCCATTAACGCTCTACTTAATGGTGATTGGAGCCCTGAGTGTCGCCGGTGGATGGTGGTTTGCCCGCCAACAGAATAGACCTTTAAGGCGTTTACAAAAAGCGGCTATTGCCGTGTCTCGTGGTGATTACCCCGAACCTTTACCCTTAAGTGGCTCTACTGAAATTGTTGAAGTGACCAATACTTTTAACCAGATGTCCTACGGTATGAAGCAACTTGAGCAAGATAGAGCCTTGTTGATGGCTGGGATATCTCACGATCTAAGAACTCCACTAACCCGTATTCGTTTAGCGTCAGAGATGATGGTCGCAGAGGATCAATATCTAAAAGATGGCATAGTGCATGACATTGAAGATATGGATGCCATTATCAATCAATTCATCGCCTATATAAGACAAGATCAAGAGGGCACTCGTGAGCTCGAACAGATTAACGACCTAATTGATGACGTGATCCAAGCTGAATCAAACCGCGAGGGCACCATTGAATCTGATTTGAGTGAATGTCCGAAAATTCCAATGCAAGGTATTGCCATCAAGCGTATTCTAAGTAATTTAGTTGAAAATGCTTATCGTTATGGCAATGGTTGGGTCAAGATAAGTTCGCAGTTTAACGGTAAGTACCTAGGCTTTAGTGTGGAGGATAATGGCCCCGGTATAGTCGCAGAGCAGATCCCCAAGCTGTTTGAACCTTTCACTCAAGGCGATACCGCCCGCGGCAGCGTCGGTTCAGGCTTAGGTCTGGCGATTATCAAACGTATCGTTGACCGCCACCAGGGCAAAGTAATCTTAACCAATCGCAAAGAAGGCGGCCTGCACGCACAAGTTTGGCTACCGCTAGAGTAATAATTTCTGCAGCCCGCTTCGTGAGCGACACCCGTGAAAATTTGTTTCACTTTCGATATTATTTTTAATGGGATAGAATAAAATATTGGGTAATTTGGATACTCACTTTAAACCAGAACAAACATACGGATATACATGGAACAGTTATTTAGACAAGAAGTCATGCGGCATAAAGTTAACCGTTTAGACGGAACTGTTAGCCTAATACAGCCTGCCGCGTTTAAGTGGTTAGCGTTGTTACTCGTGACTATTCTCGTCTTCAGTATCATATTTTTGGCCACCGGTGAATACAGTAAAAAAGAGCGAGTCATTGGCGTTGTTCAGCCCGATAGCGGCTTGCTTAAACTAACTTCACCGCAATCTGGAATTGTCAAAATAGTGCTGGTCACAGAGGGGGAGCGCGTAAAAAAAGGTCAACCTATTTTACGAGTAGAATCGCTAAAACATGGGATAGATGGTTTCGAGTTAAACCGTTCACGTATCGATCAATATCAGTTCCAAATCAATATGCTGACTCTGCAAATCAACAAACAACACTCGAAAAACACCCTGCAAATCCAAAACCTAACCCACAGTAAACGCAATATATCGGCCAAACTAGACGAACTTGAGCGCCAGAGTGAGATCATCAATCAGCGTATTGAGATAAATAATAGCGTTTCCGAGCAGATGGCGGTGCTTGCTGAGCAAGGCTATACCTCCAAACTCGATCTTAACCGACAGATAGACACCTCTCTTACGATTAAACAGCAGAGTTCAAGCACTCACTCGCAAAAACTGACGCTCAATAATGAGCTTAGCCAAATAGTTAATCAGCTGTCGCAGCTACCAATAGAGCACGCAAAAGTGCTTGACCAGTTACAAAGTCAGCTCACTGAAGCGCAACTAAGCCTAGCAATTGTTGAGCAAGAGTCGTTGGCAGAGTTAAGGGCACCGATGAGTGGCAAGATTACTGGCATTCTGACTAAGGTTGGTAAATCAGTAAGTAGCCAGCAATTCTTATTAAGTGTGCTTCCCGAAAATAGCAAGATGCAGGCAGTACTCTTTATTCCCACCTCCGCATTTGGTTTTATCGAAATGGGCCAACAAGTCAGGCTTCGCTACCATGCTTTTCCCTATGAAAAATTCGGTATTTTTGACGGCGAAATCATTGAAGTCAGTTCCAATGTTATCTTGCCTGAAGAGACTGAGCTGCCAGGAATGATTAAAGATCCATCTTATCGAGTGGTCGTCAGCCTATCGGTACAAGAGATCATCGCCTATGGGAAAAAAACCCCGCTACGAGCAGATATGATGCTAGATGCAGATATCATCGTCGAGCGAAGATCATTATTAGCTTGGTTATTTGATCCTATTTTTAGCCTTCATGGAAAACTCTAACAGCACTTGATTGACAGGACTACCAACATGGACGACGTAGTAGTAAATTCAGCAAGCAAATTGAGCTTCTGGAATAAAAGAAAGCTGCCAATGATTAGGCAGTCAGAAGCAACAGAGTGCGGCCTCACCTGCCTGACAATGATTGCCGGCTACTACGGCCATGCAATGCAACTCAATGAGATGCGCCAGCGCTTTCAGCTTTCGCTTGAAGGGGCTACAT
Source organism: Shewanella sp. KX20019 (assembly GCF_016757755.1). NCBI lineage: Bacteria > Pseudomonadati > Pseudomonadota > Gammaproteobacteria > Alteromonadales > Shewanellaceae > Shewanella > Shewanella sp. KX20019. Next base: position 308,098 of record NZ_CP068437.1, on the reverse strand, counting down.
TGCTCGATATCATGCAATTTGCTGAGCAAATGGCATTAACCACGCGACCGCTAAAAATCGACCTTGAAGACCTACCCTGCTTAGATGTACCGTGTATTTTGCATTGGGATCTAAACCATTTCGTGGTACTTAAATCGGTTAGTCGCAATCACATAGTGATCCATGACCCCGCTTCAGGGGTCAAGAAGTTATCAATTGAAGAAGCCTCAAAGCACTTTACAGGTATAGCGCTCGAGCTTAGGCCAACCAAAGAGTTCCAACAAAAAAAACCAGCTGCCAATCTTAAATTCTCCGATTTTTGGAGTAAAATAATTGGGCTAAAAAGCTCATTAGTTCTTATTTTTTCGTTGTCGTTACTGCTGCAATGCTTTGCTCTCATTACACCCTACTATATACAACTTGTCATTGACGACGTGGTGATCAGTAAGGACACGTCGCTACTGATTGTGCTGGCAGTTGGATTTTTTATGGTACTGCTATTTGAAATTGCCACCAATGCACTACGTGGCCTCGCCCTACTCCACTTTGGCAACCTGATGAATATACAGCTGGGATCAAATCTATTTCACCATTTGATCCGGTTGCCGTTACAGTATTATGAGAAACGCCATATGGGCGACATTGTCTCGCGCTTTGGCTCATTGCAACAGGTGAAAGAGTTGTTAACGACAGGCGTGGTTGAGTCAATTATTGACGGCATCATGGCTCTGCTCACGCTATTTATGATCTTTTACTACAGCCCCCTGTTGTCTGCCATTGTACTCATCGCCGTTGTGCTATATGCCATCATTCGAGCGGCAATGTATCAGCCCTTTAGAGCGATTTCCGAACAAGAGATCATTGCCCATGCTGAGGAAAACAGCAATTTTATGGAGACGGTACGGGGCATTCAAACCATTAAACTATTTGGTTCAGAAGCTAAGCGTGAAGGCCAATGGCAAAATCGCTATGCCGCCGCCATTAACCAAAATATTCGCTTAGGTAATTTCAACTTATCATTTAGTGCGATTAATCGGCTGCTCTTCGGTTGTGAAAACATTCTGGTGATATACGTGGCCGCGACACTGGTTATTCAAGGCGGGTTTAGCACCGGAATGCTGTTTGCCTTTATGGCGTACAAAACCCAATTTATGACCAAGGCACAGAACCTGATCGACAAACTGATTGAGTTTAAGATGCTCAGCCTGCATTTTGAGCGCATCGCCGATATCGCCTTGGAGCCAAAAGAGACACTGAGTGAACAACAGGTCACCACAGAGATCCAAGGGGGGATCACACTTAGAAACCTCTCTTTTAAATACAGTGATGCGACTCCAGACGTGCTTAATGACATCAGTCTGGATATTAAAGCTGGCGAGTCAGTGGCCATAACGGGGCCATCGGGCTGCGGTAAATCGACCTTATTAAAAGTGATGTTGGGGTTAGACACCCCCTATAAAGGTGAGGTATTGATTGATGGCATTCCACTGTCTCAAATCGGTCATAAACACTATCGTCAACAGATAGCCGCCGTTATGCAGAATGACGAATTGCTATCAGGCAGCGTTGCCGACAACATTGCCTTCTTTGATGACAAAATAGATATGGAGCACCTAGTCTATTGTGCTGACATGGCCGCTATTCACGATGATATTAGCAATATGCCAATGGGTTATCACAGCCTCATTGGTGATATGGGCTCAAGCTTGTCGGGTGGGCAGAAACAGCGGATCATTCTTGCTAGGGCACTATATAAACGACCGAAAATACTGTTTATGGATGAAGCGACCAGTCACTTAGATACCGCTCTAGAAAGCGATATTAATCGAGCTATAAAACAGATGAAAATAACTCGAGTCATTATTGCCCACCGTAAAGAAACAATCGCTTCTGCCGATAGAGAGATTAGTTTACTGCTAACTGGCAATACTGAAGTCATATCTCCAACAATAATTTAGTTCACGAATAAAAATAGATAGCGACCGACAAAACAGTCAGTAGTAGCCGAATTAAACCCTAGCAGAATTTAAGGTATGTATAAAATAAAAGCCAAACATTGCCTCTTGATTTCTATACAGCATACAAAATCAGCCATAGGTTGAATTATGGAGGATTACATTTACCTGGACAACTATTATTCATGCCCGAGCGGCAATATGCATCATAAGAATGCCGAGAGTCACCACCCGCTATTTTATCTGTCATGTAGCCAGGAAGCGTTGCATTATCCTTAGTTAAGTTTTTCAACCGACTTTTCTTGAGTAAGAATTTCATATTCACCTCTAAACTAGTTAAATTTCATCAGTGTTCATAGCAGTACGTTAAAATAACGATTCCTCGTCACTTCACAACAAAACTACTGGCATCGAGTGAAATAATAAATACCACATAAGTACTGATTTCATCACTAACGCCCACTATACTTGAAGGTTTGAAAGTAAATTCAAGCGTGAATTAATTACAGCATAAATATACTCATAGAAGTATATATAACAAAAAAGCCAAACATAGCTGTTTGGCTTTTTATACTGACCTTAACCAAGTCAAATATTTACTTATGGACGACCACATCGAGGAGCGCAAGTATTAACCTTACCAGAGAGGCAATAAGCATCGGCAGTAGGGCGGGCACCAGCGCCTGCTATCTTAGCAGTCGCGTCATCAGGAAGAACTGCATTATCTTTAGTTAGGTTTTTTAACTGACTCTTCTTAAGTACTAGTTTCATGTTTATCCCCAAATTAGTTAAATTCAACAAGTGACAGCCCAAGACATAAAAATAACGAGTTGCTGTCACCACAAATAAACTACGTACGTTAAGTAATTTTGTAAATACTACAAAAGTACTCATTAAGCCATTTAACCACCAGTTCTTAAACCTAGCGTAACACACATAACAAACAACAACTTACGCAGTGTCACGCACCTTATTTTAAAGCTGATAAGCTCATTCAAAAAAATTGCAGCTATTAACATTTAGAACCCATGGATAATAGTGAGAACATGGGTATTACCTGAACAGCACTAGTGTACTTTTTAATGCAGGGCAACCCCACTCAAAAGACACTATCTGCAACAGATTATGGCTCCGTAACGTTGATTAAATACGTATTAAAATTACTATTGCCAACTTTGATCTGAACAGAGCTTATCTTCATGTGATAGCAGCGTACCAGAAATTAATAAATTTAAAGCATACGCTATATATCAAGCATCAAAAAAGTAATATCAGATTGAAAAATCATAAAACTATGTTAGTTTAAGCAAGAAGAATCGACTAAGTAAAAAATACCACGGATTTAGGCCATTACATTAATTAAATTTAAAACCAAAGAAGATTGGTGAGCAGTGATGTTCAAATTACCTAGCGACAAAATATCTATAAAGCTACCTAATTGATGGTAGCTTTATAGTAAAAACAATGTGTTTACTACTTATCATAGGAGATTATATTGTCCTAATATAAAAGTTAGCAAATATACGATTCAACGCACTTATTTTGAAATTCGCTCCATCCTGTTAAGCAACCGCCTGTAACATCACCACAATTATCTGTATACATTCCACACTCAAAAGAGCCGCCAGCTACTTGTGGAGTTACATTTCTTGGTAATGCCGCACAATCTTTTGAAAGATTTTTAAGTTTCTTTTTGTTCAAATGAAGTTTCATTCAGATTTCCCTATTTTTTCGCTTATTGTACCGACTCATTCAGTACGTAAAATGAGCATACTTCAATGAAATAACAAAGTCAAAATATTTACGATACTTCCCACGCGCTGAAATTAGTTAACGACAGTATTATCCTAGGCGCTAGAAAACTTGGTCTTTATAATATTTTTGACGTGAAATATATTATTATTGATGTATATTAAGGAGAATAAATTAAAGCGAACCACTTTGCCAATATAAATCAAATCAACCAAAGAATTTACTTATGCCCCTGATTACGCCATTAAATATATCTTTATCAAATCGAGATATCATCAAGAGTATTCATCATGACTTTTCTGGTTCTATTATTAGTTACCCCGCTGTAACCAACAGTTTCCTAGGAGGTCGGACAGGCCAGTTATCATATTTATATCTATCCGAGACAATAAGCAACACCAGTTCTGCTCAGATTGAGAAAACTCTGAATGACGAAATAGCAAACCTTGTAAACAAGCTATCAATTGGCAGATTAACTCTAGAAATAAGTAAAGGAATTTGCGGTATCGGTTGGACACTAGAGTTTCTCAACCAACAACAGGGTGATGACTATGATATCGAATTTTGCAACACCTTGGACGAGCTAATGATTACCGCCTTGAGTACACCGCAGTGGCAGGGTGAGCTTGAATATGTACTGGGATTGGCGGGTGTTGCTGTCTATGCCGCTAGGCGACTTAAGCGCTCTACAGACCCGCGCCTATATGAAAAAATCATCACCCACTATGAGTCGTTGGCCATACAGGTAAATGAACAACAGTTATCTTGGCATCAAGCCAGCCACTCGGTTTTCAGGCTAAACACTGAAAACCTTGATGAAATAGAGTTTAACTTGGGCCTAGCTCATGGTGTACCCGGTATTATTGCCGCCATCTTACCGGCCATAAAAATTCCTCAGCTTGAACATCGAGTGCAAACGCTACTCGTCCGAAGCTGTAACTGGCTTCTTGAACAGCAAATAACCACCGATGAAGGCGAATTGGGTTTTCCTTCAGTAGCGGGCTCAGACAGCATCGCCAGGCTGGGGTGGTGCTATGGCGATCTACCTATCGCATTAACGCTGGCACGCGTAGGCCGAGACCTTAACCTAGACCGGTTTACTGAAGCGGCCCGCCATATAGCCATCAGAACCAGTAAAAGAACCGCCGACAATGGCAGTATTTTTGATGCCGGACTTTGTCATGGCAGTAGTGGGCTGATCGTCATGTTCCAACTGCTTAACGAGATACTCGATGAGCCAGAGCTCGAACAAGCCGCCTTACGCTGGTTAGATTTCACTCTACAACGATTCACAGAAGGCGGCCTTGCAGGATTGAATGCCTATTCTGGAATATCTTTGCAATATGAACAAGATACTGGGTTTCTTACCGGTTATGCCGGTATAGGTTTGGCTTTAATTACCGCAACCACTGGTAACGCAGACTGGGCAGACAGCCTGCTATTGACGTAAAGGATTACTTATGACCAAGCCCTTAGCTAAAAATGAAAGCTTTTTTGTGATCCGAGCGCCACGCTTGCCCCTTGAAGAGCTCAGCAATATTTCAACTGACCGAGAAGAGATGCGAGTACAGCTTAACGCTTGGCTAGATATGCCAGGCATACAAGAAGCCTTGTATTTAGCCAGTCCTGCGTTAATCGATAGTCTACCGCAATGGCAAGAAAAACCGCATAGCAAACAAGCAAATAAAACCGAACAATCGCTAATAAAATACTTTATCCGCATGAGTTCTCGCCCGACACCTTTTGGGCTATTCTCAGGGATCGCGCTGGGCAATGTAACGCAGGATACCCGCATAGTAAGTCAGCACTACCTGCAAGATAGCCGCAAGACACGGCTCGATATGTTCTATCTTAGTGCGTTAAAATCGAGAGTAGCATCACAAGCAATACGTGACGATGCGATGCGCTACCACCCCAATAGCTCACACTACTTTGTCGCAGAACAGTGCCGCTATATCGAATCGTATCAATCTAACGATGATCAACAGTACCGCCTATCCGCGATAGCAGCTGACGAATACTTCTTGACCGCACTAAAACTGTCGAAGCAGGGCATTAGCTTTTCATCCTTAGTCAAACAGTTTCAAATAGCCCACCCGGCCGCGACAACTGTGGACATAGAGCCCTATGTGGAGCAATTAATCACTGAGTCGATATTGGTCGCCAAGTTACCACTGCCACTCACTGGTTATTCGCCGGATAGTAGCCTTATCGACACTTTTAATGCTATCAAAAAGGCTGAATATGCCGATCAACTAGCAACTGGATTATTTCATCTGCAGCGCTTTGACCAAAAATCGACGGTATCGATCAATGAATACCAAGCAGTAACCCACTCTTTAAGCAACGAATTAGTCAAACCTAACGAAGGAAAATTGTTTCAGACTGACATAATACGCCAATTTAATTCATGTGAACTGTCACAAGTGGAGGTTGATACGCTAGCAGAACATTTAAATTTGCTGCATAAGAGCCACCAGCGACCCTACTCGCCGTTTACGGACTTCATTCAGAAATTCAATCAACGCTTTGAAGGCCAATTTGTACCGCTGGACCTACTACTCGACGAAGAGTCTGGAATTGGCTTTTCCAACGAAACGGGTTACGAAGCACCTTTAATTGCTGGGATAAATCTGGGTAGACAGAATAATCGCAGCCAAGCAGAGGCCTCTAGCACTCCACTGGAGCTCGAGATAGAGCGAACATATTCAGCACCAAATATAAGTACTATAGGCACTATATCTATATCTGCTACTAATCTAACAAAGCAAATAAAAACGCTTAAAGAAGATACGAGTTTGCCCGCATCATTCGCGGCAATGGTCAGTTGCTATTACGATAAAAATCAGCGAATCATTATGAAATATAATGGTTGCTACGGGCCATCTGCCGCTAACCTGTTAGGTCGATTTTGCCATCTAGATGACAAACTGAAAACTAAACTGATAGCGCATTTAAAGCAGGAGGAGCGCCACAGCCCAGATGTGATATTTGCTGAAATTGCTCACGTCCCAGAGGGGCGCCCAGGTAATGTGATCGCCCGCCCTCATCTACGTGACTATGAAATCACCTTTATGGCTGACTCATCGCTTGATGAAGATAAGCAAATAACATTATCTGATCTGTATGTCTGGGTCGAAAACAACGAAGTTAAACTGTGGTCCAAAAAACTCAATAAGCAAGTTGTGCCACGGCTCTCATGTGCACATAACTATTCCGATAGAAGCCTTAGTGGCTATAAATTTTTGTCTATGTTGCAAAATCAGTCTACTTCGCTGCCCAGATTTTCGAAACCAACCAGTCTCGATAATGCAGTATTTTGTCCTCGTATAATGCTAGATAATCTTATTTTGGCCGAAAAATCATGGCAAATACCACGAGAAGAATTAGAGAAGTTATATCAAGCCGAGCAGATCAACGATAAACAATGGAGCAAGCTGCAGCAGAAATATAGACTAGAAAACTGGGTGTTATTCGCTGTTAGCGACCACGTACTACAACTGGATCTAACCAACCCCGCCATGCTGGCTATCTTACTGTCAGAATCTAAGGGCTTAAAGCACATTCCACTAAAAGAGGTTCTCAGCCAAACGCTGACACCTGTGGTCAGTAATGCACAAGGTCAACACTTTAATAGCGAAATTATTATTCCATTTTTCAATGAGCAAGCGGCTAAGCTAGCCTGTCTTCACGAAGATCCACTTAAAAATATTGAAGCCAAAAACATTACTCGTCGATTCGCACCCGGCTCAGAGTGGCTTAGTCTGAAAATATACTCGGGCAATACCACAGTGGAAAACCTGCTTAGCGAACAGCTATTACCATTGATTGAGCAGCATGCAGAACTGTTCAATAAATGGTTCTTTATCCGTTATGGTGATCCCGACTGGCATATTAGGCTCAGGTTCCAAGGCTCTCCAGAGAAGCTTTACGGGCAACTACTGCCCTTATTAAACAGTGTGTTTGAACCTATGCTGGCGGCAAATCAGTTGCATAGAGTTGAAATGTCGACCTATGAGCGTGAAGTTGAGCGTTATGGCGGTCCAGAAGCTATGGAGCTAGTCGAAGCGCTTTTCATGGCTGACAGCCAACTCATTGCAGCAATGTTGCAGCAAATTGATGAGCACGGCGAAGACATGCGCTGGCGACTCGCCGCACTCACCTGCAATAAGTTATTCAATATATTTGACTACAATGACGATGATACTTTGAGCCTACTAACGCGATTACGCACAGGCTTTGGCTCCGAGTTCAATGAAAGCGCTATGCTGAGAAAACAACTCGGAAACCGCTTTAGAGAGAAGCAGCACCAGCTTGCAGATGACATGGCCAAGCTGGGTAACTTGGTAACTGAAACTGCACTGTCACCAAGTCAGCTTGAGCTGCACAAGTTATTACAACAGTGGCAAGTGCTCGCTGACCCCATGATTGCAAATCTTAAGCTGCTACAAAAAGAAGGTAAGCTTAATTGCAGTTTCGACACCTTGATCAACTCGCTGCTGCATATGCACAACAATCGAGTATTTAAGGCCTACAATAGAGAGCAAGAGTTGGTAGTCCATGATTTCACTCGACGCTTCTATTTCTCAAAAATTCAAAGAAATAAAAAAATTGCTAACTAGTCGGTGGCCAGCAGAGTAACGATACTTGCCGCTGGCCTTGCTCGATACTAGACCTCTGACGGCAGACTAGCACCCCGAGTTTATTAACAACTAGCGCGTACTCGTCTGCCACATTAAAATATTTCATGTTGCATAAATAACAACTATATTTTCCTAATCCGCTGTTTCTCTGTAATTTTTTTGTAATCTTAGTGACATATTCTTAGCCCATCTTTTTGATGTGGGTCAACGGAATGAAAATCTCAACGCTATCGCTTTCTGCATCAGCAGTGTTGCTGCTCATCGCAGCTTTATTGGCTGCTGTCGTGTTCTGGAGCAGTGAAGAGCGACAATTCATAGAGCAACAAACCTCACAACTACAACAGATCCAAAAAACCTTTTTGGTAGAGATAAGACGCGAGCTTGATAGCTATCTTAGTCGCGGGGATGCAAGCAAACTTGAGCAAGCTAAGCTGAACTTAGCAGAAATTCAGACTCTTATTAGCCAACAACAAAGCGTTGAAGTTTTACCACTACAAGTTTCAATTAGAAACTTTGTTGTCGCCCTCGACAATGACTATCGCGCTGCAGGGAAGCTTGCCGGTAACCCACGGCAACTACTAGCCCATGCAGAATCTGAAATGCTCGATTACAATCGGCGCATGGCTGACTACGCGCTCCAAGGCATGCAACTGCAGCCACAACTTGCCAATAAATACTTAGCATTAACCAGAGAGCTGCCCCCGCTAGTCTATGATCTATCTCAAGTCACTGACGGCTATTTGATTGGCAAGGAGCAGCGGCTGAAATCTATATTGAATAGCCTAATTAGTGAGCTTGACCTTTGGCACGACAAGCTCGATATGCTGCCGCTTATCGGCATATATGAAACACTAGAGGTTGATGAGTTTGCCCTCGGCGACGAAGGCGGTGAAGAGATAGAGATAGGCGATAATGCCCGCAGTGAACTTTTAAGCCTAAGTAATCGCTATAACAAAGAGGTCAATAATACCCATTCGCTATTGATTGAAAACCAACGAACTCAGCAAGCGATGACCCAAGATATAGCGACTATTGAGCAGCTGTTACTCGCGCTTGGAGCGGAACAGGACCTGCATAATCAGCAGCTTAAACAGCAACTCAGCATCGCAATATATACCATGGTGTCGGTACTCATTCTGTTTTCTATCGGCTATTTAATACTGCAACAACGACGGGTAATTAAACCGCTAAAACATCTTAACCGCGCCTTCTATAAGTTAAGTGAATCCAATAGCCGAGAGCGACTGTCGATTCAGCGCCGTTGCGAAACGGGCCAAATCGCAGGCCACTTTAACCAACTGTTACAACGGTTTGAAAAAGAAGATGAGATACAGCGCGAGCAGATCACTCATGTGTCTCAATCATTAAGCTCGCTTGTCGAGCGAATTTCACATCTTTCAGCCAGTGCCGAGCAAACGCAAAATATTGTACTCACGGCGCAAGATCAAACAGAGCATATACGCGTATTGGCAAAAGATGTTAGCCAAACGTCTGAGCAAGTAGAGCAAAGTGCACAGCAGACCATGCAGCAGATGCAGCTCAGCCAGCAAGAAGCCCAAGCCGTGCTTGATGCAACGGAAGAGTCACAACTGGCAGTCACTCATTGCCATCAATCACTTTCGAGTCTGACAACATCTGTTGCTGACGTTTCGAGGATCATTGATGCCATTAGCAACATTGCTGAACAAACTAACTTACTAGCCTTAAATGCAGCCATCGAAGCGGCAAGAGCTGGTGAGCAAGGTCGTGGCTTTGCCGTGGTGGCTGACGAGGTCAGAAACCTATCGCAACGCACCCAAGTCTCACTAAAAGAGATCTTGCAGATCCTCAATCAACTCACCCAAGCCAATACCGACCTCGATGAACGAGTGCATGGTATTGGCGAGGTTACGCGGGTGCAAAAACAGCGTGCCCAAAGCTTATGGCAAGTTGCTCAGAGTGTGCAATCTCAAGCCTGTGAGATGGCAAATACCGCTAAACAAGGTGCCAATAGCACGTTAGAGCAAGTGAGCCATCTTGACGACTTTGTTAGCGCGATGAATAGCCTTAAAGACCATGCTCAAGCAGCCTCACTGCAAAGCGATGAGATAGCAAAAGAGGTTGAACTGAGTGTCGAAAACATCGAAGTTAGCCTCGGAATTAACACAGTCGTTTAAAAAATATATTTGTGAAGCTGATTTCTTTGTAACCTTTCCTTAAAAACCCAGCTAAAATGACAGTACTTTCAACAGCGTCATGCTGGATCAACACCAAGGGAATAGGGATATAATGAACAACCTCCTCTTAAGCGCGGTTATCGCGACAAGCTTTTTATCAGGTCAGGTTAGTGCGGCAGAGTCTGACTCCCCTTTCGCAGTATCTATCGTATCAGGCATGGAAACCTATGAAGACTCTCCAGAGAGTTCCCTATCGAAAGGCGTAGGACTATCGCTTATTTGGGATGACCTTCGCTACGATAAAACTTATAAGCTAGATAAAAACTACTTTAGAGTACGCGGCACTTACTACTACGAAAGTGATTCAGAGAAATACGATGAAGACCGATATCGTGACTCGATGGACATGAAGTTCCACTATCAACGCCCATTCATGAATATCAACGATAATGCTAATCATACGTTAAGCTTTATTGGCCACTACGAAGGCCACTACAACAGCCAACAACTTGAAGAGTTCGAACAGCTTGCGGTACTAGGTCTCGGGCTAAATAATCGCTATGGCGATGTCAATTACTATGATCTGGGCCTCAGCCTTGGCGTTGCTTATAGCGAAGAGGAGAAAGATGACGACTGGCCACGAGAATCTCAAGGCATCACCGAAGATGAGCTAAACCGAAAGGGTTATGGTTACTACTTTTCTTGGAACAACCGTTATACCTTTGGCCATACCGGAGTGCAACTCGCTTTCGACTACAGTCGCTACGATGGGCAGTGGAACTACCAAGATGGTAAGTCATACAAGTTTAATCGCATTAACATGAGTGTGATTGTGCCGCTCGCTAATAACAATAACTTGCTGCATTTTATCTCGCAATATATTGAGCGAAAATCGGAACAAGACCTGATTGGTTTTGATGACGTGCTTTATCGCGTTGCGGTTGAATACGTGCATTATTTCTAAAAACAGCAATAAAAAAAGGAGCTATTAAGCTCCTTTTTTATTAAGTTATATCACTTAAAGTGTCGCTAAAATTGCTTCAGCAGTACTGACCTCAAATGACTGTGGTGCCTCAACATTTAATCTTGTAACGACACCATTATCAACCACCATCGCATAGCGCTGTGAACGTACACCACCAAAGCCAGCTGTATCCATCTCCAGCCCTAGTGCTTTGGTAAAGCTTGCATCGCCGTCGGCTAACATGGTTAGTTCAGATGCATTTTGCGCAGTTCCCCATGCCTTCATCACAAACGCATCATTAACTGAAACACAGGCGATAATATCGACACCTTTAGTTTTAAATTCATCTGCCATCACCACAAAGCCTGGAAGGTGTGCTTCAGAGCAGGTCGGCGTGAACGCTCCGGGTACGGCAAAAAGTACTACTTTTTTGTCGGCAAATAGCTCGGCAACATTGTGGTTCAACATGCCATCATTCGTTAACTCTGACAGAGTACCGCTAGGTAAAGCTTGTCCTTGTTCAATCATGGGGCGTTCCTTTTTAAGTGGTTAAATACTGGAGTGGCTACATGCTAGTGCAATTTACGGCAATCAAATACAGAGAAAAAATAGGGTTATCAAGTTGCTCACTTACAACTCGCTACTCTAAACCCCTTTGGCCTTTACAATTCGTGTACTCGGCTTTTCACTAACATACTAATACTACTCATCAAGCTTTGCTGATCTGCTGTTGAAAGGTGCTGTAACCAGCTTGTTTCTTGCTGCTGCATTATCTGCTTTCCACTGAGGCGAACTTGCTCGCCTTTAACGCTAATATTGATGAACTTTCTGTTCTTCTCAACGCCATAATCAGCAATCACATAGCCTCTCGTTAATAGCTTATCGACGTTGCGTTTCATTGAGCTTTTTTCGATAAAAAGTAGATCCGCAAGTTGCTGCTGCGGCATAGCGCCCGACTCAGACAAAATCTGCATAATAGATAGCATCTCTAGTGTGACATCTAATTCTTGCGCTAGAATAGTTTGAGCTTCTCGACGAAAAACTCTGTGCAGCAAAGAGATCTGATAAAAAAGTTTACTATTCAATTCCATTCATTTATTCCCCACATCAGAATTAGTAACTGGTAATTAACCTAGTTGTATGTACAACCTCCGTGCCGTATTATGCGCTTCCTTTTAAAATTGTATAGCAACATATCCAATGCGTATCACTAAACTAAATACATTGGCTTGTAGCTTAGCTGCAGCCGTCATCAGTCCAGCTTATTCAAATGAGGTAAGTAATACCTCTGCCAATACTGAAGTCGTCCAAGAAGTTGTAATTAATAGCGACCGAACTAACAAGTTCAAACCGATTATTCTCCCCTTCTATGACCCTTCAATAAAGGCGGGGATTAGCGCAATCCCTCTGTTTGCATTTTATCCCGACGAAAATGATTTAGTGTCAGATGCATCAACGATTGCTATCCCTTTGATCTACACCAGTAATGATAGCTACATTGCCAAAGTTGCGGGGGATATTATCTTGTTTGAAGATAATTTCCGACTTTCTTTTGAAACTGGGTTTACCAGTACCAATCAACCGCTATCGGGTATCGATTCAAATAAAGAGACTATCGAATTCGATGCCGACTTTATGTTTAAAGTGGCGAGTGACTTTTACCTTGGCGTTGGCGGTATATACACCTCGACCCGTTATACTGCCGATAATCCAGAACAGCAAAGTGCCCTTGAAGATTTTGGATTCACTGGCGATTACCAAGATGATATTGGCTACCGCGTTTCAATGCAGTGGGATACAAGAGAGCATTTCTATTACCCTCATAGCGGCTTCATTTGGGATCTACAGTACGAGAACCACGCTGAATGGCTTGGTAACGACACAGATAAAACCTATTCCTCAGTTTTTACAGATTTCAGGCATTTTTACAGTATTGGCGACAACTCTAACCGGATCATTGCGACAAAATTTGTTGCTCGCTACTTGATTGACGCAGAAAATGCACCCTCTTCAGCATTCACGACTTATGGTCGCCAAGGTAAAGAAGTGCAGCGTGGCTATGCCATAGGTGACTACATATCATCAAATATGGTCAATTTAGAAGTTGAATACCGCCACAAATTTTCGGCGACTGGCAACGACTATTTGGACAAGTCAGCAGTGGTACTTATCGGCGGTGTAGGCAAGAGTTTTGGTGAGCAACTTCAGGGAAATACTCAAGACTTTCGTGACAGCGACTTACTCGGAGTCATCGGTGTTGGCTTTAGATACAACATACTGCCCTATGAACGCCTGAACATCAAAGTCGATCTAACCTACAACTCTGACGGCGATACCATCGTCTACTTCGGCTTTGGCGAAAGCATTTAGGTCTACTGCGATTGTGGTTAACGATTATTCTTCGTTTGCAGCTGTCGATAGGATTGCTGTTCGATATCAGCGGCGGTTAAAGCAAACTTTGCCGCTAAGGCCACCAACTCTTTACGGTAATCCTCTAAACGTGCTTCGTCATCAGTCATAATCGCAAACTCTGCAAAATCTCCGAGCCCTTCAAGATGATCAACCGTAATATGAAACTTGCCAATGAAGTAGATACTACGGATCTTTTTCATCTCAAGTACCACCTCATAGCCCATGGTCCTCAGCATGCTTCGAGCACTTTTAGCATCAGTTATATTAGTCGCTTCACAACGATCAGCCTGCGGCCCTTTGACTATCCATAGCTTAATACCAGAGGGCTCCATCTCACGGATACATACGCTCTTACCTTGTGTCAGCAGTGTATCTTGCTGGTCAAAATAACTGTCTGACTCAAGGTTATCTTGCAGCATCACTTCATGCTCAATAGTCGAATTAAGGATGGCTAAAAAAGCAGACTTCGACGCCAAGCGGTACTTCAATTCAACTTCAAATTTACCTTTAAAATGCTCTTGGCTCATGAGTTATACCCGTTCCACTAAATAGTCTCAAATTGGGTGGCTAAAAGCCTTAGGCTACAAGTGTAAATAATTTACCGGCTGATTAAAAATCGATTCAGCTTAAACATGTTTAGCATCAACAAACAACGTTGCGAATACGCAAAATGAGCACAGCCAGCAATGAATAATCAAAGCCCCTATTGCTGCACATATTCTGCGATGATCTGCCCCAGTAAACTAATGCCATTTTCCATGTCGTCATTCCATGGCAAGGCATAGGTTATGCGGAAATAGTTATCGTAACGACTATCGAGCGTAAACATGGCTCCAGGCGCAATAGACAATTTCTTCTCAATCACTCTATGCCACAACTCTTGGCTGCTTAAATGCGCTGGCAGCTGAAACCAAATACAGGGGCCGCCGCTTGGCTGGCTAAGATAAAGCTGGGTGGCGCTGATGCTAGCCAGCCGCGGTCTAAGCAGTGTCATTGTCGCACTATAGTTCTGCTGTATTTGAGCCCGAAGTGCAGTGAGATGTTTGTCATAGCGGCCAGAGTCCATCATCTGTTGCAGCATGTGTTGCAGCACTATACTTGGCTCTTCGGCGACGGTCTGCTTGGCAAATTGGCACTCATCAAAGCTATTAACACACAGTAAATAGCCCAAACTGATGGTCGGTGAAATGGTATCGTAAAAATCGACAATACAGATCACTCGGCATGATGACTGCTCTGCCACCAAGCTTGCAATCGTCGCAGGGCGTTCGCAGCCAAAATAGAGCTCACCACGATCGTACTCTATTAACGTCACATTACGTATTTCTGCCCACTCAATAAGTTGTAGCTTTTCACTTCTACTGAGCACTCTTCCGGTAGGGTCAGCAAAATTAGGATTAACCAAATAGGTGGTAAAAGACTGCGATTCGTAAGCACCACTTAGCAGCGCTAGCTCATCTTGGTAGTCGGCCTGCATCGGTATTTCAACCACATCTGCATTGAACTGTTTCAACATCGTTTGGAAATAGAACGACATCGGCGACTCGACGGCAATCGGCTGCTGCAAGGCCTTAGCGGCAATAAGCGCTAACATTAGCCCCTCTTGCCGCCCGTTTGTCACCAGTACTTGCTCGTAATCAAACACTTGCTGACTGCGAAGCAGATGCTGACAAATGGCTTGCCTAAACTCTGCAACACCTTCGATAGGGTCTTGCATCCATAGCTTATAGGGCCGTTTAGCCAACGCTTTTTTGTGCAGCTGATTTAGCAATAATTCTGGGTCTATAACGGTGCTGGGGGCGGTACACGACAGCGGTAAAATATCATTGTCATTGAAGGAGTACTGCACCGCCCTATCAAGGGTTAGTCCAGCAACGACTCTATTGATTTGGCGACCATAGTTTGGTGGTTTTGCATTGACTCTAGATATCACAAAATAGCCGCGTTTGGGCTTAGCAACCACCCAACCTAAACGTTCCAGTTCATGATATGCCTGTATTACCGTAGAGACTCCCAGTTGCCTTTGCTGAGCGAATGCGCGTACCGACATCAGCTTACCCGCCAAATGTCCCGCCTCGATGGCTACAATGAACTCATCAACGATTTGTCGGTATTTAAACACTGCCATTGACAACTCATAATCTGTATTGGGTTTTATTTACATTAACTGTATCTGTTTTGCATTTAGATCTCTATGTAAAGTGAAAACCAATACAGAATAGAGGGCAAATAATATGAAAATCATTACTGAAACGGCACGTTTAATCATTCGCGAATTCAATCGTGATGATGCCCAAGCGGTTTACCACTTCAACGCTCCTGAAGCAGTTAACCGCTACACTGGCGACGCAGGAATGTGCGAAAGTGTTGCAGATGCAGCAGGGATCATCGAGAACATCTGGCTTAAGGAGTATGCAGAGTTTGGCTTTGCCCGCTGGGCAGTGGTACTAAAAGAGACTGGATCTGTCATCGGTTTTTGCGGCTTTAAGAATGAAAGCCGTATTAATGCCGTCGATATCGGTTACCGTTTTCACCCTGACTATTGGGGTAAAGGCTTTGCGACGGAATCCAACCGAGCTTGTATAGAATACGCTCGTGCCCATATGGATTTAGATACCATTTATGGCGAAGTGATGCCAGAAAATACTGACTCAAGCCAGGTACTCAAAAAACTAGGGATGCGGTTTGTAAAGCAGTACCAAGATGGTGGATATACAATCGACAGTTACGCCATCCATCTAAAGTCGGCGAACACTCAAGGATAAGCCTTTAAACACAATAGCTTTACTGCTAAAGACTAAAAAGGGATAGCACGCTATCCCCTTTACCTATCATTTTGGCTAGCCTAATTGTCCTGCAACCAGCAACTCCCGCGTCTCTGGGATCTCATTGTAAGACAACACGTGCAAGCCTCGCGCAAATGCTAACGCATAGCGGGCTAAAATTGGCCTCAATTGCGGGGATACTAACAATAGCGGACTGTGACCATGCTCCTTTGCCTGCGCTAGCAACTGCGGCATACGCTGCTGCAGTTGTGCCAACAGCTGAGGTTCAACCGGAAAACTATCTAGTGAGCCTTTGCCCTGCTGTTGTGATTGATTTAACGCTGACATCAAGGTTTGCTCAAGCTCAGGGGCGAGTGTCATCACATTCAGTTTCGGCTCGGTACCCACGATGGAGTTCAATATACTATTACGCAAGGCACAACGTACATCTGCAGCTAACAATACTGGGTCTTTACTGTTTTCACTGCAATCGAGTAGCGTCGTGGCAATGGTACGAATATCTTTTAGTGATACCTGCTCTTTAAGCAGCAATCGGTAAACCTTCAACTGCAATATTGGCGTTAGCGCATTGTTGAGCGACTCCGCCAGCTTAGGGCTTTGCTTAGCTAAACGATCGCTCAACAACAGAACATCATCATGCTGCAACATATCTGGCAGCGATTCACGGATCAACTTACTCACATGGGTAGCAATGACCGTGGCATTATCAACGACTGAATAACCAAGGTTCAACGCTTTAGCTTTGTTAGTTTGCTCTATCCAAGTAGCGTCCATCTGGTAGGCGGGCTCTTTGGTAAGCACGCCGTCTATATCACCAAATACCGGGCCACTCTTAATCGCCATCAAGCGATCAGGGTCAAGCTCCGCGGTGACGACAGGGTTACCCATTAAGCTAATTTGGTAAGCGTTAGGCGCTAACGAAAGATTATCCCGCACTCGCACTTCGGCTAATAAAAAACCTGCTTGTTCAGAAAGGGTACGACGGATCCCTGTCAGGCGCTTTTGTAACTCTGCACCTTTACTGCGCTCGACCAGATGCACTAAACGATAGCCTAGACGTACCTCAACCAAATCGGTGTACGGCAGCGCGTCCCAACTAGGAGCTGATGGTTCACTTAAATTGCTATCGCGCAGCTCCTCGACTTTAGACTCTGCAATCTCAGGCTGCCTTTGACCCTGTTTCCAAGCCACAAACCCGAGTAAAGCTGCAAAAGATAGGAAAACAAAGGTTGGCATACCCGGCACGATGCCCAGAATTAGCATCACTATCGCAGCAGTAACGATCGTTTTCGGATTGGCCAGCAACTGTTGACGCAATTGCTCTGGCATCTCCTCAGCATCTGATACGCGAGTTACAATAATGGCCGCTGCAGTAGCCAGCAATAACGATGGGATCTGCGCGACTAGGCCGTCACCGATCGTCAACAAGGCATAAGTTTTAAAAGCTTCAGCGGCACTTAGGTCGTGCATGAAGACACCAATCGCCAAGCCACCTAACATGTTTATGCTTAAAATAAGGATACTGGCAATCGCATCACCACGAACAAACTTTGAAGCACCGTCCATCGAACCATAAAAGTCAGCTTCACGAGCAACCTCTTGGCGCCTATCTCTGGCTTGCTCTTGGGTCAAAACCCCAGCATTTAGATCGGCATCAATTGCCATCTGTTTACCGGGTAAGGCATCCAAGGTAAAGCGTGCCGACACTTCTGAGATTCGCTCGCCACCTTTGGTGATCACCACAAAGTTAACGATCATTAGAATAAGGAAAATAACTGCACCGACAACATAATTGCCGCCTATCACCACCTCACCGAAAGCTTGGATCACTTTACCTGCAGCATCGCCACCTTCATGACCTTCTATCAACACCACTCGAGTCGAGGCGACATTCAATGTGAGTCGCAGTAAGGTCGCTAGCAGCAGTACTGTTGGAAATACCGAAAACTCTAACGGGCGCCGAATTGACACCCCAACAAGTAACACCATCACCGCCAACACGATGTTAAAGGTGAAAAAGATATCGAGTAGCCATGGCGGTAATGGCAGTATCACCATGGCCAGCACAGCGAGTAGCATAATTGGAATACCGATATAACTAGGGCTACCGGCAAAAGTACGCGTAATCCAGTTCTTCAAATCAAATAACCTTTAGTCATGTTGCAAGTTTTTAGGGATATAAAAGTGTGGTAAGGGATCAGGCTTGGCCTGCTGACCCTTACGTGCAGCCTGCAGCTGCATCACATAGGTAAGCACATGGGCAATAGCAACAAAGAGCCCTGCTGGGATCTGTTGTTCGACTTGTGTGGAGTAGTAAATTGCTCGTGTTAGTGGCGGTAACTCAACCACCTCAACACCGTGACGCTTAGCAATATCACGCATATAGAGCGCCAGTTCGTCGGTGCCTCTAGCCACAACATATGGTGCATCAGCCTTAGTTAATTCATATTTTAGCGCCACTGCATAATGGCTGGGGTTGACCAGTAAAACATCGGCTTTAGGGATTGATACATCCGCCCTTGAGCGACTTATACGCTGCTGCATTTGACGAATTTTTGCTTTAATCTCAGGCTTACCGTCTTGTTGTTTATGCTCGTCCTTTACCTCTTGCAAAGACATTTTGAGCTCTTTGTGGTGGTGCCAATATTGATAGGGCACATCAATAAACGTGATGACTAATAGGCCTAACCCCAGATAAAGCATTGCTAAACTCAACATATCGATACCGCGCATCACCGCTTCATCAATCGGCAGTTGACTGACAGCCATTAGTGCCTGAAAGTTTTTCTCCAAAAAAAGCAACATGATGCTAATCAACAAGACTATTTTTAGTATCGATTTTACTAGTTCAACCAAAGACTTAATCGACGCAATTCGACCTAAGCCCGCAATGGGATCGATACGGCTATATTTGAAGCTCGCATTTTTAAAACTAAAAACCGGGCCACCTGGCATGGCACCTGCGATCATCGCTATGATGGCCACCATTAAAAATAGTGGCCCCAGGATATTGAGTATTTCTAATAACGAGTGCGCTAAATGCCTGGTCATCATTCCCGGCTCATCTAACTGCGCCTTGGTGAACGACATATTGAGTCTGGTCAACTCCGCCACCTTTGCTGCAATCCAGTCCGCTGTCGTAGTCAGTAATATTGAGCAACCAATAATCAACGCCGAAGAGGCTAAATCTTTTGAGCGAGGTACCTGCCCTTCATCACGGGCTTTTTTTAACTTTTGCGGTGTCGCTTTTTCAGTTTTACTCTGGCCAGTATCTTTACTGCTCATGGTGAACCGCCAATAAACTGATACATGGAAGACAAGGCGTCCAAACACAAGTCGCTATAACGGTTAGGCAAACCACTGAAAGAGAAGAACACACAGAGCAAACCCATCAACATCGACATCGGGAAGCCAAGTGCAAACACATTTAATGAGGGTGCCGCTCGGCTTAACACGCCAAACGTGATGTTAACCACTAACATCGCCAAAATAGCCGGTAACGCCAGCATAAACGCCGCGGCAAACAGCCAGGAGAAGCGCCCAATGAGTCCCATTAACGGCAAATCAAATACACTGCTGCCTATCGGCCATAATCGAAAGCTATCAACCAACACGCCAATGGCGACTAGATGACCGTCTAATGCCAAAAATAATAGGGTGCCATACAGTAAAAGCCACAGGCCAATAATAGGATTACTGCCGCCACTTGAAGGATCGTTCATTACCGCCATAGATAAGCCCATCTGCATCGACATCATTGCGCCAAGAAGCGTCATCACATGGATCATAATCGACAAAAATAGCGCTAACATGAACCCAATAAGCAGCTGTTCGACAGCTAGGACTATTGCCAGTAAAGAGAGTACATCCACCTGTGGTACAGGCGGTAAGATGGGTGCCAGTAAAGCTGAAATACTAAATGCCAACAGCACGCGAACGGTGACCGGGATAAAGTTACTGCCTAAGAAAGGCATCACCATAAATGCGCCCATAATACGGCAAAAAGGCCACCAGAACGTGCCAATAAACGCGCTAATTTGAACTGAGGTAAGCGATAACATGCTACTAATCCTCAGCCAATAATATGGGGAATATTCATAAATAGTCGATTAAAGAAATCACTGATCTGCATCAACAACCACTCACCGGAGAAAACCACCATTAATAACGTCAGCACCAGGCGTGGTAGAAAACTCAATGTCTGCTCATTGACTTGAGTTGCCGCTTGAAAAACCGCAATAATCAACCCCATCAATAACCCCGGTACCACCAAGACTCCGACCATGGTCACGACCAAAAATATCGCCTCGGCAAACATTCCTGTTAGTTCATTGACATCCATAACCCTAAAAGAACCCGCGTGTAAGCAGCTCAATCACACTGGGCCAGTCGTTTAGCATGACTAACATCAGCATAATCGTGCCAAGCAGTAAATAGATGATGTCACCCGTAGATAGAGCTAACACTTGTTCGTCACTCTTTACACTATTCATCTATTCCCCCTCAGCTGATGATCTAACCCATACATCACCTTTCTATCCATAACTGGCCACCAAAGTACTCACCGTCATTGACCATCCATCCACTAGTACAAAGACCATGAGTTTAAACGGCAAGGAGATAATGAGCGGAGAAAGCATCATCATACCCATCGACATCAAGACACTGGCAACAACCAAGTCGATGACCAAAAAAGGCAGAAACAGCAAAAAACCAATTTGAAAAGCTGTTTTTAATTCGCTCAACACAAATGCAGGCATAAGCACGAAGAAGGGGATCTGTTCGGCCGTTAACGTGGTAGGTTCGTCAGCTATCTTTAGCATCTGTTCAAGATCGGTTTCACGCGTTTGCGCCAACATAAACTGCCGCAACGGTTTCTCTCCAAGAGCAACCGCTTCCGTCAGCTCAATTTGGCCCTGATCATAGGGAAGAAAAGCCTCATCGTAAATCGACTGCCCTACTGGGCGCATAATAAAAATTGTCAGCACTAAGGCGATACCGATCAGCACTTTATTTGGGGGGCTCTGCTGTAAACCCAATGCTTGCCGCAAGATTGCCAACACCACAATAATGCGGGTAAAGCTGGTCAACATCATCAATAACGCCGGCAAAAAACTTAGCACAGTCATGAGCGCTAAGATTTCCAACTTGATATTCACAGACTGGGTTTTATCACCGTCAGCCAGCGAAAATAACGTTAATCCATCTCCTGCATACGCCGCCGATGAAAAGCAGGCAAATATAACCAGCAACACTCGCCACATAGTTAATTAACAGCTCCCGTAAGGCTCGTTGCTTCGACTTCAAGCAAACGCACACCATAACGACCGTTGACTTCGACCACCTCGCCACGCCCAAGTAATGCACCATTGACGCGAATATCTAGCGGTTCTCCAACCATGCGATCAAGTGCAACTACATCGCCCTCACCCATTTTGGCCAACTCTCCTAACGATATTTCTACGCTAGCAAGCTCCAATGTCACGTGTACCGGAAGCTGATTAAAAAACGACATATCTTTTACAGGCTTAGCCTGTGCTTTGGATTCCTCGACGACATCTTCTGCAAAAAAATCATCGTCTAAAAGAAAGTTATCGTCCTGCATAATACTATTTTCAGCCATTGGATTGCTCCTCCATTTGAAAGGCTTCTTGAGATAATTTGGCCACCATTTGACCTTCATGGGTATGCACTGTGGCGTAAAAAAGTGGTCTTTTGCCGATAGTTAGTGGGCAGCGAGAGTGTAAATTCATCGGTAAAATATCGCCTACTGCGACATTTTGCAGTGAGGTTACAGGCATACTTTGGTGCCCAAGCTCAAGTGAAGTCCGTAGCGGGATCTGTTTAAGTCTATTGGCTAGCTTCTCTGCCAACTCAGGATCAGCCTGGTATTGACTCGGCTGCTCCGCCATCAACTCCAACAAGTGCTCAGCCATATAAAAATGAATCGGCGGACCAGCGTGCCCTAATGGAAAGCTCAGCTCACAACAAACAGGCACTTTAAGCGGTGTATTATTCAACACCAATTCGAGCTCTAGTTTATCGGCATCGATGTCTGACACCGGCAATGTGGCTATCATAGCCAGAATCATTCTTTTCACGATACGTAGTTCAGAGTGACTCGGTGCTCTTAGGGGAGATTTAGGTGCCGTCAAACAACTGCCATAGTATCCGCTTGCCAACTGATCTAGAGTGCACTTGTCAATTTGCCACCACCCCAACTCAATACGGTTATAACTCAATAAAAACCAAGCATCATGTAACTGCGGAGTTACCTGGTTGTTTTTTGCACTTAGCGATACATTTGATAACGCTAAATGACCTTGACGTATAATCGGCATAAGCAGTTCATTTATAGCGTCCAGCATATTACGCTGACGATTAGATAATTGAGTTAATAATCGACTCCTAGCTAATTTTTCCTTAATCAATACTACAGGCCTTAATTCCAAAGCATGATTGAACTTAATTAAACTAGCTTTTGCGGTTGTTTTCACGTTAATTCCTATAAAACATTGCGATCGTCAAACAACCGACATTACGGTTAAAAGAGTTATTTAAATGACGATCGTCAAAATAACATCAAAATACAACATACACTCAACATGAAATGCTAAAGCGTTATTTATTAGAACACCCAAAACTCGTAAAAACAAGATCTTATGATCAAACAAGGCAAAGTGCACGTTACTAAAAGACGCAAAAGCCCCTATTAAGCCACGTAACTCAGTACGTGCAGCTAATAAATAACAGCTAACAATGTAACTAAAGTTAATACATTCAACCCTAAGCGCAACAGCTAGAGATCTATTTATATAAAAATATAATAATAAAAAGTTTTACATATTTTAATATTAAGTGTTTAATTGGCAACATTAAAAAGCAGTAATAACAAATAACATTTTATACATCTAAGGATTATGGGAAATTGAAACTCTCAGTTTATATTTCGGCCTGTTCGCTCTTTATTTGTACTCTCCTCACAAATAACTTATTTGCAGCATCGATCAATTATCAAACACCTTTTGAAAAAGCCCAATGGCAGTTTTCAGGGGACCAATTTGGCTGTGAAATCAACCATAGAGTACAGCGTTTTGGTACCTTTCAGCTTATTGCAAGCCCTGGTGAAGCGCTCACTCTATCGCTTAGAGCTGACTGGTTAAGTTTAAATAATACTCAAAGCCAAGCCGCAGTAGTCCCCCCCTCTTGGCAAGCAAAGATCCAACAACCTATCGCGACAACATCGCTCAATTGGCTAGGTTCTCAAGCATTAGCTCAGCACGATACCAATCCATTTCTAGAGGCTCTCGAACAAGGCTTAACCTGGCAAGTTAGCATCGCAACTGAAAATAGTGGGTATCAAGTCAGCTCCAGCCCTGTTGCCACACAAACCGTCGCCAATCAATTCAAGATCTGTCGTCAACAATTACTCCCAAAGCCCTTTAGCTACTTGCGCCGTCTTGAGCTGAAATTTGCTAGTAGTTCAAGCCTGTTAAGCCCTGCACATGAACAAGATCTCTACGCTATTCACCGCTACCTCCAAGCAGACCCAAGTATCGTTGAGATATTAATCGACGGCCATGCCGATGCCTCTGGTGAACGACTTGCTAACTTAGTACTCAGTAAAGCGCGCGCTGATGAAGTGAAGTCTCGACTCATAGAGCTTGGAGTTCCACCACAGATCATCCAAACACGACATCACGGCAATCGTGCTCCCGTAGCCAGTAACACAGATGGCGCTGGGAGACAGCTAAACCGAAGAGTTAGCGTACGTTTAGTCAAATCAGCCAAAAGCTCAAGCTTGGGAGCATCAAAGTGAATCGTTCTAGTTTAAGATTTGTCGACGCCAAATTACCCCAAGAAAGCCTGAAAAAAATCGCTCTACAAGGGTTTAGTCTTTGGCAAACTGATGATAACGAACAGCCATGGTTGAGCTTAGTCAATCTTTCGCTGTGCAGCAGCCACGATGTTGCCAACCAGCTAAGACAATGCCCAGGTAAGCACCAAGTCGCACTACTAGAACCGGAACAAACTGAACTTGCCAGTATTGCAATGCAGTGCGGTGTGCAAGACTATCTGCTTTTACCTATAGACGAAGAGCAGCTGTGTTCTCTGTTGCAGCGATTGCGCCGATTAGAGTTGCCCAATAATGAGCTGATTTGTGCCGCGCCAGTCAGTCGCCAGTTGCTGATGCTGGCTCATCGAGCTGCCAATACCGAAGCCAGTGTATTACTCACCGGTGAAAGTGGCACAGGCAAAGAACCCTTGGCTCGCTACATTCATCGTCATTCCGACCGTGCAGAACAGCCTTTTGTTGCTATCAATTGCGCCGCAATCCCGGAAAGTATCTTAGAGTCGATTCTATTTGGCCATGTTAAAGGTGCCTTTACCGGCGCCAACACCGATCAACCTGGTAAATTTGAATTCGCCAACGGCGGCACCATATTGCTCGATGAAATCGCCGAAATGCCGGTTGCATTACAAGCCAAGTTGCTGCGGGTTTTACAGGAAAGAGAGGTGGAGCGCTTAGGCAGCCATAAATCAATTGCACTCGACATTCGCATTATTGCCGCCACCAATAAAGATCTGCGCCAAGCCATGCTCGATGGCCAATTTAGAGAAGACCTTTTCTATCGATTAGATGTGTTGCCAATAAAGATATTACCTCTTAGGCAAAGACGTGAAGATATTCTGCCCATCGCCGAGCATTTTTTACAGCGCTATAAAATTTTGGCTGCTAACCAGCAATGCTATTTCAGCGAACAAGCACGCAATTTACTACTAAACCATGATTGGCCAGGCAACGTCCGAGAACTTGAAAATACCATCCAGCGCGCACTTGTTATGCGTCGTGGCCAAGCGCTACAAGCTGAAGAACTCGGCTTAGCAAACGATGAGGGAAATGCAGCCAAAGAACCCAATGAATCCGGACTAAAAGCCTCAAAGCGCCAAGCAGAGTTCCAATACATTATCGATACCTTGAAACGCCATAATGGTCACCGAAATAATACGGCACTAGCCCTTGGGATGACCACCCGCGCCCTGCGATACAAGCTTGTACAGATGCGCGAAGACGGCATCGATATAGAACAAATATTGTCATCTTCTGGTCACGCTGCGTAAGTCACCACCAGCATAATTAAGGAACACTAATGTCAAATGCCAGCATTGCCAGCGCCCAGTCAATGATCCAGCAACTCAATATCCACTCAGAGATGGCCCAAGGTGCCATTAAAATCGGTCCTAACCCACGAGATTTTGGACTTCAGCCCGCCTCATTTACCGATCTGATGCAAAATAAAGTCAGTCAGATCAATACTGACCAAAATACCACGTCGGCACTCGTTAGAGCCGTGGATAGTGGCGAAAGTGATGACTTAGTGGGCGCCATGGTGGCATCGCAGAAGGCCAGTCTGTCATTTTCAGCCATGATTCAGATCAGAAACCGTTTAGTGCAAGCGTTTGATGAAGTCATGAAAATGCCTATCTAAGCCATGGGTACTCAGTTAACCATTCGCGTCATAACGCCAACAACTCAACCCGCCTTTTTGAGCAAGGAATAAGCAAAGCATGTCGACCACATTGACTCAAACCAGCCCAGTCGTAACCGATGTAAATGGCAGTAATGATCGCCTTAACAGCTTGAAGCAAAAATGGCAGCAGTTCAGTCGCGGTGATAATTACGCCGCGACACTGGCTATTTTGGCTATCGTTGCCGCCTGCGTCATCGTATTAATGCTGTGGAGTACCGGCCGAGGCTATAGTCCGCTTTATGGTAATCAGGAAAACGTCGAGACCTCTCGCATCATGGAAGTGCTCGAAACCGAAGGGATCCGTTACCGACTAGACCCTACTACAGGCTTGGTGTTAGTACCTGAAGACAAGCTGGGTAACGCCCGTATGTTGCTCGCCGCTCGTGGCGTGAAAGCCAAGGTCCCATCAGGCATGGATTCTCTTGATGCATCGACCATTGGCACCAGCCAGTTTATGGAACAAGCAAAGTATCGCTATAGCTTAGAGGGCGAGTTATCACGAACTATCATGGCACTCAAGGCAGTTAAATCCGCGAGAGTTCACCTCGCTATTCCCAAGAAGACGCTATTTATCCGCCAACAACCTGAATTGCCATCAGCCTCAGTGATGTTAGCGCTATTTGCTGGTCAACATATACAGTCAGAACAGATTATCTCGATTGCCAATTTAGTCGCCGGCAGTGTCACTGGGATGACACCAGAGCGTGTACAAATTGTTGACCAAGAGGGCAACCATTTAAGTGCTGATATCAATGCTAGTCAAGATCTAACTCAAGCGCGAGATAAGCAACTGCAATACACCCAAGAGCTTGAGCAGAGCTTAGTTAGCCGCGCCTCTAGCATGTTACAACCTATTCTCGGACAGGATAATTTCCAAGTACAGGTTGCAGCTACGGTTAACTTCAACCAAGTCGAAGAAACACGTGAATCACTAGACCCGCAAACCGTGGTGAGCCAAGAGAATCAAAGTACCAAGCAAACCAGTGGCAATATGGCACTGGGGATCCCCGGAGCCTTAAGTAATCAGCCTCCTACGGCCGGAGCAGCACCTGCCGCCAACAGCAACACCGATCTTAATCAACAAGAAAGTCGTCAGTTTGAAATTGGCCGCTCAGTTAAACACACCCGTTACCAACAAATGCAGTTAGAGAACCTATCTATCGCGGTACTGCTCAATAGCCAAGCCGCAGGCGAAACAGGCTGGAGTCAACCGCAACTCGACCAAATTAGCAACATGGTTCAGGGCGCAATCGGCTACTCAACCAACCGTGGCGACCAATTCAGTATCAGTAGTTTTGATTTTGCCCCGGTACAAGTGGTTGAGTTTGAACCTCTGCCGTGGTGGCAAGCCGAAAGCTACCAAGCATACTTACGCTACTTCATCGGTGCGATTTTAGGGCTCGGGATGATCTTCTTTGTACTGCGTCCATTGGTGCAACATTTAACCCGCACGGTTGACCTCAACAGCAAAGACAATCAGCAGGAAACGCCTACACCGTTAATCCCGCCAGCAGAAGCCAGAGACAATAAAACCATTAGCGAAGCGCAGGCACAAACAGATGCATTGTTGGATCTCAACAATAGCAACACTGACAACAACTGGAGCAGTAATCTCAGCTTACCTGCGCCGGGCTCACCATTAACGATACAGATGGAACACCTCAGCTTGCTTGCGAATCAAGAGCCAGCACGTGTGGCCGAGGTCATATCCCATTGGATTAATGACCAAGAAAGCGAACAACCATCTCATCAAGCTTAACGAATATAGGTAAACCAAACCGTGAATAATAATGAAGTCACAATAAAAATGGACAACCTAGAGCAAGCTGCCATGTTGCTGCTTAGCATGGGAGAGCAAGGTGCAGCGCAAGTCATGGCGCACTTGGATCGCAACGATGTACAGCATTTAAGTCACAAAATGGCGCGATTAGCGAGCATAACCCAGAACGAAGCTGAAGCAGTGCTGGGGCGCTTCTTTAAGGGTTATCAACAACAATCTGGTATCGCGCGAGCATCACGCACTTATTTGCAAAAAACGTTAGATCTCGCCCTAGGTGATCGCGTGGCCAAAAGTCTGATAGACAGTATCTACGGTGATGAAGTTAAAACTCTCGTTAAGCGACTCGAATGGGTTGAACCACAACTGTTGGCTCGCGAAATAGCCAACGAACACAGCCAACTGCAAGCAGTGCTGTTAGGCTTGCTACCGCCAGAAAGTGCTGCACAAGTGCTGCAAGGACTCCCCACTGAAGTCCAAGATGAGGTGCTGGTTCGTATCGCACAGTTGGGTGATATTGATCGTGAGGTCGTTGACGAACTAAAGCAACTGGTCGAACGCTGTATGCTGATCGCTATGGGTAAAAGCTATACCCAAATCAGCGGAGTACGCCAAGTTGCCGATATCCTCAACCGTTTTGACGGCGACAGAGAGCAGCTAATGGAGATGCTCAAACTACATGATAAACAGTTAGCCAACAATGTAGCAGACAACATGTTCGACTTTATTATTCTCGGGCGTCAGAAACCAGAAACGCTGCAAGAGATCATGGCAGTGGTGCCAGCCGATGTGCTTGCTCTGGCATTAAAAGGTATCGACAGCGAGCTAAAATCCACCCTACTTAGCGCCTTACCAAAACGCATGTCTTCGGCAATCGAAACTCAAGTGGAAGCTATTGGTAGCGTACCATTGAGCCAAGCGATTGCTGCTCGGAAAGAGATCATGACCTTAGCTAAACAGATGATGGATGACGGCGAATTCGAGTTGCAACTGTTTGAAGAACAGGTAGTAGAGTAATGACCCACACACTTAATAAAGCAGACCCACGCTGGCGCCTTATCGGCCAAAACGCACGCCGACATCGCTTTTCACCTCTGGTTGCAGAGAGTGATGGCAACACTGAAACTGCCAGCTGGCAAGATTTTCAACAGGCTTTCGATAAAGGCTACAACGAAGGTGTACAAAAAGGCCATCAAGCAGGCTTTAGCTCCGGCGAAGAGGAGGGGCAACAAACTGGTTATGCCGCGGGTTTCAATCAAGGTCGAATTGAGGGACAGCAAAAAGGTAAAGACAATATTGATGAGCAGCTCAATAGTATTCTCACCCCCATAAGTGCGCTGCAATCAGTCCTTGAAGAGGGACACAGTCAACAAATTTTGCAGCAACAGTCGTTAATATTAGATCTCGTCAGACGGGTGTCTTTGCAGGTGATCCGTTGTGAATTAACCCTGCAACCGCAGCAAATCTTAGCCTTAATTGAAGAGACACTCGCCGCGCTGCCGGATGACCCAAGCAAGGTCAAAATACACCTTGAACCAAGTGCTGTCGACAAACTAAAAGAGTTAGCCGCAGACAAGATCCAATCGTGGAGCCTAGTCCCTGATGCTAGCATTAGTGCTGGCGGTTGCCGTATCGTTAGTGAAACTTCCGATGCTGACGCATCAGTAGAGACACGCCTCGACCGCTGCATGGCTCAAGTGGAAACTCACTTGCAAGAGCAACCAGCCACTCAAGAGCCACAATTACACGAGGCAGATGTTGAAGCTTAGTGCTGATATTCTCAATTGGCCTAAGGTCCCTGTCGCCCAAGTTTATGGCCGTCTTACTCGAGTAAATGGCCTGTTACTCGAGGCTGTCGGCTGCCAGCTGGGCACTGGCGACCGTTGCCATATTGAGTGCCGCGACAATCACCTAGTCGAAGCCGAAGTGGTCGGTTTTTACAAAGATACCCTGTGCCTAATGCCGATTGAGCCAACCAGTGGCCTAATGCCTGGTGCACGTGTTATGCCAATTGAGGGCCGCTATCAAATTCCCACAGGGCCAGGCTTACTTGGCAGAGTGTTAGACGGCTTGGGACAACCGCTTGATGATCTAGGCTGCATAAAACATATCCCTCAAGTGCCGTTGCAATTCAAAACCACTAACCCTTTAAAGCGTACCCCGATTCGGCAACCATTGGATGTTGGGATCCGCGCAATTAATGCCTTGCTACCTGTTGGCCGTGGTCAGCGTTTAGGGCTATTTGCAGGTTCAGGCGTGGGTAAAAGTGTCCTATTAGGCATGATGACCCGTTTTACTGAGGCCGATATTGTGGTCGTCGGGCTTATTGGCGAACGAGGCCGAGAAGTCAGGGAGTTTATCGAGGAGTCGCTGGGCGAAGAGGGGCGTAAACGTGCCGTGGTCGTCGCTGCGCCTGCTGATACCACGCCTTTAATGCGCATGCGTGCTATGCGTTTGTGTCACCATATTGCTGCTGGTTATCGCGATCAGGGCAAGCACGTACTAATGTTGGTGGATTCATTAACGCGTTACGCCCAAGCCCAACGTGAAATAGCCCTAAGCTTAGGCGAACCACCCGCGACGAAAGGCTATCCGCCATCGGCCTTCGCGCAGCTGCCTAGTCTCGTTGAAATGGCTGGTAATAGTCAGCATCCAACCGGCACATTAACCGCATTCTATACCGTGTTAACCGAAGGCGATGACCAACAAGATCCGATTGCCGATGCCGCTCGCGCCATTTTAGATGGTCATATAGTGCTAAATCGCAAGCTGGCTGAGCAGGGTCATTTCCCAGCGATTGATATCGGTGCATCCGTCAGTCGCTTAGCGACACAAGTTGCTCAGCCTAACACCTTAAAGCAGGGACAGTGGTTTCGTCATCTCAACGGGCGCTATAACGAAGTTAAAGATCTGCTGCCATTAGGTGGTTATCAAGCAGGCAACGATGCAGAGATGGACATGGCTGTCAGTGCTTACCCTCAAATGGCGGCATTCCTGCGCCAAGAGACCCATGTTCAAGCCAATTTAAACCAGAGTCTTAGCGCATTGGCACAGTTGGTAAGTCAAATGGGCTTCTCTTTAACAGTTGGAGATAGTGAATGAAGCAATTATTAAACTTGTGTCAGCAAGAGGAGAAAAAGCTCTGCCAACTTGGGCAGCAAAGAAACGCCGCACAACAAAAAATTGATCATATAGAACAACAGAAACTGCAATTGGGGCAGATGATCTCAGACTACACTCACGCTAATGCAACCTGCCCATCAGCGCTGCAGCTGCAAAACAGTTCGCAGATGGTGCAAGCAATCGAGCCGATGTTAAAACAGCTGACTCGCAAACAGCTATTATTACAGCAAGAGCAGCAAAGAATGCATGGGTTATGGCGCAAACAGCTTGGCCGCCAACAAGGGATTCAGTGGCTGTATAAAGAACGTTTACAGCAGCATGAGCTGCTACTGCAAAAACAAGAGCAGAAGCAACTTGATGATTTAGCGGGATATTATAGTCAGCGTTAGTTTGTCGGGCTATTAACGTGCTTCACCGTAATCGATAGTTGTATCATTATCTCGATTCAGTAATTGATTGATGATCTCTTGCTGTGCCACTAATAACTGACCATTAGATTCGTTGGCCGATTGGCTATCTTTGACCAATAACAGTAGATTTTCCCACAATTGCGAAACCTCAGCAGCCGATGACGCAGGTAACTTACGGATCAAGATTGCCATACCGCTGGCGGTACCTGAAAAACCTAAGGCTTCTAACATTTTGCGACGTTCGCTGGCTTTGCGCATCAAGTTATCGCACAGCTCTGCCTGATGTTGGTTATGGTAGGTTAGACCGTTATTATCTCGGCGTTGCATCAATTCCCGTTGCCGTTTCAATAAACTCTTTAGCTGTTTATAACCTTCGATATCTTGACGAATGCCACGTACAATACGTTGAACTAGCTCACGCTTGTTAGTGGTTACTACGGAATCAACCATGTTGTTGCACCATAGTTTCAGCCAGCTGTTGCAGATTTAGCTCAAAACTACCATCCACTAATGACTGACGGATCTGCTCCACTTTATTCAGATCAAAGTCAGGCAACTGCTCTAAGCTGTATTTAGTATGCTCCAATAATTTGCAATCTTCGCTGACTTCTTGCTGCGCCTTAATCGGCACTGCCACTGGCTTTTCTGGCATTGGGGCCGCACTTTGCGTCTTGCTTTTGCTCATGCCCATTTCAGCATTTAGCATGCTGCTTACTTTGCTAATGTCCATAATTACTGCCTTAAATACGCCTACTATAAGAAGTAAAGCGACCCTTTGACACCAATCTGAAATGACAAAGCGATTTATTTAACCAATAAAGTAACCGCTACGGCTTCCTTTTAAAATAGGGTGGCAACCCGCCCTTTTGCTATCGGATAGGCGGAGATGATTTTACCCGAGCTCAAATTCTTAACCCGGATCGCTTTGCCCTCTCCGCCGCCTTCCAGCGCTTCACCTGGCATGTTGGCATAAAATCCATTACTGCGGGCCTCAATAATTACTCGGTCACCAATATTAACCCACTGAGGTGCACTTAATTGCAGCGCTTTAATCGGTTTATAACGGCGTAATTTTCGCACCACTTGTCGGCCAACAATCTGCTCAATATCGGTCACTAAATCTCTGTCTGCAGCGCCCAGTTTTACCAATTTCCAGTCAATATCCGCCATAGTGATCTGCTCACCACGCTTGAGCACACGATTGGCCACCGGCAGCTTGGCTTTGACATCGACCGATGCCCGTACATATAAGCTCCAGCCCATTGGCTCACAACTCACCTTGCGCTGCACATTACCTAAAGGAACACTCTTGGCGGGCTCAATCATCAATGCCGACGAGCACTTTACCAGTCTTTTAGCCCCCGACGGCACTTTGATATCGAGTCTCGATTTGAGTTTAGTCAGCCCGGCTTGCTGCTGCCAATCAACCAATTCTATTGATAATAATTGTTTAAATTCATCTTCAATTTGTAGCGCTGCATCAGTTGCATCTTGGGCCACACTCAGCTGCGGAAATAAACAGGCAGTACCGAGGAGGAAGTAGGAAATACAGGTTCCGATCTTTCGCCACACACAAGAATAAGCCACTGAAATTCCTCGGTTATAACTATTGGCACATTAATTGGATATACCAACAACAATTAAACTGGACATACCATACTAGGAGTCGTAATGGCTATCAACCTTGATGCCGCATTAGGTATTCACCCGCACACTTTAGACTTTAGAGTTGAGCGCAGCAAGATGCTGGCAGGTAACTTAGCCAATGCCGAAACTCCCGGTTACAAGGCGCGTGATCTCGACTTTAAAACAGTGATGCTACAGATCAATGCAGGTATGTCTCCAGACCGAAACTACCAAGAAAGCTTTCGAGTTCCTTATCAAACCTCAAGCGACCAAAACACCGTCGAATTAGGGCAAGAGCAAGCTCGATATTCGCAAAACGCCATGGATTATCAAACCAGTCTGACCTTCCTCAATATGAAGATCTCAGGTTTACGCACTGCTATCGAAGGTCAATAAGCCACTATGTCATTTTCAGAAATTTACCAGATTGCCGGTGCCGGCATGAATGCTCAAACCATTCGCCTCAATACGGTTGCCAGCAACTTAGCCAATGCGGGCGCTGCGGCAGAAAGCCCTGAAGAGGCTTTTCGTGCATTGAAACCTGTTTTTTCAACCATCTATAAACAGACTCAAGAGGGTCAGGTCGCAGGTGCTCATGTGGAAGTTTCCGCCATTGTGGAATCAGCTGCACCGCTGGATCTACGCTACGAACCGGACCACCCCTTTGCCGATGAGCAAGGTTATGTAGCCTACTCCAACGTCAATACCGTTGAAGAGATGGCCGATATGATGGCAGCTAGCCGTTCATTTGAAACCAACGTTGAAATCATGAACCGCGCTCGCTCTATGCAGCAAGGTTTACTGCAATTAGGAGCGAAATGATGAACGTCACCAACAACTCTAATACCACTGCGAATGTGCCAGACACCATTAGCTCGCCGGGTAATGATTCGGCCGCCATCAAGAACGAATTTATGACCTTGATGATTGCCCAAATTAAAAACCAAGACCCCACAAACCCCATCGATGGTACTGAATACGTGACGCAGCTAGCGCAGTTTTCTCAAGTGGAAAGCTTAGAGCAGATGCGCGCAAACCAGTCGACCTCAATGACGATAATGGAAAACCTTGGCATTGTGCAATCGGCACAGCTAGTCGGTAAAGATGCCATGGTGCCAGCCTCAGAATTCAACATCGACAACACGCCGTTAGAGGGCAAGGTGTATCTGCAAAATGCCGTTGAAGCCTTGAGTATTGATATCGTCGATAGCAGCGGTGAAGTGGTACAAACATTAGAGCTAGGCTCTCAAGAAGCTGGAGATAGCGGCTTTACGATCAACCCTGAAGCACTCGGTCTACCGCCGGGTGATTACAGCATTGTCGCCAACACCACCAGCGGTGATGTTAAGAAAACGGCCGACACATTTATCCAAGCTGAAATCGAAAAAATACACTTTATCAGCGCCTCTGGAATGATGATGGCTGAATTAGGTAATGGTCTTGGCACTATCTCTGTGCTGGAAATCTCTGAAGTTTCATAACTAGTTAGCAAAGGATTAATCGATGTCTTTCAATATTGCGTTAAGTGGCTTACAAGCAACCACACAAGATCTAAATACCATCAGTAATAACATTGCTAACTCTTCAACCGTCGGCTTTCGCAGCGGTCGTAGCGAGTTTTCAGCCATCTATAACGGCGGTCAAGCTGGCGGTGTCAATGTGATGTCCACCAGCCAAAACTTCACCAACGGTGGCAGCCTAACCTACACAGGTCGCCAGCTCGATATGGGGATACAGGGCGATGGTTTCTTCGTCCTCAGTGGCCAAGATGGCAACACCATGTACGCCAGAGCTGGCATGTTTAATCAAGATGCCAACGGTTTTGTCACCGATCCTGCCGGTAATCGCCTACAAGGTTACTCTGTTGGCGCAACCGGTAACCTGCAAACAGGTAACGTTGCTGACCTGCAAGTTCAGGCTGGCGCCCTACCCGCCAAAGCCACGACTACCTTGGGCTTAGTCTCTAACCTCGACGCTAGAGTAAATGTCATTGATCCTGTCGCCACTCCATTTGATCCTGACAATGCAGCCACTTACCACTCATCAAGTACAGTGACTGCATATGATTCACTCGGTAAGGAGCACGCCCTCACCCAGTACTATGTTAAGACAGCCGATAACACATGGTCTGTGCATTACATGATGGGCAATACCGACGTTACACCTGCCGGCGGCCATCAATTAGACTTTGACTCTGACGGTATTCTTACTGGCGGTAACACATTAACCTTGGCAATCAGCGACCCTAACATTGTGGCTGGTGCATCGAACATGAACCTGGCGCTAAGTTATGACAAGAGCACCCAATATGCCTCTGACTATAACAACTCCAGCTTGAGCCAGAATGGTTACACCTCGGGTGAACTCAATGGTATCCGTTTAGATGAGAGCGGAATGCTGTTCGGCACTTACACCAACGGCCAGGAGCAACTACAAGGCCAGGTGGTACTGGCTGACTTTAATAACCCTAACGGCTTAACTCCGGTGAGTAATAACGCATGGACAGCAACCAATGCCGCGGGTCAGCCAATTATTGGTACACCGACTACGGGTACCTTGGGGTCTGTTGCCTCTGGATACCTTGAAGGCTCCAATGTCGACACCACCGCCGAGATGGTGAACTTGATGACAGCCCAGCGTAACTATCAGTCAAACGCCAAGGTGTTAGATGCCAACTCAACAATGCAACAAGCATTGCTCAACGCGATTTAGGCCTAACTCATGGACAGAATGATCTACACGGCCGCCAGAGGCGCTGCCCGAGTGATGGAAGCACAAGCTATCCGCGCGAATAACCTAGCCAATGCTGACACCACAGGTTTTAAAGCTGATTTAGAGCGCGTTAATGCGATGACAGTTGCGCCAACGGGCAACAGTTTACAAACCCGCGTGTTGGCGCAAACCCAAAGCAGCGGCTTTAGTCAGCAAAGTGGCGCATTGAACCCGACTGGCAGAACTTTAGATCTTGCCATCAATAGCGAAGGTTTGTTCTCAGTGATGACCGCTGAAGGTGAGGGTTATACCCGTTCGGGAGCCATCCAACCAGACGCTAACGGCCAGCTAGCGCTAGACGGTCGCCCTGTCGCCGGAGTAGATGGTCCCATTGTGTTACCTGAATACCGCGAGCTATTTGTCGGTGATGATGGCCGCTTGAGCATCATCGCTGATGAAGGCGGCATTATTGAAGAGATAGGCCAACTCAAGCTGGTTAATCCAGATATCAACGCCATGACCAAAGGCCTTGATGGTTTGCTGTACCCAGCGGATCGCCAACCCTTAGCCGCCAGCGAGCAGGTGAGGCTAAGCAGTGGTTTTCTTGAAGCTAGCAACGTGCAAGCTGTGGGCGAGCTTATTGCCTCTATGGACTTGAGTCGTCAGTTTGAAGTGCAAGTCAAACTGATGAAAAGCGCTGAAAAACTGGCAGAAGCGGGCAACCGTCTACTGCGTGATGCCTAGATTCGAATTGAAAGGATAATACAATGCAATCAGCTTTATGGGTCAGCAAAACCGGCTTAACCGCTCAAGATACTAAAATGACCACCATTGCCAATAACTTGGCAAACGTAAACACCACCGGCTTTAAACGTGATCGTGTCGCCTTTAATGATCTGTTCTATCAAGTGCAGCGCCAACCGGGCGGCCAGGTCGATGAGCAAAACGAACTGCCATCAGGTTTACAACTCGGTACTGGTACACGGGTTGCGGGTACTCAGAAGGTATTCACTACCGGTGACATGCTTAACACCGGGCAGCAACTCGATCTCGCGATTGAGGGTCAAGGTTTCTTCCAAATTGAAGAAGCCAATGGTGACATTAGTTACTCCCGAGACGGTCAATTCTACCGTGACAGCGAAGGCTTGATGGTGACGTCTCAAGGTTTGCCAATGGTGCCTAACATTGAGATCCCTGAAGACGCACTCACCGTGACCATCGCAAGCGATGGTACCGTCTCAGCACAAATGGCTGGTCAGCCTGATGCGCAAGAGCTGGGGCAGATAACGCTGGTTAACTTTACCAACCCAGCAGGACTGGAAGCCCGCGGTAATAACCTCTATCGCGAAACAGGTGCCTCAGGCGCTGCAATAGAGGGCATTGCTGGTGACCAAGCCTTGGGCCAATTACGCCAAGGTGCACTAGAGGGCGCTAACGTCAATGTGGTTGAGGAGATGGTCGAGATGATTTCGACTCAGCGAGCTTATGAGATGAATGCCAAAGTCGTATCGGCCTCAGACGACATGCTCAAGTTCCTCAACCAAGCGCTGTAATTACACTTAATCATTGACCCAGTAATAGAACTCGAAAAGGGAGCCGCAATGCAATCAACATGGATGGGCTTAAGTTTAGCGCTGATACTGCTACTGTCTGGCTGTATGGCCCACATTCCAGAGCCTGACACCGCGCCGGGCAAACCTGAGTGGGCGCCGCCGGAAATTGATTACAGCCTTCCTGATGCAGAAAACGGCAGTGCCTATCGCCCTGGTTTTATGCTGACGCTATTTAAAGATAAACGCGCTTTTCGAGAGGGCGATATTCTTACCGTCGCGCTCGATGAGAAAACCTATTCCAGTAAACGGGCTGACACCAAAACCAATAAGGTCAGCGGCATGTCCATTGATGGTCAAGGCTCTACCGACAATACCAGTGTCAGCGGCAGCGGCGAAGCCAATATGGGCCGCTCATTCAACGGTACAGGCTCAAGCACACAACAAAATCAACTGTCAGGATCCATCACAGTGACCGTCGCCAAGGTGTTGCCAAATGGCGCCCTGTTGATCCGCGGCGAAAAATGGTTACGTCTCAACCAAGGCGATGAGTACTTACGTTTGCTTGGACTTATTCGTACCGACGACATCGGTAACGACAATACTATCTCGTCGCAACGTATCGCCGACGCTCGCATTATCTATGGCGGCCAAGGTGCCATATCTGACAGCAACCGTATGGGCTGGGCCTCGCGTTACTTTAATAGCCCTTGGTTCCCGTTATGAGTATTGATTTTAAAGCTGCAGTTCAAGATGTGCTAAATGGAAAAAGTAACTTATTCAGTGAAATTAGGCTTTTATCACAACCTAATTTTATAAGCGGGTTATTTAAACATAAGCCTCCCGCCTGCGAAGGTGTCACCTTGGTCGTAACGCTAGAATCGGAACCAAAATCGAGCCAACAAGACGATATCATCTTGGGCCATCAACACATCCGGTTATCAGCTCCAATGACGGTAACGGTGAAAAAGAAACTACCAACAGGCACCCTATTTATTAGTGGTAAAAAATGGTTAAGCAACAGTGAAAAAAGCGAATACTTATACCTGCTAGGGATAATACAACCCACTGATATAGGCGATAACAATAATATCTCCTCACAGTGCATTCACGATGTAAGGGTTCTATACATTGGCGAGGACTCTATATCAGAGTCTAGCCGCCTTGCTTGGACTTCACGCTACTTTAACAGTCACTGGTCTCCCTTATGAACACTCAACATTTATGGTGTATTAGATGAATAGAATCGCTCTCTTTTTGGTCGGCGCCCTACTCGGTTCAATGCCACTTTTTAACCTGCAAGCTGCAGTTCAAAATCGCTATTTAATGGACATTGTTGATGTGCAAGGGATCCGTGACAACCAGTTAGTCGGTTACGGTTTAGTCGTGGGGCTCGATGGTACTGGCGACCGCACACAAGTGCGCTTTACCAGCCAGTCGATCGTCAACATGCTTAAGCAGTTTGGCGTGCAGATTGATGACAAGATCGCTCCCAAACTGAAAAACGTGGCCGCGGTGGCCGTACATGCCACGGTTTCCCCCCTTGCAAGTCCAGGGCAAACATTAGACATCACAGTGTCATCTCTCGGTGATGCCAAAAGCTTACGCGGCGGCACCCTGTTGATGACACCGATGCGTGGTGTTGATGGTGAGATTTACGCCGTCGCCCAAGGTAACTTGGTGGTTGGTGGGGTATCAGCCCAGGGCCGAAATGGCACCTCTGTCACCATTAATGTGCCCACCGTCGGTAATATTCCCAATGGTGCCCTGCTCGAAGCAGCAATGCACAGCAACTTTAATGAAGAGGAGCATATCGTATTAAACCTTATCGACCCCAGCTTTAAAACAGCACGCAATATTGAACGAGCCGTTAACGCGCTTTTCGGCCCAGATGTCGCCGAAGCTGATAGCAACGCTAAAGTTATCGTTCGCGCCCCAAGCTCAAACCGTGAGCGAGTCACTTTTATGTCAATGCTCGAAGAGTTGCAGATTGAACAAGGGCGTAAATCACCACGGGTGGTCTTCAACAGCCGTACCGGCACAGTGGTTATGGGCGGTGATGTAGTGGTGCGCAAGGCGGCCGTCAGTCACGGTAACTTGACCGTGACTATCGTTGAACAAGAGTTTGTCAGCCAGCCAAATGGGGCTTATTTAGGCCAAGCACAAGGCGAAACGGTCGTGGTTTCAGACAGTCAAATTGATATTGATGCTGGTGATGGTCATATGTTTGTTTGGCCAGAAGGTATCGCCCTCAATGACATCGTGCGTGCGGTTAACAGCTTAGGCGCATCACCGATGGATCTGATGGCCATTTTACAAGCTCTTAATGAAGCGGGCGCCCTTGAAGCTGAATTGGTAGTAATTTAATGGAATTGAATAATAACCACGGTTACCTGAACCAACTCAATGCTGGCGAGTTGATTAAAGCCAATGGCGAGCATGGTGCGCTAAAACTGGTTAGCCAGCAGTTTGAAGCTCTGTTTCTGCAAACCGTATTAAAGCAGATGCGCTCCGCATCAGACGTGATGGCCGATGAAGACAGTCCGCTGTCTTCGCAAAATAATGGTATGTACCGTGATTGGCATGATGCTGAGCTTGCGGGCCGCCTAAGCCAGATGCAAAGCACCGGACTCGCTGAAGTAATGAGTAAACAATTGGCCGCTGGACTTAAGTCGGAACCCGAAACGGTCGCCTCTAATGATCAACCTAATAGCGAACAGAATACTCATGCCATGCAGCCAGCCTTGATATTGCCCTTTGTGAGCAAGCTGCCAGAGTAGTCACACTGTTGATGAGCCCGTATTTAACCACAGATAAGGATTTAAGATGAGCATGCTCAATATTGGTATGTCAGGACTTAATGCCAGCATGGCAGCCCTGAATGCCACGTCCAACAATGTCGCGAATGCGATGGTGCCAGGATATTCTCGTCAGCAGGTCATGCTCAGCTCTGTGGGTAACGGCGTTTATGGTAGCGGTTCAGGCGTGATGGTCGATGGGGTTCGCCGTATTTCAGATCAATACGAAGTAGCGCAACTGTGGAACAGCACCAGCAACTTGAGTTTTGCCAAAGCACAGTCGAGCTATTTGGGCCAAGTAGAGCAGATCTTCGGCTCCGAGGGCAACAGCATTTCAGCAGGACTCGATCTGCTATTTGCCTCACTAAACTCGGCAATGGAGCAACCTAACGAGATCGCACACCGTCAAGGCGTACTCAACGAAGCCAAAGCCCTTACTCAACGTTTTAACTCCATCAGCGAAGGGCTTAACTCTCAAGTGACTCAAGTCGAAGGTCAAATAGGCGCTTCAGCCAAAGAGATTAACAGCCAGTTACAAACCATCGCGCGTTTTAATGCTGACATTCAAAAATCCAATGCCAGTTGTAATGTACCGTTAGCCCTGTTGGATGCGCGAGATGCCGCGGTAGATGACCTGTCTAAAATAGTTGATGTCAATGTGGTGGACGATGGGAACGGCATGCTCAATATCTCCTTAGCTCAAGGCCAACCACTGTTATCTGGCCCGACAGCCTCAACCATTATGGTCAAGCCAGATCCGGCCAACCCACAATTTAGCCAGATTAGTATTCAGTTCGGTCAATCCAGTTTTCCCCTTGATGAAACCGCGGGCGGCAGTTTAGGCGCGCTTATCGACTACCGTGATAATAGCTTGGTCGATTCAATGGCTTTCATCGATGAACTGGCGATCACTATGGCCGATGAGTTTAATGCACTACTGGCCGGTGGTACTGATTTACAGGGCAACACCCCAACTCAAGATCTGTTTCGCTATGATCCAACCAATCCCGCTGGCAGCCTATCTATGACCGCAGGTTTTAGCGCTGATATGCTGGCCTTTGGTAAAGATGGCACTCCTGGAGACAACAGTAATTTGAAAGATCTGCTCGGCCTTGCCGATAAGAGTTTCACCTTTGCTTCAATGGATGTCAGCACCACAATGGGTGATGCCTTTGCCAGCAAAATTGGTGAGTTGGGTTCCTCCTCTCGTCAAGCACAAATGAGCGAAGAAACAGCA
This sequence comes from Shewanella sp. KX20019, assembly GCF_016757755.1. Taxonomy (NCBI): domain Bacteria; kingdom Pseudomonadati; phylum Pseudomonadota; class Gammaproteobacteria; order Alteromonadales; family Shewanellaceae; genus Shewanella; species Shewanella sp. KX20019. Next base: position 266,685 of record NZ_CP068437.1, on the reverse strand, counting down.
GCTAAACTACAGCTAGAAGCTCAGAGTCAATGGGCCAGCACGAGTGGTGTCAATATGGATGAAGAGGGCGTTAACCTGATTATTTACCAGCAATCTTATCAAGCGAATGCCAAGGTTATTTCAACCGCCGACCAGCTATTTCAAACTATTTTAAACACTATCTAGGGGTATTCGTATGCGCGTAAGTATGCTTAATCTGTACAGCAACAATTTACAAAGCCTGCAGCAATCGACTGTCGATATCTCTAAATTGAACCAAATGATGGCCTCAGGTAAGTCGATTCTTCGCCCCTCAGATGATCCCATCGGCTCAGTCAAGGTCATTAACAGCCAACGAGATATGGCAGCTACAAATCAGTACATCAACAATACTGAATCGCTCTCAACCAGTTTTGGCCGTGCAGAAACTTATATGTCGAGCATGGTTGAATTGCAAAGCCGCATGCGCGAAATCTCTGTTGCTTCCAACAATGGCAGTTTATCGCCAGAAGACAGAGCCGCTTATGCAGCAGAGATGAGTGAATTATTAGAAGCCTTTGCCGATACGGTTAATGCCAAAGATGAAGGTGGTAACTATCTATTTTCAGGCAATTTGACCGATACAGCTCCCATAGCCAAAGATTCCAGCGGTAACTATGTCTATCAAGGTGATACTAACCACCGTGAAGTGCAAACGTCTGGCTCATCTTGGATGACCGCCAACAGCACCGCGGCTGAATTTATTTTTGCTAACGGTAGCGCAGATATTCTTAACCAAACTAAAGACTTTATTGCCGTGTTAGAAGATCCTACCTTAGCACCTGGTGACCCGCTCTTTAGCCAAACTGCCACCGACATGCTCACTAGCCTCGATGACACCTTAACCAGTATTAGCTCTGCCATCACCGATATTGGTGGCAAGCAAAATACCTTGAGCTTGATCCAAACTGCTCATGAAGAGCGGGTGTTATTTAACGAAGAGGTGATTGGCGAGACGGAGGGCCTAGATTATGCGCAAGCGACTGCTGAATTTAATCTCAAGCTCACCACCCTAAAGGTCACTCAACAGACGTTTGTGCAGGTGTCGCAACTATCGCTGTTTAATCACATATAATAGCTAACTAAGAGAAGTCGATGCTCAAAGGGATTTCAGATTCACTGCAAGTTCAGCAGCGTAGCCAAACGGTTGCGCCAACGACGAGTATGCAACAACCCGTTAAAGAGCAGACAAAAACCAACGTCGCTCGCATCCCTAGCCATAGGCTTGAAAGCTATAATAAATGGGCTAGAGTGACCCAGGGCCAGCATAAAATTAGCGCTCAACAAGTTGCAGAACAGGGATTACAACAGGTACAGGCCTTACTAAAGCAACTACAAAACCACAGCCAACAGTCGATTAAGGCTGATAGTAGTGACTCTGTTAACCAAGCACTGCAAATTCAACAAAAATTGGCGGGTCTCGATATCAGCTACCAAGGCACGCAATTAGTCGATCATCAGCTCAATCTTGTTTCAGTACAACGCCCCTTAGCTAAATACAGCTTCAGTTTAAAGTCAGTCGATTTAACGGCGATAAACAGCCGCGACGAACATGTAAATATGCATATAGGCAACGAAACCGTAAGGCTACTGTTACCGGCAAATGCGCAACCAAAGGAGCTGCTACAACGTCTCGACAGTGCCCTCAAGCCCGTTGATATTCAAGTGGGTAAATCTAAAGATGGCCGAGTTATCTTCAAAAGCAACAAGTCACAGTGGCAACAAGTTCAAGCTGGAATATTGATGACCGGGCAAGGTCAACGTTTGCCAGCAGGTGATGCACGTACCATTAAGGTAAACGAGGAGTTAAGCTGGCAAGATCCACGTGAGTGGCGCTTTAACAACCCCGAAGCGCTTAAACAAACGTTAGCTAAAATCACGAAAACTCGCCAAAGAATCGACAGCCAGCTACAAGAGCTCAATAATAGTCAGCGACATGTTCAGCAGCAGCTGCATCAGGTCAACCGCCAAAAAGAGACCACGCTGGAGCTCGACTCGACCTTGGATCAAATCAAGAATTTGATGCAACCTTCGCCCTTCAGCCTGCAGGTGACCTCACTTATGGCACAAGCTAACCTCAGCCGAACTCAAGTCTCAGCACTACTGATTTAACCCTTAATACAGGCCGTTAAAATAGGACCGCAGATATGGGGCTGGATCAGCCCCACTACACCAACCGCTGCATATCGAGCTCAAGACAATAGAGTGAGAATAGACGCTAAGTCTTCAAACTGGCCTTTATCTAAAAGCTGCAAAACGTAGTCACTATAATTGGCTTTATGCTGCCGATTGGTGTGGTACACCTGAAAACACAAAATAATATCGTGCTCAGATAGCCCCTGTTGATGAGCTGCCATTACCGCTAAATAGCAACGCAACATAAAGAAGTCCAACAACATGACACGAAAGGCCTGCGATGGTGTGAGCTTGTCGACTTGCGGAAAGTTCATATGGTAACAGTAGTAAAATAGATAACGGCTAAACAGCGCTTGATGCTCAGCGAGTGCGGGTAATGCCTCATCTTGCCAAGCCTGGTTGATTCGACCCATACTGATTTTGTTGTCGCCTTCAGCCATCGCACAAATAGCTTGGTTAATCTGCTCGAACCGACTGCGCCCTCGTCCAGTCTTATTAGTGTTTAACCATAGTTGGATCGAGGTAAAGGCTTGCATTTTTTGGGTTTCAGTATCTTTATTAAACCCCTCAAAGTGCTCCTTAAGCTGACCATTGTCACTCAGCTTAACCAACTGTTGGAACATGTCATCAATCGCGCTGCTATCAAGTTCACCATTGGCTACCCGTTCGGTGGTCTTCATTAAAATGCCTACTGCTGTAAGCCCATGCTCTATTGGCTGATCCGGTTTCAGCAACAGCTGAATAGTATAATCGTGGGCTTTTTTAGCCCATATTGGCGTCGATTTAAATGCCTTATTATGGTTAACACTCATGCGTTCAAACTGAAATGCATCTGGCTTAAGCAGAATAGTTCTCGCCGCTTCCGGGCAAGATAACGACAGGCTTTCATAGCGGTCGCCATCTTTCATGTGCGACATTCTAGGGTAGGTCTTACAGGTGTTACTCAATAACTCCTCACCCGCTTTAGCGTGAATTTGGCAAAGCTGCTTGCTGTCTAAAAATCCACAGGCACCTTTTGCATCAAGTACCACTTGAGCCCATTGTTGCTGACTCTTTTTAACTTTCTTCAAATTGGTTTGAGCCAAAGACTTAAGATCTTTATGGGCTAAAGTCTTTTTGTAACTCTGCTTATCAATATGGATATTCCAGCCATAACAACAGCTATCCTCACACTCACCGCCAATGCAGCTAAATTGCGTTACAAAGCTAGGTCTAATTAGCGCTTTTTCCATTTTAGTTCTCTTAACCGGCGTCTAGTATGACTATATAAAGCGACTAAAATGGCAAATAACTAAAGCCAGAACGGTACAAAATGATGTTTATTCCAAATAAAATAAAAATAATTAATACCACAATTACAACAACTTAAATCAATAGTATAAATTAAATTCATAGTGGATTTTCAGTTTTGATTTTGGCAGTCGTTTTATCACTAGTAAGACCCTGTGCTTAAATGACTTATTAAAGGAAAACGTTATGCTATCAGTACATACTAATTATTCTTCACTTGTTGCCCAAAACTCTGTGACAAAAAACAATGACCTACTTAGCAATGCTATGGAGCGTCTTTCTACTGGTCTACGTATCAACAGCGCTTCTGACGATGCTGCTGGTCTACAAATCGCGACTCGCTTAAATGCCAACGTAGTAGGCATGGAAACAGCTAACCGTAACGTAAACGATGCAACTTCTATGCTGCAAACTGCTGATGGCGCATTAGATGAGCTAACAACTATTGCAAACCGTCAAAAAGAACTTGCAACTCAAGCAGCTAACGGCGTGAACTCAGCTGAAGATTTAACAGCACTTAACGATGAGTTTGCAGAGCTAACCAAAGAGATCACTCGTATTGTTGATAACACTGAATACTCAGGTAACAAGTTATTCGACTCATTAACCGCAGGTGTTGAATTCCAGATCGGTGCAGGCGCTACTGAACAGCTAACTGTAACAGTAGATAAAACTAAGCTTGCTGGTGTGGCTGATGATATTTCAGCTGCAGGTGCAGCAAAAGGCGCTATCACTAAGATTGATGATTTCATTGATGCAGTAGGTAAAGAGCGTTCAACACTGGGTGCTAACATCAATCGTTTGGGTCACACAAGTTCAAACCTTGCTAACGTAACTGAGAACACTAAAGTTGCCGCTGGCCGTATCATGGATGCTGACTTTGCGGTTGAATCTGCAAACATGACCAAGAATCAGCTGTTGGTTCAAGCGGGTACTAATATTCTGTCTTCTTCAAACCAAAACACTGGTTTGGTTATGGGTCTATTGGGTTAATTTTCCTCCCTTACCCTCCCAACTTTCAAAAAAGAGCCTTTAGGCTCTTTTTTTTGAAAAATCATCACCGACTCACTTCAGCATCACCTTCCCAATGTCGCCTTAATAGAGACATAGCTACAAATCAAATTGTGAGCCAAGTGACTTGCGGAAGCCGTACTTCCTTTTCCTTGCTGCAAACGGAAAAAAACTAACGAATACAAGTACAGATAAGCACACACAACCTAATAGATACAAACACTTAATGTTTGGTACAGAGATTGCAAAGTATCATTATAGGAGGATCAAATGATTTCAGGTATGAGCGGTGCATCTTTTGCTGAACAACTAATTTCAGCAGAAAGAATGAGCAAAGATCAGTTATTTAAGACCAATTTAACCAAGCATCAAACCCAAATTGATGCCTATGAGTTGTTGGAGCGTAGCCTCAATAAAATGACCAGTAATCTAGAAAAGATTAATGGTGATGCCTTTGAAAGTAAAACCTCATCAATCAGCGATGAGAATGCCGCGATTACCGTCGATAGCGATGCCCCCACGGGCACCTATGATCTCACCGTCAAGCAACTCGCTCAAGCCCATCAGCTGACGAAAAGCTTTGCCAGTGAAACCGACTTACTCCCCGCGAGTGGTTTATTGAGTATCCAAGTCGGCCCCGATATCGCTGACACCATAGAGATAGATATGGCCGTGCTGAATGCCGACGGCACTCGCACCGTGAATGATCTTCGTGACGCCATTAATTCACACCCTGATAACCCTGGGGTCCAAGCCTCACTCGTAAGAACGGGTGGCAGTGTCGAGTTAATGATGACCTCCTCTGAATCAGGTAAAGACAGCACACTCAAAGTTGAGATGGACAGTGTTGATTGGGGCATGAGCGAACGTAAAGCGGCGCAAGATGCAGAGATAGTGCTCAATGGTATCGATATCACTAGTAGCAGTAACTACATAAGTAACGTTATTGATGGGGTATCAATAGAGCTGAACAAAACACATTCAGCGGGCGAAAGCAGCACCATAAAAATCGAATCAGACACCAGTAGCAGTGAAGATGCGGTTAAGGACTTTGTCGATTCCTTCAATGACCTTATGAACCAAATTAATCAGCTTACCCGCTCTATGGGGAGTAGCGTCGTCGATGAAGCCAAAGAAAATGATAAGGACACTGACGACAAAGATAAAGATGATGAAGATGATAAGCCCTCATCTGTCACAGAAGATCAGCTCGGTGCTCTCAAAGGTGACTCTACATTAAGAATGCTGCAAGCCAGTATGCGCAATAGCGTGTTTGAAGCAGCACCAAATGGCATGCGCTTGTCTGATATTGGTATTGAAATGAACCGTAGTGGTGAGCTTGATATCGATGAAGACAAGCTAACCCAAGCACTTAAAGATGATCCCGCAGCCCTAAAAGAGATGTTCACTGCCGATAACAGTTTTATCGACAGAATTGACACCATTATCGAACCATTCACTCAGTCCAATGGTTATCTCGATCTTAAGCAAAACAACCTAGATCAACAAATTGAACGCGTTGAAGACAGCATGTCTCGCCATGACTATCAGATGAAGCAGAGATACCAAATTTATCTGTCTCAGTTCACCGCAATGGAAAACACCATTAACCAACTTAACTCAGCCAGCATGCTGTTTAATTAAGGAATGCTAACCAATGTTGAATGAGCACGATCCCTTTAATGCTTACAAACAGACCTCATTAGATGCCCGAGCTGCTGCCGCCAATCCACATGAAATGGTACGGATGCTGCTCGACGGTCTTTTAGAGGAGATCCAACGTGCTAGCGGTTTTATGCAGCGTAAGAGCTATGAAGACAAAGGTCAGAGCATCAACAAGTGTCTCAATATCGTCCACGGTCTCGACTCTATGCTAGATATTGAAAACGGTGGCCAAGTGGCCGCCGGACTCAACCACCTTTACGACTACTGTAGCCGACAATTGGTCACCGCCAGCGTTGAAAATAGCGTTACAGCCCTTGAACCCATAACAAAGGTGATAACCGATGTCAGAACAGGTTGGGCCAATCTCAATTGAGCAGTGGCAGCAGTTTGAAAAAGCCTTGCTGTTTCACGCGCGCGTTGAAGACTGGGAGAAGCTGGTGATGGTGAATGAAAAGATGTGCAATGCCCTTAGAAAAGCGGGCAAGCCACACTCTCGTTCACAGGTGCTTGCGCGGCAATCATTAGCGCAAACCCATGGGGAAATAGTGCAGACGCTACGCCAAGCACAAAGCAAGGTCAAGCAAGAGATGGCCCAATTTGAGCAGCAGCAAGATGGCCTCGCTGCTTACCAATTTACCTGTGCCAGCGCTGGAGTCACCAATGACTAGTCCCATTTTAGCAAGTGCATTAAGCACAACATCGGCCTCCAATTCAGTCCCTATAAGTAATATTAGAGAGCCTATCGACCAAACCTATATTGATGATCTTGAGCAACAGTCGACAAGCGACACTCCACTTTTCTCATTAGCCTTACCACAGCCAATACAAGCACAAAACCCAACAGTGATTGGTGATGCTTCAGCGGCCGCGGTCAAGTCGATTGCGACCTCTGGTGCCCCCTTAACGACAGACACTGTTTATCGCACCAACTTCATCGGCGCTACAGCAATCGATTCTGCCAACTATAACGCCCAACATGGACAGGGCAATCCAGTTAAAGCAGTGGACTTTGGCAGTACTTACACTGCAACAGTCAATCCGCTAGCGCATCAACTAAGTAGCCAAGCATCAAAAATAGATAGCAAACCATCAACCACAACCACCGTGAATAGCGCGACTGCGACTGCGGCATCGGCATCGGCATCGGCATCGGCAAGCCATTTAGCCAGCTCGAACACGACTGCGACATTCAATAACAGCGTGGTAAAGCCTGACAATATCAACCCATTCTTAAGTGCAACACAATTTGCATCAGCGTTTATAACCAAACAGGTGGATAGCGCCAGTATCGATACCATTGAGTCGGCGCATCAGATTATTGCCAGCAATACTCGTGCTCAAAGTGCGGTTGCACAATGGGGACCTGTGTCCGTTTCTCAAGCTGCACCTATGCTGCAGCAAGCTCAAGAGATGCTGTCACCACTACGTGAACAACTACGCTTTCAAATTGATCAACAGATCAAGCAAGCAGAGCTAAGGCTCGACCCTCCTGAGCTTGGAAAAATAGAGCTCAATGTGCGCCTAGATGGCGATAAATTGCATATCCAGATGCATGCCGCGAATGCATCGGTACGCGACGCACTATTAACCGGACTCGACAGACTGCGCGCCGAATTGGCCGCCGATCATGGCGGTCAAATTGACGTCGACATCAGCCAAGGTGATTCACAGAAACAACAAACACAGCAGGGGACCCAATCGGCCATCGCCGCCGCTAACCTGCAAGGTGCTCAGCCAATGACAGCCGAGACTTCCCAACAAGATCACGTTGATCTACTCGCATAACTAAGGATCGCAGCATGCCATTCACCAATAAATCCAGTAAGCGGATCAAGTTTTTAGTCTTTATAACAGCCTGGACTGCAGCCATTTTTTGGGCCGGCTGGCAATCTCCAACACTCATTGGAGGCCCTTTCTTAACCCAAGAACCCGAAACTAAAGTGGCACAATTCTACCCATTGGACAAATTTGTCATCTCGATTACGGGGGAGGAGTACCCGCACTACTTACTACTCGAAATGGCGTTTAAAAGTCGTTCAAGCAATGTGACCAAGACCATTAAAGCGGCTGATCCAGTGATAAGAAACTCCTTAATGAAGATGTTCTCCAAGAAGCACTTCAATGAACTCAAAAATGCGCAGCAATTTGAGCCACTGCAGCAAGAAGCGCACGCGCTGCTATCACTGGTGCTCGCAGAAAATGACTTCGACATAGAATTAGACGAGGTGTTGTTTACTCGTATGGTTATTCAATAAAGGCCATATGCTATGAATACAGCTCAATCAGCCTACGAAGAAGCCAGTGGTGATATTGCAGTTAACCGCCTATCTGAAAGCCAGGTGATGATGCAGTACCTCCCTCTGGTGAAACGTTCAGTATCAAAATTGAGGAGTCATTGCGGCTCCGTGCTTGCCAAAGAGGATATGGAACAGATTGGCATGATGGCGCTGCTGGAGTCCGCTAGACGCTACCCTGGAGAGTACGACAATGGCTTTATCTCTTTTGCTGGTCAGCGCATTCGCGGCGCCATTTTAGATGAGCTTAGGCGGCAAGACTGGCGACCACGCCCAGTAAGACAGCAAGCCCATGAACTGAATGACACAGTCAGAAAACTCACCCGATTATTAGCTCGGCCACCGACGGATAAAGAGGTTGCCGAAGCGATGGGATTAAGCGAAGCCGCCTATCGCGAACGTTTATTTGCTTCACAATCAGAATCGATGCGCAGCCTAGATGAAATGCTCAGTGATGGTGGTCATTTTATCGATAAAAATAATGTTTTGGAGCAATTTTCAGCAAAAGAGTGTTTATTCCAAGCAATTTCAAAATTAAACAAAAGAGAACAGCTGATCCTGTCGCTTTACTATCAACATGAACTCAATTTAAAAGAAATTGCCGCTACCTTGGGGCTGACAGAAACACGAATTTGCCAACTACACAAACAAGCAGTGAAGCAACTTCAAACCATCTATCAGCAATGGGAACGGTAAATAAGTGAGATAGTATGAGCAAACTGTTAGGGCTAGTCGTCATCCTCTTGTCAGTATTTGGTGGGTATGTTTGGGCCGGAGGAACCTTGATCTCCCTGTGGCAGCCTGCCGAGATCCTAATCATTTTTGGGGCTGGTGTTGGCGCACTGGTTATTGCTAATCCCAAACCTGTGCTCATTGATATGTATGAGCAACTCAAGGAGCTGCTTAAGGTCGACCAAGAGGACCCTGAACTCTATCCACAACTATTTGGCTTATTGAATATGCTGATGGCGCAGATCCAATCCCAAGGCCTACGCATACTCGATGACCATATTGAAAAACCGAACGAAAGCTCACTATTTCTCATGTACCCAACCGTGCTCGAACACCCGAATGTACTCAATTTTCTTATCGACAACCTAAGACTACAGTCTATCGGTAAGCTTTCTGCGCATGACTTAGAGCACATGTTAGATGAAGAGATCCACCGTATCGATGAAGACAGAATGCGCCCCTCTTATGCCCTAAATAAAGTCGCAGAGGCCATGCCAGGTTTTGGCATCTTAGCGGCAGTGATGGGCATTATTATCACCATGTCGAATATCGACGGCCCCATTACTATGATTGGAGTCAAAGTTGCCGCAGCCCTTGTCGGTACCTTTATCGGCATCTTTGCCTGCTACTGCATATTTGATCCACTCTCGAAAGCACTGGAACATTTAACTGAGCGCAAATCAGCGCAATTGCGTTGTGTTGCCGCGGTCTTGGCTGCATTTGCTAAAGGTAAACCGCCAATGCTGGCGATAGATGCCGGTCGTAAACAGATCCAAAGTGAGAACCGCCCGACCTTCATAGAGCTTGAACGCTGGATGGTGGAGCAGAAAAACTAATGGCGATCAGACCTGAGCCTATCGTTATTCGACGCAAGCAGCGAAGCAAAGCTAAAGCAGCTCATGGTGGTGCGTGGAAAGTGGCATTTGCCGACTTTACCTTAGCTATGATGGCGCTATTTATGGTGCTGTGGATAATGCAAATCGCAGATCAGCAAGAGCGGACTATGATAGTCCAATACCTCAATGGCGACTTATCCGCTAATGGTTCAATTAATCCATTTGGTTTAAGTGGTGCACCCTCGGTGCTTGATTTCCAGGGTAACCTCGCCATTCAACAAGCGGTGTTGCCAGCCGCCTCTACAGGTGTTGATCGTAGTGGTCCTGCAATGCATAACCGTATTCCAGAGGGAACTGATAACGCCAAGGCGGGTAGAGGACCAGAGATGAACTCGCTCGTGCCGGGTAAGTTTGAAACCCAAGCACAACTGGAGTTTCTTGCCAGAGAAATAGAACAAGTGATCAAAGATGTCAGTATGGGATCCAACGTTGAGCTACAAGTGATTCCCCAAGGCGTACGCATATTAATGCACGACAATGTACATCAATTTATGTTCACCCGCGGCAGCGCCAATATGAAACCCTATTTTGAAGATCTGCTTATGGCTCTTGGCCCTCTATTGAGTAAAGTTGAAAACAAAATTACGATTTCTGGCCATACGGACTCAACACCGTACGTAGGTAAAAAATTTACTAACTGGGAACTGTCCAGTAAACGCGCCCTGCTAGCCCGCAGAGTACTTGAATACGGGGGGCTTAAACGTCACCAAGTGGTTCAAATTACTGGCATGGCAGACCAAGCTCCATACGTGGATGACCCCGCAGCAGCCGCTAACCGCCGAATCGAAGTGCTAGTTATGACAACCGATGCTGAAAATCAACTGCGTCAAATGATGGGGCTGCCTCAGGATAAACCAGCGCCAAAAGACAGTGTTATAAAAGCCAAGCAAATCGCCGAGGCCAACCAACCGCGCACGAGATACCCTTAATCATGGACAGACCTATCGTTGATCATGGCGAATTTATCCCAGCAGATAAAGCGCCGATGCCTGAGCATATTCACGCAGACAGCCGCCAGCATATAAGGGTGAGTCTAAGACAAGATGAGCAGCAAGATATTCTTCTTGCCTGTGACGGTGTAACCCTGTCGCTATATAAAGATTATTGCTGGGTAAAAACCAAGGCTGGGGTGGGCAATATAAAGAATGTCGGTTTAGGGGGGGTTGGCATCATTAGTACCTGCAAGGTAAAGCTTAACCAAGAGCTGTATCTTAAGTTCGACGATGCATATTACTCCATCAAGGTGATGCGCATCCAAAATATCAGTAATAAACTGCTTTTTATCGGTGCCATGTGGATGGAGGAGGACGAACAGCAGCGTACTATTATTACCAATAAAATCCTTGCTTCAGGACGACAAATATAAATTAAACAGATTGCTATCTTAGCTACCCAGTGACGAAAAAGGAGAGCACAATGCCAGCGCCATATGAGCGAAAAAGACCCGACTTATTACAGAAATTGTTTCTTTACCTTATTCTGTTCGACTGGGTGATCTTGATCTATCTGGTCATCGAGCTCAAAAACATGTCTTTTCGCTATGGCGCAATGACCTCAATAATGGTGGCACTCTTCAACCTCATTTTAGTTAACTTATGCTTTAGGCGTGCCCGTCGCGCCGAAGACAGTTACCAGATCTATCCAGTTATCATCGGCGCTTTAATGTCATTTGCACTTATCGCCTATTTCTTTTTCTTCTTCTTTTAGTCATCGACTGCAACTACTTAACTAAACGAAGATTTCGAGCATGCAATATTAGACAAGGGAGGCACGTTCGATAACGATGCCACCTATCCTAGCACTGTAGTGCAATGAAACAGTGCCAGCTTGAAGTAAAGACAAAGCACCTATGGCTGGCTATTTTTGAGTAAATGTCTCAATTTTCTTTTAATAATTTCACTCTCAAGCTTACTCATAAGCAAGCTGCCTATAAAAGTCACCGCCAAAAACATACACCAATAAAAAATACTTTCAAAAGGCGCGAAACCATAAGATGTGAGCAGATGATTCATTGGGTAAAGTAAAGCAAATGGCATGAAAAACACTAGCAATATAGTGATCGTCTTGGTGTCGGCTTTGGCCTGTTCGATATACTGAAATGTTTCAGCACTGGAGCTATTTTTCAACTGTGGATACTCAGTTTTCAACCAGTCTGTATAATTCAATTTTGAATTAAATGCCATTATTCCTTCCTTGTATTTCCTATTTCCGACTCAGCTGATGTTCTGCTCCAGATTGCTGCGCTTGATGCTGAAGGTTAAACACATCCATATATTCACCTAGTGATTTGATCTTTAATTCGGTCATAACAATGAGTAAAAATCCAAACATTGCCATAGCGATGAATAGTGAGCCGAAAAATGGTTCGCTAGCTTTATAGGTCCATAAGCCATTAAACAGCATTAATGCGGTCGTGATACCGCCAACTAGGTCATGGCTTTTAACTACATATCGATCGAGCGAAATATCATACAAAATTGAAACACTATTCGACAGCCCACCTGGACTTACTTTTATCCTGCGGTCTTTAAGCGTGGCAGCGTAACCACGTGCCGTTAACGCTTTGAGTAATAATTCCATCCCTGTAACCTCTAATCCCTTTTAATGCTGCCATCGACCCCGCCGTCGCTGCGATACATTTAACACCTATCGCAAGGCAATCAACCTACAACATAAAACCCAAACTTTTCATTTAGCATCGCTGAAATAGCGGGGTTATTTATTATTTTGTAACTGCTGCATCATCACTTGGTGCACGATATTTACCGCCTTTAATGGACGCACCATGACTTTAAAATCAACGATTTTACCTGTTTCATTCCAACTGATAATGTCCACACCATTAACGATAACCCCCTCAATTTCAACTTCGAACTCCAACATGGCATTAGATTCGCCTATTATCTCTCGAACGTATTTAAACGTATCGTTAAACAGCACGTGTAATGCTGCAGTTAAATATTGCAGGGTAATCTGCTTACCAACTTGCGGAGTGTGAACGATGGGAGAATGAAATACGGCGTTGTCGTCCAATAACGTGGCCAGACTGGCGGTATCTTTATCATTTACGATGCTATGCCATTGCTTAAGCGTGTCATATTTCATCTTAGCTGTCCTTAGATTAGAGTCATCATGTCGAACTATAAGAACCAAAAACAACACATAAAGCAATTAAATATCGAAGTTAATCTGAGCTAGAACCATGTGCTAACAGGCTATCGTCGGGCGCTTCTTGGCGCTGTTCCATACCATAATCTCGAATAACGCCAGCCACTCTAAGTCTGTAGTGGCTAAAGACTCCGCCACGCCCTTTTACTTGAGCATAACGATGAGATTCTAGATTTCGCCACTGTTGAATTGATGCTTCATCGCGCCAAAACGATAATGATAGAATTTTGCTGTTGTCAGTCAAACTCTGAAACCGTTCTATCGATATAAAGCCATCTATATTGGCTAACAGAGGTTTAATGTCAGCGGCAATATCCAAGTATTCTGCGGATTTTCCCTCTGCTATTTGCACTTCAAATATCACTGCTATCATAAGATGTTTTACTCAAAATGGTTCAATATACTTATCTATTACGTTAGCATTTTCAATATCAAACATTAATGCGTCGCATCAAAGTTTATTAAGCAAAAGACGTCATAGCTTACACCGCCTAAGCAGTCGTTTTATTTAATTGTAATAAGTCCCACTTAGTACCATAAAGATCTTTAAATACCACCACCATGCCATATTCTTCCGATCTTGGTGCTTCAGTAAACTCAATACCATTAGCCTTCATCTGCTCATAGTCACGCCAAAAATCATTGGTGTGTAAAAACAAAAAGACTCGACCACCCGTTTGATTACCTATCGCCGACTTTTGTTGATCATTGCTCGCTTGTGCGAGTAACAGGTTGGTCCCTGTCGAGTTGGGCGGAGAGATCAAAACCCAACGTTTACCTTCCCCTAAATCAAGGTCTTCAATCAGTTCAAACTGTAACTTTTTAGTATAAAATTCGATGGCATCGTCATAATTTTCGACCACTAAGGCAATGCTACCAATGTTCTGTTCGATGGCTTTACTCATATCATTTTTACTCCAATTTAAAGCTGGATTTTATCTTATGTGAGCAAGAAACTCATTGGCTGGTGATCATTCTAGCTGTACCCATTTATAAACTTGAGCTTATCTTGGCAATTGCTGACAGCAGGATTTTCAGAAGGGTGCGACCCAGAGCATCTGCTCTGAGCCGTGTAGGAATGAGAATAAACGCTAACGCAGGATTATTCCGCCAAGGTTAAAAGCTGTTGCTTTACCGCCGCTGAAGCAAATGAATGCTCAACACTCACCTTATAAATCTCAAAATACTCTTTACGACTTAGCTTGAACTCTTGCATCACTTTACGCACTTCATCAGTCATAGTTGTATTTGATACCGTACGGTTGTCGGTATTAATGGTGATCAACACGCCATCTTTATAAAACTCGCTGAAAGGGTGCTCACTCAAGCTGTCGACAGCTTTAGTTTGCACATTGCTGGTTGGGCAGCTTTCCAGCGCAACTGATTTACTCTTTGTTAAATCATAAGCTTGTTTATGGGTCTTAATATCGATGCCATGTCCAATACGTTCGGCGCCAAGCATGGTGATAGCATCATGCACGTTTTGTCCTACACCCTGTTCTCCAGCATGTATGGTGACTCGATAACCCTTCTCTACGGCATATTGCGCATGAGGAATGAAGCCTGCGCAGAATCCAGGTAACTCACTACCCGCAAGATCAAATGCAACCACACCATCATCGATAAAGCTAGCGCCCGCATCAATCACCTCGTTAACCCTATCTTTAGGCATATTACGGATAATCGACAGAATGAAATTACCTTTGATGTCGTATTGCGACTCAGCTCTTTTCATCCCTTTAACTGCACTGCCAATCACTTGCTGCAGAGTTAGTCCACTCTGCAGATGCAGTAACGGCGCAAAACGCACCTCAAGATACTTGACGTTCTCTTTGGCTGCATCTTCAAACACTTCAAAAGATATCCGTTCGATACCGCTCGCGGTTTGCATCACAGACAGTGGCAACTCAAACCGAGTCAGGTATTCATCAAGATTTTGGCAAGCATCAGGGGCGACCATTAATGATTGGATCTCATTAAGATCATTACTCGGTAATGGCAGGTTGTGCTGCTGCGCAATATCAATAACGCTTTGCGGACGAACGCTACCATCTAAATGGCAATGTAGATCGATTTTGGGCAAGTCTAGATAATTCATAGGTCTCTACCTTTATTGAATAAGAAATTAAAGTCACAGACCTCATAATCAAGAATTTAAGGCTCTTGGTAGAAACTCCCAAACCATATCATTGGGATTATACGAAGTAATAAGCGGTTGGAATTTAACATTGTTAGCCATATAACTACAAGCCACTTAAAGTTCAGCCAAAATTAAATACGTTATGGATCAACCGTATGTCGTAATAAGAAATACCTGTTGTCATAACTGCAACTCGTACATCGATGATTCGAAGCTTATGCTCGTTACATCCATTATACGAGGTACTTATGTTTCGATATCTTCTTTGCAGTTTTGCGCTTGTGCTCCTCTACCCTACCGCGATAGATCTCTACCTCGTTGGTTTACCAAAAATAGCACAAGACCTCGGTGCCAGCGAATCGCACCTGCACATCGCTTTTTCAATCTACCTTGCAGGCATGGCAACCACCATGCTATTTGCTGGGCGATTTGCAGATGTAATAGGCCGTAAACCGGTCGCCATTTTTGGTGCCACTATTTTTGTCATCGCCTCAATCGTTTGCGGCTCTGCCGACAACACCGAGACATTTTTAATCGCACGATTTGCACAGGGCATTGGCGCAGGCTCTTGTTATGTGGTGGCATTCGCCATTCTACGCGACACCTTAGACGACCAGCGCCGCGCCAAAGTACTGTCAATGCTAAACGGCATTACCTGTATTATTCCGGTTATTGCGCCGGTCATTGGCCACTTGATTATGCTCAGATTTCCATGGCCTAGCCTGTTTAACACCATGGCAGGTATCGGAGTCTTGGTGTGTGCACTTGCTATATTTATTTTAAAAGAAACCAAGCCGAATAAGACGCCTAAACAACAGTTCGACATAAACACAAGCCTCACGGCAACCAAGTCCGCTAACGTGGAGGTTTTTCTCGAACGTTACTTCATTAGTCGGTTGATCATCACCGCCTTGGGCGTCACGACCATTCTGACTTACGTTAACGTCTCACCAATGCTACTTATGGGAATGATGGACTTTGACCGCGGCGAATATTCAACTGTGATGGCATTAACCGCATTAGTGAGCATGCTCTCATCATTTCTAGCGCCCTTGGCATTATCTTGGATCAAACAAGGTACGCTAATGATTATCTCGCAATGCATATTGCTAACAGCCGCGCTTATTTTAGCTAGCTCCTATTACGGTTTTGAAAATGACACCCTGTACTTAATGGGGTTTGCGCTGGTATGCAGCGGATTCGCCATTGGTTTTGGTGTTGCAATGAGCCAAGCGCTCAGTCCATTCTCGCAACGCGCTGGGGTGGCGAGCTCTTTACTCGGTATTGCCCAAGTATTCAGTTCAGGCTTGTATATATGGCTTATGGGGCTACTGGGAGTGAGCGCGTTAAATATGTTGCTGATAATATTACTACTAGGTAGCCTTATTAGCCTCACTCTAATACTATTATTGGGGTCTCCCATTCACCGTGGTTCCAATGAAGAAATCGTTAGCACGACTTGATCTTAATTTGTTGTTCACACTACAAATCTTACTCAAAGAACAGAATGTGTCTAGAACCGCTAAGAAGCTAAATGTTACCCCCTCAACGGTAAGTAAGGCACTTAAGAAACTTAGAGACTGGTTTGACGATCCTCTGTTTGTAAAAACGCCTCAAGGCTTGAGGCCCACGCCTCTAGCGCAAAGTATTGAGGAAGATCTTGCCGAGTGGCTGCAAATGGGCAGCCAGATCTTAGAGAAACGTGGCGATGAAGTACCTAATGGAGTGCATTTTAATTTAGCAATGGAATCACCGTTGCTACTGATCATGTTTAATCAATTAGCTCAGTCAATTTATCAAAAATATCCTGATGCAAAAGTGAAAGTGCAAACATGGGATTATGATTCGTTAGAGTCAATTATTTGCGGCGATGCTGATATCGGTTTTTCCGGTAGAGAGAGTCACCCACGCTCAAAAGAGTTGCTAGACCTGCTACCCTACTTTATCGACTTTGAGGTACTGTTCACCGATCTTCCCATGGTGTACTTGCATAAAGACCATCCAGCACTGCAAGAGGAGTGGAACTTAGAGACATTCCTCAAATACGCCCATATCAATATTGTTTGGGAAAAGAGTGAAACTTGGGCGCTCGACGAAGTGTTACTGGAGATGGGGCTAACCCGTAACGTCGCACTGACAATGAACAGCTTTGAGCAATCGCTGTTTATGGCCGCTCAACCTGGGCATGATATGTTCACGACGGCGCCTAAATACTGCCAACAATATGTACAGCACATGCGCTTTGATCTCGTCAGCTTGCCCATCCCTTTAGATAAGGAGTATCTCGACAAGTTACTCACGCCGTTCACCATGCTATGGCACAAACGCAATGGACATAACCCCAAAATTAACTGGCTCAGAGACACAATAAAAAGACTTTATTGCTCATAGCACTGCAGCTTCAGTTCATATGCTGGTGTATTTGTATTATCAAATTGGAGTTATAGCTGCTTATACACAGCAACTATAACCTGGTCATTTTATTAACCGCTGCGATTAATTAACTACATGCAAGCTGTGTTTGCTGTTTACACAACTGTAGCGACTTTTCAGCAGACTCTTCGCCAATACAATAATCCATTCTGAGAGTACGTTTTTCTGAAGCTGGATTACTGTCACTATTAGTGGCATCCCAGCGCCACTTCTTTACCATGTAGCGTGAATGTTTACCAAGATCCTTATTCGGGACAGACTTTATAACTTGCACATTTTCAGTTGCACCAGAATCAGAAATATTAAAGGACAAAATTGCACAACCTGCAATACCTGCACGCGCCATTTCCATCGGATATTTAGCGGGAGTTTTATTCGTACGTTGCCATAAATAATCACTTTTAGGCTCAATATCTGTGAGTAAAACATCACCAAAAAAAGCTCGTCGTTTTGCAGCACTCTCTGTTGATATTAAAAAAATTGAGATAACCATTACGATTAATAAATATTTCATCTACATTCCATTGTTTAATTAATTTAAATAAGTCCCTTAATTAAAAGGGGGCTTACAGCTGATATCTAAGCTAGCTATTAACTTACGTCATATCTATCACTGGCTTAGCCACTGTGAAGCCTATGGTGAGTAACATCAAAAAAGGGACTGCATGGCACAAAATCATCGGGAATTTAGCAACTGAGTCCTTTGTTGGGATAAAAAAATAGGGGTCAACTTTAAGTAGATATTGATAAAAAGGCCTCAATACTGGCTTAAACCAAGTATGAAAGTAATAGCCACTGACAGCCACTAGCTGTACTTCAATGAGTAATAGAAATAGATCAAGCCCTACGGCGTCAACAAACATCACTAAAGCCGCGGCCTCAGGGTTAAGTGCCAATACACCGATTACCAATATTGTCGCGAGCTTCCACATCCACTTTTTCATTAATCCTCCTTGATTAAATAACTTAACAACTTATGCAATAGCGACTCTGTTGCTCAGTTAATGAACTCAAACTAGCAGTTTAGTTCTATTGTTGTAAATATGTTGCAGCCATTTAGCAACAAGCACCTGCACATTCCTATACCACAATTAACTATAGCGGCTGAGATGGTTGCCTCGATCTTGCATCACAATAGCCGGGGTTCAGCTATACAAAATCTAACACTAGGTGAGCATTATGAACTACAAACTCATTAGTATTGATTGAGCAAAAAACATCTTTCAGGTTGCCGCTTTTTAAGCCGAGAACAGAGTGGTTTTCAATCGTAAAATTAATCGTACTACCTTGCTTGATATCTTGAGGTAAAGTGAACCCACTTTTGTCATGATGGAAGCCTAGTAGGGTAAGACCTCAATGAATGGGAACTCATTAGGGCACCCAAACCAGGATGGTAGATATCAAGAGGCTGGGCATGGTGAATATCTACCGCCATGAGGCGAAGGAGATCGTCTAGGTTCTTCAGCGTTTTTTTCCCGCTTATATGCGGCTGGAGTGAGATTGGTCAACCGTTTGAAATACTTATTGAAGTGGGTAATGTCTTCGAAACCTAGATCATCTGCTGTTTGTTGTACTGACAGGCCGTCCATAACCAGCTTGCGCTTGATCTCAAGAATGATTCTAAAATCAATTAATTGCTTGGTTGTGCGGCCGCAGCATGATTTGCAAAGCTGGTTTAAGTTCTTGTAGCTAGTGTGCATCCACTGAGCATACTGAAGGGCTTCCCTAGCCTCGAAGAAGTGTTGTTCCACGAGACTGAGAAACAGATCGAAGCGCTCCTTCTGGTGCTCGCTCAAGTGACTGAGGTGACTCTTTCTCTGTCGGCCTAATTTGATCAACAGAGCAGAAGTCAGCAGCTGCACCACCACATCATCGTCTGCTTCATCATAAAGGGCCTTTTTAATCTCCTCTAACAGCACCCTGCAGCTCTCATAGAGTTCCTCAGGTAGTGTCGTTAGAACTGGTGATGACGCCATGCTTTGATGAAACGGTGCAAAGTAGGAGGTGCGAATATTGGAAGAACTATTGGAGAAGAACTCCGTGCTAATGTTGATCATCGTGCCCTGGGGGAAATCATCAGGATCGAAGGCGTGTACCTGATTGCGGTTGACAAAGATAACACTGCCAGATTGGTAGGGATAGCGTTTGAAGTCGATCATGTGCTGTCCCTGCCCCTTGGTGATGAACAGGTAACAGAAGTAGCTCACCCTGTGGGGTTGGTAGGGATCGAAGTCGTAGCGACTGAGCCTTTCGCGGAAGCGCTCAAGATCCATAACTTCGATACCTGACTCCTCTATGGAGGGAGCTCGGTAGTGAATGTTGGGAATAGAATAGCAATTGTTCATACGGACCACTATAACACCTCTTTGCAAGGGTATCGGTGTAAGGACTGGTTAGCCAGCGGCAAGTCGCCGCTGGCCAATGGGTATTATAGGTGGATTTGCCCTATTCGGTTGGCTCGCTCATCATAGTCATCCTCATGGCAACCTGAACAGCTGTCGTAAGCACGAAGCCAAGGCTTCATGTACTCACCATCTGCCGAGAAGTGTCTAGGGTCGTCCTTTGCCCCATCCAGATCTATCTTGAACAGATGAGATTCACTAGGCATGTGACAATCGGTGCACTTAGCTACGAACTCATGGGCGGGAGCAGCGGTGGCAAACTCCTTGTTATGGCAATCGGTACACTCGCGTACCATTGCATCTTCATGACCCGGCTGATCCTGATATTTTTCAGACCTATGCGGGTTATGACAGGTTGAGCAGGTGAAGTCCTTCTTCTTGCCCATAGCCACACCAGTATCCGGATCGGTACCAATCATGGTTGTGCCCGCGTGGCGGCCACCACGACCACCTAGGCGCCCTTCGGGGCCAAAACCAGTACTCAGACTCAAGCGCGCCCCTTGGGTAACTTCACCAAAGACCTGGTCAAAGGGAGACAGATAGTCTGGGTAACGCCTAACTGCATCATCAGTGGTGTGACACTCTGTACAGGTAGCAGCCTTACCATAGCCCATATCATCTGCAAGGAAATCTTCAGTAACACGTGCTTCTGCTATCTTAACAATGTTTTGCTTTGACGGGCTCTTAATATGTTCACTACCGGCACCATGACAACTTTCACATTGAACCCCGGTCATAGCAAACGTGCCGTCCATTCCCGGCATGTCATCTTGCCTATTCAGGTTACGGATATCACCGGCACCTTCTGTGTAATCCTGCCAGCCTGTTGTATGGCATCTGCCACAGTAACCGTAGGGGTGTGAATCTGGTGCGGTATTGGGCTGATAGGTATACGCATATGGGATCTCTCCTCCCTTCTGAGCGACGCCTACGCCTGCCTTATCACCGGACATGATATAGCCATTCTGGTCGATGAACATGGCACTTTTCTTGTAGCCACCTATGACGTAACTGATGTCCTGCCAACCTGCGGGGTTACCCAGAGTGTTGTCTATATCCAACAGCGCTGGCGCGCCAGAGAGAGAGGTGAAAGGGTAGAGAGGCTCCTCCCCCTCTACCTTGGTGAGTTTAAAATTGTGACCGGTCTCGAAATAGGACTCCTTATCCGTATGACAGGAGATACAGGTATTGGAACCGACATAGGCCAACCCGCTTGGTGTCACAACAACAGTAACAATCGACTCAGCATCGCCGCCGTTACCATCTGAGATGGTGTAATTGAGTATGCTAGTACCGACCTCGACAGGTTCGAACAAGATCATATTATCCTGAATCGATGCGGAACCAGCCCCCTCTGTCACAGTTACGGTTTCGATAGTCAACGGATCACCATCAGGATCGGTATCGTTGGCCAAGGCATCGATAATACTGTTGCTGCCCATGGTAGCGTTGGCATCCACCGGATTAGCAATAGGTGGAGTGTTAGCGGGAATTACCGGATCTTTATCATTGTTATTATTATCGTCGCTGCCACATGCACTCAGAAGGCTGAGAAGCATGGCTGCAACAAGCGTCTTGCGTGGGGCACTTGAGCCGTAAAGTTTCATCATCATTTCCCTTTTAATAGTTGACACTATTGGCCCCTAGGCGTGGGATTTAGCCTGGAGCACATTAAGTTGTACAACTGTTAAATTAATACTCAAGCCTGTGTCAAAGTAGGTCAGTAAGGGAGCTAAAATTGCCGATAAGATACCTAATGAGCAGAGTGTGACCCAAAGCTGTCACTGAGAGAGAAGGTCTAATTATTTAGATAAGTAACAGTTCTTTGAATTGTGCTTTTCCATGCTTCCAGTATCAGAATTGCAGCCCCTTCTTAAAATCATCTATTAAATTAATAGAGGGTGCGCTTTATGAAGCGCTAGATGGCAGCAGGAACTAAGGCAATAAACCCCAAGCGCGGGCCTATCGGTATTAGAAACTGTGACGCTATCGCTGAAGTGATGTTGAATCCAGATAAACAGCCTGGAACAGATGTTAGAAATGTAGCTTAGAATTAAAGAGGTGAGTGCCAACTATCTAGAATACACCGCTAATGTGTAAATGCTACCGTGACACCCAGCTCTTTACAAAATAATGGCCAAAGCGCCACTACTTTTAATTTGAGTTAAATTTGGAAAAAACAATAGCAGATAGAGCCGCCTACTCAGTAGATACAAGCTGACATAAACATTTAATTACCCGCGTATTTAAACGTTTCCTCTCTGCTATTTCATCGCTGCTTTAACGTAGACGTCAAAGCGATTTTTCTTCTGCGCCAGTACCATACTCGGCTTTACACCATCGAGATCTTCTGCGTAATCAGGGCGCTTCACCACGACACGTTTAGTCGCTAGTGCTTGTGCAGGTTTAAGTAAACCATCGGCATCTAGATCCGCGCCAACCAAGGTTTGGAATACTCGCATCTCTTTTTTAACTAATGCGGATTTTTCACGATGAGGATACATGGGATCAAGGTAAACCACATCAATCTCAGTTCCAGAAGCTGCAGCAGCCTCCGTTAGCGCATCAATACTTGAACCGTGAAATAAACTCATGCGCTCACGCATCCACTCGCCAATCTCGCTATCGTCATAGGCTCGACGCAAACCATCCTCCAATAAAGCGGCAACAACAGGGTGACGCTCGACCATAATGACTTTACAACCCAAGCTGGCAAGCACAAAGGCATCGCGTCCTAAGCCAGCAGTGCCATCAACCACTGTAGGCGTTAGCCCTTGTTTAAGACCGACGGCTTTAGCAATTGATTGGCCGCGACCACCACCAAATTTGCGTCGGTGTGCCACTGCACCTGAAACAAAGTCAACATTAATACCATCCAACTTGGGTTCATCGCGCTTATACAGGCTCAAAGTATTGTGCTCAAAGCGCAGTTCAAATTGCGCTTCTTTGTCCCAAACCAACCCCCAACGTTCACTTATATCAGCGAGAGATGGGTATTGCGGATTAAAAAAAATCGGTATTTGCAAAAGTAGTTCCACGCGTTTTAATAGACTCTATCGCATTATGCCAAAAGCCAGCGAGAGTGAATACCTATACCTGATGCCGCATACAACTTATAATGACGGTATTACACAGTTTATGACTGTTCATTCAAGTCTGGGATCTCTCATGTTAAGTTACCGTCACGGCTATCACGCTGGCAATTATGCCGATGTGCTCAAGCACGCTATATTGCTACAAGTGCTCAAATTGATGCATAAAAAAGACAAGCCGATGGCCTATATTGATAGTCATGCGGGCGCAGGCGGTTATGCACTCACCGATGAGTTTTCTAAGAAGACCGGTGAATACTTAGATGGTGTGGCCAGACTATGGGAACGTAGTGATCTGCCTGAATCTTTAGTGCAATACATTGCTGACGTAACCCATTTTAACCAAGGTAAAAAAGAGTTAGAGTTTTACCCAGGCTCACCCGCTTTCGTTGATATGAATATGCGTCAAAAAGATCGCATGGTACTGCACGAACTGCACGGCACTGACTTTGCGACGCTAGATGAGCAGTTTACCGGTGACCGACACGTTAAAGTGATCAAGGGCGATGGCCTTAAAGGCATGATTGGCGCAGTACCGCCACTTGAGCGTCGTGGTGTTATTTTAATAGACCCTAGTTACGAGATTAAAACCGACTATCAAGATGTTGCGAAAGCGATAATCAAGGCACACAAACGCTTTTCTACTGGCGTTTATATGCTTTGGTATCCGGTTGTCGACCGCGCTCAAACGGAACGTATGCTTAAGCTATTAGCCGAAAGTGGCATTAAGAACCAACTGCGTATTGAGCAATCCATTAAGCCTGATAGTGATGAGTTTGGCATGACTGCCGCTGGATTGTGGATTATCAATCCACCATGGCAATTAGACACTATCGCCAAAGAGATGCTCGATTATCTAGAGCGCCGCATTGGCCAAAATGGCGGTAAAACAGTGGTGAAACAGGAAGTAGCTGAGTAAACAGACCTGCTAGACTCGAGTATTAGCGGTTCTAGGTTCGAGTATTAGCGGTTCTAGGCTCGAGTATTAGCGGTTCTAGGCTCGAGTATTAGCGGTTCTAAGCTCGAGTATTAGCGGTTCTAGGTTCTAGGTTCTAGGTTCTAGGTTCTAGGTTCTAGGTTCTAGGTTCTAGGTTCTAGGTTCTAGGTTCTAGCAAAGCATAAAATCAACATCAAAAGCCAAATGGTGTTTTCTGTTGCTCTCCTAGCAGGACGTAGTCCGTCCTAGCAGTGAGCTGGCGAACGTCCTAGTACCTAGGACCTTCTAAGCATTCAGATAGGTTAGGCCATACCTTTTCTATAGACCTAGTGACTACTACCTGTTTTCTCTAATGCCTTTAAAACGCTCCCGCTGCACCGGGAAACACTACCGGGCTAACATTACCATTATCACCTACGCTGGCAACGCCAAAAACATAGTTATCGATCACGAGATTTTCTAATATAAACTTGCTGACGTTGCCCACGTAACGGCTATGAGTCCATTCCGACTCTGTGGTTAAACGCCAATAGACTCGGTAGCCCACAACATCCTTTTGTTTAGTCGCATCCCAATTTAACGTGGTACTTGCAGATACTTGCCCCTTAATTGTCACCTCTGTTGGCGGTGCAGGGGCCCACGCCATAGACGCTAAGCTAATGGCATTTAGTGCGGTTAGCTTTGCATTGAAATTAAAATCTACGCCTTCTATTACATCACCATAAGCGATACCATTTTCAACCCGGATATCTTGATGTTGACGGTTGTAGTTCTCGTTGGTTTCCATAATTCGCACAGCAGGCAAACCCGCTTTATTAAACGGCAGGTGGTGACCACCACGACCGAAGCGATCTAGACGATACACCAACATGACATCTAAGTTAGTCATGTATTGGTCTGCTAAGGTTTTAATTTTTCGCGCTAGATTACGCGATGCCGAATCATTTTCGCCGCCACTAAAGTAACGCTGCTTGGCTTCATCGATGGTTTCGGCAATGCGTACGCCTTCGGAAAAAACTCGCACTGAGTGGTTGTCGATAACGCCGTTAATGCCTTCTATGTTACCTATCATGTCATTGTTCAGTACGGCTTGAACTCGCCAACCTTCATCTTTAGCGTATTGCGCCAGTGTTGCGCCGCCGTATAACCCCTGCTCCTCACCCGATAGCGCTGCGTAAACAATGGTGCCATTAAATTGATATTGAGATAACACCCGCGCCGCTTCTATCGCTCCCGCCACCCCAGAGGCATTGTCGTTAGCCCCCGGAGAGAGTGACGTTGCATTCATCACATCGGTCACTCGTGAATCTATATCGCCACTCATCATCACGACACGTTTGGGATCGCTACTACCACGCTGAATAGCAATCACATTAACCACTTCGGTAGGGTTAGGAATACGTTTTCCCGTCACGGTATCAGCCAGAGTGATTATCTCTAAGCAACCACCGCAGGCTTTAGATATCTGCTCAAATTCAGCCTTTATCCAGCGTCTAGCCGCACCTATGCCTTGAGTATCTGACTGCGTATCTGAAAGAGTATGTCGAGTACCAAAACTGACCAGCTTCTCAACGTCTGCATGTAAACGCGCAGCGCTTGGTGCTGAGGCTATATCATACAGGCGCATATCCTCTTCAGAAGGCGCCACGTTAGATCCACTGGCCGTAGCGTTTGCTGCCATAACAGAGAAAGCAATTACAGCAAGCGGTAGGCTTGAGCGTAGAGAAAATGAACCCAAACGAGAACCAGAGCGAGTATTCATGTGATTATTCTATTGTTGTTATTTTGTGCACCACTTTAGCAAAACGGCAGCACTTACGGTTAATAAAGCCCCGCTCAATTGTTAGTAGTTATGTCCGCCAGAAAACGGTACTACCATGAGTGAAAAATACAGTCGTTCTGACTATACTAGGTCAATGAATTTCTGTTTTATGCTCTAATTCAATGGCGTTCTAGTGATCATCTAATACTGTATCAAGCTCAGCAAAAAACCAGCGCATCACCGGACCGATCTCTTTGTCACGTCGATTCACCACGCCAATTTCAACTAATAACGGATTGGGAATATATTCGGTTGAGAGCTCTAGCAACTCATTTGAATACCACTCCGTATTAGCCACATGCTCAGGCACGAGTGCCCAACCTACACCTTGCAGTGCTAAAGCAACCATGTAGTAATAGCTGTCGATATACCAATGGTTTGCCGATAATGGCTGGCTTTGCGACTGACCAGTTCGGTCACAAATCGCCAGTTGCCGATATTGCATCAATTGCTCTAGTGTCGGTGTAGGTACTTTCGCTAAAGGGTGTTTAGCCGATACCACCAAGCTATGTTTGAATTGACCCACTGACATAAACTCGAGTGCGTCTGGCAGTGATACTGTATGAAACATTATGCCAATGTCAGCGCGCCCCTCATCCACCCACAACGCTATATCTTCTTGTGAACCATTGATAATCGTCAGTTTAAGCAACGGAAAATTAGTCGATACTCGCTGAAAAAAAGTTTCAAAGGCATTTACAGGCACGGCTTCATCCATCGCCACAGTGAGCGCAACTTCTTCGCCTAATGTTGCCGTCATTGCACGAGCATTTAATCGTTGGCATTGGGCTAGTACTGTTTGCGCTTCGATAAACATCTCTTCACCCAATGGCGTTAAGATCGGCAATTTAGCGCTGCGATCAAATAGTTCAAAACCAAGGTCTGCTTCTAGATTACTGATAGCTGTACTCACCCGTGATTGCGCCTTGCCCATGCGCCGACCTGCCGCAGAGAATGAGCCTAACTTAACCGAATTTACAAATGCATTTAGCTCATCTAATGTCCAATTCACAAGCTCTCCTATATCTAAAACAGATAGAAACTAACTTTGTTCAATCTCAATAGCAGGGTAACCTGCCGGCTTACGTACTTCAACACTGTAAAGATAATGTCAGCATTCACACCAACATCAGCTCAAAACCAAACCATCCAGCAAACGTTCTGGCGCTATACCTTGCCCGCCGTTGCGGCCATGTTAGTCAATGGCTTGTATCAGATTGTCGATGGCATCTTTATCGGTCACTACATTGGGTTTGAAGGGCTAGCGGCGATTAACATGGCTTGGCCTGTTATCTATTTTATGGTGGGCTTTGGCATCATGGTGGGGATGGGAAGCGGTAGCTTACTATCGATTTTACGCGGCAGAGGCGATACCACCGCAGCTGCAACAATATTAACCACCAGCATGATACTTATGCTGGTATTAGCGGCCGCATCAACCCTCATCCTATTGGCCAGCAGTACCTATTTATTGCAAGCTCAGGGCGGCGTCGATACTACGTTACAGATGGGGCAAGATTACATTGCGGTATTTACCTGGGGTGGTATTGCTACCGTACTAGCAGCGGCACTACCATTTCTAATCCGCAATGACGAAAATCCTAATTTGGCCACCATATTGATGACAATGGGAGCGGTGATTAATATTGTATTAGATTACCTGTTTATCGGCGTTTGGGAGTTGGGGTTAAGGGGCGCTGCTATTGCCACCATCACCGCCCAAGTGATCATTTGTATGATCGGTTTAGGCTATTTCTTATCGCGTTATAGCAACATAAAGTGGCCAGCTAAATTTAGCCTATTTAATGTAAGCTTTAGCCGACAGATCATTTTACTCGGTTCATCAAGCCTGTTTATGTACCTCTACACTAGCTTTGTGTTTGCGCTGCATAACCGACTTTTTATGGAGTATGGTTCACCATTAATCGTTGGCGCCTTTGCTATTGTTGGTTATCTAATGGTGTTGTATTACTTTGTCGCCGAAGGTGTTGCAGAGGGTCTGCAACCTCCCGTTAGCTACTATTATGGCGCCGAGCAGCATGAAAATATCAATAAGATGTTAATGCTATCGCTTAAGGTGACTTTTATCGCCGGGATCAGCTGGACCTTGCTGCTGAATGTGTTCCCCGAGTTTATGGTGGGACTGTTTAATAGCAATGACTCTGCATTGGTCGCAACAGCGGCAGAGGGGATCCGCATGCACCTATTTGCGATGCCTCTCGATGGCTTTATTGCGTTGGCATCGGTGTATTTTATGGCAACTAACCAGGGTAAAAAAGCGCTTATTATCGCCTGTAGCAATATGCTGGTTCAGCTACCTTTCCTGTTTATTTTACCGAAACTTATCGGTGTCGACGGTGTATGGTTAGCGATGCCGCTGTCCAATATTGCGCTATGTACTGTGGTCATTCCGTTGGTGTATTTTGATATTAAAAAGCGTCGCCAACTGGGTAACAGTGATATCAACACGCTTGATGCTGTGACGATTTAGGCTTTGCGGTAGCGTTGCAGCAGAATATTGACCCGCTCGACATAGGCTTTTGTCTCTGGAAATGGGGGAACACCATGATACTGCTCGACCCTCGACGCACCCGCATTATACGCGGCGCACGCTAAGGTAATATCACCATCAAAGCGCTGTAATAATTGTGCTAAATAGCGGCTGCCCGCCGCAATATTTTGACTCGGTTTAAAGGCATCAGTGACTCCAAGTTCTTTGGCCGTCGCAGGCATTAACTGCATTAAACCTTGCGCCCCAGCCTTTGAAAGAGCCGCAGGCTTAAATGCTGATTCAGCATGAATGACAGCGCGGATAAGCGCAGCTTCTACACTGTAGTTTTTTGCTGCTAATCGAATCTCTTCTTTATACTGTTGGGTATATAGCGGAATTGACTGCCAATTGATATTGGAGCTGGGTTTGCAAGCATAACAGTCATAAATACGCACTTGATAATGCCCTGTCTCTGGCGGCCGATCGGAAAAAACCACCACTCCATCTGCATTTTTGTAGTGATAAACCTGCTCAGGAGCACGGGCAACTGGCAAAGAACGAGTTGACACTTTCTTACTGCCCAACACACTCTTGTCAGACGGTTTCGCCACGAAATGAGGCTTGCTAGTTTGTGCCCAGCTGCACATGCTAAAAGCGACTAAGCACGCTAATAAGAAGGTTTTAATCATAAACCTATCGACTTATCGAGTTTAAGCACCTCGATAATGGCAAAGAGTTGCTTCATCTCTTTATTAATCTGGCTAAACTCATATTCAAAAGTAGCCCCTTTAAATATCGATGCCATCTCAAAACGATTATCTTTGCTTTCCAACATGATCAGTAGTTTATCGCGATAAAATGCACACTGGATCTTGTTATCAAAGCTTGATGATAGGGCTTGTAGGCGCTCCATAAAGGTGACGGTTAACAGATACCTTGCCTCTATTTGATCGGTTGAGAACACATCAAACTGCTTTTCAAAAATAGGATCTTCGAGCTTTACCCGCTCTAAGCCTTTAAAACTCCCTGATAAGAAGTTGATGAGCCCGCCACGGTTTTTAACCACCACGGTATGACCTTTAAATGCTTTATGACTACTGAGCTCTATCATCAAGCCTTTAAACACAGTCACTGTGTCGGTGGTTTTATCCCGCTGAACTTGCTTAGTTAGATGTAATTCATTCAGTGCAATTTCAACACCCTTGTAGGTACCTTCAACATAATCATCGAAATTAGCGCTGTCATAATGGGGCAAAATTTTTGAAGACTTAAGCCCTTTAAGGCTCATTTTACGATCGCGACTAAAGACAAAATCACTACCGAAATATTTGAATATTTGTGGATAAACCCGCTGTTTTACATCTTGCTTATAGTGTTTAATCGGCCGATTTATCCACCATAAAAACGGTAATAACAGACCAGCCAATATCAAGTAAAAAAGCTCGGGTGTTGAGCCTTGAGTGAGCATGGGTTCAAACAGAAAGGCCAGAACAACCAGAGCGACATAAATTGCAGCGCTTAAATAGAGCCTGCCACGGCAGGCTTTAAGACTTGAAATTCTGGCATTTTCAAACTTACTGGTTAGCGGTTCAATGTGCTGTTGGTAGTGAGCTTTAAAAGCATCTTGCTCATTTGCTGATGCTGAAAGTCTATCACCACCACGTAATGCCTTAATCGGCGCACCAAAAATAAAACCAATAATATTCATAGAGCCGTCATTTTAAGTCACTGAGTATATGGGTAAGTATCGCCCTATTAAGAGTAGGCAAATAATTGTTGCCTACTCTTAATAACGAAGGAGCAAGCAGCCAACTGTTATTTGTCCTGATTCATTATGTTTCCAATGCACCAATAGCTATTGTCATAAAGCAAATAAACAAAAACTGGTAGAGCATTGAAAATAATGAGTATTTCACTTTACTACAACTGCCATTTTTAACGTATTTAATATATGTAGGTTGAGATAGTCGATCATAAAGAAACCAAAGAGGCAAAAGAATTAAAAAACCAAAAGCATTGATATCTTCCTTGAAATAAAACAGCCCGATAATCCTCATGACCGCGCTGATATAACTACGGCCTGGTCGAGGTTATTACTTTAAAAAATCAGCCGCATCTATAGGGGCTTTTGATGCTTCGTTCGCTTCATAAAAAGGCATCACTTTAACACTCGCCATTGATGCGATGATTGAACCAGGAAAGATCTCTACCGCAGTATTGAGCTCAGAAACGGCACTATTATAAAAACGACGCGCAGCTGAAAGCTGAGCTTCGACTTCGTTGTAGGTTTGCATTGCTTGCAGCATGGTATTGTCAGAGCGAAGCTCAGGATAGTTTTCGACGTTAACCATCAATTGTGACATTTTTTGATTGAGCAGTTCAGAGACCTCTAAATGCGCTTTAACCGCATCAGGATCGGTATCACTATATCTCTCAACGGCTTGAGTTCTGAGTGCAGTGATCTCAGTCAGAAGTGATTTTTCATGGTCCATGTACTTCTGCGCAATCTTTAAAATATTTGGCACTAAATTCGAGCGCTTCTTTAACTGCACATCAATGCCAGATAATGCTTCTCGGCCTGCATTGCGTTTTTTGATTAAGCTGACATACCAGAGGTAGGCGATAATCACTACCAACCCTAAGCCCAACAAAATACCTTCCATTACATATCCTTATTGTTATTTTAGTGCCCTTTTTTATAGGCATCTTTACCAATGCGCTGGAAAAACAATCATTTTTGGCGCTATTCTTGGCTTTAGTGGCAACTACTGTTACTCATTTAGCCGCCGAAATCCAGCCTAATAGCGCCCCTCGCAAGCAATTTTCGTGATGTTTTTTAACGCACTTTTCACCAAGTTGGTACTTTTATGGCTGAAAAATCATATTGAATCACTGTAATTTAAGGGTTTAGCGCCATTAATGAGTGAACTTTACCAAATTAAATTGAACGGCTAGTTTATCAACAGTGAAATAATTTATTACCTTATTATTCAGCAATTAAATGCATTATTCATGTAGTGCTTTTTTGTACAAACTGACAATTATCGACGCGATTTCCACTACAAATTCACTGTAAAACCTATATTCACAACTAGTTGCTGCTGAATCCGTCTATGACAGCCAAAATTCAACGTTAAACTCACACTGACTCAATATTTAACGAAAACCTAGCAGACCCATTATTCAGCTTAGATACAGCTACCCAACCGTATAGTGGTGACATCTCAAGCAACATTGTTAGACAATCAATCCCTTTCGGACTCATCAATTATGAGTCCTTTTTTTTACCTAAAAATTGATAGTTACTCCACAGTGGGAACTGCTATTAGGCCATAGGTTCAACATTAATAACTGTTCATCAAATCAGGTATCTACATTCAGCTTTGGTACAGCCGCGCAGAGCTATATTAGAGTCATCCCCAACGGACAGTTATTTTGTAAGTTTCAACCGTATATTGTTACCAATCAATCCCTTTTGGACTCATTCGACATGAGTCCTTTTTTTTGCTTATTTTTAAAGATCCCCTCTGCAATACTCCCTGTATCGAGCGTTAGTGAGCTTTACCACATCTTTTAAGGTTCAATTAATTTTTGTTATCCATCATGCAAGGTCGGTTTACATTTCCCTCTAGATTTAAGCTTTCTCCCTATGGAGCGAGACATCTTAAGAACAACCGTGCAAGATAATTAGCCCATAATAAACATAAAAATAATTAGTGAAGGAAGATCACATGAGTACCGATAAAGGAGAGAGCTTGCCTCTACCTAACAATCCATCCTCTAACCCAAATGATAAGCCCAGTGGTTGGTTTGTAAACTTCCTCAATGTTGTTGAACGCTTAGGTAATTTACTGCCCCATCCCATTACGCTGTTTGCTCTATTTTGTGCTGCAGTAGTAGTGATTAGTGGCATTGCAGGCTACTTTGAACTCACCGTTATCGATCCACGACCAGAAGGAGCGTCAGGACGCAGCGCCGATGGTCTTATTCACGTTGTAAGCCTAATGAACGCCGAAGGCCTACGGATGATAGTGTCTAATCTTGTCACCAACTTCACCGGCTTCACTCCGCTGGGCACCGTTTTGGTTGCGCTTTTAGGTGTAGGTATTGCAGAGCGTTCAGGTTTGCTTTCAGCCGCAATGCGCCTACTAGTGATGGGCACTTCAAAACGCCTTGTCACTCTTACCATAGTATTTGCAGGTATTGTATCTAACACCGCAGCCGAGCTTGGCTATGTGGTACTCATTCCAATGGCAGCGATGATCTTCCACTCGCTCGGTCGCCATCCATTAGCCGGCCTAGCCGCTGCATTTGCTGGTGTCTCGGGCGGTTATAGTGCCAACCTCTTACTCGGTACTGTTGATCCTCTTTTATCCGGGATCACTGAAGCTGCAGCGCAGATGATCGACCCTGAATACCTTGTTGGCCCAGAGGTGAACTGGTATTTCATGTTTGTTTCAACCTTCTTAATCACCTTCTTAGGCGCGCTTGTTACCGAGAAAATTGTTGAACCCAAGCTGGGGAAATACGACCCTAGTGAAGCGGCAACGGATCTTAGCGAACAGAAGATGGACGGGGTGACTGACTTAGAGAAAAAAGGCCTTAAAGTTGCTGGTATTGCGGTCCTGGCGATGTCGGTGTTACTCGCGCTTACCGTCGTACCTGAAGGTGCACCATTAAGGAACCCTGATACCGGTCTTGTGGCAGGATCTCCATTTCTGAAAGGGATTGTTGCCTTTATCTTTGTCTGTTTCGCCATACCTGGACTAGTTTACGGCAAAGTGGTTGGCAGCATGAAACGCGATGTAGATGTGATTAATGCTATGTCTCACAGCATGAGTAGCATGGGCATGTACATCGTACTGGTGTTTTTCGCCTCGCAGTTTGTCGCCTTTTTTAAGTGGACCAATTTAGGTGCCGTACTGGCTGTATCGGGTGCAGACGCATTAAATGCGATAGGTTTGACCGGACCATTAGTCTTCGTACTGTTCATTATGATGTGTGGCTTTATTAATTTGATGCTTGGCAGTGCATCAGCTCAGTGGGCCGTGACAGCGCCTATTTTTGTCCCGATGTTGATGCTGGTCGGTTATGCACCAGAAACTATTCAAGCAGCCTATCGAATTGGCGATTCAGTCACCAATTTAATCACTCCAATGATGAGCTATTTTGGCCTCATTCTGGCCGTTGCATCGCAATATAAGAAGAATCTTGGCATAGGCACATTGGTTGCGACCATGCTGCCATATTCCATTGTGTTCTTTATCGGTTGGACCTGCTTCTTCTTCCTATGGGTATTTGTTTTAGGTCTGCCTGTCGGACCCGGGGCTGAAACTTATTACACCCCTTAAATTCAAGTGACAGCTTTGAAAGCTGTCTTTTAATTAACGCCTCAATGCAATCATTGAGGCGTTTTATATGATTTGACTAAGGGGACGGCCATTGAACTGCTACTGAATCCTGCACCTTCAAACTGATGAGTATCCTTGCTGCGATCTATTTTCTAAAATCAGCAGTTCTCTGACTTACTCATAGCGTAGCTTCAGCGATGGCCTTGCACTAGCAACTTTATAGGCTATGCTTGCCACCGTCAGCCAAGTAATCACAGTGACCAAAGTCACCGCTAGTCCATAAGCCAGTATCGATTGCGATACCCGTTCATTGAAGTTATTTAGCCAATCATCCACAAGCCAATACGTCACAGGAAAGGCAACCACAGCACTTAATAACACCAACAGTAAAAACTCTTTCGCCAGTAAGTTCACTAAACCAAATACCGTATCACCCAGCACTTTACGAATGGCCACCTCTTTACTGCGCCTTAATGCGCTAAACGAGGCTAAACCTAAGATCCCAACACAGGTTAGAAGGATTGCAAGCATTGAGAAGATCATCACCACCTGAGTGACTTGGCGCTCCGGTTGATATATTTCATCATAGTTGTTTGCTAACAGCTCTACCTCTGAAATGGCTTTATTCATCTGCCTTTGCAAAATAGTCTCTGCCTCCGCTTTCACTGCAGCGTATTGCAGCGGCTCGAAGTTAATCACCAGCCGAGCCTCATTTTGATAGGACATGCCGCAGATGACGATGACTGGTAATGATGCATCTTTTACTGAGCCGACTTTTAGATCTTCAATCACACCGACCACTTTGCCTTTATCGGCTTGGTTAAAGCCGAAGGTTTGTCCGACAGCATCTTGCGGGTTGCTAAAGCCAGCCAATTTAGCTAATTGCCTAGTGATCAAAATCGATGCGCTGCTCGAACCATCCTCGTGCTTTTGAAACCAATCAGCAGCAAAATCTGCAGAGAAGTCACGCCCGGCGATAAGATTAAAACCGTGAGTCTCGACGATATCAAAACCGGCTCCAACAAATGGGATCACTTCACCCTCTTCAGAGCTACCATCCCAGGTAAACCGAATCGAACTGCGTATAACTTCAGTTAAATCATTATCGATGGCAGACACTGAGTTCACACCGGGGATCCGTTTGATCTCACTCAGCAGAGCAGAGTTATTCACAAAGAAAAGTTCATCTCGATCTAGACCAGAAATCAACATCTTATGTTGTTTTTCATAACCTAAAGGTAGCGTATTGAGTAAGTCCAATTGTTGATATAGCGTGATTGAACTGATAATCAATGAAATAGACAGTGCCGATTGCAATACCAACAAAGATTTGCGCACCCAGATAGCCGTTTTACCGCGCTGCAGATCGCCACTTAATACCCTTTTTGCGCTAAAAGAGGAGATAAACAGTGCAGGGTAAAGCCCAGCAACTAGACCGACTAAAACGGTGATAGCCGCAATAAATCCACTAAAACTAGACGCATAGTTCAGGCTTAACTCGCGTCCAACAAGTGTATTAAACCACGGCAGGCTAAGCTCAACAATTGCGCAAGCTATCACAGCGGCGATGGTCGATAACAGAATCGATTCGGTTAAGAATTGGCTCACTAATTGCGTTTTTGAAGCCCCTAAAGCCTTGCGAACACCGACCTCTTTTGCTCTTTGACTCGCTTGTGCGATGCTCATATTGATGAAGTTAACGCTGACGATCACAATCAGTAATATACTTAAACCAATACAGATCAATACCGTGGACTCTGAACCGCCCTCTTTAAGCTCAAAACGAGTATGCGATGTTAAATGAATTTGCGCCAAAGGCTGTAGTGTAACCTTTACCACCTCTTGAGATTCATAGGCCATCTCATTTAGCATCTCTGTAAGCTTATTGGCAACCAGAGCCCGGTCAGCCCCTTCGCGCAATCGTAAGTAGTTATAGCTGTTATTTGAGCTGAGGCTCAACTTGCTCAACATCTCCGGCGTCATTTGTGCCAGAGAGCGAAACGCAAAATGGCTATTATCAGGCAAGTCTGCAATGACCGCCGCAATAGTCCAATGGCCTTCTTGGCGTTGCAAGGTGTCACCAACCACATCGGTACGGCCAAACAAACGCAGCGCTTCTGTTTGAGTAACAATCAACCTATCTGGCTGAGTCAATCCTGCTTGTAATGAACCGTCTAACACTTGAATATCGATAAAGTCCAACAGGTTTGGTGTAGCACTATACATATCTTCTAACTTTACATACTCCCCTTTAATGGTGACCTGGTCGTCGGTAAGCCCGTTTAAAATAGTCAGGGTGAAAACAGCCGTGATGTCAGAGATATTGCCTGTAAACTTCTCCAGCAGCGGACTCGAAACGGGTGCGGTAGCGGCAATGGGGTAAAAATACTGAGAAACCCTATAGGTGTTTTCATGTTGTGGCTGAAACTGATCGAAAGAGCGTTCAAAATTGACAAACAGAGCCACTAGAATTGCCGCTGCTAGTCCAATCGATAAGCCAAATAAGTTAAGTAATACATGCTGCTTTTGACGGCGAAATGCTCGCAGCGCCGTCACTAAATAGTTATTAAGCATACTGCACCTCTCGCTGCGCTTCGGTAGCATTGTCGAGCATTATTTGCCCATCAAACAAACGCACCACTCGGCCAGCATACTTAGCATCTTTCTCAGAGTGGGTTACCATCACTATCGTCGTACCAGCTTGGTTTAGCTCCTGCAGCATGGTCATCACCTCTTCGCCATTTTTGGAGTCTAAGTTACCTGTTGGCTCATCCGCGAGGATTAGTTTTGGGTTAATGACTAATGCTCTAGCGACCGCGACGCGCTGTTGCTGCCCGCCCGACAGCTGCTGCGGCAGATGTTCCGAGCGGTGATCGATCCCCACCCGCTTTAACATCGCATCTACCCGAGCAACACGCTCTGATTTCGGCAGACCTTGATATTGCAGGGGCAGCTCTACATTCTCTCTAACGGTGAGATCATCAATCAGATTGAAGCTTTGGAAAACAAAGCCAATATTTGATTTTCTAACCTGAGCTAACTGCTTTTCACTGAATTGACTGAGCTCTGTACCATCAAAA
This sequence comes from Shewanella sp. KX20019, assembly GCF_016757755.1. NCBI lineage: Bacteria > Pseudomonadati > Pseudomonadota > Gammaproteobacteria > Alteromonadales > Shewanellaceae > Shewanella > Shewanella sp. KX20019. The sequence goes on along the minus strand of NZ_CP068437.1, from coordinate 229,727 downwards.
TAAAACTGCCCTTTTGAAGGGGAGTCAAGCATGCCCAGAATCGATAGTAGTGTTGATTTTCCGCAACCAGATGGGCCCATGATGGCAAGAAACTCGCCCTCGCCTATACTCAAAGAGATATCATTTAGCGCAGTTGTTTCTACGTCTTCGGTACGAAAGATACGTGATAAGTGTTGTAATTTAATCATTATGTTTATCCCTAAATCGCTAATTATTCTGTTATTTATATTGCAAACTATTTAAAGCTGTATTTGTAAGGTGTCGGCTTTTTCAAAGGCGCCGTAACCTGAAGTGATCACTTTTTCATTTGGGTGTAGGCCGCTGATCACTTGGTGATACGCTTGATTTTTCTTACCAAGTTTTACTTGGCGACGATTGGCGCTCTGTCCATCGGCGCTCAATACAAATACCCAATTTCCACCCGTTTCGACCGTAAATGCGCCGCGTTTTAGCAATAAGGCTTGGTTAATATCGGCGGTGAACATTAGGTCAACATCTAAGCTTTGGCCGCGCTTAACGCCCGCTATAGTCGCTGGTAAGTCCAATTCGACAGTAAATGAAGATTGCTTGACTCTGCTATCGATTTTAGTGATGGCCAAGGCATACTCTTCACCTTCAAAGCTAAGATTGGCTAACATGCCCAGCTGCACTTGATTGAGGTAATACTCATCGACATTGACCACCAATTTATACTTACCAGGGATATCGATACGCCCTAAACGACTGCCCGCCGATTTCGATTCACCAAGCTCAACGTTAAACTCACTGAGGTAGCCATCGATAGGCGATTTCACTAGCAAATTGTCAACATTCTTGCGGGCAAAACTCAAGTTCGATGTGAGCATTTTGGCGCTATCTTCCAGTTGAGTCACTTGTAGCTGACGGATCCCCTCTTCCTGCTGCTGACGCTGTAGCGTTAGCTCTTTACGCTGCTGGTAATATTGAAGATCTTGCTCCAAGTTAAGCAGATGTTCACGTGCCAACACCCCCTGTTCTACCAAAGGTTTTGACTGAGTGATTTTGCGCGACAAATGAGCCAGCTGTAACTCCACTTCTAGTAGATCTCGTTTCAAGTTCAGTCGGTTAGTTTCCATGGTCATTTGTGTGTTGCGCAAAAAGTTTAATTGCTCAGTCACCTGAGCTTCTCGACTCATCACATCAAGTTGCAGCGCAGTATTTGCAAGTCGTAATAATGGCTGGCCCTTTTTGACGTAAGCCCCTTGCTCAACCAACCGCTCTTCAACTCTACCGCCGGCTATTGTATCGAGGAACAAGCTAGTTTTAGGGCTAATGCTGCCACGCAGACGCAAGCTATCAGAAAACCCCCCCTCCTTTACGGTAGATACCGTTAAGCTGGTTAATTTGGTTTTTTGAACTCGCCCCTCTGACTGATTACTTTGCCAGTAGAAAAAAGCACTTATTAAAAGTACCGGCAAGATGGCTCTAACTAGCCATCTGTTCCATTGCTTTGTTTTTGAAGGAGTGACTTGCTTATCCATTTGAAACACCTTTATCTTTCGAATCTTATATTTAACAATCCAAAAGCCATGCCAACAAAATAAAACCAATAAATTCAATAACTAATTTATATGTAACGCTTACATTAATAAGTTGAGTGTCCGGTAACAGCACACTCAATCAAGGCTAACTGTCCATTTTCGGACAATATTCTTGTTTCTAACCTCAATCACAAGTACATTAACTCAACACTTAATTAACACCTATAAGCGATGACTAAGCACATTGGTAGCATTTTGATAGTTGATGACAACGCAGATATTTTGACCGCGTCTAGGTTATTACTAAAGCAACATTATCAACAGGTTAAAACCACTACAGATCCCCATCAGATCTGCCACTATTTGGAACAATTTGATATCGATGTCGTGCTGCTTGATATGAACTTCACCCAAGATGCGATTAGTGGTAAGGAGGGGTTTCATTGGTTACAGCAAATATTGCGACTCAAACCAAGTACCACAGTTATTATGATGACGGCTTATGCGGATCTAAACCTTGCGATTCAGGCAATAAAAGCAGGCGCGGCAGACTTTATTGCTAAACCTTGGCGGAACGAAGCATTATTGGCGGTCGTGGCGGCAGCTTTCACCCATGCAAGCACCAAACGTGAGCGCGACAGCCTCAGTCGACAAAATAGTGGTTTAACGAACGCGCTTTCTGGGCAAACATTTCCTTTTCTCGGTGAAAGCGTTGCAATGCAACGAGTCTTTAGCACCATAGAAAAAGCTGCTAAAACAGATGCTAACATTCTTATTCTCGGCGAGAGTGGTACAGGTAAAGAACTTGCGGCCCGCGCAATACATCAAGCTAGCCAACGAGCTGAAAAAGCATTCGTCAGTGTCGATATGGGCTCAGTATCTGATAGTTTATTTGAGAGCGAATTGTTTGGTCATAAAAAAGGCGCCTTTACCGATGCAAAGCAAGATCGTGTTGGACGTTTTGAGCTAGCCCATAATGGCAGTATATTTCTAGATGAAATCGGTAACCTGCCCCTGTCACAACAAGCTAAACTTTTGGCGGTATTACAGAATCGACAAGTGACGCCAATCGGCAGTAATAAACCAATTGATTTCGATAGCCGGCTCATCTGCGCGACTAACCATGATCTACTCGAAGCCATCGATACCGGTGAGTTTAGGCAAGACTTTCTGTACCGCATAAACACCATCGAGATCCAGCTACCACCGCTTCGCGATCGCGTCGAAGATATTCCGTTATTAGTACAGCACTATTTAACTCACTTTTCGCAAAAGTATCATCGTCAACTCACTATCACTGCCAGTGATTTAAACCGTTTGTGTCTGTATACATGGCCTGGAAATGTTCGAGAATTAGCCCATTCCATTGAACGCTCAGTGATCTTGAGTGAAGGTCACCAGCTTGATATCTCCGCCATCATCAGCAATACCAAGACTCCCTCTAAGAGCCATGATGATGTCCCTCCTCGAGTCACTAGTTTTAATCTGCTGGATGTAGAAAAAGAGACGGTTGCTGCTGCACTACAACATTTTCAAGGCAATGTTAGCAAAGCCGCTAAGGCCCTAGGATTGACACGTGGTGCACTGTATCGCAGGTTAGAAAAACATGAACTTTAAGCATCTGTTGCCAAACCGAGAGAAATTACAACTAATCTGCAAACTCTCAGCCCTGAATTTCCTCTTATTTCTGGCCTCAATCCTATGGTGGCAAAAGGGAGTAACCGCTATTGTCGTGGTGCTGTTGATGTCGACTCTAGGCTTATTCTGGGCTGTGATAGCACAATTTTCAAAACAACAACTGCAGATATCACAAGTATTGAGCGCTATCGCCAATGGTGACACTAGTTTGGGGCTACCTAGCCGTCATCCGTTACATGCCAAGTTTATTAACGTGACTAGCCAACTAAAACACAGCCAGATAGAGGCACAAACTCAAGCCCATTACTTACAAACATTATTAATCCACTTAGATATTGCCATCATAGTGGTGAGTGAGAGTGGGGATATAAGCCAAAAGAACCCCGCCAGCGAACGTCTATTAGGGAGTTTGCCGGGTAATGTCGCTCAGCTATCTCATTTAGGGGAGTGTATTCATCGTGCAATTAAGGATGAGAAGCTAGTCATAAGCTGGCAGAAAGGGGAGCATCAAGATAGGCTTTCAGTCCAGATAACCTGTGTCAGCATTGACGGTAAAGCACTAAAGCTCGTTAGCATTCAGTCTATTTATCTGGCGCTGCAAGCCAAGGAACAACAAGCTTACAAGAAGCTAACTAAAGTACTTACGCACGAGATCGCCAACTCAATTACTCCGTTAACATCGTTATCGCAAACGGCAGTGACATTAGTGCCTTCTAGCCTTTGTTTTGATGATGAGGAGGATAAACAGGATCTGCAGTTAGCGCTCGACACTATCGCTAATCGCACCCAGCATTTGGATGAATTTATTGCTCGCTTTAGATCTTTGAGTCAGCTCCCTCCGCCTAATCTCCATGTCATTAGCTTAAGCAAACTTGTCAGTCGCACACTAAATCTATTTGAACATCAATGGCAGCAACAGAGGATTGAAGTTCAGTTTGATCACCACAGCGACTACCAATTAATGGCGGACGCCGCGCAAATAGAGCAAGTGTTGATAAACCTATTGAAAAACGCTACTGAGGCTATCAGTCAGCAGGCAGAAAAGCGTATTCAATTGAGGTTACATCAAAATGAGCAAGCTCAAGTCAGTTTGGACATTATTGATAGTGGAGCTGGAATTGCAGAGCATGTACTCGAGATGATTTTCGTGCCTTTCTTCACCACTAAGCCGCAAGGGTCTGGCATAGGGCTAAGCCTGTCGCGCCACATTATGATACAGCATGGTGGCGATTTGGCTTACATTAACTCCAAGCAAGGCGCCTGCTTTAGGTTAACGTTTAGTTAGCTGCCGAGGCTAGCAGGGTTCGATAGTGCTTCAGGCAACTTCAATAGCTAAATTAGGCCGATAAAAAAAGCCCAGCACAAATGCCGGGCTTTCTACTTGCTCTATGAGCTTATTACTTAGCAGAGTCTGCTTTCTTCGCCGCCTTTGCGATATCTCGCTCGCGCTTGCTGAACATACGCTCCACAAGAACGAAGAAGATTGGGATAAAGAAGATCCCCATAAAGGTTGAGCTCATCATGCCGCCCAGTACTGCTGTACCGATAGCATTTTGGCTACCTGAGCCGACACCACTACTAATCGCCAGTGGCACAACACCTAGACCAAACGCGAGTGAGGTCATCAGGATTGGACGCAAACGAACTCGAACCGCATGTAGCGTCGCTTCCACTAAACCAGCGCCTTTCTCGTAGTACTCTTTGGCGAATTCTACGATTAAGATGGCATTTTTGGTTGCAAGCCCCACCGTTGTCAACAGACCCACTTGGAAGAATACGTCGTTAGGTAGACCACGACCATTCATCGCAATTAGGGCGCCAATAATACCTAGCGGTATCACTAGAATAACCGCAAAGGGTACCGACCAGCTCTCATACAATGCTGCAAGAACGAGGAAGACCACCACCACCGATAGTGCATATAGCATCGGGGCTTGGTTACCTGAAAGGCGCTCCTCATAAGATAAGCCATTCCACTCAACACCAAACCCTGGTGGTAGCTTCTTGACCATATCTTCGATGATATTCATCGCCTCACCGGTACTAAAGCCTTCAGCCACCCCCCCTTGAATATTCATCGCGGGTAGACCGTTAAAGCGCTCTAGACGAGGGGAACCATATTCCCAAGTACCGGTAGCAAATGCTGAGAATGGTACCATCTCACCTTGATTGTTACGCACGTACCAAGCATCTATGTCTTCAGGCTGCATACGGTAATCCGCTTCACCTTGTACATAAACCTTTTTAACTCGGCCACGATCGATAAAGTCGTTGACGTAATTACCACCCCAAGCTGTACCCAGAACGCTGTTAACGGCATTGATATCAACACCTAATGCGCTTAGTTTGGCATGATCGATATGCACTTGATAAAGCGGAGCATCCTCTTGACCATTTGGACGTACGCCCACAAGGTTCGGATTTTGCGATGCCATGCCCAATAGCATGTTACGTGCTTCAACTAGCTTGTCATGACCTTGACCATTTCTGTCCTGCAGATAAAAGTCAAAACCATTGGCTGTACCGAGTTCGATTACCGCTGGCGGCACGAACGCAAATACAAACGCCTCTTTCATCTGCATAAACATGCCCATGGCACGTCCAGCAACAGACTGCACATCCTGACCAGGATCTTGACGCTCTGACCAATCTTTCAAGCCAACGAACGCAATACCCATGTTTTGGCCGTTACCGGCAAAACTAAAGCCTGAGACACTAAAGACAGATTTGACGTTATCACCTTCAGAATTAAGGTAGAAGTCAGAAACATCAGCCAAAACTTTCTGGGTCGCTTCTTGAGTCGAATTCACCGGCAAAATAGCCTGGGTAAACAAGATCCCTTGGTCTTCATCCGGTAGGAATGCCGTTGGCATACGCATGAAGATCCAGCCCACTGCAACAGTAATGGCAAGATATACCATCATGGTGCGGCCAACGCGTTTAATCATCGCTGCCACACTGGCTTCATAACGCGAGGTTAAGGCATCAAACTTACGGTTAAACCAGCCAAAGAAACCTGTCTTGGTATGGCCTTCACCTTTAGCAATAGGTTTCAGCATGGTCGCACAAAGTGCCGGCGTTAGGATGATCGCTACCATGACCGACAGTGCCATTGCAGACACAATCGTGATAGAGAACTGTCTGTAAATAACACCCGTTGAGCCAGACATAAATGCCATTGGGACGAATACTGCCGACAGTGTCAAACCAATACCCACTAGGGCACCCGTAATCTGATCCATCGACTTCTTCGTTGCCTCGATGGGACTCAGCCCCTCCTCCTGCATCACTCGTTCAACGTTTTCTACCACCACAATCGCGTCATCAACTAACAGACCGATTGCCAATACCATAGCGAACATGGTCAAGGTGTTGATAGAAAAACCCGCTAATGACAAGACAGCGAAGGTACCCAGTAGTACCACAGGGACCGCTATCGTCGGAATGAGCGTCGCGCGGAAGTTCTGCAAGAACAAGTACATGATCAAGAAAACTAACACCACTGCCTCAAGCAGGGTCATCACTACGCCTTCAATTGATTTCTCAACAAAAGGGGTCGTGTCGTAGGGATATACGATCTCCAGCCCTTCTGGGAAAAATGGCTGCAACTCAGCAATTTTGGCGCGCACACCTTCAGCAGTAGCAAGTGCATTAGCACCTGTCGCTAACTGAATACCGACACCCGCTGCAGGCTTGCCGTTGTAGAACGATTCTACCGCGTAGCTTTCTGCACCCAATTCAACTCGTGCAACATCTTCTAGGAAGACTTTCGCACCTGAAGAGTCAGCTTTAAGAATGATTTTCTTAAACTGGTCAGCGGTTTGCAGACGGCTTTGAGCCGATACTGTTGCGTTAAGCTCTTGACCTGCAACCGATGGAGAACCACCCAATTGACCTGCGGAAACCTGTGCATTCTGCTCTTGAATAGAGCTGATAACATCTTGGCTAGTCAGGTTATATTGGGTCAGCTTAAAGGGATCAAGCCAGATACGCATAGCATATTGAGCACCAAATAACTCAATGGTGCCCACGCCTGGAACACGACTAAGTGGGTCCTGAACGTTTGAACCCACGTAATCTGCAATATCATTTTTATCTAGCGAACCATCTTCAGAAACAAAGCCCACCACCATCAAAAAGCCTGCACTCGACTTCGCAACGTTAACACCTTGAGCCTGTACCTCTTGCGGTAACAGTGGCATCGCAAGCTGAAGCTTGTTCTGCACCTGCACCTGAGCAATATCAGGATCGGCCTCTGCATTAAAGGTTAGGGTAATTTGCGCATTACCAAAGCTGTCACTAGTTGAAGATATATAGCGCAGGTTATCAAGACCCGTCATTCGCTGCTCAATTACCTGAGTAACTGAATCTTCCATCGTCTTAGCCGATGCACCAGGATAAACGGCGCTAATGACTACCGATGGTGGTGCAATATTCGGATATTGAGACACCGGCAATCCGAAGATAGATAACACCCCGGCTAGCATCACAATAATGGCGATCACCCATGCAAAAATAGGGCGATCGATAAAGAAACGTGCCATAGCTCTGCCCTATTTCTGTTGTTGTGCTTGAGGTTTCTTATCCGCAGCCAAAGGACCCGCTTTAACAGAGGCTCCTGGACGAATTTTTTGCAGGCCTTCAACAATAAGTTGATCACCCACATTCAAACCATCAGTAATACGCCACTGGTTATCAATAACCTCTGCAGTTGTTACCACACGTGATGCCACTTTACCGTCAGCAATCACCATCGCCACGGCTTGTCCCTTGGTGTTACGGGTAATCGCACGTTGCGGCACCAAAATAGCCTGTGGATCGGTACCAGTATTGAGCACTGCTCGTACATACATGCCAGGTAATAACACACCATCAGGGTTCGGGAACTCAGCACGTAAAATGACTGAACCAGTATTTTCATTCACACTCACTTCAGCGAACTGCAGTAAGCCATCGTGATTATAGGTAGTGCCATCTTCTAGCACTAGCTGCACACCTGCATTAACTGACGCCTGAAGCTGGCCATCTTTTAACTTAGCCTTTAGACGTAGCAGCTGCGCACTCGACTGAGTGATCTCAATATTGATCGGATCAAGCTGTTGAATGGTCGCTAAAGTTTGCGTTTGATTAGCCGTAACGAGTGCACCGGCAGTCACAGAAGACTTGCCTACACGTCCAGAAATGGGAGCACGTACTTCGGTATACTCCAGGTTAATAGTTGCTGTATTGATGGCAGCTTCGGCAACGGTTACACGGGCTAACGCTTCTTTATAAGCCGCGTCCGCTTCATCAAAATCCTGTTCACTGATTGAGTTAAGCTTTACCAACTTCTTAAAGCGCAACGCCTTAGCCTTCGCTGAAACTAAGCTAGCCTGAGCACTGGTTAAATCGGCTTTCGCGCTCACTAACGCAGCATTGTAGGTCGCTGAGTCAATTTGATAAAGCGATTGACCTTTCTCTACGTCTTTTCCTTCAACGAAGCCACGGTTCATGATGATACCGCTAACTTGTGGACGAACTTCCGCTTCCAAATAAGCCTTGCTACGGCCAGGTAACTCAACCAATATTGCTTGAGGTTTCGCCACAATCGTAATCGAGCCTACTTCCATAGGACCACCTGCTTGCTGTCCACCTTGTTCAGGTTTCTGCTCACATCCAGCTATCCATAACGCCACACTTAAAACAGAGGCAATTTTCACTATTTGCCGCATGAGAACTCCTATAAAAGCCATCTACTCGGTAATTGAATTATTTAAAGCATTAACTGCCTTCAATTTAACCTTTGAAAGCATAAATTCTTGTCAGATTAATTAACGTGCCTTTATCTCACAACATCGACTTGTCAACAAGCAGATATACCAGTTTAATTTGTAAGATAATAAGAATTACTTTGTCAAATCAGCCACATATGTTTCACAATTGTTAATCAAACATCTGTTTTACTAATCACGTTATCGCTAAGCTTAGATCCGCTGACATTCAATGGTGAAAATTAACAAGATAAGGCGATTAAAAACCAAAACACAAACATTTCCTCAAGAGCGAAAATATTGCTTACTAAATTCGGTTATCACCGACGCTACAAGCCAAAATCCGACTAATATCAGCCAAACTACGACCCGATTGTTGCTGCCAATGAGTAAACACGGCTTGAACCTGCTTAAGCCCCGCTTTTGAACTAAATCCATAATCCACTAGATTATGCGCTTTAAGATAACCTTGTACCTCACTAGTCAGTAGAAATGTGTCTTTGCCAATAGCGCGCAAAAAATAGGGACCCGTATTGCCACCAAGCCGCGTACCTTTCCGCTTTAAGGTTGCCCATAAACCGGTAATATCTTCGCTTGGCCAACTTGCTACAAACTCGGCAAAACTGCCGTGTTCACGCGCAATGTTGTTGACCATATGAGCATTGTCATAAATTGCCATGGTTTTTTTAAGATGCCTGATGAGAACTACATCACTGGCTCTGTCCTGCAACTGCTCAGGGGACAACATCAACACCTTAAAAGGCTCAAAATTAAAAAAAGATTTTTCGTATGCGGGCCACTTAGCCTCAACTATTCGCCACACAAAGCCGCTCTGAAATACCTTTTTACTCATCTCAGACAACAGCTGAGCATCGCTGTATTGACCAATTTCATCTTCTGTCAGACTGGTAGACATTAACTGCTCTAGCCCGGCGCTACCGCCTTTACGCTCTGATGCTCGTGCATATATTGAAGCAAATGTTTCAATACGACTCATCTGTTCTCCTATCTATCATTTTTAATCTCTAACCCGCTGAGAGGTGTGACTTTATCAAGATAACTCATAGTGTATGCCACGAACATGGCAAACGCTGTACATTGTTAGGAGCCATTTTAGCAACTAAAGTTAATGCTAATACTTTCGATCGGAGCCTATAACGAACATGGATCTGTATTACCACCCTCTATCACGCCAATCACAAAAGGTACTCATTGCCTTTTATGAGAAACAAGCCCATTTTTATCCGCATATTATTGATCTAGCGGATCCCTACGCGAGACGCGAATTTCAGCGAATGGATGCTAGTGGCCAGCTACCTTTACTTAGAGTGACATCGGGTGAAATCATCCCTGACGCGAGTATTATTGTTGAATATATTGATGCCAACATTGAACAAGGTACGCAACTCATTCCAGCGCTAACCAAGGATGCATTGCAAGTAAGACTTTACGATAAGCTCAGCGACACACGGCTCGACACAGTGATCGACCATTGGCAAATAGCCAAGCATCAAAAGCGGAGTAATCAAATTAAGGTCAAACAAATTGAAAATGAGTTGCTCACAACACTGGATACCTTGGACAGGCGTCTCGCCACATACCATTGGTTATGTGGCGACCGCTTCAGTTTAGCCGACTGCGCAACAATCCCCTGTTTGCTAGCTTTAGATACTGAATTTAACCTACTCGACTATGAACATTTAGGCCGCTATTGGATCCAAGCCAAACTACGTGGCGCTGTCAATCAGGTTCAAGAGGAAGTTGCACTGACGCTGGCTCGAACAGGCTGTGACCAATAGCTAACTATTACGCTCTTTTTTAAGCTGTAAAAACTGCTTCCATTTCACCACTTCGGCTGGCATTTCTGGCATAGGATCTTTGAAGTTAACCTCTTGCAACATGTCAGCAATAGGCACTTGCTTACGTTTACAGATGAATACGCCACGAACGAGGGCGATACAATGTAGGCCACGCTCACTGACAAAACGCTGTTCAATGTAAAAGTACTTCTCGTCCCAAGCGACCAACTTGGTTTCAATTTCAAACTTAGCCCAAGGCTTAATATCGCGGATATAGGTAAAGGCAGCTGCATTAACAATTGGCATCCAACCTAGCTTGATGAAACGCTTTAGGAATCCCATCTCTGCCATCATATAAGTTCGGGCCAGATCCATAAACGCCGGGTAGCGTGAGTTTGTCAGATGAAAATTGATATCACAATCTGACGGCATCGCACGATAAGTGAGTTTACTGGTCCCTAGAAAACCAATTTTGTTGCAGTGACGGGTGCGCCATGCAAACAACCAAAAAAGCCTAAAATAGAGATTCATTTACTGCTTAACCTACATCCTTGATAAATAAGAGCGGCAAGGCTAGCAGAGGTCATACCTGATAACAAGCGCGACTCAAATCTCATTTTAGTTAACACTATTATAACTATGACCCAGATATTTGGAGTCGAGCTAACGTGTATCCTTTAAGGCTCGACGGTCTCCATCTTGAAAGACTAATATCTGCCAGCAATAATTTTTACAGCCTTAATCGCTAATCTTCTATTAAAACCTAGTCAATTGTATCTAACCTCTCGTCAAAGTTACGTCAAAAATATAGCCAAATAGAAATATTTTATCTTTTTGTTAACTGCTTGGAATATTTTGTTCGGCAAAGTTTAACAATGTAATGCTTTTGAGTATGGTGAGCGACAAAGCTCGAAGGAGGATAAAAGGACAACCTTGATGACTTCTTACTATGGCTTCTATAACCATATTACTCAAGATTTTCGATGAAAGGTTCGTGGACGCATGCAAAATATAGAAAGCGATGATTTAGCAGAATTTGTCATTTCTCCTTTAATATTGCAGTCAATAAAGCCTGAGATATCGCAGCACGGTTTTGGTGGGTTTTGGTTTCAAGGTATCCCAAATAGGGCATATCAAGATTACCTGCACAATAGTAAGACAAGCATCTTAACGAGACGCATGTTGCATAGTTCAGGAGGGGTATATAGTTCGTCACACACCGTCCAAAAAATACAGCGCCATTACATCGACCAAGTTGCCGCTAGAGACGTTAATTTTAGCTTAGCCTTGAAATTAGAACAGCCCTATTACTATCAATTATCTGAAGGTGGACAAGCCAATAAAGCGAATAAACTGTTTAGCTCTTACGGGATAAAAACGGTACTCAGTTATCCGATGCGTCATTACGCATCAGAGGCTTGGTGCGGACGTTTCACCCTGCTGTCTAAAGAGGGAGATCTTCACCCTAAGCTTGCCGATCTAGAGACTTCACTGAAGCGGGTTCAGTCAACACTATTTGAACATCTCCATCATGAGTTAAATCCCTATAGGCAGGTGTCGCTTTTTAACCAAACCGCGTTAAAAGCATTAAAAATGGTCGCAAGTGGATTACAGAATTCTGAGATATCGGAGGAGCTTCACATAACTATTCGTGGAGTGGAATATCATCTAGAGTCTATGCGAAATAAGCTGTCGGCAAGTAACCGTGCGAACCTGGTTCATATTGCCCATCAGCTGGAGATTATATAACCCATGTTGGTATTACTCGTTGAAGATAACCATTTACTGGCAAAAAATATTATTCATTACCTAGAACTCATCGATATCGAATGTGATTACGCCAGTTCGTTAGCACAAGCAGATAGCCAAGTTTATAACCGTCCTTATGATGCCATTATTCTCGATCTGAACTTACCTGATGGTGACGGCCTTGAAGCATGCAAGCAATGGAAAGATCAGCGCGTGGTTTCACCAGTGATCATGCTTACGGCTCGTAGTGGGTTACAGGATAAATTGTCAGGTTTTGAGGTAGGTGCGGATGATTATTTAGTCAAACCATTTGCAATGCCGGAATTAGTTGCCAGATTACGCGTCGTAGCTGAGCGAAGGCCAGCACCTAAAGTACTTAAAATTGGTGAACTTGAGTTTGATTTTGCAGGCCATCGCGTGCACCGCTTAGGTGAGGAGTTAGCGCTATCTCGAACAGGCTGGCAGATACTATCTTTGCTCGCTAGGAGAAGCCCTGAAACCGTAGAACGTGAAGAGATTGAGCGCATATTATGGCCAGATAGCTTGCCTGATAGTGATAGCTTAAGAAGTCACATGCACCTGTTGAGAAAAGTTGTTGATAAGCCCTTTAAGCATCAATACCTTCATACAATAAGAGGCGTGGGTTTATGTCTAAAGGCTGGCGTTAATGAAGCATAAGATGAACTTAAAGCGTGTCTACCAGTGTTATGGCGTAGTCTTCTTAGCGGTCACTTTATTGATTAATATATTTATTCCGCTATGCATGATGTGTACAGGCATGTTTAGTATGCATAACATCACCATGAAAAGTGCGGCTCAGGCGGCAGAACAGTATCTGGTAGAGACAGGTAACCTCTACCAAACAGACAATATTAAAATATATAGGGATTGGGACAGCGCTCCAGAGCAAGTTAAATCAATTACTAATGGCATTAAACCGACTGCGCTAAATGAAGTTGAATACCATCACCACAACGGTCAATTCATCGATGCATTGATGGTATATGAGCAGAGTTCAGGTGAGAATTTATATGTTTGGTTAAACTATAATGCCACTCATGATCTGGAGTTTGCGCCTAAGAATATGGCGGCCATCGCCTTATTGATCACTATGACCTTTGGTGTGGTAGCTAGCCTTGCTTTATATATGCAAAGTCGAGTTATCTCTCCAGTGCATCAGATCAGTCGCGCGATTAAACAGCATGACTGGCAAAAAATGCAAAGCCTGAATTTTCCCCAGCAATGTTATGCAGAGTTGCAATCGATAGTCGACGCTCTGGATATCTCTATTAAACAATTGAAAGAAGCGCAGCAAAGGGAGTTATCTTTTTTGCGTTTTGCTAGCCATGAACTACGTACCCCTATAGCTATCTGTCAATCCTCTTTCGATATCCTAACCCTGCAGCATGGTCAACTTGAGGGACCAACCTTACATGCCAGTCTGGCGACTCGCCAGATGAAGTCTATAACTGAAACCTTGCTGTGGTTAATGAGCTCAGAGTGTACTTCGATGCATCACAGCAAAGTGAATCTGGCAGAGCTATTGCGGCAGGTGATCAGTGATCAACAAGCGGCAAAAGGGGATTATTTACCGATTGAGTTGATTTGTGACGATACTGAGATGACGGTGCAGAAAGATCCACTGACCATTATTTTAAATAACTTAGTACGTAATAGCTTAGAACATGGAGCCCAAGGCGTAAGGATAGTGCAATCAAATCATACTATTGAAATTGCGAATTCGATGTCACCGCAAAATAGTAGTGGCTTTGGATTAGGGTTAATGCTGGTAGAGCGCTTAGCTCACCAGCTAGGGTGGACATATCACTCTGTCAGGGAGGAAAATCAATTTATAGCGCTATTAAAGGTTAACTCTTAGGCTATATTATTGTTCAGTTTCTATATTGTTAATTTAAAAGTGGAGATAATTTAATATTATCTCCACTTTTTTGTTTTTAATTTATATCAAGTTAAAGGTTGGTTTTCTTATATTTATTTTTTTGACATGATTTTCACGTTATAAATTTTATTGATTTAATATTTTGACGTAAATTTCACTTTGTATATTTCTAATTGTCGCCTATTTTTAGACTTTTTAATTGTTTTTGATGTTTTTACTTCCTTAAACCACAGCGCTTACTAAATATTGAGCAGATGGAGATACCGCTCACAAAGTATATTGCTAGGTTCTTTAATCTGTTGCTAAATAATATGATTAAGGAACTGTTATATGAAGAAGCAACTCATTTCAGCACTCTCTGTTTTTCTGGTGGCACCAGCGATGTCTGCAACCTCATTAGATATTGGCTATAAAGCTTATACCTCAGATACTAAGGATGACAATGGCGGCGCTTACGATCAACCTTTCGTTAAATTAACTCATTTCGATAAAGCGGATTGGGGAACACTGCTTGCGTATATTAAATTAGAAAACCCTGGAGAGATAAAAGATGCTCAAAATGATGCCGATGGTAAGTTAACAGTTAAATCTTTAATTATTGTCGATAAGCAGATCTCTGATTCTAAATATAATTATTGGATGCAAAACTTCTTGGTCTCCAACCGTACCGTGATGGAGGACAACCTATATCTGGGTGTGACGACAAACCGTAAATATGGCGGTCTCTTTCTTAATGCGGGCGTGGGTGTGAACTATACCGCGGCAAGCTTAGCGCCAACTGGAGCAAGCTTCGATGGTATCAGTGGCTATGCCGCGGTGATCAATGCCCGCTACCCTTTCTCTGCGATGGGGCTCAAGCACTCTCTATCTGTTAACTATGAAGGGCAATTTGATCGTGATGAGGAGCATATGAGTACCTTAGGTTACGCCAGTTATGGTCATCAGATCATCACGACGTTGAAAACAAGTATGACCGACTCTTTCTATACCAAATTACATATGACCCATTTCGACAGCTGGGGCGCAACCCCTAATGATGGCATCGAATATGGCGTAGCGGTTGGTTTCACCTTCTAGTATCAGTTTGACCCAATAGGAATAACACAGTGATTAAAAAAACAATACTCGCCAGTGCCATCATGGCATTGGTTATGGGCTGCTCAGTAAAAGAGAGCGAACAATTAACTAAGACAGAAGGATCTGCATTCGGTAAACATGGCGAAATTCAGGTTCAGACTGAGACTAAAAATGGTCAGTTAGTTGATATCAGTATTCTTAAGCAGAACGAAAATAAGGTGTTAGCTGCATCGGTATTTACCGAAATGAAAGATGCGATGATTGCCAATAACAGTACCCAAGTTGATGGGATCAGTGGTGCGACAGTTACAAGTAGTGCTTTTAAAGAGGCTGTAGAGAGCTCTTTGGCTGCCGCAGGTGTCACCTTGGTTGCAGGCTTAGCCAAAAGTAATGATAAACCACAACTGCAGCTTGCCAGTGAACAGAACTTCGATGTGGTGATCATTGGCTCTGGGGGGGCGGGTTTCAGCGCGGCGATAACAGCAAAAAATGCCGGTGCTAATGTGGTGATTATTGAGAAGATGCCAACAGTTGGTGGTAACAGTTTGATCACTGGTGGCCAGATGAACGTGCCGGGTAACTGGGTGCAGAAGAAGATGGGTATTGAAGACAGTATCGAACTGTTTGTTAAAGATACCCTTAAAGGTGGTGACTACCTGGGAACCCCAGAGATGGTACAGATCTTGGCCGAGCAGGCTCTCCCTGCAGCTGAGTGGCTTAGAGACTATATCAAGGTCGATTTTTACCAAGATCAACTATTTCAATTCGGTGGTCACAGCGTAAAGCGTGCCTTGATCCCGCGTAACCATACTGGTGCCGAATGGATTAGCAAGTTCATGGCTAAAACTGATGAACTGCAGATCCCAATCCACACTCGTACTACAGCTACAGCACTGATTAAAGATCAGAGCGGACGCGTTATCGGTGTAGAAGCTGAAAAGAATGGACAGGTAATTAGCTATTACGCCAAGCGTGGGGTGATCATGGCAACCGGTGGCTTCGGTGCAAACGTTGAAATGCGTACCAAGTATGTTCCAGAACTGGATGATCGTTATGGCACCACCAACGCTCGCGGAATTATGGGTGACGGTATAGTGATGGCTGAGAAGCTCAATGCTGGCACGCATAACATGGAATCAATTCAGACCTACCCTATCTGTCATATCGATACTGGCGTGATCTCTTTGATCGCAGACTCACGTTTCTTTGGCGCCATCGTAGTCAACAAAGAGGGTAATCGATTCGTTGAAGAGCTGGAGCGTCGTGATGTGATCAGCCGTGCAATCTTAGCCCAGACAGAGCAACAAGCTTACGTTCTATGGGGCGGTGAGATTGAGGATATTGCCGGTGTTGTCGGTGTCCACAAAGATGAGTTCGGTGAGCTAAACCGCAAAGGCATGATGTTTAAGGCTGATTCAATCGAGGAGCTTGCTGGTAAGTTTGGTATAGATGAAAAGGCACTTATGGCTCAGGTTGGCCGTGTTAATCAGTTTGCAACTGCGGGTAATGATAAAGAGTTTAACCATCGTGGTGGACTCAAGACTATCATGAAGCCACCTTTCTATATGTTAGTTGCTAAACCTTCTGTTCACCACACTATGGGTGGCTTGATAACTGATACTCATACTCGAGTATTGGATACCCAAGGTAAAGTGATTGCAGGCTTGTTTGCTGCTGGTGAAGTGACCGGTATGACTCATGGTTCTAACCGCTTAGGTGGCAATGCAATTACCGATATTACTGTGTTTGGACGCATTGCTGGTAAAGAAGCAGCGGCTCAATAAGTAATAACTTTGCAGTAGAAATGATAAGCCGATCTAATGGATCGGCTTTTTTATTGTTGCTAACAACAATTATTAATGGGAGAGATTTTTGACTGAATCTGGAGACTCATTATGAAATATCTGACAGTGGTTTGGCTAATGTTGATATCTGCTCCCCAAGCTTGGGCACATATCAACATTGGGCAGATAACCGGTAATACCATGGGGACAACCTACACCATACAATTGCGACTAGAGGATTCGAACGCAACGAAGTCTGAGATAAAAGCCTCTGTTGAGCAGGAGTTGGAGCGAGTCAATGATGCTCTATCTGTGTTCCGTGTAGATTCTGAAATATCGAGCCTTAATGATAATGACACTGGTGTTGCTATTCCTGTATCTAAGTACCTTTGGGATGTACTGCAGATAGCACAGAGTATATCAGCGCAAACAGATGGCGCGCTTGATGTTACATTAGCACCACTGATAGAGTTCTGGGGTTTTGGTGTTAAAGACAGAGATTTGCAGCATAAAAATCGCGGTCAGTTAGAGCTTGCTCGCTCTAAAACGGGGATGACTGGATTTAGCTTAGACCCTAGTTCAGACTCTGTGACCAAGGCGATACGGGGACTAGAGATAAACCCCTCTGCGGTCGCGAAAGGCTATGGCGTTGATTGCATTGCCAAGTTACTCGATGGCTTAGGCGTGGAGCATTACCTGGTTGAGATAGGCGGGGAGTTGCGGACTCGAGGGGCCGGCGTAAAGGGTCGCTATTGGCAAGTTGCAGTGACGCGTCCAGAAAAATTTAGCCTTGAGATACAGGCGCTGATAAAACTGCAAGAGATGTCGTTGGCGACATCTGGGAGTTACGTTAATTTTATCGACAGTGGTGATAGAAGGTTGAGTCACATTATCGATCCGACCAGCGGGCTACCGGTTCAAACTAGCGTGATCTCGGTGACGGTACTTCACCCACAATGTGCAGTGGCCGATGGATTTGCAACCGCTATGATGATTTTAAGTGTGGAACGATCAATACAGATTGCCAATAAACTCGAACTACCCGTGATGATCATCGAGCAGACAGATAGCGGACTGCAAACCCACTACAGTGACAGCATTCATCGATACATAACACAATGAGGGGATGATTATTGATGGCATTTGAACAAACAATGCGCTTGATTATTAGCCTAAGTACATTAGTATTGCTGCTATGCAGTCTTTCCCTAACACTACTGATTATTATGGATTGAGCAGCTGGCTGTATTTAGGCAGTAAGGCCAATATCCATCTGCATTAAAGGCGCACTAGGCGCCTTTAATTCTCAATAGCTTAACCGTGAATGCCGCTATGTCTCAATAATGCATCAGTTTTTGGCTCTCGGCCACGGAAGCGCTTAAACAGCTCCATAGGCTCTTCACTGCCGCCCATCTCCAGAATATTCTCTAGGAAGCGTTGGCCGGTTTCAGCATTAAAGATCCCCTGCTCCTCAAACATCGAGAACGCATCTGCCGACAGCACTTCAGCCCATTTATAGCTGTAGTAACCAGCAGCGTAACCACCGGCAAAAATATGCGCAAAACCATGTTGGAATCGATTGAACTCAGGTGCTTTAACCACCGCAACCAAGTCACGAACTTGGTTTAGTTTGTCTTGAATTTTTGCCCCTGTCGCTGGGTCATATTCCAGGTGCATCTTAAAATCAAACAGTGAGAACTCTAGTTGGCGTAACATTATCATGCCTGATTGGAAGTTTTTCGCCGCAAGCATTTTGTCTAACATGGCTTTAGGCAGCGGTTCACCGGTTTCGAAGTGGCCAGAGATCTCAGCTAGCGCTTCCTCTTCATAGCACCAGTTTTCCATAAACTGACTTGGCAGCTCCACTGCATCCCAAGGCACACCGCTGATCCCTGATACGCCGCTGACATCAATCTTAGTCAGCATATGATGGATACCATGGCCAAACTCATGGAATAGCGTCGTAACTTCATCATGGGTAAACAGTGCTGGCTTACCGGCGACAGGAGCATTGAAATTACATGTAAGATAAGCAACAGGATCTTGCAGACCAACGCTAGTGGCACGACGAGCCCGGCAGTCATCCATCCATGCTCCACCGCGCTTACCTTCACGGGCGTATAGATCTAAGTAGAAACTGCCACGGTGTTCGCCGTTACTGTCGCTGATATGGAAGAAGCGCACATCTTTATGCCAGCTATCAAACTCTTTTTGCTCCTCGACCTTAAGACCAAATAGCCGTGACACGGTATAAAATAAGCCAGACAATACTTTGTCTTCAGGGAAGTAGGGACGCAGTAACTCTTGAGAGATCTCATAACGGTGCTGTTTCAGTTTTTCGGCATAGAAACTGAGATCCCAAGCAGCAAGATCAGTCGCACTATATTCACTGGCAGCAAAACTTGTAAGCTCTTTAAGTTCAGTCTCACCTTGTGCTTTAGAGCGCGTTGCAAGTTCAGTTAGAAATTCCAGCACTTGAGCTGGGGTTTCGGCCATTTTGGTAGCCAAAGACTTATCAGCATAGCTATCGAAACCCAATAGATTAGCAAGTTCATGGCGCAGTGATAAAATCTCATCCATTAGTGGACCATTATCAAACTCACCCGCGTTAGGGCCTTGATCGGATGCACGAGTGACAAATGCTCGATAGCACTCTTCACGCAGCTCGCGATTTTCGCTATAGGTCATTACCGGCAGGTAAGAGGGGAAATCTAAGGTAAACAACCATCCCTTCAGCTCTTTAGCCTCTGCCATAGCAGCAGCGGCTGCCACTGCAGATTCAGGTAGCCCCTTTAGCTCCCCTTCATCTGTTATTAACTTGTTCCATGCTTGGGTCGCATCTAATAGTTGATTAGAGAAGCTGCTAGTCAGTTCTGACATGCGCTTAACCAGTTCACCATAACGCAGCTTATCGCTATCGCTAAGGCCAATACCTGATAGCTCAAAATCTCGCAGGCTGTTTTCAATCATTTTCTTTTGCGCTTGCGAATAATCGTTAAACTCTGCTGATGCAGCAAGCGACTTATAGGCTTGATAAAGCCCCTGATGTTGGCCAACAAAGGTGCCGTACTCCGACAGTAACGGCAGACATGCGTCGTGTGCAGCACGCCATGCATCGTTACTAACCACTGAATTCATATGTGAAATCGGCGACCATATCTTGCCTAATTCATCATCGACATCATCAAGCGGAGCGACTAGATTATCCCAAGTATAACTAGCTTCATTCTTGAGTACCTGTTCGATTTTAGCTCGGCAGTTAGCTATACCTTGTTCAATAGCGGGTTGAATATGTTCTGCTTTGATACTAGAAAAAGGCGGTAATTTAGTGCTATTTAGCAAGGGATTGCTCATGGTTGAGTCCTTAACATTCGATGTTGATAGGTAAAGAGATAGGGGTTAAGTAGGCAATATTCAATGAAATAACCATAAAACTTGCACTTTGATCATTTTCTAGCAGTTAACTAAGCTAGTTTCTTTGATGAAGCTCATGTTCCACAAGTATAAATATTGCTCGATACTAGTATTGCAAAGCAGTTCGCAAATACAACCGATTATCATTTACATTCAAGGTATTAGAACTATTATAGGCGGGTTTTCTACTTTCGCCCACATATAGAGTTTGCTATGAGAAAAGCCAAGCAATTAGCCCTTACAATCCCTTTGTTGATCGGATCATCTTTTGTATTCGCCGGTGAAGCGCCAAACGTTGACGACTCCCATGGCACTCGTATTATTGAGAAGCACCCGTCGGATGATAGTGGGCAAGTGCAAGCACTATTTGATCTTGGCTGGGACTCAAGCTACATATCAGAGGGTCGCGACAATCTCAACAAAGGCGGCATTTATTGGGCCACTGCAGCGGTACAAACAGAGAGCTTAAACCTATATGCAACGGTCGGCCGCGGGGATAGTCAACATTACACCGAGTGGAATTTTGGCATAGAGTATGGCTTTAACTTAACTGACAATCTTGCTGGCAGTGTTGGTTATCAGCGTTTAGAGTTTTACGGTGACGATCGCGCGAATGACAACGAAATATTTGGCATACTAGAATACGCTGCAGTGGATTGGTTAGTTCCAACGGTAAGCTACACTTATTCAACTGAAGCTGCGGGCTATTTTGTCGAGGTAAGCATACACAGTAACTGGCAGTTGGCTGAAGGTGTCACTGTTTCTCCGTACATCACCCAAGGTTTTGATTTTCAATATGTCACTGAAGAACATGACGGAGCCAACCACTTTCAATTTGGTATTGAAGCAGAATATGAGATGCCTAATCATTGGGTGTTATCAGGTCATGTTAGCCGTAGCATAGCTCAAGAAGATATCAAACTTGAGGCGCAAAATAACAATACCAAAGGCAGTTTAGACGAAACTTATGCCGGCATTCACTTAAGTTGGAGCTTCTAAGGTCCCAAGTTAGGCTATAGTTTGTTTTTAATGACCTAATAAAATCGAATATTGATGACCATGGGCAACGGAATGCAAATGGTGTCTAACGCAGAGGACAAGGAATGTTACTCACTCCATATCTACGCACCTTCTGTGCGCTAATACTTATCAGCCCTTACAGCCTTGCCAATGACTCGGCGCCACTCCCCTTAGGTGTGGTGTTAGATGATCAAGGTCAGCCACTCACCATTCCCACACAGCCCAAAACGGCACTGAGCTACACACCGATTAAGCCAAGCAAGACAAGCAAGACCCACAAGCCATTGCCATCAAAGCCGAAAGCTAAAGCTAAAAAAATCAGCCGCAAACAACAGCTCGCTAACCGAAAAACCGTCGCGAATGACGCTGGTTGTCGCTGGCTCAATAGCCGGATGAATTTATTAGAAAAAAATTTAAACCTTGGCGTGAATCACCGTAACATGCACCACCAGCAGGAGCTCAATGTTAGGCAAGAAGAATGGGAATGCCTGAAATGTGGTATGGAAGGGCCAGATCAAGCTGATCATCATAGCTGCCAATATAGGCGTTAGTTGATATTCACATCATTGTAAGATCCAACTACCAAACTAGGTCTAATCATCAGACGGCAATCGCTAAAGCGCCTTTGTCGCATCATGCTTAGCTTACGACAACGTATTGAAACTGTGCTAACTCGCCCCAATATCAATTGCTAAGTTCAAAGCGGCTGATTGAAATATTTGATCTGGTTCAAATAAATGTTTCAATCTACAATGGCTGCATATCGATACAGCAACCAATAGAGCTTAGACAAACTTTCGTCTTTTTGAATCGAAGTGCGTCTTAGCTCTATCCATAGGAACAAAAGCCTCAGCCCTATTTTGCTTTTGTCAGCAAGTCACTTTTTTTGGAGATACACATGGCTCAACATTTTGATTATATCTGTCTTGGCGCTGGTAGCGGCGGAATTGCATCGGCTAACCGCGCCGCCATGCGTGGTGCAAAAGTGTTACTTATTGAAGCAAAAGAGCTTGGTGGAACCTGTGTAAATGTAGGTTGCGTACCTAAAAAGGTGATGTGGTACGGCGCTCAAGTCGCCGAAGCCATGCATCTTTATGCTAAAGATTATGGTTTTGATGTCACCGTCAACAATTTCGACTGGAACACACTTGTTGCCAGCCGTGAAGCTTATATTGACCGTATTCATGGCTCATATGACCGAGGCTTAGAAAGTAATGGCGTCACATTAGTCCGTGGCTATGGTCACTTTGTCGACAGCCGCACCATTGAAGTCGATGGCAAGCAGTACACTGCCGATAATATTCTTATCGCCACTGGTGGCGCGCCGACCATCCCCAATATTCCAGGTGCCGAGTATGGCATCGACTCTGATGGTTTCTTTGCCCTAAAAGCACAGCCAAAACGTGTTGCGGTTATTGGCGCGGGTTATATTGCAGTTGAATTAGCAGGCGTACTGCACTCTTTAGGCAGTGAAACTCACCTGTTTGTGCGTAAGCATGCACCGCTAAGAAGTTTTGACCCAATGCTGAGTGGAGCACTAATGGAGTCTATGGCATCTGATGGCCCAACATTGCACACCCACAGCACTCCTGAATCGGTCAGCAAAAATGCTGATGGCAGCCTGACGCTGAAAATTGAAAATGGCGAGAGCTATGAGGTTGATTGCTTAATTTGGGCGATTGGTCGTCACCCATCAACGGGCAACATCGGTCTTGAAAACACCAAAGTTGAACTTGATGCGAAAGGATACGTGATCACCGATGATCAACAGAACACCACTGATAACGGCATTTACTGTGTCGGCGATATCATGGCGGGCGGCGTTGAGCTCACTCCAGTCGCAGTTAAGGCAGGTCGCCTGTTATCAGAGCGCCTATTTAACGGCATGAGCGATGCTAGAATGGATTACGATTGCATTCCAACAGTGGTCTTTAGCCACCCTGCTATTGGTACCATGGGGCTTTCTGAGCCTGAAGCAAATGCAAAATATGGTGAAGACAATGTCACTGTATATACTTCAGGTTTTACCTCTATGTACACCGCGGTTACCGCGCACCGTCAAGCGTGTAAGATGAAGCTTATCTGCGCCGGCGATAACCAGAAAGTGGTTGGTATTCATGGTATTGGCTATGGCATGGATGAGATCTTACAAGGCTTTGGCGTGGCGATGAAAATGGGCGCAACCAAAGCAGACTTTGATGCCGTAGTTGCTATTCATCCTACAGGTTCCGAGGAGTTTGTAACTCTCAGATAGCATTATACCCATCCTACCTGAAGAGGCTGGATGAGTATTTGAAATGGTTTCGCTCTCGCTAAATAAATGACTTTAGTGAGAGTGAGCTTTATTGACCGTTAAAGCTCAATTGGGTCTTTCAGTGACTCCATCGGTATATCATAGTGCTGCTGGTTAATATTATGATTTTCATCTAACAACGGCGTAATGGTCTTGAGCATATTCCCATAAGAGACCGCTTCACAACGTTCACTCCAATCGAGCCCATTTAGCACACTGCATAACGCCTCAAATATTGGCTTGGCATCGGTATCATAGCCGAATTGACGCAGATACTTATTTTGCCCAATGACCACAGCCCCTTTCTGAATAGCTCTTAACTGCACGATACATTTTAAGATCTCATCCTTATTTGAATGAAGCTCGCCATCATCAATCGCATTGCGCCACATAGCCTGCGTATGCTCTTTTATTTCCAAGAATATGACTTGAAGATTACCCTCGAATTCAGGGCTAACGTTATTGTATATATGACGGTTAACTCCTAAAAAGTTAACGCACATATCATTCTTTTCAGCGGTCCAACACTTCATTGGGTCGTACATTAGTGAGTAGATTATTTTTTCTTTATTAGAGAGTGAATCGTCACTCGATATCGTATTTATCTTTTCAATAATATCGTTTACATGCTGAATAAATAGAGCGACAACAATATCCTCTTTCGATCGAAAGCGGCTATAGAGTGTTTTAGTTGAGCAGTTTGAACGTTCGGCGATTGTTGATAGCTTGAAGGAACAAAGTCCCTGCTCCCTTATCACCTCTTTTGCTTCATCGAGAATTGTTGATATGACTTGAGTGGGGTTTAGCAAGTAGTTATTCATCAGTAACTTAAGTTGTTTTACTACTGTGTACATAGTTACATTTTTTGGACTTTAAAGATCGTTAACAATTAAAATATGTGACTAACTTTGTGAGAATTTAAATATTGGGATTGCCGTTATAACTTGCCATTTTGTGCGGGTTTGCACTCAAGATATGGAAATAAATTGTTTCCCACGCTGGAATACTGGCTCACAAATTACCGTACACCATCCCGATATGATGATTAGGCATTCACATCCTGATAATCATATTGAGACCAACATGAAAACAGCATTAGCCACACTAACAGCCGCATTATTGATGACATTCTCAGCTTCAGCTGCCGATGTCATTGAGATTGATACACCACAACTCGATAACACAGTGCAGAAGATCTATTCGGCTTACTGCCCGTTCTGCTACAAGTATGAACAAGCAGTCACTCCCAATCTCATTAAAAACCTACCTACGGGTACTCAGTTTCAAGCGATCTGCTTAGAGAACAAAGGGGAACTGGGTGTAGAAGCCTGTGAGGTATTGGCCGCAGCAGACACGGTTAGCCATAAAAAATACAAGCAAGCCAAGTTGGCGATGTATGCCGCCATTCATGATCAGAAACTAAAAAGCGTTAAAGGCTCTACAGCGGTCAAAGGTGCACTCGCAGCAATCGGTCTCGAAGCTGCCGATATATCACCTGCCGAATTTAAAGCCGCACTCGCCTCTTCAACAGCTCAAGCCAAGTTAGCTTATGACCGTACTATCGCGGTCAAGATTGCCAAGAAAAAAGGCATCCCAGCCATCGTAGTTAATGGCAATAAGCTAATTGACACCAGCACTGTATCGTCACTTTCCGACCTAGATGAAACCATTGCTAAAAACCTTTAAGGGCTGACCATGAATAACTTAAAACAGTGGTTTTCTAATTTACAGGCTAGTCCCTTACAAACATTAGAGAGCACACAAGAGGCACGTGCAGTATGGATTGTCATGGTGGCGGCATGTGTATTTTTACTCGGCTCTGCTATGGGTTTTTTCCAAGTGTTCCTAGAGATGGACCCTTGCGAAAACTGTGTCTATATCCGATTTAGCCAGTTCTGCATATTGATCGCAGGACTCATCATCCTAATAAGTCCGACGAGTACGCTACTCAAAATTATTGGCCTCGCCTTGGCTTGGTACGGAATTATTTACGGATTAGACAAGGCCATAATTCTTGCAGGTCAACACGTATCAAGCCATGCGGCTGACGCTGGGCTCGATCTATTTCAATCCGGACAAGGGGCGAATGCTTGCTCACTAGAACCTACGTTCCCATTAGGCCTGCCGTTACATGAATGGCTGCCTTTCGAGTTTGCTCCATCTGGGATCTGCGGTGAAGATGACTGGTCTCTGCTTGGCCTAAACATGGCTCAATATTGCATCATCTCTTACGCCATATTCATTCTCTGTGCTCTACCTCTTACCGTTGCGTTTATTACTAAAACATTAAAAAGCTATCAATAAAGGAATCATGATGAAGAAGACAATTTTAGCTGCAGCGTTAGCTGCAACCGCTTTGACTATTGCCATGCCTGCTACTGCCGGCAAGTTCAATGCTATTAAGCCACCTCCAGCACAAGGTCAATTAGGCTCAGTCATTGTTAACCCGTACGGATTATCGCCGCAAACTGCCGTTATCGACCTCGGTGGTTACGAGATTGACTATGCCGAAGTTATCGTTCATGGCAAAGGTAAAGACGGGGTGGATATTAAGTATGATGCCCACAGAGAAACCATTCTCAACCACAACGGTGTTCCCGTTTTCGGCTTATATGCGGACTATGACAATCAAGTCACCCTTAAGTACAACAAAGACGGCAACAAAGTCGAAGAGACCTACTCTATTTGGACTCTTCCGCAACAGGGCGGCGCTGTCGTAAATGGAGTCAAAGCTAACTTTCCAGAAGTCACGGTGAAGAAGGTCGATCCAGAATTTGAAGACCGCTTGTACCTTATGAATTATCTATTACCTGTTCCAGGTTCTTACGACATCACCTGGAAAGGTGGTATGGGTGCGATGGAGTGGGATCGTTGGTCATTCGTTTATATCTTGGATACTAAAGGTGAGACCCGCTGGGCGCTTGATACTAAACAGCTGCATGACGTTAAAAACATTAACAAGCGCGGCATCATGATGGGATTCCATCAAACCGATAACGGCGACATCGTCTTTGGCCAAGGCCAAAAAATATATCGCATGGATATGTTCGGAAAAATGGTCTTCGAATGGGACTTGCCTCGCGGCTACCAAGATTTCTCACACGACATGCAGGCAATGCCAAATGGTCACTACCTAGTGCGCGCAGCTAAGACTGACTACCTTCGTCATGACGGTAAACGAGTGCATACGGTACGCGATCATATTTTGGAAATGGACGCTACAGGTAAACTCGTTGAGGTGTGGGATTTAAACAAGATCCTAGACAACATGCGTGATGCTCAGCTGATCGCACTTGATGCTGGCGCCGTTTGTTTGAACATCGATAGCGACAAGCTGGGTAAGAAAGCCAAGATTGAGCCTGACGCACCATTCGGAGACATTCCAGGTGTCGGCGCTGGTCGAAACTGGGCTCACGTAAATTCAGTTGAGTATGACGCTGCAGATGATTCAATCATCTTGTCGCTACGTCATCAAGGCAACGTCAAGATTGGCCGTGACAAAGAGGTTAAGTGGATTCTTTCACCATCAATTGGCTGGGAGGGTGACCTCGCAGATAAGTTATTGACCCCTGTCGATTCTGACGGTGACAAAATCGAATGTACCGAGAAAGGTTACTGTGCTGACAGCGACTTCGACTTCACCTACACACAACACACAACATGGTTAAACGGCAAGACCTATAGCGATGGTAGTACCGGCATTGTTTCATTTGATAACGGCGACGGTCGTCATATGGACCAACCTGCACTACCAACGATGAAATATAGCCGTGCCGTTGAATACAAGATCAATGAAGACGACATGACCGTTGAGCAAACGTGGGAATACGGTAAAGACCGCGGCTACGAGTGGTACTCGGTGGTCACATCAAACGTAAGCTACGAAGCTGATAAAAACTCGATGTTCACCTTCTCAGCCAATACCGATCTGGCAACCAAAGGCAAACGCTCAGGCGGGGTCTTGAATGAAATAAAAGATGGCACTCAAGACGTTGCTGTAGAGATGCAGTTCAAGTATCTAATGCCTCGAAATGCCGCCTACCGAGCACTCATCATTCGTCCTGATGTCGCTGTTAAGTAATCGTAAAAGCTGTAGGGACTTCGGTCCCTTTTTACAATAAGAGAAGACGTGATGAACAAACTAACAAAAATAGCATTACCTATCATTTTAGCTGCTTGTAGTTTACAAGCCTCAGCCAAAGATTTCACCACCGTGACCGCCGGCTATATATTCCATACGGATTCGACTCTAGAAGACAATAAGAATCAGTTTGACCGCAGCCTTTTGACTGTTGCTAATGTCCGAGTTGAAGACTGGGGCCGTATCGCGACCGTTGGGATCTTTGAAAACCTTGAGCAATCCTCTTCAGATCCTATGGCCACTGCGCTTGGTGAAGCATGGTCTACATTCAAGTTCTCTGGCGTTGCTAATATAAAAACTGGTTTTATTCCAGGTCTAAACTACATGGTTGATGAGTTCTTCTGGGCTAATACCAACGGTTACGAAAGCAATATGAAGTTAGGCCTGTCATATGACATGAAGTTAGCAGGGGTAAAACTGTACTTTGGAGGGGGAGCAAACTATGTGAGCATCGACAATGCCGGAGCACGCTATGATGGCTTCTCTGGTTATGCATTCAATACTTCGGCGCAATACCCTATTACCGACAAAATAAGCATTAAAGCGAGATATTTTGGTGTATTTGATCGAGTAGCCGAGCACGCTATTGGCTATACCGACAAAAATGATGCCGAAGCACATAACTCCGGTTATATGGCTGATATTGCGCTAACGTATAAGTTCGACAAATCGCTGTCAGTTTCGGCTATGTTTAGACAAAATGATAGCTGGTACGGATATAAAACCAGCAAAGCTGACATGTTTTTACTGACCGGATCGTACACCTTCTAATTTAGAAAAATGACCATAAACCCCAGACTAAAAAACCAATCCGAAGTTGACGACTTCGGATGTTTTCCTCCTTTAAACATTCAACAGTGAAAGCGCCTTGACTGCTGAGAGTGTTAAACCACAATTTAGTTTTAATGCACAGGGCGCATACATTGATGAAAACACGATCTCTGTTGCTCTAATGATAATAGCTTTTTGGCTTCGATTTCCTTGAAGCATTTGTCAGCGCATTCATTATCCATCTTTAAATTCCTATTTGGGTTCTGCTGTATTACCTTTTCAACTCCGTCATGGTCAATATGAATTTCTGCCGTTTTCAGCCCATTAGCATCATAGCGGTTAATAATATCGCCAAGTTCAGAATCACTCCTCTTGACCACATTGTTACCAACGTAATCAAATGTGATTTCACGTCCCTTCCCAAAATCATCCAAAACCCTTATCTCCTTGCCATAGTCATCATACACAACGATTATTTCACTGCCGTCATCCCTTCTTATGTATCGTCGATTAAATTCTAAGGACTCGACCCCATCTTTTGATAACGCTTCAACAACCTTTAAGATTGAAACTTCTTTTAATGCATCTAGCGCTGCCTTTAGCGTCGTTTCATTGCCAACCACGACAACAGACTCAGTTTTTATGTACTTAATGCCGCGTTTTTCAAGCAGCTGTTGTCCATTCTCATAGAATGTCAGCACTTCTTCAACATCGTTTTCTGCTGCAATAGCAAAGCTATAGAGGGATGTGAACATTAAGGTTATAGCAAGCAGTAATCTCATACGGGGTCTCCAGAATATAGTGACCGAGTGGCCAGCTATCGTGTTTTAACTAATCGGAACAAGTGCTCTTTCAGCAGCTAATGGCGGGGGTTAGGCATCGACTAAACCCCGGTAAAAACTATCAACCTTGGCTCTGTACCATTCGAGTGACTAACGCTAAATTGTCGCGTAATTGCAGATCATTAGGCGCTTGCTTCACCGCTTGGCGTAACAATTGCTCGGCACGGTGATATGCCTGCTGTGCAAGTAACAACTGAGCATGGCGCTGCAGCGCTTCTAATCTAACCGATGATAATGCCGCTGCGCGGCGATAGAGGGTTTCGGCCTGCACCAATTCGTTCGTCTCATAGCGCTTAGCTAAAGCTATCAATGCAGGACCATTAAGCGGATCGAGCCGCAGGGCCTTGTTGAGAAGCCCAACCTGTTTACGCTGCGAACGCTGTGAGTTGTTATCAGTCAACAGCTGCGCTTGACTGGTCAGTCCGTGGCTACGTTGACTTGCACTCAAAGACGCGTTGCTTAAAAGCGAGATCAATAGCGCTTCAGCCTGCTGCGGTTGTTGCTGACCAATCAGGTAATCCGCCACTTCGAGCAGACGCTGCTGACGCCCGTCAATACCGCTTTCCAATAGCTGCTGTAAATGGGGCTGCGCTAAGGTGTAATAACCTTGGTCAAAGTACAATTGCGTCAATTGCCATTGCACCGCGTCATCGGGCTGTAACTGCTGCGCTACCTCTAAACTTGCTATTGCTTGTGCCCACAACTGTTGTTGCTGCGCTAAGCTAGCCCGTAGCCGATGTAACTGCGCATCCTCTGGACTGGCTGCCAGTAATTGTTCGGTCAGCGAGTTCGCTAGCGCGCTGTCGCCAGCTGCCATTGCGGCGTGTAGTAGCCCACGCTGCCATTGAGAATTATCCCCAGCCAGCATCAATGCATGACTGTAGGCGGCTTTGGCCGCTTGCGGCTGTTGAGTTTGCAAGTAGCCGTAACCTAACATGGCGTAGATTTGTGCTGGCGCACCTTGGCTGGCAGCTTGGCGCAGGTGCGGCCGAGCGCCGTCATAGTCTCCCTGCTGAGTGAGCAATAGCCCTAGCGATTCGTGAGCTCGGGTGAAGTGCGGCAACAAGGCGATGGCGTGACGAAATGAAGCTAGCGCGGCTGCCATCTGATCTTGCTGCTGTTGCAGCTGCGCGAGTGAGAACCATAACGCCGCACTTGGGCTGCGTACCAGCTGCAAATTCAACTCTGCGATAGCATCGTCTTGCCGTTGTTGCTTCACTAAACCAACAACGTCATTAAGCAGTAGATACTCTTCTTGGGTGATCTTCGGTTCACGTTGCTGATAAGCAATCGAGCTAAAGTCGAACTGTAGTTCACCGCCATCCCAGTGGAAATCTTCGGCTGCCTCACTAAAATTGACTGTCAGACAACACATTACTAAAATCAAATATTTCATTAAGATACCTTTAGAGGCCAAAGAAATTCGGCTTTAACTTTGCTGCTTTCTCGCCGAGGGGAACTAAAGCGCGCTTGATTGACAATTTGTTGTGCCAATAGTGCTAACTCTGGATATTCGGCCAACTCAACATTCACCAGCTCCACCTTGCCACTCTCGTGGATAATGACATGTAACTGCAACAGGGCTTCACGCACGCCCTGCTGACGTAGCTGCTTCGGTAAGCGCACTGAAATTGGCGTCAACAAGCGCGGCATCTCGTCCAATTCATCTAAACTAAACGTGGTGATAGCGGTCATTAACGCCTCGGTATCGAAACGGATAGACTCTACTAGCGGTGCATTACTCAGCGCACTAGGCTCGCTTAACTCAGGCAAGGGGACATCTAACAAGGTCACCTCGAGTTGCACCTGCGCTGCGGCGGCTGACAGCTGCAGATCCACCGCGGTATTTTGCTGCAGCCTAGGCTGACTGGGTGGCGGTGGTGGCGGCACAGGTAAAGCAACCGTCGTCAGTTGCCGTATCTGCAATGCTTGCTGTGGTGGCGGTGGCGCGCTCTGCAGATGCAGCAAACACCACAATCCCATCAATAGCGCAAGCGCCGTGGCACTGTTGATCCCCCAACGTAATAACATCGCTAAGACCCCGACTTAGTGGCAACGCTGACCTGAGAAAAACCTGCCAATTTGCACAAGTCCACCAGCTGTATTAGTGCTGCGGTCAGGCTATGTTTGTCTGCTTGTACAATCACCGCACTGCGGCCTTTGCGCATCTGCTGTTTAAGCATAGGTGTGACTCCCGCCATCCCAATTTGCATACCGCCATGCCAGACTTCCCCTTCTGCACTCAGGGCAATGAGCACTGCTTGCTGCTGTGCATCGCCTTGGCTGATGCTGGCTGGGCGATCGACCTCAATGCCTGTATCTTGCACGAAGACTGCTGACACGATGAAGAAGATCAGTAGAATAAACACCACATCCAGCAGTGGACCAATGTCGATAGTTAGGTTTTGCTCACCACTGTCGGTTATTGAATGTCGATGCATGCAGCCTCCAGTGAGCCGCGCTCACAACGGCGCTGACACAGCATCAACAAGAGTAATGCGGGTAAAGCTGTTGTGAGTCCGAGTTGAGTCGTTAGTAATGCCTCAGCAATACCGCCGGTCAGTACTTGCTGATCGCCACTGGCTAGACCGCTAAAACTGTTCAATAGGCCCGAAACCGTCCCTAATAGCCCAAGTAATGGCAGTACCGTGATCCAACCAGCCAATTGCCGGCAACGCAGCAAACATAGAGTCAGTTGAGTGGCGGAATTGGGCTGGCCAAGAAACAACTGCTGCAATAGATCAGATACCTGCCAGTAGATGGCAAGTGCCAGCAAGCTGATCAACCCCAGAATCACCCCATTAACCGATAATAAGATCTCGATCATAGCGCCTCCCGATTAACTCGACTCAACTCAGCCAGTAACACCGTATCGGCTTCCAGTTGCGCCAGATAGGCTTGGTGGCGACGATTAATATAGGCGTGTAACAGCAATGTCGGCACCGCCACAACTAAACCTAACTCGGTCGTTACTAGCGCCTCAGAGATCCCACCAGCCAGCATATTTTGATCTTGATTACCAAATAGGTTCATCATCTCAAAAGTGTGGATCATGCCGCTAACGGTACCTAACAAGCCCAGCAGAGGTGCCACAGCTGCTGCTGCCGCTAACATCACCATTTTACTATCCAGTTGAGATTTCCATTGCAGTAATTGATGGTGCAACTTGTCAGCCAACGCTTCATGTGGCCAATGACGATGGCTATTGGCCAGCTCAAACAACTGTTGTTGCCAACCGCCACTATCTGGCTGTTCACCGTCCAGTGCACGCTGCGCGAGTTGCGGTTGCAGCTTGGTCATCTGGGTTAGTGCGAAGAGTTTTATCAGTGCCACCAGCAGGGCCAATCCGCCCAGAATGACAATCGGATACACCCAGATCCCGCCGCGATCAAGCTTTGCCAACCAGCCACCTTTATTGGCAGCAATGCGAATGGCTTTGTCTTGGCTAATGTCTACAGGCATCGCCAGTGGATCACTCAGTATCTGCGGCGACGGCATAATTAGCGCCGCTGGGCTGGCTAGAGTATCCACAATAAAACCTTGCCCCTCACCATTAACAAACCAGCTCAACGGCCCGAGTGTGAGCTGCGTACCTTTAACCATACGACCATCTAATGCCACGACTTCCGCTTTTTGCCAAGCTGGGTTCGTGGCCTGCTTCAGCGCCGTTAAACGACGACTAAACTGCAGCGGGTCATTCACATCAATGCCGCTACCCAAGTACCGTGCTAACAGGTTTTCAACATAGCGACTCTGCTGCTGCCATTGACTCAAACGCTGCTGTAGGCTTTGCAGTGACATAAACTGCTCATCCTTAGCGCGAGTACGCCCCGTCAATTGCTGACGCAGAACAATAAGCTGACTTTCCAGCTGCTGCAATTGCTGTAGCTGCGGTTTTCGCTGCTGCAATAATTGCTCTGTAACCTTTTGATGCCGCTGCTGAGCGTGTGCCAATCGCTGCTCAAATTGCACACTTACCTGGGCAATGCTTGGGGCGGCATTTCCCCATAGAGGCGCTACCAGCATCACTAAGCTAAGACCTAACATTATCACCCGTCTCATGGCTGAACCTCCGCAACAGCAGCTAACGGTAGACTGACAAACTCAACGGACTGCTGCCCTTGGTAGATTGCAAAAGCATGGTTGATCTGCGCCTTATATTGCGGTGCACTGTGCCATTGCCACAGGCCATCGGTGGCATAACCAACCCCGACACCTTTGCCATCAGGCAAGCGGTAATAACCTTGCGCTAAGCCGATAAACAGCTGCTCTGCCCGCCAGTTTTCCGCTTCGTGAACGATAGTCCCCTGATGCAGGCTGATACTGGCGTTAAATTCTTCTAGCCGCGACAAAATAGCGATCAACGCGCCATAGCGCACACTCAAGCCTAATTGCAGATCGGCTAATTGCTGCGACTCTGCTTGCAAGCCTTGCTGTAACGGGTGCGGGAGCTGCAGCCATAAAGAGCTAACAAGTTGTAACCCCTGCTCCAATTGCTGCAAATATTGCTCACTGCGTTGCTCTTGCTGTGCCTGCGAATTGAGTAACTCGATACGCTGTTCAGCGACTTCACTCTGCTGCAGCTGCTGCCGCTCAAGGGCGTTGGTCAGCGCCTTATGCTCCTGCTGATAAAGCGCTAAGAGGCGCTGATTATCCGCCAGCGATTGCTGTGCCTCTATTTGCAAGGCCGCCGTTGCGCGCTCGACTTGCAGCTGCTGCGACATCAAACGGTCCAGCTTGGTCAACTCAGGCGTTTCAGCCTGAACAACGCCAAACCATAACCCGATTAAAGTTAAAGATATTCGTAATATCAACGACTTCACTGCGTGACTCCAAAACGACCCAGATCAAGGTGACGTTCAAACAGAGGTTTAAGAGTTAATTGATGCGACACCATCATCAAGCTGGTTTGTGGCAGTTGCTGCTTAACCATCTCAAGTAACTGCTTAGCCCCCACTTGGTCTAGGCTGCTGGTTGCTTCATCTAAGATCAGGGTGTCAGGCTTAGCCAGCAAAGCACGAGCGATACTCAACCGCTGTTGCTCGCCACCGGATAGACGTTGCTGCCATTCACATTGATGTTCAAGACTATCGATCAAATTGTCTAAACCAACCAGTGCTAACGCTCGGGTTAATTCAGCATCTTGATAGCACTGCTCACTCGGATAACTCAAGCAACCACGTAAGGTACCTGCTGGCAAATAGGGCTTTTGCGGCATCAACATCGTCTGGCCTTCAGCTTGTTGAAACTGACCTTGATAAAATGGCCAGATCCCCGCTAGTGTGCGTAATAAGGTCGACTTACCTAAGCCACTAACTCCCGAGATTAATAACTGTGAATGCGGGGGTAAGCTTAGCTCTACTTTGTTTAGCAACTGCTTACCTTCTGGGGTAAACAGATCAAGGTCTTTGCAATCCAGCTGTGGTTGCTTATTTGGCTCTGGCAGTGGTGGCTGGTTTTCCATTGCCTCAACAAACTGGCCAATACGCACCACCGTTGCCGACCAACGAGTTAGGTCATCATAGCTATGTACAAACCAGCTAAAACCTGAGTACACCTTCATAAAGGCCATTCGCACCTGAAATAGCCCGCCCAGAGTAATGATCTCGGCGAGTAATGCCGGAATACCGGCGAACAATGGCACCATTTTGGCTGTTTGATGATAACTGTTCACCACCAGCCCTAAGTTTTTACGCCGGGTCATCAACAAACCCCAGTTGCTGACGATGCCAGTGAAGCTGCGTTTAAGCTGCTGCAACTCATTTGCCTCGCCTTTAAATAGCGCGATCTGCTCGGCGTTATCACGTTTGCGCAGCAAGCTGGCACGAAAATCAGCTTCTTTGCTTTGCTGCTGATAGTTCAAGCCGTGCAACTTGTAGCCGAACAACTGAGTAATACCTGTGCCTACAATTGCGTAGATCAGTGCCACCCAGAACAAGTAGCCAGCGACCTGGATCATCTCGCCATTCCAAGGGATAGAAAGGTTACCCGAAAGCTGCCACAGCACCGAACTAAAGGCGATCAGTACCGCCGTCGAACGGATAGCACCAATAAACAGCTCAACGCTGTCGCTGGTGAGCAAGCGGGCATCTTCTGCAATGCGCTGATCAGGGTTATCAGGCTCTTCGCCCAAGGTCATACGGTAGTAGGTACCGTTAGCAAACCAACGACCAAGCAGACGTTCGGTCATCCATTTACGCCAGCGGATCTGCACCAGTTGCGACAACCAGTCGGCATAGACCAGCAACAACACTATGACCGCCACCAAGCCACAAAAATCAATCAGCAGTGGGTAGATAGCATCCACTTTGAGTTCGGCTAAGGCATCGTAGAACTCGCGGTTCCACTCGTTCAGCCATACAGTGATCTCAACCATGGTTAAGCTTGCACCGACTGACATCCCTAACAACACCCAAGAGAACCAGTTCGCTTTATCGAACCAGTAGGGCGCAGCTAAACGCCAAAACTGTTTTAACAGATCCATAAACAAATTTGCCCCGGTAATGACCGGAGCCCTCTATAACACTTTGAGTTAGCTTTTACTGTCTGGAAGCAACAGCGCGTCGATGATGTTGTCAGTATTCAGCACAACAGTCGCCATAGGCTGCAAGTCTGCTGGCGTGACCTTGTTCAACCACTTCAGGTAGTTTTCATGCAGATCGCTATAGTGATCTTCGGCGGCCATCTCAATCAACCAACGATAGCGGTGTCGATTGTTTATCGCTTCCGGTTTAAGGCCACTTAGGATCTGTTCGCGTATGGTGTCCACCTCCTTTTGGGTCACACCATTGGCAGCCACATCTTTAGTGATTGCTAGCGCCATCTGCTTCAGTTCTTCGGCGCGCTCTGGCTGATGTGAGTAGCTAATCATGCCGTAGGCTTGCTGACGAGCACGTTCTAGCTTGATACCAAAGCGTGGGCTGTAGACCCCACCGGCTTTTTCGCGCAGTTGCTCACGCATCCGCAGCGACACGACCCGAGTTAACAGATAAGCCTGATACTCCGCTTCTTTGCTGTAGGGGTAGTCAACATTAAACAATACGCTAGTGATCCCTTGCGGCTCTTCTCCGGCTTCAATGAGTACCTGATGGCGACCTGAGATAAGCGGCGGCAATTTCGGTTCACTGTGGGCCTCTCCCGCTGGCAATGCACCTAGGTAGCGGCTGGCTAAATCAAGCACGCGCTCAGCCTCAATATCACCAATAACCACGAGTTGGTGCCCTGCAGCGGTGCCGAACACCCCCTTATAGGCGCTCAATAGTTGCTCCGAGGTAATGCTACGCAGTTCTGCCGCGCTTAGCGGTTGTTTTGACGGCGTATTGACGTAACGTAATAGGTCAATTTGCTTATTGAAATTGCTCGACGGACTATCTTTACGGCGCTCGATATTACGTGCGAGAAAGGTTCGTTTCGCTTGCCAAATGGTGCTGTCGACTTGGGGGGCGGTTAACATTAGATTCAGGTTTTGCAACCACGCCTCAACAGAGTCCTGTTCAGCACTGCCAAACACGCCTTGGCGATCCAACTGAACATAAGTGATCTGACGCATATTGTGTTCAGCATTTAATGTCGATAGCGCTTCTGAATTAAAACCACCGTAGCCAAACGAGCGCAAGTTGCGAGCAGCCAAAGTCGCCGCACGACGCTCAGATTGTGGCAATTGCATAGTGCCGCCAAAACCTTGCCATTGCAGCTGTACTTGATTGACCGACTCATCGCTGTACTGATACCAAACTTGTGCGCCGTTGGCCAAAGTCCACTTGATTACGTTACCGAAGGTTTGCCTGTCGACGACTTCAGCTGGGGCGGGGATCTTGTCAAACAGGCTCTTGGGAACCGCTTGCTGCGTAAGTGCCGCAGGTGGATTTGCAAGAGTATGCAGCCATAACTGTTCAACCTGCTCAATGCTAGGTTGGGCGACAGCATTATCTTTATTGATCTGGGCAATCACCAGTGGCGCACGCTGATTCATCGTTTGAGTGAAGTGTTTATTGATCTCTTCGATGCTAAGTTCGGCCAGTACGCGCTGAGCAACGGCATTATAATCACTCATATGCACTAGTGGTTTTTGCATACGGATCTTGTTGAATATAGCCATCATCTGACGGCTGTTCTTCGCCCCTTTCTGGCCATCTGCCATGGTACGATAACGACTCGATAACTCCTTGCGGGCGGTGTCTAAGTCGCGCTGGCTAAATCCATGAGTGGCGTAGCGACTGACTTCAGTAAATAACTCCTCCATTCCCTTTAAGTAATTGCCATCCTTGAGGATCGCCATCACGCGGTCATTACTGTAATCAGTGGCTAACGGCATGGCACTGGCTACCATACGGCTCACATAGTCTGTTTCGGTCTGATATTGCACCCGTAAACGGTTATCGAACATCATCATGGCTAAACTGTTTTGCAGTTCCGCTTTTAGATCCGCTTCGGTAAATACCTCTGCTTGCTGTGCACGCAGGTTCAGCGACAACACTTCGGTGGTGATCTCGGCATCTTCAATGGTTTTGAATTGCAACTTTTGTGTCAGTGGCACAGTCAGATCAGGGCGAGCTGGTAAGGTTTTGGCTGGCATGGCGGCAAAGTGTTTATTTAGTAGAGCTTCAACCTGCGATTTATCAATACTACCGACTACCAACATCGTCATGTTATTAGGGTGGTACCAGTCTTGATAGAATGCCTCGATGCGCTCAGCGTCGACGTTGCGCACTAGATCCATATCGCCAATGGGGTCCCGTTCGCCAAAACGACTACCTTCAAGCGTGATCTGACGGTTTGCGGTACCTAGGCGCGCCATCATATTCAGGCCACGACGCCATTCCTCTTCAACAACAGGACGTTCTTTTTCCAGTTCGGCAGGGTCAAACGTTAGCGCACTGATTTGCTCAGAGAACATAGTAAATGCTTCATCCATCATCTGTTCGCTGTTATTGGGCAAGTGCAGATAATACGAGGTGGTGTAATACTCGGTCATGGCATTGACGTCACGACCAAATACCATCCCCAGTGATTCTTGATGCTCGATGATGCCGTTTGCTGGGAACTTTTCAGTACCGTTGAAGGCCATGTGTTCAACCAGATGGGCGATACCTTTTTGATCATCGGCTTCAACTAACGATCCAGCGTGGACAATTAGCTGTAGGGAAACGCGATCTGCCGGTTCGGCGTTGGGTAGCACGATATATTGCATGCCGTTGGCGAGGGTGCCCTGCTGTATATCACTGCGCAGTGGTAACGGCGCAGATTGAGACGCTAATGCCGCAACAGGGGTGTCGGTCGCCACAGGCAACTGAGCATTACTGCAGCCAGCTAGAAGAGCGGTGGCGATTAGCACACTAAGAGGAAGCTTATTCATAAAAACCTTAATAATGGATAAAAGAAGCAGCGACAAGGGAGCTAGCCTCACCGCTGTCAAACAGGGAAATTTTGATGCGATTACAAACGCGCGCTTACGCTCAACCACACCTGACGGCCTTGGTTGTAGTAGTCATCGGTGAACTTGCTGTTATCCTCAATTCCCGAGGTGGAGATCTTCACTTGCTTATCGAGCAAGTTGGTCACGCTGACACTCAAGGTGAATCGCTCGTCTGCCATGGTTGGCGTCCAGCTCACTTTGGTGTCCCAAGTGACAAGGCTTTCCATTTCAGCGCTGGACATCACTGCGACCCCCGTCATCTCTCCGTCGATCTCGTGGGATTCTTGCCTCTGGAACAGCGTCAGGTTGCGACCACTTTCGTAATTAATGAAGTTGCTCCACATCACGCCGTACTGCTCCCAATTGGCATTAATGGCCAATCCTGCAGTGAAGTCACTGTTATAACTTCCGGCCTCCATTTCGGTGCGGCGCATCAACTCGCCGTCCAGCATCACCCATTCAGTGCTCGAGCCACCATTGAGATCGTTTTGGGAGTCATAGACCGAACTGGTACTGCCAGAGCCTTTAGCATCGACATAGCCAAGATCTAGGTAGCCACCGAGCTTGCCACCAAGGAATGAGTAATCATCCGCATTGCTGAATCGCAGTGAATAGATGTTGCTATCGCTTTCCATGTTGTTGTGCAGCTCGTCATAGC
Organism: Shewanella sp. KX20019; assembly: GCF_016757755.1. NCBI lineage: Bacteria > Pseudomonadati > Pseudomonadota > Gammaproteobacteria > Alteromonadales > Shewanellaceae > Shewanella > Shewanella sp. KX20019. Next base: position 189,977 of record NZ_CP068437.1, on the reverse strand, counting down.
CAAGCTCACTGTTGTAGATGGAAGATAAGCCATCGCGTTGCTGTCGATACAGGTAACCCGCATTCATCACAACATTGCCAAACTGAAGATCGTAATTAAGGCTAATTTCGTCTGAATAAGGCGTGTCAGCCTGATTCAGGTCGGTGGCTTGATACTGCTTTGTCGACTCACAGCTGTAATCATTTGGGTCTAAGCTAACGTTATTACCATCACTCACAGCAACACAGTCTTGGCGATTAGTTTGCAAGGCACGTTTTTCAGCACTTAGCGCCCAGCCCAATAAGCTACCGCTGTAGTAACGCGATGCACCAACAGTTAGCCGGTTGGTATTATCTGTTTCAAAATCCCAGCTGCTACTTATACGAGGTGCCAATACCGTTTGGTCAAATAGCTCCATGTGCTCAGCACGAAGGCCTAAGTTTACCGTCAGCTTATTCCACTCAATAGTGTCAGTAGCAAATAATGCATACTGATTAGCATCGGCTTTGTAGTCACCCGCAACAGTCGTGGTCCACGAGTCTAGCTCTACGGTGCCATCGGCGTTGCTGTATTGGGTAAAGGTATGAAAATCTTCTTGGTAGGTGCCCTCAGCGGAGTGCAGTGTTACATCAACACCCATGCTCACTTGATGACGAATAGCCCCCGTATACAGGGCATTAAAGTCAAACACTGACTTTAATTTACTGCTGTTTTGGGTCTCATCTAAATTACCGTAGGATCCTTCTGAACCCATATCGAAGCCAGTGCGGTAATCAAAGTGGGTCTTGAAATAATTTACATCAGCACTACGTTCATTTTTGAGCTGATCAAACGCCACGGTATTGCGCCACATCCCGGCAGCAAACTCGCGGTCTAGCTTTAAGGTATAGCCAATTCCTGAACTGCTATTTTCGTAGTCACTGAACTCATCCGTTTCATCAGTGAAGGTGTCATTCAAAAAGCGCTTATCTGTGAACTCAGAGAAGCGCAGCTCATTGCTCATCTCCCAAGCACCGAGCGTAGCTAGGTGGTTTATAAACACATTGGTGTTAGTTTGACCTTGATCTTTACGCTCGCCGTTGTAGATCAGCGGAATGTCGGATTCTTGTAAGCTGATGCCAATGCCAAGCTTGTGGTTTTCATTGATGGCGCCACCAACAAACAAGTTATGGAAACGCTTTTGATATTGATCCTGATAACGGCCATCTCCCCAGACTGGCGCTTCAAGATCGCCGTTGTCTTCATCTAACGTCGGATCACTGTTCCAGTCACTATCAGTCATCTTAAAAGAGTATTCTGCAGTGAATTCGTCGGTAGGTTTGCGTAGCTCCGCATTGATAATACCGCCGGTAAAGCTGCCGTACTCAGCACCCACATTACGGTCCATCACCTCAACCGACTCCAAAAGCTCTGTATCGAAGAAGTAACCTGAAGTATGGCCACCTAAACCGCCTGCGGTGTCATTAGCGCCAAAGGTTGAAATGTTGTTGGTGGTGACCCCACCAATCATGTAGTTAGTTTGATGCGGACGGGCGTTAGCCAATGAAATCTCTTCTGGCGCTAGATCTCCGCCACGCACCGATCCCGTCGCGTCGTTAATCGCAATGCCGGGCTGCGTTTTTAATAGCTGTGACAGACTACTGTTGTTAACCGGTTTTGCTTTTATCTGCTCACGTTCAATCAACAAGCCATCCGCTTGATCGACTGATTGAGTTTCGGTTTCAGCCAGTACGGGCAAAACATCGTTTGCAACGGCTTGTGGACCATAAAGCGCCAAACCGATACTGGCGGCTAAAAGAGAGGGGAGTATAGTGGATTTCATCATTCACCTAATGTTGGTTATTATCATTTGGCACGGATTATTCTCTCACCAAGATGATAACGCAAATGATATTGATTCTCATTCAAGAAATTGAGATCCACTTCAATTTTTTGTGAAAATTTTATTCTTTACAGTACTATTTATGTAGCCATAATGATGAAAGCTACTGTAAGCAAAAAGTGTATGGCAAGCGATATAGAAGTTTTAAGCGGAAAGTTTGTACTGATATCAGTTATATGGCTGTATGGCTGTATGGCTGTAGCTTGTGAATATTACTGCTGGCACTTATAAATAACAGCAACGACTTTTACCACTTCACCTTCATCAATATGGAGCCAAACAATGTGGGTACCATTAAGTGTTTCAGCATACTTCATCGCTTGGTTTTTGGCGTCTCGCAGCGCAAACTCCCCCCGACCTTCGCCTCGAGCCATCGCAAAGCTGTCACAATGGGTCACTTCGAAGTCGTAGGCTTGATTAACTCGGTGGTATAACTGCTGCTCATTGACACCATATTTACCTCCAAAAAAACTACAACCAGTTAAAAGGCAACATATACAAACTGCTATGATTTTAAACACTTAATAAAACCTTGTAGGTACGCTACTGCGGGGAAGACACAACAGCTAGGTATCTCTAATAATGTCGGCTATTACACATCCTGTTAATAATGTTCATTCTCTGTGAAAACAAAGTAATCTTCAGTCAAGCAATGTAAATGATTGAAAGTTTATCGCGACATATAGTAGAAATGAGACATAAGCGCCATCTATTCACTAATGAATCTTCTTGTTAAATTTAACTTGCCAATATTGGGTCAATTTCATTAAGGAAAAGATGATAAGGCTGTGTGGGGGGAAGAGTGCCTCTAAAGCTACCTGTTAACGCCTCCCGATGAGTAAATCAATTTTATTGAAGGTAACAGTCAGTAGTATTTAATTTATCTAAAGATAATCTAACGCTATAATCAGCAGCTTATTTACCGCTAAATAGCATCGCGCACAGACATGACAATACAGCCACAAGATCGTAAACAAACAGCACTTTTCGTCATCATTGCCTTGCTCTGCTTACTGCCAGTTATCTCATCGCCAATCGCACTAATTCTTGGGTTTACCCTCGCGAGTATTGGCTGGGTGCCCAGTCAAATCCCATTAGCCAAGTTAACTAAAAAGTTGCTGGCCTACTCTATCGTTGGTCTAGGTTTCGGTATTCATCTAGATACCGCAATCGCTGTTAGCTTGGAGAATTTTCCATTAATTATCGGCTCTATCATTGTCACCCTGCTGCTTGGTTTTGCCTTAACCCGTGCACTTAAGTTTGATGCTAAAACAGGTCACCTAATCGCTGCTGGTACCGCTATTTGTGGTGGTAGTGCTATTGCTGCAGTTGCCCCAGCCATTAGAGCCAATAGCGAACAAGCGGCTGTGGCGCTGGCGACGGTGTTTATTCTTAACTCGGTGGCTTTATTTCTATTCCCTGCAATAGGCCATGCACTGTCAATGTCTCAACATGACTTTGGCGTATGGAGTGCGATAGCTATCCATGATACCTCTTCGGTTGTTGGTGCAGCATCAGCTTATGGCAGTGAAGCGCTGACTACCGCCACTACGATTAAGTTAGCCAGAGCATTATGGATCATTCCCATTGCGCTAATAAGCTCGATGCTTTTTAGCGGTGACAGCAAAAAAATAACTATCCCCTACTTCATCTTTTTCTACTGCTTAACGATTGTAATCGCTCACTGGCTGCCAGTCGGAGAACCTGTCTATCAATTAGTTTTTGAGGCATCAAAACGCGTATTAGTGGTGTGCTTGTTCTTAATTGGCGCGGGAATTACAGTGCAAAAAATGAAAGCGACCGGGGCTAAGCCGCTAGTGTTAGGTGTGTTATTGTGGTTAGTAATTGGCTCAAGCTCATTAGCTTATATTTTGCTATATACCCAAACGCAGTGACCCTATTCGGCAGCCACTTTATTACGGCGTAATACAGTCCAAAGCAAACCGCAAAAAGCGAGCAGATCGATTAGCGAGCGAGTGAGTCCCGATGTCATCAATGAAGCCAGAATGAACATTGAACAAAACAATAAGATTAACCCTTTATTCATATTCACTCCCCCAATAAGCGATCGATTTGAATCGCAATTATTGGGGAGAACTGTGATTATGGCCAATATTCTTTATTACTAATTAATAGCATTTTCAGCTAAGGCTATATCTTTTACTTATAATGCTAGTTGAAATCAACATTTGCTCATTCTGTGAAGATAGCGTAGGGATCACTATTACTGTCATCTACCCAGCGATACTCGGTTAGGGTTTCAATGCGTCTCGCTTCTACTTCGCCATGTAATTGCTTTGCCCAATACAACGCAGCATCGGTACCTGCTGAGACGCCTGAAGAGGTTAAAAACTTACCATCATCGACCCAACGTGCCTTGGGCTGCCAATGTACTTCATCCGCCAATGAAGTCACCCACTGATAGGCCATTTTATTGGTAGTAGCCTTAATACCATCTAAGCTCGATGTTTTTGCCAATAATGCTGAGCCGGTACAGATCGAAAATATTTTTTTACTGCGTGTAAGCTGTATCGTTAACCAATGTATCAGCTGCTTATCGTCGACTAACTTTCGAGTGCCAAGCCCACCAGGGATCAATAGCAAATCACAGTCATAATGGCGATCCATTAAGGTATCTGTAACCACTCTTGGGCCTTGATAGCTTTTAACAAACTCCGTCGGCCCCACCAGCTTTATCTCGACATCTGGCATATGCCCTAGCATCTCAATTGGGCCGTGTAGATCTAGGGTTTCATAGTCGTCAAATACTAAGGCCAATATGCGGTAGCGTTTTTCTTTAAATAGGGAGGCTGTACTCGCTGTTGCTGGGAAAGCCAATAAGCTGCCGGTAATAGCCGCCGAGCTCATTTTTAAAAACTGTCTACGTTTAAGCATCTGTCTATCACTCTATTATCCACTCTTTTGATTAGAGAGAGAGTTAGAGGCTTAATTCAATGATAGTTGAGTTAAAAAGTAATTAAATAGTAAATAGGGGAGCTAGATCAAACAGCTCGATAGAAGCGTAAAACTACAGTCACAAAAAAGCACCATATAAAGTGCTTTCACTGTATATCTGCAGTTAAGTTATCGCTTAGTAGAAAGGGGTTGGGTCTATCTCTAAGCTACTAGGTGAGATCCCTTTCTCAATGTTGAGCTCTGATTTAAGCAGATCAACCATAGTCACTCCTGTGTAGAGCTTATGTTTATTTGAATAAAAACACTTCACCTTTGGATGCAGCGCATCGCGGTTTTTAGACTCCCACACAATACCGACTCGGCCATCGGATAACTCTACCAATGAGCCAACGGGGTAAACACCAACACAACGAATAAACTCGTATACCAGAGCCTGATCTAGATGGTTTGGCGTTAAGCTCAGTAAAATTTTAAAGGCTGCAGCCGGACTCATCGCCTCTTTATAGCAGCGGGTGGCGGTTAACGCATCGAAGATATCGACAATACAGCTCATACGACCATGGATAGGGATCTCGTCACCCTTAAGCCCACGCGGGTAGCCTTTACCGTCCAGTTTTTCGTGGTGCATTAAGCTGATGTCTATACTTACCTGCGAAAGGCCTGCGGTGTTATTCATTATCTCAATAGCATAGGTTTGATGCAGTTTGACATGCTCAAACTCCTCTGCCGTTAACTTACCAGGCTTGTTTAGAATGACACTATCGACTTTTATTTTGCCGATATCATGCAAAATACCGCCCACGGCTAGATCACGCAGCATACCAGTATCAAATTTGAGGTAACGACCAAAGGTGACGAGTAAAAATGCCACGTTGATGGAATGCTCGAGCAGGTAAGCATCTTTTGAACGCAGCGCCGATACGCACTTTAACGCGTCAGCATCAAGCAGTACCGATTCAATCATATTGTCGGCAAGCGCTTCAAAAGGCGCGACTTCTATGGCTTTACCTTCGAAAGTCTCAGATAGCACTTTTTGGATGAGATCTTTTGCCTCAACCATTAACTCTTTAGCTTTATGTTGAGTGGCAACACGGTCAGTGCTGACTCTTTTGGCTACAGGTTTAGCGACTTGGCTAGGCTTTACATTGGGCCGATTCAGGCCACAATCAGCCGATGAACGCGCAGCATTAACCCACGCATGGGTCGTGCCGCTGTGGAGCAATTTGGCAATCGCTTCTTTGCTGCGGATCTGACCTGCGTTCGCAATACTCACTCGTCCTTTGGTGTTGTCGATAGATTCGACAAACATACCTACGCCTAATTTAGCGACAGGTATTTTAATTAGGTCTTTTGACTCAATTGAATCACCCATTATCTCTTTCGTCCCCGGATGATAAAACGTTCAAAGCACTCACTTGTAAGCTGTGCTTCCTCTACTGGTTGTTAGTTTTATGTTGCTGAGATTTTACTCAACTTATAATTATTATTTAACGTAGAAGAAGCATTCTATTCTGAGTGCTTACAAATCACCATAGCGAAAGCTAACTAAACACTCTGTGTAATGTAAAGAATAGTAAAAATTTGACCGATAATTAGTGGGGTACGCTGAATTTCAAAGGGGAAATAGCAAATATTACTCCTTGGCAATATAACATTTCCGGTAGCAATCAAACCCTTTTGGACGCCAACGACGGTACAGACAGTTGTAGCAAGAACGTAAATGGTCATCGATCTGCTCATCCTCATCGTCTTCCAAAAAGAAGCTGCATTGCTCTGCAGCCTCATGTGAGGCTAAGTACGCTTCAGCGTCAAATCTAAATCGCCACACGCCATCAATATAGGTAAACCATTTTTCCATGCTCATCCCTAGTATGCCTTAAGGGTATGTTTCGACGCATTCACCCATCCATCTCCGAACTGGCTAACTAACAGGGCGAACATATGCTGTCGATAAACAGCTTTGACCTTGCCACTCAGCGATACGCGTTCATCCAAAGACAGGAGTTCACCATTGTCACTTAGCACCGCTTGCAGCGAGCTCATCGATAAAATATCAGCAACACTCAGTTCAACGTCGATTGCATCATTACCATAGCCCCCGATATCAAGTTGCCCTTTTACCCGTCCGTCTTGACCACTTAAGCGCAGACCCAGTCCCGCTAACGCCCCAATCACGCCTTGCCCCGTGCCGCCATGCTCCGTTAAATCAATGCCTAATTCAGCAGCTAGCTCATAAGCTTGCTGCTTCGTCTTAACCACCTCTTTTGCTGACTGACCAAAAGCAATCAAAGCGTTAATGTTTTGCATAGAAGCCATATCTAAAATCGCTAGCCCCGGATCTGCAGCGTCAGCCGATTCACTCAATAAGTGCCCCACACAGATTTGCTTGATCGTTGCAAAATCAACATGGGTTTCAAACCGAAAGCACATGGCGCTGTTATGCGATGTGTAGGGGATATCAGGATGGACAAAGAGCTGATGCCGAGTAACCAAGCATAGGCCGCTGTATTCCTCGATTTTCTGGTGCTCCAGTACTAACAAGTTTGCTATCTCTTCTGCGATCTCCCCCGTACCTTTAGTACCAATATCGTCTGTGTCATCGATGCAGATTAACCAACTTTTCATTTATGCTCCTAAGTTCTAATCATGTTTCAACTACTGTTTGTTATTTGAGGCTGCTATGATGATCTTGCAGTAAGTCATGTGACTGCAATCGCCTGAGTACGGTGGGGACAATGAGTGCTGCACCGACGGCAAACACCCCGCCCTGCACAAAGTTAAGCGCAAATTTAGTTAACGCAATTTGCTGTGTCATACCTGCGAGCATATTTTCAATCCACCCTTTGCCCGCCCAAGCAAAACAACCGACTAACGCCACGATCACGCATTGCCAGCGCAGTTGAAACACCCCAGCAATCATCAGTAAGGCTAGATCCATGGCAATTGCCGGCAGGCCGAACTTAAGCAGAATAAGCGGGCCGCCTTTACCGACACTGAGCATCATGGCGACAATGCCTGCAAGCAATCCACAAGCTGTGATACATCCCACTCGACCGACAGCGCCATAACAAAGTAGGTAAAAAAAGGTCATCAAAAACATTGAGTGACCGCTTAGCCCTAGCTTGAGCCGTAACATGCTCTTCATGACCACCAGTAAAGTGGCGCAAAATCCAATAAATAGTGCATCTTGTAATTCGAAATGAGGTTTCATTTTGGGTCTCTTGTTGATGGCCAATGTGTTGCTTTGCCTGTGTCGCCAAAATGGCGTAGCTTAGCTGAGATAGCCATCTGCTTGGAAAGCTTCAATAACTGGATCAGCAGTGGAAATAGCACACAGTAAATAAATTCTGGCCAATTCTTTGGATTACGCAGCGCTTTAGGGGTGATCCTTGCGCCACGCATACATTGGATCTGGTAGATCTCTCGCAATTCTCGTGACATAAAAGGCAACAGACTGAGTGACGCTGCAATGACAAATGCCCATTGATGCGGTAAGCCCCAACTCAATACTTCGCCAAGCCGCTCAGGACGTTGAGTACTTGAAAGCCACCAGCCAGGTAACATAGCCAGCAACACTCTAAGTACCACCACAGCTCCCTCAAGCAACTGGCTCTCACCATGAAACAGGTAGTAAAGCCCCATAGTGGTGGCAAACTGCACTGCCGCTAAGCGAAGTAACGCAGCTATCTTTTTCTTAAGCAGCAATCCATGAGCAACCAAGCCACCATTAATAGCCACCAATATCCACAGCGCACCGCTCGGCAGCAGAAATGCTGCACTAGAGAGCAATATGCTCAACAGCAAAGCCAGTGCACAACAGTGGGTTTCACTTAGAACACAGCCTAAACGACGCCATTTTCCAGTGGTAAAACGCCTCCGAGGCTTAACCTGCATCGACCTGCACCATCGACTGTGACTTATCTAATAAAAATCCCGCTTCTAGATGCCAGACACGATCAACATCATCCACTGACACTTCTCGATGACTGGTCAGCAAGATGGCACAGCCCCGTTGACGTAATTGCAGTAGCAGTTGCCACACCTTCCCGCTATGCACACTATCTAGCCCAGCAAAAGGGTCATCAAGTAGCAACACTTTAGGCTTTAAGCACGCCAACGAAGCCAATGCGATAATATGCTGCTGTCCATAGCTCAACTTGTGTGGCGATGCTGCCGCTAAATGCATTAGCCCAAGCTCGGTCAACATACGCTCGGCCCGCGAAAGCGGCAGTTGGAATCGGCGTAAACTAAACTGCATTTCGATCAACACAGTCTGTTCAAACAATTGCCGACAGGGCCTTTGTAGCAACAGACATACATTTGCACCGTATATACCCAGCTTAGGGCGTTTGCCAAGTACCGATAATGGCAGTTGGCCGATATCAGCTTGGATCCCTGCAAGCGCCTTTAATAAACTACTTTTCCCACTGCCGTTATCTCCAACGAGGGCAACCATCTCCCCCGCACTAATAGTTAAGGTGTTGGCGCAGCGGAACAAGATGTCTCGGCTAGTAAATTGAAAACGGTGCGGCTCAATACGTGCTCTCTCTTCTGCAGCAATTTTTCCCTCTATTGCTGTCATCGCACTCAGCTTGTGTTCACGTAACACCGATGGCAAATACAGACCAGCCAGCAACTTGCCTTTGTCTAACTGCCACAGGTGAGAAATCAGTTTGCCAAAAGCTTGCGGTTTATGCTCCACCATTACGATTGCAACACCTTCGCTAAGTAGGTTTTTAAGCACAAAATATAGCTCTTGCACACCGTGGTTATCTAACTGGGTCCACGGTTCATCGAGCAGCAGTAAATTTGGCTCAAACACTAGTTGCGCCGCCAACATCAAGCGATATTTTTGCCCCAGAGACAACACCTCAACAGGGGTGTCGATACTGATATACAAACCTACACGCCTGAGTGCTTGCTGTACTTTCTCTAACATTTGTGTCGAGGGAGTGCCGAGATTCTCTAGCGCAAAAGCGACCTCAGCCCCCACGTTTTGGCGCAACACCTGCACATTTGGGTCTTGCATAACCAAGCCCACCATGAGTGCGGGGTGCCGAATCACCTCACCTTCAAGGGGTCTCGATAACTCCCCTGCAATAAGGTGTAATAAGCTAGATTTACCGCAACCCGTTGCGCCACTGATGCAGTGGCACTCTCCATGATTTACTGACAAGTGGAGGTCATCCAAGATCGCCACTTGCTGAGTGTCATAGCCAAAATGGATCCCTTTCAGCTCGATTAGATTCATCTCTACGCTCCCGTTACTTAAATCTGCCAATTAATGCCGATAAACACCTGGCGACCAGCCTGCGGTAGAGATTCGCTTTGATAGTAGTTTTCGTCGAGCAGGTTGGTGGCCCTAAGATAAAGCTCAAGTTTGTCATCGAGCAAGGGTTGTACAAAGTTAATATCGACTAAGGTGTAATCCCCTAGTGATTGCTCAACTAACACTTTCTCGCCTGCCACTTTTTGTTGTGCGTAGTAGATCTGGTCCATGATGCGTTCGACATTGAGATTTATCCGCATTGCAAAAGGCAGTTGGTATTGCGCTTGAAAACGAAGCTGATGACGCGGTCGATACTCTAAGGTCTGCATCGAATCACTTGCTGATTTATCTTCGGTATCTAAGAAGCTATAAGCGAAGGTCATCGAGAGATCATCCACACTATTGTTTTGCAGTTGCAGATCGACCCCTTTAAAGTTGTAATCACCCATATTTTGATAAACACCGGTTAGATCTTTAGCAATATAGTCCTCTGCATCGGTGTAATATCCGGCAATATTGAGCTCCGTTGAGTAGCCAAGATCTTGCAGTAAACCTAACTCTAAGTGCTGTGACACCTCAGCTTGCAGATCGACATTGCCAGAGGATTGTGCATAGAGATTGCGCATGGATGGAAAGCGAACTTTGCGCGCGATCCCCATGTTGATACGAGTATGCTCGCGTGCTTGCCAATAGCCCGATAACTGACCCGAGTAATCTGTTTCAGTTTCCGCGAGTCGGTCTTGGTCATGAAAAGCGCCGCCTGCTGTGACGCCGTAACTGTCACCTTGGTATTGGTACTCTAACGCAGCAGTGTATAACCAAGCTGAATCTTCGAAGCTATCGCTACTGCCACCACTTCCACCGCCATTGCCTCCTCCATTACCGCCGCCATTTCCGCTACCGCTCTTGTTCTTATCCTTACTACTGGTGATGGCGCTCGATTGCCAACTCTGTTTTTCAGCAATGATTGCCGTTGTCAGAACACCCGCTTGGTCAAAATTGGAGATAAACTGCAGGTTTCCTCCCTCTACAGTGGAGCGGCCATCTTGCTGGGCCTTTATCGCTTGGTAGTCATCATCTTTGTACTGAGTTTCTAGAACATCACTCTGATTGTGATAAGCAAAACCGCGCAGGGTAAACATTGAATTAAACTTATGCGCTAGCCCCAATTGGAATGTTTTAGCTTGATAGTCATCAACTCTTTCAAATTTTGCAGAACCTGATCCGCTACCATCTCGGCTTGGTTTACCCCATTCGCCTTGACGAAAACTCATATTTGCCATCAATTGTGTGTTGTCACTTAAAAGATAGCTGCCCTGCGCATAGAAGTTATCTAAGGTTTTATCGGCATTGTCACGCACATCACCTTGCTGATATTCGGTATCCTCGTAATCACTCGACATCGGCCAGCCATCTGTTTGCTGTCGACTATAGTTAATGAGCCCTTGCCAGTTGTCACCACTGCCTGCTGCGCTGATATCACCGTTAAAGGTATTATCTTGCGCCGCTTCTAAGCGTCCTGATAAACGAGGAGCATCTTCGCCCTGCTTGGTAATGATGTTAATCACACCACCTGCTCCGCCTGGGCCATAGAGTACAGATGTTGGCCCAACAGAAACTTCGACAGAACCAACCTGACTTGCCGGAATTAAGCTTGGGTCAAACTGACCATCTTCAGCACCGTTCGCTGGTACGCCGTTAATCAGATAGATAACATGCCGCGCCTTGAAACCGCGAATGTCAACACGCGGAGTCCCCTGACCGCCAACGCGAACATATAATCCGGGCACATTTTTTAGTAGCTGATCTAAACTTTGAGCGCCAGTAGCCTTGATTTCATCTTCATTAAGGCGCCAGTGAGTTGTCGCAGCTTCTGTTACTGCTGCTTTCTCTCCATGAACCACAATGACTTCGGTCACATTCAAAATAGGGTCCCGCTCCATCTCGTCGGCTTGTACCTGATAGCTAAAGCTCAATGCCAGCGCAATCGTAGAAACTTTCAGGGTTTTATTGTTGTTTATCATTGTTTTTCATCATCCTAACGACATTATTAGCGCCTATTTTCAGAAAGGTCGCTAATATGCACAAGCTAAACAAGGAGGAATGACGACCTAGATCGACTAATTTAAACAATTAGAAATAAACCACCACACACAATGCGACATTTTGACCACCGGCAATTACCTATCAGACAAAAAGGCGCACTAAATCTCGAAAAATGAACAAGCTGAGATATCTAGCTCAGTTGGCAGGAGGGATGCAAAGTGTAAAACTAAAGCGTGATGATTAAATAGTCAGTGATAGCTCACAGCAGAAGAGCAACCCACTTGACACTCTACCCACTGGATATTACTTTGTGTAAAGATTCTTATTACCAATTTGAAACTGGGTTAATTAAAAAGTAGAGGTCCACTCCTCAACACTTTCCATAACTACCCATACGAAATGCTATTTGGAGTATTTATTGGCCGCCCCCTTGCTGTCTCACGCGATTACGTCTTTAACTGACAAGCTCACATCCCTTACTCTTCAACCACACAGCGACCCTATCATGCAGCTGTCGGTGACGATTTCTGCGATCCCTGTTATTGCTTGGCTCGCAGCACAATCGACTTATCCGAGAGTCTATTGGAAGGGGCGTGACACTGAAGAGGAAGTCGCCGCCATTGGCAGCTGTAAGGACTTCTTTTTTGGTGATGATGTTGACGATCTGGAAATGTCTGCCGAGTACCAAAAACAACGCGCACTCACAAATAATCAAGACGTGCGTTATTACGGTGGCGTGGCTTTTGACCGAAAAAATGAAAGCTGGTCAGAGTTTGGCAAGGCACGTTTCATCCTGCCCCGCATAGAATTACGCCGCAGTGGGCATGAGTATAAGCTACTAGTTAACCTTAACTTTACAGAGAATAGCCTAGAAGAAGAGATTACTATCGCACTGCAAGCTGTTGCAGCGCTGGATAAACCAAAGCCACTCACACCGCCCAATAAAGTTGCGTTAATGGGTCGTAGCGATAAGCCTGATCGTTATCGCTGGAATGAACTCGTTAATCAAGTTACCCACCCCAATTTTATTAAAGACACCCCAAAGGTAGTGCTATCTCGTCAAACTCAACTTGAGATTAATGAGCCAATTGATCCATGGATGCTACTGGCATGCTGGCAGGGAAGAAATCCAAATAGTTTTCAGTTTGGTTTTCAATTTACCAGTGAAAGTGCCTTTATCTCCTGTACGCCTGAGCGCCTGTATCGGCGCAGACAACGAGAGCTATTTACCGAAGCTCTTGCTGGTACCACGGTTAGAGGCATAAACGAAGAGCAAGACAAGGCACTCGCACAAGACTTACTCGACGATACTAAAAACAGCCATGAAAATCAGCTGGTTAGACAGCAAATTGTGGATGTACTCGGCCCACTGAGCCATTATGTTGGTGCTGAAGAGTTTCCAACGGTATTTAAGTTGAGCCATATCCAACACCTGCACCGCTCGATTAGAGCCGAGTTGAAAGCGGGGGTTGATGACTTTCAACTGATCCAAGCACTACACCCGACCCCAGCCGTAGGTGGACTGCCGAAAGAGCCTGCGATGAACTTTATTCGTCAACAAGAGGGCTATGTTAGAGGCTGGTATGCCGGTGCTTGTGGCTACTTTAATAAGCACGAAAGTGAGTTTGCGGTGGCGATTCGTAGCGCACGGATTGAGCCTGGACGAATTAACCTATTTGCTGGTGCCGGTATCGTCGCGGGTTCAAAACCAGATGAAGAGTGGGCTGAGCTAGAAAACAAACTGACCACTATTCTGTCAATATTGACTGAACTATAGCATCTCATCAAACCCAAGATTCAAACAGTTAGCAACGAGTGTAGCGGGAAATTAGCCGCTACACGACTTTTCTGCTTGCTCTGTAAAAATTCTGCTCTATAATTTGCCGCCCGATTATGGGTTAACTAACCAAAAATTGTAAAATTATAGCGATTATCGCTATTGCGGGTTCCCTCACCCCGCCCGATTTATTAAAAAAGGCCACAAGATGTTGATGTTATCTCCGACGCAGGTTCGCCGCGCGTTGCTGCTTTTAGCAGGCTTTCATATTGTTATTATTTGCGCCAGTAATTACTTGGTGCAATTACCCTTTCAGATCTTCGAACTGCATACCACATGGGGCGCTTTTAGCTTTCCATTTGTGTACCTTGCAACCGATCTCACCGTTAGGATCTTTGGTCAACAGGCCGCGAGAAAGATTATCTTTCTCGCCATGTTGCCTGCACTAATTATCTCTTACTTGATGGGCGTTGTGTTTCATCAAGGGAGTTTCCAGGGTGCAGCTGCCTTACTAGAGTTCAACAGTTTTGTATTTCGCATCGCCTTTGCAAGCTTTGCTGCCTACCTCATCGGTCAGCTAATGGATATCTTTGTATTTGCCAAATTAAGACAAACACAAGCTTGGTGGGTTGCCCCGTCGGCCTCGACCATCATAGGTAATCTTGTTGATACCATAGTATTTTTCTCTCTGGCATTCTACGCCTCAACCGATAGCTTTATGGCTGCTAACTGGCCAGAGATTGCGACAGTTGATTATGGCTTCAAATTGGTCGTTAGCCTCGGTCTATTCCTACCTGCATATGGTCTATTGCTGAAGGTGCTGCAGGAGAAAATTTTGCAAGAGAGCGGTCGCAAAACCGCACTATAGCGCCAGAATAGGCTTAACAGCAACTGGACAGACCTGTTATAATTTAGCCGATTCGTTCACTTTTACCTCGTTTTTTGAGGGCGTTGTAGGTGAACAGGCTAAATTAATGAGAGTAAGAAATGTACACGATTGAAATTGAAGCAGTTACCGAGTTCACACCTGAAGTTTTAACACTACTGGGCAGTATTTATGATGCCATCCCTGAATTTGAGCAGCCATATTCTAACCAAGAGATCAGCAGCCGTTTACTAGCAACACCGTCTCTTTTGCTTTTAGCAAAGATTGAGGGCGAAATCGCTGGCTTTAAATTGGGCTACCAAATGACAGATGAGGTATTTTACAGCTGGCTTGGCGGGGTATCACCAGATTACCGAGGTTTAGGTCTGGCTAAGAGCTTACTTGAGTATCAAGAGCGCTGGACTCGTGAGCAAGGCTATAGCCGCATCGACGTTAAGACCCGTAATTGCTTCCCTGTAATGTTGAAGATGTTAATCAACAACCACTATCAGATTACTGCGATGACCGCAGACTGTCAGCACTTAAGTCAGAACAAGCTCCACCTGCAAAAGCTGGTCTAGATGCAATTTATATTAAATTACTAATAAAACTTGCAAATACAAATGAGAATGATTATTATTAACGTGCGTTCCAGAACTCAGGTCAATCTATAAAGTTCTCATCATCTTTATACTGCAAAGAGTTTTTTTATACCTATGGTATATGCACGACATTGCTCACACACTCTTAAGTGGCCGGGAACTTTTCCCCGGCTTTTTTTTGCCTGAAATTCCTAGCGATAAAATACCCTATATCAAACCTCACTCTTAAGTGATCGGAACTATTCCCTGTTTTAATCTGAAATTGCTAGCAAGAAAATAACCTATATCAAACCTCACTCATAAGTGATCGGAACTATTCCCTGTTTTAATCTGAAATTGCTAGCAAGAAAATAACCTATATCAAACCTCACTCTTAAGTGATCGGAACTATTCCCTGTTTTAATCTGAAATTGCTAGCAAGAAAATAACCTATATCAAACCTCACTCATAAGTGATCGGAACTATTCCCTGTTTTAATCTGAAATTCCTAGCAGGAAAATAACCCATATCAAACCTCACTCTTAAGTGATCGGAACTATTCCCTGTTTTAATCTGAAATTCCTAGCAGGAAAATAGCCCATATCAGATCTCACTCATAAGTGATCGGAACTATTCCCTGTTTTACCTGAAACTCCTACCAGACAACAAACAGAACCAGAAAACAACATAACCATCTGTTAATATTGAATATAAAATATTAACAGTGACGTTCGATAAAATAATTAGCCACAAATTGGAAATAAAACTTGCACGACCAGATGATAATGATTATCATTTGCATGCGTTCTAGAACTCACTTACTTTTAGGAATCTCATCTCCTTATAGTTCGAGTTTGCAAAGCACGACATTGCTCACACACACTTTGTGGCCGGGAATTCTTCCCCGGCTTTTTTTTGCTTGAAATTCCTAGCAGAAAAATAGCCCATATCAGATCTCACTCATAAGTGATCGGAACTATTCCCTGTTTTACCTGAAACTCCTACCAAACAACAAACAGAACCAGAAAACCACATAACTACCTGTTAATATTGAATATAAAACATTACCAGTAACGTTCACTAAATTAATTAGCCATAAATTGGAAATAAAACTTGCACAACCAAATGATAATGATTATTATTTACATGCGTTCCAGAACTCACATACTTTTAGGAATCTCATCTCCTTATAGTTCGAGTTTGCAAAGCACGACATTGCTCACACACACTTTGTGGCCAGGATTTTATCCTGGCTTTTTTTTGCCTGAAATTCCTAGACCACTACTCGGATAACAACTTACCTCAGTATCAGCCTCGTGCAACCAGCAATGCCATATTGCTCACACCCTTTTTGGTAGCCAGAATTTCATCCTGGCTTTTTTGCTTGAAATTCCTAGATCACTACTCGGATAACAACTTACCTCAGTATCAGCCTCGTGCAACATAGCAGCTCAAGGTCGACAGAGATAGGATTGAGTGAACCCATACAAACTGTTGATTAACCGGGATTATCATCCAGGTTAATTACAATATGAGTCGTAGATTAGCATTGGTAAGAGTTAACTAGCGTCGGAGCGCTTGCCATGAAACTGTAGGCCTTCATAAGGAGCATTTGTCTGCTCTTCTACTGCTGTATGATACAAACCAATAGTGAATAAACTGCCTTTACCTACAGTAGAGCTCACTTCAATAGTGCCACCAATACGTTTTATAATACCGTAGCTTAATGACAGCCCCAGACCAGTACCATCTTTACGTGTAGTGTAAAATGGGTCAAAGATGCGATTAAGCTCCTCTTCAGGAATACCTTTACCCTCATCTTCAATCTCAATCTTAACCCCAACAGGCTCACCACGCTGCACCCAGTCGTACGTACGGATCCATATCTGGCCCTTGTCGTTGATTGCATGTGCGGCGTTCACCACGATATTGATCAAAACCTGTAATAATTGCGGACGGTTAACTTGCACTGGATAACTGGCATTAAGCTCTTGGCTGAGTACCACTTCTTGCTTTTGTATTGAGTGACGTACTAGTACTAACATCTCTTCAATAATCGGGGTAATTTGATGCATCTCCAATGGCGCATTGAACTCCCCTGGACGACTATACTGTAGCAAGCTGCGGATAATAGTACTGATACGCCCTACTTGTTGAATGACGAGCTCAATCTCCTCTTCAACGACGTCAGCATTATCGCCTAGCTCATACTTTAACAACTCCATGTTGCCCAAGATAACCGCCGTCGGGTTATTAATCTCGTGGGCGATCCCTGCAGTTAACTCACCTAACGCGGTTAACTTTTCATTAATGACTAGCTGTTGGCGAGTTTCATTCAGTAAGGCTACGTTTGCTTGCAGTTCTTCAGTTTTTTCCTGCAAGCTGCGAGTACGCTCTTCTACTTTTACCTCCAGCTGCTCTGCAGCTGCTTGGATCTGCGTATTACGTCGTTGCAACAGATCCAGCATGCGATCAAACTGTTCAGCAAGATTAGACAGCTCATTGCCACTGTCGAGACCCAATGAACCAATACGTAAGTTTCGCCCTGATTGCACCGCTTTTACCACATGATGAATACGTTCAATGGGTTGCAATAAACTATAGGCTCCACGATAAACCAGCCAACCAGAAACCAATAGCACCAGCATTAAAATAGTGCCAAGTTCGATGATATTAAGTAAATAGTTGTGGATAAACGGTGACTCAGAAAATCCGGTATAGATCATACCAATGCGCTTTCCCTGTACGTCCACCAATGGCGCATATGCCGAGATAAACCAGTCATTAAATACAAAAGCACGATCAACCCATAACAGGCCTTGATTTAACACCTTTTCACGCACTTCTGACGATACTAAACTACCAAGCGCTCTGCCACGTTCATCGTCGCCTTGGGGGAAAAAATGCAGTGGTACGTTAGTACTAATGCGAATATTGTCGAGGAAAATCGTCACTGTACCGATGGAACGCTCCGGCAGTGTCCCCTTGTCATACACTAGATCTCGAATATGGTCGACGATGCGATCATCTCGATTGAGCAAGATCCCCCCATCTAAATACCAAGCAACATTACCTGATGCATCGGGAATGGGCAGTAATGAACGGCTTAATAGACCACGCTTCTCTTCCGTCTTGACTGGTTCCTGCGCTCTTTGCGTTTTCATCACTGTGATCTGGGCTCTGTCAGCCAGTGCAGGGTCAATACGAGAAAGACGACTAGGTGACAACACCATCAGCCCTGAAAATGGCTGATCAGCTTCAATGTGAGGTAACATCTGTCGTAGATCAGGATCAGACGCTGCTTCAGCAACGCTGATTAAGCGTAAGAAATCTAAATCAATATCAACTTTAGTCTGTGATAAATGCTGTGTCAGTGCTTCTCTAGATAATTTCCCATTGAAATTTATCTTTCTAAAATCATTTTGAAATGCCCAAGACTCCATCACCAATTCGAGTCGTTTCTCTTGAATAGTTTGCACGGATACCAGGGTATTATTGGCCACAGTTAAATCAGCTTTTACTTTCATAAAGAGCTGTTTACCTGTGTAGCTTATATTCCAATAGATGGTAATAAACACTAGACTAACCAGTGTTAACAAAATCGGTAGTAGAGTCAGAATAAGAATGCGATAGCGCACCTTAGCTTGCATCTGCTGCCAACTAACACCAAAGATATTGGAAAAAAAAGACACCTAAACTCTCCTGACTAACTTGTTATTATTCATCTATGTTCTTTTCGCCACCAAACCACTCTTTGTATTTTCGGTCTAGGGTTTTACGTGACACACCAAGATCTCTTGCTGCTGCGGACTTATTACCACCATGGATATCAACAACTCGAGTCACATGATCGCGCTCAACGTCTTTCAGTGCCCATTGCAACGGGTAGCCAGATTCGGCAACCATCTCAGCTTTAGGTTGAGCTTTCCAGTACTCAGCAGGCGGCTTGCCTAGTAATATACAGCGTTCAATCATATTACGCAGCTCGCGGATATTACCCGGCCATTCGTGCTGCTGTAACTTGAGTAAGTCTTCATGACTCCAGACCACCTCTTTTACTCCCAATTCTGCAGCTAATTGGCAGGTAAAGTGATGTGTTAGCTCCACGATATCTTCTGGCCTATCCCGTAGTGGTGGGATAACAATATCGAGTACGTTTAAGCGGTAATAGAGATCACGTCGAAAGTGACCCGCTTCTACCTCTTCCGATAACTTACGGTTAGTCGCCGCAAGCACTCGAACATCAATATTAATCTCTTTCTCACTGCCCACAGGTCTGATGGTTCGTTGCTCTAACACGCGCAGTAAGGCGGTTTGCATTTTTAACGGCATCTCACCAATTTCATCGAGGAAAATGGTACCACCAGACGCAAAGCTAAATAGCCCTTCTCGGTTACCTTTTGCGCCAGTAAAGGCTCCTGCTGAATGTCCAAATAGCTCACTTTCAAGCAGTTCTGGCGCTATAGCACCACAGTTCACAGCCACAAATGGCCCTTGACGTCCACTTAACGTATGCAACTGCCTGGCGACGAGCTCTTTACCTGTGCCCGACTCACCTTCGATAAGCACCACCGCATTGGTTGGTGCTACACGGGCAATGATATCTTTCACTTCGCTCATTGCATCGCTTTGGCCGATGATGGTGGACGATTGATTAAACGACACTTCGCGGCGCAACATCAAGTTTTCGCGCTTCAATAAGCGTCGCTCGATGCAGCGGTCAACGGACTTCATCATCTGTTCGAGATGAAAGGGCTTCATTATAAAGTCTGATGCACCGGCACGAAGCGCTTTGATGGCCACATCCATATCGGCATAACCTGTCATAAAGATGATGTCAGAACGTCGCTCTTGATCATTAAGCGCTTCATGCCACTCAATACCTGAACGGCCAGGCAGACGAATATCGACGATCAGCAGATCAAAATGACAGCGCGAACGCAGTTGTTCTGCATCTTCAACGCTGGAAGCCGTCTCCACCAGTGCAAATTTCTTAGCGAGCGCCTTTTTCAAAAAGCTGCGCATACCAGGTTCATCGTCAACAATTAGTACCGATACAGCGGAAGGAAGTGGCTTCATATCATTTACTCTCTGGCTCATCTTGTCTTAAACAGGACATTTTGACTCATAATGAACAAAGTCTATCACCTAACTGGGGGGAATAGGTCACTATGAACCACGCTTTAGCGACGTTGGGACATATTGTCTGAATGCTTTTTAATAACCATGGGATCAAGCTCACACTTAAGCGACTGATGTGATACAAAATCCTCGAATACAAAAATGGCATCAAACTTGCTCTTCAAATAGAGAAGTGACTTCACTTTTCTGCGGTGACTCAGGTATAGAGTGACCCTTTTATATTTGCCAAGGAGTAAAAATGTTAAACCTTAAACGCGTTATTGGTCTTGCTGTGACTGCTGCATTGTTTATTGGAATGCCAGTTCAAGCCAATGAAGTTATTAAGCTAGCAACCACGACCAGTACTGAAAACTCAGGTTTATTAAAAAACCTGTTACCGACTTTCGAAGCCCAAAGCGGTTATAAAGTACAGGTGATTGCTACAGGAACAGGCAAAGCGCTTAAGCTGGCTCGCCAAGGTGATGTGGATGTTGTAATGACTCACGCACCCGCCGCAGAAGCCAAATTTGTTTCTGAAGGTTATGGCAGACTTCCACGTGGGATCATGGAAAACGATTTTGTTATCTTAGGTCCAAAGAATGATCCTGCTAACATCCGCTCGAGTGAGTCTGCCGAAGCGGCATTTGCCAAAATAGCGAAATCAGCTACGCCATTCATTTCACGCGGCGACAACTCAGGCACTAACATGAAAGAGCTTATCCTTTGGGGTAAAGCCAATGTTAAGCCTGAATTTGATGGCTATACTTCTGTAGGCCAAGGCATGGGCAAAACGCTACTAATGGCAAACGAATTACAAGGTTATACCTTATCTGACCGTGGTACTTTCGTGGCATATTCAGGTAAAATCGGCCTTGCAGTAGACTTTGATGGCGGACAAGCACTGGCTAATCCATATCAAATCATGCTGATTAATGCAGACAAGTACCCTGACTTAAACCATAAAGGGGCTAAAGCATTAAGCGACTGGCTGATCGGCGCGCAGGCGCAAGGGATGATCAACAACTATAAGGTTCAGGGTGAACAATTGTTCAAGGCAACATATAGCGAATGAATGAAGGCTGGTTAGCCCTAACACAGCAGGCGTTAAGCCTGCTGTTTTCATTGGACCCAGAAGTCTGGTCCATTATATCGGTATCTTTTTCAGTATCATTTGCAGCACTGATGATCACTTTGCTGCCCTCAATGGTGCTCGGCTTCATATTGGCTTTTTCTCGCTTCCGTGGCCGCTGGTTGGTCACCAATTTGATTCAAACCCTGCAATCCATTCCCACCGTTGTTATCGGATTATTAGTCTACCTGCTGTTAACTCGCATGGGGCCACTCGGCGATCTTAAATGGCTTTTTACTCAAAAAGGCATGATTTTAGGCCAGATGATGATCTGTGCGCCGGTACTTATCGCCATGAGTCAAGCAGCGTTCACCAGTGTTGACCGCCGCGCTTGGGAAACCTCACGAACATTAGGCGCGCCTTGGTACAGTGCTATTTGGGCTGTCTGCAGAGAGCTCAAAGTTCCACTATTATTAGCTATTATCGCCGCATTTAGCCGTATTCTGACCGAAGTAGGCTGCTCAATGATGGTCGGCGGCAACATTGCAGGTGTCACTCGAAATATCCCCACCGCTATCGCGTTAGAAACCAGTAAGGGTGACTTTGCGCAAGCGATTGCACTTGGGCTTGTCCTGTTAGTATTAGCACTAGTGCTAAACTTTGCCTTAGGTACGCTAAGAGGCAAGGCCGAGCCGAGGAGTCATTAATTAGTATGGCAAAAATTATTGCACAGGATCTTGAGATGCGCTTCGATGATAAGCATCTATTTAGCGTTCAAGATCTTATTTTTCCGCAGCACCAAGTGATTCATCTTCAGGGTGATAACGGCTGTGGCAAAACCACATTAATGAAACTATTGGCAGGACTGATTAAACCCAGCCAAGGCCAAGTGCAGGCCATTGGTTATTCACTAGCGCCATGGTGGCGCAGCAATGCTATTGTGGGAAAAGCACTTTATCTGCATCAGCATCCTTATCTTTTTGATGGCAGTGTGCTTTATAACCTCACCTATCCTTTGGCTTTCTCAACCAATGACAAGGCAACGCTGAATGCACGTACAGAACAAGCAATTGAGATGGCACAGTTAACTCATTTACTGTCGCAATCAGCATCCAGCTTATCTGGCGGTGAACGCCAACGATTGGCAATTGCGCGAGCCTGGATAGTACAACCCAAGCTGTTGATGCTTGATGAACCAACCTCAAATATGGATAAACATTCCCAACATCTGGTGTTGCAGATGATCTCAGATCTAAAACAGCAAGGTACAGGGATGATAATCAGTAGCCATCAGTCATGTATGCTGACGCAAATCTGCGACCATGCATGGCTAATCGATAATAATAGAATTAGCACCAATGATAAGGTGCCCGAAGCTGCACCGACTTTAGCAGTCCATATCAATCCCAACATGCTAAACAGTATGGTCAAATAACCATACCCAAACTGCTACCCCGTCAACATTAAGTTATTGAGCGACGGAGTATGATTGCTATTGTTAAGTAAGCTGCAACTAATAACAGGAAGATGTGATGACGACAACGATCGATGCAGTGATCCTCGCAGGCGGAATGGCCAGACGTATGGGTGGCGACGATAAAGGCTTAGTTGAGTTAGATAGCCAACCGATGATCAAACATACAATTGATAGGATACGACCTCAAGTTAAGGAGATCCTGATCAACGCAAACCGCAATCAAAAGGTGTATTCTGAATTCGGCTTTAAGGTGATAAGTGACCAAGATAGCGGTTATTTAGGCCCATTGGCAGGCATGATCACTGCTATGAGCCATACTCAGGCTGACTATTTGATGGTTGTTCCTTGCGATTGTCCATTGCTACCTACTGATTTGATTGCCAGAATGCTGGCAAAGTTAATCGCTGCAGATGCAGAGCTTGCTGTAGCAAGTGATGGTAAGCGTGAGCAACCCGTTGTCATGTTACTGAAACCCAGTTTACGTACATCAATGAAAGCTTTTTTAGATGCCGGAGAGCGCAAAATCGATTTTTGGTACGCCAAACATAATTATGTGGTGACAGATTTTAGCGACCAGCCAAATGCCTTTATTAACGTCAACACACCAGAACAAAAACAGCAACTTAGCGACGCTATTGCCAACGAAAAGACTAACCTGAGGTGTAAATGAGCATACCTTTTACCAATCCGTTACCGATCCCCGTTCTCGGATTTTGTGCCTATAGCGGCACAGGCAAAACCACATTATTGAAGCAATTAATCCCAGAGCTTAATCGCCGTGGTGTTCGCCTTGCCGTCATCAAGCACGCTCATCACAACTTTGATGTTGATATTCCAGGTAAAGACAGCTTTGAGATGCGTAAAGCCGGTGCCAAACAGATGCTAGTTGCGTCACACGTGCGCTGGGCCTTAATGACTGAAGATGCCAGAGACACAGATCCTGAGCTACCGCACCTATTACAGCAAATTGAAGCGGACAAGGTCGACATAGTATTAGTAGAAGGCTTTAAAAAGCTCGAGCTACCAAAAATTGAGCTGCATCGTGCCGCTCATGGCAAACCTTTCATTCACACCCACGACGACAATATTCAGGCCATTGCCTGCTGCGACGACACCGAGCTGCCACAAGAGTTGCACCGTTTAGATATCAATAACGTTGAGCAAATAGCCGATTACGTTAGCGATTACATCGCAGCGTGGAAACCATGTCCAATCGATCTGCCGATGGCGCCGAGCTGTGGTTGCGAACTCGATAACAGCACCACATTGTCGGTACGCCAAGGCATAGACAAAATTCTTTCCTATGTCACACCTGTGACAGCAACTGAAAACGTTGAGCTAGATGCACTTGAAAATAGAGTGCTGGCAGCAGATGCCATCTCGCCAGTTAATGTGCCACAACACACCAATTCAGCAATGGACGGTTACGCCTTTAAGTTAGGCGAAGACACCCAAGCCTATAACGTGATGGGCGAAGTGATGGCGGGTCACGCTTATGCTGACACTATTCAAGCCGGTGAAGCCGTACGCATCATGACTGGCGCTCCCATGCCAGCGGGTGCAGACACAATTCAGTTGCGTGAACTGGCAAATGAGCAAGACGGCAAAGTCGAATTTGAAGGTGAAATGGCTTTAGGCCAACACGTAAGGCAAGCTGGCGAAGATATAGCCCAAGGCGAAACCGCACTAGCTGCAAACACGCGCCTGCATGCTGCAGAACAAGGTTTACTTGCATCTCTGGGATTTGGCAAACTAGCCGTTTTCAAGCGTCCAACCATAGCCGTGTTCTCTACCGGTGATGAAGTTTGCCAACCTGGCGAACCATTAAAGCCCAACTGCATCTTTGACTCCAACCGCTACACCATCAAGTCGATGGCGCAGCAACTCGGTTGTGAAGTGATAGACTTAGGCATTATTCAAGACTGCGAAGCCGCACTAGCAGCGGCATTAACCGATGCAGCTAAGCAAGCTGATATCGTGATCAGTTCAGGTGGCGTATCTGTCGGCGATGCAGACTACATCAAAACCGTACTCGAGCAAGTGGGCCAGATAAACTTTTGGCGTATCAACATGCGTCCGGGTCGCCCGTTGGCCTTCGGTCAGATCGACAACAGCTTGTTCTTCGGCTTACCAGGCAACCCAGTTGCGGTGATGGTGTCGTTCCTGCAATTCGTACAACCCGCTATCCGTAAACTTGCCGGAGAGCAGAACTGGACACCTACCATGGTGCCAGCAATCACAGATAAACCACTGCGTAGCCGAGTCGGGCGTACCGAATTTATGCGCGGGATCTACCATCTGTCAGCAGATGGCAAGTTACATGTAACCACAACAGGTGCTCAAGGCTCAGGGATGCTTAGCTCTATGGTAAAAGGAAACTGTCTCATCGTGATAGGCGAGAAAGATGACCAGTTGAATCCAGGTGACACAGTGTATATTCAACCTTTTTCCGACCTTCTTTAAGGGTCATATAGGTAAGTAGTATGAGTTTGATCGTTGACAACTTTGGCCGTACAGTCGAATACCTACGGCTGTCTGTAACTGACCGCTGTGATTTTCGCTGTGTCTATTGCATGAGTGAAGATCCCTGTTTTTTAAGCAAAGAACATGTATTAAGCCTTGAAGAATTGGCCTGGATTGGACAGGCTTTTACCGAGTTAGGCGTTAAGAAAATACGCCTAACAGGCGGCGAGCCTTTAGTGAGAACCGACTGCGACAAATTGGTTAAGCTACTTGGCAAGTTACCGGGGCTTGAAGAGCTTTCGATGACCACCAATGGTTCTCGGTTAACCCGTTTTGCGCAAGAGATGCATGATTCCGGGCTTAACCGCCTCAATATCAGCCTCGATACCTTAAAACCGGATCTCTTCACTGAGCTGACGCGTAACGGCAAGGTAAACCGCGTCATTGCCGGTATTGATGCCGCACGAGCAGCAGGTTTTAAAAAGATAAAAGTTAATGCGGTGATTTTGCGTGGCCAAAATGATGATGAAGTGCTGGATCTAATTGAGTTCTGTCGTGAACGGGAACTCGATATCGCCTTTATCGAAGAGATGCCTTTAGGGGTGATCGATGAGCGCAAGCGCAGCCGTCACTGCAGCAGTGATGAGATCAAAAAGCTCATTAGAGAGCGTTATGAATTAACGGTATCTAATCGCCGAACGGGCGGACCTGCGCGTTATTACACCATGCCAGGCAGCAATATTCATGTAGGCTTTATTTCTCCCCACAGCAATAACTTTTGCCACGAGTGTAATCGAGTCCGAGTCACGGTAGAAGGTCGTTTACTGCTGTGTTTAGGCAATGAAAATTCCGTCGACTTAAAAGCCATTGTACGCGAGTTCCCCGGCGACATAGAAAAGCTAAAAACAGCCATTCTAGATGGCATCAAGCACAAGCCAAAAGAGCACCACTTCGATCCCAACGGCGAAACCCAGATCCTACGGTTTATGAATGCCACAGGGGGATAGCCGCTCTTGGTGTTTGCTTTTAGCATGTGTATTGACCTTTAGTTGTGACTATTTCAATAGGTTATAAAACTGAAAACCCGACGCCTAAAACGTCGGGTTTTGTTTATCTGGCAGATAGATATCCCATGGTTGATTGAGCACTAATCTAAAATTTAGGCGAAAGTCATTTTTGGAAACGAATGAGTTATTTCTGATAACAGTGGTTCCAATTGCCTACGGTGGTGCTGGACAGGATATCGGAATGTCGTGATCACATACGACCTTATGCGCAGACACTACTGAGGCTCGCCGCAACTATTTATAAAAGAAAAGGCTCCTGTAAGCTCAACGAAAACATCTGACCTCCAAGGACGGAGGAAGTGCCAAATTCTATATGGAACAGAATTGGTCCTGTTTCCAAAGGCCTCAGCCGCATCCACACTGCTTTCGAAAAGCGCAAACTCTCAGCATTAGGCTTATCAATAAAAGCTTCTAAATTTGATAAACCTCCACACCAGTGAACATCAGAACTTACATTTAAGTGCCAAATTTGCAGACTGCAATCTCCCCCGTTGGAAATTTTGCTTTTTAAATTTCGCCGGGCCGCTGAGGATGGGCTAAAGGGGACAAGCGCTTTCCCCTTTGGCTCTACTCTTGATTACAAGAATGGGCGAAGCGCCACGACTTTGGTCAAACACAGCTTGATAAATTTGCATGCAGACTAACAAACCATGGGGCTACTTTTAAGCAAAAGTGGTTCCAATTGCCTGCGGCAGGCGTATGTGTAGACGCAACTGAGGCTCGCCGCGAGCACATCCTTGTGGGCTCAACGAAAACGTCTGACCTCCAGGGATGGAGGAAATACCAAATTCTGTATGGAACAGAATTGGTCCTGTTTTCGACGGCCGCATCTGCACTGGGTTTGAAAAGCACAACAGTTCACCACTTGAGTCTTCACTCCCCCAGTATAAAATGACTATTTCTTATTAAGAAATCATAACTTTAATACATTGAGCAAAGGTGCATAATCAAATCTCCCCGTTGGAAATTTCGCTGTTTAAATTTCGCCGGGGCGCTGAGGATTGGCTAAAAGGGACAAGCACTTTCCCCTTTGGCTCTACTCTTGATTACAAGAATGGGCGAAGCACCACGACTTTGGTCAAGCGTAGCTTGATAAATTTGCATGCAAACTAACAAACTATGGGACTACCTTTAAGAAAATATGCTTCCAATGACCTACGGTGGTGCTGGACAGGATGTCGGAATGACGTGATCACATGGCCGATGATGTTCCCGACATCAGAACGACATTTCCCATATCCCTATGGGTCAGATGTGAATGAATGACCTTATGTGTAGACACTGCTGAGGCTCGCAGCAAGCACGTCCTTGTGGGCTCAACGAAAACAGCCGACCTCCAATGATTGAGGAAATGCCAAATTATGTATGGAACAGAATTAGCTCTATTTTCGACGGCCGCATCTACACTGGTTTAGAAAAGCAATAACATCCAGCATTTGCGCTAAAAATTATTTTGAATAAAACAGAAAAAGCCTTTGACCCTCCCCCAACAGGAGACAATATGATTCTTATCAACGGACAATAAGTCCACTAAAACTCAATAAGAATACTTGGAGTCAAATATGAAATTACTCACTAAAGCAGTCTTCGCCGCCATTGTTGCAACCTCTTCAGCGTCAGTGCTTGCAGCAAGTGTATTTATACCTAGCGATTTGCAAGTCTCTGAGATTAATGGTGTTCGAGTGAATAACGCTCAAGAATTTGAATTGGCAAAGGGGCAAAACCTAATTAAGCTAAGATACCTAGAAAACTTTGCAGTTAACGCAGATGATTCAGGATCTCTAGTAAAGTCAAAGCCGCTATACTGGCATATATCAGCACAAGATGGAGTCAATTATACCGTGTCACTGCCAGTGCTAATGACACAAGATGATGCACGAGAGTACATACAAAATCCGCAGATTAAAATAAGCGATAGCACCGGGCTAACGCGTACAGATAGCCTATCTAACCAATCTCAGCTGATGGCAGCCTTATTCACACAAAAAGTAGATTTTTAGTACTTTGTTAACCCAAGAACATAAATATGAAAACTAACGGTAAGTGTCAGAGGCTCTTCTTAGGCCGCGTTCAACATGCAAGTGCACCACCTGAGTTAACTTATTGAAGAGACAGTCATCCTGAAGCTTCTGCTAATGTTTATGTGCGACCATAACACAGCAGAGGAGCTCCAAGATGACCTACAACCACCTTAGCATGTATGAAAGAAAAGCGATCTATTACCGCTTTAACTCAGGTGAGAGTTTAAGATCCATCGGACGGCTTATAGGGCGTCACCATACGACGATTAGTCGAGAGATAAGTCGAAATAAGCCTCTGACATACACTTATTATGATAATGCCGCTCAAGAAAAAGCACTGGCTAGAAGGAAAATTCCCAGGCATCAAAAAAAATACTCAAATATAAAGCTTCGCACTACAGTTATTACGCTTTTAAAGCGGGGTTGGTCTCCAGAGGCTATCTCGGGTCGACTAAAGTTAGAACACCCTGACGATCCTCTTTTTCATGTTAGCCATGAGGCCATTTATCAATGGGTTATTAAAGACTTTAAGCACTCTGGAAACCTATATTGCTACTTAGCAAAAAGGCATAAAAACAGAAGAAAGCAAAGGAAATACGGTGACTTACGTGGTCAAATAAAAGGCAGGGTCAGCATTCATGATAGGCCTCCTGTCGTAGATACCCGCAGTCGTATCGGTGATTGGGAAGGTGACTTAGTTGAAGGAAAGAAGGGCTCTGGTTACTTTGTAACACACCTAGAAAGAAAGAGTAGATACCTAATTGCAAAGAAAATTGATGACAAAAAAGCGACATCATTTAACCGTGTTTCAATTGAAGCCTTTCAAGCACAACCTGAGGCGAAAAGACTCACGCTGACACTCGATAATGGTAAAGAGTTTAGTGCGTTTAAAGAGCTTGAAAGCGCAGTAGGGATCGATATTTACTTTGCAGATCCCTATAGCTCATGGCAAAGGGGAGCTAACGAACATGCCAACGGCCTTTTAAGGAGATACTTCCCTAAAGGAACTGACTTTTCAGTAGTTACGAGCGAACAACTAGAAACCATTGTAAACTTAATAAATAACAGGCCAAGAAAGATACTGAATTACCAAACACCAGCAGAAGTATTTAGATGATTTGAAGTGGTGCACTTAGATCTTGAATTCGGGTAGAAAAGAAAGGGTCCATGTAAATTCAACAAAACACTAACCATCTAGCATTTGTGTTCTTAATTTAAAACTACAAAAGTCACCACTCTGCATAGCCAGCAGAACACGCAAACTCATTTCCCCTTGGCTCGACTCTTTATAACATTAAGGGCCGAAGCGCCATGACTTTGATTTTTTCTTGAATCGAATGGGTTCCACAGCTAGCACTATTCAAAAATCGTGACCCAATAAAAAAGGCACTAATGTGCCTTATTGATTACTCATCTATCTCTAGTGAATCACGATCGGTATCGTTGCTACTAAAGTGTCGACTCCATTTGGCGTCTGAACTTCAATCAACAACACTCCAGAGTTAGGCTCGTCTTCACCCTTAACGATAATGCCAAAACTTAGGCCACCGGTGATATTTGACGAAGGCCAAACATAGCTGCTCTTACTTACAACGGATCCCGCTGTTGCAGTCATATTTACTTTGCTACCCGCTGGCATCTGTTGTCCATTGACATCCATGATAGTCAGCGAAACTTGACCCGCCTCAATGCCAAATAAATCTAAAGTTTCATTACCATTATCAGCACTACTATCTGTCACAATCAGATTTGAACCATATGCTGTACTACCTGACATGATAAGCACTAGGCTACTACGAATATTGATCGACTTAGAATTAGAAACACCATCAGCACACCCATTGTGTACAGGGTCACTACACAACACTCCATTATATAAACCATCTCGTAGCGTAAACGAACCATCGTTATCAAAGTCAATTAACTCTTCCAAGGCACTCTTATCGTATAGCTGGTTTTCGTTGTAATCGTTAAAGGCTTCATCCATATCATATGGTTGACCATCGATTCCATTCCCACTAAATAATGCAAATTCATCGGCATCAAAACGGCCATTACCATTAGAATCTGGGAACGACTCCTCTCCTATCGCTGTTGCAGTAATAGTTGCACGACCATTCAGTGGGCGTGGGTTCTGGCTCGCCCAAGTGACACTGCACTCTCCGCTCACCGTCACACATGATGCACCTATGTTACCTCCTTCTGTGGTGAAGGAAACTGCTGTACCGTTTGGTGCAGGGTTATTAAACGCATCCGCTAACCTAGCCACAAACGTCACCTTTTCGCCATCATAATTCCACCCTTCAGGATTTAGTATTTCAGCAGATAATGAAAAACTATCTTGGTCTGGAATTCCTGTAGAAACGACTAATGAACTAGATTGACTTGTAATTAGTGGGTCAGTGCCTTCAACAATTGCGGTAACTCTAACCGTAGTCGCTACCGTACCAGATGTCACAACAGTTTGAACCATACCCGAACCATTAGTAGTAGCCATAGAGGGCTGAAGCTGGATCCCCCCCACATCGGTATTCAAAGAGAAGCTGACTGCTGTATTGCTGACAGGGTTGCCATTGGTATCTAACACTTCAAATATAACCGTTGAGGATTCACTCCCTCCTGAGCCCAAAATACCAATATTACTCGGTGTGGCAGAAACAAATATCACACTCCCTTTCTCAGCAGTAAGAACATTGATGGCTCCAGTTGCAAATAGATTTATCCCTCCGGCATTTGCACTAATATTAATAATATCATCTCCAACACAGCCTTTAGCTAAGTATGTTGTTGTTGCAACCCCATTGATTAACATGACAGGGGAGCTGAGTTCAGCTAAAGGTGTAGATAGTTGGGAGCAACTAGAACTAAAGAAAACATCGACAGCTTCCTTAAAAGGCAGCCCTTGCTCATCAACTATAGTCACCGATACATTCGCTGTACCCCCAGCAGACAACGAATCTGTACTGACTTCAGCTATACCAGATTGCAATGGGTCACCACTACCCATCTCTAAATTGGTAGCACCAACCACAAAAATCGCCGTATCTTGTTCACCCGTAACCAAAGACGCAGTTATTGTTCCAGCTCCAAGTGAGGTACCCGAATAGATAACAACGGTCGCATTTCCATCGGCATCAGTTACCGCGGTAGTAATAGGCAAGTCACCTATCGTACTGCTGAAGGTGACAATCACAGCTTCACTTAGCCCTTCTACAGCAGCGATCAACTGGCCAGGGGAAACAGAGGTAATTGAAGATATATCCTGTCCGGCCGCATCCGTTAATCTTAAAGACACAGTATAAGTAACTTCGGAGTCAGTAGTTGTGGCGGTACCATCATCGAGCAGTTCACAAGGCACATTAGATGGACAGACCGGAGAACCATCATCACCTCCACAAGCAGTCAAAGCAAAGATACATATTACAACAATGAATATTCTGAATATTGAGAACATATTTATCTCCATATAAATAGCATGGCTACTGTAGGTGGGCGCCTATTATGTATAGGCTAAGATTTATGTTTTTTCACACTTTATTTACATCACCTATGTTGTTGCAAAAAAATACATTCTCAGTCCTGCTACGCTTTCATCTCTAAAACCGAAGCCCTCTGCCGCATCTACACTGGGATATAAAAGCGCAAACTCTTAGCATTTGAGTTAACAGCCTCCAAATAAGAAATAGCTATCTCTCAGTAAACATCATGGCTTAAATACATTTACCCAACTTACAGACAATGATTTCCCCCATTTGTCATTTCGCAGGGGCGCTGAGGGTTTGACTCTTATGAAATCATAAGCTGGCGCAAGCGCTTTGCCCCTTGGCTCTACTCTTGATGATAAGAATGGGCGAAGCACCACTACTTAAATAGGCCGCAAGGTCTTAGTTTTAAGGGAACAATCAATACTGAGTGAACTTTCAACATCTATGGTTCCAATGACCTGCGGCAGATGCTGGACAGGAAGTCCGAATGTCGTGATCACATGGCCGATGATGTTCCCGACATCAGAACGACATTTCCCATATCCCTATGGGTCAGATGTGAATGAACGACCTTATGTGCAGGCGCAACTTAGGCTCGCCGCAACTCTTTATAAAAGAAAGGCTCCTGTAAGCTCAACGAAAACATCTGACTCAAAGACGGAGGAAATGCCAAATTCTGTATGGAACAGAATTGGTCCTGTTTCCGACGGCCTCAGCCGCATCTACACAGGTTTCGAAAAGCGCAAACTCTCGGCATTTAAGTTATCAAAAAACCTTGAGATTATGCGTTTCTAATTTCAGTGAACATCATGATTCAAGTCCAACGAATCAAACTTACAGACAGCAATCTCCCCCGTTGGAAATTTCGCTGTTTAAATTTCGCCGGGGCGCTGAGGGATAGCCAAGGGGCGCAAGCGCTTTGCCCCTTGGCTCGGGTGTGGGCGAAGCGCCACGACGTTGGTCTGGCGCAGCCTGATAAAAACCTATTGTTAGACAGAGTCTAACCCTAAAGCCCAAGCGCCAGCTTGCAACCAACCAAGTTTGTGGTTATCCCAACTTGCAGATACACTTAATAGTTAAGTAACCTTTTGAATTCTATCCCCATGGCATTATCCCGAAGAAAGTGGAATACCATTATCATTCTCGCTTCTATATTTATGATCTCAGTGCTGACTGTTATTGAGGATAATAGCCATATAAAACCGCTGCAAACTCAAGCTCTGTTCGACCAATCAGCGCCACTGTCTCAGTTACAGCTGGGAGAGTATTGGCTGCAGAAGCGCCAATCTGGTTGGCAATGTAGTGAAGAGATCCTCAATTGCCTCGAATGGGCCAATGCGTGGGAGCTAGTGCATATTTCGGCCCTCGTCGATAGGCCTGAAACAGCAGGTGAGCCCATTGAGCTAGTGATTCAAATTACTGATAATGACACGGCACAAGTCTGGGTGCTATTTAGCAGCCAAGGCTTACTAAAGTCTCCCGCGGGTAACTGGTATCAAATTCCTGCCAGTTTACGAGAGCAACTCAGCCCAATCATTCGTGCCCGAGCTCATTAATACCATTGTTATAATTACCTGTTGATACCTCGCTGCGTTACAGAAGAGAGCCTAAATGCCTGAACTGCCAGAAGTAGAAGTGACTAAACAAGGGGTCTCTCCTTACTTGATTGATAACACTGTGACTGACCTAATCGTACGCAACGCATCGCTGCGATGGCCAGTACCCGAGATCGCAAAACAGATAATTGGTCAGACGATTACCGCGGTGCGCCGCCGTGCTAAATACCTGCTGATTGATACAGCTGCTGGCACGACTATCGTCCATTTAGGTATGTCGGGTAGTTTACGTATATTGCCAGCGAATAGCCCAGTCGAAAAACATGATCACATCGACCTGGTACTCGCCAGCGGCAAGATACTGCGCTACAACGACCCAAGACGTTTTGGTGCCTGGTTATGGAGCGAACTGCCGGAACAAGCTCACCCACTGCTGTCGAAACTCGGGCCTGAGCCACTAGAGGCTGGCTTTCACGCACAGTACTTAGTCGATGCGTTAAAGCATAAGAAAAAAGCCATTAAGTTGTGCTTGATGGACAACCATATCGTGGTCGGTGTGGGTAACATTTATGCCAATGAGGCATTATTTGCGGCGGGAGTTCACCCGCAAGCCGAAGCGGGGAAAGTGGATGCTGAGCGTATCACCATTCTCGTTGCTGAGGTGAAACAGATCCTTGCGCGAGCGATTGAGCAGGGAGGTACTACCTTGAAAGATTTTACTAACGCCGATGGCAAGCCGGGCTACTTCGCCCAAAAACTGCATGTCTATGGTCGAGGGGGTGAAACTTGCACTCACTGTGGCCAACTGCTGAGTGAAGTACGTTTGGGTCAACGTGCTACGGTGTTTTGCAGCATTTGCCAGCAGCGCTAAATGGACTCAACCTTTGGACTTTACCGCCTGATTAAGCTCTTTGCCTAATCGTGTGCGGTAAAGGTATATGCCAATCAACAGCGCCACTGCAAACAAACCACCACTCAACTGCAGGTGATGTTCGTCGCTCAGGCTAACCCCTGCACCTGCAAAGCTAAAGATGAACATTTGTGGTAGAAAACCGATGCCACTGCCAACAAAAAACTGCCATGGACTGACACAAGTCGTGCCCGCTAAAAGATTGGTGATGTAGTTACTCCCTAACGGCAGTAAACGGAACATCAATGCCTTAAGCCAGGTTTTGTGGATAATTAACGCTTCAAGCCGGGCTAATTTTTGCTCGAAGCGGCGTTTAATCTGCTCACGAAAAACAAAGCGGGAAAAATAGAATAGAATAATGCAGCCCAGCAGGGCTGAAATGGTGGCAAATATAGCCCCGTTGACACCGCCAAGCGCATAACCAAAAGCAAATGCCAGTACCTGCCTAGGCCCACCGATACAGGAGAATAGTGCACCCATCAATACCAGTTCAGCAATCGCCCGTGAGCCATTTTGTGCAACATAGTCAGCAACCCATTGGCTATCACTTAGGCGCTGAAAGAAACCTTGTTGGAATGCCACGCCCGCTAAGATCACGACCAATAACAGTCCAAGCAGCCTAACGGCTAGTTTAATATTCAT
Source organism: Shewanella sp. KX20019 (assembly GCF_016757755.1). Lineage (NCBI taxonomy): Bacteria > Pseudomonadati > Pseudomonadota > Gammaproteobacteria > Alteromonadales > Shewanellaceae > Shewanella > Shewanella sp. KX20019. Next base: position 154,851 of record NZ_CP068437.1, on the reverse strand, counting down.
GGCTTATCGCGAAGCAACTACGGATATAACATTAGAAACGGTATTCATAAGTCCCGAATACTGTCGCATCGGTTTCATTTTCTTGCTCTTCAAATTCTGACTGCGATATTGTGCCACCAACACTCATCATACCCTGCCACATCGGCATTCGATAACTCAGCTCTAGCATCAGCAAATCTTCTTTAGGAGGCTGAGGAGTCCAATCTGCATTCGCATTAACGCCATCTTTATTCAGTTGTGCGTAACGCAGTAAAGAGGTAAAGCCCTTACTATTGGCGTACTGACCAATTAGGCCTAAGACATACACGTTGGCATCACTGTCATAGGTACTACCAAGTGCGCGGCCATAATAACGTGAACCACTTTTGTAGGTTGAATGCTCATAGAAACAGTTAAAGGCGTTTTCATCTTCACCACAAAAAACCATGGTGTCGGTGTATTCAAAGAACAGCTTATATTGCTGACCATCGAAGTTGAAGCGAGTATCGGCACCAAACATAGAGCCACAATCAACGATATCCCACGGCATTGAGCCCTTAGAATCTTCGCAAGTTCTCTCATAATAGAGGCCGAACGGTACGTTATACCAAGTATCGCTGAAGCGGATATCATAACCCGCTATTTGGTTACCGTAATTGGTACAACCACCAGGCCCTTCATTACGACAATCTTTTTGGCCGGTGATTGATTTAAACGCACTTTCAAAGGAGCACTCTTGGCCTTCACCACAGAACTGCGTTGTCCAAGAGACACCAAGCTCTAGTTGACGGAACGGACGTATAGAGCCGCGTAAATTCCACAGCAGCGGATTAGGCACTGCACGTTCCTCCTCCATCATGCTTACACCTGCGGTGAAATTCCACGGCCCAATCCAAGATAGCCATGGCGTTTCAAATGCTTGTGCATTATTGCGGCTAAGCATGAGCGATGGCATAGGTCTGGCGTTATTGGATTTATGCAATGAAGAGTCAAATCCTGGTCCCCACCATTGCTCAACAGCGCCAAGAGTCACCATCCAGTTACCCATGGCCATAGCTAGATAAGAGTCATCAAGGCGCAATGATTTATCATCAGCAGGGTCGTAATTGGCAGAAGTTGAAATCTTATAGGCAAACCTATCGCCAAGGTACTCGTATGACGCCGTCGCCTCGCCTTGCTCTCTATAATCAGAGCCAAAATGCTGGAACCGTGCCGCATCGCTAGCAGCTGCTAACTTAATGCGAGTATTGCCTCGATTACCGACAGCGTTTTGATAATTGAAATTTACCCGCGCGTACGCTTCGACCAAGCCCGGCGAAAGAGTTGATGGCTCAGCGTTAGCCAGATCGGCACCAATGCCTGACCACATCAACGGATAAGTGTTGACCGGCACGGTGATCACACCAGCATCGGCCAATGCCTGAATATCGGCTCTTAGATAGATATCAGCAGTATCTACCCAAGGCGCAGCGCTAATGATTGTCGAATAACAAACAGCGCATAATGTCAGCAGTTTAATACTGATTGATAAAACAAGCTTTCTCATGATTTGTGGCTTAACCTTTTTCTTTTTCAATTAGTGCATTAGCAACTTCGACGTGGACAAACTGGCTCACATCACCACCGTGATGAGCAACCTCTTTAACCAAGGTAGAAGAGATAAAGGAGTTCTCTTCTGCTGGGGTTAAAAATACGCTTTCGAGATCGGGGCTAAGGCGGCGATTCATGTTCGCCAATTGGAATTCATATTCAAAATCTGAAACAGCTCGCAAGCCTCGAACTAGCACACTGGCTTGTTGCTCTTTAGCAAAGTCCACCAGCAGGCCTGAAAAACCGACCACTTCAACGTTATCTAAATGCGCGGTCACCGTTTTTAATAACTCCACTCGCTCATCAAGTGTGAAACGCGGCTTTTTAGAGGGATTAGCAGCAATGCCAATAACCACATGCTTAAATAATTTTGCAGCACGCTCAATAAGATCTGCGTGACCATTGGTAACGGGATCAAATGTTCCTGGGTATATGGCTCGTTTATGCACAATTATCTACTCATGATTTAGTGTTAATTATTCGTCTGTTATGTCTGTATTTTACGGCCACTATCGTACTCGTTATCAGCTAAATTGTGAATGCTAAAGCTTAGATATTCCTTAAGCGCCGGCATGATTCGATATTCACCGCTAAAACACCCTAACTTTACTTTGCTTTAGGCCAATTCAAACTATCGGGCTGCTGCCAAATTTCTAGCTGTTTCGCAATCTCATCATGCTCAAAGGCCGCCCCTGATTGTGGAGGTGCACTGAACTGGTAGGCTTGGTTTTTGTAATTGAAATTCAAGCTATAAGCGTGCAAATAGCCTCTATCTGACGCGGCGCCACCATAGAGAGCATCACCTAAAATTGGCACGCCAATACTGGCCAATGCCACTCTCAGCTGGTGAGTTTTGCCGCTTAAGGGTTTGAGTAAGTAGAGGCGTAAACCATCTGCTATTGAATGCGAAAAGAATTGAGTAACTGCAGGGTTAACTGTGGTGCGCAGTAACTTGTGCATACTGCGACGTGATTTGGCCATATCACCAATAACCCAACCTTGCTTCTTTTTGGGTTTACCTTGGGCCAGTGCCAAGTAGTACTTCTGAATTTTGTGATCGCTAAATTGACGGGTAAATTCAGCTGCTGTGGCCGATGACTTGGCTAGAATGAGTAAACCTGAGGTCAATGTGTCTAAACGATGGACTGAGTACAGTTTTATACCCAGATCTAACTCCGCCTGAGCAACTACGCCAGCTGAGCCATCTTGGCTGTGGAAATGGACGTTGGCCGATTTATTGATAATAATAAAATCGGCTTCGTCAGCAATAACTTGGTACATAAGGAGAATATTCCACAAACAGATAGAATCGGTTTAACAACCAAGATGAACGGGTATCAAAAAGTAATCTGTACTTTAAGCCCAGGTTGGTTATCCATTAAGGCGATTTTAGCATTATGGCGCGACAGAATCGCCTTAACCATAGATAAACCTAAACCGGTGCCTTTGTGGTGCCTGCTTGGATCTAAGCGAACTAAACGCTCAAACACTTTATCACGCGAGCCCGCGGGGATCCCTGGGCCATTATCTTGAATAGAAATAACATTGCGGTTTTGCGAGATAATGATATTTGCACCTTCACCTGAGTATTTAATCGCATTGTCGACCAAATTAAACAGTGCTTGGAAGAGCAGATATTTATCACCACTAACATTAAACTCTTCACCGGTCATTAATCTAAGTGATTGGCCATTATATTCAGCCATAGCCTCTGCCATCTCGAATAGGTCTCGGCTAATGGTTTGTAAGCTTAGCGACTGTAACTCTAATGTTTGCTGACCCTCTTCAATACGCGTTAACGACAGCATGGCGTCGAATGTAGCCAAGCAGTGATCAAGCTCTTCAGTGATGATGGCGCAACTCTCGGCCAACTCCTCTTCAGGCTTATCCGGCAACTGCTCTAAGCCAATCCGCAAATGAGATAGCGGCGTACGTAGGTCATGGGCGATGTTGTCTGTTACACCGCGAACAGCGGCAAGATTCTTCTCTAAGGTGTCCAACACCCGATTAAATTGTTGTGCCAGCATATCGAACTCATCTTGCCGCCAACTGACGGGTAATCGAGTCGAATATTGCCCTTGTTCAATCTGCTCACTCAGCCGATTATATTGCACTAGGCGGCGTAAAATAGCCTTAGAAAACAGGTAACCCAGCGCTAGTGTTAATACAACCGTTAACATTAAAGCGGTAATCGCCGCGTTGGTAAATTTGTCGATGAGCGTGCCCAATTGATCCACTCGAGTGGCAATCAATACAGGGCCATAACGCGTCATTACCATGCCGCCGGTAAGAATGTGCAACTTATCGGGTCCACCGGTAAAGACCGGAAACTCCCGTTTATCGGGCAACATTGGCATATCTTGGGGGATCATGCTCAATGAACCGATAAGATCGAAGGAGTTACGCCATACGATTAAGGCGACTTTAGGATCGGCGCTGCGGACTTGAGTGGCAAAGCTGCGCCTATCAAGCGTGAGTGCCATCTGTTGGTAGCGGGTTTTCTCGGCATCTAGATGTTGATCGAGCTGATACTCTTGCTCATTAATCAACTGACGATACATACCTAAAAGCAAGGTGCCGATAATCACCGTCACCAATGCCGAGAAAATAATCGTAATGCGCCAGGCACTACTTTGGTATGGCTTAATGCCCTTGGCGTAGGCGATAACCAGCCCCTCGGACAGTCTCAATCAACTCACCATGGCCTAGCTCTTCAAATTTACGTCTCAGCTTAGCAATATGTACGTCAATAACATTGGTGCGTGGATCGAAGTGATAATCCCATACTGCTTCAAATAACAGCGTGCGGCTGATCACTTGATTCTCATGCTCCATAAGGTACTTCAGTAACTGAAACTCTTTAGGCTGCAGTAAGATCTCTTGTCCATCCAAGGTGACTTTTCGAGTCAGCAGTTCAATAGCTAATGGGCCAACATTTAAGTCGGTCACCGTCGGCTGTGACTCACCGCGTTGCATCAGCTTCTCTGCGCGAACCAATAGTTCAGAGAACGCAAACGGCTTAGTCATATAATCGTCACCACCCGCACGCAGGCCTTTAACGCGTTCATCAACATGGCTCAATGCAGATAATATAAGTACCGGCGTTTGGCTGCCGGTCGCACGCAGTGCCGCTAATAGCTTAAGCCCATCGAGCTGGGGCAGCATGCGGTCTAAAAGGATCAGGTCATACTTCATGCTAGTCGCTAGCAATAACCCTTGGTGGCCGTCGGTGGCCGTTTCAATATTGTGCCCCTGCTCAATAAATCCTTTTACAACGTATTCGATGGTAGTCGCATCATCTTCAACCATGAGTATTTTCATGCTTTAATCCCATTTGAGCAGTGGTAGTAATTGCTTATTTTCCATGTCGAAGGCTAGCTTTCGCTTACCATCAACATCTAAAAGTTCTAATTCGATATAGCTTATTCCAAGGTCATTATCGACCTCTGCTTTGACTAAATGTCCCGCGCTGTCTTTACAAACAATAGTTAACATTTCAGAAAAGGTTAACCCGCTTTGCTGCAGCATCATAATGCCTGCCAGCTCGTCTCTGTCGTCATTTTTCAAGCGCTCGATCTCACGCTGTTTCAGCGCGCCATCAATCGCACGGTATTCATATTCAATGATTGTTTTTGCTTGCGGATCGATCATTTTAAACTCATAAATGAGTTCTCCAGCATCTAAATTAGCCTCAAATTCAGAGATCACGCCTGGGTGCTGTTGCTCTAGCTTTTGCATCATCTCAATCGGCGACGGGTAATCTCCCGTCGACATCAGCGGATACAAACCTTGGCTTGCAAATGCACTACCTGATACTAATAACAAACCTACTAACCAGCGAGCCATGACTCCTCCGAATATAAAAAGCTAACTCAATTCTATCGCTACATTATTCAGCAACTAAGCGAATACTATCAATCTCTATCTCAATACCTTTCCACTCATCGTCGACTTGCCCAATGAGTGTAACTTTATTATCGCTTGTTACTTCAATATCTCTTATGAGTTTGTTATCGATTTCTACTTTTACTTCACCACTTTCATCACGAAACAGGTAATTTTCATCACCTAAACTTTGGACTAGGTAACCCGTTAACTCAACCGGCGTATCATCTTTGGCATTCATCGCGTCTGCTGCTGTATTGACATGGCTAGCAACGCCAGGGCCTGTATAAGCCGCCATTGCTGGCAAAGTGAGTACCGCAGATAGAATAATTGAACCGGTTAGCATTTTTGTCATCAGATAAACTCCGCATTTAGATTAGAAGTTCATACTATGCCAAGCCTCATAACGCTAAGGTGACGGAAAGATTAAACTTTGATCATACGTTGGAGCTTATGCTTGAGCCGCTGGTTCCGCTTGCTCCTCTAAGATATGGATTAACTCAGATTTAAGTGCCACCGTGGTTTCCCCCCCCTCAACCAGTCCCAGCTTTTGGGCTAGATGTAATGGCACTTCAGCATTAATTTTATGCTTCACTCCCACCACACTCGCTAGCACTCGAACCGTCTCACCCATCACTAACATCGAATCGATAGTGATATCGAGCTTATTAAAGCTGCGACACAAACGGCCTTTTTTTATCGAGTTAAACCTAACACCTTGATTGGGGATCACCCAGCGCACTTTGGTGCCTATCTCTAAGCTGTCAAAATAAGTGCTGGCGATAAGGTGCTCACCAAACTTAAGCCAAGTGATCTGTCGATCATCTTCCTGCGCAATCACTTCGGCATCGAAAATATTTCGCAACCCCATCTGTTTGGCGACAGCTTCATTGCGCGGTCGGGTCAACACCTCTCGAGGACGGCCTTGCTGCAACATTCTTCCTTGGCTGATCAGAATCATGCTATCAGCCAATAGCAATGCTTCATTGAGGTCATGAGTGACCATAATCACCGGAATGGCTAACTGTTCTTTCAATCGCGCTAGCTCTAGATATAAGCGCTCACGGGTCTCTCTGTCAACTGCCGAAAAGGGTTCATCAAGCAGCAATACTGACGGCTCACGCGCTAACGCTCTTGCCAGTGCCACTCTCTGGCGCTGACCACCAGATAGGTGCGCAGGTAATCTGTCTGGTAACCCATGTAGATTGACGCGCTCTAGCCAGTCTTTAGCTCGCTCTGCACGTTCTGACTTTGGGATATGGTCTAATGCCGCGATCACATTCTCTAACGCGGTAAGATTGGGGAATAGGCCAAAGTGCTGTGGCACATAACCTAAATGCCGTTGCTGCGGGCTCAGTTGAATTGATTTTTCACCGCAATACCAACGGGTATCGCCATAGCTAATTTCACCCGATTGTGGCCTATTTAGGCCAGCGATCATCCGCAGCAGAGTGGATTTACCACCACCAGACGGCCCGACGACCGCCAATACCTCACCCGCCTTGCAGGTAAATTCCGCATCGATGCTGATATGTTCAGTTTGTCTAATTCGACAATATAGGTCAGCGACGACTTGAGACATGCTGACCTCCCACTCGTCGTGACAAACTGGTGGTCAACGCCAATACCGTAATCGCAAATAACAGCAGCACTAATGACATATTCCCCGCACTCGCAAAATCGAATGCCTGCACGCTGTCATAAATAGAGATGGCAATGGTTTTTGTTTCACCGGCGATATTGCCGCCCATCATTAACACTACGCCAAACTCGCCCAATACATGGGAAAAGACCAGCACCATTGCCGTTAATACACCTGGCCACACCATAGGCAACTCAATTTTAAATAGCGCTTTAGTGCGGCTCATGCCACAACAAGCTGCTGCGTCACGCACATCTTCAGGTACAGCTTCAAAAGCACGCTGAATAGGCTGGATAGCAAAGGGAATATTGACCAAGATAGAGGCGACCACCAGCCCTGAGAAATTAAACACTAGTTGATGCCCCAGCAACTGCTCTAGCATCTGCCCTAGCCAAGACTCACTGCCCAACCCCACTAATAAGTAATAACCAATCACGGTCGGTGGCAGCACTAAAGGCACCATGACCAACGCCTCGACCCAGGACTTACCGCGAAATTGACGATAAGCCAAGAAACGTCCGGCTAGAATGGCCATTGGCACCAAAATAACGACGGTCACCGTGCTCAGTTTAATTGATAGCCAAAGTGCTTGCCAATCCATTAGTTAACCGCTTTGCCGAAACCATACTCAGCAAAGATATGCTGCGCTTTGTCGGTTTGAATGTAGTGATAAAATTCATTAGCAGTTTGCTTGGCTTTTAGGGTCAATACCATTCGTTGCTTCAATGGGGAATAAAGCGATTGTGGGATAACCACATAATTTGCACGGCGCTTAAAACGCTCTGCCGATGCGAGCGATAATGCAATTAATCCGCCTTGGGTTGAGCCGCTCAGTGCAAATTGTGCCGCTTGCGATACATTCTCGCCAAAAATAAGCTGTGGTTGGATCGTTTGCCACAATCCTAGGTGCTGCAATACCTCTTTCGCACGCTCTCCGTAAGGAGCATGCTCTGGATTTGCAATGGCGAAACGCTTTAGTTTTTGGGCATCGATGAGCTGCTTTAGTCCGTCGAGGTTTTCATCTAATGCTAGCGGGGAAGTCTTAGGGGCTGCCAGCGCCAGCTTTCCGACGGCGTAAACAGTCCCTTTACCTTGAGTCTGGCCAGCGCTTGTCAGTTGATTGGTGTAGCGCTCGTCAGCTGAGAGAAAAAGCTCAAACGGTGCACCATGCTTTATTTGGGCAACAAAATTGCCTGACGACCCATAGGTGATCCGTACTTTACGGCCAGTATCTTGTTGGAACTGCTCTGCCACATCATCTAATGCAAACTTAATACTCGATGCCGCCGCTATGGCTGGCACATCTTCGGTCGCTACAGCCGCTTTGCTTAGTAGCAACAACGACATTAACGCCGACAGCAAGACCACGCTCAGCTTCATCAAGCAACTCCCTCGTAAGTTAGGTTAGATCAAATACGACTACTTTTTATTCCACACATTTGCAGCTTGTTCATCTGAATCACGCGCTTCAACCCAACTAGCACCCTCTTCACCCGCTTCAAGCTTCCAAAAAGGAGCCTTGGTCTTTAAAAAGTCGATTAAAAACTCACAGGCAGCAAAGGCCGCTTTTCGATGCGCGCTAGTCACACCAATAAATACAATCTGCTCACCTAAAGCCATCCGACCAACACGATGAATAATGGTTACCTGGTTAAGCGGCCAGCGCTCACGCGCCTCGGCTTCGATTTGATTCAAAACCGCTTCGGTCATACCTGGATAATGCTCAAGGGTCAGGTCGGTAACCGCGCTGCCATCATTGAAGTCACGTACCTTACCAACAAAAGTGACCACAGCGCCATCACCATTATCTTGGCTAATTAGCTGATACTCTTCTGGAACACTAAAATCTGCAGTTTGTACGCGGATCATCTTAGCCTCCAGTCACTGGTGGGAAAAAGGCAACCTCATCACCATCTTCGATAACGGTATCCCACTGGCTAATGGTTTGATTAACCGCCACCAATAGTTTGTCTGAGGTCATAATTTTGCCCCATTTTTCATCTGTGGCGGCTAAGGTTGCTCGTAAACCTTCCGCTGTTTGGGTATTTTCGTCGGCAGCAACTTTAATACTTGCGGTACCGAGTAACTCTCTAACTTGTGCAAAAAATAGTACGTTTATCATCTCTTTCTATACCTTAAAGTGACCTGATTTACCGCCACGCTTCTCAAGTAAACGTACTTGAGAAATCACCATATCTTTTTGTACTGCTTTACACATATCGTAAATGGTTAGCGCGGCTGTTGATGCCGCAGTTAACGCTTCCATTTCAACCCCGGTTTTACCTGATAGCTTACACAAGCTGCGGATCCAAACTCGGTTATGCTCAGGCTGCGCTTCGAGTTCAACTTCAACCTTAGTCAGCATCAATGGGTGACATAGTGGGATCAAATCAGAGGTTTTCTTTGCAGCTTGAATGCCCGCAATACGTGCAGTGGCAAATACATCGCCTTTATGATGGCTGCCGCTCATGATCATCTCCAGCGTTTCACTCGCCATCTCGATATAAGCTTCTGCTCTCGCTTCACGTTCTGTTACTGATTTGTCTGTAACATCAACCATGTGCGCGTTACCGTCTGCATTGATATGGGTAAAAGCATTTGTCATTAGGGTTAAACCTTCTTAATCAACATATTTATCAAAACACCGTATAGATAGCCCGCTAACCTTGCAATAGTTACCGTTAGCACAAAGCCTTATCTATAAATTAGTCTGTTACTTTCTTAATGTGCATCACAAAATTGCAAGGGCGATGGCTGGCATCCAGCTGCTCTTTGAGCAGTTTATTCCAACCTGTTTTACAAGCGCCCGTTGAGCCTGGCAGACAAAATATAGCGGTTTTATTGGCAATACCTCCGAGTGCCCGAGATTGCACAGTAGATGTGCCTAGCTCGGTATAGGTGATATGTCGAAATAGCTCACCAAAGCCTTCGATATCGCGGTCAAACAGTGGTTTAACAGCCTCGGGGGTATTGTCTCTTTCAGTAAAGCCGGTGCCGCCAGTGGTGATAATCACTTGCACGTTACCTGAGGCAACCCATTGTGAGATGACTGAACGGATCTGGTATTTGTCATCTGTAATTATCTGACGTTCGGCCAAATGATGCCCAGCTTCAAGCAGTGCAGTTTCTAAAAACTGACCAGAGGTGTCGTTTTCGATACTCCGAGTGTCAGATAGGGTTAATACGGCAATATTAAGTGGCAAAAATTGGCTCTGAGTACAATGTCCCATAACGGTCTCTTTATTTAACTAATTTAGTCAATGCGGCGATTATAGCGAGGATCTGACGCAATAGGTTTGCGTCAGATCAGAATTTAGCCACCGATAGAAGCAAGATGCTGCGTCACGCCAGTGATACCGTCATGCAGAAAATGTGTCTCTTTTTTCTGCGCTAACTGCCCATGCAAACGCTCAATAAGCTCAGCTTGTTGATCCTGTGTTTGCAGCAAGTCACGCAAGTCGACGCCATTTTCAGTGAACAAACACAGGTGCAACTTACCTTTAGCTGATACCCGCAGGCGATTACAGCTAGCACAAAAATTCTTAGCATACGGCATGATTAGACCAATGCGGCCTTGGTAATCTTGATGGCTAAAATTCTGTGCAGGACCATCGTCGGCAGCAGGTATATCAAACTGCCAACCCTCTTGTTGCAATTGAGTCTTGATATTGGCGCCAGCTAAGTGATGGGCTTTAAAATAATCTTGGCCCATACCCGTTTCCATCAGCTCAATAAAACGCAAATCAATAGGCGTACTTTTGATCCAATGCAGGAAGCGTGGCAAGTCTTTATCATTTAAGCCTTTAAGCAATACTGCGTTGATTTTTACCCGTTCAAAGCCCGCCTCAAGCGCAGCATCGACCCCACGCATGACTTCATCAAATTTGTTTTCACCGGTAATTTGATAAAACATTTTCGGGTCGAGACTGTCGACTGAGATATTGATGCGTCTTAGCCCTGCGTCATACCACTCTTGGGCATGTGCCGCTAAGCGATAACCATTAGTGGTAGTGGCAATAGTATTGATTTTTTCGTTATCTTTAACGATACGAATAATATCGGTGAAATCTTTACGCAAGGAGGGCTCACCGCCGGTGATGCGAATTTTCTGCGTGCCGACTTCAGAGAACGCAGATACTAGATGCTCTATCTCATTGAGATCTAAAAACTTAGGTTTACCGTCAGGACGATAACCATCGGGGAGGCAATAAGTGCATTTAAAGTTACATACGTCAGTCACTGACATACGCAGATAATGAAACCGTCGACCAAAATTGTCTTGTAGTTGGGACATGATCACCTTTCCAAGTAAGGGGAGGTGAGATCATTTCTTTTCTCACCCCGGTGGCGTTATTGCCACGGCTAAAAACCCGTATCTGTCTCGACGTAGGATTAGAAGCTCGGAGAACCGTCAGCCTTGATTATAGGCGTATTTTGGGCGCAAACCATAGTCTCATCAGCGTAATTAGTGCTTAACAGCAGCATATGTGGAATATATGTGACAGCCATCACTCAAAAAAATGCTTAAAATAGCTGCAACTGTACAGTTTAAACTCTGTGCCGTAGCCCTATTTTCAGGTAAGGTGAAGCTAGACATTAAAACACCCGTTTATAGTGAGCGAGATTTTGCCCACTGTATGTTATCGGGGGAAAATGAAAGAAGGTGAACTGATGGAACGCGAATCGATGGAATTCGATGTTGTAATCGTGGGTGCGGGGCCCTCAGGATTAGCAGCAGCTTGTCGTTTAATGCAAATATCCAAGGACAGTGGTCAAGAGCTCACTGTCTGTGTCGTAGAGAAAGGTTCTGAAGTTGGAGCCCACATACTCTCTGGAGCTGTTTTTGAAGCAAAAGTTTTAAGCGAGCTTTTTGATAACTGGAAAGACTCCGGCGCACCGCTACACACAGCGGTAACCAGTGATGAGATCCATATGCTGAGCTCAGCAACAGATGCCCGCGCAATGCCTAATTCCTTGGTGCCTAAAACCATGCACAACGAAGGCAATTACATTATCAGTGTCGGCAATCTGTGCCGCTGGTTAGCAGAGCGTGCCGAAGAATTAGGTGTCGAGGTATTTCCTGGCTTCCCTGCAAGCGAACTGCTTTTCAATGCAGACGACAGTGTGAAAGGGATCCAGATAGGCGACATGGGTGTTGGCGAAGATGGCCAACCGAAAGATGGCTATGAACCAGGTATGGAACTTCACGCTAAATACACGGTATTTGGTGAAGGCTGCCGCGGCCATTTAGGCAAGCAGCTTATTGAAAAGTACCAACTGGATAACGGTAAGACCCCCCAGCATTATGGCCTTGGTTTTAAAGAGATCTGGACCGTTCCAAGCGAACAACATGAGCTCGGTAAAGTGGTACATACCGGGGGCTGGCCTCTGACTGAAGGCGCATCGGGTGGTGGCTTCATGTATCACTTCGAAAACAACCAAGTCGCCGTTGGCTTGATTGTGGATCTTAACTATAAGAACCCGCACTTAAGCCCGTTTGATGAATTCCAGCGCTATAAAACCCATCCTGTTATTGCTAAAACGCTGACTGGCGGAGAACGTATATCTTACGGTGCGCGTGCGATCACCAAAGGTGGCCTGAACTCATTACCAAAACTCACCTTCCCAGGTGGAATGATTATTGGTTGTGATGCGGGTACCTTAAATTTTGCCAAAATTAAGGGCACACATACTGCGATGAAGAGCGGTATGTTGGCAGCAGAAACCCTTGCACAAGCAATGTTAGCAGGTGTTGACGCAGGCAAAGATCTCAACTGTCTACAACAACGATTTGATGAGAGCTGGCTAAAAGAGGAACTTTATTGTTCGCGTAACTTTGGCCCAGCTATGCACAAATTTGGTACGTATCTTGGCGGTGCATTTAACTTTGTTGACCAGAATTGGTTCGGCGGTAAGTTTCCTGTCACCTTGAGAGACGATAAACCAGATTATGCCCAGATGGCTGAATCAAGTGCTTACAGCAAAATCGATTACCCTAAACCAGATGGTAAACTTAGCTTCGATAAACTGTCGTCAGTTTATTTGTCGAATACTTTCCATGAGGAAGATCAGCTGTGCCATCTGCGTTTAAAGGATGCTCGCATTCCAATCGATTTCAACTTGGTTAAATTTGATGAACCTGCACAACGATATTGCCCAGCGGGGGTATATGAAGTTATTGAAGAAGCGGGCGAACACAAGTTTGTGATTAACAGCCAAAACTGTATTCACTGTAAAACGTGCGACATCAAAGATCCAAGCCAGAATATCACTTGGGTAACACCTGAAGGTGGCGGCGGTCCTAACTATCCAAACATGTAAGAGCTATTGAAATTCAACTGATAAAATGTAACGTCTTAGTGAATTTATATCAGTAAAGATTGCAATCTATTAAGTAAATGCACACCAAAAGGTGTGCATTTTTAGTTGCGCCAATAACAAAAAATAGACATAATCCGCCGCGCTAATATAAGACTAATAATTTAACACTGAAATTCAAATACCTGCCTTTATCCCTACACGTTACAAAATAGATCTATCTTCACAAAGCTAAACCTCTAAAGCGGTTTTGCTAGCGCTGTGACGATTCTGCTGTCAATCAACTACTTTCAGCCTCAGATAATGGCTGTATTAGGCAATCTAATTTTTATGAAATTGAATATGCTCACCATCAAACAGAAAATACTACTGACTGTCACACTGACTGTTTTGCTCTCCACCTCCCTAGTTGGCATGCTTAGCCAGCAAAGTGCCAAACAGGTGGTAGAACAACGAATGTTGACCTCGGAGATGCCCAATATGTTGGCGCAAATTCGTAATAAGGTTGAGCTCAACATATCAACTTTAATGAATGCAGCGCAGCAACTGGCCAACAATAAATTGTTGCTGCAATGGCTTGCAGAGGATCGTCCAGCAGCAGGTGAACCCCTGCTGACAAGCCAACTTAATGCTATTTCTCAGCAATACGATTTAGCACAAGCCTCTTTTGCAGACAGAGAAAGCGCCGCTTACTACACTCAAGATGGTTTTCTGCGGATACTCAATCCAGCTCAAGATGGTTGGTTCTTCGATTACAAGAACAGTGGCCAAGAGACCATGCTCAATGTTTTCACTGAAGACAATGGCGATGTGAAGCTCTTTATCAACTATCAACAACCTAACGGTCGAGGCTTAGTCGGTTTAGGAAAATCTCTCGATGACATGGTGCAGTTACTACGTTCATTTAAAATTGAGCAAACTGGGTTTGTCTATTTGGTCGACAGCAAGGGCCAAGTCAAACTGCACCAAGATAGTACTCAAATAGGTAAAGCAGATCTAAACAACCTATATCGTGGCACCGACACTTCGAGCCTAATGCGCCACACTGATTTCAACTTACTGAAAACAGATATCGATGGCCAGCCAATGCTCATTGCTAGCAGCTATATACCCTCAATGGATTGGTACTTAGTTGCCCAAGTACCTGAAAGTGAGATTTTCTCCTTACTCGAAGATTCAGCCTATAAGATCCTCATTTGGACAGCTGTTATTGCTGCTATTTTTATTGCGCTATCAAGCTTCGTCGCCAGTTCAGTTAGCCGTCCCATTGCCAAAGTAGCTGCAATGTTGACCGACATTGGTGAAGGTGAAGGTGATCTACGGCAACGACTACCGGTTGAAGGAAATGACGAATTAGCGCAGTTGGCAAAGGGCTTTAATAGCTTTAATAGCAAAATCCAAGCCTCGGTAATTGAAGTTGCACAGACCAGTAAGCAACTCGGTTGCTCTGCCATCGATGTCTCTCACCAAGCGCAGCGCATATTGGAAGACAGTCAGCAGCAAAAAGATCAGACCCTGATGGTTGTCACTGCCATTAATGAAATGGGCGCCACCGTTAATGAGATTGCCAGCAATGCTGCACAAGCCGCTGATACCGCAAGGGCCGCAGATACCGATTCGAGCACCGGCCAAGTTGTTGTCACTCGAGCACGCGAAACCATTAGTCAGCTTTCTAATGATGTCGAGCAAGTCGGTGAGGTCATTGAGTCACTAGCCACTCACACTAAATCTATCGAAAGTATTCTCGATGTCATTCGCGCAGTGTCAGAGCAGACAAACTTACTCGCCCTCAATGCTGCCATTGAAGCCGCTAGAGCAGGTGAAGCGGGTCGTGGATTCGCAGTAGTTGCCGATGAAGTTCGCAATCTTGCATCACGTACTGCCACCTCAACCAATGAGGTACAAGTGATGATCGACAAACTGCAAACAGAAGCTAGCCGCGCAGTAGAGGCGATGGAAAAAAGCCGCTCACGCTCCATTGAAGGAGTTAATGCCGTTGATGAAGCGAGTCAGTCGCTAACAGGGATTAGTGAGCGTATTGGTTCAATCAGCGACATGAACATACAAGTTGCAGCAGCTACTGAAGAGCAGTCTACGGTGGTAGAAGATATTAATCGTAACGTCAGTGATATTAACGATATAACCCAACGCACAGCCGATACGGCTGAAGATGCAGCGAAAGCGAGTCAGTCATTGACTCAACTTGCCGACCGACTCGACTCATTAGTGGCTAACTTTAAAGTTTAACCAATAACGTTAATGGTGAGGATGTTGCCTATCGAGGTCACTCGATAGGCAATTAGGCTTAGCTGCGTGGCTTGATGAAATTAATCGACATTGGGTATTTATAGCTCTCGCCTTCGCTGGCTTTCATTGCCGCAATAATCGTAAGCACGATATCAACAACGGCTATAATACCCAGCAGAATGAACCCGACACCAATCAACATCAGTACCGCACTGATCATGGCGTAGATCGCCATACTGATTTTAAAGTTCAAGCAGTTGCGCCCGCAGCTATCAACAAATGGCAACTCATCACGCTTCATCAGCCACACGATTAATGGCCCTAAAATACTACCAAACGGGATCAAATAGCCTGAAAAACTGGCCAAATGCACCACGATCCCCATGTTCTTCTCATCTTGAGTCACAATTCCACTCCTTGAAATATTAATAAGATCAACAAACTAAAAACTATACTTGTTGTACCCCATATAAACGCATTTGCCAATCTTCAATGGCATTATTCGCGATGCGACGTTGTAAACTACCTACCCACGAAGCTGCAAGTCCCGGACAATCAGCTAGGCGCTGATACTGCTCGGCATCAAAATTGGGTAAAAAATAGATATGCATCGCTTCAGCAATACTAATATCAGAACAGCGCTCCACCAGCGTAATAGTGTCTGAGGCATATATCGTTCCCGAGTCGATGACTCGATAAAACCACCCACAGCGACCACTCTGTTGCATCGCTAACGCGAACTCATTATGACCAAACTGTAGGTTAAGTTTAAAACAGGGTGAACGAGGCTGAGTTATCTGCAACCGCACCTCACCTATTTGAATAATATCGCCAATATTCACTTGGGTTTCATCTAGCCCTACCGTACTAATGTTCTCGCCCATCGCCGGAGCATCTTTAAAGTCAGAGATCATATCCCAGCGGCGATATTGACCATAATGCTCGCGAGGAAAATGGTGTAATACGCGATCTAATCCACCATGATGCTTGGGATCTGCCTGACGATCACCTTCGACCATCTCTTGGGTAACAAGCAGCTGCTTACAACTATGCTTATGGTTAATACCACTTTGCACAGAGCCAAGTGTTGTAAGGTCATTACCGCGATATAAACCTGAAATTTGCTTAATGAGGATTTGCGCTAACATCAAAAAATTCTCTTTATTATGGTGTTTTTATCCTATCACTCGCCATTACAATAGCGATAGCCTAGTGTTATGAACTGCAGTTATTGGCATGTGGCAATTAATAGGATAAGACCACCCTATTACGCCCCAGCTCCTTTGCTTGATATAGTGCAACGTCAACTCGGTTAATCAACTCTTCAGGCTTTTCTGAGGCTCGGAACTCCGCAACCCCAGCGCTCACCGTGACCTGTATTTCATTGCCATTAACGCGAATAGCACGCGCTTCTATAGACTCTCGGATCCGCTCTGCTATGTCATGGCTACGGCTAAGATCAATATTAGGCAGTAGGATTAAAAACTCCTCCCCACCCCAACGACACAATAAGTCCTCATCACGAAGCTGAGACTTAACCATATTACTTACAGTCTGGATCACCAGATCACCCATGTTATGACCATATTTATCATTAACACGTTTGAAATAATCAATATCAAAAATCAATACCGACATGGGTGTACCGTCGAGCACTGAACGAGTCAGTGATTTGCCAAAATACTCTTCGAATGCTTGCCGATTAGCTGCACCAGTCAGTTTATCGGTCGACGCCATCAACTCCAGTTTTCGTTGGTATTTTCCCAAGGTCATATTGGCGATAAGTAAAATGGCTAGGGTCACAAATATACTCAGTCCTAAGTTAGCCCAGAAGGTGGTGAGTAACTTTTGCTTACCTAAGCTTTCATCTTGTTCCACGACTAAATACCACTTAAAGTCTGAGACTAAACGACTATTCAGATAAATCGTTCTCCCGTCTCTCCTATAGGAAAAAGACGTACTAGGGCTCGTTAGAATACGCGTGGCGAGCATCTCAAGTCCAGGAGTGGCTTGTAGAGTATCAGCACCGATAAAACCTTCGCTATGCAAGGTGACGTTGCCTTGTCTATCAGTAAAATAGACACTGCGGTTATATCGCGTTTGATAAAGCTCTATCATCTTCTTAACGCTTTCTACCGCTAGGCCAACGCCAGTAACACCGATGAAGTTACCGTCAAAATCAAACACCTTATAATTAACGTAAATTACGGTGCGATTACGATCCGCAGTGTCTTGATCAACGTTCACTTCATAACTTTCTGATTTGGGTAGCGAACGCACTCTGAAATACCAAGCATCATTTGCATCGATGTCATCGATCTTTTTTAGGACACCGCTTGAGTGGTAGTAGTTACGAGTCGCTTCTGACACGAAAAAACTGGTGACTGTGTCGTATTTCTCTTGGATCTCTTTAAGGTACCGTACTAGCTTCTCGGGCGTTTTTTCCTGATCCAGAGTCCAATCTCGCACAAAGGTATCCTGCGCCATCAACGATGAAATGAAGATGGGTTTTAGCAGATCATGCTGTATTTCTGAATAAATATTATCGCTGGTTAACGGTAAGGTATTTTCCTCGATCTGCTCACTTAATGAATCATGTGCAACTTGATAACTGATCCCACTGGTGACAACAAAAGCCGCTAGTAGCAAAACCGCTAGGATCCAAATAAACCGCTTTTTGTCATTCCACACTTTATGACCCATATACTACGCCCACTTCACAGCATTTAATCGAAACTGCTCGAACAAGCAGCATTTGTTAACCCAGTGTGAATATTAACCGAAAAGCGATCTACTCGCATTGATTATTAGTACTGGTGGAAAGTCGTTTTACTGAAGCAAAACAGCCCTGTAGGAGAACAGGGCAAAAAGAAGTTTAAAAATAGTTTAATTAACTAAGGAGAACTGCAACCCATGGGTAAAGCGACTCGATATTAATGCCGTTAAGATGATGATTTAGCTTGATGCCCTTCAGTTAAATACTCCCTCAACCCTTTTCCTGGTATTGAACTCTCACAGGCAACTGCGTAGCTTGACCAAGTCGAAGCCTCTTGCATAGACTGTATTATCGTTAAGTTATCGACTAGACCATTAATAAGCCCTGCAGCATAGGCATCACCTGCGCCGGTGGTATCAACTACGATACAGGGCATAGCCGCAACATTAACTTGCTCTGATTCACTGTATAGCGTGGCACCATTCTCACCATCAGTCACAATAAAGTATTGCAAACTGTCACCGGCAATTGATCGAGCAAATTGCCATGGCTGCTGCTCACAACGTCCATGCATATCACTTAACGACGCCAATAAAATATGACAAGGTCTAGCTCGCTCATCCTTAGCCAATTGGGCTACAACCCAGCAATGGTCAATCGCAGTCTTTGCCCAGCTAGCAGCTCCCTCCGATGACGAATTAATATATAAAGCATCAATCATGTCCCATTTAGGGGGAATGGGTAGCTCAAACGTTGGCCGCTCAGGACGTATAATGGTGCGCTCACCATCAGGAGTCATCATCAACAACATTTCGTTGGTAGGCCCTGCCCGACGTTGCACTAAACTGCAATTGATCCCTTGGGTACTCGCTTCAGCTAACAGCCAATCACCAACATCGTCACGGCCAACTTCAGTCACCAATGTGACTTGATGCCCAGACCAAACTAAGCCGATGCCGGTATTAGCTCCACCGCCCCCAAGCCGTTGGCCTCCGTCTTGGTAGTGAAATCGACCACCTGTTTTCAGTGGCTTATTAAGATTAAAAATACGATCACAGTTTAAATTAGCGACAAGTAAAATACTGGCCATAACAACCCGGTAAATAGAGTGCGATGCATTGATAGTAGGAGATTTGTATTAGTGCGCCAAGCCCTATGCATCAATCATTAGCTTTTATGGCTAAATCAATTGGTTTTTCGCTTTACTCTAGCTGTATAGACGGCTTAACGGTCACTTGCTGTAAGCAATATCTTAAGGCTCTGTGAGACATAGCAACACTTTAAACCAGGACATTATAAGCCATCAGTATTATCTCTCTGAAAAAACTAACAATAATGACCGATAAATCTTTAATGGCTTTGTCGACATTTTGGCTATACTTAAAATAGTTGCACAGTCACTGTTTGACTGGGTATATCATGGCCACATCCCAACGAAATAGGATAGTTGAATGGACTCAATTATTAGTATGGATGAACTCACGGAGTTCCAAGAATCGCTCGAAACTCGCCTCGAACGTTATAAAGCCTGTCTTTATGAATTTGAAAAAATGCAATATACCGATACATATATCCTACAGATCAGAGAAGATATTGTTCGCTTAGAGAGGATGATTTCTCGTCAAGCTGTGAGCTGAGTCCCTGACTCACTTCATTTAGCTTTGATTACAAAAAACGGCAACCCTAGTTGCCGTTAATAGTGACTTTGACATAGAGCTTGTATGGTTTAATTTAGTTTCGCAGAAGAGTTAAATCTTATCAGGCCTTTGAGAATTGGGTTTACGTTCTCGCAGCTTTGCTGGAAATTAACGGCTAGTTTTTTAACATTACTATTACCATCGTATACCAGCTCCATCACCTCAAAACTACCAAGGCTATTATTACAACCTCTCCCATTCCCAGTAAAGCTTAAACCTGGCACCAAAGGTGCTTGGAATGGATATCGAGTTGCATCTTCATATTTTTTCACCTCCAGCTTCTCGCCTTGTGGTGCAGCTATATTTAAGGTCCACCACGTGTCACCGTCAATTCTGACACCAATATGGTCTTCGTTAGTCCATTCGTTACGAGTGACTGTGAATAACGCTTGAGAATCATCCCAAGTCATTGTTTTTCCGCTACCAATATAATCACCTATAGGGCTCACGAAGTGCATTAATGTGTTTGAAGGTGTGAAGTAAGTAACATTAATATCCGTAGACACTTCATAGCCTTTACCATTACTTAACTCCAAACGTAATAAAATATCCTCAGCATAATCATTTGGAGCAGAAAACGATGTCTTTGCCGCATTTTCATCCGTGAAATTTATGCCTATGTCATTCACATCTATCCATTTAAAACTGAGTGCCAGTCCGTCATTCATAATACTTGCAGACGCATCAAGAACTGGATAATCGTTCTCTTGATATAAACCCATTCCAACATCGTATTCAAGCACCAGTGCATCATTAATATGGATGCTGTTAATGGTTTCAACCCAACTCAGGGTCCCTTGAATACTCTCTACTTGAAAGGATTTTAAATGGTAGATTTCACCCACTTTTAAAGGCGTCTCAGGTGTTAAATAGACTATCGCCCCTGAAGTGGTAACAACTGCAGGCACAATTGCATACGGCCATTCTGAAGTTTCGAAACTAGCTTGATAACTCCCTTCTTTAACAGGCCTAGACATTAAAGCTCTAAACGTGCCGCCACTCACAGGAAAATCTTCCGTCTGATTTGCGTCTAAAAGACCAACAAAAGCAAAGTTGTCAGAACGGTAACTCTGTAAGTAACCCTGATTTTCACTTCCTGAAAACCACCATAAAGAGCCTTCTACCGCCTGATCCCACGAAACTAAATAGCTATCGCTACCAGACTCCACATTAAATGAATCAGAATTGGTCACAAAATTACTACTCACTTCGACTGAATCAGCTTCTGAAGTGAATACCTTTACTTTACCTGCGTGTGGATACTCACCAAAATGGCCAATTAAATTCTCTGTCACCTGAAATGAATACTTCATATTGGCCTCAGACGCCTCAAGTGTACCCATGCCAGAAATTGCGTAAGTAGCATCAGAGAACTGCTCTAAACGCGTAAATGACGAATTAGAAAAGATTAATTGTTGAGTATCATCTTGATCGAAAGTCAATGAAACAGAACCTAAATCTTTAACCGTCATCTGATTAGACATAGCCAGCTTTTGATTATTGAATTGAAGCACACCTTGGAATTCAAACTCACTGTCACCATCAAACACAACACTCGATACGTCAATTTCACCCAAGGTTTCACTGTGTGAAATGTTGGTAGTGACTATTTTTACCTTCGCTAGCCCATTCAACGTGCTATCTACAGCAGATACATAGCAATCGCGATATTCAACACTGACTTCATCAAAATCAGTTAGAGTTTGGCTGCTATCTTTATCTTCAATAGTTCTGACATATAGACCACCATTGCTACAACTTTTCTCAACACCAAGCTCTGCAAACGTAGCAGAATCAATAATGCCATCAGCTAGTGAGCCTACTTGGATAAAACTTTCTACCGTTGAGAATGCTAAAGCGGCGGAAGAAACCGAATTGTCAGTAACTGAAAAACCTGTTTCTATCGGGGCGGGAGGCGGACTTTCTGGAGGGGTGCTTGAATCAGAGCCACCACACGCCGTTAATAGTACCAAAGCACTTAATACAAATCCTTTTGAAGCCTGACTCATGAATCTTTATCCTTAGAACAAATAAAACTAAAGTATTATAATTAAACATATTAACCTAGTTTTATTTGTTAAAGAATAGTTTCAGAAAAACATTTTAGCCGAAATTTACACCAATACTCATCACTTACTATAATTACATATCACTTTCTTTTAGTGGTTTACGCAGTTGAGCTCGGACGTTGTCCATTCCAGAGTAAAACTCTTTCATCATCAACAACCCCATCATTTTGCCGTTATCAGTAACGATCAAATTGTCACGATCCAGCGGGTCATTTTTGATAGCGCCGATGGCCTTCATAGAGGTCATCTCTTTAAATAGTGCGGTATCAAGGTTGACACCAAACGTCTCACGGAAGTACTTACGCGATAAACGCCCTGAGAACATCCCTAGCAGGAAGCGATACTGCATCACCTCTTTACGACCGTAGTTCTTTTGCTGATCGACGCCCATATGACCACTTCCAATTCGCTGTTGATACTTCTTCAGCGAGAAGGTGTTCACATAAAGCGTGTCATCTAAGAAACTGAATGAGCCAGAACCTACGCCTAAATACTCGTCGTAGTCGATAACATACTCATCAAAACCTTCATTGTTTGTTTTACCAAATGCCCAAGCGGAAAGCTGATTGTATTGGCCATTTAGACTGTTCAAAATCTGACGATATTGACGCACCATGTCACCATGTGGCGCAGCCAACTTACCTTTTACGCTCTTACGTGTTTGATGCGTGATCATCAGCGGGTAAGTGGTGATTTGACGTGGGTCTAGCTTCGCCGCCATATCTAAGTCATGCTGAATAACTTCATCGGTTTGGCCACGGAAACCAAATATAAGATCGACGTTAATGATCGGAAACAGCTCTTTAGCCGCCATGATCTTATCGAATGTCTGCTGACCAGTACCGAACTTTTCGATCCGGTCTGTCATGGTCAAAATGTCATCGTTAAAGCTTTGCACACCAATCGACATTCTATCAACCAAGCCCTCAAGCTGCTTAAAACCAGGACTATCTAGATGTTGTGGATCTGACTCACACGACACCTCTTTGATACTCGGAAATAGCTTTTTAGCATGTTCAATTGTGCGAGCCAATTCATCTTCTAAAACCGTTGTCGTACCACCACCGATATACATCGACTCAAAGTCATAACCGAGGTTTTTCACCATATCCATCTCTTTACGCAAAGAAACGAAATAGCTGCGCGCCTTATCTTCTTTAAACAAAAAACGATGGAAAGTACAGTATGAACACAAGGTATGACAAAAAGGCACATGCGCATAAAGCATGTATTTCTTACCTTCAATTGGGTTTGGCATCATCTCTGCTGAAACCGTATCGAGCCTTAGATTGCGATCGACATAGAACTGCATCACCTTTTCCATGCTACTAATCATCCAATCAGGGGTGGTGATATTGGCATTATAAGGTTGGGCACTATCGGGCAAAATAATTGAAGACATAAAGATTCCTATCAAAGATGGCTGTTCAAAAAATAAAAAGAGATGTCGCGAATTGAACTAGCGGAGAGCAAAATTAACACTTTAAATCACCGTAAAACGTGATTTGGTTATAACTTAGCGTTTCCTATCAAGGAAATGTAGAGCAATTTGTTAAGTAAGTCATGTTTTAGCAAAGGTGCATAAATTGTACAACGGGGCTATTTTCCCTCTATATAAAAAAACACCTCAGTGAATAGATCAGCTGAGGTGTTTGCAGTTCAAGCCTTAGATACTAAAGAATTTATTCTTTGTATTTAAGGGTTCCATTCTCTTTGATCTCATCGAACCAAAGATTGTGGTGTTGGCTTGCCCAGGTCTCGTCACAGTAACCAGACACCATACATTCCATACCACCTTCAGACATAACCGTAGCCATAAAGATATGCACGATTGAGAAAGCAGTAATGATGATAGCGCTGACCGAGTGAAGTACTAATGCTATCAAGCTCAATGTGCGGCTAGGTTCGAACAAGTTCGGGAATAGTAGCAACATGCCTGATGCCGAGATCACTAGACCAAATACAGCAAAAGCCCAGAACCACAACTTCTCACCGGCGTTGGCAAAGCCAGCATCCGGATGCTTGCCTTTAAATGGACCGAAGTTGATGTAACCACCAACGACCATCATCCATTTTACATCATACATCTTCGGTAGCTGATTTTTAGCCCAAAGCGCTGTCATTAATGCCCAACCAATCATGAACGGGATCGCCATGATGTCGTGCACTTGCTTGGCAGCGTAGACTAAGTTCGACCATAAACCTTCACCGATATACGGCTGGAAGAAGAATCGTCCTGCTAATAGTGTAAGACCCGTCAATATCAGTAGCAGGCATGGAATAGCGCCTAACCAGTGAATAGACACGTCAAACTTAGACCAGCGATAGACTAACTTGCCTGAGAAACCGCCGTGCAGCTTCGAGATACCGTTCACTTTAATAAACAGTACAAAGATAATGATCATGCCGAATAGAGCAGCCATTAACGCAGGTGCTAATAGGTCACTACGCAGCTCAAGTACACGTAGGTCATACGTATTGATTGGCTGAGCATGGAACTCACTTGTTGACGTTGTATAACCCTCTGCACCCGCTTTAAGCTGTGACCAAATTTGGCCATTGTTAGCTTGTGCGTCGTGCTCGTGTTCTGCACCGTCATGAGCAAAAGCGGTCACACTGAATAACAATGCAATCGCAATACCTATGTGTTTAAACCATTTGTTCATAATACGTCCTCTGTTACTCCCTGTCGGCCCAACTAAATGAGCCGACAAGCAGTATGTTTGGCAGTAATCAACCTAAGTTAATTAGCCCCAAATTGCGTTTTTAGAACCACGGTATGCAACACGCTCACGGAAGATTGAAGAAACAATCTCAGCATCACCCGCTAGTAGCGATTTAGTTGCACACAGCTCAGCACACATAGGTAGCTTGCCTTCTGCAACACGGTTAGCACCGTATTTCTGACGCTCTGCGTCAGAATGGTTCTCTTCAGGACCACCAGCACAGAAAGTACACTTGTCCATCTTACCGCGAGCACCAAAAGCGCCGCCTTGAGGGAACTGAGGCGCACCAAATGGGCAAGCGTATAAGCAGTAACCACAACCGATACAAGTATCTTTGTCGTGTAGCACGATGCCATCTTCTGTCTTGTAGAAACAGTTTGCTGGGCAAACAGCCATACAAGGTGCATCACTACAGTGCATACAAGCGATAGAGATTGAGGCTTCGCCCTTCTCACCATCGTTGATAGTCACTACGCGACGACGTTGGATTCCCCACTCAAGAGCAGAGTCGTTTTCGTTCTTACATGCTGTGACACAACCGTTACACTCGATGCAGCGCTTGGTATCACATAAAAATTTCATTGTAGCCATTTTGGCAATTCTCCTAGCTAATTCTGCTATTACGCTTTAACAATCTGACAAAGCGATGCCTTGGTTTCTTGCATCTGAGTCACAGGGTCATAACCATAAGTCAATGCAGTGTTAGCTGATTCACCGATAACGTAAGGAACAGTGCCTTCAGGGTAGTTAGCTGCAAGACTTTCACCATGCATCTCACCCGCAAAGTGGTAAGGCATCCAAGTGACACCAGGCTTAACGCGTGGAGTGACCATAGCCTTGATCTTAATACGACCACCTTCAGCACCCTCTAGCCATACTGTGTCGCCATCGCGAATTGCGCGATCAGCCGCATCAGCAGGGTTCATTTCAACAAACATCTCTTGTTGAAGTTCAGCCAACCAAGGGTTTGAACGAGACTCTTCACCACCACCTTCATACTCTACTAGACGACCAGAAGTCAGACCTAGCGGATACTTAGCCGCAGTGTCTTTCTCTTGAATTGACTTGTACAGCGTCGGTAGACGATGAACTTGCATGTCATCATATGTTGGATACTTAGACACAAGATCACGACGTGGCGTATAAAGCGGCTCACGGTGAACAGGTACTGCATCAGGGAATGTCCAAACGATACAACGGGCTTTAGCGTTACCGTATGGAATACAACCGTGCTTCATAGCCACACGTTGGATACCACCAGATAGATCGGTCTTCCAGTTTTTACCTTCAGCTTCTGCTTTTTCTTCAGCTGTTAGTTCATCCCACCAGCCTAATTGCTTAAGCATGGCAGCAGTGAATTCTGGGTAACCGTCTTGGATTTCAGAGCCAACTGAGTAGCTGCCTTCTGCCAATAGGTTTTCACCTTTATATTCAACACCAAAACGAGCACGGAAGTTACCGCCACCCTCAAGCACATGCTTGTGTGTGTTATAAAGAATTTGTGTACCAGGATGCTTCTGCTCTGGAGTACCCCAACATGGCCAAGGTAGACCATAGGTATCGCCTTTAGCAGGACCGCCAACAGCTTCAAGTGTCTTGTTGCTGAACGTACCCCAGTTTTGAGTATGTAGCTTCAAACGCTCTGGGCTTTGACCTGACATACCAATTGTCCACATACCGCGGTTAATTTCGCGAGTAATGTCTTCGATAACCATCACGTCATTTTCGTCTTTAGCGATACGCTTAGTGAACTCATCAGCAAAACCAAGCTTTTGAGATAGACGGTACATGATTTCAAGATCGGTCTTAGATTCGAATAATGGCTCGATAACCTTCTGGCGCCACTGCTGACTACGGCCAGAGTTAGACACAGAACCTTCAGTCTCAAACTGAGTTGCAGCTGGAAGAAGGTAAACACCATTTTGACGACGGTGCATAACACCAGCCATAGTTGGGAAAGGATCCACAACAACAACCGTGTCCATTTTATCAAGTGCATCACGAACATCGCGCTGACGAGTTTCAGTGTTAACTGATTGTCCCCAGAAGAATGCCATGCGAACGCGATCTTTCTGCGCTAGTTTTTCAGGCGTTTCTAACACACCGTCATGCCAGCGAGAACAAGGAATACCAGGAGTATTCATTGGGATGCGGCCTAAGTAAGAGTTTTGATCGAAGCGATTCTTAACCCAATCAAAATCAAGATCCCAAACGTGGCTCCAATGCTTCCAAGAACCTGTCTTAAGACCGTAATAACCAGGTAGCGTATCGAACAGTAGACCTAAGTCAGTCGCGCCCTGTACGTTATCGTGTCCACGGAAGATGTTTGTTCCGCCGCCTTTAACGCCCATGTTACCTAGAGCAAGCTGAAGGATACAGTAAGCACGAGTGTTTGCATTACCCACGTGATGCTGAGTACCACCCATACACCAAACAACAGTACCTGGACGGTTATCTGCCATCATTTTCGCAGCTTGGTATACTTCTTCTTCGCTACATCCAGTGATGTGCGCGACTTCTTTTGGTGGGAACTTCTTCGCTTCTTCGCGAATTGATTCCATCTCGAAAACACGCTCTTGAATGAACGTCTTATCTTCCCAACCATTTTCGAAGATGTGCCAAAGCATACCGTAGATGAATGGAATATCAGTACCAGGACGTAGACCACAATGTAGGTCAGCGTGTGCTGCTGTACGAGAGAAGCGTGGATCAACAACGATAATCTTTGCGTTGTTTCTCTCTTTCGCGATCATGATATGCTGCATTGCAACTGGATGCGCTTCAGCCGGGTTAGACCCGATGAAGAAGATTGCATTTGCATTCTGGATATCGTTGAAAGAGTTAGTTTGCGCACCGTAACCCCAAGTGTTTGCAACACCGGCTACTGTGGTAGAGTGACAAATACGTGCAGAGTGGTCGACGTTGTTCGTGCCCCACATTGCCGCAAATTTACGATACATGTAGCAGCCTTCGTTCGAGAACTTAGCACTACCCATAAAGTAAAGTGAATCTGGACCAGATTCCTTACGGATATCTAGCATCTGGTCGCCAACTTCGTTTAAAGCTTGCTCCCAAGATAGTTTCTTCCACTTACCATCAACCAATTTCATTGGGTACTTAAGACGCTTCTCACCGTGACCATGTTCACGTAGTGCAGCACCTTTAGCGCAATGTCCACCCGCATTGAATGGGTGATCGAAAGCTGGCTCTTGACCTGTCCATACGCCATTTTGTACTTCTGCGTATAAACCACAACCGACAGCACAAGCACTACATACAGTACGCTTGATCTCAGTAGGTGCATTATGTGGCACATCTTTGGCTTCTGCTCTACGCATCATGCCTGTACCCAACAAAGAAACTGCTGCAATACCACCTGAAGTGATACCTGCTTGCTTCATAAATTGACGACGGCTAATACCTAGAGTTTTTTTCTCTGCTGTAGGTGCCGCGTTGGATTTGCGAGTTAATTGCATCGCTTAAATTCTCCTAAACTAGCCGCGTAAGCTATTGTAATAACTGCGAATGTGAGCAGTCTCTTGATAGCCATTAGCACTCTTAGTGCTGACATTGTTTTCACTTGCTTGAGCTACACTCACGCCTGTTGCGGCGATTGCGACACCTGCGGTGCCACCAATGGTGAGCGCTTTCAGCAAAGATCTGCGGTTCAGATCAGGCTGTTGCTTCTTCATGTTTACTCCTGGTAGAACGGAATACTCTGGTTATATAAAACAAGGTGTTTTTATCTTTGCCACGCCAACCGTGTTAACGGTATGTAAAGAGCGGTATGAAAAATATGGACTACATTCATCGATAGAAAACACCCAACAAATTGCCTGCACAATATAAAGAAAATAGTACTCATAAAAGTTGATCTAAACGGGGTAAAAATCACGCCTAAGTGCAGATTTTGTTAGAAGTGTTAAGCAGAACATGTTTGTCAAAAAGGTAATGATATTTACTGTTTAAAAACGCACATTAACATTCCGAAGAATGTTAAATAATATGTAACAACTACAGTACGTTATTTAAGAAAAACGTGGTGATAATGATTATTAATTAGCGTGAATTAATACGATATTTAACAGGGTGAAATTATGGAGGTAAATACAAAAACGCCCCGATAAATATCGAGGCGTTTTTAGGAAATAAAACGACTAGTCTTTATAGACGATAGTATCGTTCTCTTTTATTTCATCATACCAAACGTTGTGGTGCTGAGAAGCCCAGTTTTCATCGCAATAACCAGATACCATGCACTCCATACCACCTTCACTTAATACTGTCGCCATCCAAATATGTACGATAGTAAACGCGATGATGATAATGGCACTAACGGCGTGAATTAACAGCGCAGCCATAGAGGCTTCACGGGGTAGATCCAAACCTGGCAATACCAGCATTAAACCTGAAGCGGCAATAAACAGACCGAATATTGTTAAGGTCCAGAACCACATTTTTTCACCAGCGTTAGCGAAACCACTGTCTGGATGCTTACCTTTAAACGGGCCAAAGTTGATATAACCACCTACCACAAGGAACCATTTAAGATCGTACATCTTGAAGGTCTGCATCGGCATCCACTTAACAACACATAAGACCCAAGACACAATAAAGATTGGTCCGACCCAGTCGTGAATGAACTTACTACCATAAATCAGACTAGCCCAAAGGCCCTCTCCGATATAAGGTTGCAGCACATGTTTGCCTAACATGATGTTTAGACCGGTGAAGATCAACACCATACAAGATGATGCCAATACCCAATGGATCCATAAGTCAGCCTTTGTCCAGCGAAGTACCATTTTCCCAGAAAAACCCTTACTTAACTTTGAAGGACCATTCACTAGATAGAAGAATAGAAACGCCACAAATACACCGACAACAGCAATCCCCATCACAGGAGTTAAATACTGATTTCTTACATCTTTACCTTGATTACCAGCAACGTTAATCAATACACCTGGCTCAATACCTTGAGCTGTTGTAAAACCTGAGTCGCCTGCTTTAACCGCGCGCCAAAGATCAGCATCACTGGTTTTACCCGCTTGCTGCTGACTCGATTGATCATCCGTAGCTATTGCTGACGTGCTAAATCCCAACCCCATGGCAAATACCAAAGGGATAACCAGCATTGCGAACAAGCTGCGCAGTGATTTCATATACATATTCACTCCTTAATTGGGTTATGCACCAAGGCGCATAACCCTATTCAGCCCTAGCCAGTCGTTGGGGTATAGCCCCATATTGCGCCAGGATTTCCTCTAGCAGCAATACGATCACGGTAGATATCAGATACTACGCCAGCATCACCCGCTAACAGTGCTTTAGTTGAACAAAGCTCTGCACACATAGGTAACTTGCCTTCGGCGATACGGTTAGCACCATACTTCTGGCGCTCAGCATCTGAATGAGTCTCTTCTGGGCCACCGGCACAGAAAGTACACTTATCCATTTTGCCGCGACTACCAAATGCTGTCTTCTGCGGGAACTGAGGCGCTCCGAAAGGACAAGCATAGAAGCAGTAACCACAACCGATACAGGTATCTTTATTGTGTAATACAATGCCGTCTTCAGTGCGGTAGAAGCAATCTGCTGGGCAGACTGCCATACAAGGGGCGTCAGTACAGTGCATACAGGCCACTGAGATTGACGCTTCACCCGGCTCACCATCATTGATAGTGACTACGCGACGACGTTGAATGCCCCACTCTAGCGCGGCATCGTTTTCGTTTTTACATGCTGTGACGCAACCGTTACACTCGATGCAGCGTTTGGTGTCACATAAGAATTTCATGACTGCCATAATGGCTTATCTCCTCATCAAGTTAATTAGGCTTTGCTGATCTGACACAAGCTAGACTTAGTCTCTTGCATCTGAGTTACCACGTCATACCCATAAGTCATTACTGTATTGGCGGATTCGCCAATAACGTAAGGGACTGTTCCTTCTGGGTAGTTCTTCTCAAGGCTCTTACCTTCGAATACACCCGCAAAGTGGTATGGCATGAAACATTCGCCAGCGATAACTCGTGGAGTTACCATCGCCTTAACTGTGATTTTTGCCCCTTCAGGGCTGTGAACGAACACATCATCACCATCTCGTAAACCGCGATCAGCTGCATCAGCAGGGTTGATCTCGATAAACATCTCTTGCTGAAGTTCGGCAAGCCATGGATTTGAACGCGTCTCTTCACCACCACCTTCGTACTCCACCAAACGGCCCGTTGTTACGGCTAATGGGAAGTCTTTAGCAAAGTCCTTATCCTGAATTGACTTGTACAGGGTAGGAAGACGAGCAACCATACGATCTTCGTAAGTTGGGTATTTAGCAACCAAATCACGTCGTGGTGTATAAAGTGGCTCACGGTGCAGTGGAATATCATCTGGGAAGTTCCACACTACGCAACGCGCTTTTGCATTACCGTAAGGGATACAACCGTGCTTGATAGCGACACGCTGAATACCGCCAGAAATATCGGTTTTCCAGTTCTTGCCTTCAGCAGCAGCTTTCTCTTCAGCCGTTAGATCATCCCACCAGCCAAGCTGTTTAAGCATCTTGTCGGTAAACTCTGGATAACCGTCTTGGATTTCACTACCTTTCGAGTAAGAACCTTCAGCCAAGATGTTAACGCCATTATGCTCTACACCATAACGGGCACGGAAGTTACCACCACCGTTCTTAACTTCGCGGCCAGTGCGGTACAAGATTTGCGAGCCAGGATGTTTCATCTCTGGCGTACCCCAACAAGGCCAAGGTAACCCGTAGGTTTCGCCTTTAGCTGGACCACCTGGTGCTTCAAGCGATTTAATATCGAATGTGCCCCAGTTCTCTTGGTGCATTTTTAAGCGCTCAGGACTTTGACCTGTGTAGCCAATGGTCCACATACCGCGGTTGAATTCACGGGTCATATCTTCAATCAACGGTTCATCACCATTGACTTTAATATGCTTACAGAACTCACCTTCAATACCCCATTTCTTCGCTAACTTGTACATGATCACATGATCAGGCTTAGATTCGAATAGTGGTTCAATAACCTGTGTACGCCACTGCAATGAGCGGTTAGATGCCGATACAGATCCGTAAGTCTCAAACTGAGTGGCTGCTGGTAATAAATAAACACCATCAGAACGCTCATGCATGACACCCGCCATTGTAGGATATGGATCTACAACAACCACGGTATCCATCTTATTCAGTGCTTCACGCACTTCACGGCCACGGGTTTCAGTGTTGACAGATTGTCCCCAGAAGAATGACATGCGAATGTTATCTTTCTGGGCAATCTTTGACTTATCTTCAAGTACACCGTCATGCCAACGTGAGCATGGGATACCCGTTGAGGTCATCGGATCTTGGCCTAAACGTTTCTCTTGATCGAAGCGGTTCTTAACCCACTCGTAATCTAGATCCCAAACATTACACCAGTGCTTCCAAGAACCCGTCTTCAAGCCGTAATAACCCGGCAGAGTATCGAACAATAGACCGAAGTCAGTTGCACCCTGTACGTTATCGTGACCACGGAAAATGTTAGTTCCACCACCCGGAACACCCATGTTACCAAGGGCTAACTGAAGGATGCAGTATGAACGCGTATTCGCGTTACCCACGTGATGCTGAGTACCACCCATACACCAAACAACTGTACCAGGCTTGGTTTCAGCTAAAAGCTTAGCCACACGGTACATCTGCGCTTTAGGCACACCGACAACATGTTCGACTTCGGCAGGGTCATATTTCTTCACCT
Organism: Shewanella sp. KX20019; assembly: GCF_016757755.1. NCBI lineage: Bacteria > Pseudomonadati > Pseudomonadota > Gammaproteobacteria > Alteromonadales > Shewanellaceae > Shewanella > Shewanella sp. KX20019. The sequence goes on along the minus strand of NZ_CP068437.1, from coordinate 122,231 downwards.
CTTCACGGATACGTTCCATTCCGTAAACACGTTGAGAGATAAAGCTTTCATCTTCCCAGCCATTCTCAAAAATATGCCATAACAGACCATAGATGAAAGGGATATCCGTACCTGGACGAATATGCACGTACTCATCAGACTTAGCTGCGGTACGGGTGAATCGAGGGTCGACAACGATAATTTTCGCGCCGCGCTCTTTACCTTCCAAAATATGTTGCATCGCAACAGGATGTGCTTCGCTAGGGTTAGAGCCGATAAACATCATGGCTTTAGAGTTGCGAATATCGTTAAAAGAGTTGGTTTGCGCACCATAGCCCCAAGTGTTTGCAACACCGGCTACAGTGGTAGAGTGACAAATACGCGCTGAGTGGTCGACATTATTCGTGCCCCACATTGCTGCAAATTTGCGGTACATATAAGCTTGTTCATTAGAGAACTTTGCACTACCCATGAAGAATACTGAATCTGGACCAGACTCTTTACGGATATCGAGGGCTTTTTGGCCGACTTCTTCGATGGCTTGATCCCATGAAAGACGCTTCCATTTTCCGCCTTCAAGCTTCATTGGGTATTTAAGACGCTTGGCACCGTGACCATGTTCACGCAGAGCGGCACCTTTTGCACAGTGGCCACCAGCATTAAACGGATGGTCAAATGCAGGCTCTTGACCTGTCCACACACCGTTTTGTACTTCGGCGTAGATACCGCAACCGACTGAACAGTGAGAACAGATAGTACGTTTAATTTCAGTTGGGGCGCTATGGGGTACATCTTTAGCTTCTGCTTTACGCATCATTCCTGCGCCAAGCATTGATGCCGCGGCAATACCACCCGTCGCGAGACTCGCGGACTTGAGGAATTGACGGCGGTTTAAACCTAAGACAGCCTTGGAGCTAGTGGCTGCTTGGTCTGTTTTGCGGGTTAATCGCATCACACACTCTCCTTTAATTATTGACTACGAAACGCTTATTTACTGCGTAACGAGGCGTAATAACTACGAACATGATCGGACTCTTGGTAGCCATCGCCTTTTGCAGCGGGGGCAACTTCAGGTGTCGCAGCCATCGCTTGACCACTGGCTGTCGCCACAACGCCTGCGGCGCTGCCGATAGCCAATGCCTTAAGCAGTTGACGACGACCCATGTCGGAAGCTTGCTTCTTCATAGTGTCTCCTTTGGTTTTACTGATATTGAGATGATTGATTTAAATAAAGCTAAACCTATCACTCGATTGATATAGGGATTGCTCCCTGTTTTTTGTCTATGCCTGCCAAGAAACTTGCTTAGCAGGCATAAATACTGCTTTCACTCGCAAGTTACTTAAGAAGCTAACTCGTTAGTGCTTGGTTCAATCTTTTCCGCTTCACTACCTGGGCAGTTAACTGGAATATTTAAACTTAACTGTTCAAATTCATTGGCTTCAATAACAAAAAATGCTTTTGCTAACTCCGCTACCGTGGCATAAAATGCCGCACTTGGTGTTTTGGCTAACGTGTCGCAGAAACGTGCGATCCAGCTACCCATATGACGCTGATAGAAAGCTAGCTGACGGTAACCTGGTGCTTCAAGGATCAAGGTACCCATTACTTCGCATAAAGCAGCAACATGATCTTCTGGCTCTTTAACTTCCTCTTCACGCTCGAAACCAAGCTGCATTAGGTCATTACGTAACAAGGCTAATGGTTTATCCATTAGTGAACCTGTCATAAACCAGCTGCCATAAGGTAAGATCTCACCGCTACCGACACCGAGGAAGATATTAAAATACTCATCCTCAAGCTGCTCGGAGGTAAACTGCTCAGCCGCTAACTTGAGTCCAACCCAAGCTTTGGTCATATCGCTACCGTCATTGGCATCAATCTCTAAGCCTGCTAGGAACTGCAATAATTCGGTGCTAGGCTGGCGACGTAATAGCGCAGCAAAAAGCTGATAAATATCCGCTCTCAACTGATCATTTTCTGAAACTTCTCTTACTAATTCGGTCATGGCTAAACTCTTATCGCAGTTGCTGTTCAGGATCTTGAAGAATATCTTCAAACATGTCTTTTACTCGACAGTCACCACACATCTTTAAACGCTCGGTGTTGGCACTGAAGGCACTGTGGGTTCCTACCACTTCTAACATCCGTTTGACCATGGATTGCGTTGCGAACGGTGTGCCGCAAGTAATACATTCAAACGGGGGTTCCTCATGCAGGGTTTGACGCGCCTGACGCGCAGCTTTATCTAAATTAACCTGAGGCGTTAAGCTGATGACTTTCTCAGGGCAGCCCGCTTCACATAAACCACATTGCACACAATCTTGCTCAACAAAGTGTAGTGCAGGCTGATCACCGCCATCGGTTAAGGCGCCAGTTGGGCAGGTTGCCACACAAGACATACACAGGGTGCAGCTCTCAGTGTTAACGCTAACTCGCCCGTAAGGAATGTTACTCTGAGACAAACATGTATCGACTGAAGCCGCTTGCTCATTGAGGTGATCGATTGCCTCATATAGCGTTTCACGCTTAGTAGTCGCCGTAAATTCCGCTGGCACAATCACTGGCCAGCTAGCACTGGTCGTTAGCAGCTCAGATAATTCATCTGCACCGGCTTCAGTTAAGTGATGCTCGCCGATTAAGCTAATACGACGCGGTTGCCCCATCTCATCAAGAATATCGTTGGCTAATGCCAGTTCGCTATTGAGCATTTGAGTTAACGTAGGTGCCGTTGCATCTGTATTTAGGATCAAAATTTGACGAGCGCCCCATGCAAGAGACGATAGCCAATGATCAACACTGGCGACGGTGATCTCTTCCATTTCAATAGGAATAATATCGCCAACGAGTTGCTCTGTGACCAGCTCTGCACCTTTACCAATATCGTGGAATAGCACCACAGGTGCGACTTGCGCTTGTGAACGAAAACGTGTCACCAGTTTATTGAGGTAGGTATGCATAGATTGCGGCGTTGGTAGGTCGTAACTAATAGCACCAGTTGGGCAGGCGTTAGTACAACTACCCGCACCATGACAAAGATACGGATCGATTTCGATTTTTTTCTCAACACTGGCAATTGCATCTGCAGGGCAAAAATTCAAGCAGCGGTTACAACCTTCATTACCATTTCGGCTATGAGCACAGATGTCACTATTGACCTTTACATAACGTGGCTTGTCGAACTCACCAATAAGACCGGGGAGCTGCTCAAGTGCTTCGGCTAGTTTGACCTGATCTTGGCCAACATAAAAATAGCCAGGCGGTAGCATTTCAAGGTTAATACACGGGCTCATGCTTAAATCAAGGATCAGATCAAAATGCGGTTTACGAATAGCAACAACACTTAAGTCCGCGCTACCCTCTTCATGTTCAACCTTAACTTGGAACTGGCCCAAGAAACCTTTTACCTCGATGAGTTTATTGTAATAACTCTCGACATTTTCAGCTGCGGTCATGACGAGCTCTAGATGTGCCTCATCTTGACTAGTGATGGCTTCGTTAGCCAAAATGGCGCACTTGCCCATGTGGGACAATTTGTCGGCTGCTAAACGCGCCAAATCTTCTGGCCCGATAACGAGCACATTGCCCTCGGTGGTATAACTAACAGTCGGTGGGATCAGGTTTTGAATAACCTGTGTTCCAGCAAGGACCTGTTGTCGAACCTCTTTGAGTCCAACTTGTGTTTCACGATTGCTCACATTGCGTTCCTGAACAGTTCTTTGGCTGCTTCTATACTTAGTATTCGCTGTTTATTTAATGCGTTTATCGTTAACGCCAGCTTTACACTAAATACAGCAATTCACATACCAAAATTGTGGAATTAAAAACACTCTATACTGACGTTAAACAACTTTGTTTATTATGACGCCTGGGTGTTCTGGTTCATTTTGGGACAACTCTTCATCATCGCTGTCCAAAATGTCCGATACCTGTTTTGTATCGTTAACAACTTCAGTTTCAACAGTATTTTCAGCGGCGGTCATCTCATCTGACTCGAGCTCTGAAACTGCTTCGGTTTCGTTCTCCTCCTCATCATCTTTTTCTTCAACGACATAACGGAATACTTTTTTTGCCAATTCAGCAGAGACTTTTGCGGACAACTTGGGTTGATTACTGTAATCCAGTGCGTAATCAAGTAGCCCATCAATTTCACTATAATGAGGCTGTTTCCAAAGGGCTTTTAACGCTGCTGATTTTGCAGCTGGATCGACATTGGCTCCCATAAAGCTGGCAAAACTGCCGCCAACTTCAATCTTTTCCGGATCAGGAAGATCTTCGGCTGTGAGCAGTTTATCCTCACCAGGCTCTATGGCCTCAACACTCGGGCTCTCTGCTGTGCCTGTTTGCTCTGACGATGCTTCATCTGCCGTTACCAGCTGTTGCTCAGCAGCTTCGAGGGCTTCTATATCAGCTTCAGCTTCCTGCTCTACTTTCTGTCGACGTAGGTTCCAACGCGACAGCAAACCACTCATGAGTTACCTGCTAAATGGTTTGTACTTGGACCTTCATTTTTGCGACGGTTAACGTGTTTCTGACGACGATGAGCCCTGATTTCAACTTCACCATGACGGGTAATAAACGCTTCAATCCAACAAGCAATTGCTTGTGGCATAGGGATATTCAGTACCGGGGTATCACCTTCTAAACAGCCTGCGGCAACATTTTGATCAGCAGATAAGGCGGCAGGGATCCAGTCGCCTTCAAGGTTTTCATCGCAAACGATGTACAACATGGCGTTATCCATGTCGATATTGATACGGTAGCTACCGCGTTCGTCTTTATGCAGTTCTAGCAAGACGAGTGTTGCACCTTCTGGTGCGGCGTGGGTCGCAGGGAGAATTTGGTCGACTTCCCACTGTACTGAGGTCCATCTTCCGACTTGTTTCTCAATTTTCTTAAGAGAAACGTACATTGGCCATTGGCTTTCGGTATGTTGCATTCAGTCTCCGTCTTGCCTGAGATGGCTGCCTAAATGGCAGTCCAACTAAATAAATACTCCTTGAGTAAAGCAATATGTGTGCCATATGCTTGTGTGAAAATAGTTTGAACTAGATCAACTAATCCCCCCAAAGACTAGGACATTTTGTCTAAATAGCAATCTGCGATGGGACATAAAAGGGCGACCCTAAGCCGATAAATGTGATCTGCCACTAACTTTATCTCCCTATAAAGTTAGGTACAGATATTGCTTAGAAATAGCTGTAATTTAATTCTCATAACTGATGACGGGTCTTATGACAGCAAACAAGAGCAACCCAACTTTAATCAAAACCGACATTGAAGTTCCTCTTACCATTGCCGTAACCGCAATAAATGAAAAGGGCGAGAAAGTAGATAAGTTTATTGCTTGCGAACGCCCACTCACGGTGTATTTAAACTGGCGCCCGATTGTGACCTTGATGACATTGGGTGCTAGGGCTGAAGCGCTCGCGTTAGGTTATCTTAAGAATCAGGGGTTTATTTCTGACCTGAGCAAGCTAGAGTCTGTCATTGTCGATTGGGACGTCAACTCAGCAGCTATTCTAACAAGTGAAAAAACCGAAGACTTAGATGAAAAGCTGTCTGAAAAAACAGTCACGTCTGGCTGTGGTCAGGGAACGGTATACGGCGGTTTTATGGCTGGTCTCGATGAAATCAACCTCCAGGCGCCGCAAATTAAGCAGAGCACTATCTATAGCTTACTTAAGAACATTAATGCCTATAATGAAACTTATAAGAATGCTGGTGCCGTACACGGTTGCGGTTTGTGCCAAGGTGACCAGATTAAAGGTTTTGTAGAAGATGTCGGTCGCCACAACGCGGTGGATACACTTGCTGGCGAGATGTGGCTTAATCAAGACGTCGGACATAACAAACTTTTCTATACCACTGGGCGTTTAACCTCTGAGATGGTGATTAAGGTCGCCAAAATGGGGATCCCTGTTTTGCTTTCTCGCAGTGGTGCCACTCAAATGGGGCTAGAGTTAGCACAACAATTGGGGATCACCATGATCGCTCGTGCGAAAGGCCGCCATTTTCTAATTTATAACGGTGCTGAAAACATTGAATTTGATGCTATTTAACCAGCCATGCAGTCAAGTAATAACAACTCAATTTTGCGCCACAGGGATAGAAAATGACTGAGCCAACAGAACTGATCTACATGAGTGCTAGACAGGTCTCTGAGTATCTTGATCTCAATGAGAAAAAAGTCTATTCCATGGCGAATGACCGAATCCTTCCCGCGACTAAAATCACCGGTAAGTGGCTCTTTCCAAAAATATTAATCGACCGTTGGGTCATGGATTCTTGTCACAGTGGTATGCTTTCAGATCGCATGCATATCACTGGTAGTGATGATCCTTTGCTGTCGATGCTGGTCGCTCGCATGATGTCACAAGTCGGTAAAAGTGAGCTCATCAGCTATAGCTCGACTGGCTCTCGCTTGGGGCTGGATCTGCTGTCTCGTGGTTATGCTGATGTATGTACTTTGCATTGGGGCAGTGTTGATGAGCGGTCTGTGCGTCACCCCGCTTTACTGCAAGGCTACGCCAATCACCAGCAGTGGGTGATGGTGCATGGCTATACCCGTAAGCAAGGATTAATGATGCGTCCTGATATGCATCATCGCTGTCAAGAACTGGAGAAAATACCGCAACAGTCTTGGCGCTGGGTTGCACGTCAAGCCGGTGCTGGCAGCCAACAACACTTGGAGCAGTGGCTAATGAAGCAGGAGGCTACATTTGAGCAATTAAACTCGAGTTTAGTGGCGCAAAGCGAACGAGAGCTGGCGGGGTATATAGCTAGAAGTGATGCAGACATCGGTTTCGGCTGCCAATCAGTCGCACTTGAAAGCGGTTTAAGCTTTGTGCCATTGGTAACAGAGTCTTTTGATTTTGTTATGCCGCAAGGAATTTACTTCAGACGTCAGCTGCAACGTTTATTTAATCTACTTGCCGAGCCACAAACACAGCAATTAGCAGCAACCTTAGGTGGCTATGACTTGACCGATTGTGGCAAATTACTCTGGAACGGACAGTAAGTTTATCAATCTGAGGTTAAAATGGTTTACAAGGTGTGCCTTGGTGAAACACCATTTGCCATACTTCTTGGTGGCCACGCCAAAATGAACTTCGGATGGAAAAGCTGATGATGTTGTCATTGGCTTTTTTAAATTTAGCACGATAGAGGACCTGGCAAAGCCCATCAGTTAACTCGCGGACCTCAAAATGGCTGGTTTCAATGTACGGTGCACGTTCATCCGGTAATCGAGCGAGCACTTCAGCTTTTCCAAAGCAGCAGCCCGTGGCGGCAAACTCCATAAAGTCATCGCTAATAAGGCGTTCTAGCTCCCCCCGAGATGCTCTTACCTCAGGTTTTTGCAGATATAATTCCAACTCTATGAGCAGATGCTCTAACTGAAAATTCACAACTAAGTCCAATCAACTCAACCACATTGCTATGAGTCTAGGCCAAGTTGTGAAGAAATTGAAATCGCTCAGCCAGTTTAATTGTAATATGAATAACAAAGCACATTAGCCACTTAAATCTGCTCACGATATTGCAGCCATAACTGTTGCTGCTCGAGCGTTAAAAACGTCCAAGCTAGGATACGGGTGATTTTGTTACCCTGGTGCATATCAATCACTTTAACATCGCGGGCTTTGACCTTTTGCAGCAATGCCTGGGCAGGCTTTAGGTTCTCTTTCTTAGAGACTAAGGTCGTGAACCACAAGCATTGTTCAGCAAAGAGTTGGCTTTCGGTAATCATGTTATTCAAAAACTGCTTCTCACCGCCGTCACACCAAAGTTCCGCTTTCTGGCCACCAAAATTAAGCACGCTAGCATCATTTGTTGCCACTGCGGCTGTATTTTTCTGCCCAGATTTAGCCGCGCGGTTAGCAGCAAGATTAGTCAGCTTACGTGTTGTACCGGCGTTAGCTTCGGCAAGCGATGCATGAAATGGAGGGTTACACAGCGTGATGTCAAAACGGTCACCCTTGCCAATAATTCCCTGAAACACCTGTTGTGCATTGCATTGTAAACGAGAAGAAAACTTGCTACTCAACTCAGGATTATTAGCAAAAATTTGTTGGCCATTACTGATTGAAATGGGGTCAACATCGCTACCTACAAACTGCCAGCCATAAGATTGGATCCCAAGCAACGGATAAATAACATTCGCTCCGGTGCCAATATCCAGCGCCCGAATTTTTTTACCTTTAGGTACCCGCTTCTTGTTCGATTTTTTAACCGCAAGTAGATCGGCCACATGATGGATGTAGTCAGCCCGCCCAGGGATCGGAGGACATAAAAATCCTGAAGGAATATCCCAAGCATCCACAGCATAATGGTGCTTAAGTAAAGCAGCATTGAGCGCCTTAACCGCTTTGGGCAAAGAGAAGTCTATCGATAAATTGCCAAATGCATTGATACTCACAAACGGCTTAAGCTTGCTATAGCTGCTAATCAATGCAGGAAAGTCATAGCCACCATTGTGCAGGTTACGCGGATGCATCCCTTTATCTAGCGCCGGGGCAGATTTACCCGCCGTCACAGATGCTTGCATAGTGGGACTGTTCTTCGGTTTATTCATATTCACTCAGCAGCATCTGTTGGTTATGGCGGCATAAAAATTAAATATTGGTTAGGGCAATTTTAATCGTACAAATATTTAGTAAAGAGTAGATTAACCACCAAATCTTCACCCGTTTCTTGCTCTAGAAGGCGATTGACCACCTCATAACACTCACGCCTAATTTCCTCTTTTCCAGTTAAAGACTTCACCTTGTCTTCTGTTTGGTTACCCAAGATCTCAACGATTGCGGCTCGTAGCAAGGGATCGTGCCTTTCTAAACTAACGAGATCTTCAGGATCTTTAACCATCAACTCAACACTGAGTCTGACATAACCCAACTTGTTTCGATTTGAAATGTAGTTAGTGACGATTTCTGGCTCAAAACCGTAATAAGCGTACTCCTCAAGCGGCTTTTCATCCGCAGCCAACAGACTAAAGCTGCAACTTAAGCCTAAGAGTAATATCGCGATAATTTTTTTCATGGTGAAAATGATTCCCTGGTCGATATGTGATGAGACAAAATCTCATGCTATTTTTTATCACGCCAACCTAGCCGTTCAAAGCCGACAACGGCTATCTGGGACGACACCGGCATGCTAGACTGCTTCGGTTGCTAACATTGTACCGAGAATTAGATGAGTGTGACTAGGTTAAGCTTTCCCTATGGTGAATCAATTAAGTGGATTTCACCAGACAAAATAACTAATTTTCCACCGCCGCCTTTTAAAGATTGGCTGCTAAGCACCTGCAGTTTGACTGAAAAGCTCAAAGCGCAATGCCAACATTTTGAAGTGAAAGTGCTCGGTGAAGATACCTTGTCGCCGCTGATAAATGAGTACCCTGACTATCAACAAGTATGGATTAGAGAGGTATTATTGGTACTCGATGGTGTGCCTTGGGTTTTTGCCCGCACATTAATTCCGGGACGTTTGCTAGAAAAAAAACAGCAGGACTTTCTTGGTTTGGGTGTTAGACCGCTCGGTGAATTGCTCTATTCAAAAGATGAATTCACCCCAGGAAAAATTGAAGTTGCTCACTTTGAACCTTGCAGCAAAATAGCCAAGCTGGCCGAATCGCTAAACCAAGATACCAGCAGTGCACTATGGGGGCGTCGCCGTTATTTCCAACATGAACAAGAGCAGCTCATTGTCAGCGAAATATTTCTGCCTGCCGCTCAAAAAGCCATTTCAGCACTGAGTAACTGAGACATATTAACGCGCTAATTTTTGAGTCATAAGGCAAGCGTAACTAATAGCCATAATAGCGCTTGCCTCAATAAAGTATGCTTGGACTTATATACGTCCTGCCAGCGTCGTTTTGCGCCGATAACCCAGCAGCAAACACAATAGTCCTATCGATCCCCCCCCTAAACCACCACCGCTAGAGCCTGAACTACTCTTCTCGGTCGTTGTTGTCACAGGTATGCCAACGTTGATAACCCCTGTCATAACACCCATTTTTCCGACACTATCAGTGACTGTTAGAGTCGCGGTATAATTACCAGCGGCCCCATAGCTATGTGTTGGTGATGTTTCGGTACTGGTATCACCATCACCAAATTGCCATATATAATTTAGGTCACCGCTGCCCCCTGATGACTGATTGTTAAATGTCACCGACAAACCATTTATGGTTAATGTAAAACCAACATCGAGTGCAGCGTTAACATTGACCGTGGTGTTATTGGTAAACTCAACACCCTTACCGTCAGTAATAGTCAGCGTGACTAAATAACTACCGGCATCGTTATAGGTATAGCTAGGTGCAGCTTCATTACTCATCGCATTATCTACCCCAAAGTCCCATGCATACTGGTAATTTCCATCACCACCACTGACTTCGGCCACAAAAGTAACTTGACCACCTTGTTGGCTTTGAGAAATAACAGCGCTCAGCTCTGTCGACGGTTCTACAGCTCCGCGATAGCTAAACTGTACGGTAGCACTACTGCTATTCTCAGCTTGTGTCATCACCTCTATCGACAAACCTAGCTCAGGTAAAACCATACCTGATTCAGGCTGTAGTGGTGCTGCATAATCGTTAACGTCATCAAACAGTTTATTAGCTGATAAATGTTCATCATCCACGCCGCCATAACTAAAAAAGGACTGGTTATATAAGCTAAACGCTGCATCACGGATCTGGAACTCGCTATCTAAATTACCAATTAAATTTTGATCGGCATCGACGACACCGATTAAACTGTATCCCGCATGCTTGCTAACTTCATTTGATCCATAATCATTGCTCTCTAACCAAAGTACCACCCCTGGATCATAACGCTGACTTAGTAAGCCTTTGTCAACGCCCTCTTGGCTGCGCAGTTGGACAATGTAGCGGCGTTCTTTACCTGGACGCTTGTCTGTTAGCCGTAAAAAGCCCGCGTAAGCAATGTCAGATAAAGTTTCCGCACCGTTAAACAACACCTGAGTGTCGGCTTGCTTAATGGTGATATCATCAATCACTACACCATAATCGCCAACAGCCTGATCAGTAACGTAATTAATAGATAAGCGTACATTGCGTCCAGCATAAGGACTCAGGTCGTACTCAAGATCGACCCAGCCATTTTCGCCTTCAGCAGCAGCCAAATCAGTCGATTTTCCCGTTAGAATATTGCGAGCTGAGTTGATGCTATTGCTGGCTTTAGTGTAATTACCTTGCAACGCGGTACCATCAACCATAAGTTGCGCATAGTCATAATCTACCTCAATGCTCCAATGCGCCTTCATCGATAACGATAACGGAGTCGCAATGGGCAGTTCGACATCAAATGACATAGCATGATTGATCATGTCACCTTGATCGGAGTAAAACTGATACTCACCAGTGTACGGGGTCTTAAAGCTGATCTCTTCCGCCGGAATAGCCAGCGAAATCTGGTTGACTTGATCATGATTCACCGCCGCGACAATAGCGACGTCCAGTCCAGATGCATCCAAGGTGCTTAGTTGTAATTTTTGCTCAGAAAGCCAATTCCCTTGGTATTTACCTTGCAAATATGAACGGGCATAAGGGCTAAACCCAGTCGGCTCAGTACCTCGAATTGCACCAGCCCAACTACCTGAGGCCATCACAGACCAAAAACCGACAGGAGAACCTTTGCCCTCATTGCTGATATCATATTCATCAGGTAAACCAAGATCATGACCGAACTCATGTACGCATACACCAAGTGCAGCATCAATCGGTTGAATCGTATAACTCGCCAGTTTCATGCTGGTGCCAGGAATAGTGTATGGGTTAGTTGACGAGCGATGTGACCAAATGGCATCAGCCCCTAACATCCCTCCCCCAGTCTCTTCACCTATGCTGGAATGAAAAATCATCACATGGTCTAACTCACCATCAGGCTCATTTAGGTTACCATTTTGGTTAACATCGAACGGGTCTTCGATATCATAGCTCGCTAATTCATCACTACTCATTGTCGCTAATGCGGCACTAACAGCTTCTTTTACCAGATCGATTGCACCAATATCATTATCTGAACTATCGTTAGCACCATAAACAGCTGCGTTGTTAACCGCCCGATACCAACCTTTAATGCCTCCGGTAAAAAAGAAACTGCCACCTGATTCGGCCTGATAGTATTCATAGCCGGTCATCAATGTTTGCCCATTTGGACCCGCATAGCCATTGGTCGAAAACAGTAAATTATTATAATGTTCAGCTGTATATGAGCTGTAATACATGTCGGTATCGCTACTGCTTAGACCATTATTGTCATGAGGCAGATCGGGGAAATCTATCAGTATCGCCAACACCTTTACGGTTTTATTGCTGATACCTTGTGTTTGTGGCGCAGCAAAGCTGACCAACTTACCTTTTTGCTTATTCTGTTGCAGTCGAGCAGCCTCATAGCGGGCTTCACGTAAGGATATTTTTTGCGGCCTTTTTGCATGGCCGATAAATGCTTCCACAGCCTGATTCTTTTCCGCATCAGATGCACTACTGGCGACTTCACCTCGCTTAATCAGCCAATAAAGTACACGCTCTTTATCGACAATATTGGCATCTGAAGTGGTGCCATTTATAGGCTGCGCCAATGCGGCATTCATGGTTAGAAAGACACTAATTAGAAAGCTAATAATGGCACTCTTTCGGAAAAAAACTTTCATGTTAGTTGCTCCTTTATTCGCATCTTGATACGACTTATCCCGCTTCGAACACTTCCACCCTGTTAACAATCAGACTGCGTTGTTGCCAATTAGTTGTCAATTTTATATATTTTTTATAAAAGAGAGCATGCCGCAGTTGAAATAACCTACGGCCAATCTGTACCTTAGTGACTGGCTACAGGCTTTAACTCTGGTTTACTTAACCAAGTATCATAGATAAGCAATAACACTGATGCTGACCAGCTGAAGTTGGTGCAATGTAGTCCCTCTCCAGTAATGGGGTTATAATTCTCGCGAATAGGACTTTGACCAATTATCCCCTCACCTTGAGTCACCAGTTGCGTTGCCAGCAATTGTGCTTGCTCATCAAAGCCGTAACGAGCAATTCCTTGTAAACCGAACAAGGCTTGGTCTAGCCAAACGGGACCACGCCAGTACTGCGCCGCAGCAAAGTTAGGGCTATCAGCACTAACGGTAGGAAATGGAATTTTAGTGCCAAACTGGCCCTTGCCTAAATGACGCTCGACGATGATTTTTGCTTGTGCATTCGATGCTGCACCCGCCCATAATGGCAACCACCCTTCTACTCCCTTACCTTTATCAATCATCAATTCGTTCCCGGTGGCGGTATAGCGAATATCATAGAAGAACCCCGACTCAGGATCATACATCTGCATCTGGATCTGCTTGGCTAACCGTTCAGCTTCAACATCCCATTTTTGAATATCTGCATCTAACTCAAGCATTTTTGCCATCTCTTGCAGCAAACGCTTTTCGGCATAGAGATAGGCATTAAGATCGACAGACTCTTGCGCCACTGAATAGCCCACCACCTCGCCACCTTGACTGTTTTGCCACACTTGCAAACTCGCATCGGCATCAAATCTTGGGGCATTATCCATACCGGACTCCCATGCTGCGGCCTCAATAATGGCCTCAACATTGAGATCGCCATCATCATTAATATGCGCAGGATGAAGATTGGCACCATACTCCGCCAGACCATTATCGTTATTATCACGATTGCGATACCACCATTGATGATAGGCTACAAGTTTGGGGTACATGGTTTTAACGAACTCCCTGTCACCATCTTGCTGATAGATCTGCCATACCGCCCATGCCGCTAGCGGCGGTTTACCATTGCGTTCATTCCAGTTCCCCCCCTCACCACCACGTTCCGAGCCTTGGTTATAGAAAATGGCGTCGGGTAAGTTACCCGCGTCTTGTGGGCGTACCTTGTCTTGATCCGTGTATTGATAGTCAAACATCGCCAGTACATTTGATTTAGCCAGCTCAGAGTCAAAGCGCGCTACCGCTACCGCTTGCTTCCAAGTATCCCAAGCCCACACGCCATTAAACCACTTATAGGTGATTGATGGGGTAATCCCGTCATGCAGCAGTGCACCTGCAGGGCTACGCCAGTTATGTATGATGGTTTGCATGCTCTTGACGGCAAGCTGGCGTGCAGTTTTATCACCACCCACGAGTAGCCTGTCCATTCTGCTTTGCCAGCGTACTCGGTTGTTTGCAAGCTGCTGATCTATCTGTTTCCAATCAGGATCAGCGTGCGCTTGCGCCTCTTGCTTGTCATGAAAATAACGCTGTGCGCTTTGAAAAAGGTACGATTGCTTAGCAGCAACGGTGACAGGTTCAGCAATGGCTAAATAGCCTGATTGGGCATTAATTCTAATCGCCATGTCACGGTCAAACCAAAGCTGATATTGAGCATCAGCGAGTTGCATACGCCATGTTTGCATCACAGGCTTGAAGTGCCAACTAATGTGTTTTGAACTCGATTCGGTCTCAGCAATTAACGAATGTTGAGGCTGTTCGGGATGACTGGCAAAGGGTTGGCCGCGCCATACTAGTTGCCATTGCTGATCACGATTTGAAAGATTCGTCAGTTCTGTCATTACTGTTGCTGTACGGTTGTCGCTATAACTCAGTTTCATACTGACTTTAATATCCGACCAAGTATAGGTTTGCACGAGTCCATCAGGTTGACTATGAATATCAATTTGCGCCGCACTATCAAATGATAAAAATTCGTCTGTGGTGACGTTGATTAATTGTAACCGCTGCAAGCTGTCGCTGAGGTGCAGGCTATACTCTTGTGCAATAAATAGAGGACCGGTAAAGCTGCCATAATATTCGGCAGAGTTAGGTAGATGAAAACCATGCCACGCCCCTTGGTCGACATAGACAGAGCCGATAGTTAAATTCCGTTTGCTATCTCGCTGCTCCATTGAAGTGGGCACACCTTGATAGGGCAATAAATTTTGATAATCGACAGAATCTATTGAGGTAAGACTTGCAGCACAGAGCAGTAGACAGGTAATCATAATTTTTATTGCTTTTGAATATTGTATTCAGAGTATTACAGGCTAGTATTTGTTCTGCAACACTTGTGTTACAACCTAACCCCTAAAATCTTACTTGGCGTAACCAGCCGTTACACCAGCCGTTACACCAGCCAAGACTATATTGATTGGCTAGAGGGCCTTCATGTAACTCGCAATACCATCGAGAAACATCTGCACCGAGATCATCACCAATACCATTCCCATAAGGCGCTCTACCGCAGTTAAGCCTTTCTCTCCAAGTACCTTGGTAAAGACTTTATAAAACAATAGAATGACGGCACTGACTCCCCAAGCTGCCAGCAATGCAACGGTCCAGTCCATCATTCTGCTGCCATCTGTATGGGCGAGCAAAATAAGCGCCGCTAACACAGAAGGCCCTGCCATCAGTGGAATCGCCATTGGCACAATGAAGGGCTCTTCACCTGCAGCAAGTCCGACGACTCCGCCCGGCTGTGGGAAGATCATCCTAATTGCGATCAAAAACAGAATGATCCCACCCGCAATACTCACTGATTCAGAACGTAGATTAAGGAAATTAAGGATCGCTTCGCCCGCAAATAGAAATAACAACATAATGGCTAAGGCGAATAACAACTCACGGATCAACACACGTCGACGCTTTTTAGGCTCTATGTGCCGTAAGATGGAGGCAAATATGGGTAAGTTGCCTAACGGATCCATAATTAAAAAGAGCATGACTGCTGCAGAGAAAGTGTCCATTGTATCCATTGCTTGGGTGGCGCCTAATTACTTGAATAGATGATTATTCTAATATGTTTTACAGTAAAGCTAACAAAAAGTTATAAAATATTTGCACTCATCACGAATACATTCACAATTAACATAAATTTAGCGGAGGGTAGCTATCAATGTAAATTCAACTTATCGCTCTGCTAATTAGCATTAACACTGGTATACTATGGCGTTTTTTCGCTCTCGCGGTTTAGAATTGGATCCCCATGCTATATCTCTTATCTAGCTGTATCGCACTATTATTAGGGCCCTTGTTTTACCGATTTTTTTCTTCGGGAAATGGGTTACAAAAAGGCCTAGACGGATTTATATTCGTTTCTTTGGGCGGCTTAGTGCTGATCCACATTTTACCCGAACTGTTAGAGCACGGCGGCTTTCTCGCTATCGTGTTTGTCATTATTGGCATTTGGGGCCCCACTTTAAGCGAGCGCTTATTCCATCGGTATTCCGAAGTCACCCATAATCTAACTCTTATTTTAGGTATTGGTGGGCTATTGCTGCATACCATTACCGATGGCGGTGCGATGATTTTGGCCCAGCAAGACGGTAACTCACCGCTGCTAGCCCTAGGAATTATCTTGCACAGATTGCCTGTCGGCGTCGCCATATGGTGGCTGTTAAAACCCCAAGTTGGTAGCCGTTGGGCTATGTTAGTTTTGGCAGGCATGATGCTACTAACCGGTGTTGGCTACTTTGCTGGCGAACAACTGTTGTCACATCTAAGTCTTGAAAATACAGTTTATTTACAGGCGTTTGTCACAGGTTCAATATTGCATGTGGTGCTGCATCAACCTCACGGACAGCCAAATACAGACAAGCAAGGTAAATTCGAGTATCAAGCAGGGATCGGCAGCTTGCTCGGTATAGGACTACTCTTCTTGTTATTAATGATGGACTCTGGTGGCCAAGATCACCAGCATAGCCACAGCCATTCGACTGAATACCTATTAGATTGGATGCTCACCATCGCGCCGATCTTGTTACTTAGCTATGCCGTTGCCAGTATTCGTTTTCACTTTGGGCTATCACCACAGAACCACGGGCTCGGGCGACGTTGGTTACAACGATTGCTGGGCCCTGAAGCGATCATCATTACCGGTCTGTTACTCGGGCCTATTTTCGCTCTGATCCAAGCTATTTCGGTACTATTCATAGGCGGAATGTTAACTTACTGCAAGATTGAACCAACTGACCCTCATGACTCATTACCAAGTTCTGCTATGCGTTTTGGCTTTGCTCATTTAATTGACCGCAGTGCACCATGGATTGTTCTTAGCCTTATTTTAGCCAACTTGATTGGTCATCCAGCCGTACCTTTATCCAGTCCATTGGTGCAAGTTGCTGTATTACTACTGGTGTTTTTACCCATGCGTTTTTGCAACCTCGGCGCTGCAGTACTATCTCTGTCATTGGCTTATAGTGGCTGGACGACAACCGCGGTGATGTTGCCATTAATTGCTGCTCCGATTATTAACTTCGCACAACTTAAGCTGATGGAGTGGCCGCAAAGGCTGGCATTGTTTGCCATGCTCTTTACCTTGCTCGTCGCTATCGAATGGATCCAACCACAATGGCAGGCATTGGGACATTTGCCCGTCCTTCTCAACAGTATTAGCCTTTGGATAGTGGCGGCCTTGTTTGCTGCTAGCCTACTGCGTTTAGGTCCACGTAAGTTTATGAGCCGACTCATGTTGCATAAAGCTAAGCCCCACTCTCATGAGCACGACCACAAACACTAAGTAGAATAGCTTTTCTTGGAGATGAGTATTAGTCTGTACTCATCACTCCATTTTATGTTGGCTTATGTGCATTCTATTTGTCGCCCTCGAGGCGCACTCTGAATACCCGCTGATCATTTGCGCCAATCGTGATGAGTTCCACCATCGCCCAACCGAATCCGCTCACTTTTGGCCTCAGCAAAATCGACTACTTGCAGGCAAAGATCTTGAAGCAGGCGGGACTTGGCTAGGTGTTAATCAAAATGGGTTGGTCGCAGGATTAACCAACATTCGTGATCCTGAGTTGATTCAGTCAGACATGAAAAGCCGCGGTGAGTTAGTCTTAAAAGCACTCATAAACAATGGTATCGATGAGTCATGGTTAACACGTTATAGCCCATTCTATAATCCATTTAATCTGCTATATGGCGATGAAAAGGCGTTATTTTGTTTTGACAGTCGCGCTAAACAGCTCAACCAACTAACCGCAGGGTTTCATTCCATTAGTAACGGCGCACTTGATGATATCTGGCCAAAAATGTCCCGTGGTACGCAAGCTATTCAGGCGCATATATCCAATAACAGCAGTCCTTGCATCGATTCACTGCTGGCAATTATGAAGGACGGGACACAGGCTCCTGACGCTGACTTGCCACAAACCGGGGTGAGTTTGGAGTGGGAGCGCCACCTTTCATCGATCTACATCCAACACCAAGAATACGGTACCCGTTCCACCAGTATTATTTTGAAAGATAAGCGAGGCAAGGTGCAGTTTTCTGAAGTACGTTATGATGGAAAAGGCAGGAATCTAGGTCGGGATGATTTTACCTTTTAATGCACTACGGCTTAGGTGATAACATCAACGACGATTTTTTATCATGCTAATCCGAGGTATGATCATGGGTTATCACCCAGCGGTCGTCTATCTTCTCAACTAGCAGTGTAAATACACCACTTGGGTTATCCTTAGCCCGTTCTAGAGCCCAACGACCAACAACAATCGCCGCATAATTGCTCAGCATTTTGGTTTCTTTAATAGTGAAAGTCAGCTGGCCTAATGTCGCTTTATCTGGATAATGCTTTTTATAAGCAGCTAGTGTTTCTTCCCAGCCATAACGAAACTTGCCATTAGAAACGAAACGCATTTTTTCGCTATTCCAATAACCTTGCATATAGCCATCTAAATCACCGCGATTCCAGGCTGCTTCTTGTCCAGCCAAAATATTTGCAATGTCATCTGTCGGTACGGCATTAACATTAAATGCTAAACATAGCAGTAAGGCGCTAAATCCTTTTTTAAACATGACTTTCTCCACACGGTAAATAGCCAAATAAGTGCGGCCCTTCGGCTGCATTGCAATGATTCCACTTTTTATTACAACTGCGCGTTATGTGCTTTCACTTATCCAGCTAGCATCATTGCTAAAACCTTGTACTAGAATCATTACTCGTGATGATTAATTGTTGAAGAACTACTAAGCTCGAAAGATCAACGGCTCCTAAGGTAATTAAGTGTACTATACCCATCTGACGTCTCGTTACCTATTATGGCTGTTCATTGGTAATAAGTCACAGAGAGCAAGAATACTCACAATAAAGCTAGGGCGGTTTTCATTATATGTTTCAATCATTTTGCAAAATATTTCTCAAAGGAATCGGCTGGAAAATATCAGGCGAGCTACCAACTTCCCATCAATATATCGCTATCGTTGGTCCACACACCAGTAACTGGGATTTTATCATTGGCCTCCTCGCACGTGGCGCTATGGGAGCCAAGGTTAACTTTCTTGGCAAGCATCAGCTTTTTATGCCGCCTTGGGGCTGGTTCTTCCGCGCTATGGGCGGTACCCCTGTGGATAGAAGCAAGAGCAATAACTTAGTCGATGCCGTTGTTGAACTCTTTAATACTAATGCTAACTTCAGCTTAGCACTCGCTCCAGAAGGCACGCGTAGCCCAGTAACAAGGTGGAAAACAGGGTTTTATCATATCGCCAGTAAAGCTCAGGTACCAATAGTCACAGTCGGGTTAGATTTCGGCAGTAAGACCATCATCATACCTGTAGGCAAAGACACGACCGGTGACATTCAACAAGATATGGATAACATCATTGCGTTCTATCGTTCCATTAAGGGCCGCCATCCAAAAGTGATCCCTGATTTTGAGCGCTAAGCATCATTGCCTAAAGATAGTTAGCCCGCTATAGTGCAGCCAGAACCTAGACATTGTATAAAATATTATGAGTTTCGATACCTGGCTGCTGTACCTTTTCGCTATTGTGCTTATTGCCATCGCCCCCGGCATGATGGCCGTGTTATCTATGGGACACGGTATCCATTATGGTAAGAGCCGCAGCTTAGCGACCGCTTTTGGTAGTGTAACTTCCGCACTTATATTGATGATGGCATCAGCCGCTGGTTTGGGGGCATTATTAAATACAACAGAATACGGCTTCACAGTTTTGAAATGGTGTGGTGGGGCTTACTTACTCTTTTTAGGCATAAAACTGCTACTCACCAAAGCAGACGGTCGAGGCCTTGAATTAGCGCAAGCAAAAGGAAGCGGAAAACCTCTGCAGCTATTTAAACAAGCCTTTTTAGTCGGCATTAGTAATCCAAAAGATCTACTTTTTTTTGCCGCTTTGTTCCCACAATTTATTGATATCACAGCGCCGCAAGGTCCGCAGCTAGCTATTTTAGCGATAAGCTGGGCTGTCGTCGATTTTAGCTTCGTTATGC
Organism: Shewanella sp. KX20019; assembly: GCF_016757755.1. Lineage (NCBI taxonomy): Bacteria > Pseudomonadati > Pseudomonadota > Gammaproteobacteria > Alteromonadales > Shewanellaceae > Shewanella > Shewanella sp. KX20019. Next base: position 102,003 of record NZ_CP068437.1, on the reverse strand, counting down.
TCTATGCCTGCCTGGCAAATGTACTGGCGCCAACACTGAAATCCAGCAACAAACTACATTGGTTTGATCGCACTAGCGGCGGAGTATTTATTACTCTCGCCGCCATTTTATTGATCCGTTAAATTATACCAACTCCACTAAAGATGTGATCAATTCAGAGCGTTCTCAGGGCTTTCAATTCAAGGCGCATTGTGGAAGAAATGGTTATTCCCTTTTAAGACAATGCAACGCAGTAGTGAATGTCCTGAGAAGCTCACTGCGTGCGGGTTTAATTTTCCGCTGAATGAGCAACTATTTAATGGAATTGGTATTACAAAATAAAGCTAATGTAACCCTGTAGCACAATAAGGTTAACGATATCGATAAAGAATGCACCTACGATTGGTACCACCATAAATGCCTGCGGAGAGGGACCATTTCGAGAAACTAACGCGCCCATATTCATCACCGCTGTTGGGGTCGCCCCCATACCAAAGCCGCAATGCCCTCCCGCAATAACGGCAGCATCGTAGTTCGATCCCATCAATCTAAATGTCACGAAATAAGCAAAAAATCCGAGCACCAAGGTTTGTACAAGCAAGATAATCAACAGTGGAATCGCTAAGTCGAAAATTTCCCACAACTTTAAACTCATCAACGCCATCGCTAAGAACAATGACAAAGAGACGGTGCCCAATATGTCCACACATTCACTATTGGTCTTATAGCCTCTCGTCAGCTCGGTAAGGTTGGTAATGACCACCCCAAGAAACAACGCATAGACAAAATCAGGCATTTTTAACCAGCTTATCTCAAACACCGATACCAAGTGTTCGATCCACCGCGCACCCGCAACGCAAAGCAGCAAGATAAATAGGGTTTCCATTACGCTTTTAGCGGTGACTCTATCCTCTTCTAACTGATCATAAGTGACAAGATCTGGGTGATCTTTATGGTGGTTACCCCCTATACCATAGGAGGACACCAGTTTGTTCTTGTTAATCAATCTTTGCGCTACTGGGCCACCTATTATTCCGCCCATCACTAGTCCAAACGTGGCTGCAGCCATGGCAAACTCTAACGTGCTCATGCCGTAATTTTCGGAAAAAGTTTGCGCCCAAGCAGCCCCAGTACCATGACCACCAGACAAGGTAATAGAGCCTGCTACTAAGCCCATTAGCGGCTCTAAACCCAATGCGGTTGCTAAGCTCACACCCACCGCATTCTGAATCACAATATAGACAGAGGCGATACCAAGAAAGATAAACACTTTCTTGCCCCCTTTTACTAGCAGTTTATAGCTTGCTGCCAAGCCCACTGTACTAAAAAACATTAGCATTAAGATGTTCTGCATCGGCAAAGAAAACTTAAGGGTAATATTCTGAAAATGTAAAAAGGTCGTAATTGCCGCAACCACCAAACCGCCAATAATGGGCTCGGGAATATTGTATTTTTTGAAGAAACCGACATGGCGATTAACTGTATGCCCGATAAATAGTACTAGTATCGCAACCAAAAATGATTCTAGCTCTCCGATTGAATATACGGTATCCATAAAACTCCTATCCGTTACATCGGCTTTGCAGTTAGCACCGCTAAAGCAAAAATTAGCCGGCTATTCTGGCATATTCATTAGGGTAAATAATATTAGCCATGTCCGAATTATGAATATTGATGTAATAAAACAACATATTCGAGCAATATTTAAACTATTCTGGTTCTTGAGCAACGTTATCGCTTGCAGCTAATGCCTCTAAATGCTCTCTTTCGGCTTTAGATATGTACTTTGGCTTGTTACTTGTGTTCTTTTTGGCATTGGCTTTTTTAGCCTTACCCATGAATTTTTTGGTGATTTTTTTAGTGCGGTTCATTGCTATTAACTCGTAGGTGTATATCCCAATAATAATAGAACACCCTCGAGCCTATTAGCATCGAGAGTGTCCCCTATTTAATCGAGCACTAAATATCCACAAATAGTTTTTGCTTACTCGTTTGCCAAAGATCTTCTGATACAAGCGCCTTGATAAAATGCTCATCACTATCACCACCACCAAACTCTTTCTCTGGATCGAACTGGCTTGTGTGAGCGAGACTAATTGCCTGACAGATCTCATCAACCTCAGCTGGTACATTAAAAATAGATTTCGCAGCAGCACGACCATTTTGACGAGAGCCCACATTAATTGAGGGTAAGCCGTAGAAAGGTGCCTCTCTAACCCCAGCGCTTGAATTCCCAACAATACACTGAGAGTATTTTAACAATGTCAGGAAACTCTCAAATCGAACACTCGGAAAAACTCTAAATTTGGGATTACTTTGGAGTGGCACCAACTCATCTATAATGATGCTAGATCCATGGTCATTATTTGGATAGATCACCACATACTGCTTCCCTGACTTCTCTAGTGCTTCTCTTACGGATGCTATATCTTCTTTGAGCTTGTCCACTTCTGTTGTGACAGGATGATACATAACAATTCCGTAATCTTGAAAAGGTATTTCATAATAGCTTTTCACCTCCGCTAACGATGGTAGAGACTTAGATTTCATGATATCTAAGTCTGGAGAACCAATCACATAAATAGACTCTGATTTCTCCCCTAGTTGAAGTAATCGAGCTTTAGCGTTTGCATTTGATACAAAATGTAAATGCGCCATCTTGCTAACAGAATGACGAATGAGCTCATCAATAGTGCCTGAAACCTCCCCCCCCTCAATATGAGCAACGAGAATGTTATTCAGAGCACCTACAATAGCACCTGCTAGGGCTTCAACCCTGTCACCATGAACAACTATCATGTCAGGCTTGAGTTCTTTTACGTAATCGGATAAACCTTGGATTGTTTTCGATAAAATAACATCCATCGAATCCTCATCATTCTGGTTTATATACTTATAAATCGATTTAAAACCTGACTTTTCAACCTCTTTTGCTGTCATTCCATACTTTGCAAGCATGTGCATGCCCGTAACAAATAAATGAGTTTCCAACCTTTCAGTAGACTCAGTTTTTTGTATCAAGCTTTTTAACTTTCCAAAATCGGCTCGAGTACCTGTTAAATAAAGTATAGATTTATTCGGCATTATTTTACTGACTCTCTTTTCAATTGAATATCTGACTGGATATCTTGAGATGCTATTTTTCCCAATAACGACTCATAATCATCAGCTAAGAAATCTCCCGTACCAGGTCTCTTAACCCAAATATTATCAATTGTAAGCGCTTCGCCAGCCTTAATATTTGCAATAGAAACAACACTAGCATAGGCAAAATCGATAGTTACCTGTTCCTCTTTAGCTGGCTCTTTACGGCCACCTCGCATAGTCTTCATACGGCTAGATTGTGCAATCAAGTCTCTACACTCCTCAACATCCATTGAACAACAGATATCAGGGCCAGAACGCTCCTTTGTATCAGTAAAGTGCCGCTCTAAAACTGAAGCTCCAGAGGCTACAGCCCCCAAACAGGCCAAGTTATCAATACTATGATCTGATAAGCCAACCACTGAATCAGGAAATTCACGCTGCAACTCTTCCATAGCACCAATACGAATAAGATGATCTGGAGTAGGATATAAATTAGTGGTATGTAGCAAACAAAAAGCCGTTTTGTGCTTTCTAAAAATGTTCACTGATTTCGCAATAGAAGGAATATCATTCATCCCGGTGCTTAGAATAATAGGCTTACCTAAACTAGCAACAAGCTCTAGCAATGGATAGTTATTACACTCTCCTGAACCAATTTTATAAGCTTGAACCCCCATTCGCTCTAAACGAAGTACGGCAGCTCGAGAAAAAGGCGTACTAATAAAAATAGCACCTTTAGATTCAACGTAGTCTTTTAGCTCGGTTTCATCTTCTTCATTTAATGCACATCTAGCCATAATTTCATAAATAGAAACGTCAGCATTCCCAGGAATAACCTTCTTAGCTTCACTACTCATTTCATCTTCAACTACATGAGTCTGATGCTTAATTATTTCCGCACCAGCCTCTACTGCCGCATCAACCATTTCAAAAGCAACTTTCAGTGAACCTTCATGATTGATACCAATTTCAGCAATGACTAAAGGATCATAATCCAAACCGACTTTACGGCCTGAAATTTCAAATACTGGGTTATTCATATGCGGTTTTCTCTTAAAATACGTTCAACAGTAAGCAAATCATCTTTTGTGTCGATATCTGCCGATTCTTGTTCTGACATCACAAAGGGGAAAACATTTTCTCTTGGTATTTGATTTTCTTTTAAAAAACTCTGAGTACCAAATAGATAAAGCGACCCGTTAGGCTGGAATGCGCGAGGTAAATCCTGACGTCGAGTATACGGTGCGCTAGGACTAAATAAACCTGTAATACTGCCGTCGTCTCGCTCTAGGTACGCTTTCAAAGGTGTATGAGATGGTTCAAAAACTCCCAATACAAGGTTAGCACTATTGTTTTCATACAGTTCAAATGCACTATCTATATGTGAAGACGTTCTTAATGGTGATGTAGGTTGCAATAACATCACTCTATCAAACTGAAAACCCGGCTCATGAGTGAAAAGATAGTTTATTGCATGCTCTATTACCACTTCACTACTGGAGGTGTCCTGGGCCAGTGATACAGGCCTAGGGATAACTTCGGCTCCAAAACGACGACTAACATCGGCAATTTCAGCATCTTCCGTCGACACAAACACTCTATCAATAGCGTCGGAGTTCAATGCTGCCTCAATTGTCCAAGCAATAAGCGGTTTGCCGCTTAAAGGAAGGATATTCTTTCTCGGCAACCCTTTAGAGCCACCTCTAGCTGTAATTAATGCAATATTCATTTCTTTAAATACGTCTACAAATTATATGAACTAGCTTAGTTAATAGAACTAAAAACTTAGTAGTAAGTGACCCTATCAAGGGACTTGCATCGTCAATATATCGCTATAAGTCTAATCTATTAATAGAATCTTTCATTTTTTGAGGCATATCAAAATACTCAGGAGCTCTGGCATAAATAATTTCATTGCTGCGCCCCTTGAAACAACTACCCGCGGTGGAACTTAGCGATACGACCTTATTAACACTCACATTTAACAAAGGCATTAACTCACTAGGGAAACTTGCTTTCAAAACAATAGCTTCAGGAAAGTAATGTTGGTAGTCAGTGACCTCTCTAGGGTGGGGCTTAATCACCAACTCAGACTCATCTATTGATAACTCTTCAATCAATCTCTTATAGCCATTAACTTTTTTACTCTCTGCATAATCAAAATTCGCCGACTCACTCCAAGGCTGAGTAAACAGGATACTACACTCACTGGTTATAGCGCTAAACTGCGATAATTCGACATCGAATACATCTAAAATAACCACTCGCTCTTGAGCAGATTTATTTTGCCACAAAGCAAAAAAGTCAATAATGGCTACTTTCCCAGCAAACTGCGGTAAAGGCTTTACTTCAGCGGCGATGATAAATTTATCGATTCTGTTTATTTTGTGAGGCTCTTTGAGAAATATATATTCGAAAAAAGCCTCAAAAACACCTCTTTTCTTACCACCAAAAGTGAGCTCATTACGTGTTAAGGTACCATCTTCTAATTGAATCCTTTTGATTTCAATTAACCAGTTATTGATCTCTCTTACATTCCCAATACAAGCATCATATTTGGCAAACAACTGTTTTTGCATTCGTTTACGAGCCATGTATTCAAACGGACCATTCTGGAATTTCGGCATAGGACGGGGCATAAAACGATAACTTTCATCCAAAACATTAGCGTGCTTTTTCAAGCGAGTTAACATGTCGAAAGAGATACGGTCACCAAAAATTAAAAAGTCTCTTTTCTGCCAATATTCATCACACAGTAAATATAGAAATAAGCTGTAGTAAGTATTCTCAAATACCAACATGCTGTCACTATCACCGTTTAGACCCACGCTTTCTATTACATTCATTTTATGACTTCCAAGTAGCCAATTTTCATAAAAATCAAAAGGTATCGTTTGAGAATAAAACTCCCTATTGATATGAAGGCGCTGCTTTTTCTCTCTAACTAAGCTAATAACAAAACATCTCATAATGAAAACGAGTTAATGCGCCTAAATATTATATTATAGCGACTTATTATTCTATATCGGAAAATCAAAGAAACTGTAAGTAACATCAGCCTCGCAGGCTGCGCGTTAACACAAACCTAAACGCGCACAACAAATCAAGAGCAATCCATAAACACACCTCGCCACTTGCGACCACCAGGGAAACATCTGTTACAATGTTGACTTTAAACTGGGTATGGATTTATAAATGAAGAAAATTGCTGTTTTTTGTCATAACTTTTATGTAAATGGGACGGTTAAAGTCGCGATCACTCAAGCCCAAATATTGCAGGAAGCAGGACAAGAAGTGCATCTGTTCATATTTAGTCATGAGGGTGACTTCACCCCACCTGAGAACGTGAAGATCCATACTGTTTTTCAGTCTCAAAAATCTCTTTCACTTAGCGAGCAACAAGCACAGTTACAACAGTGTGTGCGCTCAGCTGAAAAAGTGTCGGGGAAATTTGATCTATTTCTGAGTAACTCCACCGATTGCGATATCGTCATCAATGGTTGTAACTTTGATCCTTGTTACTATTTTTGCCACTGCGCACTCCAGCAAGAGCTCATTATGGAGTTAAAACGCGGACCAATCCATTTCTTGCGCCGCTGGCGAAAAGCAAAGGCTCTCATAGGCAAACGCATTATTACAGTTTCAGAAGGGATCGCAGATGAACTTAAGGCGACTCGTTGGCTGAAGCCTAAAAGCGTGCAGGCCATATACAATCCATTTCGAATAGATGAGATAAGAGAAAAAGCCACAAAGGAAGTCGATGGGCTACCGAGTGAGCCGTTTATGATCCATATAGGCCGAGTCACCCGACAGAAACGCCTAGATATTCTCTTCCAAACATTAAAGTTGATGCCAACAGCTCCTCGATTGGTACTGTTAACCAACCGTCCAGAGAAAGCCCGTAAACTAGCCAAAAAATATGACGTTGAAAATCGTATTATTACACCAGGATTCCAAAGTAACCCTTATGCTTGGATAGCCCGAGCTGAATTGATGTTGCTCAGTTCAGACTTTGAAGGACTGCCGACCGTGTTGATCGAATCACTTATCTGCCAAACACCTGTCGTGAGCACTCGCTGCCCTCATGGTCCTAATGAAATATTGACCGGTGAGCTAGCTAATTATTTAGTACCCCGCAGAAATCCGCAAGCATTAGCTGAAGCTGCTTTAGCATGCCTCAAAAATCCTCCAAACTTAAATAATATTGAGATCATCAACAAAGTTGAAAGCCAACATATAGCTCAAAAATATATCAATTTATGTCGGTGAACCTTTTAGTTTTTTAGGCACGAGCCAGCATAAAACGATGATTTACACCGCCTCGTATATATTCAAGCCCTACAACTTCCAATAACCCAGCTTTTTACGCATCTTAAAATGGCGCAGCAAATTAGCAGGTTTAGGTTTAAGATCATCTGTACCCTGCGCAATCAATTCATCTACTGCGGTTAAGACTCGTTCACTAGATAGACCATCACGGTACGGATGAATATCGTCACAATATTTTTCTATTTCTTCCATCAACTCAGCAGGTTTAGTTAAAACACGCTCTAATGCAGGTTGAATATCTTCAATGCTGTCCACGTTCACCAAGTGTGAACGTTTAGTTTGATTGTTAAAAGTCACCACAGGTTTGCCTTGCAGTAAAAACATAATCAATATTGACGAAGTATCACACAACATCACATCGGCAGCTTTCAGCAGTGGTAATACATCATCTGTTTCCACAAAGGTTAAGTTCTCATTCTCAAGCGCTTTATATTTCTCAACAATCTGCGGACTCATTTTAGGATGAAACTGTACCAGCCAACGCCAGTTGCCCTGCATCGACATCGCTTTAATCTGCTCATAAACCACTGGCGCACAGGATAAGCTGCGTGAAAACGTTGAGCAAAAAAGTATCACCGGACGATCATCACCTTCGACCTCATAAGGCTTCGGCATATCACCTTTAAACATTGGATCCAATGTTGGCCAGCCAGTTTCGGCAATTTTAAAGGTGGCAAACTTTTCAGCCAAGCGGATGAATGGCAGGGTAGTTGCGGGACCTTGAGTGCAGTACAGATCAAAACAGTCACGTATTTCAAAATGATCTTCACGGCCTTTGTGGTTCATTTTTCCAGCATTGAATCCATGAAAAACCCCAACCTTGACTCCTGGAATGAAGTTGGGAACCACATTACCAGGAACCAACACCGCATCAGGCAGCCAAGCTTTTACCTCTGCAATAGTGGATAAGCGCTTTTCGTTGGGCTTAAGAAACGAGGGGTTGACTTCATCGCCTTCAAAAAACCAGCGCACCTCATCCCCTCTAGCCCGTATTGCCGTCTGCAACGGCCTTAAGATGGCATAAGAATAATTCTGTGCAATATATAATAGATAACGCTTGCTGCTTGAACTCACAACCATTTCCCCCGAAAACGTTTCAATACTTATTTAACCAAGGCCAAATATTCTTGAGCAATACGTGCTGCTTTTACTTTTACTAAAATATCAACCTCAACCAATGACGGCGGTGACAGCAACACTTCATCCAACTTCGCTGCTAATGCCTTTGGATCACGACGCGGGACTAAGAACCTTGCAAGCTCTCCCGTCAAAATTTCGCTTGGGCCATGGGGACAATTAGTACTGACGACTGGCGTCCCGCACGCTAGCGACTCAATTAATACCGTCGGTAAACCTTCAAAATCAGAACTCAGTACCAAAGCTTTAGCATTGGTTATCCACGGAAAGGGGTTTGACTGAAACCCCGGAATAATCACCCGCTGTTCAACCCCATATTTCTTGGCGGCTTTTATGGCTTTTTTGGGGTTATGACATAGCAGTACCACCGGTATTTGGCTTTCCATTTGTGCGATGGCCTGGAACAACACATCATGGCGCTTCTGCTTCACATAACGACCAATATGGATCAGGTAATCACTATCAGGAATGCCGTCTGCTTTCTGTTGAGAAAGCGCAGTGATATCGTCAAATCCAAATGGATTATAGATACACCGAATCGAGGCTGGTTCGATCCGCTTAGTTTGCTTTATTTCATCTGCAATACCTTGGGAGACCGTCACTAAATGGTGGCCATCTAGTGACTTTTTAGCCCAAAGTTTCTTTAAAAACGCAAATGGTCCTAACTTAGCATGCCGACTTAGTTCCTCTTCGACAGAAGCATGTACCACAACAAACAAAGGAGACACTTGGGTCTTTGTCATTAGTCGATTGGTCTTGTCTAAATTAGACAAAAATAGATCAAACTTTCCCACACTCGCTTCAATTTGCTTAATTTTACTCGTTAGCTTTGCAACTGCTGGGGCTAGATTCCAAAAACGATTGAAGTCTTTGTCCTTTTTATCAAAACAGACGTGTACAGGTAAACTGTCGGGAATATCGAAGGCCACATCATCTGTCATGACGATGAAGTGTGGCTCATGCCCCACCTCAGTAAACTCTTTCGCGAGGGTTAGCATCACTTTTTCTGCCCCACCACCCGCCAAACTATCAATTGCTATTGCAACTCTCATTGCTGAGCTCCAAATTTATAATCAAATAAATCACTTATTATTGTCATGCCTATATCTAATCCATTTTCACAGTCACATTTTGCCAGCGCAGACTGCAATGCAAGCTGGCTATCTGTGTTGATTAATTTTATCAAGTTGTCAGTCATTAGTTGGGCATCGAGCTCTGAACTTATCGTTAAACCACTCTCTTTGCACACCCTAACGCGATGATTCTGATCTTTTGCTACAGCAACCGACAGGGTCATTTTTTTCAGTGCAATAGCCTGCAGTAGTGTGTCACCACCACTTAAGATTGCCACTTTTGCAGCATCCAGTAGGTCAATTAGCGCTTCATGATTGAGCATTTTTATTGTGGTAACCCCTTCAACCAAGGGAATATCACCAGGGTAACTCGGTCCATACACCATCACGCAAGGGATCTGCGTGGCTTGGTAAATACTGACGGCGGCTCTGGCAAACTCCTCTACCACATAACCATTGCCATTTTGATGGCCACCAGAGCCCGCATTGAGCAAAATAAAGCCCCCTTTGGTTAAACCATAATGCACCAACTGCTCTGCTTGTCGATTTACACTCGGGTTAACGAAAATTGGGCCAATGATGATCGGTTCTGACTTAGCAATAAATTTCAGTTTTAGCTTATCGAGCCAACTAATATCACCAATAACAAATTCAGGTTGTACTACCCAGTGGCTGTCAGTCACCCGCGCACGAAGTACTTTCATCCCCCGGCTACGCTTACGCTTATGCTGGCTGATAAATATAACTTTAGCGCCAAAATTATTGGCATGGACCAACTGAGAACGGCGACCGGAGGCATCAAAAATAACAAAATCAGGTTGATAGAAAGAGATGAAATCATTCACCGCTTTAATATTTTTGGTGGGGGTATCATCTAACAACGCCACTGGATAGGGGCAAGTCGAGGAATAAGGCGCGTGACGGCTCAAGATGAATTGAATATCGGCCTCAGGCCAACGTAGCTTCACCTCATTAGCGACAATCAAGGATCGCATATACTCACCAACGCCTTCCGCTGAAGACACTGGCACAAACAAAAACTTCGGAGCAGATAGGGTCATTGATTTACTCATCAGACGACAAAAGCAAAATGCTAACGCATTATTCTAACAAAAATTCACGAAGCCTGTTTATCCAACAACAAGTCCAGTGCGCAAATAACGCTATTAACACTAATTAATTCCATTAAATGTTCACCTTTTGCCCTCACTCCCCATGGAATATCGCCTTGCTTTTGCTCGGTAATAACCTGCTGATAAACACTGACAGCAGAGCTTAAACATGTGTAAGGCCCAGTACGACCCGGATTCGAATGGGCGTATAAACCTATAACAGGAGTGCCTTGTGTAACAGCCATATGAGCCGGGCCAGTATCAGGTGCAAGTACAATAGTCGCTTGTTTCAATACTGCTAAAAGTTGCAATAAAGTGGTTTTACCTACTTGGTTTTCAAGTTCAGACTGAGCCGCACCTTGAATGTTATCGGCAAGTACCCGCTCAAGCGCTGTTGGTCCACCACATAAGATAACACGATAGCCCTTTTTGACGGCGTGATCTGCCACCGCTGCATAGCGCTCTGGTAGCCAATTACGCTCCGCTTTACTCGCGGCCGCACAAATGACCAGCACGGGACTTCCGTTCGGAATAAGCGCCTTGGCAAACTCGGTATCTGCAGTTAAGACAGGGATATTCCAGCTAGGGGTGAGTTCGGTGACTCCAACCGCTTGCGCAAAACCCATAAAACCATCAAGTACATGCGGAGTGACTTGTGGCTCTATGCGGTGATTAGTGACCAGCCACTGACCCTCTTTTGCTCGAAAACGATCGAAGCCGATACGCAACTTTGCCGATATAGCCAAGGAGGCAATCGTCGCCCTCAGTGCAATTTGCATGTGCAATAGCACATCAAACTTTTGCCCCTTAAGCGCCCGCTTTAGATTAAGGTAACTACGCCAACCTTGGGATTTATCAAAAATGACAAACTCCACCCCAGGAAGGTGTTTTAGCAACTGGTATTCAATTTTCCCCAAAATCCAGGTGATTTTAAGATCTGGGTAACGTCGCTGAATCGCCTGCACCATAGCCACCGCATGGCATACATCGCCAATCGCCGACAGTCTAAGCAAGCACAAGGACTTAGCATGCGTTAAATCTAACGCGTCTGCTTGAGGTGTAATGCGACTATCAGGGGTGGTTAAGCTCATAATGCTCGAAGGTTGTTTGGCGTAATCTACCGATCTTAATGTAGAATGGCCGCAGGTTCCACGCTTTAGCGTACAATTCTATCTATGAAGTTTAAAAAAACAGCCAGCGGCAGTATTGCCTATAGCGAACAAACACCGCAAGAGATTGAAGTCACTTGGTTTGGGGTGGATTTTTGGCGTGCCCGTTCAGCGATAACAGGTTCATCTAAAGGCCGCTATACCACCTGGTTTGTGGATGCGAGTCAATTAGCCGCAACCCAACAACAGTGGGTGTTACGGCATTATTATCGTGGCGGCTTGATAGAAAAACTTAGCCGTGACCAATATTTGTTTACTGGCTTAGATCGTACTCGCGCCGTAGCTGAATTAGCTTTACTAGAAAACCTGTATCAGCAAGGCTTTCCAGTGCCAAAGCCCATTGCAGCCAACGTAGAGCGGAAAGGTATTTGCTATCGCGCAGATTTAATTATTGAACGAGTCGAAGGCGCTGAAGATTTAGTCGCCCGGCTAAGCAAAAGCGCGATGACTGCAGAGCAATGGCAATCCCTAGGCCGATGTATCGCTCGTTTCCATAACCACGGTGTATATCATGCCGATCTGAATGCCAAGAATATACTCATTACCTCAGAGCAATTCTATTTAATCGATTTTGACCGTGGTGAAATACGCGCGCCAAAAGCAGATTGGCAACAATCCAATATAGACCGCTTACTGCGTTCATTTAGAAAGGAGTTAGCCAAACTGCCGCAACTTGCCTTTACAGAGGCTGATTGGCAGCACCTGTATCATGCTTACCACGGCGCATTGGCCAAAAAGTAAACCGTGCTTTAAGCGGCTCACTTACAGGTTAAACTTTACTAAGCAGTGATTCCACCAGCGAAAATTGCTTTTTTAGCGCGCCTCGGTTTTCTGCAACCACTTGCTTGGCAGCATCGCTAGCCTGGGTATAAGCCTCTCTATTGACGAGCAATTCAACTAACGTCTGAGCAAGCTGCTCACTTGAATCAACGATCTGCAATGCGCCTTTTACTGCTAGCAGCTGCGTGATTTCTTTGAAGTCCCAGTGATGCGGGCCCACGCAAACGGGTAAGCCAACTGCGGCTGGCTCTAGAGGATTGTGGCCACCACTTTCAATTAGCGTACCCCCAACAAAAGCTTGATCCGCCGCAGCATAAAATGTCAGTAACTCTCCCATAGTATCGCCAACAACAACCTGAGTTTGTGCAGTCACACCATGGTGAAGACTGCGTCGAGTCACCCGCATATTGGCCTGTTTAACGGCTGTTACCGCGGCATCAAACTGCTCCGGATGCCTTGGCACCATTATCATCAAGGCTGTTGGATATTGTTGCATGACTCTTTTATGAGCTTGCAACATTAGCTCAAACTCTCCGGGGTGTACCGAACCCGCCACCCAAACTGGCCGATGCTGCGCTTGCCAGCTTTCACGAAGAGCTTTAGCTGCCTCAATAAACGTATCATCAATGGTTAAATCAAACTTTAGGCTACCGCAAACCGTCACCTTTTCGTGGCTGGCTCCAAGCTCAATAAAACGCGCTGCGGCTTGCTCTGATTGAGCAGCTATCGCATCTAAGCTTTGTAGCATCGGTAGATTCAGCCTAGGACGCTTTTGATAAGCATCAGCAGACTTTTGCGATAAGCGAGCATTCGCCAATAACACTTTGCTGTCATTGGCCTTTAGGTAATGAACCAAATTAGGCCAAAGCTCTGTTTCCATAATGATGCAGGTCTTCGGTGCCACTTGTTTTACAAAGCGTCTGCTGCACCATGCTAAATCAAAGGGTAAATAACAATGCTGTACTGTACCTGCAAACGCACGTACCACTTCAGCAGAGCCCGTAGGGCTAGTCGTGGTCACCGTAATCGTTAAGTTGGGGTGGCTCGCTTGGATCTGTTTTATAAGAGGGATCGCCGCTATTGTTTCTCCCATTGAAACACAATGCAGTAACAGGTCGGTTTGTTGTAAGCCTTTTAGGCTAAATCGTTCGTCCCAGCGGCCACGGTAACCGGGGCTTTTAAAGGCACGAACTGCTAAATAGACCACTAACAGCGGTAAAAGAAGGTAAAGCAAAGCAGTATAAAGGCTACGATTCATTAATTTTTTTACTTTAGTGAGTTTTACTTGAAGAATTGCACCAATGCTAACATGATAGTCACAACTTAACGTAGATGCCAAGCTGCGAATATGTCGAGTTGCTCGCGCATTTTCAAATAGCTAAACCAAACACCGTCAACACCAAGGTTGGTGATTTCGTGGATATAAATCATTTAGGATGAATATGAAGACCCGAGACAAAATTGTCCAAGCCAGCTTAGAGTTGTTCAATCAGCATGGCGAAAGAGCAATCACTACTAATCATATTGCTGCACACCTAAATATTAGTCCTGGCAACCTCTACTATCACTTCCGTAATAAAGAAGACATTATTCGCTCAATTTTCAGTCTCTACGAACAACATTTAGAGTCCGGCTTTCAGCCCTATGTAGACAAGGAGGTCGATGTCGATCTGCTGATTGGCTACTTTGATGCCATGTTCTACACTTTATGGCAGTTCCGCTTTATGTATGCCAACCTTGCCGATATTCTCAGCCGCGATGAAGCGTTAAAAAACCGCTATTTGCAGGCACAACAAGATGTTTTAGCACGCTCTAGCAATGTACTGACTAAGCTCACTCAAGATGGCTTCCTAGCAATAAGTGAAGAGGATATCGCACCACTGGCAGACACCATTAAAATGCTGGTGAGTTTCTGGATAAGCTATAAATTAACCCAAACGCAATCTTGTATCGGTTCAATCACTAAAGAGTCATTATATGAAGGCCTATTGCGAGTCATCATGATATTTAGAGCCTATTCCACCCCAAACTCCTCCGCCACGTTTGAAAGGCTTGAAGAGTACTATCGCTCAATGGCGATAAGTTCTAGCACTCCTTCTTAGTTTATTGATGACAACAGTAAGGTGTGAACCAGCACCTTATCAATATCACTTTCGGGTAGATATCGTTATCATTCAGCAATCAACGTATCAAAGCCACCATTAGAAATAGTGGTAATTGTAAGTTTCGCCAGCCACTCAGCGTGGCTTTCAAGACCGGGTATAAAACAGCATAAACAGGCAATGAAGCGCACGTGTTAACGCGGTGGTCTCCAAACTTCAAACTCTAGAATACAATAGCAACCGTTAGTTTAACTAATCTGAAACATGCTGTAGCCCTAATCTAACTTATCTCGCCGCTGCGCTAAAAAAAAGGCTGTAGGGCTGGGCTATTTAAGGTTAAAATGCCGCCACTCCAATAGACAAAACAATACTAAATTAAGGAGAATTCGGGTGGCAAATACCTCATTCTACGACCAAATAAATCAACAGATTGCCGATGTAAAAGCGGAAGGCCTTTATAAGAGCGAGCGCGTAATTGTTTCTCCTCAACAAACAGCAATTGAAGTTAATGGTGACCAAGTTATTAATTTTTGCGCTAATAACTACTTAGGTTTAGCCAATCATCCTGAACTTGTTAAAGCAGCCAAAGGCGGACTCGACGCCCACGGGTTTGGCATGGCCTCTGTGCGATTTATCTGTGGCACACAAGATATCCATAAGCAGTTGGAAGCAAGTTTAAGCAGCTTCCTTGGTATGGAAGACACCATCCTTTACTCTTCATGCTTTGATGCTAATGCCGGATTGTTCGAAACACTATTAAGCGCAGAAGATGCTATTGTCTCTGACGCACTTAACCATGCATCAATTATTGATGGCGTGCGTTTATGTAAGGCAAAACGTTTCCGTTATGCAAACAATGATATGGCCGATCTTGAGACACAGCTAAAAGCCGCTAAAGAAGCAGGTGCACGTAATATCTTGATTGCAACTGACGGCGTATTCTCA
Source organism: Shewanella sp. KX20019 (assembly GCF_016757755.1). Taxonomy (NCBI): domain Bacteria; kingdom Pseudomonadati; phylum Pseudomonadota; class Gammaproteobacteria; order Alteromonadales; family Shewanellaceae; genus Shewanella; species Shewanella sp. KX20019. The sequence continues at coordinate 86,290 of NZ_CP068437.1, read as the reverse complement.
ATGGACGGCGTCATCGCCAACCTTAAAGGCGTTTGCGACCTTGCTGATAAGTACGATGCACTAGTGATGGTTGATGATTCACACGCTGTCGGCTTTGTTGGCCAAGAGGGTCGTGGTACCCACGAATTCTGTGATGTGATGGACCGTGTTGACATCATTACCGGTACGTTAGGTAAAGCTTTAGGTGGCGCCTCAGGTGGATTCACTTCAGCCAAGAAAGAGGTAGTTGAATGGTTGCGTCAGCGTTCGCGCCCATACCTTTTCTCTAACTCGCTAGCGCCTTCAATCGTTACCGCATCAATTCATGTGCTTGAGATGCTCAAAACGGGTCAAGAACTACGTGAAGCTGTTTGGGAAAATAGCCGTTACTTCCGTGAGAAGATGTCAGCAGCAGGCTTTACCCTTGGTGGTGCCGACCATGCAATCATCCCAGTTATGATTGGTGACGCCAAAATTGCAGGTGACTTCGCTAATCGTCTACTGGCAGAAAACATCTACGTTATCGGCTTCTCATTCCCTGTGGTACCAAAAGGCCAAGCACGTATTCGTACTCAAATGTCTGCAGCGCACACCAAAGCGCAAATCGACAAAGCGATTGAAGCCTTTACCCGTATCGCGAAAGAGATGGCTATTATCAGCTAGAATTAAACCAATAGGGCGACACAATGTTGTAGCCCTAATTGAATCAATTTTGCAGACTACTCGTTAGCAGTCTGTCATAGGTCAAAAGATGAAAGCGCTGAGTAAATTAAAGCCTGAAGAAGGCATCTGGATGGTTGACGCCCCTAAGCCTGAAATGGGTCACAACGATCTACTGATTAAGATCCGTAAAACGGCTATTTGTGGTACTGACGTTCATATCTACAACTGGGACGAATGGTCGCAAAATACCATTCCTGTGCCTATGGTTGTTGGCCATGAATATGTCGGTGAAGTTGTCGATATTGGCCAAGAAGTTCGTGGCTTTACCATTGGCGACCGCGTCTCAGGTGAAGGTCATATTACCTGTGGTCACTGCCGCAACTGTCGTGGCGGCCGTACTCACTTATGCCGTAACACGTCAGGTGTAGGTGTAAACCGCGAAGGGGCTTTTGCTGAGTATTTAGTGATCCCAGCCTTTAATGCTTTTAAGATCCCTGATGATATCTCTGACGATTTAGCCTCTATCTTTGATCCGTTTGGTAATGCCGTTCATACCGCACTGTCATTCGATCTGGTGGGGGAAGATGTATTAATTACCGGTGCTGGTCCAATTGGCATTATGGCTGCAGCGGTATGTCGCCATGTAGGTGCACGCCACGTGGTGATCACCGACGTTAACGACTATCGTCTGGAACTTGCCGAAAAAATGGGTGCTACTCGCGCTGTTAATGTTGCTAAAGAAAGCTTAGATGACGTTATGAGCGAACTTGGCATGACTGAAGGCTTCGATGTCGGCCTTGAAATGTCTGGGGTACCTGCGGCATTCCACTCAATGCTCGACACCATGAACCATGGCGGTAAAGTTGCCATGCTAGGTATTCCCGGCGGCGAAATGGCGATTGATTGGAGCAAAGTGATCTTTAAAGGGCTGATCATCAAGGGTATTTATGGCCGTGAGATGTTTGAGACCTGGTACAAGATGGCGAGTTTGATCCAATCAGGCTTAGATATTTCCCCGATTATCACTCATCACTTCAAGATTGATGATTTCCAGCAGGGTTTTGACGCTATGCGCTCTGGCCAGTCAGGAAAAGTGATCTTAAACTGGGACTAATTAGTCCTATGGGGCAGGCAGCTGTGCCAGCCCCTTTTTATTCCGCTATTACTGCAGGTTTTCTATGTCAGATTTTCAACATTTGAGTGTAAACCAACTTATTCAACTGCAGCAAGCCACGGCTGATCTGCAAATTGTGGATATTAGAGACGCTGCCAGTTTCGAAGCTGGCCACATAGATGCCTCTTTTAATCTCAATAACGAAAATCTCGCTCACTATATTGCCGACGCAGACATGGATCGGCCTGTTATCGTTGTCTGTTATCATGGAATTAGTAGCCAAAGTGCAGCCAGCTATTTAAATGAGCAGGGGTTTGACGATGTTTATAGCTTAGATGGCGGCTATAGTGCCTGGCATCAGGCTAATGCATAATACTAACGCGTAATAAAAGGAAAGATCGATGATAGAGATAGGCAGCTTACCCAACGGCAGAGCAGCGCAAGCACTCATCGATTACCTTAAAGGTCAAAACATAAATTGTGCGGTGATACCTGCCGAGCGGGGCGTTTTGCTGGTATTGCATGATGAATCTCACCTAGCTCAAGTACAGCAAGAGTATCAAGATTTTCTCAGTAACCCTTATGATGATAAGTATTTAGCCGCATCATGGGACTATGGTGACACCCATACAAAATTAGATTACGGCAACCCAAAGTTATTGCTACTGAGCCAATTTTTAACCGGGGCTGGGCCACTCACTTTGGCGGTGTTTTTTAGCTGCGTCATGATTTATGCTGCAATGAACTTCGGCTTCGCTAACCCTATCTTTGAAAGCTTATCGTTTTTTGGCGCCACATCACCCGCAGCACTCAGTGAATTTTGGCGACTATTTACCCCAAGTCTTATCCACTTTTCTGCAATGCACATCATCTTTAATTTACTATGGTGGTGGTACTTAGGCGGCAAAATTGAAAACAAAATAGGCTTTAAGCCGCTATTTATTCTGTTACTGGTTGGTGGCACCCTACCTAACATACTGCAGTATTTCATGGCGGGGCCTAATTTTGGTGGCCTATCGGGCGTTGTATATGCAGTGGTCGGTTACACCTGGATTATGGGTGTTAAACGTCCTGAATCAGGGATCGGACTACCGCCCGCCTACATTGGCTTTATGCTGTTATGGCTAGTATTTGGTTTTACCGATATGTTCGGCCTTTCTATTGCTAATGGTGCCCATCTTGGTGGTTTGCTCGTCGGCGTATTACAGGGTTTTATCGATAGCCAAAAACGACAGGCATAGCCAGATAAACCAGCCGATTAATGCTTATCCCATGCCTCTTTGATACGACCTGAGAATGCAGGATTCAGAGGGATGGGTATAAGCCCAATATAACGATTAAGTCATACTTAGCACTCGTGCCACCAGCTTAGTAATACCCTTATGTGCGTCAACGATATTATCCGCTAGCATGTAAGCTGGAGTGCTCACGACTTTATTAACTTCATCAACCACAATAGCGTCAACCTTAGCCACTTGATGGACTCCGCCTTGCTTTTCAAACGCGGTTGCAGTGTCGGCATCAGAGCCAATGGTAGCCAGCACGCCAGCCTCATAACACTGCGGGATCATGACTGGCGAGATACACATAAAGCCCACAGGCTTGTTAGCTTGGGTAAACTGGCTAATAAAATGTTTTACACTGGGATCGATAATATGTTTGGCTCCCGCTAAGGCAAAATTACATAAGTTTTTCGCCGCACCAAATCCACCAGGAACAATTAACGCAGCAAATTCGTTAATATTAAGGTCCGCAACAGGCTTCACATCACCGCGAGCAACTCTTGCCGACTCAACCAAAACATTGCGATTATCGGTTTCATCAACTTCACCCGTAAGGTGATTTACCACGTGTAATTGAGCAATATCAGGCGCAAAACATTGGTAGTGAGCCCCAGAGCGAGCGATCTCTAATAAGGTTAAAACAGACTCATGTAGCTCCGCACCATCGAAGACACCACTACCACTTAAAAGAACTGCGACTTTTTTCATTAAAATCTCCATTTATATATCATATTGTTTTAACAAAATTGCAATAAACCACTTGATCAGATTAATTATCGTGCTAAGTTATCACTGCACTTTATCAAACGCTGTTTATTTGACCAGGGAATAGGTTTCTAATGCAAGTAAAAATAAAAAGTCCACATTTATAGTTTAATTATCCAAAATAGCACCCACTTCACACTATTAGATTAAACCACTAATTTTCATACACTTACGCTTTGCCATTTTTACTGATAAAAATCAGCATATTTAGGTTCGCCTGTTTCATGCACAGAGTTATCCACAGGCTTGTCTATATTTATCCGTGGCTGAAACAGCCCTGATATGGCATGCTAGCGCCATCATCGAAATGCGATAAACGAATACCTATTATGCCTAAAATTGCCGACAACCCTTTAGTCCTTGTGGATGGTTCCTCTTACCTTTACCGCGCCTATTATTCTCCACCACATTTGACTAACTCTAAAGGTGAAGCCACAGGTGCAGTCTACGGCGTGATCAACATGCTACGCAGCCTTTTAAATCAATACAAACCTAGCCAAATGGCAGTTGTATTTGATGCCAAGGGTAAAACATTCCGTAACGATATGTATTCGGAATATAAAGCCCAGCGCCCGCCAATGCCAGACGATCTCCGTAGCCAAATTGCGCCTTTACATGAGCTTATTAAAGCGCTCGGTTTACCGCTGGTATGTATCTCTGGTGTTGAAGCCGATGATGTTATCGGTACGATTGCAACCCAAGCCAGTAAAGAGGGGCGAGCGGTACTAATCAGTACTGGCGATAAAGATATGGCGCAGCTGGTTGACGAAAATGTCACGCTCATAAATACCATGACCAATACCATAATGGGCCCTGCTGAGGTCATCGAAAAATTCGGTGTTGGCCCTGAACTGATTATTGACCTGCTCGCGCTCCAGGGCGATAAAGCCGACAATATTCCAGGCCTACCTGGTGTTGGTGAGAAAACCGCATTGGCAATGCTTACTGGCGTGGGTTCGGTCGCTAATATTTTAGCAACACCGGAAAAAATGCCTGAGCTTGGCTTTCGCGGCTCAAAAACAATGCCAGCTAAGATTATTGAACATGGCGATATGCTCAAATTAAGTTATGAGCTCGCAACCATTAAACTCGATGTAGAGCTTGAGCAAGACTGGCGCACCATGAACATTGAGCCAGCAAACAAAGATGAATTGATTAAGTGCTATGGCAAAATGGAATTTAAACGCTGGTTAGCTGAAGTGTTGGATAATAAATCAGGAGCAGCAGTGGCAGGCGATGACACTGATGAAGCTGTGGTAAAGCAGGATATCACTGCCGAATACGAGACTATCCTTACGGTCGAGCAGCTGGATAGCTGGTTAGAAAAGCTAAACAAAGCAGAACTTATCGCCATAGATACTGAAACAACCAGCCTCAACTATATGGAAGCTGAACTGGTCGGTATCTCATTTGCGATAGAAGCAGGCAAAGCTGCCTACTTACCGCTATCACATGACTACCTTGATGCGCCGGAACAACTCGATAAAACATTAGTTTTTGAAAAGCTAACGCCACTGCTGGAAAATGAAGCCATTAAGAAGGTGGGTCAAAACTTAAAGTATGACATCAGTATTTTTGCGAATGCCGGCATTGCCTTACGCGGCGTAAAGTTCGATACAATGCTTGAGTCGTACGTGTTTAACTCTGTAGCCTCAAAGCACAATATGGACGACTTAGCGCTTAAGTACCTTGGCCATAAAAATATTAGCTTTGAAGAGATTGCCGGCAAAGGTGCCAAACAGATCACCTTTAACCAAATTCCACTTGATATCGCAGCGCCGTATGCCGCGGAAGATGCTGACATAACCCTAAGGCTGCATCAGCATTTGTGGCCTAGATTGGAGAAGCAGCCTGAGTTAGCCAGTGTTTTCAGCGATATTGAACTGCCGTTAATTAATACTCTGTCGACAATTGAACGACAAGGTGTGCTCATTGATAGCATGCTTTTAGGGCAACAAAGCGAAGAGTTGGCACGTAAGATTGATGAACTACAAAGCAAAGCGCATGAGATTGCAGGCCAGCCATTTAACCTTGCCTCACCTAAACAGCTACAAGAGCTATTTTTCGAGAAGCTTGGCTACCCAGTGTTAAAGAAAACACCTAAAGGTGCACCTTCAACAGCTGAAGAGGTGCTCGTTGAGCTTGCACTAGACTATCCGCTGCCAAAGATCATTCTAGAACACCGTAGCCTAGCCAAATTGAAGAGCACCTATACTGACAAACTACCGCTAATGGTGAATGCCAAAACAGGACGCGTTCACACCAGTTATCATCAAGCGAATGCAGCAACAGGCCGTTTATCATCTAGTGAACCTAACCTACAAAACATTCCGATTAGAACCGAAGAGGGTCGCCGTATTCGTCATGCCTTCATCGCACCAGAGGGGAAGAAAATCCTCGCTGCCGATTACTCGCAAATCGAACTACGTATCATGGCGCACCTCTCTCAAGATAAAGGGCTACTGACCGCTTTTGCTGAAGGCAAAGATATTCATAAAGCTACAGCGGCTGAAGTATTCGATGTTGATTTCAGTGAAGTCACCACCGATCAACGTCGCCGTGCAAAAGCGGTCAACTTTGGCTTAATCTACGGCATGTCAGCGTTTGGTTTAGCTAAGCAACTCGACATTCCACGTGCTGAAGCACAGCAATACATTGACACTTACTTTAAGCGTTATCCAGGTGTATTGAAGTATATGGAAGAAACGCGCGCCATAGCGGCTGATCTTGGTTATGTGTCGACCCTGTATGGCCGTCGTCTATATTTGCCTGCAATTAAAGATCGCAACGCCATGCGCCGACAAGCAGCAGAGCGAGCTGCGATTAATGCCCCCATGCAAGGTACTGCTGCCGATATCATTAAGAAAGCAATGATAGATGTCTCGAAGTGGATTGAAACAGAGACTCAAGGTGAGATAACCATGATCATGCAGGTGCACGATGAATTGGTGTTTGAGGTCGATGAAGCACAAGCAGAGACATTACAAGTCAAGGTATGTCAGTTGATGGCAGCTGCAGCCAAGCTCGATGTAGAGTTACTTGCAGAAGCAGGCATAGGCGATAACTGGGAACAAGCACACTAGAATAACTTGAAATGACCTAAACTCAGCTTAAGCTACATTCAGTTGGTCGCCTCGCCGACCAACTGAAATCCTGTTTTCGTGACCTTCCAACAATCCCCTTAACCGCTATTAATACTTCAACATCAGCCACAACATAACGGCTCAATTTTAAAGCTGTATAAATCTATGGTTTTAAATCAGTAATATGAAATATATAGATCATTTACTGCTTTTTTATTGAACAAATCGTGAGATCACCATCACATTATTGTGTCTTTTTTACAGAAACTGTTTTTCATAATACGGTTAATAGGGTAATATTATCTGCGTAGGGTACAGAGGTTAAGATGTTCTATCTTTCAGACCTTTTTTAAATTCGCTGATTTGAAGTGAATTGCCAAATTATGGCGCCCCAGCAAATCTAATTTGCTGGGGCTTTTTTTCGCCCAAAATTCAATTTAGAGCAATTACTTTAATTCGTTTAAAAAAAGAGTTATCATGTGGTTATTAAGTACTACCAATATCGTTTGGTAGGTCTTGAGTCTTGTTGAATTTAGCTTCTCCCCAAAAGAGCTAATTTACGCCGATGGTTTATTCCGTCGGTTTTTTTTTGCCTGTAATAGCCCTCCCGCCAATTCAAGCCCAAAAAAAACGCCCCTAAATAGGAGCGTCTTTATCAACAAGCGGCAGTAGCTTACTCGTCGTCAGCGGCTTCAGCCTCTATCTGTTGCAGCAACCACTCTGGCTTACACCACGCATCTAAAATACTAAGCGCTTTATTTTTGCCTATCCCCTTAAGCGATGAGAATGGCTCAACCTTTACCGCATCCCTATCAAAATGGCTTAGCTTCTTACGCACCTCATTTACCATCTTCATTCTGTCACTTTGGCCTAACTTATCGGCCTTGGTTAACAGTGCTAATACAGGAATGTGGCTTTCTACAGCCCACTCAATCATCTGCATATCAAGATCTTTAAGCGGATGGCGGATGTCCATCAATACAACTACGCCACTTAAGCAGTCGCGCTTTAATAAATATTCACCTAAAGCTTGCTGCCATTTTTTCTTAAGCGCCAAAGGAACTTGAGCGAAACCATAACCTGGCAAATCCACTAAACGGCGATGCTTATCGAGTTTAAAAACGTTAATAAGCTGGGTACGGCCCGGCGTTTTACTGGTACGGGCAATCTTTTGCTCCGTCAGTAAATTAAGTGCACTAGACTTGCCCGCGTTCGAACGACCCGCAAACGCTATCTCTACCCCAACATCACCTGGAAGGTATTCATTTAAGTGTGCGATGTCCGGCGCACTAATTAAAAACTCAGCTTTACGGAAATCGATACGAGATTCACTCACAATTAACTCCAAAATTTTATCAACTAACTTTGCTAAATATCGAAGAGTTGCTTACATTTTCACAATTTCGTGTAAAATATTACCCCGATCACATAAAATACATTTTATCACGCTTGCGGGTCTCCCTAGTAAGCCCATGACAAATATTTTAATAAGAAGTTGGAACGCCATGAAAAAGTTAGCTCTTGCGCTGTCTGTTTTAGTCACAATGTCTTCACCTGTAATGGCCGAAGGTAATGCTGAAGCCGGAAAAACTAAAGCCATTGTTTGTTCTGCTTGTCACGGTGTTGACGGCAACAGCATGATAGACATGTACCCTAAACTTGCAGGTCAACAAACGACCTATCTCGAAAAGCAACTACATGATTTCCGCAGTGCGGCCAAATCAGGTGGTAAAGAAGGCCGTGCAGACCCAATCATGGGCGGCATGGCAATGATGCTTAGCGATGAAGACATCTCTGATATCGCTGCATTCTATTCTAGTCAAATAAAGCAAGTTATCGACGTTAAAGACGTTCCAGCATTAGGTGAAGAGCTATACAAGGGTGGTGACTCAGCTCGCGGCATCACCGCATGTATCGCTTGTCATGGACCTGAAGGTAAAGGTTCTGAAGCTGCCGGTTTCCCAGATGTTAGCGGACAACACGCTAATTACATCAAGATCCAGCTAAATAAGTTTCACGATACAAATCGTAACAACGACTTAAATGGCATGATGCAAGACATCGCTAAAAAGCTAAATGCTGACGATATGGACGCATTATCTAAATATATATCAAGCCTTAAGTAAATATTAGTTAATACTAAAAGGACAGGTTTACTGTCCTTTTTTATTTCATATTGTTAACGTTTACGTAAACTGCAAGCAAAAACTTACTTGACAGCGATCACAGATTTCGGTTTAATGAGCCCCGTACCGAGATGAACCCAACTGTTAGTACAAAAATTATTGAATAATAACTTTCAGATTTCGGTATTTATACATTTAAGATATAAGAATAAATTAACAAATAATAATAATATGATTGAGACCACTCACTAAAAATAATAAGAGTAGAGATTTCTGTTTGAAGTCCAGGTCGTAAGAATTTTAGTAAGGATTTTGGTTAGGAAGGCCAATACGCTATTTAGCATTTACCTTACATTCAGAGAAACGCGCACCAATAGGAGAATGTTTGTAGGATACAAACATTGGCAGAGGAAGCTAATAGCTTTGGATGCACTCGCTGGAAGCTTGTTTATCACTGGAAGATACTTAGATACAACTAACATGGATGGTTACTTAGGCGTCATTGATGGACGAAGAATTGAGATGTGTCATAAAGACCATCTACGGAAACTGTGGTCAGGAAGACAACAGGATTAAAATAAAGTGTCAGGAAGACCAAAAACTAAAAAATAATTGCACGGAAAGCAATCAAAAAAATAAGATGGATATTGACCGGGATAGTCACTAGCAAGTATGGATACTTGAAATAAGAATTGGTGCTAATTGCACTTTATAGGCGACAGTTTATCTGTCGCCTTTTTTATTGCTCAAAAAAGCCTACCCACAGTATTCTATTCTTGTTTAATACCAATCCCATTAAATTCCCACTGAATCCTGCATCTTCAGGTAGGATGGGTATATACTCACAAAAGTCCCTTTAAACAATTGGTTTATATGTCGATATCGATTCAAACTCCTTGTTGGCGATTTCCCATAACCCCATATATTTATCAATTGCTTTCCCTACCTTTAATACATTGATTTAAGAGGGAGTTGTTATATGCGCCGATGCCCACTGTGCTTTAATGACCACTGCCAACTGTTCTTTGAAAATAGAAAGCGTTGTTTATACCACTGCAATCAATGTGAACTGGTATTTGCTGATGCTAGCTCACACTTACCACCGAATGCCGAAACCCAGAAGTACCGCCTTGCGAACAACAAAAGTAAATTATTATCACAGTTCATGTTTGATCTAGTATCTCAATGTGAAACCGGAGAGCAAGCACTGCTCGGTCTCAATTTTGGTAGAACATTAGATCCCAAGAGTTTGCAAAGAGTGACAAAGCGTGGCCATCAAATTAACCAATATGATCCTAGCATTGCACCTTGGAATAGAGAGTTAAAGCAGCAATACGATTTCATTTGCTGCTATCGCGTTTTTGAGCATTTTAGGTTTCCCAAAAAAGAGTGGGGACTGCTGTGTGAATTAATCAAACCTGGTGGCTGGATTGCGATTAACACGCCATTACTGACCGACCACACCGGATTTGATAAGTGGCACCACAAAAATAATTTAACCCACGTTAGCTTCTACAAGCAGAAAAGCTTCGAATATTTGGCCGATAAAGTCGGTTTTAAGCTATTATTTGCAGCAAACGATCTCATTCTGGTGCAAAAACCATCAGGATCTGGTATAACACGCGACCAAACTTCAATTGTTGATAGAGATTTTTAATTTTGTCAGCAGCAGAGTCATTTAAGTTATCGAGATAAGTGAATCATGTCCCGTAGTAAGAAATCACGTAAGAGCAACGAGAATGCTCCCAAATTAGCCCCGAGAACAAAGAAACAAGAACGCGTTCTCGCTGGTAAAAAACAAGTTGCTGGTAATAAAGCGGGCAGTCGTCATAACGCTTCGATGATTGAAAGCCAAGCCAACGGTGGCGGTGCTAAAAACAGCGACCCTCGTCACGGTAGTAAAAAACCTGTTCAGCTTAATATCGTAAAAGAGAAGAAGGTTGAGAGTAAGCCGAAAGGGCCAAAGCTATCTGATGAGCAAAAACTATTAAAGCTAGAGGAAGATCCGCGTCTAAACAGCCTGCTAGATATGCTTGAAGAGGGTAAAAACCTAGCTCAAGATGATCAAAAGTGGTTAAATAAGCAATTAACCCAAATTGAAACTCTTCTAGATAAGCTCGGTCTAATCGACGAAGTAGAGCAGCCTCAAGCAAAGAAAACCGTCAGCGATGACGATCTCTTCGACAAGTTTGAATCTGGTGCAGATCTTCTTAAAGATTTCCAACAGAAAGACTAGTCCCTAGTGGCAAAGCTCCTAATATGGCATCTTAATTGATGCCATATTTTTATCTGATACTAGAATGTCAACGCTCTGTACCAATACAACAGGATTACGCATGACCACAGCTCTTATTGTTATAGCTTTTTTTATCATCGTTATGCTGACCACCTATGCTACTTACCTGCTGATCCGGGTTCGAAAGCAAAGCCAAGCTAAAATATTGAAGCAACAAGAACTCGCTGCTGCTGCAAGAGCAAAGTCAGAGGAATTACTCGATAGTATTCGCTATATCGCAACAGCGATGCTCGAGGAGCGTTGTGAGTTATCAGAAGGAGTTATGCGTATCGCTAAACTGTTTAACTTAGTTGGTATGTCTGAGTTAGTCAGCGAAAAATATCCAGCAACATTTAAACATTTTGAAGTTATCAAGGAGCACCCCATTAAGGAAAGCCGTACAGCCCTGTCCAAAAAACAGCGTATGAAGCTGGATTTTGCTCGAATAAAGTCTGAGGGTGAGCTAGAAGCAGAGATCCTTAAAGAAGCTAAACAACTGAGTGTATTTGACGCCGCCGCACTACATTAATCACAACTAACAGCTAAGGTTATAGTTTGCACATGACTATATTGAATCCCTATCCAGATCTCAGTTATAGAAGATTTTATTAATATAGGGTGAGTCTGTGCACAAAATCTACTTAACAGCGCAGACATAAAGTCGAAATTCAGCGATATTCTGTCGCTCTTTGTTACCCACATTTCAAATTTACAACATGGATCAAAGTTATTGCACAAATAACGATGCATACTTCACATGTTGCTAAATTACTATACGTTGGAGGATACGCCTTGAAGCAGCCCACCCAAATTAGTTGGGATCAGTCAATGATCGAAAAGTACAATTATAGCGGCCCACGTTATACCTCTTACCCGACGGCGCTAGAGTTCGATGATTCGTTTACCGAAGATAAGTTGCTGACCTCCATCAAAAACAGCAAGAGTGATAAGCTTTCTCTTTATATCCATATCCCTTTTTGTGCCAAGCTTTGTTACTACTGTGGCTGCAATAAGGTCATCACTCGTCATCAGCATAAAGCCGATCAGTATATTGAATATCTAGCCACTGAGATTGTTAAACGTGCGCCGTTATTTAAAGACTACTTAGTCACACAGATCCATTGGGGTGGCGGTACACCGACATTCCTTAGTCCAGATCAAATTCTTAAGCTATCAGCACTCGTTAAAGCAAACTTTAACGTTGCAGAGGTCGGAGAATACTCGATTGAAGTTGACCCACGCGAAATTGAGCTATCTATGCTCGATACGCTAAAAGAGGCGGGTTTCAACCGCATCTCAATCGGTGTTCAAGATTTCAATAAAAAGGTTCAAATCGCTGTTAATCGTGAACAAGATGAGCAGTTTATTTTCGACCTAATGGCGCGCGCTAAAGAGCTTGGCTTTGTTTCTACCAACATTGACCTTATCTACGGCTTGCCGCATCAAACTCCAGAGACATTTGCTGAAACTATGCAGCGAGTTCTTGATCTTGATCCGGACCGCTTGTCTGTCTTTAACTACGCTCACCTGCCATCGCGTTTTGCAGCCCAGCGTAAGATTAAAGATGAAGACCTAGCATCACCGCAACAAAAGCTAGATATGCTACATCAAACAATCGAAACCTTAACGGGTGCCGGTTACCAGTATATCGGTATGGACCACTTTGCAAAGCCTGATGATGAACTTTCAATTTTACAAAATGAAGGTCGCTTACACCGCAATTTCCAAGGTTATACCACTCAAGAAGAGTGCGACCTACTTGGCTTAGGTGTTTCATCTATTAGCCAAATTGGTGATTGTTATGCACAGAACCAAAAAGATGTTCGCCCTTACTTCGAGTCTATCGATGCTAATGGCCATGCACTTTGGAAAGGTTGTGGCTTAAATCGTGATGATGAAATTCGTCGCGTAGTGATTAAGCAGCTTATCTGCCATTTTGACTTAGATATGGCGCAGATCGAAGAGAAGCTAAATATCAACTTCGAAGAGTACTTTGTAGAAGACTTAAAACTACTGCAAACTTTTATCGATGATAAGCTAGTGGACATCACCGATAGAAAGATCACCATCAGCCCAACTGGCCGCTTGTTGATCCGTAATATCTGTATCTGTTTTGATGTTTACTACCGTGAGAAAGCAAGACAACAGCAGTTCTCACGCGTTATCTAATAAAGATAGATATAAAAAAACCGGCATTAGCCGGTTTTTTTATATCTCGAAAAACAGTTTCTCTTTCAATCTTATAGGGCTATGCACTCATTATTTAAGATAGATACCCTCCCAATAAAATTACCTTACAAACAGGTAAGCAATATCTAATCCTGTTAATCACATTTGCTTTAACTTACCTACGTGACCTTTTGCATGACTATCGGCATAATCGAAAACAGAATAAAAACAGATCCATAACAAAAACGGATATAACATGCTTAGATACCTGCTCCCCTCTATTTTGCTCATCGGCCTTAGTGGCTGCCAAACTGTTCCGACAGCGACTACCGCTCCAGTTACAGCTTCAGCGAAACAACCAGTAAATACGCAACTTCAAACTGCAATCGACAATGCTTGGCAGATATCGTTAGATGCTAGCCCGGAGTTAGCCTATTCATTGGGAGATCAATCAGCAGCGGGAAAACTACAAGATCTATCCCCAACGGCTTTAAACTCACTACATCAACGTCGTGTTGCTTTGTTAAGCGAGATAAAGGCAATAAATAGATCAAAACTCACCGCAGACGATGTTATCAACGGCAAAATACTACAAGATCAACTACAAAACAGCGTTGATCAATTTCGCTATAAAGACCACTACATCCCCTTGTCTGCTGAAAGTGGTTTTCACGCATATATAGCCTCAATCGCTAATGCTCGTTTTTCAAAAATTGAAGACTATCAAAACTATATAAATCAGCTTAAAGGCTTACCAACATACTTTGCACAGCAAAACTATTGGTTAAAGCAAGGACTGGCAACGGGTATTACGCCTGCTAAAGTCACCCTAAATGGTTTTGAAACCAGTATCAGTGCCTTTATCGTATCTGTTGAAGACAGCGGCTACTTTAAGCCGTTTACTGAGTACCCAGACCATTTCAGTGATGCAGAGAAAATCGAACTAACCAATCAAGGCTTAGAGTTAGTCGAAAATACAGTACTACCTGAGTATCAGGCTTTTTTTGATTTTATGGTCAACGAGTACATTCCAAATACACGAACTGAAATTGCTGCATCTGAATTACCTGACGGTGTAGAGTTCTATGAAAACAGAGTGCGTTACTACACAACATTAAACATGACATCTGATGAAGTACACCAGTTAGGCTTAAGCGAAGTTAAGCGTATTCGAGCTGAGATGGAGCAGATTATTGAGGAGGTTGCATTTGACGGTAGCTTCGCTGATTTCCTTCACTTCCTAAGAACAGATCCACAGTTTTACCCTAAAACGGCAGAAGAACTACTGAAAGAAGCTGCTTTTATCGCCAAAAAAGCAGATGCTATGTTACCTAAATACTTTGGTAAACTACCGCGCCAACCCTATGGTATAGCACCAGTGCCAGCTGAGATTGCCCCAAAATACACCACTGGCAGATACTCTGGCTCTAATCGAGATGATGAAGCAGGGTTTTACTGGGTCAACACTTACGCACTTGATAAACGACCACTATATGAGATGGAAGCCTTAACATTACATGAAGCTGTTCCGGGGCATCATCTACAGATATCATTAAACCGCGAGCTAACTGAACTACCGAGTTTTCGACGTTATAGTTACATTTCAGCATTTGGTGAAGGTTGGGGTTTATATTCTGAATATCTAGGTCTTGAAGCTGGATTCTATCAAGACCCTTACAGCAACTTTGGTCGACTGACCTATGAAATGTGGCGCGCAGCAAGACTCGTTGTCGATACAGGCATGCATGCAAAAGGCTGGAGTCGTCAGCAAGCGATGGACTTTATGGCAAATAACACAGCCCTATCACTGCATAATGTGACAACCGAGATTGACCGCTACATCTCATGGCCTGGACAAGCTCTGTCGTACAAGATCGGGGAATTAACCATTAAACGTTTACGCGCCCAAGCAGAACAAGAACTAGGCGAGAACTTCGATATTAGGGCCTTTCATGATGCAGTATTAGCAAATGGTTCTGTGCCTATGACCATTTTAGAGCAGCAAATTAACGACTTTATAAAACAACAGCAAGCAGCACTTTAGCCTTACCGAGTAAAATGGTCGCTAGTTGCGGCCATTTTATTATTAATTAGAACATCATATTACCAAGGGAGTTTGTTACACTGAAACCATTCTAGTCCAAAAGATTACCACCATGCCGAATGCTGCAGAACCCGCTTTATCATCAAACTCTGTCTGTGTCTTTTCATCTGAGCACCACCTAAACAGTCCAGAGCAAACTGCATTTTGGCAACAAGTAACACAAGCAACGTTCAAGGCAAATGACGGCCTATCACTCGCTTATGCATCCGTTACACAACAGAATAGCAAAGGCACCATAGTACTGAGTAGTGGACGAGTTGAATCCTATTTAAAGTATAAAGAGCTAATGTTCGATCTTTACCGTCAAGGCTACGATTTGTTTGCAATCGATCATCGTGGACAGGGTCTGTCCTGCAGAACAACGTTAAACCCCCATCAAGGACATATCGACAAGTTCCAGCGCTATGTCGACGATTTCGACGAATTTATAAACACTATTGTCAAGCCGGTTCAAGAGAGAGACTATTTCCTTGTCGGCCATTCAATGGGTGGAGCCATAGGCACCTTGTACCTTTCACAGCACCCTGGCGTGTTTAAATCTGCAGTTTTTTCAGCCCCAATGTACGGTATAAAGTTACCCCTACCGAAACGCTTCATTCGTAAATTAGCGTCACTATTAGATAACCATAGTAACCAGTATCCGAACTATGTATTAGGCGGCAAAGATTACCATGCTGCAGCATTTGAAAAGAATGATCTAACCAATAGTAAACTGCGTTATGACGATTATAGAGACCTCTATCAACTGCAACCTAAGCTACAGTTGGGTTCGCCAACAAATCATTGGTTGGTGGAGTCTATTGATGCTGGAGAAGATGCAATTAAGGCAGCACAAAACATCAATATCCCTTTACTAATACTTCAAGCAGAAGAAGATACCATTGTCTGTAATGCAGCGCAGAAACAGGCAAGCAGAGGTATGAGTAAGCTATTAAAGATCCCCTACTCACGACATGAAATTTTTATGGAACGTGATAAAGCTAGAAACACGGCGCTAACGGCTTTGCTTAACTTTATAAAAGCTTAAAGCTGCGTTATCAGTTACTAGCTATAAAAGCCCATTGCGTTAGCAACGGGCTTAATACTCTCTTACGAGGCTGATATTAGAAAGAGTCGCGTCTGGAAATGAGCTACTCCTTATTATCCTCCTCAAAGTGGACACATGGGCATATTGACCACGCAGCTACTCTCGTTTTAGAGTGGGGAAAAATGCCGTTAATCCATACTCATAACGACACAAAACCACAAATCGCAGACGTAAAAAAGCCCGTTGCGTTAGCAACGGGCTCAATACTCTCTTTCGAGAAATTAGGCGCCTGGAAATGACCTACTCTCACATGGGGAAACCCCACACTACCATCGGCGATACTGTGTTTCACTTCTGAGTTCGGAATGGGATCAGGTGGGACCACAGCTCTATGGTTTCCAGACAAATTTGGTTATTACTTTCAGCTTTTAAAAAGCTAAAGGTAAAAAGTTTAGAAAGCTGATACTCGCTACCGCAAGTAATATTAAATTATTGAGTCTTACACACACATTAAGTGCTTCTAATTCTGGTTTCTGTCGAAACATCAGTCTCATACAAAACCCATCAGGGTTGTATGGTTAAGCCTCACGAGTCATTAGTACAGGTTAGCTCAACGCCTCACAACGCTTACACACCCTGCCTATCAACGTCCTAGTCTCGAACGGCTCTTTAGAGGAATTAAATTCCTAGGGATGACTCATCTTAGGACTCGCTTCCCGCTTAGATGCTTTCAGCGGTTATCGATTCCGAACGTAGCTACCGGGCAATGCTATTGGCATAACAACCCGAACACCAGCGGTTCGTCCACTCCGGTCCTCTCGTACTAGGAGCAGCTTCCTTCAATCATCCAACGCCCACGGCAGATAGGGACCGAACTGTCTCACGACGTTCTGAACCCAGCTCGCGTACCACTTTAAATGGCGAACAGCCATACCCTTGGGACCGACTTCAGCCCCAGGATGTGATGAGCCGACATCGAGGTGCCAAACACCGCCGTCGATATGAACTCTTGGGCGGTATCAGCCTGTTATCCCCGGCGTACCTTTTATCCGTTGAGCGATGGCCCTTCCATACAGAACCACCGGATCACTATGACCTACTTTCGTACCTGCTCGACGTGTATGTCTCGCAGTTAAGCTGGCTTATGCCATTGCACTAACCGTACGATGTCCGACCGTACTTAGCCAACCTTCGTGCTCCTCCGTTACTCTTTGGGAGGAGACCGCCCCAGTCAAACTACCCACCAGGCACTGTCCCGAACCCCGATTCAGGGGCCGCGGTTAGAACATCAAAACTACAAGGGTGGTATTTCAAGGTTGACTCCACTTCATCTAGCGACAAAGCTTCAAAGTCTCCCACCTATCCTACACATGTAGGTTCAATGTTCAGTGCCAAGCTATAGTAAAGGTGCACGGGGTCTTTCCGTCTAGCCGCGGGTATACGGCATCTTCACCGCAATTTCAACTTCACTGAGTCTCGGCTGGAGACAGCGTGGCCATCATTACGCCATTCGTGCAGGTCGGAACTTACCCGACAAGGAATTTCGCTACCTTAGGACCGTTATAGTTACGGCCGCCGTTTACCGGGGCTTCGATCATGAGCTTCTCCGAAGATAACCCAATCAATTAACCTTCCGGCACCGGGCAGGCGTCATACCGTATACTTCCTCTTGCGAGTTTGCACAGTACTGTGTTTTTGATAAACAGTTGCAGCCACCTGGTATCTGCGACTGCCAACAGCTTAGGGAGCAAGTCCCATCACCGTCGGCAGCGTACCTTCTCCCGAAGTTACGGTACCATTTTGCCTAGTTCCTTCAGCCGAGTTCTCTCAAGCGCCTTGGTATTCTCTACCCAACCACCTGTGTCGGTTTGGGGTACGATTCCTACTAACCTGAAGCTTAGAAGATTTTCCTGGAAGCATGGCATCAACTACTTCAGTCCCTTAGGACCTCGTCATCAACTCTCAGCATTGCAATTTAATGCGTATTCCCGGATTTGCCTAAGAATACTGCCTACAGCCTTAAACGCGGACAACCAACGCCGCGCTAGCCTAGCCTTCTCCGTCTCTCCATCGCAGTTAGCAGAAGTACAGGAATATTAACCTGTTTCCCATCGACTACGCCTTTCGGCCTCGCCTTAGGGGTCGACTCACCCTGCCCTGATTAACATTGGACAGGAACCCTTGGTCTTTCGGCGAGGGAGTTTTTCACTCCCTTTATCGTTACTCATGTCAGCATTCGCACTTCTGATACGTCCAGTGTGGGTTACCCCTTCACCTTCAACCGCTTACAGAACGCTCCTCTACCGCTTGCTAGTAAACTAGCAAACCCATAGCTTCGGTGTATTGCTTAGCCCCGTTAAATCTTCCGCGCAGGCCGACTCGACTAGTGAGCTATTACGCTTTCTTTAAATGATGGCTGCTTCTAAGCCAACATCCTAGCTGTCTAAGCCTTCCCACATCGTTTCCCACTTAGCAATAACTTTGGGACCTTAGCTGATGGTCTGGGTTGTTTCCCTTTTCACGACGGACGTTAGCACCCGCCGTGTGTCTCCCGTATAGTACTCATTGGTATTCGGAGTTTGCAAAGGGTTGGTAAGTCGGGATGACCCCCTAGCCTTAACAGTGCTCTACCCCCAATGGTATTCGTACGAGGCGCTACCTAAATAGCTTTCGAGGAGAACCAGATATCTCCCGGTTTGATTGGCCTTTCACCCCCAGCCACAAGTCATCCGCTCATTTTTCAACATAAGTCGGTTCGGTCCTCCAGTTGATGTTACTCAACCTTCAACCTGCCCATGGCTAGATCACCGGGTTTCGGGTCTACACCTTGCAACTAAACGCGCAGTTAACACTCGGTTTCCCTACGGCTCCGCTATTCGCTTAACCTCGCTACAAAATGTAAGTCGCTGACCCATTATACAAAAGGTACGCAGTCACGGTCTCAAGAACCGCTCCCACTGCTTGTACGTATACGGTTTCAGGTTCTATTTCACTCCCCTCACAGGGGTTCTTTTCGCCTTTCCCTCACGGTACTGGTTCACTATCGGTCAGTCAGGAGTATTTAGCCTTGGAGGATGGTCCCCCCATGTTCAGACAAGATGTCACGTGTCCCGTCCTACTCGTTTTCACGTAAAGTTAGTTTTCATGTACGGGGCTATCACCCTGTGCCGCTGTGCTTTCCAACACATTCCACTAACACCCTCTACGCTTAAGGGCTAATCCCCGTTCGCTCGCCGCTACTAGGGGAATCTCGGTTGATTTCTTTTCCTCCGGGTACTTAGATGTTTCAGTTCCCCGGGTTTGCCTCACAACACTATGTATTCATGTTGTGATACTCACTTATGTGAGTGGGTTTCCCCATTCGGACATCGTTAGCTCAAATGCTTGTTACTAGCTCGCCAACGCTTTTCGCAAGTTACTACGTCCTTCATCGCCTCTGACTGCCAAGGCATCCACCATATACGCTTAGTCACTTAACCATACAACCCAAATAAGTCTCTATGAGAAATAATCGTTGTTTCAAGCGGGTAAGCTCAAAACAGTCGTATCGTAACTAATGGTTTCTACTTTCGCCAAAATTAGAATTTTTAACTCGTAACCGTTAAGTCACAAGCCAAGACACTTAATGTTTAAGTGTTTAGAACTCAATTTTTTAATTTCGCGCTAATCCTATAAATAACAATACGATAAATCGTAGCTGCTATCCCTTTCAGATTAACACTATCAGCTTTCCAAATTTTTAAAGAACGATATCACTGCAACAAGGCAGGATATTTTGTCGCTCGCCTCAACTCAATTAAGAGATAAGGAGAACAAGCAATCTGTGTGGACACTCAAACGTATTTGCATACTTCAGATGCGAGTTAGTCGTATAGGTAAGGAGGTGATCCAGCCCCAGGTTCCCCTAGGGCTACCTTGTTACGACTTCACCCCAGTCATGAACCACACCGTGGTAAACGCCCTCCCGAAGGTTAAGCTATCTACTTCTGGTGCAGCCCACTCCCATGGTGTGACGGGCGGTGTGTACAAGGCCCGGGAACGTATTCACCGTAGCATTCTGATCTACGATTACTAGCGATTCCGACTTCACGGAGTCGAGTTGCAGACTCCGATCCGGACTACGACCGGCTTTGTGAGATTAGCTCCACCTCGCGGCTTTGCAACCCTCTGTACCGGCCATTGTAGCACGTGTGTAGCCCTACTCGTAAGGGCCATGATGACTTGACGTCGTCCCCACCTTCCTCCGGTTTATCACCGGCAGTCTCCCTAAAGTTCCCACCATTACGTGCTGGCAAATAAGGATAAGGGTTGCGCTCGTTGCGGGACTTAACCCAACATTTCACAACACGAGCTGACGACAGCCATGCAGCACCTGTCTCATAGTTCCCGAAGGCACACCAAAATCTCTTTCGGCTTCTATGGATGTCAAGAGTAGGTAAGGTTCTTCGCGTTGCATCGAATTAAACCACATGCTCCACCGCTTGTGCGGGCCCCCGTCAATTCATTTGAGTTTTAACCTTGCGGCCGTACTCCCCAGGCGGTCTACTTAATGCGTTAGCTTGAGAACCCAGTGTTCAAGACACCAAATTCCGAGTAGACATCGTTTACGGCGTGGACTACCAGGGTATCTAATCCTGTTTGCTCCCCACGCTTTCGTACATGAGCGTCAGTCTTTGTCCAGGGGGCCGCCTTCGCCACCGGTATTCCTTCAGATCTCTACGCATTTCACCGCTACACCTGAAATTCTACCCCCCTCTACAAGACTCTAGTTTGCCAGTTCGAAATGCAGTTCCCAGGTTGAGCCCGGGGCTTTCACATCTCGCTTAACAAACCGCCTGCGTACGCTTTACGCCCAGTAATTCCGATTAACGCTTGCACCCCTCGTATTACCGCGGCTGCTGGCACGAAGTTAGCCGGTGCTTCTTCTGCGAGTAACGTCACAGCTGTTGGTTATTAACCAACAACCTTTCCTCCTCGCTGAAAGTACTTTACAACCCGAAGGCCTTCTTCATACACGCGGCATGGCTGCATCAGGCTTTCGCCCATTGTGCAATATTCCCCACTGCTGCCTCCCGTAGGAGTCTGGACCGTGTCTCAGTTCCAGTGTGGCTGATCATCCTCTCAGACCAGCTAGGGATCGTCGCCTTGGTGAGCCATTACCTCACCAACTAGCTAATCCCGCCTAGGTTCATCCAATCGCGGAAGGCCCGAAGGTCCCCTCCTTTCCCCCGTAGGGCGTATGCGGTATTAGCAGTCGTTTCCAACTGTTATCCCCCTCGATTGGGCAGATACCTAGGTATTACTCACCCGTCCGCCGCTCGACACCTCAGGAGCAAGCTCCCTTGTGTTTCCGCTCGACTTGCATGTGTTAGGCCTGCCGCCAGCGTTCAATCTGAGCCATGATCAAACTCTTCAATTAAAGTTTTTTGCTTTACTCGGTTAAGAGCAAAGCGGCTCAATGAATTATACTGTTTTTCAAATATCCGAAGATATTCGAAGTTTACATATTGCTATGGTCACTCAGTGGTTCATTGAGTTAATATTTTTGATTGCCGACATTCCGAAGAACAGAAGGCAATTTCGAATAACTCAACACCTGTGAGTGCCCACACAGATTTGCTTGTCATATTGTTAAAGAGCGTGACATCAATCTTTCAGATGTCGCCGAAGACGCTAGGTCGTTGGCTTGAGGAGGCGTATTTTACACTCTCCAGTGTCGGCGTCAAGGGCTTATTTTAAGAAGTTTTTCAAGCGATGATTTCTTAATCAGAAGTCATAACCCGAAGCCCTTAAAGCGCTTGTCACCTGAGGCTAATTTCCGAAGAAGTTAATCTCTCTAACACTGCTGCAAGTCCCGTGCTACCTAGCTTTTACTAAGAGCGATTGGCCTGCTGTGCCGTGTCAGTGGATGCGCATTATAGGGAAATCCAGCAAGAGCACAAGAGGGTTTGCTAATAAAAGTGTTGCTTTGTTACTGTTTGACCACAAAACACCCTGACTAGCTACTTTTTACGCTTTATAATGCCCAAAACAGCCACTTTAAGGATTTTGAGATGACTAACTCGCAAAACAAGAAGTCACTACGTTCATATAAAGGAATTGTGCCACAGCTTAAAAACGATGTTTATATCGATGAAGCATGTGTTTTAGTGGGTGATATCACTTTAGACGATGATTCTAGCGTTTGGCCTTTGGTCGCTGCTCGTGGTGATGTTAATCATATCTATATTGGTAAGAGAACCAACATTCAAGACGGCAGCGTATTACACGTCACTCGCAAATCTCCTTCATTACCTGAAGGGCAGCCATTAATTATCGGTGATGACGTAACCGTTGGTCATAAAGCGATGCTGCACGGCTGCAGAGTCGGTAACCGTATATTGGTAGGCATGGGCGCTATTATTCTTGATGGGGCAGTGTTGGAAGATGACGTGATCTTGGGTGCGGGCTCTTTGGTTCCACCCAATAAAGTATTAAAGAGTGGTTATCTATATGTGGGCAGTCCAGCAAAACCAGCTAGGCCTCTTACTGAAGCAGAGCTCGCCTTCTTACCTCAGTCTGCTGACAACTATGTCAGACTTAAGAATGAATATTTGCAAGAAGGCGAGTAAAGCGTATTTGCTAGATAGCTTTATATAAGTATCAGCCTACCAAGCTCATCGAATGACTCCTGTTCGATGAGTTGCTCTACCTCATCTTCTATATCAAAACGATACTCATCAAACAGAGCCAACGCCCAACTCGCATTATCTGGTTGCTCGGTATTAATCGGAGTCTGAGATAGTTGAGCCAATTTGGCGATCCCAATACGGCACTCTATATTGCTACCTTGCACTTGGACGGGGAAAACGACGCTCCGGGATTTCGGATCCCAATCTTGTAAATCTGGAAACAATATACTTTGATTCATTTCGCTCTCGATTAAAGCTCTGATCGTAACTGCGATAATACAGTTTCAACGCCTGGCTTAACGTTACGCCATATCAAAAAGCTTTGCGCTGCCTGCCCAACCAACATACCTAAACCATCAACTGCTTGCTTAGCGCCATGAGCTAATGCCCAGCTGTTAAAGCTTGTTTGCTCCTTGCCATACATCATATCGTAGCAAACGGTGTCTTCGGCTATCGTTTGAGAACTGATATTAGGTACATCACCGCTTAAGCTTGAAGACGTTGAGTTAATGATCACGTCATAGCTTTGCGCTGTATGCTCAATAGGTAATGTGCTTATATTGCCGAATTGACTGAATATATCTACTAATGCTTCAGCTTTAGATTGGGTGCGATTAACAATCGTCAGCTTGGCGATGTCTGCTTGTAATAATGGCAATACACAGCCTCTTGCCGCACCACCAGCACCAACGAGTAGAATATTTAAACCTTTAAGGCTACCGAACTGTCGTTGCAAGTCAGCAACAAGACCCAGACCGTCGGTATTGTCACCACGCACTCTGCCATCACTCAATACAGATAATGTATTCACGGCACCCGCTAACTGCGCTTGCTCACTTAATTCATCACACAGCGCAAAAGCTTGTTCCTTAAAGGGCACTGTAACATTTGCGCCCAAACCTTGGTTAGCAACAAATGTCCTAAAACTAGCTTCAAATGCATCCACAGGCGCTAAAATGGCTTCATAGCATAATAGTTGTGCTGTTTCAGCAGCAAACATCCCATGAATTTTAGGTGATTTACTGTGTCTTATTGGGTTGCCAAATACTGCGTATCTGTCTGTCATGCTCAACACTCTATTTCTCGCTAAACTAAATATAAAATGAGTTTACCGCGGATTTCATTACGAGCAATCTATTCCGTCACAGTTATTTTCAGTACACCTATTGCTACAATGGCGACATAACTTTTGTTGGAGAGCAAAGATGAACTGGTTTAAACATTTAGTAGGTAAAAAGGAAGTGACTGAAGAACGAGATCCGCAACAGTCAAATGCATATGATCGTATTGGTGGTGAGACAACGATTCGAGCCATTGCTCAGCAGTTCTATCTGCAGATGCAATCTAAACAAGAAACCAAAGAGTTACTGGATATTCACCGCGCCCCCATTAGCGAATCCGAACAAAAGTTGTTTGAATTTCTCAGCGGCTGGTTAGGTGGACCACAGCTGTATCAACAAAAACATGGGCACCCAGCTTTAAAAGCCAGGCATATGCCTTTTAAAGTTGATGAAGCGATGCGAGATCAATGGTTAATCTGCATGAAAGCGGCAATTGAGTTGGAAGTATCTGAGACGCAGCATCAACAAGCTATTTATAGTGCGATTTCGACACTAGCGGATCATATGCGAAACCAATAACCTTAGTTGGATATTGGTTTCGCTTTATAACTATAAGCTCAACCAATCTCTAGGCTTAAGATAATCGCTATATAAAGTAGCTTCGGGGCTACCTACCTCCGGGGTATAAGCATATTCCCAGCGCACCAGTGGTGGCATCGACATCAAAATCGACTCAGTACGACCACCCGTTTGTAATCCAAACAAAGTACCACGGTCATATACCAGATTAAATTCTACATATCGGCCACGGCGGTATAGTTGGAATTGACGCTCATGTTCGCCGTATTCAGTCTCTTTGCGGCGCTCAACAATTGGCGCATAAGCGGTTATAAAGCCATTACCCACTGCTTGCATAAAGGCAAAGCTCTTATCGAAGCCCTCTTTATTGAGATCATCAAAGAATAAGCCACCCACGCCACGAGTCTCATTGCGATGTGGTAACCAGAAATACTCATCACACCATTGCTTATACTTTGGATAAACCTCATCACCAAAAGGCTCGCACAGAGACTTAGCATTTTGGTGCCACTCTACAACATCTTCTAAATAAGGGTAATAAGGAGTCAAATCAAACCCACCACCAAACCACCATACGGGGTCAGCGCCCTCTTTCTGAGCGATAAAGAAACGTACATTGGCATGAGTTGTGGGAATATGCGGGTTTTTAGGGTGGATAACCAATGATACTCCCATCGCCTCAAAACTACGTCCAGCAAGCTCAGGTCGATGTGCAGTTGCCGATGCTGGCATAGAAGCACCAGTAACGTGAGAAAAGTTAACGCCAGCTTGCTCAAATACCGCACCATTGGTCAATACACGACTTTGTCCGCCGCCACCCTCTTCACGCTTCCAAGAGTCCTCTACAAATTGTGCAGAGCCATCTAGCGTTTGAAGTCCATTACAAATTCGAGTTTGAAGATCGAGTAAGAAAGCTTTTACTACTGCTGAATCTGGTGTGCTCATACTTTTCCTTGGTTAACCTTTTCTTATAATGTTGCCACTCTTGGCATCGATAATAGTAGAGGGAGCCGTCTGACTGCCTAGGCCTCCTACCATTAATCCAGCAATTATCCCCTCAAACTGCTGTTGAACAGCTAAAGGTGATAACGCAGGATCCTGTCCTGATAAATTTGCACTGGTTGAAACAATGGGTTTATTGATTGCCGCGCATAGTGCTTTTACATCGACATGTGAGGTCACTCTCACTGCGATAGAGTCAAAAGTGCCACTCAATAATTTGGACAAACCTGGCTTAATCGGCATGATAAAGGTAAAAGGACCAGGCCATTTACTGTGAACAAATGCCAGCTGCTCAGTGCTAAGCTCAGATTCATCTATATAGGGGAGTAGTTGCTGATAGTCACCTGCTACGAGTATTAGTCCTTTTTGCCAAGGACGCTGCTTAATTTGCAGTAATTGCTTAATAGCTTCGTCATTGTCAGGATCACAACCCAGACCATAAACAGCCTCTGTTGGATAGGCAATAACGCCCCCTTGCTCAATAATTTCGGCCATTTCAGCTGGCAATACTTGTAACATCGATCTCCCTTCCCCTTACTTATATAAAGCTGTACCTGCTATATCGTTATGATCACTCAAAACCGACATTAGTGAAAGGCAATATGATAATTTAGACAGGGCGCTTATATTTGCATGCTTTTTCAGGGCACTCTAAACGCATTCCAGCCGCCCCTTTACGTTCTACTAAAATGCCAAAACCACAATCTGGGCAAGCTTCAGCTACAGGCGGGTAATTCACTAAGAACTTACACTTTGGATAACCACTACAAGCATAGAAGGATTTACCAAAACGACTGGTTCGATGCTCAACATGCCCTGTTTTACACTTGGGACAATCGATTTCGTCTTCAGCAGCAGCTTGGTCATGTTTTTCAATATGACGACATTGAGGATAATTGGTGCAACCAATAAAAATACCGAACCGGCCAGACTTA
The DNA here is from genome assembly GCF_016757755.1 of Shewanella sp. KX20019. NCBI lineage: Bacteria > Pseudomonadati > Pseudomonadota > Gammaproteobacteria > Alteromonadales > Shewanellaceae > Shewanella > Shewanella sp. KX20019. The sequence goes on along the minus strand of NZ_CP068437.1, from coordinate 59,454 downwards.
ACTGCCAATTCACTGGCACACTCTGGACAGGATGAGCCTTCAATTACCTGAGTTTCGATAGATTCATGCTGCACTAGCGGTCGAGTGTAGTCACAGCTAGGGTAGTTATTACACCCTATAAAACCACCGTGCTTACTGTGCCTTACTGATAATTCACAGCCACATTTAGGGCAGAGTTCATACTCTTTCTCCAATGCATGCTCATGTGTAGTAAACAGTTGCTGATCGATTTTAGCCATGATTCTCTCGGTTCATCAATATAACGCTATTCTACCAAGTATTAGCGTGACTTTTGTATTCATCTAATAGGTTTTGACAAAAAGCAGTGATATATTGTATTCAAAAAATAAAGAGGTGTGAATGATGAATACAAAAACCAAAATAGCGTTAACCATTATCGCTGCCCTATCAGGTTCAATATCTGGTTGTTCAACTACCAACAATGCCCCGCTTAACCCCGAGTTAATACAACAAATATCAGCAACTTCAGAAGATGCATTATTTGATGCTGCGAGCCCACTGCTAACCGTTGCACACTTTCAACAGGCAAGCGCTGCTTTGGCCACTTCAGAAGATATGATTAGCATTGACAAGCTATTGTATTACTTCCGTGCATTTAGTTACTACGGCCCAACGGATAAGCTAGAAGAAGCCGACTACAAAGGCTTATCAGCTGCACTTGAACAACTTGCTAATTCTGACCGATTAGATAATCAACCACGTTTACAAGAGCAGTATGCGGTGACTGTTTATCGCTACTTCTCGAGTAATGAACGTGCAGCGCAACTAGCACCATTACTACCGCAGTTAAACACTCAACTTGCCCAACTAGCAAACACCGCTAGCCAACAATCCAATGACTACGCCCTGCTTGAAACATTAAAAGCCTACGGTTTTTTGTTTAGTGTCAGTCGCAAGGATACTGACGGTGAGCTTAATGCCACTTTGCTATCCGCACAACTCAATGAACCTTTGGTTACATTTGCAGCCAGCTCAGCCAGTATTCGTGCTAAAAAAGACTGGCCAAGAACCAATGCATACTGGGCTTTAGCACTCTACCGCCTCGCACTACCATCATCAGAAGATGGCGAAGCAACAGCTCTTGAACTTGCTGTCGATGAGGCGGTGGCAAATATTGCTAGGCAAGATGTCGCCATACGCGGAAATAGTGCCAAAGATGCCTATAGCAAGGGCTACCATGTTAATACCTTTGCAGCACAAGAACGCTGCCAGGAAAATAGCGAGATATGCCGCACACCAGATCTTAAAGAAGCGCTTCCAATAGAGCATCATTGCTCTGACTCACTATTCATCTTGGCGCAAGATCTTAACCAGCAAGAGCTCAAAGAAAGCTGTACTAAACTCACCTCACAAGAATCACAGTTTCACCATTTGCTGGAAACAGAACAACAGGCGACAGCCAACGATAACAATGATGCGCTAAGAGTCGTGGCGTTCAAAAACTGGAGCCAGTACCACTACTATGGACAGTTAGTATTCGACATCCAAACTGATAACGGTGGCATGTATATCGAAGGAACCCCATCAAAGCCCGGTAATCAAGCCACTTTCTTTGCCTATCGCCAATGGTGGATAGAACCTGAGTTCTCGATTTGGAATTTGAACCATGAATATGTGCACTATTTAGATGGTCATTTTGTAAAGTATGGCGGCTTTGGACATTTTCCAAGCAAGATGGTGTGGTGGTCAGAGGGTTTGGCAGAGTACATATCAAAAGGTGATAACAACCCTTCAGCTCTTCGCATAATAAAGCGTGATATAGCGGAAGCACCTACTTTGGAAGAGATTTTTGCCACCGAATATAAAGACGGCCAAAATAGGACTTACAAGTGGAGTTACATGGCTATTCGTTTTCTAGCTGAGAACCACCATGCCGATCTTGTACAGCTGAGCAAATATCTGAAAACCGATTACTTCGAAGGTTACGAGCAAGTCATGGTCTCTCTAACCCAGCATCAAGCTCAATTTGCTAAATGGCTAGACACTCAAGTCGCTGGGTTTGATGATAATGAAGAGGAAACAAAGCCAAGGCTGCACAAGCAAGGACGATATGATTACCGCGACTATTTACAACCACAACACCTAGCTCACGGTGAAAGTCATTTAACATTTTAGAACATACATCTATCAACTTCCCTCTAACGCTATCCCTGCGCCTAGGGATAGATGAAATGCGAATAAATGTACGGAACATTTATCGCCAGACACACAAAAGGAGGCTTCAGCCTCCTTTTGTGTGTCTGCACTAATTGGTAACGTTATTATGAGTGTAATCGTCCATCTGGCTGCTCAAAGATCAGATCTTCCATCTGTTCATAGGCCGACTCGTGACCAGGAGCATTAAATAGCACCATCAAGATAACCCATTTTAGGTCATCTAAATTTAACGTTGTTTCGTCTAACTCCATCACTCGATCGATAACCATTTCACGTGTTTCGACACTAAGCACTTTAATCTGCTCTAGAAACAACAGAAAGCCTCGGCTTTCCACATCAATTTTATTTATCTCGTCTTTAGTATAAATACGGAAAGACTGTTGATCATGATTGCAGAGGTAAGGTGTGCCCGCCTCCTGCAGCTCAGCTAACCCCTCTAACCAAGTCAGGGCTTTAATTATCTCCGACTGATGAAATCCAGCTCGCGTTAATTCTTTTGTGAGTTCGTCTTCATCGACTAAAAACTCAGCTTCACTATGCACATAGTTTTCAAATAGATACATGAGGATATCAAACATGGCTAGCTCCTCTTAAGTCTTACATAACCACCGGGGACAGCAGTAACCCAACCTTGTAATTCAAGCTCAAGTAACTGCTCCAATACTAGCTCTATGGCTTTTCCACTATGTTCAACCACGTCATCAATCGTTGTGGTTTCATAACTTACACTAGCTAACAGCGAAGCAAATGGCAAATCAGAGACTATCTCCTCCTCTATATGGTGGCAGGCCATCACTTCTTCAAGGTGGAAGGCGGATAAAACCGCAACTTCTTCCAAAATATCGCCAACCGACTCGACTAATTTGGCTCCATCGCGTAAAAGCTGATGACAGCCTACGCTTTGACCACTCAATACACTCCCCGGCACAGCAAACACTTCACGTCCCTGCTCATTCGCTAATCGAGCACTAATTAAAGAGCCACTTTTCAAGCTAGCTTCTACCACTAGGGTACCTATAGTTAGACCGCTAATAATACGGTTTCGTTTCGGGAAATTACCAGAAAATGGCTTTACTTGCGGCCAAAACTCACTCAAAACGCAGCCATCATTTTGAATGTCATGATAAATACTTCGATGTCTTTTGGGATAAATAACTTCTACCCCAGTACCCAGAACTGCGATGCTTGCACCTCTATTATCAATAGCAGCCTGGTGGGCAGCACCATCTATCCCTAGTGCCATACCGCTAACAATCGAAAGGTGATGAGCAGCCAATTGTGACGACAGCGAATAAGCCATCTTCAACCCACCAGGTGTTGCATTACGACTGCCCACAATGGCAATGCCCGGACGTAGTAAACTGTTTATATTGCCTTTAATAAAAAGGACAGTTGGTGGGTCGCTAATCTGTTTAAGCATTGGAGGATAGAGAGGATCACTCAAACACACGAGGTGGTTAAGCTCGCTTTGTTGTTGCCATGCAAGTGCAATATCAACTAGGGAGTAGTCGGGAGTTAAATTAGCATTGAGTAGCGACTCAGGTAGAGGTAATGCATCGGGTTCATGGGTCAACCTTTGCCTTAACTCATCCATATCCATGTAGTTTATTAATTGTTTAATCCGAGCGGGTCCTAGCCCAGATACAGCAGAAACAACTAGCCAATCGACCAGCTTTTCATTAATAGCCTATCCTCTTAAGTCTCAGCGTAGCATTATCACTACACTGAGATTAACTCTAGACTATTCGCTGGCTATCAGCGAATCGGGAATAGCGAGTTTATCGGCCACCCGCACAGGCCTTTCATTGACTAGGATAATTCCTAGACTAACCTTTTCAAATACTTTGAAGACCATTAATTTACCACGGTAAAGATCGGGCATTTGTGTCGCACTATTCGTCGAGATATTAGCCAATATTTTCTCATAACGGTTACGGTCATTAGGCTGTACCGGTTGGCCATCACCATCGATAACGATGACATCACCCTCTTTAAAAATAGAGAACACCTGACCCGCTTCAACACCGTCAATATCGCCACGATCAAGGTAAACCACATCAAACTTACCCATCTCTCGGATATCTTGACCAGATGCCAACACCGTCGTTGCTGCAGTTATTTCTGCTGCTTTGGGCAGAAAATAGGCTGACATCAGTGAATCATCTTCAATTGGCAGAACGCGGTAACCAGCTTTTGTCTCACGCAAACTACTTAACAGCTCCACTTTCGAAACAGGGCCAGACTCAACGACTCGAGCGCTTGCAGTTAAAACCACCTCCAATCCGAGATCTACACCATCCGCATTAGAAAATTCACGCCCGCTGCTATATACGCCAAACTTATCACCAACAGTAAGCTCTCCTTGCACATAGACAATATCAGACACGACATGATGTCGAGATTCGCTTTCGCCACCCATTATCATCGGCTGCCCTTCAAACCACTGCGCATCGACGACTCTATTTTGCAGTAAATAGGGCTGAATAAGCGATAGATCAATGGCTGGAATTGCGCTGTTCTTCGGTGATATACGCCCAGCAGGGCTTTTGCTTAAATGAGGTTTTACCACCAAGCGAGGCTCACCATCAATAAATACCAAGGTTAGTCTGTCACCAGGATAAATAAGATGCGGGTTAGCCACTTGTGGGTTTGCACCCCACAATTTAGGCCATCGCCAAGGATCTTTTAGGAAAAAAGCTGAAATATCCCAAAGAGTATCGCCTTTTTTGACAACGTAAGAGTCTGGATGGCCAGATTTAAGTGTCAACGTGTCAGCGAAAACGAACGTGCAACCAAGTAAAAGTGAAGCAAGTAATAGTAACCGTTTCATCAGGGTATCCATGCTATTTGCTCATTATTAAATTAATAAGTAGAGCTTTTGCTGTTATTGAATGCCGCTAAGGACTAAAATTGAGCCATTAGCCAAAGCCAGTATAACCAACTGACTTAGATTTGACAGACTTGTTAAGAGTTTAGGTATGAGTTTACTAAAAGTTTTATGTTTTCCAGATGAAAGATTACGCACGATTGCAAAGCCAGTTACAGAGTTTAGCGCTGCATTGCAGACACAAATCGATAATATGTTCGAAACAATGTATGAAGAAAAGGGGATTGGCCTAGCGGCAACCCAAGTTAATTTTCATCATCAGCTCATCGTTATCGACTTACAAGATGAAGTAGAGCGACCAAAAGTGTTCATTAATTTAGAAATCATTGCCAAAAGTGGTGATTTTTGTAATGAAGAGGGCTGCCTGTCTGTTCCAGGTATTTATGCAAAAGTGGATAGAGCCGAGTTTGTTACCATCAAAGCACTTGATCGTGATGGCAATGAGTTTACGCTAGAAGCTGAAGGTCTATTTGCCATCTGCTTACAACACGAACTAGACCATTTAGCTGGAAAGCTATTTGTTGACTATCTATCTCCCTTAAAACGTCAACGTATTAAGAAAAAGTTAGAAAAAGAAGCTCGATTAGACGCGAAACAAGGATAAATTTTTGAAACCACTAAATGTCATTTTTGCAGGTACGCCAGACTTTGCCGCCCGCCATCTCCAAGCACTAATCGAATCACAGCATAATATTGTCGCGGTATATACTCAACCCGACCGCCCTGCTGGTCGAGGTAAGAAACTGCAATCGAGCCCAGTAAAAGAGTTGGCACTCGAGAATGATATTCCAGTGCTACAACCCAAATCTTTGCGTGATGAAACGGCGCAGCAAGAACTTGCGGCCCTCGACGCCGATATCATGGTTGTTGTTGCCTACGGCTTGATTTTGCCTAAAGTCGTGCTTGATACTCCGCGTCTAGGCTGTATTAACGTCCATGGTTCAATATTACCTCGCTGGCGCGGCGCGGCTCCGATTCAACGCGCTTTGTGGGCAGGAGACACTGAAACCGGTGTGACTGTAATGCAGATGGATATCGGCCTGGATACTGGTGATATGCTGCTCAAAACTAAGCTCACCATTGAAGATGAAGATACCTCTGCAACTCTTTATGAGAAACTGGCTAAACAAGGTCCAAGTGCACTTATTGAGGCATTGGCAGCCATTGCTGAAGATCGCCTCCCCGCTGAAAAGCAAGATGAAAGCTTAGCAAATTATGCTCAGAAGCTTTCGAAAGAGGAAGCACGCTTAGATTGGTCTAAGTCGGCACTGGCACTCTGGCGTGAAATAAGAGCCTTTAACCCATGGCCAGTGAGTCACTATCAGCATGAAGGCAACACCCTTAAAGTCTGGCAAAGTCATGTCAGCACTAGTAATAGCACCGCAACACCTGGCACCGTTATTTCTGCAGATAAAAGTGGTATTAGTATCGCAACTGGAGATGGTGTATTAACCATTACCAGCATGCAACTGCCAGGCAAAAAGCCATTAAGTGTGGCTGATATTCTCAACTCTCGAGCAGACTGGTTTACTCCAGGCACCCTACTGGCTAACGCAATGGACGACCAAACCTAATGGCAATGAATTTACGAGCGCTAGCCGCAAAAGTAGTATTTCAGGTTCTTGAAAAAGGAATATCACTCTCAGTTGCCCTGCCCGATCAGCAGCGACACCTTGAAAGTGGTAAAGACAAGGGCCTTTTAGCCGAACTTTGCTACGGCGTAATGCGTCATCTACCACAGCTTGATAAGCAAGTTAGCGACTGTATGAATAAGCCTCTCAAGGGCAAGCAGCGTATTGTGCATCAACTGCTGCTCGTTGGCTGTTATCAGCTTTACTTCACCCGAATACCAAGTCATGCCGCGATATCTGAAACTGCAGAAGCCTGTCGTCAGTTAAAATTCGAGGGGATGGTTAAAGTCGTCAATGGGGTATTGCGAACCATTCAGCGCCAAGAAAAACCATTGTCCACCGATAACGATACGCTAGCGTATAACACGCCAGCATGGATCATTAAGCGCCTTAAAGACGCCTATCCTGAAAACTGGCAAGAGATCATTGAACAAAGCCACCAACGGCCACCAATGTGGTTGCGTAACAATCAACAATCACAAACCCGTGATGCCTATTTAAGCGCATTAGCCGAGGTTGAAGTTGAGGCAACAGCAGGCAGCAGCGATGACGCTATTTTATTGGCCAGCCCGCGAGATGTAATGCAGCTTCCCGGCTTTGAGGCTGGTTCAGCCTCAGTACAAGATGGCGCGGCACAATGGGCAGCGACATTACTCGCACCACAAGACAACGAACTCATTCTCGATGCCTGTGCAGCTCCTGGTGGTAAAACATGTCACCTATTAGAGCTTGCGCCTGAGATTCAATTAGTTGCGGTTGATAACGACGCTAAACGACTCGAACGCGTGCAACAAAACCTAGACAGACTGTCATTAAAAGCAGAATTAATTCATGGTGATGCCGCTGATATTGATTCTTGGTGGCAAGGTGACAAGTTTGATCGCATCTTATTAGATGCACCTTGCTCAGCAACGGGTGTCATCCGTCGCCATCCCGATATCAAATGGCTCAGAAAAAACAATGATATTGAAGAGTTGGCAGCATTGCAGTCACAAATAGTTGATCATTGCTGGAAGTGGTTAAAGCCAGGTGGCACACTCCTGTATGCTACATGTTCTATTTTGCCTCAAGAGAACAAAGATCAGGTTAGCGCCTTCCTACAAAGAACACCAGACGCGACCTTGATACCGATCGAACAGCAAGCAAATCCAAGTGATGTGGGTTGGCAAATTGTTCCAGGACAAGAAAACATGGATGGCTTTTATTACGCTCGCCTAGTGAAGGATTAGTACGGCAATGAAAATTATCATTTTGGGTGCGGGACAGGTTGGCGGCACATTGGCCGAGAACTTAGTGGGTGAAAATAACGATATCACCATTGTAGACACCGATAAAACGCGCTTACGTACCTTGCAAGATAAGTACGATTTGCGCGTGATAGTAGGCCACGGTGCCCATCCAGATGTATTAAAGGAAGCTGGGGCTGAAGACGCCGATATGCTCATTGCCGTCACCAATAGCGATGAGTGTAATATGGCCGCTTGCCAAATTGCCTATTCACTTTTTGGCACCCCAACTAAAATTGCCCGAATTCGTTCTGAGCAGTACCTGAATCTTCGCGACAAGTTATTTATTGATAGCGAAACCAAGCATTCAGAAAATCGCCATCGAGGCGGTTTTATTATTGATGAACTCATAGCACCAGAACAACTCGTCACCGCCTACATTGGCCGCTTAGTTGAATACCCTGGCGCATTGCAGGTACTTGAGTTCGCTGAAGGCAGATTAAGTCTGGTTGCCGTTCGTGCTTATTATGGTGGTCCGCTTGTCGGTAATGCTTTAGCTGCGCTGCGAGAGCACATGCCCAATATTGATACCAGGGTTGCTGCAATTTTCAGGCAGGGCCGACCGATCATGCCGCGTGGCACCACGATTATTGAAGCTGATGACGAAGTATTCTTTGTTGCCGATAGTCGCCATGTCCGTGCGGTCATGAGTGAAATGCAAAAACTCGATAACTCATATCGCAATATTATGATCGCCGGTGGCGGTAACATTGGTCTTGGCTTAGCAAAGCAACTGCAACGTAACCACTCAGTGAAACTGATTGAACATAAGCAAGAACGCGCCGAAGAGTTGTCAGAAAAACTCGAAAAGACCACGGTATTTTGTGGTGATGCCTCAGATCAAGAGTTATTACTTGAAGAGCACATAGACCAAACTGACGTATTTATTGCGGTCACCAATGACGATGAAGCCAATATTATGGCCGCACTGCTTGCTAAGCGTATGGGCGCCAAAAAAGTAATGGTGCTTATTCAGCGAGAAGCCTATGTAGATATTGTGCAAGAGGCCAATATTGATATCGCAATCTCTCCTCAACAAGCCACGATCTCAGCTTTATTGACCCATATCCGCCAAGGCGACATTTGTAACGTATATTCACTTCGACGTGGCGCCGCTGAAGCCATTGAAGCCATTGCCCACGGCGATAAAAACACCTCCAAAGTTGTTGGTAAGAAAATAAGCGATATTAAATTACCCCCTGGCACCACTATCGGTGCAATTGTCAGGGATGAAGAAGTCTTGATGGCACATGACAAAACCGTTATTGAGCAAGGTGACCATGTCATTCTATTCTTAGTAAATAAGAAGTTTATCGGTGAAGTAGAAAAACTATTCCAACCAAGCGCCTTCTTCTTTTAAACATGTCCTCGGAGCTTAACGCAACACCATGCTGAACTATCGGCCTCTGCTGTTTATATTGGGGATTTTTCTGTCAACGCTAACTGCGTTTATGTTGATCCCCGGTGCATTTGCACTTTACTACGGTGAAGAGACCGTCGGTGCATTCATGATTTCATCCTTGGTTGCTGGTACCGCAGCCAGCTTTTGTATGCACCAAGGTCAATCTCAGAAACTGCACCTCAACATACGAGACATGTTCCTGCTAACTAGCCTTACCTGGTTTATCGTTAGCTTATTTGCCGCACTACCCTTTACCTTGTATCACGGCATTAATTACACCGATGCTTTTTTTGAAACCATGTCAGGGATCACCACCACAGGCTCAACTGTACTGTCAGGTCTCGACAGTATGGATCATAGTATTCTGATTTGGCGTTCATTATTACAATGGCTCGGTGGCATTGGATTTATCGTGATGGCCGTTGCCGTGCTGCCATTTCTAAATGTCGGTGGCATGCGGCTGTTTAGAACAGAATCTTCAGATTGGGGCGACAAGGCAACTCCCCGTACCCAACATATGGCAATGAGCCTATTTATTGTTTACGCCCTACTGACTTTTTTATGTTTTCTGGCTTACCACAACAGCGGTATGAATTGGTTTCAAGCCATCAACCACGCCATGACAACCCTCTCAACAGGTGGCTATTCCACCTCAGATAATTCAATGGCTGCGTTCTCTAATCAAGCACACTGGGTTGGCATTACCTTTATGCTTGCAGGTGGTCTACCGCTACTAATGTTTGTCTACATGGTGCAGCAGAAGTCCCTAAAGGTTTGGAATGATGCCCAGGTAAAAGGCTTTTTAACATTTATCATTTTAGTGTCTTCATTAGTGGCATTTTGGTTATGGACCAGCCGAGAGATAGCTCCTATTGATGCCCTTCGCCTAGCCAGCTTTAATGTTGTCTCAGTTGTAACGACCACGGGGTATGGCTTAACGGATTACTCCGCTTGGGGCGCAGTTGCAAATATCGTATTCCTATTTCTAATGTTTGTTGGTAGCTGTTCTGGGTCGACATCTGGAGGCATTAAAATTTTCCGTTTCCAAATCGCTGGCGTGATAATGCGTGAGCAGCTCAAACAACAATTTCATCCTAACGGGGTGTTTAAAGAGCGCTATAACAACCGCATTATCAGAGATGATATTGTGCGCTCACTAGTCACTTTTATCCTGCTCTTTACCATGGTCATAGTGGGCTTATCTATCGTATTAGTGCTGACGGGGTTAGATCCGGTCACCAGTTTTACCGGTGCGATTACTGCTGTTACTAACGTTGGACCTGGGCTGGGGCAGACAATTGGGCCTGCGGGCAATTTCGCGACGCTACCCGATACGGCAAAATGGGCGCTTTCAATTGGGATGTTACTAGGACGGCTGGAGATCTTAACCGTCGCGGTGTTGTTCCACCCTAGCTTCTGGAAGTATTAACGCATCTCTGGACAGGACACATTAAAAGCCGCATCAAATACGGCTTTTTGATTTAACTTATCAAGCGAAACTACTTCGCCAAGCTCAACAGATGATTAGCGTAAACGTTCACATCGTCCCAATCGGTGTAATCAATAACAGCCTTGGGATCGGTTGGGCCGTTAGTGATTTTCATAATGAATTGGATCATTAAACGGTCATACCAACGCCATGATGGATAATCAACTTTGCCTGCAATCACCTTTACATCGAGTGGCTTCCAAGGCGAAAGCTCAATAAACTTCTGTAGGTACTTATTATTTTCAGGAACACGTTTCTCTGGGTTACGTGCTACTACGTTAACGCTGAAGAAACTGGCTGGTTTCGCCGAAAATGCCGCTTGATGCTCAGTAACGAAATCAAACACCGACTTATGATATGAGCCGTAAAGCACGCAAGCGCCCAACGCGACAACATCATATTTAGACCAATCAACCCCTTCAGCCTTCGCTTCATTAATATGCATCATATCGCACTGATGCCCTTCGCTGACGATACGGTCGGCAATCGCGCGACTAATCCTAGCGGTATGACCGCCACGAGAGTAGTAAAGTACCAATACTGATTTATTCATTATTCCAACTCGGAAGATTTCATATTGATTTCATTGTTGCAGCAAACCAACGATTTAACAGGAGAATGGATCACAAATTAGGCACAGCTCATATTATCAACATCAAAAATTGAGATCCTTGCACGGCATAGGTATATTGTTTTATACCGCCAACTCAATTAGAATAAACTAATTAAAGGCTATCAAGTGAGTAACCGTATGCAAAAAGAAATCGATGTAAGTGCAATGGTGACTAATGCCCAGTGTGCTGCAAAATGGCTAAAAGCAATTGCAAACCCATACCGGTTAATGATTTTATGTTTACTCCTAGATAAAGAGTTAAGCGTGACCGAATTAAATGAAACGGTACCACTAAGCCAATCAGCATTATCACAACATTTAGCGGTGTTACGTTCAGAAGACTTAGTCGCTACCCGTAAAAGCTCACAAGTGGTGTTTTACACGCTAAAGAACGAGCAAGTTACCGAAGTTATTTCGATACTACATCGCAAGTATTGCGCTTAAGTTAATTTAGCGACATAAAAAAGCCTGCTCAATCGCAGGCTTTTTTATCAGTAATATCCAAGGCTGGCGTTGATAATCATTACCGCTCTGCAAAGCTACGGGCAAACTCATCGACTTGAGTCCAATTCGTAAATTCAAATGTACCGCTAGTATCCGTTGGCCCTTTTGTCATCCACATAATAAAACGGATCATTGTCTTATCGAATAGTCGATATTTGGGGTAATCAATTTTGCCGGCAAACACTCCGAGCTGTTGTGGTTGCCACAATGAAAGCGCCAGAAACTTTTTCATATAAGGGTTAGTTTCAGGAGTGTTTTTCTCGGGTTTTCTCGCCACCACATTCACCGAGAAAAAGGCATTTGTCTTCGCACTCAATACGGCATGGTGACGATTAATAAACTGATACAGCTCTGGTCTATGCTTACCATATCGAATACTTGCAGCAACTAAGACCTTGTCGAATTGAGCCAAGCCCATGCTTTCTGCTTCATCTAGCGATGCCAGCGTTACCGTCGCCCCAAATTCTTGATTAATATTTTTAACCTGTTCACAAATCGCTTTGGTTTGACCATCAACTGTTGAATAGATAACTAGTGTATTACTCATTAACTTCCTGCTATTTTCAGATTCAAATTATGGCCAAGGGCCCACGACTTTAACGTAATGCTGAATGATTAAAGCTAGCTTAGCAATCAATGTCGTGCTGTAAATTTTTTAATTTTTCCAAAATGTAGGGGTAAACAAGATCAATAAGGTAAAGACCTCTAAACGACCAAATAGCATCGCAAATAACAGCACCCATTTCTCGCCGTCGCCAATGCTGGCGTAGTTACTCGCAACCTCACCTAAGCCAGGCCCTAGGTTATTTAGACAAGCGGCAGTAGCACTAAATGCCGTAATCGCATCCATGCCCATCCCCATTAAAATGAGCATACACACCACAAATACTAAAGCGTAGGCAGAGAAAAACCCCCATACAGCATCGATAACCCGATCGGGCAGCGCCTTACCACTAATTCGAATTGAAAACATGCCGCGAGGATGCACTAAGCGCTTAAGCTCGCGTGAGCCTTGTAACAACAGTAAGATAACTCTCATCACCTTAATACCACCAGCCGTCGAACCACCACTACCACCGATGAAACTAGAGAAAATCAACAGAATAGGCAAAAACAGCGGCCACGAATGGAAGCTTTCGGTACCAAACCCAGCTGTTGTCGACACTGATACAGCCTGAAAAAGTGCATAATCTAACGTTTCTTCAGGAGAGTCATAAATACCAGAATGGTAAAGAGTCACAAAACAGATCGTAGTTAACGCCAATTGAATAACGATCAATACTTTAAATTCAGCATCTTTGAAATAGACTTTAAGGTTGATCCCTCGACGAGAAAAAGCGGCAAAATGGAGGCTGAAATTCAGTGCCGCTATTAGCAAGAATACCACACAAACCATATTTATCGCGGGGCTGTCAAAGTAACCCATGCTGGCATCATGAGTGGAGAATCCGCCTATCGCAATAGTTGAAAACGAATGACAAACTGCATCAAAGACATCCATACCCGCAGCCCAATAAGCGACAGCACACGCTACAGTTAGGGCTAAGTAGATATACCAAAGCGCCTTAGCCGTTTCTGCAATTCTCGGCGTCATCTTACTATCTTTAACCGGCCCTGGCGTTTCAGCGCGATATAGCTGCATTCCACCCACGCCAAGCACAGGTAAAATGGCGACGGCTAATACAATAATCCCCATCCCACCTAACCACTGCAGCAGATGTCGATAAAATAGTATCGCTTTAGGGAGAGTGTCTAACCCAACAATAACAGTGGCACCAGTGGTCGTTAGTGCAGAGAAGGATTCAAAAAAACTATCGGTAAGACTAAGCGAGGGTTGACCGGAGAAAATGAACGGCACTGCACCGATGGAGCCAAGCACTACCCAGAAGAGCACAACTAACAGAAACCCCTCTCGGGTACGCAGATCTTTACGATGACGACGGTTAGGATACCAAAGGGTAAACCCAAGTATGAGACACAAGACAAACGCCTGAATAAACGCCATGCCGCCGCCATCTTTATAGATAACAGCAACAAGGGCTGGCGGAAGTAAAGACAAGGAAAACAACCCCATCAATAGGCCGGTAATTCTTATTATTGTTCTATATTGCATTGGATCCCATTGCTAGCGCATTTTTGCTCAAATGCATTTTCGCATACTTCGTTATAATGTTCACAACCGATTTACTTACAGTAATCGTATACCTATACACTCTACTCATAGGTTGCAATTAACAGTCCTTGGCTAATGGTTGCTAATTCTTGGTTCAAATCCTTTTTTAAGTGTTTGGGGATAGCAAATTGAATTGTTATTTGCTCGGTAAAGACCTTGTCCTCAATAACGACATCAAACAGTGAAAAAAGGTGTTCAACATCTTTTAATTGATGATAGTCACACACCAACTGCCCAGGGTAACGGATCTGTTTTAGTTGAGTCTCTAGTTGAGGTAGCCCTTTTTTAAGCCCCGAGCTATAGGCCCGAACCAATCCACCGACACCTAATTTAGTACCACCAAAATAACGGATAACGACAGCACCGATCTCACCAATATTAGAGCCTTGTAGTGAAGCGAGCATTGGTCTCCCCGCACTCCCTGACGGCTCACCATCATCACTCGAGCCAATATTGATACTGTCATCCGGTGCCCCTGCCACAAATGCATAACAATAATGGTTAGCACCAGGGTATTCAACCTTCAAGTTAGTAAGTACACACTTAAACTCTAAGGCAGATGAACAGTGAAATACATAAGAGATAAACCGGCTATTCTTTATCTCTTCTTCAATCAAAAGTTCGGCTGCGGGGATAAGATAACTTTCACTCAAAATAGGTGACTCATTTAATTTTTCAAGGTTAAGACTGTAGTTAAACAGCTCATATTTTATCGATCAAGGCCAAAGTTTCGGGTCATATTTTCAGTTCGGTCACTATGCACGATCACGTTATCTTCAATACGTATTCCACCAAAAGGGCGCAAGATATCGACGGTGTGCCAGTTTATCTGTTGCTGACGCTTATCTTGTTTCAACCCAGCCAATAAGGAGTCGATAATATAAACCCCCGGCTCAATTGTTAGTACTTGGTTTGCAGCTAAGGTGCGGGTACAGCGTAAAAATGGATGAGCTTCGGGTGCAGCAATATGGGCGCCCTTTTCATCAGCAAGGAAACCACCCATATCATGAACCTGTAAACCAAGCATGTGCCCCAACCCATGTGGGAAAAACACACTGGTGATCCCTTGCTCAACCAAGCCGTTGGCATCACCTGAAACAACATCAAAATCAATCAGTATTTGTGCCAGTTTATGGTGAGTTGCAACATGCAAGTCAGCGTAGTTCACACCGGGTTTCATCATGGCAATAATCTGCAGCTGCAGATTGTCCATCGCGGTAATAAGATCATCGAAGATATTTTTTTCAAATGCGTAACTTCGAGTGATATCTGAGGCGTAGCCATGAAAGTTAGCGCCAGCATCAATCAAGAAAGAGTGTCTATGTGCGGGAGTTGTTTGCTCAAGGGCGGTGTAATGCAATATCGCCGCATTTTCATTTAGTGCCACAATACTGCTGTAGGGCACTTGGTTTTCACCTTGCGCAATAGCGCTAAGGTAAACCTGCAAGATTTCAAATTCACTGGCGCCATTGTAAAATGCCGTCTTTGCCGCTTGATGGCCGGCGACTGCAATGCTATTGGCCTTTCTCATACAGGCCAACTCATAGGCCGTTTTATTGGCTCTATGATAGTTTAAGTAACTTAAGACGGAATCAGGATTGCGCCTTGTGAACCCAAGTACATCAGCAACATCTAAATGCTCGCCAATATAAGCCCAATTATCAATATCCGTTGGTAAAAACTCTGCCACTTTATCGGCCTTGGTAAGGTATTTAATATCAACATACTCAGCCCAAAAATCGGTTGGTTCATCGGCAACCTTATGCCAGAAATCAACAGGACGATAAAAAATGAGTGTCGGTTTATCTCGGCCATTAACCACTAACCAAGAGTTAGGATTATCGGTTACCGGTAACCAAGCTTTAAAGTGAGGGTTCACCTTAAATGGATAGTCCATATCATCTAAAAACTGTCTATGCGGTTGGCCAGAATGGATCACCAGACCTGACAAGTTTTCACGAGAAGTGATATCGGCCACGCGGCTATTTAACTCGCTAATATGGTCACGATAAAGATGTGCTAACTGTTCCATGAGGGTTACCTTATTGTTATATATCGACGCTGGCTCAGTCTATCACAAGGGGGGGAAAACTCTAGATTTGTCGCAGCACTAGCATTGCTGAAAGCCGCGTGTATAAAGTGATGATATCCAAGCAGAATTAAAAGGCGTAGTGCAGGCTAAATTTAGCAAACTCCTCATTTTTCAAGGCATATAGGCGTCGATCATCCTGACTTGCCGATAGTACCCCCATAACCTTAGCCTTAATACGCAAATAATCACTCAATCGATATTGGCAACTTAGCTCAGCGTATTGGCTGGCATAATCAAAATCATAGCTGTATAGCAACCTGATCTGAGCTGCATTTTCAGCAAATTCAAACTTAGTGCCGATAAACAGATCATTCTGCCCATGAGACTCAGCGCGACTGCCCCGGTCATCAAATACATACTCAGTAATTACCACCAAGTCTTGTATTGTGTCTTCAAACACATATAGCGGATATTCAATGCCTATGTTACTTGCGACAAAACCGTGCTCAAACTCACGACCCGTTTTGAACTCCCATTTGTAAGTGAGTAAGTCCGTTAAATATACCGCGTCAAATAGCAGGTTATCGGTTTGAATATAGTAAGGTATTAACTGCTTGGTCTGCTGACTAGGGATCAACAATGGGTCTCGTCGAGTACCACTAAAATAGCCAACTGCAAACTCTAGATCATCGACATAGAACAGCCCTCTCGCCGCAATACCGCCATCCTCTTTATTATCCTCGAAGGTATTTTTCTCCGATATAGGTAAACCATAAGCGGGTCTCAATGGAAAATCGCGGGCGGTAAAAGTCGGTAAGAAATAAACAGCGAGCTCTCCCGCAGCTAATCGATAGCTTAGTGACGCAAATGTCTGCCCTTGCTTTACCTTAGTATCGAGGCTTTCTCTAATGTCAGATTGGTTAATCACATTTACTAGGTTAATCGACTCTGACACGCCCCAAAAAAAAGTCTCTATCCCAGCAGCAGCACTGATATTTCCCCACCGCCCTGATACCTTTACTTGTCGAATATCTGTATATCGCCTGTTGTCGTCGGCACTGTCCCAATTAGCAAAAATCTTAGCATCAAGCTTGATAACGCCAAAGCGATGAGCAGCTTGAACCTCTCCACGCGCACCATAGGCTATATCGTCAATGCCAATCTCAGGAGTGGCTGTCTCTTCAAAGTAATAGCGAGAGGTTGCAGCAAGATCAACATTCAGCGTATCGATTAAAGGCTGCGCCAAAACGCTAGTGCAGCTCATGGTAAGCAATATTCCAACGACCAGTTTTTCCAGCAAGCCTAATCTCCTAAGCCACTGCGATGAAAGTCTTGCTCAGATAGACCAGAGGCGAATAAAATATTTTTATAGCTGAGTCTTGTCGCCTTTCCCGTCTGTACATTCTTCATCTCAACAAGGTCGGGTCGCCAGTATTTATCTTGATATAGCTTAAAGCCGGTGGCGCTAAATACCTTTAATAACGACTTTTTCCTATCGAAGTATTTAATCTGGATAATCTTACTGTCTTGATTATCAATCCATAACTCTTGCTTGCTATAACCAGAATGTTTATCCACCGGAAAACGTTCAATAACATCACACTGCTGACCAGCAAACTCTACCGCACTGGCTTCAATCTGCTCGCAAGGACGACTAAACAAATAGTTATAACTGTAATCATGGAGATCTTTATTGGTCATATCTTCAAAGGAGAACTCGCTACCGACAAAGGCGCCCGCTTTATTACGAGAGCCAATACGTTTAACTCGTCTAACTTCTGGCAAGTATAACCACTGTTCGTCAGATGCAGATTTAGCTGGGTGAGTCAGTAGTGCAGTACCATTGATATCAGCGGGAAAGGTAAATTTAATGAGTGACTTATCACCGTCAACCTTATTTTCCAATACGCTAATATCTAACTTGCGCGTGGTCTTAGCACCACTTTTGCTATACAGCTCCATCGTTAACATGGCTCTACTATCTGTAAAGCCTTGATCTCGCAGATCAACAACACTGGCAATTGCGTAGCCTTTTTGCTCAGCATCGGTATTGGCTTGACTTACAGCAGCAAAACACAGGCTAAAGCCACAAATAAGTCCGGCAATTGTTTTGTTATATTTCGTCATATTGTGCTCACTTGGCTTGTTCTAGGGTCAGTTGGGTTTCCGCTTCCCGATGGGGCAATTTGCGCATAAACTTTAAGACAATGGCGGGCAATACAATAAGATCAAATAGCAGTGCTAACACTATAGTACCGCTGGTTAATAACCCCATTTGCGCATTCTTTTCAAAAGAGGAACTCGATAACAACATAAAGCCGACAACTAATAAAATGGAGCTGATAACAATCGCACTCATGGTATGTTCAAAGGTGACTGTGACACTCTTTTCTGGCGTCAACCCTCTCTTTAACCCTTCAATATATTGATAAAGAAAATGCACCGTATCATCTACAATAATCCCTATTGCCATTGCCGAAACACCTGCCAACCCCATTGATATATGCCCCTGTATGCAATACCAAAAACCAAATGCGGCGCCAACAGGAATAAGGTTAGGGATAAGGGTGAGGATGCCAATATAGAAAGAACGGAATACAGCCGCTAATGCGAGGGAGATAACCAGAAAAGCGACTAATGCCCCCTGTAACAGACTAAAGATATTGCTCTGACCTACATGAGAGAAGATAAGTGACGGACTAGAGTGTTCAAACGTCAGCCCCTGAACATTATTAAGCTGTAACCAAGCGGAGACTCTGGCCTCAAATGCTAACATCTCAACCGAGGTCATATTTTTTAACCTAGCCGTTAATTTTAGCGATGACTTATCAAAGCTCACCTGGTTACCAACATCCTTACCAAAGGGTAATGACATCTCATAAAGTAAAAAGTGTTGTGCTGCCACTCTTGCGGTTTCAGGTATGCGGTAGTACTGGTTGTCATCGCCGTGCATTAATCGATTCAGCTGTTTAATCCGATGCAATGGACTATCGGTGATCACCACCTCTTGTTGCTGCAGCAGCCAAATATCAAACTGCTCTATAAACTGCAGGTAGGATGGTAAGAAAATACCATTCTCTTTATTACTCGAAAGTGAATAGCCAATGTTATATAGACCAGAAAAGTGTTGATCGATCTCTTCCGCTTGCACTCTAAAAGGAACACTCTCGTTAAAGTACTTAATCAAGTCATCATCGGTTTCGTTCAAAAAACTCAATGAAGCAAACAGGATACTAACAGGCAAGAAGATGAGCAGTATTGGGTTGCGGTATTGAATAACGACTGTGGCCAAGCCATTCATACGCTGGAAAATATTAGTCACTATGGTCTGCTTGGCCGATATTCGCATCGACAATAACAGTCGTGGTAATAACGTGAATGACAGTAATAGTGAAAACAATACGCCAAATGCGACGATGTTACCTAAATCTCTAAACGGTGGAGAATCACTGGCATTCATCGCCAGAAAGCCGATAACTGTCGTTAAATGGCTAACAATAATAGGTTTGGCATTATGCTGATATGAACTCAATACTGCGTCAAATTGCGAGACTCCTAATATCAGCTGTCGCTTTACGTAACTGATTATATGGATGCTAGAAGCAACAATAACGGTAAACATAATGATTGGTGCCGATACTGAAGGTGCTGAAAGATTGATCCCTAACCAGCCAGCGAGGCCTAATGCCCCCATTAATGACAGCACTAACACCACTAAAATACTCAGTGCAGCTTGGGCAGAGCCCAGAATCACTCCGGCAGCCACTAGCACAAATACAATCATTAACGGTATTAGAGTAGTAAAGTCTTTTTTTGCTGCTTTAAAAAATGCCCCGTTCATAGTGACAAGCCCAGTCACATAAAATGAATGATCTGGATAGGCTTTTTCAAACTCAGCGACATACATCTCTACCGCTTGGGTAATGGCGAGAATTTCCGCTTTGTGATTATCACCGGGCATTAGTGTGGTGACATTAATGGCAGTATATAAACCATCTCTAGTGACTAAACTGTCGAGTAAATCTCGCTCTCCCTCGGCGGCTTGCTTAATGAAATTGAGCCTGGCTAAGTCTAACTGCTCAGCTTCATACAGTAACTCTTCAATTTCGATATCATCGCCAGCAGCCCAGCTGAAAGGAAAATTAGTCAGAGAATCGACTCTTGACGAAAAAGGTATTTGCCACAGTTTGTCAGTCAGTTGGTAGACAAGCGAAATGGTTTCAATGCTATATATCTGCCCCTGCTTCGGCTTGATCATGATAAAAACATTATCAGTCGCCGTATAGGTTGCATCCATCTGCTCCAATGCCAATAGATCAGAATCTTGCTCATCAAAAAATATTTTATAGTCACTCGCTAAGCCGATATCTTTCAGGCCGATGATACTGAGGCCAGTAATAACCAAGCAGAAAAATAGCAGCCAAGAAGCAGCTTTGGAGCTCAATATGTCGCGCCATAGAGAGGCCTTACTCATAGCAGACTCCTTTTTGAATAAATGATTCAACTTGGCTAATCACCAAGTTAACATCCCTCTCTACACCTAAAATCAGTTCAGAGGCTCGGCAACTAAGCCACTTTTGCCCAATCAAAAAGAGCCCAGGCTCAGCGGTGAGCCCGCGATCTTGAGCGAAACCTCGCTCATCAATACACTCAGGGATGTTAAGCCAGTCAGTTTGATCACGATATCCAATAGCCCAGATAACGACATCGACGCCATCTAAACGACCATCATTGAAATAAGCACGACGATCAGCCACCCGCACCAAGCGACCCTTTAACGTTACTCCCATGGCGCGCAAATTTTTATTATTGAACTGACCACAAGGTACCGGGTTACGCTTTTTGATGATCTGAGCAACTTTACTACTACGGTCTGCAAACAAAATGCCCGCGACTTTTAGCCACCAAAATATATCCTTACCCAGAATCCTATTAGGCGGAAAAGTTCGCTTTTTGCCTTGAGATAAAGTGACATTACAACGAGTAGCCAAGCCACCTGCTATCTGCCGTCCAGTAGCGCCATCTCCCACCACCAGCACTCGAGTGTCACTTTTTATATCAGCTAATGATGGTAATAATGCCGAGTGTTGTATTACTCGTTCTGACAGCTCTTCAGCAAATTTGGGGATTATGGGTGATTGGTTTGCCCCTGTGGTATTGATAACCACTTTGGCCGTCAGCTCTGTACCGTTCTGAGTTGTAATATGAAACACCCCCAGCCTTTTCTCCATCGCAATGACAGCAGATTGCTGCTGAACATTAAGATTGAAAGTATCAGCATAGTGGCGTAAGTACTGGCCCATCTCTACGACCGAAGGAAAACTTTGTCGCTCACCTGGAAATGCCAGCCCTGGAAGTTGGCAGAACTGGCGTGAGGTAAACAACTTCATACCCTGTAAGCGATGATCCCATACTTCACCAATATTATTACGCTCTAAAACAAGGTAGTTAATACCCTGTTCCTGCAATCTTTTAGCGGCATATAAACCATTTTGGCCGGCACCAATAACAACAACATCGATTAATGACACCCTATGCAACCTCTACTGCTTGCACTGATTTTTTTTCTAAAAATTGAATCAATGAGTTAATCGTTGGGTAATCGAAGGCTATCGTTGGTTCAATTTCAACTTGGATGTGATCTTCAATAATGGCAGATAGCTGTACATGTCCAGTGGAGTCCAGCCCTAAGCGAGAGAACGAGGTGTCAAGATGCAGCTCAGCGCTAAACTCTTCAATAACTTCACTAAGATATTGGCTTATAGCCTTGGTTAATGTCTGTTTACAAAATTTCACGGTTAAGTCCTTTAACAATGTATAGCTTCATAAAAGTGCACTACAAGCGGTACGTTTGACTTTACCGCTGGTGGTTTTAGGGATGGTCCCAGCAGGGACGACTAAGATACGGTCGAGGGTAATCTCATGTTCCTCAGTCACCATCGCCTTAAGGTCATCGATCATTCGATTGAGTTTGTTGTCAGCTAGTGCCTGTCGACTTACCTCCACAACCGCGGCAAGTTTGGTCTGGGAGTTTCGCTGAAACGAAAATACTGCGGCACCATTGCCTTTCGCGGCATAGCGATAAGAACGGCAGGTTCTTTCTATATCATAGGGATAAATATTCCGGCCTCGAACAATAAGCAACTCCTTAATTCTGCCGGTAATATATAACTGCTGCTCTAAGATAAAACCCATATCTCCCGTACGGAGGAAAGTCTGCGGATCCCCATTAGATAACTTGGCGTAAAACTCATCTTCGGTTTTAGCGGGTTGATTTAGGTAACCCGCGGCAACAGAGTCACCAGCGATCCAGATCTCTCCCGTTTCATTTGAACGACATATTTCAAACGTATCGGGGTTAACGATACGGACAGTAAAATCGTTATTGATCGCGCCGCAACACACTACTTTGACGCCATCGGCCTTAGTCTCTACACGGCCAAGCTCAAATAGCGCCTTATCTAAAGTGATAGACTGCACTCCCGTACCTCGTGGGCCACCAGAGACAAAAAGCGTTGTTTCTGCCATGCCATAGCTGGGGAAAAAAGCATTGCTATCAAAACCTAGATGATAGAATCGTTGTGAAAACTGCTGCATTGTTGCTGCACTTACGGGTTCGGAACCATTCAAGGCAATCTTCCAACAACTTAAATCTAAATCGGACAAGTCTTCAGTTTCTCGGATCAAATTAACGCAGTGTTCATAACCAAAATTAGGGGCAGCAGAACAGAAAATTCGATACTGCGAAATGAGCTTGAGCCAGCGACTGGGTCGCTGAATGAAACTCATCGGCGGCATAAAAACATATCGCCCAGCAAGATAGAGCGGCAACAGCATATGCCCGACTAAGCCCATATCATGGAACTGTGGTAACCATCCGCCAACAACGGCGCCTCTAGGGTGCTGACATGACTGCTGCATTACCTGCATGTTATGCACAATATTGCCTTGTGTAACCATCACACCCTTAGGGCGACTCGTTGAGCCAGAGGTGTACTGAATAAACGCGATTTGATTCGAAGTGACAGCGGGGATATCTATATCTTCCAGCGTCCGGTAATGTTCATCAATCCAGATAAAATCAGACTCATGGCCGCCTTGGCTTTCGGTCAGTTGATTGGAAAGGGATTTTTGGGTATCGGCAGTGGTTAGAATCGCCTTTACTTTGGCATCTTTTAAAATGGTTAAGGTACGTTCAAATTGCTTAGCGTTACGACTGACATTAAGTGGAATAGCAATAACACCAGCACGTAAACAAGCCAGGAAATCAACAATAAACTCCAAGCCTGAAGGGAAAAGCAGTGCCACACGCTTATTGCTATACCCAAGCAAGGTCAACAACTTAGCCCTCACTTCAACTTTTTCCAGCAAGACTTTATAGCTCAAATGTGAGGCGGTCTCCGGGCCTCTAGGCTGGAAAGAACAAGCAATGCTATCGGCTTCATCTTGGGCATTCTGAGCGATGATATCCATCAATACTGGAGTATAAGAGATACTGTTCATGACAGTTCACAACCACTGATCCGCAGCAACTGCTGCACTTCAGTCACCAAGGCATCGACAAACCGATTAACTTGCTGTTCATCAGTAAAACAGCCAAAACTCACTCTAATAGCAGCAAGCACTTGCTCTTCAGCCAACCCCATCGCCGTCAGCACATGCGACAATTGCTTGGTTTTGTTATTACTACAGGCTGATCCGACAGAAACAATAAAGCCATGCAGCATTTCCATCCTCAGCGCCAGCGCCTCACCACGGATACCATCAATGGAGATATTTAATGTGTTGGAAAGTGCTGATTCATAGTTCGTAGCGCCATTAAACGTTAGTGCTATTGGAGAACTTTCCAATAACGTCATCATTATCTGCTTTAACTTAAAACAATGATGGTCCCAAAACATCAGATCCCGTTTAGCTTCGTCCGCGGCAATAGATATCCCCACCATTGCAGTCAAGTTCTCGGTACCTGAACGCATAGAAAACTCCTGCCCACCACCATGGATCAAAGGTTCGATGGAGTCTCTATCTTTGATATAGAGGCTACCAACACCCTTGGGACCATAAAATTTGTGCGCTGAGAGTGAAAGGTAATCCACCCCAAGTTGCTGAACATCAACTAGCCGTTTCCCAACGAGCTGCACCGCATCAACATGAACAGGAATCGCCTTTTTTGCGGCAATCTTGCAAATATGCTCGATAGGTTGAATTGCACCGGTTTCATTATTGGCAAACATAATGGTGGCCAATTGGGTATCGGCTCGAATCGCAGACTCAAAATCGGCAATCGATATTTGACCATTAACATTGGGCTGTAAGTAGGTCACCCTAAAACCTAACCGTTCAACACAGTACTTAACGGTATCGAGTACCGATGCATGCTCCATGGAGGTGGTAATGATGTGGCCAGGGTGGCGCAGATGTTTAAACAGTACCCCTTTAATCGCCCAGTTGTTGGCTTCAGAACCACCGGAAGTGAAAAAGATATTTTCCGAACGAGCACCAAGTAGCCCTGCGAGGTTCTCTCTTGCTTGCGAAATCACCGCTCTATTATTTACCGAGTACCGATTAGGGCTAGAGGGGTTTGCAAACAGATTGAAAACGGGTTGCATAGACAACGCAACCCCCTTTGAAATAGGTGTGGTTGCATTGTAGTCAAAATATCCTTGCAGATGTTGTTGGTCCACTTGCTAAGCCTCTTCCAGTGAAACAGCGAGACTTAACTCTCTATGCAATTCAATGAGGATATTGACGCAATGTTGCTGCGAAGGCTCCAGCTCTCCCAGCATCGCAGCAATTTCTGCGGTTTGCCGCGCTGATATTTCAGCAAAGGACCTGCCCATAATTGATCGGCAAAATACGTTAGCTGTGGCAACTGATGTAGCACATCCCCACGCTCTGAATCGGCTGTCGCGGATAGAGTCGCCATCTAGGTTTACCTGTATTTTAATACGGTCGCCACACACTGGATTTCCGATTTCAAACTTGTGTTCAGCTGACGCTAAATCACCTACAAACTCAGGGTTACTAAAATTATCAATGATAATATCGTTATACATAGCTCAATCTCTTTAGGTAATGGCTGGCAGCTTAAGACACTATCGGACAAGCATTGCCATGCTCAGCTTCAACGTCATCCAAACGCTTATCGAGGTTTACCGCACAGCAGCCAAACTCTTTCGATTCAGGTAAACGCATCACATACTGCATTCGTTGTCCGCTACGACCAGACTCGTCAGTTTTAGGCAATAAACGGATCAGATCTTCAGTCAAAATAAAACCTGGAGTCGAGCGCGATAAAGGGTCCAATATAGCCAGCTGACCAATGTCACCAACCTTTACTTCTTTATCTAAGTTCTTCGGGTCACGCACTGAGAAGTGCACAAATGGCGAAACGTGCTTCACGCCATTCTCATCGTCAATCGCTAATACATTCGATTCAACTAAGGCATAAATATCTCGGATCTGCTCCTCTCTGACGCCGAGGTAATCGATACACTCTTGATTAAACTCAGCTCTAGACATCATCTCGCCATTGAAGCGTTTCCAACCCCCTAACGTAATAACCAAGGTATTTTTATCCAACTTGAGGCGAGTATTTGTAGCTTTTAAATAGCGGATAAAACGATTAATAAGGAAAGGGGGACCAATAATATGGCGGTCAAATGTCCCGCCCCACTCTTGCAACTGCTCGAGGGCATCCTCTGGCGCGAAGGTTTCATTTTTTACCATGAACTTATGGGTATCTAGCAGCCCAGCTAATAAGTTCAGCGCCTTGATCATCCCCATTTCAGGGATCTCTTCGGTCGAAGGGCAAAGATATAGTCCCGCACCTTTTGATAATTTCAGAAACTCGCGATACATGGCGTAAATACCTAATATCGCGTTATCCACCGTGTCACTGCAACGACGTGACACACTTGGGAGCCCGGATGTCCCCGTACTACGCATCTCCAACTCAATCGTGTTAAGGCCTTTTGAAAGTAACTTATGACTGTCGTTAGCTTTAAAGAGGTGGATCGGTAATAAAGGGATTTTGATTAAGTCATCAGCACAGAGAATTTGCCCAGACGTGATACCACGAGCTTCGCAAGCATTGCGAAAGAAAGTGTTATTTTGATAATGAAATTCAAACGACTCAACAACTAATGAATGCTTAAACGACAAAAGATCAGCTTCACTCATAGCGTACAGTTGTCCAACAGAAGACAAGGCTACCTTGATAGGATCTAGCCCTGCTTGCTCTAACGTTCTATATAATTCCATTTAATTGCAATCGCCTTTATTAATAATTACTTATCACTTTAAAAACCAATAAATCCCATCAGGAATAAAGCACCGTTGATTTTTAACTGTCAGTGTTCAAGTCGTAGTTAGGAAGAAAAAAGTGTTGTAGCCAAACAAGGGAGAAATGACTCCAACACAAAACGGTCAGTGAGCAACTCGTTTTAAAGCATCGTGCCTAGTGCCACACCAATTTGATGTAAAATAATGCCGCTAAGTATATTGTCTGTCGGCCGAGGAAAACTTGAACAAACTGGCTAACTTTGTACCACCACAGGTAATTGTTTTAATACAAAGTAGTCGTTTTCAGGAGTTAAATGGGGGATGTCATATGGAGATAAGACGAACTAACGACATCAATGATGTCATTACGATGATGCGAAAAGTGCTTTAGCCTGCTGAATTGAAATACCGAACATAGCCCTGAATGTTCGACTTAAGTGAGCGCTATCAGCGAAGCCTGTTAAATGTGCAGATTCGGTCGCGGTATGGCCAGACATCATCGCGGTGATAGCACAGGATAAGCGGCGCCATCTTAGATATGGCCGCCAAGCGATCCCCATCTGAGTGCTAAACAGGTGCCTAAAACGACTCTCAGACATGGACAGTTCACTGGCCACTTCACTGGCTCGCCAACTAGCTGGCTTTTGGCAGGCACCTTGTAAACACAGGTCGAGCCTAGTTAATAGGGCTTGAATCCGCTTATCTAATGTCGGTGTTGATTGTGGGTCTTTAGCAAAAGAGATGTTTAATGCTTTCAGCAATGGTGCTAGCACTTCGTTCGGGCTATCCTGAGGCTTTTCTGCCACGTAAGCACCAAGCAGATGGTTAAAGGGAACCACCTGCTTGTCGGCAATCATCTTACCTAGATTGATACCAAGCTCACACTGCGGTTCGACCAGCAATATCCAGCCCTCATCGAGTTGCAGTTTATGTTCAACTTGGGAGTCGATAATCAAATTGCCACTCGCGTGACCATCTGACCATTGGCATGAAGAATCCCCTTTCGCCCACACAAGCTGTATAGCATGATGGCGATGTAATGCTGTATCGAGTGCAGCTCCATAGGTAATCAACACTCCATGTCGAATCCAGACGTGTGGCTTCAAAATACCCTCTGTAATAAATGAATTCCCTTCACCGAAATCCGCTTGAAATTGATATGCAGTCAATCGAAAAGTCGTTGCCTTAATCAAACTACCTTAACAAGCGTGGTTTGCAAGTTAGAAAACCTCACACTAGTTTACTTAAGTTAACTAATTTAGCTCTTCAAACACTTTAAGCAGGTATAACGACTATGCTTCCTAAGCAAAACCTAAGGAGAACTGACAGATTTTTAAAGGTATGCTGTTGATTAATAGGCGCTATATTTAACAGGCCAGAAAAAACCAAACGATCGTTTAAATTGGGTGTTGTAATTTAATGTTATTCATCGCACACTGAGCAACAACTGGTCAAATGATGGCCGAAGCTGCTGTGAAGAAGAGAGTTAAATTTACTCATTAAAAAAACGAGTAGATAGTTAACTTAAGCTATAAGGAAGCAAGCAATGATCTACCAAAGCCCTACTATTGAGGTTGAGTTACTTGAGGACAACATCGCTCATTTGTGTTTTAACGCACAAGGTTCGGTTAATAAGTTCGATAGAGAAACCATCGACTCTTTAAATGCTGCACTCGACAGCATTAAGCAAAATAACAATATCAAAGGTTTAATGCTGACGTCATCGAAATCAACATTTATTGTTGGTGCTGATATCACAGAATTCTTAGGACTTTTTGCTGAGGAAGATTCAGTACTATTGTCTTGGTTGCAAGAAGCTAATGTTGTTTTCAATAAATTGGAAGATCTGCCGTTTCCGACAATTTCAGCGATTAATGGCTTTGCGCTAGGGGCTGGATGTGAAACCATTCTGGCCACCGATCTCCGTATTGCAGACACCACTGCTCGCATCGGGCTACCTGAAACTAAGTTAGGGATTATCCCAGGTTTTGGCGGCACAGTGCGCTTACCTCGCGTAGTTGGTGCAGACAATGCCCTTGAATGGATCACTTCCGGTAAAGATCAACGACCTGACGCTGCATTAAAAATTGGCGCTATCGATGCGCTTGTCGCACCTGAGCAGTTGCAAAGTGCAGCACTAAAAATGTTGAAAGATGCTGTAGCAGAAAAACTTGATTGGCAGACGCGCCGTGCTAAAAAACTGGCACCACTAACGCTGCCAAAACTTGAGGCGATGATGTCTTTCGCTACCGCTAAAGGCATGGTCTTTAAGGTTGCCGGCAAGCACTACCCAGCGCCAATGGCGGTAATCAGTGTTATCGAGCAGGCAGCCAAGTGCTCCCGCGCAGAAGCACTTAAGATTGAGCATCAAGCCTTTGTTAAACTAGCAAAGACCGAAGTTGCTCAATCATTAATTGGCATCTTCCTTAATGATCAACTGGTAAAAGGCAAAGCTAAGAAAGCGGGTAAACTGGCCAAGAAAGTTAATTCCGCTGCAGTATTAGGCGCTGGGATCATGGGTGGCGGTATCGCCTACCAGAGTGCTAGCAAGGGTACACCGATTGTGATGAAAGATATCGCACAACCGGCGCTAGAGCTAGGCCTTAACGAAGCATCTAAACTGTTAACGGCGCAAGTTAAGCGCGGTCGCTCGACTCCAGCAAAAATGGCGACAGTACTAAACAACATCACCCCAGCCCTAGATTACGCACCAGTGAAAGCAGTAGATATTATTGTTGAGGCTGTGGTTGAGCATCCAAAAGTAAAATCTATGGTGCTTGCAGAAGTTGAACAGCATGTTACTGAAGATGCCATTATCACTTCAAACACTTCAACTATCTCAATCAACCTACTTGCTAAGAGCCTTAAGAAGCCTGAACGTTTCTGCGGTATGCACTTCTTTAATCCAGTGCATAAGATGCCATTAGTAGAAGTTATTCGTGGTGAGAACAGCTCTGAAGAAACGATTGCTTCCGTTGTCGCTTACGCAAGTAAAATGGGTAAAACCCCTATCGTCGTCAACGATTGTCCAGGCTTCTTCGTTAACCGTGTCTTGTTCCCATACTTTGCCGGCTTTAGCGGCTTACTTGCTGACGGCGCCGACTTTGCAGCTATCGATAAGGTGATGGAAAAGCAGTTTGGCTGGCCTATGGGCCCTGCTTACTTGCTTGATGTGGTTGGCCTTGATACAGGTCACCATGCTCAAGCCGTTATGGCAGAAGGTTTCCCAGAGCGCATGGGGAAAACAGCTAAAGATGCAATTGACGTCATGTTTGAAGCTGACCGATTCGGCCAGAAGAACAGCAAAGGCTTTTACCAATATTCAGTTGATCGTCGTGGCAAGCCAAAGAAAGATTTGGATCCAACCAGCTATGAATTACTGCAAGCTGAGTTTGGTGAGAAGAAAGCATTCGAATCTGATGAGATCATCGCTCGTACAATGATCCCAATGATCATCGAGACGGTACGCTGTCTTGAAGAAGGTATTATCGCTTCGCCTGCTGAAGCGGATATGGGCTTAGTTTATGGCCTTGGTTTCCCACCCTTTAGAGGCGGTGTATTCCGTTACCTAGATACTATGGGTGTGGCAAATTTTGTCGCATTAGCTGACAAATATGCTCACCTAGGTGGCCTATATCAAGTAACCGACGCTATGCGTGAACTCGCCGCCAACAATGGCAGCTACTACCAGCAGGCTTAAGCAGCAAGGATTAGAACAATGAAAAATGCCGTAATTGTAGATTGCATTCGTACTCCAATGGGCCGCTCAAAGGCTGGAGTATTTAGAAATGTACGCGCAGAAACTCTCTCTGCAGAACTAATGAAGTCTCTACTTGAGCGTAACCCTAAGCTTGACCCAAACACCATTGAGGACGTGATGTGGGGTTGTGTACAGCAGACGCTTGAACAGGGCTTTAATATTGCGCGTAACGCAGCGCTACTTGCTGGTATTCCTAAGCAAGTGGGTGCCGTTACCGTCAACCGTTTGTGCGGTTCATCAATGGATGCACTTCACCAAGCAGCCCGCGCTATTATGACTGGCCAAGGCGATACCTTTATCGTTGGTGGTGTTGAGCATATGGGCCATGTGCCGATGAACCATGGCGTGGACTTCCACCCTGGTCTTGCTAATAACGTCGCTAAGGCATCGGGCATGATGGGCCTTACGGCAGAAATGCTCGGTAAAATGCATGGCATCACTCGTGAGCAACAAGATGCTTTTGCGGTACGTTCACACCAACGTGCACAAGCAGCTACAGTTGAAGGCCGCTTCGCCAATGAGATCGTCGCGATTGAAGGCCATGATGCTGATGGTGCACTGATTAAAGTTGAGCACGATGAAGTAATTCGCCCAGAAACATCAATGGAGTCATTATCAGGATTACGCCCAGCGTTTGACCCTGCAAACGGAACCGTCACCGCAGGTACCTCTTCAGCACTTTCAGATGGTGCATCTGCCATGTTGGTGATGGAAGAGGAGAAAGCAAAAGCACTAGGCTTGCCAATTAGAGCACGTATTCGTTCAATGGCTATTGCTGGCTGTGATGCTGCAATCATGGGTTACGGCCCAGTACCAGCGACGCAGAAAGCGCTTAAGCGTGCCGGCCTTACCGTTGATGACCTAGACGTTATTGAGCTTAATGAAGCCTTTGCTGCACAATCATTACCTTGTGTTAAAGATCTTGGTTTGATGGATGTGGTAGATGAGAAGGTTAACCTTAACGGCGGCGCAATTGCATTGGGTCACCCACTGGGTTGTTCAGGTACGCGTATCTCAACTACGCTGATCAACTTGATGGAAGCCAAAGATGCTAAGTATGGTCTTGCGACTATGTGTATTGGTTTAGGGCAAGGTATTGCGACTATTTTCGAGCGCCCTTAACAGTTAATTTTTCATAAAAAAAAGCCAGCTTATGCTGGCTTTTTTATTGCGTAAATATCAAATCTTATTCTGATAAAGCTCAATTCGACTACTTACCTTTTTAAGATAATGCTTGGTCTCATCATAAGGTAGATTATGTAACAGGTGCTGATAAACCTCATCTGGCGCCATCTTGTTAATCACTTTGGCAGCCTTTCTAATATTTCGTGCACCATCAGCATTGAAAGCTTTAGCCACGTTACCCGCACCGGTGTTGTACGCCGCAATCATGCAATACAGTCTACTTTCATCATTTTCAATAGACTTAAGATAGCGTTTATCCAGAATATTTAAATAGGCTGCGCCCGTTTCGACGTTAACACCAGGAACATACAAGTCGCCAGAACTCATAGGAGCGCTTATTTTTCTGACGATTTGGTTTACATCATAACCTGCTGTTGTAGGCACAATCTGCATTAGGCCATAAGCGGGGATCGGCGACGTGGCTTTTGGATCAAAGCTCGATTCAGAGTGAATAACCGCCATAATCAGTGCTGATGAAATATGCCATCTCTCAGCCTCTGTTTGAGCAAAATTAACAACAGCACTCGCACGTGAGCTGAGGCCATTTTTAGGCAACTTAACCTTATACTCGACAATCTTTTTTTCAGTTAATTCTGCCGTTTTCTGCGCTCTTTGTTTATCATAATCGCTCGCAACCGTGACCAGTCGTTCCTTGGCTACCACGAGTAATTTTTTCTTTTTCTGAATAGAGACTTGCTCAATCATCTCAATAGATAGGTTATCCGTTTTCGTTAGCTGCGCCTTATCGGACTCTTTATCTATCTCTCTTAATTGTGCTTTTGTTTGTTCAATAATAACCTGTTTAGCTTGTTTCTCATTTTCAGCAGAAAAAGCCACCTGCGTAATTTTAACTGCCGCTATCGCTTCGGGCTCAATGGACCTAATCACTTTCGATACATTCGATGCAGGTGTAGTAACAAGTACCTCTATCTGCTTTGTTAACTCAGCCTTGGCATCCTCATCAGAGGTATCACTATCAACGAGTATTGAAACCGATATCTCATTGTTATCATAATCAATGATGGATTTTACGGTTTGATCTGCTGAATACTCAACATTCCGGTGACGTTCAGATACATCTCCTACGCCCCATTTTTCTATGATTTCAGCACGGTATTGATCAAACTCCTTTAAGTACTCGACGCGCCAATTCTCATATTCAGCCATATATGCAAAAACAAAATCCTGATACTCCTTATCCATTTGCTCTTGAGTAAAGTTCGCTTTATCAATTACAGCATCAATCTCTGCAAAGCGGTCAGCCGCAAAAACTGACGGCATACTTAATATTAAGCAGGTCATTAAACCTGTTAAACGAGTTTTCATTATTGAATCCTTTCGTCACCAGATGAAAAGTAAGAGGCACAACCCAAAACAAGAGGGAAGCTTAGCGCTTCCCTCTCTTATCTACTGGTTAAAGCTTTTGTAACGAAGACAACACCGCATCTAACTCTTCAGCTGCTTTCTTGTTATTAAACTTATTCCATAGCTCAGGCTCTTTCTTACCCGCTGCAGCCAAAACCTTGGCAATATTGTCATCATAGGTCGCTTTATCCATGCCCACTAACGTATAAAGTCCGCCATTAGGGCTACGCTGAGTCACTATCACGCGGCTGTTAGATAATGTTCGACTAGTGACGTTTTTAGTTACAGACTCAAAGTATTCATTCACCTCTTCTGACACACTTTCAGTTGTCGACACTATGTTTGCTGTTGTCGCCTGCTTAAACAAGGTGTTTACGTTCGACTCGAACTGCTGCGCCAATCTTGCACGAGCATCGTTAGTTGCCACATCACGCATAATACTAAGACCAGCGACACTTTTCTTGGCATAACCAACAGCACCCATTTCAATACCTTCAGGCATAACATCACACACCCAGCGCGGTGCAGTTACAGTTGGTGCATCCGGATAAGTGCAATCAATTTGCTGCACATTTTGCACAGTATCATTGCTTTGGCAACCGCCTAACATTCCCAGTACAGCGGCAGTGATCAATAATTTTTTCATTCTATTCCCTTAAAAACTAAATGTTTCTGATAATGTTTCTGATGTTTTATGGCATAAACTTGCGAATATAGACATACCGTTGCAGGCATCTTCAAACTTAACTTTAACGGTATCGCCGCGCTTTACTTTACCCGCCATATCCTTATCGATAATAACCCAAGCATGGTTTGGTTTAATACCGTGTTCGGCATTATTGATCACTACACCTTCACCATAACCACTGGTTTCGATCTCCATTTCACCTGCATAGTTAGTGACTTTTTCATGAGTAATAAAGTCAACATCCCACTCAGGTTCTACGCCATGACGACTACCCATATCAATACGAACCATGGTGCCAGCATCGCATTGACGCATCTCAACAACACTTGCTCGAGGAGCTAGTAAGTTTTTCAACTCATCACTGCGGGTCACTGCACTCTTTGCCGCTTTAGCAATCATGCTGTTGATTTGATCTTGAGGGATAGGGCAGCGAGAGTTTGTCGTATCATATGAGTAGGTGTTATCACCCACAAATTCAATTTGATCCAAAGTTAACATATCAGGCAGTGATACAGCTCGAGTACTAGCCTCGATTTTCGCCTCAAAATTACATGCTGCAGCGACCATTACACGTCTATCTTTTATCGGGTCGTAAGATTCATGAGCACCTTTAAACTCGCGAGAAAAATTTGCGATGCCAATATCAGTAAAGATGGCGAAATCCGCGATAGGTACTCCTTCAGAACTGTACCGCCCACTCGCTTCTGCAATCTGTAGCTCTGACTTAAGTTTCTTCGCTAGACTTCGGTCAACAATTTTTGAGCCTGTCATATTGACCTGCTTGCTTAACGATTGGTGAAATGAAGCCGTGATTCTTTCAGCAGTGCTACTAGTATCAACTTTTAGGTCAGGCTCAAACACTATCACCTTAGTGCTCGCGGTACCTTTAACAACATGACCACTGACAGGTAACTCTACTCGAGTCGAAGCGGAACAAACATTGGGGCCAGTAGACTTACAACCAGTAATAGTGGTTAACACGGCCAGTGCAACAAAAGCTTTTTTTAACATATCTATATCCATATTAAATTAAATTAAAAAAATAAACTAAAGCCCTAAAGCTTTCCAAAAATCCTGCTCTTCTAATTCGGCAGAAAAACGGCGTGAAGCACCCTCATCGGCGCGCTCAAAACTGGTCACAGAATTTGCATTGGCGATGATCTCATTACTAGCCACCACTAAATTATGATTATTCTTTAGTACGAGGTTCACTTGCACCGTAGAGATGTACATATCGGAGATATAATTTTTACGCCAATCGCTATCGAGAATAAGTTTGTGGCTGAAACTGTCTTTGTCGCTGTCAACAACCTGGATTTCGTACTCAGTGAAATATGCTGTTATAGACTTTTTCATCCATCGATCTTGTGCGGTAGCTGCAATAACAACTTTAATACCTGAGTGTACTTCAGCCACCCTAGCCTTCAATTTAGGAATGAGATTGTTAGGTATAATATTTGTTGATGATAAGGCAGATAGCATTGATAACCTGCTAGCCATGCTGCTTTCAAGCTCACTCACATCGACATTTCTTAACCACCAAACGAGTGGGTCTGTTTGCGCTAATGTGCCCAATTCAAATTGAGCCTGACTATTGTAGTTTTCGATATCTGCAATCAACTGAGCCTTAACATTATCCTTGGCTACCTTTGCTTCAACATAAAATGTATCGCCCGCTTGCAGCGCTTTTGAAAAAATCACGCCATTTAGGATCACGGCTGATGTTTTGGTATTTACGCTAAAGTCGTTCAGCTGCTGATAATGCTCCTGACCATTAATGTCATTAGCAATATTACGGCTCAACCCGCTAGACTTAACTTCAGTCCACAATTGTTGATTCAGCGCACTCATTACCTTTTGCTTAGCTTGATGAAGGGAAGCGCCCTGACCAACAGCAACCAACTCAGCAGCATTTGTCACCATAGGGTTTAAGTACCAGTCGGGCGTCTTACTTGTCGACTGACAAGCAGCAACGAGAGTTAGCCCCAAAAATATAGCGCTAAGTTTTAGATTCATTTTTCATCCTTGACATTAATCTATTTTTAAAAGTGTTTTATATTCAAAATGCGTTAGTAATCCTTCAACCATCACCTTAGGCGCAAGCTCAGTTACGGCAAAATAATTGGGATATAAATTTCTGCTGGCAGCTAAAGCACTACTGACATCTTCAATCCCTCGATCCAAATCAGCATTCAATTGATTTACAGCTGAGCTGTCGCTATCACTAAAGTTGCCGTAATTTACCGAACCCAGTATTAGGTTGTAGAACATCACTTTCTTACCTAAGTCATGTGATTCAGCGTAATACTCAATGTTATTTGCATCAGAAAAATATGTTTCTGTTTCAGCAAAATAACTGTCTAACGGAGTCGATAACAATGTCTGTGCTGTATAAGGTACCGAAACTTGAAAATCCGCCTCAAGGCCAACAATGGCATAGCCAGATAAACGTTGATCTTTGATCGCTAACGTCAGTTGATACTTTTTATTTCCATAGTAGAAATAAACAATATCGCTATCTGACTGAGATTTTTTGGATACGTGAGGATTACCGAAAACGCTAGTGACATAGGCTTGAGTTTGACCTACATGTAGGGTCGATATTTGCTTATATTCAATATCGTGAGTCCAGTTGGCAACAAACGCCTCATAAACAGAACTGAGTGCATCTTTAGTGTCATTCCACTGCCCTAGAGACAACATTACCGCAACAACTGTCAGGGCGACACTTTGCAGTTTACTCCAAAAACTAACCTTGATTGGCTGCTCACAACTATCCATGTTGGTTTAATCTTCCTTCAAATAATACCCATGGTTAAAAACACTAACCAATTGCAATAAAGATACAATACCACAACAACTTAGGAAAAGTTGTGCAACAGCTCCAACTTATAAAAAAACAGATATAACCTCCATAAATGGACTTTTTATTTTATTGGTATCGGGTATATTGACTTACTGGCAACACATTTAACCATATTCCCCCAATGCTTTATTCAATACTAAACAAGCAGCCGTTAAATTAATGTTAAAATAAATGATTAAAGGAAATATGCGCTAATGCAGCTTTTTTTACTGGCAGAAAAACCACATGCGTTACCTCAAATTGCACAATGGTATAGCGATGAGTGGGGTTATATTGGTGAGGGTCGCAGCACCGTAGAACTTGAGTTGAAACTCGGAGATTACCTCAATCATAGTAAATTGCCACTGATTATCTTGGCACAAACTGAAGGTAAACTGATGGGAGCGGCGCAACTGCGCTTCCACGAGATGGATATATATCCTAATAGAGAACATTGGTTAGGTGGCGTTTATGTTGCCCCGGCTTTTAGAGGAGTTGGCGTCGGCAAGGCCCTTGTTGAAGCTGTTATTGAAAAAGCCAAGCAGCTAGGGGTAATCAGCATCAACTTACAAACTGAAGATATGTCTGGTGGGCTGTATAGCTCGCTTGGTTGGCAACCTGTGGAACAGGTCAATTATCATGGTATCGATGTGCTAGTCATGGAAAAGCAGCTCTAGACCAAAGCGGCCGCAAGAGATGCAGGTCAACGCAGCTCAAATTGTTCGTTGAAGGCGCTAAACCTGTTATCGCTAAAATATATAAGGCCACTTTCCCGACAAAAGAGAGTGACCTTTTTGATAGGTTAAACCTGTTATGATTTGCCTGAAGCTAATATTGCTCTAGTGCTCCCCCTTAACTGCAGATCACTCTTCATTGCTGGCGATTAGATTGTTAATCGCATTTAATACCAGGTCTTTTTTCATCTCTGTGTGTACAGGCTGGTTAAACCAAAAGCTCATCGGCTGATCAAAGCCAATACCGTGCATATAATTGTAGATAGCCTTACGCAGCCCTTCACCAAGCATTTCATGATCTGTTCCGGTTGGATCAGTGAAGTCCACATCGTTTTCAGCGAATAAGATCTCAGGACGCTCAGCAAGCGTGATACCAAAATTCTCAGGGTTCAAACCAATTGGGCTGTGAATCGTGGCCACAAAGCGATGCCAGTATGCGGACTGGAAACAACCTTGCTCCATCATCTGACGCACCATTTCCAGTGAATCAACGGTTTCTTGTTCGGTTTGCGTTGGAAAGCCATACATCAAATAGGCATGAACCAGTATACCAGCATCACTGAAGGCTTTAGTTACGTGGGCAACTCGCTCAACACTGACGCCTTTTTTCATCAGCTTCAATAGGCGATCTGACGCCACCTCGAGACCACCGCTAACCGCAATACAACCGGAATCAGCCAACAACTGGCAACGCGCATGGCTAAATGTCCTCTCAAAGCGAATATTGCCCCACCAACTGATCACTACGTTGCGTTCAATTAATCTTTTTGCTAGCGAAAACAATACCTTTGGTGGCAGCGCTTCATCGACAAAATGGAAGCCAGTCTCTCCAGTTTCTTCGATAATTTGTTCAATTCTATCCACCAAAATATCGGCTCCGGCAGCATCGTAGCGATCGATATAATCTAGACTGACATCGCAAAAGCTGCATTTACGCCAGTAACAGCCATGAGCTATGGTCAGTTTATTCCAGCGTCCATCGCTCCAGATGCGATGCATGGGGTTAAGCATTTCACATAGAGACAGATAGTCCCCCAATGGCAGGCCATCATATATCGGTGCACCAACTTCGGTTTGCGGGATGTCGTGGAGTTGTTTATTCTCATTGAAGTGTACGTGTGGCTCACCATTTTCATCCTCTGCGAGGAAATAGGTTCGCATCAGGGAGTCAACCTCACGTTGGCCTTGAAGGTATTCCAGCAGCGTTATTAAAGGACGCTCACCGTCATCCAGACAGATAAAATCGACAAACTCAAATACTCTCGGGTCTTTCAGCGCGCGCAGCTCAGTATTGATAAAACCACCACCCATTACGATGGGAATTTCCGGATTGATGGCTTTACAAGTTTGCGCTATACGTAAGGCTCCTAACATGTTGCCGGGAAAAGGTACGGTTAACGCCACTACGCTAGGCTGAGTTTCTTCCAAATATAGCTCAACCAACTGTTCCAAAATTTCTGAGCTAAAACTAGGCTCATCCATCAAGGTATCGTATAGGTTGTCAAAACTTGGGTTGGCCGCGGCTAATTGCTCACCATAACGACTCACTTCAAAATAGGGATCTACGCCCTGAGTAATGACGTTCGACAGGTCATTAATAAACAGCGTTGCTAAATACTTGGCTTTATCTTGCACCCCTAGATTACCAAAAGCGGCTTGCAACACATCGCCAGATACCGCTTCCATCTGAGCAATAGCGTCAAATGCAGGACCTTCAGGCAAAAAACGACGGGAGTTGATACGCAGTGCCAGACTTGGATCTTTACCCTGCAAGAAGCGAATAGCAGTCTCAACAGTCAGGTGGTAACGGTCAAACTCAGCCAGAAAGGTTCTGATAACATCAGGCAGCTCGTCGTCTTCAAAGTGCTCAAAGTTTTCTTCCACATGCTGACGAATAATCTCCAATGCCGGCGCTGTCATCATTTCTAAGAAAAGCTCAATAGCAGGATCACGCTGAACCGCCTCATAACCTCTAGAGCGCAAAAAACCCGTTAAATACGCCGTTGCCGGATACGGTGTATTCAGCTGGGTCATAGGTGGAGTCATTAGAAGAACGGTCATAGCCTGCCTTTAAATAGTAAAACTGGAATATACTCTGCGCACAACAGTCTGTAACCACAGAGTGTGGCAGCAACCCCCTATGTCAGGATTGTTGCCCAAAAAATATGGAATGGATTCTAGCAAATGAATTATACCTGTTC
Source organism: Shewanella sp. KX20019 (assembly GCF_016757755.1). NCBI lineage: Bacteria > Pseudomonadati > Pseudomonadota > Gammaproteobacteria > Alteromonadales > Shewanellaceae > Shewanella > Shewanella sp. KX20019. Next base: position 20,197 of record NZ_CP068437.1, on the reverse strand, counting down.
TACTTCAAAGTGCAGGTATAGAGTAATGCCTTTATTAGTGTTCCACGTGGAACCTTGCGCTTTTAGCAAACAAAGCCAAGTTCACAAAATCTAGCGACAAGCTTGGATATACATCAGTGCTGGAGTAATATTAGCCTCTTCTGTTTAATCGTTCTGCTGAGGTAATATGAGCGACCAATTTAATGCTGCACAACACCAACTTGACGCTTTAGGATTAAGATGTCCGGAACCCGTTATGATGGTACGCAAGTCAGTTAGACGCATGAACGATGGTGAAACATTATTGATTATTGCAGATGATCCCGCGACAACGCGTGATATTCCGAGTTTTTGTGAATTCATGGATCACACTCTTATAGCGAGTCAAACTGAAGCGACCCCTTATCAATATTTGATAAAGAAAGGGCTATAACCACAGATATTTCAGGTATCCGCTTTAGCTGAAGCAAGGCGGCTTTTACCCTCTTCAACCGTTCAATAAAATCATCCAATTTAAATCTACTTACCCAGTAAACTTCTACCGAACTTAATTCCGATATACGCCATCAGCGCTTTAACTAATTGAAACAGTATTTCTGTTTTACTGTTAACGAATTTATGCGATAACAGTTACCGTAGTTCACTCAATTAGTTACCAATATTGTCACTCCTGAACAATTAGAAAAAAAACGATAGGATTAGCATGTTAAAGAATAAGCTCACCCCGCTATACGCAGCCATCGCACTTAGTTTTAGTATTCCCACTTTAGCGGAAGAAGAAGACAAAAAAGCATGGCAAGTCAACGCCCCGGCAAATGCGCCTCTTCAACAAGTAAAGATTGATGTTAATGAAGGCACTTGGATGAATGTCAGTGTCAGCCCTAACGGTAAGCATATAGTGTTTGACCTGCTCGGCGATATCTACCAGATATCAGTCGACGGCGGCGACGCCAAACCATTAGCCAAGGGTATCGCTTGGCAGATGCAACCAGTCTACAGCCCTGACGGCAAGTATATTGCGTTTACCTCTGATGAAGATGGCGGCGATAACATCTGGATTATGGAAGCCGACGGTAGCAACCCTCGCCCAGTCACCACAGAAACATTCCGCCTCCTGAACAGCCCTGCATGGAGTCCTGATGGACAATATCTAGTTGCACGTAAACATTATACCGGTAGCCGTAGTTTAGGCGCTGGCGAGGTCTGGATGTACCACGTTGCAGGTGGTGAAGGGGTAAAGTTAACTAAGAGACCGAATGAACAAAAAGACTTAGGCGAACCCGCATACTCACCCGATGGACGTTACATCTACTTTAGCCAAGATGCGACCCCAGGAAAAACCTTCCACTATTCGAAAGACTCAGTGAAAGGCATTTATAAAATCAAACGTTACGATACACAAACTGGCGATATCGAAGTCCTTATTCAAGGCACTGGCGGCGCAATTCGTCCAACGCCAAGCCCTGATGGAGAGAAGCTTGCTTACATTAAGCGCGATGGTTTCCAGTCATCTCTTTATCTATTGGATTTGAAATCAGGTAAAACAGAAAAACTGTACGGTGATCTTGACCGTGATATGCAAGAGACCTGGGCTATTCACGGTGTGTATCCAACCATGAGCTGGACTGCAGATAATCAAGAAATTGTCTTCTGGGCTAACGGTAAAATTAACAAGCTTGAAGTTCATTCTAAGACCGTTGCGCAGATCCCCTTCACGGTTAAGTCAGAACGCGCAGTGCAACCCGCAGTTCGCTTCCAACAAGATCTGGATAAAGATGTCTTCGATGTGAAGATGCTACGAATGGCGCAAGTCTCGCCTGACGGTAAAAAAGTGGCGTTCGAAGCTCTGGGTAAGATTTGGGTCAAGAGCCTAGCTGATGGCAAAATGGAGCGTTTAACCAAGCTCGATAGCGATCTTCGAGAACTGTTCCCGCAATGGTCTCGCGATGGAAAACGAATTGTATTCACCACTTGGGATGACCAAGAGCAAGGCACAGTCAGCTTAGCAAAAGTCCGTAATAAACGCGTAAAAGTACTGACTAAAGAGCCAGGTAAATACGTAGAACCGACCTTTTCTCCAGACGGTGAAACCATTGTTTATCGTAAAGCCAAGGGCGGATATATCACTCCTCGAACATGGTCACAGGAAACAGGTCTGTACCAAATCGATGTTGATGGCGATAAAAATACTAAGATAACAGCCTCTGGTTACCAGCCCCAATTTGGCGCAGATAACACACGCGTCTACTTTATGGAAAGTGGCGAAACGCCACAACTTGCCTCTATTGGCTTAAATGGGTTCGAGAAGAGAATTCACTACACCAGCAAGCATGCAACAGAGTTTAGAGTTTCACCTGACGGTAAACAACTCGCTTTTGCGGAACGCTTTAAGGTTTTTGTTACCCCTTTTGCTAAGCATGGCGAAACCGTAGAGATAGGCCCTAAGGCGAATAACCTGCCTGTATCTCAGCTAAGCGTGCGCGCTGGTGAGAGTATCAGTTGGAACAACAGCAACGACCAGCTTTATTGGACACTTGGCCCGGAGCTATATCAGGTTAAAGTTGACACTCAGTACAGTGAACAAGCTGAAGACACCAAAGTAGAACCAACGATTACCGATCTGGGTTTCAGCAAGAAAGCCGATGTTCCACGTGGAACAATTGCATTTGTTGGCGGTAATATTATCACCATGGAAAATGATCAGGTGATCGAAAATGGCACTGTTATCGTAAAAGATAACCATATTATTAGTGTCGGTTCAGCCTCTGTCATCGATATTCCTAGTGATGCAACTGTCATCGACATCAAGGGTAAGACACTAATGCCCGGCTTATTTGACGCTCATGCTCACGGCGCTCAAGGTGAAAGTGAAATCATCCCGCAGCAAAACTGGGAGCTTTACTCGAATCTGTCACTTGGGGTGACGGCGATTCATGATCCATCTAATGACACCACCGAAATTTTTGCTGCATCAGAGCAACAAAAAGCAGGTAACATCGCAGGCCCGCGTATTTTTTCAACCGGAACGATTTTATATGGTGCCAATGCGCCTGGCTACACATCACATATCGACTCGTTAGATGATGCTAAATTTCACCTAGAGCGACTAAAAAAAGTAGGTGCTTTTAGCGTAAAGAGTTACAACCAGCCTAGGCGAAATCAACGTCAACAAGTCATTGCAGCAGCACGCGAACTTGAAATGATGGTGGTACCTGAAGGCGGCAGCTTGCTGCAGCATAACCTCACCATGATTGCTGACGGCCATACAGGAATTGAACACTCACTACCTGCGGCAAATATCTATAGTGATATTAAACAGTTCTGGAGCCAAACCGAAGTAGGCTACACGCCAACATTGGTGGTTGCTTATGGCGGCATATCCGGTGAAAACTACTGGTACGATAAAACAGATGTTTGGGCTCACCCTCGCCTGTCAATGTATGTGCCATCCGATATTTTGGATGCCCGTTCAATGCGTCGCCCTACTGCACCCGATGAACATTACAACCATTTCAATGTTGCCCGTGTTGCCAATGAACTGAATGACATTGGAGTTAAAGCAAACATCGGTGCTCATGGCCAGCGAGAAGGTTTAGCAGCACATTGGGAGATGTGGATGTTTGCTCAAGGCGGAATGAGTAATCTTGAAGTGCTAAAAACTGCAACAATTAATCCAGCCAAGCACTTTGCAATGGACCATCAAATTGGTTCAATCAAGCAGGGTAAATTGGCTGACTTGATTGTTATCGACGGTAACCCTCTAGAAGATATTCGCGTAACCGACCGCGTCACTTACACCATGGTAAACGGCAAACTGTACAATGCCGAAACCATGGACCAGTTGAATGGCGGCAATAAAAATCGCGGAAAAGAGAGAAAACCATTCTTTTTTGAAAAATAAAATTCGTTTTTAATTTTTAGATCTGGATAACTTAGCTCTGCATTTTTATTTTCAGGAGAATTTATTTTTGATTCAAAAATGCAATAAACTCCAGTTTTAACTGTAAATACAAAAAGGGTGTTCCACGTGGAACATCCTTTTTTTTGTTCTAGGTTCTAGGTTCTAGGTTCTAGGTTCTAGGTTCTAGGTTCTAGGTTCTAGGTTCTAGGTTCTGCAAAATAATGCTCACAACTCGTTAAGCACAAAATAAATTTTTGAAGTTTTCTCTTTGACCTACCTCGAATCTACCTAAGCTTTTCCTAGTTCTATCTTAGCCCTTCCTAGCACCCTCTAAATCATAGCAAAAACAATCTGTTGTGTGGTCGTTAAACATGCCCACAGCTTGCATGAACGCATAACAAATTGTCGGGCCAACAAAATTAAAGCCCAACTTCTTTAACGCTTTAGACATAGCTTCTGATTCAATGCTTTGTGCCGGCATTTCCGCGAGCGAAGTGAAATGATTAACTTTGGGTTCACCGCCGACAAAACCCCATAAAAACTGAGAAAAATCATTACCCTGCTCCACATATGCCATATAGCCTTTGGCATTTTTAACAATCGAATTAACCTTTAGACGATTGCGAACAATCCCAGGGTTGAGCAGCAGTTCTTCTATTTTATCATCATCAAAAGTAGCAATAATTGCAGGGTCAAAATTAGCAAAAGCCGCCTCATAATTCTGTTGTTTCTTCAAAATAGTTAACCACGACAGACCAGCTTGTTGTCCATCAAGGCAGAGTTTAGCGAACAGTTCTTGGCTGTCGTACACTGGTCGGCCCCACACTTTGTCATGATACTCTTGATAGATGGGATCTTTACCAACCCAGCCGCAACGTATTACATCCATAGCCCTATTCCTAGATTTATCGTTAGTAAGATAAAAAATAACCTATATAAGCGTAAATCTACAAGGTATAATCGACACCATTTTCTATTTAGGCTTCCAGGCAGTAGACAAGCGGATATGACGACGAAACACGACGTAAAAACATTCCAGGGTTTTATTATGACCCTACAGGAATACTGGGCGCAGCAAGGTTGCGCAATTGTTCAACCATTGGACATGGAAGTAGGTGCGGGTACATTCCACCCTATGACCTTCTTACGCGCATTAGGCCCAGAGCCGATGAGCTGTGCTTATGTTCAACCGAGTCGACGCCCGACAGATGGTCGTTACGGTGATAATCCAAATCGCCTGCAGCACTTCTATCAATTCCAGGTCGTATTAAAGCCGTCGCCAGATAATATTCAAGAGCTGTATCTTGGTTCTTTAGCCGCTGCTGGTGTCGACATGAACATTCATGACGTGCGCTTTGTTGAAGACAACTGGGAGTCACCGACTCTAGGTGCTTGGGGTCTAGGTTGGGAAGTTTGGCTAAACGGCATGGAAGTATCGCAATTTACTTACTTCCAGCAAGTTGGTGGACTTGAATGTAAGCCTGTAACAGGCGAGATCACCTATGGTCTTGAACGCCTTGCCATGTACATTCAAGAGGTCGATAACGTTTATGACCTAGTGTGGACAGACGGCCCAATGGGCAAAGTTATGTATGGTGATATTTTCCATCAGAACGAAGTTGAGCAGTCAGCTTATAACTTTGAACATGCAAATGTTGAAGTGTTATTCAGAAATTTTGATGACTGCGAGAAAGCCTGCCAGCATTTACTTACACTTGAAAAGCCACTGCCACTACCTGCTTATGAGCAAGTGATGAAAGCCTCTCATGCATTTAACTTGCTTGATGCACGCCATGCTATTTCGGTCACCGAACGCCAGCGTTATATCTTACGCGTTCGTACCATGGCTAAGGGTGTAGCTGAAGCTTACTATCAAGCACGTGAAGCTCTTGGCTTCCCAATCGGTAAGTAGAGGAATAACTGATGAATTTTGAAAACTTACTCATTGAAGTAGGCACTGAAGAACTGCCACCAAAATCGCTACGTAAGTTAGCTGAGTCTTTTCTTAGCAACTTTACTGATGAATTAAAAAAAGCTGAGTTGAGCTTTGAAACTGCGGTATGGCATGCAGCCCCTCGCCGTTTAGCCATCAGCGTTAACCAACTTGCTCTTGCTCAAGCAGACAAGGTGGTCGAAAAGCGTGGCCCTGCTATTGCTCAGGCATTTGATGCCGATGGAAACCCGACTAAAGCCGCTATGGGCTGGGCTCGTGGCAATGGCATTACCGTTGAAGAAGCGGGTCGCTTAAAGACCGATAAAGGCGAATGGTTACTACATCAAGCTAAAGTGGTTGGTGTTGAAACTAAAAGTCTTATCGCCGCTATGGCGCAACGCTCTCTAGACAAATTGCCAATCCCAAAGCCAATGCGCTGGGGTACTAACACGACGCAATTTATTCGCCCAGTACACACTGTGACTATGCTACTTGGTAGCGAAATTGTCGCAGGTGAATTGTTAGGGGTTAAGTCAGACCGCGTTATTCGTGGCCATCGCTTTATGGGTCAAGCAAGCTTTGAGCTAGACCATGCCGACAACTACCTTTCAGCACTTAAAGAGCAAGGCAAAGTCCTTGCCGATTACGAGGTGCGTAAAGCGATTATTAAAGCCGATGCAGAAGCTGCCGCCACTAAGCTAGGTGGCGTAGCCGACCTTGAAGACGACCTACTTGAAGAGGTGGTTTCCTTGGTTGAATGGCCAGTAGTATTGACTGCTAGCTTCGAAGAGAAGTTCCTCGACGTACCAGCTGAAGCCTTGGTTTACACCATGAAAGGTGATCAAAAATACTTCCCAGTATTTGATAAAGCAGGCCAGTTAATGCCTAACTTTATCTTCGTCACCAATATCGAATCTAAAGATCCACAGCAGATTATTAGTGGCAACGAAAAAGTGGTTCGCCCACGTCTTGCCGATGCTGAGTTCTTCTTCGAAACAGATAAAAAAGACACACTAGAGTCTCGTCTTACTAGCTTAGAAAACGTTATTTTCCAAAAGCAGTTAGGCTCGATTAAGCAACGTGTGGAACGTATCTCAGCTATGGCAGCTTATATCGCTAGTAATATCGATGCGAACAGCGACGAAGCAGCCCGTGCAGGTCTACTGTCTAAGTCAGATTTGATGACTAACATGGTGATGGAGTTTACCGATCTTCAAGGCACCATGGGCATGCATTACGCGCGTCTAAATGGTGAAACTGAAGCGGTTGCCGTCGCACTTGCTGAGCAATACAAGCCTAAGTTCTCTGGTGATACGGTCCCAACGGCACCGATCTCAGTCTGTGTTGCTTTGGCTGAAAAGCTAGACACCTTAGTCGGTATTTTCGGTATTGGCCAAGCACCAAAAGGGGCGGCAGATCCATTTGCACTGCGCCGTGCTGCAATTGGTGTGCTACGTATCTGTTTAGAAAACAACTTACCATTAGATCTTGTTGATTTGATTGCCAAAGCACAAGAACTACACGGTGAAACGTTAACTAACGACAAGGTTGCTGAGCAGGTACTCGAGTTCTTTATGGGCCGCTTCCGTGCTTGGTACCAAGATCAAGGAGTCAGTGTAGACGTGATCCTAGCTGTATTGGCTCGTCGCCCTACCGCGCCTGCTGATTTTGACAGCCGCATTAAAGCTGTTGCTCACTTTAGAACACTTGAACAAGCATCTGCACTCGCAGCAGCTAACAAGCGTGTATCAAACATTTTGGCTAAAGTGGAAGGTGAACTTCCTGCGACGATCGACGATGCACTACTCGTTGAAGCAGCAGAAAAAGCACTGGCTACTAAGCTAACAGAGCTACAACCACAATTAGCACCACTATTTGCCGCTGCTAACTACCAAGAAGCGCTAGCACTGCTGGCAAACCTACGTGAAAGCGTAGATACCTTCTTTGAAGATGTGATGGTGATGGCTGATGATCAAGCCCTTAAGAATAACCGCCTAGCGCTACTTTCTAGCCTACGTGAACAGTTCTTACATGCCGCTGATATCTCGCTACTGCAGTAATATCTGACTCTATTGCGTAAAAAAGCCCCTTAGCTAAGGGGCTTTTTTGTATCTGCACGAGCACGATAAACTAATTTGAGTTAGCCCACTCAGCCCAAGGGTCACCAAAGTCTGCATTATTAATAAACGCTTCATCCGTTAAGCTATGTAGGAATGCAAGTAGGTGGGCCTTTTCCTGCGCAGACAGAGTAAACCCCTTTACAAAAGGACTCTTAAGCGGATTGAGTCGGCCATCACCTAAGTGCTTCCCTTCTGTGACGTTGCGGCCACCAGCAGCATATATATCAATGACCTCTGCAAGAGTTACCACGCTACCATCATGCATATAAGGCGCAGTCAATGCGACATTCCTCAAGCTAGGAGCACGGAAACGACCATCATCAACTGCGTTGCCCGTTACCTCAGCCAGCCCTCGATCGACCTCGGGATAACCCAATTTGTGCACTCGCTCTATCAATCCTGAGCGCTCGGTGTAATACAGCCCAGTGTTATGAAAAGGCCGACGATCTAAAGGCTGCTTCTGATGGGTGGTTGACTGAGTAAAGTTAAAACCGCCATGGCAGTGGTGACACTCTAACCTCTCAGAGAAAAATAGGTCCATCCCCGCCAACTCAAATTCATCTAGAGCATCATCATCAGCTTCATATGCATAGGCGTCAAAAGGTGAGTTTAATGAAATTAGACTACGTACAAAGCTCGATAAAGCCTGATTCACTTGGTTAAAGTCCGCAGTACCTTCATAGTCAGAAAAAGCATTGGAAAATAGACGTGGATAGGGTGGTTTCTGTAATCGTGAAAGAACTAACTGCTCATGGCCACTGATCCCTAGCTCTATCGGCTCATCACCAAACATTGGTAGCATGATCTGCCGTTCAATATCGGTTAAGCCATCGTGTGCCCAGGTCAGCGTCTTGTTATAAGCAATATTGATTAGACCAGGAGAGTTGCGCCGATGTGACTGACCAGTGCTACCAACCGACACAGTTTTAGCTTCAGCAAACGCCATTGATTGCAGGTGACAACTACTGCAGCTTTGACTGTTATTGGCTGACAAGGCTTTGTCGTAAAAAAGATAACGCCCTAAACTCACCTTTGCTACTGACATAGGGTTATCAGTAAGAACTTGCGGTTGCGGTAAGCCATTGCCTATCAGCCAGTCATATTCCGCAGCGGGCTTTTGCCCACAACCAAATAACATAAAAATAGCAGTGCTAACAACTGCAAATCGTAATATTAGAATAGATTTGTTCATTGCTGCAAACGCCATACTTTACTGTCACCATTAAAGCCCAGACGAGCGAAAAGCTGCTGACATACTCTTGTATTTGGATCTGACATACATGAATGTTTAGCAAGCTCAGCATCGTCGATAATGCCAGAGAGTAATGGGGCGAGATCTAACACTAGCCTTGACCCCTTTTGGTAATCGAGCTTTATTCTAGGCCTATTTGGATACCCGCAAAGCACGGTGGGTGCTCTCATTACACTTGCAGACTGGCATGCCGTAGACCCTAGATGAAATTGCCATCCGGTTTGTAAGTTTTGGACAGTAAATGTCTCAATTTTTTGTGATGCTTTCTTAGTTAAGTCTAATCTCAAGAACTTATGACCATTCTGCCAAGTCCAGAACATGTCGCTCTGGTTAAGGGGGCTGTCTGCGGTAAGCGGGTTAAGATGATTAAGCTCAAACGGTACACCAAGATCAAAAGACAGTTCACCCTCTTGTAACTGACCTTCAAACACTAACTGCCAATTGCCTGGCGATCCGCAATCCCCCCCCATCAGCGCGACGCGCGGTTGCTGGTAAGCTTGTCCCACCGAGTCTAGGTTAATAGCAGTACCGTTATTACTAAAGCTACTCAGGTAAAACTGAAATTGGTCTAATCGCCACGCCCTCAGTTCAGGCAATAACTGATCGCAACCCAAGGGTTGCTGTTGCCACATCAACTCAACATCTATGGTGGTCGGCTTAGGCGAACAAGCTGTTACGATTAGCACCGTCAACAACACTAAAAGTTGTTTTATACGACCTAAATTGAATAAATCCACTGAACCTAAACTCCTTGGTGGGCGTTACCTTATTGTTAACCATATGTTAACCTTTATTTAGAATACAATATTCATTAGTAATTGTATCCGCTAAATCGATAATTTAATGATTGAACTAGGGGCTGTCGATACCTGTAGAGCTCAATCAGAATACCGAGAGTAATAAAACTAAAATAATTGAGAAAAACATATGGATAACTTGTTTAAACATCAGGGAATTGTGGCAGCCTTGCTAGTGATTGTTAACTCACTAGCCTGCCAATCTGCAATGGCTCATTCAGAGCACGATAAAACTCGATTTGTTAGCGCTCAAGGAAAAGATATTGGCCGTTGCGATAAAGTACTCAGATCTTGTAAGACAATCGCTTACGCCGTAAAACAAGCGAATAAGGGTGACAGGGTATTGGTTGCTGACGGTGAATATAAAATCACCGACCTAGAAGAGATATTTTTACTCAACAGTGACATAGTCCCGGTAATGGGTGGCTATAATCGCTTTGATCATTACCAGTCACAGGCCCCTCAACTGAATAAGACCATACTCACAGGCGTCCCTATTGAGTTTGCTAACGCTCTGGAGCAGCGCGGTTTTCGGGTGATCAATGACGGCATAGCTCAATATGGTTCTCAGCTAGATGATATGCTAGAAGCGCACAGTTCATTACAGCAAAGTCAAAGTGACCAGCCTTGTTTAGACGGTATGTCTGGCTCCTTCAAGTGCAACAATATCGATCTTGTGTCACATATGCCACTCAATAGCTTCTCATCATCGCCATCGTCCGCCACTGATATTTGGGGCCACATAGACCTCAATACAGGCATAGAGTATGCCTTAATCGCGCTAAGAAACGGTACCGCCATAGTCGACCTTTCCAAACCTGATGCGCCCGAAGAGGTCGCTTTTATAGCAGGATCAATAATAGGCTGGCGTGATATTAAGGTTTACCAGTGGTTCGACAGCAGCAGCTTAAAATGGCAAGCCAATGCTTACATCGTTTCAGAAGGCGCAGATAGAGTACAAATCGTCGACTTAAGCCAGCTACCCGCATCGGTATCCGTGGTGGTGGATAATGCCGCATATTCAGTCCACAACGTATTTATCAGCAATCTTGATTACACCACAAATACAGTTCTGGATGGCGCAACTCCAGCGCTACACATCGTAGGGCAAAACAATAATGGTGGCGCCTTTCAGACCTACAGCTTAGCCGACCCCAAAAACTTGGCTCCGCTTTACTTGCATACCGGAGCTGTTCGGGAAGATTACACCCATGACGTTAGCTCTGTGGTCATTGATGATAGCCGCGCTCAAAATAGCTGCCAAAATAGTTTGTGTAACGTGCTAGCAGATTTTAACGAACATTCTATGCGTCTTTGGGATATTTCGACACAATCACAGCCCAGTTTGCTAGCTGACGTAAGCTACGCTAACCCTCAATATGTGCACTCTGGCTGGTGGAGCGAAGACAAGCGCTATGTATTTCTACACGATGAGCTGGACGAGCGCTACTTAGGAGTGAACACCACTCTCAGGGTGTTTAATGTCGATAGCCTCGAATCCCCTTCGCTAGTCAACGAGTGGATAGGTCCAAGTAAAGCGATTGACCACAATGGCTATGTGCGTGGCAGTCGTTACTACATGTCTAACTATCAACGCGGTATTACTGTGCTAGATATCAGCAACCCTACCGACCCCAAAGAAGCTGGTTTCTTTGATACTTACCCAGCATCGGATGGCGCTTCTTTTAACGGCGTTTGGGGCATTTACCCTTACCTTCCCTCAGGCTTGATCCTCGCGAGCGATATCAGTGGTGGTCTGTATGTCCTAAAAGATAATACCCACAGCGCAACCTTTGGTAGTAGTGCATTTGAACACTCGGAATCAACATTATTCCCAGGTGACAGTATTACCGTTAAGGTTATGCGTCCAACAGGCGCAGGTGCTGTCAGCGTCGGCTACGAAACCTTAGGGGCTTCAGCTCAAACTGCTACTGACTTTGAGGCTAAGTCGGGCCGTTTAGCGTGGGCAAATAACGATAATACTCCCAAAACGATTGTCATCAACACCATCGACAACGGCCAAAATAAAGAGCTACAGCTATTTCTGCGTCTGTTTGACCCACAAGGTGGCCTCACGCTAGCATCACCGAGTTACCACACATTGAGAATGGGTGACTTCCCAGCTCAATCAGGCGTCATAAGTTTTGCTAGTAGCGAACAAACAGCGACTGAGTCGGATGCTTCAATTAAAGTATCAGTACAACGTAATGGCGGTAGTGCGGGCGAACTGAAAGTTGAATTCTCTCTAACTGACGACACTGCAACTATAGGGACCGATGTCGAAGATACTCATGGTCAACTTGTATGGCTAGAGGGTGATACTCAGGCAAAAACAATCACCATTAGTCCTATAAATGACGATATTGTAGAGGGTACAGAGCTGTTCACGGTTGAACTACAAAGCGTTAATGGCAGTGAGCTAGGTACCGCAACTCTAGCGGTTAAGCTACTCGATGATGATAGAAGTAACACCGCTCCGGTTGTCGTCGTGAGCGAAGATAGAGAAGCAAATGCAGGTGAAACCGTCACTCTAGTAGCTACGGCGACAGATGCCGATAATGATCCCATCAGTTTCTTATGGAGCCAAACATCTGGAACTGAGGTGGTTTTATCAACAATCGACACTAATCAACTGACCTTTGTAGCCCCGAATCAAGATGCCACTCTTGAATTTAAGGTGACTGCGACAGACTCCTTTGATGGGATGACGGAAGCAAGTGTGACAATATCCGTAAAAACGGTAGCGGTTATACCGGAGCCCAAAACAGCAACGAGTGGCGGCGGTAGTTTAGGCTACTTCAGTCTTTTTCTGCTGCTGATGTTCGGCTTTAGGAAGTATAAACACTTAAGATAATGACAGTATAAAAGCCTCTAATGTTAGAGGCTTTTTCTTTTTGAAAGGTAACCTAATATCAATTAAAACAAGATCAGCTTTTGATGTAGCTCATCAAAACTCGCTCTGTCGATACCCGCTTCGAGTATTAATCGATTAAGTTGTAACTCATCCAGTTTATCGGCTTCAAGCAACATAGAACATTCACTGATCAAGTTTGCTCGCCACACAGCTTCTGCTAGGCCACCAGCAGGCGTAGAATCAACAATTGCAAGATGACTAAGCTCTGCCTCAAACATGGCGGGTAACTGCCAATGCTTAGCGAGCAGGGCGCTCAAACTTAATGATTTAGCCGTCATCACCTGCCTAAACAAGCTTGAGCAAGGTTGTTCACCGGGTTCCGCCTGCTTAAAGGCTTCTAATAGCAACTTAAAGATAGCAATTTTGCCTACATCATGAATTAACCCCAACAAAAATGCGCTGTCAGCATCTTCATCGGTTAACTCACCTGCAAGGTAAGCAACTTGCATAGAGTGACGCCAAATCTGTGAGCCAAAACGGCGAAAGTAGATCGGCTTTATCTCAATACAATCACGTAATAGTGTCGTTGTAATAAAGCGCCTCATCTGTTCTCGGCCAAGCTGTACAATCGCTTGCTGCAAGCTAGTGATCTCTTTTTCACTGCGTCGAAACAGCGGTGCATTACATAGTTTTAGAACCTCAACACTCAGCACTGGGTCTTTTTCTATTAACGTTAACAACGCTTTAGTGTCACTGCTTTCATCTGCTAACTGCTTATCTAACGCCGCGACTTGTGTGGGTAGCTTCAGTACTCTATCCGCAATGGCTTTAGGAGAAGACAGTGCCGCCTCTACTCGTCTAAATACACTCTTTTCTAACTCGTTAGCCACTCCATTTTGCTGGGTACTAGGAAATAACAAACTATAGAACAGTGCCGATATATCGATAGGTGTATCAACTGATGCTTGGGGAGGAATACTGCTTAATGGCGATGAAGTTATTTGATAAGACTCTGCCGCGCCGCCGAAACTTTTAGGCTTATCAATAATCACCTTATCTCTGATATTAAACAGTTTTTTAAACGCTTTCTTGAACACTTTCTGTGACCGGGAGTAATAATATCTACCACAGTTTATGCCGTAGTGGATATTCATATGCAATACAACAAAAAATCGGCGCTATATGCGCCGATTTCACTATTTGCAAAGTAAGTACAGACTATACGTCTAAGTTGGCCACGTTAAGGGCATTAGACTCAATAAAGTCACGACGAGGCTCAACATGATCACCCATCAAACAGGTGAATAGTTGATCTGCACCAATCGCATCTTCAATAGTCACTTGCAGCATACGACGTGACTCTGGATCCATTGTAGTTTCCCACAACTGCTCAGGGTTCATCTCACCCAATCCCTTATAACGCTGGATATACTGACCACGCTTAGCTTCACTCATCAACCAATCAAGTGCTTCTATAAAGCTAGAGACATCTTTAGTCCGCTCACCACGTTGAACATAGCCGCCCTCTTCCACTAAACCATCAATTTCAGCACCTAATTTCACAATACGCTGATAATCGGTAGACTGGAAAAACTCATAACTAAACAAGTAATTAGCATCAATACCATGTTTGCGAATGGTTATCTTTGGTAGATATACTTGGCGCTCTGGATCCAGTATTGGCTCAGCACTGTACAAGATACCGCCAGACTCTTTCTCTACTAAGTCAGCAATAAATGCATCAGACCAAGCTTTAACTTGTGCTTCATCACTCAACATTTCGCTAGTTAACTCAGGATGGTACAACATCAAGTCAGCAATGTTAGTTGGGTAACGTTTTTCAAGACGCTGAATAATCGCTTCCACTTCACGATACTGGTTAACCAACGTCTCTAATGGCTGGCCAGACATACCAGGTGCACCTTGCGCAGGATAAATATTGGCGTTATCGAGTGCTTGAGTCGTTAGATATTCCGTTAGTGCTGGATCATCTTTTAGATACTGCTCTTGTTTACCCTTTTTCACTTTATACAAAGGTGGCTGTGCAATGTAGATGTAACCACGTTCAATAAGCTCAGGCATTTGACGGAAGAAGAAGGTCAATAGCAAGGTACGAATGTGCGAGCCATCGACGTCGGCATCGGTCATGATGACGATATTGTGATAACGCGTTTTTTCTGGATCATATTCATCACGGCCAATACCGCAACCGAGTGCAGTGATCAGTGTGACCACTTCTTGCGAAGATAACATCTTATCAAAACGTGCTTTTTCAACGTTTAAGATCTTACCTTTAAGCGGAAGAATGGCTTGATTCTTACGGTTACGTCCCTGCTTGGCTGATCCGCCAGCAGAGTCCCCTTCCACTATGTAGATTTCAGAAAGACCTGGGTCCTTCTCTTGGCAATCGGCCAACTTACCTGGCAAACCACCTAAATCGAGTGCACCTTTACGACGTGTAAGCTCACGGGCTTTACGCGCAGCTTCACGAGCACGAGATGCATCGATGATCTTACCAACAATCAACTTAGCTTCATTTGGATGCTCAACTAGGTAATCACCCAACTGTTCGCCCATTGTCTGCTCAACAGCCGTTTTAACTTCACTAGACACCAATTTATCTTTGGTCTGTGAGCTAAACTTAGGATCCGGTACTTTAACAGAGATAACAGCAGTTAGGCCTTCACGAGCATCATCACCCGTAGCGGCAGTCTTGCCCTTCTTGTTATAACCCTCTTTTTCCATGTAGTTGTTTAAGTTACGCGTTAATGCGCCACGGAAACCCGCTAAGTGAGTTCCACCATCGCGCTGAGGAATGTTGTTGGTAAAACAGAAGATGTTCTCTTGGAAGCCATCGTTCCACTGCATCGCGACTTCAACGGTAATACCGTCTTCACGCTCTTGAATAAAATGGAAAACGTCTTTGTTTACCGGTGTTTTGTTAACGTTCAAATAATCAACAAAAGCACTGATACCACCGTCGTACTTAAAAAACTCATCACGGTCATCACGCTCGTCAACAAGACGAACACCAACACCAGAGTTTAGGAACGAAAGCTCACGGACACGCTTAGCTAAAATATCAAAGTGGAACAATACGTCGCTAAAGGTCTCTTCACTTGGCCAGAAACGAATTTCAGTACCGGTATTTGTCGCATCGCCAATAGCTTTGATCGGCTCATCTGGCTCACCATGAGTGTAAAACTGCTCATAGAGTTTACCGTCACGACGAATTGTCAGCTGTAGCTTGTGAGATAGTGCGTTTACAACAGAAACACCAACACCATGTAAACCGCCTGATACTTTATAAGAGTTATCATCGAACTTACCACCAGCATGAAGTACCGTCATAATAACTTCAGCTGCAGAGATGCCCTCTTCTGGGTGGATCTCAACAGGAATACCACGACCATCATCTTTTACCGATACAGATCCATCAGTATGGATTGTAATGATAACGTCACTACAGTAGCCGGCTAAGGCTTCATCGATAGAGTTATCGACTACTTCGAATACCATGTGATGTAGACCGGTGCCATCATCGGTATCACCAATGTACATTCCTGGTCTTTTACGTACCGCATCAAGGCCTTTTAGTACCTTAATACTCGAAGAATCATAACTATTCTCTGACATATTATTCTCTCGTCGGTTATTCAATTACCGTTACACGCCCATGTTCCACATGGAACACCTTGCTTGGTGGCGTGATTAACGAATCGACTATTGCTGCTGGTTCGATTGCCGTGACAAAAACTTGTGCGCCGGTATCAGCTAACTGCTGTAGCAATAGTTTTCTATGCTGTGCATCCAATTCCGATGGAAGGTCATCCACCAGATAAATACTTTTTTTATCTATTTGTTGTTTGAGCAACTTTCCTTGTGCAATACGCAATGCACAGACTAACAATTTCAACTGTCCACGGGATAAAGCATCTTGTGCTGGTAGTGTTCCTACCCGCAATCTTAAGTCCGCTTTATGAGGTCCGCTGACGGTAAAGCCTGTGGCTAAATCTCTGGGATACTGCGTCTCGAGCAGCTGTGCATACTCTGTTTTACTATCCCATCCTCGGGTAAAAGAAACCTTTACATCAACCTGAGGTAAAAACTCTTCGATTATACCCTTAAGTAGCTCATTTAACGAGTCTACATATTGCTTTCGTATATCAGTGACCAGTTCAGCATAACGAATAAATTCTTTATCCCAAAACTGTATCGAACTATAAGGCGATTCATCCCTGAGCAATTGATTTCGTTGCTTTAATATTCGGCGTACATTTACCCAAGCAGCATAAAAGCGAGGGTCAGAATGAAATGCCCCCCAATCAATAAACTGTCGTCTGGATTTTGGCCCCTCAAAAAGCAAAGAAAAGCTTTCTGGAGTGATCACCTGAATCGGTAAAGATTCTGCTAATGTCGATAAACGTTTCACTTTATCGCCATTTATTTTAACTTCAATCTCGCCACTTCTAAACCGCCTGAGACCAATTTTACTCTCATCTTCTGCTGTCAGCATATTGGCAAATAAAGTCAGTGCATCCTGGTCATGCTTTATCACTCGCTGGGACAGATGGCTGCGAAAAGAGCGTCCCATCCCCAAAAAGTAGATAGCTTCTAAAATACTGGTCTTGCCGCTACCGTTTTGGCCATAAATTAAATTGAGCCCTTCACCTGGCTGCAATTGCGCAGAGGCAATATTACGGAAAGCTTCAATGTGAAGACGGTTAAGGCTCATTAGTACCCTTTAAGACGACGGGAGGAGTAAATATAGTGGAATAGTTAGTTATACCAGATAAAGCCGACTGAGTGTCTTAGAAACTTTATCTGGTATCAAACGGCAGAATGAAACGCTCGGCTATAAGCGCATTGGCATAACAACATACATAGAGTTCTGCTCTACGTGATTATCGATAAGTGCGCTTGAGTTACCATCAATTAGCGTAATACGCACATCATCAGACGGTAGGTTGTTTAATACATCCAGTAGATAACTAACGTTAAAACCTATCTCTAGTGGGCTGTTTTCGTATTCAACATCTAAGATCTCTTCCGCTTCTTCCTGTTCGGGGTTATTGGCGGTGATCTTAAGTAGATTGTTTTCTAACTGTACTCGCACACCACGGAACTTCTCATTCGATAGAATAGACGCACGTAGCAAGGCTTGCTTAAGCTGCAGACGGCTAGCAATAACAATCTTATCGCCGCCTTTAGGCAACACACGACGATAATCAGGGAAACGTCCATCTACCAGCTTACTGGTAAACGTAGCAGTCGCTGTAGTTGCTCTAATGGCGTTATCGCCGATTGCAATGGTGACATCTAGATCATCACC
The DNA here is from genome assembly GCF_016757755.1 of Shewanella sp. KX20019. NCBI lineage: Bacteria > Pseudomonadati > Pseudomonadota > Gammaproteobacteria > Alteromonadales > Shewanellaceae > Shewanella > Shewanella sp. KX20019. The sequence continues at coordinate 2,029 of NZ_CP068437.1, read as the reverse complement.
TTCGAATGAACGCATAAGCTCTAACACACCTTTACGCGGCACAATCACCTGCTTTTCAGGTAAAGAAGCTTCAATCGTACGATGACTCATTGCCAAACGGTGGCCATCTGTTGCGATAGCACGCAGTACATTGCCCTCGGTCTCTAATAACAAACCGTTAAGGTAGTAACGCACATCTTGGTTTGCCATTGAGAACTGGGTCGCATCAATTAAGGACTTCATAGTGCCTTGCTTGAGGGTAAATTCAATATCAGCTTCAAACGCTTCTACATTGGGGTACTCTTCAGCTGGCAAAGTTGCCAAAGTGAAACGACTGCGACCTGAACGTAATAATAAGCGATTTTCTTGCTGTTCAATCTTAAGCTCTACCTGATCGGGTAGAGATTTAACGATATCTAAAAATTTCTTTGCGGGAACCGTTGTACGACCTTCAAGGACTTCCCCCTCAAGTTGCACTTCGCCGACTAATTCAACTTCTAAATCAGTACCGGTCAACTTAAGTGAGTGAGTACTTACTTCTACTAAAAGGTTCGCCAGGATAGGCAAGTTGTGACGTCTCTCCACCGCTCCACTAACTAACTGAAGTGGCTTTAATAGGGCATCCCTATCAATAGAAAATTTCATTGGTTTCAATTCCCTGATATTAAGAAGATAAGGTTCGTATCAAGTTAGCATAATCTTCTTTAATGTCATGACTTTCTTCACGCAATTGCGCTATTTTACGACATGCATGCAAAACTGTCGTATGGTCACGACCACCAAATGCATCACCAATTTCAGGTAAGCTTTGGTTAGTAAGTTCTTTAGATAACGCCATAGCCATCTGTCTTGGACGCGCCACACTACGTGAACGACGCTTCGACAACATATCAGCCATTTTAATTTTGTAGTACTCAGCAACGGTCTTTTGAATATTATCGATAGTGACCAGCTTTTCTTGCAGCGCAAGCAGGTCACGCAATGCTTCGCGGACGAAGTCGATAGTAATAGGACGACCGGTAAAGTTCGCATTGGCGATAACACGGTTAAGTGCGCCTTCAAGCTCACGAACATTAGAGCGTAAACGCTTAGCAATAAAGAAGGCCACTTCATCAGGCAGATTAATGCCGCTCTCTTGTGCTTTACGCATCAAGATCGCCACACGAGTTTCTAACTCTGGCGGCTCAATCGCGACGGTCAGACCCCAACCAAATCGAGACTTAAGACGATCTTCAACACCGTCGATTTCTTTTGGATATTTATCCGAGGTTAGAATGATCTGATGGTTACCCTCTAATAGTGCATTAAAGGTATGGAAGAACTCTTCTTGCGAACGATCCTTGTTGGCAAAGAATTGAATATCATCAATAAAGAGTGCATCAACACTGCGGTAGTAACGCTTAAACTCTTCAATTGCATTGTTTTGCAGGGCTTTAACCATGTCCTGTACAAAACGCTCTGAATGCATGTAAACCACTTTAGCATCCGGCTTGTTCTTAATAATGCCATTACCCACGGCGTGCAACAGGTGGGTTTTACCCAAACCTGTACCACCATAAAGAAACAGTGGGTTATAAGCGCCACCAGGATTTTCAGATACCTGCAGTGCTGCCGCTTTACCTAACTGGTTTGACTTACCCTCTACGAAGTTATCAAACTGATAAGTTGGGTTAATATTGCTGCGGTGATTGGCGGTAATGGCAGGTTCTGCCTGAGGGGCATTAAATGTCGGTCGCTCTACCGTTTTTCTCACTGCTGGTCGACTTCGCATCGATGCTGTTGCTTGCACAACTGGCTTGGCGGATGGGCGACTACCGATGTCAAAACGTAAATTAGGTGCATCGGCACCCATCTGTTCGGTAAAAAATTGATTGATGATATTAAGGTATTTATCTCTAACCCAATCTAAAACGAAACGGTTAGGTGCATATATGACAAGCGTGTCGCCTTCCATCTCTGCCTGTAACGGTCTTATCCACATACTGAATTGCTGAGCAGAAAGCTCATCTTGCAGCCTTGCGATACATTGTTGCCAAAGTGAAACCGCCAC